>CAVTWA010000012.1:0-266328 GCA_963738025.1 uncultured Acidobacteriota bacterium | reverse complement strand
AATCACGCCGCCGAGCGCCCGCCGGTGCTTCCGTTGACAGCCCGGGACCACCGCCGTACCATTGCGAGGTGATGGGTGATAAGAAAAGACGGAAGCAGTTTCTTATCGCCATCACCCATCACCTGTCGCCCATCACAATGAAAATCTACGGCTTCGCATCGCTTCAGCTCGAAGCGCTCGGCGAGAACTCCGTTGATCACTTTGCGTAACTTAGCGCCTTGTACCTTCGCGGCAAATTTTCTTATGACCCCAACAAATAAACTGTTCAGTCATTTAACTGTAGTAGAACTTGCAGGTGTCCTTGCAGGGCCCTCGGTCGGACATTTTTTCGCCGAGCTCGGTGCCCGTGTAATCAAAATTGAAAATCCCAAAACAGGGGGAGACGTCACCCGCAGCTGGAAACTCAAGAGCGAAGACGGTGCCGCTGATACGAGTGCCTATTTCTGGAGCGTCAACGCATTCAAAGAGTTTCTCTGTCTCGACCTGGAAAACAAACGCGAACTCGAAAAACTTTACGATCTCCTGAAAACCGCCGACATCGTCATCACCAACTACAAAAAAGGCGATCCAGAAAAACTAGAGGTCGATTACGAAACGATCAAGAACATCAACCCAGGCATCATTTACGCTTCAATCAGTGGCTTCGGCGAAGACTCTCCCCGCACCGCTTACGACCTTGTACTCCAGGCTGAAAGCGGATTTATGTCCATGAACGGGGAACACGGCAGCAAAGGCCTTAAAATGCCTGTGGCACTCATTGACATACTCGCCGGTCACCAGCTGAAAGAGGCAATATTGATTGGTTTGCTTTCAAAAGCTTCTACAGGAAAAGGCTGCAACGTAAGCGTATCTCTTTTTGACAGCGCCATCGCCTCCCTGTCCAACCAGGCTACGAACTGGCTCATTGGCAAAGAAGTGCCTGCACCTTCGGGGAGCCTGCATCCTAATATTGCACCTTACGGAGAATTGTTCGACACGAAAGATAAACACATGGTGACTTTCGCGATAGGAACAAATAAACAGTTTAAGGCCCTGTGTGAAGTGATTGGTTATCCCGGGCTGGCTACACAGCCTGCGTACGCGACAAACCACAGCCGCGTGGGTAACCGTAAGCAGCTGTACGCAGTGTTATCTGATTACATCAAACGCTTCGATTTCGCGGAATTATACAAACATTGTCTCGAGCACGACATTCCAATTGGAAAGTTGCGTAACCTGAAAGAAGTATTTGCGCTTCCGGAGGCGAAAGAAATGCTCAGGGAAATGACCTACGAGAAAAAGGAATTCACTACTGTTTCGGGGATAGGGTTTAAGCTCAAATCTGAAATCTAAACACAGGGACAGTAAGACAATAGAAGGTCACATAATTAAGGTATCTTCAGACTGCCTAAAAAACACACAAGTCTGCCTACGGCAGACTGTAAATCTCACGTTTTCCTTTTCATTGCGAATACCTTTGTCCCGCTGTTGCTAAACTGAATTCAAGCTGAGCGCGCGCGTGTTGACGATAGCCCACCCCGCTATCGTAAATCGTAAATTTTTCTGCGATACGAAATCCTCTATCTTTCACTCCTTCAGGTCATTCCAAGTCCACGAGGACACAAGAGGCGAATTCCGTCGAAGAATCGCTGTTGGACCCGCTGTACGAAGCAGGCGCCATGTATCGCGGTATCGAACGCGGCATCAAGAAGGTGCTGGGCGAGGGCGACGGCGAGGGCCAGGTCACGCCGATGAAGCGTTCAGGCAGTTATCGATCGGTGTGTCCGTCGGCGACGGGTGATTTAAGGGGAATGCCTTCGACATCCAGTACGGTCAGGATGTCGAGGGTCACCTCTTCTGGCGGACGCATTCCATCGGCCCGGTTGTAGATTCCGAGTTGCCTCAAATAAGCACGGAGCAGAAGTGTCTGCGCCGAGCAGGCCCCGAACCGCTCACGATAATTCCTTCCTGATCGTCGGACCGCCGTCTCAGTGTGCTTCCGCACGTATCGCAGATTCCCTCTGTTCTCGGCTTAAGCGTCTCAGAGTTGTAAACGGACGCGCACTTTGAGCAAATGAGGCGCGAGACCATTCTTGCAATCATTCGTTCCGGATCGACATCGATTTCGATCACAACGATCTTGTCCTTGGGGCGAAGCTGGCTTTGCAGGGCGATCGCCTGGTTCAATGTTCGGGGATAACCGTCGAGCATGAAGCCGTCAGCGCAGTCGCTGACGGGAATCGCCAGCAGTCCGGCGGCAACGACGAGCAGCGGCTTGTTCGCCTCCGGGATCATTTTGACGGAACCGATAGATAGGTGCGGTCGGTAAGGCCTCTCTCGTATTCCGCGTATTCCGCTAGAAGGCGCATTCCCTGGTTTGGCTTCAGCCGATCCTCTTTGATCGCGAGGTTGATTTGTTCCTTCATGGAACGCAGCAGATCGTTGGGATAGTCACTCCGTCAACTCCAGGACCTGTGAAATCGTATTGCCGTTGAGCTCAACCGGATGGTTTGTGAACTTGCCGCGATAAGCGGCTTCGTCCATAATCATCGTGCCCATGGGACCGTCGAGAATGGCGATCCAGTCACGAAGAAGTTTCTCGAATTCGGCAGCTGCGTTGTTAAAAGCGGTGATCCTCCTGTTTGATTGTACCAGTGTAAGCGGTTCAGGAATTAAACCGGTTGAGAAGGTAAGTCGCAAGGCCCATGACAAGTACCACTGCAACAACGACAGCGCTGACGGTTACGGCTAACAACATTTATATAATTTCTGTTAAAGAGAGTGGCCGATAAACGGCAGCATGTGACCCCAGAACAACACGCCGATCCATATGATGATGGCGGAAGCCGCAGCCAGCTTGGCCGTTAGCGGAGCATCGTCGCCGGCTCCCACGTTCCAGGGTTCGTCGAACAACATAAAGTAAAGGACGTTGATTCCACCGAGCACGACAAAAAGCATTTTCACGGCGAAAGGATAGCCATTCGTATATTGGCCCGGCATCGATATAAAAAACATCATGCCGGTGGTGAGATTCACAATAAAGCCGAGCATGCCGAACGGCAGCAACTGGTACAGCGATTGGAATGACAGGCTTTTCGCGATGCCGAGAATTCGAAGATCCACGATCAGCACAACAGTGAAAAGCAGGCACAGCCCGACGAAATGCAGCGTTTCGCACGCCGGCCACACCCACGCGTTATTCGTGACGAACGATCCAACCGATTTCGCGAACGTGCTGCCCGCGGATGCTCCGGCCTGGGCGCCGGCAATTTCAGGATGCCGGATCTGGCCGCCGATGTTGGCCGCATTCGCCATGAGAAGGAATGTCACGATCGCGGAAACGAGAACAGCGGGAGCACACCAGCCGGCAATTCGCTTGATGATCCGCGCTTGCCAGAGTCCCAGCCATGCCATGAAGCCGGTGATCTCCATGAATATCAGTCCGACCAGCGCCGCCGATTCGTGGTTGCTGATCTTTGCCTGGTTGATGCCTTCGGTGCCCTCAAGAATACCCTGCGCAGCGTTGCCGCTGACATAAGTCGGGATTGCGAGACACGCAATTAGGAAGAGAATCACCAGGCCGGCTTCCTTTAGTTCCTCGCTCTTTCCAATGACCGCGGAAATCAGAAGGCCGAGGCCGACGACATAGGCGACTGTTGGGAAATGATTCAGGAGAAGATGAATATGTGTCGCGCTGAGATCCATAATGATTCCTGCAGTCCCCTCTGCGGTCCAACATACGCCAAGAGACGGCCCGCTGTGATGGCTCCGAGCCAGAAGAACAACGACGTCAGAGCCAGGACCTTATCGTTCATGGTCAGCGGCCGCTTGTCCGCGCCGACCGCACGAAACAGGCTGTTTCGTTGCATCCGAAGATTGATCAGCGCCAACGCAATGAAAACCATCTTCACGTAAAAATCCGGGTTGGCGAGTTTTGTGGTCGCATCAGCGGCAAGAAGAATCGTTCCCGTGACCGCGTTGATCCAGAAACCAATCCAGAAAGTAGGGAGGAACTTTTCCAGGGGAGCCAGCGGAATCGCCGGCGCCATTCCCAGGACGCGAAGATCAATTCCGGCGTTGATGCCGACAACGAGCCCCATTCCGATCGTGTGCATCAGGAGAATTCCAGCGAACGCGAACAGCGATGATGACTCCCGGACCCACGTGAAAAAGCCGGTTTGTTCCAGTTGAGCTAAGAAGTTCCACATTGATTTAAGTGCCTCACTCGTAAAGCCCTCCGAGCGCATGCGTATATAGTCATATCAATAGTGGCCCGAGTACGGAAATCCACTGTGTACTGTACATCACAAGAACATCGGGCCGCACAGATTTGACATGCTGACCGGCCTCGTGAAATGCCCGGCGCAGTTTGTCCCAACTTTCAGCAGATTTGTCCGATGTGAGATGCGGAAGCCGGGAACAATGTGCGCGCTTACGTACCCTGACACATAACGCCCACCTTCATTAAGCTGTTGCCCAAGCATCTTTACGCCCTGTGAGGTAAGTTGTAAAACGAAAGTTTGTAGATACGTTATGACAATCTGTCATGACCAGGACATAGGTCTCGCCGGTTCGATACGGCCTCGAACTCCGAGCATAACCCCGATTTCTCGGACACCTAAGAAAGGGGCGGTTTCTCCACTTCGATCTCCTTTCGACCGTCCTGAAAAGTGATGCTTGTTTGAAAACACGAAATCCGATCAGGTTCCCTCCGGTCCTGATCGGATTTGTTTTTTGGGGGCTTGCTCAGTCGGCGCCGGTACCAGCGGGCCGCCGCGCCTGAGCACTTTCCGCACATCGACTTTTTTGTCGACGATCACTGCGAACCATGGCTGCGTCATTTCTTCCCAGCTCTGGTTGCCGTTAAACGGTGCGATTAGGATCCGGTTGTACTTGTTGCCTTCCGAGTGCGCGTACGCGACGATCTTCGTGCCTTTGGAATCTTTATAAGTCGGTTGGATCACCGCCTCAGGAAAGTTCGACGAAAGCACCAGAACGGCTAGCCGTCGTGCGAGGGCGGGGCTGCCTGGATGGAGCGTTTTCTTGCTGCTTGCGATTTGATCCATTTCACAAATGCGTCGACGTGGGACGTTCCGACCTTCGTTTCGGGAACCACAAGATAGTAGGCACTGCTGCTTCGGTGAGGAGGCGCCAAAGCAACCAGCGTGCCTGCGCTGAGTTCCTCTTCAATAAAATACTGTGGCACGAGCGCGACGCCGAGACCGGCTCGGGCGGCCTTCGAGATCATATCGAAATTTTCAAAGATTGAACCCTGAAAGGCATTGGCCGCAGGAAGTTTCGCGTTTGCGAACCACTGTGCCCAAGCGGCGGGCCGCGTGGTGAGATGCAGGAGTGGCACGCGTGTGAAGTCTTTCTTACTGCTGATACGGTGAGATTCCATGAACGAGGGGCCGCAAACGGGCACCATATCCTCATTCATCAGGTGGTGAACAATAGCGCCAGCCCACACCGGCGAGCCGTAATGGAATGCGGCGTCGAATGGGTCTGCAGCTAAATCGAACGGCGACAACCGGATCGCGCAGCTGATCGAGGTTCTTGGATGTTTGCTGAAAAAATCAGGCAATCGGGGAATCAGCCAGTGTGTTGCGACTGCAGGGAGAACAGCAATGTTGAGCACGTTCGTGCTTTCTCCAACGGTCATCAGGCGCAGGGTCGCCGATTCCAGTCCCTTCAACAACCGCCGGACCTCAAGCAGGTAAGCTCGTCCGGCGTCGGTCAAGATAATTCGCTGACGAAGGCGCTGGAACAGCGAAGAGCCAAGGCGATCTTCCAATACCCGGATCTGTCGGCTTATAGCGCCCTGCGTCAGGTTCAATTCATCGGCAGCGCGGGTGAAGCTTTCGTGTCGCGCAGCACTTTCGAAAGCGACGAGAGCCTGGATGGAAGGCAGGGGAATGGTCTGGTCTTGGGCCATTACGAAATTATATACAAGACGGCGGGAGCGGCCGATGCCGCTCCCGCGGTCTTGTTTCCGGACAAAAGATGCGTCCGGCATGAACCGACGCCTTCAGGCGCGCCGGCTTTACTTAACAAACGGACAGAAGTTCAAAAACTGCCCTTCAACTCCCCGGCAAACCTGCCGCGACTTCTCCTGCATTTCTTTAAGTTTCGCAAGCAATTGAGGATACGGCTGGACCGGGCCATGTATGGGAACATCTTTATCGACCGCGATACCTCGCAAGGCGACGTTGTCCGGGATGAGGTCCCCCCAAGGGAACGCCTCCCAAGAGGGGTTGGACAGGTCCGCCTCGATCATGAGACGGTCGCCGGGCACGTGGGCAATGAGGCCTTCGGCCATGTGGTCAAATCCAATGAGATGATAGAGATCGACCTCCATGGACTTGTCCTTGAGCTCCAGGTGGTCATCAACGCCCACGAATTTCAGCGGGGCCGGGTGCTTGGCCAGATGATCCGGTTTGATGGTGGCCGGCCGGGCCACTACCTCGCTGAAAATCTGGCGGTTGCCTTCGTGCCCAATGATCGTGAGCCCTTCGGCAACCGCCGCCCGAAGGCCGCCCGAATGGTCGAAGTGGTGGTGGGACACGATCGCCTGGGTGACCGGCTTGCCGGGAACGAGGGAGCGGGCTTTTTCGATCAGCGCGAGAGTCCAGCCATCGTCCCCCGGTACCTCGAACATCGTGAGATGATCTTCGAACTCCAACACAACCGAGTTCTCCTGACCTCCGCCGTGAAGCAGCCAAACATGGTTGGCCACTCGTTCGGCCTCCACTTTGGGCACGACCCGGACGGGTGCCGGAGCGGACCGGACGGCCTCAGGAGCGACCAGGTTGTCGATCGGCCCATCCACCGTATTCCGGAAAACGTAAAGCTTGCTCTGGTTGACATTCCTGAAATCGATCACCGTGTTGAATCCCATCGGCATCTGGACGCCGTTGACTGGCACATATCCGGTGAACGCCATCTGGTAAGTGAGGTCACCCAGCATCGCGTTGCTGTCCTTCCACCTCACCCACCGGGGCATAGCCGTCACCCGGTCCACGGCCAGAGTAAACTTCTCGCCTTTATCAGTCGTAATATCGACGAGCTGCCAGTCTCGCTGATTCCTGAGGTTGGTCACCCTGGCTTTCGGCTTGAGGGCGGCACGGACGAGAACGACCGGGTGGGTTATCATTTGGATCCTCAGCGGAAGTTCGAATGACCGGGTTCCCCCGTCCCCTCCAGCAGTGCGCCGCGCCTCGCCCTTCTCGCTCACCCTGTAGGGGATGTCCCCATCCAGGACATCGTTAAACACGGCGCCCACATTCCGGCTGAATACCGGCTCCGTGGCGAACGACTGACTGCGGAACCGGACCCGGACCCGCTCGTTTTCCACGTCGATCGTCTTTTCGTAGCCCTGAATATTGGTCCAGCCCTGGGGGGCGTCGACCGACGCCGAATTGTTGTTGCCTCCATTGAGGGGCGCGACCTGGCCCCAACCCTCGATCTTGAGCGTCCGGACGGAGAGTATCCGGTCGCGGCCTCCCAGCGCATCCGCAGCCCGGCGGATAAGATCGGGCGCGGACTGCGCCAAAGCTTCTCCACACATGGCTGCGACCAACAGGCAAGCGATCACTATGCGGTTTCTCAATGTGTCCTCCCAACTGCTTTCATCACATCCGCCCGGGTCCACGGAACGTATGGATTCGCAGCGTGGACGTCCACGAATTGTTCAAAGTCCAGGTTGTACCGGTCCACTACGTTTTCGACCAGGGTATAGACGAATGATAAGGTTGGCTCACCCGGGTATCGAAAACCAGGCAAGGGGAAATCCCCTGTAAAGAGGATTTTCTCTTTAGGAAGATAAGCGACAATCATCCCGTCAGTATGATCGAGATCTTTGACGTGATAGTATTCGACCTTTCGTGTCTCGTCGCCAATAACTTTCACGTCGGTAACAGTTTCAAATTTTGGCTTTTTCGGCGCTTTCGCCAAGCGATCCCCGACTAACGTACGCGGACCACTCAGCGCCCTTTCAAAAAAGGCCCTATTGTTTTCGGCGGTGATGATGGTAGCGCCCTCAGCGACAAATGGCGCCAGGCCGCTGGAATGATCATAGTGGGGGTGTGAATTGAAGACGTAACGAATCGGTTTGTTCGGGATGGCGCGCTTCGCTTCCGCTATGATCGCCTCACCAAGCGCCACGCTTTGCCCAGCTTCATGCACGATAATGTAGTCTTTCATCTCAACCGCCATTGCAACGTACACTCCGGGACCACCCGAGATGCGATACACGCCGTCCGCGAGTTTTTCCGATTTTAAGACCAGAGGACGCTCTGGTTGGCGAGCCCGCGGTTTTGGAGTCTTTATCAACTCAGCGATATTCTCTGGATTCGCGATTGCGCTCGTGATCCAGGCTTCAAAAGTCGTTGCCCCCCCGCCATGCCTCATCACAATGTGTGTGGGGACTTGCACGCCGCCAAAATTCTGGTAGCCAAGATAAGTCGCTTCAACGTGCATGTCACCGAAAATAGGGTGATCCAACCACGTCTCAACCCGTTCGACCTGGTTCTGATCATTAATGTAACCATTGAACGTGTACGCAAGCCCTGACGGCGACTTCTGAGGCGTCTTCCAGGACAAGACGGCATATCTCATGCCGGCCTTGCTTTCCGAATGAACGGTGGCGTTATTGGCCGCAGCGGCCTTCAGAAACCCCCATGGAGTGATCCAAATTTCGAACTGATAAGGCCACTGGTGGTCTGCTCCATCTGGCCAACTGGTGTCTCCAGGTTTGGCGGTGTGGCTATAACTTACAAGTTCATCCGGGCCGCCAAATCCGGTTGGAGCGATCATAGAGCCGCTGGCGCGTAAGGCTGGACTATTCAGGTCAATCGCGCAAGTGTAATCCGCGATCTTGGTCCCGGTCCATGGTCCTTCCGCGGTAAAAGCTGACCCGTAACGGAGGTACCAAGCGGAGCCGGAGTACTTGATTGAGTCCAGGTGTTCCGCGCCCATCGCTTCGTACGCGTCGCTAATTACGGTCTTGGCATTCTGGGCGGCCGCCCCCACTGATAAAAGAGCCACAAGCGCTACGGCTGCTGCAAATTTTTTAAGCATAACGTACCCTCCCAGATCAGGAGACGGTCAACTCACTGTCCCCTGCTGATCTCCTCATTTTTAGAAGAGGTACTTCAAAGCGAACTGCATGACTCGCCCTGGTTCGGCGCTTTGAATTCGTCCAAACTGCGCACTCGCAAGGCTTCCACTAGGATTGTCGAAATTCGCGTGATTTAAAACGTTGGTAGCTTCCGCGCGAAACTCCAGCTTCTGTGCTTCCTTCAGATTGAAAACCCGCGTCAGGCCGGCATTGACGTTCCACCAGCTGGGACCGAAAACCGTGTTGGGTCCCAGACTCCCCAGCGTGCCGAGGTCCGGCACCGCGAAAGCAGAAGAGTTGAGCCACAGGCAACTGGGGTTAGTACCCACCAGGTTGTCTTTGCATTTGTTGCCGTAGACCTGGTTCGATACCTTATTCACGTATTGGCCAGCTGTGTTGATCCCGTTCAACATTCGATCTGTACCACTGACGACGCTGATGGGCGTCCCGCTTTGTACTCTTAAGATGCCCGAAACGCGCCAGTTGCTTGCCAGAGTATTCATCACGGTGTTGGAGAACCTCGGCATGTTATAGAGGAGAGTCGCATTTACTATATGCCGAGTGTCCTGCCCCCCATTACCGGAGTTCAGCCCGCAATTGCCGCGATCTCCTTTCCGTGTCGGAGCCATATATGAACCGCCTCTCGTTGCCCCCCAGGTTCCAGTAGGCGTCGCATCACTAATGCAGTGGGACCATGTGTAGTTAGCCGTGGCCGAGAAACCCTGACTGAAACGCTTCTGCGCACTCAAGAGCAGGCCGTTGTAACTCCTCGTCCCGCCATCATCCAGAACAACTACGTTAGCCAGCTTGGGGCCATTGATGGGATCGAGCAGGGAGGATATGCGGCGCTGGTTAGTATTTCCGGTCGTGGAGCACGGGCCTGTCGTGGTCAAAAAAACGTAACCCTGGGCTGTACAAACTCCATTGACCGGGTTGCCGGGGAAATAGATGCCCGGATTCTCTTCCTTGCTGGACGGCATGTGCACCATCTGGCTTCCGATATAGCTCACTGAGACGAGCCAGTCGTTTCCAATTTGCCTCTGGATTCCCACGTTCCGCTGATTTATATAAGGCACGGTCGTTCCGGCTTTGTAGTCGGTATACGCGCCGGCATTCGCATACGGCGTATTTTTATTGACAGCGAATGGGAATGGATTGCCGCCCGGCTGGGACCGCCACGGATCGTCGAAACCGCCCACCGGGTTGGTGAGGGTAACCTTGCCGCCCCAGGGGAATGATTGCGGTATTGACGTGTTCCACTCCACAGAAAATAGGTCGTAGAAAATGCCGTAGCCGGCACGGACAACGGTCTTGCCGTCTCTAGTGGGATCCCAGGTCAATCCCACCCGCGGTGCGAAATGATCCCATTTTTTCGTTACCGGACTCGTGCCGTTGGAACCGAACTGGGGATCGCCTGGGTAGAACATGCCCGGAGGCGCATTTACGAACTGGGTAGTCTTGATCCCTTGCTTGAACGCGTCCCACGAAAACGTATTGGACTCCTTGAGGTCGCCAAACTGCTGCGGGAAAAACGGTTCCCAGCGCAGACCGTAACTCAGCGTCAGCCAGGGCTTCAGTTTCCAGCTATCCTGGGCGTATGTCCCGATGTACCTGTTTCTCACGTCCAGAACGTTAGGAGCTGTCTGAACGAACTGTGCCATCTTTCCAGTCATAAGGTCGGCCAGGCCCAACCCTGTGATCGCGCCCGTGAAACTGAACTGGCCGTCAGTCCCTATGATGATGTCGTTGTTCGATTTCCAGGTCAGGAAATTACCCCCAAATGACATTTGGTGGTTTCCCCGAACTACGCTGAAATCGTCGCCGATCGTATACGAATCCGCCCTCCAATGACCGGCGTTGCCTCCCGTGCCGAACCCGCCGGTAACGCTTAGGGAGATGAAGTCCGACGGGAAGCTCGACATCTTTATCCCAAGGTCGGAAGGTTCGAAAAGTGTGGCCAATGTTTTGAAATCAGAGGTGTGATTCCAGGTTAAGCGGAATGCATTGACGGCGCTGGAGCCGAACAAATACGTATCGCCTAAAACGGTGGAATGGATCTGCTCGGATTCGCCTTGCCCGGTGTCCAGTGGATTACTTGAGATTGCGGCCGGGGTCGGCTGTTCATAATGGTTGCCTACATAACGCGCAAATATGGAGTGGGTGGAACTCCTATTGTAATCGATCTTCGCCACAGCCTGATGGTCCTGGTTCTTGTTTATTGGACCGTATAGGGTCAAGCCGCATTGGTCGATGGGGGTGGGTAGCCGCTTTGCCAGGTTGACTGCCGCCGGACTCAATAGCGAGGGATCAATCCGGTTACTCACGAATGGTCCCCCGAGCGTGATTTGCCGGCCCGCATTGCAGGCGGGCGAGGTAATGGCTGTGAAGTCTCCGGCCAGCATCGCCGCAGTTGGAACAGCCGCGCGAAGGCCGGTTGGGTCCTGGCGGGTAATGGTGCCCTGGTAGCCGACGAAGAAGAGCAGCTTACTGCGTAGGATGGGGCCGCCCAACGTTCCGCCAAATTGATTCCGCTTGAGAGAATCCCGCCTCGGTGCGAAGAAGGAACGGCTGTTGAATCCATAGTTGCGGACAAACTCGAACAAGGAACCATGAAACTCATTCGTTCCCGCTTTGGTGACTGCGCTGACCGCCGCACCCGCATGGTAGCCGTATTGGGCCGGCAGCGCACTGGTCTCGACCTTGAATTCCTGCAGCGCATCCGGAAAGGGCAGCGGCAACGAGGTGTTACTGATTATGTCATTGCCCATCGCGCCGTCCAGCGTGACGGTGTTTCCGGTGCTCAAGCCTCCCGCTATGGTAAACGTCGGCGTGCCCGGATAACCGCCACGGCTGTTTGTATCGGCTACGACAACCGGGCTCGCTGCTCCCGAAAGCACGACCAGATCAGCAGCTTGTCGGCCGATGAGCGGCAATTCCAGAATCCGCGTGTTTTCGATGACCGAACCGATACCCGTGGACCGCGTTTCCACCATGGCCGCATTTGCTTGCACCTCGATGGTCTCAGTCACCTGGCCAACCTGCAGCGCAGGATTGACGACGACGCTGGCATTCACCTGCAGGACGATTCCGGTTTGGGCGAATGTTCGGAAGCCGGCTAAAGCGGCTTCCAGTTTGTATGGGCCAAGGGCAAGATTCGGCAGCACGAAAGCACCTGTTTCGTTGCTGACAACGCTGCGGACCACACCCGTTTCGGTTTGAGTTGCAGTGATTTCAACGCCGGGCAAAACTGCGCCGCTCGAGTCTTTCACTGTTCCACTGATCTGGGCCGTCCCTCCCTGCCCCCAAGCCACCGCGCAAGTAAGAACGTACAAAGCAAATGATTGAAACAATAGGGCCATCAGACGTCTCATGTTTCCTCCTTACCCCTGAATAATCGGGCAACCGGCAAACTCGGCGATGGCCCTCTTCAATTCCTAATCCTTCTTTTCAACTATAGACAAGGCGTTAATTAACCCCGCAAAGTTGTTCTTGTAAAACGAAATTTTCTCTTCGTGTTATTAGCTTTCCTAATGACTGCGGCGGCGGTCTCTCTAGTGTCCCGTCCACATAACAATTGACAATAAGTGAAGCGCGTGTTTTTAGAGGGCATGTTTGCCGCCGCAACCGCCCTTTCTATTGATGAAGCCGCGAAGCAACAATTGGAATCTTTAGTCCGTTCCGGATCGACGCCCCAGAGGATAGCGCAAAAGTGTCGAATCATTCTAATGGCCAGTGATGGAGCGTCGAATCGCTCCATCGCGCAGCAACTGAGCTTATCGCGGCCAACGGTGATCGCGGCGCGTAATGCCTTCGCCGAGGGTGGTGTCGAAACGCTGACGGGAAGACAGAAGCGGAAACGCAGCGCATGGGCGCGTCATCGCCGGATCGAATGCGCCATGGTTCCTCGAGCAGTGTGAAGTAGAATGAAGATCAATCCCCACAACGCACCGTCTTGATGCGCTTTGACCGCCGCGTCCGACAATTCTTCGGACACAAAGTCTGATTGACGGCACGGGTGCCCCCCGACGGTGACGGAAACCGACATTCATTGGTTCTTCAGTCACGATCGCCGGGGGGGCCGAATACCACCCTGTTACGGTCTATCCGGTCTACCGCGAGTCTCATCGAGTACCACCTTGTTACCGCTGCTTACTATCGTCAGCTTCTTTGCGGACCCGACGTGGAACCCATTGGATACGGGTACCCTCGCTTCTTGAGCCTCGACAATCACGTCTTCGCCTATAAAAGAATTCCTCTTCCAGCCTGCGTCAGTCATAGTAGGCGTGCCGTGAACCTCGAACCGCCACATCTGCACGTTGCCCTTCTCGTCTTTCGCCTCCACCTGAAACCATACGTGAGGGTTCACCCACTCCATTTTCGTGAATTTGCCCTGGACTTTGACAGGTTTGTTCGCGTCAAAGATTGCGGCAAATGAATGATGGGCATAGACCGGTACTGCAGCTGCCAACAATAGGACTGCAGCCACAAAACCTAACAGTCTGATTGCGTTTATCTTCATAAATTCCTCCTCTATGGAAACTAAGGTCATTCCCGACTAATGGGCATGGCCTTCATTCCTGAACCTACTTCTTCTCTTGAGATCGATGCGTTCATTTCGCGAGCGCTGGAATGATTTCTCCTTTCGACGGCCCAAAAGCGCCATCCATCAGTTCCGGCCAGTCCGTAAATCGGCGCAGATTATCCGGTAGTCCTTGAGACATGAACAAACCTTGTGACGCCTCATGGTTGTTCTCCTGACAGATTTGTCCGATAAGCCGGATCCCGTCTGGCGTGGGCTTTAGGATTCTGGTGCTCTTCCAGGGCCGCGTGTATGCCTTCGGGTCGTCGACGGTCATTTCAATCTCCAAGGTGTCTTTATCGATTAGCCTCATGCGCTCGACAAGATGCATCTTGCTAGACATGGGGTGACCCGTGGTATCAAAAACCTGCATCGGCACGCCCCACCATGGGCCCGCAGTGTCAACAACCAACGTGTCACCCTCCCAGTGGCCGACCGAATGTCCATTCCACGTAATCTCCGCTTCGTCAAATTTCGGATTTTGACGCCCATCGGTGTAGATCATGCGCCATTGCGTCCCGTCTTCGAAAAGGAAAACGACTCTTGTAGGAGTGGCTACAATCTCTAGTGGTGCGCTCCAATACTGATGTGTGTAGCCCAGCGGGTAGCAGTGAGCTGTAACATCAAAGACTCCCTGATTCTTAAATTCTTTGAACCACTGTGCACCCCATTCCGTCATCGGTAGCTCGCCAGGGCCTTTATAGCTGCAAGGCAACTGCGGAAAACGATCACAGCCCTTTTTGTCTTTGCTATAGTCACCAGTCCCGGGTTCCGCCCAGAGTCGACTGAAGTCCGGTTTGCCATCCATCAGGCGCGGCAAAGCCCCTGCCTGTTTGGAACGATCCACCGTCTGAGATCCCGCTTGCTGTGCACTCGCGGCAAGCGGAAACACGAACAGCAAAGCAACAATTGCATGCGTCCCGGAAACGATACTGAACGCTTTGAAACGACTTCTCATATCACACTCTCCTTTGGTGTCGATCCAGTCCAACTCCCGGAGCACCTCGCCCCCCGTCTAAAAGATAGTATCCGGCGCATTTTTGATCACAAAGTTGTTCTTGTAAATCGAAAGTTTGTCTTCGGGTTATGAGCTTTTCTAATGATGCTCGCTCAAGCGACGCCCACGCAAAGCAAACGCTGCAGCATTCTTCAGTATCCGAGTCCCCCGCAGAAGCCCGCCGGTTTTGTTGGCCAAGTCAGCCAGGTCGGTGCGCAAGTCGTCCGAAAGGATCTGAACGTCCAATCGACGATCAAGAATTCGGTCGGGTGTAATTTAACGTGCGAGTGAGGGATCCGTCAGCGGAGTAAGTTTGGCATTCTTTCTGTCGTGAACCAGATTGCTGTGATTTGGATAGCGTGAAGCAGAATGGTGTTTATTCGCGCCTTCCCTTGAGTGGGATCGAACACTACTTCGCGGCGATAACGGATATTTCGACATTCACATTCAGTGGCAGACGTGACACCTGCACCGTTTCACGCGCCGGATACTCTCCAGCGAAATAGGAGCCATATACCTCGTTCACGGCTGCAAAATTATCAAGATCAGTGAGAAATAGGGCAGCCTTTACCACATTGGAAAAATCCATGCCCCCTTCGGCCAAAATGCCCTTCAGATTCTCCATTACACGTTTCGTCTCTTTCTTAATATCGTCCAGTATTACCTCGCCAGTTATGGGATCCTTTCCTACCTGTCCTGATACATACAACGTGTTACCAATTAAGACACCATGGCTGTATGGCCCAATTGGCATCGGTGCGTTTGGTGAACTGAGGATTGTTTTTGTCATGGGTTCGTATCCAATTCCCTTCTCCATTTATTATGGTGTGGCTCCAGCAAAACCATGTGTACTCGTATCCAGCCCAGCCAAATTGCTCGCACCGGCATTCTTCTTAACCATTGCCGTTGCCGTGTGAGTGATGCTGTCCCGTCCTTTTAAGATCTAAACACAAGTTCTAGCCCAAGGTAGGCATGCTGAAGCTGGAATCTGGCATTCCAGTGTCTGGCCAACGGCTAATTATCGACTTGGCCCGCGTGTAAAACTTTACGCCGTCCATGCCATACATGTGGAGGTCGCCAAAGAGCGAATTCTTCCAACCGCCGAATGAGTAAAACGCCATAGGTACAGGGATCGGTATGTTGATCCCGACCATACCGACCTCGATTTCGTTTTGGAACCGTCGCGCCGCACTGCCCGATCGAGTGAAGATCGCCGTGCCATTTGCGTAAGTATTGGAGTTAATAAGGCAGATCGCTTCATCGAGGGTTTCGACGCGTAGTACCACGAGTACTGGGCCAAAAATCTCATCCTTATATATGGTCATCTGCGGCGTGACGTGATCGAAAAGGGTCGTCCCGAGGTAAAAGCCGTTCTCAAAGCCCGCGACTTTGAGACTTCTTCCATCCTTCACAAGCCTCGCACCTTCTTTTTCACCGATATCGATATAGTTCTTCACCTTGTCCCGGTGTGCGCTCGTGATCAACGGACCCATCTCAACAGCCGGCGCACCCCCCGGTCCAATTTTGATTGCCTCGGCTTTGGCTCTTAGCTTTTCAACCAACGGCTCGGCCGCCGAGCCGACAGCAACAACCGCCGAAATCGCCATACACCGCTCTCCGGCTGACCCGTAGCTCGCGCCGATCAGGGCGTCCGCAGCGAATTCGAGGTCGGCGTCGGGGAGCACGATCGCATGATTCTTTGCACCGCCGAGAGCCTGCACGCGCTTGCCATGCCTGGCGCCAGTTTCATAGATGTACTTTGCAATTGATGTAGAACCCACGAACGAGACCGCAGAAATTCCTCTATGGTTAAGGATGGCATCAACGGCTTCCTTGTCTCCGTGAACCACGTTCAACACACCATCGGGCAGACCAGCTTCCCGCATCAATTGCGCAAGTTTCACAGAGGCTGAGGGAACTTTCTCCGACGGCTTAAGAAGGAACGTATTACCGCAGGCGATCGCCACTGGGAACATCCACAATGGCACCATGACCGGAAAATTGAATGGTGTGATTCCGGCACAAACCCCGACGGGCTGCCGCAAAGTATACGAGTCGATTCCCGTCCCGACGTTTTCGGAATGTTCACCTTTTAGCAAATGAGGAATCCCGCAGGCAAACTCCACGATCTCAATTCCGCGCTCAAGACTTCCCATTGCATCGGTCAAAGTCTTGCCGTGCTCCTCAGACACCATACGAGCGATATCTTTCGCGTTTGCCTGTAATAGCCCGACGAACCGTTGCATCACCCTCGCGCGACGCGCAGGCGGTGTATTACGCCAAGCAGGGAGCGCCGCCTGTGCATGTCGAACGGCAGCATCGATGTCTGTGGCATTCGCCATTGGCACGTGTCGGATGACTTCACCTGTGGCGGGATTCGTAACTTCACCTTCGCGCGGGCTGGTTGAGAGTATTGGCCCACCGCCAATCCAAAGTGGTACGGTTTCCAGTCGGACCGGTGTATTGGTCGTCTTCATATCACCTGCTCCAAAGCAGATGTTTTGAAGCGGCTGGCCAGTTTTTCACTTTCCCGAGCGAGAATAATTGCGTCAGCGCCGACCGCTACAAATTGAGCACCGAGCTCGAGCCAGTGTTTAGCATCGGCTTCAACCGCAGTCAGAATACCGGCGGCTTTCCCAAGCTTCCTGATCCGACGGATGCCTTCATCAATAATAGGCTTCACTCGGGGATTAGCGGTTTCCCCAATCAAACCGAGTGATGCATGTAAGTCGGCAGGACCGATAAACACGCCGTCAATTCCGTCTACTGCGGCAATACTCTCGAGATTGTCGAGACCCGTCTGAGTTTCGATTTGCACTAGAACGCAGATTTCTTCATGAGCGCGCTTGGCGTAGTCTTTAATGCGGCCGAAACGATTCGCGCGAGTTGTGCCCGCAACGCCGCGCATTCCGTCTACTGGGTACCGCGTATACGCAACAGCGTTTCTTGCCTCTTCTGCCGTTTGCACATACGGAATCAGCAATGTTTGTGTGCCGATGTCGAGGTAGCGCTTGATGGTCACCATATCGTTCCAGGGAACCCGCACAACCGGATGCGTGGGATACGGTGCGGCAACCTGCAACTGCAAGAGAACCATGTCCAGTTCATTTGGAGAATGTTCGGTGTCCAGCAAGAGCCAGTCGAAGCCGGCTCCTGCCACAATTTCGGTGGTGTAGTGATTCGCCAGGCTGCACCATAACCCTATCTGTCGCTTTCCTGTTTTGAGGGCTCGCTTAAATGTATTGACTGGAAGTTCCACTCGTTTCTCCTGATTTCAGACGAACTGAACCGACACGCTGCCCAGTTGCCCGAAATCGGCGTGTAAAGTATCTCCGCGGTTTGCCCAGATCGGTCGAATAAATGAACCCGCCAACATGATCTGCCCAGGTTTGAGGCTTACGTCGAATTTTCCAAGTTTATTGGCAAGCCAGGCGATCCCCATTGCCGGGTGGCCGAGAACGCCTGCAGCCAAGCCGGTCTCCTCAATTTCCGAATTTCGAAACATGATTCCGCCAGCCCATCGGAGGTCTATGTCAGTTGGACCGACTGGGCGTCCGCCGACGACAATTCCTGCCGCGGCCGCATTGTCAGCCACGGTGTCGTAAATCTTGCGCGGATTTTCCACGCGCGCGTCAATGATTTCAATTGCCGGAACAACGTATTCCGTAGCTCGCAGCACGTCGAGAAGGCCAACTCCGGGCCCCTTCAATGGCTTACTTAGCGCGAACGCAAACTCAAGCTCTACACGCGGCACGCAATAGTTCGCATGAGAAACTTTTGCACCGTCGTGCAACATCATATAGTCCAGCAGGTGTCCGTAATCCGGCTCGTCGATTTGAGATGATTGCTGCATGGCCTTCGAGGTAAGGCCAATCTTGTAGCCAATGACCTTCGCGCCACCGGAAATTTTGTGGCGGATTACTTCACTTTGAATCGCATATGCGTCCTCAATCGTGATATCAGGCCAGGTTTTTGAGAGCTGCAGCACCGGCTTTCGTTCGGCCTCAGCAGAAATCAAGAGTTGCACAGCTTTTTTGCGATCTGATTCTGAAAGCATCAACGTGGATTCCTTTCTTGTCTTGAGCCGTCGGAACCGCATCTTCTCGCTGGACAGGAGGCTTTGTAAAGCGAGGAATTCTCCCTAAGTTATGAGCTTCCGGAATGACGACTGACTCGGGATTCGCCAGACCTCAAATGCCTTAACGCAACACTACTTCCTTCAATAGGCCACGGACATCGATCTCCACTGTCATGCCCTTAACAGGAGGCAGAACGTAGTACCAATTCAGGCCGTGACGGACGCCCAAACCAGCCAAAGGAAGAATGATTTGAACGAAGAAATCACTAATTGGCTGCACGGTATAGATGCGGACCTGTGTGGCCAGGGCCCAGTTTGCGCCGATTTCTTGAATCTTTTCGTCGACGACCCGGGCGATGAGTGAGACATGTTCTTTGAGGCCCTCGCGCGAATTGGGTTCGTCGACCGTACCATCGGGCGCAAACTTCAGATTGGCCACAGCAGACGTTGCGAACGTTGGGCGTGTCTCCATCGACGGAATCGTGTACAGAAATGCATACACGCACTGTTGATCAACGGACGCATCCGTCACAGCCAAGTTCGCACGCGTCAGCGGAACACGTTCGTCAACCAACAAGCCGAGCCATCGAAGACGGTCCACGTAGGTCGAATTAAATTCCGTAAACGAAGCTCGATTTGGGTACGGAGCAGGTGCTCTTAGTTCAATGCCGCATAATGCCTTCACCGGTCTCCCTTGATTGTTGAGTTCCCTTTGGATCGCGTTGAAGCCGTCATTCAGGGGCAGGGGATTCTCAAACACAGCGCGTACGATCTCAAACCCGGGATCCGCAATTACCGCAGAAGCGTAGAATGCCGATCCCGTAGTGAAATGAAAATTTCCCCCAGAGTTAGGTATTCGCATTAACGTGGTTGGCGCAACGAAGGTTGTGAGTTAGGCCTTCGCGTACTCCACTACCGCGGCCCCGGACCCCCATACTGGGCCGTATGCCAGAATCTTTCCGGGCCATGATTGTGTTCCGAGCGCTCCCATCAACCAGGCAAAGGCCTTAAATCCCATGTCAGGTCCGGCCGCTTGGGCGTATTCTCCGCTGAGTGCTAATACGTCGCTGTTTTTCCCCTGCTCAATGAGCTTTAAGATACGACGGTTCCAAACGTCATCTTCTTCCTTAGCAATGCGATCCTCCTGGGGATTTATTTCCTTTGTAAAAAAGCGGCCGGAGAGTCCGGTGACGGCAACGACGACGACTCGCTTGCCGCTCTCTACGATCGTCTGGTGTATTGCTTTTCCCAGTTTCAAGGAGTCTTCTTGTCCCGCATAGATGTTGCACGAAACTACAGACAGCGGAATGGAGCTGTCACTGTTTAAAAAACGGAGCGCCACCAGAGTGCCTGTGTCGATCGGGAACCCCTTGTAGTTGACCGTGTTCGTAGCCAGTCCAAGTGAACGACCGATTTTCGCGGCCTTAGAACTCAGATCCACATCACAGCGAAGATTGAATGGAAAATCTCCATACTCGTACCAATTATCATCGACGTGCAGCCCTTTTGGGTTGGGGTCGGCTTGAAACAAGTGGCCGAGTACGGAAATCCATTGTGTGCTGTAAATCACGAGGGCATCTGGACGAAGGGTTTTGATGTGCTCGCCGGCTTGGCGCAACCCTCGGCGCAATTGCTCCCAACTTTCGCTAGGTCTATCGGATGTAAGATGTGGAAGTCCGGGAACAATATACGCCCCTATAATCGTGCCTTCAGACATGATCTCTCACCTTTCTTGTGTGGTTTACGCCCGCGCCTGGCTTGTGTCCCACTCGACAACGGCATTCCCGGTCCCGATGACGGACCAATAACCATGGACTTGAGCGGGAATTGTGGGGAAATCCATGGCTGACAGCATCCATGTAAGCGCTCCGGACTTCACTTCGGCAGCTGTCTTGTCCATGAATTCCGGAAGCACATCCATAAGTTGCCTGGTCTTGCCCTGACGCATCAGTTCCAAGACACGCATGTCCCATTGATATTGACTGTTATTGAAGATGACTTCCTTGCCCATATCCTCGACCAGTTCAGGTTCGCGATCGAAATGGAGATGCGAGAGCGTATTGCTCGCAGCCAGCACAGCGCGCCGACCGGTCTTGGCAATAGCACGCGCCGTTGCGCGCCCGAGTTTGATCATCTGCTCCTGGCCGATCTCTGTCCCGTAGAAGTAAGGTGAATTGTTTGCGGAGATCCCCAGGATGGGAATATCCCAATCCGGATTGAGCATATGCAGAGAGACAATTGTTCCATAGTCCACGCGAAAATTAGGATTAGTCATCTTCTTAACGACCAGCCCTTCTTTTTGCCCTTCCTCAAAGCATGCGTCTGCCAGATCCACATCGACGTCCATGTCGTATTTGTAGCGAAAAATATTTGGAAAGATAGGGTCCACTGAAAGACCTTGCAGGTGAGGTACACGGAGGAAATGATGACCGACAACAGTCATCCAATGCGGGCTGTGAACGAGAATGACGTCAGGCTTCAGCGCCTTGACCTTAGCGCGGGCATTGTCGTAGGCCCAACGCAGCATTTCCCAGCCGCCAGTCGAGCGTGGCTCGTTGCGAGCCGGGTTTTCCCCATAAACTAAGTGCGGTGGATGCGGTGCAAGAAATCCAGCCACAATTTTGCCAGAACCTGTTTTCGCTGAATCTGCCATAAGCTCACCTCCATAATCAAAGCTTCACGCAAACGTTTCTCAATTCGGTATAGAACTCCAACGAGTGAACGCCGCCTTCGCGTCCAATTCCTGATAACTTGGATCCGCCGAACGGCGTGCGAAGATCCCGAAGGAACCAGGTATTCACCCAACAAACGCCAACCTCGATCTGCGAGGCAAGGCGATGTGCTCGTGCGAGATTTGTTGTCCAAATGGACGCGCAAAGGCCGTAAGCCGAATCGTTCGCCATAACAAGAGCTTCGCTCTCCCGATCAAAGGGCTGGATATGGCAGCAGGGCCCGAAGATTTCCTCCCTGATAATAGAGGACGTTTCCGGCAGACCCGTCCAGATTGTGGGTTCGATCCATGAGCCCTTACCTAGTTCCCCACTCATAGCCGGTATGCCACCGCCCGTGACGACCTTCGCACCTTGTGACACCGCTTTCTTGTAATACGACAATACTTTGTTGCGATGCTCCAGGCTGATTAACGGTCCCAACGTGGTGGATTTCTCTTCGGGATGTCCCGGTTTGAGACTTTCCGCTTTCGACTTCAGAGCTCGCACGAAACGTTCGAAGATCGGACGCTCCACATAAACACGCTCCGTACAAAGACAGACCTGGCCGCAATTGGCAAATGCAGACCGGGTGACGCCATCGACGGCTTGTTCAAAATCTGTATCTGCAAAAACGATTGCGGCGTTCTTACCGCCCAGTTCAAACGAAACCGGCCGAACACCGTTTGCAGCGGACTTCATAATTTCAGTCCCGGTCCTTGTCTCTCCGGTAAAAGTGATAGCATCCACGCCAGGATGCTTGACGAGAAACTCGCCTGCTGAATTCGGTCCGAACCCATGCACGACGTTGTACACACCTTTGGGGAACTCTAAGTCGCGCATGACCTCCGCGAGTAAAGTAGCGGTCGCAGGAGTTTCTTCTGACGGCTTAACGACGACTGTGTTCCCACAGGCAAGTGCTGCTGCCACTTTCCACGTCATTAATAGAAGTGGAAGGTTCCATGGACAAATGACGCCAATTACTCCCTTGGGAGCTCTGATCGAATAATTCAGTGCGCCTCGACCATCTGGAGTGTTCAGGTTGAACGTTTCCGCAGGAATGTTCTTGATCAGGTCCGCAAAGACTCGAAAATTCGCAGCTCCTCGAGGAATGTCCAGCTGCGCCGCATCCCTTACCGGCTTGCCAGTGTCTGCAACCTCGGCGCGTATGAATTCAGGAGCTCGCCGATCGATTTCATCGGCTACACGGTGGAGCAATGCCACGCGGTCATTAACCGGCAGGTCACGCCACGGCCCCTTCAAGGCGGCGCGGGCGGCGGCGACGGCTAAATCGACCTCGGGCTCACCGCCCTCAGACACCAAACCGATGAGCGTTCCATCTATGGGGCTTCGGTTTTGAAACGTTTTTCGCGTAGCAACGAATTCGCCATTGATAAAGTTTCGGAACTGTCTCTCGTTCCCGATGGTTAACTCAACCCTGTCGTCTTCGACACCGCTTTTTCCCGAACTCATGCTCTTGTCTGCCATTACCTTCCCGTCACCCCGCCCGCAGGACTCCTGACATTTCCGTTGAAATACTGTTCGTCCAATAGGGAACAGATGCCTTCGGGAAAACCGATCCACCCATTAAACGTGAGTTTCTCCTTTGGAAGCAAGGCATCCGTGATAGTGACGTCCATTTCCAGGGTGTCCTGCTTCACACGTCGGTAGCGCTCTTGCATCTTCACCAGGTCGGTATGCGGATAACCGAGATTGTCCAACCACGTTCTCTCATCAAAGCCTTCGCCTCATCGAGATCCTCCCATCCCAAGGTGCTTCAATCCCGACGTGCGCGAACAATTGAGGGCGCTCGCACCGTAAGAATAGAACCATTGTCACCCGTCAACTCCTGTCGTCGGAGACAGCTGGGATTCCGCGCATCTTCCCGCCTGAAGGTCGGTTTGTAAAATGAAATAATTTCCGTATATTGTGAGTTTTTGGAATGAACATGACGAATATTCCCCCTTTCCTTCTTTTGATTCCCTTGTCGCCTTTGAAAGTGCGGCACGTCATGAAAGCTTCACCCGCGCCGTAGCCGAATTGAATCTGACGCAAGGTGCGATCAGTCGGCAGATCCGCGCACTTGAGGATCGATTGGGATCATCTCTGTTTAACGCGTAAGACACCTGCGTCGTGCTGACCAACGCAGGTCGTGCCTATGTTTTGGAGGTGCGTCGGCTTCTAGGTGCTCTCGAAAAAGACAAGAATATCGCCCCGGCGACGACGGCTGCCGCAGCGATCACGAAAGACATTCCAACTGGTGTCGTGAATCTCGCGACGCCGATAGCCGGAATAAGCGGGCAGTTGGGAGTTGAAGGGTGCCTTGAAATCTCATAATCCAGGGTTATGTGAAGTGGACGGTTGGACGCGGGAACGAATTTACGGGCGAACGGAGGAAATAAGCCGGACACGGTTCTCCGGCTTGACGGCTGCTTCCCGCGATTCATCGGGAAAAATCATGAAGGTCCAGCGGCGATGGTGCGGTCCCATGCGCAAAAGCGACACTGAGCTGTTCCGGTTCGCAGTACTGGCGCATGGACGGAAGGCCCGGCCGCTCACGTTTGACGCGGCCATCAACGACCAGCCAATCCAGATCAAAGCCAAGGTCCTCGTAAGGAATGCCGGCAGCCTCGCGGACAAAACTGTTTCCGCCGTCGGCGCCGATCAGATATTGCCCGCGAAATTGGCGGCTCGAACCATGCTCGTCAACCGACATTGCCGTAACGCCATCGGCGTCCTGATGAGTTGCCGTGACTGTGTGGCCCTGGAAGATCTCGACAGTGGACTCGGCTCTGGCAAGCCGATCGAGCTCCTTCTCAAAGGCCGGCTGGTAAATCGAAGTGTATTCCGGCCAGCCGTGGGTGTCCGATAGGGAAACCGGACTCGAGAGAAGGATTTTTCCGTTTCGGTAGAGTTCAAATACTGGAAGGAACTGCGTGTTCGGCCAGATTTCGTCAATGCAGCCGATTTCCTGGAACATGCGCAGCACGTCGTCGTGCACGATCCCAACGCGCGGCAGATTGTAGAGCGTCTTTACGTTCGAGCACAGCGACTCGAACGCCCGCACGGCCCAGGAGAATCGCCGCCAGCATTCCGGTTGGCCCGTAGCCGACGATAACGACGTCAACCATGGCGCATTCTTACCACACTTGATTCGCTATTCCGTTGAGGATAGAGTCTGTCCCAATCTCAACACAATGAGGAGGGTTAGTGAAACGCTATGTGATCGTGCTGATCATGTTCCTCGGGGCTGTCGCCTATGCGCAGCGCGGACAGAGTCCGGAACAGCAGGCTGCGGCAGCAGCGCAGGCTCAGCTGGAAGCATCGGTGCAGCAGATTCCGTCCGACGCTGTCTCCCTGCCGTTGATGCCGGAAGGGCACACCATCGGTGAGACGGAAGGCGTCGCCCTGAATTCAAAGAAACACCTCTTCGTTTACACGCGAAGCGGCAATTCCGGACCGGCTCGGGGCGCGACCGCGGCCGAACTCTTCGAATTCGATCAGACCGGAAAGTTCGTCAAGGAGTGGGGACAGAACGCCTATGGCTTCTCGTTCGCCCATGCGGTGAAGGTCGACAAGAACGACAACGTCTGGGTAGTCGACGAAGGCTCGAACATGGTGATGAAGTTCAACCCACAGGGACTCGTCACGATGGTGCTCGGCCGCAAGGACGAAGCGATCGATTATCTGGAACAGTTCCTTGAAGAAGCGCGCCACGTCGATGCCGCTGCCAATAGTGCCGTGGGCGCAGGCGCCGGGCGCGGCGGCTCCTTTGCGCGGCCGACGGACGTTACCTGGGACAACGACGGCAATATCTTTGTCGCCGACGGTTACGACAATTCGCGCGTTGCGAAATTCACGAAAGACGGTGACTTCGTGAAGTCGATCGGATCGCGCGGACCGGCTCCGGGACAATTCAATACGCCGCACACGATCGCTTCCGATGCGAAAGGCAACATCTACGTCGGCGACCGAGGGAATTCCCGTATTCAGGTGTTCGATCCGGATTTCAAACCGCTGCGCATCATCACCAATGTCCGGGCGCCCTGGGCTGTCTGCATCTCGCCGCCGAACCCGAACGGACAGCAGTTCCTCTACAGCGCCGATGCGGGAGGCAAGATCTATAAGGAAGACCTTGATGGCCACTTACTGGGCTGGTTCGGCACAACCGGGAAGAAAGTCGGACAGTTCTACTGGGCGCACGAAATGCACTGCGTGAGCGAGAACGAACTGTACGTCGGTGAAGCACAGAACTGGCGCGTCCAACACGTGATGCTGCATCCGGTAGCGAAGCAGGTGGCGAAGTAGCGAGTCTTTTTTACTTATTTCCCCTCCTCGCAGAGGGGTGGATGCGAGGGCCTCAGCCCGAGCAGACGGGGTGGTCAGATCGGCAACGACGTTCAGGCCTAGCTGCTCCGTCAACCGCTCTTCCGTTTTCCGTTCTATCTCCACACCGCGAGCGCGCTTACAATTCCGACTCCAGTCAGGATCTGGCGCTCCGTCGAAGGATCGAAAGGATCGGCCGCGCTCTTTACGGTGAGCCTGAGCTGCGTCAGGCGCGATTTGGAATACTCCCGGTAATGGACCCGGTGAAGATATGCCCCTCAGCGCCCGCCGCGTCGGCGCAACCTCGCTATTCTTGTGGTTCGGTGTCGCTTACTGGGGACGTATGTTGCAATGCTATTCTTGGATCAGATCGACTCCGCGGTTCCCAAAACCTGGACGTGTGCATCTCATCATGGATATCCAGGTCTATCGAGTTACAACGGGCGTTTCGTTCGACAAAGCGGCAGAAATTGCTGCAGCTGCTTCGATTACGTTTGGAATATAATTCCGTATCTTCGTCCGGTCAGTCTTGCTCGGGACAGCGACGAGACTGATTCCGGCGATCACCTGTCCGTCCCGTGAGATCGGTGCGGCTAATCCGATGCGTCCTGCCGCAACTTCGGCGTCGGTGAGCGCGTAGCCCGCTTTGCGGATCTCTCGGAACTGATCCTTGAAGGTCTTCCAATCACGCACTTTCAAAACCCGGCGGATCGTTGCTTCATTTGCGAGGTAAACGGACTTCAACGTTCGGTCGGGAAGATTGGCGAGGATGACTTTTGAAGTAGCGCCGAGAAACATAGGCATGGCCACGCCGCGCTCATAGCTCGTGGTGTGCGGCATATCGCCCTGCACTTCGTGCACGCACATCACGCAATCTTTGAATCGACGGCATAAGATCACCGTGGCGTGCCGATTGGTCCGAGCAAGCAGCTCTTTCATCAACGGCTCCGCGACCTTAATCAAAAGGTCGTTTTGCCGCAGGATGCGATCGTAACGGATGAACCCGGGACCGAGGGCGTAAGCGGCGCCTGTCGCAGGATCCAGAAAGCCGGCCTGAACGAGGCTGCGCACGTGCCGATAGGTGGTGCTGATCGACATCCCAAGCGACACGCTGATTTCTTCGACTGACCAGGTTGCCCGGCCGCGGTCAAATAACTGGAGGATAGCTAACATGCGATCGGGTCGACTCATGAGGAACTTAGCACCACATTGCACATACATGACGCATCGGGATGGCGACTATTTAGCACATTCCAAGAAAATGCACAATTATCGAATATTGACAATTTCGAAAATCTACGAGACCTTAAGTGCAAGGATGTGGTTAGAGATGCCGTGTCATTTTCCAGCATTTGCAGTGCGAAATTGAGGAGACCTGCATGAAGTCCTCTTTCCGTATGTTGGGTGTGATCGTTATGCTCGCCTGCTTGGGGGCTGCGCCTATTCGGGCTCAGCAGGTTACCGAAGTCCGCGTTGCCATGCTCGCGCCGAGCGCACTTCTCTGGCTGCATGCAATTGCCAAGGATCAGGGCTTTTATGCTGAGCGCAAAATCGATGTGAAGGAATTGATCGCAGGCTCCAGCCCTGTGCTGTTGCAGGCTGTATCGTCTGGCAGCGTCGAGGCCGGCATCTCGCTGGGTGACGTTGCGATCCGCGCCATCGACCGGGGCGCCCCCGTGATCATCACTGGCGCAGTGCTCGAAAAGACAATTTTGCGTCTGGTGGGGGGAGCCGGTGTTTCGTCCATTAAGGATCTCAAGGGCGCTGTCGTCACCGCCGGTGCGGTTGAAGGGGGAACCGCCAATCTACTACGCTTCCAGCTTAAAGCCGGTGGCGTCGACCCTCGCGGCGTCAAAATGGTGGCTCTGACCAATTCCAAGGATCGCGTCGTCGCGCTCGGCAACGGCCAGGTCAAGGGCGCTCTGTTGCTCGCGCCGTTCGATACGCTGGCCGAGCGCGAAAAGATGAAGATCCTCGACGTCTACAGCATGGACTACGTGCAAACGCCGTTGATCCTGAACAAGGATTGGGCGGCAAAAAACAGGAATGCCGCGATCGGGCTGACGAAGGCGTTGCAAAAGGCCGCCATGTGGGTTTACGACCCGAAAAACAAACAAAAAGCGATCAATATCCTCGCCGCGTTCACCAACGTGCCGGTCGACGTCTGCACGCGTTCCTATCAATTCATCATCGAAGAACAGCAAGCGATCGGCAAAAATCTCGAAGTGCGGGCCGCCGGTCTCGAAAACATTATCAAGATCGACCAGGATATCGGCGCCAATCCGGCCTCATCCAAACCATTCGAGCTCAGCCGCTATTACGACCCCGGCTTTCTCTCAGCCAAGTAATGGCGAGATAGCAAGATGGCCAATGACTTACCACAGAACGACCGCATCCCCGTCACGCTGCTTACCGGCTTTCTAGGAAGCGGCAAAACGACTCTGCTGAATGCGTGGCTGCGTTCACCAGAACTTTCCGATGCCGCCGTCATCGTCAACGAATTCGGTGAAGTCGGGGTCGACCATGCGCTGATAGCCTCAAGCAGCGACAATACGATTGAACTTTCGACCGGTTGCTTGTGCTGCACCGTGCGAGGTGATCTGGTGGACACCTTGCGCGAGTTGATCGTCAAGCGAGAGAAGAGCGAGGTTCGCGCCTTCGACCGCGTCATCATCGAGACTACCGGCCTGGCCGATCCAGCCCCTGTCATTCAGGCCCTGATGACGTTTCCTGTGGCGCGCCGCTTTCGGCTTCGCCAGGTCGTGACCACGGTCGATGCGGCGAACGCTACGCGCACGTTCGAGCAGCATCCGGAATCAATCAAGCAGGCGGCCGTCGCTGACGAAATCGTCGTGACAAAAACTGATCTGGATACCGGGGGCTCGCTGAGCTTAAAGTCCAACTCGGCGACCTCAATCCGGGCGGAAGAGTCCATCTGTCGTGGCCTGATTGTGTCCCGGCCCTTTCGGACCTCGCGACCGTCGATATTTACGATCCCGCGACCAAAATTCCGGATGTTGCCGAGTGGCTCAGTCTGGGCGCTATTCAAGCACGCGGACATCATCACCACGGCCACGACGTCAACCGTCACAACGCCGACATCGGTTCGTTCGTGCTGCAGTTCGACCGACCGTTGCATTGGGAACATGTTGCTCACTGGCTGGACGCGCTGGTGGTGGGGCACAGTAGCGACCTGCTGCGGGTCAAGGGCATCCTTGACATCGCTGGCCGTGATCGTCCGATCGTGGTGCAGGCCGTGCAAAGCCTGTTTCACCCACCATTCGAACTCGCTGCGTGGCCTGAAGGCGAGCAGCGATCGCACATAGTCTTCATCACCCGCGGCCTGTCGAAGGATTTCGTGGGTGAGGTCCTCGCGACCATTCAACAACGCCCCGTGCGGAGCATGGACACGGCGCCCCCGCTTAAAAGGTCACATTTTTGAAAATATCTCTGGAGAATGATAAATGGATAGCCTGATCCGCAACGGCCTTCTGATTACTTCAAAGGGCCGTCAGCTCGCTTCGGTCGGCATGAAACATGGCCGTATTGCTGGAATCTACGAGCCCGGCCAGGAGCCGGACGCGAAAGAAGTGATTGATGCGACGGGTCTGGCTATCGTGCCAGGCGTGATCGATATGCACTCGCACCACCGTGAGGGCAGCGAATCTGGATTTGAATACAAGGACACGATCTTTACGTCGACTCAACAGTGCGCTGCTGGCGGTGTCACCACCTCCGTGGGCATGCCCAACGTCACGCCACCGCCGAATTCCCTCGATCTGTTGAAGAAACAGTTCGCGATCTACGAGCGCGATGCCATCGTTGATTGGAACTTCAACCCCGCGCCGACAATTGAAGACGAGATTCCACGCATGGCCGAGACGGGGATAGCCGCGTTCAAGATCTTCATGGTGGTGGACACCGGGCGCAACTATCCCCACATGCCGGGCATTGGCGTGCACGACCACGGCAAGATCCTCGAAATCATGCAGCACTGCGCCAAGGTCAACGTGCCGCTGATGGTCCATCCGCATGATCAGGCGCTAATGGATGTGATCGAAAAGGGTTTTTGGGAGCGTCAGGAACGCGACGCGCTGGCCTATGCCAAAGCTTACGCGGCGCACGATGGAGTGATTTGGGAAACTGCCATTGCAACGTTGCTGCGGCTACAGAAAGCGGCGGGTTGCCATTTACACATCCTGCACACGCAAACCTCCGGCAGTGTCGATCTCATTCGTAAGGCGAAGGCCGAAGGCCAGCGCGTCACCTGCGAGATCAATCCGTGGGCGCTATTCCTTGGCTGTGAGTGGTCGGCGATCCAGCGGCTCGGCTCATATGCTCTGTCCTACTGGGTGCCGGAAAAAAACGTTCCCAGCCTTTGGGAAGGCCTCAACGACGGCACGATCGATATCATCGCGACCGACCATGCACCGCATACCCGCGAGGAAAAGGAAATCGGCTGGCAGGATGGCTGGAAGGCGCACACCGGAACGCCGTCGACGCAGTTTTACTTGAGCATGTTTCTCACGGCTGCGAAGGAAGGCAAAATCTCCCTTGAGCGCGTCGTCGAAGCGACGTCTACCGCGCCGGCGCGAATCTTTGGCATCGATAAAAAGGGAGACGTGGTGCCCGGCCACCATGCTGATTTGGTGCTGGTCAATCTCGACCGCGAATATGAAATTCGTGACACGGACGTGCTGAGCTTGACCGGCTGGAGCCCCTATGCGGGCCGCAAGGTGAGCGGCAAACCGGTGCGCACCATGGTTCGCGGCAAAACGGTGTTCCTTGACGGCAAGGTGACCGGCGAGAAGGGTTGGGGCAAACAAGCCCGTGCTAGCTACCCCGGTTAACTCTCGCAAAGGAAAGAGAACGTCTTGCGCAGCATAATAGACTTTCTTGAGCAGGAGAATCGGTTGGCGTCCGCCATCCGGGTGCTGCTCTCGGTCTGCTGCGTGCTGGCAGTGTGGCAAATGGTATCGCTGCTGGTGACCAACCGCCTGTTACTGGTGCCGCCGGCCGATGTCGCTAACGCGCTGGTCAGGGAAGTTCAGCAGGGCACTATGTGGACCAATGCAGTGGCCACGCTTGGAGCGGTCCTATCGTCATTCCTGGTTTCCTGTGTGATTGGAGTGGCGATTGGTCTGGCACTGGCGTCGAGCCGCCTGCTGTCGTTGACCGGTGGGCCGGTGCTGAGCGCCCTGAATTCGGTGCCGATCATTGCTCTGGCGCCGCTGTTTATTGCGTGGCTCGGCCTCGGTTTCGAGTCAAAGTTCGTGCTGGTTTTGCTGGTGGCTGTATTCCCGGTGGTCGTGACGACCGAGGCTGGTCTACGGGCAGCCGACAAACCGCTGATCGAGGCAGCGCGCTCATTTAACGCGACGCGCTGGCAGATTTTTACGACGGTGACCTTTCCCTACGCACTACCTTTTATCGTGAGTGGTGTGCGGGTTGCTTGGGCGCGCGCATTGGTCGGCATCGTCGTCGCGGAGTTCTTTGGTTCCTTCGCCGGCTTCGGCTTCGCGATTATGTCCGCCAGCCAGACTTTCGATACCGCGCGAGTGCTTGGCTATGTCTTCGTTCTTGGCGGGATGGGCCTGATTGGCAGCGTGTTGTTTCTTGCTCTCGAGCGACGCCTTGCGCCCTGGAGGCAGGAATGACGTCGTCTGCCCTGCTGCGCGTCGACGGCGTCAACAAGACATTCGACCGCAAGGGCAAGGCGTCGGTGGAGGCACTGCGTGACATCACCCTGTCAATAAATGAGGGAGAATTCGTTTCGATCGTGGGTGCCAGCGGCAGCGGCAAGTCGACGCTTCTGCGAATCATCGATGGTCTGCTTCCACCGAGCAGCGGCAGCGTGTCGGTCGATGGGGTGCGCGTCGTGCGGCCAGGTCCGGATCGTGCCATGGTCTTCCAACAAGACTCGTTGTTACCGTGGAAAACGGTAGCCGAAAATGTAGCTTATGGACTGACCCTAGCAAAAAAACCGCGGGCGGTGGCCGCGAATGTTGCTGAGCGCTTTGTTGCGATGACAGGGCTCGCAGGTTTCGAGGGCCATTATCCGCATCAGCTCTCCGGCGGAATGCGCCAGCGCGTGAACGTCGCGCGCGCGCTAGCCGTCGATCCGCGGATCCTGCTGCTTGACGAGCCATTCGCCGCGCTTGACGCCCAGACCCGTGAGATCATGCAGACCGAATTGCTTTCTATCTGGCGGGAGAGCCGTAAGACGATTCTGCTGATCACGCATCAGATCGATGAGGCCGTGTTTCTGTCCGATCGCGTCATCGTGTTTAGCGCACGTCCGGGATCAGTTCGCGAGGAAGTACAGATAGAGTTGCCGCGGCCGCGAGACCTCGAGCTTAAACGGATGCCCGAATTCGTCAGCCTTGTCGATAGGATTTGGAAGTTAATCGAGAATGAGGTCAGGACAGGCATCAGGGACGCCTAGGCAGAACGGGCGAAGAATCCGCCACAGTGGTTGCCTGGCAGCTTGTGGAGGCCATGAAGAAGAATAAAATCTGGAAGGGGTACGACGTTGTACCCGGAGCGTTTTGTACTCGCACTTGTCGGTTCGAGTCAATAAGTTCGTGGCATTGACTCCAACTTTTACAGGTGCTAACGTTGCCGCCGGATTAATCGTCAGAGTAACCGGCCCAGTCGCCTTCCCGGCTAAGTTGCCCCAATCAAGACCTTCGAAGCACAACAACGTTCTAACTGGAGTATCCAAATGAGACGAGTGGTGTTGCTTATCTTGCAGATGGTCGTGGCACTCAGTCCGGTTTTCGCCGCGAAAACGATCGATCTCGAATCCGCGTCTATTGCAGACATCAATGCTGCATTCAAGTCCGGAAGCTTGACATCGGAAAAGTTAGTTCAGTTATGTCTGGCGCGTATACAGGCGTATGACCGCGAGGGGCCGTCGCTTCACGCGGTGATGGCAATCAATCCCAAAGCGGTTGAGATTGCGCGAGCGCTCGACGCGGAGAGAAGGGCGAAGGGCCCTCGTTCTCCTCTTCATGGAATTCCAATTGTCCTTAAGGACAACTACAACACTTTCGACATGCCGACGACCGGCGGCTCACTCTTGCTCGAAGGCTCGATTCCGCCCGCCGACGCCTTCGTTGTGAAGAAGCTGCGTGACGCCGGAGCGATCATCCTGGCGAAGGTGAATATGTCCGAGTTTGCGTCCGCCAGCACTTTCAGTTCGCTGGGCGGCCAATCCTTGAATCCGCACGATCTCACACGATCGCCGTCTGGTTCGTCAGGTGGGACCGGTGTGGCGATCGCGGCAGCTTATGCGCCGCTTGGGATGGGTACTGATACGGGCGGATCAATTCGCGGGCCATCGTCGTCGAACGGCATTGTCGGTTTAAAGCCGACGCACGGTCTTCTTAGCCGCAATGGAATCATTCCACTTTCCCTGACATTCGACACCGGCGGACCTATGGCGCGCAATGTCTATGACGTTGCGATAGCGCTTGGCGTCATGACCGGCATCGATCCTGGCGATGCCGCAACGAAAAAGAGCGAAGGCAGACTCTCAACCGACTACACAAAGGATCTGAAGGCTGACGCCCTTAAGGGTGCGCGCATTGGAATCGCTCGCGATTTCCTCGGCGCTGATGCCGATGTCGATTGGGTGATCGAAGCGTCTTTGGATGCCATGCGGAATGCGGGCGCAACGATAGTCGATGTGCATTATCCGAAATGGCTGATCGATTCGAAGCTCGAGTTCTATAACGCCATTCGCATGCCGGAATTCGCGGCCGAAATTAAGGACTATCTGGCAACGATCGGTCCTGGTTATCCCAAGACGATCGAAGAAATGATCGAGCGCGCCAATCGCCTCACCGGAACACGTGCGGATGGTGCGCGCCCCAACCCTAGCCGCTGGACTCTATTCAAGCGTGAAGCATCGAGCGGCACTCTGGACGACTATCACTACACTTCGGTACGGGATTACGGTTTGCCTCTGGTTCGTGCAGCCGTGGAAGGCATTTTCACTTCAGACAGGCTTGATGCGATCGTCTATCCAACGTCGTCTCGCCGGCCGTCATTGATCGCCGCGCCACCCGTCACAGTTCCCGATAATCCGAGAGCCTCAGCTGCAAACATCGCCAATCTCACGGGTTTCCCGGATTTGATCGTACCCGCCGGCTTTACCGGCGACAATCTTCCTGTTGGTATCTCGTTCTTTGGTCCTGCCTTCAGCGAACAAAAACTCCTGTCTCTTGGATACAGTTTTGAACAAATCACACGCGCGCGGCACCAGCCTGTCCACACGCCGGCGCTCCCGGGAGAATCACTGTCGGTGCCTGAGTGATAATCCGCTAAGTAAACAAATCAATGGAGGACTCTGGAAACGATGATCAGCTTTATAGTTCATGCAAAGAAAGATCAGGTCGGCGTTGCCGTCCAGGACATCAAACAAGGCTAGCAGTTGGAAGGCTGGTGCATGGAAGACGATTCGACTTCCACTGTTAAAGCAGCCAAAGAAGTACCGCTGGGACACAAAGTGGGCACGATAGTCGAAATAAGCGGGGGGTGTGGCTGCGGGTGAGGCGGCGTTGGTCTCCAGAACGCCGTTTGTGGTAACCGCCGGATCGGGATGAGCCGCGCACGGACTCATGTGTTCAGCATAGCGGAGGGACCAGGCCAGCGCTTACGGGAATGACTTACGCACCGTCTGTGCTTTATAGTTGGTCGATCCGGAGGGGAAATTATGAAAGTCAGGCGCGTTGGATTCGCATTGCTGTCGATCATTATCGCGAGCATCGCGCTGCCGGCGCAGGTCAAGTCACCGCAGGATTATCTCGGATTTCGCGTGGGCGAAGACTACAAACTCGCCGACTGGCAACAGATCACAGGTTACTTCAATGAGCTCGGCAAGGCGACGGATCGCGTTCACGTCGATGTCATTGGGCAGAGCACGCTGAAGAAGCCCTTCCTTCGCGTTACGATTACGTCGCCTGAAAACTACGCAAAGCTCGCCCGGTATGAGGAAATCACCCGGCGGCTGGCCGATCCGCGCACCCTCACACCGGAAGAGGCTGACAGATTGATCGTCGAAGGGAAATCCGTGATCGCGATCACGTGCTCGGTCCACGCGACTGAGGTCGCAGCGGCTCAGATGTCGATGGAGCTTGCTTACAATATGGCGACGAAGAACACCGCTGAGGTAAAGAACATTCTCGACAATGTGATCTTCCTGCTGGTTCCGTCGCTCAACCCCGATGGTCTGGATATTGTCGTCAACTGGTACAAGCGGAATCTGAAGACGCCGTTTGAAGCAGCACCTGTGCCCGAGATCTATCACCCCTATGCCGGACATGATAACAACCGCGACTGGTACATGTTCACGCAGGTCGAGACACGGAACACGATCGACGGTGTCTACAAGAAATGGCATCCGCAGGTTCTCTACGACGTCCATCAAATGGGAAATACGGGAGCGCGGTTATTTGTCCCTCCATTTATGGATCCCTATGAGCCGAACATCGACCCGATCTTGATTCAAGGCGCGTCATTCATCGGTCAAGCCATGATGAATCGCCTCATCGGCGAAGGTAAAACCGGCATCACGACAAACTCTGTTTACGATTCGTGGACACCTGCTCGCGCCTACCAGCACTATCACGGGGCAGTCCGAATCCTCACCGAAGCCGCGAGCGTGCAATACGCGTCGCCCATCAAACAAAACTTCAACGATCTTCGCCCTGGTCTTGGCTACGATCCGCGAACCGTTAGTTGGAAATTCCCCGCATTGTGGCGGGGTGGCGATTGGCATTTGCGGGACATTGTCGATTACGAACTCACGTCGGCGATGGGCGCTCTCGAGAACATGGCGTACTATCGCGAACGCTGGCTCCGAAACTTTTATGCGGTGCAGAAACGCTCTATATCCTGGACGGGCGCGCCCTATGCATTTGTGGTCCCGCCCGACCAGCGGGACGCCGTCACAGCGGTGGAGATGCTGAACATCCTCAAGTTTGGCGAAGTTGAAGTCGAACAGGCCCAGGCCGCATTTACAGCGGACGGCGTGCAGTACCCGAAGGGAAGTTACGTCATCCGCATGGCTCAACCATTCGGTTCGTTCGCCAAGACCATGATGGAGAAGCAGACGTATCCGGATCTGCGCGAATATCCCGGCGGTCCGCCCCAACGCCCATACGACGTGACGGCGCACACGCTGCCAATGCAGATGGGCGTGAAGGTCATCACCGTGACGCAGCCATTTCAGGCCAACCTGACGAAGCTTGAGAAAATCAGCGCCCCGGCAGGCATTGTCGAGTCCGGGCCGGCGACGGCATACCTCCTGGAACACGAGAGCAATGCTTCGATGAAAGCATTAAACCGCTTGATGAAGGAGAAGGCCGAAGTCTATTGGGCCGCGAAGCCCGTCACCGTCAAAGGCAAAGTCTATTCGCCAGGAACGATGATCATTCATGCGACGCCGGGAATCGAAACAAAGCTACAGACGATTGCGCGCGATACTTCGGTCAATTTCATCGCGTCAACCGACCGGCTCAACGTGCAGGCTTACAAACTGATTCCGCCCCGCATCGCGGTGTATAAAAGCTACGTGGCGTCGATCGATGAAGGGTGGACGCGGTTTATCTTCGAGGACTACAACTTTCCGTTTACCAACATCCTCGACAGGGACATTCGCGCCGGCAGCCTTCGTTCGAAGTACGACGTCATCATTATTCCCGGCGAATTGAGCGAAACTCAGATCATCGAGGGCCATAAAACCGGCACTGTTCCACCGGAGTTCGCGGGTGGTCTGGGCGAAGCAGGCGTTCAGAACCTCCGGGATTTCGTGAATGAAGGCGGAACCCTCGTGACGATGGATAAAGCCACGGAGTTCGCAGCCAAACAATTTGCGCTGCCCGTGAAGAATGCTCTCGAAGACGTGCGTCCGCAGGATTTTTACGTACCGGGTTCACTATTAAAGGTCGTGCTCGATACGGACAATCCCATCGCGTATGGCATGCCTCGGGAGACTGCGGCATTCTCCGAACAGAACGCCGCATTCGAAGTAACCGGGAGCGCGAAGGCGGTCGGAGTCTATCCTTTGACGAATCCTCTGATGAGCGGATGGATTCTGGGGGAACAGAAGATTGAAGGCAAGACCGCTGTCGTGGATGTGCCCGTCGGCCGCGGCCGGATCATTCTTCTTTCGATTCGGCCACAGTTCCGCGCTCAAGTGCGCGGCACATACAAGCTGTTGTTCAACTCGCTCTACTACGGTCCCGCGACGTTGACGATTTACGAGGGACAAAGATCGGGCAACAACTAGTGTGTATGCAAGATCGTAGGCGGTCATAGACGTCCGCTACAAGCAAAGACATATGAAGACCGGCACATTTATTGCGATCATCGCAATCCTATTCGTATCTTTAGAGCCCGCCGCAGCACAGACGCGCGGTGTAACGCCCGAGGATTACTTCGCGTTCAAGTCTCTGAATGACGTGCGAATTTCTCCGGATGGATCGACGATCGCGTACGTTGTCGGAACGATCGATCAGAAGCAGAACCGGCGATACAACGCCATTTGGACCGTGGCGGCGGATGGATCTCATGAGCCGCTTTTGCTGACAACATCAGTGCAGTCGTCGACCAATCCGCGCTGGAGCCCCGATGGACGGGCCATCGCTTTTCTTTCCTCGAGACTCGCTCCGGGTGACCCCGCAGGTGAGACCACTCGAAATCAGATTTGGGTGTTGTCACTCGCCGGCGGCGAACCGCGCAGGGTGACCGCTCTTCAGAACGGCGTGACCAATTTCGTCTGGTCGCCGGATGGAAGCCGGTTTGTGTGCATTAGCGCCACCGGACCCAGCGACAAGGCCAAATCCCCGAGCGATGTTCGGCATTACAAACATGCCAACTACAAGTTCAACGACACCGGATGGTTCGACGATAAGCGTTCGCACCTTTGGGTCATCGACGTCGCGTCCGGCACCGCGAAGCAGCTCACGTCGGGCGACGATTGGAACGACACGGATCCGCAGTGGTCGCCTGACGGCATGAGGATCGCTTTTGTGTCCGATCGCACCGGAAAGGAATTCGACGAGGGCCGCAACAAGGATATCTGGGTCATCGATGCAACTGGAGGACCGCTCGTCAAGATCTCTCAATCCGAGGAGCCGGACAGTTCTCCACGATGGTCGCCCGATGGAAAGACCGTGGCGTTTCTGAGCGCACCAAACCGTCGAGCACATCCGAAGGTTTGGCTCGCGGCCAGTCAGGGCGGCGCGGCTTCCCGTCTTGCGGTTGACGGATTGGATCTGATTCCGACGGGCCTGCGATGGGCCGAAGCCGGGCGCGCTCTCTACTTTGAGGCGGGCGTCAAGGGCACGACACATCTATTTCGCGCTGACCTGGAAGGACACCGCGCGACTCCAGTGACTTCCGGCGAACGAACGATTCGCCTGATCGATATCAACGATAAGAGCGGGCGCATCGCATATGCCGTCAATGATCCCACGCACCTGGATGACCTTTATGTTGCCGGCATGAACGGATCGAATGAGCGTCAGTTGACGCATCTCAACATGGATCTGTGGAAGCAGCTTCAGCTTGCATCGGTCGAACGGGTTCCATTTAAAGGCGCCGATGGTTGGGATGTCGATGGATTCCTAATGAAGCCGATCGGATGGCAGGCCGGCAAGACGTATCCGATGGTGCTCAGCATTCACGGCGGTCCGGCGGGTATGTACGGGTTCGATTTCTTCCAGGAGTCTCAGATTTATGCTGCTCGTGGTTGGGCCGTGTTTTTCACGAATCCGCGCGGCTCCACAGGATACGGCGAGAAATTCGATCGCGGTGTGCAGTTGAATTGGGGAGGAAAGGCTTACGTTGACATCATGAACGGAGTCGATGCGGTGCTTGCGCGAAATCCGTGGATCGATAAAGACCGGCTAGGCGTCACCGGCGGCAGCTACGGTGGATTCATGACGAATTGGATCATCAGCCACACGACTCGATTCAAAGCGGCTGTCACTCTGCGCAGCATTTCCAACTTCGTCAGCGACGATGGCACGCGCGATGGCGCCTATGGCCACTCCGAAGATTTCGGTGGAGACATCTTCGAGCGATTCGAAACGTACTGGGATACGTCACCGCTAAAATACGTCAAGAATGTGAAGACTCCGACTCTGGTGCTCCACTCGGATATGGATTTCCGCGTTCCCATTGAGCAAGGCGAACAGTGGTTTCGGGCTTTGCAGCACTTTGGCGTGCCGAGCGAGATCGTTTTCTTTCCTCGCGAGAACCATAACCTGACTCGAACCGGCGAACCCGCGCACCTGATCGAAAGCCTCAAGTGGCAGGTTTACTGGTTCGACCGTTATCTGAACGGCAATGCGGCGGCTATCCCGCCCGATGCGGCTGCCAAATGATTTGATGTCTACTGCACATCCTTGGCGTATCGCTCCATCCAGGAAACCATCTCGTAAAGGACGTGCTCGATCGTCTCCAGGGCCACGTAGCCACGCGCTTCATCCCGTACTGTGCAAGAACTCAATCTGATTGAAATGATTAGAGTGTGAGGCGTGTCCCTGGCGAATTCCAAATTACTGTAAAATTCAGGGGGTTATGGACTGCTAGGATTGCCTGATGCGCCACCTGACATCCTCACAGTGCATCTCGTCACGACGGTTTTGCGGTTGGCTCGGCCCGGGGTCTCCGCGCCGTTATAGCGGAATCGGTTCTCGTCAAACACCTCGCCAGTGTCGCAAAGGCACGACTGATTTTCATTACCTTTCGCGAGCGCGTTCGCTGCGCTCCGCTTGCCAGCTTAGGAAGTTGGCAGTTCATCGGTTCAAGGTTCTGCACAAAGGCCTACCTCTCGGCGAGAACGTTCTGTCGCCTATTTGTCGCCTATGGATTTTCGGCAGCTTTACCCCTCTTTCGCTTCGGATATCGGCGAGAAATCCGCGCCAGTCGTGGGTTTGAACGTTGTTTTCGGTAGATTTCGGTAGAACTCGGATGTTATTGAAAAGGCGAATGATGGTGATTTTAAGTCCGGTGCGTCTGCCAGTTTCGCCACCCTGGCTAAGTTCTTGTTGCGTAACTATATCATTTGGCGCGATTGAAATTTCCTCCTTGAAACATCCGGGGACGTCAGGTTTGGATGCGGAGGCGAGGTTCACGGCGCAGGAATGGCCTGCATTATAATGCGTACGGCCGCGAAACTCATCGCGTCTTATGCAAATCAAAATTGACGATCTGACAGGTTCCGCAATAGCTGAATTGTTACGAGAGCACTTGGAAAACATGGCGGAAAACTCTCCGCCAGAAAGCCGGCACGCGCTGAATCTCGAGCAGCTGCGCGGGCCAGAGATCACATTCTGGACGGCATGGAGTGGCGACGATTTGCTGGGCTGCGGCGCTCTTAAAGAGCTGGATACCCAGCACTGTGAAATCAAGTCCATGCGTACTGCCCCACAACATCGACGTAAGGGCGTGGCCGGAGCACTGTTGGAACACATACTGGAAGAGGCAAAAAAGCGAAAGTACAAAAGAGTAAGCCTGGAAACCGGATCAATGAATGCCTTCGCCCCGGCTCACCATTTGTATGCCAAATTCGGTTTCAGCGAGTGCGGACCGTTCGCGGATTATGTTGAAGATCCAAACAGTCTGTTTATGACCAAGGAATTGTAGAGTACCAGTCAGTTCGAGACCGATGACCACAACCTTCAGTCTTTAGTTTAGAAATGTGACGAGATGCGCCCAAGCGCTTACGGCAATGCGTCAATCCAGCAACTCAAACGACATGGAGACTTTCGCTGGGACTTCAACTTGTTCAGGGGACACGGACAGATAACTTCCACGCGACAAGAGCGGAGTCCGGTTTCGCCTCATGAAGTCCTCGGGAGTATGGAATACCGTCGCATTGATGCTTCTCACGGGGCCGAGTCTCTTTTCCATCCGTGTTGCGATTTCTAATGCCCTTTTCCTCGCCTCAGCGATGGCGAGTGCCGTGGCCTCGTGCTCAACTTCCCCAGGATCGACAAGTCCATAGAGGATGACGGTCTGGGTACCAGGCCCCGCAGCTAATCCTCCGCCTGGATTCGCCATCAAACAGCCCATACGGCATGCCATATCCACCGTTCGCACAGCCAGATCGGGCTTAGGAGCGAGGACGACCAGGATGCCTTTAACGACTTCCGGCCGGGAGCCATTTAATCTATCCCGGCCTATGCCCAACGCCGGCTTGCTTTCACCAGCATGAATGTCTTTCAGCTGGACCTCTTTCATGTCCGCTCCGCAAGTAACGCGAAGCGCGCGGAGCACATCCTCGGCCTTGCCGGAGGCTTCACGCACGGCGTCTTCGAGCAGTATGCCTTCCGCTCTGACATATAATGATACATAGGCCACGTCTGGTTTACGGACCGATATGGCATCCGCTGTGACGCTGATGGTGGGCTTTTCACTATTCTGGTTCATTGCATTGTCATTTTAGGCGACACGCAGTGGTAAATCCAACACGACTTGCGCGCGGTCATAGACCGCGCCTACAAGTAAGCGGGATGGTTAAGGATTGTTCTGAAAATCCTGTAGTTGCTTGCGCACGGCATCCGACTTTGCGCCACGCGGGTTTTCATCGAGATAGGTGAGCAACTGGGTGATCACTGCCGCGCGTTTATGCTGGTCTTCATAGATCTTCGCCAGGATGAGATGGATATCTGGAGACTGATGGCCTCGCGCATGGGCCTCGAGACCGGCGAGTTCGGCTTCGTGAGTGCGGCCTTTCGCGAAGTAAACGCGGGCGAGGGCTGCGTAGAGTTCGCCTTGTGCCGCATTCTTCGGCAGCAGGCGCGTGATCACATCCTGCGCTTCGTCGAGGCGCCCTTCATTGATGTACAGCGTTGCAAGATTGACGCTGGGATAAATTTCACCTGTGAACTGGACGGCTTTCTTGAACGCATCTTCCGCAGCGCCGGTATTATTCATCAATAAGTAGCAGCGGCCGATTTCGGTGAACGCCTCACCATACCTCGGATAAATCGAAACGGCTTTTTGCAGGTGCGGCAGCGCTTTGGCACACAATGGAACCTTTTGCTCGCGCATCGCCGCATCGAATTCCCTTTTCGCCTGCGCCGGGATTTCGAAGTCACGAAACGGATTGAACGACGGCGTGAACGCCGGATCATCGTGAACTGGCTGCAGCGAGATACTCACAGGACGGGTTGAATCTCCAACCTGGACCGGCACCTCCTGCGTGTAGTAGCCGTCACATTCCGCGCGAACGACATAAGAGCCGGGATCCACTTTGCGAAACTTGAACTTCCCCCGGTCATCGGCCAGCATTTGCTGAACGACCGTCGTCCCGCTCAGCAACCGGACCACGATCGGACTCGCGATTCGGTTGCTCGTCACCACATCGCCCTGCAGATCAAACTTTTGCGCAGCGAACGCAGAACAACCCATGACCAGCATCCACACAGTGACGAGCACGTAGCCGCGGGCTTTACCCCCGCGTTCAAATTCCACCATAAAACTCCCGTTCACCATGATGGTACACCTTCATGTATGAGTTAACGGTATGGTCGCCCCGTAGGAGGTCCCTTTGGAAAAAGTTGTGTGGTAAGCTGCCGCGCATTGCAGAAAGGAACAGCATGCGGACACTAGCACTCCTGATATTTGTCACAGCCAGCGCTATGGCGCAATCTCCGGGAGATGCGGCCCGGGGAAAAGAAGTCTTCGAAGGCAAAGGCAATTGTCAAAGCTGCCATCGCGTCAACGGGAGTGGTTCGCGCGTCGGGCCCGACCTGAGCGATATCGGACTGCCGCGGCCGGCGGGCGGCGTGGGGCCCGGATTTGGCGGCACGGCGGCCGGTAATCCTAAAAATCTCGAAGTCGCAGTTCTGGATCCGGATGCTGAGATCGCCATCTCCAACCGGACGGTGCGTGTCGTCACCAAGGCCGGCGCGACCGTCACGGGACGCCTGCTGAATCAGGACAATTTCACCGTACAGATGATTGACGAACAAGGCAAGCTCCGCTCGTTCATCAAATCGGAGTTGCGCGACTCGAGCGTACTCGCGAAATCTCCCATGCCATCGTATAAGGGCAAGATCACCGACCAGGAAGTCTCCGATCTCGTCACTTACCTCATGTCATTAAAAGGAGCCGGAAGATGATTCGACGCGGCATCTTACTTTCAACATTCCTGGCAGCTGCAACATTCGTATGGGGACAGGGCGTCACCTTCGACCGCATCTTGAATGCGAGCAAAGAACCTCAGAACTGGCTGACGTATTCGGGCGGCGTCACCGGGCAACGTCACAGTGCTTTGACGCAGATCACGCCGGCAAACGCGAAGAATCTGGAACTACAGTGGGTGTGGCAGGCGAAGTCTTTGGAGAAATTCGAGACGACCGCCCTCGTTATTGACGGGGTCCTTTACACCGTTGAAGCACCCGATACGGTCGTCGCCCTGGATGCCGTCAGCGGCCGCCTGTTCTGGACCTTTCCTTACACTCCGGCAGCGACGGCCAACCCCTGCTGCGGACGAGTCAATCGAGGGCTGGCGATCCTCGGAGAGACGTTATTTTACGGCACGATCGATGCGCACCTGATTGCGCTCGATGCCGTCACCGGAAAACTGGTCTGGAATACGGCCATTCCGATTCCCGCCGAAGGTGACAAAAACCGATACGGCATAACCCATGCTCCCCTGGTTGTGAAGGATAAGATCATCATCGGCACGACTGGAGGCGATGGAGCGATCCGCGGCTTCATCGATGCTTACGACGCGAAGACCGGAAAGCAGGCATGGCGCTTCTACACCATTCCGGCGCCGGGCGAACGGGGCAGTGAAACCTGGCCTGCAGGAGATCGCTGGAAAACAGGTGGAGGCGCCGTCTGGAACATTGGCGCATACGACCCCGACTCGAACCTGACGTACTGGGGCGTCGGCAATCCCAGCGATAGCCACAACCCGGACAAACGCGAAGGCGACAATCTGTACACAGACTCCGTCGTTGCCCTCGATGCCGACACAGGCAAGCTGAAGTGGCATTATCAATTCACCCCGCACGACGATATGGATTGGGATGCGACCCAGGTTCCTGTTCTCGCTGATATCCAATGGCAGGGACGCCCTCGCAAAGCCATATTGTGGGCGAACCGCAATGGAGTGATGTATGTGCTCGATCGCACAACCGGCGAATTTCTCTCCGGCCGGCCATTTGTAGAAGTGAACTGGCTCGCCGGTTTTGATGCAAAGGGCCGGCCGCAGCGCGTTCCCGGAAAGATCGCGACCGACCAGGGCAGCCTGATCATGCCAACGGTGCTGGGCGCGACGAACTGGTATCCACCGTCATACAGCCCGAGCACAGGTCTGTTCTATATCCCGGGTTGGGAGAATGCCGGCACGATAAATTACCTTGGCCGCCGCTCGCGCGATACCGGAACGACGCCCATGGCCGATGTCAAAGTGCTGGCGAATCCGCGGATCGATTCCGATGGATACGGCGTCGTGCGGGCTTTCGATCCCACGACAGGCGCGAAGAAGTGGGAATACAAACTGGGCGACACGACCTGGGGTGGCGTTCTGACAACAGCTTCGGATCTGCTCTTCACCGGCGGACGCGATGGGTACTTTCTGGCGCTCAATGCAAAGACCGGGGAGTTGCTATGGAAGATGTCGCTCGGAGGACAGATCAATAGCGGCCCGATGACGTATTCCGTAAATGGAAAGCAGTATGTGACAGTCGCTGCCGGCACGTCATTGTTCGCGTTCGCCGTGCGGCAGTGAGGAGATCAGGCACAAAAAGATCAGGCAGTTTTTTGTGCCTTTTGTGTAACAAGGCTGTCAGTCCCTTCCTGTTTGGCCGAGCTGATTTTTCGGCAGGACATAAAAATCGGGGAAGTCCCCGCCTAAGTTAGGCGGGGATTGGGCTCCCTCACTTTCACATCAAAACATTTGGGCACCACGCACACGTCCTTCCGCTGTTTAGTTGCGGCGTAGCCGCGCTAAGCTTTTTGTGCCTTTTTGTGGCTGATCTTCTTCTTTATCCTTACTGATTACCCCTGCCTCGGCCGCCGCGTCCCTGAGCACCGGCCGGTGCGGGAGGTGCGATCATCCAGGCGACAAGCTGAGCTCCGCCTCCCTGTGGTCCGCGGGCTGCCATGACGACGTACTGTTTGCCTTGATGCTGGTAGGTCATCGGCACTCCGGTCACTGGACCTGCAGGCATGGGAGACTGCCAGACTTCCTGGCCGGTCTTCTTGTCATAGGCGTGGAACACGGCCATTCCGCCGGAACCTTCGCCCGCAAAAAGAAAATTCTTCGTGACGAGAAGCTGAGACTGCGAAGGACTGCCGGTCGGAGGAACATTCGTCAGCCCCGCCGCAGCGAGGTTCGCTTTGATGTTGGGCGGCGTATCGCCGTTTGCTATCTGCCACGCAATCGTCCCCTTCGACATGTCATATGCTGTGATGCGTCCGTACGGAGGCTTCAACAAACGTAGCCCGTTTGGAAGCTGAGGCGCGGTGCCGCCCATGGTGTAGTCGGAGTCGCAGCAGACCTGGTCGGGGTTCTGAGACGGACTGGCATTTTGATTCAGCAATACAGTACCGGGGTTCGTCGCAGAGCCGACGAATACGTAACCTAATTCAGGATCGGCGGCTCCGCCCATCCAATTCGCTCCGCCACCCAGTCCGGGAACCTGGATCAATCCCTTGGACGCGCCAGGCCCGGTCTTTGCGGCCGGCGGAGGGGTGAAGATGGGTCCGAACTTATATCCTTCCAGAACCTGCAGCGCCTGCTGACGGATCGCCGGCGTGAAGTCGATGAGATTGTCCGTCGAAACACCCTGCCAGTCGAAAGCCGGAGGTTTCGTGGGGAAGGGCTGCGTCGCCGCTGTCCACTCGCCTTTCACATCCGTCTGCGCAACCGAACGCTCTTCAATCGGCCAGATCGGCTTTCCGGTCACGCGGTCGAATGCATAGGCGAATGCCTGTTTGCTGAGTTGAACTACAGCCTTCACCGGCCGGCCATCCACATTTACGTCGAGCAGAATCGGATGCGGCGGCATGTCGTAATCCCAGATGTCGTGGTGGACGAGCTGGTAATACCAGACCATCTTGCCGCTGTTGATGTCGACGGCAACCAGACAATCGGAGAAAAGATTGTTGCCGGGCCGCGCGCCGCCGTATACGTCGTTGGTGGCCGATTCGATGTTGAGGTAGACATAACCGAGCTCTTCATCGACGGAAAAGGGGCCCCAGACGCCGGCATTCCCGCTGTACTCGTTCGAATTATTCAGCCAGGTTTCGGAGCCGGGTTCGCCTTTTCGAGGAATTGTGTGGAAGATCCACTTCTTCTTGCCGGTGCGAACATCGAACGCCATGATGTCGGCCTTCACATTCGATTTATTGGCGCGGCCGCCGGGCGTCAAAGCAGGACCGACAATCACCGTATCGTGAGAGACCACAACCGGCGAGCTGTTGCCGATCTTGCCGATGGGCGTTCCCTTGTAATCGAAATCGAGTTCTTTGAAGAGATCCACGGTGCCGCTCTGACCGAACGCTGGAACCGGAACTCCCGTCTTCGCATTCAATGCCACGAGCTGAAAGCCCGGGGTTGCGAAGAGTATGCGATCGTCGCCCCGGCCATCTGTCCAATAGGCGACGCCGCGATGGATTTTGCGCGGCGCTTTGTCGAAGCGTTCACCTTCGTTAGGACGATATATCCATAGTGTTTCGCCCGTCCCCGCATCGGCGGCGACGACATACCGCCGCTGATCCATGGTGAAATAGAGGACGCCGTTGACCATGATAGGCGTCGTCTCGCTGCCAGCCTGCGGATTCGGCAAAAGGCTGTCGGACTTCCAGACCCAGGCGACTTTCAGATCTTTGATATTGTCGCGATTGATCTGATCGATCGGCGAGTAATGCGTACTCCCATTCTCGCCTCCGTAAACCCGCCATTCCCCGCCCTTCGTGCCTTGTTGCGCAACGCTCGAATGGATCCAGAATAAAGAGGCGATCAGAAGCCCCAGACACACTATGCGAAGCAGTCGTGGCATCGCTGTCCTCCTAAGGTGATTTTTGTTGGAATGGTTATACCACACGCGGATTCAACGAAGAAGATTAGCCACAAAAAGGCTTAGCGCGGCTACGCCGCAACCAACCAGCGGTAGTAACCTGTTCGTCATGAGATGTGAGGAGCGAAGTCCCCGCCTAAGTTAGGCGGGGACTTACCCCATTCAACGTCCATCCAGAATCGACTCGGACAACCCCGGAAGTTCGTCGCTTTCTTTCAAAAAACTGGTTACAAAAATCCCATTTGTGCTTTTTGTACCTTTTGTGGCTAATCTTCTTCGTTGAGGTCTTACTTCCCCACCAGGTGCTCGGCATCCACATTGAACTCGTTGCAAACGTATTCGTGGATTTCCCAGTTCGGAAGCAGGGTGTAGGTGCGATTGAAGGTGTGCGCTTTGGTGAAGGCCTTCGGGTCCTCTAAAGTGATGTCCACTTGAAGATGTCCGAGATCCGGCCGGCGGTAGCGCTCGACGACGTGAAGTTCCTCGGAATGCGGCAGGCCTTGACCGTTGAGCCAGGTTTTATCATTGAAACCGACAGTGTCCACGACAAGCGTGTCGCCGTCCCATTTCGCAATGGAATCGCCCATCCACAAGGGTTCGAGATCCTTCGGATGGCCTCGGCCATCGAGAAACAGTTGGCGATAGCTGTGGACGTTCCCTTCGTCAAGAATGACGACGAGCGTGGGTGTTTGAACGAATTTCTGGGGGAACGGAGAAATCCGCGGGACACCGGCCGGCAGACAATGCCCTTCAGGATCGTCTTTGCTGAGATTGGCCCGGCGCTCCTTATATAAGGCATCCGCCCAGGGTTGCAGTGGGACCTGGCCCATCGTGGCGAAACTGAAGCCGGGATCCCAAACTCCCGAAAAATCGACCTTGCCGTCTGGCGTGCGGGGTGTCGGCCCGGCCGGGGCCTTGTCGTTGCCGAGATTTCCGCTCTGGGGCGGCCGGCCTTGGCCCGCAGCATAGGCGGGACAGACGACCAGGACGAGGATCAGTATGGCGACGCTACTTCGTAGCCGCATCGTCTGCCGATGATCCGACAAAGACCTTCCGGCCGTCGGCTGTTGTAATGAGTTTCGAATTTGCATGGATGGAACCATCCGCCAGAAGCTTGCCGTCCTTTGCCAGATAGCCATCGACGGTCACCGGCTCCCCTGCTTTGAGAGAATTTCGTGTCCATCCCTGGCGGGCCAGGGCATTAGGACTCAGTGATTCGAAAGCCCAGGTCGTCACCTTGCCGCTTTCATCCTTAACATCGACGAAAACGTAAGCGTGTGGGTTTACCCAGGCGACCTTCTGCACGACGCCTTTAACGGTGATCTGCTTATTCGAATCGTATTCCGCCGCAAAGGAATGGTGCGCCATCGCAGATGACGCTGAAAACAGCAAGCCGAACACAATCAATGCCACCGCTTTGAACTTTGCCATGCCACCTCCTCCAGATATGCCATCGCTTTTGCCGGACTCTACCCTAGATACGGCCGGTTTTCAACCGAACGCGGCTGATGGTAACCTGTTCGACTTCGCGAAGAGAGGAGAACTGCATGAAACGATGTCTTGTGCTGGGAGCACTGATCGGTGTCGGCACTCTGTCGATTGTACTGGCGGGATTCCAGGCTCCGCCGGCCGGTCCGACCAAGGAGGCGCTGGCGGCGACGAAGATCGAACAGGTTAAGGACAACCTTTACATCATCACCGGCTCCGGCGTGGCGAACACCAAAAATTTCAGCGGGGGCAACACGGCCGTGTTCATCACCAATGCCGGCGTGGTTGTGATCGATACAAAGCTGCCCGGCTGGGGACCGACGATCCTGCAACGGATCAGAACCGTTACCGATAAACCGGTGACCACGATTATCAACACCCATTCGCACAGCGATCACACCGGCAGTAACGAAGCTTTCGGAACGATGGTCGATAGCGTCGTGCAGGAAAACACCAAGGCAAACATGGCCAAAATGGACGAGTTCAAGGGCGACAAGGCCAAATTCCTGCCGAAGCGGACCTTTAAAGACCGTTTCAACATCTTTAATGGAAAAGATGAAATCGACCTTTATTATTTCGGCCGGGGCCATACCAACGGCGACACCTTCGTCGTCTTTCCGGCCATCAAAACGATGCATGTGGGCGATATGTATGCCTGGAAGGCCCTGCCCTACATCGATGCCGCAAACGGTGGCAGCGTGATCGAGCATCCCCAAACGCTGGCGAAGGCGCTGGCTACCATCAAAAAGGTCGACATCATCATCAACGGACACATTCCGGTTTCGTCTTGGAAAGACCTGAAAGAGTACGCCGATTTTACTCAGGATTTCGCCGATTACGCCCGTAACTCGCTGAAGGATGGCAAGACCGTAGATCAAGCGGCCGCCGAATACAAAGTGCCCTCACGCTTTAAGGGCTACGTGGCAACCGTGAATCCGGATTCCGTCAGCGCGAAAACGAATCTCCAGATCGCCTACGACGAACTAAAGAAGTAACGAAATGTGTCAAAATGAGCAAAAACGAGGGACAGGTCACTTTGACTGTTTCCTTTGGAAACAGTCAAAGTGACCTGTCCCTCGTTTTTGCTCATTTGGGGTAATTATGAAACATAAAAAAGTCGTCCGATCGATCGGCGTGCTCTGGCTGGCATGTTGCGATTGTCGCCGGGTGCAGCAAGCCGGCGCAACAACAGACCGCGGCGCCGAAGCAGGACATCCTCGTGGCGGACATGGATACGTCCGTCAACCCAGGCGACGATTTCTTTGCCTACGCCAATGGCGGATGGTTGAAGCGCAATCCGATTCCGGCCTCGGAGTCGGCCTGGGGCATCGGTAACGTGGTGCGCGACGAGTTGTACGAACAACTCCGCACGATCAACGAAACCGCAGCCAAGAAGAATGGCGCGGCCGGCACCGACGAACAGAAAATCGGCGATTTCTGGACGACCGCGATGGACGAGGCGAAGGCCGATCAATCGGCGTCTGACGCCATTGAAACCGGAACTCGATCGAATCAGCGCGATCATGAACACACAGGACGCGATCAAGGAGGCTTTTGCGCTTCAACCCCTGGGTATCGACGCGTTCTTCGGTTTCTACATCGCGCAAGACGAAAAACAAAGCGACGTCATGTCCGTACACCTGCAGCAGGGCGGACTTGGTTTGCCCGATCGAGACTTCTACTTCAACAGCGAGGCCGGCGTCGCCAACATCCGCAAGGAGTACGTTGCGCATCTGGAAAAAATGCTGAAGCTCATCGGAGACTGACGACGCGGCCGCCAAGGAAAACGCCGCCAGGATCATGGACTTCGAAACCGCGTTAGCGAAAATTTCGCGCAAACTGGAAGATCTTCGCGACCCTGTCCGAAACTACAACAAGATGACGGTGGCCGATGTGCGGCAAAAACACACGCCGTCGATTGCCTGGGACGATCAACTGGCCGGTTGGAATCTGCGCCCTTCGTATGTCGTCGTTGGACAGCCGGAATTTTTCACCGGCGTCGAAGCGTTATTGAAGAAGACCCCGGTTCCGGTCCTCCGGGATTATCTTCGCTTCCATCTGGTCAGCGAGTACGCGGCATACCTCAACAAAGACATCGACGCCGAAGATTTCAATTTCTACCACCGGGTACTCTCCGGCCAGAAGGAACCGCGGCCGCGCTGGAAGCGCAGTCTCGATGCGGAGAACGCCGCCATGGGCATGGTGTTGGGCCGCATCTTTGTGAAGGAGTACTTTCCGGAATCTGCCAAGAAACGATATTCGGATCTTGTCGAAGCGATCCGCACTACATACGACGAACGCATCGACCGGCTCGACTGGATGAGCGATGCAACCAAAGCCAAAGCTCATCAGAAACTGGCCGCAGTGAACAAAAAGGTCGGCTATCCCGACAAATGGAAAGACTATTCCGCCCTGATGATCGGCCGCTCGTCATACTGCGAAAACATGATGAGCGCCGCGCGTTGGCGCTTTGACGACATGGTGTCGAAATTCGGTAAGCCGGTGGATCGAAGCGAATGGACGATGACGCCGCAGACCTACAACGCCTATTACAACCCGTCCAATAACGAAATCGTCCTGCCGGCGGCGATCTTCGAAATCCCCGGCATGAAGGATTCGGAAGTCGATGATGCCATTGTCTACGGCTATGCCGGAGCTTCGACCATCGGGCATGAAATCACCCATGGTTTCGATGACGAAGGCCGGCAATACGACGCTGCTGGAAACCTTGCCGAGTGGTGGACGAAAGAAGATGCGGCCAAATTCCAGCAGCGCGCTGCCGTCATGGTGAAGCAGTTCGATGGATACGAACCGCTGCCGGGACTGCATATCAACGGCAAGGCGAGTCTGGGTGAGAACATCGCGGATTACGGTGGCATTCTGCTCGGTCTCGATGCGTTCAAGAAAACCGATCAGTACAAGAAGGGCGAGAAAATCGCGGGCCTCACACCGTTGCAGCGGTACTTCCTTGGTTATGCGCTCGGCTGGCAGGAGCAACGCCGGGAAGAACTCATTCGGCGCGGCCTGCTAAGCGATGTTCATGCTCCGGCGAAGTGGCGCGTGATCGGACCGCTCGCTAATATCCCGGAGTTTTACGATGCCTTCGGCGTGAAGCAGGGACAGCCCATGTGGTTGCCCGCGGATGCGCATGTGCAAATCTGGTAATAAGCCACGAATTGAACGAATTTAGCGAATTAGTTCGTTAAATTCGTTTAATTCGTGGCTTATTCCCTGGGCCCGTAATGCGGAACCGGGCGACCAATCTCCAGCGCGCCCAAGTCCGGCGCACGGCCTGTAAAATCGTCGTTGATTCCCGGCAAACGTACACCGGCATCGACGGCGAGCGGAGCCTGGCCGCAGTTGGAAGTCGAAATCTGCAGGCCGGTACAGGGTTCGAGGATCGGGACCTGTTGGTTTCACTTTCACGAAAACGTCGTAATCCACCAGAATGCTGTGTTTGTCCTGCCCGGTGGCGTCGCTGTATTCCTTCAAGGTCTTGAACCGGCGCGTTTCCCGGGCCTTCGCCTCGAGTTGCGCCTGCGCTTGTGTTGAAAGCTTCCCGGGCTCGCCTGGAAAATTGGCACGCATAGTTCATTGGTGGCGTGCTCCATTCGAATGAGAACTCCGCGCCCTCGTTAGGACGAAAACCGTTGTAGTCCGACGTCGAGTAATTCGTATTCGTTTCGACGGCGAAGATCTCCGGCGTGTCGCTCTTTCCAAGAACAAGATTGTTCCGGTAATGGACATTCGAGGCCGCGAGCAGCATCGGTTTCACGGGAGCAATCAGCGTGTTGTGATAAACGACAATGCCGGCCGACGACGCCGTAAATTTGACGGCTCCGCCTTCCGGCGCGTGATACACGATATTCCGGATAAAGTAGACCGGCCCACCGAACATCGGCTGGACGCTGAGCGCCCGATGCCCGTGATTGAAGCAGCGGTTTCGGAAGATTCGGATATTGTGTGCGCCGCCGTCCGACTCGATGCAGTTGTCTTCCATGTTGAAGATGTCATTGCCGTAGAAGTCGATCGAAACCGGCATGCGGTCGCGAATGGGATTCGGCGTCCCGTCAGGGTTTCCGTATGTCGCGATGTCCACTCCGTCGTGAAAGTTTGCGATGTAGTTATATGCAACGACATGTCCGGAACCGTAGACCTTCACCGCGTACTCGGACACAAGTTTCGGATTGAACTCCGGAAGGTTCTGCCACGTCCGTCCGGTAAAGCCCATCAGGTAGTTCGGATTGAAGCGGCCGATCATCACATTGTCGGCGATGTAGTAATCCTTCGAACCGGACCAGTCGGTATAGATCGCGCGCCCGACATTTTCGAAGTGACATTTCCTGATCGTCAGGCCGGTGGAACCCGTGATGTTCTTCTGACCGCCCCAGAACGCCAGATCGGTATTGCGGATCGTCAGTCCTTCGAAGTAGTTGTAGTTCGCCGCCAGGACATTGAAGAGGTTGTAAGCGCCGTCGCCGTCGAAGATCGCATCGCCATCGCCCGCGGCTTTGATCACAATGGGTTTTTCGGGCGTACCGCTGGCGGTCAGAAAATACGTTCCGCTGGAGACGGTGCCCAGGCCGGCGCCATAGCGATAGCGGTCATCTTTGTACACTCCGGCATGGACGAGAATCGTATCGCCGGGCTGAACGCGCGCAGGATAGGAATTGAAATAATCGGAGCCCGCCGAACCGGTGAAGTAGGCGCCCAGCAAACCCGTAAATGCCGGCTCTTCTTTCTTCCCGTTATACCCCTGCGGATAAACGTGGTAGACATTGCCGCCCGTGGCGGGCTTCGGCTCGAAGCGCGTGCGCACCGTCACCACGTTTTCTTTTTTGCCATCGATTCCATCGGGATCTGACATCACAAACCGGCAGTCGTACACCGTATCCGGTTCCAGGTCGAAGATGCTGCCGGCGAATCCATTCGGCACCGTGTAATGAAGCGAGTTCTCGTTGATCCGTTCGCCGCCGATGCGCAATAGCGGAAGCCCTTCTTTCCATGCCTGATCGCCCTTTTTGCGATAGGACACGGCAACAGTCGCGTTGCGATTGTCATCGCCATCGATCCGCCATTCGAAACCCAGGGAGAGTAATGTCGGCGGTTCAGCGACGAATTCCTTCGCCGTAGTCTTGTCTGCACCGCGGCTCAGAGGCGCCACGGCAAACATCAACAAAATCGCGATTGTAACGTTGCGCAAAGTCCCTCCCGTTGAATGGAGTCATGTCTTGAAGCTAACAAAAAGATAAGCCACGAATTAAACGAATGAATTCGTTAAATTCGTTCAATTCGTGGCTTATCCTTCCCCGGATCTTGTCTGTGCCTAATTCCGCAGACCGAACGTGTACAACGAGCTGCCGACCATGATGCTGACGTACTGCTTGCCGTTCACCGAATACGACATCGGACCGGCCGCAACGGAGGGCCCGAGATTCGTCTGCCATAGCTTTTTGCCGTCGCGCGCATCGAGGGCATAGAAGTCGCCGTCGCGGTCTCCGCTGAAAAGAAGGTCGGAAGCGGTGGTCATGATTCCAGCCTCAGTGGTGGGAGCCGACTGCCGGAAGTCCCACTTCTTCTCGCCGGTTTTCGGATCGATGGCGCGGACGGCACTGTATGCATCGTCTCCACGAGCGCCACCTTTCGGGAACAAACCCGAAAAGGTCTGGCCTTCATGGAAGTCCGGCGGCTCCTCACCTTTGACATACGTACTGGAGCTGTTCTCCCACGTCGGAATGTAGAACATTCCGGTGTGTGGACTGAATGACGGTGGATACCAGTTGGTGCCGCCCTGATTCCCCGGATAAACCAACGTTCCTTCCTTCGACGGAACAATGCCCTTCGCCGGAATCGGCCGGCCGGCCGGATCAAAGCCGGTTGCCCAGTTTGTTTTGACGAAGGGTTGGCCCTTCATGAACTCGCCGCTGATCCGATCGAGGACATAAAACATTCCGTTGCGATTGGCCCAGAGCATGACTTTGCGCTGCCGTCCCTGCCATTCGATATCAGCCAGAACCGGCGTTTGAGTCGAATCCCAATCGAATTCGTTGTGCGGTGAGAATTGGTAATACCACTGAAGCTTCCCCGTGTCGGGATTCAGCGCAATCACGGAGCAGCTATATAAATTGTCGCCGAGCCGCGCGTTGCCGTCCCAGTCGGGCCCCGGATTACCCGTGCCCCAGTAGGTCAGATTGAGGTCCGGATCGTAGGAGCCGGTCACCCAGATTGGCGCGCCGCCATGCATCCATGAATCGCCGCTCCATGTTTCATGTCCAGGTTCGCCGGGACCTGGAACGGTATTGAATCTCCAGACTTCCTTGCCCGTATTGACATCCCACGCGGCGATGAAACCGCGGACGCCAAACTCACCGCCGGCCGTGCCCGCGATAACTTTGTCTTTGATGACAAGTGGAGCATGTGTGAAGGCGTAGCCCTGCTTCGGATCGGCCGCTTCGGTATTCCAGAGTTCCTTACCGGTTTTGGCGTCGATCGCGATCATACGGGCATCGAACGCCGCCAGGAATACCTTGTCACCGAGGATCGCCAGACCGCGCGACAGTTTGCCACAGCAGTTGCGGGCAGCAGGATCGGGCTTGTGCGTATAGGTCCAGATGGTCTTTCCGGTCTCCGCGTTCAAAGCGACCACATCGTTGGGGCTCTGAATCGTGTACATCACACCGTTAACGACGAGCGGAGTGACCTCATGCTTCTCGAGCGAGCGGGATTGAAACACCCATTTCAACTCCAGGTCTTTTGCATTGGCGGGCGTAATCTGTGTCAGCGGGCTGTACCTCTGGCTCATGAATGAACCGCCGTAGATCATCCAATTCTGCGGTTCCTGCGCCGGTTTCAACAGCCGGTCGAACGACACGTTCGGCGCGGGCGCCTCGCGTGACGGCTGTTGTGGCGGGCCCTGGGCCACGATAGTAGCCGCGATAAACACTGCGGCGGCGGATGCCAAAATCAAAATACGTTTAGTCATAGGTCGTTTATTTTCCCCGTGTCCTCTGTGGCTTTATGGCCGCTGATTATAACGTCTCACAGGCCCAGTTTCCTCACCAGATCCTGAAATTCCCTCTTCTGCTGCTGAAATTCTTCTCCGGTCCCGGGCCCCTTAAAGCCGCTGTGGACAAACTGAACTTTGTGCGCTTTATCGAGGAAGATTGTTGTCGGATAAGCGAAGAAATGATCCAACTGACTATGGATCTGCTTCTTGACGTTGTCGTCGTCGAGGCTGCCGCAAAAGAGTAAGGAGTAGGTCAGGCCAAATCGATTCTTGAAAAGCTCGAGATTCTTCTTTGCCAGGGCTGGGTCATCGCTGATCTCGAATGAAAGTCCGACGATTTCCAGACCGTCCTTGCCATACTGGCGTTGAAATTGTTCAAGAATCGGAGCTTCATCCATACAGTTGTGACACCATGTTCCCATGATGTCCACGATTAAGGCTTTCTCCTTGAACCGCATATCCGTGTTGCGAATCGTCTCACCGTCCAAAGAGACTCCGGCGAATGCAAATTCGGCCTGAGGATCGCTCATCACCGTCTGCTCATTCGACGGCGGCTCTAAATTGAGGTCGGCGCGGGGCCGGAGAAGCAGATCCTGAGGCTTGTCGTTGGCGGCGGCGTAGAGGGTTCCGGAGAGAGTGCCCGCTGCTCCAGGCTCGAGCTTGATCGCAATCGCCTGCCAACCTGTGAAGCGGCTGAGTTGAATGCCCCGTCCTGCGGGCCGTCCTTCCAGCAGACCGTAGTCTCCGTCAGTGGCGATGAATGTCCCGTAGAGGGCGCCATCCTTGGCCCAGAGTTTCGCCACCGTCTTCTCGTCGACCTGATAATTACCCGCGAGCGCCGCATCCGCGCTAACCGGCAGTGCAGCAGCCGATTGCGGCGAGGCCGCGAACTTGAACGACTTCGTCCCCGTAGATCGGATCCGCAAATAACTTCCCTTCCACTCGCGTCCGTCCCAGGTGCCGCGCATTTCCGCACCATATTCTGAGAACTTGAAGACGATCTCGTTACCGTTCCTGACGATCTCGGGTATCGGCGCCTTCTCGTCGCCGACCAGAAAATAGCCGGTCGGGTTTGGTGGCGACAGATCCAGGTTCATCTGGAAGGGCACATCCACGCCGTCCGCGAGTTCGACGGTTCCGTTCCAGAACGTTTTTTCCGGAATCGGTTGGTCATGCCGGCAACCGGCACAGAGCAGCGGAATCACGACGAGCGCAGCGATGCGCCACATATTATGAATCTTCATGCGCATTTGAAGAATAAAACGAAGCGGTAGAGGGACACCCCGGAATTTTGGAACTAAGAACTCCGGGGGTGCGTCCTATTTCGCGGGTTCGATGCGGATTTGCTGAACGCCTTTATCGTCGGCGTATTCGCGGTTGTCCTCGCAGATGTATTCCAGCAACTGGTAATCCTGCATCCGTCGGTAGCCGAAGGTAAACGTCCACGGTTTATCAAGGACTGTGGGGTCTTCGATCGTGATCTCGTCTCTCAGGATGCCGTTTGCGCCCATCGAAATCCGTTCCCTGATACGCATATCCTTCGAGTGTGGAATATTCTGATAGAGGACGCTTTCCTTGATACCGACGGTATCGACGGCTAACGTGCCTCCTTCCCAGTGCCCGACAGACCGGCCATAAAACCCCGGCTCGACTTCATCGATTGGCTTCTGCTCGCGATCCAGCAGGATGCGGCGAACCTGGGTGTAGGCCTCCTGGATCATGGTGATCTGACCTTTGCTCTGGAGGATCTCCATAGGAAAAGGACCGCTCATCATTCCAGGCATGCCATCGGGCAGGCACATCACGACATGGTCGGCGATCGGTTGTCCTTTCTGATTCGCTTCGCGAAGCAGAGCGAGCTTGGCCTGATAGTCTTTCTGATATTGCGCTTTCAAGGGCGGTTGCGATTGAGCCGGAATCGATGCGTCGCGAGCCCGTTCCCAGGAGCCCGTGATGTCCGGCACGGCATTGCCCTGACGGGCGAAACCAGTCGAGTTCGCGAAGACGACGGCAAGAGCGGCGAATACAAATGTTCTCATGATGACGCTGCTCCTACTGTTCCGGGGTTCTCTTGAATGAATTTGCGGCCGGGACCGGCAATTCCTTTTTCTCGCCATTCGCGAGAGTGATTTGCAGCAGCAGGCCCGCCGGTTGTCCGTTCAGAAGCGGCGCCTCGACGACGGTCACTTCATCTCCGGCCTTGATCATGTTGGAGCGCCAACCCAGCCGCTGCAGCATGTTGATGCTGGTGCCTTCAAGGACGTAATGTTTGACCGCCCCGCCGTCTTTTACCTCGATGTCCAGGTATGCATGCGGATTGGCCCACGTCCACTTGGTCACGGTTCCTTTGAGGTTCAGTGTCTTCGAATGATCGTACACCGCGAACGAGTGATGGGCGAGCGCCACTGTGCCCGTCCCGAATAACAACAGTGCCAGCCATCCGAAAGATAATCGTCGTCGCAGAATCATGTGGTCGTCCCCCCTCGATTTCTTACTGGACGGTAATCATAAATCGGCTGAGGGATTGGGACACAACTTTTCCTACGTTTTTGTCGTGCGGGAGCTCGGAATGAGGCAGCCATTGCAGGCGCGGTCTATGACCGCACCTGCAAAGCTGAAGCGTCTATTCGCAGGCAATCGCCCAATACGCGTAGAAACCAGAGGGTGTACTGGAACTTGAGAGAGAGACCTTCAGATCGATGAATTGTCCGGCGCTGACAGGTACCGGTCCGTTCATCGTGCACTGCGTCGAGGATCCCGTCAGCGCACAACTAAGTCCCGTGTCAGACATGCCGCTGATAGAAGTTCCCACGAACGTCGGACTCCCGGCTTGGACCGTAAACGTTGCAGTGGTGGCGCCAGGTCCCATGTTTGTAACGACCGTGAGTTTATTGAGGTTGCAATCGTTTCCCAGCAGTAGAAGTTGAGCGTTCGTCATCGGGCTTGGAACACGAGCTCCCATAAGGGGCTGGACGAACTGAGTTGAAGGACTGAGCAGATTAAGCGAAGTTCCGCCAGCGATGATCCCCTGCCCACTGGCAGACGGACCGGCCGGGCCGGTTGCACCGGCCGTACCCTGAGGACCGGCTGGACCCATCGGTCCTACTGGACCTTGTGCACCCGCTGCACCCGCTGCACCGACTTGGCCGGCTGGACCTGCTGCACCGGTTGCACCGGCTGGGCCGACTGGGCCGGCTGGACCGACCGCGCCCGTGTCACCCTTCACGCCTTGCGGACCGGCCGGACCTGCGGGGCCTGCGGGGCCGGGATCGCCTTTAACGGTTGTCGCGGTGTTTGAGGCTGACGCTGCTGGCGTTGCAATGTCGAGATCGAAAGTACTGAAATCTCCGGCGTCGGGGCCGTAGGACACTGTCAATAAATATGTGCCGGGCGGGGGATCAAACGGCAACTGCACATGCATCTGCGTTGATGTCGGTACTCCGACAATTGAAAGCACCTTCTGCTCCAATAAAACGGTCGGTTGTTTCTTTCCATTGTCGCCGAGCAGGTGCACACCGCCTATCGTGATGGTGTGAGTGGGCAGGTCCGCGCTGGCGCGGGTAATGACGATGTTATTGTTCCCTTTGTCCGATTTGTCTCCCTTATCCCCCTCGGCGAACATCATCGTTGCGAAGGCGAGCGTCAGGAGCGAGCCAAAAATAATCCGCGTGAATGATCTGGTCATATTCAATCCTTTGAGCGACCTGATTTGAACAACATAAAACTACCAGCGTTCTATCGGCACCGACGGGGTAAAGCTTTAATGTTTTTTTGCTGCGTTGTATTGCCGCCGGACCGACGGGAACGGAATCTGGACCCAAGGGTCACAGGGTGACATGAAACGCGCAAGAGAAATGCTTATGGAGCTTTCTTTTGTGCTTCTTACGGACGCGGGGCAATGAGAGCTCGCAGGGATTATCACTTGCTAAATGGCTCCCAGTGCGTGAACCCGGCGGCAGTGCCAACCTGGATCCGGTTGTGGTTCCGTTGGATGACGTGACACGGCAGTACCTCAAGCACGCCGCCACCACCGAACCACAGCCAAACGACGGCATATGCGATATGGGAGCCTAAGAGTTCGGGACCCGCCGGCGACGCGCCATTACAACATCCATGGACGAGTAGTCCGCACTGTAACAACTGCTGGTACCATGCTGTCAGCGCATTGCGAATTGCGCGGTCATCGACCGCGCAACATCGTTTGAGAAAGGGCACGTGTGAGCATGATTGGAAAAATCGCTTTCGAAGAACATATGGCGATCGAGGAGACACTTGAAGATTCGCGCAGTTTTGCAGGAGGCTCAGGAAAATGGGATGAATTTTCGCGCCAGATTCTTGACATGGGCGACGAACGCCTTGCCGGCATGGACAGAAACGGCATCGAGTTCACGATCCTGTCTCTGAATGCCCCCGCCGTGCAAGCCATCCTGGAAACGGATAAGGCAATCGAGATATCCCGGCGCGCCAACGATCGCATGGCGGCTGCCGTCGCGAAGCATCCGCGCAGGTTTGCGGCATTCGCGGCGCTCCCGATGCAGGATCCGGACGCAGCTTCGAGGGAATTGACTCGCTGTGTGAAGGAACTCGGTTTCAAAGGCGCGCTGGTCAACGGCTTCACCCAGAAGAATGTCCCGGATTCGGCGATTTATTACGACATTCCCGAATATCGAAGCTTCTGGTCGACCGTTTCGCAATTGGACGTACCGTTCTATTTGCATCCGCGGATGCCGATTCCTGCTCGAGCGCAGCCGTACGCGGGGCATCCCTGGCTGCTGAGCTCACCATGGGGCTTTGCGGTGGAAACGTCCATTCATGCGCTTCGCATGTGCGGGTCGGGTATGTTCGATCAATTTCCCAACCTGAAGGTCATCGTCGGTCATCTGGGCGAACATATCCCTTACGATCTCTGGCGGATCGATGCCCGAATGCGGTTCTCCCCTCGTGGATATGAGGGCAAACACCCGCTCGGCGATTACTTCCGTAAACATTTCTATGTGACGACCAGCGGCAATTTCTGCGACCCATCCTTCCAGTGCGCTTTGGAAGTCATGGGTGTCGATCGGATGTTATTCAGTGCCGACTATCCGTTCGAGAAAATGGATGAAGCGGCAACCTGGTTCGACAAGACCCCCCTTTCAGACGCCGATCGGTTGCGTATCGGCCGCACCAACGCAATCCAACTGTTCAACCTGAATCTGCAGAGGTAGAATTTGCGGCCATGAGCCAACAATTTTCTTCGATTGCACGCCGCGAGTTCCTCAAGTTCCTGGCGGCGAGTCCGTACGTCGCCGCCGCCGGCGGAGTCGGCGAATTCATTCGGCTGCCTGAAGCCGCGGCCCAAACGGGAACAGCAGCCGCGGATCTCATCAAGGATCCGGCGAGCGCGCTGAATGTTTTTGATTTCGAGGAAGTCGCTCACCGCAAGGTCATGCCCGGTCACTGGGCATATATGGCAAGCGGCGTCGATGACGACGCAACGCTGCGCGCCAACCGCGAGATTTTCAGACGGGTGCAGCTTCGTCCGCGCCGCCTGCATGATGCGACACTCGTCGATACCCGCGTGGAATTGTTCGGGACCATGTACAACAGCCCGATATTCCTCTGCCCTACGGGCGCTGAACGGTCTTTCTTTCAAGACGGCGAACTCTCGGTGGCGCGCGCGGCGAAAGCACGGGGCACGCTGCAGTGTCTCTCGACCATGACATCAACGGGAATCGAAGATGTCAATAAGGCGCTGGGCCGCCCCGTCTGGTATCAGCTTTATGCGCCAAGCAAGTGGTCTGCATGTGAACAGCTGCTGCGTCGCGTCCAGGCGGCCGGTTCGACCGTCGTCCTGTTAACCGTGGACAACACGACTGGCCGGAACAGCGAGACCTACAAGCGCGCGCGGCCGGCGGATCTGAATTCATGCGTATCCTGCCACGGCCCGGGAGAGCCGCCCGGACCGGTTGCGGAGCGCGCCATGTTCAAAGGCATCGATATGACCGATGTCCGCGCGCCGAATCCCGCGATGGACTGGGAGTTTGTCGACCAACTGCGGAAATTCTGGCGTGGAAAACTCATCATCAAAGGCATCGACACGCACGAGGACGCCAGGATGGCTGTCGAACACGGCTTCGACGGCATTCTCGTCTCGAATCATGGCGGGCGCTCAACTGAAACGTTACGCTCGACGCTTGAAGCCCTACCCGAAGTGGTGAACGAGGTTGGAAACCGGGTGCCGGTCTTCGTCGATGGCGGATTCCGCCGCGGAACCGACGTTTTCAAGGCACTGGCGCTGGGCGCCAAGGCCGTCGGCGTCGGCCGTCCATTTCTCTGGGGTCTCGGCGCCTTCGGTCAGCCCGGAGTCGATCGCGTCATCGAAATCCTTCAGGGCGAACTCAAACTCGTGATGGGTAATTGCGGCACGCGCACGGTGTCGGACATCACCCGATCGCACATCGCGACACCGGACTGGAAGGCTTGAAGAACAAAAATCGCTTTATCGCCGGTTTGACGGATAATCCCGACGTTTTGGCCCAATGACGGCTGTACGTTGACTGTTGTCCGCCGATAAATGCACTTGTTTAAATGGCCTGATGGTCAATCATTCCCGACCCGCGCGCCGTCTTAATCGACGCTGCAATGATTCTGCAAAGCTCCCTATTTTCCGCGAGGATTGCGACAATCAGTTCAGGCGCAAGCAACGAACTCCGGGTAATGAGCTCAAGCCAGATGCTCGTCTCATTGAGTTCTTTAGAGACGATTTTTAGTTTGTGGATAAAGTCAGCTCGGCTTTCAGCTGCCCTCGCCTCGCCGTAATTAGCCGCAGCGGCGGTTCCGGATCGTAAAATTTGATCACAGATGTGTCGGCCTTGTACGGTTCTCGGCAACTTTGATGAGAGCGACACGATTGTTGCCGCAAAGGAAATGATTCGGGTTTCGAGTTGATTGGCTTTAGTAGCTGCTGTGTTCATAGGCAGACGCCGTGCACGAGGGGTTCCCAAGAGATTCAGCTGCTAGAGATTGCACATCGAATTATTGCAACAAGTGCACTTTTCATCGGATAACAGTCAACGAACAACTAACCTGAAGCAACCCCGATTGACACGACCAACCGATACCGCTACTGTTGATCCCGGCTATGTCCAATCATTCCACTGCTGCAGCGCAAGCGCCGGCCCATGTCTGGCGGACGTCGGGAATCGTCCAGCTGACGCGGCCTCAAATGGTCGGAACGCTGGGCGGGTTGATGCTGTCGATGCTGTTGGCGGCGCTAGATCAAACGATTGTCGGGACGGCGGAACCCCGGATCATCGCCTCGCTTTCCGGCTTTGACCGGTATCCCTGGGTTGCGACGGCCTACCTGCTGTGTTCGACAATCTCGGTGCCCATCTTCGCCAAGCTGTCGGACATTTACGGCCGGAAATGGTTTCTGCTGGGAGGTTCCGCCGGGTTCGTTCTGACGTCCGCGCTGTGCGGAGCCGCCGGCAAATTCACATCGATCGGATTGGATGGAATGAACCAGCTCATCCTGTTCCGCGCAATGCAAGGAATCTGCGGCGGCATCATGATGGGTTTGACATTCGCCATTGTCGGCGATATTTTTTCACCGGCCGAACGCGGCAAGTATCAGGGTGTCTTCTCAGGAGCCTGGGGAATGGCGTCCGTCTTCGGACCGACGCTGGGCGGCTGGCTGACAGATCAGATCTCATGGAGAGCGACCTTTTACGTCAACATGCCTGTTGGCATCGTCGCGATCATTGCGCTGTACCTTTACTTTCCGTTCTGGCATCCCAAAGACGTCAAGAAGCACATCGATTGGGCCGGTGTCGGGACATTGGTGTTTTGCGTTGTTCCCCTGCTGCTCGCCCTGACCTGGGTGACCGACTACGGCTGGTTCTCGCCGCGCGTGGATGCGCTGCTCGCCTTATCGCTGGCGATGCTGGGCTTGTTTCTGTACGCGGAGACGCAGGCAATCGAGCCGATGATTCCCCTGTCACTGTTCCGCGAACCGATCATCAGTTTATGCTCCATCGGCGTCTTCATTGTGGGCATCGCGATGTTCGGCATGATCATTTACCTGCCCCTGTTCATGCAAGGCGTACTGGGCGTCACCGCCACGCGGTCCGGCAATCTTCTGACGCCACTGATGCTGGGTATCGTCATAGGAACGTTTACATGCGGCCAGATCACGCTCCGGCTGCGCAGCTACAAGACACCGAGCGTCCTGGGTTCCGTTCTGGTTGTGATCGGAACAGCTCTCTTCGCGCGCATGAACGGAACGACCGAAGCCTCGAGCGTTGTATTGGCGATGATTGCTGCCGGATTCGGCATGGGGCTCATTCTACCGGCCTATACTGTCGCGGTTCAGAACGCTGCGCCGCACCGACACATGGGCGTCGCGACAGCCTCGTCGACATTCTTCCGATCAATAGGGAGCACTGTCGGAGTCGCCATTTTCGGCAGCTTGCTGCTGACTAATTATCACCACGATTTCGCCAACGCGGCGCCGCGCGGTGTACCACAGGAAGCGATGAGTGCGTTTTCGAACCCTTTATTGCTTCCGGAAATGCGTCCACAGTTGGAGGCGGTTTTCAGCCAGTACGAAAACGGACATCATGTGCTGGACACACTGTACGCGCGCGTGGGTACGGCATTACTGGGCGGAATCGAGTCCATATTTTTGATCAGCGCGGTTCTTATGGTTGGCTTGTTTTTATTAAATCTCCTCATCAAAGACGTGCCGCTCAGGCACGGCCCTCCACCGTCACCAGAACCGTAAGAAAGCGTTGGAAGCTGTCAAAACGCCGACGCTGTAGGACACTTCAAGGGCGTGTACGTTTTACACCAACTTCCTTGACGGCAAAGGCTTTAAGCAGGCGCATCCCCACTGTAACGAACAATATCGATGCTTTGGTTATTGTCGTGCCAGTGGTTGAGCGCTATGCCCATCGATATTCATCAAGACTTGCATGACGCACGCACGTTGCTGGAGCAATCCGGCAATGACGACGAAAAGAGAAAGTACCGCAAGGCAGCCGAGCTCATTCTGCTGAAAGCGGTTCACCTCGAGCCGGAAAACGAAGAGGCGAAGATCCTGTTGCAGAGCGCACGGGCTATTCCCTTTGGATTCAGTTCACGGCCCCCGCAACTCCCCAGGGCACCGGAACCGGTCCGAGCGCAAGAACCGATACGACTCATCGAGCCCGCCTGGATGCCGGTACCGGTGAATACATCGGAAGTGCAAATGGAAGAAGAGGTTCCCTTCGTTGCCTCGCCCGTATTCAAGAGTCTGGAGCCGGGCAGGAACAAATCGGGACTGAAGCTTCCGCTGGGCTTGATCGCAACTGTCCTCGTTGTCGCAGGAGCCTTGTGGATGTTGCAATCCCGGCCGGGCAGCCGGACGACGTTGGCTGCACCTGCCGTACGAAACCAACCGAACGTCGCGGCGCTTCCACCAGCCTCAGCCGAAAATCCGGCACCCGCGCCGCCGGCAGATGCCAAAACACCGCCTGCCGCTTCGCAGGCGAACAATGGAGCCCAGACATCTGCGGTAAATTCGCCGTCTGCCGTCAGCGCTCCACCCTCTGCACCGTCCCCTGCGCCAGCACCTGCGCCTCCCGCAGCCGCAGCGGTGATGGGCAATCTCGCGGTGAGTTCCGCCACGGCAGCAGAAATCTATCAGAGCGGCCGGTACCTGGGATCGACTCCAACAACGCTGCAACTACCTGCAGGACGACAAACGTTGGAATATCGCCATGGTGCCCTCCGCACAGTCGTCACGCACGATATCAAGAACAACCAGACGCTGGCCGCCTCAATCACTTTTCAACAAACCGTTCAGATTAATTCGAAACCTTGGGCACAGGTATTCGTCGATGGAACGACACGACGGCTGCTGGGACAAACACCTCTGAGCGGCGTGAGCATTCCCATCGGAGGAGTACTTGTATTCGAGAATCCCAATTTTCCATCAAAGACCTACCGGATCACCGACAAAGACACGGCGATCCAGGTGGATTTTCCGTAGAGGTTTCCGATGTTTCAAATTGCTTTTGCATTGTTGACCATCCTCCAGTCCCCAGCGTCGCCCACAGCACCAGCTGAAATCAAAGACGCGTTGGCACATGCCGAGGCGCTGTATTATGGGGCCCGGTTCGGTGAATCCATTGCGTTGTTGACCAAGGTGGACGACGCGTTGAGCGCAGAGCCCGGACGCATTCCTGAGAAGATCGAAACGAAAGTGCGTCTGGCGCTCGCTAATATCGGCCTCAACGACACGCTCAAAGCCAAGGCGTACTTTATGGGCGTTTATGCGTTGAACCCGGATTACACCATCGACGCGCAACAGTTTTCACCCAAAGTTATTTCGGTGGCTGCGGATGCCAGAACCGAACAGGCTAAGCTTCGATGTTCTACGGCTCAAATGGACGGCCGGAAGTTTTTAGACAGCGGGCAGACGCCGGCTTTTCTGGATCTGTTCCGGTCCCTCGCCCCCAAATGCACAGTGCTCGCGGCCATGGCACCTGAAGCAGCAGAGGCGTTCTACAGAACCGGGCTGTCTTCTTACAAGCGCGGCGAGTTTCCTGCGGCTCTTTCCAGTTTCGAAGCAGCAATGACGTTGTCGCCCGAGCATGAGCTGGCTCGGGAATATGCTGATCTCACCCACGGCAAGCTCCAATTCGGACAGGAACAACTGCTGGCGCAATGGCAGCGAAACTTCGAAGCCAAGCGTTTTGCCGCAGCTGCCGCAGACTATCGCCAGATCATCGCAAACAATGGCGCCGACGCGACAACGGCTGCTCGCATCAAGGCTGAATACCGGAAAGCCCTGACAGCGGCTGCGGACAACTGGAACCGTAGTTGTGGTCAGGCCGACGCGCCGACGATGGCAGCGCTGCGTGGCCAGATTGCCGAGATCCTTCCAGAACCGTCGTTTGGTGAAGATATCCGAGCACAGATGAAAACCCCATGCGAAGAACCCAGACCGGCTCCTCCGGTGGTGGCTGCGGCCGAACCAAAGGTGGACGCTTCCCCAAAATCCGTCATCTGCTTTGACATGCAGGCTCAGCTGGCACTGGCACGATTGCGGACCCGTGTCGATCCCGTGATGACCAGCGATCTTCGCACTTACTTCAAGAACAACGGCGAAGTCGTTGTTCGCGTCAAAGCCAGGATCAGCGAGACCGGCGACGTCAATGTCACTGGAATGCCGGACGGCAATCCGATTCTGAATAACCTCATCCGCAATGCCGTTTCACAGTGGAAGTTCACCCCAATCCGTGATGAAAACGGTGCCCGCTGCGTCAATACGGAAATCCCGCTCGTCCTGAAAATGGCACAGTAGTCCGGGGCAAAAAAGAGAAGGAACACAAAAAGCTTAAGAGGCACAAGAAAAGTTCTTGTGCCTCTTGTGCTTTTTGTGTTCCTTCTCTCTCTATTCGGTTAACCCTTTGGACTTGAAGCGAAGGCCTCTGAGGTAGGACTCGAGTTCGGCACGTTCCACGTTCCTGCGAATAACCGTGGACAACTCCGTGTCGGGATCTTCGACAATTTGCGAGATGGCTTGAATCGAAGATTCCACTCGAACAATTTCCGCATGAATCGTCTCCGTATCCGACGAGACCCTTCAGCGAAAACAGGCGCCCGGGCCGCCCTTCCACTGCAGCTGCAGCCCAGACTGCCTGGCTTCTTCCAATTCTCGGCGCAATTCATCGATCTCGGTTGTCAGTTGCGCTCGCACGCTGTTCACGGCTTCGGCAACTTGCGCTTCATAATCTGAGGCGGTGTCGGCCAGCCGTTGCTGTGCACGGTTACGCTCCGCCACCAGCTTCGCGCGCTCCGCATCCCATTTGGCGGTCAAATCGTCGCGGACGCGTTCGACAGCGTTCGCAACCTGCCGCTCGAGAGCCAGCGCTGCTGCCTCATCCGTCTCTGCCAGAGCACGGTCGTAGTCCTTTTTGCCCTCGTCGAGCATATGATTTGCGCGTTCACACTCTGCAACCAGGCGGGCCCGCTCCTGCTCCCATTCTGCGGCGGCATCCCTCAATTGCTCCAATTGCTGGTTGAGCTGGTCTCGCTCAGTAATCAACTCGTTACGCGTTGATTCGAAATTAGAGAGTTGCTGATTAAAGCGGTCCTCTAATTCGGTCGTAACGACTAGTCTGGTGTTCTGATCGGCCTCTTCCAACTGCTCCTGGAATTCGGAGTCCAGGACCTGAATCTCATTCATGGTCTGGTCGAGAAGCCTTGCTAATGCTGCCACTGTCTGACTCAAGCGATCGGTGGCTCGAAGGCCCGGTTTAGTGAATGTTTCCATACGCAGGCGAATTATAACGTGGGGCCAAAAACCGCAAGAACTTATTGAAAAAAGTATAAGGAGCGGCTAAAACGCCGAGAAAACCCAAACGAAACCGAGGGACAACTCACCACTTTTGACGCGAAAAGTGACCTGTCCCTCCTGGCCCTCTCCTGGGCGGAAAGAGCTTATGATCAAGGCATGAAAGCTTTGGTCATCCTCATTTTACTTGTCGTAGTACTTGGCGTCGTTACCCTTGGGGCAACACGGGCGCGGTGGGAAGGTGAACCGCCGCAGATCATGTTTAACCGGGACTTCAAGGCGCTCGGCCGGACGCCGGCCGTCGACGTGACGATACAGGATCCGGGAACCGGATTGAAACATGTCTCGATCCATCTGAAGCAAAAAGATCAGGACGTGGTGCTTGCTGATGATGCTCTCGTTAAAGAAAAGACGAAGAAATACGACGTCGGAAAACTGATCGCCGATAAATACAAGGTCGAAGATGGTCCGGCGACTCTCAGCATCACGGCTTCAGACAATTCGTTAAGAAATTTCTTTGCGGGAAATCGAACGGATGTCACGAAAGACTTCACGTTCAATGTCAAGCCTCCGCAACTGGAAGTGCTCGAAGGCCAGCACTACATCAACCAGGGCGGCTCGGAATGTGTGGTCTATCGAGTTTCCGGCAACGTGGAAACATCGGGCGTCCAGGTCGGATCGCACTTCTTTCCAGGCTACAAGTTCGGAAACGATCTACACTTCGCTCTCTTTGCATTGGAATATGACTGGCCGGCGGATACGCCGATGAAAGTTGTGGCTCGTGACGCGGCTGGAAACGAAGTCAGCGCCGAGTTCTGGCACAAAGTATTCCCGAAAAAGTTCCGAGAGCGGGATATTCCGCTCGAGGACAGCTTCGTCCAGAAGGTTGTCCCTGAAATCATGTCCCACACTCCGTCGGTTAAAGATCAAGGCGACCCCGTCAAAAACTTTGTCGAGATCAACAGCAATTTGCGGCGGCAGATTCACGCCCACATCGCGGACCTGGCGAAGAGTTCTCCCGGAGAGTTCCTGTGGCACGGCGCCTTCCTGCAGTTGAGCAATTCCAAGGTGGAGTCGTTCTTCGCCGATCGCCGCACATATGTTCACGACGGAAAACGTGTGGATCAACAGGACCACGTCGGATTCGATCTCTCCGTGGTTCAGCACTACCCCATCGAAGCGGGCAACGACGGCAAAGTTGTAGTTGCCGAATACCTGGGCATCTACGGCAATGCCGTATTGATCGACCACGGGGCGGGACTGATTTCACTATACGGCCACATGAGTGAAATCAATGTGAAGCCGGGCCAGGTGGTGAAGAAGCAGGAACTGTTAGGGAAAAGCGGCGCGACAGGACTGGCCGCCGGCGATCATCTGCATTTCGGCATGTTTCTGCAGGGGATTCCGGTTAATCCGACGGAATGGTGGGATGAGAAGTGGATTAACGATCACGTCCTCAACCGGATGAAAGAGTAGAGATAAAGGCACAAAAGCACGTTCTTTGTGCCTTTGTGTTTACTGTTGCGGGGTGGCCGGTCCACCGAACCGGTCGACCTTTGTATTGCCCCCCTGCTTATCCAATTGGCGAGCGGCCTCCAAGGCATCCGTCATCATGTAGTTGCCTTCGTGGCAGGCATACTCGTAAATGTTATACGAGGGATCCAGCTTATAGGGCATATGGATCGTCCAGGGCTTGGTCCAGGTTTGAGCATCATCAATGGTCGCGTCATAGCTCATTTCGTCTTGCGCGATCCGGGTAAAGCGTTCCGTTACCTTCGCCGCCGGGCTGAAGAACCCGCCGCCGACGCCCGTCTCGTTATTGAAGTTCGTTGTCTCGACGACCAGCGTGTTTCCTTCCCAGTGCCCACGGGAATCGCCCATGTAAGTTCGAATGCCGGAGCCGATATGTGCGGAACCGTTCAACGGGATGACTCGCGCTTCGTGAATCATCTCGCTCCGGATCACGACATAGCCTGGACTCTGGACGATCTGATTGCCAAAGTTATAAAGCGTCGGCAACATGCTGGACAGCATGCCGCGCGTCACACACCGGCTGTAGATATCGAAGTCCAGCCACGAATCGACTTTATCCGGAAAGTGCTGGCCGGGACCGCGACCTTCGCGCATCGCCTCTACAAATTTACGGCCCTGTTCGGTCATCGATGGAATGCGGCCATCCGGCGGATCGACAACCAAGGAAGCCTGGAGGCTGGGTTTGCCATGCTCGACCCAATATCCAGGGGGATTGATCGTGACGTTCTCTTTACCTGTCGTAAATTCCTGTGTATCGGATTCACTCTGTCTCTCGGCCTGAAGCTGCCGCTGAGCGAGTTCTTGATCCGTCAACACGTTTCTGGTCCCGAAGCTGGCAGGACGCTGCATCGGAATATTTGCCGTTGCCGGCCACTGGCCCTGCAGATCCGGATCGCCCCATGGGGTCTTCGGCGGCGTCCAGGCTTTTTTGGCTTGGGCCATCGCACCAAGGGGCGCGAGGAGAACAATTGCAAACGTCAAAACCGCGACAAAATATTTTCTGGTCATTGTCTCTGCTCCGCAGGAATGTCTGGATTCGATCCGCCGACAAACAGTCTGCGACCATCTTTGAAGAGAACGCTGCTGCCATTGGCTCGATTCGAGCCATTCTTCGCTTGATATCCCTCGACCTGCAACTCAGTCCCGACCTGAAGTGAATCCTTGGTGAAGCCTCGGCGCAACATGATGTTCGGGCTGCCACACTCGACCATCCAGTTGGTCACTTTGCCATCTGGCCCTTCGACGTCGATGTGGATCCAGGAGTGAGGATTGATCCATTCCATCCCGGTGACCTTCCCTTTCAAGTGTACCGGCCGCTTCTGGTCGAATTCCGCTTCGAACGCGTGGTGTGCCCAAAGTGGCGCGCTGGCCGCTGTTAACAACAGCAAGACAACGCAGATTGACAATGTCACTCGCATCGTTTTCATTCCTGATGACCTCGATAATTGAATGGAGGATACCTCAACCGGGGGCTAGAAACAAATTCGGGGACGGTTGCCTAAATCACCTAAATTCGTTCCGAATTTAGGTGATTTAGGCAACCGTCCCCGAATTTGTCATTTGGAAACATGCGGCATGACGGCGACGCCGTTCATCAACACTACGATTTCGAACCCGCTCGATAATTGTTGCCCGCCGGCGCCCCGCAACGGTTCGAGAAACTGGACGAGATAAACCCAGCGGTTGTCGATTGAACGAAGCGTGACTTCAAACAGGCGCCAGTCTTTGCCGTCAGGCAACAAACTGGCGAGCTGGTTTGTTGCGATGTCAATTGCGCGGCGCGCCGAAAGCGGAGGATTGTCCTGGTTCGGCAGCCATGCCGGTGTCGCCTGCAAGTCCTGGTCGCTGATGTGAAATTCGTATTTGCTGCCGTTGTACTCCACCGTAAACGTGGTCTCGACTTGAGCGGCGAATAAGGCCAGGGTGACGAGCAAAGACTGAAGAATCATCCAGCACCTCCGGTTGAAATGATAGCCGTTAAACAAAAGACACAAAAGCACCAGGGCACGGTCGTTCCACGCCCTGGTGCTTTTGTGTCTTCTTGTCGACTACTTAGTAGCGATAGTGCGAAGCCTTATACGGTCCTTCCACCGGCACGCCGATGTAGCTCGCCTGATCGGGTGTGAGCTTCGTCAGCTTCACACCGAGATGATCGAGGTGCAGGCGCGCAACTTCTTCGTCGAGCTTCTTGGGCAGCATGTACACCTTCTTTTCGTATGTGCTTCCGTTCTCTTTCAGGTCAAGCTGGGCAAGAACCTGATTGGTGAACGATGCCGACATAACGAAACTCGGATGGCCGGTGGCGCAGCCGAGGTTCAGCAGACGGCCTTCGGCGAGAATCATGACGCTGTGGTTGTCCGGGAACTTCCATTCGTCGTATTGCGGCTTGATGTTGATGTTCTCGATTCCCTTCACCTTTTTCAGCCCGGCCATGTCGATTTCGTTATCAAAGTGCCCGATGTTGCCGACGATGGCTTTATCCTTCATCTTTGCCATATGGGCGACCGTGATCACGTCCTTGTTGCCGGTAGTGGTAATGAAGATATCGGCGGTCGCCACGACGTCATCGATCGTCTTCACTTCATAGCCTTCCATCGCAGCCTGCAGGGCGCAGATCGGATCGATTTCGGTCACGATGACGCGGCAGCCTTGTCCGCGGAGGGACTGAGCGCAGCCCTTTCCGACTTCGCCGAATCCAAGAACCACGGCAACTTTGCCGCCGAGCATAACGTCGGTGGCGCGCATCAATCCGTCAGGCAACGAATGTCGGCAACCATAGATGTTGTCAAACTTGCTCTTCGTAACAGAATCGTTGACGTTGATCGCAGGGAACAGCAATTTACCGGCCTGTTCCATTTGGTAAAGGCGGTGCACACCGGTGGTCGTTTCTTCGGAAACTCCCTTGATGGCCTTTGCCATCTTGGACCATACGCCCGGACGTTCTTTTAATTCGCGGGCGATAGTGCTCAGGATGACGCCCCACTCTTCCGGATCCGATGCAGGGTTGAATGCAGGAACCTTACCCGCCGTTTCAAACTCCAGCGCTTTGTGAATAAAGAGGGTTGCATCGCCGCCATCGTCCACAATCTGTACCGGACCGGAATTGTCGGGCCAGCGAAGCGCTTCCACAGTGCACCACCAGTATTCATCGAGACTCTCTCCCTTCCACGCAAACACGGGAATACCGCGCGGATTGGCCGGCGTACCCCTGGTTTCGGGACGGCCGACGACGACTGCCGCGGCAGCATGATCCTGCGTCGAAAAGATGTTGCATGAAACCCAGCGGACATCGGCGCCGAGTTCTGCCAGTGTCTCGATGAGCACTGCCGTCTGGATGGTCATATGCAGGCTGCCCATGATCTGCATTCCGGCGAGCGGTTTCTTTGCAGCATAGCGGTTGCGAACCGCCATTAATCCAGGCATTTCCTGCTCGGCCAGACGGATTTCTTTCCGCCCGAATTCCGCAAGCGACAGATCTTTTACTTTGAAAGGTTCACGACCGGCCTTTCGAGCCTCGTCAAAAGCGTGTGTGCGTTCGATGGTAGCGGACATTCATTGCTCCTTTATTTTTGATATCAGATCGGTTCTCAATACTCTACTTGCTTCGCCGCGCGGTCGCGACGAATAGCGAAGGTCCTTTTGCCTTCGACTCCGGCGGCATAGCACGCCAGGAGACATCCTTAAAACCGGCGCCGTGCAGCCACGCCGTCATTTGCTTTTCGCTGAACCCCATCCAGATGTGCCCCATCGTCTGCCGATATTCTTCATGCTCATGCGGCAGCATGTCGAGAATCAGCAACCGCCCTCCAGACTTCAGTGCGCGCGCCGCTTCGGCCAGAACACGCCGGGGTTCCGGAAGATGATGAAGCACGAGAATCATCAATGCGACGTCGAGTTCACCGTTTTCGATTGGAAGTTTTTCAAGCGAGCCCTGCCGAAGCTGAACGTGCTTGCGTCCGGCCAGATTCTCCTTCGCTGCCTGCAGCATTTCCTTAGACGAATCGACAGCAATGATACGGTCGCAGAACAAGCTCAGCCATTCACTGATCGTGCCCGTTCCGCAACCCAGATCGCCGACAACGGCTTCCGGATCCAGCAGTGCTCCGAGCGCTCTCAAATGGCTGGTCGGACCAAAAAGCTCTTCACGGAGACGATCCCATTGCCCGGCGGCGGATGAGAAAAAGGCTTCAGACTGGTGCCGCCGCTTTGCCAGTATCTGCTTCAGACGCCTGTCGTCGTGCGCACCCGTTGGCGAGGACGAGACTTGATCCCGCACCACCTGCCACAAACGCTTCGCCGATGGATCGAGATCATCCAGTAACAGGGTATAAAGCCTGCTTGTTCCTTCCGGCCTCGAACTGACCCAATCGCCGTCAGATAACGTCTTAAGATGCCGGCTGACGGTAGACTGCGGAAGCTGCACGACATCGCACAATTCCGAAACCGTCAGCTCTCGTCCTTCAAGAACCGCAAGCATGCGGACACGGATCGCATCAGATAAAACCGTGAGGTGGTCGACAACAGCAGGAGCTTTCATCCGTATAGCCGGATGAAAGAATATATGGTCCTGGACGGTTTGTCAATCGGTGGGCGTCAGCGGAAATTTAACACTGACCCAAGCGAACGGTTCATTGTTCACTCCTCAATTCTTTGACATCACGGGTAAGCCCATAGGGTTTGGAAATACGGTCCCTTTCCAGTTGAACGGCGGACAGACGCTGATTTTTTTTAGGGGTCCTGTATTTCCTCTGAATTAATGCGTTAATTACCTTTTTCGCGCATCGATTTCTCATCCCACAGGTAAATCAGGTAGCCGTCGGGATCGCGAAGTTCAGCGCCGTACCCCCAGGCAAGCTTTTGCGGGGATTTGTCGAAAACCACGCCGTTCGCAGAAAGTTCTCGATACTTCGCCTCAACGTCCGGCACTTGGAACGTCAGAGTGCAAGAACCTGTTCCGTGAGCGCCGGACTTCTCGTAAAAGAAAATCGTCAGGTCGGCTTCATCTTTCAATGCCACGGTTTTGTGTTGCTCGATTTCGAATTCGAGTTGCAGACCGAGATGACGCATGTACCAATCGCGCGATCGAAAACACTGAGCCACTGGAAGTGAAAGATGATCCAGCCGGACTTTCATCACCGCCGATCGATGATCAGTGCGGGAAACGGACAGGCCGCCCCAGTCCTCGGGTGCAATATCAGCCAGGGTCTGGGTGAAGGTCCAGCGGTGGCCACCGATGTCTTCGGCGGTGTACTGACGCTCACCAAAAGGGTAAGTTTCAGGGGCGCTCAGGATTTTCGCGCCGCTCTGGCGGACACGGCTGTGATGTTGATCCACGTCAGGCACGCGCAGCATCACGGAATGGCCGGTTTGCCCGTGATCGACGTCGCCATCGCCAATTGCGATAACGGATGCTTCACCAAAGACAAGCTGTGAACGATGATCGCCAATCCGCAGCCGTTCTGAAAAGCCAAACACGCTGCAGAGCCACTCAACCGCAGCGGGAAGATCGGCGTACACAAGTTCCGGGAAAATGCTGCCCGGCGGCAGCGAACGATTTGTCGTCGGCATAATCGCAAAAGAGGGACAGGTCACTTTCTGCGCGAGAAATGTAACCTTTCGTTACATTTCTCGCAAAAAAAGTGACCTGTCCCTCTTTCAGTCCTTTGTTTTTTTGAGTGTGCGGATGTAGTTCACCATATTCCACATATCTTCATCACTGACGCCCGGCCGGCCGTTAAGACCTTTCATAGCGCCATTCACGCCGACGCCGTCCCGGATGTTAACGAAGATCTCGCCGTCCGTAGATCCATGATCCCATTTGTCATCCGTTAAATCGGACGGCTTGGCCTCTCCGGCCTCGGCGAGCTTCTGGGCCTTCTCGCTGATGCCGTTGCCGGTCAGACCGTGGCAATCGGCGCAGTATTTGTCATACATTTTGTGGCCTGAATTGATGGATTTCTCCGTAGAAGGAACAGGGTTCTGCATGGCCTTCGCGTTGATCGGCGATGATGGGGAGCAAGCAGCAGTAAACAATAAAAATAGGAAAGCAGCAACGGTACGAAACAATGGGACCTCCAGGGTTATTCTGTCTACCGGAACGGTTGGAAAGAGGTCAATGGAAAACTTGGCCCTGCCGGCCCTCCCCCCTTGATTACTGCCCGAAACAGGGACATTATTACGGCCCATGCCAGCAAAAGTATTCCGCGCGACCAATATCGTTCTTGGTCTGCTCTGCCTGATGTATTTCCTGACCTATCTGGACAGGGTGAACATCAACACGACCGTAGCATCGGACCAATTCCGTAAGGAAATCCCGTTAACGGAGACGCAGGCCAGCAATGTTTTCGCGTTGTTCGCCTGGCCTTATTTGTTTTTCCAGATCAGCGGCGGATGGGTCGCGGACAAGTTCGGACCACGGCGCGCGCTGACCCTCTGCGGCGTGATTTGGGCCTGCGCGACGATTATGACAGGTCTCGTGCACGGTCTCCTGATGATCGGGATATCGCGTCTCATTCTGGGATTTGGAGAAGGCGCGACATTTCCGACGGCGACCCGAGCGATGAGCCAATGGGTGCCGGCATCAAAACGAGGTTATGCGCAAGGGATCACCCACGCCTTTTCGAGGCTTGGCAGCGCGATCACCCCCCCGCTGGTCGCTCTCCTGATCATTCAATTTTCCTGGCGCATATCGTTCATTGCCGTTGGCATCGTCAGTCTGGGCTGGGCGCTGGTCTGGGCTCTCTACTTCAGAGATGATCCCGCCCGGCACGGCGCGATTACCACAGAGGAAATCGCGCTGCTTCCGCCCGCGTCCTCCAAACGACGAGAAACGAATTTACCGTGGAAGCGACTGTCGTTCCGTATGATGCCGGTCACTGCCGTTTACTTCTGCTATGCCTGGACGCTGTGGCTGTTCCAGAGCGGCATACCCCGATTTTTCAAAAACGAGTTTCATCTGGACCTGCAGAAATCCGCATTGTTCGCATCCGGTGTCTTCTTTGCCGGTTTTGTCGGGGACACGTTGGGCGGGATAACAAGCGACCATTTGTTCCGCAAAACGAAGAGCCTGAACATCGCTCGCCGCAACCTGGTCGCTCTAATGATGGTGCTTTGCTGCGCCTCCATGGTTCCGATTCTATTCACTCATAATCTGACGCTGGTCGCTATCTCGCTCAGTGCCGGTTTCTTCTTCGCTGAATTTACGATAGGACCGATGTGGGCCATTCCCATGGATATCGCCCCGAAATACGCGGGCACGGCGAGCGGAATGATGAATACCGGTTCAGCTTTTGCTGCAATCGTTTCACCCGTTGTGTTTGGCTATGTCGTCGATAAAACCGGCCACTGGACTTGGCCATTTGTAGGTTCGATGGTGTTGATGTTATTCGGCGCCGCTCTGGCGTTCGCGATGCGTCCGGACCGTCCCCTCAGCGAAGAGGACACGATCCGCGAAAAAATGGTGATTGCTGGCGGGTAATCCCCTTTCCAAGTAGAATCAGCCTTCAACTTCCGGAGGGAAAATGGCCGTACGCGCCGTAGTGCTGGTGTGCCTGATACTGATTGTGCTTCCAGTCTTCAGCGATGGACCACCGGGCGCGAACAACGCAGATCCCAATCCGGAGTTCTTTTTTACCCGAGTGATGTATACGGACTACCGCGGCAGAGGCCCCCGCATCGGTGTTCCAAGCACCGATTTCGAACACGGCCATAGCCTGGGTGACCGCCTGGCGCGCTACTACGGCGCCTGGATGACGGATACATGGGACGCCGATTATCAATACATGTGGGGGATCCAGCGCCTCACCAATACTCGCATCTCGATGAAACCACACCCGATCGAGATCATGGATCCAGAGTTATTCAACTATCCTTATATATATGCTGTCGAACCGGGACAGATGGAACTTTCCCAGACGGAGGCGGACCGCTTGCGGGAATATCTTCTGCGCGGCGGTTTCTGGCACGTGGATGACTTCTGGGGATTACGTCAGTGGGACCAGTTCGAACGCCAGATCAAAAAAATCTTTCCGGACCGGCAAATCGTCGACTTGCCGTTGACTCACGAAGTGTTTCACACCTTCTTTGATATCGACCAGATTCTGCAGCCGCCAAATGACGGGTTCGGACGCCGGTACACCTATTCCGGTGGCCGCACACCTACCTGGGAACAATCAGATGATACAGAGCCTCGGGTGCGGGGAGTTGTCGATGACACCGGCCGCCTGATGGTCTTCATCACCTACAATTCCGATCTTGGAGATGCCTGGGAATGGATGGATGATCCGGATTATCCATCGAAATTCACCAGCTATGCTTACCGGCTGGGGATGAATTCAATTATCTATGCGTTGACGCATTGAGGATTGGGCACGTAGGCGAGGGCTTTATGCCCGCGTTCAAACACCAAAACAAATTCTCTGTTTGTATTTGAACGCGGGCGTAAAGCCCGCGGCTACATGCCGCTTAAAGCTTTCTTCCCTTCTGCGGCGACGGCTTCCACTTCTTGATAAAGCCCCACTCGCCGCTGAGCGCGTCAGCCACCCGAAGCGAGGTGGCTACGGACTCCTGCAACAGACGGTCGCCGTCGGCCCTGAGTTGATAGAAGCGTTTCGATTTTCCTCGCGGCTCCTTCTTGGGGTCGGAGTATCGCGAAGACACCAGCCGCTTTTTTTCAAGACGGTCGAGAGTTACGTAGAGTGAGCCGAAGTTAATCCGTTTTTCAGAAAGCTCACAAACCCTTTCGTAGATGGGAACACCATAAGCGTCCTTCCCGATCGTTTTGATCGCCGTCAGGATCAACTGTTCAAACTGTCCCAATGTCTCACGAGTGAGAGCATGCCGCCCAGAAGCCATTTTTTCTCCGTTGTCTTACTCAGTAGTCAAAGCTACTGCTCGCTTCGGGATATTGTCAAGCGCTCGGCATCAGCTGTTGAACATGCTGAGGTTCTTCGCCGAGCCATTCCGGTTTTGTGGCCGGTGCCATCGAAAATCGACGATGTTTTGAAGGGCTCGAACTGGCCCGTCGCTGCTGCGGCCGCCGTCTTGAGAAGAAATGGAAGTTCGCTATGACGGACGTAATAGATAGCGGAATATTGACAACCGCAACCGATCTGCTTTTTGCGGGCGGACGGGAAGGTTACTTCAGGTCGCAGGCCCGATCACCTTTCAGGTCGAAGGAAAGCAATACGTCACTGTCGCCGCCGGCCATTCGCTTTTCACTTTTGCTTTGCGGGACGGGCAGTGACATCGACGTGGTACCTTATGTCTCATGAACGGCGAACGTTGGGGATTTACATTCCTGATGGGCAATTCCCTTTTGAGCAATGAGGACAAACTGGACCTGGTCACCAAGGCAACACTGCTTTACCTCAACGGCGAAGAACGTACCGACGTGTCGGGAAATGGCTACGAAGGCGTGCTGTTCACGAATCGCGAATGGAAGGTCGTGGGAGGGCTCAGCGGCCAGCAGTTTGATGCGATTCTCGAAAGTGAACTGGACAAGGAAAAGCTCCGCCTGAGTTTTCTGGTCAGCGAACAAACCCTGCAGCAGGGAATGGCCTACTCGCCTAATTAACTGTAGACGCGATCTATGACCAGAGCTGTCCAAGATAGAAACCGATCTAGCGATGGTGGCCACAGTCCCCGCCTTAGTAAGGCGGGGACTGGTCCACCAGCGCTACAGCCTAACCAGGTTTACGGCGCATCCACTACATTCAAACCTTCACAAGGCGCTACTTTGCAGCTTCCCGTCCATTCTGTCTTGGACACGTATGGTCATAGACCGCGCCTACAGGGGAAGTCAGGCCCAGCGCATCGACGAAGGCTGGAACGTCCGCAAATTCGAAATCCGCGAGGCCGCGCCGCGCCTCGATCTTATCCGGCCACCATTGTCCAAATAGACGGGTAACCAGCACTGTGCGCATCCCGACCGCGCGCGCGCCGGTGTGTTCGTCGCTACCGCCGTCTCCGACAAAAATCGCATCAGCCGGCGAAACACCCAAAGCAGCGAGTGCGTGAAGATAGATTCGCCGGTCGGGCTTCCGGTATCCGACCTCATACGAAAAAATGGTCGCGTCGATGCGTGGGCCAATCGGAGACCGCGGCCAGCTTTCGACATCGTCCGCTCCAGCATCCGAAACGATTGCCGTACGAATTCCTGCCGCACGAAGCGTGTCGAGTGCCGACAAAATCGAGTCTTCGACTGCGACGAGGCCGAGCTCGAAGCGGCGGCGGCGGCTTTCCACCGCCTCCAGAATGCGTGCTTGTTCAACGCTCGAGTCGATCGCATGTGTCACCAGCCGCATCGCCTCCACGCTGTCACGCACGCGCCCAAGGCAGCGGCCCATCACGTCCTCGTCATAGTACAGCCGTTGCCATTCGTCGGCGGAGATGCCGAGTATTTCGGGAACTGAACGATCTCCTGTCATCGAGGGTGGCGGCACACAGACCAGTGTGTGAAAGAGATCAAAAAGTACGGCTTTGGGTTGTTGCATGTCTTCCGGTCTGTTACACCTGCTGCGGGAACCCGTTCGCACGTAGATAGGCGACCGTCAAATCACGAAGCATAGGCCCCGTGCGACGGTTTTCGATGCGGCCTAACTTCTCCGCGCGATCACTCGCCACATAGGCGGTCGTCGCAACGGTATACATTTTATCAGGTTGTATTGCAGCCTGCCGGTTGCGAAGCGCGTCTTGAAGCGCCACGCTGAGACGAGATCCGCGAACCTGAACGACTTCCACCGCTTCCTGCCAACTCTCGAGAGTGTAAATATCACCAGCGCGGATGGCACCCGGCCGCAGACGGCCGGCAACGCTGCCTTCGGGGTAGTAAGCGAGATCGGCACCTGTTTGAGTCCCCAGGGCAGCCTCGAAAAGCTTCTTCACTCCGGCGCGATCGAGCCACGTCGGGTTAGTACCCAGAGCTTCTCCAACAGACAGCGGCGCATCCCCATCCATCGCGACATTCAGAAAAGCGTGCACGTGCGGATAGCCACGAAAATAAAAAACGGCCGAAGGGCCTTCCAGTCGAAACACCTGGGCTTCCGGGATTTCGCCGTCGTCGCCATGCTGGTAGTAACTGAGGAAGAGACGGTCGATTCCACCGTTTGCCTCGAGACACTCGCGAGCATATGCAACATCCCGGGCCGGATATGTCGAAAGGATATGTTCGACCAGTTCGTGTGCGATGACCTTGCTGTCCGGCGTCAACTCGACAATGGGAATTCCCCGGAAAGAACCGCTCCTGCCCTGAAGTTCGATCTGTGTCTGGACTGGCGCCTCGTCTATCAGAGCTTGCCTTCTCCTTCCGTCATCGAGATTGTGAAGGAGCCGCTGCGCCATGACAAATTGCGCGCGATACAAATTACCAGGCAATCCAACACGCTCGTTCCCTCGCTGATCGCCGTACACCTGAGGGCCGCCAAACGCAGCTCCTTCGCGGCTTTTTCCGCCGACGCGAAGGTTGATGTGCACGCCGGTAAAAATGACTTGATACGGACCTGCGGTGGGATCGCCGCAGATAAGGACGCGCATCGACCCGACGCCTGTGAAGCGGGTCAAGGACTCCTCAGGTACGCGTGTCTGCCCTTCGGCTGAAAGACCCGCATAGAGGAGATCCGTCAAAATCTGGCGCTGCCGGTGGTTGAAACCAAAAAGTATCGAACGGCCTCCGCCCCAGACTCCGCGGTTGTGGTATTGCCTGAGCGGATGATCGTAGGTGACGCACGTCTCGCCGCGCTGGATGTCATCAAGACTGGTGTATAGATGCTGCGCAAGCGTATCGACCGGCTCGATGTTTCGACTCGGCGCCGGCAGGAAGAGCCGGTATCCACCGTAGAGGCCGGCCCCACCAGCGACACCCAGAGTTGCGCCAAGTTTGAGAGCTGCGCGGCGATTCATGCCGCCGCTATTTTACAACGTGAATGAGCCTTGGATTGAATGCTTATTCACCATGCTTAGTTCTTCGCCGACTGAATCGATAGAGGACCGTTTGCTGTGGACAGCCGAACGACCGGCTCTCCGCTGCCGATACGAATCGTGCTCGGCGAATTCAGGGTCCTGGTCGCGCCGGCACAGACGGATGCTTTGCAATTGACGGGAGATCTATCCGAAGTCTGCACGGCAATTCCAGAGCTGTACCCATCGGGGATCCCGACAGAGAGCGGGCCGTTCCGGGTTGAAACCTGCAATCCGGGACCGTCCCAGCGGTTGCCGGATAACTCGATACTCACCGGACCATTTACCGCCGTAACCCGCTGATCACCACTGGCGCCCTTTAGTGAAATCGGTCCGTTGGTTGTCGTCGCTTCCACAACACCGCCAATGTTTTGCAGGCCAATTGGACCGTTCGTCGCAGTGAGACGAATGACACCGGCAAGTTCCCTCAACTGCAGCGGACCATTTCGCGTCTCGATATCGAGGTGCGACAGGCGTGGCGCCATGACGATCAGGTTCACGGTCCATTCCTTGTCATCAGGACCGTTGACGGTAAGCAGTCCGCTGCCGTTGGTCGTCGTATTGATTTCCCGGAGGGTCGCCGTCGCGTTGGGTTCGTCCGGCACGGCCTTACACGTCCTGACGGAATATTCGTTCCGGTCCCAACCATTAATATAAACGCCGCCGTTTCCCATTTGCGTCTTCAGGGTTGGTACCTGCGAAGCCGGCAGCGACATCTCGCTTTCTTCTGTAATGGCGGCCTGCCGATCGTATGAGACTTGAATAGCGCGGCACTCCGTTACTGGACTGTCGCGATTGACACTAACATTTGTGGATCGATTCGTTCGACGGGCTTGCCCATGAACAACCAAAGATCCCGTCAAAACGACCAAGGCGTAAACGAAGAAAGTTGTTGTTCTCATGTCCGCATAGACACTGCGTTCTGCAGAATCGTTGGCTCGTAATATCTTCTATAATGAGATCGATGGATAACGTACAAAAGCCTTCGGAGAACTCGTGTATTTCCGTTTGAGGCAACATTGAAAATGAGAAGCCATTCATGGATTGCGACCTTTGTAGTGGCGGCGTGTTTGTCGGGCGTCGTGCATGGCCAGCAGAAAGACACGCCGCGAAACGATCTTCCGCAACCCTATCGCACCACACGCGATTGGGGTGAACTGCCTCAAGGCGTGAAGTGGGCCGCCGTGACTGCGGTCGAACCCTCGCCGGACGGCAGCATCTACGTGATTCATCGCTGTTTTGCCAACTCGTGCGCCGGACGCAGCGAAGCGCCGATTCTGAAGTACAGCGCCAGCGGCAAGCTGCTGAAGAGCTGGGGTGAGGGAATGTTTATCTTCCCGCATGGCGCAACCGTAGATCGCGACGGCAATCTCTGGGTGACGGATGCACGCGGTGAAGGCGGCAAGGGGCATCAGGTGTTCAAGTTCAGTACCGACGGAAAGGTGCTGATGACGCTCGGCAAAGCCGGCGTATCCGGTTCCGGCCCGGATCTCTTCGATCAACCGACGGATGTCGTCGTCGCACCGAATGGCAACATCTTCGTGACGGACAGTCACCGCAACGGCAAAAACAACAGGGTCGTCAAATTCGACAAGAACGGAAAATTCCTGAAGGAATGGGGTCGGAAGGGATCGGGTCCGGGTGAATTCAGTGAACCCCACACGATCGCCATGGACTCCCGCGGCCGGCTGTTCGTAGGAGATCGCGAAAATAACCGGATTCAGATCTTTGATCAGGATGGAAAGCTTCTCGACATCTGGCACCAGTTCGGCCGCCCCAGCGGTATTTCCATTACGAAAGACGACACGATCTACGTCACGGATTCCGAATCGGGCCCCGATACCGGCGCGCATGAGCTTTCAGGAATCAAGAAGGGTATTCGCATCGGCAGTGCTCGAGACGGCCGCGTGACTGCTTTCATCGAGGACTCGGAATCTACCGTCGCCGACCACTCCGGCGCAGAGGGCGTCGGCGTCGACGACAAAGGAAACGTGTACGGAGCTGTTGTCCGTCGCCAGATGCTCGAACGTTACATTAAGAAATAGCGGGCATGGCGGCAAACTGCGGAAGCGGATCAGCCACAAAAAGCTTAGCGCGGCTACGCCGCGACCGAAACATAAGACTCGCAGTAGTTGACACGCAAATGTTGTGAGGGAGCGTAGCGAGGGCCGGGGCGGGGCGGAGCCCGACAGGGCGAAGCCTAAATATCTGTTCAAAGTTCGCGCCCAGCGCGTTCCTTGTGAATATTCGCGTAGCGCACCGATTAGAACAAGGATCGCTTCGCGGAAATTCATATGGAGCGCGCAGCGCGCGAACTTTGAACAGACCGCCCCACCTTCGCTGCGCGAAGGATCCCCGCCTGACTCAGGCGGGACTTCCCCCATGTGCGAGACGGGAGAGTCAATATTTTGGGCTGACCAGAAGAATCCAGCACGGCACGGGCTTTTAGCGTTCAATTCAAACAGGAATTTGTTTTGGTGTTTGCAGGCGGGCTAAAAGCCTGCCTGGTTGTTTACAAACCAGTTTGCCGGTCAGAACGAAGTCGTTTGCTGATTTCGAAAATCGATCGCTGATTGCCAAAGTCATTACCTAATTTCCAAAGTTGGTCCCTAATCAGCAAAGCCGTTCCCTGATTAGCAAAGTCGCTCCCTGATCAGCAAAGTCATTCCCTGATCAGCAAAGTCCGCTCCCTAATTAGCAAAGTCGCTCCCTGATCAGCAAAGCCGCTCCCTGATCAGCAAAGTCGCTCCCTGATCAGCAAAGTCATTCCCTGATCAGCAAAGTCGCTCCCTGATCAGCAAAGTCGCTCCCTGATCAGCAAAGTCGTTCCCTGATCAGCAAAGTCGTTCCCTGATCAGCAAAGCCGTTCCCTGATCAGCAAAGTCACTCCCTGATCGGCAAAGCCGTTCCCTGATCAGCAAAGCCGTTCCCTGATCGGCAAAGTCGCTCCCTGATCAGCAAAGCCGCTCCCTGATCAGCAAAGTCGTTCCCTGATCAGCAAAGTCGTTCCCTGATCAGCAAAGCCGCTCCCTGATTACCAGCCTTCAACATATCTGCGCGAAAAACTCTTTCCCAACGTAACTTGTTGGGTTTAAAAAGGATGCAATTTGCCTCACAAAATCTTCAATTTTCATTTCCGGTTTCTCCTCGGCCGCCGGTTTTACATAAAGAGCGGGCGAGAGAGGGGACGGCAATGGCGGCCGCGAACAAGGCTGTAGGTTTTAATTTTTTAACCGGTTGTTTGAAGAAAACGACCAAGTTGATTCCGGGCAGGACGTTTAAGATGGGAGAGTCGATATATTGGGCTGGCCAGAGAATCCAGCACGTAGGCGCGCTATGCCTTTTTGTGGCTAATTCTCTCCCTTACATCTCATGTACACTACCGGCGATCCGATGAATACAAAACTAAAGCTTGTCTTGATTGTTGCTGCATTATCGATGGCAGCGGCGCTTCCGGCCGCCCAACAACCGGCGAACAGTTCTTCCGGCATCGCGGCCGGAGAATCCTTGTTCTTCGGTAAAGCGGGTTGTGGCGGCTGTCATGAAATCAATGGGCGGGGCGGCGTCACCGGGCCCGATCTGTCGGCGGCCGGCACCCGCCCGGCAGAAGCGTTGCGAGCGAAGATCCTTAACCCGAACGACTCGGGATCGGCCGTTCCGGGCCGTGGTCCATCGACAGTCATTGCGAAGCCGAAAAATGGCGGCGAAATTCGCGGGGTTCGACGAAACGAAGACACATTCACCATTCAGATCGTGGATGCATCCGGGCAACTGCACCTGCTCGAGAAGGCGAACCTCAGCGAGCTTCGCTACGAAAACCGCTCGCTGATGCCCTCCGATTATGCGTCGCGCCTCACTGCTCAGGAATTACAGACGCTTGTCGGCTATCTCAGCAGTCTCAAGGAAAGGGACATGACGAAAACCGCCGGAGCGGCAATTCCCGGCGGTGTCACTTATGAGCGTCTCCGCGACTCGGATAACGAACCCCAGAACTGGATGCACTATTGGGGCAATTATCAAGGTACGCATTATTCCGCGCTGAAACAGATCACGACGACCAATGTGTCCAGCCTGCAGGCACAGTGGTCGATCCAGCTTCCCGGCACTTCGAACCTCGAAACCGAACCGCTGGTCATTGACGGCATCATGTACACCAGCGGTCAGCCGGGAACGGTTGTAGCGCTCGATGCAACAACCGGACGGCAGATCTGGCGCTTTACGCGAGAGCGGAAGGTACGCAACCCGAATGAGATTAATCCATTCAATCGCGGTGTTGCCGTGCTCGGCAATCGCCTGTTCGTCGGGACGCTCGATGCGGCGCTGGTCGCCATCGACGCCCGCACCGGTTCGCTTTTATGGGAAAGCCAGGTGGCGGACTCCCTGCTCGGCTACAGCATCACGAGTTCTCCGCTGATCGTCAAAGACAAAGTTATCGTCGGTGTCAGCGGAGGCGAGTTCGGCGCGCGTGGCTTTCTGGACGCGTATGACGCCGCGACCGGAAAGCGGCTATGGCGATGGAATTCGATCCCAGCTCCCGGTGAATTCGGCAACGACAGCTGGGCGGGAGACAGCTGGAAGACCGGCGCAGGTCCGATGTGGCTTACCGGATCGTATGATGCCGCCCTCAACACCCTGTACTGGACGGTCGGAAACCCTGGAGCGCAGATCGACCGCTCGCTTCGCGGCAGCGGAGACAATCTGTTCACCGATTCCGTCGTCGCCCTGGATCCCGATACCGGCCAGCGCAAATGGCATTTTCAATTCACTCCGAACGATGGTCACGACTGGGATTCCGTTCAGGACGTGATCCTCGTCGATCGTATGTGGCATGGCCAGCAACGCAAGCTGCTGCTTCACGCCGATCGCAATGCGATGTTTTATGTCCTCGATCGTACAACCGGAAAATTTCTGTCCGGTACCCCATTCGTATATCAGAACTGGAACAGCGGCCTCGACACGAACGGCAGGCCAATTCAGGTTCCTGGATACAACTCCAGCCCGGAAGGCAGCTTCCTGGTCTATCCGTCATTCGGCGGAGGCACCAATTTCCAGGCACCCTCATACAGCCCTCTGACCGGCTGGCTATACCTCGAATATGCAGAAAGCGGTCAGCAAGCGGTCAGCGCGCCCGCTCCGTACGAGCCCGGCCGCCAATATATCGGCCGTGGCCGAGGCGCTACCGCAGCGGCGCCTCGGCCGAACGATCCTCCTGCCTCAGCAGGCGTCAAAGCACTTGATCCCGAGACCGGCAAGACAGTGTGGGATTTCAAACTGTTTCAGTCGTCGCTCAACAACGGCGTGCTGGCGACAGGCGGCGGCGTCCTGTTTGCCGCATCCCGCGATGGCAATCTCATCGCGCTTGATGCGAAAACCGGTAAATTTTTGTGGCGCTATCAGACAGGCGCTAACATGTCCGCCTCACCGATGAGCTTTGCTGTGGGCGGCAGGCAATTCGTCGCCATAGCGTCAGGCGACGCGATCTACTGCTTCGCACTTCCGCAATAGGAGACAGGAACACAAAAGGCACAACAGGCACAAGAAACGAACGCCGTTCGTTTCCTGTGCCTCTTGTGCTTCCTGTGTTCCTGGTTCCTTCCTTTTCTCTCCGCGTATTGACAAACCAGACAATTCAGAATATTACAGAGTCACAGAATTCGGTCCTGACAACCTAACGTTTAACTTTTTCGGCTCACCTGGTGGGGGAGGCAGCATGAAGAGAGTTTTTGTAACGGTCGGGCTTTTTTGTTTCCTTTTGGCCGCAACGAATGCATTTTCGCAATCGAGAATCAGCGGAACGGTCAGCGACGCGACCGGGGCTTTGATACCTGGCGTGTCTGTCACGGCAACGAACACGGAAACAGCCGTGATGACGACCGTGGTGAGCAACGAAACGGGGGCGTACAACTTCGCCAGTCTTCCGCCCGGTACGTACAAGCTGACGGCGGACCTGCCCGGTTTTCAAGGTCAGACATTTCAAAACGTGGCGCTCGGACAATCCGATCAGCTTCGCTTCAACTTCAAATTGACTGTCTCTTCGGTGGCGCAGACGGTCGAGGTCTCCGTCGACGCCCAGGCTCTGTTGACGGCAACGAATTCCTCTATCGGCGTTGCCATCGATCAAAAGAAGGTGCAAGACCTTCCCATGGTCCGTGGAGATATTCTGGATCTCGTCCGCATTATGCCCGGAATGAGAGTCGATCCGTTCGGCGATCAATTCAATGCTTTGGGCGGCATTCCGAACAATACGATCAATACGACGAGAGATGGTCTGACCGTCACGGATACCCGAACCGGTGTACTTTCCGCTACGACTACGATGAATCCGGATACGGTGGGTGAGGTCCGTATCATCCTGGCGCCTGTCGATGCGGAGTATGGCCGCGGGAACGGACAAATCCAGGTGCTGACGAGGTCGGGAACGAACCAGTTTCGTGGAAGCGCGGTATACAACAATCGCAATACGAAGTTCACCGGCAATACCTGGAGCAACAACGAGCAGAAAGATTCGCTCACAGGCAAATGGAATCCCACGCCGCTCAACTGGAGAAACACGAACCAGTACACCCTGAGCTATGGCGGTCCCATCGTGAAGAGCAAGACGTTCTTCTATACCGTGTGGGACCAGAACATGAGCGTCACCAAGCAGACGGTGACGACGCCTGTTCTGACCGACGCAGCGCGGCAAGGCATTTTCCGGTACTTCGATAACTGGAATAATGCTGACGCGCATCAGTTGCCTCCCACGTTTCCAGCCGTTGCCGCCACCGCCACCATCGCGGTGGTGGATACAGCCGGCAATCCCCTGCTGGGTGGTGGTTCCACCGCGCCGCGAAATCCGGACGGCACGGCGTATACCGGAAGCCTGAGGTGCTTCAGCGTGTTCGGAAACATCAAAGTTGACGGCAGTCCGTTCACGCAAGCGGATTGCCCGGGTGGCGTCGCGATGTCGGGTGCGGCCTGGGATGGACTGCGCACCAGAGTCGATCCGACTGGATATGTGGCTAAACTGCTGGCAGTCATGCCCCATGCCAACTATTTCTACCAGGGGAATACCGCCATCGGAGGCACGACCGTAGACGGATTGAACGTTGCGGCTTTCCGCTGGACGCAACGGCTCAACGGCACATCCGGCGCCGCAGGCCAGGGCGGGACGGCGCCGGATACCATCAACCGGAAACAGATCAATCTAAAAATCGACCACAACTTGAATGCGAAGCACCGGCTCAGCGGGAGTTGGACACTGCAACACGACTCGAACGATGAGAATCCGCCCAACTGGCCTGGCGGCTTTCTAGGTAATTCTCTGCGGCACCCGCAAGTGCTGACCGTGAGCTTCACGTCAACACTCTCACCGGCTCTCGTCAATGAGGCCCGTTACGGTCTCAGTATTCAGTACTATGAAGTCAATCCACCCTGGCTGCTGAACAAAGATGCCGGCGCCTACCTGCTGCAAGGCGGAAAGAGCGCCACGGGCGCCACCTATCCGGTGGCGTTCACGCCGGGCGCGGGCAATTTCTCATTCGGGAATTCCTTGATCAACAATGCGGCAACGTACACCGGACAGAACGCGCCGCTCTACGACTATGCCGATACGGTCAGTTACACCAAAGGCAAACACGCATTCCGAACAGGCATCGATCTTCGCTTTGCCCGTTCTTCCGGCTGGAATGTCGGCACCGGAGTCGTTCCGACCGCGTCGGGGGGCGCAGGCGGCAACCCTTCACCTCTGGCCAACGCGCTGGGCGGTTTGCCGAATGAGTTGGCGAATAACCGTACGAATGCAGCGAATATGCTCTATTTGCTGGCAGGATCGGTCAATACGGCCAGCACTCCGTACTGGATCTCCAGCCTTGCGGACTCCAAGAGTGGGACGTGGCAGGACTACACCACACAGTTGAGAAGAACCCGCGACCAGGTCTACAACGAGTGGTCCGCATTCTTCAAGGACGACTGGAAAGCGACACCCGCTCTGACTTTTAATCTCGGCGTCCGCTATGAGTTCTATGGAGCGCCCTACCTTCGCGGAGGCTATACCGCTTCGATCGTCGGACAAGGCAGCGGGTTGTTTGGTGTCAACCGGCCGAGCGCGACTTCAAATCCGTTCAATAACTGGCTCCTGGCTCCAGGTAACGTCTATCTGAGCGGTTATGGGCCTAACGCCAGCACGAGTAATGCGCTGCAGTGCACAAACCAGGGCGCCGCACAGAATCCGTTGCTGCCCGCGCCCAGTTGCGACCCATCTCTGCTGACGGCCCTGCAGTATGTGGGACCTGGATCCGATCATCCGGACCAGCAGGTTGTCCGGAATGACTGGCACAATATCGCGCCGGCGATCGGACTCGCCTGGCAGCTGCCATGGTTCGGAGCCGGAAAAAACCACGATCCGCGCTGGTTTCGGGATGACCTATGGCATTGGTTCGCGCTTTTCGACCGCCATCGAAAACTTGATCGGGAATGTGCCAGGCGCGGCCACCGCGCCAACCCTTGCGTTGGCAAACTTTCCCAATCTGATCACCAACCGCGCGCTCCAGCTCAGCGATCTGCCGGCGATCACCCCCGTAACGCCTTTGACCAAGCCGGGAGCAGCCCTGCCGATTTACGACAGAACGCAGACCGTGACCGCGTACGACCCGAATTTCAAGACTCCTTACACCGAAACACTGGCGTTCTCGATCACGCGGCAGGTTTCGAGAAGCGTCACGGTGGATCTCAAGTACGACGGAACCCTCGGGAGAAGAAGAGCCGATACCACTTCCGGGGCAGCAACGCTCAACGTGAACCTTCCCAACGTCTACTACAACAAAGAACTATTCGACGCATTGGAGACCACGCGCGCCGGCGGGACAGCACCATTGTTCGATCAGATGTTCGCCGGCTTGACTCTGCCTGGACTCACAACCGCATACGGCCCCGTGGGAACCGTTGTCAACGGGATCGTCCAGCACGGATCCGCGCAAATGCGGAGAAGCACGAACTTCTCGAGCGACCTGGCGACCGGCAACTATCAAAACATCGCTACAACATTAAATAGCTCGCTGACGCTCGTTCCGGCCGGGTTGGAACCGCTGCCGGCAGGGCTGAATGGCGTCAACGGCAGAGTCTTACGAAACGGCTGCGACCGGATGGCGGCAGGTCAAACAACCATAGGCCCCGGTATTTCATCTCCTCTCCGGTGCTTCCCTGAAAACTACATCAGCGCCAATCCACAACTAGCCACTGCCAACTATGTCGGCGGATACGGCAAAGCCAATTACCATTCGATGCAGGCGCAGATAACGGTGCGCCCGACCGCCGGACTCAGCTTCCAGAGCACATACATCTTCGCCAGAACCCTGGGCCTCGTGCCTCAGGGCTGGACCGATCCGCTGAACCGGAATGCCGATTACGGTCCGCCCTATCAGGACGTCCGCCATGACTTCCGCACAAATGGCACGTTCGAATTGCCGATCGGGCCTGGCAAGCTGCTTTTGCCCCAGAGCACCGGACTCGCGGGACGTCTCCTCGAACACTGGCAGACCGGCTTCATCTTCAACGTCTCCAGCGGCAACCCGAGAACTGTCGTCGGCGCGCACACGTTGTATGCAACCGGCAATCAGAACCTGGACGCCGGTCAGAACCGCGCGGATCTGGTTGCACCGCAGTTATTCAGTCCCAACACTAAAGGCCATGTCGTTTGGGACCCGGCAGGAAACCATGGGTTCTTTTACGGCAAGGACAAATTCCTGACGGTTGCGGATCAACAGTGCGCCGCCGGCGGCGTAACCGACCACACCGACGAGATGGGTTTCAACCTTCTGAACAACAGTGGATTCTGTACGCTGCAATCGATTGCTGCGGAAGGATCCGATGGCTCGAGAGGACCCGTCATCTTCCAGAATCCATTTCCGGGACATCACGGCAACATGCCGTTTGGCTTGAACGCGCCCGGTCAATACCGGTTCGATGCGAACCTGAGCAAACGTTTCAAGCTTAACGAAACGAAATCGCTCCAGTTCCGCCTCGATGCCCTGAACGTGTTCAACCATCCCGGCCCTGGCGATCAACAACCGAGAACCGGACAGTCCATCAATTCGCCCGGTGTCATCTTCGGGCAGATCCCCGATAAGGGATTGCTGGGATCCGGCGCCAACCCTCAAATGAGGTACTTGACGGCTCAGCTGCGGTTCGACTTCTAAGCGTGAAATAGATAAGTCACGGATTGATCCGTTAAATCCGTTCAATCCGTGGCTTTATCTTATTGCCTGCCCCGGAGTTCGTTGATCCGTCTGGTAAAGTCCTCGACATTGCTCTTATTGATGACCATGGTCGGGATAATGATCTGCTTATTCGCCGGAATGAACGACTTGTCGCCTTTGAGGGCTTGCGCCATCAGCTTGATGGCCTGATATCCAAATTCGAAAGGCTGCTGGACCACCGTACCGTAGATCGCGCCGTCCTCAACGCCCGCCAGTGTTTCGTCCGCTTCATCGAACGTAACGATTTTGACTTGCCCGATTTTTCTGGCGTCCTTGACCGCATTTAAAATGGCGGGACCGTTGTAACTCCACAGCCCAACGAGGGCTTTGACGTCCGGATATTTCACCAGCGTGTCGGCCGCATTTGCTTTGGCGCGAACGGTGTCGGTCTCGTCGGTCCGCGTGTCGATGATCTGGACCTTTGAATCCTGCAGAACTTCTTTGATGCCTTGGATACGATCCTGCGCGTTCCTTGCATCGAGCATTCCCACGAACAACATGATCTTGCCGCCGTCCGGCAATGCCTCTTTTATCAACTGGCCCGCCTGCCGCCCGGCTGCAACGTTATCGGTGCCGACATAGCAGGCACGATCGCTTTTCGGAGCGTCGCTGTCCTGGGTAAAGACCAGGGCTTTTTTCGCAACATCGTTAAGCAAGGACGTCTGGTTTTCCGGATCGACGGGTGAAATAGCGACACCGTCTACACCCTTCGTCATGAGATCCTCGATGATGCGCTTCTGTTCGGCCGCCGAGCCATCTGATGTAATTTTGAACTCCGCCGAAACACCGTCTAATTCTGATCCGGCTTTTTCCACGCCCCGCCGGGCTATCGTCCAGAAGTCGGAGGAATTGTTGGTGACAAAGGCGAGCTTCAGCCGCCTGGCTTCCTTGCCCGCCGGGGTGGAACTGCACGCCGGAAAAAGAGCTATCGCAATCGAGAACACAAGAGCACCACACTTAGTCATCAGACGGTTCTCCTTGGTGATCACACCTGCACGCAACCGTATTGCGCAGCGCCGGCGGACGATCCAGAGAAAAGATACGGCGCATGGCCAGTCATGTCAGCGTAATTTTTCACGATTTCCAATATCGCCCGTTCGGCATCCGCATTGCCGATTACGGCAACAGTTCCGCCGGAACCTCCGCCCGTGATTCGCGCTCCATGCAAACCCTTTGCCGGCCCGGCGCCTTTGACGAGAGTAACAATCAAATCCGTGCCCGGTGAACCGAGGCCGCAAGCGGAATAGCTCTGGTGCGATTGATACATTAAATCGCCGAGGCGCGGCCCGCGCTCTTCACTGAAGGCCGCAAGTAACAGCCGGCGGAACTCCTGCACGCGCTCATGTTCGTAGACGGGATGCGCCGTCGCCTCACGGAGCTTGTATACACGCGACGGGTCCACAGTTGTGACCGTGTCCTTCATTCCAGAAAACCGCGCGATGAACTCAGTCTCCAGAGATTTCTTTGGGTAAACGATGGATCCACTCGGTTTCGAATTCGGCAACCGGAATATTCGCGAGATAGCTATCCCAACCGATTTTCTCTGCCGCGATCATCCTCTGGCCCATGAAGGCGGCAGCGCGAACCGATGAGTAGTCGGCGCCACTCACCGCGTGACGTTCGCCCGAGTCTACTCCCCAAATCCGGATGTCGGGCGGCACCGGAACGGGCGGTTGCAACTCGGCCGGCTGGCAAAGAAGCGCAAGCAGATAGTTTGCCTGGCCGCATTCAGATGCCATCTGGTCCATAACACCGCAAGGCGCGCCGGCTACGAGGTTCTCGGCCTTCTGACAAAGAAGTGCGATTTCATGCGCTTCGACACGGATGTCGAATGCGCCACATACGGCCGTCATCAGGGCGACTTCCAGTGCCGCAGATGACGCCACACCTTTTGACTCCGGAACGTCCGATGCAATGAGGATTTTAGCGCCCTGGGAAAAAGACACGGAGCGCTCCAGGCGCAGCACGATGAAGATGCCGGCAACGTATGATACCCATCGGGTATCTTCGCGACGGCAGAACGAGGAGCGCGCCTCGTCATAGCCCGTCGCGATTTCCTCAAGCGTTAGAGTGTACGTCCGCAAGGGCGTCCCCTCGCTGACGATCTGAATTGTTGAATCGTTCGTGCGTTGCACTGCCGCAAACGTGGCTTCCGCAATCGGCCATTGGAGGACCAGTGAGCCAGAGTAGTCCGCGATTCCACCCATCACGTCGAGCCGGCCGGGGGCACGGGCAATCGTTATTGGTGCGGAGCGATCGAACAATCCGCTGCGGTGGACCTTATTTTTGAATTCTTCAAGCATTTGTATGCGCGGTCATAGACCGCGCCTACAATCCACGCCTCCGCAATGCTGCCTGCAACAACGGCTCAATCTGTCGCCGGATCTGCTCATTCGCATACCCCGCCCATGCGACGTCCGCATCCACGCGTCAGCGGAGCGCGCAACGGGCCGCCACGCGGATCGGCGACAATCACTCCCGACTCGCGGGCAATCAACTCCGTGCACAAATCATAGGGATGGCAGCACAGGCCGATTCCGCCCATCAATGGACGAAGATCCGCAACAAACCGGTCATGTCCCATGATCAATTCATAGAGTTGCCCGCCGGTCGAGATGTACTGATCCTCGAAACAATGCGCCTTCCCGGGCTGTGGCGGTCCCAGCGCCGCCATGACGATCTCCTCGTCAATGGCAGCCAGTTCCGTCCGCACACCCGGAAAGAATCGCGAGATCATCGCAAATCCATGCTCAATCGTTTCTGCCGAAGACGGTCGCGGCCGGAAAGAGACCCGCCCACCCGTCAAGCGATTGAATCGCTCGGCGCTGATTCCCTCACCTTTGATCGCCCACAACTGATCTGAAAGATGCTGCTTCACCAATGGAATTTCTGTCTGCAGCGCCAGAACAATGTCGTCGAGCGTCGTGTCGGACCCGCGATTCGGAGCCACCCCGGTGAGAATCCACGCGCTCCGCTTCTGATACATGATGCCTCGCGTGCCATCGATCGGGTCGGCGATGATACGCCACGTCGCGGACCCGTCGTTCCGAGATACGACGGAATCGAGCCCTTCCGCTACGAGAGCAAACGAATGCCGGCGCGACACTTCCTCAAAAAACGGATGCAATATGTTTTCGCTGATAACATCGACCGCGTAAATGGTGTCGTCCGCAGCTTGACGGTCCACTCGAGCCAGTGCCTCAACCTGTTGCTCTTCACAAGCTGTGACCACGGCGTCGCGAATGTTGCGATGCAGTTCACGAAGTGGATCCAGCAGCGCCCGGACATCAGCCAAGGCTGCCTCCGGGCGATGCGCTGTAATGCACGTTTGAAAGCCTTCTCAAATCTTCCGCCTTCGCTTCCGGCAGCGTGTCACTGAGGAAATTGCCGCCGCCGATCTCGGGACCGGCGAGGTACTTCAACAAATTCGGCTTGCGCAGCGGCGGGTGGAATTCAATGTGGAAATGAAACGTGCTGTGATCCGCATCGTCGGTCGGAGCATGATGAAGCGTCATGACATAAGGAAACGGCATGCGCCACAAATTGTCATAACGCACAACCATGACCTTTAGCGCTTCGGCGAAATCCCGTACTTCCGCTTTGCTGAAGCCGGACAGACCGGGATGTGTTTCTTTCGGAGCGACGTAACATTCGTAAGCATAGCGGGCGAAATATGGGACAAAAACGATTGCCGAAGAGTTTTCGTAAATGATGCGCCGGCCATCCTGACGTTCCGCCGACAAAATGTCCTGAAAAAGCACACGTCCCGTACTGCCGAAGTGATTGCGCGCGGCTGCAGCTTCCGTTTCGATCGTCTTAAACACGAAATTCGTCGCGTAAATCTGGCAATGCGGATGGGTATTGGACACACCGACGACCTCGCCTTTGTTCTCGAAGATCAGTACATGATTCACTTCGGGGCGACGGCCCAATTCGGCATATTGCGCTTGCCATGTCAGCAGGAGGGCTTCAATTTCTTGCAGGGACAATTCGGCCAATGTTGTGTTGTGTTTCGGGCTGTAGCAGACAACACGCGCCAGACCGTCGGCCGGACGATTGCGATAAATGCCGGGCGGATGTTCGAGTTGACGCGGCGCCTCCGGACCGACGCACGGATGATCATTATCGAAGACAAACATCTGCCGATAATGTTCATTTCGGCCGCCGCCAACTCGCTGGTTACCGGGACACAAATAGCAACTCTCGAGGTATTCCGCCGTAGTACTTTCAGAGGAAGCCGCACTGCTGGCGATTTCGCCATGCCACGGGCGATCCTGACGATGGGCGGCAATGATCACCCATTCCTCGCGGAGCGGATGCCATCGTTGTTCCCATGTGTCCATGCTCTTTAACAAAGAAGAAACCACAAGAGGCACAAAACGCACAATAATATTGCTCTGTTTTGTGCCTTTTTGCGCCTCTTGTGGTTTCTTCCCCCACTATTAGACTGCAGCCGGGGCGAGGGTACCGTCCGGCTCCACCGGAATGAGCGGTTTCTGGAGCAGCTCTCCTGCGCGTACTGCGTTCACGGGACGTGAGAAAAGGTAACCCTGCGCATATTTGCAGCGAAGTTGTCTCAGGAATGAAGCCTGCTCGTTGGTTTCCACGCCTTCGGCAACAACATCCAGTCCGAGGTTTTGCGCCAGCGGCATGATGTTGACGATGATGCTTTCTTCCTTGCCGCCGGTTCCGACTGCACTCGTGAAGGATCTGTCGATTTTCAAAGTATCCAAGGGGAATCGCTGCAAGTAACTCAGTGAAGAGTAGCCCGTGCCGAAATCGTCGATGGCGATCGCAATCCCAAGGGCATCGCATTTGCGACAGCAGTGTCGCGGCCGCAGCGGGATCGGCCATGATACTGCCTTCGGTGAGTTCCAACTTCAGCACTCCAGGTGACAGCGAGTACTCCTGAAGCAGTTTTTCGAGTTGGGCGGCAAAGTTCGGTTGCACGAACTGCTTCACCGAAAGGTTCACGCTCATGGTCAAGTCGGGGAACTGCTTTCTCCACTCTGAAATCTGCCGGCAGGCCTCACAAAGCCCCCACCAACCCAACTCACGAATGAGGCCCATTTCTTCGGCAACCGGGATAAACTCGCCAGGCTCGACCACGCCTCGCGTCGGATGTTGCCAGCGCATGAGCGCCTCAAAGCCGGCAATTTTTCCGGTTTCCAGTGAGATGATCGGCTGATAGAAGTTCATGAATTCGTTCCGCTCGAGTGCGTGACGGAGATCGGTCTCCAGCTGCAGCCGGTAAGTGACGGAGGCGCGCATATCCGCATCGAACACTTCGTAGCGTGCTTTGCCAAGCGATTTTGCCCGATACATCGCGGTGTCGGCGTCGCGCAGGAACTCTTCCGGACGCTGATAGCCGGACGTGCTGACAGCGATGCCGATGCTGGCAGAGGTGTAGACCTCCTTGTCATCCAGATGAAACGGCAGCGTCAACTCTCCCATCAAACGGTTGGCAACGTGTGTCGCATCCTCGGCGTCTTTGAGGTTTGTGAGCAGGATGGCGAATTCGTCTCCACCAAGCCGCGCAACCGTAAAACTGTCATCCATGCGCGCAACCGTGTCGGTTTGGCGCAACGAATTCACCAGGCGGCCCGCTACAGCAACCAGCATTTTGTCCCCGAGCACGTGGCCGAGGCTGTCATTGACCATTTTGAACCCATCGAGATCAAGGAACAGAACGGCGAACAGCGAGTCGGGATTGCGTTTGCGATGTTCGATGAGCTGCAGAAGCCTGTCGGCAAACAAAAGGCGGTTGGGCAGACCCGTCAGAGGGTCGGCTACTTTACCTTCGGTGATATCGGTCTGCGATCCTGCCATCCGCAAAGGTTTGCCGGACTGGTCGCGAACCATAATGCCGCGGCTTAACATCCAGCGAAACACACCATCTTTGTGACGCAAACGCGCTTCGCATTCGAAGTGGGTTGTTTCGCCATTAAGATACGCGTCGATACGCTGTTTGACGATGTCGCGATCCGCATCGTGCATCCGGCCGAACCATTCATCGGGGCTCTCGCCGATCTCGGAATCCTCGAATCCGAGCATCGATTTCCAACGGGGGGAAAAGTAGATCGTGTTGTTCTTTAGATTCCAGTCCCAAAGACCATCATTGGCACCCTGCGCAGCAAGGGCGTAACGTTCTTCGCTCTCACGAAGCGCCTGCTCCGCGCGGCGATGAGACAGTTGGGTATGGATGCGCGCCAGTGCTACCGGAAAATCGACGGGCTTGGTGATGTAATCGTTGGCGCCCGAGCTGGAGGCCATTGACGATATCCTCGCTATGGCTTCGGGCCGTCACCATGATGACCGGGAGCTGAATTGGAGAATAGGTCTTTCGAATCGCCGCAAGAGCGTCCAGACCGCTGACACCGGGCATTTCGATATCCAGCAGAACCAGATCAAATTCGGTTTTCTTGATGAGCCCCTGCAAATCGTAAGCATCCTCGGCTACGACGACCTCGTAGCCTTTCCGTGCGAGCCGGCGGGCCAGCATGTCACGATTCATTTCATTGTCGTCAACGACAAGCAATCGTTCGGGTCTGGAGTTCATGGCACCTTCTTTTCCGCGATAAGCTTCTTGATTTTCTCGTTCAGCCGGACGAAATCGACCGGTTTGGTATCGTAGTCGTCACAGCCGGCTTCAAACGCCTTCTCTCGATCGGTGACGAGCGCATGCGCCGTCAACGCGATGATGGGAATTGAGCGGGCCTGTTCGTCCGTTTTCAGCAGCCGCGTAACTTCCCAGCCGTCCATATCCGGCAGCCCGATATCCATCAGGATGAGATCGGGCGCTTCGGAGATTCCCAACTTGCGTCCCTGTTCTCCATCAATCGCGGTGATGACGGAGTAGCCGTGGCGCTGCAGGCGCCTGGACAACATGTCGCGATTCATTTCGTTGTCTTCGACTAAAAGAATCTTCGGCATTCTTACTGTTTCCCACTGTGACTCAACTCAAGATTGTCTGCCGCATCGCCATGCGCCACCCGGTGTTTCTCCAGGGCAAGTGCCAGCCGGTCTCGATCGATCGGCTTGACAAGATAGTTGGATGCGCCTCGCTCCCTGCCCAGAGCTTCGTTATCGACGATCGTGACCATGATCACTGGAATCGAAGCGAGCTCCGGGTCTGCTTTAAGCCGGATCAGAACATCCCAACCGTCAAGTCCGGGCATGACCACATCCAACGTGATGACCTGCGGCCGGATTTCCCGCGCCAGGCGCAGTCCATCTTCGCCATTCGCGGCCGGAACCGCATCGAAGCCCATTTTGCCAACGAACCGCGTCATGAGGTCGCGAACGCTGGGGTCGTCATCGATGACCAGAATCTTCTCGGCTCCAGCCGGCCGTGCAGCAGGCTGCACGGTCGGCCTGCTCCGCACTCGAGGGCGGGGCGCCGTACCCGCATCAGAGGCAACTACAGCCGGAAGTTGAACCGTGAAGGTTGAACCTTCGCCGATCTGGCTTTCGACATGAATATAGCCCCGCATCATCTCGGCAAACCGTGAGCTGATGGCGAGACCGAGACCCGTGCCGCCGTACTTGCGCGCGATGGACGTATCCGCCTGGACGAAATCCTCGAACAGTTTTCTCTGCTGGTCGGGAGTCATACCGATGCCCGTATCCGTAACCTTGAATACCAGCCAGTCCTGATCTTTTGGTCTGGCGCGTCACATCGAGCGTTATGGTTCCGTGATCCGTGAATTTGCACGCATTGCTCAAAAGGTTGAACAGGATCTGCCGGACCTTCGTCACGTCGGCATGCATCGCGCCGAGATCGTCCGCGACGCGCACCTCCATGCGATTTGCTCTTCTTTTCCGAGGGCCGGCTGCAGCGTGGCAACCATGTCCTCAATCATCGGGCGCACATTGAATGTCTCGAGATGCAGGCCCATCTTGCCCGCCTCGATCTTCGACAGATCCAGAACATCGTTGATGAGGGAGAGCAGGTGTTTGCCGGCCGCCTGAATCTTTTGCAGGTCGCGGATATTCTCGACGTTTCCGGAATCCCGCGTTTCATCCTCGAGCATTTCGCTGTAGCCGATGATCGCATTTAACGGTGTGCGCAATTCATGGCTCATGTTTGCAAGAAATACGCTCTTGGCGCGGCTGGCATCTTCGGCAGCATGTTTCGCGTCCAACAGTTCCTGTTGAGTGCGGCGGCGATGTACGATCTCCTGTTCCAGCTCGTTGGATCGTGTTTTCAAATCATCATTAGCGCGCTGCAACGCCTTATCTCGATGCTGAATTTCCGAGAGCATCGTATTGAATCCGTCGATCAACCGCCCGATTTCGTCATTCGATGTCTTTGTCGCCCGGACGCGGTAGTTTCTTTCGTGCGAAACCGCCCGCATCGTCTGTTCGAGGTGAAGGATCGGTCCCGAGACGAGAGTCTGAAGTTTCGAGAAGATGAACCAGGCGAACAAGCCTGAAATCAAAACAAAAATGCCCAGAATTCCCGCATAGCGCCAGGCGCCCGTGTTCCACTGTTGCATGTCGGACCGCAGAAAGAGGGTGCCCAGGCGATCGCCGCTGAGGCTGACGTCATTGAAGACGTCGATGTAGTCGCCGTTTGCCTCATAGCCGCTCTGCTTCGGGTTTTCAGGAAGAACGGGATTGCTGTCGCCGGCACGGAAATATTGCGCGAACACCTTTCCATCGGTCGTATATAAAGCGGCGGCAACGACGTCGTCCTTCGCTTTCAACGCGGACAGTGTGATGTTGGCCGAAGACTCATCTTTGAATGCAAGCGCCGCGGCACTGTTGTACGCAATGATCTGCGCCTGCGTGACCAGATCCTGACGCAGCAATTGTCTGAACGAAACCAGGTCATAGATCAGGAAGCTTGCAGAAGACAGGATGACGGCAATGCTGCTGGTCAGCATTGCCATCACCGTCAGTTTTTGTTTGATCGAGAGGTTTCGGATATTCATGGCCGTCACCTCGACGTCGTCTGGACGATTTTCGCCAGACTCAGCAGGCGCGAGCTGATATTCAGCCCGACCTGCCGTGCCGCATCGACGTTCACTTCAAACCGAACCTTACTGTCTTCTAATGTGAAATTGATGACCCCGCCCCGCCGGGCAAAACCGGCCGTCTCCGCAATCGTAAGGACGGACGTGTTTTTCTGAGCCAGAATCGCATCGTCGGCGTGCATCGTCTCGGCCGCCGCAATGAATAGAATGTGGCAACTGCAATTGAAATCTTTTCCCCACCTTAACCGTTTCACAACGAAAGGCCGCGCATCGATCTTTTTACCTTCGACCACGTGTTCGAGCGTCGCGGCGAACGTATCGTTCCCCAGAATACCGATGACGATCGGTGATGCCGGCTGCGGAAATGCGGAACCCGGCCATTCGACCAGCTTTCCAAAATTGTAGATAAACCCGGCCTTGATCAGGTATTCCGACGACTCAGAATCGGCGTTTTGGGCGCTCGCTCTCAGTCCTGTTGTGAGCAAGCTCGCGATGAGGACAATCGATAGTCCTGCTTGTCTCATGATCCTGATAACTCCAGTGACAGACTGTTCCGATGTACACCGATGTCTAAGAGCGCACTGTTAACATTCCTCACAACCCTACGTATCGGCTCAACAGCATGAGTGCGTTAATCAGGGGGAATTTTTGCTTGCGCAGGAATTGAAGGATTTAGCGGAATTGCCGGGAAGAGGCGCGAAGCGGATCGCATCCTCTATATAGGGAGCCGCCGTAGGTTAGAATCGCCTCGTGACTTACTCAATTCGGATTCTGGCTGTCCTCGTTGTCCTTGCGGTCGCGCCATCCCGGTCCCGCAGTTCCAACCCGATCCGCTATGGTCGCAGGCGCTGCCCAACAAATGGGTCACCGGCGCCGTCGGCGGCCTCGCCGTGGACTCCCACGACAACCTCTGGGTGTTCCACCGCCCGGCCAGCATTCCCGACGGCGAAAAAGCCGCTTCGCTCAACCCTCCGCAGGCCGAGTGCTGCATCCCGGCGCCCGCCTGTTCTGCAGTTCGATCGCCGCCGGGAAACTCTCTCCAAGCCTGGGGCGGAGTGCAGTCGATGCCCCGACAGAGCTACGAATGGTTCGCGACCCAGCACGGCATCTTCGTCGACACAAAGACAATGTGTGGCTGAGCGGCAGCGCGAAAGAGGACAACCAGATCCTCAAGTTCACGAACAACGGAAAGTTCCTCATTCAAATCGGCCACTCCGGGAAGAATCAGCGGCAGCAACGACATCCGAGAACCTCGGCGGCCCCGCCGGCTTGTTCGTTTATCCGCAAAACGAATGAGCTATTCGTCGCCGACGGCTACTTCAACCACCGCGTCATCGTCTTCGACGCCGAGACTGGCGCTTACAAGACGGCACTGGGGCGCGTACGGCAAAGAGGCCGGACGACAATCTACAAGTTCCCGTCGCGTGCACAACTCGTCCAAGGCGCAGCCGCACCGCAGCTTCAACAATCCTGTGCATGCCGTACGTCGTTTCCGAACGACGAGCTCGTCTATGTCGCCGATCGCACCAACAACCGGCTCCAGGTCTTCAGGCTCGACGGCACGTTCGTCAAGGAGACCTTCATCGCCAGGACAACACGCTACAGGCCGAAGGGACCGTCCACAGCTTCGCCGCTGTCGCCGGACAAAGATCAGAAGTTCCTGTACGTGCTCGACGGATCGAACAAGGCCATCCGTGTACTGAATCGTCAGACGCTCGACGCTACGTCTCGACCATCGGCGGACACGCCGGACACAACGCGCGTGAGTTCTTCCACACCCATAGCTTCGCCGCCGACTCGAAAGGCAACCTGTTTCATCGGCGAAGTGAACAACGGGCAGCGCTACTACAGATACGCGTACAAAGGGATGGGAACCACCGTTCCTGCCTCACGATGAAGGTTCTGGAGTTTTTCAGCTTCGTTCTGCTCTTGAGCATGAGTATGAGCGCAGAGCCGAAGTTCCCGTGGGGGCCCGAAGTCCGGTGTCAGTTGAATCCGGCCAGACCGGCAGGCCTTCATCCGGACGCCTATGCCGCGCTTCGAGACATTGCTATCTCGCATCGAATCACGCAGGGTATCAATCACGCTCCGGAGCGCGGAAATGTTCACGATACGGATATAACGATCCGGGGGAAGGCTTACACGGCCGCCGTCGACATCAGCGTGCGGTGTCTGACCGCGGCTCAGATCAAAAACCTGCTGGGCGTTCTGGCAACACGAGGCTTTGCCGGCTGGTACCGCCAGAACGGCATCGACGACTGGACGGGCCCGCCGCACATACACGCCATCTGGGCCGGCTCGGCTCTGAAACCCGTATTACGGCAACAGGTGGAAAGCTGGCTGTCAGGGGGTAACGGGTTGGGGTCCGGGCGGCCTTATCAATTCTGGCAACCTTCTGCCGAAATGAAGGACAAAGTCCGGACCTTATATAGGGCTTCCAACTGATTACGCCGACTTCTTCATGGCAGCCTCATCCAGAGAGACTCGCCGTGCGTCCCGATTCAGCTTCCAGCACGCATTGGAGCACTGGTCGCAATTCTGAACGTGAACCAACTCATCGGCTGTCGGAATCGTAATTCCAGCGGCGAACTTCCAGATCACGTCCGGAGACAAGTGGTTGTCTTCCATAGGCCCACGGGACAAGCAGGCGAAGTTCCGGAATGGCTTGTAGCGCGACTGCCGGCACAGCACTATACAAACCGCGCTCTTCCGCGCGGTGCCGTCGCGGCTGCGAGCAGAAGTGGCACCTCGATACCACGATGAACCGGGAAGAACCGCCCGCTCCTGTCGGACAAAAACGGACGATCCCTATTCCCCGCCTAAGTTATTGGCGGGGAGGCCCTCGCGTAGCGAGGGCTGGGGCGGTCTGTTCAAAGTCCCGCGCAGCGGCTCCTTTCAGATATCCGCGCGAAGCGCGCTCCTTTATATGTGGGTAATTGAGAGCGATCGCACCCCGCCTGGAAGATGAGTCAATTTGTTGATCTGTCCAAGGACATTTATCATCACTCACTAATCGATTTTCATTTTTCATCCGTTTCGAGCGTTTTGCACGACATGTTCAAATTCTTTCCAAACACCAGCTCTCCGCCTCCTGTCATGCCCAGTTGTCCCGCCACATTGTGGTAAGCACAACCGCCGGGTATACTGCCTGCAATTCCCCCGGAGGGACCGACCATGAGACGACTGCCCTTACTTTTGTTTGCCTTACTCAGCACCCCTTTACTTCAGGCGCAGGAACCACCAGCCGACCCTCCCGTACAGGGAGCTCCGCCTAACGCAGCGGCATTGCCCCGTCCGGGAGGCGCGCCGTCAACCGATCCTCAACCTTACGAAAAGGTGATCACCAGCGAGGCGAAATCGAAGAAGGGCGTCTTCACGGTCCATGCGATCAAAGATCGGTATTACTACGAAATTCCCGTCGGTCAATTGAACAAGGAATTCCTGTGGAATACCCAAATCGCCAAGACTACCGAAGGCGTTGGTTATGGCGGGCAAGAATTATCGGACCGCGTGGTGCGATGGGAAGTGATGGGGAACAAGGTCCACCTCCGCTCGATCGACTACAACGTGATTGCCGATTCCAAATCGCCGATCGCACAAGCGGTGGAGGCGGCGAATAATGACACGATCATCATGACGTTTCCCGTCGCGGCCTTCGCCAAGGACGGTTCGCCTGTGATCGAGGTGACGCGGCTTTTCAACACGGACGTCCCGGAATTCAGTGCCCGGCAACGTCTCAATGCGACAGCAATGGACGGGTCGCGCTCATACATCGATCGCATCTCTGCGTACCCGGAAAACATTGAGGCCGTCACAACAATGACGTATACGCGTGTGCAGCCGGCCGCCGTCGCGCCGGCGCCGGCCGGCGGAATGCGGCCCGGGAGCGCCACGATTGTGTTGCACCACAGCATGGTGAAGCTCCCCGAAAAACCGATGATGCCCCGCGTCTTAGACCAGCGTGTCGGCTTCTTTTCACAGACCCTGATGGATTACAGCCGGGATGAACATCGCGCGCCCCGGGTGCGTTACATCGCGCGCTGGCGCCTTGAGAAAAAGGATCCTGATGCGGCAGTGTCGGAACCCGTCAAGCCGATCGTCTACTTTGTCGATTCCGCCACACCGGTGAAATGGAGGGAATGGGTCAAGAAAGGCATAGAAAGCTGGAATACCGCCTTCGAAGCGGCGGGCTTTAAGAACGCGATCATCGCCAGGATGGCGCCGACTCCTGAAGAGGATCCCGATTTCAGCCCCGAAGACGTGCGCTATTCCGTCATCCGCTGGCTGCCTTCGACTACGGAGAACGCGAACGGACCGCATATCTCCGATCCTCGAACCGGTGAGATCCTCAATGCAGACATTCAGTTCTATCACAACGTGATGAATCTCCAGCGCGACTGGTATTTCCTTCAGGTGGGTCCGCTCGATCCGCGCGCACAGAAGCTTCCTCTGCCGGACGATCTGATGGGGAGGCTCTTACAGTTTGTCGTGGCGCACGAAGTCGGCCACACGCTCGGCTTGCCGCACAACATGAAAGCCAGCTCGCTGTATCCGCAGGAAAAGATGCACGACCGCGACTGGCTCCACAAAATGGGAGCGTCGCCCTCCATCATGGACTATGCCCGATTCAATTATGTAGCCCAGCCTGAAGACAAAATACCGGTTGAAGACCTGGTGCCCGGAATCGGTCCGTATGACATCTGGTCGATCAAATGGGGCTATACGCCAATTGCAGGCGTCAAGACGGCCGACGAAGAGAAACCCACACTTGACGCGTGGGCTCACGAACAGGACGGCACGCCCTGGCTCCGCTTCTCCACGGCCAATTCTGCCGGATCCGATCCTGGCGAGCTTACGGAGGCCATTGGCGATGCGGACGCGATCAAGTCAACAGCCGAAGGACTGAAGAACCTGCAACGCGTCGCCAAAATGCTGCTGCCTGCCACCACTGGAAAGAAGGGTGAACCCTATGACGACCTCTCCGAGTTATACGGCCGGATGCTTGGGCAATGGACCGTGGAGATGAATCATGTGGCGGCGATCGTCGGCGGATTCAACTCACAGGAAAAAGTCGCAGGACAGGACGGCGTGGTTTTCACTCCTGTGGCGAAAGACCACCAGAAACAGGCTGTCCGCTTCCTGAATGAAAACACTTTCGTGACCCCCAAATGGGCTATAGATCCACAGATTCTCCGCAGGATCGAAGCAGTTGGAGTGCTGAGCAGCATTCGCAACGCGCAAAACAGCGTGTTAACCAATTTGATGAGCAGTGCTCGATTCAATCGTCTTGTGGAGCAGGAAGCATTGGAAGCGGAAGGGGCATATGCACCGGCTGACTTTCTCTCCGATGTCCGGAAAGGCATCTGGAAAGAGCTGGATTCGCCAACAGTCGTCATTGATCCTTACCGGCGCAACCTGCAGCGCGCTTATCTGGATCAGGTCAATTCAAAAGTGAACTCCAACGCCACAGCGGTTCCCGCAGGACTGCCGCCGGAGCTTGCCGCCCTGATCGGCAGCAGCGGCGACGAAAGACCGCTTTATCGAGCGGAACTCGGGCGGTTGAACGCAGCGATCGCTGCCGACATCTCCAAGACGTCAGATCGCGCCACGCGCGCTCACCTGGAGGATTCGCGTAACCAGATCGAAAAAATTCTTAATCCCAAGTTCGCCCCGCCGGCGGGGAATGGCGGAGCCGTGATTCGCATAGGCTTCGACGGCGTTGATCCGATGTGGGGTTTGCCGGATCCGCTTGCGGGGTGCTGGCTGGATTACGTGATCCGTCCCTAGTGTCCTGAGTTAGAAATAGGTTGAATAAAGGCTGCTTTTGCCGCGCTCGCTTTTAGTGCGACGCCGATTGGCATAAACGGCGTCGCGTTGCTCAGACTTTCTCACTTCTTATAATTACTGACTCGCCTCCGCCGGCGTCTGTTCGGTCACGCTTTCGCTCCCGCTCAAAGAATTGTACTTAGCCACGGTTTCTGCCCATTCCCCGTTCTCGTGCTCAAGATGGGCATGTGCTTTGTCGATGTCCTTTTGTCCCCGTGCAGCAGCTTCATCGATCTCATGCTGCGCATGCGCGGCAGCTTTCTGCTGCTCTCTGCAAGCCTCAGCCGCTTCATGCTGAGCGTGCTCGGCTTCTTTCTCTAATTTTCTTACTTCCTTCGGATCCACAGGGCAGCAACCTTGAGAAGGCGGCACACACGGTTTCGTTATTTGAGGTGCCGGGACATCGCAAGGCTGCGGAAGCGGTTTCATGCGAACGCAGGGGCATTGCGGCGGAGGCGGCGGAGCCTCGCAAGATGGAGCCGCCTGACAACCACAACCCTTGCTGTCGTGGTGCTGCGCCTGCAGCTCGGCAGATCCGAAGCCCGACATTACTAGAAAAAAAGCGACCGCTAGAATTCCCACGGTCGCAATTCTGGATGAAAAGTACATTTCATTCCTCCTGGTACTCAAGTTCATACTGTATGAGACGGCGGGTACCACAAAAGGCTCCGTCGTTCCACAGTGGCGGAAGAAATCCCGCAAAGTCCCATTCTATGTTCGGTAGTTTTACGGAGTAATGTCAGTCCCGATGTTTGCGGTGTGTCAGTGCAGCGGAAGAGTTTGCTGATCTGCTCTTCTTCCTGAGAAATGCCGGACCGGAAAAGCGTTTGTACGCTGTTGTCTGTCAGACACCAGCCGACAGACCTTTGAATGGTCGTGCCCGCCCGACAACACTCACAGAAAGAATGGAGCTTGTTTCGTCTCGACTTCCTTTTCGTGCTCCTGATGGGCTTCGCTCTTCGGCAGCCTCAAGTCTTCTATACCGTCGCATCCGGCGCTCTCTTTGAGAGCCTTGTCCGCTCGATTGAGGTGTTCGAAGTCGACATAAGGCACGGAATTGATCTTGTGAGGTTCGAGCATCAGCCGGAGCCGGTTTTCAAATCGAAATCCGGTGAATACAGTGCTCCGCCGATTGTCCGGCAACCTCGGTGAACCTCATCTCCAGTCGCCCGCCGGTCACTCAAAACTGGTAGAATCAATGTACACGTCATTTGCGTCTTTGTGGCTCGTCTTCTATCTTCCTCAGCGTGCACACCAAACCGTCAGTGACAAGTGAGATTTACCGAAACTGTCTTCCACAAGGACTGCATCAAGCGTTATGAGAAACATTAATAAACAGAACACCGCTAAATACAGCTTCGCCGTTATTGCTATGATCAGCGTGATATTTATAGGTTCGCTGTCCGCCGAAAGGCTCTCCCAGCAAAGCCTGACTCGCTTTTCCACCGATCAAGCAAAACGCGATACGGTCGCGAACTTTAAGCTTCAGAATGTCGCCGGGGGGTTCATGACCAGCGCAGATCTTAAAGGCAAAGTCGCCGTGGTTGACCTGTGGGCGACCTGGTGTGCGCTCTGTGTCGAAGAGATTCCAATCTACAAGCAACTTTATAACTCTTTCGAGGGCCACCAGGATGTCGCTATTGTTGGGGTTGCTGTTGACTCACCACTGCGTGAGCTTCCATCAAAGGTTCGCCAGCTGGGCATCAGGTACCCCGTTCTCATAGGCGATGATGCGCTCATGGCCTTCGGTCGTATTCAGGTATTCCCGACGACCGTCGTCATCAGTAAAGAAGGCAAGATCTATAGCCGCTACATCGGGAATGTGCCGCAAAAAGAGAAAAGAATCAAACAAGATGTCGAGCGACTGTTGGCAGCTGATGACGGTACAGATCATTAGCGGATTGCTCGAGTCCACCGGCAAGACCCCTTTCAGTCGCAGGTGGCGACGATGCCGCCGACCATGATCAGCCCCACTTCAGCAGCGCGTTGCCAACACATGAGGCGCCCACTCTTTAAGAACATTGGCGTCATCCGAAAACATCTTAACTACGATTGGCTCCGGAGCGCCGCTGCTGAGGTTGCCGATCATCTCCTGCAAGAGGGTGCCCGAATTAAGAGCCTCTTTAGCAGGGCGTCGCCGGAGTGCTGTTATCAGGCGGGGATGTTACTGAAGGGAATCTGAAAACAAAATGAGGCGGCCATCCACGATTGTGAGTGAGGATGGCCACCTCAGCTGCGCCCCTGGGAAATGGACCATTCCGGTGGCGCTTTCTCCGCTGGTTAGCGGCGGAAGAATCGGATCAGTGAACCCGACATTGATGAGGCTAGACCGATAAGACCGATCAGTTCGAGCGGGCTGGCCGTCCTTGGCAACTGCTTCGGCTGAGGCTGTGGCGGCTCCGTGATCTGCGCCGTCTCAGTTGGCGCTGCTGGCGCCTCTACTGAAGGTGCTGGAACTGGTGCAATGATCACAGCTTCCGGTTCCGGTTGAGGTGCTACTGGGGCCGCGCACTCAGGCGCCGTCGTCGGTGTCGCTTCAGCCACACTTTCGCTCGACCCGCCACCTAAAGAATTGTACTTAGCCACTGTTTCTGCCCATTCTCCGTTCTCGTGCTCAAGATGGGCGTGTGCTTTGTCGATGTCGTCTTGTCCACGCTTAGCAGCTTCATCGATCTCATGCTGCGCATGCGCGGCAGCTTTCTGCTGCTTTCTGCAAGCCTCAGCCGCTTCATGCTGAGCGTGCGATGCTTCTTTCTCTAATTTTTTTACTTCCTTCGGATCTATCGGGCAGCAACCTTCAGACGGCGGCACACACGGTTTCGTTATTTGAGGTGCCGGGACATCGCAAGGCCCCGGAAGCGGTTTCAGGTGCTCGCAGGGGCACTGCGGCATAGGCGGTGGAGCCTCGCAAGGTGGAGGCGCCTGACAACCACAACCATTGCTGTCACTGTGGTGATGGTCCGCCTGCAGCTGGGCAGGTCCGACCCCCCACATTACTATAAAAAACGCGACCGCTAGAATTCCCATGGTCGCAGTTTTGGATGAAAAGTACATTCATTCCTCCTGGTACTCAAGTTCATACTCTATGAGACTGGCGCGTTCCACAAAAGGCTCCGCGCTTCCACAGTGGAGGATGAAATCCCGAACAGTTCCATTCAATGTCCCGGTAGTTTTACAGAGTAATGTCAGAGTACTTCCTGAGAAATGCCGATCCGGAACAGCGTTTGAGCGCTGTCGTCTGCCAGACCCCATCGCGACAGACCCGTGAATTGTCGTGCCGGCCGACAACACCCACAGAAAGACTGGAGCTGTCTTCGCCTCGAGTTCTTTTCCTGCCCCTGATGGGCTTCGCTCTCCGGCACCATCAAGTCTTCTGTGCCGTCGAATCCGACGCTTTCTGTGAGAGTCTTGTCCGCTCCAGTGAACTGTTCGAATTCGACATTAGGCACGAGGACGCGTCCGTGCCAGCAGTGCAGGCTTGCAAGGATCGACTTTTGTTGTTGTGAGTCTGCCTGTCCCGGATGTCTCACGAATTTTAAAGAAAGAGGCTCTTCGCCGCCAATGACGCGAATTACGTGACGCGGCGAAGAGCCTCTTTAGCAGGGTCTATAGCGTTGCCCGAGCGCTATTAATCAGGCGGGGATGTTACTGAAGGGGATCTGAAAACAAAATGAGGCGGCCATCCACGATTGTGAGTGAGGATGGCCACCTCAGCTGCGCCCCTGGGAAACGGACCGTTCCGGTGGCGCTTTCTCTGCGGGTTAGCGACGGAAGAATCGGATCAGTGAACCCGACATCGATGAGGCTAGACCGATAAGGCCGATCAACTCGAGCGGGCTGGCCGTCCTTGGCAACTGCTTCGGCTGAGGCTGTGGCGGCTCCGTGTTCTGCGCCGTCTCAGTTGGTGCTGGCGCCTCTACTGAAGGTGCTGGAACTGGCGCAATGATCACAGCTTCCGGTTCCGGTTGAGGTTCTGGGGTTACTGTAGCCGCAGACTCAGGCGCCGTCGTCGGTGTCTCTTCGGCCACGCTTTCGCTGCCTCCACCCAAAGAATTGTACTTCGCCACGGTTTCTGCCCATTCTCCGTTCTCGTGCTCAAGATGGGCATGTGCTTTGTCGATGTCCTTTTGTCCACGCGTAGCAGCTTCATCGATCTCATGCTGCGCATGCGCGGCAGCTTTCTGCTGCTTTCTGCAAGCCTCAGCCGCTTCATGCTGAGCGTGCGATGCTTCTTTTTCTAATTTTTTTACTTCCTTCGGATCTATCGGGCAGCAACCTTCAGACGGCGGCACACACGGTTTCGTTATTTGAGGTGCCGGGACATCGCAAGGCCCCGGAAGCGGTTTCAGGTGCTCGCAGGGGCACTGCGGCATAGGCGGCGGAGCCTCGCAAGGTGGAGGCGCCTGACAACCACAACCATTGCTGTCACTGTGGTGATGGTCCGCCTGCAGCTGGGCAGGTCCCACCCCCCACACTACTAGAAAACACGCGACCGCTAGAATTCCCACAGTCGCAATTCTGGATGAAAAGTACATTTCATTTCTCCTGGTACTCAAGTTCATAGTGTATGAGACTGGCGGGTTCCACAAAAAGGTTCGGCGCTTCCACAGTGGAGGATGAAATCCCGCACAGTTCCATCCCAGGTCCGGTAGTTTTACGGAGTAATGTCAGACGAGATGTTTCCTGCGTGTCGGTGCCTGCGGAAGAGTTTTCTGAAATGCTCTACTTCCTGAGAAACGTCGCTCCGGAACAGCGTGTTAGCGCTGTCGTCTGTCAGACCCCATCCGCCAGACCCGTAAATGGTCGTGCCGCCTGACACGCCCACAGAAAGACTGGAGCTATATATTGTGATGTGAGTCTCGGAGCCGAACGTGCAGTGCTTTCCTCCAAAATAAATCGGACAAACAGCCGAGAGCTTGTTTGGTAAAGAATTTGAAAGAGGTGTGTGCGGATCAGGCCCGGGTTTGGCCGGGGCCAATTGAGGCACAATCATTCCCCGCCTGAGTCAGGCGGGGATGCCCTCGCGACGCGAGGGCTGGGGCGGTCTGTTCAAAGTCCGGCGCAGCGGCTTCGTTATCAATTTCCGCGAAGCGCACCGATCAATAATGAGCGCTTCGCGCCATCAATAAGGTACGCGCTGCGCGCGGCCTCTGAAAGACCGCCCCGCCTGACGCAGGCGGGGACTGGTCCGCAGCGTTACAGTCAAACCAGGTTTACACCGCCACTACATACAATCCTCTACCGGGGGCTACTTTGCGCCTCCCGTCCATTCTGTCCAGGACACGTACGGGCTATGACCGCTCGTCTTCCTGAAATCAACGAATTGCGCGCGGCCTATGACCGGCGCCCCGAAGGCGGCCAGCTGGATAAAGCGACTCGGATGCCGGTGGGTCATTCCGGTATACTGAGCCGACTTCAATGAAACCCTCCCAGGCTGTTTTAATGATTCTGTTCTGTTCGTGGCTGCCGGGCGCGATGGCGGCTACCGTAACTCTTCCGATCGAAGTGCTGGGTGAGAACGGAGCCACATCGAGTGTGACGGTGCAAGTGCCGGCTCGGTCGGCTCGCGAAGTCAAAACGGTGTGGATGCAGATCCATAATCTGAGCTACCCCGATATTGCGAGCGTGCAGATCAACAACAGCCAATGGTTCACTTTAAACAATGACACCGTAGCAGTCGCCGAACCTGGCAAAAGTTACGGCGGAATCGGCGGCGGGTTCAACACACTGAAAGTGACTCTAGCTCTTCCTGCCGGCGCAGTCGTTGAGGGCGAGAACACCGTTCGTTTCCGTTTCAACCGCACGAATGGAGTCGCAAGCGGTTTTCGAGTATTGGCACTGAACTTCCTTACAAGCGATGCGACAAAGGTTTTGAATGCCGATGCCTTCTCTGAAGAAGATCCCAGCACCTGGATAGCGCCATTGCGGGATGCGGATTCCATCCGGACCGGAAAGCAACTCTGGGAAAGCGCGCCACTCAGAGCCAGTGCACTCACCGATGCGCCTCAGATTCGCGCGCATTGTGCGGACTGCCACGCTTACGACGGTCGTGATCTCAAATACTTCAGTTTTTCCAACCGCTCGATCATTGCGCGATCGAGGTTCCATGGACTATCGGACATACAAGGTCAACAGATCGCAAGTTACATCCGGTCGCTGCCTTACGCCAGCCCCGGACGTCCGTGGAATCCTCCTTATCAGCCTGGCCCCCACCTGGACGCTCAGCCGATAGCGAATTGGGCGGCAGGCGCGGGGCTGACCTGGGTTCTCGACGATGACAGCGCCACACTACCTTATATATTTGCGCAAAACGAGAAAGTGCCGGCTGCGAGTGCTCTTCTGCCCGCAATCACGAAGAACAGTTTTCGTCCGGATGGCAATTTAAATCCGCGTGAAATCCCGATTGCCCTGCAATTGCCGGACTGGAATCACTGGCTGCCGCGAGTGCATCCTCTCGACGCGTGGGGACAGGCTTTTGATAGCAGCGAGCTCTCCGATTTATACGGCTCAACGGAAAGCGCGACGCGCGCTAACCGTAAAACATCCCGTCGAAAAGATTCGCTGCGGAGTGTGCTGGCATCACCGGATATTTCGGCCTTCATCTCTTCCGGCCGTATCGTCTCCTCTTTCGAAAAGTGGCGGAATGCGCGCCGTGCATTTCTCAAACCGTACGTCGAGCGCGAAGCTGCATCATGGACGCCCGACCTGGGTACAAAAGCTTACGCTACGGAACTGTGGCAGCTCGTAAAAACCTGGGAGATGACTCAGGAGTTTGGCCTCGAAGCGCTCGGGCGCGAACTGTTCGGCGCGAATGGCGAGCCACGAACATGGTTCAATACGATTCCAGCGGCGACCGCCCCGAGTGCCGCCAACATTCCAGACGGCCCCTCCGGAATGGGTGGCAGTGCCCTCACCAATGAGTACTTCAACGCCTGCTGGTATGAGTTGCAGGTTCTTTTGAACAGTGGCAACCATCGGCATCGCGACACTCAGCCCTTAGACTGGATTTATGTCATCGGCGGATTTCAAGATCTGTATCAGCAAAGCCAGAGGCCGGAGCCGGCGCGGCTACTCGTTGCCGTGATCAAAGCAATGCAATCCACTGATCCTCGCATCGGACCGCAGGATCTGGCTCAAGGTTGGCGACCCAACCAGAACGTTGATCCAACCGTCATGGTCAACGAGTCATGGACGCCTATGTTCGAACCTTTGCCGGCGAACGTGAAACGAGCCATAACGGAGTCGTTTCTTGCCGCATGGCTGGACAAGAATATGCAGTATCCCGTTGGGAGATACTTCAGGGTTGGCTTGTCGGAGAATAGCTATGCTCCACCAGCAAGCTACGGCAGCATTGCCGGCGGCAAGGCATGGGCGTCCGCTGCATTGTTTACTGCGGCCGGCGTCAATCCCGACGTGGTGAAACAGCTTCAGAAATGGGGACAGGCGTATTCCGATGTCGCCACACGTTTTCAGTACTCACCGAAAAGTTCCTCCCGGCCTGCTCCTGCCAGGAAATCCCGGGATTAAGATCGTGTCTCGTGTTTGTAATATGATGTCGATGGATATTTGGTTTGGATTGAGCATTTCAATGTGTCAGTTTGTCGTTTGACAGATGCATTCGACATGTGACATTCGACATTTGACATTAAGATGCACCTCGGATAACCAGGAGATTAGCCATGACGACACGCTATGCCGTAGCGGCGCTTCTATTCGCGTTTCTTGGCGCGGCCATGGGGCAAACCACACCTGCTCAGGCTCAGGACCATCCTGCAGTCACGGTCCACGGGCAACGATACACACCGCAATCGATCCTGACTCGCAATATGGGTACGGACGAAGATCAGACCACGGCATTCCCACCACATAAGATCGTTGGAAACATCTATTATGTCGGCACCAGAACGTTGAGCTCTTTTCTCGTCGTCACACCACAAGGAAATATCCTGATCGACAGTACCTACGAACGGAACGTGCCTACGATCGAGAAGTCCGTTCAGCAGCTCGGCTTCAAGTTTTCCGACATTAAAATTCTGCTCGGCAGTCATGCGCACGGCGATCACCAGGAAGGTGACGCAATGGTCAAACAGAAGACCGGTGCGCAGGTCATGGCGATGGCCGAAGACGTCCCCGCTCTCAAAGGAATAAAACCCGGCGGCAAGGAGCACCCCGTTGACAAAATGCTGCACGACGGCGAATCCGTAACGCTTGGCGGAACGACTCTCATTGCTCATTTGACGCCAGGTCACACTCGTGGCTGTACGACCTGGACGATGAAGACGCAGGAAAGCGGAAAGACTTACGACGTCGTCATCAATTGCAGCTTGCGGTCGCCAACCATGCTGACACCTGCAATCGTCGATGAATTCAACCGATCGTTTCCGCTTGTCCGGTCGCTGCCCTGCGATGTTCAACTGGGCGACCACCCCGCGCAGTACAACATGCAAGCGAAGTACGCAAAACTCAAAGCAAACGCGCCCAATCCCTTCGTCGATCCGGCCGGATGCCAGGTAGAAACCGACATCGAAGAAGCGATGTTTCATGCGATTCTTAACGAGCACTGATGTTCACACCAAAAAGAGAGGTCTTTATGGAAAACAGCGAGTCATCTTATCTGGCGCGGCGGCACTTCCTGAGAAAAGTAGGAACAGGAGTGACGGTTTTTGGTGCTACCGCCGCTGCAGTCACCCCAGGGGTTGCCGCTCAATCTACAGAAACCGCTCGATGGCAGCCAGCGCGCCACGCGCAGGACGACTGGCTGGATCAGATTCCTGGCAAGCATCGGCTGGTATTCGACACAACGGAGTCCGGCGGAATGAGTTCTGCACTCATCTATGCGGGCAACTTCTACACGGCGAACCAGTCCGACTATGGTTTGCAGAACAGTGATCTTGCGGTTGTGATTATCGCGCGGCACTTTTCCACGCCGTTTGCATATAACGACGCGATCTGGTCGAAATATGGCGAACCAATCTGCAACTTCATCCAGAAGAAAGACGTCGTCAGTACCAATACGTACAACGGGGGAACTCACAGGGATGACCGGCCGTGGTATGCATCTGGCAGTATGCCAGCTGGCAACGCGCTTCCTCGCGGGTTCGATCGCGAGAGCCGTTAACGGCAAGCAGGAAGATATCTACAACGAGATCGCCGCGAATCTCATGCCGAACGCACATCTCGTTGCAGCCGGCATCATCGCGGTAAATCGTGCTCAAGAACGTGGATATGCGTTGGTGCACGCTGTGTGAACGCGCAGCCGCAGAGCAACGGAGGCTGGATTCGCTGTCACAGGCATGTACGGAGTGGCAGGGCCTGGGTGGCTGGTCCGGATCTTCGATGAATGGTGGCACACGCCAGAATATCGAGAGCGTCTTTTGACGATCGCACGAGTTCTTTGAGGCGCAACTCGACGCGACGATGCAAGGGAGTAAACTTGATCGCATTTGCCAGCAGATTCCACACGACCTGCTGCAGGCGGTCGGAATCGCCGGTTACAAAACCCACCGGTTCGTCGATCCGGAGGTCCACTTGAATATGTTTTGCGCTGGCTGCAGTAAGGACGAAGTCACGAGGGATTCAAGCAACGCCAGACGACTCCGGCTATATCCATGGGACTAATCGGTTTAACCAGGTATTCGTTGAACCCGGCCGCAATGGCTTTGTGCCGGTCGGCTTCGAAAGCGAGAGCTGTAACGGCGATGACGCAGAGGTCGCGAAAGCGTGGATTTGCCCGAACCGTCCTGATGAAGTCATACCCATCGAGTCCGGGCAGCATAATATCCGCGATGACGGCAGAGAAATTTTCCTCGGCCAGTGCGCTCAGCAGATGGGATGCATCTCGAAAATCGCGGCAGGAAAATTCATTTTCGAGCGAGATTCGCAGGAGTTCACGGGTGTCGTCGTGATCTTCGAGTATTGCGAGACGCGGTTTGACCGGAACTGCCTCAACCATGACTACCCTTGAACAACATATCTATGAGTAAGGAGTATTGAGGGTTCTTACCGGGTTTTCAATAGCAAATGCTTATGTTCGATGGCGAACATATGTCAGTGGGCGCCGAGCCGGCGGAGCAGCGCTACCGTGCTCGGGCGTGGCGCCGCAGCGGCTCCCGCGCGGCCCGGGCCGCCTTTACCTAACGCCATGTCCAAAGGAGTGCGGCCCTGCTTGTCGCGGGCCTCAAGGGATGCGCCGTTCATCACAAGCAGCTCGACCACCGTGTCCATGGAAAGCGCGGCAAAGTGCAGGGCAGTCTGACCGGCATCATTGGCCGCATTGATATCGACGGGCTGGTTCAGCAACACCTTGACTGTTTCCAGTTGCTGGGTTTCGGTCGAGAACTCATCCGCAAAGGTACCAAGACCGCGGCCAAGACCGGCCGCGAGCATCAGCGCGGTGACGTGATTCTTCTGCTGCAGGGCGGGATTTGCTCCGTGTTGCAGCAATAGCCGGATGGCGGCGGCATCGCCGTTCCTGGCGGCCCGCATCAGCGGAGTAGCGCCTTCACCCAGGTTCCGGTCGCCCGGCGTGTGCGCACGTTGCAGCGCCGGAGCTTTGAGTTGCGCGTTTGGATTGGCGCCCCGTTCGATCAGTTTCTGGATCAAACCGAGGGCGCTGAGTTGATCCGCAGTCTTTCTGTTGGGCCTGCCATAGATCTCAATCAATGTATTCATGTCGACCGCGGCATACAGGGCGCCCATTCCTGCCGAATCGCCGATATTCGGATCGGCCCCGGCGTCCAGAAGTACGGCGGCGGTGTCGTAATGGCTGTTGATGATAGCGAGCAGCAGGGCCGTCGTGCCGTCAGGATCCGTCAGGTTCAGGTTGGCTCCCCCCTTGGCAATGACGCGGGCGGCATCAGCAGAACCTTCGCGTGCGGCATACATCAAGGGGGTCATATTTCCACGGGGCAGGATCGTCAAAACACCTTCGAGACCAAATCTGTCTGTTTTGTATTCCAGCGTTTTCGACCGGAAATTGACGTCGGCTCCTCGAGAAATCAGAAGCCGGGCCGCTTCCGGATGATTTTCCGCGGCTGCCCACATCAGTGCCGTTTCCTCGTTGCTGAGTTCTCTCGCATTGGGATCGCCGCCATGGTCCAGCAGAATGCGCACCACATCGGGATTACCGGTTCTCGCGGCAGTCATCAACAGAGTCTGGCCGCCGGGCAGGTTCGCTTTCGCGTCCGCGCCGGCCTTCAGCAGAATTTCAGTCAGTACCGGATTGCCGTTGACGGCGGCCAATGACAGAGGCGTCACGCCGTACCGGTTTGGCGCGGAGGGATTTGCTCCCGAGCGCAACAACTTTTGTACGCCGGAAAGGTCATTCGCCAGAACGGCTTTGTGTAAAGGAGTCGTACCATCTGCGTCCGGGCCCTGGCCCACAACCGGCATGCTGATCGCAAGCAAGCCGTAACAGGCGAGGATCAGATATTTTTTAAACCCGCAGTGGCGCCGATTAAAAGAGCCCATCGATCATCCCGGCTCCATCGCCAAAGCGCTCCATATGGACCCCATAACGATTGGCCACCGCCGACCACAGACAACCGACCGGTGTACGTGTTTCCACCTTAACGTGCCGATGTCCTTTACCGGCTCCTCCACCGACGGCGACGATCGGCAATGGATCGGACGCATGAGAGTTGGAGTCGCCCATCCCCGCTCCATAGAAAATCAGAGAATGGTCGAGAAGCGATCCGTCGCCGTCCTCTGTCGATCGCAGTTTTTCGATGAACTTCGCGAACAGGCCGGCATAGTAAATATTGATCTTGGCGACCTTCGCGATTTTCTCCGCATTGTTCTGATGGTGCGAAATACTGTGATGCTGTTCGGTGATGCCGATCTGAGGATACGTGCGCTGGCTCAGTTCCCGGGACATCATGAATGTAAACACACGCGTCACATCCGCCTGATATGCAGCCGCGACGAGATCGAACATGAGCCCCACATGTTCGTCGAAGGAGTCCGGAACACCGACCGGAGCGTCGAGCGATGTCGCACCCGTATGGCTGCTGCGTTCCGTCTGCTGAATGCGCCGCTCGATCTCGCGAACGTTGTCCAGGTAATCATTGACGCGGGCGCGGTCGCGGGCGCCGAGGCTGTTTTTCAGACTCGCGGCTTCTTCCGAAATGGAGTCGAGAATACTGCGCTGCATTTGAATACGTTCCAGACGTTCGCGGGCGGTGCCCGCTTCGCCAAAAAGCCGTTCGAAAGCCTGGCGCGGATTGGTCTCCATGGGTAGGGGCGTTGTTGGTGTACGCCATGAAATTGTGTTCATGTAGGCGCAACTGAAACCCGGCGAACAGCCTCCGACGTAACCGGTAAAGTCTTCGGTCGCCAGTTCGATCGATGGCAGGGGGGTCTCGAGACCGATTTGCCGGGCAACAATCTGATCGATGGTGGTATTGGCCAGAACGTCTTCGGATTCCGTTCGTTTCGGCCACACGCCGGTCAGAAACCCAGCCGCGCTTACCGCGTGGTCGCCAACCTGACTTCCCGGATGAGATCGCGTGAGATTCGTCACGACGACGACCGAGTCTTTAAACTGTTCGAATGGCTGCAGTATCGGAGTGAATGCAAACCCTTCGCCTGTCGTGGCCGGCGTAAACTGCGGCATGATCGCGCCATTAGGAAAATAAGCAACGCCAAAACGCAAAGGCGTAGTCGCGGCTATGGCCAGCGGCGTCAACGCCGGAATCATGGATTCCAGCAGCGGTAGCCCGAGCGCCGCGCCGGCGCCTTTGAGAAGTGTGCGGCGAGAAAGAGACTTCTTTCCTATGAACATCAATTGACCTCAACGTCTGTAGGCGCGGTCTATGACCGCGCCATCCAAGGTAAAGACGGCGGCTCTCAGTCCCCGCCTAAGTTAGGCGGGGATGCCCTTGCGAAGCAAGGGCTGGGGCGGTCTGTTCAAAGCCGCGAAGCGACCTTGTCGATATTCGCGAAGCGCTCCTTATTGATCGGTGCGCTACGCGGATATTTAAAAGGATGCTACGCGACTTTGAACAGACCGCCCCGCCTTCGCTTCGCGAAGGCACCCCGCCTAACTTAGGCGGGGACTGGCCGCAGCATTACAGCCAACAGGTATAATTCTCATACAACAAAACCCGAAAGCCTAGAAGGCGCGCCTGCAGCCCGATTCTCAATCTGCCTCCGCCGCCATTCTCATCTGGAACGGCGTACTTCGGATTATTCCCGTCACAATCGCCGAAAACCTATAATTTTCGCGGGCTGCCTCACGGACTATTTTACGCACGGCCGGCATATCACGGTAGTTCAGACCGCGGCCCAGGGCATAGGTCAGCAGCCGCTCCGTAAAGGTCGTGACGAAAGTCTCCGAATTCCGGGTCAACGCCTCGCGCAGCTGCACAACACCGGTGACTTTCGTACCATCGGCCAGCTCTCCGGAAGCATCAATGTCAGAATCGGCATCCCGGCTCCGCCACGCCCCGACCGCATCGAAATTTTCCAGGGCGAACCCGATCGGATCCATGACTTTATGACATGTCGCGCAGGCGGGATTTGCCCGGTGTTCCACCATTTGCTCGCGCATTGTCCGCGGCTTCTCTCCCTCCGCACGCTCTTTCAAGGGAGGCACATCCGGCGGCGGCGGGGGAACCGGCGTCCCCAGAATATTTTCCAGAATCCATTTACCGCGCAGGACCGGCGATGTTCTTTCCGCGTGCGATGTCGCCGCAAGAATACTTCCCTGCCCCAGAAGGCCTCTCCTGGCAGGATCGTTGATCGTGACGCGCCGGAAGTGACTTCCGTAGATGCCGGCAATGCCATAATGGCGCGCAAGTCTTTCGTTGATAAACGAGTAGTCCGCCGTCAATAAATCCAGCACATTCCGATCTTCACGCATGATGCTTTCGAAGAACATTTCCGTCTCGCGCCGGAACGACTGGCGAAGATTTTCGTCAAAATCCGGATACAGGTCCGAGTTCGGCAGGATGTTTCTGACGTTGCGCAAACGCAACCACTGTCCGGCGAAGTTTTCAACGATTGCGGCCGACTTTGGATCAGCCAGCATCCGGCGTACTTCGCGGTCGAGTACGGCGGGGCGCTTCAGGCTTCCTTCCGACGCGAGTTTCACCAACGCATCATCAGGAATACTGCTCCACAAAAAGAATGACAGCCGCGAAGCGAGTTCCACGTCCGTGACGGCATGAATCACTCCCTGCGCCGGATCACGCTCGATGCGCAAAATAAATTGCGGACTGGCGAGAATGCGTTGGACAGCTGCTTCAATACCGGCTTCAAATCCGCGCTCGCGACGCGCTGTTTCATAGAAGCCGAAAATCCGCTGCTCATCCACCGCAGTCAAAGGCCGGCGGTAGGCGCGACGGGCAAGTGTCGAAATGATTTGCCTGGCGCAAGCCGTTTCATTTGCAGCACCGGATGGGCGACAGATGAAGATGCGCCGACGGCTCGGTGTATCACCTGATCCCGTATTGTCGAATGGCCCGGTGATCGAAAGCATCTGGATGTGCGGCTGTCCGGACCAGTCGAAATTGTCGACGGAACTGCGGATGTAACGCTGCAACCGTCCCGGATGCGCGGCTTGCGATTCCTGTACGAATGCGACTGTCACGACATGGGGTCCGGCTTTCACGGGAGCGCGAAACTTCAAACGCGCCTCCACAGCATCTCCGGTCTCTGTCGGTTTCTGGAAGAGAGCTTCGAGATCTTCCTTGCCGCCGATCGTGGCGATGTGAACGCGCTGGCCGTCAACGGTAAATTCGACATCGTGTGGCGATTCAAGACCACGAACGATATTGAGGTTAGTCCGGTACAGCTTCGCCTGGAAGACATACTCGGCGTCGACTGGAAAGTTATGGAGGACTCGCGTTCCTCCCACCGTTCCAAGCGGCAGGCCTTCAATATGCTGGTCCTGCGAAAGGTCCTGACGAATCACATAGGTCTCACCGCTTGGGCTGACGCGCGGATCGCCGACGGCCAGGGCGCCGATCTTCATAGCGGCAGCAACATAGCGCTCCTGGAGAAGCGGGGAAAAACCAAGCGCCTCCGCCATATTGTCGAAGCCATAGGCGGAATCGTCGGGCGGAAGCAGTGCCGCGGCGTCGATCTGCAGTGCAAGCAAATCCCGTATGGCATTGGCATATTCGGCGCGATTCAGCCGGTGAATCAGCGGACGTCCTGGATTGGGATTAGCCGCAGCAACCCGATCGAGCGATTCCTCGAGCCAGGCGACGAGATTGTGCGCAGCAGCCTCGTCCGGCCGGGCGGCGCCGGGCGGCGGCATCAGACCGCCGCGCATTTTTTGAATGACCTTTTCCCACAGTTCGGCGTCCGCGCCAAGATTTGAAATATCGGCGTTATCGAGAGCAATCGGCACCGTGCCGCGTTCTTTGTTTTTCTGCGTATGACATCCGACGCAATAGCGATCGATGAGAGCGCGCTGAGGCGAGGCGCTGGCCGCCTGCCTCGGGAGTGGCGGCATCCACGCAAGCAGCCCCGCGATGAACAAATTCAGGAGCATCTAACCCGCTAATGTATAGGAAATAAGGACAAAGGGCAATTCGGGAACGGTTGCCTGAATCACCTAATTAGCACCAGCTAATTAGGTGATTCAGGCAACCGTCCCCGAATTCCGCCGCCCCTGCGGCGGGCTAAAACATCGCGCAGCCCGCCGGCCACGGAGCTTTGCAGGTGCTCCTGGGCGGCGCTGGCGTAGTCGAGCAGATCCCTTTCCCGGACCGCTGCAAATTCGATCGACATGCTGCCCATCTCATCCGTCGATTGTTGACCGAAGGTGACCCGGTGAGGCGGAGAGTTGGGATTGGTGGGATTATCTTTCGAATTGTCGTAGGCAATCTCGGTCTCAATGCGAGTGCCTTTCGGGAGTCGTACGGGGTCTTTAAAGTAATAACGTTCCTGCCAGTTGAAATCCCATTTGCCGATTCGCAGAATGTCTTTAGTCCTGCCATCCGGCAAGAAAGCCGTCATCCGCATGTCCTTCGCAAGGTAATGCGCATGCGCTCCGCCGCCAATGACGTCGACATCGATCGGCAGGGTGAATGAATCATGGATGACAAAGCGTTTTTCGCCGGCTGGAATATCGATCCCGGCGAACGCGCCAAACAGAACAGGCATCTGCAGCGTAACCAGCGTCCGCTTCGGAGGCGTATCCGCAAAATATAAACCGACGGTAGCCTGTTCGTGCTCAGCCTTACCCGTCGGATGAAAATGCATCTGCAACACCAGATCCGATCCCTTGGGCAGACGCCGCGCCAGACCCTCCGGTAATTCACGAGGCGAGCCACCTACAGCCCAGCCGCCAAGGCCGGCCACCGCACCATTACCAGCACCACGCCCGCCGGCTCCGCGAGTCCCCCCGCCGCGAGCCAGGGTACCGAGTCCACCAGCCAGGAAATTCATTCCTGTGAAGCCCGGCTCGGGACTGGCTTCATCCAATCGGACGGCCTCACCTGTCTGATCGAGGAAGAATAAAGCGTGGTGCGAAGACTTGGCCGAAGGACGGAATTCCACCGCCTTCACCCATTTGTCGTCTTTGAGATTCAGCCGGATCGCAAAGCTGCGAAAGATGTCCGGACCGCTGGCAGGAACCTCGAATGGGCGATCCATGCGCACAACGAGATCCGGCGTACCCAATTGCCAACCCGGAGTGAACTTCGGCAATTCCGGCATCTTTTTAGGATCGCCTTCAGGCATGCCGGCCTGCACCCATTCCTGGATCGTTCGAATCTGATCGTCGGTCAACCGGCGGTCATCTCGAAACGCGCCCAACTCCGAGTCAGCGTGCCAGGGAGGCATGTATCGACTCTGGGTGACGCTCGCGATCAGCTTGCCGCGCTTGCGCACATCCTCATAAGTCAGCAACGAGAACGGCGCCGCCTCTCCGGGCCGGTGACAGGTGGAACACACATTCAGAACGATGGGAGCCACGTGTTCGGTGAATGTCACCCGCGTCTGGGACTGGACCGGGGGCAAAGCCGAGGACGCGAGTGCTATGGGGATCAGTAGAGCCAGAATGAAACCCAGACGCCGCATGGATGGAAACTAACGCAAATGCGCGAGTCACGCGAGAAAAAATCGCGGGATGTGTATCGAAACTGCGGTTGTGAACAAATAGGCCCCGAGACATCTGAGGTTGTTTGTCAAGCTCAGATGTCTCCGGGCCTGTTTGTTCATACTATCTTGACCGCCCCTGCAACACGCGTTGGGCGATCACTTCCGCGGTCGCGCGGAGGGGCGGGTTTCCCGCGGGCTTGCCTTCGAAGTCGTGGAGGAATCGCCATCCGGCGAATTCGGCACGGAGATCTCCTGGATTCAAAAGGTACTCCCGATTCATCGGACGAACCCGAGGATCGTCGTCGGCCATCGCAATGATGGTGATGACATACCCGCCGATGCGCGTCCCCGCTCGAATGGAAGGAAACAAATCACGTTGAAGATAGTTACACACCACGATCAGGTCGTACGATTCAGGCGCGATCGCAAATTCGTGATTCTCCAGATCGGCGACGACAGACTGAACCGCCACGCCTCTGGCGCGACATTGATCTTGAAGAAAGTCGATCGCAATCCGTGACGAATCAACCGCCGTCACCCTCCAGCCGTGTTCAGCCAGCCATAAGGCATGGCGGCCTGCGCCGCAGGCAAGGTCCAATGCGTGGCCCGGCTCAACACTCAAAGCGAATGTTGTAATCAGGGGATGAGGCTCATCCTGGAGATGTTCACCTTCGCAATAACGCTTATCCCAGTCCGCCATCATGTTCGCTCGTTTTGCTCATCTCGGTTGTTCCTCGGGCAACTTCGTCGCACGAAAGTTACGATAAAGCAAAACATCGTAAACAATTTTGAGGCCACCACAGATAAAGAATGGCGCATTAAACATCGATGCGCTGAGTAGCCTTCCGGCGATTGCCGGAGCAATGGAACTGCCGGCGGATCGGGCAACCGCAGTCACGCCGCCGGCGGCGGAACGTTCGCCCGGATCGACGACAGCCATCGTATAGGACTGCCGCGTCGGGACATCCATTTGCGAGATACTGAAGCGCAGCAGAAGCATGGCAATCGACAGCTTCAGATTCGGCATCAGTGGAACAAGTATCAAGACGATGTTGGAAGGGATGTGAGTGAACACCATCGTGTTGATCAATCCGATCCGGCGCGCCAGCCAACTGGCGGACAATGCCGAAATTCCTGCCAGAACATTCCCGCCGAAGAAAATCGCCCCCAACACCGCCGGTTGCACTCCGTATCGGATGTGAAACCAGTACGCGACGATACTCTGGAGAATAAAGCCGCCGGCGAAGGCGTCGATTGAGAAGAGCGCGGACAACTTGAGTACGGTCGGTCCCGAGTGTGGTAAACCAAGCGCATCCCATATTCGGTTGCCGCGCTGGCGCGTCGAGGCCGGCTTTACCTTTAGTATTCGCAACACTGGAGCTTCCGCCGACGCGGACAGCCGCAGAAACATCACGGCCAGGACAGCGCCGATGCATCCATACACAAGAACAATGACACGATAGCTGGCCAGCGCGCTCAGTCCGGACGACTGGAGCGACTGCGCCAGAACGCCTCCTGCCAGCGCGCCGACAGCCGTGGCGAATGATCCAGTCAGGTTGTACCAGGCGAAAACGTGTGTCCGCCGTTCGGCCGGAATGATCTGGGACAATGCCGCTTGTTCGATGGAAAGGAACGGCCCGACTTCATTCCCGCTCGGACTGATGACGCCGATCGTCGCGGCGAGCAGAAGCAGCAGGAAGTTCGTGGTCGAAGCAAACAGGACGCCGGCAAAGACAACCAGGATCGCCCCGGTGACGAGCATTCCCCGCCTGCTGATGCGATCGGCACTGGTGGTAATCGCAAGCGAAATGATCGTGTCGCCTGCCAGCGTCAGTGTCAGCAAGAGGCCGATCCGATTATCGGACAGACCAACCGCCGACAAATAGAGAATCAGGACGACGGACAAAAACCCGTATGCGAACAGGCGAAGGATGCGTGTTGCGAATAGAAGCCGGACGTCGTGGCTTTGATCCATCGGGACCTGGCTCAGGCTTTATTCACCATCCATGAGGAAAAGCTTTTCAGGAAATCCTTGAAGCCTTGCAAGTGCTGTGCCGGGAAATTGTATTTCGCGGGCGCATCTTCGAGCACCTTATCAAAGCAGCGCAGCCAGATCTGCCGCGCGGGCTCGTCAATTTCGAAAGGAAGGTGCCGGGCTCGCATGCGCGGCGAGCCGTACTTTTCGAGGTAGAGAGGCGGTCCCCCCAGAAGCGTGACAAAGAAGGCGGCAGATTTTCTAGATGCTTCTTCCATGTCGGACGGAAACAGGTGGCGGATCTCGGAATTCTCCAGTTCCTTGTAGAAGTCGAGCATCATCCGGAAAACGTTGTCCTCGCCCATGACCCGGTAGATCTCGGGGTTGGGGCCACGCCCTTGTGGCGGGCCGCCTGGCGGCGTGTAGATAACTCTCTGCATTGGTATTTAGAAATGAGCGATTGTCATTTGCTGTTTTTCAGATCCGTATATGAGGTCCCGGCAGGGGCTTCCAGCTCCACCGGAAAGCCCAATTGGCTCCAGCCGAGCGCGATAGTGCGGCCCATGGGATCTCTGGCGCCGCCAAAGCCGCCCTGCATATTCGAAACCGCCTCAAACCCTGCTTGCCCCAACATTTGTGCCGCAAGCTGAGAACGGCCGCCCATCTGGCAGCCGACAATAATTTGTTTGTTTTTCGGAAAATGCGCCGACACCACCTGCACAAAATCCGGATTCGGTTTCATCTGGCGGGTCGCAGGATCAGGCCACACGACAGGAATATTGAACGCATTCGGTACATGGCCGCCCATGAACTCGCCTTCGGTCCGGACATCGATATAAACCACGTTGCTGTCCTTATCGAGAATCTCTTTCGCCTCTTCAGCGGTGACTGTTTGTACGCTCATGTCCACCATTATAGAATCTTCGAGGATGGCAGGACGCTATTCCTTCGGTAAGCTTCACTGGTTGTACTAAACTTTTGAGGTGGGTTGTCTGTGAAAGTTCCGGTTATGACGTTGCGTCCGTCCGAGCTCAGGATCAATCTTGCGCCTCAGCGGCGGTTCGAAGCCATTGATGTCACTGCTCATATCGCCCAGGCAGGCGATCTGCTGCGACGGCACCAGCGGGCCCTTTTCTGTTCCCTCCACACGACGGCAGGCTATCTCGACCGCAGTCTTGCGCTCCGGATGGACAACGATTGGGACCTGCTGTCCCGGTTCTTCCATGCGTTTCGCGCACTATTCCCGGAGGGCGCCGAATACCGTCACGACCAGGTCGATCTGCGGACCGAGCTGACGGAAGAACAGAAGATCATCGAACCGCGCAATGGCGATTCCCATCTGACTTTTATCGGCGCCGGCATGAAGAATTGCGTCACCCATCGGACGGACACCAATTCCCCTGTCTATTTCATCGATCTCGATGGGGCCACGGAAGGATTCCGGCGGGAGCGCAGGACGACCATCGTGGGCTTCGATCGTGAGCGTGCCGTAGCCGAGATGTCCGTCAGAATTCCGGTCTCGAAACATCCGATCGACTCCATCAATTTATCGGACCCGCGGCTCGGGCTGCTGGATTCGGTGAATGATCTTCTGCGCCGCATCGGCGCCGAATATGCACGAGTCGACCTGATGATCGATTCACAGGAACGGAACGCGGGTCTCACGGTCAACGAATATGAGACGCTTCTGGTGAAGCACGACCTTGTCGAGGTTCTCAAGGATCCCCTGCGGTTCGCGCGAATCAAGGGCTGGCACATGATCGAGGATCCACTGTCGATCCCGGCGAAGACCTTGAGCTATGCACAATACGACGCTGTGCGAATTCTGAATTCATTGATGGAAGCTCTTCGCATCGACCAGTCATCGTTCGAACGGCTCATCGCGAAGATGCTGTCTCTCCCGGCCCGCTGCTTCTTCCGTTCGCGGCGCGTAAGCTTTCTGGCAACCTGCGATGGCGGGAGCGTGCCGCAACTGATTCGCGGAACGTATCAGAGCCCGATTCTGGTGCAGTGGCAGTCCGCCGAAAAGCAGACGCGGAATATCGACGTTACGATTGTCGAACTGAAATAGGCAAAGATTAGCCACAAAATGGCACATCGCAGCTACGCCGCAACCAAACAGCGGAAGGACGTGTGCGTGGTGCCCAGATGTTTTGATGTGAATGTGAGGGAGTCCAATCCCCGCCTAACTCAGGCGGGACTTCCCCGATTTCTATGTCCTGACGAAAAATCAACTCGGGCAAACTGGTTAAAAAAACTAAAACTTACAGCCTTGTTACACAAAAAGCACAAAAGGGCTTCAAATGATTCTTTAATCCCTTTTGTGCTTTTTGTGCCTTTTTGTGGCTAATCTTCTTCCTTAACTGGTGCGGCGCTTCACAGCCTTGAAGATCACAGGCAGCCCGGCGTAATTGTCCAGGGCGATCGTCTTAGCCGCCGTGTCCACCGCAATTTTACCGGTCAGCGAGGCTTTCCCTTCGCCATCGCCTTTGGCGTTCAACCGCAGTTCGATAACGGAGAACTCATAGCTCGAGGCATCCGATCCCGCGGGTTTCCACAGATTATTCCAGGCGCCGAGACGGCGATCGGTAATCAGAACGATGCGCTCGCTGCCGTCGGTCTGAGGCAGCTTTACGGCGTAGTGCACTGCATAGCCTGCCGCTTCGGAAGACCACAGGTATCCGACAGTCGGGGCCTTCTCCAGCGCTGCCGCCAAAGCGGCTTCGGGTGTTGCAGGAGTTGCTTCGGGAGCCGCCCCCCGTCCGCCGCCGCGGCCGCCACCACCGCCGCGGCCACCTCGTCCGCCACCACCACCACCAGCGGCGGCACCACGGCGGCACCACCGGCAGCAGCGGCGGCGCCATCGCCCGCAGCAGCATTACCAGCCGCAGCATCACCGCCGCCAGCGCCGCCACGCCCGGCCCCGCCGCGTCCACCGCCACGGCCGGCGCCACCGCGGGCAGCGCCTTCAGCTGCGGGAGCCGCTGGAGCTGGCGTCAGATTCCAGGCGGCTATCAATTGATCCCGTTCGGCATCCGTTGACCAGCGCAGCAAATCGATGCGAATCATGTCAGGCGCACCGCTGACATTTTCAGATGTGCCGGTGAGCCGCAGGATTGGACCAGTGGTTGGCGTTTGCGCCGTGATAGAGATGGCAGTCAGGATAACGAGAGCGGCGAGCAGAATAACGAGGCTGCCGACTCTCCAGACCGTGTAAGACCGCATGAGAACCTCCTCAGAAAATTGACCGCATTCTATTACGGGCGGCAGCCGCCTGCAACGGTATGACGTCATCTACTGTCGCAGCGCGAAAGTGAAGAGACCATTGCCGGCCGCCACCGACACATATTGTTTCCCGTTGACGGCGAACGTGATCGGGCCGTTGGAGACCTGGCCGCCGAGCATGGATTTCCAGAGCAGCTTGCCATCCCGGCCATCGAGCGCGTAGAAGTAGCCTTCCCTGCCCCCGGCAAATACGAGATTCGTTGCCGTGGTCAGGACACCGCTATCGGTGACCTGAGACATCTTGAATACCCATTTCGTGTCGCCTGTTTTGATGTCGATGGCCTTGATCGAGCCGTAATACCCTTCGTCTTCCGTGCGCGTATTCGTGTTTGTCGCCGTCAATCCGACATCGGCGGTAAAACCGCCGCCGGCGTAATTCACACCCGCTTTGTATTCCTGCGCCCGCTTGGTGAAGACGGACGATGTTTCTTCCCACGTCGGAATATAAAAGAGTCCTGTCCGCGGATTAAACGCGGGGTTATACCAATTGGTACCGCCCTGGTTTCCGGGATACACACGAATGCCGGTGGTCGAAGTCTGAATGGCGCGAATCGGTTTGCCCTTGGCGTCGAATCCGCTCATCCAGTTTACTTTCACGAACGGTTTGCCGAGCAGGAACTCGCCGGTGGCACGGTCCAGCACATAAAAGACCCCGTTGCGATTGGCCCACATCATGACTTTGCGCGGCCGGCCCTGCCATTCGATGTCGGCGAGAACCGGCACCTGAGTGGAGTCGTAGTCGAATTCATCGTGCGGCGAAAACTGGTAATGCCACTTCACCTTGCCGGTATCGGCGTCCAGCGCAACCACCGAGCAGGTATAAAGGTTGTCGCCGGGTCGCGGATCTCCGTTCCAGTCCGGCCCCGCATTGCCAGTTCCCCAATAAACAAGGTTGAGCTCCGGATCGTAGCTCGCCGGAGTCCAGATGGAACCTCCGCCATGCTCCCAACTGTCAGTACCTCCCCAGGTCTCGTGTCCGGGTTCGCCTTGTTCGGGAATGACGTGGAACCGCCATTTTTCATTGCCGGTCTTCGCATCGAACGCCGCGATGTAACCGCGGATACCGTATTCGCCGCCGGCCGGCCCGACGATGACTTTGTCCTTCACGACCATGGGCGTCACGGTGAACGAATAATCGCCGGGAAGGCCGGTATTCGGCGATTCCACCTTGACGTTGAAAATCTCGCGGCCCGTTTTGGCGTCGATCGAAATCAGGTGTGTGTCGAGCGTCGCCAGATAGAGGCGGTCGCCCTGAATGGCGAGACCTTTATTATTGCGGCCGCAACAGGTACGTGAATCGGCTGGAGTGTAGGAGTAGGACCAGTAAATCCGGCCCGTTGCGGCATCCAGCGCATCCACTTCGTAGGACGGCGTGGGCGGCTTCACGGTGTACATCACGCCGTCCACCACGAGCGGCGTCGCTTCGAATTTGGTGGTGCCATCCATTGCGCGCACCTGCAGAACCCACTGCAACTCGAGGTTCTTCACGTTCTCGGTCGTGATCTGATTCAGCAGGCTGTAGCGTTGATTGAAGAACGTCCCTCCATAGGTAAGCCAGTTCTGTGGTTCCTTATTGGCATTCAGAATTCGCTCGAATGGAACCTGCTGGGCGGAAACGGTTCCGGCAAGCAGCACCAGGATGAGAACAATTCTAGCTTTCATCACTTCACCTGACCTTTCAGAGACACGAGATACGCCAGCAGATCGGCTAATTCTTCCGTCGTCAGTTTGTCGCGGTATGACGGCATGGGTGATTTCATCACGCTGAACTCGCGCAACTCGGACCGTTGCAGAGTGATCAGCCGTTCTTTGGAGTCGAACAGTTGAACGGTAAAGTTATCGAGATTCAACATACGTCCGGTAACGACAGTGCCGTCCCTGGCGACAGCCCGGTAAGTGCGGTTCGCAGGAGAGACTTCGGCTTCCGGTTCGATCAGGTCGCGGCGCAACTGCTCAGCGATCACGGCGGTTGTCGGCGGAGGCGGAGGGGCCGCTCCAAAGCCGACAAACCTTGCGCCGGGAGGTCGAGGCAGCCCGCTCGAAGTAAGATCCGGTCCAGTCCTCGAGCCGTTATCTCCAACCCGGTGACAGCTCAGACAGTTGCCCTTACCTTCCACGATCTGCCTGCCACGGGCAGCATCACCAAGCGCGGGCGCGTCTGCCGGTGAAGTGGAGGTTGCGGTTGCGGAAAATGATTTGAGGTAAGCGACGACCATGCCGGCCTGCTGATCCGTGAAGTTGAAGGCCTGCATGGCGGTTCCGGGTACGCCTCTTCCGGATGATGCCGGCGACTTCATCGTCGTTTGTCGCGCGGCGGAATTTTCCCGACATCAGCGCGATGCCCTGCACCTGGTCGCCTGCGGATCCATGGCAACCCGTGCAGTTGGACTGAAACAGGCGGCTGCCCTCGGCAATCTCTTCCGGCGTGAATGCATGCTGAGCGAACAGCGTGCCGGCAAAAAGCAAAATCGCGATCCAGACCTTCATACGCAACTCCTGCTCGCCTGTACTTCACCAGGCGCCATCACTATATGTGTGGATTGGGAGTTGTGCAAATTCTGCTGCTCTTAATGAATTAGCGCCGGAGGCGCGTAAGAATAAAGCCCCTGCCGCGAGGCCGGCACCAAACAGACGAACGTTCGAGGCCCGCAGGGCCGAAAGATTGATGCGGCTGATCTTTCGCCCTTCTGCTGGTGTTCCGACCACAATTGCGAAAACCCCGGCCTGCGGCCGGGGTTTGAGCCTTTTTCACGCCCCCACTCACCGTACCACCTGCCTGCATTGTGCAATTGTGAACAGTAGTTAGACTGGATCGGGTTCACACTTACGAGATGATAATGAGAATGGCACAGCCTCGATCGCGGGTCCCCTTGAACGGCGTCGGCTCCGCACACGCCCAGCCTCTGCTGGCGGCGGGTTGAGATATGGCCAGACGCACCAGACGTCAATGGCTGCTGCCGCTCATCTATCTACTGGCATTCGCCGGGCTCTGGTATACAGTTCAGCGTTCCTCAAACCCTGCGCAACCGAAGCAGATCCCATACAGCGATTTCTTGCTCGAAGTCCGCTCAGGCCACGTATCCGAGGTGGCTATCGATGAGCAGCTATTCATAGCCACTCTCAAGACCGATCCGGCCAGGAAAGAACCCGCCGCGCGAATTTCGACGCAGCGGATTCCGGGCATGGACGAAACTTCGCTGCTGGGAGATCTTGAAGCGCAGCATGTGAGTTTCTCGGGCCACGTCAGCAGAGACTCGTGGTGGAATCTTTTGCTGCCGTGGGTGGCGCCGATCCTGCTCTTTGTGCTCATCTCCGGTTATGCCAGCCGCAGGACGGGTCAAACACCGGCCCCTCACTTTCGGTAAAAGCCGTGCGAAGATTCACGACCAGTCGAGCGAAATCAAAGTGAGCTTCAAAGACGTCGCCGGAGTCGAGGAGGCAAAAGCCGAACTGATGGAAGTTGTCGATTTCCTCAAGCAACCCGGGAAATATCAGCAACTCGGCGGGAGAATTCCGAAAGGAGTCCTTCTTGTCGGTCCGCCCGGCACGGGCAAGACTTTGCTTGCCAAAGCAGTCAGCGGCGAAGCCGCCGTCCCCTTCTTTTCGATTTCCGGTTCGGAATTCATCGAGATGTTCGTCGGCGTCGGCGCGGCGCGGGTGCGAGACCTGTTTGAGCAAGCGAAACAGAAAGCTCCCTGCATCATCTTCATTGATGAGCTGGATGCGATCGGAAAGTCTCGCGCAGGTGGACGCGGGGCAATTTTCAGCAACGACGAGCGGGAGCAAACGCTCAATCAGTTACTGGCGGAGATGGATGGGTTCGATACGTCAAAAGGCGTCATCATCATGGCCGCAACCAATACCCCAGAGGTACTGGACGCGGCATTAATGAGAGCAGGTCGATTCGACCGCCAGATCATCGTCGATCGTCCCGACCTCGAAGGCCGCGAAGCGATTCTCAAAATCCACGTTGGTAGAGTCACGTTGTCGGATGATGCGGATCTTAAGGTCATCGCGCAGCGGACGCCGGGCATGGTCGGTGCCGATCTCGCCAATATTGTCAATGAAGCCGCACTTCTGGCCGTCCGCCGCGGCGGCACTCAGGTGGAAATGCGCGATCTCGAAGAAGCGATTGATCGCGTGATGCTTGGTCTCGAGAAGAAGAACCGCGTCATGACTGCCAGCGACAAAGAACGCGTCGCATATCATGAGACTGGCCATGCGCTAGTCGCACTGTCCCTCGCACATGCTGCCCCGGTTTATCGTGTCTCGATCATCCCGCGCTCCGTGGGCGCGTTGGGGCACACATTGCAATTGCCGACCGAGGAGCGTTATCTGATGACGCTGCCGGAATTGGACGATCAGATTACTGTCATGATGGGGGGACGCGCCGCCGAAGAGAGCATCTACAAAGGAGTGATTTCAACCGGAGCCAGTGATGACCTCCAGCGCGCCTCCGAATTGATACGGCAAATGGTCATGCGTTTTGGTATGAGCGAACGGCTCGGGCACCTGACCTATGGCGCTTCGCAGAACGCTTCTTTCCTGCGCCTTCCTTTCGTCTCCGATGAACGTAACTACAGCGAAAAAACCGCGGAAGCCATCGACGAGGAAGTGCGGCGCATTTCCGACAGGCTCTATTTACGCGCAAAAACAATCGTCACCAGCCGTCGCGCCGAATTGGAGCGAATCGCCGGTGAACTGATTCGAAAGGAAACGCTCGACCGGCCGCAGATCGAACTGCTGCTTCTTCCGAAGGAAGTACTTTTGCACGGCTAAACCGCCATTAACGAGTTTCGCTCCTCAAGGATTCTCGGTGATTAATGAGGATTAATATGCGATCCAGCGCACCATTCGATGCAGACGTTGCTACTGCCCTTCTCGGATTCAACGAAGAGGCCGTCCTTTACTGCCTGGCCATTGCAGATGCGGATGGCCATGAGTACGCGATGGATTATGCAAGAATGCTACGCGCCCGGGCAAAGGGCTTAGAGTTTGAGCGAAGCCGAGTTTCAACGGATTTATGTAGACCGGATCAGGATTTAATTGAAGGCGCCCTGGACAAAGTGTACCGCAAATACTTCCCGGCCTATCGTGTACCGTCCGCATTACCTTAGCCGGTCGGGCATAATGAGGCGGCGGCCGGCGCTTTGCTCTGACCGTCCTCCGGCCTATTCATTCACAACGTTCTATAACCGCACGAATCTGCTAAATCAGTCGTGCAACACGACGTCAGTCAAAAGCTCCGTTCGTACCGTAAACCCTTCGTGGTCGTATGTGATCAGCCCCATTGTCCTGAATTTATTCATGAAGTGAGTCACACGTGACCGCGTCGTCCCCACTATTTCGGCCAGAGTCTCGTGACTGACTAAGGCGATCTTCGCATCCGGCATGACTCCATGCTCACGCATACGAGCCAGTTTCAATAAAACGCGAGCCAGCCGTTTCTCACTGTGATTGAAAAGCTGATCGCAAAGATCTGCCTCGATATCTATATTGCGCACTAACAGCGCAGTCATGAATTTTTTCCAAAAGCGTCATAACGTAAGGGTCGACAGTGGCTACTACTGACGATTTCTTCGTTCTGGACAAACTTCTCTCCCTTCTTTGTTTGTAATCCCAGGCGACAACAGTGCCATACGTTAATGACATTATTATCCAGATTCATCGGAATGACTCGCACAGTCAGCGCCCATTGCATCAGTGGCCCTGCCGAAGATGACGCGGTCTCGCCAATTGCAGTCAAAGCATCGATGGCATCACCGCGAAGGTGAATGCTCAATAGTTTGCGCGCGATCACATCGTCTCGATCCACTCCAATTCGGACCGGCGTAAACGGCTCAGCCACGATTCGCGTGAGTTCTTCAACTGCGGGCCAGGCGTCCTGGCCGAGATCTCTGATTGCGTCCATCGCAAGCAGGATGTTGTCATCCCGGTCCCGTATAGACCTCAGCCAGTAGCTCAAGGTCTCTCCTTGATCCGCCGGTTCGAGTTGAATGCCACTGGCTATTTTATCAATTTGCTGCTCTTCGGCCGACCACGCGACCATTGCCGAAACGGCAACCATGACGATCACCGCAGTGACTCTTGCAATCGAACACGTCACGACCGGCTCCTTTTAGCGGTTTTTCGTGTCCCGTCTTCCCTGCTGTCTGCGGTTAGCGGATCCGACATGACTTTGGATGTGCCTTGCCCCGGACTTCTGCGCCTGCTGCTCGCCCTGCACAGCCAACGCGGACATAACCTCACTTCTTCGACTCGCAAGCTCTCGGTCAGTGCGCTCTCGAGCCGCAGCCATATTCAGTGTCCGTGTTTCCGCAGCTAACCTCTTGTTATGAACATCTTCAGGGACAGGCTCGACGCTCTGGGTGTTTTCTAAAGACTTCAAAACTGCCTCAAATCGTTCAATTGCCTCGGCAAACATCTCCGTTTTTCGGCGCGTTGTGCATTTACGGGATTCGGAATGCTGCAGGCTTACCAGATCCGCGGTTTTCGCATGATGCTTTTTAGTGCGATCAAGTCTGGATCTCAAACCTGATCGCGGAAAGGTCTCCACCATCGGGGAAAAACTGCTCTCAATCAGTTCCCATTCCGCCTTTGAACACAGTTCGCGCGCCTCGCTGGTTTGAATCGTCATAAAATGCTCCTTTAGGCAAAGTGAGTGCGCTCTAAGAACTCCCGCATTGCATTTGCGCGCACACTTTTAGTGTCGGTCGATCGCGAGAGGAAAGCTGTGCCGGATTGCACAGTGGGTATATTGCTATCTTGAAGTCGGATCAGGTGTGCTATCGCTTGAATTCGCGTTCTTCCATTCAGCCGCTTATCAATGCCGATCCGGGGGACTTCCAGCTTGCCGACAACGTCACCCTCGCGCGCAGATCAGACACTTCTTCGGTAACGAAAGATTGGACGACTCTAGCCGCGGCGAAGTGATGCTCAGGATGTCGCCGTGTCGCGGTTACCAGTGCATGCTGGAACTCCAGCAACTGGTAGCGCTGATCCACGCCAGCGTATGCGGCCGTTCCACCGGCATAGACCAGTATGGCTATACTTCGTAACATCCGCGGCCATAGTCCTGTTCACGCATCTTTGCGGGGCTTTTCGCGTCGAGCGGCTTCTCCGCGTCCAGCTTTGATCAGGTTGGGCCTGCATCGCAATCCTCTCAATGTGCGTCACCGCGTACTGTACAAAATGCACAAGACATCGACGAAAGCAGCTGCCGGATACCAGAAGCGATTTGTAATGGCCTCTGCGCACAACGGTACAGCCCCGCCCACGGTGTTTTGACATAATTGTCATATGGATGCGCTTTGTTCTTCGGAGGTAGAGATGAAGGAAAGAATTTCAGTGTGGGAAGGCGAAGGCGGATCCCTAAACGACACTCCAGAAAAGGCGCTGACCGGCACCGTCAATCAAATCGAATGGGCAAAACAAATCAGGCCACAGGTGAATGCCGAGTTCCTTCGCGTGGTAAAGGCGCTCGAAGCCGCGGCTGCAAAGCAGTCCGGCCAGGATCGACTGGACACTCAGGCGATCATTGCGATCGTTGAAGAAAAGCGAGCTGAAGTGATGGAGCATCAAGAGGCCGGCTATTTCATTCATGATTGGCAGGAACTGCGCGATCAAGTGCGGCAGATGATCAAGAAGGACGACCGATATAAAGCCATCAAGAGCCGCAAGGTTCAGCTCTGAAATGACCAATTAATAAAGAGCGCTTCGCGGAAATCCATAAGGTGGCTTCGCGCCTTTAAATCGTTGTATGAATTAGAGCCCGACGGCGAGGCGGCGAAATCCCCGCTGAGTCAGGCGGGGATTTTGCCGTCGCCTGGCGGCCGGCACGCCCGGACACTCAACGGTTCAGAGGCACTCCACCCATCATGTAGACGATCAATACGATTATCAGGATCAACCCGGTGATCCCTATGCCTCCGCCGGTCCCCCATCTCGAATATCCGTAATACCCACCGCCCCCGCCGAACAGGAGCAGCACCAGAATAATGAGCAGCAACATAGAACTCTCCTTTGTTTCTGAAATCCTTCACACGAACTCCACGAGCCGCGAAGTCCTTTGAGGTGGATTCGATTGTGCGGGTAAGCGCAGAGAAAAACTGTTCACAATTGACCGGAGGACGCGGTTACGAGGGCCACAAACGGCTAAAAATGTTTTGCGATTTTCGAACCGTGAAGCGGGCAGTAGGCAGTTGGAGCAGTACCCAAAATAAATGCTTCTTGAAATGTGTTCTGGCACAAAGGAGTGGCAAGCATCAGGCTATCCGCATCGATTGTGACGAACTCGATACCGGCCGGAGGTTGGAACGCCATGTGCGCCTGATCACGTACGGGATACAATTCATAAGCCTTCAACATGAACTCCGTCCATATCGGCAAAGCAGACCGCGCGCCTTCCAGGGTGAGGTCGCGATTATCATCGAACCCCACCCACGCGATCACCAGCAGATCCTTTGTGTAACCGGCAAACCAGCCATCGCGCGAAGTTCCAGTCTTTCCGGCCGCGGGCAGCTTGAATCCCCGCGCGCGAACCCCCGCGCCTGTCCCATGATCGATTACGCCTTCCATCAGGTGCGTCATTAAATATGCGATCTCGGGGCGGAGGACCTGGCGCGGTTCGTACCTGTAAGTCTTCGACTCCGCGCCATCGGCTGCGACTACACGGAGAAGAGCGTGCGGCTGGATACGCCACCCTCCGTTCGCAAAGGCCGTATATGCGCCTGCGAGTTCGATCGGCGTGACTTCAAACGCCCCCAGCGCCACTGAGGGATATCCCTGAATCCTGGAATTGAGACCCATACGCTTCGCCAGCGCCGCTACGCGATCGTACCCGATTCGCTCTGCCACCCGGATTGTGGCCAGATTGAGCGAGTGCTCGAGCGCGGTGCGCACAGTCACCAGGCCGCGGTACTCGTTTTTGTAATTATTCGGCTCGTAAGTGCCGCTTCCGAAAAAAAACGTCTTCGGGGTGTCCGTAATTGTCGTTAATGGTGTGATGAACGGGTCATCGAGCGACTGAATATGCGGGTCGAGGGTAGGATCGTATTCCTCTGAACTGACGTGATATGGCGTCTCCAATGCGGCAGCATATACAAACGGTTTAAAGACGGAGCCTGGCTGACGGAAAGCTCGAGTGATTCGATTGTACTGGCTCGCCGCATAGTCCGTGCCTCCGACCATCGCTTTGATTTCGCCAGTGTGCGGATCGAGCGCAATCAAGCCGGCCTGTGGCCGGGGCTCCTCTTCCGACATTTCCGGATGCTCTTTTCTGCGGGCGTCGAACTGCGCTTCGACGTATGTCAGGCCATGAGCGACAGCTTCGACGGCGGCTTTCTGAAGACCGGTGTCCATCGTGGTGTAGACATTAAGACCGCCGTTCATCAATTCGTCTTCGGAGTAATCTTTCGATAATTCATCATGAATGAAATCCACCAGGTAGGGAGCATCGGTGAGGTCAGCCGTCAATTCAGTAATCACCATTTCCGCCTGTGTCGCCTTTTCGTAATTCTCTGCTGTAATCGCATCCATTTTGCGCATGGCTCTTAGAATCAGATTCCTGCGCGCCGTAGCGCGATCGGGATGCTTGCTCGGGCTGTAAGCGTTCGGCGCCGGAATCATTCCGGCAAGCGTCGCGGCCTCCGGTAACGTCAACTCGAAAAGATCTTTACCAAACTGCGCCGTCGCGCCCGCTGCGAATCCGTGAATCGCGAACGAGCCGCGTTGCCCTAAATAGACTTCATTCGCATACATCACAAAGATTTGTTGTTTAGTGAGGCGCCGCTCGAGTATCACGGCAATAAAGGCTTCTGAGACTTTTCGACGCCATGTCGTTGCGGGCGTCAGAAAAAAGTTGCGCGCGAGCTGCTGGGTGATGGTGCTGCCGCCTTGCAGGCCATGGGTCTCTTCAAGATTCGAGACAAATGCACCGGCGATTCGAATGGGATCCAACCCATGATGGCTGAAGAAGCGCTGATCTTCCCCCGCCGTCACCGCATCAACGAGCACTTTTGGTATGTCCTTGAATTCAACTAGACGGCGTTTCGAGCGCGATGCCTCGGCCAGCGTTGTCACCAGCTTTGGGGAAACCTCATAAATCTTAGCCGTGTTCCTGAAAACCTGCCGGCTCAGTTTCAGGTCGATCATGCGCGCGTAACGGTTGTAGTAGTGAATGACGAAGCAGCTTGAAACAATGGAAAAGACCACGGAAACCGAAACGAGCATTTTGAAAAGTCGCGTCCGCAGTAAACGACAAATCCGGCCTTCGCGTCTCGGCTTCTGTTTTTTCACGATAACTATCAAGACTTTCTTACCTTTCGACCGCCATCGCGCCGAATCGGCCGGGCATTATCAAACGCAACTGAGAACAACACCTTCTTATACGATTGGTAGTCTCGCTACTGAACTTTAGCGGCGATAGCCTCGTCCATCTGTGCAGAAATGCTCACCTCACCAAGGTAAGGAATGGCGCAGTGTGACTTCTGCACGGGAACGCCCGACTTCTTCTCGGCAACGCCTTAAAACACTTGAATTGTGCAGCCTTGTTACACAGGGGCTTGAGCACTTGTGCCATTGTGCACAGCCAGCGTGAGGATTTCGTCCCACACTCGTGAGATGAAAAACCTTCTACAGTTTGGTTTGATGTCTACGCTGCTGCTTGCAACTTTCGGCTGCACTGCCGAGAGTTCTGAGAAGGCCGCCGCAGACGCGCGGGTCGATGCTGCAGACGCGACCGCTCGGGTGAATGCCGCGGATGCTCATGTCAGAGCGGCGGACGCTCGGGTGAAGGCGGCAGATGCCGGCGTTGAAGCCGCGAATGCGGATGCCCGCGTCAATTCGACGCAGACTCCGGCAACGAGGGCGGACCTTGCGTCGAAAGCGAGACTGGTCATTCCATCCGGAACACTATTGAAAGTCTCTCTCTCCGATGCACTCAGCAGCGACGGCAATTCGTCAGGCGACCACTTCATGGCGAGCCTGGCAGAATCCGTCGTGGTCGATGGAACAACGATTCTGCAGAAGGGCACTCCGCTCCGAGGCCGCGTTGTGGCAGTCGAAAGCTCGGGCCGGGTGAAAGGCCTGGCCAGCATCGAGCTCGCACTGACCGATATTATGCAAGGCGACAGAGTAGTCGCGATCACCACAAATCGATTCTCCGCAACAGCAGCAGCTTCTAAGACGCGCGACGGAGAAATCATCGCGGGTGGAACGGGGCTTGGCGCAGTTATCGGTGCGATTGCAGGCGGTGGAAAAGGCGCGGGCATCGGCGCACTCACCGGCGGAGGGGCAGGAACGGGGGTGGTTCTCGCCACCAAAGGCAAAGAGATTCATTACGGTCCAGAGACCCGCTTGGATTTTACCCTCACCAATTCAGTTCAAATGTAATTAAGACCGGGAGGTCATCAATGAAAACCCTTAAAGCCATTCTGGCAATGGCGTCCCTGCCAATCGCAGCGATGTCGGCCAGTTCAGCTCAAATACCGCAACGCGCCAAGCAGCCGATTTACACCATCACTGTAAACGTGGTAGCTCGGACCACGAAGGCTATCAATTACCAACACCGCAGCAGCTCGACGAAAATCGATTTTCGGGGCACGCTGCTGATGCCGGCGGCTCATGGCGACGCCAGTGTCGAAAGCAAACAGGGATACATCGAGATCAAAGCCGACTTCCGGAACTTGCAATCCGCAACGCGCTTCGGTCCCGAGTTTCTGACATACGTCATGTGGACCATTACGCCTGAGGGCCGGGCGGCGAACGTTGGCGAAGTCATTCTCAATGGTACTGACAGCAAGCTCGATGTCACAACCGAGCTCCAGGCGTTCGGGCTCGTGATCACGGCCGAACCATATTTTGGCGTAACGCAGCCCAGCGACGTCGTCGTGATGGAAAACTTCGTCAGAGCAGACACGGTTGGCAAAGTTGAAGAGATCGATGCCAAATACGAACTCTTGCAACGAGGCCAGTACACGGTCAACGTATCGCCGGCAGATCTGAAGCCGATCCCTTTGGACAAGAAGACTCCGCTGGACCTTTATGAGGCGCGTAACGCCATCCGCATCGCACAATGGGCCGGAGCGGACAAATCGGCTGCCGAAAGTTTTCAGAAAGCCAGCAAGCTTCTCGAACAAGCGGAAGCCTACAAAGCGAGGAACGCCGGGAACAAACCTGTTTCGATGACGGCACGCGAAGCTGTTCAGACTGCTGAAGATGCCCGGCTGATTACATTGAAGAGCCAGGCTGAGGCACGTCTGGAACAGGAACGCGCCGCCTCAGCCGGACGCGAAGCCGATGCGAATGCCAAGGCCGCCGACGCAAGAGCCTCCGCAAACGATGCCGAGCGCGCCGCCACAGCAGCGCAGGCACAAACCGAGAGAACCCGATTGGATGCTCAAGCCGCTGCAGACCGCGCCAGCGCAGATGCAAGAGCTGCGGCCGAACGAACGAAAATTGATGCGGACCGCGCGGCAGAGCGTTCTGCGCAGGACAAGGCGGACGCCGCAGTGGCCAGCGAGCAGGCATTGAAGACGGCGGCAGAGAATTCCGAGCGCGATAAGAAAGAGTTGCGGAACAAGCTCGCAACGCAATTAAACGTCTTTCTCGATACTCGCGATAGCGCCAGAGGCCTTATCGTCAATATGTCCGACGTGCTTTTTGATTCCGGCCAATTCTCTCTGAAAGCAGGCGCCCGGGAGAAGCTGGCTAAGATCTCCGGCATCGTCCTGGCATATCCGACCTTGAAGCTCGAACTGGAAGGCTATACCGACAGCGTTGGATCAAATGATCTCAATATGAAATTGTCTGAAAACCGCGCCGGATCGGTTCGCGACTTCCTGGTTCAGGAGGGAATTGTTACATCCTCGATTTCGTCTCGCGGATTCGGCAAAGACCAGCCCGTAGCCACCAACGACACCGCAGCGGGCCGTCAGCAAAATCGCCGCGTCGAGTTGATCGTTTCCGGAGACGTTATCGGAACAAAGCCGAATTAAGGTCAACGGGCCGGCTCAGCCGGCCCGTTCTGACCGATCTTTTCCCCGGCATCGCAAGGAAGTCATGCAAATGCTATCGGAGATGATCCTGAACGATTAACCGTCTTTCTAACAACTTTTCCGTGTGCAATTGTGAACAGTCTTTGTCTGCGCTTATCCGCACAATTCGAGACTGCGCAAGTGTGCGCTTCGGTATTCAAAATAACAGGAGGCTCGAATTGAACAAGACCATGTTTCCCAATGTGCTTTCCAGCAGCTCGCTTTGCAGCGATCGCGTCAAAAACGAAACCGGCGACGATCTCGGAAAGATCGAAGACCTGATGATTGATTTACATTCCGGCCGCATCGCTTATGCGGTTCTGTCGTTCGGCGGCTTTCTCAAGATGGGCAATAAGTTGTTTGCCATACCGTGGGAAGCGCTGAGACTCGATACCGTCAAGCAGGAGTTCGTCCTTCACATCGACAAGAGCCGCCTTGAGCAGGCAACCGGTTTCGATAAGGACAATTGGCCCAATATGGCAGATCCCACGTTCGGTTCGACGCTCTACCGCCAGTATGGATTCAAGCCGTATTGGGAAGACGCAGCCTAGGCTCGAACCCTGACCACGTAATGCACAGGAGGTTCGGGAACTCTCCCGTCTCTCCTGTGAAGGCGTGGGTATTTCGCTCCTTCACATCACCACAAAACGTTTCGGCGAAACGCACATAAGGCCCCTCGATTACGTGCTCGTCTCAGGTTTCTTCCGCGTTCCTCTATAACTGTGCGGTTCTGCACAGTTTCTCCGATGGAAACAACCGAAGCTGTAAATGTCGAATAAAAAGGAGTCTGGTTTATGCCGCCAGCATCAAGCCACGTCGATATGGAGGCCCTCGTCCCGCTACAGCCCGCGTCACGTGTGCCGGAGCCTGCGAGGCAGCGCCGCCGACGCAATTGGACGAAGTGGGCATTACTGGCCGGCATTGTCATTGCGCTGGGTACCGCAGCGGAAATATGGCAGATCCATTCGGCGACCGCGGTCAATTACGAAACAGTGACAGTAGGACGTGGACAGGTCCAGGCAAGTGTAACGGCAACGGGCACGCTCAACGCCGTTGTCGATGTGCAGGTGGGCAGCCAGGTATCCGGCAATATCATCGCGCTTTATGCGGACTTCAACACCAAGGTAACCAAAGGCCAACTGGTGGCGCAGATCGATCCTCAGGCATTCCAGACGCAAGTTGATCAAGCCACTGCGGCGCTTGCTTCTGTCCATTCCGGCGTATTGACGGCGGCGGCGCAGGAACAAAAGGCACAGTCAGATCTTGCAGGGACGGTGGCGAATGAAAAGGGCGTCGAATCCATATTGGCAAAGGATCAGGCTAATGCGGTTAATGCGGCGAATCAGTATCAAAGGCAAGACACGGCGTTCACAAATGGACTCATTTCTCACCAGGACCACGATCTTGCCAAAGCAACGGTCGACGCGGCGGAAGCCCAGACAGCTGCAGACCAGTCCCAAATCAATGCGTCCAAGCAGACCATCTTGTCCGCCCAGGAACAATTGAACGTGGCAAAAGACCAGGTGGTTTCCGCTCAGGCTCAGGAGCGTCAATCACAGGCGTCACTCGAGCAGGCAAACGTGAACCTCGCCCATACCAAGATCACTGCGCCGGTTGACGGAACAGTCATCGCCCGGCGGATGGATGTAGGCCAGACCGTAGCCGCGTCATTCTCGGCCCCAACCATTTTCGAGATCGCACAGGACCTGACGAAAATGCAACTCGACACGAATGTGGACGAATCCGACATCGGCAACATCAATGCCGGCCAGCAAGCGACCTTTACCGTGGATGCTTATCCGGCCGTGACATTCCATGGCGAAGTGACGGCTGTTCGCAAAGCGCCGATCAGTCAGCAAAACGTCGTTACATACGATGTCGTGATCGCGGTTGCAAATCCCGATCTCAAACTGTTCCCCGGGATGACTGCCAATGCTCGCATCCTGACGGCAAAGCTGGATAACGCGCTCAAAGTCCCGAACGCTGTGTTGCGAAACCGTCCCGCTGCTGCAATGCTGGCGCAACTCGGTCTTCCGCCGGCGCAGGCTGGCAAGCAGCAACTGTACGTCAAGCGGGACGGAAAGCTGGAAGCTGTGCAAGCTGTGTTTGGGCTGTCGGACGGCAAGGACACCGCAGTGACGGCAGGCGGCTTGCGCGAGGGCGATCAGGTTGCCGTGAGATTTACTACCGCTTCCAGCACACCCGCGCCTGCTGCGAGTGCGCCTTCGGCTCCTGGCGCCGGTGGCGGACGACGCGGATCCGGGCTTTAATGCGCAAAAGGAGAATGCTGTGACGCCGCTCATCGATGTCCGGAATCTCAAGAAAACTTATTGGCTCGGCGAAGTGACCGTGAACGCACTCGTGGACGTTACCGTCACGATCGAAAAGGGCTCCTACGTTGCGATCATGGGCGCATCGGGTTCAGGCAAATCGACTTTCATGAACCTGATCGGTTGTCTCGACCGGCCGACATCGGGCCGATATCTGCTCGATGGTAACCCGGTGGAGAGCCTGGACCGCGATCAGCTCGCCGAAATCCGCAACCAGAAGATCGGTTTTGTATTCCAGAATTTCAATCTTTTGCCCCGCATGAACGCCATGGAAAACGTGAAATTGCCGTTGTTGTACAAAGACACGGACACGCCAAACGGCGACGAATTGGCGGAGCACGTTCTGACCATAGTCGGTCTGGCGGGTCGTGAGCACAATCTACCCACGCAGCTTTCGGGAGGACAGCAGCAGCGCGTGGCAATAGCGCGCGCGCTGATCAACCAGCCGGAAATTCTCCTGGCTGACGAGCCGACCGGCGCTCTGGACACACACACCAGCGCCGAGATCATGCGCATCTTCGAGGACTTGAATCGGGCTCAAGGCATCACCATCGTTCTTGTTACACACTCGGATGAGGTGGCTACACATGCCGATCGAATCATCGGCTTTCGCGATGGGCTGATTATCAGCGATACCCCCGTAACCAAACCTGTCGCCATACCTGGTAATGCGCGTCAAGCGCCGGTTCTTCCCTTCCGCGCTCCAGTCGAGGCGGCGCCGTGAAGAAATCGGCAATAAAGAAATTGATGTCACCGGTTCGCATTGCGCTCCAGGCGCTTACGATGAACAAGCTCCGCTCGGCATTGACCATGCTGGGTATCGTGATCGGCGTCGCATCCGTAATTGCCACCGTAGCGATCGGATCGGGCGCCACCCAGCGCATTCAGGACCAGATCGCGAGCATCGGCAGCAACATCATCATCATTACTCCTGGGAGCACGAGTGCATCCGGCGTACGTCTGGGCACCGGCAATGCCGTGACTTTGACCGAGTCGGACGCAAAAGAAATTCCGGCGCAAAGTCCTGACGTCGAACTGGCGGCGCCTTATGTCCGAGGCGCCGCGCAGGTGATCAACGGAAACAACAACTGGGCTACGCAGATTTATGGCGTTACTCCCGACTATCTCGCCATTCGCCAGCTTTCTATCGATGGTGGCGCACAGTTTACCCAGCAGGATGTCGATCAAGCCAACAAGGTTGCAGTGCTTGGCAAGACGCCGGCAGACAATCTGTTCGGGGACGCCGATCCGGTTGGCCAGACAATTCGCATCAAAAACGTACCTTTTACCGTCGTCGGCGTGCTTACGCCCAAAGGCCAGTCCGCGCAGGGGCAGGACCAGGACGACGTCGTTTTGCTGCCGATTTCGAGCGCCAAGCGCAAAGTCATCGGTGTCAACAACGCGAATGCGGATGCCGTAAGCAGCATCATGATGCAGGCAAAATCCGCAGCTGTAATTCAGGCGGCGCAGGACGAGGCGCAGGCGCTTCTTCGTCAGCGTCATCATCTGCAGGCATCGGAAGCCGACGACTTTTCCATTCGTAATTTGCAGGAGCTGTTCGCGACCCAGGAAGCGTCGGCGAGCATCATGGCGATCATGCTGGCCGCCATCGCTTCCGTGTCGCTGGTAGTGGGCGGCATCGGCATCATGAATATCATGCTGATTTCGGTCCGGGAACGGACACGCGAAATCGGACTGCGCCAGGCCGTCGGTGCCAAGACGCACGATATCCTTGCTCAATTTCTGGTTGAAGCGATAACACTTTCCATCGCAGGCGGGATCGCCGGCATTATCCTCGGAATCGGCGCCTCGGCTCTCATTTCACACCTCGCGGGCTGGGCAACTGCCGTTGGCCCCGGCGCGGTAGCCCTTGCGGTGTTTTTCTCCGCGCTGGTTGGAATTGGTTTTGGCTATTACCCGGCAAGAAAAGCAGCTTTTCTCGATCCGATCGAAGCGTTGCGGTCTGAATAGGCGCAGGCTTTACGGCAGTAGCTCGTTGAACAATTGTGAACAGCTCTTCCCAGGCCAGGCTCCGACAATCGCAACGGAGGATCGAAAGCAAATGGCGAACTCAATAGTGTTCGGAATCTTTTCCACCCAGGAACAGGTTGAAACTGCAGTGAATGTTCAATGAGGGCACAAAGGACTTCGCTCTCGAAAAAGGCACGAAGGCGCCTGAAGGCGCAGCGGCAGGCGCCACCTCCGGCGCAGTTATCGGCGGTGCGCTTGGATGGTTTGCCGGAAAGGGCCTGTTGGCCATTCCGGGGGCAGGGCCGCAAATGATTTCGGAGGAGGCGACCCAACACCTAACTAGTGCTTCAAAGAATTGGCGAAATCTTTGAAGCAATAGGACGGACCAGTTTCCCATTCGTTGACCACACGATAACTGTGGTATTCCTCCGGCCTTATCCTCATTTCGGGCGCAATGTTCACAGATGGCCGCGCTACGACTGGGTCTCTTCGGAGTCCAGGCCGGCGAGGACGAGATGTGATGAAGTTCGCTGCATCTCCTTCTCTTCCTGGCAATGGATGCACATCCTGGCCCATGGCACAGCGTTGAGCCGTTTTTCATTGATATTTTTACCGCAGCGAGAGCATTCCCCGTATTGACCACGATCAATTGCCTTGATGGCTTCCTGAATACATCGCAAACGCGCGAAACCGCCTTCATGTATGTTGTAGAGGAGCTCTTTATCATGGCTGATCGTGGCCAGATCGCCTTCGTCTTCAGTGTCTTCGAGCTGGATCTCGTCTGCGGCGAGCCGGCTGCGGTTTATCGACTTGATCAGCTTCTCGTAATCGCCTGACAGCCGCTCTCGCGTATCTTTGATCTTCTTTGCGTCCACTTTTCCATCCTCGCGTCCTTCGACGCCAATAACCCGATTCGAATGCAGGCCCGACGCGATGTGAGCGTGATAGCGCAAAACATTAAGCGACGTGCGTAGCCCTCAATAAAGCAGCAGGTGAGAGGACTATCGTCGATAAGCGGCGTGAGCGCTGTTCAAAACTGCACATAGACTGGAAACCGGCGAAATTGAGATGCTTGAACTCGAGTCACACCGATAACCGATTTAATAACTGTCACAATCGCACAGGACAACACGGCCGGACCGAGAGAATCCGGTCAATTGTGAACAAGGCGGGCGCGGATCAAAAAAGACGAATGAACAGTGTAAAATAATGCTGCGCTCTCTTTACGCGCATATTGCAGCTCCGTAAGGATGAAAAAGTCTTCTCACAAGGTGACACAGCCGAAGCCATTCATGAAGTGAGTGACTCGCGACCGTGTGGTGCCGACAATTTCGGCTAGAGTCTCATGACTTAGAGACGCGCCAACGGCCCCAAAGCGATTCGGTCAGTTGCACAATATCTGAAAGGAATCGGCGCGACCGTCTTAGCTTTCTACCTCTCTAACGTCGACGTGTGTATTCGGGCGTCCGCTCTGATGCGCGAAATCAACACAAGATCTCTCGATTTCAACGGCAACTGCACGCTGAATCAGTGGCAGCGACAGGACGAGGCGCAAATTGGATTTGACCTCAATCACGGTTCCTTTCAGGCCTGCCAAGGGGCCACGTTCGACAGAGACACTCTGTCCCACATGAACGAAGGGCCAAGGCCCGCATTGCATTCCGGAAGCGACGACCTGCTGGAGTGAAGCAATTTGTGATTCGGGAATCATCGCGGGAGTGTTGCCGATTTCAACAATCGACAACACTCCCGGGACGATTAGAATCGGAAGTCTGTCCTGGATATCGAACTTGCAGAACAGGTATCCGGGGAACAACGGGATCGCTAAGGTTTTCATCCTGTCGGACCAGCGACGCGTTGATTTGGATAGAGGTAGGAATTCCTCATAGCCTTTGTCTTTCATGTGTTTTGCCGCACATTGCTCAAACCTCGAACGGATCCTCAGCGCGTACCACGGGTGATTGTCAACAGTCGAACTCACGGGCCTCCTGATTTTCTTCTACCAATTTCGGGGGAGTTGGGGAGCTTCTTGTCCCGGCATTGCACGGCCTTTACAGGTGGCAACTCCTATCGGCAAACCTAACTCGTCCGCACCACAATGGTCTGTTCAATATTGCACATACGACCCGGCGGGCAGGGCAAAGCGCATCAGCGCCCAACGCATAATCATTTTGGAACCGCCGTCTCTGCCGGGTGGCGCGCTGGCGCGCTTGCGCTGCGCGCCGGGCTCGGATTCGCAGCCGTTCATGCGATCTGGCGGCCGCTGATCGACCGCAACAACAGGGCCCGCTCAACGGGACCAGATTTGCATGAAAGTTGCGCGCTGTCTGTGTCAAATGGGACATCTCCTCTTGCCGCTGAACAGTTAATCGTCCTTGTCATGACTGCGGTCGCGCGAAACGAACGGGATCTTCAATTTTCGCGCGATCTCTGGCCAGAATTCCCGGAAGATGTCCGTGCCCATGTCCATTAGTAAGCCCGCCTCTACTCTGCGGGCGGCAGGCTGGAATCCGCGAAGCCTATCGGGATGATACAGATTTCTAAGCGCCACCGAGCTTGTCAGTCCAAACCATTCGGAAAAATTGAACATCTCAGCGCCTGAATTTTGATTCGCGATGAGGATATGACTCATCGCGTGGATGCAGCCGATTCTGACCGGCGCCTTGCCCCATCCGGTAATAACGTGGATCTTCTTTGAAAATCGAAGGGTAAAGAAAAGTGGTGAAAAAGCCTTTCGAGAATTGGTCCGTCGTGGCGACGCCATATCGCTTAGCATAACCTTCGACGCCCTGGCCCAGTTTTGGCTCATCGTTCCTAAACTGGGCCCATCCTGTCGTGAACGTTCTGCTTGCAAACGAGACCGGATCAAAAGAATCCGAAACGAACAACGCGAATCTCTCGTGCGGCTCCAGCGCACAAATCGTGGTTCCGGACCGACGCGGTGGCTGCGGGACGGTCTTTCGCTCCAACTTTCGAGAAACGTAAGCCGCCGTTTTCTTGATCGGACCTGGAAATTGATTTACGTCGAATAGGGGCGGAGGATTGATACACTTTTCTTCGGTCCCCTGAATCTTTGGGATGTCCTCGGATGAACCTGGATTTTGTGACAGCGCCGGATCAGAAAACAGTGTTCCCGTCAGTACGACACTGACGAGGATGATCCAGCGGGCCCAGCTGACTTTGTAGCAACGCAATGCACCCTCACGTTCAAGAAGTCCCAACGCGGGCAATGTCCAGCGTAGCCGTGCTATCACGGGTAGGTTAGGTTGCCTGCCGAGGGTTACGGCCTGCTCAGTCTCCCCCCGGTATTGCACGCGCTGGTCATCCATCTTCATCTAGTGAAGGTCCCGCAAATCGAATCAAGATTATGTGAGTGCGCGGCGACAAATACTGTTCACAATTGACCAGGAGGCTTTCGCAAACTGGAACACCAGACGTATCGAAAATGAAGATGTGTGCACTGTTGAACAGCAGTGCGGCCTTTTCCACGGGATAATCCAGATGCTTATCGGGAGGTCAATACATCATGCCTTTGCTTCCAGTGCTTCTGTCTCTGATCGTTGTCGGTGTCCTTCTCTGGCTTGTGAATACGTTCATACCAATGGCAGCATCGATCAAATCGATTTTCAATGCGGTGGTGGTTATCGTCGTGGTGGTGTGGCTCTTGAATGTTTTTGGACTTCTAAGTTCCATCCAGAATTTTCGGATTGGACGTGGGTGATCTCATTTTCTCCTGTTCGAAGCCTCCAGGCCTTCCAAATGATGCGCAAGCCGGCCATGACGGGCATCGACAAGAGCAGACCGATGACTCCAGCAATCTCTCCACCGACAAGGACGCCACATATCACGGCAAACGGGTGAAGTTTCAGCCCTCGTCCGATGAACGATCCCGGCGCTGCGAACAGTAGAGTTGTGCATTTGTGTACAGCTTGGTCGGCCCTTAAAGGACGACAATCTTAGCAATCGCCGCAGGGTCTCGACCATTGAGTGCTCTCCTGCGAGGATTAGCATGGGTTCATTCACATCCTGCTGGTCTTGGCGGTCGTAGCTGTGGCGATACAGTTGATCAATGGCCGTCGACTTACCTGAAACATCGTTCGCAGCAAATCGAAGGGCGCTGGGATTTTCCAGGCGCCCTCCAGGTGATCTGAACTAAGTCGGGTTACCTATTGGGGTCAGCTCCGCGTTCATCGCCCGTTCCAAGAGCGCCTTGGTGAGCTGTTTGAGCAGGCCGTTTTCTCCGATCAGGTCTTCCGGTTTCTGATATCCCTCGATCAATTTGTCGAGCAGGTCTTTGTTCAGTGCCATGGGTCCTCCATTCTAGAGGAACCGCTCACTTACACAAGGAATCAACACACCCTCACCGAGTCGGCTTGTGAGCTTCGATTAGACGAAGGACTCCAATTGCGAAAATCGTTTCCCGACTGCGAACATCGTTTCCCGGCTGTCACGGATCGCCCTATTCCGGGCTCCAGGGTTTTCAATACTCCAGATGGATGGGAAGGCGCGGCGCCGTGAGCCTTCCGTTCCCGCTCTTTCTCTTAAGAGACGGGAAGCAAGGGCTGGTTGACAGCGGACTTGGGAAACCAATAAGGAGCGCCGGCAAGAAGGCCGGCGGCCGTCGCGTTGGTTCCCGAGGGCCTCAGCTCAGAAACCGATCCAGCTGGTCCAGGGGAATCTAATCCCCTCGGGTCGAAAGGTGACGCCGGAACGTTCCGGAAAAGCGAAATAATGTGACGCGTAACACCAGCCTTGTTGCACATCTTCAGCCAGTTCTTGAGAAGATCGCGTTCCTCTTTCAAGCCGGAATGAAAACGGGCGACAAAGCTCCAGTTTTGTACCAGACGCCCATCGCCGGATGATTCATGAATTCGCCACCCACAGGTTAAGGTCTGTACTGAAGTGAACAGCGAAGCTTCCACACCTCTCGGTATCATTAGTTCATGCCAGCTCGCGGATTTCGGGCACCGCAGATTGAGGTGTTTCATTGCAGCTTCGAGTCGGTTTCGAACTCATCTATAGCTTTCCACAGCCTACGCCGATCATCCTTCTTGTGAATATCCACGATTTACGGACGTCCGACATCATTGTTCCCGATCGTCTCGTCACCGAGCCATGGATTCCGATCACCGGCTACCGCGACGCGTTCGGGAATTGGTGCAGTCGCGGCCTTGCCCCTGCGGGGCGACTCCGTCTCTCAACCGACTCCGTTATTTGGGACAACGGCCAGCTAGATGAGAGGGTGTTCACGGCCGGGCAGGACTCCGTGGAGAATCTGTCCGAAGCAATTCTGGTATTCCTGCTGGGTAGCCGATATTGTGAAACTGACAGGCTGACTGAGACAGCTTGGCAACTGTTCGGCCACGTACCTCCAGGGTACCCGCGTGTGCAGGCCATCTGCGATTACGTTCATAATCACATTACATTCAACTACCAGAACGCCCGGGCCACGCGCAGCGCCTTGGAGGCGTTCAATGAACGGACCGGAGTCTGCCGCGACTATGCGCATCTCGCGATCGCTTTCTGCCGTTGCATGAATATTCCGGCGCGATACTGCACTGGGTACTTGAGCGATCTGGGAGCGCCGCCACCTTACGGCGTAGGCGATTTCGCAGCGTGGTTCGAAGCCTGGATCGGCGGCCGTTGGCATACATTCGATCCGCGCAACAATGTCCCCCGAATGGGCCGCGTTCTCATTGCGCGAGGCCGCGATGCGTGCGATGTGCCTATCGCCACTACTTTCGGACCCTATACGCTGGAGAGATTCACTGTCTGGACGGATGACAATCTTGACAGAGAGATTTGCGGAGTAGCGACATAATCTCGTTTCTCAGCCCCGAACAAATCGTCGATTGCTTCTCGACGACGGGCGGATCGTTGCAGTGGTGGAGTCTACGGGCGTAGAGGGCATGGTCTGCCGTGTTACGACGACGTCGAAGTCACCGGTGCAGCTGCGCTCGGGCAAGGGTTTGGCGTTTCCGGACAGCCACATGAGCCTCTCCCCGCTCGGATTAGAGGACGAGTCAGCGCTCAAATTCGACATCGCCCATGCCGACGGAGTCGATGCGTCCTTCGTCAATTCGCGGCGCGATGTCGATCGCATCGTCGAGCGGCTGCGCCGGGACGCCGGCCCGGGATTCGGGATCGTGCTCAAGCTCGAGACCCAGAGTGCGATCCGCAATCTGTCAGAAATCCTGTTTGGCGCACCAATAGACGAAAAGTGGCTTCCCGAGGAAAATGAATCAGGCATGCCATCAATGTGGAAGTTCGGCGAGTTGACCTGGAGGAAATTGCTCACGCGCACCTGGTGTCAATTCTGGGAAAACCGCATTTTGGACCAGTCAGCAAAGCTCTCATTTTATTTCCTGCTCTCGTTTTTCCCTCTATTGCTGTTCTTGATAGCACTGCTGGGCCTTCTCCTGCAATCCGGCCCTGTGCTCCGGGAAACGCTGCACAAGTATCTCGCTGCCGTAGCGCCCGAGTCGGCTTCAGATCTCATCAACAGGTCACTTCCGGAAGTCACCGAAGGCTCCGGCGGTGGCAAGCTTTCACTGGCGCTGCTCTTTGCATTATGGACGGCTTCTCGGGGCATGTCTGCCATCATCGAATCTTTGAATATTGCCTATCAAGTTGAAGAATCACGACCTTGGTGGAAGAAGCAACTGGTGGCTTTAGGATTAACGATCATCTCTTCCTGTCTGATCGTTTCGGCGCTGCTCCTGATGATCTATGGCGGCCGCTTAAGTGAAATCATGGTGAGCAGTTTTGGATTCGGCAGTTTCATTACGGGTGTATGGAAAGTTTTGCGGTGGCTCCTTTTGCTAGGTTTCGTGCTTATGGCGTTCAATACCCTCTACCTTTACGCTCCGAATATTGAGCACCGGCGATGGCACTGGCTCATGCCCGGCACGGTGGTGGGCGTTGCGCTTTGGCTTTCGGTCTCGTTTGGATTCAAATTGTATCTGAGCCTTTTCGACCGTTTCACCATTACCTATGGCTCCATTGGCGTCGTGATTATTCTTCTCCTGTGGCTCTATCTGTCGGGTACCGCCATTCTGATTGGCGGAGAAGTGAACTCGGAAATCGAAAAGGCATCGGTCGAGATACCCCAGAAGGGATGAACCGCCCCTGCGTCTGTGCACGCTCCAGTGGTGACTTTCGGAGGTCCGAGCTAAGTCGGACCATCTGCACACGAGTAGGCCTCAGACAAGAACCGGTAATCGTCTTCAGAAAGGGATCCGACGTGATGGTCAATGTTGTTTGTGGTCTTTATTGAACAGACTACTCACGCCTCGACCTGTCAGACTTCTCAAAGACCTGGGACTACGCAGGTCCGGGTCGCGCGAAGAAGTGGGACCACATTGCAGCGGCTTGTGAAGGTTCCGTCCCGACTGCCGCTCTTGTTCATAGGATGGCAATTCTGTTGGGGCAGAAGTGCGCGCTAACAAGCAAAAGTTAACAATAAGGAGAAAACAAATGAAGCTGAGCACGAAGGATGAGATTAAAGGCACTCTTCACGAAGTGAAGGGCAAAGTCAAAGAAAAGGCAGGCCAAATCGTGAACGATCCTGACTTAGAGGCTAAGGGTAAAGCCGAACGCAATATCGGCAAAGTTGAAAAAAAGGTCGGGCAGATCAAAAAAGTGCTCGGGGAGTGAATCAGGTGCCTTTTCCCGGGGCATGCTGCGTTTCGGGACAACTGATGCACAGTCGTTCCCGTTAAGCACTTCATACGACCCGGCGGCCATGAGTTTGGAGTTCGCGCATCGAACTTCTCTTAGCCTCAAGCTGTCGGGGCGACAAGCCAGAAGCAAAGGCAACACTCACTCGCAATTCCATCTCGGACCAATAAAAGGAGAAATAATGAAAAAGCTTAGATTGTCACTAGCCATGATCGCTCTAGTCGCCGTCGGGATTCTGGCCGGATGCTCAGAGACGGTCGCGAAGTCACCTGATGTTTCCGACAGCATTCGCAAATCGCTCGACCAGGAAGGCTTCAAGGACGTCTCCATCACTCAGGATCGCGACAAGGGTATCGTGACCCTGGGCGGACAAGTCGCCAGTGTGGACGCCAAGGCACAAGCCCAATCTCTTGCAAAGTCTCTGGCGGGTGCTCAGGTTGTCGCGAATCAGATTGCGGTGGTTCCCGTGGGCGTCGAAAAGGAAGCCAAGGCCGTGAACTCCGATCTGGACCAAGGCATCGAGAAGAATCTTGACGCAGCGCTGATCGTGAACAACATGCACGACAACGTGAAATACGACGTGAAGAGCGGCGTAGTCACGTTGACCGGAGAAGTGAACTCGCAGAACAAACGCAACCAAGCCGAGAAAGTGGCTTCGAGCGTGCCCAACGTTAAGCAGGTCGTGAACAGTCTGCAGGTTAAGGATCAGAAAGCCAGCTCAACGCAATAGGAGCTTGGGGGGTTCACATCGAGATGATCCAGACGTTCGCCAGCGTTACATGATAGCTCCGCTAAAAGCAAATGCATCCGGTTGGTTCGCTTTGGGTCGTAGATCGACATCGGGCATCCGTGATGGCTTTAACAAACGGAGTACCGTCTTCTTTTGCTGGCGGATCGTCTCGTCGTAGAGAATCGCACCGCTTATGCACTCACCCAGAACGGGCGTGGTCACGATTAACTCGCGATAGGCGCGCCGTGCTTCCTCGGTCTGGGGAATCCCCAATTTGGCAATCGTTTGTTGCACGTCGGATTACTTTCATCCATCGCCAGCCGGCCCTTGCCGGCGGCGACCAGCGCCTTCGCAGTGTCTATAAGCTCCTGCGCATTCATTGGGGGCTACTCCACTTCCAGTTCCGGATTTCCGGCATGTCCTGGCCGTGTTTATTGATGTACTGCTTGTGCTCAATCAGCTTGTCCTTGAGCTGCTGCTTCAGGTAGATGCCCTTGTCGCCGGTCTGCGGCAGGCGGTCGATGGTGTCCATCACGAGGTGGAAGCGGTCCAGATCGTTCAGCACCGTCATGTCGAAGGGCGTAGTGATGGTGCCCTCTTCCTTGTAGCCTCGGACGTGGATGTTGTCGTGGTTGGTGCGGCGGTAAGTCAGCCGGTGTATCAACCACGGGTAGGCATGGAAGGCGAAGATGACCGGCTTGTCCCTGGTGAAAAGTTCGTCGAACTCCATATCGCTCAACCCGTGCGGGTGCTCGGTCTGCGGCTGCAGCTTCATGAGGTCGACGACGTTGACCACACGGATTTTCAGGTCGGGCAGATGCTCGCGCATGATGGAGACGGCCGCGAGCGTCTCGAGCGTGGGCACGTCGCCGCAGCATGCCATAACTACGTCAGGAGCTACGCCCTGGTCGTTGCTGGCCCACTGCCAGATACCGATACCCTCGGTGCAGTGCTTGAGGGCGGCGTCCATCGTCAGCCAGTGTGGCGCCGGGTGTTTGCCTGCAATCACGACGTTGACGTAATGGCGGCTGCGCAGGCAGTGATCCATTACCGACAGCAGGCAGTTTGCATCGGGCGGCAAGTAAACACGCACGACCTCGGCCTTCTTGTTCACGACGTGGTCGATGAAACCAGGATCCTGGTGCGTGAAGCCGTTGTGATCCTGGCGCCAGACATGCGAGGCCAGCAGGTAGTTTAATGAGGCGATCTTCCGCCGCCACGGCAGGTGCGATGTGACCTTCAGCCACTTGGCGTGCTGGTTGAACATCGAATCGACGATGTGGATAAACGCCTCGTAGCAGTTGAACAGTCCATGCCTTCCGGTGAGCAGATAGCCCTCGAGCCAGCCCTCGCATTGATGCTCGCTGAGCATTTCCGTCACACGCCCGGCGGGCGCCAGAAATTCGTCGTTCGGCACGGTCCTGGCATCCCATTGGCGTTGAGTCACCTCAAAGAGTCCTTCCAGTCCGTTGGAAAGTGTCTCGTCCGGGCCAAAGACACGGAAATTCCGCTGCTCGTCGTTCAACTTCGCTACATCGCGCAGGAAACGCCCGAGCACGTGCGTGTCGCCGATGCCGCGCACGCCCGGCGATGGCACATCGACCGCGTACTCCCGGAAATCCGGCATTCGCAGGTCGCGGAGCAGAATGCCGCCGTTGGCATGGGGATTCGCGCCCATGCGCCGTTCGCCCTTGGGTGCAAGTTCGGCCAGTTCGGGTTTCAGGCGGCCTTGCTCATCGAAGAACTCCTCCGGCCGGTAACTCCTCAGCCAGTCTTCCAACAGCTTGAGATGTTCGGCTGGCGCTGCCGGCGACACGGCGATTGGAACCTGATGGGCCCGGAACGTTCCCTCGACCTGCAGGCCGTCGACCATCTTCGGCCCCGTCCAGCCCTTGGGTGAATTGAGGACGATCATGGGCCAACGCGGCCGTGTTAGATCACCCTGGGCGCGGGCGTTCTCTTGGATTTTCTTGATCTGTTCCACGGCGGCATCGAGCGCTGCGGCCATGGCTTCATGCATCAATGCAGACTCGTGGCCTTCGACGAAGATGGGCGTCCATCCGTAACCTCGGAGCAACTGTTCCAATTCCTCGTGCTCGATACGAGCGAGGATGGTCGGGTTGGAAATCTTGTAGCCGTTGAGATGAAGGATCGGCAACACCGCCCCGTCGGTGGCCGGATTGAGAAACTTGTTGGAATGCCACGCCGTCGCGAGCGGTCCCGTTTCTGCCTCGCCATCGCCGACGACGCAGGCGACGACGAGACTGGGATTGTCGAACACCGCCCCAAACGAGTGGCTGAGCGAGTAGCCCAACTCACCGCCCTCGTGGATCGATCCCGGACACTCCGGCGAGGCGTGGCTGGGAATTCCGCCGGGAAACGAAAACTGAAGAAAGAGCTTCTGCAGCCCCGCTTCATCCGGGCTGATGTTGGGATAGATCTCGCTGTAAGTGCCTTCGAGATACGTGTTGCCCACGACGGCCGGCCCCCCGTGTCCGGGACCGGAAACGTAAATCATGTCGAGGTCGTACTTCTTGATGACCCGGTTCAAATGCACATAGATGAAGTTCTGCCCGGGGGTCGTGCCCCAGTGTCCCAAGAGCATATGCTTCACATCCGTGAGCCTCAGCGGCCGCTTTAGCAGCGGATTGTCGCAGAGATAAATCTGGCCGACCGAGAGATAGTTGGCGGCGCGCCAGTAGGCATCCATCTTGTGAAGCAGTTCCGGCGTGAGTTTGCTGCTATTCATGGTCGAAGTCTCCGGAATATGTACTGAAGACGCGCAGACAGTTTGGCAAAAGCATCTGTATCCAAATCGCCGTGTCTCTTGACGCTGTCGAGGGCCCGCGCCTTCAATTGGTCCAGACTCCAGCCAGCCTTGGCCACGCCAATCACCGGCATATCGAGGTGACCGTGCCGGACCATCGATTGAAGCGCGGGAAAGATTTGCTTATACGCCAGGTCACCAGTGGCGCCAAAGAAGACGAGTGAGTCCGAATGCGGCATCGCCATGTCTTGAGTATGGAGTTCCGGTTGGAATACGCCTGTCCACAATTGCACATGGTGAAAACGACGAATATCAAGCCGCCGCGGCGCTCCATCGTGGCCAGCCAATCGGTCTCGCGGCCGCCGAAACGCGTATTCGAGAGTTATGTGGAGAGCCCCCGTGCGTACACATCGCGCGCCTGCACCGGCTGAAACCCTGCTTGTGCACTTTTGAACAGTCTTGCGGGAACCTTTTGACACAATCTCTTTAGCGGAAAGCTGAAACCTTATTTTGTGGATATGGAGTCAGGTCTTCGGACCAACCGTCTATCGCAGGAATTCCTATCCTGAGTCACTCTCTTCCCCAAAACTTCATTCAAAGGAGAGATCATGCATCGTTACGCGCTACCACAATTGCCGTATGACTACAGTGCCCTCGAACCTCACATCTCCGGCAAGGTCATGGAACTTCACCACGGAAAACATCATGCCGCCTACGTTAAGAATGCGAACTTGGTTTTGGAACAATTGGATACGGCCAGGGAAAAGCAGGATTTTGAGCGTTTGGCCGCGCTCGAACGTGCGCTGGCGTTCAACCTTTCAGGCCATGTCCTGCACTCCATCTTCTGGCAGAACATGACTCCCAAGGGCGGCGGCGAGGCGGCCGGGGATTTCGCTAACGCCATTGAGAACGATTTCGGCGGATTCGACCACTTTCGCAAGCAACTCGTGGCAGTGGCCTCGACCATTATGGGTTCCGGCTGGGCGGCGCTGGTCTGGGAGCCGATCGGAAAGAGGCTCTTGATCACACAAATCTACGATCACCAGTCCAATCTTGCTCAGGCCGGCGTTCCATTGATGGTCCTCGATGCGTGGGAGCACGCTTACTATTTGCAGTACGAAAATCGTAAGGCCGAGTTTTTCGAGGCCGTGTGGAAGCTCTGGAATTGGCAAGACATCGCAGCCCGCTTTGCCGCAGCGCTTCAACTTAAAATCGAAATCGGACGAGCCGCTTGAGATGGGTCTGCACGATGTGGATTGGCCGGCAAGGATGCAACGAGGTTTTTCATTGATCCGCGCCGGCCGATCAACGTTTGTCGCTTTTTGAGTTCGCGGTGGAGAAAGTTCTTGAAGGCTGCGCGCTGTCGGGCTTGCATTCGCAGCAGTTCAGCTCAATCGTGCAGAACCAGATCGGTCAACAACTCTGTCCTTACTATGAGTTCTCCGTTGTAGTCGATCAGTCCCATTGTTCTGAATTTGTTCATGAAGTGGGTGATTCGAGACCGCGTGGTGCCCACCATTTCGGCCAGCGTCTCGTGACTCAACACGGGGAGCCTGGCATTCGGAGCGACATTATGTTCCCGTAACCGCGCAAGTTTCAGCAGAACACGGGCCAACCGTTTCTCGCTGTGATTGAACAGTTGATCGCACAGATCCTCTTCCAGATCGATGTTGCGCGTCAGGAGTGCGATCATGAATTTCTCGGACAACTCGGACTGCTCGTAAAGAGCTCGAATCATCACGCGCTTTTCGATACGGAACACGGCGGATGGTTCCAATGTTTGGGCCGTGCTTATTCGGAGAGATTGGTTGACAAGCGACCCTTCACCAAAAAACTCATGGGGACCCGGCATCGCCAGTACTGCTTCCTTCCCAGCGCTTGAGACGACGGCGATCTTAATTCTTCCTGTCTGAATGAAATAGATGGAATCGGCAGGCTCACCCTGAGAAAAGACCTTTTCATTTTTCCGAAAACTTAACGCGTACTTGCCAACCGTGATTTTTGCAAGCAGCGTCGTAACGTAGGGGTCAACACTCGCGCGTTTAACGGTCGCTGCTTTTTTTGCGGTCGCCATAACGGAGATCTTACAACTGTCTACGGGAAGATCGAAATCTGCGGCAGACGTTTTACAAACACTGAAGTCGTTTGGAGCCCCGCGGGCGAATCTTAGAAAGCCTTCGCCGGCGTTGTAAAAACACTCATCGTTGTGCAATTTTGCACATTCTTGGCGAGTACGCCTTTGGCAGAATTTCACGGTCGCCGAAAGGGGGAGCCCATGACCGCTGCAACGGCCTTTAGACCAAGTGTGGAAACACTAATCCTGGCAGGCGGGCGAGGCGAACGTCTCTATCCACTGACCGTTTCCCGATCCAAGCCCGCCGTGCCATTCGGTGGAGTATTTCGTATTGTCGACTTCACTCTGTCCAACTGTCTGAATTCTGGTCTGAGCCGTGCTTCTCTACTCACGCAGTACAAACACGAGGACCTTCAATCCTACATCGAGCGAAGTTGGAATGAGCTTTGGACCGGGATGACGCGTGAGCCGCTCGCGTGCCTTCCACCCAGCGGAGGAAACCGGTATCGGGGAACAGCCGACGCGGTGTTCCAAAATATTGGAGCATTTCAGAATGATGGACCGGAATTCGTTTTGATTCTCTCAGGCGATCACGTCTACCACATGGACTACCGCTCGCTTTTGCGGTCCCACGCCGAAACGGGCGCCGACTTGACTATAGCCACCGTCGAGCACCGGCTGACAGATGCCGCGCATTTCGGTGTAGTCGAGGTGGACACTGAAAGCAGGGTTATCGGATTTCAGGAAAAGCCGCCGATTCCGCGCCCAATCCCCTCGCGTCCTGCTGCGGCTCTGATCAGCATGGGAGTGTACGTGTTCAAGACAGAGGTCCTCGCCCAGGCGCTGGTCGACCAGTGCGACAGACAGAAAGGTTTCGACTTTGGACTTCACATCATTCCATCTCTTATTGGCTCCACTCACATCCAAGCATATGATTTCCGCAACGACGTGACAGACTCACCCGGTTACTGGCGCGACATCGGTACGCTCGATAGCTACTACGAAACAAGCATGGATCTAGTCCGGCCCGAAAAGCCGTTCGATCCGTACGCAAATGATGACTGGCCTTCATATCCAGCGCATTACCAGAGTTCGCCGCACGCCGGTTCTCTTGATGGTGCCTCGCCGGACTTGCATTCGCGGCACCTCATGGCACGCTTGCCCACCAATCGCCCCGTCACGCGTTCCATTCTCTCACCCAGTGTTCGTACTGAAGAAGGCTGTTCGATTGAATCCTCCGTGCTCATGGAGGATGTATGGGTCGGAAAGGACGCGCGAATTCGCCATGCCATTATTGAAGAAGGCGTCCACATTCCCGCGGGTTTTCAAATCGGCTTCGATCTCGAAAACGACCGTAAACACTACTTCGTAACGGACGCCGGCGTCATTGTTGTGAGTCAGACGCCGAAACATATACGACCTACGATCTTCTGCGCCCCACGACCGACCCGGCCCGGGCCAGGTACCGCGTCTAGGGCAGCGTGAACCTTACTTGATGGCTTGGCGCTTGCTTGACGTTTCGGGCCATGCGCTGACGCTTCGCGTCGGGCTTGCATCACGGTAGCGGAATGGTGGGCACGACGCGGTCTTGCATCACTCACTTCATGAACAATTCAGAACGATGGGACTGATTGACTACAAGAGAACTCACTGTACGAACCGAATGTTGACCGATTTGGTCTTGCACGATTGATGACTCTTCTTCCGCGTGATTTCGTCAGGTCCGTGCCGGGCCGACATTCGAACTCCACGCGTCATGTTCTTCTTTTTCAGCGTGACGCTTCTCTCCCCTACCACAAACGTCGCGCCAGCTCCTGACCTGTCACCCTGTAGTCGTCTGGACCGGCCGTATATCGACAGAGACTGTTGGTCGCCGTTGACGCCTGCAGGATGAAGTCGCAAAAAACGAGCGGCTTTTCATGGCCCTTGTGTGCAGTTTTGCACATACACGGGACGCGGATTGAGACAATCTCTTTTGCAGATCATCGGAACGGCTTCTGTTTAACAAGAATATTCAATGAGTCAGTTTGATTTTAGCGTTTCTGGGGGCGTTTTCAGGGAGAACGGAAAGCGCTTTGAGATGCGTCGGTCAAGGCAGGGGTATAGCAGTGAGTGCATTATTTGCGTTGATCGGGATCTGAATTCAAACCCCTGAGCCTATCGCAATAGCCGCTACTTGTAGCCCCCCTCAGGAGAAAACATGGTGTCTAACAACCGGACGACTGGGACCGAGTGCATCGGCAGCGTTCCATGGGGGACTCACTTTTGCGAGTTCCACAGTACCCGCGAGGAGCTTGCAGACACTCTCGTACCCTACTTCGCTGCAGGACTACAACAGGACGAGTTCTGTCTTTGGGTGACGTCCGATCCGTCGGGTGTCGAAGGAGCCGAGATCGGACTGAGAAAGGCGGCGCCGTATTTGGAACGGTATCTCGATATGGGACAGATTGAGATCTGGGATTGCCGCGACTGGTACCTGCGCGGCGGACACTTCGATGCGGACCGCGTATTCGGACAATGGGTGGAAAATGAAAAGCGGTCGTTGGACACCGGTTACAAAGGACTTCGGGTTACTGGGGACATGGCGTGGTTGGAGAAAGGAGACTGGCCGGATTTCATGGCGTATGAAGCCGAAGTCAATCGAGTCCTTCCGCAACATCGCATGATCGGCCTTTGCACGTATCCCCTGGACGGCTGCCCTGCCGATGCGGTGAAGGAGGTTTTTCGGAATCATCAATTCGCTCCGGGGCGAATCGCGGGCGAACGGAAGATGATCGAGAGTTCCAGCTTCAAGGCTGCAAAGGAAGAGTTGAGGCAGAACGGCGATCTCCAAGATCAGACGGCGCAAACAGCTCACTTGGATACCGCTAAGGTAACACTCAACGAGCGCCTTCGTATGGAAACTTCGGTATTCGAGCAGTTACGGCGTTTCTCGGCTCACGTCCTTGAACAGCAAGATGAAGAACGGCGGCGGATCGGCGCCGAACTTCATGAAGTGACTGCCCAGAACGTCTCCGCGATCGCCATCTACCTCGCGAGTCTGCAGCGGAGGAGTTCGTGGCCTTCCGAAGTCAAATTCATACTCGAGAAGTGCCACGCCCTGTGTGACCACAGCCTGGAGCAGATCCTCACCCTCGCGCATCGACTGCACCCGCCAATACTCGATACGCTTGGCCTTGCCGCTTGCTTGCGCCAGTACATCCAAGATTTCATGCAGCAAAACCATATCCACGTTGAATTTGAAACAGGGCCAGAGATTGGACGCTTGCCGCTGAAAATGGAAACTCATCTTTTTCGGGTCGCCCAAGAAGGACTCTCGAATATCCTCCGCCATTCAGGGAGTCTTAATGCCATGGTTCGTCTGGAAAGACAAGCAGATGAAGTGATCTTGGAGATCGAGGATTTTGGCCGAGGCATGTCCGCAACCGCCGCGGCTGCGTCGGGTGGCGCGGGGATGATCGGACTCGGAATCCTCGGAGTGCAGGAGCGACTTCGGAAGATCGACGGGCGCCTTGAAGTTCGCTCCAGTCATCAAGGCACGATGTTGACGGCCAGCGTACGACTTTCCTAAGGAACTTAGGACGAGGCGCAGGCGCTTCTTCGTCAGCGTCATCATCTGCAGGCATCGGAAGCCGACGACTTTTCCATTCGTAATTTGCAGGAGCTGTTCGCGACCCAGGAAGCGTCGGCGAGCATCATGGCGATCATGCTGGCCGCCATTGCTTCCGTGTCGCTGGTAGTGGGCGGTATCGGCATCATGAATATCATGCTGATTTCGCTCCGGGAACGGACACGCGAAATCGGACTGCGCCAGGCCGTCGCTGCCAAGACGCACGATATCCTTGCTCAATTTCTGGTTGAAGCGATAACACTTTCCATCGCAGGCGGGATCGCCGGCATCATCCTCGGAATCGGCGCCTCGGCTCTCATTTCTCGCCTCGCGGGCTGGGCAACCGCCGTTGGCCCCGGCGCGGTCGCCCTTGCGGTGTTTTTCTCCGCGCTGGTTGGAATCAGTTTTAGCTATTACCCGGCAAGAAAAGCAGCTTTTCTCGATCCGATCGAAGCGTTGCGGTCTGAATAGGCGAAGCGCGTTCTGACTGTGCAATTGCGCACAGCTATCCTCTTCGCTTACGTGCACACTTCGAATAGAGCGTAAATCAAAAATCGCCGCTCGGGCCACGCTCTCCAAACACAAATGTTGGCGGACGCGATTGCACACCCGCAGACGCCGCCATCAAAAATGAGGCAAAAATCATGCGATCGAAAAGATTCTTTATAGTTGCAGCGGCCGCGGCGGTCGCTCTGATCTGTTCCGGGGCAATGTCACCGACTCAAGCGCGCACGAGCTCGGACCAAAATACCGACGAAAAGGTTCGTGCAGAACATGCCGCTTCAGTCCTGGAAGAAATCATGGAAGCTCCGGATCAGGGCATACCTGACGCTCTTCTGAAAAAGGCTTATGGCATCGTTGTCATCCCACATGTCGTAAAAGGCGCATTTGGAATCGGCGGCCGTTACGGCAAGGGCCTCGTCGCCCAGAGAAACGCCGGCGGGGGTTGGGGAACACCTCTATTCGTTGAAATCGGGGGAGGAAGTTTCGGCTTCCAGCTCGGAGTCGAGGCAACCGACCTGGTCATGGTGTTTACAAACAGCGAGGGGATCAGGCCTTTGCTCAAAGGCAAGCTGAAAATTGGCGCTGATGCGTCCGCGACGGCGGGACCCGTCGGCCGAAATGCAGAGGCCGGAACGGACATTCTGCTGAATTCCGCGATCTACTCCTATTCCCGCTCTAAGGGTTTGTTTGCCGGAGTGGCTTTGGACGGAGCTGTTCTCGAATTGGATGATGATGCCAACAAGGCTGTTTACGGAAAGAAATCCGTGGCTGCGGACGTATCCACCCGCAAGCTCAGCATCACTGCCATGGGCATCGTGCAGCCGTTTCTTCGCGCACTGCAGAAGTACGCCGGCGCAGCAGCGCCGCAGACCACACAGAAGTAGGAATCCCATCGACCACGCGGTTGCGAATGCACACCTTTGCGAACGCAAGGAGCAAGCGCTCGCAAAGGGCGGCAACCGCCCTCAGTAAAGTGCAAGGAGAAGACCCATGCGCATCCGCAGCTGTATTCCATCCCAGGGAGCTGCCACCCGTCGAATGCCCCGCTTCACCTGACACGGGAAACCCGAAGCTGAACCAGAAATACCAGAAGCTGCAGGAAAATCTGATCGCGCGGCAGAACCAGGATCGGCAGAGGCTCCAGCAGAATCAGGACAAGCAACATCAGCAGCTGGCAAAACAGCGGGCTACTCCAGGAAGAACACAGCAAGTGGAGCAACAACACCAGCAACAAACGCAGCAATTGCAGCAAAAACACACGCAGCAGATCCAGCAGATGCAGCAGAGACAAACGCGGACTCATTGAGTTGGATAAGCCACGGATTTAACGGATTCAAATCCGTTTAATCCGTTCAATCCGTGGCTTATCCAACTCCCAACCCGGCTGTGCACTTGTGAACAGCTTTCAACACCACTCCAACCGGATAATCAGCTCTTATGGCTGATTCCACACCAGAGTCCCCCGGCCTCGCAAGGACGCTATTTTCAGAAGCGGGCTTAATGAGCGTCTTTGCAATCCGTTCCGTTGGGGCAGCCTTTCAACGGCCCTTCGAATTGAGAGAGGTCGTGCGCCAGGTCTACATGATCGGATGGCGCTCGTTGCCGCTGGTAATGACGTCAGGTTTTGCCATTGGTGTCGTTCTATCGATGCACACTCGGGCGACGATGGAACGATTTGGCGCAGAGGCACTGATTCCGGCTGCGCTCGCGATTGCGTTGATCAGTGAGACCGGACCCTTGATGACGGGGCTGCTCGTTTCCGGCCGCGTCGGGGCCGGCATCGGCGCCGAGCTTGGTGAGATGAGAGTGACCGAGCAGATCGATGCGCTGGAATCTTTGGCCGTCGATTCTTTTCACTATCTTGCGGTAACGCGAATCATCGCCTGTACGATCGCGCTCCCGATTCTTACGACTGTGATGAATTTCTCAGGCTTGATCGGCGGCTTTCTTGCCGAAACCGCCATTTCGAATGTGTCAGTGCGGCTCTATTTTCGCCAGGCTTTCACAGGAACCGGCTTTATGGGGTATGTCCTGCCTACATTGAAAACGGTTGTATTCGGTTTCATCATCGGGACGGTTTCATCGTACCTGGGTTACACGGCCACGGGAGGCTCAGAAGGCATCGGACGCGCGTCGACACGCAGCGTTGTTTTGTCATCGATGATTCTCATCGTCATCAATGTTGTCCTGGTGAGGATCCTCTTCCTGTTGTTTCCTCAGGGAGCCCTGTGAGCGATTCTGCGATCCGCTTCGAAAGCATCACAAAATCCTTCGACGGCTTACGCGTCCTCGATGATGTGTCTTTCGACGTCCTCCCCCAGACGGCGTGCTGCGTCATGGGCCGCAGTGGCTCCGGGAAGAGCGTCACCTTGAAGCTGCTGATGGGTTTACTCAAGCCTGATGCCGGCGAAATCTACGTGAATGGCCTGGAGATTGAAACACTTGACAGCCGTCGTCTGGTAGAAGTGCGAAAGACGATGGGATTTCTATTTCAGTATTCCGCCCTCTTCGACTCGCTATCGGTTGCCGACAATGTCGCATTTCCCCTTCGGCGCCATACCCGGCTGCTGGAGAAAGAGATTACAGATGCCGTGCATGAAAGGCTGGCCGCTGTCGGACTGGAGTCCGAACTCGACAAAATGCCACTCGACCTCTCGGGAGGCATGCGCAAGCGAGTCGGATTGGCGCGCGCTCTTGCACTCAACCCCTCCATTCTACTGGTTGACGAACCGAGCAGCGGTCTCGATCCGATTACGACGCGTGAAATCGACAAGCTTCTGATCGATCTCAAATCGTCGAACAAAACCACGATTGTCGTCGTGACGCATAACGTCCCGAGCGCCCGAAGAATCGGCGACAAGTTGATCGTTTTGAATGAGGGCCACATCATCGCGCAAGGAACAGCGCTGGAACTCGAGAACAGTAAAAACGACGTCGTGAAGCAGTTCATGAGTGAGGTTTAGCATGGTATCCAGAGATAAAGCGGGAATGGGTGCATTTGTTATTGGTGGAGTGCTGCTGTTCGGCTTCGGTCTGTTCCTGATTGGAGACCGGCGCATGTTGTTTTCCAGAAGCGCGGACTATTACACGGAATTTGCACAAATCAGCGCCCTTGAAGCCGGAGCGAAGGTCCGAGTGGGCGGAATGGACGCGGGTGAACTTGTCGAAGTTCGCGTGCCGGAAGGTCCCGGGTCGAAATTCCGCCTGAAGTTCAGAGTCATCGCCAAGCTCTTTCCTGTGATTCGTACCGATTCCGTTGCAAGCATTCAAAGTGACGGATTGCTGGGAAATAAGTTTCTGCTGATCGATACGGGGACCACCGCCACGGCGCCGCCCGGATCTACGCTTCCCAGCAGAGAACCGTTTGAAATTGGCGATCTCCTCGCAAAAATTCGCGAGACCATGAAAGCGATCGATTCGACCGTCGGCGATGTCAAAGGCCATGTTGGCGACGCGACGCGAACAATGGCTGAAACAGCAAAGCACGTCGACGAGATCATCGTCGCGGCTCAGGCGCCCGTCGAACGATTTACGGCAGCAGCAGGCCGCATCTCCGAAGATACGAGCGCCATCATTTTGCGGGTCAGGTCAGGGGAGGGCACGCTCGGCAAGCTGATGAACGACGATTCGGTCTATAAGGACATCGCCGGTTCGGCGAAGCACATTGAAAGCGCCATGGAGAATCTGCGCCGCACTTCGGCTGACGTTCAGGAACTTGTCTCCCGCTTCAGTTCGGGCGGCGTGCCAGCCGATATCGAACGAATTGCCAAAAATGTGAGCGACTCTTCCGATCGAGTCAAAATTCTGGTTGCCTCCTTCCAGCCCGCTGACGACGGCGGCGAAGGCGTTGCGGGCGACATACGGGCCACTCTGACGAGCAGCCGCCAAGCCATGGCCGATCTTGCGGAAGATCTCGAGGCGCTGAAGCATAGCTTCTTCTTTCGTGGATTCTTCAAAGATCGCGGCTTTTACGATCTCGGCAGCCTTTCGCCCGCGGAGTACCAGTCGAAGGAATTCGAGAAGAATGTGACGAAAGAACGCGCATGGGTTCAGCAAACCGAATTGTTCGTCGTCAAGGCTAATGGCACTGAGGAATTGTCGGCTCCCGGAAGGAAAAAGCTGGACGACACGATGGCAACATTTCTGCAGTACACAAAGGACCGGGCCGTGATCATTGAAGGCTACGCGCAGGGTGGAACCGTTGCTGAACAATTCCTGGCTTCCCGTGAGCGTGCAACGAAGGTTCGCGACTACCTGGTGAAGAAATTCACCCTCAGCCCGGAACACATTGGAGTCATGCCCATGGGATCAGCCGGAGGAGAGGGAGACGGAATTGCGCTCGTCCTCTTGAAGAAGTGAATCTGATCGACCGGCGCACTGCTTCCGTGCTCTTCACAGTCGTCGGCTTTACGGCGATGCTCGCGTTGATTTATCAGGCACGCCAGCCGCTAATCTGCTTTATTTTCGCGATTCTCTTCGCGTACTTACTCGACCCGCTCGTTTGCCGCCTGCAAAAATGTCTTGGAGGATCGCGCGGGCTGGCGGTAGCCGCAACATATTTATTATTTGGCATTGCCATGGTTACCTTCGGGATCACAGCGGGCCCCCGCATCTTCAAAGAGTCAGAAAGACTGGTACGGGAACTTCCGGAGTTGATGGAAAACGTTGGATCCGGCCAGATTGCGCAACAGGTCGGGCAACAGCGCGGCTGGGATTCCAAAACTCGCCTGGAGGCGCAGCTTTTCCTCAGCAGCCATCGTGCGATCGTCACCCAATACGCTCAAGGAGTGGCCGCTCACGCCGGCGGGCTTGCGGCAAATGCGATGTGGCTGCTCCTGATTCCGATTCTTGCGGCATTTCTCCTGAAAGAGCACTCGCATATGACAGCTGCTTTTTTGCGGCTCATCGAAGAAAGTCAGCGCCGCCAATTTTTCAAATTATTGCTGGATGACATGGATGCCATGCTCGCCAAATTCATTCGGGCACAATTGTGGTTTGCGGTTTTAGGCCTCGTCGCCTACACCTCGTTTCTCCTGCTGGCCCGCTTCCCCTACGCCTTCGCTCTTGGAGCAACGGCCGGATTCCTCGAATTCATTCCGTTCGTCGGCCCTTTGATCAGCGTCCTTTTAATTATGGGCATGGCAATTCTGGCCGGTTATACGCACTGGGTTGCCGTCCTCGTATTTCTCCTTCTATGGCGGGTTATTCAGGACTACGTGACTTCGCCCTATCTTATCGGGCGGGGTTTGAGGCTCCATCCGCTGACTGTGATACTCGGCGTACTCGTTGGTGGAGAAATCGGCGGAGTCCTGGGTTTGTTCTTGTCCGCCCCCATCCTCGCCGCCTTGCGCATCGTTTGGAATGCATGGAAGTTCAGGAACGCCTCTTGTTCAACATTGCCCAGCGAAGCGTTGCCGCACGCGTCAAGATGACGTTTCTGCCATTCGGTCACAAGGGGAAACAATGATTCGCAAAAACCGCGCAGGAAAACCAGTTCCGCAGGCGGCGAAACGTTTCGGAGTAACGGACGGCAGAACGAAGCCGGAAAGTAAGGGGGCGGTACACAAGGGGACGGTACACAAGTTTTTCGCGAACCTCGGGCCCGGCCTGATCACAGGCGCAGCGGACGATGATCCTTCAGGAATCTCAACATATTCGGTAGCGGGCGCAGCGTTCGGGTATGCGCCGCTTTGGACCGCCCTGTTTTCACTGCCATTAATGGCATCAGTCCAGCTCATGTGTGCGCGGCTGGGAATGGTTACCGGCCATGGTCTTGCTGGCGCTGTGCGGCGTTTTTATCCGCGGTGGGTTCTCTGGATCTCGTGCGGGCTCTTGCTCTTTTCAAGCATCATCAACATCGGCGCGGATCTGGGCGGGATGGCCGAAGCAACGGAAATGGTGACCGGCATCAACTCGATGATCTGGACACCTGTTTATACGGTCCTGATCGTCTCGCTTTTGTTCTGGTCCTCGTATCGGCACATTGCTCGCGTTTTCAAGTGGCTGACTCTCGTGTTGTTCGCTTACATTGCTGCAGCTTTCCTCGCCAGGCCGGACTGGAGCGCTGTCATTCGCGATACGTTCATTCCGCATATCGAATGGTCGCGGGCATATCTTGCAGTGTTTGTCGGCATTATGGGGACCACCATTTCGCCCTATCTTTTTTTCTGGCAAGCCGCACAGGAGGTTGAGCAGGAACGTGCGATGGGCCGTTCATTGGCTCAACGACAGGGAGCAACCGACAAAGAATTGAAGAGTTCCCTCGTTGATATCGTCACCGGAATGTCGTTTTCGAATCTTGCGATGTACTTCATCATCCTGACGACTGCCGCAACCCTGCATGCTCATGGTCAAACTAGTATCATCACGGCCCGGCAAGCGGCCGAAGCATTGAGGCCTCTCGCGGGAAACGCTGCATATTGGTTGTTCACGCTTGGACTGATCGGAACCGGAATGTTGGGGGTACCTGTCCTGGCGGGATCATGCGCTTACGCAGTGGCCGAAGCAGGGGCTTGGCGCGGTTCACTCGAACAACGTCCGCGTCTGGCTCCCCGGTTTTATATCGTGATCGCTATCTCCATGCTGATCGGCCTGGCTCTGGATTATATGGGCATCAATGCCATTGCGATGCTGTTCTGGTCGGCCGTCGTCAATGGAGTACTCGCAGCTCCGCTCATTGCAATCGTAATTCTGCTCACGAGTAATCCCAAAGTAATGGGGCAGCGGACCAGTCCGTTCCTGTTGCGATTGCTGGGATGGACCGCCGTCGGGCTGATGACGTGCGCAGCCGTGACCATGATTGGCACGGCGCGCTGATTAAGAAAAATCGGAAGCGGACCGGTAATCACCCCAACAAGCGTTCAAGAACCGTTCTAGCGATTACGCGGACAATAGCTGTTGCACTTCTTGTGCAAGCCGCCCGAGGTGGAGAGTGAATGAAGAAAGTCCAAGCTGTTTCGTAGTATCGATCGGCGGCGAATTCGGTTTTGCTGACTAGAACTCGGTCTCTTCAGAGTCGTGACCGGCCAGCGCCATTCGTGATGAAGTCTGCTCCATCTCCGTCTCTTCCTGACATCTGATGCACATCGTGACCCACGGCACAGCGTTGAGCCGTTTTTGATCGATGTCGTTTCCGCAACGTTTGCATTCCCCGTATTGACCAAGTTCAATTGCCTTAATGGCTTCCTGAACCAATCGCAAACGAACGAAACCACCTTCGTGGAGATTGTAAAGGAGATCCCGGGCATGGCTGATCATGGCCAGATCACCCTCGTCTTCAGTGTTTTCGAGCTGGATTTCTTCTGCGGCCATCCGGCTGCGGTTTACCGAGTTGACGAGCTTCTCGTACTCGCTCGTGAGTCTCCGCCGCATTTCTTTGATCTGCTTTGCGTCCATTTTCGCCTCTCGGGTTTGTCGACACTAACAAGCGCTGCGAACCCGGCGCGAAACATCGGCGGAGGGCACAGCCATCAGCACACTGAGTGGAACTATCGTCAATAAGTCGAACGAAGGATGTACAAAATTGCACAACAGTTTGGAAGTTCTTCGCTCATTACGTGGACCGGTCTGCCGAACATGGTCCAATGTGAACAGTTATTGCCTGCTCTCACGCCGATCCTTGCGTGACTAATACTGCATCACGGAAACTGCGAAGCCTGCTACTCACGGCATCCCACTGTACGACGTTCCACCAGGCCTTCAGATAATCAGCCCGCCGGTTACGGTACTTGAGATAGTAGCTATGTTCCCAGACATCGCAGGCCAACAAGACACCCTTGCCTCTGAGCAGCGGGCTGTCTTGATTAGGCAGGCTCATAACTTCCAGTCTGCAGTTCTTGGGATCGATCGCGAGAAAGGCCTAGCCTGAACCAAATGCTTTGGTCGCCGCTACAGTTAATTCTTCCTTAAGATTCTCGAAGGTGCCGAAATCGTTTTGAATCGCATCAGCGACTATGCCGGCAGGTTTTGCGCCATTCGGCGGACCAATGATCTGCCAGAGCAACTGGTGATTGGCATGTCCACCGCCGCTGTTACGCACCAGCGGTCATAGGCCATACGTGTCCACGACAGAATTGACGGGGAGCTGCACAGTGGTGGCCTGTAAACGATTGAATGCAGTTTATGCGGATGTAAACCTGGTTTGGCTGTAACGCTGGTGGACCAAGTCCCCTCCTGAGTTAGGCGGGGATCCTTCGCGCAGCGAAGGCGGGGCGGCCTGTTCACAGTTCGCGCAGCGCTCCGTATGGATTTCCGCGCAGCGCTCCTTACTAATTCGGTCGCTTCGCGGAAATTTATAAGGAGCCGCTTCGCGGGATTTTGAACAGCCCGCCCCAGCCTCGCTTCGCGAGGGCATCCCCGCCTAGCTTAGGCGGGGACTGCGGACGCGCTAACCACCGCATCTATTCTTGTTTTGGACAGCTCTGGTCATAGACCACGCCTACAATCGCACAGCAGCATACAAACGTCAGCGAAGTCGTTCGCGAGTCCACCGGTGGAATGCCGCGGCTTTCACAATGGAAGACGCGGCATTTGCCGCCGCCGGCAGACATCCCTGTAACAATCCCCAACCCGCCCCTGCTCTGGGGAAATGTTCCGAACATGCTCCGAAAACATACTGGATCAGGAAAGCTTCTGAAGCGCAGGTGTAGCGATTGCTAGCCAGAGGAAACGCATGAGCTCTTCCCAACAATTTTAAATGTGAGCAGGAGTGGAATATGAAGAACAGCACCATCAAGGAAGTAATCCCTGACGGAATGCTAACGCGCATGACCTTCGTGATTGTTGCGATCGTCATTGCGGGTTGTATTTCGCAGGCCGCGGCCCAGGACAAACAAACAGCGCCGGCGCCGGAGCGGCAAGCGCCTGGAAAAGCCAACGGGGCGACGCGGACTGAGAAAGATCTATTAGGCGAGAAGCAGGTACCAGCGGACGCGTATTACGGAGTCCAGACGGCCCGCGCCCTCGAGAATTTTCAGATCTCGGGGATTCCCATCAATCGTTACCCGGAGTTCATCCAGGCCTGGGCGATCGTCAAGCTTGCTGCGGCGCAAGCCAACACCGATACGGGAGGAATGACCAAAGAGAAGCTCGCCGCGATCGAGAAGGCGGCGCAGGCCGTGCTCAAAGGCGAGTATTTGGATCAATTCACTGTGGACTGGTACCAGGGCGGCGCCGGCACTTCAACCAACATGAACGCGAATGAGGTGCTTGCCAATGCCGCGCTCGAACTGACCGGACACAGCAAGGGCGACTACAAAGTCGTCGAGCCGCACGACGATCTGAACATGTCGCAATCGACTAACGACTCCTACCCGACGGCACTCAAGGTGGCGTTCATTCTTCGCAACGACAAATTGATTGCGGAGCTGGAAAAGTTGTCGGCGTCGTTCCGCGCCAAAGGCGACGCGTATATGAAGATTCTGAAGATGGGCCGCACCGAGATGCAGGACGCGGTTCCGATGACGGTTGGACAGGAATTCCGCGGCTATGCCGACTCGCTGAATACCGAGATCAGCATGCTGCGCGAAGCCGAGAAGCACCTGTATGCGGTCAATATGGGCGGCACTGCCATCGGCACCGGGCTCAATGCGCCGAAGGGATTTGCGCAAAGCGCTGCGCAGCATCTCGCCAACCTGATGGGCAAGCCGATCGTTCCCGCTCCGGACCTGATCGCTGCCACCTGGGATCAAGCGGGGTTCGTTGCCTATTCCGCGGCACTGAACAGCACTGCCATCAAACTTTCGAAGATTGCGAGCGACTTGATCCTGCTCGCTTCAGGGCCGAGAGCTGGTCTTGATGAGATCGACCTGCCGGCGCTGCAGCCCGGTTCGTCCATCATGCCCGGCAAGGTCAACCCCGTCATGCCCGAGATGGTAAACCTCGTTGCCTTTCGCGTGATGGGGAACGACGTCACCGTCACTCTGGCTGCCCATTCCGGACAGCTTGAACTCAACGCGTATGAACCGGTCGAGGGGCTTGTGATCATGGAGTCGCAGGACCTGCTGCACAACGCATCGAAGGCTTTCCGTACCTTGTGCGTGGATGGAATCACCGTCAACGAGAAGACGCTTGCGCACTACCTGGAAACGACGGTCGGCATCGTGACGGCCTTGAACCCGATCATTGGATACGATAAGGCGACTGAACTTGCAAACGAGGCTTACAAGAGCGGAAAAGGAATTCTTGAAATCATTCGCGAGCGCAAGATCCTGACCGAGGCACAAATCAAAGATCTGCTCGACCCCGTCAAACTGACCAACTCTGGACAGGAGCAATTACCAACAAAGGTAACAAAACATATGACGATTAAATCCTTTCATAAAAGCTGCCTCGCAATGCTGATGGCCGGCGGTGCTCGCGCACGCCGCTTCAGTTTCCGCGCAGACAAAAAAACCGAACATCATTGTTCTGGCTACCGGAGGCACGATCGCGGGCGCTGCGGCAACCGGAACGCAATCGGGATATCAACTCCGGAGCGGTGACGATCGATGCCATGTTGAATGCCGTTCCTGGAATCAAGGATCTGGCAAACCTCAAAGGCGAACAACTATCGAACGTCGGATCGCAGGACATGAGTTTCGATATCCTGCTCAAACTCGCAAAACGCATCAATGCCCTGGCGAAGCAGGACGATGTGGACGGTTTCGTGATTACACACGGTACCGACACGATGGAGGAGTCGGCCTTCTTCCTGAACCTGACGGTGAAGACGGACAAACCCGTGGTGATGGTCGGCTCGATGCGTCCCTCAACCGCCGTCAGCGCCGACGGTCCGCTGAATCTTTTTAATGCTGTCGGCGTCGCCGCCGACCCGAAGGCAAAAGGACGGGGAGTACTCGTCGTGATGAACGACTGGATCCATGGCGCACATTCGTTGACCAAGACCAGCACGACGGCTGTACAGACGTTTATGTCGCCGCTTCGCGGTCTGGTTGGCGTCGCCAGTTACGGGAAGAATGACTGGTACAACACTCCCCAATGGAAACACACGACGCAATCCGAATTCGACATCAGTAATGTCACGCAATTGCCCCGCGTTGACATTGTATTCGCGGCAATGGATAGCTCTCCCGACTTGATCGACTGTTCCGTGACGAGCGGCGCCAAAGGCATCGTCATCGCGGGTGTCGGAAACGGCAACATGACCAAGGGGTCCGTCCATGCCGCCGCCAAAGCCGTAGCCCATGGCGTGGTTGTGGTACGGAGTTCCCGCGTGGCGACAGGATCCGTTGGACGCAACGTTGAAGTCGAGGACGACAAGCTGGGCTTCGTCGCCTCGGATGAGTTGAACCCTCAGAAATCGCGGATTTTACTATCGCTGGCGTTGCTCAAAAAACGCACGCCGGACGAACTCCAGCAACTCTTTAACACCTATTGATCACCGATATATGCGTGAACCGACGACGATGTATGCACAGTTCTTCACACTGTTGTTCTGCGTGTCGTCGGCACTGCACGCTCAGCAGGTGCCCGCGCAATAACAATCCGGCCGCAGCCTCGCAGGCTGCGGCCCCCACCCGCAAACGGACTCTCGATGACACACTCGCGGCCGGTGACGACGACGATCCTGCAGCCGGCGCGGCAACTCGTGAGCTGGAACGAATTCCACTGGAAAATACGCGACGCTCAAAGTAGGCGGCGGCTTTTTGTACGAATATGCCGCCTAGCTCAGGATGCAGCGAGCAAGGAACAGTTCTCTTTGTTCGCGACGCCCATACTGCGCGATACGCGCTTCTGGTTCAAGGCGAGCGCTCAATTTCATCAAGAGACCGACGACATATACATGGCTATCATGTACGACGGCGCCAACACCGGTCAGTTTCTGGTTCGCGAAACCGGCCTCATGATCGCATTTCCGGAATTATCGGGTTATATCTTCGTCGGCCGCACCAAAGAAGGTTTCTCGCTCAACAAAATTATGGTGGGTTACGCCGGTTGGACGATGGAAAGGTCCACCATCAATGACGCGATCATCCCGATTCTGGCTGACGGAATCAAATGGCTCGGGTACCACCGAAAAAACACATGCTCTGGAATGCTGGTGTCTTTGGAGACTGGCTCTCTGAAGGTCAGTCGTTTTCCACCTACGACCGTCAGGCCGTCAGGCAGGATCGCATGGGTGCCCTGTCGGAGACGGAGGATAAGCTTCTCAATATCGGTTTCAACTTCAGGTATGGAAAGCCCAACAACGGCACGATACAATTTCGCTCGCGCCCGGAATCGTTTAGGCTCCTTATTTCATCGATACGGGAAAGATCCCGGCGACACATGACAGGAAAATTACCGACTTCGAGGTCTATTACCGTCCGGGCTCGTTCCTGTTCGGTACGGAATACTTTTTTGTGGACGTGAATTCCCCGGAAAAAGGCAATCCCTTTTTCCACGGCGGCGATGCGTCATGTCATGGCTGCCGACCGGCGAAATCCGCGGTTACAACACGCGCGGTGGATTCTTTGATCAGGTTTCGCCTAAACGGCCAGTGTTCAATGGAGGGCCCGGAGCGTGGGAACTTGTTGGCCGTTTCTCTTACTCTGATCTCAACAGCGGTCCGGTTCGAGGCGGAACATTCTGGAGGTTCACGCCGATGGTGAACTGGTACATGTCCGACAATGTAAGGCTGGAGTTCACTTACGGCTATGGCTCGCTGAATCGGTTCGATCTTGTCGGTAAAACGCAATTCTTCCAGACCCGCGTCCAGCTGCAGTTTTAGATAATGCAGGCGCGGTCTATGCCATGGACACGGCGCCGCAAAGTCGTATTGGATGCGATGTAAACCTGGTTCGGCTTAGTCCCCGCCTAAGTTAGGCGGGGTGCCTTCGCGAAGCGAAGGCGGAGCTCTGTTCAAAGACGCGGAGCGACCTTATGGATATCCGCGAAGCGCTCCTCATTGATCTTCGGCGCTATGCGGATATCTGGAAGGATGCTACGCGTCTTTGACGATATTTAGCCTTCGCCCTGTCGGGCTCGCGCTCCGCCCCGCCCCGGCCCTCGTTCGCGAGGGTATCCCCGCCTGACTCAGGCGGGGACTGCGGACACGCTTGCCGCTACACCACCCACTTTGGCTGTGTGGTTGCAAATCCGTAGGCATGCACCTTCTCAGGAAGCCCGAAATGCCAGACACGGGAATGCCGCGGGTATTGCAGCCGGGATACCGGCTGCTGATGTCCATTTCGGTAGCGTTCCTGACGTTTCTGTTGTCATCCGGGTACCCGGATACGACTTCCCGGATCGTCCTCGCATGGGATAGCGGGGTCTTATTCCTGCTGGTGCTGATCGCGAAGATGATATCGCTTACCGAGCCTGCTCAGACTCTGCTGCGGGCACGGAGGGAGGAAACCAGCAGTTTCGTCATCTTGTTCGTGACGATACTCGCCGTAGCCGGCGCGCTCGTCGGCATCGGGTACGGCCTCCCCAAGACGAAAAACCTGTCTCTGTCCAAAAGCGTTTTCGATATCGCCGTATCCGTTACAGGAGTCTTTCTGGCGTGGCTCTTGCTCCACGTCATGTATTCCTTGCACTACGCGAAGGTGTACTACGGGAAGCTCCCGGGTGGCGACGCGAATGCCTTCGAGAAAGGGCTGGTATTCCCGGGGAACGACGATTTCGTCGATTACTGGGGATTCCTTTACTACTCGTTCACCATCGCCATGTGTTTTCAGACCTCCGACGTCACCGTCACGTCGCCCTACATGCGGCGGCTGACACTATTCCATGCGATCGTCTCGTACCTTTTTGCGATGGCGATTCTCGGATTGCTGCTCGACGCATTTATCGCCAATATCTGAACCCTCCGGTATAGAAGCCATACCTTGCACGTAGTTTTACCAATTTCGCGGCCGGCCACCCGTTCATAGGTTTAAGTCAGGGCCATTCTCAGTGGCCATAACCAGTGGCGTCGCCACCAGGGAGCAGACCCCTGGTCCCTCAGATGTCACGGAGGTCTGGTATGAAACAGCACATCCTCATCATTCTTTGCACGATTCTGCTCGTTCCCGGCAATCTGGCTTTGACAGCCCAGCAGGCAACGCAGCAGCCGGCGGCCGACGCCGCCAGAATTCCTCCGGATCAGTTGGATTCACTCGTAGCGCCGATTGCTCTTTATCCCGACCCGTTACTGAGCCAGGTGCTGGTGGCATCAACTTATCCGTTAGAACTCATTCAGCTCCAACAGTGGCTCGGACGAAATAAAGGACTCGATCAGAAGGCGTTGACCGATGCCGTTTCCAAACAGCCATGGGATCCAAGCGTTCAGGCAATGGCCGCGCTTCCCGACCTGGCGCAGCGCCTGGCCAACGATATTCAATGGACTACGGATCTGGGCAACGCTTTCCTTGCACAAGAAAGCGACGTCATGAACGCTGTCCAGCGTATGCGGAGAAAGGCGGAGAATAACGGCACTCTGGAATCGGATCAGCATCAACGGGTAGAAAACCAACAGGTCGACGGCAAGAGCGTCGTCGTTATCGAACAGGCAAACCCTGAAGTTGTGTATGTGCCGGACTACAACCCTACCGCGGTGTATGGAGCACCCGCCTATCCGTATCCATCAATTGCCTATCCTTCTTACTACCCTGGAGCAGCGCTCGCCACGGGCGCGATCGCCTGGGGCGCCGGTGTGGCGATGGGAGCCGCCTGGGGTGGTGGCTGGGGTTGGGGAGCCGGTTGGGGACACGGCGATGTTGACATGAACATCAACAACAACTTCAACCGCAATAGTAACTTCAACCGCAACAACATCAACCGCACCGGACGCAACACATGGCAGCACAACCCGCAGCACCGCGGCGGTGCGCCATACGCCAACCGCGCGACAGCCAACCGATATGGATCCAATGCGCGAGGCGACTCCCTGGCCAGCAGGCAAAAAGGCGCGCAGCAGCAGCTGGCCCGGCAAAAAGGCAATCTTGGAAGCGTGAGCAATCGTGCGGGTACTGCGGGAGCCGCCAACCGCGCGGGCGTTGCCAATCGCTCAGGCACTGCCAACCGTGCGGGGGCCGCCAACCGTGCAGGCGCTGCCAACCGTGCAGGCGCCGGCAGTTTCGGAGGCGCAGCAGCGCGGAGCAGCGCCAATCGTGGCGCCAATCGCGTCGGTAATCGCAGCGTTGGCAGCGGATTCTCAGGAGGAAGCCGAAGCGGCTTTGGAGGCAGCTCGAGAGGTTACAGCGGCCGCAGCGCGCGGGCGAGCAGTAGTCGCGGCAGCAGGAGTTCCGGTGGTCGCAGCCGGGGTGGCGGTGGCGGCGGCCGCAGCCGGGGCGGCGGTGGTGGTGGTCGGAGCCGTGGCGGCGGAAGGAGATAACCATGAATTACAGAGCGAGCATCAACTTGAAATCCATCGCAATTCTGCTGTCATGTGTGCTGGGGTTCGGGATGGGCCAGAGGGTCTTTTCGGCATCGACTCCGGCGGCGAGAACGTTTGCTACACCGGAGCAGGCGGCCAATGCCCTCATCGATGCGGCGGAAAAATTCGACGTCCCGCGACTCGAACAGATCTTCGGCCCCAGCGGCGACGACATCATTCACTCCGGCGAACCTGCCCACGATAAGGAAATAGCGCAGCAGTTTGCCGAACAGGCACGGACGAAAATGGAAGTCACCATCGACCCCAAAACGAAGCGGCGCGCCTTCATAACCGTGGGAAGCGAGGATTGGCCTTTCCCGGTCCCTCTCGTTAAAACCGGGAACACCTGGTCTTTCGATTCGAAAGCGGGATTGAACGAAATCCTGCTTCGCCGCATCGGTCGGGATGAACTGGATGCGATCCAGATCCTCCGTGGATTTGTCGAAGCTCAGGACGACTACGCGGAAACCAAGCATGGAGATTCGCACGTCAACCAGTACGCCCAGAAGATCCTCAGCACGCCTGGCAAACAGGACGGCCTGGCCTGGCAAGATCCTGACGGCTCATGGGAAGGCCCCATCGGCGAAAACGTGGCCCGGGCCATCGCTCGCGGTTACTCAGCCAAGGCTGAGCCGTACCATGGCTACTACTTCAAGATCTTGAAGGGCCAGGGGCCGGATGCGCCGCTCGGACAAATGGACTACGTCGTTAACGGTGCCATGATCGGCGGGTTCGCACTGATTGCGTTTCCAGCTGAGTATGGGAAGACCGGAATCATGACCTTGATCGTCAGCAACGACGGCGTCGTCTATCAGAAGGACCTGGGGCCAAAAACGCTGCAGATCGCCCAGAAAGTCGATCGCTTTAACCCGGACAAGAGCTGGACGCCGGTTCCGGATGCGGACGCGGACACGGATACGGATACGGATACGGATTAGATGCAGCGAGATCGATTAGCCTGAATTTCTCACGAGTTTTGCCCCGGAGTGGATAAGCCACGGATTGAACGGATTTAACGGATGGGCGCATTCACAGACTGTTAACGCGCCCATCCGTTAAATCCGTTCAATCCGTGGCTTATCCAACACCCACCTATGTTCATGAGAGATCCGGGTTAGAGGCGCGGTCTATGACCGCGCCTGCAGAGCCGGCTATCTCTGCTCCACACCGAGGTGCTCACCGACAACGGCGGATAGACGATTCAGATCGATATTCACGATGGACTCCGAGGGGAAGAAACACTTAAACGTGCCCAGGCGAAAGTTCGCAGGAGTTCTTGCTTCGAAAGAAGCGAAGCCGGGTCCGTTGACGTCGCCGATCGAGAGATAGAACTTCAGAGCTCGCTCTCCGTCGTTAACGAGCAGCGCAGTTGCGGGAGACTGTGGTTTCCATTCGCAATAGTCTTTGCCGGCCGGCGCAACAAACCCGGCGGTTTGAAATTGTCCATCCGCGAGAATCGCCGTGGACTCGATCCTTGTATCCCACGATGCGCCAGGGAATCGCAGGAGAAAATCCTGAAGGCTCAGGTCAATGACTTTTGCAGTCCTGCCGATCGGCCGGCTGGCGGGAGCTTCCGGCGAACCGGTCTGCAGAGTCAGCGTTGCATGGGCTTCCCTCCCATCGGTGAGAAGAACATACGCAGACTTCCCGATCTTATCCTCGGCGGCGTTGCGAACCGACCGGTTCCTTGGAACGATGGACGTACGGCACAGCAGGAACCGGTAGGTGACATCGGCAGACTTCACCGCCTTGCATTCCCATCGATTCGTCACATCCGTCGCAAGTTTCATCGAAGCGTTTTGCGGAACGAGCGTGTAGGTGTTATCGCGTATACCGGTCGGATAGAGATAGGGGAGTTCGAAAGTATAAGCGCGAGACCTGCTTTCAAATGTTGCCTTAACGCCAGGATTCACCTTGAAGGCAATCAGATCGAACTCGATCTGGGACGCATTGTATGCCGCGACACTGTCGCGAACGGGAAATCGCGTCATGAGATCAAGAGCCGCGAATTCTGAACTGCAAGATCCCTGGAATATGTATCGGGAAAGCTCGGACTGAACCTCTTCGAAACTTTTGAAGTACCAGCGCTCCAGATTACGGTCTTCATTGAAGAATGCCGCCTGACGCCAGTTCCCCGCCAGTTCAGAGCAAGTAACCGGCTGAGCGGATTGAAAAGCGCGTTGCAGATCCACGTCTCCGAATTTGTCGAAGACGGTCTTGAGGACTTGAAAGAACTTCGAGTCATACGCGGCAGGGCCGGGGCCACGGGATTGAGCAAACGCAGTCGAAACTAAAACAACCAGGATAAATAATGATGTGCCGGCCCGAAGCATGCGTTCTTGATTAACACATCCTGAATGTAACGAATTCTGAATTCCGCGTTAAGAAAGTCTTAAGGAAAACTTCACTAGGGTCGCTGAATACTGCCCAGTTAGGATTCCCAGCCTGAGAGCTAAAGAAACTCTAAAGACAACGGAACAGGAGACTGATTCAGGCATGCGGAAGCACACAGCGAAGTTCATCCAACTGGCGATTATTCTCATCGTGACTGCAGGACTGGCGCAAACTCAAAGCGCACCGCAGGTCACGATTGCTGTCACGGACCAGAGCGGTGCGGCGATACCGAATGCGTCGATCGCCTTGACCAAGGGCAACGAGATCAGAACATTCACTGCGGACGCCAAAGGCATCGTGCAGGTGCTCGAGCTCTCGACGGGCGAGTGGACGCTGGCGGCAAAAGGTGAAGGTTTTGCGGTGCGCGAGCGGCCTCTGATCTATCAGGGCATTCCTCAGAGCATTACCGTTATTCTGGACGTCGTTCCGTTGAAACAGTCCGTCCTTGTCGAAGCTCCAACGGAAATTCCTTCCGCTGTCCAACTCAATGCCTCGGCAGCCGGCGGCTCCTATCTCGATGTCCCGGTACGCAACCTGCCCTACAACTTCTCGGTTATTACTCAGGACTATATGCGGGAACGTGGCGTGACCAATCTTCTGGACGCGCTCGAGTTGGTTTCCGGCGTAACGACCTGGGCGGATACCGGCTATATTCCCGCAGTCGACATTCGCGGCCTTTCGACGACGGACGCCGGTATCTACTTCGCCACTGAAGGCATCGTTCAGAATTCGGTGCCGCAGGCGGCCCGGAACATGGATGCCTTTTTTCTCGACAGCGTGGAAGTTCTCAAGGGGCCTTCCTCGTTTTCTTATGGGTCGGGAACGGCGGGGGCGTCGATCAACACGAGGATGAAATCTCCCAAGCGCGAGTTCGGAATGGATTCCCTGTTGTCTTATGGATCTTTCGGCCAGACTCGCGTGGGTGCCGGCATTACCGGCCCTTTGACGAAAACCCTGGCCGGCCGGATTGATCTCGTGCAATCGCATGGCGGAACAAATATTCAGCGGTCGGAATCCACGTACCGGGGACTGAACATCGGCCTCATATGGACGCCTTTGAAGCGCGTCACGATCGCGGCAAAGGGAATCTACCTGCAGGATCACGTCAGTCCTTACTTCAGTACGCCGCTCCTGAACACGCGAGTGGATCCGAACGTCCACTATATCGCAGTGGCGGCGAACACCTTCCTCGACCCGCGCGCCCGCACGCTGAACTACAACATCTCAGATCCCCGGAACGAGTCGATCAATCGCCTTGGAACGCTGACGTCGGAGGTCGATTTGTCCCGCGGTTGGCAACTGCAACACAAACTGTACGGGACAATGCTGCACCTCGACTCGCTCAACAGCGAAGGTCTGTCGTTCAACCAGAACACGCTGCTTGTAACGCCGGGCAACTATTTCTTCAACTTCAAAAGAGACTGGATGGTTGGCAACAACGTGAATCTCCGCAACACGTTTCGCTTCTGGGAAGGCCGTTCCCTCAGTTTTACGGTGGGTGGCACGGTCGAACGGAATAATCAGAGGCGCATTGGTGCGGACCCTTCGTATGGCTCTGCGGGAACGCCGCCTGCCATGGACTATTTGAATCCCATTGCCTTCAGACCGCTTCAGGAACACTTCACCGATACCAGGCATGTGGATACCGACTACGACACTGGATACTTTGAAGCGGCTTTCCATATTCTGCCGAAGCTCACCCTCAGCGGAGGCGCTCGGCTGGACCACATTACGAATTCCGTACTGACATTGGCAACGAATACCAGGAACACGGTAGGTTTTCATCCGGTAACCGGCCGGTATGCGATGACATATCAGCTCCGCCCGACAGTCACGCTGTACATTGGGCAATCCAAAGCAGTTCAGCCTGCCGGCACAGGCACGAACTCGACGGGGGCGACAGCACTGGTTGGCATCACTCAAACCCAGGCGCAGTTCAGCACGCAACCCAGCCGCGGATGGGAAGGCGGCGTGAAGGCATCCACGTGGCGCGAGCGCCTTCAGGGAACGCTGTCTTACTTCCAGATGCGGAAATACGACATCCTGACTCAGGAACTGGTCGACAATGTCACGATCATCGAGCGCGCCGGCAAGGTGAAATCCGAAGGCATCGATACGTCGTTCATGGTATCGCCGATTCGCATGTTCTCCCTTCAGGGAGATTTTGTCTGGAATAACGCGCGGTATCTGGTCTTCCAGACCGTGGCAAACGGTCTTCAAGTTGATCGTTCCGGAAACTGGCTGCCGCGAACGCCTGCGGTTCAGTGGCAGGTTACCCCGATAGTGAGAAAGGGCCCTGTCACCGCCAGCATTTCGTTCCGCACGCGCGGCGCGACCTGGAGTGACAACACCAACCTGCAGCGGCTGCCTCCTCTTACCGTGTTGAACAGCAATATCAGCATCAATATGGCAAAGGGGACCAGGCTGACTCTGACGGGAAGAAACCTCAGCGATGAAATCGTTCTTAACCGCGGCGGCATCGTTTCGGGGTCAACAACCGGACGTATCGGGCTGCCGCGAAACTACAGCATGCAGATCACTCACACGTTCTAGACAGGAATTGACATTCACGTCTTTTGCTGGGTGAACCACTCTACTCCCTGGCCCTCGGTGATGGCTCTTCCCGTCTCATTTCGCTCGACGGACAGGTCATCGACCATTTCGATCAGGACAAAATAATCGAGCTCATCAAGAGCATCATCCCGGATCCCGCCAGACTGGAGATTCGAACTCTGGATCAATATGATGCGTATTACCAGGATCGCGAGCGGCGGAAGCCCCTTCCAGTAATCATGGCATTGACCAATGACTCTGATGCAACACGCTATTACATCGATCCGAAGACCGCATCAGTGGTCGGTAGTTACAGCAACAGCAATTGGGTCAATCGGTGGTTGTACCATGGGCTGCACTCCTTGAGCTTTCCCTTCCTCTACAATCATCGCCCGCTCTGGGACATCGTTGTGATTACGTTCATGGTGGGCGGCACGGCGCTTTGCCTTACCTCGCTCGTTCTGGCATGGCGCGCTGTGGGTAAGAAACTCCGGCGGATCGCAGGCGCGGTACGCCAAACTGCCCCTGAACCGTTGTCACTGTCGCGGATCCGGCGCGTGATCGCATTCCGAATTAGTAATCACGAGGTTCGTTGACGCCATGAAACACATCCTGCGATTTCTGATCTTCTTCCATCGATGGGTTGGCATTGCTCTTTGCCTTGTTTTCCTGCTCTGGTTTCCGTCGGGCATCGGAATGATGTATTGGGGATACCCCGGCGTGTCCGCGGAAGATCGTCTCGACCGTTCCCCGAAACTCGATCCCGGCAAAATCGTTTTATCGCCCGAAGAGGCCGCCGAGAAGGCTGGTTTGCAGGCAAGCCCGGGGCAAGTCCGGCTGAATTCATTTGATGGACGGCCTGTTTACCGCTTTGGCGGTGGCGGCGGACGTGGGGGACGAGGCGCTGGCGGGCGGATCATTTATGCGGACAGCGGCGAGGAGCAAACAGCTGTGTCCGCGGAGATGCTCGATCGCATTGCGTCGAACTGGACCGGCAGACCGTTTGCCGAAGCGACAAAGGTCTCTGTCGAGGAGCCGGATCAGTGGACCGTCGCGGGTCAACTCCGCAATCGGCCACTTTACAAGTACTCGTGGCCCGATGGTCAGCAGGTATATCTCAATGGCACGACCGGCGAAGTTGTCCAGTACACGACATTCGCCAAACGCGTCCAGGCGCATCTCAGCGCCATTCCTCACTGGTTCTATTACACGCCATTGCGCAAGCACCAACCCCAGTGGCTGCAATTCATGATCTGGAGCTCAATTGTAGGTACCGTTGGCGCGATGATCGGGATCGTGGTGGCGGTGTTGATGTATTCACCGCAGAAGAAATACAGACTCGAGGGCCAATCTACGGGAGTTCCATACCGCGGCCAGAAACGCTGGCATTGGATTTTAGGAATCGTATTCGGTGCTGCCACCGTCACGTGGACGTTCAGCGGATTGATGACGCTCGGGCCATTCCCGATCGTGCAACGCCTGACCCTGCCTGGACAACGAGATGGACAGCGAAGCGAGCAACAACAGGAAACTGCCGGGGCTGATACTCCTAGAAGCGGTCGCGGCGGCGGTCGAGGTGGACCGCAAGGAATAGCAGGTGCACTCCGTGGACGCGTGAGGATGTCGGACTTCTCCGTTCAGCCCCGTGATCTGCTGGCCAAAGTTCCGACGCTCGACGTAAGGGAACTGGAATGGACCTCAGTCGCAGGCGCACCGCTATTTAATGCAAACCTGGCTGGAGGTAAATCACAGTTGTTGTCGCCGGATGGAGTGCCTGTTGACCGATTCGGCACCAATCGAATCATCGGGATCGTCAAGAGTGCCGTTCCCAACCCCGAGACCCTCGATATCCAGGTGATCTATCAATATGATCTGTATTACCTCGATAGAAACCGGGAGCGACCCCTTCCTGTTATACGCGTGTTGATGAACGACGAGGAGAACACACGCTATTACATCGATCCAAAGTCTGCCCGTGTCGTCTCGACATACAGCAACCGGAACTGGGTGAATCGTTGGCTCGACTCCGCACTCCACTCGTTAAGTTTTCCGTTCCTATACAACCACAGGCCACTCTGGGACATTGTGGTCATAACGTTCATGCTCGGTGGAACCGCTTTGTGCGTCACTTCTCTGGTGCTGGCCTGGCGCGTACTGGGAAGAAAACTCAAACGCGTAAAGGCGGCTTCCGATCTATTGACGGCTGAAACTTCACAGGTCTAGCCCATAGACGACGACGGAAGCAGGTATGCAGCGTGAGGGTTCGTAGTCCCCGCCTAACTTAGGCGGGGACTGGTCCACCAGTTTTACAGGAACCGCCACGCTTGGCGGTTCCTTCGAACGCGCCATTTAACATAATTATTCAGCGGAGCACCTCGATCATCAGAGTCGCACCGTAACTGTGCTCGTGACATTCAAGGTGATTGAGGTTCGTGCGAAGATTACTTCTTCCGGCCCTGGGAGGCTGGTGTTTGCTGGTTTGTCTCCGCATCTTTCCGGCGCGCGGAGCGGTCGGAAAACTCATGTTCCTTGGAGGCGCCTTCGCCAGGGGGAAGGCCTTCCGGATGCGGGTCGAACTGATGCGGATACCAATAGTGCATATGGCACTTCTCGCAGGCCTGATCGAGCTGGTCGCCGAGATCGAGCATCTGGTCGGCATCTTTCTTCTCGATCGCGTCCAGCACAAGTTTCGTGGCGTCGTACAGACCGTGCGTATACGTCACCCAGGTCGCTCTATCGGCATCGATGAGGGCTTTGATTTGTTCGGGGCCTTCCTCGATTCCAGGGTTTTCCGATTTTTCCCCAGGCTTCGCCACGGCGCGGCCCGGCATTTGCAGAAGGTTGGTGGCTTCGAGGAGCGCGATCGCGTGGTTGCGAGCCTCCTTCCAGTCGTCATCGGTCTTTGGTCTTCTGTCGATCACCCCTTGAGAGCTGATCTCGGTCGAAACCGCATCCCAGAGCCAGTCGGAGTTGTAGTCGACTTCGGCGTCCATGAGGTCCTTGATCGTGGCTGTTGGCCGATACTCCGGTTCGACCGCAGACGTAGCGGAAGTTGACGGTTTCGCCGTCGAAGACGGAGCCGAAGAACACGCACTCAACAGAGGCAGTAAAGCGAAGGATAAAACCAGTGAAACAGACATTCTCATAAAAACCTCGGGTTTGTCCGGCGGTAAAGACCGGGCAAGCCTGCGAACATACAACGTTCAGTTACAGTTTGAAAATACTGAAGTGGAGCAATTCTCTGAATAAAAGTTCAGAAATTCTTCCGTTGCGGGCGTCAGTTGCTCCAGGGCTCGTCCTTCTCGAACGCGAGGTGGCCCGCCAGAGGATGATCGGTATGAAAATATTTCTTATACGCGGCAATCCAATCCACGGAAATATCGTGTTGAGCCTCGGCCAGCGTTAGATTTCCTGTGCATACGAGTTCGCGAAGGTGTGCTTCGAGGGCGTCTTTCACATGAGCATTCCAGGCGGCCGAGTAAGGCTGTGGCCAGAGATTGCGGGCATCGTCGGAGCCGCCGAGTTCCGGATCAATCAGATAATCGAGTTCGTAGTGCCCTTCTTCCGGGTCTCGAATCCCGTACTGCTTGAAGATTTCCTTACCGATAGCAGCCAGTTGCGAGTGTGATCGTTTCGCCGGAACGCTCGAGCACACGTCCGCCTCCGCCAGAGGCAGCGCCACTCCTGGAGTCAGTTTCGGGTTGGGACTCGATGCAAGGCTCGTTCCCGAAGATTGCCACAAGATCAAAGTGGCGACGGTCAGAACAAAAATACAGGTCACGTAAGCGAAACGGCGGACAGACGGTCCCGATATACGCTGCCAGATTGTAACGGGATGTTCAGCGGCGAGCTGGCTCAGCCGTGCTCTCAGCAACGCGCGCGATGCCGATGCCGAAGGCAGCTGCGTATCGAGCCCTTCATGGTAAGCCCGCGCGAAATCGGCGATGGTGTCTTCGATCTCTTTCATTCGCGCCCGGCAGGTCCAACAGTGAACCAGATGGCTCTGGACTTGTCTCTTCCGTAGCACGGACATTTCGCCATCCACAGCGAGAATCAAATCGGCATCGGGGATGTGAGATTCCTTGCTCATTTTTGCCTCTGATCAGCTGTTTTCAGTCGCGACAGTGACCGCGCCAGGGAAAGCGCGACACCGCCCAGTGAGATATCCAGGATACTGGCAATGTCACGGTAGCGAAATCCTTCCGCCCTCAAATACAAACAACGCCTGTCCTGCTCGGGAAGAACATTTACAACTGCAAGGATGCGCGTCCAGCGTTGGAACGAAGCCAGGTGTTGTTCGGGATCCGGAGCCGCATCCAGTTGCGATTCAGCCTGCGGGTTCAAGGGTGAGACGGTCTTTAAAATACGGTGGATGCTTTCGCGCCGTTTGAGGCCTAAATTGTGAGCGACGCGAAAAATCCATCCTCGAATATTCGACCGGGATTTTTCTGCACGTAAATGCAGGAACAGTAAAACAAAGACTTCCTGAACGATTTCTTCGCGGTCCTCGGGCAAAAGCCCGAATGACGATAAATAACGGAGCAGCCCTGGCCGAAATTCACCGAACAGCCCGGTAACCTCTGCTTCGAGTTTCGATGCTTCCGCCCTCCGCTGCTCAACAGCGCAAATGGCTTCCCCGATTACGGATTCGGCCGATTGGAACTCCATGTGGACGCCAATATTAACACTTTCGTTCAGCATTCCACCATTCGGTGATGCTCGGTTGCAGCCCGTTTCATTTAACGCAGATAAGGTGGACCAGTCCCCGCCTAACTTAGGCGGGGACTGGGAGATACGCTCACCACTATCCGTTTCTATCTTGGAGCCTGGCACAGACCGCGCCTGCAGTAGCAGCCAACCCGCCGGCCTTCATCGTGAAAATTCCGGGCTTGCTCCTCTTGCGGTTTCATTCCCCTGGTGGATTAACGTCTCGGCTGGAAACGCCTCGATCGCCTTCTGGATCGCTTCTGCGGCGGCGTAGTTGGTTTCCCTAATATACTTCCAGGAAAGGACAGACACCGCGAAGGCAAGCAGATGGGATACGGCTCTAAGGAGGCTGCCCCCATCGGCCTGCCCCGAAAGCCAGGGCCAGACTCCGGCGCCCATGGACACGGCCAGTTCGGCAAACAGCATGTATTCGAATGTGATGCACAGCCAGTAACCCGGTTGGCCCGGCTTGACGGGCTGCAGCAGAGTCTCCTTCAGCCGCGCCAGTTTCTGCTTTCGGGGACTCGTACGCAACGTGATCAATGTGTCGCGCCGGATGAGACCATTGCGGCCGGCGATAACGATGAAGCCGGCGGTTACCAGGGGAAGGCCGCCCCGGAATCGGTCCAGCATCGAGTTAGGGTCATCGGTCACGTCCTGCAGGATCAGCCCGTAGACGGACAACATCCAGAGGACGTTGAAGACGCACGTTCTTATGTAAATATGCATGGCCGAGCGTTGCGACATTTGCCGCTCGGGTTCCTGAGGGGGCTCGGGGCGAAGGCTCGCCCTCAGGATACCGATCAACGGCGCACAGATGGCCATGCCGCGAATAAGATCGGGGCCGGGAAGCACGACGGATGGTGCGTAGTGGAGCGCCAGGGTTTGAGTTCCCAGCAGAACAACCATCATCGTTACGGCGTCACCGCCTCTATCGATATAGTAACGGGAGCGAGCCGGAGGCTTTTCGGCCAGCGCCAGAAATTCGTGATGGAGATAGGCGTTCCTGAACGCCAATGTGGTCAGGATAGCGGCGATGATGGTAAACAGTGCCGTGGGACCCGTGAATGCGGCGAAGCAGAAGATGATGACAGCCAGCTCGCCGGCAATCAGGTATTTGTTGAAGCTCCTGACGCTGAGATAACCGTACGCGGCCACGATGCAATAGGCGGACTGCTTGAACAGGCCCAGGGAGCTGCCGCGGTATTGGCCGAGCTGCTTCAGCCGCTGATTGCGCGTGGCGCGCGGCAGGATTTTCTTAAGAATGAAAAGTAGCAATGGTTTCATGCAAAGTCTCCAAGAAAGTCGGCCACGACTCTCGAGGAGACTCTTGCCTCGGCCAATGCCTGTTCCCCGATGATCGTCGCGTTGAAGTATTTGTTGTCTACCTCGGGCTCCGCATCCGTATCGGGTACCCACGAATCGATAAGCCCACGCATTTCGAGCTCGCTCAGCGCGATACACGTGGATTCCAGCATGGCCTCTTGCCCCAACATCTGGCTGACCTTCTCGGCGACGCCTACAGCATCGCCTTCGCCGTTCAGGAGGTACACGGCCGTCAGCACCAGTTGATCGAAAGATCCCAGTGATTCGACGTCATCGTCGGGAATGATTCGGCCCTGCTGCTGGAGGATCTTCAGGGCATGCCGGACGCCTCCCTCAAGAATAACCTCTTCATCGATGTCTTCATTTTCGGTCGCAGCTATCTGATGGGCCCAGGTGTGAAAGTATTCCCTCAGGTCCTCGCGATACCGCGGATAACGTTCCTGCCATTTCAGCAGAGCCGCATCGTCGGGGAAGGATTCCTCGAGTATCAGGTCGTCCAGAACATCGTCAAAAGATGTGAATTCCATCATTTCTTTACTCCCAGCGCTTTGCGGATCTGTTTCAGGGCAGTGGACCAGCGGTAATTGACCTGTCCTCGAGATTCGCCGAGTTCGCCCACCACGTCCGGTTTGCCTGGATCTTTAGAGCAGATCGGCCGTCCCTGCTCGATATGGAGCTGCAGAACTTTGAGGTCCAGCGGATCCGTTACCGCAGCGTATGCACTGCGGATTCGAGCGCTGTCGAGGCGTCGTATAGCCAGGACTTCAGGCCCGTCCCGATCGTCTGCGACCAGTTCGATGGGCCGCTCGATTTCATCTTCGTCGTCGATCTCGTCCGCAGGAGGCGGCAGGATGTCGGCTGTGTGCGCCCACACGGAATGTTCGTATGTCCGTACGATATTGAGCGTACGCTTCTGGACAGCTGCGGCGAACGCGACTTCCAGGACCTCGGTCTTCCGCGATGACTTTTCCGACAGCACGACAGTGAGGATGTCATTTTCGACCGTGCCTGCTATATCCTGCCGGGTCGTTTTATCCAGTTCCCGGCTGAAAGATTTTGCAATCCGGACAGTGCGGCGGTTGAGCTCCTTGACGAAGACGCCATATACGGATTTTTTCGACCGGAGCATGCGCCGGATCAAATGGACAATTGTTTCGGACTGCATTTTCCGCAACCTTGCAGCTCGTTCGGATTGCCGCAGAGAAAGCATTTCAACAATCTCGGCGTCAACATCGTCCCGGCGGCGGTAGAGCGTGCCGTCGAGTTTCCGAGCCTTCAGCGGCGGGACCTTCGGGAGGTATCCGTTGTTTTTTGTCATGAAAATAGGGCTCATCTATAAGAGCAGCGAAACTGACGAAAAATACCAGTGTTGTGAAAAAAGCCTTTCGCATGGACTCCGTATCTTTCATTCAACGTCATTCGGTCAAGTCCTGCTCCAGATCCCCCCGGGTTGTTATTGGGGCGCGGGCGCGATCCCGGCACGAAATAGCCTTCAGCAAAAGCAATCGTGCCCGCTATTCGGGAAATGACGCCTGGGTTCACAGAAGATCCTCGGCGTGGATGAGGGCCAGGTCCATAGGCTGACCGGTATGATCCTCATAGGCCTGCAGGCTTTTTCGGATGACAGCCACCAGCGCCTTTTCGACATCTCCACTGTCCAGCTCGGACTGGGCGAGGTTAATCGCCAGCTCGATCAGTTGATAAACGAGATCAGGGCTCATTTTTTCACCCCCCTTTCTTTGTATGCCCGGATCGCTCCGGCCAGATCCGTCAGATTTGTCGTGAGTTGCCGGAAGTACTCATCGGAGGAAACTTTGCTGGCGATAGCGCCGCGGTATGTAAGCCACGACTCGCGTGCAAGGTTGTACGACCGGATCAGTGTGTTGAGCGCATCCTTCTCTTCAGATGGAAGCGTTCGGGTCTGGTTTTCCATCCGGGCCTGGTCGATTGCCGCCCGGGCGATCAGCAGCGTGTCATATGCCGCCGAGTCGTTAAGGTTCAGCGCTCCCGGATGGATGGTGTATGCCGCACAAGCCGTCGTCGCAAACACGACCGGTATAAGCAGCAAGGGAACCAGTGTTTTGAGACCCGGGATCCGGTTACCCAGCACAGTGGTGATATTTCCAGCCGTCGTATGAAGAAACCGATAGAACCAGAGATATCCTGCACTGTCGTGCGCGCCCGGATCGGGCATCGCGGAGACTGCCGCAGAGAAGATCCAGTAGATCCCCACCGCGACCCAGAATTGATGTTGCAAGACAAATTGAATCATTTATTCATGTCCTTTTCTTGTTCAGTTAACATCTGTAATCAACCAAATCAATGTTCCAGTTTCGGGTCTGACTTAAAGCTTTGTGATCACACAGTCTCCCCCTGAGGCAGGGGGAGACCGGGCGCCAGCCCGGCAGGGGGTCTGTTCGACACACTCACCTCCCGAGCGCATGCCTGGTGAGATAAACCCAGGGCGCCGCCAGCGCGATCCAGGCTCCCCTCAGCCAGGACTGCCAGATTTCGAGCGCCCGGACGCGCTCGGCTATACCGGGAATCGCGTCAACTTTCGCGTCAATGCGCCCGAGCAGCAGGAGAATGTTTGCGTATTCGTCTGTCATTCGAGTTCTCCTTAAAACCGCAGGCGCGGGTTACCCCGCGCCTGCGGGCCTTTAGATGGCTAGGTGCACATCTTTTGCACTGAGGAACTCCAGTCGGAGAGCCCCAGTTTTCCGTAGGCACGGACCTGGAAGGTGTATATCCCTCCCGGGGTAAGGTTGTTGATGGAAGTCGCCGGCCTCGTGCTGGCAACCCGTAACGTGATCGAACTGGCATTGGCGCCGGCAACCGGAACCGGCCCGTACTGCAGTTCATAGCTGAGGGCCTTCTTGATGGGTTGGATGGTCACGAGAAGCTGACCCGAAGCGCCCTGATTGACCGAAACGATGGTGGGAACAGCGACCGGCTGCGGTGGCGTCCGTTGGCCTGTTGCAGCGAGCATGAAACCACTCGAGACGAAGGTGTTCATGTCGTTGTTGCAGGCTCCCTCGACGTAGTGTCCGAGGCTACGGTACATTGCGATCACTGTTGTGCGCCTCTTGTCGCGCAGCGTGGTGGCGGATTTGCCGCCATCCAGCTTCGCGGCCGAAGCAGCGGTGTATGCGTCGATCGCCGTTTTGAAGCCAGGCAAATCGACAGGTGGGGTGGGGTAGGCCGGATTGTTGAACATTCCGTCGTGCACAGCGTTGAGGCGCTGCAGCAGAACGGGGTCCGACATCCGGTCCACTCCCAGTACAGGTCTGAGAATCACTATCTTCGCTTTTGACATATTGTTGTGTTTTACCGTTAAAAGTTAGAGACATCGGCTGAGCTTTCGCGCTATCGCGCTCAAGTTCCACCGGGCCGCGTGAAAAAACAGGGGTCGATACCTGCCGGCTGCCATTGCCGCCGGCAGTGAATCATCGACTAGAGAAGGGCGACCGACCTTCCCCCCCAAACTGAAAACTGTTTTTGTCCGCTTACGCCGCAACCCAGCCCACGTAGCGCGCGACCTTCACCAACTCACGTTCGTCCAGGTGGCGGCAGACCCGAAAAATGCAACGTGCGACCTGACGGCGCAGGTGCGTCATGGTTCGATTACATTTCGTTCTCGCCTCGTGGAGACAGTCCACAGCCACCGTTGATTTCGTCAGTGCGAAAAGGACAGCAAGGTATCTGTCCATTGCATATCTTGCCGCGGCAATACTGACGCGCAACAGCCCCTCGGAATCGGTCCGGATGCCTAAGTCGTTCCGCTTTTCCTCCAGGACGGTGGCGATTGCCTGTGCGAGCGCCACCAGTTCATCTGCATCTTGAGGTAACGGATTCGTGTTCGTGTTCGTGCTCATGATCATTCCTTTCAACTTCATCGTTGTGCCTCTTTTTTTTGGCCCATACTTATATAAATCCCCGCAGAACGGAAAGTGACTGAAACATTTTTTAAGTTGCTGAAGTGGAATGGCTTATTGCGAGGCAAAATCGACGGTGTTGCGTCGGAAGCCAGTTTTTTGCAAATCGCAAGTTGGTCCGTTGCAGCTTTGCGACCCGGGAAGGAGGGAAGAACGCGCGATAGTTATCAAAGCTCGCGTGACACGCGTCACGCCGCCTATGACAGTTATCAAAGTCCGTATGATAGTTATCACGACGACTTTGATAGTTATCAAAGCCCGCATGACAGTTATCACGACGCCTATGACAGTTGTCAAAGTCCGTATGATAGTTATCACGGCGACTTTGATAGTTATCAAAGTCCGCGTGACAGTTATCACGACGCCCGTGACAGTTGTCAAAGTCGTGTCGCCCTACCACCGGGACTTTGAAGGCGACTTCTGGGGCGTTGTATCGCGATGACCTCCTCGGATGGATTTCTTTTTGTTGAACATTCCTGCCGGACTTATTGTCTACATATCAAATGAATACGCTGTTCAATATTGTCGGGTTGGCTTTGGTGCTGCTGCTCCAGGCGCCGAAGCCCGTTTCGCAGGCGCTCTCCTTCGAGGCCGCTTCCATCAAGCCGACTCAGTCCCCGACGGGAAGTGCTTCGGGAATTCGGACGGACACGGGCCGCATCATGGGACGCAACGTGACCCTCAAACGCTGTATTCGTGGAGCTTACGATATTCCGGAAACACTGATCTTTGGCGGTCCGGCGTGGGTGAGCGAGGATCGTTACGATATCGATGCCACGGCCGCCGGTCCGGCCCGCACTCCGGAGCTGACGATCATGCTGCAATCACTGCTCGCCGATCGCTTTCAGCTGGTATTTCATCGCGAGCGCAGAGAGGTCTCCGGGTATGCGCTGGTGCTTGCGAAAGGCCGTATAAAGGCAGAACTCTCAGCGAAAGACGCGCGGGCGAAAAACAACGCGAGCCGGGCAGTCTTGAATCGGAAGCGTCCACCATGGCAAATCTGGCGCAAAAACTGTCAGACGCGCTGCGTACGCCGGTCGCGGACTTTACCGGGCTCGACGGGACGTACAACTTCAAACTGACGTGGAATCCTGATGATGCTCAGACGTTATCGGCGGGCGGTACAGGCAGGCCGTCTGCCGAGTCTTCCGCGCCGTCCATCTTCACTGCGTTGCAGGAACAGCTCGGATTGAAACTCGAATCCCGGAAGATACCAGTCGAAGTGATCGTCATCGATTCATCCAGCAAACCTTCAGAGAATTAGTTTTTCCATCTGTTTTCCTAAGCTCGTAATGTATTTACCGACATCCAGACCAGCTTGGGCTCCAGCTTTCGGGAAGTAAAGCTTCCGTCGAGTATCTCGTCGTCGACCATGCTGAAAAGCCATCCGAGAACTAAGATGCTAGCGCGTACTTTTTGACGATTACTGCTTTTGTGCGATCTGCCGAAGGGCTTTACTGGCGAGATCCTTTGCTTCCGGCAGAAGGTCCAGAGCCTTGGTTAGCTGCGGATCGCCCTCAAGCAGGACGCGTCTTGCCTCGCCGGCGCCGAACCTGTTGTAGTAGATCTCGTACTTGATCGAGCGCTTCGTGCTGTCGCGATTGTCCTCGAAATTCTTGCCGCTGAATTCGACCCCGCGCTTCGTCGCATATTGCTTGAAGTCATCGAGCATGGCGTCGGAAACCTGGAAAGTGGCCTCATCGATCAGGGGATTCTTCGCGAGGAAGTCATGGACGAAGGTATAAACCACCGGTTTGGAGGCCAGGTCGATCTGGAAGTCATTCGCCTTCGGCTCCGGTACGATGTAATCGGGAGTGATACCACCGCCGCCGTAAACGATGCGGCCCGTGTCGGAGTGCTTGATGTCGTCCCGTTTGGGAGGCGTTGTTTCACGGTGATTGTAGTAATCGAACTCGGAGATGTGCGAATAGTCGCGCTGGATCAATCGTCCGCTCGGTGTGTACCACTTCTGCGTAACGAGCCACAAACCGGCGCCTTTGCGGAGCGGATAGATCGATTGGACGAGGCCTTTGCCGAAACTCGTCTCACCGACAATTAATGCGCGATCATGATCCTGAAGGGCGCCCGATACGATTTCCGCCGCGCTGGCACTCTGCGGATTGATCAGGACGACCATCGGGAAGAGATTGTCGGGGTTTGCCTTCTCTGAAGCGAACGACTTGCTCGAACCGCGCGTGCGCCCGCGGGTTTCGACGATCATCTGTCCCTTCTGCAGGAACGTTTCGCCGACCTTGATCGCCTCCTGGAGGACTCCGCCGGGATTGCCGCGGAGGTCGAATACCAGTCCTTCAAGATCTTTGCCGTCCTGCGCCTTCGATTCGTCGCGGAGTTTCTTCACCGCGTCACGCACTTCCTGGCCTGTTGTCTCGGCGAAGCTTTCGAGGTTGATGTAGCCGATATGAGTACGAATGAGGAATGCCGTGTTGATCGTGAATTTCGAGATCTCGTCCCGGACGGGGTTCATTTCGATCGGCTCATCGACGCCGGCGCGGATGACCTTAATCTTGACGGACGTGCCGCGGGGGCCTTTCAGCTTATTGACGGCAGCATTCAGATCCATTGCGTCCGTGGCATCGCCATTGATCTGACTGATGACATCGTTGAGGCGGAGGCCAACCTTTTCGGCCGGGGAACCGGCAACCGGCGGGGTAACGACCGTAAGCTTGCCGAAGCGAGCGGATACCGAAATACCCAGGCCGTAATACTTGCCGCGTTCATCCGCCGACGCTGCGGCAAATGCTTTCGGATCGAAGAACCGGGAATGCGGATCGAGCGTGCGCAGCATACCGTCGATGGCGCCGTAAACCGCGTTATCGGAGTCGACATCGGTGGCATAATTCTCTTCGACAAGGTCGAGGATGTTGGTGAAATGCTTGAGCGCCGTGTCGGCTTCCTGCTCGCCTTTCGTCGTCGCCCGGACCTCGCCTCCGAATACTGCGCCAACGACTGCCGATACCACCAGCACCAGGACCATGAAAACAATCGCACGCGACGGTCTAAATCTCATCCATTCTCTCCCTTCCGCGACATGTAGACGATGAACCGGCCCAAGACGTTGGCAATGCCGGAAATTAAACTCGACCTGGGACGTTCAGATTATGCCCTGTCGCGCAGAAAGATCCAATGAGCCGCGGAGGTTGTGATGAACTGGCGTAATCATAACGAATACGGACCCGAATGTTTGTCACGGTCGCACAGCCGTGAGAACGAAAATCCGCCTGGAGGCTGGCAAGATTTCGTATAACATCCGGAAATCAAATGATCGGGACGGTTGTTTCACATTACCGGGTTGTCGCGCATCTGGGAAGCGGCGGCATGGGCTTAGTTTACAAAGCCGAGGACACGCGGTTGGGACGCCCGGTCGCGCTGAAGTTTCTTGCCGAAGATCTCTCCACCAGTTCTATAGCCCTCGAGCGATTCCGGCGGGAAGCGCAGTCGGCCTCGGCTTTGAACCATCCCAACATTTGCACGATTTACGATATCGGCGAGTTCGAAGGCCGCCCGTTCATCGCCATGGAGTTCCTGACAGGCGGGACGCTCAGAGACCAGCTGGCCGATGGGCCGCTGAAAATCAGCGCCCTGGTCGAATTCGGCGTCCAACTCGCCGATGCTCTCGGGGCGGCCCATCTCGCCGGAATTCTCCATCGCGATATCAAGCCGGCGAATATTTTTGTCACCGGACGAAACCAGGCCAAGATTCTGGATTTCGGTCTGGCCAAATTGCTATCCGAGCAGGAAGACGCTTCGGGTCTTGGTCTTTCTGAACAGCCCACCATGGTCGGCAGCAGAGATCAGTTGACGAATCCGGGCTCCACGATGGGAACGATCGCTTACATGTCGCCCGAACAGGCGCGCGGAGAAGAACTGGACGCTAGCTCGGATCTGTTCTCTCTCGGGGCGGTTCTTTACGAAATGGCAGCCCGGCGGCCTGCTTTCGGCGGCAACACCAGCGCAATCATATTCGATGCGATTCTGAACCGAACGCCGGCGCCCCTCCGGCAGCTCAATCCGGAAGTTCCCCAGGCACTCGAACAAATCATCGCCAGACTCCTGGAGAAAGATCGCAAACTCCGCTATCAGAGCGCAGCAGACCTTGAGTCAGACCTCCGGAGCATCGGCCGGCAGTCGGATCCAGCGGCAGCAGTGCTCGCTCCAGTCCGGAGCCGGAGCCGTACGAAATTTATCATTCCGGCTGTAGTTGCTCTTGTAGTCGTCGCGGCCATTATTGCCGCGCTGCGTCTGCCGGGCCGCGGCCCCGTCCTCGCCGATCGCGATGTCGTCGTTCTCGCGGACTTTGTCAACGAGACCGGCGACTCTGTTTTTGACGGCACGCTGAAAGAGGCACTGGCTATCCAGTTGGAACAGTCGCGGCGTCTCAATATTCTGCCCGACGATCGGGCACGCGAAGCACTGCAGTTGATGGCGCGGTCTCCGGACGAGAAGATTACCAATGCCGTCGCGCGGGAAATCTGCCAGCGTGAGGGGTTGAAAGCCGTGCTGGGCGGATCGCTCGTCGGCCTGGGCACGAACTATGTTGTGACGCTGAACGCCGTGAATTGCGTAACCGGGGAATCCCTCGCGCGAGAGCAACGCCAAGCGGATTCCAAAGAAAAGGTGCTCGCCGCTCTCGCAGAGGCGGCCTCCAATCTGCGTGTGAAACTCGGCGAGTCGCTTCCTTCGATTCAAAAGACGGACGTTCCCACCGAAGACAAAGTAACGACGACATCTTTGGAAGCATTGCGGGCATACACCGAAGGAATGGATCTGAACTCGCATGGAAAATTCCGCGAGTCCGCTCAATTGCTGGAAAAGGCGGTGGTGCTCGATCCCGACTTTGTTGCCGCTTACAGCTCTCTCCGCATCGTCAATGGCAATCTCGGAAACGATGCCGAGGCGCGCAAATATGCCGCGAAGGCATTCGAACTGAGAGACCGAACCTCCGAGCGGGAACGATTGCGCGTGACTGCGGCTTATCAGATCACGGTTCTTCGAAACATCGAAAAGGCCGCGGAAACTTACGATCTGTATTCGCGTATGTATCCGAACGATTACATTTCCTGGAACGGTCTCGCGCTCGCTCACCGTGAGCTCGGTCGCCTGGACGAATCCCTGAAAGAGTATCAGGAAGTGATCCGCCTCCGATCGATGCCGTTGAACGTGAACAACCTCGGCATCAGTTATCTATTGACCGGACAACTCGCCGCAGCCAAATCCACTTTTCTCAAGGCGGTCGAAGAAAAGCAAGATCTCAATGGCATGCACGCCACACTCTACGAAATAGCGTTCATCGAAGGGAATTCCGATGCGATGCAACGAGAACTCGATGCGTTGAAAGTTCCGGTTTCCGAGCGACCGCCGGCGACAGATCTCGTATTGCTTGGAAAGCTGGACGCCGTACGGAAACGTGGAGCGCCCATCAGGCCGCGCACCGAACTCCTCTTCGGCTACGGCACACAAGCCGAGAATGATGCGAAGGCGGCGTTCCGGGAAAATGCCACCAACCGCGAAGATGCGATCACCGCAGCAATGGCTGGCGACAGCGATGGCGTGCGAAGCCTCGAGGAACAATCCAAACAGTTCCCCGAGGAGACCATTCTCAACTTGATGGATCTCCCCACGGCCAGGGCCGCCTTCGAATTACACGCCGGCCATCCGGAAAGAGTCATCGAGAACCTGAAACCCCTGACGCGCTTTGAGCCGGCGTCGCGTACCCTGCTCGGCATCTACATGCGCGGTCAGGCGTATCTGTTGTTGAAATCCGGCGCCGGGGCGGCCTCGGAGTTTCAAAAACTCCTCAGTCATCGCAACATCGCTCTGCGCTCGGAACTCTTCCCCCTATCCTTTGTTGGTCTCGCGCGGGCTTATGCACTTGGAGGAAATCTCGAAGGCGCTCGCAAAGCATATGAAGATTTCTTTGCCATCTGGAAGGATGCCGATCCCAACATCCCTGTCCTCGTTCAAGCAAAAGCGGAATACGCACGCTTTGAGAACCGGCAGGGACGATAGCGTGTACCTGAGATTCTCCGCGTGTGTCCTGTTTCTGGCGCTCGTCCTGATCAGCCAAGGACAAAGCGTCGTCCCATTGCCCCGAATCGTTACGGATTGGATTCCTCTCAATCCTGGCGACACACGGGTTTACCAACACGAAACACGCGACCAGACGGGTGGGCTGCATTTGGAAATCCATGGTTGGAAAACAGAAGAAACCGTCATCGCTTCCTGGAGCATTCCCGAGGGCGTTATCGTCAGTGTTCATTCACGCTTAATCGGTGGTGCTTTGCCGCCCGGGTATCGCCTGGATTGGGCTGACAGAGACATCCCCTACTTCATTCGGGACAATTGCTTATATGTGGACGAAGTCAGCTGGGATCCGCAAAGGCACCAGCTGAGCCCTGAATTCCGGCAGGAACTATCTGCCGGCCACCTATCGCCGGATTTCTGCTTTCCGCTCACCACGGGCAAAACGTGGGGCGCGTCCAATTTCATGAATTTCGGCTTTTCCTCAGAAGACTGGAAGGTCGAAGGCATTGTTCTCGGGGATAGGTTTTCTCCGAATAAAGGCACGACGTTTCATATAGTTTCTAATTCGGCATATCTGGGCTCCGGCATGACCGGAGAAATCTGGTTTCAGAAAGGCATCGGCGTCGTCCGTCAAGAGCTCATCCACCATGGCACAATTGGTGAGAATCGCGAACAACTGGTCCGATTCGTGCCATCAACGCCAAAGCGGTAGGCTCCGATTGTCTCAGCGATTAATCGCACTGCAGAACAGACACGAGCGCGTTATCTCAAAAATTCCGATAAAGTCCCGTAAGTCGCCTTCGCGGAAACAATCTTGGTCATGTTACAGAACCCGACTTGATCGGCATAGGGGCGGCGGTGGCCCGCCGACCCCTGCCACACCACCGTGCGTACGGGTCCGTACACGGCGGTTCGAAACGTTTGGGCTAACACTGTTCGAACAACGAAGGAAGACCGCGATCGCGACTCCCGGATCCAAATTCGCGATTTACAAATCGAACCGCCTTGCGCTCGACGAGATCTTGAATCTTATGCACACGCTTCGGGTTTCCTTGAGCGACCACGAGCCCTTCCTCCCAATGAGCAAACGTGATGACGCTAAAATCCTCGCGGGGAAATTCCTTGCGGATAAGAGGAAGATTGAATTCCCGCGTTTTTGGATCTTGAAGATGAGTTCCTGCGATATGCACCTTGCCTTCTTTAAGCCACGTCAGGGCCAGTTTGCTTGACGCGGCTGCAGGAATGACCTCGATTCCGGTGACCTTCTCCACGGCGTGGGCAATCTGCGTCGTCATTGAGTTTCCCATACCCTAGTCAAGCCTCGCATTCTGCGGGACTTGTCACAATGCGACCCAATCGTGAGTAAATATGGAAATCATAAGTTAATTGATTGTTGTGGCTTATACTTTTTAATCCCATAACGGTTGGAGCTTCTTTACTCCAAAGGTTTTCCTCCTTGAGGGCAACAACGAACCAAGAGCAGCGGAAAACCTTTGCACGAACGAAAATGAATAGAAGGATTCGAAACCATTTTTTCCTGACAGCACTAAGAGTGACACTCGTTTGGTTACTATTGACCTTTTCGGTCCTCGCGCAGACGCGATCGAATGAGGGACAAATCACCGGAGTCGTAAAGGACCCGGCACAGGCGCTGGTTCCCGGTTCGCAAATTACACTGACGAACCAGCAAATGGCAGTAACGGCCACGGCGCTGACGGATGACCAGGGGACGTACCGGTTTACGTCAGTGTTGCCAGGCACATACGTTGTCAGGGCGGAAGCTAAGGGCTTTCAGGCGAGCGTGAGCCCTCCACTGAAGGTGGATGCAGGCCAGACCGTCAAGTTCGATTTAACTCTCGCGATTGCCGAAACCCTACAGACCGTGGAAGTCTCCACAGGTACCGTGGAAAACGCCTATCGCGTGGACAACATTGCCGCAGGGGGACCGCTCGGAACAACTCCGATCCTCGATCTGCCGTATTCGGTCAACGTCATCTCACGGCAATTAATCGACGACACACAATCTAGAAATTTCAAAGAAGCTGCCAAGTATCTGCCTCTTGTCTCATTCCAGGAGATGCAGGGGCCGGAGGTTTTGCGTCCCGAGACTCGCGGAATGCAGGGCAGCAATATGCAGAACGACCGCAAGGACGGGATGGGAATTGCAGTCACCACGCCTTCGGCGCTCGAGGAATACGAACAGCTCGAAGTCATGAACGGACTCGGCGGCGCCTCGTTTGGTCCCGCCAATCCATCGGGCATGTTCAACTTCGTCACCAAACGCCCTACCGAGGAACGGCTGGGTGAAATCGAGTTGGGATACGAAGGCAGTTCGGTCGGCACGATTCACACGGACCTGGGCGGACGGCTCGGCAAAAACAAGATGTTCGGATACCGTACGAATCTTCTAGTGGCGGACGGCAACGGCTATGTCACCGCCAGCCAGCTCCGGCGTCAGCTGGTGGCGGTAGCGGGTGATATACGGTTGGCGGAGCATACGGCAATCGAAGGGAACTACAGTTACTACAACCTTTTTCAACACGGATACCCCGGCTGGTTCGCTTATTCGCCGACGACGACTCCGCTGTCGACGCCCGGTTCCAAAAGCATTCTGCTGCCTTCCGATGCTCCGGATCCGACTCGCGAAGGCTACGGGCAATCCTTCTCCGGCGTGAACCTGACTTCAAAGATTGGAGAGCTGCGGCTGAAGCACGACTTCAGCTCCAACTGGCGTCTCACCTTCAGCGCGCTCGACCAGCTTTCGGACCGTAATATCAATACAGCCGTCAACCAGTTCCTCGATAACAGCGGAAATTACAAAAGCTATGTTGCGAACAGCTTTTCTTCGCTGGCTCCCCGCTTTCACGTGGACAGCGATCTGTTGTATCTCACCGGCCGATTCCGAACCGCGCGCATTCAACATGATGCCGTCATCGGAAGCACGGGATATCGCTTTGCGTCCTATTCACCGGTAACGAATCCCGCGAAGACCGCCCTGTGCACGGCGGACGGGATCTGTCAGGCCAGCATATCCAGTCCGCTTGCGGATATCGTGCCCCCCGGCGGCATCTTTTCGTATGAGAAGACCAGCCCTTCCACAGGGATATACGTATCCAGCGTCATCCGCCAGCAGGGTTTCAGTTTCAGCGACTCCATGACGATCAGTCCTCAATGGATCGTACGCCTGGCGGCGAGTCAGGATTGGACGTGGACGGATAGCTATACCGACAGCGCCGCCACCAATTTTCTGAGAAAGAGCATTCCCGGCGGTTACGTCCAGCAAGGCGTCAGCCCATCCGCCAGCCTGATGTTCAAACCGCGGTCGGATATGACGATCTACGCCACCTTTGCCGACAGCATCCAGGCGCCGGACGTCGCTGCCGCGAGCAGCGGGAACACGATCATTGTCAATGCCAGCCAGGCCCTGCCGCCGTACCGCAGCAAGCAGGAAGAGATCGGCTACAAACTCCGTTTTCGCAGCATCAACTTTGCAGCGGGCGTGTTCCGTGTGGAGCGGCCTTTCGCAAATTTTGTTACCGGCGTGACGAATCCCGTCTGTGGAGCGCAGTCGGGTACGCCCAATTGCGAGGTTTTTCAGATCACGGGCCGCCAGTTGAACTATGGCGCGGAGGCGATGCTTTCCGGACGGGTTTTCGAAAGACTCATGCTGACGGGCGGCCTGACTGCACTTCGTCCACGGCTCACCGACACCGGCATTGCCGTCACCAACAACCGGAACTTTGTCGGCATGCCCGATTACAAGTCCAATATTCTTGCCGAGTATCGGATTCAAGGTTTCACCGGAGTGTTTCTGAATTTCGACTGGCAACACGTCGGGCAGCGGCCGATCGACGACATCAACAGCGCATATACGCCTCAATATAATGTTTTCGATTTCGGTATGCGATACACGACAGCCCTCTTCGGAAGAGCAACAACCTGGCGTATTACGCTCAACAACGCGACGGATACGCACTACTGGTCGACGCTCGGTCCCGGAAGTATCACAGGACAGAGCACCGGAAGTTATCTCGGACACCTTGGCGAGCCACGGCTGGTCACGGCTTCCATGCGATTCGCCTTTTAGAGGAGCTGCCATGTTGATTAGTGCGATCCTGATCACGCTTTCCTTGGCATCGGCCACCGAAGCTCAGACGCCGAACTGTGTGCCGGCTTCGAACCAGCAATTGATCATTTATCGCGCGGGCAGTCTGACGCGCGCTTTCCAGCAACTCGAGAAAGTCTTTACCTGTCAGACGGGGATTCAGGTGAAGGATTCGTCGATGGGGAGCGTGGACGCTGGCCGGCAAATCACAGCGGGCGGGCACGCCTGTGACCTGTACGCTCCGGCGGACTATCTGGATATCGACCTGTTCATGAAGCCCGCAGGTTATGCCGATTTCAACATCGTCTTTGCTCAGGGAAGGATGGTGCTGGCGTATTCCGCGAAAGGTCTGGCGGCCAGGAAACTGCCAGAGATCGCCGCCCCCGGCAGTGCTCCGTTTCGTGCGCCGGCGTCCATTCCCAAGGCGGCCCCGAAGTGGTATGACATTCTGACCATGCCGGGTGTCGCCATCGGAGGTGGCAACTGGTTTCTGGATCCCGGAGCCTATCGGGCTCCGATGATGTTTCAACTTGCCTCGGAGTACTACAACGTACCGAACCTCTATAACAATCTGCTGGAGCATCTGGTGATCATGAGCCCGGATTCCGGCGCCGTTCTCGGCAAGCAGTTTGATTTTCAGTTCACTTATGAGCACAATGCCCGCGCCGCTTCAGCCTCAGATCCTGATTACCGGTATGCGGATTTGCCAGACGAGATCAACCTTTCGAATCCTGCAAAGGATGCATATTACCGTCAGCACGCTGTCGTAGTTCTACCCGGCCTGGGGACGCCTCGTAGCGCTCGCACAATTCCTGTTCCCGGAGCTCATGTTGCATGGGGGATTACATTGCTCAAAGCTGCCCCGAACAAGCAGAACGCGATCAAATTCCTTCAGCTACTATTGAGTCCGGAAGGGACGTCGGCCCTGAAAGAAAACGGTCCCGATCCGCTTTCCCCCGCCGTTGTCAGCCCAGACGACTCTCGCAACCTTCCCGAGTCCCTTCGGCCGCTTGTTCGGGTAACTAAGTCGTCATCGTAAACACGGGACTTTCTGCCGCACTTCTGCCGCACTTCTGCCGCGTTAATTAAGACAACGTTCCAATGGCCATAGCCAATTTGTTGGGTTTTGGGTGGTTCGGAATGAACACCATAGACGCAATGCGTCTTTGTTTTCAATTACTGTCCAATTTCCAAGCTGGCAACATGACCCTTATGAGCCATTCCGGATCGCCGTTTCCAGCATTTTCACTGCTTCTTGTCTAGGGAATCGGAATCAGGACTGCAACCGCGTATGCTTCAACAAACAATTTGCGGTGGAATTTGGAGAGGGGCGACGCCGTCCAGACCGCTTTGGAGACGCCGTGAGGCGCGGGGCTTGAAGTGCGACCTCGTGCTCCACTCCTAGCCGACTCGAAGCGAACCACTGGCGAGCATCCGCAGACACCCAGTTTCCGGTATCGCGGTCATACGGCAACTGAACGGCGTAACTTTCACAATTCTACTTCGCGAACGAGGCGTTTAGATATCTCTTGCTTACACGCCTCGCTTCATCCACCATCTCTTCATGCTTACCGGAAGCACCCTGTCCGCGGAAATGGGCTCAGCCCACCGGCCATCCTGTTAACTGATTGAACCTGACTTCCTGCCCGACGCGTGCGGACCACGGGCACATATAAGGAGGGAAGGTTATGGCTACAGTTTCGCGGAGTCTACCTGAGCACCCGCATATCGATGTTCCGAAGCGCGAGGCGCGCGAACTTCTCAATCAATGGCGCAAGGGCGAACCCGCCGCATTCGCGCGCATACGTCGTCGGCATCCGAGATTTGCGGACGCGGACGACTCAACTCTGACCGCCGGACCCTTTCGTCTTAGCGATGCTCAACTCGTGATTGCTCGCGAGTATGGCCTCGCGCACTGGACCGAGCTAAAGCAGCGCATCGATGTAAACTCCCTGGCCAAGGCATTGATCGCTGCAATTCACGCCGATGACCGCACCGGCGCAGTGCAGCTGATCCAAACGAGCCCGCAGTTGCTCCACATCCCGTTGGTCAGCGGTAACTGGGGACCGCCGATGAGCCACGCCGCCAACCTCGGCCGGCTGGAAATCATCAAGGCCATGGCGCTATTGGGCGCTCGGGATTTCCAGCATGCCTTCGATCGCGCGTTACTTCAGGGAAGGATCGAATGCGCGCGCTGGCTGCACGAGCACGGTGCGAAAGCGGAGCCGGGCGTCATCATGGGCGCCTGTGAAACCCTGAAGTCCTCCGGGGTTCGTTTTCTCGCAGAGTTGAATGCGCCTTTCATTGACGAACACGGCGATCGGCTGGCTCCGCTCGCCTCGGTCCTGGAAACCTACACCAGGAATCCCGACGGAAAACACGAGCTGCTCGAAATCTTTGCACAATGCGGCTACGACCTGCCCGATACGCCGATGATGGCTTTTCACCGCGGAAACATTCGGGAACTAGATAAACACCTTCGCCGCGATCCACATTTGATCGAACGCCGGTTTACGCTGCGCGAAATCTATCCACCCGAGTGCGGCTGCGGGGTCCATGGTCGCCGGTTTGCACTGGACGCCGATTGACGGAGGCACCCTGCTGCATCTCGCCATCGACTTTCGTGAACGCGCTATCTTCGATTGGTTGCTCTCGCACGGCGCGGATGTCAACGCCCGTGCAGTAGTCGATAGCGACTGCTTCGGCGGACACACGCCCTTGTTCAATGCTGTTGTTTGTGGGCCTTGGCCCGACGCGGGGATGGCCGCCACGCTCTTGGAGCAGGGAGCCGCGAAAGATATGCGAGCAAGCCTCCGAAAATTCCTGGACTGGATCGCAAACCCGCATTGGTACGAAGCTCGCGACGTAACTGCCGCCGAGTGGGGTCGCGGATTTCCCGAGAAACGTTGGGTAAATGCGAACACCCTCCAACTTCTCGGCGCATAAAAGGGAGATAAAAGCGGTGCGCACACCCAAATCCCTAATTTCCGAATTCGGGAATTTCGGCGTGCGCCCCTTTCCAATCGATAGTTCCCTCGGTTCCAGCCAAAGGTTTGCAACTCTGAGTGATAATGGCCGCGAAGATCGGCTTCTGGGAAATTACAAACGAGAGAGCCTCAGTTGGCGGGAAGTCGGTAAACCGGAAAGTTGAGAACCAGCCATCGAGTCGGGTTCACTTTCCGGTATCGCGGTAAACCGGACAAGTGCTTCCCGTGAGTCCGCTATGATAATTTCAAGTTCCGAGATATCCGCAGAAGTTGTTGGCGTTGCTCGGACGGTGAAGTACTACCACATCGTCGAGCAGCCGGCGCCGTTCATGTACATGCCGATGAGCCAGACCGACGAGACTCTGATGTATCTCGTCATCGTGACGCAGGCGGATGCGGCCTCCTTCGGTGCTGTGGCCCGCAATGCCGTGCGCGAAGTCGATCCCGCGCAGCCGATATACGACGTCCACACTCTGACTGATGTCGTCCGGCAGCAATCTCTCTTCGAAGAAAAAATCAAAGCGCAGATCGCCACAGAAGCAGCCGTCATCGCTGTTCTTCTTGCGGCCTTCGGCCTTTACGGAATCCTCTCGTATTCCGTCAGCCAGCGCCGCCGCGAGATCGGTATCCGTATTGCGGTCGGCGCGACAAACGGCCGGATGTTCGGCTTGATCGTTTTCGGGAGGGTTATCCGAACGTGTGCCTGCGCTCGGAATAGAAACAATCGCCGGACTCATTACTCCTCAAAACGGCCGCAGTGTTTAGCCAACCTTCTCAGCTTCTATACGGTGAAGTCCCTGAAATCGGGTTCCGTTACCTAACGGGAAGCGACTTAAGACACACCCGGGATTCAATTCCGGGTGTGTCCCTAAAAACTCTGAAAAGTCTCACAAGTTGCGGAACCTCGCGGCACGAACAAACGTATTGGTTTTACGGGTGCCATAAGTGCATACATTTGGAGGTTCGATGATCCTTCGCAGGTTACTGTTTGCAGCCGCAATCGTTGTCGCGGTTACAAGTCTTCTCCCGCTGTCAGTTGGAGCAATGGCTGTCCAGACCACAGCGTTGCCTGCCGAAATCAGCGACAAGGATTTCTGGCGGATGATCGTGGACCTTTCCGAGCCGGGTGGCACGTATGCCTACGAAAACTTCGTCTCTAACGAGCTTCAATACCAGGACGTGGTTCCGGCACTCAAAAAGACCACGAAGCCCGGCCGGGTCTATATCGGCGTCGGTCCCGAGCAGAATTTCACGTACGCGTCGGTATTGCAGTCGAAGCTGGCGTTCGTCATTGACATCCGGCGGCAGAACATGGTCGAGATGCTCATGTACAAAGCGCTCTTCGATATGTCTCCCACCCGCGCAGACTTTGTGAGCAATCTGTTCTCGCGCGCGCGGCCCGCGGGCCTCGACAGCAAAACGACACCGGCGGCGCTGTTTACCGCCTACGAGAGCGCCAAAGTCGATCCCGATCTGTCGGCAAAGAACCTGGCGGCCATCAAAGCGTACATGACCAAACATGGTTATGAACTCACCAGTGAAGACATCAGCAGCATCGACAAGGTCTTTGACGCTTTTACTCGTGGTGGACCAGGCATCAACTACTATTTTGCGAGTGCAGCTCCTGTGGGACTCGGGCCTTCCAGAGAGGGGACCTACACCCGGATGATGAACACCACCGATAGTACCGGTCACAACTCGTCATTCCTGGCGGCTGAAGAGAACTATCTGTACGTGCGTGAGATGCAGCGCAAGAACCTGATCGTTCCGTTAGTAGGTGATTTCGCCGGGCCGGCCGTGATCCGCAATGTCGGCCGCTATCTCACCGGGCACAAAGCAACAGTGGGGACGTTCTACATTTCCAATGTCGAAACCTATCTCAGTGATGCGCAGAAACAGACCTTCTACGAAAACGTCGCCACACTGCCCGTGGATTCTTCCAGCATGTTCATCCGCCACATCCTGGGTAACCCGGCCCGGGGTTTGTCATGGTGGAGGCAGGGTATGAGCAATGTCAGCACGGTCGCACCGATGAGCGAATTCATCAGCCAGATAAAATCCGGACGGAAGCCTACCTTTCAGGAGATTGTTCGAGAGACGAAGGATCCTGACGTACTCGGTGGCGTTTCGCGATGATGAAAGAACGACAGACGCCTTTTCCGCCTCCACCGCCGGGACGGGGCGGCCGGCATCTGCGAATCGGAGGACGCAGAGTTGATCAGGGTTATCCGCCCCGCGACGTCTGCGGCAATATCATAGGAATTGCGTCAACGATTTTCGGGTTTCGCGCGTCTCATAGGCTTGCCGAGGGAACCGTCCTCCGCGCCCAAACTCATTCGAACGAAAGGACAGTACAATGACCCGAGCGTTCACAAGTATAGGTCTCGTCGTACTATTTTGGGGGGTGGCATTCGGCCAGAACGGAAGCACAGATTCCCGAACCTCCGTGCCTGCTTTTGATGCCGCCGATGTGCATGTCAGCCCCAAGGTCCGGACGCCGTCTATGGCCGCCGGCGGTTTGCGCGGCACCCGTTATCTGGTGCGCCAGGGGACCATCGTGGATTTAATCAGCCTTGCGTACGATATCGACAACGATAAGATCCTGGCAGGACCAAGCTGGCTCGACATGCGTCGTTTCGACGTGTCGGCGAGGGCTGCCTCGGGGAGCACTCCTGAGGAAGCGAAATTGATGCTTCAGACGCTGCTGGCGGAGCGGTTCAGTCTTAAGATCCACAAAGATTCGAAGGAGCTGCCGGGGTTCGTGCTCTCCGCGGGCAGCGGCAAGCCCAGAATGAAGCCGGCTGCGGACAGCACTGCTCAGCCGAATTGCCAGGGACAACCGCAGACTGCCTCCCCGGACACGGTCCCCCAACAGGTAGTCGACTGCCACAGCATCTCTATGGACGATCTGGCGCGCCTTATTGCGAATATCGCGAACGGGAGCGGCAGCGCGATGAACAAGACCGGTCTCGAGGGCAAATGGGATTTCACGATCAAGTGGACCCCACCGGCTCTGCTCGCGCGCGCCGGAGCGGAGGGCATCAGCATCTTCGACGCGGTCGACAAGCAGCTCGGACTCAAGCTCGAGGCGGGCAAGATCCCACAACCTGTCATTTTCGTCGACAGCGTCAATGAAGCGCCGACGCCGAACGCCGCGGACATCTCGAAGTTCATGCCGCCGCCTCCGGCTCTGGAGTTCGACGTCGCGGTGATTAAACCCACGAATCCCGACTTTAAGGGGACGCGGATGCAGATTCAATCAGCCCAAATAAATATCCAGGGCGCGACGCTCAGCATCCTGCTCCAGCAGTTCTACGACGTCGCTCCCGATATGGTGCAGGGCGGGCCCAAGTTCATGGACGAAGACCGTTGGGACATCACCGCGAAAATGATCTCAACCGACCCGGGGCAGCCCCCGCAAGCCGATCCGGAGACGCGAACTAAGCTGATCACCAAGCTGCTGGAGGATCGCTTTAAGCTGAAGATGCACTTCGAAGACCGGGTGGTCCCAGCGTACACGTTGTCCTCGGTTAAACCGAAGATGGCTAAAGCCGATCCTACGACGCGCACCGGTTGCTATGAGGGTCCCGGTCCTGATGGGAAAGATCCCAGAGTCGCGAACCCGCTGCTGAATCGACTGCTTTATTGCCGCAACATGACGATGGCGCAGTTCGCGGACCAGCTTCCTCAACAGGTGAACGGATACGTACACTCCGCCGTGCTGGATAAAACTGGTTTGACCGACGCCTACGATTTCACGCTGAGTTTTAGCGGAATCGGCATTCTGCAAAACAGCCTTCAGGGTCCCGGCCAGCCCGGCGCCGGCGGCGCGGCGGATCCGAATGGCGCGCTCTCACTTTCCGACGCTGTCAGTAAGCAACTGGGATTGAAGCTGGAGTTGGAGAAGAGATCCGCTCCTGTTCTGGTAATCGATCACGTGGAGCAGAAGCCGACCGAGAATTGATACAAAAGGGATCAATTCGAAAGGGTGGTAAATGAAGCCATCGCATACGTGTCCAAGACAGACTGGACGGGAAGCTGCAAAGTAGCGCCTTGTAAAGGTTTGAATGTAGTGGATGCGACGTAAACCTGGTTAGGCTGTAGCGCTGGTGGACCCAGTCCCCGCCTGAGTCAGGCGGGGTGCCTTCGCGAAGCGAAGGCGGGGCGGTCTGTTCAAAGTCGCGAAGCAACCTTATCGATTTCCGCGAAGCGCTCATTATGAATCAGTGCGCTTCGCGAATATCTGAAAGGACGCTTCGCGACTTTGAACAGACCGCCCCAGCCTCGCTGCGCGAGGGCATCCCCGCCTTACTAAGGCGGGGACTGTGGCCACCAACGCTAGATCGGTTTCTATCTTGGACAGCTCTGAAGCCATCGCTGAATTACCTGAAGAGTTTCGCAAGAGGTGCCTTCATAGAGACCGAAGAGCGTGTCACTTCCGAGACTCTAAATCAGTTTTTCAGCAACCTGCCAGGTTTTGCATCAATTGCAAAACGGTATCGCAGGCATACCCGGCGTCTCCATCGCTAGTGTGGGCTCGTGTCGCACCGGGTCAAAGGATCTGCGGGCTGGGCGGCCTTTTCTCAAGCGATAGGAATCAGCAGCTCCGTCAGTAACCGCGCCTCGGGAGTCTCCTGTGGATTGTTGAGATAGTTTTCGATGCAGTATTCCGGACGGAGTTCCACTCTGGTCTCCGCGAGCGTCTTAAAGATCTGATCAAAGGCGGGCCAGATTTGCGTATACGGTCCGGTCAGAAGAAAACGGGCGTATTTACCGCTGTTGATTTTTCTGTACTCCAATCCCTTTAACGCTTTCTCCGGCTCCGAGACCAGCGCGACTCCCGCCTGGTAGATCATCGCGTCCTCGCCAAGTTTGCTTTTGTCGATTCCGCTCAAGCCAAGGAATTCGACGAGCTTTCCCTGGCCGAACTGACTGTAGACCAGCGGGAACATTTCATTCCAGGCCGGCGGAGCGACCTCGGCGAAAGGCCCATGTTTTTCGACAAACACAAAGTGCGTGACGGGTCGGGTTACTATTTCATGTTGTGGTGTCAGGTTCACGGCGATCTCCTTTGGTATTCTTGGCATGCTGAGATCGTAGATAACCTCGCGCTGCGCTTCTTTTCCAATCCTGCGAAAATCACTGGGACTCATGCTCAGGACTTTCTTGAATACTTTATTGAAAGAAGAAGGAGTCTCGTACCCGGCACTCAATGCGATTTCTGTTACGGCGCACTCCTCGTCCTCCTGCAACATGCGCAGCGCCGCAGTCAACCGAATCCGCCTCAGGAAATCAAACGGGGTCTCGCCCGTGCAGGCCAGAAAAAGACGGGCAAAATGAAAGGAAGACGAACCGGCTTCCCTGGCGATGCCGACCAGAGTCAACGGCTCGCTGAGATGTGTCCGGATATAGCGTTGTGCGCGTCCAATTTGTGAGCGGTGAAACTGTGTCTGCGCCGCTTTCTTACCCATGGCCGGAACATACCTTATCGCTGCAATCGTCACTTGTCCAAAATTGCTCGATTATGTTTCGCTTCTCTGTGGTTTACCATGTGTCCCGTGGCTGCGATTCACCGCCCCGATTACGGAATCGATGCACCAGGAGTCGTTCGCAATTTGTTTCTCTTCGGATTTATCGGCATCTCTACGTGGGCATTGACGCTGCTTTCCGCGACATTTGGACAATTCGCAATCCCAAAGCCGATCCTCGTAATGACTGGAATGGGAATGACGACGGGGATCGCCTGCAGTTTGATGGGTGCGTGGATGCTATGGCACAGCAAAGTTGGAAAATTGCGAAATCGGGAACAGCTGTTGGATCGCATCGCGTGGTCCGGCGGCGAACAAGTACTTGATGTGGGTTGCGGGCGGGGCTTAATCGTGATCGGCGCTGCAAAACGGCTCACAACGGGCAGGGCTACGGGCATCGACATCTGGCAGGCTCAGGATCTGACAAGTAACGGCCCGGAAGGCGTACTGGAAAATGCGCGGCGAGAGCGAGTTGCGGAACGCGTTGCCGTGCAAACGGCTGATGTTCGCAAGCTGCCGTTCGGTGACAGTTCGTTTGACGTCGTTGTTTCGAACGCCGTGATTCATAACCTCTACAAAGCTTCCGATCGTGATCAGGCCATTCGTGAGATCGCGCGGGTCCTGAAGCCAGGAGGCCGCGCGGTAATCGCAGACATACGACATCATCGACAATACGCCCGCACCTTTTCTCAAAACGGGTGCACGGATCTACGGAAAGTGGGATCGATCATTGTCTATGTGTTTTTCACGCTGATCACCTTCGGCTCCCTGCGACCAGCAACACTCATTGCCCGAAAAAGCAGCAAAAGCAGGTAACCGGTTTCGGGATTACTGCCTGGCGCCAGCAGGTCCGCCCGGACCCCGTCCGCCGGCAGGAGCGGCGTTGATCTGGCCTTCGTCCCAATGCTCGTCGGCTTTGCCGTCGACGAACCGCCACATGTCGAAATGGGTCGTCGTGTAGGTCTGCCCCGGATTGCGCGGGTCCGGACGCGTGCTGACTGAGGCCACGCACACGACATCATTTCCCTGCGTTGTCACGGCGACGATCTTGGTGCTCCAATCCTTGGGATCGGTTGGAACCGGTCGACCGGCGCCGCGGGCGCCAAAGGCCTTCATCACGGTGTCGCGTCCCGAAGCGAACCCCGGGTTGTGCTGAATGTAGCGCTCGGTCAGCCACTTATCGGCTTCGTTCCAATGGCCGTAGGCCAACAGGTCAATGACGATATGCATCGTGGCCTGCTTGTTCTTGTTGAGAACCGGATCTTTATCGGTGAACAGGGACGTTGGATCCGCGACTCCCACAACAGGAGCGGCCTGGCCGAACATGTTGACGCATGCCAACCCGAATAGCAGCCCAATAACAAGGATATTTTTCATGGCGCTATACTTAGATAACCCAAGTCATGCTGTCAAGTGGGATGGCCCTCCGGGAACACCCGTCGGTGAGGTCGTCCCGAAAATCCTTTGGCCCCCGGGCTGATCGTGCACGACTTGCTGAACGTCACTTCAACGTATGACCGCGTACCCTTTGTTTCGCTGATTTCCCGTCGGGTCCGCGCTGCAACTTAATCGTCGTCACGGAAATCTTGCACTGGTTGAGCACCACGCCGAACGTCTGCAGTGCCCTTCACCCATTTATCAATTTGTTTAAGGCATTCCTCAAGTCTGGCTTCGCCGTGAGTCGATTTCCAGGTTTCCAGATCGGCCATAGTGATGAAATGTTTTTGGCCGATCAGTGTTACTGGAATGTGATCATCCTCGATAATTCTGCGGAAATGGCGTGACGAATAGCCGGCCTGAAAGGCCGCACTCGGAATATCGATGAGTTTCCTTTGCGTGTTGCGTTGAACTGCTTGTGGATTCATGGGGGCCCTCCTGTGCTCGTGTTTCTGCAAGCAAAATGCCAAGCTGTTAAAAACCCATCGGTTCTTGAACTCAAGAGTTTTGAAAACATGAGTTTTGTGAAAAACTACGGCCTCCTACTGAAGTCCCTTGAGCGCGAACAAGAAGCAGCCAGGGAAGGCCTTTGAAGCGCCAGTGCAACGGAATGGCGCAGTCGTTGGGAAAACGGTCAACCCAATGACACCGACTTTAGAAATATCCACTGTTGTCTTGACACTGCAACACCCGCCTGACGGTCTACAATTACACCCGTCATTCCCCTCCCTCAAAGGCGGTCTTGCTAAAAATCAGACGTGGCTTAAAGGGCCACGTTCACTTATTCCTGTTTCGCCGGATCAAATAGTGATCGTCATTGGGGACCGCGATTTTCAGTTGGGGAAAAGGCGACCTGCGGTTGCTTGATGGAGGCTTTGTTTCCCTGCACCGATAAGTCCAGGCGTTACTGCTTGGGCGACGCCGGCGTTCCGATCGTTTGTTGCGTCGAAACCTCGAATTGCTTGAAGACGCCGTAAGTACACGTCGTGCGGACGGATCTGAAAAAGGATGGTGGCTGATTCTTCGTCTGTTTGGCATTCCAAAATCCGAACACGACGCGTTCGGGAACAAGGATGCCAAAGCGGCTTTCGGTATAAGTTGCTTCCCGGCTGATACTGGTGACGGGCTGTGGCAGCGCCGGATGAATCCCCGCGAATTCCCATCGTTCGCGGCGCAGTTGGAAAGTCGCCGCATCGATCCATAAGCGGCCGCGCACAATGCTTGCCGTGAAGCCGAACAGCTCGTAGAAGTGCTGGTCAGGGTTGTTTCGGTTTGGAGCAACCTCCTGATAGTCGATTACGACAACATCATGCCCGTTGACGTGATCTCTGCCGGCCCAGTCGATGCGGAACTTCTGGCGCTCCCGCAACCTAACACCGTAAGAATATGTCGCGCCATTAAAACGGAAATTGAGATCGTAGCGCTCGCTCTCGCGGTCGATAATCTCCAGTTCCTTTTTGAACGAATCGGACTGCGACGCCCGCGCCAGCAGTTCCAATGCACGTTTGCCCCGCTTCTTGATCGGTTTTCCATCGACGGATCCGACGTCGCGGTACTCCGTTGCGTCCGCAGAGTTGCGCGCCTGGTATACCACCAGGTCCGAAACGATCTCGCGGCGCTTGTCGAGACGGCCGGACTGATCGAAGGTCTCGACGACTCTCGTTTCTTCCGCTGTCAGATTCAGGAAGGCTTTTTGGTACTCCTCGGCCTTTGTGAGGTAACGCGTTACCAGCGCATCGATATCTGCCTGAGGTGGCGCCACCACGGATGCCGCGGGTTCCTGAAATCCGGCGCCGGTGGTTACAGATAACATGATGACGACCATGCCGACCGCTGTGAAAATCTGCGCTAATCGGAGCATTGAGTAATAATAAATCCTCCTTAATCGCCGGCGTGCTTTTAAGTCGTCGATCGCCACAAACAGTCTTTGCCTCTTGACAGTAAACTTTAAGAGCGAATATATTCGCGCACAGCGAAATTATTCGCCATAATGGGAGCGGCAATGCGAAAATCCAAACGGATTCATCTGACGCGTCGGGAAAGCCAGATCATGGAGATTCTTCATCGCCGGAGGCGCGCGACGGTAGAGGAGATCCGGGCGGAGCTGCCCGAAGCCCCGAGTCCCTCGAGCGTCCGCAAGCTGCTCGAAATCATGATCGAGCGTGGATTGCTTGCGAGAGAGTATGACGGCCCCCGCTTCGTGTATTTTCCTTCCACCACTCCCGAAGACGCTGGCCGCTCCGCCCTGAAGGACCTGGTGCGGACGTTCTTCGATAACTCGCCCAGTTCGGCGATGGCCGCGTTGCTCGACACGGCGGCAGATTCTGCGCTTTCTGACGAGGAATACAGACGGCTCAGCGCCCTGTTGAAGCATTCCCGCAAACAAGGAGACCGGCAATGACATCGATTTCAATTTTCCTCAAGTCTTCAATCCTCCTGCTTGTCCCTGTTGTGACCAATATGCTGCTCGGGCGGCGGCTGTCGGCCGCTACGCGGCATTTCATTTCAACGCTGGTTATCGCCGGCCTCCTGCTTCTTCCGGTTCTATCATTGTTGCTCCCAGCGTGGACGGCGTTCACTACGGCACCGAATACCACGTTCGCGCCGGTAAAAATAGATCAGGAGCTGGTGCGTCCATTGCAAGAGACTGCAGAGATGCGGGCTCCATTGAACGTTCCTTTGGGAACATCCAAACCGCTGCCTGTCACGGCAAGCATTCCCTGGTCCATGGTGATCGCGGCTGTCTATGCCATCGGTGTGTTCCTGCTGCTCGCTCGCCTGGTTGCCGAACACGTGTGGATTCAAAGAGTCGTATGGCGGTCGAACGAAGTGACCGATCCGGAATGGGAGCACCTGCTGCGGGAGTGTGCGGAGAGGATGGGTGTCCGGCGCACAATTCGTCTCTATCGCAGCCGGGAGGAAAACATGCCGATGGCGTGGGGAATCCGGCGTGGGGCGATCGTGATCCCCGCAATCGCCGACGCCTGGCCTGAGGATCGCCGGCGGGCTGTACTCCTTCACGAGATGTCGCATCTGCTCCGGCACGACTATCTGAGTCAGATGCAAGCGGCTGTGGCATGCACGTTGTATTGGCTGCATCCCGGAGTCTGGTGGATCACACGGCGTCTGCGCATCGAGCGCGAGCTGGCCTGCGACGATCTGGTGCTGTCCACGGGATCGAACGCGCGCGACTATGCGACTCACCTTCTGGAGTTAGCTTACGCGCTGAGAAGTGGCCGGACTGCGGCATTGGCGGTCAGCATGGCAGGTAGCGGACAACTGGAAGGCCGGATGCTCGCGATACTCGATGGCGCGCGCAATCGGGCGGTACCTGCGCTGCGCAGCCGCCTTGGCGGTCTGGCCGTTCTGATTGCGCTGTTGGTTCCTCTCTCGGCCGCGACGGTTTCGAGTGGACAAGTTAAAGATGTCGCCGAACCAGGGCCTGGCAAATTCATCAGCAGTCCAACAACCTTCAAGCCCGTTCCGTTGCCGGAAGCCGACATCCCGGGAACCTGGGAAATCCGTCCGACGGATCGGCCCCGAATCGTCCGCCTCCAGCTCCGCGAAGGCGGCAGCTCGTATTCGACCACCATCGACCTGGACCATATTGATGGACTCCCCGGTGGACTTCCGACGACTGGAGGCCCGGTACAATTCAGTGTGCGGCGTGACGCCGGTACTTTCGCAGTTGAAGGTGTCGTTCGAAATGGCGTGGGCGCGGGCACCTTCACGTTTACGGCAAGCGCAACATTCCCGGCAGAACTCGCCAAGAGAGGCCTTGATCGGCCGACGCCGGCTGAGCAGCGCCTGCTGGCCGGCGCGGATATCGGATTCGCGTACCTGGATGAGCTTGCCGCGCAGCGCTACACGCGTCCGTCGCACGTCGCCGAGCTCGTGCGCGCCGCGCATCATGGTGTGAGCCTTTCCTACCTCCACGAGATGGGGCAGTTGGGATATCACGCCGGCGATCTCGATAGACTGATCGATCTGGCGAATCACGGCGTGTCGCCCGAATTCGTTCGTGAGTTGGCGAGCGCCGGATTGTCCGGCCTTTCCGTCGACGACCTCCGGCGCGCCCGGAATTCCGGAGTAGATGGAGAATACATTCAGGAACTCAACAGTTTGGGATATCCAAAGCTGTCGCTGGACACCCTCATTCAGCTTCGCCATCACGGTGTCGATCCCGACTACATCCGCGAGCTGGCGGCCGCCGGGTATCCAAAGCTTTCTCTCGATACATTAATTCAACTTCGTAATCACGGCGTCGATCCCGAATATGTGCGGGAGCTCGGGGCCCTCGGATACCAGAAACTTCCACTCGACACGCTGATTCAACTTCGCGGCCACGGCGTCGATCCCGAATACGCGCGCGAGCTCGGCACGCTGGGATATACGAAATTGCCGCTAGACACGTTGATTGAGCTTCGCAATCACGGAGTCGATCCCGATTACATACGTGAGTTCCAGAGCCTCGGCTATACGCGTCTCGAAATCAAGGATTTTGAAAGAATGCGCGCCTCCGGCATATCCACAGATCAGGTTCGCACCGCGAATGCGCGCGCACGTACGCGCCTTTCGGTTGACAACCTGGTTGCCCTGGCCGCGAGAGGCTGGCGTTAACGGCAATCGGGAGCAAATCATGAAGCCTCATCCTACTTTTTCAACTCTTCAGGCCAGTTGAGGAAAAGCGTGATGGGCATCGACGTTGTCTCTTCGATGAAAGTGTTAACCAGGAATCGCTGACTGTTCGGTGAGATGGCATAGGGATACTGGCCCAGGCTGACCTGTGGGTGAGGGCGAACCCTGAACAGCGGGCGCCCGGCGGTCACTCTAAAACCTGAAGAGTCTTCGTCAACCGTTACGCCAGTCAATATATTGTCGGGGGTGAGGTAAAAGATCTCTCGTCCATCAGATCCCCATCGCGGCCACATACCTCCAGACTCAGAAACTCTGATTTCAGCGCCTCGTACCGGGAAGGAGGTGACATAGATTTCGAACGTCCCCGATTTGTTCGAAATATACGCGATCCATTTCCCATTCGGAGAAAACTGGGCCTGATTCTGGACGGACGGTGTTGCCAGGAACTGAAAAGGTTTCTTGTCTCCGAAGAGCGGCATGACCCATAGATCGCTCCTGGCGATCGCAGCGCCACCGGCTACATAGAGAATGAACTTGCCGTCGCGAGACCAGCTCATCGGGAATATCCCGAGGCCGGGTTGTTCCAACAGCCGGGCACTGTCTCCTGGGCCGGCGGCGGGTTTTACATACAGATCGATGGAGCTTCCCTGCCGCGAATAGGCGATATCATCTCCGTTGGGAGACCAGATAGGTTCGAAGTCGTTTACGGGATCTGAAGTGAGGCGGTCCCGCCGGCCGGTTGCCACATCGTAGATCCAGAGATCGCGAGTCCCCAGCGCGGGATCGAGAACACTCACCGCGGCGCGCTGCCCGTCTTGCGACAATGCGACATCGCCGTAGTCGGCCTGATCTCCAAGCACGGATATCGATTTGCCCGTATGGTCGAACCAGGCCAGCTGAGACCGGACTTCGTCCTTTCCAGTCTGATATGCCAACAAGCCGGCTTCGGAAGTGCTGAAAGCTCCGGCCGTTCCAGTCACCGAACCGGCTGAAACCTGAACGGTCGCGGCAAGAGGCGCCGCTTCTCCCTTCAACTCCAGCCGGTCCGGGTCAAATGCTCGCGCCATGAGAGTGTTCCCGCGCAAGAAAAGCAGATAACCCTGGGCGTACTCTGCGTTCCCGTCAGCCTTCACCAACAGTTTGGGGGGCTGTTTGGAATTCAGAGAACCGACGTAGATGGCGTGGGGCTCCGCTACACCCTCCGTCCGATTGCGCGCGGACGAGTAGAGAAAATGGCGCCCATCAGGAAGAAAGAAGGGATACCAATGCTGAATATCGCCATTGGCCGCATCCAGCGTCGTGGCTGGGACCGGCGTATCGCCGCCCGACGCTGAGACCTGGTAGAGAGAGGACCCTCCCTTGGGAGTAAAGAGAATCACGTTGTCGCGGTTCCAGCTGCCGGTGGCGCTCAATTCGGCGTTGCACACCCTGAAAGGGGAGCCGCCGGACGCTGCGATCGTTTTGAGTTGGCCTTGCGCCAGGAACGCGATATGGCGAGAGTCCGGCGACCAGAACGGAAACGACGCGTCGTCAGTCCCGCTTAGCGCCTGGGCGATGAGGCTATCGAGTTGGCGTACCCAGAGCGAGGAATGTTTCGCGGCATCCATCGCCACGAACGCAAGGATTTTTCCGTCGGGCGATAAGGCGAAACGTCCCGCCGGGCTCTTGTCCGCGGCAAAGTGCAATCCCTCAGGAAGAGCTATCAAGGAGCGGTAGATGCGGGCATCCACTGCCGGTGTGTGTTGAAGGCCGGCGCGGCCAACCGCCATCGCCGCCGCCACTATAAGGGCCAGTGCGAGGTACACCCATAACAGGCTCTTCTTTTGAATCGTTATGGCAGGCGCTGCTGGATCGGCGTCCTGCGAATCGTCATGCGCCTCGCCGATTTCGAGTCGTGCGTCGCCGATGTGTTGAAGGCGATCCTTTCTTTCTTTCCGCAAACATCGGCGCAGCAATCTACGGATGCCTTGTGGCGTCTCGACAGGCAGGAGGCTCCAGTTGGGCTCCACCTGGAGGACTTCGCCCAGAGCTTCCGCATTCGTATTGCCCGAAATGACACGCCGCCCAGTAAGCATCTCAAACAACACGCAACCGAAGGCCCAGATATCAGCGCGCTGGTCCACAGGCTCACCCTTGATCTGCTCCGGCGACATGTATGCCGCCGTTCCCAGAATCAAGCCCGGTATGGTTCCGCTCATCAGAGTCGGCAACTGAGAGCCGCTGGGCTCCACGCGCCCGGCATCCATCACCTTAGCCAGCCCGAAGTCCAGCACCTTGACCTTGCCCTCAGGCGTGACCTTGATGTTCGCCGGCTTGAGATCCCGGTGGATGACGCCTTTCTCATGCGCGGCTTCCAATGCCTCCGTAATTTGAGTCGCAATTCCCAATGACTCTTCCAGCGGAAGCCCACCCCGCTTGATCCGGTCCGCCAACGTCTCTCCCGGCACCAGCTCCATCACCAGAAATTTCCGCCCGTCCGATTCCTCAATACCGTGAATGGCTGCGATATTCGGATGATTCAGCGACGCCAGCACACGAGCTTCACGCTCGAATCGCGATGCGCGGTCCGTATCGTGCGTGAATTCTCCGGGGAGAAGTTTGATTGCCACGCTGCGACCCAGTTTCGAGTCCGTGGCTTGATACACGTCTCCCATGCCTCCGCTGCCAAGGTGGCCGGTGATTTTGTAATGTGCGAGCCTGGTACCAATCATATGTGCGACGAATGCTTCCTGAGTGCGGAATGTTACCAGACTCACCGTAAATGACTCGGGAATGTGAAGATGGAAGCAGGGGAACGCTCAGATCCCGTCAATACCGCTCTCAAGAGCGGTACTGAGACTTATGAGGACTGATCTGTGCTCAGCTTTTTAAAAAGATCGGCCAGCCGTGGGCTTCCCGTCTTGACGGCGTTTGAACAGTGGAATTCCCGTTATACGACCTCCGCCCGAGGTCCTTTTCCGCCAAGTTCTGCCTGCACCTGTTTGAGAAGATCGCATTCGATTTTCCTACGCTTTGGCGGGCGATCCCGCTATGCTTTGCCGATAAAGTACGGGGTCTTCATTCAAGGAATACGGGGGTCGATGCCATGAGAAAACAATATCGTTTGTTTCTTCTTCTATCGCTCGTTCCGGCATTCCTGTTCGGCAGCGTGTCCGCTGTCGTTCAGGCTCAGAATGCTGGAACGCCGGCGGTCAAGCAGTCGCGCTGGTCTGATTCTGCCACCTGGCCAGGCCGCAAGGTGCCAGTCGCAGGCGACAAGGTCACCATTGAAAAAGGCAAGGACGTGGTCCTCGACGTCAGTCCGCCGGCGCTGAACGGCTTGACGATCGAAGGCAAACTGAGCTTTGCAGACAATAAGGATCTTGAACTGACCACCGAGTGGATCATGGTGCACGGCGAGTTGGAGATTGGCACGGAAGCCAAACCCCACACGCGCAAGGCGACCATCACCCTTACCGACAACGTCAAAGACGAAGATATGAGTGGAGTCGGTGGAACGAATGACCGCAGTGACCGCGGGATCATGATGATGGGTGGAACCCTGAACCTGCACGGTAACCGGACGAACTCCTGGACGAAGCTGTCCAGGACCGCCGAAGCAGGCAGCAACTCGATTGAAGTCCTGAACGCCGCTGGATGGCGGACCGGCGACATGATTGTCCTCGCGTCCACGGATTTCGATCCCCATCAGGCCGAGCGGCGAACCATTGCTGCCATCCGTGGCAATACGATCACGCTCGACAAGAAACTGGACTACATGCACTTCGGCAAGATCACCTTCGACGTGGATGAACGCGGCGAAGTCGGCATGCTGTCGCGCAATATCCTGATCCAGGCTTCGCCTGACGCAGACAAGACGCTCTTTGGCGGCCACATCATGGCGATGATCGGGAGCAAGATGTTTGTCGAGGGCGTCGAACTCAATCGCATGGGTCAGAACATGCATCTGGCCCGGTATCCGATCCATTGGCATCTGATCGGCGATGCGAAGGGGCAGTACATCAAGAACTCGGCGGTTCACGACACCTACAGCCGCTGCGTGACCGTGCATGGCACCAATTACCTGCGACATTGAAAACAACGTGACCTACAACAACATTGGTCACTGCTTCTTCCTGGAAGACGGCGTGGAGCACGACAACCAGTTCGTGCACAACCTGGGGATCCTGACCAAGTGTCACCCGGACAAGCCGTGCGACCCGACAAACCTCGCACCGTTCGGAGCGACGGACGGCACGAACTTCAAGACGGCCGGCCAGAACGCCAAGGATGTCCTGCTCCCTTCCGACAACACGGCGTCGACTTTCTGGATCACCAACCCGGACAATATTTATCGAGACAACGTGGCCGCGGGGTCCGACTCGACAGGTTTCTGGTTCGCCTTGCCGCAGAACGGTACTGGTAAGTTCGAAAACACGGAGATTGGTTTGAAGACCTGGCCGCGTCGAACCAAGGTGCGCGAGTTCAAGGGCAACACCTCCCATTCGAATTTTGACGGTTTCCTGGCCGACCGCGGCCCCAGACCCGATGGCCATTTCGCTACCGGCGGGCATATGTCCCTGTCCAATCCCGCTGACGCGAACAGCCCTCAAGTGGAGTCGGTCTTCGAGGATTTCACCGCCTACAAGAACCGCAATGGCGGCATGTGGTCCCGCGGTGAGATGCACACGTACAAGAACCTGAAGCTGGCCGACAACGCCATTGGCTACACGCATGCGTCCGGCAACTACCGGCCGTTCCGCCTTTACGTCACGGGTGGTGGACTCGCTGTTCGTGGGCGAAACCGAGAACATCGGCAACCCCAGAACGCCGGCGGAAAAGGCTTACGGCCGCAGCTTGCCGCAGCCCGAAGTCGCGGATTTCCCGATCCGCGCCTACGAGTACTACGACTACCGTCATGAACTGGACAATGTCACCTTCGTCAATTACCAGGACAACGCCACCCGCAAGACGGGAGCGATCTCTTACCTGCTGTTTACCAGCTTCGGAATGAGCTCCAACAACACCATACAGCGCGCGAAATTCATCAACGCCAAGCCGGTGTATTTCCCGCCGATGGAGTATAAGTGGAGCAACGATGATTACGGCAGTGGGAGCTATAGGAGAGCGGTGTTCCACGACAAGGACGGCTCGGTCGGCGGTGTACCGAATTCCTTCATCGTCATCAACGGCGGAATCGCACTCGACGACGCCTGCGAGGTGAAGCCCACCTGGAACGCTGTGGTGTGCAAGGGCGATGTCGGGGTCATGACTGTTGGTGCCGGTGGCGGTGGCGGTCGCTGGCGGTCGTGGCGGTGCGCCTCGGGCCGCTGCCGCAGCAGCCGGAGGTCGCGGCGGTGCGCCTGGTGCCGCTGCCGCAGCAGCCGGAGGTCGCGGCGGTGCGCCCGGTGCCGCTCCCGCAGCAGGCGGAGGTCGCGGCGGTGGTGTTGGTGCAAGGATTGGTCGCATCGGAGAGCCTGCGCAGCCGCTAGCCGTTCTCAGCTTCAACGGCAAGGATTTCCCCGTCGCCGGTGCAACCAACGTACGGGCAGGCACTGAGTTCAAGGTCACCACCGAAAGGCCGTCCTTGTCCCTCAGCGTGAGTGAACTGGATGCCGGTTCGTGGGTGATGTTCGAGCTGCCGGGATTCACCACCGCAGCCTCGGGTACGGCGCAGGACAGCCTGGATGCACTTCGCAAAGCCACTGCCACCTCGTACTACAAAGGCAACGGTTCGCTTTGGGTCAAGCTTGTCTCCAGCGGTGACGTCCTTGGCAGCCAGGCCAGCGGCGCAAGTGGCGGAGCCAACCTCCAGGTCAGCCGGTAAGCAGCAACCCTGCTGCACGAGCAAGAGCCCCCGGCGCAGGCCGGGGGCTCTTTTTCAGGGTGCCGGGTCCGTGTGATCAATTCATGGAAAAGCCCCGGCAAGTTTCCTCACCGGCGCCTTTCGTATCGATCGATGAACAGGTAAGCGCTGTCGCTCAGGATTCATAAATGCTGCGCGACATATCGTTACTGTTCGTGCGCCTCACATGAACATGGCCGCGTAGCGTCGATGAAGGACGGCTCGAAAGGAACTGGGTGATCGCGTATGGACTCCCCTTCGAGCGCCGTGTACCAGGTATATCTGCCCAAGGTTTGCCAGTCAACCTTATCGAACCCTACTGGCTGCCTCGCAAAATGAGTTGCGCGACACCGGATGGATCGGCCCACATCGGTACGTGCCCCCAGCCGAGCTTTTCAACCAATTTGGTGCCTGCTGGCAGCCGTTTCAGATACCGTGATTTCTTAGGGAGTATCCAATCGCGATCGCCAAACGCCACCGTTAAGCGCGCTGAGAAGTCGCCTCCTGAAAAAGGAGTGCGCGTATTGTCGAATGTGTCTTCGAATGCTTGCGATGTCGTCAGATCATCCAAGGCGCGAAGCGCATCAGGCAGTGGCATGCGCCTGCTCCCTACCGATACGGGTATCGCGAGTGCCAGTTCGCGTAGTAACGCCACATGCATCGAGGCTTTCACCAGGCCCGTGAAATTCGTTGCCAGGAATCGCATGCTTCCGAATACGTACTTCACATGAGGCGGGGGTTGCCGACGCCACAAACCGGCGGGCGAAATAGCGACAACGCTCCGTGCGACGCCGCGACGCGCGGCCTCCAGCGCCATGTAGCCGCCGAGCGAATTTCCAGCTACGTCAACGGGGATATCAACGCCCATCTCATGGAGTGAGCGCTCCAGGTCATCGACGAGATTTGTAACCGTCGGTAGCGTCCCACTCGGCAAGGAGGGCGTTAGTCCGAATCCTGCGATATCGAAAGCGATAACACGACGTGTCGGAGACAGGTAAGGCATCACCGCGTTCCAGGCAACGTTAGACATACCGATTCCGTGCAGAAGGATCAGCAGTCTCCCCGACCCCATTTCCGCGTAATGCCACAACGTTCTATCCTCCATCGCTCTGCGCGGCGAAACGCCTTTGCGAATCGACGGCGCCGGCGGCGCGATTTTCTTTTCTGCAAACAACAACGCCCAGACTCAGGTTCATTCAAGATTCCTCCACGTTCATCTATCTCTCTTGCGCTTCACCATCAAGAAGCAAGACGAGACGGCGGAACGATTTGTGACAGACTGAATGGTCGAGGCTATGCGTATTTAATATCGCCCCGAACTTCGCCGACTCGCGTAGGCCTACTCCCCGGGAACCATCACTCGCGACTGACGCCGAGTGTTTATCCAACCTTCGCAGCTTCTAAAGTAAATGGGATGCTTCCGCAATCACGCTGTAAAGCGGCGCCATTCCATTTTTATTGTTTATTGCTACTATCATATAGTAGATTGTACCCGACTATAGGAGACAAGCGATGCGAACGCCGAAGCTGACGAAGCTCGAACTGCAAATACTTGAGGTTCTATGGGGCCACGGCAAAGCAGCCATCCGTGAGATCCAGGAAGCCTTCCCGGAGCCGCAACCCGCCTACACAACGATTCAGACGACAGTCTACAGGCTTGAAGGCAAGAAAGCCGTGCGGCGGGTCCGCAAAATCGGCAATGCCGATATTTTCGAACCGCTCATCGCGCGGGATGTGGCGCGGCATCGGCTTCTCGACGAGATCCTGAGTTTCTTCGGTGGGCGCGCGCAACCGATGATGGCGCAGCTTGCCGAATACGGGATGCTGACGATCGACGATGTGAGGGAGCTGGAGAAAACGATCAAGAAGCACGAGTTGGAACGGAAGACCGTGAAGAGTGACAAGAAACGGAGCGCCAAATGATCGAACAACTGACAAACCATCTCTGGCAATCCACAGTGTTTGCCCTCGCCGTCGCTGCGCTGACGATCTTCTTCCGCAAGAGTGGCGCGCACGTCCGGTACTGGTTATGGTTCAGCACGTCGATCAAGTTCTTCGTCCCATTTGCCATGCTGATCGCGCTGGGACGGCAGATGCAATGGGCGCCCACTGTGCGCGAGGCGGCGCCGCCTGCCATCTCCGCTGCCATGGTGCGCGTGAGCGAGCCATTCCTTGAAGGTGTGTCTTCGGTCCTGCCGGTGCGGCCCTCTCGTGCAAGGACCATCGATTGGTTCGGGGTTGTCCTCCCCGCAGTCTGGGCATGCGGTTTTCTGGCGATTGCGCTTATCCGCATTCGGCTATGGTGGCGCATCCGAAACGTGGTGAGCACCTGCACATCGCTTGATCTCCCGGGAATGGGAATTCCGCCTGGGATCCGGGTCCGTTCGACAACGGGACTTCTCGAACCCGGAGTGGTCGGGCTATGGCGGCCGATGCTGCTTCTGCCGGCAGGTTTGCAGCACGATCTCACGCCTTCACAGCTTCAGGCGGTCATTGCTCACGAAGTGTGTCACACCAATCGGCGCGACAACGCCACCGCCGCCATACACATGCTGGTGGAGGCGCTCTTCTGGTTTCATCCGCTCGTCTGGTGGATCGGCTCCCGGCTGGTCAACGAGCGGGAGCGCGCCTGCGATGAAGAAGTGTTGCGTCTGCTTGGAGAACCGGAGGCGTATGCCGAGGGAATCCTCGCCGTGTGCAAGCGCTATGTCGAATCTCGCCTTTCCTGTGTGTCCGGAGTCAGTGGATCCAATATCCAGAAACGAATCGAGGGGATCATGAATAACCGCATGGGACTCAAGCTGACGTTCGTAAAAATCGCCATCCTCAGCCTCGCGGCGCTGTTCGCATTTGCCACGCCGATCGTCGTAGGCTCGATGAAGGCGGCTCTGCCGCACCCGTCGGCGCCTGCTGCTCCGACGTTTCCATCCGTTGAACCCGCGAGCCCGCAGCCGGAGAAACCTCGAGTGATCGTCAAATCTTCGCAAGGAATAAACCCACCGGCGGACAAGCCTGCAACTCCCGCGCCAGCCGCCGTCATCCCCGCCGCGCAATTCGAAGAAGCATCGATCCGCCAATGCGACCCGAACAATCTTCCGCCTCCGCCGGAAGGGATGAGAGGCGGCGGCGCGAACAGCTTCCAGATGACGCCAGGGAGAACCCACGCCCTTTGCATGACGCTCGCCACGCTGATTCGAACTGCGTATGGCTACGGACCGGCGAATCTGGACTTCGGTAACCTGGGTGGGCGCGGGCGCGGGTTAACCTTTGATAGCGTTTACGGACTCGGCGTCGAGGACGGCGTTCGCGTCCGGGGAGGTCCGGACTGGGTGCGCAACGCGCGATACACGATTGAGGCCGTTGCGCAAGGTGCGTCAGAACCGGCGACGATGCAGGGGCCTATGCTTCGCGCGTTGCTGGAGCGCCGGTTTCAGTTGAAGGTGCACATCGATACCGAGCAGACACCGGCCTTTGCGCTCACTGTGGCCAAGGGCGGCCTCAAGATGAAGGAAGGAAACTGCACCCCGCCCGATGCATCGTTCGTTGCGATGAGATCAACGACAGAGATGGTGCGCAAGAATCTGGAGGCTGCCCGGCGCGGCCAGACGACCACGGCTCCGTGCGGATTTTACGGCACGGCTAACGGTCCAAACAGGCTGTTTGTCGGCGCTGGGGCAGGCGTCCCGGTGCTGGGCCCCTTTCTCGGCCTCACCGTGATCGACCGGACGGGCATCCCGAACACCGCCCGCTTCAATTACGTACTCGAATTCGCACCGGATGACAGCACGGCGGGTCCGCTCGGTCGCGAACTTCCGGCGGGGATTCAGCTTGCCAATGAACCGTCGGACGTCCCTCGCGGCCCGGACATCTTTACCGCGCTCGAAGAGCAACTGGGGTTGCGCCTGGAGCCGGCCAAAGCGCCGCGCGAATTCATCGTGATCGATCACGTGGAACGGCTATCGCCGAACTAGTTGAAAAAGAACTGTGGCGAACGAAAATTGACGATGCGTGTCCAACTGCCAATCGTCCATTACGGTACATGCCCGAAGGAGCCATCTCATGATGCGTATTAGGAAGGCAGCAGCCCTTCGTTTGATGTTCGTGTTTGCCGGGACCCTCGGCGCTCAAATTCCTGCAGGTCGCCAGTTTCTGGCCTGACAGAAGGAGCAGGAAAGGAAATGTCCGCCACGAAAGAAAGGTCGAGTAGACTCGACGCTCGTCGTCAAGGCAACTGGACGCCCGGACGTGACGATCGCGCGTTCTCAAAAGCGTCTCCTCAGGAATGAAGCGAGACTCTTCACTTTCCTGGACCGCGATGGGATCCCTTGGAACAATAACACCGGGGAGCATGCTATAAAGGCGTTCGCGTGGTGTCGCGAAGTGTCTGACGGACAGATGAGCGAAGGTGGGAATGGCAGATTTTCTTGTGCTCCTGAGCGTCCATCAAACATGCAAGTACCGTGGCCTCAGTTTTCTCAAATTTCTGTTATCGAGAGATCTGGACGTGGGTCTTACCGCGATCGGAAGAAGGCGAAGAATTGCGCGTTCACTATCGAGATGTATCCTGAAGGTTTCCCAAAGTGGGGACAAAATCCGCAAGCAAGCCCGATACGATCACGATTTGGGATGAACATCGCCTCGAGCGCATTGAAGGGCCCTTCCCGAAGCGGCCTTATTGGGGGCCCCGCGGGAGAACGCCTCAACATAACGCCCCACTGCACAATCCGGAACAGCGCGCAGAGTGATAGCCCGCCATAAACGCCGCAGTGGCGGGTTTGACAGCATCGCAAGTTGCGACGGTGTAAAGATGCCCTGCCGATGTCAACTATCCATGCCCCCAAGTCCAGCAGGAGCTCAAATCGAACTCTCGAACACCGGTCGACGTGGAATTCGGATTGTGTAGAGTTTTGGCCGGAAACACGATCCCCAATTCCTGGACCAGCCGGTCAAGAACCGGGTTGCCGTGGGTGAGGCCGGGGAATTCCATCCGATCGCCATTGACGTCCTGAATAAACGAACCCTCACGGGACACCACCAGCTTTCGCAGAAGCCGAAACTTGTTCACTTCACGTCGAAAGAATTGAATCAACTCGTGACGGTCATCGATCGAGCCGCTGTAGACAAGCATAGATCAATTATATTGGAGAAAGTCCTTGTCTCGGGCATGTTGGATTTTGGGTGCTGCTCACAATGTGGGTGATTGAGCTAACAACGGTTGAAACGCGCGCGTCAACCCGCGAGTAACGCAGGGTTTAGGTTTTGACTGTTCTGCCGATTCCTAAATCTTTCGCGACTTTCCAGGAGTTATAAACTTCAACGTGCTCGGTGTGCAAGTAGCCCCCTAGCGACGCAGCTCGGTGATGGTCGCCAGGTGATGGTCGTCGTGCTCCGCGACGAAGTACGCCAGGTCCAGCAATCTCATCTGCATGTCCAGTCGCGGATGTTTTGCCGACCGAAGCCAAACGGCGTCACTTACCGCTTCCAGCCGCGAGACCATGACAGCACGCGCCGCCTCGAATCCGTTCAGTAATTCAGCAACCGGATGCGCGTTATGGTTCGCGTCGTGGGTCCGTCGATTTTGCAGATCGGCCGCCTGCAATACCGCTTTGCCGGCAGCGATTTCTTCCACCCGCGTCATCCATAACGGTTCGAGATCCCATAGATGACCCAGATTCTCCTGGATCGACCACTGATCGCCACGTTTCGCGACGAGCCTTGCAACAGGTAGTCCCGCCACCCGCTCACGCAACCGGACCGGCGTACCACGGAGTCGCTCGAGCAATCCCGGAGCAGCGGTGACCGGGAGATCGAACGTGAAACGACGCTCGAACCAGGGCAAGACCATACGCTGACAGAGTACGTGAATCTCGTATCGCGGGCAAATCACCCCTCTCGATCGACATGGCCGTTTCAAAAGACCCATAAGATCGGCCTCGGGAAACTGAAAGGTGCACCCCCAATGACGATTCCTAACGAGTAACGCCGAAGGGTAGAGTCATCCGTTGTCACAGGATTCGTAAACGCTGCACGACTGATCGTTAGCATTCTGGCCTTCGTAAGGGCATCTGCTTTCGACGCATTCGTTCGTGTACTCGCGAAGCAGCCATTGGGCTCGATGTCTGTACGGGACATCTGCTCGAGCATCAGCAGCTGGCGCGATCAGTAGGGCTCGAAAAGTACGTTTGGTTAAAGCACAGCGGACGCCAGCTCACGCCATTCTCGGAGAGGCAACGCATGGGGGTCGGCGGTGAGCACTTGAACGCAAACGTGGTCCGCGCCGGCGGAGTGATGCTCGCGAATGCGATTCCGGATTGCATTGAGATCACCCCAGGCGATGATCGCGTCGATAAACCGGTCGCTGCCGCCATTCCGGAAATCGTTTTCGTCGAATCCGAGCCATAGGAAGTTGTTAATGTAGTTCGGCAGCTTGAGGTAGAGTTCCAGGAACTCGCGCCCGATTTTTCGCGCTTTCGCCGGATCAGTTTCGAACACGATCGCTTGCTCCGGACACAGGTATCGACCTACACCAAGAATTTTCCGAGCCCGCGCCGTGTGTTCGGGATTCACATTGTACGGATGAGCTCCATCGGCTCGTTCCGCAGCAAGTTCCAGCATCTTCGGTCTTAGCGCCGCCAGCACCCGTATCGGTTTGGATGGAGGCGCCACTGAATTGTAAGGAGCGTGATCCATCGCGTCGAGATAAGCGCGCATTCGTGGCACCGGTTTCTCGTATTGATGCCCGCGCAACTGCTCGACTAGGGGCACGTGGCTCACACCGAGCCCGAGAACAAACCGGTCCGGATAAGCTTCCACGAGCGTCTTCTGTCCCGAAGCCATGGCTATGGGATCGCGGGCGTAAACATTTGCAATTCCTGTCGCGACAACGATCTGACGAGTTGCCGCAAGCAATAAACCGGCATGCGTTAGTGCTTCGCGTCCGACAGCCTCGCCAAACCAAATCGCCCCATACCCGAGGTCCTCCAGTTCACTAGCAGCTTCCCGCACTTTAAGAGCAGGATGATGTTCAAATTGGGCTGTCCAGATTCCAACCGATCCAAGCTTTACGGAAGATTGCGCCATGACATCAGCCTAATGTGAAACGCGGCGAAACACTAGGGGCACCATCAAGTTTCCGCGAAGCTGAATCCTATCTTGGCGAGGATCCCGACAGCGAAAAAGCACAGGCGCTTGCGGTCCGTTGGACGGCTCACATCGATGCTGCCAGCGGCGGAAATCCTGAAGTCAGGGCAGGATTAAGGAAGGCATGGGGAGACCGCCAGAACTGGACGGCTACCGTACGCTATTTGGAGGAAGGTCTTTCCATGATGACCGGAGAGCGGTTCGACAAGGTCTCAGCCTTTATCGACAACAGACCATCCGCGGAACGCCACGGTCTTTGGAGACCTTCACTCCATAATCGGCTTCGCGGAGAACGTACGCTGAAATAACAGCGGATTACTCCCCGGAAGTGGCCCAGTATTCAGGAATCACATCCGTTTTCAAGCCAGTTGGCGAGTAGACCGATATCTCGTAGAAGTGACATCATTGCCCACAACTGCTTACTAAGGGACCGCGCAAAAATAACTTCACATTTTGCGGGCAGAGCAGCGCAGGGTCAGACCCCTCGTCCCCTGTGTGGCGGCGCGGTAGGGGACGAGGGGTCTGACCCCTTGTCCCCGAAAATGTGAAGTTATTTTTGCGCGGTCCCTTAGTCCGAGAAGTCGGCTTCTGGAATTCGTTCGCTCTCCAGAAGCTGAGCGGCCCAAAGCACATCTATTCGTTCTTTCCGATTCTGTTCGACAGGCCGGTTGCACGCTTCTGGGAAACCGGATCGGAACTCGTTCGCGGGCAACTGGACTGGCTCCAACGTCGGGTGTGCTTGCATAGATTTTTCCCGTAGTGTTTTTATACAGTGGATGTCATTGCCTCCACGCAAGAAGCGCTTTGCAGCTGTCCACAGTCAGTGCGATTATGCGCTGCTGCGGCTGAAATGTAGGCGTAGGTGTTAGGCGGACGAGAACCCGCGTGCGCATCTTCCGTACTTTGTCTTTCTTCTCACGATTAGTATTTTCTTTTGCCTTGTCTTGAGAGAGTGAACAATCAGGCCCGTAAGTTTGAGCGAAGTCATCCGTACATGAAGAAGATCGGGAGGGCGTATCAACATGATTCAGGTTCTATTGCTTGCGGCGTTGGTCGGACTGTTTGGGCAGACCTTCGAGGTGGCCAGCATACGCCCGCAAGCTCCGAACGACAGGGGCTTCTTTGTACGTCCACCCAATCGCGGGCAATTCACAGCTAACGGAGCAGTCGCAAAACTACTCGTGATGCTGGCCTACGATGTGCAGGATTCGCAGATCGACGGCGGCCCAGACTGGTTCGCAACGGAAAAATGGGACATCCAGGCGAAGAGCAACAATGACCAGCACAACGTCGATGAAACGCGGCTGATGCTGCAACACCTCCTGGCGGATCGTTTCTCGCTCCGGCTGCATCGAAGTATTGCGCAGATTCCAGTGTATGCACTTACCGTCGGCAAGGGCGGGCCAAAGTTCAAGCCCAGCGAGGCAGCTACAACCAATCTCGAGGTTGGCTCGAACTCGATCTTCATGCAGGGAGCAACGATCACCCGGCTCACTGCAGTGCTTGCGACAGCACTGGGCAGGCCCGTTGTCGACCGCACGGGCCTGACGGGAGTCTACGATCTTTCCGTCCAGTGGGATGACGCGCCGGTCCTGGACGGCGGTTTACCCGGGACGCCGGATTCCAAGGCGAGAGGAGCGGCCACGCCACTGGGCAGTGAACGCGGCTCCATTTTCACGGCAGTTCCCGATCAACTCGGCTTGCGGATCGAAGCGGAGCGGGCGCCGGTTGAGGTCCTTGTGATAGATGAAATAGAGCGTCCCTCGCCGAATTGAAGCGAGTGCTGGACGCTCGGGAGTTGCAAACAGTTCATGATTTTTCGAAGCAGTATTTGAAGAGATGGACTGCGCATTCAACCCCCAAAACGGCGGCCAGGCTGTCAGTGGCCGTACAACTGCGCTCTCGTAGAAGCAGGACCATTCCCCACAACTGCTTACAGAGTCCCATAAGCCGCATTAGTGGAAACAATCAGGTTGGGTAACAGAGGCACTGGCGGTGACCGGAAATCCGACAACCTCAAGAGCTCTCGCTGAAGTTGTTTTCGCCCTTCTTTTGTCCGCGAATAGAATTTCGCATCACGGCCCCGTCCCGTAGCTTGATCGCATGAAATCCCCCCTGGGCGTCAAGGTGTGCGCCCCTTTTAGTCGTTCGTCGGCGTCTTGTCGGCGTTGTCGACGACCAATTGCTCGATTGGCGCTTTGCGCGACTCCAGTTTCAAGCCGAGCGCTTTCACAGCGTCGGCGAGGGAGGAGGATGCTCCAGGATCTGAAGCGGCGGGCCCTCCGGGGGCACCTCCACCGGGCGCTGCCGGAATGTTGACGCCGATCGTCTGGGCCATTTTCAGCAAGTCGGCCAATGAGAAATCGATGGCAACGTTGTAGTGTCCTTGAAGGGCCGTCATGTCGATGACCTGGATGCTGCTGCCGCCTGTCAATTGCGACAAATTCGTGAGCATGTCGGCGAATGCGGACATCGTCGTTCCGCTTCCTTCGAGATGCAGCGTTCCGCCGGGGCGCACTTGCTGCGTCCATACTCCGCGTTTTCCCATATTCGTGACGCTTCCGCCCGTTTTCGGATCGACTGTCATGCGAACCGGTCCTTGCGACGTGCTCATTTGAGTTTCGCCGGGCTTCAGAGGCGTGTTTTCGTCAAAATCCTGGCCGGGAACCGGCGCCGATTCCTTCAGCTTTGCTCCATCCTTGCCCAGTACCAGCGCCATCACCGGATGCTCTTTCGTCTCTCGATGAAGCTTCAACTTGAAACGTTCGGCGAGGAGAGTTTGCAGCATATCCGGCGCCTGGTCGACTGTAGCTCCGTCGGGCATCTTCGCGACGATATCGAACCGTTGAGTGATGTCATTCATCCACTCCGGACCGCTGATCTGGGCAGGCTTCACGCGATATGCCGTGGCGATGAGTTCCTTAAGCGGCACGAAGATGTATTCGGCTCTGGCTTTATCGACATGCGCACCGATTTTCGGCATTTGGCCGGTGGCTTGCAGCTGCGCCGCTAATTTGTTCATATCCAGGGCCGACGGCTTCACCGATGCCACTTCAAAGGCCAAACCCGCCGGGGTCTGGGCAATTGCCAAACCGGCGGCCAGGAGCAGAGCGCCGGCAACTATTAAGGTGAGACGAACTTTCATTGATTTTCCTTTCCTCAACATCAGTATTCCCGTAACTGCACGATCTTCATGGACAGGCAAAATAAAATTGCCGCCAGAACGACGGATATCCCCATTCCGGACCACGGCAATGTCGCCAGTGGTGACTCTGTGCTTAGAGGCCGAAAGAGATCCAGCGCTTGCGGAACCGGCAGGTGATCCGAGACATATCGTAAACCCATTATAAAGATCATGCTTCCCCAGATTTGCCACTGGCCATCCAGAAAAGTTGCCATCAGTAATACCGAGACCGAGTAGAAGCTTGCTGTCGATACGGCAAGCGCAAATCCATACATAAGACTCGACGGAGTTGCGCGACTGGCGCCGAACGCGAAAGGCGTAGCAGTCCTCACCACCGCCGTAACCGATGCCGAGCTGAAGCGGCTTACTGACGGTGGCGTTTGCGGCGTGCGTTTCAGCCAGAACCCGCCGACGGCTACGTCGACTTTTGAAATGATCGAGCCCTTATCGAAACGGGTCGCCGCGTTCGGCTGGCATGTGCAGATCTATATCCCCGCGGATCGCATCGCTGCAAACGAAGACCTGTGGAACCGTCTGCCGAATACCCTCGTCTTCGATCACCTCGGTCATTTGCCGGAGCCGCAAGGGATCGCTCACCCCGCCTATGGCGTCATTCGCCGCCTGATCGATAAGGGCAAGACCTGGGTCAAGCTGTCAGGCGCTTATATCGACACCAAGGTCGGGCCGCCAACTTATTCCGATTCGACCAAGATCGCCCAGGCTTATGTGAAGGCCGCGCCCGAGCGCATGGTCTGGGGTAGCGATTGGCCGCATCCCACATTGCCATTCGACAACAAGCCCAACGACGCGCTGCTATTTGACCTCTTGTCCGAATGGGTACCGAATGAGCGCGAGCGCAACCAAATCCTGGTGGACAATCCGCAAACACTCTACGGCTTCCCTAAAGCATGAATTGCTACAGTGACGGGCGCTCACGGCCCTCGAAATTTTCACGCATTTCGTGATCGACACCGGACGTGTATCCGGCCAACTGAAGAGTAAGCGGTTACACGGCCAGGTGACGCATCGGCGGGCCTCGCTATTCGTCTGCAAGCACATCGCTGATCGCCTTTTGTGTCATCGCGGTCGTCTCTTCATCATCAGCAGACATTGAAAGCCACGCGAGATTCATTGTCAGCGCCCAGCCCTGAGCCCTGGACCATGTGTCGTCATCGATGGGGCGTAAGGGCGGAGCTGCGGCTTGTCTGAAAATGGAACGAACCTCGGGCGAGAACAGCATCCAAGCTGCGGCCAGATCCGTCGCAGGATCGCCGGCTGCCAGATCCCCAAAGTCAATGATCGCTGCGAGCCGGCCGTGGCACAGGATCACATTCGCGGGGTGCAGATCGCCATGTACCCAAACATCTGGCCCCGCCCATAGAGGCACGCCAATCGCCCTTTCCCAACTGCTAAGAATTCTCTTGGCGTCCACGATGTCATTGACCGCCTCGATGTACTTCAGCATGCGCGGGGTGCGCGTTGAGAGTGGTACGCCACGCATAAGGTTGGTGGGTGCGTCCACGGGGGCGGGCACGTGGAGTGCCCGAAGAAACGCTCCCAACGATCGGCCGACGTCGGGATCGTTGATTGGCACGGAGCGCACAGCCGTTTCACCCTCAATCCATTGCCTGACGCTCCACGGCCACGGGTATCCGCGGCCTGGCCTGCCGATGCGTTGCACCACGGGTATTCGAAGCGGCAGTCGCGGCTCGAGTTCGTGCAGCCACCGGTGTTCGTTCTCCACGAACGCCACTGCCACTCCGCGGCGCGGCATTCGTACGGCTAACGAACCGCCTAGACGAAACAGTGCGTTGTCCCAGCCACCGGATATCTCCAAAAGGGGAAGGTCGGCCAAGTCCGGGTGCTGATCGGCGAGAAGATTGCGGACTAGCTCCTCGGTGATCTCGACCTCTGCCGCTGGCATCGGGCTCTGCGCCATCCCAGAACGCTATCACATTTTATTTGTGGAAGTGGTCTGGAGCGTCAATGAGCGTAATGTCGGCATCCCGTACAAGTGCAATGACTCCGTCAGCACGAGGTTCAATCTACGGTTTCTCGGTTATACGGCCACTGACAAAACTCGTAACTGCCCCGAAGCCGATCTCTTGGGGACCGGAGGCATTATTGTTACTGCCACTGCCATATTTCTGGGGAAACTCGAGCATGAGGGCACGGCATTAGGACATCACGGACCCACGGCATGAAATCATGCCTCGGCTACCAGCTCCGGCTTCTGAGTATTGTCAGTTTATCGCGTACGAGTGTTCTCGGGTGTTGGTGCAGGGGCCAGCGGAATCATCCCATGATGTCTCATGGTTGCGGCTATTGCAGCCGGATTTGGGGGCCCACCGGCGCTCAAGAGCTGCATCACTTCGCGGAAGTATTCGGGTCCCATTACGCCAGGGCTGATGACAGTGAGCTGCTTGGCGGGCACGTTTCCGTTGTTTGCCCAGCGATGGGCCGCACCCCGGGGAATGCATAGCGCCTGCCCGGGCCCCACTTGGACACCCGTATCATTGACGGTCCAGGTGAGTGTACCTTCGAGGCCATAGACCATCTCTTCGTAACCGTCATTGCTGTGCGCCGGGCCAGGGATTTTAAAGTTGGCAGGCACCAAGAACTCGAAAACCGACATTGTGCCGTTGCAGTCTGAAGAAGTTAGCAGGAAACGAATTTCGAGACCCGCATATCTAAAAAGCTCTTCCGAAATATTAGTGCCGATCATTCCCGTCTGACCCGTCATGATTCCCTCCGAGAAAAGATTAAAGTATATGCGTCGCGTCTTAAGACCAGAGCATAATTCAGATCCTTCCGGGGTCGGGTTTTCAATCCGTTAGCTGATTCATCGGGAGTAACGCTGAAGGGTTTAGGTATTTTCGGCTCAGTTGGCGGAAAGTCGGTATCCCGGAAACTGAATGTCCTTGACCATCAGAATCGAAAAACTTTCCGCGATGCCGGTTGAACGAAGCTCTGACGCGAGGCTTGAACAAATCTCTCCCATTGGCGTATTGTTCAAGCAGCGACGATCAAGTCGCTTACATTTCAAATGTTTGGAATCTCCTGTCTGATCGGTCACCGATTGAATCTTAAATCCCTGCCGTCGTTCCAGAAGTTCCCAACAAAGGAAAATAAAAATATATGTCGAAAAAAGTGTACGTTGGAAACCTATCGTTCAACACAAATGAGAGCGATGTGCGGAGCGCGTTTGAACAGTACGGCAGTGTTGAATCGGTGACTATCATTACGGATCGCGATACAGGCCGTTCTAAGGGCTTCGGCTTCGTGGAAATGAGCGAAGAAGATGCCAACAAAGCGATCGCCGGTTTGAGCGGGTCCCAACTTGATGGTCGAACGTTGACAGTCAATGAAGCGAAGCCGATGGTCAAGAGAGATTTTGGCGGGGGCGGTTCTCGCGGCGGTGGCGGCGGACGACGCGATCGGTACTGATTAAGCGCGTATAGGCGACGAATTGAAGCGACGCCTATACGCTCAGCCGGTGGGCGGTACTACTTTGTAGCAGTTTCCACTGCGACCTTGGGATTGCTTTTGCTTTCGGATGCAGGTTTATTTGTGACCGGCGAATCCTCGATGTGTGTGTAGTAGTCGTAAACGAAGCTCTTTAACACTGGATGACCGGGAAAGCCCTCGAAGTTATATTGCTTCATTTCCTGATAAGCCTGTTCTGGATTCCAGCCATCGCGAGTCATTCGATAAACCGCTGTCATAACGCCCGTGCGATGACGTCCTCCCTGGCAGTGCACGAAAACGGGCTGGTTCGCGGGGTCGTTGACGAGCTTCAAAAACTGCGTGATTTTGGCCGAGGATGGCCCATCCGTGGTTGTCATTGGGATCCGATAGAATTTCATTCCGGCGGCCTGAACTAATCCCTTCTCTTCGCTTCGGCCGTCTTCTGTGAGGTCAATCACCGTCTTGACGCCAAGCGCGGCCAGGTCCGCATAGTCGCGGCGCTCTGGTTGGGCGCCCCGATAGTAGTTATCGTTGATCTGGCCAAAATTGTTGATTCGAATATTGGCTAGTTTGGCGGCGGGATTGGTTTCGGCCGTGGCGGAGGCCGCCAATGACAGGGCTATCACTAAGATAGGCGCGTACCGAGACACGAGCATTCGTTTCATACCCATTGCTGCCTGAATTCCTTATCGCGATTTAAGATGGTTGCGAGCTGCTGACGGATTCTCAGAAGGGGGGAGTTGCCAGCGGCTCTGTAAATTGGACGCCAGCCGAGTCATAACGTTTACCTTGGTTGGAAAAGTGTGCGGTCGACCAAGTCCCGTTTCTTGATGGTTAGGATTGAAAACCCATAGCCTTTCCCCGTCCGCCGCAAACCTGCCAGCGGCTGAAAATGAAGCCGGTCCAAGAGAGTTGTTTGTCCGGAGCACTTCGAAGATAGCGGTTACTCGCCAAGTTGAGTGTGCAAAATGTTTTTGTATTTTTAGCATAGAACCTTCGTTCAACATGAGGGCTTCTGCGGGATTAAGGGAAATTGGACCGATGAGTGTTCGTGAGAACGCAACGAGGTCTTATTGTCGCGCTTGTCGATATTCATCCATTGCGCCTTTAAACTGAGGGGAGTCTTTAAGCCGCTGCATGCAGCGAATCGGCTGCTTCCTCTTCACGAGGAACTCTACACGATCGAGACTCCCTCGTGCCCCATGATATGAGCGGCATCCCGGCGTTTTGTCATAGTCGGCCTTAGTTATAACCTTGTCGGAAGACCAGACGTATTCGACAACGCATCGATCCTCGCCTTTTTGGCGGTTGTCATAGATCAAGGAGTGTTTTCCATAGATCGCGATGCCAGAGATTCTGCCGGAGTGTCCGTTGAAAAACTCAAGATCCATCCGCACGAATGCTGCGTGGTCGTCAATTGGCACGACTTCCAGGATGTCTTCCGACTGATACTTGTCGCCATTCACGTTCCCCGTTTTGGAATTGAACCTTGTACACACCCGCCACTTCCGCCAGAAACGCCGCCGATTCTGACTGACGATTTGGCGTTTGCTGGCCGGAGCTGAGCGAAACCTCACAGAAGAACCCCACTGCAATGCAGGTGATGATTTTGGAATGTTGACTCATGACATGGCCGAGACTGCTCCGGCTTCTAGAAAATTGCATCATACCCATCAGGCACCTGAGCGGTTAGCGAAAAGACCTACCATTTCAGCGGCTTCCTGCTGACGTCGACCCCTCCCGACTTTACAACGCCATAGTAATCTGGTGTGGCTCGTACCAAATCGACAGTGCCGCTGACGCACTTGCGCTCAGGCCCTGCACCACCTACAGATCGTATCCGGATTCATACAGGGTGCGAGTATGCGACCTGAAAGTAGCGAGCAACCCTATACCACAAGAACGCGGTATAGGGTTGTACAAAAAGTGGGACATTTTGTGAACATTCTCGCCGCTAAGGGACCGCGCAAAAATAACTTCACATTTTCGGGGGCAAGGGGTCAGCCCCCTCGTCCCCTACCGCGCCGCCACACAGGGGACGAGGGGTCTGACCCTGCGCTGCTCTGCCCGCAAAATGTGAAGTTATTTTTGCGCGGTCCCTAAGGGAGCCTAGCGGCTAATCAGCGGATAGCCCCAGTACAGTCCGAGCATAATCGAGATGCACCCCACCGCCAGCGACACGGAGCGTGCGACTGCACCACGCGCTCCGACGCAGGCGATCGGCCAGCCCATGAGGCCCGAAAGCGCGGCCATACCCAACGTTGAACCGATGCCAAACAACACCAGATAGATGAGGCGCGCCCCTATCGACGGCATCGTCGCCATGACGAGCGCGGTGAGCGCGCCACTGCCCGCCAGACCGTGGACCGCGCCCACAAACAGCGGCCGTCGGGCGAGCGTCCAGCGGCCCGCGGGCGTAGATGCTGACGTCGCTCCGTGCACATGGGAGCGCGTCGGGGAAGCCGAGACCTGGCCAGCTGAAAGGTAGATCGCGCGGAAACCGAACCCCACCAGCAGCAGCACGACGGCGCCCGCGAACACGTCCGAGGCCATCGCCGGCATATCAGCGCGCAACACCACTAAGAGCGTGCCGGCGACCAGCAGCGTCAGGGTGTGACCGATCCCCCAGTACGCCCCAAGCCATGCGGCTTTCCGAATGTTGCGCTCGCCGGTCAGCAGGGTCGACAGCGCGGCGAGATGATCGGGCTCCAGCGCATGTCGCATACCGAGCAGCGTGCCCAGACCGGCACTGGCGACGAACCGCGCCGGTGGTCCGCTAAACGGATGCCCTCTCGCCCGAATTAGCCAATACGCAGCTACAGCCGACGCGAGCCCAAGAAACAGCGACCGAACGCCTGCCCTCCCTGGCGCCTTGGGAAGTTCGACGGGCCTTCCGTGCGGCGTATTTCGGTACGCTTCGGTCCAAGCCTCCTTGCGGGCAACTAACGCGGTCGGTTCAGCCAGACCTTTCGCGGTTACCAGACGTTCCAGCGCCGCCAGCCAGTGCTCGTAGTAGCGGGAACCGTCGTCGGAGTCACCACGATTGGCGGCCTCCTGGAGTTCGTGCGCCAGCGCGGCCGCCCACTCTTTCCAGGTAAAATGCCCCTGCTCGGAGAGTTTAACGGCCATCGCGAACGCTTGCGCCTGCCACGGCTCGGCAAATACCGGGCCGCCGTCGTCGCGAAGCAAGTGCGGCAACGCCGCAAGTGCCTGGGGTTCCGCAGTCAAGGGTCAGACCGTCTCAAGGTAGGTGTCCCACATGGCAACAATGACCGTGTCCTTCGGCGGCGCTTGCTCGCCCCACAGTTCGCGCGCGGCGAAACGAACCGAGTACACATGCTGCGGCTTCTCGCCGAGGCCTTGGGCGTTGCTGTCGGGGAAGACGAACACTCCGTGGTCGCGCTCGATGATGCCGAGCTTGCCGCGTGCATAGCGCGGCAGGCGCGTGTGAGTCGGAGGATTGATGTTGCGGGCGCGCACGCGTTGTCCCGCCTGGAATTTCGGAGCGACCGCGACATCGCGGCTCTTGGGGTTGCCATTTGCAAACCACGCCGCGACTTTGCCGGCGGTGAGCGGCGGGACCACCTTGTGCGTCCCTTTCGCTGGCCGTCCATTTTCGATCTCGGCGCGCGTGGCCATGCCGCTGCTCGCGAGCAACTCCACGACCTGCGCGTAGCGCAACTGGTGGTACTTGAGCGCCAGATACTCCGCTGGAGGAAGAAACTCCCTCGTCTGGCGGCCGAAATCGGCGTTCCATTTGCGCCAGGTTCCGAGCGCGGACCAGATTGCCTGCATGCGTCCTTCCCAGCGCGCATGGAAGACTGGTTCGCTGTTCTCGGGCCGGATCGGACCGAACCCCTGCATCCCGCCCATGTCGTGGACGCCGTTCATCCCTTCGCTCCTTCCCTCGACAGAACGACCTTGCCGACGCCGATCATGGAATCGCGCGTCACCAGCGCGGCGAGCGCGTCTTCGCTCAATCCCTCGGTGCCGGCGGGCCGTTCGGGCAACACGAGATAGCGCAACTCCGCCGTGCTGTCCCAGACGCGCACTTCGACCTCGGCCGAGACCTCCAGCCCGAACTCGCGCAACACACCGCGGGGGTCGATCACCGAACGCGAGCGATAGGGCGCGGACTTGTACCACACCGGCGGCAGGCCGAGCAGCGGCCACGGGTAGCAGGAACACAGCGTGCAGACGATCATGTTGTGCACGTTGGGAGTGTTCTCAACCACCACCATGTGCTCGCCCTGCTGGCCTCTATAGCCAAGCTCTGCGATCGCGTGGTCAGGGTCCGACAGTAGACGCTCCTTGTACGCTGGATCGATCCAGGCCTTCGCCACTACGCGCGCGCCGTTGCGCGGTCCGACCTTGTGCTCGAATGTGTCGACCAGCGCGTCGAGCGCGGCGCGATCCACCAAGCCTTTTTCCACCAACAACGATTCGAGCGACTTCACGCGCAGTGTGAGGTCCGAAGGGACCGCCTGGTGCGCGTGGCCGTCGTCCTGGCCTTGACCCTGAGCGTGGACGAGATCAGGCGTCGCCGCTGCTGCCGCGGTGGTCGCGGCAGCCTTCAGGAAACCGCGTCGGGTTCCGCCCATCGGTCACTCCTCCCAGGCCCCGTTCGATGTCCTCAGTTGGGGGCGCTTTCCGTTTTCGCGTAGGGGAAAATGCTACTCCCCGAACGCGCCAATTGCGACGAATTTTGATTCACACTGGCTTATCTGTGCTCGACGGCATCCCATCGAGCCTGTTCCGTTGACATATAGGCTGGAGTTCCCATAACCGAGCCGTCCGCTGTCAGCGACGCGGAGGGCTCCTCAGAGGAAAGCAACTTCGCTAATCCGAAATCCAGCAGCTTGACTGAGCGTTTCGTCGTTACGAGAATGTTTCCCGGCTTCAAGTCGCGATGCAGGATGCCCCCACGGGCATGAGCCTCTTCGATGGCTGCAGCGACTTAGATGCAAGCCGCACGGCTTCATCTGCAACCTTTGGTCCGGCCAACGGTTGGCCTTCGATGTATTCCATGATGGTACAATCGCGCTCCATGCAAATTCCCATCAAGCGCGGCGATCAACGACACGAACGGTGGGCTGTACATGGCGCTGATGGCACAATTCGGCAAGCCGGGCGAGGCCGCCGCGTTCAGCATCATGTCGATGGAAGCTGGTCCGTTTCTGACGATGGTTTCCCTCGGAATTGCCGGCTCGGCGTTTCCATGGCCGTCGCTGGTCGGCGCGAGTCTACCGCTAATCCTCGGAATGATCCTGGGGAATCTCGATGGCGAGTTGCGCGATTTTCTCGGTCGTGCCGTGCCGGTGCTGATCCCGTTTTTCGCATTCGCTCTTGGCGCGGGAATTGATGCGAGGAAGGTCTGGCACAGCGGGATGGTCACTGTTGGATTGGGTTTGGGCGTTACCGTCGTCGTCATTTCCGGAGCACTATTGCTTTTGGCTGATCGCGTGACTGGCGGGAACGGGACCGCGGGGCTGGCGGCGGCATCGACAGCAGGGAATGCAGCAGCGGTCCCCACGCTGGTGGCGGCCGCGAATCCAGCATACGGTGACGCAGCGAAAAGCGCGACAGTGCTGGTATCCGCAAGCATTCTCGTCACGGCGTTTCTGGTTCCCGTGGTCACCGCCTGGTGGGCTGGCACGGCCAAGCGCCGTTTTCCTGTCGGATCTAAGCCTGACTCCTGGTAAGTCGAGTATGTCGGACAAGTGAAATGACTCCGGCGGCACGATGTTCAATCTACGGTTTCGCGGTTATACGTCCACTGAGCTTCACGTTCTATAATCGCCCTGCGAAATCCTGGCTTTTGCCGTTTCGCACACAACTCGGGATCACACGAGATAACTGCTCCGAACTCTGCCGGTTTTCGGCCTAAATTAGTAATTCGCCATCCATAGCTCCTCTCCCCTCAAAGAAAGGTTTTCGGTTGCGCCACGATTGTCCTAACTGAACCGTTGAGCAGGAGGCTCGGCAATATGCAAGCTTCGAGCTCGCTGCCATCTTCGCTTCGATCGTCTTTGGAGTGTTTTCCATATGGGGGATTGGCCAATTATACGATTCGGTGCGTGGTTACACGTGGCCGCATGTGACGGGGACAGTCACTTCCTCCAAGGCGCATTCCGAACTGATAATCGGCGGAAAGGGCAAGTTCATGTCGTACTGGCCGGAAGTGCAGTATGCATACGTCGTGGACAACAGGCGAATTACGGGAAACAGAATCCGATTCATTCTTCGCGGAATGAACGAGAAGGAAACGCGGCGGGTTGTCAGCGAGTATCCGGTCGGCAAGTCGGTAACTGTTAATTTTGATCCGAGCGACGCCGCGTCCGCGGTCTTGGAACAAGGTGTTTGGTGGCCCATAATTCCGATACTTGCTTTCTCAGGGACTCTTGCATTGCTTATGCCGGCGCTCATCTATTCCGATCTACGTCAGCGCCGCATGTCAGCGCGGTGAACGATCTCGATAATTGTGTGTGCGAATCATTCGGTTTTACTTTTGCACTCACACCCCAACCGGAGATTTGTCCAGCTCGTCCTAACCGACTTGTGAAACTCCGGCCCGGCGACGTTCAGATTACGGTTGAGCGGTTTACCAGGCACTGAAGCGGCGATCGGTAAACGCGCGACTTTTGCCGAGTAATCCGTTCAATATGGCTGTCGGCGGAGCTTCAACGTTCAACCAGTCGGAATCTTAATCTGGAAAAACTGCCTTGCTCCGCCGCGGCCACGCTGCAGCTTGAATTTCCTATCCGCACTGGACGAAGAGGGCCATGGGGAGATGAGGTTACATTTCAATCCCGGCGCGTGACCATTAAAGAAAGAATCCGCCTAGCGACCGAGAAGTACACCCAAGGCTAGAATGGCAAGTAATACGCCGATAATTATCCAAGCGATTGGATTGGCAAAATTGATCGTTGCCTTCCGCTTTTCGGCCGACAGGTCCCGCTGGCGGATGCGTCGGCACCCCTTTCCACTTTAGGAGACCTCCTGCCCAACGGATTCAACTCAAGTCGCAAAATATTTGCGGTACATTTCCTCCAGAGTGGCTTCAATCAATTTACGGTTCGGCTCGAAAGAATTGCCCGGAATCCGAATCCGCTCGCCCTTCAGGCCCTTAGCCCGATTGCGCAGCATTCTCGAGTAATCAATGGCATAGTTATGCGCCGCAGCCTCCGAAATCCCGCCGCAGTAGAGAACGGTTTCTTCGTTGAAACGCAACAAGGCAACGTCAATGTTGGCATGAGATGGGTTATTTGACTTCACTTAATCCCCCCGGAGATTTTCCATCTCAGAAAGCCAAAACGTTTCATGCTTACGCGGGGAACATGCTGCACAATTGCAATTTACGGCAGAATTCTTATTCCGCGAATGTTTAGCGTGTTCGCCTTCTCGAGATTGATCTTGATTCGCCTTCATGATCGCTCGCTTTCCAATCGCAATTTCTTGCGAAGTGCTGCGTTCCGTGTTCCACCCCGCACAAAGCTTGCGCTTAAGAAGAGATACAAGCTGTGCACAATTGCACAGATCATACGAACGTTTCCCGACGCTTACCTGCGAAAAACGCGGTAGTGTTTATGCATTTCTTTCATCAGTTGTTGTGAAGTCGGTAAACCGGAAAGTGAATGTGCTTGCGGTTCGGCTCGCAGCCACAGTACGAGATCGCGGTAAATTGTCAGTGTGGATTTACGGGCTGTTCGGATTTCAGGTCGGTCGTCGCAATCTCGCAAGACTTCACACTCGAGAGCGAATAAACCTAAACCGCATATACCGGGGAACTCCCTAAATGTGAACAACGGGATATGATGTGGCCATGGATGAGCGAGATTTCTACACGGAGCGGCCCGAATCCAAGGCTGTGGAATACACATGTCCACGATGTAAACGAAGCAATCAGTACCAGGTCCGCTGGATCCGACGGACGAAGAAAGACCGCCTGCCACCGCGTGCAGACGAGCGCGACCGTGCACTTTACGCCAAATTACGAGATTACCTCATCCGAGTGGATGATGATGTAACCTGCAAGACCTGTCAGAAGCGCTTTGAAATCCCTTCCCATCAGACGATGGTCTTTCTTGACGAGCGCAGTTCCAGAGGGCCCAGCGGGAATGATGACGACGACAATAGAGGCAATCGCGCCTGATCGAACAGCCTGCGACACCGAACGTCATGGCGCCCTCAACGCCTTGCTCGACTAATCGGCGACGATTACCCAAAAGCGGTTTGTTCCCAAGTCCCGAGAAGTCGGTATATCGGACAGGTGCTTCAGAGGCCCGTTCGCGATAGGTAACGGAAAGTCGCGCAGCGTTGATCAATCTTCAGAAATTGATGCGTAAACCCTTCGGCGTTTTTCGCGAGTGATCCGCGATGCCATCAAATCAGCAGACTGGCCGTTTTCGAACGTGCCGGGACATGAGATGTAGGTGCCAGGAAGACGATTTCGCACTTATCGTCTCCCTGGCAGATCGACTGGCAGCGCGAATCAGGTTAAGCGAATGGCGGACATAGGTTCGCGGCCGACTCGTTGCATGACAAGGCTCGTGGCTCGGCCGTCGGGGCCGGTTTCAAACGGTGAACTGTGAACCGGTCTGCTTGACGATGAAGTTCTTCTCGCTTTCAGCAAACATTTCAAACTTGGGCCCGCCAACACCTCCCTGTGAGAAGCCCTGAAGGAAAAGCCGGTCGCCGTCGCGGGTGATTTCGAGAAATCGGTCCGGCAATTGGTAACGTCCCGTGTAGTCATCGAGGAGTTTGGGATCCAGATGAATCCCGGGGTGCTCCTTTGGACGCTCTGGAGGTTCGAGATTGGCGGGCCGCATGTTCGGGTTCAGGAGATGAATCGCGATGTCATCGACACCCGGGAGCGTAGAAGCATTGGACAGCACAACGACCCCGGTACGCGCTTTCTGATCGCATCCGACGAACGACCGGAAGCCTCCGGTGCCGCCGTCATGCCAGACAAAGTCTCCGAAAATCGCCCAGGCCAAACCGATCTCGAATTTTCCTTTGCCCATGGGACGTCGAACTTCGAGCATGGCTTTCATGGCGGGCCCGACAGGCGATTCCTTATAACCGAGGAATGCTTCCAGGAACGTGAGCAAGTCGTTCGCAGAGGACCGCAGCGCGCCTGCTCCGGCAAGCGTGGGAAAGCCCCAGTTGGCGACGGGCGCGAGGAATGCGTTGTGACCGGTAGCCATGCGCTGCTTCATGGAGGACGAGAGCGTAATGCCGGTATCGGGCATGGCGAGCGGTTGCGTGATGCGGCTTCGGATCAGGCTCTCATAATCCATTCCGGCGCGGTTCGCGAGGAGGTGGCCGAGAAGTCCCACGCCCAAATTCGAATATTCAAATTCGGAACCGGGATCGCGCGGCAGCGTGTAGCTGGAAAGGAACTCGTATAAATCGCCCGCGGTGTAGCCGGCGTAAGGATTGGCCGGGTCTTTCACCTTCAGGATGGCGGGAAGGGGCGGGAGCCCGGAGGTTTGCGTGGAAAGATCGAGCAGCGTAATCGATTTTCCGCTCCGTTCAGGCATCTTGACATGCCCGGGAAGGTATTTGGCCGCCGGATCGTCGAGGGCGACCTCTTTGCGGTTCACCATGTCCGCCAATAACAGCGAAGTGAAGACCTTTGAGATGGATCCAATTTCAAAGATCGTATCTCCATCGAGCGTGCGTGGATCGCCTTTGGCGAGGTTGCCATAGGCGACGACGCGGCGGCCATTCGGTTCGATGATACCGTCGACAATGCCGACTGCTTACTTCTGTTGATCAACGCGTTTTACAAGAATTTCGCGGATTTCGTTATTCGGAATTCATAAATTTGAAAATGCTCCATCTGTGCCCTTCAGACCCTCATTTAAGGAGACACACTTCGGCTAAGCTGCCGAAACTAGGTTTTGGGTTTAGAGATTGTTTGCCTAGCGAGGATTGGCGGAAAGCAGGCAATCCTGAAGCGCGCCGATCATCGCTCTATTGAGCTGATTGAATCGCATAATGGATGTACCTCCTTATCTTTAGGTTCAGATGAGCGCTTGAATCGTATCAAGAGTCCGCGGAAACCTGCAAGGTTCGTAAATCTCCCAGAGATGTTCTTTCAGCCGCGCAATGTCCAAACGGGGATCACGCGGTCTCACGGTTAATCGAGGGCGGTTATACGCCACTGTGTCGTGCCGTGGCCGAAGCCACCGGCCCGGCGTCGTGTAAAGTTAGCTCAGCGAGAGTCGCCCAACGTTTAGGAATTGCGTTGCTTTACTCGCGCGTGTTCGATGAAGGGATGAAACCAGCGCTCCGTCGTGAGCCGATGAGGAGTAAGGCTGCTGAATTCCCGGAACTCCGCGATCAGGTGAGACTGGTCGGCATAGCCGGTTTTGAGCGCCGCTTGAGCCCAATCGACATTGCTATGAGCGATCGACGGGATTTGTCCGCCACGGAAATAGGCTCCCACCATTGCAGGCTTGATCGCCTCATGGTCCGCTCTGCCATGGATCATTGATGGTGTTCTCGTCTACGTTGATGACGTCGATGAGCACTATGCTCGGGCTAAGGCCGCAGGAGCCGTAATCTTGTCTGAACCGGAGGATGGGCCGCCAGCGCAACGATATCGAGTTGAGGATCTAGAAGGACATCGATGGATGTTCATGGCACGAAACTAGCCCGCACGCTATTCACAATCGCAACGAGAGTGGAACGCGGTGCCGCCTAACACGGCGCTGCAGCTGACATGTCAACACGTCACGCCCCTTGCAAGAAGAAAGGGGCGCGCCGCGTTGCCACGCAGCTGAGCTTGTTCGTTAGAGCCGTGGAGCCTTTGGGGACGTAAAGTCGGTTACTCGTACAAGTGCCTTACCAAGAAGTCGGCTTAGCGGGAGTTTTACTAGACCTTCGTGCGGACACGCGTTATGCCTCTTCCAATCCCATGTGGTCATTCACCGGGTGATGCCGCCTTTGTTTGCAAGCAAAATATCGGCTGCAAGCAAAAACTCCGGATTGCGGTGAACGACAACCTCGGAATCGAGCCTACCGAGACGGTCTGAGAGGCCCTGGGGCCGCCAGACCGTCCCCGGGGCGATCGTTTGCGAGAAATGTCGGAGCCACGTTGGATGGTCCACTTCGGGAGCGAACCGAAAACCGTATCGCCGTCCGAGGACCGTCCAGAGATTCCTGGTCCTTCTTACTTCCTCTGCAGGAATCGTTAGTACGTCTCTATCCACGGCGACGAAAATCGGCCTCTACCGCGGTCTGGAAGACGGCCGAAAGACGATATCTGGCATGGACCGCTTTTGATCCTCGGATATGGAAACTGTCTGATGCGATGACACCCACAACCGCGGACGGGATTCTCGAAGTGTTTATCTCTCACTTCAAACGCGCGATACGTCAGGAAATGGACGCCATGCACGAGCGTAAAGGCACGTTTGAAATCTTCCTGACGAACGGCGAGCGGATGGAGTCCAGTGAAACGCCGGGAGGCGGTCAATACATTTACAGATTATCGTCGAACGACGAAAAACTGGTTGCCGGCATCGAGTGCACGCTGCGAACGATGAAGGGTGAATATCTCGTCCGTGTCGAACGCTGTGACGATCGGATGATCACTCTGTCCTCCGGTCGCGCGGTAGAAACCGGAACTGGAGAAGCATCGCTGGTGATTTATCCCTGGTTCCTGTATGAAAAGCTTCTCACCGTACTCGGCGAAATCGATTCGCGCCGTTTTCCCGTCGATCGTGCGCTGAGATTGTTCGGTAAACTTCCCGCCGTCTTCAAGCGCGTTGAACTGCTGTGCGCTCACTCTGCCCTGAACCAGAGCCAGCGCGCAGCCGTGCAACTCTGTTCCGACAGCGATCTGGCTTTCGTATGGGGACCGCCCGGTACCGGCAAGACGACAACTCTGGCCCGTATTGTGGCGGAATTGCTCGCGCAGAAAATGCGCATTCTGCTCCTGGCGTCTACAAACGCCGCGCTCGATCAGGCGTTGGAGAAGGTGGCGGACGATCCGGAAGGAAAGGAATGGATCGATGCCGGCAGGGTCGTGCGGATCGGCCGGACTGAAGGTCCGACGTTCGGAGCGGGACTCAACGACGTGCTGACGCGGCTGAACATCGTTCACCGGAAGAAACTGAGCCGAATGCTGAAACGCCACCCGGCGGCGGAAGCCGCTTTAAGCGCATGCAGGAAGGCGATCGACAAACTTTCAGTTGCGGAGGCGCCGTTCCAGGCGGGTCTTTTCGGCAATCCGTCGCCGCCACGGTTGCCGTCGGATCTCGCCGCAGTATTTACCACACAAAGGACCTCGCGCCTGCTGGAACTGAAGCCTCCGGAATTGATCGGCGTGATTCGACGCAGGGCTGCACGACTGGAAAAGATGCGGGACCTCTGTACCAAGGGAATCGACGGCCGCCGGAATGCGATGCTTCGGAAGGAACGGGAGGTGGTGGATGAAGCCCGGCTCATTCTGTCCACCTTGACCAATGCGTACTTTTCTCCGTTGATGGAGAATCAGCGTTTCGATGTGGTCATCGTCGAAGAGGCTTCCATGGCAGTTCTGCCGGCCCTGTTCTACGCAGCGTGTCTTGGGTATCGCAAGACGATCATGGTGGGAGATCCGTGCCAACTGCCATCGATCGTACAGTCGGATGCCGGATACGTGCGAAAAGTCATGGGCCGGAACATCTTCGAGGTTGCGGTTAAGGATCCGCTTTCCTCGCCCCTGGTCGCCATGCTCGACACACAGTATCGGATGCACCCCGTCATCGGCCGGCTGGTCAGCGATCTTTTTTATTCGGGCCGCGTCCGGCATGGAGGAAACCCGGCCGGGCAAACCAGGATTGCAGGGATGGAGCCATATGCCGGCGCCGCGCTGGTTGTCGTAGATACGGCTGGAAGGACGACGTGTGAGCAGGCCGGCGGGCAATCGCGCGCGAACGCGGAGAACGCGGCCATTTGCGCCGATCTCGCGCTGCGTTCCGTGGGGGCGGGCGCGGAATCCGTGGCGATCATAACGCCGTATGTCGAGCAGGCGCGGCTGATTCGGTCGATCGTCAAAGGGAGTCCTGAGCGCACATCACGCATCGAGTGCAGTACGGTCCATCGTTTCCAGGGGCAGGAATGCGATGTCGTCATTCTCGATACCGTGGATGCCGAACCAATGAAACCAGGCGTCCTCTTCACGGAACGAGGTTCGAGATCGGCCGCCTCGAATCTCATCAATGTTGCCGTCTCACGAGCGAGAGGCAAGCTCATCATTGTGGCGGACGTCCGGTATTTCGAACGGCGGGCCCCGGAAAGCGCCGTCATGAATACCATCGGTAGAGCCCTGATTGCCGGGCGCTGTGAGACGGCTTAACACCACGAAACGATCGAGTCCGCATCCGGAGTGAAGAAGGCAAAAAGCAATTTGGCAGGCCGCTCTAAGCCAACGCGCCCAAACTTCATCTCAAGGCTTCTTCGACCGGCAAACAGCGTTGCTCTCCAGGAATGCCGACGTTAGGATCTTCGTCTCACGAACATTCTCCTGAAAGTTAGGCCGCCGTCCGGACCCTTTTCCGTGTAAGCGGTTTATCCGGTAACTGGATTGGTAAACGCAACGCGACTCTCAAGAAGTAGAATCCACAGACAGCAAATGCGCCCACCGATCAAAATACTCGCGAAAGTTGTGATCGCGTTAACCGCACTTGGTGTGCTTCTGTCATGCGTCGGGGCATCCTATCAAGTGATCGGAATCTGGCGTGATGCGCGGCGCTTTCCCCAGCACGGCCGAACGGTGCAGGCAGGTAATGTCCGACTGAATATAGATTGCAGCGGCAACGGTAGCCCGACCATCATTCTAGACAGCGGCATGGGTGTTCCCGCCATGAGTTGGCGCGATATCCAATCGGCGGTGGCAAAGTTTTCACGCGTGTGCTCGTATGACCGCGCCGGGTATGGATGGAGCGAAGCAGGCCCGAAGCCTCGAACCAGTCAACAAATCGCACACGAGCTTCGGGCACTGTTAGATGCCGCAAAGGAAAAAGGGCCGTACATCATGGTTGGCCACTCCTTCGGCGGATACAACGTTCGCGTCTTCACGGGGATGTATCCAACCGATGTGCTCGGAATGGTACTGGTCGATGCCGAACACGGCGATGAGGAAAGACGTATAGGAGAGTTGCTCCCAGCCTCGATAAAAGAACAGGTAAGAAGACGGGACAAGTGGAATGCGATGGTGAATCGCCTCGTGACTCCACTGACACTTCATCTTGGTATTGATCGCTTGAAGACAGCGTTCCGCTACGACAGTATGGGGCAGGAATATTTTTACCTCGAACCGCGGACGGATGCTGCCGCGATCGCAGAAAACGAAGTGGATTCCATAAGTTGGGAGCAGGTCAAGGCGGCGGGTAATCTCGGTGACCGCCCGCTCATTGTGCTGACTGCCGGTAAGCCATACGACACTGAATCGTTACTCACGAATGAGCAGGTGGAACGGCAGAACAGGCTTTGGATAGATGACTTGCAAGCGGGCTTAGCTCGTTTATCAACCCACGGCAAGCAGATCGTCGTGTCGGACAGTGGGCACATGATTCCACTTGAGCAGCCTGATGCTGTTGTGTCGTCAATTCGTGAAGTCTGGTCTGCTGTTCGGAACAGTTCGTGAATTAGCCTGGGAAAGTGTGCAACGCCGCAAACCTAGCCAACCCTGGTTCAACTCCTGGTCAGTCGGTATGTCGGACAAGTGAATTCCAATCGCTTCACCGGCGTTCCAATCTACGGTTTCGCGTTACACGACAACTGAGCGATTGCTAAACACCAGCGCCGGAGATATCTAGATATCTCGCGGCTTCGAGGGAAAGGCGGGCGCTCAGACGGCACGACAGGCGCTGCGGACTGGGTGTCTGTTAGCGGTTCACATTCTGTTTCATGGGCGTCGGCCTATATATCGACGCAAGCCGAACAGGATGGGAACCAGTCTGGTGTCTGTCCCCAGAGCTTCATCCAGAGGCTGTAGTGAACTGGGAACATGGACAGGAAGAAGTGAGATCTAGTTTATGATGGCGGCATATCCGGGGGAGGCCGTCCATGTCGTTCCGCACATTCGCCATTCTAGCCGCGCTGCTGCTCGCGACGCAAAGCATCTTTGCCGCCAACATTACCGCCAGGGATTGGGGCACGACCTCAAAGGGTGAGAAGGTCCAGCTCTTCACCCTCAAAACCGGTGTACGGCACGGCTTGGTGGTTGAGATCAGCAATTTCGGCGGCGTGGTGGTCCGCCTGACGGCGCCCGACCGCGAAGGCGTGTTGCGCGATGTCGTGCTGGGTTATGACAGCTTCCCGGAGTACGAGAAGGGTGGGGTCTACAGCGCTCTGATCGGGCCTTATGCCAATCGCTTGTCCCAAAGTTTCAAGCTGAACGGCCAGACCATCACCCAGCCGGCCCCGGCCCTGCGCGGCGGCGGCCGCGGCGGTCTGATTCTTCATTCCGGCGCCATCGGATTTCAGAAACGGGTGTGGGACGCGGCAATTCATGACGGGCGCGAGCCCAGCCTTGAACTCACCATCAAGGATTCCGACGGCACCGGAGGCCTGCCCGGCAATGTTACCGTCACCGTCACCTATACGGTGCGGCGCAACAACACCCTCGTGATCGATTACCGCGGCATCACCGACAAGCCCACAGTGCTCAACCTCACCAATCATTTCTATTTCGACCTCAAGGGCGAGGGGCCGGGTCCCGTCGACAATGAAATCGTCACCCTCTATGCCCACCGCTACACCGCCGATTTTTTCACTGACGAAGTCAGCCGCGTCGACGGCACGGCGTTCGACTTCACCAAGCCGGCGCGGGTCGGCGACCGCTTCGCCATGCTGCAGGGGGCGCCCGGCTTCGACACCAATATGGTGATCGACGGCGTGGCGGGACAATTGCGGCCGGCCGCCCGGATCGATGATCCCGACAGCGGCATCGTCATGGTGGTGTTCACCACCCAGCCGGCCTTCCAATTCTATACGGACAATGTAGCGAACACGGTTAACGGCAAGAACGGCCATGTCTACGGGAACCACAACGCCATCAGCATCGAGACCGAGCATTATCCCGATGCGCCCAGCCATCCGAATTTTCCCTCGACGGAAGTCACGCCCGACAAGCCGCTGCACGAGATCACCGAATACCGCTTCAGCAGCAAATAGAGTATTTATAATGTCGGCGGCGGTTCGGGAAGATCCCCAAGGTCGACGATTTTCTGGGGGAACGCAGAGGACTTTCGGGGGAATGCTTAAATTTCTGGGGGAAGGCATTGGACTTTCGGGGGAATGCCTCAATTTCCGGGGGAAGGCATTGGACTTTCGGGGGAATGCCTCAATTTCTGGGGGAAGGCATTGGACTTTCGGGGGAACGCCTCAATTTCTGGGGGAAGGCATTGGACTTTCGGGGGAACGCCTCAATTTCTGGGGGAAGGCATTGGACTTTCGGGGGAACGCCTCAATTTCTGGGGGAAGGCATTGGACTTTCGGGGGAACGCCTCAATTTCCGGGGGAAGGCATTGGACTTTCGGGGGAATGCCTAATTTTCTGTGGGAACCATAGGACTTTCGGGGGAACGCCTGAATTTTCGGGGGGAAGGCATAGGACTTTTGGGGGAACGCTTAAATTTCTTGGGGAGGGCGGTATCCGGATTTTTGTGTAAGTGACGCATCCCGGGCCTAAGCGAAAAATACGGCGAATCAAGGGACTGGAACCGCATCTGGGAACCGGATCTGGGGGCAGACACCGAATCCCCGCTGTCGAATTCGGCGTCTGTCCCCGGATCTCCAGTTGACCGACGGGTCGCGCGACTGCGCCAAGCGCTCGGCTTCAACGACGAGACGGCGTAGGCTCTAATGGAATGCTTTTCTGGCCGGGTTTCCAGAAACCGCGTGCAGACGCTCGCAGGAATTCAACGCTGACCGGTTCCCGATCATCGCCATAAGAAATCACGAGCCCTCCAGGCTCCTCAATCGCATCGACCGGCGGTTCAGGCCGAACAACCAAACTGAGAACATCGGATTCCTGGTCGTATTCGACTCGCATCACCCCTCCCAGTAACGATGAATTTGGCTTGTCCAATAGACTGTCATAACGCGTCTCGCCTCTTCAACTTCAAAGAACGGCACGCGTAGTATGCCGTCCCCAACCCTGCTTTGGGCTACCCACAAGTCGGCATGTCCTTTGGCGATTTGTTCCGGATGACGGACGACGCCTTCGACCTGTTCTTGAGTGGCTCCACGCTTTTTAGACCACTCTGCGAGTCTCCAGCTTGCGTGATCAGTCCATAAAACTCTCACGGAAACCGAAACGCAAGTCTGTTACCGAGAGAGTTGGCGTGAATTCATTGAGAAAGAAGGTAACGTTCACCAATAGTCGCGAAGTCGCCGATTTGCCGGTCGCGTAAACTTCGGACTTTCGCAGTTTTCGTGCCTCAGCACAGGGGCGCAGGCCACTTCATTCAGGTGGCCGAAATGAGGGCGCATCCATAGAATTCGTACAGGTAACTCACCATGTTGGTTGCACTGTCGAGCGGACTTCTCAGCCTGGTGCTGGTCCTTGTTTCGCAGGGCGCGACGCGATTATTTCATTTTCCAATGCGCCTTCGTTTTTCGGGTTTTGGGGATGGCAGGGCACGGTCGACCGAGACGCGTATGCGTTTGCCGGGCTGACGCTATTTGTAATCAAACACAACATCGATCGCACCGTCGCGACCTTCGCGTTTGGCCGGAAATTCGTGAGATCTGGGGACAGATACCGAATTCCCGTTGTCGAATTCGGTATCTGTCCCCACATCTCCATCTTTATAGCCATCATCCTAGTCGTAGACACAGTAAAAGTACGTCCTGGCCGGCGGGATTCCGGCCAAAAGGCGCCACGCTTCAGGCCATCCTTCGGAAACTCGGGGACTGCTGGGAGGAGACTGAAGAGCCGTCCTGTAGTGGTCAATCGCCTTCGCGCTGGCAGACGGCGCTTTGTCCTTATACTCGGCGCGTTCGTCTTCTCCCCAATATCCGCCGCCATTGGCGAGGACTACGATATCGCCGTATGCCTGCCCCAGCAGAAAATGGACATCCGCATGGAAACCCGACGCAGGCTTGCGCTGCAGATAGGCTTCACCTTCGCGAATGACTGCGTTGAAACCCGTTCCGCCCTGGTCCGCACATGCACCCGACATTTCAAAACCCAGTTCCATCAGGGTCAGGAACGATAACTCTCCGGCTCGTCCTTCAGGATCGAGCTTCAGCGCCTCCTTCAGCCATGTATGCACATATACATAGATGCCGCCAAGCTCGCGCCATTCGAAAACGGCGCCTTCTGCTTCGAGTTGCTTCCGGATCGGCGGCGACTCGCCCATCTCCCACGTCACACCCTCTTCACTCAAAAGTTGATCGGCTACGAATAACACCGCCGCACGCCGGGGCGCCGGAAGGCTTCGAGAGGCGGATAACCATTGAACGATCGCGCCGTAGACCGGAGTGTGATCTCGATCTGCCGGAGCGACATTCGGAGCGCGTTCGGCGAAAACCAGATTTCTCGCAGTCGCAATCGCGCCGTCCGCTTCCCTTCCGCGTGCGGCGATTTTTCGCGCTTCATCGACCCGTTGTTCGATCCGGCGACGTTGTGCGATTTCAGAGCGGTCATCGATTCGGAAGTGTTCGAAATCCAAATCCGATGCTGCCCCCAGCGCAGCAACAAACACTTTCGTGGAAGGCGGGCTGCCACTGTCGATTGGGCGCTCGCCTATGACCGCAGTCACAATAGAAACACCACCGCTTTTCCAAAGAACCGAGTTCCGCCAGTAAGCGGATCCAAACCATTGTGGGTGCACGTTGTCATCTCCGGAGGCCAGACGATTCGTCAATGATTCACGCACCTGGCGTTGAAGTGTCTCGGATCGAGGCCTGTCGGCGTCCTGGATCTGATACCAGACAACACCCAGACGGCACTCGCCTAGACTAGGAGCCCGGAAGCGGGCAGCCGCTGCGGCAACACAGGGGAAGTTGGAACAGGAGGCAGATAGAAATAAGCCGTGCGCACCCATAGTCTGGCGCCATCGAGCGGCATTTCAAGCTTCGCCCGAGCACACCAATTCCCGAATTCGGCGTCTCCGGGTGTGTAACCGTCAATGACGTAGTTCTGGTGCGACTGCTTCCATTCACCCAGTGTTGCCGCCCTGCCGATGGGCCGGATTTCGTTTCCCATCGAATCGGCCACCCCGCGCACGAGCTCAACTTCTGTTTGCGCCTGTGCGTTCGATTCAGTGCCGGTAAGGACAAGGGCCGCAATAAGCAACGCTGACTTCAGGAATGAAACGCGGCTCATGAACGACAGCATAGCGCATCGAATTCGGAGTGCGTCGCTGGAATTCCATTGTCGCGATTGCACGGCAGCGATGATTTATGCCGCGCGGCGGCCACGTGACCGGGAACGTGATCTACGAACATCCAAAGCCAGGCCGAGCCGATCCGCATAGATCAGCAACTTCTCAATGCTCATCTGCGAAATCTTGCCGCGAAGGAGATTGCTCACAACCGGCTGATGCTCGTCGAGAACCTTCACAAGATCTGCCTGTGTATATTTCTTCCGTTTGATTTCATCAGCAATTGCAATGAGTATGTTGGCCTTGAATTTCAATGCCAGAGCCTTTTCGGCGGAAAAGCCTAAATCGCGGAAAACATCTCCACTCGTGACGTGGGTTGGTCTATTTCTTTGGTCGCTTCGCATGCTTTCTTTCTTCCTCTATTCGTTTTCGAACCCGGGATAAGCGTTCTTTTGCGACGTTGAGATCCCGCTTGCCCGTCTTCCTGCTCTGCTTTTCGAAGCAATGAAGAACGTAGATCACGTTTTCAATCTTCGAAATGTAGAGGACTCGATACCACGCCCGCTCATCTGCTGTTTTTAACTCGTAAACACCAGGACCTACCGATTCCATCCGGCGTGTTTCGATCATAGGCTGCCGGCCCCGCTGCAGTTCGAACAGAGCAAAGCCGAGATCTCCTCGTGGTCCCTCCGCAAAGCTCGCAAGCACGTTCTTGCTATCGCCTTCCCAATGGATCTCAGCGAGCTGTGGTTTGGTCTCTGCCTCACTCACTTGTGGAGCATAATACCAAGCCGACAGTTATAATAGATGTATTATAAAGGCAGTCAATTGCTGCCACCTCGGCATTGGGTAAAGACTCTGCCTGGCCCCAGGGCTTATATCTCCTACACTCCGCCGAAAAGACGGACGCTCTCGACAAATGGGCGGCGAAATTGATGCGATTGGTTTCCGATCTCAAAGCCGTCGGTAAGCCCGGCTCGATTCCCGCTGGGATGAAGGTTCATCCCGTGTTCATAGGTGTGCCTTAAAAAACGGCGGCCGGTAATGTATCCTCAAGATTATGATTGACGTAAAGGCCGAGAACGGGGTCGTAGAGATCAGGATTCCCACAGATGGCATGTCCCCGAAGCAGATCAATGAGTTTGTCACTTGGCTGCGGGCGGAAGGTATCGCTCGTCACAGCAAGCTCAAAGAGGATGCGGCGTTTCAACTGTCTGAGGAAATCAAAGCCAGTTCGTGGGACAAAAACAAACAGCGTTTCACTCTGAATAGCCGCCGCTCGTGAATCCTGCTCACGTTGTCAGGCTCAGCAAAAGCGTACAAGTTTGAACAGGATCTTTCGATCGGTAAGCCGTGAGAAAATGATTCCAGATGAAGACACTGGCGGAGGTTCAACGCCAACTAAGTACGGGTCAATTCAAGTTCAGCCGTCATGCTTTTCGTCGCGCCGTTGAACGCAACATCAGCGAGCAGGAAATCCGTGAGGCGGGAGCTGTGGCAGAAGTGATTGAGGACTACCCGGACGACAAATACGCGCCCAGTGCGTTGCTTCTTGGGTTCAGCGCGGCTGGCCGCGCTCTTCACTTTCAAGTGGCGTTTGATGATATCGAGGTGACGAAGATCATCACGCTCTATGAGCCAACCGAAAATGAGTGGCTCGATTACCGTAAGCGGAGGTAAGAATGTTTCAATGCCATGTTTGCGGCGCTACAGCGGCGCACGATGAGTTTGTTAGTGAAGTGTTCGAAATCGATGGGCGACGGGTGCTCGTAGAGCATATTCCAGCGCAGATCTGCGACCGGTGCGCTGAACCGACCTTTTCACGAGAGACGACGGAGAAGGTTCGTCGGCTTGTGCATGGCGGTGGGAATCCCGTCAGAACAGATATCATCAATGTGTTTGCTTTAACTTAATCGCTGAATTCGGTGACAATTTCTCCCAGAGCCCCGCAACTCACCGGCCTATAGAAAGCATAATGTCCCTCTCTTCAGTAGCGCCCATCACGCTGTGGGTTCTGAGGTCCGAAAAGGATGTCGCAACCTGTACAACCTTCGTACAACTTTGCCGTGTCTTTTGCGGTTGTAGCGGGATTGGCGTCCCTGAAATCTCAATACGTTCGGAAATCTGGGGACAGACACCGAATTCCCACTTCCGCAATTCGGTGTCTGTCCCCAGATCTCCAGCTCTCTTAGGGACGACGCGCGACGTAATACTGGTCTTGTCTACAACAGGCGGCAACAATCTGCCAGCGATCCGATCCGAACCTTAAGCCGGTGATCGGACGCGTTCAAATTTCGCGGTTGGGAACCGGCTGATCGCAGGGAATACTGCACGCGTTGAAAGTCGAACACGTCATCCTGGGTACCGAACGCGAAACGGTACTCATGCTGATCGCTAAAAGCCTCATGCTTATGGAAAACGATCCGGTCAGGCAGCGCATACGTCGTTCCGACCGGGGACGTTGTCGCATAGTAGCTCACGCGATCGTGGATCACTGGAGTTTTCGCTATGGGTGGCCATTTACGCAATCTGGCCTTTAAGCGTCCAAAGAATTTCGCGGGGCTGTAAATCTCAACGCAGGCTGTTGCATCTTTTTCGCTCGAAAACTGGTTCAGGCTCGGTTGCATCGAAGTTGAGTAGATGAAAATGTGATCCTGCCCGATCACCTGCGATACCAGTGATTCTGGACCTAAGGTGCGTTGCTGCCCCGCCATGCTCGGGTCACCGACGCGATGAATGAATGTAACCTCCAACCCATTCTCAGGCCGATGTAGGTGAGTGCCTTCAAGCAGATCACCACGCTGCTGATCTTCCAATTGCTGGAACCAGGACAGTGTTGACAACATCAGCTCACCCTCCTCAATAAGGCCGTGTGCGTACCCCGATGGCAGGTACTTGTAGAGCACGGTCGGCAGGAGTCCACAGATCTCGTGTCCTCGATATCGGAAGATGATCTGGCCGGTTGTTCTATCAACGATTCTCTTCGGCACCGCCTCTATTGTGAGCGACCATGAACGCCTATACAAGTGGCCGGAGCAATCCCTAAGCAAGTGAGATTCTTGCAACCAAACGGAGTTTTCACACCTGAAGTTTGTAGTGGTCTTCCAGAAGTGCAAGAATGCCGGGATGAGCGTTCCGAAAGGCCAGCATTAAGTTACTGAGGCGTACTTACATGGATTCGCAAGCGGCTCGGGCAAGAAGGCCAGGCTATATGTCTATGAACGTGGCCGTGAGCCTTATGTACAACACCCGAACAATGTCGCAAAACAGAACTATTACCATTCATTCGTTGGTGAAGACGGGAAGTTAGATCATTCGATAGAAGAATTTCTCGGGAAGATCGAAAGCGCTGCGATGCCAATGATCACACGGATCGCGGCTGGAAATGTTCAGCTCACCTGGGAAGAGCGAGGCTGGCTTGCCAGCTTCGTCGCGATGCATGAAGTGCGTGTTCCATGGATGCGAGAAAGTTTTGATGAGACGACAACGCAGTTGATGAAGCACACAATGCGTGTGATGGTGAAAGCGCCCGGACAATTGGAAAAAACACTCGAACAAATGAAATCAGAAGGTAAGGAGATTGAAATAGAGTCGGCAAACAAGATTAGAGAAATGGTCGATAAAGACGAATATGACCTGAAAGTTGATCCAACGTACAGCCTGACCTTGATGCTTGAGATGATGCCCGAGATGACTGCCCGTTATTTGGAAATGAAATGGACTATCGCGCGGACCGTCGCGAGCCGACCCTTCATCACGTCCGACAACCCTGTTGTTCGGGTTAATCCTCGACGAACGAATTCGTTTTACGATAACCATGGCATCTACAACAAGAACACTGAGATTCGGTTCCCGCTCAATAGACTCACGGCGCTGGTAATCATGAACGATATACAGCGGATCGAGCAGTGGCACGCCCTGATGCAATCAGATCGAGAAAAGGAAGCCGAAGAGTTGCGCCGGACCGTGCGGCTCACTTCGTTCGTCGATGCATCCGAGCGAATGGTTCACGCGATCAATGTAGGCACCGCAAGCTGCGCGCAGGTTTGTCTATGCGCATTCGGAAAATCCAGTGATTCCGAAAACGATGGGATCCGATCCGGGTGGTCTTGGCCCGGCTCTCGACGGCCCACTTCCTCGAACACATGATCGAAAAACAGACCGGCCTCATATGATTCGATCCTTTTTAGACGAAAGCTCGGACAGCACGGTCTTCATGATCGCTGCGTGGTTGGCGACTGTACAGGAATGGGAACGGTTTACTGTCAAGTGGCAAAAGGCCCTAAAAGCAGGCTCTTGGTCGATTTGAGTACGCGAGAGAAAACCTGATCCTGAAAGGAGATGCAGGGTGGGCTTGACTTCGCCACGATGAGGCTTATGTTTTGCCAGCGCGGCAAACGGGAAGTTGAAATTGACGTTTGCCGGAGGGGTGGTAGAAAGTGAGAGCGCGCCAGCTGTGGACCCGCATTTTGGGTCTGGATGGATATCGTGTCACGCACGTTGGGATAAAAACGGCTGAGGAAACAGCGGGTCTGTATATCGACATCGAACCGCGAGGCATAAGACGATATCGCTGTAGCGGCTGCAGCAGACGGACGGGTCGGGTGAGATCTGTAAAGACGCGGACCTGGGATGACCTACCGTGGGGCGCTCATCGCGTGAAGTTACGTTACCGGCTGAGAAGGCTGAATTGCCGGAGGTGTGGAATTCGAACCGAGCGCATCGGGTTTGCCGATCCGAAGGCACGGGTGACTCGTCGTTTAAGACAGCAGATCGGCTTGGACTGTCAATCGATGCCGGTCAGCCACGCGGCGGTGCGGCACGGAGTCAGTTGGGGAAAAGCTCGCCGAGCCGAATACGCATTCCTGAAGGAGTGGGGGTAACCACCGACCAAAACGCCGTCCACGGCACCTGGGTGCGGACGAAATCCAACGAGGAAAGGGACAACATTACTGGACCGTGCTTTCCGACCTGGTCCATGGCGAAGTGATCGGGTTAGCCCGCGATCGCAGTGAAGAAAGCCTCTCGGGGTTGCTGAAGTGTCTCGATAACCGGCAACGCGCTTCGGTCGAGGCGCTGTGCACAGACATGCACCAACCCTACGTCAATGCCGTGCATGAAGTGTTGCCGAATGCCGAAGTGGTTTACGATAAGTTTCATGTGTTGCAGCACGCCGCGGGCGCACTGGATGAGGTGAGGCGCCAGGAATTCTTTCGCGCTGGCGAGGTGATGCGCGAATTCGGCCGGGGCAAACGTTGGCTTCTGCTGCGGCGATGGAAAACGGTTCGCGGTTCCAAGCGCAAAGAATTGCAGTTGCTGTTTGCCGCCAATCGACGGCTCTTCAAAGCATATCTACTTCGAGAGCAACTCGACAAACTGTGGACCTACAAGACCCGTCTTGGCGTACTGAATTTCCTGATGGGGTGGTTCAAGGCCCTGCGGTGGCAGCGATTGCCGGAAATGGAGTGTCTGGCCGCGTTCCTCCTGAAACACTTTGACGGCATCGCCGCCTACTGCGATCATCCCGTTCGTTTTGGTGTCGTGGAATCCCTCAACACCACGATCAAGGCCATTATTCGTCGTGCCCGCGGGATGCGCGATGAAGAACTCCTGCTCCTCAAGTTGAAGTGGGCGACCGCACGCCCGATGCGTTCCGCACGCGACCTACTCTCCATACTTTACGGAACCGCCGGGGAACACGGGGCACAATAAGGAAGGGGAGCTTCTCTTGATTTCCTCCCCCGTTCGCTCGTCTCCTATTGTCCGTCGGCGGTCCTCGCTGTCAAGGGTTCGCTTCGCCGCGCGCAGGAAACGCGCGCCCTTGACAGCTCCGGGCCGCCGACGGAAACCTTCCAATTACGAGCGAACGGGAAACACCGCTAACCTGCCCGTTTTTACCCACAACAACATCCCATTGCTCATCGCTGTCGGCTTTGATCTAAACTACGGGTTCAACACGTACTCAAATCGGTGAAGAACCTAAAAGCAACTCCTGGGATCGCCTATTTCAAACACCACGAAGCGATGTCCTTTGAAGGAGAGTTCACAGGATGGACTGAAAAAGCGCGGGATAAGAAATTGGTGAAGCTTGCCACTGTCATAGCCGAACACGAAGTCAACGGCCTAGCCGGCGGTATTTACCTGCCACGATACGATCCGGTTGTCAGTGCGAGCCGTCTCTCGAAGAACCAGCTTAAACGAATGCTTAAGATTGTCCATCCGTACCACAACTGCTTTCACTCGATGGTTGGACAAACTTTACTCTTGGAGTTGGACAAAGCGAAAAATGCACAGGTCATCGAGTTCATATTCGATGAACAGTCGATGCTTAAGGAATGTGTTCAGTTGTACCTCGAAATGAAGGAAATGATGCGCTCTGAAATGAAAGCGATCGCAGGCGCCATTATTGAGAGAAGTGACCGAGATGTATTGCCCTTGCAGGCGGCTGATTTGCTAGCTGGCCAGATCTTATTGACTATGAAGCGCAGCGCCCTCGCTAAGACCAGGGCTCCGCTAGAACCGGGATCGCCGATGGAGATTTTATCTTCAAGGCGGCAGATTGGAATGTTTCAAGCTTTCCCGCCGTACTTCGAACGGTTGCCAAGCTTGATCGATGAACTCAACCGGCTGCATGACATGAAGAAATTGTTGAGCAACGTCGAAAGGTTAATGCGCAAAAATGAAAAGCAACCCTAATCGGCCCCAGGACACTCTTGGGGAACGCAGAAATTTCTGGGGGAACGCCGAGAACGTTAGGTCCTAGAACTGCTAGACAAGTGAAACGATGGCGACTAGTTCGTTGATGCCTATGCCAGTTGCAAGACGTCCATCTCTCCACTTGATGAAAAGGAAAGCGACAAAAACGGCGCATAAAACGAGAAAGATCAAAGTAGCTGAGAGAAAAGTGTGCATTGCAAAATTACAAACGGTCTGGGACGAAACAAGGACTTGTTACTTGCGTAATGTCAGCGATGACGTGCGCTGCAGCGCGATATGCTCGGGCCGAGCCGTCCAGGAGGAATAGCGCGTGAAGTCCGTTATTACAACCTCGATCATCACTCTCTCATCTGTGCTCTGCTATGCAGCAACTCAGGCTCTTGGAGATACGACGGTTACCGGTAGGTATACGAACGGCGATTACGGTTTCTCCGTACGGATACCCGGAAGTGTGAAGACGTTTCGCACACCCGCACCGGCTCCAAACCACGGCTTCGGCATCAATCTATCGGAGCAGTCTTACTCCTATTTATGGGTCGATGCTAGCTACGCAGTTGGCGACTATGACACTGCAAAGGATCTCCCAATGTGGACCATCTCCTTACTCGCGAGCCGTGGTGCGACCAATGCAAAGGTGGTTAGCCAATCTCGGACACGCCTGGGTAGCCTTTCCGCGATCAACCTTGTTATCGATTACGAATTAAAAGGCTCTCAGATGGTCTCAGAAACGATATGGGCATTGCTGCCTGCAGAGTGACGGCGTCCCCATCATGTATTCAATCAACCTCGAATGCGCACGAGCGCGTCTTCATCGAGACTCCCAGCTTGTGGAGACACTCCGGCGAGGATGGAAGTCGGAACTGATTCATTGAGCATGGGAGTCGAGGTTTACGTAATCAGGGTATGCAAACACAAACACTGCAGACTGAAAAATAGTGATGTCGCACAGAGACTTCAGAGTTCAGGATTTCTTGAATCGCAGCGTGCTCGATCGTCCCTTTGTTCACGGATGGGTCCCAACGATGTGATATACACGACATCTGGCTTTTGTTTTCTAGCGTGACCAATGGCTCTGCCCACTAACATTGCACTTCGTGTCGCCCTATGGGAAGCCTATAGCAGACGCTGCGTTTACTGTTCCGAGCCTCTAAAGTTTCGTGACCTGGAAGTTGATCACCTCATACCTCAACGAATGCGAAATAGCCCAGATGAACTCGCACGGGTCCTTTTGGAATTAGGGCTGCCGCCCAGGGTCGACCTGGACGATCGCTTCAATCTGGTGCCTGCGCACGGCCGCTGCAACGGTATGAAGCCGGGATCAATGTTCCGCCACGAAAACATCCGCTTTTATCTGGAAGTCGCTCGGCAGCATTCAGATCGGATACAAAAAGAGGAGGAATGCTATCTACGAGAGTCGCAAGCAGACCGTGTCACGGCTGCACTAATTCTCGCGCTCGAACGGGGAGAAATATCGAAACAAGAAGTCAGAGAGATTCTTGACCGACACCAAGCTGACGGTCAGTTTGAAATATTGAAAGAAGTTCCGTTCTCAAATCGAGTAGTCATGGGCCTGCTCAGTTCTGTGGAGGTCGCATCGCTTCTAGACGAGCCGTTGCTGCCCCGGGTTGGAGGGCTTGACGAGCTTAAGATGCGTCGAAATGGAGCGACTGTCGAAGAACGGCGTGTGACAACGTGCCGTGAGTGGGAAACCGCAATAACAGATGGCTTTTACGCTGCAACCACATATGACATCAAAGAGGAGGCGTTTTTCAGGACAGCATGCAGTGTTATTCATGCCTTGTCGGTAGCACGCGTGTCTGAAGCGAGCTACCTGCAGGACAATGTTGTCGGCTTGGATTCTATTGATCTATTGCCCGTCACACTATTACCGGCAATTTCGCGGGAAAGCGGAGAGGAACTATTAAGTCTTGCTTCCCAAGGTCTGAACGTGTCAGACCTGCAACGCCAAGGCCGTGTTGTGGTTGAAGAAGCGACGCGAAAGCGGTTGAGCCTGATATTTGAATACTTCGGTAAAGCATTCTGGGCGATTCTTCGGGCCGATTTGAACAATGACGGAATCGAGGACATGCTCGTCAGCACGTACACTTGGGCAACTGAGGGGACACTGGGCTTTGGTGATGTAATTGTGCTGACACGCCTCGGGCCAGCGGAACCCTTCCGGATTGTTGAGGGTGTCGATCTGCTGCCCCATCCGAGCGACGCTAACAACCCTAGAGTGTCTTGAAATATGGATACGGTAACACTGCCAAAACCCCGGCCTCGAAATCTCATTGGGATTTTTTTCGAGGGAAACAGTTTTCCATCAGCCCGCTCATGCAAAGAAATACGTCGACTCGAAAACTTGGCGGATATCGAGCGTTCCCGTCGGCGGCAGAGGTTTTTGGGGGAATGCAGAGATCTTTTGGGGCAATGCAGAACTTTTGAGGGGAATGCAGAAATACGCGGATGCGCGCCACCCT
>CAVTWA010000011.1:0-770476 GCA_963738025.1 uncultured Acidobacteriota bacterium | reverse complement strand
GCCGGCGGCTGTTTGAAGAAGTCGTCACGATGGATCTGGAAGGAATCGTTTGCAAGCGGAAGGACTCGCCATACAAGGTCACGGAGAAACCGTCGCGCCACTGGATCAAGGTCAAGAATTCGCGAGACAGCCAATTGGAAGGCCGCCAGGAACTATTTGAACGTCTGTAACGGCCTTACAAGTACGGTTAAGCGGTTATACGGCCAAGTGACTGCTCCGGTAAATTCACGTCTACCATCGAACGATCCATCCATGTGTTAGAGTTCACGCCATGTATCCCCGGCTGAATCGAGTCTGCCGACCGTTTGTCGCTATGCTGGCTTTGTTAGCAATGAGTCCCCTTCTTGTTGCGGTACCTCAGGAGTTCAGCACGAAGCTTAACGTTCCGTCGAAAGACGTACACGTTGAAGGCACCCTCTGGTTGCCGTCAGATATCAACCAGGTTCGATGTGTCATCATCACGCTTAATTTTAACCAGGGAGAGCAACTCTACCGGGAACCGGAGTGGCGCGATCTTGCAAAGAGAACCGCATGTGGCCTCCTGCTGACGACCATCAGCTCGACTGTCGGTGATTCGCCCTTGCCTAGAGCAGACCCGATTCGCAATGCGGGTGTGGGTGGGGAAGCAGGCCTGTTGCTATTGCTGAATCGTCTTGCCGTGGAGTCGCGCCATGACGAAGTACGCAACGCGCCTTTATTGTTCTGGGGACATTCGGCCGCCGCGAGTTTCGGCATTTCGTTTGCCGGTCTTCACCCCGATCGAACGATTGGCTTCGTGCGGTACCACGGGAACCTGAGGGGACAACCGGTCAACATAAGGAGTGTGAGCAACATACCAGCGTTACTTCTGGCTGGTGAAAAGGATTCAGTCGCGGGCATTGAAGACACGCGAGACCTATGGAAAGCAGGCAGGCAAGCTGACGCGCCATGGACGTTTGCTATACAGGCTGGTGAGGCACACACATCGACTGAAGGCTTCCGCAAAGCTAATGCCTTAATGATTTCATGGGTCGAGGCGGTTGTGCGGCAGCGAGTTGCAAAGCCACGGCTACGTGGGGTGAAAAGAGAATCTGGATGGCTCGGAGACAACAGAAGCCGTGCCGTCGTTCCGTATTCTTCTTCTCACCGAGCAGACGGAGATACAAGCTGGCTACCAGACGAAACAACAGCGCGGGCGTGGAAGGCTCTGTCGGCTGAGATGGGTGACAGAATCAATGATGCGCTAGCCCCACGCAAGTCTTATCCTGAGCGGAAAGTGATCGAACTCCCCACGAGTGTTCTCGGACGATACGCAGGAGTCTATCAACTTCCATCGAATGCGAATCTCGCGATAGTCGTCAATGACCGGCGCATACGGATCGCGGCGGATAACCCACTGGCACCACACTTCACATAGTGATCGCTCTACAAGAAAAACAACTCAAGTGGCAGATTCCGGGTCAGCAGTTTCTTCCACTATACGCAACCTCGGAGACAAGGTTCTTCACAAAAGCTACTGACGCGCAAATCGACTTCAGACTTGAGGCACCGGGTCGGTTCAATCATCTCTCGGTACAGTCTTTTGACGTGCTGCATCAGGAAAGCGACGTGGACGCTGAACGAGTGCCAGAACGACAACACATCGATGTGTCGCCATCCACTCTGGAAGGATACGCAGGCACATATCAGCTACAACCCGGTATCAACGTGTTGATTACGGTAGAAAATGGACAGTTGGTGGCACAGGTCGGCGGCGCATCTAAAGCACCTTGACTGGCCGAATCAGAGTCGAGCTTCTTCGGCACATTCTTGAACGCGCAGATTGACTTCGGCAAGAGCCAGTCTGGCACTGTAGACAACTTAATACTCCACATGGGTGGGACCGATTCGCCGGCTCGACGTCTGCGGCAATGATGTGATCTTCGACAAGCGTCACTGCATACCGATGCTTCGACGCGCGGAAGGAGGGCAGGCAGTTGGGCAGGCCGAAACGCATTTTTGATCGTGAGAAGGCCCGGGCCATGTTACAGACTGTGTGCCTGGCGAATTCCAATTTATCCGAATTTACAGTTGTTTCTGGGCTGCTAACATTCGGGCATGCGGCATTTGATTATCCTGATGGTCCATCTGATCACCACACTTTTGAGGGTCGTTCGGCCGGGCGGAGTGCGCGCCGTCGTGGCTGAATCCGTTCTCGCCAAACATCAATTGCTGATCCTCAACCGTTCGCGCCGGCGGGCGCCAAATCTCCGCATCTTGGACCGGCTAATCGCTGGATTTTGTTCGCTTTGGATCAAGCCGAGCCGGCTCTCTCGTGTGGCAATCGCCTTCAAGCCATCGACCTTGCTGAATTTTCATCGGGCGCTGGTGCAGCGTAAGTATCGGCTGCTGTTTTCAACAAAACAGAAAACCAGGCCGGGGCCGAAAGGACCAACAGCGGATTTGATCCGTGTGGTTGTGGAGATGAAACGGCGCAATCCGGCTTGGGGATGTCCACATATCGCCGAGCAGATCAATCTGGCATTCGGAACGACTATTAATAAGGATATGGTCCGTCGCATTCTCGCTCAGCATTACCGGCCCGTGCCGACGCAGGACGGGCCATCCTGGCTGACATTCATTGGTCACATGAAAGATAGCTTGTGGAGCCTCGACTTATTTCGATGCGAATCGGCGACATTACGAACATATTGGGTACTCGTGGTGATGGATCAGCACACGCGCCGAATCATTGGGTTTGGCATTCACCGTGGAATTGTCGACGGATTGGCATTGTGTCGGATGTTTCAGCGAGCGATTCAAAGGCAATCGTTGCCGAAGTATCTCAGCACGGACAACGATCCGTTGTATCGGTTCCACCAGTGGCAGGCCAACCTACGAGTTTTGGACGTCATGGAAATAAAGACTGTTCCCTTCGTGCCCCTATCGCATCCGTTCGTTGAGCGACTTATTGGAACCCTGAGAAGAGAGTGTTTGGACCAAACCTTATTTTGGACGACGGCCGATCTGCAAGCGAAGCTCTCGGATTTCCAAAACTATTTGAACCACGTTTCATAATGCACACCTCGCTATGACATTGAAAAGTAGGGGTTCATCCGCAGGGGAATCGGTTTTGTGGGAGTAAGGACTGTGCTGAATACGGTTAACGAGTTGTTTCGCACCTTCGCTTTCGAGAGTTGCGCGAGAAAAGAGCCAGGGACCGTCTCGGAGGGGATGCTCTGCCTGAATCTCGCCTTTTAGGGCTGCATGACGGAGCGCGGTGGAACTGATGCTTAGAAACTGCGCCGCTTTCGTGAGATTCATCCAATCAGGTGAGTGTTCATCGACCGGTTTATAGCGAGGGATCTGGTGTTTGCTGCGCAATGAAGCCACCAGTTCTCGTGTCCATCGGTTTCCGTGGACCGTCAGTTGATGGCTTCGATTAAGCGCGCCAGCGATCACGTCATCCGTGCAGGTGTGAGCCAAAGTTCGTACGGCATCCACGACTTCTTTGGGCGTCTGGCAGGTGTGCTGACCCCGGTGCCGCCGTGGCAAACATAGCTGCGTATGGGCTCCGCCTTTCCAGTGGATGACGAGATTGACTTCACCGGCTACGGCATCCACATCCGCCACGATTTCGTGGATCAAGGTTCGCACGATGCGTTTCTTCAAACGAATATCCGAACTGGGATTTCCCCACACTGTTTCCAATTCTGAAGCTAATTCCAACAACTCTTCCTGGGGAGGCGCCACCATATACATCGGACCATCAGAGTGCTGATCGATCCGCGTCTCCAGTTCTCGGACTCGTTGCAAGGCGACATTCCAGCGTCGTTCCAGTTCATCGGCGACCAGGCGATTTTCTGGATCGGCGTGGTCGTATTGTTTCTGCGCTCGCTGGGCGTTATAACGCGCGGCTTCCAGATCTCGCCTCAACGCCTCCAGAACTTCGTCTCGTTGGCGTACTTCTTCTTGGCTGGCCATGATTGCCGACTCCACTGCTACGGGCTGAACCACGCGCAGCAATTGCTGGCCGATGGCTTCATCGACCGTCGTTCCACCGAAGGCGATGCATCTGGGCTCACCATTATCCAGCCAACCGCGATTACAGCTATAGCGAACGACATCGTGCCGTTCTCCCGTGTATTGCACCGTCAGCTTGCGACCGCAACGCCTGCAGCGCAGCAGGCCACTTAGAAGAGCCAACCCACTTTGCACAGCACCGGATTGTTGCCATCCCCGCGTATTTCCGCCGATTGCCACCTGGACCTGTTCGAACTGCTCCCAGCTAACATAGCCCTCGTGCGTATTGGGCATTAACACCAGCCACTGCTCACGGGCTTTTTGTCGGGACCGCTGTCGCGGCTCACCATCTTCGTACTGGATTATGTGTTCGCTTTTCCCGTAAGCGTACGCTCCTCCGTAAGCCGGATTGGTGAGCAGGTAGTAAACCGTTGCATATTTCGGACGCTTCCAATCGATCGTGCCCTCGACTGTCTCCACGGGCAGTTGGAGATCGTGTTCCAAAAACCACAACAATGTCTGTCGCACCGTGCCCAGTTCCGCGAACTTGCTATACACGGACAAGATGGCTTCTTGAACACGGCGATCCGGATTCTTTTCCAGCCGATCTTCGGCTTTCACGTATCCGACCGGCGCACGGACAATCAACTCCCCGCGCCGCGCCTTGGCCCGCCGTGCCTCCAGCGACCGCTGGCGTAATAAATCCAGTTCGTATTCGTTCAGGCTTCCTTTCAGTCCTAACAGCAGTCGATCATTACTTTGTCGTGGGTCATATATGGTCTCTTGGTCGACCAACACAGTGTCCACCACGCGGCATACTTCCACCAGTTGCTGCCACTCCCGGCTGTTGCGGGCGAATCGAGACACTTCCCGGGCGGCCACTGCGCCCACTTTGCCCATGCATACTTGCGTCACCATACGTTCAAACCCGGATCGGGTTACCGTTCCCGCGGCGGAGCAACCCAGATCCTCATCGATGACCTCGATCTCTTTCCATCCCAGGAGGCGCAGCCGCTCCTGCATCGCATATTGCAGCTTCTGGCTCTCCAGATTGTGATGCACTTGATAGGTCGACGATTGTCGGACGTACAACAACGCCTTCCGCCCAATATGTTGGCTTTTGACTTTGTCACTCATCGCCGGCCTCCTTGTTTTGAAGACTGCGTTGGTTTTCCCAATGCTGGCGTAACAATCGTGATAGCAGCCGGATCGTCTTTTGCTTTACCTCCGGGGGCATTGCTGCCCACCCCGGAATCGGTGTTGATGGATGGAATAATTCCAATTGAGATCGTCTTGGATTCGGTGTCCGTTGCATCAGCGCCTCCTTCGAAACGCTGAGCTTCCTTCACCATGGGGTCATGACGGGAGGCGCCGGCAAGCAGCTCTTTGAGACTCCGTAGCGCTTGGCAGCTGACGACGGGCGCATCGACCGGACACATCGTTCGGCAGGATGAATCGAACATCCATTCCGGTATCTCCAACGCGCTACCGTGCGCGGTCTCTTCAACATGGCACCGAAACATGACGCGAACATTCTTCTCTACTCTGGCATCAACAAACACTGAACGATTGCGCCATGGATGCCATGGATAATGGACTGTTCGCGTTTCGGAAATATGGGTATTTCGTTGTTGACTTGTTTAACGAGTACCGGACGCATGCCGGGTTAGATGGTCGCCTGCCAACTCCCGGCGGACCGGCATCACCGATAAGCTTTGCTTCGTATCGGTGGCAGAAGCACTGTCGTGGGTTGTACCAAACGCCGATTGCCGCGTGATTTTATCAATTCGCCATGAACAGGTTCCTGGAAACAGCGATACCCTCCTTCAACGCATCGTGCCCGTTTTGAGTAGCTCTCGCGATATAGCTGTCGGCGTCATAGGCTTTGGAGGCGGACGGCACATTGGCGCCAGTAAGAAGGTAGTTGCCTTCGGCAATGCCGTTAAGCCGGACCGTATACCATCGGGGCCGGATCTCGGGCATCAACAAAGACTTTCCCAAGCTGGTTATGCAGGTGCGAGTGCCGACTCCGCTCCGCTTAGATCTGGCCCGAAACCGGCGTTTCCGTCGGACGATGGGCCTCTTCCGTCGCGAGCGCCACGACCTCGACACGCTGACCTTCTTCCAGATCCTGCAAGCGGACTTTTACTCCATTCCTGAACTCAACGGCATCGCGGTAGGTTTGGGCATCCGTCGAAAGCTGGCGGAAGGTGACGGCTTCGGTGAAGTTCAAGTCATGCGCGTGTTGCAGCTTTCCCGAAATGCCATAGAGCCTGAGTTTCGCCCCGTCAGGAATGCACACCGCACAAACCCGGGGCTGCACAACGGTAATCTTGCTCGCGAAGAGCGCCATCCAGCCTTTCCGTTTGGGCGGGTCGACGTTCAGGTCCGCAGGCGACGTGAGTCCTTTTGACCCCGTATTGAACCGATGTACCACCAATACCTCGTCTTTTTCGGCAAGGCGATTCTGTATGCCGTGCAGTGAATAATCGCACATACGCGATCCTCCTTTTGAATTTCAAGAGACGTTGTGCCTTGCATTATTCTCCTCGGATTCAAAGGATGCAATACAGTTGCACACAGTTGCACAGTCCGCAGCTGTCCTGGCTCTTTTCATCGGCTCTTGTCCTCTCGAAGCGATGTGGTCCATCCGCCGCGCCAAAACAGAAGACGAGAGAAGCACGATCGATCCGCCTACCCACCGGTCACGACGCCCAGAGCACGCACCGTGTGCGTCAATTCTGAAGGCTCTGAACTTCCAAGCTGGCAGTCATTCATAATTTGCCGAAAAATGACTGCCAGCTTGAAGTGAACGGAGTTCAATCGGAAACGGGATAACGTGTTGGCGTGTAAGGCTTTGATTCGAATATGGGGAACAGGAGAGCGAAGTCTTGACTGCCAGCTTGGGAAATTGGCGCTCAATTGAAAACAAAGAACAACGGCGCCTATGGCCTTCATTTTGAGTCAATGAATTCCACAGAATCTTCGCGGTCTTGCATCGAACCATCTCTTAATGATGTAGAAATGATGTAGAACTTTCTCGATGCCAAAGACCCTTCCCCCATCCGTACCACGTGAGCTAATCGAACAGAAAATCTACCTGATCTTTGAGCACAAGGTCATGCTGGACGCGGACCTGGCCGAGCTTTACGGTGTCACGACCGGCAATCTGAATCTCGCGGTCCGCCGGAACCTGAAGCGCTTTGCGGAAGATTTCATGTTTCAGCTGAGTCGCGAAGAGACGCAATCTTTGCTATTGCAAAATGCAAGAGCAAAAGGCCGCGGTGGCCGGCGCACACCACCATTCGCCTTCACCGAGCAGGGTGTGTCGATGTTATCCAGTGTTCTCAACAGCGAACGCGCTATAGAAGTGAACATTGCGATTATGAGAGCGTTCGTGCGCCTGCGAGCGATGCTTCCCACGCATGCAGACCTCGCTCGCCGCCTTAATGAATTGGAACAAAAATATGATGAGCAATTTCGTGCCGTATTCGAAGCGATCCGCGAACTAATGGCGCCTGAGCCCGTGCCTCCGTCCAGACGGATCGGATTCGCTTTCACACCTGAGCGACAGAGTAAGGATGATGGATAGAATCGCGCCAGCGGTGATTTACCAATGCGACTTCCTGGGCTAAATTAAAACGTGGTCAGTTTCGAAGACGACCTGAGTGGCTTCAGTCCATGCCGGCGGTCGTCCTTCGAAGCTTGCTGCCGCCCTACAGAATGCGATGACCAGGGGTTCACAAGTAATCCCAAGGTTCCCGCGGGCTACCCTACCGTTCGTCCTCCATCATCGAACGCCGCTGGTCGCCCCGACTGATGCCAGAGTACCGACCGATACCATCATGCATGGCGAATTCATGAATCATGCGGCGACAGCGGTCTGGTACAACCCTCGACAGTGCCTCCGCCACCTGTTCCCTGGCATATCACAAAATGGGCTGGAATTGCTGGCATTGTGTAATTCGCCAGGGACAGGCTCCGGCTGAAATGGGAACACATCAGCATCCCGCACCGGAACCTGACCGTACAAGCGTCGAAGAATTACAAAACGCGGGAAATTCCACTGACGGATTATGCGATTCAACTTTTCGAATCGCTACCCCGAATCATTCGCGTCCCGTTCGTCTTTGTGAACGTGGAAACTCGCGGGGTGGTCAAAGCGCCCCGCCGGCCGTTATACCAAGGGCGGAAGGACGCGAAGCTGCCCTGGGTAGGATTCCATGACTTGCGTCACTTTCGGGCAACGCAATGGGTCCTGCACGGGATGGACATCCGAACCGTACAGGGGCTTCTGGGTCACCGAGATATTGAAACGACCATGCGTTACTCGCATTTTTCGCCAAATCATGCGGCGAAGAAAGTTCTGGAGGTTCAGAAGGCGGAAGCGGCAGAACTTTTGGCAAACAGGCAACAAACTGGCAACGACGCGAATTCTGCGACCGTGCCGGTTTCCTTCTCTGCGGCAAATTCTTTGTTTTCTATAACTGGGACGCAGGGATTCGAACCCCGATAAGCAGATCCAGAGTCTGCTGTCCTACCGTTGGACGACGTCCCAAAAAGGGAATTAAATCAACTACCTAGCAAAGGCTACCACAGTTGTCGAATTCGTTTCTTCCGGAATTTGTTGTAACTCTGCTCTGTAGCGGCTTCTTCAAACTGAGGCAGGCCAGCAACGGCTTCGCGCTTATATTCTACAGAAAGGTCCGCATAACGGCTGTCATTTCTGCGGCCTTAGACCCATCAATAGAAGTAAGGCGCCAGTGGTCAACGTCGTCGTCTTCTGGCTGTTGCTCGAATTCATGACGAAAGATTCCAGCGCATTTGCGTAAGACTGGGCTGGGAAGGCCGGCACCAAAACATTTCGTCCGGGCGGGGGTTGAAGTACTTCGTTCTCGCGCTTAGCGATCGCGCGGGGTATTAAATTAAAACCTGATTTTGGGCCAGGAATAACCACATTGTTGTTTATACGGGCGAGTGAGTTGGCGTATCGCGAACCGGCATCGCCGAGCGACGACATCAGCGTTCAACCATAGGTGAAATACTGGCACAGTACGGTAAAAATTCCACTTTCCCCGTTCCGACATGAATAGGACGCATCGCAACCGCTTGGTAGAGTTGACATCAGCTTTGGAATTCGTGTTGCCACCTCAAGTGGTCACATATGGGCTTGAAACAAGCGGTAAAAGCGGTCCCGCTTCGATCCGTATCCGACACCGACGGCGTCACAAGACCAATAATACTTCACCCGCCGTGCCGTAAATGTGGGGCGATCGACACTCGAGGCTCCCATCGGAGGCATTTAGAAAAGTCTTTGTCCTGGTTTATCTTGCCGTTCCGCTGTCGCGTGTGTGGTGCTCGATTCTGGAAGACACGTTTCGCTTTGCGCCAGAAATGACGGGTCGTTGACTTATGATCATATGTACCATGATTAACGTTCTGTTGTAACCGAGTGTGCGGACGCTGGGATGAGGCGCGCTCTAACTAGATTTAATCATTTCTTCAAAAGCAGGTAACAGTTTCGACAACATCCCCTGGCAAGCTTGTCGATGTCCGATCCCATACTCTGCAGTGCATGGGTGGGTCGGATGGACATATTTAAAATTCCTGAATCGGAGAGACGATGGCAGTGCAGGGACGATATTTCAGTGAAGAAGAGATTCGACGAATCGAGTTATTACTTTCAGAAACTGAGATGACGATTTCGGAGATAGCCGCCCGGATGCAGTGCAGTTATAGCGCGGTGCTCACAATCAATCGAAAGCGGAAGGTTCGTGCATACAATGGCCTTAGATCCACCTGGCAGAAATTCGAGTGCGAACCTGCTCCATCTGAAACTGAAAGGGACAAGCCGACGACTGCCGCTTGAATTTGCCGGTTTCAAGTACATCGACTTCCTTGTAAATTCCGCATTTGAGACTTGAGATCCCGACTCAAGCCGGCACCTTCGGTTGTTAAATTGAAAAACTACAATGCGTTCTACTTTGGAGCTGAGGGGTAGGCTTTCGCACGCCTAGCCTGAATTTTTAACGAGTTTTGCCCCGAAGTGGCTTATCCAACACCCACCTATGTTCATGAGAGATCCGGGCTAGAGCTCCGAGAAACAGAGAGTCCTATAGCCAGCGACGCACTGTGATTTGAGGCCGGCGATGAAAGCGCTGGGGCAATCGTCAAGTCCGGGGCCTACCGGAGGACGGTGCCAGTGCGCAGCCATCGGGTACGCGTCAGGAAGTGGGCGGCGACGGAAGCGGAGTGTTCGACCCATTCCGTCGCGGTCAACTGATGCGTGTACGGATCGTCGTCATAGGACCAGTAGATGAACAGCGGTTTGCCGATGAAGCTCTGACGAGAGGCGGGACCCCAGAAACGGCTGTCGTAGCTGTTGTCGCGGTTGTCGCCCATCATGAAGAATTGGTCCGGGCCCAGCATGATCGGGCCGAAGTTGTCCCGGCGATCGAATTGAGCCGGGTCGTTATGGACCGCATACGGTTCGTCCAGCTTCTGGCCATTGATGTATACGTCGCGATGGCGGATTTCCAGTGTCTCGCCCGGCAGACCGATGACTCGTTTTACCAGCCGCATATCGGGAGTCTCCGGGGACCAGAGGGCCATGATCTCACCGCGACGGATGGTCCGGGCCGGGAGGTATTTCTGAACAGCTTCGGGATAGTTTGCCGGAAATGCGAGCTTATCGAGAAAGAAATGGTCGCCGACGAGAATCGTCGGAGTCATCGATTCCGTGGGAACGACGGTCGCCTGTGCGACGCTGTGAGTAAACACCCAGACGAAGACGATCGTCGAACCGAAGCTTTTTACCGAATCCCAGATGCGTTTCTTCATAATCTCATTTTAGCGACAGGGCCGGTCAAGAATGCTTTTTTAATCGCGTTGTCGGTTCCCGAACCTCGAATTCTCCATTAGCCGATTCGATCACAACGTCATTAAATACGACTGCATCCAACAGGCTTTTAATATAGTTAACTGCTTCTTCGGTCAGAGGCGCCCGAAGTTCGTAGGTGAAACGCCGCCCGTCCACCGAAAGGATTTTGACGAGATGACTTTCGTCAGGTGAGCTGATCTGCTCGAGTTCGATATCAAAGAATGTGTGGGAAATAGAATGGATTGCCATCGCTTCTTATAAGATCCTAAACCTTGCATGGCTAAAAAGAAACTGATCCGCGATGCGGTTCACGGGGACATCGAAGTCACTTCGCTTGAAATCGAATTGATGGACACCCCGGAATTCCAGCGGCTGCGGGGCATCAAACAACTCGGCACGGCTTACCTGGTCTTTCCGTCGGCAGTTCATACGCGTTTCGAGCATTCCCTCGGCACCTCCTGGATGGCCCATCGGATACTGAACGCTGTCCGCCGTACGGCGGTGGTGTCCGCCGATGACGAGAATGTCATTCGAGTATCGGCATTGCTGCATGACCTGACGCACATTCCGTTTGGTCACACTCTGGAAGATGAGCGGCGGGTTCTTCCCAGACACGACAAGGACGAAGAGCGGGTCGATTACTTCTACCGGCGTTCCGCGGTGGGACGCATTCTGAAGCGCGAAGGCCTGCAGGACGCCGTGATCGACGTCATCAAAGGCAACGAGACCTATGCATCCGACATCGTCGGCGGCGCGATCAGCGCGGATCTCCTCGACTACCTGCGCCGCGACACGTATTTCTGCGGGCTGTCGCAATACTACGACCCGCGGATTTTCGAATCCTTCATCATCGACAGCAATCGCCTGGTGGTGAACGTGGAGAAAAACGGGACCATACGGCTGGACACGTTATCCGAGCTGGTGAACCTGCTTCGAATCCGCTACACACTCTCGGAACGGGTCTACTTTCACCATACCAAAATCGCCTCCGGTTCCATGATCTCGAAGGCTGTCGAGCTGGCGCTCCGGGAAGGAATGACTGTTGAAGAACTTCGAACCCTGAAAGATGAAACGTTGATCTGGACCCTGCGCGAGCTCTATACGCGAAATGCAACCGTCTCGCATCTGCTGAATCGGCTGGATGCCCGGCAACTTTATCGAGCCTGTTTCGTGCTCACGACCGAGATCGGCGAAAAGCGCCGTCAGGACATCGTCAACCGGTTTCATAACGATGTCGAGGCCAGGGAAGCGGCTGAGAAAACGATCGCCCGGGCATCGGGCATTCAACCGCATGAAATCATTATTTATTGCCCGTCGTTCGGCATGTCGTTGTCCGAGGCCGAAGTTCCGGCACGGCTGGAGCGGGGCCAGATTTCGCCTTTGTCCGGAAGTAACAATGAAGAAATTCGTATACTGAAGGACAAGCACAAGGGACTATGGAAGTTCTATGTGCTGATCGACCGTGATGTCTGGGACCGGCGGGACCGGGTCCAGACGGCTGCGGCCGCATATATCGGATTCGAATGAAAAGACACAAGGACGCACAGCCACCCACTGTCCATTAACTCTGATGATCAGTTCCACATTCTTTTTCTTATTTTCCCAGCTCGGCGTCGGTATGATGCTGACCCTTTTATTCATTTCACCCCGCAGCATCGGTAACAGCTTTTTCAAGTTTGCCAGTCTGACGGCAGCGATTCTGCTGGGCGTCATCCTGGGCTTCAATTTTCTGTTTCCCTCGCCGGTGCGGCAAAGCCAGCTGCCGGTGGTGTTTCTTTTAGCCTCGGCGATCCTGACGGCGATCTACAACCGGGTGGTGGACATCGACAAATTCACGGCGGCATCGATTCTTCTCATTAGCGCGACAGTGACAGGCCTGATTTCGGTGGCCACCGATTCGCTGGCGTTCACGCAGTTGATGGCGCTTGGCGGTTGGGAAAAGTGGATTCTGCTGGTCAACCACATGGCGGCGACCGCGCTGCTGGGTTCCGTGATGCTGACCATGGTTTTCGGCCACTGGTATCTGGTCATCCCGGGACTCTCAATCGATCCACTCAAACGCCTGACGAAAGTATTGATGGGAGCGATCGGTATCCGCGTTGTGACGATTCTCGTATCGCTTGTCGTGCTTCAGGTCGAAAAGCGAGTTCCTCTGGCCGCCGTCTTGAGGGAATTGATGGTCGAGCAGGGGATCTTCTTCTGGCCGCGGCTGATTTTCGGCGTTCTGGTACCGATTGTCCTGGCCGCGATGATCTGGAGCACGTTGAAGATCCGCCACACGCAGGCGGCAACAGGACTCTTATACCTGGCCGTGGTGGCCCTGTTATTTGGAGAGTTCTTCTCGAAGTTCCTGCTGTTTTCCGTGAATATCGCGCTTTAGGTTTTCCAGAACCACCGACACCACGATCGGATCATGATCGGAGACGGGCTTCCCCGCGGATACCAGACCCGGTATTCCAACTGCCGGCGCCAACGCCTGCAATCCTCGGGCTGCAAACCAGTCCAGCTTCATCGAGCAGGAGCCGCCGGTTCGACCGAGTGCCCAGTTGATAAACCAGAAACACCAGTGCGGAACCCATTCGCCCATATTCAGATTGGCGGCCAGGTCGGCGACGTTGTAATGCAGTGTGCATTCTCCCGGAGTATTGATGTCGCGATAGCGATAACCGCGGCGCTCGATTTCCGCGAACAGACGTCTTTCGAACCAGCGCTCCGGATACGGATAGTGATGGGCAACGACGTGCCGGACGCCCATCAGCACGCGGCGGATATACCCGAGAATCGAGTAAAGCGCGCGGCTTGCGTCATGCGTCGTGGTATTCCAGTCGCCGCCGATGAGGACCGGTAATCGCGGTTGAAGCTGTTCGAGGTGGTCCAGCAGTATCGCGAATTGCGTACAGCGGTGACGCTGGGACGAATGAGCATCGAGATGAAGGGACACCGCACGAAATGGACCGAGCGGATGCTCGATATCGGCGATGACGGCGCGCTGCGAACCCAGCCGCTTTTCTGCGCCTTTCATTTTGTCTTTGCCGTTCGGCAGGGCGAGAGAATGAACGCCGTGCATGGGAAACCGGCTGAGCAGGGCATTGCCATGCAGCGATTCCGCATTGTCGCCGCCTGCCTGTTTTTCGATACCGGCTCCCTTTGACAATGCGATGTAGCACGGGGCGAAGGCGTAGTTCATCTGCAGCGCCGCAGCGATCTCACGAGCCACGAACCGGTTGGCTGTACGGGCCATGCCCCAGTCCAGTTCGGAGAGCAGCAGCAGATCGGCGCCGGCGAGCATCGGGTGTTGCTGGAGCAACTGGATGATGGGATCGAGACAGATGCCGCGTTCGATGTTCCAGGCTACGGCGCGAATCGGCTCACCTGCCGTCCGCTCAGACGGCGCGGCAAAGTCTTCCTGCCAGACATGGTTCAGAACACGTTCGATTTCCGGCTTTGTTTTCTGGTAAAGAGGAAACGATTCCAGGTCGTCCGTGCTCTCGAAACGGGCAAAGTCGTCCAGGAACTTTCGGAAGCTATACTCGAAGGTCAATCAGTCAATCAATCGGCGCCGTCGTTGGCCAGAAGTTTTTCGATGTCTTTTCGGATGCGGGCCTCTTTGTCGGGCAAGGCGCCAAGGTACTTCTTATAGATCTTCCAGTCTTTGGTGACGATATACGTCGTGGGATAGCCAATCACGCCGCCGAAGCCGTCAACGACGGCATCGTCGCCGGCAAGAACCATGTACTTGATGCCGAGGCTTTTCATCGTTGGAGCGATGTCGTTATGCGGCGACTCAATCGCGACCCCCAGCACCTGTACGTCCTTGCCTTGATAATCGTCGGCGAGTTTGTTGAAATGGGGAATCTCGGCTTTACATGGTTCGCACCACGTGGCCCACAAATCGACGACCGTGACTTTGCCTTTGAGATCGGCAGATTTGGTTTTCCCGCCGCGCATATTTTCGAGCTCGAAGTCGGGTGCGCCTTTTGCTGGCGCGAGTGCCGGTTGTTTGGAGTTGCTGCTGCATCCATTCAGTCCGGCACATCCGAGCAGTACAAAAGCCAGACCGAGAGTGAGGGCTCTGATCTTCATCCGTTAACTATAACGTATAATCGCGGCGATGAAACAGCGCAAAGAACTACAAAAACTCCTGACGGAGAAGAAGCTCAAGAAGACTTCCCAGCGCGCCATGATCTGGGGCTCGCTTCTGGAGTCGAAGGGACACCCGTCTGTCGAGGAGATCCGCGATAACCTGTTGAAACAGGGGCACCGGATTGGTCTTGCGACGATTTATCGCACGATCAAGCTGTTACTGCAGTCGGGTTTCATCCGACAGTCCAAACTGCACGGGATGACACGATATGAACCGGTTGTCCGGCAGCCTAACCATCTGCATTTCATCTGTAATTCCTGCGGTTCGACTGTGGAGTTTCCGTCACGCAAAATCGAAACGCTCATCCGCCGCACTACCGAAGCCAACGATTTCGAGGAGCGCTACAGCAGGTACGCCGTCTTCGGCATTTGCAAGACATGCCTGCGCAAACAGCGTAAAACCGCGAGTCTGAACGCCGAACAACGCCTCCAGACGGCTGTCGTCCGTGATGCGCTCGAATTGACGCTCGCTATCGAAAGGCGCGGCCTGACGTTCTACACGAATGCGTCGCGGAAGACGAAAAACGACAGCGGCCGGCTGATGTTCCAACGGCTCGCCGCCGAGGAATCCGATCACCTGCGAAGACTTCAGGCTGAACACCAGTCGCTCCTCGAGAAAAATGAATGGCTCCGGCGGGAACCGGCGCATCTGCCTCTCAGCCGGAAGATTGTGGAAGAAATTTTTCCGCAGAAGGAGCTCTTGAAAATCGAGGTCAAAGACGGGACGAGCGAAATCGACGCGCTCAACATCGCGATGAATCTGGAGCGCCGCTCGCATCAGTTTTTCACCGACTTCGCCAATCAGATCTCGGACGAGAACGGGCGCAAGATCTTCATGAACTTCGCCAAGGACGAGGAGTCGCACTTGCAGGCGCTGGTAAGTGAATATAATGCGCTAATGAGGTCATAAGGGAGTTCTGCGAAAGCATCTATGAAAAGAATCGCTGTTATACCCGGTGATGGCATCGGTATCGATGTCACACGTGAATCCATGCGCGTGCTGCGGCGCGTCAATGAAGTTTTCGGCGCAGCGTTGGAATTCGTCGAACTCGACTGGGGCGCGGAGAAATATCTGCGCGAAGGCGTCACGCTGCCTGTGGGGGCCTGTGAAATGTTCCGCAAGGATTTCGACGCCATCCTGTTTGGCGCTGTCGGGGACCCGCGAGTGCCCGATCAAAAGCATGCGGCCGAGATCCTTCTCGCGCTCCGTTTCGGCCTGGATCTTTACGCGAACGTCCGGCCGGTGCGTTTGTTTCACGAAAAGCTTTGCCCGCTCAAGAACGTCGGTGTGGACGACGTGAATTTCACGGTCGTGCGCGAGAACACCGAAGGGGCTTATGTGAACTCCGGCGGCGTGTTCAAAAAGGGAACCGCGGACGAAGTAGCCACACAGGTTGAAGTGCACACGCGCAAGGGAGTAGGCCGGATTATCGACTACGCCTTCCAGTACGCGAAGCAGCATGGAAAGACCAGAGTCTGCATGAGCGATAAATCGAACGTCATGGGATATGCCGGCGATTTATGGCAGCGTTGCTTCAAGGAAACGGCCGCTAAGTATTCCGGCGTCCAGACCAGTCACCTCTATATCGATGCTTTGTGCCTGTTGATGGTCCGTCAGCCGAAAGACTTTCAGGTGATCGTGACGAATAACATGTTCGGCGACATCGTCACCGATCTGGCTGCGGCGCTGCAAGGCGGTCTCGGAATGGCCGCTTCGGGCAACATCAATCCCGGAAATGTATCGCTCTTCGAACCGGTGCACGGGTCCTCGCCGCCGCTCGCGGGTAAGAATCTGGCGAATCCGATGGGCTCGATTCTGACGGCGGCAATGATGCTGGAACATCTTGGGCTGAACGAAGCCGCGGCTGTCGTCGAGAAGGCCGTGATTGCCTGTGTGAACGAAGGAAAGACCACGCAGGACGCCGGCGGGAACCTGGGGACCCGTGAAGTCGGCGACGCGGTGCTGGAGAAAATCAGGTAGGGATAAGTCACGAATTGAACGAATTAAACGAACGAATTCTTTGTTCGTTCAATTCGTTCAATTCGTGGCTTATTCTTCTATGTCTTCAGAGTCGTTCGCTTCAATTCATCGACAAATTTCAGCGTTTCGCGGCGCATGTGATCGGCCAGAGCGGGAGGGATGATGCTTTTGATCCGGCCGGCTGTACGCCATTTTCAATGGTCGTCTCGAAATCGACGAATTCTTCTGTGGCGAGCACGACTTCGCCAGGCGACAAAGCACGCTCCTTATTACTCTGATTGAACCCTTTGAAAACGGCGCTCGAATCCAGTGCCTGGCTGATGAGGTCTTGCTCCTGGGGATCGAGGAGATGCGCAATGAACTCGCTGTGTTCACTCATTCCCGTCGACCAGAAGTCCACCGTTTCCGAATAGTTGACCGTCGGATCTCCGGCCGCGAGCTTTTGCAGTCGCCCGATGGCTCTTTCCGCTTCATGGGCGGTGTGCGCGAAGAAGAGAGGAAACACGAGCGACCGCATCTTACCGGACGCCTGGGCCTCCAGCATGCGCCGTTTGTAGTCGATAAACGGCTTGATCAGCTCCGCGGTCGAGCGATTGAAAGCGGCGTAATTGTTGTGGTCCATCGGTGCAGACCTGGCACGGTCGTGCTGGGCCTGAAATGTGCGCTGGTAATTCTCCGCCTGGGCTCGCTGTACGGCGAGGTCCGCGCCCGGCATCAACAGCGCGAAGAATGCGGCATGCTCCATCATGACGTCGCACCAGAAGAGATTTTCGGCCCGGGCGATGGCAGCAATGTCGGCATTCTCAGGAGCAAGGATGAGAGGCTTGCCGGCCGGGGGATTTCCCGGCTGCTGGCCAGCAATTACGGAGCTTTCTCTTCCGCCCCAGACGCCGATCAGGGCCATACCGCCAATCCTGATGACAGAGCGCCTGGAGAGCGACATACCTTCACCTCACCTTAAATAATTTAGACGGATGGATTAGGCTTGGTCTTCGCAGTCTTCAGACGCAGTGAGCGGGTTCGCTGTCCGATGTCCGTTGACTGTTGTACGACGATAAATGCACTTGTTGCACTGATATACGGCCGGATACCCATTTATCATCGTAACAAGTCCATTTATCGTCGTACAACAGTCAACGAAAATTAGACAACCACCAGTTCCTGCGGCAAGTATGTTACTGCCCTGAGTTACGTGGGAGTGCGCGTTCCTTAGCACATCTCGTCAATCGTCTCAGAGCTACACCTGTGGCGGGATTACCCTCAACTCGAGACTGGACGTGCTGTCTTCGTCTATCCGAACGGGTCTGCCGCGATTTTCAAAAGTACGGATGAAGTCGGGATCCTGCCAGGCGCCCGTTTCGACGTCCTCCCAGGCAAAAGCCCGGTAATCTCCCGGTGGGACACCTTCAATATGGAAATGGCCGGCGGCGTCGGTGGAAGTCGTCCGGTAGAGATCCAGACGATTGCGCAGGCGGAAATCTGGAGTCAATACCACCGTGACATTTGCGGACGCTTCCTGCCTGTCATTCTGTACTGTTCCGTCTGCTATTCCGGTCTTCGCACTGACAACGATCTCGAGCGGTCCTGTCGGTTGACGGTCGAGGCGCAGGCCTTCATTCAGGACATCGGTGGCGCCATAGCGGGCGGTTTTGACGTAGGCGTTTCTCGGCATCCCGCTCACGGTGAGGCGGTAGTCGTCGCGGCCGACTTGTTGAAGCGTGAATGTCCCGTCGGCCTGTACGGGGGCGGCGGGCGCTGCTCCTGCGATTTGCGCGGCAGAGTCGGGGCGCAGCATGACCCGTATTTTCGGCAAGTCCTGATTGCCGGATCCCGATTGCTGTCCCTCGATGCTTGCTCGCCCGGTCAAAGTGAAACCCGGCATGATGATGAGCGATACATTCCGGACGTCGGCATTTCCGACTTCCAGAGGCAGGCTCGCTGTCATTCGATTGTTGCGATCGTTCAGATTGCCTGCCAGTTCGTACGACCCTGGCACGACACCACGAATCTCGAAATTTCCCTGGTCGTCGATGTTCCGGCTGCGAAGGTTGCCCGAATTGCGGATACCGCCGCGCCGGCCATTCGATAAGCGCTGCACCGCTACAAGGTTGATGTTGGCGTTGCGTGCCGGCTGTCCGGTGGCCCCGTTGATGACCTGTCCTTGAATGCGCAGCGTGCGGACTGCAGCGACGGTGAGGTCCACGCCATTGAACACGATGCCAGCGGCAAGACTGATCGGTGCGGCAGATTGGGCATCGAGGGTGCCGGGGTAGTACACAGGAATGTAGCCTTCGCTGGGTTGGTCGTCTTTCGTCGCTGGTGCAGCAGGGGGCAGTGCGGGGCCGCCGCCTCCTCTGCCACGGCCGCCGCCTCGATTTCCACCACCGTCGCCAACGGCTCCGCCGATGCCCGGGCCGGCGACCGCCGACGGATTCGTCAGCCCGCCCCGCTGCCCTTCGGGCGGTGTGGCGCTGACGAAGTAATCGCCCGGCTGGAGCCAGAACAGACGGTATTCGCCGAGATCGTTCGTGCGCGCCGTCTGTACCACATTGAGAACCCGCTGACCTTCCTGATAGGAGTACTTGAGCGCCTCGACATTGACATTGGCCATAGGTTCGCCGTCACGATCGAAGACCCGGCCGGAAATGGTGCCGGCAGGCATGATCTGCACGACAATATCGGTGAGTCTTTGCCCGGGACTGAGCGTTAACGGCAGCCCCGGACGGTTCGGTGAGCGGGCGCCGTATTCCATGCGGACGAATCCGCTGCGAGTCACCGATAAGCGGTACTGCCCGGGATCGAGATTTTGAAAGCTGAACTGGCCGCCTGTTGCCGTGGTGGCGGTAAACGATTGGTTTCTTCCGCCGTTAACCGCGCTGATGGTGACGACCGCTTTGGAAAGAGGTTCGCCCGTTCCCATTTTCAGGATGATGCCGGAAACCGACGCCTTTTCCTGCGGTCTTGCCTGGACGAACAACAAGGCCAGAAGCAATGAAATGCGCGCCATAGTTGAATTTTAATTGGAATAACCGGCGGATTGAACGGATTTAACCAGGAATTAACGTGAATCCGTTCAATCCCGTTCCATCCCTGGCTTATTATGGATGGTTATGCCTAATGACAAGATCCGAAACATAGCAATCATCGCTCACGTGGACCACGGCAAGACGACTCTCGTCGACGCAATGTTGCGCCAGAGCGGCATTTTCAGAGCCAACGAAGAGCTCGTCGAGCGGGTACTCGATTCCAATGATCTCGAGCGGGAGCGTGGGATCACGATTCTCGCGAAAACGACGGGAATCCGCTACCACGGCGTAAAAATCAATATCGTCGACACGCCGGGCCACAGCGATTTCGGTGGTGAAGTCGAGCGAGCGCTGAAAATGGTCGACGGTGTTGTGCTCCTCGTGGACGCCAGCGAAGGCCCGCTTCCTCAGACCCGTTACGTCCTTATGAAAGCTTTGGAAGCGAAGCTTCCGGCGATCGTCGTCATCAATAAGATTGACCGGCCGGACGCGCGCATTCAGGAGGTCATGAACGAGCTGTTCGACTTATTCATCGATCTCGATGCCACGGAAGAACAACTCGATTTTCCGGTGATCTACACGAATGCCCGCGCCGGTATCGCACAGACATCGATGGAAGATGGTGCCGGCAGCGATCTGCGCCCTCTGTTCGAAGCCATCGTCAAGCATATTCCCGAACCGCCGGGCGATGCCGGGGGCACGTTGCAGATTCTCGTGGCCAATCTCGACTACAGCGACTATCTGGGCCGCCTGGCGATCGCGCGAGTGTTCAATGGCACGCTGCATCTGGGCGATGAAGTCGGAATCGTGAAGCTCGGAGGAGCGGTGCAGAAAACCAAGATCACCAAGGTGTATTCCTTCGAAGGCCTCAAACGGGTCGATGAAACGATTGGCCGTCCCGGAGACATCCTCGCCATCGCCGGCGTCGAAGGCATCAGTATTGGCGAAACGCTGACCGATCCGGAAAATCCGGCGCCGCTGCCGCACATCCAGATCGATGAACCGACGATCGCGATGGTTTTTTCCATCAACACCTCGCCGTTTGCCGGCCGCGAAGGTCAATACGTCACATCGCGCAACCTGCGCGAGCGTTTGGATAAAGAGCTGCTTACTAATGTCTCGATTCGAGTTGAGGAAGCCGGCGGCCCTGACGCTTTTCGAGTGATGGGCCGGGGTGAACTCCAGCTGGCAATCTTGATTGAAACGATGCGCCGGGAGGGATATGAGTTAACGGTCGGCAAACCCGAGATCCTGACGAAGTCCATCGACGGCCGCCTTCATGAACCGGTCGAGATGCTGATCATCGATTGCCCCGAGGCTTTTCTTGGAGTTGTCATTGAGAAGCTCGGAAGCCGTAAAGGGAAGATGGTGAAGATGGTCAACCATGGATCCGGCAGAGTCCGGCTGGAGTTTCATGTTCCGACTCGCGGTCTGATCGGGTTGCGCAGCGAGATCCTGACGGACACGCGTGGGACGGCAATCATGAATTCGCTCTTCCACGGCTACATCGAGTGGCAGGGAGAGATCCCGATGAGGCCTACCGGTTCCCTTGTGGCGGATCGATCGGGCAAGACAACCGCATACGCGATATGGAATCTTCAAGAGCGTGGCGAAATCTTTCTGAGTCCTGGCACTGAAGTTTACGAAGGAATGATCGTGGGTGAAAACGCCAGGTCCGTGGACCTCGACGTTAATATCGTGAAAGAAAAGAAACTGACGAATATGCGCTCCTCGACCGCTGATGAGGCGATTCGTCTTGTTCCCCCTCGCATTCTCAACCTGGAACAGGCCATCGAATTTATCCGTGAGGACGAGTACGTGGAAATCACGCCGCAGACGATCCGTTTGCGCAAGAAGGTCCTTCAGGGCAACAAACGATGAGGTTTGTCGTCAAAAGTTAAGTGAGGGGAATTATGGAGACAGATATGGACATGAAAACAAGTAGTTCAAATGTCTGGCCGTATGTGATTGCAGGGTCAGCGATTGGTGGGGTCATAGGCTATTTGTTCGTGACCGAATCCGGGCGGAAGATCCGTCATTCGATCACGCACCCGGATGAACTGGCCGGTAACCTGGACGAGGCTCGGACGTTCGTCGAATCCAAAACGCGAATGGTCACGAACCAGGTGCATAGCGTCCTGCAAAAAGCCAGGCAGGGAATCGAAGAAGGCGAGCGGGCCTACCACGAGGCTGAAGAACGTTTTCAAAATCGAGTGCGCGAGATTCAGGGCAAGAGCGGCGATGTTGCAACCAACGTCCACAAGACCGTGGACAACGTGAAAAGCACCGCCGTTGTCATGGAACACGATCTTCTCGACCCCATCGTTGAGCTCGGCGCACTCTATCGCGGCATAGAACGTGGAATCCGGACCATGTTCGGCAAAAAAGATAAAGAGCCGGACATGATCTATACGAACACCCGGATGATGGGTTAGGAAAAATAAGCCACGAATTTAACGAATTGAACGAACAAAGAATTCCTTCGTTTAATTCGTTAAATTCGTGGCTTATTCTTTTCTTCTAGATTTCGTAATCAAACGACGCGACTTGTTTCCCGCTATGCACGGTGACAAGCGCGTTATGCACATTTAAAGACCAGAGCAGGGAGCGGATGTAATTCGTAATCTTCTCTCCATCCAGGTCCCTCGTGAAAGATGCGTGCACGTAGTGCATGTCTCCACTCTTGATCGTCAACATTGTCCCGATGTTTTGCCGGCCTTGAAAGAAATGCCAGCCGTCGGTCGATTCGGTTCGTAAAAATCGCGATAGGTCCAACGTGTAATCGGAATTGGCAAAAACAAGAAAATATTCGTCAGGCATCAGTGCTTCCATGCACCCAGCAGCCGCTGCAGTAAAACCAACTGTCCAAGGTGATATGAGTTGTGATCCGCGACGAGCAGGGCTTCACGCAGGACGTTCTGGCCGGTGCCGTGCGGGATTTTGGCATAGAGATCCGTGTCAGGATCGGCAACGAGTTTGATCATGGTTTCACGGTCGCTCTTGACTGCCGCGACGCTCTTCTTCCACGCCGCGTCGCCTGGCGGCTTGTCGGTTTTCGGCCAGTAACCTTCCGGCCATTCCGGCGAAACATGCTTTGCGCTGCGGCTGAATTCCACAATGTCCCATTGAGCAATCCGCATATGTTCGAGCAATTGCCACGCCGTATGCTCGGCACCTTCGGGTTTGACGCCTCTCAGCTTCGGCGGAAGCCGCTCGATCGCCTCCTCGAATGTAATGTGGGCGTGTCCTCCCCGCAGGAAGCTGACGAGCTGTTCCTTCAGCGGGTCGGACGTCTGGTTCGACTTTGTTTTTTTCATGCGCATTGTCCCGCGATAAACCCGGATGCCCAGGCCCATTGAAAATTGAAACCACCCAGATGTCCAGTGATGTCGACGACTTCTCCCACGAAGTATAGGCCGGGAACTCGGTTCGCCTCCATGGTTTTGGATGAGAGAGCGGTCGTGTCGACGCCACCGGCCGTGACCTCTGCTTTCGTGTAGCCTTCGGTTCCTGAGGGAACGACAGTCCACTTATCCAATGGTGCTGTGCCGTAAAGCTCGCGCCATTTCTGCAGGAATCGCCGGGGGTGCTGCTTTGGTTCGATGATTATCGCGTCGCCGGGCTTCCAGAAGGACGAGATCTGCAGAATGGCTGGTCCGCTCAGGCCGCGATGCGTAAAAAGGACATTCTCGTGAAACGAGGCGCGGCCGCAAGACACGTCCGCTTCGAGCGAAACGCCGCTTAGTTCCCGCAAAGTCCTGCCTTCGTCTCCGCCGATCGTCAGGGGGACAAGTGCCGGCCGGGTCTCACGGATCGCCATTCCGAACTGCCGCGCGATTCTGTAGCCCAAATCCGTCGCGCCGATTTTAGGAATCGACAACCCTCCCGTGGCAATCACCAACGATTGGCAGTCGAATTCGCCTGCGTTTGTCTCGATCCGGAATCGATCGTCCTTATGAACCCTGGTCACATTGCAGCTGGTGCGAATGGAAAGGCCGCCGGCTTCACCCTCCTTCAAAAGCATCTGGATGACTTGCTGAGAACTACCGTCACAAAAGAGCTGGCCCAGTTTCTTCTCGTGATAGGTAATCCGATGACGGCGGACCATAGCGATGAAATCCTCGGGGCTGTATCTCGACAGCGCCGACTTGTGAAAGTTGGGGTTGCTTGAAATGAAATTCTCCGGCGCCGTATAGATATTGGTGAAATTGCAGCGGCCGCCGCCGGAGATGCGAATTTTCTTGCCGACGCTGTCGTTGCGTTCGAGAACCAGAACCGAACGTCCGCGTTTTCCGGCCTCGATGGCGCACATCAGACCTGCTGCGCCCCCGCCGATGACGACAACGTCATAAGTCACGAGGTGATCATATATGATGACGCGGAAAAGAGGCTCTGCACAAAAGGGGGAATCAGGGTGCTCATAGAGCGCCCCTGCTGTCGCGACGGTCTGCCACCACAACCGGAAATTGCGCGATATACGCATGGTTTGGCTGTGACGCTGGTGGGACCAGTCCCCGCCTAAGCTAGGCGGGACTGCAGACACGCTCTGGACAGCTGTGGTCTGGGACCGCACGGCTTTTTTGTGTCAAGCCCTGGGAGGGGAGATTTATGCCTTCAATGTACGAAGTGGACTACAAAATATTCGGAAGTGACATGCAGTTCGTCGAGGTGGAACTCGACCCGGGTGAGGCCGCCGTGGCAGAAGCCGGTGCGATGTTTTATATGGAAGACGGCATCACGATGGAAACGATCTTTGGCGACGGTTCGCGGCAGCCAACAACCATCGTTGACGTGCTGTTGGGCGCCGGAAAACGGCTACTGACGGGTGCCGGTTTATTCATGACCGTTTTTTCGAATTCCGGCGCAGGGAAGAAGCATGTTTCGTTTGCCGCGCCCACGCCCGGCAAAATTGTGCCGATCCGGCTCGCCGATGTCGGCGGTGAGTTGATCACGCAGAAGGATTCGTTTCTGGTGGCGGCAAAGGGCGTCAGCGTCGGCATCGCGTTTCAGAAACGCTTGGGCGTTGGGTTTTTCGGCGGCGAAGGTTTCATCATGGAGCGTTTGCAGGGGGACGGCTGGGCTTTTGTGCACGCCGGCGGCATGTTGATCGAACGAACGCTCGGCCCGGGTGAACTGCTCAGAGTCGATACCGGTTGTCTTGTCGCACTGCAACCCACGGTGGACTACGATATCGAGTATATTGGCAACATCAAATCGGCGATTTTCGGCGGCGAAGGCCTGTTCTTTGCCACGTTGAAGGGTCCGGGGCACGTTTGGCTGCAGTCGTTACCATTGAGCCGCTTAGCCCGCCGGATTGTTGCGGCCGCGCCGCAAACCGGCCGTGGCGGCCGGGAAGAAGGTTCGGTGCTGGGCACGCTGGGCGATATTCTTTCGGGGGATCGTTAAACCCGAATTTGCTCCCTCGTGTCACAGGTGTATAACGGACCGGGAGTTTCGCGAAGCGCGAGCCCGGCGGTCGAAGCCAAAGATGAGGAGTGGGAGGGAAATGCGCCTAACCTGGGTCTCGGTTTTATTGCTGATTCTGGCGTCCGGAATGCTGCTCTCAGCATCTCAGGGCGACTGCAGTTTCCTGCAGAACCCGGACGAGTTCCTTATCAACACGGCGCGTATGCAGAAGGCGCGATCGGACCTCACAGTCCAGGTTGCCGCATACGCCTCCAGCTTCCAGCCGCTTGCCAATGCCGCAACCGTCGATGCAACGACGATCAAACACAAGAATTTCATCGACGATTACATCTTCAACCGAATGGCCGGTGCGGGCATTCAGTCCGCGCCACTGGCATCGGATGCGGAGTTCCTCCGTCGCGCCACGTTGGATCTGACCGGACGGATCCCGTCAGCCACTGACGTCGATACGTTCGTTAACGATACGAATACTTCCAAGCGTGATCTGAAAGTCGATGCATTGATCGGTTCGCCGGAATTCGTCGACCGATGGACGATGTTCTTTGGCGATCTGTTCAAAAACAACGCGCAGTCCTCTCAAGTCAATCGAGACTTCGGGGGCCGCGATGCGTTTTATCAGTACATCAAAGATTCGATCACGGCCAACAAGCCTTACGATCAGATCGCGCGCGAGCTGATCGGCGCCACCGGCGACAGCTTTGTTCAGGGAGAAGCCAACTGGCCGGTCGGCAATACGATTTCGATGGGGCCCGCCCAGGATACTTACGATGGCCAGTCTGTGAATCTGTCGTCCATGTTCCTTGGCATCAATGTTGCCGACTGCTTGCTTTGCCATGACGGCGCCAGGCATCTGGACACGGTTAATCTCTGGGGCTCAAAAGAGACCCGGCAGAATATGTGGGGTCTGTCTGCATACTTCGCGCGCGCACGCATGCAGCGCCAGGTCGTAGCCACCACGCCGCAGACGATCGCCAAATACATTGTTACGGAAGCGGCAGCCGGCGAGTATCAGCTCAACACGACAACCGGAAATCGCGTGTCGCGCCAGCCCGTCAACGGCGTTTCTGTCGTCGCTCCGAAAAATCCTTTCCCCAGCTCAAGTGGCACGAGCGGCGGGGTCCTGACCGGCGAGAGCCGCCGCCAGTCCATCGCGCGCCAGATTACCGGCGACATCCAGTTTTCGCGCGCCGCAGTGAATTATGTCTGGGAAAAGTTCATGGTTCAGGCGTTCGTTTCGCCCTCGAATACCTTCGACCTGGCGCGTCTGGATCCGTCTAATCCGCCGGCCGATCCGTGGACGATTCAACCCACAAATCCGGATCTGTTGAATGCGCTGGCACAGTGGTTCCAGCAGAACCATTACGATCTCCGCGCTTTGATGGGTTTGATTGCAAAGTCGAACGCATATCAGTTGTCGGCGGCGTATCCCGGCACCTGGAATGTGAACTACGTTCCTTATTACGCGCGCCGGTACGTCCGGCGTCTGGACGCGGAAGAGATTCATGATGCGATTACGCAGGCGACCGGCATCATTCCGTCGTATACGCTGAACCGTTCGAGCCTGCCAGCCGTTCAGTGGGCAATGCAGTTTCCCGACACCAAAGAGCCGCTTTCGAACAACGCGGTTGTTCAATTTCTGAATTCTTTTGGCCGTGGCGATCGGGATACGAACCCCCGGCGCTCGGACGGATCGGTACTGCAAGGGTTGAACCTGATGAACAATGCGTTTGTCAGCACGCGCATCCATCAGGCCAACCAGGGATCGCGGGTTCAAACCCTGCTTTCTCAAAACGCAGATGTGCCGACGATCATTCGCCAATTGTTTATGAACACGCTCTCTCGGCCGCCTTCCAGTGATGAGGTGGCGCTATTGACGCCGATGTTCCAGCAGCAGGGCACGCGCGCAGCCGCCGAAAATCTGCAATGGGTGCTGCTGAATAAGATGGATTTCATCTTTAACTATTGAGGCCTATGGGACCGATCATCGACCGACGAGTGTTCTTCAAGATTGCCGGGACAGGAGTGGCCGGATATTTCGCTTCGCCGTCGCTGGACGCGCTTGCGCAAAGCGGGACCGTTACGAGCGATCCGAACGCCACCCTGCTCAGCACCGCCAAAAACGTCATCTATATTCTCCTGGCGGGCGCTCCGAGTCAGATCGATACATTCGATCTGAAAGTCGGACCGTGGACCCCAAAAGACTTCGTGCCGACGACCATCAACGGCATCGATTGGCCAGGCGGCCTGTTGAACAACCTGGCTGGTGTGTTTTTCGCGAATGACTTCTCGATTATCCGGAGCGGTCAGTCCACCGCGCTGGTTCACCCGCTGGTCCAGAACTGGAACCAGATCGCTCGTAATCCCACCAGCGCCACGGGCAAGATCGCACCGAACATCGGCTCCGTGGTCGCTCTCGAACTGGATAAACAGCGCACTGCAAATCAAAAGCTGCCGGGATTCCTGTCGCTCAATGGCGGTGGCAGTCTGGCAGGCCCGGGCTATTTTTCGGGGAAATACGCTCCCTTCGATGTCGCGCCGAGCGCGAACGGTCTGACGAATCTCTCGAATCCGGACGGACAGGCGGTCTTTAACACGCGTTACAATATGCTGACATTGTCGGACGCCGTTCTGCGGAATCCGCCGTCACCGTATGGTACGGATGTCGACGAAATGGCCTCGTTTTACTCGTCGGCCAAGACCATGATGTACGACCCGGCGGTCAGTAATGCTTTCCGCTTCGCCGCATCCGATCAGTTGAAATATGGAAACAGCGCATTCGGCAATGCATGCCTCACCGCAAGGAATGTTTTGTGGGCCGATCTCGGCACTCGTTACGTTCAACTCACCCTTGGCGGCTGGGACAATCATCAGAACATCTATGCCCCGAATGCCGGGATCTATCCTTCGGCCCGCCAGCTCGATTTCGCTCTGGCGAACCTGATCGCGGATCTGTCCGTCATTCCGGGCAGCAATGGCAGAACGAAACTGGACGATACCCTGATCGTCGTTAAAGGTGAATTCGGCCGGACTGTCGGCAACATCACGGGCCAGCAGGGGCGCGATCATTATTTCGTCCATTCGACGTTGATCGCGGGCGGCGGAGTTCGGGGTGGCCGTGCTCTTGGACAGACGACTCCGGACGGAGCTTTCGTCCAGGATCCAGGGTGGTCTCAGCAACGTCCGGTCTACGCAGAAGACATCGCCGCAACGATCTACTCTGCGCTTGGGATCAATTACACAACAGTACGCCACGATGATCCGCTCGGCCGTGGTTTCGAGTACATTCCCACGACCGGAGCCAGCTATGTCGGGACGCCGATCACCGAACTTTTCCGGTAGCTCACTGCTGCTTCTGTGCTCGTTATGCCTTTGTGCCTTTGTGTTTTGTAATGACACAAAGGCACAAAACCACAACGATAACGCGCCAGCCAGCCTGTCTTTTGAAAAAAATTCCGGCCAGGCTCCGCCAGCACCAAATTCCTTTCCCGGGGCCGCGGCTACACGATCTTCTTGAACGAATCCGGCTACGACCTCCGGCTGCGCGGCGCGACTGTCCGCACTATCCTCGTCGGCGCCAGTTCCACCCGCTCTGTTCGCGCCGAAAATGAGCAACCCGGAAGAGTGCATTACCTGAAGGCAAGCTCCGTCCAGAGTATTCCGACATACGCGCAGGTCCGCTACGAGCATGTTTACCCTGGCATCGACCTTCTTTATTACGGCAACCAGCATCAACTCGAGTACGACTTCGTTGTCCATCCGGGTGCGGACACCAACCAGATCAGGCTGCGCTTCGGCGGCTCGGAGTCGGTCCACATCGATGCCGGCGGCAACCTCGTTCTCAACACCGGAAAGGGTGTGATCGTCCAGCACAAGCCCCGGATTTATCAGCGCTCTGGAACCTCAAGGCAGGAGATCGACGGCAGGTACCAGATGATCGCTGCGAATACGGTTGGCTTCCACATCGGTGGCTACGATCACACGGTTCCGCTGGTAATCGATCCTATTCTCAGCTATGCGACATTCCTTGGTGGCAGTAACGGCGACGATGTCGCCCAGGGAGTCACGACGGACGCGGCCGGAAACGTGTACATCACCGGGTCGACCACAGCGACGAATTTCCCTACGGCCGCTCCCATTCAGCCGAACGCAGGCAGTCAGGATCCGGATGCTCAATCGAACGATGCCTTCGTCACCAAACTGAGTCCTGGAGGGACGCTGATCTATTCGACGTACATCGGCGGCTCGAGCGATGACACCTCCAACGCGATTGCCGTGGATTCTTCCGGCAACGCCATCATCGCGGGTTCCACGATGTCGAGCGATTTTCCCACCACGGCGGGTGCGGTTCGGCGCACCTGCAACACGAAATCGGCAGGTAATTGTTTTGACGCCTTCGTCACCAAACTCAATGCATCCGGCTCCGCTTTCGTTTATTCGACCTATCTTGGCGGCAGCAGCGACGATGAAGCTCGTGGCATAGCGCTCGATGCAGCTGGCGACGCTTTGGTCCTGGGCAGGACGGCGTCGACGGATTTTCCGGTCACGGCAGGCGCTTATTCTTCGGACAGTTCGAATGGAGGATTCGTCACGGAGCTGAGCGCCTCGGGCGCGGTGGTCTATTCAACGTATTTCGGCGCAGGGGCCGGGCTTACGGATCCCAGAGGGATCGCGGCGGATTCGTCGGGGAATGCTTACATCACCGGTGCGACGCCGTCCACGACAGCGACGGGAACTGATGTTTTTGTCGCGAAGTTGAATGCGGCAGGGAGTGCCCTGGTCTACACGCAGTTCCTGCGGGGCGGCAAGGACGATGCTGGAAATGCCATCGCCGTCGACAGTGCAGGAAATGTCTACGTCGCGGGGCAGACGGCATCCGTCGATCTTTCAACCACCGCTGGAGCCCTCCAGAGCAATTTTGCCGGCGGTTCGTTGTTTCGATCAAACGATGGCGCCGTCACGTGGAAGGCATCGAGCACGGGGATCCGTCTGGGTTCGGTCTACGCGCTGGCAACTTCGCCGCACGGACCGGGAGCTGCGGGGCCCGTTCCACTGTATGCGGGCGGTGATGATCAAATCTCCGGAGGCCTTTTTACAAGTACGGATGGCGGTGCGACCTGGGTCAGCAGCAGCACCGGCATCCCCGATCCGCGCATTCACGCGCTCGCCACCGATTCGAGACCGGGCGGCGCTATTTATGCCGGGACGCGAGCCGGCGGCGTTTTTAAAAGCACGGATGGAGCCAAGAGCTGGTCGGCCACGCCGCTCAACAACGTTTTCGTTACCGCTCTGGCTGTGGATCCCCTGGTTCAGACGACTGTCTATGCCGGCACCGACGCGAATGGCGTCTATAAGACTACGGACGCCGGCGCGACCTGGACGCCGGTCAATAACGGTTTACCGGCGTCATCGGTGCGAAGCATCGTTATCGACTCCACGACGCCTGCCATTTATTCAGCGACTGGTAGCGGAATATACAAATCCACGGACGGCGGTTCGAACTGGAATTCAGCGAATGGCGGGTTGCTGGATCCCAACGTGAATGCGATCGCTATCGACGCGCACAATCCAAAACTGCTTTACGCAGCCACCAATTCAGTTGGCATTTTCCGAAGCTTGAACGGTGGAGCATTCTGGCTCGCCGCCAATAGTGGCATACCGAGTTCGAGTGCCGGAGCGCAGGTGAGCGCATTGACGGTGGATGCTGCCGCCGGCACTCTGTATGCAGCCATCGCTCAAGGTAATTTCGGCAGGGTTTACAGGAGCACGGACGGCATTACCTGGACACCGACAGGTCCGTCCACCGCACGGGTTACCGTTCTGAGAGCAGATCCCGGGGACAGCGGAACGGCGGTATATGCCGCAACGGCCGGAGATACCGACGCGTTTGTTGCGAAGTGGAACCCTTCCGGAGCGCTGGTCTACGCCACCTATTTCGGCGGATATGCCGACGATGCGGCCAATGCGATCGCAGTCGATGCTCTCGGCGACGTTTATGTTGCCGGCAACACGAGTTCGATGAACATTCCAACCGCGGACGCGCTGCAAGCCGTGTTTGCCGGCGGTTCCGACGCGGTGACGGATGCTTTCGTGGCCAAGTTGAATCCGGCGGGATCTTCAATTCTTTACGCGACCTATCTTGGGGGCAGCAACAGTGATTTCGGCACTGGGGTGGCCCTTGATTCAAACGGAAATGCGTACGTGGTGGGATCGACATCCTCGAGTGATTTCCAGACCACGCCATCGGCGCTGCTGGCCTTTCAACCGGGCCTGAGCGATGCCTTCGTGGCAAAGATCAGTGAAGGAAACACGCTTGACTACTCGATAGCGCCGCGAGGAGGCGTCTCGACAACGTCGCAAGGCGCCGGTTCCGCTATAACTGCAGGCTACGGCCGGATTCAGCCGGCCGCGGGAAGTACGACGCCGTCAGGACTGGCGATCTTTGGCTACCACGAAAATGGCGTTCTCGTCAGCGAAGCGGCGGTGCCCGCATCGCCATTGATCACTTCGGGCCGTATTTATGCCGAAGCGGCGGGCCCGGTGAATACCGGACTGGCGATTGCAAATCCGGGCAGCGCGCCATCGACTCTGACTTTTTACTTTACAGATCAAAACGGTCAAACCACGGGGACTGGATCAACGACCATTGCCGCGAACAGCCAGACGGCTGCATTTTTAAATGAAGCGCCGTTCAATGCAGGGTCATCCTTTACAGGTACATTCACGTTTTCGGCATCTTCGCCGATCGCGGTCATTGCTTTGCGCGGCTTTACGAATGAACGATCCGAGTTTCTGATTACGACACTGCCGGTTGCCGACCTGGCGCTTCCTGCAACGAATGGGGCTATTTTATTTCCGCATTTCGCGGACGGTGCCGGCTGGACAACTCAGATGCTGCTCGTCAATCCCACGGATGCGCCAATGACGGGTTCTATTCAGTTTGCTTCGGCTCCGGCACAAAACTACTCCATTGCCGGGAAAAGCTCGGTGAACGTGGCGACTTCCGGTCTTGGCACGACGGTAGTCACAGGTTCGGTTCGTGTCGTGCCGTCTGCGGGAAGCAACGCGCCGTCGGGCATCGCTGTCTTCTCGTTCAAGAACGGCGGCATCACTGTAATGCAAACGGGAGTGCCTGCCTTGCCCCTTTCCACCGCGTTTCGTCTGTATGCGGAATCGTCAGGCACTCCTCAACGGATCGGATCCATCGAAACCGGTATAGCCGTGGCTAATCCCTCGGCAAGTCCAGCCGATGTGCTGTTCGAATTAAATACGCTGAATGGCGCCCCGACAGGATTGACCGGTTCGGCCACGGTTCCTGCCAACAGCCAGGTGGCGATGTTTTTGAACCAGGTGCAGGGCCTGAGCACTCTGTTCAGTCCGTTTCAGGGCGTGTTACGCGTTTCGACGACGTCTCCAGGGGGGATTTCCGTCGTCGGCCTTCGCGGAAGGTATAACGAACGCGGCGATTTTCTGATTGCGACGACGCAGCCCACGATTGAAGCGGATCCGCCGGTCACGTCCGCCCTGTTCTTTCCGCATTTTGCCGACGGCGGCGGATTTACCACCCAGTTCATTCTATTCAACGGGAACGCGAACCAGAGCCCGTCAGGATCACTCCAGTTTTATAGCCAGTCTGGCCAACCATTGAGCCTCACGGTACGATAAAGTGTTGTAGGTGCGTCTGTGACAAGCGGAGTGGCGGCTTCTAAAGGTTTGAATGTAGTGGATGCCATGTAAACCTGGTTTGGTGAACGGTGTAACCATTCCCCGCCTAACTTAGGCGGGGAATGTGCTCTGGTCTGTGACCGCGCCTGACAATCTTGCAAGGATACGCAATCATGTTTTCATTCGCCGATGACTACTTCCGGGCCCTGTTTGAATGGAGTCCATCCACTGCGACGGCAACCGGTTTTCATGAATATGATTCGCAGCTCGAAGACTTATCGGCTTCGGCAATTCGCTCGCGGATCGACAAACTAAAGGAACTCCAGGCCCGGCTGGCCAATGTTCGAAACGGCAAGCTGGAACCGGCGGACGACATCGACGCCCGGATCCTTGACAGCCAGATCCATGCCGAACTGCTCGATCTCGAGACGTTACAGACGTGGCGCCATAATCCCATGCACTACGTCGAGCTGCCGGGAAGTTCCATCGACTCCTTGATGAAGCGGAAATTTGCGCCGCCCGCAGAACGATTGCGATCGGTTACAGCCCGATTGAGGGCCGTACCGGCGCTGCTGGAGGCGATGAAGGCGAATATCGAGAATCCCCCGCACGAGTTCACGGACCTTGCTTTCCGGATAGCGCATGGCTCGGTCGGATTCTTTAGAGACGACGTCACGGCCTGGGCGAACACAGCTGCGGGAACGGATGCCGCGCTCCTGTCGGATTTCAATCAAGCGAATGATGCGGCTGCGAAATCGTTCGAGAATGCTTCGACCTGGCTGGAGCAAACGCTTCTCCCGCAATCGAAGGGAAACTACGCCATCGGAGCCGAGCTTTTTTCAAAGAAGCTGTTGTACGAAGAAATGGTCGATACGCCTCTGGACCGGTTATTGGCTATCGGTGAGGCAAACCTGGAGAAAGACTACCGTGATTTCGTCGAGACTGCCCGCGAGATCGATCCTGCGCAGCCTCCCATGGAGGTCATGAAATCCCTTTCCAACGATCATCCCAGCGAAGCCACCTTGATTCCGGATGCCAGGGAGACGGTCGAAGGGATCATTGAGTTCATCAAAAACAGACAGATCGTCACCATCGCTTCGGAAGTACGTCCGATTATCACCGACACCCCTCCGTATGCGAGGTCGGGAGCATTTGCTTTAATGGATACGCCTGGTCCTTATGAAGACAAGGCGACCGAGGCTTTTTATTATGTGACGCCTACCGAGAAGGACTGGGATGCGAAGCACAAGGACGAACATCTCCGTGCATTTAACAGTCCAGTGATGAAGGTCATCACGATCCATGAGGCGTATCCAGGACATTACGTTCAGTTCCTGAACGCGAAGCAATTCCCGACCAAGACACGCAAGGTCCTGTATTGCAGTTCGAACGTTGAAGGATGGGCACACTACGCCGAGCAGATGATGATCGAGGAAGGCTTCGGCGCCGGCGATCCGAAGATCCGTCTTGCGCAACTCCAGGAAGCGCTGCTCCGCGACGCGCGCTACGTTGTCGGTATCAAGCTTCACACTGCCGGTTGGACGGTGGAGCAAGGTGCACGGTTCTTTCAGGAGAAGGCATTTCAGGAGCCCGCGAATGCATATGAGGAGGCGCGTAGAGGCGCTTACAATCCGACCTATCTCTACTACACCCTGGGAAAACTTCAAATCTACAAGCTGCGCGAGGATTACCGGGCGGCGAAGGCGGCGAATTACAATCTCAAGGATTTTCACGACGAGTTTGTCAGGCAAGGCGGCGTTCCCATCGCATTGATTCGACGGATCCTATTGCCGGCCGACATCGGCGGATCACTCTAAGTGGCCTTTTGTTATAATCCACCCCCGTTGGCTATGGAAAAGGACAAACTCGAGGAACCCCTGGAAACACCCACCCAGTCGGATCGGGAGGTTGAGACGATCAAACCAACCGAAATGACGATCCTCTTCAGCGACATCAAGGGCTCGACGGCTTATGCAGAGCAGGAGGGCGACATCAAATACATGGCGATGATCAGCCGGCATAATGGCCTGTTGTTTCCAGTCATCGAGTTGGAAGGCGGCTGCGTCATCAAAAAGATCGGCGATGCAATTCTTGCGAAGTTTGACGATGCCGCCAATGGCATCCGGGCCGCCGTAGGGATGCAGCGCGCGCTCGCCAAAGATCGCCAGGGCCGGGAAGAAATCGAGCAGATCAGGATACGGATCGGCCTGCATCAGGGGCCGGGCATCATAACGGACGATGACGTGTTTGGCGACGTGGTCAATGCTGCCTCCCGCATCCAGCATCAGGCGGAGCCGGGACAAATTCTGATCTCCCACCGCATGGTTGAAGCGGCACAATCCGCCGGTTTCGGCTGCGCCAACCTGGGACGTGCCGAGATAAGAGGAAAGGACGAGCCGATCGATCTTTATGCGGTGGCATGGTCGGAATCCGCAACGCAGCAGCTTATTGCAGAGCTGACGTCCCGCTATGAGAAGCTGCTTAAAGAATCCAGGAAACAGCACACTGAACTCGATGAACAATACGAAACGGCCACCGATCAATGGCGTGCCGAGCGGCGCAACTTAGTCGCGCAAATCGAGCACCTCGAAGAGGCGGTCGAGCGCGCCAGGGCCGGCGCCAAGGAACAGCTGTCCCAGGATTTGCAGTCCGAAATGCGCTTTCAACTGGACGAGGCGACTCGCGCGCGGGAGCAACTCGAACACGACCTCTCTATTGCACAGCAGAAGTTTGAGGCCGAGAGAAATAACCTGAAGGCGCAGATTGCGGGTATGCAGGCCACGGTTGTGGAGGCGATGGAACGCTCCAACAATCCGGCACGCTTCGCAATGGTTGTACGCGAGCAGGTCGAAATCCGCCTCGCCGAGGCCAGGCAGGATTGGCAGTTGCAATGGGAAGGCGAGCGGAAACGCCTGACCACGGAACTCGAGCGGCTGAAAAACGCAGGCGCCCGCTCCGAGGAAAGAAAAGAGGCCGCACGCCGCGCCATTCTGGCAAAGTTGGGCAAAGGTCCCGCCGGCTCCGCCTCGCCTGCCGGAAAGCCCGCGGCTCACTGGGAAAGCGAGTTCGAAGACGCAAAGATCCAATGGCATACCGAACGCGAACAGCTCAAGTTGAAAATCAGGAAGCTCGAAACGGACCTGCAACGTTCTACGGACGTCGTGCGCGCCGAGATCTTTCAGGAATTACACGCCCAGTATGAGCCCCAGATTGCCGAAGTCAATCGTGACCGGCAGCGTCTGGAGCAGGAGATTCAATCGCTCACCAGTGAACTGGCCTCCGAGCGCCAGCGCTTGAATTTTCGCGTCGCACAGCTGGAACAGGCTATTCCCGAGGCTCAGGAAGCGGGCCGCAAACAGGCTGCAGCCGAGGTGCGCAATCATCTGGAGGAAAAGCTCGAGGAGGCGGTCCGTCTCAACGTGCGCTTGGAACGGAAGCATCAGGATGCCCTTGAAGACCTGGAAAGGGAAGGGCGTCGTGCCAGGAAACAAATCGCCGCTCTCGAGGAGAAGCTCAAGGAAGCCAAACAGACGGCATTCAAATCGCGAAACCCCTCATAGTCTGAAGGATTGGATAAGCCACGGATTTAACGGATTTCAATCCGTTAAATCCGTTCAATCCGTGGCTTATCCAGAAGAGTGGTGCCAAAAACGTAGTCCCACAGCGGAGACGTCACGCCGAAGCATCGCTTGTTATTCGTGAAATGATGGTAAAAGTGCGACCGGCGCTGCCGTGCAATCAAGCCCGACGGCGACAGGCTGAAATGTACGCGATAGTGGACGGCTTCGTAGTAGAGAAATCCGGCCCAGATGCCCGCCATGATTGCTGCAGTTGAAAGAGCGCTGCGGCATATTGCAAAAATAACCGCATAAATAACCGCGGAAATTACCAGCCCGTATCCCGGGTGAACGAGAACTTTTTCAGGGTCACGAGGTGACGCGTGATGCGACATGTGCGAAGCGTTTACAAGATCGCGGAGACGAGGATTCCGGATCGGCACCTGAACGTGAAAAAGAAAGCGGTGCAGAGCGTATTCCAGCAGCGTCCAGAGCACCAGGCCGGCGGCGAAAAATGCCAGGACTCCGCCCAGGGACCTTTTCGACTCTCCGCGCAATGAGAAATAAAACAGTAGAAACGCAATGAGCGGAAAGATCCAGAACGAGCGAAAACGATACAATCGCTCTTTCAACGTCATATTCGCTATTTTAGACGGAAAGATGGATTGGAGGTTTCATTGCTATGGTGTTTCCTTGCCTTGCCGGAACATTAATGCTTTCATAAACCTGCACGGGGGTAACCATGAAACTTTTCACTGCAGTTGTGCTGGCGATGGTCGCCGGTGCACAAACCAGGCCAGCCGGGGGTGCGAAGGTGCCAGCAGCTCTGAATTTCACAATGAACAGCATCGATGGCAAGTCCGTCGATCTCTCGAAGTACCAGGGACAGGTCGTCCTCATGGTGAACGTCGCAAGCCAGTGCGGCTTTACGCCTCAATATGCCGGGCTCGAAGAACTCCATAAGAAATATGCGGCGAAGGGCCTCCGGATTCTCGGCTTTCCATCAAACGATTTTGGTCAACAGGAGCCGGGAACCAACAGCGAAATCGCACAGTTCTGCAAGCAGAATTATGGTGTCGAGTTCGATATGTTTTCGAAGATCGTCGTGAACGGACCAGGACAGGCGCCTTTGTATAAATATTTGACCGGATATCCCAAGTCCCCGGGTCCGATCGACTGGAATTTCGAAAAATTTCTGGTCGGCCGTAACGGTGAAGTCATCGGGCGGTTCAAATCAGACGTCGAACCCGATTCAAAGCAGTTCGTTGGAGCCATCGAAACCGCATTGGCGCAAAGTAGTGCGAGCGTCCACAGTCCCCGCCTTATGAGAAGTGGATTCGAGGACAACCTGAGCTCAGCCAGTCCCCGCCTAAGTTAGGCGGGGACTGCCAAACCAGGTTTACATCGCATCCACTACATTCAAACCTTTACAATGCGCCGCTTTGCGGCCCCGACTACTTCTCGCCCCAGCCGAATGTCGCGACCAGGGGAAGATGATCGGAGGCGATTTTTGAAAGGCGCGTCCGTATGAGTTCGGCTCTTTCGACGTGCAGCGGCCGTTCGAAATAGATGTGATCCAGGTGCAGAAGCGGCAGCAGGCCGGGATAGCTGCGGCGCTTCTTCATGTGCAATTCGAGATTCAGACTCTCGAATTTATCGGACAGCAGCCGCGTGGTCAGTCCTCGAGTCCATTCATTGAAGTCACCCACCAGCACACGAGGGCCTGAAATTTCCTCGTCGATCTGTTTCGAAGAAAGAAGCCTGCGCACTTGATGACGCCGCTCAAAATAGCTGGTGCCCATATGAATGTTGAAAACATGCAGCGTGCCGACCGGAGTTTTCAGATCGGCCCGGATACAGCCGCGCCGCTCACGATTGACGCGGGAGATGTCCATCTCCCGGCAAGACAAGATCGGCCAGCGTGTCAGGATCGCATTTCCATAGGGCCGTCCGTTGTGATTGCGCGTCCGGCCGAATGAGGCGTGCAGACCTAATTCGGAGGCGAGCGCCTCCACTTGTCCAGGCTGCTGATCGCAAACGGAAAAAACTTCCTGAAGCGCGATAATGTCGGCGTTCAATCCCGAAAGCACATTGGCAATTCGTTTAATCGACGTCCGCCCGTCCATTCCTCGCCCCTTGTGGATGTTATAGGTGACGATCCGCATATGGGAATTTTACCGCGGTCTGGACGGGACTCCGTTACTCAACGCATTGAATTCTCGCGTTGTTGGGCTTGGAACGCTATGTGCGTCATAAGCAGAAGGAGGACTTTTATGTACTTACCAATCGGCTTGATTATTTTAATCCTCATCATCTTTTTCCTGCTGTATCGCTAATGAGGTGGGATTAGTGATCGAGAACCGTCCAGTTAAAGTCTTGGCTGCGTTGCTGTTGGCTGCAGTCAGCGTGATCGGCTGCAGCCGCGGTCGCAGCGTTGAAGCAGCGCGCGAGAATCGTCCGCCGCTGGTTACACCGGCGGAGCAGGATTTCATGATGAAAACCACCGAGGCGGATCTTACGGAGATCGATATGGCGCGCCTTGCGCTTCAGAAATCGGATAACAAGGATGTTCGCGACTACGCCAATATGATCCAAAGTGATCATATGAGCGCGCTTGAAGATCTCACCGATCTGATGAAGGACAAAAACGTCTCCCAGCCCACGACGACGCGGGCGGACGTTAAAAAAGACCTCAACATGATGAACGGGTTAAGCGGGCCTGAATTCGACCGGGAATTCATCAACCGGATGGTCGCCGACCAGCAGAAGGCGATCGAAATGTGTCAGGACCAGGCACAAATAGCCCAGGATAGCGATGTTAAGAAATATGCGGAGGACCTGCTGCCAGAACTGCAGATGCATCTGGAGAAAGCCCACCGCTTGCAGAGCAAGCTCTTTAGCGCGCCGGCCCATTAGCCGGCATTCGGGATCGGCGTCTGCGGGACGGGCGCCGGTTCCGGACGAGGGGTCGGAGCAGGTGCCGGTTGGGGTTGCGGATCGGGGACTGGTTCGGGCGGTTGCGGATTCGGTTTACGCATCTGTTCACTCATGCCGAAACACCGTGCAATTCGTCCGCCATTTGCCTGTAGGCGCGGTCTATGACCGCGCTTTCAGAAGATGGGCGGTCGCAGACCGCCCCTACAGTTCAGTTTTTGCCGCTCTTGTTGGCGTGCGACAACTTTGTATAACAATCGCGGTGGTAGTGCTTGGCATGATAAGTGGTCCTGAATTCATACGGCGCGATGCGAATGCGGCAATGATTGCACCAGACCGGTTGCGCAGTTGAAGCGGACGTCTTCGATTTGAGACTTTTCATGGACCCTCCCTCGACACCAATTCTAGATATGCGCTGCATCATGAAATGGCGGACGGTCAGAAGTGGTCCGGCGTTCAGATTTTAGGGCTGTCGGTGGTGGCGTCTTTTCCGGTCTCCGCCCGGACAGCACCAGACTCATCGCTGAAAAAGTGCCGGGCTGTTGCAGCAGCGGCAGTCGGATTGACAGCGAGTTTGTATGTCTGCGCATCTGCGGCCGGTCGCAAGCTCAAGTCGTAGCCGGTCTGCGAGGCGCTCGGGACGCTATTCAAGAGATGCGCATCGACCAGTTCGTCGAGGCTGATGGCGTAGCGTCGATTCCGGCGGAAGTAGTTCGTTTGCGCATCGTTGATTTTTGCGATCGCATCCAGGGCGGCCGCCTCATCAGGCGGTTTAGCATTTGGAGCCTGTCCGGCCGAGGCACTGGATCCGCTCTGCATCGTTGGCGAATTGCCGCCGCATCCGCTCAGGACGGCGACGAGGAGTAGCAATGGAAGCAAGATTTTCACGGCGCGCCATTATAGCGCGTCTAATACCGGAGAGGAGTTTCTCATGCCATCAGTCATCGTTATCGGCGCAGGTGTAGCCGGACTCGCAGCGGCGAAAAAGCTGTCATCGGCGGGAGCCCACGTCACAATCCTCGAGGCGCGCGACAGAATCGGCGGCCGCATTCACACCGTGAGGGATTCGCGCTTTCGAGTGCCCATCGAAGTGGGTGCAGAATTCTCACATGGGAAACCGAGGGAGATCTGGGACATCGTGCGATCGGAGAACCTGATTACGGGCTCGCTTGAAGGGGACGACTGGTGTTCGCAGGATCATGTATTGAAAACGTGCAACGACTTCTGGCCCCGATGGGAAAAAGTGGCCAGGAAGATCAAGCATGGCAAAACCTATCCCGACCAGTCCTTCAGCGACTTCATCAACGATCTGAAGCTGGATGTCGAAACCAAAGCGATCGCCGTCGAATTCGTGGAAGGCTTTAACGCTGCCCGCTCCGATCGCATCGGCATGCAGTTTCTTGCCCAGGCCCAGGACACCGCCGATCGCATTTCAGGCGACACGCAGTTTCGTATACTGGCCGGACTCGACCAGGTTGTTCGTTCGTTGAGCCGGTTCGATCGCAACCTGGTGGATCTGCGATTAAATACGCCGGTCGATGAAATCGAGTGGACGGCCGGTCGCGTCCGGGCGGGCGGTTTCGTTGCAGATCGGGCGATCGTGACGCTTCCGCTCGGAATACTTCAATCCGGGCGCGTTCGTTTTACTCCTGCTTTGCCAGAAAAAGAATCCGCCGCGAATGCACTGGCTATGGGTCACGTGGTGAAAATCATTCTGGGTTTTGATTCCCCTGTCTGGGAGGAACGTGGAGTTACCAGTGCGAGTTTCATTCACGCCCGCGATCAACAGGTGCCTACCTGGTGGACAACACGCCCTGTGGTCACACCAATCCTGATCGGCTGGGCAGGCGGTCCGCCCGCAGACCAGCTGGCTTCAAAGGGTACCCCCTTCATTTTCGATGCGGCGATCCAATCGTTGGCTGACGCCTTGAAGATGACACCGGCAGCCCTCGAAAGCCGCATACGCGCTGCGGTAGTCAAGGACTGGCAGGAGGACGAGTTCTCGTTGGGCGCATACAGTTACGTTCCGGCGGGCGCGATCATAGCTCCGATTACTCTGGCAGAACCCGTCGAGGGCACCTTGTTCTTTGCCGGTGAAGCGACAAATACCGAAGGAGCTTCGGCGACCGTCCATGGCGCCATCGCGACAGGTTACCGCGCTGCCGACGAAATTTTAGGCGCTGAACGCCGGCACGCCGCTTGATGGATTGCCGCGCCGCATGCGATAGAGCGTCATCGCCATTCCTCCCATACCAAGCACAATCAGCAGGAAATTGACGATTCCACCGACAAAAGGAAGATTGGTGGCGACGAAGACGGGAACCAGGCCACATAGCAGGACCAGTGCCGTGGCCGGCCCGGTTCTGCTGTCGGCCAACAGTGAACGGCCGAGAAATGCCGCGATGACGATTTTTGAGAGATAAACGGCGGCGCCCCACAGGCCCATTGTCATCAATCCCAAGGGCAGGCCAACCAGCGTGAGACCGGCGATGACCGCAGCGAGAGGTGGGGCAACGGTTGCGATGAAGCCGACTCCGCCGGCCATGAGAAGTTCCTGCGCCGTTTCCAGCCGAGGTCGTGACAACGCCGGTACCAGCCGAAGCAGAATCAAGCCCGTCAGGAAAGCACCAACCAGCCAGATTGTTTGCCAGACGTAAAATGATGCGGTCGCATAACGGCTCGGCGCGACGGGGTTTACCTGAACATGCGATGTTCCGCCGATCATCGCGGCCGTATCGATGACGGCGTTTGTCTGTTCGTCCACCTTGAGGGAAAGGTTTCGTCCGATGCGCGCATGCGACAGGACCTGGATGACGCCGCCGCGGGAGAACAGGCCGCGGGTGAACGGCCCCCAACCCGTCGACCGCGCGGAATATGCGGTCAAATCTTTTCCGACAGCGCCGGCGATGGCGGCTTCTCCGGCGAACATAGCGGCGTTTCCGTCGATTCGGCCTTCGGCTTCGAGGCTGACGTTTCCGGCGACTCCGTATAAATTACGTCCAACCTGACCGCGGATTTCAACAGAACCCCCAGTTCCGAGGACGCTTCCTTCCACCCTTCCATCGATTTCGGTACGCTCCGCAAATGAAATCAGGTTGCCTTTGACCGTTCCTTTCACACGCACGTCACGGCCGAGCGCGATCACGTCGCCGTTGACGGTTCCGTCGATATCGACCGAAGTATCCCCCATAGCGACGAGCGTGTCGTCGATTGTTTCGCCGGCCGGTACATTCACAGGTTTTTCGCCACGGCGCACATCGATGCCATAGCTCCACGGTGAAAAGACGGTCAACAGGGCCAATAAACTGAGTAGCGTGCTGACGACCGGAGAACGTCGAAAAAGAACGAACAGGCCAAAGCAGGCGACGCCGGCAATCACCACCCAGCTTGCAATATTCAGAAACGCAGTGATTGAAGCAATCATGGCCGGGATGCCGTACATGACGGCATCGACAATCAGATTGAATTGGGCCGAAGCGCTCAATGGCAGCTGGATCTGTTCGAGAGCCGCGAAAACCGGCCGAAGCAGAACCGCCATTGCCAGAACGAATGCCGCAAATGTCGTAATGCTGAGGTTGTGGGCCTGCGGTGCGGCGAGGACTTCGTCTTCCAGTTCGAATTCAACGAAGTCGGTCATACTCAGGCATTCGGTCAGTACGTTTCGCTCGACACGCAAGACATCGACCAGGTGGCGGCACGCTCCACAAGAGGCGAGATGCCGGGACACCTCGAGCGCCTCGGCCTCCGGCAATTCGCCGTCGGCGTAGATGGAGCATTTCAATTCGGTCAGGCAGGACACTTCAATTCTCCTTCTTCAGCTTTTCCCGCAACTGTTGCTTGCCTCGAAAAATCAGAGTTGCAACGTGATTGCGGCCCAATCCGAGCGTCGCACCGATCTCGTCATAGCTCATTTCGTTGTAGTAGGCCAATACAAGCGGAACGCGGTATTTTTCCGGCAGCTGGCTTAGTGCATGCCGGACATCGTGACCGCGTTCGGCCGCCATCAGTTCATTCAAAGGACTGACCGTGGCTGCCGGAGCCGCCTCTGCCATATCGCTGGCGCCCGGGTCGAAGATCCGCTTCTCCGTACCCTTCCGGCGGAGCAGATCGATGCAATGATTCGTGGCAATGCCCGACAACCAGCTCGAGAAGGGAAGCGACGGGTCATACGTGGCGAGCTTTCGCTGCGCCTTGAGAAAAACCTCGTGCGTCGCATCTTCCGCTGCATCGAACGAGTTCAATAAATATCGGCACAAACCGAAAACGCGGCGGTAGTGCGTTTTATACAGGTCCGCAAAGTCGTGTTCAGATGGCGTATGTGGTTCCACCGGCGCGTGCATGACGTTCCTATCATTGCATTACGGGTCACCCGGGTGAAAGTTGCATGGGGGAGGGATAAGCCACGAATTGAACGAATTTAACGAATTCAATTCGTTTAATTCGTTCAATTCGTGGCTTATTATTTTCCATGCTCAAGCTGATTTCCCTGAATGTCGGGCTACCCCGGGAAGTGCCAATCGGCGACCGGATGGTGGCGACGGGAATATTCAAAACGCCAGTAACCGGACCGGTGCGGGTCCGCACCCTGAATCTCGACGGCGATCGCCAGGCGAATCTGGCGGTCCATGGCGGGGTGGACAAGGCCGTTTATGCCTATCCGTCCGAGCACTATCCGTTCTGGCAGCAGGAACTTGGCGAGGACTTGCCATGGGGAGCATTTGGCGAGAACCTGACCGTCGAAGGTCTGGACGAAGAGAGCCTCAGTATCGGGGATCAGCTGGGAATCGGCACGGCCGTGTTCGAGGTCACGCAGCCACGCCTGCCCTGTTTCAAACTCGCGGCAAAATTTCAACGCGACGACATCATCAAGCGCTTTCTTCATAGCCGCCGGACCGGATTTTACTTCCGGGTCCTTCAAGAGGGCGTCCTCGAGGCCGGCGATGCCATCGTTCCGGTCAAGCGGGAGCCGCATCGAGTTACGATTCGTGAGATCACGGACCTCTATATAGAAAAGAGACCCGGCCGTGCGCAGATCGAGCACGCTCTGTCCGCCCGGGGACTGGCGCAATCCTGGCGTGAGCATTTTCACTCGCTCCTGGGGGAATGAATAAGCCACGAATTGAACGAATTTAACGAATTCAATTCGTTTAATTCGTTCAATTCGTGGCTTATTCATTCCTTCCCTTGACCTCGACCTCCTTCTTCGATTAACCTACCGATCGGTCGGTAGGTTGATTCATGAACTCGAAGAAGCCCAAAAAAACTGTGTTTGAAGTGGCCGCTGAGGTCTTTCACCGCAAAGGCTACGACAATACCTCGATGAGCGATGTCGCAACGGCGGCAGGGCTCACCAAGGCCGGTCTCTACCATCACGTATCCAGCAAGGAGAGCTTGCTTTTCACCGTCCTGGATTCGGGACTCGATTTCACCGAATCGTACGTTCTGAAGCCGCTGGATTCGATTGCCGACCCTCTCGACCGCCTTAAGGCGATGATCGACCGGCATTTGCGTCTCGTTCTTGAAGAGCGGAACCTGGAAGTCACGGGCCTGCTGCATGAGTGCAAGACGCTTTCCGCGTCCGACCGGACGCGAATCAACCGCCGGAAAAAGGAATACGTCCGGATGACGACGAAGCTCGTCGGCGACGTCGTCCAGAAATACGAAGTCAAGGACGTGAATCCGAAACTTGCCGCTTTCGCCCTGCTTGGAATGCTGAACTGGACGTATCAATGGTACAAGCCGTCAGGTTCGAGCTCGCGCGAAGAAATCGTCGAAACTTTTCAGCAGATATTTTTGCAGGGCATCCTCGGGGGAGCCTGGGCCGAGCACCGCGCCGTCAAGGCCGCAGCGCATTAAGGAGACAACGAATGGAACGAATTTCAATCTTCGATACGACGTTAAGAGATGGGGAGCAGGCTCCCGGCTTCAGCATGAATGTTGAAGAGAAGCTGCGGATGGCGCGCCAGCTCGAACGGCTGCAGGTGGACATCATCGAAGCCGGATTTCCCATCGCGTCGGAAGGCGACTTCGAAGCCGTCAAGAAGATCTCCGCCGAAATTCGCACGGTCACTGTCGCCGGCCTTGCGCGCGCCGTACCTGCCGATATCGACAAGTGCTGGCAGGCGCTGGAAGGCGCCGCTCGTCCCCGCATCCATACATTCCTGGCGACCAGCGACATTCACTTGAAATACAAATTCAACAAGACGCGCGGCGAGGCATTGGACATCGCCGTAAAGGCCGTCGAACGCGCGCGGAAGCTCTGCGGCGAGGTCGAGTTTTCGGCTGAAGATGCAGGCCGCACTGAAATCAATTATCTCTGCACGATTTTCGATGCGGTGGTTGATGCGGGTGCAACGATCGTGAACGTCCCGGACACCGTGGGCTATCAGACACCGGCCGAATACGGCCAGTTGATCCGCACGCTGCGCGAGCGCTTGAAGAATTCGGATCGCATTACGATCAGCACGCATTGTCATGACGATCTCGGCCTCGCCGTTGCCAACAGTCTGGCGGCGATTGAAAACGGGGCCCGGCAGGTGGAGTGCGCCCTGAACGGTATCGGTGAACGCGCCGGCAACGCTGCGCTCGAAGAGATCGTGATGGCGCTCGACACGCGCAAGCGGTATTACAACGTGACGACCGGAGTGAAAACCGAAGAACTCTATCGCTCGAGCCAGTTGCTTTGCGAATTGACGGGCAAGGACGTCCAGGTCAATAAAGCCATCGTCGGCGCGAATGCGTTTGCCCACGAAGCCGGCATCCATCAGGATGGTATGCTGAAGAATGCTGTAACCTACGAAATCATGTCCCCGGAACGCGTCGGCGTTCCGCGCAGCATGATTGTCCTCGGCAAGCACTCCGGCCGCCACGCGCTCGAAGCGCGCTACCGCGAACTCGGCTACACGTTGACACGGGAACAGCTCGAGAAAGCTTACGTGAAATTTCTGGAAGTCGCCGACCGGAAGAAGAGAGTAGAAGATCAGGATTTAATTTCGATTCATGAAAGCAGTCATAGCGTGGCTGCCCGGTGATGGCGTAGGCCCGGAAGTATTGCGAGAAGCGCGCCGGGTTCTGGAAGTCATTGCCAGTGAGCACAACCACGAATTCGAATTCATCGAGGGAGATATCGGAGGCGTCGCCATCGAACGTCATGGCGAGCCGCTGCCGCAGGCCACTCGAGATCTCTGCCTGAAAGCCAACGCCGTTTTCCTGGGCGCTGTCGGTGATCCGAAATACGATCACCTGCCTCCCGGAAAGAAGTGTGAAAACGGCCTTCTCGATTTGCGCAAGCTGCTCGGGAATTACGCCAACCTTCGTCCGGTCACCGTTTTCGAGGCCCTGGTGGACAGCTCACCCTTACGACGGGATTCGGTCCGCGGCGTAGACCTTGTTATTGTCCGGGAGCTGCTGGGCGGCATCTACTTCGGATCGCCGCGGGGCATCGAAGACGACCATGCCTTCAACACCGAGATCTACAGCCGCGATGAAGTCACGCGTATTGCGCGGGTTGCCTTTAAGCTGGCGCGCCATCGCCGGCGGCGGGTCACATCCGTCGATAAAGCGAATGTGCTGGAGTCCTCGGTGCTGTGGCGGCGAACGTGTACCGAAATCGCGAAGCAGTTTCCCGATGTCGCGTTCCAAAACATGTATGTCGACAATTGCGCGATGCAGCTCATCGCCAAACCGACCCAGTTCGATGTCATTCTCACCAACAACATGTTCGGCGACATTCTCAGCGATGAGGCTTCGATGCTGGCGGGAAGTCTCGGCCTGCTGCCATCCGCAAGTATCGGCGGCGCCGTCGGTCTGTATGAACCGGTGCATGGCTCCGCTCCGGACATCGCCGGCAAAAGCATTGCAAATCCGCTGGGCGCCATTTCATCGGCCGCAATGTTGCTCGAGCACTCGCTCGAACTTCCTCGTGAAGCCACGAAACTGGAACGCGCCATCGTGAAAGTATTGAGCCGCGGCTATCGAACTCCCGATCTGAAGAGCCGCAGCGGCCGTGAAAAAATCAAAGAGCGGATCGTTTCAACCAAAGAAATGGGCGAACTCATCTGCGATTACATCCGCATGCCCGATGCAACCTGAGTGTGTTGGACCAAAGCGACGGAGTTGACTATGGCGGTACATTGAGATGCGGCCACTCCCCGCCTCAGTTAGGCGGGGACTTTGCTCTTTACATCGCCCGACCAACTTCGGCCAACAGGAATCTATGAAAACTCTTTATGACAAAATCTGGGACGCGCATATCGTTGTCCCGGAAACCGACGCTCCCGCCATTATCTACATCGACATGCACCTCATTCACGAGGTGACAACGCCTCAGGCCTTCTCCGGCCTTAAGAAGCGCGGCCTGAAGGTGCGCCGGACCGATAAAACCTTCGGGACGATGGACCACTCCATTCCGACCAACAGCCGTTCTCTTACCGGCTTTGACGAAATGGCCGCCAACCAGGTCCGCACGCTTGCCGCGAACTGCGCCGAGTTCGGCGTTCCGCTGTTCGATCTCAACAGCCCGAAACAAGGCATCGTCCACGTCATCGGGCCCGAACTCGGTCTGACTCAACCCGGACGCACATTGGTTTGCGGCGACAGCCACACCTCGACACATGGAGCCTTCGGCGCATTGGCCCACGGTATCGGGACCAGCGAAGTGGAAATGGTCCTGACCACCCAGTGTCTGCTCCAGCGCAAATCGAAGAACTTTCGCGTGAACTTCGACGGCCGGCTGCAGCCGGGGGTGACGGCAAAGGATATGATCCTGGCCCTGATCGGCAAGGTCGGAACCGGCGGCGGCACCGGCTCGGTGTTCGAGTTCTGCGGTTCCGCTATCCGCGCTCTCGATATGGAGGCCCGCATGACCATCTGCAATATGGCCATCGAAGGCGGCGCGCGAGCGGGACTGATTGCGCCCGACGACACCACGTTCCAATATCTGGCCGGACGTCAGTTTGCGCCAGAAGGCCAGGAATGGGATGCGGCGCTGGCTCGCTGGAAGCAGCTTCCCAGTGACGAGGGCGCTCACTTTGACAAGAGCGTCACCATCGATGTGGGATCGCTCGAGCCGATGATCACTTACGGCACGAATCCCGCCATGAGTATTCCGATCAGTGGCCGTGTTCCCCAGCCTTCCGGCGAAGCGGACGCAGCCGCGCTCAAATACATGGCGCTGGAACCGGGGCAGGCGCTGATGGGCCATCCGATCGATGTTGTTTTCATCGGCAGCTGCACCAACAGCCGTTTATCGGATCTGCAGAATGCAGCGCGCGTCATTCGTGGACGCAAGGTGAGTCCCGGGGTGCGCATGCTCGTCGTACCGGGCTCGTATGAAATCAAGCGTCAGGCGGAGGCCGAGGGTCTGGACCGGATCTTCAAAGACGCCGGCGCCGAGTGGCGCGAAGCCGGCTGCAGTATGTGCATTGCCATGAACGGCGATGCGGTGCCGGCCGGGAAAACCGCTGTCAGTACCAGCAATCGGAATTTTGAAGGACGGCAGGGAAAGGGCTCGCGGACTCTTCTGGCATCACCTTTGACGGCGGCGGCAAGCGCTGTCGAAGGCCGTGTCGCCGATCCCCGCCGTTATGGAGGTGTCGCGTGAAGATCTCTTCCCGCGTTGTGGTTTTGCCGCAGATCAATATCGATACGGATCAGATCATTCCGGCGCGTTTCCTGAAGGTCACCGACAAAGTCGGCATTGGCGACCATCTTTTCGAGGACCGTCCGGATTTCCGCAGCAAAGTGGAGAAGGGGCCGCAGGTTCTCGTGGCGGGTGATAATTTCGCCTGCGGCAGCTCACGCGAACACGCCGTCTGGGCGCTGGCGGATTTCGGATTCAAAGCTGTCGTTTCGACGAGCTTTGCGGATATTTTCCGGCAGAACAGCTTGAAAAACGGGCTGCTTCCGATCGTGGTCGACGCTGCGACGCACGCCCTGCTGAAACCGGGAACTGCTGTGACGATCGACCTGGCCGCGCAGACGTTCGCTGTCGAGAACGGTCCTACGGTTCAGTTTGCCATCGATTCATTTTCAAAGACATGCATCCTGGAAGGGCTGGACGAGATCGGCTACATCCTGAAACACGATTCGGCCATCAAGGCTTTTGAAGGCAAGGAAACCACAAGAAGCGCATAACGCTCAGACGGTCTGGGCGTTGTGCTCTTCCTGTGATTGACTGATTTTCCTGGCAAGGTGCTCGAGGATCCGAATACGGTCCTGGAGTTTCTTCCTGTATTCACGCGAATCCGTGTGGTCGAGTTCATGCAGGATCGTCCGCGACGCCGAATCAACGAGTTCCAGCAGAAATGTTCTTTCCGAATCGCTAATTTCTAACTGCATATTTCATTCGACGAGAGGACCAGCCTTTTGTTTCCCGTGATATCCTTTTGGGTCGTCGGGCCGTTAGCTCAGTTGGCAGAGCATCTCACTTTTAATGAGAGGGTCGCTGGTTCGAGTCCAGCACGGCTCATCAACAACTTACAAGAGTTTTAGGGAGCTCAAAAAAGGCTTCGGTTAACGTGTCGGTTAACAATCGGCCGGTGGTAGCTGAGATGACTGCCCTTTAATCGGTGGACACCGAGTAACGCCTGTGGCAAACGTCAAAAACTTAACTTCAGAAACCAGCCTCGTGAAATTCTCGCATCGATCCTAAGGATGCCGCTGTATACGGTTGCGGCTTACAGTGGCGCGGATTCAGTTGTTGAGCCAACAGCGGCTTTTGGCCGCCGACAATGGAGAGCCGTGGGCCTGACCGATGCAATTTTCCAATGTAGGAACGGCACGAAATCCGAAGCTACCGTGTATTTCCTCTGGGAAGCACAGAAGAAGAACAATCCGCAGGATCGAACGATTTGGCACTTCCAGAAGGTCGGACAATATCCGCCCATTCAGGAAGCGGTCGATTCCGATTTGGAGACCGAACTCGATGAATCGGATCTCAACTGGTCTCAGTGGAAACCGGTATCCATTGATTGGAAGTTGTCGTGGACCTTCGCAGTCAACCGCAATAAACGTGAACCTTCAGCAGTCGAGTCCGACCCGCCATAACCGAGTGGGACGGTGCCGAGAAGATAGTTCATCGCGAGAGTGCCGGCCGTCTTCGTGTGCATCAAAAAGCGCGTGATAAAGAGGATGCCGACAGTCCGAATGTCCTTAGTCGTTCCGGATCCAATGATTCGCGGCCTAAGTTCATCAATAGTGGACTTCGCAAACACTAGTGCCGCAGGCGATGAGTCGAGGTCCTGAATTGAATCATCGACGGCAATCACCTTTTCCAGAGCGATTGCAGCCAGGGCCCGATCATTGGGACGGTTCAAACTTTTAGCGAGTTGGTCATAAGCCTTCCCGAGATTGTCCTCAAATCTTCGGTCAAAGAATGGCCGTTTGCATTCGATGAAATATCGACAGCCGTCGAACTCAATTTGAACATCATCAAAGCCCACAATTTTCACGCCCGATTGAGAGAACTGGGCCGCGAGTTCAAGTTCGAAAAACTTGTTCCGCGAATCGTTGCTTTGGGCGTTTTCGACCGATGACGCGAGAGGGCCTGGTGGCGTGAAGAAATTTGCAAGGATGGTGATTCACTCTGGCGTGTTTGGTCAATACCGATGCGGTAAAGGCGTAAACGCTCTGGCGCCGTGGGTCGGGCCGGGACAACTCGTGAGAGTTTTCGTTCGCGCCGAAAGAACCAACGAGCCAGCCTTCCCGCCTAGTTGTTGCGGATTGCGCAACGCTGCACATCAACACCGCAGTGGCACAAAAAACCCCGCCGCACGATCCATATTTTCACGCTGAAAATGCTACCGCCGGCACGCATCAGGAGCTTGGTTCGAAATCACGTGATTGTGTGCCAGCGTCAGTTTCCGGTTTAGCGACACGTCAACTGAGAACCGCTGTGAACCGACGTTCACGAAGCCGCTTCTTCAGGCCGAGCCCCAACATCGCGGGCATGCCATTTCCTACGAGTTCGTGAGAGACATTACCTTTCCCCCTCCCGCACAAGCTCAGTTGGCGGAGTTCCTTTCGCTTTCACATAGAAGACGAGCAGTTTCGCGGGTTGCGTCTGACTGGCATTGCGACTCACGCTGTGTATATCCGTGGGCGATTCGTAAAAGACGTCGCCGGCGTGAACTGTCTGGGGGCTACCACCCTTCACTTGAGTAATGATGCTTCCTTCTAGGACATACACAAAGACATCTGCGTTATGTCGATGTGGATGAGAGACCTCGCCGGGAGCGAACGCGACGGTTTCGATCATCCCTTCCTTTCCAGGCACATCGGGAAGATCTTTGGTCATCAGACGTGTCACTTTTCCGACCTGGGCACTAGCGCTGTTAAACGCGAGTACGCTGCTAAATGCCATTAACAGAAACAATACCATCTTGTTCATTCTCTGGTCCTCTCAACGTTAAGGTTGACTGTTTTCTTGTGTTTCACGCGGCAACGGCAAGCGGGTCAATAGCGGTCGGCAACCGCGAGAGAGTAGGGCCCCTGTGCAAAGCGCGCAGCGCAGAAACGCGGCTTCGTTGTAGTCCGGCCAGGATCTCATTCATTCAGGATTCAACGCAGCTCGGACGGTCGGCCCGCTTCGCGGTCGCGGCGCTCAGTCGATAATGACGACGACGCCTGTTGGTTCGCCCAGCGCCTCTACCGTTCGTTCGGCAGCTCGGTCGATATCAACCCGAGGTCCCTTGGGTGGTCGCTCCTCGTAATAGGTGCCGGGCCCATAGAACTGTCCATAGCGCAGCACAACGCCGCCCTCGCCGAGAACGGACCGCTCCAGTTCTGCAACAGCCCGGGCATCGGGCCCATCAGGTAATTGCCATGCGACGCTTTGCGCCAGAATTTTCGGCGAGCCGCTCCGCCGCGCGGCCTCGATCAGATTCCGGGTTCCCTCAGTTCGCATGCGAGCATTCCGATCCGCGAGATCACTGATCTGCGTCGCATCATCCGGCAGATCGGTCAGCTCGTTCAGCACGACGTCCGGTTTGAAGTCACGAACCGCTTCGATAAGTGCTTGCCGGTCGAAGACATCACAAAGAATCGGTTCGGCACCGAGGTGGCTCAGTAACTCCGTTTTCCTGGGCGAGCGCGTCAGGCCGCCGACTACGTGTCCGGCCTGAAGCAACCTTGGAATCAAACGCTGCCCAATCACGCCGGAGGCGCCGGCAAGAAATATTCTCATACCTTCATCGTAGGCGGCGATAGATCGCATGCTGCCACATACTTTTAAGGATAGAACCGCGATACGAAGATCGGTCTCCGGTGAACTTCGGACTACCTGTATGAACTTTTCCCATTACTTGCGTTACTTGTCCGAGCAGTGTCCGATGGACCTTGGATCTATCCAGCTTCACGAAAGGAAGGTGGGCTTCGTGTTACCGGCATCTGGAAAAGTCGCGGGGTGCCGAACCCTCAGTCCCTGCTCGGTCCATTACAAAACGATTCGGAGAATTACGGTCTATCTCAGTCTCGATTCACCAGAGGTCGACTTGTGGTTGAGAATCGGTGTCAGTTGCCGAGTAACCGGCCCGGCAAAGCGTAAATGGGGAATCCTCCTCAACTGAATACGGCAATCGCGGATGTGAATACCGGGCCGTAGCGCCGGCACAGACGTACCGGCTAGCGAGGGGTGCCGCCGGCTTTGAACCCTCTCACACTTCAAATCGTTCGGATCTTCAGCACGCGAGCGCCCGGCGCGTGTCAATGAGTTTGAGACACCTCGATCGGTAATTTAGGCACTTTTAATTTGGGATACGTTTTAGGTCCTTCCTTCTTTCTTTTGGCTCCTTTGAGAATCTGTGGGAAAAATGGTCGCCAGGATCGCGTATAGACGACGATCAGCGGTGAGGTCGACTCTCAGACCGGCCTTTTTTTGGCGTTGCGCTCGATTTCAATTCCGGGACTCGATGGGTTTGTTGATCCAGACCTCCTTTGGAACAGAGAGTGGTTTTGGTGAGGAGCGGACGAATCGTTCGGGGTGCGCCAGGTAGGCGGCATTGAGTACGAATTGACGCTTCTGGAAGATGTGATCGGCTTGACCATAGTGGACCATGGCCGGGGTGAGCAGACCGATGCCGGAATGGCGATGCTCCTGGTTGTACCAAGAGAAGAAAAGCTGAGAATGGATGCGGCTGTGCTGGATCGATCCGAAGCGGTCGGGGAAATCGGGCCGGTATTTCATCGTGCGGAACTGACTTTCGGAATACGGATTGTCATCGGACACATAGGGACGGCTGTGAGTCTTGGTGACGCCCAAATCCGCCATCAAGAAGGCGACCGGTTTGGACGTCATCGAGGAACCGCGATCGGCGTGAAGGGTCAGCTGTCCGGAATGGATCTGTTGTTTGCTGCAGGTATCCTCGATCAGTTTGCGAGCCAACTCGGCGCTTTCGCGGGGAGCGACCATCCAGCCGACCACGTAGCGGCTGAAGACGTCTAGAATCACATAGAGATAGAAGTAGGTCCACTTGGCCGGGCCCATCAATTTCGTGATGTCCCAGCTCCAAAGTTCATTGGGAGCCGTTGCCAGCAACTCGGGTTTCTTATAGACGGGATGAATCCGCTGATTCCGGCGTTCTCGCGTTTCGGCGTGCTGCTCCAGGATGCGGTACATGGTGCGGATCGAGCAGCGATAGACGCCTTCATCCAGTAAAGTAGCCTGCACGGCAGCCGGCGAGCAGTCTTGGAATCGTTCTTCATGGAGATGCGCCAGCACGGTCTGGCGTTCGGATGGACTCAAGGCTCGAGGCGAAGCGGAACGCGGTTGAGCCACAACAGCCGGGCGCAGTCGGCGATAGAAGGACGATCGAACCACGCCGAGCGCAACGCACGCCGCCAGGATCCCGACGTCAGGAGCGAGCTGTTGAACGGCGGCCATCAACGTTCCGGATCCGGGTTCGGAATCGGCCATCCCAACAGCGCAGCCACTTTTTTTTGAACATCGATCACAATCTCGGCCTTACGCAGTTGCTCGGTCAGCCGCTCGTTGGCGCGCTGCAGCTTCTGGTTCTCTTCGGCGAGGGGATTGCGTTTGGATTTCGGTCCGCGCTTCCGCGGCGCGAGTCCCTGACGAATGCTGGCCGCTCGTTCACGCCGCCACTTCGTCAAGTGCGACGAGTACAGGCCTTCGCGGCGCAATAAGGCACCGATGCCGCCGTGCTCCGCAGCCGCATCCGCCTTCGTCAGGATCTGTTGCTTGTAGTCGGCCGTGAACCTCCGGCGCTTTGCCTTCGCCACGACTTCCGGGTCGGGCCGGACGACGGCGCCGACTTCTTCGGCTTTGCCATCCGCTGGACTTCGTTCGGTCTCGCTTCGCTCGTCCTCACTCCGTCCAGCGGACGACAAAGCCGAAGAAGTCACTGAGGGAACGGGATTCTGCATGTTGGGTTTTCCTTCCGCCCTGAACACTAATTATGAGGGGAAAGGTGTCTCATTCACATTGGCACAGAGGGGCCTCGTGCAGCGCAGTCGAGACGTGCTCGGAAGTGGGCTTGGTGAAGCCCGGCGCACATCAGCCTCGGGTCCCATTTACGAAATCTTCTGCCTCATGGTTTTGCGCCAAGCCTTAGGATTTAAAGCTGCTTCAAAACACGTACGGCACCAAGGCTTTCGTTGATTGGGCGTAGTCGTGATATTCGGGATACCGTGCGCTGAGCAAGCGTTCCTCGGCGATGACTCGGGCTATGGCAACTACCGTGACCGCGCCGCCAATCGCTAGTGTCAAAGCCGACAAGTGACTGACTACCCCGGCCCAGACAAAGAGTAACGCTGCTGAGTACATCGGGTGACGAATGAAGCGATACGGACCGCTTCTTATGATCGAACGGCTGCTTGGAACAGCCGTCACACGAAAAGTGCCTTTCTGGAATGACCGCCGCGCCCATACGTTTAGGCCCACCGCTGTGGCCTGAGCGGCAATGACGAAAGGTGACCAGGAAAACAGGTTCCCCGTAAAGCCAAGCACGGCAAGCGCCGCGATGACGAACAGAAGCGGTAACGCTGATGCTAGCAAAGACTGATTCCCCCTCTAGTTCTTCCTATCGCTCTAGCATTTTAGTCCACTGCACAAGCACCTTATTAAACGACACGAATAAATCTATTTAACGGGATCGACATGTGCACATGTATACGTATAAATTTGTACACATGAGACGCAATGTAACCTTGAGCATTGATGAAGAGCTTTATCGGGAAATGAAACTTCAGGCTGTCAGAGAAGATCGAGACGTAAGCACGATTACTGAAGAGCTTTACCGGGAGTATCTGAAGCGGTCCAAGGCCAAAGCGAAGAAGTAAACATCCAAAGAGCGGCCCGGCCCGGTGTTAGAGCACCGAACCGAGCCTAACCAAAACAACCTTTATGGGAGGTCGTCATGGCTGACTGCAAGCCTACCGAACGTCACGAAGAGATTCAATTCCGACAACTTTTAGAAGAGGCCGTTACCAAACCGGGAACGCTAATGAAAGCGTATTCCATGTTTTGGAATTACAGCCTTGGTAATCAGATTCTCGCTCTGATTCAAGCGAATCGGCGCGGAATTCAGTTAGGGCCGCTCGCATCGTTCAATCGCTGGAAAGAACTGGGGCGATACGTGAAAAAGGGGCAAAAGGCTATCGAGCTGTGCATGCCAGTCACGTGCAAACGTACCGTCAAAGAAGAAGGTGAAAATCCGACTGAAGCAGAAACGGAAATCACGTTCAAGCGCTTCGTATTCCGTCGTAGCTGGTTCATGTTGTCGCAGACGGATGGAGCGCAATACCAGGTGCCGGCCATACCGGCATGGAACAGAGCAGGTGCATTGCAGGCTTTGAACGTTCAGGAAATCCCGTTCGAAATGCTCAACGGCAACTGTCAGCGATACGCCAAAGGTCGACAGATCGCCATTAATCCCGTCGCACAGCTGCCCGCTAAGACCACTTTCCATGAATTGGCGCACATCGAGTTAGGCCATACGTCCGAGGCCTTCCACGATTCCGACGCGTTACCGCGGAACCTGAAAGAAGTAGAGGCCGAATCCGTCGCGCTGTTTTGTCTGGAGTCCCTCGCCATGGATGGTGCCGAATACTGCCGCGGATATATTCAGAACTGGCTGCAAGGTGGCACGATTGCTGAACGCAGCGCACAAAAGATCTTTGCCGTTGCGGACAAGATCCTAAAAGCCGGCGTCGAGCGGACCACGCAAGGCGGTGCCGAATGACGCACCTCCATTGCCCACAATGTCAGAGCCGAGACATCGCTTTCTACGAGGGCATGCTCGGCTATCTGCATTACGTCTTCGATCTGTGGGTCGAGGCTTGGCGCAAGAAAGTGGCAACGGGCACCGTTGTGGTTGTTCGATACGCCGATGATCTTGTGTTGGGTTTCGAGAATCGAGTCGATGCCGATCGCTTCCTTGCGGAGTTTCGGGAGCGAGTGGCGAAGTTCGGTTTGGAACTACACGCGGATAATACACGGCTGATCGAGTTCGGGCGGTACGCCGCTCGAAACCGACAACGGCGTGGCGAGGGAAAGCCGGAAACCTTCACGTTCCTGGGTTTCACCCACTTCTGTGGGCAGCTCACCACCGGACCATTCATCGTCTGGCGAATCACGGCGAAGAAGCGGATGGTCGCGAAGCTGAAAGCCATTAAGGCTGAACTTCGCTTTCGGAAACATCATCGTACGATCGAGGTTGGTGCATGGATTCGGAAGGTTGTGCTGGGGTATTACCAATATCATGCCGTTCCCGGTAATACAGGTCAGTTGCGTGTCTTCATGTGTCGCGTTCGATGGTTGTGGCGGGGCGTTTTGATCCGCCGCAGTCAACGCGCCAGGGTGAAGTGGGATCGTCTCAATCCCATCTTAGAGCGGTGGATTCCCATACCCCGAGTTCTGCATCCTTATCCTGATTCACGCTTCGCCGCCACCCATCCAAGGTAAGAGCCGTATGCGTTGAAGCGCTCGTACGGATCTGTGCGGGGGGCGATCAGCGATGGTCGTCCCTACCGCGACACAAGTGCGAAGAATCGGGTGCGCCCACGGTGCGGATTCTCAGTTTTCTTGCGCGGTTTTGCGGACTCCTGCGCTACGGCTTCGGCGGCTGGAGCAAGTCGACGAGTCGCTTGACGCCGGAGCCAGCCACTGCGCCGGCAGGGCCGTATTTTCGACTCGTTCCAGCGCGCGCGGCAACGACAGCTGCTAAAGATGACGCGCCGCCATTCCAAATACCACCCGCCTTCAGCTATTAACCCTCGAACCATTCCTCGCGCCTGCTGCTTTCCTTGCTTCTCACGTCCCCGGGTCTGATAATTCCGAACACATGAACGAACGCGAGTTGGGGGAGATGGCGCATGAGCAACATTATTCGAGGGTTTCGTAGCATAGGATGGGTGCTCACTGTGCCAGGGGCAGCTTTGCTCATTTTGGTCTTTTTCGAGGGAACGAGAGACTTTTCTCCTACAGATTATGCAGTCGAACGGACGCCCGCGGGCTGGATTCCAGATGACCCAGGCAACGTGATCGAAATGCCTAATCTTGGCTATGCTGAGTTTTCCAGAGACGTTCCTCTGGATGTGGCCGGTAAAGTCATTTCTGATTTCTCTAAGAACCCCGACAAGAATATCGAACACGGACCTTGGGAGAACTATCAGAAGGAGACCTATCTGGACGCGAACGGGAATCCGATTCCAACGCGATGGGGATTCACGGTCAGAAGAAGGTCAACAAACTGAAGATGACCGGGTTGATTGCCGCTTCAATCGCCATTCCAGCGCTTCTCATTCAGGGCCTTATTTCAGTCCTCGCATGGATCGTTCGAGGTTTCATGGTATGAATCGAGAGCTATCGACCGAAATAATGATCGATGGCGAGCCAGCGGCCCTCATTGGCCGAAGCCGGATTAGCGCCAAAAGCGTTTTCGGGCATTTAGACTGCATTGACGAATTTGTCATTCTAGGCGCACGCGACGAATGGCCGATCGGAACAAAAGTTACCGTCTGTTCGCCTAAAGATAAGCTTTTCGGCACGGTATCTACGGTGTTGGCGGGTGCGGACCAAACGGCGCTGCACGTGGTGCACCGGCTGTAACGGGGTCACCACGGAACCAAAGCTGAAGACGTTCCAAACGAACGCACGTAGTGCAGCGCGATTGGCAAAGGATCTGTCCAGTTAATTCTTGGACACTACACAGTAAAATTAACAACGGAGTGTTAAAGATGGCTCCGACAATCGGATTCGTAGGTCTTTTCCATCCTAGTGCTGTTAATAACTTCAGTCACTTACGGCGGACAAAATCGGCAAAAAGGCCTCAAAACGGCGTGACCGACGTGACCAGGCGTGACCACGCAACCTGGTAAGAGGTCGTCCAGTTAATTCTTGGACACTACACTAGGACCCATCGAAGCACGGTTGCGTGACTTTGAGCAACTATTGGAGAACAGAAGGAGGGAGCTGATACGCGATGACACCCAAGGAAATGGATTTCAGCATAGGGGAAATCGAACTCATGATGTTCGCGATTGATCAAGGCATCGAGACCGAAAGCATTGCCGTTGACTTCTTGAAGCGTGAACTCCGAGCGCTTGAGGATCGTGGGAAATCGGCAGATGGAATGGATAGCGCCGTTCTTGCTCATGATCAGCGAATTAACCAATTGAAGGCGCTAAAAAAGAAGATAAACAAGCTGTAACCCCGCACCGGATAGCCTCCCCCGGCCGTGGTTGCTTCTGCTTCCACGGCCTTCGCCGCAATGCGAACACAGACTCGGTGAACGTTTACGATCACTTCTGATTCGTCAGATACATCAACACAATGAGTTCGCCTTTGGTTGGATCAAAAGTCATTGATGTTGCCTTCCATCCTTCAGCGTGATGCGCATCCAGCGCGGCTGTGATTTCATGAGGCTTTGCAGCTATGAGTTTGTGAACTTCCGGTGCTGGCATACCAGACGCAATTCACACCTCAATTGGCGGGTAACCGGTATCCCGTAGACTGGCGAGTCAACAAATCCACGTCCCGTATACCGACTTCACAACAACTGATGAAAGAAATGCAAAACTACTACCGCGTTTTCCGCAGGTAAGCGTCGGGAAACGTTCGTACAAGCTGTGCAATTGTGCACAGCTGGTATCTCTTCTTAAGCGCAAGCTTGTGTGCGGGGTGGAACAAGAGAACGCAGCACTTCGCAAGAAATTGCGATTGGAAAGCGAGCGATCATGAAGGCGAAACAAGATCAAAATCTCGAGCGAATTCTCCGGTCTGCAATCATTGTGGGTTGGGCTGACCTCATGCGCGGTTCCAAGCCCTGTCTGATTCACGTGGAATTCGGCTTGGCCCCGAGCGGTACTTTGGACTAAGAAATCTGCCGTAAATTGCAATTGTGCGGCATATTCCGCGCGTAAGCCTGAAACTTTTTAGCTTTCTGAGATGGAAAATCTCCGGAGGGATTAAGTGAAGTCAACTAAACCATCTCATGCCAACATTGACGCTGCCTTGTTACGTTTCAACGAAGAAACCGTTCTCTACTGCGGCGGGATTTCGGAGGCTGCGGCGCATAACTATGCCATGGATTACTCGAGAATGCTGCGCAATCGGGCTAAGGGCCTGAAGGGCGAGCGGATTCGGATTCCGGGAAATTCTTTCGAGCCGAACCGTAAATTGATTGAAGCCACCCTAGAGGAAATATACCGCAAATATTTTGCGACTTGAGTTGAATCCGTTGGGCAGGAGGTCTCCTAAAGGGGAAAGTAAAATTGGGTGCCGAGGCATCCGCCACCGCAGGACCGGCGGACGAAAAGCGGAAGCGGACGGATCTCCTCCTCCGATCCGCAGTGTTTGCATAAGGTCTGTGGACTCTATTTTGTCCCTATATAAAAAGGAGCGTAGCGGTTATACGTCAACTGTGGGACATCCTGGTGATTTTCGCGGAGTAATCCTCCGAGCCGCTTATTTCCGCCGTGCAGGCAGTGACCGCCAAGTCCGACTTCGGCACCGTCTCATGGCCATCGCAGAGCGCGAGACTTGAGCATTCGGGACAGAGTGGCACTACTTGGGACAAAGTGAACACCGCTTAACGCGTGCAAATTTTTCCTGAAACGGACTCGCCCTTCCACCATGTGGTTTCCGCCATTGGCCTCGAAGGATCGCTCCAAATACTACAGAGTACAAATGAACCTTCGGCGATCTGTGTTTGGCAGGGTTGTTGCGCCGCACAGTCCAGTCTGGAGATTTATCTTAGAAGGAGACAGCGATGACCACCTTAAAAATGTGGACTGGTGTGTGCGCGGCGCTTTTACTCGTCGCTACGTTGGTGAGCGGAACGGCCGTGGCACAGGATCCAAAGGTTCAGGACCCGAAGGTTCAAGAGCCGAAGATTGTCGAAGGGATTCTGATGGGCATCGACCAAAACGCTAGAGTCCTTACGCTGAAAGCAGCCGACAACGAAATGCAGTTCTCGTATACCGATCAAACCGAATTGGTCGCACCCGAAAACGACGGCAAGCCTGCGGTAGTGAGACAGGGTATGAAAATGAGAGTGCATTATAACGAACGTGAGTCCGCCAAGATCGCCACGAAAATCGAAATCATCTAGGCGGCTGCTGACCACTGATGATATTTCGAAATCCGGCGGAGACGGATGAGGGGTCAGCCCCAGTTGTGGTGGGATTTCGAGAGGGTCTGACCCTTTTTCCCTTTCACCCAATTCAAAGGTTCCAAATTCGCTTTTATGATCCAACCGCTGAAATTGGCGGATGAGGAGGCAGATCAAATGGCTGAGAATCAAAAATGCGCGCATCCAGCATGTAATTGTCCGGCCCCCCGAGCTGAAAAATACTGCAGCGCCTATTGCCACGACATGCGCAAACTGACCGAGCTATCCTGTAATTGCGGGCACCCAGGCTGCGCCGAAGAGATGGCTCACGAGGCGTGAGAGAAGCGATCGGTTGCGGAGCCAGCGGTGAGTGCACATCCGAACTGCTCAGGACACACTGTTGGTTAGCAATCTGCGCGCCGCCGAGCGGCGACGGCACAGGATTCACACTGCTGACAGTATTGACCATGAATGCCGACTGGACGAATTGGGAAATGCATCCAGTGGGCGGCGAACTCCTGTTCATGCTTGAAGGCAGTGCGACGTTTTTGCTGGACCTTCCCGATGACGTGAGGGAGGTTGCGCTTAATGCGGGACGCTCGCTTGTGATTCCGCGAGGAGCGTGGCACACAGCGAAGATGAGCGGGGCCTGCTCGCCTGCTCGGGTTTTTGTGGCACGTCAACGTGTCTCTACGACTCGGCAGCAATCCATCAGCGACCCAATCTGAACCTTAAGCCGGTGTTCGGAGGTGTTCAAGTTCCGAGGTTGGGATATAGCGCCAGACGATCGTAACGACAACTGCACGCGTTCAAAGTCGAATACGTCGCCTCGCGTACCGAACGCGAAGCGATATTCACATTGTTCCGCAAATGTTTCGTGTTTATGGAAAACGATACGGTCTGGCAACGCGTAGGTCGTCCCGGGCAGATCTGTCGTTGCATAGTAGCGAACGCGGTCGTGAATGACTGCCGTCTTGCCGATGCGCGGCCATTTGCGCAATCTTGCCTTTAGGCGTCCAAAAAACTTCGCGGGACTGTGAATCTCGACGCATGCGCTTTCGTCACTTCCGCTTGAAAACTGGCTCAGCCCAGGCTGTAGTGAAGTTGAATAGATGAAAATGTGATCTTGTCCAATGACCTCATAGAGATTCTTGCGATAAGGTGCGCCGCTGCCCAGTCATGCTGGGGTCGCCCACCCGATGGACCATTGTGATTTCCAAACCGTTCTCTGGCCGGTGCACTTAAATGCCTTCGAGGAGATCTCCCCGCCGCTGATCTTCCAACTGCTTGAACCACGATAACGTAGAAAACATCACCTCGCCCTCCTCGATCAGGGCGTTTGCATACTGCGACGGAAGGTATTTGTAAAGGACGGTCGGCAGAAGTCCCGACATCTCATGGCCGCGATAACGAAATATCGTCTGTCCCGTCGCTCGATCTACAATCCTCTTAGGCATATCAGTGCCTATATTAGATTATGCTCAAGCCAAACGGGCCATAAGCCGCGGCCCGAAACCATGTGTTTTAGGGAAACCGCAGTTTCTCGCGACGGCCGTCGACATCGGCATAGGCTTCGCACCAGTCGACTTGAGCTTCAACACCCCAGTTATAGCTATGCGGCACGAAGGTTTCCCGTTTCAACAATCCCAACTCCCGCTTGCGTTCGCGTACATATTGCCGAACCGTCGACTCGGCCACCCGGCTTTCCGGCCTCTTGAATCCGCCTCCACATCGTGTGTTTCTGCTTCCGAGGCGCGTTGCCGTCGCCAGCCAGAATCTGATCGAGGAACTCCGCAACGGAATCGATTCGCGGGCGCTTTCGCTCGGGAATCTTCCGCCCTGGAGGGTTTGCGTCCGCCAGTGCTTGCCGCACCATTCGTCGATGCACGCTGAACTTCTTCGCCACGCTTTTGACTGACGCAGCCGATCCACACTCGAACTCACGCCTGATTTGTTCAAATAGCTCCACTTTTCGTCTCCTGTCCAAACCCGCCTCGTGCCGACTACATTCCTGTCTTACACGGTCGCAGGTTCTGGTTCAGGGGTGGGCCAAATCAAAGCATCGAAGTGGGCCAATTCAGAGTATCGAAATCAACGAACACGTGTAGATCGTGACGAACGCGTGTCGATCGCGCCGAACACGTGTCGATCGCGGCGAACGCGTGTTGATCGTGACGAACACGTGTCGATCGCGACGAACACGTGTCGATCGCGACGAACACGTGTCGATCGCGCACGAACACGTGTCGATCGCGACGAACGCGTGTTGATCGTGACGAACACGTGTCGATCGCGACGAACACGTGTCGATCGTGACGAACACGTGTCAATCGTGGCGAACACGTGTCGATCGTGACGAACACGTGTCGATCGTGACGAACACGTGTCGATCGCGACGAACACGTGTAAATCGTGACGAACACGTGTAAATCGTGACGAACACGTGTAAATCGCGACGAACAGGTGTCGATCGTGACGAACACGTGTCGATCGCGACGAACACGTGTCGATCGCGCCGAACACGTGTCGATCGTGATGAACACGTGTAAATCGTGACGAACACGTGTAAATCGTGACGAACACGTGTAAATCGCGACGAACACGTGTCGATCGTGACGAACACGTGTCGATCGCGACGAACACGTGTCGATCGCGACGAACACGTGTCGATCGTGATGAACACGTGTAAATCGTGACGAACACCTGTCGATCGCGACGAACACGTGTTGGTCAAAGCCAACTCGTGCAGCTCAACGGAAACTTTTGTAAATCAATCGTTTGACGGCTTCGTTGTGAATTCTCACGAACTATCGACCACTTGAGGCGGTAGTTTCTCACGATCATTCACCCAGCCCGGGTTGAACGAGCGCGGCCGAGTGAACAAATGAGTGAACATTTTTTTCCGAATGGGATGAACTGAGGACGATTCCCATAGCCTGGAACCACGGAGAACCAACAAGATAGGCTGCTACGATTCTTCTTTTAATGAGAGGGCCGCTGGTTCGAGTCCAGCCCGGCTCACTACCTAAAGAATCAATGGTTTGCAGGATTCAATAAACAGGCTGAAAATGATGGTTGGCAACCACCCGGCAACCCAAAGAGGGGAGAATGGCGGCTTTACTTAGCAAGGAAGCCATGTAAACACAGGTTCGTAGTGGTTAGGCCGGCTGCGCCGCTAGTAACGGCAAGGCCGGCCGCTTATTTCAGGGCGAACGATACGCCGGATATCGGCTTAGGGCAAGGAATCAGGAATCCAGGGAAGGTCCCGGCGCTGCGCCAGCTTCAAGAACCAACCGGTTCCACCGTGAGTCTGGAGTAGCAGCGTTCGGTCAGGTCTACCAGACGCATAAACGCGCCCGCGCAATCGGGGCAATTCTTAATGTGTTCCCATTCGGGTTGATCGAGGATGGCGGGCAGGTGAGCCAGTTCAAACAATCGATGCGATTCGACGTGATCCATCACTTCGTCGCTCCGTTTCTTTTTAAATTGGCAGAAAACGAAGTATGGCGGCATTTACGAATCAAATATATAAGAAAAATTACTGATTTATTGGTTCCTTATGAACTCGGCGGCGATCATAAATTCGCATGCTTTTTACACAGTGACTCAGTCTCATACTGGTATCCTGCACAGTCATGGAAACCGAACATGTGTCGTCTAAACGGTTCACCGAAATTCTGGCTAGTGATCATTCCGTCTTCACGCTTGAAGAGTTAGGCCACGTCAAAAGTTGTCTCTGCTGTTTCGACCAATGGGAGGAACTGATAGAAAATCTTCCCCATGACCATCTAATCTAGTCCTGAAAAAAGAACGCGTGCGGATCGCGCCCGCAACGCCCACATTGCGACCGTGCCACACGCGCCGTGATCTGCTGGATTGGCCCCCAACTGATCTGAAAATGTTTCACAATCTTTTTGGCTTGAACACTATCAATTCGATCCCATCGAATGGCTGTGGCGCTCGTTGACGTACGGGCGGCCGCAACCGATGATCAGGGAGGTATGCACAAGTATCTGGCAATCGCGATAGCTTCGCTTGTGTTTGCAACGGTCTCTCAATCCTTCGCGCAGCAGGATCGAGTGGGACAACAGATTGCACGCTGGTCACCCGGTTCACTGGATATTCATCAGATCAGCACCGGCCGTGGAAATTCGGCGTTTGTGATCATGCCGGACGGCACAACCCTGCTCATCGATGCGGGCGACGCCGGCCCTCCTGTCGCTCCGTTCACGGATCCGCATCCGAACGGCAGCCGAAGTCCTGGCGCCTGGATCGCGTATTACATCGATCGCGTCCTTTCGGAATCGGCTTCAAGGCGTCTTGACTACGCCTTGATCACACACTCTCACGCGGATCACATGGGTGGACTCGCCGATGTAGCCAGGTCCATTCCTATTCGAAAAGTGATTGATCGCGGGGCTCCGGACTACAGGTATCCGGTTCCGCCTACGGACGGCTCATTTCAGGACTACCAACGGTTCCTGAAGCAACACCTAAGCGATGGTTCCATGCAGGTCGAGCGAATCCGCGTCGGGCGCGCGGATCAATTGGTACGCATCATGGCGCCCCGTGCTTATCCCGGGGTCAGGGATGTATTTGCTACAGTCCTGCGTGAGCCGACACGCGCCTCCATTGGAGCTCGCGCCGATCAAATAAAAGGTATCGGACACATTGTGGTTCGTGTGGACCCCGGCGGGCGGACCTACAAGGTCGTTGTCGTAGACGATTCGAGAGCCCGGAACTCGTTGTTAAATCCATCCACGGACCTTACCCCGCGATGTAATTTATCATCATTGCATTACGGGTCAGTTGCGTGAAAGTTGCATGCGACGGGGAGGATAAGCCACGAATTGAACGAATTTAACGAATTCAATTCGTTTAATTCGTTCAATTCGTGGCTTATTATGTTCCTCCCCGCCGTCGAAGTTCTGTCGCGAAGTTCTCGACCAAGTTCAAACGAGGCAGTAGACTTTGGACCTCATGGCGCTATCCGCAGGCGATAAACTCGGCCCCTACGAAATCCTTGCTCCGATCGGCAAAGGGGGTATGGGCGAAGTGTATCGCGCCCGGGACGCTCGACTGCACCGCGACGTCGCAGTAAAGGTCCTGCCTCAGGCATTCCGAACTGAAGCTGCGCGAGAGCGTTTTCAGCGCGAGGCGAGGGCTGCTTCAGCCCTCAATCATCCGAATATTTGCGCCGTGTATGACGTGGGTGAGGCGGCTGGACATCCGTTTCTTGTCATGGAGCTGCTGGAAGGTGAAACGCTCAGCGAGCGGATCGGAAACGGGTCATTGGACGTCGAGACTGCTTTAACGCTGGCCATTCAGGTGGCCGACGCGCTGGACGCAGCCCACGCCAAAGGAATCATCCACCGCGATATCAAGCCGGCGAACATTTTCGTTACTTTACGTGGCGATGCCAGGGTTCTCGATTTCGGGCTTGCGAAGCAAGATCGAGTTGCGGAAGCAGACGCGACTGCAGTAGATACGTTCACCGAGCCGGGCTCCGCAATTGGCACCGTCGCCTATATGTCGCCGGAGCAGGCTCGCGGCCAGGCCGTCGATGCGCGCAGCGATCTCTGGTCGTTCGGCGTGGTTCTTTACGAAATGGCAACCGGATCACGTCCGTTTGATGGTCCCACATTACCGGTCATCATCGACGCTTTGCTAAATAAGACGCCGCAACCGGCGAGGGAGCGTAATCCGAAGGTCTCTGCCGAGCTGGAGCGGATCATCGGCAGGCTTCTGGAAAAGGATCGAACGTTGCGGTATGCGTCTGCCGCGGAACTTCGCGCCGATTTGAAGCGCTGGCACTCGAGCCTGATCACTGGCGTTGCAGTGCGAAGAAGCAGTGCTCTGTTCAAGTATGGGATCGCCGCTGCGGCACTCATTACGGCTGCCGCTGCGCTCTTCTTCTGGCAGGAGCGTGGCCAGGCACGGTTGCTGACAGACAAGGACACGATCGTCCTCGCTGATTTCACGAACACAACTGGCGATCCTGTTTTCGACGACACGCTGCGCCAGGGACTGGCCGTGGAACTCCAACAATCGCAGTTCCTGAACCTGATTTCGGACAATCAGGTCCAGAAGATACTGGCGCTCATGGGACAGCCCAAAGATGCACGGCTGACCCCGGAAATCGCGCAGCAGATCTGCGAGCGAACCGCCAGCGCTGCAGTTCTGGGGGGCTCCATCGCAAGCCTTGGAAGCCAATATGTGCTGGGCTTGCGCGCCAGGAACTGTAACACCGGAAACATTCTGGACCAGGAGCAGACTGTGGCAGCGCGGAGAGAAGATGTCCTGAACGCTCTCAGTCAGATCGCAAGCAAATTCAGAACCCGGGTGGGCGAATCGCTGGCCACGGTGCAAAAGCATTCGACACCGCTCGCCGAGGCCACGACATCTTCGCTCGAGGCCCTCAAAGCTTACAGCACCGGAATGAAAGTGGTCGTCTCCTCCGGGACTGGCGCCGCCTTACCTTTTTACCGGCGTGCTGTCGAAATCGACCCTAAATTCGCGATGGCGCAGGCTTTTCTGGGGTCGGTGGAGAGCGTCACAAAAGCCTGGCAACTGCGGGATCGAGTCAGCGACCGGGAGAGGTTCTTTATCGACTTTCTCTACGATCGGGACGTCACGGGAAACCTGGAAAAGGCATACCAGACCCTCGAATTGTGGTATCAGACTTATCCTCGCGGGGAGAATCCAAACGCCCAGGGTTTCCTGGGGGGCCTTGCCACCCATGGGACCGGCCGATTTGAAAGAGCGATGGAGATGTCCCAAAGCCGAATCGTGGCCAATCCCGACGAGGTGTTCGGATACGGCAGTCTTGCGCAAAGCTTGTTTTTCCTCGGCCGCTTCCCCGAAGCCGAGAGCAGTCTTCAGCAGCGCTTCCGAACGCAAGCTGGAGAATTCCAATCTTCCGGTGATCCGGTACAACATCGCGGTGTTAAAGGGTGATCAGAACCAGATGGACCGGATAGTGGCTCTGGCCAAGGGCAAGCATGGAGTGGAGTACCGCCTGGCTCACGCGGAGGCTCTTGCTCTGGCTCGTTCCGGCCGCGTACAGGCCGCCCGGCGGTCATCGAGCCGCGCCGTGGACCTGGCCCTGCAAGAGGGAGTTCGCGGGGAGGCAGCGAGTTACCAGGCCGTACGAGCCATATGGGAAGCCGTTTACGGGAATGTTGCTGAAGGAAAAAGGAACGCTGTGGCAGCGCTCGAGCTTTCGAACGGTCGGGATGTCGAATACAGCGCCGCCCTTGCCCTGGCTCTTTCCGGAGACTCTTCTCGATCAGAGGCGCTCGCCGGGGATTTAGAAAAGCGCTTTCCAGAAGATACGTTTGTCAAATTCACCTACGTACCGGTGCTTCGCGCGTTAGCCGCACTGGGGCGGGGCAAGCCCGCAGAGAGCGCGGAGCGGCTGCAAATCGCTCTTCGCTATGAGCTGGCGGTGAACGGCCTCAACTTCAATAATTTTTATCTTGGCGGTTTGCACTCCGCGTATGTGCGCGGCGAAGCCCTTGTGGCCGCCCACCAATACGGGGAAGCGGCGGCTGAGTTTCAAAAGGTCCTGGATCATCGTGGTCTTGTCGGCGCGGACCCCATCGGCGCTCTGGCGCATCTGCAACTCGGCAGAGTGTTCGCTTTGTCGGGAGACAAGGCCAGAGCAAAAAGTGCCTACGGTGATTTTCTCACGCTCTGGAAGGACGCCGACGCCGACATCCCGGTTCTCCAGCAGGCCAAGGCCGAGTACGCCCGGTTGCAGTGAGCGATTGAACGGATTTAACGGATGGGCGCATTAAACAGTCGGTAAATGCGCCCATCCGTTAAATCCGTTCAATCCGTGGCTTATCAAAAACCAATGAATCATTTTAAGTCCTTGACAAGTAAGACTCTCTAGCTTACAAACTCGATTCGTACAACGCCGTACTTATCTCGCCGCCAACACCGCTGTTACGACGACACTGGACCACGACGTCTTCATGTGTGCTCGTCAGGCACAAAATCGATTTCACGACGGGTTTATTCAGGGAGGGGAGCAGGATGCCGGAGAAGTGTACGGAAAAACACGAGCTTCAAAGCGCGATTGAAACACTCTATGACAAACACAAGACGCTGGTTGAAGGGGAACTGGCGACATATATCCCGGAACTCGGGAAAGCCGATCCGGAGCATTTCGGGATCTGTCTCGTAACGTCCGACGGCCAGGTTTTCGAGGCAGGTCAGTCCGATACACCGTTCACGATACAGTCGATTTCCAAGCCTTTTACCTTCGGTATGGCGCTTCAGGAGGTTGGCCACGACAAGGTATTCCGCTACGTCGGCGTGGAACCAAGCGGCGATGCCTTCAATTCAATCGAACTGCAAAGCGGGACGAATAAGCCGCATAACCCGATGATCAATGCAGGAGCGATCACCGTCACGGCGTTGCTTCATGCGCGTGATGGCGACGCCGCGCTGGATCAAATCCTCGGCACTTTCAGCGCGGCGGCGGGCCGTGAACTCTCGATCGACGAGGATGTTTATCTGTCGGAGCGGCGCACTGGCCATAGAAACCGTGCAATCGCTTACCTGCTGCTGAATTTCGGCCTGCTTCACGACGAGGCGGAAGAGGCGCTGGATCTTTACTTCAAGCAATGCTCGATCCTGGTAACCTGTCGCGATCTGGCGGTGATGGCGGGCACGCTGTCCAACATGGGCCGGAATCCGCTTACGGGAAAGCAGGTATTTGAACCCGTTTATGTAAAGGACATTTTATCGGTGATGTTTACGTGCGGCATGTATGACTACTCCGGCCAGTGGGCTTACGAAGTCGGCGTCCCGGCCAAAAGCGGTGTCAGCGGCGGTGTGATGGCTGTGGTTAATCGTCAACTCGGGTTCGCCACGTACTCGCCACGAATTGATCGATATGGCAACAGCCGGCGCGGCATTCAGGCTTGCGCCGATATGGCCAGCCAGTTTGGCCTTCACGCATTCAATTTTACGAACGTCGGCTCGAGCTTTCTGAGTGCGATCTTGTGAATCGAAGATGTTCGTTGAACGGATTGAATCCGTTAAATGCGTTCAACCCGGGGCTTATCAAACGCCGACCGGCGACGTGCAGAAGGCGCAGCGCCGTGCGGCGATGGGGACTTCGCTGAGGCACTCGGGACATTTCTTTGTTGTGGGATCGGGCGGTGCTTCGCCGCGTCGCATCCTTGCCATAAAGGCGTTCACCGGAAGCACGACGAAAACATAGACTGCGGCGGCAATGAGCACGAATGACAAGAGTGCGTTGATGAAATCGCCGATCAGAAATTTGCTGCCATGAATTTCAAAGGCGATTGCCGAAAAGTCGGGCTTACCCGCAATGGCTGCGATCAGCGGTGTGATCAGATCTTTCACAAGTGCGGTGACGACGGCCCCGAATGCCGCGCCCATGACCACAGCTACGGCGAGGTCCAGAACGTTGCCGCGAAGCAGGAATTGCCTGAAGCCCTTTAACATAATGTTCTCCTTAGATCTGCAATTTACGGTGTAATTCAGTTGGGCAGCCTTCTTTGGCGTGCCGATTGCACCTAATACTTACAAAGGAGATGTACGCCATGTCCAGAGAAGATTGGGATCGCGAGCATTGGGAGCGATGGATGGATACCGTCCGCTCCAACCAGCGAGACCCCGACGAGGGTTATGGGACAGTCGCTGGCAGCCCCTATCACGGCGGAGTATTCAGTTCCGCCATGTATGGCAGCGGAGCGGAATTTTACAGCGTCACTGGAATGTACGAAAACCCGCTATTGGAAAAGCACCATGGCTCGCATAGTGGAAAAGGACCAAAAGGTTACAAACGGTCGGATGAGTGGATTCGCGATGATGCCTGCGAACGCCTGATGAACCACCCTCTGATCGACGCGAGCCGGGTGGATGTCCAGGTCAAGGACGGCCACGTGACGCTCACCGGCGAGATCTTCGACAAGCGCATGAAATACATGACGGAAGATGTGATCGAAGAAGTGACCGGAGTGAAGGAAATCCAGAATAAGCTGCGTGTTACACGCGATAGCGCGGCCTAGCCCGACTAGAAAGGCCACAAAAGGCACGGGAACGGGCCTTCCTTGGTTTATCGTGCCTTTTGTGGTGCCTCTCCGGGTTAATCGAGGAAACCCGCAGAGGAAGATGGAACGATTTTGGCTTCGAGTTCTTCAACTTCCAGCGCGATCTCGTTTTCCTGATTCATCCGTTCGGTACTCATACTTGTCCTTTCCAGTACTCGCGAGCACTTTTTCTCTTTCTCTGCATAAAGTGATCCCCGAGAACCGGGAAAGTATGGTGGCTGAAAGTTTTTTTAGCAGGCGTTTCAGTCTCTGCCGCCGCGAGGCCCTCTGGCGCCTCCAGCGCCGAACGGAGGATACGTTCGCGGATTCAGGACGTTCCGATCGATGAAAAAATCCGCCAGCTGGGCGGACAGCACTGCAAATTCCGGATTACTGTCGAACGCGTGGGGGACGCCTTCAAATGCGTGAAATTCGACGGGAACCTTCACGTCCTGTAACTGTTGAACGAGACGTTTGCTGCTCTCGATCGGGATCGTAACGTCTTTCATACCGTGGAAAATCGCGATTGGAGGGAAGCCTGCGGCAATATAAGTTGTCGCGTTGGCTGCTTTTTGTGCGGCGGCATCGTTGCCCGGCGGCAACATGCTGGCGGGGATATTCGTCGCCGGGTAGTACGCGAGACAGACTGCAACTTTCGTGCTGACTCCGGGAGTGCCGACGTTGCCTTCAAACTCCGGCCGATCACAGGTGCCTGCAGTGAAAAGTGCATGGTAACCGCCGGCCGAGTAGCCCACCACACCGATGCGTTGCGGATCGATTCCAAGAGTCTTGGCGTTCGCACGGACCCATCGGATCGAGGCCTTGGCGTCGTGGATCAGCGCCGGATAGCCTGCCTGTCCGGCCAGACGATACTGTGCGGCAATGGCCACATAGCCTCGCGCGGCGAATGGCTTGACCCGTTCCGAAAGGGACTCTTTGTTGCCGCCTGTGAAACCTCCGCCATGAAAATGAATTGTCGCCATCCGCTTCGGGGACACTCCGGCGGGAGGCCGATAGATATCGAGCTTCAGTTCCATTTCGCCGGCCTTGCCGTAGACGACGTTGCTTTCGACAGTGACTTTGCTCTGCGCCTCTTCCGGAACCTGCAGCCCGGCCGCGCTCAATGCGGGAACCGCCGACCCAGCCAACGCCGTCCCAATGAAACCTCGTCTGCTCAATTCACTCATTGCCTGACCTCCGTAGAAAGTGAAATGAATATAGACAAAGGGATTCTGGAACACAAGAAGCACAAGACAAAAAGGAATTCGGGGACGGTTGCCTGAATCACCTAAATTGCGCAGCAATTTAGGTGATTCAGGCAACCGTCCCCGAATTTCCGTTCCCGTTTCTACTTCTGACACACCGGACAATAAAACGTCGAGCGGCCGCTTTGCACAATGCGTTTGATGACGCCGGAGCAGTCCGGTGTCCGGCAGGGTTCCGTTGCGCGATCATAGACCGCAAAGGTCTTTTGAAAGTAACCGAGCTCGCCGTCTACGCGTTTGTGATCGCGCAGAGACGAGCCGCCGGCCTTCACCGCTTCGCGCAATACGGCCTTGATTGCAGGCGCCAGCCGCTCGCTTTGCGCCCGCGTCACTTTCGCAGCAAGTCTCCTGGGTGAAATGTGCGCGCGCCATAACGACTCGCATACATAGATGTTGCCCAGCCCGGCAATGATGCGCTGGTCCAGCAGAGCCGATTTGATTGGCGTTCTCTTCTGCTTCAAAGCGCGTTTCAGATAGGAAGCATCGAAGTCGTCAGAGAGTGGCTCGCCGCCGAGTCCTTTGAACAAGGGGTGAGTCTCGAGCTTTGCCGTCTCGACCAGCGTCATCAAGCCGAAGCGGCGGTGATCGGTGAACACAATGCGTGCCGGGGCGTCGGTCTCAAAGATCACATGATCATGCTTGCCGCGTCCAACGTCGGATGGCGCGAGCTCGTAGTGGAATTGTCCGAGTTTGCGATCCTTGCCGTGCACGTAGACGGACATCCGCCCGCTCATCCCGAGATGAATCACCAGCGTGTCGCCGCTATCGAGTTCGGCGAGCAGATATTTTGCCCGCCGCCGAAGGCGTTCGACGCGCCTGCCGGTCAGCCGCCGGACAAACTCGCTGGGAAAGGGAATCCGGAGATCGGCACGCCGCGTTTCCACATGCGTGAATCGGCGGCCCTCCAGCACCGGCTGCAGGCCAAGCCGGACGGTTTCGACTTCAGGTAGTTCCGGCAATAACGTTCCTCGTACACGAAGGGTTTTGATCGAGCTCCGTTAAATGATGTTAATTACGGCAGCCATCGGTCGATCTCATTCGTCAAAACCTGGCGACAACTGATTGTAGGAGGTTTTCAGAAATGATCCGCAAACTCTTTATTCCTGTAGCGTTATTCGCGTTTGTCGTGCTTGCTTCCGCAACTGCAGCAAGGGCAGACGACTGGGACCAGAAGACGAGTTTCGCCATCAATCAACCCGTCTCCATTCAAGGTCAGGTCGTGCTTCCGGCCGGCAGCTACGTGATCAAACGGCTCAGTACAACAACCCCAGTTGTGCAAATCCTCAACAGCTCGGAAACCAAAGTCTACGCCACGCTCTTGCCGGCGGAAGATGTGGTACAGCAGGCTCCCGAAAAGCCGACATTCACATTCCAGGAAATGCCGGAAGGCAGCCCGGCGATGCTGCGGACCTGGCACTACCCCGGCACCCAGATCGGTTATGAGTTCCTGAATCCGAAGACGGAGTAGAAGAGCTCGGGACTCCCGCGAAGAGATCAGCCACAAAAAGGCACAAAAAGCTTAGCGCGGCTACGCCGCAACTGATTAGAACAAGGATCGCTTCGCGGAAATCCATAAGGAGCGCGCTGCGCGCGAACTTTGAACAGACCGCCCCACCTTCGCTGCGCGAAGGATCCCCGCCTGACTCAGGCGGGGACTTCCCCATTTCGACATCCTGCCGAGAAATCAACTTCGACAAACCAGTGTAGTGTCCCCGAAATGCCTATACATTCGAAACGCCCATCTCTCGGGCCGTTGGGGCCAAAGTTGGGCGTTTTAAAAACCACAAACCCTGTTGCTCCGAGTTGATTTTTCGCCAGGGCATAGAAATCGGGAAAGTCCCCGCCTAAGTTCTGGTCCACCCGTTTGTAGTGAGGGCGCAGCGAGGCCAACAGGTCGCTTTCCGCCTGGTAGGCAACCATCTTGATGAGATCGGTCAGGTGTTTGCGCTCGGTGGAGAGTTTGACCACAGAGCCTTGGCTGAGGTCTCGGATTTCGACGCGCTTGGGAAGATGACGTCGCTGGTCTAAAAGCTTGGTGAGACGGGCGCGCGCTTTTTGGAGGGTTTTGCCGATCTTGGCATGAGCGATTTTGAAGCCGCGCATGGTGGGGCGGCGTTGCTCCACGTTGTCGGCGGCAGCGGCGCCGTAGCCGCGCTCGATTTGGGCAAGATCGGTGCGGGCATCGCGGATTTGTTTGTCCAGAGTGCGGCGTGCCGGATTAAGAACAGTGCGGGTGGGATCTTCGGCCTCGATGCGGTAATCGACAAGGGCATCCAGAAGGAACTCTTCGCGCATGTACTTAAAGAAATTCTCCTGACGCCAACGCTCAAACATACGGTAAGCGACTTCGATATAGGCGGGGATCCTTCGCGCAGCGAAGGCGGGGCGGTCTGTTCAAAGTTCGCGCGCAGCGCGCTCCTTATGGATTTCCGCGAAGCGCTCCTTTTTCTAATCGGTGCGCTTCGCGAATGTTTATAAGGAGCGCGCTTCGCGCGGACGTTGAACAGACCGCCCGCCGCTGCGCGGCACCCCGCCTAACTTAGGCGGGGATTGGACTCCCTCACATTCACATCAAAATATTTGGCCGTACGCAACGTCCTTCCTCTAATTTGCACGCCACATTCGGTCCGTATAAACTACGCGCAACAAATAAGGAGGCAACCGAATGTTCCCCAAAATGAGAGGATTTGGCGCGTTTGTGTCTCTATTAGTCGGTAGCGTGTTAGCCCTGAGTGTTCCGCTGCTCGCACAGAACACCTCGGGATCGATCACTGGAGTTGTGCAGGATGCCTCAGGAGCAGTGATTCCTGGTGCGCAAGTGTCATTGATAAACCAGGAACAAGGTCAAGCGGCGAGAACAACAATTACAAACGAAGCGGGCGTTTATCTGTTCAGCGCCCTTCCGGCTGCGACCTATACCCTGACGGTCGAATTGCCGGGATTCAAAACCTATAAGACAACGGACAACAAACTTTTCGTCAACGATAAGATGGGGCTGCCGGCGATCGTCCTGGAAGTTGGAGCGCAAGGCGAATCCGTGACCGTCGAGGCGGCGGCCGTACAACTTGAAACCGTTTCTGCGGAACGCTCCGGTGTGGTGACGGGAAGACAGATTCTGGACATCGCGCTGAATGGCCGCGATTTCACTCGTCTTTTGAAGACGGTTCCGGGCGCTCCTGCGGACGCCGTGTCCGGTTCAACAACGTTTAACGGACAGCGGGCGAATCAGAACAATTTTACGGTCGATGGTCAGACTGTTACGGATTCCGGGGTGAATCAGCAGTTTGCCTATCGCATCAGCATGGATGCGATCGCGGAATTCAAAGTGTCGACAACCAGCCAGAGCGCGGAATTCGGCCGGAACTCGGGCGCACAGGTACAGGTCGCCAGCAAGAGCGGAACGTCCGAATTTCACGGCGGCGGTTATTGGTTCAAGCGCCACGAAGGCTGGAATGCTAATTCATTCACCAACAATCGTCAGGGGACGCCACGGCAGGTCTATCGATTCCTGACAACCGGCTACGACCTGGGCGGTCCTGTCGCAAAAGACAAAGTGTTTTTCTTCTTTTCCCACGAATGGGGCCGCTCGAAGACACCTCCTGCGCCTCGCCGCATTACGGTTCCAACTCTGGCCGAGCGAGCGGGTGATTTCTCGCAGACAAAAGACGGCGCGGGAATTCCGGTAATCATCAAAGATCCCCTCACGGGTCAGCCGTTTCAAGGAAACAAGATCACGCCGGATCGGTTCAGCCCTTATGGACCGCAGGTTTTAAATTGGTTGCCTCTGCCCAACGTCACGGGACAGCTAAGTTACAACTATGAATCGCAGGTGGCATCGGAGCTGCCTTCGTTCGACCAGTTGTACCGGGTGGATTACAACATCAATTCCAAGTGGAGAGCATATGTCCGCGTGATCGACAGCAAGCAGACGCAGAACAACCCGTACGGGCGCGCCGATTCGGCCAATGCCCTTGCTTTGAATCCACTGTATGCCCCCACGTTTGGCTGGTCCATCAGTGCGAATCTGAGCACGATCATCAATCCGACAACCACAAATGAGTTCCAGTTTGGAAAGGCAAAGAACGGTATTCCAGGCGATGCGCCTCCGAAGGACAGCCTGTATTACAGATCGAATGCGAAAATCACAATTCCGCTGCTTTACCCAGACGCGGATCCGAGCGGGCTCATTCCGAATTTCGGTTTTGGCAGTGTGCCGAATTCCGCACAGCTGACGACCTTCGCCGGATTGCCGTATTACAACGCAAATCCGATCACGAACGTGACGGATAACGTCAGCAAAGTGCTTTCAACGCACACTTTGAAGTTTGGCGGCTTCGTCGAATATGCAATTAAGCATGAAAGTCCATTCCGGCCCTACAATTCCACGATCCTCTTTGACCGGGATCCATTGAATCCCGGCGACACGAATTGGGCGTTCTCCAATGCGCTGCTCGGGAACTTCACGAATTACCAGCAGTTCAGTAAGACGCTGATCGAAGATGCTCCGTATTGGAACGTCGAGTTCTACCTTCAGGATACCTGGAAGGCCAGACGCAACTTAACAGTGAACTACGGACTGCGCGGCAACTTTGTGCCACCGTTATACGAGAAAAACAACCTGTTCACGAACTTCGACCCGGCTGCTTACGATCCGGCGAAAAAGGTGACTCTCTATCAGCCGGCTCTCGTTAACGGTCAGAGAGTGGCGCGCAATCCGATTACGGGCGCTACAGCGCCTTTCTTACTGGTAGGCGCTATCGTCCCAGGTGTCGGTGATACTGCCGACGGCATTGTTCATGCGGGTAAAAACGGCACGCCTCGAGGACTCATCGATAACCGTGGCGTCCAATGGGGGCCGCGTTTAGGCCTGGCGTATTCCATTCGTGAGAAAACCGTGTTCAGGGCCGGAGGCGGAGTCTTCTTTGAGCGAATCGCTACGTCTGCGGTTGGTTACACCACGAACTTCCTGACGAATCCGCCGGACGTGCAGCTGTCGCAGATTTTTTATGGAAAGCTGTCGGACCTCGGCAACTCATCAGGCGCTTTGTTCCCTTTGCAGATTACGCAGATCGCAAAAGATGGTCATGTGCCGACGACTTACAACTTCAACGCAGGTCTGCAACGTGAATTGCCGCTGCGCGTCTTGCTGGACGTGTCATACGTGGGCACACAGTCGAGGCATTTGACCGAGTTCGCTCCGTTCAACGCCTTACCCTACGGCAGTGCATGGCTGCCTGAGAACCAGGACCCGACATCACCAAATGCCGGAAAGCTTGACGGCTCGGCCGCTCTGTTGGGAAATCTGTACCGGCCCTATCCCGGTTATGCCGGCGGCCGCGTTACCGTGGGACAATCGGCTCAAGCCACCTACGACTTTGGAGCTTCGAGTAATTACAACGCTCTCCAGATTTCCGTCAATCGCCGCGCCGGCAGCGGCCTGCAACTCGGTGGCAGCTATACGTGGTCGAAAGCGTTGGGCACAACCGACGCCCATTTGACCAATACCCGCGGAGTCAACTATGGGCCGCTCGCACTCGATCGGGCTCAGGGTTTCACGGTCAACTATATCTATGACATCCCGAGCGCCGCGCGGCCGGGATCCTTCTTAGACAACCGGATTGGGCGGCAAGTCTTCAGCGGCTGGCAGTTCTCGGGTCTCGGCAGCTTCAGCGTAGGCGCTCCGATGACGTTGAATTACACGTTAACGAATGCTTCGGGCGCTGCCTTGAACCGTTTGATCACCGGGAGTGAAGACTTTGCACCCCGTGTCGTTCTGACGTGCAATCCGAACAAATCGAGGGGCGACCGGACGATCCTTGCGTACTTTGATACCAGCTGTGTCGCGCCTGCACCCGTAGGAAGCATCGGAAATGACTCTAGTATCAACAACCTTCGCGGTCCCGGCCTGAACAACTGGGATATGTCGCTCTTCCGAAAGATCCAATATAGCGAGAAGTCGCAGCGCTATATTCAGCTTCGTCTCGAAGCGTACAATGTGTTCAATCACACGAATTGGACGACGTTGAATACCACCGCTCAGTTCGATCCAACCACACACGCCCTGGTGAACGCGGCAAGTGTGGCGAACCCGAATAATTTCGGCGCGCTCACCGCAGTTCGCGCCGCAGGCCAGCCTGGCAGCCCCAGAATCATCCAGCTGGCAGGGAAGCTGTATTTCTAAAGAGAAAGATTAGCCACAAAAGGGCACAAAAGGCACAAAGGGAAAGACAATCATTTCGTTTCCCTTTGTGCTTTTTGTGTAACAAGGCTGTAAGTTTTAGTTTTTTTAACCAGTTTTTTGGAAGAAGACGACAACCCCTTCCCTGTTTATAGAATTGATTGTTCGGCACGGCATAGAAGTCGGATAAGTCCCCGCCTAACTTGACTTAGGCGGGGATTGGACTCTCTCACATTCACATCAAGACATTTGGGCACCCCGCACACGTCCTTCCGCTGTTTGGTTGCGGCGCAGCCGCGCTGCGCTTTTTGTGCCTTTTTGTGGCTAATCTCTTTTTCGTGGCTAGGCGATCAAATCATCGAAGTTGATGGTAAAGCCTGGAAAAGCTTCCGGCGACACCGATTCGCCACGGCGCTTTGTCTCGAGCTGAGTGTAAACACCGTTGCTGGGGCCGCGGTATATATGAATCACCTCTTTGTTGAGATCCACAATCCAGACTTCGGGGACGCCGCTGCGCGCATAAATGGGAACTTTCACGTTTCGATCGTAACGAACAGTGGTGTCGGCGACTTCGATCAGGAGTACGACATCGTCTGGTCGAGGATGTCGAACGCCATAAAAGTCTTCGCGCGGGCGGATCAGGACGACATCCGGCTGAGGTTCGTTGTAGCGATCAATTCTGACTGCGTTCTGCACACTGACCACGACCTTATCGCCTAAACCTCTGGCAAACACCATATTCGCCCGATTCACCGCCATCGCATGACGGTCACCGATGGGGCTCATCTCGACAATCTCGCCTTCAACCAGCTCGACGCGATCAGTCGGTTGGAGAATTCCCGCTTCTGCCATTCGGTAGTAGTCGTCGACAGTAAACCGTTTTCTTGTGGTTTCGATTTGCATGGTGAAACTCTTGCCCAAGAATAACCCACGGCACGACACATTGCACGATCGGCGGTGCACACCACGGCCCACGGTATGCAATTGAATCCTTGAAGTAGCGCGGGATGATAGTCGCGAAGGTTGCGGATTTAGCGACCGGAGAGTCGCGGTTTTCACAGAGACATTTCGTTTCGTACTAGGAAGGGCTGCCCATCAACAGGAACGGTGCCCAGTAATAAGGATGCGGGTGGTCCTCGCGCAGCCGTAACATGGCGGAGCGGAGGCTGCCGCCTTTACTTTCGCCAGCCGCCAGATAGCCGTAGAAGTACTTCATCAGATCTGCGGTGGTGCGGTCATTCACATCCCAGAGACTGAGGACCACGGACGTGGCGCCGGCGTAAAGAAACCCGCGGACGAGGCCCAGCAATTCGTCGCCCGCCACGACATTGCTCAACCCCGTACCGCAGCCGCTGAGTGTGATGAGATTGGCCGATGTCCGCAGATTATAAATATCAAAGAAATTCATCGGTCCGTCGTGGAGCTGGAACGAGCTGAACATCGGATTGTCGGGACGGAAAGTCGCGTGACTGGCGATGTGAATCGTTCCGGCTGTTTCCATTTCCTGAGTCAGTCGCTCTCTGGTGGCTGCGCTGCCGACAAATGCTCTGGAGTTCGGCAGGACGGAGCGGATGCTCTCGATTTCATCTGCAATGAGAGGAGCCGCTGCGTCAGGCACACCGATCAGCAGGGCTTCAGTCTTATGTTCAACGGGTCTTTCGACAAACAGGCGATAGATGGTCGCCGTCGGAGCGTAACTGATCGTGAACCGGTCGACCAGGTAAGCGGATCCGTCAAACAGCGCATGAAAAGGCACATAGTGCAAAAAGTCGGATGGAACGACGACAAGAGATTTCTTTTCGGAGAGCAGTCTCTCGACCGGCCGCACAAGCATCTCGTACAAACTTTTGAGATGCGCCTGAATGTTGGCCAGTGCCGTTGCCGGTCGTGCCTTGGCCGCCTGGTCGCCCGCGGCGAATCGGGACAGATGAAATTGAAGAAACCCGAAGGTTTTCTTCAGCTGCGTCTTCGAACAGAGATTTTGAACGACCTCGAAGCGGTCGCGAGCCACGCAAAAGACAATGACAGAATCGCCGATCATGACGTATTCGAGCAGCGCCGCATCGGGCGCAATCGTCTGCCGGATGTCGTCCAGTGAAGACGCGCTGGCCTGCTTCAAGGGATCGACGCTGCCGGCGAGAAGATCGACGAGTGTACGGGACTTGGCCCTTTCGGCAGTTTCGAATGCTTCTTCCATGTGAGCGGCGTCGCCGAGGCGCAGATCGGTGTGCAGCAACATCTCATAGACCGGAACCTTGTCTTTGAGATAGTTCAGCCGCAGCTCGTCGGCGGCGATGTGGGCTCGGACGTCTTCTAATTCGGTAATGGCGCGTCGAAATTCGTCACGGGCGGAGGGCAGATTGTTCTGGGCCTGATGGATTTCCCCAAGCAGGGCGTGCAGCTGGTGAGACACGGAAGGCAGCGGCGATTCGTCGTTGAGCGTTTTCGCAAGAGTGGCGTCGGTACACGCCTCCTCCAATTCCGCAAGTCTCAAGCTCGCCCGCGCCGCAACAATGCGAGCAAAAGCAGCCTTTGGCTTGACGCTCTCTTTGATGAAGGCGTCGTAAGCAGTTTGAGCAACCGCTCGCGCGTCCGCGTTGAGGCCCATTTGCAGCCACATCACGCCACGGTACAGATCCATGCCCGCGGCGCGCACTTCGTTGCCTTGGTCCTTGAACATGGTTCGCGCCTGCTGAAACAGGCGGCCCGCTTCTTTGAACTCCCGGAGCTCGCTGTGCGCAACCGCCATCACGCCGATTGCTTTTGCCATCTCGAACGGCTTTCCGATGGTTTCGAATCCCTTATACGAGGCCTCGGCGAATTGAATGGCGTCGCGATACATGTTGATTTCGAGATAGATTTCGCTCTGGGTGAGGTCGCAGAGGGAGAGGTGCCACTGATCAACTGAAAGCGCAGACCGAGTTTCCCCAATGACGTTTAACGCCCGGGTATATTCACCCTGCATGTAATGAAGGTAACCGAGGTTGTAATTGCTCGTTGCCGCGAGCCAGCTTTGCCCAGTCGCTTCTGCTAGCTTTCGCGAAACTTGTAATACTCGATAGCTTCAGACACTTCGGTTCAAACTTGTGAGTGCTGATGGCGTGATTCACGTAAACCATGGCCAATGACTTGTCGTCGCCAATTTCTTGGAGGAGCGTTGCCGCCTGTTTCAATGTGTTCAGCCACTCCTGAAATCTGTCCAGCCCGAAAAAACACTGCGCCGAGATTGTTCAGAGCTCGCGCCAGCATTCGCTTTTCGCCGAGTCGTTGAATACTTGTGTGCTGATCTCTCCGTCTCGTACCGCTTCGTCATAACGGGAAAGGTGCCGATAGCACTCGATACGATTTACTCGTACTTTGGCCGCGGACAACTGATCGCCAGCTTGCTCGTAAAGCCCAATGGCCTCGTCGAAGAAGGTTAACGCTCTGAGATTGTCGTTCGCTCGCGCGAGGACGATACCCTTGGTTACCGTTGCGCGCGCCTGAGCCATCGGATCCTTAAGGTCGTTGGCTAGAACAAGGCACCAATCGGCCAGCCTGTTAGCAGACTCGAAGTCTGCCGATTCCAGGCGTTGCCGCACAGTCGCCATTAGCTTGTTGATCAGTTCATCTGTGACCGGTCGTCCTTGCTTCCATAGGGAAAGCTCTTCGATTGTAGAAATGAGGCAGAGCTGGCCGACATCGTCAAGCACGGCTCGGCATTATACAGGACCGAATTGACCTGGCAGTGCGCGGTAGGCGCGGGCTTTCAGCCCGCGTTCAATTTCAAACAGAATTTGTTTTGGTGGTTGAACGCGGGCTGAAAGCCCGCGCCTACGAGGAATAATGGTACTGCCGTCGTCTCCCGTCGCGAAACGATCATGGTTATAAGTCATGTGTCATAACAGCTTATAGCCTCATTGCGAAGCGTAAAGGTTAGCTGACCGACCAAATATAACTCTAATAACTACACTAAATCCCTAAAGCGACGGTGGCCCCCTGCCGATACGTGGGCTAGAGCCGCATTGCTCGACTGATTTGACCGCAATCGCGAGACGCGGCTTGCGTTGCATGAAGCAACGGGACGGCAGAAGGGAGTCTACTGTGAGAAGAACAGCAGCCAGATATGTCCTCATTACGGCGATTGTACTGGCCGGCTTGAGTTCAGCAGTGTTCGGGCAGTCACTATCGGTGATTGTCGAAACCACACCATCCGCGGATATCCACCGAATCGTCTCAGCTCTGGGCGGAACACTTCTCGATTCGATGGGGGGAAATCTTTATTTAGTGTCGGTGCCGAGCATCCCAACCGTCTATCCGGCAGGCGTAAAAAATATAGAAACCGGCAGTCTCCAATTGTCGCCTGGACCGGCCGGTGCAGTGTTTACTGTTGGGCCAAACATTCCTGCCAACTTCTACCGTAACCAACCGGCCATGCAGAAGATCAATTTGCCGAGCGTATCGCAATTCGCCACGGGACGCAGCATCGTCATCGCCGATATCAACGCCAAAGTGGATGTAGCCCATCCAGCATTGATCGGCCATCTGACTACTGGAGCGCAGTTTCTGAGGGCAAATGCACGGCAGGATCGGACTTGAACCAGGCGGCTGCTGGGCTTCCTCGATCACGAGCGGTTTCTCGATCAGTCGGCTGCCGGCTTTCTCGACCAGGCGGCTGCGGGATTCCTCGACCAAGCAGCCGCCGGATTCCTCGATCAATCTAACGCCTCCTTCCTGGACACCATGAGCCCTGCTCACGGACACGGCACGATGGTGGCGGGGATTCTCGCCGCTGTAGCGCCGGACGCGATGATCATGCCTTTACAGGCGTTTGATGATCATGGGTGCGGCTCGATTTACAACATTTCAAAAGCCATCAAGTACGCTGTCTCACACGGAGCTCAGGTCATTAACATGAGCTTCGGCATTCCCGGAGGGGGACAGACGTTGAAGAACGCAATCAAGGAAGCGATCAAAGCCGGCGTTATCGTGGTTGCATCGGCAGGGAATGAGAACACATCCGCGCCGCAATTTCCTGCAGCCTATCCGGACGTCGTTGCCGTGGCCGCAACCGATTTGAACGATGTGAAAGCCTCTTTTTCGAACTATGGCGCGACGATTTCAGTGAGCGCCCCAGGCACAAACGTCATTTCCGCCTACCCCGGTGGGTATTATGCGGAATTCTCGGGTACGTCTTTTGCAGCTCCCATGGTTGCTGGTGAAGCGGCGCTGCTCCGCTCGTTGAAAACGACTGCTTCGAATGCATCCATCGATGCGGGCGTCGATAACATCGACGCCGCCAATCCAAAGTACGCCGGCCAATTGGGTACCGGCCGCATCAATCTGCTCAAAGCGTTAAAGTAAACGGCTAAGTCCGCATCGCCGTCTTCAAAAATCGGCAGAACCGGCGTATAAAGGCGCTATAGATGCCTTTCTCCATGCGCTATGTTCGATTCGCCGCCTGCTTGGCGTGTGTTTCAGCCGCCCTCGCCTTGGCCACACATTCGTTCACAACCTACGATGAAGCAGAAACGGTATTGCGGTCCTTTGCGGATGCGCTGCCGGCCGCATTGAAATCCTCCGACTTGTCCGCACAACGAAAAGCCTGGCCGGACTGGGTCGCCGCGCACGACCGGGAGATCCGCGGACGCCTCTTGCGGGGAGATGAAGACACCGTCGTCAATTGGCTGATGTTCGGGACCTCATTTACGAAGGAACCCAGGGCATTATTTGAAGTACCCGAGAAATCCAGCGAGCTGCCGAAGATTGTATCCAGGCGCATCGCCGATTTGATGACGGCCCTGCGGTCCGCGCATCCGGATGAGCGCAGCAGCTTCGCGCGACAGTTGCTGTTCAGCCAGGGATACCGGCTCGACACGGCCCAGGAGCGGACGCGTCTGGAGCGGCACTTTCATGACGAGGTCGATCGTGTTCTGGCAGAGCGGCAACAATATGCGCGCCGGGAAGACTCGTTTCGTCCCGGCGACTTCGTCGATCAGATGATGGTGCAATCCGGGCTGTTTCGCGACCGCGGCCTGTCGCTCGATACATCGATACTATCCAGCTTTGCTCTCGAGCAAGCGCTTGAAACAATGAAGAACCAGGGGCTGACTCCGCCGAAAAGCATTCGCCGCGTTGCGATCATAGGCCCCGGACTCGATTTTGCGGACAAGAGTTCAGGCTATGACTTTTATCCGGTGCAAACCCTGCAGCCGTTTTCGACCATCGATTCGCTCAGGCGGCTTGGTCTGGCCGGGCCGGACGAAGTCGAACTCACCACGCTGGACATCAGCCCGCGCGTGAACGACCATATCTCGACGCTCAGGAACCGGGCGAAAGACGCTGTCCCTTATGTCCTCAGATTGCCGCTGGACCTGGGCGCGCCGTGGTCACCGTCTCTTGTCAGCTATTGGAAGCAGCTCGGGAATGAGATCGGCTCGGAAACGTTGCAGCGGAGGCCGCCGGGCGTCAACAAGACATTGGAAATCCGCGGAATTGAAGTCCGGCCGCAAGTTGCTGCGGAGATCGGCGCGGAGGACTTTAATGTCGTTACACAGAGATGGACAGGTGCACCTTTCGACCTGGTCATCGCAACCAACGTGTTCGTTTATTACGACAAGCTCGATCAGTCGCTCGCCTTTGCTGCGATCGAAGCCATGTTGCGGCCGGGCGGTTTCTTTCTCACCAACAATGCGATCGTTGAACTGCCCGAGTCGCGGTTACGATCGGTAGGTTTCATGACAATTCGACACTCGGCTGAAATCAGCGATCACGTCTTCTGGTATCGCCGAATTTTCTAGCTATTCGGCCGAAAGTCGCTGTATAAATCCCCCAGCCTTAACAACAAATTTATGCCCGGCAATGATTGACCGGCTGAAAAAGCAGGACCGCTTCGAACCAAACGGTTGGATGCAAGAGGGGGATCTATGACTTTGCGATGGATCACGGCGGGATTTCTGTTTCTGTGCTTGAGTGTAACCAGCAGCTTTGCGCAAACATCGAACGCCTCGGTTGGCGGTTTCGTTCAGGACCCCAGTCAGGCGTTCATACCGGGCGTCACGGTTACTGCGACGAATACGGCAACTGGTGTCGCGGTAACCGCAATTACCAACGAGTCCGGCGCATACAACATTCCCAGTCTGCTTCCCGGACCCTATAAGCTCACTGCCGAACTGCCTGGTTTTCGCACGCAAGCTTTCAACGCCGTTCAGCTGGGCGCCAATATTGCGGCGCGCTACAACTTTGTCCTGCAGGTCGGGGCGGCCGACCAGACGGTTGAGGTTACGGCGGAGTCGACAGCATTGATTGCCGAATCGTCGCCGACGATTGGTCAGGTGCTGACCGAAAACAAAGTTCGCGATCTTCCCCTTGTCAGCAACAACGTGCTCGATCTGATGAAGACGATGCCTGGCGTTCAGGGCGGCATCTATTCGGCCAATACGACTTTTGCAGGCATCAGCGCCAGTGCCGTCAATACGACGCGCGATGGCTTGAGCGTTCAGGAAGGTCGATATGCATACGGCGTCGGATCCACGACGCTCATGAACCCGGATATGGTTGGCGAATTCCGCGTCATCCTGGCGCCCGTCGATGCGGAAACCGGCCGGGGTAATGGCCAGGTTCAGATCACGACGCGTTCCGGCACCAATCTGCTTCGCGGAAGCGCCGTGTGGAACGTGCGAAATTCCGCGCTCGACTCCAACACATGGGCCAACAATAAGACCGTTGTCCGCGGCGTGTGGACTCCGGCCGCAGCGAACTGGCAGAATGAGCACGAATATTCCGTCAGTCTCGGCGGACCGATCAAGAAAAACAAAACGTTCTTCTTCTTTCTGTGGGACCAGCAATTCGAACGCGATCGCACACAGATGCGGCCTGTCGTGTTAACGGATTGTGCCAGAAACGGCATCTTCCGATATTGGCAAGGCTATCAGAACGGCAACCTCAACACGCTGGCGAGCGGGCTGGGTACTGCCAATCCCGTTATTCCTGCAGTGGACTCGTTTGGCAACCCGGCGCAGCCTGCCACCAATCCGGACGGTACGCCATATTCCGGACAGCTCCGCTATTTCAGCGTTTTTGGTCCCCTGGCCAATACGCCGTCAAAACCGGATTGTTCCGACGCTGTCGTCCAGCAGGGCAGTCCGTGGGACGTCAACCGTTCTGGCATGGACCCGGTGGGATTCAGCCAGAAATATTTGAGCTTCATGCCGCATGCCAACGTCTTCGACGGTGGTGACGGTCTCAATACCGCAATCTATCAATGGCAGTTTTCCGGCCACGGCACAGGCGACCTGAACACGGCTTACGGAACGAGCTTCGTCGCAGATCACTATCAGGAAAACCTCAAAATCGATCACGTCATTAATTCCCGTAACAAGATCGCTGTCAACGGCAGCTACCAGACGATTAACAACGACTACATTCCGGTGTCTGGTCCGCTGGTGCAGTGGCCCGGCGGTTATTTGTCGAAAACGCTGCGGAAGCCGAAGGTCTTAACGGCGAATTTAACATCGACTCTGACCTCGAGCTTGCTCAATGAAGCCCGTTTTGGTTATCGCGCAAACTGGCATTACGTCTGGGCGCCGTGGGAAGTTCCTGACGTCAGCGCCAGGCAGGTTCCTTTGTCTCTGATGTTGAACGGACAAAACGGAATTCCGATTGTCCAGAGTGCCGCGACGATCGCGAGCAACGTGACGAATGGCGGTACTTTGACGACCGTCAGTCTTACCTGTTCGACCGGTTGCGCCCAGCAAGGCAATTACACTCCGTTGTTCGAATATGCGGACACAATGAGTTGGACGAAGGGTAAGCATACGTTCAAAGGCGGCGCCGACATCCGCTTCTCGTTTTCAAGGGGTTACGAGACACCCACCGCGCCGATTCCCAAAGCGTTCGGCGGCGCCGGGAACAATCCGAACCTGAGGTTTCAGAACAACGCCGCTATGCCCGGCCTTGTCGCCAATAACCAGACGGTAGCGAACAGTCTGCTGTATTTCCTGTCGGGATCCCTCGATCACGCGCAGATGTACTACCACATCTATTCTTCGACCAATCCGCAATGGAACACCTTCCTGGACCATGCCAGGAAACTGACCTGGGCCCACCAGAACGACTGGTCGGCATTCGTCAAGGACGACTGGAAGGTTCGTCCCTCCTTCACGCTCAATCTGGGAGTACGCTATGAGTTTTACGGAGTCCCCTATGAGCATCGAGGACTGACGCCAACCGCCGTCGGCGGAGGGCTGGCCCTGCTTGGTGTTTCAGGCCGAAGCTTTGATGACTGGCTGCGCCCGCCTACGGGCCCTGTAAACACGAATCTCTCCACGCAGATCGAGCTGGTCGGCCCCAACAGCCCTAATTCAAGCCGCGGCCTTTACAAAGACAGTTGGAAGAATATCGGTCCGGCTATAGGGTTCTCCTGGCAAGTTCCGTGGTTTGGAAAAGAAAAGACGAATCTCCGCGGCGGCTACCAGATCACCTACGCGAAGCCTGGTAATCTCGCGAACCTGGTCAACAACGTATTCTTGAATCCTGGCTTCAGTAACCTCGCTCAGACCAGCGGCCCGCTGGACGGCAGTTACTTCGATTTGCGAAACCTGTCGAGCCTGGTTCCCATACCACCGGCGACCCAGCCGTTGCAGCCGATTCCGCTGACCAAGCAGAATCAGGCGATCTACGCCTTCGACCCCAACTACAAGACTCCATACATCCAGAACCTGACGCTTTCGTTCACGCATGAGGTTACGCGAAACGTCACGCTCGATATCCGCTATATCGGGACGCGCGGATTGAAACTGGACGGCAGCATGGATCTGAATTCGCCGAATGTGTTTTACAATCCGAAACTCTTCAACGCATTCGAGACCGTACGGCAAGGCGGAAACGATCCGATCTTTGATCAGATGTTCCTGGGGTTGAATCTCAACCCGGGATTGACCGGATGCGATCTGAGCAATAAAGCCGCGGTGTGCGGGCCGGTGAATGGAACGACCAATACCGGATCCCAGCATCTGCGGTTGAATTCCACGTTCAGAACGGCTCTGGCCAACGGCGACTACGCCACTCTCGCCAACCTTATTAATGTCTTTAACGGAACTGGCGCTGGCGGTGCAAATCCGGCCACCACGACCGGCACCGTCAATTTCGGCGTGTCCGGCGAGCGCGGCACGGTTTTGAAGCGCGCCAATTTTGGTTTCAATGTTCCCGGAGGAAACACGGGCAGCAACATACCGGCCAATGTCGTCGTTCCGTCCGGATTGTTTCCGGCAAACTGGATTGCCGCAAATCCGCAAGTCTCGACGGCGAATTACTACAACAACAACGGCAAATCCAACTACAACTCCGTGCAAATGCAGACGACCATCCGCGCGGCGCAAGGCCTGACGTTCCAGGGAACCTATGTGTGGTCGCGCGCGCTGGCTCTTTCCTCGACGGTCTATACAAATCCCGCGGATCGCGACAAGGACTATAGTCTGGCGCCGACGCACGTCACCCATGATTTCCGGACGAATGGAACCTACGCACTGCCGATCGGGCCCAACAAGTTTCTGTTCGGTAAGACATCCGGCTGGGTGGCGCGCACGATTGAAGGCTGGCAGGCGAGTTTCATTGCCAATCTGACCAGTGGTAACCCCGTCAGCATCACCGGAGGGAACACGTTATACGCCAATGGTTCGCCCGATGTGGTTGGGGCATTTTCCTCGAAATCGACCGGAAAAGTCGTATGGAACGGCGCGGCCGGAAACTTTTTCGGTACGCGTTTCGGGCAGGTCCGGGACCCTCAGTGTGGGCAGGTCGCATCGGACCTGACGCCCTATTGCACACTGCAGGCGGTTACGGACGGCAAGAGCGGACAGATCGTTCTTCAGAATGCCCGCCCCGGAAATCGCGGTACGCTCGGTCTGACGACAATGGAATTGCCGGGAACCTGGGCTTTCGACGCCGCGCTGACCAAAGCGTTCCGGATTTCAGAATCGAAGCGCTTCCAGGTTCGTATGGATGCGACCGATGTGCTGAATCATCCCGATATGGGCAGACCCACGCTCGATATGAACAACACCAATCCTTTCGGCAGCATTCAAGCCAAAGGTACTCAGCATCGCCAGTTCAAAGCGCAGTTACGCTTGGACTTCTGAAGAAATAAGCCACGAATTGAACGAATTTAACGAATCCAATTCGTTTAATTCGTTCAATTCGTGGCTTATTCTCTTCCTATTTGAATTTCGGGAATTCCAATCACGCGGTCATGAACATTGACCTGCAGGCGGTAGCGGGCTTCACTCACATCCGGAAAGACAAACTCTCCCCAGTTACTCAGTGTCGATTTTGCAATGTGGTCGCCGTCGAGGACGAGCTCGACATGGGCGGCAGGATCGTCAATGGCCACAGACTTCCCAATCACCTGACCCATCAATGTCAGCTTCCGGTCTTCTGAAGGCCGCAGGGAAACGGATATCTCAAACTCGCCGGCGTCAAATGTCATCTCGCGGGAGGCGCCTTCCGTGCTGCGGACACCAGCCGGTGCTGACCTGGAAAAACTATCGAATGTTAGCGATGCCGTTATAAAGTTACGAAGTTTCTTTAAGAATTGCGGGCTGCGCCCGAAGCGCAGCACCTGATCTAATGCCGCCTGGGGCGGCTCATACTGAAGTTCATGCGTGCCAAGGCTGGCGGCTGTCCGCATCCAATGGATCCGGCTGCGGCAAAGTTCGCAGCTGGCCGCATGAGATTGCGACGCCTCATCCATTCCGGCCTTATCTCTGGCAGACTCGAACAGGGTGCCGATATCGATATGGCTGCTCATCCGTGAACTCATAATTCGGACCTCACAGTGTAAAGTGGGGACGCAGTGTCAAAAAAGTACGCATCACCCAATTATTCTGCATAGCCTTGATCCTGCAACAGTTTACCGAGCCGTTCAAGACACCGGTCGCGAGTAAATCCGATCGAATTCGAGGACAGGCCCAGGCGGCTGGCGATGGTCGCGTAGCTCGGCAGAGGCTCCTCGAAAAACAGCGCCTCAATGACCTGTTTACAGCGTGGACTGAGTTTTTCGACGGCTGTTCGGATCATCTGTTCCTGATTCAGCCGGTCGATTAAGTCGCCGCTTGGATCATCGGCAAAATGGTCGGATTCGATGATCTCCACGGTCGCCGGTTCGGAGCGAAATTTTTCCCGCAGACGGTAGCATTTCCGGACGGCGATACGGATCAGCCAGGCCTGCAACCGGTCCAAATCCCGCAGGGAACGGAGTTCCTGGAAACAATCCAGCCATACGGCCTGAAACACCTCCATCGCGTCCTCGCGCGGCAGCCCGTACTTGAAGGGAATCGAATAGACCAGTCTTTTGTATCGGTTAACGAGAATTTCCCAGGCCTCTCCGTCTCCCTCGATACAGGCCTGAATGAGCTCGTGATCGGTTCTATCAGACACAAAGATTAATGTTTGCAGCGGCTGCTGCCGATAAGATCCTTGAGGTCATCTATATGCGTTTCGTTCGAGTGCAGTATGACGCCTACGACCGGCAGTTCAAAATGGCAGACCGGCTATTGGCTTCGCAAATGGAAGATGGGTTCACATATCTAATCGCGGATCTATCGCCATCCGAATTTATACCAACGCAGGACTTCGAATTTGTAACGGCGGCTCCAAAACCTGCGCTTACGGGACGATCAGACTAGCGCCTCCTGCTTCTGTGTCACTGAATACGGATTCAGGGAAGTGGTTGTTGTCCTGACAAACGTATTCGAACAGATCCAATCCTTCCGACCATCGTAGATTGAAACCGCTTGTCCAGGGGGCCGTGTAAGCTCCCGGATCATCGATCGTCACCTCGTACTTCAATGTCCGTGCATCGGTACGTGTGAAACGTTCGATGAGGTGAAGTTTGTCGGTGTGAGGCAATCCGTCCCGGCTCAACCAGAACTTCTCGTTGAAACCGACGGCATCAATCACCAGGGTGTCGCCATCCCAGCGTCCGATCGAGTGGCCGTAATAACTTGGGAGCAGATCCTTCGGATGTTCGCGCGCATCCATATAGATGGTACGGAACGAATGCGGTCCGCCGATATCCAGAATAAAGACACGCTGCATTTCCGGCATCTCGACGATTTCGAATCCATAAGGTGTTACAAATTCCCGGGGGCCTCCCGAGGGTTTGCAACGGGCGTGAGGCTCAAACCGCAGCGTCTCCGCGTGTCGCTCGTCAACCAGGGCGCGAGCCCAGTCCTGCAGTGGTACATCTTTAATATCAATCCAGGCGTTCAGGGTCGAGCGTGGTTCATAGCTTTTAGGATTGATCACCAGCCGGCCGTCGCCTTGCCAGACGCCCTTTTCTCCAGGGGCGGCCGACAGATTGACGTGTCCATTGGCCAGCCGCGGTGGCGGTCCTGCGGGCGGCGGAGGCGTACCTCGCTGGCCCTGAGCAGCACCGCGTCCACCGATTTGACCTTGTGCAAAAGCCGGCGTCGCGCTCAGCACTACACACACCAGGACCAGCCAATTTCGCACTTTCACCTCCCCGAGAAATCCCAATATACTGCAGCATCTCTGGATAAGCCATGGATTGAAGGGATTTCAATTCGTTTAATTCGTTCAATTCGCGGCTTATTCCTATCATGAGGTGAGGAGAGAAGTCATGTTTCAGATACAACGCCTGAAGGCTGTATTCCTTGCGATGGCGGTGGTAGTGGTGTTGATCGGGGCAACACTCCTCGCTCAGCAAAACGCCGCCCCGACACCCGTAGTCCTGCAGAATTACAAACCCGTGACGGCGGATCGGCTGAAGAAACCGGAAGACAGCGACTGGCTGACGGTGCGGCGTACCTATGATGGCTGGGGCTACAGTCCGCTCGAGCAGATCAGCACGAAGAACGTCGACAAGCTGCAGCCGATCTGGGAATTCTCAACCGGAGTCGTGAGCGGTCATGAAGCTCCGCCGATGGTGAACAACGGCATCATGTTCGTCGCGACTCCCAGCAACCAGGTCATTGCCATCGAAGCAAAGACCGGCAAGTTGCTCTGGCGTTTCCGGAGAACGGCTCCGGAAGGATCCAGTGTTCCGCACCAGACGAGCCGGGGCGTGGCGTTGTTCCATGACAAGGTCTATTTCGCTGCCGGCGAGGCAGTGCTGGTTGCCATCGATGCCAAGAGCGGTAAGGAAGTCTGGGCAACCAAAGTGGAGGAAAACAAGAACGGCTACTACATCACGATGGCTCCTCTGGTGGCCGACGGCAAAGTCATTGTTGGCGCCTCCGGCGGAGAGCGCGGGATTCGCGGTTTTGTGGCCGCTTTCGATCCGGACAGCGGCAAAGAGATCTGGCGTTGTTACACCATCCCTGCGCCCGGTGAGCCCGGCAGCGAAACCTGGCCTAAAGGCGAGCAATGGAAGAATGGCGGCGGTTCCGTATGGGTGACGCCGAATTACGACCCGGATACCAATCTGTTATTTGTCGGGACCGGCAACGGCGGCCCCTGGATGGGAGACAAACGCCCCGGCGACGACCTTTATACATCCTCCACCATTGCGGTGGACGCAGCGACAGGGAAGATCAAGGGGCACCATCAATACGACCCGAACGAATCCTGGGACTGGGACGAAGTGTCTCCGCCGATCCTCGTCGATTTCAAGCGCGGCGCCCGGACTTATAAAGGTCTGATCGACGTTGGTCGTGATGGTTATCTGTGGTTCCTCGAACGCTCCAGCGGGAAAATCAGTTTCGTCGAGGGCAAACCGTTCGTCCACCAGAACGTTTATAAGAGCATCGATCCGGAGACGGGCCGTCCCGAGGTCGATCCAGCCCGGAAGCCTGGGACAGGCAAGATGGCAGATTTCTGCCCTTCGCTGTGGGGCGGAAAGAACTGGCCCCCGATCGCATTCAGTCCTAAAACCCGGATGATCTATATCCCAGCCAATGAAAACATCTGCGGGGAATCGATCGGCGTTGAAGTCGAATACGTACCCGGTCGCGGCTACACAGGATCGCAGGGCAGAACCTATCTTCTGCCCAACGCAGACCATATCGGGGAAGTCCAGGCGTGGGACGTCGATACAGGCAAGAAAGTCTGGACTCACAACTATCCAACATCGATGAACTGGGGCCCGATGCTGGCCACAGCCGGCGGTCTCGTGTTCAGCGGCGGTACGAACGATCGGTACTTCCATGCCTTCGATGCCAGGACGGGGAAGCTTTTGTGGCAGTTCCCGACGAATTCAGGCATCACCAGCCAGCCCACGTCATTCTCCGTCGACGGCAAGCAATACATCGCCGTGCAGTCGGGTTGGGGCGTCGATCCCGTGGGAATGCAAGGTGTGTTGAACAACGCTCGCCCTGGTGAGTTCCCCGAGGTTCCACAAGGGGGAGCTGTCTGGGTCTTCGGTATTAAATAAGCCACGGGTTGAACGGATTTAACGGATTGAATCCGTTAGATCCGTTCAATCCGTGGCATGTCTATTCCTTCGCGATACTTTCGGCATAAAGGATGCAGCTTCTGGATTGATTCAAAAATTCCACCCAGGAGATGAACAGATGTCCAGAAAGAACCAACGCGACGACCGCGAAGATTGGCGCCGTCAACAACAAAACCGACAAGGGCAGAACCGCTGGTCCACCGGCGGCGACGAAAACGATTACGGCCGGCAAGGCCGCAACCAGGAAGGTGGAAATTGGCGCCGCGACGAGGAATACGGTCGTCGCGGCAACGACGAGATGGGCGAGTACCGCGGTCAGAACATGGGCTGGAGCGGCGGTCGAGACCGCGACATGTGGCAAGGCGGCCGTCAGCGCGGGGGCAACGAAGGCCGAGAACCGTATTGGGAGTCCAGACCCGAGCGCGGAGACTGGCAGGAAAATCGCGGCTGGGAACGCGAGCATGCGGGCTGGCAAGGCGGACGCGGTGGGGGATGGCCCGGTGACCGGTGGCAGGGCGGTTACTCCAACCGGGGTGAAAGTGAGTACGAAATGGAACCCCGGTACGGTCGCGGGGACTGGAATCGGGGCAACTGGAATCAGGGAATGGGTGGAAACTGGAACCCGAATCAGGAACGCCGCCGCTACAATCAGGGCGATTGGAATCAGGGTGGATCGAATCAGGGCGAATGGAATCAGACCGGGTGGAATCAAGGCGGACGTCAAAACTGGAACGAACGTGGCGGCAGCATGCAAGGTCAGCACTCCGGCCGCGGACCCCGTTCTTTCAAACGTCCGGATCATCGGATTGAAGAAGACATCAACGAGCAACTGACTCGTCATCCGATGATCGATGCCAGCGATATCGAAGTGAACGTCCAGAACGCTGAAGTCACGCTGCGCGGTCATGTGGATAGTCGTGAGGCTAAACGAATGGCCGAAGATCTCGCCGAGTCCGTATTCGGCGTGAAAGAAGTCAGTAACCAGATCAAGATCAAAAACCGGGGAGAAGGCGAAGAGCGCCACGAGAATGAATCCTCGGGAAAGCAACGCGACCGCAAAGCCAGCTGAGATGGCAGCTTAATAAGCCACGCACACAGCTGTCCAAAACAAGACTGGATACCGTGGTTAGCGTCTCCGCAGTCCCCGCCTGAGCCAGGCGGGGATCCTTCGCGCAGCCTCCCCGCCTAACTTAGGCGGGGAGTCTTCGCGATTATCCGAACGTTACCGTAATTACGAAAAGCACTACTGAGGCGGGGACTGGTCACACCGCTACGTTCAAACCTTCATAAACCGCCACTCTGCAGCTTCCCGTCCATCCAGTCTTGGACCCTCTCCCTCCGCGAGTGTCTTGCAATCCCTGGCCGATATCAGTAATAGTTCCCGCCATGCCCTTCAAGGTGACGAATATAAATCCGGAGTGTAGAATGTCGGCCGTGCGAATGCTGTGCTTCTGTGCTGCCTTGCTGTTTCTGTGTTTGATGCCGTCGCTTTCGTTCGGCCAGGTCAATCTCTCCGGCGTCTGGGACAACCTCGCCATCCTGCAGGAAGACTGGCCCGATCGCCTCTTCGGCCCGGAACTGGGCGACTACACCGGCGTACCTCTCAACGATGCTGCGCGATTCCGCGCCGATGCGTGGGATGCCTCGCTCATCACGCTGCCCGAATATCAGTGTCGTGTGCATCCGTCAGACTACGTTCCGAGTTTTGCCGGCATGCGGATATGGGAGGAACGCGATAAAGATTCGCAGCAACTCATCGCGATTCATACGCACCACTTTGCGTGGGGAACCGAACGTACCATCTGGATGGACGGCCGCCCACATCCTCCCGACTATGCACTACACACGTCGCAGGGCTTTTCGACTGGCAAATGGGACGGAGACATCTTAACGGTTTACACCACGCACCTTAAGGAAGGCTGGATCCGCCGTAACGGAATCCCGCGAAGCGATCGAGCCACGGTGGTCGAACACTTTATACGTCACGCCGATGGTATGACGCTGATGACGGTGATCACGGATCCTCTGTATTTGACCGAACCCATGGTTAGAACCCGGGAATACGAGTACGTGGTGGGAGGCCAAATCGGGCCCTATCCATGTGAGCCGGTTGAAGAGATCGTCCGCGCGAAGAACGTGATTCCTCATCATCTGCCCGGCACGAATCCGTTTTTGAACGAATTTGCGGACATGCATAAGATGCCCCGGGAGGCCGCCCGCGGCGGCGGTGAAACGATCTATCCCGAATATCAGGCGAAGATAAAAAGATGAGCGGAGCGAATGCAAGTGCGTCAGCGCGCAGCCATAAATTGATGAGCGGAGCGAATGCAAGCGCGACAGGCATAACGAAGAGTCGGGTTTCAGCCGCGGAGCGGCGACAGATCGTAGCCACGGCCGAAGGCCGTGGATGCCAATACGAAGAACGCATAAGCCGCGGTAGCGGCGAAAGAATCTTTCGCCGCTACCGCGGCTTATTGCTGTCGCTACAAAAAGTCCACGGCCTTCGGCCGTGGCTACGACCTGTCGCCGCTCCGCGGCTGAAACGGGGGCAGAAACCGCGGCTACGAAATCTCGTGCTCGGCATCCTATTCTTACTTGCCACCTCCGCGCAGGCGCAAACTCCAAATCTGAACAATGTTGAGGTTCATGTACTGCCGGTGCAGGGCAATATCTACATGCTCGTCGGGGCCGGCGGAAACATCACCGTCCAGGTGGGGAGCGACGGTGTGCTTGTGGTGGACACCCAGTATGCGCCGCTTTCGAGCAAGATCCTTGCAGCCATCCGCACCCTTTCCAACGGACCCATCCGCTACATCGTGAACACGGCCTATGATCCGGATCATACCGGCGGAAACGAGCCGATCCGGCGAGCGGGCAGCACGATCGCAGGTGGCAACGTCGCCGGAGACATCCAGGATGCGGCTGAAGGCGCGCAGATCATTGCCCACGACAATGTCATCCAGCGGATGACCAAAGCGCCATCCTATGCGCAGCCGACGAGTACTTTTGTCGGCGATCAGAAAAAACTTTTCTTCAACGGCGAAGGTATCGAAATCGTTCATCAGCCGGCGGCGCACACGGATGGCGACAGCATCGTCTTTTTCCGGCGGTCGGATGTGATCACGACGGGCGATATCTTTACCACGAGCAGTTATCCGGTGATCGATCTCGCTGCCGGCGGCAGTATTCAGGGACTGATCGACGGCCTGAACCGGCTTGTCGATATGATTATTCCGGTTTACGGACAGGAGGGTGGAACCCTCGTCATTCCTGGACACGGCCGACTCTCGGATATGGGCGACGTCCTCAATTGCCGCGAAATGACGATCATCATTCGCGACCGCGTCCAGGACATGATCAAAAAAGGAATGACGCTCGAGCAGGTCAAAGCCGCGCGGCCGACGCGCGATTACGATCCGCTTTATGGGGCAGTGCCCGGCTGGACCACTGATATGTTTGTGGAAGCCGTTTATAAGAGTCTAAAAAAGTGAAGCGTCGATTATTTGCCATCGTGTTGATCCTGATTGCGGGTACGTCCCTGTTTGCGCAGAACAGAGGCACACCTCCTCGCACGCCGAAGGATGCCGCTCCCATCGATATGACCGGCTACTGGGTATCGATCGTGACCGAAGACTGGCGTTTCCGCATGCTGACTCCGCCCAAAGGCGACTACCCGGACATCACGCCGCTCAATGATGCCGGCAAAAAGATCGCCGATGCATGGGATCCTGCAAAGGACGAGGCGGCGGGTGAGCAATGCAAGGGGTACGGCGCCGGGAACATCATGCGCATTCCCGAGCGGTTGCACATTACATGGAATAACGACACCACGTTGAAGATGGAGATCGATGCCGGAACGCAGACTCGTTTATTCCGCTTCGGCAAACCCGAACCGCCGGCGGCAGCGCCTGATTGGCAAGGCTTCTCCGTGGCGAACTGGGAAGGTCCGGCGAGCGGCCGCGGTCCAGCGGGCTCACTGAAGGTGATTACGACGCGGATGCGGCCGGGATATCTGCAGAAAAATGGCGTGCCGTACGGCGTCAATATGACCATGACCGAGTACTTCGACGTCGTCAAGGAACCCACAGGCGAGCAGTGGCTTGTCGTTAAAACGATCATCGATGACCCGCAATTTTTGAGTCGTACGCTGATCCGCAGCACTCATTTCCGCAAACAGGCGGACGCCTCCGGCTGGAACCCGGCGCCCTGCAACGCACGCTGAGTCCGGGAAAAGATTAGCCACAAAAAGGCACAAGGCTAGTTGATTTTTCGCCAGGATATAGAAATCGGGGAAGTCCCCGCCTAGCTTAGGCGGGGAGTTCGCTCCCTCACAACATTTGCGCGTCAACTACTGCGAGTCTTACGTTTCGATTGCGGCGTAGCCGCGCTAAGCCTTTTTGTGGCTAATCTTTTTCGTTTAAAGGTGGACGGTCTCGTCGCGCGACGGCCCTGTCGAAACCATGCTGATCGGAGTACCCAGATAGTCGGATAAGAACTTGAGATAGTCCTGGGCCACCACCGGCAACTCCGACCATTGTTTCGTTCCAGCCAATGATTTTTTCCAGCCGCGGATATTTTTGTATACGGGCTGGACCTCAGCCAGGATTGAGGTGTCCGCGGGGAAATCCTTCAGCACCGATCCCTTGTACTTGTAATCGACACAGAAAGGAATTTCGTCGAAAGAATCGAGCACGTCGATCTTTGTAATGGCGACGGAATCGAATGCATTGATCATCGTCGCGTAGCGTGCGGCCGGCCCGTCGAACCACCCGCAACGCCGCGGCCGTCCGGTGGTCGAGCCGTATTCATTGCCGCGAGTCCGCAATTGTTCGCCGGGTCCGTCCAGCGATTCTGTCGGAAACGGGCCCGCGCCGACTCGAGTGGTGTAGGCCTTGGAAATGCCGACAACCATGTGCACATGTTTTGGAGAAACGCCGAGTCCGGTCGCTACACCGCCTGCCGCAGCGCTGGATGATGTGACGAAAGGAAATGTGCCGTGATCGACATCGAGGAGCGTGCCTTGAGCGCCCTCGAATAGTACGGATTTGCCGGAACGGATCAGGTCGTTGAGCATTACTGAAGCATCGACGACCAGCGGTTTGATCTTTTCGCTATGCTGGATATAAGACTCGAAAATCGGTTCCGGGTCGATCGTCTGGGGATAGTTCAATGCCTGCAGCATGCGATTTTTGTCTGCAGCTTGCGCGCGAATCTTATCCAGCAATGTCTCGGGACTCATGAGATCACAGACACGAATGCCCCGGCGTCCGACCTTATCTTCGTACGCCGGGCCGATGCCGCGTGATGTCGTTCCAATGCGTCGCTCGCCGAGCTGCTTCTCGATCGCAGCTTCGAGCACGCGGTGGTAAGGAAGAATCAAATGGCAACGATTAGAAATAAAGAGCCGGCCGTTCAGAGAACGGCCTAATGCTTTTTCGATGGTTTGGGATTCTTCCAGCAGAGCGATCGGGTCCAGGACGACGCCGTTGCCGATGACGCATTGGACATCGGGCTGGAAAATTCCTGAAGGTATCAGATGCAGGACGTGTCGCTGATTTCCGATGCTGACGGTATGTCCAGCGTTATGCCCGCCTTGATAGCGGGCGACGCAGTCGTAGCCCTCGGAAAGAATGTCGACAATCTTCCCCTTACCTTCGTCGCCCCATTGGACGCCTACAACTGCAAGGTTTTTTTTCACTACAGATGTTTGTCGAGTGCTTTGGTGATGACGCCCTTGTCGACGGCTCCAACGATCTGTTCTTTCACCTGGCCGTCTTTGATGACAAGCAGAGTGGGAATTCCTCGGATGTTGAAACGCGCGGCGGTCGAGCCATTGGCGTCGACGTCGAGTTTGCCGACTTTGACTCGGCCTTTGTACTCTTCTGCAATGGCGTCGACGGTGGGAGAAAGAGCGCGGCAAGGTGCACACCAAGCCGCCCAAAAATCCACCAGGACCGGTGTGTTTGATTTGACCACTTCGGATTCGAAGTTGGTATCGGTGATCTCGATCGTGTTAGCGCCCATGTATCCTCCAGAAAAATTTTACACTAACACGTCAATCTTCGCTGGCCGCTCTTCCTGTATTTCTCCATCGGGTGTGTAAACAGGAACCGGCGGAATTTCTTCGCGCTTGCGAGGCGGCGGCTGCCGTCGTCGCGATGGTTCACGATCGTCGTGCCGCGCAGGATCGATAATTTTCGGCAAATAGCCTATCGGCACGATCTGCATTTGATTTGTCTCCCAATTGTCTAATCGGCACGATGCGCGTCTGGCTTTAGAGCTGGGGGTGTATGATTTTGACGTGCCCTTTCAACTCAGCCGGGATCTGCGTCCGGATCGTATTGTTATCAGCGGTTTCGGCTGTCTTACACCGCTGGGCAATTCTCGTGACGAATTGTGGGATGGATACCGGCAGGCCAGAAGCGGTATCCGCAGGATTTCGTCATTCGATCCTTCCGCCTTTGCTGTTCAAATTGCGGGTGAAGTGCGCGGCATCGACCCTTACGCGTATTTTCAAGCGAAGGAGCGGCCTCATGTTTCCCGCGCGGCGGCTCTCGCCGTAACCACGGCCCGTCAGGCTCTCGAAGATGCAAAGTTGAATCCCGAAACGCTGACGCTCGAAGAACGCCGGCGCATTGCAGTCGTTCTGGGCAGCGGTGGAGGCGGGCTGGAGTTTACCGAGCGGCAATATGCGCATTGGTACAACGGCGAGCCGAAGAAAGCCAGTGTCTATACCATTCCCACTTCGACCATCGGAACGTTAAGCAGCGAAATATCCATGGCATTTCGCTTTCATGGACCCAGTCATATCGTCTCGACCGGGTGTACCAGTTCCACGGACGCACTGTTTTACGCATGCGATGCGGTGCTGTCGCGAAGAGCGGATATTGTCATCACCGGCGGCGTGGACGCCCCCATCGCGCCAGGCATTCTCGCGGGCTTCTGCCTCATGCGCATTCTGACCGAATCGTGGAACGACATGCCGGAATGCGGATCGCGTCCGTTCTCGCAGGATCGCGACGGATTTGTCCTTGGTGAAGGCGCGTGGATTTATGTCGTGGAGACCGAACGCTCGGCAAAAGCCCGCGGCGCGCGAATCTATGCCGAAGTGATGGGCTATGGCTCCACTTGTGACGCGCACCATCGCGTTCGTCTCGATGAATCCGGACTCGAACCTGCCCGGGCGATGGGCCTCGCAATCCGGGACGCCGGTTTGTCCTCAGATGACATCGATTACGTGAACGTTCACGGAACCTCGACGAGCCTCAACGATCGAATAGAAACTCGCGCCATCAAACATTGCTTTAAGGATCGCGCTTCACGGATTCCGGCAAGTTCAACGAAGTCGATGGTCGGTCACCCGCAAGGCGCAAGCGGAGCCTGCGGCATCAGTGCAATACTTTTCGCTATGCAGGAATCGCTCATTCCTCCGACGTTGAACCTGCAGACTGCAGACCCCGAGTGCGATCTCGATTATGTGCCTTGCGTGCCGCGTAAAGCGCGGGTGCGTTACGCCCTTGCCAACTGCATCGGCTTCGGCTCGAAGAATGCGGCACTCGTTCTCGGCAATGCGCTCGAGTTTTGAGCAGCGGGCGGTTGAGGATGAGATTATGGATGATCTCAGCCGGCCTGAATCCGAGTTCGATGCCGCTTATCGTGAACTGACCGTGATCAATCGCTGGCTTGGCGGCATCCGCGCAATCCAGAGGTTTCTGCCGGGCGAATCGAATCTTTTGATGCTCGATGTCGCGGCGGGCGGATGTGATGTCAGTGAAGCATTGCTCCGCCGGATTCCATGCCGGATTGTCGCTCTCGATCTGAACGGCCGGGGGTTGAGGCGGGCAAGGCGCGCCTGGCCTCTCGTGGGAGATGCACTGGAACTGCCGTTTGCCGATTTGACCTTCGACGTCACGATGGCATCACTATTCTTTCATCATCTTTCAAACGACGGTTGCGTGCATGTCCTGTCTGAAATGTGGCGCATCGCCAGGCGGCGGGTCATCATCAACGATCTGCACCGCCACTTTTTTGCGTACTACTCGATTCGTGCTCTGACGACCCTGTTCAGCAGAAGCCCTATGGTCCGGCATGATGCGCCCGTCTCCGTACGGCGGTCGTTTCGTCCGGCCGAATTGTTGAAGATTGCCGATCGCGCCGGTGTTCCGGCACGCGTGTATCGGAGTTTTCCTTACCGACTGGTTCTGGTGGCCGATAAGCGATGAAGTGCGATGTTGTCATTATCGGGGGCAGCCTCGCCGGCGCCGCATGCGCTCGTGAACTCGTAAAGTCCGGGGTGGATGCAGTCGCGTTAGAGCGGGATCGGTTTCCCCGGCAAAAAGTGTGCGGCGGTTTTTTGTCGCCTGGTGCGGTCGACTCTCTGGAATCCCTCGGTGTTCTTGATGACGTACGTGGTGCAGGGGCGGTTCAAATCACATCGGCGCGCATCCGGGCTGGTTCGGCCGATGTGGAAGTTCAGTTTGAAAGGCCGGGCCTCGGGATATCGCGTGCCGTACTTGATCATGTACTTGCCTGCCATGCGCCGGTGTTGCAGGGAACGCCGGCTGGCAGAGTATGTCCGCTGCGCTCAGGATTCGTCGTCGATGACATCGAGTGCTCCGTTGTGATCGATGCCGCAGGGAAGCTGAGCCGGTTTACCAGGCGTCAGGCAATCGATGAATTCGGAATTCAGTATGTGGAAAACGGCGGCCTGGGTTCCGTTTTGAACTTTCAGTTTTTTGAGAATGGATATGGCGGAGGCGTTTCCGTTGAAGGAGGCCAATCGAATTTCTGTTTCCTGGTGAAGAAGGATGCGCTGAAGGGATATCTCGGTGACCGGCGTTGCCTTGTGACGGGGCCGCTCGCATACGATAGACTGCCGGGACACTTTATCGCCATCGGCGACGCCGGCGGTATGGTGGATCCTTTCTGCGGGGAAGGGATGCGGCACGCCCTGGAAACTGGCATACTCGCCGCGCGCGTCGTCGCCGCTGGCTTGCGGCGGCGGGCGGCGTATCAGGAAATGAAGTGGGAATATGAGTCGCAATGGGAGCGCCGCTGGGCGGTCCGCCGTGCATTGATGGCGCAGTTCCGGGGGTGGCGTGAATGGTTTGGCCCGGCACTTCGTGTGGCGCCCAAATGGTTGGTGAACCGGATCTGGGATTGAGCTGTGCGGTGTGTGACGAGGATATTGGGCATGGGTTTGGCAGTCTTGAGGGTTCTGGCGCAACCATTCCCCGCCTAACTTAGGTGGGGATGCCTCGCGGAGCGAGGCTGGGGCGGTCTGTTCTAAGCCCCGCGCAGCGGCTCCTTATTAATTTTCGCGAAGCGCACCGAATCGATTAGGAGCGCTTCGCGGATATCTGTAAGGTGCGCGCTGCGCGCGGGCTTTGAACAGACCGCCCCGCCTTCGCTTCGCGAAGGCACCCCGCCTAACTTAGGCGGGGAGTTGCACTTCCTTCCAGATGCTCGCTCACACAATTCGCTGCACATAAAACGACGACGATCGGCTGCTAGACGATCGGCTGCTACAGGAAGCTCGAAACCTATGTACGTTCTGGCTGTCATTGCGATCCTGCAGGGGATTCTCACACTCCTCGACGGGATTCGTGCGGCCAGACACATGCGGACGTATCGGCCAGGCCCGCGCAACCCGTCACGACCGGGTGGTCGTGTTTTGCCCGTGCAAGGGAACTGACCCGGAATTCGAGAAAAACGTCCAGTCGGTCCTTGATCAGGATTATCCCAACTACTCCGTTCAATTCATCGTCGACTCTGAGAATGATCCGGCTTACGCGACGCTCGAAAGGTTCGGGGTGGACATCCTGGTGGCCGGCAGGACTGCCGACCGCGGCCAGAAGGTTCACAACCTGGCTTTCGCGGTAGCGCGATGCAACGATGCCGACATCTATGTCTTCTGCGACTCCGATGCACGATTTCCGCAGAGCTGGCTGTCCCGCCTGATCGCGCCGCTCGATCGAACGAATATCACGACCGGATACCGGTGGTATGCGGCGCCTCGATTTCATTTTCCGACACTGATGCGCTCGGCCTGGAATGCGTCTTCGGTCTCCATCCTCGGAGACCACGAGCGAAACTTCGCCTGGGGCGGCTCGACGGCGATCTATCGCGAGACGTTCGTTCGATTGAAAGTCCTCGAGGCCTGGCGGGGATCGGTGAGCGACGACTATGCGATCACGCGCGCCGCTCAAGCGGCGAACACCCGAATCATTTTCGTACCCGAGTGCCTGATCCCTTCTTATGGCGAATGCACGATGCCAGAGCTTCTGGAATTCAGCACTCGCCAGATCATCATCACCCGCGTTTACCATCCCCGGTTGTGGCGTCTGGGCTTCATCGGCCATGCGATCTTCAACGCGGCATTCTGGCTTTTGCCGCTCCACCATCCCATGCTGTGGCTGGCGGTATATGGCCTCTCCACAGCCAAAAGCTGGATCCGGTATTCCGCGGTTCAAAGGGTTCTTCCGAGCTACGCCTTGTCCAGGCACGGCTGGTTCTATATCCTAGGTTCGCCGCTGGTCGCTTTGTTGTATCTGTACAACCTGGCGCTCTCGGCGGCCGGAACTGAAATTGTATGGCGACAGATACACTACAAGCTGGTCTCACCCAACGAAACACTCGTGTTTGGCGAATCCGCCGCAAACGAAAGCTGAATACCATCATCTTTTTCGTAACCTCGCGCTGTAACGCGACATGCGAGACGTGCTTCTACTGGGAGGAACTGAACCGCCCCGGCGATCTCTCGTGGGATGAGATTGTAAAGCTGTCGCAAACGACGCCGCCGTTTACCGATCTGTGGTTCAGCGGTGGCGAACCGACGCTGCGCAAGGAACTGCCGGAAATCATCGATCTGTTTGTCCGCAACAACGGCGTCCGCTACGTCAATCTGCCGACAAACGGTTTAAAGCCAAATCGGATTTACGAAATCGCGGAGCAGGTCCTGTCGCGCAATCCGGATCTCGAGCTCCATATCAACATCGCATTGGATGGATTAAGGGAATCGCACGATTTCATGCGGGGTGTGCCCGGCAATTTCGAAAGAGCGCTGGAGAGCGGGCGCCTTCTGCGCAAATTGAAAGCACGATTCGGCTTGAGGCTGATCGTCAATATCAATACCGTCATCACGCGGGATAACCTTGACGAGATTCTCCCCCTGGCGGAACTCATATTGGTCGAGCGGATTTCGGACGGGCATTACTTCAATCTGATTCGAGGCGATTCCAAGGATCCCGCTCTGAAGCAGGTCGAACGCGAAAAGTTGCGCCGCATTTATTCGGAATTGCCGCGCATCCAGTGGACTTATGCGGAAGGTATGTTCGATGACAGGATCCGGCTGATCAAGTGGATCAAGAAAGCAGCATATGTCGGAACGCTGACGTTCCATCATCGAACGCAATTCCAGAACCTTGACAATCCTTCCGCCTGGCCTATGCCTTGTACTGCGGGCGAGACATCGGCCGTAATCGATTTCGACGGGAGAGTTCGTGCCTGTGAGTTGCGGCAACCGATCGGGAATCTGCGGGACCACGAGATGAATTTCAAGGTGTTCTGGGAGAGTCCGGCCCCGGCCAGAGAGACGCGGCAAATCCAATGCGATCAATGCTGGTGCACGCATGTCTGCTTTATTCATGACAGCCTGCGATACTCTTATAAGGCGATGCTTTTGGAGGTCCCCAAGAACTACCTCTTCCGGGAGTCGTGGTAGTCAGCCTATGAAACCCGTACGAGTACCTGATCTTCGAGCCATGAAAGAGCGCGGTGAAAAAATCGCCGTCTGGACCGCCTACGATTTCACGATGGCGCGCATTCTGGATCGCGCCGGCATCGATGTCATCCTGGTCGGCGATTCGCTGGGCATGGTTGTGCTCGGTTACGACAACACCCTTCCCGTCACGCTCGATATGATGATCCACCATACCGCAGCCGTCACCCGTGGCGCGAAGCGGGCTCTGGTGGTCGCCGATATGCCGTTTCTGACCTACCAGCTGAGCGTGGAAGAAGCCATGCGTAACGCAGGGCGATTGATTCAGGAAGGGGGCGCCGCAGCGATCAAGATCGAAGGAGGCCGGCAGATTGTCGATACGGCCAAACGGCTTGTCGATATCGGCGTGCCGGTCATGGGCCATATCGGTCTGACACCTCAGTCGGTTCACCAGCTGGGAGGCTTCCGCCCTCAAGGACGTGATTCCGAAGCCGCCGACCGTCTGGCGAAAGATGCCGAGATGCTGGAGAAGGCCGGCGTCTTTTCCATCGTGCTCGAATCGATTCCACCGGATCTGGCGGGACGAATTACCCGGGCCGTGAAGATACCGACCATCGGCATTGGCGCCGGAACCGAATGCGACGGCCAGGTGCTTGTCAGCCACGATGCACTTGGTTTGTCCGACGCTCCGCCTCCATTTGCCAAGCAATACGCGCAGCTTTCCGAGCAGATCCTGTCCGCTGCGCGCGCATATATCGAGGACGTACGTGCGGGCGGTCCACACCGTTAAAGACATCCGGGACGCTCTGGAGTCCTCGCCAGACATCGGCCTGGTGCCGACCATGGGCGCCCTGCATGCCGGTCATGAAAAGCTCGTCGAAATAGCCCGCCGCGAATCCAGGACAGTCGTTGTCAGTATCTTCGTCAATCCGATTCAATTTGGACCTAACGAGGACTATGCCCGATATCCGCGCACGCTGGAGCGGGACCTCGAGATCTGCAACCGGCTGGGCGCGGACTTTGTCTTCGAGCCGTCTGTCGGCGAAATGTATCCATTTCCGCAGCGAACCTTCGTGGATGTCACACATCTCACCGACCAGCTCTGTGGAAAATTCCGTCCCGGTCATTTTCGCGGCGTTGCGACAGTTGTGCTCAAGCTGTTCAATATCGTCCGGCCACACCGCGCCTATTTCGGTGAAAAGGATATGCAACAGCTGGCCGTGATCCGGCGGATGGTTGCGGATTTGAATGCGCCGGTCGCCATTGTCGGAGTTGCCACCGTGCGCGAGACGGACGGACTTGCGCTCAGCTCCCGAAACAAGTATCTGGATCCGGAACAACGCGCAGCGGCGCCGCTGCTTTATCGGGCATTGCAGGAAGCGGCGTCTAGAATCCGGCAGGGTGAGCAGGACAGCTCTAAAGCGCGGGATGCTGCCGCGGCGGTGCTGGCGAATTCTCCTGTGATCCGGGTCGAATATCTCGAGATCGTCGATCCCGACGAACTCCAGCCGGTCAGCACCATCAGGGGTCCGGTTCGAATTGCGGCGGCGATCTGGATGGGCAGCACACGATTGATCGACAATCTTTCCGTAAATCCCCTTATGTAGTCGCGGGCTTTCGCCCACGTTCTGGTATCCTTACAGCCCTATGAGAAAGGACATCCACGTCGCACACAGTCCGGATTCGGACGACGCTTTCATGTTCTATGCGATGGCCACGAAGAAAATCGACACGGGCGATTTGAACTACATCCATACGCTTGGCGATATCGAGTCACTGAATCGCAAGGCAATGAAGGGCGAGTACGAAGTCTCGGCAATTTCATTCCATGCTTATGCCTACATGTCGGAAAAGTACGCGCTGCTTTCCTGCGGAGCGAGCATGGGCCAGAACTACGGCCCGATTGTTGTTTCGGGGAAGCCGATGCGGGTGAAGAGTCTGGCAAATAACAAGATCGTCGCGATTCCCGGCACATTGACGACGGCATTCCTGGCGCTCCGCCTGCTGGAGCCAAATATTCAATACAAAGTTGTGCCGTTCGACAAAATCCTGGACGAAGTCCAGAAAGGTACGTGCGACGCCGGCCTGTTGATTCATGAGGGCCAGCTCACGTATCGCGAAATGGGTTTGCACAAGGTGGTCGACCTTGGCGAATGGTGGCTCAAAGAAACCAACCTGCCGCTTCCGCTGGGTGGCAATGTCATTAAACGCGATCTTGGTAAGCGGATGATGGAACGCGTCGCTCAGGACATCAAGAACAGCATCCAGTACGGTCTCGATCATCGCGAGGAAGCGATGGCTTATGCCATTCAATTCTCCCGTGGTCTGGACACGAATCGAGTTGATCGATTCATCGGGATGTACGTGAACGAACTGACCCTGGATTACGGCACCGAAGGCCGCCAGGCCGTGCGGAAGCTTCTCCAGGAAGCGTATAAGAAGAAAATCATTCCGGAAAAAGTTGAACTGGAATTCGTGTAGGCCAATGGGCGACGAAGCACAGCACGAGCGGGCACTCCGCATTTTTCAGGAGGCGTACCAGCACCAGATGAACAAGGAGCTCGATGAAGCCGTCGAGCTCTACAAACGTTCGATTGGCATATGTCCTACGGCTGAGGCTTATACGTTTCTGGGGTGGACCTATAGCTGGATGGGTCGCATCGACGATGCAATTGCGGAATGCCACAAAGCTATTGAAGTCGACCCGACGTTCGGGAATCCCTACAACGATATCGGTTCCTACCTCATGATCAAGGGCCAGACCGACGAGGCAATCCCCTGGCTCGAGCGAGCTCTTCTAGCGCCGCGCTATGAAAGCTACTGCTATCCGCACATGAATCTGGGCCGTGCTTACGAGACGAAGCGCGATTGGCTGAGGGCAAAAGACGAATACCGGAAAGCTTTGGCCGAAAATAAGGAGTACACGCCTGCGGCTCAAGCATTGGCGAGAATCCGCGGCTTTTTGAACTGATACTCGGAATGCCGAAAAAGAAAAAGCAGCCGCCCGAAAACCGTCGATCTCTGATCGAACGCGGCGCTTCGCCGATCCGACCCAGGGCAGAACGCGCAGCGGCGCCAGCCGCGGTTGCAGCAAAAAATCATCCGCGCCCCAATTCCATCGTCGGCATCGGGGCATCGGCCGGCGGTCTGGAAGCATTTGAGCAGTTGCTGGCTGCATTACCCGAAGACACGGGAATGGCATTTGTGCTGGTCCAGCACCTTGCGCCCAGGCACGAAAGCATACTCTCGGAGATTTTATCGAAGGCAACCCGGATGTCTGTCGTCGAGGTTTCCGAGGGAATCGCTGTCCTGCCCAATCGCGTATATGTCATTCCGCCGAACGCCGACATGTCCATAGTCGATGGTGTGCTGCACCTGTCGCCGCTCCCTGCAGACCGTACGCGGCGCATGCCCATCGACATGTTTTTACGTTCTCTGGCCGACGACCAGCAGGGAAAAGCGATCGGCGTCATCCTGTCCGGCACGGCTTCCGACGGCACCCTGGGAATTCAAGCGATCAAAGCCATGGGCGGCATTACGTTTGCACAAGACGATCAATCCGCAAAATACAGTGCCATGCCTCGCAACGCTGTATCCGCCGGCCACGTCGACTTTGTCTTATCCCCGGAGAACATCGCGCGCGAACTCGGGCGTATTGCCAGGCACGTCCATGTTTTCGCCCCGATCGATCCAAAGGACCTGCTCGGTCCGACAAACGCGACGCTCGCCAAGATTTATGAGGTGCTTCGCCATTTCGGCCGCGTCGATTTCAGCTATTACAAGCCCGGGACGATCACACGCCGTATTACGCGCCGCATGTTTTTGAACAAGACCGATAATCTCGAGGCCTATCTCCAATTCCTGCGCAACAACGAGAGCGAGGTCGAGACCCTGTTCAATGACGTCCTCATTAACGTGACCGGCTTCTTCCGCGATCCCGAAGCTTTCGCCGCGGTGACCAAGGTGGCGTTCCCGGTAATAATGAAGAGCAAAACTCCGAACATGCCGATCCGGCTATGGGTACCTGGTTGTTCAACGGGTGAAGAAGCATATTCGCTGGGTATTGCGTTGCTGGAATTTCTTGGGGAACGAGCCGCCAATTACCAGATTCAAATTTTCGCCACCGATGTCAGCGAAGTCATCATGCAAAAAGCCAGGGCCGGCATCTATTCCGAAAGCATTACGATGGACATGTCGGCGGGGCGTCTGCGGCGGTTCTTCCACAAAATGGATGGAGGGTACCAGATCAGCAAATCCGTACGCGATATCTGCGTTTTCGCGAAACAGGATATCGGCAAAGATCCGCCGTTCTCCAAACTGGACATGATCAGTTGCAGAAACGTGATGATTTATATGGGACCAGTCCTTCAAAAAAGGATCATACCCATGTTCCATTACGCGTTGAATCCCAGCGGAGTTTTATTCCTCGGCTCCTCCGAGACGGTCGGTGGTTTTGCCGACCTGTTCACCATCGCCGACAAGAAGCACAAAATCTACACGAAAAAGGCAGGCGAAACGGCGGTTAACTTTGAATTTATGCCGCGCTATGCCGTCCAGGTCGAGGGTCCGCGCAGTCGGCCCGATTCGGCGTCCCACGCGGACGTGCAGAAGATTGCGGATCAGGTTCTGCTGGCCCGGTATGCGCCTCCCAGCGTTCTGGTCAACGAAAAGCTCGATATTCTCGAGTTTATCGGCCAGACCGGACGCTTCCTGGATCCCACACCGGGTGAGGCAACGCTCAATGTACTGAAACTGGTAAAAGGCGGCCTTCAAGTCGAAATGCGGCTGGCGTTCCAGAAGACAAAGCGTGCCGGGACAGTGCGCAAAGAAGGAGTGCTCGTTGAACTGGACGGCGCCTTTAAACCGGTCAATTTCGAGATCCTTCCTGTAAAGGACGCGCCGGGGCAGGACCGCTACTACGTCGTCGTTTTCGAAGAGCCCGCTCCTCAAAAAGCTTCTCCGTCCACAAAGAGCGTCTCCCCTCCAGCAAACAAAAAAGCAGCCAAAACCAAAACTTCTGAAATCGAAGCCGAGAATGCAGATCTCAAGGAGCAGCTCGAGGCAACCCGCGAATACTTGCAATCCATCATCGAGGAACAGCGGACAACGAATGAAGAACTGAGGTCGGCAAACGAGGAGATCCAGTCCAGCAATGAAGAATTGCAGAGCATCAATGAGGAACTCGAAACGGCGAAAGAGGAACTTCAATCGGCTAACGAGGAACTCACCACCGTCAATGAAGAGCTGCAGACACGGAACGAAGAACTCTCACGCGTGAACAGCGACCTCAACAATCTGCTGAGCAGCGTCAGCATTCCGATTATCATACTCGGGAGCGACCTCCGGATCCGCAGGTTTACACCGACTACTGAAAAGGTCATGAACCTCATCGCGACGGATGTCGGCCGGCCGATCACCGATATCAAGACCAGCATCCGCGTCCCCGAACTCAAGCAATGGGTTTCGCGGGTTATCGACACTCTCGAGATCTATGAGAAGGAGATTGAGGACGGCAACGGAAAATGGTATTCAATGAGAATCCGTCCTTATCGCACGCTCGATAACAAGATCGATGGAGTTGTAATCGTTTTATTGGATCTGGATCCACGGCTACGCCCGAAGCACCAATGAAGGAAGTGACTCACATTTCCGGTCACCCTCGCCGCAACGTCCCGGCCCGTATCCGTCGTAAAAGGCGTGAGGCGAAGGATGCGCCCGGCGAGTCTCAACAACTTGATCAAGTTGCGCCGCTCGGGTTCTATACGCTGGATCGCCGCGGCGAAATCCGCGAACTCAATGAACAAGGCGCGAAAATGCTCGGGTTTCCCGCCGAATGGCTGATCGGACGGGCATTCGTGGTGTTCGTCGCGGGAGCCGACATCCACCGCTTTCTCGATTTTCTGACGGGGTCCATCCGTGCCAGCGAGCCGCAACTGATCGAGATCCATCTGGCTATCGGCAAGTGGCTTCATCCTGTTCAGATTTCTTTAGTGACAACCGTACGCGGTTCCTCGGTATCACACCGCCTGACAGTGGTGGATCTGTATGATGTCCAGCAGAAGGAGAAGCTGTTTCAGGAATCCCTTGCGAACTGGTATTCCCTTGTCCATAACGCGCCTGACGCGATCATGACCGTTGATGCGCAAGGTCAAATCTCGCTGCTCAATAAACCGCTGTGGGGATATTCGATTACGGCGGTGATCTGGACGAACATTCTCGAATACGTTCCAGATTCCGAACGGCCCAAGATCCGCCGCTGCCTCGATGCCGCCTTCCGGTTGGGGAAGCGGAGCATCTGCGAGATTTGTGGCGTGAAGGGGAATTGGGACAGGTGGTACCAGTTCAGCTTTGGCTCACCGCATACTTTGAGCCTGACCGGCGAGAGCAGTGTCGTTGCCACGACTACAACCACACTGGTGATCCGCGAAATTTCCGAGAACAAACGCGCCGAAGAGTCCCTGCGGACGTCGGGAGAGCAACTGCGCGGTTTCGCTGCCCGTCTGGACGCCGTTCGCGAGGAGGAGAGAATGCGAATGGCGCGCGAAATCCATGACGAATTGGGGCAGGCTTTAACCGCCCTGAAGCTCGACCTCTCCTGGCTGCACAGCAAGTCTCTGCCACCGGCCAAGACCCGGACCCAACTGAAGGAGATTATCGGCCGGGTAGATCAGACGATCGAGAGTGTGCGGCGAATTTCATCGGAGCTGCGCCCTTCCATTCTCGATAACCTCGGCCTTGTTCCCGCCATCGAGTGGCAGGTTTCAGAATTCAGGAAGCACACACGCATCCGGGCGCAATTGGTTTCCAATGTCGAGAGCCTGGACCTTCCAGTCGACGCATCGATTGGTGTTTTTCGTGTTGTGCAGGAAGCGCTGACGAACGTCATGCGTCACGCTAAAGCATCGAGAGTTCAGATCCGTCTCGCCTTGAAAAATGATTGTCTGCAAATCTCCATTGCAGACAACGGAGTCGGAATGAATCAAAATAAGGAAACCGGTTTGAAATCCTTAGGCATCGTCGGGATGAAAGAAAGGATTTCCAGGATTCACGGCGAATTTAATTTCATTTCCGAGTTGGGTAAGGGAACTCGACTCGAGATCACAGTTCCGGTGCACCATGATTAAGGTTTGCGTTGTAGATGATCACGCCGTTGTTCGCGAGGGTTTGAAGCGAATCATTTCCGAAAATCCAGGCATGGCCGTTACGGCAGAAGCCGGCGATGGACATGAGGCCCTGAGAGTTATTCAAAGCGAACCCTGTGACGTCGTTTTGCTCGACATCACGATGCCTAACAAAAGCGGTCTCGATGTTCTGAAACAGTTGCACCTGGACAGGCCCAAGCTTCCTGTCCTTGTGCTCAGCATGCATGCCGAAGATCAATACGCCGTTCGCGTTCTGCGTGCCGGAGCTGCTGGATATCTGACAAAAGAAAGCGCCCCGGCAAAACTTGTCCAGGCGATTCGAAAGGTTGTCCGTGGCGGAAAGTATGTCAGCGCGACCCTGGCTGAGAAGCTTGTCTACGATCTGGATTCCAACTCCTCCAAAGCCCCTCATGAGGTTCTGTCGGACCGCGAATATCAGGTCCTGTGCCTGATCGCGTCCGGTAAAACCGTGACCGCTATCGCAGAAGAACTCGCGCTGAGCGTCAAGACTATCAGTACCTACCGCGTCCGCATTCTCGAAAAGCTCAACATGAAAAACAATGCCGAGCTGACACGCTACGCCATCAAAGAAGGCCTGGTCGATTAGGTAAACTTTTGAAGGTCGTCGAAAGTCCCCGCCTGACTTAGGCGGGGACTATCAGACAGGCTTACCGCTGCATCCTTATTTTGGACAGCTATGGTTGTGTCTGTTGCGTTCTTCGAGCGCTTCAGGCATGACGGGCTTGGCCTGGGTCTCCGCATCATAAAGGACTCGGAAAAGGCGCCAATTTTGTCGTTTTTCTTTCCGCCGCATAGGGACCTGTCCTGTCCTTAAACCCGCATATCTTGCGTAGGCAGACTAAATAAGCACAATATAGGGAGGGAGTACGCATGAAAGAGGACGTCCTGGAAAGAGCAGCTGCGAACGGAACCCCGAGCAAAACCCAGAAGGGGTTGGAGTTCCGGCGCCATTTCAGCCGTGAAGGTATTTCACCATACGACAGCGTTGAATGGGAATACCGGACCGCTGCAATCACCAGCGAATCGGGCGAGGTGATATTTGAACAGAAGAATGTTGAAGTGCCCAAGAACTGGTCGATGACAGCGACGAACATCGTCGCGTCCAAATATTTCCACGGCAAAAAAGGGAGTCCGGAACGCGAAACCAGTGTCCGCCAGCTGGTTGGCCGCGTCGCGACAACGATAACAGGCTGGGGACGGCAAGGCGGTTATTTCGCGAGCGACCAGGACGCCGCGATCTTTCATGATGAACTCGTGCATTTGCTGCTGCACCAGATGGTGGCCTTCAACTCTCCCGTATGGTTCAATTGCGGCATCGAAATGAAGCCGCAGTGCTCGGCGTGCTTCATCAATTCGGTCGACGACACCATGGGTTCGATCCTCGAGCTGGCCAAAACCGAAGGCATGCTCTTCAAATGGGGATCCGGTACGGGCAGCAATCTTTCTCCCATTCGTTCTTCCAAGGAACAGCTTTCCGGCGGTGGCATTGCATCGGGCCCCGTATCCTTCATGAAGGGTTTTGACGCATTTGCCGGCGTCATTAAATCCGGCGGCAAAACGCGCCGCGCCGCCAAGATGGTTATTCTCAATGCCGGCCATCCGGACATCGTTGAATTCATCAACAGCAAGGCGAACGAAGAGAAAAAGGCGTGGGTCCTTCTGGACAACGGCTACGGCGGCGGTGTCGACGGCGAGGCTTATTCGTCGATTTTCTTCCAGAATGCGAATCACAGCGTTCGGGTGACCGACGAGTTCATGCATGCCGTTATGAACGATGGCGACTGGAGCACCCGAGCCGTGGTTACCGGCGAACGTGTGGATACGTATAAGGCGCGCGACATGATGCGCATGATTGCCGAATCGGCGTACATCTGCGGCGACCCTGGAATGCAATACGACACAACGATCAATCGCTGGCATACCTCGAAGAACACGGCCCCGATCAATGCTTCGAATCCCTGTTCCGAGTACATGTTCCTCGATGATTCGGCATGCAATCTTGCTTCGCTGAACCTGATGAAATTTGCCGATAAAGACGGACGGTTCGATGTCGGTGCGTTCCGCAAGGCAGTGGACGTCACGATTACGGCTCAGGAGATCATTGTCGGTTTTGCCTCCTACCCGACGAAGAAGATCGAACTCAACTCAATCGACTACCGGCCGCTCGGTCTTGGCTACGCCAACCTTGGCGCGCTTTTGATGTCGCAAGGTATCGCCTACGACAGCGATTACGGCCGTGACTATGCTGCAGCCATTACGGCCATGATGACAGGCGAAGCGTATTTGCAGTCCGCCAGGATCGCGGGGGAACTGGGATCGTGCGCCGGTTTTGAAATCAATCGGAAGCCGTTCCTGGATGTCATGCGGATGCATCGCGATTCCGTCAAGCGCATCAAGACCAACATTCCCGGTGAGATGCACGACGCCGCCTGGTCCGCCTGGTCGGACGCCGTGGATTTAGGCGTTCTGCATGGATATCGCAATGCGCAGGCTTCGGTTCTGGCTCCGACGGGTACGATCGGGTTCATGATGGATTGCGACACGACCGGTATCGAACCCGACCTGGCTCTCGTGAAGTACAAGAAGCTGGTAGGCGGAGGAACGATCAAGATCGTCAACAATACAGTTCCCCCGGCATTGCGAAAGCTCGGGTACGACGATCCATCCGTAAAGGAAATCGTGGATCATGTCAACGACAAGGGAACCATCGAAGGCGCTCCCGGATTGAAGCCTGAACATCTGCCGGTGTTTGACTGTGCTTTCAAGCCGACGAATGGATCGCGGTCCATTCACTACATGGGACATCTGAAAATGATGGGCGCGGTACAGCCGTTTATTTCCGGCGCCATCTCAAAGACTGTGAATATGCCGTCCTCGGTTACGGTTGAAGAAATCGAGCAGGCCTATATTGAGGGCTGGCGGTTGGGCTTGAAGGCCGTCGCGGTTTATCGTGACGGTTCGAAGCGAACTCAGCCCCTGAGCACCAGTGCATCGGATAGCAAAGCGGCAGGAGGGGTGCCTGAAGCCCGTCCGGTTCGCCGGCACCTTCCGGTCGAACGGCATTCCATCACACACAAATTTGCCGTCGCCGGTCACGAAGGCTATCTGACGATCGGTATGTATGAAGATGGGACACCGGGCGAGATCTTCATCGTCATGGCAAAAGAAGGGTCCACACTGTCCGGAGTCATGGATAGTTTTGCCACGACCTGCTCAATGGCTTTGCAATATGGCGTCCCGTTAAAGGTTCTGGTGGATAAATTCAGCCACACGCGTTTCGAGCCGTCGGGTTTCACGTCCAATCCTCAGGTTCCCTACGCGAAGTCGATCATGGACTATATCTTCCGCTATCTGGCGTCCAAGTTCCTTCCGGCGGAAGAAGCCAAGGCGCTCGGCGTTCAGATCGAGCAACCGGCTCTCACGCCGCTGAAGGTCCAGACCCCGCCGACTGCGGTGGCCTCGACTTCACCGCTGAAGAAAGGCGCCCTCGTCGACATCGAAGATCGTGACGCACCCGTCTGCTTCGAGTGCGGCTCGTTGATGGTGCGCAACGGCGCCTGCTACAAGTGCCTGAATTGCGGCTCGACGAGCGGCTGTTCGTAACCGAGTGACGGAATAAATAAGCCACGGATTGAACGGATGAAACGGATTTAAATCCGTTTCATCCGTTCAATCCGTGGCTTATTGTTTCTTTATTGCAGGCTGCAAGTCCTCGACTCGCGCGGGCGGATTGAAATCGTAGATTTGAGACTTGAGCCCGGCGAAGTACCAGCGCATTCCAACATTACGAGCCTCTTCGTAAGCTTTTCTTTTGTCCCAGCCTTGAACAGCCACTCGGTACAAGGCCGCCAGGGTGCCGGTTCTGTCAGCGCCACGCTTGCAGTGAAAGAAGATCGGATAATTGGCGGGATTATTCACGATTTCGAAGTATTTCGCGATTGCCGGTGCAGGGATTAGCGACCAGGGAAGTACCTCGTCCACTGGAATCTGGACATAATTCATGCCCAGATTCTGGACCAGTTCGGATTCGCTGTTATCCTCGGCACGAAGGTTGATGACGGTTTTGAAGCCCTTCTTCTGCAGGAATTCGAAACCGGCCCTCGTCGGCTGTCCCCCGCGATAAAGACCCTCCCCAACCATCAAAAAACGGGGAACGTTGCCCTTTTCGTTGTCTTCGAGCGGCGAGCCCGCGGCCACGATTGCCGGGAATAACAAGAGAAAAGCGATTAAACGGGCCATTGGCATGTGACTTGCACCTCGTTGTTGTCGGATCGCTTCTATAGGTGTCTTCGACGAACGTGATATTAAAACGGAAGAATAAATTAGATGAGTGGCTTTCATTGTTTGCGCCCGTCCACAGCGGCGAGGGTGTAACAGCGCTGCTCCTGATGCTCAATGTGTTCATCCTCCTTACAGCTTATTACATCATCAAGCCGGTGCGGGAGGCCCTGATCCTGGGCGGTTCGGGAGCTGAAATCAAGAGCTATGCGGGCGCGGCGCAGGCGGCCTTGTTATTGTTTCTCGTGCCGCTGTATAGCGCATATGCCACCCGCGTCAGTCGCATCAGGTTGATCAATGGCGTCACTGCCTTTTTCATCTCGAATCTGGCGATTTTCTATGCTCTGAGCCGGATGAAGGTGTCGCTGGGCATTCCGTTCTTCCTCTGGGTTGGTTTGTTTAACGTCATGCTGCTGGCCCAGTTCTGGGCGTTTGCCAATGACGTCTATACCGAAGAGCAAGGAAAGCGCCTTTTCGCAATTGTGGGTATCGGCAGTTCCCTGGGAGCAATCTTCGGCGCATGGGTGGCCGGCTTGCTTTTCAAGCCGCTTGGCGTTTACCCGATGATGCTGATCGCGGCGGGCCTGCTCGGCATCTGCATGGCATTGACAAACTGGATTCACCATAGAGAAGGAACTTCCAGCCTGCAGGGAAGCCCGGCTGAGGCCGCCCGGCACCAGCCGATTGGAGATTCCGGCGGATTCCGCCTGGTGTTTCAGCACCGCTATCTTTTGCTGATCGCGGCGCTGGTTCTGTTTGCGAATTTGGTGAATACGACCGGTGAATTTCTGCTCGGCAAGATGGTGATTCAATATGCAAAGGGTGCCGCCGACGGGCCGGCCTACATCGGGCAGTTTTATGCCGGATTCTTTTTCTGGGTGAATGTTGCCAGCGCTGCGTTTCAGATGTTCGCCGTCTCCCGTATTTTGAAGCACTTTGGAATCAGCATCGCGCTTTTTTGTCTGCCGCTGATCGCGCTGGGTAGTTACTCACTGATGGCTTTCGTGCCGCTTCTCACATTCATTCGCATCGGCAAAATCGCGGAAAACAGTACGGATTATTCGCTGCAGAACACGACACGGCACGCGCTGTTTCTGAATACGAGCAGGGAATCGAAGTACAAAGCGCAATCGGCGATCGAAAGCTTCTTTTGCCGGGCAGGCGATGGATTTTCGGCATTGCTGGTCTTTATCGGAACCCGCCTTGCCTTCAACATTCGTCATTTTGCCGTAACAAACGTGATTTTCGTTCTGGTCTGGCTGGCGCTCGCGGCTGCGATAGCGCAGCAGCGCAAACGCCAGAATGTCTCCAAGGAGCAGGTCCCTGCCGCAGCATGAGGACGTCTGTCGATTTCATAGAACGCTTCTTCGATATCCGGAAACAGGAATTCAGCCGGGTTCTGCTGATGTCGACCTACCTGCTCCTGATCATTGCCGCCTACAGCACCAGCAAAGCCGTACGCGACTCACTCTTCGTTACTAAGATCGGGACGTCGCATCTACCGTATGTTTATCTGCTGATCGCTGGAGCGATGGGCCTCGTATCGCTGGTCTACACGAGAGCCGTCGCGCGTATCGGGTTGCACCGCCTCATACGCATCACTTCGCTGATCACGATTTCAAACCTCCTGCTGTTCTGGCTTCTGTTTCGCCAGGACTCTTCAATATGGTTTTATGTCCTTTATGTCTGGGTCAGCCTGTTCGGTGCGATCACGGCGTCGCAGTTCTGGCTCCTGGCTACGCATGTCTTCGATGCCAGAGAAGCCCGGCGCGTTTTTACATGGATTGGTGTAGGCGGCATTCTGGGCGGGATTCTCGGTGGCGGTATTACCAACAGGGTGGCGAACTGGTTTGGAACGGAGTCGCTGCTGCTGCTCTGTGCGGCAATGATGGCGGCAACCATCGTCCTGCTGGAACGCGTGGCCGGTCTCGCTGGAGGTGCGGTCGGGGAAGATGCCGGAAGCGGCGACGAGGTGGAGACGCCGAAGGGCAAAGCGCTGTTTCGCAAGGTGCGCGAGTCGCGGCATCTGACGATGCTGGTGCTGCTTCTAACGGTCGCAGTAGTCGTCGAAGCGTTCATTGATTATGAGTACAAGTTCGTCGCGAAGCAGTCGTTCGTATCAAAAGACCATCTGACCGCCTTCTTCGGCAGCATCACGTTTTACATCGGGATCTTCTCCCTGCTGTTTCAGATGCTGGTGACCAATCGAATTCTGAAGCGATTTGGCGTAGCCTGGGCCATTCTGATGCTGCCTGCCGGGCTGTTGATTTCGTTCCTTGCACTTGCCGCGCATCCGAACCTTTGGGCCGCAGCACTTCTGCAACTGGTCGATGGTGGATTCAGTTACTCGATACACAGGTCGGGTATGGAATTGCTTTATCTGCCCATTCCACCTCAAACGAGAAATGCCGTCAAAGGCTTCATCGACATGTTCGTCGATCGCGCGGGCCGCGCGCTAGGCGCCGTGCTGCTCCTGCTTTTAACTGTCGTCTTTCCGCTTTCAATCTCCTCGCTGAGCCTTGTGGCCGTCGCGCTTATCGGGGGCTGGATCGTCATGGTCGTCGTGGTCAAACGCGAGTACCTGCACTCGTTCCGGCAGGCGTTGGAGAAAACGACTGTCGATCCTGGCGAGGTACAGCTTCGGAATCTCGACAGGGCTACGATCGAGCCGCTGCTCGGGCTGCTGTCGGACCAGGACGAGCGGCAGGTTTTGTACGGCCTCGATTTGCTGAGCAATACGCATCCGAACCGTTGGCGCGATCAAATCAACAGTCTGATTCACCATTCCTCGAGCCCGGTTCGCGCACGGACGATCGGCGTACTCGCAGCATGGAACGATCCGTCGATCGCCAGGGAAGAATTCGTCCACCATGCCGATTATGAAACCGCCCGCGTCGCCACAGCTGGTGCGTTGAGGCTGAACTGGACCGGATCGGCGGAGGATCGCTCGCTGCTTTTGCAATTGTTACGGGATCCTTCCCCTGCCGTTCGTCGGCAGGCGATGGCGAGCGCCGGACTCGTGAAATACGACTCGGCCATTCCCATACTCATCGAGACACTTGGGGATCGCACCATGCGCCGCGCTGCCTGCGCCGCTCTGGCGAAGTTTGGCTGTGCGGTGATTCCGGATTTGCGCCGCCGCCTGCTCGATGCCGAGGAACCGATGGCCGTACGCAAACAGATTCCGAAGGCCCTCGCACTGACAGGAAGGCCGGAGGCGGCCCATGCCCTTTTAAGATGCCTGCATCGCTGTGACTATCATTTAGATTTCGCCGTCCTGAAAGCACTGAACAGGATGCGGGTGATCTCACCCAAAGTCACGCTCAGTCGTGAGCGCGTGATTCAGGCCATTCATATCGAGCGCGAGGCGCACGACCGATTGAAACAAATAGGCGGCTGGCTCGAATCCAACATTGCCGATGCACCCGTTTCATCGCTTCTGGTCCGGGCTGTTGCCGAACGCCGGGAAGAAAGGCGCGAGAGAATATTTCGGCTGGTCGGGCTGATCTACCCGCCGAATGACATCCACGCCGTTTACTACAACTACAGAGTCAGACCGGCCCTTCGGGCCAGCGCGATCGAGTTTCTGGACAACCTGCTGGATAGCAGTCTGAAGGAAATCGTAATGCCGCTTGTCGAAGATACAAACGGCCAGCGGCCGGCGCCTATGCCGCATCATGTGGTTGTCGAAACCTTGACGGACCCGAAGGACGCCTGGCTCAGCACGATTGCCAGAGAGTTTCTCGGAAGTGAGGTAAGGGAGGAGTACCCGATTGCGGGTTGATGCATCGGACAAAACGGTTGTGGTCGCAATCTTAGCGGCGCCGGAGGCGCGTAAGAATAAGGAGGAGCCATGCTAACTGCATTAACGCCGGTCGATAAGGTTTTGTGCCTGCAAACCGTGGACCTTTTCAAGCACGCCACTACCGAGATGCTGTCTTACATCGGGTCGATCGCCACCGAGATTGAACTGACGAAAGGACGGGCGATCTTCCGGGAGGATGACGTTTCAGACGCAATGTACGTCGTCGTTCGAGGGCGCGTTCGTCTGGAAAAATCCGGCGAAAACGTCCTGGTCGTCAATCCCGGGCAAAGCTTTGGCACCTGGGCCCTTTTCGACAACCAGCCGCGGGTGATGACAGCGACTGCGATGGAAGACGTTTTTCTATTGAAGATTCGCAGTGACGACTTCTATGACCTGCTCTCGGAACAGCAGGAAATCACGCCCGTCATCTTCCGGGCGGTTATCGAGCGTGTCAAAACCCTTATTACGGACTGACGAAATGAGCAGAAAAACAAGAGATCGTGACGGAGCAGAACAGCTGATGCAGACCGAGAAGATGGCCGCGCTAGGGTTACTGGTTGCCGGTGTTGCGCACGAGATCAATACCCCGATGGGGGCGATCCACAGCAACAACGACATCATGCAGCGGGCCGTGGCAAAAATTCGCAAAAGTCTCGGGCAGGAAACCAATAAGGAAGTTTTCCGGCTGCTGGGGATATTGGATGAGGTGTGCCGGAACAACGAGATCGCGGCCGAACGGATCATCCACATTGTCCGGAGTCTCAAAAACTTTGCCCGCCTCGATGAAGCGGAACAGAAACGAGTCAATCTGCACGAGGGGATTGAAAGCACGCTGACCCTTCTTCAACACCAGCTGAAGCATCGTATTCGAATTGAACGGGAATTCGGCCAGCTGCCCGAGGTGCTATGTCATCCCAATCAGCTGAATCAGGTGTTCATGAATATTCTGGTTAACGCCGCTCAGTCGATCTCCGGTACGGGTGTTATCGGGATCAAAACATGGAGAGACGACGAAAGCTTTGTAAAGATCGCTATCTCTGATACCGGCGTAGGAATTCCCCGCGAGCACCTCACGAAAATTTTCGATCCCGGCTTTACCACAAAGGGCGTCGGACGGGGCACGGGACTTGGGCTTTCGATCTGCTACAGGATTATAGAGGACCATGGTGGTTCGATTGATGTCGACAGCTCAAAGGCTGGAACAACCTTCACGATCACCCTGCCCATTAAGAACCGGCAATGAAAGGCGAGACCGTGTCAGACAACTCGAACACTAATGGAAGCACGCCGACGATTCTGCTCGTCGATGACGAAGAGATGGTATTGAATTCCATCAAATCCTTTTTCGCAATTGAAAGTGATTACCAGCTTGCGGCTTACACGTCGCCGACGCAGGCGCTGAAGGAGATCGAGCAAACTCATTTCGATCTTGTCATCAGCGATTATTTGATGCCGGAAATGGATGGCATCACTTTTCTTGCCAAGGTCAAGGAGAAACGCCCACTCATCCCCCGGATCCTGCTTACCGGTTATGCCGATAAAGAGAATGCGATCAAAGCGATCAATAACGTCGGCCTGTACCAATACATCGAAAAGCCCTGGGACAACGAGGATTTGCGGCTGATTATCCGGAACGGTCTGGAGAAGACGATTCTTCTCAAGCAGCTCGAGGAGAAAATCCGCGAAGTCGAACGTGCCCAGCGCGACTTGAGCGACGTCCAGAAAGATATCCTGCGCGTCTTTGCCTGAAGAGCAGGACGGTTAGGTGCCTTTTGCGTTCCGCTGCCGGCAGCGGCGCGGCGCGCAGAATGGTATCCCCATTCCATTTTTCTGCGGCTTTTCCTGTTTTTTTTGCGGCATCTTTCGTGCAACACCAGCGCTAGGCCCATCGCTATATGGGAAATGGGACCATATCTGATGAAAGTATGCTCATTATTCGTGTTTATGTTTCTCTGCTTGGCTGAAGTGAGGGGCCAGGGCGAGCCGGGCCCGGCTTCCCGAGCCCAGCAGATCGAAAGCGAAGAATCGGCCAAAGCCCAAACTCTGACGCCGGATCTCCCGACACCTTTCGAAATTCGCTTCAGGCGGACTGAAAAGGATGCCCGACATATTCTCCAGGGATCTACGGTCCGTCTTCAAATCGGCGGACTATCCGGCCCTTCCGGTTTTGCGCTGGGGCCGTCGGTGAGTTGGCAGAATTCTTCCGACACCGTACGGGCAAATACCTGGGCTGTCGGTTCCATCAAGCAGTATTACAGTGTGGGGACCGGATTAGAGCTGCCGCGCCTCACGGGACGTCCGATCGACGTCACGCTGAAGGCAGCGCACATCGATATGCCTCAGCTGGACTTTTACGGCGAAGGTCCAAACTCCCTTAAATCGAACCGGACCGATTACCGGATGGAAGATACCCGGCTGGACTTCGGTGTGGCCTGGCCCGCGTTGTTTCACGTGAAACCTCGCTGCAACGCGGAGCAGTTATTTCTTAATGTGGGGCCGGGATCGAACGATAGCGTCACCTCGACCGAGCAGAAATTCGGCCCTCTTCAGGCGCCTGGTATTGACATGCAGAGCAATTACCTGATCGCCGGCTGCACCATCGCTGTTGACTTCCGTGATCTTCCGGCAAATCCGCACAAGGGCACGGCCGTCGTTCTCGACTTTCATGGCTACAATGCCGAGCAGAACAGTCTCTATTCATTCAATTGGGCCTCGGCGAAAGTCGAACAGTACATCCCTTTCTTCAATGAAAAGCGGGTGATTGCGTTGCACGGCGCAGTCGATATGACCTTTCACAACAGGAACCAGGTGGTTCCTTTTTATATGCAGCCGACGTTAGGCGGTTTCAACACGCTGCGCGGCTTTCGCACTCTGCGGTTCTATGACGACAACGCCGCGGTCGTGAACGCGGAATATCGCTGGGAAATATGCACGGGATTCGACATGGCCATTTTTGCCGATGCCGGGGAAGTGTTTCACCGTCCATCCCAGTTCAGCATGTCGAATGTGAAATCGGACATGGGCTTCGGTTTCCGGTTCAATAACCAGCGGAATATGGTCATGCGTGTGGATACGGGTTTCAGCAAGGAAGGATTTCAGGTATGGGTCGCGTTCGACAAGGTTTTCTAACGCTCCTGGTACTGGCGGCGCCATTGTTGCTGGCGGCGTCCGGAAACTCACCGGTATTCTTTCCGGACGATCCAATTCAAATCATGCCGCCGGCGAAACCGGTTGAGAAGGTCAGAGTCCATAAGATCGATCAGGTATTCGATTTCCTCGTCAATTCCGGGCAATGGGAACCGAGACCGCCGGTCCCGGCAGGCGCAGTGAATACGCTTGGCGAGTCGCCGGACAGCGCATGGTTCACGAACCGGCACGGGCTGCAACATCGGATGACGCGGGAAGAACTGCAACGCGGGGCAACACAGCAGCCGCCGATTCCGCCATTCACCGTCGTGGGAGGAAAAGCGGAAGGAATCACCCCCGGATTTCGCATGAAGGATGCAACGGGCCGTGAGTTTTTCATCAAGGTCGACCCCATGAGCAATCCGGAAATGGCTACCGGGGCGGATGTGATCGTTTCCCGTTTCATGTACGCAATAGGCTACAACGTCCCTGAAAATTACATCGTGCGCGCAAGGCTTTCAGATATGCGCCTGTCCGACAAGGCGGAGATTACGACGGCCGAAAATGGCCGGCCGCGCAAGATGGTATGGAGCGATTTTCAAGCGATCGTCAAGGCGATACCGCACTATCCCGATGGATCGTTCCGCATCATGGCCAGCCTGAAAGTCGCCGGTGAATCCGTCGGCCCGTTTCACTATCAGGACGCGCGGGCAGACGACCCGAACGACCTTGTTCCACACGAAAACCGCCGCGACCTTCGTGGGCTCTACGTCATCTTCGGTTGGTTGAACAACACCGATGCGCGCGCCGGCAATACTTATGACGTGATTGTTCATGAGGGCGGGTTGTCCTTCATTAAACATTATCTGATCGATTTCGGATCGGCTCTCGGCAGCGACGGCGACAGTCCCAAGGATGCGCGCTTCGGACACGAGTTCATGCTTGCGAAACCGCGCGAAGCCTTGCGATCGATCGCGACATTAGGATTCGCGCCGCGGCGTTGGGAGCGTATCCATTATCCCAACCTGCCTGCCGTCGGGAGATTTTCGGCAGAAGCTTTTGATCCTGACCGCTGGGCCTCCGATTATCCCAATCCCGCATTCCTCAGCAGGCAGCCCGTTGATGACTTCTGGGGGGCGGAACGGGTAATGGCGTTCAGCACCGACGATATTCATGCCATCGTCGAGACGGGGCAGTTTAGCGATCCATCAGCGGTCGAATACCTGACCAGTGTCCTCGTTGAACGCCGGGATCTCGTCGGACGGAGGTTCTTCGGTAAAGTGCTTCCCCTGGATAATTTCCGGATTCAGAACGACGAGCTGCAGTTCGATGATCTCGCGTTCCAGCATGAGCTCCGGCCGGCATGGCAATACGAGGTGCGGTGGTTTGCATTCGACAACATGAGCGGCCAGGAAACGCGCATCGCACCCAACCCCTCGGCGAAACTGCCGCCGGAAGTCCAGCAGGCCGCCACGGGTGCGTACTTTTCAGCGCACATTGAATCGCCGAGCGACAGATCCAGGATGGTCAACGTGACGCTTCGCAAAACACCCGCTGGTTACCGGATTGTCGGCTGTTCCCGCTCCTGACCATGTAACAAAACGTTACAAAACGGCTGAAAAAGAGGGACAGGTCACTTTGAGTGTTTCCAAAGGAAACACTCAAAGTGACCTGTCCCTCTTTTGCTATCTTTATTGTTAATGGTAGTTGTCAAGTTTGGTGGCACTTCTGTCGGAGCTCCGGCCCAGATCGATCAGGCAGCACGCATTGTTTACGGCATGCGCGATCGAAAACCTATCGTTGTTGTTTCCGCGATGGGGGGTGTCACCGATGCGCTGCTGCAAGCCGGGGAAGCCGCAGTAACCGGCCAAACCCGGCAACGCGAGGACAAACTCTGGGAGATCCGTAGCCGCCACGATCAAGCGATCAACGAGCTGTTCAAAGATCGCAGTATCGCGGTATCCATTCAGGACACCGAGCGGATTATCTGGGAAGAGATTCAAAAGGTATTTACCGGAGTATCGCTCCTGCGGGAAATGAGCCCCCGGTCGCGCGATCTCATCAGTTCGTTTGGGGAGCGCCTGATCGTTCCTGTATTTGCTCAGTACCTGATGACCCTGGGACAGGAAACAGCGCCGATCGATGCCCGGGAGTACGTTATCACGAGCGAAGAATCGGACTTCCTGCTTGTCGATTTCGAAGAAACCCGAAAGCGCTGCCAGAAATTGATCAAGCTGGCCAAGGCCGGTACGGTCCCCGTGGTCACCGGCTTCATTTGTTCGACGCCCGCGGGCGTGACGACGACGCTGGGGCGCGGCGGTTCGGACTACACGGCTTCGATTATCGGAAGCTGCATCAAAGTCGAAGAGATTCAGATCTGGACGGACGTCAGTGGCGTCATGACGGCAGATCCGCGCATCGTGCCTGAAGCGCGTGTGCTGGATCGCGTGTCTTACAAAGAAGCCGCCGAAATGTCCTATTTCGGGGCTAAAGTCCTGCATCCGCAAACGATCATGCCGGCCGTGGATGAAAACATTCCGATTCGCATCAAGAATACCTTTGTGCCGGAAGCACCTGGAACACTGATCAGCGCCGAAACCCCAACACGCCAGTACAGCGTGAAGACAGTGACTTCAATTACCGGTATGACGCTCGTCTCCGTCGAAGGCCGGGGCATGATCGGGGTTCCAGGAGTAGCCGGCCGTGTATTCAGCACGACGGCCCGTCACCGCATCAGTGTGCTGATGTTTTCACAGGGATCCTCGGAGCAGCACATCTCGCTCGTTGTGAACCGTCAGGATGGCGACCAGACGATGAAGGCACTCAAGCGCGAATTCGAAGGTGAGATTGAGCGCCGGCGCATCGATCGGGTGGCATCTATATCCGACATTGCGATCATCGCTCTGGTGGGAGAGGGGATCAAAGGCGTTCCCGGAGTGGCTGCGAGAGCCTTCGGTGTTCTTGGGAGCGCAACCATCAACATCTTGATGATTGCTCAAGGGTCTTCGGAATTGAATCTTTCCATTGTTGTCCGCCAGAAGGATGCTCCTCGCGCCGTTCAGCTGATTCATGAGGCGTTCGAATTGAACAAATGACAGGCTTCTGCGCCGCGGGTATTCGCGCCAAACATCTTGGAGAGAAAAGAGATTGAGCGAGCCGCGGGCTTTGCGCCCGCGCTTCGGGCTCAATTCCCGTCAATTTCGCAGAAGCCGATCATCACCTGACCTTTTGGGTGATGTGCCTCGATCCCCACTTCGGGCACTCTGGATTCAGGAGAAAATCAAATGACGACAGCCTGGCAACAGTTCTCACAAGACATATCCAACGCCGTCGAAGTGGCGGGAAAATCGATCGTAGCCGTGGACGGGCGCGCCGGCCACACCTCCAGCGGAATCGTCTGGCGCCGGGACGCGATTCTGACGGCGGCACATGCAATAAGGCACGAAACGAAGATCGGCGTCATTTTGGGACCGGGCCGAGCTGCCACAGGGCGGCTCGCCGGAAGGGATCGCGGAACCGACATCGCGGTGGTCAAACTCGATGCGGAGATCGAAATGCCGCCGGCGGAATTCGGCAGCACAACGGCGATGTCCGTTGGAGAATTCACCGTTGCCGTTGCGCGCACCCGGCGGGGCAATCTCGTGGCCAGCGCCGGAATCATCAGCGGTCTGATGGGGGAATGGCAGGTCGGACGGAGGCGGATCGACCAGTTCATCCGTCCGGATCTGACGTTGTATCCTGGTTTTTCCGGAGGAGCGCTCGTGAGCGTTGCCGGAAGCGTACTGGGTTTGAACACCAGCGGCTTGCTTCGCGGCCGACCTATCACGATTCCATCGTCGACACTGACGCGAGCCGGCGGCGAGATTGCCGCGAGCGGGCACGTGAAACAGCCGTATGTCGGTTTGATTATGCAGGCGGTCGAAATCCCGGAATCGCTCCGCAAGAGCGCTGGCGTGAATCGTGACGCAGGACTTCTTGTCATGCACGTCGAATCCGGCGGACCTGCCGATTCAGCCGGCGTTTTCCTTGGCGATGTGCTTCTGGACATCGACGGGCACGGTCTCACGGACCTAGACGATATTTCCGAACCGCTTGCAAGAAAAGGCGCCGGCCAGGAGGTCCAGACCACATTGATTCGCGGCGGACAACAGTTACAGGTGAAAATACGAGTCGGCGAACGCCCTGCCCGATAGGTCTATGGTGGATCTTTGGATCATGGCGCCGTCCCCGGCCCGGCTCGATTGGCTCGTGAAGTCGGTCACGACGGAGCCGCAGATCCGGGTTGCGGGTCGGGCGCCATCGTTTCCTTTTCTGAGATCGTTGATGTCGGAGGGCGGTGCCGACGTGGCGCTCATCGAACTCCCGGGGGACATGCCGCCGGCAACCAGCCGCGATTGGTTGTTCGAGTTTCTCGAATTGAGCCCGATTGTTTTGCTCTGCTCCGATCCGCAGCCCGCCATATTCAACCGTATGCGAAGGAATGGAGCCGGAGCTCTCTTGCAACTCAACGCTTCAGCGGAGCAGATCGTTCAGGCCATTCGCTCCGTTGCCACAGGCCTGACGGTTTTTGATAGCGTTCTGGCACCGCAATCATCGGAAGACGAGTCTCCGGTCGAGGAGCTGACTCCGCGAGAAGCTGAAGTTCTGCAACTCCTGGCGGAGGGCCTTGGCAATAAAGATATCGCCATACGACTGAGCATCTCCGAACACACCATTAAGTTCCACATCCGGTCGATTCTGGGAAAGCTGGGCGCCGCGTCACGAACCGAAGCCGTCACGCGGGGACTGCGGGGCGGCCTGATCGAACTCTAAGAACGGAGCGGAACACAAGCAGGGCAAAAGGCACAAGGAGTCATGACTTCTTGTGCCTTTTGTCCTGCTTGTGTTCCGCTTCTATGTACGCCCGAGAGGATTCGAACCTCTGATCCTCGGATTCGTAGTTCCCATCTGCCCTTTGCGGGACAGTAATTTCAGCGATTTACATTAGCCTGACTTTCGCAGTTCATGGGTAAACAGCCAAGTAAGTGCTTTGAATTCAGTGGAGGCTACTCAAAGGTCTTCACCACAATGCGGGGTCGATTTACCGATCTAAAGCGAGAGCAGACGCGGAAACCGATGGGTTGGATGTAATGCGGGGCGGCGGCTGATTGGGCAAATCGATTTTGAGTTTGTGGAGAAGCATTTTGGTGTCGGTATCGGGCTGGGTGTATCGGGGCAGGATCAGCCATCGGCCGTCGACGGTGGGAATGCAGACATCGATCATTTGAATCGTTGCCAGTTTTTCCATGACGGAAGTTGGCGTCAATCCGGGGGCATGAGCAATCAGGTGATGCTTCAGGGTGACCTGAAGACAGTAGGCGAGAAATGCAATCAGAATGTGCGCATCGGCGCGATGTTCGAGTTGGTGATATATCGGGCGGACGCGCAGTTCACTTTTGAGCGATCGAAATACTGCTTCAATCTGCGTCAGCAGAACGTAGCGGGTCCAAAGCACAGCCGGATCTTCAGCCGTCAAGTTGGAGCGAAGTAAGTAGTGACCGTCACGCAACTCCGCCGCTTGGAGTTTGGCTCGCTCGACATGGAACCGGAACGACTCGCGAGTGACTGGCACTTGTTCGGCGGGCACGTCGATGTGAACGAAGCCGAAGGCACGGCCGGCCTCGGTTTTAGCGGCTCCAATGCGCATCAGCAGCTGATCGCGCGAAGGCAGGCTGTGGCGCATGGCGCGAAGCTTTCGCAACAACCGGACCAGACGCTTGCGGCGCATTGCAGTCTCTTTGGCTTGGCGGCCCGTGCTTTTCGCTAACACGTAGAGTTCTCCGTCGTTGTTGAACAGCTTCACGTCTACCGAGTCGCGGACCTTCTGCCAGGACAAATCGAGCCACTTCTTTTCGTATTGTTTGATTTTGCTCTTCGACGTTCCCACCAGATAGAACATCTGTCGGTCCGGATCTCGCATCTCAGCCAGTATCTCGTCGGTCGGGATACCGCGATCCATCACCCACATCCGCTTTGCCTTGCCGTAGGTGTTTTCAATCTTGTCGAGAAAGCTGCGCAGCGTCGTGCGATCGGAGGTGTTGCCATCCATCACTTCGTACGCCAACGGAAAACCATCGGTCGTGATCACCAGCGCGATCACGAGCTGCAAGCAGTCGGGCCGCCCATCTCGACTGTATCCGCGTTTGGCTTTCGAATTGTTTTCCATCTCACCCTCAAAGTAAGTGCTCGTCAGATCGTAGAGCAGCACTTCAAAGTCGGCGTGAAACAGATCCGCCCACTTCTGTCGGAGCCACACGAACAGATCCTGCTTGTGTTCCAACAAACGGTCCAGACAACGGTACAGCCGGTCCTTCTCCGCCACGGCGAAATCCACGCCCAGCAACTCGTCCATCGCACTGTTGAGGAACCAATGCCGGTGCACCCGAAACTCGCTGCCCGGCTCGATCCACCGGCTCACCACAAGCAGCCGAAGCACCTTCTCCCAACTCACCTCTTCGCGGCCTGCCGGCAATCGTTGCTGCCAAAATCCCTCCAGGCCCAGCTCTCGCCACAGCTCACACGCCATCCAGCAGTTGCCGAATGCTCGAGGCCGCCGCAACTCGGGAGTAACTTGAATTTTGTGTTTGGGGGCTTATTAGTTATTGCCCCCTCCGAAGAGGATAGTAGCCGTCGGCGCTGTGGTAACGGTGGTAAAGCCGGAGCGGTTTTGGCGGAGGCTTTTCCAAACAGCTTGTGGGAATCATCAAGAAGAAGATGCCGAAGGCCACCTTTGTCGATTTCCACAGCTGTGGCCGTTCCCACAGCGCCTTCCGCCGCTCGTTTTTTGTTTTGCGTTTGGTGTTTCAAAAAGAAGAAGGCCCCAGGTTGCCGCCTGGAGCCAAAGACCCGTGTCATCAACCGACTGTATTCAGGAGCAAATCAATGACAACAACAGATCCGAAGAAAAGCCTAGCATCAACTTCCATCTCCGAGCTTGCAAAAAGTGAGGTCGATCAACTCCTTCAAACAGGCCTGGCCGACTTTAGCCTGCGAGAACTTTTGGGACTGCTGATTTCCAGTGCCGGCGCCGCCGAGCGCAGCGTCTACCTGGAAAAAACCAACGGTGACAAACCGAACGGGTTCTATGACCGTTCTCTTCAAGTCGGAACCATTCCCATCGACGTTCGAGTTCCCCGCACGCGTAGCGGAGAGTTCCGGCCAGCAAGCTTGCCGTCGCGCTATCGCCGCGGTTACAGCGACGAAGTTCAGTCGCTGCTGTTGGGATTGCTTGGTTCAAGCCGCTCAATCAATGCCGCTAAAGACGCGCTCCAAAAGATGGGACTGTCCAGCTCGGAACAGGATCTGGAACGTGTGGCGACAGGAATGATCGAGGAACTCGAACTCCGCAACAGCCGGCCTTTGGATCCCGACATGTTGGCAGTGTTTGTCGATGGCAAGTACGTCGAGTTGCGGGACGGCGATAAGCTGCGTTCTGCCTGTATCTACCTGGTTGTCGGTTTAGGCCGCGATGGTAAGAAACGCGTCCTCAGTTGCATCGCCAAACCAGGCCGCGAAAACCTCGAAGACTGGAAATCCGTTCTTCGTGGCTTGATCGAGCGTGGACTCCGGCGGGTCATGATCTTTATCCAGGACGATTTCTCCGGATTGCTCCCCATTACCCAAAGCTTCTTCCCCAACACCGACGTCCAGCTCTGCGCGGTTCATATGCAACGCAATGCCAAAAACCATCTCTCCAAGGTCGACAGCTCCGAGTTTCAACAGCGATGGCGTGCCATTAAGTCCTCTTGGGATGTGGAAGTGGGTAATCGCCAGTTCGAAGAACTCTGCGATCGCTTCGCTAAGTCCTATCCCACCTGGATCGCCGAACTCCGCAGGAAACGGCCTCATTACCTCGCCTTCTTGCAGTTCCCCGAATCTATCCGCAAATCCTTCTCCACCACCAACGTTGTCGAGGCCATCAACGGACAATTAGAAATCATGCGCCGCAATAGTGGGGGGTACTTTCATTCCGAGGACACCTTGAAGTTCAAGCTCGGTATCGCTGTCTCATCCCTTGAGGACGGCCGCTGGAGAACCGGCGCCCGCAGCACCTTTGCCGTCCTTTCTCAGCTTAATGCCATGTTTCAATCCCGATTCGAGAGTGCCGCGTGAGGATATCAAACACAACATTATTGACAAGAGCCCGCAACTCCAGCCCGCTCAACTTCACCTGCAGACTATCGACCGCATGGGCCGGTATCTCGCGGTCGTCGGGAAACAAACTCAACTCTCGGCTTCGCTGTTCCTGCTCATCGAAAACGTCCAGTGTTTTTAGCCACGCCGTCTGTTGTGTGTCATTAATCTCACCCAAGTACAAAACCGTCCGCTGCACCGTCTTGCCCGATGACACGCGCTGATTTTCCACGACGCTGAAATAGCGATGGTCCTTGCCATCTTTCTTTCGATTCGTGTAACGCAGAAACATCCCGCACAGAATTACAGAAATGTTTTCAGAAGAATAGGGAGTAGGTCTTCACCGCAACCGTTTTCACAACTCGCTCATTGCAACCACGGCACTTATCCCACGCGCGGCTCGAAAATCGACATGAAATCAGCGTTAGCTGCGAAAGTCAGGTTAGCAATTTGCTGCCAGGAGGGTCTTCAACGTGGCAACCGTGGCAACTCTTGGCCGGTCGCGACCGAGAAAGGCGAGAGCCTAAGCCCCTAGCTTCGTATCTGCGAAATGGGAGACATACAGGCTTTGTTTGATTAGAATCAGTGGAACCGAATGCAAACCTTTCGTCTTTCAACAAGGCTGGGCAGCGCTTCAGGCGCGCCGAATGGGCCAGTCCTAAAACATTTAACCTACGAAGGAGGCCAAATGGCTCACAGAAAAGTGACAGAAACATCCCTAGAGGAAAAAAACATTCCCCTCCTGAAAACCCATGCGGACCATTTCAGGACACTAGCGAAACTTCATCAGGCGCTAGACACGGTGATGAGCGGTAGCGACGAGAACGCCAAAGAGGCGGTCCTCTTTGTTCTCGCTTTAGCTGAGAAAGTCTCCAAAGGCGGCGACCAACGGGCGCAACGTGAAAACGGAAACCGAAACTCATCAAAAGCCGCGACGTCTTCATCCAAATAGATGCCATGACCGGCAAGAACGCGGCCCGAGCGTCGGGCAGGGCTGGGAATACTCAGCGCAGTCCAGAACTTCTTTATATGGACGCCCGCTTTCCCTGATTTCGAGAAGAGGGATATTTAAAAATCTTGTCGATTTGCGCAATTGCAGATAAAGCAGGATTGATGTCGATCCTCGTGTCGGTTGCGATCAGCCGTTCGTCGCCATTGCGAAAAATCCCGTTAACGAAGACGTTCCGGGCGTCCTGATACACAAACTACCTGGAATTGAAGCTTGCACCCACAGCGGCAGATAGGGGCGGTCTATGACCGCCATTATTCCCTTGTTATACCAGATGTGGTATAGTCGCTTTAGTGACTTGGTCTGTCGAGATCTTAAATAAGACCGTGGAGCACGAGTTAGAAGCACTACCCGCTGACATGCGCGCACGATTTGTTCGCATTTCTGAGTTGATTGCGGCCGTCGGCCTGACAAGGGTTAGCGAGCCGCATGTGAAACACGTAGACGGAAAGCTATGGGAAATTCGAATCAAGGGTAGGGACGGTATCGCCCGCGCTCTGTACGTGACGGCGAAGGGCGAGCGCATCGTGGTTGTCCGAGTCTTCGTGAAGAAAACGCCAAAGACGCCGAACGCCGAGATCCAGTTGGCATTAACGCGGGCAAAGGAGTTAGGGCAATGACTAAAGCGATCGATCTGCATCACCGCTGGATGAAAGATCCCACTTACAATGCGGAATATGAGGGACTGAGTGAGGAGTACCAGCTTGCGCGGGCCTTGATCGAGGCTCGAACGAGGGCCGGGCTGTCACAGACGGAACTTGCAAAGCGCATGAACACATCACAGTCATACATGGCACGGCTAGAAAGCGGCGAGGTTCGCCCGTCAACCGCCGCTCTCGCGCGGTTTGCTCGTGCGACCGGCTGTAGACTCAAAATCGAGTTCGAACCCGTACGCGCAATGAGAGCCATGAGTGCTGCGTCGGGGGCGCACGCTGCCCGCGCAAGCGCACCGCGACGGAAAAAGTAAAGACGTTCAAACCTCCGCATACCCGTCCAATCAGCCGGCTGCCAAACCTGGACCAACGCTGGATCCATGTTCAACGCGGCCGCGAGTTTTGTCTGCATAGGCAAAAAGCAGCCCGCACTGTAACCAGTGAATCGGTGCCCGGCCAACGGCACTGCTGCAGGATGCCATCGATAAAAACCGTGCTTCGGCTCCCTATGCCGGCGAGACCGGCCTGAAGGCGCTGGAAGCCGGACGAAAGTCGCATGCAGCAAAGATGTACGCGCTCCGCGATTTACTATTTTGAGACCGTGCGGATACGTCGGTCGGTCTTGCGCCGGCGTTCGTTGTGGGTAGCGGATCTTGTGCTCGTCGTTCACGAATTTCCCGACTGTCTTCGGCAGCAAGATTTGGCCACCGCCGCACTGGCAGGTCTTCAGGACGACCGTGATTTCTTGAGTCATACGAATGCCTGACGGCAGTTTACCGTACGTGTGTTCGGTCTAAAGATATGATCGGCTTGCTATTCTTGTATGTCCCCTCGTCTGTCCAGCTCCCGCTATAAACAAAGAGAGACAAACCCCCGGAAGATCGATATCTCCGACATTTTGCTCACGGAGCTGCAGGCACTGAAGAAACGTCGGAAGGAACAATATCTTGCAAGAGGGAAGAACGAGATTCCCGAATGGGTATTTCTCAGTGCGGGCAAAATCATCTGGAGTGAAGGAGAAAAGGTGCGGGGCGGACGCAAAGCTTGCATTACTCATATCGAACCCCTCATATGTTTTAACGAAAAGCGCCAAGCTACCGGGCAAAGTTTGTTTCGCGTCAGGAAAACTTTTCTGCGGTCAAGATGCTCCTCCGGACTCCACGTAAGATAGCCAGAACTTTTTCGCGTTGAAACCAGAAGTTCATCCGATGTTATGAGATGGAAGCGTCTGCCTACGCTCTTAACGATTGAACTTTCCGTGCTGCCATCTGCTTTTAATGAAGACACTGTTTCACCGCTTCAAGGCTCGTGGTTGGCAATTGTTAGAGCCCCAAGAGCGGTCCGACTGGGGCCTCGTGTTTGCCATGCAACATTATGGATTACCCACTCGCCTGGTGGATTGGACCGAAAATTTCGTTTGCGCTATCTACTTTGCTCAACGAGGAAGGGTTGAAACCGATGACGCCGCGATTTTCGTTCTCAATCCTCAAAAACTAAACAAGCAAACAATTCAAAGAGAAGGATTCGTCGCCCTGGGCGGAGACAGCAGCGACGACACTCGTTGAAGCCGACGTCGAAGTGCCCCCGGTTGTGAACTAGTCAAAATCCGTCTTCTGAAGGGCGCTTTGCCCATGGAGTCGGAAGCCGCTGGCTGTAGGCGCGGTCACGGACCGCACCTACGGAAGATAGGTACACCATGTTGGGACTGAAGAATCTCCTGAAATTTCGCTCGAGTCGAGTGAAGCAATGGAAAAACATTCCATCTGAACTGCCATGGTTTGATCATCCGAATGCCCTGGTCCTGCTGGAACAGCGACGGAAGGCGGAATCTCTTTCGGATTCGGAATTCGAGGCCCTTCGAAATTGGGTCGAATACGGTTACGTCGTGCTTCGAGATGTTGTGCAGGTAGAAGACGTCGACGGTATGATGGCGGACCTGGATAACGTCTGGACAACAACGACACCGATCCCAAATCTAAAAATCGACGATCTCCGGATAAATCCCGAGGACCCGCCCGGTGTAGACCATAGTAAATTGGTTCAACTCGATACTCCGACAAAGGAAAGGCACAGACGAGAGGCCCGATGGCGCATACACCAGTTCGTTTCGCATTCCGAAAGCGCACGCCGAATTTTTCAAAGCGCAGCTCTTGCCCGCTGGTCTCATTTGATTCTCGGCCGGAAGGCAGATCCGAGTTACACCATCAATTTCACATTCGGTTCTGAGCAAGGTCTTCATCAGGATACGGCTGTGTTTGCGGTATCGCCGATGAACCACCTCATCGGGGCATGGCTTGCCTGCGAGGACATTGATCCGGATAGCGGGCCGCTCGTCTATTATCCGGGTTCACATCGAGAGAAACTGTTCACCCAATTCGACAATTACCCGCAGACCATTCTGAAGACTTGCAAGCCCGCCTTGATCGACGAGTACCATCGTTTTCTTGCTGACGTTGCGCTTCGATACGAACGAAAGACTTTCATTGCCAGGAAAGGTGAATGGTTTCTCTGGCACGGCATGATGATTCATGGCGGGGATGCCATTCGCAAACCCAGCCTGACCCGGCGCTCCTATGTATGCCACTACATCCCACCCGGCATGAACAAGGAAATGGAGATCCAGGGCCCGTTCAACTGGTAGGTCCAAAATAAGGTCCGACGTCTCTGATGCGTTTCTCTTCTACTCTATCTTCCTGGTGACAACGCAAAGAGGCACGCCATCGGCCTCAACGCGATAGACGACATAGCCGCCAGTCGAACGTCATACGACGGACATGATTACCCGCGCCGAGGTTGTGTTAGGGGACCCTCGATTGGATGAGGCCCGGAAGCACTATGCCAAAGCTGTTAAATACTTTCGTCACGCCTCTAGTCCAGATCCTGAGAATGCGGTGAAGGAGGCAGTGTGTGCAGTAGAGGCCGCTGCGAAATCGTTGTTCCCGGACACGAAGCCGAAGACTCTTGGAGACGTTGTAAAGGCGATAACCGGATCTGAGGAGGGGCCGTGAGCAAGCGGACTACAGAGCTTTCGTGGAGTGGTTCCGTCTATTTGTTGGCGGAACAGTCGAGGGCAACCATGACGCGCTGCCCCGATGAAGCGAACGCGCATGCAGGCCGGATGCTGCAACGGGTCCAGTCAGAAGTGACTCCAATTGTCCTCTACAGAACGTGTAATAATGCAAAGCGTTAACCCGCTTAAATCGGGCAAATATGGCACGTAGTTCGACAAGTTTCGGTCCTGGTAACAATGCCGACCCTAAAGGGCGACCGCCCGCCGGCAAAGCCTTAACCGAACGCTTGCGCATGTTGCTTGCTCGTAAAGACGCCGAAGTTCTTATTGAAACATTGGTGAAGTCTGCCGCCGCCGGCGACATCAGCGCATTGCGTGAAGTCTTTGATCGCACCGAAGGCAAGCCCGCACAAACGCTTCAGGGCAATTCGGAGCAGCCGCTGAATGTAACTTTACAGTGGGGCTCTAAGCCCGAGTGGATCAAATAGCCACAGGACTCCGCAGAATCCCGCAAGAAAATCGGAATTTCGCACCCTGGGCGCACCCGGTTTTTCACAACTCGTTTTTGGGCGGTCGACTTCTAATTTCGATGATCAAGACGCAACTTCAGAGCTTCTATTTCCGTTTTGAGCTCCTGGATCTGAGACTGCTGCTCGTGAATGGTTGAATCGCTGTTCGTCTTAAGCTCCCGAAGCGCTTGCAAGAGCAACAAAGGCAATTGGCTGTAGTTGACGGCTTTATAGCCGCGCTCATCGGTCGACACCATGTTGGGAAACACTTTTTCCACATCTTGAGCAATCAGACCCTGCGTGCGTTCACCGCCGAAGTGGTACTCCGGGTGCTCGTCAGTGTTCCAGTTGTAAGAGACGGGTTCTAACTGCGTGACTTTATCGAGCACAGATACGAACGGCTCGATGTCGCGTTTCAGGCGCATGTCGGATGAACAAGTGCCTGCTATCGCTGAACCACCGAATCCTTGGATGCAACCGTTTGTTCCGCTGGTTCCGACTCGGATGTTCCCAGCAACTTGAAGAGTCGTCGCTGCAGTCGACGCCCCGATGGCGACGCTGACTCCAGGAGCGCCAAGGACGAGGGTGTTGCTGGCAGAGACAAGGGCGTTCGCACCAATGGCCGTAGCATTATCGATCTCCACCGCCGTTCCTGGTCCAGAGTTATAGCCGATGAATGTGTTATTCGAGCCAGTTCTATTGGCATTGTTGATGTTGGTGGTGAATCCGGCAAAGTCGCCTAAGGCCGTATTGTTGCTCCCTGTCCTGTTTTGGTCGAGCGCAAAGTCGCCCAAGGCCGTATTATCACTGCCTGTCGTGTTTTCGAAAAGTGCGGCGTACCCGCTGGCTGTATTCGTATTGCCCGTCGTGTTCCCGTACATGGCGAACTCACCGCTGGCCGTATTCGCACTGCCTGTCGTGTTTTCGAAAAGTGCAAAGTACCCGCTGGCCGTATTCCCAGCGCCCGTCGTGTTTTGGGAGAGTGCGGAGTACCCGCTGGCCGTATTCCCACCGCCCGTCGTGTTGCTGTGGAGCGCAGAGGAACCGGTGGCCGTATTCTCCCTGGCGTCCATGGACATATTGCCAGCATTGGATCCAAGATAGGTATTGTCGGTGCCGAAATTGGACACGAATGGGCTTCCGTTGATCTGCAGCGCGCCCCCCGCATTCAAGTTGACCGTTCCCGCATTGAGGTTGAGCGTCCCCAGGATGTTGCCGCTCACCTTCAGGTCTCCCGCCACATCGAGCTTTGCTGCCGGATTGTTGGTCCCGATTCCGACGTTTCCTGTACCGAGTTGGACGGTCACCTTATCCGCGCCTTTGCCATCCGCGAATCTCAGATCCGCGGTTCCTGCCGGATGATAGAGGTACCCTTTTGGAACATCATTTTCCGAGTAGATGGACCCCGAATTGAATCCAGTTGCCGCGTCAAATTGAGACCAGACGTTTCCACCCGAACCGGTCACGACCAGCCGCTGTCCAGGAGTATTCGTTCCAATACCCAGATTCCCTGTACCGAGTTGTAAGGTCACTTTATTCCCGCCATTGCCATCCGCGAATCTCAGATCCGCGGTTCCTGCCGGATGGTAGAGGTACCCTTTCGGAATGTTGTTCTCCGAATAGATCGATCCCGAATTGAAGCCGGTGCCAGCATCGAATTGAGCCCAGACGTTGGAACCAGTACCCGTTACAACCAATCGCTGCGATGCGCTGCTGGTTCCAATACCGACATTGCCATTGTTATCGACAACAACGGAGTTCACGAGATTTGTACCAGCATTGTCCCATTTGGCAAGCGTGTTGGGGCCATTACTGCTAAGAGCACTCTGCGTGTTGGTCTTCGTGTTATCAATTTTAGCCGACACGGCTCTGGACAGGGCGTCACTGGAACCTCTACCTGAAATCCCGTCCGGCGACGCGGGCATAAAAGCAGACGCAGGAAAGCCCCCAAGAGTGTCGGCATCGGCTGCCTTCAGGGCGTAAGGCACGCTGACAAGCAATACGCGAGGTTGTTCTGGTTCTCCCGGCAGTTGTGCCTGCACGCCCAACCACCGCTGCTCGGCTGAAATGAACAAGTCGGTCGGTAATCCAGACGCCCGTGTCGCTCCTAGCAGTAAGGAGTATCGCCCGGACTCGTCCAACCGCACGTTCTGATTCTCCGTCCACAGTGGGGCTCCACCCTGCTGGTCTCTGTACAAGGAAAACGTCGCACCGACGACTCCTTGCAACAGCTGGCCTTGTGCGTCCCGCAGGATGCCGCTGAAGGTCACGAGCCGCGGCACCACTCCCGTGTCGGCCGTTTGCACCCCTTGCTGTGCGAATGGAAGCGTCGGGAACGAGAGAAGAAGCGCGATGGCGACAAATCCAGACATGCGGATAGATCGGCGGCGGGTCATTCTGTCCTCCATTTGTCACGTTAATTGCCGATTACTGAGTTGAGTTGCGACGAAAGATTCAGCCTATGGGTGAGGCACTGCCGACGCCAATCCGCAGAACCACGGAGGAAGGCAGGTTTCTTTTCTAAGTCCTGCCGTCATGGGCAGCGGAACAACAAACACACACATCGCTGTGGACGAGCAGCCGCACGATTGGCGACTCCTCAATCACTCAGAGCGGGCACCGGCGATCAAACCATTAACGGCAAAAGTGGAGTGGCCGTCAATCCCTTTAGGCATGTCGTCCGTGTCGCAACATGATGCTTCGCACGCGATTTATATTTGTACGGCTGCGGCCACTTGGTCACCGATCCCAGAAGGAGATTCTAGTTGCCGCCGAGATCCGGCATGCCTACGCCCGACACGGCTAATTACGCTCGAACAACTCCTCACGCCCCTCCAACTGGCTGTATCGCGGATTCTTCACCTTGATCCAGTACCTTGAAGGCTTCTCGGTCACCTTGTCCGGGGAGTCCTTTCGCTTACAGACGATTCCTTCCAGGTCCATCTTCACGACTTCTTCAAACAGCAAGCGGCCCTCGCTTTCGACGTGATCGAGATAAAACATGCGGGCGCGCTTTCGGCGGATGGGGACTTCGTGCTCAAAGAGAATCCGCTCCTACCCTTTCCAGGTAGCTTCACCATCCCAATATTTGTTTCCCGCACGCTCACTCGCACGACGGGCACCGCCTTCGAATGTGGCATTAACGCTGTCGTACGACGCGAAAGCTGCGTAACACAAATCCGCACCCTATCCGCACCCTAAACAAAAAGCCCGGCAACAGTGCCGGGCTTTCTGCTTTGTTTTCAATACGCCCGAGAGGATTCGAACCTCTGACCCTCGGATTCGTAGTCCGATACTCTATCCAGCTGAGCTACGGGCGCGCGTGAAACCCTACCAGTATGTCACACTCAAAAAGAGGCTTACAAGACGCGGAGGAGTCGTTTGGCTTCGAAGTGGAGCTTTTCCATGTCGAGGGGTTTCGCCATGAAGACATCGGCGCCGGCGCGGAGGATATCGTTTTCGTGTTCGGCGCTGCCGCTGACGGCAATAATAATCGTTTTGTTGGTGCTGTCGCCCTTGATGCGGCGGCAGACTTCCATTCCATCGACTCCGGGAATCATGATATCCAGAATGAGGAGGTCAGGTTTTATGCGCCCGACTTCGAGGAGTGCCGAGATACCGTCGGAAGCTGTCGCGACTTCATAACCGCCTTGCTGGAGGAGGAAGGACTTCACCATATCGACGATTTCGCTTTCATCGTCAACGACCAGAACGCTGAGCGTTCCCTCGATAAGGGATTCCGGTGTCGGGATCTGATGCTTTCGCAGAAAGGCGAGCAGATCGTCGCGGCGGATTCTCCGATGTCCACCGGGCGTCCGGTAGGAAGGCAGTAAACTCTGTTCGATCCAATTAATTACGGAGCGTGGGTTTACGTGCAGGAGGCGGCTGACTTCGTGTGTTGTATAAATGCTCTTGTCGCTTTTAGTGGGTACCATTCTGGTTTCAGACAGCATGCAGCAAGAATAGACTAAACCTTACTGCAGGTCTCGCCCTATTTCCGTGAATTTTTCTTAATAATCCCGGGCGATTCGATCTTTATGTCAGGTTAGCGGGAAATTGGCAATGGAAATGACTATCCGTGTTTGGAAGCGAGACGATCTGGGCCAGATCCAAAAAACCTGGCTGGAGTACTGTCAGAGAGTGGCACGTTCGGATATGCACATCCGTCCGGACGCTGCGGTCTCGATGACGCGCTGGCTGGCTGATCGATTCAAGCAACGATCGGCGATGGGTTTCGTCGCCGAAGAGAATGGACGAATCATCGGTTTTTTGACTGCCCGCATCGACGACTGGGAATCCGTTCCTCCGGTCATCGAACCCCGCCGGATTGGAATCATCGATGCAGTATATGTCGCGGACGAGTTTCGCAGGCAGGGGATTGGCGGCCAACTCATTGACCGCGCAATCGAAGCGATGCGAGCCGCTAATGCCATCGCAGTTGAAACAATTTACGACGCATGGAACGAAGCTTCCACTCAGGCCTGGCACCGGGCTGGGTTTGCTCCCTGGATGGTGCATGCGTACCGGATGCTATAAAATCCCAACATGAAGATTATTTCCTGTATCAAGCCGGTGCCTGATCCCGCATCGCGGTTGATCATCAACGAATCGAAAACGTGGATCAAAGAGCAGGACCTCACATTCGTCGCCAGTGAGGCCGACAACTATGCCCTCGAAGAGGCGCTGCGTCTCAAAGAGAAGCACGGCGGCGAGGTGGTCGTTATTTCAATGGGAGGCGAAGAAGCGGCACGCGTGCTGCGGTCCGGCCTCGCCATGGGAGCCGACCGTGCGATCCATTTACTGGATCCAAAATTCAAAGGCGGCGATGAATTTGCGACAGCTGGGGCTCTGGCGAAGGCCATCGAAAAAGACGGCGGCGCCGATCTTGTCCTGGCCGGCGTTCAGTCTGACGATCTCGGGACGGGCATGACGGGGACAATGATGGCCGAATTTCTCGGCTGGACACACGCCACCGTCGTTGTTGGAGTGGAAGCGGACCCGGACGGCAAGTCTCTCCGGGTGCGTCGTGAACTCGAAGGCGGCATCAACGAAACCGTCGAACTGGGCATGCCGGCCGTTCTGACCATTCAATTCGGAATCAATCAGCCGCGCTACGCGTCGTTAAAGGGCATCATGGCTGCGAAAAAGAAGGAGTTCAAAGCATGGTCGGCCGCAGACCTCGGACTTACCGACGACGCCGTAGGCAAGACCGGCGCGATGTACGACGTTAAAGAAGTCTTCATACCGGACCGCAAAAGCAAAGTTGAAATGATTGGCGGAACGCCTGAGGAAGCGGCGGCGATTCTAGTCGAAAAACTTCGGAAAGAGGCCAAGGTACTGTAATGATCTTCGTCATAGCCGAGCACAAGGACAACAAGCTCAAGCCCATCACTTCTGAACTCCTGGTCTTTGCTCAGCGTGCCGGGCGCGATTTCGGCCAGCCCATTACCGCGGTGCTTCTCGGTTCGGGAATCACTCCGCTGGCGGAAGAGCTGAAAAGCAAAAAGATCGATCGGGTGATCGTCGTCGACGATCCGAATCTCGCCGAGTACAACCCCGATGTCTACGTCGAGACACTCAAATCGATACTCGACAAAGAGAAGCCATTTCTCATCCTGATCGGCCACACGACACAGGGCCTTGATTTTGCCCCCCGTCTCTCGGTCTCATTGCGCAAGCCGCTGATCGCCGGCGTCGTCGAGTACGAAAAGCAGGGCGATCGTCTGGTGCTGACCCGGCAGATCTTCAACGCGAAAATGAACATGAAGACCGCCGTTCGGGGAGAGGCGCCCTATCTGGCGACCGCGTCGCCCGGTTCATTTCCCGGCGATGAAGTGGAAGCCGGCGGCCAGGCCGAACTCGTCGAGTTTCCGGTTTCGCTCAGCGCACCCAGCCGCCGTAAGCTGGTTGATCGTGTCGAAGCGCCGAAAGGGAAGGCCGATCTGTCATCTGCTCCTATCATCATTTCAGGCGGGCGGGGTTTGAAAGAGAAAGCCAATTTCACGCTGGTTTTTGAGTTGGCGGAAGCTATCGGCGGCTCTGTCGGCGCGTCGCGACCGGTGGTCGATGCGGAATGGCTGCCGCGCGAATACCAGATCGGCAGCTCCGGACAGACGGTTTCGCCCAAGCTTTACATTGCCGTCGGTATTTCCGGGGCGATCCAGCATCTGGTGGGCATGCAGGGTTCCCGATGCATCGTCGCCATCAATAAAGACGCGGAAGCGCCGATTTTCAAGGTGGCACATTACGGCATCGCCGATGATCTTTTCAAGGTCGTTCCCGCTTTGACTAAGATTTTCAAGGACCTAAGGCGAGCATAAGGATTGACTGCCCGCTCGGTTTTCCATTAACATTCGGCCCGGTGTAGTGTAAACCTGTCCGAGTCTCTAAGGAGGAACGAATGCGCAAAGCTTCTCTGTTGATCGGGATCTGTATGCTTGCAGCCGTTGCGATCGCGCTCGCGGCCCAGGCACCCACAGATTTGTCCCCGGTCATGAAAGATGTCGCCGCAACCCAGAACAAAATGCGTATGGATATGATGTCTGGTAGCGGTGCTGACGTCGCAGCGGATGCCCAGAAACTGCAGCAGGATTTCACGCAGGCTATGGGTTTCTTTAAAGCGATGAAGGCCCAGGATGCGGTTGACTTGGCGAAGGCCAACGTCGACGCAGCTGGCGCGGTTGCCAAGGCCGCGAAAGCGAATGACATGGACGCTGCGAAAGCAGCTGCTGGAACCATTCAAAAGAGCTGCAAAGCTTGCCACGACGTGCATCGTGAGCAGCTGCCCGATAAAACCTACAAGGTAAAATAACCGTAAATTTCTCGCTTTCGGGGATGGGCGTTTTCAGCCTGTCCCCACTATTTCCTGCTGAAAAACCTCCCCGGCTACAATTTCTTGAAAAATATTTTCAAAAAGGTGTAACTTTTTAGGTGTAAGAAGTGTCTATAGTAGTGTATGTAGATTTCCTCCACCATCCCACCTTCCCCCGCGGGGTTAAACCCGCGGGGATTTTTTTGCATTCTTTAACCTAAGCCGCTATCTTGTTTCCAACCGATGTTAGGTTTAATCCTGACAATTCTGTTGGTTCCCACACCGGCACTGGTCGATGATCCCGTCGCCGATCGCCTGATCCATTCTGCAATGGACTCCACCTATATGCTCCAGCTCAATGATGCCCGTACGGCCGCTCAGGAGCTCCAGCAGCGCTATCCGGACCACCCGGCGGGATTTCTGATCGCTGCGGAGACCTATTGGTGGGAAGCCCAGTCAGACCCCGGAAACAAGCAAACCGAATCTAACTACTATCATGCTCAGGAACTTGCCGAGGCAAAGGCTCAGAAGGCCATCAAAGCCGGGAAATACGCTAAACCCGAGCTGTTAGCATATCTGGCCTCTGTCCACAGCAGTTACGCCCGTTTCCAGGTCACTCAGAAAGAGTCTTATTTCAGCGCTTTACGGGCAGGCCTGCGGGCCCACAAGTACGCCGAAGAAGCCTTCGCGCTGAACAATAACTATTACGACGTTTACGTCGGTCTGGGAGCCTTCAACTATTTCGCCGGCACTTTACCCAGCATGATCCGGCCGTTTGCCTGGCTTTTCGGCGCCCGCGGGGACAAGGACCTCGGTATTGAACAACTGCGGATTGCAATGCAGAAATCACGCTATTCGCAGACGGAAGCCCGGATCGTTTATTACTCGGCCTTGCTGTCGAACAAGGAATACCCGGCAGCTTTTCCGGTTCTCGAAGAGCTCATTGCCGATTATCCGGATAACCAGGTGCTTTATCTCTGGGTCACCGAGTGGTTCCGCGAACAGCGGAAGAATCTGGAAGGGGCCGAGTATTTTGAAAAAGTATACGAAACGCAGTTGAAGCGGTCACCAGGCATGGCGAGATATGCCCTGGTGGAAAAGGCGAATCTGCAGCTGGCACACACCCGTAAGGCCGACGCTCTGCAGACGATTCAAAGAATCAGGGCCATTCCGGGGGCCGATGCGCAGCTCGACGGGAAGTTGCAGGCGCTCGAGAAGGCGGCCCGGTAGCGTTACGAAAAGGGAAGGAGTACAAGAAGCGCATAAAAGCGGGTTTGGAAACTTTTTTGTGCTTCTTGTGTAACAAGGTTTTCGGACGGGGACGACAAAATCCCTTACCCACGTTTCGCTGGGTTTGTAGCTCCGGTTATATCCGGTCGCTTTTGTTGCGCCGGATTTTTCGGCAGGATGTCGAAATGGAGGAAGTCCCCGCCTGAGTCAGGCGGGGACTTTGCTCCCTCACAACATTTGCGTGTCAACTACTGCGCTAAGCTTTTGTGTTCCATTCCCGCTACACTGTGCAAAGCCGTGACGTTCAGATCACCCGCATACGCCGCCCGACCCGCTCAAAGGCCGAGAGCGCCCTGTCCAGGATCTTTTCGTCCAGGGCGGCGGAGATTTGGGCGCGAAGGCGGGCCTCGCCTTTGGGGACGACTGGAAACCACAGCCCTTTGATGTATACACCCTCGTCCAGGAGCGCGTTGCTCATGTCCATGGCAACGGAAGCTTCCCCCAGCATGATCGGTACGATCGGATGCTCGCCTTGCAGAATTCTGTATCCAAGTTCCTGGATCCGTTTCCGGAAATAGGCGGTATTGGAACGGAGACGCTCGACCAGACTTCGATCCTGTTCCAGCAGGGTGAATGCTTCAATGGCCGCGACCGCAATCGACGGCGGCAGCGAATTCGAGAATGTGTATGGCCTGGATTTCTGGCGCAGGAATGTAATCAAGTCCCTTTTGCCGGAAATATAACCGCCTGCAGCTCCGCCCATCGCCTTGCCCAGCGTTCCGCTGAGCACGTCGACTTTGCCATGGACGCCCAGCTGTTCGGGCGTTCCGCGGCCTGTATCACCGATCACGCCGACAGCATGTGAATCATCGACGAAGAGGATCCGGTCAAACTGTCGTGCGGTGTCGATCAGAGAGGGAAGCGGCGCCAGATCGCCTTCCATACTGAATACGCCATCCGTTGCGACAAAACCGAACCGGTAGCCTGCCTGCCGATCGGCTTCAAGTTTGTGGCGGAGATCATCGACATCGGCGTGCTCGTAAATTTTGCGATCTGCCACTTCCGGGCGGCACAAACGTGTGCCGTCGATGATGCTGGCATGGTTCAGCCGGTCGCTGTAAATGACGTCGCGGTACTGATCCGTTCCGAGCTTTTCGTTGGTGATGGAGGCAAAGAATCCTTCGTTGGCCGCATAACATGAGGAAAACAAAATCGTGTCTTCGGTCCCGAGAAACTGCGCGATTTTTTCCTCGAGCTGCCGATGAACGGTCAGCGTTCCACAAAGGAACCGCACTGACGATACGCCGAACCCGAATTCCCGGACACCGCGCATGGCAGCTTCTTTAATGCGAGGATGCGATGCCAGCCCCAGGTAGTTGTTGGACGCCAGCATCACCACGTCTTTTCCCGCCACGCGGACGAGTGCGCCCTGCTCCGATTCGATGGCGGTTTCTTTTTTGAATGTTTTCGTTTGTTCCAGACGCACCAGTTCCGTTCGGATCGCTTCGTCGAGTTTCATGGTTTCAGGATCACCTTGAATCCTTCGCCGCGACCGATCAGGGCCATGGCGTCATCGAATTTTTCGAGGGGGAATTCCGCCCTGAAGATACCGGCTGCCAGGACTTTGATCAGAACTTCGTCGTCGGGCGCCAGGTTTGCGGGAATCTCCCGTTGTTCGAGCCGTAAGCCCCGCGGCCAGGGTGAAATATTGTCCTGAGGGGAGTCTTTGACCAGCGCTTTCATAAAAAAAGGCCTAAGTTTGGACGTTAAAGGTGCCGATAACAGTTTAATGAGAAGGCTGGTTATCAACCTAATGCTCTTCTTAGGCGTCATCGAGTGGCTGGGCCAGGTGGACTTCCTGGTGTTAGTGGCCGGGTTGGGCGCGATGCTGGCCGCCATCGTCTGCAGCGATCTCCTGATGTCCGCCGGCCGCTGATAATCCGTGGCTTATTTTCTTTTTTTATGCTTTTTCGCGGGTTCTTGACCGTCGGCGCCGGCCTCTTTGGGGGTAGCCGAGTGGACGATCACTCCATACATCACATAGTCGTAAGGCGTCTTTGTCGTGCCGTCCTCGCTTAATTCGTAAACCCGGAAGGTGGGATTCGGGCCGTCCTGGCCGACCTGTAGCGGATACACGCCGCGCATCCCGCGGGTGCGGAATGCCGTTTCGTAGCGGTGCTTCTTCATGTTCCAGGTAAAGACACGGATGCCGTCGAAATCGACACTGGCGTCGGAAAAAAGTTTTCGTTCGCCGATGATGTACCAGTTGATCTGCCCGGCGATGGGATCCTGGACGCGGTTGATTGTTTTGACTGCGGTATAAATGTATTCCTCGCTGTACTGAGCGATATCGTTCGGGATGCTGAAGTCGATAGCGCTCGAAAGTACCCAGCCAACCTCGGTCGGTTTCGGCCGCACCTTGAGCCATATGTCATGATTTGTGTCGGAACCGGGCCGCGGTTTGGTGACGCGCTCGATGACTTCGACCTTCGTGCCGCGCTCCAGTCTTCGGATGATGGATGTCGAGCGTCCGGGTTCCAGCCGCATGTTCGCATCCTGTTTCAGGGAGGCCGTATTCTGCGGTTCCAGGTTCTGCGAGTCGCTGATCAGCGTCTGGATTCGATTCCGCGTCTCATTCGTCATCACGGTACTCTCTTCCATCCAACCCTGGATGTCGGTTCCGTACCGTACGCGATACCAATTGTCCTGATGCTCCAGGACGTCGACCTTGTCGCCGACGTCCAGAACGCGGACAGTCCGGGACGTCGAGCTGTTCTTCAGCCGCAACGACGTATTCTTCGCCGTTACCGTCGCTTTGTCCAGAACGGGCTCAGGTTTCGAGGCGCAGCTTGTAAGGATGAGGCAGATTGTAACGCAAGGAAGAAGTTTCATAGCCACGGGCGCTTTCCATTATAGTCCATGTCATCTACAATCCAGTTCATGACTGAAGGGCCGGATTTCGAGACAGCGCTGAAGCGGCTCGAAGAGATCGTGAAGAAACTGGAAACCGGAGAATTGTCCCTCGATTCCGCCCTCGAATTATTCGAAGAAGGCATCAAATTATCGCGCCTTTGCCATACCACACTGGAACAGGCGGAGCGCCGTGTCGAAATTCTCTTGAAGAACAATTCGGGACAGCCCCGGGCGGTTCCGTTTGAATCCGAAAATGAACAGTGAACTGACCGCGTTTTTCGAGCGGGTCCAGCCCGCGATCAATGCCACGCTGGATCGATTGCTTCCGGCCGAGACGGTGTCTCCGCAGCGAATTCATCAGGCGATGCGCTATAGCACGATGGATGGCGGCAAACGCATACGACCCTGCCTGTGTGTCGCCGCTTTCGCGGCTTATAAAGATGACTGGAATCCGGTGTTGCCGGTGGCTTCTTCGATCGAAATGATCCACGCTTACTCGTTGATTCACGACGATCTGCCGGCGATGGACGATGACGACTTCCGCCGCGGCAAGCCGTCGTGCCACAAGCAATTCGATGAAGCTCTTGCGATACTCGCCGGCGATGCGCTGTTAACGCTGGCCTTCGAGGTTCTGGGCAGTCATTCCAACCCCTTTCCTGCCGAGCGCATGTTGAAGGTGATTTCGGTGCTCGGCGCTGCCGCCGGAAGCGCGTCCGGCATGGTGGGGGGACAGGTTCTGGATCTTGAGGCGGAAAACGCTTCGGTCAAGCCGGGCCAACTGGAAGCGATACACCGGTCGAAGACCGGCGCACTGATTGGCGCTTCCGTCTGGATCGGCGCCTTTCTGGGCGGCGCCTCGGAGTCGGAGTTGGGGAATGTCAAAACGTACTGCGATCGGGTCGGCCTCGCCTTTCAGGTGATCGACGATATCCTCGACGCCACCGACGGAAGTAATCGGGACGAAGGCAAAGCGACCTATCCCGGTATTTATGGTCTGGAAAAATCGCGAGCCATTGCCGACGACCTGATGAAAGACGCGCGGGCTGCGCTTTCGCCATTGGGCGGACGGGCAGGGCTGTTATTGGCGTTTTGCGATTATCTTGAGAAGAGAACAAATTGAGCGCCGCGCCCCTCTTGCATGAAAAAACGTATCGACAGGCTGCTCGTTGAGAGGGGACTCGCTGAAACTCGTGAAAAGGCTCAGGCGCTGATCATGGCCGGTAATGTTCTCGTCGACGATCAGCCTGCAACGAAAGCAGGAATGGCGGTGCCGGAAGACGCGGCCGTTCGCCTCAAAGAACCCCCACATCCCTATGTCAGCCGTGGCGGCGTGAAGCTCAAGGGCGCGGTTGGCGCTTTCGGCGTCGCCATCGAAGGCAAGGTGTGCCTGGATGTCGGTTCCTCAACCGGTGGATTTACGCATTTCCTGCTGCTGAACGGCGCGTCGCGCGTGTATGCCGTGGACGTGGACGTCAGTCAGCTCGACTGGAAAGTGCGGAATAATGAGCGCGTCCGCCCGGTCGAATTGAACGCCCGCTTTCTCGCACCGGGGCATATTGGCGAAGCCGTCGATCTTGTGACGATCGACGCATCCTTTATATCCCTTACAATGCTTCTGCCGCAGATTCCTGCCGTTCTCAAACCTGGCGGTCAGTGCATCGCCCTGGTGAAACCTCAGTTTGAAGTCGGCAGGGGGCACGTCGGCAAGGGTGGAATTGTGCGGGATCCGCAGCTGCAACAGGAAGCGGTTAATAAAGTGGTGGAAGCGGCCCGGAACGCCGGTCTGGAATTCGTCGCAACGCATGAATCCCCGATCACGGGACGCGAAGGAAATCGAGAATTCTTTGTGTTTTGCAGGAAAGGTTTAAATCTTGTCGATGCCAAGTGAACCTGGTCCGGGTGTGAACGGGGTGGACCAGTCCCCGCCTGACTCAGGCGGGGACTGGGATCTTACAGCATGAATGTTCGAAACGTCATTATCGTCACCAAGCCGAAACAGGCGGAGGTCGCTCGGGTTGCGGCTGAACTGCAGGCGTGGTTCGCGGGGAAGGGAATCACAGCGTCCTTGTCACCTGATTCAGCATCCACCGCTGATCTGGCTGTGGTTGTGGGCGGGGACGGAACGCTGCTGGCGGCCGCGCGGCTGCTGTCCGATCGTCAGGTCCCGATTCTGGCCATCAATTACGGCGGCCTGGGTTTTCTGACGGAAGTCACCCGCGAAGAGATGTATCCGTCGCTTGAACGGGTTCTCGCCGGCGAGTTTGTCAGCGAACAGCGCATGATGATGGAAATCCATGTCACGCGCAACGACCAGCAGGTGGCCAGCTATCGCGCTTTGAATGATGTCGTTATCAATAAAGGCACGCTGTCGCGCATGATCGAACTCGAGATGAGGGTCGACGGCGATTACGTTTCGCGCTTCCGCTCCGATGGCCTGATTGTCGCAACACCCACTGGCTCAACGGCATACAATCTTTCCGCCGGCGGTCCGATCGTTGTCCCGACGGTGAACGCCATGATCGTCACCCCGATCTGCTCGCATACGCTGTCGAATCGGCCGCTGGTGGTGTCGGAGAATGTGAAAATCGAAATCATCCTCAGGTCGACGCAGGATGATGTTTACGTCACCGTGGATGGTCAGGTCGGGTTGAAACTCCAGATTGACGATCGTCTCTTTGTCGAGAGATCGAGTGTTATCGTTAGACTGGTAGCGCCGACGGACAAGAACTATTTCGATGTGCTCCGCGGCAAACTGAAATGGGGATAATAGGATCGCGGAATCCGACGATTGCGATCCAGCATGTAGTCGCGGGCTTCAGCCCGCGTTCGGGTATCGAATAGTGTCGGGTGATCCGCACCCAAACGCGGGCTGACCCCCGCGTCTACAGGAGGAGAATCTAAGCAGTGAAGACCAAAGCGCCACGCCAGACGGTGTGCAACATACCCACCGATAACCCGAAAGATCCTTATTGCGGCGGCAAGCTCAAGAGGATTACGGAACTGGACCGCGAGGCCAAAAAAACGGCAGGGACGGGAAAAGATGTGTTTCGGTGCCAAAAGTGCAAGACGCTTTACGTTGACGACAGTCCATACGCTTTAGCGAAGAGCAAATAGGGGCAGAGCCTCACGAGCCGCGCCCCTCGAACGGAGGCGCTTCATGGCTGAGGGACAAAAGCTGGTCTACGACTGGAACCAGATTGGCGAGTCGGAGCCTCTTACAAACAAACGGGTTCTACTCGACGACGAGACGCTCCGAGACGGTCTGCAGTCCCCGACGGTGTCCGATCCGCCCATTGAAGACAAGATCCACCTGCTCCACCTGATGGAAGACCTCGGTATCCAGATGCTGGATATCGGCCTGCCCGGGGCCGGTCCTCGCGCTTATGCCGACTCGTTAGCCCTGGCTCAGGAGATCGCCCGAAGCAGACTCAGCATCCGCCCGAATTGCGCCGCGCGTACCACTATTCAGGACATCAATCCCATTCTCGACATTACGGAGAAAACCGGCATCACCATCGACACGGCGACTTTCCTGGGATCGAGCATGATTCGTCAGTACGTCGAAAGCTGGACCATGGATGACCTGCTGCGGCGCACCGAAGAGTCGGTGTCGTACGCCGTTAAGCGCGGGGCTCCCGTAATGTATGTCACCGAGGACACCACCCGGGCTTTTCCGGAAACCATCAAGCGGCTCTACACGACGGCGATCAATTGCGGCGCCCGGCACATCGTTTTGACCGACACTGTCGGTCATGCCACACCGGCTGGCGCCAAAGCGCTGGTGCGATTCGTGATCGACGCGGTGGTGAAACCCTCTGGACAAGAGATCCTGATCAGCTGGCACGGTCACAATGATCGCGGTCTCAGTGTCATGAACTCCCTCGCGGCGGTGCAGGCCGGAGCGGACGTTATTCATGGCTGCGCGCTGGGTATCGGCGAACGCGTCGGCAACACGCCGATGGACCAGGTGCTGGTCAATCTGAAGCTGCTGGGCGCTATCGACCACGATCTATTAAAGCTGAAGGAATATTGCGAGGTAGCGTCCCGCGCCTGCCGGGTGACGATACCGCCCGGTTACCCGGTTTTCGGCTCGGATGCGTTCCGTACGGCGACGGGAGTGCACGCCGCCGCCGTGATCAAGGCATTCAGGAAAGGCGAGACCGAGCTCGCCAATTCGGTTTACTCGGGAGTGCCGTCGCATCTGTTCGGGCTGGAGCAGATTATCGACATCGGCCCGATGAGCGGGAAATCCAACGTCATTTACTGGTTGGAGAAGCGGGGGATTCAGGCGACGGAGGATCGGGTTACCGCGATTTACAACCGGGCGAAGCAGTCCGATCGACTGCTTACTGCCGAAGAGGTCCTGGACGCGATTCATGTGCCGAGTATTCGGAAGAACGTAATTTAGTTGGGGAAAAATAAGCACGAATTGAACGAATTGAACGAATTGAACGAAATTAATTCGTTAAATTCGTTTAATTCGTGGCTTATCCGATCCCCTAGCTAGACGGCCATCGACCCTTCCATGATGCCCCGCAACGTCCTGGCAACGGTGATTTCAATCAGCGTGCGTTCATAGGCGTTGTCCTTTTCGGCCATGGAAAGGATCTCGTCGGCGGCGATTTCGGAAGCTTTTTTGATGGAGCCCTCATTGGCGGGCTTGTTCACAATTTCCTTTTCCGCCAGCTTGGCCCGCAGGGGAATGAGCGTCAGGCTCGACACGACGATCTCCGGGGCAACGCAGACGTTGCGCACGAGTTTCATGCGGACTGCTGCGGAAACGGTGCCCTTGCCTCCCATCCGGGCGACGCGGAAAAAGCCGACCTTTTCCTCCGGCGGCAAAGTCGAGAACTCGACAGCCACGGGGATCTCTCCCTTTTTCAGGCCTTTAGTCACGGTTTCCAGGTAGTCCCGGACAGCCATCGCCCTCTTACCTGTGGGGCTTTGCAGCCTGACCTTTGCTTCGAGAAGCACCAGGGGCGTCGTGATATCGAAGTATGGCGACTCCGGTTGGAGCGCGTCGAGGAAGATGACTTTGTTCCGCACCAGTGGGTTCGCCACAATGGAAGCGGCTTGCCGGATCAGGCCGTTGGCGCCGGAAGCTTCCCGGGCGAGGCGGCCCAGATTCATACCGGTGCCGATCGTGATCTTGTCCTTCTTGATTTCGATCTCGTTCAGCGGCTCGACGGCCGCTAAGTCGATGACGATCTTGCCGGCAGCGGCACGATCCCCGGAGGTATCGATACCGGACACCAACACGGATTTTTTACCGTGTTTGGCGATCAGTTTAAGAAGTTCAGTAACAGATTTTGGTGTCTGGATAGCCGACATAAAAAGACAGGGAGTCTATGGGACGCATGCAAGCAAAGTCAATAAATATGTTAGACTGAGCGGCTTATGGAAGTTGATATCTTCGATGAAATCCAACGGTTAAGGCATGCCGGGCGCAAGGCCGCGCTGGCAACAATCGTTCAAATACGCGGCTCGGTGCCGAGCTTCCAGTCGGCCAAGATGCTGATTCGCGAGGACGGATCGACCATGGGGTCGGTGGGAGGCGGATGCGTTGAGGCCGAAGTCTGGAGCGCTGCCCAGGACGTTTTGCGCGACGAAAAATCTAAGGTGATGAGTTTCGATCTGACGGACGAATCGATGGCCGACAGCGGTCTGATTTGCGGCGGGAAGGTTGAAATTTTCGTCGAACCCATTCTGCCGATACCGAAAATGGTCGTCTTTGGCGCCGGTCACATTGCGACCCAGGTTTCCAAAATTGCCACGATCGCGGGTTTTCGCACCACGATCGTGGACAACAGACCGGTCTATGCGAACGCCGAGCGCTTTCCAGAAGCCGAAATGATTTATTCGGAAAGCTTCGAGCAGGCTTTCGATCTCATCGTTCCGACCGACAATACCTATCTGATCATCGTGACCCGCGGTCATCAGGAGGATCAAAATGTCCTGCGCTGGGCGGTTCAAACCGATGCGCGATACATCGGGATGATCGGCAGCAAGCGGAAAATCCGTTCGATTGCCGAGCAGCTCGAAAGTGAAGGGATCCCGCGTGAACGCCTGGAGCGCGTTTATATGCCGATCGGACTCGACATCGGCGCCGTCCTTCCGGAAGAAATTGCGGTCGCCATCGTCGCCGAAGTCATCCACATACGGCGTGCTGGCTTCAAACACCCGGGAAGCAAAAAGCTCTTTCAGACAGCCCATTCATAAACATGTCCATTTTGAAGGTTTGCCGCCTGGGCCATCCGGTGCTGAGAATGGAATCGAAGCATCTTTCGCCCAAGGTCCTTGCCAGTCCTGCGATTCAGACGCTGATCGACAACATGATGGAGACCATGGTCGAGTACTACGGCGTGGGTCTTGCGGCGCCTCAGATACACGAGTCGCTGTCTCTGGCGGTGATTGAGAGCCACAGTACCCGCGGCGAAATTCCGATGACCGTCCTGGTCAATCCGGCTGTAACGGTGCTTGATGAAGAACCGATCGAGGATTGGGAGGGCTGCCTCAGTATTCCCGATTTCCGCGGACGGGTTCCCCGCTACCGTAAACTGCGCGTCGATGCGCTCGACCGTAACGGCAGGAAAATTCAGATTACCGCGGAGGGCTTCTTCGCGCGCGTCATTCAGCACGAATTCGATCATCTGAGGGGCAAGGTTTACCTGGACCGGATGCCCGACTTGAAGACACTTTCTCATCTTGCCGAGTTTCAGAAATACTGGCTGCCGGATGCGAAGGAAGACGACGAAGAGCAGGAACAGGACGCGTGAAGATCTACACGAAGACCGGGGACAGCGGCGATACGCGCCTTTTTAACGGCGCGCAAGTGCGCAAGGACGACGATCGTGTGGACACCTACGGTGAAGTCGATGAGTTGCATGCGTTTATTGGCGCCGCTGCATCTTTCTTGAAAGATCCGGCTCTTCTGTCTATGCTCACCGCAGTTCAGAAGGATCTGTTCTCGATCGGAGCTCAGCTTGCGGACCCAGGTTTTAAAGTTCAATCCCGCGCGAAATTTCAGCTACCGCCTGAGCGAATTACCGCGCTGGAGAATGCAATCGATAGTTTCGAAACGGAATTGCCCCCGCTGCGTCAATTCATCCTGGCGGGTGGAGGACATTGCGGGGCCATGCTTCATGTGGCACGAACCGTTTGCCGGCGCGCGGAGCGCCGGGTCGTGACCCTGTCTGAAAAGGTCGAAGTGCACCCGAAAGTGATCCAAGTATTTAAACCGGCTCTCCGATTTTTTGTTTGTCTTGGCACGTGTAGTGAACCATCGTGAGGGCAAAGAGGAGATTCCATGGTGAAGTCCATTGTTGTTGCATGTTTCGTCTTGCTGCTGGCCATTCCGGCCCTGGCTCAGGATGACTATCCCAAAATCCAGACCTCGCTGGGATACGCGAATCTGAGTTTTCCGGACCTGTCGACTCTGGAAGCGGGGCGCCCCTGCATCCGCCCATCACTCGGGTTTTTCAAACTCAACCGGCTTCAATTTGACGAAGACGCTGGGGTTCGAGAATTACATGGGTATTTACGGTGTGGGTCAGGGCTCGACGCTGATTGCCGACTTCATGGGCGGCAAAGCGACGTACAGAGCTTCGAAGTTGTCTCCTTACGCTCTGGCAGGTATCGGAGTGGGATACTTTACCGCTTCCACCGCGTACGGTTATGGCGCACAAAGTTCCTTTGCGACGCGATATGGCGCGGGCGTCGATGTCCCGATCAATGATTCGATGTTCTGGAAAGTCGAGGTCAGCCGGATGAATTTCCATTTCCAGACGAGTCTAGATTCAACCTGGACGGGTGGGACCAATATTCAAGTGGGAATCGTGATCACTTTGACCCAGTAGAAGGCGCGTTCGAAGTCCGCGACTACGCGAGCGTAGCCGCGGGCTTTACGCCCGCGCTCCCGTCCGCAGAGGCGAGTAGGCAATCAAATAGACGGTATGTTTGTCCTCGCGCACATGGATGTAAGCCCAGCCGTTCGGAAGTTCGACATCATAGAAATCACCGCGATTGGTATCCGGATAAGCAGGCAGCCCCGCCTCGAGCGCATGCTTCAACTCGGACACCCTGCCGGCCAATTTTGAGTTCAGCGCGGACACGTTATATTTCGTTGCGCGCAACCAGATCGAATCGGATTGAACTGCCGTTGCCATCATCATTTCTTTAATTCCTTCCTTTCGCGTCTCACCTGGTTTTACGGAACCAGCGTTATAAAAGTTTCGACATTCTTACAGACGCGACTTAGGGGAAATTGGTTTACCTGTGTTTACGGTTATTTACACAAGAAAGGCAGGGGGTACATCACGTACGCCGATCATTTACCGATCGGCTTCGTCCAGCGTTGTCGAACCTTGAAGTACCAATCCAACATGTTTCGATCGCTGAGCGCGTCTGCCAGTTCCTCCACCCTTGGATCCAGATACGAGTAATCCAGTTCGGCGTGCCGGTACTGGAAAACACTCTCGATGTCTTCGTGATCCCGTGAATGAGGTGAGACGATTTTGTGCAGGATCAGATCTTCGGGGGAGCAAATCGGAACCGTTCCGCCCTTCAGCTGAATTGGATGTGACCGCGATATCGCGTCTTCCTCATAGGGAAGCGCTGCGAATATCAAATAGACAGGCGTGGAATTCACCATGATCGGCAGGACTCGGGTTTCTGTAACGAATTTCGTTGGGTTTCCGGCCAGCACTGCAAAAGTCGAACACACCGCATCAATAACTTCAGAGAGCCGGTCGGGCGCCGCAGAAACCGTAACATTCAAATCCCTGGTAAAGCGCGGCTCGCCCCAGATCGCCACGGCAAAGCCGCCGATCACCATGTGGCGAATGTGCTGCTCGTTCAGCCAGGAACTCAAGGTGACCAGAGCATTGTCCAGTTCAGACAACGCGATCGGTCCAGGTTAAGTACTTGAGACGGGACTGTAGAACCTTTTGCTGTTCGAGGGCCTGAGAAAGATCGTGGCCCACGATGAACTACCTGGCAGTTGACGATGCCGGCGGTTTGACGACGGGAACGGTTGCAGCAGGTTTGGTTGCACATGCTGGTGCGGGTGCCTTGACCAGCATTTTATCGCCGGCGGAAGAGGGCTGCTTTGCTTGTGCGATGGGGAATTGGTGATTGTCCGGGGCCTTTACCTTCAGAAGCGGGACTGCGCAAACGGCTGTCGCCGCCGGTTTTAATGAGGCGACAGAAGAGCTTGTCTGATCCGCCGTAGCAGAAGGTCGAACGGACTGGGCGTCGGCCGTGCCAAGCAAGAGTAAGACGATACAACCGGCCTTCAACATATAAGCAGATTACCACCAATGATGGGCTTTTGCGATTTCGCCCGAACGCGTTCACTAACGCTGCGCCAATGGCCACCTGAAGTGGAGCGGAATATATTCAACGCATGCTGCGTCTGGGTGGTTATCTGACGAAGTGGATCCTGTTTGCTGTTGGCGGCTTAATACCGCTATACATATGGTTTTCTCCGGGGAGTCCTGGCGGCATCCATGGCGGAGGTCGCCGGGAGGGCAAGCTCGTAAGTGGACGCCTGACGGGGACCGGCTGGCTGTGCATCGCCCCGGGCCAGATCGAACGAATGAATCTGAGCGGCACCATGTACGGCGGTTATTTAAGCACTGCAGACAGCCTGGTGGAATTCCGGAGGCACTCGCGGTTTATATCTTTGCGCGAGGGTAGAAAGGCTACCGGGGTGAGGAGGCAGGGGTGAAGAGAAGGCCGAAGGTGGAGACTCGGAACAAATTGTTTGCTGTGCCGGAGTTGATTGCCTATTCTCACGTCAGTTGTAGGCATTGAAGCGATGGAAAGTGAGGGTTTTGTGCGGCGGATTTTGTTTGCTCTGTGTGGCGTGTTTTTTGTTTGTTCGACTGCTATCTCGCAGGTTTCACCAAATAAGGCACTATCAACGGCTGCGTCAGTACAGACCAAACCTGAGCAGAAACAACAGCAGCCTGGAGGCACGGCTTCAACCGCTCAATCTTCGGGAACAACTCTAGATGCAAGTTTGTCAGAGGATTTTCTCATTGGTCCCGAAGATGTGCTGGAGATCAATGTGTGGCATGAACCGGATATGACACAACGAGTAGTCGTACGATCTGATGGCAAAATTAGCGTGACTTTGCTCGGTGATGTCCAGGCAAGCGGACTGACCCTAGAGAAACTCAGAGATATTCTTAAATCCAAACTGGACCGGTTTTATGAGCAGCCAGTGGTATCAGTAAAACCCGCAGAAATTCACAGCCAGGAGGTTCACCTGATGGGAGCGGTAGCTCGCCCGGGCGCCTACTCTCTCGGACGTCCATTGACCTTAATTGAGATTCTGGCTCGTGCCGGCGGTTTTGCGGAAACGGCGAAGACCGATCAAATCATAATTGTTCGTCGGAAGGGACGAGGAGAAACTGAACGTCTACTTTTCAATTACAAGCAATTCCTGGAAGGCAAGAGCCCCAATAGCAATGTTGAGCTGAAAAGTGGTGATATCGTGATCGTTCCTTAGCTGTCACTTCGTTCTGGTGCAATTGAGCCGGTTTTCGAATCGATTCACTTGGACGTATAACCGCGATCCCGGAAAATGAAGCCGATCCGCGCTAACCCGCAGGGCAAACTCACGTGTTAGGATTTGTGAGGTAAATCCTTATTAACCGTCCACCGGCTTCTGTTTTTGCCATAAGCCCGAATTCGATATTTGCTGTTGGTAGAGGCTACTGCCGATTTTGAACAATCGATGCGCTCCGCTATTGCCGCTATCGACAGATCCGTGGCGGCTAAAAGTGCTTTGATTTTTTCAATTGTCTCCGTTGAAAGATGTCTTCCTTGACGCCGTGGCATTTGCCCCTCCTTAGGCGGTTGCAGCTCGATAATGCCCGCCTGCGGGCGCAAGCTTCTTGCTTAAATAACCCGTCAGGCGGGGCGCCACCGTATCCGCAGGACGACATTTGGGGAAGGGATACGGCGCACGACCGTTATGCTTTCGATATAAACGTTCGTCAATCGACGCGGATATATAGACGTTTGTCAATCGAACGGAGGTGCTAAAAGGTGGGTGATGTTCGGCGACCCATGTGGCAACCTCCGCGAATCCTCGGAAGACGTTTCCGTATCGTGAAATCAGTTCGCCCTTGCCGTTCTGGATGTGGGCGAGAGCGCGGAAACCGTCGATCTTCAGTTCGTAGATGAATAGATCGGAATCGAAGCGTTCGGCAGGCCGCGAAAGCCGTCGTCAGGGGTGAGAAAGTTTACGACTCCCTTTTGATGCCGCTTGACCGCGATGCATAAGACTCGTTGAGTTATTTTGGCGCGATCGGGCAGCTTAAATCCGACGTGACGAAAGAATGACTTGATTGCCGACAGCCTCCTGATTCCTACTTCTGGCAGTCACGCCTCGCTCCTGTTCGAGCCATCCCAGGAATGCCAGTATCCGATCAGCGTCCAGGTCCTCAAGTCTCAGTTGATGAAGGGGCCGCGATACGGCCTGAGCCGCATAAGGCAAAAGTAGACGAAACGTATCGCGATAGGACGCGACCGTGTGCGTGCGGGCCGACATGCCGCTGAGTAATCGCTCCAGGGGCCGCACCGCGAAAGTGTGGCGTTTATGCCGCTAGCGGCATAAACGCCATACATTGATTACGAAGCTGGTCGAGTCCGGTGCAGGGGATGAGACAATCATGGGGATTGCCGGACATGTTTCCCGGCGAATGCTTTCCCGATACGCCCGCATTCGCACTGAGGCGAAAAGGACGACTCTTGAATCGATCGTGACAATTCCGGTAACGCTCCTGGATTCACAGAACCATGACGCGCAGACAACCGAACAAGTTGTGGTAAATTAACAAGCCGTGAAATTGGAGAGGCGTACTGCAGTTTCCACTACAATCGGTCGAAACCGACACGGGCGACTCTCCCTGGATAGTGTGCAAATAACATTATTTCTTTAACTTCGGGCGGTTAGCTCAATTGGAAGAGCATTCGGTTTACACCCGAAAGGTCGTAGGTTCGAGCCCTACACCGCCCATTAAATCACTCATCTCATTTGAAGGTTTACGGGCACATCCACGCGAGATGTGCGCGGACGGCCACGTCGGGTCATGACGATAAAAGTAACTTAAGCCGGACATGCTAAGCTGCAGCAAGCCCCAAACGAGCTGAGATTAGGTGCACAGGATACTCAATGGGTAAGGCGCTCACCGCCATGATTGCGATCTTTCTCATCGGATTGGCTCCGGAAAGTATCGCCTCGGCCCAGGACCAGCCCACGCCGAAGCGTGTGTTGATGCTCTACGGCCATGATCCCAAAGCGCCGGGAGTTGTGGCTTTCACCAACCAGCTGCGAGCGGTCGTTCGAGCAGACTCGCCCACTCGGGTCGTGTTCTACGATGAGCTTCTGGACCTCGAACGCTTCCCCGAAAACGAGGGCCGGGAGGAACTCGTCAACTACATCGTCGAGAAGTATCGCGGGTTCGGCTTCGACGCCATACTGGCGGAAGGAACGAAGGCCCTGAAGTTCGCCACCGAGCAGATGAGCTCTCAATTCCCGGGCGTCCCCATCGTGTACGGCCTAGCGTTCGAGCCCGTGATCGACTTCTCTGCCCTTCCGGCGAACGTGACTGGAAGGCAGCAGCTCCTACCGTTCGCCGCGACGTTCGAGATGGCTCGCGCCCTTCAGCCCGATGCGGAGAGAGTCGTCCTCGTCGGAGGCAACTCGCCGAACGACTCCCTCATGCTTGCCAGCGCCGTGCGGGACGTGACTCCACTAGTCGGTAGGATGCAGCTCGTGGTGTGGCAGGACTGGACGCACGCATCGCTGCTCCAGGAACTGCGCGGGCTGCCGCCGCGTACCATCACCATCCTTTCGTCCTTCAACCGCGACAAGCGCGGGCAGCAATTCAATTCCGGCGACCTCATCGCCAGCGTCACGCGAGTGGCGTCCGCTCCGGTTTATGGGATCGCTCGCAACTGGGTCGGCGACGGCATCGTCGGCGGTGTCACGATGGATTTCGGAGATGACGGCATGCGGACGGGGCGGCTGCTCCTTCAGGTGCTGGATCGAGCCTCCCCTAAGCTGCCCCTGCCTCCGCCGGAAGTCGCCCGCCCCGTGCAGGTCGTGGACTGGCGTGCGATGGATCGCTGGGGGCTGTCCGAGGCTCAGCTCCCACCCGGCACGGAGGTTCTCTTCCGAACGCCGACGGTTTGGGACCGCTACAGGGGATACATCCTTGCCGCTCTCATCCTGCTAATCGTGCAGTCAGGACTGATTGCGGGTCTGCTTATTCAACGGGCGCGACGGCACCGCGCCGAAGCCGAGCTGCATCGAAGCCAGGAGAGTCTCCGTACTAGTGACGAGCGGAACCGCCACCTCGGGGCGCGAATGGTCAACGCGCAGGAGACCGAGCGTTTGCGCATCGCCCGCGAACTGCACGACGATATCAACCAGCAGCTGGCGCTGCTGACCTTCGATCTCGACCGGGTGGAGGTCACCGACGCTGGCGAAGGCAAGCGGCTCGCCGAGGCACGGGCGCGCACTGTGGAGATTGCCAGAAGCGTGCACGACTTGTCGCACAGTCTGCATCCGGCCAGGCTCCAGCTGGTTGGCCTCGTCGCCGCCCTAGAGGCGCTTCCCCGCGAGTTGTCACACTCTGGGATCGCCATCGCCTTCACGCACGACAATGTTCCATCAAGGCTTTCGGCGGATGTGATGCTGTGCCTGTTCCGCATCGTTCAGGAGGCGCTCCAGAATGTGATCAAGTACAGCCTTGCCAAGGAAGTGAAGGTGCATCTCGCTGGGACCGCGATCGGGCTCACCCTGAGCGTCGTAGACAATGGTGTAGGATTCGACGTTCAATCCATGAGGGACAAAGGACTCGGCATCATCAGCATGAAAGAGCGACTGGAAGCGATTGGCGGCTCTCTCGAAATTCACTCCAGCCCTGGCAGTGGCACTCGGGTGGAGGCCACGGTTCCCGTTGACGTCATCCGGGGTGGGGAGGCTACTCGGCCTGACGTTAATGCCAAAGGGGCTTCGAACTGACTCAGTATGAAGTCGACGCCGGTTCGTCTGAACCGCCGCACCTTCTTATCGTAGGACTACAACGGCAGCAGAATCGATGCGCGCCCATCAAACGCCGGTGATACCGTGCTCCCGAAGTGTGTCTTTGGCTTGCTGGAATGACTCGGATGATCGGCACAACCAAAGGATGCCCATGCAGTCCTCGCAATAAGCCAAGTGTTGCACGAGCTGTGATTCAAGCGTGGTCGGATCTTTGGAGTATTCCCAAAGCCGCGCTATCTGGATGTGGGCACCGTCGCCAAGCAAAATAGCACGTCCCTGGAAGAAAGATCCGAGGATCATAATGAGATCCTTATGACTTGGCTGTAGGAGGAAAGCCGCAATACATACCGGACAATGTCTGACGTGGTGGCACGAGACTGAAAGCCGTCCCCGCTCTCCCCGGTCGCTCCCCGCCGAGTTTGGGCTTCGCTTTCGGAAGCAAACTTCTGATGCCGTTTGAGTTATACGTGAGAATCCCCGCAATCACCGCCCCCGGCGGAAAGCAACACTCCCCCTGAAACCCGGCAGGCCGGCTATTGATCCTTCCTTGGATAGGTCCGACTTGTCGGACGGCGGCGCGACGTCCCGGCGGCATGACCCCCTGGACAATCGAGCGGGCGGCAATGAGGGAGACACATAATAAATACACGGTTTACACCCGAAAGGTCGTAGGTTCGAGCCCTACGCCGCCCATTTCCCATGAGGCACAAGTCTTACCAGTCTTGTGCCTCAAAAAAAAAGCGCCAAAACCTCACATATATAAAAACGATCAAAAACGCGATTGAGATCGCTTCCGAACGCGTTGTCTTTTGACGTTAGGCGCAGGGCTACGGGTGCGGGCAAGGGAAATGTAATCTTGTCGTTGGAGAGCGCGTCCTTCGACGAGCAAATGCAATCTGCTCGTCGAAGTGTGCGTGCGACGACGAGCAAACGCAATCTGCTCGTCGACGAGCGCGTGCGACGACGAGCAAATGCAATCTGCTCGTCGACGAGCGCGTGCGACGACGAGCAAACGCAATCTGCTCGTCGACGAGCGCGTGCGACGACGAGCAAATGTAATCTGCTCGTCGACGAGCGCGTGCGACGACGAGCGAATGCAATCTGCCCGTCGACGAGCGCGTGCTACGACGATCAAACGCAATCTGTTCGTCGAAGTGTGCGTGCGACGACGAGCAAATGCAATCTGCTCGTCGTCGAGCGCGTGCAACGACGAGCAAACGCAATCTGCTCGTCGACGTGCGCGTGCAACGACGAGCAAATGCAATCTGCCCGTCGAAGAGCGCGCGCTACGACGAGCAAATGCAATCTTGTCGTCGAACCGCGCGTCGTTCCCGCCTAAGCGCATGACGGAAGCCCCAGTTTCATAGAGCGGATAAATTCGAACTCGGAAGTTATTGAAAATGAATACAGTCCTTTAGGCCCTTATCGGGCTCGCGCTCCGAGCTGCCCCGCCGATCGCGGATTTCTCTCCCTCACTTCGTTAACCTCTTTATTGATTCGGAGTAATAAGAGGGGATGGAACGATACGCCAAAGTCGTAATCATGATGATCCTGGCGGGGGCGCTTCATACCGGAATTGCCAGGGGGCAGGCGGCGCCGGCCCAGGGGCTGCTCACGGATTCCAATGCCTCGACTACGCGGGATCAACTGGGTGCCATATTCAATCAATATCCGCCGACCGTGCAGCGCGTTCTGCAGATCGATCCGGCGCTACTGATGAACAAGGACTATCTGGCACCCTATCCGGCCCTCGGGGCGTTTATCACAAAACATCCTGAAGTCACGCACAATGCCGCCTATTTTCTGGGAGCGCCGCGAGGATTGTATGAAGGAAATTTCGAACGCGCGCCAGACCGGACGACGACCGATATCGCGGAGTACACGACGCTGACGCTGGTCATCATCTGCATTACCGGCGGTATTACCTGGATTATCAAGTCCCTGATCGATTACCGGCGATGGCTTCGCATGCTCAAGAACCAGAGTGAAATCCATTCGCGGCTGATGGATCGATTGACGACCAGCGAAGACCTGCTTGCGTATATCCAAAGCCCGGCAGGGAAGCGCTTCCTGGATTCGGCTCCCGTCCTCGATCCTGGAGGTAACGCAGGATCATCCGTAGGACGGATACTGTGGTCGGTGCAGGCAGGTCTGGTTCTCGCGCTGGGCGGGGTGGGGTTGAATTATGCCAGCGGTCACATTCGAAACCAGGTGGCGCAGCCCTTCTTTATCCTGGGCGTGCTTGGTCTGGCGGTCGGGGCCGGTTTCATCCTGTCGGCGGTGGCCTCGTATATGATTGCTCGAAATCTGGGCCTGGTGCATGGAACATCTGAAAGGCCTCCAACGTAACGAAAAGCAATGCGAGAGATAACTTTTTCTGAGCTTCAACGAGTCCAGCCGGCAATTGCCGCGGCAGACGACACACTGCAGATGGACCAGGACAGCTTCCGCGCGTTATACGAACGAACAGCACGACCGCTCTGGATCTATCTGCGACGGAAGGTCGGAGATGGCCATGCGGACGACCTTCTGCAGGAGACCTATTACCGGTTCCTGCGCACGCCGGTTGTCTTCGAGAGCGATGCCCATCGAAAGAACTATCTTTTCCGGATCGCCACCAACCTGGCGAACGATGCGTATCGCGTGCCCAGGGCCGAACAACTTCCGGATGGATACGAGCCCGCCTCGCTCGGAGGCGGCGACTCTGCAGCACGCGACCATCAGCACCGGACCGACGTGGCCAGCGCCATGGCCAAACTCAAACCTCGCGAACGTGATGCGCTGTGGCTGGCTTATGCTGAAGGCATGTCGCACGGAGAAATCGCGGACGCTTTAGGTGTAAAGATAACCAGCATGAAAGTGCTGTTGTTCCGCGCCCGGCAGAAGCTCGCGTCGCTCCTTGGAGGTAAGTCATGAAGGAGTGTGCGCGCGAGCATGAAGTCGTCGACGCCGTGACGTCCGGCCGATGGCCCGGTGCATGTGACCCGGATCTGCGGGATCACGCCATGGCTTGCCAGGTGTGCAAAGAGGTCGTGTTCGTCGCCGTTGCCCTTCATGAAGACCACAGCGTTGCGCTGACCGACGCCCGGGTCCCTTCGGCTGGACTGGTCTGGTGGCGTGCCGAATTGCGCGCGCGAAGGGATGCCGTGCAAGCCGCCGAACGCCCGCTGACGCTGGCACATTCTCTGGCCGCCGCAGCGGCCATCGGTGTCGGCGCCGCGCTGGCCGGGGGAATGATTCCTTACGTACGGGAACTATTTGCGGCTTTCACCGGCCTGCCCGAGCTGGGCTTGCTCATCGGGGCCTTTGTCACACTGCTCGTTGTCGCACCGCTTGCCGTGTATTTCGTCTTCTCCGATAAATAGCCGAAGCGAATTGCCCCCGTGTTAGCGTAATTTGCATGCGACATTGTTTCAGGCAAGGCGCCACAACGTGGCTTTTCCTGGTCGTGGCGTTTATCTCCCCTTGTTTCGGCCAGTCGGGGCAGCCCATACCGCGGTTGGGAGCCGGCGCGAAAATCTCTACTCTTGGAATCGGGTTTGAAGCCGCTACCGGGGTGACCGAAAACTCGAATGTGCGGGGCGGATTCAATTTTTTCAACTACGACCAGAACTTCACGCGGGATGGCATCAAATATGACGCCGATCTGCGGCTGCGATCCGTTGAGGTCCATTACGACTGGTTTGTCGGTCGTGGGTTCCATGTCAGTCCCGGTCTGTTGATTTATAACGGCAACCGAGCCGAAGGCGATGCCTTTGTGCCGGGAGGGCAATCCTTTACGCTGGGCAGCCGAACCTACATCAGCGATCCATCGAACCCCGTCACCGGGACGGCCGAAGTCGATTTCAGTCATACGAAGGTCTCGCCGATGGCCACTATCGGGACTGGAAACCTTTTGCGCCGCAGTGGCCGGCGACTATCCATCACTTTCGAGGCCGGTGTCGTTTTCGGAAGCTCACCGGAGGCCACGATTAATCTGAACGGCAGCGCGTGCGCCAGCCTCGGAGGAACCGGAGCGCCGATCGTGTGCCAGCCGACGTCCAGTCCTCTGATCCAGAGCGACATTCGTTCCGAAGAAAACAAGATCAACAGCGGAACGCCGCCATACGATACCTTGCACTCGCTGGTGCAGTTTTATCCGGTGATTTCGGTTGGCGTGGGATGGAGATTTAAATAAGCCACGGATTGAACGGATTTAACGGATTGAATCCGTATTACAGCAGCTCTTCAATCACATTAAACAGTTCTTTACGGGGGATCGTGCTGGTGACGGTGTATCCGACACCGTCTTCCTGCCAGTACACGGTGGTCTGACCGTCCTTCTCGAAAAGCAGAGCCGGAGAGCCCCGGATAACGAAAGTCTCCGGTTTCTCGCCGCCGAAGCGCATCTCGCTGGGTTTCTTCTTCTTTTCTATTGCAGCCTCGTTCAAGACGATTTCCGTGAAGTTCTTCGGTAGAGGTAGAGCGACCTTGGGAAATCGAAATGTGTACATCGCGAGATCCGCCCCTGCCGCCAATTTGAATTTCTGGCGGACGACTGGATAGAACGTGACGTCGGTCCGCAAATTTAAAATCAGCATATTCTTCACGAATCTGCCATCTGCCATCTCGAGCGACTGCCGTTTCGCCTCGTCCTGAGAGAAGCTGAGAAGGTCGATTCCAGCTTCCTTGCGTACCTGTTCCGGAGTAGCTGCTTTGAAATCCTTATCGTCGACGTACGTGATGATGGGATTGGGATGCTTGCTTGCATCGAACGGCACGCCGGGCGGCGGTGGCACCTGCGCCGATGCGATCGTTGCGCCGAACACCAGCAGGAGAAACGTTGCTCCACGAAACATGTGGAACATTATAATGCGAGTCATATGGACGGGAGAGTGCGAGCGCTATTCATCAAAAGAGAGAAAGGCGAAAGGCCCATTCCTCTGGATGCGGTAGATGCCGTCTCCGGCGGCTTTGCCGGGGATCACCACGCCTCACCCGGGAAGCGCCGTCAGATTCTCCTGATGTCTGGCTCCGTCATGGACGAACTCCAGATAATGCCCGGGGGCATTTACGAAAACGTCGTGGTGGATGGAATCGACGTTATGGCTCTCCGCGAAGGCCAACAGCTCCGCCTCGGCGCCGCTCTCGTATCGGTCACCATTCCATGCGAACCCTGCATCCAGATGGAGCGGGTGCGTCCAGGGTTGCGCGAGGCCCTGCAAAATCGGCGCGGCATGTTTGTGAAAGTCGTCTCTCCCGGCCTCGTTCGTATTTCCGATCCCGTACAGGTTCTGTGACGCCGGGGGCCATCAAAGTCTGCATTGCGCTCACAATCGCCGGCTCCGATCCCAGCGGGGGCGCCGGAATTCAATCCGATCTCAAAACCTTTTCCCGGCTTCGGGTATACGGGATGGCCGTCATCGCTGCTCTGACCGCGCAGAACACTCAAGGCGTATCCGCCACTGCTGAGGTCGACCCGGAATTCGTGGCAAAGCAGATCGATGCCGTTTTTGCCGATATCCCGCCGCATGCGGCAAAGACGGGAATGCTTCTGACCGCAGACGTCGTGGGTATCGTCGCGGCGAAGCTTCAGCGGTACGGGATTCTGAATCTCGTCGTAGATCCAGTAATGGTTTCAACGTCCGGATCTAAGCTATTGAATGATCAAGCAATTGACAAGTTTCGTCGCGCCCTGTTGCCCCTTGCAATGCTGATAACGCCAAATCTGGACGAAGCGGCCGCTCTGACGGGAAAGACGGTATCAGATGTCGAAGACATGGAGGAAGCGGCGTTACAGATTCATGGGTTAGGAGCTAAGAATGTCCTGATCAAAGGGGGCCATGCCGGGGGACCGGAGGCCGTCGATGTATTTTTTGACGGTTCGGCATTTGTGCATCTGCGGGGGCCCCGGCTCGATGCCCATAACACGCACGGAACGGGATGTGTTTTGTCGGCGGCGATTACCGCATACCTGGCGCAGGGTCGGAAGCTGCAAGAGGCCGTGCAAATGGGTAAGGATTTTGTTACGGAGGCCATCAAGAACGGCCTGGCCCTGGGAAGCGGGCATGGACCTTGTGATCCCTTGGGGTTGAATTCGGGGACGGTTGCCTAAACTACCTAATTGCGGGGCAATTAGGTAATTTAGGCAACCGTCCCCGAATTCCGGGATGCTACAATCCTCGCTCGATCTCCGCGCTTTCAGGATGTAATGCCAGCCAGCCCTCCAAAGAAGACATTATCCAGTCGATTTGACAACGTCGGGATGCACATCCTGGTGCTGGTCATTCTGACGGTGATCGTTTACGCGAACAGTCTGCAGGGAAAGTTTGTCTTTGACGATCAACAAATCGTCTTACAGAACCCGCGGCTGATGAACGTCCACACCTTGAGTGATGCGTTCGCAATCGGCGCTGGCTGGCGGCAGCTGTTATTTTTGACGTACGGGCTGAACTACTACCTGAGCGGGCTCGATACCTTCAGTTATCACCTTGTTAATGTCATTGTCCACGTCATCAATGTGTTGCTGGTATACGGGATCATCCTTGTTGCTTTGCGCGACGACACCCGGGCACGATTTGCGGCCTTTGCAGGTGCGGCGGTGTTTGCAGTGCACACGATGTTCTCGGCGTCGGTAAGCTACATTGCGGGCCGATCGTCGGAACTCTGCGGCACGTTTTACTTCGCCTCCATTCTTCTTTTCTTCAGCGGGCTGAATTCGTCGCAGCGCAGCCGGCGCATCATTTGTATAGCGCTGGCCGGTGTCGCCGGTCTCCTGGCCTGGCAGGCAAAGCAGGAAGCGATCACCTTGCCGTTGTTTCTTGCGGCTGTTGTATTTCTCCGAATGGAGAAGAAGGATTGGCGATGGATCGCGCCTCTCGCTGTCATTCCCGTTGTCGGCTTGTTTCTGGTCCGGGACCAGATCAAGGCAATGTATGCGACGGTCGGCGGAAATGAGATTCTGGTTTCAGCGGGATTCGAAAAAGTTCTGCCGGCTGCGACCTATTTCAGAACCTACATTACTGCCATTGTCGGCTACTACCTGCCTCGATTCGCCGTGCCGGTCAATTTAAGTGCGGATCCACAGATCGCCACCGTGCAGCACTGGTACAGCCCGGAGTTTCTCTTTGCGATCGCTGTATTAGGCGGACTGGCGTGGTTGGCGCTGCGCTCGTACAGGCGCGATCCACTGTTGTCACTCGGAATTGCCGCCATATTGATCTCACCCCTGGCGGCTTACGCAGCCATTCCGCTGGCGGATGTGGTTCTCGAGCACCGCGCATATATTCCCGGTCTGGGTGTCGCACTGATTTTTGCGTGGGCCTTCCATTGGGTGGCGCGAAATTACGCAGGGTTCCGGTGGCCACTGGCCGGGTCGGTCATCATTCTTCTCGGACTCACGACGATCGGGCGAAACGAAGTGTACGCCAACAATATTTCGTTGTGGGAGGACGCTGAAGCAAAGTCGTCCGGTAAGCCGCGTCCCCACTTCAATCTGGGGCAAGCTTATCAGGACGCGCAGCGGATGCCGGACGCCATTCGGGAGTACCAGCACGCGCTGGCGCTGAAACCCGACATTTATGCCGCATATTCCAATATTGCGGCAATTTATCTGGACCAGAGAGAGTTCGGCAAAGGCGAGGAGATGCTGCAGAAGGTAACCACGCTGGCGCCGAATTTTACCGAAGGCTTCATCAATCTCGCGGTTCTCTATATCCGGACGCAGCAACCGGACAAGGCGCTTTCCGCTCTCAATCGCGCGCTGGAAATCAATCCCGACTCCTTTGCAGCTCATTACAATAAAGGTGAAGCGCTGACGCAGAAGGCCGACTTTAAACAGGCGCTCGAAAGTTACAAACAGGCCATTCATCTCCGTCCAGATCTTCCATCATTCCGGCTGACGCTGGGCGTCGCTTACTCGCGCGCCGGGGATCGGGACATGGCCGAGAAGGAGTTCGCCGAGTTGACGAATACGCCCGTTGCCGCCGAGGCTTACCGGAATCTGGGCGTTCTCTACGCTGAGGAAGGGAAGGCGGATCAAGCGGTGCAGAGTTTCCAGGAAGCGACCCGCCTGAAGCCCGTATTCCCTGACGCCTATCACGATCTCGGAGTCGTTTATATCCAGAAACACATGCCGGACGCCGCGATCGAACAATTCCGAATGACCTTGCAACAGCAACCCGACCATGGTCCGGCCACACTGAATATCGCCATGGCGCTTCAGATGAAAGGTGATGTTCCAGGCGCCAAACAGACCCTTCAGGATTATCTGCAACGCTATGGAAGCTCAGGGTCTCCGTATCTCAACCAGATCCGGCAAAGGCTGGCCGCACTTCCATAGGGTAAGGATAAGCCACGAATTAAACGAATTGAACGAATTGAATTCGTTTAATTCGTTCAATTCGTGGCTAATTCCCCTGCCTTCCTTCCTACTTAATGTGCTTGCGGATCTCCTGATAATCGGGGAACTTCCCGGTCTTGAGTTTCGAATACACGAGAGAGCCGTTGATACTGACTTCGAAGCGGCCGCCGTCGGAAGGAACAAGCACGAGACGCTTGATTCGTGCCTTGAGGTCTTTGATGAGTTGGTCGGTCAAACTGACCGCCTGGGGTTCGTAGTCTCAAACCTGGCAATAGACGATTTCGATTTCCATTTATTTCCCCTGTAACGCGCCTTCTTTAGTCCCGAGCCAGGCATTCTTTAACTGAAGCTGTTCGGGTGTCGGCCGCGCATTTTCGTTGAGCTGCCAGCGTTCTTCCTGAAACTCAACCGGGACGATGTTCAACGGGAGAAGCCGCTGGTCTCTCATCACAGTCAATTTAATTGTTTCACCAATCGCGTGTGAATGCAGGCGGCTGCGAAAGTTTTCAAAACTGAGGCGTTCGTCATTCATGGCGATCAGCAAATCGCCGGTATTGAGATGCGCGCGGTCGGCAGGCGAGCTGGGAGCGACGCGTTTGACGCGGGGCAGGCCTCCTTCTCCCGACTCAAACTCGACGCCTAAATAGATTGTGCCGGGCTGCAGTTGAACGTCAACGGTAAGGCCCGCCTGTTTCAGGTACCGGTTGTAGTCGATTTCGCGATGGCTCTGAACGGCGGCTTCATAAAATTCGTGAAAGTCGGAGCCGGCCACGGTCTCGAGCGCTTTCAGAAATCCATCTTCGGGGAAACCAATGCCTTTGTTCGCGTAGTTTTCCATCAGGTAGCGCATGACATCGTCGAGACTCTTCTGATTTTTCGTCCGCGCCCGGATCTCGATGTCGAGGAGAAGGCCGATGATCTCACCCTTCGTGTAATAAGAAATTGTGTTGTTCTCCGCATTGTCGCTGCGGAGCCACGCGGTCCAGCTTGCTTCTTCCGCGCTCATCAGGCGGCGCCCTGGCGCGTGCTCCATGGAGTCGATGACCCCGCCCATCCTGATCAAATATTCCGTGGGCATATCGATACCGGCGCGTTCCAGTAACAGGTCGCCGTAGTAACTTGTAATGCCTTCGGAGACCCACAGAAGACGCGTGTTAACTTCGTGAGTGTAGTCGAACGGTCCGAGTACGTCCGGCCGGATCCGCTTCACATTCCAGAGATGAAAGAACTCATGGGCAACCGTATCCAGGAACTGCCGGTAGGAGCTCTGCGCCACGAAATCGTTTTCACCAACCGTGATGCGCGTGGAATTCAAGTGCTCGACACTATTCGTGGCCTGCGGCTGGACTTTGAATAAAAACGTGTATTCCTTGTAGGGAAGCTTGCCGAACAGCGCCGCCGCTGCCTCGACGATGTCCTGAACATCGGAAGTTACTTGCGGTCCGCTCATCGAAATGTTCGGTTTACTGAATACCAGACGGTGATGAGCGCCGCCGGTTTCGAATTCGAGAACTTTAAATTCACCGATAAAGGCTGGAGCATCTATGAAAATGTCGTAGTCGCTCGCCTGGTACCGGTCGCCTCTCTTTTCGAGACCCGTATACACCTTCCAGCCGCCCGGTGTGTTGAACTTAATGCTGCATGGAACGTGTTTCTGACCGACCACATACATAAAGGTAGCCGGTGGGGCAACGTCGGCCATCTGGTCGTTCAACAGTGTTGAAAACACCTGATAGTGTACCGTTACGTCGTCGGCGCCTTGTTTCGTCATCCGCCAAGTCTGTTTGTCGGTCTGTTCCCATTTGAGCGTCTGGTTGCGGCTGGTCGTGGCGCGGAAGTCCTGCACGTTGCGTGCATAGTTCTCGATGCGGTACATGCCGGGGGACCAGGCGGGCATCGAAACGGAAAGCGACGTGTCGCGAATTCCCTTGATCGATATCTCGACGTCGTAAAGATGAGAGGACGGGTTTTTCAAGTCGAGCGTATATTCGATTTCCACGCCGCGCGCCGGAATCTGGTTAGCGGCGTAAATCGGTTGAGCGGACAGGGGGAGACGAAACCACAAGAGGCACAGGAAGCACAGCAGAGTTTGTTTCATTTCGAAATCAGCTCCTTGGCTTTCCGGAGAATCGTCTTTTCCTGAGGGTAGCTGGCGCTCGATATCGCTTTATCGATGGGAAACCATTCGACCCGATCGACCTCTCGATCGTGCAGCGACGGATCGCCCTCCGTGAATTTCAATAAATAGAATGTAACGATTTTGAAGACGCGGACCGGGGGCTTTTCCCACTTCGCCATGTAGGAGTATTTGATGGTGTCCAGCTTGCCGACAATGGTGCCGGACAGGCCGGTCTCCTCCCGCGCTTCGCGTTGCGCGGCGGCTTCAGATTCTTCGCCGGGTTCGATCAACCCCTTAGGAAGGGCCCATGCCTTGCGGTCGTGAGGCTGGATCAGCGCAACTTCCGTTGCACCGTCCGTCGTTCGGTAGACCACGCATCCCGCAGATATCTCTCGTCTGGCCATCGCCACTCCGGAATTTTAGGGGCAAACAGCCATAAACAGGCACAAAAAGCACAAGACCCGTCGCATCAGGCGGCCAGCCTCGATGGCGCATGGAGCAATTCCGGAAGGAGTGCCCACAGGAGACCCCAGACACCGCTTCCGTCTTTTTGCAGGCAGATGACCCCGCCGTTTCGAAAGACCACCGGCCTGCGGTCGGGGCTCCCGGTCAAAAGGAGGGACGTCAGGCGTTCCAGATTTGGCAAATGGCCGACCATGACAACATCATCCGTATAGACTTTCAGGAAATTGGCCATCAACGACGGATCGTCAGTCGGGTCCATTCCCTGCACGTGACAAGGTCCGGAGGTGCAACGGATGCTTTCGGCCAGCAGATGCGCAGTTTCTTCAGCTCTCGTTTTTCCACTGTGCTGAATCAGAGAAACCGTGATTCTAAGCTCCGAGAGGAATTCCGCCACACGCTGAATTTCGTGGCGGCCTTCGTCCGACAAGCCCCGGTTGGGATCTTCCTCGGCGGACTTTGCTTTTCCATGCTGAACCAGATACACGTACATAGACCCTCCTTTGATATTATGGATCGCTTTGGGTACCGTTGATCTTTCCTGGAGTAATACATGATGACGATCGATTTAGAGAAAATCATAAAGACCGATCAGGAGCATTTCGTTCATCCACAGTTCCATCCCAACGACCATAAGCAACCATTTGTCTGGGTCTCGGGCGACGGCGCGAGACTCCGCAGTGCCGATGGCAAGGAATACATTGATGGACTCGCGTGTTTATGGAACGTTACCTTGGGACACGGCCGGAAAGAACTGGCGCAAGCCGCCTTGCGGCAGATGGAACAACTGGCTTTCACGACCTCGTATGTCGGCCATACCAATGTTCCAGCGGTTCAATTGACAGAACGGCTCTCCCAGCTATGTTACCCGTCGATCAATCACTTCTTTTTTTCCTCGGGCGGCGGTGATGCAAATGACAGCGCCATCAAGACAGCACGGTTCTTCTGGAACAGCCAGGGGAAGCCGGACAAACTCAAGATAATCAGCAGGGAACACGGTTACCATGGCGTCACAATCGGAGCGATGAATGCAACCGGGATTCCAGGGTTCTGGCCCATGTTCAGTTCGCAAGTGCCCGGATTCCTGCATATTCCTTCGCCGTATCCCTATCGCTATGTTTCCGACAATCCAAATGTCAGTCAGGGGCGTGCAGCCGCCGATGAACTGGAAAAAGCGATTTTGCGCGAAGGCGCGGAAACGGTTGCTGCATTCCTGGCAGAACCGGTACAGGGCGCCGGCGGTCTGATGGTCCCGCAGGACGACTACTTTGCACGCATTCGCGAGATCTGCGACAAATACGATGTTCTGTTCATGGCCGATGAAGTGATCACGGGATTTGGCCGGCTTGGGCACTGGTTCGGTCTGGAACACTGGAACGTACAGCCCGACATCATTTCCTTCGCGAAGGGAATTACGTCCGGATACCTGCCTCTGGGCGGCATCGGTATTTCGGATCGCGTTTTCAAAGTTCTCGCAGATGCGCCGCCGACTCGTCGCTGGATGCATGCCTTCACATATTCCGGACATCCGACTTGCTGCGCGGTCGCGCTGGCAACTCTGGATATTGTGGAAAAGGAAGGTCTGGTCGAGGAAGCCGGCCGGAAAGGAAAGAAGCTTCTGGCGAGCCTGAAGCAGTTGGCAACGCACGAAAATGTCGGCGATGTCAGGGGGCTCGGCCTGATGTGTGGCGTCGAACTCGTTGAGGACAAAGCTACGAAGAAACGATTTTCGGCAGACCGCAAGGTCGGCGCACGGCTGTATCAGGAATGCTGCAAGCGGGGGCTCGTCAGCCGCATCAAGGACGACATTTATATGCTTGCGCCCGCATTCGTTATTTCCGATGCCGACCTGGATCGCTGCGTCAATATCATCGGCGAGGCGATCCCGGCCGCATTGAAGTCGTGATTCGGTCGCGTGGGGATCGTGCGTTTTTGCGAAGCCCATCCGCATGGGCTCTCTGATAAAATACGTCCAACCTTCCAATAAGGAGCTAGCGTGAGATTACATTGTGGACTGATCAGTTTAGCGATTCTGGCCTTCGCCGCCGTCGCAAGCGCGCAGTCGAATTCGAACCGGGTTGCCGTTGTGAACGGACAAACCATCACGCAAGAGGAACTGGAGAAGGCCGCAGCCGGGGAACTCAAGGGTCTCGAGACCCGCAAGCTCCAGAACGACGCGTCCCTCTCGCAGGACAAACAGGAAATTCTCCAGAAGGCACTGGACGAACTCGTTGCCGAAAAGCTGATCGAGGCCGAAGCAGCGAAGGAAAAGAAGACGAAGGAGCAGCTCCTGGAGGCGGAGGTCGAAAGCAATATCGACACGCCGTCTGCGGAGGAAGTGGAAGCCTTTTACGATGCCAACAAAGAGCGCATTCCCATAACGAAAGATCAGGCGCTGCCGCAGGTCAAGGCTTACATGATCGAACGTAGCCGTAGCCGCTACCGGGACATGCTTGTCACGAGGCTGAAGAAGGATTTCGGTTATAAATCTTATCTCGAGCCGTTGCGGGCGCAGATTTCGAGCGCGGGGTTTCCCTCGAGAGGCGTAGCCACCGCTCCGGTCACCATCGTGGAATTTTCCGACTTCGAGTGTCCGTATTGCGGCGGTCTCTTTCCCACCCTGAAACAAGTCGAGAAGAATTATCCACAGACGGTACGAATCGTTTATCGCCAATTTCCCTTGAGCAACCTGCACCCTCACGCCATGAAAGCTGCGGAAGCGTCGCTTTGTGCCAACGAGCAGAATAAGTTCTGGGAATTTCACGATTCGATGTTCGGCAACCAGCGGGAGCTCAGCATTGCTGATCTCAAGCAGCGGGCTGTCGATTTGAAGCTCGACACTCAAGCCTTCAATCAGTGTCTGGATTCGGGCAAGGAAGCAGCGGCCATTCAGACCGACATTCAAGAAGGCGCTCGTGCCGGCGTGAGCGGCACACCGGCAATGTTCATCAATGGCCGGTTCCTGTCGGGAAATCAGCCCTATTCCGAAATCAAAGACGTCATTGAAGACGAGCTGCAACGTAAAGGCGCCAAGTAGAAAATTCTCCCGCTTCCCGGTGGTAACAGGCTCCCCCCAGTGTCGTAGTGCATTGGTGGCTCGTGACTAAGGCACTTGGTATCCCCAAAGGTCCGCCGATTGCAACTCCTGATAGTAAGCAATCCTAATATTCGAAGGAGTTCACTATGGCTATCGACCCAGTGTGTGGCATGGAGGTCGACGACCGCTCGACCAAGGAAAGGTCTCTCTATGAGGGAACGACCTATTATTTCTGCAGCCAGGACTGCAAGGACGAGTTTGATGCGGCTCCCGAAGATTACATAGGTGGTGAAGAGGAGATGACTGGGACCTAGGTGGGTGTTGGCTAAGCCACGGATTTAACGGATGGGCACGTTAACAGTCTGTGAATGCGCCCATCCGTTAAATCCGTTCAATCCGTGGCTTATCCACTCCGGGGCAAAACTCGTGAGAAATTCAGGCCAGAGTTCTGGAGAGAACGACATCGGATTCAAGTCGCGCTGAATTCGCTTCGGCACCGCGGGTTTGTCGCCGGAACTCTTAATGATTGGGAGGTCTTATGGACAATGCAGTGTATTGCCTCGCGTCGAACGAGCCACAGGCAGACGAGATCCTTCAGCATCTGCGCAACCTCGGATTTTCGGCCTCGGAAATCTCGATTCTTTTAAAAGACAAAGACACGCGGAACATTTCAGTAAGAGAAGATGTCGTCCGGGGAGCCCGAAAGGGCGGAATCGCCGGCGGCATTCTCGGTGCTCTGGCTGGCCTCACCGCTTTGTCGATTCCGGCTCTCGGGCCACTCCTGGTCGCGGGACCTTTGGTTGCCGGCTTGGGAGGGGCCGCTGTGGGCGGCATGGTCGGAGGTCTGGCGGGAGGAAGCGGAGCCCTCACACATATCGGCATTCCCGAACATCATGCAGCTCGTCTGGAACAGCGGCTTCATGACGGAGCCATTTTAATTGCTGTCCACTCCAACGATCCGGTGAGACTCGATCGCGCCCTCCGGGTCTTCAAGTCGTCCGGCGTTGAAGAGATTTACGGCGAGGCAGATCTCGCAGCTTAATCGCGATTGCAGGCGCCGCTCTCTATGACCTGACCGCGCGTGTTTCGTTGATCGGTAGAGCGCGGTCATAGACCGCGACCACAGTTACGGTGCGAACTGCGGCAGGACGTAGGCGTAAATCATCACGATGCAGCCGATGACCAGCGTCAGGAAGATGCTGTGTTTCAACGTGAAGCCGAAGAGACGCCCTTCGTCTTCCCGTTTCATCGACGTCGCGGCGGCTGCTACTGCGATGCTGGTCAGGCTGATCATCTTTCCCATCACTCCGCCCGCCGAGTTGCCGGCCGCCATCAGAACGGGATTCATGCCCAGTTTTGTTGCCGTCACTTCCTGAAGTGTGCCGAAAAGTGCGTTGGCGGAGGTGTCGCTGCCGGTCAGGAAAACTCCCAGAGAGCCAAGTACGGAACTGAACATGGGAAACAAAACCCCGGTCGCGGCGAACGCCAGACCGAGAGTTCCGGTGGCTCCCGAATAGTTCATGACATAGGCCAGAGCCAGGACCGCTGCGAGCGTCAGCTCGGCCAGCAGGAGTTGTCGGACCGTTTTTCCGAAGACCCGAAAAAACTGCAACGGCGAGAGTCCGACGACCAGGGCCCCGAGAATCGCAGTGAACAGACATGCGGTGCCGGAGGCGGACAGCCATTGAAAATTGAACACCGCACCGTACCTCGATGGTTGTGCGACGACGGGCGGCATCTGTTGAACCATGTTATGCAATCCCGGCCATTGGATCGGCATTGAAACCGCATCCAGCTTCGCTTTGAACGGTGGATATCCCCAGAGCAGTACCAGCACGACCAGAATCATATACGGCGCCCAGGCCAGCGCGACGTTGCGCGCGCTGTGCGACACCTTAGCTGGAGGCAGGTGTCCAAAGTCGAATTTGTCCCGCGGCTTCCAGACTTTAATGAGCACGAACAGGGCACCCATTGCGGCCATCGACGCCAGGACGTCGGTGAGTTCGGGGCCGACAAAGTTCGAGACCGCGAATTGGGTTCCGGCGAAGGCAATCCCGCAGACGGCCGCCGCGGGCAGGACGCCCCGCAACCCGGCCCAGCCGCACACCACCGCAATCATGTAAGCCGGAATGAACAGAGAAACCGGTGCGCAAATGCGTCCGACGCCTGCGCTGAGCCGATCTAAAGGCAAGCCTGTCGTTCGCGCCAGAGTCAGAATCGGCGTTGCGATCGATCCGAAAGCGACGGGGGCTGTGTTAGCCAGCAGACAAACGGCGGCAGCGAGAAAAGGAGAAAATCCCAGCCCCGTGAGCATCGTGGCAGCCACGGCGACCGGTGTTCCAAACCCCGCGCAACCTTCAATGAAGGCGCCGAAGGCAAAGGCGACGAGCATCATCTGCAGACGCCCATCGTCCGTTAAATGGCCGACAGAGTCTTTCAGAATGTTGAACTTTCCGCTCTCCTGCATCACCCGGTACAGGAGAATTGCGGAAAACACCACCCAGCCGATAGGGAACAGTCCGAAAGCCGCACCATATGTAATGGTCGAGAAAAGCATTCCCATGGGCATTCCATAGACGGCGGCGGCAAGAACGACCACCGTGCCAAGTCCTGCCAGAGCGGCAATCCATGCCGGCTTCCGGCGGATGCCGATCAAGAAAAGAAGAACGAAAATCGGTATGGCGGCGACGAGCGCCGACAACACAAGACTATTCCCAATTGGGGTGTAATTCTGCTGCCACATGGCGCGGAACAATACCACAGAACGCCCCTTCCAGGCAGGGGCAGAATGCATTGCAGGCGCTGATGGTTCGAACTGTAGTCGCGGGCTTCAGCCCGCGTCTGGGTGCGGATAACTCCAACGTTGTCCGATACCCGAACGCGGGCTGAAGCCCGCGACTACACGATGGATCGCAATCGTTCGGATTCATTCGTAGTCCGAGCCTACAATGAATCTGCGAATGAATTTCGACACTTATACGATGGGTTTTTCGAACCGGAGCTGGGACGAAACGTTGGAGGTCCTCACCGCGTTCCACATCGAACGCCTGATTGATATCCGAACTCTTCCGGGTTCCAAACACACTCCCCAGTTCAATCTGGAACACCTCCAGCAGGAATTACCGAAGGCCGGCGTCGAATATATCCACCTCAAAAGCCTGGGCGGGCTGCGAAAACCCCGTAAAGAATCGACGCTCAATGCGGCCTGGCAGAACAGCGGCTTTCGCGGCTATGCGGATTACATGCAAACGCCGCAGTTCGAAGAGGCGCTCAATCAGCTGATCACCTTAATAAGAGAAAAGACCAGCGTGTACTGCTGCACGGAAGCGGTTTTCTGGCGCTGCCATCGCCAACTCGTATCGGATGCGCTGTTCGTGCGCGGCTATCACGCAGGCCATATCTTCAACGCTTCAAAGGTCGAACCGCACAAGCTGACAAAATTTGTGAAGGTGGAAGGGATACGCGTCACATATCCTAGCCTGATATGAAGGGTCTGACGGATCACGCATTGAACGTTGCGAAAATCGGAAGCGCCCTTATGCAGACGGCAGAGTTACCGGGAACAAGCGAAACAGTCCTTGGTCGGCGTCCGGATTAAGGGGAGTGGGAGCCGCCTGCCCCAGTCTGCCTCTTCGGTAACACACCCTTATTTGAACGCGGGCTGAAGGCCGCCTCGACGATGATGGACTGGTTCCGAAGCACTTCATAGGGGTGTACAGAACACTTTTTCTTCATAGGGACATTGTTACAGTTCATATATAGGATTGCGGTCGCGGCGGTCGCCGAGCACATTGCGCTCGCGCGCGCTTTTTCTATCATCGGGATCACGGACGGCATCGCCGCTATTACGGCAGCGTGGCAAGTGGCGAGGCCGGCGCTTTTCGTCGGATCGAGACAAAGCGCCGGGGCATCGTAGTCGCGGGCTTCAGCCCCGCCTTTGGGTGCGGACTTGGGTGCGGATAACTCAACATCATCCGAAACCCAAACGCGGGCTGAAGCCCGCGACTACGGCCGCCTTAGAACACCAGTTTCAGCGCCAGTTGTACGATGCGCGGATCCTGGGCTGTCAAAATCTGGCCAAAATTCTGGTTGTTTCTGGCCGTGATCGGCGTGCCGGCCCGGTAGCTGTTGGTCAGGTTGAAGGCTTCACCTCGGGCTTCCAGTTTGACGTTTTCACGTACGCGGAAGATGCGGGACAGCGCCGTGTCGATTTCCCAGAAACCCGGACCTGGAATCGTAGCCCGTCCGGCATTCCCGAGCGTACCCATATCTGGAATGCCGAAGGCATCCGGATTGATCCAGCACGACGGGTTTGGATGATCGCACAGCGCAGTCGCAAGAAGCCGCTGTGCCCGTTGTGTCCCTCCATTGGCCCCGGTCAGCTGCCGGTCGGTACCGGCGCTTGCCGTCAGGAAAGAGCCCGATTGCACGCGGTAGCTCGATGACAGGCGCCAGTTGGAAGCAAGGTTGTCTAATTTCCGGTTTTTGAAATGCGGAATTTCAACAACCCCCGAGATGTTTGCAAGGTGCCGGCGATCGAGAGACAGCGCCGATGCCGCATCAAGTGTCCCCGTCTGGCAATTGCTGCGGTCGAAGTGACGATTGTTGAGATCGAGCCAGCCGGCTCCAACTCCACCGACCAGCGAGCCCGCATTGAGGTCGGAAATGCAATGCGACAGCGTGTAATTGCCATTCACGCTCATGCCATGGCTCAGCCGCTTTTGCGCGGACAGCAGCATCGCGTGATAGCTGCCAGTCCCGCCCGAATTAAACTGATCCACATATCCGAGATACTTGCCCTGATCGGGATTGGCCAGGTACGCGAGCCGCCGCTGTTGCGTGTTCGCCGTCGTATTGCATGTAGTAAATGCGGCGCCTCCGGGACACGGCACAATCACAGCGGGGTTGAGTTGCTGGCTTCCCCAGAGGTGTGCCGTCTCGCTACCCATATACGTAGCAGAAATCAGCCAGTCGGTTGCGACCTGACGCTGAACGCCCAGGTTCCATGAATAAACGGTCGTTCCTTTTGCGTTCGGTTCCATCGCCATGTACGAGCCGTTCTGGATAAACGGCGCATTCGAGTCGAAAGTTCCAGGGAACGGGTTGCCGCCGGGCACAGTCGAATACGGATCCGCGAAATTGAGTGGGCCTGTGGGTGTCACGGTATTGCCGAACGGTGGCGCCGTCGTCGGCGTCGAGGCAATCATGATATTCGGGAAGTCGTAGAACGTGCCGACTGAAGCCCGAATCGACGTTTTGCCGTCGCCCTTCGGATCGAATGCCAGGCCGATGCGTGGAGCGAACTGGTTATAGCGGTTCTTGACGCCGGTTTTGCCGGTGAAACCCGGATCGCCCGCATAAAGCAGTCCAGCGGGGGCGTTCTTGAAAACTGTGCTGTGGACTCCCGCCTTGAAGGCATCCAGGCTCCAGTTGTAAACGGCCCCATTCGTGAAGCCTTGAGGGAGGAACGGTTCCCAGCGAAGCCCGAGATTAACGGTCAGACGTTGTGCTGCCTTCCAGGTGTCCTGACCATAAAGCCCGTGATACCACTTGTACGTGAACGTTGTGTTCGGAGCACCTTGCGTCATCGTTCCCAATTGACCAAGCAGGAAATCAGACATTCCGGATCCAGACGCAATGCCGTTGAATCCGAAGGTAATGGCCGAAAATACATTCGCCTTCTGGCTGTGCTGGTATTTGAAACCGGAGTAACCGAAGGCGAACTGATGAGAACCGCGAATGACGCTGAGATCTTCGGATACCGTGAAATAGGTGGGTACGAACGTAGCCTGAATCGCTGTGCCGACTCCGACATTAGGACCGCCGCTCACCGTGAGCACCGTTTGATGCGGCACGTAACAATAGACCTTCACGCCAACGTCGCATCCGGAAAAGTAGTCATTGTTGAACCGTGCGACCGCAACACGATTGAACGCTACACGAAAAGTGTTAACGGTGTTCGTGTTGATGAGATACGTGTCGCCGATCGCAGCGGCTTGAGCGAGATCATCCAATCCGCCGGTCGCTGAATCGAGCAGATTCCGGGAGAACTGATAAGCCGGCGGCAGCTTATAGCTGGTCGCCATGTAACGGACAAAGAGCGATTCCTTACCGCTGAGCTGGTAGTCCGCGCGCCCGAGCACCTGATATTCATCGATTTTTTGCACGGGACCATATTTCACCTGTCCGCACGGGCCTTGCGCGCCAGGCAACAGCTGCACGATCGCCAATGCCTGAGAGCTGAATTGACCCGTCGGAATCTGGTTGTTCGGATAGAGAGCTCCCGTTGCCGGATTGTGAAGTTGTGGCAAATTGCAGCCACTTAAATCACCGGACAACATACGCGCTGTCGGGACGAATCCGGTGAGATCGGCCGGATCGGAGCGCGTCTTCGTTCCCTGATAGCCGCCGAAGAAAAAGAGCTTGTTCGCGATGATCGGCCCGCCCAGCGTGCCTCCAAATTGATTGCGCTTGAGCGTATCGCGTCTTGCGGCGTTCGCGTTGCGCGCGTTCAAATCACCATTCCGGAAAAATTCAAAGGCGTCCCCGTGAAAGGCATTGGTGCCCGACTTGACCACGGCGCTGACCGCCCCGGCGGAGTGCAAACCATTTTGCGCGGTCAACGAACTCGTCTCGACTTTGAATTCCTGTAACGCATCAGGGAAGGGAAACGGAAGATTCAGTGCGTCGAATGGGTTGTTGTACAGAGTTCCATCGAGAAAGTAAGACACACCTGAAAGCAGGCCGCCGCCAATCGAGACGCCGACGCCGCCCGGCATACCGGCTGTCCCGTTCTTACCGTTCGGAACTGCAGCCCCGATGAGCTGAATCAGCTCTACGGGGTTGCGGCCATTGAGCGGCAGTTCGAGGATTCGCTGGTTCTCAATAACAAAGCCGACGCTGACACCCTGCAGATCGACCTGCGCAGCGTTTGCCTCAACCTGAATCTCCTGAGCGACCTCACCGACCTTTAATACGATGTCGACTGTTTGGTTTGTGGCGACCTGCAGGACGATTCCGGTTTGAGCGTAAGTCGAAAAGCCGGCTTTTGACGCTTCAACGCGATATGGACCAACAGGCAGATTGGGCAGGAAGTAAACACCGTCTTCGGAAGTGATAACGGTTCGGCTGACGCCCGTGCCGGTTTGTGTCGCTTTCACTTCGACGCCGCCTATGACGGCGCCTGTTGAGTCTTTAACGATACCCTGGATCTGCGATGTGCCCTGAGCGCAAAGGCTGACCGCGCTCACGGCCACACAAATGGCCAACAGAATAGATTTCATGGATTTCCACCCCTCTCTTCCAATGAGGGGAGTTTGCTACTTTCGAAGGTGTATTTCAATTAATCGCAGGTAAACAAACAATTTCAGCCGCTGTCGGAGGATCAAGCCACTTTTACGCCGATCCACTTTCACCCTTAAAAATCCTATAGCGATTTTTTTGAGAATCTTTTGCTCCGCCTGCAAAATGATCTTCGCCCGATCCGTCGATCTGTTGAAAGGCCACTCCAGTCCAACAAATTAGCGCCACAGAAGCTGGAAGCGGGTAGAATCCTCCAATTCCAATGGGGATTTATCGTGCTGATCATGTCGGGAGTTTGTTGCGACCGAAGGAATTGCAGAACGCCTACAGCAATCCACACCTGAGTTCGGAACAACGGTACGAACTCGAGAACAAGCACATTCTGGGAATCCTCGCGCGGCAAAAGGAACTTGGATTCAAGATCTTCACGGATGGTGAATTCCGGCGGCGAGGCTTCATGAGCGCGTTCCATGAATCTGTCGAAGGCCTGGACATGGATGGCTCAATTGCGCGGGCGTGGAAGGGTGGCAGTGCCGACCCCTCAGGCCGTCTTCTGGGTATAGTCGTGGAACGTATCCGACTAAAGAAGCGGCTCACGAAAACCGAGGCCGATTTCCTCAAGCAACATTCGCCGGGTGACATCAAAATAACTTTGCCCACCGCGAACCAATTCCCGGCGATTGCCTACAAAAGGGGATTGAGCGAGCGAGCCTACAAAACCTACTCCGAGTTTCTTTGGGATATCGTTCCGATCATCAAGGCTGAAATCCAGGCGCTGGTCAACGACGGGATTCGTTACATCCAAATCGATGCGCCGAGGTACAGCTATTACGTCGATCCCAAGTGGCGGCGTTACATTCAGGATGAGATGGGTATTGATCCCGAAGTTGCTCTGGATGAGGCCATACGCGTCGATAACACTTGCCTGGAGGGGGCCAGACGCGAGGGCGTGGTGTTTGCGATCCATCTCTGCCGGGGAAACAATCAGAGCAAGTGGTACGCCGAAGGCGGCTACGATCCGATCGCCGAAAAACTATTCAACCAACTTAATGTAGACGCGTTTCTTCTCGAATATGAATCCGAGCGCGCCGGCACATTCGAACCGCTGCGCTTCGTGCCGCGGGATAAGACCGTGGTTCTCGGCCTGGTGAGCAGCAAACTTGCCCAGCTCGAAACAACTGTTCAACTGATTCGGCGCATTGAAGAGGCGAGCCGCTATGTGCCGGTTGAAAACCTCGCATTGAGTCCGCAGTGCGGCTTTGCGTCGACGATCGAAGGCAATCTACTGACTGAAGACGAGCAGTGGAAGAAGCTGGAATTGGTCGCTGCCACTGCCCGGGAAGTCTGGGGAACGACATGATCCTGAGAATGACTTTGGTCTTATTCATGGCTGCCGCCCTTCTGCAGCAGCCTCAGAAGATCACAATCAATTTCCCAACGCGCAGCGGCGCGTCATGGCCGCTGTTCATTGCGAAGGAGGGCGGCTATTACCAGAAGTATGGCCTTGATGTGAACCTGGTGTTTGCGGGCCACCCTGCAGGGGTCGCGATGGTCATCGGCGGCGAAGCTCAAATGGCGAGCTACTCGCTGGAGTCGGCCATGCAAGCTGCCGCGAAAGATTCGTCCTTGGTCATGGTCGGCAATTCGCTGAACAAAGCCGTGTTCGCGCTGGTCGCCCGGAAGGACATCAAAAGTATGAAGGAATTGAAGGGCAAGCGCGTCGCCGTGAGCCAGATCGGCGATCCGCCCTATAACTATGGGAACGCGCTTATCCGGAAATTCGGTATGACCTCCCGCGACGTGCAATGGGTTCCTGTCGGCACGGACGTCAACGGCCGAGTCGCAGCGCTGGAGGGCGGCCGCGTGGACGCTACACTCTTGACGGCGCCTGCCTATTTCAAACTGGAAATCGCCGGTTACAACACGCTTGCCAATATCGCCGATTACGACGACATCTTCGCGTCAACCATATATCTGATGAAGCGAAATAGCATTGTGGCCAACCCGAGGCTTCCGGAGCTGCTCATCAAAGCTCATGCCGAGGCAATCAAGCGCTTCTATGACGACAAGGCCTTCGCCGTGAAGGCATATCAAGCCTACGACCCGCAGCCGCGCCAAGACGTCGAACGCTTCTACGACATCTATGCGAAAGGCAACCTGTTCGAACGCGTGCCCTATCTCCTGACGCCCGCCGTAAAGTCCGTCAGCGAACAACAATCCGATCCCCAACTCGCCGCCGTGATGAGAGGTTTTGATTACCGGAAAGTCATCGACAATGGAACGGTCGATCGTCTGGTCAAGGAAGGTTTCTTCGAGAAGCTCTTCGGCCCGGCCGTTAAGGCCGAAGAGGAACGTAAATCCCGGTTGGCATTTAAATAGCCGCGGGATACGCAGATGAGGACGCAGACTTTTTTCGGGTTCAGTTTCCAGCGAGTTTCGCGAATTCCTGTTTGGCTTGGATGAGAAGCGGAATATCGGGATCGACTAAATTAAGGATGGTGTCGGGGCGAACCTTTCAATTCTATGAACTATTCGTTGATTCTGTCATGCGGCCGAACAGCGGCAGCGGGATATCAAAGAGTTTGATGTATGCTCTCGATTCAAAAAAGGCATAACGCGGAGGTGCCGTGCGGAAAACTGAATGGACACATAACGCATACGGCAGGAACAGATCTGGGCCGAAATTAGCAGCACTGTTCGGGGCACCACTGGGAAGTACTTATTTATCACCGCAAATTGTCTGGTGCGAGCAACGCACACTACAATTGCTGAATTCTAGCCACCGATCATTCGGAAACCTGCGTTCATTTAGCGATCCCTTCGCGACATGAAGCACTTCATGGCAAAGAAGCGGAAGGCAGTTATGAAACGAGTTTTAACTTGTTGTGTATGGGTGATTGTGGCCGTCGGAAGCGTTCAAGCGCAAACCGCTCCATCGACTTATTCCGCGTACACGGGAACCGATACGAAACCGATCCCCTCCGCGCCGGTTCTTGGGCCTGCGAATTCGCTCATTATTGATCCGACATTCGGATCGAATATTTTGCGCGTAACCGATCAGAATACCAACGGGGGAGAGTCATTTATCTCGATAGACGGAGGCAATTTCCGGGCCTGGAACGCGAATTCGACAGCTATCAAACTTACGGGACCTCACGGCGACGGTTATTGGCTGGAATTCGACCCGGACACGATCAAGGTTGGCGATGGATCGTCTCACCCCGCTCTTCATCCAGTATCGTTCGGCGCGCGTTGGGAATGGTCAACAGTCGATCCCGACGTCATCTACTTCCTCAATGGAAATCAAATCGCGGCGTACAACAAGTCCACAGGTGTCACTAAAAATCTTGGCGGTCCTCCAAATGGAGATATGGTTGCCTATTTCGCAGTCGTCATTGGACAAGATAACTGGGTCTGCGCGGCGGCCGGTTCGGGGAATCAAGACGCGTTTACCGAGATTTTCTGTGTGAATCCACTCAGTACGGGAACGACTGCATTTATCGATGTTCTGAACAAAACAATCAATGGAGTTCCTCAGAGTGACCTGAATTGGCCGACATCCGCCTCGGGTCAGACCATCGGAATTCATGCAATAACAGGGGGGGCAGGCGCCTCCTGGCTCGAAGTCACATTCCACGGCCAGAGCTGGGGAGCAAACGGAGGCGCTGTATTCGATCTTGGAACCAAGACCTGGTCTCTCGTTACGAACGCCGACGGTTATTGGAGCGGCCACGTTTCCATGGGAAACGGCAAATACGTTAATGCTTCGGGATCCACGGGCGGGCAAGACTCCAGAGGCTACGTGGTGCGGAATCCCGATAACCTGATGAATTCGTCGGACTATCTCTTTGTCGAGCAACCTCCGGCCCCGGCGAACCAGTGGTGCGATGCTGAGCACCCTTCGTGGCTGAATTCCGTTGGGAACCCCAACGCGCCCGTGCTCATTTCGCGTTTCACAACCGCTCCACCCTGCCAGTTCGCCTGGTCAGGAGAAATCGTCGCGGCCGCCGTCGATGGTTCCAACACCGTTTGGCGCTTCGCGCATAACCATAGTACAGGCAGCTGCTATTACGGCGAGGGATTCGCGCAAATCTCAAATGACGGCAAGTGGGCTCTGTTTTCCAGTTATTGGGACGGGCAGCTTGGTCCGGACGCTTCGTTTGGTTGCTCAACCCGGATCGACACGTTTATCGTGCAGCTTACTGCGGCACCCGCGCCGACCGGTCTGATCGCCATGCCCGGCAACGCACAGGTCAGCCTCTCATGGACGGCATCAACGGGCGCGACGAGCTACAACGTCCTTCATTCCACAACGAGCGGCAGCGGCTATATGACCGTCGCGACCGACGTCGCAAACCCCAACTACACCGATACCGGTCTGGCCAACGGCACGACCTATTATTACGTCGTGCGTGCGGTCGATGGGTCTGGAACGAGCCCGAATTCCAACGAGGCCAGCGCGACTCCTTGCGCTATACCGGTAACGCCGGTCGGGCTCGCTGCCACAGCAGGGAACGCAAGCGTGGTGCTGAGCTGGACGGCAAGTTCCGGAGCGGCGAGCTACAACGTGAAGCGCTCGACGACAATTGGCGGACCGTTCGCGACAATTGCGCCGGCGTTGGCCGCGACCAGCTACACGGATACGAGCGTCACCAATGGAATCACGTACTACTACGTTGTTTCAGCGGTCGATTCATGTGGCGAAAGTGGCAACTCCGCTCAGGTCTCGGCGACGCCAACGCCAGGAGGCAGAATGAATGTGGCGCGAGCTGCCAATGGCGGCGTCGCCAGCGCGTCCTCGAGTTACAGCAGCGCCTATGCAGCAGGCGGGGCGAATGACGGCGACCGCAAGGGCGTCAACTGGGGTGCCGGGGGCGGTTGGAATGATGCGACGACCAGCGCGTGGCCGGACTGGCTGGAGGTGGATTTTAGCGGAAGCAAGACTATCAACGAGATCGACGTCTTCACCGTTCAAGACAACTACCAGTCGCCGAGCGATCCGACGCCGACGATGACGTTCAGTGCGTATGGGGTGACCGATTTTCAGGTGCAGTACTGGAGCGGGAGCCAATGGGTCACCGTGCCAGGCGGGACCGTCAGCGGGAATAACCTGGTGTGGCGGCAATTCACGTTTAGCCAGCTGACGACCTCGGCCATCCGCGTCTGGGTGACCGGCGCACTCTCGGGCTTCAGCCGCATCACTGAAGTCGAGGCGTATAGCGCGGCGGCCAACGGCGTCAGTGTGTCATTAACGAGTCCTACGCAGGGGGCGACGTACACCGCACCGGCGACCATCCCGGTGACGGCGTCGGCCACGAGCAGCAATGGCATCAGCAAGGTCGACTTCTTCGCCAACGGCTTGCAGATCGGAACGGCTACCGCCTCGCCCTATAGCGTTTCATGGTCGAAAGTGGTGGCAGGCAGTTACACGCTTCTGGCCGTGGCCACCGATACACAGGCTGCCGCGACGACCTCGACACCTGTGGGGATCAGTGTCAATGGGGCGACCGGCACAAATGTGGCGCGAGCTGCTAATGGCGGCGTCGCCAGCGCGTCCTCGAGTTACAGCAGCGCCTATGCAGCAGGCGGGGCGAATGACGGCGACCGCAAGGGCGTCAACTGGGGTGCCGGGGGCGGTTGGAATGATGCGACGACCAGCGTGTGGCCGGACTGGCTGGAGGTGGATTTTAGCGGAAGCAAGACCATCAACGAGATCGACGTCTTCACCGTTCAAGACAACTACCAGTCGCCGAGCGATCCGACGCCGACGATGACGTTCAGTGCGTATGGGGTGACCGATTTTCAGGTGCAATACTGGAGTGGGAGCCAATGGGTCACCGTGCCAGGCGGGACCGTCAGCGGGAATAACCTGGTGTGGCGGCAATTCACGTTTAGCCAGCTGACGACCTCGGCTATCCGCGTCTGGGTGACCGGCGCACTTTCGGGCTTCAGCCGCATCACCGAAGTCGAGGCGTATAGCGCGGCGGCCAACGGCGTCAGTGTGTCATTAACGAGTCCCACGCAGGGGGCGACGTACACGGCACCGGCGACCATCCCGGTGACGGCGTTGGCCACGAGCAGCAATGGCATCAGCAAGGTCGACTTCTTCGCCAACGGCTTGCAGATCGGAACCGCTACCGCCTCGCCCTATAGCGTTTCATGGTCGAAAGTGGTGGCAGGCAGTTACACGCTTCTGGCCGTGGCCACCGATACACAGGGTGCCGCGACGACCTCGACACCTGTGGGGATCAGTGTCAACGGGGCGACCGGCACAAATGTGGCGCGAGCTGCTAATGGCGGCGTCGCCAGCGCGTCCTCGAGTTACAGCAGCGCCTATGCAGCAGGCGGGGCGAATGACGGCGACCGCAAGGGCGTCAACTGGGGTGCCGGGGGCGGTTGGAACGATGCGACGGCGAGCGCGTGGCCGGACTGGCTGGAGGTGGATTTTAGCGGAAGCAAGACCATCAACGAGATCGACGTCTTCACCGTTCAAGACAACTACCAGTCGCCGAGCGATCCGACGCCGACGATGACGTTCAGTGCGTATGGGGTGACCGATTTTCAGGTGCAATACTGGAGCGGGAGCCAATGGGTCACCGTGCCAGGCGGGGCCGTCAGCGGGAATAACCTGGTGTGGCGGCAATTCACGTTTAGCCAGCTGACGACCTCGGCCATCCGCGTCTGGGTGACCGGCGCGCTTTCGGGCTTCAGCCGCATCACCGAAGTCGAGGCGTACACGCAATAGCGTTGGACTACATGCCTATTGAAGCACTTCCGTGCCGACTGCGAGATTAAGCTGACTTGCCGACGTCAGGTAAGAACCGATCAGGTTCAAGTAGCCGAGTTGGACGCTGCGATAGTCCTGCTGCGCTTGCAGGAAATCCAGAAGCGAGGATCCGCCTCGCTGATACGCGAACGAAACGGTGTCGCGGACGCGGACAGCGGTGGCAAGATAGCGGCTCTTATACACCCGCAGCAGCGCCAGATTGCCGTTTAAAGTGGAGAACGCGGAATCCACATCGCTGTACACTTGCGCTTCAGCGGCGGTCTGCAGTCTTTCGTTGCGTGCGATGTCGATCTGCGTCCTCTGTTTCTCGCCCTGGTTTTTGTCGAAGAATCTCAGCGGAATGGTCACGTTGAATCCCAGGTACCAATTGAGCGGGGGATTGCGGCCCGTATCGACTCCGAATATTGGATCGGTCGAGCCATTGGCAACGGCGAGGGTATGATCCACCTTCGCTTTCTCGACAGCTTGCATCGCGGATCGCAAGTCCGGGCGTGTGTTCAAAGCCATCGTGCGAAACTGATCGAGTGACATCGGCTCATCCCGGAAATCGAATGTTCCGGCAACGTCGAACTGCTCGACCGGAGTCCGGTCGATGAGCAGCATCAGAAGCTGAATCTTTGCATTTCGTAGAGCGACGGTCGCATTTTGCAGGTCGGTCTCGAACTGGACTCGCTGCAACTCGAGACGATCCAGGTCAATCTGGGCAATGTCTCCCGCGTGGAATCGGACGCGGCTGACCTCGAGGACGTGGTCATAGTAGGCAAGATTGTCGGTAACGAGCTGAAACACCGCCTTTGCCTGAAGGGTCTGAACGAAAGCATTACGCAAAGTGAAGAGCAGATTTCTTTCGAGATCGGACTGCTGCGACTGCGCGATTTCGGTCCCTTTCTTCGCGCTGTCGAGCCTGAGTTCGCGCTTGTTTCTGCGTTCGTGCAGGTAGCTCGCCGAGAAGGATGAGAAGAGATTCGTCAGCGGCTGGTATGGATTGGGCGTGAAGAGCTCGATCTGATCCGCGAGCACGCTGAAAGATGGGTTCGGCCGCAGGAAGGCGGTGATCTCGTCGGACCTGGATTCATCGATAGTCAGTTTTCCGGCAAGCAGCGATGGGTTGGTCGCCTCGAACTTGTCCTTGATCTCCGGCCAGGTCCAGGCCCTCGGTTGTTGAGCCGTCGCGGATCCGGTCAGGCTCCAGGCCACTAACGTCGCAGCGGCGGTGCGACATATAAATCGAGGTATCATCGTTACACCTTCAAAACGTCGCCGTCGCGAGCGACCAGCGCATACAAGACGGGCGAGAGAAATATCGACAAGAGGAGCCGCGACGCCAAACCGCCGACGATCACGATCGCGAAGGGACGCTGCGAATCACTCCCGATACCGGTAGAGACTGCCGCGGGAAGCAAGCCGAAACAGGCGACCAGCGCCGTCATCATGATCGGACGCAGGCGCAGCAACGACGCGTCCAGCGTCGCCGTGGGAATATCCCGGCCCTCAAGCCGCAGCTTGTTGATAAACGAGTACAGGATGACGCTCGTTTGCACGGCCACTCCCATCAAGGCCACAAAACCCAGCATGGACGAGACGCTGAAGTTCGTGTGCGTCAGCCAAAGCGCCACAAGCCCGCCGACAGGTTCCGTAAGCAGGACGCTCAGGAAGATGATGACGGGGAATTTCAGGTTGCCGTAGAGCGCAAAAAGGATCATCAGTATCAGCAGGACGGTCAGAGGCAGAATGATTTTCATCTGCTCCTGCGAGGCGAGATAGTCCTTGTATTCGCCGCCCCAGTCGAACGTGTAGCCGATCGGCAGCCTGACGGCCTGTTCCACCTTCTTTTTTGCTTCGCCCACGGCGCCTGCCAGATCACGTCCCTCGACGCTGAACTGGACTCCGATATATCGCGAGTTCGATTCTCTATAAATAAAGGATGCGCCGTTGTCGACTCTTACATCGGCAAACTGGCTCAGGGGCAGATATTGCCCGTCTGGTGTGGGAATCACCAGATTCTTGATCGCATTTTCATCGCTCCTGTATTTTTCCTGCAGCCTCACGACCAGGTCGAACTCCCGCTCTCCCTGAATGACCTGCGTCGCCGCCTGGCCGCCCATCGCGGTTTCGACGAGCGTGTTGATATCGCTCACGTTCAATCCGTACCGGGCGATCTTCTCGCGGTTCGGTACGATGGTTAAACTGGGCTGTCCGAGCTCACGGACAACTGTGATTTCGCTGATTCCCGGAACCTTGGAAAGGATGGCTTTCACCTGCTGCGCTTTATCTTCGAGCGTCCCGAGATCCGTTCCGAAGATTTTGACCGCCAGAGCGCTCTTCAAGCCCGTCTCGGCTTCGTCCACTGCGTCCTCAGCCGGCTGCGTGTAATTGAAAATGATCCCGGGAAAGGCAGCCAGTTTCTTCTGTATCTGTGAAATGAGCTGAGGCTTTGTATGGATGCTGCTGTTCCACGACGAATCGCTGTATGGTCTCAAGCCCACGTAAAACTCGTTGTTGAAGAATCCGGTGGGATCTGTCCCATCGTCGGGACGGCCTAATTCGTTCGCAACCGTCGTGACCTGCGGAAAGCTCAACAAGATGTTGCGTATTTGCGGAGACAGCCTCGAGGCCTCTTCAAATGAGATCGTATAGGGTGTCGTCGCTCGCACCCACAATGCCCCTTCGTCGAGATGCGGCATGAACTCGGCGCCGATCGCCGGAATCAACAGCAGCGAACTGCCGAATACCGCAAGCACGAGAATGACGGTCGCCATGCGGTTGTTCAGGCACCAGCCGAGCAGGAAGCCATAGACTCCGTAAATCCAGTCGTAGACGAAGGACTCGGGCTCACGGATGCCCCTGCGCAAGAAGTAAGAACAGAGCACCGGCAGCAGTGTCAGAGAGCAGAGCAGAGCGCCGAGCAGGGCGAAGGACATCGTGTCCGCCATGGGCTGGAAGAGTTGTCCGGACGGTCCCGACAATACATAGATCGGGATATAGCCGGCGATAATCACCGCCATCGCGTAAAAAATCGGCCGCTCGACGTCGCGAGCCGCCATGCGGATGATGTCGACGAGTTGGTGATCTTCGTCTGCTCGTGCGGCAATCTCGCGGAAAATATTCTCGACCATCACCACTGCGCCGTCCACGATGATTCCGAAATCGATCGCGCCGATCGACAGCAAATTCGCCGGGATATGTCTCCAGTCGAGACAGATGAACGCGAACATCAGCGAGAAGGGAATCGTGCAAGCGACGATCAAAGCCGTTCTGACATTCAGAAGAAACAGCCCGAGGATCACCAGCACGAGGATCATGCCGCGGAACAGGTTGCCCTCGACGGTTTGCGTGGTTTCGGCAATCAAGGCCTGGCGGTCGTAGAACGGGACGATTTTGACGTCAGGCGGCAGGACATGCTCATTGAGGTTTTTCGTCATGTCCTCGACGCGTTTCAAGACGACCTGCGCCTGTTCTCCGACGCGCATCAGGATGACGCCTTCCACCGTCTCCGGCTGCCCCATGTAACCGAACTGGCCGAGCCTCGGCGCGTAGCCGATCGTCGTCTGGGCAAAGTCTTTCACGTAAATCGGGATGCCGTTCTTTGCCGAGACGACGATGTTTCCGATGTCGGCCGTATCCTTCACGAGCCCGAGGCCGCGGATGTAATAAAACTGACTGCCTTGGGAGTAAAAACCGCCGCCCGCATTGGCGTTGTTGCTGGACAGCTGGGTCACAACCTGCGGAACCGTCAATCCATAGGCGAACAGTTTGTTCGGATCGAGCAGCACCTGGTATTGCATTGTCGTGCCGCCGAAACCGGAATCGTCGGCAACACCCTGGATCGACCGGTAGCGCCTGTCCAGAACCCAGTCTTGAATGATCTTGAGCTCCTGAGGCGTCTTGTCGGGGCTCTGGAGCACGTATCGATAAATCAATCCGCTCGGGCTGAACATCGGCTCGATACCCGGCATTATTCCCTGCGGCACCTGCGCATCCGCAATACGTTCGAACGCTTGCTCCCGGACAAAATACGGATCGGCCCCATATTCAAAATTCATCTGGATCGACGACAAGCCGTAAAGCGAGATCGAACGAAGCGTCTCGAGCTTCGGGATGCCGTTCATCTCGATTTCGATCGGGATCGTGACGAGGCGCTCAACCTCCTCCGCCGCGTGTCCGGGCCACTGGGAGACGATTTCGACGTGAGGCGGCGAAAGGTCGGGATACGCGTCGATTGGAAGCTTTTGAAATGCGATACCGCCCCAGATAACCAGCGCGATGGCCGCAAATATGATCAGAAATCGCTGCGACAGGGCAAAGGCGACGATGCGGGTGATCATGCCGTGTGCGCCTTATTGGTATGAACTTGCAAATTGAAGGAATAGACTGCCGTTTCCGACAACCTTCTCGCCTTCACGCAGTCCGCTGAGAATTTCGATCTCGCCTGCACGAAACGCTCCGATCGACACCGAGCGTTGCGCGAACTTGCCGGGTTCCACCTGCACGTAAACCAGCGGCTCGTTCTGAGCGTCTCGCAGCACGGCAGCCTCGGGTACGGCGACGATGTTGTTCCGCGTGCCCGTGTGAATCACCGCATTGACGAACATGTCTTTCTTCAACAGTCCCTGAGGATTCTCGGTGACGATCCGCACCGGCGTCGTCCGCGTTGCCGGGTCCAGGAATGCTCCGATATAGGCGAGGCGCCCTCGGAGTGTCCGGCCGAACCCCGCATTGGTCTGTTCCACTTCATCGCCAATCTTGATGAATGGAAGGTCGCGATCGAAGATGTGCCCCTGAACCCACACCACGGAGGTATTGCTGAGCATGAAACATGCAGTCATCCCCGCCTGTATGAACTGTCCAGGAGAAACCAGCTTCTGAACAATCGTGCCGCTAATCGGCGCGCGTACGGCAAGTTCAGGGGTGATGGGTTTGCCCTGTTGTTCGGCATCATCGATTTCCTGGCGCGTGATGCCAAAGATTTTGAGCGCCTGCAGGCTGTTCTGAACATCCGTCGTGGCGTCGTTGTAATCGGCGACATTGCTCTCGTAATCTTTTGCCGCGACGGCGCCCTGATCCAGGAGCTCCTTCTGCCGGTCCATCACGCGTTTTGTGAGGCCCTCGCGGTTCTTCGCCTTTCGATACGCGGAGATCGCATTCGCGACGTCCGGGCTCGACACGTAAAGCAAGGGCTCACCGGCCTCAACCTGCTTCCCCAGATCCACCAGAATCCGGGAAATCGGCCCGTTCACCTGGGTGATGGCCTGAGTGGTGTGGTCGGCGTCCCAATCCACGGTTCCGGTGGTTTGAACGTCCACCGGCCATGTCACCTTCTTCGCATCGACGACGCTCAAATGGGACAATTGATCGTTGGAGACGCTCAAGAGTGCTGGTTGGTTGGCGGGCCTTGTGGCCGCCTCCGCCGTCGCCGACTCCGCGTTCGGGCCGGGTGCAGATCCGACTTCCAAACGCCTCAAGCCTGTATAAATCACGAATGAGAGAACGAGAACAGCGAACATCAGCGTCAATAGACGCGACAAACCAAGCGATTTGCCTGGCATAGCCAATCCTTTTGAATAGAAGTTAAACTACGAACAACGGTTCTTCAAAAAATCGAGGAACCTGCCGAGGCTTCGTCAGGATTGGACGGCGGCGCACGAGAAACGCCAAGAGTGCGGCTTACAGAGCGGTCGGACTGGAATTCACCCCAAATGGCCAAGCGCTCGACCAGAAGTGCGGGCGCGTCGGTAACGGAGATCGCAACCTTCAGGAAAGGCAGTACGCCTAGATGACAGACTGCACAATAGTCATTCGGAGCGTGGGCCTGCGGACACAGTTCGGCTGCCGCCGCCCACTGCGTCCAGATCATGACGCAGACTAGAACCAGCAGCCCTAGCTTTTTCGGGTTGAAACGCAAACCGACCACTGCAGGCAGAATACTCCAAAAGCACAATTGTTGCAGATACCAAGATAAGCGGGGTCTGTCCGGGGGGTCAAGCTGCGGCGGATCCTCGCAGGGTTCAAAAACGTAAATTCGAATCGCAAGTCGGGCCGTAACGCTTATATAAAGGTGGATTTTGTCCGATATCTTGCCTGAAAAGCGAGCCGTTCGTCGATATAACTGCTTTGGTCCCATGACATGAGTTCGGGTGCTTAGCTTCCAAAAACCTTGTTCAACGCATCGAGTTTCGGCAGTCCGTTCACGCTGCTTGTCGGTAATGAAGCGATACCAACGGAAAAGCGGTGCGCGGCTATGAGGTCGGTCATATCTTCAACGCTTTAAAGGTCGAGCCGCACAAGCTGACAAAATTTGTGAAGGCGGAAGGGATGCGTGTCACGTATCCTAGCCTGATATGAAGGATCTGACGGATCACGCATTGAACGTTGCGAAAAGCGGAGGCGCCCGATACGCGGATATCCGGATTGTGGACCGCCGGGAACAGGTCATGAGTGTGAAGAACGGCAATGTCGATGGCCTCGGTGATCAGGATAGTCAAGGTTTCGGTGTGCGTGTCCTGGTGGACAACTCATGGGGATTTGCCTCCAGCGCTTATGTTAAGCGCGAAGAAATTGAACGCGTGACGTCGCTCGCCGTAAAGGTGGCGCGCGCCAGTGCTCTGGTGCCTGGCGAAACGGTGGATTTAGGGCCACCGGTTACCAGCACGGGCAATTTCACGACTCCGTTTCAACTGGATCCCTTCAGCGTATCGCTCGAAGAAAAGCTCGATCTGCTCTTTCGCGCGGACGCCCTCATGCGGCGGAATGCCGGCGTGAAGGTGGTCGAGTCCAATGTCCTCGCCGTTCGACTTCACAAGTACTTTGCGAATACGGACGGCGCGTTTGTCGAACAGACCGTCTACGAAACTGGCGGCGCCATCGCCGCGACGGCGGTGAATGACACGGAAGTTCAGATCCGTTCGCATCCCAATTCTTTTCGCTATCAGGGCACCGGTGGTTGGGAATACGTGACGAAGGCCGACCTCGTCGGGAATGCCGAACGAGTGGCCGAAGAAGCCGTCAAACTGGTGTTCGCCGACATTTGCCCGAGCAAGCAAACGACCCTCATCCTCGGCAGTTCCCAGCTGGCCTTGCAGATTCACGAATCGTGTGGTCACCCGACCGAACTGGACCGGGTATATGGAACCGAAGCGGCTTTTGCGGGCCGCAGTTTTCTCACGACCGACAAGCGAAACAACTTTCGTTATGGTTCCGACCTGGTGAACCTCACGGCCGACAGCGTGCGGTCGACCGGACTCGGTACGTTTGGCTGGGACGATGAAGGCGTCCCGGCCTCCAGTACACCGCTGGTGAAGAACGGCGACTTCGTTGGTTATCTGATGTCCCGCGAGACTGCTTCGAAGCTCGGGCTGCAAAGCAATGGTTGCATGCGCGCCGACGGCTGGAATCGGATTCCGCTGATCCGAATGACGAATGTCTCTCTGGAGCCGGGTACATGGGAACTGGAGGATCTGATCGCCGATACGGAAGACGGCATTTTCATGGAAACGAACCGTTCCTGGAGCATCGACGATATGCGGCTGAACTTTCAGTTCGGGACCGAAGTCGGGTACGAAATCAGGAACGGCAAGCGCGGTCGTCTTTTGAAGAACTGCACGTACGCTGGAATCACGCCCGATTTCTGGAATAGCTGCGATGCGATCACGAATGAAAATCATTGGAAGCTTTGGGGCACCCCAAATTGCGGAAAGGGAGAACCCATGCAGACCATGGGCACAGGCCACGGCGCCTCGCCCGCAAGATTCCGGAATGTCAGCGTGGGCGTGTTTTCATGAACTTTTCCGAAATCGCGGAGACCATCCTTAGCGCATCGAAGGCGGATGAGACCGAAGTCCTTGCCATGGAGCAGGACGAGAGCCTCACGCGCTTTGCGAACAACTGCGTCCATCAGAATGTGACCGAACGCAATGTGCAGGTGACCGTGCGGGCGGTGATCGGAACCAAGATCGGTATCGCAGTTTCAAACGATCTGCGGGCGGAGAGCTTACGCGGATTGGCCGCGCGGGCATACGAGGCTGCAAGACTTCAGCCCGACAATCCGGAATTCAAGGGACTTCCCGAGCCACATCCCGTCGTCGTCGTTGCCGCCTTCGATCATGCTGTTGCGGAGTGTCCACCGGAGCAGCGCGCCATGGCGGTTTCGCTCATTTGCAAGAAAGCGGCAGAGGCTGCCTGTTCAGCTGCCGGGTCCATGACGACATCGTCGCTTTCGATCGGTGTCGCGAACTCGAAGGGGTTGCGGGCAGAGCATCACTCGACATTGGCCGACGCGTCGACGGTTGTCATGGGAAGCAATTCTTCAGGGTGGGCTCAAAGCTCGGGATGGCGGTTGAATGCCATCGATCCCGAGGCGCTGGTGGAAGAGGCGCTCGGCAAAGTGCGCATGGGTGTCGATCCTGTCGATTTCGAACCCGGCGACTACCCGGTCATTCTGGATCCGTATGCAACTGCGGATTTGCTCGACATGCTCGCGTTCGATGGCATGGGAGCGCTTGCAGTCCAGGAAGGACGGTCCTGGATGAACGGCCGGCTTGGCCAGCGAATCATGGCCGAGAGTGTCCATATTGTCGATGATGGGCCGAGTACCAGCGGCATTCCCTGGCCCTTCGATTTTGAAGGATTTCCGAAGAAAGTCGTGCCGATCATTTCAGCGGGTGTTGCCGTGACTCCGGTGTACGATTCATTTACGGCGGGCCGGGAAGCGGGAAAACAATCGACGGGGCATGCGACTCCGCCTTCCCCTCAAGGCCGATTCGGTCCGGCGCCGATCAATCTCTTTTTGCGGCCGGGAACGGCGTCTGTCGAGGCGATGATCCGCTCGACAAAGCTGGGCCTGTACATCACCCGGTTCTGGTATACGCGAACCGTGCATCCGCGCGATGCGGTCGTGACCGGCATGACGCGCGATGGTACATTCGTGATCCGGGACGGTGAGATTGCGCACCCTGTGAAATCGCTGCGGTTCACGCAATCATACGTTGAGGCATTGAAGTATACCGAAGCGATCGGCACAACGCCGAGACTGCTTCGCTCCGGCTTCGGCGGCGCGACGAGCGCGCCCGCCGTGAAGCTGGCGCGGTTTCGCTTTACGAGTTCGACACGATGAATACGGTATTCGCGATTCTAGCCACGATTCTGACGTTCAGTGCAAATCAGGGAACTGCGGTCCAGGTGACTCTCCCCGACGAACCGGGAGTGAAGTCGGTTGAAGTGGTTTGGGACATGAAAAAGGTCCCGTTGTCTCACATCGATGATACGTGGCGAACTATTCTCGGTGTGGACCTTGACACGAAACCCGGTGAACACAAAGCAGACGTTCTGTTTACGATGGATGATGGGCGGGTGGACAAACGTCAAGCGGTCATTCAGGTTGTCGTGAAAAAATACCCAACAACGGAACTCAAGGTTGCCGACAAGTATGTCCAGCTGAGCAAGCCCGATCTTGCCCGGGCAAACCGCGAGTCCAGAGAAACGGAAGCGATTTACGCGAAAACAACCGCCGAGATGTTATGGACGACGCCTTTCTCCGTACCTATAGACGGTGAGAGCGGTACAAACTTCGGACACCGGCGCGTTTTTAATGGCGAACCCCGGGCGCCGCACGCAGGAGCCGATCTGCGGGCAAAGACAGGAACGCCCATCCATGCCACAAACCGGGGGCGCGTGGTTCTGGCAAAAAATCTGTTCTTCACGGGCAATACCGTGATCCTGGACCACGGTTTAGGAATTTATTCGCTGTACGCGCATCTTTCCCGGATTGATGTGAAGGTTGGCGATATCATCAACAATGGGCAACCGGTCGGCCTCTCGGGCGCGACCGGCCGCGTTACCGGACCACACCTCCACTGGGGAATGCGTGTGCAGGGCGCACGCGTGGATCCCTTTACTCTGGTAAACCTGAATTAAACATGTTCGACTTTTTTAAACGTGGGCAGCCGCCTTCGACGCGGCAGATCGAAAAACTCGTCAAGCGGCTTACGGAACCTCAAGGTGAAGATGCGCCGCGGATCGAAGCCGCTGAGAAGCTTTCGGATTGGGGAACTCCGGAGGCAACCTATGCACTTTTGAAGCGTTTTACCATTTCGAGCAAGGTCATCACGCAGGACATCGAAGAAAAACGCATGGTTGTGCGGATGCTTGTGGACAAAGGACAGGACGCGGTCGATCCCATTTTGCGTTTTCTCGGCACAAATCATCAGGTGGAATGGCCGATTCAGGCTCTCACCCAGATTCTTCCCCGCGAAGAACTCGTGCCGAAGCTGGTGCAAGCGCTGGAGAAGGTTGCTACTGCCAGCGCCTTTACGCCTCCCGAACACAAGTCCGATCTGATACGGGCGATGCGCGGGCACGTGACGCCGGAAATCGCCGCGGTCCTCCGGCAATTCCTCACGGACGATGACGACGACGTGCGGATTGCAGCCATCGACGCGATGTCCGAAGGCGGCGAGGAAATGCGGGAGCCGCTGCTGGAAGCCTTTCTCGAAGCAGAGGACCGGCCGCGTATCAGAATCAAGATTGCCGAAACGCTTGCCGAGCATGAATGGCCTGTGAAAGGCTATCGACCTAGAATCGAGGAAACCTTACCGGAGGGCTTCCACCTCACGGCGAAAGGACTGATTCGAAGGAGATAGTTTGGAAAATCGCAAGGCACGGTCATGGGCGATTTTTTGCATGGCCGCCTGGCTGACCGGCACCGTCCTGATGGCTATCGTGGCGACGGAGAACTTCTACACGGTTTACCGTTTGGTCGACGCCCAGCCGAACGCGACATTCGCCGCCGACATCGAAAAGTTCGGGCACGATGCCACGTTCGACATCCTCTATTACTTTTCCTCCGAGTTGAACCGCCTGTATTTCCAGTACTGGAATCTGGCCCAGCTTGCCACCGGGATTCTGGCGCTCTGGCTTATTGTGAAAGTTCCAGGCGCTAACCGGCAGAAGTGGGAAGTGGTGGCGATGCTCGCCATCGTGCTTTTTCTCACCGTGCTCATCACGCCCCGGATGGTCTCGATTGGCCGTGACCTCGATTTTGTTCCCCGCACACCGCCGCCCGATGGTTTGCGGACCTTTGGCTTGTTGCACGCCGCGTATACGGTGTTCGACGGGGTGGAGTTGATCCTTGGGGTGCTGGTGACTTTACGATTGATGCAGTTAAAGGATTAACTCCCTCACCCGTAATTGTGGTGCCCCGAAATTGATCAGCAATCCATGTTGCAGGTGTGTGCCACGGAGATAGCCGAGCACTTGCGCAATATGTTCAGGTGCAATTGAAACATAAGGCTCGCAGTAGTTGACACGCAAATGTCGTGAGGGAGCGAAGTCCCCGCCTAACTCAGGCGGGGACTTCGCTCCTCACATCTCAGGTTACTACCGCTGTTTGGTTGCGGCGTAGCCGCGCTAAGCCCTTTTTGTGGCTAATCTTCTTCATCGAATTCCGCCCATAAGCCTGCGGACGGGCGCGATCAAAAGGGCCAGTATTCCACTGGCCACCAGCGTCACCACCGCCACATAACCAAACAGGGTCGGCAACGGCAGCGTGTTAAAAAATCCCGCGGTCCATCCGGCGAGCTTATCCCCGACGGCAATCGACAACAACCACACACCCATCATGACTCCGACAATTCTTGCAGGGGCAAGCTTCGTCACAACACTCAAGCCAACGGGACTCAGGGCGAGTTCACCGATTTCAATAATGAAATACGAGCCGATCAACCACCAGGGACTCACGCGACCACCCAGTTGAGCACTCGAGGCGGCAGGGATAAGGAACAAAAACGAGAGACTCGCAAAGAAAAGCCCAATCGCAAACTTCGCAGGGCTCGACGGTTCTTTACTGCCGAGGCGCACCCACAACGCGGCCATGATCGGGGCGAGGACGATGACGAAGATCGCCGGCACCGCCTGAAACCAGGACGAAGGAAATGCCAAACCGAACAAACTTAATCGCGTATATCGGTCGGCAAACAAATTCAAGGTGGACCCGCTTTGTTCGTAAGCGCCCCAGAAAACCGCGGCAAAGATGAAGAGAATCCCGACCGTTGCCAGGCGTCTCCATTCCTGGGCCGTGAATCGACTCGCCCGAGCAGTGGCGGCAGCCTTGCCGTCAGTCTGGCGCGCAGCTAATTTGTTGATCGCGGGGCGCAAACGTTCTTTGCCGAGGATGTACTGCAGCAAACCCAGCATCATTCCAACGCCGGCGCTGGCGAACCCAACGTGCCAGTCTACTTTCTGCGCCAGATAACCGCCGATGATCGGGCCGAGAAAGGCGCCGAGGTTGATGCCCATGTAGAAGATCGAAAACCCTGCATCACGCCGTGTATCCCCGTCTTCGTACAGAGACCCCACGAGAGCACTCACATTCGGCTTCAGCAAACCGGTGCCGATTACGATCAACGCCAGACCGCCGTAGAAAAACGGCAAGGCGTGAAACGCCAGAGTGAAGTGGCCGGCGGCGATGATGATCCCGCCGATCAAAACGCTTCGATACTGTCCGAGCATCCGATCGGCAATGATGCCGCCGGCGATCGATGCCGCCCACGCGCTTCCGGTATACGTGCCATAAATGGACGCCGCGCGCTCGACAGGGAATCCGAGGCCGCCACTCACGGCGGGGGCTGTCATATACAGGATTAGAAAGGCCCGCATCCCGTAGTAGCTGAAACGCTCCCACATCTCGGTGAAAAACAGCGTGCTGAGACCGCGCGGCTGGTGAATTTTCTGGGCCATAAACGAGTGAACTTACCACACTATAGGGCTGGGGCCATTTTCACTTTTTTGATAAAGTTTTCTTTGCGGAGGTTCCAGATGACCAGATTTCTGACTGTTATTATGATGCTCTGCCTTTTCGTGGCTGGGGCTTTAGCTCAACAGACAAAGAACGCTCCCCCCTCGGAGAAGAAGGAGCATGCGTTCAAGGGCAAGGTGGAAAAAATCGACCCGAACGGAAAGACGTTCACCGTCAATGGCGAAAACGTGGAAGGATGGATGGGCGCCATGACGATGGTGTATGTGCCGGATAAGGAAGAAGTCTTGAAGCAGGTCAAAGTGGGAGACCAGATCACCGCAAAGGTGTATGACGGGGATTTCCGGACCCTGCACGACGTGCACGTTGTTCCGGCGGCCAAGCCGGCCGAAACAAAAGGGAAGAAGTAAGGACTGTAGGCGCGGTCATAGACCGCGCCTACAGGACTATGGGAGCAACGCCGAGTTGCTCTCCGATGAATCGCCCGATCAGTTGGTTCAGCGTTTCCCCGGTTGCCGGGAACACAAACGCGGACCCATTCCAATCCAGTTTAAAGCTCGTCGATTGTGCTGAAATCCAGATCTGCCGGGTGGGCGTCTGCGGGCTGATGACAATCTTGCCCGGGTTCGGTTCTTCGAATCCGATCGACAGTACTCCGTTCTGCAGCAGTATCTCGACATCGTGTTCTTCGGCAACGACGTCCAGAGCCCGGTTCAGTCTGTTGAACGCATCGTCGCAACGGGAGCGAAACTCGCCTTCAGTTAAAGCCATGCGGATATTATAGGTCGTGAGCGACAGATTACGATCGGCTCAGACCGCGCTGCCACAAGGCGCACAACGCAGCATTGTATAGAGAGAGTGCCGTGGTCACCTGGCCGAGATGGTTGTCGTGGGTCGAGAGGTAGGCGGCTCTATCGGCGACATCCGCATGAAGATTGCCTTCTGTGGAGCAGTCGATCACGACGGCGCCCTTGCGGACGTTCCTCACGAGATCTTCTTCCGAACGGGCTGGAAATGCAGTAACCACGATGTCCGCCGTTTCGAGAAGGTGAGCCTTCTCCTCGGCCCTGGTCTGCTCGTGCACGATGATGGCGGTGGCGCCGATCCGCATCAGCATATTCTGCAGCGGTATGCCGATCCGTGGAGAACTATTGAAGATGACGGCCGTCGGTCCTTTCTCCCGGAGGTCGCGGGGAAACATATCGCGGATGGAATGGTGCTGGTGCAGCAATGTCAGGATTGCCTTCGCGGTACACGGTACGACTCCTTCGTACTTTTCGCCCTCGTCGACGGTTTTGATGTTCAACGCCATACGGCCGGTATTCTCGACCGTCAGCCCTTCAATGTCTTTGTCGGGACGCACGCGCCGTAGAAAGTAATCTTCCGTTTTGCCGAACGGAGCGGGGAAGAAGATGAAGGTCCCATAGATGTAATCGTGTACTTGCGCCCCCATCAAGAGCAGTTCGAGTGAGTCGGCGCTCTGCGCTTCTTCCACCCGAAAATCGAGGCCATGCTGCCTGAATTTCTTCGCCATGTAGCTGGCGTAACGTCGAGATCCGCGGTCGACTTCGGCCTCCGGCAGCCGCGGGAGAAACGCGGCTACACGAATGTGGCCCCGATCGAGGCCCGTCCGTTCCACTTGCCCCAGCTTCCGCTCCGCCTGAGCAAACATTTCTTCAGCCGCGGCAATACAGTTAAGCCGCCGCTCTTTGGGAACGTTTTTCGTCCAGCTCATATCCGGACTGAATCGAAGTCTGACGGTTCCTCCCTCAGGTGCATCCATAGTCTGGATAGTCTAGCAGGGCGCGCCAAACGAGTGATCGGTTTGGTCTGTGACGTGCCGTACACCTCTTTATGAGACCAATCGCAATTGTCGGCATCCTCTTGATTATCTTCGGCGTGTTCGTATTTGCGTCTGAAGGCATTACTTACACAAAAACGGAAAAAGTTCTCGATATCGGACCGATCGAGGCAACCGCGAAGCATCGCAAGACGATCCCTATCTCGCCGATTGCCGGAGGCATTGCCGTCGCCGCAGGCGTCGCGCTGGTCATCACCGGCGCCAGGCGCAGTTAACGTTGTAGAGGCGGTCTATGACCGCCCGCCTTGGATGAAACGCAAGCAGCCTCTGCCAGAAATCGCAGCCGGAGTTTCTGTCGCGCAATTCGTCACCCTGCGTTATATTCTCTGTGCCCTGCCGCTTCCCCGGAGAAAATGATGACTCCAGAAGAAATCAACAAGACGATCGATTTTCTGATTCAGCATGCCGCAACATTTTCGGCGCAGATGGATGAACTGAAAAATCGGCAGGAGGAATTTGCCAGACGTCAGGAGCAAGACCACAAACTCATTATCGATATGGCAAAGGCGACCGCCCAGTTTCAATCCTGGGCTGCCGAAGTTGTGAGCATTGAGTCGAGGCGGCTCGACGAACACGACCGACTGCATGAAGATGCCACGGCATTTCAAAGAGAGGCGCTCGGCCTCTTGCATCGTATTCTCGACAGACTTCCACCAATCTGACCAGTCTGTCTCGAGACATGTCTTCCTATCCCCTGTCTGCCTATCCCGTTTAGCAGCGTAATTCTGGGATTCATAAGGCCCACGATCTCTGCGGGATGAATCCGTCAAGCAACTTAATAGCGTCGTTCCATTATGTGAGTACTTCTGTTGCTTGCGTCCCCGTGGTTTAAAGGTAGCGGATGTCAGGCAGAAACTTAAACACGAAGGAGCCTTGAGAACAATGCGGGTGCGAGGTATCTGTACCGTTTTCATTACCGTTGTGGCGTTTGCGCTTCCGGCAGTTGCGGAACCAGAAGGCGAACCGTGGACCCTGTCCGGACGACTTCAGGGGAGCAGCAATTCTGCCGGCCTCGTGTTGAAGGCGGATCCCACGCTGGGCTACAGCTTTAATCGCTATTTTCAGACTTACTTTGGCCTTCCGGTCTATTTTGTGAATCCGTCGTCCACCATTCAAACCGCAACCGGAAGTGGATTCATGAGCGGGCTTGGTAACGCGTACGTTGGTTTCCGTCTGGGCATGGATCGCGAAGCTGTGGACTTCGCTTCTGTTCTCGAAGCCACCGCTCCAACGGGGGACAAAGCGAACGGGTTCAGCACCGGGCGCGCGACCATCGACTGGACGAATCGTTTCAGCCACAGTTTCTCTTCGCTGACGCCCTTCGTGAGTGCCGGACTGGCGAATACGGTGTCCGATACGGCATTTTTCGTCAGACCGTTTACGTCGCTGGGTATCGTGAGTCATTTTGATGGAGGAGCGAAATTCAATCTTTCGAAATTCGCGGATGTGGGTGCTTCAGCCTACGCAATCAGAGCTGCGGGCCAGCAGACAATCATCAGCAAGACTTTCAAAGATACATCGGCGACGTCCGTATCAAGTGGCTCGGGGAGTTCCGGCAATGGCAAAAGCGGTGCTTTCGACACCGGCCGCAAAGTCGTGGGCTCGGCGGACCTCGCGAACGACAACGGTTTTTCGACATGGCTTGCAGCGCATGCGAGTTCAAACATGGATTTTCAGGTTGGTTACACGCGAAGCGCGGGTTACGACCTCAATACGCTGTTCTTTGGAGTCGGATTCCGCGTGGGTAAATGAAAGAGAGGAGAACTGTCATGAAGAATCTTCCTACGTTACTGGTTTCAGCAAGCTTGGTTGTATCCCTGAACGGTTATTCGGCGGCGGCCCAGGGAAAAGGATCTAATAGTGGTCCGGGTTCGTCCATCGGCCAGGGGCACGGCCAGGGCGTCGGTCACGATCATGAACAAGCGAAGGTCGGTTCCGATGCAAAAGGTACTCATGACACCCATGCCGACTGGCAAACGAAGTTCAACCAGCATGTTCAAAACGACACGGCATTTGCGGCGAAGATACAAAGCCTTCTGCCGCCGGGTACAGACCTGAAGGCAGCCGAAGGTGGATTCAAGAATGAAGGGCAGTTCATCGCCGCGCTGCACGTTTCCAAGAATCTGGGAATCCCGTTCGATCAGCTCAAGGCCAAAATGACAGGTGACGGTCTGGCGGGTCAAACGGACTCGTCGCCGATGTCGTTAGGCAAGGCCATTCACGCACTGAAGCCGGCTCTGACTCAAGACCAGGCAAATGACCAGGCGAAAAGAGCCGAAAAACAGGCGACCCAGACCGAGAACGCTGCCACGAAGGCCAGCGAGTAAACCATATTGTTCAATGGAGCGGCCCGCTTTCCGGGGCTCGAGTCGAGCAGGTAACCTGGGGATCGCAGGCGCGGCCTTTAAGCCACGCCTGCGACTTCAGTTGGACTGAGCCCGCACAGAAGCAGTTCTGCTACCGTTCGTGACGCTCTTCCGATATGCCATAGCGTTCGTGGCGTTGAGCTTCCCGGACCAGCTGCCGGCCCTGCCGCTCCAGCTCCTCTCCCTGCCGCCAGTTGCCCATTCTTTCGAGTTGTTTGCCTCGCTGGATGAGCCGCTCGCCCCGCTCTCTCTGAGACTCCGCGATCCGGAACTGCTGATCGTTGTTCCGGTAATAACTTTGTTGCAGGGGCGCCGAATACGCTGCCCCAGCCGCAGCGAGAATCGTACCCGTCGCTATAACCACTAAGCCTTTTCTAACTTTCATATACCCTCCTCAGGTTGCTTCAATTCGTTCTCTATAGGCTTAGAGCGTTCCGGTCATTAGGGAGGGATTAAATCGGGATTAATAGGCATTTAGCTTTTCTTTAGTCGCGGCCGCGTGGCGCAAACCGCACGCATTCTTATTGACGCCATCCTGAGAGAAGTCATACATTCCGAGCAAACCTAAATTCAGAAGGCACATCCATGGACTCGAAAAAAGCCAGTCGGAGAAAATTTATAAAAGGCGGCGCTGCAGCCGCGGCCGTGAGTGCGATACAGACGGCGAGCGGCCAGACGCCCGTACCGGTAAAGCGCTCCCTGAAGGATGAAGTCGCCTATGGCGAACGCTCCCACTACGTAACGTCCGTGCGCGAAGCCGTACTCGAGAGACCTTCACCGGATGAGTTCGGCCTCACGTTTCACGTGCTGAGTCCCCTTCAGGATTCCGTCGGAATCATTACGCCGTCCTCGCTTCACTTTGTAGGCACGCACCGCGGCGCCATTGTCCCGGACATCGATCCTCGCGAATATCGTTTTTTGCTTCATGGCATGGTGGATCGGCCTCTGGAATTCACCCTGGAGGAGTTGAAGCGCTTTCCGTCTGTATCGCGCATTCATTTTCTCGAATGCCTGGGAAATCGTGCGAAGCCCGAACACAAGACGGTTCAACAAACCACAGGCTTGACCAGTTGCAGCGAATGGACCGGTGTACCGCTCTCTCTATTGCTCAAAGAGGTCGGCGTCCAGAAGGGGGCGTCGTGGGTCGTTTCTGAGGGCTCAGAAGAAGTCAAGGGAGCCGGAAGCATTCCGCTGGCGAAGGCGATGGACGACTGCATCGTGGCATACGGCCAGAATGGTGAGCCACTGCGTCCTCAAAACGGCTTCCCGGTGCGCCTGATCGTTCCGGGTTTTGAAGGCATCTACAACACGAAGTGGCTGCGCCGCATGAAGGTGGTTGACCGCTATTACATGACCTACAACGATTACGGTCACATTTCCAACGACCCCAAAGTTGCCGCGCTGACTTTCCAGTGGGGTCCGAAATCGGTCATCACGTTTCCTTCCGGCGGACAGAAACTGCCCGGCCGCGGAGTCTACCAGATCACCGGACTGGCATGGTCTGGCGGCGGGGCCGTCCGCAAGGTGGAAATCTCCACGGACGGCGGGAAGACATGGAAGGACGCGGAAATTCGAGGCGATGTCCATCGGATGGCGCACACCCGTTTTGGCATGAACTGGAAATGGGATGGGCAGGAGTGCGTGCTCCAATCGCGCTGCATCGACGAACTGGGTCAGGTCCAACCGACTCGAGCCCAGGTTGCGAAAGTCTTTAATGTGCCTCCGGACTATTACCACGATCACGGCGTGCAGGGTTCCGACAATACGATTGTGCCGTGGAGAGTGGCCGCCGACGGGAGTGTCCACAATGCGCTTGCCTAAGCCTCTCCTGCTCGTGCTGTTCTTTTCGCTGTGCCAGGCCGCTAAGGCACAGTCGCCCACGTACGGTCTGGGCAAGAGCCCATCCGCAGACGAAATCCGAGCCTGGGATATCGCCATCAGTCCTGAGGGAAAGGAACTCCCGGCAGGCCGCGGATCCGCCAAAGAAGGCGCGCCGCTCTATGCCCAGAAGTGTGCAGCGTGCCACGGTGCAACGGGTCCGGAGGCCGAGCGCCTCAATTGATAAAGACCGACAGCACGGCTGCGGCCGGCAAGGAACCACCCTGTCTGGCACCTTGTATCCGTGGCGCGAACGTCATGGCGATTCACTCGCCATACGCAACGACGATATGGGATTACATCAATCGGGGCATGCCTTTCGGAAAAGAAGGTTCGCTGAAACCTGACGAGGTATACGCGCTGACGGCTTTTTTGCTCTACAAAAACGGGATCATTCCAGAAGATCAGATCGTAGACGAGAAGAATCTGCCGCAGATCAAAATGCCCAACCGTGATGGCTACGTATTACCCGATTGGAAGCATGGCATGCCGCGGCCGTTTCCGAACAAACCGTAGTCGCGGGCTGACTCTGGTCAGTGGGTCATCGCGAAGATGACGTAGTTCACGCCCAGTTCGTAGGCTGCTTTCGTATATGGCAGCGGATATTCAGGATCGTCCGCGTGTTCCCAGCCGTCGCCGATATCCATGTTGTGATTCGCGATCACGATCAACCGGCCCTTATCGTCGTAGAGCGCACGCCAATGCGGCGGACCTTGCATCTGGGGCGGACCGCCAAACCGGAGGTGCCGGTCACCGGGAATTTGCACGTTTTGATCGATGTCGAAAAAGACGTGCATGAGCGGATCCGATTCGGGGACATCGACGAATTGCTTTTCGGGAAACACTCTCTTCATCACCGTCTCGAAGTATTCCCACTCATATTCCCCGTGGAAGTCATCCACCATCAGGAAGCCGCCGCGCGTTAAATACTCTCGCAAGCGCTGTGATTCCTCTGCTGTTGGATTCCATCCGCCTGCCGCAGGTTGTTGGAGCCACAAGTAGGGATAGTCGAACAAACGATCGTCCAACAATTCCAGGTGGCGGCTGTCTTCGGCAACTTGGATCTTCGTGTAACGCTCCAGCGTTCTGAGGAAGTGCGCGTCGGCAAGCGGGTAGTCCACCGCCCACATCGGCTGGATATAGCCGTGAGAACCGGCGCGCCGGTTCGTTCGATAGATGACGCGAGCCAGATGAAATTCGGCTTCCGGCAGAGCTCCCACTCTCGGATCGCGCCGTTGTCTGCCGGCGGCACCGGAAATTAAAAAGATAAGCCCGACAAAAGCAAAACCCGGCCTTAGACCGCGCATCCACGGAACTTTGGAAGCCATGAGTCCCTTTCGAAACGAAAGCTCAAAATGTGTGGACATTCTATTACAGCCGCAGCAAAAGAGCGGCAATTGTGCGCTGTGCGCCGTGCTGCTATTTTTTCATCCGGAGATGGGCGCCCATGCCGCCTGTACCGGGATGCGCAGTCCCACTTAAGCAGGTACAATGTGCGGCACCATGAGCACGGATAACCGCATCAAGCACATCGCAGACACGGCACTCTGGGTTGCTACGTACCGCGCCCAGGAATCCGCACGGAAGGATGCCTTGTTTCACGATCTGCTCGCCGAGCGTCTCGCCGGCGAGCGCGGCAGGCAGATCGCGGCGGCGATGCCCTATTCAAAGATCATGAATTGGGTTCTCGTGATTCGCACTGTGGCGATTGACAGGCTCATCCTGAAGGCTATAGAAGCTGGTGTCGATACGGTGGTGAATCTTGGGACGGGTCTGGACACGCGTCCGTATCGGATGAATCTTCCACCGGCACTTTCTTGGATCGAAGTGGACTTCCCGCATATGATCGAGTTCAAGAATGCAGAACTCGCTGCGGAAGAACCAGTGTGCCTTCTCGAGCGAATCGCAGCCGATCTTTCCAACCTTCCGGAGCGACGAAAGCTTTTCGAACGCCTCGGGAACCGCTCGAAAGAGATTCTGATCATCACCGAGGGGGTGGTTATCTATTTGAGTTCGGAGGACGCTCAGATGCTCTCCGAGGACTTGTACGCCGTCCCGTCATTTCAATACTGGATTCAGGATTACCGACAAGGCGGCCTCAAACAATGGAGATCGCAGCGCATGACCAGCGCCTTAAAGGACTCACCCTTTAAGTTCGATGTCGCAGACTGGCTGAACTTCTTTACCAGGCAGGGATGGAGGATTGAAGACAACGTTCTCGCCTGGAACGAATCGCTACGCGTAGGCCGCCATTTTCCTTTTATATTTCCCTGGAGCCTGATCGGGTTTCTGCTTCCACCTAAAATGAAGAAAAAGGCGCGCGAAGCTTCCGGCTACGTCATGTACACGAAGAATTAAGTGCCACGTTTGTGTGACTTGAAGCGGCGCTGAAGCACGTGGCGATTTACAATTTCGATTCCCGGATGCGTCTGGTCAGTTCAGGCGATAATTTATTCATGCCCTGGATTCAACGAATCGTCCGACTGAAGCCGCGTAGTCGCGGCTTTCACCTGATCACGAATGAAGTCGTGGCGCAACTGCCGGAGCTAAGCGACATTCAAGTAGGCGTACTGCACCTGTTCATCCAGCACACGTCCGCTTCGCTTGCCGTCAACGAGAATGTGAGTCCAGAAGTGCGTCGGGATCTGGAACGTCATCTTCGCGAGCTTGTTCCCGATGGGCCCCATCACTACGAACACACGCTCGAAGGCGAGGACGACATGCCGGCCCATATCAAAGCGGCATTGCTCGGAAGCAGTCTGACGATCCCCATCGGTCAGGGCGCGTTGCTTCTCGGCACCTGGCAGGGCATTTACCTCGGCGAACATCGCGATAACGGCGGCGCGCGGACGATTGTCGCGACAATATCCGGCGATTGACTCCGCCTGCCGCCCGATGCAATTCCATGCTGGAAGCACACCAGGATGGAAATCTTCCATGCGTCCACGCTGCTAGCCCGGATCTCTCTGACATAGGTGGGTGTTGGATAAGCCACGGATTGAACGATTTACGGATGGGCGCATTCACAGACTGTTAACGCGCTCATCCGTTAAATCCGTTCAATCCGTGGCTTATCCACTCCGGGGCAAAACTCTTGAGAAATTCAGGCTAGAGGCAGGCTAGAGGCGATGTGGTCTAACGTGCTTGAAACTGCGGCCGGCCACTATACCGCCGCAGCTTTTCTTCGTACATTCGTTTGTCGCTCTCGATCACCATTTCGCCGAGGCTTTTCGTAAAGCCACTGGCATATTGAGTAAATCCAATGCTCAAAGACAACGAATATGGCCGGCTCTCAGCAACGAGATGAGCATCGATATTGCTTCTGAGGCGATTGTCTAAGATGTTCGACAGGTCTGCCGCATCGAGGCTGCAGAGCACTGCGAACTCATCACCGCCTAGTCTTGCGAGGACGTCAGCGTCGCGAAATGTGCTTTTCAAAATCTGGGCGATGTCCTTCAGTGCGAGGTCACCCTGGTCGTGCCCGAACCGGTCATTGATAAATTTCAATCCATCAAGGTCCGCAAAGCCAACGAGTATGCCTTTCTTGTCACGGCTCGAGATCTTTAACTGCTGCTCACCGATCGTCATAAATGCGCGCCGGTTGTATAATCCAGTCAGTTCATCGATTAATAAGAGAGTCTGGAGTTCTACTTTTCTCCTGTGGCGAGCAATGGCGTACTCGATCACGCGATATAACATCTGGGAGGCGAGGGTGCCCTTGATCAAATGGTCTTCTGCGCCAGCCTGAAGAACCTCGACCGCCAGTGCGTCATCCGTGGAGTTCGTCAACGTGATGATCGGCACATTAGCCTGTTCATTGATGCGTCGAATAGACTGAGCTCCAGGGCTGCCAGGAAATAACAAATCAAGCAACAGGGCGTCAAAATGCTCTCTGGCCAGCTTATCAAGTGCATCAGCGAGGCTGCTTGTGCACACGAGCTCTGTTGCTGGCCCCATGCCGTCTTTGATCATTTTTCGGAGCAGCGCAATATCGGACTTCGAATCTTCAACAAGCAAGACTCGAATTGGGCTCCTGCTATGGGGCACGGGCGGCCGTTTGGAATTATTGCTTTCGATCAAGAACGATTCCTTCGCTCAGAACAAGTGTATCCACACATGGATTGAATGTTTAATACATAAATTATGACGAATTGGCTATGCGTAAAAGTACGTAGAGCTTGACCGGGTTGTCCCGGTATAAACACGTGTCCCGAAGGGCGAATGGGCTGGGTATCGCTCGTACAATCAGCGAGCCTACATTACCACAAATATATACCCGACGGCCTGTGGGCTCGAAGCCCGCTGGCGTTATCTTATCGGTTCTTGCCGATCGACATCAGCTGGTGTCGATCCCACACGATATCCCAGCCGGTCTCGTCCAGGTTTGGCACAATTTTGACCCCGACCTGTATTTGTCCCTCATTGGCCAACAGACTCGCGATACCTTCGAGATGGAAGGCCGATGTAGGCATCAGCACCATCGTGTCGTAACAGGCAGGTACAAGCGCCACGGATGTACCGTTCAGGTAGAGACGAACGTGGTACGGGGTCCTGTTCCGGACCGGCCGCAGAACGCTGTCTTTGTACGCAATTGGATGTGTAGGGGAGACGCCAGTCGGCGGGGGACAGTCGGTGATAAGAGCTCTGGGCTCTTCTCCTGGAGATATCGATGCCTTCTCGCGAAGCTCAGCCTCGAGTTCTGCGATGTGCTTCTCGAGCTGGCTGTTCTTTGCGCGCAAGGCCTTTAATTCGTTTTCGTTCGAGGCCAGCGCTTCGTCCGGATAAAGCGGTTGCATGAGCTTGATGGAGAGCGGCGTCTCGGTACCCAGGACGAGCTTTGGACCGCGACCCGGAATCCGCAGCAACTGATAGAGCGTTGTCGGCGGAAATAACAGCAGCAAGGCATCGCGTTTCGCATGACCGCGTCCCCGCACGACGTTATCTTCAACGTTGAAGGGACCGGTCTCGACAATCTTCGCGGCGATCGGGTATTCACAGGAATCCGACGTGAGAATCGAAGTCAGAACGATGTGCGCTCGCGCTTTTCCATGCAGGCGGCCCGCCTGCTCCGATTCGACAACCTGGCCAAGCACCTTGGTTCCCCGGGACAGCAGCGGTGGGCGATTCAGAAAGAATCCGACATCCGAACCAACGGTGAAGATGATCGGACCTGAAGTGATACCTGCAGTGAACTTCTCATTCGGAAAGATCCGGATGATGGTTCCCGCTGGAAGGTTTGCCGGACATCCCGCAGGGCTGGCATTGCCCGATGATACGCTGATCGCCAGCCAAACGAGAATTACCGTCCAGACGACGAGGCATTTCATGTCGCAGCTCCTTGTTAAATCAGTCACGGATAAATGCGGACCGGACCCAGAGCTTCGCGAAGACCAGCCTAGGATGTCAGGTGTGCACCTGTCAAGATGGTGCACCTTTGGCAGGGGCCGTCGGTATCTCGGTATCGTGACCGAAGCGGGTACAACGTTTTCCCCGTGCATGTTGTTTGCCAACATGGAAACCCTTCGCACTAGCCTATCGATCAAAACTCTTGTGAACGTCCTTCACGCCTGTGAACAAGGGACTGGAAAAGTGCGCTCACCTGCTTTGGAGTAGGCAGCTGTGTGACGTCCCATCCGCCTCCGAGCGCCTCGATCAGTTGCACGGCTGCCGTCATCTCGCTTACCCGTAGAGCGACCAGCGCCTGTTGATTGGTTAGAAGAGTCGTTTGTGCGTTGATGACATTGAGATACGGATCGAGACCCGTTTCCCATCGTGCCATGGCAATGTCCAGGTAGCGCTGCGCGGAATTGATCGAATCGTTCTGTTTGATGATTTGCTCGGAGACGATTCGCAGCGTCGCGATATTGTCCTCCACTTGTTGAAACGCCGTGAGCACCGTTTGACGGTAACCGGCGACGTCTGCGTTGTAGGTGGCAGTGAACTGGGCGACTGTGGCCTTACGCAAGCCGGCGTCGAAGATCGTCTGAGTCGCCGCTGCTCCCAGTGACCAGAAGAACGAGGGAAGTGAAAACAGGTTCTGGAGCAGCGGAGACTGAACTCCACTGCTTGCCGTCAGGTTTACAAGGGGATAATAGGCGGCTGTCGCGACGCCGATGAGGGCATTCGCCTGCGCCATTGTGCGTTCGGCAGCAGCGATATCCGGGCGGCGCTCGAGTAGTTGTGATGGAACGCCAACGGGAATTTCGGGAACGGGTGTCGTCAGAAGCTTTATGGGCAGGGAAAAGGTTGAGGCCGGTTTACCGATCAATGTGGCGATGGCGTGTTCGTATATCGCGCGATTCGTCGAAATGCCGATTCCCACGGCCTCGGCGCTTTCAAGCGTGACCTGCGCCTGCGCAACCGCTTCGGGACTGTCGATGCCGGTATCCACGAGCACGCGCGTCAACTCGAGCGCCTTCCGATCGGCTTCGATCGTCCGGTTGTACAGATCTTTCAACGCATCTTGTCCGCGGAGCTGAAAGTAGAAATTCGCAAGAGTGGCTTGTTCGATGAGCTTCTCATTTTCGAGGTCGGCTGCACTGACCTGAGCCGCGTATTGAAATTCGCGAACCGCGTTGCCGATGCGGCCCCACAGGTCCGGAGCCCAGGACACATCGATCGGTAGCGAATACACGCTGAAGGCGCCGCCATTGACTACGTTTCCGATCACATTATTGCCGAAGGGGGCCTGACTTTTGGTGAGGCTTGGATTTGCGCTGACCGAGGGAAAGTATCCGGATCGAACCTCCCTCACTTGTGCCTTTGCTGCCATGAAATTCTGAAAGAACTGGGCGACATTCTGGTTATTGATATTCAGCTCTTCTTCGAGTTCGTTGAGCTCGGGCTCGTTGAACATTTCCCACCATTTTCCTTTGAGGGCCGCATCCTGTGGCTGCGCGGGATGCCACACTCCGGCCAGAGTCTCGCCGTACTGATCGGGAGTCGCTTCTTTGTAGGCCGGAGCGCCCGGGACGCCGGGCGTGACGTACTTCGGACCGACGTGGCATGCTGCGAGCAGCGCGAACGTCATCAGAATAAAGTACGCCTTCATGGCAGCCTTCGGAACCTCATGCGCACACTGTCCATGAACAGATAAATGACCGGCGTTGTGTACAACGTCAGCGCCTGACTGACGATCAGGCCGCCGATAATCGAGATGCCCATCGGCCGGCGCAACTCGGATCCCATGCCGGTACCGATCGCGAGCGGAATAGCGCCGAACAGGGCGGCCATCGTCGTCATCAGAATCGGACGGAACCGAAGAATAGACGCTTCGACGATCGAGTCTCTGGTGTTCTTGCCTTCGTTGCGTTCCGCGTTGAGCGCGAAGTCAATCATCATGATGGCGTTCTTCTTGACGATCCCGATCAGCAGAATGATGCCGATGATGGACATGACGTCCAACTCCGTCCCCGTGAACAGCAGCGCGAGAATCGCTCCCAGGCTCGCCGAAGGAAGCGTGGACAGAATCGTCAGAGGATGGATCAAGCTCTCGTAAAGAATTCCGAGCACGATATAAACGGACAGAATCGCCGTCAAGACGAGATACGGCTCGGTCGTGAGCGATTGCTGGAATGCCTGGAGCAATCCTGAGAACTGACCATGAATGGAACGCGGCATTCCCAGTTTCTGCTGGATCTGCTGAATCTTCTGTGTCGCCTCGCCGAGTGATACGCCGGGATCCAGATTGAAAGATACAGTGACAGAGGGGAACAAGCCGGTATGGTTCACGGCGAGGGGCGCTGTCGAAGGAGCGTAATTCGCTACGGAGCGGAGCGGCACGGCTCCACCGCCAGGATGAGGGATGATGTAGGTGGACTTCAAGGCCTCCGGTGACTGCCAGTAAGCCGGAGCAACTTCCATCACGACGTAATACTGGTTCAACGGCGTGAAAATCGTCGAGATTTCCGCCTGGCCGAACGCATTATAAAGAGTGTTGTCGAGCACCTGAGCCGTTATGCCCAGCCGCGCTGCGGTCGGGCGATCGAAAGTAAGCAGCGCTTGAAGGCCGCGGTCCTGCTGGTCCGTACTGACGTCCTCAAAACCGCGTGCGCTCTTCATTTGGGCGAGCAGGAGCGGACCGTATTTTTGCAGATCCCTGGTAGTCTCGGCCTGTAGCGTGTACTGGTACTGGGCGCTCGATTGCCGTCCGCCCATGCGAATATCCTGGACGGGCTGTAAGAAAGTGGCTGCGCCGGAAACCTGCGCGAGCTTTGGCCGAAGGCGATTGAGAATCGCTTCGACACCGGCACGCTGATTCAGTGGTTTCAGGGAGGCGAACATGAAGCCGCTGTTGGTTGCACCCTGGCCTCCAGTAAATCCCATCACGTTTTCAACGCCAGGATCCCTTTTGACAATCTCAACGGCATGCTGAGCGGCATCACGCATTGCAGTGAAGGACGTGTCCTGCGGACCCTGCATTCCACCCATCATTACGCCGGTGTCCTGCTGCGGAAAGAAACCCTTCGGCACTTTCGTGATGAGAAAGACGTTCAGGGCCAACGTGCCCAGAAAAATGATTAACAGCAGCGCCGGATGATCCAGAACCCAATTGAGACTCCGCTCGTAGAGGCGGAGCACATACGCGAAGTTGCGCTCGCTCCATGTGTACACTCTGCCGTGCCGGACATCCTTTTCGGGAATCAGGATACGGGAACACATCATGGGCGTGGTCGTCAGTGAAATGACCATCGACACAAGGATCGCGGCGGACAAAGTGACCGCAAACTCCCGGAATAGCCGGCCGATAATTCCTCCCATCAGCAGAATGGGGATGAACACGGCGATCAAGGAAATGCTGATGGAAAACACCGTGAAACCGATCTCCTGTGCACCCAGCAGGGCTGCGCCGGCCGGTGTCATCCCGTGTTCCAGGTGCCGCGCCACGTTTTCCATGACGACGATCGCGTCGTCTACAACGAAGCCGCTGGCGATGGCGAGAGCCATCAACGACAGATTGTCGATTGAGTAACCGCACAGGTACATCACTCCGCATGTGCCGATGAGCGAGACGGGGACAGCCACAGCTGGAATCACGGTGGTCCGTACATTCCGCAGAAACAGGAAGACCACGAGAATGACCAGAATCACAGAGATCATCAGCGTCAGTTCGATATCGGCTACCGAAGCGCGAATCGTCAGCGTCCGGTCGACTATCGTCACCAGGTGCTGGCCACGCGGAATTGTGGCCTGGAGGGACGGGATTGCCCGTTGCACGGCGTCCACGGTTTTAATGATGTTGGCGCCGGGCTGGCGGAAGATGAGCATGTCCACCGAAGGCTTTCCATTCAGGAATCCAGCCTGACGGACGGTCTGTTGAGAATCGACCACGTCGGCTACATCCTGTAGCCGGACGACTCCGCCGTTGTAGTAGCCGATGACCAGCGGTTTATAGTCGGCGGCCTTCGATATCTGGTCGTTGGCAAGAATGTCGGCAGTGACTTCTCCGTTCTCAAGCTGCCCTTTCGCGGAGTTCGAATTCTGGCCTGCGACGATTCGCTGCACCACCGGCAAGCCAATGCCGTAAGACGAGAGTTGATTCGGATTCAACTCGATGCGCACGGCTGGTAAAGAAGCTCCGACCACCAGGACCTGGCCGACACCCGAGATCTGCGAAATACGCTGGGAGATGACGGTTGACGCTTCGTCGTAGAGAGCTGAAATATCGTAGATATCCGACTGGAGGCCCAGCAGCAGGATGGGCGAATCGGCTGGATTCACTTTTCGATAGGTCGGGTTGGAGGGAAGGTTCGCGGGAAGATACGTGCGCGCCGCATTAATACCGGCCTCCACATCGCGCGCGGCTCCATTAATATCCCGATTGAGATCAAATTGCAAAGTGATGCTGGTCGTCCCGAGAGTGCTCGTGGACGTCATCTCGGCGATTCCTGCGATGTGTCCGAACTGGCGCTCGAGAGGTGTGGCGACGGATGAAGCCATGATATCCGGACTCGCTCCAGGAAGCGTGGCAGCTACCGTAATCGTCGGGAAATCGACTTGAGGAAGCGGGGAGACCGGCAGAACGCTGAAGGCGATCGCGCCGGCAAGCGCGACTGCTATTGTCAGAAGGGTGGTAGCTACCGGCCGTCTGATGAAGAGCGCTGACGGGTTCACGACTCCCTCGATTCCTCACGCGTCCCGTTGCGGCGCCGGCGCGAGAGTCGTGTTCCGATATTGTCGAAGAAGACATAGATCACGGGCGTGGTGTACAGCGTAAGCACCTGACTGAAGAGGAGGCCTCCAACCATGGCGACACCCAGTGGTTTGCGAAGTTCTGAGCCGATGCCGCTGCCGAATGCCAGCGGGATGCCGCCCAGCAGCGCCGCCATCGTTGTCATCATGATTGGACGGAACCGCAGCAGGCTCGCCTGATAGATCGCATCCGTCGCGCTCTTATGCTCCAGTCGCTCGGCTTCGAGAGCAAAATCGACCATCATGATCCCGTTCTTCTTCACGATCCCGATGAGAAGAATGATGCCGATGATGGCCACGATGTCGAGATCGAGGTGGAAAAGCATCAGGGCAAGAAGCGCTCCGACGCCGGCGGACGGCAGTGTGGAGAGAATCGTGATCGGGTGAATGAAGCTTTCGTACAGGACGCCCAGTACGATGTACACCGTCACCAGGGCAGCTAGAATCAGAAAGCCCTCATTTGTCAGCGACCCGGCGAAAGCCGCGGCCGTGCCCTGGTAGTTGGCCAGGATGCTTGGCGGGAATTTCGCCTGCTCGATGACTTTGTTAATCGCATCGATCGCCGCGCCGAGCGAATAGTGACCCGCCAGGTTGAACGATATCGTCACGGCAGGAAACTGACCCTGGCGGTTGATCGATAGCGCCTGGCTCTGGGTTTCGAAGTGGGCAACGGCACTCAGTGGAACCGGTGAAGATGACGTCAGGGTTACGCTGGAGGCCGGCGCCCCGGTCGCCGAAGACTGCGATGCCGCGTTGGCGGCCGCCGGCCGCGAGGTTCCGTTCAGCGATGTCGTTGCGCTGGACGAGATTGGTGTGTTCGAGCTGACGGTCGAGAGGACCGTCGCGTTTGTTGAGGCAACCGAAGCTTGTGAAAGTGCGGACGTCTTATTGATGTTCAGAGAGGGCGTGAGAGCGTTGACATTCAAGTAAGCAAGCGGCGACGTAGCAGCCGCCGGCGCGACAAGCGCAGACGCGGTCGAAGCGCTGAGCAACGCGTTTCCCGGATTCGCAACGGCACCGGATCCCGCCCCGGAAGACGAACCGGCCGTGTTGGATGCCGCTGCCGCGGGAGCCGCGTTAATCGACGTCGACTGAATGTAGATATCATTCAGTTTCTTCGGATTTTTCTGAAACTGAGGATCGGCTTCCAGCACCACGTGATATTGGTTTAACTGCGTGTAGAGCGTGTTGATCTGGCGCTGTCCGAATGCGTCGTAGAGGGTGTTGTCGATCGCCGCCGGAGTGACACCGAAGCGTGAAGCCGAAGCGCGGTCAATCATCAGAAATTCTGAGAGGCCTCCCAGCTGCTGGTCCGTGACGACGTCGGCGAGTTCCGGGCGTTCGCGGAGCCTGGCGACAAAGTCGTGAGCCACCGCATTCAATTCGGTCTGATTCGGATCCTCGAGTGTGTATTGATATTGTGTGCGGCTTGCCCGGTCGTCCACTGTGAGATCCTGCACCGGCTGCATATAAAGCCGGATGCCGGGCACCTGCGCGAGCTTTGGCTCCAGCCGCGCAATCACCTGGGCCGCCGTGACCTTACGCTGCTCCATCGGTTTGAGGTTGATCTGGATTCGGCCGCTGTTCAAGGTCGTGTTGATTCCATCCGCTCCGATGAATGAGGAGATGCTGGCGACGGCCGGGTCCGCCAGCAGGACTCTGCTCAGTGCCTGCTGCTGCGCCGTCATCGCACTGAAAGACGTAACCGCGGATGCCTGGGAAATGCCCTGAATGATCCCGGTGTCCTGGGTTGGAAAGAATCCTTTCGGCACGACCAGGTAAAGAACAACCGTCAGTATGAAGGTTGCAACGGCAATCAGAAGAGTCACGGTCTGATGGCGAAGCACAAATCTCAGGGTGCGGCCGTAGAATGCGATGATCTTCTCGAATGCCCGTTCCGAAACACTATAGAAGCGGCCCTGCCGTTCGGGAGGCAGGTAACGCAGGAGGCGCGCCGACATCATCGGTGTCAGAGTCAGGGAGACGAACGCCGACAAGATGATGGTCACGGCCAGCGTCACGGCGAACTGACGAAAGAGGCGGCCTGCGACATCGCCCATAAACAGGAGCGGGATTAACACAGCAATCAGCGACACCGTCAAAGAGAGAATCGTGAATCCGATCTGTTCGGCGCCTTTCAACGCGGACTCCATCGGCTGTTCTCTTTCCTCGATATAGCGCGAGATATTCTCGATCATCACAATCGCGTCATCGACGACGAATCCAGTCGATATCGTCAGCGCCATCATGGAGAGGTTATTCAGACTGTAGCCGGCCAGATACATCACGCCGAAAGTTCCAACCAGAGAGAGGGGAACGGCGACGCTCGCAATGATCGTAGCGGACACGCTTCGCAGAAACAGGAAAATGACCATGACGACCAGTGCGATCGTCAGCATCAGCGAGAACTCAACATCTTTTACGGAGGCGCGAATCACGGTTGTGCGATCGGTGACGACCTGAACGTGAACGGACCTTGGAAGTGTCGTCACCAATTGAGGGAGAAGTTTCTCGATGTTTTCGACCACCTGGATCGTGTTCGCTCCGGGTTGCCGCTGGATATTCAGAATTACAGCCGGTGTATCGTTCACCCATGCTGCAAGCTTCGCGTTTTCGACTCCGGCCATGACGCGTGCGACTTCCGTGAGCATGACTGGTGAGCCATTGCGGTATGCAACAACTACGGATTTATAGTCGTCACTGTTTAAAAGTTGATCGTTTGCATTGATCGTGTAGCCCTGCGACGGCCCGTCGAAATTGCCTTTCGCGGAATTCAGACTGTTGCCGATCAGCGCACTCCGCAGGTCCTCGAGATTGATCCCATAAGAGGCCAGAGAGGTAGGATTGGCCTGAATTCGTATCGCCGGCTTCTGGCCGCCCGAAATAGTGACGAGGCCCACCCCCGAGATCTGCGAGATTTTTGGTGCAAGGCGGGTATCTGCCAGATCTTCGACTGCAGAGAGCGACGTCTCACTGGACGTCAGCGCCAGCGTCAGGACCGGAGCATCGGCTGGATTCGATTTGCTGTAAATGGGCGGAGTCGGCAGGTTGGCCGGAAGATAACTCTGGGCCGCATTGATTGCCGCCTGCACCTCCTGCTCCGCGACGTCGATATTGAGGCTGAGTTGAAACTGCATCACGATGACCGAAACGCCGCCGGCGCTGGTTGACGTCATCTGGCTCAGTCCGGCAACCTGACCGAATTGGCGTTCCAGAGGTGCGGTGACGCCGGAAGCGACGACGTCCGGGCTCGCGCCCGGATAAAAAGTCAGCACCTGGATCGTCGGATAGTCCACTTCGGGCAGGGCCGAGACGGGAAGCTGGAAGAACGCGACTGCGCCGGCTAAAAAGACTGCGGCCATCAGCAGCGCGGTCGCCACCGGGCGAAGAATGAACACTTGTGACGGATTCATGGAGAAGGCTTGACGCTCAAGGCGTTCTGGTCGGGTTCGCCGCGAATGGTCACGGTGGCGCCATTCTCGAGACGGTCGAAGCCGCTGGTCACCACAACGAGTCCTGCAGTCAGTCCGTCAACCGCAGTGACCTGCTCATTGCCGGTGACGGTCGTGACCTGCTGGACGCTGACGGTATTATCGGGCTGCACGACATAAACAAAAGCATTCGTACCGTTGTGCTGCACGCTCGCCGTCGGAACCAGCGTCGCCTTGTGCAGGGTTCGCAGCAGAAGGCGAGCATTTACGAACTGATTCGGAAAAAGCGAAAACTTGGCGTTGGGAAATGCCGCACGGAATTTCACCGTTCCGGTGGTGGTGTCCACCTGATTGTCGAAAGATGTCAGTTGCCCGGTCTCGATCTGATTAACGTTTGCACGGCCGTATGCGTCGACTTTCAAGGTTCGGCCGGCGCTCAACTGTGTCTGGATCTGCGAGAGATCATCCTCCGAAACATTGAATACAACAGTGATTGGCTGCAACTGAGTGATGACGACCAGTGTGGAGCTGTTGCCCGAAAAAACTGTGTTCCCGGGATCGACCAGCCGCAGCCCGACTCTGCCGGTGATCGGAGAGACGATGTGGCAATAGCTTAACTGCACGCGGTCAAATGCCACGGCCCCCTGATCCGCTTTAACGCTGCCTTCAGCCTGCCGAACGGCCTGTATCTGGTCCTCTAGCTGCTGCCTTGCGATTGCGTTACGCGCCCAGGCAGCCTCGTAACGCGCCAGGTCGATACGAGCCTGTTCCAGTACACTCTGGTCATGATCCAGTGTCCCCTCGGCTTGCGCCAGCGTGGCCTGATAGGGTTGCGGATCGATATCCACCAGTGGATCGCCCGCCTTCACAAGTTCACCCTCTTTGTAATGAACGGTGGTCACCTTGCCTGTGATCTGACTGTAAACAGTGACCGTATAAACCGGCGTTACGGTTCCCAGCGCGTTGATATAAATGTTGATGTCTCCCGTTTTCGACTGCCCCACCGTGACTGCCGCAGCCGGAGGTTTTGCGGCGGCTTCTGTCGTCTTCACATCCCTTGACTTTTCGTTATGCAGGACCAGAAGAATTCCGAGTAGGGCAAGCGCCGCGGCACAAATCCATCCCCACCGGTGACGCTTTCGGCGGTTCGGCGAGCCGGAAGAAGGCATAGTCCCGGCGTGAGCGGCTTCACCGGGTTTCTGTGGTTCAGCCTGACCTTCACCATTCGACACATTGTCTTTCCCGGCGCTGTCCATTCGAGCGCTTTCATTACAAGCAGCATTTACAAATACGTCTACGCGAAATGCGTCGAACGCTGGCGCTCTGCACTGCAAACGGGATTCCGTTTCGGAAACGCAAAGGCTTTATCAACTGTTTTTCGATACGCGGTCGAAATCGATGTGAACTAAAGCGGTTGGCGGACGGTTTCAGAGGTACCACTGGGCGTGCTCTCCCAGTGCGAAGAATGCGGTGAGCACTTTTGGGAGAGCGGCTTCCTCCGATGGTCTTCACCGCCAACGCCGGAGTTTTACGGATCGGCCCTTCACGCCGTCTGACATGCGTCTGTCCGACCTGAATTTCTACTGTATCCTTCGCGATTCTGATCAGCTGACTCTGTTACGTCCCGACAAGCTTCCGTAACATATCGCTTTATGTGGAGGTCGTTATATGAAGAAGCGCATTCCGTTTCAGCAGGTGGACGTTTTCACTAAAGTCCCGTTTATGGGGAATCCTGTAGCCGTCGTTCTTGATGGTGCCGGACTTTCGACGACACAGATGCAAACGATCGCGAACTGGACGAATCTTTCTGAGACGACCTTTATTACGCAACCAGCGGACAGCGCCGCAGACTATCGCCTGCGGATCTTTACGCCCCGGTCCGAGCTGCCGTTCGCGGGTCATCCGACTGTCGGCTCGGCACATGCGCTGTTGCATAGCGGATACGTTCCGAGACGGACCGGTTTCCTGCTGCAGGAGTGCAACAAAGGGCTTGTCGAGTTGCGAATCGATGGCGATCGTTTGTTCTTTCGCTTGCCGCCGCCATGTTCACACTCCCGGATGCGAGACAGCTTGAAGGGGCAGCCGCGGCACTGGGTATCCCGACGACCGCAGTTGAGCGCTCGGCGATTATCGATGTCGGTCCGGTGTGGCTCACTTTGCAACTGCGCAACGGAGAAGCGGTGACAGGTCTGAAGCCGGACATGGCCGCGATCGGTGCGCTTGCGGGTATCCGCCGCATGGGCTTGAATGTTTTCGGGTTCTATAGTGACGACGAGTCGAGTGCGATAGAGGTGCGCTCCTTCGCGCCGATGGACGGCGTTACCGAAGATCCGGTCTGTGGCAGCGGGAATGGCTGCGTCGCCGCTCTGATTCAGCGCGACAAACTCCTCGATAGGAAATCGTATACTGCCAGCCAGGGCCGATGCCTGCAACGCGACGGTCGGGTAGACGTCCAGTTTGGGGACGACGGTGCGATCTGGCTCGGTGGCCATGCCGTGACGTGCATTGAAGGCTCGCTCGCGGTCGGCGGCGATTAACAGAAGGGGAAGAACCACGCAACCGAAACATAAGACTCGCAGTAGTTGACACGCAAATGTTGTGAGGGAGCGAATCCCCGCCTGACTCAGGCGGGGACTTTCCCCATTTCGACATCCTGCCGAAAAATCAACTTCGACAAACACTAGATCCGCTTGTCGCCAAAACTGGACTACAACCAACTCAAGGATTTTGTCGTCTCCGTCCGCAAATCGAGTTAAAAAACTAAAACTTACAGCCTTGTTACACAAAGACGTCGACGTTAAGCCTTTCTGCGCGACGCGGTCCTGGCCTTCTTCAGTGAGGCTTCGCCGATCGAGGATAGAAAGAAATACGTCTTGCCGGATTCATCGGGATGCTTGACTGGATTGGGCGACCACGAGAAGACGAGGAACCGTCCTTCCAGGGTCTTGAGTGTCTCGAGGACAGAACTCCGCAGGTGGTGATGATTCGACAACTCCCGGACGGTATCTGCAATCCGATCGAGGTAGCGCCACCGCGGCGTACGCTGCACGCTGATGGCGGTAAGGACGAGTTGTTCGAAATCCGTCAGCGGCTCAATCCGGTTATCCGGAATGCCGGCCTGCTGCCGCCGCATGATCTGCATTGCGTAGGCCACGCCGAAATCCGCGAGCCAGCGTTCATTCGGACCATCCTTCGTTTCACGGTCGTCCAGCTTCAAATCGGCGGCGAAAGTCGTCGCCCAGTTTGCAAAATAGTCTTCCAGGTCGTCGCGAAATTGCGGATACCGCTTCTGCCAGCGCGAGAGCGCGGAATAGGTCGGCTCGGTTTCCTCCGCCCTCAGGGCAGCCAGTATTTCGCTAAAAGCGGGATCTTGCTGTGTCATATCCTTCTCCAATAATTCCGTCTCTCATTTGCTTCAGCGCAATGTCGATCCAGGTCTGGATCTGCCGCGCGCTGACCTTGAAGTGCCGCGTCAAGCACGATTGCTCAGGATCTTTATCGGTCAGCGGCCATCCTCGCAGGTAGCGAAGGACGATGGCCTCGCGATGTTTAGGATGCGTGACAAACCTCAGGGTTTTCTGGACCCAATCGGCCCAGAGCACTTCGGTTTCGGTTACTGCGCCGCCGTCTGGGATCTGTTCCATAGGGCGCTCGATCTCATCCCCGTCGTTCTCGTCATGGCCCTCTTGCGCGAGGTTGGCCTGGTGGGCGAACGGCGTATTGAGGAAACGTTCGACGGCGTTCTTCGTGTGGCGATAGATGGCCTGACCGAATCCCATCTCCAGATACTCGCTCTGGCGCGACGGTACTTCCGCCAAAAGAAGCGCAGCGATTTCCGCCTCGACCTCGGACAGAATAAATTCGGTGCCTTCTTTGTAGATGCCGTAGATCCATCTCCTGCCCGTCCGCATCGTCCGGACGTTGAGTTCCGCCTGCAGCCGGCCGGCAACGTCATCGTTCTGGCGGCGGATATACCGGAACAAAAAGACGAGAGATTCGCTTTTGAGTCGGCGCATGGTCTTTATCCATTCCGCCGGAGCCCGCGGCAATACCGACAGAAGTTCGGCCTCGACTTCTTCGCGGCGGCTATACGGCTCGCCGTTCTCAGTGCACGACGTCAGCGGCGGAATGACGATCGGCGGCTTTTCGGGTGTATCCATTAAGGTTGATTTGTTCATTCTAAAAGGTGAGTCAAATGCGGCAATCGAGACCTCAGAGTTTCGCGTCTCGATTGCCGCATTCTTTACTCAGCTACGTGCAGATGAACGTAACCGGGTCGCTCCAGTCCGTGTAACCGTCCTTCAGCAGAGCGCGCGCCTGGAAAAAATAGGTCACGCCCGGCATCAGGCCCGTCAGAACAATCGGCGACTTCACCATCAGAACGCCTTGCGTTGTCCAGGTGGTGGGTGCGCCGCCGTTGACGGCCGGCCCATAGTGGAGTTCGTAGCTGCCCGCCTGACGAACAGGCTGGAGCCATACGAGAACTTGCCCACTATTAGAGCCGCGATCGATTTTGCGGATCTTCTCGGACAATGGCGTCGCTTGCGCCCTCGTCCTCGAAGCGAGTTGGAATCCGCTCGTCTCGAACGCCGCCGGGTCGCCCTGAGAAGCGACTTCGACGTAACGCGCGAGCATCCGCAACATTCCGATCACGACTTCACGTTGCTGGTTTTTCCTGGCGATAACCTTCTTACTTCCATCGGCCGCTTCGGCAATGAGCGCCGTCAGCGAATCGAGATCGGTCTTCAGGACCGCCAGGTCGACCGGCGCATTCGCGAATTTCGAATTACCGGTCAGATTGTTTTGAACAGAGATGCCGTTTTTGACGACATCGAGGTCGGACAGCTTAAAAAAACTGACCAACGCTTTGAGATGAACTGTGTTTGGCATAGTGTGCCACCTCCTTTGTTAATGGTTAATGGTTTTGGGAAGATCCGCGGCGGCCATTGCCGACGCATCTCTCGCCTCGCTCTCTATGTAAAACCGGCGGCAGAGGAGAAACCGGAAGTCGAAAATGAAGATTTTTTCCGAAAAGTCACATCCCGTTGGAACCCAACCGGTTACGCTGGCCAAAAGTTTTTCGGGCAGGTCTGTTGCAGCTGCAAACCAGGGAATGACTTTGGCAAATAGGGAGTGACTTTGGCAATCAGGGAACGACTTTGGCGATCAGGGAACGACTTTGGCGATCAGGGAACGACTCTGGCGATCAGGGAACGACTTTGGCAATCAGGGAACGACTTTGGCAATCAGGGAACGACTTTGGCAATCAGGGAACGACTTTGGCAATCAGGGAACGACTTTGGCGATCAGGGAACGACTTTGGCAGATCAGGGAACGACTTTGGCGATCAGGGAACGACTTTGGCGATCAGGGAACGACTTTGGCGATCAGGGAACGACTTTGGCGATCAGGGAACGACTTTGGCGATCAGGGAACGACTTTGGCGATCAGGGAACGACTTTGGCAATCAGGGAACGACTTTGGCGATCAGGGAACGACTTTGGCAATCAGGGAACGATTTTGGCGATCAGGGAACGACTTTGGCGATCAGAGAACGACTTTAGCAATCAGGGAGCGACTTTGGCAGTCAGGGAGCGACTTCCGCGATCTGAACCGCTATAGGTGCAGCTCTCTCTATCGTCGGCCAGTCGGCGCCGCTTCCGTCAGGACGCGGTCATAAATAATGGTCTGGGGCCGGGTTCCTTCAACGGTGACGGTCAAGGTATTCCGGTCTTTGGAGACGATCTTCTTTCCGTGCCCGGTGACCCTGCCGTTTACTTTATCGGTCCATTCTGTGACGTAATCGTCAACGATCGTCTCAGCGTACGTGCGAGTCGTCTGCTTATCTGCGGCGATCAGGTCTGCCAGCAGATCGTCGGTGTATTCCGGGTAGTCTTTCCCATCACTCTTTGCCGTGAATTGCAGATAGTGATAGCCGCGCGCATTTGAGGTCACAAGTAGACCAACAAGGTATCCGTCATCGCGAATCTTGTATTGTCTGAATTCAAAAAAACCGGGCGGGAAGGGCGGCAAGTTTGATTTTTCCGTATTGAGCTTCCAGGCTCCCACAATCAGCGGAGTGGTTTTACTCGGAGACGATTGTGCCCAGGTGAATAGAACACCGCAGACCGTAATGACACTCAGGTAATTCATGCGACAGCTCCTTTAATAAGCCACGGATTGAACGGATTAAACGGATTCAATCCGTTTAATCCGTTCAATCCGTGGCTTATTCATTTTGGCGGCAAGGCAAACACATAAATCCTGTTCTCGCTGCCTTGTTTCAATTCCGGCGCGAGGCGGCTCACACCGGAACTGACCAATGAGGTTCCCGTACTCACAGCGACATATTGTTTCCCGTTGACGTTGTAGGTAACAGGGAATCCATCGACCGGCGAGCCGAGGTTGATTTCCCAGAGTACCTTGCCGGTATCCTGGTCGAAAGCACGGAGATTGCCGTTGACGTCACCACCGAATACCAGGCCGCCGCCGGTCGCCATCAAAGGCAGGACGCCGGACCGGCTGTTGAACTTCCATAACGTCTTACCCGTTTCGACGGAAACGGCATGAATCGTTCCGACGCTGTCGGCGCCGGGCGCCAGTTGCTGTTGCTGACTTCGGATCATGTACGCCGACGATGGTGGCGTGGTGATCTTGTCGGCCGTCGGAGATTCCACGGCGCATGTGTTCTGCACCGGCATGAAGATCGCATTGTTCAGCGGGCTGTATGCGCCCGCCGGCCAGTTTTTGCCGCCATTGGTTGTCGGGCAGATCAGATGCTCCTCGTTGGCTTTCGTAAACGTTGACGCAGGATTCACCGTTACGGCCCCGGTGGCTCCGTCGATCCTGCTGACGACGTTTTGAAAATTCGTAGACCTCGCCCAGAGGAATTCGCCGGTCTGACGGTCGAGTGTGTAGATGATGCCAGTCTTTCCAGGGATGCCTGTCACGACTTTGCGCCGCTCGCCTTTGACGATGCGGGGATTGATCCAGGCGACTTCAGCCGGATCGGGAGCAACGGCCGTGTCGACGAGAATACGTTCAAAGGGATGATCCAGATCCCAGTGATCGACGACGTGCTGGTAATACCACTTCAGCTTGCCGGTATCGGCATCCAGAGCAAGCGTCGAGTTATGGTACAGGTATTGTTTATCATTGCCGGCCAGCAGGAACTTCGGGGCGGGGGAAGTTACCGATGTTCCGATGTAGAGGGTGTTCAGTGCGGGATCGAAACTCGGCGGCATCCACGCTCCAACATGGTGACGAAGCTCGGGAGGGACACCGCCCCAGGTCTCATCGCCGGGTTCCCCTGGCTTGGGGATCGTGTGAAAGCGCCAGAGTTCTTTGCCGGTCTTTGCGTCGTGGGCGGTGATGACGCATCCTTCGCCGGAATACCGGTAGTCACAGGCGCGGCCGGAGAAAATCTTGCCTTTGGCAATGAGCGGACCGGAACCCTGTATGGCCGGCAGTTCGCGATAATCTTGAATGCGCGTACTCCAGGCCGGCTTGCCGCTGCGGGCATCGAGGGCGTAAACGAAATCATCGGCGCCGAGGTCGATGATTTTGTCGTCGTAGATTGCGAAGTTCCGGTTCTTGAGCGGCGATCCCGAGATGTATTGGCTGAGATCGTCCGGGAGCGGACGGTGGTATTCCCATAAAAGTTCTCCGGTCGCTCCATTGATGGCCTGAGTCACGTCGGCGGGATTCGGCAGATACATCGTGCCTTTGTAGACCAGGGGCGTTGCTTCCTGAACTCCGGCGGTCATGTCCCGTTTCCAGACGAGCTTCAACTGTCCGACATTCTTCTTATCGATCTCGTTCAATGGGCTGTAGCCCCAGCCGTCGAGTGTGCGCCGCCACATCAACCAGTCGCCAGGATCCGGTTTTTCGAGCATGCTGTCGGTGACCGGAACGAAGGGTGGTACGGCCTGCGGCGCGCTATAGAGAATCGCGGTCAGCAGGATGACGATGCCGAGTGTGAGTAGCGTACCGATCTTCATGGCGATTCTCCTTAGCAGGCGCAGTCATAGAAGGTGTGACTTAATAGCGCCGGAGGCCCGTTGGAATATAGCCCCGGCCGCCAGGCCAGGGAGCAAACCAGCAAACGATCGAGCCCCCGTAGGCCGAAAAATTGATGCGACTAATCTTACGCCCCTCCGGGGCTGGTATCACGACGCATACGTCAGCCCCGGCCTGCGGCCGGGGCTAGCTTCTAACGGCCCTACGGGCCTATTCATTCACACCTCCAAAGAACGCGCCTGCGGTTATGGCTTCTGCGCGTCGGACGTTCTGCACTGTCCGTACATACAGCGATTGTTTTCTTCGCAGACGAATTCGAGAATTTTCCATGTGGGATGCAGCTTCATCTGAAATTCCTGAGTCCAGGGTGCCGTGAAGATCCCGGGATCATCGATCGTGGTCGTGTAAGCGACCGTTGTCGGATCGATAAACCGAAGACGTTCGACGAAATGCAATTGGTCGCTGTGCATCCGCAGCAGGTCGGGGTGAGAATCGTGGGTTGCGTCGAGCATCCATTCCTTCAACCCGACGGTGTCGATAACCAGCGTGTCGCCTTCCCACTTGCCGACGGAGTCGCCCATCCAGGTTGCTTCGACGTCCTTCGGATGCGGGCGGCCATCGAGGGAAATCACTCGAAAAAAATGCATGTACTCGTAGAGAACCGCCAGCGTTCCAGGGGTCTGAATCCATTGCTGTGCATACGGGGACAGGATCTGTCGTGTCAGGCCGTTCGGCAGACACGAGGCGGTCGGATCGTCCACGACCGGATTGCCCGTCGCTTTACGATCCATCAGTGCCTGTCCCCCTGGTTTAAAAGGACTCATTTTCGCGGTGTCGTATGTGGTCACGCGCGGACTGTCGGTATCGTCCCGGCCCACCCGATGAGTGAATCCGGGACCGGCCCATACTCCGGTGAAATCGGGTTTTCCGTCCGCCGTGCGGGGGATCGACTGGGCGGAGGCTAACGCGGGCGCGAGCAGCATTAGGAACAGAGCAAGTCGCTTCATCGGGAATCCTCTATTGTTTGGGAACCACGTCTTCTGCAGCGCCGGCAAAGACCTGTCGCCCATCGGCAAAAGTGACGTTGCCTCCCGAGGCGTTATTGGATCCGTCTTTGGCGCGGAATCCGGTGACTTTGATGATGTCTCCGACTTTCAGGACATCTCTTGTAATGCCCCGGCGTTGCAACATGCCCGGAGGGCCTCCCGAAAAGCCCCATGTCGTTAGTTTTCCGGCCTGGTCTTTGACATCGACATAGAACCAGATGTGCGGATTCTGCCATTCCACTTTCTTCACGACGCCAGTCACGTTGACCGGCTTGTTCTCGTCGAATTCGGCAGAGAACGAATGATGCGCAATCAAGGGCAGACCCGTCGCGAACAGAAGCACGGCAGAGATATAGACCGATTTGATTTTCAACGCATCCTCCCGATGGATACCGGAAGGATGCCAAAAACATGCGGAATCCTGAAGAAATTTATATTCGCATGATAGTTTGCAGCATCATTTCACGCCTTAAGGATCATGGAAGTGACTTCTACCGCTAATGATGGCCTCGGTATTTTGAAGGTGACCGGCAGGATGATTTTTGAGGATTCGCTTTTCGTGTTGCGAGAGCAGGTTCAACAGGCGATCGCATCCGGGATCCGCGGATTTGTCATTGACCTGTCGGGCGTTCCGTATCTGGATTCCTCCGCCTGGGGCGAGCTGATACGGGTGCATGCATCGATTGCGAAGGCTGAAGGTTCTGTCGTGATCCTGAATCCGGTCGAGCGCGTTCGCGGGCTCTTATCGCGGACAGGACTGATCGGCGTATTTCGTATTGTGAACAGCCTGGAAGACGCTGAGCGTCTGGTTCGCGGTTAGGCTTCGCAAGAATTCGGCGCGAGGGCGTCCCCGCCTGACTCAGGCGGGGAGTTGCCCGCCTCTACTCCCCGCAACCGCTTTTTGGACCGTTCTGGAAAGTGCGGTCATAGACCGCACCTGCAGTGGGCAGTTAAGGCCGCCTGACCGGAACGCTGACCAGGTATTGTTCGATCCCGGCCACGATTTCACTCAGCCCGCGGCGTAGATTGCGGTCCAGGGAATCCACCACGTCAGGCATATTCTTGCCGTCAACTTGCTCCTCGCCCGTGTAGTGTCGGGACCAGACGGTCCGGCTGGTTCTGGCATCGTGCAGCTCGATCTCCATCGATACTCGCGTAGAGATATCCGGCTTATCGATCTCGGCAAATTCATAGATCTTGCCTTGCACGATGTAATCCGGCCTGACGCTGCTGCGCGGAGTGTCGACGGCCTGATATTTGCCTGACGAGCGGAGCATGCGGACCAGTGAGTCCTGCAGTATGCGATCGGGCGTTTCGACCCATCGGTGATATTCGTAGGCGCCGACTTCATGCGCGCCGACCTGATAGAGAATCCGGCCGTCGCGCATGATTGGCGGAGAATCGATAGGCGCGACTTGAAGAGTCACGCCCGAGGCCGTATTGGCCGCGGGAGATGCCGCGGGCGCAGGAATTTCAATCCGATAGTATTTGACGGGCCTGCTGCTGGCGCAGCCCGACAGCAGGACTATTGAGATTGTCGCGATCAGACAGACCGTTTTCACTTTCGCAGCCCTCCGGGATTGCGGTCTTTGACGTTGACACCACGGATCAGACTGGACGGACTGTTCTTGATCGCCTCGGTGAGACTGCGGATATTGGCGGCGGATAAACGCATGTTTTCCAGGATTTCATAAATGTTGGCGGAGTTCTGATTCATCATGTTTTGAAGCTGATCGACTGTCGTCGCCGAGGTGGCGAGCACTTGCCGCAACTCGTTGACCGAAATCCGGAGATCTGGCCGGTTCTCCGTCAGAGCCGAATCCAGGTTCGAAAGCATTTGATCGGCGCGGGCGGAAGTTTTCCTGACATCATCCAGCAAGGGAACCAGGCGGGCCGTTGCATCATTAATGTTCGCCAGGCTGGCGGAGACTTTAGGCCTGGAAGCGCTGAGCATTTGATCGAGGTTGCTGAGCGATTCCGAGAGATGAGAACGGTTGCCGTCGTTCATCAAATCGTTGGCGCGCGCGAGCGCCTGTCCCAGGTTGGAGCGATTGGTATCGTTCAGCAGGTCGTTTGCGCGCACGACCGTCGTTTGCAAAGCGTCGAGATCGAGCGTCAACTTTCCCAGGGTGTCTTGAACTTGAGGAATCAGAGTCTGGATGGTATCGCCCATCTGCGCAAGTCCGACGCTTTCAACCGAATTGAGGACGCTGTCCCCGGGAGCCAGGGCTGAGCGTTCGCTTCCGGTCGAAATCTCGACATAGTAGTCGCTCAAGGGACCCAGACTCGAGAGCCGCGCAACGCTGTCGGCTTTCAATGGAGTGCCCGGGTCCACGACGAAATCGACCTCGATTCGAGTCGAGTCCGCGGGATCAATCTGAACGCGCCGGACGCTGCCGACTCTGAAGCCGCCATAACGAACCGCTGTTCCCGCTTGAACGCCACCACTGAATTTGAAATAGACACGGTGAGCGACGCCGGTTCTGCCGATCCCGCCCCACATGGCGACGGCGGTGCCGGCCAGCAAGGCAGCAGCAATAATCACGAAGAGTCCGACCCACACACGCTCGCGGGTTGGCGCCATCACACCTCCTTGTAGGGGCGGTCTATGACCGCAAAATCGCACCAGAGCTGTCCATAACAAGCATGGATGTGGCGCGCAGCCTGTCTGCAGTCCCCGCCTGACTTAGACGGGGACTGTTCCATACTCAAACCAGGGTCACTTGACATCGACTACCTTCAAACAGTTACGATCAGATTCGGTCCGTGAGCAACCGCAGGTGGTCCACATCGGTTCCTTCCTCGCTGTCCGGCGCACGATTCAAGAACTGCCGGATGCGCGGATGGTTGCTGCGTTTCAGTTCTTCTGTGGGAGCTATCCCCACAATGTAGCCGCCATCGAGAACGATGATCCGGTCCGCGATCAGGAACGCGCTGGCCAGTTCATGCGTGACGACCACGATGGTGACAGAAAGAGCTCTCTTCAAATTCAAAATAAGGTTGTCGATACCGGCGGCGATGATCGGGTCGAGGCCCGCCGAAGGCTCATCGAAGAACAAGATTTCAGGATCCATGGCCATTGCCCGGGCCAGTGCGGCGCGCTTCTTCATACCGCCGCTGAGTTGCGAAGGCATGAAATGCTGGAAATTGAGCAGCCCGACCTGCTGCAACTTGATGCGCACCATGACCTCGATCGTCGACTCTTCCAGTTGAGTGTGCTCGCGCAGCGGCAGAGCGACGTTTTCTCCCACGGACATCGAACCGATCAGTGCCCCGCCTTGAAAGGAAAGGCCGATCTTTTTCCGGACCTCATCGAGCTCGGATGCCGACGCGCGAGCGAGGTCGGTGCCCTGCACGCAGATAGCTCCTGAGGTCGGCCGTTCCAGGCCAACCATCGTCCGGAGCAGCGTGCTTTTTCCCGAACCCGATCCTCCAAGAATGACGATCGTTTCTTTTGGCTGCACCTCAAAACTGATGCCGTGAAGGATTTCGCGCTCCCCATACTGCACACGAAGATCTTTGGCAGAAATGACGGGGCCGGAAGTATCCCGGCCATCCGTGCCGGTATCAGTCGACGACATCATGCGCCACCCGTCACATAAAAGACTGCGGTGAATACAAGGTCTACGAGAACGACGAGAAAAATCGACGTCACCACTGCGGACGTTGTCGCCCGTCCGACTTCTTCCGAACCAGCGCCGGTGGCAAATCCTTCCTGGCAGCCCACGCCGGTAATCACCAGTCCGAACACAATGCTCTTGACCAGGCCCGTAACGATATCCCGCATAAAAAGAGAGTCGCGAGTGGCGGCGAAGTAGGTGCCGAACGTGTAATCGGCGCCGGCAACGCCAAACAGGCTTCCGCCGAGGACTCCCATGAAATCCGCCCATATCGTCAGGCAGGGCATCATCAGGAGCATGGCCAGAAGCTTCGGCGTGACCAGGAACGCGATGGGATGCAGCGCCATCGTTTCGAGCGCGTCCAGTTCCTCGGTCACTTTCATGGTGCCGATTTCAGCTGCGAAAGCGGAACCGGAACGACCGATAACGACAATCGCCGTCACCAGCGGCCCCAGTTCACGTGTGATCGAAATGGCAACAGTGTCCGCGACCAGATGCAACGCCCCGAAACGCTTCAGCTCATATGCGCCCTGCAGGGCCATGATCACGCCGATAAAAAACGTGATGAACGAAATCACCGGAAGAGCGGCGACACCCACCACCATTGCCTGATGGCACGCCCGTTGAACACTTAGACTGCGTTTCAGCGGCGATATGAATACGTCGTGGCCGGCGCGGCCCAGGAGCTGAACGACTCCGCCGAGGTAGTCGAGACCTCGTTCGACGGCGCTGCCGATGCTCGATAGAGGTTCGGCAATTTTATTCGGAATGTTAGCCATCGCGAATCTTTACGGTAAGGTTTCTCCGAGCGCACTTTCTTCGCTGTCAACGATATTGAAAACGCGAAGGAGTTGCGTCAGCTTCAGAACATCGTAGACCGCCGGACCGAGTCCAAAGAGGACGAGCTCCTTTTTCAGGTCCCGGGTTTTTTTGAGGACCTCGATCAGTGTTGCGATGCCGGAACTATCGATGTAGCGGATACCCTTCATGTTGACGGCAATTCTTGGTGTCTGTAGCAGTTGATCGAATAGCGCAGTGCGCAGGGCAGGGGAGTTGCCGAGATCGATTGCTCCGTCCAGATCTACGATCGTCGCCGCCTGAGCCGGGCGGATCGAGATGGTCAATATTCGTGGCGCCATATTTACAAAGCCAAATGCGAACCTTACGCGCTTGTGGAGGCTAACAGGCGAGCGAGTGAAAAGGCAAAGGCAAAAGGGAGTCAGATCAATTGTAGGCGCGGTCTATGACCATACGTGTCCAAGACAGAATGAACGGGAGCCCCAGAGTGGCGGCTTGTAAAGGTTTGTCTGTGATGGCAGGAATAGCCGCTATCGCGGGAGTGCGCTTTGCAAGTTGTGGCTGAATTCCATTCGGTAGAGCGTCCGATCGACGACTGGAATTTTGATTTCCGCATCGTAGGTGATCACTGTTCGTAAGGTGTCACCCTGCCCGGTCACGCTGATCTGGTCGTTCTGCGCGGGAATCGAAAGTTCCTCGACCTTCATCATCACCAGCGTACGAATCTCTCTGGCGGAACGACGCTGGACCGCGCCCTCACGGACCAGAGTGTCTGCGTATTCCGTCAACTGTTTGTCCGCCGCTGTGAACGCAATCCATTGTTTGCCTATCGAAAAGAATACCCATGCGACCAGCAGCCACAAGCCTAATACCGTGTATGGCTTGAACGACCGGAAATTGGTGAACGACCCTTCCATATCGTCACGAAATGGCAAGAGGGATGCCATCTCCCGAAGCGTGAAGAATCGCGCTATTTCAGGCTCTTACAGCGGCATGGCGGTGGTGGATTACAGGTCTTTCAAGTTAGTTGGTGGACGGATGGCCGCTACAATAGGGCGGATGGGTGTTCTTCTCACTCCGATCATCGTCAAACAAACGTTGGCTCTCGAAGACTTACGCGGAAAACGTCTCGCGATCGATGGCAATGGAGAGTTGTATCAGTTCCTCGCCCTGATCCGTCTGCGCGACGGATCGCCGCTGCGCGATTCAAAAGGGCGGATTACTTCTCACCTGTCGGGCTTGTTTTACCGTACGACTCGTTTGATGACGGATTACAAGCCGGAACTGATTTTCGTCTTCGATGGCAAACCGCCGGCGCTCAAATTTGAGGAAATAGCACGGCGCCGGAGCATCAAAGAACGATACGAGGCGGAACACGCGGAGGCGGTCGCCGCTGGAGATCTGGCGAAAGCCTATTCGAAGGCGACAATGACGTCACGACTGACGCGGGAAATGGCGCAGGAAGCGCGCGAACTCTTGCGACTGATGGGCCTTCCGGTCATTCAGGCGCCATCCGAAGGAGAGGCGCAAGCTTCACACCTTGCCGCGCGAGGCGACGCCTGGGCCGCCGGAAGCAAAGATTATGATTGCCTGCTGTTTGGTGCACCTCGACTGCTGCGGTTTCTGACGGTCTCCGGCAAAGAATTTCTGCCGAGCAACGGTACGTTCCGGTCGATTTTGCCCGAACTGATCGACGTTGACGCGCTGCTGAAGCACTACGGCATCGCCCGCGCGCAGTTAGTGGACCTCGCCATTCTGGTTGGCACCGACTTTTGCGACGGAATAAAGGGCATCGGGCCGAAAAAAGCATTGAAACTGGTGATCGAGTTCGGATCTATTGACAACATGCCTGCCCAGATCCGGGAAGCCATTGGCCCAGAGATAGGCGAAATCCGGCGGATATTTTTAGAACCGGAAGTAACAGACGATTATCGGACGGATTTCGCGGCGCCGGATTGGGACGGCATCATACGTTTTCTATGCGACGAACGTGAATTCTCACGTGAACGAGTGACGGCAGCTTTGAAACGGACATATGAATCCATTTGAGTTGACCAGGCAATTGATGGCCATTCCTTCCGTGACCGGTTCGGAACGAGAGGTCGGTGAGTTCCTCGCATCGCATCTCGCTTCCCTGGGCTATCGCGTGGAACGGCAACCCGTGACGGGAGACCGTTTCAACGTTTTCGCATTTGCCGGCGAAGGCAGGGTGATGTTCTGCACCCATCTCGACACCGTTCCGCCGGCGACAATTCCCATTCGTGAAGACGACGATTTTCTCTACGGCCGTGGCGCCTGTGATACCAAGGGAATTATCGCGGCGATGCTCGAAGCGGGCGACCGGCTGCGCCGTGACGGGATCACGAACTTCGGCTACATGTTTCTCATTGCCGAGGAAACCGACAGCAGCGGTGCCAAAACAGCGAACAGGCTGCAATGGAAGTCCGAGTACGTGATCGTCGGAGAGCCGACTCAAAATCTGCTGGCGCGGGCACAAAAAGGAACACTGATCGTGAATCTCAGCGCGACCGGACGTGCGGCGCATTCGGGTTACCCGGAACATGGCGTTTCCGCGATCAGGAAACTGATCCAGGTTCTGCAGGACTGCGAAGCAGCCGACTGGGGGAATGATCCGGTCTTTGGCAAAGGTACTTTTAACGTCGGTATTCTGCAGGGCGGACAGGCTGCGAATATCGTGCCGCCGCAGGCGACTGCCTCGATCATGATCCGGACCGTTGAACCTGGCACCGATGTTGAAGCCCGGTTACGGCGAATTGTGGACAATCGGGCTACTATTGAGATCGTCGGTGCATCGGATGCGTTGCTCTTGCACGTGGTAGATGGTTTTGAAACGACCATTGTCTCGTTCGGGAGCGATGCTCCTCATCTACCCAATACAGGTAAGCGCCTGATGATCGGTCCGGGATCCATTCTCGATGCGCACACCGCAGGAGAAAAGATAAGCAAACGTGAACTGCTGGATGGTATCGAACTTTACGAGCAGCTGGTGCGAAGGCTACTGACATGAGAATCGCGTTGATCGGTTTCGGGAAAATGGGTCGTGAAATCGATTCCATTGCGCGCGAACGTGGTGAGACGATCGTGCGGACCTTCGATTCGACCAGGCCGGTGCGGCCAGAGGCTCTGGCGGATGTGGACCTCTGCATCGAATTTTCGACTCCGTCGGCAGTCGTCGAAAACATTCGCGCTGCGATCGAGGCCAGACGCGATATCGTCGTCGGCACAACGGGCTGGGAGGCGCATCTGCCCGAGTTCCGCAGCGCGGTGAAAGAATCGGGCCTGTTGTATTCCTCGAATTTTTCGCTCGGTATGAATTACTTCTTCCGGATCGTCAAACGAGCCGCCGAATTGATGAATCACGCGGCGGACTACGATCCATACATTCATGAGATCCATCATCGACAGAAGGTCGACAGCCCGAGCGGAACAGCTTTGACGCTGGCGCGCCTTTTGATCGACAGGATCGATCGAAAGGAAACGATACTCACAACAACTCCGGAAGGTAAAATCAAACCTGAAATGCTGCACGTCTCTTCGACGCGTGTTGGCACGGCGCCCGGTACACACACAGTGGGTTTCGATTCGGAAGCGGATTACATCGAATTGAATCATGTTGCCAAGACGCGCCGGGGATTTGCTTTAGGCGCGCTGGCGGCTGCGCAATGGCTGCGGGGCCGAAAAGGCATTTATACAATGGACGACGTGGATTTGTAGGGGGACTATGACCAGGAAGTCATTTCAAGGAACAGGAACGGCGATGATCACGCCGTTCAAAGCGGACGGTTCGATCGATGAGCAAGCGCTCAGGAGTTTCGTCGATTTTCAAATCGCCGGCGGTGTGGACATGCTGCTGCCGTGCGGTACGACTGGCGAAGGCGCGACGCTCGACGACGACGAGACCGATCGAGTGGTGCGGATCGTCATTGAGCAGGCAAAAGGCCGTGTGCCCATCATTGTCGGCGCCGGCAGCAATTCGACGGCGAAAGCTGTTCAAATGGCCGGGCGCGTCAGAAAACTCGGCGCGGATGGCGTGCTCTCTGTCGGTCCTTATTACAATAAGCCGACTCAACAGGGTTATTACGAGCACTTCAGGAGCATCGCCGAAGCCGAGAACATTCCAATTATCGTTTACAACGTTCCCGGCAGGACCGGCGGAAACATCGAAGCTAAAACCATGCTCCGGCTGGCGGAGATTCCAAACATTGTGGCGGTGAAAGAGGCCTCCGGAAACATCGGACAGATCATGGATATCATTCGCGATGCCCCTCAGAATTTCAGCGTCCTGTCGGGCGACGACGCGATGGCGTTGCCGGTCATCGCCGTCGGGGGCCATGGAATTGTTTCCGTCGTTTCGAACGAGGCGCCGGCGATGATGAGCGCAATGATCCATGCTGCGCTTGGCGGAAACCTTCCTCAGGCAAAGGAACTCCATTACAAATTGCTCCCGTTGATGAACATCAATTTCGTCGAATCCAATCCGATACCCGTTAAAGCGGCGCTGGCGATGATGGGACTGATTGAAGAGAATTACCGTCTGCCGCTGGTGCGGATAACTGCGGCCAGTCGCGAAAAGCTCGCAAAGGTGATTGAAGAAGTGGGATTGCTGCAGCCTGCGGCCCGGGCATAAACGAACAAGATTAGCCACAAAAAGGCTTAGCGCGGCTACGCCGCAACCAAAACGTAAGACTCGCAGTAGTTGACACGCAAATGTTGTGAGGGAGCGAATAATTCCCCGCCTAACTTAGGCGGGGAATTCGCTCCTCTCATCTCATGACGAACTTCGGCTGCGTCCGTGGTCTCAGGTTACTACCCCTGTTCGGTTGCGGCGTAGCTGCGCTGAGCCTTTTTGTGGCTAATCTTCTTCGACTAATCCAGACGGGCCAGCCACGGGCGAGACCATGACTTTATCCACACGTTTGCCATCCATGTCGACGACTTCGAAGCGGTGGCCTTCCAGCTCAAAGGCGTCGCCGGTGACGGGAACGCGTCCTACCTGGAGCATGACGAGTCCACCAAGGGTCTGGTAGCTGCCGGTCTCGTCGTCGGGGAGTTTGGAGATCTTCAGAACCTCTTTGAGGTCATCAATCTGAAGCTTTCCGTCAATCAGGAGAGATCCGTCCGGCCGTGTGACGACCTGGCGTTCTTCCGGCATATCCACGGAGGCCACATCGCCGACGAGATCTTCAAGAATGTCATTCAATGTGACGAGCCCTTCGACGCCGCCGTATTCGTCAACGATCAACGCCATATGCGTCCGCGACTTTTTGAACATTTCCAGCAATCTCAGGGCTGGAAGACCTTCGGGAACGAAAAGGGGAGGACGCAGGTTTTCCTTGAGATCCATTTTCGATCCCGCGAGACACCGGGTCAGCAGGTCTTTCGTTTGAACGATTCCCAGCACGTTGTCGAGGCTCCCCTGCGCAACCGGGAATCGCGAATACAGAGAGGACGCCAATTTCTTTTGGTTTTCCGGCGGTGCGTCATCGACGTCGAGCCAGACGACGTCACGGCGTGGTTTCATCAGGGCGCTGACGCCACGATCTCCCAGCTTGAAAATGCTCTTAACGATGTCGTGTTCCGCCTCCTCGAAAACGCCCGCCTCGGTGCCCTGTTCCATCATGACCTTGATTTCCTCTTCCGTTACCGGCGGCTCCATTGATGGCTTCAATCCAAGAATACGGATCGCGAGTCGCGTCGAACCGCTGATCAGCAAGACCACTGGGGCACACAATCTGGACAAAAAATTCATCACTCCCGACATGGCTGCCGCGAAGCGTTCCGGATTGTGAAGCGCCAGCTGCTTTGGAAGGAGTTCGCCAAAGACCAGGGAGACGTAGGTAATGGCGATGACGACTACGACGAACGCCATGCTTTCACTGTACTCGGCGAACCGGGGAAACTGCTCGAGCCGAACCGAAAGTCGCTCCGTCAAAGTACGTTCGCCGAGAGCTCCCGTCAAAATAGCGATGAGTGTGATGCCGATCTGTGTCGTCGCCAGAAACCGATCCGGGCTGGTTGCAAGTTCGAGGGCGGTTTGAGCTCCGCTGTTGCCTTCGTTTGCGAACTGCTGAAGCCGCGGTTTGCGGGAAGAGACCACGGCCATCTCAGCCATGACGAAGATACCGTTGAAGAGAACCAGTAGAACGATCACGACAATTGGGAGCATGTGACTAAAATAGCAGCAGGCCTACGATGAAGAAACTCATTCTCACAGTAATTACCGTCAGTCTTTTCGGGAGCCCGTTCGGTTGCGTTCGAAATCCAGTTACCGGACGGCGGCAGATTGTGCTTGTGTCGGAAGCGCAGGAAATCGCAATGGGGAGGGAATCGGATCCTCAAGTGCGACAGCAGTATGGTGTCGCCGAAGGCAAGCCTTTGCAGAATTACGTTGAAACGATCGGACGCAAACTTACGAAGGTGTCGCATCGGCCGGATCTGGAGTGGCATTTTGTCGTAGTCGACTCCCCTGTGGTGAACGCGTTTGCCATACCGGGCGGGTACGTCTATGTAACCCGGGGCATTCTCGCTTACCTTGCCAATGAGGCCGAACTGGCAGGCGTGATGGGACATGAAGTGGGTCACGTCACGGCCAGACACTCCGTACGCCAGATCACACGCGAGGAGTTCGCCCAAATTGGACTCGGTGTTGGCGGAACTCTGTCTCCAGTCCTGGGACAGCTGGGCAACATGGCGCAGAGTGGTCTTGGACTGGTCTTTCTCCGGTTCAGCCGGGATGACGAACGGGAAGCGGATCGGCTTGGCATCGAGTATGCCGCACGTTCGGCCTACGATCCGCGCCAGGTCAGCAATTTCTTTGAGGTACTCGGACGGCTTTCGGCAGCCGGCGATCGGCAATCTCTTCCAGGCTGGTTGTCAACCCATCCGGATCCGCCGGAACGGGTTCAGACAACACGAACCGAAGGGGAACACTGGATCGAGATGCTCGGGCTCAGCGAAGATCGCATGATGATGAACCGCGAAGAATTTCTTAGATCTCTAGATGGAATGATCTTCGGAACGAATCCACGTGAAGGGTTTTCCGAGGGCGAACGATTTTATCATCCGGACCTCCGCTTTCAGATCGAGTTTCCGGTTGGATGGCGGATCGACAACACGCAAGAGGCCGTGATCGCAACCGAACCGCAACAGAAGGCGCGTCTGCAATTGACCACCGCCAACGTTCGGCGCGGCACGACAGCGAACGAGTACATTCGCTTTCTTGCAGCGCGCGGGCTGAAGCCGGAAGGTACGCGACAACTGCGGATCCACGGATACGCGGCTGTTGTAGCGAGTTATCCGGGCGCAGTCGCCGGTTTCATAGAATTTCGCGACGGCATCACGCAGATTGTGGGAGTTTCGTCCGATACTCGGGCGTTTTCATCAATTTTTGAGCGGTCTATCGAGAGCTTCGACAGCCTTACAGATGAGCGACTGGTGAATGCGCAGCCGGACCGCTTGAGGATCTATCAGGCAAAAGAAGAAGACACCTTGAGGACTCTGGCGGCACGGTTCAATAATCCTCGAGCCAATGCCGATGATCTTGCGGTATTGAATCGCATGGCCGCCGATCAACCCATATCGCCAGGCAGGTTAGTCAAAGTTGTGGAGAAGGGCTATTGAACGCTTAAGTGTCCGCGTTTTTCAGCGCGGCCATTTCCTGCTGAATCGCATAACTCACAAGTTCTTCGCCATAGCGGTCTTCAAGCACCACACGGCGGAAGTAATCTTTGGCCGTCTGGTGGCCGACCTGCTGAAAGGCAACGTTGATACTGCTGTTCAACACGGCGCCGGCAATCGGTACCAGAATGCCCAGTTCCTTCTGCGTAACGACTATTCCAAGCCGATCGGCGACATAAGTGATGAGGCGAATCATCTGGGGCGCCTCGCGCTCGAGCAACTGACGATCGAGCACGACGCCCGTAGTCCGGCTCATGAACTGTCCCGATTCCCGTATAGATGTCACAACTGCCGTCTTCAAGGCAAGATAGCCTTCATCGCTCGTCTCGGTCTGCGGCGCCATCGCCGCCATCAGGTGGGGAAGATTCTCGGCTTTTTTCGAGGAATATCCATACGTGGTGGCGATGCGGCAGGTGTGACGTGAGAGCAGTGTCATGGAAGTAGTTACGTCGGTCAGGATCAGTGAGGGGATGACGAGTTGTGCACCTGGAATACCCTCCGCCATCGTCGTGGCACTGCCCAGCAATGCCCCTTCGACACCGAGTAGAAAAGCGCTGCCCCACTTGAACGAATCGGCTACCGCATCCAGTTGGCTGAGTGGCATGAACCGCAGCGATTCGAAGTCCTCGCCGATACGGATCCCCCGCGTCTCGAACCGTTTTGAAATGTCTTTGCTGCTCGCCAGCTTGTTGGCGACCCGGAACGTTTTGATCAAGCCTTCTTCGATCCAGCCATGGACGTGGTCGGAGAGGCCGCGCAAGGCGCGGCTCTGGGAGTTTCGGCCAAAGTTCATCAGCTTCGCGACGGGCTTACCGACCCCTTCAAGCAGACGGTGAACGGCATTAGGTTGTACGCGGTGAACTGCAAGTTCACGAATAACCTGCTGCTCATAATCGGTAAACACCGGTGCAATACGACTCATGGTTTCAGTATAGAGGGGGACAGGTCACTTTTTTTGAGGTGCCTGGAAATTTTCCAAACAAAGTGACCTGTCCCTCGTTTTGTTACCTTTTGAAACGGAAGTCGCGAGAAGTCGTCAGTTTGGCATAGGAACCGAACTCCGAATCTGCGTTTTTAACCGAATCCAGTGCGTCGGAAACGTCGTCTTCAGAGCCGAACGTCTTCAATAGTTCGTAATTGGTCCGCCGTTGAGCAGGCACGCGTCCGGCATCGCGGATCAGTCGACGGAGTTCTCGCGGCTGCAGAAGTTGACCGTACTGCGCACCGGCCGAAGTCGAGATGCTCTCGTTCATCAAGGTTCCGCCAACGTCGTTTGCACCGGTTGAAAGCAGGTATTGCGCCAGTTTCGGCCCCTCCTTGACCCAGGAAGACTGGATGTTCTTCATTGTGGCCCCCAGCATTAAGCGTGCTACGGCGTGCATTTTAACGACCTCGTTGCCGCTGGGACCCGGACGCAGGTTTGGTGCGAGGCGATGATGATACATGGGCGCTTCCTGATGAACCATCGAAAGCGGGACGAATTCGGTAAACCCGCTGGTTTCGTGCTGGATATCCCGAAGCAGATTCATGTGTTTGACCCAGTGGAGGGGTGTTTCCAGATGTCCGTACATGATGGTCGAAGTCGTGGGAATTCCAAGACTATGAGCGGTTGTGATGACATCAATCCATTGCTGGACCGTGATACGGCCAGGCGATATGACATCGCGGACTTCCTGGTCGAGAATTTCCGCGGATGTACCTGGCAAGGAACCCAGACCGGCGCTCTTGAGTGAGCTGAGGAAATCCCGGATGGTGGTTCCAGCCTGCGTTGCGCCATATAACACTTCTTCGGGAGAGAACGCATGAAGATGCAGGTCCGGAAACGCACGTTTGACCTCACGCGTCAGGTCGACGTAAAAACCACCGTCCATGTCGGGTGGCAAGCCGGCCTGCATACACAATTCGGTAGCCCCCATTTCCACCGCTTCGGTTGCACGCCGGATGATCTCGTCAAGCGGAAGGAAGTAGCCCTGTTCATTCCTGTACGTACGGCTGAAAGCGCAAAAACCGCAGTGCTTGACGCAAACGTTGGTGAAATTTACGTTGCGATTGACGACATAGGTCACGATGTCGCCAACCTGCCGGCGCCTCAACTCGTCGGCCGTCACGGTCAAAGCCTGGAAATCGAGGCCGTCGGTGTGGCAAAGGCGGAGTGCGTCCTGCCATGAAACTTCATGGCCGTCGAGCGCGCTATCCAGAATTTTTCGTATTTCAGGCGAGACACGATCAAACAGGTTCATTGTGCACTCTGGGTTATTTCGTTTTGAAGCCGGGTCGTGAGACTACGAAGCGGCGGCGAAAGGAATCGATCCCCAATGAACTCGTCGTAGATTGCAAGGCGTTCCCGCAGCGCGAAACCTGCGGCCCTGCAGGTCGCGGCAAGAGCCTCGATGTGAGGCCACGCCGCTTCGGGATTCACGTAATCGCAGGTGACCGGCGAGATGCCTCCCCAGTCATTGATGCCGGCCCGTAACAGGAGTTGATGATCTCCGGGATTCAGGTTTGGCGGAACCTGGAGGTTCATTTCACCACCCAGAATAAGCCGTGCAACGGCCACCGTGCGCGCAATTTCCAGCGCATCCGGCTCCGAGTTCCCGGACATTCTGGTTTCCGGTTTGGCGCGAAAGTTCTGGATAATGACTTCCTGAATGTGACCGTACGTCTCATGGAGTTCGCGAATAGCGAAAAGACTGTCTACCCGTTCTTCACGAGTTTCGCCGATGCCGATCAAAATGCCGGTTGTGAAAGGAATCGAGAGTTCGCCTGCCTCCCGCATCATCTGAAGCCGCACTGCCGGATGCTTATCCGGAGCAGCGAAATGCGGCATTCCGCGTTGCAAAAGCCGCGTGCTGACGCTCTCCAGCATCAATCCGAGGCTGGCGTTTAAAGGCCGAAGCAGGCTCATCTCCTGGTGCGAAAGCACTCCGGCGTTCGTGTGAGGGAGAAGTCCCCCGGCGATAGCCATGCGGCATGCGTGCGCCACATACTCCACCGTGGTCTGATAACCGAAGCCCGTCAAAATAGTTCGATATTGGGGGAATGCAGCTTCAGGCTTGTCGCCGAGGCACATGAGCGCTTCTTTACATCCCTGTGCTTCTCCCCGAAGCAGCACATCGCCGATTTCCGTTGAAGACATGGTCCAGGCGCCTGGATCGCCAGGATCCTTGCGGAATGTGCAGTAGCCGCAACGGTCGCGGCAGAGGTTGGTGATCGGCAGAAAGATTTTCCGGGAATACGTTACGGTGCGGCCTTTGTAGCGGTCACGCAAAGCTCCTGCCGCGTCGAGGATGGACTCGAGTTCGCGATCGTCACAACCGATCAGGCTGTAGGCCTCGGCGATCTGCATGGCACAAACAGTGTACGCCTACTTTGCCCGGCTCGAACTTTTCCCCCGCATCTCCTCGTCGGCGAGCCGGAGCAATTCGTCCGCGGTTTCTGGAGGGTCACTGGAAACGGCGTAACCTATCCTGCAGTCGACCGAAACGGGGAGGTTACGGTACACCGTCAGGTGCTGGAGTTTTTGCCGGACGCGGTCGACAATAACTGGGACATCTTTCGCGGCAGCGTCCACGAGGAGTACTGTAAATTCGTCGCCACCGTAGCGGGCGACAAGATCCGTGCTGCGCGACGATTCGAGCAGCGCATCGGCTACCGTTCGCAAAACGTCATCGCCGACGGAGTATCCGAATTTGTCGTTGATATCTTTGAGGTGGAAAACGTCAAGCACCAGCAGAAGCACACTCGTTCCACGTCGTTTGGAACCCGCTGTCAGCCGGCGGTACAACTCGTGGAATGCCCGCCGTCCGGGGAGACCGGTCAGCGGATCGGGCGCGTGGCGAGCCAGCAAGCGGTCCGCATCGTATAGCCGTCCTGCGAGAATGCGCAGCAGCGCGAGTGACATGTCGCCACTCTTTTTCAGCAGCTCACGGAAGTCCGCGGCCGGAATTGCCAGAACGCGCGTCCGCTCGAGCGTCACAATGCTTGCCGATCGTGGACGGTCGCGCAGGACGCCCAATTCGCCAAAAATCTCTCCTGCTGCCAATTCGCCGAGAAACATCTCGACAGGACTGTCGGGGACGGATTCGAGCACTCGTACCCGGCCCGAAAGGATCGCATAGGCATTTCCGCCGGACTCTTCCTGCCGCACGATGACGTGGCCTGGAGGGAATGTGTGTTCCGTGGCATGTTCGAGCAACCACGACCGTTGCTGTGCATTCAGTTCCATCAGGAGAGGTATTCGGTTGATAAGTTCCGCGGCCGTTGCCGTTTGCGAATCACCCGTCGGCACGTCTCTGCGGGCTTCAGCCCGGCGAGGAGGCGCCGGCAGCTGCGCGGAATGATTCGTTCCGCCGATGGTGCGCGCCAACCAGGCACGGACACGAGTGCGCAGCATTGGAGGACTGAAGGGTCTGGCAAGATAATCGGTGGCGATACTTTCGGCGCTGTACAGCGTCTCGGTGCCGTCGCGGCCTTCCGTCAGCAAAATAACGGGTAGATCCGGCTTACCAAGGAGATCTCTCAAAGGTTGGATGTAGCTGGCTCCATCGCCATCGTTCAGTTTGGCGTTGATGATGACAAGATCCAGCGGCGTCTTGGCTGCAATCTCGAGAGCTTCTTTCCCATCATCGGCGGATGTGAGAAACAACCCGTCATCCGGCAAAACCTGATCCATGGCGGAAATGTCGCCGGGATGGCCCGTGACAATCAGAACGTGCCCCCCGGCAATCGGGCGCCGATCGAGTGCAGAGAGACCGGATACCGCTTTGCCCGACCCTTTGCCGATGACTTCGAATTCGACGCCTTCGGCGGCGGCAAAAACATCCACGGACGACCCCACTGCGGCGGCCCGGGCGCGCTGGGTTGCCTCAATCGCTTTAAGCGCCTCGTCATCGTGCGCAGGGTCGTGATGGAAGAGTGCAACTTTCCCCACTTCTGCTGCAATCGCGATATCCGTCGCGTAATCCGTCGGGCTATGGCCCCATCCGATCTTCGAGCTGTATTCCTCGCTGGTGTACTGGGCATCATGAATGACGAGATCGACTCCCTTTAGGAATTCAATGTGGCGCTGATCGCCAGGATGGTGAAAAACCGGCTCAGGCGAATTCCAGAAGGGTTCATGGTCTGTGATATAGGCCGCGGTGGCGCCATCACAAGAGATGCGGTAGGCAATCGTCGGGGCGGTGTGATTCAGATATTGGGTCTCGACTAGAATCTCACCGATTCTGAAGAAGCCCTCCTCCAGCTCGGTGTAGTGAATCCGGCTGGCGAGGTCGTTGAGTTTTACCGGAAAATATGAATACTGCATCTGTCCGGATAGGGATTCTTCAAGACTTCGCTGGAACGCTGCGGAACCGTAGATGTTCAGTTCCGTCCCTGGCATGAAGGCGGGAGTGAAGAACGGAAAACCCTGGATATGATCCCAGTGCGTGTGGCCGATCAACAGGTGGATGCGATGCGGTCCGGGCCTGCGAAGCAAATCGAGGCCAAGCAATCGAATTCCCGTGCCGCAGTCCAGCACAAGAGTCGTTCCGTCGTTAGCGCGGATCTCTACGCATGAGGTGTTACCACCGTACGTAGCTGTCCTCTGTCCTGGTGTGGGGATTGAGCCGCGGGTTCCCCAAAAGCGTACGTGCATCTATGCCTTATGGTCCTGTGCGCCCGCGTCCTGCAGCGCATTCAGGAGAAAGCAGATGTTCTCAACCCCGCATATTCCAGTCAAGTGCTATTGCAGACCCCAAGTCCGCCGAAATCTGTTACATGCTGTCTGACCAACCCCCCGGGCACTTCCATCGCGATCCGCCAGTCGAAACCTGGCAGAAGGTGATATTCAGCGGCTTAGGATGATTACGGCAGACTGACGTAATCGGGTATACTGTTCCCGCCCTGGCCGGTTTCCCCCACATTTCCATTCCATGCTTTCCGATGAAGAGATCTTTTTCATGTACGGGAAGAACGCAGTTGTGTCCCGTAATGGCCGTTTTACGTTCGTCCATCTCGATCGCCCATCCGTTGAACTCGTCCGGGCGCGGACCGAAAACTTCGATCCCGACGAGTTTTTCAAGTGTAACTGTCCGATTTGTGAACTCACGAAAGAGGGAGGCGTCGTTGTCTTTGACGACTCGGCATATGAGGACGAGGAAATTCTGTTAGAGTAAATATCGTCAGTCCAATAGGATGGTTTTTGTGTCGCGACGACGTCGAATTGCGGCTGGAATAGCTCTTGCCGGGTTGATTGCACTGGCAGCAATCTATATCGTTCCGCGTCCCCCGACTTTCCACAGCCTTCCCGCCACGTTTCCGGACACTGAGTTCTGGAACATCGTGACGACCTTTTCTGAGAACGGCGGATATTTTCGTTCGGACAATTTCATATCGAATGAAAGCACGTTTCAGTGGGTCATTCCCGATCTGAAAAAGAAACCAGAGCCGGAGAGCGCCTACCTGGGGGTTGGGCCCGATCAGAACTTTACTTACATTGCCGCGTTGCGCCCGAAGGTTGCGTTCATTGTCGATATCCGGCGCCAGAACATGCTGCTTCATCTGATGTATAAAGCCCTGTTCGAGTTGTCGGTAGACAGAACAGACTTTCTGGCAAAGCTCTTCGGCCGGCCGGCACCAGCGGATGCCGGGCAGGACAGCGATGCCGCTTCGCTCTTCAAAAGAGTCAGCAATCAGGATTCGGACGCGGATTTTGCTAAACGGACGTTGTCAGCTGTGCTCCGGCAATTGCGCGAGCAGCACCACTTTGCGTTGTCGATCGATGACAGCAAGACCATCGACTACGTGTACAACGCATTTGTAGCCGGTGGTCCCGAAATTCGCTATTCCTATCCGACTCAATATGCATGGCGCCGTTTTCCCAGCTACTCCGAATTGATGCTCGAAACCGATGCGGATGGCCAAAATCACAGCTACATGGCGTCGGAAGAGAATTTTCAGTTGATCAAGAAACTGGAATCGGAAAACCGGATCATTCCGATCGTAGGAGACTTTGCGGGAGACCGCGCTCTCCGGTCCGTTGCCCGTTATCTGAAGCAGCACGAAACAATTGTGAGCGCTTTTTACACATCGAACGTCGAGTTCTACTTATTTCAAAGCGACGATTGGAGAAGATTCTTCAACAATGTCTCCGAACTGCCAATGAACCAGAACTCCGTGTTTGTTCGCGCCTATTTCAATAACTACGGCTCACGATTCGCAAGCGCCTCAAGCTCGCGGTCCGAGACGTATCTGGACGGCATGCAGGACCTCATCAATGCTTATAAGGCGAGCGACATCCACAGTTATTTCGACGTGATCAAGCGGTCTACCGCCCCGTAGGCTGTCTGTTACTGTTAACTGAGGAACGCCTTCTGCCGTTCTCTAATGCGACGCGCTTTCAGAATGGGTTCGTTCAGAAACCGTACGAACGGCAGCATAGCTTTGAACGTTTCCACCACAATTGCATAAAACCCGGGGCTGGTCGCGACGTCGGGGGGAAAGCTTCGAGACGCGAGATAGTTCTTGTGCTTCAGATAATCGGCCGCCGGGTGGTCGGCGGGAAAGCCGCGAGGAACGCGTGCAAGCTTCTCCCCCGTGATTGGACCAAAAAGTTTCTTAAAGCGGGGATCCTGAATCACCTTGAGAAAGGTCTCCGGGTGATCGGCGATCCGTTGCCGGACCGCATGCAGATCCTCGGGAAGCGGCATGTATAGCCCTCCTCCGATGAATAATTCATTGGGAGCCAGATGCAGGTAAAAACCGGCCCCTTCGTGCTTTCCCATGCCGGAATGGGGGAAAACTACAGCGATATGTGTTTTGTACGGTGATTTGTCCTTTGAAAATCTCGTGTCCCGGTGGATACGATAGGCGGAGACTTTGACGGTCGCAACCATTTCGGGTGCGAAACGCTGGAAGTCGACGCTCAGCGCTTCGATGAGATGCGCAATGGGCTGCTTGACGTTTTGTTCGTAAATTGTTTTGTGATCCAGGAACCATTCGCGATTATTATTGCGCTGCAAGTTCCGGAGGAATTGGAGACTTTCTTTTGGGAATGCTGAAAATGCCCTCGTTTTCATGGGCACGGATTATATGAAAGCCGAAATTAAATCGCCCCACTCCATTCTAGATAAGTACACAGCCTTGCTCGACATTTCGTGCCGGCTGAATTCGGAGCGGAATTTCGACCAGCTCTTGAAGTTGATCGCCGATGAGGCAACCAAACACGTCGATGCAGAGCGAGCAACAATTTTTATTCTAGACAAGGAAAAAGGGGAACTCTGGGCGAAGATTGCGCTTGGTGTATCCGACACCATTCGGTTCGATGCGCGTCTCGGAATCGCCGGAGCGGTTTTGATTGCCGCAAAGTCGTTAGTTGTCGAGGACGTCTACAAGTCTCCACTATTCTATCCATCTATCGATTCGACCACTGGCTTTCACACGCGCAATATTCTCAGCGTCCCGCTGCGTACACCGAAAAGGGAGATCATTGGCGTCTTCCAGGTACTCAATAAACGAGAAGGGAAGTTCACTACCGAAGACGAGAAGTTCGTCGAAGCACTTTCGAATCAGGCGTCCATTGCTCTGGAAAATGCCCAGACGCTCAATGAGCTGGAAAATCGGCAGCAGGAACTTCTGGTAGAAAACGAGAGTCTGCGTAAAGAGGTTGAAGAGCGGTTCACGAGTAAGAGCATTCTCGGAACGAGTAACAAAATCGCAGATATCCGTACCATCATCGACAAAACAGCCGAAACTTCGGTGTCGGTTCTCGTTACCGGAGAAAACGGAACGGGAAAGGAACTTTCGGCTCGCGCCATTCATTACACCAGCACGCGGCGGGCGAAGCCGTTTGTTGCGGTGAACTGTGCGGCTTTACCGGAATCCCTGGTTGAAAGCGAGCTGTTTGGCATTGAGAAAGGTGTCGCCACCGGAGTTGAGCGCCGTGTTGGCCGCATCGAGTCGGCGAACGGGGGATCGCTTTTCCTGGACGAAATCGGTGATTTGAGTCTGACGGCCCAGGCCAAGTTACTGCGCGTTCTGCAGGAGCGCGAGGTGGAGTGGGTTGGCGGTCGCCGGCCCGTCGCGGTGGATATTCGCCTCATCGCGGCCACGAACAAAGACCTCAAAGAGGAAATCCGGCAGAACCGTTTCCGGCAGGATTTGTATTTCCGGCTGAATGTCATTCACATCCATATGCCGGCCTTGCGCGAGATTCGGACCGATATCCCGCTGCTTGCCATGCATTTCGTGCGGAAATATTCAAAAGAGATCGGACACGACATCAACGGCTTTTCGCAGGACGCTTTGAAGGCATTAACCGCGTACCACTGGCCGGGCAACGTCCGGGAACTCGAAAATGAAGTGAAGCGTTCCATGGTGCTGTCGACCGGGCGGGAAATTCAGTTTCAGGATTTGTCCGATGCCATCACCGAGGAGCAGTTACTCGTTTCCGACGGCCCCGAATCCGGCAACAAATCAGGCGGTGAGAAGCAGTCCTTGAAGGATCGCGTCACTACCCTGGAGATTCAGATGATTCGCGACGCGATGACCCAGACCGAAGGCGACCGCAGGCGCGCCTCGAAAGTTCTGGGACTGAGCCACCAGGGGCTGATCAACAAGCTCAAACGGTACGGTCTTGAAAGCTGAGCCTGGGTCAATTTGAGTTCGGCTGATAATCCACTACATTGACCTCGATTGAATTCGAGGCACCCCCTACGATCCGGCGATAACGGATCAGGCGTCCGGTTACATCATCGAATCTGGCATTCAAATAGACGGAATAGCCGTCCGGCGTCCCGAGCATGGCAGGTTTTTCTGCCAGACCAAGTTCTTGTTCCAGCATATGAAACAGGCCCTCCATGGAATAGTCCTGCCCGGGATTTCCCAGGATCGCCACGCCGTTTCGTCGAATGTTTATGACCTTGCCCGAGTTGATCTGAACCTCAAATCGTCCTTTCTCGACCCGGTCACCAGACATTTCGATGACCAGACGATACGACTCGGGCTTGTGCGTCGCCCATTTCTGTTCTGCCTGACTGAGAACTTCGGGCGTTAAAGAGGGAAGCCGGGAACAAGCGGATAAAAAGAGCAGGCATGCAAATGCCGCAATGATTCGCCTCACGACACGACGTTACGCGAAAGAATCCGAGTGCGCAACAACCCGACACTAGGTTAAAGTAGCGCCGCGTACGCTACGGAGGAGGCTTCACATGGCAAAGCCAGCAAAGAAAAAAGTCAAAGCCGGAAAGACAGCTCGAATAACTGCAAAAACGAAAACGACCGCAAAATCCGCGAAGCCCTCACAGAAAAAGACAGCCAAACCTGTCCGAAAGGCCAAACCGAAACGGACGTCCCGGATCGATCCGCTCAACCGCAAGAACTACGGCGCACTCACGCCGATGCTCGCTGTTGCCGATGTTCGGCGTGCCGTCGATTTCTACACGAAGGCATTCGCCTTCACGGTACGTGGCATCATGGACAGCCCGCATGGCGTCTTGCATGCGGAACTCCGGCTCCGGGATACGACGTTGATGTTGAGTCCGGAATCTCGTCAACAGGGCAATCTCAGCGCGAACTCGATCGGGAATACGCCAGCGACTCTGTATATCCTGGTGGATGACGTTGATCGCACGTTCAATAATGCGGTGGCGGCTGGGGCCAAGGCGGTAATGCCGGTAATGGATATGTTCTGGGGCGATCGCTGCGGTGTAGTTTCGGATCCGGATGGAAATAGATGGATGATCGCTACACACAAGAGCGAACCGACCGAAGCCGAGATAGCGGAAGCGATGCGACGAGAGGCACCTCAAGCCGCGCAAGCTGCCGCAGCCGGCTCTGAGAGCGAATATTAGACGTAAAAGGTGTCATCCGGAATATGGATCTCACCGCTTTACTCCGGCAACGATTCGGGTTTCCGGGGTTCCGTCCAGCCCAGCAAGAGGTCATCGATAAAGTCATGGCAGGCGAGAGTGTGCTTGCCGTCATGCCCACAGGAAGCGGTAAGTCGCTGTGCTATCAGTTACCGGCGCTTGCGCTTCCAGGCTTGACTCTTGTCGTCTCGCCGCTCATCGCCCTGATGAAGGACCAGGTGGATCAGCTGAATCAGCTTGAACTGCCGGCAACCCTGATCAACAGCACCATTTCACGAGAACAGCAGAGAATCAGACTGGAGCGCGCCATAGCCGGCAAGATCAAGCTCTTGTACATCGCTCCGGAGCGTTTTCAGAACGAGGAATTTCGCGCCGGGCTGAGCCGCGTCAAAGTCAGTTTGTTTGCTGTCGATGAAGCGCACTGCGTCTCTTTGTGGGGACATGATTTCAGGCCGGACTACCTGCGGCTCCGCCATATTGTTCACGATTTGAAGTCGCCACCGATTCTCGCTTTGACAGCTACGGCGACGCCTGCCGTGCGGCGCGACATCCTGACTCAACTTGGAATTGACGGAGCGGCGCAGGTGGTGAGCGGTTTTGACCGTGCCAATTTATATCTGGAAGTGAGGGAAGTTGCGACTGCCGCTGAGAAGATTCGCGGCATCGTTGAATTAGCCCGCTGGGCTCCACTCGGCATCGTTTATGCGGGGACCAGAAAAAATGTCGAGGAAATCCACGGCAGCCTGCGCCGAGCGGGTATTCCAACTGCGGCCTACCACGCCGGTCTTTCGGTCGCCGACCGTAAAGCGGTACAAGAACGATTCATGAACAGTTCCGAGTGTGTCATCGTCGCAACCAACGCGTTCGGCATGGGAATTGATCGGAGCCAGGTGCGATTTGTCGTCCATGCGGACATTCCCGACTCCGTGGAGGCCTATTATCAGGAAATCGGACGCGGCGGGCGCGATGGCAACCCAGCGCGTTGCTTATTGCTGTTCAATTACGCCGATAAATGGATACCGGAGTTCTTTATCGATTCGAGTCATCCTCCCGCCGACATTCTGAAATATGTCTTCAGCAAAGTCTGCCGGTCAGGCAAACCAGACATCGTGGGAGACAGCTGGCGCAAATTGTCGCAGACCAAGGACCATCGCTTTCACGCTTCGCTGGCACTGCTGCAACGCTACGGGTACGTCGAAAAAATCCAGACTCAAGCCGGACGTGGTATACGCGTCCTCAAGCCGAACGATACGGCCTTATCCGGAATTAATTTCCAGGATCTGGAATCTCGACGCCAGTTCGAGTACAAGAAATTCGGCGTCATGCTCAACTATGCCAGCCGGTTTCGAAAGCATTGTTACCGCAGCTTTATCCTGAGTTATTTCGGTGAATGGAATCGAAGCCGTGAGTGTGGAAATTGCAGCAGGTGCAATCCGCAGAAGTATCCGCGAGGGGCGAAACTGGAAAAAATCGAACAAAGACCGCCGGCGATTATGCCGGTTCCAGCCGAGTCCTCGACCATTGTTGCGCTGAAGATCCTGTCCTGTGTATGGCGCGTGCACCAGAAATTGGGCCGCGAGAAGATAGCTAAGATACTGACTGGTTCCGAGGATGTCTCGGTTGGAGAGTACCGGTCGCTTTCTACCTATGGTCTGCTTTCAGATTATTCCTTAAAGGTGGTAGTCGGCCTCATCGACCATCTCATGAACGAGAATTACATCGCTCAGGAAGAAGGGCTGCGGCCGTCCATCTATGTGACGGCGAAGGGGCAGGTTTTCCTGAAAGAGCGCCCGGCCATTCATATTCCCGGCGTCAGCCGCCCAGCGTAATCATTTCAATTTTCTTGTGGTTCCGGGCTTGATAGCGGCCGGCCAGCACCTGCTGCCAGCGCAAGTCGGAGTATCGGTCTGAACGGACGGACCAGATTTGCCCGATCGCCGTCTTGATCTCATTATCGGATGCGCCGGACCGGAGAAGGTTCTTCAGGTCAAACCCGGATTCGGCGAAGAGGCATGTCACCAATTTGCCGTCTGCGGTCAGGCGGACGCGCGTACAACTTGAACAGAACGGCTCTGTAACTGAGCCGATAATCCCGATCTCTCCCATGCCGTCCAGAAACTCAAAGTCAACGGCGGGAGCGGTGCCGTTCGCACGTCCAATTTCACGTACCGGAAATCGGGCGTGAACTGTCTTGAGGATCTCTTTTTTCGTGACGGTTTTCTCGAGGCTCCAAGCGTTTACATTACCAACATCCATGTATTCGATGAACCTCATTTCGAAGCCATTCCGTCGCGCAAAATCCACCAGATCGATGATTTCGTCGTCGTTTGTGCCGCGGATGATTACCGCATTGATCTTGATTGGCGCCAGGCCGGCTTCTTTGGCGGCAAACAGACCCTTCAGGACTTCGTCGAGGTTGCCGCGCTTTGTGAGGGCCGTAAATCGATCTGAACGCAGCGTGTCGATGCTGACGTTGATCCGGCGGAGGCCTGCAGCACGGAGTTTGCCGGCCTGTTCCGCGAGCAGAGCGCCGTTGGTGGTCAGGGACAGGTCGGCGAGTGTTTCGATTCTGCAAAGACGTCCGATCAATTGGTCCAGATCTTTACGGACGAGCGGTTCACCTCCGGTAAGCCGGACTTTCTGAATACCAAATTCAAGGAAGAGATGAACGACCCGCTCAATTTCCTCGAAAGACAGGACCTGATTTCGCTCAATCCATGTGTATTCATCGAAAGGCATGCAATAGGTGCAGCGGAAATTGCAGCGGTCCGTTACGGAAATCCGCAAATCTAACATCGGACGATTAAGAGAATCGGTCGTCAGCATCGAGGTCACATTATAGCGTAATGAGTTCGGGGACGAACTTTATCAAGTAGCACGCATAAGGCGTATTATGTCAACTCATAATAATGTTACGGGCGTGTGAACCGAAAGTGTGGAAAAACCTGTGGAAAACTCCGGCGACGCTGAAATTAGCCAACTAAAATCAACGGTTATAGCAGGTTGCACCGAATTCGGGCAGCGCAGGCGCTGTTGAAAAGCGACTGCGAAATGCAGTGAAAACCGGCCGTTTTTCGCTGAATTTGTCTTTTCGAAGACGTAGCGAGCAATATTCATGGGGGTTTTCTGCAACTCGATACGCCATAATCCCGGAATGGCGCGGATCTGGCTTGGCACTTCGGGATTCAGTTACAAAGAATGGCGTCCGCTCTTCTATCCCGAAGGACTGCCGGAAAAGCAATTTCTCCAACACTATTCAAGCCGGTTGAATAGTGTTGAGATCGATTACACGTTTTACCGGATGCCTAGCGAAAAAGTCATTCAGGCTTGGAAAGCCGCGACGCCCGAAGACTTCAGGTTTACCTTGAAGGCTTCGCAGCAAATCACACATCGGCAAAGACTAAAAGTCCCTTCCGAAGCACTTGATTACTTTGTCAACGTGGTGCCAGGCCTGGAAAGCCGTTTGGGTCTGGTGTTGTTCCAATTGCCTCCATTTTTCAAGTGCGACCTCGGGAGGCTGGAAAACTTCCTGGCGGTTCTGCCACGCGGCGTTCCCGCGGCGTTCGAATTCCGTCACGAGTCCTGGTTTGTTGAGGACGTCTACAAACTGCTGCGAATCTACCGAGTCGGTCTTTGTGTCCACGATGCCGACGACCACACCACACCCGCTGAAATTACGGCGCCGTTCACCTATGTTCGCCTCCGGCGATCGGAATATTCGGAAGCACAGCATGATGAATGGCAGAACCGCATTCGGGGTTGGGCACGGGATGGGATAGAAGTCTTTGCGTATATCAAACACGAAGACAATCCCAACGCGCCGCTCATTGCTTTGAACTTTGCGCAAGGCCTGGTCGTGTGACCCGGCTACTTCGATAAATTTGTGTTCAGTCGGTTCAGCTGTTCGAGCGCGGCTTTGAGGTCGTCGAGTTTGGCGCCTGCTTCAGCCAGCTTGCCCTCGGACGTCAACCGTCGATAGTCGACGAATGCCTGGTTGGCGCGTTCGACCAGGGAGCGAATATCGGGAGTCTGGTTCGATGGCGTTGGTTTGACGGTTTGTTGCGGGTTTTCTGCCGAAGCCGCGGTGGCAGCCGGAGTGGATGGAGCGCCCTGCAATAACTGCGTGAGCGCTTCTGGAAATCTGCTGGCATAAGCCAATCGATCCTGAGTGGCGAGAACCACCAGTCGCAATTCGGGCATGGGGCTGCGTTCTGCCTGCAGATAAATCGGTTCCACGAACAGCAAGGTTTCGTCGAGCGGGATCACGAGCAAGTTGCCGCGGATAACGGTCGATCCTTGTTGATTCCACAATGTGAGTTGCGACGAAAGCTGCGGATCTTGATCGATTCGAGCCTGGATCTGAAGAGGACCGTCAACGAACCGCGTCTTGGGAAAACGATATGCGCGCAACGTACCGTATTTATCGCCGTCGCTGCGGCCCGCCATCCATCCAATTAGATTATTCCGGTTCGAAGGTGTGAAGGGAAGGATCGAAACGAATTCCTGATCATTCTCGTGCGGAAAGCGCATCGAAACGAAATACGGCTCGATGGCATCGGCAGTCGACTGTCCCTGCTGACTTCTTCCCTGCTGCGCGACCGTCCAGACATCTTCCCTGTTGTAAAAAACCTGTTCATTCTCGACGTGATAGGTCGAGTAAATTGCTGCCTGCGCGCGGAAGAGCAGTTCCGGATATCGTACGTGCGCGCGCAGGAAGCCGGGCATGTCTTTCGCATCGGAGAACAGCTGCGGAAACATGTTGCGGTAGGCCAGGATCAGAGGATCGGAAGAATCAAAGATATAAAAGTGAACGGTTCCGTTGTACGCATCGATTACTGCTTTGACGCTGTTGCGAATGTAATTGATTGAGCGATTGCCGGCCGTCAGATGCCGCGAGTAGGGGTAGTGATCCGACGTCGTGAACCCGTCCATCATCCAATACAATCCGCCATCCGCGCCGACGATGATGTAGGGGTCTTCGTCAAAGAGGAGAAAGGGCGCCACTTCGGATACCCGTTCACGAATATTTCGCCGGATTAAAAGAGCACTGTCACTGGTAATGTCGTCAGAAAACGGAACCTTAGATAAGTCGCCCACCGACCATGCGATGAGCAACCGCCGCAGAAACGAACCCATCTGGATGCCGCCGGTGCCTTCGTATGCGGTATAGCTGTTCGCTTCGCCCTCGGGATAATTGAATTCCTTTTGTTTCGTCTTGACGTAAACGGGCCAGTCCGTGAGTTCGCCAAAGTAGATTTCCGGCCGTTTTACCTGGATATCCGGCTGCGAGCTTTCCACCGGCATGTTGGACAGGATGAATTCCGGAAGCCCCTCTTTGGTGAAGCGGCTGACGGGACTCATTGTTATGCCGTATCCGTGCGTGTAAATCAGACGTTCATTAACCCAATTCTGTGACCCGGCCGGTAACTTGCTCAGACTGAGTTCGCGGGCTGCCAGCATCACGGCCTGAGATTTTCCTCCGATCATGTATCGATCGACGTCGATGTCGGGGAAATCGTAGTACGTCCGAATCTCCTGGATCTGCCGCAATGTTGACTGAAGCGCACGCCAGTCCCAGAGCCGTATGTTGTCGATGGTGTCGGCGTGCGCCGCCGGATTGAAAACCGCATTTGTGACACGCGGTTCAAACGGAACATCTTCGATATGGTCCAAGGCGAACGCTTTGCGGGTGAATTCAATATTGTTGCGAATGTACGGCCGTTCGCGAACAAGCTCATTGGGCCGGACGACAAACGTCGTGACGTAAAATGGTGCGACGACTCCCGCCACCACGTAAGTCAAAGCGGGCACGCCAATAGCGATGCCGAGATTTCGGATACGCCCCGAGCGAACGTTCGATGCCGCTATGGCCGCTCCGAACAGGAGAGCGCCGATGACAAAGGACAGACCCGGAATAGCGATTTTGTCATCGACGTAGCGGACTCCTGAGAACAGATTGTTCTCGTCCAAAATCAAACCATACCGGCTGACATATGCCTGAAACGCCACGGCAATCAAGACAAGACAGACGCCCAGGGAAACGCCTTTATACGCAGCGCTTGCATCCGTTATGGACAAGAAAATTGCTGCAATCAAGCCAATCACGGCAATGCCGAGAAACCACCCGGCGGCTGATTCCAGAACCGGCAGTGTAAACAGGTAAAACGATAACGGCTTACCGAAGATCGGATCGGCTTGCCCCGTGCTTGCAGTGTTCTTGAGGAAAAGAAAAAACGTACTCCAGTCGGCGGCAAACGAAATTCCGAAGAAGAGACCAACAATTATCGCCACCGGCACTGCGGCACGTTTCAAAGTGTCCCTGGTCGGGATGAGGATTGCTTCCTGGCCAAGTTGCAGAAATGGCCGCCGGGCGTATCCGGGCGGAGGCGTCACCAGACGAAAGATCAGCCACAGCGCCAACGCAGAAACAATCGTCACCAGCACGAATAACAGCGACTGTGCGCGCAAACGGTACCAGTAAACCGACTCGTACCCCAGACTGACGTACCAAAGGCTCTCGAAATAAATTGAAAGGGATTGTACGGCCGCAATCAGGATGACGACCACGATTGCCAGCCGTGCCAGAAATCTGCCGGCAGAGCGAAAGTCCGGTGGATGATATTGAGGAGGACGCATAGTCCTCCCATACTATCGGGTTGGGATGAGTCTGGCTAGGGTAAGCTCTTCAGATCGCGAATCAGAGCATCCGCTTGCGGTGAGCCAAGTCCGGTAACGTAATCGTAACCAGGTTGCGCCTTGCAGATTGGTTTGCAGGTGCCGTCCTTACCCTTTGTCACGTCACGGAAATCGGAAGGCTGCTCCTTTGCGATGTCGTAGAGTATCCCCTGGCTGGCAATCAATGGAGAATTCTTGTCGCGCATTGAATTTGCTATTGCAAACAAAGCTGCCCATTGTGGCGGTCCGACGCTCGTACCTCCCACTTCGAACCAACCCGTCGAACCCTGATAAGGAACACTGTCGTAGGTCGCGACGCCCGTATTCGGGTTGCCGTCATATGCCAGATCCGGCGTTCCGCGCTTCATCTGCGGATTATTCGGGATAGGAAAGGTACTTTGATATACCGGCTCCATTTCCAATGAACTGATGCCGCCGCCCGTGTCGGACCAGGCTTTCTCACTTTGATAATTGCCGTCTTTGTCCAACTGCAATGTTGTGCCTCCGACACCCATCACATAAGGCGATGCGGCAGGATAAGACACACCATGACCCAAATCTCCGGCCGAAGCGAAGAACGTCACGTTCTTCACGTTCTTCCCGACGAAATGACTGTCGTACCACACCGCAGTGGGTGCCGTGGGTGGCTCAGGAAGTCCCCAACTCATGGAAACCGTCGTGGGTTGGGGATCGGAGGCTAGAGCAACATCAACGGCGGCGAGCAGGTCCGAAAGCTGGTCGGACGCGGCCTCGACCAGAAGAATGTTTGCTTTCGGCGCGATCGCATGTGCCCATTCGACGTCCAGCGAAATTTCGAACGCCCAGATCGAGTTGGTATCGGGTTTCGATCCGGAGGCATAGACCTTCTGAAAGAAGGAGCAGCCGTTTCGCCTCGTGCAGCCCGGCAGGCCAAAGGTCGAACTGAATAGTGCGAGATCCTGCTCAATATTCGGGTGGTCGAACGCGTCTACAATCGCAATCGTTTGGCCCTTGCCCTGGCCTGATATCTGGTCGAAGCCATACCCGTGACCGATTTGTGCGGGCGTGTAGCCGACAATAGAGTTTTTCCCAGCACCTTGAGTTAAAAAAAATGGGTGAGCTTGTGTCGCCGTCTGGGCCTGTGCGGAAGCAACAATCGAGACGACAATAAGCAGCGTAAGGGCCGTGGCTCCGGGCCTCATAGACGTAAGCATCGGGAATCCTTTCTGATACACACCGGGGCCTCCCGGAGTACACCGAACTTCGTTCGTCGTCAGATATTTGTCAAGCGTAAAGCCAACACAGTGCGGCCGGAAGGCGCCTCATCTCGCCTTTTCGGCATGAAGTCCACGAGACTTTAGGGTTATCATCGTATTTTGGTTTGAAGGGAGTTTTTCAAGTCGTAATGAGAAAGCCGCTCTTGTTTCTGCCCGGTCCGATGCAAGTTCCCGATCAGGTGCAGATTGCCGGTAATCGGCCATTGTTTAATCACCGCTCGCCCCAGATGCTCGAATTGCTGGCTCGGCTCGAGACACGTTGCCAGCCTTTATTCGGAACATCCGGAAACGTCCTTTTTCTGGCATCTTCGGGTACTGGCGCGATGGAGTCCGCCGTGGTCAACCTGACATCGCCGGGCGACGAGGTGCTTGTGGTGGTGGGCGGCACATTTTCTGCCCGCTGGGCCGACATTGCAAAGGCTTATGGCCTTACCGTCCATACCGTCGACGTGGACTGGCGCAGGGGGGCGAGTTTTGCCGAAATCGAAAGTGCTCTGAGCCAATGGCCGAATGCTCAAGTCGTTTTTCATACCTGGAGCGAGAGTTCAACGGGTGTTCTGAACGATATGGCTGAGATTGGAAAACTGGTCCGGTCGCAGAACCGATTGTTCGTAGCGGACGCGGTTTCCGGTTTGGCAGTCTCTCCGATGAATATGGATGCCTGGAACATCGATGCCGTCGTGGTGGGTTCTCAAAAGGGCCTCATGGTATCGCCGGGGCTCGGCGTCGTGGCAGTCGGAAGCCGCGCCTGGGAAAAAAGCCAACGCGCCAAAACGTCCCGGTTCTATTTCGATTGGCAGAAACTGAAGGGAACTGTTCCCTTCACACCCGCTTTATCGCTATTGTTTGAGTTGGATGGTTCTTTGGAGTTTATTCACGCTCAAGGGTTGGAAGGAATCTTTTCGCGACGCAGACAGGTGGCGGACAGAATACGTGATCTGGTGAGGCGGTCTGGCATGGAAGTTTATGCATTGAAACCAGGAAACGGGATTACCGGAGTCATTCCTCCGAAGGGTTTCGATATGGCTGCACTCCGTCGCCGGCTGGAGAATGACTTTGGGATCCAAATTGCCGGTGGTTTGGGCAAGGTGAAAGACATCATCTTCCGGATCGGCCACGTAGGGCATGTGACCGACGAGGAACTCGATTACTTCGTCGATAGCTTCGAACGCTGTCTATCGGCCTGAAGACAGGATTCAACCGAAACCATAGATGCAGACAAGGCGGTTTCCGCAAATTCCAGAGCGCATTGAACGCCTGGAGGAGCTCGCATACAACTTAAAGTGGAGTTGGGACTATCGGGCCCGGCTGCTGTTCAAGCGGCTGGATCCGGATCTCTGGAAAAATACCCAGCACAATCCGGTTAAACTTTTGCACACGATCGACTTCGCACGGCTGGTTGCGGCAGGGCGCGATCCGGATTTCCTGCGCGAATACGACGTCACCATGAAAGGTCTGGATCGAGCCACGCACCGGGCCAACAAGTGGTTTCCGCGCGAATTCCCCGACCTTGCCAAGCAGCCGATTGCGTATTTCTCTGCCGAGTTTGGTCTCCATACATCCCTGCCTATTTACTCCGGCGGGCTTGGCATTCTTGCCGGTGACCACTGCAAGGAGTCCAGTGATCTGGGAATTCCTCTAGTAGGGGTTGGTTTTGCCTATCCCCAAGGCTATTTTCACCAGAGAATTCAGGCGGACGGCTGGCAGGAAGACATCTACGAACTGCTCGATCGACAGGAAGCTCCGATCGAATCGGCAGGTCCGAATCATGAAGATCGCTTTCTCGTCGAGCTGAGAGTCGGCAGTTTGAGTGTGTTCGTCGTCGTCTGGCGGGTGAATCTTGGTGGCGTTCCGCTGTACCTGATGGACACCGATGTCGAAGAAAATCAGCATGGTGATCGCGAGCTTACCGCCCGATTGTATGGTGGAGATAAGGAGCACCGCGTTCGCCAGGAGATCGTCCTTGGTATCGGCGGTGTGCGGGTTTTACGCGCGTTAGGAATTCAGCCGACGGTGTTCCATGCGAACGAAGGCCACACCGCATTCATGCTGCTGGAACGCGCCCGCGAGCTTGTCCAGCAGGGGCAGACGTTCGAAGAAGCGGCGGAGCAGATCAGGGCCACCAGCCTCTTCACAACACATACTCCAGTTCCGGCGGGACATGACGCCTTTCCGCTTCACATGATGGAGAAGCATTTCGCCGGATTTTGGGATGATCTGGCTATTACGAAGCAGGAATTCATGGAGTTGGGCCGTTTCGGCGATTCTTTCAACATGACGGTTCTCGCTCTCCGCATGTGCGGGTGGCGAAATGCCGTGAGTCATCTTCACGGCCGAGTTACGAGACGCATGTGGCAGGTGGTCTGGCCGGATCTCCCCGAAGACAATATCCCTATCACTTCAGTCACGAATGGAGTCCATGCACCGACTTGGATTGCCCAGGAGTTGAGCCTGCTCTTCGACCGCTACCTCGGCCCGGAATGGGTCGACCGTCACGATGACATCTCATTCTGGAATCGCGTCATGGAGATTCCGGATGAGGAAATCTGGAACGTTCACTTATTTCTCAAAAGGAAGTTCCTGACTTTCGCGCGCGAGCGTGCGCGCGACCGATGGTCGAAGGACCGTGTAGATCCCCGGCAGGTCATCGCCATGGGTACGCTTCTGGATCCCGAAGCCCTTACCATCGGATTCGCACGCCGATTTACAGGTTACAAGCGAGCCGCGTTGCTGTTCCATGATCTGAATCGGATCAAAACGATGATGCTCGATCAGTGGCGTCCGGTACAGATCGTTTTCGCCGGCAAAGCACATCCAGCGGACGAGCATGGAAAACACCTGATCCATCAAATCTATTCACTTGCAGTAGATAACGGTCTGGCGGGTCACGTTGCATTCGTCGAAAACTACGAAATGCATGCTGCGCACTTCTTTACACAGGGTGTCGACATCTGGCTGAACAACCCCCGGCCGCCCCTGGAAGCCTGTGGCACAAGCGGACAGAAAGCGGCCATGAACGGCGCATTGAATGTCAGTGTCCTGGACGGCTGGTGGTATGAGGGATACAACGGAAACAACGGCTGGGCGATCGGCGACCCACCGGAAGACCTGGAAGTTCACTATGACGATGCCGCCGATGCGGACTCTCTCTACACTTTGCTCGAGCAGCAAATCGTGCCGCTCTACTACGAACGGGATCAGAACGGGTTACCTCATGGCTGGATCCAGATGCTGAAGGAGTCCATCCGGTCGATCGTTCCACGCTTTTCCGCCAGCCGGATGCTCAAGGAATACGCGTCGCGGATCTACGTTCCTGCTTCCCGACAGGCCGTCAAGGTCACTCAGAGCCAGAAATAGGCGACGCTGTTCGCTTACAGACGGAAACCCCAGAGGGTGCGGCGCTCGGGGTCGAAGCCGCTTGAATCGAGCGTGCGTTCGATCGCCGAGTTGCCGGGATGTACTTCAGCGCTGACGCGGTGAATTCCGCGCTGCTTCGCATTTTCGAGGAGAGAAGCGATCAGGCCGCCGCCGACACCTTTTCCCCGCCATTGTGGAGCGACGAAGAGTGCGACAATGTCCATCGTCTCGCCGCAGAATTCCGCTCGCCATTCATATGAGGCGTACGCGTAGCCGCATAACGCGCCTTTGTTTTCGGCGACGACAACCAGCCCCCGGTCGGTTGAATTCATGATGTGCTCGAAAACGCGCCGCGCGTCCTCGGTCGTTCCTTCGGCGCGGATGTTCGTCAGCAACTGGCCCGCGAGTTCACATAGCTGATCCATGTCTTGCGGAGAGGCTGCACGAATTTGAAATGGCTGTACGCTCACAGTGGGTACCCGGGAAGTCACCGCCATATTGTAATCTCCAATTCTCGTTTTCGAAAATCCGAATTCGAGAGGTATAGTGGTTTCAATTCATATGTGGCGCAATTTCACACTGAGCAGGAGGTCTCTGCCCGGCATAGGACTGACGCTGGCCCTGGTTCTCGCCGCGTCAACCATACCATGGAGCCATGAACAACCTCGGGCTGCCACCGACGTTCAAGTCTCGATCGAACAGTTCGGCCGGTATATTGAAAGCTGGTCGGAGCCGGAAGGCTATTTTGACTCCGACAACTTCATTTCGAACGAAACGTCCTACCTGCACGTGGTCGACGACCTGCATTCCCGCGTGAGTCCCGGTGGCGTTTATATCGGCGTTGGACCGGATCAAAATTTGTCGTATATCGTCCATACGCGACCGACGATGGCGATCATTACTGATATTCGGCGACAGAACATGCTCGAACACCTGTGGTTCAAAGCGCTTTTGTCATTAGCCTCAAACCGCACGGAGTACCTGGCCCTTTTAGTTTCCCGTGAACCGCCTCAGGTCAAGGCGGGAGCGCCGCTACAAGACATTCTCGAGGCCGTCGGCCACTCGCGTACCGATGAAAAGCTATTCCTGAAAAACCTCACGACTATTAAAAAGGTCCTGACCGAAACCTACAAACTCAAATTGTCGCCAGAGGATCTCTCGAAAATCGAATACGTTTACCGTACGTTCTGGGACGAAAACCTCCAACTGCGTTTCTCCTCGATTGGTCGGGGCAATGCCTTGAATTATCCAACCTTCGAAGAGATGCTGCTTGAAACCGATCGGCACGGCAAGCAGCAGAGCTATCTTTCTTCAGAAGAACTGTTTCAATGGCTGAAGAAATTCGAAGGGGAGAATCGATTGATCCCCATCGTTGGTGATTTTGCCGGGCCTCACGCTCTCAGGAGCGTCGGCGCCTTTCTCAAGGCGAACGGCCTTCATGTTGCTGCTTTTTACACCTCCAATGTGGAGTTCTACCTGTTCGACCGACCTACGTGGACTCGTTACGTTGGCAACGTGAAGAGCCTTCCGATTGCGGACGACTCTATTTTTATTCGTTCTTATTTTCCGAATGGGCGAACTCACCCCTTGAACGTGCCCGGGCACCGGTCGACGTCGCTGGTGAGTTCGATACCGCGTTTCATTCAGGATTACGACGCCCGGCGCTTGGAATCCTATTGGGACGTCGTCAAACCCTGAGAACCTTTACGCACTCTTGACCAGGGTGCGAACGGCCTCAACGGGTCGCTCTCTTACGAGCTGCCATTTCTTGAGTTTATTGCGCAGCGCTTTGTAAGAGATCTTCAGACGCCGGGCGGATTCTTTCCGGTTCCATCCTGTCTCTTCCAGCATGCGCAGCACGACTTCCTTTTCCGCCATTTCGGCGGCATGGCCGGCGACTTCCTTCAACGAAACGTTCACGGGTTGGATTGGCGTCACGGCTGCGGTTTCGGGCGAGGCGTTCCTCAATTCTGCCGCGATGTCCGCGTCCGGAAGGATGAGATAACGTTTGACGATATTCTCAAGTTGGCGGACATTACCCGGCCAGTCGTAATGGAGGAAACTATCGATGAGGTCGTTGGGAAATTGCTGAACCGGACTCTGATACCTCTCGCGATATTTCTCCAGGAAGTGATTGCAAAGGAGCGGTATATCCTCCCGCCGTTCGCGCAGCGGAGGGACTTCGAGCTTGATGACGTTCAGCCGGAAATACAAATCGTTGCGAAACTCACCTTTGAGCACGGCCTCTTTTAATTTCTTGTTGGTGGCTGCAAGGATTCGAACATTCACTTTGACTGGCTTTTTGCCTCCGAGACGACTGAATTCCGCATCCTGCAAGACATGGAGCAGTTTTGCCTGCAGATGCGGACTCATCTCGCCAATCTCGTCCAGCAACAGAGTTCCTTTATCGGCCTGTTCAAACTTGCCGATCTTGTCTCTTATCGCGCCCGTAAACGCCCCGCGTTCATAGCCGAAAAGTTCGGATTCCAGCAGTTCGTGAGGCAGTGCTGCACAATTTACCTTCACGAAGGGACCGTCGGTACGGTTCGATTGTTCGTGGATGAAGCTTGCAACCACTTCTTTGCCGACGCCCGATTCCCCCAATATCAATACCGGAACGTCTGTACCCGCAACATGACGGGCGATGTCGATGATGCGCAGCATCTGGGGATTCGAGGTGAGGATATTCCCCTGCTCGACGTAGGCCAGCTGTTGCTTCAGCGTCTTGACTTCTTCCTTCAGCCGCTCCTTCTCGATTGCATTCTGAATTGCCAGTTCAAGCGCTTCCTCTTCAAACGGTTTGGTGAGGTAGTCGGACGCTCCCATCTTCATTGCCTCCACCACCGTTTTGATTTGACCGATGCCGGAAAGAATAATGATCGGGAGTGCCGGGTAGATCGCTTTGACATTGGACAGCACTTCTATGCCGTCTTTACCCGGCAGCATCACGTCCAGCAGGATCATGGACGGGGAGTAGCCGGAAGCCAGGCGCTCGATGGCTTCGTCTCCAGAGCCGAGGCACTCTACGTCAAATCCTGAACCACCAAGGAACACCGCGAGGTAATCGCGAGTGTTTTTATCATCATCTACGACCAGAATTGATTGCTTGCTCATGGCTTTTTTCCTCGCCGCCGATAATTACGGCGGGCAATGTGAACAGAAATGACGCCCCCTGTCCGGCAGTATTACTGACAAAAACACGTCCTCCGTGCATACCGACAACGTCGTACACGCCGGAAAGACTGGTGGCGCCTGCATCCGTGTTCTGCGCCGCTGGTTTCGCGATGGCGTTGAAGGACCTCTCGAAAATTGTGCTCAACTTTTCAGGCGGAATCGATTGACCGGTCCCAGAGACCTTTACGGTTACGTCCATCTCCCTGCCGTGAGAAAACTCGACAGTGATGACGCCGGAAACGTTCGAGAGCCTGGCGGCTATGGCGATGAGCTCGTTGAAAACATAAGTGAGCTTTTCGTCATCACCCATGATGGCGAACGATTCATCCGGGATGACCTCGACAACACTGAGCGTTTTCTCGCCCAGGATCAGCTGGCATGATTCGAGAGATTTGGCCCAGACGTCGCGCAGATCGAACGAGCTGAGCTTCAGATGCTGTGCTGAAAGTTCGGCCAGATAGCTCATCCAGCTAACCAGTCCGATCATTCGATTCGTGTTGTCGGTGACGATCCTTAAGTAGTCTTTCTGCGTCGAATTAACTTCGCCTCCGCGGCCGTCGAGAATCATCCGGGCGTAACCTCGGATGGCGGCAAGTGGGGTCCTCAGCTCATGTGCGAGGTTGGCTTGCAAATGCGAGCGCATTTGAATCAAAGCGTGCAGAGCACTCTTTTCCTCGAGCACTCTTGTGAGATCTTGTTGCGGTTTGGAAGCCGACCGGATGGTATTTTGCAGTTCGTGATTCTCGCGTCGCAATTTGTCGATTTCCTGCAAACGAACCAGAATGGGCGATGCATCGTATGCCAGCTGGCGGATCACCTCGATTTCTTCTGAGGAAGGTTGGGCGCCATCCAGTGGAGATGCGAGGCCGATCACAGCCTGCAGTGCACTTTCGCCGATCAGGGGAATCAATACAACACTGGTTCGTACAGCGGCGGCAGGACGAAGCGCCGGGTTTTCGTCTGCGTGGCCAATACCGGCCATTTCTCCCTGTTCCAGCTTCTTGTGCAATGCAGGGTGGCGGTCCAGGTGCGATCTTACCCACGACGGTATCGGTGCTGCTTGCCCAGCCTGGTCGAACAGGCCAAAAAAGATTTCGGCCTGCGGCAGTTCAGAGCTGAGAATCCGGATCAGTTCGGCGTGGAAACTCTCCAGGTCGCGCGACTCACTCAAACGGGTAACGGGAAGTCTTTCGTGGCCACGTACCGGTGATCCTTCCATTCCACTCTCCAAAATGTTCGCCCTACCTGTGCACGCCCTCTACCAATCGATCGCCTTTCAGATTCAGATGATTACGGTGGGCGCCAAAACACCGACCATGGGATTCGCACCCGGCTGCGAGTAAAAATTCCCCAGGGTTGACCGGACGGCGCCGGGCTCTGTGCACGGGAATCTGGATTGCAGGATTTCTGCGCATGACACGAGTACTACTAGTCGAAGACTCCGCTGATGTCTTGTACATATTGCAGCTTGAGTTAGAGTGGATGGGGTACGAAGTTCATACGGCCGCGGATGCGGAGGCAGGACTTGAGATTGCGTTGCGCATGCGTCCCGACATTATCGTTTCCGATCTTGGAATGCCGGGCATTGATGGATTCGAGTTCCTTCGGCGCATACGTCAAATACCGCGGCTCATTTCTGTTCCGGCAATTGCCTTGACCGGCGCGGCGATGGAAAGGGATCGGCAGCAGGCACTCGCTGTCGGATTCGCCGCTCACGTCACAAAACCGGTCGAAGCGGCTGAACTGGGCAACCGCATCGAACAGTTAACGGCGCGACGTTTGAAGCGGAAGGCGAGCTAGGGTCTCGAAGTAACGGGCGAACATCTTCATTCCGCCCGATGCTTGTTCCCAATCGAAATTTTCATTTGGGGCATGGTAGCCGTGCTCCGGCAAACTGAGCCCTAAGAATACAATCGGCGCCTTCAGGTACTTTTGCATCGTCACTACTGCGCCGATCGAACCACCTTCGCGAACGAACGCCGGTTTTTTACCAAACGCGTAACGCATCGCATCTCGCGCTGCGTCTGCATGCGGTCCACTGTATGGACCGAGGTAGGGATTCAGGACTGACTCCGGGATAAATTGCACATCCGGATTGCGCTCTTTGACAAAGTTGCGCACCAGCTTAAGGATTTTTTCGCCCGTCTGGTTCGGAACAAGGCGCATGCTTATTTTGGCTTCGGCCCGATAAGGAATTGCTGTTTTGACGCCGGGACCTGTATATCCGCCGACGATTCCGTGTACTTCGAATGTCGGACGCGCCCAAAGTCGGCTTGCAATGTCGCCGGCTTCGCCTTCACGCATTTTCTTCAATTCGTGCGCCCGCTTGAATTCCTTGATGCTGAAACCCGACGCCAGGAAATTGTCCATTTCCGCTTTGGCTAGCTTGGCTACATCGTCGTAGAAGCCGGGAATCTTCACCTGCCCCTTCCGTACGTCGTAACATTCGGAAATCAACTGGCATAGTTCTGTAATCGGATTTCGCGCCGCGCCTCCTGTCACTCCCGAGTGGACATCTTTTGTGCCAGTTTCCAGGACGAGTCGCACCGGTGCCAGTCCCCGCAGGCCGTAGGCAACGGCGGGTTTGCCTCGCGCGATCCAGATCGTGTCCGAAACAGCGATAGAGTCGGTATTGAGAGCTTTGGCCTTCCCTTTCAGGAAGTGCTCGAAATTAGGGCTGCCTATTTCTTCCTCGAACTCCCAGATTAATTGAATGTTTACGGGAGTACCCTGTTGTACGGCATATCTGGCGCCGAATAACGCCGTGAGTGCCGGACCTTTGTCGTCGGTCGACCCGCGGCCGATATATCGATTCCCTTCTTTGTGGAATACAAACGGTGCGCTCTTCCACTGCGGTTCGTTTGCGGGCTGGACGTCAAGATGGTTATAGATCGTCACAGTCGGCCTGTCTGTACCCGTTATGAACTTTCCGATAACAACCGGGTTACCTGGCGTGGAAATCGCTTCAGCATCGGCGCCCAGCGAGCGAAGGTATTGCACGGCAGCTTCGGCCCCGCGGCGAATATCCGCTGCGTGTTCGGGTTCAGCGCTGATTGTAGGAATTTCCACCCACTCCTGGAGTTTCGCTTCGAATTCCGTTTTTGCCGATTCAATGTAAGCGTCGATGCCGGATTTCATATGGCCATAATTGTATATAATCGCCGGGATCTAAGTCCCGCTGGGATTGAACGGCTTTGAGGATTTGCAACGAATGAGCTGGCGCGAGAAGACCGAAAGCTACTTCAAAGAACTCCAGGACCGCATCGTCGAGGCCGTCGAAGATCTGGATGGCCAGCGGTTCCGCGAGGATAACTGGTCCCGTGAAGGCGGTGGCGGGGGGCGAACACGTGTACTCGAGGGTGGGAATGTGTTTGAAAAAGCCGGAGTGAATTTCTCTTCGGTGCATGGCAATTTACCCGAGCAATTTGCCGCAAAGATACCGTTAGGAAACGGCACTTCGTTCTTTGCCACCGGCATCTCTCTTGTTCTTCACCCGCGCAGTCCGATGGTTCCAGCAGTTCACGCCAATTTTCGCTATCTCGAAAAAGGTGACGCGGAATGGTTCGGCGGAGGAACGGACCTGACGCCCTGTTATCCCTACGAGGAAGACGCAGTACATTTCCACCAGACGCTCAAAGACACCTGTGACCGCAGCGACCGTGACTATTACCCGCGATTCAAGAAATGGTGTGACGAATACTTCACGCTGAAACATCGTGGCGAGATGCGGGGCGTCGGCGGCATCTTTTTCGACTACCTTCAAGGCGATCGCGAATCAAACTTCGCATTTGTCCAGAACGCTGGAAATTGTTTTCTGGACGCCTACCTTCCGATCGTGAAACGACGTATGAACGAACCGTATGGCGATCGCGAACGTCAATATCAGCTCTACCGCCGGGGGCGATATGTGGAATTCAATCTTCTGTATGATCGGGGGACGATTTTTGGTCTGGAAACGCGCGGCCGGGTGGAATCTATTTTAATGAGCCTGCCGCCCCTCGTGCGGTGGGTATACGACTTCAAGGCAGAACCCGGATCACGCGAAGACCAGGCGCTTCAGTTCTATCAACCTAAGGATTGGGTCTAACGGATGTTCTGCCGGTACTGCGGAGCCCACCTTCAGGATGACAGCCTTTTCTGCGCGAAATGTGGAAAAAGACTCGGAGCCCGTCAGAACCCGCGGCTCGAGAAGATTGTCCAGACCTTCCGGCTAAAAACGCCGTATCCATATGCCGCATTGCTCCTGGCTTTTTTCATTGTCTGGGCCGCATGGCCAAAAGGAAGCAGTGCCGACTATTCTCATTTAAAACTCAGCTTCGAGTTGGACAAGAAGGTGAACAACCCGGCTGAGCACATGTATCTGCAGGCCCTTTCGATCGTCATCGAAAATACCGGGACGACGGCGCTATCGGATATTCCAATTGAATTGCGGGCCCGGATTGAACCCCGGAAGAACGCAGATGTCGAGGTCGATTTTATCGGACGCAGATTGTTGATCCTTCAGCAGGGGCAGACACTTCCGGTTACGATGATCGTGGGGGGCGCACTCAGTCCCGGGGCGAAAAAGCGAGTGCCTCTGAACGGGAATATCCAGACGGAGCCTCCATTTAAAGTGACTTACGAGATACGTGATGACGATGGACGCAACGTTCTTGCAAGTTACGTGGTGGAACAGGAATGAGCCGACGCGAATTGGTAAAACGCTGGGTCAGGCGCCTGCTGGTCGCATTTTCAGGCTTCGTTGCATTCTTTTTGTTAGTCGTTTTGCCGGTCGCGGGATCGTTCTTGATTACCAACAGCCGGTTCCGGTACCGGGAACGTGGGCCGACAGACCCGTCGTCGGTCGGGTTGAATGTGACAAACGTCGAATTCGCCACCAGCGATGGAATTCCGTTGAAGGGGTGGTGGAGTCCAGGGAACCCTTCAATGCCTGTCATCATCTTTATTCACGGGCTCAATCGTTCCCGCCTCGAATTACTCGAGCGCGCCGCCGATTCGAACAAGCACGGCTATGGTGTCCTTCTTTTCGATCTCCGGAATCATGGCGAGAGCGGCCGGGCATACACGACTATCGGAATTTTCGAGAGCCGCGATGTATGTGCGGCGTCGAGTTTCGTCCGGCATGTATCGGCGGACCGGCCGCAGATTCTGTGGGGAGTCTCGATGGGAGCGTCCAGCGGAATTCTGGCCGCGAAGCTGTGTCCGGGTTTTCAGGCAATCATCGCCGATAGTTCCTTCTTGTCGTTCAGAGAGACGATCGCTCACCACTTGAACCTGTTGTTTCGATTGCCCTCCTTTCCTATTGCGAACCTGATCGTAGAGATTACAGCGTTACGGACGGGCCTCAATCCGGACGATGGGGACGTTGAGGCCGCGGTACGGCAGATCAATGTTCCAATCCTGTTTATTGCCGGGGGCAAGGACCGGCGAATGCCGCCTGAACTGGCAGAACGCATGTTCAGAGCCTCGCCTAATCCATTGAAACAATTATTGTTAGTGCCGGGAGCATCGCACGGTGAAGCCTTTGCCACCGATCGACAGACGTATCTGAATTCCGTATACCGCTTTCTCGGGACCCTCCGCTATAATCCCAGTTCTTTTTAACGACCAGGAGGTTCCTGATACACAGCATGGAGACAGCGACCAAGACGCAGCAGGATACTCGAGCAACAGACCGTGTGCTGGAGGCGTTGTCGACGCTGGCGGCTCTACTGGACCGGACGATCAATGAGGTAAAGGGACTGGATTCTGTGTTCAAGGAGCGTGTTCTACAGGCGGTTCATGAAACCGAAACCTCGGCGCAGCGCCAGGCCGCCGAGCACCTTGAAGACGCCTTGTCCGAAGCACGGACCAAGTTTGAAGAACAGCTGAAAACCAAGCTGGCGGACATGGCTGCAGACTTTGATGCCGAGCGAACCCGCTTGAGCGGCGAGGTTGATCGAGTCAGCCAGTCGGCAACTCAATGGGAAGTGGAACGGTCGCGATTAACAGGTGAAATCGAGAAACTTGCCCGCGTACAAGCCGCAACGCAGGCCGAGGCGGAAAAAGCAATTGCGGCGATGCGAGCGGCGTCCGCGTCCAAGGCGGGGACAACCGCAATCAACACCGCAGCACTGTCGAAGGAAATCGAGCGCGTCGAAGTCCTCGTCAAACAGATAACAGAACTCATCGAGAACCCTGCAACCGAACTGTCGACCGTTATCCGCAAGAACGTTGAACGAGCGGAACTCGATTCCTACCTGAAAGGGATCCGTTTCGCACTCGACGCCACAGCGTCAAAATAATTAACACGTTCTTTCTTTCGACAAAGCGAGCATAAAAGTCCGCGACTGCATCCCAACTCCGCGAGATGGGAATGAAACGTGCTTCTCATCTTGCATGAAACTCACCGGCCTCGACGTATGGGATTCAACGATTCAACGGACCAATGCCTGGTTGAAGGAACTCATGCAGGAATTGAATTCTGCCGACCACAGGAAAACATACCTGATCCTGCGCAGCGTTCTCCATGCCTTACGAGACCATCTGACTATCGAAGATGCCATCTGTGTCGGCGAGCAGTTTCCCATGCTTATCCGTGGCATGTACTTCGAACATTGGGAGCCCTCCGGAAAACCCCTGCCTTTACGCAATCGGAATGATTTCATCGCAGCCGTTGCGCATTACATGGCACGTGACGGCGACAATACGTCCGATGCCGAGAAAGCTGCGCGAGCCGTGTTTCGTTTGCTGGAACGGAAATCGACCGATGGCGAGATCGACGATCTCCACAATGTTATTCCTGCCCTTCTGCTTGACCTCTGGCCCCCGACCTTGCGCGCCGCGTAGAATGTTCGGGTGACTGCCCACTACACGGTTCTCGCCGGTGGCACCGGCGCCGCCAAATTTCTGCGCGGCCTGGTACAGGTCGTGCCGCAGGAAGATATCCATGTCATTGTCAATGTAGGAGACGACACGGATGTCTGGGGCTTACACATCAGTCCTGATATCGATTCCATTACATACGGCCTGTCGGGAAAGCTGGATAGCGTTCGCGGCTGGGGTTTGAAAGATGAGAGTTTTCGATGTCTGGAAGAGATCGAAGCATATGGCATGCCGGCTTGGTTTCGTCTTGGCGATCGCGATCTCGCTACACACATCGCGCGCACCGAACTGCTCCGCTCCGGGCTGCCTTTGACTGCCGTCACCGGCCGACTGGCGGCTGCAATGGGTATCAAGGCCACGATTCTTCCGGCGACCGATGACCTCGTAAGAACAAGAATCGACACTCCGGAAGGAACGCTCGCATTTCAAGAGTTCTTTGTCCGCGACCACTGGAAGCCCGAAGTACGTTCCGTAACCTACGCGGGAGCCGCGGAGGCGCGTGCGTCGGAAGCCGTGCTGAGTTCGATTCATGATTCGCAGCTTGTAGTCATCGCACCGAGCAATCCCATCACCAGCATCGGGCCGATGCTCGCAATTCACGATATCCGTGACGCGCTGCGTTGTACACGTGCTGAGGTTGTGGCGATCAGCCCATTGATCGGCAACGCTGCGTTCAGCGGCCCTGCCGCGAAGCTGATGGAAGTCTGTGGATATGAAGTCTCTCCGTCGGGCGTCGCGCGCTGCTATCACGATTTTCTGGATAATATTGTCCTCGACGTTCAGGATTCCGCTCTTGCGTCGTCGATTCGATACGAAACGATTGGCGTTCAAGTCACCGATATTTCAATGTCTGATGATGTAGCCGCGACCCGGCTCGCAAGGTTTGTCGTCGATGAAAACAGTTCTGTTGCCCGTTAAAGACTTCAACAACGCAAAACAACGGCTGGCTCCCACAATGGACGCGCCCGCCCGTGCAGGTCTCGCGCGTGCCATGTTGTCAGATGTCCTCGCTGCCCTGAAACGGGCTCGCGCTCCGGAACGGATCGTCGTCTTCACTTCAGCAGATGCCGTAATGGAGATGGTGGAACCATTCGGTTTCGAAACGGTATTCGAAAGATCGGTTGCGGGACATAGCGCCGCGGTCAATCAGTTAGTCGATGAATTTCGTGTCAGCTCATCCAGTATTCTCGCCATCGCCGGCGATCTTCCAAAGCTCAGGTCATCTGAAATCGATTTTGCGTTGAACGCCGCATCGGAGCCGGTCACACTGCTTCCCTCCCGCGACTGGACAGGGACGAACGGCGTGGTGTTCATCCCGCCGGCAAGAATCAGCATGGAGTATGGTGAAGGCAGTTTTCGCCGTCATCTTTCAAAAGTGTCGGCGGCCGGTTTGCGATCCGACGTGATGGACTTGCCGGGTATCGCTTTTGATATCGATACGCCGGAAGATCTGGACGCCTATTTACAGGATCCGCGGAAAGACTCGGAGACCTGGCGATACCTGAATACTCGCCGATGAAGCTGGAGATCTTGCCGGTTCGACACGTTCCTGAAGTTACCCCTGGGATGAAAGTCGGGGAATGTTTACGTGATGCCATCGCTTCGAGTGGTTTCGCAATCGGACCAGCTGACATCGTAGCCGTGACACAAAAGATTGTATCGAAAGCTGAAGGGCGAATTGTCGCTCTTTCGAGCGTCGAGCCGTCGCCGTACAGCGAATCTATCGCCCGGCGAATGGCTAAAGATCCGAGACTCGTTGAGTTGATCCTTCGCGAGTCGCGTCGCATTGTGCGAATGCGTGGCGAGGTGCTGATTTGTGAGACGCATCATGGTTTCATTTGCGCAAACGCCGGGGTCGATCAGTCCAATGTCCCCGGCAGCGGGTTTGTGACGCTCTTGCCGGAAGATCCCGATCGCTCTGCACGTGAGATTGCCCGTACACTGGGATGCGGTGCAATCGTTACAGATACTTTTGGCAGGGCGTGGCGCGAAGGACTCGTCGATGTTGCAATCGGTATTGGAGGGGTCCCGCCATTCGTCGATTTCCGCGGTCGTCAGGATTCCTACGGACATGACTTGAACGTGACCTTGCTTGCAGCGGCCGACGCTCTTTCCGCTGCTGCGGGTCTGGCAATGGGAAAGGTCTCCCGCACGCCTGCCGCGATTATCCGCGGATTTGCGTGGCAGCAAACCGAAAGCACGGTGACGGCGTTACTCCGCTCTCCCGAGAAGGATTTGTTTCTATGAAGATCGCAATATTGGGTGGTACGGGAAAACTTGGGCTGGCGTTTGCTCAACGGCTCAGCCAGACATCGCACGAAGCGGCAATTGGATCGCGTGACCCGGCAAAGGCGGCCGAGGCCGCCATGTCTCTGCCCCGGGTTCAGGCTTTTACAAATGTGGATGCCGCGGCGTGGTGCGACGCGGCAGTTGTTTCAGTTCCGTATTCCGGTCACCGTACACTGCTCGCACCGCTGACGGACGCTCTTCGAGGAAAAGTCGTTATTGATGCAACAGTGCCCCTGAATCCAATGAATCTGCTGCAGATCAAAACCGAGTCTGAAACATCGGCCGCAGAAGAAGCGGCAGCCTTGATTCGGGACGCCGATGTCTTTGCAGCGTTCCAGACCATTTCGCATCGTATTCTTCGTCACCCCGGCGTGCCGCACGATGTGCTCGTTGCCGGAGCACCGCGCAGGAAGATCGAAGTCATGGAGCTGATCGCATCGATGGACCTGCACCCTATCGATGCCGGACCAATTGAGGTAGCCGGACACCTGGAAAGGATGACGGCGTTATTGATTTCCATTAACAAAGCGAACAAAGTCAAAGAGAGCGGAATCAAGATAACCGGGATCTGACGTGGAGTTGCTCCTCCTTAAATACGGCTATCTTCTGTTGTTCTTTGGCGTAATCGTGGAAGGCGAAGTCGTCCTGATTGCAGGCTCGTTCCTTGCCAGCCGCGGCTATTTCAATGTCGGAACAGTTGCGCTTGTCGCTCTGGCGGCTAACACCCTCAGCGCTCAGTTTTACTACACGGCTGCGCGTGTGCGCGGCCGCGGCTGGTTCGAAGGCCGCTTTCCTGAAAAGTCTGCATATCGGCGAATCATCGATTGGGTGGGAACGCGGGATAACTGGTTGCTGTTGGTAAGCCGCTTCCTGTTTGGTTTCAGAATCGTTATCCCCGCCGCTTGCGGTGCATTCGGAATGCCGGCGGCCCGTTTCACTGTCATCAATATCTTTGCCGGACTGCTCTGGGTCGTGCCGACTACGCTGGCCGGATATTACTTCGGCGAGAAGGCAACTCTTTTCATTCGCGGGGCACGGCACTACACGATGACGGCTGGCATCGCGGGTGCGCTTGCAGTGGTTGGTGTTTTTCTAGCCTGGCGTCACATCCGCCGGTTCCGCGCTATTTTCCAGAACCTGGAGTGGTCGGACCTTCACAATGCCTTGCCTTTTGTGATGGGTTTAATGGGCGGATTGAATATCCTTGCGGCACTGCTGCCAAGTTCCGAATCACTGCTGCGCGGTGTGCGCGGGTGGCTGCCCCTGGAAGTGTCTCAAGGCAGCCGGACGTTGATGCTGTTTACCGGTGTGGCGCTTCTCCAGGTAACGCGGAATCTCGCCCGCCGCAAGGAACTTGCCTGGTGGGTTGCGGTGATCGCCTTGTCCTTTTCCCTGCTGCTGCACGTCACCAGCGGTTTCGATGTGCAAAATTCCCTGGTCGCTCTGATTCTCCTGGTCTATCTGATCTATTTCCGCCGCCGTTTTTACACCCGCTCGGATCCGGCGTCGCTGCGGAAAGGGTTGATGATCACTCCGCTCCTTCTTCTGATGGTGTTCTTTTACGGCGTCACAGGATTTGCGGCGGCCCCTTCCCAGTTCAAGTGGTCGGCGCACTCAACGCCGGTAACGGAGGCCGTCCGGGGCGGAATACTCATCGTCAAATCGGACGTCGTGCCACTGACACGCAACGCACGCTTGTTTCTAAGCTCGCTGCAGTTCGCCGGTTGGATGGCGCGCCTCTACATCCTGGTCTTGATACTGAGGCCGTTCATTTCAAGAGACCGCCTCGAGGCGCCTAAAGAGGACGTCCAACGCATCTTCGCGCAATTCGGAAACGAAGCGGTCGCGGCTTTTGCCATTCAAGCGGACAAACATCATCTTATTGTTGCGAACGGTCAGGGTCTCGCTGCGTTTGCCACGCGCGGTTCCATCGCTCTGACCTGCGGAGATCCGATCGCTCCTGACGAACTCTTTCCTCAGGCCGTTCAGGACTACATCGATCATTGCCGGCGGCATGGCTGGACGCCGTGTGTGTACTTTGCAGCAGATGCACGGCTGCCGACCTATCAAGCACTGAAGTTACAGTCGTCAGGCGTCTCTGAAGAGGCAATCGTCAATCTCGAGCAATTCACGCCTGACCAGCAGATCGGTTCGCTGGGCATCATGCACCGGTATGACCGCTCGAAAGGCGCAGACCCGCTGATCGACGAACAACTGGAAGAAGTGACCGAAGACTGGCTCGAGTTGCGGCACATGCGCGAGACGGGCTTTACGGCCGGTCATTTTTCATTAGAACAGCTGGATCAAGGACCGGTCTTCCTGCTGGGAAACCGCTATCGCATTGAAGCGTTCTGCACGTGGTTACCTTACAAAAACGGCAAGGCCGCGGTACTGGACATTCTTCGACAGCGTCGCCACACGCCAAATGAAATCGTCCGGGCTTTTGTGTCGGAGTCGTTGCGCTTGCTGAAAGAATCTGGATTTCTGGAAGCGAGTTTGACGGCCGCCGCGGTGGATCGGGAACAGATCGAGAGCTTCCAGCCAATCTGGAAACCGCGTCATATGGTTTATCCGCGCGAAGCTAATGTCTCCAAAATCACTCGCGCGCTTGCGGTGATCCGAAACAGATAGAAGAGGGAAATTACATTTTGTAGCGGCCGAGATCCTCGTCCGGCATGTTTTCGAGGAGCCGGCGCAAATCTTCATCTTTGATGCGATCCTGGCCGCCATCTTTGCTTTTGGAGGTTTTCAGGACTTCATCTTCGACGAAAATGGGACAGTCGATCCGCAGGGCCAGCGCCAGAGCGTCGCTGGGACGGGAGTCAATCGAGACGAGTGTGCTGTTGCGCTCTAGCCAGATGACGGCGTAGAACGTGTCGTCTTTGATGTTGGTCACGACCACTTTTCGGACGCAGGCGTCAAGGCCGACGAGAACATTCTTCAATAAGTCGTGGGTCATGGGCCGAGGGGTAACGACTTTTTCGATTTCCAAGGCAATAGCATTGGCTTCGTAAACGCCTACCCAAATCGGAAGAATTCCGCTTCCGCAGGCCTCCTTCAGGATCACAATGGGCATGTTGGTGATTGGATCCATCATCAGACCCCGGATTTTCATTTCAACTTCCACGGGTTCCTCCTCATTATTGCAAAATATATTCTTTTACCGTTGGTTTGCAAGGTGGAAACACGCGACATCGACGCGACTCAACCGGCTTTGACTGCTTTCAAGAGCTCTTTGACGTGCTGCCGTGCGGCATCCGTTACCCGCGATCCGCTCATCATTCGAACAAGTTCTTCAATGCGGTTGTCGCCCGTCAATGGCTCGACGCGCGTCACCGTTCTTCCTTCGGCAACCAGTTTCTCAATTCGATATTGATGATCAGCGAATGCAGCGATTTGTGCCAGATGCGTAACGCAGAGGATCTGATATCGTGAGGAGAGCTCTTTTAACTTCAGCCCGACGGTTTCCGCGGCTTTGCCGCCGATACCGGCGTCCACCTCATCAAAAACGAGTGCTTTCTGGCGATGATCGACGGCCAGGACGGTCCTCAGCGCCAGCATGACGCGGGAGAGTTCGCCTCCCGAAGCGATCTTTTCGAGAGGCCAGGGCTCTTCGCCGGGGTTCGCCGAAATGAGAAGATCCGGTTTGTCGATGCCGCCGGCGCGTCCCGGCGTTATGTTGGTCCAGGCGATACTGAATCTGGCATTCGGCATCGCCAGGGAGCGAAGTTCGCCTTCAACGGCTGTTTCCAGCTTCTTCGAAGCGCCTCGCCGTTTGTGGCTCAGTTGAGTGGCCAGGGCGGCGTACTCCTGACGGAGGCCGACAATTTTGTCCTGGAGTTCTTCTTTTTTGCTTTCCGTCAGACCTATGCTGTCCATTTCGCGTCTTACTTTGTGGAGGTGTTCTAACAGGTCTGGACCGTACTTCCGGTGTAACCGTTCGAGTTCGGCTAACCGGGACTGAACACGTTCCAGCTCCTGGGGATCGGCATCGACCTGGTTTGCGTAGTCGCGGAGTGCGTAGGCGGCGTCAAGTAACGAGATGCGGGCGGTTTCCATCTGTTCCGCTATCGCCTGAAGCCGCGGATCGTGCTGAGCAGCGTCACGGACGGCGCGTTGGACTTGAGCAACGCTGGATAGGACGGAAGTTTCGGATTCGTATAGGGTTTCATAGCCGTGAGCAGCGGCATCCAGTAGTTTTCCGGCGTTGGCCAGTACTCCTAGTCTTTCTCGGACATGTTCGGTTTCACCAGGCTTCGGATTTGCTTTTTGGATTTCGTCATGTTGAAACGTCAGAAGATCGAGCCTTTCCAGCTTGCGGGCGTGTTCTGCCGTCAATTCCGCCAGTTCCGCTTCGGCGGTCTGCAGGGACAGGTACACGTTCCGGATTTTTCCAACGAGTTCCGTGGAATCCGCGAAAGCGTCGATCAATGCAAGCTGGTTGGAATTATCCAGCAGCGTCTGTTGTTCGTGTTGACCATGGATATCGAGAAGGGCTGGAGCCAGTTCGCGCAACGCAGAAACGGTGCTAGGTTGATTATTGATGTAAACCCGATTCCGTTCATCCGACGAGATCTCGCGCCGGACAATGACCTCGTCGCCTTCGGAATCGAGTCCGAGGCGATCGAGGCTGGCATTGACGTCTGCTTCAAAAATGGCTTCGACGACGGCGCGTGTCTCACCGGTCCGGACCATTTCGGGCGAGGCTTTCGCGCCGGCCAGCAGACCCAGGGCGTCGACGATAATGGACTTTCCGGCTCCGGTTTCGCCGGAAAGCAGGTTGAAACCGGTATTGAAGTGAAGTTCGAGTTGATCAATGAGGGCAAAATTTCGGACGCGAAGAAACCGCAACATACTCGGGGGTTATAAGCCATCGAGGGTTGATCTTTCAATGGCGAAGGATTAACTTTTTTATCGAGGAAACGAATTTTGAATCAGTTCAGTCTGGTCGAGGTTCTCAACCAAACGACCCCGATCACCAAGGTTATTTTAGGCGTTCTCCTCCTCGTTTCGATCTGGTCTTGGGGTATAATTCTTTCCAAGATCCTGCTGCTGCGCAAAATAAATAAAGAATCTGAAACATTCTGGAAAATCTTCCGCAGGGGTAAAAGCCTTTCGGAAATCGGTACGGCATGTGAAACTTTGCGCTTTACTCCCCTTGTTCCCGTTTTTAATGCGGGCGCGGAAAAGTCGCGAGCTTCGGCAGGTGTCTTGCAGCGCACGGTACAACGTGCCGCGGCTGCGCAGTTGACGCGTCTCGAAAGACGGCTGAATTTTCTGGCGACCACGGCATCTGTGGCGCCATTCATCGGACTTTTCGGGACGGTGTGGGGCGTCATGACCTCGTTTGCCAGCCTCGGAAATGCGAGCGCCGCCACGTTAAGGGCGGTCGCCCCCGGTATCGCTGACGCGCTGATTGCTACGGCCTTCGGCTTGTTTGCAGCGATTCCGGCCGTTGTTGCCTATAACCATTTCATCTATCGAGCTCCGGAACGTCGGCGGGCAGTTGGATGATCTGCAAACGGAAATATTAGCTGCTGCCGCAGGAGATGCCGCCTGATGGCTATCACGAGCCGCGAAGGCAAGACGCAGACATCGCTGGCGGAGATCAACATGATTCCGTTCATCGATATCGTGCTTGTCCTGCTCATCATATTTATGGTGACTGCGCCCGTCATTCAGTCCGGCATCGATGTGAATGTACCCAAAACACAGGTCGTTCGAGAGCTTGCGGAAGAGAAACTCATTGTCGCTATCGATAAAAAGCAGGACCTCTATCTGCAAAATGTGCCCGTCAATCTCAATGAACTGGGAGACAAAATTCACGAGAAGCTGCTCGATCCGACACGGCAGAGTGTCTATCTGATGGCAGACCAGACGGTCCCCTTTCAGACATTTGCGAGCGTGCTGGACCGTTTGACGCTGGCCGGCATTACAAATGTCAGCATCGTCACTCAGCCGCTCGATAAGAATAAGAAATGACATTCGAAGACGAGAGACTTGACCGATGGCTCATCGCGTCCGTCCTTCTTCACGGCGCGGTCTTCACACTGGTCATTTTCTCGCCCAGATTTTTTCCATCGCTGGGTCCTAATTGGGGCTCGCAGGCTGGCGGTGCGGTGGGTACCAGCGTTAAAATTGTGGGCAATGTCTCAGGAGTCGCGCTACCTACGCCCGAAGTCGTCCAGGAGGATGCCCCTGCGAATGATTCTCCGGGATTGTACAAAAGCGACCCGGCTCCCGCTCCCCCGCCGGATACGACTGCCGAGAAGATTCCCGAGCCTAAAGCTCCATTGAAGACGACTCCGCCGCCAAAGGTTCCTAAACCGGCTGCGCAACCGTCTAAAACAGTTCCGGCTCCGGAGACGCCATCGAACGCTATCCCATATGGCCAGGGCGGGCGGCCGTCGCTGGCATACGGACAATTTTCCACAGGCGCGGGTGAGGCCGGCATTGGATTTGGCGATGCTGCTTTTGGAGATCGGTACAGTGCCTATGTCAACAGTATTTCGCGCGCGATCTCGAACAACTGGTTGAAATCGATGGCGAATGTCGGGAGCCAAAAGGCGCCTCGCGTGTATATGGCCTTCGACATTCAGCGGAACGGTTCTATTTCGAATATACACATGACGCAATCAAGCGGTATTCCGTCGCTGGATAGAACGGCGGAGCGTGCGATCAACGCATCGGATCCGCTCCCAGCACTTCCTTCGGACTATCGAGGGGCAAGCATCAGCGTCAATATTTATTTCGAGTATTCCCGATGAAGACCTTTTTTGAAGGCGAGCAACGAATGAAAAGACTATCGATACTTATTCTCGTATGCGGCTGCCTCAATGCTGGAGCCGCCGTGCTGGCGCAAGTCAACATCGCCATCGACAAAGGCGTGGTCGGCGTCAAAATCGCGGTTCCCGAGTTTCAACCTGCGACGCCAGACGTCAAAACCGCGACCCGCGCGGCAATTTTCAATCAGGTGCTGTGGGATGACCTGGACTATTCGGGCGGCGTCACGCTGGTCAGCCGCAGTCTGTATCCACTGGGAAAATTCACCGACGCGGGCGATATCAAACCCGATGACTGGACGGTTCCTGCGATCGATGCGCAATTCCTTGCATTCGGCAGTGTCCGCGCGGTAAACGGCATGATGTCGGTGGAACCGCGATTATGGGATTTAAAGAATGCCCAGAATCGTGATGCCCTTCCGCGGCAGCGTTACAACAGTGAAGATTCGGACGAGGGCGCTCGTCTGATTGCTCACAAATACGCGGATGCAATCATCGACCTGATCGGCGGCGGTGCGCGAGGGATTGCTCAAACTTACATCGCATACATCAGCGAAAGAGCCGTCGGTACCAAGGAACTGTACGTCATGGACTACGACGGCAATGCGCAACTCGCGATGACGGCTTATAAATCCACGATCCTGACGCCGGCATGGTCTCCGGACGGAGAAAAGATCGCATTTACGAGTTTTCGGCACGGAGCGCCGGATATCGAAATCTTGTCCCGTGTCGATCGTCGTCCCTACACGTTCGAACGGGCCGGCGGAAATACGTTCACGCCCGCCTGGTCGCCTGACGGCAGCAAGATCGCATTTGCCTCGAGCCGGGACGGCGGTAACACCGAGATTTATGTCGCGGACTGGAATGGTAAAAATATGCGCCGCCTCACCGTGGGTAAGAGCGCGAAGAATTCTCCGGTGTGGAATCCTAAAACGGGCCAGCAAATCGCTTTCACATCAGAGGCGCAAATTTTCGTCATGGATGCAGATGGAACCAACATGCGCCGCCTCGTCGAAGAACCCGGACACGCCGACGAACCGGCATGGTCGCCGGATGGCGCCCGCATTGCTTTTGCGTGGCAACGATCCAAAACCTCGAACTTTGACATCTATGTTCACGATTTCGCGACGGGTAGAAACACGCAGATCACCCATGATGCGGGAAACAACGAGAGGCCGACGTGGGCTCCGGACGGACGGCACATTGCGTTTGAATCCACACGTAAAGGAACCCCGCAGATCTTTTCAATGGTTCTTGACGGAACCAAGGTCCGGCAACTGACAAACACGGGACGGAACACCGCGCCGGCGTGGTCCGGCTACATCAAATAGGAGAATCGGCAATGACTTCGTCACGCCCAAAGGCTCTTGGCTGCACACTGCTTATTTCGCTCCTGCTGGCGTTCGGTTGCCATAAGAACGTTGCTTCGAATCCGCCGCCTCCGCCTCCGCCGGCTCCTCCGGCGCCCGCGGCACCGGCGCCGACGATCTCGCTGCGCGCTCAACCGGGCACCATCGATCGTGGCGGCTCAACGATGCTGGAGTGGCAGGCACAAAACGCCACAGGCGTTACAATCACTCCGGGTATTGGAGACGTTGCGGCAATGGGCAACCGGTCCGTCAATCCAACCTCTTCTGTGACCTATACCGCCACGGCGATGGGGCCAGGCGGTTCAGCTACCGACACCGCGCGCATCACCGTGAACATACCGGCGGCCGCCGCAGCAGACCGAGTGCCGGAACGGCCCCGGGCCACTGTTTCCGCGATCGATGCATTCAATGAGAATGTCAAAACGGTTTATTTCGAGTACGACAAAGCGGATATCTCACCCGAGCAGGTCTCTGTTCTCCAGGGTAATGCCAACTGGTTGAAATCGAATCCGAACGCCCGCTTTACCATCGAGGGCCATTGCGACGAACGCGGAAGCGAAGAGTACAACCTTGCCCTGGGCGACCGCCGGGCAAACGCGGTGAAAGAGTTCCTGGTTGCCCAGGGAATCCCGGCAAACCGGATGATGACCGTCAGCTATGGCGAGGAGCGGCCCATATGCCGCGATGAAAGTGAAGAATGCTTCAAAAAGAACCGGCGAGCCGCTTTTACGTTGAATCAATAGATTGGTGAATACTATGAACACACGAATGAAATTTCTGGCCGCGGCCGTGCTGATCGCCATCGTGGCGGGCCCCGCATATCCGGAAGATCGAACGCTGCTCCAGCTGAACGTCGATGTCCTGCGGATCGAGAAGAAGGTGGATCAGATTCAATCCGCCGTCGATCAGAACAACTCGGTCGTTAAGGGGCTGGTGGAAAAGATGTATGACCAGGTCGGTACTCTGTCCGCCGCAATGCAAAAGATCAATCAAACGGTCGATGGTTTGAAGACTCAGAACGATGCAAGTTCGAAAGAACTGCGGACGACTTTGTCGACCCTCACCAGCACGGTGAACGATCTCCAGGAAGGTATGTCGTCTGTCAGGGCACAGATCAATTCGCTTACCCAACAGATGGCTGCGTCAAAAACCACTGCCGAGCCCCTTGCCAGCCCGAACGACCTGTGGCGCAGCGCGAATCTCGATTTAGTATCAGGCGATTACAAGCTCGCCATCGATGATCTGCAGGATTTTCTATCTAAATACCCTACAGACCCCCGCGTACCCGACGCGCACGTCCTCATGGGTGATGCGCTTTTCAATCAAAAGAAGTTCGACCAAGCGTTCACCGAGTACGATATTGTCTTGCAGAAATATCCCGACAGCGATAAAAGTAGGGTCTGCCCTCTTGAAGAAAGGCCTCGCCCTGAAAGAAGCAAATCAGACGCAGCAGGCACAAACCATTTTGAAGGAAGTTGCAGCCAAGTTTCCCAATACCAGCGAAGCGAACACTGCCAATGAAGCTCTCAAATCGATGGGACCTGCTCCTCGAAAACCGCCGGCCAAGTAGGGTGAGACCAAATTGCAATGACGGCTGCGTCAGCCATCATTTGCATGAGCGGCTGCGAATGCAAGCCCGGCAGGGCGCAGCCATTAATTGAAGGAGCGACATGGCAAAGTCTGTGAACAAAGTAATTCTTGTTGGCCGGCTCGGAAGAGATCCCGAGCTGAAGTACACCGCAAGCGGCACTCCGTTTTGCCGCTTCTCACTGGCAACCGACGACGTCTGGAACGATAAAGGTTCAGGCGAGCGCCAGGAACGCACCGAATGGCATTCCATCGTTGCATGGGACCGTCTGGCCGAAATCTGCAACCAGTATTTGACCAAGGGCAAGCTCGTCTACATCGAAGGAAGCTTGCAAACCCGCGAGTGGGACGATCAGGAAGGCAACAAGCGTAAGACCACCGAAATACGCGCCCGGGATCTGGTCATGCTCAGTGGTGCCGGAGACGGCGCCGGAGGCGGCGGCCAACGCCGAGCTGCTACTGCGGCCGACGTCGGCGGCAGCGCAGCCGCGACCAGCAGCACCAGCACGATTACGGATGACGATATTCCGTTCTAATGTAGGCACGGGCTTTATGCCCGCGTTCAATTAACAAAACAGATTTTCTGTTTGAAGTTGAACGCGGGCATAAAGCCCGCGCCTATACCAGTTACTCCCCTTCCCTTGTCGCCCGGATCAGCGCCTCCATGTGATCCAGATATGTCTCCAGCGCCCGCCGTCCTGCTCCGGTTAACTTATATTCTGTTTTCGGAATCCTGCCCTCGAAGTACTTCTCGCACGCGATGTACTGACCTTCCTCGAGCTTCCTCGCATGCACGCTCAAATTTCCGTCGGTTGTCCGGAGCAGGTCCTTCAGTTCATTGAACGTCATCGTTTCATTCACGGCCAACGCGCTGACGATTCCAAGCCGCATCGGCTCGTGTATCAGCCGATCCAGACCCGCAGCCGGGCTTTGGGCCGCTCGCCCACGGGAAGACTGTGGCTTGGGGTGAACCTCTGCCTTGCTGTGCTTAGCCACCGTACCTCCTTGCGATCACAATTCCGAACACAATGTGCAACAAACCGAAACCCGCTGCCATAAACCAATTGGCGAACTCGAAGGGGCTGAGTAACGCAACCGTACCCAGTACCATGAAGGAAATCCCCATAAGAGGCACGATCTTCACAGAGAAAGCGCCCCCCGTCACGACGGACACTCCATAAAGCAGAAGCCACACGCCCGGCATAATTCCAAAGAGCTGCTGGCGATAAAGGACAATCGTCAGAACACCTCCAGCAATCATGGCCGGAAACAGGTTCAAGGCAAACTTGCGGCCCGCACCATAAAATAGCGTCGACTTGGCCGCCTTGGCTTTCTGAACCATTGCCCAGCCGCCGATTGCGAGGGCCAGTCCGGCTTCGCCAAGCCAGCTGGCAAACCACAAGTCTCTGGACGGCAGTCTGCCGGAGATCAGCGCCGTCATTAACGCGCTCACTCCCATCAAAATGCCGCCCCATCCTGGAACGGCTGTAAACGCCCCGGCGCGTTCCATGGTTTCGCGGATGTATTGGAGGTTCTGAATCGCGCGTTCGTTGATGGAAACAACCTTTGCCGACTTCATTCAGCGAACTTAGGCGGATTTTGCCGAAAGGTCAAGTACTTTGCGCTGCAAAGAATGACTTGCCGACCCCGGGGCTGAGTCTTTTACGGAAGCTTCATTTACGGCCGATGAAATCGGCCATCGACGCCAGAGTGGTAGTGTAACTGGGCGACCAGCGGATAAGAACGCTCGAAGGGTCGATGGGCAGGGAGGCGATGTTCCCGGTGTACTGCGGCCAGGTACGAATGTAGTCTTCAACGTTCGAAATGTAGAATGCCTTCACCGTAGTGCCATGGTCCTTCAGATATTGTCCGGTTGCGCGAATCGCCTTCGGTCCGGCGAAGTCGCCAACCACGGGGACGATCAGGTTGTTCTGATGCATCGCCCGGACGCGCTCGTAGCTGTCTGCCGCAGCCAGATAACTCCAGTTCCGGCCCGCACGATCCGTCATCGTCATCAGAGTCGCATAGCCCGGACTCATGAAGCTTGAACTGAAGCTCAGCACTCCTTCGCGGCCGAATGTCTTGTAAATGGCACGAATGCCGTTTTCGTCTTCGGCCGTGAGCGGAAAGTGATGGCGCGTTTTTAAACGGTCCAGAATGTCTCTTACGCGTTGCTCGGCGAGCATCGGATCAACAGGCACTTTGGAAAAAGCCTGAAAGATCGTTTGTACCGGACTATCTGCGCTTAATTGGGCGGGAACTTTTCTGGCAAAGAGATTGGCTACAAACTGGACCCGGTCGGCAGACATCTCGAAAACTGCTTTGTACATCAGGTGTTCGAGCATCATGTCCCGCCGGATGTCAAAAATGAAGGCGATTTTCGGCTGCAGGGCCGCGATGTAGGTGAAGTTCTGTTCCGGACCTACTCCGAGGTATGCGCCCCCGGATCGCGGAGTTTTCATGAGATCCGGAAGAACGTACTGGTAGGAAGTTTCGTTGGAAGTCACGATGTCGTACTGGAAGTAACCGCTCGGCTCCGAGAATTCCGAAATCAACCTCCAGTACTCTGCGTCGTTCAACTGAGCCGGCAGAGTCTCCGCAGCCCGCGGCGCAAGAACCGGCGAACTGAAGATCAGGAGGACCAGGGCCGCGGCCAACGCACGCAAGCGTGTCTTCTGTCGCATCGGTACCTTCCTTTATCAACCGATCCTAAACGGTTTCATTGCGCTGAGCAAATCGATACGCTATTCTTGGCGCATGACACCAGATGTGATTCATGCCTTAACCATCTCCGGAGGCATCCTTCTTGGAGTGGTCGTGCTCATTATTGTAGTTTCGATCGTTGCAGTTAATCGCGGCGCCGACCAGACGAAATAAACGGATCGAACGGATTTCTCTTCGTTCAATTCGTGGCTTATTCCCCAAACGCACCCATTGCTCGAAATTTCTTATAACGGCAGGAGAGCAGGACTTCCGGCGTCGCCGTGCACAATTCCCGCAATTGGCGTTCTAAGACTGCGGCCAGCGATTTGGCCATCCCGGCATGATCGTTTTGTGCGCCGCCTTCCGGCTCCGGAATAATGTCGTCAATCAAATGATGTTTCTTCAAATCTTCAGGAGTGAGTTTCAAGGCTTCGGCGGCATCCGCGGCGTGGAGCTGGTCCCGCCAGAGAATGGCGGAACAGCTTTCTGGAGCAATGACGGAGTAAATCGAGTATTCCAGCATATTGACGCGATCACCGACGGCAATTGCGAGTGCGCCGCCCGATCCGCCTTCACCGGTGATCGTCGCAATGATTGGAACCCGGATTTGCGACATCTCGCGTAAGTTATACGCAATGGCCTCCGCCTGGCCCCGCTCTTCCGCGTCAATACCGGGATAGGCACCGGGAGTATCGATGAAGGTCAGGATCGGGCGTCCGAACTTCTCGGCAACCTTCATGATCCGTAGTGCCTTCCGATATCCTTCCGGTTTTGGCATCCCGAAATTACGGTACTGGCGTTGTTTGGTGTCTCTTCCCTTTTGATGGCCAATCAGACAGACCGGCAGATTCCGGAGCATCCCGAATCCGCCGACAATGGCGGCATCGTCGCCAAACTTCCGGTCACCGTGAATTTCGACGAACTCCTGGAATGCAAGTTCCACATAATCCAGGAAGTAAGGACGCTGGGGATGCCGGGCAAGCTGTACCTTCTGGTACGCCGTGAGGTGATCCATATTTATAAGAGCGGCGGCGAACACGCGCGACAAACGCGCGGCATTAATGAAACATCAGTTCAAACGAACGGTGTCACGTCCGCAGATCCGTTCAACGGACTCCACAAACTCGCGATCAGGCGAGATCTTGACATACGGATTCGGTCGGACCAGAGCCGTAAACCGGCCCGGAAATTCTAGCTCAAAGATGATCTCGGCCGCCCCTCTTTTTTCGTCAATGATGGGTTGGAGCCGTTCGGCAACGTCTTCTGGAGCGAGTTTTGAGTTGATACGGATGGTCACGCTCCGGCTGAGAACCTCCTTGACGCGTTCAATCGGGTAGATGTCGCTGGCGAGGATCTTAATCGTCGATTCGTCATTATCGAGCTTACCCTTCACAAGCAACGGCGCATCCACCTCGAGCAGTTTCTGCACTTTGGCGAAGGTATCGGGGAAAACCAGAACTTCCACCATGCCTTCCCAATCCTCGAGAAGAACGATCGCCATCTGGTCGCCCTTCTTGGTGCGCATCAGGCGCAGAGAGGAGACCAGACCGCCGATTGCGACGTCGAATCCCGACGGTTTTTCTGAAAGAACACCGGTCATCGCATTCCCATAGGTTTTCACTTCATTGGCATACTTCCGTAATGGATGGCCTGTAATGTAGAAACCAAGCGTCTCCTTCTCGTGTTTTAACTTAAGACCCTCCGGCCATGGTTCGGTAGGATCCAGGATTTGTTTTTCTTCTGCCCCGCCGAACATCGCGCCAAACAGGCCGCCCTGCCCAACTTCCCTTTCGCGCTGCTTACGCTGTCCCCAGTCCATGGCGCGGTCGACGTTCGCGTAGAGAACAGCCCGGGCGGAATCGACGCTATCGAACGCGCCCGCTTTGATGAGGCTCTCGACGACGCGTTTGTTCACTGTCCGAAGATCGACACGTTCGCAAAAATCGAAAATGGAAGAAAATGGTTTTCCGGCGACGATCGAGGTGATAGCCGTCTCACCGACATTCTTGATGGCGGCAAGCCCGAATCGGATGCCGTTCGGACTGGGTGTGAAATTCACATCGCTGGTATTGACGTCCGGCGGCAGTATGGCGATTCCCATATCCCGGCATTCGTTGATGTATTTCACGACCTTGTCCTGGTTTCCACGTTCACTCGTCAGGAGCGCCGCCATGAAGTACTGCGGGTGTTTGGCTTTCAAATACGCCGTTCGGTATGCCAGCACGGCATAGGCTGCCGAATGCGATTTATTGAAGCCGTAACCGGCAAACTGCTCCATCAAGTCGAATATGCGCGTGATCTTCTTCTCGTCTTTAAAACCCTTGGCACGGGACCCGCTGACAAACTTCTCACGCTGGGCGGCCATTTCCTCCGCCTTCTTCTTGCCCATGGCTCGCCGCAGCAAATCCGCCTCGCCAAGTGAGTAACCGGCAATGATGTTGGCAATCTGCATCACCTGTTCCTGGTAAACGATGACGCCGTACGTTTCCTGCAGCACCGTTTTGAGTTCAGGCAGTTCGTATTCGATTCTTTTCGAGCCGTGTTTGCGTTTGATGAAATCGTCGACCATCCCGCCGCCGATCGGGCCGGGTCGATACAACGCGTTTAAAGCAGTGAGGTGTTCGATGCTGGACGGCTTGAATTTCCGGAGAATATCCTTCATTCCCGAGCTTTCAAACTGGAACACGCCATCGGTCAGGCCGGCGGAGAACAACGCGTAGGACTGCTCGTCATCGAGCGGCAGCGCGTCCATATCGAGAGCGAGGTTTTCGTGATGCTTCAGCATCCGAATAATATCGTCGATGATGGTGAGCGTCGTCAGGGCGAGGAAGTCCATCTTGAGGAGGCCCATCTTTTCGACGTCCGCCATCGGATACATCGTCGTGATTTCATCCTTGCTCGACTTGTACAGAGGAACGAAGTCTGTAATCGGTCTTGGCGAAATCACGACACCGGCAGCATGCGTCGAGGCATGGCGGGCAAGTCCTTCGAGACGCTTTGCCACATCGATCAATTCTTTGACCTTCGGGTCGTTCTGGTAAAGAGCCTTGAGGTCCGGATTCTGGGTAAGGGCTTTGTCCAGCGTGATGTGCAATTCCGCCGGAATCATCTTCGCGATCTTGTCGACTTCGGCGTATGTCATTTCCATGCCGCGTCCGGTGTCCTTGATCACGCCGCGGGCCGCCATGGTTCCGAAGGTAATGATCTGCGAGACGTTTTCCCGGCCGTACTTCTTCGTAACGTAATCGATGACGGAACCCCTGCGATTCATACAGAAATCGATGTCGATATCCGGCAGTGAAATGCGTTCGGGATTCAAGAAACGCTCAAAGAGCAAGCCATATTGAAGCGGGTCGATGTCGGTGATGCGCATGCAATAGGAAACCAGACTTCCGGCTGCAGAACCGCGGCCCGGCCCGACCGGGATGTCGCTCTCGCGCGCGTACCGGATGAGATCCCAGACGATGAGAAAATACCCGGGATACTTCATCTTCTGGATGATTCCGATTTCGCGCTCGATGCGTGCTTCGTAATCTTCCAGGGAATTCTTCAGGACACCGCGATCGGCCATAGGCTTGAGGTGTGCCAGTCGGTCCTGGTAGCCCTCGCGAACCACTTTTGCAAAATATGTATCGATGGTGTATCCCGGCGGAACGACGAACTCCGGGAACGGATTGTCCACTTTCTGCAGCTTGATGCTGCACCGTTCCGCGATCTCGACAGTCAGATCGAGAACCTGCGGGATCTCGCCGAAGACGCGGTCCATATCCTCACGGGTTTTGAAATAAAACTGATCGGTGTAGAACTTCATCCGGTTCGGTTCGTTCACCGTCTTTCCCGTTTGAATGCACAAAAGAATGTCGTGGGCCCGGCAGTCATCCTGATGCATGTAGTGGCAGTCGTTGGTTGCAGCAACGCGAATGCCTGTGCGCTGCCCGATGCGCAGCATGTCCGGAATGATTTTGCGCTGCTTCTCCAGCCCGTGATCGTGAATCTCGAGAAAAAAACGGTCCTTGCCGAAAATATCCTGGTATTCGGCTGCCGCTTTCTCAGCCTGATCGACCCTTCCCGCCAGCACGTTAGCCGAAACTTCGCCATTCAAGCATGCCGAAAGACCGATCAACCCTTCGCTATGCTCACGCAGCAGTTCCTTGTCGATACGCGGTTTGTAATAAAATCCCTCGAGATACCCTTTCGATACCAGCTTCACGAGATTCTGGTATCCCTTTTCATTTTCGCAGAGCACGATCAGATGGTTCGGCCGTCCGCTCGCCGGATCGCGATCCAGCCGATTGGTTTTTGCGACATACATCTCGCAGCCGATGATCGGTTTGACGCCGGCTTTCTTCGCTGCCTCATAAAATCCGATTGCCCCGAACAGGTTTCCATGATCGGTAACGGCCACGGCCGGCATCTTGTATTTTGCCGCCGTCTTGGCAAGGGTGTCGTGATCGCATGCGCCATCGAGAAGGCTGAACCCGGAATGCAGGTGTAGATGAACAAAATTCGACATAAAACCTAACTATGGGACACGAAGACAGGGTCTTTGTGTCGACAATCTCCTATTCCCATTCAATGGTGGCCGGTGGTTTTGACGTGATATCGTAAACCACTCGATTGATTCCCTTCACTTCATTCACGATGCGATTTGAAATGACGCCCATCAAATCGTACGGAAGCCGCACCCAGTCCGCCGTCATTCCATCGCTGCTGTGAACGGCGCGGATCGCAAGAGTATGTTCGTAGGTTCGAATATCTCCCATCACACCAACGCTCTTGACCGGCAGGAGAACACCAAACGATTGCCAGATGTCGCGGTACAAACCGGCTTTTTTGATCTCTGAAATAAGGATGTCGTCTGCCTCCTGGAGCATCCGGACACCTTCGGTCGTGATCTCGCCCATGATCCGTACCGCCAGACCAGGGCCGGGGAACGGCTGGCGCCAGACCATGTCCTCTGGCAAGCCAAGCTCGAGGCCGACCCGCCGTACTTCGTCTTTGAACAGTTCACGCAAAGGTTCGATCAGTTTCAACTGCATCCGTTCCGGCAGGCCGCCGACATTGTGATGGGATTTGATCGTCTGCGACGGGCCCTTTACAGAGACTGACTCGATCACATCCGGATAAAGAGTGCCTTGCACCAGGAAATCGACCGAACCGATGCTCCGGGCTTCCTCTTCGAAGACCCGGATAAATTCATTGCCGATGAGTTTCCGTTTCTTCTCCGGATCGGTAACGCCGGACAGCATGTTCAGGAAACGCTCGGATGCATCAACGCCTCGAACGTTCAAATGCAGATTGTCGCGAAGCATCGAAAGTACTTTTTCAAACTCGTTCTTTCGCAGAAGTCCCGTGTTAACGAAGACTCCCACCAGGCGATCCCCGATGGCACGCGATACCAGAGTTCCCGCGACTGTCGAATCCACTCCCCCGCTGATGGCGCAGAGGGCGCGGCCATCACCGATCTGTTGGCGAATTCGCTCGACGGAATTTTCGATAAACGAGCCGATAGTCCAATCGCCGGAGCAACGGCATACATCGAAGACAAATCGGCGCAGCAATGCCGACCCATTCTCCGTGTGGGTGACTTCGGGGTGGAATTGGACACCGAAGACTTTCCGCTCAGGACTTTCCATTGCGGCGATCGTGCTGTGTGTCCGGGCGGTAACTTCGAAGCCGGGAGGCGGTTCGAGAATCCGGTCGCCGTGGCTCATCCAGACGCGTCGCATGCCATCGAGCAGGCACGACGGTTTAACGGAATCGAGTTCCCGCGATCCGTACTCCCGCTGGGTGGCAGGTTCAACGCGGCCCCCCAGTTCTTTTCCGATGAGCTGCATCCCGTAACAGATGCCGAGAATGGGAACATCCAGCTTGAAAATGCCTGGATCGCAGATCGGAGCATCGGTTTCGTAAACGGATGCCGGCCCGCCCGACAAAATGATCCCCTTCGGCTGATGTGCCTTCAGTTTCTCGAGAGGCGTGCTGTAGGGCACAATCTCGGTGTAAACATTGCTTTCCCGAATTCGCCGGCCGATCAGTTGTGTGTATTGTCCACCGAAGTCCAGGATAAGTATCGTTTCAAACTGCGACGACATTTTGCCTCATTATACCAACCACCGAGAACCGTACGAGGAGCAGGTAGCTGTGCAACATATTCAGAAACACCAGCGAAATGCCGGCGGATCCGAGCATCACCACAGCATCTGTGGGGCGCGCCACGTTCAGGAAGCCGGCGACCAGCATCACCCCGAAAGCAACGACCATCATCATTTCGAATAACATAAGTATTCCTAACAGACCGGTGACCCGGATGAGGTCCGTCCCGATAAGCTCGACGGCGTCCGCCCGGATGAGTGTTTCGACGAGGCTTAAGCCGAAGGCCACCGGGAGGAAGAGGATGAGCGCAAGAATGGGCGCGCCATTCAGGTAAACGGCAGCGAGGATCAATGCGAATGCGGCCAGAACGACGGTCTTTGCGATTCTGGACATCACGTATGGAATAACCGGCGTCAGCATTCGGCGGGGCTCCGGATCAGGTCGCGGTCTGAAGCCCGCGACGACACCCACCATTCGATATCTGACAAATGCCTCGAGCACGAACCAGGCACTGGCGGAGAGGGCGATCACCGACGTGACGCTGAGTATGATCGCCGCGCCGTTTGCAGCCCAGAATTGGCGAAACAGCATGCCCATGATCAACGCGTTCACGGCCCGCACGCCGGTGTCTTCCCAGGCAATACCGCGCAGTTCAGATCCAAACCACACGGCAACAAAGAACACCGCCGTAACTGTGCCAGCCAGCCAGATGGCTTTCCATACGATATCGAGGAAGATCAGCCCAACACGATGACGCGCACGCGCGAAAGCCTGGCGCAGAATTTCATCCATTAGCGTTCAGGTGCGGTCACTATGCATCGAGGGCTGGCGCAAGCATGATTTGTTCTGCTGTCTGCACCGCATTCGCGGCCGCGATGCGGATATTATCGGCGACAGCCAGAATGGCGTAACGAGCACTGCCTGTGCTCCGAACGCGCCCGATATGAATTTTGTCGCCCCCATTGGTTGCGACCGGCGAAGGTCCTGATCGGGAGCGGTCTATCGAAAACCCCGGCTGGCGTTCGAGGTGTGCCGTGAGTTCGTCGATCCCCGGCGCGGCCAGCAGCTCGACCGTGAGCGAAACAACCTGGGAGTGGAAAACCGGAGCCTGTAGAACGGTGATTGCCGGTTTCGGAACAGTCTTGCCCAGAACCAGTTCCAGCTGCTCCACGATACGCGATTCCGTTTGCGCGGAAATTTCCGCCTCCGCCAGAATATTGAATGCCAGTTGGCCGGAAAATACTTTGTTCTGGAGCTGTTGAAAATTGAGCAGATTTACCGTTTGTTCCTGCAGTTCGTCCACTCCGGCATTGCCGCGCTCCGACGCAGGTTGCAGGAGAGTAATCGTGCTGGACTGCACGGCAAAAGTATTGTGCAGTTCCGAAAGAATGCGACCGATGGTAATCGTCGCCGCGTCCGGATTGACAAAGTAACCATGCGGCTGAAGCAGCCGCGTATCAGATATGCCGTGCAGGTAGACGGTGCCTTCGCGTCCCGCTTGTGTAAGATCGATCGTGAGGTCCGGGAATCTGGCGCCGCTGGCTACGTAGGCACGCATGATTTCAGGGCTGCAGGTGAAAAATGCGATATCGATGTCGTCGAATGCGTTCGGCGAAATGACCTGTGTGATCTGAATCTCGCCTGCGAACTCCTGCAGCAGACCGGCGTACTCTTCCGTCTCGAGAAGCGCCAGCCGGCCCACGGGCAGACCGCGCGCTTCAACGACTTCCTGCACTTCTTTCCCTAACAAAGAAGTCGAGCCGACAATAGCGATATTGGGCGATTTTCGAAGCCGCTGCGCATTCATAAAGAAATTACAGATTAACTTTTGATGTTACCATGCGCCGATTCGGATGGCGCTGTAACGCTTCCGGGAAGGAATCGACGGACCGTCTGCAGTATCTTCATCATCGGTCCGGAACTGACGTAGATTGTCGCCATCGCCAGAAGCATCTCCTCCGAATAGAAGATGATCAGTCCGATCAACATTGCTGTCGCAGCAAGCGCCAGGCTGGGTTTAGCCTTCTTCACGTCGAATTCTTTGAAGCTCGAATAACGCACCGTGCTGATCATCAAAAACGCCACGACCACAATCAGCACGCCCCACCAGAATGATGCCGAACCGATCATCAAGGCAGGCGTTCCCTTGAAGAAATGCACGACCGCTGCAATCATTCCCGCACCAGCAGGAATCGGCAGCCCGACGAAATAGCGTTTGGAGCTGCTCTCCGCCGGTTTCTTGGTTTGAACGTTAAACCGCGCCAGGCGCAGGGCTCCGCATACTACGAAGGCAAACGTGGCCAGGAACCCGAAATTGTCATGTTTCGCTACCCAGGCTTCGGGACCGGCTCCTGCGCCGAAGCCCCAGCTGAAAGCCAGGATTCCAGGAGCAGCGCCGAACGTAATGACATCTGCTATCGAATCTAACTGGACGCCGAAGTCACTTGCTGTTTTCGTCAGCCGGGCGATGCGGCCATCGAGCCCGTCGAGAATGTACCCGATGCCGATCAGGACGGCAGCTCGGTCCCACTCGCCGTGCAGCGTCGAGGTGATCGAGTAATAGCCACAGAAAATATTTCCGATCGTGAACAGACTCGGCACAATCGAAAGGCTCCGGTGAATGCGGGTCTGCTTCGGACTACGTACCTGGTGTTTGCGTGCCTTTTTCACGATGATCAGATTCCTTTGATGATCCCAATCGGAGTCGATCCGCCGCGCACACGGTCGCCGCGTTTAACCGTGACGTCCGTTCCCGAGGGAAACAGCATGTCCACCCTGGACCCGAACCGGATCAGCCCGATCAACTCGCCCTTGCTCACCGTATCTCCTACCCTCTTCCAGCATACAATGCGCCGGGCGACCAGTCCTGCAATCTGTGTAAAAACCAGCTTTATATTCCCCTGAGCAACCATGATGACATTGCGTTCATTTTCAACACTTGCCGCATGATTGAATGCGGCTTTGAACTTACCCCGCCTGTAATCAATGGCTTCGATTCGCCCGGCAATGGGACTTCGATTTACATGCACATTAAATATAGACAGGAAGATGCTGAGTTTCGTCACATTGCCGACCCGTTCTATTTTGACCACCCGCCCGTCTGCTGGTGAAACGATAACTCGTGGATCCGACGGGATTTCCCGCCGCGGATTCCGGAAGAAGAATGCCACAAAGGCGGCCAGCAACAGCACCAAAATCGCCACCTTCGACAAGCCAAGAGCGAAGGCCAGAACCGTCGCGGCTAGAAGAGGGATTAAAAATCTGTATGCGTCCTTGACAATCATGAAGTGGGTGGATTGGGAGGTTGGTTTGACTCTTTGTGGCTAGTACAGTGTTTCGTAAAGTGAGCGCTACGCGCCACCCTCGGGCATTAACATACTTGACGCATTCCCTCGGCTTTTAGCAGCGGAGCGGCGTCAGAACCTAGCCACGGCCGAAGGCCCTGGGTTTCAATTCCCGGCCAGCGATACGCTGCGGCAGCGACAAAAGATTCTTTCGCCGCCATGCGGCTCATTGCTATTTGTAAACAAAACCACGGCCTTTCGGCCGTGGCCAGGCGCTGGCGCCGGTCCGCGGCTAAAAACGCTGAAGGATCCTTCAAGTGTGTTGACACGAAACGCTATGTGTGCTGATGACTCAGTTCGTTACGGAACTTGGAGATCATGGAGTTCATTTGGTCTTTGAGCTGGAGTTTCTTTTTCTTGAGTTGAATTCCTTCCAGGCGGTCCTGCTCCGTCAAGTGATGGCGATTCAATAGTTCGTTCAGCTGCCCCTCGTAATACTTATGTTCTTCACACAGGCGACGAAACTCCAGGTTCCCGGACATCAAGTGCTCCTTGATCTCCTCCTCCTTCATCATCATCATCGGCTCCTCCTATCAGGATGGAAACTTTGACCTTACGGCCACCGTAACATACGCTTGACGGACGTTCAATCCGAAATCTCCAGCTCCATGACATAAGCGTCTTCGACCGGATTCGAGTAGTAATTCTTCCGCTCACCCGCGATCTTGAAGTTGAACTTGAGATAAAAATTGATCGCCGGGTCATTCGATTTCCGGACTTCAAGCACCACTTTTTCCGCCTTACGGCGGCCCGATTCCTGAATAGCGGCCTTCATCAATTCCCAACCGATACCCGTCCGTGCATGTCCGCTTTCGACGGCAATGTTGTAAATCTCTGAAACATCCGCGGCAATATGAAAAATGACAAATCCCACGATCTTCGGTTTACTCTCTTCATCTTCGATTTCCGCGACGAAACTGGAGGTAAAGTTATCGTCATTCAGAAGGCGGTAGTAGCTATCCACCGACCAGTGGGAAAGATGATGCCAGGATCGCTCTATATCGATAATCCGGTCGATGTCGCCTTTTCGGACTCTACGAACTCGGACTTCCAATGCTTTCACGGGCAATCTCCGCGTCCGTTTTGCGCACATAAACCGGCGCCAGCGGACCGCTGTTGGACGTCATTGCCAGCTCTGCGATCGTTGACGCCAGGTAAAGATCCATTTCATGGATCTTCCACACCGGCTGCTCTTCGATCAGAGAGCGATAACGATTCGACCCGTCACCACAAAAAACCAGAGGAACTTGGGGCAAAGAAGCCAGCCACTGGGCGGGTTTTAGCACGACCGGTGCTATGACTTCAACAAGAGTGTCGTTAGTCCGGTCGCGGCGGTAAACGGCGCCATAAATGTCGCCGCGCCGCGCGTCGATCATCGGCGCGATCATGGAATCGTGAACGCCGGTCTTCCAGGCCAGAGCCTGCAGCGTGGTGACACCTGCTCCGGGCTTCCGGTGCGCCATGACAAAACCCTCCATAGCGGCTAAACCAACCCGCAGTCCGGTGAACGAACCCGGCCCGCATGCAGCGGCAAACAAATCAATGCCGGAAAGTTCAAACGGCAGGTAATGAAAAAGAAATTCGATCGACCGGAACAGCCGCTCCGAGTATTGAATAGACGAGGCGATGCGAATTTCGCCTAAGACTTCTATCACTGGTTTCGCCCTTCCGGGCTCACACTCGCTCCGCTCGTGTATCACCGGTTTAGCCCTGCCGGGCTCACATTCGCTCCGCTCATGGCCTTCCATGACGCAGACGCTACCGCGCTCGGAACTTGTGTCGACCGCAAGGACCCGCATGCCTCATTATAAAGTTTTTGATGACGTTGCTGTGTTTTTCGGATAGAAGAACCCTCTCCGAGTTATGAACGAAGATCTCACGCCCATGATGCGGCAGTACCATGCCGTAAAGCAGGAAGCCCCGGACGCGCTTCTCTTCTTCAGGTTAGGCGATTTTTACGAGCTGTTCTTCGATGACGCGGTTACCGCCTCGCGCGAACTGGAAATCACCCTGACTGCACGCAACAAGGAGCGCGACAATCCCGTTCCCATGTGCGGCGTTCCCTACCACGCGGCGGACGGCTATGTTGCGCGGTTGCTGCGCAAAGGCTATAAGGTCGCCATTTGCGACCAGATGGAAGCGGCGCAGAAAGGTGTGAAACTGGTAAAACGGGGAGTCACCCGTATCATCACACCGGGCACTGTCACCGACACCAATGTTCTTTCGGCGGGCGAGAACAATTTCCTCCTGGCGGTTGCGGACGGCAATGATAACGATCTCGGATGCGCCTTCCTGGATATCTCCACCGGAGAGCTTCGAGCATCGCAATTCTCCGGTCCCGACCGCTGGAATCGATTCCTGATCGACGTTGAACACTTCTCACCCCGGGAAGTCGTTTTTCCGGAAAAAATGAAAGACGCTGTCGGCCGCCTGGACAACGGGATTGCCCGGACGTCGATGGAAGACTGGCTGTTCGATACCGATTACGCCTCGCGCGTTTTGCGCGAGCAATTCGGAACGGCCACCCTCGACGGTTTCGGCTTAGCCGAGAAGGCGGCTGCCATCGGTGCCAGCGGCGCTATGATCCATTACGTCCGGCAGACTCAGAAGTCATCACTCGAGCACATTACCGGGATCAGCTACTCGGAATCGGCGAACTATCTGATGCTGGATGCCGCGACGATCCGCAACCTCGAGCTTTTCGAATCCGCGGCCGGTGACTCAAAGGACACCCTCCTTGGCGTCATCAACCGGACCCGCACAGGCATGGGTGCACGCCTTCTTCGCCAATGGCTCGTCCGTCCTTCGATCGATGCCGCCGAAATCGAATCGCGGTTGGATGCAGTGGCAGAGTTGACGGGTTCGGCCGTCCTGCTGGAGGAGACGCGAACATCGTTCGACGGCATTTTCGACCTCGAGCGTCTGCTCGGAAAAATCACCGTCGGAACGGCGAGCCCGAGAGAACTGACTTCATTGCGTGCATCGGTGACGCGTTTGCCTGTGATTGCGGCGGCTCTCGAACGGATGAAGGCGCCCCGCTTCGCCGACCTCCGCACGCGACTGGAGCTTCTAGGCGATCTCGGCGATCTGCTGAATAAATCGATCAGCGATGAACCCCCGTTCGTCCTGGCGGACGGCGGCGTCATTCGCGATGGGTACAATTCGGAACTCGATCAGCTGCGTTCGCTTTCAAAAAACAGCAAAACATACCTGGCCGCAGTAGAAACGCGCGAGCGGGAACGCACCGGCATTAATTCTTTGAAGGTCCGGTTCAACAGAGTCTTTGGCTATTACATCGAGATCTCCAAGTCTAATTTGCACCTGGTGCCCAAAGACTATGACCGGAAGCAGACGCTTGTCGGTGCCGAACGCTTCGTGACGCCGGAACTCAAAGAATACGAAGAAAAAATCCTTACCGCCGAAGAACGCATTCAGGAAATCGAAAAGAGCTTGTTTCAGGAGATTCGCAACCAGATCGCGGCAGAGGCGCGGCGCATTCGTCAAACCGCCACGGTCATCTCCGAATTTGATGTGCTGACCTCGTTTGCCGCCGCCGCCCAGCGGTTCGCCTACACTAGACCGCAGATTGCTCATAGCGACGAATTGGTGATCAGCAAAGGCCGTCATCCGGTCATTGAAGCTTTGGCTGAAGAGCACCGCGCTGACCGCTTCGTGCCAAATGACTTATACATGAACGACGGAGCTGAGCAGATTCTGATCGTCACCGGTCCCAACATGGGTGGCAAATCGACTTTCCTGAGGCAAAACGCTCTTCTCGTGATCCTTGCTCAGGCGGGTTCTTTCGTTCCTGCTCAATTAATGCGTTTTCCGATCATCGATCGCATTTTTACCCGTATCGGCGCATCCGACAATCTGGCCCGCGGCCGGTCCACCTTCATGGTGGAGATGACCGAAACAGCCATAATTCTGAACTCGGCCACTCCGCGCAGCCTCATCATTCTGGACGAGATCGGTCGAGGAACGGCGACGTTCGACGGCCTTTCGCTGGCCTGGGCAGTTATCGAACATATTCAGTCCGCCATTCGTGCCAAAACGATTTTTGCCACGCATTATCATGAACTTACAGAGCTCGCCGAGTTGCTTCCGGGAATCCGTAACTATCATGTGACGGTCAAGGAGACGCACAATCGGATCGTCTTCCTGCGAAAGGTTGAAGAGGGTGCAGCCGATCGCAGTTATGGCATTGAAGTCGCGAAGTTAGCTGGAATCCCCGGCCCCGTTACCCAACGAGCGCGAGAAATCCTCAAAAAACATGAGGAAAACGAACATCAGTTATCCGATAATCTGACGGTTCGAGCCAGAAGAAAGCCCAATATAGTCGTCAACCAGATGTCGCTTTTTACAGCTCTCGAAGAGGAGCTGCGGAATGCCTTACGTGCCATTGACGTAGACAGCATGACGCCGCTGGAAGCCCTGCGACTGCTGTCGGAACTCAAGAAAAGAGCCCAATAAGTGAGGGATGCGCACCGCCTGACCCTGGAACAGAAAGTCGGACAACTGTTTATCCTCGGCTTCCAGGGCTATGAACCTGATCAGGAAACATTTGATCTCCTCGCCTACATCCAGCCGGGGGGATTTCATCTATTCCAGCGGAACATCGCGAATTTCGATCAGGTCTACGAGCTGACCACTCATCTTCGGAGCTTCTCAACCCTGCCGGCTCTGATCACCATCGATCATGAGGGCGGCCGCGTGGATCGCCTGAAACAGATCTTTGCTCCGATTCCCTCAATGGCCGAGCTGGCTTCCGCCGGAATGGCGCAACTGCGGCTCGGTGCGCGCGTCATTGCGGCCGAACTCGAAGCAACGGGCTTTAATCTGAACTTTGCTCCTGTCGCAGATCTTCGTTTTCCCGGATCGGTGCTCAGCGAGCGATGCCTGGCCGCAGATCTTTCCAACGTGTCCCGCTTTGGCGCCGCCTTCGTTGAAGAACTCGCCAAGCGCGGCATCATGACCTGCGCGAAACATTTTCCAGGATTGGGTTCAGCCACGGTTGATTCGCATTTTTCTCTTCCGCTCATCGAGCGCACGAAACGGCAGCTTCAACAGGAAGACACCCGTCCGTTCGTCCATCTTTTTGGCCAGACAGCTATGGTCATGATCGCCCACGCTCATTTTCCTGCTCTCGGCGATGAGAAACCGCTGCCGGCATCTCTGTCATCCCGTGTCATCGAGGGTTTTCTTCGAAAGAAGCTGGGCTACACAGGACTGACCATCACCGACGACCTGACGATGGGAGCGGTAACCAGCATCGGTTTGACGCCGGAGTTATTTGTCCGGGCATTTGAAGCCGGCAATGATTTGCTGCTGTTTTCGCAGGCAACACCACTAGTGGAGAACGCTTTCAAAGCTGTTCTCTCCGCCGCGCGGAATAGCGCTGTGCTTCGGCGTCGAGTCGATGCATCCGTCGAGCGCATCCTCTCCCTTAAAGCTCAGATCGAGTTTGTGCCGTTACGCTACCGTGCTCACCTCAAGCCGCGGATCACAAGGCAAATCGAAAAACTTCGCGCCGTTGTCGAGCCGGCCCCGCATCCTGTAACGGTATAATCGGCCGAATGCCGGAACGGGAAAGGAACACAGGAAGCACAAGAGGCACAAGAGAGCGCATAAACGCTAACGCTCTCTTGTGCCTCTTGTGCTTCCTGTGTTCCTTCTTACTGACCGGGTGCGGGAACCAGGCATCTGCAGACCCGGAGGTCATCACCATCGCTCTCGACCAGCCGCCGTCGAATCTGGACCCTCGCATCGGCGTCGACGCCAGTTCCGAGCGATTCTTTCAGATCATGTTCAGTTCCCTCGTCAAGAAAGATGAGCATTCGGCCATTCAGCCTGATCTCGCCACGACGTGGGATATTCCAGATCCTAAGACCTATATCTTTCACCTGCGTCATGACGTGCAGTTTCACGATGGCCGGCCGCTGACTTCAAAGGACGTCGTATTCACGTTCCAGAGCATTCTGGATCGTTCGGTGCAGACAGCCAAACTCGGGACATATGATCGCATTGAAAGCGTCGAGGGACCCGACCCCTACACCGTTGTTTTCCGATTGAAGGAAGTCTTTGCGCCATTTCTCTGGAATCTCGGCGGCGGCGCGATTGGAATCATTCCGGACGGCTCGGGAACAGATTTCGGCCGGCATCCCATCGGGACTGGTCCGTTTGCTTTCGTACATTACATCCAGGACCAGGAAGTCGTTCTGAAGAGGAATGAAAACTATTTCGACAGGAAGGCAGACGCTGCGATTCTCCGCTTCAAGATCATTCCTGAAGCCGTCGTTGCCGCATTGGAACTGCGGAAAGGTTCAGTCGATATTGCGCTGAATGTATTGACGCCCGACATGGATGACACCGTCAGGAAAGATGCCAATCTGATCGTGGCGCAGGCGGAAGGCACCAATTATCAGTACATCGCCTTCAACCTGACCGATCCCATCTTCCGCGATCTGCGCGTCCGCCAGGCCATTGCTTATGCGCTTGATATAAAGGCCATCATCAAGTATCTGTGGCGCGGCGAAGCGAGGCCGGCCACCGGCGTCCTGCCGCCCGAAAACTGGGCGTATGAGCCGAATGTGAAGACTTACCCGTATGATCCGCAACGCGCCAGGGACCTGCTGAATGAAAGCGGGCATCCGAACCTTTCGTTTACTTTCAGGACGACGAACGAAGATATCAGCCGGCTGATGGCCTCGGCCTTTCAGCAACAACTCCACGATGTGGGCATCGTCATGGACATCCGCTCCACCGAGACGGCGACTTTCTTCGCAGATGTCATCGGCGGAAATTTCCAGATGTATTCGGCGCGCTGGGTCGGCGGCAACGATGATCCGGATTTTCTAAATCTGGTATTCCACTCCAAGATGATGCCGATGAAAGGGGCAAATCGCGGACACTATTCGAACCCTCGAGTCGACGAGTTGATCGATTTTGCCAGACGGGAACTCGATATGGAAAAGCGCAAGGAAGCGTATCAGGAAATCCAGCGGATCGTTGCGGAAGACCTGCCCTACGTCAGCCTTTTTTATCGGGATAACGTTTGCGTGTATAACAAACGGATTGAAGGCGTGAAGATTTATCCCGACGCGAACTGGACCTATCTTACGAGCGTCCGCATACGCACTTCATAGAGCTGTCAGGATACGCGCTCGCAGCTCCTCTTTGTTCTGCCGGGCAACGGTGTGACCGCCCGCTCGATTGCTTCGAACAATATTCTTTTCGTAAAAACCCCTACGCCCCTACCAGGGTTAGACGCGCAGCCAGCGGTAAGCGGAGAACAGGAAAACCTCTCGAAGGCTGTGCCAGAAGCGTTGCGAGGATTCGATTTCGATGGGGCTGTTGGGTGCGGGAGACGTGTACGTCTGGATGCCGTTATCGGAAAACATCTTTTTCGCCCGATAGAGGTGAAAACCGTCACTGACGACAAGAGCTGAATTCCAACCTTTCGCTTTCAGAAGCTCCGAAGCTGCTTGAATGCTGTCGTAGGTGGTTCCGCTCCCCTGTTCCGTGATGATGTCGCCCATGTCGACACCTCGCTGCACGAGATATCGCGTGCTGACCTGCGCCTCGGAAAAATTTGGATCAGGACCATAACTGCCTGTCGTTATGATCGCCGGCGCATATCGCCACCTGTACAGGTCGTACGCATGGTCCAATCGCGCTTTCAATACCGGTGACGGACGGCCGTTGTATTGAGCGGCGCCCAGAACAACAATAACCTCGGCGGGCTGGGCGTCGTCACGAATCGCGCACAAGCGGATTTCGCTGTACAGGTAACTCCCGTAGGCGGCCAGACTGACCAGTAGCACGAAACCCGCCAGTATTCCCCACTTGAGCAGACGCGGAATCATGCCACCTGCCTCCGAATGTGGCCATGAAAGAACTCATGCAGGGTTTCGAAACTGACGGGGCCTTCGCGTAGCACGAGTGGCGGATCGACGGTCAGATCCAGCAGCGTGGATCCGCCGCGGGCAGGCAGCGCCCCGCCATCGACCAGCGCGTCCAGACTGGCACCCAGTTGAGAGCAAACCTCATCTGCGGTCACGGTCGAAGGCTCGCCGCTGCGATTGGCGCTTGTTGCAGTCAGCGGTTGCCCGAAGCGGCCGACCAGGTTGTTCGCGAAAGCCGCCGCGGGCCAGCGCAGTCCGATGGTTTTCGTTCCCGCAGTGACTTTCATAGGTATCTGGGACCTGGCCTGCAGCACCAGAGTGAGCGGACCTGGCCAGAACTTCTTAACGACATCGCGGAAGACTTGGGGCGGTTGACTGACAGATTCCGCCATCGCGATTGAATCGACCAGAAGCAAGATCGGTTTAGCTTCCGGGCGCCCTTTGACACTAAACAGTCGATCGACGGCCGCCTCGTTAAAGGGATCAACTCCGAGGCCGTACGCCGTATCCGTGGGGAAACCGATGATGCCGCCGCGGCGAAGGAGGACTACAATCTCATCGTAGGCTGCATCGTGCAATGTTTCAGCGCGAAACACCTTCACGCGCGGATTGTACTACGGTTCCATAATGGAAATTGGCAAACACAACCGGAAGCTGGTGGAGATCAGGGGCGCCTTCAAAGATGGAACACTCACTCCGGACGGACTGCTGCCAATTGAGGGTCCCATTCTCATTGAAGAAGCCCAGCGCAGCGGCATCGAGATTGTGGACCTCTTTATTCGAAAAGGGAGCCATTTTCCGGAAGTGAAAGCAACAAGCCAACACGAACTGTCTCCGGATATCTTCAAGTCGATCCAGGACACGGAACATTCGCAAGGCATCATTGCGACGGTGCGTCCCAGACCGTTTGAACTCGCGGACGTGCTGGAACCTGGACCCGCACTTCTGGTTACACTCGCGCGTCTTCAAGACCCCGGCAACGTTGGCACGATCCTTCGGGTGGCGGAGTCCTTCGGCGCAACGGGATGTATTGCGCTCACGGGCACGGCACATTTTCATAACGGGAAGGCCGTCCGCGCCAGCGCCGGAAGTCTGTTCCGTCTTCCACATATTGCGGGCGCAACGCTGCCCGAAGTAGTTCCGACATTGCGGCAGAGAAATCTTGCGATTGTCGGTACATCGCCCCAGGCAGGAAACGTAATCGACGAATGGGATTGGAATAAGCCGGCTGCCGTTCTGGTGGGAAACGAAGGTGGCGGACTCTCTGATGAAGAAATCAGCTACTGTGATACCGTGCTGCGGATTCCGCACAAGAGGGCGGTCGAGTCTTTGAACTCGGCAATAGCGGTAACGGTCATTTTGTACGAAGCGTTCAAACAGAGGCGAAGATGAGCGGATCTCTCTTCGAAGACGACCCGCCGCTGGCGCCGGCCGCAGGCGGACCATTGGCCGATCGCATGCGCCCGCGAACACTCGACGAAGTCATCGGACAGGGGCATCTTCTGGATCCGGGAAAACCGTTGAGAACCGCTATCGAGCGAGATCAGGTTCCTTCGATGATTCTGTGGGGGCCACCCGGCGTCGGCAAGACCACATTGGCGAGGATCATCGCCGGCATGACCAAGTCTACCTTCGTGCCCTTCAGCGCGGTCCTCGCAGGCATCAAAGAAATCAAAGAGATCATGGCAGCGGCGGAAAAGACCCGGCGTATGGGACATCGGACGATCGTTTTCGTCGATGAGATTCATCGCTTCAACAAGGCCCAGCAGGATGCGTTTCTGCCGCACGTCGAGCACGGAAATATCACGCTGATCGGCGCAACCACCGAAAATCCCTCCTTCGAAGTCATTTCCGCCTTGCTCTCTCGCACGCGAGTGTTCGTGCTGAAGGCGCTCTCCGACGAGGACGTGATGGTGCTTTTGAGACGGGCGGTGGCCAACGAACAATTCAACGCCGATGAAGGATCGATCCGTGCGATCGCGGCGCTGGCGAATGGCGATGCCCGGACGGCGCTCAATATCCTGGACCTTGCAGTGCAAGGCACTCCGCCGGGACAGCCAATCACCAAAGCCGTTATCGAAGAAGCATCACAAAAGACCCTCCTCTACGACAAGACCGGAGAGGAACACTACAACATCATCTCAGCCCTTCATAAGTCTCTCCGGAACTCCGACGCGGACGCTTCGTTGTATTGGCTGGCGCGGATGCTCGAAGCCGGAGAGGATCCGCTCTATATCGCGAGACGGCTCGTCCGGTTCGCTTCCGAAGATATCGGTCTAGCCGATCCCCGCGCCTTGCGGATCGCCCTCGATGCCAAGGATGCGTTTAATTTCATCGGACTGCCCGAAGGTAAGCTCGCTCTGGCGCAATGCGTCATCTATCTGGCAGCTGCGCCGAAATCCAATTCTGTTTACACCGCATACGGAGCCGTTGTTTCGGACGTGGAAAATACCCGTAACGACCCGGTCCCTCTGCATATCCGCAATGCGCCAACACGTCTGATGAAAGGCCTCGGTTATGGCAAAGGATATCAGTACGCGCACAACCTCGAAGAGAAGGTCGCGGATATGGATTGCCTGCCCGAGTCGCTCAAGGGACGGAAGTACTTTCATCCCCAGGAAATCGGCCAGGAGGCTGAAATCAAGCGCCGCCTGGATGAAGTGGAAAAGAAGAAGAATGCCAAAGATTGAACGGATTTAGCGGAACAAATCCGTTGAATCCACTCAATCCGTGGTTAAAACAACGCGCGGTGTTCGACGAGAATGCAGCGGTCCATAACAACCTCTAAACCTGCTGCGGTTGCACGCTCCGCGGCGGCCTGGTTCGCAACGCCGAGTTGCATCCAAATGACTTTTGCATGCCGGCGAATGGCCGCTTCGACAACCTCCGGCACATACTCAGGACGCCGGAAGATGTCCACAATACCAATTGGTTCGGGAACATCGTCCAGCGATGCATACGCTTTCTCGCCAAGCACTTCCGTCTCGTTTGGGTTTACTGGAATGATCCGATAACCGGCACCCTGCATGTACTGCGAAACCGAATAGCTCGGGCGCCATGTTTGCGAGGAGAGCCCGACGACGGCAATGCTTTTGTATGTTTCGAGAATTTCTTTGATGCTCATCGCAACACCTTATCCAGTGCGTCGAGAAAACGCTGATTCTGCTCGCGTGTGCCGACTGAAACACGCAGACACGACGGAGCCCCCCAGGCAGGCCGGACGATGACGCCGTGTTTGAGCAGGGCTGAAGTCAGTTCCCTTGCCGGACGGCCGAGATCAACCAGCACGAAATTCGCGAATGATGGGACGTAGCGGATTCCACGTCCCGAGAGCTCGCGATAGAGAAACTCGAGTTCCTTGCGGTTCAACGTCACACTTTTTTCGACATGGGCTTGATCGTCCCACGCCGCCAGGGCGGCGACTTGAGCGACGCTATTGGTGTTGAATGCCATTCTAACTTTGTACAAGGTGCCGATGACTTCTTTGGGAGCGATACCATAACCGATCCTCAATCCAGCCAGACCGAAGACCTTAGAAAAGGTACGCAAAATCAGTACCGGCCTCCCGGCACGCACATATTCCAGCGACTTCGGATATCCGCTGTCGTTGACGTATTCGAAATAAGCCTCATCCAGGATCACAAGAACGCGGTCGGGAAGCTTTTTAAGAAAGGCATCGAGCTCCGTCTGCCGAACGATCGTGCCTGTCGGATTGTTCGGATTTGCTAAAACGACGAGTGCTGTCTGTGGCGTGATTGCCGCCGCCATGGCTTCCAGATCGAACGTATAGTCTTTCATCGGCACGCGTACGATCGGCATGCCAAGCATATCCGCCAACTGGTAGTACACAACAAAGGATGCTTCGCCGGTCACGACTTCCGCCCCAGCGGAACAAACCGCGTGATATGCCATCGAAAGGATGTCACTGGACCCCGAACTGATGATCAGTTCGTCCATTGAAATTCCGTAATGGACGGCTAATTTCTGCCGCAGGAAAAAGCCGCTGTCATCCGGGTACGGCGCGACTTGATCCATAGATGCTCGCGCCGCCGCAACCGCTTTTGGGGAAGGTCCGAAAGGGTTCTCGTTCATTCCGAGTTGTACGACCTTCAAACCAAGCTGGCGTTCAATTTCCTCGGCCGGATTTTCGGAGGTGTAGCCCGGGAGACGCCGGATTTGTGGCGGAACGAAATCGACGAAACTCATTTCTTGAACTCCCGTTTGAATAGCCCCACTTCCTGCTCTGTCAAGAACCGCCATTGTCCGGGTCTCAATTTTTCATCTTCCAGGAAACCAATGCGAACGCGCCGCAGTTTTTCCACCGGATGGCCAATGGCCTGGAACATGCGACGGATTTGTTGATTGCGGCCCTGATGAAGTGTCACGACGAACCAGGGATTGTCACCGCTTTTCAGCGGCGTGATTTCGGCAGGCGCCAGCCGTTCCTTGTCGATGTATGCGCCCCGTCGAAGCCGTTCGAGGCCGCGCTCGGATGGAAGGCCGGCAACTTTGACGTGATACACCTTGGGAATCACGCCGGCCTTCGTCATGAACTTAGTGAACTCTCCGTCGTTGGTGAGGATTATCAAGCCCTCTGAGGCGAAATCCAAACGGCCAACGGGATAAACCCGTTCCTTTATCTTGGCCTTCACATATTCCACCACCGTCGGACGATCCTGCGGGTCACTCGACGTGGACATGACGTTTTTAGGCTTGTTGAGAACAATATAGAGATGACGCTGCGCCGAGCGCAGTTTCTTGCCGTCGACCTTGATGATATCTTCGGCGAGATCGGCTTTCGATCCCAGCTCGGTAACGATATGACCGTTCACGGTGACCCGGCCGCCCGTGATCATCTCTTCCGCATGCCGCCTCGAGGCGACGCCGGCATGCGCCAGAATCTTCTGTAACCGCTCCTGCATCCCACCATTCTAATTCAGGGAGAGCTGCCGGAATTGCCTGATTACGTTCAGAACGGTGCTTTGAATCTTTCTGGCAACCGTCCTTGAATAAGCATCCTTGTTTGCGCTGCGATCCAACTGGCATATTCTTCTCACCCATCAGGAGGAGTTCCGTTCATGAAACTGTTGTCTCTTGCCTCATTGTCAATGGCTCTTCTTACACTGTCGTTGCATGTCATGGGGGGCGGATTGCAACAGCCTCAAGATACGACTCCGGCGCAGGGCGCTGCTCCAGCTGGAGCACGTGGCGGCCGCGGTCGGGAGCGCGAGGAACCCCGCTGGCCGACGGTCCCTGGGACATCGGTGAGGGCGAAAACCGTGTGCATGTGACGGGTGTCACGAAAGGACTGGACCATCCGTGGGGCATGGCGATCCTTCCCAATGGCGACATGCTGGTGACGGAGCGGCCGGGACGTCTGCGTGTCATTCGAAAAGGTGTGCTGGACCCCAACCCGGTCGGAGGTCTTCCGCAGATACGAGCGGCGACGCTGGGCGGCCTGTTGGATATTGCGCTCCATCCGAACTTTGCGCAGAACCGTCTGGTATACCTCGCCTATTCCAAACCGGGAACGCCGGATCCGACGAACTCGACGACTGCCGTGTTCCGGGCGCGCTGGGATGGCGGCGATATGTTGACTGAAGATAAAGACATTTTCGTTGCCCAGGTGACAAAGTCGTCTGGGAACTGAACGACATCGAGAATATGGCCGACTACGTAACAGGGACACGCAGCCGGGTGTTTGAGCGCCGAGATTCCAACGTCCGAGGCTCAGCAGCGGAACCGCAGGTTCCCTTCATGCCGTGGTCTGCTGCCGTATACGACTACAACGTTGCGAACGAAGCAAAATACGATCCCGAAGGCTACTGCTTGCCGCCCGGCGGGCCGCGCCTCTTTACCGCTCCATACCCTATGGAGATCATGCAGCTCCCTAACCAGAAACGCGTCTTCATTCTTTTCGAGATTTCGCACACCTGGCGTGAGATTTATATGGATGGCCGCCAGCCCCCGGAAGCGGCAGATGGAACATGGCTCGGTCATTCCATCGGCCGTTACGAGGATGGCGGCAGGACGCTCACGATCGACGTCGCCAATTTCAACGAAGGGACCTGGCTTGATTTCGCCGGCCATCCCCATACCAACCAGTTGCATGTCATCGAACGGTTCTCACGTCCCTCACGCAACATTCTGCATTACGAAGCGCTGATCGATGATCCCGGTGCCTATGCTCATCCATGGACTGTGCCTGGAATCTCAAATGGTGGCCGGATGGCAAATTGGATGAGTATGTCTGCGAAGAAGACAACAAATATATCCAGACGCTGAAGGATGACTTCGGCCATCCGGTCTGTTCCAGCAGGTAAGAATAAGTCACGGATTTAAATCCGTGGCTTATCCGTTCCCTACTTGCTCTCGACCGCGAAACAGTAGAACAATCCAGCGCCGCCCATCGACTTGAGATTGTCCTGACTGCAACCCCGGCTGGCATGCGCCGAATTCCATGAGGTATTCGGGCCGCCTGTGTGATCCGGATGGCCGATTTGTGCAGCCCCTTCTCCGCTGCTGGTCCAGTTGTGGCACGTATGGTCGGCGGCGTCCGTAAACGCTCTGCCATCAGGTTGCGAACCCGTCAGGATATCGTGCCTCTGGTTGTCGTCGGGAGGACCGGCGATCATGTCGCCCTTTTCAGTCAGTGCCGTGATCTTCGTCAGACTGCTGCCGAGCCGTGCCTGTTCGAGCGTATCCCCGTGGAGATCGCCAAGGTCTTTCGCCGATGCGGGCTCCCTTGGAGTTGTACCAGGGCCCCGTTCCGATGCGATCCCGGGCGTTAATCGCCGGCTGATTGCCGGTCGCTTGAGTGCTGAGGTAGGCATGCCAGGTACGGTCCCCCGCACCAGCCGCCGTCGCCAGCATCTGGCAGCGCTGATCGGCGCCCTTCAATCCGCCGAGATCCGCTCCTTTACCACTGCCCTCGCTCGTGACGAAAAAGGTCATCCGCTGCTGCTGCGCAGGCTGTTGCGCTGTCACAAAGGGCACGCCCAGGAGAAACAACACCGCGACACGAACACCATTCCATCCTTTGAGTGAAAACAAATGCATAACTTCTCCTGAAATCAGAGCTGCCGATGGTCCGGCATTATCTCGCAGGGGCCGGCCGGGCGTCCAGTGAAGGCTTCGGCGCTCCCCGAAAGTTTTCAACACAGCAAAAACGCCACTCTGACGGGTTGGATCGCCCTTCGCAAAAATGCGAAACCGTCGCACCTCTGCGACTGAAAATCGCCAAGGCCATATCATCAACTCATTGAAAACGCGCCAAACCTTACAGCGCGGGGAAAGGACTCGTGCATGCGATATACCAACATATAAGAGGGAAGATGAAATCACGCGCCGGAAACTTTAGAACGAGTCCGCGCCTTTCGACTCCACGAGACTCGAGAGCCCCGGCGTGACTCTTTCCTCTCACGCCATCCGGCCTTGTGTCCTTGGCCTGGCGTCTTGTTGCTAGAGCCAGCCTGCTTGGTGATGAGACACCGAAGACCGCGGCGCATTCATTGTCAGCTGTCCGTTGACTGTTGTACGACGACTGATGCACTTGTTGCGCTAAAAAATGACCATTTAACCATCGCAGCAAGTCCATTTTTCGTCGTACAACAGTCGACGAACAGCTATCAGCGGATGCCGAATTCGTCAGTGAAGCGACGCCAGCAGGAGGCGCATTGGTTGTAAAGTCCGCGTGAACGGATGGAAAACCAGGCCGAGGTTCTCCAGCGTAACCACACCAAGCAGCGCTTCGTCTCCGGGTTCACCCAGAATGACGGGACTATAGCGCTCGCCCACATTAAGTGTAATGTGGCATTCCGATACCTGACGTTCGACCTTGCTGCCATCCGCAAGCGAGAATGTGACGGATCGTTTTGGTTGCAGGCCGATGTCCTGCCACACATCAAATGGCAACAATGTATATGTGGCGCCGCTATCAACAAGAAATTCGAGGGTTCGTTGACCCATCGGCCCTGCCACAGTTCCTGAAATATAGGTGATGCCCCTACTTTTGTCTCATTTTATCAGTTGCAAAGGCGGGGCTGAGGCCGCGAATAATCTAGCCACGGCCATCGGTATTTCAAGACGTTCGATTTCCATAGACGACCTTGTTAAGTTCAACATGAAAACCCTCGTCTATACGGATGTGAAGGCAGCGACACAGGGATTTATTCCAATGAGTATGGAGAATCCCGCGTTGGAAATCGAAGACTTCGAGCGGTTCGTCGAGCAGTATCGGGCCAGGATTCTTCGCTTTCTGTTCGCATCTGTGCGCGATATGGACCTGGCTGAAACGCTGACTCAGGATTGCTTCTTGAAGGCCTACAAGCATCGCAGCGCATTTCGTGGAGAGTGCAGCATCAATACCTGGCTCATACGGATCGCAGTCAATCTTGTCCGGGATCATGCGCGCAGCCGCAAGTTTCAGTTCTGGAGAAAAGTGGAACAGGCCGATCACGGCGAGATTCACGACTGGCCCGATCGAAGCAGTTCTCCAGAGGAAAAGGCGGCTGTCAACGAACAGGTGCAGGCGGTCTGGGAAGCGACGAAGACTCTATCGGAGAGGCAACGTACCGTGTTTCTTCTCCGGTTTGTCGAGGACCTCGATATTCCCGAAATCGCACAGGCGACCGGGCTGACTCAGAACGCAGTGAATGTGCATCTGTTCAGGGCTGTTCGCGGCGTTCGGAAACGGTTGGGAAGATCCGATGAGTAAACATTTAACAGAACACCAGATCGCCAGATATTTTGCCGGGCAGTCCACAATGGCGGAACGGCAACATATCCAGCAATGCGCCGCGTGCAGCGCGGAACTGGATCATCTTGCGAGCAGTATTTCACTGTTTCGAAACGCGGTTCGGGATCGGATCGACTGCCGCGTGGCGGTGCACGCGCCGGCGATACCGGTACGGGAGGACCGGCCTCCGGTAGCGGCGACTCCCCTGTGGAACTGGGCACTCATTGTCGCTGTCTCCTTCATCCTGGTCACAATTCCATTTTTCATTACCAGACCCCAGCAGCAATTCACCGACAGCGCAACCACTGCAGCGGATGCGGACAGGTTAATGCGCGAAATCAATCTTCATTTGTCGAGAACAATCCCTGCTCCCATGGAGCCGATCATGAATTTGATTCCCGGCAACGAAACCATAAGCCAATTGGGAGGAGTTCAATGAATATTCATAAAGCTGCCCGCGCCGCACTGACGGCATTGCTCGCAGGAGCGGCTGTTCAGGCCCAGTCCGTACCAGGTCCACAGGAGATCGAAGACCTGCAATGGGCTGCTGTCCGGCTGCAGGAATATGCTGTTGCGGTTCGAGAAGCAGGCGTGAGGTTTCAAGCGGGGCAACGATCAGGCGGCGCCCGCGGGGGCAACGCGGCGCCAAACTGGATTTCGCCCGATGACGTCCGGTCACAGGGAGCCTGGTGGACGAACTCGGCGACGATCACGCGACTCGGACTGACCGACGATCAAAAAAACAGGATCGAGAAAACTTTCGAGAGCCACCGACAAGATCTTGCGTCCCGGACGGACACACTCAATAAGGAAGAGGCGCAGCTGGCGAAACTCCTCGAAGCCGATCCACTCGATCGGAACGCCGTTTTTGCTCAGATCGACCGCGTCACTCAGGCGCGGAGTGAACTGGAAAGGGCCAATTCCGTAATGACGCTGGAAATGCGTGAAGTTCTCACACGCGCACAGTGGATGCAGTTGCAACCGCCTCAGCGTGCCCGGGTCAGCGCGGCTGTCGCCATTGCCAACTTGATTATGCCGGTCGTGGCTCCCGTTACTCCCTCAGGCGCGACCGGCTCCGTGACCTTAGAAGTGGAAATCAGCAAGGAAGGCACGGTGGAAGACCTGAGGGCGATGACGGGTGACCCTGCACTGCTGCAGGCCGCATCCGCTGCGGTCAAGCAATGGCACTTCCGGCCGACGCTGTTGAATGGCCAACCCACGGCCATCATCACCAACATCACTGTAAGCTTCCCATTTACGGGCATTACCTTCGTTCCAGGTCCCGGCCAGCGCCGCGGTGGTGGGGGCCGGGGGCAACAATAAGCCCACGAATTAAACGAATTTAACGAATTCAATTCGTTAAATTCGTTCAATTCGTGGCTTATCCATTCCTGTCGCCCCGCGTTCCGCCTTGTCGAGTATCCTGAGAGTAAATGGACCTCCTCAGTACTTTACTCGGTGTGTCACTGGCCTCCGGCCTGAACGTCTATGCGACGGTGCTCGCGATGGGAGTCCTGCATCGGTTGGGAGTATTCCACCTGCCGCCGTCTCTGGATGTCGTCTCATCGACGCCGATTCTGGTAGCCGCAGCCGTTCTCTATGTCGTCGAGTTTGTTGTCGACAAGGTTCCGTTCCTCGATAGCGCGTGGGACACCCTCCACACGCTCATTCGTCCTGCAGTGGGTGCATTTCTGGGCTACAGCCTGGTGGGACACGTTGATCCACAATGGCAGCTTCTTGCGGCGCTGCTCGGAGGAAGCCTTGCATTCACTTCGCATGCCGCAAAGGCATCAACCCGCGCAGTTGCTCATGTCAGTCCCGAACCGTTCAGCAACTGGATCTTGAGTCTGACGGAAGACGGTCTCGTGTTTGTTCTCGTCTGGCTGGTCGGTGCGCATCCTCTGATCGGTCTCGCGGTGGCCGCCGTTGTTCTCGCCGCCGCAGCCTTCATCGTCTGGAAACTCTCACGCGTCGTGCGGCGCGCCTTCCGGCGGGCAGCTTAGCGCAAAAAATTGGTACGCACGATCAGGCGGAAAAACCCGAGCTGGCATAGGATGTCCGGGACATGGATAAGCCCGACAAACAGATTCAGTTGTCCGGAATCATTGTCAATTCGCTGGACGACAATCGAACAACGGAAGAGATGTCGCGGTTGGCATACCAGAGCCGCACGCACTTGATGGCCCTGGACGCATTGCGCCGCCTCGGCGTACAAACCGAAGGTTTCGGTTGCCCGATCGAGTACGAACGCAACATCGATTGAGGCCGGTCGGAAAGTGTCGGAAAACGCCTTGTCACATTCCGGAGTGATGAGGAGACGTCTCCTGTGGGATCGTTTATGCGAACAAGGCGATCTATACTGGCTGCGTGCCGCGGCTGGCACGGGAGACGTCGTTGAATCCGATTCTGTTGTACGTTCTGGTTGTTGTCTTTGTCGCCACTTTGATCCGGTCTGCATTCGGATTTGGCGAAGCCCTCATCGCAGTGCCTCTCCTGGCGTTGCGGATCGCGGTCGGCGTCGCGGCGCCGCTCGCTGTGCTTGTCTCCGTGACTGTTGCTGCGATCATCGTTATTCAGGATTGGCGAAAGATACATTTTCGCAGCGCCGGTTTTCTCGTACTGTCGACAGTTTTCGGAATTCCGCTCGGGTTGTTGCTGCTGACCGCCGCGGACGAGCGGCTCGTCAAAGCATTGCTTTCGATCGTGATTGCCTTTTTTGCGATCTACTCCCTGTCAGCGCGCTCTCGTCTGTTTTTGAACAACGATCATCGCGTGTGGCTTTTTGGCTGCGGGTTCCTCGCCGGCATTCTCGGAGGTGCATACGGGATGAACGGGCCGCCGCTCGTCGTATATGGGACGATGCGCCGCTGGTCGCCTCAGCATTTCCGGGCGACGCTTCAGGGCTATTTTCTGCCGGCCAGCTTGATTGGCATGGTGGGCTACAGCGTCACTGGTTTCTGGGTCCCGGCGGTCACCCGCTATTATCTGCTGTCGCTGCCCCTGATTTTCGCTGCGGTCTTCCTCGGCCGCGCACTCAACCATCAATTCGAAGGCGATAGATTCCAGAAGTATGTTTATTTCGGCCTCATCGCAATCGCCGCGCTGCTGCTCGCTCAGGCGATCCCCGCATACTGGCATCGATCCCTTGTCTGAAATGCAGGAACACAAGAAGCACAAAAGGCTTAGCGCGGCCAGGCCGCAACCGAAACGTAAGACTCGCATTAGTTGACACGCAAATGTTGTGAGGGAGCAAACTCCCCGCCTGATTCAGGCGGGACTTCCCCATTCGACATCCTGCCGAAACATCAACTTCGACAAACTAGAACAGCAACCTCGATCGGATATTCCATGCAGGGAAGGGTTTTGTTATCCTTTCGGTCACCAAATACTCGATTTCGTCTGGAGATAACTCATGAAACGGATACGCTGGGGCCGCGTTCTTGCTGGAGGCTTTCTGTCGGAACTCGCCGTTATTGTTGTCTTCATCCCCGCCACAGTTCTGCTCGGAGAAGTGCCCGGTCAGTACACGGCAGTTGCCGGCTCACTCGTCATGCCTTTCCTGTTCGGGCTGTGGACGGCCCGGAAGGTCGAGTCTTACCACGTCCTCCATGGACTGCTGGTCGGAGCCGTTGGAATCGTTATCTATGTCGTTCTTACTCGCGGCCAGGCGGAACCGCTTCTATATATTTTCGCGCACGGGTTAAAACTGTTGGGTGGCGCGGGGGGTGGGTACCTTGCAGCGCAGAAACAGCGCGTCGTCTTGACGACATCGCTATAGGGAGAGATGCTTGGGCAACTCAGTCTCAAATTTCACGTCGAATTCTGGAGGACTCCGAGACGCAAGTATCCAACCGAAATTCGAGAGATACTGTTGGGCGATATTCTATGCCGCTTTGTTGACCGGCTTCGTTCAGTCGCTCCTGCTCGACAATCCTATATTTCCTTATCGGCTCGTGGCCTTCGCGGTCGCCGGCATCGCTTTTGCAGCTTTGATCGTGAGCGCTGCCATTCGACGTGTTCGCCGGCGGCGGCCGCTCACAAGCAACTGACGGCGGTTTCTCTGCGGCTCTGTGGCTCCGCGGTTATAGAATCAAACCGCATCGCCATGATGAAACTAACGGGTCTGGCTGGTCTGGTTGCTTTCGCTTCTCTGCTGGCTGTTGCGGCTTTTCTGCAGCGGCCGATTGAGCAACTTCAGCTGACGCTGGTCGAGCTTAACGGTACGCGGCATGAGTTGGGATTGTTACCTCGGTCGACATTCGCGCCGCGCATTTCTCCCGAGGGCCGCCAACTGACCTATGACACGCAGGAAGACCTGGCTGTCTGGATTGCTGACTTCCCCAGCCTCAAATCGACAAGGCGGCTCCCGGGATTAGCCCAATATCCGATGTGGTCTGCCGACGGGCAGCACATATTCTTCATCGGGATTCACAACGGCGAGCAGTCATTGTACTGGCGCCGGCCAGATGGGACAGGAGAGGCCGATCTGCTGACCGACCCCGCTCGTGCGCCGGAGCATTGGCTGACGAAGATGCAGAGCATCACGTTCATCACATTGAGAGGCGCCGACTATGACATCTGGCGCTACTCCCTGCAGGATAAGAAAGCGACACCGCTGGTTCAGGTTGCGGGATCGTCCCAGCATAGCAGCCGCGTCTCACCGGACGAGCGCTGGCTGGCTTATGTTTCGGACGAGACCGGCCGGTTCGAGGTCTACGTGCAGCCGATCTCGCAGACCGGAGCGAAATTTCAGATCACCAGAGACGGCGGCGAACATCCCGTCTGGTCGCCGGATGGTCACCAGGTGTATTTCAACCGCGGTGACCGGTTATTTGAGGTTGCGATCAAAACGGATCCTGCGGTCGTGGCATCCACCCCGGTCGCACTGCCGATCGCTGGATTTATCCAGGGTTCGGGCCGTCGCCAATTCGATATCACAAGCGATGGAAAACAGTTTTTGATGCTGTTCCCACCGCCGCGCGCCGCATTCCGTTAACTAGGTGTTTGTGCTTCTTGTGTTCCTGCTTTTTTCCGCGCCTTTAAAATTCTAGACCTTGGCGCGGCTCCAAGCCGTGATCTCCACACCCTCAAAAATCCTGCAGGCCGTCCAGCAAAGCAGGCCGCCGGGAATTGCGATGAGAGTCATGAACTGCCATATCGGAGCAGACATGAAGTAGGAGAGTTGCACCGGGGCAGCGTGAACAAGAACATCTATAGGGTTGGCGGCCTTTCCGAGCGAGGAGAAAGCAAAGTCTAAGGGAATCAGCTGAGGCACGATCAATAGCGCGCCGAGGGTCCATTTGACGGAGCGGGTCAGGCGCTGAAAGCGCCAATGGTAGAGTATCAGCAGCGAGTTTATGCCCAGCAGCGTCCAGCATAGGGCGGCCGCCGTATTGAGCAGCCAGAGACGATCCAGATGGATTCCGAAATCTGCGGGCCAGTAAAATGGGCTCAGTAAGACACTGAGCGTAAAAGGGACCAGGTAGACCGCCAGAATCAACATCATCGTCGATCTCGGATGGATGGGTAACGTATGCACCCATCGGAACGATCGCTGGATCGCGATAGATCCTCCAGCAATAAGGAAGCCTGCGAGCCCGCCGAAGAAAATCCATTGGCCGACTGGCGGTTGAGTGAAGGCGAACATCGGCAGCAGCACGGAAACCGGAAACAAGGATAGGCAGACCGGTATCCACCACATTCCGTGCGCCGCCGAAATACGCTGAGCCGCCAACGGGCGGCCGTCCGGTCGCTCGGGAGCTGTCTGAAACGATGGCGGGAGGGTCCTCCATGTATAAAGGAATGCTGCAGCCGCGGCTATGGCCGGAACTGTGAGTTCTGCGGCGCAGCCCCACTGAAGCGCCGTTGTGGTGATCGAGAACAGGATGGCGACGGCGATAACTGCCGCCACCCATCGCAGCGGCGCCCGAAACTGACGCGGTCGAGCGCAAAGTATCAGTATGGACAGGGCGGTAACATCTATGCCGACTTCGACGAGGCTTAACGCTACGCCGGATGGCCGCTGTAACGCCCACACGATCGCCGCGGTGACGCCAATCGGAACCCATAGACTCAAGATAGCTACAAGACGCGCCAGGAGGATTTGTCGCGCGGAGACTGGTAACGCCGCACTAAACAAATCGGTTCGTTCATAGATGCGACCAAGCATAAGCAAAAGTATGAATATCCCGATAACCGAAGTGACCGTACTGGGGGCATTTCTACGCGCCACGTCCAGTACTGTTACCGAAGTGATCACCAGTCCTGTCTGCCACGCGGGATCCCGCTTAACCAGTTGCCAGATCATGCGTGTTCTCCGCGGCCGGCGCCGACCATCTCGATAAATAATTCTTCCAGAGGGACCCGCGCGCAACGCACGCCGTCGGCGCCGATTCGGGCGCGCAAGCGCAGTTCCACCTCTGGCGGCGAGCCTTGAAAAACGGCGTGCCAGTCATCGCGCACCGGCCGGACTCTCAGGCAGCCGGGCGCGTTTTGAATCAAAGCGGAGTCGGGCGCGCTGGAGCGCGGGACGAGCGCAATGCAAACACGCTCGCGCAATTCGTCGAGAGCGGAGTCTATGCGAACCTTGCCGCCATCAAGCAGAATCACGCGCTCACCGATGCGCTCGACATCGTGCATGTGATGCGACGAAAACAGAATCGCCGTGCCCTCGCGATTCAGCAGTTGAATCGAGGTCTCGAGAAATTCACGGCGGATCGCCGGATCGAGTCCGCCGGCAGGCTCATCCAGCAGTAACAACTCCGGCCGATGGCAGACCGCGCAGAGCAGCGCGACCTGCCGGGCCTGCCCTTTGCTGAGCTTACCGATCCGTGCCGAGGGAGAGATGCCGAAGCGGTCCATCAATTCCCTCTCCATTGCACCATCCCAGCGAAGAAACAGCTGCCGATGCAGTGCGATGATATCGGCAACGCGTGAGCCTGCGGGCAACACTTGGTCTTCGGCAACGTAGCCCAGCCGCTGCTTGATGGAAACCGGATCGGTCTGCGGCGAAAGGCCGAAGACGCGCACCGCTCCCGCGTGCGGATACAGCATTCCCAGAGCGATCCGGATAAGCGTTGTCTTTCCGGCGCCGTTGCGTCCAAGCAGTCCGGCGACTTCGCCAGGCTGTAGCGAAAAGCTCACACCGTCGAGGACAGGCACGCCTTGCTTGAAAGAACGCGCGATGCCGTGGAACTCCAGAATAGGGTTCATGTTCCCTCCTTTGCCGCGCCGAGCGCGCGGTCTGCTCTCTCGAGCAGTTTCACAACGTCTTCGAAATGCAGTCCTGCAAGATAGGCTTTGACCAGCAGCGCGCGCGCCTCTTCAAGAATCTGTTCGCGTTCGGAGGTGCGATCCGGACGGGGTAATCTGGCGGAGACAAAAGTGCCGCGTCCCCGCTGGCTCTCGAGGTAACCCAGCGCCTCCAGTTCATCGTAGGCCTTTTTGACAGTGAGCGGAGCGACGACAAGTTGCTCGCTCAAATCGCGGTGCGACGCCAGTTTATCGCCCGGCTTGAGGCGTCCCCCGGCGATGGCGTCGGTGATCTGCCGCATGATCTGGCGGTAAATGGGCAGATCTCCAGCAGGATTGATGATAATCGCTGCGACCATATGTGATATATATTCGTATATCACTGCGGTTGTCAAGTCTTATGCAGCGCCGGAAATAAAGATGCGCTACCTGGCCGGCGATCACGCCCTATTTCCCAGGCTGGGAAAACTTCTCATTCTCGGCGCAGATTTCGTCGATGAGCTCGACGTCGGCGGCCAGCTGCTGGCGCAATGTCGCGGTCCAGGGTTTTGTGTATGCTTTCGGGTCATCCACGGTGACTTCGATATCCAGGTGTCCAAAGTCCGGGCGGCGGATGCGCTCTCGAACCTTAGCAGACTCGGTAATGACGCTGCCATCCCAGTCGATCCACAGGTCGTCGCGAAATCCGATCGTTTCGACAACCAGTGTGTCGCCGGACCAGTTGGCTGAGGAGTAGCCCTGCCACGACGGATTCGGATCGTTCGGTAGAGGGCGGCGATCGGTAAACACCTGGCGGTAGAGGCCGTTCATCTCGTTGAGCATGACGAGAAGATTCGGCGTCTGGACAAACTTCAGATAATGAGGGAGTCCATAGGCACGGAGAAACTGGTCCGGAAGACACTTGATGTGTGGATCCTCTTTCGCCTGATCGGCGATGCGCTTTTGAACCAGTTCGGCGAGCCACGGCTGGTACGGTAATCCGCCGGGCAGGTCCACGCCCATATTGAAGCCGTGCCGCGACATCGTTGCTCCTCGCAGCGGACACTTGATTGAAGGGGGAACCAGCCTAACAAGCTCGCTGACGCTGACCGGGCCTCCGACGCCACACGCAGGTTCTCCGGTCATCCAGACCCCCGACAAATCCGGTTTGCCGTTCGTTAGCCGGGGAGCCGGAGCCGACAGATTGATCTGTCCGTTGGACAGTCGCGGCGCTCCGGGAGTGGGATATTTAAACCACTGGGCGCCTGCCGGCGCACCTGTGACAGCTACGATGACAATTACGATGGCCGCCGCTGTTGCCTTGAATGATTGAACCACGCGAATACCCCTTTTGTCCGACTTGTTGCGTTGAATTCTATGGTCCCGGGCTCGCGAAAACAACATTGAGGGCCGCTGCAGCGCCGGCTGGCGGTTTCATTGTCCTTGGTGGGAAGCAGCGAACACTTTTGCCAGGCGCCTTTGGTTGCGGCCGCTGAGCAGATCGGCGAGAGTATAACCGTCGAGGACCTCGAGAAATGCGGCCAGCGCCTCCCCGAGGACGGGCTTGAGTTGACAAACGGACAGGATCGGACAGGTATTCGTCTTCACATCGAAGCACTCCACAAGGCGCAGATTGGCTTCGACGCTGCGCATAACGTCACCCAGTCGGACCAGATGAGGCTCGCGCGCCAGGGAAACCCCACCCGAACGGCCGGCCCGGACCTCAACATAGCCGTGGTCGGCGAGAGTCTGGACAACCCGCACCAGATGGTTTTTAGAAATGCCGTAACTCCGGCTGATCTCGTCGGTCGATATCAGCCGGCCGTCGGGTTGGCTGCCCAGGTAAAGCAGGACTCGAAACGCGTAATCGGCGTGCAAGGTCAATTGCATAGGTACAGCTTACAATTGTAGGCGGGGTCTATGACCATACGTGTCCATGATAGAACGGACGGGGAGCCGCAAAGTGGGCGCCCGTAAAGATTTTGAATAGTGGATGCGATGTAAACCTGTTTTTTGGTGGCCAGTCCCCGCCTAACTTCAGAACTCCTGACATACCCCGATGGGAATGTGTCCGGTTTTTGATCACGTGGCTACAGCGAATCGCATAAGCAGGTCGGTACCGGGAAAGCGAGTCTTGGTGTTATTCAGCGTTTCGCAGAGGGCAGCAAGCGCTTGAGATCGATGGGGAGAGCTGAGTGGCGAGAGCGTGATGCGCAATTCATTGCCAATAGGTTCAAGTGAGGCGGTGGATTGCAGCGCACTCTGGATGAGCGTTCGCCCTTCGTCGTCGGCCCTGGCATAGTGCGGGCGAATGAGATTCACGAGGTCACTCTCAATCTGGTAGGCAACCAGTTTGAGGACGTTGGTCAGATGTTTTCGTTCCGTTGAGAGCTTGACGAGCTTCTGGTCGGGCTGTGCTTGGGATAGTGGGACTCGCGGTGGGAGTGACTTCTGTTGAGTAATGAGCTCTGTGATGCGATCGGTAGCCTCTTGGACTTCCTGGTGGATCTTCTTCTCGGCGGCTGTGAAGGCGCGCGTCGTCGAGGTGCGGCCCTCAAAATAATCGATGAACACTGCACCATAGGTTTCCTTGATTTTGCTGAGCTGTGCGCGCGCCTTGCGCAGTTCCTTGTCGAGGGCCTTGCGTGCCGGATTGGGAACAGAACGCTCTGGATCATCCGGTTCTACCTGATAGTCCGAGAGCGCATCGATCAGGAATTCCTCAAGCATGTATTTGAAGAAGTTTTCCTGGCGCCAGCGTTCGAACATTCTGTAAGCGACGACGATATCGCGCAGATCCCACCGACTCGTTATGACGGGCGTCTGTTTGCCCAAGTCGGTCAGCCGCGTGACTTGACGCAGACGGAGTTTGGCTTTGAGGAACCGTACCGCTTGATCGTGCAGGCGATACTCTATGGGGCGTCCGTCGAGCTTGGCCTTGCGCCAGATGAACCGCTTTTCGGCGATGCGCCGCACGCGGCCCTTTCGGTAAGTCATCAGGTCAAAACCCATGGAGAGCAGCTTCTGAAAGAGTTTGGGACTCCATCCTCCGCGATCGAAGACGAGCGTGATACGGCGTCGGGAGCCGATCCAATGGCGGACCTCTTCGAGGATGGGCACCAGCATGCGGGTCATCGCCGCGTTGGCTTCCGCCGTAACCACAAAGAGGGGTTCTCCCTTCTGATCGTTGATCCAGTAATCGGTCGTCGCAGGAACCGCCAAGCGGGCTCGGGTCAGATAGCCTTTCGGGATGGTGTGTTTGCCGTGATAAGCGCGAACATGGCCATCGAGGTAAAGGAAGCCCAACACCCGGCCCCGTTCCTCCACACGCCGCCGAGCCAGATCGCGGCCGAATTGGTGGCCGGCCTTGCGTGAAGCCAAGCGCGTCAGTTTGCGGCGCAGCGTCTTCACTTCAGGCAAGCGGTCCAATCCGATGATGCGTCCCAGGTCATTGGGCGCATACTCCTTCAGAGTTTCAGGACGAGGGATTCGGAGTAATGCCAAGAGAATGTAAGTAACCACCGTGGTGCGTAATCCGTAGAAAGCCGGACCGATTGTGCGGTAGATCTTGTGAGCCACCGATAACACGCCGCTTGCAACCAGAGGCGGAACCGCCAGCAAGACACCCGCTCTGCGCTTCGGCATGGGCGAACACAGGCGCGGCATCCTCGATCAATCCCAGCGCGGCTAAAAGACGATCCAGGGTCCGGTCCAAAGGATTCGAGTCCAGGCTGGCTAGCGTCGGTTCTCTATCCTGATTTCTTTCCGGCTGTGGTTCTGATGCTGTCGCCAATGCAGACTCGGGATTGGCTAACGGTCGTTCAGAAACGTCGGGCTTTGGAAACACATCACGGTTCGTCTGCTCCTGAAACAGAAGACCTGGTTCACCAGATTCCGGACTGGGCCGCCATCCCAGCCGGCGAAGCCGCTTGCGAATCGCCTTCTCCGACAATCCCAGCTTTCCCGCAATCGTGCGGTTGCTGGATCCTTTTGTTTTCAGGTGCAAAATCGTTTGGTCGCGCCCACGCTCTTTCGCAGTCCTGGAACGACGCGACGGCCGTCCTGGTCCCCGCACCAAGGCGCTTATCCCGCCAGCATGGAACCGCTCCTGGTAACGGCGGAGACTCCGGGCGGAATAGCCGAAGGACCGGGCGATTTCGATTTGACTCGCGTATTCGGATTCCCACAGCGTGATCATCGTATACGCCTCGGCAGCCCGATCTCCGATGTCATAGTGCGCGAACACGACGCCATGAACAGAGATGACTCGTTCTGTTCCCTCGGTTCGGAAACACACGTAATCGTTGACATAAACGGTGCCGCTGGGAGGAGCAGGAAACGACAGAAGCTCTTTCTGTTCGGACATGGCTGGCGATAATGTCAGACATGTCGACAGCAAAAAGCGGACAGGTTTCGGTCCGCACTATTAACGATGGCATTCCCGCGATTGTGCCCTTTGCGATGCCACCGCCAAATGGCTAAAACCCATGCCAGCACGGCCTGGCAGCTATCTCCGCATTCATTCCTTCCACAAAAAGCGGACAGGTTTTGGTCCGCACCTTTTTGATCACCCTGTCCACATTTACAATCCCGCCGATGAGATCCTCAACTTCATGTCCAGTACTCTGGCCCGCTCATTTCTCATTCCTCAAAGCAGGCAATTGTGCCGCTTAACGATTTACAATTCCTCGCACGAACCTCCGCAACGCACGCCCCATCAGGGTTTGTCGTGAGTTGCCCTTGTCGTTCAACATTCTCCGAAATCGGAAAGACGTGGCCATACCCCTCTGGTTTCGGCCGTCCCTGTGACGGCAACCGAACGTAGTACGGCTGGCTGGCGTCGCTCGGAATTCCCAGCGATGAAAAAAAGCGGACAGGTTTTGGTCCGCACCATGTCCTCAAAATCCGGCGAATTGCCTAAAGATTCTGGGGGTATGTCAGGAGTTCTGAACTTAGGCGGGGACTGTGCTTACCGCTACATTGGTCCTTATTGGACAGCTCTGGTCATGGACTGCGCCTGCAAGGTTCACCTAGTTCGAAGAACCACTCTGGACAATCGATGGTTTCAACGAGCCGATGAGTTTCATGACTTCACCCTTTTCCTTCACCGGAACTTTCAACTGATCCAACTGAGCGGAAAGATCTTCTGCAACCGCATTAAAAGCTTCGTTCGTCACACCGCGGCCGCGATGCGCTGCAACCATGTCACGGCCCGTATATTGGCAGGGACCGCCCACGCTCATGCAGATAAAAGCAGTGAGCTTCGCCTTGTAGGATTTGGTGTTCTCCGGGCTCGACGAGGCGTGCTCGAACCACTGGTTGATGCGTTTATCGGCCAGAATTCGGTCAACCAGACCGTTGGCCACGGCTTCGATGGCGGGCTGACCGCCCAGGCGCTCGTACAGGGATTTCTCCGCTCTTGAAGATTGGGCAAAGCTCCCACCCGTCAGGAAAGTCCCGACAAGCACGGCCGATAGGATCCACTTCTGCATTTGCTGTCATTCCTTTGAAAAATTGTCCTCTTCTCTTCCACCGCAGAATCGCGGCGGACAAGAAGGCGTAAATAATGCAAGTAACCTACATATTTAATCGCTGCAGGTCAATCGTTTTAGGAATTCAAAAAACGGAAAGAACAGGCCTGCGGTCTCAGGCCATTGTGGAATCGGTCGTCAGACCCTCTTCGGGGATTTCTTCTTCGGCTACCGCCTGGTTTCTGATGAGTTCTTCAAACTCTTCCATGCTCGGCAATTCGTTGAGGTCTTTGAGGCCGAAGTGAACAAGGAATTCTTTGGTGGTCTTGTACAGAATGGGACGCCCCAGGACCTCTTTGCGGCCGGCCGTGGCGACGAATTTTTTGTCGAGCAGTGTTTTGATCACTCCGCTGGCGTGCACACCGCGGATTTCCTGGATTTCCGGAACGGTCACCGGCTGTCTATAAGCGATCACCGCCAGTGTTTCCAGTGCGGCCAATGACAATCGTGTCGGGGGAATCTGACTTTTGAGGAACTGTTTTAGAACCTCGTGGTGCTCCGGCTTCGTTGAAAAGCGGTAACCATCGGCCACTTCACGGATCTCGATTCCCCGTTCCGACGCTCGATAGTGCTCTATCAAGTCGGCGAGCTTCTGCTGCAATTCGGCGCGGCTCACATCAGGCAACGCCTTGTGAATCGCATCAAGGCTGACGGGTTCTTTCGCGAGATAAACGATTGCTTCAAGCAGGGCTGAAAGATTTTGATAACTCATAATCCGGATTCGCTCGAGCCGTTATTTCTCCGAAAGCTCTTTCCTGTTTTAAGTAAATGGCGTGCAGCCGCGTCAATTCCAGCAGTGCCAGAAATGCGGTGATGATGCCACGACGCGAGGTCATTTCGGGCAGAATCTGGCTCAATTCAACGGTGCCGCGGGATGACACGATCTTCTCGAACATGTATGCCATCATCTGCTCTACCGAGAATTCGTCACGGTGCAGCTGCATCGATGGCCGCTCTTCGGCGCGCTTGACGACGTCACGAAATGCCAGTAACAGATCGTAAAGCGTTACGGTTAATTCGGGCTCAAGCTCGGCTTTATCAACGAACGCATCGCCCGGATTCGACCAGCTGGCATTTTCGATCATCTCCCGCTGATACAGCATCTGAGCCGCATTCTTGAATTTCTCGTATTCCAGAAGACGGCGGACGAGCTCGGCTCGCGGATCTTCCTGTTCCTCCGGCAGTGCATCGGGATCCGGAGGGAGCAGCATCTTCGATTTGATGTAGATCAACTGAGCGGCGATCAGCAAAAACTCCGAAGCGACATCCACGTTCATTTCCTCCATCATGTGGAGGTACGACAGATATTGCTCCGTGATTCTGGCGATGGGAATGTCATAAATGTCCAGCTTCTGCCGTCGGATCAAATCCAGCAACAGGTCGAGCGGACCTTCATACAGCGGAAGTGAAATCTTCAGATCTACCATTGTGGTGTCAGGCTACAGCCTAATTCGCGAAAGTGACAACCTAGGTCCACTTAATGTCGATGCAGCGGTGTGTGTGTCTCAGTCCCCGCCTAACTTAGGCGGGGACTGAGAGACGCCGATACCCCCAATACTTCATCTGCTCCTGCAACTACGTTAATCCGGCTACCTGTTTCGCACGGCCGAGAACCCGGCTCGCCTCAGAGCGGGCGCGCTCGGCACCTTCCCGCAGCACCTTGTAGACATGGTCGAGATTATTCGCTAACTCCATGCGTTTCGTTCGCATAGGAGCGAAATAGTTCCAGTAATACTCGAATAGCGCTTTCTTCAAGTCGCCATATCCGAGGCCGCCGGCGCGAAGCCGGTTTTCGAAATCGGCCGCGACCTCGGCGGGCGCCACCAGCTTCAATAACTGGAGGGCAAGATTCTTGTCGGCGTCGGGTTTAGGCTCCTGCGGAGTCCGGCTGTCCATGACAATGCTCATGACCTTCTTCCGGAGCATCTTTTCGTCGCCGAAGATCTCGATCGTATTGCCGTAGCTCTTGCTCATCTTCTGTCCGTCGGTGCCGGGTATGACGGCCACCTCCGCCAGGATCTGAGGCTCAGGAATCACGAAAGTCTCTCCGTAGAGGTTGTTGAACTTGATCGCGATATCGCGCGTGACCTCGACGTGCTGTTTCTGATCGCGCCCGACCGGAACGATGTTCGAGTCGAAAGCCAGAATGTCCGCAGCCATGAGCACCGGGTAGGCGAAAAGTCCATGGTTGACTTGATCCAGGTCGTCGGCGGCGAGTCTTGCCTTCTTATCCTTGTAGCTGTGGCACCGCTCGAGCAGTCCCATCGGCGTTACCGTCGAAAGCAGCCAGGCGAGTTCCGCAACTTCCGGAACGTCGGACTGCTTCCAGAAGACCGACTTCTGGGGATCGAGTCCGCAAGCCATGAAATCCAGCGCCACGTCGAACGAGTTCTTTCTGCGCTGATCGGCATCGAACAGCGAGGTCATGGAATGGTAGTTCGCGATGAAATAATACGCGTCGCCCTTGTCCTGAAGCTCGATGGCGGGCCGCATCATGCCGAAGTAGTTTCCGATATGAAGGCTTCCTGAAGGCTGGATGCCGCTCAAAATCCGGGGCTTTTTCATGGTCAGGCGATGAGGAAAGACAGCACGAAATCGATTACCGGAGTGTAGAGCCGGGATGGCACTCCCAGATACAGAAGACCGATGAGCAACACAAATCCGTAGCTTTGCATCTGATTAAAGGCGCCGGACAACGAACGAGGCAGAAGGCCGGAAAGAACGGCCGCACCGTCGAGGGGCGCAATCGGAATCAAATTGAATACGGCGAGGACAAGATTAATGATGATGCCGTAATAGGCAAATGCCATCAGGGGCGCCACAATACCGTTCCCCGCGGAAAGTCCACCATAGGCGACTTCCTGCAGAATGGTGTTCGCAGCCGGAGACACCGTCTTCATCACCATCAGAATGATGAAAAACCCGGACGCCAGCAACAGATTGCTGATCGGTCCCGCGGCGGCCACCAGCATATGGTCTCTGGTTGGATTTCGCAGCCGGCCCACATTGACGGGGACGGGCTTTGCCCAGCCAAACATCGCGCCATGAAGCAAAAACATGCCCATGAGCGGAAACAAGAACGTTCCGAATGGATCAGCGTGGACGAATGGATTCAAGGACACCCTTCCCAGATATCGAGCCGTCGGATCGCCCAGAGCATCCGCCGTCCAGGCATGGGCAGACTCGTGGATGCTCAGGGATAAAAGCAATACGATGAACTGGATAATGAGGAAGAATATGTCAAGATTCATGCGGTCAAGTCATTAGGTTAGCACACCCTGCCGAACCCGAGCCATGTGCTATAATCACCGCCATGCACGTTGTCCTGCTGAGGCTCGCGCTCGGCCTGTATTCCGTGGGCTTTGCGCACTCAGTCCTCACAGCCCTCAACAAAAAGCAGACTTTTTTCCGGACGGCACTGTTCTCGGTTTTTGCCGGATTCATCCTGCAGGTCGCCTCTATCGTTCTGCAGACGCTGGAACTGCATCACCTGCCGTTGACCCAGCGGTATGAAGCGTTCTCATTTTTCGGAATGCTCGCAACACTGGGGTTTCTGGTTGCGTATGCGAAGTACCGGATTTCATCGGTAAGCGTGTTCGTGTTTCCGCTCATCTTTCTGATGACTTTTATCGCGAACCTCTTCTACGATCCTTCTTCGTCGATTCCACCGGTTTTGCGCAGCAACTGGATCTATATCCATATCCCGATGGTCTTCCTGGGTTATGCCGCGCTTTTCATCGCTTTCGCCGCCGCCATTATGTATCTGATTCAGGAACGCGCGTTGAAGTCCAAACATCCGGTGCGTTTCTATAACTGGTTGCCCTCGCTGGAGGTCTGCGATGACCTGGCATACCGGTCGCTGGCGATCGGTTTTCCTTTAATTACACTCGGACTTATTACCGGCGCATTATGGGCCGAAGGCGCGCGCCTCGATTGGGCACGCGACGCGAAAGTATTGTTCTCTCTTTTAACGTGGTGTGTCTATCTGCTGCTTATTTTTTACCGTCTGATCGCCGGGTGGCGTGGACGGAAAGCAGCGTATCTATACATTGTGGGTTTCATCGGCGTTCTGGTCACGTTCCTGGGAGTCGGTGGGATACATACATTTAACCAGTAAATGCAGCTCGCCATTGTAGGAGTCAGTCACAAGACAGCACCGGTTGAAATCCGGGAACGGCTGGCATTTAGCAGCGACGTTCTGCGGGCGGCGCTCACCGCTCTCAGGGGTCGTCAGAACGTGCGGGAAGTGATGATTCTTTCGACCTGCAATCGGGTCGAGGTCGTGGCTGAAAGCCCCGACGATCGCCTGATCCGCGACTTTCTGTGCGAGTTTCACCAGATTCATCCCGACTCGGTTTCGAAACACCTCTACAGCTTCAAAAATGCGGACGCGATACGGCACGTGTTCCGGGTTGCCGCCAGCCTCGATTCGATGATGATTGGCGAGCCGCAGATTCTGGGCCAGGTCAAAGAAGCCTATCGAATCGCCGCGGATGCGGGAACGGTCGGCATGCACTTGAGCTCGCTGATGAACCGTGCATTCGCTGTCGCCAAGAAAGTCCGCAACGAGACCGGCATATCGCAATCGGCGGTCTCGGTAAGCTTTGCCGCAGTAGAACTGGCCCGCAAGATTTTCGGCGACCTCACCGGCAAGACGGTCATGATCATCGGCGCCAGCAAGATGGGTGAACTGGCGGCAAAGCATCTGAGGCGAAACGGTGTTTCATCGGTACTGGTGACAAACCGGACCTTCGAACGCGCTGTCGAACTGGCGAAGGTCTTCGAAGGTGCGGCAGTGCCCTTTGAGCACTTCCCCGATCATATGGACCGCGCGGACATCGTCATCAGTTCCACCGGTGCCCCGCATTTCATCATCGGCCGGACGCTCGCCGAACAAGTGATCCACCGCCGCAAGAACAAACCGATGTTCTTTATCGATATCGCTGTGCCACGCGACATCGATCCCCAGGTTAACGAACTCGACAACGCTTTTCTTTACGACATCGATGATCTCCAACAGGTGATCGACGCCAATCTGAAAGAGCGGTTGAAAGAAGCTTCGCGCGCCGAAGAAATCGTTGATTCCGAAGTTCAGGCGTTCTGCCAGAAGATGCAGTCGCGGGAAGTCGTCCCCGCCATCGTTCAACTGAGAGACGCGCTCGAGAAGCTACGGCGCGATGATATCGAAAGAAATCGCCGTCATTTCAAGGACCTGTCCCCCGAAGCCGCTGCCGACATGATCACCAGATCCCTGATCAACAAGATCCTGCATACCCCTACGGAATACCTCAAGCAGATGGCGCATGATCCGAACGGTCCGGATGTTGCCGACCTGATCAAAAAGCTGTTTAACGTCAAGACGCCGGAATAGATAGGGGCCTTATAAAGGTTTGAATGTAGTCGATGCCAAGTGAACCTAGTCTGCGTGTAAATGGTATGGACCAGTCCCCGCCTAAGTTAGGCGGGGACTGTGAGACACCCTCAACGGTACATTGTCTTTATGTTGGACAGCTGCGGTCATAGACCGCCCCTACAGTAATGCCTAATCTCAAACTGGGAACTCGGGGCAGCGCGTTGGCGCTGTGGCAGGCGAACTGGACCAAACGCGCGCTCGAGCACCGATGGCAGGGGCTGATCGTCGAGCTGGTTCCGATCAAGACAACCGGGGACAAGATCCTGGACGTTCCTCTGGCTAAGATCGGCGGAAAGGGGCTGTTCACGAAGGAACTCGATGAAGCGCTGCTCGACGGCCGCATCGATCTTGCCGTTCACAGTCTCAAAGATGTTCCATTCCAGCTTCCTGATGGAATCGATTTTGCCGCAATTCCGGAACGGGAAGACCCACGCGATGCCTTCGTGTCAAAAGGAACGAGACTTCAGGATCTGCCTCCCGGCGCTACGATCGGGACGAGCAGCCTGCGGCGCCAGGTACAGCTTCGGCATCGATTCCCCAGCCTCAATCTGCAAACTTTGCGGGGTAACGTCGACACACGTCTGCGCAAGCTCGATGCCGGCGATTTCGATGCGATTATTCTGGCAGCGGCGGGACTGAAAAGACTCGGGCACGAAGACCGCATCACCGAATTCCTCGATGATGACATCATGATTTCCGCCGTTGGCCAGGGCGCGCTGGGTATCGTTTGCCGTTCAGCTGACAATGCAACGCTTCACTTTCTGGAAGTTCTGGACCATGAGGCCACCCGGACGGCCGTCACCGCCGAGCGCGGTCTGCTTCGCGCGCTGGGTGGAAGTTGCCAGGTGCCGGTTGCGGGAAAGGCAACACTCCAGCACGACCGGCTCACCATTAAAGGATTGATCGCAAGTCTCGACGGCCGCCGCGTCATTTTTGACGAACTGAGCGGTCCGAAGGACCAATCCGTCGAGCTGGGACTGCAACTGGGACAAAAGCTGCTCGCTATGGGAGCGGGCGACATTCTTGCTGAGATCGCCCAGTATGGCGCTGACCGGTAAGACCGTCGTCATTACCCGCGCGGCCTCGCAGTCCGCCGAACTGCGGGCCGGCTTGGAAGATCTTGGAGCGCGTGTAATCGAGTGCCCGACAATTCATATAGTTCCTCCAGCCTCGTGGAAGCCTGTCGAGGATGCCATTCGCCGGTTGGCGATGTATAACTGGCTGCTCTTCACCAGCGCCAATGCCGTTGAACAATTCATGGATCGCATGGGAAGCCGCAGGCCGTCGATGCCGATTGCCGTGGTTGGATCCGCCACCGGAAAGAAACTTGCCGAGTGGGGATTGAAGCCCTCGTTGATACCGGCCGACTTCCGCGCGGAAGGACTGCTGGCGGCCTTTCCCGGAAACCTTGTCGGAACGCGGATGCTGTTTCCACGCGCCGAAGTCGCCCGCGAACTTTTACCCGACGAGTTGCGGCGTCGCGGCGCGACCGTGGACGTGGTGACCGTTTACCGGACCGTAAAGGCTCTGGTTGGAAATATCGGAGAGATTCTGGAAACCGAGCGCGTCGACTGCATCGTTTTCACGAGTCCCTCGACGATTCCCGAGGATCTGCACATGCTGCCGACGGGCACGGCCCTCGCCGTGATCGGGCCCGTTACGCGCGAGGCCGCCTTACTGGTCGGCTTAAAGCCGGATGTTGTGCCTGCAGAATCGACAATTCCAGCGCTGCTAACCGCCATTCAAGAATATTTTCAGCCGCACGATTCCGAAATGTAGTCGCGGGCTTCAGCCCGCGTTCAGGATTCGCAGAATGCTATATTACGCGCGTGATCAAAACGCGGGCTGAAGCCCGCGACTAGATGTCCTAATTTTATGACTATCTCCGACTACGAAAAGTGCGCGCGGCGAATCGCTGAAGCGCTCCAGCTCGAGGCTGGCGAAAAGGTGCTGCTCAAGCTGGATACGCGTCTGTTCTCGCCTGTTGTTTCACCGCTTCAAAAGATCATCCGCGCCGCGGGCGCACACATTTCGGCGGTCATTCTCGCCGAAGAGACGGAGACAACCTCGACGGGCGAACTGGAGTCGCTTCGCGCTTTGTTCCACAGCGCCGATGTCTTCATCTGGTTGCCAGAAGTTCACCAGGGGAACCGCCCCGCACTCGCGACGGCTCTCAATGAATGGTTGGACGCGCAGCGCGGGCGCGCCGTTCATTTTCACTGGAACAGTGGTTCCTATCCGATCGGGGAGCAGCCGTTACCACCACAAGAATTCATTGACCGCATGTATCTCGCGGCCCTGGACGTCCGCCCCGGCCTCCTCGAACAGAATCATCGGCGGGCAATCGAGCTCCTGCGATCCGCACCCATTCGAGTGTCGACTCCAGACGGGACCGACATCTCTTTCGAAGTTGGCGAGCGCCCGTTTACAAGCCAGATCGGCGATGCCACACGCTCCCGCATGCAGAGTGCGCGTACCCGCATCGATCGTGATATCGAGCTGCCCGGCGGCGTCCTGCGCATTGCGCCCATCGAAACCTCGGCAAACGGCCGCGTCGTCCTGCCGGTGTGGCGGCCGTTATGGACCGAGGGCCGCAATCTGTTTCTGTACTTCGAGAAGGGTCGCGTCCGTATCGAGGGGATCCATTCCGGCAAGATTGAACAGGAACTCGCCGCCGCGGGGGGCGATGCGCGGATGTTTCGCGAATTTGCTCTCGGTTTCAATCCCGCCTTGAAAGTTCTGCCGGAAGCGCCGTTTATTGCGTACTACGGCTACGGCTCGGGTGTTGTGCGTCTGAGTCTGGGCGATAACGAAGAAATGGGCGGCGCCAACCGCGGCGGCGGAGTCTACTGGAATTTCATTCACAACGCGACAGTCACTGTGGGAAGTACGATGCTGGTGAAAGACGGGAACCTTACAGCGGAAGTGGGTACATGAGCCATCCAACAACGAAGGCTACAGCCAGGAAAGACAGGAAGACGAACACTCCGTAGCGAAATTGTTCGCGCGGCTCGCTTTTTGTGATCAGCGCGAAAACTGTCGAGACAAGTAATGCGAACACGACCAGCGCCGTGAAATGGGAGAAAATCATGGCTTCCGTCCCTGGGCGATGTCGAAGGCATCGAGAATGACCAGGTAATTCAACAAACCGCACACCCAGAGATAGGTCGTTCCATAGTCGTAACTGGGCCAGTTCATCGTTCCGATACCGAGGTTGAAGTGTTCCGCAATCCAATACGGAAGACCGGCTCCGATGTTGGCAATGAACGCAAAGATGTGAAGTGGTTCGTCAAACTCCAGATCATAGAGTTTCCCGTGCATTCCCAGCCCAAGCGCGAACATCAGAAGCACACAGGCCGCGAAAATCAACCCTCGTATCCAGCGCCCGATGAGAATATGTGCAAGCCCGGGAACAAGCCAGCCGCCCAAACAGATAGCGAGCGTTGCGGCCATATTCTTCGGTGTCGATTGGGTTAGAGCCGGTTGAGGCGTCGATGCTACGTGGTCGTTTGCCTGATCCATTAGCGGTTTATTTCGGCGAGTTTCCTTTCGAGGTCCGCACGTTTCAAGCCTACAATCTCAAATATCTTGTGTCTACTCCTTTCTCCCCCCACAAGTAGAACGGTGGAGCGGGAGACGCCCAGATATCTTGCCACGAACTCACGCGCCGCATCGTTCGCTTTTCCGTCGACAGGAGAGGCATTTAACCGCAACACCAATTCGCCTTCGCGATACCCGGCAAACTCCGTTTTCCTGGCGTTGGGTATCACACGAATTTTAAGGATGACCATAGGATGATCAGGCTCGCGTTACGCCCTGTCGCCGAATAATGCCGAACCGATGCGGACCATTGTCGCACCCTCTTCGATGGCGACCTCGAAATCGTGACTCATCCCCATGGATAACTCCGGGAGCTGGAAGCGCTCGGCGAGGTTGTGAAGTCTCCGAAAGTAGGGTCGCACATCTTCGGGGTTATCAAAAAAGGGCGGAATCGCCATGAGTCCGCGTAACTCGAGGTTTTCGTAGTGGCCGAGTTGTTCAACCAATGTGGGAAGTTCGGACTCGCCCACTCCGGATTTCGTCGGTTCGTCGTGAAGCTTGACCTCGATTAGAACCGGTAAACGGCTGGTGGCGACCTGGCTCAGCTTTGCTCCAAGGTCCGGACGGTCGAGACAATGAATCCAGTCGAAATTTTCAGTGGCTTTCCTCGCCTTGTTCGTTTGCAAATGACCGATGAAGTGCCAGGTGAGCGGCAGTTCACGAAGCGCCTGCCGTTTGGGCAGCGCTTCCTGCAGGCGGTTTTCACCGATATTGCGAATGCCGGCGTCCACGGCTTCGCGAATATGGTCTGGCGCCACGGTTTTTGTAACAGCGATAAGCTTGACCGCGTCCGGCGAGCGGCCCGCGCGGACCGCCGCAGCCTGAATGTGATCTAAAACTCGAAGGACGTTTTCCCGAACGTAGGTCATGTACGGAGGCGTCTTATTCCCATACGTGTCTAAGACAGAATGAACGGGAACAACAGAGTGGATGCCATGTAAACCTGGTTTGGTGAACGGTATCACCAGTCCCCGCCTAGCTTAGGCGGGGACTGCAAGACACCCGAACTGCACTCTCTATCCAGTTGTCACCGGGCTTTGCTCGTTTTCTTCGGCTTGCCAGAATGGCCATCCCCAGCAACGACGGTCTCCTCCTCCACCGCTGAAGGGCGTGAGTTCCGGCCTTTTTTCGTTTCGTTGAGGCTTTGCTTGAGAATCTCCATCAGATCGACGACTTTGGCAGGCCCCGGTCCTTTTGCGGCAGTTGCTTGAGGGGCGACGCCGGCGACCTTCATCTGAATGATTTCCAGGACTTTGTCGTAGTAATCGTCTCGGTATTTGACGGGATCGAATTTGTCCGACATCGAGTTGATCAGCGTATTCGCCAACTCCATTTCCTTCTTGGAGACGTCCGCCGCTTTAGGAAGATTGAGTGATCCCGCGTCGACAATCTCGTGTGAGAAACGCATCGTCTGCAGCGTCATCATATCGCCCACAGTTTTTACCGCCGCCAGATGTTCACGCGACTTCAAAACGACTTTGGCGATACCGACCTTTTTGGACTGCGCCAGGGCGTCGCGCATCAACGCGTAGGCTCGTTCGCCGCCTTTTTGAGGCTCGAGGTAATACGGTTTGTCGAAGAACACTGGATCGATTTCGCTCTCCTGAACAAATTCTTGAATCGCGATGGTTTTGGACAACTCGATATCCGCTTTGTCCAGATCCTCGTCTGTGATTTCGATATAGCGGTCTTTCTCGTACTCGTAGCCGCGTGTGATCTCTTCCCACGGGACCTCCACATTCTCGCCATCACAAAATCTTTTGTACGAGACGGGACTCATATCCTTCTTATGGAGGTAGTGAAACGAAAGCTCATTTCTCCGGGTCGCGCTAAAGAGAGAAATCGGGATGGAAACGAGTGCGAAGCTGATGTTGCCTTTCCAAATAGCTCTCATGCTGGCCTTTCTCCTCTTCTTCTCACCAGGGTCGCCAATAATCTCAATTGTAGCACCAACTTACAAGTAATTTGTACACCAGCGCCCGCCAGTCGATCCGTCCCAGCGTACAAGAAGAGCAAGTTTTCTTGACCAAATCTAAGGTCTACCGTTAGCATCGGCCGACCCCTTTAAGCGAAGGTTGCAATCCTTGACTCTGGCTCCTCACACTAAGTTAAGTCATTACGAGATCTTGGATCGCCTGGGAGCAGGCGGAATGGGCGAAGTGTATCGCGCCAGGGACACGCGACTTGGCCGGGAGCTGGCGATCAAGATTCTGCCGACAGGGATGGCGAAAGACAGAGAACGGCTGGGCCGGTTCGAGAAAGAAGCCCGCATCGCCTCCGCCCTGAACCACCCCAACATTATCACGGTCTACGACATCGGCTGGTCGGGCTCGATTCCCTACATCGCTCTGGAATTGGTGGATGGCGTGACCTTGCGCCAGCGCATGGACCAGGGCCCGATGTCCATTGCCGAGATTATCGGGCTGGCCTCGCAAATTGCCGACGGTCTGGCGAAGGCGCACGAAGCCGGAGTGGTTCATCGCGATCTCAAACCGGAAAACGTGATGATCACGAAAGACGGGCTCGCCAAAATTCTGGATTTCGGACTCGGCAAATATCTCGCGCCGCTTTCCGTCGACGATAATGGATCGACACTCCTCAATATGGGCGCCAACACCACTCCAGGCGCCATCATTGGAACCGTCGAGTATATGTCTCCCGAACAGGCTGCCGGCCGCGAATCGGACTTTCGCGGTGATCAGTTCTCGTTTGGTTCTCTGCTTTACGAAATGGTCACGACGGCAAAACCTTTTCACCGTGACAGTGCAGTGCAGACATTGGCTGCCATCATTGAGGATGAGGCGCGGCCAACACCAGGTTTTGATACGGCGCCTGAATCGTTCAGCAGAATAATCGAGCGTTGCCTTGAAAAAAATCCAGAAAATCGCTTCGGATCAACGCGGGACCTGGCCGCTGCATTGCGTGAACAGTCCATTCTTGTCCACGTTGCCGGGTCAGGACTTGCCGTGGCATCGCCACTCCCCCCTGCGCCTGGCAATGTTCGACGGCTTTCGCCATGGAGCCTATTAGTCGCCGCACTGTTGTTAGCCACTCTCGCTGGCGTTTGGTGGTCCAATTCCCTTCGCCTGCTCGTCGTGCCGGTTCGTAATCGCACCGTCCTCATTCCAGAAAAGAAGAACGTCGCGATACTTCCCTTCCAGGCGCAGAACCGGCAGGACCTCTCGCAGATCCTCGCGGACGGTCTGACCGAGTCCATAACGGAGAAACTCACGCGCCTCACGATTCTTCCATCGTTGCAGATCGCGCCTGCAAGCGATGTACGAAGCCGTCAAATCCAGACCGCAGAAAATGCACGCAAGGGTGTTGGGGCTAATCTGATTGTTACAGGCACCATCGAAGAGTTGAACGGAACACTCAGGGTGAATTGCAATCTCGTCGATACCGCCAGCGCCCGCCAGCTGGACACCAGGACGATCACTGCATCGGCGCTGGATATTCTGTCGGTGCAGGATCAGCTTGTCACAGCGATTGTCGAAATGCTCGGTCTTGAAGTGAAGCCTGCCGAACGAGCGGCTCTGAACGCGCGTGACACAAGTAACCCCGCAGCCAGGGAAGCTTTTCTTCAAGCGCGCGGCTATTTCCAGAATTACGATCGTCCGGAAAATGTCGACCGCGCTATCGCGCTTTTCGATCAGGCATTGCAGCTGGATGCGAACTATGCCGCGGCGGCCGCGGCGAAAGGCGAGGCGTACTGGAGAAAGTTCGAATCCAGTAAGGATCCCAAATGGATCGCGGCGGCGACAACCGATTGCCAGCGCGCAATCCGTTCTGACGATAGACTTCCTGCGGCGCATAGTTGTCTGGGCAATGTGTACCGGACAACGGGCCATTACCAGGAGGGGGCGGCGGAGTTCCGGCGCGCGGTCGAGATCGAACCCACCAACGATGACTTATACCGGGAACTGGCGCACACTCAGCAGTTCTTCAGCCACGCCGAAGCCGAAGAGACATTCAAGCGGGCGATCGCACTGCGGCCTCACTACTGGGCCAATTACAACCGTCTCGGTGCTTATTACTACGACCTGGCGCGCTACGATGATGCGGTCCACATGTTCCAGCAGGTGATTGCGCTCGCGCCGGACTGTCTGTATGGCTACAGCAATCTCGGCGGCGCTTACATCAAGATGGGGCGCTATGCCGACGCTATTCCCATGTTTGAAAAATCCACCGCCATGCGGCCGACGGCGGCCGCTTACTCGAACCTGGGGATGGCCTACTTTGGCCGGCGACGCTTCGAGGAGTCCTCGCAAACGTTTGAGCAGGCAGCGAACCTCAACGATAAGAATCACGTAATCTGGGGAAACCTTGGCGATGCGTACTACTGGACTCCGGGAAAACGATCGCTGGCCGCTGCCGCGTATGACCGCGCGATACCGCTCGCTGAAGAACAATTGAAAGTGAATCCGCGCGACGCCGGTATTCTGGCCCAGCTTGCCAGCTATCACGCGATGAAGGGGGATGAAGAGGCTGCGCTCATGCGCATCCAGTCTGCCCTGGCCATCGCCCCAGCGGATCCCGAAGTCCGATACAAGGCCGCTGTCGTTTACAACCAGTTCAAAGATGTGAATAAGACGTTGGAATGGCTGGAAAAAGCAGTTGGTTCCGACTATTCGCCGACGACTATTCGAGATGCACCGAATTTCGATTCATTGTGGGGCAATGCCCGTTTTCAACAGCTGCTGCGCGGAAACTAACCTATAGGAGATACAATGCAGACGCCGAACAACAGAGAGATCAAAATCAATCCAAACGGCTGGATCGCGAATTCGGACGCGCGTACGCCCGCCAGCAAGTCGGGCGGGGATTCCATCACCTGGAGAGCCGTCGGACAAGGAGGACCATGGAAAGTGGTGTTCCTCTCGACGAGCCCTTTTGCCAGCACGACATTCACGGTTCCGAAAGGCGGAACCGTCAGTTCAGGACCGATCACGGCCAATCCGTCGACGTTCCCTGTGAAATTCCGTTATGAAGTGCACGATAACGACGACAAAGTCATCGATGACCCGGACGTCATTATCGAAGCATAAAGATCGGGTTGATCCTGCTGGCTCTGGTACGATAAAAGTTTTCACGGATTATGTGGATCGTAAGATTGGCGCTTCGGCGCCCCTACACGTTCGTAGTGATGGCGGTGCTGATCGCTATTCTGGGCGGAGTTGCCATTGCGACTTTGCCGGTCGATATTTTTCCGTATATCGATATACCGGTCGTCAGCATCGTATGGCAATACAACGGCCTGTCTCCGGAAGAGATGGAGAGCCGGATCGTCACCAATTTCGAGCGCGCTCTCACATCGAACGTCATCGGCATCGAACATATCGAGTCCCAGTCGCACCAGAGCATTTCCGTCGTTCGTGTGTATTTCCACCCGAACGTCGCAGTCGATCTGGCGCTGTCCCAGATCGTGACGCAGTGCCAGGTTCAGGTGCGCAACATGCCCCCCGGGACGTTCCCGCCTCAGGTTTTGAAATACGATGCGGCAAGCGTGCCGATCCTGCAGCTCGGTCTGAGCAGTAAAAAGCTTCAGGAACAGGAAATCTTCGACCTGGCGCAGAATTTCATCCGGAATCCGCTTGCGATCGTTCAGGGCGCTAACATTTCTTATCCGTTTGGCGGTAAGAACCGGCAGATCGTCGTCGACTTGAATATCAACGAACTCTACGCCAAACAACTCTCGCCGATCGATGTCTCGAACGCCTTGAACCTTCAGAACCTCATCCTTCCGGCTGGAACTGCGAAGTTTGCAGCGAACGAGTACCCGGTGCGGCTGAACAGCAGCCCTGCGGTTCTTGCCGAATTCAACGATCTTCCGATCAAGACGGTAAACGGCGCCACCGTCTACATGAAGGATGTCGCTACCGTTCACGACGGATTCGTTCCGCAGCAAAACATCGTGCGAACGAACGGCTCTCGGGGCGTCCTGCTGACCGTGACGCGAAACGGAAATGCATCGACGCTGTCCATCGTCAACGCGATCAAGGCCGCATTGCCCAAAGTGATGGACAATATTCCTCAACCTTTAGATCTGTCGGTTTTCGGCGATCAATCGCTATTTGTTCGATCGGCAATCGCCGGGGTGGTTCGCGAGACGCTGATCGCCGCTTTACTCACGGGCATGGTTATCCTTCTGTTTCTGGGAAGCTGGCGGAGCACCCTCATCGTTTGTATTTCGATACCCCTTTCGATCCTGACTTCGATTTGTATTCTCAGTTTACTCGGCGAGACGATCAACGTCATGACACTGGGCGGCCTCGCATTAGCGGTTGGCATTCTGGTCGATGACGCGACGGTCGAAATCGAAAACACCCATCGAAATCTCGCCATGAAGAAGCCGCTTGTCCGCGCAGTGCTCGACGGCGCTTCGCAGATTGCGGTGCCGACGTTTGTTTCCACGCTGGCCATTTGCATCGTCTTCGTGCCGGTCCTTCTGCTGACCGGGACCGCCCGTTATCTGTTTACGCCGCTTGCAATGGCAGTCGTATTTGCGATGATGGCGTCGTATTTTTTGTCGCGCACCCTGGTTCCGACCATGGTGCACCGGCTCCTGCGTAGTGAAGTGGCGCTCTATCACGCCGGTGGACACGGCGGCAAAGGTCTCCTGTGGACTCTTCACCGGGGAATGAATTATCTCTTTGAGCGGCTTCGCTACTTCTATCTTGGCCTTCTCGACCTGTCATTGCGACGCCGCGCTCCGGTGCTCGCGGGCTTCCTGCTGTTTTCCTTAGGCTCCCTTCTTCTTTTGCGGCTGGTCGGCCAGGACTTCTTTCCCGACGTCGATGCCGGGACGCTGCGGCTGCATGCGCGCACCGCTCCCGGGACACGAATAGAAGAAACCGAAGTTCGCTTAGCCGACGTCGAGCAGGAGATCCGGAACATTCTCCCGGCCGGCGAAGTGGAGACGATTCTGGACAACATCGGAATACCCAACGCGTGGGGCAGCATCGCGCAGGGTGACGTCCCGAATATCGCCGCCACCGACGGAGAAGTCACGATTTCGCTGAACCGCGAGAATCACGGGCCGGTGCGTGAATACGAAGTACTGCTCCGCAAGAAGCTCGGCGAGAAGTTTCCCGACATGGTGTTCTTTTTTGAACCAGCCAATATCACCAATCAGATTTTGAATTTCGGCCTGCCGGCTCCGATCGATTTGCAAGTGATAGGCCGCGATGCAGCGAACAATTTCAAAGTCGCGCAGAAATTGCGCGACCGAATCGCCGCCATTCCGGGCGCCGCCGACGTTCATGTCCACCAGGTATTTCAGCAACCGCAACTGAACCTGAACGTCGATCGCGTCAAGGCCGGACAGCTTGGCCTGACGCAGCGGGATGTGTCGAGCAGCATGCTGATTTCGCTCAGCGGGAACAACCAGGTCGCTCCCAGCTTCTGGCTTAATCCGGCTAACGGCGTCAGCTATAACGTTGGCGTCCAGACGTCGCAGTATCGGATCGATTCTCTGGACGAACTGCTGCGCACTCCCGTCACCGCAGCGAACAGTAGCGTGCTTTCGACGACGCCGGGCTCGCTTGCCGGCTCATCCGGGGGAGGCAATGCTTCCGTTGGCGCATCACCGAGCGCATCTTCGCTGGCATATGGCAATCCAGGAGCGATCAATGGAGCGACGCAGTTGCTGTCGAATCTGGTTGACGTCACACGCAGCTACGGGCCTGTGATCATCAACCATTACAATGTCGCGCCGGTTTTCGATGTTTACGCAAATGTCGATCGCCGTGATCTGGGAAGCCTTGGTAAAGAGGTCGAAAAGATCATAAAAGAAGAAACACCACGACTTCCCCGCGGAACAACGCTCACCCTGCGGGGAGAATACGAAACGATGCGGACCTCATTTTTCAGGCTTGGGCTTGGATTGGTCTTTGCAGTGGTGCTGGTGTATCTCTTGATGGCGGTGAACTTTCAATCCTGGCTCGATCCCTTCATCATTCTGACTGCCCTGCCAGGCGCGCTGGCCGGGATTCTATGGATGTTATTCGTAACTGGCACCACGTTGAGCGTCCCGTCTTTGATGGGGGCGATCATGTGTATCGGTGTCGCCACCGCCAACAGCATTCTCATGGTTACTTTCGCAAATGACGAACGGGCAACAATCGAATCTGCACGTGAGGCGATGCTTTCGGCCGGTTATGCCCGTATCCGGCCCGTCCTGATGACTGCTTCGGCAATGATTCTCGGTATGCTCCCCATGGCGCTCAGCCTGGGTGAGGGCGGAGAGCAGAATGCGCCGCTGGGGCGGGCGGTAATCGGCGGGCTGCTTGGTGCAACCGTAACGACGCTTTTCATCGTTCCAATTATTTATTCTTATCTGCGGACGAGGCCTCCAGTAAACCAGGAGCGCCGTCTCGAAGAGGAAGAACGGGATGCCGCTCTCGAGGCGGAACTCAATCTGGTTGAAATGTCTTAAATGAAATACGAAGGCTCTAGTCTGAAAGAAGAACAAAACCAAGGGCTGCCGCCGAATCCATGGCGTCCGTCCGGAATTACGATTTCCGTGATGTTGCTCGGACTTGCCGTTCTCCTGATCGCAGGCTTCTTCGCAGGATATCTCCCGCTCCAAAGGCGTGAAGCTACCGTTCGCGCCGAAGCAGACGAGCGTGAGAAATCACTTCCACGCATGGCTGTAATGCGCGTGAGCCGTGGTTCCAATGCGAACGAACTCAAACTGCCTGGCACGATGCAACCCATTGCAGAGGCTCCGATCCTTGCTCGTGCCGACGGATATCTCAAGAGGCGCCTGGCTGACATCGGCGACCACGTGAAGGCTGGGCAGGTTCTGGCCGAGATCGATGCTCCCGAATTGGATCAGCAAATCCGGCAGGCTGAAGCAGCAGTCGAGCAGGCCCAGGCCGCAGTAGAACAAGCCCAGGCCAATCTCGAACAAGGCAAGGCCAATCGCGATCTCGCCCAGATCACCGCGGACCGCTGGAAGGCTCTCGCAGCACGGGGTGTGGCGCCGCGGCAGGACAGTGATCAATACCAGGCTCAACTCGCGGCACAGAATGCGAACGTCCAGGCCTTAGACAAAGCCATATCTGCACAGCGCAGCAACGTCACTGCCGCCAAAGCCAATCTGGCGCGTCTGCAGGAGGTCCAGAATTATCGTACGGTACTAGCTCCATTCGACGGGGTCGTCACGCAGCGTAATGTAGATGCCGGCGCGCTCGTCAGCGCCGGCAATACTCTGCTCTATCGGATCGCGCAAACGCAAACTCTGCGGACATACGTCAATGTTCCGCAAGTCAGCGCCAACTCGATCCATATCGGCCAGCCTGCCGTCCTGACGGTATCCAATTTTCCGGGCCGCACGTTTCATGGGACGGTAATCCGCACGGCGAACGCTCTTGATCCCGCCACGCGAACCATGCTGGTGGAGGTGGATATACCGAATGGCGACGGCGCCCTTTTCCCCGGAACCTACAGCGAAGTCGATCTGAGTGCTGCACGCTCCAACCCGCCAGTCGTGCTTCCGGCCAATGCAATTATCTTCCGCAACGATGGCGCCCAGGTTGCCATCGTTCAAGCGGATGGAACGATACATCTCCAGAAAGTCGTTGTCGGCCGCGACTACGGAGATCGCGTCGAAATCCTCCAGAATCTCGGCGAAGGTGCGACGATCCTCGCTGCGCCCGGCGACGCGGCGCGCGAAGGCGTGAAAATCATTCCGGTGACCGCACAGTAACGACAGAAGGGGAAGAAATCACAAGAGGCACAAGAGGCACAAGAGCTGTCATAAACCAGTTTTTTGGCTGAAAGCAAATCCTTTCTGATTTGTCCGAATTGATTTTCGGCAGGACGTTGAAACGTGAGGGTTCCCCGCCTAAGTTAGGCGGGGAATACTTTGCGCTCATTTGTATACGTGAGCGTAATTATGAAACGCGGTACTTAGGCGGGACTTCGCTTCTCCGATCACATGACGAACTTCGGCTACGTCCGAATCTTAGGTTCCTTCCCCTTTCAAAGCATTGGAGCTAACATAGTTCCCATGGTTTGGATCATTGCCCTTCTGGCACTTGCCCTGCAGTCGAACGCGCGGCCGCCGGTTATCGTGGCGCTCGGCGATAGCATGACTGCTGGCTACGGCGTAGCTCCAGAGTCGTCGTATCCGGCGCAGTTGGAAAAACAGCTGCGAACGCGAGGTCTGGATTACCGCGTCATCAATCTCGGAGTAACCGGCAGTACAACGACCCAGGCATTGAGCCGCATGAACCGCGCCTTGTCCGCTCAACCGGATATCGTGATCATTCAGCTGGGAGGCAATGACATGTCGCAAGGAATTCCCAGAGATGTGTCGCGACAAAATCTCCGTACGATGATTGAACGATTCAGACCAGGCGGCACACGTGTTTTTCTGGCTGGCGGACGATTTCCCTACATTGACGATCTGGCCAAGGAACTCAAGGTACCCGTGATCCCGTTCCTTGAAGGGGTTCAAGGCCATCCCGAGCTGTTCATCAGCGATGGAGCACATCCGACAGGGGAAGGATACTCCATCGTGGTGCGCAACATAGTGCGCGTAATCGAGCCGTTCCTCGATAAAAAGGATAAGGCTGGCTTCTAAAAGGGAGCCTGTCCAAGACAGAACCGACGCCGTGGGTAGCGTCCGCCAGTCCCCGCCTAAGTTAGGCGGGGATGCCCTCGCGAAGCGAGGTTGGGGCGGCGCGGAGCGCGAGCCCGATAGGGCGAAGCCTAAATATCTGTTCAAAATCCCGCGAAGCGGACCGACTCAATAAGGATCGCTGCGCGGAAATCCATAAGGTCGCTACGCGTCTTTGAACAGACCGCCCCGCCTTCGCTCCGCGAAGGCACCCCGCCTAACTTAGGCGGGGACTGTGGACACCCTTACTTCAGTTGCGGTTCTTATCCCAATCGGTTTTGCCCGTATCCCTGCCTGCTACGGAGTACAGAACCTGAGCATTGCGCGTCTTCTGAAAATCTTCGAGTGACTGACCCCGCATCGCGGCATAAATATGCAGGTTTGAAGTTCCCACCACTGCACCCAGTTTCTCCAGCATGAAGAAGATCACTCCGTAATGAATCATTTCCCGCCAATCGCGATTGCGAACCATGGCCTGTTCTTTTTCGCTGAGGCCGGCCTCTTCAAAGGTTGTTTCGGGATCGGCGAGGAACTTCACCCGGTGTTCGGGAATGATCAGATCGTGGAGAAAACGATTCAGCCGGTATGCTCTAACGCTGGTGTCCAGTGTGAACGGATAAGTACCCTCGATCGTTTCCACGCCTTTTGTTTCCTTGTGAATGCGCTCGAGGTATGTGGCTGAGGACTCGTCTGCCTGCTCCGTGATGTCGTCTTCGAAGATAGCGGTGCCGATTGCTGTCATTGAAGGCAGGTAATAGGACTGGTGCAGTTTTTTAACCTTGGATGCCATGGCGCCCCGCATGATGAGCCACATGATGACTTCCCCACCTTCCCAGCCGCCGCGCCGGGCATATTCCGCAGCCGTGATATTGGTGAGACTTTCAGGATCCTTTTCGAGGAGCTCCATGAACTCCAGGTCCCATTTCGTGTTGTTGAAGCCGGCTCGTTCTCCATGCACCTGATGGGAAAGGCCGCCGGTAGCGACAATCGCGACCTTGAGATCCTCCGGATAGCTCAGGATCGCTTTCCGCAAGGCCTTGCCGAGTTTGTAACATCGGCGTGCAGTTGGAATGGGAGTGAGCAGCACACCTACCTGAAGCGGAACGATGGCGCCAGGCCACTCCGGCTCGTGAGGCCACAGGACCGACAACGGCGAGAAGCAGCCATGATCCAGCCCCTTGCCCTGGAAGAACGATAAGTCGAATTCATCGGCGACCAACCCCGCTGCGATGTGCGCGGCAAGCTTGGGGTGACCTTTTACCGGCGGCAGTCTGCGGGCCCCTCCACCTTCATCCGCCACAGGGTAAGAGTCGCCAACACCGAGGGCGAAATGGGAGTAATGATCGAAGAAAAAAGACGTGATGTGATCGTTGAATATAAGGAACAGAACGTCCGGTTTCCTGGCTGCCAGCCACTGCCGGACGGGCTCGTAACCTTCGAAAATCGGCGCCCAGTTCGGGTCAGATTGTTTGTGATTATCGAGTGCGAAACCAATTGTTGGTGTATGAGAACTGGCGATTGCGCCGACTATCGTAGCCATAAAAAAGACTCCTTCCGCTCACTGCTTATCAAGCTGATCGCGATAAGTCAACCTGTACGAGGACCACAACACAAGAAGCAACGAGATGGAAGAAAGGCAATTTCCTGTGCTCCGTGTAACAAGGCTGTAAGTTTTAGTTTTCTTAATCCATGTTCTGGCCGGGCGACCTAGTTGATTTTCGGCAGGATGTTGAACTGGGACACTCCCCGCCTAAGTTAGGCGGGGACTTCGCTCCTCACATCACGTGACCAACTTCGGCTTTTACGCATTCATACTGAAACCGAGAAACTGGTCGGCGAGCTGGATTCGTTCGTCGACCGTCACCTCGCTATCCAGAAGAGGCACCAGCAGAGCCCGCAGGCGGGCGTTCAGCGTATTATCAAGGAATTCCAGTGCGTTCGAATGCATGACGGGATCGCTGGAGTGAACACCCATATAAGCACTCTGCAAATCGATAGCAGGAAACAGCAGTTTCAGCAGCCGGAAAATCCTTTCTAATTCGCCGCGCATAGCCGTCTGGAGATCTTCGTCCGAAGCGCCGTCTGCACTGCCTAGAATCTGATAGGAACGATAGTGTCCTGTCAGTTCCGCAATCATTACCGTTTCGATCGACTCTCTGTCGAGATCCAGATTCCGGCGAAGCTCCTGCAGCTTATTGAGCGCAGCGATTATCTTCGTTCGAAGGGCTGGATCGGGTTGAATCAAGCTGTCCAGCAAAGCATTTGCCGCCGCCGGAGTTCCGATACGGAAAAGAACCTGCGGGATTCTCTCACGAACTTCCTTGCGTTCGGCTTGATCGTTCAAATGCATCCGCAGATCGCCGACGATGGCGTCTTCGAACAGGACGAGAGAATCGATCGCGTCGGCCGCCCTGTCCGCATCCCCGAGTCCCGCGATAATTGCGGGAACGAACTGGCGCTTCCTCAGAACAGCTGCAGCGTGATAAGCCTCACAAACGATCTCGACATCGTTGTCCTTCAGGAGGATTTCAAGCTGCGTCTCGAACTCATCAGGAATTGAAGGCAGAAGTCGGACGATCTCGAGACGCATCCGTTTCGCATTTTCCCCGGTCTCCTGAAGCATTTGGTCGGCAATCATACGAGCCGCTTCAATGTTCTGTCCCTCGCCGGGCCGGGACAGAAAGGCCACGGTTGCCGAGCAGACAGAAAAATCCGCGAAATCCTGCAGTTTTTCGACGGCTGCGATGGGATCGACGTGGTCGTGCCTTGCCAGATAGGCCAGAGCCTCTGTACGGACCTCGACGCTCGTATCATGGAGCAAAGCCGCGACCTCGTGCCTCACGGTTCGATCTCCGGCTCCGCTGAGGACGGCAATTGCCTTTTTACGGACATGAGGCGAAGGATGTTCGATCAGCCTCCGGATGCCCGAATGGGCTTGCGCCTGCTGACCCATTTCAAACAAATCCAACGCGTAAAGAATCTCATTGGGGTCCGTAGAATTCAGTTTCTCGGCCAGAACATTGCTGGTGGAATGATCCAGGGCTTGAACCGAGCCTTGCTCGGGACGTAAGCCGACATGCTGGATATTCCTGCGGAGTGTCTCGACATAGTTGCGGCGCGCAACTATCGCTAAAGCGATCCACACGGCGAGCAGAACGAAGTTGATCCAGCTTATGCGGCGTGCAGTGAAGTGGAGCGGCGTGACGAATACCAGAATGGTAAGTGCGGCCAGGCCATCACCGAAATTCTTGACGACGGTATCGGTCAGCGACTTTACCTGGACTTTAATATTCGCCGGCACCGGTAAATACAGCAGTTGAACTGCGGATGTATCGATCGAATACCGGGGTACGGTATCGCTTCCCCGAAGAATAGCCGCCGCCCAAAGGGCGCTCGAAAAGACAACCGTTAAAGAACCGGCGGTTAACGATAGCGGCAAAATCAGCAGGGCGGCGCCGACTCCGAAATGGCGCAGAATTTTTGGTGTAAGAAACAGCTGAACGATGAGAGCGAGCAGACCGGTGTAGCCCTGAACATTTCCCAGAAAATGGGCCACCGCATTCTTCTGAATCAGAGTTTCTTTGGCGATGGCGTTGAGCTGCCAGCCCGCTACGGCAGTAGCCACAGACGAAATGCAGATCAAGGCGGCAATGGTCTGCAAATGGCGAGACTGGCCGACCAGGCGGAAACTTTCCGATAAATTGCGCGGGGCAGCGTCCGCTTCACTTACTCCCGTTTCGCTCGAGATTGTCCCCGTGTGCTTGCTGATGTTTCGGACAAGGACCACACACACGAGCAGGAATCCTGCCATAAAAAGAAGGATGGACTCGGCGCCGAACCGCACAGCAATCCAGCCCCCCAGGAACCCGGCGAAGCTGCCGCCGATAATGCCGCCGCTGCCGAACATGCCGAACAGCCGCTTCGCCTCGCGGGTGGTCCAGACAAAGTTTGCAAGCGTCCACGCCTGGGCTACTGCAAGAATTCCGAAAACGCCAACCCAGAGATAAAACAGTGGCGCAAGCCAGACCCACTTGTGAAACTGAAGTCCCCACCATATGGCAACAAGATTCGCAGCAAAGAACAGCAGGCTTCCCACCTGCAGATTGCGCAAGCTGACGCGGTCGCCCGCCCTTATATATAGCGATATGACAAAGCCGGCGAGCAGTGCAATCGACATGTCGGCATACGGTTGCTGCGCCGGTTTGAAATGATCGAGGAATATGGCAACGCGGGCAACGCGACCGATCTGGTAAAAGGTAATGATCAAAAAGTAGTAGGCGAAGAGCGGAAACCCGCGAGAGAAGTCACCCGGCCGAAGATTGAAAATACGGTTGATAATCTGCATATCAGTAGATGGCTGCGACCTTCCCATCCTGAATGATCAATGCCGATGCGCGGCCGCCGGCGAAGAAACTGGAGAGCATTCCTGTATCGATTAAATAAACCTGGTCATTGAATCGAGGAACGATTTCACCGCCTTTCTGGACCGTGTGCCCGACCACAAAACGCGTCACATCGAGTGCCTTGGTGAGCAGTTCCATCTGTCTGTTTCCTTCGGCATTGTCCCATTCCGCATAACCCCTGAACCAGAGAGGACCTTTGTCGTTAATAGTCAACCATGATGGGTATTCGAGAAAGCCTTTTAGAACCTCAGCATCCTTGCCTTTTGCATTCGGTTCTGCGGCCTGCGCCAGTCTGGTCAATTCTTCCAGTGTGCTGCAGGGTGGCGCGATTTTCTTGTCGATCATGTAGTGTCGGTAGGCATCGAACACCTTGACTTCACCCGCGATCCTCTCGTTCAACTTGTCGACGCCCCAGGATGCGAGTTCCGGACTGATTCCACCGTGAAGAAATATCGAATCGTCGATCTGCGCAATGGCGGGCAGACTACGAAGCCATTTGCCGTAGGTCCCGTTCACTTCCAGAGCCGCACATCGTTCGAAGTAGCCGGGGGGATGCGATGAATCGCTTTTGCTGCTGTGTTCAGGCGCAAACTGGGCGTAGTCCTTCTCTGTGACGTAGCGCAGATCACCATAGAGGTTCATCGCTTCGTGATTGCCCATTAAGACCACAACGCGGCCACCCTGGCGAGGAGCATCCTTCTGAAGCGACATCAAAAGATCCATCACCGCGCGTGCGCCCGGTCCGCGATCGAGCATGTCTCCGGTTTGAACCAGAATCGTATTTCCACCAGCCCAGCGCTTTGACGGATCGATCAGGTGAGTTCGCTGGAGGATTCCAACAAACCCGTCGTACTCCCCATGGATGTCGCCTATCGCCACGATACGCGGCCGCGCCGGATGCGCGAGGCCGCTGAGCGCTACCGTCAGAGTGAACAGCAGCAGTCCAGCCCGAAGCTTCCGCATCATTGATACAGGACCGCGCCTGCCCCCTTTTCGGCCGCCATCTTGTCAGCCAGGGCAACGATTGCATCGCGGCGTTTTAATATTCCGCTGATTTGCGCGGGTGATAGATATTTTCCGAGATGTTCTTTGAGCATCGGCTCATTCAGTTGTTTGATGCTCGCAAGCAGTGTGCGCGAGAATATCGTGAGCTGCTTAGGGTCCTTTAATTGGTCGAATGGCCTGAATGTACGCGAATGATCGATCAGCCGAATCTGCCAGTCCGAGGTTATCAACAGGTTTCCCAGATTGCGATCGGTGTTGTAAATGAGGTTGTCCCAGAGCCGGATCTTTGCGACTTGCTGGTTCCATAAAACCTGGTTCGGCGGCGCAATCTTTTTCTTCAACCGTTGCTCTTCGTCCATGACGGAGTCCACAAAGAACTGCATCGAGCCCTGCTTGCCATCGTACAAACGCGGGACGGTCGCCGGAACCATGCCCAACCCGATCAGCTTGTCTAATTCATAGGCAGCGACTTCCGTGCGCCAGCTGTCCTGGAATTGCAGTTCAATACCACTGTCCAGTTGTTTTTTCGGCACCGGTCCCTCATCGATATTTTTCCAGACACCGAAGTGCTGCTCTCCGTTGAACTCCAAAGTGGCTTTCTTTGGCAGGGTCACACCTTCTGGGAGATCTTTTGTCTTCGCAACTCGCCCATTCTTCAGTATCTCTTCGATCTTGGAGCCTTGAATAACCTGCCCAGCTCCGCCTTGTGCCACGGCCCAGCCCGTGGCTGACAAAAAACAACAGAGGGAAAGAATTCTCACAGCCATTCGGTCTCGCATAGGATCCTCTCGGGTTCGTCTCAGCATTGTTGTGATGCTCGGCTATCGTGGGTGAAGAAGGACCGGCAGTCAACCGATAACTTCTGGTTTTTTATGGACTATTTTTGTGGACTACTGCACGCAGTGGGGGCACAGCGGTGGGGGTGTCTCCCAGTCCCCGCCTAAGCTAGGCGGGGATGCCCTCGCGAAGCGAGGCTGGGGCGGTCTGTTCAACGTCCGCGCGAAGCGCTCTCCTGATAAACATTCGCGTAGCGCACCGATTAGAAAAAGGAGCGCTTCGCGGAAATCCATACGGAGCGCGCTGCGCGCGAACTTTGAACAGACAGCCCCGCCTTCGCTACGCGAAGGCACCCCGCCTGACTCAGGCGGGGACTGGTCACACCTTCAAAGCTTTACAAACCGCCGCTACGGGAAAGAATTTCTATTGGTTCGCCCTTGGTGTGTCGTAGTCTAGAGGCGTTTGGTACACGGTCGTGCCACTTTGAGACGGAACAATGACGTCCCGGAACTCAGCAATGAGAGTCCGAGACGTTTTTCTTTTTAGGCGACATGGGAATTCGAGTCTTACTGCATCACAAAACGGTCTACAGCTACGATCGGCTGGTCACGCTTTCACCGCAAATCGTGCGCCTGCGTCCGGCGCCTCACAGCCGGACTCCTATAACGAGTTATTCGTTGCGTATTGAACCGGAAGAACACTTCATAAACTGGCAACAGGATCCGTACGGTAACTTTCTGGCACGTCTGGTTTTTACTAAGCCGACGCGGCGATTTTCTCTGGAAATCAGTCTGGCAGCGGAAGTGACGGTCATCAATCCATTTGATTTCTTTCTGGAACCCTACGCCGAGAAATATCCATTCCGTTATGAGCAGCAGGAACAGCGTGAACTGCGTCCATTCCTGGAACCCTCGACCATGGGGCCTCTATTGGAACAGTTCCTGGCCTCGGTCGATCGCACTGAAGTACGAACCATCGATTTCCTGGTCTACCTCAATCAACGCTTACAAGGAGAGATTCACTACGTAATCCGCATGGAACCGGGTATCCAGACACCGGAAGAGACCCTGAAGCTGGCCAACGGTTCCTGCCGGGACTCGGCATGGCTTCTGGTTCAGATCCTTCGGCGATTGGGCCTTGCCGCGCGTTTTGTCTCTGGTTATCTGATCCAGCTCAAACCCGACGTCAAACCTCTTGAAGGGCCGATGGGTCCGAGCGACGATTTTACAGACCTGCACGCCTGGGCAGAGGTGTACTTGCCCGGCGCCGGATGGATTGGACTGGATCCGACTTCCGGTCTACTGACAGGCGAGGGACACATCCCGCTGGCGGCCACTGCGGAGCCGGCCTCAGCCGCTCCCGTTTCAGGATTAGTCAGTGAATGTGAAGTGGAGTTCGCGCACGAGATGCAGGTAACGCGAATCCATGAAGACCCGCGAGTAACGAAGCCTTACACCGAAGACCAGTGGGCGTGCATGTGCGCAGTCGGCGATCAGATTGATGCCGAATTTACTGCCGGCGATGTCCGACTCACGATGGGCGGCGAACCCACATTTGTTTCCATTGACGATATGGACGGCGAGGAGTGGAACACGGCTGCGCTTGGTCCCGCCAAACTGCGGCTGGGAGCTGTTCTTCTCAAGCGATTGCGCAAGCAATTCGCTCCTGGCGCCTTCCTGCATTTCGGACAAGGCAAGTGGTATCCGGGAGAATCCCTGCCAAGATGGGCATTCAGTTGTTACTGGCGCACGGACGGTTTACCTCTCTGGAACGATGCGCAGTGGGTAGCCGATCCAGATCGGAATTACGGATTTGGTCCGGCGGATGCCCAACGGTTTGCGGAAGAAGTCTCGCGAACCCTATCGATCGATCCGGAATACGTCATCAGCGCCTACGAAGATCCACTGGCCTATGCATTGAAAGAGCGTCAATTGCCGGTCAATGTCGATCCGCAGGACAACAAACTCGATGACCCGGAAGAACGCGAGCGCCTTCGCCGCGTTTTTGAACGCGGTCTGGGAAAGCCTGTCGGGTTTGTCTTGCCTTTGCAACGGGGCTACGGCAAGCATGGTCCTGAATGGCAGACCGGTTTATGGATGCTCCGGGCACGCCATCTATTTCTGGTTCCCGGCGATTCGCCGGTAGGGTTTCGCCTTCCTCTGGCCAGTCTGGCATGGGAACCGGCCGGGCAAATCCGGCAGATCTGGGTGGTGGACCCGACGGCGCCCCGGGGCCCCTTACCCGTTCCCGCATTGCAGCAGCGCCGGTTGGAAACAACCGTTGCTCCCCGCCCCGCACCCGCCGGATCTGTAGTTCGAACCGCGCTGTCTGTCGAAGCACGCGACGGCAAACTCTGGGTGTTTCTGCCTCCAGTAAGTTCCATTGAGGACTATCTCGAACTGATTGCCGCCGTGGAATACACCGCCGCGCGGCTGAAAATGCCGGTTCTGGTCGAAGGTTACCCACCTCCTTACGATTCGCGATTGCGCGTCATCAAGGTCACACCCGATCCCGGTGTGATCGAAGTGAACGTCCATCCCGCCGCCAACTGGCGGGAACTCGTGCAAAATACCGTCGCCTTGTACGGGGAAGCACGATTAACCCGACTGGGAACCGAGAAATTCATGCTCGATGGCCGGCACACGGGCACCGGTGGCGGTAACCACCTGACGCTTGGCGGCATTTCGCCATCGGATAGCCCGTTCCTGCGCCGGCCTGATTTGCTCAAAAGCCTGATCGGCTATTGGCTGAATCATCCCGCTCTCTCCTACCTGTTTTCCGGCGTCTTTATCGGTCCGACAAGTCAGGCCCCGCGGGTCGATGAAACCCGGGCCGATGCAATTTATGAATTGGAACTCGCGTTCAGCCTGCTGAAGCGTACTGCGGCTGGTGAATGCCCGCCATGGTTGGTGGATCGCATTTTCAGGAATCTGCTCGTCGACGTGACCGGTAATACGCACCGTGCCGAGTTCTGCATCGATAAACTGTACTCACCGGACAGTGCGACAGGCCGGCTCGGGCTGGTGGAAATGCGAGCCTTCGAGATGCCGCCTCACGCCCGGATGAGTCTTGCTCAGCAGCTGCTGGTGCGCGCACTCGTGGCCTGGTTCTGGCGCACGCCGTACGACGCAAAACCGATCCGCTGGGGTACGCGTCTTCACGATCTGTTTCTACTGCCATACTTTGTGGAGAGGGACTTTGAGACGGTTATAAAAGATCTGCAGCAGGCCGGCTATGCCGTGGATGACCAGTGGTTCGCTCCGCATGCCGAATTTCGTTTCCCCGTTTACGGACGTGTGTGCTACGAAGGTGTGGAGTTGGAGTTGCGGCAGGCGATCGAACCATGGTACGTCCTTGGTGAAGAGCCTGGCGCAGGAGGAACGACGCGGTATGTCGATTCATCTGTCGAGCGGATTCAGGTTCTGGTGAAAGGCCTGGTGAGCGAAAAACTGACCATCACATGCAATGGCCGGCGCCTGCCCTTGCAATCAACCGGGACGCATGGCCAGTTCGTTTGCGGCGTGCGATATCGGGCATGGCAGCCGCCTCGATGTCTTCATCCGACCATTCCGGTACATGTACCATTGATATTTGATGTCGTGGATATGACTGCCGGTCGCTCCGTCGGCGGCTGCACCTATCATGTGGCGCATCCGGGCGGACGGAGCTACGAAACATTTCCGGTTAACTCGAACGAGGCTGAGGCTCGTCGCGTGGCACGGTTCTTTCCTTTCGGTCATACGCCAGGACCTGTGCACGTCGGTTCCGCGGTGGTCGATCCCGAGTTCCCCGCGACGTTGGATCTTCGGAAAGAATATGAGTAAACCGTGCCGGTGAAAACCGAACCAAAAGGTGATCGCTTGGAATACGGGCCGGTTGACGGTTACTGGGACGAAGCACTCCTGCCCTCCGGATTTCCACGCCATCACTGGAGAAAGCTATTTGTAGAACTCGGCCGGATGGGCTTCCGGCAGCTGAGCCGCCGCTGGCAAACGGGCCAGCAACTCATACAGTCTCAGGGGATCACCTACAATGTCGGCAGCCTGCCGGAAGGAAGCGAATATCCCTGGCCAATGGACCCCATTCCTCTTGTGATCGACGCGAGAGAATGGTCAGCAATAGAGCAGGCGGTAATCCAACGTGCGACCCTGTTTAACGCCATTCTGGTCGATCTGTATGGCCCGCAGCGCCTGCTGCACGAAAGCCTTCTTCCTCCAGCGCTTGTTTTAGGAAATCCGCAGTTCGTTCGGCCATGCTTCGGCATCACACCGAAAGCCGGTGTTTATCTCCACACCTATGCGATGGACCTTGCGCGATCACCCGCGGGAAACTGGTGGGTTATCGCCGATCGTACTCAAGCGCCCTCCGGCATGGGCTATACGCTGCAAAACCGGCTGGTGAGCGCCAGAACATTGCCCGACGTGTTCGACCGATCCAGGGTCCGTCAGCTTGCCAGGTTTTATGACATCAAGCGTGACTCGCTGCTTGCCCTTGCCGGAGACCAGCGATCCAATCCAACCGTTGTTCTTTTGACCCCGGGACCGGGTGCGGAAACTTACTTCGAGCATTCGTTCCTCGCGGGACAGTGGAATTTCACGCTTGTCGAGGGCGCGGATCTCACGGTTCTCGATCGGCGGGTCTATCTGAAAACCCTGGCCGGTTTGAAACCTGTCGATGTCATCCTGCGCCGCGTAGACGATAGCTTCTGCGATCCTCTCGAATTGCGCGGAGACTCTCTGCTGGGAGTGCCTGGACTGGTTGAAGCCGTGCGCAGCGGTTCCGTTGTCATCGATAATGCGCTGGGCAGCGGCATGGTCGAAACGTCCGCGCTGATGGCATTTCTGCCGGGTCTTTGCCGGCACCTTCTCGCTGAAGAGTTGCATATGCCGTCGGTTGCAACGTGGTGGTGCGGTCAGGAAGAGCCTCGCCAATATGTCCTGGATCATCTTCAAGAGCTCGTCATCAAGCCTGCTTTTTCACGAATCGGGCAGCACCCGAAATTTCCTGCGGCAATGCAGCCTTCCGCCATCGAAGCGCTGGTGCGCAAGATTCAGGCACAACCGGAAGAGTCGGTCGCCCAGGAGCGAGTGGCTCTCTCTACTTTGCCGGTCTATACCGATAACGGCATTGTTCCGCGGCATGCGGTACTGCGCGTATATGCCGCCTGGAATGGACAGGGGTACACGGCTTTACCCGGCGGCTTGACGCGCGTGTCCACACAAGATTCTTCCCTGGTTGTTTCGATGCAACTGGGAGGAAAAAGTAAGGACACCTGGGTCCTCGGCAATGCGGAAGAAGCCGTTTCGGCAAGATCTCAGTCGTCGGCACATGTACCGGTGCTTCCAAGCGGCGAAGAGCTGCCGAGCCGGGTTGCGGACAATCTGTTCTGGCTGGGCCGTTACACCGAACGTGTTGAGGCGCGTGTCCGGTTTGTGCGAACTCTATGGCCTGCGGTGTCCAGCGAAGCGGATTTCGGAGGTGCCATTTCCTTAGAGACAGCGGTGCGTCTGCTCGCCGGTCTGGCTTATCTTCCGGAGGGAACGTCCGCCGCGTCGCTTGGCGAACAGCGCTGGTCCGTGCAGCGGATGCTGACCGAAATGGTATACGATCCCTCGCAAACCTCGAGTCTGCGTTGGAACCTGAAGGAATTGCGGCGCGTAGCCTGGCATTTGAAGGAGAGATTGTCCCAGGATACCTGGAGGACACTGCAGCAGCTGGAATCGAACTTTTCCGGTTTCGCGCCCTCCAGTACGGATCAACGTTACGCCGGCGGCCTGGACCTGCTCGATAACGCTGTCATCACGTTATCCGCCTTTTCGGGATTGCTCAGCGAGAATACGACTCGCGGGTTCGGATGGCGCTTTCTCGAAATCGGCCGCCGCATGGAACGGGCCCTTCATACGTCTGAACTGCTGCGCTGCGGTCTTGGCTCGGCGGCCGACGACATTGAACCGTGTCTTCAAGTTCTGCTTCAGATCGCGGACAGCACGATCACCTACCGGAGGCGCTACCCGACAACGCTGCAGACCGATCTCGTTCTTCAGCTGCTGCTCGTGGACGAATCGAATCCGCGATCCGTGGGTTTCCCACTGGCCGCCCTCCTTCATCAGATCCGCCGGCTTCAGGAACGGGAGGAAGACGCTGAACATTCAACGGAGCACGATCTGGTTTTGAAAGCATTGAATGCGGTCCGGTCCGCCAGCCCGATCGATATTTCGCAGCGCGATAGCAGTGGTAACTTCAGTGCATTAGAAGAACTGCTGCGGGACGTAAAAACAACACTATGGGAATTGTCGGATGCGCTGACGGCGCGTTATTTCAGCAACCTGACCGCATGCCGTTTTACGGCGTCGTCATGACGATCTTCTGACAAAGATGCTCTATCAGGTGAATCATTCCACCCGCTACATCTACGAGAGTCCCGTAACTCATTCACTGAATGAAGTGCGGCTGACACCCCGGCCGTCCGAAGCCCAGCACGTTCGAACAACGGCTATTCGCGTTCTGCCTGAGCCTGCATTTATGCACCAGCGCGAGGATTACTATGGCAACAGCGTGGCGTCGTTCGAACTCTTTGAGAAACATGAGCACCTCGAGATAACCGGCGAAAGCACCGTAGAGGTGGTTCCGACGCAAACGGATTCCGTGCCCACCATTTCATGGGAAGAGGCGCGGCAGGCCCTGGATTCCACATCGGATTGGACGTGTACCGAAGCATCCGAATTTATCCATAACTCACCCCATGTATCCGTCACACCACAGTTGGCGGAATACGCGCGAAAGACATTCGTATCCGGTCGTCCATTGATGGAAGTCGCCCGGGAGCTCATGCGCCGAATCCATTCCGACTTCAAGTATCGTCCGCAGTCCACATCCATCGGAATCTCGCTTGCGGAGGTGATGCGTCACCGGCGCGGCGTTTGCCAGGATTTCGCCCACCTCATGATCGGCGCGTTGCGATCACAGAGGCTCGCCGCACGATACGTCAGCGGATATGTCCGCCCCGGTCCGAAAGTGCAGGGGGCGCAGGCCTCGCATGCGTGGGCTTCGGTGTTTTTCCCCGGAACCGGCTGGCTGAGCTTCGATCCGACGAACAATTTGATGGTGTCCGACAGTCACATAACACTTGCCTGGGGACGCGATTACGGCGACGTCACACCTGTTAAGGGCATCAGCCTTGGCGGCGGCGGCCAGACCGTGCGCGTCGAGGTGTACGTGCGGGCACTCGAAACCGCTTGACAGCTATTCTAAATTAGCCGAAACTCGGCTCGTACAACGCAGTACGACTACGGACCATGACGTCCCGGAAACCGCGAAAGAGTGCGGCCCTTCCGAGGACGTTTTTTTTTGCACGGAAAACACTATGAAATGCACAGAACTTGTCATTAAGGACCATATTGTTCTTCGGCGCGGCCTGGATGTTGTCGATGGAATGCTGCAGAAACTGGAACACGGCCAGCGCATTGAAATCTTCGATGCAACAGTGATGTTGAAATTTCTCCGGCTCTTCGGAGACCAGTATCACCAGGCCATGGAGGAGAACTTTCTCTTTCCTGCCCTGCTCGCCGCCGCCCCTGATGTATGCCCGCTGCAACAGTTTGTCTCCGAGCATGGTGACGAGCGAATTCTGGTTGCCGAAATCGAAGATGCTCTCATGTGCAGGAAAGGCATGGCGTTCTTCCGCAGTTCGCGCCGCTTGACCGGCCTCCTGCGCGCGCACTGCGATCGTGAGGAAGCGATTCTGGGCCAACTTGCGGAGCGGTGTCTTTCCGCCGAGCAGGATGAAATCCTCTTCTGTCAATTCATGCAGAAGCGTGCACAAGTGGAGAGCTACACCAATTTCTCCCGCCTGGAACGGCGGTACGTCACGTCAGGGTTTGCTCCGCTATTAAGCCAGGAAGCCGGGCTTGCGGGGGCTCGCGGAACATCCTACTGAACTGATGGCCCCTGGGCCTTGTCGCAGCAGAAGACCCCAGGTCGATTGCGTTGCTACATCAGCGGCCAAGCGTCGCGACCATTTCTCGATAATTTATATCTTTGCTTATCAATCACTTATCGGATCGTGAATAATCGTTCTTTATCTATGCTCTCGGATTTTAAATAATTTATTAAAATAGTCCGCATGCGGCTATTTATCGCCTTTGCCATTTTGTTCTCGTTGGCCGCGTTTGGCCCAACGAGAGTCTCCGCCCAGTCCAGAGGAACTGCAACGGCAGGAACTCCACGCCAGGAACTCCAACAGCGCAGCGCGGACAACGAAGCACAGCGAAAGCCCCGATGCCCATGACATTACGTCAGGTCATCGAGTCCTTGTCCACACTGCGGAATTCGAGCCGTGTCGAGGAACTGGTGTCGAAGGCCGGAGTGCAATTTCAGGCCAGTCCGGTAGCATTGGACATACTGAAACAATTTGGGGCCAGTGCGAAACTCCTGTCGATGATTCCGCCGCCGGTTGTGCCGCCATCTCCGGCGCCGCCTGCACCCAAACTCGCCGGACCATTGACGATTGTCTGTCAACCCAAAGATTGCGCGTTCGCAATCGACGACCGGTATGAAGGATCCACGGAACACAATCGGAAGACGGTCAGTGGACTGCATCCGGGAGATGTGACTGTCCAAGTTTTCGCCGACGGCTACGAACAACTGACGCAACGAATCCAGCTGACGGAAGGCAAACCGGCCGAGCAGCAATTCCTGCTGAAGCCCAGTCTGCTCGCCCGGCAGAACAGCGCACGGGCCTCCGTGCTGAAAGCTTTGGCGAGTCTAGGTAGTATCGACGGGGTTGCCGAGCTGACGGATATCGATGTGGACGGCACAATGCAGTGGACGGACAGTGACGGCAAGGTTCAGCAATGGACCGTGGCGTTTAACAGGCATCCCGGCAGGAACCTGTCAGCGACCTTTAAAACTTCGGATGGTCAGTGTACGGCTTCGATCTCGGCACAAACGAGCAAACAGGACTGCAAGGGCGCGCTCAAGAACGGTGGCGATAAAATAGCCGACCAAGCATCGACCGTCTTCCTGAGCTATCAATTACAGGACGTCCTCCATGCCCTTGTCCAACGTCCTTTGGTTGCCTCGGAAGCAGACGAGAATCGCGTCGAAAGCATGGATACGGCGGATTCGTACGTCCTGACGGTCGGCGAGGACGGTCTTCCGGCTGAGCTTGTCTATAAGATCGGCGACAAAGCGCCCATCCAGGTTCGATATTCGAATTACTCGAACGTCAATAAGGGACGCTATCCGCATCAAATCGCCATCGGCCGGGTCAACAGCGATCCGGTCTGGGTGTTCAATCTCAAGACCGTTCACAGTCGGATCGTCCGGAATTAATAAATGGTTCGTAGCCGCGGGCTTTATTGCCCGCGTTCAATCACCAAAAACAAACATGCGTTCGCCGAGGCGCGGTTCATTGAGAATCAGACGGCACAGTTTGGTCTGTAACACGTTGGCAAGCCGGTCCGAGAACGTCGCGAGCAATTCCTTGGGCAGCACGCCGAGCAGCGGATCAAATGCCGCCTGGCGGTCATCGCTTCCGTGACGAGCTTGGGCAGGTCGGCAACGCTCACCGCAGCCCGTACTGAATAACGTTCCAGCTGGACGCCGAGATTGTGCTCCAGTTCTGTATTAACGATTCCCGGGCTACGTCTTGAGCTGCGCGGCTTTCTTCGCCTCTTTCTTGGCCTTCCTTGGTAATCCCGTTTTCTGCTTCTTCACGGGTCTTGTGCCCTTCTTTCGGCCTTTCCTCGCTTTTGTACCGCTGACGGCAGAGGCTATTTTGCCAGCCGCTTTTCCAATGGTCTTCGCCGCCGTGACCAGAACGCCGTCTGCCGGCTCTCCCTGCGTGTCCTTGCTTCTTTGACATATACAGACCATTCTACATGCATGACTCGGATACTCCGATTAATCCGCAGGAATTCAGTGCATACTCGTAGGTGTGCAACCCAAGCCATGCACAAAAACCAAGCAATACGAGGGGATGATGACCTGGAACCAATTGGCCCGCAAACTGGAGTGCGGTGGTTGCAACATTCAGGGCGGCTTCGAGCGGAGCGGGGCCGGCTCCGTCGTGCCATCTTCTTCGGCAATGATGGATAAAGGAAAGAAGAGGAGTCTGACAATGACAAACAGATTATGAGCGAAAACTACCTCAGGGTTTTGTGGACATGCGGCATGGGCGATGCGTGTACGAACGCTACGCGGCCGGGTACCCATGACGAATACCGCGCAGCCAGCGCTTGCTGCGCCAGGGTTGAGGACTCTGAACACGGTCTGATAACGTCCAGCGATCAAACCCTTACGCCTGTTCGATCGGACGGCAATGATGAACTGCGCAAATGAACGGGCCCAGGAGCCTGCTCGCACTTTGGTTGGTATGGGCGTTTGAAAATCGTAAACATGTCGGGCGGAACTCTCTATTGTAACTCCTGCAACTGCGCTGTAGCGGCTAGGGATAAGCAATCCTGCTTCCACGATCCGTTAATGAAAGAAACGACGTGATCAACGCGGGGAGCTAAATACGGCTTGAACATTGAGCATGGATTTGGGTTTGGGTTTGGCGCAAACGCCACGTGTCAGGGCGTGTCTTGCCACAGTCGGAATTGGAGCAGACCGCCGTTAAGAAGACACGACGGAGGTCGCATGAAGAAAGAATCGTGGTCTACCAGGTGTTCACGATTTCTCGGCTAATGTCCGCAAATCGAGATTCCTGAAAAGAAGAAGCCAACTTCCGATTCCGCCCACCATCTTGGTGCGGTTTTGGAAACGTACTGAAAACCAATAATGGGCAGATTATTTTCGACGCCGTGTGAATTCTGCTTCCACAGAGGCGAGGCCGGAGATGTCCATTGGCGGATTCCTGAAATCACGTGGCAATCGGCGTCGGGTAAAGGCCGCGACAGTGCTTCTGCCAACGATATGAATCGGGGCTTATCGACGCGCATCCATCATCTCCAGGATTTGGCAACCGTCCTTCCAGACCTGCATGGGTGCGATGCCGGTTAAAGTAATGCGTGATCGGAGCTCAGATATTTTGGAAGGACCGTACCTCGAATCGCTTGTTTGAACATGCGACAAAGCTCATCACCGTTGACAACTCCTGCTTGAATTGCAAATCCGATGATTCGTCGCGTGTATTGATCCATCACCAGCAGCACCCAATAGGTCCGCAATGCCACGGATTCACATCGAAATAAATCGAGGCTCCAGAGGCTGTCCGTCAAGTGGGCCCAAAACGCGTGAGCCATGATGGACTATCGGCGTCCGGCGACGGGCGGTAATGGACGGTCAGAATCCGGCGAACCACATCCTTATTTATAGAAATTCCGAAATTTGATCTGCTCGGCGATACGAGGGCATCCCCATGTCGGATTGCGCCGTCTCATTTCAACCACGGCCCGGATCACATCCGCTGCTGGTCCTTTTGGTCCGGGCTTGGGTCGGTGTTTGGGCGAAAACAGGAGTGAGTACTTTCTTTGCACCAGCGCGCGATGGAAATTCATCAACGTCGATAGCTTGAATCCGATTGCTACCCGGCGAAATCGAGTCGGTTTGATCCAGAGCGAACAGATTCCGGCGATCAGCCATTCCTCTTGAGGGCAATTCAACACGCTGGGACCTGCGATTTGAGAACGAAGCCATACTTTGCATACGATGCCACCAGACCTGGCGAGTCAATTCAACAACTGGTGTCCGCCTTGCGAGCGAGCATGCAGTCCGATCAAGTCGATAGTCCTGTTACATGCTGTTGGCCGGGCTGAACCGAACCTACGCGTCCTCTTTGCCGGAGGATTTCATTGCGGAAACCGACACCGCGCAAAAAACGGTAGACCTCGGCCATCTGCGTTTGTTGTCACAAGAGGCCCGATTATTTCATTGGGCAACCCAGGGACTGAAGAAAGTGGGCGATGCGCAGTTTGACCGCGGCGACATGAACGGCACGAGTGACACTCTCGAGTATTTGCTCTCAATAAATCCCGGCGACACGGAGGTCAACTTGAGACTCGGAACCCTGTATCGGAGACTGAAAGAACCCAGAAAGTCGGATCAAGCGGTCCAACGCGCCCTGGAAAAGCTGGAACCGGGTTCGAAGGATTGGGCGGAGGCCTTTGTCTTGCTAGGTGGCAATTCAAAGGTCTCGTGGATTGAGGCCTGGAGATCCCATAATCAGGATGAGTGGCCCCAGGAAGCGCTGCGCAGCTCCGGCCTTCTAGAAGCCTACGAATAACTATCTGAAAGCATTGAAAGCCGCTCTGAACAACTACTACGCCGGATTCAGCGCGTTGGTCATGGGCACGATCGCCGTAGATCTGGCCTCGAGGTATGCCGACGTGTGGGCGGAGTTGTTCGAAAGCGACTTTGACGCCGAATCCATATTGTCCGGTGTTAAGGAAGGCATCGCATCCATTACGACCTCAGTGGGAATGGCAGTCGACGCTGCCAAGGAGCGCCAGCGGGAAACCGACATGTGGCTGGAGCTCACCAAAGCGGATCTTGCGCTTTTGTCTGGACAGCGGACCGGCCGCGTCGTCGAAAGGTATCGCCGCGCACTCGCGCACGCACCACCGTACCGATTAGAGGCCGCGCTGACGCAGGTTTACATTTTAAGCGACCTCGGAGTGCTTAAGGAGAGCGTCGATACGGTTATCGCGGCGTTTGGGACCGGCCAGCGCTATGAGTCACCCAAAACACCGCCAGCCACCTCGCGAGCGCTTCTGTTTGTCGGTCATGCCATCGATGCTCCGAATCGTCCCGCGCCACGCTTTCCGGCCGCGGCAGAACCACAGGCTCGCGAAGCTATTCTCCGGGCAGTTCGGGAAGAGGTCGGCGAGAACAAAACAGCTTTCATTGCTGTCGCGGGTGCATCCAGCGGAGGCGACATCCTGTTTCATGAAGTGTGCGAAACAATAGAAATCGACAATCGCATCTGCCTTGCTTTGCCGCCGACAAAATATTCGGAGATTGGCGTCACCAGCGCAGGACCCCAATGGGAGGCTCGATTCCGCGCCTTGATCGCGCGTCATTCCTGTCAAGTACTCTCAGAGTCGCCGGAATTACCGGCGTGGCTCCGCCCAAACGCACCATATGACTTCTGGCGCCGGTATACCCTCCGGCGCTTCTGCACCGCGCTTGCCGTCGGGCAAATCACTGTGATCGCGCTCTGGGATGGCAAAGAAGGCTCGGCTGCGGATCTCGTACGTATGGCCAAAGAACGCGGCGCCAAAGTCGTCGTCCTGGACGCCAATCGCCTTCCAGCGTAAAACGAACGAACTGTCGTTGCTGAGAACTTCGGAGAGTTGAATCCATCAGGATTCAGAAAATACACTTACCCCCGGTAGGGTCGAGCGCTGGCGCGTAGATCTTCAGTGAAGATCCTGTCGATGGCGAATTCCCAATTAGACTGAAATTCAGGGGATTAACGGTTGGTAGGATTGCGCATGCGCGATCTCGTTATCCTGCTCTACCTGATCACAACAATTTTGAGCTCGCTCGGACCGGCGGTGTGCGCGCTGTCGTAGCCGAATCGGTTCTTGCCAAACATCAATTATTGATCCTCAACCGTTCGCGTCAGCGTGCGCCAAATCTCCGTGCTCTGAATACGTCTACCCGGTTTTGCGCAGACCGGTACAGGCCGCATTTCAACCACACGATTGTCCGACAACGTGGTCATGCTGACTGGTGCCGGCGCCAACGCCAATGTTGTTGCCTTAACGACATCGGACGGCATTGTGATGGCGACGGCGGTTTGGCCGACAATTCAGCCTCGCTGATCGAGGCCGCTGGCGGACGTGTTCACACGCTTTTTAATACTTGCTGGTTTCCGGAGCAGACCGGATCGAATCTCAGCCTTGGCAAGGCTGGCGTAACCATCATGTCGCATGAAAACACGCGGCTATGGATGACAACGGACATCGCACGACCGTGGGAAAGCCGGACATTCGCGTATGGTCCAAAAACTGAAATCATGCGCCTGCCGGTAGTAGTAATTCAGCATTCCTCCGAATCGACAACGAACCTGCACCGTTCCAGTCTTTCAGCCGTAGATTCTGCGGCCATCAGCAGCCGGTTATAGAGTCCCTGGTGCTTGCGCTCCAGGTAGTGCGCAACGAATTCTCGGACTGCTTTGCGCAACCCGTCCTCACCAAAGAAGATCATCCGTTCCAGACAACCTTCTTTGATCGTGCGGACGAGCCACTCGGCATCGGCAATGGCTCGCGGGTTCTTCTCTGCCAGGAGACTTTCGCTTTCAAACCTCATACCCTCGGGAATCAGATTTTCCGATGCAAACAGCCGTAGAAATTGGAAGGTAAACACGGTAGGCGGAGAAAAAAGTTCAAACCCTTGTGTTATCTGATTGCAGCGCGCAATGGCCGCTCCTTCATAGGTCATGAGCAAACGAGTCTTCGCCGTCATGTCCAACGCCGCCAGTAAAGCGGAGATATTTTGGTGGAATTTGATTTAAGCGCGCACTAGAATCCCGGCACTGCTAAATCAGCGTAAACATTGAAAGTTTTTTGGGAAGTCTCAGCGACCAAATCGGAGCGCCCATCCACTTCCACAAAACCGTGGGATTGGCCTTGCTGCGGTAGCAGATGAACGAGTGTATAGAGCCGTCTTGAGCCCAAACGGCCACGCCTTATTAGAGGAGAGAGAGTCTAGATCATGAGAAAACTGATGCTGGCAGTGGTTTTGTTATGTCTTTTTGAATTCCCGAATACTTTTGCACAAACCAGCAACGCGACATTGGGAGGAACTGTCTCGGATCCCTCGGGCGCCCTGATCCCGGGCGTTATGGTGACGGCGACAAACACGGCAACCGGAATCGTCACGACCGTTTTGAGCAATGAATCCGGCACCTATCAATTCGCGAGCCTGCAGAATGGAACGTACAAGGTAAGCGCAGAACTGAGCGGTTTTCAGACTCAAACATATAATAATGTCGCTCTCGGACTTTCCCAGCAGGTTCGCTTGAACTTCACGCTTCAACTTGGCGGCGTAGCGCAGTCGGTGGAAGTGAGTGTGGCGGCCGATACGCTTATCGCAACCACCTCCTCATCGGTGGGTTCGGTCCTTCCCGACTCGACGGTGCGCGACCTTCCACTGAGCACGCGTAGCGTGATGGATCTGGTATACACGACGGCAGGAGTGGGGCCACAAGGCTATACCACTGCCGGTGAGGGCACCTTTGCGGGAGGGCGGGTCAGCCAGACGAACGTGACGCGCGATGGCTTCGTGGTCTCTGACGGGCGCTACAGCTTTGGCGCGTGGTCGGCTACCTACACCAGTCCTGACCTGGTCGAGGAAATCCGCATTATTACCGCGCCCGTGGATGCGGAGGGGTCACGCGGCTCCGGGCAGGTGCAGATGGTGACCCGCTCGGGAACCAACCAGTTCCGCGGAAGCGCATTCTGGACGAACCATAACTCCGCACTCGATGCCAGCAACTGGTTCAACAACTTTAATGGTGTCGCGAAGGACTATAACAACCGCAACCAGTTTGGGGTGCGCTTTGGCGGTCCAATCATTAAGAACAAGACATTTTTCTTCGCCTTGGTGGATGAACAGCGTGACATGATTAAACAAACAACCGTAGGTACCGTATTAACTCCATTGGCAAGACAGGGAATCTTTCGTTTCTTTCCAGGAGCCGACAACCAGAACATCACTCAAAACAATCCTACGGTCGATCGAAATGGCAATCCAGTCAAACCGGCGAATGCGACCGGAGATCTCCAGCAATTCAGCGTGTTCATCAAGACCGATGGAACTGCGCGCGATCCGAACCGGCCGGGATATGACCCGACCGGTTTCATCCAGAAGACGCTGCTTGCGCGAATGCCGATGCCGAATGACTACACCGTTGGCGACGGCCTGAATACCGCGGGCATTCGATTTAGCAGCCCCATCTACGGATTCGACTCCAATGTCGGAAACGGGCTGGACGTCAACCGGGACCAGTTCAACATGCGGGTCGATCACAATTTCAATGGCAATCACAAGCTCAGTGTGGTCTATACCTATGAAAATGACTGTTGTCAGACCTCATCAGCCGGCCTCACAAGTTGGCCCGGCGGCTACAACGGCGCGGCTGGCCGGTCGCCCAGATTATTCACGACATCACTGGTGTCCACACTCTCTGCAAGTCTTGTAAACGAACTCCGTGTCGGATACAAAAAGTCCTCGCTGTTCGGTCAGGCCCCTTTTTACGTGGGGAGGAATCAGGATGGGACAGGCTCGCCGACGGGCACTGGAGCGCAGGCATTCGCCCTCCTTCCGGTGAACAGCGGGATACCGTTCCAACCCGTAACCACGCTCTTTGCAAACAATTTCATCAACTGGACCGCTGGAGATAACGGTACTCGTGGCGCAAACAGTCCCTTGTACACCTATTCGGACACGCTCAGTTGGACTAAAGGCAAACACGCCTTCAAGGCAGGGGGTGAAGTGCGGATCGGTCATTCGAACGGATGGAACGACAGCAATTTCACTCCGCAGGCCACGCTGGGTGCAGGTGGCGTGCCTGTGGCCAACCTCGACAGCGTCGCTGTTCCGGGCCTGAGCGCGAACAGCCAGACGACCGCCCGCAACCTGCTGACCGACCTGTCTGGCTCGGTGGCAAGCATTCAAGAGGGCTTCGATGTCAGAAGCCCAACCGATACCGCATTCCGCGGCTACGCTGATGGGGTCAATCTGAAGCTTCGCGACTATCATGGGAACGAGTTCAGTGGATTCCTTAAAGACACATGGAAAATCCGTCCTGCTCTTACGCTGAACCTGGGTATCCACTACGACTGGTTTGGCGTCCCATACGAAGGAAAAGGTCTCGCTGGAAAGCCCGTCGGAGCGGAGACGGGACTGTGCGGCATTTCATGCGGCACCCTGACGAGTGTGCAGTTTGTCGGTAAGAACTCACCGAATCCCAGCCAGCAACTTTTCAACGACGATTGGAACAACCTCGCTCCTTCCATCGGGTTGAGCTGGTCGCTTCCGTGGTTTGGAAAGGATAAGACCGTGCTTCGGGCGGGATATGGCTGGAGTTATACAGGCGGTCTGAAGACAATTGGAGATATCAGCGCGATAGCGCAGCTCACCGGCACTTTCGAGGGTTCCGGCACCACCGGCATCTCTTACACGTCTCCCAGTTACCTGTCGCTGGCCAACCTCAAGTTGCCGATACCGCAACAGTTCGCGCCGCTACAGCCAGATCCGCTGAACGGCAGCCGTGCGGACAGTATGGCTGGCGCTTCCACGAATCGTCCGAGCCCATACGTTCAGAACGTCAATTTTGAAGTTCAGCGGCAGCTTCCCCAGGGCTTCACGCTGACCACAGCGTATGTCGGGACGAAAGGCACGAGGCTATGGGGCGGAATTCCGCAAAACAGCGTGGACATCTTCAGCAACAACTTTCTCAGCGCGTTCAATACCACGCAGACCGGAGGCAACGCGCCCTTGTTTGATCAGATGCTCAAGGGACTCAATATCCCCGGAGCTGGAGTCGTAAACGGCACTACGGTGACAGGATCGGCAGCCCTGCGCGCATTCACAAGCACTCGAGCGTTTATTGCTAACGGCAACGTAGGCGGCCTCGCAGACTTTCTGAACCGCAGCACGAGCGTTACAGGTCAGGGCGGGGGGTTTGTCCGGAACAGCGGTTTGTTCCCTGAGAATTTTTTTGTACGCAATCCGCAGTTCAACAGTGTGACGCTGGTCTCGAATCCAGGCAGTTCCACGTACCACTCCCTCCAGGTTCAGCTCACAAAAAGGCTGTCGCGCGGCATCACCAGTTCGACCTCCTACACATGGAGCCGAGCCCTGGGCGAAAACGATACGGACGGCGCGACGGTAAACTACCGCGACCCGAACAACCGGTCGTTGAACAAGGCGCTGCTTAGTTTCCACCGCACGAGCATCCTCACGACCAACGGCACGTTGGAGTTGCCATTCGGGCCCAACCATCGATTCGTTGCCGGCGGTCCCGGATTCATCGAGCGTCTCGTCGAACGGTGGCAGTTGGGCGGAATATTCAACTGGTCGTCCGGAGCACCCTTGAACGTCACCGCTCCTGTTTCGACGATCACTCAGCTTACCGCCCTCAGCACCCCGAACATCGTTGGACGTTTTCCAAAGAGCCTGGGGACTGTCACCAAAGTGGCGAACGGCGTAACTTATTTTCCGGGCTTCCAGCAGATTCCGGATCCCGCGCTGGCTTCGGTTTCAACACTGAACGGGCTCAGCGGATCCTTCAGCAACAAGGCGATTACCGATGCCAATGGAAACCTTGTACTTGTCAACCCCAACGCAGGGCAAATCGGCAATCTCGGCCTGACATCGATCGAGGGGCCGCCTTTCGCTCAGCTCGACATGAACCTGATCAAAAAAGTGAGGATCTCAGAAACGAAAGAGTTTGAATTTCGCATTGATGCGGTCAACGTTCTGAACCATCCTAATTTCGACACCCCCAACTTGAACATCGACAGCACCAGCTTCGGACGCATCACCAGCTCGACACCTCCGAATCGCAGGTTCGTCGTCAATGCTCGTCTAAATTTCTAAGCTGCGCGTTATGATTAAACACAGAGAGACCAAGACAAAAAGGTGCCAGGAAAGGCGGCACCACATGCTTCGTTCGCCGGCTTTCCTGGCTTTGTGCCTTGGTGTCTTTGTATTTCACGTGGCCGTAGCGTGCCTGCTCGGCGTTTCGCCGGCAACACCTCAAGCCGCTCCGCAACAGAAGGCCCCGATGGCGGAACAGGTCTTCACCAACGTCCAGGTCCTCAAGGGAATCCCGGTAGATGAATTTATGGACACGATGGGATTCTTTGCTGCCTCTCTTGGCTTGAACTGCGTTGACTGCCATACGCCGCAGAGCGAAGGCAATTGGGCGCATTTTGCGGACGACACGCCGATTAAGCAAACTGCTCGTCGGATGATTACGATGGTGGGCGCCATGAACAAAAGTAACTTCGGCGGAGCGCGGGCTCTGACCTGTTATACCTGCCATCGCGGTGATCAGCGTCCCAAAGTTGTACCGAGTCTTGCTGCGCAGTATGGTTCGCCGTTGGAAGATCCGAACGAAATTGAAATTCTCGCGCGGACCGGCCTCCCTACCGCCGACGAAGTCTTTGACAAGTATCTCCAGGCGCTCGGTGGAACGCAGCGTCTCGGGAATATTACCAGCTTCACCGCTAAGGGCACGTATTCGGGATATGACACCGATCATCAGGAATTTCCTCTTGAGATTTTCGCCAAAGCTCCGGCTCAGCGCACGACGATCGTTCATATGCGCCTCGCAGGCAGCGTCGAAGACAGCGTTAGGACTTACGATGGCCGCGACGGTTGGATTGCCGCGCCGGATAAGCCAGTGCCATTAATGGCATTGACGGGAGGAAATCTGAACTTGGCGAAAATTGAGGCGATGCTGTCTTTTCCCACGCAGGTTAAACAAGCGTTCAGCCAATGGCGGGTCGGCTTGACAACCATTGAGGACCGTGATGTCCAGGTTCTGCAGGGCACCGCCGCTGGCCAACCTCCCGTAAAGCTGTATTTCGATTCCAAGTCCGGGCTGTTAGTGCGAATGGTTCATTATTCGGAATCGCCGGTGGGTCGAACTCCCACCCAGATTGACTATGATGACTATCGTGAGGTCGCCGGCGTCCAGTTGCCCTTTCACTGGACGGTGACATGGACCGACGGGCAAACATCCACCGAACTAACCGAAGTGCAACCGAACGTAGCGATAGATAACGCGAGATTTGTCAGACCTGCGCCCGCGGCGCAGCCTGAACCCACCGCGAAGTAGCGTGACTGATGGTTAAACACCGAGACATCAGGAAAGCATTTGATGCCGGCTTTCTTTGGTCCTTGGTGTCTTTGTGTTAAAGCGGTTTGTATGATATGAAATTTGCCGATTACGGCAAACATCGGCATCTCTTTGGAGGTATTTGAATGAGAATCACTTCCCTGACTATTATTGGCCTCATTCTGGTTTCAATCCCGACCCTCGGGCATCACGGAACCGGAATTTCATACGACCAGGATAAATGGGTCCCTGTGACGGGTACCGTCCTGGAATTCGCGTGGAAAAACCCGCATTCCCAACTGTATTTAGCCGTCACCGATGATAAGGGGAACACTGTGCGTTGGGGGCTTGAGATGAGCAGTCCGGGCGTCATGATCAGGCAGGGCTGGACCAATCGTCAATTTAAGCCCGGCGACCAGGTCACTGTTAGTGTGCATCCATCCCGTACTGGCGCACCCGTGGGTGAGTGTATTCCGTGTGCGGGGACCTGAATGGGAAAGAGCTTCCAAAACCGGTGGCCAACGAGAGTCAGTCAACGGCTAGCGACCAAAAGCAGTAGGGACACGTTCCAGGAACCAGACATGTTTGGAGGAGTTTGAAAATGCGGAATCGCGTCATGGGTTCACTCGCCGCGTCAGTGTTGGCGATGATGTTGTTTTCGTCGGTGGAACTCGCTCAAGCGGGTCAGCGAGGAGCCGCTGCAAGAGGCAACGCTGCCGTGCCCAGTCCGCCACATGACCCGCATGACCTGAGCGGAATCTGGCTGATATCCGGCAACGGCGGCGGTCGTGGCAGCGCTGCCGTAAGTCAATGGAGCGCCGAGCTCCCTTCTATGACAGCCGAGGGACTGGCGAAGATGCAAGCGAACCATCCCGCTTTGGGACCGAGAGCCATTGTTCCGGCAAAGGCAAATGACCCAATCGGAGATGCGAATCCTCCCGGCTTGCTACGCACTCTCGTTTACGGCGTAGACCGGATCAGCTTCGTTCAGCTTCCCGACCAGATGCTGCAAGTGTTCGAATGGGGAAACCACTGGCGTCAAATATGGACGGATGGCAGACAAATTCCCGAGAACATTGGCCCTTTTTGGTACGGATATTCAGTCGGCAAATGGGAGGGGGATACATTCGTCGTCGAAACAGCCGGGCTGGACTCCAGAGAATGGCTCGATGGCTGGGGTAACCCGTTTAGCGATGATTTGCGCGTCGAGGAACGCTGGCACCGCCTGGACCGCGACAATCTGGAACTAACGGTAAAGTTTGACGACCCGAAGACATACACGAAGCCGTGGGTGAGCGACAGGAAGATGTTCAAGCTCCAACCGAAGGGTACGCCCAGCGGTGAACTCCTGGAAATCATCTTCGCCCCGATGGACGAAAACTCCTTTAACGAGAACATCAGAAATCCCGCTGGCGGCGTCAACAAGAAGTAGGTTAAATACAAGGAAACCAAGGGAAGTCTTAGTCACGGATTACGCGGATTACGGAGATGGAGGCATCAAGGTTTCGCTTGATGAGATTGCGATAGACCGCAGAGCGTGGCGGGAATCGGTCGTACGCACGAATGTGCGCCACTTGATGGGGTTCAGCGGGCCTCACGCGAAACATCGCCACAACATGTCGGACCATCTGGCCTTGTAAGCGCCGATCGCCATTAAGCGAGCATCCCAATGGATCTATATAGCGGCTGCAGTCGGTAACAAGAGTCCGATCCTTACGCCGCCCTGTAATAGTAATTCAGCAAACCGCCTATAGTCGTTCTCGGCGTTCGATCCCTTCCTTCGCTGTTGACGGCTGCGTTGATCGGACTGATCAATCGGTTTCGCAAGCCTTGATGATTGCGTTCTTGGTGAAAATGGTCCAGGAATTCGCGAATGCTGTTCCGCAACGCATCTTCGCCGAAGAGAATCATCTGTTCCAAACACTCCTCCTTGATGCTTCTTACAAAACGCTCCGCGTAGGCATTCAAATTTGGGGATCTCGGAGGCAGCTTCACAGTTTCGATTCCGGCATCGGCCAACATGCTCTCAGGAACTCGTGTGTGTATAACGGATCGCGATCTGAATCAGATACCGCTTTCCTTTGAAGAAGCCCTTCACATCATCCGTGATGGTACGCGCAATCTGCGCCATCCATAATCCGTTGGCATTCCCGTCCAATTCCTCCGATCTCGACTCGTCGTGTGGAGAGTTCTATGAAGAAAAGAACGATAAAGCGCTTCAAGCCAGTCGGCGTCCCACACCTCGACCGTGAAAAAGTCCGATGCCACGATCTGGGCCCAATGCCGGGTGATGAATTCTTTCCACGTTGTTTTTCGACTTCTCTCCGGCGCCGGCTCAATGCCGTGCTCCTTTAGAATGTTGACAATGGTCTTAAACGCAAGAAGGTGGCCAAGATTGGACAGCGCTCCCTGAATTCGACGATAGCCCCAGCTTCGATTCTCCTCTGCCATTCGAGTAACCAACGCAACGATCTCGGCAGCGGTTCGTGGTCGTCCGGGGCGCACGGTTCACACTCCCGTCGTACTTCTGGGCGATCAATCTTCGATGCCACGCCAACAGAGTCTCGGGAGTCACGATAGTGGCGACCTCACCGAGAATCTTTCGGGCCACTTTCTTTGCCTTCGCTGCCAGCCGGCCACGCTGGTCATCGTTGAAACGCATTCTTCGATCACCAATCTGTTCTCGAAGGAACTCGATTTTCCTCCATTAAATATGCGATGACATGGTGTTGATGTTGGTTGAGCCAACCGGCGAGGGACACAACGAGAAAGGAAAGTGGATCGAATCGAGTGCGCATGGCGCTGGAAATTATCGCCCGGAGTGCCGCCTCTCACTCCAATCATTTCAATCAGATTGAGTTATTGCACAGTACGGGGTTTTGGCACGCTTCCTTGCCGCAAATCACCATCGCGCTCGCCAAAGCAATGTCCCTGCGCGCCACATAACTATCGGACCTCGTGACAACTGTCTTCGGGCCTTTGATAACTATCATCGGCGCCGTGATAACTGTCACCGGGACTTTGATAACTATCAAAGTCGCCCTGATAACTGTCACACGGGCTTTGATAACTATCACTGGCGTCGTGATAACTGTCACGCGGGCTTTGATAACTATCAAAGTCGCTGTGATAACTGTCACCGGGACTTTGATAACTATCAAAGTCGCCGTGATAACTATCATACGGACTTTGACAACTATCATAGGCGTCGTGTTAACTGTCATGCGGGCTTTGATAACTATCAAAGTCGCCGTGATAACTGTCATACGGACTTTGACAACTATCATAGGCGTCGTGTTAACTGTCACGCGGGCTTTGATAACTATCAAAGTCGTCGTGATAACTATCATACGAACTTTGATAACTGTCATAGGCGTCGTGACGCGTGTCACGCGGGCTTTGATAACTATCGCGCGTTCTCCTCCTTCCCGGGTCGCAAAGCTGCAACGGACCAACTTGCGATTTGCAAAAAACTGGCTTCCGACGAAACACCGTCGGTTTTGCGTCGCAATAAGCCATTCCACTTCAGCAACTTAAAAAATGTTTCAGTCACTTTCCGTTCTGCGGGGATTTATATAAGTATGGGCCGAAAAAGAGGCACAACGATGGAGTTGAAAGGAATGATCATGAGCACGAACACGAATCCGTTACCTCAAGATGCAGATGAACTGGTGGCGCTCGCACAGGCAATCGCCACCGTCCTGGAGGAAAAGCGGAACGACTTAGGCATCCGGACCGATTCCGAGGGGCTGTTGCGCGTCAGTATTGCCGCGGCAAGATATGCAATGGACAGATACCTTGCTGTCCTTTTCGCACTGACGAAATCAACGGTGGCTGTGGACTGTCTCCACGAGGCGAGAACGAAATGTAATCGAACCATGACGCACCTGCGCCGGCAGGTCGCACGTTGCATTTTTCGGGTCTGCCGCCACCTGGACGAACGTGAGTTGGTGAAGGTCGCGCGCTACGTGGGCTGGGTTGCGGCGTAAGCGGACAAAAACAGTTTTCAGTTTGGGGGAAAGGTCGGTCGCCCTTCTCTAGTCGATGATTCACTGCCGGCGGCAATGGCAGCCGGCAGGTATCGACCCCTGTTTTTTCACGCGGCCCGGTGGAACTTGAGCGCGATAGCGCGAAAGCTCAGCCGATGTCTCTAACTTTTAACGGTAAAACACAACAATATGTCAAAAGCGAAGATAGTGATTCTCAAACCTGTACTGGGAGTGGACCGGATGTCGGACCCGGTTCTGCTGCAGCGCCTCAACGCTGTGCACGACGGAATGTTCAACAATCCGGCCTACCCCACCCCACCTGTCGATATGCCCGGCTTCAAAACGGCGATCGACGCATACACCGCTGCTTCGGCCGCGAAGCTGGATGGCGGCAAATCCGCCACCACGCTGCGCGGCAAGAGGCGCACAACAGTGATCGCAATGTACCGTAGCCTCGGACACTACGTCGAGGGAGCCTGCAACAACGACATGAACACCTTCGTATCGAGTGGTTTCATGCTCGCTGCAACAGGCCAGCGGACGCCACCGCAGCCGGTCGCTGTTCCCACCATCGTTTCGGTCGATCAGGGCGCTTCGGGTCAGCTTCTTGTGACCATCCAACCCATCAAGAAGGCCCTCAACTACGAACTGCAGTACGGGCCGGTTCCGGTTGCCGGCGCCAATGTCAGTTCGATCACGTTACGGGTTGCCAGCACGAGGCCGGCGACTTCCATCAACAACCTTACCCCGGGAGGGATATACACCTTCCAGGTCCGTGCCTACGGAAAACTGGGGCTCTCCGACTGGAGTTCCTCAGTGCAAAAGATGTGCACCTAGCCATCTGAGGCCCGCAGGCGCGGGGTAACCCGCGCCTGCGGTTTTAAGGAGAACTCGAATGACAGACGAATACGCAAACATTCTCCTGCTGCTTGGGCGCATTGACGCGAAAGTTGACGCGATTCCCGGTATAGCCGAGCGCGTCCGGGCGCTCGAAATCTGGCAGTCCTGGCTGAAGGGAGCCTGGATCGCGCTGGCGGCGCCCTGGGTTTATCTCACCAGGCACGCGCTCGGGAGGTGAGTGTGTCGAAACAGACCCCCTGCCAGTAAGCCGCGGCAGCGGCGGAAGAGTCTTTCGCCGCTACCGCGGCAAAGTTTCCTCCGATGAGTGCTTCCGGCAACTCACGAACAATCTGACGGATCTGGCCGAAGCGATCCGGGCATACAAAGAAAGGGGGTGAAAGAATGAGCCCTAATCTCGTTTAGGCGTCCGGCATGCCCTGGACATCCTCAGCAGCAGGGCCGAATCATTCCCGACGATGACGTCGAATTACTGTGATCTTTCGATCAATTGGTGCTGACGGCCGTGTATCTCCTGAACGGCGAAGGCGATGCTGTAGGCGTCGCCGAGAAGGTCCGCCAGATGTTGGGGCCACAGGCCATGCTGGAGTCCATGTGTATCGCGCTGAGCGAGCTCGAAGTGCGTGCGCTGATCGATTCGTGGGTACCCGATACGGATGCGGGGCCCGAGGTAGACAACAAATACTTCAACGCGACGATCATCGGGAACAGGCATTCGCATGGCGCAGCAGGCCGTCATCATTGTGGGCGGCCGCATCGCTTAAGCACGCGGCTAAGCTTCATGCGCTTCTTGTGGTTTCTTCTTCAACGCCTATAATCCAACAGTGGATCGTTTTTTTGTCATTCACTACAATGAGCTCGGGCTGAAAAAGGGCAACCGCGACTATTTCGAAAATGTGCTCTGCACGAACATCAATCTCGTCCTCCGAGATTGCGGCGCCGAGCGGGCTAAACGCATTTCGGGACGGATTTTGCTTCCGCTTACGCCGGAAGCGGATGTACCGGAGATCAAAAGCCGGCTGGGACGGGTCTTCGGTATCGCGTACTTTGCCGAAGCCTGGGGTTCTCCACAGCCTGTGGAAAACCTGCAGCAAAATGCCTGGTCCCTGATCGAAGGTCGTTCCTTTAAGTCCTTCAGGATTAATGCACGCAGAGCCGATAAAAGTTTTCCACACACCTCTGTGGAAATTAATCAGCAGGTGGGTGCTTACGTGAAGGACCGCACGGAGGCTCGTGTGGACCTCGAGAACGCGGAACTGACCTGCTGGATCGAAATCGTCGAAAAGTATGCCCTGATTTACGTGGAGCGGTTTCCGGGGCCCGGCGGCCTGCCCGTCGGAACCAGCGGCAAGGTCGTGGTGCTTCTATCAGGAGGCATCGATTCGCCGGTTGCGGCCTGGAAAATGATCAAACGAGGCTGTACGCCGATTTTCGTGCATTTTCACAGTTTTCCGTACACGAACGCCGAATCCCAGGAAAAGGCCAGACAGTTGGGCCGGCTGCTGTCGGAATATGCATTGCGATCAAAGATCTATCTGGTGCCGTTTGCGGAGGTGCAGCGGCACATCATGGTCGACACTCCAATAGAAACGCGTGTCATTCTTTACCGCCGTTACATGATGCGTCTCGCAGAACACATTGCGATGCGGGAAAAGGCCCGGGTACTGGTCACCGGCGACAGTGTCGGCCAGGTCGCATCACAGACCATCGAGAATATTGATGTCGTCTCGAGGGCAATATCGATGCCTATTCTTCGTCCATTGGTTGGCGACGACAAAGTCGAGATCATCGATATCGCGCGGCGGATCGGGACTTACAATATATCGGTCCAGCCGGATCAGGATTGCTGTTCTCTGTTCGTGCCCAAACATCCGGAAACGAAAGCCAATCGCATTGAAATCGAAAAGTCAGAGAGCCGCCTGGACGTCGAGTCTACGTTGAGAGCCTCGCTCGAGTCGGCGGAGGTTTTGTTAGAATACCCTTCCTATGCAACGAGGGAAGTTCGTCAGCTTTGAAGGCATTGAAGGTTGTGGGAAGACCACACAGATCGCCCTTTTGTCCGAATATTTAACGAAGCACCGCATTCCTTTCACGGTCACACGGGAACCTGGCGGAACGGCTGTTGGCGAAGGAATTCGCAAAATCTTACTGAATTCCGAGACGATTCATTTGACCGCAGCCTCGGAACTGCTGCTGTTTTATGCCTCGCGAAGCCAAAACATTATCGAAAAGATCAAGCCGGCGCTCGACCGGAACGAAATGGTGATCTGCGACCGTTATTACCATGCCTCGATGGCCTATCAGGGATATGGCCGCGGCATACCGCTCGATTTCATTCAGAAACTGACCGATCTTGTCTGCCAGCCATACCGTCCGGATATCACGTTCCTTCTGGACATCGAACCGGACGTCGGTCTCGCCCGCGCCCGGGCACGCAACCAGGGGCGTCCGGAAGATGAAGGACGGTTTGAGGCCGAAGATCTCGAGTTCTACAACAAGGTGAGGGACGGTTACCTCGAGCTCGCTTCCGAAGACGAGAGGATTCAAATCATCTACGCGGATCGGTCGATTGAGGCTGTTCACCGGCACCTTTTGACACTTCTCGGGTTTGACTGATGAAGTTCGATCAGTTCATCGGCAACCGCAAAATCATCGAACGGCTTCGCAACAAGTTGCGGGAGGACCGATTCCCTCATGGCCTGATCTTCTCCGGTCCCGCGGGTGTCGGCAAACATACGTGTGCGCTGATGATCGCCAAAGCGCTGAACTGCGTTCGCGCTTCTGCCGGCGAGTTTTGTGACGAATGTCCGGCATGCCGGAAGGTTGAATCCGGAACCCATCCGGACGTCCTTACGATTTCAGTCGAGGACGAGGCGACGCAGATCAAGATCGCGCAAGTCCGGCAACTGCTGAGCCTTCTCGATCTCCAGCCGCTCGAGGGACGCAACAAGGTCTTCATCATTGACCCGGCGGACCTGTTGAATGCGGAAGCCGCGAACGCCCTGCTCAAGGGCCTCGAAGAGCCGCCCGAGAATACCTTCTTCATCCTGATTACAGTCAATGTCCAGGAACTTCTGCGTACCGTGCGCTCCCGTTGTCAGACCTACAATTTCACCCCGCTCACCATTGATGAAGTCCGGACACATGGTATCGACGACGAACTCACGGTCCGATGGTCTCAAGGAAGCATCGGGCGCGCCCGGGGCCTGGATCTGGCGCAGCTCAAAGGCGAACGCAATGCCGTGCTCGAATTCCTGGAAACGGTGATCAATGCCAGGCAAGAAGATTTCCAGGAGCTGCTGGGTGTGAGCGCCGAAATGGGCCGCGCAAAACAGGAGTTCGCGAGCCGGATGGATATGCTGGCCGTGCTTCTTGCGGATCTGATTTATATAAAGGAAGGTACGCGCGAGCGCGTAGTGAATATCGATATTCAGGACCGGCTGAACAAACTGGCTGAACGGTCCGGGGCCGAACGCTTGATTAAGATGGGGGAATTTCTGCGGTTTATCGAATCGAGCATGAAGCTCCACGTTAACCGCCAGATATTGACGGATGTGCTGGCCCTGACCGGAAATGAAACCGTGGTGCAGTGGACATAGTGGTCTCAGGCCCGGAGGGCCGTTAGATCGTAGCCCACGGCGTGAGCCGTGATTATGAATATCCGGAAAGGTCCAGCCACGGAGTGGCGAAAGCATTCGTTGGACAATCTTTCGCCACTCCTGGCTCTTCTCGCTCTTGCCAACGCAATTCACGCCCTTGCGGGCGTGGGTGCTCTGACGGCCCTCCGGGCCTGAGACTCGTCCGGACGCTGTCTTCCCACTTGTGGTTTTTGCTCTGCTTCGTTAAAATCCATCGTACTTTAACTGCAACCTGCGCAAACCTCCGAACGACAGTTCATTTGCGACACGTTTTAGTGAGGAAATTATGTCAAATCGGAAACTGATTCGGCCAAGCCTCGCCGAAATCAAGGACCAGCTGACGGTAAGGCAGCCGCGCACGAAGCGGCCCTCTCCGAATGATCAAACCAACGCGGAAAACTTCTATTATGTGAAGCAGATGCAGAACAAAACGCCGATGGTCGTGGTTCTGCAGGACGGTGAAACCATCAAGGGATCGATCGATTGGTATGACAAAAACTCGATCAAACTGAATCGTTCGCCCGAGCCGAATGTGCTTCTCCTCAAGCACTACATCAAATACATGTACAAGGAAAACGAAGACAAGGACGTCGATTAGGCTTTCTCGATGCGTGCCACCATTGGCATCACGGCAGGCGATCCTGCCGGCATCGGTCTCGAAGTCGTTCTGAAGTCGATTTCACCCCTACTGACGTCTGCCCGGTGGATCTTATATACCGATAGCGAAGTCTTTCAGCGTAATGCCGGACTTTTCCATCCGGAGCTACCGTGCCGTTGGATCGAAACAGTGGACGAGGTCACTGACGATCCTGTCCTGTTCTTGCGCGATTTTCGCGGCGACACATCCGCTATCGAATGGGGAAAGTTCAGTCCTCAAGCAGGCGCGCGGGCGCTGGCTTATTTACAAGCTGCCAGCGCCGATGCCCTCTCCGGTAAGATCCACGCGATCGTCACCGCGCCCGTCAATAAAGAAGCCATCGGCGCCAATTTTCATGGGCAGACGGACTTCTTAGCGGAAGCGGCAGGTGTTCGCGAATACGCAATGGCATTTTTCGCCGCGACGTTCAAAGTCGTGCTGGCAACCATCCACGTGTCTTTGCGGGAAGCCCTCGCCCAACTCACCACACAACGTTACGTACAGCTGATTCGCTTCGTGAACCGGCAACTGCCGCATCAACGAATCGCTGTTGCGGCGATTAATCCGCACGCAGGCGAGGGTGGCATGTTTGGCCGTGAGGACATCGATGTTCTGGCGCCGGCCGTCCGCCAATGCGCGGAAGAAGGCATTGACGTTTCAGGCCCGCATTCGGCCGACAGTCTTTATTACCGCGCCCACACCGGTGAGTTTGACGTCGTGATCGCGCCCTATCACGACCAGGGCCTGATTCCGATAAAACTGATCGCGCATTCCGAGGCGACGAACGTCACTCTCGGTTTGCCTTACGTCCGCACCTCGCCTGATCATGGAACCGCGTTCGCTATTGCCGGAAAAGGTGTAGCGGATCCTGCAGCTATGAAGAGGGCTCTTGCCTTAGCGGTTGAATTAGCCACGAATTAAACGAATTTAACGAATTCAATTCGTTAAATTCGTGGCTTAACCTTGCTTCCGGCACTCGCGGCATAAGCCGTAAATCTGCAGTTTGTGGTCGAGAACTTTAAATCCCAGCTGCTCCGATGCCTCGTCCTGCAGCGCCTCGATTTCGGGTTCATAGAACTCGATCGATCTTCCACACTGCATGCACACCATATGGTCGTGATGTTCGTGATTGTAGAGGTGCTCGTAACGCGTGATTCCGTCGGCAAGATCAATTTCACGAGCGAGGCCGCAATCCAGCAGGATTTTCATCGTGCGATACACCGTCGTGTATCCGACCCGCGGATCATGTTTACGGACGACGCGATAGATGTCTTCCACGCTTCGATGTCCTTCGTGATTGAGAAACACATCGAGGATCAGCTGACGGTGCGGCGTCAGCTTGAGTTTCCGGCCCTGCAGGTATTCCATGAATACCTGCAGCTCCGGCGCAAGGACTTTCATATTCTATGGAGTGGGCTGTGTTGGAGGCAGCAGCTTGACGACGTCGTTATAAAGAACGATCACCGTCAGCATCAGGAGAAAAACGAAACTCGCCTGAACGATGCGCTCTTTCATCCGAAGGCTGAGATCACGGCCCATGAGCGATTCGATAACCAGCAGTAAAATCACGCCGCCGTCCAGAATGGGTATCGGGAGAATGTTAAGTACGCCCAGATTCAAGCTGATCAGGGCCATAAATGTCAGCAGGGTCGCAAAACCGGCCTGATAGGCCTGGCCGGAGACGGCGACGATTCCCACAGGACCGTCCAGTTGCTTCAATGAGGCTTCACGACGCAGGAGCCGGCCGATAACCTGGAAGATCAAAACCGCGTTCTCTTTATTGCTCTGGATCGACTTCTTGAATGCATCCACGGCGCCCAGCTTGACGTGGACGCTGGGGAACTGAATGCCGATACCGATCATCTTGCGCCCTTCACGCAGCTCGGGCGAAACCTGGAGTTCGATTTCGCGGGGCGGTTGGGAAACCACCGTATCTCCGGCATTTCCTGCATTGCCTAATGCTGGCGACACGGCATCCGCCGCAGCCTTATTCCTTCCGAAAAGGTGGAGGACTCCGTTCCAGACCGTGGCCACAATTCCCGTCGAGCGCTCCGGCGCGGGACTGACCGTCTGAGGCAGGTTCTGTCCACGAACGACCGTGATCGGAAAAGTCTTTTCCGGCATCTGCTGAATGGTCTGTTGCAGCGTTCGACCGCTCGTCCGGAGATCAACGCCATTCACTCGAATAATTTCGTCGCCTGATTTGACACCGGCTTTCGCCGCCGGCGAATTGGCCTGAACGTCCTGCACGATCGTGCGGATGACCGGAAACATACCCACATCGCCCGCTTCTTCGCGACCCTTACGCTCGGGCGTGATGGTAAATTCCAGTTTCTTTCCATTCCGGTCCACAACAATCGGCAGAGCGCGTCCGGGACTCGTCAGGACGGTGTTCTGGACATCCTGCCAATCCGGGTTGTCTTTTCCGTCGAATGACGCGATTTGATCGCCCGGTTTAATTCCGGCTCGATCCGCAGGCGACCCTGGCTCGACGACATTGATGACGGCCTGCCCGATTAAAAATTCCGGAACGTCCGTTCCATAAATGTAGAGACCCGTGATGAGTCCCACCGCAAGGATTACATTCATTGCCGGCCCGGCGGAGGCAACCAGGAAACGCTGCCACTTCGGCTTGGAGAGGAATTCGTTCTCCAGGCCTTTGATCTCATCCATCGGGGTTTCGCCGGCCATTTTGACGTAACCGCCGAGTGGGAATGCGCTGATCCTGTAATCGGTGTCGCCCTTACGAAATCCGATCAATCGCGGCCCAAAACCGACCGAGAACGTTTCGACCTTGATTTTGAAGAATTTCGCGACCAGGAAATGACCGAGTTCGTGAATAACGATGATCACTCCCAGAATCAGGAGCGCGATGACAATGCTTAATCCAGCGTTACCGAGCATGATATACCTGCAATTTAGACACTACCGTCATTCTAGCACGGTGCACGTGGGAGACCTTTCCGATTACGCCATCATGCGACGCGCGTGTTCGCGGGCCCAAGCATCCGCTTCTAGAATGGATTCCACGCGGTCCGCGGCGTGTAGACGATGGGCCCCGAGTGTGGCTCCTATGACATTCGGGATGTCAGAAAATGGAATCTTTCTATCCAAAAAGCCGTCAACCACAACCTCATCCGCGGCATTCACCACCGCGGGAGCCGTACCGCCCATACGGATCGCGTCGTAGGCCAACCCGATGCATGGAAATTTTTGCCGATCCGGGAGTGAAAAATCGAATCGCGACACGGCCGTCCAGTCGAGTGGCGCAACGGGCGTTTTGAGTCTTTCAGGATAGGTCAGGGCGTATTGAATCGGTTGCCTCATATCGGCGGTCCCCAGCTGGGCTACTATCGAACCGTCCACAAACTCGACCATCGAATGGATGATCGATTGAGGATGTACAACGATATCGATTTTTTCAGGACCGATGTCAAAAAGCCACCGTGCTTCGATAACCTCGAGCCCCTTGTTCATCAGTGTCGCCGAATCGACAGTAATTCGTTTTCCCATTTGCCAGGTCGGATGCTTCAGCGCCTGTTCGGGAGTGAGCCGGGCAAACTCTTCCACCGGAGTCTCGCGAAAGGGACCGCCCGATGCCGTCAGGATCAGGCGCCTTACTTCGCTGCGCTGCCCCGAACGGAGGCACTGGTCGATGGCGCAGTGTTCGCTGTCGATCGGTATGATCTTCGCGCCACTCTTCTCGGCGGTTTGCCGAAGCAATTCGCCGGCAAGAACCATTGCTTCCTTATTTGCAAGCGCTACCGTCTTGCCCGCAGCAACCGCACTGTATGTCGGGCCCAGACCAGCAGCGCCAACGGCAGCTGAGACGACAATATCGACTTCAGCCGCCGAAGCAATCTGGCGCAGTCCTTCGGGCCCTGCGACCACTTCCGGCAGCGGAACGTTCAACTCACGACAACGTTTGCGGAATCCATCGACGCGTGTTCTGTCGATTATCCCCACGACCGAAGGACGAAAGACGGCGGTTTGTTCGGCCAGGAGATCGACGGATGAACTGGCCGCCAAGGCGAAAATCTTGAAGCGCTCCGGCAAATGCGCAACAACACGCAACGTGTTCTGTCCGATTGAACCGGTGGATCCGATAACGGCGAGTTTCTTCATGCGTTCAATAACCAGTAGAAGACAGGCGCTGCGAAAAAAAGACTGTCCAGCCGGTCCAGTATGCCGCCATGACCGGGAAGAATTGAAGAGGAATCCTTCACACCCGCGCTCCGCTTCAAGGTGGACTCCGCAAGATCGCCAATCTGGCCGGCAATCGCCGTTACGGCCGACAAAACGATCAGGTTCATCCAGTCCTGCGGCAGGAACCATTTACCGGCAATCACTCCAGCAAGGATGCTGCCCAGGAGTCCAGCAATGGCGCCTTCGACCGTCTTTTTCGGACTGACTCGAGGCGCCAGCAAATGTTTTCCGAACGCCCGGCCGCCGTAATACGCCGCGGAATCACCGACCCAGATGATCGCGAATAACATCAGCACGGCCTGCCGCCGCATCAGAATGAGAAATCCCAGCGAAACGGAACAATAGACCAGACTGCTGAGCGCGATAGCCACTCGTCCCAGGGCGGTTTCAATTGAAGAGCTGAAAACCGTCGTAGTCATCAACACGAGAGCGGAAATCATCACAGCGCCAACGATCCAGGCCGGGTCCTGCAGGAACGAAAGCGTCACCAGCATCGGCAGAGCGAGAAACCACTTTTGCGGACGGCCTAATCCCCTGGTGGCTCCAAGCGACAGGAATTCGTTGGCGCCAAGCGCAGCAACCAGGCCGAGCACACCGGCAAAAAGCCACTGAGGAGAATAGATTGTGAGCAGTAGAACGATCGGGATTGCGACTGCCGCCGTCAGGACACGCTTCATTAACAGATTCGCGTCATGTGGAACGGACAAACTGGGGCTGCAAACCGCCGTAACGCCGTTCGCGTTTCTGAAACGCGACGATCGCTTCGTAAAGGTGCTGCCTGTCGAAGTCGGGCCACAGCGTTTCGGTGACCCAGATTTCGGCATATGCAATCTGCCAGAGCAGAAAATTGCTGACACGCAGTTCCCCACTGGTCCGTATCAGCAGATCCGGATCCGGCTGCCCCGCCGTGTAGAGATACCGTGCAAAGTCGTCTTCTGAAATTCCGCCATTGGCCGCCGCCTCTTTACCGCCGTTGCGAAGAAGCCGGTTCACGGCATCGACGATCTCCGCACGCCCGCCATAGTTCAACGCGACATTGAAGACCATTCCGGTATTGTTCTGCGTGTGAATGGTCGCCTTCTCGAGTTGCTTCTGAACGGAGGCATCGAGTTCGTCCGTTCGGCCGATGGTGCCGAAGCGGATATTGTTCTTATGGATGTTATCGAGCTCTCTGTTGAGATATTCCTTCAGGAGCTGCATCAGCGTGGCTACTTCGCTGTGCGGCCTTTTCCAGTTTTCGACGGAAAATGCATACAAAGTCAGAACTTTGATACCTAATTCCGCCGATCCCTCGATCACTTCGCGCACCGCATTGATGCCTGCGCGATGCCCCGCGACCCGTGGTAAACCACGCTTTCGCGCCCATCGACCATTACCGTCCATGATGATGGCGATATGTTCCGGCAAAGCGCCCTGGTCGATCTGCTGCAGAAGGTCCATACCGTTCGATCTTAACATGCAGGCAATTTAGGTTTGCAATACAAAGTTCTTCACCGTTGTGCCTTTGTCTCCTTTGTCCTCACCCACTAATATTCCACATTGATCAGATGTAAGCCTCGTGCAGGCAATGAAGGCCCGGCAAGCCGACGGTCCCGCGCGGCAAAAATGTCCATAATCTTTTCCGGCGGCAGCCGCCCCTGCCCGATCTCCAGCAGGGTTCCGGCAATCGTTCGCACCATGTACTGAAGGAACCCGTTCCCTCTGATGCGAAAAACCCAGGTCCTGTCCCCGCGCTCCCACGAAGCCTCAAAAACAGTGCGCGTTCGATCCTCGACCTCAGTCGCAGCAGCACAAAAGGACGTGAAATCGTGGGTACCGGTAAAGTATTCACTTCCTTTATCCATACGCTCGCCATCCAGCGGATAGCGAAAGGCATACACGTATCGACCGTGAAAGGGACTGACGATGGCAGGCCGCCACAGGTGATACTCGTATGTTTTGGCGCGGGCGGACCGCCTGGCGTGGAACTCGAGGCTCACTTCCTCGACCGACAGCACCCGGATTTCCTCCGGCAAGAGCGCGTTCGCCCCTCTCAAAACGGCGTCCGTGTCCATACTCCGGATCGTCTGGACGTTCGCCACCTGGCCATGCGCATGAACTCCCGCATCAGTTCGTCCCGATCCCGTCACATTGAGTTCGTGATTGAAAAGCTTTTGCAGGGTCTGTTGCAACTCGCCTTGGACCGTTCTCAACTGCGGTTGAATCTGCCAACCATGGAACCCGGTGCCGTCGTAGGCGAGGGTGAGCTTGAGGTTCCGCATCCGATCGGTTATAGCACAGGCAAAAGGCTTCACTATAATGAACGCGCGCCGTTCACCAAAGGGGGCGGAAACCACAAAAGGCACAGCGCGGCTGCGCCGCAACCAAACAGCGAAAGGACGTGTGCGGGGTGGCCAAATATCTTGATGTGGATGTGAGGGAGTCCAATCCCCGCCTAACTTAGGCGGGGACTTACCCGATTTCTATGTCGTGCCGAACAATCAATTCGGATAAACAGGGAAGGATGCGAAAGATTACAGCAACGATCATCACGTTCAACGAAGAGGCGCGCATCGGCGAAGCCATCGCGAGCCTCTCATGCTGCGACGAAGTGATCGTCGTGGATTCAGGGAGCACCGATCAAACCTGTGCGATCGCCCGGGCAAAAGGGGCACGGATCATCAACCGGCCATGGGAAGGCTATTCCAGCCAGAAGAACTTTACCGCGGCACAGGCGGCCAACGACTGGATTTTCAGTATCGATGCGGATGAGAGGGTGAGCATCGAACTCTCCACCGAGATCACAGCCTGGAAACAATCCGGGTCAGCGAGCCTGGTCGCCTATTCGATGCCCAGACGAGCTTTTTATCTCGGCAGGTGGATCAACCATTCGGGATGGTATCCGGACCGCAAACTACGGCTGTATGATCGCAGTCATTGCCGATGGAAGGGCGATTTTGTTCACGAAAGCCTGGAGGTCCATGGGTCGTCCGGTAAATTCAACGGCGATCTGTTTCACTTCCCTTACCGGGACTGGGCGGACCACGAAAGCCGAATTGAACGGTACACCGAACTGGCAGCAAAAGGAGCGCAATCGAAGGGACGCCGGAGCAACCTTCTGAAGCTGACCCTGGCGCCGCCTCTGACATTCCTTAAAAGCTTCGTCTTGCAGGCAGGCTTCCTCGATGGATGGCGAGGAGCAGCGATCGCATACATGGGCGCTCGCTATGTTTTCAAGAGGGAGTTCCGTATACTGCGCTAACTGGTATGGAAGTCGCTTTAGCGCTGGTACTCGGACTGGTCATTGGCAGTTTTCTGAATGTTGTTATTCTGCGCCTTCCTCAAGGCATGTCGGTCAGCCGACCACGATCCCACTGCCCCCAATGCAAGCAGCTTGTTTCGTGGTACGACAACATTCCAGTCGTCAGCTATCTCATTTTGCAAGGCCGCTGCCGCCGTTGCGGAAAGCAGTTTTCCGCACGGTATCCGTTCATCGAAGCGATAACCGGCCTGGTCAGCGTGCTTTTATATCTGAAATTCGGACTGACGCTGGAATGGGGAATCTTCTTCGCGTTCTCCTGTGCCTTGATCGTGCTCGCATTTATCGATCTCGATCATCGCATCCTTCCCGATGTAATCACGTTGAATGGAATCTGGATCGGCATGTTGATCACCGCCTATCTGGCTCAGCCGAGTCCGCTGACCGCCCGGCTTTTTCACGCCGCCGGAATCGACGGAGCCAACCCCCATCTGCTTGCGCTCGCAGCCAGCCTGTTGGGGGCAATCATTGGCGGAGGACTATTGTGGGGCGTCGCTGAAGCCTATCTTCGGCTGAGAGGAATAGAAGGGATGGGGTTCGGTGATGTGAAAATGATGGCGATGGTCGGGGCCTTCCTCGGCGCTCCCCTGGCCCTGCTGACGATCATGTTGGGCTCCCTGGCCGGTTCCGTCATCGGACTGATTTTCATCAAGTTGGCCGATAAAACGCGTGAGTATGAACTGCCGTTTGGAACATTTCTCAGCTTCGCAGGCATTGTGGCGGTTCTATACGGAGAAGACCTCGTCCGCTGGTACGTGGACCACCTGATCCGGCCGCCCGCATAGAGTAAAATGGACATCCTCCTTCTCAGTGATCACATTACCTCCAGAATGCCGAGCGGCCTTATCGTGGTGGACCGCAACGGCAATATCGTCGCTCACAACCCGGCGAGCGAAAGAATTTTCGAAGGGAGTCTGGGCCGAAGCTCACGTTTCTGCGATCTGGTTCGAGAGTCACAGGCATTGCAGGATCTGGTCGACCGCTGTCTGAATTCGGGGGAGGTCTTCACACGGATTGAATTTAATGCCCCCATTCGCACCGATGTGGACAAACGGATCGGTATCAACCTGTCGCCGATTACGAGCGAAACCGGCTCGATCGAGGGAGCCATCTGCCTGCTCTCGGATCTCACCGAGATTGTCGAACTCCATAATCGAATCAAACTGAAGGAGAACTTCGCGGCTCTGGGTGAAATGTCGGCGGGGATCGCGCATGAATTCAAGAATTCGCTGGCGACCATCGTCGGATACGCTCAGATGTCGACCGCCGAAACTGACGTCGCCACACTGCAGGGGTATGCGCGCGAAATCCACAAGGAGTCGCTGGCCTTGTCGCACATGGTCACCGATTTTCTGAATTTTGCGCGGCCGGTCATGGCATCGATCGACGAAGTGGATCTGGCAGAACTTCTTTCGAATACGATCGCGGACATGAAGAATCTGCGACCGGGCAACTACGAGGTTCGCTTCAACTCGTCCGGCAAGGTGGTTGTTCCGTGCGACCCCACTCTGATGCGCCAATCGTTTTTGAACCTGTTGATCAATGCGGCCGAAGCCCTCGACCGGAATGGCGTCATTCAGGTTTCCGTCGACGCCTTGAAGGGGCGAGCCGTCCGGATCGTCATTCAAGACAACGGCCATGGCATGCCGGACGACATCGCCGCAAAAGTCTTCATCCCATTCTTTACGACAAAACCTCATGGAACCGGGCTCGGCCTGGCCCTCGTGCAAAAGATCGTTCTCGCTCACAACGGCCGGATCGAACTCCGCAGTGCGCCCGGCAAAGGAACCAAGTTCACGGTGACATTGCCCCAGTAGAACTCCGCAAGTTGCAGGCGTGGTCTATGACAAGTGTCCAAAACAGGTTGGACGGAGCTGCAGAGTCAAGGCTTGTAAAGGTTTGAATGTTGTGGATGCGAGATAGAGCTGGCTGTACGCTGGTAGCCCAGTCCCCGCCTAAGTTAGGCGGGGACTATGAACACACCCTACAGTTGTGGTGTGTGACCGCGCGCCCTATTCAGAATCAGCTGAACACCCGCGGTCGCAGACCCCGCCTAACCAGATCTTGATTTCTTCATGGCATGACCGCACTATTCTTCTGCCCCGCTCCTTCCCCCTGCTTTCTCATGCCAATGAACCGCGGATTTACGTTAATCGAAGCTCTGATCACCGCCACGATCGTCGCGTGCGGCCTCGTGGCTGTTGCTGCGATCTTCTCATTCGCTGTCCGGGCGAATATCAGCAACCGCCAGATGGCTGTTGCCACCGCGCTCGCCTACGACAAAATGGAGGAATTGAAGTGGACGGCCTCGCCCTCGGACGGCGCCGATCAGGTCACGCTGGACGACACCTACTTTCGCACCTGGCACATCGGCCCGAATCCGCCTCGACTCGTGACGATAACGGTGTATGCCGCGAGCAATCCTCTCACTCGTCGCCAGATGGAATTGATCAAGGCGACAACTATGATCAGCCCGGTGTTCTGATGAAAACCACGGGACGCGGATTTTCCCTCATTGAACTCCTCATCGCGTTACTAATCGTCCTTGCAGCCGGGGCGATGACCTTCCAGCTTTTCCGCGAAAACGAACGTGTTATTCGTGATCAGAATCTCATCATGGAAATGCAACAGACGGCGCGGGTCGTGATCTCACAGATTGCGGATGAAATCCGGATGGCGGGTCAGGGCGTTCCCATCTTCGCCGCCACCTTTGATGGATCTCCTGCATCTGAAGCGACGGCGATTTTTCTCGCGACCTCGACGGCAACCCGAATTGATTTCCGGGCCGGCTTATCGAACGTCGATACGGTAGTGACCACACTTGTACCGATCGACCTTTCCATCGGCGCCCTTCGGACATTGAGCGTCGCAGATTCGACAGGTGTCACTGCCGGCAAGTACGTTTACATATGGGGCCCTTCGATGAACGGATGGGGATGGACACGGGCGCAAGTGCTCTCCGTCACCTCGACAACTGTAACGTTCATCCCCCAGCAGATAGGCGGCAATGGCACGACAATCCATTTCACAGCAGCACCCACGCTGTCCCTTGAAGAAGCCGTTTCTATTTACCTGAACGCCGGCAGCATGCGCCGGGCGACGGCCAACGACTTCAGTAATCCGGCGACTCCAACGTGGAATGCCTCGAACGAAATTGGCAGGAGTGTTACGGCGCTGACGCTTACCTATTACGATGCCGCGGATAATCTCCTGCCTCCAGCGCTTCCCGATCGAACCTTGATTGCACGAATCGACATTCGTTTGACGGTGCAAACTACAGGCGTGCTTTCGAATGGCCATCTGGCCAGCTATTCACTCGCATTGCGGACCGTTCCCAGAAATGTGAGAATACGCTCCGTCGAATAACAAGCGAGCATGAGGTTCGAGCCATTGAAGATCCTTCTTGTTGAAGATAAAGACAGCCTGAGGAAAATGCTCTCGACAGCGATTCAGAAAGCCGGATACACCGTTGACGAAGCGGCCGACGGCGACGTTGCTGCGGAAAAGATCCGGAAACAACCTTACCAACTCGTGATTACAGACTTACGCCTGCCCACTCTCTCCGGTCTCGAAATCCTGAAGATTCAAAAAGAAATCGATCCGACGATTCCCGTATTGTTGATGACTGCCTATGGAACAATCGAGGAGGCCGTCGACGCCATGAAGCAGGGCGCTTTCGATTTCGTCCCGAAACCTATAGATGTCTCGCATCTGATGTTGCTCATCGATCGCGCTCTCGTCCAGAGGCGCCTGCTCATAGAGAACATTTTGTTGAAGGAAGAATTTCAGCGGGCATATGGAATCCCCAAAATCATCGGTGATAGCCCGGCTATTCAAAGTGTCAGCCAGGCCATACAGCGGGTCGCACCCACGGATGCAACCGTTCTCCTTACCGGAGAGAGCGGAACAGGAAAAGAAGTCTTTTCCAGAGCCATTCACCAATTAAGTTCCAGGCGAGACAAGCCGTTCGTCACCGTTAATTGCGCTGCCATCCCTCACACTTTGATCGAGAACGAACTTTTCGGACATGAAAAGGGCTCCTATACCGGCGCCTTCGCCAGAAAGATCGGGAAATTCGAAGTCGCGGATCAGGGAACGATGTTCCTCGATGAAATCGGCGAGTTGCATATCTCCGTTCAAGCGAAGGTTCTTCGCGTTATCGAAGAACAATCTTTCGAGCGGATCGGCGGCCTGGAAACCATTCGCGTCAACACGCGGGTGATTGCCGCCACCAATCGGGACCTTCAGGACCTTGTCGAAAAAAGGGAGTTTCGCGAAGATCTCTTCTTCCGGCTGTCAGTCATTCCGATTCAAATTCCGCCGCTCCGCGAACGCCTCTCCGACGTGCGCCTTCTCGGACAATTCTTCGTCGATAAATTCTCCAGAGAATTACACCGGCAGGGATTGGAACTGAGCCCGGAAGCTGCCCGCTCCCTCGAAGAGTACTCGTGGCCGGGTAATGTTCGTGAGTTGCAAAACACGATCGAGCGGGCGGTTATCCTGTCCGACGGAAAGGTCATTCGCGCCGCTGATCTGAATTTTGCGTTTCAGGCGCGGCGGCGTACGGATGACTTCGTGCAATTCCTGGATCTGACCGGGTCCCTTACCGACGTGTCCGGACGGGCAAGCCGCGCCGCCGAGAAGGTCAAGATCAAGCAGGCTCTGGATCTGAGCAATTGGAACAAGACACACGCCGCAGAAATGCTGGAGGTGTCGTACAAAACGCTCTTGAATAAGGTCAGGGAATACGAACTGGAATAGGGTTTTCTGTAGGCGCGGTCATAGACCATACGTGTCCAAAATAAGGACCAATGCAGCGGTGAGCCCAGTCCCAGCCTGAGTTAGGCGGGGATGCCCTTCGCGAAGCGAGGGCTGGGGCGGGGCGGAGCGCGAGCCCGACAGGGCGAAGCCGAAATACCTGTTCAAAATCCCGCGAAGCGGCTCCTTATGAATTTCCGCGTAGCGCACCGCTTAATAAGGAGCGCTTCGCGGAAATCTATAAGGTCGCTACGCATCTTTGAACAGACCGCCCCGCCTTCGCTGCGCGAAGGCACCCCGCCTAACTTAGGCGGGGAGTGGCCCACCAGTGTTACAGCCAGGAACAGGTTTACATCGCATCCACTACATTCAAAATCTCTACGGGCACCACTTTGCGGCTCCCCATCCATTCTGTCTTGGACACGTCTGGTCATCAGACCGCGCTTACAGTGGTTTTCTGCCCCAATGCAGCGCCGCGATCCCGCCGCTCAGATTCTTAAAGGAAACGTCATCGAAATCTACGGTTCGGAGCCATTCGGCCAGTTCTGTCTGGGCAGGAAACTGCCGGACAGAATTCGGCAAGTACTGGTATGCCTTTTTATCGCCGGAAACCACGGCGCCTATTCTCGGCAGAATGTGACGGAAGTAGAAATTGAACAAGGACGCCAATACAGGTAGCGTTGGTTTCGAAAACTCGAGTATAACCAATGCCCCGCCCGGCCGGATCACTCGACGCATTTCACGGAGCCCGCGCCGGGGATCCTGGAGGTTGCGTAAACCAAACGCGATCGTCAGCGCGTCGAAGCTGTTATCGGGAAATGGAAGATTCAAAGCGTCGGCCTCGACGTTTCGGACAGGCAACTGCCTGCATTTGTCCAATGCCCGCGTCAGCATCGGATGACAAAAATCCGATGCGATCACCGGGCAATCGAGGCCGCGCCAAAGGGCGACGGCAAGATCTCCAGTCCCTGAGCAACAATCCAGACAAAGGCGCGGGCGCGAGCCCCCGAGCAGGTCCCGAACTTTCGCGACGGCAACCTGCCGCCAATGACGATCGATAGATGCCGAAAGGAAATGATTGAGAAAGTCGTATCGATGTGCAATCGCCGCGAACATTTCCTGAACACGACGACTGTCCGGTCCGGAGTACTCTGTTTCGAGCTTAGCGCTGCCGCTCATGAATGATGTTCTTTACCACATCACGCACCAACTCGAACGGAACATTTGGAGTGATTTCCACCTGTCCGATTGCTAGCGGCAAAACGAAATGAACGGCTCCATCGCGGATTTTCTTGTCGTGCTGCAGTGCCTGAAGGACATCCCTTGCGTTCACTCCATTAAGGTACGGCAAACGTCCCACTCCTCCGATAGTGTTTTCAATTCTCGCCCGGCCTTGTTCAGGTAATTTATCGAGCGCGCAGCCAATGCGCGCGGCAGCGATCATTCCGTACCCGACGGCTTCACCGTGTTTGATACGGGTATATCTGGCGGCGGCCTCCAACCCATGTCCCACGGTATGGCCGAAGTTCAATATGCGGCGCAGATCGCCTTCCTTCTCGTCGTTCATCACGACATCGGCCTTTATCGCAGCACAGCGCCCGACGAGGCGTTCGACAGCCAGCGGATCACGTTTCAAAAACGCCGCCGTGTTCCGTTCGAAGTCCTCGAACAGGTCCGGATCGCGGATGATCCCGTATTTAAGCGCTTCGTAAAGCCCGCTGGTATATTCGCGCTCGGGCAATGTTTTCAGCACCAGCGGATCGGAGATCACAAGTCGAGGCTGGTAGAACGTGCCGATGAGATTTTTTCCAGCGCGGTGATTGACACCCGTCTTGCCGCCGATACTGGAATCCACCTGGGCAAGCAAGGTCGTCGGCACCTGGACGACCGGAATACCGCGCAAATAGATCGAAGCCGCGAAACCCGCCACATCTCCAACAACCCCGCCGCCCACCGCGATCACCGTCGATTGCCGCGTCAGTTTGCGGTCCACCATGCGGTCCAGAAGGCGTGACACGGTGGCGAAGGTCTTTGCCCGCTCGCCATCCGGAATCAGAGTGACGGGAAATTTCTTTTTCAGGGGCTGACCGACGGCTTTGAAGATCCGAGGCTGGGAAACAATTAGAAACGGCGGCTTGAGGCCCGCAGTTTCAAGGTGTTGTTCGAGGTTGGCGAATACGCCTGCACCGACGAGGATGTCATAGGATGTGTGCGTCAGGCGAACTGGAATGGATTGCATGAAGTCCTTAACGCGAACGCGGGCTAAAAACCGCGACCACATCTTGCATCATTTCGATGCATTCATGTAGTCGCGGGCTTTAGCCCGCGTTTATCAGCTTACAGCCTATCGCTTCTCGGCAACTTGCCGGCGCGCTTTGCTGGCGAGGTCTTTAGCCTCGGGAATCAGGTCGAGCGCTTTGTTCAGCTGCGGATCGCCTTCGAGAAGGACCCGGCTGGCATCAGCCACACCAAAGCGGTTGTAATAGATTTCGTACTTGAGTGCGCGCTTGATGTAGTCGCGGTTGTCCTGGAAATCTTTTTCCGTGAACTGAATTCCACGTTTCGTGATGTGTTGCTTGAACTGCTCGATCATCGCATCCGAAATCTGGAAGCTCGACGTATCGATCGACGGATTCTTGGCCAGGAAGTCCCGGACAAACGTGTAAACGCCGTACTTCGCGGCCAGATTCGTCTGGAAGTCGTTAATCTTGGGCTCTTCGACGATGTAATCCGGTGTGATGCCGCCGCCGCCATAAACCACACGGCCGATATCGGAATGCTTGATGTCGTCCTTCTTCGGCGGCGTCGTTTCGCGATGGTTGTAATAATCGAACTGTGAAATCTGCGAATAATCGCGCTGGATCAGACGACCGCTGGGCGTGTACCACTTTTGTGTCGTCAGCGCGAGTCCGGCGTTCTTGCTCAGCGGATATACGGATTGAACCAGGCCTTTGCCGAAGCTCGTCTGCCCGACGATCAAAGCACGGTCATGATCCTGCAGTGCTCCCGCCACGATTTCCGAAGCGCTGGCGCTCGACGGATTAATCAAAACCACTAACGGGAATGTGTTGTCGCTGTTTAATTTTTGCGACGCGTACGGCTTGTTGGAACCGCGCGTCCGGCCTTTCGTTTCAACAATCAACTGGCCCTTCTGCAAGAAGGTTTCGCAAACTTCGATGGCTTCCTGAAGCAGTCCGCCCGGATTGCCGCGCAGATCGAATACGACGCCTTCGAGATCTTTGCCGTCGGATTTCTTCGATTCGTCGCGAAGCTTTTTCAGCGCGTCGCGCAGTTCCTGCCCCGTTGTCTCAGCGAAGCTCTCGAGCTTGATGTATCCGACGTGTGGACGAACCAGGAACACGGTGTTGATCGTGTATTTGGCAATTTCGTCGCGAAGCGGATTCATCTCGATCGCCTCGTCCACACCGGGACGGAGGACTTTGATTTTGACCGACGTACCGCGCGGCCCTTTCAACTTCGAAACAACTTCATTCAAGTCCATGCCGGTGGTGGACTCGCCGTTGACCTGGCTGATCACATCACCAACGCGCAAGCCAACCTTTTCGGCCGGGGAACCGGCAAATGGAGGAGAGACGACCGTTACCTTGCCGAAGCGAACGGTTACCGTAATTCCCAATCCATAGTACTTGCCGCGCTGATCTTCACGCAGCGATGTAAATGCCTTGGGATCAAAAAATTTCGAGTGCGGATCCAGCGTGCGCAACATGCCGTCGATGGCACCATACACCGCCTTATCGGAATCGACGTCAGTGGCGTAATTGTCTTCGACAAGGCCAAGGATAGTTGTGAAGTGCTTCACCGCCGTGTCGGCATCTTCCTCACCTTTTGTCGTCGCTCGGACCTGGCCCCCGAATAACCCGCCAAGGATTGCTGAAACCATCAGCACCAGGACCAGGAAAAAGATCGCACGCGACGGTCTAAATCTCATTTAGTGATCTCCCTTTCGTCTTAAAGAAGCAGTCGCAACAGTATAACAGATGCGCGCTAGAGGTTAAGACGGTTGAAAAATGGTGTCGTTGAGACAAATCCTCCGTCGGGCCCCGGAATTGCCATTTTAACTGCCCTGCCCGCTCGAGAGTTTTGCTATGATGAGCAGACGTTTAGGAGGATTATGGGTCAGCTTGGCTTCTCGGAAATGTTGATGATCTTTGTCATTGCGCTCTTGGTTTTCGGACCTAAGAAGCTGCCGGAACTGGGGAAATCCCTGGGCAAGGGTATAAGAGAGTTCAAGAAAGCGACGGAGGAGCTCAAGTCCAACTGGGAAGACCAGGTTAAAGACATCGCTCAGCCCCTGAACGATGTCAAAAGAGACATCCACAGTATGGGCCAGAACCTCAAGACGGACCTCTATAAGCATCTCGAGACTTCAACAGAACCGGAAGCCAAAGATCACACCACGCAGGCCGTCACTGAACCGCGGGAAGCGCCAGCCCATACCTCAGAATCCAGTACGCCGAAAGAACACGTGTAACAATGCCGGTCGAGACAGATCCTGAGCAAGACGAACAAGAACTACGCGGGCAGATGTCGTTCCTCGATCACCTCGAGGAACTTCGTAAACGCCTCATCAACAGCCTGATCGCCATTGCTGTCGCATTCGGCGTGTGCTGGTGGTTTGCTCTGTCCCTTTTCAAAGCTGTTTCCCGTCCGATTAACCTGGCGGGCGTCAGCTCCCTCGTCGCGTCCACGCCTACCGAAGGTTTCAACATCGAACTGAAACTGGCGGTGATGGCCGCGATCTTCCTGGCCGCACCTTTTGTTTTAGGTCAGGTCTGGCTGTTTATCTCTCCAGGCCTGTACAAGCACGAGCGTAAATACGCCCTGCCGTTTATTTTCTTCTCATCACTGTTGTTTGTTCTGGGCGGCCTCTTTGGTTACTTTGTGGCGTTCCCCTTCGCCTTGCAGTTCCTGATCCAGTGGGAAAAGGACATGGGGCTCACCGTCCTGATCAACACCAGCGAATACTTCGATCTGTTCATCATGGTCGAGCTCGGGCTGGCGGTGATCTTTGAGATTCCCGCGGTCATTTTTGTCCTGTCACGCATCGGCCTGGTCAGCGGACCGTTCCTGCTCCGGAACACGAGGTACGCAATCCTGGTGTCCGCCGTCGTTGCGGCTGTCATCACACCGACGACCGACATCCCGAACATGATGATGATGATGGTGCCGATGGTTGGTCTCTATCTCCTCGGCGTCGTTGTCGCCTATGTTTTCGGTAAAAAACGCCGCACAGACGATGAATAAGCGATAAGCCACGGATTGAACGGATTAAACGGATTTCAATCCGTGGCTTATTTCAGGCGTTGATCGATTTCGGGCAGACTCGCATAAACCACATCCCCCACAATCTTGAGGCTGTGCGCGCTGACTTTATCGAGCGTATCTTCGGCGGTGTGCCAGTACGGATAATCGAAATCAATGAGGTCCACGGCGGGGACATTGGCCTTCAAGTAAGGGATGTGATCGTCGGAAATATCCATCTGGTCCTTGGGAAATTCTTTTCGATAGCCCAGAGCCTCGGCCTTATTCCAGATGATGTCCTTCAGCCAGCCTGTGGACGCCGCTTCCTTGCGGATATTGAGATTTTTGTCACCGATCATGTCGACCAGAATAAGCGCCTTCAGGTCGCCCAGTGAGCGGTCGCGATAGCGTCGATCGACATCGTGCCGGCTGCCGTAAACACTATCGTCGTCCGTCCATTCCACAACCGCTTCTTCCCCGTCAAAGAAGATAAATTCGAGCGAATTCTGCAGTTTCATGCCTGATGTACAGCGGGCAAACTCCAGCAGCCATGCCGCGCTGGAGCCGCCGTCACTGGCCCCGACAAAGCGCAGATTATCGAACAGCTTCGTATCGTAATGCCCCGTTACGGCGATGACGGACGGCTTTGCGCCCGCGCGGATCGCCCGGATATTCACCATGTGGCGGAAGCCGCGGGGAGTACGGGCATCGAACTCATCGAGTTGGGGCTTCAATCCGGCCTTTTCCAGCTCACCGACGATATAGTTTCGGGTTTTTACGATGGCATCGCTGCCGGCAGGCCGTGGCCCAAAACCGACGATCGTCTGCAAATCCGCGCCGGCGCGCTGCTCGTTAAAAGGTGAGTTGCTTGCCGGTTTGCTGGTATTCCGCTGCAGCCCATAAGCAAGTGCCGAAAGCGCCAGAAGGAGTACGAGACTGGTTGTTTTCCGCATGTTGGGATCAAATTCTCGCACAAATTGGACCTGATGCTATGCTGATTTAGGGACTATATCCGGAGGTGAACAATGCGTGGATTCTCAAAAACCGAATTAGCTGGATTCTTTTTGACTGGCGCCGCGATAGGGGCGGTTGCCGGGCTGATGCTGGCTCCCAAAACCGGCGCCCAGACGCGCCGGGATCTTCGTCGGCTTTCTAAAAAGACGATGGATCAATTGGATGATTTGCAGTCCGACGTTCGCGAACAGATTACAGACCGGTACGAGCAAGTTCTGGAGGTCTTCGACAACGTTAAGGAATTTGTCGGAGATGGAAAGACTCGCCTTCAAAGGATGATTAAAACAAGCTAGTTGGAAGTGGACGGTAAGGGATTCGAACCCTCGGCCTCGGCGTTGCGAACGCCGCGCTCTCCCAGCTGAGCTAACCGCCCGTCGTCAAAGCTTGATTATACGGACTTTTGGGTTCCGGGGACAGACACCGAATTAATGAAGATTAGAATTCGGTGTCTGTCCCCAGAACTAACTCCCCTTCCCAACGCGCAATCACTGCGCTTGCCAGACAATTTCCCAGGACGTTGATTGACGTTCTCCCCATATCCATCAACTCGTCGATTCCCAGGATGATGAAAACCGGCTCGAGCGGCAGATGAAATGACGCAAGCGTCCCCATCAGAATCACCAGGGCCGCGCGCGGCACGCCGGCAACTCCCTTACTGGTGAGCATGAGGGTAAAAACCATAACGATCTGCTGGCCGAGACTCATTTGCACTCCGGCGGCCTGCGCAACAAAAATGGACGCCAGCGACAGGTATAGCGATGTGCCATCGAGATTGAAGCTGTAACCCGTCGGGATGATGAACGCCACGATCTTCCGCGGAACACCGAAACGTTCCATTTCCTCCATGGCTCGCGGCAGAGCGGCTTCCGAACTCGTTGTGGCAAACGCGATGGATACCGGTTCAGCAACGGCTTTCGCAAACTTACGAAGCGGAATCTTCGCGAGCACCGCAATCGGCAGCAGGACGCATCCGGCAAAAACCAGAAGCGCTGCATACATCGTCCCCAGCAGCCGAAGCAGGTTCGCCAGGACACCAAATCCCATGTGCCCGACCGTGTACGCCATTGCGGCTCCTACGCCGACAGGAGCAAACGTCATGACGATATTCGTGAATTTGAACATCGTTTCGGACAGGCTTTCGCAGAACGAAAGGATCGGGCGCCGCTTCGACTCGCTGAGCATCGCCAGAGCGATTCCGAAAATGATGCTGAAGACCACGATCTGCAACACTTGACCTTCCGCAACCGCTTTAGCAATGTTTTCAGGAAACGCATGCAGGATGATGTCCGATGCGCTCTGCGGGGCAGCCGCCGGCGCGTTCGCGGCACCCGCAGGACTCGTAACGCTGAGGCCCACGCCAGCACCAGTGATATTGATTGCGGCCAGACCGATCAGCAGCGCCAGGGTCGTGACCACTTCAAAGTAAATCAGCGCCTTGATGCCCATGCGGCCGATCTGACGTAAATTCGAATGCCCGGCGATACCGACCACGAGTGTCGAAAACAGCAGCGGCGCGATGATGGTCTTGATGAGATTCAAAAAAATCAGGCTGAGCACCCGAAGTTGAACGGCGGCATTCGGCCAATCGTGACCGATCTCGGCTCCGGCAGCCATCGCCACAAGTATCCACGTCGTCACGGATTTCCGTTTGAAAGCGAAAACCGCGAAGGCGGTGATGGCGAGCCACCGGACAAAGATCATTTCGAAGACTCGAACGCTTTGGAATCGCGCAGGTGGCGCCACACCCACCACGCACCCGCCAGAACAACTGTCAGCCCGATCACAAAATCAAATCGGTGAAAGAGTGTTTTGAGCGTGTCGCTTTTATCCCACTCTTCGCCGAGTTTCTGCCCGACATAGGCGAGAGCCAGACACCAGGGAAGCGAACCAAGGAAGGTATAAATGGTGAAACGGCCTAAATTCATTCTGGCCACACCGGCTGGAAAAGCGATGAACGTCCGAATCACCGGCAGCAGCCGGCTGGCAAAAACAATCAGTTCGCCTCGTTTCTCGAACCACCGGTCGGCAATGTCGAGATCGTGTAAGGATATCAGGACGTAGCGTCCATATTTTTCGATGAAGGGCCGTCCACCGTACATCCCGATCCAGTACGCAACAAGCGAGCCCAGGACGCAACCCACCGCGCCTGCCACGGCGACTGCAAAGAGATTGAAGCGGCCGGTGTACACGAGGTAACCTGAAAACGGCATGATGATTTCCGATGGCAGTGGAATGCAGGCGGATTCGATTCCCATCATCAGGGCAACGCCGGGGTACCCCAGGGCCGAGATCGTTGCTACTATGAATACTGAAAGTATTTCAATTATTCGAGCTGTCAAACCGATTCGCTACCTCCCTCGCTATTGTGCCGTCTATTTTGGAATGGCGAAAGCATAAGAAAGCCTGTCTTTCATCGTGTCCTCTCGGCTAGAATGCCCCGGTGATTGAGTAATGATGATGAAAATGAAGAGTTTGCTGCTCATTCCAGTACTGCTGGTTTCCGCCCTATGGGCGCAGGAAGACACGTTTAAACTCAATGTGAACGTGGATCTCACCGAGGTGCACGTCAATGTCACCGATGAGAAGGATCATCCCATCGGAAATCTTAAAAAAGACAATTTCCGCATATTTGAAGACCGGATGGAGCAAAAAATATCCGTCTTCAAGCATGAAGATTTGCCGATCAGCCTGGGGTTGGTGATCGACAACAGCCGCAGCATGGAACCTCGTAAGGAACGCCTCGACGCGGCGGCTCTTTCATTCGTGCGCAAAAGCAATCCCGATGACGAGACCTTCATCGTGCATTTTGACGATACGGCGCGCATGGATCGCGATTTTACCGACAGCATTCCTTTACTCGAAGAGACGCTGGCAGGAGTGAAACCTTACGGTCAGACCGCCATCTACGATGCACTGATCCTGGCCCTCGGACATATGGAGTCCGCCAAACACATGAAAAAGGCCATTCTGCTCTTCACGGATGGCATCGACAACTCCAGCAAGTACACATTGAGCCAGGCGGTCGAGGCGGCGAAGCGCGCCGGCGTGTCCGTTTATCCCGTGGGACTGCTGAGCCAGTCTGGCGGCCAGAAAGCCGAAGATGCTCTCATTCGCATCGCCGAAGCCAGCGGAGGCCGTGCTTATTTTCCCCAAACGATCGATGAAGCGCGTCTCTATATGGAGCGCGTCGCTCGCGATCTGCGTGAACAATACACGCTCGGCTACTTCCCTTCCAACCCTTCGCATAACGGCGCATGGCGCTCGGTCCGGATCGAAGTCGTTCCGCCCGCGGGGGTCCCTGCCAACGTTAAGCTCAACGCGAATTACCGTCACGGATATTACGGCCCGGGAGACAGCAACTAAGAAATCAGCCACAAAGGCACAAAAGGCACAAAAGAGAATTTCTCTTTTGTGCTTTTGTTGTAACAGGGCTGTAAGTTTTAGTTTTTTGGAAGAAAGCGACGAACTTCGGGGTTGTCCGAGTTGATTCTGGGGTAGACGTTGAATGGGTAAGTCCCCGCCTAACTTAGGCGGGGACTTCGCTCCTCACATCTCATGACGAACTTTGGCTGCGCCCGTGGCCTGCCTTTTTGTGGCTTATACCTTCGTCAGTATTTCGGGACCATTCGCCGTAATCGCGATGGTGTGCTCAAAGTGAGCGGAGGGTTTTCCGTCCGCGGTAATGACCGTCCAGCCGTCTTCCAGGACTTTAACTTTGTCGCTGCCCAGATTGATCATCGGCTCGATCGCGATAACCAGACCGGGCTTGATCTTCGGGCCCTTACCGTTGTGGACGTAGTTCAGGACGGGCGGATCTTCATGAAGAGACCGTCCGATCCCGTGACCGCAAAATTCCCGCACAATGCCGTAGTTGTTGGCATCCGCTAATTTCTGCACGGCTGCGGAAATGTCGGAGATGAAGTTTCCGGGTACGGCCTGTTCGATCGCGCGATACAAGCATTGTTCGGTAACCTTGACCAGACGATCGACTTCCGGGGAAATCTCACCGATCGAAACCGTCATGGCGGAATCTCCGTAGTAACCGTCGTAAATGACGCCGAAGTCGAGGCCGACAATATCGCCGTTCCTCAAAGTACGTTTGGTCGATGGAATACCATGGACCACCTGGTCGTTTACGGAAATGCACAAGCTTGCTGGAAAGCCGCGATATCCCTTGAACGCAGGCGTTGCCTTCTTCTTAAGAGTCAACTCCTCGGCAATTTTGTCCACATCGGCAGTCGTCGCACCGTCGCGGCAATTCTCTCGAAGTTCGAGCAAAATCTCGGCGACGATTTTACTCGCGCCTCGCATAATTTCGATTTCTTTGGCGCTCTTCAGGTGAATCATCACTAAACATTCTATCAGGCTGCACGCTATAATCCCGGCATGAAACTGGATGGAAAGAAAGTTCTGATGGTGATTCCCCATACTCAGTTCCGGGACGAAGAGTTTTTCGAGCCCAAAAGGCTCCTCGAAGAAGAAGGCGCCAAGGTCGTCGTTGCTTCAACGGCTGTTCGCGCCTGCCGGGGGATGAGGGGCGGCGTCGCGAACTCGGAAATCACGATTGCCGAGGCCAAAGCCGACGATTATTCAGCCATCGTGGTGTGCGGCGGATCTTCCGTGCCGGAGTTCTTCTGGAACGATAAAAAGCTTCAGGAACTGGTCACTGCAATGTCAGCTGCAGGGAAAGTCGTTGCGGCCATTTGCCTTTCGACAGTGGTCCTTGCCAAGGCCAAATTGCTGGCGGGACGCGAGGCGACCGTGTATTTCCTGCCGCAGGCCATCGAAGCCCTGAAGGAAGCCGGCGCGACGTACGTCAAAGAAACTCTCATCATTCACAACAACATCATTCTTGCCGAAGGCCCCCCGGATTCCCAACGCTTTGGCCAGGCGATCCGTACCGCCCTGGCTGGATAATTCAGGCAACCGTCCCCGAATTGTTTCCAAACGATTCCCATCGGGCCGTTGTCTGATAATAGACACAGAAGCTGGAGGAAAAGTGTCTATGTCGAAGGCTGCAAAAATCGCCCTGACAGCGAATGCCATTCTGCTTGCCCTGATCTTTATTGCGGTGGCTCATGCGCAACGGCCGCCCGAACTGGATTCGACAGGCGCAGCATATCTGCGCGTCAACATCAATCCGACAGATGTGCCCCCTATGGTCAATATCAATCCCGAGGGCATTCCGGCGCGGGTCGATGTCACGCACCTGCCCGATATCCGGGTAGCTCCGGCCGGTTGTCAAAGCCGCCAGAGCTATCAGACCGGAATCGGCCGATCTGTGGCGGGTCCTTTGATGGTGACCTATCTGCATCTTCCACCCAATACGACAGTGACGCTCGATGAGGCCGGTGGCGCGCACAGCATGAACATGACTCAGGCCGGTCAAATCACGACCGCAATCTTCCTGCGGGCGGGTCAAATCCTGGATTTCAGTTCGGACGTAATGTATTCCGGATGTCGCCCCGATTAAATGCCGTTCGGGCGGCGCGGGAGCCAGCGGCAGCTTCTGACAGTGGCGACTTGTAAAGGTTTGAATGTTGTTGTTGCGATGCAAACCTGATTTGGATGCTGGTGGGCCAGTCCCCGCCTAAGTTAGGCGGGGACTGTGCTCACCGCCACATTGGTCCCTATTCTGGACAGCGCTGGGCCCAGACCGCGCACTGCAAGAGACACACTCTGTCCTTCAGGCGTGCTACCGTCATACCCGGCAAATCGCCGGGAGGATCCTCGTATGACTGCGCGACACCTTGGAATTGTTCTACTTTTGATTGCAGCACCAATCACGGCGCGTGCGCAAACCCCGCCGACTCCTGAACCACCGCCAGGGATTTACACAGGCAATTTCGGCGGGGGTATCGCTCTCACGAACGGCAACACGAGTACACGCAACTTCAATCTGACTGGAGCGCTCGTCCGGGACCCAAAGAGCAAGAGCATCATCAAAACTGCTGCGAGTTATCTTCGCGGAACGACCAGCGACGTCCTCAGTGTTGATCGAACCGCAATCAATCTTCGTCACGAATACACCCTGTCGAAACAGATGTTCGTTTTCGATCAGCTGGACTATGTGAGGGACCAGTTCAAAGAGATCATTTTCTTCTGGGCGCCGACCGCGGGTCTCGGGTACAAATTCGTCAACACCGATGCGACTCAGTTCATTCTCGACGGCGGCGGTGGCGGGGTGCTCGAGAAAAATCCCGGAATAAACGCCGGGAAAAGCGGAAGCGTCACGGGGGACGAGCGATTTCAACGAAAACTGTCGTCAGCCGCGACCTTTACGGAAAGCCTGTCGGCCATTTCGAAAACAAATGATTTCAGTGATTACCTGTCGAATTTCACGACAGGTATCACAACGACGGTAGCCGGAAACGTCCAGCTGAAAGTCGAATTCATCGACAGCTACAAAAATCGGCCGCCAAACGCCGGCGTAAAAAAGAACGATACCGCGTTCGTCACCACCGTCGTCCTGAAGTACTAGCGCTGCAGGGGCGGTCTATGACCGCCTGCGATCGCATTGTGACATTGCGGGCGGTCATAGACCGCCCCTGCAGCGTTTTTACAGGGCGGCGGCGAGCAGCGCCCGCGAGTTATCCGTGACCACCTGCTGCAGGTTGTTACCGTGCGCATCGATGGCAACGACTGCCGGGAAGTTCTTCACTTCCAGTTCCCAGACGGCCTCCGGGCTGCCGAACTGCTCGAGCCGGACGCTCAACACGCGCTGCACGCATTGAGCATAGATCTGGGCGGCGCCTCCGATACCGTGCAGATACACGCAGCCGTGATCCTGGCATGCCTTCTGCGTTTTCGGGCCCATGCCGCCTTTTCCAATCACGGCTTTGATGCCAAAACGCTTGATGATATCGGCCTGATAGGGTTCTTCCCGGATCGACGTCGTCGGCCCGGCAGCCAGCACGCGATATTGATCGCCGTCCTTGAGGACCACGGGACCACAGTGATAGATCACGCCGTTTTTGATGACGTCCAATTCCCCGCCATCATGCAGATACTTATGAACGGCATCACGGCCGGTAAATACAACGCCATCTAACAGCACCACGTCGCCAACCTTTAGTTTCCGGACGTCGGCATCCCGCAACGGCGTCTGCAGCCGCACCACATTGGCCGCCGGCAGCGTCAGATCCGGCATCGGCTCCGTGTTTTGAAATTCATGCGGTGCCTGATACAGCCATTCCACTACTTTCCCATTCACATCGAGCACCACGCCCCGACGCCGGTAGGCCCAGCACATGTAAGCAACGGAAACGAAGAAAGAGGCGGGAAGCCGGTTCAGTTTGCCAACCTTGCAACATCCAACGGTGAATTTTCCCGAAAAACCCATCGGGCCGATATCCAGCGTATTGGCCTCTTTCATGATGCGCGCCTCGAGCTCGGCCAGCGCAGGATCGGAATTGGAATCTTCGACGTTCCGCAACAACTGCCGCTTGGCAAAGTCATAGCCCGACGCGCGGTCGCCACCGATCGCGACGCCGATAAAGCCGGGGCCGCAGCCTTTTCCCTGCGCTTTCCAGATCGCATCGAGAATGCATGCCCGGACACCTTCCAGGTTTCGATCCGCGCGCTTGCCCTGAATCTCCATGGGCAGGCTGTATTGCGCGCTCATGTTTTCGCAGCCGCCGCCCTTGAGGATTAACCGGACATGCATGTTGGCATCACGGGTCTGCTCCCAATGGAAGACGGGGCTGCCCGGCCCCAGGTTGTCCCCGGTATTGGTTCCATCCACGCTATCGACGGAGTTCTGCCGCAGATACCCCTTGGCGGTCGCTTGCTTCACGGCATCGCCGCAAAGCTCCTCGAGTTCGAGCTGATCGACGCCGCGCGGGGTTTCGAAGTAAAAGCCAATCGTCCCCGTGTCCTGGCAAATCGGCAGCGACCGCGCTTTGGCAAGCCCGATGTTCTGAGCGACCAATTCAAGGGCAAAGTCGGCCTTCGAGCCTGCAGTTTCAAGTTTTCGTTGAAGATTAATGACGCCTTCGACGTCGGGTGGGAGAAACGCTGAAGTACGTCGAATGAGTTCCAGGATGTTGTTACGGAATAGTTCGCGGTCCATACACGCTCCGATATGAGAAGTAATCGGTCAGTTTACCAGATGATCGTCCGTATGTGACTGATTCCCTGCCGCCTTCGGGCGACGTTCCAGCGACACCGTCCGAAATTGGTAATGAACCACTGTTCGATAAAGCGGCGGAAGCGGACGATGAGTTCGCCGGCCCCGGGTGATTTTGCCGATTGCAGGCGCCGGAGATTCATCCGCTCGACAGAGAGGCTTTCATGTCGTCCTTGGAAGCCGATAAAGAGGCTCTTTTGCGCTCCTTTCCCTTTCTCGCCACGCACGATCGCGGTACGATTGCGCGCAATGAGTTCTCGCGGCCTGACAACAATCCTCATATCAATCTGCCTTTTCTTCTCAGTCATTGGTCTGGCTGCCAGACAAGGTCCAGCTACCAGTCTCGAGGTGCTGCAGCTGCGGCCCAACTTCTATATGGTAGCCGGGGCTGGCGGCAACATTGCTGTCCAGGTTGGAGCGGACGGCGTGGTGGTCGTGGATTCCGGCTCCAGTACCAATGCGGATGCCGTCGTCGCCACGATCAAGAAGATTACGGCGGAACCTGTCCGTTACCTGATCGACACCAATGCGGACCCGGATCATGTGGGCGGCAATGCCGCGATCGCGAAAGCCGGCCAGACGCTGTTCACGCAAGGTGGCGGAGCTGGTATCGGCGCCGATTTCCTTGGCGGCGGAGCGTCGATACTGTCCGTGGAAGAGGTCCTGACCAGAATGAGTGGACCCGCCGCCCAGACGCGGTTCCCCGCGGCGGCGTGGCCGACAGAAACCTTTAATCAGTCGCGCAAATACATGTACCTCAACGGCGAAGGAATAGAAATCTTTCACCAGCCGGCGGCGCACAGCGACGGGGATGCAATCGTCTTTTTCCGGCGCTCCGATGTTGTCGTTGCAGGCGACGTTTTCGACACGACGCGATTTCCGGTTATCGATACGGCAAAAGGCGGCACCATTCAGGGCGAGATTGCCGCATTGCAGAAGCTGGTCGATACTGCGATTCCCTCCGTGCCGATTGTTTCGCGCGAAGAAGGCACCTTGATTATTCCCGGTCACGGCCGCGTCTGCGATCAGCTCGATGTGGTCGAATACCGCGACATGGTAACAATTATCCGCGACCGGGTTCGCGATCTGATGAAGGAAGGCCTGACGTTAGAACAAATCAAAGCAGCCTCGCCAGCCCGCGGTTACACACGCCGATACGGCTCCGACACGGGTGCATGGACCACGAATAATTTTGTCGAGGCGATATATCGCACCATGAATCAGAGCGCGAAATGAAAAAGATCCTGATCGACACTGTACGTGCGGTCTATGACCGCACGCTTTTCCCAAGCTCAAGGAAATACGTGCGGTCACAGACCGCCCCTGCAAGTGCGTTTTTGCACATTTTGCAAATTGCCGTTTACGCGACGCTGGTCTCTTCCTTCATCCCGATAGCCGCGTCGGCGCAAGACCGCGGGGCACCTGTCGCGACGGCAAAGGCTGCAGCGCCAGCGGATCTGACTGGTTACTGGGTTGCTTTCGTGACCGAAGATTGGCGATTCCGAATGGTCACGCCGGGCAAAGGCGACTATCAAGGCGTTCCGCTGAACGACCAGGGACGCAAGCTCGCAGACGCCTGGGATCCGGCGGCGGATGAATCTTCGGGCAACCAATGCAAGGCATATGGAGCGGCTGCCATCATGCGTGTGCCATCGCGCTTCCGTATCAGCTGGCAGGATGACAATACGTTGAAGGTTGAGAGCGATGCCGGATCGCAAACGCGAGTCTTTCATTTCAACTCGCCGGCGGCGCAACCGGGCCCGCGAACATTGCAAGGTTATTCCAGCGCGCAGTGGCAGGCTCCGGCGTTGAAAGTCACGACGACGAACGTTAATGCCGGATATCTGAGGAAGAATGGCGTTCCCTACGGGGAGAATGCCACTGTCACCGAATACTTTGACATGGCGCCACTCCCGGACAATGGACAGGTATTGCTGGTTACCACCGTGGTCGATGATCCGCAGTATCTGCAACAGCCATTTATCGTCAGTTCACAATTCAAAAAGGAGGCCGACGGATCGAAATGGGATCCGACGCCGTGCGCCGCCAAATGAAGCGTTCTACTCTTACCATATTGTTTTCAACAGTGCTGTTGTCGCTATTCATAAGCACCTCCGCCGCAGCCCAGGCGGAAATCACCGGATCGTGGGCGGCGCGCAATCACGAGGTCCTCACTGGTGACGGCTTCCCCGTCGATTTCACGGGTATTCCTCTCAACGACGAAGGCCGAATCCGCGCGCTTAGTTACTCCGAGTCGCAGCTTTCCATGGTCGAACGGCAGTGCCAGGGTTGGCCCGCTTTTTACTTCGTCCAGGGCCCGTTTGGTTTAAAGATCTGGAACGAAACAGATCCGCTCAAAGGAAACGTGATCTCGTACACCATCGGCGGCTGGGAAGATCGCGCGCCTTTCACCATCTGGATGGACGACCGCCCGCATCCGTCGAAGAATGCGGAGCACACCCGCTCCGGTTTCACGACGGGAAAATGGGAAGGCACCACCCTCGTCGCTTACACGACGCACATGAAAGCCGGATTCCTGCGCAAGACCGGTGCACCCAGCAGCGATGAAGCCACGCTGACGACACGCTTCTACCGGCACGGCGATATCATGACGGTCCTCGCCGTCATCGAAGACCCGATCTATCTTGCCGAGCCATGGATCCTCTCACGAAGCTTTCAATTGAGCGCAGCTCCTCTTTCCCCGATCGGTCCGCCATGCATTACCACTTATGAAGCAACGGCCAGGGAAACGGCTCCGCATTACTTGCCGGAGAAAAATCCGTTCGTGGATGAGATGACCATGAAATATGGCGTTCCGCGCGATGCCGCGATCGGCAAGCCGGAAACCCTGTATCCGGAGTATCTGAAGAAATTGCCCGTCAAAACAACATCGCCGCAGCAACCGAGATAATCATCGCGGCCGAGATGACGACTTTCAGGATCATTCCCGCCATTCGTCCCAGCAGGGTTCCCCAACCCGCATGTAAGGCGCCGATCAAATTCTTCTGAACGTAGAATTCATGAGCGACCACAATCAGGAACGCTCCGACGAACCCTCCTGCAATCGGTCCGAGCGGGCCGAAGATGAGCGATAACGGTCCGCCGATCAGAATGGCTCCGCCAACCCCGCCAATGAACGACAACCAGATCGATCCTGTTGATGCTCCATAACGCCGCGCGCCGGCAGCGCTGAGCCAATTGTCAGCGGTTTCGGCGATCAGCGTCAGTACGCATAGGATGATAAAAAACGGCACGCCGATCCCCGCAGCGAAATGCGTCACCAGCGCGTAAATGAAGATGGACGCCAGGATGATGATCGTGCCCGGAAATCCGAATGGGATGGACACGATGCCGCCAATCATGGCCGCGAAAAGCAGGACACGTTCCAGGGTGGACTCCACAACTAGAGTCTAAACCGCATCCGTCCCGGTGCGGGCTATCCAGGTTTGAATGAATTAGCGCCGGAGGCGCCTACGAATATCGCCGGCCGTCAGGGCCTGTTCTCAAATGGCGTGAGAGCCATTCCCGCCTTAGTAAGGCGGGGATGCCTCGCGCAGCGAGGGCTGGGGCGGTCTGTTCAAAGACGAACAGTACCGATTAATAAGGAGGGCTCGTAGAGCATTTTTCAGGTCGCTTCGCAGCTTTGAACAGACCACCCGCCGCTGCGCGGCTCCCCTCCGGAGGCGATCGGTTCTCGCGGTCACAGCCGCGCCCACAGCGATAACCCACTGATATTAAGCTGTTAATCCAGCAAGCAGGCATCCAGGAAGAGGCATCATTCGCCTCTCAATTGTTTGCGCGTTAATGCCGATATGTTACACAAGCTCTGGTAGGGCGTATCTATGAAGCTATTGATAGCGTCGCTGTTCGGCCTCCTGGGTTTAACGGTGGCCGCGACAGCCCAGGAAACAACCTATTCCGCCGATTCTTTGATGGCGGCCTTCGATAAGGCCTCCCCCAAAACGTCCCTCAAGGGAACCGCTATCGTCTTGCGTGACGTGGTCGTCGACAGCAGAGATTCCAAGATTACTTTTCGGAGTTCTCAGAGCAACCGGGTCATCTGTGAGCTTAATCCCGCCTCCATGACTCGCAATAAGCAGCCTGCCGTCGGAACCACGTTGACGGTCACCGGAACGGTCCGCGGCCGCGGCCTGCTGGGTAATGTGACGCTCGACAACTGCGGTTTCGCGCCTGTTTCACAGGAGACGGCGGTCACCGCGGAAGTCATCCCCCAACCCGAACCGGAAGTGGCAATAGCTCCAGGCGATGTCCTTTTGGAACCGGGCACAGCGCCCGATGCGATCGGCGAGCAAGCCGGCGAGCCGGCAAAGTCAGCAGCGGCCCCCCGCACGGTGAAGTCTGCGAGGTCTGCGACAGGTACACTACAGAAGGATGCGGGTCCGACGCCAAGGCCCGAACAGCCCGGCAGCGTCCCAAAGAGCCCTGAAGACTCCCATCGACGCGTCTACCTGTTTTATGCGCTGCTGGTTCTGAGCGGTGCGATCGGATCGTCAATCTTGTCGCGCCTCATGGGCCTAGTGCGCTCCGCAGAGTTTTCCAGACCTTCTCTTCCTGAAAATAGACAACAGATCCGGCAAGCGGCGCTCCAGGCTCTATTGGAAAAGGCCTCCAGGAAGGGCTAAGTGAATACAAAGCGGAAGGACCACGGAAAGCACAGCGCGGCTTCGCTGCAACCAAACAGCGGAAGGACGTGTGCGGGGTTGCCCAAATGTCTGATGTGAATGTGCGGAAGTCCAATCCCCGCCTAAGTTAGGCGGGGACTTCTCCCGATTTCTATACCCTGCCGAACAATCAATTCGGACAAACAGGGCAGGGTTGTCGTTTTCTTCCAAAAAACTGGTTAAAAACACTAAAACTTACAGCCTTGTTGCCTGCGCCTTTTGTGCTTCTTGTGGTTCCTTCCCCCGATACTTCCCTTCTCGCGCTAGCCATTCGAGTGGGCCGACCACGGCATCTCTATAACAAATGTCGCGCCCTTGCCCTCACCTGGACTTCCGGCACGAATCGAACCGCCGTGCAGTTCGACCAGGCTTTTCGCAATAGCCAGTCCAAGACCAAGACCGCCGTGACCGCCGCTGCCTTCTGCTTGCCAGAGTGGTTCGAACAGATGCGGCAAGCTCTCTGCCGCGATCCCTTTTCCGGTATCAATGATGGAAAGACGGAAACGTTTTTCGGTGTATTCGAGTGCGGCGGTTACGGACCCGCCTTGAGGCGTGAACTTTAGAGAATTCGAAACGAGATTCCAGACAATCTGCTGAAATCGTTTCGAATCCAGAACTACGGTGTGTTTCGTGGCAGGCATCTCAGAAACCAGCCGGATGCCTTCTGCTGTCGCCAGCGGCTCCAACGTATCCAGGGTGGAACTGAGCATTTCACGAATTTCAACATGTTCCAGATCCAGTTCGATCTTCGCCGCCGTAATACGGGAGATGTCCAGGATCTGTTCGATAAGCTGAAGCTGTACGCTTGCATTACGAGCAATCGCTGCCGATCCCTTCCGGACGATTTGTGGATCATGGGCGCGTTCCTGAAAGACCTGCGCCCAACCGAGAATTGCGGTCAGCGGCGTTCGCAAATCGTGGGAGAGCACTGCGAGGAACCGATCTTTGGCCTGATTTGCCTTATCCGCTTCTTCACGGGCATGGACGAGCTGGTTTTCACGAACGGTTCGTTCACTCACGTCCTCAATCGAGGTGATGGTGCCAACAACGTTTTCATTGCACGATAAGGGCGCGATACGCGCACTCTGCTGCATCTCGCTGATCCCGTATTCCGGACGCGCCGGCAGCTGTACCAGATAATGATGAAAGCGCTGCGCCAGCACGGCGGCCTGCCCGGCCAGAGCTGCTCTATAGAGGTGGTCCAGTCCGCGCGACACCAACTCTGGAAAGACCTCGAACAGATGTTTACCGAGGACGTCTTCCCCCTTCCGACCCGTATGCTCCTCGAGCCAGCCGTTCCATCCGCGAATGACGAGCTCCGTATCGGTGACGACAATGCCCTGTGAACTATGGGCGCGGAGCCATTCGATGATGGGTGCATTGAAACTGAAATCCTGTAACATCCAGCTAGACCTGCTCTTCTTCCCAGCGTTCGATGGCTTTCAACAGGCATTCCAGCGAAGACACACCCAGGACGAGCGCAAGATAGCCAGAAACCGCGCTTTCCCGGATACGAAATTCCGTCGACACCACGATTCCGTAGCGAAGGTCTGCCGTCCCGATAGTAATGGAGCGCAACATTTTCTCCAGGTTCTCCAGATACAACCTCGGCATTGAGAATGTGACGTGAACGTGAAGTAAATTTCCGAAAACACCCAGGCATGCATTCAAAAGAATGTTGCCCACTTCCGTGATCGCCTCACGATTTGCCTCGTCGAGTTCACTGGATGGAACGGTCGCACCGCTGAGCAGATCTGTCAGGGTGCGCGTCCCCTTTTCGTCCAGCATCAACAGGGCGTCACCGGAAACCGGTCCGCTGAAGATCTGGTGGACGGTAACCACTTCATCTGTCTTTATGAACTTTCCCAGAGCTATCGAAATCTGCTCGATCGGAACCACATCGATGCCGGGCGCATCGAGTAAAACCCGGTGTCCCGACAACTGGGACAGCGACGCGGCGGTCCGCGCGAAGGCAATATTGATCACCTCGCCCAGAGCGTCCCGTTGTTTCTCCGTCAGCATTTCAGCTCTCCTGCGGCCCACTCTGTCTTCAGACCGTTGTTCTTATAGGATAGCAGGACGACGACCAGTCTCCGCGGCGAGACGTGATTTTCGGCAAAAAAACGAATTAGCGCGAGAATACACGGCTAAAGGCCGGGGACCACACCGGCGAACGTTCACGGCCCGACGGCCGAAAGATTAATGCGACTGAATGTCAGGCCTCCGGGCCTGTTCGTTCACCTTCAATGATGCGTGTATTCCCCTGATTGTTGAGTTCGCGGCATTCCACAAAAACTTGTCGATCTGACTCGTTTAGAAGTGATAGTCTCGCGCGCAAGATTCGAAAAACAAACGCGTACCGTAGAGTACGCCCTGTCCACATCTGGAGGAGATCATGCGAAAACTTGTGGTTGGTTTAACCTTGTGGCTCTCGCTTATTCCGTTCGCGTCCGGTTTCGCTCAATCGACATCTGCAACAGTGAGCGGAACCGTTGCCGACCGCAGCGGCGCTGTGTTGCCGGGTGTTTCGGTCACTGCAACAAATAATGCAACGGCCGTCGCGACACCGGTCGTGACGAATGAGGCCGGCGCATACAATTTGCCGGGACTGCTGCCGGGCGCTTACACCGTGTCCGCCGAACTGCCGGGATTTCAGAAAGAAACCTATACCAACGTTCAACTTGGTAACGCCGACAAAGTGCGGCTGAACTTTACGCTGCAGGTTGCCACGCAGGCTCAATCCGTCGAAGTAACGGTGGCGGCAGATACCTTGCTCGCGACGTCGAGTTCGTCGGTCGGCGAGGTGCTCTCGCAGAACCGGGTCCAGGATTTGCCGACGGTCAGTAACAACGTCCTCGATCTGTACCGCTTGATTCCCGGAGTCCGTGTGGATGCCAGCGGCGTCAGCCCAAGTTTCGCCGGACAGAGTGGATTCGGTAGTGTGAATATGATGCGTGACGGAGTCGATGCCTCCGGCGGTTCGCGCTGGGGTTCAACGGCTCTATCGGCAACATATCTGAGCCCGGACCTGATCGGCGAAGCGCGCATCGTGGTATCCCCGGTCGATGCGGAACTTGGCCGAGGCAACGCTCAAATTCAGTTCCTCACTCGGTCGGGAACCAACCAGTTCCACGGCACCGGCGTCTGGGCCGTCCGCAACAGCGCGCTCGATGCCAATACCTGGAATAACAACCGGCAGGTCGATCCGAAAACCGGCACATGGAAACCCACTCTGCCGGATTGGGCCAACAATCATCAACTCACGGGAAGCCTCGGCGGCCCGATCGTGAAGAACAAAACATTTTTCTTCGGACTGTGGGACACACTGCTTGTCAACGGCAGAACCACGCCGAACTCGCTGGCGCTCACACCCTGCGCGAGAAATGGCATCTTCCGCTACTTCGACAATTGGAATAACGGGAACTACAACCAGGTGACGGCGGGCGGCGCCACTCCTACGATTGCCGTGGTAGATGGCATCGGTAATCCTGTCCAGCCGACAACCAATCCAGACGGTACCCCATTTACAGGAAGCTTGCATTACGTCAGCGTCTTCGGACCGGGTTCGTTTACCGGCGGAACGCCAAATGCCGACTGCTCGAATTTCGTGGCTTCGGGCGCAGCCTGGGATACCTATCGAACGGGAATGGATCCGACAGGATTCGTTGCGAAACAGCTGGCAAAGACGCCGCTGCCGAACAATTACGACCTCGCGGGCAGCGATGGTTTGAACACCGCGGGTTTCCGGTGGACGCGTAACGAGAACGGCGGAACCGAGTCGATCTTCGGCACCAATACAAACGGCATCGCGGCGTTGAACGGTCTCGGCCGCAAACAGCTCAACGGAAAGATCGATCACAATTTCAACGCGCGGAATAAACTCGGCATCAGTTACACCTATGAGCGATCCGCCGGCAACGCCAACTATGAAACATTGCCCGGCGGCTTCCGCGGAAGCGTCTTCAGGCATCCGCAAACACTGGCGCTCAACCTGACGTCGACACTGTCCTCGACGCTGGTCAACGAAGTTCACGTCGGCATGCGGCGCATCGGCGGAAACAGTTTCAATGGGTTCAGCAATCCGGCAACGAGTCAAGCGGCTCAAGCCTTCTATCCGAACTACAACGGCTATCCCGTCTATCTTGCCCTCGGAGCCGGCACTGTTAATTTTCAGAGCAATGGCCCACTCGGCAGCGGAACGACTGCGCAATACAACGACACCACGGCGTTGTCGACGTACGGCGATTCGCTGAGCTGGACGAGAGGAAAACACGGCTTCAAGGCCGGTGGTGAACTCCGCTTCGGCCACAGCCTTGGCTACGACGCCGGCATTTCCCCCACCGCGATTCCTCGCGCGACCGGCGGCGATACCTCATTCGCTGCGATTCCGACGGGCGCAATTGCTGCTGGTCCCAACATGCCGGGACTCGCCGGTAATGCCGGCGCCGGAAATAACCAGAGGATGCGGAGTCTGCTCAGTTTCCTTGCGGGATCGCTTGCCAGCGTCAACCAGTTCTACTACATGCAGGACCCGACGAAGTTGACCTCATTCGAAGATTACAAGACCTTCCCGCAGCGGCTCCGGGATACCCATCAAAATGAAATGAGCTACTTCTTCAAAGACGATTGGAAAATCCGCAAAAACCTCACCCTCAATCTTGGTGTCCGATGGGATTATTACGGGGTTCCCTACGACCGCGACGGTTTAATGACGCTTCCCGTCGGTGGTTTCGCCGGAATCTGGGGAATTTCGGGAAGCGGCTTTGCCGATTGGTTTAAGCCCGGCGTCCGGGGAAATCCGACCGTCATGCAATTCATCGGCAAGAATTCGCCACACTCAGGTACGCCCTGGTACTCGGATGACTACCATGACTTCGGTCCGGCCGTCGGCTTCGCCTGGCAGGTGCCCTGGTTCGGCGAGGGAAAGACTACGGTCCGCGGCGGCTATCAGATGACATACAACCAGGGACAGGCTTCAAACTCGATCACTCAGGAGAATGTGGTTCCCGGCAGCACGCTGAACGGAGCCTACGCCGGCGATAGCAGCCCCGCCAATGCCTATCTGGATCTGACGAAAGTGGCCGCTCAGGTTCCAGTCGCCCAGATTTACAAACCGCTGCAAGCCGTTCCTTTGACCGATCGGACGCAGCAGGTTTACAATCCGCAGGCAAATCTCAGGAACCCATATGCAGAGAATGTAACGCTGTCCGTGACGCGGAGTCTGACAAACAATCTCACGCTGGATGTCCGGTACATTGGTACCTTGGGACGAAGGCAGTGGAACTCCAACTTTCAGATCAACCAACCCAATTTCCTCTTCAACGGTTTGAAAGAAGCGTTTGATGCGGCCCGCGCCGGCAACGACAGCAGCCCGGCTCTTCAGGTATTGGAAAACATGTTCAAGGGAATCAATATCGCGGGAACTGCCGGATCGGGACCTGTCGGATCCGTTCAGAACGGCGTACTCCAGACCGCAGGCGCCCAGCTTCGCGCATCGACGGCAACTACGCCGATCGCTGTCGGAGTTGTCGGCAATCTGCAGCAGAATCTCGCGAATGGAAACTACTCGAACGTGGCAGCTATTCTGAATACTCTGAACTATTCGAATTCGGCTCCCGGGAATTCAGGTCTGCCCGTGATTCCCAACGGCGTCAACGGCGCCGTCATGCGCTACAACAATTTCCCCGAGAATTTCATCGTCGCAAATCCTCAGTTCAGCAACGTCTACATCATCTCCGACATCAACACCAACAATTACCACTCTCTCGAAGCGCAGGTGACGATGCGTCCCATTCACGGCGTCAGCATGCAGTCCACATACACATGGAGTAAGAACCTGGGCATCACCGCCGGCCTCACCAGCACCTATACCGATCCGCTGAACCGCCATGCCGATTACGGTCCACTTTCGGATCAGCGCGTGCACGACTTCCGCACCAACGGACAGTTCCAGCTGCCTGTCGGCCCTGGCAAGAAGTTCTTGGGCCAGAGCAACGGTGTTCTTGCCCGAATCGCGGAAGGCTGGCAAGCGGGCTGGATATTCAATGGGAACACCGGCCAGCCGCTGACGGTTGCCGGTAATACGACGCTGTACGGATACTATGTTCTTGGCGGTCTCGTCAGTAATGGGACGCCGGATATCGTCGGGCCGTTCAATTCCAAAGGAAAAGTCCATTGGCAGCAAGGAACCGCCACAGGAACCTTCTTTTCTGGAAGTAGTGGAGCAGCGCTGAAACAAGTAAAAGATCCGCAATGCGCGGCTATGGCCGCCTCGCTGCAGAGTGTCTGTACTTTGAGCGCGATCGCCGATGCAAGCACTGGACAGATTCTTCTCCAGAATGCTCAGCCCGGCAAGCGCGGCAACATGGGATTGCGCGCCGTCGAGGGTCCTGGTGTATGGCGCTTCGACGCGAATCTCACCAAGTCGTTCAAGGTCAGCGAAGGCAAAGCAATGCTCTTCCGCATCGATTCCACCGATGTGTTGAATCATGCCGAGCCCGCAACGCCGGTCGTCGACATCAACGCGACCAACTTTGGCCTGATCACCGGGGCGGCCGCAAAATCGACACTGCACCGGCAGTTCCAGGCTTCGCTGCGCTTTACGTTCTGAAGCCAGTTTGATTCGCTACAGTAATGCCGCCCCGACTCCGGGGCGGCATTACTGTAGCGGTGTGTTCCTAGTCCCCGCCTAAGTTAGGCGGGGACTCACCCAAATCAGGTTTACATTGCAACTTATGCCGCACGATCCGACGGTAAGCCATCGACGAGGCTGTGACGTGTTGCGGCGGCTTTGGGAATCGTGAAGGAAAAAGTACTGCCGCGTCCTTCTGTGCTCTCGACCCAAATGCGACCGCCGTGGGCTTCGACGATGCCCTTGGTGATAGCAAGTCCGAAGCCAGCGCCCTTCCGTCCAACCCTGGTTGCCTGCCAGAACTGGTCGAAGACGCGGGGCAGGTTCTGCGAGGCGATGCCAACGCCTGTGTCCGCCACCCGGAAAACGACAGCTTCATCTTCTGATGTCGCAGCCGCCGTGATACGACCGCCCGCCGGCGTGAATTTAATCGCATTGCCAATGAGGTTCTCAAACACCTGCAGAAGCCGGTCCCGATCCCCCCAGACTTCCGGAACATCGGGATCCACTTCCACTTGAAGTTCGAGATCAGCCGACGCCGCAAGCGGTTTCTGCATATCCACTGCTTCGAGAAGCAACACACCCGCAGGCAACCCCGCCCGCTCGATAGCCAATTGACCTGCTTCCATGCGCGCGACGTCCAGGAGATCCTGAATCAGGCGATTCATACGCCGGGCAGCGCGGTGGATGACTTCCACCGGCTTCAGAGACCGCCGTTCGGGTTCCCCGCCCGGAGGCTTCAGCGCCGACGCCTGCATCTGGATTGTGGAAAGCGGATTCCGCAGATCATGAGCGACAACGCCGAGGATGTGATCACGCAGTTGCGTAGCATGGACTGAAGCGCGATAGAGACGTGCATTTTCAATTGCAATGGCCGCTCTGTCCGCTAATGCTTCGGCCAAACGCAAATCGCTCTGTCCGTAAACATGAGACGTCGTCGAAGAGGTGAAAACCAGCGCGCCAAGAGCCCGGTCCCGCACCAGGAGCGGCACTGCTACTAACGAAGTGGTACCCGTAGCCAGGAGCGCATGGAGGTGTCCAGGCGCCTGCGCAAGCGACTCGATGTACTCCAATGTAACGTGCTCGACAAGGACAGGCCGCTTGCTCTCAATTACCGACTGCATGAGGTAAGGGAGATCTCGATTGGGCGGCATCTGCTCGAGCACCTCGCAAAGCTTCGCTTGACCAGGATCCGCGCTGGCGACTTTCAATCGGCTGAGTCGGCCTTGCTCGTCGATCACGTCGACGGCAGACCAGTCCGCGATGTTCTGAACGATCAGTCGAGCCAGATTCGCCAGGGTCTGCTCGTATTCGAGCGAAGCAGACAGCGCTACGCTGACCTCAGCCAGAAACTGCTGTTCCTTTTCGCTCCGTTTTCGTTCTGTGATGTCCTCCGAGATCCCCAGAAGATAAAGCGGATTACCGGCTGCGTCCAGGATCGGCACTTTTTTCGTATGCAGGATGCGCACACCTTGATGGCGTGTTTGTATCCGTTCTTCCGGTATGTCGATTATTCTGCCGCTTTGAAGGGTCTCGCGATCCTTCTCGATGAAAAACTCAGCCTGCTCTTTTGGCCAGAAATCGTAGGCGGTCTTGCCTATTAATGCCTGCTTGGACCAACCGAGCAAGTCCTCGCCGGTACGATTAAGCCGTATGAACCGCAACGACTCGCTTTTCTTAATGAACAACATGAGAGGAATGTTTTCGATGATGGCGTCGAGAAATGCATTGGCAGCCTTCAGTTGTTTCTCGATGCGCTTCCGCTCGGTGATGTCGGTGACCGATGCGACCCACCCGACCACATTCCCGGACGCATCCCGGTATGGCGTATAAGCGGCCTGAATACACTTGGACTGACCACGAATGGGCAGTTCGTCTTCGTACTCAACCCGCTCTCCACTCAAGACCTTCTCAACGCGAGGCCAGATGATTTCGAATGCCTCTCGACCGATTACCTCCATAACCGGCCTGCCGACGATTTCTTCGAGAGGCAGCCCAACCCATTCGGCGTATGCGGGGTTCGCCGACACATAGTGGAGGTCCCGGCTGCAATGGGTCAGTCCCGTAGCGGCAATGTGATGGGTTTGGCTCAGTTCTGCGGAAATGGCGCGCAATGCCTCTTCGGCCCGCTTGCGCTCTGTGATGTCTTCGATCTGAGCGATGAAGTAGAGAGGTGCGCCATGTCGATCTCGAAGAATCGAGACGTTGAGCAGCACATCGACGATCGATCTGTTCTTGCGGATGTATCGCTTTTCGCGGTGGTATCGGGAGATTTCCCCACGAGCAAGCTGGCCTCTGGCGGTGTCATCGAGGTCGAGATCTTCGGGATGGGTGATGGCCTGGAAAGTGATTTCCGTCAGTTCGGCGGAAGTGTAGCCGACGATCTCGCAGAGCGCACGATTGACGCGGACGAAATGCCCATCGAGCCCAACGAGCGCCATCCCGATCGGCGCTTCATCGACAGTGAGCCGGAATCGCTCCTCCGATTCCTGCAGTGCCAGTTCGATGCGCTTGCGCTCGCTGATGTCCCGCACGAAAGCCTGCCACCGGCCATCCGGCAGGATGTGGGCGCTTGTTTCCACGGGTACGAAGGATCCGTCCGTCCGCTTCATTCTCCACTCCGCTCTGTTGACTTGTCCTGGAAGGAGAAGTTCGGCCCGGATCGCCTTCAGCCGTGCCGCATCTTCGAGCGGAATGACATCGAAGACTGTTTTGCCAAGCAGTTCGGCCCGATCGTAGCCGAGCAGCCGGCATGCGGCCTGGTTTACGTCCGTGAAGCGGGCTTCGAGATCCGCCTGAAGGAAGGCGTCGGGCGATAGCTCGATGACCTCACGGGTACGCGCCATCGATTTCGTAATCTCTTCGTTTGCCTGGCGCAGTTGCTGGTTGGCTTCCTGAACCGCCTGCCGCCCCTTCTTCATGAGATACGTCAGATAGATGACGACACTGCCATCGGTTGCAAACAGCAGCGCCTGAAAGAAGGTCTGAAAAGGAGGGAAGCCGGCGCGCATCACGAAGGTGTAGGAGGCGAGCGGCATACTGATCAAAAGCGCGCACATCCCCGGCCCGACGCCCGCTAAAAGGCTGGTCACCAGAACCGCGGCAAAAAACATTACGAATGGCGCGCCCATTCCGGTTAATCGAACGAGCCACATCCTCAGGGCGAACGCACTCACCACGGCAACGACGCTGAAGAGATACCGGAATATGGTCTTCTGGAACAGGATGTCGATGCGAAACTTCACGAGTTCCAACCCTCATGGCGAATAAAATGGGACGACACTGTATCCGTGCACGATGAGGAAATCAGACAATGACACAAGCTCTTGCCGATGGACGGACTACAACATTCCTGGATAACCTCGTGGTTTGGTTTCGTCTGCTCGGACGATTGCCTGCCGATACTGTTTTGCATTTGCAAGTCCGGATCGAACTTGTTCCGTACATTTGCCGGAGCTATTCCGTAGAAATTGCCGCTCGAGAGGGCTGATAGATATAATCGCGCAAGCCATCGTGATGGAACTTCTCGACGGACCGGCAATATGAAGAAGGAAAAATCGCCTGTCGCAAGCCCGGTTCGAGAGATTCCGGACCTCCCCAGGGATCCGGAACTCGTCAACGATGCAGCTCGGCTCTTCGCTAACCCGGATGTTCAGTTAAGCGAACGGCTGGTTCGCGGCCTGAAACAGGAATCAGCATCGTTAAAGACATTTCATCTCGAGGCTTGCGTACTGCAGGGCGTAGCGCTGAAGGGCGCAATCATAGAAGCGGCAAAGTGGAGAGACGTCCGGTTCACCGACTGCGACCTCGCGAATGCGGAGATCCGAGTCATCGTCGCCCATCGAGTCGAGTTTGTGGGATGCCGGATGACGGGTCTACGCCTCGGAAAATCCGAATGGCGCAACCTGCTCTTCTCCGGTGGAGATCAACGCTACGCACAATGCCGTTTCGGGGTATTTCAGAGGTCCGAATTCAACCAATGCGACTTCGAGGATGCCGACTTCTATGGCGCCGACCTTCGAGGCTGTGTTTTCAGTCGTTGCAACCTTCGTAATGTGGAGATGAGTAAGGCCAGATTGACGGACGCCGATCTTCGCGGTTCCAATGTCGAAGGCTTACGCCTGGGAGCGGAGGATATCGCCGGAGCCATTGTCGATCCTGTCCAGGCCCTCAGCTTCGCGCACCTGCTGGGTATCCGGATCCTGTAAAACTGAATAAGCCACGGATTAAACGGATTTAACGGATTCAATCCGTTCAATCCGTTCAATCCGTTTAATCCGTGGCTTATTCTCCAGCACCTGAGATTGAGAGAAATCGCCTGGACCTGTCGCGGGCGCGGAAATCCTCGACGAAGAACAACGACTCATCGAAAAATTGCGCAAAATCGAAGCGCTCTTTACGCGCACAACGTATGCGGGAGAACGCGAAGCAGCCGAGATCGCACGAGAATGCATCCGGCAACGTCTCGCGAAATTGGAAAAGAGCGAGCGGCCTGTCGAGTACAAATTTACACTGCCCGATGGCTGGTCGTTACGGCGTTGGAGTTGTCATTCCCCGCGTTAATAGACCAGAGCTATGCAAAATAGGCGACCAATGTAGCGGTGAGCGTGTCCACAGTCCCCGCCAAGTTAGGCGAAGGCACGCCTAACTTAGGCCGGACTGGCACCTCGTTTCACCCAGACCAGGTTTACAAATCGCATCCACTTCATTCAAACCTTTACAAGGCAGCATTCTCCAGCTCCCGTCTACGCCTACGATAACCGTGCGCGAAAAGATGCCTTTTCGCTGGCTGATTTCCCCTCTCAAGTGGTGCGCCCCTTGCAGTCTATCGGTCACCGTTGTCTAATCAATCAAGGACGCGTGGCGGGATACAGCCAATCAAAGGAATGAAACGATGCAAGCGGATTTTGATCCTGAATCGATTGACACGGATAACTCCACAACCGAAGTAATCCCCGATCAGGACGTCTCCCCGGTCGGCGGACAATCCGGAATGCATCGTTGGTTACGGGCGGCCTCTAAAGCTGCCGGCGCGATTGCGATATTGGGCGGAGGCGGAGTCGCCGTGCACGCCATCCTGTCGAGGCGCGAAAAGAAGTACCTCCGGCCGCCTGGACGCCTCATCGACGTTCAGGGCCATAGCATGCACTTGCTGGCAACAGGAGCCGGTTCGCCGACCGTGGTGCTGGAAAGTGGGGCCGCCGGATATTTCGGCTTATGGGAATGGGTGCAGCAGGAAGTCGGAAAACACACTCGCGTCGTGTCGTATGACCGCGCGGGGCTGGGTTTCAGTGGGAAAGCGGCAGGGACAAAAGATGCGGAATCCATCGCTCGGCAACTTGACGAACTCCTGAGCCGTGCCGGCGAGAAACCTCCATATATACTGGTCGGACATTCGTTCGGTGCTCTCCTGGTCATGGAATACGCGCATCTTTATCCTCAAAAGACCGCAGGGCTCCTCCTGGCCGATCCGCATCATCCGGACCAGATGAAGCGGAGTTCCGAACTTCGCAAATCGATCGACAATTTCCGAAGATTCTTCCACACCGCCGCGGCTGCGTCCCATTTTGGAGTCATGCGCGTGGCAGACTTGCTGTCGAGCATGACGGAAGGGCTTTCAGAAAGCGAACGGGCTCGTGCACGAATGTTCTTCGTATCCAACGGTCACTTGAAAGCCTCGGCGCGCGAGCTCGATGCGTGGGATGAAACGGCGGCGCAGACACGCTTAATCAAGGATTTCGGCGCAACACCGCTATTAGTGCTCAGCGCAGGCCAACCGCAGGCCGCATGGGTAACGGAGTTCCAGAACCTGCATCAGGAGATGACGCGCCTCTCCACTCACGGATCGCACCGGATCGTTCCTGGAGCGGAACACTTGAGCATCATGACCCGGCGTGAAAGCGGCCACTCTATGAGCCGCGCAATCCTCGAACTGATTCGCGCGCAGCGCGGGACATAAAAGAGACAACGGAACACAAGAGGCATAAAAGCACAAGAATGGTTCCTGACCGATTCTCGTGTGTAAAAGGCTGTAAGTTTTAGTTTCTTTTTAACCCGTTTTTTGGAAGAAAGCGACGAACTTCCGGGGTTGTCCGAGTTGATTCTGCGTGGACGTTGAATAGGTAGATCCCCGCCTAACTTAGGCGGGGACTTCGCTCCTCACATCTCATGACAAACTTCGGCTGCGTCCGTTGTTTCAGGTTACTACCGCGGTTTGGTTGCGCTACTTCGCGTTCTGCGCTTCGGTACTCGAGGTATAACCTTTCGCGAGCCAGCCCTTCCAGCGTTCGATCGCCTCTTCGCTGCCGTTGCAACCGCCGTCGGCCGGACTGATGAAATTGCCGTTGGCCAGCTTCACCCAGCCGATGCCGCCGCCCGGGCGGCCGTCCTTCAGCGGACAAAACTGGACCGTGATCTTGCTGTTGGGCTCGAACGTGAATCCATTAATGCCGCGTTGAAGCAGCTGTGTCGGCGACGACGCCTCGAAGCTCCACAGTGTTTCGCTGCCGTCCTTGTTCTTGACGTTGATGTAGAGCCAGGAATGCGGATTGTTGAACGCCCAGCGCACGACAGTACCGGTCACAACCTTCTCGACGCTCTTGTCGAACATGGCGAAGGAATGGTGCGCGCTGGCAATGGACGCCGCCAGCAGCAACGCAATCAATACGGCCGGCAGCAAACTGAAGAACCTTTTCATTCTCTACTCCTTATTTTTTACTGCCCGGAAGCGTGGTGTTGAAGATCGGATCGCGAGACTGGCCCGGCAGTTCCGGAAAGAGCGTTGTGCCCCGCACATCCCGGAAGCCTTCCTCGCCCGGCAGTTTGGAAGTCGTTGCGCCATTGCTGAAAAAGTCGTTGCTGCTGGTCTCGCATTCCCAGTGCTGGACGCGATGGCCCGCCGCTTCGAGCTCCTTTGCGCGGCGAAACGCGTAGACGGCGCTCATGGGTTTGACGAACGCGTACTTGTCGTAGAACGTGACCTGGACCTCCAGCCGATCGACGCCGCCCGGGTACTGTTTGAGCTCCCATGTCTCGACGGACTCGAATTGGTTGCTCGTCATCGGCGACCAGCGCGTGAAGTCGGCCGGCAGCAGATATTTCGTGCTTGTGACGAGCTTGTTGCCGTCCCAGAAACCAATCGTGTCCCCGTACCAGGAATGCGTGCCGTAAACATTCTTGTGTTCCTGTCCGATGTAGACGCGTCGTACGCCCGGACCGTAATCGTTGATGAAGTACGACTGTTGCGGCAGATTCACGAACTCATGCGAGTAGGGCTCGAGCAGCCATCGCGGATAGCCGACCGGCTGGCAGTCGGTGAGACGATCGTATTGCACTTCGCCAAGTTCCTGCTGCTGCCGCCAACGCTCCTTGTAAGCCTTTTCATATGCCGGTGTCAGCACACCTTCGTGAACTTTGCCCTTGAACCCCGATCCAGGGGGATCGATGAACATATCCATGTGGGTGTTGCCGGCGGTCACCCATAAGCCATCCCAACGTGGCACGGAGGTGATGGTGTGCTTCGTGCCGCCCTTTGCCTGCTCCAGGAGATATGCGTAGTGCTCGTCCGCCGTTACGAATACTTTCGGCGGAGACACGACTTTGAGAGCCGGCCCATACCCAGCGCCGAACGATCCGGGTTGCGCGAAAGCAAGCGACGGAACGATACCAAGCACGAATGCGACGACAGCCACCCAGCTCAGGCCTTTTTTGAAATTCATCGAGACTCCCGGATACAACGATTGATCGCTGCCGAAAACGTAAAAGGATTGTCCCCGCGTGTCAAGGAGTTGTTACAAAACTATTCTGAAGATGGCTTATTCATCCTGGACGCAAATAACTGCGAGATGATCTGCGAGGCCTGTCCTTTTGTCAGGCGCTCCGGTATCGGAATTCGGTTGTTGGCCAGGACTTCCATTTGTTTCTCGGAGGGTGGACCTGAACGCCAATCGGCCAGCCGTTTGACGATGTTGACCGCATCCGGACGTTCGGTCATCACGAATGTATCGGCAATGGCCGCAGCCCGCGTCAAGGTATCGGCTTGCGCGAGTAAACGCGAACGCGAGCTATTTGACAGGCGAATGTCCCACGAATCGAGGAGATTCGACTCAATGGTGAGTAGTTCTCCTTCCGGCAAGTTCAGACGATAGCTGTCCGTCGCCCTGTACCAGACGTGTTCCGTCTGACCCGCAAGCTCGGCGGGAGGATCGAAGTTAAAAAAGTCGATCCGGGTTGCCGCAATTGCGATGTCCTCCGGTTTCTGCAAGCGGGAGGTATCGATCCACGGAAATTCGCGACTGATGCGCTCGACGTCGCGCTCCACATCCAGCGCCCGGCTGCCTTCCAGGTTCATGCTCATCGGAAGATTAAATAAACTATGCAGGCCTGGAATCGTATGGTGCTTTGAGTTGTCGGCGACATCAACGACCATGAGGTCCGTTTTTTCCGCGTGGAGGCGGGTCCCGCGTCCGACCATCTGCGCATAGAGGAGCTTTGATTTCGTGGGGCGCGCCATGATCACTGAATTGATGCGCGGCTCGTCAAATCCTTCAGTTAACAGGTTGCAGTTGGTGAGGACGCCGATTTCACCCTGCGAGAAGCGAGAGAGGATCTCCCGTCGTTCATCGCGGGGCATTTCCCCCCACACGGCAGCTGCCCGGATTCCAGCGTCTCGAAAAACCTGGCAGACATCTTTCGCATGCTGCACATCCACGCAAAACACGATGGCGCGTCTGTAGTTCGCCAGCTTGCGGTAGATGAGCGGCAGTAAAGAATTCCGCGATGGCACGTTGACTGCCCTTGCCAGCTGACTCTCGACGAAATCGCCGTGGCGAACCTGAACCCCATCGAGGGAGAGGTTGCTGTCGATGCGCCAACCCCGGATGTGACAAAGGTGTCCGGCATCGATCATTTCACGCAGGTCACGCGCGTAGCAGACTTCTTCGAAGACTTCACCCAGGCCCTGCTTATCACCACGACGAGGCGTAGCCGTAAAACCGACCAGAAACCTCGATGTTCCGGGAGAGAATAAACCGAAGTAATCAAAGATAGTGCGGTACGAGGCGGCAACGGCGTGATGTGCCTCATCGACGACGACAACAGAAAAATCGTCCGCTTTGAATCTCGAAAGCCGCGCGCCGTTGGACCGGGCGAGCGTCGGCACGGATGCAATCACCACTTGCGCTTCGCTGGCCGCGTAATCGTCGGCCCGTTCAATACCGATCTTTAATTCCGGATCGACGGCGCGGAACTTCTGCTCCGCTTGAATCAACAGCTCCTCGCGGTGTGCCAGTACGAGCAGCCGCTTTTTCATCTTGAAGTGACGCGGAAAACTGGCGAATACGACGGTCTTACCCGTTCCGGTAGGCAATGACACAATCACCCGCCGCTTCCCCTCGATGTATGCCTTCTTCACACGCTCGAGGGCTTCGATTTGATAATCGCGCAGCTGAATCGGTTTAGCGGCTCGCATGACGTGCAGGAAGAAACCACAAAACTCACCAGACGCACAAGGAATTTTGAACGGATTTGAATCCGTTCAATCCGTTCAATCCGTGGCTTATTCTTCGGCGGCTGTGACACCTTTAGGAATTTTGAGGTCCGACACGGCTTCCCCGAAATACGCCTGCGGCAGAGAGGGTTTGAAATTGCCTTGGGATTCTTTCGTTTCCACACACTGCTGGATGTTTCCGTATAACGACTTCCAGCTGTCGGACTTCGGCAAAGCGGCAATCAGACAGGAATCCCAATAGGTGTATTCGTTTTCAGCGGAACATCCGAACGACGTCCGATCCTGCCGCGCGGCAGTCAGAATAATGCGGTTTTTCTTTTGCATGTTCGGCCCGACAAAAACTCCCGAGTAACAGGCTGAGACCAGCAGCACGGTTGGCCTCTCACCGCAAGCGCGATCCAGAATTCCGTCCAGGATTTGCGGAGTGATGGGAGGAGCGTTCCTCAGATAAAACCCCTGAGGAGAGCCGTGAGATGTCATATGGATGAGGCAGGCGTCCTGATCTCCGATCGACAGCTTTTGCAGCGCCCCCCCGAGATTGACCGCGCTGCTCGGTAGAGAACCGCGGTCTCGTTCATGGCGATTCATCGAAAGTTCTTTAATGTTGTCGGGTAAAACGCCCATCTGAAGGAACTCGTTCTTGAGTGTTTTCCTGGCGTTGTCGAATACATTCAGACTGTCGTCACCGGTCATCAGTGCGGCTTTCCAGGTGAGGCTTGAAGTGCCATCGGTCGAGGCCTGCTGCGAACCCGGCAATGACTGGGCAAGGAATGTCCCGTAGCCGAGGCTTAAAACACTTATGGAAACAACGAATAGAGTGAGCTTACGCATAGTGACTCTGAAGATAAAGTGAAACCGTCCCAGCGTTCAATGGCCCGAAAGGAGGAGAGGAGAACTGCCCGGGAGACCCGGCTTCCAAAAGCAGATCGATGGAGGATTTCACCAGCTTGTGTCAGACTGCCCGTGGCCTTTTCAATATCGACCCTGTTTAGATGAGGAGAAAAGCGTGAAAAAGCGATTATTCTTCGTTACTTTGGCTGGCTTGTCGATACTCGCGACCGGCGCGATAGCGCAGGTGAAAAACTTCGCGCCGGTCACCCAGGCGATGCTTTTGAACCCGAGCCCGGACGACTGGCTGATGTACAGCCGCACTTATGACGCCCAGCGCTACAGTCCGCTGAACCAGATCAACAAAAGCAATGTAAGCAAGCTCGCGCTGGCATGGAAAAACGATCTGGCGCCGGGAACGATCGAGATCATTCCGATCGTCCACAACGGCGTGATGTACGTCGAAGTTCCCGTGAAAGACAACGACATGACGAAAACTGCCGTGCAGGCGCTTGACGCGACCAACGGCAGCTTGATCTGGGAATACCGGCGTCCCACCGGCGGCGCTGCCAGGCCCAAGACGCTCGGCATCTTTGAGGACATCGTCATCTTCGCGGCTCCCGATAACGTCATCGTCGGCCTGGATGCCGCGACAGGCGCCGTGCGCTGGGAAGCGAAGACGACAAGGGGCCTCTCGTCGGGAACCATCGTCTTCGGCGACAAAGTCATCACCGGCGGCACATGCAACGGCGCGCGCGCGAATTGCTTCATCGCGGCCAACGATGCACGCACTGGAAAAGAGGTCTGGCGATTCTACACGGCCGCCGGATCCGACGATCCCATCGGCGACGCCAGCTGGGGCGGCGCGCCCGAAGCGGGACGCACCGCGTCCACCTGGGGACTGGGCGGATCCTATGACGCGGTTCGCAAGATGGTCTACTGGGGTGTCGCTAATCCGACGCCGAACACGCGGGCAGTGCGCCACGGCGGCAACCCGGAAGCGATTCCGAAAAGTGCGCCTGCCGATCTGTATAGCAATTCCACGCTAGCCCTCAACCTCGAAACCGGTAAATTGAGTTGGTACTACCAGCATCTGCCGGGTGATGACTGGGATCAGGACTACACCAACGAACGAATCCTGATTCACACGAAGATCAGCCCCGATCCGAAGTTTGTGAAATGGATCAATCCGGACATCAAAAAAGGTGAGGAACGCGACATCGCTGTGAATATCGGAGAAGGCGGCGGAATGTGGGCGCTCGACCGCCAGACGGGCCAATTCCTCTGGGCCAATCCATTCCCCTATGCCGAACCGAACTTCCTGATCTCCGATATCGACGTGAAAACCGGCCGTACCACCATTAACTGGGACCTCGTCCTGAAAACGCCCGGCGAACACCACGTCATCTGCGCCTATAACACCAAGAGCTATTGGCCCATGGCGTATAACCCACCACGAAACTCTTTCTATATTCCGTACGTCGACGACTGCCTCGATATGACGAGCGCTGTCCCGGCGCCGGCTGCAGCAGCCAATGGACAACGCGGACAGGCGGCACCCCCTCCAGAAGCCGGAGCAGCCCGAGGACGGGGCCGCGGTCCGGCCGACGGCAGCCAGCCGGAACGCCGGCAAGGCGTGCGGCGTCCGGGCTCCGATCCGGAAAAGTTCGGCGGAATTGCAAAGGTCAATGCCGCGACCGGAGAGATCGTCCGATTCTATGAAGGCTCGGTCCCCGGCGATGGCGCCACACTGACGACGGCTGGCGACCTGGTTTTCTGGGGAGATCTGAACCAGCAACTTCGAGCGTTCGATGCCGATACCGGAAAGATCCTGTGGCAAACCACCGTGCCCGGTCCCATTCAAACCAGCACGATTACCTACCGCGTAAACGGTAAACAGTACGTGGCCGTCGTGACCGGGATGGGGGCCGTTACAGCAAGCATCTTCCCGCGCGCCGGAGTTACCGGAATCAATCCGCAGCGTAACAACTCCATCAGCGTTTTCGCGTTGCCGAATTGAGTTCCACGTAAACCTGATCTGGTGAACGATGCGACTAGTCCCCGCCTAACTTAGGCGGGGACTGTGCTCGTCCATCGCCGAGCTTCATCTCCACCGTGTCTTCCGTGAAACGAATCTTCGGCGACGCAGGAACGTCACCTGGCCTGTGCGCGCCGCCGGCTACCGTTCTCATGCGTTCCTCCGGAAGTTCGGCCGAAGTCTAACATCGAGCGCCCTGACATTTTCCTGACAAAGATTTTGCAGCACGATGATGCCTTCGCGCATGTCCGGCATTAAGGTGGGTGCTCAATGAACATCGACGATGTCGTACGAACTCACTGGTCTCCCATTTTCTACTTCGTGCTCGGATGGGTACACGACCGTGAGGTGGCAGCAGATCTCACACAGGACTGTTTCTGGAAAGCCTGCAAGGGCTGGGAGCAGTTTCGCGGAGAATCAACCGTATATACCTGGCTTCGGCATATCGCCCTCAACACGATTCATACGTTCGCACGAAACCAGCGAATTCAGTTCTGGTGCCGCGTTCCTCTTCACGATCTGTCTACCATCGAGGACCTGCTGCCGCACCCGCAAGCCTCTGCCGAAAGCACTCTGATCTCGTCCGAACGTCTTCAAAAGGTCTGGCGCGCCGCCGGGTTATTACCCTCCAGGCAGCAACGGGCCTTTGTTCTGCGCTTCGGCGAGGAAATGGAAGTGAACGAAATCGCTCGCGCAATGAACATCAGCGAAACGGCGGTGAAGGTCCATTTGTTCCGAGCCGTTCAATTTTTACGGAAGAAGGTAAATAAGCCGCGAATTGAACGAATTTAACGAATTTCAAACCAAATTCGTTAAATTCGTTCAATTCGTGGCTTATTCTATTCCTGATGAACGAGGACATTGCAGGCAGATACATTCGCAAGAAGAGCAGGTCGCACTACATCGAATTGAAGACCGACGGAACCTATTTTCTTTTTGAAGGTGCCGCAGTCCTTAGCGGCACATATGAAGTCGAAGGTACTGAAATCATCATCGGGAGTGCCGAATCCAGTTCGCGAGGCAGAATTCAGGATGGCGTCATCACGGATAGCGAGGGTGACAAGTGGGTTCGTGCGAAAGACGGCGCCGCAAGCGGTGATGAGCCGCCGGCTTTCTTATCCTGGATCCCCGTCTTAAGAGAAGACATCCCCTGGGAACTGATCGACATTGGCGTGATTCTGGTGATTTTCGTCCTTCTTGGCGTCACGAGGCGGTAGGGGCCCTCAGTTCTCGGTAGGAATCTTCTGAATACTATCGACCACGAGCACTTCCAACGGAGCCCGGCGCGAATCGAACGTGAGGCCGAGCTTCTCTAACGAACTCGATAGAGAGACATTCGAGCCGAAATCCAGAGCACGCAAGGCCTGTGGAGGAAGCACGACGCCCTGGGCAACCGCGATCCGGACCAGCATGGCCGTTCGGTCTTCCGGCGACAGATCCAACTTGAAATCATAGCGTCCTTTGAGATCCGTCATATCGACCACTGGGCGGTCCGTGAAACGCGACAGCATGTCGGCCAACCTGGTCATGTCGAGTTTTTTGGCTTCAAACGCCGTCGCATCCAGGTTGAAGGACGACCCATTGCCTAAATCGATCGCGACGCCACTGGCATTTCCGCCGGCAGCAATGTTGATCGGTGCTCTGTCTCTCGTGTCGGTCTCCGGATCCCCTGGAAGAGGCGTCATTTTCAGCCCGGTTTTCGCAACATTCAGAGCGTAGACCGGAAACTCGCGCATTTCACGGTGCGAACGCATCTGAAAACGGTCGGCCAGCAAGGTCTGCAGCATCGGCAGAACCTGATCCTGTGAGGCGCCATCCGGCAATTTCGCAGCGATCGTGTATCGCTGGCCCGTAAGCCAATCCGGCCCGATGATCAGGTTGGGTTTCAGGCGGTAGGCGATGCCGATGATGTCCTTGATCGTAAAATAATTCAACGCAACCTGGGCGCCGTCGATGTGCAGTCCGGCCGCAGCCTGCTGCACCTGATCGGCGGCTGTCCGTATCGAGGCGACCTCGAATTCCAGGCGGGTCTGGGAGAATACAGAGGGGACGGAACACAACACACACAACAAAAGACACAAGAACCGGACAGATCTCATTGCGTCATTATACGCAACTCGGCTGCGGCAAAGTCGAGGACAGCGTCCGGGCTTTCGGCAACGAGGCCGCCGCCTTGAGCGAGATTTGGACGTCCGCCGCCGCGGCCGCCAAAGCGATCCATGGTCTTTTTCAAAAGTGCGTTCATATCCGCGGTGCTGTCGGAGGAACGGGCGAACACCACCCGGAGTTGATCGCCTTGATCGGCGAGCAACGCCACTGTTCCGGGACGCGAGCAGACCTTCACGGCGAGCATTTTCAGCTTATCGATGCCTCGGCCTTTGAAAGTGCCGACGGCCAGACCGTTACGAATCGGGAATTCGGCGGCTTCGTAATCCATCAGGCGGTCTTCCAGCTCTTCAATACGCTTTTTTCCAGCCTGCTGTTCATCCCAGAGCGTGCGCACGGCTGCGGCGCTCTCCAGGGCAGGCGCGGAAATGGTCTGACTGATCGTCTCCAGCGTCCGGTTCGCCGCGCGGGCATACCGTAGGACCCGGTCGCCGCAGATGAATTGCACCCGTGTTTGCTTCTTGGCGCGCTCGAAGCCGGTGATAAGAATCGGCCCGATTTCGCCCGTCATGCGGACGTGAGTGCCGCCGCATGCCGAACGGTCGTATCCGTTGATATCGATCACCCGGATTTCACCGGCCCGCTCACTGGGTTTGCGCAGACCCGCCTCGGCAACGTTCTCCTGCGAAACGTAGTGAATGGCAACGTTGCGGTTTTCGCGCACGACACGATTGGCGAGATCTTCGGCACGTTCCGCCTGCTCGCGGGAAATGGATTCGGCGGGCAAGTCAATCGTGCAGGTAACCGTGCCCATATGGAAACTGAGCGTGGGCCAATTGAAGAGCTCGACGAAAGCCTGCGACAGCACATGCTGGCCGGAGTGCTGCTGCATGTGATCGGAACGCCGGGCCGCATCGATGCGGCAGTGGGCGGGACCGGCCGGGAGCGGAAGGTTGACAACGTGAAAGATCGAGCCCGTCGCTTCGTCTTCCAGACAGTCGAGTAAAGGCACGTCGTTGATGGTCCCGAGGTCGTTGGGTTGGCCCCCCGAAGTGGGGTAAAAGGCGGTTTTGTCCAGGATGATGCCGAAGCCATTCGCCATGGGCCTGGTTTCAATAATCGTGGCGTCGAATTGGAGAAGGTGCGGGGCGTTGTAATAGAGCCGGTCGGTTTTCACAGAAGCTAGTTCACGGTTTGAGGGGGTGCGGGAACGTGGTGGACGTATAAAGGGCGTTCGGCGGCGATGTTGCCATCGAGATAAATCTGGACGATGTGGGCGCCGGAACGATCGAAACTGACGTTTGTGAAAAATGTAACGTTGTCGGCATAACCGTTGCCTTCGATTCCGAACTTGGAAGGCACCGATACGACCACTTCTTTCCGGTCCGGCGACAGGATCTTCACATGAGTTTCAAACTGCCCGTTCCCCACCCAGTGGTTGATGATGGCAAATTTCAGAAGAGCCGAGGGAAACGTCTGAAAGAAAATATTTTCAAACAGACCCATCAAGGAAAGTTTATTACCCATCTCGATCCGCACGTCGTCACAGATGATCGAGTAGACGAGTTGCGCCGTCTTCATGCTTTGCCTCCCCGCAGGCGTTCCAGAAGCCGGTTATGAATGTTATCGAATCCGCCGTTGGACATGATGACGACGTGATCGCCAGGCCGCACTCCCGATGCCAGGTGCGAAACGATCTCCTCCGTCGTTGCAAAAGTCTCGGCCTTCTTGCCACGCGACCGGATTCCTTCCGCGACGCGGTCCGGGGATAGCGTATCCTCAGGCGAAAGATGAGTCGAACTGAAGACGTGCGCGATGACGGTCGCATCGGCGGCATCGAAGGATTCGATGAATGCCTGCTCGAAAACACGCCGCCGCGACGTCTGGGAGCGTGGTTCAAACACCGCCCAGATGCGGGAGCCGGGATTACGTTCCCGCACGGCCCGCAATGTTTCCTGAACAGCGGTCGGATGGTGCGCAAAATCGTCGTAGACGCGCACACCATTAATTTCTCCGCGAAGTTCCAACCGCCGCTTGACGCTTTTGAAAGTTGAAAACGCCCGCTGAATCACTGGATTCTCGATACCCAGCTCTTTCGCCGCGACGACGACGCCCAATGCATTCTGCACATTGAAAACGCCGGGCATGGCGATCTGAAAACTCCCGACCGGCGCTCCCGACCGGACGACGTCGAAGCCCATGCCTTCCGATGTCGTCTTGATGTTCGCCGCCTGCCATTCGCCGGTGCCGATCCCCACTGTCGCCACGCGCGAAAATGCCGCAGGAATCAATTCCTGGACTACCGGGCTATCCACACCGGCGATGATCAGACCGGATCGCGGCACAATGTTGATCAAACGGCGAAAAGCGGTCTTGATGGCTTCGAGATCCGCGTAAATATCGGCATGATCGAACTCGATGTTTTTCAGGAGAACGATCCTGGGCAGATAGTGGAGAAACTTAGGCCCTTTGTCGAAGAATGCCGTGTCGTATTCATCGCCTTCGATGACGAAGTCCGGACCATCGGAAACCTGAAAACTGCGACCGAAATTTTCGGCGATACCGCCCACTAGAAACGACGGCTTGCGGCCCGCAACATCCAGGAGCCATGAGAGCATCGCGGTAGTCGTTGTCTTTCCATGGGTTCCGGCAACAACAATCGAGTTCTTGCCGCGGATGAAGAGATCCTTGACTGTCTCGGCCATCGAAGCGTAGCGGATGCCGGAATCGAGCACGTATTCAATCTCGACGTTTCCGCGCGAGAGAGCATTGCCGATCACAACCAGTTCGGGCTTCGCCCCGGCGATGTTTTCGGCGTTGTATCCTTTGAATACCTTGATTCCGAGCCGATCGAGGAAATCCGACATCGGTGGATAGACGTCCGAGTCCGAGCCACACACCTCGTAGCCCTTCTCTCGAAGCATGCCTGCCAGAGAAGCCATCGCTGTTCCACAAATTCCGATGAGATAGATCACTTAGGCAACCGCGGATTCCAGAAGCTCAAAGATGGGCGCTGACGAGGTGAGGTCCAAACGCGCGCGCACACCGAAGGGGACGATAACATTGGGCCGAGAAGTGTGTCCAGTCGAGAACCCGTACAGGATCGGAAATTTGAATTCAGCAAGAAGGTCCAGCACGACTTCCTGCAGCGTATAACCCTGCTCCGGATGCTGGGCGCAGTTCAGCATCTCGCCGAAAACGACGCCGTGCACACCATCGAATTTTCCAGCGTGTTTCAGATGCGTGATCATCCGGTCGATCTGGTAGGGCTTGGTATCGAGATCTTCGAGAACGAAAATAGCGTCCCGCGTGTCGATTTCGTGCTTGGTTCCGAGGGTTGCGACGACGAGAGAAAGGCAACCTCCGATAAGGCGGCCTTCCGCTATCCCCGGCCGCAGGATCTCCGTCCCGTTGCGTCGGAAAACGGACCGATTGTTTCGCCTGCAGCATGTCCAGCAACGTGGTGCGATCGTAGCCGTATTCGCCTTCCCGGATCGCAGTGGCCACCATCGGGCCCATGAAATGAGACCACGCCGCAGCGTTCGATCCAGTTCAGAAGAATGGTGATATCGCTCGAACCGTTGACGATCTTGGCATTGGCGCAAACCGTGTCGCGATCGACCTTCGGTATCAGGTGTCCGCTGCCGTATCCGCCTCGGGCGCAAAATATCGCCGCGATGTCGGGGCTCTTCAGCATTTCAAGGAACTCGGCAGTACGGCGGTCGTGCGGGCCCGAGAAGTATCGGAAGGAAGAGGTGATGTCCGGGCGGCAGTAGGTCTTGAAGCCAAGCCGCTCCAGTTCCCGGCACCCTTGCTCCAGGAGGTCCTTCTTGATGTTGCTTGCGGCGGCAATCACACCAATCGTGTCGCCGGGTTTCAATGCTTTGGGTTTGACGATCATCCACCCATTATATGCACGAGGACGCGCGGGCTGGGGACAGACCCCTCGGTACCTAAATCCTGTAACCCAAGGATTCAGGTACCGAGGGGTCTGTCCCTAAGGCCCGCGCCTACTTTTCGGTGACTGTGACGACCGCCTGGTTATTGGAGGCTTCGAGGCAGAGGCGCCGGCTGGGCGAGTCTTTCTCCCAGCAGTTGCCAGATTCCTTCCACTTATAAACCGCCAATAACTTCGAGTAAAAATCACGCAGGTCGGCTGCGCTGGCTCTTATCGATACGGTGACGTGGTCGGGCGGCTTCACGTCCACTTTCGAGTCTTTCGGCACCGGGATCGGTACACCATGAAGCGTCGGCGATTTTCCGAGTGGGAATTTGCTGCCGTAATGCGGAAGCTTGGCGTCTGCGGCATCCTTCGCCGCTTGCGCTTGAGCATCGGCATCCGCCTTTCTGTCTTTGTCCGTGATCTTCAGGGCGGCGGAATTGATCCTGAATATTCTGAATCAGAGCCGATCGCTCCTGTTCCGCGCCGTTGACGTAAAGCAGGCCGATATCCTTGATGTTCGACATCTTTTCGAGTGGATTGTTCGGCATGGCGAGGAAGTCAGCCGTCTTGCCGACAGCCAGGGTGCCGAGATCGCTGATCCCCAGAGCGGCTGCAGGAACGGACGTAGCGGCTTTGATCACATCCATCGGCTGCATTCCGGCATCCGCCATCGCGATCAATTCGCGAAGATCGAAGTAGCCGGGATAAGTGTCCGCCGCACCGCTGTTCGTACCGAGAGCAATCTTCACTCCGCCATCGGCCAGTTTTTTGAGGTTCTTGACCGCCGTTGCATATGCCTGACGATAGGCGGGGAGTTCCGCGTTGCGTTTGAAGCGGTTCACCACAAAATCGTCCATCAGGTATCCGGAGAGACGTGCTGGATAAACTTCGCGCATGGTCTGCTCACCGAGCCAATCCGGCTTGTCGGCGTATATAAATTTCGCCTCGTTCGCAGTCAATGCAGGCGACAGGAAGACGTTCTTCTCTTTCATTGCCGCGATGAGAGCATCATCGACGTCGCGATCGCGGATGCTGTTGACCAGGCCGTCGACTCCGGCATTGACGAGATCCTTAGCATCAGCCAGGTCAAACACTTCCGCGACAACCTTCAAGTTACGCTTGTGGGCTTCTCCGATCGCCGAGGTAAAGGCGTCGGACTTGAGCTTGGCGCCTTTTCCGTTGCCGTCGTCCATCCACAGTTTGATCGCGTCAACTTTCTGCTCGGCCAGATCGCTCACTGCTCTGCGGGCGTCGGTAGCGTTGGAGACAAAAATCGTGCTGTCGCTCAAAGCCTGAGGTCCGCCACCTTTGGCCGCGATGCCGCGGCCGGCACTGTACAGGCGGGCGCCTTTGATCTTGCCCTGCTTCAACTCATCGCGGACTGAGGCAGCGAGGTCGCCGGAATCGGTTCCGCCGGTCAAAACCGCCATCACGCCGTAGTATTCGTATCGGGCAAGATCGGCGGTCATGGAGTCCCGGTTGTAATTCTTCGACCCGTATTGCGCGCCATTGTTCATGCCGGGCTGGGCCTGAAGATCGATGAAGACCGGCGTCACCGTGCGCCCTGTAAGTTCGATCCGCGCAGAGCCCTTTGGCGGCGTTACTTCACCTTTCTTACCGATGCTGGTGAATTTTCCGTTCATGACAATAAAACTTGCGTCTTCGATTACCGGGCTGCCGTCTCCCGGAATGAAGCGTCCGCCGTAAAAGAAAGAGGTATCGCTGGTGGACCCGGCCTGTTTGCCGTCACCTTTGCTGGCGTCAACCCCGGTGTCGCCACCGCACCCAGCCAGGACGGAAACGAGGAATAGTCCGGTAAGCGATTTAACATAACGTCTCATCTAAAGGAACTCCTTGTAAATAATGACCACTCGCGGGGCGAAATTTTAGCACATGCTAGCGTGTTTAACGGGAATCGGTTTTGGGTTGCGGGGACAGACGACGAATTTGTCGGAGCGAATTTCGCTGTCTATCTGGCACTCGCTAGTGTGCCCGTCATAAATAATGTAACGAATCTCAGGCCGGAGAGCCGTCAGTAAGGGTGTTGCTCAAATGACGCGACAGCCATTCCCCGCCTAAGTTAGGCGGGGATGCCCTCAGCGAGGGCTGGGGCGGTCTGTTCAAAGACGAACAGTACCGATTAATAAGGAGCGCTTCGCGGCATCTGTAAGGTGGCTGCGCGTCTTTGAACAGACCACCCCGGCGCTTCGCGCCTGCCCCTCCTTACTAAGGAGGGGATTCGTTCTCGGCGTTTGGGCAAACAGTTGTGCCGTGGGCTACGATCTGACGGCCCTCCGCAGTTCGTTACATTATTTACGACGAACTACACTAGGCGGCGTAGAGGTGGTTGATAATGGACTGGTATTTCTTCTCGATCGTGGACCGGCGAACTTTCATAGTGGGCGTCAATTCACCCGAATCGATGGCAAACTCGTGCTCCAGGAAAGCGATTTTTTTGACCTTTTCAAATGGCGCCAGATCCTGCGTGCGCTGCTCGATTTCCTTCATCACCAGTTCGTATATGTCGTGCCTGTATATGAGTTCCGAAGGATGGCCGAAGGGCAGACCATTCGCTCTGGCGTAAGCGGCGAGTGCATCGTAATTGGGTACGATCAAGGCCGAAATGAAGTGACGGTGATCGCCAACCACAACCGCATTCTCGATATATGGAATCAATTTCAGCCGGTTTTCAATCGGCTGCGGTGCAACATTCTTGCCGCTGGACGTGACGAGGAGATCCTTCTTCCGATCGGTAATTTTAAGAAAGCCGTCGGTATCGATCTCGCCGACATCGCCAGTGTGGAACCATCCGCCGGCGAGGGCCTCGGCGGTTTCACGCTCGCGGTGGTAATAGCCTCGCATGACGTTGGATCCTCGAACGAGGATTTCCTGATCCTCCGCTATCCGGATTTCCTGATCCCCGACGGCACGGCCAACCGAACCGACACGCACCGCATCGGGACCGTTTAACGTGATAACCGGCGACGTCTCGCTCAAACCGTACCCCTCGTAAATCGGCAGACCCACGGACCAGAAAAAATCCGCAACCTCGCGCTCCATTGCGGCGCCTCCGGATATAAAAAACCGGATTCTTCCGCCGAGCCGCGTCCGGATGTGCTGGAAAACGGCGCGATCCGCAGCACGGTACGCGAGAGACGAATGACCTGTTTCCAGGTGTTCCCTGCCGATTTGCAAAGCCTTATCGAAGATGGCGCGCCGGACGCCGGGACCGCGCCCCACCTCCGACAGAACCCGCGCATAGATTTTTTCAAAAAATCGCGGGACTCCGGCGGCAATGGTGGGCCGGACTTGCATCATATCGCTGTTGACGCTGACGGCACTCTCCGCATAGGCGATGGTTGCGCCGGCATGAACGCAAGCGTAGTCGACGTGACGCTGAAAAATATGCGACAGGGGCAAGAATGACAGACTGACATCGGAAGAGGAAAGCGGCAGGCGCTGACCGGTTGCGAGGATGTTCGATACCAGATTCCAATGCGTCAGCATTGCCCCTTTCGGAACACCGGTGGTACCCGAAGTATAAATAATGGTGGCGAGTTCCTCTGCATCCACCGCCATCGCCGACTGGCGAAATTCTACGGGATGGCTGGTCGTCCATGGACGCCCCATCTCGTAAAGCGTCTCGATCGGCAGCACTTCGGGCTGATCGACTCCAGGGTCGAATGCAATGATGTGGCGCATCGGCAGACTGCGCCGCGCATCCCACACTTTTTCGAGGAGAACGGGCGTCGAGATGAAAAGAATCAGGGGGCAGGCATCCCGGAGCAAATCCTCGATCTGCTTTCCGGATAGCGTCGGATAGATCGGAACAGTTGCCGCTCCGGCGCAAAGGGCTGCGTAATCAGCAATTGCCCATTCCAGACGATTCTCGGAAAGAATTGCTACACGATCGCCGCGTTTCAATCCAAGCGATCGCAGACCAAAGAACAGTTCCTCGACGCGCAGCAGAAACTCGTCCCGTGAAACGTTCATCCATTGTCCGCTTCTCTTGAATTTGAATGCGTCGGGTTTGCGATACTGGTCGCCGGAATGCAAGAGCAGGCCAGGCAGAGTTGAAATAGTGGCCGACGCCGGTGTCTTACCGTCCCTTACCAGGATTCCCGCGTCTTCATTTAACATGGTTGCACCGATTGATTAGACGGAAGGAGAACATTTGTCGCCCAACAAAACGACTCCACTATTTGCAGTGCACAAAGCGTTGGGTGCACGATTGATTCCATTCGGCGGCTGGGAAATGCCCGTCGAATACAGCGGCATCGCGAAAGAACACACGGCCGTGCGCACAGCCGCCGGCCTCTTCGACGTCAGCCACATGGGCGAATTCGAGATTCGCGGCCCCGAAGCTCTCGATTTGATTCAGCACGTCACCACCAACGACGCTTCGAAGCTGCGTGACGGGCAGGCCCAGTATTCGGCAATGGCTTATCCGCACGGCGCCGTGGTTGACGATCTGCTCGTCTACAGACACTCTGCCGAACACTTCATGGTCGTGGTGAATGCGGCGAATACCGCCAAAGATTTCGAGTGGATCGATTCACATAACCGGGTTGACGCGTCCGTCGAAAACATCAGCGCCGAAACAGCGCTCCTTGCGTTGCAAGGACCTCGAGCGCTGGAAATTCTTCAACCTTTGACGGACATCGACCTTCGTCGACTTCCCTACTATCATTTCGCGCGAGGCAAAGTCCTGAGCGTAGATGCAATTGTCTCCCGCTCCGGATACACTGGTGAAGACGGGTTCGAGCTGTACTTTTCCGCCGAAAATTCCGAGCCTGTCTGGAAAGGGATTCTGGAAGCGGGCACTCCGTACGATCTGTTACCGGCGGGCCTCGGTGCCCGGAATACTCTGCGGCTCGAAGCGCGCATGCTTCTATATGGAAACGATATGGATGGCACCACCTCGCTGCTCGAAGCCGGACTCGGATGGATCGTCAAACTTGAAAAAGGCGACTTTATCGGGCGCGATGCACTGCAGAAACAGAAACAGGAAGGGGTGAAACGCAGACTTGTGGGATTCGAGATGCTCGGCCGCGATATTGCGCGAGATCACTATCCCGTGTTTATTCACAACAGAGAACTGGGACACGTCACCAGCGGATCCCCTTCCATAACTTTAAAAAAGAACATCGGCCTCGCCTATCTGCCCTCCGAGCACGCCGCAATTGGAACAACGTTTCACGTCAGCGTCAGGAGCAAGTTGGCGGAGGCTAAAGTCGTACGAACGCCATTCTACAAACGCGCGGAGACCTAACACATGACACCAACCGACCTTCTATTTACCAAAGAGCACGAATGGCTGCGCATCGACGGAAGTGTTGGAACCGTCGGCATCAGTGATCACGCACAGAAAGAGCTTGGGGAAATCGTATATGTCGAGCTTCCCAAACCCGGAAGCCGCTACGCTTCGGGAGACACCTTCGGCAGCGTCGAATCGGTAAAGGCAGTCTCTGAGTTGTTCCTGCCGGTGGCCGGCGAAATCGTGGAGATCAACGAGGACCTCGGCGCCGCTCCGGAAAAGATCAACGAAGATCCGTACAGCACGGGCTGGATGGTTCGCATCCGTCTTACCGACCCGAGTGAAACCGCAGACCTCATGTCAGCCGAGGAATACGACGAGTTTACGCAAGAGGCAAAATAGACTGAAGTTCGATGCGCTACATCCCCAATTCGCCTGCCGACCGGCAGCAGATGCTCGCCGAGATCGGCGTCGATTCCATCGAGCAACTATTTGCCGGCATTCCTGAAAAGCTCCGGCTTCGACGCCTCCTGAACATACCTGAGGCATTGACGGAGCCCGAACTGGTCGAGTACTTCCAGCAGCGGGCAGCGCGGAATTCCGTCGAGCGCGCGACGTTTATCGGAGCGGGCATTTACCGCCATTACATACCGATCGTCATCGACGCGCTCATTTCACGCTCCGAGTTCTATACGGCATACACTCCATACCAGGCTGAGATTGCCCAGGGAACGCTGCAGGCGATCTTCGAATTTCAGACATACATCGCGCAGCTCACGGGCATGGAAGTGGCGAACGCCTCGCTTTACGACGGAAGTACCGGCCTCGCGGAAGCCGTACTCATGGCGCACCGCATTGCGAAGAAAGACAGATTTCTTATTGCGAAGACTGTCCATCCCGAATATCGGGCCGTTGTGAATACTTACGCGAAGAACCTGGGAATTGCGCTGGAACTGGTCGACTACGGTGATGACGGTCGAGTGGATCTCGGCAAACTCGAATCGCAACTGGATGGCAAGACAGCCGCAATCATCGTCCAGTCGCCGAATTTCTTCGGTTCTATTGAAAAAACACACCACATCTCCGAACTGGCGCACACGCATGGCGCGCTCTCGATAGTGAATGTGTGCGAGGCGGTCTCCCTGGGCATTTTAAAACCGCCGGGTCAGGACAGTTCCGAGGAGCGAACCGCGGATATTGTTGTGGGCGAGGCTCAGTCGCTCGGTGTTCCGCCAAGTTTCGGAGGTCCGCACCTCGGATTCCTGGCAACCCGCGAGCGTTACGTCCGGCAGATGCCGGGCCGTCTCGTCGGTATGGGGAAAGACTATTCAGGCAGAAGAGGATTCGTCCTGACGCTCTCGACGCGCGAGCAGCATATCCGGCGGGAGAAGGCGACATCGAACATTTGCACCAATCAGTCGCTGTGCGCGTTGATGGCGACGATCTACCTTGCGACCGTCGGTCCCAGGGGGCTGCGCGAGATTGCAGAACAGAACATTTTGAAAACGGATTATGCCGTCTCGCAAATCCAGGCACAGACCAAACGCCGTATTCTGTTCGGCGCCCCACGATTTAATGAGTTCGTCATCGATTTCGATCGTGAACGCCCGCCCGCGGGACTTTCACTCGCGCCGTTCTTCCCGGAGCTCGGACGCGCCGTCCTGCTGTGCGTCACCGAAACCACGCCGCGCGCCGATATTGATGCCATGGTAAAGGCCTTTTCATCATGAGTGCCAGGGAGCGGGTCTCCAGCCATTTCTCGCTGAACGAGCGCGTCATTTTCGAAGAAGGTTCGGAGGGCCGGCGTGCATTTGATTTGCCGGCACTGGACGTCCCGGCAAAAGACATTGGCGGGCTCATCGAACCCGCGTTGCTGCGCGACGGCATCCCGGGCATGCCGGAACTCAGCGAGGTCGATGTCATTCGGCACTTCACTCGCCTGTCGACCTGGAACTACCACATCGATCTCGGGCTTTATCCGCTCGGCTCGTGCACGATGAAATACAACCCCAAGATCAATGAGCGGATGGCACGCTTGAACGGGTTTACGCTCGCACACCCCTACATGCCGGACGAGCAGATCCAGGGAGCTCTCGAAATTCAGAATAGCCTTGAACGATGCCTTGCGGAGATCAGCGGAATGGATGCCGTCAGCCTGCAGCCCGCAGCGGGAGCGCACGGCGAACTGACGGGGATCCTCATGATTCGGGCGTATCACGAGTCCAGGGGCAAGCCACGAAAGAAAATCCTCATTCCGGACTCCGCGCACGGCACCAACCCGGCCAGCGCAGCGATCTCCGGGTACTCGGTCGAGAGCGTTCCTTCGAACAAGGCCGGGACGGTCGATCTGGACCACCTCAAAAAGGTCGTCGACGAAGATGTCGCGGCCATCATGATCACGAATCCGAACACCCTCGGCGTCTTCGAAACCGAGATCGCCGAAATCGCCGAGCTTCTGCACTCTCACGGAGCCCTCGTCTACATGGACGGCGCCAACCTCAACGCCATGATGGGAATCACCAGGCCGGGCGATTTCGGGGTGGACGTCCTTCATATCAACTTGCACAAAACGTTTACGACTCCGCATGGCGGTGGCGGTCCTGGCTCCGGTCCTGTGGCAGTGAAGAAAATTCTGCAGCCGTTTCTCCCCTATCCGGTCGTCGGACGGAAGGCGGATGGCACGTTCTTTTTCGATTACGAGCGGCCGGATTCGATCGGAAAGATAAAGGCGTTCAATGGTCAGTTCGGCATGCACGTCCGCGCCCTGTGCTACATCCTGGCAAACGGCCCCGAAGGCCTCAAGCAAGTTTCTGAAGTCGCGGTTCTGAATGCAAATTACATCCGCTCGAAGCTGCAAGGTGCGTTCGCATTGCCTTACGATTCACCCACGCTTCACGAGGTGGTGTTCTCGGACCGGTTTCAGGCAGAACACGACGTTCACGTGTGGGATATCGGAAAACGCCTCATGGATTACGGCTTCCATCCGCCAACCGTTTCGTTCCCGCTGGTCGTCCACGGCGCAATCATGATCGAACCAACGGAAACCGAGAGCAAACAGGAACTCGACGCATTCATCGAAGCCATGCTGGCGATTGCAAAGGAATCACAGGAACAACCGGCCTTCGTGAAAGCCGCCCCCCACACAACGCGCATTGGCCGGATCGACGAAGCCGCCGCCGCCCGCCGCCCGATCCTGCGCTGGCGTCCCGAAAGTTAAGGTTAAGTAACAAAACGAAACAAAACGGCCAAAAACGGGGGACAGAGCACTTTTTTGCGAGGCCGTGGAAATTTTCCAAAGCAAGTGCTCTGTCCCTCGTTTTTGGCCGTTTTGTTTCGTTTTGTTACTGCTGGCCTTCGATCCACAGTTCGCCGTCTTCGAAGAATTCCTTCTTCCAGATCGGAACGACCTTTTTCAGCTTATCGATGGCGTAGTGGCAGGCATCGAACGCGGCGCGGCGATGAGGGGATGTAACGATGACGGCGACGCTGGTTTCGCCGATTTCCAGACGGCCGAGACGGTGGATCATGGCAACACAGCCGATCTCCCAGGCCTGGCGGACGAAAATGCCGATCTCCTCGAGCTTCTTGAGAGCCATGGTGTCATAACCTTCGTACACCAGATGCAACGTCCGCTTCCCTTTCGAATTGTTCCGCACGACGCCTTCAAAGACGCAGATAGCGCCATCTTCGGCCCGCAACATTTCGCGCGCGATCTTCTGTGCATCGATCGGATCGCGCGTGATCTGATACAACTCGCCGGGCCGGCTGATCGCCAGCACCTCCGACTCGACGTCACCGCCGCTCACCGGCGGAAAGATAGCGATTTCATCGCCGTCGTGCACGGACGCCCGGTGATCGGCATATTCCTCGTTGATCGCAGTCAAAACCACCGGACGATAATCCTTGATCCGGGGATAGGTGGTTTCCAGGTGCGTCAATACGTCGCCGACCGTAGCCCCCGAGGGCACTTCCAGCTGCATTTGCCGGGCGCCGACAATGTCTTTCAGCGTTGCAAAGAAGAGAAGACGGACCTGCATTTTGTTGGATCTTAGCATAGATGCTACACTCGCCAAGTCCATGAAACGGGCTTCTCACGTCCTCCTGATCGGCTGTCTTGCCCTGAGTTCCTGTACGTCGGCCCGGCTCTCCCACGACGAAGCACGTAAGAAAATCTCGGAAATCGGCCGCTCGCAGCTCGTTCCCGATGCAATTGAAATTCGGCGCATTGTCTCTCAAAGTGAGAACGAAGCGATTGCCGAAGCCAACATCACCCTGGCCTTTCAGTTCAAACGTGCCAGTGCGCGCGCCGACTGGAAAATCGAGGCCGTCCGGCTGGGCGATCGCGACTGGATCAGCCTGGACGAGTTGCTTGCGGCGATCAACGAAGGCCGGCGGCGGACGACCGTGCAGGCCATGCAGAATTTGTCCGCTGCAGTCGAAAAATACCGCACGACGAATGGCGCACTTCCCAAAGCCGGAGATATCGTCTCGCTGACCGATTTGCTTCATCCGTCCTACATCAGTGTGCTGGTGCGTGAGGATGGCTGGGGTAATCCCCTGGTGTACCAGGCCAGCGGAGATGCGAATTTCCGCCTGCTTTCTCGAGGAGCCGACGGCCGTGAAGGAACCACCGACGACATCGTGTTCGAAAACGGACGTCCCGTAGCGCCGTGATACAATGAACGCTCGCATGAAAGCCACGAAGGTTGCGGAAACCACTCTCCCGACGGAAGACTATGGAACCTTCCGGCTGCTTGGCTTCGAATCCTCGGACAAGTCCGAAAGCGTTGTCGCCCTGGTGATGGGTGATCTGGCAGCGGAAGAGGCTCCGCTTACCCGTATCCATTCTCAATGTCTGACTGGAGACGTTTTCGGCTCCGGCAGATGCGACTGCGGCGCTCAGCTGCATTTTGCGCTCGAAAGCATCTCGGCCCGGCGTACCGGCATTTTGATTTACCAGCTGCAGGAAGGCCGCGGCATCGGTTTGATGAACAAGCTCCTGGCCTACGAGCTTCAGGACTCCGGCCACGACACGGTGGAAGCCAATCACACTCTGGGCTTCGAGGCCGATCATCGAAACTACGATATATGCGCAGAAGTTCTCCGGTTTCTGGCAGTCACTCGCGTCCGGCTGATGTCCAATAATCCTCGGAAGCTCGAATCCCTCGAGAACGCCGGCATTCGTGTCGCCGAGCGCGTGCCGATCGAAATCGCTCCTTCCGACGGAACGAAAAAATACCTCAAGACAAAAAAGGCGAAACTCGGGCATCTGCTGTCGAACGTTTAGGAAGAAAACCAGCCACAAAAAGGCTTAGCGCGGCTACGCCGCAACCAAACAACGGAAGACGTGTGCGTGGTACCCAAATGTTTTGAAGTGAATGTGAGGGAGTCCAATCCCCGCCGAAGTCAGGCGGGGTGCCGCGCAGCGGCGGGGCGGTCTGTTCAACGTCCGCGCGAAGCGCGCTCCTTATAAACATTCGCGTAGCGCACCGATTAGAACAAGGAGCGCTTCGCGGAATTCCATAAGGAGCGCGCTGCGCGCGAACTTTGAACAGACCGCCCCGCCTTCGCTGCGCGAAGGATCCCCGCCTAACTCAGGCGGGGACTTCCCCGATTTCTATGTCCTGACGAAAAATCAACTCGGACAAACAGGAAAGGGCTTGTCGTTTTCTTCCAAAAATCGTGTTAAAAAAACTAAAACTTACAGCCTTGTGACACCTTTTTGTGGCTAATTTTCTTCCAGCCGTTTAGCGATCGCCTTGCATTCGCGCACGAGATCGCCGGCATCCACCCTCACTTCACGTCCACTGATATACGTTGCCCGCACATTATTTCGACACGCCGAGTAAACCATCGCCTGAATCGGGTTGTACACCGGTTGCACGGCAGGATCATTCAAATCCACCACGACGAAGTCGGCTCGCTTGCCGACCTCCAGACTCCCGAGTTGGTGCGCCAATCCGAGGCATTCCGCTCCGCCAAGGGTGGCCATTCTGAATACGATATCCGCATCCAGCGAATCGAAACGTTTGGTTTGGCCGCGCTGTTGAAATACGGCCGCGCGCATTTCTTCAAACATGTCGACGACATTGTTGCTGGCGACGCTGTCGGTACCCAGCCCGAGCGGGATTCCGGTTTCACGGATCCGGGGCAGTTGCGCGATGCCGTGAGCCAGCTTCGCATTCGACTTCGGACAATGGGCGAGGGCCGGTTGCTTGTCGCGCAGGATCTCAAAATCCTCGTCTTCGAGGTCGACGGCATGAACGATAAGCGTCTCCGGACGCAACAATCCCAGCCGGTCCAGATATGCCAGCGGACTGCAGCCTGGAGGCTCCACAGGAATGCCTCGCGCCGTCCAGCGTTCTGCAAATATCCCGCCGCCCCAGCGGACGAAGGCTCCCTCGGCTTCGGATTCGGCGATGTGCGTCGTCAGGCGAAGATCTTCTCGCCGGACGAGCTCGTTCACATCTCTATACAGTCTGGCGGACACCGTATAAGGAGCGTGCGGCGAAACGCCGACACGCAGGGTTTCGCTCTCGTCCCGCCGGCAGGTCTTGATCTTTTCACGGAGTCCGGCCATCGCTTCCATCGCCTGAGATTCTGCCGGCCCAAACACTTCCTGATAGGCAATTCCCTGAAGACCGAATTCGCGCATCGCCTCCCAGGCCGTGCCCAGATCCATCACTTCCCCGACACAGGTCACCCCGGAGCGCAGCATTTCGACAACGCCGAGGCGGGCCGAGGCCAGCATATCGGCTCGGGAAAGGATGTTGTACTTCGCATGAGTGAGCCGGGGAATCCAGTCCGTGAAAGGCAGCTTATCGAGATAGCCGCGAAGGATCGTCAATTCGAGATGCGTGTGAGCGTTGACGAAACCCGGAATAATGGCGCAACCCGGAAACGCGACTCGATCACCGGGCCCCGCCTTGGCAATCCTGCCGTTTTCCACCGCCAGACTGCCATTGGGAATCGGCGGAGACGAAACAGGGCAGATCCAGTCCGCTTCATAGATCGTCATGCAGAAAAAACCTGAGAGCGAACCGTCAAGCGATCGACCAGGTCCTGCTTCACCCCGTACCCGATACCGGCCGCCTCACGTTGTGTGATCTGGCCGTCGGGCGACACCTCGACAGCGGGCTCGATGATGTCTTCGCTCCAATAGCGTTTGCTGGCTGTCACATCGCCGGGCAACGTAAAGTTTTCCAGACTCGAGAGCGCGACATTGTGGGCGCGTCCGATTCCCGATTCCAGCATTCCCCCGCACCAGACCGCAATGCCGTTGTCGCGGCAGACGTCATGAACGGCCCTGACTTCACGGTGGCCGCCGAGGCGTCCCAGTTTGACGTTGATGATACGGCACGCGCCGATCTGGATCGCTTTACGCGCATCATCGGCGGAGTGAATCGACTCGTCGAGGCAGATGGGAGTCTCGACCTGCCGCTGCAGTTCCGCATGATCGATGATGTCTTCATAATCCAGCGGCTGCTCGAACATCAGGATGTTGTATTTGTCCATTTTCTTGAAAATGTCCACATCGGCCAGCGTGTAGGCCGAATTGGCATCGGCCATCAACAGAATCTCAGGGAAAGCCTCCCGCACTTGACGGACGACTTCGACATCCCATCCCGGCTTGATCTTGATTTTGATCCGTCGATAACCCGATTCAAGCTCGACCGCGATCTTTTCGAGCAACTTATCGATGGATGCCTGGATTCCGATAGAGACGCCGCAATCGATGCGCTCCCGCACTCCTCCAAGCATCTTCCACAAAGGAGTTTTCAGGCGCTTTGCCTCGAGGTCCCAGAGCGCAGTTTCCACGCCCGCTTTGGCCATCCGATGGCCGCGGAATCCGCGAACCCGTTCCGCGAACGCCGCCGCATTGGGCAATTCCTTTCCGACCGAATTGGGAATGACGTAACCGCAAAGCACGTGCCAGGCTGTTTCCCAGGTTTCGGAGCTGTAGAATGGCCCCTCCGCGGCGGTGACTTCACCCCATCCGGTGTGCGTTCCATCCGTCACGCTGACGAGAATGATGTGACGGTCTTGTGTGGAACCAAAGCTGGTTTCGAAAGGGTGCAGAAGCCGCATCCTCAGCTCACGGATCTCAATTTGCTTGATGAACATGCGATGCTCCGGGCAGGAATAGATACTCGCTCCACTCGTCCTTGCGCTCGAAACCGGCAACGAAGTAGTCGTCGTTGAAGTTCTTCAGGAATTGCTCGCGGACGTGGAGTTGCACATCGCTGGCGGACTCGAGACTTTGTTTCTTCAGCGCCTGAATGTCGGCGGGAATATAGACGCGTCGAATGTCACCTTGAACCGGGATCCGCTGCTCGTCAATCCACCATTCTGCGACGAGCCGATCGGTGTCGAGGCCCGAATGCAGCCTGCTTTCAATCCGTCCATAGTAGTTCACGTGGTAACGCCGCACGATGACACCAAGCTTTGCGATATTCAAATGCGCGTTTCTGGACTCCAGGGGATCGAACGTCCATTCGATTCGACCGATCCCACGCTGACGCGCGTGTTCGCGTTGCGCCAGTTTCAGCTGGGACGCGGTGCCCGAATTCCAATGATCGGCTGCGACGGCCATGACCTGGGAATACCAGTATGGGGTACGGTCCCGGATTGCAGGCATCGTGCTCAAGTAACCGACGACGCGGGTTTCCTCGACCGCGCCAAGGATCAGCCCGCCGATGGAGTTCAGGACGACATAGGATCGAACAGGAAACAGATCCACGTCGCTGGCGCCGAAGACCTGCCGCTGCAGCTCGACACACTGCTGGAGTTCGGAGGGCTCGGTGAGCGGGCGGATCAACATGCGTAAGAATAAGCCACGAATTCAACGAATTTAACGAATTGAAATCCGTTCAATCCGTGGCTTTCTGCTTTGCCTTCTGCCATAACGATTCCATTTCGGACAGCGACGTTTTGTCCAGGCTCTTACCCTGCTTTGCGAGTTCGCTTTCCATGAACTGAAAACGGCCTTTGAATTTCCGGTTGGCATGCTTCAAAGCCGACTCGGAATCGATCTTGAGATGCCGGGCGAGGTTGACGATGACGAACAGCAGGTCTCCGATCTCGTCCTCGAGCCGCTCACGCCGGTCTTCACTATGGTCCGAGGAAAGGACCTCTTTCACTTCACGCACTTCTTCCTGTAGTTTGTCGAATATACCTTCGACATCCGGCCAGTCAAAGCCGACGCGGGCTGCCCGCGCCGAAATCTGGTGGGCTTCGTGAACTGCCGGCAGCTTACTCGGAATGCCTTCGAGCAGCGATCGCTGTTCCGGCGTCCGGCCCTTCAGCTTCTGGGCTTTTTCCTGCGCCTTTATCGCTTCCCAGTTTTTGACGACCTCCTCGGGTGTCGATGCCGATTCGCCGCCGAAAACATGCGGGTGCCGGCGCACGAGTTTGCTGGAAATCTGATCGATGACGGTGTCGATATCGAAGCGGCCCGCTTCCCTGGCGAGCTGAGCGTTAAACAGAACATGCAGGAGAACATCGCCGAGCTCTTCGGAGAGCCCCTCGAAGTCATTGTTTTCGACCGCCTCGAGCACTTCATAGACTTCCTCGACGAGCATCGGCTTGAGCGAATTGAAGTCCTGCTGTTTGTCCCATGGACAGCCATTCGGGCCGCGCAGCGTCGTCATGATTTCGACAAGTTTTTCGAACTTTGGCCCGGTCTTCGTGTCCATAACCTCATTATAGGGGGTGTGTTACATTCATAGCCTGATGAAAGTCGTGACTTCACCAGCGGATGCCGACATCTCACAACGGGCGTCCGTGGTCAGCATCGGCAATTTCGACGGCTTGCATCTAGGTCACCGCCGGATTCTGACGACGGTGGTGAAGCGGGCGCGCGAACTGGGCGTGCAGTCGGTTGCCATGACGTTTTCGCCCCATCCGATTCGTTTTCTGGCACCGGATCGGGCTCCGCGCATGATCACCACGCTCGAGCAGAAGATCCAGCTCATTGAAGAAATCGGCATCGATGTCCTGCTCATCGCTCCTTTCGATCTGCCGTTTTCCCGCCTGTCGCCTGACGAATTCGTTAAGCAATATTTGATCGCTGGTCTGCGGGCGCAGGTGGTTTGCGTTGGCGGCAATTTCAATTTCGGGTACAAGCATCGCGGCAGCATCGACACCCTTCGCCAGTACAGCTCGCAATTCGAGATTATCGAAGTCCCGCCCGTACGAGTTCGCGGTACGGTCGTCAGCAGCTCTCGAATCCGCCAGCTCGTGGCGGCGGGCCATGTGTCTCGCGCCTGCCGGCTGCTTGGCCGTTGGATCAACATCGAAGGAGCCGTTGTTTCCGGTGCGGGCCGTGGCCGGACCATGAAAGTCCCAACATTGAATCTGCAGCCGGAGAATGAATTGATTCCGCAGCGGGGCGTGTACGTCAGCCGGATTGCGCTGGATGGGGGGCCGGTCATGGACGCCGTCACCAATATCGGCATCCGGCCGACGTTTGACGAATCCTCTTTGACGATCGAGACGTTCGTATTGAATGCCGCCGTACCCGAGGTGGCGACGCGGGCGCGTCTCGAGTTTCTGCACCGGCTGCGCGACGAGAGGAAGTTTAACTCTGCGGACGAACTTCGCGCCCAGATCGGACTGGACGTCCGTCGCGCTCAAAGATTCTTCTCCTCTGTATTCGGGAGCTCTGCGCGACGCCGTTGACCATGGAAAATCCCGTTCAAATTGACATCTACTCCCGGCCCGGTTGTCATTTGTGCGACGATGCGAAGGTCATCGTCGAGCGCGTGCAGCGGCGATTTCCCTTCTCTCTGCGAGTGATCAATATCGAGACGGATCCGGATCTCGAGAAGTCTTACGGCGAACAGATTCCTGTCGTATTCATCAATGGAAACAAGGCGTTCAAGTACCACGTCGACGAACGCGAACTCGAGCAAAAGGTAAGGCGACTGTGGAAAACGTAGATGTTCTGACCATTGCGGCTCATCCGGACGATATCGAACTGACGTGCGCAGGCACGCTGATCAAGATGGTGGACAAGGGCTATTCCGTGGGCATTCTCGATCTCACCCAGGGCGAAATGGGAACCCGGGGTACACCGGAAATTCGCGCAAAAGAGGCCGAGGCGGCCCGGGTGGCGATCGGGGCCAGGTTCCGGGAACGGTTAAACCTCGGCGACTCCCGACTGACCGCTTCGATCGAAAACCGCTTCGCGGTGGCCGAAAAGATCCGCGAAGCCCGCCCCAGAACCGTGATCCTGCCGTATTGGGAGGCCCGCCATCCGGACCATTACATTGCAGCGACACTGGGTTACGAAGCCTGTTATGCCGCCGGCCTGAAACAGCTTCCCGTAAGCGGGCAGCCTCACCGCCCGAAAAAGATCATGTATGCCTCGATGTATTGGGAGGTAAAACCTTCATTTCTCGTGGATATCAGCCCGCAGTTCGAACGAAAGCTCGCCGCCATCAATTGTTTCGCCTCACAATTTGCCGGGAATCTGCGTGATATTACAGAGCTTTACCCGGCCTGGGGCAAACTGATCGACCGTATCACCACGCAGTGTAAGTATTTCGGGCACCTGATGGGAGTAGAGTATGCGGAGCCGTTTGTGGTGAAGGAGTCGCTGGCCATTGATGACATCGTCGATATGCCGGTCCCTTCCGTGTGACATGGCTACGGACGTGCTTTCATAAAAGAAGTTAAAGACTGCGACCGAATTCGGTTTGGCACGTCAAAGCCCTTGATATTTTTCTGGTCGGTCTTTACGATGAACCTACGTTTTTGTCCGCGGAGAAACCACATGAAGCATATGGTGGCCCGAATGGGGCTAATGTTTGTATTTGCCCTTCTGATCGCGGTTCCCTACCCGCTCCTGGCCCAGACCCAAACCGATGACGGTTCGGCGCCGGCAACTTCGTCCGACTCGAATGCGAAAAGCGACGCAAAGAGCAACGACAAGAAAGCGAAAGACAAAGATAAAGATAAGGACGACAAGAGCAAAGGCAAAAAGCCGAAGAATGCCGATGTCGACAATATCGGAGCCCGCAATATCAACAAGGGCAGTATCAACTTCTACTCGCTCGATAAAGAGATTGCGATGGGCCGCCAGCTTGCCGCCGAGGTCGAACGCCAGGTCAAACTCGTCGACGATCCGACGATCAATGAATACGTCAACCGGGTTGGCCAGAATATCGTCCGGAATTCGGACGCGAAGGTGCCATTTACAATCAAAGTCGTCGAATCGGACGAAATCAACGCATTCGCCCTTCCCGGCGGGTTCTTTTACGTCAATAGCGGACTGATTCTCGCCGCCGATGATGAATCCGAACTGGCCGGCGTCATGGCCCACGAGATTGCCCACGTCGCGGCTCGCCATGGTACGGAACAAGCTTCGAAAGGTGAACTCGTGAATTTTGCTTCCATCCCGCTCATTTTCATGGGCGGCGTTGGCGGGTTTGCGATTCGCCAGGCGGCCGGATTGCTCATCCCGATGCAGTTCCTCCAATTCTCGCGCAAGGATGAAGCGGAGGCCGATTACTTCGGTCTGCAATACATGTATGCCGCCGGCTATGATCCGACCGCGACCGTGAGCTTCTTCGAAAAGCTTCAGGCCAAAGAAAGCGCGAAGCCCGGCAGCGTCTCGAAAATGTTCAGTACGCATCCGCCGACCGGCGACCGCATCGAGGCGGACAAGAAAAATATTGAACTGATTCTGCCCAACAAAGAGCAATACGTTGTCACGACCTCGGAATTTAATCGCGTCAAAGGCCAATTGGCCCAGCTTGAAAACCGCCGGCCCAATCAGGAAGAATCGAATAAGCCGAGCCTGCGCCGCAAGACGACGACCCAACGCCGCGATCCCAGCACCTCTGATGATGACGGCGGCGATCGTCCGACGCTGAAACGCGACCCGAGTAACCAGAAACAAGATCCGCAACAGACGGGCACCGCAATCGGATGCCAAATCTTCGGACTCCACGCAAGCGAAGCCTGACGATCAGGAACCGAGCGATACGGATCGTCCGAAATTGAAACGTCGCGACTGATTTCCACAACGAGTAAACCAATCGGGGCGGCTTTTTCTCGCCGCCCCGATTTTTTTGCGCTCAAAAGTCGTGTATGATTCAAGTTTGTCCCTGGGGTCGTAGTTCAGTTGGTTAGAACGCCTGCCTGTCACGCAGGAGGTCGCGAGTTCGAGTCTCGTCGGCCCCGTTAGAATGAGTGACTTAAAAAGCCTCGCCGCAAGTCGGCGAGGCTTTTTCTTTTCTGCTCGCCACTGTTCGCCACATTTCGTTTATAGGCTCGATTCGGACATCGACCCGGCTATCCAGCGGCTGGCTTTGCGACTTACGACACGATGGGGGCTGCGGTGCGGGTGGATCTGGGCAAATAAACCGCTTCGGCCGACTGTTACCTGGAACGTGGCGACAAACTTTTTGTGTTCTACTTGGGCTTTCTTGTAACCCTCGATGCGGTTCTCAGATAAACCCGCTACTTACCGACAAGGCGCGGAAGGCGATGCTTGACTGCACTTCGTTACTTCATATGCGATTATGACTGCGGCTGCTGGCCCTCCAGCGATGATTGCCCCCCAAAGAACCCAATTGACGTCCGATCCGCCGACCTTTCCTTGCTGTCCCGCCGGTATTTGTGTTGGCATAGTCGAAGCCAGTTGGACCGGAGGCCCCTGCTGTTGGCCGGTTCTGAGCCTCAGAATTCGCTCACTTCCCGAGGAAAGTATGACAACGCTTTTGTCTTTCGTATTTTTCAAAGTGACACTGCCGGCTGCTACACGCACCGCGGCGAAGTCCGTATTGAGTATTGCCACTCCACCGGAAGAATTGGGTTCCGGCGTAATCTGATATTCTCCGGAGACAATCCTGACGGGATTTTTCGACGCGGTGAACGCGATCTCACCAGAAATCAGGGACACCTGGACAACCTGATTGTTACGATTCGCAACAAAATTTGTGTTGCTTGCAAGCTGCACTCTATTTCCGTTCGCAAAGATCAGGTTTGCCTGGGACCTATCGCCTGTTTGAATGGTGTCGCCGCTGAAAACCGTTCCGACCTGAAGTACTCCGATCCCGCGGAGTAACAGAGTTCCTGAACCGGTAATCGCACCCACGACGCCATTCGCAGTCGAAAACTCCGCCGATTCAAACGGGACTGGTATGACTCCCAGAAGCAATATGATTAACAACGCAGTAGCATTCCTTAGCATAGTCGTCAGTCTTCTCCTTCTTCGAAACCAAGCTGGGTAGGGACAAGATGCCGGATTATGCCGCAAGAATTACTTTGCGCAAACCATGCAATGCATTGCCGAATTCTCCTGCCAGGCGCGGCCACAATAGTACTCAGTTTTCCTTGCCAGGCGAAGTGCCCGAATTGCAGCGAGGTGTCCTCCCGAACTTTCGAGAGATGTTCCGGAAGCGGCAATCTATCTTCATCGCGTTTGACCTGCTTTGTCTGAATGGACAAGACCTGTCACTGAGGAACCGTCACGCCATTGGGTTTCCCAATACAGCCAACTGGAGGAGCGCGAGGAATTATTTGAGCGCGAGTAACTGAATCACCCACCTCTTTAGCACCTTTGTCCGATTGACAAACGTCTATATATCGCCCTCGATTGACGAACGTTTATATCAACAGCATAACGGTCGTGCACCGTATCCCTTCCCCAAATGCTGTACCTCCGGATACGGTGGCACCCGCCTGACGGGTGATTCAGGCAAGATGCTTGCGCCCGCAGGCGGGCATTATCGAGACCGCAACCCCTAAGGAGAGGCAAATGCCACGGCGTCAAGGACGATATCTTTCAATGGAGACAATCGAAAAAATCAAGGGACTTTTAGCCGCCACGGATCTTTCGATAGCGACAATAGCGGAGCGCATAAATTGTTCAAAATCGGCAGTAGTCTCTATCAACCGCAAATACCGAATTCGCGCTTACGGCAAAAAAAAGAGGCGGGTGGACGGTCAATAAGGATTTACCTTACAAATCCTGGCACGTGAGTTGTCCCGACGGCTTACCGCTATCGGCTTCATTTTCCGGGATCGCCGTAGAACGTCGACTTACGTTTCAAAGCCATCCATTGGGGCTGCGCAAATTTTAGAATCGATGCGGATCTTCCTTCTTAGTGGCCCCAAAAGCGGCAGCGAGACCAGCAGAAGATCGTGAGCAGTGATCTTTTCAACATATTCTCCTCCGTGCCCCAGACCGGCTCTGCAAAATCGCTACTTTATATTTGACGTCATAATAAATAACGTCGGGCTTGAGACGGATTAAGGCTTGGCTTTCCCCTGCGCCCGCTTTCCTGTGGACCTGACCTGCCGGTGACGTATCCGACAATCAGGCCGTTCCAGAGATGACCCACGGGCGGGTAGGCGTGCACGCTTAGCGCTGGCTTCCTGCTGGCAGCCGCCCTTTCTCTCAGTCAGGAGGCAGAAAATGGAATTTGAGGACAGAAACAACTTCGAAATTCAGAGAATGGTCGACCTTATTATTGAGATGGCGACGAATGGCTTGCAGTGGGCCCGGGAGCAAGAATTTGAACGGTTGGATCACGAGGAAGATTTTGTTGAATGGAGGCCAGGCGATAAAAACGATGAGGGGTATCTCATCGAGGAATTAGCGGAGACCTTGCCAACACGCCTGTCTATCGTTAAGACCATACTCTTGCTCCAATCTGAGCAGGTCGGTTCGGACGAAGAAAACGTTGTGCGTTTCAAGGGACTTCTTTCGGCTGACAAGATCACAAATCAATTTGTGTTTAATATCGTTGCGGCGTGCTGTGACTTTTACGCGTTTGGTTGGATGGCACGCCACACCGCGGGCGTTCCTCCGTTTCGGCATTACCACCCCGCACCGCGTGTAACCTCACTGGAAGATTGCGACGAAGAATTTGAAACGAGTTCAGCCATTGCTCGAAAGAGCTAGCGCCTGGCTGCAAACGTTCGGTATTTTGACTTTTCGACTATTCGCTGGAATGGGCATCTCAAAGGTTACGACGCGTCCACCGGCCGTCCTCGCGTGAGCGATTATCCACGGATCGGCACCGTTGGAAAAACTTGCGGCCAAACATTCTGATAGCAATCAAGAGATGTGTGGTCGGAAGTTGCGTTTTTTCAGTAAGTATAAAGAAACGATTAGTTATTGATCGTCGAGACCGGTATCCTGAGGAGGATCCGGTTCAGTTTATGTGCGGTATTAGCGGTCTGTACCATTTTGATTTCAGCCGTCCTGTGGATGAATCCGTTCTGGTAAGCATGGGAGAGCTGTCTGCGCATCGCGGACCGGACGATTCTGGCCTTTACCGAAACGGAAATATTGGTTTTGCATTCAACAGGTTGAGCATCATTGATCTTGAAGGTGGCCATCAGCCGATGTCCAACGCTGAGGGATCTGTCTGGATCGTATTCAACGGTGAAATTTACAATTTCAAGGACCTGCGAGCCAGTCTGACTCGTGCAGGTCATCAGTTTCGCACCCGTTCCGACACCGAGACCATTTTAAAAGCGTGGGAAGAGTACGGTGAAGATTGTGTGCTGCATCTGCGCGGAATGTTTGCTTTCGCCATATGGGACGAGCGGCGCAAAGTACTGTTCGGTGCGCGGGACCGCCTCGGTATAAAGCCCTTCTATTATTATGCCGACCGGGAGCGGTTCGCATTTGCTTCCGAGCTCAAGTCGCTGAGAGCAATTCCCGAAATTCCCTTGCAGGTAAATACGGTTGGCCTTGCCGATTACCTCCGCCACGGCTACGTAGTGGCCCCCCACACGATGCTCCAGAAAATTCATAAGCTTGCACCGGCTCACACTGTGACCGTCAATGCGAGTGGTGTCAAAATCCGGCGTTATTGGGATATTCCTCTTGAAGCAGCTCGCGACAGAAACGAGTCCGAAGCTCTTGAAGAGTTCAGCTCCCTGCTGGACGAGATCCTGCGGCAGCATCTCGTGTCGGACGTACCCCTAGGTGTCTTCTTATCCGGTGGGCTCGATTCCAGTTCGATAGTAGCGCTGATGTCACGGCTGAATATGCGTGGATACAAAGCGTTTTCGATCGGCTACGATTCGAGAGAAAGCGAGTTGGACTACGCTCGCGCGGTCGCACAATATTGTGGCGCCGAGTACCACGAAGTCCGGTTAACACCAGCGGAATTCCGTGACGGCCTTACCAGTGTTGCGTGGCACATGGACGAACCGGTGGCTGACGCACCTTCGGTTGCTCTCTACTACCTGTCGAAATATGCCAGCCGCGAAGTGTCGGTTGCTCTCGGCGGCGACGGAGCCGATGAAGTTTTCGGTGGCTATCCGGCATACAACAGGATGCTAATGCTGGATCGCATTAATCGTGCCCCGTTCGCAGGGCTCGCCGGCCGGATCTTTGAACACTTCCTGCCGCCTGGAAAACTCAGGAAAAACGGTGCAATGCTCGGCCGCCCGCTGGAATCGCGATACCGTGCCGCTGTAATCTTCCCGCTGGAAGAAATCGAGGACTTGTTGCCAGATCAGCCTGTCCTCTGGGATCCGTATTGCAGTTTCGCGCGGGCACACGCCCGCTGCCGCGAATTGCCGACACTGGCGCGCATGTCCTATGTGGACCTCACCACGTGGATGCCGGATGCTTTGCTTGTGAAGTCAGACCGCATGAGCATGGCGCATTCGCTGGAACTTCGCGTGCCATTTCTCGATCACAAGCTCGTCGAATTTTGCGCGACACTGCCGGCAAACCTGAAAATTCGTCGCGGAATTAACAAGTATTTGCTTAAAAAGGTAATGAAATCGTTGCTGCCTCCCAACATTCTTACCCGCTCGAAACAGGGTTTTCCGATACCTACCAAGGCCTGGTTTCGCGGCTTTCTGGGTGATTTCGTGCGTGACAGGCTATTGGCCTCCGATGGCCCCTGCCTCTCGTTCTTTCCGCGCCGCGAAATTGCGCGCGTCCTCGAGGCGCATTCCCGTCGCGATTGCAGCGATCAGATCTATGCGTTACTTGTTTTTGATGCGTGGTACCAACGATTTTTCAAAGACGCCCGGCTCGCTCCCACGGCGGCAGTAGTTTAAACATCCGATAATATGCTGAGCGATGATCACTGACTTGTGATCTTTCCTCCTGCTTCTTCACCGTCAGACCCCAGCTGCCTTTGAGCTGCCAACCCGGACTCAAAGTCGCGTTGGATAAATTCATAAAAAATGCTTCCGCCCGCCCGCAAAGCGGAAAAATGTTTGCAAGCGTGTCAGGTTTGACCGGTTTTCGGGGTTATACCAGTTTGGAAGAAATAGTGAGCGACGACTGGACCGACTGTATTTCTATTTACCCCAGAGGAGCACCTCTAACTTCACTCGGGCCTGGCCTCTGCTGATGATGCCCAATGTTTCTGCTGCGGAGCGTGATAAATCGATAATGGCGCCTTCGCGCTGATTTTTGCCGTATGGTCCCCGATCCACAATAACGACGTTCACGGAGCGCCTGTTGCGAAGGCATGTCACGCGGACAACCGTACCAAAAGGATAACTTCGGTGTGCGGCCATCGCCTTATCCTCGTCAAATATGTGTCCGCTGGCCGTCACTCGCCCATCAAAATAAGACGCATAAAAGGTCGCGTCCCCAAATTGTTCATCGAGGATCGGCTGAGCAGAAGGAGCCTTTTTTTCTTCCTGGGCTGAAGCGCTTTCCAGTGCTAGAAGCACGCCCATCGCGATGGTACTCCAATGCATCCCGGCATTGTGGCAGCGGGACATGCCGAATCCCGGAAAAACTGTAATCCAATTGTAATCAATAACTTTCAGGTTAAAAGGACGGAGAAACCCTCGGTTCGGAACCACGCCCCTGTTAAATGAAATAAACTTCAGCGCAATCACCTGGTAACACAAGCCCATTGACTGATGCCCAGAATGTCTTAAGAGCTTGCTCGATATCACTCGCCGCGGCGGTCCTGTTTCGCCTGAAACCCTGAATCGCAGAAGGGCCACCGTGTTTTATTACTGGTAACCAGCTAAGCGAGCACAGGCTGGCTATTTCCTGTGGATATCGGCCCACCAGATGCTTTTCTTCTTCCAGATCGGTTTCCAGGAGAGATGAAAGTGCGTCTACAGGTAGTCCTTAGTTGTCTGATTGCTTGCTGCCTGTCTCCCCTTCCCTTGTCGTTCGGCCAAACTTCGGACCAACCGGAGGAGACAACCCTCCTGCGGCCTCCCGTCCCGACGTATCTGGATCTGCATGTTCCGGATACGGCCGCCACGGACACCGCGTCCTCTGTAGATCCACAGAGCAGCAGCAAGTCGAGTGGAAGTGTAACCGGGCGTGCGAAACCCAGCGCCGGTGCTGTCTCAACATCGACCACATACGTTTTCCCGACAGCACACGAGATGAATCGTTACTGGCTTAGCAACAGCATTGGACCCAAGGCTCTGTTTGGGGCAGCGTTTACCGCAAGTTGGGACCAATGGATCGTGGACTCTCCGTCCGAATGGACTAAGGATGCGACCGGCTGGGGACAGCGTTATGGCGCCAGCCTGCTGGACAACGGGATCAATACTACGTCGCTTGTGTGGGTATCGCGTGCGATGGGACAGGATCCGAGATACCGCAGGTGTGATTGCACCGGATTTTGGCCACGGACCCGCCACGCAATCAAACTGGGGTTTACGGCCTACAGCCGCAGTGGCGACCTGAAATTCTCTCCGGCAAAACTCATCGCTCCATATACCGGACCACTAGTCACACGTAACACGATTTATCCGAACAGCTTCGGTACCGGTGACGCATTTTCCGGGGGCGTTTATTATATTGCCGGCAGTGTTGCCTGGAACCTGGTAAGAGAATTCATCTCGAGGATGCGGTGAACTTCGTTTCTTGCTCTGCAGGTTGTATTGCTCCAGCATGTCCCGGCGCGAACAAGCGTTTCGCGACATGAACAAACGTTTCACGCAGAATCGCCAGCTATAAGAATTTGCGGGTGCGTCCCTGGAACTATTTCGTTGCGGCGAATCGCAGACGAGTGTAGTCGGCGACCCAGGTTCCGTTCGCGTCGCGAAGTTGCGGCTCCAGTGCGGAGCGCACATCCTGCAGGTAAGCTGGACGCGCGGCAGGAAGAAGCGCATTCAGGAAACCTTGAGCGAAGGTTTCGAGAAACGGAATGATGTCGCCGGGCAGCGGAGTGGGGCGTGAAATAAGAGCTATGCTGTCCACGCGGAATCCTGCGCGCTCCAGCCGCGTTGCGTAGTCACCCGGTGTGGGGTAATACCAGGGAACAAAGGTTTCGCCGTCCAGACCGCGGCGATTCAAAGCGTCGACAAGTGCGGTGCGGATCTTATGAATACAGCCGTGGCCTCCACATTCGGCAACGAATCGTCCGCCGTGCTTGAGTGATCGATAGACGGCCGAGATCATCGGATCGGCGCGCTTGATCCAGTGCAGTACGGCGTTGCTGAACACGGCGTCGAATTCTTCTTCGAACTCGAGTACTTCGGCGCTCACGACGTAAGCGTTTACACCGAGTTTCCGGGCGGCATCGACCTGCGCGGCGCTGGAATCGACGCCGATCACTTCACATCCAAGATCCGACAGTTTCTTCGACAGTACGCCATCCCCGCAGCCAAGGTCCAGAATGCGCTCTCCCGGCATCGGCGCAAGAAGCTCCACGACCGGCGAACCCAAGTCGGATACGAATCTGGCATTCCGTGCATATGTGATTGGATCCCAGGTCTGCATCAGTGGAATGACAATATATTAAAATGTCGCTGGAGAGACCAGTTTCAAGTTGGATAGGGACCTTCGGAGAAGGAGCCCGAATGACAGCCTTTAGAACCGCCGGCGAGGGTTAGCGGGCTGCGGACGTCTTCCCGGGCGCGCAGCCGGTGGATGGCGAATTGGAAATCGTGTCGAGGTAGCCAGCCTGGTTCCCGGCGCGCCAGCTCATTTACGTAGACGCGGTCGATGCTTTGAGGCAGCTTCCAACCGCGACGGGCGTACTCCGTTCGAATTCGGGGACATGGCGCTTCACGATGGCTGCGGGGTTGATGCGAAGGTCTTGCAGGTCATCGGGAGTGATGCAGTCGTGTTCATGCAGGACCTCGTTGAGGCGAGCCGCGTGAGTCACGACAATGATCTGGGACCGTTCGGCGGCGCGCACAATCAGCCGCGCGAACGGCGGGAGAAGATAGGGATGGGGGCTTGTTTCGGGTAGTGATCGTAGAAGCGCCAGGCCCGGATGGACTCACGCAGGACCAGCGCCTAGGGTGCGTTCCGGGGATCGGCGACGTGCGTGCGCGAGCCTGGTTCCGATCATCGGCAGGCGGATTTTACCAGACGTCGGCGAAGAAGCCCTCTCCTCCCGGGAGAAGGCTTCGTGCGGCCAGGCATGACGAGACCGGGACAGTGACAATTTCGTACCCGCTCAAATTGCCGGCCTTCCTGGTTTTGCTCGCCGTAATGATGTGGCCCCGTTCCTGGCAGCTCTCGACTCGCGATCCACAGCGGCGAGCCACTCGGCCTCGTCACTCAAAAACGGTTCCGCTTTACTTGGCTTGAATGTTTCATGAAGATCGACGATTTCCTTCAATGCGCCCAACAACGCATCGACCACCGGATTTTCTGGTTGCCGGCGCTTATGCAGCGCGAGGCCGATCTCGAGAGTCTGGAGCGGCGAATTCGCGCGATCCCTCACCTTGAGGAACACACGGGCCGTCATTTCCGCCGTGGCAGCTCGAACCTCGAGTTCAATCAGCTTTCGTAGCGTCCGCTCATAGTGATACCGGGCCGTGAGCAATGCGGTTGCACACACACCGGTGAGCAGAACATTCCATACATAGCCGGATTTCACCAGCAACATGTCGCTGCCAAAATGGAAACGGAACCAGAAGGCTGCGGATTCAATCGTCAGCGCCACAAGAAAAAATACATTAAGCAGAACACCGCTGCCGTATCGAAACGTCACAATGACTAGGGCCGATATCTCGAATCCATAGAATGGAATCCACGGATTTCCGGAAGCGGCAAAGGCGCCCTGGGAAATCCACATGTAAGGAAGCGTTGCCACAGTCAAGCCTACGATCATTCGCTGAAGCACTTGAAACCCGAGCTTCTCTCGTTGATGCAGCAGAAGGACGAGGCAAACTATGCTGACAACAAGATACGGCAGGCGAAGCGCGAGGAAGGGCTTGCCCAGAATAATGCGATCAACCCCGACGAGCGAGAAAAACTGGGCCACGGCGATCAGGACCGATAGCACCACGCACGAAATCCAGATTTCCAGGCGCAATCGCGCCTTCCACAGCTGTTGGAACCGGCGGGCTTCAGTCATCTATAAGCGGTTCCAAGAATGAGGCCCTCAACTTCAACAAGCCCCAGCGGCTTTTCGAAGAAATGAACACCAGAGATTTTGGATGCCTCCTCAACATCCGGGTCCGTCCTGGCGTGACCGGAAAGGAAGATGATTTCGCCGGGGTAATGTTGCCCAATCAACCAATGATAGATTTGCAGGCCGCTCGGTTGGCTGTAGCCGAGATTGACATCGAGGATGGCGAGATCCGTCCGTAGTACTTGCGGTGCCCTCTCGAGCACGGCAGACATCGATGGGGCGCAGATACATTCAACTTCTGGCAGGGATTCGCACAGGACTTCCATGATCTGGCGGAGGTCGTCGCTATCATCTACAAAAAGAACTCTTCTCAAAGCAAAGCTCCTCCGCCAAGTGGCGTTCGCTGTCGAGGCTCCAGATTGGGGAACCGTGATTGTGTCTGCAATCGGAAGCCCGACTCCGGCTGGTGGATGCGTCGCCAGGTAAATTTCATGGCCATCCCGGGAGTTCAACCGAGGCACGTATAATCATCCCGTTTGGTTACTAACGAAAGCGCGTGCGAGGAGTCTTCGCTCAGCATATGACCGCACGAAGCGGCTCCTTATCAATTTCCGCGAAGTGGACCGAATTAATAAGGAGCGCTGCGCGGAATCCATAAGGTCGCTTCGCGTCTTTGAACAGACCGCCCCGCCTTCGCTGCGCGAAGGATCCCCGCCTAACTTAGGCGGGGACTGGCCCACCAGCGTACAGCCAAACCAGGTTTATATCGCATCCACAGCATTTAAACCTTTACAAGCCGCCACTCTGGTTTTTCTTAGAATTCAACGGAATGCGCGGTCATAAGCCGCGTCTGCAAGACGAACAGTCCCTGGCTATCGATTCCCGCTATAATCCCTCCCATGCTGCCTCGGAATCTACGCCCCATCCGGCTTTCACGCTGTGCCGAACCGTTTGATTCCGATCAATTCATCTACGAACTGAAGGTGGACGGCTTCCGCGCTCTCGCCCATATCGAGAACGGTAAGGGCGAACTGATCTCCAGAAATGGAAATGTGTTCCGCGGATTCGCGGAGTTGGCGACCTGGATCGCCGAACATCTTCGAGTCAAAAACGCCGTTCTGGACGGCGAGATCGCCTGCCTTGACGAATCCGGCCGGCCGACCTTTCGAGATCTCATTTTCAGAAAACGGCAGGGTATCTTCATCGCTTTTGACCTCTTGTACCTGGACGGGAAAGACCTCCGCATACTGCCGCTCATCGAAAGAAAAGCCATGCTGAAAAGACTGATAAAAAGCAAACGCGCGCGAATGTTTTACCTGGATCACGTCGAAAGCGATGGCCGGTTGCTGTTTGAAGAGGTCGTCAAGATGGATCTGGAAGGAATCGTCTGCAAGCAAAAGGACTCACCATACAAAGTGACGGACAGACCTTCTCGCTACTGGATCAAGGTAAGGAATTCGCGATACAGCCAGCTGGAAGGCCGGGAGGAACTCTTTGAACGAGCATAGCGATAAGCAACGAATTGAACGAATTGAACGAATTAATTCGTTCAATTCGTGGCTTATCCCAAGGCCCGCCATCGCCGGTAGTTTGCTTCTGATTTTCGCGCTGCTGTCGGCGGCTCAGGAACGACCGTCGCGACCAGTCGCGGTCATCGGCATCCCTACTGAAGTTGCTCCCATTGAAGCCCGGATGCGGAATCCGGTTATCACACGTATACAGGAAGTCGTGTTCAGTTCGGGAACCATCGACGGCGCCCTCGTCGTTGCGGTACGGGCAGGCGTCGGTAAAGTGAATGCGGCGATTGCCGCCACGCTGCTGATCGATCACTTTTCACCATCGGCCGTCGTATTTACCGGGACGGCCGGGGCCGTCGATCCCGAACTGAGCCCAGGCGATGTCGTCATCGGAACAGCCATTGGCTACCACGACTTCGGCGACCTGACCACCGGCGGTCTGGTTCGGTCCGCCACACGCAACGCCGCTTCAGGCCGCCTCGACCCTGCTTTCTTTCCCGCCGATCCGGCGCTGCTTGCTGCCGCGCGCAGGGCGGCGCTCACCATCAAATCCGGACACATTCGCGAGGGTCTGATCGTGACAGGCGACACGTTCATTGCAGACCCGCGCAATCGCGCGACGCTGAGGAAAGACCTGAACGCCGCTGCCGTAGAAATGGAGGGGGCCGCGGTCGCGCAGGTTTGCGCTCATTTCGGCGTCCCGGTGATTGTGATCCGCAGCATTACGGACCACGCCGACGGGAATGCTCCCGACAGCTATCGGCAGTACGTGGATATCGCATCCAGGAACGCCGCAGATCTCGCTTTGGCGACCATCCGCGAAATGTCGCTCCGCGCAAAGTAGATGCTTCATGCCGGATGAAACGCATCCAGTATGAAAAGCGGACTGGGTCCTTACTCCTCGTTGTAGATGTTCGAGATGCGGCCAGCATTCTGGAGGCGCAGTCCTGTTTTAAACGATAGGCGGAGGAGTAAAGGACGGAACACAAAAAGCACCGGTCGCTTTTGTTGCGCCGGATTCGTAAATCGCTCGTTGAGCGATGAGCCGAAAAGGATCGCAGCAGGCGATATAAGGGCGCTCAATATGGCGCCTAAGACGGCATCGGCAACACGGGTATCACGAGAGTTGGTTGGAGTCCATTTTTGGCGACAAGCGGATCCAGTTTGTCGAAGTTGATTTTTCGACAGGATGTCGAAATGAGAAGTCCCCGCCTGAGTCAGGCGGGGAGTTCGCTCCCTCATAACATTTGCGTGTCAACTACCACGGGTCTTACGTTTCGGTTGCGGCGTAGCCGCGCAAGCCTTTTGTACTTCTTGTGATTCCTTCTCAGCCCCGGCGAATTTCAGAGCCCTCAAACCGAATCTGAATGCGGTAGACCTTCTTTACCCGGGATTCAATGAGCCCCGTTTTGAGATCGAACCGTTCGGGAATATCGATGCGGTGGATATCGACGACGGCGTGATAGCCGCGCTCGGAAAAGACGTCGATCAGCATGGCAAGGGCAAGGGGATCATCCAGGACGCTGTCTTCACTGTTGATGTGTGCGGTGCCCGAGATCGCGTGCCGCAGGATGATGGGCATCATCTTCTTTTCGATAAGCGATACGACGCTGGCGAACAACGATGGCTGTTCCAGTTCGTAGCTGTCGAGGCGCTTCACCATCTCCTGGCGCGCATGGATCGTGATGACGCTGGCAACGGGCACACCGCGCAAACGATCGACCGTGCGCGGATCCAGTTCCAGAGTGCTCTGATATCTAAGTTCTTCCAGGATGTTCTGTTCCACTTCCCTGATCGGGCCCTGAGCGTTGATGAAGTGGTAGTGGAAGATTTCTTTCAAGGATTGCAGGGCGTCCCACGTCTGTTCCTTGAACGTCTGATAACGGCGGCGGGCCAGGGCCTCATCGTGGTCGGTGGGACGGTCTTCCATGAGGGTGCCTATTCCGCTGCCCCTCACTTCGGCATTGTGCATCCGCGTTTCGCGGCCTCGCTTCAATTGGCGCGCGACGGATTCCATCTCGTCGACAAACAGAACCATAATGTGGATGGTCGGGTGCCGGAAATGGCCGCACAGCGAGGTGTTGTAGAACTCCCGTCGCAGTTCGTCCATTTTGTCGACCAGTAGCTTCAAACACTCGACCTGAACCTTGGTTCGCGGAAACCCGTCGAGAACGGCGCCGTGCTCGTATTCCTTGCGAAGCAATTCGCGCAACACCAGCCCGACCACTTCGCGGTCGCCCACCATGTTGCCGCCGTCCTTCAGTGCCGTGGCTTCCGGCGAGTCCAGCAGCGTGCTGACGACGATCGGCGGATAGATGATGCCGCGCGTCTTGGCGATGAACGAGGTATTCGTTCCCTTCCCCGCGCCTGGCGCGCCGCCCAACAAAATCAGTTCCTTGGGGAAACGCAGCTTATCCCGGCCAAATTCGGTTTCGAGATCCTGCCAGACCGACGCAAAGATCAGCTGAGCATCTTTGATCTCCAGATCGTTGACCTTTTCCGGAGCCGCCGGCTTTGGGATGATGTCAATTGCCTTCATGCGGGCCAAGGATATATTCGACTTGAACTATTCGCAATCGCCCAGTCGCCATTTCCATGAATTTTTTCTAAAGAACACTGCACTAGATCCATATCCCTACAGTTTACAAAGGATTTCGTCGATAAGGCACTCGAGGTACACAACCCTTTAGGAGGCCAAGAATGGGACTGACGGAGAAGCTGAGCGGCGAACTCATTGATATTATTGAGTGGACGGAGAGCGCCCAGACCGACATCCTTGCCTATCGATTCCCCCGCTTCCAGAACGAGATCAAAATGGGGGCCAAACTGGTCGTTCGCGAGGGTCAGAATGCCGTCTTCGTGAACGAGGGCCGGTTGGCGGACGTTTACCAGGCCGGCACCTACACCCTGGCGACGCACAATCTACCGATACTCTCAACCCTTAAAGGATGGAAATACGGCTTCAATTCGCCGTTCAAGGCGGAGGTGTACTTCATATCCGTCAAGCAATGGACCGATCAGAAGTGGGGCACGCAGAATCCGATCATCATGCGAGATACGGAATTCGGCGCGGTGCGCGTTCGCGCATTTGGCACATTCGCTTTCCGTGTAGCGGATCCGAAGGTGTTTCTGAAGCAATTAGTAGCGACGGACCCGTCGCTGCAGACGTATGAAATCTCCAGCCAGTTGCGCGACACGATTGTCTCGCGATTCAGCGATGCGATCGGTACCGCGAAGATTCCTCTCCTGGATCTGGCCGGCAATTACGCCAATATCAGCAAATCGTTGCTGGAAACGATTCAGACCCGACCTGGCAGCGCTCGGCCTTGCTTTAACTCTCTTCTACATTGAAAACATTTCGCTGCCTCCCGATGTCGAACAGGCTCTGGATACCCGGACGAAAATGAATGCCCTTGGCGATCTGAATCAATTCGCAAAGTACCAGAGCGCGATTGCGATCGATGACGCGGCGAAGAACGGCGGCGGCGCTGCCGGCACCAGTCTGGGTGTCGGAGCAGGTATCGCGCTGGGCCAGCAGATGGGTAATTTCATGAATCCGGCCGGCACTCCGCCGCCGATACCGGCGGGGTTCTTTGTGGCCGTCAATGGCGCACAAACCGGTCCGTTCGATATCAACGCGCTGTCGAGCAAGGCTCGTGGGGGTTCACTCACCCGAGACACTCTGGTGTGGCGGCCCGGGATGCCGGAGTGGACGGCCGCGGGCGCGATCGGCGAATTGGCGGCATTGTTTCCTGCGACTCCGCCGCCGCTGCCGGGATAGGTCAGGCGTCGGACTTATTCACCCAGCGGGTGAACGCATTCAGGCCCGCGCGAATCAGGCCCGACGTCGAAACATCGGTCAGCCAATCCGGATCCGGCGACGGGCCGAAGAGATTTTCGACGCGCCGCTTTTCCATCTCCAGATCAAAAGGTAAAGCCGGATTAGCCGGCGCCGGCGCCGCGGCCTGCTTCAACTGATTCAGCATTTGTTGCGGCTGGTTCATGTCCAGGATGGACAGCGGCGAACCGCAATGCGAGCAGACCGAATCTTTCGTCAGGTCGATCGCCGCGCCGCAATGAGAACAGTTCACGGTTTGAATCTTCTGTCGCAGATCGTTGATCTCGGACTGTGAGAGCGGCCGCAGGAAATTCTTTTCGCGCAAAAAATCCAGAAACCCGATGAATCGTCCATGCTCATTGGCGCATCGCCAATAACTGAATTTCGTGCTGCGCTGCATGTCGTGCGTCATCAGTAATGGAGCCGAGCAGCGGGGGCACTTCAGTGTTGCCTTCATCTCAGGACGCTGCGCCGAATTCTCACCAATCAACTTCACAAGGTTCAAAGTTGAAGTCGGCGAAAGCTTCAGGTCTTCGTATTTGTCGAACCAGAAGCTTTGACACGGCGGGCATAAATCGATCGTCACCGGAGCTGTTAAGTGAGCTTCGACCGTCATGGATTTCATTTCAGCAGCGCAGTTCGGGCAGTTCATATTCGTCGGCGGCAGAATAACCCATCAAACACGGCGCAGGCGATGAACTTTCTTGCCACGTCCAAGCCTTTGCACATAAAGTTCACTGTCGAACATGTAGTCGCGGGCTTCAGCCCGCGTTCAGGTACGGATAACTCCAACATTATTCGATACCCGAACGGGGGCTGAAGCCCGCGACTACATGCTGGATCGCAATCGTTGGATCAGAGCAATGGGAGAAGTTATGAGCATAAAGCACGTGGGTGGACGATTCGCGCTGGCTGTACTTGTGGTCGCGGTCAGCGCAGTCACGATTTTCGGCCAACTGCCGATCCCGGTCCCCGGCCAGAACAACGGCGCACCCGCTGGCGCGCAAGGACAGAGAGGCGGAGGCCAGGGACAGCGCGGAGGTGGACAAGGCCAGCGTGGACAACGCGGAGCACCGGCGGCGCCGGCGGCGCCTATGGCCGTCGCACCGCTGGCGACGGCAACGGCCGAGATCACGGGGCCCGGCAAGTTCTACGAAACGTTGATGGAGTTGAAGCCGACAGACGACCTTAAGCATTTCGGCTATGTGACCAACGAATATTTCGTCTCCGGAACCTCAAACGGGCAGCCATACAAAACGCGCATCGTGATTCGCAAACCCGGCGACAACAGCAAATTCAACGGGCTGATTCTGGCGGAATCGATGCACCCGAGCGGCAACCCCTGGATGTTCCATTTCACCCACGTCTATTCGATGACCAATGGCGTCATCGGCGTGGAAATTCTGACGAGCACTCCCGCCGGCCTGGCTGCGGCCAATGCGGAGCGTTACAAGGATCTCGTCGTACCTAACGGAGCCGCCAACGACATCATTGCCCAGGTCGGAGCGCTCATCAAATCCAAGCGCGCCGATAATCCTCTGGCCGCGCTTCCCATCCGGAAAATGATCCTGACAGGATCCTCCGCTTCCGCAGGTGTTGCGTTCAATTATCTGGCGAATGCACACATGGTGCAGCGGCTCGAAGGCATGAAACCGATCTATGACGGATTCATGCCGACCAGCGCCAATCAGACGATTCCTGCCATCGATGTCGCCACCATTCTCGTACCCACGCAGCGTGAAACATTTCAGGGCAACGGAACAATGCAGAAGGACAGCGACATGCCCGGCAGCCAGCTTCGGGTTTTTGAATTTGCCGGCATGGCGCACATCGATTCGAGAGACGCTGCGGCCTATTACCCGGATCCGTGCAAAATGCCGATCAGCAGATATCCAATGGCGGTGTACATGTCTGTCGCTATGGATTACCTGTTCAAATGGGTCGATAAAGGCGTTGCACCGCCGCACGGCGACCGCTTCTATGTGGACATGAATTCGGATAACGACGGCTCGATGTTCGCCCTCGATGAATTCGGAAACGTGAAAGGCGGCATCCGCACGACATATGTCGATGTTCCGGTGCGGAGCTATCGCACTCCGAATCAGGGCGCGGACCCGCCGATTCCGAGCCCGCATCCGTTTATCGCGGCGCGCCGGGTCGGAGGCGCGAATCCCGACGATCAGTTATGCGGACTCGCGAACTACGAAGTGCCGATGACATTGGCGCAATTGAAGAAAGTGTACAAGGACAAGAAGGACTACGAAACCAGGGTCCAGCAGAGTTATGACGCTCTCGTCAAGCAGGGCTGGGCGCTGCCGCTGCCCATGCTGAGAGATGTCGTCATTAATGACGCGAAGAACTTCAAGTGGCCCACCGGCTCGTCCTCGAATTGAGGGGAGAATAAGCCACGAATTGAACGAATTTAACGAATCAATTCGTGGCTTATCTTTTTCACACCCCTTCCATTCCACGAAAACTCGGACGGATGAATCAAGTGCGCCAGTAGCTCCGTACCTTCAATGACTCGCGGACCGGGACGCGCAAAGTACGCATTCGCATCCACGGCATAGACGCGGTCATTCCGCACGGCTGCCAGCTCGAACCAGCCGGGATAGGCCGGAAGTTTCTCGCACTCCTGAACCACTTTTTCGAGGTCAAAGCCGCATGGCATGACAACGAACACCTCGGGATTCCATTTCCGCACATCATCCCAGGAAATGCGAATTGAATCGGCGCCCTCAGATCCCAGTTTGTCCAGGCCTCCGGCAATCCGCACCATCTCAGGTACCCAATGCCCGCTGCAATAAACCGGGTCCAGCCATTCCATGCAAAAAACGCGCGGCCGGGCCAGGCTGGCGGTTCGTGCCGCGATGTTCTTCAACTTCGCCTGGCCGGCGGCAATTAATTCTTCCGCTTGCCGCGACCGCCCGGTGGCTTCGCCCAGCTCACGTATATTGGCCTCGATACCGCCGATCGATTTTGGCGTCATCCAGAGAATCCTGGGCTGCTTGGGAAGTACTCTCAACGCCTGCGACAACTCATTTCCGGACGGGGCGCAGACCTGGCACAGATCCTGGGTGATGATGACGTCCGGTGCCAGGTCCTGCAGCAATGTCTCATCGACTTGATAGAGGCTCTGCCCATTGCGCAGGCGTTCCGCCACCGCTTCATCGATCTCGAGCTGGGTCATTGTACCCAGCGGAAGGACGCTCGACACAACGGCGGGCTTTGCACGAACCTCGGACGGGTAATCGCACTCGTGGGTGACGCCTACGAGCTCGTTGGACAGTCCCAGCGCACAAACCATCTCGCTGGCCGAAGGCAGGAATGAAACGATCCGCATTAACACTTACTCTATCACTGCCGGTAAACGCGAAAAAGCCGCGCCGCGCGGCCTGGGACGGTGAGGACAAAACCTGCAGGCGCGGTCATAGACCCAGCGCTTCGCGGAAATCTATAAGGTCGCTACGCGTCTTTGAACAGACCGCCCCGCCTTCGCTTCGCGAAGGCACCCCGCCTAACTTAGGCGGGGACTGGTCCACCAGTGTTACAGCCAAACCAAGTTTGCATCGGATCAAGTTTTCCCTCGATCGATCACCCGCGGAACTCAAGCAACTTCTTGGACGAATTCCAGCAGCACGTGCGGGTCCAGTGAACCGGAAAGAATTAAGGAAATCTCAAGATAAAGCTGTCGTTATTGCATCGTACGCGTGGTGTAAGTCGGCCGGCTGGATGACATATGGCGGAACCATGTAGATGACGTTGCCGAGCGGCCGCAGCAACACGCCTTGTTCGAGAAAGAAAGGATAAAGGCGCGACCGCATTTGCGACAGATAGCCGGCATCCGGGGCGTGGAGCTCAATGGCCGCAATGGTACCGATCCGGCGAACATCCGCAACCGCCGCGTGGCTTTTGAACGAAGCAAGCCGCTCATGGTGGATGGATTCGATGTTGCGAATGCGATCAAAAACAGGTTCGGTTTCGAAGATCTGGAGGCTGGCGATCCCCGCGGCGCATCCCAGCGGATTTCCGCAATAGGAGTGTCCATGGAACAAAGCATGTGTCCGGTCAGGGCTGTAGAAGGCGTCATAGATTTCTTCGCTGCAGACGGTCGCCGCGAGCGGCATGAAACCGCCGGTCAATCCTTTCGACAGGCACATCAAGTCAGGCACGATCATCGCGTGATCGCACGCAAACATTCGGCCTGTGCGGCCGAAGCCCGTGAAGACTTCGTCGGCGATGAACAGCACACCATGAGCCCGGCAGATTTCCCGGTACTGCTTGAGCACATCGGCGGAGTAGACGATCATGCCGCCCGCCCCTTGAACAAGCGGCTCGACGATCATCGCGGCAATGCTATCGTGTTGCTCTTCTAAAACCCGCTCCAGCCCGGCGGGACTTGAAACTCGAAGAGCCGGGATGCGGAGCGAATGAAAGGCCGCGGTAAAAGGTGAGTCGGCGCTGACCGACATCGCGCCGATGGTGTCTCCATGATAGGCATGTTCCAGCGCCACGATTTGATGCTTGGCCGGACGGCCGAGGTTATACCAATACTGTACGGCGATCTTCAGGGCCACTTCGACAGCTGTCGATCCATTGTCGGAAAAGAAGATTCGTGAAAGCGAACCCGGCAGAACTTTCGATAGACGTCCTGCCAGCTCTTCGGCCGGTTCATGAGTGAACCCGGCAAAGATGACATGCTCCAGGCGGCGCGCCTGCTCCGCAATCGCTTCGGCGATCAGCGGGTGCGCGTGGCCGTGCAGATTAACCCACCATGAAGAGATGGCATCGATCAAACGCCGGCCGTCACGCGTGTAAAGATAGGCGCCTTCCCCGCGATCTATCGTAATCGGCGCCGCATCCACGGCTTCCTGGGTGTAGGGATGCCAGATCTTCACTGGAAAGCACTCCGGTCAAAGTGCTGCTGAAAAACGGAAACGAGTGCCGCACGGTCAATGCGGTCCAGCCACGGGATCCATCCAATTACAGGCACACTGCCGTATCGTTCGATGGCGCGCCGGTTATCGGAATTTTCATGGCCGACCATGACGACTCCCCGGATGTCTACTCGCGATTGCCTTGCGGCCGCAACAGTAAGCAACGTGTGATTGATCGTGCCCAATGTCGTCCGGGTGGCAATAACGATCGGCGTTTTGAGGTGCGTGACCAGATCCACCATCGACTGTCTCGGGTTGATCGGAACAAGCAGGCCGCCGGCACCCTCCACGATCAATGGCTGTACCGATGATGGCCGCCGGATCCGATCGAAAGAGATCTCGATTCCCTTCTCCTCCGCGGCCAGGTGCGGCGAAACCGGCGGATCGAAGATGTATGCTTCGGGATACGCATCGATCTCGGGAATCTCAGCCCATTCCATAACTGCCCGCCGGTCGGTGCCTTCACGCGCGCCGGTCTGAATGGGTTTCCAGTAACTCCGATCCAGCGCCGACACAAGCAACGCCGAGAGCAAGGTCTTTCCGACCCCGGTATCGGTGCCGGTGATAAACAGATCGCGGCTCATATTTCAGCCCCGACGTGTTGCCATAGATTGCAAGCCCGGCCTATGACCGCGCCTACTTCGCCGATTCCAGGAGAAACGAGACCAATGTAGGGGTGAGCAAAGTCCCCGCCTAACTCAGGCGGGGAGTAGTCCACATCGTTTACATCCAGGCCGCTTCGATGCCGATTATCGCGCAAGTTCTGCCTCAGGCATGGCGTGGAGCGTCTCTACAAACCTGTCGAGGTCCGGAATCGACAGACCCGCATTGAGCGAAATCCGCAGTCGTGCCGTTCCGACGGGCACGGTCGGAGGGCGAATCGCGCGAATCGCAAATCCGGCGGCGCAGAGACGGTTTGCCGCACGCAGGGCCGCCTCGTTGGAGCCTACGATGACAGGAACGATCTGCGAATCGCTACGGCCGATATCAAAGCCGCTGGCACGAAGCTTCTTGCGCACGTGTAGACCCACGCGGGACAAATGCAGTCGTTCAGCGTCTGCTTCAGAAACGAGGCCGATGGCGGCTCGCACGTGGGCTGCGCAGTAGGGCGGCAGCGCCGTGGAAAAGATGAATGTCCGGGCATGATTGATCAGATAGTCCCGGAGCGTTCGTGACCCGGTAACGAAAGCCCCCATGGAAGCGAAGGCTTTCCCGCAGGTATAGATCGTGGCGAGGACCGGTTCATCGTGAGCGAGGCTTACCGTCGGTTCAACCCCACCGGAATGCGCCGCGTCCACGATTAAGGACGCGTCATACCGTTTGCAGAGTTGCTCCAAGTGGTCCAGCGGAGCGTGATCACCTCCCATACTGAATATGCTCTCCACAACAATGACCCTGCGGCCACCGCCTGAAGTCCGACGCAAAGCATCTTCCAGATAGTCCATATCCAGGTGGGGGAAGATAATTTTCTTCGCTCGCGACAGCCGAATGCCATCGATCAGGCTGGCATGATTCGAGGCATCGGAGAAAACCGTATCACCGTCTCTGAGGATCGAACCGAGCGAACCGATATTGGCGGCATAACCCGACGAAAAATAGAGAGCCGCTTCGGCACCAACGAATTGGGCGAACTCGGCTTCCAGTTGCTCCCACGCGGAATCGTTTCCCGAAAGCAGCCTCGAACCGGTGGATGCGACTCGGGCATCGCTTTCCAAAGCGAGCGCGATCGCATTTTTCAGGCGAGGGTGCGTCGAAAGCCCCAGGTAGTCATTCGAGCCAAGTTGAAGGCCGTTCGAAACCGTCAGGTCACGGAACTGATCGACGGAGCGCAATCGGGCCAGGTCCGCCTTCATTCGGTCAAGCATGGCTCATTGGCGTCAGATCGAGGTCCTGGAGAAGCAGCTCATCTTCATCGCGGGAAGGATTCGGCGTCGTCAGCAATTTATCGCCGACGAAAATAGAATTGGCCCCTGCCATGAAGCACAACGTCGCCGCTTCCCGCGATAACGAGCGCCGGCCGGCGCTGAGACGCACCCGCGACGAGGGCATCAGCGTACGGGCGGCGGCAATCATACGAACCAGGACGAGGGGATCCACCGGCTCCGCCCCTGCAAGCGGTGTCCCTTCAACGCGAACCAGCATGTTGATCGGGACGCTTTCGGGATGCGGATTCAGGGTCGCGAGCTGGTGGAGCAGACCGATCCGGTCCTCATCCGACTCACCCATTCCGACGATACCGCCGCAGCAAACCGTAATCCCGGCTTTGCGCACGGACTCGAGCGTTCGCAGCCGGTCTTCGTAATTTCGCGTGGTGATGATCTGACCGTAATATTCCGCCGACGTGTCGAGGTTATGGTTGTACGCGAAGAGACCGGCATCGGCCAGACGGTCCGCCTGCGATTGATTCAACATGCCCAGCGTGCAGCAGACTTCCAATCCCAGCGACGAAACGCCGCGAACCATCTGGAGAATGGATTCGAATTCCGGACCATCACTTACCTGACGCCATGCGGCCCCCATACAGAACCGCGTGACCCCTTGTTCGCGGGCCTCGCGCGCTGTCTTCATGACGTGATCCAAAGACAACAGCCCATCGTGGCCGACCTCCGTTTCGTAGTGAGCGCTTTGCGGGCAATACGCACAGTCCTCGGGACATCCGCCGGTCTTGACGGATAGCAGCTGGCAAAGCTGCACCTGGCCAGGCTCAAAATACTGCCGGTGCGCAGCCTGCGCCGCAAACACGGCATCGATCAGGGGTCGTGTGTAGATACTTCGGACCTCTTCTCTGGTCCAGTCGTGACGAATTCCGTTCATTTACTATTCCTCTTGTTACTGGCTGCGCCCTGCCGGGCTTGCATTCGCTCCGCTCATGTTGTTACTGGCTGCGCCCTGTCGAGCTTGCATTCGCTCCGGTTATTAATTCCTGGCTGTGCCCTGTCGGGCTTGCATTCGCTCCGCTCATGTCGTTACTGGCGGCGGCCACCGGCTTTGCATTCGCTCCGGCTACCAATTCCTATGGTCAAGATTATAAACGGTCCCCGACCCGGGCAGGAATTTGGTAGGATAAGAATTTGTCATGGCGCTAAGAAGAGAATATGTGCAGCTGCTCTCTAAGAAGATCGTCGAGGAACTCGTCGAGCAGGAAATGATCGAGGTACCTGATGGTTTGGACCTGGCCGAGCAGATTTTCCAGGTCATGGATGCCGAAGTCAGTCTCGAGGACCGGATTAACGATGAGGTCCGCGTACTGTTGAACCAGCACCAGGATCAAATGCGCCAGAGTGGCGCCTCGTATCAGGAGATGTTCAAGCTGATCAAGAACAAGCTGGTTCGCGAGCGAAAGTTGGTGCTGTAACGTGCGATTATCCCGCGATAAAATCAATCTCCTCTCTCATCAAGTCAGCGACAAACTTGCCTCCATGGACGCCGTCGATTTTGTCGAAGATCGCAATACCATCCGCCTTGCCGTCGTGGATATTCTGACGAGATGGCTTAAAAAGGAGGAAGACATCGACAAGGCCGCCCGCCACAAGATCGAAGCCCAGAAGCGCGCGATTCCCGAGGGCAGCGCCGAATGGGAAATCCTTTATCGTAAGTACTACGAAGAGGAAATGCGCAATATCGTCGACTAAGGGACCGCGCAAAGATAACTTCACATTTTGCGGGCAGAGCAGCGCAGGGTCAGACCCCTCGTCCCCTGTGCGGCGGCGCGGTAGGGGTCGAGGGGTCTGACCCCTTGCGCGGTCCCTAAGATCAGCCCCGAACCAAGCCAACGCATCCTTCCTTTTATTTTTCGGAACGTCGCATGCAGTAGGTTTGGCATGACTGTTGCGATGACGCAGTTTTCACGGCGGGTTTTCGCCGCCGTCCTGATCGTTATTGCGGTTGCCGCCGTCATTTATTCCATTCAGATTTTGTTGCTCGCCTTCGCCGGGATTCTGTTGGCCCTCTTTTTTCGCAGCTCGGGGATGTGGCTGCAGCGTTTAACCCGACTGTCCATCAAGTGGTCGATGGCGCTCACCCTTCTTGTTTTTGCCACCCTCGCCTTTTGCGCTCTCTGGTTGTTTGGACTCCAGATCGTCAATCAGGCCCATCAGTTGTCCTGGGCGGTTTCTCAAGCCTACAGCCAGTTTCATGAAAAGTTGGTGCAGTACCATGTCGCCAGCAATAATCCGGCCGCAAGTGGACTTAGTCTGGAAAGCCCGGCTAAGGAAGCCGCCTCCAGTGTCCTCTGGATGGTGGCCGGCGGCGTATTGATTCTCTTTCTGGGCATTTATCTGTCGGTCACGCCCGAGCTTTACACGGAACTGTTTCTGAGCTTCTTCCGGCGTCCAATACGCATCCGTGCGGCGGAATTGCTGGATAGCATCGGCACGGCTTTGCGCTGGTGGCTGGCTGGTCAACTGATATCTATGGCTGTCGTCGGCGCCATTACGATCGCCGGCTTATCGATTGTCGGCGCGCCAATGCCGGTGTCCCTGGGCGTATTGGCTATGATTCTGACGTTCGTTCCCTATATCGGCGCCATCGCATCCGCGGTTCCGGCGGTGTTGCTGGCATTCACGATTGACAGCCGCCAGACTCTCTCGGTCATGCTGGTGTATCTGATCGCCCACATCGTGGAAGGCTATATCGTCACGCCACTCATCCAGCATCGTCTGGTATATCTTCCGCCCGCCTTGATCCTGGCCACTCAATTCCTCATGCACCTGTTTGCCGGAACGGTCGGAGTCATGCTGGCCACTCCGTTAATGGTTGTCGCCATGGTTCTGATCAAGGAGCTGTATTTCAAACAGGAGTGGACAGAGCCCAGCGAAGAAGCCGCGTGAGATTGGGGAAGGAGCACAAGAGGCACATCCTTTTGTGTAACAGGGCGGTTTTTCTGTCGAAGTTGATTTTTTGGCAAGATGTCGAAATGGGGAGTCCCCGCCTAAGTCAGGCGGGGAGTTCAGCCACAATCTGCGTGTCAACTACTGCAGTCTTATGTTTCTTAGATTCGGTTGCGGCGTAGCCGCGCTAAGCCTTTTTGTGCTGCGGTCCCGTTTTCTAAGACAGTTCGCTGGAGAGGATGACCGCTTCGGCAATCTCTCTCATGGACCGGCGGGTCTTCATGCTTTGTTGCTGGAGTCGCTTGTAGGCTTCTTCCTCGCTGAGATTGGTTTGCCGCTGCAGGATGCTCTTGGCGCGCTCGACCAGTTTCCGGGTGAGCAGGGCTTCCTGGCTCTCCTGAATGGCGACACTCAGCTTGGTATTTTCGAAGGCCAGCGATACCTGGTCGGCGACAGTTGACAATAACCGGAGGTCCTCATTGGAAAAGGCGCGTTCGTTTTCGGAATAGACATTCAGGACGCCAATGACATGATCTTTCAGGATCATCGGGACCGACAGTAACGACCGGATGCCTTCTTTGGTCGCAAGTTCAGGATATTGATATCCCTCCTGTTTCGTCACGTCGCGGACCATCAGAGGCGCCTTCTCTTTAACGACCCGGCTGATCAGACTATTGCCGATCTTGAGGTTCGGCTTGCGCCAATACTCCTCACTCGATGCTTTCGCGGCTTTAATCACAAGCTCGTTCTTTTGCGCATCTACAAGCATGATCGAGCAAACACGGGCCTGCATCATCTTGGCGATGATGTTGACGATCAGTTGAAGCATCTCTTCCAGATACTTCCCCGACGCGATAATCTGTCCGACCTCCGCCAGCGTCGATATCTGAGTCGAGCGCAGCGCCGTTTCCTGATACAGCCGGGCATTCTCGATCGCACCGCCAACCTGGTGGCCGAGGATCGACAGCAAGGTCATTTCGGCGTCGCTGTGCCGATGAGCTTTGCGATGTTGAACATTGATGACCCCGATCACCTGATCGTGAGGCGGCGCAACGATCGGCACGGAAAGAAACGCTTCGTACTTGTCTTCAGGAAGCGTGTGAAACACCTTAAAACGTGGATCTTTGCTGGCGTGCCTCGGAATCGCAACCGGTTGCACCTCCTGAGCCACCCAGCCGGTGATTCCCTCTCCAACCCGCATTGCGATCTTTCCAATCAACCGGGGGTGGGGATTCTTTGAAGCGCGCAGGATCAGGTTGTCCCGGGCGTCATCCAGCAGGTAGACGAGACATGCGTCACCACGCGTGAGGTCGATAACCAGATCCACGATCTGCCGCAGCACCTGATCCAGATCCAGCGTCGAGCTGATGGACTGGCTGATCTGGTGCAGGATACGCAATTCCTGCCCGGCAAGATCCAGGGTCTTTTGAATGTTCTCGATGGAACTGTTATTACGAGCCATTTCTTTTAATCCTTGTCCGGTGCATCACCGAGCACAAGGACGTGCCTGGAGTTTCGAGGCCCTGTCGAAAGCCCGTTGGGCTTCACGATCATAGCCCAGCTCGTAATACACAAAGCCGAGGTTCAGGTAGGTTTGGGCGTTGTTGGGATCCAGCCGTAACGATTCCTTATATGCGGCGATCGCTTCTTTCCACTGACCTTGCCTGGCCAGACTGACACCCTGGCGAAAATGCTCATCACCACCCTGTGATTGTGCCCCAGCAGACGTCATGACCACCTAGTTTACAGCATTATCCGTATTTTCAAGAGTCTATCGGCCGGATAAGCCACGGATTGAACGGATGGGCGCATTCATTGACTGTTTGATGCGCCCATCCGTTAAATCCGTTCAATCCGTGGCTTATCCGATTCCCATCCCCCCGCCTGCAACAAACTCAAGAATATGGCAGATCCACGATAAATGTGGTGCCATGCGTTTCGCCGGCGCTTTCGGCGCGGACCCTTCCGCCATGCCTCTCGACGATGTACCGGACAATGGCAAGACCGACCCCCAGCCCCCCGTGAACCCGGGTCGTAAAGCTGCTGGCCTGGCGAAATCGTTCGAAAATGTGCGGCAGGAACTCCGAACTGATGCCGATTCCAGTATCGCTGATCCGGATGTGAGCCCAGCCTGGTGTATTTTCGAGCCGCAAATCGATCAGGCCGCCTTGATGGGTAAACTTTATCGCATTTGAGAGAAGGTTCCAGATCACCTGCTGGATCCGGTCGCGGTCGCACCATATCAACCTCTTCGGGTCGTCGAGAGAGCACCGCAGACCAATACCCAGGGCTTCGGTCGAGGGCCGAACAACTTCGATCGCAGTCTGGATGATCGACAGAAGATCGGTCGGCTGGCGGTTAAAATCGAGCTTTCCAGTCGTTATCCGCGAAATATCGAGCAATTCCTCGACAATACGGGCCTGCCCTTTCGCATTGCGCTCGATCATATCCAGCGCCCGTTGCAGGTCTTCATCCTCCGACCGCGAGGCGCGCAACTTGTAAATAGCCCCTAAGATTGGAGTTAACGGCGTCCGAAGCTCGTGCGACACCAGCGAAAGGAACTCGTCTTTCAAGCGGTTGGCTTCGAGTTCTTTCATATACAGGGTCGCATTATCCAGAGCGATGGCGGCCCGGTCGGCCAGGTCCTCGGCAAGTGCCAGATCGAAAAGGTTGTATTCCCGGTCTTCCCGTTCCAGCAGGAGGTGAATTCCGCCGATGATTTTTCCGCGAATAACCAACGGTACACACATCATGCTTTTACGGAGCAAAGGCTGACCGGTGCGGATCACGTTTCCGACGTTCTCGAAGGAGGGAGACTCCCAAAGTGCGTTCTCTTTCTCGGATTGAGCATGAGCGACGGCCCGCCGCCGGATCGTACCATCATCCTCGACAATGTCGACCGCGGCGGCGTCTGCCAGGTGCGGTATGCCAGCGCGTGCCAGGGTCCACAGGGTGATCTCATAGTCGAGCGACATACCGAGTACAGAACTGGCTTCGTATAAGAACCTCTGCGCCTCCTCGCGCTGACGGCGTTCGGAGGTCAATTCGGCAGTCCTCTCGGCGACTACTTCTTCGAGTTGTCTTTGTGTCTCGGAAGCTGCAACTTCCGCGCTTTTGCGCTTTGTGACGTCGATAAGGGCCGTTCGGAATTGTACGGTGTGGCGGTAGACGTCCTGCGTCACCATGGTGAACAGTTCGACGTTCGTGGTGAGGCCGTCGACCGCCACCAGACGAACCTCGAGGTTCTTTTTCTGCCTCGACCACCGGCAGCGCTGAAGATGCTCCTTTAACTTCGGAATATCTTCCTGGAAGACGAAGTCCGTAAACGATCGGCCGATCAACTTGTGCGCATTGTCTCCAAGCAGTTTGCCGCCGGTAATATTGATCTCCTCGATAACGGCATGCTCGTTGAGACTGGCGTAACCGATGGGCGAGAAATCATACAGATCGGCGTACCGCACACGGGACAAGGCCAGCTGCTTCTCCGTTTCGCGCAGTTCGCGGTTCTGGATCTCCAGCTCGAGCTGATGCACCTGTAGTTCTTTGATCAGGTCCAACGTGCTCTCCTCTTTCATACCGTCCAGAGCCGACAGCAACTCATTCGTGGTCATCCGCTTTTGAGACATAGCAAAAAAGCCTGGAGCGACATCACCTCCAGGCCCTCCAGTGTGTCCGAAGATTTCACGTCGAAACTACGCACTGCGGCGCTTTAATAAATCGTCATCGCTCGTAAATTTCTGCCCCTCGTCGAACTGAACAGTCTGCTTCTTTTTCTGAGACTGCTGATCCCGCTTTTGCCTCATCGGCTGGGCTTCCCGGTCCTTGCTGCCTTTTTCCTGTGTCTCTCCTTGCTTTGCGGACAAGGGATCACTTTCAGAGGGTTTTTTACTCATGCTTCTTCTCCTGAATGAATAATGCCTTTACCCAGTTAGACGTGACGGAGATAGGTTCGTTCCACACATGAACCAGCCGGGAGACCTGTGGAAAACCAGTGCGGCGGAAAGTGAATTCACCTGGAACCGTGTTCCATTGGGACCATGGAGGACACAATTTGGCCGAACATCTGCATCGGACAGACTGGGATTGGATTCGACCGATGACGCAATGAGCGGACTGGGAATGTCCCCGAGGGAGGCAACGATGCGGACGGGGTTTCGACTTTCAGCAGTAGTCGTTCTTCTGGCGACACTTATTACTGCCGCACCTCAGCAGTCTCGCTACCACCTGAAAAACGGCGACAGTCTGGATCTTACGTTCGTCTACGTGCCGGAATTCAATCAGAGTGTCACCATTCAACCCGACGGTTATGTGACATTGCGGGCGGTGGGCGATATCCGCGCGGGCGGTTTGACGATTCCCGAGCTGAAGAAGAATATCGAAGCGAAATACACCGGGATCCTCAAAGATCCTGACGTCAGTGTCGAAATCAAAGATTTCGAAAAACCCTTCTTCCTCGCCCAGGGTGAAGTTCAAAAACCCGGCAAGTATGACCTGCGAAGCGACATCAAATTGAGCGAGGCCGTTGCAATCGCAGGCGGCCTCAGCCCGAATGCGAAACACTCCCAGGTCCTGTTGTTCAGGCGTGCATCTGGCGATGACGTTGAAGTCAAGGAAATCGACCTGAAAAAAGTCCTTCAAGGAAGAGACGTCGCCGGCGACGTCAAGATCCAGGCCGGCGACATGGTGTTTGTCCCGAAGAGTCGGATCTCGAAAGTGAAAGAGTACGCCAATCTTTTGATCTGGCGGCTGCCGCTGCCATAGCGCACCGATTGGAGACGACTATGAAAACGTTAACCATGCGCGATGTTGTTGCGATTGCTTTCCGGCGAAAGCGGCTCATCCTCATGTCTTTTTCTTCCTGTGCGGATTAGCGACACTGCTCCTGTCCTTCGTGCCGAATACCTATGACGCAGAGATGAAGATCCTGGTCAAGCAAAGCCGGGTGGATCCTCCTGTGACGCCGGATCAAGGGCAGGTGCAACGCGTAGGAAATCTGACTGAGCAGGATCTCGAGTCGGAGGCCGAATTACTCAAAAGCCGCGACGTTCTCGAAGGTGCAGTGGCGCAATGCACCAGTCGGAAACCTCCAACGGAGTTCTGGTCGTTCGTGCCTGTCGTCAACGCATTCGCAGCCGCTGCTCCCCCACGCGAATCCTCGGACCTGCTTATGGTCTCGAAGGCGGCGCGAGACCTTGCCGAGAGTATGCAGATCATCACGTTGAAGAACTCCGACGTGATCTCCGTCAGCTATTCTTCCGGCAACCCGGCCCAGGCCGCATGCATCTTGCGGTCAATCGGCAAGCTCTACATGGAAAAACATCTTGCCGTTCACCGGCCAGGTGACGCTTTCGAATTTTTCAAACTGGAAGCCGACCGCTACAAACAGGAATTGCAGAGAGTCGAAACCCAGCTTGCGTCGTTCGGCCAACAGCAACAACTGGTCACCGATGGGACCGAAAAGGAAATCGGTGTACGCAAACTGAGCGACTATAAAGCCGCACTGGTGGATACAAAAACGGCGATCGCCGAGACGCAGGCGCGAATTCGACAGCTTGAGTCGCTGAGCAAAACAACGGCGCATCGCACGGTGAGAAGCATTCGGACTGCTCCTAACGAGGCGCTCAAGGATCTCCAGACACAACTCGTCACTCTGCAGGTGAAGCGCACCGAAATGGAAAGCAAATTTGCGCCAACGTACCGGCCGCTGCTGGATCTCGATAAGCAGATCCAGGACGTCAAGAATGCGATCCAGGATGCACAGAAAACTCCTCTCGTCGAACAAACAACGGATACGAACCCGACCGATGACTGGATCACTGTAGAACTGGCGAAAGGCCGGTCTGAGCTGGCGTCGCTACAGGCCGGAACGAATGCGAAAGAACGGGCCGTTCAGGAGTACCGGTCCCTGGTGCTGGACCTCGATCAAAAAAACATACAACGATCCGATCTTCTGCGCGCGCAGAAAACCGCGGAAGAAAAGTATCTGCTCTATCAGAGGAAACAGGAAGAAGCTCGCATCGAACAGGAATTGGACAAACAGCGCATCCTGAATGTTGCGATGGCGGAAGAACCGTCGGTTCCCGTTTTGCCTGATCCGGCACCCGTGCCGCTCAAATTCGGATTTGTTCTGGCCGGGCTCCTCAGCCTGGGTATCGGCTTCGTGACCGATTTTTACGACCGCTCATTTCGTACGCCTGTCGAAGTGGAGCAATATCTCGGGATCCCTGTGCTTGCGTCAACCCCGCTCATTGGCGATTCGAATCCGGCACAGGGAGACCAGTTCATTATGACGCCGTCGCAAATGGTCCAGTTGCTCTTCGAAGAAGAAAACAAACTCATCGACTCCACCTTTCTTGCGCGCGACTCGGCGGTGAACAGCATCACGTTCAGCGCTCCGGAACGTCATGCCGGATGCAGCTGGCTTGTCTCGCGTCTTGCTCAACGCCTTGCCGGGAAAGTGGATGCTCCCGTGTGCGTCGTCGATGCGAACCTGCATTGGCCATCGCTGCACCGCACCTTTGGTGTGGAAAACCAAAGCGGCCTCCTGCAAGCCATCATGAGATTGGATAGCCCGATTCGCGAGTTTGCCAGGCGTCCCGGTAATGCCAACCTGTGGGTGCTGCCCTCGGGCGGAACGCTTTCGGACTGCAATGCGGTCTTGAATACCGAAAACATCGAGACCCGGATCGCTGAATTGAAAAAGGAATTCGCCTACGTCCTCATCGACACACCGGCAATGAAGACAGCTCCGGATTGTGGCCTCATTGGACGCCTGACCGGTGGAGTTGTGCTCGTTCTGGGGGCCAATTCAAGCAAACGAGACACTGCGATCAATACCAGGATGATGCTCGAAGCCGCCAAGGTTCCTATACTGGGCGCCGTCCTGAACCGCCGCACATTCCCGATTCCCGATCAAATCTACCGCTATTTGTAATAAGCCACGGAATGACCGGCTTGAACGGATTCTAATTCGTCATAATTGGTTCAATTCCTCGCTTTTCTGCCTTCTCACTTTGAATTCGTATTACCAGATACGCAACGATAGCGATATTGACGGCGATCACCAACACCTTGCCGGCAGTGAAGTGCCTGGCTAATTCCCAGATTTCCAGAGGAATGAATGACGCCGTCACAATGACGGAAAAGTATTTCGCCCACCGCTTTCCGAGAAGAAGGCCTGTACCTTCGGTGAGTAAAAGGCCGGCGTAGAAGAATGACCCGAGGCTCAGTTCCTTCAGTTGGCGTTCATCGATAATTGAGGCTTTGAGCAGGAGGCCCTGAATGTGCCGATTGTCGGGATCGACGTGCAGCGTGTTGATCCATTGCGCAACGAAGTCGCCGACGTCCTTATGCAGAAGTTTCAGCAGACCGATGCCGGAACCAAACAACAAGATGCCTTTGAACAGTTTCAAGAGGCCGATCAGCCAGATCCAGCGGTCTTTAGCCATTGTCAACCACGATACCAGATGACGGACTGGACACGCTCAACCTGTCGCGCTCAGATTAATTGAAGTTAATATCCTTCTAATCTGGCCTTAATTGTCCCCATTGTCCAATCAGTTCGTAAATTGATCGTAAACCTTTTAAGGAGGGACACACGTTATGAGAGGTAAATGGACCACGTTGATCATGGGGGGCTTTGTCGCCGTCAGTCTGAACATCCCGGCATTTTCGCAGGCGCCGGCCGCAGGTAACGGTCAGAACGTCGGCGAGCGGAAGGAAGCGCGGGGCGAACACCTCGAGAAGAAGGGCAACCGCGTCGAAAAGAAGGGCGAGAAGCAGGAGAAGGTCGGCCAGAAACTCGAGAACCAGGGCAACGTCAAGGCCGGCGACAAGCTGGAGAAAAAGGGCGAACACAACGAAAAGCGCGGCGAGCATCTGGAGAAGAAAGGCGCACGCCTGGAGAAGCAGGGCGAAAAGATCGAGAACAAGAGCCAGACAAGTACCCAGAAGTAACGAACGTCCAACTCGAGCGCAGAGGATGAGACTCTCCCCTGCGCTTTTTTTTGCGTGACGGCCGATTAGTCGATGAAGGTGGCCGCCTGATCCGGAGCGATCTTTGCTTCTAATTCCTCGATGTCGATGACGATTTCAGTGACATTGATTTCTTGATTCATTCCCGTTCTCCCTTTTTTTCTTCGTTTTAGATCAAGCTGTCCAACCCGTTGCCTTCGAACTTTGCTCGATCTGCTGCATTAAGTGATAAACACTGCCCGTAAAAGTATGGGTATTCCCAGAATTTCTTTCTGGCGTTGCAGGCGCGGTCTAAAGAGGGTGGAATAAATTAGCGCCAGAGGCGCGTAAGAACCTAGCCCCGGCCGCAGGCCGGGGACAAACCATAAAACGTTCGAGGCCCAAAGGGCCGAAAAATTTATCCGACTATTCTTTCGCCCCTTAAGGGGCTGGTATTCCGAGGCAATATGAAGACCCCGGCCTGCGGTCGGGCTAGCGGGAGTTTACTGACTGCTGCTGTCACGGACGCCGACAGCCGTCAGTAAACTCCCGCTAGGTTCTAACTGCCCTCCGGGCCTATTTGTTACACCTTGCTTTGAACGCGCGCGTACAGCTTGAACCGAGTTAAAGGATCGACTATGATTCGCGCGTCAACCTTTTGAAAAATATGGAGGTCCGTGATGAGCCGCGGCAATTTATGGTGTTGGGTTGTCCTGACGATAGCCTTACTTGGGCCAGGTGCGAACAGTCTTCTGGCACATCATTCCTTTGCCATGTTCGATACGACGAAGTCGGTGACCTTGACCGGAACTGTCACCACGTTTGAATGGACTAATCCGCACGCCTACATCGAAATCGACGTACCGGATGCAGGCGCCAACAAACATTGGAGCATCGAACTCGGCAGCCCGAGCATCCTGATGCAGAGCGGATGGAAATTCAAAGATCTGAAGCATGGCGACAAGATCACGGTGCGGATCAGCCCGCTGAAAAGCGGACAACTGGGAGGGCTGCTCGTTCAGGCCACGCTGCCCGATGGACGAACCCTCGGCAACGGACCCGGACGCGGCCCTGCGCAACCGACGAGTGACGGCAAATGAGAACCTGTCTTATCGGCTTTCTGACCTGCTGTGCATTCTTGTCGCTCGAGAGTGCAGCTCACGCGCAATCCGGAGCCAATCCGCCGGACATCAGCGGTGTGTGGGGCCCGTATCGTGGAGGACGTGGTGCCGATCCGAAACTGGCGCCGCCGCCCGCCACTCCAATTGTGTTAAAGCCGGAATATGCCAAGCCGTACGAAGCCCGGAAAGCAGCTGAAACCGCATCGGCAAATCGCGGCGAGCCTCTGGGAAATGCCAGCGTGCTCTGTGTTCCATATGGCATGCCGTCCATGATGTCCGTCGCCGTTTATCCGATCGAGATTATTCAGGCGGCGAAACAGATCACCATCGTCGCGGAAGCATTCAGCGAAGTACGACGGATCTTTACGGACCGGCCGCAGATGAAGATCGATGAAGTCCCGCCTGGATATTACGGCCGGTCCGTCGGCCGCTGGGAAGGCGATACCCTCGTCATTGACACCGTCGGAATCAAGGAAACCGTCCAGTATCAGCGGATGCCGCACAGCGATCAGATGCGAATCAGCGAAAGAATGCGCCTGGTCGCGCCGGACATCCTGCACGATCAAATCACGATCGAAGATCCGGTCGTGCTGGAAAAACCATTCACCTACACACTGGCATATCGGCGTATACCCAATTACGAAATGGTTGAGTTCGTCTGTGACAACAATCGCGAGTATGTGGACGAAAAAGGCGTCGTCCATTTGAAAATTCGCGAGCAGTAGGAGAACCGTATGCGATATCCCCAATTCCGGCTCAGCAGAGTCGTACCGTTGATCATCGTCGCTGTTGTCTGCACGGCTTCAAACTTAAGCGCGCAATTTCAGCCTCAGGGCGCCCTCGGAGCTCTGGCGCCCGCGAACATCGCGAAACCCCGGCCAAAGCCGCCCTTCGATTTGACCGGAACCTGGCTCCACGGCGGCAGCGAGGGTGGCTTTCGTTTCGCTCCTCCGCCTGGCTTCAAATTGACGCCGGAGGCGCAGGTGATCTATGACGAATCCCGGAAAGCGCAGGCCGAAGGAAAGGTCTATCACGATGATATCGGCCAGTGCTGGCCGTCCGGTTTGCCGATCCTGATGACCCGCGTGTGGCCGATCGCGATGATCCAGCTTCCGACGGCGGTCTATATGGTCCAGGAATTATTGAACACGATGCGCTTCATCTATCTCGACGGCCGGGAGCATACCGACCCGGATATCGCTGTTCCCAGCTTCAATGGCGAGTCCATCGGGCATTGGGAAAAGGATGCACTGGTGGTCGATACCAAATACTTCGTCCCCGATCATCATTGGATCGACGCCGGAATACGAGCCAGCGATGCCCTGCACATCGTCGAGCGGATCCGCCTGATCAATGACGGGAAAACGCTGCAAATCGAGACAACCGCGAACGATCCCAAAACCTGGGAAGGCGAATGGAAATGGACGAAGCTTTTTCAACGCGTCGATGAACGCGATATTGCCGAAGTCGAGTGCCTCCCGGACCTGAACGACCACATGCCGACGACGCACTCGAACGCGAATGTGCGGTAACCGCCAGGAGGAATAAGCCACGAAAAGGCACAAATGAACTTAATGGAACGAAATGGTTTTGATCCTTCGTTCTATTCTGCTCATGATCTTCCCGTTCCAGCCGCCGGTATCGCGTCAGGCGCAGCGGTAGATCCGCACGCTGCGCCCGCATCGAGGCGCTCGTGTCCGCATCTCAGCGCGCATGCCGACAAATCCGCACACGCCGTGAGATCTTGTCGTTCGGCTGCGTCTTCCGTCGCCCACCCGTGCATCCCGGCGCGCCGCTCTCCATCTCAGCGCGTTAGCCCACATCTGGAGCGCGTTTCCGCATCGCAGGAGGCGGTTCGAACCTGCCGCAGGCCGCGTTGCATCGTGTCATGATCGTCTGCATCGATGATGTCGCCCTGTACCATGGATCACGCGAGATCATCTCGTCACGCGTCGCGGCGATCCGGCCCGAAGCGCTGCATGGCGTCGCTCCTCGGTGAAGCGGGCGGTAGGCAGCACCGGGGGATGCGTCTCGGCAACTCGTCACGCCTCGTGGCGCCCATGTGCCGGTCGCGGCCGCTCGGCGCGCCGTTCAGGATCCGAGTGCTTGACGCAACACGCCAGCGGGCAGCACTTCAGACGTGCGGCACGGTGCGCCTGGTTCGCGGCGCCTGCCGGAATGTACAGCCTGCTGCCGGAATGGTTGTTCCAAAGCTGTGCCTTTTATCCTCGCTCAGCGAATTGAACGTGTGGTAATTTTGATTCGAGAGACCAACTGAATTACAACGTTCAATGTCAGTGGCTCACGCGACCGGGGGGTTGGGACGGCGGTGCGCCGGGGTGACAAAGTCGAGAAGGGCGCCTTAGGCTGATCGCGGAACTGAAGAACGGCTGCGGAGCCGATCTTCGAACCGCGCAGCCGGACAACATCGTCAGCTCGTTTTGATCCGCTCGTGGTCGACATCTTTTATCATGACATGTTCCCGAGACCGGGATAGCACGCGAGCGCTGACCGCTGCCGCGCTGGCAGACCGCCTGAGTGGCGGTCTATCGCTCGACGACAGGAGGAAGGAAGACCACGCTGGGCGCCAGTGATCGGCACGGATCGTCGGAGGCGCTTTCCGTCGACGGCGACGGCGAAGGCGGCTTCTTTAAATATCGATCTGCCTGACGTTGTTTCTCCGCAAGTACCAGCAGGGAGGATGTTCCAGGTGCGGAAAGACTGAATTCACGCACGGCTCGTTCTCCGGCTCCGCATACATCATCTCCGTCTTGCCGTTCTTCAAACCGACCGCGTAATACCTCTTGATCGTGACGGAACCTAAAGGATTGGAGCTCGATCGCAGCTGGATGTAGTCGACCACGAAGGCGACGACGGCCAGAATGACGATGGCCAGCAGCGCGCGTTTGGCGATCTTCCACATTGCGCCGGCAACCACGCTTGTGCGGTCGGCGGCTCTGTCGAGCTCGCTCTCGATCTGTCGCCGGGTTTCGGGGGAAAGAGAGTCAGGATCCATATCTGCTATCCTACCTGCATGAGCGACGAAAAATGGAATCGCAAGAAGCTCGAGGATCAACTGAGCGAACTGGGCGCCCAGATCAACGACCTGATACGCAGACTGGAAACGGCTGCGGAAAAAGAAGCCGAAACGCTCCGTCCCAGACTGAAGCTGGCGCAGGAACGGCTGCACGAGTTAAAGCAAACCAGTGGCGAAGCCTGGCAGGATCTGAAGCCCGGTATCGAAAAAGCCTGGGACGAGCTCCAGAAGTCATTCAACCAGGCCGCGTCGCGTTTCAAAACCCGCCCGCCGAAAGAATAAGCTTACCGGAACACGACCACACCTAAGCCGATCAGTCCCGAAAGGATCAGATAGAGCGCTACCAGGTAGTTTAAGAATTTAGGAAAGACCAGGATCAGCAAACCAAAGACAATCGACAGTATCGGGCCCACATGAACAATCACGGTACGCCTCCAGTGACGGTGTATTTCCCAGAATAACCGGCTGACTCCGGAGACCCCAAGGAAGGATTTGCGGTTTTGCGTCAGCTACGGGCCAGAAGCGCAAACTGATTCGATGTGGGGAAGCCCAGTTTTATAGAAATAATGTCCATGGCCGTGAAGACACCTACAGCAATCAGGTTGGAAAAATTCAAGAACTCGAAGACCGATCGCTGGCGGTGACTGCTGTGCAGCCCCATCGCATTCCTGAAGCTCAGTATCCAGAATCCGGGAGACGGCAGGCTGCCTTGCAAAACCACTCGATACCCTAGGCGCTTCGCCGCCACGGCGAGTGAATCTTTTGTAAACAGATGAAAATGACGCGGCAGATGGTACCCGCCCCAGTAGCGGTGGCGGAACAAGCGGTAGTCCAAACCGCCGCGGTTGGGTGTTTCGAGCAGAAGGATCCCGTCCGGAGTCAGTTTGGTGCGGAGTCTCGCGAGCACGTCGATGGGATCACGAAGGTGCTCCAGGATCTGGCTCATGATCATCAAATCGTGGGCGGCGTCTTGCAATTCGTTTAAATTCGATTCGCTGCCCTGGACGAGACGGATGCGCGCCTTCCTGGCACGCTCTAACAACGGTGCTTGAAATTGGAGATCGAGGCCGACGCACTCCGCGTCCTCCGGCACCAGTTTACGAAGCTCGAAAAGCCGCGCAGCGTCTCCGCAACCAATGTCCACCACTGAACGGACCTTCTGCACGTTCACATATGACCGGATGCGCTTAATGTCGAGATGGATCTTACGTTGGTAAATGTATCCGTGCAGGTAAAGCGGCGATGCCGGGTTCACGGTGTAATAGGTTGGCGGATACAACGCCGCAACTTCTTCGGGTTCCGGGATCGGATGGAGTGAGATGTGGCCGCATGATGCGCACTGAAAGAGGCAACACTGTCCAGGGACGCTGGCGTATTCGTAATCAGGCCCGCTGGTTTCGACCACATATTTGCCGCGGCCGCACAGCAGGCAGGTCCAGTCTCCGCCGGCCTGGCCTATTTCCATAGAACATGGCGCAGTGCCTGAGCGTAGGACGGGCGCATGCCCGATCCTGTTTTGCCCTGCTGCTGGAGGAGACGGAACAAATCCGGATTCTTGTAGTACGGGATCGACGGCGCCAGATGGTGCGTAAAGTGATAGTTGAACCGGTACGGCGCGATGAAAAATTGCTCGAGGAACCCCGCAGACAGATCGATCGCCTGGACGCGCGCTGCGCTTAAGTCGGGACCTTGCCGCGGTACATGCACATACCCGTGTTCGATCAGCACGCGCGTGCGGTTCATGAAGATGGCGATCGTCAGTAAAGGAGCAAGCCAGAAGGCGAAGTAGTACCACCAGGACAACCAGAGGGCGCACGACAGCAGGAGCAGAACCTGAGCGGCAACAATCGCGAGCGAAAGAAGCCGGGCTTTACCCTTGGCATCCATAGTCGCTGTTACCGTGAAACCTTTCTGCCGGATCTTCTCGATCACCTCACCCGCGGTGCCGAAGATCCACATGGCCAGGCGGCGTATCCCGGGCCGGGTTCGCAGGATTGGCTCATAGATATAGGCGTCCGTATCATGGCTGACATTTTGTGCCCCGTGGTGTGCCATATGCTGGCGCCGGTACCAGCTGAGGTTTATCCCGATGAGGGCACAGTGTGCGGACCCGAGGGTTTCGTTCAGCCAGAGCGGAAACAGCAGTCTGCGGTGCACGGCCTCATGGCACGCGATCACCATCCGGTATTGCATCAAGCCAATCGCGACAAACGCCAGCGCATAACTCCATGGGCCAGACGCACGCGCGAGAAGGTAGACCGCCCCACCAATGATCGCGAACGTCGCCGCAATATCCAGCAGTGCTACGTTGCGGCGGTCCTCTCCCAGGACGGCCAGATTTTCCTGGAAATTCATCCGCGGCATAATAGCACGGACCGGCTTGCACGCAGCACGTACGCGATCCGGACGGTCTGTCCGCACGGCCTTGCCGAACCCGCCGGAACTGGACTATTCTTGTGCCCGAACTTAATGGGCCGCCGATCCAAGAAGAAACCCCCTCCGAGCCTTCCCAGCGTTTCAGCCGTCAAGAATAGCAGCGACCTTGGGCGCTGGAACGATTGGCTTCTCGCGGGTGCGCTCATCATTGTCACCCTCGCTGCTTATTTTCCTGCATGGAATGGCCAGGCGCTTTGGGACGACGACGGCCATATGACCAAACCAGCCTTGCGATCAGTAACAGGACTGGCCCGAATCTGGATCGAACCAGGAGCCACGCAGCAATATTACCCACTGGTTCACAGCTTCTTCTGGTTTGAGCATCGACTCTGGGGCGATGGAACCCTCGGCTACCATCTGGTAAATATCCTGTTGCACGCGGTCTCTGCACTTCTGTTGGTCGGGATTCTTAGAAAACTGGAAGTGCCCGGAGCCTGGCTGGCTGGGGCGCTTTTCGCGCTTCATCCCGTCCAAGTCGAATCCGTGGCCTGGATTTCCGAACTCAAGAACACTCTATCGGGTTTTTTCTATCTCAGCAGCGGGCTGGTTTATTTGAAATTCGATCAGCGCCGGGAACGCCAATCTTATGCTCTCGCTCTTGGCCTCTTCTTGCTCGGATTGTTGGCAAAATCCGCGATCGCGACTCTTCCAGCCGCATTGCTCGTCGTCTTTTGGTGGAAACGGGGGAAACTGTCCTGGAGGAACGATGTCCTGCCTCTGACCCCCTTCTTTGTCCTATCCATGCTTTTTGGACTCTTCACTGGATGGATGGAACGAAAGTTCATCGGCGCCCAAGGATCGGAATTTAACTTTTCCCTGATTGAACGAACTCTGATCGCCGGTCGCGCTATTTGGTTTTATTTGAGCAAATTGCTCTGGCCGCAAAACCTGATTTTCATTTATCCACGCTGGCAGATAAGTCAGGCCAACTGGTGGCAATACCTGTTTCCGCTGGCAACCTTAGGGCTCCTGGCTTCACTCTGGTGGCTGCGGAAGAGGTCTCGCGCTCCGCTTGCGGTCCTCCTTCTATTTATCGGCACGCTGTTTCCGGCCTTGGGCTACGTCAACATCTATCCCTTTACCTTTTCGTTTGTCGCAGATCATTTTCAATATCTCGCTTGCATCGCTCCTCTCTCGCTGGCCGCTGCTGCCATTTCCTATATTTCGCGCGGCATTCAATTCCGTCTGTGGACCGTGCAAGTGCCTTGCGGAATATTGCTGGCAGCGCTGGGAGTTCTGACATGGCAGCAATCCACCATGTATGCGGATATGAAGACGCTCTGGGAGACCACCATTGCCAGAAATCCCGACTGCTGGATGGCGTACAGCAATCGCGGTTTTGGCTTGCTGCAAGAAGGCCGTCTCGACGCCGCCATTTTAGATTTCGAATCCGCCCTTCGAGCCAAGCCGGATTATGCCTATGCTCAAAACAACCTGGGTGAGGCTCTGCTAAAGGAGGGACGAGCGGCCGAAGCCATTCCCCATTTCAAAAAGGCTCTGGAAGACAGGCCGGACTATGCGGAGCCATACGACAATCTCGGCGTCATTCTCTTCCAGAACGGCCAATTGGACGCGGCCATCTCCAATCTCGAAAAAGCGACGAAGATCAACCCCGCATACGGCGACGCTCACTTCAACCTCGGCATTGCTCTTCAAGCGAAGGGCGACTGGGACGCGGCAATTTCCCATTTTGAACGAAGTGTGGAGATCAAGCCCGACGATGCCGAAGCGCACCGCGGACTGGGCGTCGCGTTGATTGCAAAAGGACGATACGACGAAGCCATCGGTCAATTCCAGAATGCTGTCACCATCAAACCCGCTTATGCAGATGCGATCATCGATCTCGCTAACGCGCTAGTCAAGGCTGGGCGGCCTGCCGAAGCAGCAGGCCAATTCCGCAGAGCCCTGGCCTTTCGCCCTGACGATGAGAGTCTTCGTCATCAAATCGAGATTCTCAGCCGCTAATATTCGCTTTCCAATCAGCTATACATTCATCGCCTCAAGTTGAGGGCGTTGCAAAACTCGTGAACCAGCCACTGTAGGCGCGGTCTATGAAGGTGTTAATGAATTGGCAGGAGGACGGTCAGAGCTTAGTTAGCGCCGGCGACAAGCGACGGAGAAATTCCCGCCTAACTTAGGCGGGGATTTCTCCACCTCGCGGTCCGGCCCTAATTCATTCACACCCTCTATGACCGCGCACATTAAGACTCCTTTCCCAACCCCGGCTTCCGCAGAATCACTGCCATATTGGAGGACCGGCCCGTGCATAGAACGTTGAGCATATCCATCGCGGTGAACACGCCGCCGCGCAGAACCATCCAGAGGCTGGATTTCACGAAACGATGATCCGAAGGAAACATCGCGTCGCATATGCGTCGCGGCAGGAACCGGATTAAAAGCGAATGAAAACTCCAGATCCAGAACTGGCTGTTCGTTGAGAAACAGGTTTCAACGTGTTCGAAGCCGACGCGTCTGGCAGCGCGATACGCGCACTCCGAATTAAAAAGTACCCAATGACGCGGGACGTGGAGTCCTCCCCAGTGCCGTCCAAAGAAGCGCGCCTCCCAGGTCTGTGTGTTCGGAGTGATGAAGACCGTGATTCCTCCGGGCTCGAGAAGGTCATACACCTTTTTGAGATATGACAGTGGCGATCCAACATGCTCGATCAAGTGCGAACTGTGAATGAAATGGAATTTCGGCCCGCGCGGCGGCGTGAAGTCCTCGATTTTAACGGCATGGGCTTCGAACCCGCGCTGCCGGCAGATGGACACTGCCCGTTGTGACATGTCCACTCCGGCACCGCGAATCCCATGAACTTGATACATGGACTCGAGAGCCAGTCCGAAACCGCACCCGATGTCGAGCCATCGCGTTTCGGGAGTGAAGTTCATGTGTTTTTCGATCGGCCGGATACGCTGCTTGAACATCCATAGTCCGAGGCGATGGAACATGCCTTTTTTCGCCGCTTCAACATCTACAGCGGAACTCGCCTCGAGAACGTTCGAATAGTAGTTTGGAGGATAGATTGTCCCGAGTTCGGAATCCGCTGGCCGTGGATCCAGATACCATGCAGTGCAGTCCAGACATTCGACCATATTGAATCGGTCATCGGTCGTATTGTCGTACTCGTGTTCCTGCACGTCGCAGAGCGGGCGTTTCCGGACCGAGTCGCAAAGCGGGCACTGCGAAACATCCTGCTTCACAATCCCATGCGCCACCGGACGCGAATACCAGTTCGCATCATCCTTTTTGTCTTGCCGCGCCAGCTTCAAAATGTTGCTGGTGAAGGAGTCCTCCAGCCCGAATCGCGCATCAGAAAAAACATCCCTCTCGATTAACCGCTGATGTACAGCCGGTAGAAATTGATAGTTGATCTGCGGCCATAAATGGTGTTCGACGTGGTATCCGAAATTGATCTTGCAAAGGAAAAGCCGGTCAAAAAGATTGGCGCCGACTGTTCGCACAAAGGGTCCGGCTGTTCCGAGGAAATACGGAGAACCAGGATCGCCGCCCAATGCGCGCGGCGGTTGGTGTTCCGTGATAGCGCGAAGATTCACAAATAGTGTCTGCACCGTGAGAAGCGGAACGAGCCATAAAAAAAAGTAGGCGTAAGGATGGATGCGCCACAGTGCTGAAAAAATCACCGCTTGAGTGATGATCATTGGCGGGAAAATCTCGAGCCAACCCGGTCCGGCGGCCACGGGAGCTTCGGATTCCTTCCTCATGCCACGTAAGACACCGAATGCATGAGTGATGTACTGGAGCACGGAAATCTTAAGAATCTCGGGCCAGAACTTGATTCCGCGAATGTCCCTCCGGTACATCGTCTTGGTGTCCTGATCGGTGCTGTAATAGCGATGATGAAGGAAATGGCGGTGGCGGAATAGAGTGAATGGAACGCCTCCCGGTGCTGCGAATAACCACGTACCGAGGAAATCGTTGAGCTTGCGATTTCGTGGGACCACATTGTAGTGACTGAACTCGTGCGTTATTAGTGCCAGACCGTGCTGGCCTCCACTGATCAGAAACGCCGCCACGACATAGGTGAGAATCCCGGGAGACCAGGCGAACAGGGCTATCCCTAGCAGGATTTGCATCCAAACCAAACCAAAATCAATGACTTGACCCCAGGCTGACGGCCGACGCCAAGCCTTGATCTCCTCCCTCGAGAGGATTCCTGCCGGTTGAACCGGAACAAGGATGTCTTCTTCCAGAACCTGATTCATATTGCTGAAGTCTGGATTGTACCCGAATCGGTTCGGCGCCGCAGGCGGTCAGACGAATTCAGATCAGGAAGGCTGTTGAACGAATCGTGGCTGACTTTGCTTACGTTGTGTTTCGGCGCTGGTCAGAGCGGCTTCATCGGCAGAATAAAGCCGTGCCAGAGGCATGAGTTCCTGAGGTAATGGTTCGAATTCGCGTTTTTTCCGGCCAAAAAACAACCTGATAAAGTCCCGGAACTCCATAACAACGTTTTTCCAGGGCATGAGCCGGATCAGCCGGAGCCACCGCCTCGGACTCAGGATGAAGAGACGGATGTAGGCGCGTTTTCGGATGGCCTCCATGTTGTGCCCGTAGGCGAGCGTGTACCACGCCCTCTTCGTGTTGTATTCCATCAAGGTTTGGGCTTCAAGGGCGCCGGCATTCTCCTGAAGCGCCAGATCGTAGAGCGGCGTCCCGGGCTGGGGGACTACATTGAAGAAGTATGCCTGCGCGAGCTCACTTTTGACTGCGTAGTCGATCGTCGCATTGATTTCATCGAGCGTTTCCGTTGGGAAGCCGAGCATGAAAAAGCCACGCACCAGAACGGCCCGCTCCGACATCCAGCGGATCCCCTGATTGGCGCGATCCGGGCGCAAATGCTTCTTGATGAGCTCCTGCAACCGTGGAGTGACCGTCTCGATTGCAACACAAGCGGCATAGGTCCCAGCCCGAACCAGGGCTTCGCAACCTTCCTCGTCGAGGATGTCGAAGCGCAACCCGTTCGGAAAAGTGATGTGCATCCTGTACGGCTCGATCGCGCGGCACACGGCCTTCATCCTCGGCGGGTTCATGTTGAAGATATCGTCCACGATCTGCAACTCGTCGACACCGTAATCTTTCAGCAGCTTCACCTCGGCGGCAACGTTCTCGGGGGAGCGAAAACGGAATCTCTTGCCGAAGATGTCGTGGCAATACGTGCACAAATAAGGACAACCCCTGGACGTAAAGATCGTCGCGTAGCGTTTACCCTTCAAGAGGGACATGAAATTCCGCACTTTGGCGTAACGATCAAAATCGATAAGGTCCCAGGCGGGCAGTGGAATAGCATCGACGTCCTCGACCACACCAACCGGCTTCTTATGGCCGAGGGCCAGGACATCGGCATTGTTTGTATAAGCCTCGTCCGGGGCTGGACGCCAGGTCAGACCCACGATGTCGTCCAGTGTCTTGTCACCGCGAAACCACCTCTGGCAGGCGATTGGGAACGACCAATCCGCTTCGCCGTCGAAAATCCAATCGAAGACGCCGGTTGCTGCGATTTTCCGCGTATTCCGGTGGGCAAAAGGACCGCCGATGGCGACGATCGTTCCTGGAAACTCGGTCTGAGTCATCAGCGCAAATCGGCCCGATTCCTCCGCCTCCCAATTCAGAGCAGACAAGCCCACAACGTGCGGGCGAAACTCCTTCATCAGCTCTCGAGCGTCAAAATACCGGGCCTGGTCGAGCAACAAATCGATCAGGCGGACTTCAACGTCCTTCCCGAATATCTGCCGCAACGTCGAGGCCAGGTAGAGTAGCCCCAGTGGCGGACAAGCGATGCGCATGTACGTCGGCTGGTACGGTTTGACCAGCAGAACACGTAGCTTTTCTCCCGAACACACAAGCAACGCGGGCTCCTCCCAGGAAAGTTGAAGGCAGGTTACCCAATCTGAAGAAGTTAGGCAATTGTAAAATCGAGTAAAATCCAAATATTCGTGCAAACCGCGTAATCCGTAGCTTAAGATCCCCGCCCTATGGCCAAGAAGAAACACCAGCCAATGAAAGGACCGCGGCCGACTGCTATGCCGGTAACTCAGTCGGTTGCATTTTGGCCGGACGTCGTCAATGTCACTTTGCTGGCAGGACTGGCCATCGCTTTAGCCTGGATTTCATGGGGCAAGTGGCCGGATCCGTTGATTGATTTCGGACGCGAGCTGTACCTGCCCTGGCGTATTACTCAGGGAGCCGTGCTGTTCAAGGATGAAATGCATCTGTATGGGCCACTGTCGCCGTATTTGAACAGCCTGTTCTTTCGAATCGGCGGCGCCGGACTCTCGACTCTCACAATAGCCAACGCGCTCATTTATTCCACGATTCTGGGGTTGCTCTATTATCTCGTGCGCGCGGCCTGGGGCCGATGGGCAGCATTCGCCTCGTGTGCATTTTTCGTCGGCGTGTTTTCCTTTTCACACCTGGTGGGGACTGACAACTATAACTTTCTCACGCCCTATTCGCACGAGATGACGCATGGAACGTTGCTGGTTTTGTGTTTGGTTTTCGTTTCACGGCAGGCCGTGAAGGATCAACGCCCAATCTATGTAGCCGCGGCCGGACTGTTGGCCGGAATGTCGTTGCTGCTGAAACCGGAAATCATTTTTGCGGCAGGCGCCGTGACCTTTGGTGCAGCGCTCTTGATCCTGTGGCGTGATTTTGGCGACCGTCCGCGGGGACGTCTGGGCCTGACGGCAGGAGTTTTTATCGCTGCCGCTTTCCTTCCGATGATTGGAAGTGCTTTTCTCTTCTGGCTGCGCGGTGGAATGTCTGCGGGAGAAGCGATGCGCGCCACGAACACGGCATGGCTGAACGTGCTTCGAGCTGCGGTCCTGACCAGGGACCCCTTTCAATTGGCAGCGTTGGGGTTGGACCATCCCTGGCTGAATCTCGGGAACGAAGTCATCTGGGGCGGCGCGGCAGTCGTATTCGCCGGCCTGCTCGCCTGGGGGATCGGTTTTTTCAGGCGGACAGCGAAACGGCAGAAAGTGTTGCTCTGTGTACTGCTCCTGGTTGCGGCTGCTGGCGCGACACGAGTGCCATGGATGAACATTGGGTACGCCCTGCCCGGCATCCTGTTATGCGGAGCAATAATCGAGATAGTCCAGGCTAAGCGCTCTGGAGACGATAGCTGGACAGTACGGGTGCTCCTGTGGATGGCGGCAGCAGCAATGCTCGCCCGGATGGCGCTCAGCCCCAGGATTTTTCATTACGGATTCGTTCAGGCTGCATTAGCCGGTGTCGTCGCCGTCGCGATATTAATCGCATCGATTCCACGGTTCCTGAACGTGGATAGCACGGCCCGGAAATGGCATCAGGCGTTGCTGACCCTTCTGGTGGCAGCCATCATCGGCGTGGCCATATCCAATTCGATGTTCTTTTATTCCTACCATACGCTGTCGATCGGCGAGGGCGCCGACCAGTTTTACGGCTTCGACCAGAGCGTCGCTCCGACGGGTCTGCTTGTCGAACAGGCGCGGCTATTCCTGGCGAAAGATGCGCTCGAAAACAATGTTCATTCCCTTCTGGTGCTCCCGGAAGGCGTCATGCTGAACTATCTCACGCGGCTTCCCAACACGATCTCGTATTATTTCTTCGCACCATTCGTATTAGCCGACGGACGCAATGAGGAGATCCTCCAGCGGCTGAATGCCGCGCCGCCGGACCGGATTGCCGTGATTACGCGAGACATGCGGGAATTTGGTGTCGGTCGATTCGGCGAATCGATCGAGCATGGGAAGAACTTGATCGAGTTCATCAACCAGCACTATCAGGCTGTCTATCAGTTCGGTTCCAACGATCCGCTCGATCCCGACCAATTCGGCGTGCTGATTCTTGCGCATAAGCAATAAGCCACGAACTGAAATCCTTGAAATCCGTGAAGCGGCCGCGACGGCCGTGAGAGAGGAAATGTCGGCCTTGTGCGCGGCCGTCACGGCCGTGACAGAGGAAATGCCGACCTTGTGCGCGGCCGTCACGGCCGTGAGAGAGGAAACGTCGGCCTTGTGCGCGGCCGTCACGGCCGTGAGAGAGGAAATGCCGGCCTTGTGCCCGGCTGTCACGGCCGTGAGGGAGGAAACGTCGGCCTTGTGCGCGGCCGTCACGGCCGTGAAGGAGGAAATGTCGGCCTTGTACGCGGCCGTCACGGCCGTGAGAGAGGAAATGTCGGCCTTGTGCGCGGCCGTCACGGCCGTGAGGGAGGAAATGTCGGCCTTGTGCGCGGCCGTCACGGCCGTGAGGGAGGAAATGTCGGCCTTGTGCGCGGCCGTCACGGCCGTGAAGGAGGAAATGTCGGCCTTGTGCGCGGCCGTCACGGCCGTGAAGGAGGAAATGTCGGCCTTGTGCGCGGCCGTCACGGCCGTGAAGGAGGAAATGTCGGCCTTGTGCGCGGCCGTCACGGCCGTGAGGGAGGAAATGTCGGCCTTGTGCGCGGCCGTCACGGCCGTGAGAGAGGAAATGTCGGCCTTGTGCGCGGCCGTCACGGCCGTGAGAGAGGAAATGTCGGCCTTGTGCGCGGCCGTCACGGCCGTGAAGGAGGAAATGTCGGCCTTGTACGCGGCCGTCACGGCCGTGAGGGAGGAAATGCCGGCCGTTGCCAGATCCAGGTTTGAAGCCATCAGGAACGCCCCATCAGCCGTACCGTCCTGCCGAAAAACCTCCAGGCCAACCCTCCATGCCGCGACGAACTTGCTGGAGGAAGAAGCACGCGGCAGCGGCGTTCACTCCGTGGCTTAGCGGGTTTTTCGCAGAACGAAATCCATATGGCAAGTCCGGGAGAATATCGACTCGAACACTGCAATGGGAATGGCCGGCAGGATCAGCGGCGGATACATCGGCTCGTGGATGTGCTGGAACGGACGGCCACGGAAGCGCGCCCACATGTGAAGAAACGAAAGCGCCCATTGAGTGGCGCCCGAGATCGAACTCGAAATGCTCACCACCTCGAAGCCTGCCTTTTCCGCGTGGCGTTTCAGAGTCACATCGGAGAACAGGACGAGGTGCTGCGGCGCATGCCACTGGTTCCACAAATCGCCCCACGTCCTGCGGCCCAGCGAATCCACATTCGGTGTCTGACCGATCAAGACTCCGCCCGGAGCCAGCACCTCGCGAATCGAATCCAGAACCCGGCCGGCGTTGGGAAGATGCTCGATCACGTGGAATAGATGCACGGCACCGATGCTGCCCGGTTTGACGTACTTCCGCAACGTCGCCTCATCGCACTGATATGCTTCGATGCCGTCCCGCCGGAGTTCTTCGAGCGGCCCGCCCGTGATGTCGGTGCCGATCATCCGGTAGGTACAACCGATTTCCTTCAGAAGCCTCAGCCACGTTCCACTGCCGCAGCCATAGTCGAGCAACGTGTCGTTCCCCGGCGGCATGAGCCTGCCAATCTGCCGGAGCTTTCCACGGGCGACGCGCAGCGCAAGCTTCTTCATGATGAAACCGCGCGCGTCGTAGCTCTGAAAACACTTGTATGTGTCGGGATAGTAGAGGCCGACATCCGCATCATCCGGACGTTCCCGCAGGTAAACGAGTCCGCAAGCCGAACAACGGACGAACACGAAGGACAGCGTCCGAAACGCCAGGGGAAGTTCGCCGGAGAGTTCCTCGTCCATGAGCGGTCCGCTCATCGCCGTGGCTTCGCTCGAACCGCAGAATTCACAGGCGACGGATACGAGAGGCCGAGGGAGCCGCTCGGAGACTTCGTACGGCATAGTGGTCACGTTGAGCGAAGCTCCTTCAGGTGGGCGAAGAGACTCTTCACGTAGCCCGGCCGCACTAGTGAATGGATAAAAACCGAATTTCTGTAAATAAGCTTCCTTGCTTCGCGCAAGATTGTAGTGAGGGATCGAGGGGTGCGCGTGATGCAGCGCGTGATAATTGAAGTGCGACGGCGCGATGAAAAACCGTTCGATGAGATTGGCATTGATATCTCTCAACCGGTCTTCGACCGGAATATCATCCCGAACCGCGACGTGCTCCATCAGCGCCCGGAAATTCGCGAAGAAGCCCGCGAAACTGGCCAACGGCAGCGCCCAGAGTACCGGATAGCTCCACCACCGGTGACTCGCGATCGTCATTACGCCGAACAGCGCCGCCTGACAGATCATCACCTTGACCACTTCGCCCTGCAGGCGCGGTCTGTGACCGCGCATTTCTTCAGAGCCCGGCGATTCCAAGGCGATTCTAGGCTGCCCAAGCTTCACAAAGCTCCAAATCGTCGAAAAGAGGAGACGGCCCCAAAGGAGCGAGGCGAGATACCAGAGCACACGCACCGGACTTTCGCGATGCGTCGTCGTGTAGTTGATCCAATCCGGGTCATTGTCGTGCCCGACTTCTCGATGATGCCGGAGATGCCGCTCCCGGTCATGGTAATAGAGAATCCCTATTGGATACGCGTAAAGCCACGCCCCAAACCCATGGTTCAGACGGCGCGATGAGAAAAGCAGACTGTGCCATCCCTCGTGTGCCAAAGTCGCCAGCGCATTCTGGCGGGTACCGATGATGATAATCGCCAGCAGGTAACCGTACACACGATCGACGAAAAGAGCCGCAGCCATTGCAACCGCAATGACACCCCAGACGCTCAGAAAATCGAGAGTGCTCTTCAAGTTCGATGGAACCGAGAGGGTCTGAAGAAACTGCCGATCGATGGCCCGGAAGGTCATTGCCGCGCATTATAGCAGGGCTAAAAAAAACCCGCCGATTGCTCGGCGGGTTTTTGGTCATCAGGCCAGCTTAGAACTGGAAGCGGAGTTGGCCCTGCATGTAGCGTTGTGCTCCCCACCCTTCCCGCTCAGTTGGCCAAAGGGAGTGGGGGGAGTGGGGGCGGCGGGGTTATTGATAGACAGACTCGGTGCATTCGGGAACGCATGGTTCAAGACGTTGAAGATATCGAGCCGGAACTCAGACTCTTGCTCTCGCTGATCTTGAAGGCTTTGCTTAGATTGGTATCAAAACGCCAGACGGGGAGTGTTGCGCAAGGACGTTACTGGCCCCAGTTTGCCTTGTTTTCCCGGAAGAGGATTCTGCAGAACATACTTGCCCGAATTTCCGTTGCCATCGATGTTGGCGATGGCGCCGGCGGTACCGGCCGGAACGATCCTGGCGATTGCCTGCAAATTGCAACGAGGTGCGGTTCCGGGGTACGCCATCCATTCAAGTTCTGTGCCGCCGTAGACATTAAAGCACTGCGGATCTTCGACCTTGACCCACTTGGTCCGATCGAAGAAATCACCCTCGACCGCACCGGCAGCAGAGACTTGACGCCCCATTTCGTGTCGGCGTTAGCAAGCAGCTCTTTGAGCAAGGCTGGATCGGCGACATCCGGAACGCCGTTCGCATACAGGTTGCTCTGGGCGCTGATGCTGCTCCAGGCGCCCGAACTCAGAGGTGTAGATGTAACCGACTTTCCATTGCTCGATCGCTCGAGCTATGAAACTCCGTAGAGCTACCGGCAAAGAGCGGTTTTCCTGGGCCGAACGGCAATTCGACCGTTGCCGTTGGCCCGGAGGATGTGCGGGTGATTGGTGTTCACGATCGTGTAGTCATTGTGCCGGGCGACAGGATTCCGAGAATGTACCCCAGCAACCCCATGTTTTTGCTGAAAGTGTAGTTGATGGTCGTGGAGAGACCGTTCGTGGGACGCAGTGTGTACCTCGACCTGCATCGAATGGTAATTCGCGTTGCCCATATTGGACAAAGTAGTGTAGCGGTCGCAGAACTGGGGGTTGGTGTAAATGAGGTTCTCCGGCGCCACACCCGCGGTGGAGCGCGGTCCCCTTAACCACGGCTGTTATTGGAATGGTGGGCAGATTGCAATTACCCGCCAGCACCCGCCGACGGACAACCGACTTTGCGTGTAGTCAAACGTGGCCAACGAGTTTGCGACTGCCGAGTAGTTACCGAGGGCCAGGTTTCCCTGGAAAGTGGAATTCGAGCGCATTTGCATCGCAGCCGTCTGCGGAACTCCTGCTACCGTGCTGCCGATCACGCCGAATGTACCCGTGCAGCCCGTGGCGCAAAGGTTGACACCGTTCAGCAGTGAGTCCAGTTTGGCTGACTCGCCGCCGGAACGGATGCTGTTGAACTCGGAGGCCAACCCATTGTAAAGGAAATTCGGGGCGTTCAGGTTGACGCTGGAGTACAGCTTTCTGGCCAAGGTTCCGACATAACGGACATCCAAGGTCATGTGCTGGTTGAGACTGCGCGTTACGGACAGCGTCACATTCTGAACATATGGTGACGTGTAGTTCGGATCGAAAAATGAGATGGTCTGGCTGCGATCCGTCACCGGAATAGGCGCCAACGGGACGACGCCTGCCGGTACGGGTGGCGGAACCACGCCCGGCTGGGAAAGTTTTGTCAGATCCAGATATTGGTCGCCTGCGGCCGTCTGCGTTGCAGTGCCGCTGTATACACGGCCCGGAGGGCTGTCGATGGGACCCTCGACGGTACTGAAGCGGCCTCCACCCTGATACGTGATCTGATATCCGCCACGCACTGTGGTTTTGCTTTCGCCGAGCCACTTCGGGTTCCATGCAAATCCAACTGCCGGACCAAAGTTCTTCCAGTCGTTGTTGTAAAGCTTCCCACTGGGATTCGGCGAACCCGGCCCGACGAATTGAAGCGTCGTTGGAGTGCCGCGAGTGCCAGGATTCATCCACCCACTGAAATCGTTACCGGAAAGTCCGAATGCCGGAATGCCGCTGCCAACGGGCGCCGCCGTAAATCCATCTTGAGAATACGGGACGCCGTACCATTCGTACCGGATGCCGTAGTTGAGTGTCAGATTCGTGCGAATTTTGAAATCGTCCTTCACAAAGAGGTCGAATTCCCGCTGCTTGATGGTATTCGTGATCAACGGACTGGTCTTGAAGTCGCTGAAGGTCGTGTCCGTCGGCTTGTTCATAAAGTACTGGTTATTGACCGATGCGAGCGACCCGGAAAGGAAGTTCAAGAGAGCCCGCGCCTTGGTCGCATCATTCGTGCCGATGCCCGCCATGTTGGGGTTCGTGTTAGCAATTGCCGTGGGTCCGCTGACGGAAAGCGGGGCCCCGGGAGTCGCACCAGAAACAACGACGATTGGATCTTTCGCGTTCTGGAAGAAGCCCAGACCGGCGCTGCTTCCCTGAGATTTGCTGCTGGCCATCCGGATTTCACCGCCAAAACGCATCGTGTGTTTGCCTTTAGTCCAGCTCATCGTGTCGCCATATGTGTACAGCGGCGTCCTGTCAAGGGCCGTCGCCGTAAGGTTCGCACCACCTGCGCCTGTACCCAAGCAGGCCCCTGGAGGAGGAGTGGGGCGCGCGCCGGTAATGGGATTGCAAACCGCTACGGCTCCGGTAACATCCGTAAGGATTTGGTAGCCGTTGACTGCGGGAGGTAAGTAAGCATTGATGGCCTTCTGTTGGGACGGCACATCCCAGGGAGCCAGCACATTCGTTCCGCTGACCCGGTAACCCAACTTTACCTCGTTCACAATCGATCCCGAAAGTGTCGATACAAGGCCGCCTGTCATTGTCGTCGGACGATGAAAATTCTGATTGCTCCACGTTCCGGGCAAACCCGCAAGCGTATCGTCGGAAACGACTCGCTCATAAGTCCACGCGAAGTTCCCTCTGTGCCTCTGATTGAAATTGTGGTCGATCTTCACGTTGTACTGGTGACGAGTGCCGGTGGACTCGCCCACGCTGAAGAGATTGTCAACCCCACGGAAATGGCGAAGCGTCGTGTCGCTCGCCGTATTCAGCCCATCGACCGTCGTTCCTACAAAGTTCGTAAAGTCAGTTGGGTTGGGCATCAGGGCCATCGTCCGGCTCACGAATCCCGTAGGATCCAACTTTGTCCGGAGCGGGTCCCAGGAGCCGTTCACGACGGCATTGGAACAATCGGCGTTCGGAGCGCCGCCCGTAAATGAGACAGGACCATAGACGCTGATATATTCCAATTTGCCCGTGTACGGCGTTCCATTCGGATTGGTGGTCGGCGTCAATGGACTACCGTCGAGATTCACGGTCTGCCGTTGCGGAGTGGCAGGGTTCGTATTCAAGGCTGTGCCCACCGTGCCATTGTTCCAGCCATCGAAATACCGGAACACACCATTCTTTGCACAGGGCGTCAACACAGGAATCGGGTTCGTCGCGCGATTCCAGTTGATGTTCATGTCGAACAAGCCGAAGAAAAACGTTTTGTTCTTGATGATCGGGCCGCCCGCGCTGAACGTCGTCTGGTTATTGTTGGACCAGAAAGGAACGATCCTGGCAGGTTGATGTTGATTGTTCGCCCAGGTGTTCGGATTCAACGCGGTATTCTGGATGTTCCATACAGCGGCGCCACGGAACTTGTTTGTTCCAGAGCGGGTTGTAATTTGGACAACGCCGTTACCGCGGCCGAGTTCGGCGTCCACAGGAGTCACAATCAAGCGGACTTCGCCAACCATATCGGGATTGACGACGGTATTCGCGTTGATGCCCGTGGGATATCGCAAATCGTTAACGATGATCCCGTCTCGCAGGACAGGAGTATCCTGCGCGCTGATTCCGGCAAGTGTTTCGGCCTCACGTCCGAACGCGCTTTGACCAGCCTCACCGTTGCCTGTCGCAACGACGTTGTCGACCCCCCCCAGCACCTGGACGAGATCCAAAACATTTCCTCCGGTCAGCGGGAGATCTATTACTTTCCGCTCCGTCAGTCCCTGACCGACAGTCGGACTAGAGGTTGAAAGCAGTGTGTCGGCAGCGACTGTCACTTCAACGCTCGTCGCCGTGCTTGCAATTTTCAAGCTGAAATTCAAACGTACAGTGACGCCGTTGCCGAGGTCGACGTTAGAAAACGTCTCCTTTTGAAATCCGGGCAATTCCGCCGACAGTGTGTACGGACCGGGTATCAAGCTGGGAATAAAATATGCTCCAGCTTCGTTCGTGACGGTAGTCGACGTTACGCCCGTTGCAGTATTAGATGCAGTCACGGTCACACCGGGCAAAACGGCGCCCGACGCATCTGCAACCGTTCCGCTAAGCGTGCCGTTATTGGCTTGGCCAAACGCTGTCGTGGCCAGGAGAACCGACAGAACCATGTAAAGGAAAAAGTTTCTCATTCTCACCCACCAGTCGCGGGAAGGTTAAGGGGGATTCCTTGCCGCGTATTGTTAAATGCAAAACGCAATTGTCGCGGCGCTAATTAAGTCACCAGTGCGCGTTCCATGTCAATGATAAATCGGGGCATTCATGTTGTTACTCGCGACGCGGCCAAACAAAAAAGCCCGCCGGTTGCCCGGCGGGCTTTTTTTGTTTACCTCCGGCTTTCTTAGAACTGGAAGCGGAGTTGTCCCTGCATTACGCGCGGGTCATTTCCGTTCTTCGCGGTGATCTCGCCAAACGGAGTGGGGGCGAACGCATTGTTAATCGACAGCCCCGGAGCGCCGGGCTGTGCATGGTTCAGCAAGTTGAACACGTCGAGCCGGAACTGCAGACTCTTGCTCTCGCTGATCTGGAATGCCTTAGAGATATTGGTGTCGAAGCGCCAGACCGGAAGCCCGCGAAGAACGTTCTGACCCAGGTTGCCCTGTTTCCCAGGCAGCGGATTCTGGAGAACGATCGTGCCGAAATTCCCGCTGCCATCGTTGAGCGGAACAGCCCCTGGAGTACCCGCGGGGGCAACTCTGGCAATTGCCTGCAAAGTGCAGCGCGGGAAAACGCCTGGTGCCAATCCATTCAAATTCTGCAGCGGAGTGACATTACCGCACTGCGGATCTGCCACTTTTACGAACTTCGTACGGTCGAAGAAGTCGCCTTCTACGACTCCCGTCGCTGATTTGACGCCCCACTTGGTGCCCGCATCACTGAGCAACTCTTTCAGCGCTGTGGGGTCTGCTACGTCCGGAACCCCGTTTGCATAAAGCATGCTCTGTGCTGTGATGCTGGACCACGGACCGGAACTCAGCGTATAAATGCCGCCCAGCTTCCAGCCCTCGATCACGCGAGCGAGTCCGCCGTGGCTCTTGCCAAGCAGGAGCTTACCGGGACCAACCGGCAACTCGACGACGCCGTTGCTCCGGAAGATCTGCGGGTGATTATTGTTGACGATCGAGTAGTCCATATGCCGGTCCACAGGATTGGTGAATGCGGGTGTAGGACCAAATGCTCCGAAGGTGTTGGGAGGAACACCCAGATTTTTACTGAAGGTGTAGTTCGCCGTCCCGCTGAAACCGTGGGTGGGCCGCAGCGTCACTTCCAATTGCACCGAGTGATAGTTGCTGTTGCCCATATTGGAAAACCAATTGGCGGTTGCGAATTGCGGGTTCGTGTAAATGAAATTCTCGGGAACGCCATTGAGGCTCAATACAGAACCGCGAACCACACTATTATTGACGACGGGTAGATTGCAGTTACCGGCAGCGCCGGCTGCAGGGCAGCCAACTTGCGTGTAGTCCAGAGTGGCCAGTGCGGACGCGACGCCGCCGGCGCCCCCATATTGACCCAACGCCAGATTGGTGCTGAACGTCGCGCTCGAACGCATCTGTAAAGCGGCGGTCTGTGGCACTCCGCCGATCGTTGTACCAATGGCTCCGTACGTGACGCCACCGCTACAGCCGATCGCGCAGATGTTCACCCCGTTCAGCATCTTGTCTAACACGGGCGATTCGCCTCCGGCCCGGATCTTGTCAAACTCCGCGCCAAGACCGTTGTAAAGGAAATTGGGAGTGTTCAGATTGATGCTGGAGTACAGCCTACGGGCCAATGTCCCGATATAGCGCACGTCCACCGTCAAATTCGGCCGGACGCTTCGCGTCACAGACAAGGTCAGATTCTGAACGTAAGGAGACGTATAGTTCGGGTCGAAGAAGTTGGCGGTCTGGGTCCGATCCGTGATCGGGATCGGCGTCATGGGCGCTACGCCGGGAGGGAGCGGTGTCGGAACCGTATTGGCCGTAACGCTGGTTAGATCCATATATGGAGCAGCAGCAGTGCCAGTGTAAATCCCGGCGTACACGCGGCCCGGCGGTTGCGTGAGGGGATTTTCAAGAGTGCTGAAGCGGCCTCCACCCTGGTAGGTGATTTGATATCCCCCACGTATGGTCGTCTTGCCTTCACCCAGCCATGGCAGTTGATAGGCAAATCCCACGGCCGGACCAATGTTTTTCCAGTCGTTATTGTAGGGAAGCTGTCCCGAATTCGGTGAATTCGGCCCCACGAATTGGAACGTTGTCGTGTCGGCGCGTGCACCTGGATTCATCCAGCCGCTGAAATCGCGGCCTGAAATTCCAAATCCGGCGCCGCCTCCCCCGATTGCTGCCGCTGTCAAGCCGAAAGGCGAATAGGGTACGCCGTACCATTCGTATCGCATTCCGAGGTTGAGCGTGAGGTTCTTACGAACCTTATAGTCGTCCTTAACGAAAATATCGAATTCGCGCTGCTTGACGGTATTAGGTATCAGGTTGGAGGTACGGAAGTCCGCGAAGGTGGTGTCCGTCGGCTTGTTCAAGAAGTACTCGTTGTTGATCGACGAGAGCGAACCCGAAAGAAAGTTCAAAAGATTCCGGGCTTTAGTTGCGTCGTTCGTGCCGATCCCCGACAATGCAGCGTTTGTATTGGCAATCGCATTGGGTCCGGAAACCTGGAGCGCCGCGCCGGGAGCGGCGCCGGCAACGACAACAACCTGGGTTTTGTTGTTCTGAAAGAAACCGCCACCAGGCGCGCTACCCTGCGTGTACGTGCTGGCAAACCGGAATTCTCCTCCGATCTTGACGGTGTGCTTTCCTTTCGTCCAACTGACCGAATCACCATAGGTCCAAATCGGAGAGCTATCGATTGCGGTCGTTGTCAGATTGGCGCCGGCGGCCCCCGCCACGGTGCAGGAAGCCGGCGGCCGGCCTCCGGTGATTGGGCTGCAAAGCCCCACACCTCCCGCGATGTCCGGGAGAATCTGGAAGCCGTTGACGTTCGGCGGCAGGTAACTGGCAATGCCGGGATAATTTGCGGGAAGATCCCACGGGGCAACGACATTCGTGCCACTGCGGCGATAACCAAATTTGGCTTCGTTCACCAGCGTTGACGACAATGTGGACACAAAGCCGCCCGATACGGTTAGCGGACGATGGAAGTTCGAGTTGCTCCACGTCCCAGGCAAGGCGAACGGAACATCGTCGGAAGAAACACGTTCATAGGTGACAGCGCCGTTAAGCCGGTGTTTCTGGCTGAAGTTGTGGTCGATCCTCACATTGATCTGCCGTCGATCGCCGGTGGCTTCGCCGACGCTGAAGAGGTTGTCACCACCTCTGAAACGCCTCAGAGTACGCCAGGTTGCGGTGTTCAGACCGTCGATCGCGCCGTTGTTGAGAAAGTTCCAATCGTTCGCCGCGGGCATCAGTGCAATCGTCCGGCTGATCAAGCCGGTAGTGTCCGGGTGCGTCCGGAACTGATCCCATGCCGCGCCCGTGATCGTCCCATTAGAGCAATCGGCATTAGGAGCCCCCCCGCAAACGATACAGGACCGAAAACGCTGGCGTATTCCAGTTTCCCGCTGTATGGGGTCCCATCCGGGTTCGTCGTTGGGGTCACAGGATTGCCGAGCAGATCCACCGACGCTATTGTTGGAGTCCCGCCTCCAGCAACTGTGGTTGCGCCATAACCACCATTATTCCAGTTATCAAAGTACCGGAAGATTCCGTTGCGCGCGCATGGCGTCAGAACGGAGGAGGACTGGTAAGCGCGCTGGCGGTTGAAATTCATGTCCCACAGCGCATAGAAGAATGTCTTGTTCTTGATGATCGGACCGCCAACACTGGCTGTCCCTTGATTCTGGGCCAACCAATTCAGTGGCGTGTGGGTCTGGTTGTTGCTCCAGGTATTGGCATTCAGCGCACTACTCTGGATATTCCATACCGCCGCTCCGCGAAGCTGGTTCGTCCCGGAACGCGTGGTGATCTGCACAGCACCATTTCCGCGCCCGAATTCGGGATCCACCGGCGACACAATTAACCGAATCTCGCCGACCAAATCCGGATTCATTACTGTATTGGTATTCAGACCGGTCGGCCAGCGGGTATCGCTGACCATGATTCCGTCTCGCAGCACGGGCGTATCCTGCGCGCTGACGCCGGCAAGCGTTGTGCCTTCACGGCCAAATGCGTGCCCCGCCTGAGGATTGGCCCCAGTGGCAACCATGTTATCGATACCGCCGAGCACGCTCAACATATCGAGAACGTTATTGCCGACGACAGGCAACTCACTCACCTTCTTTTCGGTCATGACCTGCCCGATCGTCGGGCTTGAAGTCGCAAGCACCGTGTCCGCGGCGATCGTCACTTCCACGCTCTGCGCCTGAGTAGCAACATTGAGCGTAAAATTCAAACGCACCGTCACGGCATTACCCAGCTCAACCTTGGCATAGGTCGCTTTTTGAAAACCCGGCAACTCCGCAGTTACATCGTAGGTACCAGGAATCAAACTGAGGAGCGTGTATGCACCCGCTTCATTACTTACGTTCGTCAGCGCAACACCAGTCCCGATATTCGTTGCCGTGATCGTAACGCCCGGCAAAACGGCTTTCGTTGCGTCTGTAACGGTTCCTGTGAGCGTAGCGTTGTTGATTTGCCCAAATGCTGCCGTGCAGGCAAGGCAGGACAGCAGTAGGCAGAAGAAAATGTTTCTCATGATCAGCCTCTGTGCTGCGGAGGGGCAGGGGGATCCCGCACCGCTGATTTGTGTTAGTTGTGCCGTAACCCGTTAATGCATTAGCCGAATGACGAATCGAACTCTATAGCCAACTATTTCGGCCGGGCAAATAAATTCGCCATAAAGGTGACGCTGCTTCAGGAGTGGGGCTGTTTTTTTGTGGTGTTCAGCGAAGAGGAAGGTAGGAAGCTGAGATCGGTTTCCTAGTGCAAGGGCACTTATCAGCAGCAAAGACACCGGGAAGGACCGTGCCCTTCGCTCAGGATCCGGCCGTCGTCGCTGATCAACTGGATGCCAAAAACGCGGCCATCTTCCAGCTTCAACGCGAGCGGCAAGCCGATCCAATAGGCGGGATCGCGGGCAGGATCAAAATCAATGGAACCCTCAATCCGGTGAAGGCCGGGGATCGGCAGACCGGAATGCTCGACAAAACCTTGATGACGGGCGATGGAATACTGCACCGGGCGCAGAGTATACCCATTTAAAATCAGTTCGCCACGGCCCGTAAGCTGTTCAACAAGTTTCATCATACGGTGTAAGGAGCGCGGCCATAGACCACAGTTGCCCAAAATAAGAATAGACGCCGCGGTTTGCGTGTCCACAGTCCCCGCCTAAGTTAGGCGGGGACTGGTCCACCAGCGTTACAGCCAAACCAGGTTTACATCGCATCCACTACATCCAAATCCTTTACAAGGGGCCAATTTGCGGCACCCCGTCCCCGCGCCTTTACCAGGCTTTCTCGAACAATTCAATGATCTGCCCGGCTGCCGGCACGATGGGATTATTCTGAGGGCTGCCCGACTCCAGCGCATCATTCGCCATCTTTGGCAACACGGCCTGAAAACGGTCCTTATCTCCACCACAGCAATCCTTCAGCCGCGGAACCTTGAGATCATCGTTCAAGCGATCGAGCCAGTCCGACAGCGCCTCGCATGCCACATCGTCCGGAACCTTATCCGAAGCAATCTGCATCGCGCGAGCCAGTTCCGCATAGCGGTTTCTGGCGCCCGCCCACGAGAACCGGGTCACGGCCGGCAACAAAACGGAGTTGGACAGGCCGTGGGGCAACTTGAATATCAGCCCGAGCGGCCGGCTCATGCCATGAACCAGGCACACGCTGGAATTTGTAAAGGCGAGACCGCCCTGCAGCGCCGCCAAAGACATGGCTTCCCTCGCTTCATTATTACCAGGATCATTCCATGCTTTCTGCAGATTGGAATGAATCTTGGTCACACAGGACAGGGCGACCGGGTCCGTCAGGGAATTCGCCTTTCGCGAGACATACGCTTCGATGCCATGCGTCAGCGCGTCCACTCCAACGTGTGCCGTGAGCGGCTTCGGCATCGACATGGTCAGCTCATAGTCCACGATGGCGACCGACGGCATGAGTTTTGCGTCCAGGATCATCATCTTGACCTGACGCGTGGTGTCGGTAATAACGGCGACTTTGGTCGCCTCACTGCCCGTACCGGCCGTGGTGGGAATTGCCAGAAGCGGCGGACCGGGATTAGGAATGCGGTGGTATCCCTGAAACTGGCTGAGCGGACCGGCATTCGTCACGGCAATCCCGATCATCTTCGCCACGTCGAGTGCGCTGCCTCCGCCGATCGCGATGATCGAATCCATACCCTCGGCCTGAAACCGTCCGGCGCCGGCCAGGACGTTCTGGTCTGTGGGATCGGGTTGGAAGTCGGTAAATGTCCTAGTGACAATTCCCTTCCCCGCGAGGCTCAATCGAATCTCATTGACGAACTCCGCGCCCGCAAAAAAAGGATCGACGACGATGAGCGCGCGGTGCGCATGAAGTGAAGTCAGTAGTTCCGGTGTCTGATTCCGGCAACCTCCTCCGGTCACGATAGCTTTAGGTGAATCGAATCGTGCTGACATAGTGCCTATGATAGTCTTTTCCGGCTATGTCAAACATCACTTCAAAGCACGTCGAAATCAAAGTCGAGGACGGAACCACGATGCTGGCCTGGCTCGCTGAGCCGGCCGGTGAAAAACCCAAACGCGGCATCATGGTGTTCCCTGAAGTATTCGGAGTGAATCCACACATCCGCGATGTGACCAATCGTTTTGCCTCCCTGGGCCTCACGGCAATCTCACCGGAACTGTTTCACCGCACCGCTCCTCCGAAGTGGGAATGCAGCTACACGGACTTCCCTTCCGCCATGCCGCACATGCAGGCCACAAAAGAAGCAACCCTCGAGAGCGACGTCAAAGCGACCTATCAATGGCTGAAGGCCAACACGCAAACCGGCGACAACATCGCTTCTGTCGGCTATTGCATGGGTGGCCGTGTGTCGTTTCTGGCAAATTCGGCCCTGCCTTTAAAGGGCGCCATCTCCTATTATGGCGGCAACATGCCAACCCTGCTCCACCGGACGTCCAACTTGTCGGGGCCGATGATCCTGTTCTGGGGCGAGCGAGATACGCACATCCCGGCCGAGCATCGCAATCAAGTCATGGCCTCGATGCGGGACGCGAAAAAAGAGTACATCGATATCGTGTTCTCGAACGCCGATCACGGATTCTTCTGTGATGCCCGGCAGAGCTATGAACCGAATTCGGCGAAGCTCTCCTGGGACACGGTGCAGTCGTTTTTGAATGCACGCCTTGGATAGGTACGAAACGGGGAGGAACGCAAGAAGCACAAAAGGCACAAAAGGTTCCTCCTTGTGCCTTTTGTGCTTCTTGTGTTCCTTCCCCTGTTTGTTATGGCATGCCGCAAAAATAATCCGGCCGGACAACCAGATCCGGCTCCCGGTGTTCCGCTGGAACTCGCCACCAAACGCGCGCAATCCATCGACGCGCTCAGCTACGAACTTTCCTTCACGATTCCCGCCAATCCCGGCGAGCCCATCACCGGTCACGAAATCATCAAGTTCTCAACTAAAGACGTCACCGAGCCATTGGTCCTCGACTTCACGCCGGGCGCGGATCACCTGAACTCGATAACCATTGCCGGCAGGCCATCGCATTACCGGCTGGTGCCGGACCACATCATCATCCCGACGCAGGAACTGGCTTCGGAAGAAAATGCCATCGAGATCCGCTTCCAGGCGGGCGACGCCTCGCTCAATCGCAATCCCGAGTTCATGTACACGCTGTTCGTTCCGTCGCGTGCCCATCTGGCTTTCCCGTGTTTCGATCAGCCCAATCTGAAAGCCCGCTTCTCGCTGGAACTGAACATCCCTAAGGAGTGGCAGGCTGTCTCCAATGGAGCAGACACTTTCCACGAAGCCGCAGACGAGCGTGTGCGCATCCGTTATGCTGAAACTCAGCCCATCCCGACATATCTCTTTGCCTTCGCCGCCGGGAAATTTCAGGTGGAAACTGCAGAACGCAACGGGCGCTGGTACCGGATGTTTCATCGCGAGACAGACGCGAAAAAAGTGGCGCGCAATGCCGGCGCGGCATTCGATCTTCACGCGTCGTCATTGGACTGGCTGGAAAAGTACACCGGCATTCCCTACCGTTTCGGCAAGTTCGACTTTGTTCTGATTCCGTCGTTCCAGTTCAGCGGCATGGAGCATCCCGGGGCGATCTTCTACAATTCCGCATCCGTCCTGCTGGACGAGTCGGCCACCGAAAATCAGATGCTGAATCGTGCGACGACGATCGCGCACGAAACCTCTCACATGTGGTTCGGCGATCTCGTCACCATGCAGTGGTTCAACGATGTGTGGATGAAAGAGGTTTTCGCAAACTTCATGGCAGCGAAGATCGTCAACCCGGCATTTCCCAACGTCAATCACGATCTGCGTTTTCTGGTGTCGCACTATCCGGCCGCTTATGCCGTCGACCGCACCGCCGGAACGCATCCGATCCGGCAGGAGCTTGCCAATCTGGACGAAGCGGGAAGTCTCTACGGCAACATCATTTACGACAAAGCGCCCATCGTCATGCGACAACTCGAGCGCATTCTGGGCCCGGACAAACTTCAGAATGGCCTGCAGGCCTATTTGAAGCAGTACCAGTTCGGCAATGCGACGTGGCTCGACCTTATCAAAATTCTCGGCAGCCGCAGCGATACCGATCTGACCTCATGGAGCCACGCCTGGGTTGAAGAAGCAGGACGTCCGTCGATCCGCACAGTCATCCAGGATCTGAACGGTGCTTTCGTCCAGTCCGATCCGCAACCCGGCCGATCCTTGAAGTGGACGGAGCAACTGGACGTACTCGCGGGTAATTTCAGCAATATCGTATCCGTGCCCGTTGAACTGCACGACGAGCGAACCGATCTGAAACTGCCCGCCGGCTCCCCGGCCCCGGAATTCATTCTGCCGACGGGCGGCGGCCTCGGCTATGGCGATTTCACACTGGATGATTCCACGCGGTCTTATCTTCTCCAGCATCTGCCGGAGTTCAGAGACCCGCTGACCCGTGGCGCCGCCTGGGTGACCCTCTGGGAGGAAATGCTTGACCGCCGGATTGCGGCATCCGAATTCGTTTCCAGCGGGATGGCCGCCTTGGCGAAGGAAGATACCGAACAGAATATTCAGCTGCTGGTCGGGTATCTCAACGATGCCTTCTGGACCTTCCTGACCGACGCTCAGCGGAAGGATGCCGGGCCGAAACTCGAGCAGTTGCTGCGAACAGGCATCGATCAGACGAAATCGTCCACCACGAAGGCGACCTACTTCTCAGGTTTCCGCTCGATTGTGACAACGACCGACGGGGTGGCGTTTCTCGAGCGCGTCTGGCGCCGGCAGCAGACGATTCCGGGCCTAAAGCTGGCCGAACCCGACGAGGCGACGATGGCGCTCGAACTCGCGGTCCGCTCCGTCCCGGACTCGGCGTCCATTCTGGAGGAACAGCGCGGACGCTTCATGAATCCGGATCGGAAGGCACGATTCGAGTTCGTGATGCCTGCCGTGTCGGAACGGCAAGATGTCCGCGACCGGTGGTTCGACAGCTTAAAGGATGTCAACAACCGCCAGCACGAGCCCTGGGTGCTGGAGGGTTTGCAATATTTGCATCATCCGCTGCGGGCGGCCCAGTCCGAAAAATACATCCCCCCTTCGCTTGGTCTACTGGTTGAAATCCAGCGGACTGGCGACATCTTTTTTCCTACGCGCTGGATGAATGCCACGCTTGCCGGCCACAACAGCCGCATGGCGGCCGAAACGGTCCGGCGATTTCTCGCAGATCAGAAGGATTACCCGATCCGGCTGCGCCGCATTATTTTGCAGGCCGCAGATGAACTTTTCCGCGCATCGGAAACTGTGAGACCATGAGATCGACTGCACGCGCGATCGATAACCAATCGTAGTGGACGCGATGTAAACCTGGCTTGCTGTAACGCTGTGGGCCAGTCCCCGCCTAACTTAGGCGGGGAGTATCAGACAAGCTAATCGCTAGATCGGCATAGACCGCAAGTACAGTACGGATAGGAGCATATTATGCGAAGAACCCTGACTCTGCTTCTTCTCCTCTGCCTGACATCCGCCTGCGCCAAAGTGGACGCGGCGGTCAGCATCCCGGGCCCCGCCGTGGACGAGAAAAGTGGCGCAGCCACCGATCGATTCGCCGTATTTGCGGGCGGCTGCTTCTGGGGAGTGGACGCCGTCTTCAAACATGTGAAAGGCGTCAAGCGAGTCACCTCCGGATACAGCGGCGGCAACGCCTCGACTGCGCATTACGAGATCGTCAGCGGCGGCAGCACGGGCCACGCGGAGGCGGTTCAGGTTGTTTACGATCCGTCGCAGATCTCCTACGGTCAACTGCTGCAGATTTTCTTCTCCGTCGCACACGACCCGACGCAGTTGAATCGTCAGGGGCCGGACACCGGCAGCCAATACCGCTCGGCGATTTTCTTCGCCAGCGCCGACCAGCAACGTGTTGCGCAGGCATACATCGATCAATTGAATAAGGCGCAGGTTTTCCGCGGACCGATCGTAACGGAACTGAAGGCCCTCGATGTTTTCTACCCCGCCGAGGCCTATCATCAGGACTATTTCGCCCGTCATCCGAACGCTCTTTATATCGTGATGAACGATGCGCCGAAAGTCAGCCATCTCAAGGATCAGTTTCCCCAACTCTATCGATAAGGACGCACATGAACCGCCGTCTCTTTCTTTTCGCAACGGGAGGATTGAGTTTGTCGCCTCGAGTTCCCCAAAACCCGCCAAGCCGGAGCGAGGGCACAGACCCCACATCCCCGGTGACGCGAACGCTGGCTCGTCACATTGTGGCGGCGAAGGCCGCGGATCTTCCGCCAGCAGTGCGCAAAGAAGCCGCGCGCACGCTGCTGAACTGGGTCGGCTGCACGCTCGGCGGATCGCGTCATGAAACGGTTGGAATCGCCGTGTCGGCACTCGCTCCTTTTTCCGGGCCGGCCCAGGCCAGCCTGCTCGGCCGAAAAGAGCGTCTCGATGTTTTGCACACCGCGTTGATTAACGGCATCAGCTCGCACGTTCTCGATTTCGACGACACGCACTCGCACAACATCATTCACCCCGCAGGTCCAGTGATCTCGGCCATTCTCGCGCTCAGTGAACACCATCCCGTTTCCGGACAGGATTTCGTCAACGCGCTCGTACTCGGAGTCGACGTCGAATGCCGGATCGGCAATTCCGTTTATCCGAAACATTACGACGCGGGATGGCACATCACCGGAACCGCCGGAGTGTTCGGCGCCGCAGCCGCTTCCGGCAAATTATTGGGATTATCCGAGCAGCAGATGCTGTGGGCCTTGGGACTGGCTGCAACTCAACCCGTGGGCCTTCAGGAAATGTTCGGTTCCATGACAAAGAGTTTCCATCCGGGACGCGCGGCGCAGAACGGTTTGACGGCAGCACTGCTCGCTTCGAAAAACTTCACCAGTTCTGAACAAAGCCTGGAGGCCAAGTACGGTTGGGCGAATGTCGTCAGCACGGCACACAACTTCGGCGATATTGTGAACGGACTTGGCACCCAGTACGAGATCGCGAAAAACACCTACAAGCCGTTCGCCTGCGGGGTTGTCATGCACCCCACGATCGATGGCTGCATCCAGTTGCGCAATGAAACCAGACTGACGGCCGACGCTATCGATCGCGTGGAGTTGAAGGTTCATCCTCTCGTCATCCAACTCACGAACAAAAAGGCGCCACAAACCGGACTGGAAGGTAAATTCAGCATTTATCATGCGGCCAGCGTCGCTCTGGTGGAAGGCGCCGGCGGCATCGATCAGTTCAGCGACCGGGCGGTGCGCGATCGCGCTGTGACCTCATTGCGAGATCGGGTCTCGACAGCGATTGATTCCACGCTGCATGAGGATCAGGTGCGGATTACCGTCGTCGCTAAGGATGGCCGCCGCTCCGAGAAATTTGTCGAACATGCCGTCGGCAGTCTGGATCACCCCATGACGGATAAAGATCTCGAAGCGAAGTTTGCCGGACTCGCGAATGGGGTTCTGCCGGCCGATCGCCAGCGGCGCTTGATGGATCTGTGCTGGGGTGTGGAGAAGCTTCCGGACGCCAGCGCTGTGGCTCGGGCGGCAGTGGGAAATTAGCCACGAATTGAACGAATTGAACGATTCAATCCGTCAAATCCGTGGCTGATACAATAGGCTTGTGGAATTCCATCCGATCGTTCGAGAGTGGTTTGACCAGTCGTTTCCCGGAGCAACTGAAGCACAGGAGCTGGCCTGGAAGGAGATCCAGAGCGGCGGTGATGTGCTCATCTCGGCGCCGACCGGTTCGGGCAAAACGCTGGCGGCATTCCTCTCCTGCATCGACCAACTGGTCCGGGCGGCTTTAGACGGATCGCTTCGCGATGAGACCCAGGTGGTCTACGTTTCCCCTCTGAAAGCGCTCAGCAACGACATCCAGAAAAACCTCGAGCGTCCGCTCAGCGAAATCGCAAAACTTGCCCATGAAAAAGGCCACTTGTTCCCGCCCATTCGTGCCGCGGTGCGGACCGGCGACACGCCGATGTGGGAACGGCAGCAAATGATCAAGCGGCCGCCGCACATTCTGGTAACGACGCCGGAATCGCTTTTCATCCTGCTGACGGCGGATCGCAGCCGGGCATTCTTGAAAACCACAAACACGATTATCATCGATGAAATCCACGCGATGGCGGACGACAAACGCGGCGCGCACCTGGCGTTGTCTCTCGCCCGGCTGGACGACCTTGTAGCCAAGGCAGGCGGACGCAAGCCTCAACGCATCGGGCTGTCGGCGACGGTGAAACCCATCGAGGAAGTGGCGCAGTTTGTCGTTCCGAGCAATCCCATCCGCATCATCGACAGCGGACACCGAAGAAAGATGGAGCTTGCCGTCGAAGTACCGAAGGACGAACTCGGCGCGGTCGCCAGCAATGAGATGTGGGGCGAGATCTATGATCGGCTCGCCGAGTTGATCCTGGAACATCGCACCACGTTGATCTTCGTCAACACCCGCCGTCACGCCGAACGGGTGTCGCACCATCTCACAGAACGTCTCGGCGAAAGCGCCGTCCTGGCGCACCATGGGAGCCTTTCACGCAAACTGCGGCTGGAGGCGGAGCAAAAACTCAAAAACGGCGAATTGCGCGCAGTTGTAGCAACGGCTTCGCTCGAATTGGGCATCGACATCGGATCGGTGGATCTGGTTTGCCAGGTCGGGTCACCGCGGTCGATTGCCGTGGCGCTGCAGCGGATCGGGCGTTCCGGGCACCGTGTGGACCCGCACAGCGTTCCCAAGGGACGCCTGTTCGCCACGACACGCGACGAACTGATCGAATGTGCCGCGCTGGTTCATGCGATCCGCGCCGGCGCTCTCGATGCTCTGGAAATCCCGTCCTGGCCGCTCGACGTCCTCGCCCAGCAGATTGTCTCGGCCGCAGCTTGCGAAGCCTGGACCGAAGACGATCTTTTCCAGCTCGTGCGGCAGGCATTTCCTTATCGCGATCTTCCTCGCGCCGACTTCGATGCTGTGATCGAGATGCTCTCGGAAGGTATCGCAACGCAACGCGGCCGCAGCGGCGCGTTCCTGCATCGCGATCAGATCAACGGCGTCGTGCGGGGCCGGCGCGGCGCCCGTCTTGCGGCGATCACGTCGGGCGGCGCCATTCCCGAAAACGCCAATTACTTTGTCGTCGCCGAACCCGAAGAGACGATCGTCGGAACACTGGACGAGGATTTTGCCGTCGAGAGCCTTGCCGGCGACGTTTTCCTTCTCGGCACCACCTCATGGCGGATCCGCCGCGTCGAGTCCGGACGCGTCCGCGTCGAAGATGCGCACGGAGCAGCCCCGTCGATTCCCTTCTGGCGCGGCGAGGCGCCCGGCCGCACGGTGGAACTCTCGGAAGAAGTCGGCAATATCCGCACGCAGATAGCGCAGCAGGAGAACGCAGTCGACTGGCTGATGCAAGAATGCGCCCTGGACCGCCGCGGCGCCGAACAGGCTGTCCTTTATATAAGAGCGAGCGCGGCGGCTTTAGGAGCTCTGCCGACGCAGGACACCGTGGTCGCGGAGCGCTTCTTCGACGAAGGCGGCGGAATGCAACTCGTCATTCATGCACCGTTCGGCGCGCGCATCAACCGCGCCTGGGGTCTTTCACTGCGCAAGCGTTTCTGCCGGAGTTTCAATTTCGAGCTGCAGGCGGCGGCAACCGACAATGGCATCGTGATATCGCTCGGCGAGCAGCACAGCTTTCCTCTCGAGCTCGTCTTCAATTTCCTGAACGTCGGTACAGTCGAAGATGTACTCACTCAGGCGCTGCTGGATTCGCCGATGTTTACCGCGCGCTGGCGCTGGAATGCCTCCCGGGCCCTCGCCATCCTTCGTTTCTCGCGAGGACGAAAGGTTCCGCCGCCGATTCAACGAATGAGGTCGGACGACCTTCTCGCCGCTGTCTTCCCGGATCAGGCCGCATGTGCCGAGAACGTCATGGGGCCGGAAATCCAGATTCCCGATCATCCGCTCGTCAAGGAAACCATTCGCGATTGCCTCCATGAGGCAATGGACATCGATGGACTGAAAAACCTCCTCGATGCGATTGGCGCCGGCGAGATTCGGACAATTGCGATTGATACTGCCGAACCGTCGCCGCTTTCCCACGAGATATTGAACGCGAATCCATACGCATACCTGGACGATGCTCCTCTGGAAGAGCGTCGCGCCCGGGCCGTGCAGATGCGGCGAACGCTGGGCAGCGACGCGGGAGAGATCGGAGCGTTGGATCCCGCGGCCATCGATGAAGTGTTCAGCGAATCATGGCCGGTGGTCCGCGATCCCGATGAGTTGCATGACGCGCTGCTGACGTTGATGGTTCTGTCTCCTGTTCCTGAATGGCAGGGTTATTTCGATGCGCTGGAAAAGATGCGGCGCGTCAAGGTCATCGAACGGGGCGGCCAACAATTCTGGGTGGCGGCCGAACGTTCGGGAGCTGTCGAATCGGAAGAAGGCATCTTCGCCACCGTCCGGGGCTGGATGGAATCGACCGGACCGATGACGGTCACCGCGCTCTCGAGACGTCTGGCTCTCCCTCGGGACGTCATTGAAACGGCCATGGCAAAACTCGAAGCCTCCGGCCAGGTGCTGCGCGGCAAGTTCACGCCGGCCTCGAAGATGCCTGACAGTGAGATCGAGTGGTGCAATCGGCGCCTGCTGGCGCGAATTCACCGCATGACGCTGGGAAAGCTGCGCAAGGAAATCGAGCCGGTCTCGTCCGCCGACTTCGTGCGATTTCTTTTTACCTGGCAGCATCTCGCTCCCGGAACTCAACTGCATGGCGTCGATGGGACACTGCAGGTTCTGAAGCAGCTTCAGGGCTATGAGATTTCGGCCGCGGCATGGGAATCGGAAGTGTTGCGCCGGCGAGTCGCACGCTACACGCCGGAGTTGCTCGATACGCTCTGTCTGTCCGGCGAGGTGATGTGGGGCAGGCTTTCTCCCCATCCATCCTTAGTTGTCGATGATGCCGGCACCCGAACGCGTCGCATCCGTCCGACACGAGTGGCTCCAGTCGCCATCTTCCTGCGCGAAGATGCGTCCTGGCTTCTCGAATCGACGCTGCCCTCCGACGGGATTTCCACGTCGGGCCGCCAGATTTTTGAAACCTTGAAACAACGCGGCGCTTCGTTTTTGCCGGAGATGGCGAAAACAACCGGATTGTTGACCAGCCAGGTTGAAGATGGCTTGTGGGAACTTGCCGCTGCGGGTCTGGTGACGGCGGACGGATTCGAGAACCTCCGCGCTCTCGTCGATCCCAAACGCCGACGGGGCGAAGGAAGTTCACGGCTCAAAATGCCACGGCATGCCGCCGGACGATGGGCCATTCTGGAACATCCGTTGTCGAATCCCTCTTCCGAAGAACGGGCCGAAGCCTTCGCCCGTCAGTTGCTGCTGCGCTGGGGAGTCATCTTCCGCGATCTGCTCGCCAGAGAAACACTCGCTCCACCCTGGCGCGATCTCCTCGTCGCGCTGCGGCGCATGGAAGCACGGGGAGAAATTCGCGGCGGACGCTTTGTCTCCGGCTTTCTCGGCGAACAGTTCGCGCGCGCCGAAGCGGTCGATCTGCTGAGGGCGGTCCGCCGCACGCCATCGGATGTTGTACTGAAGATTCCCGCCGCCGATCCGCTCAACGTAGCGGGCATCGTCGTGCCGGGTCCACGGATCAGTCCTCTCGCCGCCCAGATGGTGGACCTGCTGAACGAACCAGCCGGACGGGTTTCAATCCGCTAGATCTGTTCAATCCGTGGCTTATCTTCCAGCCCGTAAACCCGAAGAATGTCTTCCAGAGTGACCACTCCCTCCACATGACTCACATCATTCCGGCTGACGACAGGAAGACTCTTCAATCCGCTGCTGCCCATTCGATGCAGCGCGACATCCAGACCGTGATCCGAATGGACGTGCGGAAAGTCATGATTGTAATGCGGCGCTACGGTAACGGCCGAACCCTCCGATGGGCGCATGGCGACGCTGACCCGGAGGTGCGCGAGCTCCTGGCGCGTGCCGACGCTCGGCAGATGAATTCCAAGCTGATGAGCGAGCGCTTCGTAGATTGGCGTGCGCTGCAGCTTGTACGAAACATAGAAGCTCACCAGGTTTGAAATCATCAACGGCACGATGATCGTATAGTCACGCGTCATCTCGAAAATCATGATGACGGATGTCAGCGGCACGCGGACGATGCCGGCGAATGTCGTACCCATCCCGACAAGCGCGTACGCGCCGACGTCGGCCGTGTATTGCGGCAATGCCATATGTGCAAGACTACCGACGGTTCCTCCGACCATGGCGCCGATAAAGAGGCTGGGGCCGAAGATTCCGCCTGCGTTTCCAGACGAGTATGACGTGGTCGTGGCAATCACTTTGAGAACCACCAGGAGGGCCATGAATTTCAGCGCGATGTGTCCGTTGAGCGCGTCGCCGACATACGTGTAGCCGACACCGAGCACCTCGGGGACGAACCAGCCAAACACGCCGACAATCAGGCCGCCCGCGGCGGGCTGGAACCACACGGTGCGCTCGGAGAACGTGAGAAACAAAGCGCGCAGCCACAGCAGCATTTTGACGAACCATACGGAGACCAGACCTCCCACGACACCGAGTACCGCATAAATTGCAAACTCGATCGGGTGGACCAGATGGTAGGCAGGGACGTGAAAGAGCGGCTCGTCCCCGAGCACCAGATGCAGCACCATCCAGGATGTCGCTGAGCTCAACACCACCGAACCGAGGAGCGGTGCGTGAAGATCCCCCATGACTTCTTCCAGCGAAAACAGCACTGCGGCGATCGGTGTATTAAACGCCGCAGCCAGAGCGGCAGCCGCCCCTACCGGCAGGAGGGATTTCACTTTCTCGGGCTTCAGGCCGAGCCAGCGCGCCAGTACCGAGGCGATGCCGGCTCCGATGTGCACCGACGGACCTTCGCGGCCCAGAGCGATGCCACTGGCCAATGACGCCGAGGAGCAGCCGAATTTCCCGACCACCGTCTGCAAAGTAATCGTGCCGTTACCGGCAAACAGAGCGGTTTTTGTTTGTGGAATCCCGCTTCCCCGGGCGTTCGGAAAATAGCGGTAAAGCAGATAACCTGTTGCGAGAGCGCCGATGACCGGGGTAACCAGGCGCCGCCACGGCGCCCCGTGCGCCGGATAGAGGCGCAACCCCACACGTTCGGTCACGACGATAAACGCGACAACCGTGAGACCAACGACCGCGCCGATAACCAGAGTCAGAACGAGAAAAAGCTGATCTTCGCGCTGCGCGATCCGCTTCGTCAGGTCTCGAACTTCCATCTTGCTAGTTTAAGCTCGTATACTGCGCGCATGTCCCTGAATTTATCCGTCACCGACTCCCTGGAATTGCGCCAGATCTCGGAAGACGATGCCTTTGAACTGACCCGGCTCATCGATCGCAATCGCCGCTACTTGAAAGAGTGGCTGCCGTGGCTTGATCGCAACACGAATGTCGAGGATACTGCGCGCTTCATCGGCAGCGCTCTGGAGCAAGCTCTGGACAATAACGGGCTGACATTTGGAATCGTTTTTGAGGGCGCGCTCGCAGGCGTCATCGCCGAGGTTTATCTCGATTCAGGAAACCGGCGGACAGAACTCGGATACTGGCTCGCTGCCGATCATCAGGGACGCGGTATCGTGACACGAGCGGCGGCCCGCCTGACGGATTATGCATTTTACGAGCAGGGCTGTCACCGAGTCGTGATCCACTGTGCTGCCGGGAATTTGAAAAGCCGGGCGGTCGCCGAACGGCTGGGATTCCTCCAGGAAGGCCTTTTGCGCGAGGCCGAATGGCTCTACGACCACTATGTCGACCTTGTCGTTTATTCCATGCTCAAGGTCAACTGGATCAGGCCGCGTGCTGGGTCGTCCCGGAAGATGTGATGCGCAGCTGATTTTGCACGTCGCGGACGCCCCAGACGCAGTACGCTTCATCCTCGGCCAGCCGTTTCATTTCACGGTTCATTACCGTTCCACTGAGTGTGACCTCGCCGTCATTGCATGAGACATGAATGTCCGTTGCATCAATCCAGGAATGGTGGGTCAAACGTTCCACTACCTCTTCGATAATCCGGTCGTCCGGCCGTTTGTAATGCTGAGGCCCGCGGCCACGGTGCGGTCCCTCTTCTTCCCCCGGATGCAACCAGTTGACAGGCCCGCCCAGGCCTCCGAAATTCTCGCCGCCGAACAACGGTCGATAGTCTTCTTCGTGTGCCCGCCGGATTTCGTCCGGATCTGAGAAGTCCCAACGCCACAATCGCATATCGTCCTCCAGCAGAGGATTCGCTGCATGCCGGATACCAAGATTTTGTGTTAACTTATGGGGGTCGCGCGGCCCCATCGTCTAGCGGCTAGGACGTGGCCCTCTCAAGGCCAAAACACGGGTTCGATTCCCGTTGGGGCTATTCCCCCATGTTCAGCCCCATCCAACCTCAGCTAGCTTTTCCGGTTAAAACCCAATGTTGACAGGCGTTTCAGTGTCCATTACGGTGGAACTAGGTTTACTATGGTCCGGTCCGCCGAGTGGTGGAAATGTTGGTGGAAGCGAAAGGAAGTGGTGGAAAGGATGAAAACGGCTATCAAACCCGAGTTCGAAACAGAAATGGGAATCGAACCCGAGTTTAGTGATTTGGGACCCGGAAGGCATGCGTGCGGAGCCGGTTTGTATTTGAATATTGAAACGTCTGGTGAACGAAGCTGGGTGCTTCGGACAACGATTCGCGGCCGGCGTGCGGAAATGGGCTTGGGTAGTTGTCAGGACAAAACCTGGAAGGAAGCCAGGCAAGAAGCCGCGGATCTGCTTGAGCGTGCCAGGAAGGGCGAAGACATATTGGAAACCCGCCGTACGGAAGACGAAGCTACGGAACCAGATCATCCCGACGTTTGAAGAAGTGGCGCTGATCGTTCACGAGGATGTGAAGGAAGCCTTTACCAGTGACGTCCACGCCTACAACTGGCTACAGAGTTTGAAGACCCACATCTTCCCGGCAATGGGTAGTAAGAGAGTCGACACGATCGATTCGGGACTGGTGCTTCAAGCCATCCGCCCGCTGTGGAAAGCCGCACCAGACACCGCTAACAGGACATTGAGAAGGATCACGGCTATTTTCGATTATTGCCAGGTTGCGGGCTATCGCACGGTGATGGTGAATAAGATCCCGATGATGCTGCCCCACCCGTGTACTTCGATTCGGGCCGCATTACCCAAACATCGGGGGTCAAGGGGCGCCACGAAGCGATCGATTATCAGGAATTACCACAGTTCATTCAGAAGCTCCGCACCTCTCCCAATGCTGTCGCCGTCAAGTTAGGCCTTGAATTCCTAATCTTGACCTGCAGTCGCACCGGCGAAGTTCTTGAAGCGAAGTGGGACGAATTCGATTTGGACAAAGCCATATGGACGGTGCCGGCCTCAAGAATGAAGATGAAAGTCGAACACCGGGTGCCATTGGTCCCCCGCGCCATTGAAATCCTGCAGTTGATGAAGGCATTCAATTCCGCCGCATACGTTTTTCCTGGCCGGTTTCCTGGTGAACCGCTTTCACAGATGAGTTTCCTGATGGCGCTGCGCCGCTTGGGATACGAAACGGAAACCGTCCACGGAATGCGAGCGAGTTTCAAAACCTGGTCGGAAACGGAAACGGAAGTCGACAGCCTGGTGATTGAAGCTTCGATGGCACACCAAGTACAGGGCATCGAAAGACATTACTTGAGGACCGATTTTTTCCCGCAACCCAGGAAACTGATGAACGCCTGGGCGAAGTTTCTAGGTGCATGAAATCCTCCCCAAAACGACCTCGCCCTCGGACCATTCAACTACCGTTCTTCATCAACGGCGTCCGAGAGGCGCAGGTTGCACGCGCTCGACGAAAGCGCAAGCCGCGACACAACCCAAAGCTGGATACCTATGTTAAACGGTATAAAAACCTCACCGCCGGTCAAATCCTGACGCGTCTCGAATTGAAGAAAAGCAGCGAACGAAAAAAGCTGATCGGGCAAGCGAAACTCCCGGGATTATCAACGATCAAAGCCGCAAAAAAGCGGACACGCTAACCGGTTAGCTTAGCCACAAGCCTCCCGCCAGGTACCACGCCTGGCGGAGTTTGAAGAGGAACCTTTTGCGATGAGTACTAAGAAGCGTACAGCAGAAAAACCGCTCGTGTCCAACAATGGCGCGGGTTCTACAACAAACCCCACCACAACGGAAGTGGTTGAAACCTGGAACCGTATCGATTGACGATGTCTTCAGTGACGTCAAGAATCTAGAGATCCCTCCGGACTTTGAAAGTCGTGTCGGGCTCGACGCCGTGCGGACCCATGTCCCGCTGCAAAAGCCGGCGCCTGTATGGTTCTTCCGCTCATCGGCGACGTTGCGGTTGACGACGGCCCTATTACCCATCAAGAAGCTCGGTGACGATGACGGCATCTATTTCGTGGCCCCGTCTGTACAAGCCGCGATGGGAACGGAAGCGGCGTTCCTCTCCATCAATTGCGCCGCGAACTTGGCAGGCCGAAGCGGTGACAAATTGCACGCGCTGAACTCCGCGCTTGCAACCCGGGCCGTCCGGCTTCGGTACTTTCACCGCGCGGTCCGGTTTTCTTTTTGGTTTACAGCCGTAAGGAATTAACCCATGGCAGAGCGGCAATGGATGATGCACAGCAAATGAGCAAAGACAAGTATCTGACGGTCGAGCAATGCCGAGTGCTGATGGCCGTCGAGTTCGTCGAGAAAGTCGAGATCGCGGCCTTCCAGCTCCACGATCTGACCGGTACCGACGTGGAGACGTGTCGGGATTTGATACGCGACCATTTGGCCGGGATTCCGACCGGCATGAAATGTTTCATGGCGACGGGAAAGCTACCTCTCGCACCGGATTAGATCTTGCGGACGCACATGCGGGCATCCGCGAGTGCCAGGCCGTGGCGAAGAGGACCAACCCCCTTGACGCCGCGGTCCGGTTAGTTACGGAAAAATCAAAATGACCGAACAACAACACGCCGGCATGCTGCTGAAAGCGGTGGAACTGGCAGAACCACAGGTGTACCACACCTGCGGTCGAGTGAAAGATAATGACGACTTGGCCGACCATTCAAAGTGCGACCAGTGCGCACGTTGCCAAGTCCGCATGGCGCTGCTCAGTTCTTCTATATTTCGATTGTGGGTCGAGCAAGGGAAACCCGACGACGACGGCACATTCGGCGAAGAGTGAGGTCTGCTAAGTAAGGACACCTGTGAATACCTATCGCGTCGAGTGGTTGCCGGGGCCGTTTCTTCAAGCGACCGGCGGAACTCGACGACTTCGACTGGTCGGCGTGGCTGGTGGGTGGCGATCAGATTGAAACCTTCAGCATCCGCGCCGACGCGGGCATCACGCTGGGCGCGGTGTCGCGCGAGGGTTCGATGGTGGCACAGATCATCAGCGGGGGCACGCATGCCACCAGCTACAAAATCACCTGCGCGGTCACGACCGACCAAGGACGCCGGAATGAAGCCAATATCGTGATCCTGGTTCGCGACGTGGACATGCCGGATTGAAATCGATCTTTGCGGGACCGTTGGCAAACCGCAAAGCACCCGGGCCGTGACGGCGAAAACCAACTCCTCGTCGTTGCGGTCCGGTCCCCACTGACCGTGTAAACCCATCATGGTTCGCCGCACTGTTTGGCTGATAACTATCGAGGAGCAGTGAACGCGCCATTTTCAAAGAAGGGCGCGTGTTCGTAGCCGAAAGCTTGCCACAACCTATCGAGCACCAATTTGGCGACGCGATCAGGATCACTCATAAGGTTGGTGAACTGCTGGGCTGGCAGAGTTAAGTGATCCTCTGACCATGGTCTGGCTTCCCAGCTACGATCGTACTCAAAGTGGCGTCCCGGACTCCACCCGCGCAAAAAGAAGAGGTCTATCGAAGATATCGCCGAATCCAGAATACCCAGAATACGGGCAAGAGTCGCGTAGAAGCGCACTGTATTCACGGTATATTCGACTACTTGAAGCGGGTGAAAGCAGGGTACCTCTCGTACAGGGAAGTTTTCAATCCACGCTCGGAATTCAACGTGACCGTTCCGATAAACCTGCATAGAACTATGTTTCTCAACCTCTGCCTTAAGTCCGTAGAGAGTCGGCTTAGCGGGGCAGCTTGGAAATGAAATGACGAATCCGTTACGTCTCATTCCAGGTGGCTGCCGGATCAGTTCGCGTATGTCTTGGCGTCCTACATCAAAGCGATCCTCCGCAAGAGAGAATGGAGTCAGAGCCACGCGCAGAAGACAATAGTTTGCCAGCGGCGCAGTCCCGGAAGCCTGACGCCGTTCCCGCTCGACGAAGTTTTCCAGCCTTTCCACTAGGTTTTGGACGCGAAAACACGCTTGCCGTATTTCATCGATCGACATCCGCATCTTCTGCCGCCCGTGGCGAATCCAAAACCGATCCTCGTCTCTCGCAATTACCATGTGAGGTGCGCGGCTACTCGGTGGAACGAACACTGCAACGACCGCTCTCCCATTCGCTAATGGAATCGACCGGGAATCCAAACCGTAGACTCGTTCGGTAATGCCAGCCAAAGAACTGCTAAGAATCCTTTCGACTGCAATGTCGCCCTGCTCGATGCCTAGTATCTGCACAGGTACTTCGTTCGCTTCCTCGATTCCTATAAGCAGGTAACCTCCCAGGTTGTTTGCCATGGCTGAAATATCGCGTAAGAGTTCCTTCGTGTCGCCGTCACTCGTCCCATACATGTCGCGTTTGTAGTCGAGCGTGTCACTTTCAGCCACTTGATCGCGAATAAGGCTTTGGAGGAACGCCTCGTCGATCGTGTCGATTGTTTGTGCGATTGTCATATGGTCAGCTTGAGTGGAAACGCGGACAGGCTAGGTCCGGCATGTTGCTCCGTGGGGCCACCCTGCCGCGTTCGTGAACCCAGATGGCGACGGCATTGGCCTGATCGAGAACGCGATTCCTGGACCAACGTCGTGCGAAACATTCGGCGCGTGTGTACCTGCTCTGACCCGCGTGGGGAGAAAATCAGAGGATGACTTCATTTCAGCAGCCGGACGAGATTCAAAAGACGCACGCTCTAGGTGTTGTGTACTACGAAATCGAAGAATTCTGCTACTGCTGTTTTCAACTGAAAGAGAACGCATCTCTGGATCAGTCGAGCAAGAATGCTCTTATAGAATCGATGCTGATTCACGTTCGAGTCCTTCGGGACTTTTTCGAAAGGTCGACTCGAAGCCGGTTAAAGGGCGAAGAACAGGACGACGCTCTGTCGACCGATTTCGGGTTCCCCAATAGGTCGCTGAATTTGCCTGAAGACTACTCCGGCAGAATCAACAAAGACGTTGCTCACCTCACTTATTCGCGAGCTGAACGAGTAACGCCTGAGCAAAAGGGATGGGATTTGCCTGCGTTGCTTCCGTTGGTGGAACGGTCGATGGAATTTATTGACAGCCGGTCCGAAGAGGAATTGCGTCGCCTTGCGGAATATCGCTTGAGCAACAACATCACTCCGCTACTATCGTGGCCAAACCTCAGACTGTCACTTCTTAATCTGAGAAGGGCGCTGGAACCTGGCACTGGAGCCACGGGACCCACTGGACCCACGGGACCCACTGGAGCCACGGGAGTAGTCAATACCTCGTCAAGCGGACTATGACGGTGTACAAATCGGCAAGGGCAAAGCAGGACCAAGAAAGGGGAAATAAAACGGGATAGAAGCGAACCCGTTTTACTTCGCCCGGATCCGCTCCAGCTCCCGCTCGATGTTCATGACTTCGCGGTCGATGACGACCAGAGCAAAAACCGGAGTGCCATATCCGCGCACATACTGCCTGCGATCCTGACGTGCGGCCTGCTCCAGTTCAGAGCGGAATTTTGCGAGCATTCCCAATTCGAGGCGCAGCTGCGCCTCGCGTTCGCTTTTCGATAGCCACATGGGCATAGGGCGAAAGGATAAAGCGACTGGACTTGATATATCTAGTCCGGCAAACCGAAGCGCCCCACGGTGGGGCAAACCGAAGCCGGTGAGCTTTCGAATCGATTTCGAATCGATCAACTCCAAGGGGTGATGTGAGTTTGTTTTCGATTCGGCTGGATCTTCTGCGCCTCAGGTTTGATGACAATCTCATTGCAGACGGGACACCTCCAATGATTACGGCCATCCTGCCCGATCAATCGAGCGGTGAGATGGTCAGTGCCGTCGAGACAACCAGGGCAGAAGGGTCCTTCTTCCTGGCCGTCGGTTACGCGCCAATACACGTTATCCCTGAAGGTCATGCTCTCACGACGTTCGATCCGTTCATGAAGTTCCCGGATCTCTTTTTTAGCTCCGCATTCTTTTCGAGCAAGTCCATACATTCGCCCTTGGCATCATAGGCACTGTGCTGCGCTGGCTACCGAGTTGGTTTTGGTTGTAGGTCCTGGCTTCAGCAATCCACTTTGAATACCTTACCGAACCAGCGCTTCAGCCACGATCCCTTTGCCGATGGTCCGCTCACGCGCTTCCGGAAGTACACGTCATGCCTGCCTTATGCGACATACCACGCTTTCCGCATAGTTACGGCAATAGTCCGCCAGGCGCGCTTCGAATTCAGTCATGGAACGCGATCGCCCCGATGTCACATGTTCCAATCCGTCGTTGCCCGATTTGATCGAACTTAGGACACGGAGAACCGCCCGCATCAATTGCCCGACTGCTCGGCAGAAGCGGATAATGGCCATTCCCTGGTTGTCCGTTGTCCTGAAACACATCTAAGCCGGGATCGCCGACAAGATCGCTCCGTTGCAGGCTGATATTGCAACCGGCGGGATTGCCAATCAAATTGTTGCCGAGCGACGTGATAACACCAGAACAATCCTGATTGGAGCGATTTGTCGTGAGAGCGAGAATGCTGTTTTCGATAGTAGTTGTCGCGCCAGTTACAGCCACTAACGTCGGCGTACCCCCGTTGTGGTGCGCGAGCGTTACATGGTCGAGATGCAACGTCCCTTGATTCCAAATGGCCAGAGCTGTATCGAGGATTTCAGCCCCATTACGCGCGAATGTGGTGTTGATAATCGTAGCGGTGGACGAGGCAGAGATAGCGATCGCGCCAATGTGAGAGAAGGGATTGTCGGTGAATGCGCTGTCTGTTATCGTGAGCGTAGCCCTAATACCATCAGTACAAAAACCAGAATTGTCACAGAGTCCAATCGCGCCAACAAAGTTGGACAGGTTATGGTCGAAGGTGCTCTTTGTAATGGAGGCCGTTCCACCATAAAGCGAGAGAGCTCCCGGTAAGAACGTTCCCAAATTCCCAGTGAATCGACTTCCGGTGATGTTTACTGTGCCAGCGGTACTGGCGAGTCCACCAGTAGTTAAACTGCTATTATTGGCGAATATACTGTCGGTAACGGTGATAGCGCCACCTTGATTGTAGACCGCCCCGTCTGCGGATGATCCATTTCCAGTAATGGAGCTTCGGACGATATAGGTAGTCCCACCGTCATTAAAGAGCGCTGACCCTCCCCCTTCAAAACCACCATTTCCTCCGCTCAATGTTATTCCATCCAGCGTTAGGTTCCCGCTCGCTGTCACATCGATGAAGCGGAACCGCGGAGCGCTTGACTGGCGTGTAATAAAGGTGGTGGACGATCCCGTTCCCTGGATCGTCAGACTATTTGTGATCGCCGGAAGACCATTCGGTCCGTTCGTGTCATTGTTGACTGCGTTGAGCATGTAAACACCTGGCTCTAGCCGAATTGTGTCTTTGTGCCCATTCGCATTGGCTTGATTGATCGCGGCAATGAGGCACGCGACATCTCCGGCTCCACAGTGAACAGTCTTCGCATGTGCTGGCTCGGTGAGCGCCAGGGTGAGGCAGAGAACGGCCGCGAAGATCGCCCATCTATAGCTGCACAATCCGAACACGTTGTGACTGTATGTACTGTCCATGGTCTTGTTCCTTTCAGCGATGGTTCCGGGATTGAATTTGCTGATGAAAAAGCGGATCAGTATCTATCCCTCAACGCTAGATGTCAAGTAGATGTCAAGTCTGTGCGAGGATAAGAAAATCAAACGCGGGTGGTCGAGGTAGCGGGGCTTTGCAGAACGGGAGCGGCCTGCCTGCACAACGGGAACTCACACGCGGCAGAGACGGAGAAATTACCATTATTTCTCTGCATTGAGACTGCCTGATCATCCCACACTGTATGACCGCCTCGTTCTGTCGCTCCGCCAAAAGGACGTAATCGCGACATTCAATTGGGACCCATTTCTAATTCAGGCGATGCAGCGAAAATCCCATCCTATCCGGGCACGGTCCACAATTACTTTTCTTGCACGGCAACGTGCTGGCGGCATTTTGTGAGGCCGATTCCTATGCTGGACCGTTTGGAAGCGCGTGCCAACGTTGTGGTAACCCGCTGTCGCCCTCGAGGCTGTTGTACCCGATCAAGGAAAAGGATTACGACTCCGATCGAATGATCGCGGTCACTTGGAAGCAGGTCCGCGCCGATTTGGAACACTCATTCAAGGTGACGGTGTTCGGGTACGGCGCACCGGGCTCGGACGTCGCGGCGATTCGGCTGCTTAAAGAAGGCCTGGGCGACTCGGAAAAGAAGAAGCTGAACCAGATAGAGATTATCGACATACGTTCTGAGTCTCAGATCTACGATGCCTGGGAGCCGTTTATCGAAATCCACAACTACCACTCGAAAATTCATTCGACTTTCGACGCTTCGTCTATCGCGCTACATCCCAGAAGAACCGGGGAAGCATACTTTCGGCAAAACATTGACGGCCAATTTATTCGCAGCAACAGAATGCCGGACTCCACCGATTGGTCCGAGCTATGGGATTGGGTTGGTGCGCTGCTTGAACGCGAATAAATACGAAAGCAGCGTTCCGTCACAACTAGTCCGACTGCGGCGCTTCGCTGATAGTGCGTCTTATGGGATCGAAGAAATGGTGGACGCTTATGCCTGCCCACTCCTCGGTATCACTTCCGCACATTCGAATCCAATACGTTACGTAATTGAAGAGGGTCACGACAGCGATTACTTCACGACGCTCAGGAATCCACCGAAGGGCGCAGCCGTGGGTCTTGCTGGTTTCGGCGTTTGGCCCAACAAGTACCGACAGGCGCTTAGCTGTCACCATTTGTAGGGGTTCTTCGCCGTATCGAACGAATCGACGTAGCGGGTCGAATTCGGGCCGCCTCATCGTATCTGCCCCTAAAACCTTCGCCGCGTAGTTGAACGCGATCTTGGCGGCGGCCCTACGAAGCACGGTGTCGACTGTGAAGTTATACAGAACCTGTATCGACGTGTCGTCCGCGATCGGCTGATCGAGTACACGCTTTGTCAGATTGAATTCGATATTGAGAGCGGCCAGTCGTTGAAGAAGTCGCTGGATATCTTCGGTGCCGTGTCGGCCAAGAATTCTCATCTCGGTCTGAACGCCCACAAATGGTCTAACGGATTCTTCGTTAAGATCACGTTCAAGAAGAAATCGCCATTCTTCTTGCTCCCCGATCCGCCTGAATCCAACTTGCGCTGGTATATCGGGAAACATCCCCTCTTCCTCATTAGTCTTCATTACGACTCGAGCACCGTCGGCGATCCCGGATGATATGAGCGTCGCCATCATTCGTTTATTCAAAAGCTTGTTGGCAGCCTCAGAGGGTTTTACACCGTATTCGATTCGCAACAGACCTTCAACACTATCGCGTCCCAGTGCCAGTTCAAGCGTGTGAGAGAAGAAGTGGTTACAATCGTCGCACACGCAGTCGAGCGTCCAGCTGTGTTCGAAAGTTCCCATTGCCTGCGACATCACATGCTCCCGCTTCGTGGGAGGAGTTGTCGAGGGGCAATAAATGCATGTGCGCAACGCCTGGTCGGTCATCGATAGTTTAAAACGTATCCATAAGATAGATCGCCGTAACGGCTAGCGTTCATCCACCGTAATCCTGCTCTGGTGGAACGGGCCCTGGGATATCAAAAGGCCAGTCACTGGGCCATGTTAACAGTTGTTCCCTTTACGGGCGGTTATCGTGACCACTCTGCAGTGAAATTAGAAAAGATGTGGTCCGAAGTACAGGCAGGCCGCTTGCGTTACTTCTTCCGAGGCTGAAGGCCGTCCAGTTTGCGCTGGGTTCGCAGGATTTGCCGCTCGATTTGAACCGCGGCGAACTTCGCCGATCCCCCAGCCCTCGAGGTGCAAGCCGAATTGGCCGTCAAGCGATTTTCCACCATTAGCCCTGTTCCACCACGAATCTCACCGTTCGAGTTTTCCTCCGGCGGCGGGGTGGAAAGGCCGGTGGAAATGGTTCAACGTTCACCATAACAATCTGATTCTACTAGCCTAAATATTCCCGTTGGGGCTATCCTTCACAACGATCGCAGCCCGGACAGTTGACATCACATCCCTAACTGATACGCTTACAATGCGTTTCCACAACACGTCTCCACACAGCTGCAGATTCCCTGGAACGCGACTGCTCAGCCGGGAGGCGAGATGACGACTTCTGCGCCCATGGACCGTGTACCTGCCTCGCTTGATGACGTCCTTATAACAGCCGACCTGGCGCGTCGCCCCGCGCGGTCGCCGGATTACGCCGCGGAGGGCCGGTCGCTAGCCGCACTAGCTGAGGCGATGGCCGACTCGCCCCAGACGATGCTGCAGAAACTGGTGGAGACGGCGCTCAACTTGTGCCAAGCCGACTCGGCTGGAATCAGCATCTTTGAGGCGGGCGGCGCGGCAGGGGTGTTTCGCTGGCACGCGATCGCCGGGCAGTTCGCATCGAACATTGGGGGCGGGATGCCTCGTGAGGCAAGTCCGTGTGGTACGGTGCTCGACCGCGACTCCTCGCTCTTGTTCTCTTATCCGGAGCGACACTTCGATTATGGTATGGCGATCGATCCGCCGATCGTCGAAGCGCTGCTCGTGCCGTTTCACACGGATGGAAAGCCGGTCGGCACGTTGTGGGTAATAGCGCATACCCCGTCAAGGAAGTTCGATACAGAAGACCAACGGGTTCTGACCAGCCTCTCGCGCTTCGCGTCTATGGCATATCAGGTAAAGACGGCGGCGCTCACCGCCGTTAGAGCCAAGGACGACGTGCGCCAGATACTGGATACAGCTCCTATAGGACTAACGCGTTGCAGCCGCGCTATGCGTTACATCGCGTGCAACCGCGCATACGAGAAGATCCTGGGGTTGTCGTCGGAGCAGCTCATAGGCCGTTCAATGATCGACGTGATGGGCACTAAAGCCTTCGAGGTGATCCGCCCGTATATCGAGCGCGTATTGCGCGGCGAGCGCGTCGAGTTCGAGGAGGAGGTTCCTATTTCGGCAGGTGAACCAAGGTTCTTTCACGTCGTGGACGAGCCATGGTTCGATAGCGAAGGCCAAGTCACGGGGTGGATCGCATCGGTTTCGGAGATTACCGATCTGAAACGAACCACAAAGGCGCTGCGTGACAGCGAAGAACGCCTGCGCCTGGCGATGAGCAGCGCCACGATTGGCGTCTGGGACTGGGATATGAGTAGTGGCCAGCTTACAGTGTCGCCGGAAATCGGGCGAATCTATGGCGTAGACGTGACGAAACTGCGATCATACGGGGACTTCGCTGCATCCGTGCATCCAGACGATCTCGCCCGAGTCGAATCCGAGCGCCGCGCCGCCATCCACAATCACGAACCGTTTGACACCGAGTTCCGAGTCCTCCTTCCGTCCGGCGAGATTCGGTGGATTGCTGCCAGGGGGCAGGCGTATTACGACCAGAACGACCACGTTGTGCGTGTGGTCGGGAACAGTATCGACATCACCGAGCGGATACACGCCAAAGAGGTGTTGCAGGAACGAGAACAGCGGCTGCGGCTCGCTCTGGACGCCTCGGGAGCGGGCTCCTGGATGCGGGATGCCCGCACCGGTCGCGTCGATTGGGATGATGGTTTCCGCAAGCTTTACGGTTTAACCGCCGGGGAACCCGCCTCGTTTGAAGCCTGGTTGAGTCGTGTGCACGAGCAAGATCGCCAGCAGGTGCTCGAACTCACCGAGCAGATCCTGCACACGAAGACGCAAGATACGTTTGACTGCATGTTCCGAATCGTGCGGCCCGACGGGACCGTAGCGTGGCTGCAAAGTCGGGGCCAAGCCCATCGCGATGCCGAGGGCCAGGTCATACGGTTCACTGGAATCGAATTAGATGTCACGGAGCGCCGCCGCGACGAGGAGACTCTTCAGGCACGCCGCGATGAAGAACGTGATCGCACGCTGCAGCTCCTGCTCGAAACCGCCCCGCTAGGTATCCTTTCCGTGGACGCAAAGGGCGTCATTATGACGGCAAACCGTGCCCTGGAGAAGATGTTTGGCTGGACGCCAGGTGAGCTCATCGGCCAGCCCATCGATCAACTCGTCCCATCCGCATTGCAGGACCGGCATGCCGCGCACCGTGCTGCATACTTTGCGACGCCACGGCCCCGGTACATGGGAGGTGGTCTCGATCTCGTGGGACAACGGAAGGATGGATCCACTTTTTCAGTCGAAGTCAGTTTGAACCATGTCGCTACCGCCGACGGCGGACGCGCCATCGCCTTTGTTACTGACATCAGTGCGCGCAAGCTGGACCAGGTGGCTCTCCAACGGAGCCATACGGAACTGGAACAGCGGACACTCCAGTTGAGGCGACTCGCGTCGCAGCTGACTTTGGCTGAGCAGACTGCTCGCAAACAGCTGGCCAGCACGCTTCACGACGGTCTCCAGCAGCTATTGTTCAGCGCCGGGATAACGCTCGACGAGGCGATAAAAACGAACTCGCAGGACAATCGTGGCGAGTTACTCCAGAGGGCACGTGCGGAGATCAAGGAAGCGATGGAGGCGGCACGTACGCTGAGTGTGAGTCTCTTTCCTCCCGTCTTGCACGTTGGTGGCCTGCCCGCCGCCTTGTCATGGTTGGCAAAACGGACACAGCAGCAGTACAACGTCGTCGTGAACGTAACAGCCGACCCCCTGGCCAATCCAGATGCCGGTGACATTCGCATCTTGCTCTATGAGGCAGTTCGCGAACTGCTGTTCAACGCAGTCAAGCATGCCCGCGTCGACCGGATCAACGTCAACCTCGCACTCGGACCCGGTGACACCATTTGCATACAAGTGAGTGATGACGGCGTCGGGTTTGATCCAAACGCTACCCTCGATGACAAGAATCAACTGCAAGCGGGTTTGGGATTGTTCAGCATTCAAGAGCGCCTTGTTGCCTTGCTTGGTGGTCATCTGGACATCCAGAGCGCCCCGGGTAAGGGGTCCCAGTTTACTTTAACGCTGCCTCGTAGCGTTCTGCCTCGTTTCGTCGCCGACGCCACAAAAGCACAACGCCATGGCACGCCTCGGCAGGAACGCCTGGTCTATGACTTCGCAAGTGGCGCGTCGAAGTCTTTGCGTGTTCTTATCGCCGATGATCACGCTGTAACACGCGCCGGTCTGCGCGACCTGTTCAGCAAACGTCCCGAGCTCCAGGTCGTGGGCGAGGCGGCCAGTGGCGTCGAGGCGATCACCCAGGCCGTAGCCCTGCAACCCGACGTGATTGTCATGGACGTTTCTATGCCTCAGATGAATGGCATCGACGCGACACGTGAGATTCATCGCACCCGGCGTCACATTCGGATCGTGGGACTGTCAACCCACGATGACGAAAGTACCGAGCGTTTGATGCGCAAAGCGGGCGCAGAAGCCTATTTCACCAAGAATGAAGGGACAGATCGGCTGCTCGATTACCTGCTCTCACTCCACTCAAAGGCCAAGGGAGCTCCCGCAGATTGATCCAAGCAGTTGGTTTGGTTGGCCGGTCAGCTCCGGAGCCATTGAACCCACCCAATCGTCGGAGACGCGGTAATCCACTGGACCCACTTCGTTCATAGCTATCGTTGTGCCGGCGGCGGTACACTTTGACAGGTGCAATTTCGCTGATTTGCTTCATGTCGCCCTGGATCTCTCACCCATGCCGAAAAATCAGTATCCTGCTCCCTGGAAGGACCGTTTTCACCTGAAGTACATTCCGGTGGTCCGCGAATTACCGGCACTCCTTCGGCTCCAAACGTTGAAACCCCGGACGGCGGCGTCGCCCCAAACGGCGCTTATCGTGAACTGCTGCCTCATCGGCGACTTCATCGTCTCTCTTCCGGCAATCACGGAATATATCCGGGAGCATTCAAGCGCACAGATCGATCTTCTTGTATCGCCTAGCGTAGCTCCGCTCGCGCGGAAGCTTCGCGGCGTGTGTCGAGTCTACACCGCCCTAAGTGTATTCAAACGCGATACCGAGAATGGCGGCGCCGATCAAAGGCTAGGGGCCTCCTATGACCAGGTGGTTGTGCTGCGTTTGAGCGAGCCTGCGCGGCGCCTTCTCGCGAGGACCTCCTATCGCGCCATACGCACTTATCTCGTCCCCTTTCTCAGGCATGGACTGCACCTGGCCATACAACCGAGTGCGCAAGCGAAGCAACTGAGCGAGTTCAACTTCGAAGTATTCGGAAAGTTAGGAAGGCGGGAGACACATCTCTGTGCGGATAAAATCTTCGATTTTACCGGCGTTCCGGCCGTGGACGCCCCGGCGGGACGTACGGTGCTTGTCCATACGGGTTCGGGTACGCGGCTCCACCTCTGGCCGATCGATAAATGGATAGCGTTGCTTGAAAGCCTGTACGGGTTGGGAGATATTTCGATTGTCTTTGTCGGGGGAGCCGAAGAGGAACAGCGCATCTTCGAGGAGATTTCGCGCCGGGTATCGTTTCCACTTCAATCCGTCATCCGCCGGTACGACCTCCTGGAGCTTCTGATGCTGATGCGCCTGAGTCGTCTCTTCGTGGGTATTGACAGCGGACCTCGCCACCTCGCTCATCTTGTAGAACTCCCGAGTGTCAGCTTGCTCGGGCCGGGGCCCAAATCGTTCCAGCCCCTGAATCGAAACGCGACAATCATCGACGAAACCGAGTGCAAGAGATGCAGCACCTTCTATTGCCCCTATGCTCCCAGTTGTGTCGGTAAGATCGAGGTGGAAACGGTAGCGCGTGCCTGCCGGAACAGCCTGATGAAGGTTGGTGGCGAAGCCTCAGTGGAGAGGTTATCAGGGTGAGGTCGTTAGTACGGTCTGGTAGGCGTACTCAATCGAGAGTGTCGAATGTCCGGCAATAAAAAGATCTGAAGTCGAATCGATGCGGTCGGTAAGCCACATGCCTTCGACCTTGCGATATCGCTTATCGATTTCGGTTTTCAGCGTCCAGAACGAAGGCTTCTTTGCGGGCGCTCCATGTAATCGGACGATTGCATAATCTACCGCATCAATCCAGGCATCGCCCTGCAACGAATACTTATCTTTTCGTTTCGGAGAAATACTGAGCCGATAGCATGGCCGGCCATCACAAGTCTCCTGGTCCACGAAGAGAAAATTGTAGTTCCTGGGTGTAATATCGACCTGCCGCTTGTCTTCTTTTTTATGCGTTTCAGCTTCCGATTTCAGAATTTCATCGAAGACGCGTTGCTTGATGAGACCCGAACCTTCCTGCGAGACTATTGATGACTTCATTATGTCGGGCTGTCGAAACGCCGTTGCGACGATTATTGTTGAATCGATTTTGAATCGCGTGTTCGCAGCAAAGAATCTCCGTCGCATCTGAAATTCCATCAAAGCCAGGTCCTGCTGCTCATTGTGCGCCATCATTCGCTCAACAATTTCCGAAACGGGTGGAGGAATTGCCGGAATCGCACTCGATTCCCGTCCAAGGAGCATTCCGCTCAATACCAAAACAAGGGAGACTCCGAAAGCCAATCGCGCTTTGACCATGCCTACGCATCATAACGTGCGGCCAAAAGGAACCGCAAGAGACCGCGCTGCTGCGTAGTGGTCTAATTCGGGGGCGGTTGCCTAAATCACCTGAATCTCAAACCAGAAAAACCTTGATTGGAATTTAGGTGATTTAGGCAACCGTCCCCGAATTAGACCACTACGCAATGCTGTCGATGGAGGGGGGGATCCTGGACGGCCCGATGTTCGGGCGTTATCAAGATAATATTAAGAAATGATTGCACGATTTGATGTGCGACATGAGGTCTATAATGTCGGCCCATGCTGGATCGCTTCAAGACAACAAACCCTGTTTGGTGCGTAACCTTTGCCTTTGCGCTTTCCATCGCCGCCGCTCGTTGGGTCAGCTATGTGAACCCCGGTTTCCACTACAACTTCCGTGGAATGCATATACACCATTATATGTACGGTATTTTCATGATTACTTTCGCAGGGTACTGCGGGCTGGTGTTCAAAGGGCCGAGAGCTACCTTTTGGATCGCCTTACTTTATGGATGGGGCGCAGGATTCACATTCGACGAGATGAGCATGTGGCTCAATTCTTACGCCAACCCGCGCTTACGGTGGGAATACGATGGATTGATAATCGGGTTTCTCTGTCTGGCAATAGCCAGTCTGTTTTCGATTGGGATCAAAAAGAAATCTGAGGTCCCCGGAACAGAACCACAGGTCTTTGATCGACAACTCGATCTATTGGACGAGAGCACAATCGATGTCGTGGTGGCGCCGGTAGAAGACTGAGGCCTCACCTATTTTACGCGTCCGCTTTGATCCGCTCTCATGGGTTCAGAATGAAGATACAATCGACACCGCCTTGCCGGGGAGGCGGTTGCCTCGTCCAGTTGGTCCTTCACCTTTTCATCGTTACGGGAGCCGGCACGGGGGAGCCGCCGGGCTGTTCTGCTGCGGCCTCCTGCAGTTGTTCGATGCGCTGGCGCAGCGCATGCGCGTAGCACTCCGTTTCCTGCGGTGTCGCGCCGCTGGCAGATAAACCGACCCGGATCTGTTCATCCGTAATTTTACCGAGATACTGAAGCAACCATTGGACGTCGTCCACGGTGATGTCGTCCGTCAGCAGACCGGAGTGTATGCCCTTGAAGCGCCAGGTCAGCCGGCCTCTGTCGACACTTTTAACGAAGTTTGCGGTCTGTTCGGCGAATGCATGACAATCTCGGATATTCCTCGTGATCACGTTCCCCCATCTACCGAGAGACCAGCCCCAATCGATAGTTCCATAAAGGTAGCGAGGCATCCCGGTACTGTCATCCTCGAGAACCCCGAGATTTACATTCTTCGCGTCCGCATTGGAAACGAGCAGCGTCAGGATTTTCAACCCCTGTAGCTCGCGCGTTCCCAGGAATGGATTGTCGTCCCACCGCCAGCGATAGTCCTTCAAATATTTGGGGACATCGGACCGCAATTGAAAGCGCGCATTCTCAAACGAGCCGTCGCGGGAAACGCGGGACCTGGCTCGTGTGAGCCCATGCACGCCCTCGATATGTCCCTTCAGGACAAAGTACTCGGGTTCGGCAACGTACCCACACGCCCAGGCGAGACGCGTGCAGAACATGCTTGGCAGAACTTCGTGACCCCACTTCACGTTCCAGTGAGCGCCGCGGCCATCCGTTACATTCATTTTCGCAGTATGGCCGGATAAATCTTCGCTGACGAACTGGAACGGAGGTTGCGGCTGGCGCTCTCTGCCCCCGATGCCGTACTGAAAATCAAGCGATGCCACATCCTGTGGATCACGCCACAAGATGCGCTCACCTGAGGCATATCTGTTTTGCTTCTGCTTTTGAGTGCTGCCTCGAGGAACTAAGGTTAACGACGCGATTGCCACCAGAGCGATGACAAGTCCAATTCGATGAAGCCTGCTCACGGCCATTTCGGTGCAACTCTTCTGCCAGCGTTCGACAGATAACTTTTTCAGCAACTTCCGGCGCGCCGAGAGCGATTGGGCGTGAACGCCCGGTTCACCCTGAATCCTTCTGTTCTATCGAGAAGCTCCCGATCCGCAGTGATCTTCTGCAAGGTGTGTGCAGCCCGGAAAAACACTGGAGCCATGCTGCCGCGGCTCGCGTCGCCGCCTGCGCCGCTATGTCTTTCTCCTCCCCTTGCATCGGGAACTTACAGACGTTTCTCGTCACTGCGGCGTCAGGCATCTTCACGTGCTAGAATTCACGTCATGTTGCTTCCCTCGCAACAAAACCCTGCCCGGCTCTGGCGTTGGCGATTGCACAGCTAACGCGGGCGCCGGAACTTCGATAAAACAAATCTAACGAAAAGGCGGCCCTGAGGGTTTGCCTGATTCCGTGTTGAGCAGGGGCCTTCTGGCCGAAAAAAGCATGGAACAATCATCCAACGATACTTCAAAGTCTCACTATTCATTTGGAGACAACCAGCTTGCCGCACTGCGGCTCGAATACTTAGCGGCCGCATTTGCTCCATCTTCCCGGCGTTTTGTGCAAGACACAAAGCCTGGCCGAGTGGAACTGGCTCTGGACCTGGGCAGCGGCATTGGCGCGACGACGGCTCTTGTGCGCGATGTGACGAGTGCACCGTTTGTCGGGGGCTACGAACGTTCCGGAAACTTTCTCACCATCGCGCGACGCCGGTATCCGGAGCTCACGTTTCGAGACATCGACGTTCTGTCGCCGGCATACCCGGATCGGGAAGCAGACCTGATCTATTGCCGCTTCCTGCTTACCCACATTCATCGGCCAGCGGACGTAATGACTACGAGTGTCCAACACCTCCGTTCAGGAGGCCGATTGCTTCTTGAGGAAACCGCAGCATTGTTCTCACCAGTGCCGGCGCTCTCACGGTACTACGATCTTGTCGAACAGCTGCAGGCGCACCACGGGCAGGAGACGTTGATCGGAAAGAAGCTCGAAGCCCTGGCCGATGGCGTTCCGGGGGCGCGCGCGACTTCAGTCTTGCAAGAGATTCCCGTGGCAGCAGCACTCATGGCGCGGCTCCACGCAATGAATCTTGCGACCTGGAAGGCCGATCCTTTCATGCTGGAAAGCCATGGGCTGCGCAGTCTCGAAGATCTCGAAGGCGAATTGAAGGCAATCGCCGCAAGGTCAGACCTTCCCGAAGGGCGATGCGTGATGGCTCAGGTATGTATAGAACGAGTGTGAGGCGCTGAAGATTTCAGTGAGGGAACGGCTCCGAAGGCATCCCGCTTCCGGATGTGGAGCGTTTGATTCAGGAATTGCTGATGCAGATACCAGAATCGATTGCAGTGAAACCGGCAGCAGAGTACTTTAGGGCTCAATCTGAGCCGGAGGTGTAATCCATGGTTAAGACCGCGGTGGGTTTTCTGTGTGGCGCGCTGATTGGTGGACTGATTGTCTGGAAGATTTCTGCTTTGGGGCAGACGCCCGCAAAGGATCAGGCGAAAGCGGAAAGTTCGAAAATCGATCTAACTGCACTCAATAATGATGTGGCGAAGCTGAAGAGCATTACTCCAAGCAATTCCCATATTATGGAAGATGTCTCCTTCCACTATTCCAACCTGTGGTTTGCCGGACAAAAAAAGAACTGGCCGTTGGCGATGTTTTACTACAACGAAACACGTAACCATATTAAGTGGCTGGTCACGAAAAGCCCGACGACGAAAACTCCGGACGGCGAAGTCGTCAATCTGCAAGGCATCTTTGACGGTCTCGATACGAGCAGCCTGCCCATGCTGAAAAAATCAATCGACGACAAAAATAGCGACGAGTTTACTTCGGCCTACAAGCTCATGCTCGACGGCTGTTATTCCTGTCACAAAAGTGCCGGCCGGCCTTATCTTCATCCTGTCGTTCCGACAGTTCCGCCACAGAGCATCATCAGTTACGCCCCGGAAGCGAGCTGACATGAGCGAGGATCGCTGGCAACAGATCGAACGTGTATATCAGGCCGCGCTCCTGCTGCCGGCGGGGCGGCGAGCAGCCTTTTTCAATGGAAGTTGCAAGAACGCTCCAGAGTTGCTTCGCCATGTGGAATCTCTTCTGGAGGCGAAGCCTTTCATGTTGTGGCCCAGGCTGTCAAAGAAATCGAGCGTAAATGTTCCCGTGTAGGTGTCACCCTTCTTGGCCTCCATGACTTCCTCGCCGATCACGGCCAGGCCGATCAGAGTGCCGCCGGGATCATAACTCAGCGCCCGGTGAGTCACTTCAGATGTTGACGGTCCTGTCTTCTTCCAGGCTCCCAGGCAGAAATTCCCCGTCGAAGGGGCACGCTTAATTAGCGGAATTCGTGATCTCGGTGCCGTCGCTATGAAATTCGGTGAATCCCCAATCGTTGAGCTCGCCATTGACGACGAACGCAAACTGCCACATCCCCACAAGATCGGCGCCCGCAGGCGCGTTGTCGCTTTGGACAGCTCTGATCGAACATCCTTACTGTTGAATACGGGAAATATGCGGCATGGAGATCAAGGGTGGTATGATCGGCCCGATTTAGCTCTCTATATCTACGGTCTGTGGGTCCTGTTTACCGCAGACGGTGCGCGAATATTCGAACGCAGTGCGTCATCGTCGATGCAATATCAAAGATAGGTTGACCGTTCGCAACTTCTCAGTTGAGGATCTGGGGGTGGCAGCCATGATCTATACTGTTCGATGTTACCGAACAGATATTACCGCATCGACCAAAACCCACGCGGCTGCTCAGCCGCCGTCCGATCAGAAACTGGTGCCCGTGCACTAGCCCTTCGATCATTCGCCGCCCATCACCTGGCGCACGAGCCAATCTGGAAAAGACAGGATGACACTATATCCAGCCAGCTTGATCAGTTCCCTGATCACGTAACGTCGATCAGCCGAACGTGTCCACCAATGGTCCTTCTGCACGGAGGAGAGCGCGGAGGGAACGGCGCAATACAGAATTTGGATTTCCGCATGGCGGAAGACGGAGCTGAACGTCAAAGCGACTCTTCGCATGTGAATGTCCGTGCTGACGACCATCACCCGGCGGACATTCCGGTTCTTTATGGAATCGCGGAATGCAACGGTTTCTCCATGTGTGCCCCACCTTACCAGCCTCATTCGTTCAGCACGATTACCTGAACTCGTCATTGTGATGAAGAAGTGCCGCTCTGCCGGGTTCGTTTGATCACGCAGGTACACCAACTCGTCATATCCTTGCAATTGCAGATCTTTCAACTTGCTGACCTCGAACCGCCCCACACTCAAAACCAAGGTGGGCGCCAGTCCAGAGCGAAAAAGTTCCAACCCATATCGCTTGCGCTCCATTCGTCCAGCCATCACGAAAATAAGATCCACTGGTCGAGGATCGACCGTGAACGTCAAGGATTCGTACACGGCCGTCAGCAGTCGATGCCGCCATTTGCCGGTTCGCTGTTGTGGTATCTGCGGAGAACCTGACATCGCATTCACCGTGCCTGACAGTTACGTATCGCTTCGCCAGTGAAATCGAAATGGCCCCGGCGGAGAAGGCCGGCCGCGGGCCCTCACGCGACGGCTCAGCGAAGCAGTCCGATCAGAACCTCGTGCCCGTGCACTGGCCCTGGATGTTCCCGTGCGCGAGGTTGCCGCTGCCGGTGACGCTGCCGTTCCCCTGACATTGCAGGTTGCCGTTGGCCGTGTTGCCGGTGACGGTGCTGGCGCCGGCGTTGTTCTGGATCTGGATGTGGCCGCCGACGATGTTGCCCGAGACGGTGGTACCGCCGCCGGTGTTGTTCAGCACCTGGAGGTTGCCGTTGATCGTGTTGCCCGAGATCGTGTTGCCGGCCGCGTCATTACCCTGGAGCTGGAGGTTCCCTCCAATCGTGTTCCCGCAGCCCGCGCCACCGCCGATGTTCGTCGCAGCGGAAGCGCCGCCGTTCAGCACCTGCAGGTTCCCCTTGATCGTGTTGCCGCAGATCACATTGATGTCCGGGCTCGACGGGACAACGCCGCCGGAGAGCTGATTCAGCTGCAGGTTTCCGTCGATCGTGGCGCCGACGAGGCGGATGCCACTCGACTGTTGCAGCTGCAGGTTGCCGGTGACGTGGACGTTGTTGGTCAGGTCGCACCAGGCTTCGCGCGGCACGGTCAGGTTGCCCTGCACGAGTCCGGTCAGGACCTGGTTCGAACAGGTGACGTTCCCGGGCGGTCTGAGCGTGAAGGCGAACAGCTGCTTGTTGCCGCTCCCCTCGACGCCGGAGCGGGAGTAACCCGAGCCCCAGTACAGGGACCCGTTCGCGATCGATGGACCCGAGTTCACCGAGCTGCCGGCGGCGAAACGCCAAAGGACTTTCCCGCTCGCCGCGTCGAGCCCGTACATCTGGTTCCCGGTCTTCGCCATCGACGAGGCGTAGACGACGCCATTCGCGACGCTGACCGGCGCCAGGTCCCAGACGCCGACGTTGGTGAAGCCGGGCACCGACTCGGTCTGCGGGTCGGCGACCTGCCAGAGGATCTTACCGGTGGCCGGATCGAGGGCAGCCCATGAGCCGCCGGTGGCGACCGTGTACGTGAGGATGCCGTTCCCGGTCAGGTTGTACGGGATGTGGTGCTGGTTCGTAAGCGAGACGTAGATGCGTTTGCCGTCATAAGCGGTCCCCCACTCGAAGCCGCCCTGGTCGCCGCCGGGGCCGACGAGGGTGTTCCAGACGAACTCGCCGGTATTCGCATCGAGCACGATGTACAGGCCGCTCTTCTCGCCGACGCCGACCACATCGCGGCGGTCGATCTGGAAGACGTTCGGCCCCGAGCCGCCGAGATCCCACACATCGCCGAGGTTGCGGCCCGGGGTGCCGACCGGCGCGAGCGGCGTGTCGGTCTCCGGCAGGCACCAGGTCACCGCGGCCGGCAGCCCGTCGCAGGCGTGGTGCCAGGCCGCGTCGCCGATGACGCGGTAGGACCACACGACGGCGCCCGTCTTGAAGTCGAGCGCGACGATCGAGTCGAAGTACGAGCCCGCCTGCTCGCACGACTCGCTGAAGAAGTGGTTCGGCTGGCTCGCGTTGCATGCCGCAACGCTGTCGGGTTCCCTGTAGGCCTGCCCGAAGGTGCCGTAGACGAGGCCGTGCGGCCCGGCGGACAGGTCAACCGCCGGCGGCGCGAACATCGTCGCACCGGCGTAGCCGCCTGTTTGACCGCCGTTGTCCGGAACCGCGTAGGTCGACCAGAGGAGCTCACCCGTCAACGCGTTCAAGGCGACGATGTTCGCCCGGAAGGTCGCATTAACGCCGCCGGCCCCCGACGCCGAGACGCCCGTGATCACAGTGTCGCCGACAAGGACCGGCGAACCGGTCATGATCCCGTGGCCGGCTGCCTGCTTGTCCGGATTCACCTGCGTCATCCACATCTTCTCGCCGGTCGTCGCATTGATGCCGACCATGAGCGGACGTGAGAGGCTGCCGACGATCAGCACGTTACCGTCGAGAGACGGGCTCACGCGCGCGATGTCGTTCGCGATCCCGGTGTAATACGACATCGGGTGCGACCAGATCACGTTGCCGGTCGCGGCATCGAGCTTGTAGACCATGCCGCCCGTCGTGAGGCCGCCGGACGTAGTGGTGAAGTCGCCGAAGTAGACGGCGCCGTTCGCGACCGTCGGCGTACCCGAAACGTCGCCGCCTGTCGCGGCGATCCACCTCGGGACGAGGGCCGCCGCAGTCGAGGTGCCAATCGCGTGCTCGTTCGGTTGCGACCGGCTGTCGCCTGGGTCGTGTCCGATCGTGACCCAGTCGGGGTTGTCGAGCCCGGGCCCGACGAGACGCTGGGCGGCCGCGAACGGGACGGCCGCTGCCAGCATCATGAGTGTGAGGACGGGTGCCATCCTGCACCCGCGCGCGAACCAAGCCTTCGAAACCATGGCGACCCCTCTCCTTGCTGAACGGGATCTTCCTCCACCCTTAACAGGATTTCAAGGAAGGAACACAAGAAACACAAAAGGCACAAGAATTTTCACTCTTGTGCCTTTTGTGCTTCCTGTGTTCTTTCCCTTCCGCGGTCGTTACTAATTCGCTTTGCACGCCCAATTCGCCGCGTCTTTTAAATCGCCGGATCCTTTGTACTGTGCCGATTGCGGATAGGGACACAGCGGACGCGTGAGACCCTGCGCTCCGGTTCCCATCATTTGATCGGGGGCAACACCCTTTTCGACCCACTTCTCGAGCGTACCGATCGAGTCGAACGTGTTGACGCCAGGACCGCCGCCGCAATGACCCATGCCGGGCGCCATGAACAGCCGCATCCAGTCGCTCTGGTTCTTACCCATCTTGTTGAGGACGGATTCGTAGTACAAAACTGTGTTTTCCGGCGTGATTCCGGTATCGGCCCATCCATGCGTCAGCAGCAGCTTTCCGCCTTTTGATTTGAACTTGCCGAGATCCGGGTTGACGGAGTCCACGTAGCTGAGGTGTTCGTCGATGAGCGGCATGTCTCTGTCCAGATCGAATTTCTGCCAGTCCAGGCTCGGGTCATTGAATGCGATCCGGACAATATCAAATGTCCCGCCGGGCGACTGATTTGTGCCGCGTTGAGCGGGAATTGGATTGCCGAGGGCCTGACCGGAAAAGATCAATTCGCCTTTCGAATTTTTCACTCCACCGTAGAACGCATTGACCGTTTTCAACTGCGGAGCCGTGAGACACGTGTTGTCGTCTTTGCCTGCTGCACAAAGCAGTTTCGAGAAATCCACTTTGCACTCGCGCGGGTTGTTGAGAAATCCTTCCTTCAGCGTGTCACAGGTGTTCGTGACCAGCTGGTTGACGAGCATCGCTTTTTCCGCTGCAAGGTTCTCTTCCGGATGGCGTGAGAGTTCTATGCTTCGTGCAACGCCTGCTGTCCACATATGAATGTGACGGTTCGCCAGAGAACCGGCCATGATGCCGTCATAGTCTTCCGGATATCGCTGCGCTTCCATCAGAGCCATGCGGCCGCCGGTGGAGCAACCTTTGAAGTAGGCGTATTTCGCGCTCTGGTCATAGAAGATCTTGACCAGTTCTTTTCCTTTGAGGGTCATCTCGTGCGTCGATCGGTATCCGAAATCGACCATCTTCTCGGGATGACCGATGGCCCAGTTCCCGCCCTGGTCCTGGTGACCGGTGTCGGTGCCCGCCGTCGCGTATCCGAGCCTCAGAGCCTGCGGCATGTCGTTCGCCAGACCCTGAATTGAGCCGGCAAAACCACCGTTCCCGACGCCCATGAACTTGCCATTCCAGCTTTCTGCCGGAGGCAGCCACAGCTCCATATTGATGAGAGAATCGGTTGTCGGCTTGAGAACCATCTGAACGCGGCAATGCGCTGGAATCACTGCCGGCGGTTGCGCAGGAGCTGTGGGCGCGCCGCCGCGGGCACCGCCGCCTCGAGCACCGCGAGCGCCACCGCCGCCGCGGGCTGGAGCAGCGCCCTCTGGAACAAATTCCGCGGCCGTGATCGTGGCTTGCTTCAATTCGACAGACTTCAAATTCTCGCAAGGCGTTGCGGCAAATGCGCCGAAGAGCAGTAAAGCGATGCTGCTTACCATATGGCCTCCCAGTGGTTGATGGGCCTCAAGCTATCACACAAGCGGACCTGTTGATATGTTTCCGCACACCGGTCATATCCAAACCGTTGTGCGGTTCATCCGCCAGTTATAGACTGCACCTCATATGCGAAAGCCAAAACTGACCTGCGTTTTTACGATCGCTGTTGCACTGCTGATGACGAGCACCATTTTCTCCGCTCAAGCGAGACAGGGTGGCGGCCGGGGCAATGCTTTTGCCGGCATCGACTGGAACAAGCCTTTTCCCGCTCACAAGGTCATTGGGAATATGTACTTTGTCGGATCGGAACAGCTGGGCTCCTTTCTGATCACAACGCCCGAGGGCCACATCCTTATTAATAGCGACTACGAAGAGACCGTTCCGGTCATTCGCGCCGCGGTCGAAAAACTGGGCTTCAAGTTTACCGACATCAAGATTTTGCTGGGCAGCCATGCGCACCCCGACCATATGACTGGTGACGCGATGGTGAAACAGCTTACGGGCGCTACGGTGATGGCCATGGAACAGGATGTGCCTGCGCTGAATAACATCCGGCCAGGCGGCAAGCCGCATCCCATCGATCGCGTACTGCATGATGGAGACACGGTGACCCTGGGTGGAACGACGTTGACCGCGCACCTCACTCCCGGCCACACGAAAGGATGTACGACCTGGACTTTCAAGACTGCGGAAAACGCGAAGACTTACGATGTCGTCGTTGTCGGGAGTCTGAGCCTGAACGCCGCGAATCTTGGCGATAATCCCGGCTATCCGGACATTCGTCAGGATTTTGTTAAAAGCTTCAAGGTGATGCGCACGCTGCCTGCTGATGTTTTCGTCGGTTCGCACACGGGTTTTTATCAGATGTCACAGAAATACGCCCGCCTCGAAAAGGGAGAATTCAACCCGTTCATCGATCCGGCCGGTTACAAGACGCTGATCGACTCATCCGAGAAAGCGTTCCTGGACCGTATCGAAGAGCTGAAGAAAGGACAGTGAAGGGAGCCGAACACTGGCTATCCCGATATTTGCGCTTCAAGCCCCTGACCGACCCGTAAAACTCCTGAATCGATGCAGTTTTTTTCCTGAGGCATTGCGGCTTCAGCTTTGCATTGGGAGAATGACCGCTCGAAGGAATCATTTAGAAGATTCAAACTAATTCATGACGATCTCGAAGACACACGTGTGTCTTCAAGCTTGCGGTGCGGAAAACATGGCAGAGGAAACCCAATCAGGGTCTGATTCGGGACAATTGAAAGATCCGAATCCTCCCACGGCGAAGGAGGTCGCCGATGTGGTGGATCATGAAGGCGAGGAACGGACTGGAGAGCGCGAGCAGAATCAAAAAGCTCAGCGGCGCTTCGTCGTCGGGATTGGCGCCTCGGCAGGAGGGCTGGAGGCCATCGAGGAACTCCTCAGGAACATTACCGACATCAACGCGGCCCTTGTGGTCGTCCAGCACCTGTCTCCGCATTATGCAAGTGCCCTGACCCAGTTGCTTGCCCGGAACAGCAAGATCGGGATCGTCACTGCGGCCGAAGGCACCCTGCTCGAGGCAAATCATATCTATGTGATTCCTCCGAACGCCGATCTTTCCGTATTCCACGGGACTCTTTACCTCACCACGCCCGTTGTTGCCGGTCCTCACTTTCCTATCGACCATTTTTTCAGGTCGCTCGCCGACGATCAGGGAGCATATGCGATCGGCGTCGTAATGTCGGGAACGGGCACCGACGGAACATTTGGTCTCACGGCGATCAAGGCGGCGGGAGGCATCACGTTCGTGCAGGAACCTTCGTCCGCGAAATATGACGGTATGCCCCGAAGCGCACTGGCAAGCGGTGCTTCGGACTTCTGCCTCACCCCGAAACAAATCGGCGAAGAGCTTGGCCGCATAACCAGACATCGTCGTGAGAGACCCCCGGCGCCTTCCCCTGAACTCCCCCGTGGCGGAGAGGAGGAGAGCGGCAAGCTCTTCATGCTCATCCGGGCGCAATTTGGAAATGACCTGACGCAGTACAAGCCAGCGACATTGGACCGCCGGATCGAACGGCGAATGACCATGCACAAAATCGGGCGCCTTGGGGAGTACGTTAAATTTGCCCAGACTCACCCGGACGAACTCCGAGCTTTGTACGAGGACATGCTGATCACGGTCACGAGTTTCTTCCGTGAGCCTGACTGCTTCGAGGCGCTCAAAACCGAGGTCTTTCCGAACATGCTGCCGCGCCGGGAGAGCGGCGAGCCGATCCGGATATGGGTGCCTGCGTGCTCTTCCGGCGAAGAAGCGTACTCGATTGCCATATCTTTATTTGAGTTCCTGGAGGACAAGGCGCCGGGCACTGACGTCCAGATCTTCGGTACCGACATCGCCGAAAACTCCATCCAGATCGCTCGCCGGGGCATCTACCCGCAAAACATTTCGCTCGACGTTTCTCCGGAGCGGCTCAATCGATTCTTTACCAGGAGGGACGGCGAGTATCTGGTTTCGCGACGAATCCGGGATGCGGTGATGTTCTCCAGACAAAATATTCTCAAGGATGCGCCCTTTTCGCGCATCGACCTGGTGAGCTGCCGCAATCTTCTGATCTATCTGCAACCGGTCGGCCAGAAGAAAGTTCTCCGCGTCATCCACTATTCGCTCAAGCCACCGGGTTTCCTCCTGCTGGGGTCGTCCGAAACCGTCGGTGACGATCCCGAGTTGTTCTCGCTTGTTGACCGCAAAAACAAGATCTATTCAAAGAAGACGGTAGCGGTGTCTTACACGGGCTTCGATGTCAATTTTGGCGTGCCCGCCATACGCGAAGTACGTCATCATGCGCAGGTGACACGGCCGACTGTAAATCTGCAGGCATTGGCGGATCGCCAGGTTCTCGAGCTGTATGGACCGCCGGGCGTCGTCATCAACCATCTGTTCGATATCCTGCAGTTTCGCGGGCACACGGGCGCGTTCCTCGATCCGGCTCCGGGCTCCGCGAGCTTTAATATCCTCAGGTTCGTCCGTCCGGCTTTCCAGATCGAGCTCAAGAGAATTATCGAGGAAGCCATCTCCAAGCAGACGCGTGTGAGTTGCGAGACCACTTACCACGACGAGGGCAAGCTCAGTGTCATCAAGCTGGATGTCATTCCAGTTCAAGACCCCGAAACACAGGCCCGCTGCTTCCTGGTGCTGTTTCAAAAACTTCCCACGCCGAAGGAGATTCCTGTTCTGTCTGCGGGAGCGCAGGAAAATGAGGTCCTGCGGCCGCTGACACAACGAGTCCGGGAACTCGAAGCAGAGCTGGCGGTAACCAGAGATTACCTCTACCGGACGAATCAGGAGAAGGAGATCGCCAACGAACAACTCCAGGCGGCCAACGAGGAGCTTCAGTCATCGAACGAAGAGCTCCAGAGCATCAATGAGGAACTGGAGACCTCGAAGGAGGAAATGCAATCGACCAATGAGGAGTTGACCACCGTTAATGACGAGCTTCACAACCGGATGGCGGAACTAAGCCTGACCAATGATGATCTTCACAACGTTCTGGCCGGTATCGACCTGGCAATCGTCATCGTTAGTCTGGATCTCCGAATCCGGAGGTACACCGCAGTCGCAGAGAAATTGTTCCACATGGTTCCGGCCGACATTGGCCGTCCGATCGATATCATCGATCCGTTTATCGAACCCAACCATCTCCGCGTGAAGGCTCGCTCCGTTATCGAAACCCTCTCCACTCTGGAAGAAGACGTCCTGGCGAGCAATCAACGCTGGTACGCGCTGCGGATCAGCCCGTACCAGACGCTCGACCGTTCAATCCGGGGCGCCCTCATCTCGTTTTCGGACGTCGATATCCGGAAACGCACGACGGAAATCACCACCGACGTGACAGCCTACCCTGCAAGATTTCTGGCCGCCATCACTCATCCCCTGCTGATCGTCGACAACGACACGTGCGTACTCTGGGCCAACGACGCCTTTCTTGCGGTGTTCCACACCGTCGAGGAGCCCCTGGGACGTCCCATCACGACGCTGGACAAAAAGCAATTCGCAAACCCGGGACTGCAGGATCTCTTAAAGCGTGCCCTTTCCATTGGGACTGGTTTCCGCGACTACCGGATGACGTTTCACGCGGATAAAGGAGATGACATGCTCCTGAGAATCGGCGGCAGCCGGATTCCGGCGTCTGGTGACAAACCGCTGGCGCTTCTCTCGATTGAGGTCGACGCGGCTCCGAAGGCACCTCATGACTCCTGAGAACTTCGAACAAATGTCCAAGGCGGCGCTGATTCTCGAGCTGAAGAAGATTCAGAACGCGCACCGCCGATTGGTGGCCGATCTCGACGCCGCAGATCCGAAACGGGTGATGTACGACCTCGAGATTCACCAGATTGAGCTCGAAATGCAGAACCGGGAATTGCGCGAGGCTCAACAGGGTCTTGAAGCCGCCCAGGCCCGATATTCCGATCTCTACAACTTCGCCCCGGTCGGTTACTGCACGCTCGATCCGGAAGGTTACATTGAGGAAATCAATCTGACAGCGTCCGCAATGCTCGAGACGCCAAGAGGAGCCTTGATTGGCAAGTCGTTCCGAACCCTTGGCGCGCGAGCGAACCCGCTTCAATTAGACGCGCATATGAAGCAATGCAGGGAGGGGGCGGAGCGCGTGACGAGCGATCTGACGCTGGTTCTCAAGCAGGGTGGCCCGCGCACTTTGCGGATGATCAGCGAACCTGTGATCAACCACAGTGGAGCGAGGACCGCCTATCGCATGGCATTGATCGACGTCACCGAGGAGAAGCGTTTTGAAGATGAACTGCAGCTGCTTTCCAACCTGGCGGAGATGTCCGACTCTCCACTCCAGCATTCCGAACCGCTTGAAGTCGCCGCTCGCGTCCTGGTGCCTGCATTTGCCGATCTGCTCAAAATCGACCTGCTCAACGATGAGGGGCAGACGGATCGGGTCCTGGTAAAGTTTGCGGAACCCGGGAAGCAAAAGACGCTGGCTGAACTGATGAAGAATTACGCTCCGCGCGCTGGGTTGGAAGACGGCGCAGGCCAAAGTGATCGAATCGGGCGAACCCATGTTGCTGGAACAGATCCCCGAAGTCGCCCGCGATCGAATGGCGCACGACGACGCCCATGCCGGCATCCTCAAAGCTGCCGGCATCCGGTCGATGATAGTCGTACCGCTAACCACCTGGGGGCGAACGTTCGGCGCGCTCACCTTCGCGACCGCCGAATCGGGCCGTTACTATTCTCCGGCACACTTCCGGCTGGCTCAAACGGTTGCCAGCCGGGTTGCGATGGCGATCGACAACGTGCGGTTATTTGCTGAGAGAACAAGGGCCGTTGCGGCGCGGGACACGATTCTCGCAGTGGTGTCCCACGATTTGAGAAATCCGTTGAACGCCGTTCAACTGAAGGCCCGTCTCATGTTGAACAGTCCGGACAGTCAGCGGCGCAGCGAGGGCGGCTTCATTGCTCGCAGAGCTGGCGAGATGAACCGGCTCATTCAGGATTTGCTGGATATCTCGAGTATCGAAGCAGGGCGGCTGCGCCTGGACAAGACCCGGCACGGGATGCGCCGGATGTTGAAGGAAGGGCTTGTCATATGGGAACCTCAGGCCGCACAGAACTCTTTAAGCGTCGATTTCGAGTGTCCGGGTACAGACGAACTGGAGCTGGACTGTGATCCGAGCCGGATTCTGCAGGTACTCAATAATGTGATCGGTAATGCGATTAAGTACAGCACCCCGGGAGGCTCGATCCAGGTTCGAATCGAACCGCGCGAGGACGAAATCTATTTCTCTGTGAGCGACTCCGGTCCCGGAATACTACAGACGGATCTGCCTCACATCTTCGACCGCTTCAGCTGGGCCATCAAGGGGGCCCGGCCGGGAACCGGACTCGGACTGTCAATCGCCAAAGGCATCGTTGAAGCCCATGGCGGCCGGATCTGGGTGGAAAGTCAGCTGGGCGTGGGGAGCACGTTTTATTTCACTCTGCCGCGCATCCCTTCCGCTCCCGGAAAGTCCAACGCGACTCGATCCACAGCCGGGCCCGGCATATCCACGGCCGAACCCGGCGGCCCGATCCCGCAAAATCTGCTTAAGAAGGTCGTCCTTGTCGTGGATGATGATGCCGACTGCCGCAAGATGGTTGCAGAAGTTCTGGAACGTGAAGGCTACGATGTGGTCTCGCTGGAAAACGGAGACGAAGCTCTCGAGTATTTGCGTCACGCACCCCGGCATCCTGCCGGCATCCTGCTCGACCTTGTAATGCCCGTTACAGACGGCTGGATGTTTCTCCGGGAGCGGAACAACAACCCGGAACTAAAGACGATCCCTGTCATTGTTTTGTCTGGTCAACACGACGTCGAGGACCAGGTCACTGCCGCGCACGCCAGCTACCTCAGGAAGCCCCTTTCTCCGGAACACCTAACCGAGCTGATGCACCAGGTTCTGCGCTGAGCACGGCAGCCGCTCATTTCCCTGCACCCGACGCCTCGTCACTTTGGTCAGTGTTTCGATTTCCCCGGAATCGCCGCAGCTCTGCCCGGAGCATCACGAGCTTTTCGCTGTCTAAGGGTTTTGACAGAAACAGATCCGCTTGAGGCGCATGGGGCCTCTGATCCATCCATGGCATTGTGTGAATGACCAGCAGGGGGCGCCCGACGGCTGAATTTTCTCGGAGCGCACTGAGGACATCGAGCCCGCTCATGTCGGGCAAATGCAAATCACATAAAACAATGTCCGGTTCGAATGCAACCGCCGCCCCCAATGCTTCGCGTCCGGACGATGCAAGCCTGACGTCAAAACCTTCGCTTTGCAGGAATTCCTGCGTTGCTTCCGCCAGACCGGCATGGTCTTCGACGAGTAGCAGACGAGGCGTTTCCATGTAGAACTCGAAATGCAACGACAGTCTCAGTATTTATAGGCTTCGCAGAGTTCGATTCGAATTCGGCAAACAAACGAGTTTCCGAATCTCACGGATCCATTCAGGCGCCACTTCCTTCCCTCCCCAATTGTCGCTGATTCAGCATATAGATCCTAAAACCAGCTCTCAAGTGTGTAAATCAGGGATCCCCTGAGTTAAGCGAACATTTACCCTGTAGGTGGTGTGCGGATGGATGAAAAGTCGCGTTTGGTTCGACGAAAGGTTTTGCTGGTTTGTCCGAGTTAGTTTTGAGCAGACGTTAAAATCGGGCGGCAGTCCCCGCCTAAGTTAGGCGGGGACTCCAGCTACAGGGCGGCCAGCCGTGCGCTTGTGCGCTGCGCAAAACCTGGCATGCCGATCGATTGGTAGAGCGACAGGCCTTCAGCGAGCAGGACCCGCGCCCGTTCGCGGTCGCCGGAATCGTTGCGCGCGAGCAGCATGTCCGCATACCAGACGCGCGCGTCGGGCCGACAGATGGCATAGGCGGCGTCAGCTTGTTGCACCGCGCGCTGATGCTCCGCTTCGGCGCGCGTCCATTCGTGTGCACAGGCCGCGGCCACGCCCACGGCCGTGGCAAACATGGTGCTGGTGCCCATGCCGTGACAATGCGCCCCGCTGGCAGCCAGGCCTTCGGCCGAGGAAAGAAGGGCGGCCGCCTCGTCTCGGCGACCGATGAGCGCGAAGCTCTCGATAACATTGACGAGCGCCACCCACGCGCCAAGCCTTGCAACTCGTCCCGGCTCCGGCAAACGGAGAAGCGTAACTGCCAGGCGCTCACTGGCAGCCGCATCGCCTTCGTGGGCGAGGGACCATGCGAGCGACGAAGACGAGCATCCCGAGAAGAAGCACTTCGGTTCCCTGTCGCTGGCCTCCCGAAAATGTGCGAACGCCTCGGCGCTCCGGCCTCGACAGAAGGCGATGTTTCCAAGGAGCATGTCGTCCAGAAAGCTAAACCCGCTGGCGAGCGCTCTTCCGAGCGCGTACGCCTCGCGGGCGGCAACCTCAGCCGCCTCCAGATCGCCCTGGAATAGCAGGGCCATGGACTCGGCCTGCTTCAAAAGCCACACGGCGTGCCGGTGGCCGACCCGCTCCGCGATCCGCCTGTGCTCCCCAACCAGTCTGCCTGCCTCCGTGATCCGGCCGCACCCGAGCGCAAAGAATGCCTCGTGAAACCCGATGTCGGCTTCAGACCACATGTCGTTGGCCATTCGAGACCGGCGTACCGCGTCCCGCCATGCTTGGGCCGCCCGGTCGAACTGCATCGAATGAAAGTAGAAAAAAGTCTGGACGACGGCGCACTCCCGGTCCAGGTCGGGGTTGGTGAGCGACTGCTGGATCTGTTGAGCCTGAGCGAGTGAGGCAAAGGCGGCGTCTTGCTGGACGCCGGCGCCCAGTGTGAAGGCCCGCGCAAGCAGCAACCGGCAGCGAAACAGCGGCGAGCCGTCGCCAAGCCGTTCGAGGGTCCTTTCAATGATACTAAGGGCGGCCGCCGGTTCCGCATTCCACGTATGCACGGCACTGAGGTCCACGCTGCTGTCCGCCATCCGTTCGAGGTCGCCTCCCTCGTCGAACAGGGCAACGGCCCGCTCATAGGCATCGACGGCCTCGCTGGTCCGGCCCAGGCTGCGCAGGGCAGCTGCCCGGCGCGCATGAAGATCGGCCACGCGCAGATTCCGCTCGCCTTCCCACAGCGACAGCGCGTTGTCGAGATGAGCCAGCGATTCCTCGTGCGCCGCCGCCGCACGCGCCTGGTCCGAAGCGATGAGCAGGTATGCCGACGTCTTGGCCTCGTCGGCGGCCGTGCCGGCCTGATAAAGATGATGCGCCAGCGCCGAGGCATGCTTTTCGATTGATGCCGCGTAGACCCGCTCGATCGCATCGGCCACGCGCGCGTGCAGGCGCTGGCGTCGAGGCAGCGACAACGCTTCCGCCAGCGTCTGACGAATCAGCTCGTGCGCGAATCGGTAGCGCGGTTCGCGCGCGGACGATTCGGCGACGACGAGATGTGCGCGCTCGGCTTCTTCGAGCGCGTCGAGCGCCGCCTCGGGCTGCGCCGTTTCGAGCGCCTCGAGAAGCGAAAGGCTGAACGTCCGTCCAACCACTGCTGCCGTCGTCAGCACTCGCCGGGCCGCATCGCTCAACCGCTGCAGGCGCCGCCCGATCACGAGCCGAACGCCTTCCGGGACCTGGAGCGTTTCCACGCGAAGATCGGGCCGCCACGCGCCCCCGGCGTCGAACAGCTTGCCGTCTTCCGAGAGATGCTGAAACACTTCCTCGACGAAGAACGGGTTGCCTTCCGTCTCCTGGAAGATGACGCGCGTCAGCGACGCAGGCGGCGGCTGGTTGCTCATCCCGCGCAGCATCGACTCGACGCCGGACAGGGGCAGACGTTGCAGCGAGATTCGCGTCGCGAGCCGCTGCCGCACCAGGGCTTCGAGCGTCCTGACGAACGGACGCGTGACGTCGAGCTCGACATCGCGGTACGTGCCAACCACAAGCAGCGGCGTCGTCGCAATGGTCTGGGCGAGGTGTTGCAGCAGAAGCAGCGTCGGCTCGTCGGCCCAGTGCAAATCCTCGAGGACGACGACGCGTGGCGCCTCGCGACAGGAGCGATCAACGAACTCGCGATAGGCGTTGAACAGGAACCGGCGTTGCTGTTCGGGCGGCAGTTCGATCGGGGCCGGGATGTCTGAAAACATCCGCCGCAGCTCGGGCATCAGCTTCGCCACCTCCGGCGCCGCGTCTCCCAGCGCGTGCCGGAACGTCGCCGGGGCGATGGTGCGCGCGCTGTACTCGAGCATCTCGACAAACGGCACGTAGGGCGGCGCCCCTTCCCCCTCGTAGCAGTGCCCCACGAGGCCGATGCAGCCGCGCCGGCGCGCGTCGGAGAGCAGCGCCTGAGTTAGACGGGTCTTACCGATGCCCGGCTCGCCGCCGACCATCACAATGGTTCCGCGACCGGCGATCGCTTCCTCGAGTCCGCGAACAAGCTCTGCGTGTTCGGCGTCGCGGCCGACCATCGTCCGTTCGGGCGCGCGTGGTATCTCGTCGGCTGGTGCCGGTGGACTCCGGAGCGGCGCCGAGCCGCCGGTCAGCCGGCTCAACTCGCGACGTGCTTCGGACATCGTTCCGTAACGGCCGGAGGGCTCCTTCGCCAGCAGCCGCGCGAGCACCGACAGCGAACTCGTCACATTGGCGGCGCTGCTCTCGCCAATCGACGGCGGATCCCGAAGAATCGCGGTCATCGTCTCACCGGATGACGAGCGGCGAAACGGATGCCGGCCGGTCATCAGCTCACAAAGCACGATGCCGAACGAGAACAGATCGGACCGCTCGTCGACCCGATCGCCGAGCACCTGTTCGGGAGACATGTAATCCGGCGTGCCGACTCGGGTTCCGCTGACAGTGATCGATGACTGCGGATTGGTGGCGGCCTCGCTCGCTCGCGCGCGGCCGCCGTCCCGGCCATCGCCCGGTGAGAGCTGCTTGGCGAGGCCGAAGTCCATCACCTTCACTCGTCCCTGCGTTGTCAACATCACGTTGGCGGGCTTCAGATCACGATGGACAATCCGCCGGGCGTGGGCGGCTTCGATCGCTTCAGCGATTTCGCCGGCGATGCGGAGGGCTTCACTGGCCGGCGGTGGTCCTGCGGCCAGGCGACCGTGCAGCGTTTCGCCTACGACGTATTCCATGACGATGAAGAGGGTGTCGTCGTGATCGCCGATCTCGAAAATCTTGCAGATGAACGGATGATCGAGCGCGGCCGCGGCAAGCGCCTCGCGGCGCAATCGCGAGCGGGCGTCAGCATCGTGTGTCAGATGCGGTGGCAGGACCTTGATCGCGACGTCGCGCTCGAGTCTCGTGTCACGCGCCCTGTACACCTCGCCCATCCCGCCGCTGCCCAGCACGGAGTGAATTTCATACGGACCAAGCCTGGTCCCGGCGATCAGCATCCGGTGCTCGTCGATCTCAGCGCGTGTGTCTCCACCGGCAGATCCTAGCAGCAGTTGTAATTCGTAGGAAGCGTATAAGCGGGGCCCAGATGGAGTTCGTCGAGGGAGCGTCGCCGAATGGTCCGCTGCCACTGGGCGAAGCACTGCGCGTCGCGCGGCAGATTAACGGACGCTCTTCAAGCCGCACACGAAAAGGGTATCGTCCGTCGCGACCTCAAGCCGGGCAACATCAAGGTCAAACCCGACGGTACAGTCAAGATCCTGGATTTCGGCCTGGCCCAGGTCGTGGACTCTTCATCCGGTGTTTCCGACAACTTGCCGACCATCATGCCGGCCCCGGAAACCGGAGTGATCCGGGGCTCCGCCGGCATGTCGCCCGAGCAGGCCCGAGGAAGACCGGTGGACAAGCGCACCGACATCTGGGCTTTCGGCGTGGTTCTCTACGAAATGCTTACAGGTCGCAGACCGTTCGAAGGGGAAACTCTCACCGATACCCTTGCCGCAGTGGCATTGAAGGAGCCGGACTTGCAACGGGTACCGCATCAAGTGCGGAAGCTTCTGCGGCGGTGTCTGGAAAAAGATCCGAAGAACCGCTTGCGCGATGTAGGGGACGCGATGGCGCTAGTGGAAGACGTCCCGGAGTCAGTGAATGAGGTAAAAGCCTCGCGCGCGCTAAAGCCCACCCTTGCCTGGGCGATGACCGGCGTGCTCGCGGCTGCACTGGCCAGTCGCTGCAGTGTCCTGAAATCCCCGGAACCGCTCTGAAACTTATTCGGGTTCTTCACACAAAACATACGTGCTGCAAAGAAAAGTGACGGCGCCGGAGTGTCGCCTGCAGGGGGTCGGGATATGGTGACCAGCACTTGGATATGAGACAGGAAAGAGTGTGGATTCCGATCTTGCTCAGTGTCATCTCCGGTATGGTCGATTTGACGGGATACCTGACCCTGGGCATGTTCACCGCCCATATCACCGGCAATTTCGTCATTGTGGCAGCTTTGCTGGTGCGCGGCGGACGAGTAAATCCCGACCAGATCCTGGCTCTTCCCGTTTTTGTGATCGCTGTTGCCGGCACCTGGCTGATTGCCCAGGCTTCGGGCAGGAGCGGTCTCAGCTTGATGCGGCTGCTTCTCCTGATTCAGTTTCTGCTGATCACTGGGGTGTTCGTTTTCAGCATCATCACCAAACCGTCTGCCGACCCTCATGGTTTGATGGCGACCATCGACGCTATGATTGCGGTATCCGCCATGGCCTGTCAGTTTGCTCTCTTGCGCTTGACCATGCCCGGCGCACCTTCAACAGCAGTGATGACCGGCAATTTAACCAACGTCTCTCTGGCGCTGGCGGAAGCGATCTGGCGAACTCGGCCGGGGTCGATCCAAGACACAGAGCGTCGGCCACGTGAATCTCTCTATCTCTTGATCGGATTCCTGGCGGGCTGCGTGGTGTCCGCGGCAGCGGTCGATTATCTGGGGGACTGGGCCTGGGCGTTCCCTGCAATAGTGGCTGGCATCGCCGTTGTGTCAAGTCACCGGAGGTTTCTCTTTCCCATTCGCAGCTCGACGGAGTTTCCTGCACGTTCTGCCTGACCGTTTCGTCAAAAGTTTTTGCCCGGGTTCGCCGGGAATTGGAGTTCGGGGTGAGAATCCGGAATTTCGCAGTACTGTGCCTTTACCTTTGTCCTGTCGGTTGGCATTGCTTCGCGGACGCTGCTTGCAGACGAGGGTGGCGCTGGTTTCTGGGTGCCTGGGCAATTCGGCAGTCTTGTGGCGGTCCAGTCCACGCCCGGCTGGGCTTTCCCCGTCGTGTACAGTCACCCATCGGCATCCGCCCGCGCCGGAACGTCATTCCGGCGCGGCGACGAGATCACTGCTGGCCTCGAAACACGCTCGGATCTCGTGCAAATCACACCGACCTACACGTTTTCCTCTTCGATTGCGGGCGGTCAGGCAGCCGTTGGTCTGCAAGTCGGCTTTGGACCTGCCGAAGCTGGAGTGAGCGCGATCTTGTCCGCGCCAGGTGGAGCAGCTCTTTCGGCAGCCAGGCGCCAGACTCTGGTCGGAGTCAGCGATCTCTATCCCAGCGCCACGCTGAAATGGCAGAGCGGCAACAACAACTACATGATCTATACGATGGAAGGTCTGCCCACAGGGTCTTACGACGTCAACCGGATTGCCAACATCGGGCTTCACCATTGGTCGGCAGACGGGGGCGGAGCTTACACCTACTTCGACAACACGAATGAGTTCTCCGCCGCGCTGGGTTTTACCTACAACTTTGAAAATCCCGCGACACATTACCAGAACGGCATCAATTCCCACCTGGACTGGGGCGCTTCCCACTTCGTCTCCCGGCCCACGCATATCGGGCTCGTTGGCTATTCTTATTACCAGCTCACCGCGGACAGCGGAGCAGGCGCGGTCTTGGGTCCCTTCAAGTCCCGGGTATCCGCAGTGGGGCCTCAAGTTGGCCATTCCTTCGGGAACAGCGATAATCCGTGGTATGTGAACGTCAAAGCCTATTATGAATTCGGCGCCCGGAGTCGCGCTTCGGGCTGGAATGTCTGGGTTACGCTGGGAATACCTTAATCGATTGCAGGCGCGGTCTGGTGCGACCAGTCCAGTCCCCGCCTAAGTTAGGCGGGGACTACGAGACACCCGCACCGCTGCATGCGTCTCTGTCTTGACAGCTGCTTTTCCTTGATCCCAGGTAAAGCGCGTGGTCATAGATCGCGCCAGTATTTGACCTAATTTCCCTGATCGTGCGGTACCGTGACGATCGTGGAGGCCGAGACGGCGTTTCCCGCCTTGTCCATTGCGCTCACGATGACTTCATAACGCCTTCCATCGTGATCGTCCCCGAGCCGGCTGGCTTCCAATGACACGCTGAACGAGTATTTTCCGCCCGCTCCCAATGGGATTGGCCCGGTGGGCTGAAGCTGGCCGTACTCATCCACGACTCTGAAAGTCACCGTGTTCGGATCCACGCCGGACAGCGCATCCACAACAGTGCCGGTGATCGTGTCGGGTACCAGCTTTCCGTTCGCCGGCCAGAGGGTACCCTTGCTCGCAGCAACCGTGATGGTGGGAGACGTCGTGTCCACCGTCCACGTGAAGGACGCGGGCGTCGGATCGGCGTTGCCGGAAACATCGACCGCCTGCACTGCGAAGGTGTGAGTTCCGTCGGCGAGGTTGCTGTAACTCACCGGACTGTTGCATGTTGTAAACGATTTGCCGTCAATCGAACACTCGAACCGTGCGATAGCGGAAAGCGGCTGGCTTCCCGTGAACGCGAACTGCGCAAATGCTGCAGCCGCCGGATCGGTCGGCCGGCTGGAAATCATGGTGTCCGGCGGATCGTTATCCGCAATGGTGACGGTCGCGCTGGACGGCGAGCCGACATCGTAGCTTCCGGTGTCAAACAGCGTCAGCATCAGGGTTTCCGGACCTTCGAACTCCGCGTCGTCAACCGGCGTAATCGTGATGTCCACGAAGGATTGCCCCGCGGGGATGGTGACGACGCCAGTCAATGCCGGCGTGTAATCGTCGCTTGTTGCCCGACCGGTACCGGCTGCAATTATATAGTTGACGGCGAGGGCGCCAACCAGACTGCCGCTGCGCGAAATCCGGAACGTGCCGGGATCGCTGCCAGCCTCGGCGGCATTCGCGTCAGTCGCCGTGATGGCAACGACCGGCGCGGCCTGGGCGCCGATGGTGCCGGGAGAGCCGATTGCCGTGGAGGTGCCGTCGGTAATCGAGAAGGCGCCATTGACGCCGGTGGCACTCAACAGCGAAATTGCAGCGTTATTCAGCCCCGCCGCGTTGTCAAAGGTCTTCAGCGGACTCGTCGTTGTTGAAGTACCGAATGTCACGCCAGCCCGTTTCGTGCCGGTATTGTCAAACAGGTTTACCGCATCACCCCCGGTGCCGAGGCCAACGCCTGAACCGGAGTAGTAGCCAACCTGAAGATTCGCAGGCGGATTCGCCCCGAACCAGAGCGTGAGGAACTGACTCTTCTTGCTAGTGGCGTTTTCGATGAAAATCACAGACTCGCCCGGTGCGATGTTTTCGATGCCGTTCAAAGCCACCGCAAGGCTTGAGGAATTGGAGTCGTCGTCCATTTTCCAGCCGATAATGTTTTGCGTTGCGGTGCCAATATTGGTGACTTCGAACCAGTCGGCTCCGAGCGTGCTGTTTCCGCTCGACCATGGTGCAACTTCGGAAATGATGAGAGACGAGGCTCCCCCGCTCGACGCGGTGACCGTCAATGTGTAGTTCGTGCTCGCGTCCGGCGTCGATCCCACCGCCGCATCATCGACGTTGACCGTGATGGCATAGCTCGGTTTGGCGATGGAACTCAATGCCGTGCCCGCTCTGAGATACAAACCCGTGCCGATGATCTGGAAGAACCCTGCATCGGGGCCGCTGACGCTCAACTGGTTATTCCCCAATCCATCGTCCGTGACGGCGATATCCGCGAGCTTGATCGGAGCGGCAACGCTGGTGTTCTCTGGAATAGAAGTGACGGCATTGTTCAACACGACAGCGGTTGGAGCGAGGTCCGGAGCGTCGGAATGAGCGTACACCCAGAGTTCCGGATGGTTGGCGTCACCACCACCGTTCTCGTTGACGACGTAAAGGATCCCGTCGCGATCCATCGTGACGCCTTCCATCGTCATGTCCGGCACGCTCAACACGCTGCCTGGATCGGCCACAATCGTCAGCCGGCTGGAAACAACGCCGGACCGGTCGATGTTGATGATCTGGCCGGATTCCTGGCTGATGATGAGCAGGTGACTGGAGTCGGGCTGACCGCTGAGGTATGGTAAATTCGACAGGGCGAAAACATCAGAAAAGTCCGCGACACCTGCCAGCGCTGGATCGAACAGGTTGGTCGAAGCCGTTGCGGTGGGTGAGCCGTTGGTTGCAGTTCCAGCATTGAAATCGATGCCGGTCTGAAAAATAGATTCGGGATCTTTTTCTTTGACGAAAATGAAACCCGACGTCATCGGATCATAGGAGACGCCCTCGAGTCCGATGTTTCCAATCGTTGTCCCGAGCTTAACGGTCTTCGCGTCTGCCCTGTGCAGTATCCCGCCCGCGACGTAAGTGAACAAGTTCGCCTGGCGATCCCGCTCTTCCACCAGGACAAACTGGCCGTTGCCGATGTAGGTGATGCCTTCGGTATCGAAAAAATCCGTACCCTGGGGACTATTGCCAGGCGCCAGGGTCATGGAGTTGATGAGGGCGCCGGTCTTCGTTACCTGAACGACCGACGTGCCGCCGTCGCCGACCACGAAGAGCGAGTCCGTGTCCCAGTCATAGGTAACCGATGAAGCTTCCTGGGCGAGCAAACTGTTGGGAGGCGGCGTGGTACGGGTCGGTTCGGGCAGGCTGAAACGGCCGACCCGGACATAGGTGTACAAATTCACCGATGCCGGCGGTGTGGCATCCATGCGTTGGGTTACAAGTAAACCGGACAGAATGATTGCGATCAGTAAAACTGTCGAAACGGAAACGCGACCCGGGCCGGGGCGCAGCCTTCGAACCTGAAGGCATATTTGTGGCATGTGCATCGAACTCTCCCTGAGTTATGTCAATTTGATTCAGACTGGAAAGGAACAACGATCGAAAACAAAGCGGACACCTTACCATCGGGGGGACGCGTGAAAATACCTACCACGCGTTAAAAAATTGTTACATTTTCGAGACGACTGTTATACGTCCGGCGTCAGTTACCCGCCTATGTGTTGGGTTCCGTCAGACTGACAAGATTTTTCTTCGAGGTCGACATGCGCAGGGGAACTCAAGCGTGACACACTGGACGAATCTTCCAATGAAAGGAACAATCATGGCCAAGATCGTCGAATGCGCAAAGGTTGATCCGTCGAGCGGCTGCACTCAGGTTATTCGTGGCTCGAGCGAACAGGAAGTTCTTCAGAAGGCAGCGGAGCACGCCAAGCAACATGGAATCCGGCAGATGACGCCCGAAATGATGGAGAAAGTCAAAGCCAACGTTCGCGACGCCGCATAATCGCCGCCGTCTGAAATCAGGGGCGGTCTATTCGACCGCCCTTTTTCTTTTCATTCTCTTCACGAAGAAAGTCCTCGATCGTCAATTTATTCGGGGAGTGAACCAGGCAATTATCAGAGTTCGCTAATGCCGCTTGCCGACCGTCAGAGTCAGCGTCGCTGTCGCCGTCTGCGAATTCGCGTCGGTTACTTGCACCGTGAACGTCCTCGTTCCGGCTGCCCTCGGATTTCCCGCAATCGACCCGGAAGTTGCGTCCAACGTCAGGCCGGCAGGCAGAGCGCCGGACTTAATCGTCCACTGATACGGCGTCGTGCCTGAAGTCGCGGACACCAAGGCACTATAGGTCCTGCTCACTGTAGCGTTCGGCAATTTGGTTGTGGCTATTACTGGTCCGGGCGGTGGCGGTGGGGCGGTGCGCATTCTCGGCTGTCGCCAGTTGAACAATGAACGTATCGATTCGCGTCGAACACCCGAACGCTGTATCCGGCCCCAGCGTCCCGTCCCACGAACTTGAAAAGATCGCCCAGTTGCCATCATTGGAAATTTGCGCGAAGCCTTCCGCGTAATAACAGCTCGAATTGTGGGCGTGCGCGAAACGCCAGACCGTGTTGGAGCCATCAACCGCAGCTAAGTCGATTTCTCCTGACCAGGCGAACGCGCATGGCCCAACGACGGTGTAGCGTGAAATCAGAATCGGAGCCGACGGGTTCGTCATGGAATTGAGCCATGAGTTGTGATCGGCATCGCACCACTGATTCAACGTATCGGGCGGTTGTTCGGTGAACAGATAATTCGATGAGTTCATCAGATTGTCCGGATTCCGCAGAACCATCCCGCGGGAGTCGCGTCCATTCGTGGAGCCGGACGAATTCACATATTTCCCGTTGCCCATCGACACGTGACCGGACCAATAGCCGTCCGCGGCCGTCACCAGCGACCATGTGTTCGTTCCGAGATCGAATACGGCGCCGCCGTTCGCGCCCCAGCTTTGTTTGTGAAAAGTAACCTCGAGCCACGATGCTCCAGTGCCGCCCGAGACGCCGTGAATGCCGATAATCTGTCCCGGCGCCGATGTGGGCCAATTGGGATCTCCTTGCGGAACGCCATTGATCGTCTGGTTGTAGACATCGATGAACTTGTACGTGCCTGGACTGACCGGGTTGACACAGTAAATCTCGGTGTACGAATCCTGAACGCCTGGTCCGGCGGCCGCACAGACCCAATTGTCCTGTCCCACGACGACCGCCATATAGGTCACGGGATCCCCGTTCGAAGGCCCGCCAAGGTCCGTCGTCGCGCCCGTCGATTTGTTGTATCTGGCAATTTGATTCCCGTGCAGGAAATAGATGATGTCGGGATCGACAGTCGACCATTCCCATGTCGCGCCAAAAGGTACCGGGTGAACAGCCGGAAACGACGAGCCGTCGCCCACCGTGAACGTGCCGGGATCGAATTCCAGCCAATAACCATCGCCATGCGGACCCGTGAGCTTGATCGCCGTCGAGTTTGCATTCCACGCGCGATGAATTCCAGCATCCGTCGAAATAAAGGATTCTCCACCCTGCGTATTGGCGTCTGTCACTCTCAGAATCTGCGATCCGAAAGTCGGATCGATAATGACAGAGTTCGCCGCCCCGACCGCAGGCGCCGGCGGAATTGGTTTAGTATCCGTTCCTGTATATGCGGAGTAGCTCGATGGAGCTGCCTGTGCGCTCAACCTGGGACTCATCACTGCGCACAAAAACAGGGCTGCGGCGATAGTTGTCAGGAGTTTCATACGCGGCACAGCTTAGCCGCATAGTAGATCCAGTGCAAATCAGATAATTACCTTAGGAGATCGGCAGTTTGCCCCTAGATGTCCGAATCTGCATCCAAAATTCACGATTCGGCTATTCCTTTTCTAGTCGACGAGAGAAGGTTGCCGAAATATATCCGAGGCCAAAGTGGATCAGACTTAGTCTTAAGAGGAATTATGTTTGAGCGATATACGGAACGCGCGAGGCGCGCCATTTTCTCTGCCCGTTTTGAGGCCAGAGAGTTTGGATCCCGGACAATCGAGTCGGAGCACCTTTTATTGGGACTGCTTCGGGAAGACTCGAACATGTCAAGGCGCCTTTTGCAACAGCCTGTACCGGCAAACGAAATCACGAATTTGGCCGAAGCCCGACTGGTCAGGCGTCAAAAGGTCTCAACGCCAATAGACTTGCCCCTCTCGATGGAATGTCAACACATCCTGCGATACGCCGCAAATGAAGCAGACGGATTGGATCATCGCCACATCGGACTTGTCCAAGACAGAATGGACGGGGAGCCGCAAAGTAGCGCCCCGTAAAGGTTTGAATCTAGTGGATGCGATGTACACTTGGTTTGGCTGCAACGCGTTGACCCATTCCCCGCCTGAGTCAGGCGGGGAGTTGCCGTCCCAACACATCGCTGCGCGGATCGACTCCAGCAGTCGCGCTATTTAATAGCAGTTCGTAGTTATCCTGGAACATCGTCAGATGTGTAAGACACTGGCGACACACGCATCGCCGATTGACACTGTCGCGCCCTCTGCACCAGCAGTCCGATGCAAGAGATGCATCCGCTGAGTGGCATCGGCGACGATGCCTACTATCTCCTCGACGACCTTGACATCTTGACCATGCAACGCGATATGATAAGTCAATCCACGACGCCGCGAATCCGTACCCCTCACGGCTTCTTTGCAGGTTGAATGGCGGCCTCGCTATCCTTCTTCCCGCGATCGCGGCCAAACTGAGGGTCTTTTGATGTACCGGTGACCTGGATGTGGATCAATGTTCCGGCACCCTGTTTCGCGAAAAACGGGTCCGCTGGTTTCAAGGCCCATCGTTTCCATCCCGTGAAGGTTTGAGAAACCTTTGCCTGCAACTTGAGCGTTCCGTGAAAATCAAGATCATCTTTGTCCAGATCGTAGCGACCCGTAAGATCTACGCCGGCCCCAGGCACTGCGAACGAAAGGGACCGGAAGGTGATGATCTGATTCATCAGGTTGAAAGAACCTGCTAACCCCGACGGTATATCCACGATTTCCGGATTCTTCGGCTCGCCCTGGCCGCGCCTGCTGAAGTTATCGATCTTGTCCTGGATTTCCGACTCGAGAAATCGTGCTTGCGAGATTTCAAAATTGCCATCAAGAAGGAGCTTTTCTTTCACTCTTCCGCTGAACGGCGGAATGTCGATCCTGGCTTTAAGCAAGACGGCGCCCTCCATGAAGGGCGAACCTTTCATGGCAAGACGGAGGAGGTCACGAATGTTCCCCCTGGGAATCGTTACCTCAAGATTGATCCTGCGGCGGTCGCTCTTCTCGTTTTTAATGACGGCACCACTGGTGATAAAGGGCGTCGTGCCGATCCTGCCGGTCACAGGTTTCAAGATCGTGTTTCCATTCGTGCCGTCGACCAGGACCTCAAACTGAGTCGCGAGGTGAACCGGATTGCCGGCGGATTTCAAACGGAAGTTCGGCACGGAGGCCTCGCCGCGCACGTGAATCGAGTCGAGGTTGCCTTCGAATTTTCCTGTCGAATGGAGTATCCCCCCTATGGCATCGAAGACTCCAAGGTCGGCGTCCTTGAAATCGTATTCTCCCGCCAACGGCGTATCGCCCGGTTCCGTTGCGGCCCAAGGCCCGAAGCTTCCCTGGCTTTGGATTTCACCCGGCGGCCTGGCATTTGTGAGGGTGGCGTCGTACTTCATTGCGACGCTCGTACCGGCAGACTCGAGATGCACGCGATGAAGATCGAACCGAAGCGGTGACTTGTCCTTTTCTCGCGGTAAAATCATTAATCGGGAATTTGTTATCAGAACGTCTTCGATGACGACTCCGGTGTCGGGGTGGTCCTCGCCCGAGTGGAAGTCGGGCCGCTTATCCTTCGGTGGGATGTTGATTTCCATGCCGTCGATTGCAACCGAGCGAACGACTTTTTGGGTATCAAACAGATTGCCCAGGTCGACATCAAAAGCGAAGCTCTTCATCACGAACAGCGGCAAACGGCTTTCCGACCCCTTGTGATGCAGCGAAACCCCCTCGCCTTCAACCCGCGCCATAGCGCCGCGTCCTCGGCTCAGCACCAATTTGAGTGGCGAGAGGTGCGGCAAATAAACGCGCAAGGAAGCAAGCTCGACGTCGCTATCGAACCTTTTCTCCAGGTACAAAATGGCTTGTTCCCGGATGTATGGTTCGAAATGCGCCGCAATGAAACGCGCGGCAATGATCACAACGATAGCGAAAACCGCTGCAAACAAAGCGATTGCCAATACCCATCTAGTTTTTCGATCGGTTGTCACGTGAGACTCGACAACTTGGTTAGCAGGCAGATTGCCAATTCAAAACTTGCGCGCAGAGTTAAGGCACGCTAGGAATTCGTCACGCGGTCGCACGAACAGGTGCCGGAGCAACGCTCCAGCGATTTTCAACGAGCCTGGTTGCGGATAGGATCGCCCTTCCGGACAAATAGAATAACCCACGCCTCCTGAGAAGTGCGGGCGTGCCCGAAATTCAGGATTGAAGCGGGTTGGGGCGGCTGTCCGCACATGGTAGAGTATGCCTGCCGATGATTGCTCGAGGTCGATTTTTGTTGTCCGCCGCTATTGTCGCCGTCGCATTTGTGAACTTGTGGCAGCTGACTCAGACCCTCCGCTGGGTCAAGCCACGTGAAGCCGATGATGTGGTTGTTTTAGAAGACCGATTGAGATTTGTGCGGGACGCCCTGATGAAGGCAGGATACTGGCGTGGCGATGTCGGCTATGTGCCCGCCCAGCTTCTCCTTGGAAATCGGCAGGGTAATCGAATAACAGCGGTTGACGATCAGCAATGGGCGCTTGTTCGCTACGTCATGATTCCCTGGAATGTCCTGCAGAATACTCTAAGCACTCCTTATGTCCTCGTTGACGGCACAAGGACCGCCACACCTATTCAAACTCCGGACGGTTTCGTCAAAGTATACGACTCGATGAATGGGCTGGTCCTCGTCAAGAAACTCTCCTCCCAATGATCCTCGCTCTGGCCGGAATCATCGTTGCGCTTTTGCTGGGGTATTTCATCACCACGCTTCTGTGGCCGAATCAGCGCAGCAGCAGCCTGCCAATCGCCTTTGCCCCAGCCGTCGGAATCGGTTTGTGCTCGATGATCTTCATCGCTTTCCGACGTCCTGTATTCGTAATTGAAGGCGGACTGCTGATCATTTTAGCTGTGGCGTGGTTCGAGTTCAGGAAACCGGCGCAATCACTTGTGTCGATCGCGAGGTGGCGGCCACATACTGTTTATCTCCTGCTGGCCTGCGGATTGGGCATGGCACTGTCCTATTGGATCATTCGAGTGGAACGTTCACCGTACGGTGATTGGGACGCTATCGCAATCTGGAACAGTCATGCTCGCTATCTTTACCGGGATGGGCCGGCATGGCCGCACACCATTGTGAATACCTTTCATCCCGACTATCCGCTCCTGACAGCTGCAACAACCGCTCGTCTCTGGCGATACATGGGACGGGAAGTACCAGACGCCGGCGGCATCCTCGGCGTGCTTTACGCACTCGCAACAGTGGGAGTGCTTACCAGCACGCTTGCTTACTTTCGCGGTGCCAGTCGCGCAGCGCTGTTCGGCTTGACCTTGCTCGGTACTCCGTTTTATGTCGACTACGCTACTTCCGGGTCCGCCGACATTCCCATGTCGCTATACGTTCTGGCTACTATTGCGTTGATATGTATTCAGGCTCTTGAAGAGCCGGAGAACACAGGGGTGCTGGTGCTGGCGGGATTCACCGCCGGCTGTGCAAGCTGGACAAAAAATGAAGGCCTGCTCTTCGTCGGCGCCACATCGCTTGCATTGCTGATACCGGTCGTCTGGAAAGGCCGCGATGCGCTGCGCCGTTTCGCTGCCTTTCTGGCGGGAACTGCGTTGCCCCTCGCAATGGTCTTATGGTTCAAGCGCGTCGTCGCACCGCCAAGCGCCATTTTCGGCGGCAGGCACTATGGTGAAATGGTTGACAAACTCCTGAACCCTGGACGTTACCTGACAGTGCTGTTTAACGTGTCCGATGGCTTCTGGTCTTTCGGCGCCTGGATCGTGAATCCAATCTTGCTCGTGATCGCATACGCCCTGTTACAGCGACTCGATCGGCGCACGCTCCTCAATACCGGCTGGCTTCAGGGAGTCTTCATTTGCACGATCGTCTTCGCAGGTTATTGCGCCATTTATGTAATCACGCCGATGGATTTGGAATGGCATTTGAATTCCTCCCTGCCACGACTTTATCTGCACCTCTGGCCGGCTTTTCTTTTACTGGCAGGCCTGATCGGGTCCGAGAATAAACAAATCGCAACACACATTAGCCGAACTGTTTAAATCAGCACTACCGCCGGTTGCTGGTTCCACTAGTTCGGCAGACGGACTCGAACTCCTGGTAGCTTGCCCAGCTCAGCGTCACTGTCGCGTTGTCGATGAAGAGTTTAGAGTTGAATGGAATTCCCTGTTCCCGCGGGCTGTCCATCACCAGTTGCGGTCCGCGGAAGCGTCCTCCCAGGTCGAAGAAGCCGCGGCGCAGAGGGTTGATCGCAAATGGACTTCTCCACTCCAGAAGCCGGAATTCGAACAGGCTCTCTGCAGTGCTTAGAAACCCGCCATACATGGTGCCGTTCAAGTTCATCCGCTCGACTTGGCCCGGGGCGATGCACAACCAGCCGGTCCCGGTCAGGCGCCCACTTATGAGCTTGCCCTCCCAGCGGCCTCCGCCAGAGATGCCGCCAGGCCTCCCAGGAAAAAACGATAAGTATAGCGGATATGTCCTACCGCTCTTGGCCAGCACGGTACCGGTCCCGTGCCAGTAAAGCAGCGGCGTCGAGCGTCCGCCGATGTGCAGCGCCCATGGGTGGAGCGCTACCGTGAAGGCCCATACGAAAATTAAGGCGCCAACAGCCAACAGGATCAACTTGGTCAAACAACCACCCAAACGCGGCATGCGCCAGTATATTCCGCTTCCGTGACCACTGGCTCGGCGCCGGTGAACGCGTTAGGCGCGAAATCGCAAAAGCCCATCACCGGTAATAAAGTGCTTGGTCAAGGCACCCGTACGAGCGTGTGCAAGCAAATTTCGTTCAGCCCTTCAGCGACAGAAAGTCATCCAGTGTTTGCTGGACGAGGTGCGGTATAGTGGCCAGCAAAACTGCGAATTCAGGTGACGCAAAAATGATCAACGAACATCAGGGGGCACCGAAACCGGCTCCGGTCCTTCAGATTGCTATGCTATCCCACGGCACTCTGGAGTGCCGCGATCTCGAGAAAACGCGAGAGTTCTACGAACGCTTTCTTGGCCTCGAGGTCGTGCGGACGAGTGACACCTCGATGTGGATCCGACTGAACTGCAGCTTTGCGATTGCCTGCGTTCAGACGGGTAAAAATAAACCGCCAATGCCGCTGCTCAACCACAACGGCCTGGATGTTGCGACACGCGAGGAGGTGGACCGGGCGTATGCAACCATCGTCGCCCAGCGCGAGACGTGGGGGATCGGCCGGGTGACAAAGCCACTCGATCAGCACGGGACGTACAGCTTTTATTTCTCGGACCTTGATGAAAACTGGTGGGAGCTCCTCACGAACCCGCCGGGCGGCTACAGTTGGATGTTCAGAGGTCAACGGGACGTCATCGACTGGGGAGCCGGCGAAGCGGACGCCGCAAATCCGAACTCATTCGTAAGAAGGGGACAAAGTAGCTCCTGACTCATTCAAGAGCAATGCAGGCAGCTCGTAACAGGTCTGCTCCGAAAACGCGAACAGACCTTACGTCACCTACAGATGCGGCTTAAAAGCCATGTTGACCGCATAGCCTCGGCTGCCCATCATTTGGAGTTCGCCACGGACCGTGGAACGGACCGTCGAAAGGCTTGAATTCTCGTGGCCCCCATGACAGCATCCTAATAATTTCCTAATTTCTTAGTGATGAGGCCTGGTCAACATGACAGCAAAGGGGTTTGCCATCAGTGTCGCTGTTCTGTGTTGTTCGTTCATCGTCTTTGCCGGCTCCGCCCGGGCTTCAGAGGACGACGCGATTGCTATCTCGCAAAACATCCGAGCGCGCCATATGCCATTCGGTACCATCCTGGATCCAATCTTCGCCGCGCCGGATAGCGAAGAGATCATCGGTTACACGCACTGTGGTGATTCGGCGACCTGGACAGGGCATTATCTGGCAGCGGAGGCGTTCCGTTACAAGGTCACCGGTTCGTCGGACGCCTTGGACAACGTCAGGGCGGCCCTGGCCGGACTTGAATCGCTGTTGGACGTCACCGGAACGAACCTGCTCTCGCGATGTCTTATCCCTATGACATCCCCCTACGCACAAGCGATCATCCAGGAAGAAGGATCGCATGGCGTTTTTCAAAACACAGAATTTGGGTGGGTCTGGATCGGCGGCACTTCGCGCGATCAGTACTCGGGTGTATTCTTCGGACTGGGAGTGGCATACGATTTAGTTAACGATCCCCAGGTACCCCCCGACGTGCGGCCTCGGATCGCGGCCCTGACCACCCTCTTACTCGACTTTCTGCGTGGACACAGCTGGTTGGTCAGGATGCCTGACGGCTCGATCAGCACAACGTTTATTGGGCGTGAAGATCAGCAGTTGAGCCTTTTGCAGGTAGGCCGCCACGTCAATTCGTCTCGATTTTCGACTTCCTACGATCTCAACCGGTTATTTTTTTCGCCATTGGTGATCGCGCCGATTTCCATCGAAGTGCTGGACAACAACAGTTACTTCAAATTCAACCTCGACTCCATCAATTTGTTCAACCTGATTCGTCTGGAGAGCAGTTCTTTTAACGGGATTTACCGTCAGGCCTACGATATCCTGCGGCGCCATACCGACGATCACAAAAATGCTTTCTTCAACATGATCGATCGTGCGCTTAGTGGGCCCAATGATGCTCGTGACGCGGATACTCGGGAAATGCTCGAAGAATGGTTGTTACGTCCGCGCCGGGACTTGCCTATCGACTTGAGGGGTGTCTATCCTGCGTGTGGCTCACCGGACATTGCTTGTGCCCCCGTCCCAATCGTGGATCGGCCGCGCACCGACTTCCTTTGGCAGCGAAGTCCGTTCCTGCTCGTAGGGCAAGGCGCCGGCACAATCGAGACCGCTGGGATCGACTATATTCTTCCCTATTGGATGGGGCGGTATTACGGCACGATCTTTTAGCTGTTAAGAATCTTTGCAACACCATCCTAGCAATAAGAGGAACGAGGGCCATAGTTGAAGCACCAGACGGTCGGACGATGAATGAAGATGGACGGAGAGTTCGATCGGAGAAATCAGATACACGACGCCATAGCCCAGGAACACCATGGCCAGAACCGCACATGAGACGCGCCAGCCTGAACTCTGAAGCGCCTGTCGGTTAAATCCTCGCAACGCCATCCACAACAGCAGCGGAACAAACGGCGTGATAATCGGCCACTGGCCGAACGTCCAAAGCGTTTTCAGCATAGATTTCGCAATCAGGACGTATCGTTCGACGTCTCTGATCCGAAAAACTAAGGCGTCGAGTTTCTGGTCCGCAACCAGATAGTCTTGGACGGGCACGGTCCACTTGAAATAAACGATGATCGCCAAAGGTATCAGCAGGCCCGCCATAAACGGCAAAAACCGGGCCGACATCTTGGATTGCCTCCGTATAACCGGCGCCAGAAGCACTGCGCCAACGGCCGCAACGAAAAGAAGCCCTTCATTCTTGGTCCATGCGGCGCAACCCGCTGCGAAACCAGCAAGACACAGCATGGACCGGCTCTCCGGTTTCCGTTCAAACTGGAGGCAAATGAGAGACAGTGCCGACAGAATAAAAAAGGACAGTGGTACGTCGGCGTACTGCGCCGTCATGAGACTCAGATAGAGCGGAGTACCAGTGAGCATGAGGCCCATGACCATTCCGGTCGAGGCGCCGCGCAATTCGGAAAGTACTGCCGTCAGGACCGCGATACCGGACACCCCGAAAAGAATGCCGACGAGCGCTCCAGCTTCGGGTACGTCCTGATGCGCATACCGCCAGAGACGAGCAACCGAGGCCGGAACGAGCAGCGGATAGTCTCCCTGGAACGTGTACGGCATCAGATCTTCCCAGTTCCTTCCCGCGCGGGCCAGCAATCGAGCATGCGTGTTCCAGATCGCCCATCCGTCCCACCCCCCGTGAGGGCTCCGGTCCATTGCAAAAAACTGGATGGATATCACCAGGCCGAGAGCAGCAGAAAAGATCAGTCCAAGAGCGGGAAACTGCCGGGAGCCAGGAAAGAGCGCTTGAATTCGCCCACGGCGGTAGACCATCCAGGCCGCAGCGATCAGCAAAATCATTTCGACGGTGACCAGCGGCCGACGAAAAACGAAAAAGATGAATGAGCACACGCCGGTGCCGAGACCCGGCGCGAAAACCCAGGTGAACCGACGGGACAGCCCGGCGGGTAAGAGCCATTCGACAAGTGCGTAACCAATTACTGTCGCAACGACGAAGGCTGCTGCGAAGATGGCTGATGTCTGGAAACTCACTGCGGCGTCATTCTACGAAACAGTATGAGGTGTCCCGAATGGTAGATGTTCTCGAGATCCGGGGGGATATCGAAGGGTGGGCCATCCCAGAAGTCTCCGATCACATACGGCGTTTTCACATTCAGCTTAGGACCTGATTCGCCAGCGCCATCGTGCAGGAGAATCCAGGGAACCAGCGTGTATTGCGCCTGATACCATCTCCTGAAGTCCTCGTCGGTAAAGGGAGTACGATTCAGATCACGATTCGTCACATACGAAACGAAACCGTTGTAGTAGTGCAGGTCGAGTAATCTCTGCCGGACGTGTTGATACTCTTCCTCAGCCACTACGAGCTCGTCGGAATTCCGTGGCGGACCGGCCGACACCGATTTCTGAAAGCCCCAGATATTGAGGAATATGCTACCGACGAGCAGCACGGCAGCGATCATTTGCAGATTCCGTCTGGCGGTCATTTAATCGTGCTGCCGATCTTATCATCCTCCTCATCGCCAACGCAGGGCGCTCTATGAGCGCGTCACTTTTCTTGATTCCAAGTGAACAGTAGACCCTAGTCCGGTCGAGTAACAAACCGCCCGGTCCATAAACAAAACGGAGTTCCGCCCTCAGCTGCAGTGGCCATCCGGACACTACTTCCGATAAATGAAGCAAATCCTGAAAGGTTTGGAACTCATGGTAATAGGAGAGCGCCTTCGGGCGGCGCGCTCCTATTAGCAGTTGCTCGAGGTGCCTTTTACTTTTTCCGGTGAAGGATGTGCCGCTTGATCCAGTTGCGATGGTCGATCACCTCATAGCCGACGACGCCCGGCGGTCCCGCAACCGCGCCTGCGGCAATCGGCGCACTGATTTTCGCGATGGCATGCGTGCGTTTGCGGCCCCCGGCCCTCAAGTCGTGCCGGTATTTCGCGGCGCCCACGACGGCGCTTCCCGCCGGGCCCGCTAGATGGCCCGCGGTGAAACCAGCTCCGGCCCACCCGGCCTGATGCAGTTTGTTGTGACGATGACGTTTTGGGTAATGATGTGCAGTCGGTGTCGCCATTATCGCGGGAGCCGCGGTGATGAACAGCATAATGGTGACCAAAGCCGCTGCCATCCGACTATTCTGACGACGGCGCATTGGTTTCTTCTCCTATGATGTTAGACGGTTTTGCGGTCAGGAAGTGGGTGCGCGACCATTTCCTCACTGTTCCCGAATTTTTAAGAGCGTAAACAGAGGAGCAGATGCGTGGCTCAAAAACCGGTGCTACAGTCAACAAAGGAGCCTTTTATGCGAAGCGTTTCATTGAGAATTCCTGAGATTGGATTCATTGCTGGCACTCGGGCCGCCTTCGGCGCCGGACTCGGGTTGATCCTGGCGGATAGATTGAATCGCCGCCAGCGGAAGAGCGTAGGTTGGGTGCTGCTGACGATCGGAGCGGTGACGACCATACCCGTAGTCGTTAACGTGGTGCGAAAAGCCAAGGAGTCTATCAAGACCGCGGCTTAGACTGGTTCGAAATGATCCAAACGAGTTAGCGCGGACCATTGTCAGCCTTGCCGCCGGAAACATCGATTGACCCGGCTGGGCTATGACTGCGTGTCAGGAGGCATGGATTGCCGATCGAAAACACGTTTTTCGAGTCAGCAAGCGCCGCATGCCGGTTTCAACAAACGACTTTCTGATTCGGACAGACAGCCTCCGATTCCCAAAATCGTTTTCCGGTCGGAACGCGGCGCCTGCCGGTCGGCAAATCGATTTTCCGATCGGCAAGGGGGCCACGCGTACGCAGCTCCGCTATTTTCCAACCGCCAACTCGGAGATTCGCTCGGTTCCGCTTACTCGCGCTTAAAACTCCGACCGTTCAGGTAACCGCAAATCAAAGGAGGTGCACATGATTGGGGACGCTTGGTTTCGACTCAGTCGGCGCGGGTGACGCGGCCGACAGGCCATAAGGCTAAAAGCGCACTGAAAGCATAACCCAGTGGGTGGCGGCCCACGAGCACAGCCCTGGTGAAGCAGCTGGTGTCAATTTTCCGTCTTGAAACGGCCTCATGACCGGTGCGCGCAGACCGTGCACCGATGGCTTAAGCAATGGGTTTTCAGTCAATCCAGTGTGCTTTGGGTCCAGCATTTTGATTCAGACTTTTGGCAACGAATTTGCTCGACTGTGACGCGAAAGGAACCTCTGAGATGAATAGAGGAGTATTTGCAGGGCTCGATATCGATCATGGCACGCTTCAGGTCGCAGTGCGGCCCGCGGGCCAAAAGTGGTTTGCGAACACGAGTGATTCCGGTATCTGCGAAATCGCCGATGTCCTGGCGGGTGTTCAACCAGAAATTGTTGTGCTCGAGACGCAGGGTGGAGTTGAACTTCCGGTTGCCGGCACTCTGGCGGTGACCGGTTTGCCTCTGGCCTTTGTCTCGCAACGCAGTGTACGCGACTTCGCGAAGGCGATCGGAGTGGCACGGCGAGAGCGGAATCACGCGGAACTGCTGGCACACTTTGCAGAGCTGGTTCAACCTGAAGTACGGCCAATCCCTTTGAATGTAGTCGAACAGTTACAGGCATTGAAGGCCCGGCAGCGAGAAATGTTGAGTATGCTCGAACTTGAACGAAGCCGCCTGAAGACCCACGTCATATCCGTGCAGCGCAGCGTTCGGAATCACCTCAATTTTCTCGAGCGCAGCGTCGTCGTTCTTGCCGAGGAGATCAATCAAACTGTTCGAACGAGCTCGATCTGGCGGTGAGGATGCCAAAGCATTGACAGATGGCGCGTCGATAGCGATCTGGAGCGTTAAATAGCTATCCGAAATCGGCTTGTACGGGACGGCGTCAACGTCCATGCGTTTCCGATGCCGCGAGCCGAGTTCCGCAAGACCGTCGAAAGTTCGATTCACAATTCCTTCATGGACTCGTTCCTTGCGAAAGGACGGCGGCTCTATTCTCACGATCCGACGATCGCAGGTCTCTGCATGGCGCTCGCGAAGATCGGCGGCCGCGATGCGCAAGTGGAGCTCTCTTCCCCGCTGCAATACATGTCCTGCCACGCCGGAGGATCGACCATGTCATTGCCGCCCACCTTCCGAAAACCGACACCGCTCATGAACTGCTTTCGCGCGCCAGTTGTTCGGGTCTTACCGTCGGCGAATAAATCTGGCCCCTGCCGGTTCGAGGAAGGATACATTCGGGCGACGTCTTCCCTCCTGGCCTCCGATAATGCGAAAATCTCATGCCGATTCCGTTCCGGACAGGAGTTGAGTGGAAAATGACTCGGTTGATGGTTAATCGTGTCGGACAGTTCTTGCGTCTGTACCAGCGGCTCGTTATTGCGTTGGCTCTGCTGCTTGCGATTTATGCCGCCGTCGGATTCTGGCTCGTGCCGTATGTGGCCAGGGCGGCGATTGAGAAATATGTCGTCGAGGATCTGCATCGGCAGGTCGTTATCAAGGACATACGCTTCAATCCGTTTACGCTGGCAGCTGAAATCTCTGGGTTTTCCTGTACTGAAACCGACAATACACCGATCGCGAGTTTCGACTTTCTTCGCATCGATGCTCAGATCAGTTCGATCGTCTATCGCGCCTGGACGTTCGCAGAAGTCCGTCTGGACCGGCCGAGTCTCAATATCCTGATCGCGGAAGACGGGTCGCTGAACCTCTCTAAGCTTCACCCGGCAACCGGAACGGCGCATGAAGCTGAGGGGCCTTTGCGTATACCCCCGGTGCGCATCGCTACTTTGTCTGTTCGGGACGGCCATATCGGTTTTCAGGATCGCGATCGCCTCCGCAGCACGCCATTCACAACAACACTGGCACCAATAGAGTTCACGTTGACGGACTTTCGTACTTCGCCGGATTTTCAGAATGCGTACAGCTTCGAGGCGACCACGCTTGCCGGCGAACATGTCGCCTGGTCCGGCCAATTTTCGATTCAGCCGCTGGGGTCGAGCGGACGTTTCCAGATCGGCAGCCTGAAAGCGACGACCATAACTTCTTATTTAGGCGATTCGCTGAGCTTCGATTTACGCTCGGGTTCACTCGACTTGCAAGGTGATTACCGGGCTTCATTTGGCGACAAGCTGCTTTTGAACGTCGGCCTTCCGACAGCGAAACTGCATGACGTCGTGATCGGGCCGAAAGGTGCAAAGGAGAGTGCGCCGTGGATCAGTCTGCCGGCCGTCGAACTGACTCGGACATCACTGGCCCTGCAGGAGCGAAAGATCACCGTTGACGGCATCCAGATCGAGAAGCCGAAACTCAACGTCTGGCGTGACACGGATGGCAGACTCAATCTGGCAAGCCTTACTGGCGGCGATTCGTCACGTACACCGGCGACGGAAAATCCGGCGGATTGGTCGGCGAGCGTTGGCACGCTGGCCATTCGAGCCGCGTCGATCGAAGCGGAAGACCGCACGGTGGAACCCGCAGCCAGGTTGAATATTGCGCCGATCGACGTGACGGTGTCGGGTTATTCCACGCAATCGGGCACGGTAATGAAGGTAGACCTGAATGCGGCATCGGGCGCCGCCGGTCGAATTACGGCTCGCGGCGACATCAGCTTTGTACCAATGGCGTCCAATCTGGAGGTCGATGTTGCCGATTTCGAGTTGCCGCCATTCCAGCCGTATCTGGCGCAGTCCACTGCCCTGCAACTTACCAGCGGCAAGCTCTCGCTCAAAGGAGCACTGAAGACAAGCGAAACATCGCCCGGCAATCCGCCACATCTGGAACTGGCCGGGGATCTCGCGATCAAGAGTGCCGGCATCCACGACAACACATCGACTCAGAGCCTGATGAATTGGGAATCCCTGCAAATAAAAGGGATCGCATACTCGCAGAATCCTGACCGGCTGGAGATCCAGCAGGTTGAGGCGCGGCAGCCGTATGCGAGGGTGATCATCTCGGAAGAAAGAACACTGAACATCGCGACGGCACTAACTCTTCCCGTCCCCGTCCGGGTCCGTCCGTACCGCAAAAGCGAACACCTCGCCGGCTGTTGCAGCGGCAAAGCCGATGCCGGTGCGCATCCGTTCGGTGCTGATCCGGGAAGGCAGCGCCGATTTTTCCGACCATTCCGTCGAACCGAACTTCTCGGCTGCGATTTTCGGGCTGACCGGCGGCGCTTCCGGCTTGTCGTCGGATGAAGCGTCGCGGGCGGAGGTGAAATTATCGGGAACGGTCGATCGATACGCTCCGGTAGATATTTCCGGCCGCGTCAATCTGTTATCCGCGGCGTTATTCACGGATGTGGCGGCGAACTTTCACAACATGGAGCTCACCACCTTTAATCCGTATTCGGGCAAATACGCCGGATACAGCATCCGCAAGGGAAAGTTCACCACTGAACTGCACTACAAGGTCGAAAACCGGAAACTTGACGCACAACATCACATCGTGCTGGATCAGCTGGAATTTGGTGCGGCAACTGAGAGCAAAGATAAGGTACCTCTGCCGGTCCGGCTGGCAGCCGCGCTGCTGAAAGATCGGCACGGCATTATAGACATTAGTCTGCCGGTCAGCGGAAGCCTGGATGATCCGGAGTTCCGCATCGGACCGATTGTCTGGAAGGCCTTCGTTGGTCTAATGGAAAAGGCTGTTACGGCGCCCTTCCATCTGATCGGGTCATTATTTGGACGCGGGGAAGAAATCGCTTTCGTCGACTTCAGCCCCGGTTCGGCGACACTCGCACCGGATCAGAAGGACAAGCTCGCGACATTAGCAAAAGGTTTGATTGAACGGCCTCAACTCCGGCTGGACATACCGTTGCAGACCGTTTCCGCCGAAGACGATGAGGCGCTCGCCCACAGCCGGCTCGATGCCGCTCTTGCACCTCTCTTGTCCGCGTCCGACACCACCCCCGTGGTGACTCAGGACCAGCGACTGACCGCCCTCACTCAGCTGTACCAGCAACAGTTCGGTAACGCTCCCGTTTTCCCTCCAAGCGGTTCGCCAGAAGCGGATGTCGTCGGTCCTCACGCTGCGTTCCTGGAAAAAGAACTGCGGTCCCGCTTTAACCCGACACCCGACCAGCGAACCCAGCTGGCCCGCAGCCGGGCAGATGTCGTACAGGCAGCAATCCTCCTGAACACCGAAATTGCACCGGAGCGCGTGTTTCTTACAGAACGCCAGTCCGGCAAAACGGCAGTCCCAGGAACAGTTCGAATGGAATTCAGTCTCGAGTAGAAATCAATCTGGCTCAGGCGGAAGTGTTGCAAAACCGGCAGTCTGGTCTTTAGGGTAACGGAGGGTCCGTGATGCGAAGGAATGGCGCGGAACGAGCTACGTCTACCCCCATCGAGCGCGCTGTCGCTGCGTCACAATTTTCAAGTGCCGCGCTGAAATCCTCGAATCAAACCGGAGGCTTCGGGAAATTCTTCGGATTCGCATAGGTACGTCCTTGACGGCGTGCGGAATGGTAAGACAGCAGGAGCAAGACCCGACAAGTTGCTGCCATTGCCCCCTCGTGAAGTGTTCACCGAATTGATACAGCCGTTTTCTGACTTTCATCTCTCATCGCGTCCGAAACATCGTTACTTGCTATGTGTCATGTTTTGTGTTTTTGGGGACCTTCGAATGTGTTAAAAGCTTCGGCGTATGAAAATACTTTCACTTGTAACCGCCATGGCGGTATTGCCCTTGGTTGTCTTCGCGCAGGCAGGCCGAGGTGGGCAGGCGATCCCACCGATTCAACCAGTGAAGCCCGGCTTGTATATAGTGACCGGAGCCGGCGCAAACTCCCTGGTCCGCGTCACGAACGATGGCGTAATCCTCGTCGACGGCAAGCTGCCGGGTGACCAGAACTACTCCGGACTGATCGACCAGATCAAAACCGTGACTGACAAGCCTGTGAAGTTCGTCATCGTCACGCACCACCACGCCGATCACACGGGCAACAACGCGAAGTTTCTCGAAGCCGGCGCGCAGGTCGTGGGTCACGCGAATCTCGCGAAGAACCTCGAAACGTATCAGTCCCCTAGTTTCAACGCGCATGCGGCCATGCCCAGCATCACGTACGACAAGGAATACGTCGTCAGACTCGGTGGTGTGACCGTCGAAGTGAAGCATTTCGGGCGCTCGCACACGAGCGGCGACAGTATCGTTTACTTTCCGGATTTGAAAGTTGTCGCGTTGAGTGACGCGCTGACGACCGGTGGACAAGGTCCGCTCATCGATTATGCCGGCGGCGGTAGCGCGCTTGAATGGAAGCAAGTCTTTCAAGAGATACTCAAGCTCGATTTCGATGCCGCGATTCCCGGAAACGGGCCCGTGCTGACGAAAGCCGAGGTTCAAGCGTACGCGACGAAGTTCAACACGGTGGTCGATCGCGCGACCGAACTCGTTCGTAAGGGCGTTCCCAAGGATCAACTGCTGATGCAGCTCAAGACCGACGACATCGGGTGGGCGCCGAGGATCCCGTCGATTGACGGCTTGTATGCGGAGCTTGGTAGACGCTGATCCCTTTCTGTTTACTCTAACGCGACTCGCAATAATCCACTCTTATGGTTTATTCATCGGCGCTCTGGCTTCATTCGCTGTTGCGCTGGGCAATACTCGTCAGCGGCGCGGCCGCATGGGTCCTCTCGATCAGTGGCGCCAGCGGAAGACGACCTTGGACGGGGACAGACGAGATGTGGGGAACGATCTTCATCATCACGCTCGACACGCAGTTCCTCGTCGGGCTGGGGCTCTACGCGTTCCTCAGCCCCTTTACCAAGGCCGCGTTCCAGGATTTCGCCGGCGCGATGACGAACGCCAGCCTGCGATTCTGGAGTGTGGAGCACATCGCCGGGATGATCGTCGGCATTGGGCTCGCGCACATCGGCCGCGTTAAGGTGCGAAAGGCGTCAACCGATCGGAGCAAGCACGTCATGGCGACTATCTTCTTCGGTCTGGCTCTCGTTGCGATTATCGGTTCGATACCGTGGCCTGGCGAGACAGTCGGACGTCCGCTGATTCGTTTTTGATGAGGTCAGTTTTCCCACGATAAAAACCAAAGAACGTGCACGCTTTGAGCAGGTGTTTTCTAAAAGTTAGCAGGCTGGGAATCAAGAATAAGCATCAAGGTGCCTGAGCAATCCAATGTGAGATTGCATACCGGCTCGGGAAGCCAGACGATCGATGGAATCATCGGACAAGTTGAAGTGGGGACGGGGTCCTGTAGCGTCACCATCCGAGACATCAAAGGCGAGCTCAATGCAAGTACCGGCAGTGGGTCCCGTCATGCGACGGGCATTCGCGGCGTTCTTCGCATGCAAACTGGAAGCGGTGGGATCAATGTCCAAGCCGAACAGACCTCGCGGTGGGATTTACAGACAGGTTCCGGAGGCATCGACATCAATCTGCCACCAAACGCAGCGTTCGAATTAAGCACCCACGCCGGATCCGGCGGCGTCAACGTCGGCTTCCCGATGGCGGTGCAGGGCCGCATCGATAGAAATCGACACGAGGTCAGCGGCAAGGTCGGACCCGGCGGTCCCGTCCTGAACGCGCGGACAGGCTCCGGGCACATCCGCATTCAATAGGCTAACGAAGGCTGATGCCGGCCAGTTGTCCGAGAGCGCCAAGCGTGGTTTGCGCGGAAGTAAATCCAAAGCGAAAGTCTTCCTCGCTGTAATTCTGGAATTTGTCCGTGGGCTCATGATGATTGGGGTTTGAGCCACGGATGATTCCCGTGATTCTTTCCGCTTCGCGCACGCTGATCGACGCGACAAGATCCTCAAATCGTATCGAGTCCGTGCCGGCCATGTTGGTTCCGATCGTGGTCGGATAGGCCGGTCCATACGACCTGTTGGCGGCCTGAAACGCCGCTGCCAGTCTGGCGGAATCGGCTGCTTTCGCGGAGTTCTGCTGATATTCGATGTTGATATCTGCGTTGGCGGCCTGCTTTGGTCCGGGAGGCATGCCATGGTCGTACATCATCATGTCGTGTTGGATAACACCGAGCCATTTCGGCTCCTCTGCCGTGCCCTGGAGCGGCGCTCTTTCGGACGCATAGGTTCCGCTCCCATCCATTCCGAATTCCTCGTTGTTCCAGAAAATGAATCTCACCGATCGATTCGTTCGAACGTCCGGCATTCCCAGCACCCGCGCTAACTCGAGTACGACGGCACATCCCGAACCGTCATCGTCCGCAGCCTCACCGCCGCCCCGTCCGTCCATATGGGCGGACACGATGTACATCTCGCCAGGCATCGTCGAGCCCATCTTCGTGGCATAGACGTTTTCAAGGGGACCGCTGCTGGACAAGAACCGCTGGCGTGTGACGTTGGTGTAACCGAAGCTTCGAAGTTGCTTCTCGAGCCAGTCGATCGCATCGCGGTTGCGTTGTGTTCCTTGCATTCGATCGCCGAACTGCGTCAGTCCCCTGATGTGCTCCTTAAAGCGTTCCAACGCGAGACGGCTAACGGCAGTGCGAACGGAGTCCGACGGCGCGTTTGTGGTCTGGCCCGACAGGCTTGCAACCAGAACCAGGGTTCCCAGTAAAAATCGTGTCAGTGTCATCGGAGTCAGGGTCCCGTATATCAGATGGCAGCCATCGAAATAAAACATTTTCTGGGAATATGAGGCGGCCGCCTCGTCCCTATTTGCCTTCGCTGTCAGTCCTAAAATACACTCCCGCCATCGACTGGAGGTGTGGAATGCGTTTCCGAAACTTTGCGTTGATCGTCGTTCTTTCCGTTTCGCTTTGCGCCCAATCGGGTGCTCGCAAAACATTGGACATTTATGTCATCGACGTCGAAGGTGGGAACGCGACGCTTGTCGTATCACCTCAGCGCGAGTCGCTCCTGATTGATACAGGAAACACTGGAGCGGCCGCCACGCGTGACGCCGAACGAATTATCGCGGCGGCCAAGGACGCCGGGCTGCAACAGATCGACCATCTCATCACCACGCATTGGCACGGAGATCATTTCGGGGGAATGGCCGAGCTGGCGAAGCGCATTCCGATCCGTGAATTCATCGATCATGGCCCCAACTCTCAGCCGGCCGCTGCCACCGATACTTTTCTGAACGACACTTATCCGCAACTGTATGCCAAGGCTAAACACACGGTAGCCAAGCCGGGTGACAAGATCGCTGTTGCCGGCCTCGATGTGCGCGTGGTTACCTCAGCTGGTGAAACCATCAAGAGCCCGCTTCCCGGAGCGGGAAAACCAAATCCGTATTGCGCTGAATTCAAGCCGGGGCAAAATAATGCCGAGGACCCGCAATCTGTCGGCACTCACATTACATTCGGACGGTTTCGCGCGGTTCATCTGGGCGATCTCACGATGAACAAGGAATTCGAATTAATGTGTCCGAACAACCGTCTGGGCACGGTGGACGTCCTTCTTGGTTTGCATCACGGGCAGGCCACATCGAATTCGGAAGTTCTGGTGCATGCGCTTCGGCCGCGAGTCGCCATCATGAATAACGGGATTCGTAAAGGTGGAGAGCCCGCAGTAATGAAGATCATCAATTCGTCGCCGGGTCTTGAAAATCTTTGGCAGTTGCATTTTTCACAACTGAGCGGACAGGAATACACAGTGCCCGGAATGTTCATCGCCAACACTGTCGATGACGAACCATCGGTCATGCCGATTGCTCCAATGACTCCTCCACAACCTGGGGCAGCCGGTGCTCCGCCGCCAACCCACAATGGGAACGCTTATTGGATCAAGGTTTCGGCCGAACAGGATGGATCGTTCACGGTCATCAACAGCCGGAACGGATTCACCAAGAAATACGGAGTTGAGAAATGAGAATCGCCTGCTGATCTGTCAGCGTGGTGTTGGTCGCGATGTCGCTCGCGTTTCCTCTCGGCGCTCAGTGGCATCGTCGCGGGTTCCGTGAGCGTTTTTCAGAATTGCAGTTTATTTCCACCCGGTCAGCGCCTACCCCTGTCGCCGTCCGCCAGATGCCACTCAAAAGAGACTGAAATACGTCTTATCCAATTTCCACGTGTTCGAGCCTGGTCCGTTTCAGTCTCGCGCAGGTTCGACTCAGATCTTTGCGAAACGCAAATAATATACCGGTCCACCGTAACTTTTTCGTCCGCAGGACGGATGATGTTAATGAGAAGCTGCCGATGAGTGATGCGCAAGACGAACGGACCCAGGTCGAGGCCGCCCAGCGCGATCCGTCCCGCTTTGCCGACTTGTACGAGCAGAACTTTTATTGCGTCTACGCGTACATCATCCGGCGGGTGGGCGATCGTCACCAGGCCGAAGATCTGACGGCTGATGTCTTCCGCGAAGCTCTTGCAGGGATCGGAAAGTTCGAGTGGCGGGGCGTGCCATTTGCAGCGTGGCTGATGGGCATCGCCTTTCGGGTTCTGGCCGACCACTGGAAGCGCTCTGGCCGGGAGAGCGGAAATCCGGCGCAGGAGACCGAAGCCGCTGTCCCCGGCGAAATCGAAGACAATACTATCCTGTTTCAGTTGGTGAGCCGGCTTCCGGAAGCGCAGTTCCAGGTGATTCACATGCGCTTCGTGGAGCAGAAAAGCATCCGGGAGATTGCCCAGGAGCTCGGGCGGAGCGAGGGCGCGGTGAAGCAGCTTCAACTGCGCGCAATTGAGAGCCTGCGGGCTCAAATGGAGGGCGCCGATGTCTGACCGCCCGCTCAGCGAACAACTCGATCAGGCTATTGACGGCATCCTCGCCGGCGCGAAACCGACGGGCTCCGCCGACCAAACACTTTCGGCCTTGAGGAAGATCGCCGGGAGGTTACGGGATATGCCAGACGAGGAATTCAAGACACGCCTTGGCAGGAAACTTCTCGCAGATGTTCAAAGGAGAACACCCATGACTGTTTCGACAGAAATCGAATCCACTGCGGCTGAATTCGCCTCGATCCATGCTGTCACTCCGTTCATCTGCGTCCCGGACGCAGACAAATTAATCGAGTTCATGAAGCACACGTTCGGCGCCGAGGAAACGAGCCGTCATCCGCACCATCCGGACGGATTCGTTGCCGGTGTGAGAATCGGTGATTCCGATCTCCTGATCATGGGAGGCGAGTCTCTGCGCGGCCACGAATCTCCTGCCGCGTTACACGTGTACGTGAAGGATTGTGACGCCATCTACCAACGCGCGCTCGAGGCCGGAGCCTCGACTGTTGGCTCGGGATTCGGCGAGCCTGCCGACCGGCCCTATGGTGAACGCGCCGCATTTATATCGGACCCCTTCAGTAACTATTGGTTCATCGCGACCCGCCTCGGCTCCAACTATGTCGGAACGGGTCTGAAGCACGTGACTCCCAGCCTGTTTACCTCGAAAGCTGGGCCGCTCATCGATTTCTTGAAGCGTGCTTTTGGCGCTAAAGTGGAGGGAGTCCACGAAGAAGGTGGACGCATGGTGCACGCCTTTGTCCGCATCGGCGAGGCCATGGTGGAGATGGCCGAGACGCAGGACGAAGGGTTGCGTCCGTTCGGGTTTTATCTGCACACAGACGACGTCGATGCCGTGTATCATCGCGCCCTCGCCGCAGGCGCCATTTCATATGTGCCGCCTGCCGATCAAGCCTATGGCGATCGCCTGGCCATCGTCGCCGATCCCGCCGGAAATCGCTGGTTCGCGGCGAAGCGGATCGTTCCCTGATAGCTCCACGGGGGACGGAATGTGTCGCGGTATTTGACCGGCCGCGTCCGACTGCCGCTAAAAAGGAGGCGTGAAAAACATCGCTGTAGTCGCAATCTGCGCCGCGTTCCAGTGCGGGAGACTATGACTCTTCCCAATTCAGGATGACCTTGCCGCTGTTGCCGGAGCGCGTAGCCCGAAACGCTGCTTCGAAATCCGTGTAAGCGAATCGATGCGTAATGACGGGCCGGATATCCAGGCCGGATTGCAGCAAGACGGTCATCTTGTACCATGTCTCATACATCTGGCGTCCGTAGATACCTTTAATAGTGAGCATGTTGAAAATCACCTGCCGCCAATCGATGCTGATATCGTCTTCAGGGATTCCCAGCATTGCGATCCGTCCGCCATGGGCCATATTGCGCAGCATGTCGCGAAACGCGGAAGGGTTGCCGGACATCTCCATGGCGACATCGAAGCCTTCTTTCATGCCCAGTCTCTTCTGCGCGTCGGCAATCGAAGTCTGTTTTACGTTCAAGGCCAGATCGACGTCGACCTTTCTCGCCAAGTCAAGACGATAATCATTGAGGTCGGTGATCACGATGTAACGCGCCCCGGCATGGCGGGCCACCGCGGCGGCCATGATACCGATAGGTCCTGCGCCGGTGATCAGAACGTCTTCTCCAAGAACATCGAACGTCAACGCGGTGTGTACGGCATTGCCGAAGGGATCGAAGATTGCTGCAGCGTCGCGGTCCACGTTGGGATCGTGACGCCAGATGTTCGTCATCGGCAGCGCGATGAACTCCGCGAAACATCCGGGCCGGTTGACACCGACTCCCAAGGTATTGGCACAAAGATGCCGGACGCCCGCCATACAATGACGACATCGACCGCACGTCACGTGACCTTCACCTGAAACCAGTTCACCAGGCTGGAAATCATTGACGTTGGATCCCACCTCGACGATCTCGCCGACAAACTCATGGCCGATCGTCATAGGTATCGGGATCGTCTTGCGAGCCCAGTCGTTCCAATCGAAGATGTGAACGTCCGTGCCGCATATCCCCGTGCGTAAGACACGGATCAATACATCGTTGATTCCAATAGTGGGTTCTGGAACATTCTGCAGCCAGATCCCTGGCTTTGCCTCCGCTTTGACTAATGCCTTCATCTCAAGGTTTTCGGCCCTATATGTAGCATATGCGGAAGGCTTCTATTTCGTTTTGTCTGTTTTTGGGGCGAAAGGCAGTCAGTGTCGGTTTCTTCCAACGCTCTAAAACCTCACGTCGTTCGGACGGTCGCTTAAACGGTAACGTGGCGACGACGCATCGTCGCAAGACACGTTGTTTATAATGTTGTTACAAGCGACTGTCAATCCGGCCTGGATGGGTTCGTGAGAGAAATGGTGAATACTCGTGAACGGTAAAGCCGTGAACGTCCCGCTGCCTGATGGTACAGCCGTCCATGGAAAACGCGTATCCAGTCGTCGAAAGGCGCCCGGAAGGACTGCCCCGCGACATGAAGGAGGGATACCAGCCACGACCAACGTGCGAAAACTCTTTGACGCTGCCGACCCGTTGTATAGCATTGCAGACCGGGAGGTCATCGTGCGACTACGTCTCGTGGTCATTGCGGCTGCTTTCATCCTTTTGCCCGTACTCTCGAACTCGTCTTTCGCGCAGAATGGCGGGCGCGGGAATGGAGGGCGGGGGAACGCACCGGCTACACCGGCAAAACCGACACCGCGCTGGCCGGACGGCACAGTGAACTGGGGAGCTCCTGTCGGCGAAAAAGGCGGCCTGTGGAACGTTGCAGGAGGGACTTTCGCGATCGCTGACCCAGCGCCTGGAGCTCCGCCCGTGCGTGAACAAGATCAATTTCCAGGCAAACCCACTCTGAACCAGGTTCCCTTCCAACCATGGGCGCGGGCAATCTACGACTATCGCCAGACCAACCAGCTTGAACCCTACACGAGGTGCAAGCCATCCGGAGGCTTTCGGCAGGTCGCAACCGCGTATGGGACGCAGTTTGTTAATTTCCCTGATCTCCAGCAGTTCATCATCTTCCAGACCGGCGGACCGCACAGCTTCCGCATCATTTATATGGATGGACGGAATCATCCAAAGGATCTGGCGCCCAGCTATTACGGCCACAGCATCGGCCACTTCGAAGGCGATACGCTGGTCGTGGATACGGTCGGATACAACGAAAGAATGTGGGTTTCCAATCTCGAAGGGATGCCTCATACCGACAGACTTCACACGATCGAAACCTTTACGCGCACGGATTTCAACACCATACGGTACGAAATGACGATCGATGATACCGGCGCCTACACGGCGACGTGGAAGACCGGGTGGTGGATCCGGTTCAGCCCGGGAGCCGAGAGTTTTGAATTCGTCTGCCAGGACAATAATAAAGCCGGTGAAATGATGGTCGGGACGATGGGCGAAGTCGATCGAAGCAGTCTCTTCGTTCCTTAGAGGATGGTGACTACTGACGCCTGATTCTGAAGTCGCCTTTTTCAGTTTTGCCGCCTGAGGTCTGGCTCCAGGTACCCTCCATCGAACGACCTGGCAGGCCCACTTCATGCATCGTCCCATCCGCGACGATCGATATCGAATTGCCTTTCGAATCCGCCTCAATGTGCATCTTGAAGGTAGGTTCTCCCGGCGGATCACCCCGCTTTGCCGGGGGCTTTCCTGGCGTAATATCCATTCGCGCCAGCTTTATGGGAAGCGCATTGGGCCCCGGGTTTACCACCCCGCTGAGATTCTTCCCATCGTAGTCCATCACAATCACGATACGGGTTTGCGACGCGGTCGGTCCCCAGAAACCGACCCAGGTTCCTTTGGCGGGATGTCCTTCCTGGGCCAGCGCTGTTACCGCCAGTAACACGCAGGACAATAAACACAACGAACGGAGCAATCTCGCAGACATTCGCAGGCCTCCTTATGGTCTGTTGTCCTGGCAGTAATAGGTGGGCAGATCTTCGGGAACCCATTGAAGCGTCCATCCGGCGGACCACGATTTCGTGTATGCGCCCGGATCGTCGATCGTGACCTCGTATTTCAATGTGTTGAAATCGGTACGGGTGAAGCGCTCAATCAAGTGAAGCTGCTCGGTATGGGGCAGCCCGCCGTTAGTAAACCAGAACTTCTCGTTGAAAGTCCTGGAGTCAACGACGAACACATCTCCGTCCCACGTGCCTTTCGCATTGCCATAGTACAGCGGATTGTCGGCATTTCCCCGGAGGTCGCCCGTTTGCGGTCGGCCGTCGGTATAAATGAAATGCCAGAGGTGGCTTCCGCCGCCCTCAACCAGAAAAATGCGCCCGAAGTTTTTATCTTCGAAAAACTGAATTCCATAAGGACTTTGGAACTGACGTAGTGCGCCTGGTGGCTTGCATTCAAGAAACAGCGGATCGTCCTTCAGGAAATTGCGCTGCCGGTATTCGTAAAGGTCTCTGGCCCACTTCTGAAAGGGTGCCACCTTGTCCACATCCGCAATGTTGCGCAGCAGGCCGTACGCATTCATCTGAACATTGGCTCCGGTCTGCATCAGCACGGTAGAACTGGGTCTTCCCCAATATCCTTTTTCGCCGGGAGCAGGGCCGAGGCGGGGTTTGCCGTCGGGCCAGCGGGGAACCGGACGCGAAGGCAGGTTGGGCGCCGGCAAGAGTGACGCCTTTGCGGCTGCCGATACATCCAGTACTCTCTTCCCGGTGGCGGTCAGAACAACCGACTCTCCCCACATCTGCGGGCTGCCGTTCCTGGCGATCATCCCCTGTACCGTAATCTCATCACCGGGCTTCACCGTGTTTAATCTCCAGCCGCTCCTCTCGAGATCCAGCGTGCTTTCCAACTCAACGGCCCAGTTTGTGACAGTCTTTCCGTCCAGCACATCCATGAGGATGTGGACATGCGGATTTGCCCAATCCAGCCTGGTCACAGACCCCTTCAGCGTCTTCGTCTTACCTGGATCAAATTTCCCGGTGATGTTGTGGTGTGCCTGCAGCGGTGTATGAGCCGTCAGCAGCAACCCCAATCCGACAGCAAACCAACGAAACACAGTCCGCGACATCCTATGCCTCCTGATCCGGCGTTAAGGGCTAACAACCCTGCGGGAGTATATACAACTCGGAGCGTCTCGCGTAGGCCTGAGCCAGCGGGATACTACACCGGGGAAAGGTGTTTGCCCGTGATGAAAAGGGACGGCCTCTTCGTATGGTTGGAACTGAACACGACATCACGGAGCGGAAGCGCCAGGAAACCGAGCAGCGCTTCCTCGCAAAAGTCGGTGTGGTGCTCGGCTCCAGCCTTGAGTTCGACGACACGCTCCGCAATGTCGCTCGACTGGCTGTCCGTGATCTGGCGGATCTGTGTGTGATCGATGGTGTCGCGGAAGACGGCGGCGTAGCGCGCCTGAAAGTCATGAGCCGGGACCCGTCAAAGGAGTGGCTCTGCGATGTTTTCATGCGGGTTCCGCTGGACCGGTATCGTCCGTACTGCCTTCAATCGCTGCTCGAGAACGCTCGCCCGCTTCTAATGGAGCATTTATCAGCGGAGATGATCGGATCGTTCTGTTCAGGATGAGGCGGATCTTCGCGCGATCCGGGCGGCCGGGTTCGAATCCGCGCTCATCGTGCCTCTTCTGGCACATGCGAAGCTCGTCGGGGCGATCCTCCTGATTTCCTGCTCCACAGCCAGCATTTACGGACCTGACGACGTCCGGCTGGCCGAAGAGCTTGCCCAGCGTGCCGCGCTGTCTCTCGAGAACCCCCGGCGCTTTATTGAAGCACGACGCGCCATCCAAACACCCGAGGACGTCCTTGCTATTGTTTCTCATGATCTCAAGAGTCCGTTGTCAACCATAAGTCTCGTCGCGAAGTCTCGTCGCCAAGCGCTTCGCCGATACGAGCACATGGAAGCGGGCCAGTTCAGCGACCTTGCAGGCGAAAATCGATCGTGGGGTCGAGAAGATGCTGGTGCTCATTTTCGATCTTCTCGATCTCTCGAAAATTCAAAGCGGAACGTTTTCGGTCGAGCCTCACGCCGGCAGGTTAAAGGACATCGTCATACCTGTGATCGACGGGATGACGACTTTAGCCAACTCCCGGCAACAGACGATCGAGTTGAAGATTTCTAGCGGATCTCAGCCTAACTCTTCATAAACCTCCGCAGCCATCTCCTCTTCTGGAGCCTTGGCCTGCTTCGTCTCTCCACTTCGAACGAGCGCGAAGCGATAGAGAGCGGGCGCGACTATCTCATTGATAGCCACAATACTCAAAACAAGCGCAGAGGCGCCGGCTCCGAATTGTGGGAAAATCCGGACAAAAAGCAGCGCCAGCGCGAGGGCCAATCCCGCTTGAGGCAGTAAGCCGAAGCCGGCATACTTGCGGACGGTTTCGGGGGCGCCGGCAATCGTCGTCGCGATCCAACTGCCGGCGAGGAATCCGGAAGCACGCACTCCGACGAAAATCAGGGCTGGAATGCCGACGATCAGCAATTGTTCAACATGAATCGTCGATCCGGTGACGGCGAAGAATCCAACGTACACCGGCAGCGATACCTTCTCAATCTCCTCACGAAGGCTATCGCCGGCGTTCGTCAGATTGCGAACAAACATGCCAGCGGCAAGAGCCACAATGAGGGGGTCGAAATCAATTCGTAGCCCGACCTCAGCCACGACAAAGGCGACCGCAGCCACAAACAGGCCGCCGCTGCCCTTCACATAGCGGATGTAGGCGGCAAGGACAATACCCACAACCACTCCGCAAAGCATCGACCCCAGCAGTTCCCAAATCAGGGTGGCCGCGGTTCGCGTAGCCTCGACATTGGTGCCGAACGTCGTCTTTGCGAGCGATGAGGCAGCTGCGAACATCAGGATGATGATCAAATCAGAGATAACGACAACGCCAAGGACGGTGCGGCTGAGCGGCCCATCGGCCTCCATTTCAGACCGTAGCGCCACCACCACGGCCGGCGATTGGGCCACCGTTGTGATGCCGAGCACGGTCGCTACAGCCAAAGCCTGCATGGTAGTGAGTCCCCGCATGAATGGCAACATGCCGCGGACCAGGTAAGCAGTTACCGACAGAAGAGCAGTGGTCCCGAAAATGGCCAGGAAGATCAGCCACTTGATAGTGCGCATCAATGGCCGCGTCACCGTCAGGTCCAGTTCGACCCCGCCCGTCAGGGCAATCAGAGCAACCGCCACTCCATTGAAAATTGTCAGATTCGCCACCACGGGGTCGGAAACCAGGCCCAGAACCTTTGGCCCCACGATGATTCCCGTGATGATGTAGCCGGTTAGCTTGGGGAGCCCGATGGATTTGAAAATGCTCCCGGCGAAAAAGGCAGAAAGAAGAAGATATCCGATTGCAAGCGCCGTACCCGACGTGCCGCCTACCAAGTCTGGTTTGGGACCAAAGGAACCCACGGCATGCATGAGGCTTCCCAGAACAAGGATGAGCAGAAGCCGCATTCAGTCACGCCTGCCCGAGCATTTCGCCTCGCGGCCGGCGGTGCCACATAGCCGAGAGCTGCACAATCAGCTCGGTAACGATGGCTCCGCCCACGACGGCAGTTATCATCCAAGGGAGGGCGGGACCCGAATACAGATCCTGCGCATTGACGACGATCGCAATGGACAGGGCGCCAATAGGCCCAAACACCAAGCTGGCCCGTTCAGAAGCGCTGAGAAAGCTAACAGCTCTCCGTTCGCACATCCGGACACTGACCCATTTACCAAACAGACGGGCAACCACGAACAATACCATCAGGGTCCAACCTTGCCATTCCCATCCGTGCCACAACGAGCCGGCGATTACCAGGAACAGCAGGTAGATAGGCCTCTCCAGGCGAATCAGAGCTTCACGGATCTGCGCCTTCGGGCCGCCGGGCAGATTTACCATGACCACACCGACGATAAAACACAGGACCACAGGAGAGAGGCGCAGGAAACTCCCCATCCCAGCGGTAAACGCGACGGAGCCGAGCAAAAGCAGGCTGAATTCCGGGCCTGATCTGATCTTGCCGAATACGGCGTGAATGACCACGCCCATCGCGGCGCCCGCGCCCAAAGTGATGAACAACCAAGCCGTTCCGGGGAGCTGCCAGGAGACCAAAGCACCTTGCGGGCGGAAATAGGCGGCGACAAGCATCAGGCCGGCGACTCCGGTAATCTGTTCCACCTCCACGATGCTCCAGATTCTCCGGACCGAGTCCCGGTCTGCCCCGAGGCCTTTCAGGATGGACGGTGCGGTGCGGGCGGTCATCGCGCCGGCCGTCCCGAGCAAAATGGAGTCCCGGACGAACGCGAAGCCTCCGAAAACGTCGTCGATCGCCAAAGCTCGGCCCGAAGAATGTTCAGCGATGGCAAACCACAAGCTGCACGAGGCAACTACTAGAGCGAAAGGAACTGCTGCCGTCAAGACACCGGTGGTGGCCATACCGGGCGCCAGCGCATCGACCAGCTTGGCGTTAAAGCGGTAACCGATCGAAAGACCGATCCAGCCAAGACCCAACACCATCAACGGACGAATCTGATAGAGCACAGCGTCAGACAGAACCCGGATAGCTGGAAGATGCGCGACCGCCCCCAGGATCACGAACGGCAGACCCGCGGTTACCAGGTGTGAGATTCCGAGTCTGTGCTCGAGACTCTGTATCTTTGGATGTCCGCCGATGTAAGCCAGCCCCAACAGCGCCACCAATCCCAGGATCGCGCGGATCGCCTCTTGAGCCGAGTCCAGGCCTGTTAAAACCGGCGGCCCGCTTGCGGCAGGCGGTGGTGGCGCAATCAGAAGCGGCGCCGACGTGTCGGGGAGTATGATCGGCGGAGGAAGAGGCAGCGGCTGAATGGATGGCGGCTCCGGAACGAGATCCGGTTCCGCAGGAGACACATCCTGGGTGTCGGGCGGATTATCTACCCCTTGGCCGGTCGGCATCTGTGCTGCGAGGGATGCGCAGCTAACGGAAATTACAAGCCACACGAAAACAAAGAAACAGCGAGCCGTCGCCTTCCTGCCGGCTCGGGGCTGGGCAGGTTCTCGGGATCCAGGCCGGAGTTCATAAATGTCAAGCACACCAGCGAGAAGACTTCTCTGCCGCTGAATCGCTGAAACCGCTGGTAAACCCTCGATATTAGTCAAACTACACCCGCTCTGTCGGAATAGCGATGTCATCACCCTCCTGTTTCGGTGAATCGCTCCACATTAACGGCGAAGGATTTATGCATTCGTCGGTCTGACAATAAGTTAACCTAGCCAGCGACATTACGCGAGTGGTTATGCAATGCATTCCTCGCGTGACGAAACGCCTGTCTCGCGGACTCAGCGGCGAACTCAGCGACACCTGGTCCACAGCCATTTGCAACTCCGCGGCCGGCAACGTGAACGGCACGAGCGATATGACGACCTCCGGACGCGATCCGGGGAACAGGGATCTGCCGAAGGGCCTGTTGATTTTCCACGGCGCGCACGTCGTGAAGCACACGGAGGATGGGACCTGCCGTTCGGTCCCAACCGGTTGCTGCTGGCTGAGCCGGATCTCTCATGAACATAGGTGGGTGTTGGATAAGCCACGGATTGAACGGATTTAACGGATGGGCGCGTTAACAGTCTGTGAATGCGTCCATCCGTTAAATCCGTTCAATCCGTGGCTTATCCACTCCGGGGCAAAACTCGTGAGAAATTCTGACTAACGCTCCGAATGTGGTTCCAACCTGCTATTTCGGCGGGGCACCACGGCGCCAGAAGACTTCCGGCTCGATGGTCAGCACATAGCCGGCGTTCACCGCACCCCACCTTTCGGCCAACTCCCGCTTGACCGCTTCCACGCGCCGTTTGACCAGTGCCGCATCCTCCTTGTCGGCCACGTAGGACAGTCGCAGCACCGCGGGCGCTTTGCGCAGTTCCTCGAGGAGTAAGTTGATGCGTGGCTTCCACTGGACGCGGAGTTCGGTTGTACCCGGATCGAACGCCGCATCCAAAAGATCGATGGAAACCACACGGTGAATGGACGCACCGAAATTGACTTGCAGGGCTTTGCCGCTCGTGGCGCGCTGGATCTGCACCTGATCTGTCGTCATCCGGTAGCCGCTCGGCAGAGTCCTGTCATCGAGCTTCAGCACGAAATTGCTGCCGCGGCTGTCGTTGGGCACGATCGCGCACGTGATGTGGTACCGCCCGTACCTATCGGTCGTCGCCTGCAGACCCGTCGGTGTCACCACACGTACGCCGGACAGACCCTCTTCCCCGTCGTCCTGCCGTCCGTTGCGATTCTTGTCGTTGAAGATCTTCCCTATCACGTCCGTACAATCGAATGTCGGATCGGGCACGAGACGGACGGTGGCGGTGGCTTCCCCGGACAGTGGGTTGCCGTTTGCGCCCATCAGCGCTTGCGCGTGGTTCACGTATTCGCCCTCGTTGTTGCCCGCACCTACGGCGAGCAGCACTTTCACCGTGCGCACCTGGGTGCCTGCGATGGCCAGGCCGTTCCAGCTGAGCACCGTGCCCACGACCGATGGCTCAGTCGGCACGCCGTCCAGAAGCGCAGAACCCTTGATGTAGCTGAATCCCGCAGGCAAGCGATCCACGATGCTCACATCCGAGAGCAACTGGCCCGAGTGGTTGTTCGCCGTGATCGTGTACGGAACCAGCTGGCCGCGGCTGACGTTGACCACCGATGTTGTCTTGGTGACCGTGAGCAAACCGAGCAGCTGCGGATCCAGCGGGATGTGATTGTTGAAAATCTGGCTCGAGCCCGGGATCTGGCTGCCGTCCAGCATGAGGTGGACGTAGTAGGTCGTGCCGGGGCTGCGTGGCTGTACCGTTGAAGCAGGCGCGAACTCCGAAGGCTGAACTTCGCAGAACTGAGCCGTCCCCGGAATGACGTCGGAGCCGCTGCCTGGACAGGCCGGCACCGAGAACGCTGTGGTCGAAGCGTTGGACGCGGGCGGAATGATCTGCGAATAGCCCGAAACGTAGTTCGTTCCAGGCGGCGCCCCCACACCGATGAGGTAATCACCGCCGCTCGGGCAGGCCGGGTCGCTGAAGTTGATGTCGAACTTGTAATAGCCGTCGGCGGGCGTGAGCTGCCCTTGCTGGGCCGCATCGTCGAAGCAGGCCGCGGGCAATCGCGAGGAGCCGCGAGCAGCCAGCAGGGTGATGGTCGCCCCGGCAACCGGTGTACGCGTCATCGAGTTGTAGATGACGCCGTTCGGATGGATCGCCAGGTTCAGGCCCTGCAGACTAGCGCCGGACGGCACGACGATGTCGCTGATCCGTTGAAGTCCGTTCATGAACGGCGAGACACCGCGGCCGAGCATGGCGGTATTCGGGCCCGCACCCGGCGCGCGGAACCGCAGTTCGTAGCGGGGGCCGGACGTGTCGTTCGGCTCGACGCCGATGATGTGATAGACGCCGTTTGCGTCCGTCTGTACGGATTGCGACAGCTGGTTATCACGGTACAGTTCCACCGTCCAACCGGCCAGCGCGCGCTCGCGGGAATCCTCGACATTGTCGAAGTTGGCGTCATACCAGGCTGACCCGTTCAGCGCGGAGAAGCCGGGCATGGCGCCGACGACGATCGAGACACTGGCGCTGGTCGTCTCGGTGGGGTTGTTCCAGGCGGCCACGGCTTTGTTCGTGACCACCGTGCCGAACGTAAGGTTGGAGTTGAGAGTGGCCCGGAACCTGAGCACCACCACCGCGCCCGGCGCGAGCGTTCCATTGACAGCGCCGTAGTTGGCGGTGATCGTCGAACCGGCGAAGCTGACGCCCGACGCCGAACCGTTCATCGTCGCAAGCGGGTTCGTATAGGCGAGCTGGCCGGGTTGCGTCGCATTGAGGTCGTCGGTGATAACGACGTTGTAGGCTGGCACCGCGCCGATATTGACGATGTTCAAGACGTAATCCAGCTGAGCGCCCGGGACGGCAGCTCCACCCCCGACGACGGAGACCTGTGCCGAGATGGAAACCTGCTGGCCGGCACCCACAACGACGACTGTCGGCTTTGGGGCATTCGCGGGATTGCCGCTGCTGTCGGTCAGCAGATTCGGCAGACCGTCGCTGCTCACGACAGCCTGGTTGCTGATCACGGTGCCGGCGGGAGTGCCGGGAGTTGACGCGCAGGTCGTACTGAAGGATCGCCGTCGCGGCGGGCGCGATCGTGCCTGCACCGGAGCCAGGTAGCGGCGGCGTCAGGTTGGATGAGCTGATGTTGATGCCCGAAGCCAGCGGGGAGGCGCCGCCATCCGGTTGGCCGACCGGCAATCCGTTGACGAGCGTGGAATTCGCGACGTAAGTCGTATTTCGCCGGAACCGGATCCTTCAAGACCACGCCTGTCGCGGGAATTGTTCCGGAATTCTGCACGGTGATCGTGTAGCGCAACACATCGCCCGGGTCGACGATGCCCGGCGAACCCAGATCAGTGAACAGCGCGACCCGCTTCCCGGCATAGAGCAAGGCGGCGGTCGAGACAATCGTCACCCGCGTCGGATCGGCTGTGCCGTTGACGTTCGGGTCATCGCTCAAGACGGTCGTGCCATTGTCGAAGAGCGCCGCCTGGTTACTGACGATCGTGCCGTTGACGACGGCCGGTCTGAGTGTGATGTCGAATTGGATCAAGAACTCGGCACTGACAGGCAGGTTCAGATTGCGAATGTCGATGACACCGGTGCCTTTGGTGCCGCCCGTGCTGCTCGTTGCGCTGATGTCGGCGCCGGGCGGGGACGTGACGAGCGTAAGCGTACCGGCCGTGAAATCCGGTTGTGGGTTGAGAGAATCCATGTCGTCGAATATTCTGAAATTGCTGAGCGCCTGATTGGTCGTGCGGACGCGCAGGGTATAGCGCAGCTTGTCGCCCGGCGCGGCCTTTGTGGCGGGGTTGACACCGCTCGTCAGATCCGCAACAGTCTTTTCGAAGGAATATCCTGATAGCGCCACCGTCACGGTGAAGGCGTCCTCATGATCGAGGATGCCCGGCGTGCCGTTGCTCAAGGTGCGGTTGTAGGAATAGCGGTTGGGATCGTTGCTGCTGGCATTGAACCACTGGATGGCACCCGCGACATTGGTGAGCGTGACGCCATTCTGCGAATTGGCATCGAGCTTAGTCCGGTAACGGACGATCAGCCGCTCATTCGCGCCGATCTTTCCCGCGGCCGTCAGCATCGTGATGTCGAGCCGGCAGTTGGGTGCAGCGCTGTAGCTCAAAGAGTAATCACTGCCCGGGTTGAGCGGGCCCTTGCCGGGGACCGTGGCGAAGCCATCTGCTGCGAAGACCTGCGCGCTCAGGATTTCCGGTGTCAGGTCGCACATGCCGCCGGTCGCGCCGTGCGGCAACAGGTCACGGAGGGACACGTCCCAGGCGTCGGTGAGCCCGATGTTCTGGACGTCGATGCCGAAATTGCCCCACTGTGCCAGGTTCAATGTCGCGGGCCCCGACTTCCGGACCACGAGCGCCGGTTCGGAGGCGGATGGGTCGATCGGCGGCACCACGATCGTCACCCGCGTCGGATCGGCCGGGCCGTTAACGTTCGGGTCATCGCTCAAGGCGAAGGTCGTGCCATTGGCAAGGAGCATCGCCTGGTTGGTGACGACCGTGCCGGTGGGGATGTTCGGACCGAGTGTGATGTCGAACTGGATCAGGGCCTGGCTGTTAGCCGGCACGCTCAGATTACGAATGTCGATGACACCGGTACCCTTGCTGCCGCCCGTGCTGCTGGTGGCGCTGGTGTCCGCACCGGCCGGGAACATGACGAGCGAGAGCGTGCCGGGTGTGAAATCCGATTGTGCGTTGAGAACCTCCATGTCGTCGAATATCCTGAAACTACTGAGCGCCTGATTGGTCGTGCGGATGCGCAGGGTATAGCGCAGCTTGTCGCCGGGCGAGGCCGTTTTGGCGGGGTTTACACCGCTGGTGAGATCCGCGACGGTCTTTTCGAACAACCCTCCCGAGAACACCACCGTTGCGGTATAGGCGTCCTGATTGTCCAGGATGCCGGGCGTACCGTTGGTCAACGTGCCGGTGTAGGACTTGCGGCCGGGGTTGCTGCTGTTGTCATTGAACCACTGAATGGCACCCGCAACATTGGTGAGAGTGGCACCATTCTGCGTGTTGGCGTCCAGCTGGGTCTGGTAACGGAGGATCAGCCGCTGATTCGGACCGATCGTTCCCGCGGCCGTCAGAATCGTGATATCGAGCTGGCAGTTGGGCGCAGCGCTGTAGCTCAGGGAGTAATCGCTACCCGGGTTGAGCGGGCCCTTGCCCGCAATCGGCGAGACGCCGTCGGACGCAAAAACCTGCGCACTCAAGATTTCGGGTGTCAGATCGCACATGCCACCCGTTGCGGTGTGCGGGAGCAGGTCACGGATGGCAGCGTTCCAGGCGTCGCTGGACCCGGTGTTCTCGACATCGATGCTGAAATTCCCCCACTGTCCCGGGCTCATCGTCGCCGGGCCGGACTTTGTGACTACGAGCACCGCGTCCGCCGCCCGCGCCGGCGTTGCGGAGAGCAGCGACAGTACGCAGGTGAACAGCAGGATTCCGATCCAGCTGTACCTTGCCGCCCTCAAACGAATTTTGCCGCCAAAACGCACGTACGTCTCATCGTCCGCTCTGGCCGCCGTCTTTACACTTTTAGCGCGGCAGACCACCTCTGTGTTTTGTTAAGGTTGCGGACGACGGCGGTCACCTGGTCCCGATGAGATTGAAGCGACCGTTGTTTTCACGGCGGCCGTTGCCGCGACAGTGTCCTGAACGAAGCCATGGGCGCGCCACGTCGCACCGGGGTTGACCATGAGCTGCCCGACCGAATCTGTACGGTGGCCGTGCTCCTGGATGAGGGAACAACCGGCGAATGGTCCGCGCGCGGCTCGTTGCGCACGCCGGTGCTGAGTCCCCATCTTTTCGGTTCAGCTTATACGCCAGTCATAGGCCGCGCCTGCAGTGGCCGCGCATGCTGCGTTACTATATTGCAATATTAATATATAATGGTAGATATGCAAGACCTTGGCAGGTTTAAGGCGGAGTTCTTCAAGGCACTGGCTCATCCGCTCCGGATCAAGATCATCGATGCCCTTCGCGACGGAGAGACCGGTGTAAACGAGCTCTGCGCCCGCCTGCGCGTGGAACAGAGCACCCTGTCTCAACAGTTAGCGGTGTTGCGCAGCCGTAACATCGTCTACGGACGCAAGGAAGGGCTCGGCGTCTATTACTCCGTGATGGACACGGCTGTTTTCAGACTTCTGGATGTCGCCAAGCAGATCTTCAACAACCAATTAATAGGCGTGAAGGACATGTTGAAAGAGATTTCCCGCCCCGCGGGGAGGCGCCGATGAATTCCTGGACTCCAAAATTGGAGTACGAGGTTTCCGCCCAGATGCGGTCGCAGGTCAACCGTACCGCTCCCAAGTACAAAACGTTCCTTGTCCATTAAACCTATCTCAAGGTCGCCCAGCTGTTTTTCAGTCCAATTCAAAGGATCGTGTTCTCAGGGAACTTTTCCACAAATTTTTCAAACCGATCCTTTCAGGACAGTGGCACTTGAAGGGCTCATTCCAAACCAAGACTTTGATTCTGTGGCGTCGTGGACGAGAACACTCATTTGGCGATGTTTTTGCGCAAACGGAAACGCTGATTAACTAACTGGAGGCAAGTAATGAAGAAGACACTCAAGAAATATCGAGGGATGAGTAATCGTGACGTTGTTCCTATAACGGGGCGTCACATTCATTCCCTGCGAATCCTTGCTTTCGCAAATGATGAGATCAAATTCTCCGAGGAAGAGGATTCCCATTTCGATGCCTGCCGCCTCTGCCGTCTTAAGGTGATCGATGCCGTCAGAAACCTGACGCCTCTGGTCGAACGCACTATCCCGAAGGCTGCCTGAACACGAGCTCCCATACTTAGGTAGAATTAGTGCCCTTTGGCCCACGGGACAACGAGCGGAAGCAGCATAATGCAAAGCGTTTTTAGCCAACCGCCGCGGCCGCTCGCTTTTCCCTTCTCCCATAAGGATAGAAATATCGTGGCGTACTTTGGAGGTTCAGGCCACACTTTTCCGACCGGTGCCGTCATCGCGCCTCGGAAAGTCTGCCGAAAACCCGACAAATTTCGCGACGGAGACGAAGCTCCTCAGGAATTCTATGCACTCCGCGCAGGTCTCAAGGTGCTCGGCCTCCGTGTCGCAAAGGGAAGTGCCTCCTTCGATGAGAATCCACGCTCGATCAATCGGGATGTGTTGACCTAACACAAAAAGCTCAGCGCATTTCCGAAGCCATCTAAGACAAGTACAGTCTATTCGACGCATTAAGGTGTGTGAGTCACTTGGGTCGCGGGTCAAGCCTGGTTTGGAACATGGAAATCTGCCCCAAGCATGCGTTCCGCAAAGGATCGTGAGCATCCGTCCAGGTCGGCGACGACAACGCACCGTCCGGACTGCCGGATTGGGCCGAGGAACCGCTCCAGCACGACAAACTGCTCCGAGGACGGATCCACGCATAGGGCTTGCTGGATCTCCTCGATTTATCCCCTGTCGGGCTTCGCCCCGCTGAAATACGCACTGAGCATCTGCCTGACGTCTGCCTTTCCCTGGTCTTCCGGTGACTTCTCAGCCGCTGCTGCCTCGTGAGCGAGCTTCACAAACAGGGGCCCTACTTCGACGAACCGCGCGGGTCTGCCTGGCGCGACCGCCACCCAGCCGAAATCGGTCAGGAGGAGGCCGCCGTTGCCGGTCCCGTGCTGCCGGCCGACGTCGATTGCGATGTAGTCGCGTTGGAGCCACGAACTCGGGGAGTATCGGATTTCGCCGTTCTTGCTCGCCGTATGGCCAATCACCTGCGGGAGGAGCTTGTCGCAATACCGATAGTGGTCCACTTCGCGGAGGTCGGGCGTGAAAATGCCGGCTGGCTCGTACCCGATTTCGCCCGGCAGACGTCGCTCCCGCGTATGGCTCGTACCGATGCGGAAGATTTCGTGCGCCAGGTCGCCAGCCTTGATCCTCTCTCTTTCCACAAGCGCGCGGCGAAATACATCATTGACGTAGCAGACGATCTCCTCCGCTCCGTGCGCTCCCTGTTCGCGCTTCGCCGTGTCGACGATGTTCGGAAGGATGCCTCCATGGACGAACAACTTGCCGTGGGCGAAGTAGGCAGCTTGCACGATCAGTCCGAGATGCCGCTCAGGATATAGCGCCGCCTCCCGGATTTTCGGCCAGAGCCGGTATCCGAGGGAGTCCTCTCCGCCTTGACCGCCTTCGCGGTCCACGTAGAGATCGTGGTTACCAAGCGTCCAGACGATCCTTCCACCGAGCTGGTGCGCCTGACCGGCGAGACGATGGATGAACTCGAAGACCTCCTGCAGATGTCTTCCATGGCCCACGTCTCCGGTGAACACGAGAGTCCCCCCAGGCGCGGCCCAGTCGTCGCACGAATCGATGAAACCGAGCGCACGAAGAACCTCCTTTAGCGCCTGCAACTCGCCGTGAACGTCCCCCACGACGCCCATCCTCTTCGTGCAGTCCTTTAGAAACTCCGACACATCGCGATGCGCGGCGAGAGCTCTCTCGACCGCCATGTGCTGCACGACGACGTCTTCCACCTGAAGGACGTGGAGTTCATAGGGGGCGAGGCCCAAAATGAAACCCCGGCGAGCGAGATCCTCACCGGAGCGGACATATACCTCTCCGGTGAAGAGGTCGTGAATGTGGTAGTGGATAGCCGGATCGTCCTGGACGTCCACTTCCGGCGGGAGGCGCAGCCGGCCCCAATGCTTCACCAGTCTCGGCACGTCGTCCGATACGTTCGTGATCAGCACGAGCGGCCGATCCCGATAGACCTTCAAGGCCGCGCGAAACTGGGCGAGTGGCTGCTCGTTGTCCATCCCAACGACAGAAAGCGCGCGGTCATAGATCGCGTCGGGTGTCACCCCTTCGAGGATGGACCGGAGCAATCCACTGAGCGGGTGCCTGAGGAGCGTACAGAGTTGGGCATGAAGGACGGTGTTGATGTCGTCGGCTCCTCGTTGCCCCCATGTTCGTTCGAAGAGCCCGACACTGAACGGCCCGTGTTCCTGATCGATCCCGCTGGAAGCGATGTGAAACTCTCGCACGACCTCGGCGGCCTCGTCGGCGCGCTCTTGCGGCGTGTCGCACGAAGCCGTGACGTTTTGCTGGATGCGCCACAGCGCCCATCGGCTGCCGTCCCGTGCCGATCGCAGGAGGTTCTCCGGCGATCGATGCCCGGGTGGGCGCGCCGCCATGGGATCGTGAACCTCCCTGCCGCCACCTGCGATATCGATCAGGCCCATATGTGGATCAAAGACCTGGAGCCGTTCGGCGTCTCCAGAGCCGGCGATGCCGACGTTCAGGATGGAGAAGTCGAGATGCGAGATACCGTATCGCCATAGCTCGTGCATGAACTGCGTATAGCGAGCTTCCAGATCACGAGCCGCGTCGAGGTTGCCGGCGCGGACCTCCCGTTCGATCGCGACTTCAAGAGGGGTCACGAAAGGCTGGATCACCAGAACGGAGACCTGCGCGCCATCGGGTGCGCGCTTCTCGTTCGGGAAGTCGTCGGGGTAGTCGACACGGAGCGTCCGAGGACCGCTGCCCAGGGATCGCACGATTCCGATCGACCGAAACCGCTCGAGCACGCGCCGCTGGTCGTCGTTCAGAAGCCGGTACGCGCTCTCCGCGAGGTAAACCCGGTTCGGTACTGCAAGCGACCCATACACTTCGAGCGAGCGTATGTGTTGCCAGATCGTGGGGTGAAGGGAGCCATCCGGCTTAATGCCGTGATCATGCGCCCATTCCTCGCGCTCCGGTTGCTCCTGGGGCGGCGCGAGCGGCGGTATGCCTTCTCCGTTCTTCGCATACTTCACCACGAACCGTTTCGCGGGCTCCGCGAGGGCGATGACGTGGTAACCCTCTCCTGAGAAGATGCATCCCTTTGCCGTCGAGGACCTGCAACACCTCGTGATCGGCAGGCATGTCGTCGGCTTCCAGGAAGGCCTCGCGCGCGACCGGTATCAGCTCGCCGTCGAGGATTCGCTCTTCGATGCACTTGGCACCCCCGTGCCCTTCGTCCCGGTGGTACATCCTCAGCACTCGTTCGAGAATCGCCTTGAATTGAGCCTCGGGGTGTTCCGGTCCGACATGTTTGTCTCGACTTGTGGTCACGTTCCTCATGTCAGGAGGCGAGGGAGCACCTTCGGTCAGGCTCCGGTGCCGGGGGTCGTGGCCCGCACTGACCCTTTCGCCCGGAAGTCATTTCGAATTTCAGATTGATGCTCAAGCATTTGCGAACGACTACGATTTTTGAAACCGTGACACAGCAAAAGCCGCCATCCGAAGACACTTTCCTTTTCCTTGCTATGCTCGCAGTTTGAGATCCACTTCTCCGCTTTTTGCAAGTGCTTGTACAGTTACGACTCTCATGCACGCCGAATGATCTTCTGGCGCTACTGTTTCATGTGGTTCCGCACGGTTTCGCGGGACAAGGACTAAAAGGGCCTCGTGGACTATCGACCGCCAAGGCACCTCACAAACGGTAATTATTCCATCTTCCATCTTCAGAAGTGTTTTTCTTCTCGTGCTCATCATGCTCAACGTTGAATTTTGAAGCCGTTTCAATTCTTCGACTTAACAGTGAGTCAGCCACTCCAGATCACATTGGCCAAGGCCGTGCCGGTATCGCTTTACTGCCGCGGGAACTCAGACTAAGGCGTGAACCAAGGAACCGACTCACGCCAGAAGTCTGGAAGGGAAATATGAAGAAACATTCTGACGAATCTTTGAAAGTCACGGCCCTTGAGCATCAACCTTTGAATATCCCAGCCAAGCCACATGTGCGTTACGTTGGATTTGAAGGTATTGAGGGTGGCCGGCGCCTCAGCTTTTCAGTGAAGTCAATCGCCCATGAGTCGGTGGAAATCAGCATTGAGATTTCGGATACAGCCTTCGCTGGCGCATCTGAAATCTCGATTCAGGATGCTGCTCCGATGGCATTCGAGAAAATAGTAGAACTCTTGACGACGAAGGATGCGCTCGAATCAACCGAGTTGTGTTTGACCGATGCAGACATTGCGCAGTACATAACCCGTCACGAGAGTTCACAGAAGCGCCGATATTCAAGGAGTGACGGAAGACGACAATCAGACGCAGCTTGATCAAAGCCTGCGTTTCGTAATCCCCTGTTGGTTTTGCCGCAGAATTCGACTCTGACGTGAACGGGATTGCGGGTGCGTGCTATGCGTATTTACCGTCAACTTATGCGGCTTTGATCAACTGCTTGAGCCGGCTTCTTCTGTCTTCGACGCACTTCTTCGCGTTGTCGAAGCCTTGGAGCACTGGTTCGTAGCATTTTGCGCCGAGTTTCTTCTTTTCTTCCCGCGATAGACTCTTTCTTTGAGGAATTCGGTCATGCCGCCTGCCCAATTCGCCACCTGGTCGCGGATGTCTCCCTGAAGGTCATCGAGACGATCCGCGGTCTACCGAGGTGAGTCGGATAAGCCACGGATTGAACGGATTTAACGGATGGGCGCCTTGAGATAATTTAATGCGCCCGTCCGTTAAATCCGTTCAATCCGTGGCTTATCACTCTTGGGCAAAGACTCGTGAAAAATTCAGGTTAGACAGGTCTTTGCGAGTCACAAGTTGCGACTACCGTCGTGAAAGCCGAGTGCCAGAACGGAAAACTTGCCGGAAGCAGCCGCCCCCGCGGTGAAATGAAGCGTTACGGATGGCGGGTTAAGTTATCTGCCATATTACCTCTTACCTGTTTCCCCTGTTTGGACCGCTGTCTGCTCCCTCTTCCAGCGACGAACTTGGACTTGCCAACCAACCGTTCGGCACGACCACTTTTCACGTGCCCGTCAGGCTCCTTTTCTGGCTTTCCAACTCCGTTCACATGATCTGTCAATTGCAGAAGTCAATTGCAGAACAGAAGACTGCGTTAGGTTACCAACTAAGAAAAGACTGCTTTGCTTTCGACTTCAATAGTCCCGGAGGATTGGTATTTATGGAAAAGAAAGCTTTGGTCTTAGTTGCGGATGACAACGAAGAGTGCCGCAAACTACTTGTGTGGATTTTGCAGCTGCACGGTTTCCAGCCGATTTCAGCCACATGCGGTCTTGAGGCAGTCGAATTAGCCATCAAGTTTCAGCCGAAACTCGTGTTGATGGATCTCAGCATGCCGGGCATGGATGGTTATAAGGCAACCCAGGCAATCCATGCTCATCGTCGTGGCAGAAACATTCCAGTTATAGCAGTATCCGCAGATTGCATTGATGAGAGATCTGCAAGCAGGGCTCTAAAGGGAGGTTTCATAGCATGCCTCGCGAAGCCATGGGAGCAACTAGCGCTTCTTCAGATAGTGACGAAGGTCCTCGCCCGCGGTGTTAAGCCGGGCGTGTGCTTTCAGCACTCCTGAAAAACGTGGCAACCGACTGTACTCCACTGATGTGATGCGGTACATAACCCCGGCACCCTCACTATTGCGAATCTCGTGGGGGATAAGCCTGCGGGCGCAATTACCAGTGCCATTGAATCCGTCCAATTATCCGAGTACGGCTTAGGGCAACCGTCTTCAGTCTGGTAATTCTGTTTCTAGGTGCGTCAGGTGTTTAACAGCGAGCTGCATCCGATGGTAGCTGCGCGGCCTGGATCAATGTAGCGGATCTCAATCTCGATAGGATTTCAGGATAGACAAGCGTTAGAATAGCGCCACCCTCATGAAAAACGCGCGTTACATATGGCGCCCTCTTTGTATTGGCGCTTGTGCAGTATCTGCCGTCCTGGCGGCGTGGATGGGCTTCGCCCAGCAAACGCGACAACCGGATGCAAACGCTCTGAAGAACGCTGCGCAGAGCGGCGAATGGTTGACCTACGGTGGCAATTATGGAGAAACGCGCTACAGTTCGCTTCGCCAGATTGATGCTACTAACGTCGGCCGTTTAGGGCTCGCGTGGACCGCCATCGTGGGATCCGGAGGCGGCAATCAGGAAGCCACGCCGCTTTTTTCCAGTGGCGTTCTTTATGGGATTACGAACTGGAGCGTTGCCTTTGCGCTGGAGGCGAAAACAGGGCGGGAGCTATGGCGATTTGATCCGGCGGTAGACCACGCGTTCGCGGCGGCGGGGACAAACCGCGGCGTGTGCTGCGGCATCCTCAACCGGGGACTTGCACTCTACGAAGGCAAAGTCATCGTACCGGTCCTTGACGGCCGGCTGATCGCGCTGGACGCGGCAAGCGGAAAGACTCAGTGGTCTACTCGAATCCTGCCGGAGAACTCGACGGGATATTCGATCACTATGGCTCCCCGTGTCGTCAAGGACAAGGTAATCATCGGATTCGCCGGCGCCGATTTCACTCCGAATCGCGGTTTCTTCTCAGCCTATGATGTCAACACCGGGCGTGAGGTGTGGCGCTTCTACACTGTTCCGGGAGATCCTTCGAAGCCTTTCGAGAATCCTGCACTTGAAAAGGCCGCCAAGACATGGTCGGGCGAGTGGTGGAAGTACGGCGGTGGAGGCTCGGTGTGGGACGGCTTGTCATTTGACCCGGAAGCCAACTTGATTTATGTCGGTACCGGTAATGGCGCACCCTGGCCCCAATTTTTCCGGACATCCCTGGGTCTGGACAACCTCTATATATGTTCCATACTGGCGGTGAATCCGGATAACGGCAATCTCGTCTGGTATTACCAGGTCGTGCCTGGTGACTCATGGGACTTCGATAGCGTTCAACAGCTGATCCTGGCCGATATCAACATGAACGGACGCACGCGGAAGGTTGTGATGCAGGCCAACAAGGGCGGCTTTTTTTATGTGCTTGACCGGATTACCGGCGAGTTCATTTCGGCCACGCCTTTCAGCGCGGTGAACTGGGCCAGCGGCCACGATCCCAAAACGGGACGGCCGCTGATTCCTCGTGAGGCGTATTATTCGACCTCCTCATCGGTGACGATTTATCCTTCGGGAGGCGGTGCCGCGAACTGGGCGGCAAAGGCATATAGCCCTGACACGCGGCTCGTTTACATGCCTGTGAGCGGAATAAGCAGCCGAACATACACTGCGGTTGAATTCGAACTCAAGCCTGGCCTGGCAACGCAGTTTAATGGAACGCCGCGCGGTGGACAGGTGCCGCCGGGCACTCCCCCGCCGTCGACTCCTCCTTTGATCGGTCCCCAGGCTCGCGGTGGTTTTCTTGTCGCGTTTGATCCTGTGACCCGAACGGAACGTTGGCGCAATCCGGGCGGCGGCGGGAATGGAGGCGGAGCGCTGGCAACCGCTGGGAATCTCGTGTTCCAGGTTGTCAACGATGGGAGATTACTTGCCTACACGGCCGATGAGGGTAAAAAGCTATTCGAAGTCCCGACAGGACAAACAGGTATGGGGCCACCCATCACGTACGAACTCGACGGCAAACAGTACATCTCCTTTATGGGCGGGACAGGCCAGGCTGGCCGGGGTGGACCTTCAGTCTCTCCACGCATGTACACGTTTGTGTTGGATGGAAAATCACCCATGCCTTAGGAATGCGTGAAGATTTTCAAGCTTCACATTTCAGAAGCGACATCAGGAGGGAACTTTATGACAAGACAATTTTTGCTGGGAGTTATGTGTGGTGTGGTTTCTGCTTGCCTGGTCTTCGGTGTTGTTGCGACTAAAGGGGCCCCGGCCCCGCTGGCTGGTCAAGCAACCCAGGCCGCACCGGCTGGCCAGTCCACACCGGCCGCTCCCGCCGCTGGGCGTGGTCAGGGGCGCGGTCAGCGAGGCCCGGCGGTCCCGCCTGCACCATGCGGTCCCAATATCGCCCCTCCACTTGGAACAAACACTGCGCCGAATTCACGCTGTTTTGAGTTGCGGATGTACACGGTCGACGAAAGCCGGGTTGGTCAAGGTAATTTCAAAGGCGATATCAACGACCTGCACAAGCGGTTTCGAGAGGGCGAGGTCGAGGTATTCAAGAAGAACGGCGTGGACGTCATAGCTGTGTGGCAGGACCTGGGAGATCCCAAAACACTCATTTATCTTCTTTCGTACAAGGATCGTGCGGCCAGGGACACGGGTTGGGATAAATTTAATGCCGATCCCCAATGGACCGAGTTGCGAAACAAGTATTTTGTTCCCCTCACCACCAAAATTTACTATATGAGCGCCACCGATTATTCACCGCTGAAGTAATAAGTTGTCAAATGTCAAACCATGTCGAATGAACTTGTCACACGACCAAGTGACCCATTTGGTCCGTAGGTCATCTGGTCAAGTTCATTCGACATTCTTTTTGGGCGTCGCCCTGACGGGCTCGCGCTTCGCGCGACATGGGGACATTGGACATTCGACAGCCGGGAGCCCCTAATCCAGCGAGAACACCATGAGAGTGCCGCCGAGGTTCGTGTAGTCGGCGAGTGAGCGTGTCAGGCCGACGGCGCCGAGGCCCTCAGTCCCTTGTGAAAGCCCTTCTGCGAGGCCGATGGCTGCCCAGCCACCGACGCCAGTGAGGACGGCGACGAATTGCTTACCGTTGTGCATGTAAGTAATCGGATTGCTGATGATCCCTGATGGCGTGTGGAATTGATAGAGGATCTTGCCACTCGCCTTATCGACTGCCTTGAACCAACCATCCAGCGTTCCGTAAAAAACCAGGCCGCCGTCTGTGGAAAGAGTCCCGCTGTAGACTTGGAACGTCTCATCGATAGCCCACTTGGTCTGTCCCGTCACCGAGTCGAAGGCGATGAGTCTTCCACGAACGTTGCCATTATCGGCGGGAAACATCGACACGGTTGCGCCGACGTAGGGGAAGCCGCTCTTATATTTGACGGTGAAGGGTTGGTAGTCCATGCAGATGTGGTTGGTGCCCGCATAAAAAAGCTTGGTCTTTTCATCGTACGAAACCGGCTGCATGTTTTTCGCCCCCTGCGCCGCCGGGCAGACACCTTTGGTATTCGTGTCGGCCTTGGTCATCTTGGCAGCTGCGACGACCGGCCGGCCGGACTCCAGGTCGATTTTCTCTGCCCAGTTCACGCTGGGATCGAATTTGTTTGCGGCAATAGGCTTTCCGTTTCGACGATCAATGAGATAAGCGAAGCCGTTGCGATCAAAGTGGGTCAGCGTCGGAACCGTAGTATTGCCGACCTGGCTCTGTGTCAAAACGCTCTCATTGATACCGTCATAATCCCAGCCATCGTGAGGAGTCATCTGGTAGGCCCAGGCGGCAACACCGGTGTCCGGATTTCGCGCGAAGAGCGTCATGGACCACTTGTTGTCACCGGGCCGTTGTGTGGGGTTCCACGTTCCGGGGTTACCGGAGCCGTAATAAACCAGGTTTAGCTGCGGATCGTAGGTATACCAGCCCCACGTCGTACCGCCGCCGAGCTTCCAGTCTTCGTTTTCCCAACTCTTGACACTCGAATTAGCGCCCACGGGCCTTTGCGTTGCACCGTCGATGGTCTCCCCCGGATTAAACAGGATGTCCGCGTCGGGTCCGACACTGTATGCACGCCACACCAGTTTGCCGGTATCGAGGTTGAAAGCACTGAGATAACCGCGCACCCCATACTCTCCTCCGGAGATGCCGACGAGTACTTTGTCGCGGATGATCAATGGAGCGCCCGTTATTGTCTGACCCAGTTTCGGGTCACCGTTTTGGGCGGTCCAAATGACTTTGCCGGTCTTCGCATCGAGCGCATAAACCTTAGCATCCAGTGTCGCCATGAGAATTTTTCCGTTCGCATAAGCAATGCCGCGGTTCACCAGATCACAGCAGGCGACGGACGGTGCCATCTTGTCTTGCTGCGGCAAGAACTTCCAGACGATGTGCCAATAGCTATCCAGGTCGATGGCATAGACGTAGTTGGGGTAGGCGCTCTGAAAATACATCATATTGCCGACAACAAGAGGCTGTCCTTCATGTCCGCGCAGGGCGCCCGTCGACATCGTCCAGGCCACTTTGAGCTTAAAGACGTTTTGAGCATTGATCTGGTTCAAAGTGCTGTGGCGCGTACCGGAGTAATTCCCCAGCGGGATCACCCATTGATTCGCATCCTGGGACATCTTCACCAGGTCATCGTTTGCCTGTCCAAAAGCCGAAATCGCGGCAAAGGCGAAATAGCCGCTCATTGCGATACTCAACCAACAACGGGCGTTCATGCGAGTCATGTCGGGCCTCCTAATTAACGACTGGCTAGTCATATTCAGACGGTGGCCTCCCACCTGGTATCAATTCGAGGCTCCGTCCCTTTACGTACTGGTAAATTTGCTGAATCTCTTCCTGGCTCAAAAAGCCGGCCCAACTCGGCATCCCCTTGTCCTCCCGGCCGGCCATCGCAACTGTCAGGAACGCCCTTTGTGGCATTTCCGCAGTGAAGCGCCTGAGATCCGGCGCGAGCGAACTCTCGGTTGCATCGGTACCGTGGCATCGGAAGCAATAAGAGTTGTAAAGCTGGTAGCCGTGGAAGACATCCTTCGTGACTTTCTTGTCGCTGCCCTCAACGAAAACCGGGAAATCTGCTGTGATTGTTTTATCGTTAACGACATAGGTGTACTGCTTTGGTTTAGATTCCTGGGATGGGCTAGCGGCCTGAAATGCTGACGAAGATATAGCTGAAAGGATAATAACGAGCGTGGCCAAGCCAAGCATTTTTCTCATAAGCATTTACTGCGGCGTGTACAACTTCACTCCATGTTCACTCAGAATCCGTGTGAGTTCCGACTGACGCCTGGCGATCACATCATCGAGCCGTTTTCGCAGCGAATCGTCTCCCTGGCGTACCCCCATCGACATGGGAAATGCATACTGCTCCGGCGCACCGAGGGCTCGTTCATTCGGAACTGCGACGACTTCCAGGTCCGGATATTGCTTCAAAAAAGCGCCGATCGCCGGTTGCCAGGTGATCAAAACATCGATTTGCCCGCCCTCCAACGCATTGAGCATCGATGCGGGTGACTCCCCGCTGTCACTCCCGACGTCGAACGCCATGGCAGCGGGTACCAGGCCGCGCATTTTCAAACCATTTTCGACAGGAGTATCACTTTCAAAACCGATCTTGATGCGTTTGAGCACCGCCGAATCCATGGTTTTGATGTCGTAGTTCTTGCTTTTCTTGAAAGCGAAGACATAGGACGAAACGTAGTAAGGCTGAGTCGTCAATTCCTCACGACTGCCGTAGGGAACATTCATGACGACATCGCACTTCTGCGCATCCAGCGTGCGCGCCAGAAACTCAGGAAATCCGCCGTGGCCGCGGGTGTTTTCCCAGGTATATTCGAGCGTTTCACCAAGGGCGCTGGCCACCGCCTGAGCAACTTTGTTCTCAAAGCCTTCGCCTGAGCGATTCGAATACGGCAGGTAATCCGGGTCCGCACAAACGCGCAAAGGCGCAGCCTCCGCCGCAAGCATGAAGAAGCCCGCGGCGGCCAGAAGGACAATCGTGGCGCTCAGTCTCATAGTTTTCGTCTGTCAGGGCTTTCAATTGCATGACAGCTTAGTCACTTGCGCCAAGCCAGTGCAAGGAAAGAATAAGCCTCGGATTTAACGGATTGAATTCGTTAAATTCGTAATGGTAAGAATTTTAAACGGCGAGGGGCGAGTGTGGGGTGTGGGTTGTTCGGCCAATCTGTGCTCTTATGTCAACCTTACCGCTGCCGAGTAGCGGGATCAAACATTCGGGTTACGGCCGAGAACTCAGCGCGCATGGTTTTCGGGAATTCACGAATATTAAGACCGTATCGATCGCCGCTTAATTTCCCTTCCCCATCGATTGCAGTAGCGGTCATAGACCGTGCGTCGCGGTGTATACTCAGCTCGCCCGGGAGGCTTCCATGAAAATTTCAACGATGATAGGCGTGACCTGGATACTCGCGTCCGTTTGTGCTTTAACCGCGTCTGCAGCATCATGCGATAGTCTGGCGGCTGTTGCGTTAAAGGATACGACGGTGACAATGGCTCAGCTCGTACCCGCAGGCCAGTTCTCTCCGCAGGGGGAGAGGCAGACCGCGGGAAGGGGCGCCAACCCTTACAAGAATCTTCCGGAATTCTGCCGTGTGGCGGCAACCGTCAAGCCAACCGCGGATTCGGATATCAAGATTGAGGTGTGGCTTCCTGCGAACGGCTGGAACGGCAAATTTCAGGCAGTCGGAAACGGGGGCTGGGCTGGAGTCATCAGTTATTCCGCCCTCGCGGAGGCGATTCGTGCAGGATATGCCACCGCGTCCACCGATACGGGACATGTTGGTGGCCGAGGCACTTTTGCGCTCGATCATCCGGAGAAACTGATCGACTTCGCATGGCGTTCCGAACACGAAATGACGGTGAAGGCTAAAGCCGTCATTCAGACGTTCTACGGCAGCGCACCGAGACTTTCCTACTGGAACGGCTGCTCGACAGGCGGGCGGCAGGGTCTCAAGGAAGCGCAAATATTTCCGGATGATTATGACGGCATCATCGCCGGCGCTCCTGCAAACCGTACGGCGATCTCGCTATGGATTGCGGATGCGGTCCTGAAAGAACCCGCCAGTTACATTCCTCCTGCGAAGTATCCAATCATCCATCAGGCTGCTCTCAACGCTTGCGACAGCCGGGATGGGCTGAAGGACGGCCTGATCGATGATCCAAGGAAATGCGACTTCGATCCCAAAGCACTTCTCTGCAAAGCCGGGGATGGTGCGGAATGCCTGACTGCTCCTCAGGTGAAGGCGGCGAAACAGATCTATTCCCCTGCCGTCAATCCGCGTACCGGAAAAGAGCTGTTTTCATCGCTGGTGCCGGGAACGGAACTCGGTTGGGCTGTTCAAGCGCTCGGTCCGGAACCTTCGGCCAATATCTACGATCAATATCGATATGTTGTGTTCAAAGATCCCAAGTGGGATTGGAAGACGTTCAACTTCGATGGCGATGTCGCTCGAGGCGACCTGCCGGAAAACCTGATGATGAATGCCACCGATCCGAACATGAAGCCTTTTTCTCACATGGGGGCAAACTGCTGCTCTATCACGGCTGGAGCGACCCCAATGTGCCGACATTGAACACCATCAAGTATTACACGAGCGTCGTTGAGACGATGGGCGGCGCGGCCAAGGCGTGCAATAGCGTCCGGCTGTTCCTGGAGCCTGGAATGGGCCATTGCGGCGGCGGCGAAGGACCAAATGTTTTCGACAAAGTAGGTCCGCTCGAGCAATGGGTGGAAAAAGGCAAAGCCCCGGACAGGTTGGTAGCATCGCACAGCACGAACGGCAAAGTGGATCGCACCCGGCCGCTTTGTCCTTATCCTCAAGTCGCTAAATACAAGGGCACAGGAAGCATCGACGAAGCTGCCAATTTCGAGTGCCGTGTGCCGTAGACGGGGCGCGGCCGCCAGCCACTGCATGCGCGGTCTATGAAGACGTAAATGAATTCAAAACTGAAACGGCCGAATGAAACACAAAGGCACAGAGACACAACGAAACGCCGCGACGAATCTGCTTACACGGTTGATCTCCATACCGGAGCAAGCGCTCTCATTGAAGGGGTGGCCGTACGCTTCGTAGACGGCATCCTGTTCGACGACGGCCGGCTTTACGCGATGCAGATTTTCCTCAATCAGATCGCTCGTATAGATTTGAGTCCGGTCGGGAGTGGTGCAAACGATCATAGCGAACCCGCACGTCGAATCCCGACCGCCGTTGCCAAACACGGTGACCGGTTGGCCGGGGTCAATTCCAAAATAGCCACGGGATTTCCTCCGACAGCTGCGACATACGAGGTTGTGATCGTCAATATTCGTTGAGCGTAGTACCGATGAATCGCTGCACTGATCCACACGGAGTGAACGGCAAAGATCTGGTCGTGCTTATCAGTAAGTTTTTTGCGGCTTCTTAAGGCCTGGGAGCCAGCAGACATATACGTGTTGCAGCCAGTCTCTAGTCATGCATTCCTTTCCTTATAACAGAACCAGCACAAGGTGGAGAGCAAACAAGAAGTTCGCGCAAGACTCCGTCAGGATATAGCGCTCGGCCAACAGTTGAAGTGGTTCCAATGCACATAAAATGCCGGCGCCGGCCGCGATCCAGATCACAGGTCAATTCAAGAAAGCCCGCAGATCCGCGGCCGATTGATCGGGTACCTCCTCCTGCGGAATGTGTCCAGTATTGGGGTACACGATTAGTTTCGAGCCCGCGATCGCCGCATGGAATGCATATGCGGCCTCCACGGGAATGGTGCGATCGCCTTCACCCCACAAAATGAGAGTAGGCGCCTTGATGTTTGGAATGTCATCCCTGATTCGCTTGTCCCGGATCCTGCTGCGGGTGATCGTCGCCGCACGTGTCCCGGCCATCCGAATGAAGTCCCAATACCTGTCAATCATCTCGTCGGTGATGATGTCCTTGTGCTCGATTGCGCTGTTCAGACCATCAACTACGAACGAGCGCGGAGTGATGTGGAGCAGCAAACGGTTCGCGACGGGTATGCCCATCAACCGGTAGGCCAGCGGTGTCGGCTCGACTTGCTTCGTCGGAAGCCCCCCGGAGTCGACGAGGACAAGGCGGGAAACCCTTTCGGGATGCGTGATCGTGAAAAGAACGGATGCACGGCCCCCCATGGAGTTCCCGCCAAGGGCGAACTTATGCAGTCCGAGAATGCTCGCGACCTGGTCGATGAACTTCACCATGCCCTCCTGGGTATAGTCGCCGTTGGGCACGGCTCCTGTCAGCCCATGCCCCGGCAGGTCCAGGGTGATGATGCGAAACCTGTCGCTCAACCGCTTCACCCACGGTTCCCATGTAAAGAGCGAAGCATTGGACCCGTGAATGAGAACGAGCGCCAGAGCGTCGCGAGGCCCACGGTCACGCACGTGCACACGCGCTCCTTCCGGCAACGTCAGGAACTGAGATGGAGGTTCCGCGTACTTCGCTTCGAGGATCGCGCGAGGGATATCGGGCTGGCTTAAATACCAGAACGTGCCCGGCAGGAGTAGAAGAAAGCCTCCACCGATGAGGAATTTTCTCATTGCGCCACAATCATATCGGTCGATTCCTGTATCGAGCAAATAACGTCTCGCTCGCGCATCGGACCTTATGAAGTGACATCGCCGCTCGGAAAGGGTGGTATGGGTGTGGTCTACCGCGCGCGAGATATTCAACTGCAGCGGCAGGTGGCACTGAAACTCCTGCCCGATCATTTTGCGGATGATCCCGACCGGCTGAGCCGGTTTGAACGCGAGGCACAGCTTCTGGCGTCCCTCAACCATCCGAACATCGCTCAGACTTACAGCCTCGAAAGATCCGGGAGCGCAAGTTGCATCGTGATGGAACTGCCCGAGGAAGAAACGCTTGCCGAACAGTTACAGCGCGGCCCGATTCCTCTCGCCGAAGCCGTGCAAAACGCCCGGCAAATCGTTGATGCGCTCGAAGCGGCGCAGCAGAGCGGCATCGTGCATCGGGATCTCAAGCCGGCATCGGGTGGGCGCCGAGGCTCCCGTCGATTGACGGCTTGTATGCGGAGCTTGGTGGACAGTGGTCCCTTTCTGTTTACTCTAACGCGACTCGCAATAATCCACTCTTATGGTTTATTCATCGGCGCTCTGGCTTCATTCGTTGTTGCGCTGGGCAATACTCGTCAGCGGCGCGGCCGCGCGTTCCTCTCGATCAGTGGCGCCAGCGGAAGACGACCTTGGACAGGAACAGACGAGATGTCGGGAACGATCTTCATCACCTCGCTCGATACGCAGTTCCTCGTCGGGCTGGGGCTCTACGCGTTCCTCAGAAGATTCGCTGCAATACTCCACTCGAGCTGAATAATCTGGCTCCGCAGATGATTATCCTGCTGTTTCATAATTGGTTCAGGCAGCAAAACAATGTCCGCTCGGAAGATGAACCAGGCCAGGCAACAGGATTACTGCAAAAAAGATGACTGCAGGGGTTCATGACATACACAACGCTTCAGGAGTATGTTCCTCAACTGAAGAAACGCCATACTACAATCGTCGCAATTTTTGATGTGTTCCATCTCAGGCTGACCGACGATGGCGGACATTTCCGCAAGCTGTAATAACCGATGCGCTTCGATGTGATTCATTCAACCTCCTTGCGTAGGCGAACAACTTGACTGCAAGCCAGCAGCCATCACATTGCCGGAGCAGAATCTATAACTTGCGATGGGCTCGCGAGGCTAAACCGACAAATTCTGTCATTGGAATTGATGAAGAACGTGACGGACTCCGAGGTCGAACTGCATGACGGGGCGATGGGAAGACGGTCAAAATCCTTCTATGAAAGCCCTTCAGTGCCGGTTGCCGGTCAGGTGCCTAAGCCGGCCGGCAGTGCAATGCTCCGGTTCCCATACGGTTCACGCCGGACTCCAAGTGGATTGTCTACGACGATAAAGACGAAGGAGGAAAGGACGGTCTTTACCGCGTCTCCGTCTGGGGAAGTACGCCGGAACGATTGGGCGACTTCCCCACCAGCGATGACAGCAGCCAACTTTCCATTAGCGCGGACGGCCGCCAATTCCTCGTGGCCGTCGCCCCCCTCCAAAACCGCCGGAGTTTTGGCTACTCGAGAACGTGCTGCCCGCGGCAAAAGCGGCGAAATAGACCTGGCCAATCGCGTGACACACCGCAAGAACCGGTGGCGAACCCGCGTCCACTGGAATCCGCCCGGCACCATATTGTTGTTGGAGGCTTTCTAACTAGACTCCATGACATTGGAAGGACGCCATTGTGGGCCCATTCCCGCAACAGCTTAATTCGGAGTTGGCCGGCGCATTCTTCAAGGCTGAATTGAGGGCCAGATGGGCCGACCTTGCCTCAGAGCGAAGATCATCCAAACGTGATGTCCAATGCCGGTTGCCCGCCTATCCCTTGGTTCCATGACTCTGGTCTGAAGATACCGCGGTCTATTGGACCGCTCTTTTTCAGTTGCACGCTCTTCAGCGAAGAAAATCCTCGATAGTCAACTTATTCGGGGAATGATCCCAGCCGTCCAGCTGGCACAGGGCCAGCAGTTCGGCATGCCGGATATCTTCGGGGCTGTATTCTGCGAGTAACTTTTTGATCATCGCGTAGATTTCCCGGAAATGGAGGCGCCACGACTCGTTGGCTTCCAGCCGCATGTGCGGGCGCCGGATGTCCTGCCGGAATCTCCTGTAGAACGTTCTTTCCGCATAGAAATATTTTCCATCTCTCTCAGCGATTTTCGCTTTTTCCGCGATGGGGATGAGCGTTTCGAAGATCACCCGGTCCAGTCCGGTGAAGAAAGGCACGTACTCCTGTCTTGGCGCGTTTGCGAACGGCATGATCTTACCGATGCCGGCAGTAACGGCGTCGTCCCAGATCCATATCACGCGCTTACGCCGCCGGACCTTGCGGCGAGCCATTTCAGAGATGCTCTCCAGAAGCGGCGGCGACAACACAACGCCGGCGCCGTTCAACTCCAGCAGTCCTTGCGATAAGCCGAATTTGATTCCTGCCGGGTGCATTGTCGTTACCTCCTGTAAAAATCGAGAATTGGGACGCGGAGCCCCGCTCCAATTCTCGTACCGTTTGCGTTAATTTGCTAGGTGCAGATACGGGTAATCGGATCGCTCCAATCGCTGAACCCGGTGGCATCGGCGAAGGAACGGACCTGAATTGCATAGTTCGTTCCCGGCGTCAGGCGCCGGTGATTGTGGCGGCTGGACGCGTTTTGGTGGACGAATTGGCTTGTCCATGTTCCGGGAGCGGCGCTCCGTTAACGAAGGCCGCTAAACGCACTTGGTAAGCGTCCGCACCGTCGACGGCCATAAGGACGATGCGAAGCGGACCACTGACTTGCCCGGCATGATACCGCGTATCCACTGCCACAACGGCGGCGTGGCCGTTTTGACGGTGGATGCCGCCCGAAAACCACTTTTCAGGAACGTCGTCATATCGTCCTTGGAGGCGGTTTCAGCGTATTTGCCGAGCTCACGCATCATCACCACCTGCTCTTCCTCTCCGCCACAGACCCAGACGTGTTTCACCGATTGAAATTAATAATTTGCAAAGAAGTCGAAGACAGGCTGTCGCGCTGGGTTCCCGCAAAATTCCAGAACGTTCTGGAAACGTGGCTGGCCGACATGCTCATAGGCAAGTCCCGGAACATGTCAGCTTCCAGGACGCCTATTCGCATCTCGCGGAAGACGCCGTCTTCCCCAACTTGCTGACTGGCGCACAAAAAGCGCAAAAGCTGGTTTGTGCTTCTTGTGTAACAAGGCTGTAAGTTTTAGTTTTTTTAACCAGCTTTTTGGAAGAAAACGACAAACCTTTTCCTGTTTGTCGCTTCGTCGAAACAAGTGGATCGTCCAGCCGGATGTCGCAGGACTTGCCCCTCCCGACAATGAGTTCGAACGCCCCCCAATGGAAACCACTCGCCCTTCAACGGGCCCGAAATCACAACGATGCTTGGATTCATCGTGCGCGACATAGTCGTGGATCGGAAGTCCGGAGAAAACCTGAAATCAAGACGATTCGCAAGACCGCCGTGACGATTACGCTTTACGCAGCTCTTGCCAGTCTGAGAATCAATTCGTCCTTCCCTTCCTGTACACGCTGGTTCCACTGGCGGCTCACCACAACGACACCGCCGTGACTCACGGTAAAACGCCGGCGATCCTCTTCCGGATCCATTCCGATCACAGTACCTGTTGGAATTTGCACATCTTCTTCGATGATGGCCTTTCGTATCCGTGTGCGCGGACCGATTCGTGCCCCGCTCATCACAATCGAACTCCGGATATCCGCTCCCGGCGAGATTTCTGCGCAAGGGGAAGCGACACCAACACCGCTATGTAACGGGCCGGAGAAGTCCATTTGGCTGTGGTAGTAGGTATCGACGCTGTTGATCAGCCCGAGATATTTCCCGAACTGGCTGTTGATGTCGACCATATGAATGTCGCGTTCATTCGCGGCACGAAGAACAGACGCTCTCTCGATGTCGTGATTGTGACCTGCAAGCAGAGACAGGAGCAGCATCCGGCGAAAAGCTGCCGCCGTGAAGACGTACGCGCCAATATCGGTCGGGCCGTGCGTGGCTATCGTCGCCTGGGCCCGGCGTTCGACGTGAAATTGCACGAGTCGCTAGTAATCCATTTCATATATATGGTCCGTCCGCAGGACGAGAACATTCTCAGGCGCTTCCAGCTTCAATAATCCCAGGTTGTTAAAGAGCGCATCGACGGCGCCTTTATATTCTCTATATGCATCGGGAAACACGGTGATGAGACTGGAATAGCAACCGAAGGAATCCAGGTGATCCGAGATGGCGTGCGCCTGACGCGCGGGCAGCACAAAAGCTCTTCTGAATCCGGAAGACCAGCAATTGGAAACCGTGAAGTCGATGACCCGAAACTCACGGCCGAATGGCAACAAGCACTGGGGCTTGTTGCGCGTCAAAGGAGAAAGATCTGCCGCGTCGGAGGGCGCGATCAGCGTCAGTGTTTTTGAAATCAGTTCGGTATTGAAGTGCATACGATCCTCTTTGATTAAAGTCTTATTAATAAATGCGGCACGTGGTTTATAGACTCGCGGAACTACGCTTTCGTTCGGACCGGCCGCAGGACTTGACAATTTTTAACAGTCCGGACTGTTCTGCCTGGAAGATGAAGGCCATTCGAACGGCGCAGAATATACTGCGGGTTACTGCAGTGCTTTTCCGGAATTGGAGGATCAATGAAGACGCGAGTTGCGATAGGGGTACTTCTGTTCGGCGCGATTATTATTGGTGCGTTTGCTCAGTCGAATGGCGGTAGCGGTAAATGGGAAGTGTTGCCGTCGTGGGGCCAGTTACCGGAAGGCGGCAACTGGGGTGCGCCGTCACAGGTCGCCACCACACCCGAGGGACAGATTGTGATCCTGCGGCGGATGGTGCCATCGTTTTTCGTGTTCAATCCTGACGGGACGCTCGTGAAATCGTGGGGAGACACTCCGTACAAGCTCGCCCATGGTATCCGCATCGATCGTGACGGCTTCATGTGGGTCACGGACAACAGCGACAACATCGTGCAGAAGTTCTCTGCCGACGGAAAGCTGCTGATGACGATCGGCAAGAAGGGCATGAAAGGCGATAACACTTCACAGGACGCCTTCGACGGTCCGGCGGACGTGTTCGTCGCTGCCAACGGTGACTTCTTCGTCGCCGACGGCTACCGGAATTCGCGCGTCGTTCAATTTTCTAAAGATGGAAAGTTCGTGAAAATTATCGGCGGCACGAAGGGCAGCGAGCCGGGTCAGTTCTATCTGCCGCATGCGGTCGTGATCGATTCCAAAGGCCGCATCATTGTGGCGGATGCGGAGAACAGCCGCGTCCAGGTATTCGACCAGTCCGGAAAGTTTCTCGAGCAGTGGACCGACTTCATCGCCAAGCCCCGCGGTGCGATGTACATCACGCCGGACGACACGATCTATATCAGCCATGTCGATGCGGAAGCCGTCAGCATTGTGAAGAACGGCAAAGTGGTGGATGTCATCCGTGGCATCGGCGGCCGCCCCCACGGCCTGACGCTCGATCGTGACGGGAATATTTATGTCACGTTCCCCTTGTCGTCCGGCGTGAAAAAGATCGTGCGCAAATAACCAGTCTGAATAAGCTACGAATTTAACGAATTAAACGAATTCTTGTTTCGTTCAATTCGTTAAATTCGTGGCTTATCCAATCCCCCGCTATGGCCGGCAGGTAAAATTCGCCGCATCCTCCGGATTGCCTTTGCCGGTGTACTGCGCATGCTCGGGATAGACGCACAACGGACGGCTGCGAGCGGGAAAGGCGCGGCCGGTTGCCGTCACCGATTCCGGAGGCGAGTTCTTCTCCACCCAGTTGACCGCCGCGGTGAGAAAGTCGAAGTTGTCGAGAGCCCCGCTGCCGCCACTGCAATGTCCCATGCCGGGAGAAAGAAAGAGGCGGCTCCAGTCCTTCACTTTCGCATCGCCGCCATTGGCCATGCTCATCCGTTTGTAATAGTCGATCGTGTCTTTTGCCGAAAACCACGGGTCGCTGACGCCGTGGTAGAAAATCAACTTGCCGCCGTGCGATGAAAACGAGCTCAGGTTGGTCCACGTCCAGGAATCGCCGATGATCGCCGTCGGATTGGAATTCACCCTTTCGGCGTCGGCATCGATGTCCTGCTGTACGGCTGTTGTCGGCGGTCCGAGGGGGCTGGTTCCGGAACCGAGCAGGCCGGGAATGCCTCCGCCCGACGCGGTGATCCCCGTGTCGAAGAAGAATCCCGGATAAACCGGATTGCCGCGCGAATCCTTCGGACCGGCAAACGCCATCAGTGAGGGCCTCCACCTGTTCTTTAGAAAGACAACCGTCCGCCTTGGCTGCCGGACATTGCAAATCCGCCGGCTTGAAGTCGCAACCCATCACGTCGAAGATCATGCCGTCTTTGAGACCGTCGCGCGCATCGCACACATCCAGAATCTTCGCGATGATCGCCTTGCGATCGCTGTCGGAGAGCGCGCCACCGGGCACCGGACGACCGTCCGACCCTTTCGGCGCAATGCGGTTCAAGGCGACCGTGACGCTTCGGGTCGCCAGATTCGAGTGCCCGGTTCGCATCGCGGGCGAACCGGCGACGATGCCGTCGAAGTAGAGCGGATAGCGCTCCGCCATCAGCATGGCTTCGCGGCCTCCGGTGGAACATCCCACATAGTAGGAATGCGACGGCGGCCGGCCGTAATAGCTCTCGATGATCTGCCGGGCCAATACCGCGACGCGGCCGATGGCGACGAATTCGAAATCCAGCGCGGCCTGCTGATCCTGCATGAAGGAACCGTCGAATGCACCACCCGAGCTCTGATGTCCGGTATCGGTGGTGGCAACGGCAAAGCCGCGAGCGAGCGCGGGCTGATCTCCGGCAGCTTGAGCGCCGGTTGGCTGGCCGACAGTGCCGTTTAATCCGCCGCCTCCCTGCTGCAGATATTGTCCCGTCCAGTTGTCGGGAAGCGCGATGGCGAAGCGGGTGCCGTACGTCTTGCCGTCAGTGCCTGTGCGCCGGTCCATCATTCCGTCGATGCGGCAATGAGCCGGCAACGCCGGGCCGGGAGCACCTCCCCGCGCTCCGGGCGCGCGGCCCGCAGGAACGATCTCTGCGCGGGTGATTTCGAGAGTCACGCCCGGGCTGCGGAACTTTGCCATGTCCGGACATTTCGAATTCGATTGGGCGAAAGCGGTAAGTTGGAAGGCCATCAGAACGGCCGTCATCATGGACAGCTTCATTAGTTTCTCCTGCAGATCAATCTCCGAAACTGATTCGCTCACCGTACGCGGTCACAGGCGGGGTCTGCACTCCCCGCCTGAGTCAGGCGGGGAAGCCTCGCGAAGCGAGGCTGGGGCGGTCTGTTCAAAGTCGCGTAGCGTCCTTTCAGATGTCCGCGTAGCGCACCGATTAATAAGGAACGCTTCGCGGAAATCGATAAGGTCGCTTCGCGTCTTTGAACAGACCGCCCCGCCTTCGCTGCGCGAAGGCACCCCGCCTGACTTAGGCGGGGACTGGGCCACCAGGTTTATCGCATCCACTACGTTCAAACCTACACGCTCTCCGTCCATTCTGTCTTGCACACGTATGTCATAGACCAAATCTACGGCACCCTGAAGTTACTCAGCGCCGGCGGCACGACCGGTTGCTCTTTGGGCCGCTCGATTTGTGGAATCCAATCGTACGGAAGCCGATAGCCACGGTAAACGTTGTTTGTCGATTGTGCGCCACTGAATACTGGATAGATGTATTCCCAGACGATCTTGCCTTCTTTCGTCACTTCGAATAACCGCCCGGTGGGGCCCTCGGTGATCATGGTGTCGCCGTTCGGCAAGCGCTGCGCGCCGCTGATGTTGGAACCGTAAAACCGCGGACCGGCATAGGACCAGACGAGCTCCAGTGTTACGGGATTGATTTCGAGAACTCGCGAGTTCGCGCGTGCAAAGGAGTTCGAGCCTTCAGGCGCGTTCGGATTCGTAAAGCCGTAGCCGCTGGCGCCGCCGTTATCGAACACCAGCAGATTCCCCGCCCCGGGTAAACCCTTCGGAATGATGTGGGCGTGGTGCTGCCCGATAATCTGACGAATCGCGCGAAGTTCCTTCGATTCGCTGAAGTCGGGACCGAGCCGCCAGACGATTTTGCCGTCACGAGCGACAATGGCGAGAAAGCTGGCCTGCCGGCTGCTGATGATGACGTTGTTCGGGGCGAAGCGCTGATCTCCTTCGTCGAACCAGTGGTTCGGCCCGACATACGTCGCGGAATTGATATGCAGCCAGTCAAAACTGCCCCGTCCGGCATTGACGCCGGGCGCCGCCTTGATCGCATTCCTCGCGGCGGAGCTGAAGCCGAATTCGTCGATATGATCACTTGCGACCCATTCCCAGGTGATGTCGCCGTTCCACGCCACTTCGATCAGCCGATCGTCTTCGAGGGAAGCGCCGGCAACGTTCGAATCGGTGTGGTTGCGATGCGTGAGAATCAGTGTTTTGCTGCCCTCGGCCGACGGCTTGACTCCCGGCGAGTAATAGCCGGCCGGAAAATCTTCACGTTGCCAGTCGTGGTGCTGCCGTACCGACCAGATTGGTTTGCCGTCGCGTTGGATTTGCTCGTTGTGATCGAACCGCCATATCACGTGGCCTTCAAAATCACGCTCAATAAGTTCGGCAGATTCCTGGTGCGGCGGATTTGTCCCGCTCGCCGCAATCACGACGCCGTCCGGAAGTATCCGGGCGGGGCCGCCGGCGGAGTTGACGTAACCGTCCCATTGCTTGACGACCTTGCCGTTCATGTCGATCACAACCACGGCCTGGGTCCCGAGCGGAGACAGAACCGTATAACCGTTCCAGGCACGGGCGGGATCATAAACGGTTGTACCCGTCGGGTAGACGGACTGAGCCGCCGAGGTGACGGCAAATGCATACAAAAGGACGGCGGCCAAACACGTTTTCCTGCGTCGGATCATGAGCTTTCCCGTTCCTATTGTGCAAAGTCTGTTGCGGAGGAATTGTAAATAGACCGCCGAAGCGGCGCCACAGCAAAATATGGAGGGAAGCGGTGCAAAACGTTCATTAGTTCTATAATCTTGCCCACCAGCAGGAAAACAAATCATGAAGCGTCGAAATGTTTTTTTTCGGCACCAACGACACGCTGGCGTCCGCCGGGGCGCAGCTCGATTACTACCAGTCCGTACTCGACAAGATGGGACGCGCCGCGGTTGACGACTTTGCCCGGCTTTACGTCATTCCACAAACAGGACACGGGCTAACCGGTTCGAGTTACACCACGGACGGCGACGGTCACACCATCGCCGCGAAATAGATTCCAAGCCGCTTCGACCGCGTCGCGATGCTGCTGGACTGGGTCGAAGGGGCGCCGCTCCGCCGAAATCCGCGACGGTCACGGGTAATGCGGGCACCCTGCCGCTTTGCTCGTATCCCACGTATCCGCGCTACAACACGGGTTCACCGGCGGAGGCGAGCTCCTATACGTGCGCGGCGCCGTAGCAGTTTTTCTATTTTTTAGTCTGGCGGGGCCGGCATCGAGCGGCCGAACAAGCCTTCGTTCGGCTTTGACTTTGTAGTCGTGCTCGGCCCCATTCCCATCAACTGCACGATGACTTCTTCATCCTTGGCGCCATCGTAATGGTAGGTTCCGGCCGGATGCTTCATAAAACTTCCCGGCTTCAGCGGAACCGTTTTTCCCGGATCGAACACTTCGCCCTCTCCCGTGTACCAGGTTCCCTTGATCACGGTCGCATAACGCGTCTCGCCATGAATATGTGGCTTACTCATAATTCCGGGAGGAAATTTAACTTGAATAATGTAGAGACCGGGCTTGGCGGGATCGCCTTCGATGATCGCCTGCGAAAAGCCGAGATCCTCCGGCTTCGACTCCCATTTCAGTTTGTCTGGCGAGATGCGAACGACGGGTTGCTGGGAAACCAGGATAGCGCCCGACGCCACCGACCATAGCGCGAACAGGCCAAAGACGGCTGCTTTCATGGTTGCGACTCCTTAACGTATTGAAAACGTCGCCATCGTAGCACACACTGCCGGGAATGATTTCCGAACCGGAGTTGATCGCAAAAATCTCGCTGCGGCTGATTCCTTTCATGTTCCTGCTCTACATCGTGTCCTATCTGGACCGCGTGAACGTCAGCTTCGCGGCGCTTCAGATGAACGCGGCGCTCGGCTTCAGCGCGGAGATTTATTCGCTTGGCGCAGGGATCTTCTTCATCGCGTATTTCATTTTCGAAGTGCCGAGCAATCTGATCCTGCATCGCGTCGGGGCGCGGCTCTGGATCGCGCGCATCATGATCACGTGGGGCGTGATCTCGTCGGCGACGATGTTGGTCAAAGGACCGGCTTCGTTCTACACCCTGCGGTTTCTTCTTGGCATGGCCGAAGCCGGATTCTTCCCGGGAATGATTCTCTACCTCACCTATTGGTTTCCGCGGCAACGTACGAGGCCGCGCCATCGCCCGATTCATGACGGCCACGGCAATCGCGGGCGCGATCGGCAGCCCGATATCCGGACTCCTGCTGCAAATGAATGGCATGGGCGGACTCGCGCGGCTGGCAATGGTTGTTCTTGATCGAGGGCATCCCATCCATTGTTCTCGCCTTCCTCACCTTGATGTACTTGCCGGATGGACCTGCCAACGCAGCGTGGCTCAGTCCCGATGAGAAACAATGCATTACGGATCGGCTTGCAGAGGAACGCCGTCAGAGCTCGCGGCAGCAGCGCCAGTCGACAAGCGAGGCAATGCGCAGCAGGCGCGTGTGGGCGTTCGCCGCAATTTACTTCGGCATCGTGATGAGCTTCTACGGCATCACATTCTGGCTTCCACAAATCGTCAAAGCCTTCTCGGGCGTGAACGATTTTCTCGTCGGCTGCCTGGCAGCGATACCCTGGATTGCAGCGGCAGTGGCGATGATCGTCATATCGAAACACTCCGATACGACTCGTGAACGCCGCTGGCACGTCGCCCTGTCCGCCGTCGCCGGGGCTGCCGGTTTGATTGCCGCCGGTATCACAACAAAGCCCGTGCTGGAGCTCGCCGCACTCTCCGTCGCCGCCGCAGGAATTTGGGGAACGCTCGGTCCTTTCTGGGCGATGTCGTCGGAGACTCTGGCAGGCAGCGGCGCGGCAGCAGGAATCGCCCTGATCAACTCGGTCGGCAATCTTGGAGGTTTCCTCGGTCCTTACCTTATCGGTTGGGTCCGCACCCGGACGGACGCCTACACCTGGGGACTCATCGTGCTGGCGTTTTTCCCGATCGCCGGCGCCCTTGTGACGCTTGCTACTTCGCCAGCATCATCCGCATACTGGCGGTCGGAATAGAATCCTTCAGCGTTTTTTAGCCGCGGAGCGGCGTCAGATCATAGCCACGGCCGAAGGCCGTGGTTTTGTTTACAAAGGGCAAGTGAGCCGCGGTAGCGGCGAAAGAATCTTCGCCGCTACCGCGGCTCACGTCTGGCTGGAGATTGAAAGCCACGGCCGTCGGCCGTGGCCTACGATCTGACGCCGCTCCCGCGGCTAAAAGCCCAGAAAGTGAGTTCCACAACGCTCCGGAAGTCCGTCAGGGCTGGTCGGTAAGCGGACGGGGCCCGTAGGACGGGACCGGCCGGCCGGATTCCAGCGCGCCGAGATCCGGCGCGCCGCCCGTGTAACCATCCGTGATGCCGGGCAGAACAACGCCGGCATCGATGGCGGCGGAGTTGGCCGTCAGGCTGAAATCGTAGTCTTCGGGGCGATAGAGCCGGGTGGGGTCGCCCGGCAGTGGCGGACTTGCCTTGCGAAAAATCGACCAGTCGACCATCCGGCTGTGAGAATCCTGTCCGGTGCGCTCAGAATATGCTTTCAGCGCGGCAAACGATTGCACGGGCCGCGCAGCCCGGGCGTTATAGTCCGCTGCTGCGCCTGCCGGCCCGGCCCACGCGAATAGCGAGGAACCTGACGCCGCTGCGGAAAATCCATTGAAGTCCGACGTGGACCACGGCGTGAACGTTTCGACGGAGAACACTTCAGGCCAGGCTCCCTGGCCGAGGATCAGATTGTTGCGAAAGTGGAGATTGGATGCCGGGCCCATCTGATGGGCTTCCGACAGCAGCGTGTTGTTATAGACGAGTACGCCCGCGGAATTCGCCGTCAGTTTCAGGGCGCCTCCCTCCGGAGCGTTATAAACAATGTTGCGGATGAAGTAGATCGGCCCGCCGAGAGCCGGTTGTGTGGACAAGGCGCGATGCGCCATGTTGAAACATCGATTCGCGATGACTCGAATGTTCTGTGCGCTTCCATCGGCTTCGATGCAGTTGTCATCGACATTTCGGATGTCGTTGCCGATGATGTCGTCCGAAACGGGCATCAGCGGATTGTCCGGCCAGCCGTCGGGGTCGCCGTAAGTCGCGTGATCGATCCCGTCGTGGAAGTTCTCGACACGGTTATGTGCGATGACATGACCCGAGCCGTAGACCTTCACTCCGTACTCCGAAAGCAACGGTTGCGGGAACCCGGGCAGCTTCTCCCAGGTGCGGCCAATCCAACCCATCAGGCGCGTCGGATCATTGCGGCCGATGAAAACGTTGTCGGCGATGTAGAAGTCGCGCGCCCCGCCCCAGTCCGTGAAGACGCCGCGGCCGACATTTTCCAGCCTCGAGTTTTTCAGGGTGAATCCGACGGCTCCTACGATGCGCTTCCGGCCGAGGAGAAAGGCGACGTCGGTATTTCGGACCGTAATCCCTTCGACGTAGTTGTAGTCCGCTGCGGTGAAATCGAACAGGACGGCGTTGCCTCCGCCGTCGAAGATGACTTCCCCGTCGCCCGCTGCCTTGATCACGATCGGTTTTTCCGCCGTGCCGTCGGCAGTCAGATAAAAAGTGCCGTCGAACAGCGTCGAATTCGGTCCCGCATAACGCCGCCGGTCCTCACGATAGGTTCCGCCATGGACCAGAATGATGTCGCCGGGTTTTACGCGCGGCTGAAATGAGTTGACGAAGTCCGCACCGTTCGCGCCCGTGTTATACGCAGCCATCAGGCTGTTGAAGTTCGGCTCCAGCTTCGACGCCGGCATAGTCGCGCGGATAAACATGATACACGGCACCGCCCGTTGCCGGTTTGGGCACCGGTCTCGTACGCGCCGTCACAATGCGTTCGACCGGCTGGCTTGCGGCGGGCGCGTCCGGATCTGAAAGACGAAGGCGGATGTCGTAAGAGGTATCAGGATCGAGGCCGAAAACGCTGCCCGCAAACATATTCGGTGCAACATAGTGGAAGGACGCTCCCTGCTCCACGGCTTCGCCCTGCAGCCGAAGCAGCGGCAGACCATCGCGCCACGCATGCCTCTCCGGTCTCGCCGCCACGCAAGAGCAACCGACGCGTTGCGATTGTCGTCGCCCTGAATACGCCACTCCACGCCCAGCGCGCCAGTTGTCGGCGGCTCGACGATGACCGGACCAGGTTGTGCGACGATCGTTGCGGTCTGCCCGAATAGGTTAGTGAACGACAGAACTGCGAGCGCCAGGACTGCGAAGTTTCTCATCTTCGACACCCCGACTGCAGGCGCGGTCTATGAAGGTGTGAATGAATTGATTTCCTGGATGACAACTGAAAATTGATTAGTAGTAATGATCATTGTCCCTGGAAAGATCAGCAAATCGACACAATTTCCAAGGACAATTCATTACTCACTAATCAGTTCTCATTTTCATCCGAAGTTTGATTTATTCACAGCTTCTATGACCGCGCTCTTCCACCCTGGACTCAACGAAATACGCGCGGTCTTAGACCGCGCCTACAAGTGATCGATATCGGCCAGCGTGATGCAGTATAGTACGCAACCGAAATCCCGAAGCGCAGTTGCTCTAAAAGTACCTGCCGCGATAGGAGGAAAATTGATGTCCTCGCGACGCCGTTTCCTGCAGCAGGCTTCGACTGCAGGACTGGTCTGGTCCGCAAATTCTCTGTCTGGCCGTCTTCTGTCTGCGCAGACTCCTGCAACCGCAGACCAGACCACCCGCATTTACATGAACTCCCGACGAACCATCGCGCCGCTGGAGCGAAATCTCTTCGGCTCCTTTCTCGAACACCTCGGCCGTGCGATCTACGAAGGCGTCTACGATCCTGCCTCGAAGCTCGCCGACAGTAACGGCTTTCGTAAGGATGTGATGGAGGAAATTCGCAAGCTCGGAGTTCCCGTCATTCGTTATCCAGGCGGGAACTTTGTTTCCGGCTACAACTGGCTGGATGGTGTCGGGCCCAGGCAGGATCGGCCGCGCGTGCTCGATAAGGCATGGAATTCCATCAACTCGAATCAATTTGGCACGAACGAATACATGGCCTGGTGCAAGGCAGTCGGCGCGTTGCCTCTGATGGGATTGAATCTCGGTACAGGGACTGCGGAAGAGGCGGCGGCACTGGTGGAATATTGCAACGTGGACAGCGGCACAAAGTGGAGTGAGCTGCGCCGAAAGCACGGTTATGCCCAGCCCTACAATGTGAAGCACTGGTGCCTCGGTAACGAGATGGACGGCCGCTGGCAGATCGGCCACATGACTGCGGCCGAATACGGAATCAAGGCTCAGGATGCCGCCAGGCAGATGCGATATGTGGATCGTTCTATCGCGCTTATTGCCTGTGGATCGAGCGGACCGACGATGTCCACGTATCTCGACTGGGACCGCGAGGTCCTCGAGTTGTGCTACGACTACGTCGACGGACTTTCTTTGCATCGTTATTTTGCCAATACTCCGGAGGAGACCGGAGGCGACAGCCATAAGTTTGTCGCGATGAACCTTGCCATGGACCGTCAGATCGGAGAAACGCTTGCGGTTTGCGATCTGGTGCGAGGCCGCACGCGCTCGTCGAAGAAGCTGTGGCTGTCGTTCGATGAATGGAATGTCTGGTATCGCCAGCGCAGCGGGAATGCGGTGGACGGTCGGCGCCAGGAAGCGCCTCATCTCCTGGAAGAAATTTACAACCTTGAGGATGCTCTGCTGGTTGGCGGACTGGTGATTACGCTGCTGCGCAATGCGGATCGGGTCAAGATCGCCTGTCTGGCGCAGCTGGTCAATGTGATCGCCCCGATCATGACCAATCCCACCGGGCTGTTCCGGCAGACGATCTACTATCCATACAGCTGGGCGCTGCAGTACGCCCGCGGCCGGGTGCTCAATTTGTTGATCGAATCGCCGACCTATGCCGTTCCGGGAATGGATGCGGTCGGCTATATCGATGCCACAGCAACCATCAATCCGGAAGATGGCAGAACCGCCTTGTTTATCTTGAATCGTGACCTGTCAAAAGCGCGGGAAATCGAGGTGGTGTGGGAGGACACGGCGAAGACGCGCGTAGCGGTTTCACAGGTCTTGACAGGGAATGACCTGAAAGCGGTCAACGGTTTCGATGCGCCGGAGCGGGTCAAGCCGCAAACTTTTGACAAACCTTCCACGACCAACGGGCGAACCCGCTTCGAAGTGCCGGCGCGATCGTACACGGTCATTCAATGGGAGGCGTGATTTTTGCAGGCGCGGTCGTAGCGATCAGTCCTCGCTTGAGTCAGGGGGAAGCCTTCGCGCAGCGAAGGCGGGGACTGTGGGCACTCATCGCCAGCGGAATTCGAGGACTGACTTCCCGTTCGTAAAGCGCTCAGGGCCGAAGAGGATCAATTTTTCCCGTGCAGCGTCGCCTTCATGGAACACCCATTAATGCGATTTTGAGTACTCACGGTCTATGGTGCGGTTATTGAAGCTCCACCGGCAATTCGCGGCCGGGCGAAAGCATTTCGCCGTAATCCTTGACCCATTGTTCGCACCCGGAACAGAGGTTTTCCTCAGATCCTTGTCTGCCACAGATCTCGCAGCTGTTCAGCCCGATGTACTGCGGTACTGCGGTTTCCGATCCACCGTTGAAAACAGAATTATCCAGCAAGCGGTGCTCCCCAAGACTGTCAGTGGTTTAATGTTGGTTTCACAGTCTTAGCCTGTTTATCGGCAGTTCAGTCCAGCAACTTTAGTTAAATAAGCCACGAATTGAACGAATTTAGCGAATTGCTAGACGACTTTGCGCCGTTTTTCCAGGGCCTCATGAACCAGACGCAGGTCCTCGATGAAGCGCCTGGTTTCTCGCCGCCGGGTCTCTTCATCCGGCGCCCGGAGTAGTGACGAGGGATGAACGGTTGCCATGACAAAGGGCGCCAGCGGCGACGGCACCCATGTCCCGCGTTGTGTACTGACCCTGAAATCACGGCCGAGAAGAGCCTGGGCCGCGGTTGCGCCCAGACACACGACAACGTCGGGGCGGAGCGCCTCGATTTCGGCTTCGATCCAGGGCTTGCATGCGGTAATTTCCATCGAATTCGGCTTTTTGTGAATGCGCCTTTTGCCGCGCGGCTCCCACTTGAAATGTTTCACCGCATTGGTGACGTATACCTCTTCCCGATGGATGCCGGCGTCCTGCAGCGCTTTATCGAGAATTTTGCCAGCCGGCCCGACAAAAGGACGGCCCTGAATGTCCTCTTGATCGCCCGGCTGCTCGCCGACCAACATGACGCGCGCCTGCGATCCGCCTTCGCCAAATACGGTTTGCGTGGCGTTCTCCCATAAGTCGCAGGCCTGACAATTGGTTGCAGCCGATCGCAGTCTGGGAATCGTCGGCTTCGCCGGGATGAGTGGAGCGGCCGTCTGTTGATTGCGTTTTCCCATCGCTTGACTACCGGACAGGTGTTCGGTATATAGAATGGAACGGAATACAAGAGGCACAAAAGCACAGGTTCCGTTCCCGGTATTTTTTTATGCAATCGGTGATCCTTCGCGCCCGATTGGAATCGGCTCTTAGTGGGCGGATTCCGTCGCCATTTACCGATCTCGACCGTCGTGTTCTTGAAAGCGTTCCGACAGGAATCGCAGCTCTGGACACGCTTACGGGAGGGCTGCCCCGTGGCGGCATCACGGAAATTTCCGGACCTCCGTCGTCCGGGCGGACTTCCGCAATGGTTTCGATTCTCGCGGAATCCATTGCGAATGATGAAGTTTGCGCGCTGGTGGATGGCCATGACGCCTTTGATCCGAAGTCGGCTGCTGCTGCCGGTCTGGATTTGCGGCGTTTGCTGTGGGTGCGCTGCCGCAAACTCGATCAGGTTTTAAAATCCACAGATCTGCTGCTCCAGGGCGGTGGATTCGGACGGGTCGTCATGGACCTGACGGATCTTCCCTTCTCTCAAGTCCAATCCGTTTCATTGGCATCGTGGTTCCGTTTCCAGCGGGCGATCGAAAAAACCCCCACGGTTCTCATCGTCATGACGCCGCAAAGCGTTGTTCAATCGGCCGCTGCACTCGTGCTGCGAATGCATATGCGCAGTGCCGAATGGTCGAAGCTGCTGAATGGCTTGAATTTAAATGTCGAAATCGTGCGCTCGCGAAGACCGCATTCCTTGAAATCCGATGTACGCGTGCATCTACATTCCGAATGCATCCGCTGAAACGAACGCGGTCCTGCGCGAATGCGCGAGCACCTTCTCACCGCGCGTGGAAAACACGTCGAATGGAACCGTCGCCTTCGATGTAGAAGGATTGGAACGTCTGTTCGGATCGTATCCGCAAATTGCCGAACAGGTTGCCGACCAGGTGCGCCTGCACGGATTCGAGCCGAATGTCGCCGTTGCCGCGAATATGGATGCGGCAATCTGTGCGGCGCGCGGCTTTCAGGGCGTCAGCGTCATCAATCGCGGAACGGAATCGGCGCGATTGCAGAATCTTCCCCTGCGAGTTCTTTCACCTTCTCCGGAAATTCTCGAAACGCTGGAACGCTGGGGCATCCGCACGCTCGGCGCATTTGCTCAACTGCCGCCGGTGCAAGTCGCCGAACGGCTGGGACAGGATGGCGTCCAGATCCATCAACGCGCACGCGGAGCCGGGGCTCGTACGCTTGTGGCGCATGTGGATGCCATACGGTTCGTTGAAGTGATGGATCTCGATTATGAACTCACGACGATCGAACCGCTGACGTTCATCTTGTCGAGAATGCTGGAGCAAATCTGCTCGCGGATGCGGTCGAGGAATCTCGCAACGCACGAAGTACGGCTGACGCTGGGACAGGGTATGCGAGTTTTGAATTTGCCGCTGCCGGTCCGCAATGCGCGATTGCTGACGCGGCTGTTGATTCTGGATCTGGAAGCGCATCCGCCAGGCGTGGCGATCCGGAGAGTGGCATTAGAGGCGGTTCCGGCAAAACCGCGTGTGACGCAGAACGGGTTATTTGTGCCGCTGTCTCCGGAACCGGAGAAACTGGAACTGACCTTGGCGCGGTTGAAAGCCGTCGTTGGCGAAGAAAATGTCGGGGCAGCCGAAGTCCTGGATACGCATCGGCCGGATGCGTTCGCGGTGCGAAAGTTTGGAATAAGCCACGATTAATTAAACGAATTTAAATCCGTGGGCTTATTCTCTTTCTCTTCGCCAATTACGGCCACCATTGGACGCCACCGTCCAGCTACGGAGAACACCATTCCCAACTGGATTGCATTTCATGGCGTGCATGGGCCGATCGTGGCGGCAAGCGGGCCGTGGCGGACGTCCGGCGATTGGTGGCGGCCCAACACGTGGGATCGCGAGGAATGGGATATTGAAGTTGTCGATGCTCTCTACCGGATTTATTACGACGTCCATCTGGATCGCTGGTACGCACAAGGAGTCTACGATTGAGTGCACCATACATCGAACTCCACGCCGGCTCTGCGTTCAGCTTTCTTGCTGGAGGCGCGCTGCCTGAACAATTCATCGGCGCAGCAGCAGAATACAACATGCCGGCCATGGCGCTCCTCGATCGCGACGGCGTATTCGGTGCTCCACGATTTCACCTCGCGGCCGGGAAAGCGGGTATACAGGCGCACATCGGCGCCGAAGTGACGTCCACAACCGGCGTTCGTTATCCACTGCTGGCGGAGACGCGCGAAGGCTATCAGAACCTCTGCCGTTTGATCACCCGCATGAAACTGCGCGCGCCCAAAGGCAAAGGCGCGGTCACGGAACAGGAACTGTCGGCATATGCGCGCGGCCTGATCTGTTTGACCGGCGGCGAATACGGTCCGCTCAGTCTGGCGATCCCACAGAAGACTGGCCGTCACACGATCGAGCAATTGATCGGAATCTTCGGTCGCGAAAACGTCTATGTCGAGCTTCAACGGCATTACGATCGGAAAGAAGAAGCAATCAACCAACAGGCGCTCGTCCTCGCAGAAACATTCCGGCTTCCGCTGCTGGCCACCAACGGGGTCCGCTATGCCTTGCCTCACGAGCGGGAAATCCTCGACGTCTTCACCTGCATTCGAAACCATCGCACACTGGAAACCGCGGGCCGTCTGCTTGCGAAAAACCCGGAACGTCATCTGAAAACGCCGCTGCAGATGGCGCGGCTCTTCGCCGACCTTCCGGAAGCGATCGCAAACACGCGGGAACTTTCCTCCCGATTGCAGTTCACCTTGAAGGATCTCGGCTACCAGTTCCCGCAGTATCCGGTAGGCGGTAACGACACAATGGCATCCTTCCTCCGCAAACGTACGTATGAAGGCGCGCGGAAACGCTTCCGTCCCTATGACGAAAAGTCGCGGAGGCAAATCGAACGTGAACTCGCGCTGATCGAAAAGCTCGGGCTGGAAGGTTATTTCCTGATTGTCTGGGACATCGTGCAGTTCTGCCTCAAAAACAAAATTCTCATTCAAGGCCGGGGCTCGGCCGCAAACAGCGCCGTTTGCTATGCATTGGAAATCACAGCAGTCGATCCGGTGAAAATGGGACTCCTCTTCGAACGATTTCTCTCAGAAGAGCGCGGCGAGTGGCCGGACATCGATCTCGACCTGCCAAGCGGCGATCAACGCGAACGCGCCATCCAATACGTTTACCAGCGATACGGCGCGCTCGGTGCGGCAATGACTGCCAACGTTATTACCTATCGCGGCCGCTCTGCAGCGCGCGAAGTCGGAAAAGTGCTCGGCTTTGATACGGAGACGCTCGATCGTGTGTCCAGCCTGGTCGGCCATTTTGAATACAAAGACGAATCCGACACGCTCGAAGCGCAGTTCCATGCCGCCGGCTTCGATATGCGCCAGCCGCGGATCCGCAAATTTCTGGATCTATGTGTGAAATTGCAGGATCTGCCGCGCCATCTCGGCCAGCATTCGGGCGGCATGGTCGTTTGCCAGGGCCAATTGGATTCGGTCGTTCCGCTCGAGCCGGCAACCATGGCAGGACGCAACGTCGTGCAGTGGGATAAGGACGACTGCGCGGACATGGGAATCGTGAAGGTCGACCTGCTGGGATTGGGCATGATGGCAGTGCTCGAGGAGTCCATCCAGCTGATCCGCGATCATTACGGCGAGGAAGTGGATCTCGCCCATATCCCCGAAAACGATCCGGCATCGTACGCCGCCATGCAAAAGGCGGACACCGTTGGCATGTTTCAAATCGAAAGCCGTGCACAGATGTCGTGCCTGCCGCGCATGAGGCCTGAAAAGTTTTACGACATTGTTGTGCAGGTGGCGATTATCCGGCCCGGCCCGATCGTCGGCAACATGGTCCATCCTTATTTAAAGCGTCGCCAGCGACGCGAAGAAGTGGCCTATCCGCACCCCTCACTCGAACCCGTCCTCGAGCGGACGCTCGGCGTTCCTCTGTTTCAGGAACAGTTATTGCGAATGGCAATGCTGACTGCAGGCTTCAGCGGAGGCGAAGCGGAGGAGTTACGGCGGGCATTTGGTTTCAAACGCTCCGAAAGGCGGATGAAGGAAGTCGAAGTGAAGCTGCGGCAAGGGATGGACCGGAACGGCATCACCCGCGACGTCCAGGATCAAATTATTCACTCGATCACTTCATTCGCGCTATATGGATTTCCGGAATCGCATGCCGCCAGCTTTGCATTGATCGCATATTCCAGCGCATATCTGAAGTGTCACTACCTCGCTGCGTTTACAGCCGCGATGCTCAACAACCAGCCAATGGGGTTCTACAGTCCCGCAACATTAGTGAAAGACGCCCAGCGTCATGGATTGAAGGTCAAACCTGTCGATGTCATGAAATCCCATTGGCTTTGCACCCTCGAAAACGGCGTCATGCGCGTCGGCATGCGATATGTGAGAGGGATGCGCGAATCCGTTGCCCTCGCCATTGTAAAAGCGCGTGCACACGCTCCCTTTACATCGATTGATGACCTCACCCGGCGGGTTCCGGAACTGCAGAAACGTGAACTGATTGTGCTGGCGGAAATCGGGGCGCTGAATACTGTCCCCCTCAGAGAGGGGGACAGCGCTCGCGGCGTCAGCCGTGAGCGCAGGGGGTCAAGCACGCTTCCCTTTCACCGGCGGGATGCGCTCTGGCAGGTCGAACGTGCAAGCCGGCGGAGCGGACCACTACTCGAACCGATTGATGAACCAGATACCTTTTCCCCGCTGGCCCAGATGACTTCCGAAGAACGTCTGGTGGCGGATTTTGAGGGAACCGGCATGACGGTCGGCCCTCATCCGATGGCGTATTACCGGGATAACATGAACGCCATAGGAGTGTTGCGTGCCGCCGATCTGGCCCATATCGGTGATGGCACTTATGTGCGCGTCGCCGGCGCCGTGATCTGCCGCCAGCGTCCGGGAACGGCAAAAGGATTCGTATTTCTCAGCCTTGAAGATGAAACTGGGATATCGAACGTGATCATCACGCCCGCTATGTTCGAGCAGAACCGGCTCACTGTAGTTGCGGGCAAATTCGTTCTGGTCGAGGGGCGGCTGCAGAATGTCGACAACGTGATTTCTGTAAAGACCGCCCGCATCGAAGCCCTACCGGTCAGCGGCGCCGCCGTCACATCGCACGATTTTCATTAAGAAAACGCTGCTCAGACGACTTGTTTTTTTTGACCGTATCGCTGACCCACGCTGCCGTCAGCCAAATTGCACAGGCTCCGATCGCGATAGCCGAAAACCAGCTGCCGTAGATACCTGTCGGCGAGAACGGCTCGGTCGCCTCATGCAGAACCTGACTATTCGGCAAAATGCCAGCTTCCGAAAACTCGTGGAAAGAATAGATCGCGATCTGCACCATGAACAACAACAGGAAGATCGAGGTGACTTGAAAGAACCTCTTCACATTGATCCGATGCCCGAAATTGACCCAGCCCCACGAAATCGCCGTTGCGCCCAATACACCGAGGACAACACCGGTCACCAGCTTCGGATCGTGAATCTGGAACAGCATGAGCACCGTTTCCATTCCCTCTTTAGTGATCATCACCAGCGTGAACAAGAAAACGCCGGCGAAGGCCAGGTGCTTGGACGAACGCGATGAAATACGCGTCAGCCGACTCTCCATGTCACGTTTCATATGAGATCCGGCCTTCCACATATGGATCACCAGCGATCCGACCAGAAGGATGGTCACGACACCGAAGACACCTTCCCACAACGACTCATTTACACCGCGTGACAACATGTATCCAAGCCCGGCGCTCGCCAGAACGGAAGCGGCAATGCCCCAGTACATGGCGGGAACCAGACGATGCTGCCCAATGCGACGGAGATACGCGAGGATGACGCCTACGATCAGGAACGATTCGAACCCTTCACGAAAGACAACAATGAATGCCTGTAACATAGGCTTAAAGACTAATTGAAAACGATTCTCATTTTCAACACTTTATTTAGGCAAGGGTTCACTTCACCACGCGGGGGAAGGAACCGCAAGAAACACGGAGGCACAAAAGTCGTGCTTGGCGGGCATGGCGATAGCTCCGCCATCACACTACCAACACTCCCTTTGGATTCTTGAGATTACATTCAATAACATCGAGAAATGGATGAAACAGACGCGGTTGCCCAAAAAGGAATCAGGGCGGCCTGTGACCAGACTGTCCAAAACAAGAATGGATGCCGTGGTTAGCGTGTCCGCAGTCCCCGCCTAAGCTAGGCGGGGACGCCCTCGCAAAGCGAGGGCTGGGGCGGTCTGTTCAAAATCCCGCGAAGCGGCTCCTCATGAATTTCCGCGTAGCACCGAATTAATAAGGAGCGCTGCGCGGAAATCCATAAGGTCGCTGCGCGTCTTTGAACAGACCGCCCCGCCTTCGCTTCGCGAAGGCACCCCGCCTAACTTAGGCGGGGACTGGTCCACACCGATTACACTCAAACCAGGTTACATGTATCCACTTCATTCAAACCGTTACAAGGCGCCATTCTGCCGCTCTCCGTGTCACCGCCCGGCTTTTTTCGTCTAATTGATAGACTCGCCGGCTTTCATCACTTTAAAAATCTTCCGGGTGTTCCTGATGTCTGCGAGAGGGTCGCCGTCGAGAATGACGAGATCGGCAAACTTCCCTTTCTCGAGGGTTCCAATCTCTGCCTGATGTCCGGTGACGGCTGCGGCCGTCCTGGTAACGGAAACGATAATGTCCATCGGACGCATCCCTGCCGCAGCCATAAGCTCCATCTCCCGATGCAGTGAAGGTCCGTGCAAGGTTCCGATGTTCCCTGCATCCGTGGCGCCGACGACGCGCACACCGGCCGATTCCAGCAGCATGAGATTGTCATAGGCAACCGGGCGTTTGGGAGGAGCCGGAATGTGAGGAATACCGCCAGGGATCTCATTTGCCGGTATTTTCGCCAGCTCCGACCACGTTGCGATTACTTCCGGGTCCCCGACCTTTTTCTCGAGATCATTCAATGCAATCTGCTGGTCGAAAACCATTCGATAGCCATCTTCCACCCACAGCGTCGTCATGTAGATAATGTCGCGGTTCTTGACCATGTTGATGAACTCCGTGTCCACCAGGCGGTCGCTGACGCTATGGACCAGAATGTCGGCGCCAGCCTGGAGAGCCGCCTTTGCTGTTTCCAGTTCCGTGGCATGAACCGCAACGCGCACGCCGCGTGATTTACTTTCCTGGATAGCGGCCGACATGATCTCCGCCTGCCGGTCGAGATTGTCTCCGGGTTGACGCACCCACCAGAGTTTAATCAGATCCGGCTGCTTTTCCAGCTGACGGCGCACCAACTCCCGGGCCTGGGCCGGAGAATCAGGCTTCACAATGTCGGGATCGTTAGACGACGTGGTTGGCGGAAGATATGTTGCAATGAGCGGCCCGGCGACAGACACGCGTGGCGCCTTCGCCGAATGATTCGCGATATCGCGCATTTCAAAATTCCACATGGGACCGCCGCAATCCACAACAGCGGTGATGCCCGAGGCAAGATATCGCTCGAATGTGTAGGGCAGGCGCTGTTTGATCCACTCCATCTCTTTTTCGTAAGAACGCCATTTGCGCATATCGATCAGATCGGGGCGGGTATACAGACCGCCGGATTGCGAGAAATGGACGTGGGCATCGATGAGTCCGGGAATGACCCACTTACCTTTCGCATCGATGGTCTGGGCGTTGGCGGGAACGCGGACCTCATTGCGCGGCCCGATATCCCGGATGCGGCCGCCCTCGATGACAATAGTGCCGTTGCGGATTGTGGGATTGCCGGTAGCCGTGATGATCGTGGCGCCCTGGATGGCAGTGATTTGGCTTTGACGCTGTTGCCCACCCGCCATCGACGCCAGACCCAGGCAGAACAATGCGAAACTAATCTTCCACGTATTCATGCTTGCCTTCCTCGAGCAGAATCTGAATTCCCTTTTGCGCCATGAACGGAAACATGACCAGCGCGCCCAGCGGGTCCCCCCATCGCAGGTTCATGCCGTAGCTCATCAGCATCCCGATCAGGAGAACCATCGAAAGATACGAATTGCCGAAAGTGAATATCGCCGCCGATTTTAATGCCTGACTGCGAAGTTCGACTGCTAAAACTTTCATGTACGAGCCGACGATAGGAATGACGAGCATCGATACGGCAGCCAGAGCAATGCCGAGCACGCTGGCCTGCGGACGTTTCCCGGTCCACAACATCGAAGCGCCGAGATACAGAGACAGGGCTGCGGCAATCATGTAGCCGTAGGCCACGAATTTATTCCGCCAGTCCCTCCGGAGCCGGGTGGCGAGCACCAGAGCGGCGATCGCACTGACGACGGCGTCGAGGCCGTAAGCCATGAGTGCCGCCGAATTGGTCCTGATCCAGAGTAAGAGCGCCGATACGAATTGGAGACTGTGAAAGGCGGCCGCAAAAACGGCCAGGTAGAGAAAGTGGCGGATCCAGGTTTCGCGTTCGTCGGGCATATTCGAAGGATCGCATTGTAGGCGCGGTCTATGACCGCGCGATTTCCGGGCATTCCAGGAAAAGCGCGCGGTCATAGACCGCGCCTGCAGAATGCCGGTTGAGCGCGCTAATACGCCCGGGCAAAGATGACTCGCCGTTCAGAGCGCGATCCGCACTTGATGCACTTCCCCTCTTCGGCTGGGGCATCCCTTGGAATGTTGCGAATGGTGGCCTTTGTCTCGTCCTTGACCTTCTCCTCGCACTCGCCCGATCCGCACCAATGCGACCAGAGAAAACCGCCTTCGCCGTCGAGAACTTCGTTGAATTTCGTGTAGTCGTCAACCCGATAGCTGTGCTTCTCGCGGAATTCGCGCGCCCGCTCGAACATGGAAGTCTGAATTTTATCGAGCATCTGTCGGACAGTATCTGCCAGGCCGTCCTGCGATACTGGCGTTTTCTCCCGGTTGTCGCGCCGTGCAAGCATGACCTGATTGTTCTCGAGATCCTTCGGCCCGACTTCAAGGCGAAGCGGCACGCCCCGCTTTTCCCATTCGTTGAATTTCCAGCCCGGGCTGTACTGATCGCGGTCATCGATTTTGAAGCCGATTCCTGCGTTCTTGAACGTTGCCGTGAACTTCTCGACCGCCTGAATGACGCGTTCGCGCTCTTCAGGTTTCCGGGCTATAGGAATAACGGCAACCTGTATCGTCGCCAGTTTTGGTGGAATGATGATTCCGTTGTCGTCCCCGTGAGCCATAATGAGCGCACCGATCATTCGTGTCGAGAGTCCCCAGCTCGTGGCGTACACATGCTCACGAGTGCCTTTTTCGGTCTGAAACGTTACGTCGAATGCCTTCGAGAAGTTCTGAGCAAGATTGTGCGACGTACCTGCCTGCAGAGCTTTGCCGTCACCCATCATTGCCTCAATCGAGTAGGTGTGGTGCGCGCCGGCAAATTTCTCTTTGTCCGTTTTCCGTCCTTCGATGACAGGAAGCGCCATGTACTCTTCGGCGAAGCGGCGGTAAACGCCGAGCATTCGTACCGTTTCTTCCTCCGCCTCCTCGGCTGAGGCATGGGCGGTATGACCTTCCTGCCAGAGGAACTCGGTCGTGCGGAGAAACAAACGGGTTCGCATTTCCCACCGTACGACATTGCACCATTGATTGATCAACAACGGCAGATCACGGTAGGACTGGATCCAATTGCGATAAGAATTCCAGATGATCGTTTCCGACGTCGGCCGGATCACCAACGGCTCTTCCAGCTTCGATCCGCCGGCGTGCGTCACGACTGCTACTTCCGGAGCAAAACCTTCAACGTGTTCCGCTTCCTTCTGCAGAAAGCTCTCGGGGATAAACAGAGGGAAATATGCGTTTTGATGCCCTGTCTCCTTGAACATCGCATCCAGCGCCTGCTGCATTTTTTCCCAGATTGCGTAGCCATTCGGCCGGATGATCATGCAACCCTTGACCGGCGCATAATCAGCCAATTCTGCTGCCGCAATCACATCGGTATACCATCTCGAGTAGTCCTCACTGCGCTTGGTGATCTTTGCTTCAGCCATAATCCGGCAATCATAGCACTATGCGTATAATGGTTTTGGGAGCGTTCTCATGGCTAAAGATGTCACCGATCGGCCGTTCACCACGGTTTCCGGTGTGCCGATCGAGAGGCTGTACACCGAAGAAACCGTTCGCGATCTCGATTACGAAAGGGATCTCGGTGACCCCGGCGAGCCGCCATACACGCGAGGCATCTATCCCACGATGTATCGTGGCCGGCTTTGGACCATGCGCCAGTTCAGCGGCTTCGGCAGTGCCGCGGATACGAACAAGCGCTTTCACTATCTTTTGAAGAACGGCCAGACCGGCCTCTCCGTTGCCTTCCACCTCCCTACCCTGATGGGCTATGACTCGGATCACCCGATGTCGGTCGGAGAGGTCGGCAAGTGCGGTGTTGCCATCGATTCGCTTGCGGATATGGAGGCGCTGTTCGAAGGCATCCCGCTGGATCAGATCAGCACATCGATGACGACGAATGCGCCGGCGACCATTTTGTGGTCCATGTATCTCGCCGTGGCGGAAAAGCAAGGTGTGGACTGGAAGGACCTCCGCGGCACGATTCAGAACGATATCCTTAAAGAATACATCGCGCAGAAGACATATATATTTCCGCCCAAACCTTCGATGAAGTTGATCGTCGATACGTTCGAGTTCGGCACTGCAGAGGTACCGCAATGGAACACCATCTCGATCAGCGGTTACCACATCAGGGAAGCCGGTTCCACGGCGCTTCAGGAGCTGGCATTTACTTTGTACGACGGCATCGAATACATCGATTGGGCTTTGCGGCGGGGTCTCGACGTCGATGATTTTGCCCCGCGGCTCTCATTCTTCTTCAACGCGCACAACGATCTGTTTGAAGAAATTGCAAAATACCGTGCGGCGCGCAAGGTCTGGTACAAAGTCATGACCGGGCGGTTTCACTGCAAAAACCCGAAGTCCGCCGTTCTTCGCTTTCATACGCAGACGGCTGGATGCTCGCTCACAGCGCAACAGCCGTATAACAACATCGTGCGTGTTGCGATCCAGGCGCTGGCGGCAGTCCTCGGCGGCACGCAATCGCTGCATACGAACTCCCTCGACGAGACCCTCGCCTTGCCGACTGAACACGCGGCAAGGACAGCGTTGCGCACACAACAGATTATCGCGCACGAAACGGGCATCACGAACACGGCGGATCCTCTTGCAGGTTCCTATTTCCTCGAACGGCTGACGCTCGATCTGGAAAAAGGTTGCTGGCAGTACTTCGATCGACTGGATGCGATGGGCGGCATGGTTGCCGCGATCGAGAACGGTTTTCCGCAGCGCGAGATTCAGGATGCGTCCTATGAATATCAAAGGGCGATTGAGCGTAAAGAAAAGATCATCGTCGGCGTGAACGAGTTCGTGATGGAAAACGAACCGCCAATCGATATTCTTCTGATCGACGAAAACGTGACAGAACAGCAGATTCAGCGGCTGCAGAGGTTGCGCGCCACCAGAGATAATGCTCGCGTCCGCGCAACTCTTCAGAAGTTGCGTGATGCGGCCGCGGCTGATCAATTGAATCTGATGCCCTCAATTCTGGATTGTGTCCGCGCCTACGCCACGCTTGGCGAAATCTGTGACGAGTTGCGCGCAGTGTATGGCACATATGAGGAACCGGCATTTTGATGAATGAAAAAATCCGCGTTGTGGTTGCCAAACCCGGTCTTGACGGACATGACCGGGGAGCGAAAGTCATAGCACGGGCACTTCGAGACGCGGGTTTCGAGGTCATTTATACGGGTCTTCGCCAGACACCGGAACAGGTCGTAACCGCCGCATTGCAGGAAGACGCCGATGTCGTCGGGCTGTCGGTTCTCTCCGGAGCCCACATGACGCTGTGCCCCCGGATCATGGAACTGATGAAGAAAGAGCGATTGGACGACGTCCTGGTAATCGTCGGCGGAATCATTCCCGATCAAGATATCGTGAAGCTGAAAGAGTGCGGCATATCCGCTGTTTTTCAACCTGGCGCATCAACCGAAGAAATAATCAGCTATGTTCGGGAGCATGTACGGCGGAAATGATCAGTCCAGGGATTTTTGATAGAGGTTCATGCTAGACGACACACACGCCAATCGCGCCGCCATGGAGGAACTCGTCGCTGATCTTCGTTCCCGACTGGAGGCGGTAAAAAAGGGTGGTGGTGAACTGGCCGTCAAACGCCATAAAGAGCGCGGCAAAATGTTTGTCCGCGAGCGCATCGATAAGGTCCTCGATCCCGGCACACCGCTTCTCGAATTCAGCGCCCTCGCGGCGAACGGCATGTACGACGGAGAAGCGCCATCCGCCGGCCTGATCACCGGAATCGGGATGATTCAAGGTCACCAGACGGTGATCGTCGCCAACGACGCCACCGTGAAGGGCGGCACCTACTTCCCGATCACCGTTAAGAAGCACCTGCGCGCGCAGGAAATCGCGATGCAGAATCGACTCCCCTGCTTGTACCTTGTCGATTCGGGTGGCGCATTTCTGCCCCTTCAGGCAGAGGTCTTTCCAGACCGGGAGCACTTCGGCCGCATTTTTTACAACCAGGCGACGATGTCGAGCGCCGGAATATACCAGGTTGCTGCAGTTCTCGGTTCCTGCACAGCGGGCGGCGCTTACGTTCCTGCAATGAGCGACGAAGCCATCATCGTACGAAATCAGGGAACCATCTTTCTCGGTGGCCCGCCTCTTGTGAAAGCTGCGACCGGTGAGGAAGTGACGGCTGAAGAACTCGGCGGCGCCGACGTACATTGCAGAATTTCAGGGGTGGCCGATCATTACGCAGAAAACGATGCAGATGCATTACGTATCGTTCGCGATATCTTCCGTTCGATCCCCCCGCCAAAGAAGCAGTCGGGCCAGGTTGCCGAAGCCGAAGAGCCGCAGCATGATCCTCAGGAGATCTATGGCATCATCCCCGGCGATCTCAAGAAAATGTACGATGTCCGTGAAGTCATTGTGCGCCTCGTCGATGCCAGCTGGTTTCACGAATTCAAAGCATTGTACGGCCCGACCGTCGTCTGCGGATTCGCGCGGATCTGGGGCTACCCTGTCGGCATCATCGGCAATAACGGTGTCCTGTTCTCTGAGAGCGCCCTCAAAGCTACACATTTCATCGAGCTTTGCGCTCAACGTAATATTCCCCTCATTTTCCTGCAGAACATCACCGGCTTTATGGTCGGTAAGAAATTCGAACAGGGCGGGATTGCCAAAGATGGTGCGAAGATGGTCAGCGCCGTAGCCAATGCCGCGGTGCCGAAGTTTACCGTAATCATCGGTGGCTCCTATGGGGCCGGAAATTATGGAATGTGCGGAAGAGCCTACGGACCACGTCAGCTTTGGATGTGGCCCAACGCGCGCATTTCCGTCATGGGAGGCGAACAAGCGGCAAATGTTTTATTGCAGGTCAAACTCGATCAACTGAAAACCCAAGGTAAAAGCATGACTTCGACTGAGCAGCAGGAGTTCATGCGACCCACTCTCGACAAATATTCCCAAGAAGGAAACGCTTATTACAGTACGGCGCGACTGTGGGACGATGGTGTCATCGACCCGCTGGACACCCGCACAGTCCTGGCCCTGGGCATTTCGGCCGCAATGAATGCGCCGCAGGAGGAAACGCGTTTCGGCGTATTCCGGATGTAACTCGCATGTTGAAGATTGATATCCACAAAAACGTCGCTTTTCTGATACTCGACCGTCCTGAAATTCACAATGCATTTAATGACGAACTCGTCAAAGCCGTTACCGACGCTTTTACCGAGATCGGTCGGCGTAACGAGGTACGTGTCGTTGTCCTTGGCGGAAGCGGCAAGTCCTTTTGTGCCGGAGCGGATTTGAACTGGATGAAGCGTATGGTCCGGTACACCTACGAAGAAAATGTCGCCGATGCGCGGGCGGTCGGACGAATGTATCTGGCGATCGCAAAATGTCCCAAGCCAGTCATTGCTCGAGTCCACGGTGCCGCACTGGGCGGAGGCGCCGGACTGGTCGCCGCGTGCGACATTGCTGTGGCCGTCGAGTCGGTTCAGTTCGGCTTTACCGAGGTAAAGCTGGGAATCATTCCGGCGATTATTTCTCCTTTTGTCCTCGCACGCGTCGGACCGGGCCGCGCGAGGGAATTCTTCATCACAGGTGAACGATTCCTGGCGCCGGTGGCGATGAACATCGGGCTGATACAGCATGTCGTTTTGCACGAAGCAGCCCTCGACGCCCTGATCGACTCCAAGATTTCTCAGATTCTCACGTCCGCTCCGGGCGCCATTGCCGCAGCCAAAGAACTGGTATTCGGCGTCGCCGCGGCGCGGACACTTGAAAGCTCGCTCGACTATGCCGCCGAAGCAATCGCGCAGGCGCGAGCCGGCTCTGAGGGTCAGAATGGAATGCAGGCATTCCTCGAACATCAGAAACCGCCGTGGATCGAAAAATGATCCAGAAAGTGCTCATCGCGAATCGGGGCGAAATCGCTCTCCGTATTTCGTACACCCTTCGGGAAATGGGCATTCAGACTTTCGCTGTTTTCACCGAACCGGACAAGCGCGCGCTTCACGTCCGAGCCTCGGATGATGCGCATGAGATCTCGAGCTATCTCGACGCAAAGGAGATTGTCCGTGTTGCTAAGAATAACGGCGTCGATGCGATTCACCCGGGTTACGGATTCCTCTCCGAAAATCCCTCGCTGGCCGAAGAATGTCTAAGTGCTGGAATCATCTTTATAGGCCCGCAGGCGGAGACAATCCGGACAATGGGCGACAAGCTGGAATCCAAGCGCGTGATGCAGAAGGCCGGAGTCCCGGTCGTCCCCACATGGAGCGGCGATCCCCCTGTCAGTGAATTTCCTCTGCTGGTCAAAGCTGTCGGCGGCGGCGGTGGAAAAGGAATGCGGCTCGTCGAAACTCCTGCAGCATTGAAGGACGCAATGGTTTCCGCTTCCCGGGAGGCAGCGGCCGCTTTCGGCGACGACCGTGTGTTTGTCGAGAAATACATCCGCCAGCCGCGCCATATTGAATTTCAGATTCTCGGCGACGCTCATGGAAATGCCGTTCATGTATTTGAGCGTGAATGTTCCATTCAACGACGGCACCAGAAGATCATCGAGGAGACGCCCTCACCCGTAATGACGCCCGAATTGCGCGGACGCATGGCGGCAGCCGCTCTCTGCGCCGCTAAAGCTGTTTCGTATCGCAGCGCCGGTACAGTTGAATTTATTGTCGACAGTTCAGGTCAGTTTTATTTCCTGGAAATGAATACGCGGCTGCAGGTCGAGCACCCGGTAACGGAGTTGACGGTCGGACTCGATCTCGTGCGCGAACAACTACGCATCGCATCCGCTGAGAAGCTGGGCTATTCGCAGCAGGATCTTCACCAGACCGGACATTCCATCGAATGCCGCATTTATGCCGAGGTGCCTGAGGAGAACTTCCGGCCGTCGACCGGAACGATTGAGATCTTCGAACCTCCCATGGGTCCCGGCATTCGCCTCGATACCGGAGTCGGAGAAGGATCCACCGTCACTCACCACTTCGATCCCATGCTCGCGAAGCTCATCGTATGGGCGTCTTCCCGCGCTTCAGCTATCGGCCGCATGAAACGCGCGCTGGGCGACTTCGTTGTGCTTGGCGTGCGCCATAACATCGACTTTTTAAATCGCATCGTCTCCTCCGATGATTTCGCGGCCGGCAGATTGGACACGGGTTTCCTTTCCACGCATCCCGAGTTGTCCGCCGCGTCACTGGAGATTCCGCCGGAGGTACGTCTCATTGCGTCATTGAAGGCTCCTGGAACACATGAAGGACGGCAAACGATAAAGGATCCCTGGACGTCTGGCGCATGGCGGAATTCATGAGCGATCTTCCCTTCAATTTGCTTGGCCCGCATGAAATCGAGATCGAGGGAAAGAAGCATCGTTTCTACGTCCTGCATAAGCGCGACTTTTCAACAGTCTGGCTGGACGGGCGCACGTACTACATCCCCAGAGAGAACAAGAAGGAGTCGAAGAGTGGAAGTTCATCCGGATCGCGCGAAGTCCCGGCTCTCATGCCCGGCAAGCTCCTTCGACTCGAGGTTGCAGTCGGTGATACGGTCACAGAAAAACAACCCGTCGCCGTCATGGAATCGATGAAGATGGAAAGCGCGTTATACGCACCGAGAGCCGGTCGAGTCGCGGAGATCCGCTGCGAACCCGGACAGATCCTCGAAATGGGTCAGGTCGTGATGGTCATATCGTAAAGCGCGCGCGGTCACAGACCATACGTGTCCAAGACAGGATGAACGGTGAGCGGCAGAATGGCGACTTGTAAAGGTTTGAATGAAGTGGATGCGATGTAGACGTGGTTTGAGTGTAACGGGAGGACCAGTCCCCGCCTAAGTTAGGCGGGGAGTTGCCGTCCCAGCACATCGCTGCGCGGATCTACTCCAGTAACCGCGCTATTTTGGACAACTCTGGTTCACAGAGCGCCCCTGCAGCTTGGGGTTAGCGACCGCTCTATGAGTGCCCTGATTGCCACGCCCAGGATTCGCCGCGGGCTTATAACCGACATACCATGAGCGTATCGTTTTTATAGGGACATACGAGGCCGGAAAGCCCAGGCTGCTGCAATACGACCCAGCTGATTCCGTACTTCTGCTGCAGACGCTGGAGATCTGCAACCTGAAATTTCTCCCAGCCACCCTGATCCGTCACCTGCTCCAGCCAGTGCTCGGCAAAAGGCGGTTCCGGAAACATCGTAACCGCGCCCGAATCCTTGACTGCATCGGCCAGCCGGCTGCGTTCTGCAATCGCCCGGAATCCGTGCTGATCATCCTTCAGCATGTACTTCGGATCGATGGCGAACACTGCATCGACAGGTGTATTGTCGCGCACCCATTCAAACGTTTTAAGCCACTCATTCGCCGGCGGGACTCCCGGCCATTCAATGTGCGGGCTGGCGGGAAACAACTGAAGTTGCGCGAACCACATTCCGAAACAAAGCGGAGCAAAAAGCAGGACCCAACGCCATACCGCTTTCTTCAGAACATGCGCACCCAGAAGACCACCGCCCAAGACCATCAAAAACGTGTACAGCAAAAGCAGGCTACGCATCGGTTGGAGCCTCGCGAGCGTCTGCAGAGGAGGCGGAATCGTCAGTACCAATGCGGCCAGGAAGTACAGGGATCCAAAGATAACCAGGGAACGGCTGAGAATCCCGAATGCGCGATTAGAGCTTGCCCTCGAAGTTTTGCTGAACCACCAAAGCAAGGCAATGGGCGCAAAGATGCCTATCCACTCGTACCACTCCCAACGAAGAATAAAGAAATACGACCGAGTCTGCACTGCGTCCCGATACGCCTGGGAGGCAACAGGGATCAGCGAAAAATTCGACATCACCGCGACAGCCTGCTCCTGTTTGCTGCTATCCATAACGGCTGAATGTTTTATCCAGATGAGCAGGAGCGCCAGTGACACTCCGAACGCGGCCATCAACGGATGAACCAACGCCGCGAAGATGCTCCAGGCGGCCAGCCGGACATAGCGGCCGCGCCAGGCGTTGAGTGTTGCGAACAGGAGCGCAAAAAGAGAAAGCGATCGCGGAGTGAGATACTGGTCGGAAATATAAAGCGAAGTCCCGGCTACAGGGAGCGTCAGCAATGCAGCGACAAGGCCGACTCCCGCCCAGCGCGCCTCGGTTTCGTCAAAACATTCGGCACTCCATTCCCAACAAGCCAGGAGGGTTAGGAAAATTGCTGCGAGGTACCAAAGAAAAATCGCCACATCGAAAGAAATATGCGAAATTTGTACGGACGCGGCTACAAGGTTTCCGAATTGAGTCAACCGGGCATGATTGAGAAAAAACTCGGAGCCGAACGGATAGAGCTGTGGATTGAGGATTTTCTTGATGCCGGGGAGATAAATCTCGCCGTCTTCGGCAGCTGGATGGTAACCGTGGACCACCAGGCTGCCAACGGTCAGTATCGAAAGGAATACATATTTTTTTAATTTCAAATTCAAGTACTCCAGGTTTAGTTAGGTCCGACCACTGTTCGACTGATAGAGTACGCCTGCACAAATGAATATTCTGCTTTATAGTCCCGACAACGGCGTCACAAAGAACTTCATGCCTCATCTGTGGATGTTTTTGTTGAAGGCTCTGACACCTGACGAACACCAGGTCTATCTGGTCGACGGCAACGCCCAGCCAATGACGGAAGCCGCGATGGCCGACTTCGTCAGAGAAAAAAACATTCAACTTGCCGGAATCAGTGCAATGACCCGCATGGCCGCCCGGGCTTACCGCATGGCCGACGCGATACGCGGGGCCGGCGCGAAAGTCGTATTTGGCGGGCCTCACGTCACGGAAGTTCCGGATGAACCGCTGGGAAGGAGCGGTGAACCGCGGCACGCCGACGCGATCGCTCTAGGCGAAGCCGACCACACCTGGCCGAGGATTGTGGCGGATGCGGCCGCCGGAAGACTGCAGGAAGTCTACAAGCCTGTCGATGAGCGGGGGGTTGAAGTAAAACCGTCACTGGCAGACTATCCGATTATTCCGTGGGAGACGCTGGATCTTGAACAGTTCAATATGATGCACAAGCTTCCGGGCCCCTTCCGTTCAGTCCTGCGCAGCTTCACGAAACACTGGGAAAGCATGTACATGGTGCCGATCGAATCCGGCAGAGGCTGCCCTTACGGGTGTGATTTCTGCACGGTGACGGGATTTTTCGGTGATGCGATTCGCTTTCGGTCGAATCAGAGCGTCGTGGATGAGTTACACAGCCTGAAACGCCGTGCGGCCAAGGAACGCGGTCAGATGGCGGTCTTTTTCATCGATGACAACTTCGCGATCAATCTAAAGCGGACGAAGTCGCTGTTACGCGACATCATCGATCAGGACGCTATAATTCCATGGGTTGCGCAGATCAGCATTAATCTTCTGAAAGACGAGGAATTGCTGGACCTGATTAAGGCGAGCGGCGGGAGATGGATCTTCATCGGACTCGAGTCGGTCGACGGCGCCGCCCTGGCGGCGGTTAATAAGGGGTTCAATAAACCTAACGATTACAAACTGGCGTTGGATCGCCTGGCCGACCGGGGAATCTACGCCATTACGTCTTTCATTTTCGGCATGGACGGCGATACCGCCGGCGTCGCCAGTCGAACGCATGAGGTCATGGAATCGTGGCCGCCCGGCCTTCCGGTCTACGGTTTGATGACGCCGTATCCTGCAACACCTCTCTATGACCGGCTGCTTCAGGCGGGAAGGCTTACCCGACCGAAACATTGGCTCGACTTCCGCCCGTTCCGAATGGCTTACACTCCAGATCACATCACGATTGAACAGGCCGAAGCCGAGGTTCGCGAGGCGTGGGCGCGTTCATACAGTCCCAAGGCGATTGCAGATGGCTTGCACCGAATCCGCAAACGGCCATTCCGCGAACGGTCCGTCATGTTCGTGGCGCGGCTTGCTTTCCGCGGGATCTACTTTCCGCAGATGAAACGCCGCGATTGGGTGGCGTTGATATGGAGCAATCGTCAGACCGTGCGGGCACTCTGCCAGGAAGCCCTGATTTCAATGTGGAGGGATAACCGGCGAGCGAAAAACTCCATTGAAGACGGAAAATTAGCTGCCTCGTAACAGTTCTTCTTTCTTCCTGATGCAAACAATGCCAAACTGGAAGCAGTCGCTGTTTTGTTTCCGCTAACTCTCGAATCAAGAAGGAGACCATGGGTAACAAGCTTTACGTTGGAAATCTTCCCTTTTCTGCAACTGATGATAGTCTGAGAGAAATGTTTCAGCAGGCTGGCGCCGTTGAATCCGCAAGAGTTATCACGGATCGCGACAGCGGACGCAGTAAGGGCTTTGGATTTGTCGAAATGTCTACCGAGCAGGAAGCGACAGCCGCCATTAACAAGTTCAATGGCGCGGATTTCGAGGGTCGTTCCTTAACAGTTAACGAGGCACGGCCAATGGCTCCTCGTGAAGGCGGATTCGGAGGCGGCGGTGGTGGCGGCCGAGATCGCGGGAAACGCGGCGGTGGTGGTGGTGGCGGCGGCCGGCAGCGATGGTAGTCTGAGGAGATAATAAGAGTGGCTAAAACCTCACGACCCACATCGCGCAAACGCGCGAGAGAAAAGGCTCAGCAAGAGCGACAGAAAGAAAAGGCACAACGCCGCACAGAGATCCGGGAGCGAAAGGCAACCATGCCCCGTCAGGAAGGCGAAGGAGATCCCGATCTTGCAGGGATGCGTGCGGGACCGCAGCCGCCGCCGGACTGGCTTGACTTGGACGAAGAGGAACCAATACCGGAAGAGGACGGCGAGGACCAGTAAGGTCCAGGACCCAACCCACACACATGCACTTATCCGGACATCCCCGCTCCCTTGAGAAACGCTGGTATCTGGGGGTGCTGTGCCGAACCTGCAAAACGCCGATTCTTTTTGCTCGCGATTTCAGTGACGGCAAAGGCGACCGGCCCGCCGCGGGTAAACTCGTTCTGACCTGCGCCGAGCCGGAGTGTCGCCGGTCGGCCGATTACTCGAACGCGAAGATCTCCCGGTTTCAACGGTCAGCGCCCTCAACCAAACCCGCGCCCAAACCCGCCCCCGCCAAACGTCGCTGAACTGCTGCAAATACCGCCACAAAAATCATACCTGGTCCTACACCACGAGGAAGTGCGTATGCATTTTTTCATGGCATGTTCAATTCATGGCCGTCAGGCCCGCCGAAACGATCGCCCGCATTATTCCTGTCGATTACGATTCATACCGTTCTCGCCGTATTCTTATTACAAACTCATATAAGGGTTCACAAGCCGGGCCTGCGCATCCAGGTGGTACACGCCGCGGCGGCGCTCGAACCGTTGTGGTTGCCTGCAGCAGCGCCTGTAGCAAGTCCATCGAGCCCGACGGAATCCGCCACGAACGGTCGCACAATCGTTCCACCTGATGTCCGGCCATTCACCCCAGACGAAAGTCTGTTGCCCGCCACCGAAGCGGCTCTGCGTAACCTCGATCCATCCCTCAACTTTGCAGCAGACCTGGATATCGCGCCAGAAGTGCTGCAGACGCGTCTGGACACTATGCCGCGCCTGAACATCCAGCCCCCTGTTGTGGCTGCTCCTTCCCCACCAGCGATCGAAATCAACACTGCGGCGCCAGTCCCCCCGGATAATCCCCGGGGAGGACAATTAGAACCAGCACAACTACTGAAGAAGGTTGTACCCGTATACCCGACCTTAGCTAGAACTGCCAGAGTTCAAGGTAGCGTTGTTGTCGACGCAATTATCCAGCTCACTGGAAAACTTGCGAATGTCACCGTGGTGGACGGCCACCCTTTGCTCGTCGACGCGGCTCTCGACGCCCTGAAGCAATGGCGCTACAAGCCTGCCGTCCTGAACGGCAAACCAATAGAATCGCCGGTCCATATAAACGTCGTTTTTCGAATGGTTTTCCCAAATCCATAACGCCCTCCTCAGCGCAATCGGCGGCTCTTCGGTATACAATCACGGAAACCTATCAGGAGGGGACGCATGGTTTGTCTCGTAGATTTGTGGAGGTCGTTCCGCGTGGCCGGTGTGATGATGCTTTTGGTCGGGTTTGGCTCGACACAAGCCGCGGAACTCAATCCAAAAGCAATCAACATCCAACTGCCGAAGGATATCAAGTGGGTCAAACAAGGCGCCGGAGCCGAAGTGGCGACACTGGTCGGCGATCCTTCGAAACCAGGACTCTATATCGTTCTCCAGAAGTGGCTGGCCCATAACAACAGCCGGCCTCATTTTCATCCAAATGACCGCTACGTCACGGTATTGTCCGGAACCTGGTGGGTGAACACCGGCCCGAAATACGATCTCGCCGGAATGAAACCGGTCCCGACAGGAAGCTTCGTGGTCCATTACGGCAAAGAGATCCATTACGATGGCGCGAAGGATGAAGACTGCATTCTTCAGATCGTCGGCATGGGCCCTGCGACCTCGACGCCTGCAGAAGAGAAGTAAATCCTTATGTCACTCAGATCGTCGCGACGGTCTTTTCTAGCCGCCCTCGGTGCAGCTCCCATGGTAGCGGTCCAGCAGAGAGAACCAGCAAAGTACTGGACTGCAGAATATTGGGCGCAAAAGGGTGATGTTCGTTTAAACCTCTACCGCAAGCGCCGAACGGCGCCAAAAGCAGGAGAAGCGCCGCTGTCCGTCCTCCTGCTCGTGCACGGCTCGTCTCTGTCCGGCCGCTCCAGCTTTGATTTGAACGTTCCAGGTCGCGGCAACTATTCAATGATGAATGCATTCGCCGGATACGGTTTTGACGTCTGGACGATGGATTTTGAAGGTTACGGCCGGTCCACGAAAACTGAAAGAAATTCGGATATCGCAGAAGGCGTAAAAGACCTCAAGGCAGCCACCGATCTGATCATGCGCGAATCCCGGCAAACCCGCCTGAGCCTGTTTGGCGAATCGTCGGGCGGTCTTCGCGCCGGCGCCTTTGCCATGACCTATCCGGAGCGCGTCGCCCGTCTGGTGCTGGGAGCGTTTACATACACGGGCGAGGGCTCCCCAACTCTGGCGGACCGCGCCAAACAGCTCGACTTCTACAAAACACATAACCGCCGCCCGCGCGATCGCGAGATGATCCGCAGCATCTTCACGCGTGACAAGGTCGGGACGGCGGATCCCGCCGTTGCCGAAGCGCTGGCGAACGTGGAACTGCCATTTGGAGATACCGTCCCAACAGGGACCTACCTGGATATGACCGCCAATTTGCCGGTCGTGGATCCCCGGAAAGTTCAATCGCCGGTTCTGCTCGTGCGTGGCGAGTATGATGGCATCGCTACGGAACAAGATCTGATCAGCTTCTTCACCAAGCTTCCTAACGGCGATCGGCAAATCATTGTGCTTCCCGGTATGGCTCATTCGGTGGTTCTGGGTTACAACCGCGATCAACTCTGGCAGGTGACGCGAAACTTCCTGGAACGGCCGCCACGGCACGACAGCATCGGCTCATGACCCCACTGCCGAAACACGTTCGCATCGTCGAGGTCGGCCCCAGGGACGGTCTTCAGAACGAATCAAAAACTGTGGAGACCGGACATAAAGCAGAATTCATCCGGATGTTGGTCGCAGCTGGCTTAAAGGATATTGAGGTCGCGTCGTTCGTACATCCGAAATGGGTGCCCCAGCTGGCCGATGCCGACGAGCTTATTAAAAAGCTGGAACCGCATCCGGACGTTCGATACTCCGCCCTCGTTCCGAACCTGAAAGGACTTGAGCGCGCAATCGCAAGCGGGATCCGGCGCATCGCCGTGTTTACGGCGGCGTCGGAAACATTCAACCGTAAGAACATCAATATGGGCATCAACGAATCGCTTGAAGTATTCAAGCCGGTCGTCTCCCGTGCGTTGCAGGAGGGTATCTCCGTCCGCGGATATGTTTCGACGTGTTTCGTCTGCCCCTATGAAGGCCCGATTGCAAAGGAAAGAGTTGCGGATGTCGCAAAGGCGCTTTTTGATTCAGGAGTGGACGAAGTATCTGTCGGCGACACCATTGGCGCGGCAACTCCGCGCGACGTCGAAACGACCGGCAGTCACCTGCTTCAATACTTCCCTGCTGCGAAACTCGCGATGCATTTTCACGACACCTACGGCATGGCCATTGCCAATGTTTACCAGGCGCTGCAAATGGGATTTACCACATTCGACAGCTCGGCAGGCGGGCTCGGCGGATGTCCATACGCTCCCGGAGCCTCCGGCAATGTTGCAACCGAAGACCTGCTGTACCTTCTCGAGCGTCTCGGCATAGAGACCGGGGTCGAATTGAAACTCGTCCGCCGCGCGTCCTTTTTCATCGCGAAGGAACTGGCGCGAGATCTTCCTTCGCGGGTGTTGAAAGTCTCCTGATGGCTCGCCTCTGCGAAAGCCGGTTACGCGTTCGCTATGCTGAAACCGATCAGATGGGTATGGTCTATTACGCCAATTATCTGATCTGGATGGAAGTCGGACGCAGCGACCTGTGCCGGCAATGCGGTTTCAGTTACCGTGAGCTGGAACGCGAGGAGCAAGCATTCCTCGCTGTCGCCGAAGCGACCTGCAGGTATCTGGCCCCCGCTCGATATGACGAGGAAATCCTCGTGGAAACGGAACTGAGCCGGGTCAAAAGCCGCGTCGTGGAATTCACCTATCGGATAAAGCGTGGCGAGACCTTGTTAGCCGAAGGCAGGACGATACACGTGGTTATTGGTCCCGATGGGCGGCCGCGGGCGATGCCTCAGCGTTACCTGAACCTGCTGCAAGAAGCAGCGGGTGACTGAAGACAACAGCAAGGACGATTACCAGTCCAGCGTAAAAACTTTTCCTGAGTTGCTGCTGTTCGCCAAAGATCGCAATTGCCAGCACGATCGCATAGACCGGTTCCATATTTAATGCCAATGCGCTGGTAAAAGCGGTCAGACGCCGCAGTGCAACCAGAGATAATGCGAACGGAGCCAGCGTGCAGCCAAGTGCCAGTATCACCAATAGCGCTGCATCATGCCCGCTGGGTCCAACGACGACGGATGATACTGGTAATATCACCGCAATTACGCTGAGACACGCAACGCCAGCCGCCATTTCCAATCCTGTGACCGTCAATGCCTCGCTCTGTTCGATAAAACGTTTGTTCAATATGCCGAATATAGCGGCGAGGAAGGCCGATACCGTGCCCACCGCCAGTCCCGTTCGCATGCCGGTCGGCGTACCACCGACAACCAGGGCAACTCCAGGAATGACTGCAAGTCCGAAAAACAGTTCGCGGGCGTCAAAGGCTCTGCGCATCATAAACGGTTCGAGGAAAGCAATGAAGAATGGCGTAAAGGCCATGCACGTGGCCGCTACCGAAGCGTTCGACAATTTGATTGAGCCGTAAAAGGTGACCCAATGCATCGCGACTACAATCCCGATGCCCAGATATGTCATTGCATGGCGATTCGACAGCCGCGTGCAACCACGCCAGAACCGGGGGATCAGCATCAGCGCACCGGTCACAATGAGCATGCGCCACCATACCAGCGGCAATGCCTGCAAAGTGATCGCCTTACCTAGAATGGCCGTAAAGCCCCACAGGAAGACGCAAAAGTGAATTTGCAATAAGGCGCGCGACGACGACTTCATCGAGCGTCTACCGTAACCGCGTGGGGCCAGTTGATGCCACTGTAAACGTCTGGCCCGGATTTTTCACAAGCCGAGGTGGGATTCGGATAAGCCACGGATTGAACGGATTTAACGGATGGGCGCGCTAAACAGTCTGTGAATGCGCCCATCCGTTAAATCCGTTCAATCCGTGGCTTATCAATCCTTGGGGCAAAAATACAGGCTAGACGACTCCGGTATTGTGGACGACCTTGCCTCCGACGACGGTTAACAGCGAACGGGTCCGTTTCAGATCTTCATCAGGCACCGTGAAGCAATCCCGGTCCAGTACGGCGAGGTCCGCATGATTACCGACCTCGATCGAACCGAGATCCTCTTCCTCGATGAACCACTTGTTGGCAGCGGTCGCCAGCCACAGGGCCTCCTGGCGTGTCAGAGTCTGTTCACCAAGAATCTGCTGCCCGGTCAGATTCTTACCCGTGGTCATCGTATAGAAGTTAAGCCAGGGATTAATAACCGTGATGTCACCGCCGTCGGAGTGATAGCCCTTATGAATAGGGTGATTCATCAGCATTCTGTATGGCGGCCCGAGACTTGTTCCGGCAGGGGCATTTGCAGGCAGCGTCCGCAGGGGACCCCATCCGACCAGCACGCCCATTCCCATCGCGTTCATTCGATTGGCGAGGTCCATCGGGAAATCTGGAATATGCGAGATGATCCAGCGCAGATCTTTGATCGGAATTTCGGCGTTCACGGTCTCCCGGTCCTTGATCTCATTCGTCACCATCGCCAGATTGAGTGCATGGTCTTCCGCACGCCATCCCGCTTTCGCGATCGCTCTCAAACCATCGACACCGCCTCCGGTAAACTCACCGATACCGCCGGTTCGGATCCAATCATCGCCGAAGAATGGAAATGAGTTCTTGAGCCGTTGAGAAAGTGTTGGCAGGGGCGGGTTCGCATTTGGTGCATCCTGATGGAGAAAATCGATGCGCAGTCGAGCCGGCATCTTTCCGTCGTGATGCAGCGCGAGGAACGGATCATGCATTGTGAAGGTGTTTTCGTTTGCCACACCCGTTGACGGTTCGTCCGCATGAAAGGCGCCGGCGTCACGATGCGTCGTGATTCCCAGTGAAGCATAATATTGCAAAGCGTTAAGCGCGCCGCGCTTTCTGGTTTCCGGATTCAAGAACTGCTTGCGTAAAAGCTGAAGGGCAAGCCCCGAAGCCTGTCCCATGATCGTCCCATCGGCTCCGACCATTACGCCCCTTGCTTCCAGCGACATCTTTCCTTGCGTATTCGTTCTGGTGCCGCCTTGCGCAGCCACAATGAAGACCGGACGATTGATGGCGTCGAGTTCCATCAGATTCGGAAGACGTTTTTCCTGAAACTGCATCGCGGAAATGGGACCAACGGTCGTAACGAATTCGCCAGCGGGAACTTCGGCACTGCGAGTCTTCAGCTGGGCGATCGCATCCGGAATTGTGAAGACGTGCTCGAGCGGCGTGTGCCATCCCGGACGGTTGCCGACAAGAACAATGTGATTGTGCGCGTCGATAATGCCCGGAATGACCGTCTTTCCCATCAGGTTGACCGTCCTGACATTTCCCCGGGCGACGTTATTGCCGACTGCGGCGAACCGTCCGTTGCGGATCAGCAACTGCGACACGACCTGTCGATCCTTGTCCATCGTGTGGATCCTTCCGTTGATCAAGGCCAGGTCGCGCACCTCATCCGTGGTCTGTCGGGCTTGCCCGTACATCCTGCCTGCACCCGGGGCGGCTACACCGATTGCAGCAACAGCCGCGCCGCCAAGGAACTGCCTGCGCGAGAGTCGCTTCCTTTTCCCGTCGTTTTTGGCCACTTCTCTTTCCTTTCAAGTGTGCGGTCCGTGACCGCGCGGTTTCTCCGGTAGTTTTCGCGTCAGACACTTAAGCACGGCCTAAAATCGCTGTCAACATCCGGCATCGGCTAGAATTTCTATATGGACCCCTTAATGATCGATGGGGAAAGCCTCACCATCGCGAATGTACTGGAAGTGGCTCTTACCCGGCGTCGTGTCGAGCTGGAACCCGGCGCCGCCGCAAGGATGTCCCGTTCACGTGCGGTAATCGAAGCCATCATCAAAGAACAGCGCGTGGTGTACGGCGTCTCCACGGGCTTCGGAAAGCTGTCCGACGTTCATATTGGTCATGACCAAATTACCCCGCTGCAGCATAATCTCGTGCGCAGCCACGCCGCCGGGCTCGGTGAACCCTTCAGCGAGTCCGAAGTGCGCGCCTTGATTCTGCTGCGTGCCAATGTCCTGGCGAAGGGACTTTCCGGAGCCCGCCCGATAGTGACAGAACGCCTTTGCGACCTGCTGAACCATCGTGTATACCCACTCATTCCCTGCCGTGGCAGCGTTGGAGCGAGCGGAGATCTCGCGCCACTGGCTCACCTCGCGCTCGTGCTGATCGGCGAAGGAGAGGTGTTCAGCGCCTCCACGACGATCACTGGTCGTGAAGCGTTTGAAGGAATCGGCGTTGCACCGCTCGACCTGCAGGCGAAGGAAGGTCTGGCTCTTCTGAATGGTACTCAGGCCACTCTTGCAAGCGGCGTCATCAGCTGGTACCGCGCAAAACAACTGGTCGATCTGGCAGACCTTGCGGGCGCGATGTCGCTGGAGGCGCTCAAGGGCTCGCCGGTTGCATTTGATGCGAGGATACATGCCGCGCGGCCGCATCCGGGGCAGCGTCGAGTGGCCGAGCGTCTCTTGCGATTCCTGCAACACAGCGAAATTCGCGAGTCTCACATCGGTTGCGATCGCGTACAGGACGCCTACAGCCTGCGCTGCATGCCCCAGGTGCATGGCCCCGTACGCGAATGCCTCGACAATGTGCAGAATAGCGCCGCCATCGAACTGAACAGCGCAACGGATAATCCGCTGGTATTTTCCGAAACCGGCGACGTGCTTTCCGGCGGCAATTTCCATGGGCAGTATCTGGGTTTAGCGTTCGATTTCCTCGCCATCTCCCTCTCCGTGCTTGCAAACATTTCTGAACGCCGCATCGAGCGGATCTTGAACCCGGAGTATGGTGACCTGCCTCCTTTTCTTGCAGACAAACCAGGGTTGAATTCGGGATTCATGATTGCGCAGGTCACCGCCGCTGCGTTGTCCAGTGAGAACAAAGTCTTGTCTCACCCGGCATCCGTCGACTCCATTCCTACCTCGGGCAATAAGGAGGATCACGTGCCGATGGCTATGGGCGCAGCCTTGAAGCTGAGACAGGTTGTTGCGAATCTGGAAAGGATTCTGGCGATCGAATTTCTCTGTGCAGCTCAAGGCATCGACTACTTGCGCCCATTGAAAGCAGGTATTACCGTTGAGGCGGCCTATCAACATATCCGCAACCGCATTTCTCACGTGTCTGTGGACCGCGTGCTTTCAAAGGATATTGATCAAATGATTCGCATCATGAACGAACCCGAATTCATTCGGTTTGCCGAGGATCCCTCATGAGCTATCAACCGATACGGGCGCCCCGCGGGGCCGCAATTTCGTGCAAGGGATGGCAGCAGGAAGCCGCCATGCGGATGCTGATGAACAACCTCGATGAGGAGGTCGCGGAAAACCCCAGACAACTTGTCGTGTACGGCGGATCCGGCCGGGCGGCTCGGAGCTGGGACGCATATCATGCGATCGTGCGGGCGCTTCGGGATCTCGAAAATGACGAAACTCTACTGGTGCAGTCCGGAAAACCTGTTGGCGTATTCCGCACTTTCCAACATTCGCCGCGTGTGCTGATCGCGAACGCGAATCTCGTTCCGCACTGGGCGACACGTGACGAATTCAATCGCCTGGAGGCGCTGCAGCTGACCATGTACGGGCAAATGACTGCAGGAAGCTGGATATATATCGGCACACAGGGCATAGTTCAAGGAACGTACGAAACCTTTGCCGCCGCCGGCAGGAAGCATTTCAACAGTTCGCTTCACGGAAAAATTCTTTTGACCGGCGGTCTTGGAGGAATGGGCGGCGCGCAGCCTCTCGCTGGAACCATGAATGGCGCCGCTGTTCTCGTGGTCGAGGTAGACCCGGCGCGCATAAAGCGACGCATGGATAGCGGCTACCTCGACAGAATGGCGACAAATCTCGATGACGCCTGGAAACTTGCCGTAACGGCTCGTGACCACAACCAGCCGCTCTCAATCGGCTTAGTCGGCAACTGCGCCGACATTCTACCGGAAATGGTGCGCCGCGGCTGGATACCCGACGTACTGACGGACCAGACCAGCGCACACGACCCGCTCAATGGATACATTCCCCATGGTCTCTCACTGGAACGCGCAGCGGAACTTCGAAACTCAGATCCGCAAAACTACATCACACGCTCGATTCAATCGATGGCCATTCACGTTCAGGCCATGTTGGATATGCAACAACGCGGCGCCGTCACCTTCGACTACGGGAACAACATCCGCACGATGGCTTTCGAAGGCGGCGTGAAGAACGCCTATGGCTTTCCGGGATTCATTCCTGCGTATATTCGTCCGATGTTCGCCGAAGGCCGAGGGCCCTTCCGATGGGCGGCCTTGTCGGGAAATCCGAAAGACATCGCGATCACCGATGATCTGGTTCTGGAATTGTTCCCCGACGACGCTGTTCTGAACCGCTGGATCCATCTGGCGCGTGAGAAAGTCCGCTTCCAGGGCTTGCCTGCCCGCATCTGCTGGCTTGGATATGGTGAACGCGCGCAATTCGGCGAACGCATCAATCACCTCGTAAAGACTGGCCGGGTTGAAGCGCCCGTGGTCATCGGTCGAGATCATCTCGATTGCGGGTCGGTAGCATCGCCTTACCGCGAAACCGAAGCGATGAAAGACGGCAGTGATACGATTGCGGACTGGCCGATCCTGAATGCGCTGCTCAACACAGCTTCAGGCGCGAGCTGGGTGTCGTTCCATCACGGCGGAGGCACCGGCATCGGGTATTCCCTGCATGCGGGGCAGGTAATCGTAGCCGACGGTACGGACGAAATGACCGAGCGCCTGAATCGCGTGCTTACAAATGATCCGGGAATCGGAGTCGCGCGGCATGCGGATGCCGGCTACGACGAAGCGAGAGATTTCGCCAAAACGCGAAAAATGAAAATTGATTTTTGATGGATTGCCGGCGCGGTCTATCACTATACCTATCCAGGACAGATTCGATGGCGAGCGGCAGGGTGGCGGCTTGTAAAGCTTTGAATGTTGTGGTTGCGATGTAAACCTGGTTTGGATGCTGGTGGGCCAGTCCCCGCCTAACTTAGGCGGGGACTACGAACACTCGCACCGCTGATCCGTCTCTATCTTGGACAGCTTTGGTCATGGACCGCGCCTGCAATGAATTGGACTCTACGATGGATCTGAATATCGTTCATGCCGCGCAGCTACTGACGCTCCGGGGAGCGACGGCCTCGCGTCGCGGTGCGGCGCTGCGGGAATTGTCGATCGTTGAAGATGGGGCCGTTTCCATGCGTGACGGCGTCATTCAATGGGTGGGTCGCACCGATCAGCTCCCGGACAGGAGTGCGCCGGATTTCGACGCCTCCGGCAAGATCGTTCTCCCGGGATTCGTCGACTCCCACACGCACGCGGTTTTTGCCCGCAGTCGTGCCGATGAGTTTGAATGGCGAATCGAAGGCGCGTCCTACATGGATATTCTTGCGCGCGGGGGCGGCATTCTTTCAAGCGTCCAGGCCGTACGGTCAGCAGGCGATCTTCGCGTCCGATACGCGCCTAAATTCTTCGAGTATGGAACCACCACCATCGAAGCGAAAAGCGGTTACGGACTAAACCTGGAAACAGAGGTCCGGATGCTCGAGGCAATGCGGGCAACGGACAACCTCGAAATAGTGCCAACCTACCTCGGAGCTCATGCCATTCCTCAGGAGTTCCGCGATGATCGCGATGGATTCATCCGGCAGCTCACAAAGGATCTCGAGTCAATCCAGGCGCAGCACCTGGCCGAATTCTGCGATGTTTTCGTCGAGCCTGGAGTCTTCACTCCTGAGGAGGCACGTCACATTTTTGCCAAAGCAAAGAGCCTTGGCATGCATTTCAAGATTCACGCCGACGAATTCGAATCGTCCGGCGGGGCCGCACTCGCCGTTGAAATCGGCGCGACTTCAGCAGATCACCTGGGGGCGATCGCAACCGCGGACATTCCTCGCATCGCGGCATCCAACGTGGTGGCGACTCTTCTTCCGGCTACTTTATTCAATTTAGGACTCCAGCGTTACGCTCCCGCCCGCGCCCTCATCGAGAGCGGAGCGGCTATAGCCCTGGCAACCGATTTCAACCCTGGTACGTCCCCCACCCTGAATATGCAGTTCGTCCTGACACTCGCCTGTACTCAGATGAAGATGACTCCTGCAGAGGCCATCACGGCAGCAACAATCAATGGTGCGTGTGCCGTGCGGCGCCAGGACCGCATGGGCTCGATCGAAACAGGAAAGCAGGCGGACTTGTCCGTCTATGACGTCATGGATTACCGTGAGGTTCCTTATTTCGCCGCGGTAAACTTTTGTGCCGCGACATTCAAGCGCGGAAAACTGGTTTGGAGAGCTCATGAATCGATTGGTTGAGTGCGTCCCCAATTTCAGCGAGGGCCGCCGGCCCGCAGTCGTGGATGCGATCGTAAATGCCATTACCTCGGTCCGCGGCGTGTACCTGCTTGGGTACGAGATGGACGCCGACCACAACCGTGCGGTCGTAACGATCGTAGGAACACCGGAATCTATTGGCGAAGCTGCGGTTCGTGGTGCAGGAGAAGCAGTGAAGCTGATCGATCTGACGACCCACCAGGGAGAGCACCCGCGGATGGGAGCCGTCGATGTGATTCCCTTCATTCCAATTCGCGGCGTCACCATTGAGCAATGCCTTCCCATCGCGACGCAAACGGCGCAGGAGATTGCCAGCCGCTTTCACGTTCCGATTTACCTGTACGAACGCGCTGCCAGGCGTCCCGATCGCGTAAATCTTGAAAATGTACGTCGCGGTCAATTCGAAGGGCTGCGAACTGAGATCGTCTCGAATCCTGACCGGAAGCCCGACTTTGGACCGTCGCAAATCCATCCCACAGCGGGCGCCACGGCCGTGGGAGTACGAAAGCCCCTCGTTGCGTACAACATCAACCTGGGTACGAATGATGTCGGCATTGCGAAATTCATAGCGAAGCGCGTGCGCTATTCCAGCGGAGGATTTCGCAACGTCAAGGCAATGGGCGTTCTGCTGGCCGAGCGGAACCTGGCCCAGGTCTCGATGAATCTGACGGATTATGAGCAAACTCCGATCCAGCTTGTCTTTGAAACAGTGCGCCGGGAAGCGGAGCGATACGGTGTCCAGATTGTCGGTAGCGAAATTGTCGGGCTTGTCCCCCAGAAAGCGCTGGATCATACGGCCGAATATTATCTGCGCCTGGAACAATTCAGGCCGGACATGATTCTGGAAAACCGGCTTCAAGCAGTAATTGAAACCTCGCCCACCAGCGCCGCTGCCTCGGGAACCAAAATGGCCGATGCCCTGCGTAGATTCGTTGATCGCGTGGCCTCGCCGGAACCGTTGCCGGGCGGAGGAAGCGTTTCAGCTCTGGCAGGCTCCCTCGGCGCAGCATTGGGACAGATGGCGATCCGCATTACAAAGGAAAAGAAGAATTATCTGCAATACCGAGACCGCTTCACCGATGCTCTCGACCGGCTGGGCCCGTATTCGTCTTCGTTGCTGGACCTGGTCGATGCCGATGCGGACGCCTACAATCTGGTGCTTGCAGCCTACAAATTGCCTAAAGGGGCGCCCGAACGGGACGAGGCCATCCAAAACGGTCTGATCCGCGCCACCGAAATTCCATCGCGCATCGGTACCTGCGCCGCCGAAGCGCTGAAGGTTCTGGAGGACCTGCGCGCACTGATTCACGTCAACGTCGCATCCGACCTCCAGGTCGGCATGCAGATGCTGCGGTCCTCGTTGCGGGGCGCAATCGCCAATATGCGGACAAACTTGAAAGACGTCCACGACTCGGCCGTGCGGATGCGCTATGAAGACATGATCGTGGGCTGGGAACAAACCCTGCGCGGCAATTAACCCTGTAAAAATGCGCTTTTAGCTAACAAATTCAGCGTTCTAGCCGCCGCTATGACCGCAAGTCCGCTCCTCTGTTATACTGCGCTCATGGCTGAACGTAAGCCGGACCGAACGCGGCCAACGAAGAAAGCAAGAGTATCCAGCTTCTTTCGATCACCATTGTTCAAGGTCCTTCTCTCCATTTTTCTTTTCTTCTTTATTGGCGTTTCAGCGCTGGTACTGTATTACTACAACTATTATTCCAAGGTCATTGATCGCAAGCTGAGCGGTGAAATCTTTAAGAACACGGCGCAGATCTACGCCGCGCCCTATCGCATTTATCCCGGACAGAAGTTATCGGAAGATGATGTCGTTTTGAGACTTCAGCGGGCCGGCTTTGACAACACGGAGAGGGCCAATACTGAAGACGGCTCATACGAAGTGAGCGGCAACCGGATCGTCGTCAAACCCAAAGTTGGCGACACGATGCGTCTGGAGTTCACAAAAACTTCGCTGACGAAAATCATGAAACCCGGGATTGGAGAGAGCTCCGAAGCCTGGCTGCCAGCCGAACTGGTGACGAATCTTTATGATCAGTCGCGCGAGAAGCGCCGCCTGATCGAATACAACGATTTGCCCAAGGTTTTCATCGATGCGTTGACTGCCGCCGAGGACCAGCATTTCTTTACGCATTGGGGCATCGATCCCGTTCGATTGGTTGGAGCTGTTATTCACAGCGTCCGTTCCTCCGACCGAATCGGCGGGACGAGCACGATCACACAGCAATTCGCACGTAATTTTTTCCTCACGACCGACCGCAAGCTGAGCCGCAAAGTTACGGAAATCTTCATTACTCTGATGCTGGAGCAACGTCTGTCCAAGCAGCAGATCCTGACCCTCTACGTAAACCAGACGTACATGGGACAACGTGGTTCGTTCAGCATCAATGGATTTGGTGAGGCAGCCGAAGCCTATTTCGGCAAGGACATCTCAAGCCTCTCCCTGCCGGAAGCAGCGACACTGGCCGCCATCATTCCGGCTCCGAATGGCAAGTTTTCTCCTCTGAAACATCCCGACGAAGTGAAGCGGCGGCGCAATACAGTTCTGTCGTCGATGCATTCGCTCGGCACAATCGGTGACAAAGCCTACGAGTCCGCCAGAACCTCCGATCTGCGGATCATTCCGTTGAAAATCGATGCCAGCGATGCCCCGTACCTCGTCGATTACATTCGTGACGAATTGCTCCACAGTTTCAGCGAAGAAGACATTACGAACGGTGGCCTTCGAGTCTACACGTCACTCGATCCCGCCCTCCAGAAGATCGCGGTTGAATCCGTCCAGAGCGGCCTGAAATTTGTAGACGAACAGCTGGCGGCTCAAAAGAAGCGACAGAAAACCGCGGATAACCTGCCCGGACCACAGGCAGCCCTGATTGCGCTTGATCCCCATACCGGCGAGATCAAAGCCATGGTCGGTGGAAGCGATTACGGAATGACGCAGCTGAACCGTATCGTTCAGGCTTCACGTCAGCCCGGATCGATTTTCAAACCGATTGTTTACGCCACTGCTCTGGAAACCGCCTTCGACAAAGCAAAATCGGACGAAGCCGCAACGCCGTCCGACGGTGCCGCCAGACCGGAACCGGCAGTGACTCCGACTGCGGAGGGCGCGACGGCCGATACCGCCAAAGCCGAAAGCATCGAGCGCGACAATGTCATCACGTTGATAACAACGGTGGTCGATGAACCGACCACGTTTGTATACGAAAACGGCCGCAGCACCTATCAACCCAATAATTACCATCAGGAATATCGGGGGATGGTGACGGTACGGACCGCGCTCGAACATTCACTCAACGTTCCGACGATCAAGGTCGCGGAAAGAATCGGCTATGACCGTGTGGCCGCGATGGCTAAACGCCTCGGCCTGAATGCAAAAATCAAGGGTTATCCTTCGGTCGCGCTCGGAGCATTCGAGGTCACGCCCATTGAGATGGCCGGGGCCTATACAGCCTTCGCAAATGAAGGCCGCCGGATGCAGCCTCATGCTCTTCTGCGCGTCACCTCGACCGACAGGTCCATGAACAAGGCATACAAGTATGAGCCCCAGGAAGTCATGCGGCCCGAACTTGCTTACCTGATGACCTATCTCATGGAAGGCGTGATCAGTTCGGGTACAGCCGCAGGCCCGACTGGCGTACGCGCGCGGGGGTTCACGCTACCGGCTGCGGGAAAAACCGGAACGTCACGCGATGGTTGGTTCGCCGGTTATACTAAGGATCTCCTGGTAATCGCCTGGGTGGGATACGACGACAATCGCGACCTCAATCTGGAAGGCGCCCGGTCCGCACTGCCGATCTGGACCGAGTTCATGATGAAAGCAAACGCGCTTTACCCGCCGAGCGATCCCGATCACGTGAATTTCGACGCTCCCGCCGGCATCGAATTCGCCAAGGTGGATTCCGAGACGTTGATGCTCGCAAACCCATCTTGTGAAAACACCTTCCAGGAAGCTTTCATTTCGGGAACAGCTCCCACGGTGTACTGCACTCTTCACGGGCTGCACATATCCGATGTTCTGGATAAAACGATTTCAGAACCCGTCAAGGACGTCGGCAAAGGCGTAGGCCGGGTGTTTCAAGGGATCGGCAAGGCCTTCGGCGGGATCTTCGGTGGCGGCGGAGACGACAAGAAGTAAAGCGCGGATCGCACGAATTTCAACGGATTTCCACTTTATCGCGGATCGCCTGCCACTTCTTTTCGCTGATACCCGGTACTGCCAGCAGCTCTTCAACGCGTTTGAACCCGTGCCGCTTTTCACGAAATTCGACAATCCGCTTCGCCAGCGCCGGTCCGATGCCCGGCAGACGCTGCAATTCAGCGGGTGTCGCCGTGTTGAGGTTAATGAGAAAAATCAGAGCGGCAAACCACATAACAGCTAAAACTCCCGCTTGACGAAGTCCAACGCCTGCTGGCGGGTATTCAGTCGGCCTTCCAGTTGCTCGTCCTCGACCCGCGTCAAGATTTCTTTGAAAGACGGGCCTGGCGAGAATCCGATCGAAATCAGGTCGTCGCCGGTGACCAAAGGCGGCGGCCAGATATTCGGCTCTCCCCACTCTTCCCTTTTCTTTCGTGCGTACTGATAGTCCACGAGGTCTTCACCGGCGGCGGCAAAGTGGATCCGCGCAAGCTCCAGATGGTCGTGGAATCGATCAAGCCGGAAGAAACGCTTCAGAGTGCTTACAGACATTTGCCTGACTTGGGAAAAACGGGGCAGGTTCTCAACCAGGGCGCATATATGATGCATCTCTGCACGTGAAAACTTCAAGCGTTCCACGATGCCAGCGACATCCTTCACGGGCGTGTGATGCAACAAAACACCCACTGTAAAATCGTTCGGGGGTTGGCGCGGCAACATACCGAGCGACTTCTCGATATGTTCGGTCCAGCTCAACTCGGGAAGCACCTGAGTTCTCAAACCCGATTCCTCGAGCATTCGAAAACCGCGAGCCGCCTGTCCCTCGGTCAAAATGCGCGTGATCTCGTCGCGAATCCGTTCCTGACTGACCTGATGGATCCTGGGCGCCATCGTAAGGACGGCGTCCCATGTTCCCTGCTCAATCGTAAAACCGAGTCGTGTTCCGAAGCGGATCGCGCGAAGGATTCGCAGCTTGTCTTCCTCAAACCGGGCATGTGGATCCCCGATCGCACGCACAATTCTGGCCCGGATATCGGCCTGACCGTCCACGTAGTCGATGACGTGGCCATCGATCGGGTCGAAAAGAAGGCCGTTGATGGTGAAGTCCCGCCGCAACACATCCTGCTTAGCGTCGGTGAAGACGACGCCGCTCGGACGCCTTCCATCAATGTAAGCCTCATCGGAACGGAAAGTGGCAACCTCAAAAGGATGGCCGCGATGAATGACAAGGACGACACCGAACTGCGCCCCGATACTTTCGGTACGCGGAAAAATACGGATGACGTCTTCTGGACGTGCACTGGTTGCGATGTCGTAATCGGCTGGCTCGAGTTGCATCACCATATCGCGAACGCAGCCACCGACCAGATACGCTTCATGGCCACGGCGCCGCAGTTCGCGGATGATCTCGATTGCCGAGTCGGGTTTCATTCTCGGTTATCATAGCTTCTGGAGGAATTGGATGCCATTCAAAGGGGTCGACTTTTGCCGGCTCGATGACTTACTGAGCGACGAAGAACGCATGGTACGCGACACAGTCCGGCGATTTGTCGACGACCGTGTCATTCCGGTCATCGAAAAACACTTCGAAGAGGCGACCTTTCCCAGTGAATTGATTCCGATCATGGCCCAGATGGGACTATTCGGCGGCAATCTGCCTGAAGAATACGGTTGTGCCAACATGAACAACGTCGCCTATGGCTTGGTGATGCAGGAACTCGAACGCGGTGACAGCGGGCTTCGCAGCTTCGTCAGCGTTCAGGGCGCGCTGGTGATGTATCCCATCTTCACCTTCGGCACGGAGGAACAAAAGCGGAACTGGCTGCCGCTGCTTGCCAGAGGAGACAAAATCGGATGTTTTGGCCTCACCGAACCGGACCACGGCTCCGATCCCGGTGGAATGGAAACGCGAGCGCGACGGACCAGCACCGGCTGGGTGCTCAATGGAACCAAACGTTGGATTACAAATGGTACCGTCGCCGACATTGCAATCGTGTGGGCGAAGACCGATGAGGATATAAAAGGATTCCTCGTCGAAACCAACTCACCAGGATTCCAGGCTCCGGAAATTAAGAACAAACTCTCTCTGCGGGCTTCCGTCACATCCGATCTTATTCTCGATGATGTTCTCGTGCCGGCCGACAATGTCCTGCCGAAAGCCGACGGCCTGAAGGCACCACTCATGTGCCTCAATCAAGCACGCTACGGGATTGCATGGGGCGGGATCGGCGCAGCTATGGCCTGCTATGACTGCGCGCTCGAATACACGAAAAGCCGGACGCAATTCGGGAAACCGATCGCGCAATTCCAGATGGTCCAGGAAAAGCTCGCGCATATTCTCACCGAAATCACCAAGGGACAGCTCCTCGCCTGGAGGCTGGGCCGCCTGAAGGATGAAGGCAAGCTTCACTTCGCCCAGACGTCCATGGCAAAACGCAATAACGTCTGGGTCGGGCTGGAAACGGCCCGTCTTACGCGTGATCTGATGGGAGCCAGCGGCATTACGCTTGAGTATCCCGTGTTCCGCCACATGTGTAATCTCGAGTCCGTCTACACATATGAAGGCACAGACCACATCCACGCATTAATACTGGGTGAACACATCACCGGCTTGCCCGCCTATAAATAGACGTCGCCAGCGGTCAGCGGCCTTCTCTCTGCCTTTCGACGTCGTTGATGAAAGCTTCTTCTCTCAGAGCGGTCTGTTCCTGGAATGAAATGATGCGCTCGGCGACACGAAGGCGAGCCTTCAGTTCGTCAGGATCAAACGGCTTCGTCACGAAATCATCGGCGCCGGCTTCCATTCCTTCGAGGTAATCCTTTTTGCCGATCAACGCCGTGATCACGATGATGTAAGTGTATTTCGATTGTTTATGCGTCCGGATGCGGCGGCATAATTCAAGGCCGTCGACCTCAGGCATCAGCACGTCCGAGATTACCAGGCGGAAGCGGCCGCGACGGAATGCATCCCAGGCTTCCTTTCCATTCGACGTCGCAACAACCTGATACCCAAGCTTCTGCAGCATCCAGGCGAGCAATTCCCGCGAATCGCCATCGTCTTCAGCGATAAGTACTTTCATTGCCCAAATAACTATCACAGACGTTTGAGGAAATGCCACCTCCAAGCAACTTTTGTGGACAAAACGAAGGAGTCCCGCAACCACTTCCCCTCAATATTTGGCGAATGGCGCCGCAGATGCAATCAGCGGGGGCACGAATAGCCGGACTAACCGTGTGTGCATCTTCCGAACTCAACCAATGGAATGAAAGGAACCTCCGTGCCATTGCTCGATCAACTGAACAATGAGTGGAAACCTCACGATCAGAACGCCTTGACTGATTCCTAGTCAGGCTGGAAGGCCTCGTGCAGTTTCCAGGGCGTTATGACGAATTCGTATAACTTCATGCCGCGGGATCGCGATCGAGACGACTCGCGCGCCGGACTTTTCAAATCACTCGAATTCAAAGAATCGAGAAAGCGTTCCTTGTGGGTGAGTGTCGCGGTTCACGGTGTGTTGCTATCGGTTCTGTTGGCAATTCCGCTCATCTTCACGGAGACGATCAAGGTCCGATTCGATACAACTCAGATTGTTCCACCAATGCCGAAGCAGCAGGTTCTGGAGGTGACGCATTACAAGGCGCCCCCGCCCAAACCGATCGTCCAACCGAAGCCGGTTGTGGCGCCACCACCGCCGAAACCGTTGGTGACACCGCCTCCGGAGTTGAAACGGCCGGAACCCCCGAAGATTGCCGAGGTGAGACTGCCGGAAGTTATCGAGCGCGCGAAACCAGTTCCTGTCGTGCGGAACACACCACATCTGGATCCTACGGACACGGCTATCGCGGCGCCAAAACCACCTGAAATTCGTACTGGTATCTTTTCGACCGGAAGCTCCGCCGCGCCGACCACCAATCTGCCGGCCCAGAAAGTCCAGACCGGCGGCTTTGGTGACCCCAACGGCATTAAGGGTGAAGGCAAACCCGGTAAAACCGGCAACATCGCAAGCCTGGGCTCATTTGATTTGCCAACTGGCCCCGGTGCTGGCAATGGAACCGGCGGCGCCAATGGCGCTAAAGGAACTGTCGCCAGCGCTGGATTCGGAAATGGTGTCGCGCCCGTCGGCGGCGGCGGAAACGGCGGAGGCGGCTCCAACCGCGGCGTCCGGCAAGGCGGATTCGGCGACGTTGATGGCAGCGCCAAACCGGAAGCGCCGAAAAAACGCGCCGAAACAGGCCCCGCACAGATCCCGGTCGAAATCTTGTTCAAACCCAAACCCGACTACACCGATGACGCAAGGAAGGCCCGGATTGAAGGCGAGGTTCTTGTGCGCGTTCTCTTCACCGCTGCTGGCGAAGTTCGCGTGCTTGATGTTGTTCGTGGCCTTGGCCACGGGCTCGATGAAACTGCACTGCGCGCTGCTCAACAGATTAAGTTCAAACCGGCACAGCGAGACGGACAGCCGGTGGATTCAACCGCTACGGTCCATATTGTTTTCCAGATTGCTTATTAGCCAGGCAAAAGAAAGCGAAGCGTGAGAAGGATATGCGAAACGTAAACCTCAAAACTCCATTATTCGTATTGACCCTGTTCGTAACCACCACCGGCCTGGGGTTCGCTGGACAAACGCCCCAGCAGAATCCCCCGGCAACAACGCCCGCGCCTGTTCCATCGGGCGATGCGAGTTCGGTGAGCGAGATCATCGATCGAGTCGTCGGCCGTGAAGCGGTCCTTGCAGCAAAGATGCGTTCGATGCATCCGCTGGTCGAGACCTATTTGCAGAGTCTTGACAAGGACGACAACCTTACCTTCCGTCCAGTCAGCGACCAGTACTTTATCGGTAAGCTCGACTTCAACGCCGAAGATAAAGAACATTCGCTCCTGAAGGGCGACTCTGTGCCGAATAAAATCACCGGCAAGATCTCCCAGTTGTACTCGATCAAGTACCTTCCGGGCGGTTTTGCACAAATGCTCGTGGTCGACGGCCACTTCGACAAGAAGAACTACCAGTTCGACTATGCCCGTCGTGAGTTCCTCGGTCAGATCCGAACCCTGGTGTTCGACGTTATGCCGAAGAAAGGCTCGCAGGGCACGTTCAAGGGACGCATCTGGGTCGAAGACAAGGACTACAACGTCGTCCGGTTCAATGGCACATATGGTCCATCAACATCCACGAAGATGTACTTCCACTTCGACAGCTGGCGCGAATACATGGGGCCCGGAATGTGGTTGCCCGCTTATGTCTATACCGAAGAATCGAACATGGGTTACCTCGTCGGCACCCGTCATCTTCGATTTAAAGGGCAGACGCGGCTTTGGGGCTATAACGTCGGCAAACCGAATGCAGAAAATGAGCTGACGGCACTGCGCGTCGAGTCCGACGGAGTCAAAGACAAAATCGAAGACGCCGAAGGCACGTCGCCTGTTTATGCACTCCGCGCCTGGGAACGCCAGGCTGAAGATAATGTGATTCAGCGGCTGGAAAAAGCCGCGTTGATGGCTCCGGACGGTGAAGTGAATAAAGTCCTCGAGACCGTCATCACGAATCTGGAAGTGACGAACAATCTCGATATCGAACCGGAAGTCCGGGCTCGTGTCCTGCTGACCTCACCTCTGGAATCATTCACGATCGGTCATACCATTGTGCTCAGCCGCGGATTAGTCGATGTCCTGCCGGATGAAGCAAGCCTTGCCATGATCATCGCCCACGAACTGGCCCACATCGCGCTGGGACACAGTCTCGACACGATGTATGCCTTCAGCGACCGCATGTTGTTCGAGGACCCTCAGGCATTCCAGAAGATCCAGTTGCAACGGGATCCAAAAGAGGAAGCGGATGCCGACAAGAAAGCGGCAGAGTTCTTGAAGAACTCACCGTACAAAGACAAGCTCGGCAACGCGGGCCTTTTCCTCGAAGCTGTGGATGCCCGGGCCCATCAGCTGAACAACCTGCTGGTATCTCACATTGGCAACAGCATGGTCAAAGGCAGCCAGGTTAAGCGGATGGCGGCTCTAAAACAGGGCGCGCCCAAACTGGAAATGGGCAAACTCGACCAGATCGCAGCTCTTCCTCTGGGTGGGCGCGTTCGGGTCGACCCATGGACAGCGAAGATCGAACTCGTGAAGGCCAAGCCTATGCCGCTGATGTCACCAAGGGAGAAGATGCCGTTTGAAGTGACGCCGTTCTACATCAACTTGACGCGCCAGACCAGCGACTCACCAGCAAAAACGGCCGCTGGCGGCACGCCGGCAACGCCACCGGCAACCATTCAGCCGGCTGCTGCTGTACAGCAATAACCACATAGACGCGGGCCTGAAGGCCCGCGTCTATGTTCCAATTCTTCGCCAGAGCTTCATCAGCCACACCAGTACGTTCGCCATCCGCTCGTTCCGCACACGCATCAGCATGGAATCGTAACCCCCGCCCAATGCGACGCTGGTTACGATACTCTGCGCTTGCGTATACCGCAGTATCCCGTGCTCTCCGTGCCGGCGCCCGATGCCACTTCGCTTGACGCCCCCCATTGGAACGTCGAAGCTGTTATAGATCAGCAGCGTCGAATTGACGCCAGACGATCCGGTTTCGATCTGCCGTGCGACTTCCGCCGCCTGTCCGGCTTTTGCCCAGACCGATGCGTTCAGACCGAAATCGGAGTCGTTTGCCCTGGCGATAGCTTCATCTGCGTTTCGAACCGGATACAGTTCGATGACCGGTCCGAACGTCTCTTCCCGGGAAATCCGGATGTCATCCCTGGCCTTTGTCAAAACGGTCGGTTCCACAAAGGTCGGTCCGAGATCGACTCGCGTTTTGCCGCCCGTTAACAGCCGGGCGCCCTCGTCAAGCGCACCCTGAACCCGGCTCAACACCTTCCGGGCATGTTCCCTGCTGATCATGCTGCCCATATCGATATCCCATGAATTCGACCAGCCGAGTTTAAGTGCTGCAGCCTTTGCCGCAACTCGACGGGCGAAGTCGTCGTAAACCGATTCCTGGACATAAACGCGTTCGATCGAAATGCATGTTTGTCCTGAATTGCTGAACGCACCGGCCATCAAACCCATCGCGGCTTCCTCGAGCGGGGCGCCCGCAAGCACGATCATGGGGTTCTTGCCCCCCAGTTCGAGCGAGTACGGAATCAATCTTTCTGAAGCGGCAACGGCGACCTTCCGGCCTGTGGCGGTTCCGCCCGTGAAGCCAACATAATCAACGTGCCTGATCAGCTCGTTGCCCACATCCCCGGCGCCGTGAACAAGAGCGAGAAGATTGGGGTCGAGGCCGCTTTCGAGCAATAATTCGCGGGCGAGCACGGCCGAAAGCGGGGTCAATTCCGAGGGTTTGATGACGACCGCATTGCCCGCCAGCAACGCCGGAAGGGCATCCGCAATTCCCAGCAAAAATGGATAGTTCCAGGGCGTGATAAGCCCGACGACCCCGTAGGGCTTGAACATGACTTCGGCGGACGTGAACAAGGGTACGGCAGCGCTACGCCGTCTGGTTTCAAGGTGATCCTGGCCATTGGCCAGGTAGTATCGGGCCGTGCCGGCAACGGTCACAATCTCCGCCAGCGCGTCCCGGCGGGCCTTCCCGGTCTCCGACTGGATCGTATCGAGAATGGACCTGCGGCGGGCCAGGATCAGGTCGTGAAAACGCCGGATGATTCGAGCCCGGTCCGTAAAGACCGCCCGTTTCCAACGGACCTGAGAGTCCCGCGCCCGGGACACGGCCGCCTCAATCTCGTTTACCCCTGCCAAAGGCACGGCGCCGACAATTTGCCCGGTAGCAGGATTATGTACTTCGATAAGGTCTCCCCTTTTTAGGCCGTGAATTATAATCCCGGGATGGACAAAGAGGGTATCCAGCGGCAAAAGGAAAATATGGAAGACGAGTTGAATGACAGCTGGCGCTCCGAACGCCGACGCCTCAGATCGGAAATCGACAAACTCGAGAGCGAACTCGCCGACGAAAAAGCCGCAGCGGCAAAGAAAAAAGCGGCAGCGACCGATGGGAAAAGCACAGGGTTTGACCCTGCTGCGTTACTCAAGATTCAGGAAACGGCCGACGAAAAGTTCAAACGAGGTTCCGAAGACTGGCAAACCGAGCGCGCTCAATTGAAATCCCAAATCAATCGGCTCGAAGCTGCAGTTGCCGAGGCGATCGCCCGCGCATCAAATCCATTGCGTGCGACGCAGTCCCTCAAGGACCAATTCGAAGTCGAACTGAACCGGGTCGCTAAGGAAAAAACGGAACTCGAACAAGCCTACCTTCGGGCGAAAACGGAATGGGAACAGGAAAAGCTCAAGATGGCCGGTGAAATGGTCAAGCTGCGCCGCGCAGCACAAATTATGGGCCGCCCGATTCCGAAAGAAGATACACCGGAGGTGAATCCGAAAGTCCGCGATCTCGAAAACCAACTTCACGAATCCTTGAACAAGTGGAATACCGAACGGACGGAACTCGTAGCTGAAATCCATAAGCTGCAGGAATCTGCACGGTTATGGGATACGGAACGCCGGCAGCTGAATGACCATGCCGGACAGCTGCAGCAGGCATTTATGCAAGCCCAGGCGGCACTTCAAACGCATGACGTCGCTTCACGCGAGACGGCTCCGGCCGACGATAAAGTTCAAGAACTCAAGGCCGATAATGAGCAACTCCAACATCAGCTGGAAGAAGCTAAAAGTGCCTGGGATGCCGAGCGCCGCCGCTTCGAGCAACAGCTGCACCGCATGTCCGACACACGGGATCGCGTCAGCAACGAGGTTGTCGATCAACTCCGAAAGCAATACGAAGAAAAACTACAGGAAGCGATCAGCCACAAAACCCAACTTGCTCAGCAACTGCAGACGGCCAGCACAATGCTCGAGACGCAAAGAGCGCGCCTCAGCGCCGCGCAGACAGATCACGTCGCCAGCCTCAATACCGAAGCAATAGCGGCAGAGGTAGCCCGAGTAGAAAGCCAGATCGGCGCAATCAGTGCGGTCACGGACAATCCGGAAACGGACTTTTCGACCGTCATCCGGAAGAACGTCGAAAAGGCCGAACTCGATTCGTACCTCAAGGGAATATTGTTTTGCCTGGGTAAAAAATAAAACATTAGGCACAAAAAGCGTAAGTTTTAGTTTTTTTAACCAGCTTTTGGAAGAAAACGACAAACTTCCGGGGTTGTCCGAGTTGATTCTGCGCGGACGTTGAATGGGTAAGTCCCCGCCTAAGTTAGGCGGGGATCCTTCGCGCGGACGTTGAACAGACCGCCCCGCCGCTGCGCGGCCGCCTAACTTAGGCGGGGACTGGACTCCCTCACATTCACTTCAAAACATTTGGGCACCACGCACACGTCTACCTCTGTTTGGTTGCGGCGTAGCCGCCCTAAGCCTTTTTGTGGCTAATCTTTTATTCCAGTCCCGCTAACACCGCTACCAGCGCCAACAACCTCTGAACCCCTAAATCCCGGCGGGCCGGGTCAAACCATTCTTCCGGAGTGTGCACATTGCCGGAGTTTCCACCTCCGCCGATGGCGATCGCGGGAATGCTTAATGCGATCGGAATGTTCGCATCGGTAGATCCGACATCGGACAGGGGCTCAACACCAAACCGCCGGGTGACCGCCATTGCAGCCTGCACGATGGGTAAGGAAGCCGGCGTTGAACCTGATGGCCGCTCGCCCATCGGTTCGATCCTGCATTCGACACCCGAAACACGGGTCGCTTCGTTGATCGTGCGCTTCAATTGGTTTTCCAGATCGTCGAGGCTGGCGGCCGTGATTGATCGCAGATCAACCTCCATCACTGCTTCGCGCGGAATCGCGTTGACCGAAATTCCCCCTCGAACGACACCGAAATTAAACGATGTGCCGGGGCGGCGGCCGCTGCCGGCAGCAAAGGTGTGGATTGCCGAAGCCATGGCCTGGACCGGATTGGGACGGCCGAAGTCCGCCCAGCTGTGGCCGCCCGGACCAGTCATATGAATGCGAAAGCGTCGGCTGCCGAGCGCCTGATTCGTGATCCGCTGTAAACCGGCTCCATCGATAGCGATGAAATCACAATCGCGGCCTTGCCATGGCGGTTCTTTGAATAAATGCCGGATGCCGCGCAGGTCTCCCTCGCCCTCCTCACCCACATTACCGGTCACGACGACGGGCCTGCGAAACCGCAACCCAAACTCCCTCGCGGCACGCAATACCCACAGCACTGCAACCAGCCCACAGCCGTTGTCCGATATTCCCGGAAGGAACAGCACGCGGCCTTTGCGCGCCAGTTTCAGTGGTGTCGATGAGGGAAACACCGTATCGAGGTGGGCGCCCAGCACAACCGGTTTCACACCTATTCCGTCATACCCCGCAATGACATTCCCGATATCGTCAGTGACGGCTCTCATGCCCAGGTGCGATAACACATCCACAAACGCTCCAGCGCGCTCCGTCTCTCCAAAGGGGGGCGCCGGAATTTCCGTCAGCCGAATCTGTTCGGCCTCGATGTCCGCTTCGTGTTCCGTGATGAAACGAAATGCCCGCTGAATGCGAGCATCCTTGAAAATATTCTCGACGAGCGTCTGCACTACTGGATTTCGAACATAATTGGCGGGGACGCCATCAACGGACGCGTTACCAGGCTGCCGACCAGCCTGTATTTCCCGGCCGAAACTACATTGAGGTCGTTGTCTCGATGATTCCAGGTGACTTCAAAAGTCCAATTTTTATTCGGACGTAAGGCTTCCTGCCGGACCACCTGTGTGAAAAACATACGGCGCGACCACCGCCAGATCTCCTGACCTGTCGCAGCATCCTCGACTACAAAGTCATAGGTCTGCCCTGTCGTGAAAGGAAACGGGATCAATTTATCCGTGGCATTGACCACCGTCAGCAGAAACTTCGTTCCCCCCGGAACCGCGGTAGCCTGAATGTCTAGTGCCACATTCTCTTCGGACAGTTTGGCGACATTTTCCAACCGATCTTTTGGTTTCTGGTCGGGAGGTTTTGGTGGCGGCACTGCCGGTGCACCCTGGGCAGCGGCTTCCGCCGCTTTGCGGTCGCTGGTCCGAAGGCTGGTCAGCTTGGCGATCTGTACGTCTTTTCCGGCATGCATTCGTGCTTCGACTATGCCCTGCCCGCGCTGAAATGTCAGATCGACAAGATCGGCGTGCAGAATAAATTTGACCGGAAGGCCGGAGCTATCTGCCTGCAAAACTTCAACGCGCGTTCCATCCGCCAGGAATAGCGGACCCTCTTCATTGTCGAGCATCCGCATGTATTCGCGTTCCTGGCGGTCGTAGCGTACGAGCTTGATCATGCTGCCGTCAGTCACGAAAGGAAATCCGTTCAACAGATAGAAACTTCGTCCACCGACGATCTGGTAATCCTGGACCCCGAACTCGAGATTACCGACCTTCTGACCCGCCTCATCGAAGACGTCATATGCCCAACGATTTCCCACTTCCAGCGGCAGGAAGTCGGCGGACATGCGCACGCCCGGCTGAGCCGACAAAGAGAGCGGCGCGAGCAGCAACACGAAAACTAGCTTGGAAATCAATTTCATGGATCGCCTTTTCGTCGCGGGCAGCGGTCCGCTAACCGGCAACCGCGTTGCAATTAAGTGTAGCATGTGGTCATGTACAGAGACTTCGACACGAAGTACATGGATTTGGCTCTCGCTGAAGCGAGAAAAGCGGAGGCTGCAGGCGAAGTTCCGGTCGGCGCGGTTATCGTTGTGAACGACACGCTGGTTGCAACCGGAGTCAATCAACCGATTTCAATAAATGATCCGACCGCCCATGCCGAAATCATAGCCTTGCGTGAGGCGGGTCAATCGCTTCAGAACTATCGTTTGACGGGGGCCACCGTGTATTGCACTGTCGAGCCATGCATGATGTGCGCCGGTGCCATGATCCACGCCCGAATCGCAAGGTTGGTCTTTGGTACACCTGATCCAAAAGCCGGCTCCGCAGGCTCGATTTACAATGTCCTCACTGACCCCAGGCTGAACCACCGGATCGACGTCGTTTCCGGAATTCGCGAAACCGAGTGCGCGGAACTGTTGCGCGCGTTCTTTGCGCGCCGGCGTCTTTAGTTCAGGAAGCAACCACAAGAAGCACAAAAGGCTTAGCGCGGCTACGCCGGCACCCGAAACGTAAGACTCGCAGTAGTTGACACGCAAATGTTGTAAGGGAGCGAAGTCCCCGCCTAAGTTAGGCGGGGACTTCCCCCATTTCGACATCCTGCCGAAAAATCAACTTCGACAAACTAGATCCGCTTGTCGCCAAAACCGGACTACAACCAACTCTCGTGATACTCACATTGCCGCTGCCGTCTTAGGCGCCATATTAAGCGCCCACCGAAAACCGTGTTAAAAAAACTAAAACTTATAGCCTTGTTACACAAAGGCAGAATTGCTTGTGCGTCTTGCGCATCTTGTGGTTTCTTCCCCTCATCACTTCAACACCGCATTCAGGCGCGCATAGCCAGAGCGACTGACGGCCAATCGTGTACCGTCGCGCAGGATCGCGGCGTGGCTATCCTTCGCGTATAGTTCGAGTTTTGCCAGTCGATCGATATTCAAGATATATGAGCGGTGGATTCGGACGAACTGCGCAGGATCCAGAACTCCTTCAACTTCCGCCAACGTCTGTTGTTTTAAGTAACGTTTTCCCTCGGCCCGGAAACACACGTAATCATCCTGTGCCTCTACATAATCGACTTTCGAAACGGGAATCACAGTAACGTTGGCCCCGTCGCGGATTGCAATCCGTTCCACATAGGTGCCGGCAGGCCGTGACGCTGCGCTCAGTTGCGCCGGAGTAATCGGATGCTTCCGGCCGATCAGTGCGCGGGCGCGATCCAGAGCTTCGCGCAGCCTTTCCGGATTGAATGGCTTTAGCAGGTAATCCACGGCATGAACGTCGAAAGCACGCAGAGCATATTTGTCGTAAGCCGTAATAAAGATGACGGCGACCTCTTCCCCGACCAGCTCCAGGACCTCGAAACCATCCAGCCGAGGCATTTGAATGTCCAGTAACAGCAGGTCCGGCTTGAGTTCCGTCACTGCTTTCACAGCTTCAAAGCCATTTGCGCATTCGGCAACGACCTCGACGCCCTCCGCTTCCGACAGATACTCGCGCACCAGCCTGCGCGCCAACTCCTCATCATCGACGATCGCAACTCGCATTCAGATCACCCTTGATGACACGGCAACTGCAGCTCGACACGAAACCGCCCTTGTTTATCTTCAACGTATATACGTGCATCGTCGTTGTAGAGGTTCGCCAGCCGCATCCGCACATTCTTCAGTCCGAAACCCGCTCCCGGTTTTGCAGGTCCGTCGATTTCATACGGGTTCTCAATGACAATTTTGACGCCGCCTCCGTTTCGCTCTGCACGCAGGTGGAGCGTACCTCCGTCGAGCATCGGAGCGACACCATGAGTAATCGCATTCTCGATAATCGGCTGCATAATCAGCGGCGGCACCATGCATGATTCGCATTCGCGATCGATTTCGCGTTCGACGTGCAGCCGCGAGCCCAGCCGCACACGCTCGATATCGAGATAGCATTCAGCAAGTCTCAGTTCTTCCGATAAAGCAATTCGTCGCTCCGAACCCAGTTTCAGAGAGCCTCGAAAGAAATCTGCCAGCAACACGCACATCCGGCGCGCTCCCGCAGGGTCGGCCACGACCAGCGCATTGATCGAGTTCAAGCTGTTGAATAGAAAATGCGGGTCGATCTGCGCGCGCAGAGCTCGTAACTCCGCTTCGCGAGCTAGCACTTGGAGTTCGAGAGCCTTTTTTTCCACAACCTGCGATGCTTCGAATGTGATCAACAGATAATTAAGTGTGACTGCCAGCAAAAACAAGAGAAAACCTGCCAAAAAAACAATCGGTAATTGCGCGATGTAACGCGGCTCAATCGCCTCAACGTAGCCGCTCGAATCCAGCGCCCGAACCCATAACCAACCGATGCCGATCCACGCACCCGACGATACTGCTGCCGCTGTTCCGTGAGTAGCGCACAATCGAACGATTTCGCTTTCGCGAAAAGGAACGGCAACGCACAAATACCATGATGCCTGACAGATGAATGCATACAGGAAGCACATCGGCGCCAGCACCAGCGCCGCCTCCAGAACAGACATCGTCCCGCCGCGCGTGACGACGCCGATCAGTAGTACGGCAATGGGAATCCACGACGCTCCGTAAAGGACAGATCGCGTACGGCTGGCGAGGATCGGGTGCACTCTAGTTCTTTACCTCGATGCCACCCATGACGACCGAACCGCGTACCACGAAACGCTTCGAATCATCTTTTGGTGGCGTCGTTTTATCTTCGTAGCCGCCCAGGATCGGATCGACCCGACTGATCACCGTCCAATCGGGTGGCACCCGAATCTCGATACCACCCCACATGGCAAATACCTCAAGAACCGGCTCGTGATTTGGTGTGATGGATGCCGGACGAAGATCGATCTCGCAGCCTCCCATAATGGCCGTCGCGTCACCCCCTCTGAAATCCTGTGAATTATTCAGCCGCTTGACGCCGCCCAGGATCGCTGTCGCCGACAAAATGGAATTCGACGATGGCGCAGGACCGCGGGTGTCGCTCGTGAAGCCGCTACTGGTGAAACCGGTGTCGCGCGCGGTCGGAGGTTCCTCTGCCATGAGTCCATCCCGATAGCGCCGCGTCATGGCGGAGCGCCAGAGCATCGAAACCCCGAAGCCGATGAGCACGACAGGCCATAAGTCGCGAAATGCAATCCGCAGGATATTGAAGTTGCCCATCAGGAACAGCAGGCCGATGACGATCCAGAAGATGCCGGCTCCTGTTCTGTACTCGTCCCGCGATTCGACCATCTTGAGGATGCCGCCCGCAATCAGGATGACAGGCCAGAAACGCAGGATCGAGTGGACGTTGAGGAATCCCATGTTCCCGAGCAGAAACACAAGACCAATGGCCAGGAAGACAAAACCCGAAAATAGATGCCGGCTGGGATTATTGAATCGCGCCTGCCTCCTCTCCCATCTTCGTTCCCAGCGCTCTCTTTTTCGTTCCCAGCGATCCGCGTCCATACCACCTCCCGAAATGCCAATGTAATCGTGGAGCGGACGGCGGGCGATTCCGTTTCGGCGAACCGCCGCGGTCCACCGGCCAACAGCGGTTTACGGATTGCAATGAGGGAGGCTCGACGCCAGTAAGATCAACCTTCGGACTGCGAGGGAGGGGGTTCTTTTTGCCTTTTCAGCAATTCGTCAGATGCGAGCCGCATCATGAGTTGCCGTCATTCGTGGCAGTCTGGAATTTCAATCCGTTCAATCCGTGGCTTATCCAATTCCCCTCGGCGTGTGCGATCTCGACTACCTGGATTGAATCGCATACATCGACCCGAAGCGAGATTTGCGGTCTTCGGTCAATTCACGGAAGTGGCCTTGTTCGACAAGACGGCCCTGATCGAAAACGACAATCCGGTCGGCATCTTTCAAGGTGCTGATCCGGTGCGCAACGATGAGCATCGTGCGCTCGCCCTTGTACTCCGCCATCAGCCTTTGCATCACCTTCTGCTCGGTTGCCGAATCCAGAGCCGAGGTCGCTTCGTCCAGCAGCAGAATCGGCGCATTCCGGCAAATGGCCCGGGCAATTCCCACGCGTTGGCGCTCGCCGCCGGACAAGGAATATCCACGTTCGCCGACCATGCTGTCCAGCCCCTCGGGCAGCCGCGCAATGACTTCGTTCAGGCACGCGATCTCACAGGAACGCTTCAGAAGCGCCGGTGAAACATCCCGCATCATCGTGATGTTTTCCCGCAGCGAAAAGTTAAACAGGTCCGTTTCCTGCAGCACGACGGCGACATTCGAGATCAGTTCCTCGTGACGAATCTCGCTGAGCGGAACATCATCGATCTGCAGCTTTCCGCTTTCCAGGTGGTACAGACCGAGCAGTAGCTTGATCAAGGTCGATTTCCCGCAGCCCGATGGTCCTGCTATTCCGATGATCTCTCCGCGCTGCACTTCGAGAGACAGCGGACCGACAGCCGGTTTGCCGTCATAACTGAAGACCGCGCCACGGATCTGAATGGCACGCCACTGGTGGGGAAATTTCAGATTGCCTGCAGGTAGCCGATTGTCCACCCAGAACAGAGGCATCATTCTTCCGAGGTTCGACTTCCGTTCAATCATCGACTGAAAGCGATCCGTGAATTCCCCCGCAGCCTCGCGCAGCTTGTCAAAATATGTCGCATAGGTCAGGAAAAACCCTGCCGATAGCTTTCCATGCATCACCATATAGGCAATGGTAAGCAGATACGCACCCCAGCAGATCGCATTGTGGATCTGAAAGCACATCCATTTGCTGTTACCCAGCCGCAGTCGTTCGTAGGACAGGCGACGCGCCACTTCCTCACGTTGCGCAAGGTTGTTCGTCACAGTGTCTGCCGCGCCCATCGCCTTGACCGACAGAATATTCGAGGCGCTCTCGACAAAGCCTCCACTGGCATTCTCGAGCGAAATATTGATGTTGTCCGAGAGCCTCGATATCCGATTGTCGAAAAAGAGTTCCGTGGCGATCAACACGCCGAGGTAATAGACAAAAAACAGGATGAATGCGGGGTGGAGCAGGAAACCTGCAACAAGCGAACAGGCAAATGTCGCTACCGTGGCCAGGAAGTTATTCAATACGTCGCCGGTCCATTCGCGGACCGCTTCCGCGCCCGTCAACACGCGCTGGGCTTTGTTTCCGGTGCTTTCCTGTTGATGCCACGAAAGGGACGAATCCAGCAGCCGCTCGAAGCCCCATACTTTGGCGCGATACCGCGCGTTCAGGCTCATACGGCCCAGCATCCGTTTGCTCGATAGCCGGACCAGTGCGACGATTGCGTAACTGCCGGACAAGACTCCTACAAGCCAGAGCAAGGGGCGTGTGGAAATAGACGCTCCGGGACCGGCCTTCATGTATTCGATCAGCAGATTCGCGATCCTTCCGACGATGTATGGCGGCACCATCGTGTAGCACAGGACCGTCAGAAGTACTCCACTGAAGCCCAGGAACGCCCAGCGTTCCTCCCCAAGGAAATACCAGAGAGTGCGCGGAAGATCGAAAAACGAAAAGTATTCGCGGCGTTGTTCGGTCGATATCACATGGTCATTGTACATAGGGGACAAAAGACGAATGGTTTCTCAACGCGGGGCTTGATTCGCGGGCTGACGGGAAATCTTCGCTGGAGAAAAAAAGGACAGACGACGAAGCCTCATCTGTCCTTGAAGCTATCCTTTACTGAACTTCGAGGGAAGAGATTTCATGATTCCAATTGCCTGAACTCCGCATCGGGACGTCGGTTAGATCGGGAGCATCATGATCAATATATACACGTTGTCCCTGAAAGTCCTTGTGTTCGAAGCCGACGAGACGGCCATGGCCGAATACTCGAACGGACGAGATCAGGTCTCCCCAGTTTCCCGCGCTGAGATCCGAAACGTCGGTTCCAGAACCCCAACACTGGAAGCGGCCTTCGAACCTCGGCCGTTCGTAAACACAGACGCCTTCGTCGATCGACGCCGTCCCCGGGTAAGGCTTAGACCGGCTGAAAGCGTAATCGGGCGGTTCATAGTACTTGCCGCTGTTAAAAGCATAATCCGATGTGACCCGAAGAGAACCCACATGATCGAGTTCCTTCGATCCGGTCGGATTGACGTGCTTCAGGTCCCGTATGTTCGACTTAAATTCCACCACCGTTCCACGAAAGTCACGGTCTTCAAACACCATTGCGCGGGCGTTGCCAAATACGCGGATCGACTCGATGTCAGCGTGCTTCAGGTCCGAGACTTCGTCACCGGGCCGATAACATTGTTCATGTCCATGAAAATTCTCGTGCTTGTAAATACATACACGGTCTCCATGATCCTCTGCGGCTGCAAGGCCGGCTACCGCAAGAAGGACGCAGCATGAACCCAAAATCAAAAGGAGAGAAAACCTCTTCATACACTTCTCCTGTCAAAGAATGGATTTTAGGAATTGGTCCTACAGATATAGACGGACAATTGCCGATTCAGTCCCGGGATAAGCCACAAATTAAACGAATTCAACGATTCAGACTTCGTTGAATTCGTTCAATTCGTGGCTTATCTAAAGTAGTATCCATTGGCACGCACGACCTTGAAGGAGAAGACTAATGAAACTACAGCGACCCATGCTCTGGGGCGCCGCGTTGCTGATGACCGCCGCGGGCCTGCTCACCGCTTTTGCGCAATCGGCTGCCAAGCTGCCGGCCGATATCAATCCGGATTCTAATGCTCGGCTCCCCTATGTCCAACGCAAGAATCTGGACGAAGCAAGCCAGAAGATTTTTGATGTTTTGCCTGGCCGCACCCCTGAAGGCTCTCTCGGCGGACCGCTCGCCTTCGCGGCATACAACCCGGCCGTTGCTAAGGCGCTTTTTGATCTTCACAATGCGGCCATCGGTGGCACATTGAACGCGCACGCGCGCGAGCTTGCCATTCTTGTGGCATGCCGCGAAACGAACTACAGCCTCGAGTGGAATGCTCATGAACCCACCGCGGTGAAAGCCGGCGTCGACTCCAAGGTTATCGACGTCATCCGTCACAACGCCGCGCTTAACGGTGTGAATGAACAGGATGCTACAGTAATTCGCTTCGGCAGGCAGATGTTTACCGATCGGAAGGTAGACTCAGCAACATTTGCGAAAGCTGTCGAACTCTTCGGCCAGCGTGGCGCGATGGATCTCGTGGCCGTCATGAACACGTATGCGGTCAGCGGCTTTTACGCGATCGCAGTCGACGAGCATTCCCCCGCAGGGAAACCGGCACTGGAACGCGGAGGAAAGCAACCATAAGATGCACAAAGAATTCGGCCTTTGGGTAACAAGGCTGTAAGTTTTAGTTTTTTTAACCAGCTTTTTGGAAGAAAACGGCAAAAACCCTTTCCTGTTTGTCCGAGTTGATTTTTCAGCAGGATGTCGAAATGGGGAAGTCCCCGCCTGAGTCAGGCGGGGACTTCGCTCCCTCACAACATTTGCGTGTCAACTACTGCGAGTCTTATGTTTCGGTTGCGGCGTAGCCGCGCTGTGCCTTTTGTGCTTCATGTGGTTGCTTCCGCTTCGTAGCCTACTTCTTTAGCTTTACGCCGGCGAGTTGCCCGACGGCGCCCAGCGTGGTTTGAGCGGCATTGAGGCCGAGACGAAAATCCTTATCAGAAAACGTGGAATAGACGTCGATCGGCTGATGCCACGTCGGGTTCCAGCCTCCCCCCGTTTGCATTCCGCGTTCGTTCTCGCGCAGGCTGATTGCCGGAACTAAATTCATGAAGGGATCGGAATCCGTATTCGTCATATGCGGACCGACGGCGGCGGGATAATCGGTAGCATACTTCTCGTTGGCTTGACGAAAAAGGAAAGCAAGCTTCATCGCATTATCGGCAAACTGCGAGGTGGACTGAAACTCGATATTCACGTCGGCTTCGGAACGTTGCTCGGAGTTCCAGGTGCCGTCCGGCCGTGGCATTCCATGGTCCCAGAGCATCATGTCATGTTGAATCATCCCGAGCCATTTCGGCTCCGGATAGGTTCCAGACCCGGCAGGATCCTGCTTGCCTTGAAGCTGCGCCCGCTGGTTAACGTAGGCTCGCGCACCGTTCAAGCCGCCTTCCTCACTGTTCCAAAGTGCAAAACGGATCGACCGGTCTGTCTCGACATCGGGCATGCTGAAGATTCGCGCCAGTTCCATGACAAGCGCGGTGCCGGAACCGTCATCGTTCACCGCTTCACCCCAGCCAATACCGTCCATGTGAGCGCCAACGATATACATCTCTTCCGGATGGATAGACCCGACTTTCGTGCAATAAACTTCCTCGCGTGCTCCATCCTTGGAAGGCTCGGCATTGAGCTCGCGCAGCCGGGCATCGGGCTGGCGGTTCCGCGTCGTTATTCGGTCCAACTGCGGCCGAGACGCCATAGAGCCGGCTCCCTCCCTGGCCTGCAATGATCTCACCGCTTTCAATCACCTTGGCCTGCCGTCCGACGCCACCGACACCGCGAGTGGCCTGCCCGCCCTGCCCCGCCGGCGCTGCCCCTCTGCGCGGAGTGGCCGCGGGATCCGGGACCACATACTTGATGCGTTCGGTATTCTTACAACCGTAGCTCTGGAGCTGGGCTTCGATCCAATCGACCGCTTTTCTATTGCGCTCAGTACCCTCACGTCTGTCCCCAAACTGCGTCAGGCTCTTCATTATTGCCTTGTATTTTTCCAGATCCAGACGTGCCGACAACGTCTTCACGGGATCATTGGCTGTCACCTGCGTCACCTGACCGGGTTGAGCCAACACTGAGCCAATCACAATCGTGAGGGAAATCGAAGCCGTTACGATGAATCGTCCTGGGCGCATAAGGGCTGAAGAATACCGCACCAGGCCGAATGAACCAAAGAAAGTCCGTCTTAAATAGGCAAACACGACGTTTGACGCATAGCTCAACTCAACGATATCCTCCCGCATCGGAGGAATCCCATGAAAGCGCTTGCAGTGTTTATCGTCGGTATGATCGCGTCGAACATCACAGTCGCATCGGCACAAACCCCTGCTCCCACGATAGACAGCCTTATCGGGGCGGCAAAGAATGCCGCGGGGACCGAATGGCCAGGCACCTTTTTGCGGCTGTGCGTTCCGCCACCACCTCCCACAGCGGCGCCCGGTCAAGGGGCTGCTGGCGGGGCACGCGGCGGCGCCCGGGGAGTAGCTCCAGCTCCGCCCGCAAAGGACACGTGGTATGCCGAGCCGGCAAAAGTTGCGGATAATTTTTATTTTATCGGAACCAAAATCCACAGCGCATGGGCTATCGTCGGCAGCGACGGCATCATCGTTCTTGAAGCCCTGTTCGACTATGCAGCCCAGGACGAGGTCATCGATGGGATGAAAAAGCTTGGCCTGGATAACAGGAAGGTTAAATACATCATCATCTCGCACGCACATGCCGACCACGATGGCGGCGCCAGGCTGCTTCAAGACGCCATGCCCGGCGCGCACCTGGTGTATGGCGCGGAGGACTGGGACTCGGTCGACAAAGCCGCCAATCACGCCGGCGGCAAACCAAAGCACGACACGGTTGCGACCGACGGCATGAAGTTCTCGGTCGGCGACACATCGCTGCAGATCGTTACGATGCCCGGCCATACTCCCGGAACGCTTTCGTTCCTGTTTGAGGTCAAAGACAACGGAAAGCCGCTGCGCGTGGCATACATCGGCGGCACCGCGATCCCGTTTAACGGCGATCCTGCCTATTACGATGGGTATCTGACGTCATCCAGGAAGATGGCCAGAGCTGCAGCAGACTTCGCAGCGACTGCTTTGATATCCAACCATACCGAATTTGATAACGCGTATTTCAAAGCGCACACCGCCGCCAACCGAAAACCCGGTGAAGCAAACCCGTTCGACGTCGGCAAAGTTGCCGTCGCGCGTTATTTCACAGTGGTCCAGGACTGCACCACCGCGACCATGATGCGCGCAGCCGGCCAGCGAAAATGAGGTGCAGCCCGTCATAAATAACGCAACGAATCTCAGGCCCTATAAGGGCCGTCAGATCGTAGCCAACGGCGTGAGCCGTGGGTATGAAGATTCGGAAAGGTCCAGCCACGGAGTGGCGAAAGATTCGTTGGACAATCTTTCGCCACTCCGTGGCTCTCTCGCTTTTGCCATCACAAGCCACGCCCTTGCGGGCGTGGCTAGGCTCTGACGGCCCTCCGGCCTGAGATTCGTTATATTGCTTATGACGGGTTACACTAGTCCCCACCTGACTTCTGAATATGCGCAGTTTCACAAAAACAATCCAAATTGATGCTACCCCGGACCTGGTCTGGAAGATTATGACGGATGTCGAACGCTGGCCGGACTGGACAACATCGATAACCTCGCTTAAGAGGTTAGATAAAGGTCGGTTCGATGTTGGCAGCCGCGCCCGCATTAAACAACCCAAGCTGCTCCCCGCCGTGTGGACCGTAACGCGCCTGAATGCAGGCCGTAGCTTTTCCTGGAGATCCGGAACGCCGGGACTGCACGTCATCGGATACCATGCTGTAAAACCCGCCGCTAAGGGCAGCGAGGTCACCCTGGTCGTCCTCTTTGACGGACTGTTCGCCCCCATTGCAGGGCTGCTATTCCGCAAGTTGAATGAAACATACCTCGAACTGGAGACGACGGGATTGAAGCGACGCTGCGAAGCGGAAAGTTCGTGAGCGCAGACTTGCAAGGGTTGAAATTTGGCGCTGGAGTTCCCGAAATGGTTCGTGATAACTGCCGTGGTTGTTCCTCGCGCTCAAGATCTACGATTGGTTAGACCACAGCTAACCTTGCGGGAAACGGTCGGCATAAATTGAAAACGGCGCTCCTCGTTATTTCATTCCTGGTGATACTGCTCGTTTTCTGGTCGCCTGAAATCGTACTCATTTCAGAATGGATGGAGCGTAGGAAGCAAAGGAAGCAATAGCGATGTAACGCCGACCGTCAACTCACGGCCCTTTCGATCGCTGGCTCGTGACGCGCGTCACGTCCCTTTCCGCTCTCGGGACCTGACTCGTGACACGCGTCACGTCTCTTTCCGCTCTCAAGACCTGGCTCGGGACACGCGTCACGTCCCTTTCCGCTCTCGGGACCTCGCTCGGGACACGCGTCACGTCCCTTTCCGCTCTCAAGACCTCGCTCGGGACACGTGTCACGTCCCTTTCCGCTCTCAAGACCTGGCTCGGGACACGTGTCACGACCTTTTCCGCTCTCAAGACCTGGCTCGGGACACGCGTCGCGTCCCTTTCCGCTCTCAAGACCTGGCTCGGGACACGCGTCACGTCCCTTTCCGCTCTCAAGACCTGGCTCGGGACACGCGTCACGACCTTTTCCGCTCTCAAGACCTGGCTCGTGACGCGCCTAAGGGACCAAGTCATTGACACTAAACGATCGCGCTAGGAGATTGTTCCGGAGTTGGGCTAAAACAACCGACGTTTTCGAGGAGAAAACCCTAAAGCTTATGCTTCGAGCCCGTCTCGGGTGGACACGCGATTTACGACGGAATGAAGAAAACGTCCTTCGCTTTCCGAAACCACCTGTGGACCTCGATAATTTGTAGGCGCAGCTGGACCGATTCGATCGTGCAATAGCCGGCGGGCTCGACCGAGGCCGGAAAGCGTTCGCCGAGCTGAAAAGCGCCCGCAGCGTCCTCACGCACTCGTTGGACCACCTCGGTCATTATGTTGAGGCTGTAAGCAAGGACGATGTGGCCGCATTCATCAGCAGCGGATTCGAACTCGCCGGCGGAGGGCGCGCAAGGGACGACCTTTGCCCTGTTCCTCGCATGCTGTGGGTGCGTCAAGGCAACAATAGCGGCGAATTGCTGGCGGCATGGACCCCGCTCTACCGCAAAGCCAGGCACTACGAATTACGCTGGGGCGCCCAGGGTCCGAATGGTGAGTTCCCCGAAACATGGAAAATAGACAGACACATGCAGGCCAGACGTCCAGCCCGCTTCGAAGGACTGACTCCCGCTACGATCTATGTCTTTCAAGTGCGCGCGTTTGGAAACAACGGCGAATATACGGACTGGAGCAACTCCGCCTCACGCATGTGCACATAAATAAGGTACGTTCGCTTTTGCTCAAATCGATTTTGGGCGCTGTCCATCGCAATTTGGTTTTCCACGACCCGTGAAATCGCAGGTAACGTTCAAACCAGAGGAGCGCTGCTATCAAGCGGCACAAAGACCGGTTCGTTCTCCTTCTTGTGCTCTCCGCGCCTTTATTTTTGAATGATTTGCCCTTGTTTTTGTTCTCGTTTAGAATCCCTCCATCTTGTCACCGTGCGCACTTTTTCTTTTCGCGATTCTCTTTGTGCCTTTTCAGGCCGGGCGGGTGGGTTTTCGCATCCTCACCGTGCCAGACCAAGCAAAGGCCACGGAACTGCGGACCCGGCTCCTTGCAGGCGAGCCCTTCGAAACCCTTGCGATGGAGAACTCGACCGACCCGTCCGCGCCAAATGGAGGATTTGCGGGGGTGTTTGCCCCGGACGATTTGCGGCCGGAATTGCGAATAGCGCTTTCCGCTTTGACTTCCGGCCAGATCAGTCCCGTGGGCAAGATCGGTAACGAATTTTTCCTCCTCCAGTTGGTATCACCTGCTGAAGTGGAATGGATCACCGAGAACACGGCAGCAATGGAAGCGCTCAAAAAGGGCCGCTATCCCGAGGCTTCAAAGTCGTTTTCAAGGGCCGTTCAGCTGGCGGAAAAGTTTGGAGCCGATGACGACCGTCTGGCCCAGAGCCTCAGTGGGCTCGTTGAGACGTATACCCAGCAGCAAGACTTCGCCGCTGCCGCCTCTGTTTACAGGCGCATCCTGGCCATTCGCTGGAGCCCTGCTTCCAATAAGGGAAATCTGGCCGTGGCCGGGCTGGTAGACCGATTTTCGGATGTCCTGAGCCTCTCCTATTTCCGCGGAAACCAGTTTGAAGAGGCGCTAAAGAAATATAAGAACGCATTGAACGAAACTGCTGGGGGCGAGGCGCTCTACCTGGCCATGAGCGGGATCCTCAACAAAGCCGAACTGGCGGCAGAAGCCGAGGACGTGATGCAACGGGCCATTCGTGCGTTTCCTGAGTCGCGGCGCCTGCGCTACAAAGAAGCCGAATTGTACCGGGATTCCGGGAGAATGCGAAAAGCTCTCGAGGTCTTCCAGGAAGCCAGTCAAATGAAGGCTCCTTCTTCACTGACTCCGGAGCTCGACCGTCTGCAACTGAGTTTTATTTACCAGAGGATGGGAGGCATTAACACCGAGCTCACTCAATTTGATGCCGCGATAGCGGCATACAAAAAGGCGTTAGAGATCTCTCCTAAGAATGCCGACGCACGAATGGCTCTCGGCGATCTGTACCTTCGACGCGGACAGGCATCGGAAGCGCTTGGCGAATTCGCCACTCTCGTTTCGTCTTTTCCAGACAAGGCTGCCCCTCATTATCGTTTCGCGGATGCAAATCTGAAGTCAGGACATTTTGCCGAGGCGGCAGCCGCCGCGGCGCAAGCCCTGAAGATCGACCCCAAGGAGCGAAAAGCGCACTATGTCATGGGCCTGGCGCTGATGCGCATGGGCAACTCCGAGGAGGGTCAGAAGGAGCTGGAAGAGTATTCGAGACAAGAAGCGCAGGCCCAGGCGGAAATTAATAACCAACGCGACATCGTGGTTTCGAACAGGGGTGCGGCGGATCTTGTACTCAACGGACAGGCGGAAGCGGCAGTCGCAGTGTTCCAGAAGAGTATTGAAGAGCATCGCGGCGAGCCCGCTTTGCGACTCACTTTCGCCATTGTGTTGGGCTTGCTAGCGCGGCACAGCGAGGCGGTTTCTATACTGAAAGACCTGTTAGATAACGGCACAAGCGACAACTTTCTGATCTACAAAGCCCTGGCTCGCCAGTACGAGAGTCTGAAGGACGAAAAGGCCAGCCAGAAGTACACCGCCCTCTATATCCAGAAAATCGATGCCGCGATGGAAGAAGAATTACGTTGAGAAATTCGATCAAAGCACTGGTGGTTCTCGCTATCGGAGCGTCGCTCGGCTCGATTCTGCTCCGCGCTCAGCAGCAGGATGTGCCTGTTCGTTTCACCAACATCGCCCCGGATGCGGGAATCACATTCAAGCATGAAAATGGCGCCAGTCCGCAGAAGTACATGCCCGAAACCATGGCCGGCGGCAGCATCATCTTCGATTACAACAACGACGGCTGGCCCGACATCTTTTTCGTCAACGGTGGCTCATTCACAGACAAACAGAAGGCGGCCGGAGCCCGTCACCGTTTATACCGGAACAATAAAGACGGCACTTTCACCGATGTCACAACGGCATCGGGAATCGGAGTATCAGGCTTCGGAATGGGCGCCTGTTCCGCCGATTACGATAACGACGGCTGGGCCGACCTTTATATCACCAGCTTCGGCGGGAATAAGCTCTATCACAATAACGGAAACGGAAGCTTTACCGATGTGACCGACAAAACCGGAGTTGGTTCGCAGCTCTGGAGCGCAAGCTGTGCGTTCGGCGACGTCGACAACGACGGCTACGTTGACCTCTTCGTGACAAACTATGTCGACTTCGGAGTCCAAAATAACAAGTATTGCGTTTACTCCGGCGACACGCGCGTTTACTGCCATCCGAACGTTTACAACGGTATTCCCGACATCCTTTATCGCAACAATGGCGACGGCACATTCTCTGATGTGAGCCGGCAGGCGGGAATCTACCGCACGACAGGCAAAGGATTGGGCGTCGTATTCGGGGATTACGACGGCGATGGCTGGGAGGATATATACGTCGCTAACGACTCCGTGCCCAATTTCCTTTTTCACAATAAAGGGAAAGGTGTCTTTGAGGAAGTCGGGCTGCTGGCCGGTGTCGCTGTCAGCAATGATGGACAGCCTCTTGCCGGCATGGGCGCCGACATGGGTGACATCGACGGCGACGGATTGCTCGATATCTTTGTCACAAATCTGGACCGCCAGACTCACAGTCTGTATCGAAACATTGGAAAAGGTCTCTTCGCTAACGTGACTTTCGAAAGCGGGGTTGGAGAAGCCACGCTACCCTTTGTCGGCTTTGGCGCGTTATTCTTCGATTACGACAACGATACAGACTTGGATCTGGCGATCGCGAACGGCGATGTGATCGACAATGTGAGCCTTTTTCGTGACAGCACGAGTTACGAACAACGTAATCTCCTGCTCCAGAACGATGGAACCGGAAAATTCAAGGACGTCGGTCCTCTTTCGGGTCCAGGATTCGCCTTGAAGAAACCAAGCCGGTCGCTCTCCGCCGGCGATCTCGATAACGATGGCGACCTTGATCTCGTGGTCGGAAACGTCGGTCAAACGGCAGACCTGCTCCGCAATGACGGGGGGAACCGACGTAATTCAGTTCTGATTCGAACGATTGGCACGAAAAGCAATCGGGATGGCATCGGTGCACGATTGAAACTGACCGTTAATGGCAAGGTTCTGCTTCGAGAAGTAAAGGCCGGCTCCAGCTATCTGTCGCAAAGCGATCTGCGCGTCCACTTCGGAATGGGACAAGCCGCGCGCGCCGACAACCTTGAGATTCGCTGGCCCAGCGGCGCCGTCGAAACGGTAAAAGACGTCGAGGCCAACCAGATTCTGACAATTACGGAAGGCCGCGGCATCACCGGACGGACACCTTTTCATCGTTAGATTTACTTCGCACGATCATGATACTTCAGCCCATCTCGCGGTTCTTGATCCTGATCACGCTCTCTGCTGCTCAAATGCCGTCGCGCGATGCCGCAGTATCCTCGGCGCTGGCGGAATTGGAGAAAGGCCGCGTCCTTGAAAGCATTGAGCAATTCAAGGAGATCCTCGGCGCCAACCCTGCCGATGGGCCCAGCTATTTCTATCTTTCAACGCTGTATACCCAGATGAACGAATACGGTGTTGCTGAGCGTTACCTGAAGCGCGCCATGGAACTCAATCCGAAACAGGGAGCACACTATTATCAACTCGGTTTGATCCGCTACCGTCAGAAGCAATGGATTACAGCGCTGGATCTGTTCAAACAAGCCCTGGAACTGGGCTCCGGAAACAATGATTCGCGTGTGTGGAGGAGTATCGGCGAAGCCCGGTTGGAATTGTTCGATCGAGATGCAGCGCTTCAAGCATATTCAGAAGCGTTACGACTTCAACCGCGCGATGCGCTGACCCACCTTGCTGTTGGCCGATTTTACCTCGAGAGAGGCGACTCGGACCGTGCGGCAGAGCATCTGGTCTCAGCTCTGGAGATTGATCCGACTCTCCGAGCGGCGTACCCGCTTCTCGGCCGGGCTTATCGGCAAAGCGGTAATTCCCCCTCGGCCGTAAGCGTATTGAAAAATGCCCTGGACACCGATCCCAGCGATCAGGAATCCCGGTATGCCCTCGGCCAGACGTTGCTGGCGATGGGGCGGACCGATGAAGGCCGGCAGGAACTGGATAAATACGAAGCGATTCGCCAACAGGTCGGCAGCGCGGAGGCCAATTACAAGACCGCTCTGGCGCGCCTTACGGAAGGCAAGCTTGCTGGCGCCGAGAAACTTTTACGGGAAGCGGTCCGCCTCGCGCCCATGTACGGCCCTGCCCTGAACTCCCTGGGAACGCTGCTGCTGGAGCACGGGGCAGCGGACAAGGCGCTGCCCTTTCTGGAGCGCTCCGTCCAGGCGAATCCGCTGAATGCCGCACACTGGTACAGTCTTGCCAGTGCCGATCTCAAGCTCGGCAAATTAACGGGGGCTCTGACCGCCGCCAACAATGCTGTCACCCTCAACGAAGACGAAGCACCGTACCAACGGCTGGTAGCCGATATCCAGAAAAGGCTGAAGCAGTGAGCTTCGCAGGTTGGGACGCGTCTCCAAACTCCCCGCCTAAGTTAGGCGGGGTGCCTTCGCGAAGCGAAGGCGGGGCGGTCTGTTCAAAGACGCGTAGCGACCAAATAGGTGCTCGCGCAGCGCTCCTTATAAATCGGTGCGCTGCGCGGATATCTGTGCGGTGGCTTCGCGGCTCTGAACGGACCACCCCGGCGCTGCGCGCCACCCCTCCTAACTTAGGAGGGGAATGCCGACGATTCATTGCCATTCCAGTGCTCATGACCCTCGGCCTCTGTCTCCTCCTCGCCGCCCCGGACACCTTCCCCCGATTCGTCGATGTCGCCGCCAAAGTCGGCATCACACTCATGAACATCTGCGGCGGCGCCGCCAAGGATTACATCGTCGAAGCAAACGGCAATGGAGCGGCCTTCTTCGACTATGACAATGACGGCAAGATGGACGTCCTCATCGTCAACGGCTCAACACTCGACAATTACAAAAAAGGCGGCGATCCGATGGTCGCTCTGTACAGGAACATGGGAGGCACGTTCGTGGACGTGACACGCGAAGCTGGTCTCCTGAAGCGCGGCTGGGGGATGGGCGTCTGCGTCGGCGACTACAACAATGACGGCTATCAGGACCTGTATATAACGGCATACGGTCCCGCCGTTTTGTTCCGCAACAATGGCAACGGCACGTTCACCGATGTGACCGCGGCCGCAGGCGTCCCGAACGTCCATTGGAGCACCAATTGCGCATTTGGTGATTACGACCGCGATGGAAACCTCGATCTGTACGTCGCGAACTACATGACCTTCGACGAAAAGACCGTCCCCCGCCGCGGCAAAGATCCCAAATGCCGCTTCCTGAACATCGATGTGTTTTGCGGACCACAGGGCTTACAGGGCGAACCCGATGTTTTGTTTCACAGCAACGGCAACGGCACGTTCTCCGATGTTACAAAGGCCGCCGGGATCAAGGACCCCAACTACTACGGCTTCGCTGTTGTGTTCAGCGACTTCGATAACGATGGCTGGCCGGACATCTACGTCGCGAACGATGGCAATCCCAACCTGCTCTTCCACAACAATCACAATGGCACGTTCACCGAGATCGGAGTCCTCTCCGGAGCCGGACTCAATGAGGCCGGCCGCGCTCAATCCGGCATGGGGGTGGCCGTCGGCGACTACGACGGCAACGGATTGTTCGATATTTTCGTCACGAACTTCGCAGGCGACACGAATACGCTTTATCAGAATCTTGGGAAAACGCAGTTTGCCGACGTTACTTCCCTTTCCGGTCTCGGCGAAGTCTCTCTGCAATACCTCGGCTGGGGCACGGGGCTCGAAGATTTCGATAACGATGGATTCCCAGATATCTTTGTCGCGAATGGTCACGTTTATCCGCAAGTCGACAGCGTCGAAACGGGCCAGCACTACGCGCAGCGAAAAGAACTCTATCGCAATGCCGGCGGCGGGAAGTTCCAGGAAATCGCGCGAGAGCTCGGCGGCGATCTGTTGATTCCCAGATCAGCTCGGGGCGCCGCCTTTGGCGACTTCGACAATGACGGGAACATCGACGTACTTTCGATCAATATGAACGATCGTCCGAGCCTCTACCGTAATGAGGGCGGCACTAAAAATCACTGGATCACGATCCGACTGAAGGGTACACACTCGAATCGCGATGCGATTGGTGCTCGTGTTGAAATTCAGGCCGGCGGCAAAACGCAGGTTAGCGAAGTCCGGAGCGGCGGGAGCTATCTTTCGCACAATGACATGCGGATCCATTTCGGGCTTGGTTCAGCGGCGCATGTCGATCGAGTTCGGATTCGCTGGCCGGATGGCAAAACCGAGGAACTGCCTGGTGCCGACGCGGACCAGTTTGTAACCATCACCGAGCGGTAAAGAAAATTAGCCCAAAAATAGCGTTTGTTCCTTTGTGCTTTTTGTGTAAGAAGGCTGTAAGTTTTAGTTGTTTTTAACCAGCTTTTGGAAGAAAACGACAAACCCTTTCCTGTTTGTCCGAATTGATTTTTCGTCACGACATAGCAATCGGGGAACTCCCCGCCTAAGTTAGGCGGGGAGTGGACTCCCTCACATTCACATCAAAACATTTTGGGCGCCACGCACACGCCCTTCCGCTGTTTGGTTCCGGCGTAGCCGCGCTAAACCTTTTTGTGGCTAATTTCTTCCTAGAAGTCCAACCTCACTTTCAACTGGAAGTTGCGCTGAGACGGGACCCAGTATCCAGCCGACGCTCCCTTGAGCGGGATGTTTCCGAATGGGTTGGCGTCGTTGAGATTGAGCTGCGCGCCGCCATCAACGGGAGGGGCAGCGAATGCTGGAGGAGGCGCACCCGGCGTGGGATGATTGAAGACGTTTCGGGCATCCATGCGGATGGTGCCTTTGAGACTTTCGCGAATTTTGAAACTCTTTGTCAGAGCCATATCCGCATTCCAGACTCCGGCCCCTTCGATCGTGTTCTGGCCGACATTGCCACGCGTACCCGGCTGTGCATTCTGCAGGATGATATCTCCCGAGGACTTCAGAGCTACCGCCTCCAGAGTACAGAACCCTTGCAGGCTTGCATCAATCGCCGAGCATTGCGGATCCGGTGTTTTGACAAAGAGGTTGCCTAAGTAATTTCCGGAATTCGCGCCAGTGGGCCAGGTTACGCCGCGGGCTCCGTTGAAGTCGAAAGGCCGTACCTGGTCCGGAGTCCCGTTGCCATACAGCATGCTCTGGCCACCAATCGTTATCGGTCCTCCAGACTGGAGGTTCACAATCCAGCTCGTCTGCCAGCCTTCGATGGCGCGGGCTAGAACGCCATGACTGTTGGCGAGCAGCGCCTTGCCGGGGCCAACCGGCAGGTCGAACGAGCCAAAAGTTCGGACCACATGCGTATGGTTGGTTCGCAGCAGGGTGTAATCCGCAGCCTGGTCGCGGGGATCCGTGAAACCCGCGGTGCCGACACCCAACTCCTTACTCCAGGTATAGGACGTCTGGAAATTGAAGCCGGAGAGATTCCGGAATGTTGCCAGCGCCTGCAGGGAGTGGTAGTTGGAATGCGCACCATTGGTGAGAAGCGTCGCGGCACCGGCAGGGGTGCAACCGACGGAACAGCCGAATTGAGGATTTGTCAGGATGAAATTCTCCGGGAATCCGTTCAGGCTGAGTACTGCACCGTTCACGCCAGCCGGTACAGCCGGCAGACTCTCATTGCCGGAACCGGGAAACGTGTTGTAATTCAGCTGAGACAACTGGCCTGCCAGTGCAGCGTAGTTTCCATTGGCGAGGTTGCTCCTCAACGTGGAGTTGTTTCTCAGCTCCAATGCGCCGGTTTGAGGAACGCCTTTCAGTGTTGTGCCAACTGGTCCAAAATTGGTGCCGTCGCCGACGATGTTGATACCCTTGAACATTGAATCCAGCAACGGCGAATCCTTGCCCGCACGCGCGGCATCGAAGGCTTGCTTCAAACCATTGGTCAAGAAGTTGGGTATGTTGAGATCGAACGAATTATAGTTCTTGCGAGTCAGCGTACCAATGTAGCGGGTGTCGAGCGTCAGATGCCGGTTCACATCCTTCGTTACCGACAGCGTCAGGTTTTGGATATACGGGTTCACATAATTGGTGTCGTACGCTTGAATGGTGGCGGTCCTGCTCGTTAACGGTATTTGCTGTACCGGCAATACCGGAGGAGCGATGGGGTACGGAACCTGGTTCTTCGTGATCGAAGTCAGATCCAGATAGGGGTGATTGCTGTCACCCTGGTAGGTTGCCAGAAACTCGCTGCCGGGGGGCTGGCCGAGAGCGCTTTCAACTCCTGTGAAATTGCCGCCGACGACGTATTGAATCTGGTAGCCGCCCCGAAGCACGGTACTCGAGGTCGCATTCCAGGCAAATCCTATTGCCGGACCGAAGTTGTTCAAGTCGCGCGGATACGCCTTCAAACCCGGGTTCTGCGAGTGGGGTCCAACGAAGATCAACTGGCTTGCATCCGCCCGGGTACCTGGCGTTAGCCAGCCGCCGAAATCTCTTCCGGAAATACCGAACAACCCGGCGCCGCCGCCGATAAGAGTCCCATTTACACCGTTCTTTTCGTACGGCATGCCATAATAATCCCAGCGCAAACCGAGGTTGAGGGTGACTTTGTTCGAAACCTTCCAATCGTCCTTGAAAAAGCTTCCGATCTCGTTCTGATGAAAATCACGAATCTTAGCTGTCTCGGTTGCCGGATCGTTCCACGCCACTCCGGCTTGACTGGCTTTATTGATGAACCGGTACTGGGAAATTCCGCAGAGCGAGCCGGAGAGGAACGTCAGGAGATTCTCCATTCCTTGCGCGCTTCCAAAGATTGGAAAGAATCCGACGCCTGGTATGCCTGCGCTGCCCGGTATGCCTACAAGCCCGGGAGTATTCGGCGTCACACCATCCGGCTTATTTCCTGCCACTCCTGCGACTGGTGCCCCGGGGGTGACACCACCTTGCGCGATCGGGTTCGTGGGATCGCCACCAAAGCCGCCGAAGAAGCTACTGGCGCAGGGACTGACGGCGCTGCCGCTGCTGCTGACGGTGCTCTTCGAACTGCCGTGACGATACTCGCCGCCAAAACGGAACGCGTGCTTGCCGACGGTAAAACTCACCGTGTCCGCCCAGGTTTTCCGCGGAGTCGAATCGTCCAGCAATTGCAGGGGCTCAAAACCTCGGGTCCCGATGATCTGGTCCTCGTGGAAGTTCGCCTGCCCATATCCCAACAGCGACGGGAATTGCAGACCGCTGCTATTGGCTGGGAACAGTTTGAATATGGCGTCGTGGTATGCAGGATTGTACAGCGGGGCAAATTCATTGGTCCCCGTCCGGTTCATACCGAACCGCGCTTCGTTGACCAGCCTGGGTGACAATGTCGAGACAAAGTTAACGGTGAGCACCTATGGCTGGTTGTAATCCTTGCCCTCCCACGTACCCGGCCAGGCCATAAAGGCGTCAGAGGCGTAGTCCTTCTCGAAACTCCAGGCGCCGCTGATTTTATGGTTCTGATTGAAGATGTGGTCGATCTTGACGTTCCACTGTTTCCGATCGCTGGGTTCACCGGCGTCGAAAAGGTTTTCGCCACCGTCCCGTCGGCGAATCCAGCGAAAACCAGCGACATTCAGGCCATCACCGATATCGTAGTTGTTAACCGTCGGCATGTACTTGAACAAAGTGTTCACGTAGCCCGTCGGGTCGACTTGAGTCCGAAAGGCGTCCCTCGGGCCGCCGGACACGACAGCATTGGAGCAGTCCGCATTCGGCCCGCCGCCCGTAAACGATAAGTTGGGACCAAAGACGCTGGCATACTGCATCGGACCGAGATCCGTTCGCGCAACGCCGGCCTGGTTGACATAGGGTGTCTGCGTAAATCCAGCACCCGGGCCGGTCGGTTGAGACCATGTCGGTGGGGCAGTCAACGGTCCGCCGCCATATGTCGGAGCTACGCCTGCAAAATACCGATAGATGCCGTTCCGTGCGCACGGAGTCAAGGAGAAGGCAGTGTAAGCTTCCCGGATCAGCGCCCACTGTTTGTCAAATAACCCGAAGAAAAACGTCTTGTTCTTGACGATGGGACCGCCGAGTCTCGCGGTCATTTCCGGCTGATTTCTCCAAAGCGGGGTCGCACCCGTTTGATTATCGGACCACGAATGGGCATCCAAAGCCGAGTTCTGGGCGTCGTAGACAAGACCGCCGTGGAACTGATTGGTTCCGGATCGGGTCTGGACCTGGAATTGTCCGCTGCCACGTCCCAATTCGGCGTCCACCGGCGCCAGAATCATTCGGACTTCACCAACCAGGTCTGGATTTATGGAGGTTGCCGGTTGCAAGCCTGTGGGCCACCGCCCACCCGATATCGGAATACCATCGCGTTGCACATTGATATTCGACGCAGCCACACCAGCAAACTTCGTGTCATTGGCGCCGAACACGTTGTCCTTGGTCACGTTCACGCCTGCCATGACGCCAACCAGATCCATTACGTTGTTGCTGACCAGAGGCAGGTCGTTGACCTTCTGCTGTTCGAGCACGTTGCCGACCGAGGAACTCGACTCCAGCAGAATCTGACTTGCCGCAACACTGACCTCAACATTGGTCGCCACTCCTCCGACCTGAAGGGTGAAGTTCAATCGAATCTGCGCCGCATTGCCCAATGGAACATTCGTCAAAGTCTGGGTCTGGAACCCTGGCAGCGAAGCGTTGATGTTGTAAGTGCCAGGCAAAAGGCTGGCAAAGTTATATGCTCCCGCACCATTTGAAACTGCCGTCGCCTCCACTCCCGTGGCAGTGTTCGTCGCCTTGACTTCGACTCCAGGCAACACCGCGCCGCTCGGATCACTGACCGTACCGCTCACTCTAGCGTCGCTCGACTGACCAAATGCCTGCAGTGCGAGACAGACGCAGATACACACCGATAGCCATAGCGCTCTTCGCATCGAATTCCTCCGGATTGGTTCTTCCCTCTGTCGTAAAAAGGCCATTTATTCTGGCCAACAGCTTCTCTGGTACGAGCTTAATTTGTGCGCAAATCTATCACCCAAACCAGGGCACGACAAGTACTTAAATATAGGAATCGTATTGTGAAATTATAAAGATCGAGGCGGGGTTAGCGGCCGGTCGTCTTCACATATCTTGCACGGTAGGATGCAACGGTGTTGCTGCTGGCGATGTAACGCGTGTTGTAGGTCAAACGGTAACGGAGGTATTCCGGAGACATGGGATATCGCGTGCCCGATCCGTACGGATAGGACGGCATCGAGTGAAATGGCAAGGGCTCGACTGTATCCGACAGCGATTCGTAAAAATCCATGTCCTTCGCGAAGCCGTCCGCATACAGAAAGTAATCGCGCGTCCATCCCGGTTTGACGGGCCCCAGCGACGAGGGATCGAATTCGAGCGCCACTTCGTCTCCCGAAGCGATGATGACAAACCGGTCGTCTGCAGCGTTCAGCAGCGGCAGTACGTCTCCGTAAGCCGTGAAGTTGCCGGCGTGGTGTGCATAGGGACCAGTCGCACTGACATCTTCGTACACGTACCACAAATCGCTCTTCGGATTCCCTTCGACCTGACGCGGATAGCCGTGAAACCGGAGAGAGGCTTCGGCGAGGGGTACAGTTTGCATTTCAATTCCCGCAACATCAGGCGTCTGGTCGACAAGAATCTGGTCCCAATAGATATTCAGATTTGTTCCAATTCGGATTCGAGACGTTCCTGGCGGCACCTTTCCCGTCAGATCCGCCACCATCGTTCGCGCCAGACCCGCAGGAAAACCGATATCGTCGCTGACTCGCTTCCATTCCCCATTCGCCGTCTGCACCTCCAGAAACGGCACGATCGGTTCGATGCGCGCCTGGTATGCAGCAAAACCTGAGGTCGCACTGAAGTACTCGATGAAACCCTGCATGAGGAGCCGCAGCGGGCCTGTTTTGTACGTATCCGGCAACTCGAGTTCGAGGTAATGCATCTTCGAGAAACCCGGGGAACTGAATCGGATCAAAGCCCGTGACGTATTTCCTGTCGCGCTCGAGCAGTTCCGGCAGCACATTGCGCCCCTCGCCGTCGCGCGCAGACCGGGGAGGTCGTGCATTACGGCTGGCAATGATCTTGAATTCGGGAAAAGGCGGAGCACTTGCGAAGTACTCGTTGGGATACACGTCCACGTCTGCAGGATGGTCGATCGCAGCCAGGCGCACCTGATCGAGATAGACCAGTTCCTCCATCACTTCGGCAAACCGGAAGCTGATACGGCCGTTGCGCGGCTTCACCTGACGGCCTTCGATACGCAGGTACTCCGTGGGATCGGGGGTATTCGTCTGGCCAGGCCCAATCCAATGGCCGACGATGCCGGGCCCGATCATATCCGAGATGAACTGATAGCGTTCGCCATCCCACACCCAGACGACAGGACACGAACTGCCCCGTCTGTCGATTTCCTGAATGACGTGGCGGCGCCCCGAGGCAAGCTGGACTTCGTCCTGCACGACACCGGTCGGCCAGAGAAGCCGCACAACGTCGGCTTCTTTAGCCTGGTTCAGGCCGGCGACGATCGTGAGCGGATTCTGCCCCAGATATCCCGACGACGATGGCAGCTCCCATTTCTGGCGCAATCCCCCGGCGAACACCTCGATTTTCGAGCCGACGCCGTTCCGATTGTCCGCCAGCCCACGAAGGCCGAGGCGCACCGACGGCCGCCGGTTTCCGCCATTGTTCTTCAGGACAACTGGCGCGCCACCGTTTTGAGTGACAAGTAAGTCCGTATCGCCATCACCGTCGAGGTCGGCGCTGACCAGAGCACGCGGACGATCCAGCCGGACGGAAGCCAGAGAAGCGGCCGCAGTCACATCGGCGAAGTGACCGTCGCCGAGGTTGCGCAGCAGCATGATTTCGCCCGTCCCGCCGGCATCCTTTTCGCCAACAACGGCGAGATCGATCCACCCGTCGTTATCGATATCCGTTGCGGTGATTCCCCACCCTCGTATCCATTGGGGCTCCGGGAATTTCCACTCTCTCGAATCGGGTCCCACCGACGTTTTTCCACAAACTCAGGCCCGGACGGCTCCAGTGGGTGAATGCCAGATCCATCAACCCGTCTTTGTTGAAGTCGAATGCAACGACGCCGGACGGCGCCTCCGGGAAAGGCGACATCCATGGTTCCGATTGCCGGAAAGCCCCTTCCCGTGGGATTTGTGAGGACCGCAGCCGCGCGCCGCCACCCGGTAAGAATCAGGTCAACCGCACGATCGTTGTTCAAATCCGAAGCGAGTGCCGCGATCCCTGGCGCATCGCCTGCTAATCCAGCCTGAGCCGTCCAATCGGTAAAAGTGCCATTGCCGTTGTTGCGCCACAGAGTGTTTCCCGGCGCTGGACCGCCGAATGCGAAGTTGAACTCGCCGCCCGCCGGCACTGTGAAATCGGTAAAGCGGGATATATAGAGATCGAGATCCCCATCGTGGTCAAAATCCACACAATGTGATCCCGAGCGGCAGCCCGTGGAAAGCAATACCTGTAGCTGCCGTCACATCTGCGAAACCGGCCCCCGCCCTCATTGTGGATAAACGGCAATTCCGTCGAAAGACCCGAGAACGATATCGTCCCGGCCATCATTGTCGTAATCGCCGACCGTACATCCGTGGGCGCCGCCAGCTGAGGTGAGGCCCGCCGCCGCGGTCACGTCCGAGAACCCGCCTCCCGTATTGCGATAAAGAGTGGACGACCGGCCCCGGCAACAGCAGGTCGGGCTTGCCGTCGGCATCGAAGTCGATGAAACATGCCCCGGCGCCCGCAAGCTGCTCGAAGTGATCCGGCATGCCAGCTTAGCCTGACGCCGCACGCCGGAATTTGCCGACGACAACGGGCCGGCGGTGAAACGGACTCGAAAATCAGCAGGCGCGGCTTCCGCAGCCCCGGCAGGCTCGGCGGTTGAATAGATGCCCTGCTCGCCATAGGTCAGACTGATCTGTTTCCCGATCTTGGATTCCGTCAATTGGTCGAAGCGCGTAAGATGCTGGGCCGCAGCAGCGTCATTTCCGGACAGCAGGTAAGCCCGGGACAGACCGAACTCAGCGGATAGATGCAGCGAATCCAGCGCCAGACATTTTTCAAAAGCCGCGATCGCCTGATCGTAACGCTGTGCCTGAAGGTGAAGCTGGCCAAGAAAATACATCGTATCGGCGTCCCCGGGATCGATACGTGCAACCTGTTCGAACGCTTCGACGGCTGCGGCGTTCTGTGCCAGCGTCCGGTATGCAATACCAAGGTTATACCAGGCCCGCGCGCTCTGCGGCTGACGCCTCGTTGCATCAAGAAGAACGTCGCGAGCTTCGCCAAGCTGCTGGCTGTTCAGCAGCGCAATACCTTCATTTAACCGCGCGGCGAAAAGCGATTGGATCCTGCGCGGCTGCACGGCGGAATGTCTGAAGGGCTTCGGCGACCCGCGCCTGATCCATGTAAGCGACCCCGAGGTTGTTCAGTCGAATGGCGGCAGCTGGTCCCGCCGCAGAACTTGTCGTTTTCTGCGGCCCGGCGAAATAAAGACACAGCCGACACATAGCACAAGATGATCCGCGCGAATCGTCTGCTTCATTTCTCTTTGACCACGACAATCCCTGCCGCCGGCCTTTACGTTCGTCATGCGGTCCACCTGTCCGCTCGGCCAGCGGATCTCGATGTTGTCCGCCTGCGTGCGGCTTCCGAGACCGAAAGTGAGCACTCTTTCGCTCTGGGACAGATAGCTCGAACCGCTGCGCAACATCTGCGACTGCGTTTCCCGCCGGCAGAAACTCGAACGACGGCCCCGAATCCGTCACGATTGGAGCGCGTGCCCTCCAGCCGAAGAGCGCAAGCTATGGTTCGATCCACCGTCATTACGTAATAAGCCGGCCGGTCCGCCGTTGGTGGTCATCACGATGTCGAGGTCACCGTCGTTGTCGAGGTCTCCATAGGCAGCGGCTCGGCCGACCCGGGCTGAAGCATAGCGGCCCCGAGGCTCTGCGTCACTTCAGCAAATGCACCCTTTCCCTCGTTCCGGAATACATGGGGCATGTTGAGCGTACTTGATTCGGTTCTGAATATGTTCGATAGCGCTTTCCAGATGACCGTTGGCAACGAAAATGTCGAGCCAGCCGTCCAGGTCGAAATCGAAAAAGAAACACCCGAAACCGAAAGTCAGCAAGCTGGCGCGGCCGACAGCCGAACGAGGCGCCTCATCGACAAAGAAGCCATTACCCTCGTTATGATAGAGGGCAAGCATCTGGTTGGAGAAGTTCGTGATCAGAATGCTTGGGAAATCCCGATCGATCATAGTCCGCCGCATCCACACCCATTCCGGCACGCGCGATGCCATCTTCGCTGAATGCGACACCCGACAGAACACCGCGCTCCGTAAAGGCGCCCTTACCATTATTGATGTACAAGCGATTGGGCTGAGTGTCATTGGCAAATAGCAGATCGGGCCATAGATCCTGATTCGCATCAAGGATCGCGACTCCTAATGTCTTAGCGGTAGGGTCGAACAGTCCCGCTTTGGAAGTTACATCTTCGAATGTACCGTTGCCGCGATTCCGCCACAGACGGGCTGAAGCGCCTTTATACGATTCCGGCGTACAGTAGGATTTGTTTGTTCCGTCGAGAGTGCAGAACAGATCCGTCTGCGGAGTCCATTGGACATAGTTTCCAACGACCAGATCCAGATTCCCGTCACGATCGAAATCGACCCATGCTGCGCCGGTGCTGAATTCGTTGGGGCCGGCAAGACCTGCTTCTTTTGTGACGTCCGTGAAAACACCCCTGGTATTTTTAAACAGCCGGCTTTGCCCAACCGCCGTAACGAACAGGTCCTCATCACCGTCATTGTTGTAATCGCCGACGGCGACACCCATCGCATACATTTCGACATCGAGGCCCGCGGCATGGGTGACGTCCGCAAAGGTCCCGTTGTGATTATTGCGATATAAATGCAACGTGGAAGTCCGGCGATGCTGCCCCGGCCAGTCCATGCCATTGGTGAAAAACAGATCCTGCCATCCGTCCCCGTCATAGTCGATGAATGCGACGCCGGGACCCAGTGCTTCCGGAAGGTACTTCTTTCCAAACGCGCCGGTGTAATGGGTGAACGTCAACCCGGCAGACTTCGTGACGTCCGTAAATTGAATTGGTGAGGCAGCGGGCCAGCTCATGATGCGCGCGGCCGGCAGCACAATCAGGGCGGCCAACAGGTAATAAAGATGGCGCTTCATGTCACAACGAGAGGAGAAGGAGCACAAGAGGCACAAAAAAGAACACAAGAAGCACACAGAAAGTGGGGCGGCAGCCAGTATCTTGTGCCTTTTGTGTTCCGTTCCCGTTCCATTGACTGCATCATTTCAAAAGCACTGAAGTGTGCTCGTGTATCGCCTGCCGCTCATTGTTGTCTTCAGGGTGGGTGATCCTGTAGCTTCCCGTAATCGCCTGTGACGATTCATCCGCCTTGAAGCGCAAATATCTTTTCTTATGTTCTTCAGCGCGAGCTCGATCGCCAAGGCCGTTGTAGCAGAGCATGAGGTTGTAATGCGCCTGCACATCTTCTGGGTCGATTGCCAGAACGGATTGAAATTCCCGGATCGCTTCCGCATATTTCTTCTGTAGAAACAACACACGGCCTGCGTCGTTACGGACGACGCGGTCTTCAGGATATTGCGCAATGACTCTTCGCAAGTGCGCCAGCGCTTCATCGTATCTTCCCTCAGAGCGAAGAACCCGCGAATAGAAGAAATGAGCTCGCGCCAGGTCCGGCGACATCATCAGAGCTTTCTCGAGAGCCGTGCGCGCTCCAGCGAGATCGCCTTCTTGAACGAGTGCACGGCCGATATTGACGAACCCATCAGGATTTTTCGGATTGGCTTCGGTCGCCCGGGTGAATGCCGCGACAGCCCCTTTCAAGTCTCCCTGAAGCAACAGGCCGATTCCATAATCGTTCCAGCGGCCCCAGTCCTTTGGATCAACGGTCACACCGCGGGAGTTTGCCGTGCCCGCTGCATCTATAGTCAGTGACGCTTTGCTTTCGGCCAGAGTAATGATAGGCACATCCGGTATTGATTTGATCTGGCCTGACACTTTAGAAGTGTCGCCGGTAAATACCCACGTGCCGTTATCGAAGTCTTTCGCCGCGGCCGGTGATCCAGGCGCTCGCTCTCCAGCGAAGGCGAACTGCGTGTTCCACCAGGCAAATTTCCGGTAATGCAGACTTGCCTTGAGGTTGATGCGGCCACGCACATCTTTGGGAATGGCGATCCGGTAATGGACAGTGTCTGCCGCGCCCGGAGGTATGAGGCGGACGTAAGCAAGCGAACGCGTAGCCCAGGCATTTCGTTTATTGATCGGATTGCCATTGCCGTCTAATTGCAGCGAGCGGTAAAAGTGAGCGCCTTTATCGACAGGGCCCTTTCCATCGTTTTCCACGCTTCCGCTCCAGAAAATGACCCGGCCACTATCGTCGGTGGCTTGCAACTCGAGCCAGACGTCGAAAGCGTCAACGGTACCGCCCGGAAAGAAATGGCCGATTTTGCGCGTGCGGACGACAACGTCCACACGATACGTCTCTCCCGGTCGAACAACCGCATTCACGCGATCGAGCGGCCCGGTCAGTGGAGCAAGCTCGACTTCGCCTCCGGCAGCAGCGCCGACGTCTCCTTCCTCTCCAACGGCAAACGTCGTCGCCAACGGTGAAGATGTTTCAGCGGAACCGGTACCTTTTATTTCCCGTGCGGGCGACAATCCGAAAACGTCGAGACTGAGAATGCTGTTCTGCAGAAACTTGACCACCGCCTCCAGCTGCTTTGAATCGTTGTTCACGGTCGGTAGCGCCGTATTCGCACCGGGAAAACGGTGCGAGTGAATCTTTCCATTCACATTTCCCGCGTCGTGCGACGACAGCATCGGCATGTGACAGTCCGCGCACGTTGAAGATTTATCGGGATAGTAAAAGGACCGGGAACCCAGACCCGAAACGCCACTCGCCTGCCAGTTGTCGTAATCGTCAAAACCGCGGACCCATCGATAACTATTAACGTGCGTGTCCAGATGGACCTTATGACAGGTCGAACAGAAATCGCCAGTCTGGTTCCGGACGAACGGCTTCAAGAACGTCCGGCGGTGCGGCTCCGGATTCACGTGGACGAGAAAGTCGTGTAAAACCTGCACAATCCTGTTCGGGCTGGCAGCCAGTTCCGCCAGCGCCGGATATTCGAGCGTGAAATCACCTTGCCCCATGGTGCTCTTCACGCCGGCTATCGAGTGACACATCACGCAACCCAGACCGGCATGCGCCTCCGGTTTGTCGAGAAGCTGGCGAACCGGGGTGTCGAACATTCCGCTGAACAGCAGTGCGGGATCATGGCAGCCGGCACACCATTTCGATGGCTTCACGCCAATGACGTCCTGCATGTATTCAATGCTCTTGCGATACCACTGATTATCGAAGGACGAGAAACGGTGAGCCGAACTGCTCCACTGTTCATAGATGTCGGGATGGCAACGTTGACACGCCTTCGAATCCATAAAGAACTTCGATGGAATCAGCCCGCCGTGACTTGTTTGCGCGGAACTTGGGAAAAACAGGCCGTTCACGCCATCGCCCTCCGCCTCCTGTGATTGCGGCGGCATGTCTGGATTACGAATCGGGTAGGCATTGCGCCAGCGTACTTCCCGCACAGCCCATGCAGACCCAGCCACTGCCAGAGCTATGGCGAAATACACTGCGAAGCTCAGCGCCGGACGCCCTGTCCGGGTGGCGAGGAGAATAATCAGGCCAAGGGCGCACAGCCCGATATGGCCATAAATCAGCGGGGCGAAAGAACGGGACGCGCCGGTCCATATCAAAGCAATGCCCAACAGTGCGCCGCCGGACGTTACCAGCCAGCCGGCCGAACGCGGCCGAGTGGCAATCAAAAGGGCTGCCATGACACAACCCGCGGCTATGTGCGCAAGCACAATAGCGAGATACGGAATCGTGGCTGACGGAAGACTGTAAAGGTAGACCGCGGTTAAGACCGCGAAACCCAAAGTAATGGCCCGCGCTCGTTCCATTTTGATACTCAGAATTCGGTCAATAGTTTTGGCGGCGGCGTCCACCCACCGCCTCGTTCGAGCGCGGCGGCAACGGCCAGCACGCGCTCCTCCTCCCATGGCCTGCCGACGATTTGCACTCCGATGGGCAACCCATCGTCCGAACGATCCATCGGCACCACGGCTCCCGGATTCCCGAGAAGGTTAAACCACTGCGAGTAGCTTGAGGCGTCCAGATATTGCACCTTTTGCCCCTCCACTGTCCATGAACGTTCGCCATGGCGGAAGGCGGGAACCGCAAAAACGGGACAGAGGAGAATCGGATATTTCTCCATCTGATCCAGAAAGCGCGCCCGTAACAGATCGCGCCCAGCCAGCGTTTCAAACAGGCTTTCGGCCGTCAATGGAGGATCCTGCCCGGCAGCTTCCACAATTTCGCGAACGATCGAATACATTTCGGACTCACGGCCGCGATACGCCTGGCACAGAACCATCGCGCCGGCGTCGACAAACAACACCCGCCATAGCCGGCGGGCTTCTTCGAGTCCCTCCGGGCGGAATGGCTCCACAATGAATCCGGCCTCGCGCAAGCAATCTGCCGAACGCTGGATTGCGCGCCGCGTTTCCCGCGTAACCGGCGTTCGTCCGTCATCTTCGAAATAACCGATTCGCGTTTGACGGAGGGAGGCGGAGTCTACCGGGCGCGACACCACCGGCGCTGCATTGGAGTCACCGTTGTCCGGACCGGCAATAACCTGAAAGATCAGCTCGACGTCCGCAACCGTGCGTGCCAGCGGCCCAACCACACCCAGCAACGCAAATGGTCCGGCCGAAGGCGGATAATGCCCTGTTGCAGGAATTCGTCCCGGCGTGGGCTTCAGCCCGCAGATGCCGCTGAAATGTGCGGGGACGCGTATCGATCCGCCTCCATCGCTGCCGATTCCTCCCGCCGAACAACATGCCGATATGGCCGCCGACTCGCCTCCGCTGGAACCACCTGGCGTGCGTCCTGGATCCCATGGGCTGCTCGTCCGCCCGTAGAGTGCGCTGTCCGTCTCCCACGCCATCAGGAATTCAGGAACCGTTGTGTTTCCCAGAATGATTGCGCCGGCGTTTTTCAGGCGGGAAACCAGGGGCGCATCGCTGGAAGGAATATGGCTGCGCCGGAGTTGAGTTCCCGATTCGCAAGCCATCCCGGCAACATCGATCGAACTCTTGATGGTCAGCGGCACGCCGTGTAGTGGCCCCAATGGTCGCTTCGCTCGAACAGCCTCATCGGCGTTCTGTGCCGCGAGACGGGACCCGCTTTCGTCGATGCAGACGAACGCGTTGAGCTTCGGATTCCATCGTTTGATCTGATTGAGATGCGCTTCGAGCAATGCTGTCGCGGCAATGCTGCCGGCGCGAACACCCGCTGCCATCTGTGAGGCGGAAAGGCTGAGCAATTCAGACACGGCGGCATGGTAACAACACAAGGACACCGAACGCACAACAAAATTGGCTTACGTGAAATTGCTGAAGAGGCGCTGCGGATTGCAAAGCGGGCAAAAGCGAGGGTGGCCCAACACGCCCTGAACGGCACCCGAGCGCTGCTTCCAATGACAAATGTGCGCTGACTGTTATGCGCTGAAAAATGTACCTGTTCAGCTGATCAAATGACCATTGTCCAGCGCAACAAGTTCATTACTCATCGCATAACAGTCAGCGGGAATCGGTCATTCAGAGGGACACGTCGTTTTTCAAGACTTACAGCCCCGCGAGGATGCTCTCGCCGCCGCTGATCGTGCATTGACCGGCTGACGGCTCGACCTGAAGGTTGTCAACCACACCATTCTTCACGATCATGGCGAAACGTTGCCCCCGGGTGCCCATCCCGAAACCGGACGCGTCCAGTTCGAGGCCGAGCGCTTTCGTGTAGGCGGCATTGCCGTCGGCGAGCATCAATACATTCCCATCGGCTCCCGAACTCTTGGCCCAGGCATCCATGACAAAAACATCGTTCACGGCAAGACAAGCAATGGAGTCCACGCCTTTCGATTTGATGGCCCCGGCGTTTTTCACGAATCCCGGAAGGTGCGTCTTCGAGCATGTCGGCGTGAACGCGCCCGGCACTGAAAACAAAACGACCGTCTTGCCTTTGAACAACTCGTCCGAAGATATCGATCCCGGACCTTCACTCTTCATAATGCCGAAAGTTCCCGAAGGAACTTTGTCTCCAACTTTAATTGCCATGTTTCCTCCTGTAATAATAAGCGCCGGCTGTCGCCCGCGCTGCTCTTTGGAGTGTACATTACCGCAGGTGTGAACTGATTATTTCCAACGTGCTGCCAACAAACTCCGCACAACGCCGCCCATGTTGTTTGTGTCCAGTGCGCTATTCGTTATAATCCGGTCCCATCCACAAAGGAGGCGTGACATGAAGCGAACCATTCTTCTCGGCATACTTATCGGAGTCGGTGTTCTGTCGATGGCCGTTGTCGCTCAACAAGGCGGTGGTGCGCAGGCCCCGAAAGTGATCGATGTCGACAAGCTGAAGGACAATCTGTTTGTCCTGAAAGGCGGCGGCGGAAATACCGCAGTTTTCATCACGTCGAACGGTGTCGTCGTGGTCGATGCGAAAAATCCCGGCTGGGGGCAGCCGATTCTCGACAAGATCAAGACCCTTACGAATAAACCCGTCACAACCCTGATCAACACGCACACCCATGGCGATCATGTCAGCGGTAACGTCGAGTTCCCCTCCACGGTCGATGTCATCGTGCAGGAAAACACCAAGACGAACATGGCGAAAATGATCCCCAACAGCACCGCGCAGGATCAGACGGTCCCCCCGCAAACGATCTTCCAGCAGAATGGCGGCCGCGGCCTGCCGAAGCGGACGTTCAAAGACAAAATGACTCTGTTCAAAGGCGCGGACGAAGTCGACCTTTATTACTTCGGCCGCGGCCATACCAACGGCGATGCATGGGTTGTATTCCCTGCCTTGCGGACTGTTCACGCCGGCGATATCTTTTCAGGCAAGAACCTCCCACTGCTCGATGCCAACAACGGCGGCAGCGCAGCGCAGATTGCCGATAGCCTTGAAAAGGGCTTGAACGCTCTGAACAAGACCGTGGACACAATCATCACCGGCCACAGCACGCAAATGACAATGGCCGACCTCAAGGAATACGTCGCCTTCAATCGCGACTTTCTCAATGATGTGCGCACAGCAAAAGCCGCTGGTAAAAGCATCGACGAGATTGCTGGCAGCTGGAAAATGCCTGCAAAGTACACGGCGTATGCCGACCTCGATGCCAATCGTCTCAAGAACAACGTGAAGCTCGCCTATACCGAACTGGGTCGCGGCAGCAACTAGCTCTTTTGGAATGGGTTCAACGGTGGCCAATCCGTTGAATCCGTTCAATCCGTGGCTTATTCATTCCCCCAGGCCCTGACCACTGAGTAGAATGTTCCTGCCATGAAGCGATTGCGTCGCATCATGCTCGTCTTACTGATCATCGGGCTCGGTTTCGGCACCATGTCGGTTGCCGTCACCATCCTCTTCCGCTTCGCGGCGCCGCCAGCCTCGGCATTAATGATCGAGCGCCGGATCGACTCCTTGAGGAGCGAAGGCGCGTACTCCTCTCATTATCAATGGGTCGATTTCGACCGTATCGCCCCATCCATGGCAGTTGCCGTCGTTGCTGCGGAGGATCAGAATTTTTCGTCCCATCATGGCTTCGATTGGGATGCAATCCAGCGCGCCATGGACTATGACGAAAATGGCAATCGGTTGCGCGGCGCCAGCACCCTTACCCAGCAGACCGCGAAGAATCTGTTTTTGTGGCCGGGCCGCAACTGGCTGCGCAAAGGCTTCGAGGCCTATTTTACGGTCCTACTGGAAGCCCTGTGGGGGAAGCGCCGGATCCTCGAGACGTATCTCAATATCGTCGAGTTCGGTGATGGTATCTATGGAGTCGAAGCGGCGGCTCAACGCTACTTTCACAAATCCGCAGTTCGCCTGACTCCTGAGGATGCCGCACTGCTTGCAGCCGTTTTGCCCAATCCGCATCGGCTGAAAGCCAACGCACCGAGCGCCTACGTCCGCGAACGCCAGCAGTGGATATTGCGCCAGATGCGTCAGCTTGGCGGCGTCAGCTTTGTCCAGCGGGAGCTTGGTGAAGCGAAGTAGGCGCGGGCTTTACGCCCGCGTTCAAATTCCACAGGCGTTTTTTGTTTGTATTTGAACGCGGGCATAAAGCCCGCGCCCACGACCCGACTTAAAAATTCAGCCGCGCATTAAAAGTAAATCTTCGGTTGGAAACCGGATTATCCGCCTGATTGTTGCCGGTTGGATCGGCTCCTGTCAGTTTCCCGAAGTTCGTGTTGCTGATTTCGGTGGCTCCGGTAACAAATGTCCAACGCGGATTGTTCATCACATTAACCGCGTCGACGCGAATTTCGAACTCCTTCCTTTCGCTGATCCGGACGCGCTTCACCAGGTTGACATCGAAACCGGCGTGAGTCGGTCCCTCGATCCATTGGCGACCGAGCGTGCCAACGGTTCCCGGAGCTGGATTAGCCAGAATGATGTTTCCGTTCGCATCGGCAACGGCTTTGTTGCTGAACGAACTCTGCAGCGTCTGAAGCGGGGTGACTCCGCCCAACGATGGGTCGGTCACCTGTTTGAGTCCGGCGAAATAGTTCGCCCCGGTGGCGCTATAGGTGAGCTTGCCCGCACTCTTCGGAAAAGCTCCGAGAACATTCGCTGTGTTTAACGTTCGAGTCAGGTTGATCGTCCCCGGGATCGGGGTCCACGTCGTTTCCGCATTGCCGGCGGTAATCGTAATGGGCGCGCCGGAACTCCAGCTGAAGATTCCTCCCAACTGCCAACGCTCCACAAGACGAGACACAAATCCTGTCGCGTTCCCCAGAAACATGCGACCCGCGCCGAGAGGTAATTCATAGGTGCCGTTGCTGCGGAAATCCTGCGTGCGATGGAAAGCCAGCAGGCTTTTATTCAACGACCGGTTTCGAGGATCGAGGTATTCCAGACTGGTATCCGCACTGTTTTCACCTAAACTGCGGCTCCACGTATATGCGAAGTACTGGGTGAAACCGTGCGACAAACGTTTCGTCAACTGCAGATTCATCGCATGGTAGGTGGAACTGCCGGGATTCGATCCCTCAACAACTGCAGCGTATTGCGGATTGGCGACGATGAAGTTGTCTGGAAATCCATTTTGCGCCAGCAAACCGCCCGCATGACCGGTGATCGTGGTCGAGGTATTCAAGGCGTTTGCAAATTGGCCGACGTTTCCATTGGCCAGAAACGTTTTGAAAATTGTATTGGCGCGAAACGCCGCGGATCCCGTCAGTGTCGTTCCATTCACTACGCCTTGGCCGAGCGCGGCATTGTTTCCCGGATTGAGTGCGATCCCGTTCAGGATCTGATCGAACAATGGCGCATCGCCGCCGGCCCGGGTGGTGTTGAATGCCTTCAAGATTCCGTTCTCGAAAATATTCGCGTCATTGATCGAAAGCCCACCATAGAGATGCGTACCCTTGCTTCCGACATAACGCGCTTCGAAAGTCAGGCTCTTGGCAAGCTCGCGCTGAATTTCCAAAGAGAAGTTCTGGATGTACGGATTTACGCGGTGATCATCGAACCCCAGGAGAGCATTGGTGCGCACATCAAATGGTTCCTGGCTCAGCGGCTTCACTGTCGTTGGCGCGGGAATCGGTATCGGCAGGTTGGGCGATGAGAAATTGAAATACGTCGCTCCTACCCCGAGAGTTGGGAAATTTTGCGTATAACTCAGCCCGGGATTGTTGCCGGTGAACAGATTCAGCCAGGAGTTGAACGCGGCGGCCCCCTGATAACTGATCCCATACCCGGCGCGCAGTACGGTCTTTTCTTTTCCACCCCATGGCAGAGACCAACTCAGACCGAATGCGGGGCCGATGTTGTGCCAGTCATTGTTGTACAGCAGCGTGTCCGGATGATTCGAGTTTTTGCCCACCAGCTGCAACAGCGTCGGCTGGCCCGCCGTGCGTCCAGGCTGCCACAGATCCGCAAAACTCGATCCGGAAATTCCGAATAGTCCGGCGCTCCCCCGGGCAGTAGTGATATTCAAGCCGTTCTTTTCCCATGGCACACCATAGAAGTCGTAACGGAGTCCCAGATTTAACGTGAGATCCGGACGAATCTTCCAGTCGTCCTTGAAGAACGCACCCCATTCATTCTGGTGATAATCCTTCACTCTGGTGACCGGCTGGAAAACCTGCTCCGTCGAGCTGTTCACGTTGTAGGTGAGACTGGCGCCCGAAACCGATCCCGCGAGGTCGAGCAAAAGGTTTTGCGCATTCGTCACATTGGTGCCGATCAAGCCGCCGATGGTCGAGATGCCTGTGACGGGGACACTCGGATTGGCGACACTCACAACCGGGAACTTGTACCAATCCGGATTGTCGCTACCGTTCCACCCGCGAGACGATGTGAAACGCGCTTCAAAACCTGCCCTGAAAGCGTGCTTACCCTTCGTCCAGCTCAGCGTGTCACTATAGTTGAACAACGGACTCGTCTGCCCGCGAGTGGCGGCGCCGCTGACGGCCGTGATGATGTTATCCGGAACCAGAGCCTGCACCGGAAAGAACGGGACACCATTATGCGTCGGCAGCGCAGCCCGGGCCGCGTCACCGATTGCGTCGGGACGCCAGATGGAGGACCAGCTATAGTTCCAATTCTTTCGCGCTCCCATCCGGAACTCATTGACGACGGTCGGTGACAGCGTGGAAACCACCGAGCCCGTGAGCACGCGTGGCGCGCGGCGGATCAAGCCGCTATAACCGCCGGGCCAGTTGGAGATGCCGGCCTGGGCGGTCATCGCCGAGTTCCGTTCCCACGTCCCGCTGAAGGACACCTTATGGTTCGAGCTGAAGTTGTGATCGACGCGGGCATTGTATTGATTGCGATCGGTGTCATTACCGTCTCCATTCGTCGTGTCCTGCCCTTCGACACGGCGGAGCCAGCGGATGCCGGCCGTATTCAAGCCATCGCCGACCGTATAATCGTTGGGCGACGGCATCCGGCTCAGTAACGTTTTGATCCATCCTGATGCATCAACTGCCGTGCGATTCGTATCCCACGGTGTGAACGTCCCGTTCACGTCCCGGCCAAACACGTTGAACGAAGTAAGCGGTCCTGTCGCTCCGGTTGGAGTCACCGCAGTGCCGTTACGATCGACAGTCGGAATGTTCGTGAGAATGTTGCCGTTCTGCACGCCAGGGAAATATCGAAAAATGCCCTGCCGCGCCTGGTCTGTCAGCACCGTGCCGGTGAAGTAGCTCTTTGTCAGGAAGCGTTGTCCATCGAACAGGAAAAAGAAAAACGTCTTGTTCTTGATGATCGGGCCGCCGATGCGGGCGCCAAACTGATTGCCGTTGTAATAATCCTTACCGACGCCCTGAAAATTGTTGTTCCAGGAGTTCGCGGCTAATTTCGAATTCCGGTTCACCCAGAAAACGCTGCCGTGGAATTCATTTGTGCCCGAGCGCGTCGACATTTGAATCTGACCAGACCCGCGGCCCGTTTCCGCATCGGCAGGAGCAACGATCACGCGGACTTCGTCGACGAGATCGGGGCTGACATAGGTCGAAGTCGAAGCCCCGACGTCATATCGTCCGTCGCTCACAGGAATCCCGTCGCGTGTGGTATTCAGTTGACTCAACCGGCCGCCCGCAAAATTGCTTCCCTGCGTTCCCGCTGTCGTCCCGACCAGATCGAGCACATTGCGGGTCGCAAGCGGAAGGTCTCGCACCTTATATTCGGGCAGCACTGCTCCAACCGAGGAAGACGTCGTGGCGATGAGGGTATCGGCGGCAACGCTGACCTCCACGCTCTGAGCTTGAGTGCCGACCGGGAGTGTGAAGTTCAGCCGCACTTGCTGTGACACCCCAAGCGTGACTTCGTTATACGACTGCGTCTGGAAACCGGTAAGTTCTGCCGAGGCTTTGTAGATTCCCGGCTGCAACGACGGAAAGTTATATGCTCCGGTTTCATTGGTGATCGTGGTCGAAACAATGCCGGTCTGCGTGTTGGTCGCTGTAACCATCACACCCGGAATCAAAGCGTGCGTCGCATCCGAGACGGTGCCGCCCAACGTTGCGTTCGTGGTTTGAGCCAGCGCGTTCGAACAAACGGCAACGCACAATAAAAAGGCTGCGTAAGGTGCGGTTTTCATGCACTCCTCCCCCATTCGGCTTTTGTTTTGAAAGTTGGGGGGAGTCTACTACCTATCAGAACGGACGTCAAAAACTGAGGGTGGTTGATGAAGAAAGCGCAGCTCCCCGTCTGGAACAAGGTTGTTGCAAAACTGGCGAATCGATCGCAGGCGCGGTCTATGACCAGAGCTGTCCAAAATAGAGATGCATACAGCGTAAGGGTGGTTCGTAGTCCCCGCCTAAGTCAGGCGGGGACTGGTCCACCAACTTGACAGCCTAACCAGGGTTACATCGCATCCACTACATTCAAACCTGTACGAGGTGCTACTTTGCGGCTCCCCGTCCATTCTGTCTTGGACACGTCTGGTCTATGACCGCGCGTATTTCGCTGATTCCAGGTAAGGGGAAGTTCTCGATCGAATTCTCCGGAGCGGGCTTTACTTCGGCATCACGCCGTTCTTCGTCAAAAACTCCCGAATAGCCGTATAAACCTGCACGCGTTCTTCGGCCGAAAACCCACCGTGTCCGCCGTTAGGAACGGTGACCAGCTGATTCGGCACGTTCACCTTTGCTAATGCTTCATGGAGGCGGACGGCTTCCGGATACGGCACCGTCTTGTCTGCATCACCGTGAATCGTGATCACTGGCGGCAGCCCGGCCCGGACGTACGTCAAAGGCGACACTTTTTTTGCGACATCCACGGCATTCGTCATCTCTCCGAACCAGCGCGCGGCAGCAGCCTGTCGATTCGGTCCCTGGATCACGTCCGGAACATCGGTAATGCCAAACCAGTTGATGACCGCTGCAACCTTCGGAACTGGTGGAAGCGCCGCAGGCGAAGCGGCAGCAGGTGCCGCCGCCGGGGCACCACCACGCGCACCTGCAGGCGCAGGCGGCGCAGGCGGCGCCGCCTCACCGGCACATTCCCTTCCAAGACCCGCGCTTTCCGGAATGATACCCATCGACAGTGCGAGATGACCGCCGGCAGACTCGCCGGTAACGACGATCCTCGTCTTATCGATGTTGTAATTCGCCGGCAGCGCCGCGACAAAACGCAAGGCGCAGAAGCAATCGTCGACGGCGGCTGGTGCTAACGTGGTCGGATCGGTGGCGACACCGAGCCGGTACTCCACATTGACAACATTCCATCCCATCTCCAGCCATGGCACGAGCGCCGTGATTGCCGTTTCTTTGACGCCCGCCACCCAGAAGCCGCCATGCATATAGACCAGTGTCGGCTGAGGCGTCGTGACGCCGCGACGATAATAGACGTCCATCTTGAGTTGTTGATTGCTTGCCGTTCGATATGTCAGGTTTGCATTCACCGTGTACTGCGCAGCCATCTCCGCAGCCCATTTCGCCGACGGCGAAAGCTGAGCGAAGCCGGATACCGGGATCCCCGCCAACAGCAGAATAATGAGCAACACTCTTTCACGCATAGCCCCTCCTCTGGATTCAATAGTCTCTCTGTGATTCATCAGAACGTTACAATTTCGAATTCATAATGGCATTCAGCGAGGGATACCGCGCTGCAAAGAAATACATCGAGTATGCCGGAAAGAATACCGTTAACGGGACAGTGATCAGCAAAACCGCGTAGAGGCATACCGCCAGTGTGGCTGTTCCCAAGGCGATGGCCAGTCCTAATGTCAGCACATTCCAGCCGACACCCGCTGCCCGCGCCACCAGGAAGGCGATAAAAGCTGGAATTCCCACCGGCACGAGAATGGCGAGTATCACGATCAGGGCGGCAATACTCGACAGGATGAAGGCTCCAATGCTCAGCAGCACCTTCATGCCAACATAGCCGGCAAATCGCCCCTTTTCGGAATCCATCATCGTCCACAGCCTGCGCCACCCTTCAAGCGGAGTCACGTTGTCCACGGCCATTTGAGGAACAACGAAATCCTTGGTCAGGACATGGATGAGCAGAGACCCCAAAAGCCATACTGCCAGAACAATGAGGAAAACGAGGCCTCCGATAACCAATGGAAGTAGATGTTCGCGCGGAGCACGCAACCATCCGGCGGCGAAACCGGCAATAGCAGCGGTGATCACGAGTACTGCGACGCCGGCAAGACTGATCAGTCCGACGACCAGCTGCCACACAAAATAGCGAAACCCTGGTTCCGTGCGCTGCCTCCAGAACCTCCGGATGTGGCATTCTTTAGTCACAACACTGTCGAAGAGCACGAAGCGCATCGTGCTGCTGATGTACAGAAACGCCACCAGCAGAACCAGACCAAACACAATGGCCATGGCGATCAGTGCAATCATCAACGGCCCTCTGTCCAGCGCCGCTTGAAACATCAAGGCCTGCCCGCTTCCGCTGCGCGGTATCGCCGGAACGCGGTAATTCGTGGAACAGCCGCCGGTTGAAGTGATCTCGCCCGCCAGCAGGCCTACGATGCCAAGCCTTGTCCACTGACCCAGACGGAATGGCTTGAACAGTTGCTGCTTTGTATGCTCGAACGCCTCGCTGACGACGTCCACTGCCGAAACGGCCATTCGCACCTGCCTCTCACCTGGAGTGTCGCTGCACCGTACAGCGATCCGCCGGCAACGTCAACCGAAAAAGTCCGCAACTACCTGATGTCCTTGCACTTCCGTGCTGTTTTCCAGTGCCTTGTATTTCCAGCCGTTCCATGCAAAAATGCCGCGCTCGTCTTGTGCTTTTGAAAGGGAAAAGCGTTGCGCGCAGCGTCCAGTTGGTTGTGTAAGTGTGGCTTGCGTATCAAAGTTCTGTCCGAACTTGATCCATTGAGGCCGGATGAAATGGCTACTGTCGCCTGTCCAAAATGTGGCGATCAACAAAGCGTCTACGGACACACCGTCATTTCCGTTCAACACGAAAACCCCGAATTGGCAAATTAATAACGCTCACCGTGATACTTTCCCACCGCACTTCACGCCTTAAGAGATAGTGACGCAGATTCAAACAAATCAAAGAGGCGGAATTGGCCGCCCACACTTCACGTAAGGAGTACACATGAGCGCTAGATTAACTGGTTTGGCAGCGGTCCTGGTTCTGGCCGGTTCAGTGATGTTGCCGAATGTTTCGGCGCAGGATAAGGCGAAGGTCGACAAAGGCGGGCAGAACATCCAGGGCACCGTCGTGGATATCAGCAAAGACAAATCGATGATCACGATCCGCAGTGGCGCGGCGACCCGGCTGGTTGGATGGAATTCGAGCACGAAGTTTCTCTACGGTCACAGCAAGGACAACAAGCCGGGTTCCGTTGAGCAACTCAAGGCAACTTTCTACATCGACTGCGTAGCTGGCTTTGATGCCAAAAAGGAATTGACCGCCAGAGAGTGCGTCTATCGCGAAACGCGCTAAGCCTTGTACGTTGATAAGCCACGGATTGAACGGATTTAACGGATGGGCGCATTAAACAGCCGTGAATGCGCCCATCCGTTAAATCCGTTCAATCCGTGGCTTATCCGAATCCGCATCCCGGCCGGGCTGGCTAAACGTGCAAGAGGTAACCTCGGGCCCGTTGGCCGGTTGCCTTCTCCAGGCCATGAACATACCAGCCGACTTGCCGCCGGTATTTCGGCAGTCGTTGCGCGTCTTCCACGTCGGTTTTAAAATCAACGACGATCCACGCATCATCTTCCAGAAACGCCAGATCGATCACGGCCTCGAGCAATCCAATAAGATCATCCTTTATTAATATCGGAAGTTCCCGATGACGCTGAGCGGCCTGGCGAGCCCGCTCAAGCAGAGGATGCCGCAACGCTTCGACGACCGTTTGGGCGGCAGCCTTCACCTCGTCGGGGGTCGCGTCGAGAAGACGGGCATGAGTCTCCGCAATCGGAAGGATCGACGGATAATCCGCGCCAAACTGAACGTCGCGCATGATCAGGTGAACGAGACTGCCAAACCGAGGCCCCTTAGGACGCCGCGAGGCGCGGCCCACGCGTTCAACCTGGACACGGTCCGAATAGCCCAGGGGCGGTTCTACACCATCCGTGGCAAGGAATACGTTCACGCCCGGTCGCAGTCCGCGATCCAGCGATTCCCGGCGCGCAGCCTGCCACGATTCGTATTGTTCCCGGCCGCGCTGCGCTTCCCCGCCGCTTTCCGCCAGGATCTCCTTCTGCCGTAACCCGAAATTCGCCTGGACTTTCAGATTGAGGATTGAAGGATCCCACCATACGACCGGAGACGCGCATCCATCGATGTTGTGAAGCCCTGGTCGAACCGAACGTTCCTCCGGCCCTTCATAATCCGACGATCGCGAAAGAACCGTGACTTCACCAAACGCCGGACACTTCGGCGCCTCTTGAGACTTGCGATAGCCGAATGCCGGCGGATATATCGCCTTGTTCAATGCCGCCAACCATCCCTTTTGAAACGGGCCATCCCCGACTGCCGGAACCACCAACAGGTCGCGCGCACGAGTGGCCGCCACGTAAGCAATCCGCACCCCTTCCGCAAGGTCCCGTTTGTGCTCCTCATCCTGATGCTCGATCAACTCCCACGGCGAACAACCCATCAGACGGAGAGCGCACAGGTTCTGCGCGGCATTGATATGTTTGTCCGGTTCACGCTGGGCGGCATTTGCCGTCATATCGGCAAGAATAACGATCGGGAACTCCAGCCCTTTGGCCGCATGTACTGTCATGATCCGTACACCTTCCGATCCTTCCTCGAGGATCGGTGCTTCGCCGCTGTCTTCCCGCTCCGATTCTTCGTTCAACTGTTCGACGAAACTGCGAAACGAATAACCGCCGCGCTGCTCATTCGCGCGCGCAAGGTTGCATACGTGATAAACGTTCGCGAGCACCTGATTCCCGGACGGCCTGAGGGCAAAAGCCGCATGCGCACGCGTCGCCTCCAGCAAGGTGTTGACGATTTCAGCCGCCGAAGACCAGTTGCGACGGCGGTGGAGATCCGCCAATAACTCCAGCGCCTCCTTAACCGGCTTGAAGTCCGAGTGCAAATCGTCCGGCAATGGCCGGAACGGATGAAACGACCCGATGCCATGGCGATAGCGGAAGAGCACCGTTTCAGGAATGGCAAACAGACCGCCCTTCAGAGTCGCAAATACGGATAACTCATCATCGGGCCATTCAATGGCATTCAGTGCGGCGCGCAGCGATTCCACCTCCTCGCGTTGATGGAACGAGCGGGCCTGCCAGAGCTGGTGCGGAATACTCCGCGCTTCCAGCGCATGAACGTAATCGCGAGTGACGTCCGTGCCGAACGACATAAAACGCCTGAACAAAATTGCAATGTGCTCCGACGCAATCGGAACCAGTTCGCCGGAACCATCAACACTTCGCACTCTCCACCCGCTGAGCCGGAGTAACCAGTCGACATAGGCAGCGACGGCATCTGGAAGCGAACCGAGAATGGCGCTTTTCGTGACTTCGCGCATGCCATATGGACTCGGCACCGGCAAAACGACCACACCCGGTTGATCGCCGGCAGGCGAAAACTCTTCGAGTGGAACGTACGCTGGCTGGCCCGTATCCTGATTGGCCAGCATTTCGGGGGCAAACGCAGCATTCACCACATCCTGGATCGGCCGCACCGCGCGAAAACTGCGGCTGAGTTGCAAAATTGCGATGCCCTGCGCGCTTAACCGCTCGCATAACGCTTGATAAAGGATGATGTCCGCCCGCCGGAAGCGATAAATCGACTGCTTTGGATCGCCGACGACAAACAGTTTTCCGGGCGCCGGACGGACTTGATACCAATCGGCCTGAGCCGGCTCGCCGGACGAAAGCAGGATGAGGATCTCCGCCTGCACCGGATCCGTATCCTGGAACTCATCGACGAAAATGTGCGTGAATCTGGTCTGGAGCAGCTCCCGGACGGCAGCATTCTCTTTGATCAGATCTCGTGTGCGGGTCAGAAGATCGACGAAATCCAGCTTGCCGGAGCGTGACTTCATGTCTTCATACAGGTCGATCAAGTCCTGCATCTCGGATTGCAGCAGTGCAGCTAAATCCGCGTTGGCGCGCCGCACGAAATCCGTCAGTTCTTCGGCGAGGCCATTCATGATGCCGATGACGTCGTCTCTCGAATACCGTGCCGAAAAGTTTTTGTTACCTTTGTTGTGACGTTCGGCGATGTCGCTGCTCAAGCGAATCAATTGCGCCTCGAGGTCGTCGAGATCGAAACGGCCGGCTTCCTGCGACCGGCGGAGCCTCGCAACAAAATCGACCACAGTCTGGAGATGCTTGCGGACCGGATGACCGGAAACCGTGCACTCCGAAGCGATCTGGGCCAGATCCGCAATGCGGTCCGTCAAACGCTGGATCTGCGTTTCCCGTTGAAGCACCTCACGCCGCCATGCCCTCCGGAAGTCGCGCCACTCCACAAGCATCGCTCCGGCTCTTCGAAGGCGTTCCAGCGGCCCATCGCTATCGTTTGGATTCTCGATCGATGCCCGGCTGAGCGTGCGGCGTAAACCTTCGGGCATGACTTGCAGGTTGCGTTGAATCCAGATGTCGAATGCCCGGCCGTAAAACCGCGCCGCCTGAACTTCATCAATTTCTTCGAACCCGGGCGCGATCCGGGCTTCAACGGGACGCTGGCGCAGAATTTCGGCGCAAAACGAATGGATGGTCCCGATATGCGCCTCTTCGAGTCTTGCCAATGCATTTTCAAGACAACGGCTCTCGAGGGGGTCCACGGCAGCCACGCGCGCGTTATCAAGTTCGACTCGCAGGCGCAGGCGAAGCTCGCCGGCAGCTTTACGTGTAAACGTGACGGCAACGATCCGATCAACGGTCGTTCGTCCCGTGCGAAGAATTCCAACAATACGCCGGATCAGTTCGGACGTCTTTCCCGTGCCCGCTGCCGCTTCGACAATCAGACTTTCATCGAGCGATTCTCGAATCCGCTGCCGCGCCGAGTTGTCCTGATCGAGTCCGGATATCATGAAATGCCGCGAAGCTCCGCGAGCAGGCTCAGCCGCTCTTCTTGTTTTCCCCGAACCCGCAGCTCTTCGTAAGGACCGCAGACAATGCGGTAATCGCAATATTCGCAGGCGCCTTTGCGCGGAGCCGCCGGCAGAAAGCCGGACGCGATGGATTGATCGATCGTGTTGAATGCCGTCGCCAGGGCTTCGCGGGATTCATCGTTAACCGCAATTTCGACGGTCCGGTAATGACCGCGCTCGGTGCAGTAAAACAGACGCGTCGAGTCCGCGGGCTTACCAAGCAGTGCTTCAGCCGCCTGGGCGTACAACAGAGGTTGAAGAACTTCCCCTTCGCCCAGATATTCGATGCGCTTGGCCGGCGATCGGCCGGTCTTGTGATCGGTGATCCGGAGGTGTCCTGCATTTTCCTCGATCAGGTCAATCGATCCCCGAAGCTCCGGTCCGTTGGGAAGCTTGACGGCGTCGCTCGAACTGCGAGGATCCCGATCCTCGCCGGAGCGTAATCCAAACGCGAGTTCGAACCAGGACTGCTTCCAGCCGGAAGCGCCGGGAGAAAACGCCACGTGCCGAATCCAACCACGCATATCCCAGCGCAACTCTTCCACTTCAGCCTCCCAGATTCTCGGGATGGCAGGAGCCATTTCTTCGCGATAAGCTTCGGCGACCTGGCTTAACACCTCATCGGCGACCGGGTACACAGTCATATAGTTCTCTTCCGTGATCGGCAACAGATCGAGCGACTGCAGGCGCAGAAACAATCGGAATTGCAACGTATGGAAAAGACTCCCTCTCGTCAGCGGATCGATACGTTCCAGAGCAACCGCTTCTTCCCGCGGCTGCAGGCGGTATATGGCATTTAAAAGGAACCGGTAGGGGCACGCAGCGAAGTGCTGCAGCGCCGTTGCCGAATAAGGCCGCGCCGAGAGCCGCTGTTCGGCCAACGCCACCATTGCAGGATCATTGTCATTGACGATCAACCCATCTGCCGGTGACCACCGTTTATCCCATCGCGACCAGCGCGCGCGCAACGAGCGGGCCAGCGTTTCGCTCGCCTCCATCAAGTAGCGCCCGCAGCCTGCCGCTCTGTCGGGAGCCCGCAGTGCCTGACTGATGACGGCCAGATCGAATTCCCCATCATCGATGGCAACGCCCGGATCGCGTGGAGCAGGCCAGCCGATCTGGGACTGCGACGCTTCGGCTGCGTCCTGCTGAAGTTCACGCAATTGCGGAATTCTTCCGGTCACTGCGCGTAGCACGTCGAGCGCATAGAAAGATGGTCCGCGCGCTCGTCCCTGCCGCAGATCCATTCTCGGGTACGAAATCCACAATCGCGACAACGCTGCGCTCACCACGCCGTGCAGCAACAGGCGTTCACGGGCAAATCGCGTCTCCTGATTTGCCAGAAACGGACTGACTTCAGAACGAACCGCGTCCAATAGAAGAGGATCTTCGAATGATTTCTTCGGAAAAATGTCCTCGCCGAGACCCGGAAGGAAAACGTGTTCAAACGACATTCCGGGGATTTCAGAAGGCGTGGCCACGAATACCTTTCCATATCGTCGTTCCGTCGACTCCGTGCGTAGAAAACTGAGACGGTCGGATAAGGCTTCCCGCACTTCGTCCAGCCGGACCGGTCCAATACCCGCCATCGGCCGCAGTTCTGCGAGCACGATCAACACACCGTCGGGCCGCCGCAAAGACATGGCCGCGAGTTGCTCGAGCCAGTCCAGCCATTCGCCCCAGGTTGCGGCGACCGGTAGCCGGTCCAGAAACGCAATAATCGGCAGAGCGAACTTTTGAAGGTCTTGAAGCTGCCGCAACTCCCGCTCCAGCCTTTGATGCGTGGCGTCGTCGTCGCCTCCGAGTTCCAGCATGCGTTTTTGCAGTTCTTTCTCCAGGCCTTTCAGCCGCCGAATCCAGCGATCGTGCCCGCCGATGACGGCAGCATCGACGAGCAGCCGTTCCCATTGCCGCGGCCCTGCAGGCGCGGTCTGCGGCCGCGCATCTTCCGCTGATTCTTCAACAGTCGTGAGCTCATCGACCGCACCTGCAGCGACTGCTGGAAACAATTCACCTTGCGCCGGCACCCACTTCGGCTCCGGCGCAGGCTGTGGCGGGTCTTCGATCTGCGGGATTTGCCCCAGTGAAAGGTATTCGCTGAATCGCGTCGCCGATAACTTCTCGGAAGCGCATGCCAGCAGCGCCAATAACCCCCGGCCGGCGGGATTCGGCCGCTTGGTCCCGAGTGTATAAAACGCCGGCACTCCGGCGCGCCGCAATGCGTCTTCCAGGAGAGGCTGATAGAGATCCGGATTCCGCAGCAGCACCGCCATTTGATCGAACCGCACACCAGTCTGGGCGGCGCCAAGAATAGACCGGGCGATCTCGACGCACTCCCTGCTTTCGTCCGTAGCCGACATGAAGCCGACCGTTCCATCCATCCTGCCTGCCGGCGGTGTGGCCGTTTGAAAGATATGCGCCCTCAGCCGGTCTATTGCGGTGTGAGATTCGTTTTGCCCGGTAAACGTTGGCTCCACATCGAGAAGCCTGGAGAATATGTGTACTGAATCTTCATCCCGGCTGTGCGCCGTCGCCATGGCTTCCGCGGCCTGACCGGCGAGAGCCCTCAAGAATTCCTGTTCGAGCGCAGCCATTGGCACGATGTCGAGAAAGAGAACAGGCCACTTGCTGAATGCGCCTTCGCTACTCTGAACCGCAACGTTCGCGACCTCAAATATAGCGGCCAGGTCCGCTAATTTGCTCTCTTCGAGATCAAGACTGTACTGTCTCAAGAGGTTTGCCAGATCGTGCCCGGCCGGCCCCGATTTCTTTAACTGTTCGAGGTCCACACCATTCAGCCTCAATTCGGTAATGGTGGACGCCAGGGCGCGGAAGAAGCCGGGAGTGTGCGAAACAGGCTCAAACCAGCTCAATTCGTTTTGCTTCTTGCAGGTATAAACCGCTCTCGCGGCCAGAGCATCGACAGCTACGCCCCCAAGAACAGTTTGGGTTCTTTGGACGAGGCGTGGCGTCGCCACCTCGATTGCCAATTGGGGCACCGTGAAACGATGCACACCAAATACGGAACCGGATTGCGCGCAGATATTACGCAACAGTTCATCCGCAGCAGTCCGCGTCGAAGACAGGAGTAGAACCTCGCGGCCGGCAAATGAGCGGAGAAATTCCGCCGCTGCCTGCAACCGATCCGCCGCCGAGAGTGAAATGACAAGCCGCCCCATTTTCAGACAGTCTGCCGGGATCGGCAGCGGAACACAATGCCTCCGTGCCTTTGTGTTTCCGTATCTATATCCCGTCGCATTTTCGAGACATAATGATCCTGTGCCGTACCCGACGTGTTTACTGCAACTCTTACTCGTGGCCGCCCTTGGCTACCAGCCTCCCCGCCTTAAGCCATTGATGCCCATCCCGGACCAGCGCACCACTGAATCCGGTGACACCGTCCTTGCAACGGCACACGTCGACACCACCGGAGCCGTCAAAGGGGTCCGCGCGCTGCAAGGCACTCCCTCGTTTACCGAGAAGGCTCTCGGGATCATGTCGGGTTGGCAATTCGAACCGGCGCGGATCAATGGCCGGGTGGTGGAGAGCGAAGTCAGCGTCATTTTCATGTTCCGGCCGCCGGCCGCCTTGAATTTCGGCGCCGGTGGGCCCCCCGCCGGTTTCACAAGGCCGGACATCCCGGAAGGCGATCACTCGGCGTTACCAATCAGTATTCTCGATCCCGAATGGCCAGTCGCCCGGCTCCTGAATCCCGGCGTTGTTGTCTTTGACTTGGAGATTGACGACGCGGGACAGATTCATCGGATGCGGCTGATCAACGATGTGCGAACCACAGCGGAACTGGCTCGACAAAGTGTCCGGCATTGGACATTCACTCCGGCAATCAAAGACGGCAAGGCAATGCGATCGACGATGATTGTTGCCATTTCATTCGTCACTTAGGTTTGTGCTTTTTGTGTAGGTTGTAGGCGCGGTCTATGACCAGAGCTGTCCAAAACAAGAATGGATGCCCCGGTTGGTGTCTGCCAGTCCCCGCCTTAGTAAGGCGGGGATGCCCTCGCGCAGCGAGGCTGGGGCGGCGCGGAGCGCGAGCCCGATAGGGCGAAGCCTAATTCTTTGAACAGACCGCCCCGCCTTCGCTGCGCGAAGGCACCCCGCCTAACTTAGGCGGGGAATGGCCAACGCGTTGCAGCCAAACCAGGTGTAAACCTTTACAAGGCACTATTTTGCGGCTCCCCGTCCATTCTGTCTTGGACAAGTCTGGTCTATGACCGCGCGCTTTGCTTCAATCCTCCGGCACAGGACCACACCACCCGGGAAGGTAATCGGCGTCCTCGCTCTTGGCCAGCTTCAATGCGTCTTCCAATGCGTGGTTGAAATCGGTATCGACGGACTTGCGGTTCAGCCGACGGCGCAGAAAATCTGCCCACAAAAACTCGCTGAAGGGCGTCGTGTCTTTGGCAAATCCCCCGGCGCGCCGCAACTCGCCCGCGAGCGAGCGGAACGGATCGTCAACAAGGTCGCTCACCGACTTGGGTATATCCTTGTAAGCACGCCGCCGGCCCTGTTCGTCGAAAGGATGCATCCAGCTGCGATGGTCCAGAACGACCCAGAAGCCATCGAGATCGAGCTTGCTGAGGTTAGCCACGACGCTGACCAGCACGTGTTCAACGCCTTCCTCATGCAGCGCACGAGCAAGGTGGTGATGATCGATAATGTAATGGCGCTCCTTAGGGCCGAGGATGACGGGAATCATGTGTCTGCCCAGAAATTCGGCCGCCTTTTCATTCTTTTTCCTGCTGTGGCGCCGCCAGTGCTTACGCTTTGCCATGACCTCGCGCATCCCCACGGTAATCTGAGTAGGGCGCAGTTCCACAATGGGCACTGGGTTGAGAAGCGGTTCGCGGACATGGATCATTGGTAGCTCCTTAGGAACTAGTTTCGTTAAATTCGTTCAATTCGCGGCTTATGCTCCGGCGTCGTTCAGAAAATTTCGGGGCACCACGGCTCTCGAGGAGAGTGGAAGAGCGCATCCGCTCGATCGAGCGCGCCATTCTGCAGTTCCACCACACTGCCCGCGAGCGCCAAACGCGTAAAAGAAATACCACCGAGGTAGGCGGAGCCGAGTGCCTCGACCGTGAGACGAAGGTCAGGCGATTCGCTGGTCCGTTCGGTTCGGCGCGTTCCGCCATCGAGTCGATAACGCCCTGAATTCGAGGGGCAGAAACGATCCTCGAGGTCGAACACTATTGCATCTTCCCGCGCATACGTCCGGGCCGCCAGAGCTGCTGCCACGTCGGCGATCCGCAGCCAGAGTGCATCGGATATTGTGAACCCCATTCTCCGTGGTTCGGCGAGGAGCAGGAACAGCGGATGATCGACCGGCAGCAGCGACGCTCGAATAGTTTTGACGACATCAAGCTCGAACAAGTATTTCCAGATAAGCGCCGTGCTTTCCGCAGTCGTCCCGATTGCCTCAATAACCTCCACCGGACTCGCGATAATACCGTTATGCAGATCGAACGCCAGTCGGTAGAGAGCATAAGCCTCGTCACGGCCATCGATTTCCAGCACGACGCGCTGGAGATCCCCTCGACCCTTCCTGACCCACCCCGGATCCGAGAGCCTGCGCAGGCGCCACCAGATTTCCGAACGGGCCAGCATCCCGGGAGTACTCCTGCGCGCACAATCCCAGATGACCGGCAAACGGGATGCAGCCGCATCCTCATTCAAAAGACGAGCTCTTCCCTTGCGCTCGATTGGTGCAGCGAAACTGGACCGGTCACGCTCGATATTAACGGAACCGCAGAACGACGCGAGCCCGTATCCATAGCGACCATATATTGGTGCCTCCGAGGCCCAAAGCGCGGAAATCGCTTGTCCATCCGCACACACATTCTCCAGGTGCTTGCGCATCATCTTCGTCAGTATTCCGTTCCGGCGGTGGGTTGGAAGCACTCCTACCACGGTCAGCCCGCCGGTCTTCACAAATCCTCCCGGAGTGGTCATCTCGAAATGGAACGAACCCGCAGAACCCACCATTTCGCTTCCATCGAACGCGGCGATGCGCCTCGTAAGCTCAGGCAGACGAAAAAAACGTTCGCTCCTCTCGAGGTCACTCGCAATCCCAAAGTTCGTGTGGATGGGCCGCAAAAAATCCCGGTATCGATCCGGGCCGACTTCGGTTATTTCAATCGCCATAGCTTTCCCGTTGGGAATTTGCCCCGCTCCCGTTTTCAGGTTGTTGTCCATAGATCCGAAGTTCGGTGGGCGCAGGTAGTTGCCGGCGGCAATCCCATGACATGAGTGAGCCAGCCGGGGGCTTTTCTGCGGCCGGCGACGACCATTACCGGTTTGCCCCCCCGGCACGAACTATGTGTTTGAGGTTCGTGCGGTGACCAGAGCCGGTTACTCCAACTGGAGCGATTCGGTTACGCCCATGGCCGTGTAGCCCTCGTTACGACGCGCGGTCTCATGGCCGCGCGTTTTTTTCCCAACACGGTTTCAGGACACCGACTAATCTTCGAAAAACTCCTGCACATCGAGGTGGTCGCCATTGCTGAATTTCACGTCGATCACCGTAGGATACTTGCTCTCCCTTTTTTTGTTGTCTTCGCTTGCAGGTTGCCGATTGTCTTTGTAGTCATATTCCGACGTCGCCCTGAAATGGAGCTTCATCTCACAGCCCGTACCTGCAATTGTGATAGCCGCGGGGCTCAGTTCTTTTATTTTTCCAACGATAAAGGAGTCCCCGGATATGGTTCTGAACGTCGCACGCACCGGCGCACCGGCGTCGAACCATTTTGCAAGGTGAGCAATGGCATCAGCTTTCGAAATATTCATGGCGTGGATTGTAACGCGGTTCAAAAGACCGCGGTCAATTTGCATTACGGCTTCGACAGAACTTAACCACTCCGGGTAAATATATCGCCGGCCGTAATGGCCTAAAGGTGTTATAATGGACCGATTATGGTTAAGGCTTCGGTGTTACCGGTCACAAAGTCCTGATGCGGATCTCCAATTGGTCCAAAGCCGACACAAGATGGTACCTGGGCGTGCACTGCGGGAAATGCGGTACACCGATTCTATTTGCTTTGGACCATACCGACGGAGAAGCCCGGCCCGCAGCGGCGGGTAAGCTCTTGTTGACCTGCCTGCTGGAGGAATGCCGGCATCAAGCGGATTACAGTACAGCCATGATTTCACGTTTTCAAAAGAAACCATTTGCCGTAACGGCATCGAGGGGCAAGGAATGAAAGCAGATAAGCTTACCGTCAAAGTCGTCGCGGAGTTTCGCGTGTGGTGTGACTCCTGCTCGATTCGGATCGCTCCGAATGAAGAACGGGTCGCAGTGAAGAGCAAGACCTACCATCAGCGCTGCTACGCAAAAACAAACCGTGCTCAGGCGACGCATGCTGGAGCACGTGAAAGATGAGTCTGCAGTTCAACGCAGAACTCGCCGCCGCCGTCCTGGAATTCAATGGCGAAGCAATCCTGTACTGTGAAGGCATTTCGGATACTGTCGCGCATGAGTACGCGGTCAGCTACGCCAGAATGCTGCAAGATAAGGCCAAGGGTATTGATTCCTTACCTCCGCGGATTCCGCATGGGCTGTTTGAACCCAACCGCAATCTCATACGATCGACGCTCGAGAGGATGTCCAAGAAGTACTTTACCGTAAAGTGTTAACGGCAGTTCGGCAGCAGCCTGCCGGTTAAGTCGTCAGACACCTTGGAGTAAAGATGGACGTATCTCAATTGATTCAGCAGAAGCTGATCGAGCTGGGCCTGGAGCAACGCGATCTGGCCGATGCTGCAGAAGTCACAGAGTCCTACATTTCCCAGTTATTAACCCGGAAGAAGATGCCTCCCGCTCCGGAGCGGACCGACATTTACGACAAGCTCGGTCAGGCCCTCAAACTGCCCCCGGGCAAACTCGCCGGTCTGGCTGATCTCCAGAGGAGCGAGGAACTCAAAAAAAAGATCCAGAGCTCGCCTCTGCCGCTATTCAAAGAGGTTCGAGAACTGCTTCTTGAAAAATGCAAGCCGTCGAAACGAACACAAATTCGTGCCATTTTCGAGAAGGAGGCGTTTGGCGAGCTTGAACGGCTCGTCACTCAGAAGCTCCTGGATGTCCTCAAGGTGTTAGTCCGGGAGGAACTGGGACGTGAGAATTGGCTCCGCATCGTAGCGCGAGAGAGCAACCGGAATTACAAACAGATGCGCGTTGCGGTTCTCGAGTTTCTGGATGCGGACGTTTTCAATATAACGCCGGAAGCCTGCATGGCGTTCTTCGATCCGCTGATCGTCTCGTGGGACTTCGATCTGGGATCCTTCAGCCTGGAGATTTTCTTGAATCGCAAGATTGCTCCAGGCAGCGTGAAGAGGTTTGAGTTTACCGAGACGGAGGCCGGATCACCCCCCGCTCAAGAACCGGGGCTGCGGGCATTTCTGAAGAATCCTTCTTTAAGTGCCGATGCAACTCCGGAGGAAATTGAATTCCTCAAGCAACTGCGGTTCAAGGGAGATCGCCGCCCGACGGCGCTCTACTATCACCGCGAATTGCAGAATCTCCGGGATCCGCTTCATTTCCGTCAAAAGAAGTAGTGCACAAACTAGACCACTACCAGGAGACATTCGGTTACACTAATTCTTGGGTGGCAACGAGTTAAGAATCCTTTCTGGCGTATCCGCCTGCTATAATCCTTGCCCATTTGATTCAGGAGAGACGGTTGATGGCTGAAGTTCGACTACATGAAGGCGAGTCCATTGAAAGCGCGTTGCGACGCTTTAAACGCAAGGTGCAAACGGAAGACATTATTAAGGAGGTCAGGCGCCACTCCTTTTATTTAAAGCCCGGCGAAAAGAAGCGCATCAAACAGGCTTTAGCAAGAAAGCGAAGCCGTAAGAAGACGCGTAAAGAGCCGATTGAAGAACGGAAATAACTAACCCCGGCTGGCCCTCACATTCGCCTGGTTTGGTGGGTCAGCCGCGTGGTTTGAGCGGTTAAGTTCGACGCGGCTTAGTCGCCGTCCGCGAGGGCGTTCAATTCTTCGTGGCCGAAGATGACGGCGATCGGCTTGTCGCTGAAGACATCTATCTCCTTACGCTTCTGCGTCTTCAGCGACATGAATGAATGCTTTTGTTTCAAGTTGCCGCTATTGAGGCAACTTCATTCCTGGCCGTGTGCGCCTCTACTTTCCAGCGTTTCCAGAGATCTTTAACAGCAGTTCCTTAATGCTGGCAGCCAGATTCTGACGAGGGACCTCGAACTGGCCCGGACGTTCCTGTAGCCACTGATCGCGACTGCCGGTCAGTTGGCGGGCACGGGCGCGACCAACGGACATATCCTTGATCGTAACGGTGTTCTTTGCCTTTTCGTCGGGTCCGTACAGAAGAACAACCGGAATCTCGAGCTTGTCGGCGTATTTGATCTGTTTTCCCGCCCGATCGGTACCAAAATACATCTCGGTGCGGATGCCTGCCCGGCGCAGTTCGAACGTCATCGCGATGTAGTCGTCATTCATTTGCGGATCAAATGTAGTGACGAGGACGTCTGCCGTCGATTTCCGTATTTTCACCTTATCAAGAAAACGCAACGCCGCCAGCAGGCGGTCGACCCCCATCGATGCGCCGGTCGCCGGAATGCGTTCTCCGAGGAAGCGCATCACGAGATCGTCGTAGCGCCCTCCGCTGAAGACGGATCCGAACTGTGGCGCGTTCATCAGGATCGTTTCAAAGACAGGCCCGTTGTAATAGGCCAGGCCTCTGGCGATGGTGAGATCGATAACCACGCGGTCATCGTGGTAGCCTGCAACGTCGAGGGAATGGGACATTTTCTCGAGAACCGCGATCTCTTCGTCAGCGCCAGGTATGACGCCAAAGGTGTTGTGCAGCTGCTTGACGACTTCGGATCTGCTGCCCGAGCGAATCTGCAGAAATTGTTCGATCTGGTCCACCTGAGCTGCCGTCAGGCCAAGCCCGGGGATTTTGTCACCCGATTCGTCAGTGTAGCCGGTCGTTAATTCCAGGCGAACCTTCGGGACCCCGATCTTTTCCAGTTTATCGATGACGCGAAACACGTCCACAGCGCGTTCCGGCGTGATCGAGGCGTAAGCCAGCAGAAGGTTCAACACCCGGCGGCTGGAAAACCGAACCTGGTAGTTCGAAACACCCAGGGCATCCAGGCTGTCGCAGATACCTCCGATGATCTCCGTGTCCGCCATCTCGGATTGCACGCCGACGGAGTCAATATCGAACTGCACGAACTCGCGAAAGCGGCCCGGTCCGGGTTTGTCCGCGCGCCAGACGGGACCGATGGTGTATCGACGAAATGGCTTTGGCAGTTCCTTGTATTGCGCAATGACGCGGGCCAGCGGCACCGTATGATCAAACCTCAGTCCGAGTTCCTCTTCTTCCGGGTTGCGCACAACAAAAATGGATTCCTGGATCTCCTTCCCTCCCGAACCGGAGAGGACATCGAGATATTCGATTGCCGGCGTGATTAGCGGAACAAATCCGTAGAGTTCGTAGACACCTCGAACCACATCGATCATGGCCTGGCGGGCCAGTGTGTCTTCCGGCAATAGATCTCGCAGTCCCCGTGACAGACGGGGTTCGACCAGACTCATGAATAGTTCTCCTGAAACACGGAACCCGCGGATCTCAGCACCCGCGGGTCATATACCGAGGAAGGGGCTCGAACCCTTGACCTATGGATCCACAATCCAGTGCTCTACCAACTGAGCTACCTCGGCTTGGGACGCAATACAAACACTTCATTCTACGACAGGCAAAGGTTAGAAGAAAGGGCTGCCGACGACTGTGGATGAGCCACGGATGGCTTATCCATTCCGGGGCTAGGCACGCCGGAAGTCCTCGAGTTATGTCGAGTTTTGCCAGACTCGGAAAATGTCCTACACGGCGAGGTAATAAATCCCGGCTAACAGGAAAGATGGTCGCGAATGAGCCTCAGAAGTACAGGCCGTGCATCCAAAGGTCACTAGCGACAAAAACTCGATTTCCCCAAACAAATCTGCGCCATTCATGGGCGAGTGCGCCGATAGGGCGCAGACGGCCCCGAACGTGCTTTGCTAAAACGCAATGAATAAAACTTCTGTTCTGCTTGTGGATGATGATCACGATTTCAGAGAGTTTGTCGCGACGCTGCTTCGCGCTCGAGCCTATACCGTCGACGCAGTAGAACGCGGTGACCAACTTCTGGCACGCCTGACATCCGGAGCGGCGCTGCCATCCGTCATTCTAATGGACGTGCTTCTCCCGGACAGCGATGGCATCGAACTGATCGGCAAGATGAAAAAAATCGGAATTGATGTTCCGGTGATCATGTTGTCCGGCGCCGGTCACGTCCGGACCGTCGTCGAGGCCATGAAGCTCGGCGCGTGCGATTTTCTGCTGAAGCCATTTGACGAGAGCGCTCTTGAACAAGCGATAGAGGCTGCTGTGGAGAGTTTCTCAGTCAGGCAGCGACAGACAGTTTCTGCGGCCGGCGTCGCCGGACAATCCGCGGGGTTCATCACCCGAAATCCTCAAATGCGACGGCTCGCTGAGGTCGTGCGCCGTGTCGCCCATACCGATGTGCCGTTACTGATCGCAGGCGAATCCGGCGTTGGCAAAGAAGTCATGGCGAAACACGCGCACGCACATTCCGGGCGCCAGAACAAGCCGTTCTTAAAGGTGAACTGTGCGGCCCTGCCGCATGAACTGCTCGAATCGGAACTCTTCGGTTACGAGCGCGGCGCTTTCACAGGAGCGGTTTCGGACAAGCAAGGCAAATTCGAACTGGCCAACGGTGGAACGTTACTTCTGGATGAAATCGGCGAGATGAGCCCGTTGCTCCAGGCAAAACTGCTGCACGTCTTGCAGGACGGCACATTCTTCCGCCTGGGCGGCAGAAAAATGGTGCAGGTGGATGCCAGGATTATCGCCGCCACCAACATCAATATCGAAAAAGCGGTGGCCGAGGGCACGTTTCGGGAGGACCTCTATTTTCGCCTGAATGTGATCCGGATTGATTTACCGCCCCTGCGGGAACGCAAAGAAGACATCCCCGACCTCTGCAGATTCTTCATCGATAAATACCGCGAACAATACAACTCGAGCGCCCGGGAGCTTCCAATGGAGTTGCTGGATCGCTTTGTTCATTACCGGTGGCCGGGCAACATCCGGCAGCTGGAAAACTGCATCCGGCGGTTCCTGGTTTTGCCGGATCAACATGCGCTGCTTGCCGAACTCGTGGATGAGGATGAAGAGGCCCAGCAGGCTCAGCAGGCTCAGCCCGTCGAATCCTCCTCGAGTGAGGCCTATTCATTATTGAATGTGGGAGCAAATGCGGCGGATAAAGCCGAGCAGGAACTCGTGAGACGGGTCCTCGGAGAAACACAGGGAAACCGCAAACTCGCAGCCAAGCGAATGAATATTTGCTATAAGGCGCTGCTCAATAAATTGAAACGATGGTCCCCGCCAAACGCTAAAGTCGAGGTCCATTAAGGTGCCAACGAAGACTGACAAGAAGTCAATGAACGACATCCGGCTCGATAACGTTTCCATTCTTTGCGTCGATAACTATATCGACTCTCTTGAACTGCTCAAGGTCCTCTTCGAAATGCAAGGCGCCCGCGTATATACCGCAATATCGGCGGAAGAAGCAGTTCGAATATGCGTCAAACAGCACCCCAGCGTGTTGATTTGCGATCTGGCCCTGCCTCAGGGCGACGGAATCTCTCTCTTGAGAACGATCCGGTCCATGGGGTCTAAAATGCCGGCAATCGCGCTCACCGGCATCTCCGACCTCAGAGTGAGGAAGCAGGCGCTTGAGGCAGGATTCGATCATTATCTGGTCAAGCCGGCCGACGATAACATCTTGCTTGGCGCCGTTTCTGCCCTTGCGTCAAGGACAGTGACCGCCTCGTAGTGAGCCGGCCAGAAAATGACTGTGCAAGTGCTCCAATGATTGATGTTCTATCCTTCCGTCGCGACAAGCGGGGCCGGATTTAACTCGGTTTCGCGGCGAGTGGATTCCCCTGCGCATACCCATTCGTAGAGCACCGGCATCAGGAACAACGTCAGGATCGTGGAGCTGAAGAGCCCGCCGATCACGACGGTCGCGAGAGGCCTTTGAACCTCTGCTCCTGTGGAGGTAGCCAGCGCCATCGGAATAAACCCGAGGCTCGCAACGAGAGCGGTCATGAGCACAGGTCGCAAACGCCGTTTTGCTCCCGTGATCACTGCTCTTCGAAAATCACCCCGGTTGCGCAATTGATTTATCGAACTGACAAGCACGACGCCGTTCAATACGGCCACACCGAACAGGGCGATGAAGCCGACAGATGCGGAGAGGTTCAAATTCATCTGCCGCAACCACAGCGCGGCAATTCCGCCGACCAGTGCGAACGGAACATTCATCAACACGAGAACGGACTGGCGTACAGAAATAAACGTCATGTAGAGCAGTGTGAAGATGATGGCCAATACGACGGGTATCACCAGCATCAATCGGCGTGTCGCGCGCTCCTGATTTTCGAACTGGCCTCCGTATTCTATGAAATAGCCCGGAGGAAGCTGCATGCCTGCCAGCTTTGAACGAACTTCTGCGACGAAACTGCCAAGGTCGCGGCCAAGCACATTGGACATGACGACGATGCGCCGCTGTCCCTCTTCCCGATTGATGATCTCGGCGCCACGTCTCACGTCGATTCGCGCTACGTCCCCGAGCGTCAGGTGCTCTCCTCCGGGTGCGCGAAGCGAGATCTGCCGGATGGCGGCGGGATCCGTCCGATAGCGGTCTGGAAGGCGCAGCGCGACGGTGTATCGCTTCTGGCCGTCGATCACTTCTGAGACGACGTCACCAGAACCACCGGCTTCGACCGCTTCCTGGACATCCGAGACGTTCAACCCATACCTTGCTAACGCCGCGCGATCTACCTTCACCGAAAGCTCGGCGACTCCCGACGTGATCTCCATCTGAGGATTTGCCGAACCGGGGACACCTGAAACCATCCGCAGCGCCTGTTCCGCCAGTCCGTTTAAAGTATGGAAGTCGTCACCGAAGATCTTGATCGCAAGATCCGCTTTAACGCCTGAAATTGTTTCGTCCATCCGCATCGCCATGGGTTGCGTGAAGCTGTGGGAGATCCCCGGAATTTTCGACAACTCCTTATCCATCGCCTCGATGAACTCTTCTTTAGTGTGAAAGCGCGTCCAGGTCTCTTTCGGTTTAGGCAGTACGTATGTATCGCCTTCGTTAATACCCATCGCTTCAGTCGCGAAATCCGGGCGGCCGATCTTGATTACGACATCCTGAATCTCCGGCATTGCCCTCAGGACCTTCTCCACACGCTTGCTGATCTCCACGGAGTCCGTGAGGGATATACCCGGAAGCTTGCGCGTCTCGATCAACACCGATCCCTCGTCGAGCTTCGGCATGAATTCCGTGCCGATAAAGAAGAGTGAGCCGATGGCAACACCCAGCACCAGAACAGCAACACTCACTGTGAATAAACGGTGTTCCATCGCCCATGTCAGCACTCGCTCGTAACTGTCGTTCAGCTTTTCGATCCAACCGCTGGCGCCTGTAGCCGACGACCTTGGGCGAATGCCTCGACGAAAGATAAACGTTGCCAATGCGGGGACCACGGTGAGCGCGAGCAGCAGTGATCCGAACAGGGCTGCGCAAACGGTGATCGCCATCGGACGGAACATGCGGCCTTCAAGGCCTTCCAGGAAAAGAATCGGCAGATAGACCGCAATGATGATTGCAACACCGAAGCACATCGGCCGCGCAACCTCCTTGGCGGCGCGGCGGATCGACTCCATCGGAGATTCCGTGCCGTGGTGTTCCTCAATACGATGAACGGAGTTTTCCATCATGACGATGGCTCCATCCACGATCATTCCGAAGTCTATCGCTCCCAGGCTCATCAAGTTTGCGCTGATCCCGAAAAACCGCATACCGATGAAGCTGATCAGCATGGAGAGTGGTATGACTGCGGCCGTGACGAGAGCGGCCCGGACATTGCCGAGGAACAACAGCAGGACAACGGTTACCAGAATGAAACCTTCAAGCAGGTTCTTCTCTACGGTATGTATCGTCCCGTCGATGACGTAAGCCTGATCGTAGAACGGCGTTATCTTTACGCCCGCCGGCAAGTGCATGGTCGCGATCTTTTCTTTCACGAGTTCGATCAGGCGCTTGCCGTTTTCGCCTTTCAGCATGATCACCATACCGGAAACGGTTTCTCCGTTTCTCAGCGTTGCTCCGTTTTTCGGCGCGGCGCCGACCACGACTTCCGCGACATCGCGCAGGAGGACCGGCGTCCCCTGATTGGACTTCAAGACAATGTTCCCGAGATCCTCAGTGCCGGCGGCGCGCCCCAGTCCTTGAAACGTGTATTGTTCCGAAGCGTGTTCGATATACCCGCCCCCGAAATTCTGGTTGTTTTCCCCGACTCTGGTGGCGACATCGCGAAGAGTGAGACCATACTGCTCCAACCTTACGGGGTCCACTTTGATCTGGAATTGTTTCGATTCGCCTCCCCAGCTGTTGATGTCGCTGACGCCCGGTAGCGTCCGGAGTTGATTCTTTATCGTCCAGTCTTGAATGTCCTTCATCTCCATCGCGTTGAATGGACCGCTGAGTGTGTACTGGAACAGTTCACCGAAGGCCGTCGCGGGCGGGCTCAGAACCGGCTGAATGCCTTGAGGCAGACTCGATGCGATCTGTTGAAGCCTCTCGGCGACAAACTGGCGGGCCTGAAACATCGGGACCGAGTCGTCAAAAATGACCGTCACCATCGACAGCCCCAGCTTTGAGAGCGAGCGCACCTCCTCTTTTTTGGGGAGTCCGAGCATGGCTCGCTCGATAGGGTACGTGATCAGCTGCTCCACCTCTGTGGGTGGAAACGCCGGCGCATCGGTGACGACGACAATCTGGTTATTCGTAAGATCGGGAAATGCTTCGACTGGAATCGTATACAGGGCATAAGCACCCAGGGCGACAAGCGCAAGTGCACCGCCCAGAACGAAGCCGCGGAAAGCCATGGTGGTATCGATAATACGGTTTAACATTTGAGACCTACTCACTCTCCAACGACGATTTCAGGAGCTGCGACTTCACGATGAAGGCTCCGCGTGTTACCACCGTTTCACCTGCCTTCAGGCCGTCCATGACCACAACGCGTCCGTTGACGGGTTCACTGATACGCACAGCCCGCACTTCAAAGCGATCGTCCGCCTTCTTGATGAAGAGAACATCCTGGTCATTGACCTGCTGCACAGCGTCCAGCGGAACAGCCAGTTGAGGCTTTGAACCACCTGCTTCGATTTGCACGCTGGCCAGCATTTCAGGGCGAAGCCGGATTCCCGGATTTTCCAGTTCGATTCTCACGCGCATCGACCTCGTCACTGGATCGAACTCCTCGCCCAGATTCGCGAGCTTGCCGGTGAAGTGGTCGTTTGGAAGGCCATTGATCGACACAGTAGCGTGTTGACCAACATGCATTGCGGCGATGTCCTTTTCGTTGATCGACGCAATCACCCAAAGGTGGGACAGATCACCGATCACAAACGTCTCTGCGTTTCGGTCGATAGTCTTGCCAGGGGTCACATTCTTTTGAATGATGTACCCCGCCGCCGGCGCGCGAATAGGCACGAGATCTGCCGTTTCGTCGCCACCCTCGGGCGGTTCTGCAGGGACGCGAAGATCATCTTCCAGAAGATCTTTGGTCCGCTCGATTTCGATATCCGCCTTCCGGGCCTCCGACTGCGCTCTGCCGAGGTCCTGCCGCGCCATTTCGACCTGTTGAGCGGAACCTGCCTTCAGGTCCAGCAGTGTTCTGGCACGATCGAAATTCCGTTGAGCCTGGGCGACGGCTGCCTCTGCGCGTTCGCGTTCGGATACCGCAGTGCGATACAGGGCGCGCGTATCCCGGACCTCATCCGCATGGTACCGGGCAAGTATCTGGTCTTTACGAACGTAGTCGCCTAGTGAAGCATCGACTACCATGACCATTCCGTCAGTACGAACCCCTACCCGCCATGTGCCGCGATCGCTCAGAGCCACTTTGCCGGGTGCGCGGATGACCTCAGGTTCATTGCTCAACTCTGCCGTCTGAGTTTCAATGACTCCGCTCTGTTCGGAGACGGGAATGATTACGTCTGTGGGATTCCGTTTGACGGTATCCTGCTTTTCCGCCTTCGTCTCTTCCCGACTGTCCGCTTTCTGAGCGCCATTACATCCTGAGAGAACCGCGATCAAGGCGGCGAAAAGAATAAATGTCTTGAATGGTTTCACTATTGGATCTCCTGCCCGACCGCGAGCGTCAAGTCAATGAGACTGGTTTGATAATTGAAAAGAGTGCGGAAATACTCATGGCGGACGTCCGCGCGTGTCCGCTGTGCCTCCAGTACAGGCAGCAGTTCGGTTGCGCCTTGCTCGTACGCTGCAAGAGCGATCGATCTCGATTCATCTGCCTGATTCAGGAGTTCATTCCTGAACGTTTCCACCTGCTGCCGGGTCGTCTGAAATGCCTCGTACGCGGCCTCGACTTCGGCCAGCACGCGATTGCGCACAATCTCAGCCTGCTTCTGTGCGATTTTCAGCTCCGATTCTGCGCGAGCAATTGGGGCTTCGTTATGGTCACGGGTCTTCAGTGGAATGGAAATGCCGGCCACGATGGTGTTGTCCGAACCAAGCCGTCTATATCCGGCATACGGAATGAGGTCCGTGTGGCTGCGGCCTTTTTCAAGCGCCAACCGCGCGTTGGCGGCTTCGAGCTCCCGATCTGCAGCCTGCACGTCGGGACGCTGCGTCAGTGCGGCCTGCCTCAATGACTCGATGGCGGGACTCGACAGACTGAGGTTCAGGTCGCCGCGAAGATCCTGATTACCGGGAAATGCAGATTCGCCGGTTTGTTCCAAAACCCGTATGACGGCCTGCCGGAAATGGAGCTGTGCTTCCTTGATGGCCGAATCGATTTTGATTCGCTCCAGCCGCACCTTGATCAGATCTGCTTCGGGAATCATACCCTGCTGGAATCGGGCCAGATTGAATTGAACCAGCTGTTGAAATGTTTGCTGGTTCTCCGTGGCAACTTCGAGATCGTAGCGGGCCAGCAACGCATCGAAGTAAAGCCGCTTCACCCCGGCGATTCCTCGCCGCATCGTATCGGCAAATTGCGCCTGGGCGGCCGATACTGCGGCATCGGCGAACTTTTCTCGAAGCTCCCTCTTGCCCCCGAGTTCTATCGTCTCGGAGTAAGTCGCCGTTAACTGGTACAGTTGGCTCGTTGGTGTAGGTCCATTGAAGGCGAGGTTTTCGGCGCTGAACGTAAACCCGGGATTCGGACGGAGACGCGCCGCAATCTGATCGGCATGCGTCCAGTCCAGCCGGTATCTCGCAGCCTGCAATTCGAGATTCTTCTCAATATAAGCATTAACAACGTTTTCTAAGGTCAGTGGAGCTGTGGCCGACTGGGAAAGAGCGGAACCGGCCACAATCATCATTCCGGCAAGTAACACCATGCGTTTGCACACGTTTTCCATATGAACAGAACTTTCCTGAATTGGTGATAGACAGACGCTTACGCGTCAGAGACGACAGGTTGTCAGGCAGGAGGAGCGCGGGGGATCTGGCGTTCGGAGTCGGGCGGTCCGTGCGCTACCGGCTCCGCGGCTGCTACATAACCATGAGCAAGGACAATGGGATTCAATTCGACGGCAGACGCAGCAATGTCGGCATCGAGATGCACCGGTTGGACAACCGTCGTCGTCAACAGATCGAGCGAGCGGGCAGCCGCATGGGAGTGGAAGGATTCCATGTGGACAACACTCTCGTCTTCCGCCGGCACGATTTCGGGCAAATGCGCATGGATCAGCGGCGCCTCGCCCTGATGCACATGCACGTGAAACAGGGGAGCGTAAAGCGTAGCTATGAGTAACGCGGCAACTGAGCCGCCCGCAATCACCGATCGCACTGGCGTATTTTGATGAAGAAACAGGTATGAAGTCAAACCTTCGATCATTGGGCAGGTATTCGCTCAGCGTTTAGCGATTTTCCGACAAATGCGTTGAACCTGAAATAACAGCTCTCGCCAGAGGCAGACCTGCCCACATAACGCCGGGGCTTCCCGGACGACACTTGGGCAGCGACAAAACTGTCGAATCGACTATAGGCTCGGTCTGTAACCCGCGTATTTCATTGAATTCCAGCAAAGCGCGCGGCCATAGACACGCCTGCAATGGGCGTGAGAAAGATGACGCGAGTCATTTATGAAAACAGTAAATTCCTTCTAAAGTTTCGTATCGCCGCTGCCGATAACATCGGTATCGCATAACCTGCTTTATTGAGGACGGCGACTACTCAGGAGGAGTGGCGGCGGTATGAGACGCACTTTAAGATACGTTGTTTTGCTGATCCTGCTTGTCGCTCTGGTGACGACGGGGTTGATGGCCTCATCGGACTACCTGGTGATCGTGACGGTTGCCGATGGCGCCAATCTCAAAGACATTGCTGCCGCGTACGACGGGAAAGTACTGGATTCGCTGCCGGGCAATACGTACTTAATGGATCTCAACCGCCAGACGCCCAAGTATCCGGTAACGGGTGTCTTGTCGATGGATTTCGCGAACTCAGTCAAAGATGGTGCCGGCAAGGGCGGCGTGCTTTCGGTCCGTCCAGGGACCACACCGGACTGGTATTATGCTCAGCCGGCATTGACGTTGCTCGGCATCTCGCAGACTCGCTCGAAATCAACCGGCAAGGGCGTCATCATTGCCGACATCAATTCCGCCGTCGACTACTCACATCCGTCATTGCGTGGGCATCTCATTGCAGGTTATGACTTCGTTCTCGGCCGCGCCTCCGGTTATATTCTCGATCAGTCGAGCGCGACTTTTCTGGATCAGTCGTCGGCAACTTTTCTGGATCAATCCAGTGCCACTTTCCTGGACCAGTCATCGGCAACATTTCTGGATCAGTCCTCCGCGACTTTTCTGGACCAGTCGTCGGCAACTTTTCTGGATGCGACGAATCCGGCCCACGGACACGGGACTCTCGTTGCAGGAATCCTTGCCGCCGTCGCGCCGGATGCGATGATCATGCCGATCCGCGCCTTTGACGACCAGGGCAACACCGACGATTTCACCGTGGCAAAAGCCATCATCTGGGCCGTCGATAACGGAGCGGACGTCATCAATATGAGCTTCGGGACTTTGTCGCAGTCGAAAGTCATCAAAGACGCGGTGAACTATGCCGACAAGAATGGCGTGACGATGACTGCTTCGGCTGGAAACAATGGAATAGTTGAGTCCCAGTACCCTGGAGCGTTCGATAAAGTTCTTTCAGTCGCGGCTACGAATCTTATCGACCTGAAAGCTCCGTTCTCCGACTCTGGCGACTCCGTCGATGTCTCAGCCCCGGGGGTCTCCATCATCGCGCCATTTCCGGGCGGCTACTTCGCCGTTGTCTCCGGCACATCGTTCTCCGCACCGTTAGCAGCTGGAGAAGCAGCGTTGCTGAGGTCGTCGCTGGGAGTAAAGAAGAACCAGAAAGACCAAATCAAGGGCAAAATCCACAAAATCGATCAGATCAATCCCGGCGTTAAGCTCGGCCAGGGGCGGATCGATTTCAACCTGGCGCTGGACCAGAACTGACGGAATTAGCCTGTACCGTTCAATCCGCTGAACCATGGCTTGTCTTTTCTTGCCGGACGGCTTCCACTGTGCGGTTTTGGGACGGTCTGACTGCACGTGAACAGGCTTTTGATGCTCATTGCCTGCAGTGGAGAAACAAACCACAACTTATAGCGCCTTGCTGAATCAACCGGATAAGCGTAAGCCAGCTACCCGCCGGCCGCAAGAGCCGCCCGGATCGATCCGGCATCGGCGCTGCGGCGGCAGTAACTGTCCTCACCGGTACCCCCGGAACCATTCGCAACGAACGCGAATGCCCACCGCCCGGTAGTGAAATTTGGAGTCGCCTAACTTGCCTGTTTCAGTTTTTCGCTTAAAAGCATCACAGAGGAGTTCACAATGGCCACTGGAATGCGCCGTTCCTCAATCCACGGGTAGTCTTCATAGTGTTCGGAGTACGTGTAGTTGGAGACAATGACGCCATTGACATCGTCGGCAACCTCAACCACAAACCGGCTGAACTCCTTGCCGGGCGGCAGAGGCATCGTCCTCTTATCAGATAAGAGGCGTTCAAACTCTTCCACATCGACCATCAATGACCGCATGTCTGGATCAATGATGATGATCGGAACCAGACCGCTCCGCTCAACGGCCCGGGCAACTTCGGAAATATTCCGAATATTCGGTTTTCGCTCGCGCGGAGCTTTAAGATAAGCTGCGTTCGAGCCATCAATAACTGCTTTTTGAACTGTTTTTTGTTTTTGCATAAATAGTCACGTGTAGGATCACGCCCTACATCTTTGTGCATTTCAACGGCCACAACGTCTTTGGACGGATTCAAGACAATTAATCCGTTAAATCGTGGCTTTTCTTTGCGAACCCGTTAGCCGGCCTGTGTTAGCTGGCGTACCATGTGCGTTTCATCGGCATACTGACCGCGCCAACTGAAAGCTCGTGGTTCCCTGCCCCACTCCCTACTCCAGCCCAACAATAGCCCCCTCGATGGCGAACTCAATAAGAACTCAAAGAGTTAGGCGATAGAATAATTATTCGCTATCCTGGAACAAATGACCAAGCGCGACCAATTGGGCAACTTCGAACTGATGGTAATTCTGGTGCTCATCCGCCTCGGCGATGACGCCTATGGGGTGCCGATTTGCGAAGAACTCGAGAACCGCACCGGCCGGGATGTCGCCGTCGGCAGTGTCTATGCGGCACTGGAACGGCTGGAGGACAAGGGATTCGTAACATCGGAACTCGGCGAACCCACGGCTGAACGGGGCGGACGGGCCAAGAAATACTTCCACGTAACGGCACGCGGGTTGAAGGAAGTGCGGGAAACGCAGCGAGCATTGGTCAAGCTGTGGAATGGACTGCCGGAACTGCAAGGCGGGAAGGCATGACTTCCAATCAACCACCGGCAACCGCGAGATGGCTGCTGATTCACTTCTGAACCGAATCAATGATTCCCCGCCTAACTTAGGCGGGGACTGCAGCCTAACCAGGTTTACATCGCATCCACTACATTCAAAAGCTTTACAGGCGCCACTTTGCAGCTTCCCGTCTAGACCGCGCCTACAATCGCTGCGACGGTGGTTATCGGCTCTATCGAAAGAGTCGTGGAGCGAAGTCAGTGAGGTAATCCCGCCAATTTCGCCAGACATGCCATTCTTCTGTGACCGTAAAGGTATGCTGGATGTGCTTCTTTTCGAGAAGATCGTGGAAGCTCTGATTGGATGCGAACAGCGTGTCGGCTTTGCCAATATAAATATAGAAGAGCTTGAGCTTTTTATTGGTGACCGCGGGGTTCTCGAGTGCCACTTTATAGTCCTGCTCGACGGACCCGTTCATAACGACCGGGCTGAACGCGCCGATATAGCGGAACAGATCCAGATGGGTCAGGCCGACCTGCAACGTCTGATTGCCACCCATCGAAAGGCCCGCGATGGCGCGATCGTCGGGACGCGGCGAGATGCGATAGTTTTTTTCGGCGAACGGAATAACGTCCTCCACGATGTCGTTCGGGAAAACGACGCCTGGTTCGGCCGGCCCGGGCGTGCTGGAACCAAGCGTGGGTTCCTGTCCAGGGCGGCCATACGGCATGACCACAATCATGGACTTCGCTTTTCCTTCGGCAATAAGGTTGTCGAGAATCAGGTTTGCCCGGCCTCCTTCATACCAGCTCGACTCGATTCCGCCGGCTCCGTGCAGCAGATAGAGCGCCGGGTACCGCATAGTTGAAGCCTCATATCCGGGCGGCGTATACACATAGACCATGCGCGTGGTCTTGTACTTTTGCGAAACGTAATAATTGATGTGGACTGCGCCGTGCGGAACCGGCTGCAGGTCCCAGGACGCGGGTTTGTCGCCTTTCACTTCAAATAAGGATGATCCTGAAGAGCGATCGCCCGAATCTCTCGCTGGATTAGACGAATCGAGAGTGCGAACCCCGTTCACGGAAAACGTGTAGTTATAAATCGCGGGACGGAGTGGCGAACTGATGGAGGACCAGATCCCGTCGGGCCCCTTCGCCATCGTCAAGGACGTCTGTGTAAAGTCACCGGATACGCTGACCGTCGCGGCTTCCGGCGCGCGCAATTTGAAGGTCACCGTCCGGTCGGAGTGTACTTCGTATCCCGGCAATGCCGGCGCGCCCCGGCCTCCGCGGCCGGCAGCAGCAGGCTGCTGCTGCGCGAACATCAGTGAGCTTAATCCTAACGCTAAGGTGATCGCCAGGCTAATCGTCGGACGCTTCATCGTCGCTTCTCCTCAAATATTGGGCGGGGTCGCAACAGGGACTCTAACACGAAGCAACCGGGTTAACCATGCGAGAGGGGGAAGGAACCACAAGAAGCACAAGACACACAAAAGAGACTCCGTCCTTTTGGTTCTTCTACTTCTGGTTCCTTCCGAATGGCACCACCACTGCTGTGCTACGATCAGCGCGATGCCATCAAATGCGGTTCCCGAACGATTCTGGAAACGTCATTCGCTGAGCCTCAGCGCAATTGCGGTGACAATGCTGTGGTTGACTCTCTATTGGAATGCTGACCCGAAATCGCACACGGGTTCTTTCTTCGGCAATGCTTTAGCGGACTGGACAGGCGTGGTCGTGACGGTCATCGCAACGAAGTGGTTCTTCGAAAAAGATTCAAAGGAGAGCCGCCAGCCCCGCCCGCGATACGGCAGCGCATTACTTGAAGCCTTACACGAACATTCTCTGACCATCTTCCTGATAGCGACAGGGATCGGATGGGTAATCCTGTATTCCCGTGTTAATCCCGAAAGCAAATGGGGCACGGTAGTCAGCAATATAGTCTCAGAATGGTCGCAGCAGCTCGGCCTCGTCCTGCTGACCAAAAAGCTGATTGAGCGCGGCTCGAAAGAGAGTCACGGCTAGGCCTGAATTTCTCACGAGTTTTGCCCCGAAGTGGATAAGCTACGGATTGAACGGATTTAACGGATGGGCGCATTCACAGACTGTTAACGCGCCCATCCGTTAAATCCGTTCAATCCGTGGCTTATCCAACACCCGTGTAGGTCTTATGGGCCAGTAAAAGAATTCTTCGCGGGCGGAAAATTTACTGCCTCCAGGCGCCCCCCTGTGTTCTAAAGTATAGAGCAACCAATAAAGGTCCTAAAAGCTCACCGAAGAAGGGCCCCACACTCAAGGAAATATCGTTTGCCGGGCGCGCAGCGATTCCAGGGGACTGCCAGATATTGTTAAAGCTATGGAAATCAATAATATACAAAAGACCAACAAGCCTTTCGGTCGACAAAATGAGTCTATCGAGTTGGATGCGCATCCAATATGTAGAAAGTGCGGAGCCGATGACACACGTCGTTCTCATCGAAGGTTTTGGGAGAGACCTCTCTCCCGGTTGATGCTTCCGTTCCGATGTCGTGTGTGCGGCGGTCGATTTCGGAAGACCCTCTTCGCACTGCGCAGCGACTACAAACGCCTGCAGGCAACACAAGCAGTACAAAGCATGAGCTTGCCGCCTCGTACTCCAGGTGGTCTCACACATTTGAGCGGAGTTGTCGAGCCCATAGTTAACGAGCCGATCTCCGAATCCAGGCCTTCCTGAACCCTCCTTTTGCGGCCGGCTTTACAGAGTCCAACCCGTCAGTGATCCTGCAGTCTAAGGTTGAGCCCGCTGCCGGATTGCGCGAAGAATTGCAGCGTGCCGGACGATGATTGACCGGCCACCCCGCTGAACAGCACGAACTGTGTCGTGAAGCCGCCGCCATCGGCAAGGTGCGGAATGAACAGCGGCGATGTCGAGCCCGGCGCGGATTCGGCGGAAGGCGGAGTGGTCGTCATCAGAAACTCTCCGCGTTCGTTATACCGGCCGCGAAGCCCCATGACGGATATATTGGCGGTGCTTGACGCACGCAGCACGCCCTGGAATGGCAATGGCAGCCCGCCAAAACCGGAAATCTGATTCAAGAAGGTTGCCGTTTGCCCATTCGCCGGCACAGACAGCGTGCCGACCAGCCCCGTCGACGAGCCGTCCAGTTTGAAGAGCTCCAGATTTACCGTCGCAGTCGTTGCCGAAAGATTCGCGACGGCTAGCCCTGTCTGAATCGATCCCACAGCAGCATTAGTAAAATCCCCCGCCATCTCGGCATACATGCGAAACGCCGTACCCGGAGCAACCGGTGGAACACCTGCCGCGGAGCTCGTGACTCCCCCGCCCGTCAGCGAAAAGATCACCGCGCCGGCTGGCGGAGCTGTGTTGGAGGAGGGGATGACCCGGACCCAACCTGCTATGGTGCCGTTTGAAGTTCCGGACGTTTGCAGCTTCTTCGAACTCCTGGGCGGAATCGAATAAGAGAAGCTGCTGTTCACCTGGCCCCCGATGCCGATACTGGCACTCTCTCCCGACTGGGCGTGAAATTCAACACTGCCGCTGAGCGTCGTATTGCCCGGATTCACCAGCGCGATCTCGGTGATCCACCCGGCCCCGTCCACGAAATGAGGAAAGACGAGATTGGTATTCGTTGAAGACGGTGCCGTCAAATCGGCGCCCGGCAGCGTTGTTATCAGGAACTCGCCTCGCGCGTTGGTGATTCCGCGTAATGCGACAACCGCGATCGGAAGGTTGGCGTTCATCGTCAGCGTGCCGTTCAAGACCGGAGGACTGTTGAAGGGCGGCTGGTTTAGAAATGTTGCGATCTGGCCATTAGCTGGAATCGTTACGCTTCCGTTTCCGAAGTCGTGCAGATCATCCGAGAAGTAGAATGAGATCGTGACAGGTGCCGGGTTCGGGTTGGCGACCGCGAGACCGGTGTTGACGGTACTGTTGACTTCGGCGTAAATCCGGATCAGCTGGACGGCAGGCGATGCAGGCACGCCGGCTTCGGTCACGAGAATATTGTTCTCGCGATAGCCGAATATTGCGAGCCCGCCAGGCGCGGTTTGACCTGCCGCTGGCGTGATCTGCGCGTATCCAGCCGTTGTTGAAGAGGCGCTGCCTCTGCTCGTTAATGAGACACCGCCAAAGTTGGAAATGTTATAGGCCGCAGCCGGCGAACCGCTGACAATCGCGAGCAGGTCCGTCTGCAGCGCGCTGAACACGTTCGGGTTCTCTTTCATGTCCAGATGATCAAGACCGGGGAACTCGCGAACGTGATCGACGACGTGGCCGTCGAAGCGGGCGCTGCTGTCGGGGACGAGCCCGTCATTCTGTATGTATCCGAGCGGCAGCGCCGGGTTGCCTCTCAGTCCGTAGGTGAGAATGGAAACGAAATACGAGAGCCAGTCATGCTCGCCAAAACCCATTTGAATTGCGGCAAAGGGGTTATTCAGGACGGCGGCGATGGCCGCTGGATCGCTGATTGTCGCGGTTTTCCAACCCGCATATGTGATCATGCTCCGGTCAAAGGTCCGATCCGCATTCAGAGTCGATAACGACGTATTCAGGTCGCCGGTGCCGGCTATCGCCGCTGTCATCGTCGGGTTGACATCCTTGAAATCCCAGCGCAAATCGGATCGGTCGGGTTGCGTCGCGTCTTTCTCAGTGGGTGCAAGGGCGCCACTGCCGAAGGCGCACCCCAGCTGTTCGAGTGCGGTCCCGTTGGCGCACGTCCAGTAGACGTGGTCCGCCTGAACCATCATGCTTTTCCACGTGGCGTCCGTCGCAAAGATATCCCGCGCACCGAGGTTCGCCGCCAAAGTTCCGTGGTGAGGCGTTGCGAGCGTGATCAGGTTCTGGACCCGGTAACCTTCCGCAATTCCCGCGGCCGCAGGCCGGCCGTTCGCGTCGATGGTGGCTGGAGCAGCCATGAAGGCGCGCGCCACCAGTCCGCCCAGACTGTGGGCAACGATCACGAATGTCTGATTCGGAAAGGTGCCGCTGGAAACCGCGCTGTCGATAACGTCTCTCAGTTGAAGGCCAAGTACCGGCACGGGGTACGTGTCGCTGACGTAGTACACCTCATACAGCTTGAACGAGGCGCCCAGTCCGGCATTCGAGAAATAGCTCTCGAACGATGCCCAGTAATTTCCGTCGCCATCGCAGACGGTCTTGCCGTTCGGAACGCCATGAATCCCATGGATCAGCACCAGAGGCGTGCGGGATCCCTCAGGCGACTGGTCGACAGCCACAAGCCGGACAGCGGCCGCTGGATCGCATATTGTCTGCGCGTAGGAGGGTATGCAGGCAAAAACCGCTATCGCACTGGAGATCAGGGCTCGAAGAAGTGTTTTCGACATGAACTCATGCATTCGATGTGCTGGATTTTACGGATATCGGGGACCTTGAGCAAATTGTTATCGGGGGCCTCGCGGCCCCTCGAATCATCGAGCGTATACTGCCGCAATGAGACAGCGGCGCCAGACCCAGCAATCCGGATACTGCTCACGTTGCTGTTCGGAGCCGCTGTATCGCCTGGCATCGCGCAAAATCCGGTTTCCATCGCATCCACTGCATTCAAAACCTTTACAGGCGGCACTTTGCTGCTTCCCGTCCATTCTGTCTTGGACACGTATGGTCACAGACCGCCCCTACAGCCTGGTCCGCGAACTGTAGGGGCGCTCTATGAGCGCCCTGAGTCGAAGCCGCCACGCTCGGTTCGTGATGTCGTGCTATGCTACCGCCGAATTTCGACCCACGGAGGAACGCGACATGTCTCGAACTTTTGGCAGGCTGGCGCCATGCGGGCGTTGGCTCGTGCTGACTTTAACCCTTGGCCTTACCACATCTCTGAACGCACAGCAGGCTCCGCAGCCTGCAGCGGCGGGCGTTGTAGTCGGCGTTGGCAACTTCGGGCACATCGTCGCGGATCTCGATAAGTCGCTCGGATTCTACCGCGATGTGCTCGGTCTTACGGTTACGGGAACAATTCCGTACGGCCCGAATGAGGCTGTCGCGAAATTCGGCCACACGGAGGGCGGGCAATCGCGCGTGGCCGTGCTCCGGGTGCCAGGACTCGCAATGGGCGTGGAGCTCATCGAATACAAGGGCATCGAGCGCAAGGCGCAGGCCCCGCGTTTCTATGATCCCGGCGCAGCAAATCTGGCGTTGCGCATTCGCAATCTCGATGGGTTGTTCCCCAAAATCGCCGCCTATCCGGGCGTGAAGATCCTTTCAAAAGGCGGCAAGCCTGTCACGATCACCACGCCGAACGGTACGCTGCACGCGGTGTTTGTTCAGGACCCGGACGGCTTTGTGGTGGAGATGCTTGATGCGGCGAGCCCGCCTGCCGATGCACCTGCGGGCCCCGTCATCGCCGGCTCCTCGTTCGAAGCCGCGGTGCGAAACAGTGAAGCGACGGTGAAGTTCTACAACGAGCTCCTTGGCTTCGATCTAAGGCTTGGCGCATCCTTCAACGATAACCAGGACATGGCGTCAACGGCCGGTGCGCCAGGAGCGAGCTTCCGGCAGAGCACGGCCCGAATTCCGGGCACTGCCGTTCCGTTTACGCTGATCGAATTCAAGAACATCGAGCGCAAGGAGCTCTCCGGTCGCACGCAGGATCCCGGTACGACAGTCCTTCAACTCATCGTTCGCGACGTCACTGCACTCACGGCAAAGCTAAGAGCCGCTGGAGTGCCCGTCGTGACGACAGGCGGCGAGCCCGTGCAGGTCGCGCCCGGGCTCAAAATCGCAATCGTCAAGGACCCCAACAACCTGCTGCTGGAGCTCGCTGAGCGCAGTCCCCGCTGATCCGTGCAAGCATGATGGGTTGCCGTGGAACTTGTGGATGCGATGCAAATCTGGTTTGGCTGTAACGCTGGTGGACCAGTCCCCGCCTAACTTAGGCGGGGATTACGTCTCTCTCTTGGAGAGCTGGTTGTCACAACAGCCAGCGTGTCGGCCGTAAAGGAATACTATGGGTGAACTAAAAACAAAATTAACGCAAGCTTCAGTCGAAGAGTTTCTGAGCTCTATCGAAGACGAGCAGACTCGCAACGACTGCCGCACCATTGCCGGAATCATGGAGAAAGCCACGAAGGCGAAACCTCGCATGTGGGGGCCGAGTATCGTCGGCTTCGGAAATTTTGTTTATAAATACGCCGACGGGCGAGAGATGGACTGGATGTTGATCGCCTTTTCTCCGCGAAAGAAAAACATCACTCTATATATTTATGGAGACTTCCCCGGATACGACGGTTTGATGGCCCGGCTTGGCACATACAAGTGCGGCAAGTCCTGCCTCTACATCAAACGCCTATCGGATATTCATCTCCCGACGTTCAAGAAGCTGGTGCAGGAGTCCGTCCGAACCAAACGGGCGACCGCCGGCTGACGTCCGCGGCTTTACCGCGTCATGGGATCGCCAGCGCGACCAGCTCGCCGGGATATTGGCGGCCCGACACCGCAACGACGATGAACTGCTTGCCGTTGACCATGTAGGTCATCGGCGCGTTGCTGACGCCGGCCGGCAGCTCCATCTCCCAGACGATCTTTCCGGTCTTCTTGTCGAAGGCCCGGAACATCTTTCCGCCGAATCCGGCCGGCACGCCGACGCCGCTGTCGCTGCCCTCGCCCATGAACACAAGCGTCTTCGTCACGATGGCGGCGTTGCGTCCGGGTGTGCCGATGGCCGGCAGGTTCAGGCCCTTGAACGCCGGATGATTGCGGATGCCGTCGCCGTTGGCGACCGACCAGAGGATGTCGCCCTTGTTCAGATCGATCGCCGTCAGCTTCGCGTACGGCGGCTTGAACGGATCGGGCAGTCCCTGCGGGCCGAGCATCTTCGGCCACGTCGCGCTTCACCCAGGGCAGGTTCGATTCGGGATGCTCCGAGTGCACGAGGCCGATGATGTCCGGCATGTGCGTCGAAGGCACGTAGAGGATGCCGGTTTCCGGATCGAACGCCGCGCCGCCCCAGTCCGCGCCGCCGTTGGTGCCCGGCAGGTAGATCGTGCCGTTCTTGCCCTTCGGCGAGCCGACGACTTCAGGCGGCGTGAAGAACGGGCCGTAGTTGTACTCGTTGACGATCTTCTTCGCTGCCGCTTTCAGCTCCGGCGTGTAGTCGAGCAGATCCTTCTCCGACACGCCCTGCTGATCGAACGCCGGCGGCTTGGTCGGGAATCGGCTGCGTCGGCGAATACCATTCGCCCGGAACTTCGCCTTGCGGCACGGGCCGCTCCTCGATCGGCCAGATCGGCTTGCCGTTTGTGCGATCCAGCACGAACGTGTATGCCTGCTTCGACACCTGCGCGATCGCCTTGACCGTGCGGCCGTCGACGGTGATGTCGGCGAGGATCGGCGCGGCGGGCAGATCGTAGTCCCAGATGCCGTGATGCAGCGTCTGGAAATGCCACACGCGCTTGCCCGTCTTCGCGTCGAGACACACGATGGTTTCGGCGAACAGGTTGTTGCCGGGCCGCGTGCCGCCGTAGTAGTCGCCGGTCGCCTCTTCCAACGGCAGATAGACGTAGCCGAGCTCTTCGTCGGCGCTCAGGAGCGACCACGCGCCGCTGTTGCCCGAGTAGACTTTCGGAATCGTTCAGCCACGTGTCGGTCGCCGAACTCGCCGTCGCGCGGGACGACGTGAAACGTCCAGAGATGCTTGCCGGTCGTGCGTCGAAGCCGCGGACATCGTCGGGCGGCGCCTCTTTCGTCGCCTTCACACGCTCGTTGAGATAATCCGTCGCCGGCGCCGGCACGCCGGCGACAATCGACGACGTCGCGGACGACGATGGGGCCGCTGCTGTTGCGATAGCCTGTCACGCCGCCCCGATCGTAACCGACCTTCGTCAGATCGATCGGCCGCCGTCGTCCCCAATCGGGGTAGCGCTTGCCGGTCTTCGCGTTCAGCGCGATCAGGTTCGCGACCGTTCATCGCGAAGATGCGCGAGTCGTTACCGTTGGCCCAATAGGCGACGCCGCGGGTCGAGCCAGCCGCGCGCCGGCGGCTTTGCCCTCGTCGTGCGGCGGCACGTCGAACCAGATGACTTTCCCGGTTGCCGGATCCAGCGCGACGACCGTTGCCGACCGCGCAGCTCATGTACAGCAGGCCGTCGACCATGATCGGCGTGTTCTGCCAGTTGGTCGGCGCCTGGCATCGGGAAAGAGTCGCCTTCAGCTCGGCGGGCACGCCCGACTGCGTCCACGCGATGTTCAGGCTTGACGGTTCCTTGTTGATCTGGTCGAGCGGGGAATACTTCGTGCTCCCTTTGTCGCCGGAATACGCCGGCCAGTCGTGGTTCTTCTCGTCTTTGCCGGTTGCATTCCACGCCGCGACCATGACAAGCGCAGCGACAAGCCACCAAGGTCTTTTTTTCATGATCGTGATTATAGTTACTGCCACCCGTTTGGGTTAGTCTCTTCGTATGATTTCACAACGTTGCGGGACCCGTTTCTATCTTCTGATGATTCTTGGAATTCTCGTGCTGACTCTGTGCATCACTGCAGCGGACACGCTGCCCGGCTCGCTTTCCGATACGGAATTCTGGTCGTTGATCGAACGGATTTCCGAGCCTGACGGCTACTTCCGATCGAATTCCGGTTCGACGGACAACCTTCTTTCAAACGAGAACGGGCTCTCGACAGCCGCTACGGCTCTCTCGATGCGTCCGAAAAAGTCGGGCGTCTATCTTGGCGTGGGTCCCGAACAGAATTTCACTTACATTGCTGCGATGCGCCCCCGGATTGCCTTCATCACGGACATTCGCCGCGGCAATATGCTGCTGCATCTGATGTACAAGGCACTCTTTGAAACGTCGGCGAACCGGGCCGACTTCGTGGCGCGCCTCTTCGATCGGAAGCGGCCCGCGGGCCTGACCACGCGATCGACCGCAGCGGAGTTGATGAATGCCTACCTGCGCGCCGAACCGACCGACGAGGCAGCATTCAACGCCAACCTGAAGTCGATTACCGATCACCTCACAAGAACACACAGTTTGCGCTTGAGCCCCGACGACCTCGATGGAATCAACTATATCTATCGAAACTTCCGCCAATTCGGTCCCGCAATTAACTACACCTCGTCGATCAATGGAAGATTCGGCGGAGCCACTTACGCGTCTCTGATGACAACGACGGATGGGAACGGGGCCGAGCGCAGCTACCTCGCATCCGAAGACAGTTTTACGTTCGTCAAAAACATGGAGAGCCGCAATCTGATCGTGCCCGTCGTGGGCGATTTCGCAGGGCCCAAGGCATTGCGCGCTGTGGGTTCCTTCCTGAAGGACCGCGGTGTGACTGTTACCGCCTTCTACGTGTCCAACGTCGAGGACTATCTCCAGCGTAACGGCGTGTGGCCCAAATTCTGCAGCAACGTTGCGGCGTTGCCACTGGATGCGGAAAGCGTTTTCATCCGGCTCAACGGCGGACGGTCGAGCCTGTTTGCCCCAATGGCCGCCGAAACCGAGGGCTGTGCGGCGAAGTAACTGCAGGCGCGGTCTATGACCATACGTGTCCAAGACAGAATGGACGGGAAGCCGCAACGTGGCGCCTGTAAAGGTTTGAATGTAGTAGATGCGCTGCAAAC
>CAVTWA010000010.1:0-18201 GCA_963738025.1 uncultured Acidobacteriota bacterium | reverse complement strand
GTAACCCACTGCCGGGATCGTCTCGATGCAACGATGCGGCTTTTGCTGATCGCTCAGCGCCTTGCGCAACTCACTGATGCATTTGGTCAAGTTCTCTTCGTAAACTTCATGGCCTTCCCAGAAGTGCTCGACCAGTTCGTGCCGGGTCACACGACGCGATGCCGCTCTTTCACCAGATAGAGCAGCACCTCAAACCGCTTTCGGCTGACCGGCGCCGGGGTCGATCCGCGACACAATGAGTAGGTGCTCGGATCCAGTTCGTACTCGCCCAGATGGTATTTCATAGTTCTAGACACTTCGACCCGCACGGAAAATTGCACAGATCTTAACCGATAGAGCCAGGCCGGACAAACACAAATCCATTCCTGTTAAGGCATCTTCGTTTTAAGTCTTTCTCATTCCCTATGTAATTCAGGTAATTCTTCCCGATGCAAGGTGGCGTGAGCCTCTTGCCCCGTACCATCTGACAGATCGTTACACCGAGGCTCTTCTGAGATTTGAATCCTGCCCTTAGCTCTTTGGAGCGAGAATAGAGTGGGGGGAATTTTCACCGGAAACTAAGGACCGTAGAGTTCATTGGGGGAGTTTTTTTGCAGGAGGAGTCGAAGATGCGCAGAATATTGGTAGCCATATCGGTGGTTTTGTTTTGTCTGGTCTACATTGAAGCGGCATTGGCCAGAGCACTAACGCGGCCGTAGGTGGTCTTGTTCAGGATGCCAGCCAGGCGTATATCCCTGGCGTCACTGTCACTGCGACGAACACGCAGACGGGTGTGGTGACAACAGCGATATCAAACGAATCGGGGGCGTACAACATCCCGAGTCTATTACCCGGGATATACAAACTCACGGCCGAGTTACCCGGCTTCAAAACGCAGATCTTCAATGATGTCCAGCTCGGACAATCGGCTGCCGCGCGGTATAACTTCACGCTTCAGGTCGGTGCTGCGGATCAAACGGTTGAAGTCACGGCGGAAGCCACCGCGGTAATCGCGGAGTCGTCATCGACGATCGGAAATGTCCTGGTCGAAAAGACCGTCTCACAGCTCCCGCTGGTGAGCAACAACGTTCTCGATCTGGTGACCAGCACGATGGCCGGGGTACGCGGTACGGATCTTACCGAGAACACGACTTTTGCCGGTGTCAGCACGTCCATGGTCAATACCGTCCGCGATGGGTTGAGCGTTCAGAATGGCCGCTATGCCAACGGCATCGGCTCGGTCACCATGTTGAATACCGATATGGTCGGTGAATTCCGGGTGATTCTCACACCGGTTGACGCGGAATATGGGCGCGGCAACGGCCAGGTGCAGATCCTGACCAAATCCGGAACGAACCAGATTCACGGCAGCGGTTTTTGGACCGTTCGAAACTCCAAGCTGGACGCGAATACCTGGACCAACAATAAACAGGTCGTCAATGGAAAGTGGTCGCCCACAACGCCGCCCTGGCTCAATCGCAACGAATTGACCGGCAGCGTGGGCGGGCCGATCGTGAAGAACAAGACTTTCTTTTTCGTCCTGGTCGACAAGCAGATCGAAAATGAGCGCCAGGTGTCGCGTCCGGCGACGCTTACCGATTGCGCGCAGCACGGAATTCTCCGTTATTGGTCGGGCTGGACGCCCGGCAATATCACCACGCAAACGGTGACGACGGGCGCCAGTCCGACGATCGCGTCCGTAGACTCGTTCGGCAACCCGGTTGCCCCGGCGAACAACCCGGGGGGCGGGCCGTACACGGGTTCACTGCAGTACCGCAGTGTGTTCGGTCCTCTGGCGAACATTCCGACAAAGCCCGATTGCTCCGACGCGGTCGTCAGCGGCGCGCCGTGGGATGCGAATCGCTCGACGTTGGATCCCTCCGGCACCAGCCAGAAGTTTCTCGCCGCCATGCCGCACGCGAATACCTTTGACGGCGGTGATGGACTCAACACCGCCGTAACTCAATGGACCTGGCGCGGGCATTCCCTCGGGGATTACCCCCTCGCCAGCGGAAACACCTTCGATGCCAACCGCCTGCAGTTCAACGGGAAAGTCGATCACAACTTTAGTGCCAGGCACAAGGTCGCCGTCAACTACACGAACGAAAGGATAGACTCCGATTACTATAATAGCGGCGTGGGCGGCTTGTGGCCCGGCTATCTCCCGCAGCAGATGCAGCTCCGTCCGTGGGTGTTTACGGTGAATTTTACGTCTACACTTACGTCCAACATCGTCAACGAAGCACGGTTTGGGTACCGGAAGAGTTTTCAGGTAATCTATGCCCCGTGGGAAGTGCCGGATCCCGAAAAACGCAAAGTTCCGCTGTCGCTCCTGTTGCAAGGCGGAACGAATGCGTCCGGACAGAATTTTCCAATCGCTTACGCGCCCTCCGGCGTCGGAGGAATGAGCGTGAATAACTATAGCTGTCTGACCTTATGCGCTATACAGGAGAACACGACTCCTCTGACCAGCTTTGCCGATTCGGTCAGTTGGAACAAAGGCAAGCACGCCTTTAAAGGCGGTGTCGAGCTGCTGCTTACCCACACAAGCCGGCGTCAGCACAGCCGACCAAACCATACCGTTTGGCACCGGCGGCAATTCGGCTTTGAATCCCGTCACTGCTTTTGCAAGTGCGGCCAACTTCCCGGGACTCACCCCGACCACTCAGACGACGGCTGGGCAACTCCTGGCCTTCATGGCCGGTTCCGTCGCCAGCGCGTCGCAGAGATACTATATTACATCGCCGACTCAGCTCGACCATTGGACGAGCTACCTCGACCAACAGCGGAGAGTCATGGAACCCCACGAAAACGAAGTGTCCGTGTTCTTCAAAGACAATTGGAAGGTTCGCCCCTCATTCACTCTGAATGCCGGAGTCCGCTGGTCATATTATGGCGTACCGTACGAAGGCCAAGGGACTGACAATTCGGCCCCAAGGAGGTCAGGATGCGCTGGCGCTGTTCGGAGTATCCGGCCGCAGTTTCAGCAATTGGATGAATCCGAACAATGGTGTGAACACCAGCTTGCAGACACAACTGGAGTTTGTCGGGCCCAAGACGTCCAAACCGGGCGACACCATTTTCCCAAATGACTACAACAATTTCGGACCTGCTGTCGGCTTCGCCTGGGAATTGCCATGGTTTGGAAAAGGAAAAACGAACGTCCGCGGCGGCTATCAAATGAGCTACACCGGAGGCGGCCACGCGGGCAACCTTTCGAACTTCATCTTCACAACACCCGGCTTCCTCAGTAACGTGACCACGACGGGGCCTGTGGACGGCAGCTATTTCGACGTGGCGGCGTTGCAGAAGCAGATTCCGCTCACGCCGGCGACCCTGCCGATGCAGCCGATCCCGCTGGCCAAGTTGAGCCAGGGCGCGGCAGCGTTCGATCCGAACTTCTACACTCCGTACATCCAGAACTTCACGCTCTCGATCACCCGGCAGCTCACCCGTACGTTCACGCTGGATGCGCGTTACGTCGGCACAAAAGGCACCGGGTTGTATGGCTGGTACGATCTCAACACGCCGGATGTGTTCTATAACACCCCACTCTTTAACGCTCTGCAAACCACTCGCGCCGGCGGCAATGATCCGCTATTCGACCAGATGTTCCTGGGACTGAATCTGAATCCCAACGTAACGGGATGCAACCCGGCAAATCCCACCGCCGTTTGCGCCCCCGTCGACGGAGTAACCCAGCGAGGCTCGCAGCATCTTCGGGTCAGCACGACGTTCAGAGACGCGCTCGCCAACGGCGACTTCCAGACTCTGGCAAACTCTCTCAACTACTTTAACGGTGTTGGCACCGGGCCGTCAGGAACGGTCCCGGTATCCATCACCGGAGAGCGCGGCACTGTGATGAAGCGCGCCAATCTGGGATTTAATGTCCCCGGCGGCACAACCATCGCCGGCGGTCCCGTGGTGCCGGCCGGACTGTTCCCCGCAAACTGGATCTCTGCCAATCCCCAGTTCAGCACCGGTACCGCCCTCGGTTCTGGCGCCAACTACTGGAGCAACACAGGCACATCCAAATACAACTCCCTTCAACTCCAGGGCACCTTGCGGCCGACTCATGGAATGACGCTGCAAGCCACCTACATCTTCTCGAAATCGATGCAAACTCCGTTGGTTTCATTCGCAGCGGGAAATGGATTAAGTACCGCCCAAAGCTATACGAATCCAGTGGATCGCATCAAAGACTACCAACTTAGTCCCGGTAACGCGACCCATGATTTCAAAACCTACGGAACTTTCGAATTGCCGATCGGTCCGGGCAAGTTGCTGATGCCAAACAGTCACGGTGTGCTGGCGCGGGTGATCGAAGGGTGGCAGGCCAGCGGCGTTGTGAATCTCAGTTCGGGACCGCCTGCAAGCATCTCGGCGAGCTACGTGAACGCCTCAAGCGGCCTTGCCAGCCAGACAGGCCTGTACGGTAACGCGGCTCCGGATATCGTCGGGAATTTCCCGAGAGATGGCAAGGTGAATTGGGTGAGCGTCTCAAACCCCGCGGACCACAATTTCGGGTCCTACTTTGGTTCGTTCACCAGAACGAAAGATCCGCAATGCTCGGCAGTTGCCACCCAACTGGCAGGCTTCTGCACCCTCCAGGCCATCGCCGACAGCAACGGAAACATCGTGCTGCAGAATCCGCAACCGGGAACGCGCGGCGGGTTGGGTCTTGCATCGTTAACGCTCCCGGGTAACTGGTCGTTCGATGCGTCCCTGGCCAAATCGGTCCGGCTCACCGAGTCGAAGTCGCTGCAAATCCGAATGGACTCGACCGACGTCTTGAACCATCCGACGCCGTCGAGTCCGTTCCTGAATACAAACGGAAACACGCCTTTCGGATCGATCCAGGACAAGGGCGGTCAGAGACGCTTCTTTAAAGCATCGGTCCGGTTGACTTTCTGAAGCCGTTAAAGCAGGGGCGCACACCTGAATTTCCGAATTCGAACGATTCGGGAGTTCAGAGCGTGCGCCCCTTGCTCTCTGCGTAACTCTCTCTCTCCAAATTGAGAACTGAAAATTGATTAGTGAATAATGAAAATTGTCCTTGGAAACTGGTCGATTTGACGATCTTTCCAAGGGCAATTTTCATTATTCACTAATCAATTTTCAGTTCTCACCCGCTGCGGGCCGCGATTGCCCACATTTACCGCGTTGTAACCTTCCGTTCACCTTCCAGACATGGATGCGCGTTAGAATGCCCGGCTATTTGAGTTCACTCAGAAAGGAACAAACGAATGAGTCTATTTTCGAGCGCGCTCCAACGGTCGCGCAAGTCTGTCATGGCGTCGGCCGCCGTACTCGCTCTGGCGCTGACCGCCCTGGCCATCACCGTGCCCCGTAGCCTTCACGGGGACAACGGGAACGGCAACGCCAACGGCAAGAACAAAGACTATCCCTATGGCGTCAACCAGCAGAGCAGCCGCGCCTATGCCATCGGCCTGTGGGGTGACCTGCCGTATTCCGCCGAGCAGGCCGCCGTTCTCCCGAAGCTGATCGCTGATATGAACTCGCAGAATCTCGCCTTCTCGGCCCATGACGGCGATTTGCGGCAAGGCAGTGGATCGCCGAACTGCGCCAATGGAAAGCATCTATACGAACGCGGCCACCTACTTTGGCAGCCTCTATGCCCCCGCTATCTTCACGCCCGGTGACAACGACTGGACCGATTGCGATCGCAAGAGCCTTGGCGTGGACGGAAGAAACTCTCTCCAGGAGCTCGATAACGAGCGCGCATTTTTCTTTAACACGCCTTACACGCTGGGCCAGACCCAATTCCTCCAGGAGGTTCAGTCTATGCCGACGTGCAAGGGTTTCGGCAGTGCCAATGCCAATTCGAGCGACGTCACCAAGACGCAGACTGCCACGTACACCGACGTCCCCTGCGTGGAGAACCGCCGCTGGATTGTCGGGACGGTGATGTATGCGACGATCAACATTCAGGGTTCCTGCAACAACCTCTGCGACGATTACCCGGATCCCGTGGAATATGCTGCCCGCAATGCGGCGGGCATCCAATGGATGAAGGACACCTTCGCGACCGCCATCGCGCAGAAGTCCGTGGCCGTGATGTTCATCACGCAGGCCGATCCGGGTTGGGACGATACGGACGGTACCCGTGCCCCGACGCGCAACGCAAATACGCTGATCGAAGACGATGCGCAGAAGGCGACGGACGGCTTCCATGATTTTCTGCGTCGCGCTCCGTGCCCAGGTGATCGCGTTCGGCAAACCCGTTGCCTACGTCCATGGCGACTCGCACTACTTCCGCGTGGACAAGCCGCTGTTGGACAGTACGGGGAAGCGCGTGACCAACTTCACGCGCGTCGAAACCTTCGGCGACCACCAACCCACCCTTGGCGACGTGAATTGGCTCAAGGTCAACGTGGACCCCTCCAGCCGCGAGGTGTTCTCGTACGAGCCACAGATTGTGAACCGGGATCCTCTCGTGCCGTAAGATCTCCCTTTTGTTGAGAACTGAAAATTGATTAGTGACTAATGAAAATTGTCCTTGGAAACTGGGTCAATTGACCGATCTTTCCAAGGACAATTCTCATTAGTCACTAATCAATTCTCAATTTTCACCTGCAAAACGCCCCGAACGCCCCCGACCTGTTATACGATTGCGATCGAGTTGTTTAAGAGCCCGATGACCGGATAATGCACGTTCCCGACACATATCCCCGTCCCGCCGGTACCCCCTTGCCGCCAAGTTCGCATGCGAAACCGATCGATACGTTCGGCCCTGCAAAAGAACTCGAACTCGAACTGCGGCGTGTGCTGCGCGGCGAAGTCCGCTTCGACGCCGGAGCGCGCGCGATCTACGCCTCCGACGGCTCGAACTACCGCCAGGCGCCCATCGGCGTGGTCATTCCAGCCGATAACGACGACGTGATTGCCGCCATGGCCTCCTGCCGTAAGTTCGGTGCGCCGGTCCTGTCGCGTGGCGCGGGGACCAGCCTCGCAGGACAGTGCTGCAATGTTGCCGTTGTGTTCGACTACACGAAGTACATGAACCGGATTCTCGAGATGAATCCGGCGCAGCACTACGCGTGGGTTCAGCCGGGTGTTGTCTGCGATACGCTCCGCGATGCTGCGGAAGTTCATCAGCTCACGTGGGGACCGGATCCTTCCACGCACAACCGGTGCTCTCTGGGCGGTATGATCGGCAACAACTCGTGCGGCACGCATTCGCTGCTCGCGGGAAAGACGGCGGACAACATTCAGGAACTCAAAATCCTGCTGTATGACGGCACGCTGCTTACCGTCGGACCTACCGGAGCGGAGGAACTCGATGCCATCATTACGGCAGGCGGACGGCGAGGCGAAATCTACGGCGCTTTGCGCGGGATTCGGGATCGCTATGCCGGTCTGATCCGTTCAAAATACCCGGCCATTCCGCGGCGTGTTTCGGGCTACAACCTCGAGCAGTTGCTTCCCGAAAACGGTTTCAACGTCGCGCGGGCGCTGGTCGGAACCGAAGGCACGTGCGTCGCCGTGCTCGAGGCAAAGGCCACGCTGATTCCGAGTCCGCAATACCGCTCATTGGTCGGCCTCGGTTATCGCGACGCGTTTGCCGCCGCGGACCACGTTTCCGAGATTCTTGCTCTCAAGCCGATCGGCCTGGAAGGTTTTGAAGGCGCTATGATCGACGGACTCCGGCGGAAGGGCGCACCGAATCTGGAATTGATTCCCGAGGGCCGGGGTTACCTGCTCGCGGAGTTCGGAGCGGATGACCCCGGCACTTCCGAACAACGCGCCCGCGAGCTTATCGAGCGTCTAAAGCGACTCCCGGATCCCCCGAACATTCGTCTTTACACCAAGGCCGAGGCGAAAGCCGTGTGGCGCATTCGCGAGTCCGGATCGCGTGCCGCGGGCGGCGGACCCGGCATGCCGCCTCGCTTCGAAGGATGGGACGACGCCGCGGTTGCTCCGGACAGGCTTGGCCCCTACCTGCGGGAATTGCGGCAGCTGCTGGATTCGTACAACTACCAGGCGGCGTACTACGGTCATTTCGGCGACGGCTGCATCCACATGCAGGTCAGCTTCGATCTGTTCACCGAACCGGGAATCCGGAACTACACGGAGTTCATCGAGCGCGCTGCCGACCTGGTGGTGAAATACGGCGGCTCGCTTTCGGGAGAACACGGCGACGGACAGGCCCGCGGCGCGCTGCTTCCGAAGATGTTTGGTCCGGAACTGATGCAGGCCTTCCGCGAATTCAAGGCCGTCTGGGATCCGGAAAACAAAATGAATCCGCACAAGGCGGCGGTGGATCCGTATCCGCCTGCCGAAAACCTCCGCCTGGGTGCGGATTACAAACCGCAGGATCCAGCAACGCATTTTTCTTTTCCGGACGATCAGGGTTCGTTCGCGAAGGCTTCCCTGCGCTGCATCGGCGTCGGCGCCTGCCGCAAAACCACAGAGGGCACGATGTGCCCGAGCTACATGGCGACACTCGAAGAGGAACACAGCACGCGAGGACGCGCCCGCCTGCTGTGGGAAATGCTGCAGGGCGAGGTCGTCCAGGATGGCTGGAAAAGCGAGCAGGTCAAACAGGCCATGGACCTGTGCTTGTCCTGCAAGGCCTGCAAATCGGAGTGTCCGACGAACGTCGATATCGCGACGTACCGCTCCGAGTTCCTGTCGCACTATTACGAAACGCACTCGCGCCCGCTGCAGGCTTATGCATTCGGCTTGATCGACCGGTGGGCACGCCTGGGTTCGCTCGCGCCCCGCCTGGCGAATTTTACGGATAACGCGCCAGGTGTCCGGCAGATCCTCGGTTCCATTCTGCATCTGGCTCCGCAGCGGCAGATGCCTCGCCTTGCCTCGCATACGTTCCGGCAGTGGGCACGGCGGCGGCGTGTTCCCGATGCCGCCATGGCTGGAGGCGCCGGCAACCGAAGCGGGCAAGTGATCCTGTGGGCAGATACTTTCAATAACTATTTTCATCCGCAGACCTCGGAAGCCGCATACGACGTACTGACTCATGCGGGTTTCGAAGTGAGCGTGCCCGCCGAACACCTTTGCTGTGGCCGGCCGCTTTACGATTTCGGCATGATCCAGCGAGCGCGATCCTATCTGCAGGAGATCCTCCGCAAACTGTCGGGGCCGATCGAAGCCGGCGTCCCGATCGTCGTGCTGGAACCGAGCTGCGCCTCCGTGTTTCGCGACGAACTGCGCAACCTATTTCCCTCCGATGAGCGGGCCGAACGCTTGCGGAAACAAACCTTTGTACTCAGCGAGTTCCTGGAACAGCGCGCCCCGCACTATGTACTTCCCAAAATGAATCGGCAGGTTCTCGTTCATGGTCATTGCCACCACAAGGCCATCATCAAGATGACGGATGAGGAATCGTTGCTGAAGAAAATGGGTGTCGAGGTGCGCGCGCCCGACGCGGGTTGCTGCGGAATGGCAGGCCCGTTTGGATTCGAGAAGGACAAATATGACGTATCACAGGCCGTTGGGGAGCGCGTCCTGCTTCCCGCCGTGCGAGCGGCTGATCCCGACACCCTGATCGTGGCCAACGGGTTCAGCTGTCAGGAACAGATTGCGCACGGCACCGGCCGGCGTGCAATCCACCTGGCCGAACTGATTCAGAGCGCATTCCAGTCTCAGAAATAATTAAATCTTCGTCGGGGATGGCTCTACCAAGCCGAGTTGGGATTCGGCTTATCAACTCCTTGGGCAATGGTTCAAGAAACTAAAACCTATAGCCTTGCTCCCGTGGGCAGAGAAGGATTTGCCGATGCCGTTTCGGATGGCCGCGGTAAAATGAGGGGGCATGAATCCCCGCAAGGACGTCGAAGAGAGGGTTTTTCGCAGTTTCGCAGAGGAAGAACGAGCTGAACGCGCCTATTGGCGGTCACTCACTCCAACTCAGCGTGTGGATATGATGTAGCAACTAACGATCGATGCGTGGTCATTCACGGGGGAACGCATTGCTGAATCCCGACTTCCGCGACATATTGTCCGCATTTATCGACGCGCGCGTTGAATTTCTGGTCGTTGGCGGTTACGCAATGGCTGCGCACCGGCTGCCACGCGCGACAAAAGACCTGGATCTTTGGGTGCGGCTCTCCGCAATGGCATCGGCGACCCAGCTGAGGGGCATGCCTAATTTCAGGCGGTCTTTGCCGGATGTTTTGGACACCTGCTGCAGGACGCCGAAGGCTTTCAATTCCGGGACCCGCACTTTCGTCAGTCCCGCCGCGTTCCACGGCTCCTACCAGCGCTGCCTGGAACAACTGCGCAGCCGCGGGAGGTAGGACGAACATTACTCCTCAACTTGCCCGTTCCAATGACCACTTCACGCGTTCTGCGATGAATGTTGAAAACGGCCGGACGTCACCGTCGATGCTGGCAGAATCCAGGGCGCGCAGGTACGCATCGCGATCGTCAACGCGGATGACGGTCCAGGGATAGCCGCCGGATGCCAACAGTGCATTCATAACAAATCGAGCCATTCGTCCGTTCCCATCGGGGTAGGGATGGATATAGCCAAACATCCAATGGCCGAGAACCGCGCGAACGCCTGGTTCCGTTTCTTTTTCAAGCAAGTCGAACAACGCTGGCATCGCATCCCTCACCGCTTCCCAACGCGGCGGAGTGTAGCGGGATGTGCGTAGATAGACAGCATCGTTGCGGTAGCCCGCAAGAGCTCCCGCCGGCAGCAGGCCGGCTGCAACGCAAGGCTGGAACAACGCACGATACCAATCGCGGTGGTCCGTGCGGACCAGCGCTCCGGGATTGCTGCCGCCAATAATCTGCGAGACGGTCTCCTTCACGCACTGAAACGCTTCCCAATAACCGCGCGCCGCCAGCGCATCGCGGTTCTTGCGGTCGCCGTCGTCGCCGTCTGGATTCCAGTCGCCGCGTTTTACCCTTTCAATCAATTCCATGCTGACGCTATAGCCTTCGATCGATAACGAGTGATAGGCGTCGCTCTTGTAGATATCCTCGACGGCGCGCAGGTACTCCGCCTTCTCTCCAGGCAGGCCCGGTGGCTTTGGAAAGTTTTCCAAAACCGTTTCGCGCATGGACTGCCACATGGCCTCCAGGCGTGCGACGATGGGCGCTGTCGCAGGAGGTAGCACACCGAACCTTTGCTCGGCGGCAAATGGGTCTGTTTCACGCACGTCATATCCCGCCGTTTTCATGGTCTTCAAGATCTCATCAGCGAACGAGGGTCTTCTCGTCCGGCGGAATGCGCCAGCGAGCCGCCCCGCAACGACTGAATGGCCGCCGTTGAGAAGAATGCGTAACAGGTCGGATACATCGGCGATGCTCGCCAACACCACCTGTGTCTCGATGGGTTGGCGGAGGAAGAATCCTTCTGACACTCTTACCATGGCCGTTGCGGTAGAGAAGAGGTGCAGCCCGTCTCTCACTGACAGGTCTGATGGATTCGGCATTTCTGGCTGCTTGAGATCGTAGAGTGACGTCCCGAACAGCAGGTTCGTCACATGGTTGCTGCCCCTTGGGCTATAGACGACCACCTGGCGGGGGACGACCGTGTTTTCAGCATGCAGGAGGAGAGATTGTTCGGGCGAAAGATACCACTCGTTGCCGAACCGTTCGTTACAATATCGGGCACAGAATTCCCAAAACGAGGCGTACCACGGAGTACTGTCACGATCGCGCGCGCCGGGCCCTGACGAAATCAGCCATCCCTTCATGACCTCCTGCAGGAAACCGTTTTGAAGCAGGCGTTCCCGGTGCGTCCGGCTGAACTCGTTTGATCGGAACACACGCCGTCCTTCTGCTTGGAGACCATGCAGTATAGTGAGCGATTCCGCCAGCTTTTCATTAGGTGTTGGCATAACCGTTCCTAATCGATGGGGCCAGTGCAAGCGTTTTATGCTGTATTCATACAAGCATATGATGTCGTTTCCGTACAAGCTAATTATGCAGTGTCATCACAAGCGAATCATGTTCAGTCAGGACAAGCATATTATGCTGTATGCTTAGTTTATGTAAGTAATATCAATAGTTTAGACGACTCAAAATCCAGCGAAAACCTAGGATCAACAGACGCTCCCCCGGATCGTTACCGCATCGCAACAGCAACAAGACCCGACACAAGGCGCCGCGCACATTCAGCGTCACCTTGGGCTGGCATACGCGCTCTCGGGATTTCGGATGTTGGTGGCGCACCAGGACCCGAAAGCTCAACCACTCCGCTTGAACCGAACGAGAAGGTAAGCCGAGCTTCAGAATGGGACCACATCCTGTTCGACATCATGCTCGAAACGGACGTACCTGCATATGAAGGGCTGGTGAAATGGTGCGGCCTGTTTCCACAATACAGAGAGAAGCTCGCAAGCCACTTTGTGTGGTGGGCGCTCGACAACATCTGCTGCGACGAGCCGCAGCAATTAATACCCCTCACGGACGAAGAACGCTATGCGCCGGAATTGGATTCTCCCGAAAGCGGAAAAGTTCGCCTTGGAAATCCTGCATCGTCATGGCCGATTGATGCCGCCGTCTCCGGTAACGTCTCTGGGGCTTTTCGATCACGCGGTTCTCGCTGCCGTCTACCAACTTCGCGGACACGCGCCGCTCGCCGGGATCAAGCACCGCATCACTCAAACACTTGGCACATGCGTTCTGCCTGCTGCCATCTCCGCGACCGCCTGGAAAAACTCGGTCTGATTATTCGGTCAGACAGCGAAGGAGATATCTTCAAGATCACGGTCGGCGGCAAACGCGCACTCGCCAAAATTACCACACGCCTTGAAGATGCGCGTAGCATGTGACACGCTGAACGCATGTCGAAGATGATTCAGGTCAGAAATGTTCCCGACCGTCTGCACCGGGAATTGGCGCGCCGGGCGAAAGCCAGCGGCCAGACGTTAACGGACTATATCCACGATCTTTTGGAACGTGAAGTTTCGAGGCCGCCGGCTGATGAAGTGTTTGATCGCATCGAGAGCCGCACAAAGGTCAAATTCACGCGACGTGCTGCCACGCTGATTCATGAAGGACGCGCCGGCCGGGGTGCATCCTGATCGTCGTCGTTGATGCTTCGGCTCTACTGGAATATGTACTCGGCGCTGCTTTAGTTTTTTCCAATCGGAAAGAAGTTGCGCGCGAAAGGTACTCACCTGGAGACTCTTGCCCTAAGTGACGTTGAATTCGTTTCAGGACTTCGCTCCGCCATCCTCCCGAAGGAATTATCCATCGATCGGGCCGCAGAGGCTCTCCGGGATTACCAGGACCTTCCGTTACGGCTGCACCTGCATCGGCCATTTCTCGAACGAATGTGGGAATTACGGAACAACTTTAGCGCCTACGACGCGGCGTACGTGGTACTCGCCGAAAAGCTGAACGCGGAGTTTTTGGCGGCGGATGACCGTCTAGCTCGCTCGGTAAGCGCTCATACATCTGTCCGCCTCATGGAAATCGGATAAATTATGAATTTGCGCAACCGTTATCTTGTAGTCACTATCCGAATTTTGCTTGGCCTCATCATGCTGGCAAGCGGCGTCAGCGGGCTGTTGATGGGCAACTCGACGCAAGGCGTACCGGAGCAAATGGTGGGTTTCACGCAGACGTTTTGGGCTTCGGGCATCTTCCAGATGGTTAAGGTGACTGAAATTGTCGCTGGGTTCATGCTGTTGTTTGGAATCTTCCCCGCGTTAGCGACATTGTTCCTTGCGCCGGATGTGGTCGGAATCGTTATCGTCAACGCGCGTTTGATTCCTTCATTCCTGTGGATTGGTGCAATCGTCTTTGTGATGACCGCATATCTCGGTTACGCCTACTGGGATAAGTACAAGTCGATCTTCACGCGCAGATGATCACCGAGGCGTTGGAAAGCGAGTTGCTTGGCTTTCACTGCTATGAAGCTTTTAAATGTCCGAGTCGAACCTGATGGGAATCGCGTCCGCCTGGCTGCGGAACTCGAAAATGCCCCCCTTCAGCCGTACCTCGCCTTTCCGCGTGAGTTGGAAAGTTTTGTGGCCGGAACGGCCGACGCGTTTGTGCCAATGATTCTCGTGCCTTGCCTGGAAAAAGGTGAAGCGCTCGAGATTGTGCCGCCGGTTTCGAAGCAGCTGGTTCAGCGCATTCCCCGCATCATGGATGTGCTGCTGGCAATGTTTCCAAACTTCCATCGGATCAATGTGAAGCTGAATGCGCGACAGGAAACGTTGCCGCCCGCGGGCAACGCCGTGGCAAGTCTCTTCTCTGGAGGAGTAGACTCGTTCTACACCTTGCTCAAAGGTTTCGCTCCAGGATCGGATCCCGCGTTCCGTCCCACTCACCTTTTCTTTATGCGCGGGCTCGAACAGCCCCTGGACCAATCCAGCGGCGCCGACGCCACGCTGGAAGTCGTTCGCGAAATTGCCCGTCAGAGCAAAGTCGACCTGTTATGGGGCGAAACGAATATCCGGCTGCTGTTTGGTTTGAACTACGAGTTGTATTACCACGCCTCTGCGCTGATCGGAGCCGCTCTGGCGCTGTCCCGCGGCGTGAAGCGGCTGCTGGTCCCTTCCACATTCTCTTACGGACAATTGATACCCTGGGGTTCCCACCCGTTACTGGACGAACTGTGGTCCATTGAGTGCATGGACGTCATTCACGACGGCGCCGAAGCACGACGAGTCGATAAAATTGCCATGCTGGCGCGCGACCATCGTTCGACTTTCCGTCACCTTCGTGTCTGCCTGAAAAACCAGGCGGGCCCGACCAACTGCGGCCGCTGCCAGAAGTGTGCGCGAACAATGATGGCTCTGGAAGTCATCGGCGCGCTGTCGGACGCCCCCACTTTCCCATCCATATCCCGTCAAACCCTGGCTCGCTGGCTGCGCGCCGATAATCCCATTTTTGTGCAAGAACTTCGCGACCTGGCGCGGGAAACCGGAAACGGTGAAGCCCTCGAGTTCCTGAACCTGGTTGTCCGGAAACAGAAGCGGCGCCATGCCGTGAAGGCATTGATTGATTCCACTCCCGTATTGGCCGACATGATGCCGGCCGTCAACGCCTGCGCCGCCGGTTCCGCACCGCCGCCTGATGAATAAGCCACGAATTTAACGGATTTAGCGGATTTCAATCCGTTTAATTCGTTGAATTCGTGGCTTATCCAATGTCCCGCCCCACCCCCCAACACGCACATCATTTGACCCTGTACTGTCAGAATAGTAAACTGACCGGGTAGTCATTCTGGAGGACTATGAGTACTATTACCCGAACTAAGAAGGATGTCGTTACCGAATTCCGCACCGTTGGAATTCTCGAGGCCGCTCGCAAAGTCTTCGCCATGAAAGGTTTCAATGAGGCTACGGTGGACGACATCGCCGATGCGGCGGGTGTTGCGAAAGGTACGGTCTATTTGTACTACCGGTCAAAGAGGGAGCTGTATCTGGCCGCTTTGAAATTTGGCATCCAGCAGATGTATGCGGCACTCGACGATCAGTTGAAGGCCGAGTCCACAACTGAGGGCAAGTTACGCGCGCTGATTGCCGTAAAACTGGCCTATTTTGATGAAAATCGTGATTTTTTCAAGATTTACTACTCGGAGGTCGGGAACATCTGTCTGCATCCGGGAGCCATCGATAACGAGTTCAAAGACCTGTATCTCGGACAGGCCAGGGTGGTCGAATCCATTCTCAAAGAAGGAGCGCGCAAGAAAGTTCTGCGCCCCGTCCGGGCAGAACAGGCTGCGTTTGCGATTACCGACATCATCCGGGGTGTTGTGACTCAGCGGGTTTTGGGCTGGACCAAATCTAAAGTCTCCCAGGATGTCGACTTCATTTTCGATTTGATCTGGAAAGGAATTGCGGCTGAATGAAATTTTTTGCCCGATGTGTTGCCCTGCTGCTCATCCTGCTCTTCTCTGAGACAATTCACGCGCAACAGAGCCGCGCTACAACCGTTTCACCCAACCTGCTCGGCAGCGTTTCCGAGGGCACAGCAAGCTCTGAAAAAGTGTCCTTGTCGATTTCTGACGCAATCAATCGTTCCTTTAAATACAACCTGGGCTCCATCCTGTCGGAACAAGATGTACGTGTCGCCAGTGCGGCGCGGGTTCGAGCTCTCTCTGAATTGCTTCCCAGAATCAATGCAGGAGTCACGGAGACTGTTCAACAGCTCAATCTCGCCGCTTTCGGCTTTACCAGCTTTCCCGGGGTGCCACAAGTTATCGGCCCATTCAGCGTATTTGACGCGCGTGCGCGGTACTCGCAAATACCCATGGACTTCAGGTTTCTGCACGAGTTGCGATCCGCTTCTGAACGAGTAACCGCCAGCAACTATGCGCAGCAGGATGTTCGCGAACTCGTCGTTTTGATCACAACGGATTTGTATCTGGAAGCGGTGGCCGGCGCAAGCCGGGTGGACGCCGCTCGCGCCCAGCTGAAAACCGCTCAAGCTGTAAATGACCGCGCCATGGTTCTGAAAGACAGCGGTGTCATTCCGGGCATTGACCTTCTCCGGGCGCAGGTCCAGCTTCAGCAACAGCAGCAGCGGGTTCTCGCCGCCGAAAACGACCTGGCGAAGCAAAAACTGAATCTGGCGCGCGCAATAGGCTTACCTCAAGCGCAGGAATTTACCCAGAGCGATTCTTTTGCGACGGCGCCGCCGATGCTTCCTCCACTGGATCAGCTTCTGCCGGCCGCCCTGGAATCCAGGCCCGACTATCGCCGCGCTGCCGCCCTGGTACGCGCTGCTGAAGAGACACGCAAGGCCGCCAATGGGCGCCGTCTGCCCTCGCTTCTGGTCAACGCAGATTATGGCGATACTGGAACGAATCCCGGACATTCGCACGGGACGGTGACGCTGCAGGGAACATTTCTCATTCCGATTTACACGGGCGAGAGAGCGCATGCAGAACTCATGGAATCGGAGGGACTGCTGCAAGAGCGAAAAGCCGAAGAATCCGACCTGCGCGATCGGATTGAATATGAAATACGCAGCGCCGATCTGGATATCCGTTCGGCGGCGGAACAGGTCCGGGTCGCCCAGCAAGCGCGCGATCTGTCGCAACAGCAGTTGACGCAGGCCCAGGACCGGTTCGCTGCCGGTGTTACCAACGGTCTGGAAGTGACCCAGGCCCAGGATGCCGTCGTTACTGCTGATGAGAGTTACATATCAAGTCTCTTCGCCCTGAATGTGGCCGAGGCGTCTATGGCTCGAGCTACGGGAACGGCAGAGAAAACAATCAAGTCCTTTTTCGGAGGAAAGTAATGGCGAGCCTTTTCCGCGCCAAATGGTTATTGATTCCCGCCGTTCTCATCCTCATTGTTGGTGGATACGCAGCGTGGGAATACTTGTCGAAGTGGGAAACCACAGACGATGCTCAGGTCGATGGACACATCCATCCTATAAACGCCAAGGTGGGCGGCACCGTCACCACAGTCAACGTAAAAGAGAATCAACGTGTCGAAGCCGGGACGGTCATCGCGCAGATCGATCCACGCGATTATGAAATCGCCGTTGCCCGTGCCCAGGCTGAACTGAGCCAGGCGCAGGCGGGTGCTCAAGGCGCACTGGCCGGCATTCCGGTCGCGTCGAGCACCGCAGGGACCCAGATCACTTCATCTGAAGCGATTGCTGAACGTGCAAAAAGCGGCGTGGAAGTGGCCGGCAAAGAATTCGCGGCCGCGCAGGCGCGCTTGAATTCGGCGCAGGCTCGCGTGCGGGAAGTTCAAGCGAACGCCACCCGCGCGTCGCGGGACCTCGAACGCATGCAGCAGCTGGTGGCGAAGGATGAGATTTCGCGACAACAGTACGATGCTGCTGCAAGCACCGCCGCGGCGTCGCAGGCGTCTGTCGAATCCGCAGAAGCAGGCGTGTTGCAGGCGCAGCAGGAAATCGCCGCCGCTCAAGCAAGGACATATCAGTCGCAGGCGGAGCTTCAGCAGGCACAGGCGGAAGCTCAAGGTGCCAAGACGGCTCCCGAGCAAGTTATCATCAGCCGCGCGCAAGCCAGTTCTGCCCAGGCCCGCGTTCAGGGCTTGGCGAAAGCGGCGCTGAATCAAGCGCGCCTGAATCTCGAATACACCACCATCAAAGCGCCTGTCGCCAGCGTGGTGAGTCAAGAAAAATGTTGAGACCGGACAAGTCATTCAGCCGGGCCAACCGTTGATGGCGATCATTCCGCAGGAGGACATCTGGGTCATCGCCAATTTCAAAGAGACCCAGCTGGCGGATATGCATCCGGGCCAGTCCGCCACTGTCTCGGTGGACGCCTGTGGCGGCCGGGTCTTC
>CAVTWA010000009.1:0-10902 GCA_963738025.1 uncultured Acidobacteriota bacterium | reverse complement strand
GGTGTCGAACTTCTATGACGCGCCGTTGGCGGCTGGGTGTAATCTCGGCGTATGTCTGATTGGAATCCCGCGACGCGTACCGCCTTCCGTTTTGCGTTCGTGTATCTCGGGCTCTATTCGCTGGTTTCGCACCTGATTGTCTACATGTTTGTGCTGCCGGGGACGCTGCCGGGACAGGGACCGGGCACACTGGGGCCGCTGTTCGATCTGACCTCGTGGGTTGCCGTTCATGTCTTCGGCATCACCGCTCCGCTGGTGTATACGGGCAACAGCCGGGACACCCATTTCTTCTGGGTTCAGCTTTTTCTGGTGCTCGTTGCGGCCGTGATGGCGGACGTTGTCTGGTCCGCGCTCGATCGACGGCGTAAAAACTACAAGTCCTTGCAGAAGTGGTTTCGCCTGTTCGTCCGGTTTGCGCTGGCGGCGCAGATGCTTTATTTCGGGATGGTGAAGGTCATTCCGACACAGTTCCCGGCGCCTTCGCTGATCACGCTGCTCGCGCCGTCAGGAAACCTGTCATTGCAGGGCTTTCTGTGGACCTCGATTGGGGCGTCAACGCCGTATCAGATCTTCACCGGCGTCGTCGAGGTTGCGGGAGGATTGCTGCTGATTCTTCCTCGGACGACGACTCTGGGGGCGATGATTTGCCTGGCCAGCATGATCCAGGTGTTCGTGCTAAACATGACCTATGACGTCGGCGTCAAAATCCTCTCGTTTCAGCTCGCATTGATGGCGGTGTTTCTCCTGGCGCCGGATTTCCGGCTTCTGATGAATGCTTTTCTGTTCAAACGTCCGAGCGAAGCTCAGCCGGAGCCGGAACTATTTCAAACAGTGCGGGCGAACCGGATTGCGCTGATTGTGCAGATTGTGTTCGGGGTGTATTTGCTGGGCGCGTACACGAATGTCGGCCGGACGTTCTGGTATGACGACGGGGGCGGAGGCAGTGCGAAGTCGCCGCTCTACGGAATCTGGAATGTGGAAGAGTTGAGCGTCGATGGCGAGGTTCGGGTGCCGGAGCTTAATGATTACGATCGACGCTGGCGCCGGGTGGTTTTCGACAACCCGCAGTGGATGTTTTTTCAACGCACGGATGATTCATTCATGCGATATGGCGTGAACATCGATCTGGGGCAAAACACCCTATCGCTGACGAAAGGGCACAGCCGGACCTGGCAGTCTCGCTTCACATTTCAGCGGCCCGCCTCGGATCACTTGATTCTCGCCGGTAAGATGGATGGCCATCCCATCAAGATGAACCTGGAATTGGTGCCCTTCGATACCTTCCGTCTGCTTAACAGCCCCTTCCGCTGGGTGCGGCCTCCGGATCCGGACACGCAATGAACGTATCTGTGATTCAGATGGAAAGAATAAGGTACGCTGCGCGGTTCTTGAAAACCACCCCGCCCACGCTTTCTAACGTTTGATTGCTCGGGCTTCCCTCCCTTGAAAAGCTTGGAAAGGAGGCGAATCACGACTCTTACCGCCGGGTATATGTCGCGGTGTTCGACGAGGAACTGGTCACGGTCATGGTTCTGCCGTCGGCGGAAATGGCGATGTTCGTCATTGTGGCGGTCTTGCCGTCAATCTTGAGCACGACACGATAGGTATGATCGTCGATGCGGCTGTAGGCATCTGTAACGGCCTCCTCGACACCTTCGAGCGGATAGTCCTTGCCGTCGAGCTTTCCCGTCCACTCCCAATGGGTCACGCCGCCGCGATTCCCGACCATGTCGTAGATGACGCGAAGGCGATCCTGCCATGGCTCAATCTTGCACGTAACTCGTGAGTAGGCGGTAGGGCCCGAGGAGGATGTAAGCTGCCAGGTTCCAAGGAGGGGTTCAGGGGACTGGAAGACAAAAGGCACAAGAAGCACAAGAAAGACCGAGTCTCTTGTTCTTGTGCCGCTTGTATTCCGATCCCTTACTTTGTTGAACACGCCTCAGGATTGAAAGCCGCGTTCGCTGCAAGTTTCTTGAAGTGTGTGCTGGTCACGAATGGCTGCGTCAGGTACAACGGATCGTAGACCTCCGTGTTGACGACCAGATACGTCGTATTGTCGTTGGGCGGCGCATTGGTCACCACGTCATACCATTCCGTCACGACGGCGTTCGCGCTGTAGGGCACGCCATTCTTCCGGAGGTATCCCGGCGCCAGGTTCTTTGTCACAACCTTCAAGTCACCGGCCCGCGCGGCGCCGCGGCCGCCCGCCATCTCCCAACCGGCAACGGACACGCCTTGCAGTGAAGGCTGCGCTGTGGGCGGTTGTTCTGTCGGAGGAATGAACTGCAAATGGCGGGTCTGGTTGCCGGCTTCAGTTTCGAGTTTCAGGCTGGCGTCGTTTTCCCAACTGATGCGAATCCGGCCCGGCAGGCGCATCACCGCTCCAGCGCCGTAAGCCTTGCATTGCTGGCCTGCCCCTTCATCTTTTGCGGGATCCCACGCATCGGCGACCTTGCGTCCTTCGGGCGAGATCGGAACGGATTCGTAGTCACCTTTTTTCGGCGTGACCATACGGACACGCCAATCTTCGGTGATCAACGGAACCCATGTTCCGGTCAGATCGATGGGCGCGGCCGCTTTCGCCGTGGCAACGACCCCGCCTCCGCGCGCTCCACGCTGTGCGGCGTGGAGCGGCGAGAGCGAAAACAGAATCAGGACAGCTGCTGAGCCAAATACTTTTCGCATGGGAAATTTAGTCGACGACTTCACCTTTCTTGGTTCCCCATCCAAACCCGTCTTTCGGGCGCAGAAGGGTGTTCATCTTGACACGGTGGACGCCGCTTTCGAGGCCGCGCGCCGGATTGCCGGTGATGACAACCTGATCTCCAGCTTTCAATGAGGTGCGCGTGACACCCTGACCGCCGAGCGAGGCGGCTCCGCCCCATTCCACGGCCCAGCGCTGCACGACGCCCTTATCGTCTGGAGCCTCGACGTGAACGAAGGCATGCGGATTTCTAAAATCGAATTCCACAATTTTGCCGGTGAGCTTTATTTCTTTGTTGGCATCATACGTTGCGGCAATCGAATGATGCGCATATGCGGTCAAGCCGAATACCAGACACGCGGCAATGGCGAAGACGGGTAAGTAACGTTTCATTTGTGAGTATCCTCCTCTACTTTACGGTGTTGTACACCGCCTCGATGAACTTGTCGGTCGTCCAGGCGCCGGTGGTGGCGCCCCAGCGGCCGTCGTAGTCGAGAGTCGGTTTCGCCGCTTTGACTTGATCGAGCGTGCGGCCCTTCGCTTTTAAGTCTTTTATTCTGTCTCGAATAATGTAGACCATGTTCCGGTAGTTGGCAACGTCGGCGACATCGCTGATACGGCCGCGTCCCGGCACAATCACGGTGCCTCCCTGGGCGCGGAATTCCGGATACGCAACGTCCAGGATCTGGGCCAGCGCGTTGATCTCGCCGTCGACGCTTCCGCCCTTTTCGACATCGATGATCGGATATGTGAAGGTGTTATAGATCTCGCCCGTCGCGATCACATCCGAATAGCGGAAATGGATGAAGCTGTCGGCGTCGCTGTGCGCAGCGGGTGGATGAAAGAACTGAACGCCTTCATTATTGAAGAACATACCGCCCTGCAGCTTGTAGTCCGGGCCGTTGTAGGTCTCCGTGGGCAGCGCCTCTTCGGGAGCGTTCGCATCGGTCATTCGCCGCAGCACGCCTTCATGAGCGGCGATTGCGGCGCCATTGCCGGCATCTCCGATCGTGCCTGTGATATTGCCGCCAACGTAAGTTGTTCCCGCTTTGCGGATGATGGCATTCCCGCCGATGTGCGCCGGATGCGTGCTGGTGCTGAGGATGTACCGGATCGGTTTCGGAGGGGCGACCGATGCCGTGATCGCATCGAACGAGGGGCTGGCATAGCCGTATGAATATTGGTAGGCCCGGCAATTCAGTCCGACACAGGGTGTGAATGGCATTGGCCGCGCGAGGACATCGTTGGCCAGCTGCTTCACGGTCGCCAGCAGTTTTCCGGCGTTATCCGCCGTTCCGCTGTCCACCAGCATGACGCCGTCGCGGCCAAGCGAAACGAGGACATTCGCTGCCGGTTCCGGGACCAGCCAGATATTGCCTTGTACGGGATAAACCTTGAACGTTCCCGCGGCCGCCCCTTGCTGCGCCACCGCAGTGATACTGGAACCCATCGCACCAAGCAAACCGCTCAATGCGATCAGGACCAGTGATTTAAGCACTCTTTTTGTCATTTCCTTACCCAATGGCTGCCGTTAATCGTTAGAGCTCTTCTTCAACTTCAAGCGATACTCCGGGTACATCGTTTCCGCGCCGCCCTTTGCGGCTTCAGGCGGAGTACCGTTCTTATCCGCGAACTCGAGAAGGTACGGATTCTTTCCCGGCAGGAAGTGGGGCACCTGCCTGTTCGCCAGGCCTTCATCGATGACGGTGCAGGGGAATATCTCCATCTGGGTATTCGGCGCCCAGCGGTAATTTGTGGTCTGGACCCACGGCTCGGTCAAGTAATAGGGATCTTCGAGCAGCATCATCACGGTGAGGTAATCTCCGCGGCGATAAATGTACTCGGTCATCTTCGCTTTGTCGGAGAACATCACGCCGTTGCGTTTCAAGTAACTCTCTTTGAGATGCGTCGTCGTGACCTTGAGTGTGTTGCCGATAAACTCTCCCGTCGAAAACCCAGACCATGAGTGCGCGGCATAATCATCCGGATGCGGACGCCCATCCATATAGATGATGCGGTCCAGCGAACGCTGCCAGTTCAGATGGTAGGCCGTCAGTTCGCGTGTGACCGGATCGATCTCTTTGCGGATCTGGACGCCGCCGGCCGCGCGCCATTGATAAGGGCCGGGATGCGGTCTGCAGGAAAACTCCGGCAGTCCCCAGATCGCTTCGTCGTTGGACTCGGCTCGCATCCGGCCCGCCTCGGTCAGCGGAATACCCATGTAATCGCCGAGTGGCGGTCCGCCCGCACGTTCCATTGCGTCTTCATGCGCGACGTTTGCATACTCTCCGACGAGATCCGCCGTCTGGCCGAATGCCGGGATGCCATAAAGGATGGTCGCAGCAAAAAGCAGAGCACCGAGAAGCTTTGCCCGATGAACCAAGGTCATACTGCCTCCGTAGATTCGCTGCAATCTAATACATGCCCCGGTTTGCGTCAATGAATCTTTAATTCTGTGGAATATCAGTTTGACTCATGACGGTTTGATGAAATACATTGGCGTCCACTCGCGTCCATTTATAGACCCGTGGAGAAAGTCACAATGAAAAACTGCATCGTTATAGGAATGCTGATCGTGGTGGTGTCGCTCGGCGCTTTCGCCCAGACAACGAACGCCACGTTAGGCGGGACAGCCGGTGATGTCTCCGGCGCATTGATTCCCGGAGTGATGGTCACAGCGACGAATCTCGCGACCGGAATCGTGAACACAGCGATAACAAATGAATCGGGCGTGTATCAGTTTGCCAGCCTGCAGACCGGTACATATAAGGTCACGGCAGAGCTGCCGGGCTTTCAGAGCCAGGCCGTGAACAGCTTCACTCTGGGCATCGGCCAGCAGGCGCGATTGAACTTCACGCTTCAGGTCGGAGCCGTATCGCAGACCGTCGAAGTTTCGGTCGCTGCCGACAGCGAACTTAAAACGACGTCGGCTTCCGTGGCGACCGTGCTTCCTCAGGGACAATTGCAGGATCTGCCGTTGGGCAGCCGCAATATTCAAAATCTTCTTCTGACCATGGCGGGAACGGGCCCGCAGTCTCTGGACATCGGATCGAGCGGCGAAATCGATGGCAACTTCGCCGGCGGACGAACCAGCGCGGTGAACGTCACGCGCGACGGCTTCGTCAATTCCGACGGCCGTTATACTCACGGCGAATTTTCGCAGACCTATACGAGTCCGGACCTTGTCGAAGAAGTGAAAGTCGTCACCGCCGGCGTGGACGCGGAAAACGGGCGCGGCGCCGGACAAGTTCAGATGGTGACGCGTGCGGGCGGCAACAAATTCAACGGCTCGGTGGTGTGGACGAATCGAAATTCGAAGCTTGATGCCAATAGCTTCTTCAACAACCTGAACGGTGTGCGTCCCGACTTCGAGAACCGGAATCAGTTCGCTTTCCGCCTCGGCGGCCCCGTCATCAAGAACAAAACATTTTTCTTCGTCCTTTTGGACGAACAGCGTGACGTCACGCGAACCAACACTGTCGGTACGGTATTGACGCCTCAAGCTCGCAACGGCGTGTTCCGTTATTTCCCGGGGGTGCAAAACGCCAACATCCTCTCGACCACCATCGCTCCGACGGTCGATCGATCTGGAAATCCCGTGCAGCCTGCCGCTGCAACCGGTCCGCTTCAAGCATTTTGCATTTACAACCTGACGCCGCTTTCACCCACTGACACGAGCTGTGCACCGGGCGGCACACCAAGGGATCCGCTTCGCCCGTCGATCGACCCCTCCGGTTTTGTCTCCAATACGTTGCTGGCTAACATGCCTTTGCCGAATGACTACTCGGTTGGCGACGGCTTGAACACCGCCGGAATCCGTTTCACGCGGAGAATTTACGGCACGGACGTGGCCGACGGCAATTCCAACGACCAGAACAATCGCGATCAAATCAATCTTCGTATCGATCACAACTTCAACTCCAAACACAAACTCAGTGGCGTGTACACGCTTGAAAATTCGAACGACCATAGCTCGCAGGCTGGCTTCCGCAGCTATCCAAACGGGTTCGATGGGCAGCATGCAAAATGGCCGCGGTTATATACGGTGACTTTGACGTCGACGCTTTCAACGACGATGCTGAACGAAGCCCGCTTCGGATTGCGGCGGTCGGCGATAGCAAGCGAGGCGCCGTTTTATTTTGGAAGAAACATCGACGGCACCGGCTCTCCAACGGGCAGCGGCGCGGAAGCATTCAAGCTGCTTCCCACCAACAATGGAATTCCATTCCAGGTAGGAACCGGTTTTATTGGATCGAACGGCTTCATGAACTGGACGGCAGGATTCGGCTCGACGCGTACATCGAGAAGCCCGCTCTGGGACTACGGTGACAACTTCAGCATCACGAAGGGCAAGCATGCGATGAAGATGGGCATCGAGTTTCGCCGCGACGAAACGTTCGGATACAACGACAACAACATGACGCCTCAGGCTACATTTGGCGCAGCGAGCGGATTCGCCGTCAGCGGTTTCACGACTGCTCAGCTTCCCGGCATAAACGCCGTCACCGCCGGCAATGCGCAGACGATGCTGACCGATCTCGCCGGCTCGATTTCCAAGATTGCGGAGGGCTTCGATCTTCCAAACGCGACGGCCACGCAATTCCTCGGCTACAAAGACGGCTACAAAATGCACGACCGCGACTGGCATTCCAATGAAGCCAGTATGTTCTTCAAGGACAACTGGAAGCTTCGTGAGGCACTGACTCTGAATCTCGGCATTCACTGGGAGTATTTCGGTGTGCCATATGAGGGGAAAGGACGCGCCGCTCAGCCGATCGGCGGAAACGAAGCCGGAGCCTGCGGCATCAGTTGCGGCTCGCTGACGGTGGACCAGTTCGTGGGCAAGAACTCGCCTCATCCGGGCGTTCAACTCTACAACGACTACTACAAAGCGTTCGCGCCATCCGTCGGGGTGAGCTATGCGCTTCCATGGTTCGGCAAAGACAAGACGATCTTCCGTGCCGGTTACGGCATCAATTACACCGGCGGAGCTTTGAAGTCCGCGAACGGCATTCTCGATTCGATCGCGGGCGCGGCTCCGGGCGCGGTCGAAATCAACGGCGGCGGCGGCATCACCTATAATCCGACCAGCTATTTGAACATGGCCAATATCTCTTTGCCGATTCCCCAGCAGTTTGCTCCGCTGTCGGCCGATCCGATCAACGGATCGCGAAGCGATACTTTGAGCATCTACGCGACAAACCGCGTTTCTCCGTATGTGCAAAACATCAATATGGACATTCAGCGGCAGGTCAGCCGCACCTTGACGGTTGACGTTGCATACGTGGCCAGCAAGGGGACGCACCTTTATGGGGGACGCAATCTGAACAGCGTCAACATCAATGCGGCAGCGGCGAACACGACTTTCCTCCAGGCTTTTAAAGACACCGCCACCGGCAAGGATTCGCCGTATTTCGATGCTTTATTGAAAGGTATCAACATCGGCGGCGGCGCTTCTACGGTCAATGGAACGTCGGAAACCGGTTCGGCTGCTCTGCGCCAGAATTCAACGACCCGCGGCTATCTTGCTACCGGCCAGGTCGGATCGCTGGCGAATTACTTCGAGACAACCAACCTGGCGGGCGTTGGCGGCGGTGGTCTGTACACACAGAATGGTTTTCCGCAGAACTTCTTCGTTCTCAATCCGCAATTCGCCGCTGTGAATATGTATGACAGTTCGTTGAACTCGACCTACCATTCCATGCAGGTACAGGTTACGAATCGTCAGTTCCATGGGATGACGAATCAATTCACTTACACCTATAGCCACGCTCTCGATATTTCCGATGGAGACGCAACAGTGACTCCGCGCGATCCCAACCACATCAACTTGGAACACGGGCGCGCCGGTTTCGATCGGACGCACGTATTGACGGCCACCGGAACTTACACTTTGCCATTCGGCCCCAACCGTACATTTTTTGGCGGCAGCCCGGCATGGACCCAGCGCTTAATCGAGAACTGGGGTGTCGGTGGAATCTTCAGCTTCAGTACAGGAGCGCCGCTGACATTCACGGCGCCGATCGCTTCGCTATGGCAGACAGGTACGGCAAATACACCTGTTGCCTTGCAGTCCATTCCGACCAATACGGGTAAACTGACCTTTGTTGGAAACGGTGTGACGTATTTCCCGGGTTGGAGTCAGGTCAAAGATCCGTCGATCGCTTCCCTGACCTCGTTGAACAGCGTCAATACCTCATCGACAAACTTCGCCATTCAAGACGCCAGCGGGAACCTCGTGTTGCAGAACCCGAGCCCGGGCGCCGTCGGCAACGTCGGCCGGAATACAATCACGGGTCCCAATGTGCTTGGATTTGATGTGAACGCCATCAAACGTGTGCGCATCACCGAAGGCAAGGAATTCGAGTTCCGGTTGGATGTCGTGAATGTGTTGAATCATCCGAATTTCTCGAATCCGACGACGAACATCAATTCCACCTCCTTCGGCCAGATTACATCGGCGAGCGGGGCGCGCAGGTTCACGGTCAATGCGCGGGTGAACTTCTAACAGGAGGGATTTCGACATGGAGAGGAGCACCAGAGAGGCAGATAGTCCTGGCTCTGACCAAAGTTCAAGGATGCGACCATGACAAGCAGAACGGCCGCCTCTACGAACACGTAACACGAGTAAGACTGCGGACCGCAGTTCATACAGCCGGGGTCTCGCGACTAATGCGCGTGTGCATCATGTCGTGGTTGCCTGTCGATTTCCGTGAAACCGTCCCCATTCCAAACGAAATATCTCTGATCGCATGCTTCATGTGCCCACTTGCGGCAATTCGTACACGTGATGAGCAGGCGGCTGTTCGGCTCGAAGTGGAGCCAAGCGGATTCAAAAAAGGCAAACCTCGGCTGAGTCACAGGGGGAACTGATAGACTTTCCCAGTCCGGGCGTCCACCACTGCTGCCTGAAAGCATTCCGTACCTGTCACTGGCGAATTCCAAATTACTGCTGAAATTCAGGGGGTTATGGACTGCTAGCAGATTGCCCATGCGCCATCTGATTATCCTCACTAGTTCATCTGGTCACAACGGTTTTGCGGCTCGTTCGGCCCGGCGGTCTGCGCGCCGTCATCGCGGAATCCGTTCTCGCCAAACATCAATTACTGATCCTTAATCGTTCACGTCGGCGTGCCCCGAATCTCCGCATCTTGGATCGGCTAATCGCGGGATTCTGTTCGCTTTGGATTAAGCCGAATCGGCTTCGGCGTGTGGCGATCGCGTTTAAGCCATCGACGTTGTTGAATTTTCATCGCGCGCTGGTACAGCGGAAATATCGGCTGCTGTTTTCACCAAAGCACAGAACCAAACCAGGACCGAAAGGCCGGCGGCAGGATTTGATCCGTGCTGTTGTCGAGATGAAACGGCGCAATCCGACCTGGGGATGTCCGCAAATCGCCGAGCAGATCAATTTGGCATTCGGGACGTCTATTAATAAGGATGTGGTTCGGCGGATTCTGGCTCAGCATTACCGAGCCGACGCCGACGGAAGGCGGTCCCTCCTGGCTGACGTTCATCGGGCATATGAAGGACAGCTTATGGAGCCTCGACCTATTTCGATGTGAATCGATCGGTTTGCAAACGTATTGGGTGCTGGTCGTCATGGACCAGTACACGCGTCGAATCATCGGATTCGGAATTCAATGCGGAGTTGTCGATGGCATGGCGCTCTGCCGGATGTTTAAGCAAGCCATCCGAGGTGCGGGGCTTCCGAAATATCTGAGTTCCGATCACGATCCGCTGTATCGGTTTCACCAATGGGAGGCCAACCTTCGAATCCTGGACGTTACGGAAATCAAGACGGTTCCGTACGTTCCCTGGTCGCATCCGTTCGTTGAGAGACTGATTGGAACAATCCGCCGAGAATGTTTGGACCGGTTGTTGTTCTGGACGGCAACGGATTTGGAGATGAAGCTGATCGCGTTCAGAGACTACTACAACGGGTATCGCAGTCATGCCGGGCTGAAAGGAGAAACTCCAATCGCAACGCCGGAATCCAGGGGTGCGGGTCTCAAATCCTATCGGTGGAAAACGCATTGTCGGGGCTTATTTCAAACACCGATCGCGGCATGAGTACGAATTCGCCAGCCACAGGCCGTACGAGCGGAATCCGCACAAAGACGACCATGTCGTGGCGCGAATGGGCGCACGTCCCTGAAGTTCTCATTGAGAACGTAGTTGAACGAAACAGCCTGAGC
>CAVTWA010000008.1:0-102219 GCA_963738025.1 uncultured Acidobacteriota bacterium | reverse complement strand
ATCGCGGCCAGCCCCTGGCTCGCCGAATGGACGACCACCATCGTGTCTTCTTCCCACGGAGCGCCAGTCTCCCTGTCTCGAATACCGCCCCAGAGGTCGACGGCCTTTTCGCCGTGATAATACACGCCGCAAGCTGCGCCCAACTCGTGGCGTCGAACAAAGTTCTCAGCAAACGTCTCGCGCACAACCTCGAATCCGCGGCCGACGTTCCCCTGAATCTTGAAGCGTTCGGATGCTGACATTGACAAACTCCTTCGCGTTCCACTTGGGTGATGCATGCAGCATACCGCTTAGAATCGACCGGATCTGATTGATGCCGCCAAAACAACACAGCTCTCCCTGTTTAGGGGATGGCGTCGGGTTCGATAGGGAAACGGTGTGGAGAAGTGGCTGGCTTTGGTAAGCATGCGTGAACGCATCGAGCAATTTGGAGGTGTTCGGACAATTGACTCTGCGCCTGGCCGCGGAACGCAGTTGCAAGTTGCGGTCGCTATTTCTGGAGACGTGAATTCCACGCCTGCAGCTTCCTGAGACTCCGTGCTGCGAGTTCCTGCCGGCGAATACTTCCGCGTCATCCGCGGCTGTCTACGCGGCCCAGGGAGGAAATATCTTTCCTAACACAGCCTTCCGCTCTGCAGCGGTCGTGAAGGCCTCCAGCCGAGGAAACAGCAACTTCTCTTCGCGCAATACATGATGAGAAAACAGGCCTTTAAACTGGGCTTCCTGATCGAGAAGTTTCAAGATGGATCCCAGCAAGTCGCACGAGGCTTCCAGAACCGCTGTGCTGCGGACCAGATTGAAGACCATTTCCTGAAGCTTCTGGTGCCCTGCATGAAAAATAGAGAGAGTGCCGCCCGCTACCTCACCACCTTTGGCAACATATAGGGGCAAAAGCACTTCATCCTCAATAGCGATGTGCCGGCTCAGCTTGTTCTCGAAAGTCTGCAGGGCAGCGACCGCACCCTCAAGATCCTTCGACAACAGAGCCCGCTGATGATTATCGAATAAATGCTCCATCTCGGAATGCTCAGCCGCGATCGTGGCAAACGTTGTTTTGGGAGTCATGCGGCAACCACCTTTCCCAGGACGTGTCCCGAGAGCTTTTCGTTCCTGGCCTTTGCGGCAATGTCACTCAGCGAAACGATTCCAGCCAACCGCTCCTGGCGGTCAAGTACGAGCAAGCGATGCACGAAGTTCTTTTCCATCGCCAAAGACGCATCACTAAGCGTCTGATCGTCATAGACCGTGAGCGATGTTTTCGTCATCACCTGTCCGACTGTTGTCATCTGTGATCGCAAGCCGGCCGCAACAGCGCGCAGCACGATGTCCCGATCTGTAACGACACCGATAACCCTCTCCGAGTCGACAACCGGCCGAAAACCCACATTGCGGCTCAGCATCTTCTTCGCTGCCAATTCCAGCGTGACACCAGACGATACTGTTTCGATACCGCGAGTCATTACCTCGTAGACCTTCATAAACGCCTCCGCAGAGTGTTTTGCACTTTGCCTGCCGCGCCGAACGCTATGACAACCAAATCCTAACGAAGTTAAGGAGTCTTTGACTTTGACGCTTTGACACAAAGCGCATCTCAGACCCGTCGGGAACTGAAATAATCGGCAACATTCTGCCGCTGGTCCACAAACTGGAATAGACAAAAGGTTGAATGTCCCTTGAAAGGACTATGTATGAAGGATTCGAATTGCAGCATCCTGGAGTTGTCATTTCGAACAGACTGTCTGTAGGCGCGGTCGTGGACCAGACTTGTCCAAAACAAATCGGACAAAGAGGCCCGGAGCTTGTTTGGCAAAGAACTTGAACGTGGCGTGTGCGGATTACGCACGCGTTTGCAATGAGTCCCCGCCTGAATCAGGTGGGGATGCCCTCGCGAAGCGAGGGCGGGGGCGGGGCGGAGCGCGAGCCCGATAGGGCGAAGCCTAAATATCTGTTCAAAGTCCCGCGCAGCGGCTTCCTTATGAATTTCCGCGAAGCGCACCCATCCATAATGAGCGCTCCGCGGAAATCCATAAGGTACGCGCTACGCGCGGCCTTTGAACAGACCGCCCCGCCTTCGCTTCGCGAAGGCACCCCGCCTGACTCAGGCGGGGACTGGTCCACCAGTGTTACAGCCAAACCAGGTTTACATCGCACTTTGCGGTTTCTCCATCCATTCTGTCTTTGGACAAGTCTGTTCGTAGACCGCGCCTACCTCTTGAGCGCTCTTCATCGGCGGAATCAGCATGACAGGGCACGAGGCGGCGGGACAACACGCTCGGCAGACGTCGAATCGATGACGGACAGTCGTGCGCTGGTTTTCTCAATCGATCAGCGCCGTTCCGGTCCGCCGATTTCAAAGTGGAGCGAGGTGGCTAGGACCTCTTGGACAAGCACCGGCAGGTTCACCTCAACTTCAGGCGACAGCCCCACGCCCACCGCCAGATTCCTGGCCTCAATACCAAACACCAGCACCTGAGGTGGTAGTGTGCCGAGTGTGCGGGACAGCTCAAGCGCATCTGCTAAGCCAAATGCATGTGTGGAAGTGTTAAATGCTTCCCGATCCAGGGGCGAAGCGCTCGCATTCAGACGATACATCGCGCCCGGCATCCGGCCTGGCGCAAGGGCGTCAATGAGAATCAGAATATCCGAGTCCTTCCACCTCTCCATCAGGGTTGTGAAATCTCCTTGATGTTCCTCCGCGACAATCCCACAGTCCCGAAGCCGGCGAGCAGCGATAAGGCCGGCGGCATCATCGTGCCTGAAGTCGTTACCCACACCGACAATCAGGATCTCGTTGCGCCTTTCTGCCCTCTGTGCCTTTGTGTTCTCGAGATCCTGCACTACGCATCCCTCTCGATTTCAAGTTTCAAGAAGTGCGTCGCGCAGGAAATACACGGATCGTAGTTCCGAATGACCTGCTCGCATCCGGCGCGCAGCTGGTCTGTGGGGACGTCGACGCGCGGGGTAACGTATTCCCGAAGATCATTCTCGATCATCTTTTGATTTTGCGACGTCGGCGGGACGATCTTCGCCTCCTGAATGATTCCGTGTTCATCGATCGAGTAGCGATGGTAAAGCGTGCCTCGTGGAGCTTCAGTGGCCGCATATCCGGTTCCAGCATGCGTTTCGCAAGCGACATAAGGCATTTCCGGCGGCTCGTAACCTTCGATGATGCGAATGGCCTCTTCAAACGCATATAACATTTCCACTGCACGGACAACGATGCTCTGAAATGGATTGAGACAGGTTTCTCCGAGTCCTGCCTCACGTGCGGCCTGACGAACCGCGCCCGGCAGGCGATCGAAGTTCAGGTTATATCGAGCCAGCGGTCCGGTTAGATACGCGCCCCGCGCTTTGATGATGGAATGCAGTGCGTTCGAATATGGCACCTGTTCTTCTTCAAAGTGCGCGTCGTACTCCCGCGCTGTGATGTTCAAAGCCCGATTCGAGACGATGCGCCCTTCGTTCATGGCGTATTCGGCGGGATGCTGCAAAGCCACGAATTCATAATCGCGGGAGTACTCCGGTATCGGCAAAGTTCGCGTCCACTGTACCGCCTGAAGGCAGACGTCGCGGCCGTGTTTTAATCGCTCACTTAGCGCACCGAATTCCGTGCGCGTTGGGGTGCGGTAGAAACCTCCGACGCGCACATTGATCGGGTGAATGGAGCGGCCCCCCAGGAACGAGATGATCTCGTTACCCAGCTTTTTCAATTCGAGGCCCTGCTGCACGATTTGAGGGTGATCTTTCGCCATCCGGATTGCGTCCGGGTAACCAAGAAAATCCGGAGCGTGAAGCATGAAGATGTGCAGCGCGTGGCTCTCGAGCCACTCGCCGCAATAAATCAATCGCCGTAGTTCCCGGATCGGTTTGGATATCGCCATACCTAACGCGTCTTCCATGGCATGTACCGCACTCATCTGGTACGCAACTGGACAGATACCGCAGATCCGGGCCGTGATGTCCGGCGCCTCGAGGTAGGAACGGCCGCGAAGAAAGGCCTCGAAGAATCGAGGAGGTTCGAAAATCTTGAGTTTCACATCGGCGACCCTGCCGTTCCTGATGCGAACCAGCATCGCACCTTCGCCTTCAACGCGCGCGAGATAGTTCACCTTGATGGTCCTTGTTCTCATTAGAACTCTTCCTGCCGCTCGCTTTCGGCACGAAACGCGGGCGCGTCCGAGTTGAAATTCCTGAAGGACCGGATCAGGTCGGCGTGGGTCGAGCCGAGCTTTATACACCAGTCGGACAAAGATTCCGTGTTTGGATTTTCTTTCGGACCAAAGCACCCGTAACAACCTCGCGCATATGATGGGCAAAGCACGCCGCAGCCGGTGTGCGTGACGGGCCCCATACAGGGGATGCCGCGGGCCACCATCACGCACACAATTCCCTTCCGCTTGCAGTCCAGGCATACGCTGTGCTGCGGAACCGTAGGGGCCCTGCCGTGAAGGAAAGCGTTCATGACGTCAACAAGTTGATTCTTGTTAATTGGACAGCCGCGCAGCTCAAAATCGACCTTCACATGCGCCGCGATTGCTGTCGAACTTTCGAGCGTCGAAATGTACTCGGGCCTGGCGTATACGATCGACATGAATTCCTTCACATTACTGAAATTGCGAAGGGCTTGAATGCCGCCTGCTGTGGCGCAGGCTCCAATGGTTACAAGAAAACGGGATTGCCTCCGGATCCGCTGAATCCGCTCCGCATCATGTGGCGTCGTGATAGATCCCTCGACGAGGGACAGGTCGTAAGGACCTTTGACGGCGACACTGGAGGCTTCGACAAAATATGCAATCTCGATCTGCTCCGCCAGCCTGAATAACTCATCTTCACAAGAGAGTAGGCTGAGCTGGCATCCATCGCATGATGCAAACTTCCATACTGCGAGTTTGGGTTTTCGCGCCATTATAAGTTCCTAATCGCAAGCCAGGGCGCCAGCTGCGAGTAAGGAAAAACGGGACCGTCTTTACAGATGAACGCGGGTCCAAGCTGGCAATGACCGCAAAAACCTGCCGCACATTTCATATTGCGCTCCATGGAAACAAAGAGCCGGTTCAAAGGAATGCCGCGCGGAGCCAAAGCTTCAACGGCGAATCGCATCATGATCTCCGGACCAACGATGAAAGCAACGGCCCGGGACGGATCGCATTCGATACGAGGGATAAGAACAGTCACAGGCCCAACGGAATCCTTCCATCCAGGCACAGCGGCATCGACCGTCAGCCGGATGTCGATACCGCGCCTGCGCCAGGTTTCCATTTCCCGACGGTAAAGGAGGATGTCGGGAGTCCGGCTTCCAATCAGCAGCGAAACCCGCGCATAACGGCTGCGGTTCGACATGATCCTGTAAAGCGCAGGCCGGAGCGGTGCCAGACCGATTCCGCCGGCGACGAACACGACGTCATGACCTTCATAGAACTCCGCAGGCCAGGCACTGCCGAACGGCCCGCGAACTCCAACAGCAGATCCGACCTTTGCGTCACATATGGCGCTGCTCACGGGCCCTACTGCCCGCACTGAATGACACAGCACACTGGGCTCTTCAGGATCCCCACATATCGAGATCGGAACCTCGCCCAGGCCGAATACGTAGAGCATCATGAATTGTCCGGGCCGCCACGCCGGCATCTTGGATTCGGCGGCAGGGACCAGTTCGAGCGTTCGCGTATCAGCAGTCTCCCGGCGGTTCTTCCGAACGCGGAAGGGCGTTGTCAACATGGGTTCGGAAATTGATTCAACGCGCGGCGCTTCCATAAAGGTCCAGGAGTTGCAGACGTGTATTTTCGAGCCGCTCCATAAAAACCCGCGCGAACCGTTTCATATACTCGTAGCCCATGGCGGGGTCGCGATCACATTTTCCACGCAGGCATTCGCCGTCGAAACTGATCGCCCGCACTTCCTCTGTGGCGCGTACGTCAAAGGTCCAGCGATATGGCGGGAATAGCCATGACCAACCAACAATCTCTCCGCCATCGATCGTCTGCAGGATAAGAGGTCCGCGTTCAGGAGAATGGATTTCAATGGAAGCCCGGCCGTGGCGGATCGCGAAGAACTGGTTCGCAGAATCTCCGGTTCTGGCGAGGAGTTGTCCGGAGTCGAAGTGGGCATTCTTTCCGCATCCCGCGATCAGGGAGCGATACTCGGGTGCGAAATCTCTGAAGAATGAATGCTCCGCCAGAAGCGCTTCAATGTCTTTTTGCACCGTCTGTCTCCCGGATAGCGCGGACCTCCTCGGTGATATCGATGGCTACGGGACACCACGTAATACAGCGGCCGCATCCGACGCAGCCCGAAGTCTGAAACTGGTCGATCCACGTCGCGAGTTTGTGAGTCATCCATTGCCGGTACCGGGAGAGTGTCGTCGGGCGCACAGATCCTCCGTGGATGTAGGAATGGTCTGCCGTGAAACAGGAATCCCAGCGCCGCCAGCGTTCCGTATGGTCGCCTGTCAGATCCGTTACCTCTTCGACGTTGCTGCAAAAGCATGTGGGACAAACCATCGTGCAGTTCGCGCACGACAGACAGCGCGCGGCAACATCATCCCAACGCGGGTGTTCCATATTACGGTAGAGCAATTCCTTGATGCCTGCCGTATCCATCGCTCGCCCCATCTGGTGGACCGCGCGGCCAACCATGCGCTGCGCGGCGTTACTATCGTCATCAGTCGCCGGCCGGAAAGGCAGTTCGGCGGCTACTTCTTCTCCACGCTCACTTCCGGTCTCGACGAGGAATTCGTGCCGGCCGCTTTCCAGAATCTCCGTCAACGCAAGATCGTAACCGCCGCGAGCCATCGGTCCGGTCTCCATGGAAACGCAGAAACACGTGCGGCCAGCCTGGCCGCAATTCACTACGACAATGAACGCGGCCTCTCGCCGCTTCTGATACGTCCGATCGACGTACGGCCCATTGAGGAATGTCCGGTCTTGAATGGCGATTGCGTTAAGATCGCAGGCTCGTACTCCGATGAATGCGTGCGGCCGAACTTCATCCGCAGGCGTCCCGGCCACAAAGCCATCGGACGTACGCCGCGCCGTCATAAGCAACGTCGAGGGTGGGAACAAGTACCGCTTCCAGGATTGAGGACCGACGGTATAGCCGAACCGAGCCTGATCGCTTCGCTTTTTCAGCCGGTAAGTGCCGCCGTCCTGTTCGTCGGTGTAGCCGATCGGAAGGTCCTGCTCCGATCGAATCTCATCGTAAACAATGGCCTCATCGCGAATCGTCGGGCCAATGCAGGTGTACCCGCGCTTTTGCAGTGCATTCAGCAGAAAATGAACACAATCGCTGCCGCTGACTTTCTTCATGTGTTGAGACAAGAAGCATAACAACGAGTTTGGATATTGTCAGTCGGCAAATTAGCCGGGCTGCGGAACGGTAAAAGTACTGGCGGCTCCGGCGCCCATCCGTTAAATCCCTTCAATCCGTGGCTTATTAAGCGGGCGAGTTGCGCACGACCTCTACGGTACAGTGTGCGTGGGTCACCACGTGCGTCGAGATGCTGCCCAGCAGAAGGCGCTGGAGTGACCCCATACCACGAGCGCCGACGAAGATCGTATTGGAGTTCGAGAGGTCTGCCTCCGCGAGAATGATGTCTTGCGGATCCCCTTCCACGACACTGAAGTGGGACTTCAACCCTGCGCCGCGCAAAAGATGTACGGCGCCCTCCGCGACAGCCGTAAGCCGCTTGTGTTCTCTCTCATCGACTTCACGAACCACAGTATAAGCAGGCTCCTGGACACAGGTATTGAATTCCAGAGTAGCGACAGTTGCGGGTGTGAGCGTCTGAACGACTGAGATGACGTTCACCTCGGTGTCCGCAGGCCACGATCGGCAGGCAACAGCATGGATCAACGCATTTGCCTCTGTGGACCCATCATGACCGATGAGCATCCGGAGTGGTTCCTCACCAATGGATCGCCGGCCATCCCTAACCACGCGTACGGAACACGGCGCTTGATGCACCAGATCCAGCGACACACTGCCCATCAAGAACCGTCCGGCGCGCGACCGTCCATGGGACCCGAGAACAAGCAGATCAGGATGCCACCAGCCGCAAACATCTAAGAGTACCTCCGACACTTGGCCGCGCAGTCCTTCGGACCAGACTGTCCATCGCGGAAGGTGACTCTGGATGCGTTGGTGAGCGTTCTCTGCGAGAGCCCTGCATTCATCAAACCGTCCGAGGGCCCCGGAAGAAGCGGCGCCGCTGTTTCCGACACTCACGACCAGCGCCTTTCCCGTCTGAGGAAGACCGGCTGTCCGCAGATCCTCGATCGCGGCTTCGGCCGAGCTCGATCCATCATAGGCAACCAGGACCTTCATAAACTTATGGCCTCCACGGCAATTCTCCTCGCCGTCGTCAGCGGACAGCTGTCATCCATGAGGAAACCACCGGAGCAGCGAACAAAAGCATGAGGAGCAAGACTGCGATGAAAATTGCGATTTTGATTGGCATAACGCCTCCCGCGTTGGAGTTGGTGGTTTAAGGGTGGTTGATCGTCAACCACCCCCACCGAAGCGCCATCAGGCAGCCGCAATCTTGATCGGCTTTGGCTTGATTTCTTCTTTCTTCGGAAGCACGATCTTCAGGACTCCGTCCTTGTATTCCGCGGTCACCTTATCCGGGTTAACAGTAACCGGCAGCGAGAAAACGCGACTGAAGGCGCCATACTCTCGCTCAACGCGATGATAGTTCTCTTCCTTCGCCTCCTTCTCGAAGCGGCGTTCTCCTCTCAGAGTGACAACGTTGTTCTCAAGTTTGACGTCAATGTCCTTTGCTTCCATACCAGGCAATTCGGCTTTGACGACAACCTCGTTGTCGTTCTCAAAAATGTCGACAGCCGGATTCCATGCAGTCGTCGACGCAGGCGATTCCCACAACCTGCCCGGGAAGTTCCCGAAACGCTCAGTCAGGGCATTAAATTCTCGGAAAGGATCCCACTTGATCAGCGCCATACTTCCTCCTTCGAAGGTCGCTGTTATGTAACCTCCACTCATTGATGGCATTTTCGATACCGGGCCGAGTCCGATTTGAAAGACACGCTGAACCCGCTGAATGTTCACCACTTATGAGAAGGAAGGCACCGTGTCCACAATTTATCGATGCATAGAAAACGTCAGATCGTCCGTTTTGCTTCGCAGCCTGAGAATTTCGTCAGACAATCCGACAAAGATTGGACCTTGAGTGAGGGGAATCCTGCAGACATGCAAGCCCTCACTCATAGTGGAGAGCTTCAATCGGGTTCAGCATGGCGGCCTTCCGCGCGGGGTAGTATCCGAAGAAGACGCCAACGAGAGCGGAAAAGATGAACGCTATCAGAATGGCATTGACGCCGGTGTGTGTGCTCCATCCGGCAAAGTGAGAAATCATCGTTGAAGCGCCAACACCGGCGGCAATTCCCACGACGCCTCCCAGAACAGCTAATGTCACCGCTTCAACCAGGAACTGCGAAAGGATGTTGTTTGTCTTGGCACCGACTGCCATACGCAGCCCGATTTCCCTGGTCCGCTCGGTGACGGAGACCAGCATTATATTCATGATCCCGATGCCTCCAACGACCAGGGATACCGACGCAATCGAAGCCAGCAGAATCGACATGACCTGTGCGGATGCTTCCTGCGCTGTGAACAGCTCCTCAAGATTGCGCACGGTGAAATCATCATCCTGGTCCGCGGACAAATGGTGCCGTTGACGGAGCAACTCCTGTGCCTGTGTTTCTGCGTCCTTCATCGATGCCGGGTCACGAGCTTCAATCATGATGGTCGCAACGGCGTTTGCATTCGCCTGTGCGCCGCCAAGCACCTTCTTCTTGGCAGTTGAGATTGGAATGATGATCAGATCATCCTGATCCTGGCCAGTGGGTGATTGTCCCTTTGGTTCGAGCACTCCGAGCACGGTAAAAGGGACTTTCTTGATGCGCATGACCTTGCCTAGAGGGTCCTCGGTTCCAAACAGGTTATCGGCAACGGTCCTGCCCAGCAGTGCGACTTTTGTAGCGCTATCGACGTCCTGTTGTGTGAAGGCATTACCTTCAATCACATTCAAATCGCGGATATGGAGATACTGCGGCATCGTTCCCTGAATCGACGTCGCCCAGTTGTTGTTGCCGTACACGGTCTGGGCGCTGCCTCGAACAAGCGGCGCGACGGAGGCTACTGCCGGGCACTCTTCGGCGATGGCGCGCGCATCATCCAGCGTAAGCGTCAGGGCGTTCCCCGCACCAAGGCGAATGCCGGAAGTCGTAACACTTCCCGGCATCACGATAATGACGTTGCTGCCGATACTGGCGATCTGTTGCTGGATGCGTTCGCTCGCGCCACTCCCGACGGCCACCATCGCGATAACTGCTGCAACGCCGATGATGATTCCGAGCATGGTGAGACCGGACCGCATTTTGTTGACCTTTAATGCCTCGAGTGCGATACGCGCGCTTGCGATGAAGTTCTTCATGCCGGCACCTTTCCCGACGTGGCCTCTGCCAGTTCGGCGGATGCCAGCCGCGGCTCTGGTACGGGCTCGTCCCGGATGATCTGTCCGTCGTGAAATTGAATGATCCGGTTCGCGCACTGCGCGATGTCGGGTTCATGCGTCACCAGTACGATTGTGATTCCACGTTGACGATTGAGTTGCTGGAAGATGGCCATAATCTCAAGGCTGGTTCTGGAGTCCAGTGCGCCGGTCGGCTCATCGGCAAGAATAATCTGCGGGTTATTGATGATTGCTCGCGCGATGGCAACCCGCTGTTGCTGTCCGCCGGACAGCTGATTCGGGCGATTGAATTCACGGCCGCGCATGCCGACAGCTTCGAGGGCTGCGAGCGATCGCTTACGGAATTCGACCCGTGGAACCCTGCTGTAAAGAAGCGGCAACTCGACATTACTGACAGCCGTCGCCCGGGGCAGAAGCTGATAGTTCTGGAATACAAAGCCGATTTTTGCGTTTCGGATCTCAGCCAGTTCGTCCCGGACGAGGCCGCCGACATCGATGCCATCCAGTTGATACTTCCCAGAAGTAGGAAGGTCGAGGCATCCGACAACATTCATGAATGTGGACTTGCCGGAACCCGATGCGCCCATAATCGCGACAAACTCGCCGCGTTCGACCGTGAGCGAAATTCCATGCAGGGCGGTGAACGCGACATCACCTGTTTGATACGTTTTTGTCAGGTTCTCGACTTGGATAATCTTGCTCATATCGTTCAGAATCCCGGACCGCGAGATCCAGAAGTTGGACTGACGGGTCGCGGCGTCAAAGCGGATCCTGTAACGACCAGATCTCCGGCATGGAGATCGTTGCTGGAAACCGCCGTGAGACTGCCGTCGCTTAAGCCCGTCGTCACCTGTATCGGACGCTGGGCGCCGCCGGATTCGAGGACATAAATGGTCTGAATGCCTCGCTCTTTACGGCTGACTTGAGCTGCGCCGGCCGGTTTGAAACGTAATGCCGCATTTGGAATTCTCAACGCACCCTTCACCGTGTTGGTGAGGATACGAACATTAGCCGTCATCCCTGGAAGGAGCCGAAGCTGACTGTTATCAACCGCCAGGACCACATCGTAGGTGATGACATTCTGTACGTTGATTGCAGCCTGCCGTATCTGTGTCACGCTGGCCGGAAACGTGGTGCCTGGAAACGCATCGACGGTAAACGTGGCGCGCTGCCCAACCTGCACCTGGCTGACGTCCGCCTCATCAACATTCGTGTCGACCTGCATCTTGGTCAGGTCCTGCGCGATCTCGAAAATAGTTGGAGCCTGAAAGGAGGCGGCCACGGTCTGCCCGACGTCCATGTGTCTTGCGATTACTGTTCCTTCTACCGGCGCCCGGATCTGCGTGTGGTCCAGATCGAGTTGGGCTTGAGCAAGAGAGGCCTGAGATTGGCGAATCTGAGCCGCTACCGACTCCGTTTGCGCCAGGGATACTTCCTGCTGGGCCTCTGCAGATGACACATTGTCCTGGGCCGCTTTGATTTGTGCTTGAACAGCCTGAACCGTAGCGGCATTCGCGTCGTATGTTGCCTGGGCTGTGTCGCAGTCTTCTTTCGAAATCAATCCCCGTTCCAGCATTTTTAAACGCCGTTGCCACTTCACATCGGCATCGCGGAGGTCTGCCTGAGCCTTGACAAGCTGAGCTTTCACATTTTCCAGCCCCGCCTTTGCACCGGAAACGTCCGCTCGCGCTTTCGTCACAGCTGCCTGTGCATTGAGAAGCGAAGCGCGCACTGCATCGAGATTAGCGCGCGCCTGGTTCACTCTCGCTTGAAACACGTCAGGCTCGATGAGTGCAACGAGCTGCCCTTTGGAGACCTTCGTATTAAAGTCCGCATAAAGCGCCTTGACGTTCCCGGATACCTGACTTCCAACTTGAACCGTCACGACCGCATTGAGATTTCCCGTGGCGGCAACGGTAGCGGCGATATCGCCGACAGTCACCCGCGCCGTCTGATATTCCAGCGGCTTTGCATTCCGGAAATAGCTCCAGGCGAAGATGCTTGCGCCAGACAGCAGCACAAGGATGACCGGCGCCCAATGTTTGATCTTCATATCGGTGCCTTTCCCGGCTCAAGTTGCGAGCCCACTGCGCTTCAAGCAAGCGCAGCGCCGTTGCGGAGGTTGGACAATTCAGCATTTGCGTTGTGGAGATGCGTCGAGTTTGCAACAAAGAATGAACCTGCGATATCTGTGACAGCCTTTATGACAAACCGCGCCCCGTAACACGATGGGACATTGTCAGGTTGTCATTAAGGAAGGCTGTGAGCGCGTGGCAGATGCATCAAGGCATCCGCAGAACATGTCTGTGTACAACACCTTATAAGCTCATGATGAATCACGTAAGGGTAGCCGATGTGCTAGAGGTCCCTCAGAAGAGAGGTGGATCATGTTCAGAAAAATCAGCCGGCTTTTCATATTGGGCTTTTCGATCATCGGCATTCTGACGCTAACGGCACCTTCAGCGAAGGCGGATGATTTGTCTCACGGGGACGATTGTGCAACGGCTAAACAGATCTTGCCGAACTCCCTGAACCACGGCGTACTTACGGACTCTACCGATATTGCGGTTTATCGTCTCGTGCTCGATCACAGCGGATTGATCGATGTCTGGACTGATCCAGGCAGCTTCACGGTCTGGGATATGGAACTCCTCGATTCGTCATGTGTGGTGGTCCCACATGTGGCCGGTGGAGTTTCTGTAATCACCGGCAAGTACTCCACAATCACCGTGCCTACTTTCGGAATAGGACCAGATGACACGACGTGGACGCTTTCAAAAGGCATCTATTTCATTCGAATGTATCCTGCTCCGATGTTAACGAACGGCGAACCTTTCATATTTCACGTTAAGTTTACGTTCCACGCTGGACACGATTGCTCGAACGCCGAGTCGATCCCGCCCTCGGGCTCCGTAGAGAGCGAGATGCTTTATCCAAACGACCGGGAAATGTACCGCGTCCAGATATCGCAGCCGGTCCGAGTGCATGCGTTTACAACGGGACCATCCGTAATCCTGAATGAACCGGTGATCAACCTGCATTTCTCCGACTGTTCCGAAGCTCTTGAGCAGGAATTTGCCGATGAATGGGGAAACGGAATGATGAGTTCCCTGCTGGAGGCGGGAACGTATTACTTATCAGTCGAACCCTTTGAAGGCGAACTTCTTACGCCATTCACGCTCCATGTCGAATTCGTGAATGAGAATAGGTGACAGGTGATCGAGAGGAGAGAACTATGCGACGAAGTCCAAAGGACGTTTACCTGCGGTTTATAGAGTTTGAGGAAAAAGCCGCCGCAATCTACCTGCGTCTGGCGTCGCATTTCTCTTCTCGAAACCGCAAGCTCAGCGCGCTATGGCTGGATATGGCGCTTGAAGAGAAACAACATGCCGGGCTATTGCAGTTTTGCGTGTGCGAACACATTTTTGCTCAAAAACTGCCCTCGGACGACGAGATCCGAAAGTTCACGACGCTGTTCCGAAAGCTCGAGAGGCGGGCCGCCGATCAGAGCTTCGATGCGAGCGAAGCATTTGATATTGCAGCCGAATTGGAAGGTTCGGAAGTCAACGCGATCTACTCCTATATGACGACTCCGCTGCATACTTCAGTGTATTTGCTGAAACGAAAAATCGTCACGTCTCCGTTCAACCATATCGATCACCTGGTAACGGCGGGAAAGAACTTCAAGGTATCAGCCACGATAATGAAGGAACTGGAGAGTTTGAAGCAGGGTTGCGCCAAATCGTGGGCGTAATGTAGTCGGGGACTTCCAACCGGCGTTCTCGGGAAATCTCATTACCTCTTTCCACGATATCGTCGGGAGCCTGACGGGCTCGCGTCTATATGTCAAATTCTCGAAAGCTTGCGGTGTAGGACAAGCCACGAATTGAACGAATTGAATTCGTTCAATTCGTGGTTTATTTTTGCCTTACAGGTGTTCGCGAAGTCGCGCAGAAAATCGCACAGAGCTACGAACTTTGATCGTTCCGGGACGACTCTGGGATGGCTTTCTCTTCTTTCCGATCGAGATGACGATATATGGTTCGCGGTGACACCCCGAGCAGCCGTGCGGCCAGTGCTTTGTCGCCGCGTGTATGGGCCAGCGCGATCTCAATCGCCCGGCTCTCCAGTTCGCTTAAGGGCGTACCAATCCTGAATGTCAACGAATGGCGGGTTTCTGCAAAACCCGGAAGGAATTGGGGCAGCACAGATAAAGGAACCATATCTGTGTTTGTAAAGACAACCGCCCGCTCCACTGCATTCTCCAGTTCTCGCACATTACCTGCCCAATCGTAGGATGTAAGCGCCTCCATCGCCTCTTCAGAGAAGCCTCGAATATCCTTCTTGTTTTTGTCCGCGTATTTTCTGAGAAAGTGCATGGCGAGCAACGGAATGTCGCTTTTGCGGTCGCGTAAAGGGGGAAGGTGGATGTTAATGACGTTCAGCCGGTAATAAAGGTCCTCACGAAATCGATGTTCCGCAATCTCCTGCTGGAGGTTCTTGTTGGTGGCGGTGATGATCCGCACGTCCGTCTCGATGGTCCGGTTGCTGCCAAGCCGCTCGAATCTGCCGTCTTGAAGCACGCGTAACAATTTCACCTGAACCGCTGGACTGATCTCGCCAATTTCGTCCAGGAAGAGAGTTCCACCGTGCGCCATTTCGAAGCGGCCTTCCTTTCGTGCTGCGGCACCTGTGAAGGCCCCTTTCTCGTAGCCGAACAACTCCGATTCGAGCAGCGTATCCGGCAATGCAGCGCAACTGATCTTGATTATCGGCCGGTCGCGGCGCGGCGATGACGCATGGATGGCGTCGGCAATCACTTCTTTGCCGGTCCCGCTCTCTCCGGTAATGAGAACAGTGGCCGAACTCGGACCGACCTGAGCCACCATTTCCATGATATTGCTCATTTGTGATCCGTTGTGGATGACGCGTGGACCGCGGCCAGGCACCATCGCCCGCAGCATCTGATTTTCTCGTGCAAGGTGTTGCTTTTCTGCTGCTCTTTCGACGGCGCGCACTAACGACAGCTTGCGAACAGGCTTTGCAATGAAGTCATATGCTCCTTGCTGGAGGGATTCCACAGCAAGCTCGATGGTTCCGTGGCCTGTAATCAGAATGACTTCGATTTCTGGTGCGGCCGACTTCGCATTTTTTAACAATTCGATCCCGTCCATACCAGGTAATTGAAGATCGGTAATAAGGACGTTCGTGCTATGCCGGGCTATCATTTCAAGAGCATTCTCGGCATTATCCGTTTCCGCAACCTTGTAACCGGCGGTACGGAGAATGCGCACCATGGCCTCACGGCTCTCCGCATCATCTTCGACTAGGAGGACTTTAGGTATAGTTTTTGTCATTCTGGCACGGACTGCTGGATTATATGCTGTCGGTTAAAGACCGACAAGACCATGTAGTCGCGGGCTGACGCCCGCGTTCAGGCCGGACATGTGGCATTTCCGCTTGCCCGAACGCGGGCTGAAGCCCGCGACTACCCTCTGCCATAGTTGAATCATGGAAGCCGGGTCTCAATACCCACCTCGACGGTATTCCGCCCAGCGCCTATGGACCGATCTGCCGCAACGGGCTGAAACGCGCTTTCAGCAACCCTGCCAACATTTGTCCGTAACGCGCGGACATCCCCGCTGCCGTCCGGATGAACACGGTTTGTGAGAATGATCACGTAGGTACGGGATACGGAATCGACCCAGAGAGAAGTTCCTGTAAACCCTGTATGTCCATAAGATCCGGCTGGAAAAGACTCAGCGTCGGAGGGCGAGACAATATCCCAGGCAAGCCCTCGCCATTTTTTCTGGTTCGGCGGCGATTGGCGAGTCGTCATCTGCGCTACCGAACGACGGCTTAAGATCTGCACGTTTCCCGCCCTGCCCTCATTCAGCAACATTTGAGCAAAGATCGCCAGATCGCCGGCCGTCGAATATAGGCCGGCGTGTCCGGCCACACCGCCCATTCGATACGCTGTCGGATCGTGGACTTCTCCGCGAAGCATTTTCCCGTTCCGGTACTCGGTCGGAGCGATGCGTTGACGTTGCGATGGCGGTGGCTTAAACGCTGTATCCTTCATGCCAAGCGGCTTGAAGATCTTCTCGGCGCAGTACTGATCCAGCGGCAGTCCGGAAATTCGCCGGACCAGTTCGCCCAGAATTTCAAAGTTAATGTCGCTGTAGATGTATGCCGTTCCGGCGGCCCGGATGGGTTTTTCCCGGATGATGCGGTCGAGAGCAGCACTGTAACCAAACCAGCTCGGCGCCAGGTCAAGATCTGGACGGAGCCCAGAATAGTGGGTAAGCAACTGGCGCACGGAAATCTGCGCTTTGCCATTTGTTCCGAATTCCGGCCAATATTTCATGACGGGATCGTCCAGGTTCAGCTTCCCTTTCTCTGCGAGTTGCATGACGGCAGTCCCTGTCGCGATGACCTTAGTGAGTGAAGCCAGATCGAAGATCGTATTAGCCGTCATCGGTTCGCCTTGCGGCTTCAGCGCGCGCATACCAAAAGCACGGCTATAGACAATGTTACCGTCCTGACCGACAAGGACGACAGCACCCGGGATCTTTCCGGCCGCGATTTCCGTATCGACAATTTCGGCGATGGGCCGAAGATCGGCTGAGTTGGCAGAGGTGGCGATCGCAAGGCAGGATACAAATAGAATCACGATCGACGAGCAGAATTTCTTCACAACAGTACGGATTTTACCACTGGAACGCGGGCTGAAGAGTGTGTTGCCCAACCGGCGCAAAAAAGATCCGAGTCCTGACATGCTGGATTTACTGCACTTTAATCGATCTCAGTCCCATCGCTCGATAACGCCGCATGAACGAGGAAGCGTTTTGGTGCGGGACCGATGTAGTAGAACGGATAGCAGGTGACAAGAGTTAGCGTCGGCGGGCCGATCGTACGGACAATCAGCCACTGGTTGGAGTCGACGATCTGCGAAGACTCGACGATGTATTTGTAGTGGCCGCGGAGCGTTGTGATCCAGATGACGTCGCCACTCGAGAGTTCACCGAGCCGCCTGAAGAACGTGTCCCGGTGCGCGGATAATGCTACATCGCCCACGGACCCAGGCAATGCAGTCCCGGGAATGTGGCCGATACCGCGGCGTAACGTGCGGTTATCGGCCCCTTCAATGAACACGGCGGATAAATCGATCGAGGGAATTTCAAGACGCCCAAGCGGCTGAAGGCCTTCCGGTATTCTGGTATTAGGCGGCCAGACCAACACCGGAGCCTCCAGCGCTTTGGCGAATTCCCAGTTCAAATAAGCCTGACTTATCCACCGTTCAGCGGTTGTGCCGGCGTAAATGACAATCGCAATTACGGCCACGCCCCACAGCACATATTTCAACCCGCGCAACATAACAGAACACCGCTTACTTTCGGATCAATCCGAGACCGGATGCCGCTACCGCCAATAGCAATGCAACGAGACCAATCAACGGGAAAGGCGTTGCGGTCTTCGGAAGTGGTACGGCTTCCGGCTCAGCCGCCGGTACAGGTTCTGGTTCTGCCGTCGGAGTTACAGCCTCTGTCGCAGGCTCAACCTCGAGCGGCGGCTCGGGTATCGCTTCTTCCACAGCAGGTTCCGGCGTCGGCTTCTCCCGGAATACAGGCGGTGGTTCCGGCAGTTTCGTCACAACAGGCGCCGCTTCAGAAGCGAATTCCATCGGCGGCTTCTCTGGGTAGCCGAATTCCACTCCGCCCAGATGTCCGGGATAGAACCATTGATGAAGCGCCGGGAATCTGCCGTTTTCGGCTTCATAGAAAGTGACCACCGTATCGTCGGTGGCTTCCATCCGTAAATCGGGGAACGCAAGCAACGTTGCATAAGTTGCCGATTCATCTTCGTTAGAGATGCGGACGGCGTGCCGCTCTCCCGGCAAATCCACGATTTTGAACACATAGGTTCCGGCTGGCAGAATCATGCCAGAAATCTCGAACGGATGATTCACCGTGATCTTTGTCGCCTTATCCCAGTCATCCGCATACATCGATGACGGAGAGAGCCATAGGATCGCTATCAGGCTGAACGCGAGCAACAATGCAATTTTGATTTCTTTCAACATAACGTAACCTCCTGACGCCGAGACAGGTGCACTGCGCGTACCGTGCCAGTGGCCGCGCGGAGACTGATGCAACGCTATGAGATGACAGTGCCTTACCGTCTTGCGCCCTCGTGGAACCAAGCGGGCTGGGTGCTGTCCTCCGAGCGGACACGACATTTCGTCGCAATTCGATTGCGGGCTCGACCACGGCGTGTCAAATGGTCGCGTGTCTTTATGACTGCTTTTGCGACTGAAAACGTCTCCGTTAATGCTTGCCGATTTCGACCGCCTTGATGTCGAACTGGCAAGCGGCCCACAGCAAATGGACGTCGTTACTGCCAACTTGGCGTCAGGAACGTGAAATTTGTAACCCTCTCTTATTTGAATCAACACTCCCTATTCCCCGCCTGAAGTTAGGCGGGGATGCCCTCGCGTAGCGAGGCTGGGGCGGTCTGTTCAAAGACGAACAGTACCGATTAAAAAGGAGCGCTTCGCGCCTGCCCCTCGTTACTAAGGGGAAGGGTCGCATATTTCGAATACGCGGCTGTAATTGCGAACGCGGTACTAAGTTGGGCGGGGTGGCTGCGCGAATCAAAGTTTCCCACAATTCCCGCAGACGGAGTAACTGGCAGCAGTCGTGCTTATCCAGGTTCGATTGCTTCGAGTCTTTCTGCACAATTCGATTTCGGCAGGTTCATCATGCTGTATTGGCTAGGCGTTTATACATTGGTCGCGATCGTAGCGTTAGTGCCATTCTTTCTGCTGTACGTCCTATGGTTTCTAGTCTGGCTGAGCCTGACTGCAATCCGTTTCATGATTCGAAGCGTAAACAATGGCCTGGCGATCCGGACAGATTCCTTCTCGAGAGAAAACTGGAACCCAATCCACCGGAGAAAACCGGTCTTGATTCACGCCACCCATCGCGGATGTGACCTGAGGGGCTCCCATCGAACATAAGAAGGACAACGCCTCCGGCCGTGGCGTTGAGACCGGCGAAGAGGAACGAAGCTGATTCAATTGCCACTGTCCTGATTATGATGATGCCGGTTTTTGCACCTTCTGTTATTTGTGCGCGTCGGTACTTTCCACATATGTTCCCGCTGCCCGGAATGAAGTGCCATCGATCGCAAGTGGACTGAGCGCACAAGCAAAGAAAGAGCGAACCACACACAGATGACGGCCGCCGGGAACGCGAGAACTCGTGGCCAATAGGCAGCGATGGCGGCAAGCGCCAGCAACACACCCGATCCCCAGAGCATGATGACGATTTCTGCGGGGCCAAGTTCTCTTCGATTGCCAATCGCGGCGCCGACGGCGTGGCCCAGACGCATAACCCCGGCTGCCGTACGCGTCGCGCTGCCCGCCGGTATGATCTTCTTCATTCGGGATCGCTCTATGGTTTTTGTCCTCGGCCGGGGGTGGCGCTTTTGCAGGACGATTTCGGTAGATCCACGCAGATCATCGAGATAGGACTGTTCCATAAGCTTCGCAAAGCGCTCGTCTTCGACAATCACATCCAATTCACGGTTATTCAACCAACTCGCGAGATTCAAATTCGTTGAACCGACACGCGCCCAGCAGCTATCAACGACAGCCGTCTTGGCATGCATCATCGAACCATTCCACTCGAAGACGCGGACGCCGGATTCTAGCAGGGGACGAAGTCCAGCACGCGAGAGGGCGCGGATGACCGCGATGTCGTTGGTGCCGGGCAAAAGGAGTCTCACATCGACTCCCGACCGTGCAGCAGCGCACAGGGCCTGAACGTAGGACGTCGTGCCCACAAAATAGGCATCCGCTAACCAGATGGATCTTTGTGCGAATGTCGCGATAAGCTGATCCAGCCGGTACATGCCGCCCACGTTCGGGACGCTGGCAATGATGCGTAGCGCGACATCACCCGCATGTTTAACCGTGTCTGCCGAGGGCTGCTCGTTCAACGAAAGCCCGCTACCCGACGCGGCCCAGCTATCGGCAAATGCGGCCTCGATGGCCGCAACGGCCGGGCCTTCCACTTCCACGCCGGTATCGCGCCAAGGATCAAGGCGACGAACCGGAGAGCCGAGCCATCGCTCTCCAACGCATAGTCCTGTCACAAAGGCAAGACGTCCGTCCACCGCGATCATCTTGCGGTGATCGCGGCTGAGCCAACCTAGCGGATTGTCGACAGTCGGCTGATTGAATCGCCGGACCTCGACTCCAGCCTGGATCATCCGCCGCCAGAAACGGCGGGGCGTATTTCCGAGGGATCCAATCCAGTCGTAAATCAGGCGGACTTTAACCCCGTCCCTGGCTTTTGCCGACAACAGATCCGCGAAGCGGCGCCCGATCGGATCATCGTGAATGATATAGCTTTCAAAGTGAATCCACTGACGGGCGGCCTCCATGGCGCTGAACCACGCCGGATAATTTTCCGTTGCGTCTTTCAAGAGACGGACCCTGTTGCCGGCAATGAGAGGCGCGCCTCCTGCCCGTGTCAGCGCTTCACTGGTGACCTTGCCTATCACGCCAATCACGATAGCCTCCAAATACTCAGAGGCATGTTAATGTCCAGACTCTTCACGTATTCATTTGGGATAAGGCGTTAACCCCTGAATCATCGCCTCGGTTTTGCGCCAAAAAGACAAATTTCCTCCCCGCAACTCGAAACCGAAGCGTGGCTCACCGGCTACGCCTTTGAACGCCCAATCGTCATTGCTCCATCCGCTAATGCCAGTCCGCTCATTGCGACGATCGTTCCGGGCCAGCTACGCCGACGAATACCGTACAATGCCATGATCCATCCGGCAAACATTGTGAACAGCCGCGCTTTACCCATGGCTTCACCTCCGTACCGTGACAAATTTCGTGCACGATCAGGTCCACGCTCTGACGCCGCTACGCTGCTAAAACCCCACGCTAAGCAATTCTCCCGGCCTGGAGCGGCATCGGTTCGCTTTTTTACAACCGCCCGTGCTCGACTCTATGCATCTCATTTTCTCGAGCTCCGCAATTCTAAACGGCGGCAATCGTGCTAGGTAGTCAGGGTCATTGCTCTGGGTGATCGTAACAATAGATCCCCAGGTGGGCGCAAACGTTTTCACCGAAGCCGCGGCTACTGTTTAAAGCGAACACTGCGAGAGAGTTGGGCATAATTAATCTCTAACACGATTCTCACCGGGAGTGCCAACGGGGTAGTGGGTCAGTTTGATTTGGGGCGAAGGGGTCAGACCCCTCTCGCGACGATAACGGCTTTGCAACCAACGATCCCGTTGCCACCGGGGGTCTGACCCCTTCGCCCCAAATTCAAACTGACCCACTACCGCCAACGGACGGTTGTCACTGATGCGTGCTATTTGAACAGAGCCAGGAGCTGTGTGAGACTCTCTTTCGCATCGCCGCATAGCATCATGCATTTCGGATCGTAATAGAGTTCATTCTCAACCCCGGCGAACCCCGGACGCATGCTGCGCTTGAGAACAATGATTGCACGAGCGCGATCCACCTCCAGGATCGGCATGCCGTATAGAGGACTCGCCCGGTCATGCTTTGCGGCAGGATTCGTGACGTCGTTAGCGCCAATGACAAGAACCAGGTCTGCTTCAGGAAAATACGGGTTGATCCGCTCCATCTCGAAAAGCCGGTCATAAGGGATATTCGCTTCAGCGAGAAGCACATTCATATGTCCGGGCATTCTGCCGGCCACCGGATGAATGGCGTACTTCACATTGACGCCCTTCTTGACCAGAACGTTTCCTAACTCGGCCACTGCATGCTGAGCCTGCGCGACAGCCATACCGTAGCCCGGCACGATGATGACAGACCGTGAACTCTCAAGTAACGACGGCACTTCATCCACAGTGATGCTCCGCGAGGCTTTCATCGTTGCCGCAGTGCCAATCCCCGCTGCTGTGGTTTTACCGAACGCACCAAAAAGAACATTCGTTATCGAACGGTTCATTGCACGACACATCAGCAGGGACAACAGAAAACCAGAGGTGCCATCAAGAGAGCCGGTGATGATCTGAATCTTATTCATTAAAACGAAACCCATCGCAGCATCGGCGAGGCCTGCATAGGAATTCAAAAGCGAAATCACCACTGGCATGTCTGCGGCGCCAATGGGAATGACCAGTAGAAACCCAAACAGAAGCGCCAGACCCAGCATCGTGAAAAATACCGTGACGGCGGAAGGAGCGAATACGAGGTACACCAAAAAGCCGATCACAGCGCCGAGTAATGCGGTATTAAAAATGTTTTGGCCTTTGTAGGTAATCGGTGCGGCCGGAAGTGCTCCCTGCAGCTTTCCTGCTGCCATCAGGCTACCTGTAAACGTCAGACCGCCAATAACGACTTCGAGTCCGATTGTTGTCGATAGCAGCCTCCCGAGGTTCTGGTTGAGGCGGAGATACTCGGAGACACCGATCAGCGTCGCTGCCAGCGCTCCCAGGGAATGCGAAAGCGCAGTTCGTTGCGGGACCGCCGTCATCGGAATCCAGAAACCCATGCTGCCGCCAATAACCGTGCTAAGGCCAATACCGCCGGCAATCCATCTGTAGGTAACAATCTCGTGATGAAACAGCGTCCCGACCACCGCCAGCAGCATCCCGGCTTCAGCAAAGAACATGCCACGCCGGGCATGCCTGGGTGAGCCGAGCCCCTTCAGTCCAAGAATAAACAGCGCGGCGGAAATGATGTAGAAGAGCTTGAGCCAGTCGGTGAGATCGGGCCGGGAGTCTGACAATAACTTTGCCGCCAGCCAGAGAAGTAATCCGAAACATCCCGCGCCAAGTACGACAATATGCCATTGCTTGCGCAACATTGCCGCTACACCGGAACGCTGCACGACATCGTGTTCGGATCGGAACATCCTGAGCATACGATCGGTGATCAGGAAGCCGCCAACAACGTTCGTTGACGAACACGCCACCGCAATGAAACCGAACATCGTACTGGCTGGACTGTAGCCGGCGCCGGCTATAACCATCGAGCCGATCAAGGAGATGCCGGACATTGCGTTTGTCGCCGACATCAGAGGCGTATGCAGCAGTGGCGGCACTCTGGATATCAGGTGGTAGCCGAGGAAAGCAGGGTAGCCGAGGAAAGCAGCAAGCATGAATATGTAAAGGCCTATTTCAAGTTCAGTAGTCATGAAATACGCCTCTGAGCGATGTCACTGACGATCTCGCCGGCACGCGTCAGGAGGGTTGCGCGTGCCAGCTCACCATCCGGGTCGATGTGCCCCTGTCCTTCGTGGAGCAGATACATCAGAAAATTATTGACGGTCCGCGCATACATTTCACTCGCATGAAAAGGCATCGTGCTCGGAATATTAAGAGGGCCGATAATCGTGACACCGTGTTTGACCACATTGTGGCCGGGCGCGGTAACGGCACAGTTGCCGCCTTGCTCGGAAGCGAGATCGACAATCACCGAACCCGGTTTCATGCTTCGCACCATATCTTCATTGATGAGGAGCGGGGCATGAGAGCCGCGTACCAGTGCGGCCGTGATAACGACGTCTGCGGCGCTGACGTGTTGCGACATCAGTTCCTGCTCTTTACGATAAAACTCAGCGCTTTCGGCCCTTGCATATCCACCCTTGTCCCCGGCACCTTGTGTGTCCAGGCTGAGTTCGATGAACCGGGCTCCGACACTCTCGACTTCCTCTTTGACCGCCGGACGCGTGTCATAAGCTTCGACGAGAGCGCCGAGCCGCTTCGCAGTTCCGATCGCTTCCAGACCTGCCACTCCCGCGCCAATGACAAAGACTTTGGCCGGAGGTATGGTGCCGGCCGCCGTCATCAACAAAGGAAAGAACCTCGGCAGGTAACTGGCCGCCAGGAGCACGCCCTTATATCCCGCAATAGCGCTCATGGCGCTCAGCGCGTCCATGGATTGGGCGCGCGCGATGCGCGGCATGAGTTCCATCGCGAAAGCGGTTACAGGACGTGCCGCAATCAACCGAAGAATGTCGTCGACTGTATAGGGGTAGAGCAGACCGATCAGAGTTGAATTCGTGCCCAGTCTTCCGATTTCATCGACATTCGGTCGCCGGACCTTCAACACGATATCTGCCTGAGCAAGTACTTCAGGCTGGATCTGGGCTCCCTTTTCTAAATAGCCTTGGTCTGGAAAGCCGGCCTCCAGACCTGCGCCGGTCTCGACGAGTACCGTCAGTCCGGATGCCGCAAGTTTCGGAACGAGTTCTGGAACGAGGGCGACCCGCCGTTCGCCGGGAGCCGTTTCCTTTGGAACGCCGATCTTCATAGTTCAACCCAGCCGCTGCTTGATTTGCACGTGGTCTGCCGTTATCGCTGGTCGAGAATCTCAACCACACCTGTTTGCAAGAACGGCAACGATTCCTGGGCTCTTGGCAATCGCTAAAGTGTCGGGTTCTTTTCGTCCCGTGAGGGGCACCGGTTGAGGCGGGACTATTTATGGCGGAGTGTCAACACGATTCAATTGTTCGCAGATCGCTTCGTCGCTTGTGCTCCTGGGTCACCAAATTCGTCGACTTCATTCAGCATTCTCAGCGGACGACTTCGACCGTACAGGGTGCATGAGCCACTGTGGCAGAAGAAACGCTGCCAAGCAGTATTCGTTCAACGCGGCCCAGTCCGCAAGCGCCGACGAAAATCGTCGAAGCCTTCCAGTCCTGCGCCTCACGAATCAGCGCGTCCTTTGGCTCAGCCTCAATGACAAAGGGAAACGCCGAAAGGCCCGCCTTAGAGAGCTTTTCCGCAGATTGGTTGGCGGCATCCCGCAGTCGAGCGTGTTCACCTTCGTTGATTTCGGCAAATAAGTCAGGATTCATTGCGAGGGTCGTGCTTTCGACGGTGGCGGAAATTTCGTGAACTGCCAGAATGCGGACCGTCGTACCACGGGGCCATGTGCGACGGCAGATCCCGTCGACTGCAGTTGCAGCTTCAGGCGACCCATCGTTGCCGACAAAAAGACGGATCGTACCGTTGTGCTTACCCGGCCGCGCAATTCGCACCGAACACTTCGCATCCTTGACAAGCTTTAGTGAAACGCTGCCAAGAACAGCGCGCGCCAGCGCGGAACGGCCATGAGTACCGGCCACAATCAAATCCGCAAACCACTCGTTCGCCTTTTCAAGTATCGCCGTGGCTGCGTGCCCAGCCGGTACAGCCACAGCGTGAGTCTTCCAATTCGGGAACAGCTGATGGACCCGCTGGCGACCCTGTTCCGCAACACGTTCTGCTGCCCTGGTGTATTCCTCCAGTTCAGCAGCAAAACCTGTTTCAACCATTCCCCAGCTTCGCGGCGCCTGTAGCGGCCATTCAACAGCTGTCAGGACGATGGCTTCCACATTCTCGGGCATTCCAGCCCACTGCAGATCGTCGATTGCAATATCGGCGCAATCTGAACCGTCATATGCAATTAAGATCTTCATAAGTCCACCTACGTATAACGCAGAATTTGTCTGACGGCGCGGATCTGGCCCGCGCGAGTACACACCTATGGAAATAGCCCTCGCACTTTGGTTGCCTCCGCAACGCGCTTCACTGCAAGCATGTAGGCTGCTGTTCGTCGATCCGTTTTTTGCGCTTCCGCGAGTTCGTTCACTTCCTGAAAGGCGCGTTTCATGATGCGTTCCAGTTGCTGGTTGACCTGGGCTTCGTCCCAGAAAAATCCCTGGAGATCCTGAACCCATTCGAAGTACGAAACAGTCACGCCGCCGGCGTTGCAGAGAACGTCAGGAATCAGAAACACCTGCTTCTCGTAAAGGATCCTGTCGGCGGCGGGAGTCACTGGCCCGTTCGCACCCTCCGCGACAATCTTGGCCCGCACGCGAGAACCGTTGGCCTCCGTAATCTGATTTTCCAGAGCGGCGGGTATGAGGATGTCACAATCCAGTTCAAGGAGTTCCATACCTGAAACAGGAGAAGTACCGGGCATTCCGACAATCGAGCCGGTTCCCTTGAACTTCAAAGCTTCATAGGGGTTGATACCACGCGGGTTGAGGACACCGCCCTGGGAATCGCTGGCGGCAATGATGCGCGCCCCCTTGTCAAACAGCATCTGCGCTGCAATATGTCCTACGTTACCGAAACCCTGCACGGCAACGCGTGCCTCTTTTAACGGGATTTTCAACAACCGGCACGCTTCCTCAATGGTGTACATGACTCCACGGCCTGTCGCTTCATGCCGTCCTTTCGTTCCACCCAACTCGACAGGCTTACCTGTCACGACGCCGAGCGAGGAATAACCTAACGTTGTACTGTAAGTGTCCATGATCCACGCCATCGTTTGCGCATCCGTGTACACGTCCGGCGCCGGAATGTCCTTGTCGGGGCCCGATGATGGGCAGAAGTTCGTGCGTGTAACGGCGCGTGAGTCTCTCTTTCTCTCCTTGAGACATTTTCTTCGGGTCGCACACGATTCCGCCTTTGGCCCCACCGTAGGGGATGTTCACAGTGGCACATTTCCAGGTCATCCACATGGCGAGAGCCTTGACCTCATCGAGAGTGACATTCGGGTGATAGCGAATGCCGCCTTTGGCTGGTCCCCGAGCCACATTGTGCTGAACGCGATAACCTTCAAAGACATGAACTCTGCCATCATCCATTCGAATCGGAATCGAAACGGTAAGCTGACGTTTAGGATGCTTTAGAACCTGGGCGAGATCCGGATCCAGGTTAAGCTTCGCTGCAGCCCGATCGAATTGTTCAAGAGCAATTTGAAAGGCGTTGAGATTCTCCATAGCAAGGTCCCTCCTGGCCTTCAGCGCCTTACAAAGGCACGCATAATGCCGAAGTATCTGGCCGTAAAGTCACTGCGACTTATCGCTGCAGACTCTCGATGCTTTTGACAGAAGATCAAATACAGCACGCTCGGTTCTGAACCGGAATGTCACTTTGTCAGCGAATGGCCTCTGTTCTTTGATATACAAGTCAAACGTGAAACCGCAGGGACTACAAACAGTCGAAGCGACGCGGCGATTAGAGGAATACGGACCCAACGTTCTTCCGATCCGGAAACCAATACCAGCATGGCGGCAGCTTCTGGCGCAGATGGCCCATTTCTTTGCCTTGATGCTTTGGGTTGCCGGCGGTCTGGCCATTGTTGCAGGAATGCCGCAATTAGGTTTCGCTATCTTCGTCGTTATCGTCATGAACGGGATCTTCGCATTCCTGCAGGAATACCGGGCGGAACGCGCCAGTGAGAAGTTACGAGACCTTCTTCCTCGCCGCGCTACTGTCGTGCGCGACGGAACACCGATCGAGATCGATGCGTCGCGATTGGTTGTCGGTGACGTTGTTTTGCTTCGGGCGGGAGAGCGGATTTCTGCTGACATGCAGCTTTTTACAGCATTGGCTCTCTCGATGGACGTATCGACCTTAACGGGTGAGAGTTTGCCGGTTCGCGTCAAAGCGGGCGATCAAATTCACGCCGGCACATTTGTCGTCGAAGGCCGCGGCGAAGGAGAGGTCGTCGCCACCGGAAGCGCAACGCGTCTTGCGCACATCGCTCAGATCACCCATGCCAGCCACCGTCCTCCAACACCACTTGCAAAGGAATTGGACCACGTTGTCCGTATTATCTCGATCGCCGCAATTGGAGCGGGACTACTATTCCTGTCGATCGCCGCAATTGTCGGCATCCGGCTGACCGATGCATTTCTGTTTGCAATCGGGGTAGTGGTCGCCCTCGTTCCGGAAGGGCTGCTTCCGACAGTCACTCTGTCACTTGCATGGGGCGCAACGAAAATGGCAGAGCACCATGCCCTCGTACGCAAACTGGAAGCCGTCGAGACGCTGGGTTCAACGACATTTATTTGTACTGATAAGACAGGAACGCTGACTCTGAATCAGATGTCTGTCGTCGAGGTCTGGATGGCTTCAGGAAGCGTCAGACTCGGAGCAGCAGGTTATGATCCCACGGCACCGATCCACGTTGAATCCGGCCAATTGCCGGCTCTCTGCAATGTCGCAGTGTCCGCATCTTATTGCACTACCGGGCACGCCGTTCTCCAGGACGGACGGTGGATCGCCGTGGGCGACCCTTTGGAAGCGGCTCTGGACGTTTTCGCCCGGCGGTTGGGAATTGATCCAAACATAGGGGTGAGGTTGTCGGGGATTGATGCGCTTTTTCCTTTCGATCCGCGCCGGCGCAGGATGTCGGCAGTCTGTGAGGGCAAACTGCATGTAAAGGGCGCGCCAGATGCTGTTTTGCCGCGATGCATAAACGCGGGCAGCGCGGAACAGGCCCTGCAACACATGACAAGCCGTGGTTTTCGTGTACTGGCAGTGGCTTCTCGACCGATAGGCCTTACCGATGCGAGCGCCTCCCCGGAAGCAATCGAAACGAACCTTGAGTTTCTCGGGCTGATCGCTATTCATGATCCTCCACGTCCCGGTATAGCCGAAGCCATCGCAGCGTGCCGGCGCGCAGGAATTGCGGTGGCCATGGTAACGGGCGATCATCCAGAAACAGCGCGTGCGATTGCGAAACAAGTCGGCCTGCTCGCAGCCGACGACTGGGTTATCGAAGGACGGCATCTTCCTGAAGAAGAGTCCCGTCTCGGCGCTCTGGTGGACCGTGATGGAGTGGTGTTAAGCCGGGTCACACCAGAGGACAAACTACGGATCGCACGGGCATTGCGATCGCGCGGTCACGTTGTGGCAATGACAGGTGACGGCGTCAACGACGGGCCTGCGTTGCAGGAGGCATCCATTGGCATTGCGATGGGTCGCTCCGGAACAGATGTTGCCCGAGAGGCCGCCGACCTGGTCCTGCTGGACGACAACTTCGAAACCATCGTCGCCGCCATAGAACAAGGCCGGGCGACATTCACAAACACACGCAGGTTTCTCACTTATCATTTGACCGACAATGTTGCTGAATTAGCCCCGTTTGTGGTCTGGGCTCTGTCCGGCGGGAGATTTCCTTTAGCTCTCGGAGTACTGCAGGTCCTTTCCCTCGATATCGGCACCGATATCCTTCCGGCCTTGGCTTTAGGTACCGAAGCTCCAAGTGCAAACGTCCTTGAGCATCCTCCTCACGGACGTCATTTGCTCGATGGAAGGCTTCTTCTGCGCTCGTTTGGTTTACTTGGCCCGGTTGAAGCATTGATCGAATTGGCAGCGTTCGTCTTATCGATGGCGGCTTTGGGATGGCGACCGGGAACTGCATTTCCCGGAGGCCCTTCGTTCCTGGCCGCTTCGGGAGCCGCCTTCTCCGCAGTGGTGATCGGACAAATGGCAACCGCGTTTGCCTGCCGCAGCGCCACGCAATGGCCGGGCGCTATTGGCTGGCGGACAAACCCGTTGCTGTTGTATGCGATAGCAGCTGAACTCCTTCTTCTCTTCTGCTTTTTGTATATTCGGCCTCTCTCGAATATCCTCGGCCACTCCGCTCCCACGTTTACGGGCGCACTTGTCGCGGTAGTCGCTTTTCCCGCCGTTCTCGCTGCCGATGCACTTCAGAAGAAATTAGCCAGAACGGGCAAAAGATGAACCGCACCTGGTCTGGGTGTAAACGGTGTGGTCCAGTCCCCGCCTAAGCTAGGCGGAGTGCCTTCGCGCAGCGAAGGCGGGGCGGTCTGTTCAAAGTTCTCGCGCAGCGCGCTCCGTATGGATTTCCGCGAAGCGCTCCTTTTTCTAATCGGTGCGCTACGCGAGCATCTTCTGTTCGGGTGATTTGGCAAGTATCTTACTGCCATTAGTAAGGGGGGCGATGTATTTGGCGCAGTGAGCGGGTTCGCCGTCCGACGTCCGTTGACTGTTGTACGACGATAAATCGCACTTGTTGCGCGAATAGATGGCCGGATCACGGCCATCTATCGTCGCAACAAGTCGATTTATTGTCGTACAACAGTCAACGGACATCGGACAACCGATCGGAGGGGAGGTGCGAAGCGGCGAGGTGGTTCTGTTTAAAGACGCGCAGCCACATCATTTGATGCTCGCGAAGCGCTCCTTTATTAATCGGTACTGTTCGTCTTTGAACAGACCGCCCCAGCCCTCGCTGCGCGATGGCATCCCCGCCTGACTCAGGCGGGGACTATTTTGCGGCATTCGAACGCGTGCTTTACGCGGCGGCCGCATCTGCTTTCAGCAGATCATCCAGAGCGGATCGATCCAGAGTCTCTTTCTGAATCAGTTCCCGCGCGATGCGCTGAAGCTGAGGGTGACGCTTCAGGAGAATGGCACGGCTGCCGTCATATGCTTCGTCAATCAAGCGGCGCACTTCTTCATCGATGATCTCTGCTGTCCTCTCGCTGTAATTTCGCTCTTCGCCGAGCAGCGCTGATTGAAGAAACCGTGAACCTCCGGCTGTGCCATACGTCAGATGTCCCAGTTTCTCACTCATTCCATATCGGGTCACCATTTGCCGGGCCAGTTCGGATGCGCGCTCCAAGTCGTTCGCCGCGCCTGTGGAAATCTCACCATGAAACGTGATTTCTTCCGCAGCTCGGCCGCCCAGCATCACGGTCAGCTGATCGCAGAGTTCGGTGCGCGTCATCAGATAGCGTTCCTCCGTCGGCAGCTGGAGCGTATGACCTAACGCGCCAACCGACCTTGGGATGATCGATACGCGATGGACGGGAGCCGCATGTTCGACCGACATCGCAACCAGTGCGTGCCCAGCCTCGTGGTATGCGACACGTTCTTTTTCGACTGCGCTCATCACACGGTTCTTCTTCTCCAGTCCGAGCATCACCCGGTCAATCGCTTCCTCAATGTCGCGCATCTCGACCTGTTCGCCGTGGCGTCGCGCGGCGAGCAGTGCAGCTTCGTTGATGATATTAGCCAGGTCTGCGCCGGCCATTCCGGGCGTTCGTGCAGCCACGGTCCGCAGGTTTGCGCTTGAGCCGAGTTTGATCTTTCGTGAATGAACCTTGAGGATGGCTTCACGGCCATCGATGTCCGGCCGATCGACCACGATCTGCCGGTCGAAGCGTCCGGCGCGCAAAAGCGCCTGATCAAGGACTTCGGGCGTGTTCGTTGCGGCCATGATGATGACGCCTGATGACGTATCGAATCCGTCCATTTCCGCCAGCAGCTGATTCAAGGTTTGCTCACGTTCGTCGTTCGAAATGAGCACACCCCTTCCGGCTGCGCGAGACTTACCAATCGCGTCCAGTTCATCGATAAAGATGATGCAAGGTGCGCGCTTCTTCGCTTGTTCAAAAAGGTCACGCACACGAGCGGCACCGACGCCGACGAAGATTTCCATGAATTCGGAGCCCGAAATCGAGAAGAAGGGAACCTTGGCTTCTCCGCTGACGGCCTTGGCGAGCAGTGTTTTACCTGTTCCCGGAGGGCCGACAAGGAGAACCCCTTTGGGAATCCGTCCGCCAAGCGCGGTATATTTCTGAGGGTTTTTCAGGAAATCGACGACTTCGATCAGTTCGGCCTCGGCTTCGTCCACTCCAGCGACATCGGCGAATGTAACGTCGCTTTGCCGGTATTCATCGTAAATCTTGGCGTGACTCTTCCCGACACCTCCAAACCCGGATTGTCCCATTCGTGACCGGGCGGCCCAGGAATAGAAGAGCACGACCATCATGATCGGGAAGAGCCAGGCGAGCAACGGTCCCCACCACTTGTCCGACTGAGGCTCGGCGATGATCTGCACGTTGTGCTGACGCAGTTCCTGCATCAGCCAGGACTCGTCCATCGAAGGCAGACGTGGTGTTGAAATGACGTCTTTGGCCGTAGTTTCGCCGGTCGCTTTTGCCATTCCGATCAATTCCGTACCGGTCACTCTGACAGCCTCGACTTTGCTGTTAAGAACCTGGTTCACAAAGTCGGAATATGCAAGCTGCTTTGGGGGAGCGACACGGTTACCCAGCGACGCGTAAAAGATGAGTCCCGCGGCAAATAAATAGACGAGGAAAGCGAACCGAGGCATGCGCCTTTCGGATTCGGGCATATACCCTCCTTCCGCACGGGCACCCTGCAAGCGGTCTGCCACGTGCAGACGAAAAGGAGGAATAATACGAAGGAGAATTCGGTATGGCTTACAAACAGTTGCTTTTTCGAGCTGAAGCGCGGGAAAAGATTATCCGCGGCGCGGCTGCGCTTGCCGATGCAGTCCGTGTGACGCTCGGACCGAAATCGAAGTGTGTACTAATTGGCAAAAAGTGGGGAAGGCCTATCGTCTGCAATGACGGAGTGACAATCGCTAAGGAAGTCGAAATTAAAGATGCGGAAGAGAATCTTGGTGCGCAGATGTTGCGCGAGGCTGCCGAACGTACCGGTGACGTCGTCGGTGACGGCACAACAACCTCGACCATTCTTGCTTATGCAATGTTGGCGGAAGGCGTGAGGAATGTGGCGGCGGGCGCCAGCGCCATCGATCTGAAGCGCGGCATCGATACGGGAGTACGTGCCGCCGTCGAAGCCGTGCGGCTCATCTCCAAGCCCGTTGAGAGCCGCAAGGAGCGCGCACAAGTTGCCACGATTTCCGCCCACAATGATTCGACTATCGGAGAGCTGGTAGCCGAAGCTATGGAGAAAGTCGGACCCGAAGGAGCAACATCCGTTGAAGAGGCGAAGGGCATGGAAACAACATTAGAAGTGGTCGAGGGCATGCAATTCGATCGCGGCTTTCTTTCTCCATATTTCATTACCGATCTGCAGAAGTGGAGGCCGTGCTCGAGGATCCCCTGATTCTGCTGCACGAGCGGAAGATCAGTAATCTCAAAGACCTTCTTCCATTGCTGGAACTGATTGTAAAGATGCACCAGCCTCTCCTGATCGTCGCCGAAGATATCGAGCAGGACGCACTCGCAACACTTGTCGTCAACAGGCTCCGTGGAGCTTTGGCCTGCGTCGCTGTGAAGGCTCCAGGATTCGGAGACCGCCGCAAAGCCATGATGGAAGATATTGCGATTCTGACAGGCGGCCAGTTCATTGCGGAGGAACTTGGCTTGAAGCTGGAGAATGTCGGAGTCGAGAGCCTTGGCAAAGCGAAACGCGTCATCGTCGATAAAGACAACACGACAATTATCGGCGGTGGCGGCGAAAAGAGGGCGATCGATGGCCGCGCATCCGAGATACGCAAACGTATCGCCGACACCACTTCGGAATACGATCGCGAGAAACTCCAGGAACGGCTGGCGAAGCTCACGGGCGGCGTTGCGGTAATTCGCGTTGGCGCGCCATCGGAAGCGGAGCTCAAGAGCAGGAAAGAAGCCTTCGACGATGCGATCAGCGCGACAAAGGCCGCGATGGCTGAAGGAATCGTTCCAGGTGGAGGCCTCGCGCTATTGAAGGCAATCCCGATCGTCGAGAAGGAAGCAGGCAAGTACACCGGCGATCTGCACACGGGCATCATGATCCTGCGAAAGGCTCTCGAAGCGCCTGCTCGACAGATTGCAGAAAATTCCTCGGCAGATCCCGGCGTTGTTGTCGAACGCATGAGATCCGGCGCGGCTAACTACGGTTTCGATGCCGCTCTTGGGGAATATCTGGACCTGATTGAAGCCGGAATCATCGATCCGACGAAGGTCGTTCGCGTCGCTCTGGAAAATGCGGCATCGGTCGCCGGGACGTTACTGTTGGCGGAAGCGACGATGACAGAGGTTGAGGAGCCGAAGCCAGACCGACACGAGCAACTCGATGCCGCATAAACAACCAGAGTCGTCCAAAGCAAGAATGGATGCCGTGGTTAACGTGTCTGCAGTCAGGGCCTAAGCTAGGCGGGGATGCCCTCGCGACGCATCGTGCAGCGAGGGCGGGGCGGTCTGTTCAAAGACGAACAGTACCGATTAATAAAGGAGCGCTTCGCGAGCATCAAATGATGTGGCGGTTGTCCGACGTCCGTTGACTGTTGTACGACGATAAATGCACTTGTTGCGCTAATAGATGGCCGGATTACCCATTTATCGTCGTACAAAAGTCAACGGACATCGGACGGCGAACACGCGTTCATGGGCCCAACATTGTAGAAGGCGGCCTTCTTTGTTTTCATTTGCCGGCTACTTCTCGAATCTCGCGTGCGGTACGGGGAAAACAGTCAAGTCCGGACGATTTCGGATCCGCACTTCGATATGAGGCGATTCGTTAAACGGTTCCGAGCTGTAGAAGCCGATCTCATATACGTTGTGGAGAGAGTCCACCACTCGGTCGATTGCCGCAGCCGTCGCGTCCTCATTTCCGGCGGACACGAGCCGGCCGCCAGTACGGCGGACCAGTTCACTCAGCTCACCGGAGATTTCAGTGCGGCCCGTTGCCGACCAACTACGACTGTCATCTCCAACTCCTGCAATGATGTCAATTTCCGAACCGTAGAGACGAACAACATCGAGCAACTGCTGAAACGTGTGCGTACTGTAATGATCGGCGCCATCCGTCAGCACGATCAACGCTCCACGCCCGGTGTTACGGCGCGCCAATTCATCCAGCGCGTCGATCATTGCATCGTAGAATCGCGTGCCCGCAGCCGGCTTCATGCGGCGGGCCGCAGAGATGATCGACGCATGATCGTTGGTGAAACCTACATCAATCTTTGAGCCGGTTGAAAATGTCATAAGAAACGCTTGATCGGTTGGGCTGAGCGCTTCGCAAATACGAACTAAATTTCGCACGCTTGCATCCCGCCTGGTACTGACACTAATACTTCGGTCAACCAGTAAGCCAATTGCTACTGACTGAATTTGCTTTAAAAAGTGACTAACAGGCCGCTGCTGACCTTCTTCAAGAATTTCGAAGTCTTCGGCAGTGAGGTATGGAGCAGACAAACCTTGCTGATCCCGAACCCGAAGGGTTAGCAACGTCAGATTGACGTCGACGACGAGCGGCTGCTGTCCGATTGCAATAGCAACAAACGCCCCAACTAGAATGATCACAGCTGCAGGACGTATTATTCTCATGGCGAATCCGCCGCGCGCAAGACGAAATCGCGCGGCGTTAATGCTCTAATTGGTCATCGGTCCTTCCGTGGTGCTTTCGGATAGACGAACCGTTCACCCACGGGATTGCCGGCTTGAAACCAGAATTTCAGCGCTTTTGGCGTTTTTCCTTCACGGGTCTCCAGGGTAAATCGATTTTGAGTCGGTCCCTCTGGAAGGTATTCAGGAAATCCCATGACCGTGGCATATAAAATCGTCTGGTCGGAGTTCCAGATTTGAACAATATTGCGCTCTCCCGAAACGTCGGCCAATTTGAACACATAAATGCCGGGCGGCAGGACCTGACCGGGAACCTGAACGGGTTCATTAAATAATGCAGTTGTGAGTCTGTTCCAGTCGTCGGCCGAGGCACGGGACGCCAACAGAAACACAACCACCGCCGACGCAGCTATAAAAACGACGAGTCTGAGCCGCATAAATCCTCCTTGATGAGTCGCCCTCAACGCCCGCAAGTCTTGGAATGGGGTTGGGACGGGCTTATGACCGCGCGTTTCAAGAGCGGCAATGGTCCACGCTGAATTTCATGTTTGTCACGGGTTGCCGTCCGGATTGTCGTCTTCGCAGGTTTAAAGAAATCTTTGGTCACTTTGTGGTCCGGTCTCATAACATTGTTCCTCCCACGATACAAATCGCTTACATTTAGTGCACTTCGCCTGCCGGACGGAAGTGTTGCCTTTCCAATGATCAGAGCGAACCAATTCAAATGACCTCAGACAAAGCGTCACAAAACGAGTTTACGAACCTAATGGGAGTGACAGGAAGTCTGTTGGAGTACATCGGAAATCGAATATCCGCTCGGGCTCGGTCGCCGAAACGCGTTTCTGTACGGTATCCAGCTCGATATCGAGAATTCCGCGCAACTGTTCGCGATTGAGCGTATGGAAAACGATATCCATATGCGCCCCCGGAAAAGCAGTTTCGGGACCACTTACCTCCGGAGGGAGGCTTTGGTCGATGGATTGTCCAGAACGGCAGCAACTTCTACATCGACGGGGACTGACAGAACCGGCACATGAGCTGTCCGAATGACCGGTTCCGCGGTCGAACCTAAAAGGGTTCGTGCCATTGCGCCTTTCTTACGCAGCGCCAATATCATGAAATCCACCTCTCTCTCGTCCGCGACTCGAACGAGACATTCCGCGGCATCACCCTCAGCCAGAACGCACTCGATGTTGACTTTTTGTCGCGCAGCTTGCGCTTCGAATTCTGCAAAACTGTTTTCGGCGCGTTTGACCGCCTGTTTGCGTTCTTCGTCGAATACGGCTTTCACTTCAGGTGTTTCGTACGTGAGAACAGGCCTCTTGTCGATCGTATGCAACACGACAAGAGTCGAGTCCGCTGCCTCGGCCATCTGTAAGGCAAAATCGAAACCTTTGCCCGAATCCGATCCCAAGTCCGTTCCGAACAGCATCCGCTTAAACTCCAGCGGACGCGATACCCGGCACACCGTCAGCACCGGAACCCCGAGTTTCCTCAGCAGTGTCTGAGTCTCGGAACCGATCAGCAGGCGCCCAAAGAGTGAACGGCCGTGAGTGCCCATGACAACAACATCCGCATTTTCTTCGTGTACGGCCTTCTCGATTGATTTTTCGACATCACCGGTTTTGACGAGAAAGCGGGCATCGAGATCATCCTGGTCTTCGGGACTGACGAGAATCGGGAGCATCTTCTCGGCTTGTTCCTGGCGCTGCCGTTCGATCTTCTCCGCTTCGGTGGGAAACGTGTAAAGCAGTGCACTTGGCGACTCGATCACATGTAACAGGGATAACTTCGCCCTGAACTTCCGAGCTAAAGCGATGCCATGATTTACGGCCAGCGTGGATGTTGGCGAAAAGTCCACGGGAACGAGAACCTTTTTGATTTGCATGACTTCCCCTTTCCGCATTTCGCTACTCGACTATTGAGCACGGTACGTACCGTGCTCACTGCCGGTTGACGAAGTTTTGGAGGTTCAATATGCGAGTTAGCGAAATCATGACCAGAGACGTCGAGGCCGTCCCTGTGGACGCCACGCTCGTTGAAGCTGCAGAGATGATGCGAGACCACAACATCGGATTCCTGCCGGTTATCGCATCTGGTGTTCTGGTTGGAGTAGTAACCGACCGGGATCTCGTCATCCGCGGACTCTGCGAAAACATGAAGCCGGCGTTGACTCCGGTACGCTCCGTCATGTCGACCACACCCGTATGCTGCTACGAAGAAGATGTCTTAACCGACGCCGCTGACATTCTGGCAAATAGTCACGTTCACAGACTCATCGTCGTTGACAGCGATAGAAAGCTGTGTGGCCTTCTCTCACTCGATGATCTGGCAGCGAACATGAGCAGCGACCGGCTTTTGAGTGATCTTGTCCGACAGGTCAGCACCGCGTCGCAGTCAGGAGGAGTGAAATGAGCACATTAGCAATTCTGGACAGGAGTGTTCAAAAAACGAACGTCTGGCTTAGAGACGTCAACTACGAACTGCAGTTTTTCACGTTCCAACGTGATTACCTCGCTTTGCGAGCGGTTCTTCACGCCCTGCGTGACAGATTGTCTATAGCGGAGGTCGCTCAGCTGGGCGCCCAATTCCCAATTTTCATTCGGGGCATTTATTACGAAGGCTGGAATCCTTCACGAACACCGATTAAGAGTAGGGGTAAAGAATTGTTTTTACGACAAGTCCGGGCAGAGTTTGCGCATACACGGAACCCCGATGTCGATGCCGAGGAAATTACACGAGCGATTTTTCGTGTCCTTAACAAACACATTTCGAAGGGGGAGATCGAACAGGTAAAGGCTCTCTTGCCGCGGGAACTCCGCGAATTCTGGCCGGAGGCAGTGGCGGCGTGAATTCGGGGACGGTTGTCTGATTACCTGAATTCAGCGGATTCAGGTAATCAGGCGATGGACCGGCTTACAGCCGTTCGCGAAATGTAAATGCATGTTGAAAGGATTGTTATGAAACCATTTCCACATCATTATCAGGTCTGTGCCGAGGGGCAAGAAACAGGTTACACGACTCTGAGTTCGCGTGGATTAAGCACTATTGTGTCAGCGCCTCCGGTGGAGTTCCATGGCCCAGGGGATCTGTGGTCTCCGGAAACGTTGTTTGTCGGAACCGTTGCCGACTGTTTCATCCTGACATTCAAAACGATTGCGGCGGCAGCAAAACTTCGCTGGACAAATCTTGTTTGCGATGCTGAAGGAGTGTTGGATCGAGCGGAGGACGGAGTTCGGTTTACCGGAATCGATTTGCATGTACGGCTGGAGTTGTCGTTTCAGACAGACGAAGAAAAGGCACAACGCCTTCTCGAAAAGGCGGAGAAGGCGTGTCTGATCGGCAACTCACTTCGATTCAAGCCGATACTGCATTCGGAAATCGTTATCGAGCCAGAGCTACATCTGGTTACGCCTTGAAAGGTCGCTAGACGGTGCGAACATAGCCTTTCTGAACCAGGAGATCGATCACATTTCTTGCGGCGACGGCAGGATCATCCCGATCTCCTCGGAGGACCAGGTCCGGGGTTTCCGGCGTTTCGTACTCGGCCTGTAATCCTGGGACATGGCTCGCTTCTCCTGCTCGCGCTTTTCGATAGATGCCCTTGGGATCGCGTCGCATGCAGGTCTCCAGGGGGCAGTCGACGAAGACCTCAACGAATCGCGGAATCTTGTGGCGTGCTCGATCACGATATTTTCGGCGGTTCGCCGTAGCATCGAAAATGACAGAAATTCCGTGATCGATCAGTACTCGCCCGATAAAGACCAGCGACGCATAAAAATACTCACGATCTTGATCATCATATTGCGGTTGCGTTGAGAATAGCTCTCGCAGTGCATCGGACTCTAAAACGGTTACATCGATTCCGAGATCACGAATCTGCCGCGAAAGCTGAGCGGCCACGGTGGATTTTCCTGAGGCCGGCAACCCCGTAAGCCAGATTGCAAAAGCGGTCTGATTCTTAGATTCCACAATACTGATTCACCTCGTCGGGATTGAAAACCTGTTCGTTCAAGACGGCTTGCATGAAATTGAACAGCTTCTGTCGAACGTCCGCAGAAAGACTCGGATACCAGATCGGATGCGCCATCACGAGACCACGGAAGGCAAAAAATGGACCAACGACTTGAAGCATTTCCACATCGGCCGATTTCGCAAGATAGCGCTCCCAGAATCGCCGGAATAAGGATTCGAAGTCGCCATCCAGCCGGCCAGAGCGCTGCAACGAGAAAAAGAGATAGTTCATCGTCAAGCACGTGACATCGTCCGCCGGTTCGCCCCACTCACCGCGTGACCGGTCGAGCAGGGTGAAATCCGTGCCTTCGCGGAAGAGGATATTCCAGGGATGAAAGTCGCCATGGACCTGGCGGAGACGGCGAACGCGATCCTTAAGGCGCCAGCGCCAGTCAACACATCGTTGTTCGATGTCCTTTAGTAATGCCCGATCTACAATACTATCTCCCTTGGCCGGATAGCTATCGATCAGGCCCATGATGCATTCAGAGTGTCCAATCAATTCTCGAATTCGACGGACGTAGAGTTCGGGGTTCTCACCTGCGACGCGATGAATGTCGACCAGATAATCGCACAACGCGTCCGCTCGCTGGACATCGAGGTCGGTTGACTTGCCGGCCTCGCGCATCCGCATGACATCCTCGACATAGCACTGTCCTTCGGCATAATCGGTTAAAACAAAAAACTCTTCCGCATCGCCCAATGAAACGGCGCTGCCGTTACGACGGAATGCCCCGGCGTCAATCGAGCGGATATGCCTTGGAAGAAGATTGAAGGCTTTGTAATCCCAAAGCACCATTTGAGCTCTGTCCGCCATGTGCTCATGCCCGAACGGGCCTGAACTGATCGTGTGCAACACGGCACGATGCTGTTTTCCGCTGCACTCGTAATCGAGTTGAACGGGTGTCCCGTACCCGTATCCTTTTATGTCTTTACCTTCGGCCTCGCCCAGAGTTTTCAACTTCAGAAGGTGCGCGTCCGGGCCGACCACCGCCTTCAAGTATCGTGCAACTTCCTCTCTCTTCAGCTCCGGCATAAAGTCTCTCCCTACGAATTCGGTACAGGCACGCCGCTTTCCTTATCCAGGCGGCAGAGTTCATCGGAGAATTCGGCAATAAAATGATTGAGCGAGGCCCAGTCCGTGTATTCATAGTCGCGAGACGTGTCGGTTCCTGCGCCTGCCTTCTTCGCGATTTGCTTCATGATAAATCGCACGATGAAGTTGTACTTGGTATAGAGAAGTGCGCCGGCAATGGGTTTGACGTGTTTAGGATGCCAGCCTGTTTTTTCAAAGAAATGGTCCAGCATCTTGTTAACGTCTGCCGCAAAACGGGCGTGCTCTCGAGCACTTGCATCTTGTCTTTCTGCTCCGGCTTCGCTGAGGGTTACGGAAAGAAATGCTGTTGGGAGGTGGTCCAGTTGTGCGACATGTTGCTTAACGAACCGAACCATCTCGGATTCGTGCTCGCCGGTATGCACCGAAGCGGCAAGAATAACGGCCGCGCACTCATTCAGGTTGAAGGTCGCAGGTAAAAGTCGAACATCCCACACCTGCGCTGCTAACCCACGCACACGTAAATTTGCCGCTACATGTTCGGCAATACGCTGCGTCTGGCCTTCGCGCGTTGCGTAGAACACTCCGATTGGTTTCATAGCAGTCATAAGGTTTTCCCTCACAGCCTACGTTCGCACGCTGATTGCCTTACGAATCTGCTTGGATTAACGCAGTTAGAAACGATCAGCACGAGGTAAAGCGAGTGGATAGACATCTGGTCAAGAATGACGAATCCTGAAGCAAAGTTGAGTAACAGATCGTCAAGTCACCAGAAGATTTCCCGCCCGATTTGGAGCTTACGTTAATATCGAAATCCATGCGCATCGGAATACTGACAGGCGGCGGAGATTGTCCCGCCCTGAACGCCGTAATTCGTGCTGCGGTTAAAACATGCGTCGGCTTCGGATGGGAAGTGATTGGTATCGAAGAAGGCTTCGAGGGCCTTGTCCATCTCAAGACACTGCCATTAAGGGCCGGGAACGTGTCGGGGATTCTACATCTTGGCGGCACCATTCTGGGGACGACCAATGCGGCAAATCCGTTTTGTTATCCCGTTAGAGGGGAGGATGGGCAAACCGTCGAACGGGATCTTTCGGATAGTGTTGTTGCCAATATCCGGAAAATAGGGCTCGATGCCTTGATTGTTATCGGTGGAGACGGCACGCTGAGCATCGCCGAACGGTTGTCCAAGAAGGGCATTCCACTTGTTGGTGTTCCCAAAACGATCGACAACGATATTAACGGGACCGTCGTTACTTTCGGTTTCGATACCGCCGTCAATACAGCTCGCGAAGCCCTGGACAGACTGCACACGACTGCCGAAAGCCACAGGCGCGTTATTGTTGTCGAAGTGATGGGACGCTATGCCGGATGGATCGCTTTGCATTCCGGAATTGCGGGAGGCGCCGATGTCATTCTGATTCCCGAAATTCCTTACGACACCGCAAAGGTGGCAGACGCTGTGATGAGGCGCGAAATATCGGGCAAGCGCTTCAGCATCGTCGTCGTCGCCGAAGGCGCCTTTCCCAAAGGCGGCACTCTGACGCACATCGAACCGAAACAACCAGGCCGCGAACAGCGATTGGGCGGTGTCGGAGAGCGTGTGGCCTCCACGGTTTCCGAACTGACCGGGAAGGAGACGCGTCTGGTCGTGCTGGGTCATCTGCAGCGTGGGGGCGCGCCCACGACGTTTGATCGCGTCCTGGGAACTCGATTCGGTGCCGCCGCGGCGCGACTGGTCCGCAAAGGTGCTTTCGGCCGGATGGTGGCGCTTATTCCGCCTGACGTGGAGTCCGTACCGATCGCCGAGGCAATCAGCCGTGTAAAAACTGTGCCGGTTGACTGCGACACCATTGAATCTGCGCGGGAGATCGGGATCTCGTTCGGCGACTGACTTCAGATTACATTCCGCCAGTCTTGCTAACCACCCAGGCTGTCGCAGATCAAGCGAACGCGGTCACCTCGAGTCAGGTGTGGAATATATTTTGATTTCCTCATACCTTGCCAACCTTGGATAACGCGTAACCAGCCAATTTGTCTCTTCTGCCCCGCACCGCTACATCATCGAGTGACAGAATGCCAACCAGCTTGTGAGAGCGGTCGAAGACCAGGAGACGCCGCAGGTGCTTATCTTCCATCATGAAGCACGCGTCCTCGATGTCCTGATCTTCGAAGCAATACGCGCCGTCGCGTGTCATAACATCCTGCACAAATGTGTGCTTTGGATCTTTGCAATCCGCTGTGACCCGTATGGCAATATCCCGGTCGGTGATCACACCGGCGACATCCTCTTTGCTGCCAACCGGTATGAAGCCAATGTGATTGTCGCGCATCATTCCGGCTGCGTACTCGACGCTCGTCCCTTCCGGAATGATCAATGGATAGTCGCTCATAACGTCCCGGACTCTCATAGTGCCTCCTGATCTGACTCGTCCGCAGCGACTTGCTGCACATTCAGGACCGCTGCGTTTCCTTCCGAAGATTTCTTCGCCAGCACCGCTCCATATTGCGCAGCAACAAGAAATGCGCACAGACAGTCTGACAAAGCGGAACTGGCCGCTGTCGCGTCCTTTGCCAGAAAGCTCCGCCGAAACAGGCGAGATCCAGGACTTTATGGGAGAACTCTAATTTTGTGTTTAAAAGCTTATTAGTTATTACCCCCTCCTAAAAAAATAGTAGCCATCAACGCTGTGGTAACAGTGGTAAAGCCAAAGCGGTTTTAACGGAGTCTTTTCCAAACAGCTTGTGAAAATCATCAAGAAGAAGATACCGAAGACCACCTTTGTCGATTTCCACAGCTGTGGCCGTTTCCACAGCGCCTTCCCGCCGCTCGTTTTTTGTTTTGCGTTTGGTGTTTCAAAAAGAAGAAAACCCCAGGTTGCCGCCTGGAGCCAAAGACCCGTGTCATCAACCTACTGTGTTCAGAAGCAAATCAATGACAACTAGATCCAAAGAAAAGCCTAGCATCAACTTCCATCTCCGAGCTTGCAAAAAGTGAGATCGATCAACTCCTTCAAACAGACCTAGCCGACTTTAGCCTGCGAGAACTTTTGAACTGCTGATTTCCAGTGCCGCGCCGCCGAGCGCAGCGTCTACCTAGAAAAAACCAACGTGACAAACCGAACTGCTTCTATAACCGTTCTTTCAAGTCTAAACCATTCCCATCGACGTTCGAGTTCCCCTGACTCGTAGCGAGAGTTCCGCCAGCAAGCTTGCCGTCGCGCTATCGCCGCTGTTACAGCGACGAAGTTCAGTCGCTGCTGTTGCTATTGCTTAGTTCAAGCCGCTCAATCAATACCGCTAAAGACGCGCTCCAAAAGATAAACTGTCCAGCTCTAAACAGAATCTGTAACTTGTAGCTACAGTAATAATCGAGAAACTCTAACTCCGCAACAGCCCACCTTTATATCCCGACATGTTGGCAGTGTTTGTCGATAGCAAGTACGTCGAGTTGCGAACAGCGATAAGCTGCGTTCTACCTGTATCTACCTAGTTGTCCGTTTAGACCGCTATAGTAAGAAACGCGTCCTCAGTTGCATCGCCAAACCAACCGCTAAAACCTCTAAGACTATAAATCCGTTCTTCGTGTCTTGATCGAGCGCTCACTCCGCGTCATAATCTTTATCCAGACTATTTCTCCTTATTGCTCCCCATTACCCAAAGCTTCTTCCCCAACACCACGTCCAGCTCTGCGCTGTTCATATGCAACGCAATGCCAAAAACCATCTCTCCAAGATCTACAGCTCCAGTTTCAACAGCATAGCGTGCCATTAAGTCCTCTTGGATGTGAAGTGTAATCGCCAGTTCAAGAACTCTGCATCTCTTCGCTAAGTCCTATCCCACCTTATCGCCAACTCCGCAAAACCCTCATTACCTCTCCTTCTTGCAGTTCCCCAATCTATCCGCAAATCCTTCTCCACCACCAACGTTGTCGAGGCCATCAACGGACAATTAGAAATCATGCGCCGCAATAGTGGGGGATTCTTTCATTCCGAGGACACCTTGAAGTTCAAGCTCGGTATCGCTGTCTCATCCCTTGAGGACGGCCGCTGGAGAACCGGCGCCCGCAGCACCTTTGCCGTCCTTTCTCAGCTTAATGCCATGTTTCAATCCCGATTCGAGAGTGCCGCGTGAGGATATCAAACACAACATTATTGACAAGAGCAGGACTTTATGAAGTTTCGACCTGGTCGCTTGAGCAGACTTCTCTAAGAATCCGCGCTTGGCATCAACCGGATACGCAGGTTACAGTCCACTCCAACACCATTTGCCATGACATGAAGACAACTGTTGAACCTGTCGGAACCCGATGTGCTTCACGATCGCTTCAGGTATGTGCTTTATCCGACGCGCAACTGCGGTAGGGCCGAGGAGGAGGTTTGCATGCATATCGTTGAGCAATCACATCCGTACTGGAAAGAAATGAGGGGGTTTTCGAAGATTCTTTTTCCGACAGACTTCTCGAAAACTGCAAACCACGCGCTTGAGAATGCACTATGTCTTACCGGCGTTCGCGATGTGATCGTCCAGCACGTGGTGAGTACGTATTTCGAGAAGCACCCACACTGGTCGACATTATTCGATATTCATGAAATGCAAAAGTTCATGGACATGTACGTCGAAACCGAGATGGCGAAAGTTCCCGGTCAAACTCAGACAGGCATTGGTTATCGCAGCGTGATATCCGAGGGAAAACCCGCACAGCAGATCGTTGAGCTGGCCGACAAAGAAAAAGTAGATCTCATCGTCATGGGACCAGCCCGGGGAGTGATCACCGGTCAGGTCATTCGCGCTTCAAGCCGGCCGGTGCTTGCAATTCCGCAGAGTGAGAGCCAACTCAAATCGTTACAGAAGATTTCGAAAGTACTTGTTACGACGGATTGCTCTCCGTATTCGAAGACCGTTGTCGATTACGCTTTTAAAGTGAAACAGTTGATCGACTGCGAATTGTTTTTGCTTTATGTGATCGAGTTCTCCGCGGCGATCACGTTCGGCCTCCATCAAGGCCATTTTGTCGATGCCGTGTCCAGGATGCGGACCTGGGCGAAAACTCAGCTGCGTAATCTCACTCCTCATCAATTCGTGAAGGATAATTCAGTTCACTGGCTGGTTGAGGAAGGACCAGTCAGCGACAAGATTGCAGAATGCGCTGAAGCCTACGATGTCACCTGAATTATGCACATGAGCGCGTGCTGATGAAGGGTCCGAGGAAAAGAACCATTTGGTGACCCCGAAAAAACGGAGTAAAAGCGAGTTTCTCTGAGGTGCAACTCAGGGAAATTCAACTCCGCGAGGTCACCCAAATGGTGATGAACGAAAAGAAGCATAGAGAGAAACCGCCCGCCACACAAGGGTTTCAAAGTACCCAATCGCAAGCCAATAAAATCGCGGCTTCGACGCCGTTCGAGTTCAACGGAAAGAATCTGACCGCTTATGGTGGATTACTTCCGGTGGCGACGATGCTGGAGAAGTTGGGGTTTCAAGAGTTAGTCGAAAGCACGATCACGTGCAGCCGCGAGACGCGAGTGATGAGCCTTTATAAATTCGTGTTCGGCATCGTGCTGGGTCTCTACATCGGATTTCCGCGGTTGAATCAACTGCGCTTCATCGCGCGTGACCCGATGTTGACTGGCATCCTATCGGAGCCGCGGCTGCCTCCGCAATCGACGTTGTGGCGCTTCCTGGCATCGTTACATCTGAACGTCGCGATGCAAATCTTGAAAATCCAACGCGCCATGCGCCAGCGGGTATGGCAAGCGGCCAATGTCGGGCTGAAAACGGTAACGCTGGACACCGACACAACCGTGCACACGCTCTACGGCAATCAGATGGGGGCGCGCAAGAGCTATAACCCGAAAAACAAGGGCAAGAAAAGCTACCAGCCGATGCTGACATTCATTGCAGAAACGCGGGAATACGTGTGGGGCGAATTGCGGAATGGCGATCGTCCGACCGGTAAACAGGTTTATGAGCACCTCAAGAACGCTATCGCCGCGCTGCCGGAAAGCGTCGGCGAAATATCGGCACGGGCGGATTCGGGCTTTTATTGTGCCGAAGCGGTTCAGGCGTACGACGAGGCGAACTGCGGATTCGTGATCGTCGCACGCAAAACGTCGCGGCTGGTCCAGCAACTGGAGCAGACGGAATGGAAACCATCGCCGAAAACGGATGCCGATGAACAATGCGAATTCGTCTATCAGCCCGAGGGTTGGCCCAAAGCGTACCGATTTATCGCTTTGCGCTATGCCAAGGACGAACAAGACGAACCGCAGGACGAGGTCCAATATCAATTGTTTGAAACGCGTCCTTATAAGTACAGAGTGTTCGTGACCAATCTGAAAGATCCGATTCCGCTCGTCGTGTGGTTCTACAACCAACGCGCGGGAGCCGAGAATCTGATCAAAGAGGCCAACAATGATGCGGGACTGGCGGCGCATCCGTCCGGCCGCTTTGACATGAATCGGAATCATTTTCAGTTGGCCATGCTCGCTTACAACCTGAACGCCTGGCTGATGTTGTTCAACCGCGAGCCGCAATCCGATGTCAACGCACTGAAACATACGACCCTGGCGACCTCGCGACTCCGTTTTCTCTTCATCGCCGCCAAGATCTGGCGTCATGCCGGTCGCACAGGCGTCAGCTACAGCGATCAGTACGAAGAGAAGACACTCTTCCAGCGTTTGATGTCACGCTTGCGAAACATCGTCCCGCGCCCCTCCGGCTTCAAGCCTGTAATCGTCGCTCCGCTGTGCTGAATCTTGGGGCTCGGCTGTGCATAGAAATTTATGCATGCGCCGTAACTGCAACTGTAGGAACCGAAAGTTGTGACATTGCCTTCAATTGACGGAGTCTATGGAGACTAAATCGAAGCGCTGACGGGAGAGAAACGAACCTCAGATCTCAAGATCTGAAGACATCCCCGCGGCAGAAATCGGTTGCCCGCTCGCGGCATCAGGAGGATTCTGTGCATAATTCAGGTGTCAACCTTGTCATTCTGGGGGCGCATGGCTATGGACCAGTCGAGAAGCACTTTGTGGGAACAACCACAAGCAAAGTCCTGACGAAGGTGTCCCAGCCGATTTTGACAGTAAAGATCTGAGTGGCGCTGGCCAGTGGGAGGACCGATAACTTGCATTGAAGTATCTCAAGTCATTGATGCAGTTGAAACTCATATAGATCATTGAGCCGTAGGGTTTGGCTGCCACGTTGCGACCGTCGAACCGGTTGCAGCGAATCGAAAGGAAGAACCCGGGGCGGTTCACAAACCAAGGAGAAAAGCCATGTCAACTGAAGCAAAGTGCCCATTCAATCACACTGCCGGCGGCGGCACGTCGAACCGAGACTGGTGGCCGAATCAGTTGAAGCTGAATATCCTGCACCAGCATTCGTCCCTGTCCGATCCCATGGGCAAGGACTTCAACTACGCTGAAGAGTTCAAGAGTCTCGATCTGGACGCCGTGAAGAAAGATCTCCGCGCGCTGATGACCGACTCGCAGGACTGGTGGCCGGCGGACTTCGGCCACTATGGCCCTCTGTTCATTCGCATGGCATGGCACAGCGCCGGCACGTACCGCATCGGCGACGGTCGCGGCGGCGCAGGCAACGGCAGCCAGCGCTTTGCTCCTCTCAACAGCTGGCCCGACAACGCCAACCTCGATAAGGCGCGCCGGCTGCTGTGGCCGATCAAGCAGAAGTATGGCCGGAAGATCTCATGGGCCGACCTCATGATCCTTACCGGCAATGTCGCCCTGGAATCGATGGGATTCAAGACCTTCGGTTTCGGCGGCGGGCGTGAGGACATCTGGGAACCGGAACAAGACATCTACTGGGGCTCTGAGACCAAGTGGCTTGCTGACAAGCGCTACTCCGGCGACCGGGACCTCGAAAATCCGCTCGGCGCCGTCCAGATGGGTCTGATTTACGTCAATCCGGAAGGCCCGAACGGCAACCCGGACCCGATCGCTGCGGCGCGGGATATCCGCGAGACCTTCGGCCGCATGGCGATGAACGACGAAGAGACGGTTGCGCTCATCGCCGGCGGCCACACCTTCGGCAAAACCCACGGCGCCGGCGATGCGAAAAATGTGGGGCCGGAGCCGGAAGCGGCCGGCATCGAGGAGCAGGGCCTGGGCTGGAAAAGCAGCTTTGGCACGGGCAAGGGCGGCGACACCATCACCAGCGGCCTGGAAGTCACCTGGACCACCACGCCCACGAAGTGGAGCAACAACTTCTTCTGGAACCTGTTCGGCTACGAATGGGAACTGACGAAGAGCCCGGCCGGCGCGCATCAGTGGAGACCGAAGAACGGCGCGGGCGCCGGTACAGTGCCGGATGCCCATGACCCGTCGAAGCGTCACGCGCCGTCCATGCTGACCACGGACCTCGCCCTGCGTTTCGACCCTGCTTACGAAAAGATTTCACGGCGCTTCATGGAGAATCCGGATCAGTTCGCCGACGCGTTCGCCCGCGCGTGGTTCAAGCTGACGCACCGCGACATGGGTCCTCGCGCGCGCTATCTCGGTCCGGAGGTTCCCGCAGAAGAGCTGATCTGGCAAGACCCCATTCCCGCGGTCAATCACAAATTGATTGATGCGCAGGACATCGCCTCTCTCAAGGGCAAGATCCTGGCTTCCGGTCTGTCTGTCTCGCAACTGGTTTCAACGGCATGGGCGTCCGCGTCCACGTTCCGCGGCTCCGACAAACGCGGCGGAGCGAACGGCGCCCGTATTCGCCTGGCGCCGCAGAAGGACTGGGAAGTCAACCAGCCTGCCCAGCTGGCGAAGGTGCTCAAGACTCTGCAGGGCATCCAGATCGAGTTCAATAGTGCCCAGTCCGGCGGCAAGAAGGTCTCGCTGGCGGACCTGATCGTTTTGGCCGGTTGCGCAGGCGTCGAGCAAGCTGCGAAAAATGCCGGTCACGAAGTGACGGTTCCCTTCTCGCCGGGACGCATGGACGCCTCGCAGGAGCAAACCGATGTGGTCTCCTTCGCCGTGCTGGAACCGGTCGCGGACGGCTTCCGCAACTACCTCAAAACCAAATTCTCTGTATCGGCCGAGGAGTTGCTGGTCGACAAGGCGCAATTGCTGACGCTGACCGCGCCTGAGATGACGGTTCTCATTGGCGGCATGCGTGTCTTGAATGCCAACTTCGGACAGTCCCAACACGGCGTCTTTACCAAACGGCCGGAGGCGCTGACCAACGACTTCTTCGTGAACCTGCTCGACATGGGCACGGAGTGGAAGGCGGCCTCGCAAGGACGCTGATGTGTTTGAAGGCCGCGACCGCACAACGGGTGAACTCAAGTGGACCGGCACGCGTGTCGATCTCATCTTCGGTTCAAACTCCCAGCTCCGCGCCCTGGCGGAAGTCTACGGAAGTTCGGACGCGCAGAAGAAGTTTGTCCATGACTTCGTAGCAGCTTGGAACAAGGTGATGAATCTTGATCGCTTCGACCTTGCGCGATCCCAGAGGATGGCCCTTAAGGTCTACGCGTTGAAAGAGTAGAACCCAAATTGAGCGATTCCATGCGCGGGCGGATGGGGGAAAACGGGCTGGCGCATCGGCTGATGGCGGGTGCGAAGAGAAATAGGGCGCCGGAGATGGAGTCACTCATGGGGTGAAACGGTAGAGCGAATCCGATGTGGTGGTTGAAGGTTGTATTCAAGTGGCGCAAGCAGTAACGCGAAGGACGGCTAGAAATCGCGCCGAGCCCCAATGCAACGGGCAGACTACGTAAAAATCTCTGACTCGCAGCCGATGGTCGATTCCACATCAGGGCGCCGTGGAAGGAAAACTCGGCGAGCCGGGATCATCGATAATCGATTTGGGCCAGGCACGAGTGGGCATCCAGCTGGGTTCAAAAACCCGCGTTTTTAAATGCGTCCCGACAGACTCCCCTCGGTTAGAGGGATTTCAACAAAGTTGTGCGACTTTTGAAAAAGTCAGACGCCTTTGGCGAAAGTCAGACGACTCTTGAGATTTCCGGACGGATTTCCCGTAAGGTTGTCCGAAAATATGAAAAGTAGTCTGGCTTTTTGCAAAGTCGGCCGGAAGTTGAAAAAGTCGGCTGGAATTTTCAAGTTCCGTCTGACGTTTTCCGGAGTTGCCCGGCTTTTGTAAAAGTCGCCTGACTTTTTCGAAAGCTGGCTTATTTCTCCAAATGCGGTCTGACTTTGAGAATTTCCATCTGGAATTTTGGGTTTCCCGCTGGAAATTTCAATTTCAGTCCGACTTTTTGGAATTCCGGCTAACTTTTCGAATTGCCGGACGACTTTGGTCAAAGCAGGACGGAAATTGTCAATTCCCGTCTGGCTTTGGCAAAAGTCGTCCGGCAATCGTAATTTCCGTCCGACTTTTTCAAAAGCGGTCCGACCGCCCCGCGGAGCAGTCGCTAATGCGATCGCGCTTGCTGGACTCGGATTAACCACGTTCGCATTATCGAAGTCTCGTCGCGATTCGAATAATGCGCCGGCGTATTAACCAATCCGACTGGGAAGCCTGGATGCGATGGCGTGCGTCTTTGAGCCGGCGCCCGGCTGCGGTGCCGGATTACCCCGACAGCGACTTCACGCGATCACTGCGAACGAATTCGCAAGCGCTTCGGCTTCCTCTTTTGTGAGGATCTCCCGCATCAGTTCCATCAGCTGCCCCTTAGCCTTTTTCAGTTGCCGGCGTCCGTTCGACGTTAGTTTGTAATATCGTCGGATTTTGCCTTCATGAACCTCGTTATAGCTCGTCAGGAGTTCGGATTCCTCCAATGAATGAAGCAACGGGTAGAGGGTTCCAGGACTAACCCGATAGCCATGCTCTGCGAGTTCTTCGATCAGCCAAAGCCCGTAGACCGGGTGTTCCGATGCGTGATGCAGTACGTGGAGCTTGATAAAGTCTCCGGAGAATAGATCGAGCCTGGAATCCTGTCCGGATGCTTCTGCTTTGTCACGTCTCGGTATAGGCCGTTTGCGCACTCGTCAATGCCCTTCCAGCTATTATACTTTGCTTATGGCTCGCCCTACCGGGCTCGCGCTTCGCGCGGCGTAAATTGTTCGAGATCCTCAATTCCTAATCGTTTTCGGCTACCTGGTCGACACGGAACCCAAACGCGGTTGCTCAGTCAAGCTCGTTCGCTTTCAGATCTTGACAGTCGTCTGAATCGAAACGTACAGTATCACCACCTGTAATCGGATGTCGATATCGAATAGTGATCACGTCATACGATAATGGAACCTTCAGTTCGATTGGATGCCATTCATGCCGAGTGCACAGCGATACAGCTTCTCAATAACACTCATCAGCACAATGGTCCTTCTCATCTCTCCACATCCCGCTGCCGCACAACAGACGAGTCCGTTGACGATCCAGCAGGCAGTCGAAAGTGCCATCAAGAATTATCCATCTATTACGGTATCCCAGGAGCAGATCAACGCCGCAGCAGCAGGAATCGATTTAGCACGGACGGCGTATCTGCCTCGCGTCGACACTCTCGTTCAGGTCAATCGAGCAACACGAAACAACGTTTTTGGTTTGATGCTTCCCCAAGGGGTTATTCCTTCCATTTCCGGCCCGGTTATCGGGTCGAACAACTTCGGTACGGTCTGGGGCAGCGCGGCCGGCGCTCTGGTGAGTTGGGAGCCTTTCGATTTCGGTTTGCGGCGCGCGAACGTTTCAGCAGCGACAGCAGTGAAATCCCACAGCCAGGCGACGGTGGCACGCACGCAATTTGACGTGGCCGTCGCCACAGCAGACGCATACCTCACAGTACTGGCAGCGCAGGAGACGGTCCGCGCCGCTCAAGCGGGTGTGGATCGAGCCCAGGTGCTTGCGCAGATCGTTCGAGCGCAAGCCAACTCTCAATTGCGTCCGGGCGCCGACGCGTCGAGAGCCGATGCCGAACTGGCAATCGCGCGAACACAACTGGCTCAGGCGCAGCAGGCTCAAGAGGTCGCTCGCGCAGTTCTATCGCAATTCATCGCCATGCCGCCTCAGCAGATCGCACTAGCCGCCGCGAAGCTGCTGCAACCTCCCCCCGAAGAGCCGGTTCCAGCCTTGGATGTGGCTCAGAATCCCATCGCTGCCGAACAAAACGCAGTCGTGGATCAGCAAAAAGCCGAGCTTCAGACCCTTGAGAAGTCATACGTCCCGCGCTTTTTCGCGCAAGGCTCTGCCTATGCCAGAGGAAGCGGCGCACGGATTGATGGCACAAGACTCGGAGGGCTGAACGGACTGGGGCCAGATACGCAAAACTATGCGTTAGGCTTTACGGTTACTTTTCCTGTTTTGGAGTCTGCGTCCATTCACGCTCGTGAAGCCGGGCAGTCTGCAACGGTTCGTGCGGAAACGGCGCGCTACCAGCAGATAACGACAGATTTGACGGCCCGTTGGAATGCCGCCGTTGCCGCGCTTGAAGGCTCACGGAAAGTCGCAACCAATACACCGATTGAGATTTCTTCTGCCACGGTTGCGAACCAGCAGGCGAACGCCCGATACCAGGCCGGACTGGGCACCATCGTTGAAGTGGCAGATACCCAAAGGCTACTGACACAGGCCGAGATCGACGATGCACTTGCCCGTTTGGGGGTTTGGCGGGCATTGCTTGGCGTAGCGGCGGCAGACGGAAACATCCAGCCCTTTCTCACAGCGGCAAGTCAGTGAACGGGTAAAAGGAGGTCTTAGTTATGCGGTTCGTTCTGCTGGCACTTAGCCGCCCTCTGACAATTGTCATCGCTTTGATCGGGATTGCATGCGCAGCGATTCTCGCTGTGCAACGGATGCCGGTCGATATCTTTCCGCAACAGGTCGGCGATCCTGCCATCTATGTGGCGCAACCTTATGGCGGCATGGACCCTGCGCAGATGGAAGGCTTCCTCACCTATTACTACGAATATCACTTCCTCTACATTACTGGAATCTCTCACGTCGAAAGTAAAAGCATTCAAGGCGCCGCTCTGATGAAGCTCGTTTTTCACGAAGGCACGGACATGGCATCGGCTATGGCTGAAACTATCGGCTATGTGAATCGTGCCCGGGCATTCATGCCCCCGGGAACCGTTCCTCCATTTGTGACGAGGTTCGATGCAGGGAGCGTTGCGGTTGGCCAGCTGGTCTTCAGCAGCCAGAACCGCACGAACGGCGAGCTGCAGAATTTCGCCCTCAATTTCGTGCGCCCATTGTTCGCGACACTGGAAGGCGTATCGGCACCTCCGCCGTTCGGAGGTAATCAAAGAACAATCGTCGTCACGCTGGATCCGGACAAGCTTCAGCAGTACCAGATTTCACCCGAAGAAGCGATCTCGGCCGTTAGTGACGCGACTCTCGTTATGCCATCCGGCAATATGTGGACCGGCGAAACCAACCGGATAGCGCGGACCAATGCCACTCTGGGCGGCAATCTGGACGACCTGTTAAGTACGCCGATCCGGCCCGTTTCCGGAACGACGGTGTTCTTGCGGGATATCGGCACCATCGAAAACGGCACGGACATCATCACCGCATATGCCCACGTGAATGGAAAACGAACCGTCTACATTCCCGTAACCAAGCGTGCAGACGCTTCAACGCTCGCAGTCATCAGCCGCGTCAAAGAGGCAATGCCAAAGTTCAAGAGCGCGATTCCGGAAGATGTCGATGTCCGTCTCGAGTTCGATCAATCCGGCTATGTAGCGGCTGCTATCCGGAACCTCGCAACCGAAGGCATGCTGGGCGCATTGCTGACGGGACTGATGGTATTGCTCTTTCTCCGGGACTGGCGCAGCGCGCTCATTGTTGTCATCAATATCCCCTTCGCGCTGTTTGCAGCGGTGATTGCCTTGTGGGCCACGGGCCAGACGATCAATATCATGACGCTCGGAGGTCTCGCGCTGGCTGTCGGAGTACTGGTCGATGAAGCGACGGTAGAAATCGAAAACATTCACACCCACTTGCAGCCGGGCGTTTCGCGGGCTCGCGCCGTTCTCCAGGCGTGCGAAAAAACGATCCTGGCCCGATTTCTATCCATGGTGTGCGTACTTGCCGTGTTCATCCCGTCCTTTTTCATGTCCGGCGTAGCAAGGCAACTGTTCGTTCCCTTGTCACTGGCTGTCGGGTTTTCAATGATTTCCTCTTATCTTCTATCAAGCAGCCTGGTGCCGGTATTTTCGACGTGGCTGATCCGTCGAGCGCATCATGTTGAAGAGGGTCAAGGATTGTTCGGCGGGTTGCTTGCTTTTTACCGGCGTTATCTGCAAATTGTGCTGCGCTTCCGCTGGCCGTTGGTGGCCGGCTATCTGGCCGTGTCGATCGGGCTTTTGTACCTCTACCTTCCTCGTATGGGAACCGAGATCTTTCCCGATGCGAATGCACCGCTCCTGCGGATGCGGCTTCGGATGCCTACGGGCACCCGGATCGAGGAAACGGAACTAAGGGTTCTGAAGGCGCTCGATGTGATCAAGCAAGAGGCGGGACCCGAGAACGTCAATATCAGCAGCGACTTTATGGGTGTGCAGCCGCCGAGTTACCCCGTCAACTTGATCCACTTGTTTACTACCGGGCCTGGCGAAGCCATCATCCAGGTGTCTCTCAAAGAAGAAGCCCATCGCGGCGAAGCCTTACGCGAAAGGATTCGCGCTGGCATCCAAAAGGAATTGCCTGGTTCGAGCGTCTCGTTCGAAGCGGCGGACATCGTGAGTCAGGTGATGGGGTTTGGTTCGCCGACTCCCGTTGAAGTCGCGGTCATGGGAGTTAATCTGCAAAATGACTACGATTACGCCAGGAAGATTCAGCACGAGATGCTCCAGTTGGCTTTTCTTCGCGATCTGCAATTTGGCCAGGAGGCCAATTACCCGACGATGGATATCCAGGTCAGTCGCGACCGGGCCGGGCAATTTGGTCTAACGATGGCCGATGTCGCTCGCTCCGTCGTGCCGGCGACATCGTCATCACGGTTTACTCAACCGAATTACTGGGTCGATGGGAATGTCGGACAGGCATTTCAACTGCAGGTTGAACTGCCTCAGAACCGTATGCAGAGCATCGATGCCGTAGGCAGTCTGCCTGTAATGAAAAACGGCAGACAGGACACTCAACTCCGGAACATTGCAACGCTGCAACCCGGGACGATGCCGGAATTGATTGAGCGCTACAACGGACAGCGCGTCGTCAGCCTGACAGCGAATTTGCACGGCATCACTCTCGGTGAGGCACTGCCCGAACTGAATAAGGTCCTTGGAAGAGTGGGGGCGCCTCCCAGAGGTGTCAGTGTTCTATTCCGTGGCCAGATTCCGTCGCTGCAAGATACCATCGCCGGCCTTCGCGTGGGTCTCTTGCTGGCGATCGGGATTATTTTTCTGCTCCTGGCGGCAAATTTTCAATCGATGAGACTGGCCATCGCCGTCATTCTGACGATACCGGCCGTGCTTTGTGGAGTTGTCTTCATGCTTCGCTTCACAGGGACCACGCTCAATATCCAATCGTTTATGGGAGCGATCATGTCGATAGGAATCGCCGTGGCCAACTCGATTCTTTTAGTCAGTTTCGCCGAACGGCGGCGCCAGGAAGGCGGGCCGTTGCTCGAAGCCACCGTGGAGGGCGCGTCAGGCCGTCTTCGAGCGGTGCTGATGACAGCAACGGCGATGATCTTCGGGATGATTCCAATGGCAATCGGCGTGAGCGAAGGCGGCGCTCAGGCTGCACCGCTTGGCCGCGCAGTAATCGGTGGTCTCATTCTTTCGACTTTCACCACTCTGACGATACTGCCGTCCATATACGCCATCCTTCAGGCAAAAGCGTCGATCCAATCTCCTTCACTGAACCCGATGGACCCGCTGAGTACGTATTACGACGGGGGTCGCGAGCCGAATTCATGAATCGCATTATCCAATTTTCGCTTGTTGCGCTGGTGGGAGCACTCCTTCAGCAAGCGGCATTTGCGCAAGCCATCGAACTCGCGCCGGTCGTTGCCAGGACGGCTACACGCACAGTTGATTTACCTGGCGAAGTGCAGCCGTATCTCGGTGTCACGCTGCATTCGCGAGTCGCTGGTTTCGTCGATAAGGTATTGGTGGACCGCGGGAGCATTGTCAAAGAAGGCGATCGTCTAATCGAACTGAGTGCTCCCGAAATGAAAGCTCAGATTGCTGAAGGGGAATCCAAGCTCCAGGCGTCCGAAGCGGAGCGTGTTCAAGCCCAGGCGCAACTCGCCGCAGCCGAGAGCACTCTGGAACGTATGCGGGACGCGGCGAAAACCCCCGGTGCGATTGCCGGCAATGAACTGGTCCTCGCCGAAAAACAGGTCGACGCCGACAAAGCCCTGGTGAATTCCCGACAACAAGCGAGCCGGGCGGCCCAAGCTTCAGTCGATGCCCTGCAAACCATCGAATCGTATCTGAAGATCACTGCCCCTTTTGAAGGCGTTGTTACCGATCGTCTCGTCCATCCCGGCGCTCTGGTTGGTCCAAATAGCAACACGCCGCTGCTCGTGATTCAACAAGTTTCGCGGCTGCGATTAGTTGTTTCGGTTCCCGAAGAGAATGTGGGAGGCATTGCGCGGGGCGCAACGGTACCGTTCCATGTTCCCGCCTATCCCGAGCGCACCTTTACCGGTACTGTCGCTCGAATTTCCCACGCACTTGATCCAAAGACACGTTCGATGCCGGTCGAACTGGATGTGCAAAACAGAGATCAATTGTTGTCTCCCGGAATGTATCCGACGGTCAATTGGCCGGTTCGCGGTTCACAACCAGTGTTGCTGGTTCCGAAGACGAGTGTGGTCACTACGACAGAACGCACGTTCGTGATCCGGGACAAAAACGGGCATGCCGAATGGATCGATGTTCGAAAAGGCGCAAGCGACGGCGACTCGATCCAGGTGATTGGGCCATTGAAAGCAGGCGAACGCGTCGTTAAGCGGGCGACAGACGAGATCCGTGAAGGAGTTGGGTTCCAGGGCGTGAAGTAGTCGTCTTCTAACTACTTGTTTTCTTCTCCAGGACCAGCTCCGACGAAGCACTGTCCGGATTTAGGGCCCATGTTTCCAAGTCGGAGGCAATAGCAACGGCCATATGCAGAGGCGTACATTCCTCGCCGCAAAAATGATGCGCCCAATAAAAGCCATCCGGGCCCTTCAGGATAACGTCCCATTTGTCTTTTCCGGCCGATTCGCTGATCCGGACCCGCCATGTCCCATCTCGCTCTCCAATAGCGCCCCGGACAGCCTGATCCACCGCAAGCCGCTTCCGGACGGGAGTGATCGTATTCGTGCCAATAAATATCGCCATAAGGCCTCCCGGAAAACTAACTAAGCAGGTGCCGGTGGCAGCGTCCTTTTCCTTCCGGGATCTTGTGTCAGGCCAAAGCTCTGATCGGTCCTCCCACACGGCAACCTGCTCAGGTAGTCTCTTTGAGAAGGGCGGCTGGTCTTCAGGATCCCTGCTGGAATACTTTGCCAGCAGTTTTCTCAAGAGTGTGATGAATCGCGTATTCACCGCGTCCTGGCTGTGGAGGTTCCTCCCGTTGGCTTCAGACTGCTTCACTTCTTGTCCTTCACAGCCGCCCTTCCGTTACCGTCCTATAGATGGCATTCGACATTCCATAACGCCGAATCTGTTATCTCAATGCCTTGCAGGCCGATTGCGCAATTCCGTTTGACATATCGGCGAAAGCTTCACGATTTCTTGTCCAGATGGGTTCCAAAACGTCGCACTCAACTCGCATCGAGAAGGAATTCGTCAACGATGATTACGCGCCCCAAGAATGCCGCCGAAAGTGCAACCCACGGCCGATTCTTTGGTATTCCGCAAAAGTTTGTTAAACGTATGTGTTTTTCCGCTTTTTGCGGCTATTCTCCAGTCTCAGGAGCGTGCCGATTGAAATTATCCGGCAAACAACGGGCGGTTTTCTGTTTTGAAGTTGTTACGATCGTCGCTGCCGTTGTGCTGGTGGCAACCGGGAGTTGGATTCACTCCGCTGGTGCGGAATGGCTCGTTTTTACCGGGATTGCATTGTTTCTGCTTGCTGGCGTGCCGGTGCTGCGAGCTCTTGCGGGTCCCTGGACAACCGAGGATCTGCTTTTCGACCGAAAGTCATCGACCAAAAGAATCTCACATGGCATCGTTGCCTTAAGTTCTGCCGCGATTCTCTCCGTCTATGCGGCCGGCTACCACCGTACGAGTTCGGCTGCCGGCCGGTTCGAAGCTCAAAGCGCTCTGGAGCGTCATCGCAACGCTGCCATTGCCGCAGCAGTCGCACTTCCCTCTGCACGACCGGCGCAGCCCCCTGCAGCAGAAGCTTCTCGACCTATTGCAATTGCTTCCGCAAAACCGCTGCCGGCCAAGACCGCATCTTCTCCTATCGCCGGGACGAATGCGCTTCCGGAAGAAAATGTCGCAGCCGAGACACCCGCGCCAGCAGAACCTGCAGCGCCACGAGCGGAACTTCCGGTTAACGTAGCCGCCATTGCAGTTCCTGTACAAGTGCTCCAGCCGGTCGCTCCCGTTCAGATTCCGGAATCGCCGCAGTCCAAGTACATGGATGGGACCTATTTCGCATGGGGAAGTTGCCGCCACGGAACTCTGCAAGTGAAGCTGGTTATTGAGACCGGAAGAATTGCATCAGCGGATATCGAGCAGTGCCGGACTCGTTATTCGTGTTCTGTTATCAAATCGGCACCGCCTCAACTCGTCAGCCGCCAGACGCCCGAAGCCATTGACAACGTTTCGGGCGCCACTCAAAGCGTCGATGCATACTACTACGCAGTGAGCGACGCTCTCCGCCAGGCGACCAGGTCGGAAAAATGAGTTCCGGTCCGTGTTGTCGAAGCGTCCCGCTAATGGGCACGATCGTCACTATCGAAGTGCCCTATGCCGGCGATGATCCAGCGGAAATCGAGCTCCGTCGGCAAGCCGTCGCACGGGGATTCGACTGGTTTGCGTATGCCGAAACGCACTGCACGCGTTTCGATTCCCGAAGCGAACTGATGGAACTGGCAAAACAGGTGGGCCGTCCCGTGCCTGTCAGTGATCTTCTTTTTCAAGCCGTGCAGTTCGCATTGACCCTGGCCGCAAGCACCGATGGAGCGTTTGATCCGGCTATCGGTCATGTCATGGAGGATCGTGGTTTTAATCGCGAATATAGAACGGGTAAGGTGGTCCGCAGCTCTGTCGATTCAAGTGCTCGTGCGACGTTCAGAGACGTCGAACTCGATGCCGATCTCAAGACCATTACGTTACTGCGCCCTTTAGTGCTCGATCTTGGGGCCGTGGCCAAGGGAATGGCGATCGACCTGGCCGCGCAGGAGCTTCGCCAGTTCGAGAATTATTCGATCGACGCCGGCGGCGATCTTTATCTCGCAGGACTCAATACGGAGGGTGAACCCTGGCGCATCGGAATCCGGCATCCGCGGCTGGATGGTGAAATCATCGACGTACTCGGCGTTTCGGACCGTGCTGTCTGTACTTCCGGCGACTACGAACGGCGGCATCCGCACGAAAGCAGTGAGCATCACATTGTGGATCCCGGCACCGGAACATCACCGTCGGAAACCGCCAGCGTTACAGTCGTCGGGCCAAACGCTATGTTGGCGGACGCCGTCGCAACAGCCGTGTTCGTACTCGGTCCGACTCAAGGCATCGCGTTACTGAACGATCTCGGACTCGATGGTCTGATCATTTCACCTGGGCTGGATCGCTACGAAACAGCAGGTATGAAGGAATACAGAATTGGCAATCCGGCGGTTCTTTAGCACGCCAAAAGGTCTACTTTTAATCATCCTGGTTTTTCTCGTGGCGATCGCGGCCCGTGGAGAGGGTTTCTCTGTTGTGGCGCCAGGCCTTGCGGGCGCTGTTCTGTCCGCGGGAGTGATCGATGCCCTTATCTTATGGAGGCGCCGCAGTACCTGGACTTTTCCGGACGGCGCCATACTTACCGGCCTGCTTGTCGCGATGCTCTTGAGTCCCCATCAACCCGTATATGTCTTCGCCGCTGCATCAGCGGTCGCGATTGGCAGCAAATACGCCGTCCGAAGCCGATGGGCAAATGTGTTCAATCCTGCAGCGCTGGCGCTCGTCGCCGTGTTTTATATTTTCGGTGCAAGCCAGAATTGGTGGGGAGCGCTGGCCGAGCTGCCTCCGGCAGGTTTGGTTCTGCTGTTTGTAACCGGCGTATTTATTACGGCACGCGTTAACAAAATCCCGATGGTACTCGTCTTCCTCGGCGTTTATTACCTGCTGTTCACGCTCACTGCCTTTATCGGCAACGCGGAGCGAGTGGCCGAAATCTTTCGCGCTCCGGACCTGCACGCGAGCCTTTTCTTTGCGTTTTTTATTCTGACGGATCCGCCCACGTCCCCCGTACGGTATTCCGATCAAATGCTCTGCGGCGCGCTCGTAGCCCTCTCGAGTTATCTGTTTTTCGAAGTGATCGGCGCCGTTTACTACCTTCTTGCCGGAGTCCTTCTCGGTAACCTCTGGGAAGCCTGGCGGCGATGGCGTACGTCTTTGCGTCGGCGTCAGGCTGCGGTGCCGGCGAATTAATTGTGCGGCCCGGAATTCCAGGACCGCTGTGTCCGGTCGAATCCCTCGGTCCTACGAGGAATAATGGAACGGAAAGAACGGATGGCGTCGATGTGAGCCTGCGGCGTGGTGAATCCGGCACGCATCGTATCGACTGCGAGGTGCGTCGCACCCAGACTACGCCACACTTCAGCGCGAGCATGCCATTCATCTTTGGGGAGTCCGGCAATTGAAATCCACGGATCGATGCCGAAGCTTTTGCGGTCGCGTCCTGCTTCCCGCAAATATTGTTCGAGTTGATCGAGCAGTCGTTTCACCTGATCATCGGGTTTCCTGCCCGCCGGCATCCACCCGTCCCCTAACCGGGCAGCACGACGTAGAGCTGGTTCTGCGGATCCACCGAACCATATCGGAATAGGCCGCTGAAATGGCATTGGATTAAGACCGGCGTTAGTAACGACATGATAGGCACCGTGAAAATTGACCAGAGGCTCGGTCCAAAGCTTGCGCAATAATTCGACTTGTTCTTCGACTCGGCGACCGCGATTCTGGAATGTCTCGCCAAGCGCTTCGTACTCCACGTAATTCCAACCCAGGCCAATCCCAAGCCGAAGCCGACCGTGGCTCAGGACATCGATTTCGGCCGCTTGTTTCGCGACTAATGTCGTTTGCCGCTGCGGCAGGATCAGGATCCCGGTCGTCAGTTGAAGGCGCGTGGTGACAGCGGCTAGAAATCCGAAAAGAACCATCGGCTCGTGGAATGGATGTTCGTAGGTGTATGGCCCGGTTAGCCGGGGCTCCCGTTCCGGATGGGCGCCAAGCACGTGATCGTAGACCAGCAGATAGTCATACCCAAGTGCTTCCGTCGTCTGAGCGTAGTCTTTGATCGCGGCAGCGTCATTTCCTAACTCGGTTTGAGGAAATACGACGCCGTATCGCATCGTCTGAGCATAATGGATATTCAGTGCATTTTGATGTGCAGTCCGGTCCTTTTGCGCATAGATGAACAAAACTTCATCTGCCTGTTTTCTGGATGCGCACGTTCTTATTGAAGAAATTGTCATTCGGCCTCAATTCAAAGTTCATCTGCCTCTGTTTAAATTGCATGCATGCCGAATGTCCTGGAAACGTGGACCTCGTTTTACGCGAATCACGCGATGATTCGCACTGTGATTCTGTTCTTTCATATTGGTGGATTGGTTATCGCCGGCGGCTCAGCTATCTACACCGACCGGGCGGTTTTGCGGGTTTCGCGGCGCCCGATAGCGGAACGGACCGGGCAACTGGATCTGCTGCATGGCACCCACCGCATTGTGATATCCGGCCTCGCTGCCGTGATCGCGAGCGGGCTACTAATGTTAGCAGCCGATACAGATACGTTGCTGCACTCCAGACTGTTCTGGTTCAAGATGGCGCTGGTTGTCGCCTTGTCGGTGAACGGGCTTGTGCTCACGAGGGCCGGACGTCGGGCGCAATCCGGTGTATCCGCAGCCTGGCGAACGTTGGCGATTACCGCCATGATCAGCGTGGCGCTATGGATGTTGACGACGCTTGCCGGCGCCGCTCTGCCCAACATCAGCTAACGATTCACTGACCGGAAACGTTACGCTGATCGAAGCGCCGCCGCCTTCCCGGTCGCTGATGCTGGCAGTGCCTCCATGGGCCTGTGCGACGGCGTTGACAAACGCCAGCCCCAATCCGCGGCCTTGCGATTGCTTGCCCTTCACGAAACGTTCAAATACCTGATTGCGCAAATCCGCGGGGAATCCAGGACCATCGTCCTCGATCACGAGTCGAGCTGCCGCACCGAGAACATACAAGCGCACATGAATCCGGCGACCGTCGGGCAAATGAGCGAGCTCGTTTTCAAAGAGGTTGCTCATCACACGGTGAATTAATGAGACATCCGCATCAACGAACACCCCATTTTCGATGTCCGACCGCACAATGTGGTGGCGCGCGGCGAGCGCCGGCTGATACAGATCCATTTGTTGCCAGACCACGTCTGAGATATTCAGCGGTTCTCTGTTGAGACGGAGCGCGCCCGCTTCGGCTTCGGCTAAGTCCAGCGTTGTGTTCAACAGATGTGACAGCCGGTCCAACCCGTCTATGGCTTCCGCGACGAGTTCTTTCCACTGATTCTCGTCTGTCGTCGAGAGCGCAACCTCCAATCGTCCTCGTATACTCGTCACAGGACTCCTCATATCATGTGCTACGGAGTCCGTAACGGTTCTGAGCTGACTGACGGAAGCTTGAATCCGGTCCAGCATCTGGTTGAAGGTTGACGATAGCCGCGAAATTTCGTCCGACGACTTGCTTTCCGGCAGACGGCTGCTGAGCTCGTCAGTCCCAATACGAGCGACGGTTTCAGAAATGTGTTCCACTCGAAGAAGCGTCCCTCGGGCGCTGGCATACGAGATGATGAACCCCAGCAACACCGTTCCGGCCCACACCATCACAAATTGTTCCGTCAAGCGATCGAGAAGGTGCATTGCGGCGGTATCGGATAATCCGAGATAAATTCTTCCGCCGTGCTCGCGTTGTTTGCTCACCACGCGGAACGGCGTCGTTTCGCCTTCGATCTGGACGGATTGAGGCGTTTCCGGACCGACCTTCGTTTTCTGAATTGCCTTCAGGAAGGAGTCCTTAATGTCCGGACCTACCCATAAGGCCGCCTCACCATGGCCGCCGGTCTGCAGAAAGAAGGCCGAAGAGCGTACGCCGGAGGAATGCGCTCGATCTTCATCAGGTACTTCGTGTGTCGCCAGTTCGGCGACTTCTTCCATGATCCGGTCATATAAGGCGTCCTGAGGTGTGCTGTTCGACACTTCGCTCAGCACTTCGGCTTCGCCTGAAAGCCAGGCATCGCTCCGCTCGCGAACGCTATTGGCGACCACAATGTATGTGATTCCGAAGGCCAGCGCGCTTCCCAGAGCGAAGGCGAGTGACGTCCAGACGGCTATTCGCCAGGCGGCTGTGTTTCTCTCTGGTTTAAGAAGCTTTGAGAACATAGCCGACCCCACGAATCGTTTGAATGAGCGGTTTCATTCCTTCACGATCGACCTTGCTGCGCAAACGGTAAATATGAACATCCACAACGTTGGTGGCGGGATCGATGCGCATTCTCCAGACATGATCCAGTATCATCGAACGGGTCACGACGCGCCCTTCATTTCTGCAGAGGTACTCCAGCAACACGAATTCCTGAGGAGTCAGTTGAAGACGTTGCTCTCCTCGTAAAGCCTCGCGCCGACCCAGATCCAACTGGAGATCGGCGACCTTCAGGCGCAATGATTCTTTTTGCGGAGGGCTGCTGCGCTTCAACAAATTGCGGAGACGCGCTAATAGCTCCGCGAGCGCAAATGGCTTGGTGAGATAGTCGTCACCGCCCTGCTCCAATCCACGGACACGCTCGTCAACGGTCCGCCTGGCCGAAAGAATCAAAACGGGAGCATTGCTGCCTTGCGCACGGCAACTCGCGATCAGATCCAGACCGTCTCGATCCGGAAGGCCGAGATCAATGATGAACGCATCATGAAAGCCTTCAAGCGCCAGCGCCTCCGCGCTCGTGGCATCCCCGGCAGCATCAACCTTGTATCCTGCTTCCGTCAGCGCACGGCTTAAAAACTGTTGAATAGCGATGTCGTCTTCGACGAGCAGCAGCCGCATGGGGCCTCCGGCACTGTTAATTATCACTTTTACGGTTGGAGTCGAAATGAAACCTGGATGGATGGCACATTACGTTTTGTTCATAGAGCGGGAAGAAGCGCAATTGTTGTTTGACCTCGACCGTGCAGGCGCAACAATTTAGCAGGTTCAAAAACAGGAGGAGCAACAATGAAACGCAGCCTCGTTGGTTTGTTTGCCGCTATCGTGGGTGTGACCCTGGCGGTACCTGCTATCGCACACCACTCGTTCTCTGCAGAATTTGACGCGAACAAGCCGGCAACAATGCAGGGGTATGTCACGAAGATCGAATGGACCAATCCTCATGTCTGGTTTTACATCGACGTGAAGAAGGCCGACGGCGCCGTCGAAAATTGGGGTTGGGAAATGGGGCCGCCTCATGGACTGCAGGGCCGCGGCTGGACGCGCACCACAATGAAGCTGGGCGATGAGGTAAAAATCGAGGGCACGCGCGCAAAGAATGGAAGTAACCGGGGTAATGCGCGCAGTGTGACGATGGTCAGCACCGGCAAGAAACTTGGCGCCGCTTCCAGCGAAGGCGAGACGCCATAGGAGATAACGCCAGAGATAAGGCATCTTGTCCCGGCACGAGATGCCTTATCGACTGTGTAAGGCTGATATTAACTAGGCGCTTTGGCTACGGGTTGGTAGCGGCGGGCTTCAGCGTGACCACTGGCGACGGAAGCCGGGAACCAACCGGACCGGTAAACTCTTCTTTGGTTCCGTCGTCATAATACTGAATGAATTTCCAGGTCAGGTTTGAACCCTGTTTCGGGTTGATGGCCAACATTCCGAATTCAACGAATTCGTATGGCTGAATCTTTCCCGTCCATGTGGCCCCAACGATAGCGCCCTTCTCATCCTTCTTAAAATCGATTTTCCATCCCGGCTTGAACTCGAAATCGTAAACCTGCAAGCCTGCTGGAAATTCTCCTTCGATTTTGCTTGAGCCCACTTGCTTCTCATTAGGTACGCGCATCGTGTACTTTTCCCTCGCTCCAACCGTCGATTCCGTTGGAGCAATCCGGATATGTGCGGATGCGAGCTGCGTGCCCATCAGTGCGATGACTGTCGCCAAACACAAACGTTTCATAAGACCTCCGGGCTGAATTGTTTGTCCAGATCCCAGGCGTGTCAAGCTGGATTACGGCCGAAAAATTAAGCTTTGATATCGGTTGAATGACAATTCATTCATGAAGCGGTCAACTTGCGATTTTTTGCATTATCACGCGTTGGCTTTGATTTACTTTCGATGCCGACACTAGCAGATTTTGCAACTAATTTGGAAAGGTCAACGCGCATGCGAGAGTCAGGAAAACCTCGGAATGGACCACAAACCTCACCTTCCATTCGAACTTCAAAGCCTGAAAACCCCACACCAGTGACCGCAAAAGACAAAAGCGGAAGTAAGAAAGCGATCGTAAAAAGAAGACCGAGATTGCCTTTTAACTGAAGTTCACGACACTTGAACGATCGCCGATGCCCAACCAGCTGGATCTTTATCCGATTCAAACCAGCGATGCAGATCGACAACAATGGCAGTGTCTTCCCTGCGGATTGCAAACCGATCGAGATTCCGCGTCGCGCGGCCGGCCGTATACGTTCCGTTCGGCTGATATTGCGAGTCGTGTTTTGAACACTGAAACCGTTTGTCCTTGGGTAACCACTTCACGGCAGCGTGCTCATGCGGACACGCCAGAGCGAAAGCGTACATATTGTTCTGGAAACGGATCAGTATGACCTGCGCCTGGTGATCGATATTCACGCTATCGGCGGTCGGCAGCGTATAGCGCTTTTCATTGTTGTTGGCGGTCCCAGTCCCCGTCATTTCTGCCACAGGCAGGCCTGCCAAAGATGAGGGCAATCCCAGCGCAGCAAAGGTCAACATCAGGCAACCACCCGTACGGATGAAGTCGCGACGGCCCGGTTTCCCGGTTAAACAATCGTCCTTAGGTTTACTCATGGTATCTGGTGTTTAGTGTCCTTTAAAAAGCATTAACAAGTAACCCGCAGTCCCCGCGCCCATCGACGCGACGGCGATATCGCGGTGCAGCGATTTGTCCGACGGATTCGTAATAATTCCGTCATGGACATGTGGCGCGGTCGCCATTGCAGCTAGAAACCCTCCGGTCGAGGCAAGCATGAGAGCACTGTGGACAATGCGCTTATTGCGCCCGTCGGTATCGTGCCGGCCTTCCCACAGATTCCAGACTCCAGTCGCCGTGTTCAGGCCGAAAACGCCAATAATGCCCGCACCCACGATGCCATGCGCCGATTTCTTAGCTCCACTTTCGGGATTGTTATAGAGCGATTGTCCCAGCGCGAGCTCAGTTCCAAACAGAGGCAGCGTGGCGATGCTGGCGTACTTGTGTATTTTCAATCTTACCTCATACCCGGGCGAATATGTTGTCGCAGTCGGGTGCGATGCGGGTTGTTGCTGCCCGCCAGGTGCCGGACCTTGATTCGTGTTTTCCGCGACGGAAACCGGCCCGTCGGAAGTGGTGGTTGTATCGTCCTGGCCAAAGACAGGAAACGAACAACAACAAACCAGCAAAGTCAGCGCAAGTAGTCGCATCACGTGTGCCCTCCGTTAGACTGCGTAAACAAACGTCCGTTGATACATTTTCCATTTAAACAGATTTCTTGATGAATGGTCATTTTCGGCAGATGACAATATCTTCATCCGCCGAGGCGTGGCAGTCAAACCGGCCGTATGCTGCTGTAGATCAGGAAAATGAAACCAACGGGCCTGCCGATCCGTATCATGACCAGCAGGAGATGGCGGTTGTCGAGAAATCAGGCCATTTTTGTTTTCGATTCGGCGATGCTCGTTGCCTTATGCGTGGCGGAATCGGTACGGATTGCCGGAATTGCTTTCCACGAGTGGTTTGGAATCTCGCTCGTTGCTGTGTTCCTGACCCACCTTTTGTTTTCCTGGAACTGGGTTGCGGCTCAAACCAAACAATTTGTCACGCTGCGCACGGGCCGGGACCGCGTCAGCTACCTCCTGAACGTCGCGCTTTTCGTCGTCACCGTGGTGACGATCTTCACAGGAATCGCGATTTCCGAAGCCGCTTTGCCGGCGATCGGTTTCGCCGTCGTGCCCAACAACGTCTGGCACGGACTTCACAACGGGGCATCGACATTGATGCTTGTCACTGCGGGCATTCACGTCGCTTTGAATTGGGATTGGATTCTGAAGACCGGGCGCCGGCGCGTCCGGAAAACGTCGTGATGCGCGAAGCATTGTTCATGTGGGGTCGATTCGCAACGCGAACGATGATTCTGCTGGGAGCGGCGGCTCTTGTCATTGCTGCCCTTTACCTGCCGATCCGCTGGGGCAGTTCTCAATTCGCCGCGCGCCGGGAGGCAGTCCGGCGAGAGGCTTTGAGAAACATGCCGCTCGAATTTCGTGAACGTTTACGTGAGCGGGAACGCATACCGCCCGCGTCGGTCCGACTCCGGATGATCACCACTCAATTCGTCGTCATCGCGATCGTCGCCTGGATCGGCCGGAGAATATTCCGTCTGCGCTCAAACGTTGAAATGAAGGGCGTGAGTTCCCGTTACCAGGAGGGGTAGACTGCGGACGTTTGAAGACGAACTCGGATTCGAAGTGCGAGATCAATTCCCAGCCTTCATTCCCAGTGAATTTAGGCTCGTCGGCGGACTGATTTTTGTCTTAATTGTTGCCACCTGACGAAACCAGAGTGCCCCCATAGAAGCCCGCATTTCTCTGATCACGACGAAGTATTCCCATTTCATGATCCGCCGATCATGACGGAAAGAATTAACCAAGCACACTTATGCGCGAACAGCAGAACTCAAAAGGGGCGAGATCAGCGCAGCTTGGGAAAGCAGCCTGTTGCCCAGATTGAATGGATTTGTGAATTTCGGGTGTGGGGAAAAAGCAGTACGTTCACCACGTCTTCATCGTTATCAGAAGCAGACGGCTCGTGAGGTCTCTCGTCATCCAGAGTCTTGAAAATCCAATCACGTGAAAAATCTAATCACACGAATGATTGCAACAAGTATCTTCTAATCAAGGCGTCTTATCCTGTGAACCCAGACGGATTTCCACTGGAGTATTCTTCGGAAAAGTAATTTCCTGCCCGCGGCCGATGATGTTCGAGTAGGCGAGCCGGCCGGCACCGTAGAATCCCAAAATAGTGGAGACGGGCTGAGACCAGCGGCCGAACGCCGCGCCAATCAATCCGAAGCCCATACCGCCGGCTAGAACGCGAGGCCCGAAGTGGTTGCCGGTTGAGCTTGGAATCTTTCCGGCTTTGAAGGCGCCATCGTCCGAATCATTGTCGGGCTCGGTGTCCTTGCCTTCGGTACTGCGCAGCGCGAAGACGGCCGCGATAGCTGGAGCGATGAAGCGCTTTTTGGAGTCCTCAGCGGTAGTGCCGCCTTCTGCGTCCAGCTTCACATTCCTGGCATCATCACTCACGCCGACACTTTCGAGCCGTCCTTCAACAAGCTGAGTGGAGGGAGCCGACGACGTCATTGAAGAAGGAGCATCCATTTTGCGTGAACATGAACGCGAGCTTCCCAGGGCGGTGCCAATAGCGGGACGGCTGCGCTTGAACAACGCTTCCGATGAGCTTACTGCCTTCTGGAAAAATCAGATGATTGTCCGCCGAGAATATGGGCCGCGAAACAGTGGCTTCGACCCGCAAGCCGTGCTGCGCGGTGTGAGAATCCAAAGGCGTCGTCAGCACCGCGTTGACAATGTCGCCGTCAAGAGACGGAGAGCCAGCGGGACTTGATTCCGATGCGTCGAACAGGGCGGTGCCAAAATCAAGCGGCTTGTTGAGGGTTGCAGTGAAACGGGTGCCAGTGGGCACGGACTGCGGCCGATACGGCAACATGGACCACATTTTTTCTTTCAACCGGTCCATCTTGCCGGGCGCTTTCACTGCGTCGATGACGGCGCGTTTGCGCGCCTCGACCTGCTGGCGCGCGATCTCTTTGGCAGTTTGGATCCGCGTCTTCGGCGTCCCATTCTTATCGGCGAAGCGGACGACATTTTCCGTGCCGGGAGTAACATCGGTTGAGAGCGCGAGAACCGAGCCGTTCTTTAAAACGAGACTCTCGAACTCGATCTTCGGCTGGCGGAGCGGTGTGAAGTTACCTCCCATTAGCGCGTACGCGCGCACCCATCGGGAGGGCCGATCGAATCCAGTGATCCGGCCGGTGACTTCCGCGCCCACGGGAATGACCTCCCGGTCGAACGCGAAGACGGGCTCGGTGGCGCGGGCATGGACCGGCTCGTTGAGCTTATACCGGAGTTTCTGCGTCATGATAACAGCGATTGGGCGGCCGGACTCCACGGTCAACGGAACCGTTTGTTGAGCGGCCGCACGGACTGCCCAATTCGAAAGAATGCCTGTCAATAAAAGTAAGCTGCCGTAACGATGGAGAAACATTGCTACCCCCTCGCAGAATGGAAAGAATACACATATCCTACATCTTCCACGGATGAGGAAGGAACGGCAGGTCTCTGGCGATCGAACCGTCAGTCAATCGGAACCGCGGCACATGCCGCCGCGCAGGATCCGGCTCGACGACATCAGCTCACTTCCCGATCATCAGAATCGTGAACGAACCCGGGATCGCGGCGGCCCTGTCCACCGCCCGCCCTCCGGCGGGTGGCGGCGTTGGCGCAGGCCCTCGCTCCTGGCTCATCGTCAGGATGTGGTTCGTCTTGCTGTCGAACGTGATCGTTCGGGCGCCATTCATCGTCTCCAGATTCTGCTCGACCTCGAAACTCGTCGGGCTCTTCTCCTTGACGACAGTCAACGTGCCGTTGCCATGCGTGCTGAAGGCTTCCATCGTCGCCGGATTGAACACCGCGCCATCAGACCCGCCGGCGAGCGGCAGACTCGTGAGAATCTTGCCGTCCTTCGGCGCTCAGAATCACCATCATCGGCTGCGCCGGCTGCGCCGGCGGATTTCCCGAGCTGGCGCACGCCGCGAACAGCACTGGTTCTTCGCGTCCAGACGCCAGCCCGTTGCACCCGCCTTTGTCGCCGAACGGATAGTGCGCCGACCGCCTTCATCGTCTTGACGTCAACGGCCGTGACACTGCCCTGCGCGTCCTGCATGACGACGTAGAGCATCCCTTTGCCGTCGGCCACGCCCTGCTCGGGCACGCCGCCCAGATCGATCGTGCCGAGCACGGTGCCGTCTTTGGCATCGATCACCGTCGCGTCCTTCGTCGGATGACTGAAGACGTAGACGCGCTCGTTGAAGGCGTCGAAGTAGATGCCGTCCGGCTGCGCGCGTGCCCAACATCGATCGTCTTGATGAGCTTCATCGTCTTGGTGTCGAACATCGAGACCGGTTTGCTGCTGGTGAAGCCGTGGCCCGATTTCGGATCGACCGCGGCGCCGTTTCCTCCGACACCGGCGATCTCACCGACCGGCTCGAGCGTATCGAGATTGTAAGATCGTCAACCGCGTCTGGACCGGCCGGGGTCGCGTTGGGCGCACCGCGGCGCGGGATATACAGACGGCGTCCGCTGGCATCGGCATAGATGTAGTCCCAGCCACCTTCGCCGCCGACTCTCGCGGCCTTGAGCACTTTGTAGGGGCCGGTTTGTTGAGCCAAGCTGATCGTTGCCAGCATCATGAACGCGCTGGCGGCAAACAGTAGTAATCTGCGCATCGAGCGCCTCCTAACATCTGAATTAGAACTCGTTATTTCCAGGGTGCCGCGCATCATATCATGTACGCCTCATCCAAATACCTATCCAGCACCAACTCCTCGGCGTCTGCGCGGAACCGAGGACGAGATAGTAGCCGTGGTTCTATATCTGCTTGGAAGCTACCACTCCGCTTTCGCCGTCCTCCGGATTCCTGCCCTCCTTTGTGTGGGCACTCTTACAATTGCGACTGGCATATCCGCACCCCAAAGAGTTGGAGAAACGGACGGCACATCTTCTGGAGACGAAGAGATTCGCGAAAGCGTATTGGATCTATCTCGGCAGTGGCATGCTGATTGCGCGTGGATTTGCGGATGTTTCATTGTATTGGCAGGATACATACCCGCCGCAAAACGGAGTACGGCATTTGGCGTCTTCGATACCGGTTTCGGCATCGCATGGTTTGGGGGCCGTTGCGATGGGTTTGCTGTACAACAGGTCCTTGCCGCACTGGTGGTTTTCTCTGCCGTTTTTCAAACCGCCGCCCTGCCCGTGTTCTTTTATGCTGGACGATTAAGCCGGAGGAAAAACAGCCATGAACCTTTCTCGACGACATTTCCTACAAGCGGCCGGCCTGGCAACTGGTAGCACTCTCGTCTCATGTTCAACCGAACGAGTTTCGGATAACGGGGCCTTCCCCGGTCATAGTCCCGACGCTGCGGCCGACTACACGATCCGAATTGCAGCGCGCCCCATCGAGATCGCTTCGAAAAAGATCATCTCGACCACGACATATAACGGCCAATTCCCTGGTCCCCTGCTGCGGCTCAAAGAGGGCCAGATGGTCACGGTCGAAATCTTTAACGACACGGATGCGGCCGAACAACTGCACTGGCACGGGCAGCTTCTTCCGGTCGACGTCGACGGCGCGGCCGAGGAAGGCACACCCTACATTCCTGCGCATGGAAAACGGCGAATCTCATTCGTGCCGCGGCCCTCGGGCTACCGCTTCTATCACACGCACAATCGCGGCGGAGCGGATCTGGCAGCCGGCCAGTACACTGGCCAAGTCGGCCATGTTTACATCGAACCGAAGCGCGAGCCGGGCAATTACGATCGCGAGGTCTTCCTGGTCTTGAAAGAATTCGAGCCGTCCTTCAGCCTCGGAGGAGACATGGCACAGGATTTCCTTTCACCGGAAACGAAGGTGAAGGCTCTCGAAGAGAAGGCCGAATCGGCGATGAAAGCATCACTGCAAAAAGGAATGCCGAAGGGTTACGAGGTCGGCTACGGTTCGTTCACGATTAACGGCCGTATGCTCGGCCACGGTGAGCCGGTGCGTGTGAAAGAGGGCGAGCGCGTTTTGTTTCACGTGTTGAACGGGAGCGCGACGGAGATTCGCAGTCTCGCCTTCCCGGCCACTCGTTCCAGGTTGTCGCTCTCGATGGAAATCCGGTCCCGAATCCCGCAAGCGTCCCAGTCCTCTGGCTTGGAACCGCCGAGCGGGTATCCGCCATCGTCGAAATGAACCATCCCGGAATCTGGATTCTGGGAGACACGGCCGATGATGACCGCCGGAACGGCATGGGCATCACCGTGGAATACGCTCAACGGTAGGGGAAGGCTCAATGGATTGCTCCCCCAAATCTCGCTGGAACTACACCCAGTTTGCGAAACAGGGCGCTACGGCGCCACCGCCCGATGAAACGATTCAGATGACTTTCGCCAAGGACAATGCGGCAGCCGATGGCTTCAATCTTTGGACAGTCAATGGCGTCACGTACCCGATGTCGAACACCATGGCCCCTGCTTCGTTTCATCTGAAACAAGGCCGGCGTTACCGCATCCAGATGCGGAACGAGAGCGACGACATTCATCCGATTCATTTGCATCGGCACTCGTTACTGACCAATGTGGCCGGAACGCCAACAGCAGGCGTCATGAAGGACGTCATCATGGTTGGCGGTTACCAGGAACTCGCGGTGGACTTCGTTGCAAACAATCCCGGACTGACGCTGTTTCATTGTCATCAACAACTGCATATGGATTTTGGGTTTATGACATTGTTCAATTACGTTTAACGGCCTCGCAGATCGCTCGTCCAGCAAGTCTGGTGCAGCAACTGATGCCTGTACGCCTCGGTAACAAGTAATGCTTGATCGACGAACCGGATTCAAGAACGCGTTTCTGCCGGTAACGATGAGCGCATCTACCGTAGACGTTTTAATCGTTGGTGCTGGACCAAGCGGTTCAACAGCGGCGACGCTTGCGAATCTGGGTCACTCGGTTGCGATCGTCGACAAGGCGATTTTCACCCGCCGCAAGACTTGCGCGAGGTCGATCAATGCTCTGGCGTTCAGACGGTTCCGGTCCTCAATAAATATTGAAAGCACAACGGGATACGGGGATAGAACCCGCGACGTCCCACTTGGGAATCCGAAGGTCGATTGTAAATAAAGAACATATGCGTTCACAAGCGTGGGCTCTGTCCATATCCATCCATGACGTTTCAGTAACTTAGAAGATTCTCCAGCTTAATGCAGTAATCGCATTAACGACTCTCGTGCTAATTGCGATCGTGGTTTTCGGTCGCTGCCAGTGTTATAAAAGAAGAGACGGACCTTATATATGAGCATTAAAGTCGAGTTTTCCGATGGCGTGTTTAAGCCGCTTGAGAAAGTGGACAATGTTTCGCCCGGCGCAGTGTATACAGTCGTGTCCGAAGATGAACTCCGCAGTCTTGCCGAAGACCTCCAATGGTTGAAGGCGTCAGAAAAGAGCTTCGAATTCTGGGACAACCCGGAAGATGCCGTCTACGACACGCTATAAGCGCGGCGACATCGTCCTGGTCCCATTCCCTTTCACGGACCTCAGTTCCTCCAAAAGAAGACCGGCGCTCGTCGTGTCTCCTGATTGGTTTAATTCATCAAATCAAGATTTGGTTCTCGTCGCTATTACATCGCAGATCGGCGATGATCCGCGTTCAGTCTTGTTGGACGAGGCCGATTTTGTAGGGGGAAAACTGCCGCCCCAATGGTGAAATTGGCAAAGGTATTTACAATCCATTCGGCACTAATCGGAAAGCGAATCTGCGCAATAACAGAATCAAAATTAGAACAGATTTTGAAGACCATCCGCGAATTCTATGCTTGATCTTGAGTCGGCGCACAAAAGCCAATCCCAATTGGCCATATTAACAAGACTTCCAAGTTGTAGCAGGGCCTACGGACGCTCATAGCTTCACCTGGCTTAGAAATCTGGATCAACTCCTAGAGATTGCTCCGGAAATTTTTTGGCAAATTTCGTCTTCGGACGGATCTTCCGCCCGTACTGTGCAAGAACTCAATCTGATTGAAATGATTGGAGTGAGAGGCGGCACTCTGGGCGATAATTTCCAGCGCCATGCGCACTCGATTGGATCCCGTTGTGTTCAAAATCCTGAAAACGGCCACCTGCCGACGGCTTCCTGCATGAGGTTTCGATGAGACGCTCACATCAACCGGCATATCGTGCTGCCGAGCTGACGAGACGTGCTGGATGGTCAGCTGGCACGTACCGCTTCGTCCAGGAATGGCCGCGATCACAACCTGGCTTGCCCTTCGATCTGAAAAAACGTCACGCCGCTTCGCACTCGTCATCATTCAGCAGTCTGTCGCGCCTCTGATCCCGGCTTATTTTGTTCGCCTGATTTGATGCAAACGGCAGAACCCCCCAACGTTTTACGCCCAAGCTTTTTCGCTTTGACCGCCAGTCGTCGTCGTTGGTCATCGTTGAACTTCAGCCGTGGGTTCCCGATCTGTTCTCGAAGGACGCGATTCTCCTCGACCAGATATGCGATGACCTCCTGCTGATGTCGGCTCATCCATCCAGCGACGGCAACCAGCACATATGAAAATGGGTCGAAAGAGAGGCGCACGGCCAATACTATGAGCGAGCCTCACGTGAGATCTCAAGTAATCTCAACAAAATCGAATTTTTGAACAGTACGGGGTGCAGTCATTTGCCATCCTTCAGATACGTGACTACTGCGTCCGCGAGCTTCACGAGTGCTCGAAATGTCCGGATCATTTCGCGGCCGGCTGGTTAACGTTTGACGGAGCCGCCCCGGCTCCGAGAGTTTGCCCATTAGGCAAGGTTACCGAAACGAAAATCCCCCCAGGCTCTCCGTTCATGAATGGGTGGCCGCTTACTTTGATTCTGTCACCTGCCTTGACGGTGCTGGATTTCCAGCCGTTTCGGACCAGGTACGCGGGAGGGTTCATCTCAAAACTCCAGAGATCAGTTCCGCCCTTGGCGTTGGGCACCTCGACATCGAGCCAGGAATGTGGATTTGCCCATTTGAATTCCTTCACAACACCTTCGACCGTGGTTGTTTTGTTGCGGTCGATGCCTGCAGCAGAGTGATGCGCGAAGCCAGACGCGGCCATGCAGGCGACAAGAATCAGTGAAGTTCCGATCGATAATCTTTTCATGGGGTATCTCCTGTTATCGCACGTTTGCATTGGAGTGCGTTGACGGCATGTGTTCATTCAGATCCGGCAGACATTCGACTTCCGCGATGTCCCGGTCATCGACACGCTGGAATTTTTTCGTCCACTTCCATTCGCCTTCCCAGGTCTTCGGGTCGGTTGCCGTTGTTTCGATTTCGAGTGTTTTCCCTCCGTTCGTCATACGGATGCGTTCGACGAGGTGCAGTGCGTCGCTTGTCTGGATTCCCTGATCGAGCCAATGATGTTCAGGGACAAAATATTTCGTGTCGACGACCAGCGTGTCGTTCTCCCAGTGGCCTATGGATTCGCCATTGAAACTCGGTACCGCGATGTCCGGATCGGTGTGAGGACGGCCATCCAGGTATATGAAACGCATCGTATTCATCAGTTCCTGGATCATGTAAATCGCTGTAGGCAGTTGGATCATGGCAATCGGCCAGACGCGCGTCATCAGGATCGGCAGGCCTGAAGGCCAGCACTGTCCGATGTCGTCGTGATAGACCTTTCCTTCGCCTTGGGCAATCTTCGCCTCGTCGTAGATGACCTGCGCTGGCGGCGTGAGCTTGAAACCCGGCGGCGGAGCGAACCGGAATCCGCCCTCGGATCCCCCGTGAAGCCAGGTGCCCGTCAAATCAAATGCAGGTTTTGGCCGTGGTTTGGCCAAGTTTGCCGGTGCAAGCGCGCCGAGCGCGCCCGGCTGTTGAAACTGTGCCTGTAAGTTCGTTACGGCGATGAGAATGAGTGCGGGAAGTACGATCAGCCTTTTCATTTTGCTTCCGTCCTGAGGTGTGTGCCGCCTTTTTCGTCGACATATTCGCGATTGTTGTCGCAGATGAACTCGACCATTTCATAGTCCGGCTCGCGCCGGTAAGCCAGCGTGTAGGTGTACGGCTTTTCGAGCATGGCGGGATCCTCGATCGTGATCTGATCGTGGAGAGCGTCGGGCGTCACCAGCCGAATCCGTTCGGTGATTCGCATTTGATCGCTGTGAGGAATGTTCTGGTATCTGACGTTTTCCTTGATTCCGACCGTATCGATGACCAACGTATCGCCCTCCCAATGACCGACCGAGCGGCCGTAGAACCCTGGCGGCACGTCGTCGATCGGCATCTGTGGTTTATCGATAAAGACACGGCGCACCTCATTGAAAGCTTCGGTGACGATCGTTAATTGCTTCGCCGTTTGAGTGATCTCCACCGGATAACTGACAACCGACATCATCGAGGGCATGCCATACGGCACGCAGGACACTGCACGGGAAGCAATGGGTTCTCCCCGCTTGCTGGCCTCAGCCTCGGCTGCGCGGCGGGTTTCGTCCGCTCTCGCGTAATCCGGTTTCAAAGCCAGCGGAGAAGCGGGCGGTGGTGCAATCTTTGGATCGCCGCCCCGGCCGCCGCGATAAGGCCTCCAGACACCATTGAAATCAGGGTGCGCCGATTTCGATTGCGCGCAGGTTTCGCCGGCGACAAAAACCATGCAGCCAATCGCAAGCACGGCAATGCGCGCAAAGCGGGCGTTCATTTGGATTGCGCTGCCGCAGGGGCAGGCCCTCTGCCTGGACCATTTCCGAGAACGCGTCCATCCGGAAGAGTTGCGTCCACCAGCAATCCGCCCGGCTCCCCGCTTTTCAACGGGTTTAGTCTGACGATGATCTTGTCGCCATGTTTCAGATCCTTAAACTTCCATCCGCTCTGTTGGAGGATGCTCGGACTGCCAAGCTCGACGCTCCAGTGCCTGGCGGCGGCGCCATCCGGAACGTCGATTTCAATGTAGGCGTGCGGGTTCGTCCATTCAAACTTCGTCACCGTGCCTGTCAGCGTCATTGATTTCGTCGTGTCAAACATGGCGAATGAATGATGGGCCAATAGCGTTCCCGCGCCGGCCACAATTCCCATAGCCATGAATACAACGAGCCAAAGTCTTCGAAAGTCCATCAAAAGCCTCCCAAAACGTCGTGTCGAATGTACTGTCTTTTCAGAGCAATCAATTGGGTGAGACTATATGGTCCAATTTGAAAATTCCAACAAATTGTGGGCCCTGTGACTGCTACCGAAAATTGATGGACGCCCATCTTGCTTTCTTTTTTACATCTGCAAATGCCCGTGAAACAAATGCCCGTGAAAGCTTGACCTGTATCAACAAAACGCATAGGCTCTGTTCAAATTTCGAAGAGCATTAGCCGGCATTCTCACGTTGATGCCGCGGTAATTTCGACTCTGGAGGAATCCGATGCGAAAGGTTCGTCTTGCTACGGGAATCCTGGTGGCCCTCGCTTTGTGTGGGCAGGCATTCGGTCAGTCCACATTTGCGACCGTAAGCGGCACGGTGGCAGATCCAAGCAGCGCTCTGCTTCCCGGCGTATCCTTAACTGCGACGAACAGCGCTACGGGAGTTGCCACGACCGTGGTGAGCAATGAGTCGGGCGCGTACAACCTGAGCGGACTTCTGCCGGGTGCGTACACTGTATCGGCGGAACTGCCCGGTTTTCAGAAACAAACCTACACCAACGTCACGCTCGGAAATGCGCAACAGATCCGCTTGAACTTTACGCTGCAGGTAGCCGGGGCGGCGCAATCGGTTGAAGTCACGGTAGCTGCGGATACGCTGTTGGCGACTTCGAGTTCCTCCATTGGCGAAGTACTGTCGCAACAAAAAGTATCGGAACTGCCGATCGTCGCCAACAATCTGGTGAGTTTCTACCAGTTGATGCCGGGCGTTCGCATGAATGACGACGGCGTCAGCGGCACTTTTGCCGGGCTGACGGCTGACAAGGTCAATATCCAGCGCGATGGAGTCGATGCCAGCGGCTCGGCACGTTACTCGCAGGCAGGAGCGCAAACCGCCACAGTGATGAATCCGGATCTCATCGGCGAAATGCGTATCACCGTGTCGCCGGTCGATGCCGAAATGGGGCGCGGGAATGCGCAGATCCAGTTTCTGACCCGGTCGGGAACCAATGAGCTACGGGGCGCCGGCGTGTGGGCCGCGCGCAACACAGCCCTGGATGCCAATACCTGGACCAATAACCTTCAGGTTGATCCGAAAACCGGTGCGTGGAAACCAACGGCTCCCAGTTATAACAATGCCCACCAACTCACAGGAAGTGTCGGCGGACCGATCGTCAAGAACAAGACCTTCTTCTTTACGTTGTTCGACGATCAGCTTGTCGGCGCACGTACAACACAGAACCCTATCGTGTTGACGCCATGTGCGCGTAACGGCATTTTCCGGTATTTCGACGGCTGGAATAACGGAAACGCTATTTCTCCGACTGTTTCTACGGGGACCACGCCGACAATTGCTGTGGTCGACGGCATCGGCAATCCGCGCCCGCCGGCTACGAATCCGGGCGGCGCAGCGTTTACCGGTACCCTTCGATATGCCAGTGTATTCGGCAGCTCCCCGCAAACCTGCCCACAGCGAATGCGGACTGCTCGAACATTGCCGCTCTCGTCCAGCCGAGTACGAACTGGGACCCATTCCGGAAAGCGGTCGATCCCACCGGGTACGTCACGAAGTTGATGGGCACCATGCCGATGCCGACACTACATCGTCGGCGATGGCTTGAATACCGCCGGGTATAACTGGCTACGCAATGAGAAGAATGGAACGGAGAGCGTTTTCGGAACGCCAAGCAACGGCATCACGGCCGGAGGACTTGCGCGCAAGCAGATCAACGGCAAGATCGATCATAATTTCAACGCGAAAAATAAACTGTCGGTGTCCTACACGTACGAAAACTCCTACGGCAATTTCAACTACGCGACCTGGCCGAACGGGTTTCAAGCAACCGTTTTCAAGCACCCTCAGATCCTGTCCGCCAACTTCCTTTCGACGCTATCGCCAACGCTGGTGAACGAAGCCCGTGTCGGTATGCGCCGCATCGGTGAGAATTCGTACGACGCGCTGAACGATCCCAAGTTGAGTAAGAACGCGCTGGCATTCGCTCCCAACTTCAACGGGTATCCCGTGCTTCCGCTTCTCGGAACTGGCGCTGTCAACTTCCCAGACCAACCAGATCATCGGCAGCGGCAGCTCGTCTTCCTATCTGGATTCGACAAGTCTGTTCAGCTACGGCGACTCGCTCAGCTGGACGAAGGGGAAACACGTATTCAAGGTTGGCGGTGAAATCCGCCGTGGGCGCTCCCTTGGATTTGACGCCGGAGTCGGCAACCCAACGACTATCCCGCGCGCCACCGGCGGAGACGCTGCAAACGCTCCGATCTCGACAACGGCGATCAGCGCGACCAACATGCCCGGCCTGGCGGGAACCGCCACGACCGGTAACAACGCCGCCGCGCGTAACCTCCTGGATTTCCTGGCCGGTTCGCTCGCCCAAGTCTCACAGCTCAAGTTTATGGAAGACCCGAACAACACCAGCGCGTTTGTCGACTTTAAAACGTTTCCGTGGCGGAGTCGTGAATTCCATAACAATGAGGCCAGCTTTTTTGCCAAAGATGACTGGAAGGTGACGAAAAACCTGACACTGAACCTGGGCTTACGCTGGGACTACTACGGAGTGCCGTATGAGACCCATGGTTTGATGGCGGGAACCGTCGGAGGCGCGCCGGCTATCTGGGGCATCTCCGGATCCAGCTTCGCCGACTGGATGAAGCCGGGAGTTCGCGGGACAAACACGGCAGTCGGATTCTTTGGAAAGAATTCGCCGAATTCCAGCAGAGGGTGGTACGAAGACGACTACAACAATTTCGGTCCTGCCGTTGGTTTTGCCTGGCAGGTTCCGTGGTTTGGCGCCGGAAAGACAACGATTCGCGGCGGCTATCAGGTTACCTATGAGATCATCCAGGCGCCCAACAACATATTCCAGGAAAATGGCGTTCCGGGCAGCGTTAACAGCATACAGTTTACCGGGGATACCGGTGCCAATGCATATCTTGACTTGACGAAGCTGCCATCATTGGTTCCAGCGCCGTCCTCGCTCCAACCGATGCAACCCATCCCCGTTACGGATCGAACGCAGGGAGTCTATCAACCCGAAAAGGGGACTGTAACTCCCTACGCTCAGAACCTCACTCTGTCGCTGACACGCAGTCTCAGTTCCGATCTGAGCCTGAACCTGCGCTACGCCGGAACGTTTGCGAGGAAACAGTGGAATCCGGTGTTCAACATCAATGTACCGGACTTCCTGTACAACGGACTGAAGCAAGCTTTTGATGCGGCGCGCTCCGGGGGCGAATCGCCATTGTTGAACCAGATTTTTAACGGAATCAATCTGGGAGCTGGAACCGTCGGACAGAACGGCTTTACGGGAGCCGCAGCGCTTCGGGCGGACAGCCGTTTCAACTCGAACCTCGCGAATGGAAATTACTCCGCGATAGCGGCAACGTTGAATACCCTGGACTATACGGCGGCCTTGAATCCCACATTGCCTGCCGTTCCGTCGGGCGTCAATGGGGCGGTGCTGAGAGTCAATCAATTTCCTGAAAACTTTATCGTCGCGAATCCGCAGTTCAGCAGTGTGAACCTCATCACAAACGACTTCAGCACCAACTACCACTCGCTTGAAGCGCAGGTTACGATGCGGCCGACGCACGGTCTCGGGTTCCAGACGACATATACGTTCAGCAAGAACTGGGGGCCCGGCCAATGGGCCGCGAGTGGCAACACACTGGGTCCCTCGTTCACGAACCCCGTGGACCGGCATGCCGACTACGCTATGCAACCGGACACCCGCGTTCACGATTTCCGCGTCAACGGCACCTTCGCCGTGCCGGTCGGGACAAATCGACATTTCCTGGCCGGAAGATCCGGCGCCCTCGCCCGAATTGTCGAGAATTGGCAGACGGGTTTCATCGTGAACCTGAACAGCGGCGCGCCGACAACGATCGCCGCGAGTACATCTCTGTTCGGCAACGCAAGACCGGACATCGTCGGGCCGTTCACCGGCAACGGTGGAAAAGTCACATTCAATGGCACACAGGCTGGAAACGGCAGCTATTACGCGCCGGGCAGTTTTACGACGGTGAAAGACCCGCAGTGCGCTGCGCTGGCAGCAAACCTGCAGGCTGTGTGTACGCTCAATGCCATCGCCGATGCTCACACCGGACAAATCCTCCTTCAGAATGCCCAGCCCGGAACTGTGCCAACCATGGGTATCACATCGGTCGTCGGACCGGGCCGCTGGCGTTTTGATGCAAACATCAGCAAAGCGATTCGACTCACGGAGTCCAAGAATCTGCAGTTCCGCCTGGACGCATCGGATGTCCTGAATCATCCCGAACCGAATGCGCCAAGTCTGAGCCTTGCGAGCGCAACCACTTTTGGGGTGATCGCCGGAAAAACCACGCTGCACCGAATGTTGCAGGCGCAACTTCGATTTACGTTCTAAAACGAATCACGTGGTCAACGACTCTGAACCGACGGCACCGACACCAGGATTGTGCCTGCCGATCCGAATTGAACTGCCGCCGGCTCCGAGGAGCCGCCGCAGTCCACGCCTAAGTTAGGCGGGGATGCCCTCGCGCAGCGAGGGCTGGGGCGGTCTGTTCATAATCCCGCGAAGCGGCTCCTTATGAATTTCCGCGAAGCGGGACCGAATAAATAAGGAGCGCTGCGCGGAAATCCATAAGGAGCGGGCTGCGCGCGAACTTTGAACAGACCGCCCCGCCTTCGCTGCGCGAAGGCACCACGCCTAACTTAGGCGGGGACTGCGCCAAACCAGGTTTTGGCATCCACTGCATTCACCTTTTATAAGCCGCCACTCTGCGGCTCGCGTCCATTCTGTCTTGGACACCGCAACGGAGTGGACGCCGGCGCACGGCTACAAATGGAAGCGGTAGCGCAATTGAACGGTAAACTGGCGCGGATCGTTGTAATGAGTTCCCGCAAACGAGCTCGCTCTGCCGAGCAGATATCGCGTATTGGTCAGATTCAGCGCTGCGACGCTTATGGATACATTTTCAGTGATGGATTTCCCGAATGAGACGTCGAGCGAAGTGTGTCTAGGCAGATGCTGAGGCCCATCGGCGTCAAGGAAGCCGGATCCGGCGACGACGTTGGCATTCACGTACGCATTTTTCCAGAGATCGAATTCTCCGCCTGTAGAGAGTGTCTGGCGTTGATCGTGGTCGATGAAGAACCATTGGTTCGCCGGTGGAGCGAAATTGGTCATCCCGCCGGTAACCGCCCCGATTCCCTGTACGATCATGTTCGAATAGGCGAGATGCACATGGCCGCGACGCGCTATCCTCGGCGAATGAACGACCACTTCGGACCCGCGGCTATGTACTTTCTCGATGGACAAAGGCAAAGTGATATTGGAATTCCCCAGAACATCGTGGTCGGAGAAGTTGTGCGCATCGGTATCGAATCTCGCCAGATCAATGCCCCAGGCACCGACAGGAATCGACAAACCAAATTCGTATTGCCGGTCGCGCTCGCCCTTTAAGGGAAGGAAGCCGAAGCCCTTGGTTACGGCGAACGCCAGCACCGGTCCGCTCAGGGTTGCGAGCGGCGGCGCCTGATAGTAATGACCGTAAAAGGCGCGGGCGATCCATTTTAGATGCGGGATGCGGAGGGTACCGCCGATCCGGGGACTCGCCGCATTTTCGACGATGACAGCGCTGTAATGGGTCAAACGCAAGCCGCCGTTGAACGTGAGCCAGGAGGCTGGTTTAAATTGCTCGTCGACAAAAGCGCTCGACAGATTGCCGCCAAGCCTGGATTGTTCAATTGCCGAAAGCCCGCTGCTAGTCAGGCCGAATGTGCGTGAATCCTGCTGGTTGAAGTAGTAAAGACCGGTATTGAGATTCTGCGGACCCTTGACGAAGCCGAGAACCGCCTGTACGCCGGCATAGCGCGAGGTCCGGTTGTCGTTTGTTACAAGAGGATCGGCAGGTCCTCCCACATAACTCGCATTGTTGTAGTGGTAAAACGGCGAGGTGGTCAGTAAAGCGTGCGGATTGAACGTGTGAATCCATGAGAAATTGGCAAAACCATCCTTCTCTTTATCCACATCGCGGATGCCAAGTGCCTGATCTGCAGGTGTGTTCGGGATCCAGTAATGATCCCGGCGCGCGGATGCGGCAAGGCGAAGTTCGTCGCCACTGGTGATGTTGTAAATGAGGCTCGTGAAGCCGCTCGTCCCGTTGCCATTGTTATGGATGATCTCGGTGGCGGGCGGCTCGAGTCCGAGATCGGTGCGATTACCACTAAGGCTGCCGTAATACGCGAACTTGGGACTGTGCCCGCCGAAGCTGAGTTGGTCGTTCGTTTGATTGAAGCTGCCGTAGCCGGTCGTCAGATTGAACTGCCGGTTCTCGAATTCGAAACCGGAGCGGGGAACGATATTCACCATTCCGTAAGTGCGGTCGCCGTACTTCGCGGAGTATCCCCCGCGGGAGACTTCGACGTTCTGAATATCCTTCGGATCCAGTTGACGGCCGACATTGCTGGAGAGGTTCGTGTTGGCACCGGCACACCATCGACCAGCCATGAGACCTGGTGGCCTCCCCGGATATTCAATGGTCGTGCAGCAGAAATGAGCCTGGAACATAGTGGTGATGAAGGCGATGCTCGAAGCTCGGTCAGCTCCCGGGCGTGTGAAGGATATCGGATTCTTCCATTGTCACCGGCGGACTCGAGGCGTCCTGATTCAGCGGCGCGATTTCCTCGATTACCGACACATTCGTTTCGACTCCCGCCATCTCCAGCGAAACTCTGAGCGTTGGCGCGCCTAAAATTGCGACGGTCACCGGCTGGCTTTGCGTCTCAAACCCCGGCATTTCCACGCCGACGGTGTAAGACTCTGCGGGAACAGCCGGGAACGTGAAGTTACCAGCCTCGTCGCTTTGAGTCATCTTTCTGAAAGCCGACGCATGCGCTTTGAGTGTCACCTTCGCTCCGGAGACCGCCGCACCCTGAGGATCGAGGATGGTTCCGCGCACCGTGCCAAAGATCTGCGCATAAGCGCTGGGAATAACGAGAACGATAAGCAGTACTGCAAGGACGACTCGCCCGGTATTCATCGCACCCTCCGAGATTCTCTCAGGGCCTTGCAATGTCATGACCAACCATCCGAACGAGCGATTAGTCAGTGACAGCTGTAGCTTGCCGTTCGGCGCCAAAAACGCGCTTCGATGGCATCACGTCAATATGTCATTTTGCGTAATCACGGGAGGGAGGGCTTCGACAAACCGTCTATTAAGGAGCTCCCCTTTGAGCATAAGCAACGCCGCCAGTCGACGGATTGTCGACGCGGTCCACGACCATACGTGTCCAAGACAGAATGAAAGGGAGCCGGAGCGTGGCGGCTTGTAAAGGTTTGAATGTAGTGGATGCCATGAAACCTGGTTTGGTGAACGGTGTGACCAGTCCCCGCCTAAGGGCTTTGCTCAAGGGAAAAGGAACGGAACACAAAGGGCGTCGAGTGGAGCGGAGGCGCACAGCATGAAAAAAAATTCATCAGTGTTTTCCCCTCCCCCTCTAAAATTCCGTACGGTGGGTTTTCCCCAGTACGGCTTCAAACGGGAATTCAACCGCGACCTTCGCCACGATGCAGTAACGCCTGCGACTTATACGCGGCCAAGGTCTGTTCGCCCTCCACCCTATGGCCTTGCGGCAAGACCTGCAGCGGGGAAGTCTAGTCCCCAGCAATCCCGTCCAGAGGTCCTTGGCTCGCCAGCGGGTTATGCTGTCCCGCCAGGTCATTGCTTACTATGACCTCATCCGAGCCTCTCCCTTCCACTCGGCAACTTATGTATTCGCTGTCGAGCCTTCCACCCAAGGGGCGGGCAGAGAGAGGGTCCCCATTTTAATCGGTGTGTCTGTTCATGCGTGCCATCCCCAGAACCCCGGTGGACCGGACGGTTGCATATGGCTGTTGCTTCACCGACCATATTAGCCTTCGCCAATTTCGCCGTGGCTCGGCATCCACATGACCACGCCAGTTGGTTCTTGCGTGAGTCGTGTAACGAGGCGGACAGGTTTCGCTTGCGTTACGGCCCGCACGATTGCTAGCCCCACCAACATGGACGTTTACTGTCGAGCTTTCGCCGGGCGGGTCGCCCCAACCCGGCGTCGACTATGACTACGCGGGCAAACAGCCTATTCCCGCGACCGGACTTGCACCGGCAAGATACACCGCCTTATGGGCTGCGAACAAAAGGGACACAAAAAGCACAAGAAAGTGGCTCCCGGACCCGCTTTTTATGTGCTTCTTGTGTTCTTTTTTCTGCCTCTTGTGCTCCTTCCCCTTTCGTTTTGCAAAGCCCCGCCTAGCTTAGGCGGGGACTGCAGACACGCATCCATTCTTGCTTTGGACAACTCTGGTCTATCACCGCGCCTACAATGTCAGGTCAAACGATGACGAGGACAAGTCGCCACCTGACTGTGCGCCGAAGGCGATACCATCCGTGTTCCAATTCATATTTATAGGGCGGACCGTAACCTGCGAGCCTAGAACGGCGACATGGCGCAGCGCGGCGGCTAAATTCAAACTGAGACACTACCGACTGCCAATGCCAAAGGTCGCAATCGAGCAAGAAGGGAGCGAATCATCTGTAGTTGCTCAGTCCCCTTCAATTCTCCTTCGGTTTTTGTGCTGATTCGACGACGAGGACATCCATTGGCGCCTTGACGGATTCCAATCTTAAGCCGAGCTGCTGGATCGCGGTCGCGAGTATCGGCACGGTCCAATGCCGCCGCCGGCGTTCCGTCGTTAGGCCGCGGAGGAGGAGTGGACCAGTGGTCAGGGCTGAACTGAAAGTTGAAGTCATACAGGTCCTTCAGATTCGTCCTGTCGATAACGGGACGGCCGCTGTCGCCAGCCACAACACTCATCAACATGCTTATCTGCACGGCGTTCCCGATTACTGTTACCGATCGAGGATATGCCAAATAAGAGCGGTGTGCGATAGGATGGGTACGCAGGTAAAGCCCAGTTCGTATCATAAGCGGTTTTATGTAAACGTTTGGACAGGGTATGGCGAGTCTTAGTGGACAGCTTTTTCGGGCGCGCGGAGAAAATAAGCCGGCCACGGACTTGCTACAAAGACACGAGTGCCACCTGACCATCGGGAGGCCCCATCATCGCGAGGGTGGCACGGACATCCCTGAGCCCGATCAAGTTGCCGACCAAAGGACCTTCGACTGGCCTCATTTCTATTCCCTGGCACGGCGGAGGGACAGCAAAAGGCTGCCATTACGATAACCGAAAACGGCATAGGACCAATCAACGCCAAAACGCCGTTCAATATCGCTGTTATTAAGCGCCTGTTCCCTGGGTATAAAGTTGTGACTGGGACTGATTCTTACGAAGGGATGGACTTCCCGATAATCAGGGTGATGGACGGAAAGTCTGAACTGCTTGAAATCACTCCAGATCAAGGCAATAAGACCATCTTTAGCCTAATCACCAGAAGCCCGAATGTCACGCTCGATGGGGAATATCTGCTCGTTAACGTCCACCCTGTAGCCTGCAACGTCCCTGAAGCACAATCGGTGAGCTTTCCACGTTCGTTGTTCTCCTGGAAGACCATCGTGCAAGCGTTCTTCTCAACCTCATTTCAGCCACATTACTTAACCGACACCATCGCATTCGCTGTATCCACCAGGATCTGCTGCTGTTCGCTCCGCCTTGAAGTGCTCCGGAGCTTAATCTGGATTTGATACATGACGCTGCCTTGTTGCCACCACAGAATCGCAGGTGCGCATGAACCGCCGCATGACACTGGGCGGAACATTGCAGCGATACCATTAGCAAGGACGGCGCGGCTGGTGCCGGGAACGCTCTTTTCAATGTCGGTGGAGCCGATGAAGCTCGCGGCTAAGGCCGCGTCAGTTCCTAAATCACTGTAATACAGAGATATCTCGTATCCCGTCTTTCTAACCTCGCCATAAGCCAACTTGATATCTGGAACGCTAATCACATCGGGTAATTTAGACGGGAGCAGAATTGGAATCTGTACTTTGCCCCGTACGTCCTGAAACGCGGATTCAAAGACGGGTGCCGATTTGGCTTGCGGCATAGCCACGCTTACGGCTACCACGTTTGCCATCAAGGCAACGGTCACGAGAATCGACGAAAGCGCCGGACGCATACGGCGATAAGTATATCGAAAACGGAAGATTCTCGATTTCATGGAGATTTTATGCGCTCAGTTCTCGCGGCGGCTCAACGCCGTAGTGTACAAAAACCGGATTTGCTCGGATTTGAACGAGATACCCGGTTGGTGAATGGTAGTCTGCGGCGATGGTATCGGGGTTGGATCCACTTTCATTTCTGGTCATGTCATTTGCTGGCTGGATTAATCAGCGGCAGCAGTGAGGTGCTCCCCATTCTTAGGACCAAAAAACAGCATGCTTAAGGTGGACCGCTGCCTCTTGAAAATGGGTTTATAGATTAACCGCCGTCGGGCCGGTGCGTAACTGTGAAAAAGCCGGAGCGGTTCTTGCGTAGGCTTTTTCAAGCAGCGGTGCAAATCATCAACAAGAAGTTGCCGAAGGCCACCTTTATCGATTTTCGCTGGCGGCAGTTTCCACAGGCCTCCCCTTCCGCACCTTTCTTTCTTTTTGGTTCTTTTTCTTTCTTTCTCCAAATTCGACTTCTGTCGAGAAATAATTCGCGCCACGTTCGTTTATAGATGACGTTCGAGACCCTGACCGACTCTCAGCCTGGCGTGAATTCATCCTCACCGCGGTTCCTTCCGCGCTTGGAAGTAGATCGCGGCCGGTGTTTGATAACCCAACGCCTGATGCGGGGCTCGTGATTGTAAAACCCAAAATAGATTTTCAGATTCGCCATCGCTTCCGGCACGTCCACGTAGTCTTTCAAATAGATCTCTTCGTATTTCACCGTCCTCCACAAACGTTCGATGAAAATGTTGTCCATCACGCGTCCACGTCCGTCCATGCTGATGTCGATGCCGTGATCCGCCAACCGGCTTGTGAAATCGTGGCTCGTGAACTGCGATCCCTGATCCGTATTGAAGATATCCGGGCGCCCACACTCCAAAGCCCAGTTCAGCGCTGAAACGCAGAATGACGTTTCCAGAGAGACCGATACTTCCCAAGCCAGCACATAGCGGCTGAACCAGTCCATCACTGCCACCAGGTAGATGAATCCCCCGTGCAATCGAATGAAGGTGATGTCGCTGCACCACGCCTGGTCCGGCCGGCTGATGGTCAAATCCCGCAACAGATACGGGTAAATCTTGTGCCCCGGCGCCGGAAGCGACAGCCGCGGCTTGGCATAGATCGCCTCCAATCCCATCAGACGCATCAACCGCCGTACCCGCTTCGGATTGACTGGGTATCCTTGCTCGTCCAGCCACCAGACCATCTTTCGGACCCCGTAAAATGGCGTCCGCGTGTATTGTTCGTCCAGCAGTCGCATCAAACGCAGATTTTCGGCCGTTTCTGGCGCGGCTTCGTAGTACAGTCCCGACCGCCACACGCCAGCCAATCCGCATTGCTGCCGAATGCTCAGCTCGTTGTCTAAGGAAATCCATTCCCGCCTCTGGCTTAACGCGACAGGCCGGACTTTTTTTTCAACCAGTCGACTTCGACCTGCAATTGCCCGATCTGCTGGTACAGCTCCGCCCTCAACGCACTTTCGCTCGTGTCGGGTTGCGATCGCCGATCGGCAAACACCGCCGGCACTCCATCAATCGCTTTCCCGCTTCCAGTTTGTGACCTGATTGGGGTGCACTCCGTAATGCGACGCGATTTCCTGGATCGTCTTCTGACCTTTAATCGCTTCCAGCGCGATTCTCGCCTTCATTTCGGCGCTGAAACTTCGCCTCTGCTTCGACCTCGTGTTCATTCCTGCTCCGTTCCGAGGCCGCGATTTTACACCTTATTCACTGGTCCGATTTTTGGGGAGCACCTCACAGCACGTGATCGAATATCTGGTTGAGGAAAACCGTGTCCTCCGGGAACAGATCGGCAAACGCCGGATGCGGTTTAGCGACGAGCAGCGGCGGCGCTTGGCCGCCAGAGCAAAGAAACTCACTCGGAAGATCTTGGCTCAGGTGGCCAGAATCGTTACGCCCGAGACATTGCTGGCATGGCACCGGAAATTGATCGCCAAGAAATACGATGGCAGTGGTAACCGACCTCCGGGAAGGCCATGCACGCCGACAGAGATCTCACATTTGGTTGTGCGGATGGCCGAAGAGAACCGTACCTGGGGTTGTCGGCGCATTCAAGGGGCAATGGCGAACTTGGGGCACAACCTGGCGCACACCACAATCGCGCAATATTTTGAAACGGCGTATCGAACCGGCGCCCGAGCGAATTCGAAAGACGACATGGAAGGAATTCCTCAAACAGCATTGGGACCAGATCCTCGCGACCGACTTCTTTACGGTTGAGGTCTGGACCGCTTCAGGGCTAACACGCTTTGTTGTGCTGTTCTTTATAGACCTGTCGACCCGACGCGTCGAGATCGGCGGCATCGCCTGTTCAGCCAATGGCTTGTGGATGGCTCAAATCGCCCGAAATGTCACGGATACCATTGATGGATTTTCCCGGGGCAAACGCTATCTCATTCACGATCGAGATCCGCTGTATACGACAGAATTTCTTAGCCTACTCGCCGACTCCGGCATTGAATCAATAAAGTTGCCGCCGCGGTCGCCTAATCTGAACGCTTATCGCGGAACGGTTTGTTCGCACAATTAAAGAAGGTTGCTTAGACCGGATGATTCTTATTCGGCGAGGACGCGCTCCGAAATGCCATTCGAGAATTCGTGGCGCATTACAACTACGCTTCATAATGCTCACCTCGGTATGTTGTTGAAAAGTTTGTGTTGGTCCTCAGCGAAACAAGTTTTGCGGGTCCGGAGATTGCGCTGAACGCGGCTGATGAGAGTTTTCGCCGCTTCCGATTCCAGTGTTGTGCGAGAAAAGATCCAAGGACCGTCGGCCAGAGGATGTTCGGCTACGATTTCACTCCGTTCCACGCCGCGACGCAGTGTAATCGAACTGATGCCCAGAAACTGTGCAGCATCCGTCAGATTCATCCAATGATTCGATTCTTCGCTGCCGGCTTTGTAGCACGAGACCTGATGTTTGCTTCGCAGTGACGTGACCAGCTCTTTTGTCCAGCGGTTTCCGTGACCCGTAACCAATCTGTTTCGGTTAAGTATGCCCGCGATTATGTCGTCCGTACACGTGTGAGCCAGGACACGAACAGCATCGACGATTTCTTTTGAGGTATGGCCACTGCAGTACCCGCGACGGCGACGAGCCAAACGCAACTCCGTGTGTACTCCGCCTTTCCAATGAATCACCAGAATGACTTCACCGGCTTGGCCATCCACATCCGCCACGATTTCATGAATCAATGTGCGAATGATGCGCTTCTTCAAACGAACATCCGCGCCGGGAGAACCCCAAACACCGTGCAAGTCCGAAGCTAACTTCAGAAATTCGTCGCGGCTTGGTCGTATCCGGCGGCTCTGGCTTTGAATGTGCCGATCCATACGTGTTTCCAGTTCCGCGACTTGCTGCAAAGCGGCATTCCAGCGTCGTTCCAGCTCTTGCGCCACCAGACGATTCTCCGGGTCGGTAAGATCATATTGCTTCTGAGCTCGTTGCACGCAATAACGCGCCGCCTCGAGGTCTCGTTGTAAAGCTTCAAGAATGACGTCGTGCTGGTGCGATTCTTCTTCACTCGCCATGATCGCCGACTCGACGGCCGCGGGTTGAACGACCCGCAGTAATTCATCGCGTATCGCCTCGTCCACCGCGGTCCCGCCGAATGTGATGCATTTCGGCTGACCAGTGTCTAACATCCCACGAATACAGCAGTAGCGTGGGATCTCGCCCTCGCGCCCCGTATAGTGCACCATAAGCTTCCGGCCGCAGCGTCGGCAGCGCAGCAGACCGCACAATAGCGCTGAGCCACTTTGAACGGCACCCGAGTGTTCCCGTCCGCGCATATTTTCTCCGATCGCCAGTTGCACGCGCTCGAATTGGTCCCAGGTAATATAGCCCTCGTGCGTGTTGGGAATTAGCGACAGCCACTGCCGGCGCGCTTTGCGCCGAGATGCTTTGCGTGGCTTACCCTCTTCATAGCGCGTGGAGTGTTCCGTACGTCCATAAGCGTAAGCTCCTGCGTATGCAGGATTCGTGAGGATCCGGTGCACGGTCTGATATTGCGGACGTTTCCAACGCGTATCGCCGTCAACGGTCTTCACCGGCAACTGGAGGTCGTGTTCCAGAAACCATAATAGAGTCTGACGAACGCTACCCACCTCCTGAAACTTCGTGAAGACCAGTAACACCGCTTCTTGAATGCGTTGATCGGGATCTTTTTCGAGTCGATCTTCGCCCTTTACGTATCCGGCCGGTGCGGCCACGATCAACTCTCCACGTTTGGCCTTTTGCTGCCGCGCTTCCAGCGAGCGTTGACGCAACAAGTCCAACTCATATTCGTTCAAGCTTCCTTTCAGTCCCAACAGCAATCGATCATTACCTTGTCGTGGGTCGTATACGGTCTCTTGATCGATCAATAACGTATCGACGAGCCGGCATACTTCGACCAGTTGCTGCCACTCGCGGCTATTGCGTGCGAATCGAGAAACCTCTCGCGCGGCTACGGCGCCGATATGGCCCATGCAGACCTGGGCCACCATACGTTCGAATCCAGATCGTGTCACCGTCCCTGCCGCCGAGCAGCCGAGATCCTCGTCGATGACTTCAATGTCCTGGAAGCCCAGACCGCACAGCCGTTCCTGCATCGCGTATTGCAGCTTCTGCCTTTCTAGATTGTGAGTCACTTGGTAGCTCGACGATTGCCGGACGTAGAGCAATGCTTTTCGAGCGATGTGTTGGCTTCGAATTTTGTCACTCATGGCCGTCCTCCTTCACCTGGTTTACGCATTGCCGTTCCCAGTGTTGACGGAGCAAACCCGACATGAGTTCGATCGTCTTCTGCTTTACTTCCTGTGGCATCGTTGCAAACGTCGGTCTCGCTATTGGTGGCTGAAACAGTCGGCATTGAAACGGCTTTCGATCCTGTGTTTGTTGCATCAGTGCCTCCTTCGAAGCACTGAGCTTCTGTCAGACCCAGGTCATGGCTGGAGGCACCGTCCAGCAGCGCTTTGAGATTGCGTAGAGCACTGCAGTTAACGACCGGCTTTTCGACAAGGCCTGTCGTGCTGCAAGTTTCCTGCAGCATCCAATCGGGTATTTCCAAAGCCCTCAGGTGCACCGTCTCTTCGACATGGCAACGGAAATATACGCGGCCATTCCTATCGATCACGTCATCAATGAACACACTGCGATTCCGCCACGGATGCCATGGATAGTGGACGATTCCTGTTACGGCAATATGGGTATTTCGTTGTCGAGTTGTACCATCTGGAACGGAACCATCAGGGACTCGATAATCGTCTGCTCATGCGCGCAGAAACTACAGTCGCGAAAAGCGGAAGGGTGCAAACCCGCCGCCGACTCGGCGGAATGCTGAATTACTACTACCGTGCAGGCCGCATGATTTCAGTTTTTGGACCATACGGGGTTCACCCAATTCCGAAGACACCAGTTGCTTTGCCGTGAGCCGGTCGAGAGCTGCATAAACGCTTGCAACCGATATTTCACGACCGGTCCGGTTTTCAATTTCTTTCGCGATGGGCACGCCGTAAGCTTCATGTGCATGAATGGCTGAGCCTCCGGGTTGTTTTTGGTTCCTTGGTCGGTTCCAAACCCAACGTACCCGAGGCTCGGCCAACTTCGGACCTTCAGCTCGCCAAGCTCACAAACGCGGCGCTAATTTGGACAAGAGTGATGGTATCCCGACGTTTGCCTTAACGTTCCTGAATCGAAGGATGCAAAAACGGAGCCCCGTAGGCGCTAAAGATTCAAAGAAATCGTAATCGGATGCGCTTTGTGCGAGCCACAGTCGATCAAAAGCTGAATCGCAGCTGTGCCTGGAAGTTCCGGTTCCCGGTCACGCCGCTGGCGGCGATCTGCCCGAAGCTGGCGGAATTGATGTCCAGGATCGGGTCTCCCAGAATGGGTTTGTTCAGTACATTCCGTGCGTCTAGTCGAAATTGCACACTCTTGGTTTCAGTCAGTTTGATTGTCTTACTTCCGCTCAGATCGAAACGGAAGCTGCCGGGGCCTTGGACCCGGCCTAAGCCGAGAGTGCCGATCTTTCCTGGGGTCGGATTCTGCAGAAGAATGTTCCCTCGTGCATCGGCAATCGCCCGCATCGTGCACGCGGTTTGGAGGGCCTGTGCCGACGTCACACCGGCACATTGTGGATCCGTGACGCTCGTAAAGGTGCCCGGCGTGAAGTATACGGGAAGGGTTGCAGTCTGCTGAGCCTTGCCCTGGTGCGGGAAAGTTCCGACGATATCAGGGCGGCTGTAGCCGATGTATGTATTGATCGTGGAGCCGGCGCCGCCGATATTATCCGGCGCTCCGGATGTCATATCGAGAATCCCGCTCACCTGCCACTGTTGGGTCAGCCGCGCGAGGAAGCCGTGGCTGTTGGTGAAAAGGAGTCGCTTTGGCCCGAACGGCAATTCCCAAGTGCCATTGATGCGGAAGTCATGCCGGCGGTCTGAAGCCTGAAGCGATTTGTCCAACGTGCGGTTCGTTGCATTTGCCCACACGGAGCAGTTCTGGTCGGCACAAGTCGTCAAGGCTTTGCTGAATACATAGGTTGCTTGATAACTGAGACCCGACCTGGGACGGAACGTCAACTGTGCCTGCATCGAATGGTAGGTCGAACTGCCCGGATTCGTCTCGAAGGTGACGCCGCTGAACTGCGGATTATTCACTACGAAGTTCTCTGGTAAGCCGCCGTTGCGGATCAGACCGCCGCCCTGGCCGGTGGCTGCAGTCGATGAATTGAGCAAACTGGCGACGGCGGCGTAATTGCCGTTGGCGATATTTGCGCGGAAACTGGTGTTCTGGCGCAATGCCATTGAACCTGTCTGCAGAACGCCGTTTACAGTCGTTCCCACTGCTCCGAATCCGGCTACGCCTGGATTTAAATTCAGCCCGTTCAGCATCTGGTCGAATAAAGGCGCATTGCCGCCCGCGCGCGTGATGTCGAGCGCTTCCTTCAATCCATTCGTGAGAAAGTTCGGCTGGTTCAGCGGAATCGTGCCGTAAAGTTTTGTACCCTTCGTGCCGACGTAGCGAACGTCGAGAGTGACGTTCTGCTGGAGTTCGCGCGTAACCGAGAAATTAAACGACTGAATGTACGGATCTACAAAGTTGGGGTCCCAGCCATCGATGCTCTGAGTGCGTTGCGTGATGGGAATAGTAAAACCGGGTTTGTCCTTAGCCAGCGGCAGCGACATTTTGGACAGATCCAGATAACCCGTCGACGTGTACGTGATCTGGTCCAGCGTGCCCGGTCCTTGTCCGATTGACGTGTCTATGGCACTGCCGCGGCCGGCTGTCCCGAGGTAGCTGAGTCCGTATCCACCGCGAACCGTGGTTTTATCCTTGCCAAACCAGGGTAGCGACCAACTGAAGCCAACAGCGGGACCGAAGTTGTTCCTGTCGTCCTTGTAAAGCTGCACACCGGCGTTGGGAGACTTTGGACCGATGAACTGCACCTGGGTCAAATCGCCATTCTGCCGTCCGAATGCCCAGTAATTACTCCAGCTTCGGCCGGACCATCCGAAGCCGGCCAGACCCCCTCCAACCATCGCGGCCGTCATCCCGGTTCCTTCGTACGGGACGCCGTAGTACTCGTAACGGATGCCGAGATTCAGTGTTAGCGACGGCCTGACTTTCCAGTCATCCTTAAAGAAACCATTCCACTCATTGGTAACCGTATTGCGTCCAGGCGGAACCTTGATCTGGTTCATATCTAGAAACTCTGTCGCCGTGGCGCTGTTGCTCCTGAAAGACTGGGCGATGTTCGACAGGGAACCGCTCAGGGTGAGCAGCAGGTTCCGCATGTTGGTCAGGTTGTTCCCAATCAGTCCGGGAATCAACGCGGTCTCAATGTTCGTCACCGGGATGTTGCCGGCGCCACCAGTGGCTACCGGTCTGAAATTGACGGAACTGGCTCCGGTTGTATTCGCCAAGCGCAATTCCGCTCCGCCTTTAAAGGTGTGCTTACCCTTTGTCCAGCTTAGCGTGTCGCCGTATGTCCACATCGGACTGACGGACGTCACCGTGTTACATGTACTTTGGAGAAGGTTGTCGCCGAAGGTCTGGGGGCGGGCAAGGACGGGATATCCGTTCGAGCTCGGTTCATAAGCATACAACTTGCTGACGACATTGGGCAGGTCGCAGGGTTGCGTGTTCCCGCTGATGTTATGCCGCAGCCCCCAGCGGACTTCGTTCACGATACTCGATGACAGCGTCGAGACCAGCGAGGACGTGAACACCGACGGTTCCCGGTCCGCTCTGCCTGTAAAGCCGCCCGGCCATGCCGACGGATTTGAAGTATTGTTCTGACGTTCCCACGTAAAGCCGCCGTTCAGCTTGTGGCGGTTACTGATCTGGTGGTCGATCCGGACGTTGATCTGGTTCCGGTTGGTGTCATCTTCAGTTCCAAACTGGTTGCCGATGAGCGTATCTCCCCGGCGGACCCAATCGAAGTTCGCGATGTTCAAACCGTCCGTCGTTGATGTGCCGGTGGCCGTGCACGCTCCCGCCTGTTGTAACTGGATACACGCAGCATCTCTGTAGTCATTCGGCAGGGGCATTCCCGCCAGCATTCTATTGATGAATCCTGTGCTGTCGATTGCGGGGCGATTCGGATCTTTCAGGAAGACGCTCACCCTCTGAAGATCGCCGGTCGCGGCGGCCGGCCTTACCGGATTACCCAACACGTCCACCACAGGAGCGATCGCCGTATTGCCGGAGCCTCCCGCTACCTGGTCCACGTTGCCGTTGCCGACTCCGGGAAAGAATCGGAAAAAGCCTTGCCGTGCATCGGCCGTCAGCACTGGAGTAGAAACATTTTGCCGCGAGTACATCCGTTGGCCATTCAGGAGAGCAAAGAAGAATGTCTTGTTCTTGATGATTGGGCCGCCATAGCTGGCAGTCAGCTGTTCGCGGTTGTACCAGGTTGGGGTTGTGCCGATACGGTTGCCATTCCATGTATTCGCGTCGAGTGCGGAGTTCTGGATGTTCCATACCGCCGTTCCGCGGTACGTGTTGGTTCCCGACTTGGTCATGATCTGAACCTGTCCCACGCCACGGCCCATCTCGGCATCCGCGGGCGCCACGATCACGCGCATTTCGCCGACCAGGTCCGGGTTGATACTCGTGGAGGCAAAGACGCCATTATTGTACCGTCCGTCGCTGACACTGATGCCGTCTCGCATTGTATTCACGGCGCCAATACTGGCATATATCCCGGCGAAGGTTTGCGTGGTGCGATTCGTTCCAATGTCGCTGTTCCAGCTCGTGACGCCTGCCGTGGTGCTGACCAGCTCGAGCGCATCGCGACCTATCGTGGGAAGTTCCATTACCTTCGTTTCCGGCAGCACGCCGCCCACCGACGCTGACGATGTGGCAAGAAGCGTGTCGGCTGCGACGCTCACTTCAACCGACTGCGCCACGCCACCGACCTGCAACGAGAAGTTCAACCGGACCTGCTGTGAAAGCCCGAGTTGCACGTCCGAATAAGTGCGCGTCAGAAACCCGGACAACTCTGCGCTCATTTTGTAGGTCCCGGGCTGAAGGCTGGCAAAATTGTAGGTTCCGCTCTCATTGCTCAGGACAGTAGTGACGATCCCAGTCTGCGTGTTCGTCGCGGTGATGCTCACACCTGGAATCAAGGCGCCGGATGTGTCGGAGACAGTTCCACTGACTGTCGCATTGCTCGATTGAGCAAAAGCTAACGCGGACGGAACCAAAAATGAAACTACGGCAGCCATGAAAAGCTTTTTCATTGCAGAACCTCCACCTGAATGCATCCGGGCTAATTCATTATTTCGTAGAACAGGGCACACTATTCCAACCCGAACCGTCGGCAATCCTCTTCAAATTCGTGCTGGTGATGTATGGCGAACTCAAATACATCGGATCCTCGACGATCGTTGTCACGATGAGCCAGTCGTCACCATTTGGCGACTTGATACGCTGGTAATTCTCGTTCACGACTGCGTTCGCGCTGTAGGGCACTCCGTTTTTGCGCAGGTATCCCGGACGCAGACGAGTCGTCACCACGTTTAAATTGCCTTCCCGCTCCTGAACAGGAGTCGTCGCTCGCTGTCCGGTGGCGTATTCCCATTTGGCGGCAGAGTATCCCTGCCACGTGGGCTCTCCGCTTTCGGGCGGCGCCCCGTCAAAGTGGAGCAACCGTGTTTGCGTCCCTGCATCGCTGTCAATGCGGAGCGTGGTGTCATTTTCCCAGGTGATATGGAAGCGCCCGGGTACTGACATGATGGCGGCAGCGCCGTATGCTTTGCACTGATTGCCGGTCGCATCATCTTTTGCCGCATCCCAGGCATCGGCGACTTTGCGGCCTTGCGCGTTGAGCGGAACGGACGTGTAGGTTCCTTTTGGCGGTGTGATCATACGGAACTGCCAGTCCTCGCTGACAACCGATATCCAATATCCGGTCAGATCGATCGCAGCGCCGGCTTTTGCTGTGACGGCGGGGCCGCCACGCTGGCCCCCTCGTTGTCCGCGTTGCGCATAAGCGCCGGCTGGAAACGCAAACAGAACCAAGACAATAATTAACAATCGGTATTTCATTGTTCCTTCCGGTACAGACGCTAATCGACGGTTTCACCGGCCTTTGTGCCCCAGGTCAATCCATCGGAGGGTCGTTTCAAGGTATTCATTTTCACCCTGTACTCTCCGGGAGTACGGGAGGGGAGACCCGTGATGATCACATGATCCCCAATCTTGAACGTATCCCTCTGCACGCCCTGTCCCGCAAGAGATGCGGCGCCGCCCCACTCGACAGACCAGCGCTGCACGACCCCATTCTCGTCAGGAGCTTCTATCTGGACGTAAGAATGAGGATTGCGATACAGAAACTGCACCATTTTGCCATCGAGAGTGATTTCCTTCTTGCCGTTGTAGACAGCGGCAAAGGAATGGTGTGCGTAAGCGGTAGTGCCGCCGAGCGCTGCACAAAGCAAAATGAAAGCAGGAATTTTGTGTTTCATCATTTTTCTCCTTCGTACCTATTTGCCCTGATTAAGACTTCGATATACGGCCTCGATGAACATGTCGGTGGTCCACGGACCGGCTGTCGAACCGTACCGGCCATCAAAATCCAACGTGAGTTTGGCGGTCTTTATCTGTGCAAGCGTCCTGCCGCTCTTGATCACGTCTTGAATCCGGTCGCGAATCATAACGAGCATGTTCCGGTAAGAGGCGACGTCGGCCACGTCACACAATCGTCCGTGACCTGGAACGATCCAAGTGCCACCCTGCGAGCGGTACTCCGCGACGGCCAGATCCAGGATGTGATTCAGCCCGTTGATAACGCCTTGGATACTGCCGCCTTTGTCCCGGTCGATGAATGGATAGCTGGTCGTCGATATCAAATCGCCGGCGCTAATGACCTCCGAGTGGCGGAAATACACGATGCTGTCTCCGTCGCTGTGTGCCGCCGGTTCGTGATAGAGGACAACCGGTTCACCGTTGAAATACGACGTGAGTTTGTAAAACTCGCGGTGGTATGTATCCGTCGGCCATGCAGCCGCCGGTCTGCCCGGCTGGCCCGCAACCGGCGAACTCATCCGGTTCAGAACATTCTCATGCGCGATCACAGGCGCAAGAGTATCCAGTCGGTGAAGTTCGCAGCCGGCTCCGATACACCCACCGACATAAAAGATGCCCGCGGCGGCAAGCTTGTCGTTGCCGCCCGTATGATCCGCATCGACGCTGGTATTAATAATGTAGCGAATGGGCTTGGCCGGTTCGGGCGAACTGATGATGGAGTTGATAAACGGACTGGACCATTCATAGGTTCCGGGACAATGCGTTCCCGTGCATCGGATCGGTGCAACCGGAGAGGCGACGGTCCCCGCAAGCTGTTTGATCGCCGCCAGAACCTTGTCACTCATCTTCGCCGAACCGGTATCCACCAACAGGAAGCCATCCGGCCCAACCGATGCCGTGATATTGCTGCCGTCGGCGACCAGCATATACACATTCCCCTGAACGGGCATGACGTGGACCTCACCATCCTTCGGACTCTCTGCGGCGATGCTGCGATCTGGCGAGAAGGCTGGTTTCGAAAACGGCGAGGGAGCAGGTTTCGACGCGGCGGACGAACCATTCAGTTTGACTTTGAATTCGGGATACAGCGTCTCAGCGCCGCCTTGTGCGCCCTCTCTCGGAATCCACGGCTCTTTCTCGAGCCACTCTGTCAGAAACTCGTTTTTGCCTGGTAGATAGTGCGGCACAAAATGCGGGTCGCTGCCTCCATTTTCGTCAAAGGACGAGGTGCAGGGTTCGAGCTGCAACTGTGTATGGAGGTTCAACTGAAATGTCAGCGATTGAACGTAAGGTTCAGTGAGATAGATGGGATCATCGACGATGACGACGACAGTGAGAAGATTATCCTGTCGCGAAATGTATTCCGTCATTACCATCTGGTCGCTCGTTTGAGGGCCGCCACGCCGGAGATAACTATCGGTGAGATGGGTGGTCGTGACGACCAAAGTATCGCCGACCCACTTTCCAGTTGAGAATCCTGTCCAGGTGTGGGGGGCCCATGCCGGCGGGTGCGGACGGCCGTCCAGATATATGGGCCGATCCAGCGAGCGCCAGAATTGCAAGTGATATGCCTTGAGTTCACGCGAATCGGGATCGAGCTCTTTTTGGAACCGCACACCGCCATTCCCGCGCCACTGGTAGGGCGCCGAGTGCGGTCTGCATTGAAATTCGGGCGTCGCCCATATCGATTCCGCGCTGGTTTCAGCTCGCATCCGGCCCGCATCATTGAAAGGGATACCGAGGTAATCGCCTAGCGGCGGCTGGCCTTGGGACTCGAAGACCTCATTGTCCCGGAGTGCCCATTCTCCGGAAAAGTCCGTCTGCGCAAATGTTGGAACGGTGACCAGCATCGCCAGGACGAGCAGAAGGAAACGCACGGCGATTCTGGCATTACTGAAACTCTTCATGTGACCCTCCATCTACTTTTTAATGACTCCGCCGGCGGGATCCCTGATGTTGTCGTTGAATACCTTTTCGTCCATGGGCGCGAAGATGACTTCGAGGAGTTCCCCGTCCGGAGAATCCTTCGGTTGAAGCCTGTACATCTTTTTATCGCTCGTCCAGGGTTTGGTGAACGTCTTCGGATCATCTACCCGGATCGTCAATTCTAGGTTGTCCCTGTCGAGGCGGTGCCAGCGTTCTTGCAGACGCAACGAGTCACTGTATGGAACACCCCAGTCGTCGAGCCATTCCCTCGCATCAAGACCGACCGTCTCGACAACGAATGTGTCACCTTCCCATCTGGCTACCGAATATCCGTACCAATAAGGACCCGCATCTTCAGGAATCGGAACTTTCCGGCCATCTGTCCAGATTTGTCGCCAATGGTTTGTCCATTCGAAAACCTGCAGCACCTTATCCTGGCGCGGAATGAACTCAAACGGCCGATTATAGAGCAAAGTTCGCAATAAACCTGGAGGATTCGCGTCTCCGATTGGATCATTGGCCTTTGCGGGCACAATGCCCTTCGGGCCCTTGGCGGCATGTTCGCCTTCATCCTGGCCGCCCTTCGGGCGTCAATGAGGCGGCGCACCTTTTTTCCATTGGGTCAGGGTTCCACCGCCACCTCCTCCTCCAGACAGCCAGATTCCACTCAAGTCATGCGATCATGTGGCGGACCAGGGATCGAGGCATTCCCTCGGCGCGTTGTCCCCGTTGCGCAAAACGCTGTCGAAAAAACGAGGTATTGGAAGGAGAAAGCGACTGAACGATATAAGGATTTCCGTTTTCAACTCCGCGTCGTACGGCATCTTGAGTTTTCTCCACGCCATTGACATTCACTTTGCACGGGCTGTAACAGATGCCAACATGCGTGCCCGCCAACGAGGGAGCGACCGTCATCGTCACGTTGTCTCCAGGCTTGAATTGATGCTTGGTCCAGCCAGCCTTGTCAGAACGCCCGGACTGAGCATCTCAAAAGCCCATTGCACGACTTTTCCATTTTCGTCTTTAACGTCCAGCAAGAGTTGCGTATGTGGGTTTCTCCAGAGGAATTCCGTTACGACGCCTTTCACCACGATTGGATTTTTTTCATCGTAGGAGATGGCTGTTCCGTGATGAGCAAACGCGCGTACAGAAAGAAGCATCAAACCACTGCTTAAGAGCAGAACAATCAATGTCCTGTTCTTCGGTCCCATTCGCATCGGAATCTCTCCTGCTATATCAGTCAGTGTTGTTGTCGTTATACTCTATACTCTTTGTCAACATAGAAAAAATCGAGGTTTATGCGTGGTCGGCTGAAGCATTTCAGTCGCCCCTCCATGTTCGGATACATAGGGGGTACCTCTGGTGCCAATTGGCCTAAAGTCGAGGAAATGC
>CAVTWA010000007.1:0-18949 GCA_963738025.1 uncultured Acidobacteriota bacterium | reverse complement strand
GAGCCACAGTCGATCAAAAGCTGAATCGCAGCTGTGCCTGGAAGTTCCGGTTCCCGGTCACGCCGCTGGCGGCGATCTGCCCGAAGCTGGCGGAATTGATGTCCAGGATCGGGTCTCCCAGAATGGGTTTGTTCAGTACATTCCGTGCGTCTAGTCGAAATTGCACACTCTTGGTTTCACTCAGTTTGATTGTCTTACTTCCGCTCAGATCGAAACGGAAGCTGCCGGGGCCTTGGACCCGGCCTAAGCCGAGAGTGCCGATCTTTCCTGGGGTCGGATTCTGCAGAAGAATGTTCCCTCGTGCATCGGCAATCGCCCGCATCGTGCACGCGGTTTGGAGGGCCTGTGCCGACGTCACACCGGCACATTGTGGATCCGTGACGCTCGTAAAGGTGCCCGGGGTGAAGTATACGGGAAGGGTTGCAGTCTGCTGAGCCTTGCCCTGGTGCGGGAAAGTTCCGACGATATCAGGGCGGCTGTAGCCGATGTATGTATTGATCGTGGAGCCGGCGCCGCCGATATTATCCGGCGCTCCGGATGTCATATCGAGAATCCCGCTCACCTGCCACTGTTGGGTCAGCCGCGCGAGGAAGCCGTGGCTGTTGGTGAAAAGGAGTCGCTTTGGCCCGAACGGCAATTCCCAAGTGCCATTGATGCGGAAGTCATGCCGGCGGTCTGAAGCCTGAAGCGATTTGTCCAACGTGCGGTTCGTTGCATTTGCCCACACGGAGCAGTTCTGGTCGGCACAAGTCGTCAAGGCTTTGCTGAATACATAGGTTGCTTGATAACTGAGACCCGACCTGGGACGGAACGTCAACTGTGCCTGCATCGAATGGTAGGTCGAGCTGCCCGGATTCGTCTCGAAGGTGACGCCGCTGAACTGCGGATTATTCACGACGAAGTTCTCTGGTAAGCCGCCGTTGCGGATCAGACCGCCGCCCTGGCCGGTGGCTGCAGTCGATGAATTGAGCAAACTGGCGACGGCGGCGTAATTGCCGTTGGCGATATTTGCGCGGAAACTGGTGTTCTGGCGCAATGCCATTGAACCTGTCTGCAGAACGCCGTTTACAGTCGTTCCCACGGCTCCGAATCCGGCTACGCCTGGATTTAAATTCAGCCCGTTCAGCATCTGGTCGAATAAAGGCGCATTGCCGCCCGCGCGCGTGATGTCGAGCGCTTCCTTCAATCCATTCGTGAGAAAGTTCGGCTGGTTCAGCGGAATCGTGCCGTAAAGTTTTGTACCCTTCGTGCCGACGTAGCGAACGTCGAGAGTGACGTTCTGCTGGAGTTCGCGCGTAACCGAGAAATTAAACGACTGAATGTACGGATCTACAAAGTTGGGGTCCCAGCCATCGATGCTCTGAGTGCGTTGCGTGATGGGAATAGTAAAACCGGGTTTGTCCTTAGCCAGCGGCAGCGACATTTTGGACAGATCCAGATAACCCGTCGACGTGTACGTGATCTGGTCCAGCGTGCCCGGTCCTTGTCCGATTGACGTGTCTATGGCACTGCCGCGGCCGGCTGTCCCGAGGTAGCTGAGTCCGTATCCACCGCGAACCGTGGTTTTATCCTTGCCAAACCAGGGTAGCGACCAACTGAAGCCAACAGCGGGACCGAAGTTGTTCCTGTCGTCCTTGTAAAGCTGCACACCGGCGTTGGGAGACTTTGGACCGATAAACTGTACCTCCGTAATACTGCCCTTCTGCGGTCCATATGCCCAGTAATCGGAACGGTACCCGCGACCCGACCAGCCGAAGCCTGCAAAGCCTCCGCCGACCATCGCAGCCGTCATTCCCGTCCCTTCGTAGGGCACTCCATACCATTCGTAGCGGACGCCAAGATTCAGCGCGAGCGACGGCCGGATCTTCCAGTCGTCTTTGAAAAACGCGTTCCACTCGTTCGTGACGGTATTGCGGCCGGGCTGGAACGTTGATTTGATTCATGTCGAGAAATTCCGTGGCGCTTGGACTATTGGTGCGGAACGATTGCGCCACGTTGGACAGCGAACCACTGAGCGTGAGCAGCAGATTGCGCATGTTCGTCAAGTTGTTGCCGATCAGACCGGGAATAAGGGCAGTCTCGTATTCGTAACCGGAGTGTTGCCGGCGCCGCCGGTCGCCACGGGTCGGAAGTTCACCGAACTGGAGCCCGTGGTTTCCGCCGTACGCAGTTCGGCGCCGCCTTTGAACGTGTGTTTCCCCTTTTCCAGCTCAAGGTGTCGCCATAAGTCCACATCGGGCTCACGGACGTCACCGTATTGCAGGTGCTTTGTAGCAGGTTGTCGCCGAAAGTCACCGGGCGCGCCAGCACGGGCAATCCGTTCGCGCTAGGTTCATATCCGTAAACCTTGTCGCGAAGATCGTCGAGATCGCAGGGCTGGGTATTTCCGCTGATGTTGTGACGCAATCCCCAGCGGACTTCGTTAACGATGCTCGGCGTCAACGTGGAAACCAGAGACGATGTGAACACCGACGGCTCGCGGTCCGCACGGCCATTAAAGCCGCTGGGCCAAGCCAGGGATTTGAAGTGTTGTTCTGACGTTCCCAGGTAAAGCCGCCGCTCAGCTTATGGCGCGCATTGAACTGGTGATCGATCTTGACGTTGATTTGATTCCTGTTGGTGTCTTCCTCGTTCCGAACTGATTGCCGATCAGCGAGTCGCCTTTGCGGACCCAGCGGAAGTTGGCGATGTTCAAACCGTCCGTCGCCGACGCCGTCCCAGTGGCTGTGCACGCGCCGGCCTGCTGCAACTGGATGCATTCCATTGTAATCATTGGGAACGGCATGGCCGCCAGCATGCGCTTGATGAAACCAGTGCTATCGAATCCCGTTCGCAATAGGCCCCGCAGAACACTTCACGGCCTGCAAGTCGGCGGTCGCCGCGGCGGGCCGCACGGGATTTCCCACGACATCGACCACAGGCGCAATGGCGGTGTTGCCGCTGCCGCTCGGTATCTGGTCGACATTTCCATTGCCGACTCCCGGAAAGAAACGGAACAAGCCTTCCCGCGCCTGCGCGCTCAAAACCGGGTAAACAACGTTCTGACGCGAGTACATTCGCTGGCCATTAACAGCGCAAAGAAAAACGTTTTGTTGCGGATGATCGGACCGCCATAACTGCCCGTCAGCTGTTCGCGGTTGTACCAGGTTGGCGTGGTGCCGACGCGATTGCCATTCCAGGTGTTGGCATCGAGCGCAGAGTTCTGGATATTCCAGACCGCCGATCCGCGGTATTTGTTGGTGCCCGATCGCGTTAGGATCTGAACCTGTCCGACGCCGCGGCCCATCTCGGCGTCCGCAGGCGCGACGAACGACACGCATTTCGCCGACGAGGTCCGGGTTGATGCTGGTGGAGGCAAACACGCCATTGTTGTACCGCCCGTCGCTGACGCTGATGCCGTCGCGCATCGTGTTCACGGCGCCGGTGCCCGCGTAGATTCCGGCAAACGTTTCGCGACGTCCGCAGCCGTCCCGATGTTGCTGCTCGCGGCACGTCACGCCCGGCATGATGTTGACCAGTTCCAGCGCGTTGTGACCTGACCGTCGGCAGATCGCGCCACCCTCGATATTCCGGAAGCACGCCCCCCACGGGTGATGACGATGTTGCAGCCAACAGCGTATCCGCTGCAATTGTCACTTCCACAGACTGCGCCACGCCGCCGACCTGCAGGGTGAAGTTCAAGCGCACTTGCTGGGAAAGACCGAGTCGAAATGCGGAATAAGTGTGCGTTTGAAAACCGCTCAACTCAGCGCTCAAGTTGTACACACCCGGCTGCAGGCTGGCGAAGTTGTACGTCCCGCTTTCGTTGGTGATGACGGAGGTCACGATGCCGGTCTGCGTGTTCGTCGCCGTAATGCTGACGCCCGGAATCAGCGCTCCTTCTGTGCCGTCGGATACCGTTCCACTCACCGTCGCATTGCTGGACTGAGCAAAAGCTAACGCGGACGGAACCAAAAATGAAACTACGGCAGCCATGAAAAGCTTTTTCATTGCAGAACCTCCACCTGAATGCATCCGGGCTAATTCATTATTTCGTAGAACAGGGCACACTATTCCAACCCGAACCGTCGGCAATCCTCTTCAAATTCGTGCTGGTGATGTATGGCGAACTCAAATACATCGGATCCTCGACGATCGTTGTCACGATGAGCCAGTCGTCACCATTTGGCGACTTGATACGCTGGTAATTCTCGTTCACGACTGCGTTCGCGCTGTAGGGCACTCCGTTTTTGCGCAGGTATCCCGGACGCAGACGAGTCGTCACCACGTTTAAATTGCCTTCCCGCTCCTGAACAGGAGTCGTCGCTCGCTGTCCGGTGGCGTATTCCCATTTGGCGGCAGAGTATCCCTGCCACGTGGGCTCTCCGCTTTCGGGCGGCGCCCCGTCAAAGTGGAGCAACCGTGTTTGCGTCCCTGCATCGCTGTCAATGCGGAGCGTGGTGTCATTTTCCCAGGTGATATGGAAGCGCCCGGGTACTGACATGATGGCGGCAGCGCCGTATGCTTTGCACTGATTGCCGGTCGCATCATCTTTTGCCGCATCCCAGGCATCGGCGACTTTGCGGCCTTGCGCGTTGAGCGGAACGGACGTGTAGGTTCCTTTTGGCGGTGTGATCATACGGAACTGCCAGTCCTCGCTGACAACCGATATCCAATATCCGGTCAGATCGATCGCAGCGCCGGCTTTTGCTGTGACGGCGGGGCCGCCACGCTGGCCCCCTCGTTGTCCGCGTTGCGCATAAGCGCCGGCTGGAAACGCAAACAGAACCAAGACAATAATTAACAATCGGTATTTCATTGTTCCTTCCGGTACAGACGCTAATCGACGGTTTCACCGGCCTTTGTGCCCCAGGTCAATCCATCGGAGGGTCGTTTCAAGGTATTCATTTTCACCCTGTACTCTCCGGGAGTACGGGAGGGGAGACCCGTGATGATCACATGATCCCCAATCTTGAACGTATCCCTCTGCACGCCCTGTCCCGCAAGAGATGCGGCGCCGCCCCACTCGACAGACCAGCGCTGCACGACCCCATTCTCGTCAGGAGCTTCTATCTGGACGTAAGAATGAGGATTGCGATACAGAAACTGCACCATTTTGCCATCGAGAGTGATTTCCTTCTTGCCGTTGTAGACAGCGGCAAAGGAATGGTGTGCGTAAGCGGTAGTGCCGCCGAGCGCTGCACAAAGCAAAATGAAAGCAGGAATTTTGTGTTTCATCATTTTTCTCCTTCGTACCTATTTGCCCTGATTAAGACTTCGATATACGGCCTCGATGAACATGTCGGTGGTCCACGGACCGGCTGTCGAACCGTACCGGCCATCAAAATCCAACGTGAGTTTGGCGGTCTTTTATCTGTGCAAGCGTCTTGCCGCTCTTGATCGCGTCTTGAACCCGGTCGCGAATCATAACGAGCATGTTCCGGTAGGAGGCGACGTCGGCCACGTCACACAATCGTCCGTGACCTGGAACGATCCAGAGTGCCACCCTGCGAGCGGTACTCCGCGACGGCCAGATCCAGGATGTGATTCAGCCCGTTGATAACGCCTTGGATACTGCCGCCCTTGTCCCGGTCGATGAATGGATAGCTGGTCGTCGATATCAAATCGCCGGCGCTAATGACCTCCGAGTGGCGGAAATACACGATGCTGTCTCCGTCGCTGTGTGCCGCCGGTTCATGATTGAGGACAACCGGTTCACCGTTGAAATACGACGTGAGTTTGTGAAAACTCGCGGTGGTATGTATCCGTCGGCCATGCAGCCGCCGGTCTGCCCGGCTGGCCCGCAACCGGCGAACTCATCCGGTTCAGAACATTCTCATGCGCGATCACAGGCGCAAGAGTATCCAGTCGGTGAAGTTCGCAGCCGGCTCCGATACACCCACCGACATAAAAGATGCCTGCGGCGGCAAGCTTCTCGTTGCCGCCGTATTTACCGCATCGACGCTGGTATTAATAATGTAGCGAATGGGCTTGGCCGGTTCGGGCGAACTGATGATGGAGTTGATAAACGGACTGGACCATTCATAGGTTCCGGGACAATGAGTTCCCGTGCATCGGATCGGTGCAACCGGAGAGGCGACGGTCGCCGCAAGCTGTTTGATCGCCGCCAGAACCTTGTCACTCATCTTCGCCGAACCGGCATCCACCAACAGGAAGCCATCCGGCCCAACCGATGCCGTGATGTTGCTGCCGTCGGCGACCAGCATATACACATTGCCCTGAACGGGCATGACGTGGACCTCACCATCCTTCGGACTCTCTGCGGCGATGCTGCGATCTGGCGAGAAGGCTGGTTTCGAAAACGGCGAGGGAGCAGGTTTCGACGCGGCGGACGAACCATTCAGTTTGACTTTGAATTGGGATACAGCGTCTCAGCGCCGCCTCGTGCGCCCTCTTTCGGAATCCACGGCTCTTTCTCGAGCCACTCTGTCAGAAACTCGTTTTTGCCTGGTAGATAGTGCGGCACAAATGCGGGTCGCTGCCTCCATTTTCGTCAAAGGACGAGGTGCAGGGTTCGAGCTGCAACTGTGTAATGTTCAACTGAAATGTCAGCGATTGAACGTAAGGTTCAGTGAGATAGATGGGATCATCGACGATGACGACGACAGTGAGAAGATTATCCTGTCGCGAAATGTATTCCGTCATTACCATCTGGTCGCTCGTTTTAGGGCCGCCACGCCGGAGATAACTATCGGTGAGATGGGTGGTCGTGACGACCAAAGTATCGCCGACCCACTTTCCAGTTGAGAATCCTGTCCAGGTGTGGGGGGACCATGCCGGCGGGTGCGGACGGCCGTCCAGATATATGGGCCGATCCAGCGAGCGCCAGAATTGCAAGTGATATGCCTTGAGCTCCCGCGAATCGGGATCGAGCTCTTTTTGGAACCGCACACCGCCATTGCCGCGCCACTGGTAGGGCGCCGAGTGCGGTCTGCATTGAAATTCGGGCGTCGCCCATATCGATTCCGCGCTGGTTTCAGCTCGCATCCGCCCTGCATCATTGAAAGGGATACCGAGGTAGTCGCCTAGCGGAGGCTGGCCTTGGGACTCGAAGACCTCATTGTCCCGCAGTGCCCATTCTCCGGAAAAGTCCGTCTGCGCATATGTTGGAACGGTGACCAGCATCGCCAGGACGAGCAGAAGGAAACAGCCGGCAGATCTGGCATTACTGAAACTCTTCATGTGGTCCTCCATCTACTTTTTCACGACTCCGCCGGCGGGATTCCTGATGTTTTCGTTGAATACTTTTTCGTCCATCGGCGCGAAGATGACTTCGAGGAGTTCCCCGTCCGGAGAATCCTTCGGTTGAAGTCTGTACATCTTCTTATCGCTGACCCATGGTTGGGTGAACGTCTTCGGATCATCTACCCGGATCGTCAATTCCAGATTGTCCCGGTCGAGGCGGTGCCAGCGTTCCTGCAAACGCAACGAGTCACTATAGGGGACTCCCCAGTCATCGAGCCACTCCCTCGAATCAAGACCGATTGTCTCGACAACGAATGTGTCGGCTTCCCACCTGGCTACCGAGTATCCGTACCAATAAGGCCCCGTATCTTCAGGAGTCGGAACTTTCCGGCCGTCTGTCCAGATTTGACGCCAGTGATTTGTCCATTCGAAAATCTGCATCACCTTATCCTGGCGCGGAACGAACTCAAAGGGCCGATTGTAGAGCAACGTTCTCAACAACCCTGGAGGGTTCGCGTCTCCGATTGGGTCATTCGCTCTTGCGGGCACAACGCCCTTCGGTCCCTTGGCGGGAATGTTCGCCTTCATCCTGGCAAGCCCATCGGGGGTCAATGAGGGCGGCGCTTCCTTTTTCCACTGAGTTAGCGTGCCACCGCCACCTCCGCCTCCCTGAGATAGCCAGATTCCACTCAAGTCATGCGGATCATGCGGCGGGCCAGGGACCGCGGCATTCCCTCCGGCGCGTTGTCCTCGTTGCGCAAAGGCCGTTGTCCAACAAACGAGGATTGCGAAGACGAGAACAGCGATTGAACGGATACAAGGATTTCGCATTTTCAGCTCCAGCGTCGTACGACATCTATCGAGTTTTCTCGACTCCATTAATGGTCACTTTACATGGGCTATAACAAATGCCAACCGGCGTACCCGCCCTGGATGGCGCGACCGTCATCGTCACGTTATCGCCGGGCTTGAACTCATTCTTCGTCCAACCCAATCTCGTGAGGACACCCGGACTGAGCATCTCAAAAGCCCAACTCACGACTCTTCCCTTGTCGTCCTTCACATCCAGAAATAGTTGTGTATGAGGGTTTCGCCAGAGGAACTCTTTGACGACTCCCTTGACCACGATTGGATTTTTTTCATCATACGAGATGGCTGTTCCATGATGAGCAAACGCGCGTACAGAAAGAAGCATCAAACCACTGCTTAAGAGCAGAACAATCAATGTCCTGTTCTTCGGTCCCATTCGCATCGGAATCTCTCCTGCTATATCAGTCAGTGTTGTCGCTATACTTTATACTCTTTGTCAACACAGAAAAAATCGAGGGTTATGCGTGGTCGGCTGAAGTCATTTCAGTCGCCCTTCCATGTTCGGATACATAGGGGGTCCCTCTGGTGCCAATTGGCCTAAAGTCGAGGAAATGCCAATTAAACCCGATGCCGGTGGAGGTCTGAAGCCTGCGTTAGGTCGCGATGCTCCCGATTCCCTCGCTGCGGCCGTACGAGCCGCCTCTTACATTGACAACCGCCTGAATTGTAGTCGACAGGAGGTCTCGCAATTGGAACCTGAATTTCTCACGGACTTTTTTGCCCAGGGATCGATAAGCCACGGATTTAACGGATGGGGGCATTCACAGATTGTTTAATGCGCCCACCTGTTAAATCCGTAAAATCCGTGGCTTATCCGAATCCCAACCTTGGCTTGTGAGAAATCCGGCTAACGGCAAACCTCCGTGATGCAAACGGACTCAACGGTCCGTCCCAACGGCGGTACGGGGAGGCCGGCTGCGGCCATCAATTTACGAATGAGAAGGCCGGTTTCGGGTTGAGGGATTGCCGATTGCACTCCGGTTCGAACAAGCCCATCGGCGTAATCGACGGGCAGCCACCTGTGAGTGGCGAGTTGGAGACTGCCTCGGTTATCCGTATTCCCGTAATCTCTGATGTCTAACCTGGCACCGTGGTCCACGAGCATCTGCACGACGGCGCTATGTCCCTTGTGTGCAGCGCCCATCAGCGAAGTGCGGCCGGTGTCAGCCTGCGAATTCGGATCGAGACCCAGTTCCAGGAGCAACTTGACGGCTTCCAGGGTCTCGACCTCGGACCACTCGTAAGTAATCCCGTGAACCCAGCCGATTCCCGAGGCGACCTGCAACGCCGTACGCCCAACGTCGTCGCGATATTCGGATCGGCGCCGTGCGCCAGCAGCAATTTCATCAGGGTGAGGTCGCCGGATTGCGATGCCCGCAGGAAGGCCGTCGCGCCATTCTCATCCAGCCACTGGTCTGTGAAGACCGTTGGCTTTCGGTGTTGTCCTTTACGCGGGCGTTCACATTGGCGCCTTTCGCCAGAAGAAGCTTGATGAAATCCAGATGATCCATGTCGCCCTTACGGACAGGATAGTCGCCGCCTTCGATGTTACGGTTGTCCGTCGCGAGATACAGCGGGGTCCATGCGCCCTTGTTGGCAAGGTTGGGATCTGCGCCGTTATTCAGCAGAAAGGCTCCGAGCCTGTAATACCGGTTTTGCGTAGCGACAAGCAAAGGACTCCAGCCGTAGCCGCTCACCTGGTTTACGTCGGCTCCCGCGGCAAGCAGTTCCTTCACCGATTCCACATCGTTGGACCGAACGGCATATATCAGCGCCGTCAGTTCGCCCCCATCTTTTGCCTGTCCCCGAACCGGGGGATCGTCACCCTGATCGTCGTCCGCAGCCGCGTTTGTACCGCCACCGCCACGTAAGGCGGTGACAGCGGCAGGCTGACCCAGGGAATTCAGTGCGTTCAGATCCGGCGACGCTTCCGCTGCGGCTATCGCAGCGGCGAGGGCGGCTATGGCCTTTCTCGGATCGGCGGATTTGCTGGGTCGAGAAGTTCCTTTTGCACGAGGCGCTGGATTCGAGCGAAAGGTGAAGTCCGCTCCACGACGCAGCAGGAGTTGAACCGCTGCTGCGTGACCTTCGTTGGCGGCCCACATCAACGCGGTCGTTCCCCGCAAGGTTTCCTTCGCATTCACTTCCGCACCATGATCGAGCAGCACCTGGATGGTCTCCACACTGCCCGATCGTGAGGCTTCCATGAGTGCAGTCGTTCCGTGCAGAAGAGGCTGGTTCGGATCCGCTCCCGAATTCAACAGCGCCGCCGCCATAGCGGCATCGCCATTAACGCTGGCGAGGTAAAGCGGTGTTGCACCCTCACGGTTCGCCGCCTTGACGTTTGCGCCCGCGGCAATCAGGAGGTCCGCCATTGTCTTGTCTCCATGGTACACAGCCCAATGAAGCGCCGTTGCGCCGTCCGCCTGTGGCGCGTTCACATCGCTGTGCTGCGCTATAAGGATGCGGACAGCGGCAGTGTCGCCGCGCATTGCGGAGTCTGCGACGTCGGAGCGGCCCGCGGCGAAAACCACCGTCGATAGCAACAACCCTGCAGCAAGGTTTGCGATGAGACGTTTCACATTCATATGGTTGTCCCGATGTCCGTCATAGGTTTTCAAGCCGTCCCGTACTGTCACCGATGCTTTCCTGGTGGATACCGAATTTGTCCAGGATGGTCAGCAGCAGATTTCCGGTCGGAACCATCCTGCTTGGATAGGCGAGATGGCGGTTGCCCTTGACCTTTCCGTTGAGGCCGCCGATGAGCACGTGCGGCACATCATAATGAAGGTGTTGATTGGAATTTCCCATGTTGCTGCCATAGAGAACAAGCGAATGATCCAGCAGCGTCCCATCGCCGTCCTGAGTTTTCGAGAGGTTGTCGATCAGATAGGCGAGCATCTTCACGTGATACTGATTCAGTTTCGCGTATTCGGCAATTCGCTTCGGGTCTTCGCCGTGATGGGACCCGCCGTGGAAACTCAACGTGGGCACGTCGCTCGCGGGGTAAGCCCGGCCGGTGAGATCGCGGGCAAACATCAGGGTGCCGACGCGGGTGATGTCCGCCTTGAAGGCCAGGGCGAGCAGATCGAACTGCAGCTTGATATGTTCGTCGAAGGTTTGCGGCACACCTACGGGTACGGGAATATCTGTCGGCACCACAGTCGATGCCTTCATTGCAATTTGCAGTCGCCGTTCGATCTCGCGAACGTCCTCGGTGTAGTGGTCAAGGCGGATGCGATCGTCAGCGCTGACCGAGTTGCGAAGACGCGAGAAACTGCTCAGGAGTCCGTCGAGAATGCTGCGGTCCCGTTCCCGCCGTCGGGATCGCTGATCAATCGTACTGCCGTCTCCAAACATGTGCTCGAACACAACTTGCGGGTTCAGTTCCATCGGCAGAGGCGAAGTCGGCGAGGACCACGAGATTGTGTTGGAGTACGCGCAACTGTAGCCTTCGCCGCAATTACTCGAGTTGGCGCCCGGATCCTCCACGGCGAGTTGCATGGACGGCAGCAGGTTGTCCTGGCCAATCGCTTGCGCGATCATCTGATCAATCGTAGTACCCGCGTAAACGTCCGCGCCGATCGTCTTCTTGGGTTTATTCGCGCACAGGTATGCCCCTGCAACAAAATGGTCGGCGCCGGTCATGCCCTGCGGTGATTCTGCCGAGCGAGCATGCAGGCCGCTGAGGATTGTCACATGGTCCCGGAAGGGTTCGAGCGGCTTGAGACAGAATTTGAAGTCCGGGGCTGTACCTTCCTTGTCGGGAACCCAATAACCCGGAGCCATGCCGTGACAGACAAATAAGCCGACAAATCGAGGCTTGGAGGCGGCTGCTGTTTGAGCGGTTGCTGTCGCGGCCGGCACCATCGCTTCGAGAAACGGCAGCGCAAGCGCAGCGCCTGCGCCTCGCAGAACAGTTCGTCTGGAAATGTGTTTTTTAGTGATAAACATGTTGGTATCTCTGTAGTCAGCGAGCCGCGCGCTGTGCAGTGGCACCGGGTTTCTTGATGTTCATTTGAAACGCCGAACTCTTGACGATGCCCAGCACCAGGTCGGAAAACTTATAGTTGCTGCCCGCTGAGTCCCTCACGATCGAACGGACCAGCGGCATATCCCCATACTCCACACCGCGGCCGAGCCCGTAGGTGAGCATTTTCTCGGTTACGACCCCCACGAATTGATCGGAATAACGCACCATCGAGTTACGCAGACTGGCGACCCCGTCCAGCTTCGTTCCGTCAACAAGGACGCCTGTGGCATCGATGGGTGCGCCCTCATCCTGTGAACGCCACGCGCCGACCGCATCAAAGTTTTCCAGGGCCAGTCCGATCGGCTCAAAAATCCGGTGGCACGTTGCACACGCCGGATTCGTGTGATGCGCTTCCATCGTCTGGCGCATCGTCAGCGTTTTTGCGTTTCCGGCCGTGTCCGCAGTTTTCTCCTTAATTGCCGGGACGTTCGGTGGCGGATCCGGCGGACTGACGCCAAGGAACGTCTGCAGGAACCACTTGCCACGAGCGACAGGCGACGTGCGGGCCGGGACCGAGGTCACCGTCAACAGCGCGCCTTTTCCCAGCAGGCCGCGGCGCATATCGAGATCCGGGCCCAGAGTGACGCGGCGGAATTGCGAGCCATACAGGTTCGGGATGCCGTAGTGCTTTGCCAGCCGTTCGTTGACGAATGTGTAATCCGCCGTCAGCAGATCGACCACACTGCGATTTTCGTGCACAATGCTGCCGAAGAACAGTTCAATTTCACGCTCAAACGCTGCGCGCAAGTTGTCGTCGAAATCGGGAAAGAGATTCACGACCGGCTCGCTCGTCTTCAGTGAACGCACGCCGAGCCACTGTCCTGTAAAGTTGCGGATCAGCGCTTCGACACGCGAATCCGCCAGCATTCGCCTGACCTGCTGCTCCAGGACACGTGGATCTTTGAGTTTGCCTTGCGCGGCGAGGTCGATTAGTTCGTCATCCGGGACGCTGCTCCACAGAAAAAACGACAGCCGGGAAGCCAGATCGAGATCCCTGATGCGATAGCTCGCTCCGGCAGCTAGGCCAGCGGGTTCAGTTTCTGCGCGATATATGAATTCAGCATCGGCAAGGACGCGCTGCAGTATCGCTGCGATGCCATCGTCAAAGCTGCCGCCTTTCCGGCCGGAGAGATAAAACTCCATCAACGACTCCAGATCCGCGGGACGGGCGGGACGGCGAAAGGCATGTTTGACAAGCGTCGTAATGATCGTTCGGGCGCACGCTGCTTCGTCGCTCGGCTGGACCGGCCGACACACGAAAATCTTCCGTTGGCTTGGGGTATCCACGGCGCCTGTCGAATGGTAGGGTCCCTCAATCTGAACCTGGCCGACATGCGGATAGAACAGAAAGCCGCCGATGCTGCCGGGCGCGTTCATCGTTCGCACAAATGCCTTGTTAATGTCGCTGTCCGGCAAATGATTGGTCGCGAGGAACGTCACTCCGACCGTGTGCAAACCTGCCTTGATCGGTATCGGAGGAGTTTCGGCGCCACGGTTCCTGCCCGTAACTTCCCGATCCCAGTCGACCAGCTTCACCCGTTCGCCGTCGATCAGCACCTCGAGTTGTTCCCCCTTGATGCCGCCCAGAACTCCGCCTCCATAGGCGCCCATACCTCTAACCTGGAAGACATACTCTCCGTCGGCTGGAAATTCGTGCTTGATCAGCATGCCGCCGCGGGTTGCGAAAGGTAGTCCCTCGACGTGGTAGTTCTGCGCGGTGTCCGAAGGTACGTCATAGATGGCCTGCGTCGGACCGGACACATTGCCGATCGCCAGACGGCTGATCTTTCCTGCAGCCGATACGTAGGCCTGCATCAATGCCGGCGACATCGTGAGCGCCGCCGCAATATTGTCGAACCCGGCTGTCGAATCGTCAGGCGGCAGGAACTTCGTGGCGTCCACTTCGAGCCCGATCACGTCGCGGATCGCATTCGTGTACTCCGTGCGGTTAAGACGGTGGAGGCCCGGCGCAGGCAAATGGCTGGCCGTACCACGGTCGAGTTCATTCTCCATCCAGGTGACCAGCGCCTGGCGGGTGGCCGGGTCCGGGCGAACGTATCCCGCCGGCGGCATCATGCCCGCGCGCAGTTTGCGGACAACTTTTTCTCCGATTTCCGCGTGCTCTCCGAGATGCGCAAGGTCCAATTGATCGAGCATCAGATTGGCCGTCTTCGCCTTCGTATTATGGCATGTGACACAGTACCGGTCGATAATGGCGCGAGGCTCGGCAACGTCTGCAGCCTGTTGCAGCGCTGCCAGCGGCAGCGGCTGCTTCGCCAGGCACACAGATAGGCCGGAAACAAAGACCACCGACATGGCCGTTACACAACCAACTGTAAAAAGTCTCATGTTCATGATCTCCTCGTCCTCCTGACCGGTGCCGCGCGGCCGCATCTTTGAGCGACGGTTTTGCAACGTCTTCGGATTTTCGGGTTTATCGGATGTATTCGGAGCTCGAAAATCATGCCAAGTCTAACCGAAATGGTAAGCATTTTAAACGGAGAGCGCCGTTTACAGGATGGTGAGTTTGCCGCGCAGATGAGGTCTTATGTCAACCTTTTGGTTGGCGTGACACATCTAGAGCAGAAGGCAGGTCACTCGAATCCTCGATTCCATCTTTATTTCTAAGGCGTCGTCCGCCAGGGTTCGTAGCGGTCGGCGCGCCCTCAAGCTTTATGAAGAATTGCTGCGTGATTTCGTCACCACGAAAAGGTTAACGTTGCGGCGAAGATAGACGCGAAGCGAGCCGCAGAACGCGGAATGGAACTGCGTCGAGACAGTGCGGTTCTTGACGAAGAGATCCGAAGATTGCTTTAGCTAACCGGAATCCTCGGATTCCGGTTAGCGCTTCTCGGATGCCAATCGCCGCTTCTCAAGCCCTTTCGAAGCATTCTCAACCATTGCACGGTGGCATTGGTCACCAGCACGCCCCAGTTGTCAGAGACGGAGCCACCGCATACGATGTAGGTCGGGTTTCAAGGCTGATCTGCCATGATCTCGGATGGCAACAGAAACGAACGCTAGACCGCCCACACAGTGCGACTTTTTGTCACGACCGGACCCGCTTAAGGCGCTCCTCGCGCCTGTGCCTGGCGAATTGCAAATTAGCGCGGACTTCCGTGGTTTCCGGGCTGATGTGTACCATTGTTCATGCGCTATACCAACGCCAATCGCAGCCTGAGGGGGGATTCGCCATGGACAGGTGGCTTCATTTGATTTCGATAATTTTCATGGTTTTTTCGTCATATCGACCCTTACATCCGCACTTGGGCCAGAGATAGACCTCGACGTTGTACACACGAGCGGCTCCGGCCCCTATTGATTGCACTCCTTCAAACGTCATAGATCCGCTGCATCGGGGACAACCTGGGATCGGAGAAGAGTGGTGTCGGATTGGATATCCACCCGTTTCGCGCAACAGTTTACGCAGGAGGGCTAGGGCCTTCTCACGCACCTTCACAAGAAGAGCAGACGGTTCTGCATATCTTCGGCCGATTTCGTCTTTACCACATTCAAAAGCAGCCGAATTTGCTGCTTGACGGTGTAGCGTTGACGGGGCACTACGATGATGCCTGCGTGTTCGGTTCCGTTTTCCAGGTATTGCTGGTGGAGCCGGCAGAAGTCCGAAATGTTGAATGTATAGATTGCTCTCTTTTTTCATCGCCGCCCACTGCAACTGAACCTGGTCGTCTTTGCCACGTAGTCCTGCGTCGATGACCGTCAGTACGTCAGCACCGCGTGCCCTAAGGGCGGCAACGAGGGACCGCGCCATCGAGTCTTCGTCCAGATAAAGGGAGAGCTTCACTCGTTGGGCTTAGCGAATTCGTCTGCGAGTCGAAGGAAATCGGCGGTCTCAGCTTGAGTTCTCGATCTATTTCATCTCGATTCGCGTGGTAGTAGGCAAGAGCGGCATAAATTTGGGCGAGATTGATATGAGGGTACTGATCCGCAATTTCTTCGGGAGTCAATCCTTGTTGATAGCACGTTACGATCTGATGAACGGTTACACGGGTACCGTCGATTCGAATGCGACCACCACAAACGTTTGGGGATCGGTTTAGCAGCGTGCCAATTGCAGTGCCCATGGTTACTTCATTTTAATCGATCTGGGGGCAGGGCTACCAACTTCCGGCGCTCGTTGAACCCCCGGCCGCTTAAGATCATTGGCACACACTTCTCCGCCCGCGCTGCCCGCGTCTTTGCCTGCTTCGCCCCCGAGACATGAAAGATGTACGACTTCCTCCGTCCCGGCGTCAGGGCTTCGAACGCCGCCTTCAGCTCTGGAGCCGCATTCAACCTGACTTGCAACTCCTCGGGAACCACATACTCCGAAGCCTTCTTTAGGGGAACCTTCTTTCCCGACTCCTCGACCTGGATGGCTTCGTAGATGTAATTCCTCAGAGTCGGCTGCAGTGCCGAAATTTCTTTGGGAGAGGTGACTTTAATCCAGCGGCCCGCCTGCGCATGCTGTCCGATCTTTTGGAGGCTGTGCTGCGCCGGACCAGCCAACTTGTCGGCCTCGACTTCTCCACTGGACGTTCGATCTCGCCGCTCCCGGTCATCGCCAGTGTGGCAAAGGCACGACTGATTTTCATGACCTTTCGCGAGCGCGTTCGCTGCGCTCCGCTTGCCAGCTTGGGAAGCTGGCAGTTCATCGGTTCAAGGTTCTGCACAAAGGCCTGCCTCTCGGCGAGAGCATTCTGTCGCCTCTTTTTCGCCTATGGATTTTCGGCAGCTTTACCCCTCTTTCGCTTCGGATATCGGCGAGAAATCCGCGCCAGTCATGGGTTTGAACGTTGTTTTCAGTAATTTCGGTAGAACTCGGATGTTATTGAAAAGGCGAATGATGGTGATTTTAAGTCCGGTGCGTCTGCCAGTTTCGCCACCCTGGCTGGTTGAAAACTAAAGACTTAAACCCTACACCACCGATGCCTTAAAAAGCCATTTTTTAGATTTTGCACTTCGGCGTTCGACCTTTCCTGATCACTCGAAGCGTACCACGAGCAATTGGCGTCGCCGATATTTGCCTTTTGAATCTCTACTAACCGACAACCGCGGTTTTCGTCGTGTTAACCATTCGCGACGGTTCCGTGTGCTTTCCGCTGATCGGCTCCTGGCTTTGGCGGCAGCGCAGCGCCGAGCAGATCGACCGCAGCATGATTAAGTTTCGCGCGCAACTGAGACGCGCTCGTTGGCGCGCGTGATGTAGCGGACGGAAATTTCGGTGCCGCCGATGACGGGCTTGACGTTGATCGCAGGCGCCGCCGAAATCGATTTCATGTCGCGCGATTTTGCCGCGCGCTGCCATTCCTGCTCGGCCTGCCGCGCGCTTTCCGAAGTCGCTTCCATAACTTTTTTCTGGATGGCATCGACGATCGGATAGGGATTGGTCCGGCCGGCAGAACAATCTGCAACTCATCCCACAGCCACTGCCCGGATGTCGAAAAATTAAAATAGTGGCCTTCGACCGCAAAGCTGTTTGTAAACGTCACGCGGCGCCCGGTGGGATGTCCCGAGTCGGTCCAATTTCCGGTCTCGAGCAGGACGGTGTGAAACATTCCGAGCTCGACTACTTCACCGGTGACGCCGTTAATTTCCACCCAGTCGCCGAGCCGGATTCCGTTCTTTCCCATCAGCACAAACCAGCCAAGAAACCGATAATGAAATCCTTCAGCGCGACCGTTAGTCCGGCGCCCGCAAGCCCCAGGAATGTTCCGAGTTGGGTCGGAGGTCCGAAGATGACCAGCAGGACCAAAAGCACGCCGATGATCTGCAGCGCTATCGCGTGTAGCCGTCGCAACGTTTCCACCTGCCGGCGGTCCATGGACATTTTCCCGAGCAGGCTTTCAATCCAGCCGTCGACGAAAAGTCCCAGGATCGCAATCGCCAGAATGACCAGCACGCCGCGCAGCGCGCGATTGAGAGCCCGCGCTGTTCCGCCGCGACCACGCCGATCCATTGGCCGTAAATCGTCGGCCAGTTGCTTCTCGTTGTCGATCGCTTGTCCAGCGGGCCACGTTTTCGATCGGCGGCGCGGCGTTTGGTCGTTTTCGAGCATGGCCGCCGATTCCGCACGAGCTAGGGCTCGGCGGTCTTTCCAGCCGCGGCAGGCGTGCTCGCCGCACTGCCTGGCGCGTTTGACGCCCGGTCGGATTGCTCCTCTGTGCCGGTCTGCGCTCAAGGGAGTCGTGCTTGGCCGAAACCGTGCGCTGCGGACGCCGTCAGATCCTGTTTCGCGTGCCATAGTTGCAACTGTTTCTGATGCAGCATCCACCATTGCTGGAAACGCTGCACTCAGTCCGTGCGGCTCGATCGGCGCGGTGACGTTCACCTTTCGTGGAGTCCGAGGCCTGCGAAGCCGCTTCATGCTCCTGGACCATGGCCTGGAATGCGGCCCTGCGGATCGCCGCCCGCGCGAATCAGATCCTCTTTCGCGTCGTCCACTTCGTCCTGCGCAGCTCCAGTTGCGCTTTGGCCAGCTCGAGCTGATCATCCAGCGCATCCTTCTGGGCTCCGCTGGCCTTTCCTTCTGCGGCCGTATCTGCGCGACCTGCGCCTGCTCGGCCGCGAGCGCATCTTCGGCCTTCTTGCAAGCGCGCCTGAATCTGTTTGGCCTCGGCGGTCAACACCGGCGGATGCCGCGTCGCGTCCAGCAGCGCCAGCGCAAACGCCAGGTCCATTTCCTGATCCCCAAGCTCCAGCGCGCCCTGGGCGAATGGAAGTTCTGCCGGTGCTGGTCGGCATTTGCGCCAACCCTTGCGCCGTCAGCAGTGGGGTCTGATCCAGAGATGTAGTCTGTTCAGCCGAAGTCGCCGCCGCCTGATTTTGGGGCGACGTTCTGGCGTCCGGTGCGAATTAGCA
>CAVTWA010000006.1:0-764890 GCA_963738025.1 uncultured Acidobacteriota bacterium | reverse complement strand
CCGGCGAGGCCGAAGGTCACGACCGTTCCCACCGGGTCGTCGCGCAACCGCTGGCGCAGAGCAGACTATGTGAATTTGGGCCCTGGAGGGACGACGATCGTCACAGGCGATAACTCTAATTATAACTTCCAGGGAGTTACGGGTACATCGCGAAATTTCGTTTCGGGAGAGAAGATCCGCATTACCTGGTACAACAATCTGCAAATGCCGTAACGTTCACCCCGAAAGTTAGCTTCACCGGTTCGTCGCGCCCAGCGGCCGGCGGCGTCTGGTACGACATGACGCCAACAACAGTGCCACCTTCCGCTGAGGCATACAGCGAATACAGTTTAACGTCCGCCAGCGCTGGTTCGTACTCTCTGGTCAACGTCAACTCCAACTTCACGAATAATCAGGTACTGGTGGCCGACAAGATGAACTCTTTTACGTGGGTTGTACCGGCTCGAATGTCGCCGCCATCGGTCTCGATCAGCGCACCGGCAAATGGTGCGACAGTCAGCGGTACGGCTGTTGCGGTTTCCGCGACGGCTTCGAACACCAACGGAATTGCCGGCGTGCAGTTCAAACTGGATGGGACCAATCTGGGCGCTGAGAAAACAACGGCGCCATACGCCACCACTTGGGATACGACGCAGGTTGCGAACGGATCGCACGTCTTGACGGCTGTTGCACGCGATACGGCTGGAAATCAGGCGACATCCGTCGGCCCTGTCCGTCACGGTCAGCAACACGAGCTCACGACGGTTTCGATTACCGCGCCGAGCAGCGGCGCGACCGTCAGCGGCACGTCTGTGACGGTTTCTGCGAATGCTTCGAACACAGCCGGAATTGCGGGTGTTCAGTTCAAGCTGGACGGGACCAATCTGGGTGCTGAGAAAACAACAGCGCCATACGCGACCACCTGGGATACGACGCAGGTTGCGAACGGCTCGCACGTCTTGACAGCTGTTGCTCGCGATACGGCTGGGAAATCTGGGACATCGTCGGCCGCTGTTCGTCACGGTCAGCAACAATAGCACGACGACTGTTTCGATTACAGCGCCGGGCGGTGGCACGACGGTCAGCGGCAACTCGGTGACGGTGTCGGCGAATGCGTCGAACACTGCCGGAGTTGCGGGTGTTCAGTTCAAACTGGATGGCATGAATCTGGGTGCCGAGAAAACGACAGCGCCATACTCGATCACGTGGGACACAACACAGGCTATGAATGGTACTCATTCGTTGACGGCCGTTGCCCGTGACACGTCTGGAAATCTTACGACCTCCTCGGCGGTGACGGTCACTGTGACCAACAGTCCGGATAGCACTCCGCCGACGGTCTCGATTACGTCTCCGGCAGTCAATGCAACCGTCAGCGGAGGTGTCACGATTTCAGCATTGGCGTCCGACAACGTGGGAATTGCGGGGCTTCAGTTCAAGGTGGATGGCACCAACCTGGGGCCAGAACAGACAGGAACGGCGTACGCGATCTTCTGGGATACGACGAAAGTCTCGAATGGCAACCACACGTTGACGGCAGTGGCGCGAGATAGTGCCGGTAATCAAACAACGTCTGCTACGGTAGTTGTCAATGTCAATAACGCGTCGACGTCGGGCACTCCGCCGCCAACCGGTAACAGTTCGGTGGCTTATTCGCTGGCGGATCGCGGAGCCGATCTCCTTACGGAGAACAGTACCTCGGGCTCGATTAATGTCGGATACGCTCGCGTTCAGACGGATGCGGGAAGCAGCGCGCTGGGTGGGGCCGCGATCTTCTCATACCATTCCAATGGAGCTGTCGTCAGCGAGACCAGCGTTCCGTTGTCTCCGCTCGTGCAGTCCGGCCGGATGTATGTGGAAATGAACGGACCGGTGAGCACTGGCGTCGCATTTGCGAATCCGAATAAACAGGATGCCGTCATCTCGTTTTACTTTACGGATATTCACAATAATGCGCTTGCATATATAGAAGGCTCCTTTATATTAGGCGCCAACCGTCAAATGTCAGGATTTCTGAATCAAGCACCATTCAATTTGGCGAATAACGCGGAAGGAACCTTCACTTTCACATCGTCGATCGGCGTTTCCATGGTGGCTCTGCGAGGCTTTACCAATGAGCGTAGTGTCTTCCTCATGTCGACACTGCCTGTTCCAACACTCGACACAACAAACGCCAGCTCGTTGGCGGTTCTCCCGCACTTCGCCGCCGGCGCCGGCTGGACGACAAAATTGGTTCTGGTCAATCCGACGGACGCCGTTCTGTCGGGGAACGCGCAATTCTTCAGTCCGGCAATCGGTGATTCCAGCGTTTCATCACTCGTGCTTACCGTAAACGACGTTCCTATGTCCGGTTTCAATTATTCCATTCCCGCACGTGGGGCATTTGCAGTAACGCTGAACAGCGCCGATGGAAACCTTACGTCGGGCTCGATAAGAATTACTGCAAACAACGGTTCCATTGCGCCATCCGGACTGGCGATCTTCTCCCTCATGAACAATGGTGTCACCGTTTCCGAGGCGAGCGTTCCTATTGCACCGCCGGCGTTTGCACTTCGTGTCTACACGGAGTCCCAAGGTGCGCCGGACGCGGTGGGATCGTCCGAGACCGGAATTGCACTGGTAAATCCGACATCGTCTTCCGCCGTGGTGACCTTTGAACTGATCCAGGCCGACGGAACTTCGACCGGCCTGACCACTTCTATGACGATTCCACCCGGCGGGCAAATGGCCCGATTCGTGAACGAGCTCATCCCGAATACTCCCGCCACGTTCAGCGGCGTACTGCGTGTTTCATCCGCCACTCCGATTATCGGAGTCGGATTACGTTTGACGACAAACGGGGGCGGCGATGTCCTGATGTCGACAATCCCTGCGGTCAGTGAGATGCAGAATGGCACACCTGAAATGTTGCTGTTCCCCCACGTCGTCTCGGGAGGCGGATTCACGACGGAGCTGATCCTGTTGAACCGCCAGCCTTCCGCAACCAGTTCCGGTGAAGTCATTTTCACTGGGCAGGACGGCTTGCCACTCTCCGTCCAATAATTCCCGCTTTGTCAGAGAGAAAAGCACAAAAGTCTGTAAGACTTTTGTGCTTTTCTCCGTTATGGCAGTTTTTCCACTTTGCGCAAATCACACCTGTGATAATTTCATCCAAGAGCTAAGCGACTTCCAGGAAAGGTATGGGTTCGGTGGCTACCCCTCAGGTTGCGAGCATAAAAGCAGATCTGTCCCGGTATCTGAGCGAGAGAGCGGTTCTCGTTTCGGCGGAGTTTGGCGCTGTCGTCGAAGATATTGCCTTCTTTACCGCAGCAATAATCCGGGACGGGTTCGCGAAAGCGTTCTCGCAGCTACCCGGCTTTACGGCCGATTTTCTCGAGCGGCCGTTCATCGAAGTTGCCGACGTTGTGGCGGAACATCATGTCCGTTTCATGCAAGGCGCAGAACGCGATGTTGTGCGCAAATCGGTGCTCGAGGCTTATATTCATGCCAGTGGGACCAGCGCCGTGTTCGGGCCGACGGGGAAGACCCGGCTTGTTCGCTCCTTGCGGCAATATGGCGAGCAGAAGTTTGCGGGTGTGATTTTCTCACTGCACTTTTTCAACGTCATCAGTCTGGCGATCCAGGATCAAGTGCGAGAAACCGTGTCGGACGCCAGGAGTTTTGAACTGTACATGCTCGGCGTCGAGGAAGTTTGCCGTGAGAGCGTGGAAGGTGCCTTCAAGAAGCTAGGCGCTGCGAAAGTCGATCGGGAATGGGCCATCGCTGTTACAAGGCATATTGAAATGCAGCTTCTTCAGGTCCCGCTGCCCATCGGGTACACGGAAGGAACACAAGAGGCACAGAATCAGGGCTGAATGGCAGCGATGGGCAGTTCGGTGTCGACGCAGCGCGGCTGATTGTCGATAATCGTCGGATTGAACTTCCATTGGTTGACGGCCAGCTTAATGGCATCCGCGATACGCGCATTTGCCCGGACCACGTCTTTCACTGCGACATTCCCTTGCTCGTCGATCTCGATGCTGACGCCAATCCCGCGCCCGATATAACGCTGCAACGCCGGTTCGATCTGGGGATTGACCCGGGTTTTTAACCGCGTCATCGCGAGCATCGGATCGCCTTGAATGCACTTTGCTGCAATGGCTGCAGGCGGTACGGTCCTGGGAGGCGCCGGGCTGGGAGGCGTCGCAGGGGGTGGCGTCGAGTTCGAGGCTGTTGTCGTTACCGCCGCCGCCGGTTTGTTCCCGGCGGTCGCCGCAGCTGGAGTCGCGCTACGAGGGGCGCAGGGCTGCAGTTGCGCTAACGCGTCGGGGCCGAATGGCAGACCGGCAGCGATGTTCGTTGCCTCAATCCGGATGGAATCCAGGCGTGTCAGCTCGCGAGTGTTGCAGGCGGCCTTCCATGATGCGACCAGGTTCAGAAGCGCTGTCTGATACTCCGACTCGATCTGCTTTGCGGCTTCCTTTGCGCCCGGCTGCTGGTCGGTGCGAATTCTGGCGTATGCGGCTGCCGCTTTGTCATATTGGTGGGCGTCGAAACTCGTGCGCCATTCCGTATAGCCGCGTTGCGTCGCAATCTCCATCCGCTGTTGAGCCAGATTCGCGTATTCGCGTGCGAGATCGTGCTTGTCGTCGAGAGCCAGGACGACATTAAAATACTTCAGCGCATCCTCGAACTGACCTTTTTCATACAGCTCTTTGCCACGTAGAAACGTGGACTGAGCGATCGACGTCTCCGCCGACGCCGAGGCGCGCGCCGGGGCGGGGGCACAGGCGGCCTTCGCTTCATTGAACACGGCAATGATTCTGGCGGAATAGACTTGCGGGTTCAGCGCGTATTTGCCATCCAACTTACAAACTTCGACGAATTTGGACCTGGCCTGATCTTCCTGATTCAGTCCGAGATAGGCCAGGCCGATGTAAAGTTTGGTTTTCAAGAGATCATCGGCCTGCTCCGCACCGCTGCCGATTCTTTTTTCGAGTTCCGTCAGCAGAATCAACGATTCCTGAAACTGAGATGAGGAGTAAAACGCTTGAGCGCGCGACAGTTCCGCAGAAACATCCTGTTTCACTTGAGCGCCCGCAATAGAGACCAGGCAGGTTATCAGGAACCAGGCCAGGATGATTTGATGCGTCTTGGACGTGCCCCGCATATCCGAAACTCCGCGATCCCTAAAAATTGAATCTTGCCGCAACCTGCAACTGACGCGGGTTCCCGGTTGCCGGATAACTGAGCGCCGTTTGCGGACTCAGGAATAAAGGATTGGGAACCAGATTTGTGCCTTGCAGGGTAAATTGCGTGCTGTTCACCGTAGCATAATTCACGCGATTAAAGATGTTAAAACCTTCGACCAAAAGCTCAAGTTCTTTGGTTTCTGCAAATTTAAAGCCTCGTGCCACGCGCATATCGACATTCGACAGGCCGGGTTTCTGGAAGGCATTTCTACCGATGCCGGGAAAGCGGTTGTTGGTGGCTTGAGCCGCATTCAAACCGCTTCCGAGACCGCCGGCCAGATTCGACAGGTTGACCGTACCGGTTTGCGGGAAACCGTCTGAAAGCGGTCGCAATTCCACTGAATTTCCAGTTGGCCAGGAGCGCATGTTCGACGGGGTTCGAGGTTCCGACCTGCGGCTGCCAGAGACCGCTGAATACGAATCTTCTGCGCTGGTCGGTTGGGCTGTTGCCGTAGTCCGCACGCCTGTTGAACGGATCCAGTACGGCGTTGCCGGGTAAAAATGTGAACGACGATTGTCCATCGTCGGTGGCATGCGACCACGTGAAAGAGCTTAAAAACTGGATGCCATGGCTGAACCGTTTGTTGGCCTCGATAATCATCGCGTGGTACCAGGAACTGACGCCGGTTTCATACGTCAGCAATTGTCCGAAAGCGGGGTTGATTCGTGTGTTGTAGAACGGCAGTGTGATGGTGCTTTGCACGGCGCCGGCCGTATCCAGGATGTTGTACGTGCGCGTCTGCGTCGCGGGCGCAATGTTGGCATCGCGAGTAAACGGCAGGTGCAAGCCTCTCGCCATGACGTACCGGGCGGAGACATTCACACTCGAACCGATCTGGCGCTCGAGTTCGGCGCTGGCCTGGTGCACTGCCGGATTGACGAAATCGGGCGAAGCAAGGTTGATGGTCGTTGTTCCGCTTCCCGGGGGCGGGGCAGAGAACACGTCCGGAAACGCCGGTGAACCCGCCAGATTCGTCGCCGGATTGAGCAGGAATGAGGGCTGCGTGACGCCGTTATTGACAAAGAAATTGGAAATCGTGCTGTGTTCTGTACGGGCAAAGGACAAGCCGTAGCCAAGCCGGAAGACCGTCCGCGGCGTTATTTGCCAGGCGAGGCCGAGGCGGGGGCCGAAATTGTTTTTGTCCTGGTGCAGGCTTGCAGTTAACGGCAAGAGCGGATTGGGATGAGTCGGCTGAGGGATCTGCTGATACTCATAACGTACGCCGAGATTGAACGTCAGCCTGGAAGTTGCCCGCCAGGTGTCCTGACCATAAAAGTTGTAGTCAACGCTGATGAAGTTGTTGCTTCCCTGAGGATTGGTCAGATCGAAGGCTTGCGTGAACGTGTTGTAGTGCTTGCCGGTGTTCGTTCCAGTGTCGACGCCGGCGAAATCGAGAGCGAAGTTCGTCAGGTTGTTGTACGCATAGACTCCGCCGCCGTTGAAGATATTGATAAAGAGGTCGCGGATGACATTGATATCCGCTCCGATTTTGAAATCGTGGACGCCGCGCAGAAAGGAGAAGTTCTCGATGAACTGAAAGCGTTTTTCGTTTGGAAACGCCGGCCGTGGCAGGGAATTGGGCATTCCGTATTGGAAACTGTTACCGGTTCCGTTGTTGATCGTGACCGATGGACCCGGCCCGTTCGGGTTCTGAAATTCAAAATCCCGGCTGTACTGAAATCGGGTTTCATTGACGACATTCGGCGAGAGAAGCGATGTCAGCGTGGTGATGCTCGTTTCGGTTTTGACTCCGTCATTGCCATTGGCACTCAGAGGAATCGCGACGACACCCGCCGTTTGAACGCCGTTCGGCGACCGGTAATCGAGAATGTTGACGCTGGAGGTCAAGCGATGGACGTCGTCGAGTTGCCAATCCAATTTCGCGTAGCCGAGGTTTTGATCGGCTGTTCTCGGAAACTGGCCCGTCAGGGATTGCAAATACGAAACGGCAGCCTGAGTCGCAGCCGCCGGCGCTGTTGAATTCAGGTAGAAGTTCTGGCCGCCGTTCGGCAGGACGGTTACGGGGAAATTGCGCTTCTGCTGGTCATAGGACGTGAAGAAGAAAACTTTATCCCGCTTGAGCGGTCCGCCCAGCCAGCCCCCGAACTGGTGCCGCCGTTCCGGCGGCTTGGCCTGATTTTGCGCTCGAGCAAAGGGATCTGTGGCCAGGAAATTTCGATCGCGCAGGAAGTAGAAGGCGCTGCCGTGGATGTCATTGGTTCCGGAGCGTGTGACGGCATTGACGACGCCGCCGGCGGCGCGCCCGTACTCGGCGGAAAAATTGCTGTTGTTGACCTGGAATTCGCGAATCGTTTCCTGGCTGACGGCGTATGAAAGTCGCGTTCTGCCGCGCTCTTCAGAGAAAAAGGCCTGGTTATTATCGGCTCCGTCGACCATGACATTGTTGAAGACTCCCACGATTCCGTGGAAGCTCACCAGACCGAACGTGCCATCGTTGGTTGTGCCGGGCGTCAGAAGCACGAAGTTCTCCCAGCGCCTGCCGTTGACCGGCAGATTCTCGATGGCGAGAGAATTCAATGTGGTTGAGACTTCAGTCTGGGAAGTCAGCAGGAAAGGGGCTTCGGTAACGACGGAAACTTGCTGCTGCAACCCGGACGGCACCAGATCCAAAGTGATGTCGAGCGTGGCTCCCACCGTCAGAACCAGATTCGTTCGGGTGATCGGCGTCATGCCTGCGGCTTCGGCCTGAACCGAGTAGGTGCCTACCGGCATAAAGGGAGCCGCAAAACGTCCTGCTTCATCCGTTGTCAAAGCCCGTTCGGTTCCAGTTTCGATATGCCGGAGTCGTATCGCCGCTCCGGGAATCGCCGCGCCTTCCGGGTCGCGGCAAACCCCTTGCAGCTGGCCGCTGCCCGCCTGGGCGGAAGCAAACAATGAAAAGAGAATCGCTATCACGCAGGCGGCAGGCAAAGCTCTGAACATCCATCCCTCCAAGAAGCGTCATGAAGCATCAGAAATGTTGATTTGTCAATTTTTCAGACGGAAGCAGTTAAGCTTTGGTCAGGAAACCAGTATTTCGCTCTTCCCATGCTCGAAGTTGTGACCTGGAACCACTGCGGGGAGCATTTTCAGGCTTTCAGGTTCGAGATCAACAGCCAGTGACCGTTGAATCATACTCACGGAAACCACGAGGCGCAGTTTGTTGTTCAGCGCCGTCACGAAACCTTCGGTCCCGGCAAGCGGTCCGGATTCAACGCGGCCGCGGTTACCGGCGGCGATGAACGGACATGGACCAAAAGCCATGCCGGAATTCAAAACGGTTCGGAGGCTTTCGAGTTCGGATTCGGCGATTGGTGTGATCCTGGGGCCAAAGCCTGCAACTGCATTGACGCCCGGAACGGTGAGAATCTGTGACCGATTCAGAGAGTCAAAGCGGCAAAAGACATAGCCGGGGAAGAGGGGCAATTCGATCGGTTTAGTGCCGTCGGATGAGCGCCGAAAGCCGTGGCAAAGCGGCAAAAACTCGTCATAGCCCTTTGCCTGTAACAAACGCGATACGATTTTTTCAAATTGTCGTCTTACCTGCAGCGCATACCATGCCGATCCGTACTCATGAAAATGCATCACGCTAGCTCCTGGAAATTCACGACCACATCAGTACAACGGAGCGCAGAGTTATGAACGAGATTCGATCTTTGGATTCTCCATCTGTAAACATTTCTGTCAATGACTTTCTCAGAAACCGGAAACGGAGTCCGTCAGTACGAGTCCGTGGTTTTTGAGACCGAAAGGGCGAGAGGTGAATCTTCCAGATCGGAGCTGCGGTTATTCAGATTCCAATGCGCTCTTTTTCCGGCGTAAACTCGGATCTGAAATTTGCGATTGATCGATGCGATAGCACTGCGGCTGCACTGCATTCTGTCCGAGATGTCGGCGAGTGTCAGATCCGTATCGCGTAACAGCTTCAAAATCCGATTCAATTCATCCGTGGAAAAATATCTTCCTTGGGATCTGATCATTTGGTGGCCTCCTGCCTGCCCTATAATAAGAAGCCGCAATTTTAGCACAAACTTTTCGCGGGGGCTAGCTCGCCGATTGCAGGCGCTTTAGCCGCTCTTACGCCGCTCCGCGGCTCATTATGCGCGTATGATTTTTTCCCGGCCCTGACGGACTGTCTTTGTTGCGTTGCGTGTGTCGACGACGAGCTGGCTGTGGTCGACAATCCATTGATAGTCCAGCTTCGAATGGTCCGTCGTGATCAGCGCCAGGTCATAGCTCCTCAAGGTTTCTTCCGATAAAGCCACAGAAGACATGTACGAGAAATCATACTCACGCATCTTGTGGAGTTTGGGGACGAACGGATCACTGTACGAGATGTCTGCACCGCGCTCCTTAAGAAGTTTCATGATCTCGAGCGATGGGGATTCCCGCACATCATCGACATCCTTCTTATATGCGACGCCCAGAACCAGGACTTTCGATCCCCGAATCGAACGCGCACGGTCATTGAGGGCGGCGCCGATTTTCTCAATGACGTAATGCGGCATGGAGGTATTGATCTCGCCGGCCAGTTGAATGAATCTTGTCGAGAAGTCGTATTCTTTCGCTTTCCATGAAAGATAGAAAGGATCGATCGGAATGCAGTGTCCTCCCAGACCGGGGCCCGGATAGAACGGTGTGAAACCGAAGGGCTTGCTGCTGGCTGCTTCGATGACTTCCCATACATCGATGTTCATCCGGTCGGTCAGCAGTTTCAGCTCGTTGACAAGGGCAATGTTGACAGAGCGATAAATGTTCTCGAGGAGCTTCACTAATTCGGCGGCACGGGTTGATGAGACCGGTATGACTCGATCGATGACCTGTTGGTAAAGAGCGACGCCCAGCTCCAGACACGCTGGAGTTGTACCTCCGACCACTTTGGGAATCGTGCGGGTGGAGAACTTTGGATTACCGGGATCTTCGCGTTCTGGTGAAAAGACCAGAAAGTAATCCCGTCCGACTTCCAGGCCAGATTTGCGAAACAGATCCAGCAGGATATCGTCCGTTGTACCCGGGTAGGTCGTGCTTTCCAACGAAATCAGTTGTCCTGCCCGCAGTGTCTTCGACACCGATCTGGCCGTTTCCTCAATGTATTGAAGGTCCGGATCCTTTTTTGCCGTGAGCGGGGTTGGAACGCAAATAATGATGCAGTCGGCCTCAGCCAGGCGGCCGAATTCCGCTGTTGCTTCGAATCGTTTCTCGTTCCGGAGATGCTGGATCCGCTGGGCATCAATGTGTTGAATATAGGACTTCCCGGCGTTCAGCTGGGTTACCTTGCTTTCGTCGACATCGAATCCAAGGACGTGAAACCGTTCCTCACCGAAGCGCAGAATTAAAGGCAGTCCCACATAACCCAGGCCGATAACCCCAATCGTGGCTTCATGAGCCTTAATCTTAGCCAGAAGAGCGTCTTTACTCATGGGCTCAGATCGTTAACGAGTACTGCTGCTTTGTCAAGCCTCGCTCGCTGTCCACAATATTTCACTAATGCAGCAACTAGATTTTGCCGATGAATATGGACAGGGAGGGATACACGCATGGCAGGGCAAGGAAACCCGATGCACGAGGGGCAAATTCGAACCGTGATTTCGTTGTTGGCTTCAACAGAAATGTCGATTCCGGAGATTGCACAGCGGATGGGGTGCAGCCGGAGCGCGATTGCTGCGGTCAATCGAAAGTTTCAGGTGCGCCACTATCAGGGCCGCAGAAGCACATGGGTACTGTCTGTAGCCGAAAGCGACGAAAAACGCGTCAGCAGCTAGACGGGATTGACTAGCGTCTTTTCGGTGACGCTGCTCCCGCACCGAGGACACCTGGCTTCACGGCACTGGAAATACTCGGTATTTGTCGGGTCACAGTCCGTCAGGTTGTCGAGGATTTGATCGAAGGAGTGCTCGCAATCTTCGTAGCAGTGCTCACAGTTTGCGATCCATTCTTCGGCCTCACTGAGAAGGTCCTCACCGACCAGGACGATATTCGTTTGCTCAATGGGTATATCAAAGTACAGGAGTTCTGGATCCTCCGAATCGACCGGCTCTGAATCGACCGGCTTCAGGACAACGAGCGTTGATTCGATGATCCGGGCTCCGCATTTTCCGCATTTTGCGGGCTCACACAAAATGTAATCTGTTGCGGAATTCTGCCGATTAGTAACCTGGTCCAGCACCGCGGTAAAAGGGAGGTTGGCACGCAGGTTGCATTCTTCACACCCGATGACCTGATTCTGAGCCATAAAGAGGCTGTCGTTGCTGGTTGCGATAATTTCGACTTTGGGCAGAAGGCCTGAAAAGCGGTCCGGGTCCATGGTCATACCTCCGTGCGCCAAGCTGCGAGCATTTCAACGTCCATTCCGAAGGAATTCCAGTTTTGACCACGTGGCATTGTGTTAAGTATAACGTACGGCGGGAGAACGAAGGCAAACCTTTCAAGATTTGAGTTTTGTCTTTCCGTTTCAGTAACCAAATGTAACGCTTAAGGTCATGGAAGAAGTCCCCGCTTTGTGGATCCCACTTCGTGTGTCTCCTTTACAAAAGTGCAGCCAGCGCCTCTAATCGGCGGCAGGAGGAATAACCAATGCCATTTAACGTCGGAGACGTTGTTTGTGTCGTCGTGTCGGACGCCGTCCGGCATGGGAAGGTTGCTCGAGTCGACCATGTGCTGCCGAAAAGGTATTCGGTGGAGGACTTCCAGGAATACATCGTCGAGTTTCCGAATGAAGCGAAAAGGAAATTTCGATTCTGCATATATCGCGAGTTCGAACTGCGCGACTCGAAATCCGAAGCCAGTTAGCTGCTTGCATGATCGCCGCCCTCTCATCCCAATAACCTCCTTCACTTTTGCCGGATAAGCCACGGATTGAACGGATTTAACGGATGATGCGCGCATCCGTTAAATCCGTTCAATCCGTGGCTTATCCGTTGGCGCCTGCGAGACGACGCAGTTTGTGTTAAAGTAAATGGTTTCTGAAGTGTATCCGGGAGGTTTCCAGTGCCGCGCACCAAAATGACTCGCCATCAGCTCAAGGAGCAGGACGAGATCACCAGTTTTTTTGAAAAATATTCCCAGGTTCTTATCGCCAAGAAAAGGGAAGTGACCATTGGCGTGTCGGCGGTTGCCGCGTTAGTGATCATTTTCTTCGCGTGGAGCTACTACTCATCCAGCCGGAACGCCAGAGCGCAAACGGAGTTATCCGAAGCGATCAACACGTTTAACGACACCACCAACATCAAGTCCGACAAGGAACGATACGAGAAGACGATCGCCGAGGCGCAGAAAACCTACAGTGATTATCCTTCTTTGTCGGTTGGACCCATTGCTCTCTATTACGAGGCGTTGAGCCGGGAGGAGCTTGGGGATACGGCCAAGGCGACGCAGAACCTGCAGGAAGTCGTGCAGCGAGGTGATGCCAGCGTCAAGGCGATTGCTCAGTTTGCTCTTGGAGCGATTTACAAGAAGCACGGCGATACGCAAAAAGCGGTCGATACGTATAAGCAACTTTTCGATAGCGGTGGCTATTCCAAAGCTGCTGTGGCTTATGAGCTTGCGATGTTGTACGAAGACAATAAGCAGGTCGATCAGGCGAAAGAGTTCTATCAGAAGCTGGTAGCCGATTTCCCCGATTCGCCGTTCCGGCAGAATGCCGACGAGGCGTTGAAGCGGTTGGGTGTGGTGACGCCGCCGCCAAAACCAGGGTAGGCCGCTACAATATAGGTAGGCATAAGGAGGGCGGCCATGAGCGAACAGTATTTCGTTGATCTCAAGGATTTAGCCCACGATAAGATTTCGTTTTCGGCTTCGTTCGAGCCGGGCGTCGTCGACTTTGGAATTGAAAATATCCGGCAGATCGGTCTTCTGGATTGGTCGGCGACGGCAGAACGCGTGGGAGCGGAAATCCGAATCGTCGGTACGCTGACGACGAGGGCGGAGTGCCCGTGCTCGCGATGTCTGGAAACGGCACGGCTGACGATCAGCAGGCCTTTCGATCTTTTCTTTCGCGAGCGGGACGCAGCGATGTTCGACGAAGATGAAGAGGTTGAACTCGAGGAAGAAGATACGCGGACGGCGTTCTTCACAGGAACGAAGCTGGCCATTGCAGACGTTTTAAGGGAGCAGGTTTTGCTGGCCCTTCCGATGAAAGTCCTTTGCAGGGTAGACTGCAAAGGTTTGTGTCCCGTATGCGGGATGAACCTGAATTCCGGCACGTGCACTTGTTCGCGAGAGGAGTTTAGTCCTCATATGGACGTGCTGCTGGAATTCAAGAAGCAGCTGGAAAAGCGGAGCTAACACAATGCCAAATCCAAAACGAAGACACTCGAAAGCGCGCCGCGATCGGCGCCGGGCACACGATCATCTGACGGCTCGCTCGTTTTCCGAGTGTTCGAATTGCCACGAAATGCGCATGCCGCATCGCGCCTGTCCTCATTGCGGCTTTTACAAAGAACGGGAAGTCATCGAAACCGCTGAGGAATAAGTCCTCATGGCCGGTATAAAAATCGCAGTCGATGCGATGGGCAGCGACGGCGGACCGTCTGTCGAAATCGAAGGGGCGTTTCAAGCCGCTACTCAATACGGCGTGCCGATTGTTCTTGTCGGGCAGGAGGATCGCGTCCGGGAACTCCTGCGCCACTATGACACGAGCGAAGTCTCTATCGAAGTGGTGCATGCCGCAGAGGTGATCACGATGGAAGACGCCGCTGCCGCCGCCGCGCGCCGCAAGAAGGACTCGTCGATTCACGTCGCCGCCCGTCTGATGCGCGAAGGCGTTGTATCCGGCTTCGTCAGCGCCGGCAACACCGGCGCCGTCATGGCGACCGTGAAAATGATCATGGGGACGCTGGCGGTTGTCGATCGCCCGGCGTTATCCACGGTTTTGCCCACCCAGAAAGGAAAACCCGCGATTCTCCTCGACGTCGGCGCGAACGTCGACTGCAAGCCGCACCATCTCGAACAATTCGCCATCATGGGCGATATCTACTCGCGGGCTATTTTCGGAATCCGAAGGCCGCGCATCGGGCTGTTGTCCATCGGCGAAGAAGACTCGAAGGGTAACGAACTGACGAAAGAGGCATTCAAATCCCTCAAGCGCGCGCCGCTCAATTTCATCGGCAATGTTGAAGGCCGCGATATTTTCACCGGCGATGTCGACGTCATCGTCTGCGATGGGTTTACCGGCAATGTCGCGCTGAAGCTGAGCGAAGGCTTATATGAGGCGTTCGCCTCGATGCTGAAACAGGAATTGCAGAAAACGCTTTCCGCCAAGGTCGGCGCGATCTTTGCGCAAAATGCATTCAGGAACTTCAAGCAGCGGCTGGATTATTCGGAATATGGCGGCGCCCCTTTGCTGGGGATCAAAGGCATCACGATCGTTTGTCATGGCCGGTCGAATTCCAATGCCATCAAGAATGCGATTCGGATTGCCGATGAATTTTGCAAACATAACGTCAACCAGGTGATCGAAACAGAGTTCAACAAGCTCGGGATCACGAAAACGGCAGGAGTTACATAAGCGCTCCCATGCCTACGAAAACCGCATTTGTGTTTCCCGGCCAGGGCTCGCAATATCCGGGTATGGGGCGCGAGATCTCTGAGAAATATCCGGCCGCCCGGGCTGCTTTTGACGAAGCCGATGCAGCGTCTGGATTTTCCGCTCTCGCGCCTTTGCTTCGAAGGGCCCGAAGAAGATCTGAAACTGACGGAGAACACCCAGCCGGCAATTCTGACGACCTCGATAGCCCTGTTTCGTCTCTTCGCTGAGAAGGGCATCCGGCCGGACTTTGTTGCGGGCCATAGCCTGGGAGAATATTCGGCGCTTGTTGCTGCCGGTTCGTTGCCGTTGCCGGAGGCGGTCAAGCTGGTGCGACGCCGGGGCCGCTACATGCAGGAAGCGGTGCCTGTCGGTGTGGGCGCGATGGCGGCGATTCTCGGCCTGGATTTACCGGCCGTGCAGTCGGTGTGCGAGAAGGCGGCGGAGGGCCAGGTGGTTTCTCCAGCGAACTTGAATTCACCCGGGCAAATCGTCATCGCAGGAAATCGCGAAGCCGTCGAGCGTGCCGTCACCATCGCGAAACAGGATGGCGCGAAGCGCGCGATTCTTTTGCAGGTGAGCGCGCCGTTTCATTGCGCATTGATGATGCCGGCCGAGCAACGTCTGGCGCCGGATCTGGACGCGTGCGCGTTTGCAGACTTGCGGTTTCCGCTGGTGACGAATGTCGATGCTGCAGCCGATCAAGGCAGGGGCTGACGCGCGCAGCGGAGTGAAGCGGCAGGTATCGAGGCCGGTGCGGTGGCAGGAAACGATTGAGAGATTGCTGGGAGAAGGTGTGCGCGCCTTCGTTGAGATTGGTCCGGGTAAAGTTTTGCTGGGTTTGATCCGGTCCATTGATAAGTCGGTTACAATGCTCAACGCTGAAGATGAGAAATCGATGGAAAATGCTTTAAGCGCACTCCTATAATTGCAGGTTTGCAAATTGATGATGGTTCAACAGGAGGGTTCGAGAATGGCTTCGTCAGTCGAAGATAAGGTCAAACAGATCATTGTGGAGCAACTCGGCGTGGACGAGGCTGAAGTCACGCCGACCGCCTCCTTCATCGACGACCTCGGCGCGGATTCGCTGGATACCGTGGAGTTGGTGATGGCGCTGGAAGAAGGATTCGGGATGGAAATTCCGGATGAAGACGCCGAAAAGATCGCGACCGTAAAAGACGCCATCAACTATATCGAGGGCCACCTGCCGAAATCGTAGTCACCAGTTGTCGCAATTGCAGCGCGGGTCTGCCCGCACTTTTGAGGTTTTGATTTTGCAAAAACGAAGAGTTGTGGTCACCGGCGTCGGATTGGTAACCGCGCTGGGGACGGGTACTGAAGAGACATGGAAAGGTCTCTGCGAAGGGCGCAGCGGCGTTTCGATGATTTCCCGTTTCGATACCACGCAGTTTTCCACCAGGATTGCTGCCGAAGTTAAAAACTTCGATCCTCTCCAGTGGTTTGAAAAAAAAGACGTCAAGAAGATGGATTTGTTCATCCACTACGCTGTCGCTGCGGCCGAAAGTGCGACGAAGCAGGCCGGTTTGACGATTACGCCGGAACTTTCCGAGCGAGCCGGCGTATTCATCGGGTCGGGAATTGGCGGATTCACGATCATCGAGCGTGAACATCAGGCATTTCTCGAAGGCGGCCCGCGCAAAATTTCTCCATTTTTTATTCCATCCAGCATTATCAATCTTGCGGCAGGGCAGGTATCCATTCGTCTCGGCGCGAGCGGGCCGAACTCGGCGCCCTGCACGGCGTGCTCATCCGGGGCGCATGCTGTCGGCGATGCGTTTCGCGTGATCTCCCGCGGGGATGCCGACGTCATGATCTGCGGTGGTTCCGAAGCCGCGGTAACGCCGATGGGCGTCGGCGGGTTTGCCGCCATGCGGGCTTTATCCACCCGCAACGAAGAGCCGCAGCGCGCTTCGCGGCCGTTCGACAAGGACCGCGACGGCTTCGTTGTCGGTGAGGGCGCCGGCGTCCTGATCCTCGAGGAACTTGATCTCGCAAAACAGCGGGGCGCCCCGATCATCGCCGAGCTGGTCGGGTACGGCATGAGTGGAGACGCCTATCACATCACGCTTCCACCGGACGACGGCCACGGTGCGCATCGCGTCATGTCGAACGCGATAACCGATGCCGGACTCAAACCGGAACAAGTGCAATACATTAACGCGCATGGCACCTCGACGCCGCCGAACGATCGCATCGAAACCATGGCGATCAAACGACTTTTCGGAGAGCATGCGCGAAAGCTGGCGGTCAGTTCGACAAAATCGATGATCGGGCATCTTCTGGGCGCCGCCGGCGCCGTCGAAGCCGGTATCACGTCACTGGTTGTCCAGCGCGGGATCATTCCTCCAACGATCAACTACGAAACGCCCGACCCGGATTGCGATCTCGATTACGTGCCGTACAAGGCGCGTAAGGCGGATATCCGGTACGCGCTGTCGAATTCATTCGGGTTCGGTGGTACCAACGCTTCGCTGCTGTTTAAGAGATACGAAGAAGATTAGCCACGAATTTGACGAATTAAACGAATTAAATTCGTTCAATTCGTTAAATTCGTGGCTAATCTTAATATATGGCTCAGCGCGATGTTCTGGAAGTCGACGCTCTGATCGTGGGCGGTGGGCCGGCCGGTCTTGCCGCCGCTTATCAACTTCGAAAACTGAATAAAGATCTCTCCGTTGCCGTTCTCGAGAAAGGCAAGGAGATCGGCGCCCACATCATATCCGGCGCCGTGATGGATCCTCGCGGCATCAACGAGCTGATGCCGGACTGGAAGGAACGCGGCGCGCCGATCGAGAAGCCGGTCGAGGAAGATCATGTTCTCTTTCTGACCAAAAGCCGCAAATTTGGTCTGCCCATCATTCCCGCTCCCCTTCAGAACCACGGCAACTACATTATTTCGCTCAACAAATTTTCGCGCTGGTTCGGCGAGCAGGTGGAACAGAGTGGCGTCGATATCTTTGCGGGATTTTCCGGCGCCGAGTTGCTGTTCGAGGACGACCGCGTTGTCGGTGTGCGGACCGGCGATAAAGGCATCGATAGAAACGCGAAACCAAAGGCGAACTTTGAACCGGGAATCGATATTCGCGCAAAGATCACCATCCTGGCTGAAGGGGCCCGCGGATCCTTGACCAAGCATCTGATCCGAAAATTCAACCTGAACAAGGACAGGAATCCTCAGGTCTTTGCTGTCGGTGTCAAGGAAGTGTGGGATGTCCCGAAAGAGAAGAGCACCGGCGGACGGGTCATTCACACGATGGGATGGCCGCTGCGCAATGAAGAGTTCGGCGGCGGATTCATCTACAACATGGCGGATGGGCGCGTTTCCATTGGATTCGTGATTGGATTGGATTATCTGGATCCTCGCGTTGACCCGCACGAGCGCTTTCAGGATTTCAAAACACATCCTTATATAAGAAGTATTCTCGATGGCGGTTCGCTTTACTCCTATGGCGCGAAGTCGATTCCGGAGGGAGGTTATTGGGCGCTGCCGCAGTATTACTTCAACGGAGGCTTGATTGTTGGAGATGCCGCGGGCTTCCTGAATGCGATGCGGCTGAAAGGGATACATCTTGCATTCAAGACCGGGCAGCTGGCGGCCGAGGCAGCGTATGAAGCGATTCAAGCGAATGATTTTTCGGCGCAGCGGTTGAGCCGGTTCCAGGACCTCGTCGAAAAGAGCTGGGTCAAGGAAGAGCTGTGGAAGGTGCGGAATTTCCACCAGGCGTTCGAACATGGCTTTTTCTCGGGAATGATCCACACGGGTCTCCAGATGATGACTGGTGGACGAGGCCTGCATAATCGATACCGGAACAGGCCCGGCCACACGCGCATGCGGCAGCTGCGGGATTATTACCACGGGGATGCTCCGCCGGCTGTCCCGCACCCCTTCGACCGGAAGCTCACATTTGACAAGCTGACGGATGTTTACAATTCCGGGACGGCGCACGACGAGGATCAACCCTGTCACCTGCATATCCTGCAGCCGGATATCTGTCATCCCCGATGCACGCAGGAGTATGGGAATCCGTGTCAGTTCTTTTGCCCGGCCGCGGTGTACGAGATGGCCGAAAATGGCCAGGGCCGGCACCTGCAGATCAACTTCTCCAACTGCGTCCACTGCAAGACCTGCGACATTATGGATCCGTACGAAGTGATTGACTGGGTGACGCCTCAAGGCGGCGACGGGCCGGGGTATGAGTTGTTGTGAGGGGTGGGGAAAAGGAGCGCTTCGCGGATATCTATAAGGATCGCGCTGCGCGCGGGCTTTGAACAGACCGCCCCGCCTTCGCTTCGCGAAGTCACCCCGCCTAACTTAGGCGGGGAATGACGCTGCCCTCGTTAGTCCGTAACAACGACATCTCAAGAATGTAGTCCTTGACAGGCATGCCATTCCCCGCCTGAGTCAGGCGGGGTGCCTTCGCGCAGCGAGGCGGGGCGGCGCGGAGCGCGAGCCCGGTAGGGCGAAGCCTAAATATCTGTTCAAAGACGCGCAGCGACCTTATAGATATCCGCGAAGCGCTCCTTATCACTTCTGCCGACCTGCCTCGAGCTGGCCCTGTATCCTCTCCAGCGCCGGGCGTTGGGGAGCTTTCGGATTCTTGACGAGATATGTTTTGATCAATCCGAGCGCGTCCTCATAGCGGGTCTGTTTCACGTAGACGTTGATCAGCATCAGACGGGCATCATGCTGTTGGTCGTCGAGTTCCAGCGCGCGATGGAGGGTCGATTCGGCACGGTCATAAACACCGGTCTTGTACAGCGCTGCCCCCAGGTAACTGTGTGCGGGCGCAGAGAGCGGACTCAATTGGACGGATTGTTCCAGGACGTTCGTTGCTTTCTGGAAGTTCGCGGTCGCCTCGTCGGGTTTGCCGGAATCGGTCAGTGTTTCGCCGCGCTGATAATAAAGCATGCCCAGATTGATCAGCGGTTCTGCCGCCTTCGGGCCTAACTCGGTGGCGCGGAGCAATGCAGTTTCCGCATCGTCATACTTCTGCAGTTTCAGATACTGTATTCCCAGCGTGTTCTGCGCTTCATAAAAATCCGGGGCCATTTTGATCGCCCGTTCCAGCCGTTCGACGGCACTGCTCGAATTGCCTTTTGACGAATCCTTCAACGCCTTCTCGTATTCGTCGACCGCTTTCCCTGGAACATGAACTCGCAGTTGTTTTACATCGACGATCGCTGCACCGGATCTTTCGACTCGAACGGTGTTCTCACGTTCGAGAAAAATGGTCAATATTCCGCCGAAACCATTCGTACTCAGCCCCTCCAGGCGTTCGCGATGCGGCTTATATCCGTCCAACTTGACGGCGACGTATACGCTCTGATCCATTTGAATGGGCTGCCCTTGAAAAGTAAATTCACCGCTGGAATTGGTGTATGCGAAGCCGATGGGCTGTCCGCCATCGTATTCGAGACGTACTTCGATCATGGGAAAATCAAGGTTGTCTTCGGCGATAATGCGGCCACTGATCACGATGTTCTGAGTGGGTGCCGGCGCGGGTGTGGGTTGCGGACTGACGACTGTTGGGCGATTGCCACCCGGCTGAGGCGCTGGCGCCGGTGGCGCATTTCCGCCGCCCCCCTTTTGCTGTGCAATTGCAACCGCCGTGAAGACACACGTCAGCACCCATAGTTGAGTCAGTCTTCGGATCATTCCCGGATTATACTCCCCATATGAGCAGCGAACCCTATGTGAAGCAAGACGGAAATCCCGCGCCCCTGATTTTCTCAATGCCGGAGGGCGCAATCGATGCCCATATGCATGTAATCGGTCCGTTCGACCGGTTTCCTTTGTCGCCAAAATCGAAGTATCAGCCATTCGCGGCGACCTGGCAGGAGCAGAAGGAAATCCTCATCGACAAGATCGGTTTCTGGGGTTTTGTGGTGGTGCAGGCCACGTGCCATGGCACCGATAACGCGGTCGTTGCCGACGCGCTCGAGCACCTCGAAGGCAGAGCCGCCGGCGTGGTCAGTGTCGACGAAAATGTCACGTCAGACGAACTGCGCCGTCTCGACGCGGTGGGCGTCCGCGGGGTTCGCTTCGCGTTCCTGCCTCACATCGCGAGCGAAACGACGCCTGCGGACGTCATTCAGCGCATCGCGCAAAAGATCCAGCCGCTGGGTTGGCATGTCGACCTTTATTTTCTGCCGGAGACTTTTGAGATCATGGGGCCGTTGATCCGCTCGTTGCCGACTCCCGTGATCATCGATCACATGGGGCGGCCGGATGTGAATGTGCCGGTTGAGAAGAATGATTACTTTCAGCGCTTGCTGGAATTGGGGGCAAGCCGGAACGACATCTTCTGGAAACTGACGTCGCCCGATCGATACACGCGGTCCGCGAGGCCAGAGGATTGGGGCACAGCTCTGCCGTTTGCGCATGAATTGCTGCGGCACTTCCCGGGCAATGTGATCAGCGGGACGGATCGGCCGCGTCCGAATATGAATACCGTTATTGTGACGGGGCGGGGAAATCCGCCGAACAAGATGCCGAATGACGGGGAGATTGCGAACTTCTGGATCTGGCCGGTGGCGCATCGCGATCCGAACGTGTTGCGCGAAATTCTTGTTGCTAATCCTCGGAAGCTTTATCGATTCCGGGAAGAATAATAAGCCACGAATTTAACGAATTTAACGAATTCAATTCGTTAAATTCGTTCAATTCGTGGCTTATTCTAATTTTGCAACGAGACGTACGCCGCATGCGCGGTAACCACCGACATGACGTACTTCTTCGTTTCCACGAAACCGATATCCGACACGAAGAGTTCGGGATCGGACGACTTGTTCAGCCAGCGTTCGACGTTGTCCGGGCCGCCGTTGTAGGCCGCAAGTGCCAGTTCGGGCGATTTGAATTTATCCATGAGGAATGCCCAATAAGCGGCGCCGAGCTGAATACTGACGGCTGGATCAAAAAGCTTTTCCAGTGAGACGGTGCCTAACCCGATCTTTACGCCGACGGCATTGGCGGTGTCCGGAATGAACTGCATCAGGCCACGCGCCGCGGCGCCGGACCTGGAATTGGGATTGTACTTGCTCTCCTGCCAGATGATGGCGTGCAGCCATAAGGGATCAACCTTGAACCGTTCCGCAGCATCGCAGATCACCGTCCGGTAACCGGCCGGGTACACCAGCGGGCGCGTCGCGTCGCTTCGCGGGAGCCGATCGGCGAGCGAGATGGCGCGGTCGTATTGTCCGCCCAGATACGAGATCTCGGCCGCCAGGCGCCGTGGCGTGCGGTTCTCCGAACGATCCAGCCAATATGCCGCTTCATCCCACAGCCGTAAGAAGACCAATTCGGAAACCGGGTCTGCGGCCGGATCCAACGCCGTGCGCAGCGGATGACGCAATGTATCTAAATCCTGCTGAACGGGCTTCAGCAGCAAATCCGGTTGGGGTAAACACATCGCGGGACCGCTGTTGCTGCTCGTCTTGCTCAGATGACCAGCGGAGCGCAAACCATAATACGAGTCCGTGTGTGCCAGTTTGCGCCAGATGAGATCGGCGGCGGTTTTATTGCCTAATTTTGCGTTACACAGTGCCTGAAAATACTGGATCTCTTCTGTGGTGGCGCTGCCTGGTGCGGAGCGGAGTTTTGTCCGTCCCAGTTGCTGGAACAGAACGAGCGCGGCAGCATATCGTTTCTGGCTGTAGAGGATCTTGGCCTTGGTGAAGAGGAATACTTGCCGGGTCGAGACGGACAACTGCGTGGCGAGTGCGCGATCGAGCAGCGCAACGGCTTTTTGATTTTCTCCGAGCACGCGGTAGACATCGGCCAGATTCCGCGTGGCCGCTTCTTCCATTCCGTTGTGGCCGTACTTTCGAATGTAATCGAGATAAGCCTTTTCGGAATTCTTGTAATCGTTCAGGCGCCAATAGCAGGAGGCGATTTGATAGTCCGACTCTTTCTGCCAGTCGGTTCCATCAAAATCCTTTGAGATCGATCGGTAGTCCTCGAGCGCAAGCGGATAGTTTTCCTGCTGAAAATGAATGCGGGCAATCTGGTACCGCGCCTCTGCAGCCAGCATCGGATCGGTGGAGGCTCTGCTGTAAAGCGGAAGCGCTTCATCGAAGACGCGGTGATTGGTGAAGACTTCGGCCAGTTGCATGAGGTCGCCCGGCGAACTGGCTGAGGCTGCGAGCAATCGCGCGCTGTCGATGGCGACATCGTCGTCCTTGCTTTCGCGGATCAAGGACCAGAGAGAGTCCGTGTTACCCGTTGCCTTGACGCGCTGGAAGCGAGCTTCGCGAGTACTCAGATCCAGGTAGATTTTCTGTGCCAGTCCTGCGCCTGAATCGCGCGCGAGTTGAGCTCTCAGTTCCGGTGGAAATGCGGGAGGCAGGGACGACAGAAAAGACTCGGCCGCAGCTTCGTCGTGCAGCCGGATCGATGCGCGGGCTGCATGCCAGGAGGCCAGGGCACGCAGCGGGTTCTCCGGGCCGATTTGCTTGAACTCGTCTCGTCGCCCGTTGCCAGTCATTCTGACTTTCGGCAATGCGCCCGCGAAGGTAGTGGAAGTTGTTGGCCTCGAACGCCGCCGGGTCGGAATTGTAAGCGTCATCGAGCGCGGAACCGGCACTCAGCCAATCACTATTCTGGATGTTTGTGAACGCCTTATCGATGGTGGATTCGAACGCACTACCAGCTAAAACTAGAAGCAGTGTCAGGACGAAAGACATCAGCATCAGTGTATGATGAAAGCCATAATGACGGCTTCATTTATTAACGGTACTAAGATCGCTGAAGACATTAAACGTGAGGTCGCCGCCGAAGTTCAAGCCTTGAAAGGGAGGGGAATTCGGCCAGGCCTGGCAGTGGTTCTTGTGGGGGAGGATGCCGCATCGTCCGCTTACGTGAACATGAAGGCCAGAACATGCGAACAGCTGGGAATTTACAGCCGGAAGCTGACGATTCCAAGCTCGGTAACGACCGGGCAGTTGCTCGCTGAGGTCCGCAAGCTGAACGAGGACGATGCGATCGACGGCATTCTGGTTCAGTTGCCTCTGCCAAAACAGGTTCAAAAGCATGCCATCCTCGAAGGTGTCGATCCGCGGAAGGATGTTGACGGATTTCATTCTGCCAACGTCGGTTCTCTGGTGCTTGGGCATGAGACGCTGGTCGCCTGCACGCCTTCGGGAGTCATGGAGCTCCTGCGCCGCTCGAATGTCAAACTGGAGGGAGCCCACGCGGTGGTGCTTGGCCGCAGTGACGATGTCGGAAAACCGCAAGCCCTTCTGCTCCTGCACGCGAATGCGACAGTCACGATTTGCCACTCGAAAACGAAGAATCTTGCAGAGGTCACGCGGCAGGCGGATATCGTCGTGGCCGCAATCGGAAAGACCGCCCTGGTGACGCGAGATTGGATCAAACCCGGCGCCGTCGTGATCGACGTCGGTACGAATCAGGTATCGGATGTGGCGCAGGTCAAACGGCTGTTCGGGGATGACGAAGCGCGGTTGAAAGATTTCGAAAAGCGCGGATATATCTGGGCGGGAGATGTGGACGAGCGGGGTGTTAAGGAAGTGGCGTCCCTGATCACGCCGGTGCCCGGCGGTGTGGGCCCAATGACGATTGCGGTGTTGATGAAGAACACGGTGCGCGCGGCAAAGATGCGGCGGGGGCTGTAGATGGGGCGTCTTATTGCGCTCTTATTCCCCGCCTTAGTAAGGCGGGGTGCCTTCGCGAAGCGAAGGCGGGGCGGTCTGTTCAAAGTCAAGCGCGCAGCGGCGCTCATATATGTGGAGCGCTTCGCGGATATCTGTATGGAGCGCGCTGCGCGCGAACTTTGAACAGATATTTAGGCTTCGCCCTATCGGGCTCGCGCTCCGCGCCGCCCCGTCTGCGCTTCGCGCAGACACCCCGCCTAACTTAGGCGGGGAGTTTTTCGTCCCACAATTACATACCGTCAAGTCAGGTCCATGCTGCGCGTAGGGCTCACCGGCGGGATTGCAAGCGGCAAGAGTACGGTCGGAACGATGTTCGTCGAACTCGGTTGCCACTTGCTCGATTCCGATCGCGTGACGCATCGATTACTCGAACCGGGGCAGCCGGTCCACAAAGCTGTCGTGCGTGAATTCGGCGATCAAATACTGGCGCCCGACGGCACGATCGATCGGGGAGTCCTTGGGGACATAGTCTTTAAAAATCCCGAAGCACGGCAGAAGCTGAACAGCCTCGTCCACCCTGCTGTTATTCAACGTCAAAGGGAATTTCTCGAGGAAATGGCCGCGCAGGATCCGACCGGGATTGCAATCGTCGATGCAGCTTTGATGATTGAAGTGGGCACATACAAGAACTACGACAAGCTGGTGGTGGTGACCTGTAGTCCCGAGGTCCAGAAGCGGCGGTTTCGCGAGCGTTCGCCGCACTTAACCGATGAGCAGATCGATGCCAGGATTCGATCTCAAATGCCTCTGAGTGAGAAAGTGAAGTACGCGGACTTTGTCATCGACAACTCCGGAGATCTGTCCGCTACGCGCCGGCAAGTTGGGGAGGTTAATTCCAGACTCCGGGAATTTGCCGGGAGCACTTCGGGCAAGCCCCATTCCTGATCCGCATTGAACGGATCCGATATCCGGATCTCTCGACCAGCACTTCACCACACCCAGGACAATTGGTGTTTTCCCAATTGCCTACGCGACCTGGCAAATTCCCGGCATAGACGAAATGCAGTCCCTCGCTTTTGCCGATTTCCGCCGCGCGGAGCAGCGTGGCGGCCGGCGTATCGTCGGGCTCCGTCATCCTGTAGTCCTGATGGAAGGCAGTGACGTGCCACGGGATGTCGGGCGAAGTGCTCACCAGAAATCGCGTCATCTCGCGCAGCTCTTCGCTGCTGTCGTTGAAACCCGGAATCAGCAGCGTGACGATCTCGAGCCAGAAGCCCATCGCATGAAGCCGCTGGATCGTATCGAGGACGTTGTTGAGCAGGCCGCCGAGTTTGCGATAGTTGCGGTCCTGAAAACTCTTAAGATCGACTTTGTAAAAATCGACCCAGGGTTTGATGTAGTCCAGCACTTCCGGAGTTCCATTACCGTTAGACACGTAAGATGTCTTCAACCCGGCGCGCCGGGCGCTCTTAAATATTTCGACGGCCCATTCGCTCGTGATGAGCGGCTCATTGTAGGTGCTGGTGACAATCTTCGCGCCTTGTTTGACGGACAGCGAAACAAACTGTTCCGGCGTGAGTTGATAAGGTGAAGCAATAGCAGACGGATCACGCAGCGCCTGCGAGGTGACCCAGTTCTGGCAGTATCCACAGTGGAAATCGCAGCCGAGCATGCCGAAGCTCATTGCAAGGGATCCCGGCAGCGCGTGGAAAAACGGCTTTTTCTCGACCGGATCCAACTGCAGGCCGCCGACATATCCGTGGGGTACGAGGAGTTTGCCGCCGCGGTTGAACCGGACCCGGCAGATGCCATCAAGCCCGTCGAAAATGACACAACGGTGGCCGCACGCGAAACAGCGCAGCTTGCCATTCTCGAGTTTTTCGTAGAGAACGCCCTCCTGGGTATAGGTTTCGAGGACGCTCTTCAGTGTGGATGTTTCCGCCGGCATGTTTATAAGATCTGTTTCCCGAACGCGGAGAGGATCAATTCCGTCCCGAACTGTGCCGTCTTGTTATGGACGTCAAGGATGGGGTTGATTTCGGTTATTTCGAACGACACCATCTTGTTCGTATCCGCGATCATCTCCATGGCAAGGTGCGCCTCACGATAATCCGCGCCGCCGCGTACAGGAGTCGCCACTCCAGGAGATTCATATGGGTCGAGGAAGTCCGCGTCAAGGGTCACGGCAAATCCGGCGGTATTTTTTGTGACGATGGAGAGTGCTTCGTCCATAACGGCGCCGATGCCGCGGCGGTCGATCTCCTTCATGGTGAAGACGCGAATGCCGGATTGTTTGACGAGCTGCCGTTCCTCAGGATCGACTTCACGAATTCCAATCTGGACAGCGTGTTCCGGCCGGATTTTCGGCGAGAAACCAAAAATGTGCGTCAAATCGATCGGACCGTAGCCCATGATCGCGGCCATCGGCATCCCATGAACGTTTCCGCTGGGTGAGATTTCAGGGGTGTTGAAATCGGCATGAGCGTCGAACCAGAGCAATCCGATATTTTGTCCCTGCCGGCGGAAGCTTTCCGAAACTCCAGATACGGTGCCGACGGCAATCGAGTGATCCCCGCCGAGAACCAGAGGCGTCCGCTGTTCCTGCCGGATTTCCAGGACCATGTTTGCAAGGTGACCGCAGGCGTCGGCGATTTCTTTGAGGTATTTTGCTTTTGGGTCTCCAAAGTGGTGCGTTTCCTGGATGATCACGTCGAGATCCCCGAGGTCCTGCACCTCGTATCCCAGCGCCTGAAGTTTTTCGTTCAGATCTGCATATCGCAGGGCCGACGGCCCCATGTCCACCCCGCGCCGATCCGCTCCGAGATCCATTGGCACGCCAACGATCGATATTTTCTGCATATCTTATTGTAGGATCAGGGAAGGATTTAAGTATGGACTATAAAACGCGCACGAAGGTGGCTCGAATCCTGATCGATGACGCGGTTCCTGTTGGCTCCGACGTCATCATACTGGGCTGGGTCAGGACGGTTCGCAGTTCAAAAGAGGTCGCTTTCATCGAGATCAACGACGGCTCGTCGATGAAAAATATTCAAGGCGTCGTCCAGCAACCGGAAAGGTTCCCGCTCTTAGAGCAAATTCTGACGGGGGCATCGGTGCGGCTGGAGGGCAAGCTGATACCGTCCGGCGGCAAGGGCCAGAAATACGAGATTGCGGTTTCAAAGATAGATCTTGTGGGTGCGGCCGATACGAGTTATCCCTTGCAGAAAAAGCGGCACACGATGGAATTTCTTCGGGAAATCGCGCACCTCCGACCGCGCACGAACACGTTCGGCGCCGTGAATCGTATCCGTTCCAGAATGGCGTATGCCGTTCACAGTTACTTTCAGGAACGGGGTTTTTACTACATCCATACGCCGATCATCTCGGCTTCCGATTGCGAAGGCGCCGGGAACCTGTTCCGCGTCTCGACACTTGATTTCGAAAACCTTCCCAGAAAAGAGGGAAAGATCGACTGGGATTCCGATTTTTTTGCCGCTGAGTCGTATCTGACTGTCTCAGGGCAGCTCGAAGGCGAACTCGTCGCAACGGCGCTTGGGGATATCTACACCTTTGGCCCGACGTTCCGCGCGGAGAATTCCAACACCAGCCGCCATGCCGCTGAATTCTGGATGATTGAACCGGAAATGGCATGGGCGGAACTCGAAGACAACATGGATGTCGCCGAGGATTTCCTGAAATATCTCTTCCGCTATGCACTGGAAAAGTGCACGGATGAGATGGAGTTCTTCGGGCAATGGGTCGACAAAGAGGTCCGCGCGACGCTGGAAGCTGTCGTTGGTTCCAAGTTTGAACGATTGCCCTATACCGAAGCGATTAAGATTCTGGAGAAATCGAAGGAGCCGTTCCAGTATCCGGTCAGTTGGGGCCTCGACCTTCAGTCCGAACACGAACGGTATTTAACTGAAAAGGTTTTCAATAAACCCGTCATCCTGTTCGATTATCCGGCAAAGATTAAAGCGTTTTACATGCGCATGAACGAAGACGGCAATACCGTCCGCGCGATGGATGTCCTGGTACCGAAGGTCGGAGAAATTATCGGCGGCAGCCAGCGCGAAGAGCGGTACGACGTGCTCCTGGGAAGAATGCGCGATATGGGAATCCGCAATATCGAAGACTACCAGTGGTATCTCGACATTCGAAAGTACGGCACCGTACCCCACGCCGGTTTTGGTCTCGGTTTCGAGCGCGCCTTGATGTATATCACCGGAATGGGCAATATCCGCGACGTGCTCCCGTTCCCTCGCGTTCCACGTTGGGCCAAGTTTTAAGGGGATAGGATAAGCCACGAATTGAACGAATTTAACGAATTCAATTCGTTTAATTCGTTCAATTCGTGGCTTATCTTTCCCCTCGATATTTCAGCCGGTACTCTTCAATCGAGTTCTCGGCCTCATGCCACAGTTCTTCGAGGCGGCTCATGACCTCGTGCCCCTTAGATAACTCTTCCCCGCGTGCTTCAAACATGAGCGGACCTTTGTAATTTGCGAGCACGAGTCTTTCAACGAGAGCCGGCCAGTCCAGTGTTCCTTCGAACGGCCAGAGATGTTCATCTTTTTCGCCGTTGTTGTCATGAACGTGTGTGGTGCGAATGTTCTCAAAGGCGGCGTTCACGCCTTGTATATGACCGTGACCGGTGTCGTAGCAGATTCCGATCTCCGGCACTTCTGACAAGCGTTTGAATTCTTCGATTCGTTCCAGGGTCGAGATTTCGTTTGGAATGTTCTCCAGCAGGATCTCGACGCCGGCAAAAGAGCGAATTTGGGCGATTGCCGCATAGGCATACTCAAAGGACAGCGGAGTGAACTTCTCTTTAGGGTTTCCGAGGTGCATGACGACGTAATCCAGCGGCACGTAATCGGACAGTTCGAGCGCGCGCTTGATTTCGTCGAGTGCCGTCTCGCGATCTCGCCGCTCGGGCTCGAGAACCGAGATCCAGATTCGTTGCGTGGGGCCGACGTTTTCCACGAAAGGCAGATGGAGCCCGGGAGCCGGAAGGGCATTTTCCTGGAACCAGCGGCCGATCGCACGCAACAGCGCCCGGTTGTGGAAGTCCAGGTGAGGGCGATTACAGAACAATTCCAATCGGTTATAGCCGGCTTTACGAATGGACTCGAGGAGATCGACGGTGACCGGCTGGCCTCGATAAATCTGCGTGGAGATACCAAACTGCATTCGCTCAGTGTACTTCGCCCGGTCACAGACCGCGCCTACAACATCAGGATTCTGGTATTATTGCCGGATGTTCCCCCGGTTCTTGTCAGCTCTGTTGATAGCCATCTGTCTAGTAATTCCAGCGTTTTCGCAAGGTACCAACGTCACCGTCACCCGCGACTTGCGGCTGTTTACGACAATGGCGGCGCTTAATGCGGCGGGATTCGATGTTGAATTGGGCCCGCAATACCATGCCGTTCGAGAGGCGGTCCGGAAATATCCGTCTGAAGTCGATCCGGAACTGATTGAGCGTCTTAAGGCGTTTTATTCGGCGAAAAAGGGTAATCAATCCGACGAAAGTCAGCTGGCGAAATACATCTCGCTGGCCGTAAATCTTTCCGATCCGCCGGCCTTAAAGCCGCTGACCCGTGAAGAAAACATGCCGCCGGATGCGCGTTCCGTGATCGGCTTTGCCGACCTGATGCGCGAGTACTACGATAAAGCGCATTTAGGCAGGCATGCGCTGGAAGTTCGTGCGGATTACGATCGGAAGATTGCGCAAATTGCTCCGGTTCTGCGCGAGTTGATTGTGCGGACCGATTCTTACATGCGGATTCCGCTTGGAAGCAACACCGGGCGCGGAATGTCGATTTATCTGGAACTTGCAGCGCCGATGAATACGGTGAATGTTCGCAGTAACCAGAACAGCTATTACGTCATTATCGGCGATTCGTCGGCTCCCAGAACGGATGACATCCGGCATGCCTATCTGCATTTTCAGATCGATACGCTCGTCATTTCGAATATGGCGAAGATTCCGAATGCGGTGCAGATTCTGGAGCTCCTGAAGGGTGCGCAGGGAGTGGATGCGCTCTATACGTCCGAGGCTCACGTCATGGTCGCCGAATCTTTCATCCGAGCCCTTGAACTTCGGATGGATAAAATTCCCGCAACTCGCGCGAAAGAAAGTATTGATACCTTCTATCGTGCCGGACTCCTGCTGACCCCCTATTTCTACAGCGTGCTCGATGGTTATGAGAGATCCGATGTTTCCTTGCCCGACAGTTTTCTCCAGATGGCCCGGAATATCCAGTTAAGAACTGAAGAATCGCGATTTCGCGATACTTTTTCGAAAATCCCGGTGCCTCAGAAGTCGGTTGCGAGGGCAGAAGTACCGCAGGCACCGCCGGAGCCTGAACCGAATCCTGTCGGTGATCTTCTCAAGCAGGCGCAAACTGCCTTCAACGGCGGCGACATGGTTAAAGCACGGAATTTGTTCGAGCGTGTTCTGTCCGATTTCGATGGCAGCAATGGAGCCGCAGAGTATGGTTTGGGACTCGTTGCCAGCAGGGTTGGTTACAGCGAGGAAGCCAAACAACACTTCGATCGCGCCGTCCACAGTACGTCCGCCGAGCCCGGAATGAAGGTCTGGTCGTACATCTATCTTGGCCGCATTTCCGATCTCGAGTGCAATCGCGACAAGGCCGTCGAGTATTACCAGCAGGCAGTCAAGGTCGGGGACAATTCGCAGGATGCTCTGGCCGCTGCGAATCAGGGCGTGCAGAAGGCTTACGGCGATAACTGCAAAAAAGATTAGCCACAAAAAGGCTAGCGCGCTACGCGGCAACCGACTATCGTATTCGGATAAGTGCAGATATTCCCCGCCTAAGTTAGGCGGGGACTTTCCCCGATTTCTATACCTGACGAAAAATCAACTCGGACAAACAGGAAAGGACGTTTGTCGTTTCTTCCAAAAAGCCTTGTTCCCTTATGGGCTTTTTGGTGCCTTTTTGTGGCTGATCTTTTTCGTCTATTTTAGCGATCTTTCCAGGCGATCCAACACCTGCATGGCCGGCAGTACCTGCGCGACACTGGCGTTGGGTTCGCGTTTTTGCTGGATGGCGGCGATGAATTCGCGATCCTGCAATTCGATGCCGTCCATCGACACATCGACCTTCGAAACGTCCATCGGCTTTTCGTTTCCATCCACGAGTTCATCGTAGCGGGCGATGTATGTGCCGTTGTCACAGATGTATCGGAACCATGTTCCGAGGGGGCCGTTATTGTTGAAGGAGAGAGCTAGTGTACAGATGGCGCCGGTCGGGACTTTCATCTGAATGCTCATATCCATGGCGATCTTCAGTTCCGGATGAATGGGACCCTGCATGGCGCCGACTTCCGAGGCGGTTTGTCCGGTCTGGTAATGAAAGATATCGACGGTATGACAGGCGTGGTGCCACAGCAGGTGATCCGTCCAGCTCCGGGGTTTGCCTTCCGCGTTCATATTGGTTCGCCGAAAAAAGAACGTCTGCACCACGAGATGCTGCAGCTTCAGTTCTCCGGCTTGAATCTTTTTGTGAATCCATTGATGGCTGGGGTTGAAGCGGCGGGTGTGGCCGCCCATGGCGATGAGCCCTGTTTCTTTCTGAGCAGCCAGGATTTTTTCGGCGTCCGCCAATGAATCCGAAATCGGAATCTCGATTTCGACGTGTTTTCCCGCGCGCAGGCATTTGACGCCCTGCTCGGTGTGGACCTGGGTGGGGGAGGTTAGAATGACAGCATCGACTTCGGGCCTGGCGATGGCTTCGTCAAAATTGGTGGTCCAGTGCGGAATGCCGTATCTGGCCGCAATTTCTTTTGTGGTCTCGGGTGTACGTCCGTGAAGGCTGACGACTTCGACATCTTTGATCCGCTTCAACGCGTCCAGATGCTTTTTCGCGAAGGCGCCGGTCCCAACCATACAGATTTTCATCGGGTGTCCTCCTGAAGCAATTTATGAGTGCATGAAGCCTCCTATCGTATCGCGAAATTCAGGCGAAGGCGCCCGCAATTGGTATAAAATTCGGTTCCCGCTAATGATAAATAAGGAGACTTTCCGCATGAGTATGAGAAAGGCAGCGGCCTGGGGGGCGATGATTTTCGCTCTGACCCTCACCGCTTCCACCTTGGCTGCCGGGCAACAGCAGGGACAACCGCAAGGGCGCAGAAACCAGCAGCAACAACCGCAACAACAGGCTCCCGCGCCCCAGAATGTTGGTCCGGTCGCGCAGTCGAAGGAGGAGTTCGATTCCTTCATGGCCGTGCAGAACGAACAGACGCCCGCTAAGAAGGTCGAACTTGCAGAAGGGTTTATCGGGAAATATCCCAATTCGGACTTCGTCCTTTATGCCCAGACGTTTCGTGTAGCCGCATATGGGCAGATGGGCAAGCCGAAGGAAGCTGTCGACGCTGCGCAACAAGCCATCGATGCGACGGTAAAGTTCGGCGAGAAGTTGGTCGCGAAAGCCGACGCCGATTCGAAACTGTCCGAAAAAGACAAAGAGGCCGTTCGGAAAAAGGATAAGAACGCCATTTTTCTCGACAAAAACTCTCCTCAGTTTCAGGCGTTCATGAATCAATCCGAAGGGCGGATTCTGGCGCTGTATCAAACGATCATCACCGGTTATCAGCAGCTCAATGACGCCGCCAAAGTGATCGAATGGGGTGATAAAGCATTGGGTTTCAAGCCCGATGACCTCAATACCCTGGCAATCCTTTCCAACGTCATGGCGGAACGGCCTCCAACCAACGAGGAGGAGAAAACCAAACAGATGAAGCGTGCCGAGGAATTGGCGGATGAGGCCTTGGAGCAACTTCCGAAATTTCTGGCGAGCCCGGATGCGGCAAATATGTCCCCACAGGCTAAAGCGGACCTTACCTCGCAACTCCACTACACCCGTGGCCTCATTTATCTGCACCAGAAAAAGCTCGGGGCATCGCAACAAGAATTTCTGACCGCCCTGAAATCGAAACCGGCAGATCCGATTACGTACTATCGTCTGGGTATTGCTTACATTCAGGATATGAAAGCAGATCAGGCAATGGACTCGCTGGGTAAATCCGTTTTCTTGAAGGGCGTTTCCGAAGCGAGCGCCATGGATCTCTTGAAGCAGTTATACGTTCAGAAGAATAAGTCCGAGCAGGGACTCGACGATTACGTCAAAAGCGCCGGAGCCAAGATCGGACAGTAAAATAAGCCACGCGTTGAATACATCAGCGGCTGACCGTTCAATCCGTGGCTTATTTATTTCAATATGATGGACCTTCCGGCCCTGCAAACAGAGCTTGGCTACACATTCAAAGATCTCCAGCTGCTGACTCAAGCTCTCACGCACAGCTCTCATGCCAACGAAAAGAGCCGCGTCGTCCTGGACAACGAACAACTGGAGTTTCTGGGGGATGCAGTCCTCGGTTTTCTGGTCAGTGATTTTTTGTATCGCGCGCATCCGAATCTTGATGAAGGCCAGCTTTCCAAATTGAAGGGCTTCTTTGTCAGTTCGGCAAATCTGGTGAAATATGCGGAACGCCTGAATCTGGGCAACTACCTGCACCTGGGTAAAGGCGAAGAGAAGACCGGCGGCCGCACCAAACAGGCGTTGCTGGTCGATGCTCTGGAAGCCGTTCTGGGTGCAATCTATCTGGATGGAGGCATCGAAGAGGCGCGGCGGGTCATGTTGCCGTTTTTCGAACCTCAGATTGAAGACGTTGGAGAATCCGACCGGCAACTCAAGGATTTCAAGACGGAATTACAGGAACAAGTACAGGCGAAGCATCTCGGGCGAGCAGAGTATTTATTGGCGAGTGAGACGGGACCAGACCATCAAAAATTATTCACGGTTGAGGTGATTATTGATGGCGAATCTGTTGCCCACGGTGTAGGTTTGACAAAGAAGGCAGCCGAACAGGCAGCAGCCAGACAAGCTCTCGAGCGGGTTTGGTCCCGCCAACAGGAAACAATCTAATTATGGCCGAAGCCGTATACAAAAAATCCACAGCGCGTGAATATTTCGAGTCGCTGGTGATCACCGTCATCCTTGCACTTTTCGGCACCACCTTCATCGTTCAGGCTTTTAAGATTCCCACGCCGTCGATGGAAGACAGCCTCCTTGTAGGCGATCATCTGCTCGTCAATAAATTTGCCTTCGGCGCCCGCGGATCGATTCTGGATCCCATTCTGCCCCTGAAGAACATCAAGCGGGGCGATGTGATTGTATTCAAGTACCCGAAAGACTTAACCAAGCACTACGTCAAGCGCGCCATCGGTCTTCCCGGCGATCGTATCAAGATCGTGGATAAGCAGGTTTTTGTTAATGACGTCGCTCTGAATGAACCGTACAAGATTCATAAGGCTCCTCCGGGATCTTACTCAGATCCTTTCCGCGATTTTTTCCCGCCCAAATCGCAGCCGGGCCGGATTTATCGCGGCGCCGACGAAGATCCCTACTGGTATGAAGATTTTGTCAAAGACGGCGAGGTTGTGGTGCCGCCCAATCATTACTTTGCGATGGGCGATAACCGCGACAACAGCGCTGACAGCCGGTATTGGGGATTTGTTCCACGCGAACTGATTGTAGGAAAAGGCCTGATTATCTACTGGTCCTATGAAACGGATTCCGATGAATATCGTCGAACCGAGGTGGTAGATCGTGTCCAGCAAATCACCGATCTGTTCACGAATTTCTTCACGAAGACGCGTTGGTCACGTTCCTTCCGCATCATCAGGTAGGTATGAAGAAAATTGTAATGTTCGGAATGGCAGGCTTTGCCGTGATTGCCATCGCTGGTGTTGTTGCGTTCCGCAGCATCGCAGCTAAAGAGCCTGGGAGTTTCGAAGTTTCGCCGAAGGCCGCGAAGTCGCTGCAACAAAAGATCGATGCCGTCAGGGCGGCAGAAAACTCGCCAACCCATAAACACGGCTCGTCGCGCGTGCAAGTTACTGAAGCGGAGCTGGAATCGTACTTGATCTATTCCTTGCAAGAGGATATTCCCGCCAAGATCGATTCCGCCGCCATTCAGCTGGGGACCGACACGATCAGTCTGGATACACAACTGACGTTTACTTCAAACGCCACAGGCAATCCGGTGGTGGATGCGGTTGTCGGCGGGACGCACAATCTGTTCTTCAAAGGAAAGCTTGTTGCACACGAGGCTCGGGGCAAATTCGATCTTCAGGAAATCCGTGTGGACGGCATTCCGGTGCCGAACATTTTTATTCAGACCTTATTCAAGAAGTACGTGAAGCCCAAGTATCCCGACGCCGACCTCAACGAACCCTTCGACATGCCATGGGGCATCGAGGAACTGAAGTTGGAACCTGGGAAAGCGACAGTGGTCTATTAGATGTAGGCGCGGGATGCGCCGTTCCAGCACATCGCTGCGCGGATCTACTCCAGCAATCGCGCTATTTTGACAGCTCTGGTCTATGACCGCCGCACTTTCGTGCGGTCATAGACCGCACTTACAGCCTTATTCAGATTTCGCGGCCCGGAAAATGTAGTTAATATTCGACCTTTCTTCTGCCTTCAGATCGAAATTAAACCGGTAAAGTCTGTCCTTCAAATCATCCAGATAAAAGTATCCGAACTTGAGCATGCGGTCCGCCATGCGGATCCACAGCGGCGGTTTGCGCGGGCCCAGTGTGGTCTGGCACACGAAATCTCCCTGCGGCTTCAACACGCGGGAAATTTCGCCGACGGCTTGATCTTGATCCGAGAAGAGTTGAAGGGCGCCACAGCAGGTGACGGCGTCGAAAGACTCGCTCCGGAAGGGAAGAGAGAGGGCGCTTCCGCGCATGTAATAGACGTTTCTTAAACCCTCTTTTACGGTCAGGCGCACGGCTCGCTCGAGCATCTGTGGAGAAAGATCGAACCCCACGACAAGGGATTCTGGTGCAAGGCGCGCAATGCGGCGGGTGAAATTACCAGGTCCACATGCCAGGTCGAGGATCAGTCCATGCCGCCGTTGAATCAAGGAGGCGATCCGGTCGACGTCTTTAGGAAACGAGTGGTTGCTCGCGATGAAATATCCGATGGGCCTCCAGAGGCCCTCGTAGACAGCGACAATGGGAGGGAATTGCATCAGATGCTGGATCGGAGGAACCGGCTCCGGATCTCCGGGATGGAGATCCAGATAACCACTGCGCACCGGAAAGACGGTTCCGCAACCCCGGCACACCAGCCGGCCCGGGCTGCCAAAAAGATAAGGGGAATGATCTGAAGAAGTCCAACCAGGGTCGCCCGCGCGACACACAGCACATTCGAACGCAGCAAAAACCTCGGGAACTTGCTCTGGCATTTATCGGCTTCCCTAAGAATGCGGGCTAAAGCCCACGCTACATTTTCGATTTTGAGTCGAGATCCCTATCCCAAGACAATAGATTACGTGCAAAACATGCAATCTTAATGGATAGCGCCGCTAATTCAAAGCAGATGGATGAATCAGTTGCTGTTTTTGCCGTTTTTCGCTTCTGAAAAAAGTCTTACCGTACGCTTTTCGAATCCGGAAATAAGGTTTGAGCCGATCCAAAGTGTTTTCCATACCGCGAGTGACATGCTGACGCATCGCTTCGGCGGCTTCATACGGGGTGCCGGTGATCAGTACCTCCGCAAGCGTTTGATGCCGCCTGGGCGGAGCCTGATCCGAGGACGGCCGAGCGATGCAGAACCATGTTGATGCCAGAGCGTGCGTCTTCTCAATCGCAAGACTCAGCGCTGGGCAGCGCGCCCCGTCGGCGATTTGTCGATGCAATTTTTCGTGAGCGGGCAAGTACAGGCCGTCATCGGAAATCGACATCGCATCCACCCGCACGGCGGCCGTTACTAATCCGTCGCGATCTTCGGGTGTTGCACCGCTGCAGAACAGCATGGCCGCCTGCACTTCCAAAGCTTCCCGAACAACGTAGTGGCCACGGACATCGTCGCGCGAGGGTATACGGACTCGTGTTCCAGCCCGAGGTCTGCTTTCCAGCAGACCTTCAAATTCCAGTCGGAGGAGCGCCTCCGAGACGGGAAGGAAGCTCATGCCAAGTTCGGCGGCGATTTTCCGGCGGGAAATCACTCGTCCCATTGGGAGTTGCCCTTGAAGAATCCGCTGTTTCACAAACTCATAAGCTTCCGCTGCAAGGCTCGACGGCCCAGTAGAATCTTTCATTGAAACTCCTCTCATGAATGGGCGCGCATATCGCTTTATTTAATCGATTTTTCTTATGCGAACGCGCGTTGCGTGTGGCATATTCATACGTTCGATAACAGTCTGAATCGCTGAATCGCCTACGCGGCATTCGTTATGATATGACAGATTTTAATTGCGGTCACCAAATCCTCATCAAATTGCACATACTTCTGTAGTGTCAGACGGTTAGAAGCACAGAGAAGAGTCAGAGACTTATGAAACCCACAGTTGTTCGAAACGTGAATCGTACCGATGCCCTGGTCGTGAAGACCCTTGGCGATCTCGGTGTCGCGACGGTCCATGAAGCCCAGGCACGCACTGGTTTGATGCGGCCGTACATGCGCCCGATCTATCCCACCGCCAAAGCTGCCGGAAATGCCATTACCATCTCTTGCCATCCCGGCGACAACATCATGATTCACGCGGCGATTGAGTTCTGCCGGCAGGGTGACATCCTTATTGTGACGACGACTTCCGAATCGACCGATGGCATGTTCGGCGAGTTGCTTGCCGAATCGGCACGGGCACATGGCGTCGTTGGCCTGATTATCGATGCTGGTGTTCGCGATGTCCGGGATCTTACGGAGATGCAGTTTCCGGTCTGGTCGAAGGCAGTTTCGGCTCAGGGGACGGTCAAAGCGAGCCCCGGATCCGTGAATGTCCCCGTTGTCTGCGCTGGCGCGATTGTCCGGCCTGGAGATGTCATCGTTGCCGATGCGGATGGTGTCGTCGTTGTCAAGCGAGAGAGTGCGGCCGAAGTCGCAAGGCTGGCTGGCGAACGGTTTGCAAAGGAACAGAAGACGCGCGAGCGCCTGAAAGCCGGCGAATTGGGCGTCGATTTCTATGGATTGCGTACAAAGCTCGCGGAACTGGGCGTCCGTTACGTGGACGAATTAGAGAAAGAGTCGTAGGCGCGGGTTTATGGAAGTGTCTGTCGGGTTCGTCGGCTTCGGCGAGGCCGGATCGCACATTGCAAAAGGTTTAAAATCCGCGGGGATCTCGCGGATTTTTGCTTTTGATATCGCGCCGGAGAACGTTCGGCATCGTGCCGTGGATGCGGGCGTCCCACTGGTTTCGTCGAATCGGGAACTGGCGGATTCCGCGCGAGTGTTGTTCTCGACGGTGACTTGCGCCCGCGCTCGAGAAGCGGCTGAACAGACAGCGCCCTACCTGAATTCGCAGCACATCTACGCGGATTTGAATTCCGTGTCTCCGGCCCTGAAGCAAGAGGTGGCGCGGGTCATCTCCGGTTCAGGAGCTGGCTTTGTCGAGGCTGCCGTCATGTCGCCCGTTCCTCCGAACGGCCATCGGTCTGCGATGCTTCTTGGCGGTAACGCGGCGGCAGCATTTTGCGATTTGATGACGCCTTTTGGCATGCGGCTGCAGGTTATCTCCGACAAAGTCGGCACGGCCGCGGCGACGAAGATGTTTCGCAGCATCATCGTGAAGGGTCTCGAAGCTTTGATGCTGGAATGCGTCCTTGCGTCTGCGCCGTACGGTGCGGACGAACGTGTTTTCTCATCGTTGAGCGAAAGTTTTCCGGGAATTGATTGGCAACGGCTCGCAGATTATATGGTCGGCCGCGTCGTCGTCCACGGCGAACGCCGTGCGCGGGAGATGGAAGAGGTCGCCGAAACGCTGCAGTCGCTGGGTATCGAACCCATCATGGCCGAAGCAGCGGCGCGGCGTCAGGACTGGTGCGCGCAGCTTGGCATCTCATCCCGGTTCGGTCCGGACGGCCCGAAGACTTATAGGGAAGCTTTAGAGGTAATCGCGGGCAAGGTACCTGGTGATTCGGGGAAAGCGTAGGTTTCTATTTGCGGTTTGAATTTGTAGACGGAAACCGTAAGTTTGAATCTGGTAGACGGATGTGCGGATCTACTCCCCGCCTGAGTTAGGCGGGGTGCCTTCGCGCAGCGAAGGCGGGGCGGTCTGTTCAAAGACGCGCGCAGCGCGCTCCTTACAAAGACTCGCGACGCGCACCGATTGAAAAAGGAGCGCTTCGCGGATATCCATGAGGTGGCTACGCGTCTTTGAACAGACCGCCCCGCCGCTACGCGGCACCCCGCCTAACTTAGGCGGGGAATGGCTTGTACTGAATCGCGCGAGTAGTGTATTAAGTGCCCCGGGGGGAAAATGTCGAAATTTGTGATTGGTCCTCACATGCGGCTCCAGGAATGGGTCGCCGAAGAAAAAGGCTACTTCAAAGATGAAGGGCTTGATTACGAGTTCATCCCGTCAACCGGTTTTTCCAAGCTGAGCGTCAAGTCGGCAACCGAATTACCCAAAGATCAGATCAAGGGCGCTTACCAGGCGATCGAAGCCGGCCGCAGTTGCGACATCAGTTCGGCATGCCACTGGACCATCAATATGGCTGCTGCCGCCGGGCACGGCCGCTTATGGGCGGGAGCTTACTCTATTCTGCCGTGCGGGATCATGGTTCCGCCGGAGTCGAATATCAAGACAGCACAAGACCTCGCCAATGTTCCGATCAGCGTCGGCTACCAATCCGGAAGCCACTACACAACGATCCAGGCTCTCGAGCGCATCCTGACTCGCAACGAAATCAAACTCCACTTCGGCGGCATGATATTCGAGCGACTCGAACTGCTTATCGATCGTGAAGTGCCCGTGGCCACACTCTTCGGCGGCATGATGTATTTTGCCGAGCAGCTGGGCTTCAGGAAGATTCTGGATTGCACATTCATGGTCGCGGCGATCGTAAAAGAAGGTGTCGACGAACAGGATGTCGAAAAGTTTTACCGTGCTCTCAAGCGCGCGCAGGTCGATATCGACATGAACCATCAGCGCTTTTCGCATTATTACAAACGAGAGTTTCCGCAACGGTTTCACGGGACCATGGACACTCGAGTCTTCGGACCCGGAGAGCGCATCGTTTTTGCTCCGTACACGAAAGAAATGTACGACGAGACGCAGAAATGGATCGAATCGTGGAACATCTTTGATGAAGGGTTAAAAGGCAGAAAGAGCTACGAAGAATCCGTGGTTCAGGTCTGATGACCGACTGGAGGAAAAATGGTAATTGATTCACACGCGCACGTCACTGCGCCCGATAGTTTGTACGTGTACAAAGCCGGACTTCTGGCGCATCGTGGCGGCCACGGTCGAGGGACAGTGACTGCCACGGACGAGGACCTCACGAAAGCGCTTAATGCGCCGGTCTTCGGGGGATCATCGCACCTGCAACAGTTGAAAGAGGCCGGGACTGATATGCAGATTATCTCGCCCCGTCCCTATCAGATGATGACCAGTGAAAGCCCGAAACTCGTGCAGTGGTTCACTGAAGAAACGAACAACATCATTGCTCAGGAAGTAAAGCTCTTCCCGAAAGTCTTTCGCGGGGTTTGCGGATTGCCTTTGACTCCTGGCGTCAGTCCGACGGCGGTGCTGCCCTACCTGGAGCGGTGTATTAAAGAACAAGGCTTTGTCGGACTTCTGTTGAATCCCGATCCCGGAGAATGCTCCGGTGTGGAAACGCCGCCACTGGGCGATCGTTTCTGGTACCCGCTTTATGAAAAGATGTGCGAACTCGACGTTCCGGGACACATCCATTCCGCGGGCTGCCGCTCCGAGCGACTGACCTATTCGCTCCACTTCATCAACGAAGAGACGATCGCGGTGGTATCTCTCCTGAATTCCAACGTGTTTAACGATTTTCCGAACCTGAAAATCATGGTGTCTCACGGCGGCGGCGCCGTGCCGTATCAGTATGCCCGTTTCGAGGCCGGTTCGCTGCGGCGTGGCGGTCCGCGGTTTTCGGACCGGATGCGGAATCTGTACTACGACACCGTTTTGTATTCCGCCGATGCACTGGCTCTGCTGTTTAAAACAGTGGGCGCCGACCGTTGCCTGTTCGGGACCGAGCGGCCGGGAGTTGGCACTGTGAAAGACCCCAAAACAGGCAAGTGGCTTGATGAAACGCGGCACATCATTGAAGGCTTCGACTTCCTGAGCGCTGCGGAAAAGAAGATGATCTTTGAGGACAATGCAAAGAAACTCTTCAAGATTCAGGTGTAGGCGGCGAAAGGATAATTATGGCAAAACGAATTTTCTTTACGTTGTTGATTGCGGTCGTTTTGTTGGTTTCAGCGCTTGTCGGTCAAGGGCAACTGCAGAAGACGGCGATTAATTTCCCGACACGAAGCGGCGCTTCGTGGGCGATGTTCGTTGCGAAAGAGGGCGGCTACTACCAGAAGTATGGCCTCGATGTGAATCTGGTTTTCGGCGCCGGCACGCTCGGTGTTGCCATGATTTCCAGCGGCGAGGCTGCCATGACGAATTCTTCGATGGAGCAGGCGTTGCAGGCCTCGTCGAGAGATCCGAATTCGCTGGTGATGATGGGCAGCACGGCAAACAAAGGATTTTTCTCGCTCATGGCCCCCAAGGCGATCAATAGCCCGAAGGATCTGAAGAACAAGCGAGTCGCTGTAAGCCAGATCGGCGACGCGCCCTACAACTACACAGTGGCGGTGCTTGGGAAATTCGGTCTGAATCCCAGAGATATCCAGTGGATTCCGGTCGGTACGGATGCGAATGCGCGTGCGGTCGCACTCACCAGCGGACGAGCCGATGCGACGCTGTTGACAGCTCCGGCGTATTTCAAGCTCGAAGAGCAAGGCTACAAGAGCATTGCCAATATGGCCGATTACAACGACATCTACGCATCGACCGTGTATCTGTTCTCCAGAAAAACGGTGACGGCGAATCCGAAGATGCCGGAACTGATCATGAAGGCGCAGGCTGAGGCGATCAAACGCTTTTATGACGACAAGGCGTTTGCCGTGAAGGCCTACATTGCGTACGACAAACAGGATCCTGCCGACGTCGGGCGCATTTACGATCAAATCGCTAAGGCCAACGCAATGGAACGGGTTCCTTATGTCATGGCTGCGGCAATCAAGTCCATTACAGACCAGGCGAATTCACAGGCAGCAACTCAATTGAAGGATTTCGATGCGCACAAGGTCATTGATAACAGCCTTGTCGACCGCCTTGTGAAGGAAGGCTTCTTCGAGAAGACTTTCGGCCCCGGCATCAAGAGCGAGCAGGACCGGAAGGCGAAGGCGGCATTTCGATAAGAGAGAAGAAGGAACACAAGAAGCGCAAGAGCCGCAAGATTCTGGTGTCTCTTGTGCTTCTTGTGTTCTTCCGCAAAAACCATGGTTAAGTTACAGATCGATCACCTGACAAAACACTACTGGCTGGAGCGCGAAGATCGCGATGTGCTGGCGTTGTCGGACGTGTCCTTCTCGGTCGAGGACGGCGAGTTCATGGCGATCGTCGGACCGAGTGGTTGCGGCAAAACGTCGATGCTCAACATCATTGCGGGTCTGCTTCCGTACAGCGAAGGCAATGTTTCGATCGACGGCAAGCGCGTCGATGGTCCGGGAATCGACAGGGCCGTGGTATTCCAGCACTCAAGTCTGCTGCCGTGGCGCACCATTGCTGGAAACGTTCGATATGGAATGGAACTGCAGCGCCGATTCGACGAAAACACGATGAAGGAACGCGCCGACTACTTCATCAAACTCGTCGGTCTGACGGGATTTGAACGTCATTATCCGTCAGAGCTTTCGGGTGGTATGCAGCAGCGCGTCAACCTCGCCAGGGCCCTTGCTGCGGATCCCGTGGTTATGTTGATGGATGAACCGTTCGCCGCACTCGATGCTCAAACACGCGAGTTCATGCAGTCTGAGCTGTTGAAGATCTGGTCGAAAGCAAAGAAGACGGTTTTGTTCATCACGCATCAGATCAATGAAGCGATTTATCTGGCCGATCGTGTTGTCGTGATGAGCGCACGTCCCGGACGTGTTAAAGATGTCTTCAAGGTACCGTTTTCACGGCCGCGAAACCTCAGTCTGAAACGCGATCCGAGGTTTCTGGAGCTCGAGGACTCGGTTTGGAAGCTCATCGAGGAAGAGTCCGACCGGCTTGGTATGGTGGCGGCAATATGAAGACCGAAACCACGCTCGCTCCGCCGCAAATTAAAAAGGCGGAGTCTTCCGGACGTCCGCGGCGGACGTTCTATCAACAACACGAGGGCACAATCCTTGGCGGCACGGCGGTCGTGATCGTCGTCGCCATCTGGCAGGCGATCTGGTCGTATACGACCTGGATTTCGCCGTTATTCTTCAGCGGACCGTCGGCAATTGCGAAGCAGTTCTGGATATCCCTGACGCAGGGGAATCTGCTGGCCGATATGGCGTTCAGTGGGAAAAATTTTGCCATCGGATTCGGCCTGGCTTTAATCAGTGGTGTTGTTCTGGGCGTCATTGTTGGCTGGTACCGGCGATTCAGGATGATCGCAGACCCTTTCCTGAACGCGCTCTACGCTGCACCGCGTATTGCGATGATGCCTTTGATCATCATCTGGTTCGGCATCGGCATGTGGTCGAAGGTGTTCATCGTCTTTCTTTCCGCATTTTTCCCTATTCTTGTAAACACGGTCGCCGGCATCCGAAACATGGATCGCGACCTGCTTCGTGCCGCCCGCGCCTTTTGCGCCTCCGACTGGCAAATTTTCAAAACGCTGGCGATCCCAGGCTCGGTGCCGTTTATCTTGACGGGAGTGCGCCAGGGTGTTGCCGTCGGGCTGATCGGCGTCGTCGTTGGAGAAATGCTGGGTTCCAGCGAAGGTATCGGATTTATGGTCGCTTATGGCGGACAGACGTTCCAGACGGATACGCTGTTTGTAGGCTTCATCATTATTGCGCTTGCCGGAATCGTCCTCACTTCTATAGCCGAGCGGCTCGAGCGGCATTTTTCGCGCTGGCGTCCCGAACGATAGCGAGGTAATTCAAAATGGCTGAAATCGTATTAGGTATTGGAACCTCGCACGGACCTCTGCTGTCGACGCCGCCCGAGCAGTGGGATCTTCGGGCGAAAGCCGATCGCGTGAACAAGGCGCACTACTTTCGAGGTAAGGCTTACGATTACGAGTCTCTACTTCGCGAGCGGGCTCCGGGATTTGCAAAAGAGATCGGTCTCGAGACGCGACAGGAACGGTTTGCGCGCTGCCAGCGTGCACTGGATGCCGTGGGGAAGAAGTTTAAAGATACGGCGCCAGACGCATTCGTAATTGTCGGTAACGACCAGCGCGAGATCTTCAGCGAGGACCTCACGCCTGCAGTTACGGTTTTTCGGGGGCAGCAGATCGAGAACATCCCGGACCACAAGCCGGAAGTCAGTCCAGGCTTGAAAATTGCCGAATCCGGCAATTGCCCGCCGGACGGTGCAACCTATCCGGGAGCGCAGGGTCTTGCCGATCACATTATCAGTACTCTCGTGGCCGATGATTTTGATTTAGCCCAGGCGACGACGCTGCCAAAGGAATCTGCCCGGCTGGGAATTCCGCACGCGTATGGTTTCGTTTATCACCGGGTGCTCGGCGATACACCGCCGCCCAGCGTACCGGTGATTTTCAATGTTCACTATGAGCCGAACCGCCCATCGATCCGGCGATGTCTGGCGTTGGGGCACGCGTTGCGGCGCGCAATCAAAAGTTGGAATGGGCATCAACGCGTGGCGCTGGTTGCATCGGGCGGCTTGACGCATTTCGTTATCGACGAGGAATTCGACCAAACGGTGTTGTCGGCCATGGAACGCGGCGATGAAGACGCGCTTTCCCGGCTTCCCGAAAGCTACTTCCGTGTGGGTACTGCGGAAATAAAAAACTGGATGCCAGTCATCGCAGCCATGACCGCGGAAGGGAAACGCTTCCACAAGATCGATTACGTCCCGTGTTATCGCTCCGAGGCCGGCACGGGCAATGCCATGGCGTTTGTTTATTGGGAATAAGGATGGGCTGTAGGCGCGGTCTGAGACCGCGCCGATAAGGACGGCTTTCAGCATGGAACAGAGCGTTGCTCGATTAAATCGCCTCGACACCTGCGCCGTATCTGACGCGATGGATAAGCTTGGACTGCGTGGTGTCGTCACCGGCATCCATCAATATTCCACGCAGCGCAAAATTGCGGGCCGGGTCCTCACTGTCAAACTGGGGATCGACGACGGCAGACCGGCCGCGCACAAGCACCTAGCCACGACGGCGATTGAGATGGCGAAGCCGGGCGACGTCATCGTTGTTGAACAGCGCAGCGGTATGGACGCTGCAGCCTGGGGCGGCAATCTGTCTTTAGGCGCAAAGGTTCGCGGCGTCGCCGGCGTGATTTGTGAAGGTCCGGCGCGGGACATCGATGAAAGCCGGCAGCACGATTTTCCGGTTTATGCCCGTGACCATACCTGCACCACTGCGCGAGGCCGCCTGGTCGAGGTCGCCACGAACGAGAGCATTACGGTTGGTACCGTTCTCGTCAGCTTCGGAGACTATGTGATCGCGGATGCAAGCGCGTTGGTCTTTGTGCGTGAGGCGGACATATCGCGCGTTCTCGACGCTGCCGAAAAAATAGTCGAGAAGGAAAAGCTCATGGCGGAAGCGATTCGTTCAGGCACCCCGATCGGCCAGGTCATGGGCGCTGATTACGAAAGCATGTTAAAGAGGTGATGTTTCTTGGATGAGAACGTACAACGCGCATCGAAGCTCGACACCACGGCGTTGAGCGACGCACTGGACCGGCTCGGCATCCCGGGCCAATGTCTGGGCATCAAACCGCTCGATCCCCGGTTTCGATTGGCGGGGCGAGCTTACACTCTGCTTTATGGCCCGGCTGGCGTTCCCCCCGGCACTGTCGGTGATTTCATCGACGAAGTACCTGAAGGAAGCGTGATTGTTATCGATAACGGCGGGCGCGAAAATGCGACGGTCTGGGGAGATATTCTCACCATGGTGGCGCATCGTCGAAAGCTTGCCGGCACGGTCATCGATGGCGCTTGCCGCGACACGCATCTGGCCAGGGAAATCGGTTATCCCATGTTCAGCCGCAGCTATTCGATGCGCACAGGAAAGGATCGTGTCCAACTCGAGGCCGTAAATGGCCCCGTCAACATCGGCGACGCCCGAGTTCTTGCAGGTGATATTCTGCGCGGCGACGCCGATGGCGTAATCGCGATACCGAAAGCTCACGAAAACGAAGTCCTTGCCGTTGCAGAAGAAATTGACGCTACCGAAGAAAGTATCCGCCGCGCAGTTCTCAGCGGCATGAGCCTGACCGAGGCCCGACGCCAGCATAAATACCACCAGCTCCAAACCAAGACAAAGTAAGGCATCCGCTTAGAGCCGCAGAGCGGCGCCGCTCCGCGGTTTAATAAGGACGCGGCTTCCGCCGCGACAGTCCCAACGCAGCTTGACCTGCGTGGTCCCATAGCAGATCATAATCCTGAAAAAAACTTGCTCAGGGGGTCTCGATATGAAAGGTAACGTGCTGCTTGCCGTTCTGGTTGGAGCAATCGCACTGGTCACACCGGTTGTGCCGCTGTCGGCGCATCATTCTTTTGCGGCCGAATTCGATGCTGCCAAACAGGTGAATCTTAGCGGGGTCGTCACCAAGGTCGAGTGGATGAATCCGCACACCTACTTCTATGTCGACGTAAAAGATCCTCAGACCGGGAAAGTCGAAAACTGGGCTTGCGAGATGGGTAGTCCGAACGGTCTCACTCGTCAGGGTTGGACGCGCAATACGCTTCACGTCGGAATGGTTGTCACGCTGGAAGGCACCCGTGCAAAGGACGGTACCAGCAGAGCGAATGTCCGTAATGTTCTGGTCGATGGAAAGAAACTCGGCGCGGCATCGAGCGAAGGTGTGACCCCGTAACAGCCGCAGAGTGGCGGCCTGGTAAAGGTTTGAATGTGGTTCGCTGAACGGCGTGACCAGTCCCCGCCTAAGTTAGGCGGGGTGCCTTCGCGCAGCGAAGGCGGGGCGGTCTGTTCAAAATCCCGCGAAGCGGCTCCGTATGAATTTCCGCGAAGCGGACCAAATTAATAACGAGCGCTTCGCGGAAATTCATAAGGTGGCTACGCGACTTTGAACAGACCGCCCCGGCCCTCGCTTCGCGAGGGATTCCGTGTCACTATTTCTTCTTCGTTTTGTTTTTCTCGAAGAAGTCGAAAGTTTCAGGAAGAACCTTCGTCCACGCTTCCGTATGACTACCGCCCGGAACGCCAATGAACGTTGCATCCACGCCGGCTTTCCTGGCAAGTTCGACCATCTGCTTGGATGCATCGTAGGACATGGTGGTGTCGGCGTCCCCATGTACGGCGAGAACCGGGGTGTTCTTCAGCTTGGCATAGGGGAATTCCTCGGGAGTGAGCGGCCCTGCGCTCGGTGAAAGCGCGGTCCATCGCTCAGGATACTTTTCACCTAAATACCAGACGGCGCCGCCGCCTGACGAGTTGCCCATCAGGTATGTGCGGTTAGGATCGGTGTTGTATTCCTTGGCAACGAGGTCGGTGACGTACAGAATGTCCATCTCGCTGCGCTCGAAGTCTTCCTTCGTCGCAGGAGCCGGTGCGGCTCCGCGGCCGCCACCACCACCGCCGACTCGTGCACCACCACCGCCACCAGCTCCGCGGCCACCGCCGCCACCGGCACGCTGGCCTTCGGCGGCCGGCGGACGAGGAGCAGGAACCATCTTGAACGGATTGTTATAGCCACCATCGACGACTGTCGCCTGTGGCTTATAGCCGGTCACGGCAACAACCACGTAACCGCGTTCTTCGGCAATCTTTGCCAGGGCGCCGTCACCGCGCACGAACGGCGCATCGGCGGGCTGACTGGCGCCGTGGGTTACGACCACGAGCGGCAGTTTCGTGTTCTTATTCCACTTCATCGGAACATACAAATGGTATGGGATGCTTTCTCCTGTTCCGGGGAATGCGTACGTTCTCTTTTGATCGCCTTTGGCTTGATATTGCGGATCCTTGGGATCGGGTTGCGGAGCCTGGGCATTCAACAATCCGGCAGAGATCGCCAGCGCCGCAATCGACAATAAAAAAACTCGCTTTTGCATTCTAGTCACCTTATATGAGTTGGTAAACGATTCGAACATCATCATTTATATGATTCCGCAGCGTTTGTCCAGTGTGTCGGAAACACTGTCTTTGCGTTTAAGTATCCCCGTCACCAACTTGAATGGCAGGGGCTTTTCGACTATTCTCAATTGCTTCCAAATAGTCCGAGGCGAGGCGAAGTAAGATGAGTCATTGCGTTCAAGAACCTGTATTAAGCCAAGACAGCCAGATCCAAACCCTCTTATCCAGGGCGCGGGCTGCTCAGGCAACGTTCGAAACATTTTCGCAGGAACAAGTTGACGCCATCGTGAAAGGCATCGGCAAATACGTTTACGACAATGCCGAAATTCTGGCGCGGATGGCCGTGGATGAAACGGGCATTGGTGTATACGAAGACAAGGTTCTCAAGAACAAGGGCAAAGCCCGGGTTATCTGGAACAATCTAAAGGATAAGAAGTCTCGCGGCATCATCGGTGAAGACGCTGAAACCAATATGGTATTCGTTGCGAAGCCGATGGGAGTAGTCGGCGCTGTTACTCCCGTTACCAATCCGGTCGTTACTCCGATGTGCAACGCGATGTTCGCTCTCAAAACCGGTAATGCCGTGATTTTCGCTCCGCATCCCAAGGCGGAGAAATTGACGGTTCTCCTGACACAGGAATTCATGAAAGTCGTGAAGACTTTCGGGGGCCCCGACGGCCTGATCCAGACGATCCAGAACGGCACCATCGAAACGACTCAGGAATTGATGAAGGTTGTTGATGTGGTTGTCGCTACGGGCGGCGGTGCCATGGTCAAGTCGGCTTATTCGTCAGGCCGCCCGTCTTTTGGCGTCGGAGCAGGGAATGTACCCGTCATCGTCGACAACGATGTGGATCTGGAGGACGCTGCAACGAAGATCGTGAATGGCGCTTCCTTCGACAACGGAATCATTTGCTCGCACGAGCAGTTCGTACTCGTGCCGGAAGAGAAGTATCGGGTTGCGCTTGAGTCCTTTGAGGCGACGGGTAAAGTCTGGTTCACGGAAGATGAAGCTCTTGTCCAGAAATTCCGTGACGTCGTTTTCCCGGACGGACGGCTCAACAAAGATGTCGTCGGCAAGTCGTGCAGGGACATTGGTGCGCTGGCCGGCGTCGATATTCCAACGACGGTGCGAATCATCCTGCTGCCTGCAAAGGGCGCCGGTACGGAGGACGTTCTGGCGAAGGAAAAACTCTGTCCTGTGGTCGCGATCCTTCCATACAAGTCGTTTAAGGAAGCCGTTGCGAAGGCCAAAGCAAACCTGCTCGTCGAGGGTGCCGGCCACTCGGCTGCCGTTCACTCCAATAATGAAAGCCACATTCGTGCTGCCGGGCTCGAACTGCCGGTGAGCCGGTTAGTCGTCAACCAGTCGTGCTCGTTTACGGCGGGCGGCTCCCTGACGAATGGCTTCGCTCCAACAACCACGCTCGGTTGCGGCTCCTGGGGCGGCAACTCCATTTCGGAGAACCTCGATTACAAGCACCTCATGAACGTTTCGCGAATCGGCAAGGTCATTGCCGGTAAGAAGGTTCCGACCGACGCTGAGATCTGGGCTTAGAAGAAGAAACCCCAAGAAGCACAAAAGGCATAAAAGCGAAGCCGCCTTTGTGTAACAAGGCTGCAAGTTTTAGTTTTTTGAACCAGGTTTTTTGGAAGAAAGCGACGAACCGCCGGGGTTGTCCGAGTTGATTCTGGGTGGGACGTTGAATGGGGTAAGTCCCCGCCTAAGTTAGGCGGGGATCCTTCGCTCCTCACATCTCATGCCGAACTTTGGCTGCGTCCGTGGTCTCAGGGTACTACCGCTGTTTGGTTGCGGCGTAGCCGCGCTAAGCCTTTTGTGCTTCCTGTGGTTTCTTCCCCGTCGGTCAAACCGGGATCGACGCGCCGTGGATCAGTTTCGCGTCGTTGCTGCAAAGAAACAGAATGACTTTTGCGATCTCCTCCGGTTTCGGCCACTTCGAGTAATCGGCCTTGGGCATCGCTTTGCGATTGGGTTCAGTATCAATGATGCTCGGCAGAACGGAATTCACGCGCACGCCGGTTCCGCGAAGATCAGCGGCCAGTGAATTTATCATTGCCACGGCAGCGGCCTTTGAGGCGGCGTATGCTGCTGCGCCTGCCGGGTGATCGACCGCCGCTTTGGCGGCAACGTTGACAATGGAACCGTGTCCCTGCTTCAGCATTATCGGAATGATCGCGTGGCATAAGACGAAACCCGAGCGGAGGTTCAGCGTCAGCATGCGGTCCAGAGCTTCGGAACCGGTTTCCCAGAATTTGATTCCGCCAATATACCCGCCCACGGCATTCACGAGCACGTCAATCTGACCGTGTTTTGCCACGATTTGATCAACAGCAGCCGCGACGGCTTTGTCATCGGTTACATCGAGCTGAACGCCTTCGATTCTGGATGACGATTTCAATGCACTCAAACTCCTGGACACTTCGATAAGTGACCAGGACATTGGCGTCTTGCTCCGCAAATGCCAGCGTGACTGCGCGTCCAAGGCCGCCTGTACCGCCCGCTACAAAAACTGTTTTGCTCATGATTTGTTTTCCGGATCCACAACAGTGTAACAGCAAAAAACAGTGGCCGGTCCACGGGAGATTCGTGTAACGTGGCGGCACGAACTGGAAGGAGATCACGATGCGATATTTGGCGCGGAAGTCTTTGAGACTTACTGCTCTCGTATGTGTATGTCTCACTGCGATTGCTGCCTCCCTGGCCGCCCAATACACCATGACGGTCAACAGGGACCGGCTGATCAATGCGCAGAATGAGCCGCAAAACTGGCTGATGATGAATGGCGATTATGGATCAACGCGCTATTCGAAGCTTTCCCAGATCAACCGCGAGAACGTCAAGAACCTCCGGATGGTGTGGGCATTAGCTCTGGGTGGTTTGCAGGACGTGGGGCAGAACGGGCCGGAGAATGAAGTGAATCCGCTGATCGACAACGGTTTCATGTACACGTCTGACGGCTGGGGCACGATCTACAAAATCGATGCGCGCGATGCGAACCGGGGCCAGTTCGTCTGGGTTACCGACCCGGGTGTGAAACATCAGGGAAACGCGCCACGCACCCGCGGCGTCGCATTATGGGAAGACCTGGTGATCGCCAATCTTCCGGACGGACGCGTGATTGCCATCAAACGAGACAACGGCGAAATTGTCTGGGACAAAATGGTGGCTGCAACGAACGAGTTCGGCACGAAAGAAAAGTTCGTCACGGCGCCGATCACGGCTGAAGACAAGGTTCTGATTGCAAATGGGGCCGGAGATGCCGGGACGCGGGGTTGGATCGCTGCGCTGGAAGCCAGAACGGGTAAAGAGTTATGGCGGTGGTATGTCATTCCCAAACCGGGCGATCCAGGCAGCGAGACATGGAAGGATAAAAACAACGCCTGGAAGACCGGCGGTGGTGGTATCTGGCAGACGGGATCCTATGATCCGGCGACGAGGCTTACTTATTGGGGGACCGGTAACCCCGTTCCGCAATACGACCCTCAATCGCGTCCTGGAGACAATCTCTACACCGACTCCGTCGTTGCCTTGAACATCGATACGGGAAAGCTAGCCTGGCACTTTCAATACACCCCGAACGATTCCTGGGATTACGACGAAGTCGGCGTTCATATGTTGTATGACACCGTCATCGGCGGGCAGACGCGCAAGGTTGTCAGTCATTTTGGCCGTAACGGGTTCTTTTATTCTCTGGATCGGACGACAGGGAAATTCATCAAAGGCGCCCAGTACGTCAATGACCTGAACTGGACGAAAGGCCTCGATGCGGAAACCGGCAAGCCGGTCGAATACAATCCGAAACTCGATGTCCAGGTCTACAATCCGGCCGCACGCTCCCTGCGCGGCGATCCCGAAAAGCGGACATGCCCGACATGGCACGGCGGTATCGCTCACCAGCCGACGGCATACAACCCGGTTAAACACATTGCTTACGGCGTGGGGATCGAAGGCTGCTTCTCCCAGAACGGCGCGGCTTATGCCTTCCTTTCGCCAAATGGCGGGCTGGACCAGAAGAATAGCGAGAAGCGCAACTACAACAGCGACCTTTATTACGGTTCCGTAACCGCCTTCGATGCGATCAACCATAAAGTCATCGCGAAAGCTGTTACCGATATCGAAGTTCGATCGGGTGCTACGGACACCGCCGGAGGCGTTCTGTTCACGGCATTGCAGGATGGCTGGGTCGTCGCTTACAACGATGAGACGCTCGAGGAGTTATGGCGATTTAACGTGGGTACTCCTCTGAAAGGCGCGCCTGTCACTTATGCCATCGGAGCCCGGCAGTATCTCGCCGTGCAAGCCGGTGGCCGGCACCTGCATCCGGTGAAGTTTGATAACTTGCAGGATGCGAGTTATATGTTTGTTTTCGCGTTGAACTGAACAAAAAAGATCAGCCAAAACGGGATCGCACCAGCGATATAAGGCGCTCAATATGGCGCCGAAAACGGCATCGGCAATACGCGTATCCCGAGAGTTGGTTGTGGTCCAGTTTTGGCGACAAGCGGATCTGGTTTGCCGAAGTTGATTTTTCGGCAGGATGTCGAAATGGGGGCAGTCCCCGCCTGACTTAGACGGGGAGTTCGCTCCCTCACAACATTTGCGTGTCAACTACTGCGTCTTACGTTTTGGTTGCGGCGTAGCCGCGCTAAGCCTTTTTGTGGCTAATCTTTTTTGTTCAGTTCCTTACACGTGCCGGTCTCGGCCCCCCAGAACTCGACGCACTTATCGTGATCCATCGGCCCCTTCCCGACAATTTTCGCCAGCAGGAAATCAGCAATCAGATCGATCTCGCGTTGCTGCAGGGTGGAGGGAGGGTCCGGCATTCGCGTCGGATAGGCTTTCAAATCGGCCTGCTTTTTACCGTAACAGCGGCCGTCGCTATATGCAAACTTGTCGAAGGCCGGCATCTGTGAGTTGAGCCGCCCGCATTTGATTACCGTGATCAGGCCGGCGCGATTCAGTTTGGTTTCGCGCAAATTGGCGCCTGTTGGCATCTGGCTGTCGGTCTTGTGGCCGTCTCCCGCCCAGCCATGACAGGCCTGGCAATCGGCCTTCTGCTGGTAGAGTCGCATGCCGTCAGCGATGTCGGAGGCGCTGAGCTGCTGTTGATCCTGTCCTTGCGTACGCGAGGGAACCAAAGCCAGGGCTGCGATCGTGATTGCCACTCCTGCGACTGAAAATGAACGCGCCAGGTTTCTAGAGATCCAGCGTCGCCTCATGAAATACCTCCTCCAACTTCAACATCCTTGGCGTAAGACCTTGCTCGAATGAGAACTGCGTGATCGCTTCAAGTACCTTCCGATTCGCTTTTACGCCATAAGCGTATGGATCGGCGTCGAGGGCTTTTCTTTGCTCCGGCGAAACCAGTCCGAGATCAAAGTAAACGGAGGCGGCGGCGCGGCCCTCGTCGCGAACGAGATTTTTTGCTTCATCGAATGCCTTGAACACGTTCAGCACAGCCCAGGGATACTTCTCGGCGATCTCGCGTTTGAATACCACGCAATGATTGATCGGATAAAAGCCGGTCTTCTTGTAGTAGCGAATGCCTTCCGCTTCGGGCTCTTTGAAGAGAGACCGCACTTCTTTCCGGTTCCGCAGGTCGACACGACTGCGATCCACAAGATTGACTTCGTTCAGATAAAGCAGCGAGGCATCGATTTTCCCGTCCAGGAGCATGGTTCCGATGTTTTCACTTTCGGGAATACGATGGAACTTCAGGTCTTTCGGCGGTTCGAAGCCGGTCGCACTTGCATGGCTCAACTCTTCGGTTCGCTCCATATACCAGTCAATATCGAACGGAGTCACGCCAAACTCGTGCTGCAAAGCGCCTCGGCACCACAGTGCCGCCGTCTGTTGATATTCCGGTACAGCGACTTTTTTGCCTTTCAGATCCTGGGGCTTTTCGATTCCCCTGTCGGTGCGGACAAGGATGCCCGTATGGAAAAAGCTTCGCGAGGTAAAAACGGGAATTGCGACGAATCGCTTGTCGCCATGCGCAACAGCCATGAGCAACGAGGAACACGACATTTCCGAAATATCGAATTCGTTGAAGTGCAACTCACGCCAGAACATTTCTGACGGGTGCGCCGTACTGATCACAAGATCGAGGCCGTCTGCTTTGACGTGCCCTTCGCGAAGCGGACGAGTGCGGTCATTGTCCGAAAGGCACATGCTGAGTTGAACTTTGGCGGACTGCCCCTCAATTCGACGGGAGGCAATCAGCGTACTTGCGCCGGCGGCTGCAGCGAGCCATTCCCTGCGGGTGAAGAAGAGTGACCTTGTCATCGTGTGCCGCCTCCGTACGAAGTTTACATGTATACCTCCATCGGAGTTAAATGAACAGATTGCCTGTAGCCGCGGGCTTCAGCCCGCGTTCGGGATTCGCACAATATTGTATTCTCGCTTGAGCAAACGCGGGCTGAAGCCCGCGACTACAAAAAAGGATCTTAGTTCGATGAAAGACAACGTTTTCACCATGCGGTCCACGCCGTACAAGTTCGGTCCAGGTGTGACAGACGAAATCGGGGATGACCTCGTGGCACTCGGTTTGAAACGGGTCCTTGTGGTGACCGATCCCGGCGTGATGGCGACGGGCCTGCCCGAGCGTGCCCTCGGTTTGATTCGCGAGAAGAACATTCAAGCGGGTCTCTTCCAGGACGTCAGCATCGAGCCCACGGACATCGCCGTGAAGAAGGCGATTGAATTCGCTCAATCCTTCGGCCCGGATGGATATGTGGCGATTGGCGGCGGCAGCGTCATGGACACGACCAAAATGATGAATCTGTATGTCACGTACCCCGCTGCATTTCTCACCTATGTGAACGCGCCGATAGGGCAAGGGAGGCCGCTTCCGGGTCCGCTGAAACCCGTGGTCTGCGTGCCGACAACTGCAGGGACATCCTCCGAGAACACTGCGGTTGCTATTGTGGATATGACCGAATTACATGTCAAAACCGGAATCTCGCATCATTATCTCCGGGCCACACTGGGTATCCTGGACCCACTGAATTCGCTGAGCGTGCCGCCGATGGTGAGCGCCTGCTCAGGTGCGGACGTACTCACGCACGCGATCGAGTCCTATACGGCTCTTGCCTACAACGAGCGCGAGAAGCCGCGCACGCCCGCCGAGAGGCCTCCATATCAGGGCGCCAATCCCGTCAGTGATCTCTGGTGTGAAAAAGCGATCAAGCTGGTCCGGGAGTTCCTGCCAAAGGCGGTCAAGGATGGCGGCGACGCCGATGCGCGTACGCAAATGATGCTGGCGACGATTTATGCCGGGATGGGATTCGCGAATGCCGGAGTCCACATCCCGCACGCGATGGGTTACCCGATCGCCGGTGGCGTGCGAGGGTATCATCCGCCGGATTACCCGCAAAAGAAGCCCCTCGTGCCACACGGTATGTCGACGGCGCTTGGTGCGCCGGCATCGTTCCAATTTACGGCCAGGGCGAAACCGTAGAGGCATAAAGAAATCGCGGAGTGGATGGGGGTGCGGACTTCCGGCGCCGGCGCTGATTCCGCCGGTAAGGCGCTTTGCGAAGGGTTTATCGCTTTCATGCAGAGCATTGGCCTGCCGAACGGGTTGCAGGCTGTGGGCTATACATCCGCCGATATTCCGGTGCTTACCGAAGGAACGTTGAAGCAGAAGAGGCTGATCGGGTTATCGCCGGAGCCGGTGACGCAGGCGGCTATCGAACGGATGTTTGAACGCTCCCTTGTGGTCTGGTGATCAAGGTGTGAATGAATCAGCGCCGGAGGCGCGTAAGACTATAGCCCCGGCGCTCAGGCCGGGGACCAAACCAGCGAACGTTCGAGGCCCGTAGGGCCGAAGATTGATGCGAATAATCTTTCTCCCCTACGGGGCTGGTGTTCTGATGGGTACGAAACCCCGGCCTGCGGCCGGGGCTAGATTCTGACGGCCCTCCGGGCCTATTTGTTCACAGCTTCCATAGACCGCGCCTAAGCTGGTTCGTGAGCTGTCAACTCCGGATGTAGACAGCTTTCTGATCGATGAAGAATTCCAGCCCGGTCCGGCTATTCTCCGGCAATCCCGCACCGGATTGCTTCACGCCACCAAACGGCATCGACGGTTCTTTATACCCGGTATGGATGTTGACGTGGGCAAGCCCCGCCTCGATGTTATCGATGTACTTCCTGGCATTGCCGAGGCTCTTCGTGAACATCGCGGAGGACAGAGCCGTAAATCGAATTGTTTGCCAGTTCGATCGCTTCATCCAGCGAGCCGAACTCGCAGACAGCCAGCACGGGTCCGAAGATTTCATCGCGGAACACCGCCATGTCCGTCTTGACGCCGGTGAACACGGTGGGCCGGATAAAGTAGCCTTTGGGATCGCCGGGCGTAGCACCGGCAACCATCTTCGCGCCCTCTGCTTGTGCCTGACGGATTGCTTTGGAGATGTCTTCGAACTGCTGCGGGCCTGCAACGGGCCCCATATCGACTGTTTCCGAGATTCCGTCGCCAACCGTCATTTTTTCGCAGCGTGACGTCAGCGTATCCAGGAACTGTTTCGCGATGCCGCGATGCAACAGAACCCGGCTGGTGGACGTGCACCATTGACCGCCATTGGAGAAACCGGCGGTGATCGTCGCGGTGACCGCTTCATTGATATCCGCGTCGTCCATGACGATAATCGCATTCTTCCCACCGAGCTCGAGCTGCATGCGAGTCAGGTTGACGGAACCTTTTACCTGAATCTTCTTTCCGACTTCCGTCGATCCGGTAAACGTGATGGCGCGAACCCGCGGGTCCTCGACGATGACGTTTCCAATTGCCGAACCGAGCCCCGTGACGCAATTGAAAACCCCGGCGGGTAACCCCGCGCGTTCGAACAGTTGAGCCATGAAGATGCCGGACCACGGTGTAAACGTCGCGGGCTTGAAAACAACCGTGTTGCCGGTGAGCAGCGCCGGCAATGTTTTGCGGCTCATGACGTTCATCGGGAAATTCCACGGGCTGATCACACCGACGACGCCGAGAGGGTGATATTGAATCCAGGTCTGGATGTCCCGGAATGAACCCGGCCCCGTGTGTCCGTAAAAGGCGGCAATCTGATTGAGATGATAAGTGCCTTCGACCAGCGCCGAATCGACTTCAGCGCGCGACTCTTTGATCGTTTTGCCGTTTTCCAGCGTCACGATCCGGGCGAGTTCTTCGCGGGATTCCTTCAGCAATCGCAAAAATTCGGCGATGTATTGCTGGCGCTCGGAAACGGGCGTCCGCTTCCATGTACGATATGCAACGTCCGCGACGTCAATGGCTTCACGAACATCTTCGGGAGTTGATGACTGAAAGAAGGCGATGTTGCTTCCGCGCACGGCCGGGTTCTCGTTTTCGAACGTGGCGCCATTTCGAGAAGCTTTCCACTTCCCATTCACGAAGTTTTTGTAAGTCTCGACTTTTTCCTTCTCAACAACCATTGGTTGATTGCTGTGCCCTGTCGGGCTTGCATTCGCTCCGCTCATGATTAATAGGCCTCCTCGAGAATTCCAATCAACGCTTCCTTGTCGAACGATACCGGACTATTGTCCAACAAGCGCTTCACGCTTGTCGAAAGTTCTGCCATCTCGGCAAGCTGTTCGCGCTTCATGCCGATGGCGCCCAGACCGCGCGGAATCATGACTTTGTCGCCGAGCTTTGCGACCAGCTCCGGCGCTTGTTCCGCGGCCTCTTCATCGCTGACTCGATCCAGGCTGGAATCGAAAGCGCGTGCAATGAACGCCATTTCGGGGATACGTGATTTCAGAATCGCCTTCATTACCGCGGGCATCAGAACAGCATTACCGAGCCCGTGCGATGTGTGCGTTGCTTCGCCGACGGAATATTGGAGGGCATGAACGGTTGCAGTTCCGGCGGCGGAGAAGGCCATACCCGCCAGCAGGCTGGCGAGAGACATGTCTTCACGGCCCTGCCGGTTGCCGGGCTCATGAACCGCGGTCGGCAGTGATTTCGCGATCAGCTTGATCGCCTGCATGGCGAGCGCATCGGACGCCGGATTCTTTCCCACAAAGATTGCGTGGGGAGTGCGGCCTTCGGGAATCCTGGCACAAAAAGACTCGATGGCGTGGCTCAACGCATCCATACCGGAATGCGAAGTCACATGCGGCGGGCACGAGACCACCAGTGAAGGATCCACAACCGCCCATTTGGGAATGATGCGGCGTGTGGCAATGCCAACCTTCATGTAGCGATCAGGATCTGTGACAACAGCGACAGGGCTGACTTCAGAACCCGTTCCCGAAGTCGTTGGAACGCAGATCACGTCGACGATGGGGCCCGGTACATTGTGCTCGCCATAATACTTCGTCAGAGGGCCGCCGTATTTCAGCTGGATCGCGCTGGTCTTCGCGAGGTCCATATTGCTGCCGCCGCCGACGCCGATCATCACGTCGGGATTGAATTCGCGAGCGGCCTGGGCGCACGAATCGATGAGTTTGAGGTCAATGTCGGGACGGCCATCCGGGAATACCAGAACTTCAGTGCCGCCTTCTTTGAGCAGACCTTCAACTTTGTCGGCAATGCCGCTCTTGATCAGATTCTTGTCGCAGCAGATCATCGCGCGATGACCGAACTCTTTACCGACGGTGCGGAGTTCCTCGAGTACTCCCCAGCCGAAAAACACACGACCAGCTGTGGAAAAACCCCAGTGCCGATTACTTGCCGATTGTGGAGCGGAGTTGCTCTGCGGCATGCCAAACCTCCTCGGGATGCGGAATCCCGTTAACTAGCCGCTCTTCGCGCAGCTTGAATTCAGGATCGCCGGGAACAGAAACCTGTTTGAATCCTGTGCCAGGCCGTGATGCTCTCAATTCGTCCAAATACTTTTTTACTCCGGCTGCCATTGTTTCTGCGCCGGGAAATGCTTTCGGATCCAGAACGATGAACAGGTCACCGACAGTGCAGCGGTATTCGGTATCCAATGTACCCAGGACCTCGCGACCCGCCGGCATGCCCGCCAGCAACCCGCCGAGCATTGCGATCGCAATACCCAGACCGTATCCTTTAGGTCCGCCGGCAGGGCTCAGGGAGCCCTTCAATGCTGCGTCCGGGTCGGTTGTTGGATTGCCGTCTCGGTCGACGGCCCAGCCCTCAGGAATTTTCTCACCGCGATGCTTTAAGGCGATGATTCTTCCCATGGCGCTGACAGAGGTTGCCATATCCAGGAGGTATGGGCGTGGAATGCCGGGTATGCCGATCGCGATTGGATTTGTTCCGACCAGGGCTTCGGCGCCGCCGAAAGGGTGAACCAGTGGTTCGGTGGTCGTAAACGCCACGCAGATGAGTCCTTCTTGAGCTCGCCGCTCGGCATAATAGCCGACCATTCCAATATGAGCCGCGTTTCGCACAGTCAGAGTGCCGATACCGTATTTGCGTACGGCGGGTACGAGCGCTTTCAGCGATGTTTCGCAGGTGGAGGTGCCAAAGCCATCCTTACCGTCGACGTTCAGGACGCAGGGCGTGCTCCAGTCGAGTTCCGGCTTGACGTTGACTTTCATCAAGCCCTTCTGAATACGCGTCACCATCACCGGCAGTCGCTGCACCCCGTGCGAGTGAATGCCGCGCAGGTCTGCCTCAGTCCAGACGTCGGCCTGGATCTGAGCTTCTTCTTCAGTCGCGCCGAGCCCGCGCAGGACCGCGACGATGGTGTCCATTTGATCTTTTCTGGAAACTGTTACCGGCATGCCTTTGCTCTCTCGTTCGAGGTTATGTGCGGCGAAAATGACCCCCTGCCGCCGAAGGGCCGCAGGGGGTCATTTTTTCGCGAGACGGTACTAGAATAGCGCTGTCGAACGGCGAGTCCAACCAGCTTTGCTCTTTTCTTTTGCAATTCTCTCGATATCTCCAACATACGTAGCGGATTGGGTCAGTATGTGATGGAGGTCGTTTCCGACGCTGACGAAGCTGAACCCCTTCTCGAGGAATTCGCCGACGCGGGCAGTTCCGAAGAGGAATAACCCGAGAATGACGTTATTCTTGTGTGCGGCGGCAATCAGGTCCTGGGTGGCTTTGCCGAGTTCGGGCGAAGTGTACATCTCAGGGAACTTGTACTTTTCGAACAACCCCATGGACATGCAAAGATCGTTCTGGCCGAGGAACAGAATATCAACGCCGGGAACGGCTGCGATTTCTTCGATGTTCTTGATGCAATCGGCGGTTTCCACCTGCAGAGCGCAGATGGCGTTATCGTTCCACGCGCCGGCATAGCCCAATAAACCTTTGGCGTTCATACTGCGCTGCGGGAAATAAACCGAACGGGTGCCCGCTGTAGGATATCGAACGCAGCTGACGGCCTGGCGCGCTTCGGCCGCGTTGTTGATGTAGGGAACCAGGACGCCGTCGGAGCCCATGTCGAGGGCTTGCTGGATTCCCGGACGATCGTCGTATCCGCCAACGCGGACCATCGATTTTGCGCCGCCGAGCGTGATGCCGGCGAGCATTCCCGACAAGGTTTCGTTACCCATCGGTCCGTGCTGGGTGTCCACCAACAGCCAGTCGTAACCGCTGCTTGCCAGTTGCTCGGCAACCGTCGGACTGTGGGAATTCACGAACAATCCCATTTTGGGGCGCCCTTCGCGCAGTTGGCTCTTAAACTCTTTACCCGTCAAAGCTTCACTCATTTAATTCGTCTCCTGTCGATTTTTGTTAATTGAATATTTGAGATCGTTCGCGCCTTCTGATGCGATTGGCAGCCCGCTGCCGGACACGATCAGATCATTTGCGCACGACACTGTATCATAGGAATCCGATGGCGCGCCCGCCAAGACCTACGCCAAGCCAGAGCAGCGCACTGACCGTGCCGATCAATGCTCCCCAGCCGATTCTCGGTTCGCGTTCGGACCGCGAAACCTTCCGGTGAATGGTGAAATGATAGATGACTGCGGCAAACAAAAACATGATCTTGACCTGAAAGGGTTTGCTCGCATAACACTTCATCGCTTCCGATAGAAACAACAAGACTCCGGAAACCAGAATCACGACCAGACTCCAACATGCCCATGGGGCCAGATCCCTGGCAACCTGGTGTGTCGGCTGCGATTTCATCATAAGACGGCACAGCCGGAGATTTAAGACGAGCACCGCGCCAAAAAGAATCGTCAACGCAAGAAGATGAAATGTCTCAATGATAGGAAAGTAAATGCGTGAGCCGCGGATTACCTCACCTATGGATGTGCTGTCGCACCATTTAAAGAAAGGCAAAAGAAAATGCATCCTAAAGTACCCCGTCAGAACAAATTGTAGGCTGTGGCTCGTCCGGCGATGATGACGGCGGCCCAGGATAGGATCGAAATCAGTCCGGCCATGCGTGCCTGAACCGGGGGAATCGGATATTTGTCCCAGTCTTCGATCGTCTTCTTCGTCCTCAGCTCGAAGATCCCCGCATTGATACATGCCAGAATTAAAAACAGAATTTTGGCCCTGAAAAACCCGCTCAAATAGCACTTTTCGGCTTCCGACCAGAACAGAAGAACTCCGCTGATGAACATGACAACGAAACCGATGAACGCAAGCGGCATCACTTGCTTATGCACCTGCGACACCGGCTGGTGCTTCATGCCCCAGCCCAGGAGCCGTAAATCGAACCATAACAGGACACCGACCGACAGTGCGAGGGCAAGCACATGGGTGGTTTCCACGATGGGAAACAGCCAGATCGACTCCCGAATTCCCGTGCCAATGTCACTGTTTTGCATCCATTGGATGATGGCAGGAACTTCGTGCATGTAAGACCTCTGATTTTCCTAAAAATGGCGTGAACTCTAGGAGATGCGCAGACTTTTCACGCCTCGGCACGATATCACATCCTCGTGACTATGTGTCAATGACTCCGAAGTTCTAGCAACACTGAAGATTTCCTGAATTCTTAGTCAGATCGCCATAAGGCCTTGCTGCTTTCAATTGCTGGCGAATAAACTGCTTAGCCATGGTCAAACACCTTTGTGCTTCCACCGTGCTCCTCGCGTCTCTCGCATTGCTTGCGCTATCTGCAATACCAGTTGCGCCCGGCGTCGTTGACGTCAAATCGCCGGCCGGTTCCGGTAGCGCCGAACCGAATTTGACAACCGGCTCGGACGGCCGCGTTTTCATGACCTGGCTGGAGCCGGGCCAGCAGGGAAAAGGCAGCATATTGTATTTCTCGACACTGCAATCGCAGGCATGGTCGGCGCCGAAGGTGATTGCGCGCGGATCCAACTGGTTTGTGAATGCGGCAGATTTTCCGTCGCTGAGTGTGATGCCCGGAGGTGTGCTGGCTTCGCATTGGCTGGTCACGACTGACGCGGATGCTGAAGCCTATGACATCAATCTTTCATTTTCGAAAGATGGTGGAACCACCTGGACGAAACCCGTCGCCCCTCATCGAGACCGCAAGAAACGGCAACACGGTTTTGTCTCGCTGGCGCCGACGGCCGACGGAAAGCTCGGCGCCATATGGCTCGACGGACGGAACATGGCCGACGAAGATCATGGGGATATGGCCCTGATGTATACAACCATCACGTCTGCGGGTGTGCTTGGTCCGGAAGTTCAAATCGATAATCGCGTTTGCGAGTGTTGCAAGACATCGATGACGATGACGCCGGATGGAGCCGTTGCCGTATACCGCGATCGAACCGATAAGGAGATCCGCGACATTTCCATCTCGCGCTTTTCGAACGGGAAGTGGAGTCCACCGGAAGCCTTGACGAACGATGGATGGAAGATCGAGGGCTGTCCCATTAACGGGCCGGCCGTATCGTCGTCGGGAAAGAACCTTGCCGTCGCGTGGTTTACGGCGCCTGGTGAGAAGCCTCAGGTGAATGTGCTCCTTTCCTCGGATTCAGGAAAAACGTTCGGCAAAAAGGTGCGAATCGACGAGGGCAACCCCGCCGGCAGGGTGGATGTCCTCAGTTTGCCTTCGGGCGACGCCGTTGTCAGCTGGATCGAGCGCACCGACAAGAATGGTCCGCAAGTCCACATGCGTCAGGTTGCGGCGAATGGAACTGCGGCAGCGCCGGTGAACCTGTCAGGAAATACGAAGGCGGCATCCGGCGGATTTCCCAAGATGGCGATTTCGGGCAACGACATTGTCGTCGCCTGGACAGATTCGGCCGACCCGTCGAAGGTGCATACCTCGGTGGTCAGCCGGTAGATCTGCCAGCTGTAGGGGCGGTCTATGACCATACGAGTCCAAGACAGGTTGGACGAGGAGCTGCCCAGTGGCGCCTTGTAAAGGTTTGAATGTAGTGGTTGCGAAGTAAACCTGGTTTGGCTGTAACGCGGGTGGCCCAGTCCCCGCCTAACTTAGGCGGGGACTATGAGCACCGCTACATTGGTCCTTATCTTGGACAGCTCTGGTCTATGACCGCCCGTTTTAATCGAGGAGAACGGGCGCTCATAGCGCGCCCCTACAGTCGAAAGCCAGTTATATCCATGCGCATTCTTATCGTCGAAGATGAAGTCAAAGTCGCCAATGCGCTGAGAGAGGGCTTTCAGCACGAACGCTACGAGGCTGTCGTCGCTCATACAGGCGAAGACGCTTTTTTTCGCGTCAACACCGAGAAGTTCGACGTGATCTTGCTTGATGTGATGCTTCCCGGACGGGACGGGCTGCAAATTCTGACCATCATCCGCAAGCAGGGAGTCCAGACCCCTGTTCTTCTTCTAACCGCGCGCGACACGCTGGAAGACCGCGTTGCGGGACTGAACAGCGGGGCCGATGATTACGTCGTCAAACCATTCGCCTTCGAGGAATTGCTCGCCCGCGTTCGCGCCCTGGTGCGGCGCGGCCGGCCGTCGGATGCCCTTCGGCTGGGCGTGGGTGATCTCGACATGGATCTGATCACGAGAAAGGTCAGCCGTGCGGGCCGCGTAGTTGAATTGACGACGCGGGAATTCGAGCTTCTCGAGTATTTGTTGCGGCACCAGAGCCAGGCGGTTTTGCGTGATACACTAGCGCGCGAAGTCTGGAAAGAGCCAACCCGCGGAACGCCTTTGAATAACGTCATCGATGTTCATATCGCCAGGCTCCGGCGCAAAATCGATCTCGATCATCCGGTCAAGTTGATTCACACGATCCGAGGCGTTGGTTTCATGTTGCGAGAGGGAGAACCATGATCCGCATCCAACCGAGGAGCGTGCGCGTGCGCCTGACGTTGTGGTACGTCGGAGTCATGCTCCTTGTGTTAGGCGTTTACGCCGGCGCGGTGTACACCGTGGTTCGTAACAACTCGTCCGAGCGCCTCGATGACCATCTGCGCGACGATTTCGATTGGGCCTACGACATGCTCGCGCAGCGGCCCGATGGATCGATTGCGCCATATGACGAAACCGGCGAGGGCGACAGCCCCTGGCTGCAGGTATACAGCCCGGACGGCCAATTGTTGTATAAAACGCCCGAAGCCCGTCGCAATCCTGTTCCCTCCACCGACAGACTCGCGGGGAATCCGGACGAGCGGATAGTCACCGTGCCGAAGGTGAGTCCGCCGTTCGAGACGTATCGTGTCATGAGCGGCGGAGCCAGAATCGGGAGCCGGCCTGTCGTTGTTCAGGTCGCGCGCTCGGAAGCACCGATCGTGCAGGATCAACGCCAATTACTTTACATGTTGCTGCTCGGCTTGCCTATGGCGGTCGCTCTAGCCGGCATCGGAGGCTATGGCCTTGCCCGTCGCGCACTCGCGCCGGTCGATCGCATGGTCGAACGCGCCCGTTCTATCAATGCCGAGCAATTGAACGCCAGATTGCCTGTCGACAATCCGGGTGATGAACTCGGCCGATTGGCCTCGGTCTTCAATGAAACATTTGCCCGGCTCGAGTCGTCATTCGAACGGATGCGTCACTTTACCGCTGACGCTTCGCATGAATTGCGAACTCCGCTGACGGCGATCCGAAGCGTTGGCGAAGTCGGATTGCGCGGCCGCCGCGATGAGTCTGCCTATCGCGAAATCATCGGGAGCATGCTCGAGGAAGTAGATCGGTTGGCACTTCTGGTGGACCGGCTTTTGATGCTTTCCCGCGCCGATACAGGCGAAGCAAAGCTTTCCAGGGATGTCGTGGACCTTCATATCCTTGCTCAGGAGATTGCGGAACAGCTGGGCGTTCTTGCCGAAGAAAAAGAACAATCCATCATTCAACTGCGGTCGGAGGATGTCCCGCGTTGGATCGGCGACCGCATGGTACTCCGGCAGGCTCTGCTCAATCTTGTGGACAATGCAATCAAATACAGCCCGACCGGCGGCACGATCGAGATTCGGGTAGCCCAGTCCGGCGATCAAACAGTTATCGATGTCAGCGACACTGGACCCGGAATTCCTGTCGAACTTCAGTCGCGCATTTTCGACAGGTTTTATCGTGTCGACAAGGCACGCTCTCGCGAAAATGGCGGCACCGGTCTGGGGCTCGCTATCGCGAAGTGGGCCGTCGAAGTGAATGGCGGTCACCTGACTCTCGAACCGGATCGCGGCACGGGAAGTTGCTTCCGGATCAGCTTGCCGCAAACGGCCGGTGCGCCCGTCGCAATGACTGCATTGCAGCCTTCCTGATTACCCGCGGATGAAAATCGCACTCCGGAAATGGTTGATCCTGACCCACCGGTATCTGGGCATTCCACTTTCGTTTTTATTCTTGATGTGGTTTGCCTCTGGCATCGCCATGATCTTCGCGAGAGGAATGCCGAGTCTCACGCCCGAGTTGCGGCTGGAGCGGATGCCGCCGTTAAACCTGGATGCGGTGAAGATCAGTTTGTCCGACGCTGCCGAAAAGGGCCAAGTTCTCTCCGCCGCCTCGCGCGCGACTCTGACCAGCGTAATGGGTCGTCCGGCGTACATCTTCAACAGCGGCGGTTTTGTAGTCTTTGCCGATAACGGGGCCGCACTCCAGGAAGTAGGGGTGCCAGAAGCAATGAAAATCGCGAGTGAGTTTGCGAGGATCCCAGAGGCGAAGCTGCAATATGCGGGTCTGCTAAACGAACCGGATCAGTGGACATTTGAAGAACCCGGCGCATTTCCGATGCACAAAGTCATCGTTGAAGATGCTGCTCGTTCCCACCTGTACATCTCAGAAGAAGAAGCGGCGGTCGTAATCTGGACAACGCGCGGAACGCGTCTGTTGGCATGGTTCGGTGCGATTCCTCACTGGATGTATTTTGCTCCTCTTCGCGGAAATGGCCCGCTGTGGCGGCAGGTGGTCCTGTGGACATCAGGCATCGGAGCAATTCTGGCGTGTCTCGGGATAGTCCTTGCGCTTACGCAATACAAGACGACATACGCTGGATTAATGCGCTGGCATTACATCAGCGGTGTCGCATTTGGAGTTTTTTCACTGACGTGGGTCTTTAGCGGCTTGTTATCGATGGAACCGTTCTTCTGGGCATCAAGCCGTGTGACGGGAAATGGTATTCCAGAGGTACTGCGCGGTGGAACGTTGGATCTTGCTGCTTTCCAACAGTTGCCCCGGCGCACCGGCATCAAAGAAATCGATTTTGTGACGATTCAGGGCGACCCATACTATGTTGCGCGCCAGTCCGGGGTGGCAGTGCCGGAACTGATTTCTGCGCGTTCTCTCCAGACTCGGAGGGAGCCGTTTGCAACGGGATCAGTTCTTGCGCGGATGGAGCAGGCAATTCCAAACGTTCCGATCGTAGAATCGGCCTTGCTGACGAATTATGACTCGTACTACTACCACGGGGCGAATCGAAAGCCTCCGTTGCCGGTTCTTCGAGTAAAGCTCGGCGACGCTGATGCAACTTGGCTTTACATCGACCCGCGCATGAGTCAGGTCGTGGGAAGTTGTACGAGGCGCGAGCGGCTGCAGCGGTGGATCTACCACGGCTTTCACAGCCTTGATTTCAACTTCTGGTATTACCAGGGGTGGGTGTGGACGACGGTGATGGTCGCGCTCAATCTCGGTGGGGTCGTTCTAAGCCTGATCGGTGTGATCATCGGCATAAAACGTCTGATAAGGATGAATAAGCCACGGATGGAAGGGATGGAACGGATTTCAATCCGTTAAATCCGTTTAATCCGTGGCTTATTCCTTACGGTACCTGCGGCTTTTCGAACGGTTTTGATTCCGGCGTAAGACTTTTCAAGAACGCCATCAACTGCGCACGTTCGTCCTTCGAGAGCATGTGCGGTTTCAGCTTTTCATCGAGATGGGGGTTCTTGATCCCGCCTTTCAGCATCAGCTCTACAGCGTCGTCGACCGACTTGGCACGGCCATCGTGGAAATAGGGAGCTGTCTCAGTGATGCTGCGCAGCGTCGGCGTTTTAAACGCGCCCGTCATCGCGTCGGCGTCGGGATCCTTCGTGCCTTTTTTCTCGGCGGCATCGGCGAGGGCCTTACTGCGGCCGGGATCCGGCATCGGTTTGTCGGAGCCTATTCCAACGTTATGGAAAAGTGTGTCGGTGTACAGCGGCGGTAGATGACACAGCGTGCAGTTGGCTTTGTCTGAATTGCTGAAGACGTCGAAGCCTTTCACCGCATCATCGGAGACAGCCGACTTGTCTCCGGCCTGGTATTTATCCCACGGGGAGTTCTCGGATTTGATCGTACGGACAAACGTCGCCAGTGCTTTTGCGATGTTGTCTGCAGTGGCAGGCCCGTTAAAGGCTTTCTGGAAGTCATTTTTATAGGCGTCGATGCCGTTCAACGTCATCGCTACCATGTCAGGATCACCGCCCATCTGGCCTTTCCAGGCTGCCGTCACCTGACCTTCCAGTGTCGCAGCGCGCCCGTCCCAATACCATTGCTTGTAATAACCGACGTTATACAGCGTTGGTGTGTTGCGGGTGTTCATACTGCCGTCGAATTTCGTCGAAACCACTTTCCCATCGTCCCAACCTTTGTCGGGCAGATGGCACGTCTCGCACGACATCTTGCCGTCCTTGGAGAGTCTCGTATCGAAGAACAGTTTTTTCCCGAGTTCGACCTTTTCAGGACTCATCGGGTTGTCAGCCGGGATGGTCATTTCACCGAGCGGTCCGGCATCAGGTTTCGGGCCCGGCGCAGCGGCGGGAGTCGCAGCAGGCTGCGACTCCGTTTTTTCTTTTTCAGGAGTGTTTGCGCACGAAACGGCAAACAGGACCATCGCAGCGAGAAAAAATTTCACAAATTTCATGACCCGATGGGTTACCACGGGAGGGACATAGGAGGGACAGACATAGGAGGGACAGGTCACTCGAATGTTTCAAAAGGTTACCGACATATATATTGTTACGATTGAAAAACGAAAGTGACCTGTCCCTCGTTTTGAGGCGTTTGGGGGAGAAATGAAACATTTTATTTTGAAAGTAAGGTGTTGCTGCCGATGACCGCAATATATATTCGTTCTCCTCGGTCTTCCGGTCGTCCCCGAATCCGGCCACTACCAGTGTTACGATTTCTGAGAGGTCCGATATGTCTTCAACTATCTTATTTGTTAACCTTCTCTTCAGCTTATTAGCTCAAAATCTACCGGGCATGCCGCCCGTCGTGGATCCGCGAAACGTGTATAGCGAGTCCACCGCAGGAAAACTCAGCCCTGCGACGGCTGGAGCGCTACCGCGTGTTTATGTGCCGAACGTAAAGTCTGGGGATGTTTATGTTATTGACCCCGCAAGCTTTCAAGTGGTCGATCATTTCGTCATTGGCGGCAATCCCCAGCACGTGATTCCGTCATGGGATCTGAAGACGCTGTGGGTCGCAGGCAGCGCAGAACGGGGCCGTTCCGGAATCTTGACGCCTATCGATCCCAAAACCGGCAAGCCGGGCACGACGGTCAAAGTAGCGGATGCCTACAATCTCTACTTCACGCCGGATGGACGTTCTGCAATTGTGGTCGCCGAGGCTTTGAAACGCCTGGAATTTCGTGACCCGCAGACCATGACGATGCAGTACAACGTCGGAACGCCGCAGTGTTCCGGCGTCAATCACGCCGATTTTTCCATCGATGGCAATTTCGCATTCTTCACTTGTGAGTTTGCCGGCGGGGGGCTTGCCAAGATCGATCTGGTCCAGCGTAAAGTCGTGAGCTACCTGAAGCTCACTCGCCCAGGAGTGCCGGCAAGTGGGCCGGCGCACAGTATGCCGCAGGACATCCGGATCGCCCCGGATGGAAAAGCGCTTTTCGTAGCGGATATGGAAGCCGATGGAGTTTATGTCGTTGATACCCAGACGTTCAAACAAGTGGAATTCATCCCGACGGCCCGCGGTGCGCACGGGTTGTATCCCAGCCGCGATGGAAAAAGCTATATGTCACGAATCGCGGTACGCACATGGGCGACGTCAAACCGAAAGGTCCGGGCAGTGTCTCAATCATCGATTTCGCCACACGGAAGGTCGAAAAGACGTGGCCGATCCCGGGCGGCGGCAGTCCCGACATGGGAAACGTCAGTGCCGATGGCAAGACGCTCTGGTTGTCCGGACGTTTCGATAAAGTGGTTTATGCGATCGATACTTCGACGGGTGCGGTAATCAAGACCATACCCGTTGGAACCGAGCCTCATGGCCTGACGGTCTGGCCCCAGCCGGGTCGTTATTCGCTCGGCCACACGGGAGTCATGCGGTAATGCGGGTTGGACGCGCCTTTTTGATGAATCTCGTGCTCGTTCTGCTGGCTGCATGCAAGCCGGCAACGCGCGAATTCCAGCTCCACGGACAAGTTGTCCAGAGTGACCCGTCGACGAAGACCATCGTCGTCAGACATGGAGACATTCCCGGTTTCATGCCCGGCATGACGATGCCGTACAAAGTAAAGCAAACCTCGGACGCCGATGGCCTGAAGCCAGGCGACGTGATCGACGCCAATATTTTCGTATTGCGGGATGGGAGCGATTTCTGGCTCCAGGGCGTGCGAATCACGGAGCGTGGCTCCGCTTCCGAGCAATACTGGATCGAGCACCGTTCACATGGTAAAGCCTGGTGAACACGTACCGGATCTCGAGTTGATCAATCAGGACGGCAAGACGTTCCATCTCTCGGACTTCAAAGGCAAAGCCGTGCTGATGACTTTCATTTATACCCGCTGTCCGCTGCCGGAGTTTTGTCCCCGCCTGAGCAGCCAGTTTGCGAGAATTCAGCAGGACCTGGCGAAAATGCCTGAGGACTACGCGCGGACTCACCTGGTCACCGTCAGTTTCGACCCTCAGTACGACACGCCGGAGGTTTTGCGTAAGTACGGCATGGCGTATCTTCGCGATGACGCCGCAGGCTTCTCTCATTGGGACTTTGCTTCGGCTCCGCCAGAAAAGCTGCGGGATCTGGCCAATGCGTTCGGCCTTTATTACCTTGAGGAGGACAATCAGATTTCGCACTCCATGAATATCGTATTGATTGCGCCCGATGGAACCGTTGCGAAATACTGGTCCGCCGACTGGACCACACCTGAATTGGAAGATGCGCTCCGGACCGCGGCGCGTGGCTGAAGCCTGTTGTAGGGGCGGTCTATGACCGCCCACGATACCGTTACTGAGAGATATCGGGCGTTCTTAGACCGCCCCTACAGAAGACGCATCGGCCTGTTAGGTGTGTTTGTTCTCGCAGGTAGCCTGATCGCTTGTTCGAAAACCAGCAATAAAAGTGAAATGAACGGTCGCGCACTATTTGGAATGCATTGCGCGCCATGCCACGATACTCCTCCGCCGGATCTCCTCAAGGAGCCACCGAAACTCAATGGCCTCTTTACCTCGAAAACCTTGCCAAGCGGCGTCCCTGCGACGGATGAGCAGGTGCGCAAGGTCATTATCGAAGGTCTACGGACGATGCCTGCATTCGACCGGCGCCTGACGGAACAGGATGTACGCGACATCATCGCGTATTTGCATACGCTCAAATAAGTCGACGATTCAATTAGCGTTAGCGGTCTGATTCGTGGGCGGGCTGCTCAGAGCAGAGTAGAACGCAGACAGGGCCGAAGTCTGTTGTGCTGTGGGGCGCGGAGCAATCCGGCCGCGAAAGTCCTTCGGTCCAAGCATTAATAAAGCAAACGTTTCGGCAAAGTCGCCGGCCGGCGTGTCGAAATCGGTGCAGCCGTCGCAGCCGAACCAGGGGGTCGCGGGATCGATTCCGCGCACGTGCATCCAGTTTTTTCGAGTTTCCGCTGTATTGTAGGTCATGTCGATGGCGTGTCCCAGCTCGTGAGCGATATCGTAGGCCAACAGGCTCACATCGTCATTCGGACGAACATAAATTTCGATTCGATGCTGGGCGGGAAAGGTCATGGCCCGAAAACCCGGACGGGGCGCCATAAAGGCGATTTCGTACTTGAGCTGTTGCCAGGGAAAATGGATCAACGCGAGAGCGGCTTGTTCGCGAGACGCCAGATCGGACGCATTCACCTGGCTTGCCAGAAGGAGACACACGAGCAGACCGGTGATCATTCGGCACATCTGGCGAGACTAGACGATACCTGAACAGGAGGTCAATGGGTGAAACACCCTAGGCACTCCTAGGGGTGGGCAACAATAAAAGCCGACCGACATGAGAATTCAGCGCGCGAAGCTGCCAGCAGCTTTTGTTTTCACGATTTTGCCGTCGTCGCCCGGTCAGGTGCGGATCGTTCAGACAAATTCCGGAAGCGACAGCATCCCCCATATAATCCTCGACGACGATGGGAGGCGCGATTTCTTGGATAAATATCTGATGGTGTTGTTCGGCGGCGGTGTGGGAGCGCTGGCGCGCTATCTTGTTGGTAGCGCAATTGCCGCGCGAGTTGGCGGACGTTTTCCTCTTGGGACGATGGTCATTAACGTGAGCGGCTCATTTTTAATCGGCGTGCTCATGACGCTGCTGACGCAACGCTTGCCGCATCCGAACTGGCGCCTTTTGCTGGTTACTGGATTTCTCGGCGGTTATACGACGTTTTCGAGCTTTGAGTACGAGACACTGCAAGCAGTTCAGAGTGGCGCTCAATGGATCGGGTTGCTCAACGTAGCCGGAAGCGTTGTGTTGGGATATATCGCCGTGTGGTTCGGCATGGCAATTACCCGGCAATAGGAGGAAGCATGCTCAAGAAAGGGTCTGCGAAGAAGGTCACGATATACGTTAACGAAGACTCCCGATATCATCTGCAGCCCCTCTACGAAGCGATCCTCACATATCTGATGCACAAGGGCGTTGCCGGCGCCACGGCGAGCCGAGCGATGGCGGGGTTCGGTCCTCATCACGTCATGCACACCACGAAAATCGAATTGTTGACCGAACATTTGCCGATTCGCATTGAGTTTGTTGAAAACGAGGAGAAGGTCAACGCCCTGTTGCCGACGTTGTACGACATGGTTACGGATGGGCTCATCGAAGTCCAGGACACGACGATCGTCAGGTCGGCCATGAGCGAGCGCCCGTCTGAAGCCGGGCGGCCGCGAGAAAAACGTCAGGGTAAGGCGACGCTCCTGCAGATCTACATGGGCGAGAGCGATAAATGGAATGGAGAGCCGCTGTACGAGGCAATCGTCAAGCAGCTGCGAATGATGGATATCTCCGGAGCGACCGTTCAGCGCGGTGTCATGGGATATGGCTTGACGGGCCGAACGCACAAAGAAGGATTCCTTCACATTTCTCATGATCTGCCCGTCATGGTTTCTGTCGTCGAGTCGGCCGAAAAACTCAATGAGGTGATGGACAGCATCGAATCGATGATACAGGACGGGCTGATTGTTACTTCTGAGGTTGAGTTCACCCGATTTGTCCGGGCACCTGTACCGGAGGTGCCCGATGCAACCTAGACAGCCCGCGAAGATCCTGCGCCTTCATTTTTCGAAACACGAGAAATACGAGGGGCAGCCCCTGCACGAAGCGATCATTGCAAAATGCCAGGAACTTTCAATCGCGGGAGCGACCGCTTTTCGCGGCCTCGAGGGATTCGGAGAATCGGCAGCACTTCATCGCCACCATCTTTTCGCCAAAGATGAGCCGATTCTGCTCACCATCGTCGATTCGGAGGAAAACATCCGCCGCCTGCTGCCGGTTCTGGAAGAGATGATGGATACTGGCTTAATTGCGCTATCAGACGTCGAGATTGCAACCATCCGAAAGCACTGTACGCGGTCTATGACCGCGCATCTCTCCGCAATTCGCGTTCTCGAATGTCGTGAAGATGACCGGCGTCACAATCAACACATGCAACAGCGAACTCACCATGCCTCCGAGCACCGGGGTTGCCAGCGGCTTCATGAACTCTGCGCCGGTGCGCGTCGACCACATGATCGGCAGCAGGCCCGCGACAACCGTGGCGACCGTCATCACTTTGGGCCGCAAGCGCAAAAGCGCACCTTCCATGACGGCTTCGTGCAAATGTTCCATCGTGAGCCGGCCGCCGTCTGCAGCGATTTTCCGTCGCACAGCCTCCTCGAGATAGATCACCATCACGACGCCGGTCTGGACCGCTGTGCCGAACAGAGCGATGAATCCGACCCACACCGCCACCGAAAAGTTGTAGCCCAGCAACTTCAGCAGAAAGATGCCTCCCGTCAAGGCGAAAGGAACCGCCAGCAGGACGTGCAAGGCTTCCTTGGCCGAGTCGTATGTCATGTAGAGCAGCACAAAAATGATCAACGAGCACGACCGGAATCACAATCTCGAGCCGCTTCTTGCGCTGATCTGATTTTCGTACTGGCCGCTCCATTCGATGTAATAGCCCGGCGGCATCTGAAACGCGTTGAGCGACGACGCGCTTGGCTTCCTCGACAAATCCCCCGACGTCTCGTCCACGCACGTTCATCAGTACGGTTCCCCGCAGCAGTCCGTTTTCGCTGCTGATCATCGAAGGTCCGATCGACCAGCCGAATATCAGCGATCTGTCCTCAGTGGAATCTGCGTGCCGTTATGGCCGGTCGACCAGAACGTTCTCGCAGCTGCTTCCGATGTCTTCGCGGAAATCTCTCGCGTAGCGCACCCGCACGGGAAACCGTTGACGGCCTTCGATGGTGAAGTCGTCAGGTTCTTGCCGCCAATCGCAGTCTCGATCACGTCCTGCGCATCGCCGACGTTGATACCGTAGCGGGCGGCGGCCGTTCGATTGACATGAATTTCCAGGTAAGGCGCGCCGGTAATCCGCTCCGCGTAGAGATCCACCGCACCAGGCACATCGTCGCAGCACGCGCTCGATTTCAGCGGACTTCTTTTCGATGGTCGGCGAGATCCGTACCGAACACCTTCACGCCCACCTGCGTGCGGATGCCGGTCGAGAGCATATCGATGCGGTTGCGAATCGGCTGCGTCCAGATGTTTGTAACGCCCGGCATTCTGCAGCTTTGTCATCGAGCCGCTGCATGATGTCGTCTTTGGTCTGGCCCGCCGGCCATTGGCTCCTTTGGTTTGAATGTAACGATCGTTTCGCGTCATGTTCATCGGCGCCGGGTCGGTCGAGGTTTCGGCGCGGCCAATCTTTGCCCGACGACCGTTTCCACTGCAGGATCTTGCGGCTATGATTCGATCCTGTTGGCGCATCAATCTCCGTTGCTTTCGTTAGCGAAATGCTCGGATCGGTCATCGGCATCCACATCGCTGTCTCTTCATCGAGCGGCGGCATGAATTCCGAGCCGATGGTTGTTGCGAGATATACCGCGAATCGCGAACAGGACGCAGCGCCGCGCTCAAGAGTCAGCAGACGATGCCGCAAGGCCAAGCGAAGTGCCGGTGCGTAAATCGCGCGCAAGATCCGCATCACCGGATTGTCTTCTTCGCGATGAAGTCGGCCGCGGATCAGAAACGTGCACAAGCACCGGCACCAGCGTGACCGCGATAATGGTGGAGCCGACCATCGCGAAAGTCTTGGTGAATGCGAGCGGGTGAAACATCTTCCCTTCCATGCCGGTCAAGGCGAACACCGGAACAAATGCCAGAATGATGATGGTCATCGCGAAGAAGATCGGCCGGCCGACGAGCTTGCGCCGCATTCAAGCGTGATCTCGCCGATCTTCGAGCGATATTGCCGCCGTGTTCTTCGGCATACTGCTCCGCGTGCCGCATCACGTTCTCCGTCATCACGATTCCCGCATCGACCAGCACGCCAATCGCGATGGCGATTCCGCCGAGCGACATGATGTTCGACGAGATGCCGAAGTAGTGCATGAACAGGAAGGACGTCAGGACCGCCAGCGGCAGCGGAATGCGTCACGATGAGAATGCTGCGGAAGTGCCACAGGAAGAGCATGTGCGCCAGAGTCACCAGGATGATTTCTTCGATCAGCGCCGACCTCAATGTATCCACAGCATGAAGAATGAGCGTGCTTCGGTCATAAAAAGGAACGATGCTGAACGCCCTTCGGCAAGCCCGGCTCCATCGCCTGAATCTTTGCTTTGACAGCGTTGATGACATCGAGTGCATTGGCGCCGTAACGGATGATGACAACACCGCCGACGGCATCCTTCCCGCCTTTATCCAGTACGCCCCTGCGGAATTCCGGCCCAATTGAACGCTTGCGACGTTGCGGACGTAAACCGGTGTGCCGTTGCACGCGAGGTCAAGCACGATGTCTTCAATGTCCTTCACGCGATTCGATCAGACCGAGGCCGCGAACGACATACTCCATGTTGTTCGCCTCAACGACCTTCGCGCCGACATTGTTGTTGCTGCGCTGGACCGCTTCGAAAACCGTGCGCAACGGAATGTTGTAAGCGCGCAGTTTTACCGGGATCGACGTCGATCTGATATTGGCGGACGAAACCGCCGATGCTGGCGACTTCCGCAACGCCAGGTACCGAATTGAGCTGATAACGGATGAACCAGTCTTGCAGGGAATGTAGCGTGCCACGGATCGTACGGACCTTCAACCGTGTACCAGAACACCTGCCCGACGCCGGTTGCATCGGGCCCCAGCGTGGGTACGACACCGGCAGGCAGAAAGCTCGACGCCAGATTCAGACGTTCCAGAACGCGCGTTCGGGCGAAATAGACATCGACGTCGTCTTCGAAGATGATGTTGATCATCGAGAAGCCGAAAGCGGACGACGAGCGCACGGTCTTCACGCCCGGCAATCCTTGCAGGTTGACCGTCAGCGGATAGGTGATCTGATCTTCGACTTCCTGCGGGCTTCGCCCCGGCCAGTCGGTGAAAACGATCACCTGGTTTTCGCTCAGATCCGGTATCGCATCGATGGGAGTTTTCAGAAGGGCCCAATATCCCCAGCCGCCGAGCAGAACGTATGCAAGAAGGATCAGGAAGCCGGTTCTTCAGCGAGAATTCGATCAGCTTGTCGATCATGGCTTCACTTCGCGTCGAAGCGTGAGCGGAACACTCCTAAGAGCTGTCCATTCCGGCTGGCTTCCACCGTAACGTTCCAGGGGCCGGCCATCGCGATTTGGCCGCTTCCGGAATATTCAGAACCATTCCAGGTGAGGTTGATGGCGGATCGCATTTCCCCCATGCCCATCGCTGGCATGGCAGGCATATTCAGCGTCACCTTCACCTTCGCATCCTTGACCGGTTTCCTGTCAGGACCAATCACCTTGACATGGAACATCCCTGCAGAACCACCCCGCGGAGGAGCAGGTTCGCTCTGTAGCGTCATCATGTAGTTCGAATCGGAGGCCATGGACTGCGCTGCTGCCGCTTCGCTGCCGTGGGACTGCGGTGCGCTATATGTCCCGTTGATCGTGCTTGCCAGCCTCGTCTGCGAGTCGATCAGGAAGTTGCCGTGGGTCACCACGTGTTCACCAGGTTGAATCCCACGCGTTGCCGCATAGTAATTGTCGTCCGCAATCGACGCGTCGATAGAGCGCTTTTCGAAGACGCCGTTGTCCTTGGCGATATACACGACTTTCCCTTTGCCGGTATCGAGCACTGCCGATCGCGGGACGGCAACGACGTTCGTTGCCGCCGTGTCAAAAGAAACCTGCACGTACATTCCTGGCCTGAGCCGCATCTGCGGATTCGGTACCTGGATTCGAGCCATTAAAGCCCGGTTTTGCGGATCGACAGATGCCTGACCGAAGCTGACGGCGCCCTCGATAGAGCTCCAGCGGGAGTTTGTGACAGGCGGCAGAATCAGCGATGGTTGAAGCAAGCTGACCGTGCCCTCAATGGAATTGCCCGCCAGACTCGGGGACGTGATCTTCACCGTCTGGCCTGTCCGCGGCAGCGGTACGTCGTATTCGAAAAGGTTCACTTCAACCCAGGCCGTACTCAGGTCCACGATTTCAAAGAGTACGTCTCCTTCGTTGACGTACTGGCCTTCGGTAACGTTGCGTTTGGTGATAACACCGGAAATCGGAGAAATAGTCGTAACCGGTACTGCTTTTTCAGTTGAAGACGCGATCTGTTCGATCTGTCCGGCGGTCAGTCCCGATTGCTCCAGCCGTTTGCGGCTGGAGCGGACCAGTTCGTCGGCGTCGCCGATCGCCTGAAAGTCTTTCGTCCCGTTCAGCCGCTGACGATTGCGCAGCGCGAGCCTGTATTCATCTCCTGTCGAGACTTCCGGGCTGTAGATCTGCGCCACAGCATCCCCGCGATTAACCGTTCCACCGGTCACATTAATCAGCAATTTATCGATACGGCCGCTGCTACGGGCCTTTATGGTGTCGATACCGGTCTCGGGTTCAACGACCTTTCCGGGCGCCGCGATTTCACGTCGTATGGTTTGACGTTTGACCTGGACGGTTTCGACTCCGATTGCTCTCTGTTCGTCGTCGCTGAGTTGAGCGTAGGCGGCTTCGTCAGAGTGCTGGTTATCTGCGACCATACCCGCCATTCCACCCCAGTCCATCGCTGAACTGGGGGCGGCGGCCGCCGGCTGGAGCCGGCGCCGGCCTTCAAAGACAAAGAAGGATGCGCCGGCGGTGAGTCCGATGAGGATTCCGATAATGAGGGTTCTTCGGTCGTTGGCCGTCATTCATTGCTTCTCCGGCCTGTCGAGTTCAGTCACGATCTTTTCGGCCAGCGCGATGTTTTCCCTGAGTATCACTTACCTGAACCGCGTTGGCTGCCGGCTCTACCTGACTCAAACTCAAGAAGATTCTTCAGAGCGGTAGCGAGCTCTACAATGCCTTGCGGATTGAGGTTCGATACTTTAATGCTTTTCGAATTTTTTTGCGCGAGCTGTTGTACCGCTTTCGGCGTATCCGGCGCAACGACGATCGCCCCGGTCCCTGCCATCTGCCAGATGGTTCCGGTGTGCAACGAGAGAAAATCCAGCGCATCGGCTGCATTCACCGTTTGCAGTTTCGCTGGCGCGGCGGAACTGTCCTGGAATGCGTCGTCAAACGTAACTTTCACGCCGATCGCTCTGGCAAGATCTTCATAAGATGCGCGAACGCCCGGCTTGGTCTCGAACGTTACCGGAACTGTTACTTTGCTTCGAAGTTCCGAATCGACGGTGCCATAGGAGCGCACAGCCCGGCGTCTGAGAATAAGGCCCGTTTCAGAACCCGCGGCAATTTCCGAAGAGGACGACATCTCACCGGCAGGATCCCGCAGGCTATCAATAACCCTTTCAGCCAGCGCCATTTCGGAGCGGTGTCGCGCGAATCATCATGGTATTTGTGGACGGAATGCCGCCGATGAATCGCAGATTGAGCAGCGTGCGCAGCACCGTCGCGATCTCTCCCATCCTGACAGCAGTTCCTGTGCCACTCAGGTTAAACCGTTTCACGACCAGAGATTCAAAGTCACGGCGTCTGGCGGCGTTATCGGGCGCAATGAAAATGGTCTTGTCGTCCAGGACCTGCCAGAAATTTCGCGTTTGTAACGACAACAAATCCAATGCTTCGAGCGCATCGACGTTTTCGACGTTGAAGGCCACGCCGCTGACGCTGTGAAACTCGCGGTCGAAGATGATGTTCAGACCGGCGGTTCTGGCGATGTTTTCGAAGATCGCCAGGCTTGGTGTTCGTCATTCTGAACGAGACAGGACGAGATGGTTGAAGTTGAGCCCGGGCCGGCGTTATCGTCCTGGTCCCATTCGCATCGAGGATAAAAACATGCCCCAATGCATTTGATGCTGCAATCGTTACCGGGCTGCCCGGTCGCAGTTTGTCACTGGCCGGATGATGTCTTCTGCCTGAGCCAGCCGGGGCCCTGTCTCACGGATGACGATGGCCGGCGCTGCCAGGCTTTGAGAAACAAAACGAGTCCGCAGTCTGAGCCGGACCAGCGACACCACATTGACCAGATCGATCGGTCCGTTCGTAACATAGAAGGCCTTGATGATCTGCGTATCGTACTGGCTGTGTTTAGCCGGATTATCCGGTGCTACGATGATGGTCTGATTGTCCAGAACTTCGACAAAATTGTGCGTCTGAGCCGATAACGTGTTCAGTGCCTCGCCGATCGCCGCATTTTGAATCCGCGCCGGAGGCGATACGGCGCTATCCATAAAATCCGGATCAAACAGAACATTGAGTCCTGCCGTCCGGGCCAGGTTTTCGAATCCAGACTTCGCCTGAGTGACTTCAACGGAAACAGCAGCGGTATTAGTCGGCCGCAGAAGAGAACGAGGGAAGTCCTGTGCTACCAATAGTATGCTCATTAATAAAAGCGTCCAGGACATCCGCAGAGTATACAACATGACGTCCTGACCCGACTTACAACAGGCCTGAAAAACGCACTTTCGGCTTGTGGCAAATACGATGAAAAGAATAGGGTTACTATTGGTCCTTCTGTTACTGGCTGGCGGCGCCATCCTGGCCACGGCCTCATATTGGTTTTCGCGCGGCTTCAGCGCTCGCGACGAACCGGCAGCGACTGAGGCATTTATCGCCCGGCGACTGCGCCGTTTTGCCACTCCCCGCAAGGCGAGAGACCTGGTCAATCCGGTCGCCGCCAGTCCCGAGGTAACGTCGCGCGCAATGGCACACTTTGCGGACCACTGCTCGTCGTGCCACGGGAATGACGGACGCGGTGCCACACTTATCGGCCGCGGTCTGTATCCAAAGCCTCCGGACATGAGTCAGCCGGGTACCCAGGAACTCAGCGACGGTGAGATCTACTACATTATTGAAAACGGTGTCCGGTTTACCGGCATGCCCGCATTTGGCGAAGAAGCGGGAAACGATCAGAATGGAGAAAGCTGGGAATTAGTTCATTTCATCCGCCATCTTCCTGCTATTACAGAGGAGGAACTTGCCGCGATGAAAAAGATGAATCCAAAGAGTCCCATGGAACTGGCTCAGGAAGAGAAAATTCGAAAATTTCTGCAGGGTGACGACAGCGCGTCCCCCGAGACTGGTCACGAACACCACCACTAACGACAAGGAGACACCGCATATGTTGAATCGCTTCGTTCTGTGTTTACTCACTATCGTCCTGTTTGTGGGACTACTCCATGCTCACGGCGATCCGATTATGGGCACTGTCACGGCCGTAACCAACGACACCCTCACCATCAAAGATAAGGACAACAAGCCGGTGGTGATCATGCTCGACAAGGGTACGAAGTACGTCATGAACGAAAAGCCCGCGAAGAAAACCGACCTGAAAGCCGGCGTGCGAGTCGTCATCGATGCGCACATGGACACCAAGATGAAGATGTATTCCGCCGAGGAAGTCAGTATCGGTAAATAAGCAGGTACAATAAGCCACGGATTGAATTCGTTAAATTCGTTCAATTCGTGGCTTATCTTTTCCCCCGGTTTAAAATGTCTCCCGTGGAACTCACCCCGACACATCTCGCCCTGCGATGGGTCGTCCGCCTTCGGTACGGACTCATTCTCGGTGAACTTGCGCTGATCGGCGCGCTGTCCCTTGGCCTTCAGATCTCGATGCCGCTTCTCCTCATTGCGCCCGCTATCGCAATCCAGCTCTTGAGCAACCTCTTGCTTACCTCGAAGATGGATCAGCTCGGGGGCATGGCGGAACACTGGGTCGGCGCGCTATTCGCGCTGGATGCCGTATCGTTGACTTTGATTCTTGCCTTGAGCGGCGGACCTGAGAATCCTTTCAGTCTTCTCTACCTTGTTCAGATTACGTTCTCCGCCGTTGTCCTTCGCAGAATGTGGACATGGATACTCGGGATCTTTTCAACAGTCTCGTTCGGGCTCCTGTTCTGGATTTCACGCGACATCCCCGCATTCACCGAGCATGGTTCAGCCGGAGGCTTCTCGCTCCATCTGCTTGGGATGTGGGTCGCCTTCGCGACTGCGGCCCTGCTGACCAGCTTCTTCGTCGGCAAACTTTCGGCAGACGCCCGGAAAAACGAGCGGGAAGTTCTCATGATGCAAAAGAGCCTCGCGCGAAACGAAAGGCTGGCATCTCTCGTTACGCTGTCGGCGGGCGCGGCTCATGAAATTGCAACACCGCTCGCGACGATCGCGGTGACGGCGAAGGAAATGGAGTATCAAGCCGGTACCCGTCTTCGCGATGAACGGCTGCAGGAGGACGCGAAACTGATCCGTTCTCAGGTGGAACGATGCCGGCTGATTCTGGAGCGCATGGGCGCCCAGGGTGCAGATCCGTTTGGCGAATCGCCGCAGTCCGTAGAACCTCGAGACCTTCTGGCGCAAGTCCGGGAGCGGTTCCCCGAGGACCGCGGCCGGATACAGGTGGACGCCGAGCGGCGCCGCCAGCGGCAAGTGCGTGATTCCAGTCCGCGCGGCGATTGAAGCGCTATCTGCCCTGGTGAAGAACGCTCTCGATGCCAGTGCTGCCGGCGGTCCGGTTATCGTTCGAGCGGTATCTTCGGAAGCGGGCGCCGTCCGGTTCTTCGTCAGCGATCAGGGCAGCGGAATGACGCCCGAGGTGCTCGAGCGAGTATCCGAACCGTTCTTCACGACGAAGCCGGCAGGTCAAGGTATGGGGCTCGGCGCGTTCCTTGCTCATCTGTTTGCGCAGACGCTTGGCGGACGGTTATCCTTCGAGTCCGAGGTCGGACGCGGCTGCACCGCAATTCTCGAACTTCCGAGTACGATTCATGCCAAGCCTTAAACAGACGACAACCGAGCATCCCGTCATCGTCGTTGCCGATGACGATGACGTATTTCGCAACCGGCTTTGCCGCGCTTTCCGGGAGCGTGGCTGCGAGGCTTACGAAGGTGGGACGCGCGAAGAAATTCTGCAGTGTGCGAGCACCGTCAGTCCCGATCTGGTGATCCTTGACTTGAGGATGCCCGGCCTCAACGGGCTGGACTTGATTCAGGAGATTAAAAAGCTCGATACGACAATCGCGATCCTGATTCTCACCGGATATGGCAGCATTCCTACGGCGCTGCAGGCCTTGAAACTCGGCGCGGACCATTACATGTCGAAGCCGTCCGACGCGGAGCAGATTCTCGCCGCGTACCATCAACTGAATACGGACGCCGAAGCAAAGAACGCACCAGCCACCGTACCTTCGCTCGCAAGGGTCGAATGGGAACACATTCAGCGAGTGCTCTCCGATTGCGACGGCAACATCAGCCAGGCGGCTAAACTTCTTGGCCTCCACCGCCGCTCGCTTCAGCGCAAGCTGTCCAAATATCCGCCGCCACGCTGATCCGGTTGGGGATCCATCCGTAGCGCGTGCGACAATTCGCCACATTGTCTTAGCGCCGTTCCCTCCATAGCATGCGAACATGGTGGAACGGTATCTATCTGCCGCGGTTCGTACCTTCCTTCTGATCATCATGCTGCATGGAGCCGGAGCGGCCTTCGGCCAGCAGACTGTAAATTACGCCAGTGCTGGCGGCATTGTGACAGATCCCGCTGGCGGATCCGTCGCCGGCGCAACGATCAGCGCGCGCCAGATCGACACCAATCAGACCAGTACCGCTGCCACAGATGCGGACGGCCGTTTCAGGTTTCCCTACCTCAGACCTGGAGCCTACGAGTTTACCGTTCGCGACGCCGGTTTTGCCGATGCCAGGCGCTCGATAACATTGACCCTCGGTGCTGCCGTTGAATTGAACGTTTCATTGACTCTCGCTTCTGTGGAAACGACGCTCAACGTCAGCGACCAGAAGGAAGCGCTGGACACAAGCAGAACCGAGATCGCGGGTACCGTACAGCAAACGGAGGTTACCGACCTTCCGGTCAATGGACGTAATTTTCTGGACATCGCCCTCGTGGTTCCCGGCGTCTCACCGACGAACACCGCAAGCAACCAGCTCTTCGCCGAAACATCGGCCGTTCCCGGGCAAGGTATTTCTGTGAACAGCCAGCGTAACTTTTCCAACGGCTTCGTTGTCGACGGCCTCTCGGCCAACGATGATGCTGCCGGTTTGAGCGGGCTGTTTTATGGGTTCGATACCGTCAGCCAGTTTCAGGTGGTCACGACCGGCGGGCAAGCGGAATTCGGCCGCGCGTTAGGCGGCTACTTGAACGTAATTACCAGGAGCGGCACCAACACGGTTCATGGTGATCTCTACGGCTACTTCCGCAACCAACGCTTCAACGCCGCCAACGCCATTTCTCACACGGCGCTCCCGCTGACCCAGGCGCAATATGGCGCAACGCTCGGTGGTCCGCTCGTCCGCGATCGCACTTTCTACTTCGGCAATTTCGAGCGGCGTGAACTGAATCAATCAGGACTCATCACGATTACGCCTGCAAACGTTGCTGCGATCAACTCCAGGCTGTCTTCAATTGGTTACCGCGGCCCGCAGCTTGCGACGGGCATTTATTCCAACCCCGTCCATATGACGACGGGTCTTGGAAAAGTCGATCACCAGTTCAACGAGAAGGACCAGTTCAGTATCCGCTACAGCATCTATGACGTTAACAGCCGGAACTCCCGCGGTGCGGGTGGTCTGAGCAGCGCCAGCGCCTCCGCCAGTCTGGACGATACCGATCAGACGGTTGCCGTGAGCAATATCGCGACGCTGTCGTCGCGTATGGTCAACGAAACTCGCGGGCAGTTCACGCACAGCAACCTGCAAGCGCCGGCGTCGGACCCGATCGGTCCGGCGGTCAACATTTCCGGAGTGGCTTCTTTCGGAACCTTGTCGAGTTCTCCGACGGGCCGTCTCAATAAGCTTTATGAAGTTGTAGACAACCTGTCGTATCAGGTCGGACCGCACTCGTTGCGCCTCGGAACAGACTTTCTATACAACGATGACACGATCACATATCCGCGGTCGATTCGAGGCAGCTATTCCTTTTCATCTCTTGAGACGTTCCTGAGCGGAACATACAACAACTCGGGTTTTACTCAGACATTCAACAACTCTGTCATTCCCCAGACGAATCCGAATGTCGCCGTTTACGCACAGGACGAATGGAAAGCCGGCCACCGCCTGACTTTGAATTTCGGCGTTCGTTATGATCTGCAATTTCTGAAGACGATTGCGACGGACACCAACAACGTTTCGCCGCGCGCCGGCTTCGCGTGGACACCGTTTGGCGCCCGGGATACCGTCGTTCGCGGCAGCTACGGTCTTTTCTACGATCGCGTGCCACTGCGAGCGCTGGCAAATGCGCTGCTGTCGGCGAACAACACAGCAGACACCGCCAACTTGAGCCAGATCAGCATCAGTCTTTCTCCGACGCAAAGCGGGGCGCCTGTTTTTCCGAACATCCTCAGCAGCCTTGCGATTCCGCCAGGTGTTCTATTCAACTTCACCACCATGAACCGGCACATGCAGAATGCGTATTCGGAACAGGGCAGCCTCGAGATCGAGCGGCAGCTCGGACGGAACAACACGATCAGCGTCGGCTATCAGCACGTGCGCGGATTGCATTTGATTGTTTCGCTCAATCAGAACGTTCCGGCTTGCGTCGCGTCCGGCAGCAACAATGGATGCCGTCCGGACCCGGGCTACGGCAATAACAGCCAATACTCCCCCGGTGCCGATTCGCACTACGACGGACTGCATGTTTCGTTCGTGCAACGTCCGGCCCGGTGGGGGCACTATCGCGTTTCGTACACGTACTCGAAAGCGCTCGACAATGTCGGCGAGTTCTTTTTCAGCGCTCCTATCGACAATTTCAATCTCTGGCAGGACTATGGTCGCTCGGACGACGATCAACGGCATCGGTTGGTTTTCGACGGCACGGTCCATACCTCGACTGGCGACGCGCAGACATCCTGGCAGCGGATCAGCCATGGCTTTCAATTGGCAACCATGCTGCAGTACTACTCCGCGCTGCCGTTCAACATCACTTCCGGAGCGACCACCATTCAGGGGACAACCGCCCGTCCGACTGTGAATGGGGCGTTCATCAGCCGAAATGCGGGAAATGGTTTCGACTTCGTGAACGTTAACGCGCGGCTCAGCCGGACCTTCCGTACGAAGGAGAGTCTGCGCGTCGAGGTCTCCGCCGAGGCGTTCAATCTGTTAAATCACACCAATGGCGTGGCCCTGAACGGCTCGTTCGGCACCGGCGCATACCCGTCGAATCCGCTGCCGACTTTCAAACAAGTCACTGCTGTTGCTGACCCGAGGACGCTGCAGTTCGGTTTGCGCCTATCCTTTTAGGAAGACAGAATAAGCCACGAATTGAACGAATTTAACGAAATCAATTCGTTAAATTCGTTCAATTCGTGGCTTATTCTGTTCCCGTTCCCAGGCAACCCGCGGGCGGCGCCCTCCAGGGAGTGAGAGCCAGGCACCGCCGCATCGGGAGCAGCCACTTCGCGGGGAAGAAGAGAGAAGACAGTGGCTGATTTTCAGCATAACTCCACGCCCAGACGAGCTTGTCACCGTAATATCTCCGAGACGTCATTCGTTTGTCCCAGGCCGTGATATCGTCGGGGGTGCATGCGCCGTTGTCTGCAAGCTATTGTTCTGCTGCTGTGCCTCGGCCTTTCGCTGTTTATTGGCGCAACCGCCAACGCTCAGACGGCAACGGGTGAGTTTCTCGGCACCGTCAAAGACCGCACCGGCGGCGTCCTGCCGGGAGTATTACTGACAATCAGGCATCAAACGACTGGACAGGAACGTCAGGTCGAAACCAACGGCAACGGGAATTACACTGCTTCCGCGCTGCCGGTCGGCGAATACACGATCAAGGCCGAGTTGCCTAATTTCACAACCCAGATCCGGCAGGGTGTCGTTCTGCAGGTAGGAACGCAGACCAGCGTGGATCTCGTGCTGGAAGTCGGCGATGTCAATCAAGCCGTCACCATCGAAGAGTCGGCTGCACGTCTCCAGACGGCGAACGCCGAAGTCAGCGAAGTCCTCAATAATGCCCGCGTGGATTCGTTGCCTCTGAACGGCCGCCAGTTTGTGGATCTTACGCTTCTGAGCGACAACGTTTTCGTCGCACCGCGGGGAACCCGAGGTTCCGCGCTGGCGCAGACTGGCCCAGCGGTTCTCATTGCAGGACAACGGCCCGGACACAACATGTACTTCCTGGATGGCGTGTCGGTCACCGACCAGTATTTCAATCATCTGGCCGCCTCACCTCCAATCGATGGGATTGAAGAATTCAACATCCAGAAATCCATCTATCCCGCGGAATTTGGGGGCAAGGCCTCCGCAACGATCAGCGCCGTGACCAAATCCGGCTCAAACCTGTTTCATGGCAGCGCATACGATTTTGTTCGCAATGATATCTTCGACGCCCGGAATGCTTTCGATCCGGCGCATAAGCCGCCTTACCGGCAAAACCAGTTCGGTACAACCGCCGGAGGTCCGCTGCAGAAGGACCGGGCATTCTTCTTTTTGAGTTATGAAGGGCTCCGCGTTCGCCAGTCCGTAACCCGCCAGTTTTCGGTTCCGACGGCCTGGGTCCGCAATGGAGACTTTTCGGGGCTCCCGGCGATCTACGATCCATCGACGACAAACGCTTCAGGTGTGCGACAACAGTTTTCCAGCAACTCGATTCCACGCGAAAGGCTCGACTCTGCGGCGCTGGCATTTCTCAACAAGCTTCCTCTTCCGAACCTTCCCGGAGAATCGCAAAACTATGTCGCCACGCCTTCTCTCCAGAACGACAACAATCAGGTTGCGGTTCGCGTCGATCGTCATCTGAGTGGGAAAGACAGCTTGTTTGCGCGCTTTTACCAGGCGGACTTCGACACGTTTCAACCGTTTGGCAGCAGCCTGTTGAACGAAACGCTGGTGCCGGGGTTTGGTTACAGCCTGACGACCCGCACGAAAAATGTCGCCATTGGTGAAACTCACGTTTTTACGCCGAAAGTCGTCAGCGAGTCGCGCTTCGGATTTCTCCGGGTCAGCGGCGGGCAGCAGAGTCAAAATCAGGGGACGAACTTTGCACTGCGAAATGGAATACAGGGGATCGCTCCTGCTTCGGATCAGACCGGGTACCCCTCCGTCAGTTTTTCCGGCGCATACAGCACGGCCGGGGATCCAACGAACCTGTTCACGAGGCGTGACAACAGCTTCGATTTCATGGAGAACCTTTCGTGGATTCGTGGTTCCCACAGCATGAAATTTGGAAGCTACGTCTTCCGTCTTCAGTTCAACCCGAGCGAATCGCCGAACGCTCGCGGATCGTTTACCTTTACACCACGATATACGTCATCTACGGCCGGTCTCGGTGACGGCAATGCGTTTGCCGATTTCCTGCTGGGTTATCCGACCGCGGCGCAGGCGGGCATCGGCCCCGGAGGCCGGGAAAACGGCCGCAGTCTGTGGACGCATTTCTATGCCGAGGATGACTGGCGGATCAATCCGGCCGTCACGCTCAACTATGGTCTTCGATACGAAATCAACGGCCAGATCACCGATATACAGAACCGTCTGTCGAATATCGAAATGAACCGGTTCGTCATTGCCAGCGACGGTAGCGGAGCAATCAATCCACTCGCGAATGCGCTCCTTCCATTGATTCCAGTTCCGGTGACAACATCGAAAGACGCCGGTTACGACCGTTCCTTGCAGCTCCCGAATTACCATCACATCGCGCCGCGTGTCGGCCTCGCCTGGGCGGTTTCCGACAAGACGGTGGTGCGGGCCGGTTGGGGATTATTCTTCAATCAGGCTGCATACAACATTCAAACGGCGCTCACCGAAAACCTGCCCTTCTTCTTTAACAAAAGCGTCAACACGTCAGCCACAACGCTTATTCCTACGCTGACGACAGAAGACATTCTGGACGCGTCGTCCAGCGGCACCATTGGTGGGTCGGGGCTCAATCACAACTATCGGTCGGAGTACGCGGACTCCTGGAGCTTGAATCTGCAGCGCCTGATCGGGACCGGTTGGGTGGTGCAAGCCGGCTATTTCGGCTCACACGTTTCGGGTGCGGACAACAGTACGTTTCAGAATATCCCGACACCCGGTCCCGGCCCCATTGATCCGCGGCGGCCGAACCCGCTGTTGAGCGGATTCAAAATGATCCGGTGGGACGGATACTCGATCTATCATTCCGGAACATTCAAGATTGAAAAACGCCTGAGCAGCGGTTTGACCTTGAATGCAAATTACACCTGGTCCAAGTCGATTGATGACGCCTCGGATGTAGGTACGACCTTCTCGGAAACCAATATCCCGCAGGACGTCCGCAATGTTCGAGCCGAACGGGCGCTGTCCAGCTTCGATCATCGCCATCGACTGGTATTCTCGTACTCCTATCAGCTTCCATTCCGGCGCACCGGTAGACTGACGCAAGGCTGGACGGTGAACGGCCTCGGATCGTTCCAGTCCGGGGCGCCATTCACAATCATTCTGCCGACGGATAACGCCAATATTGGAACCGGTCCGGCTCAAAGGCCGGACTTGGTCGGGGATCCAAACGCCGGTGCTCCACATACCGTCGATCAGTGGTTCAACACAGCGGCCTTCGCCATGCCTGCCCCCTTCACGTTCGGCAGCGCAGGACGAAACGTCGTGTTCGCTGCCGACGAAAGTAATGTGGACTTCTCGCTGATTAAAGACACCGCCGTTAAAGAACATGCCAAGCTGCAATTCCGCGCGGAGGTATTCAATATCCTGAACCACACTAACTTCGCGGATGTGCCGGGGCGTACGGCCTTCACCCCGACTTTCGGTCGCTATACCTCCGCGGAGAATCCGCGTCAGATCCAGATGGCCCTGAAATTATTGTTCTGATTCGAAGGATGCAAGTAGGCGCGGGCTTTATGCCCGCGCCTACGAAAGTTCGCCGTGTGTGTCATCAGCGCCCGTGCATTTGGCGCATGTGTTCGGTCAGGTTTCCTGCGGGGCGAAGACGCAGGAACATCACGACACCGGCGGGACGGTTTCCGTACGATGGTTTGAGTTGCGCCGGCAGTTCGTAAAGCGTCGCCTGCACTCCCAGGCCGGCATTCAGCCAGGAAAAGCCGGACGGGACTTCCCGCTCGTATCCGACCGTGTACGCCTGCACGCGTCCGATCGGTATTTCCTCAACGGTGACCGGCTTACCGTCCGGGCTCAAGATGATGTGATGGGACTGGATCAGCGGCGAAACCGGGAATCCCACAATGCCGCAAAGCAGGCATGCCGGGCCCTGTTGCATTGCAGCGGCAACCGGCAGAAACGTGCGGTCACGGTCGGCGCTCTCGATTCGGGTCCATAGCCAGTTCCGGTTGAGAAACTTAACCGTCACTTCCGAATTGTATGAATTGAAAATCCGGCGCTCGCCATTTTTCAGATCCTTGTTCCGTCCCCAGATGAGACTGGACGCGATGTGGCCTCCGGAAAACGCGACATTGTAGTGAAGGGAAGCCGTCGTCCTCACAGTGTCCAGTTTCGGATCCAGCGCTTCCGGGTTGTTGATGCGCCCGCTTGAAAACTGAGCGGACAGGTTCTTGTGCGGCGCCAGGGTCAAGCGGGCCGCAAACGAATCCGGCTTGCCGGTATTGAAATTCCAGCGGTTCTCGTCCGGTTCGCGGCCGTGGAAGGTCGATGCTTCGAGCTGCAGCGGACCGCCAGTGAATCCCAGCGTCATCACGTTCGTTGCGATGTGCGTCGAATCCTCCTGATGATGGCCAATCAACCGCAACCGGATTCTCCGAGGCCGATGCACGATGCGGGAATCCCGTTGGACCCAGCGCCGCCTCGCCGGATGGACCGCCATAAATGAATGCCTGAGTCTTATCGGATAACCGCAGGTCGTATCGGCCGCTCAATTCCATTATGAAATCATGCGGGTGCTGGCCGTTGACGATGGACAATCCATAAGCGCTTTCGCCGGTCTGAAATAGAAGCGGATACATCCTTTTTGTAATCGTCGCCGGCTCCAGACTCAGCATGGTTCGAAAGGTTAACGCCTGCCGCCCGAACTGGCGCGTCATCATCGGCATCAACCAGTTTGTGGAAAAGAGCTTGTCGGCGCCGCGCGGACCGGTCTGCTGGATGTCCGACAAAAAGGCATTTGCATGAAACATCAACGTCCAGTTACGCAGCGAAGCATGGATCATCGACTCCGACTCGGAGGTTGTCCGCGGTTCGATGCTGGTACCTGACGCGAGATAGCCGACGCTGTTCTCCACTCCCGGCATATTCGCGGGCTCTTGCAGGAACAATAGAACGAACAGCAGTTTACTCAGGGGCAACATACAGAACTCCGGGAACGAGTTTGCCTGCCGCGACGTTCGACATCACCTTGAGATCTTGCGTATAGAAGAGTTCGATTCCATAGAGAGGAACGTTGTTGGAAGATCGGACGAATACAAAACCGCCGTTCACTCCCAGCGTTTCCGGAATCAGTTCGTGAATCACCTTTGTGAGCTTTTGTCCGGCAGTTACCGTAACGGATGTTCTTCCAATCAAAGATCCGTCGGGCGTTACGGCATAGATATCGACGTTCGCGTCGCTTGAGGACGCATTGAGGAGTGCCAGTCCCGTCTGGAATGGCGCTCCATCGGCTATATGCAGGAAGAACAGGTTCTTCTGAGCCACGCTCGCCGGAACCACGGCAAGTGCGCCACCGACTGTCTCGGCGTACGAAGCGAATCCGGCTATCGGCGCAGTTCCGTTAACGCGAACCCATCCCGTCTGAAAATCCGACGAGACGCCGAACAGGGTTCCTGCGGTTTCACGCAATGCGCCATGACCGGAAACCACTCGCGTTGTGACGATCGGGTCGCCGGCCTCCGGCGTAAAAGTGATCGTGACCGTCTGCGGAGCGCTGGAAAGGTTGGTCACTCCGATCGTCGTGACATAGCTGGATCCCGCGAGCGTACCGTTGACGATATGCGGGAAGTCGAGCTCCAGCGTCGTTCCCGCATTGATGCCGTTAATGACCGCGGCTTCGATCGGAACTTGAAATCCGCGGATCAGGGCAGTTGAAGCGATTGCGGCGCCAGGCGTTGTAATGCGCATGTAGAGCGCTTGACTGAAGTCCACCCCCTGGAACATGTCGCCCGCCCTGGCGCGAAAACCACCCGCCGTCGCCACTTCCTTTTGAAAGGCAGGCGCTAATTCGACGTCGGCGCCAAACAACCGGACGGTCACCGGAAGCGTTGTTCGAAGGCTCTGCAGACTGACGACGCTCAATTCGGTATCTGCTGTCACCAGTGGAATGATTTGATCCGCTCCGGTTGTTTCGTATTGAGCGGCCTCTGCGCCGTCGAGAAACGTTAACGCCGCGTCGTACGTCAGCCAGAATGCCTGCATCCCTTCGGTGTCGGTCAGGACGTAAACCCAGCCTTCGGCCGTCATTCCGGGAAACAGTTCATCGGCCGTTTTGGCGAATTGGCCACCTGGCGGGATATGTACTGGAGGCATTGCCGAAAGAACCATGCCCGCGGCCGACAGAAAGTAGAGGTTGACGGTCGCAATTGTCGGATCGGCATTCAACAGGACGATCCCCGTCGTCGGCAGCTCTGCCGGCGAAAACAGTTTCGGGAAGAAGATTTCCGCATGGGCAAAGCCCATCACGGGCAGCGCAACGATAATGAGAAGGATTCCGGCGGCGATTTTCATCAGACATTTGCCGGGGGTAGGGAACACCAGTGTACAGCAACGGGGACGGACGGAACACAAGAAGGTCAAGAGGCACTGAAGGCCGCTCCTTCTTGTCCCTCTTGTGCTTCTTGTGTTCCGTCGCCCCGCGTCTACTTCTGCCCCCAGCTGAATTGCACCCGTGATGTGTATATGAGGCGATTTTCGGACGCCGCCGGACCGGCATTCACACCAAGGCTCCAGACCACACTATCCGGTAAGCTTGATGTCTGCGCTGGCATGTGCACCGGAAAAACGAGCCGCATGGCTGTAGTAATCCACGCCCAGAGTCACCCGGTTAGAGACGTCATAAGCGGCGCGAAGCGCCGGATTGAAAGTCCATCCCTCGCTGTTGCCCGCATTGAGTGTGCGCCGGAAACTAGGGTTCGTTACCAGGACGATGTTCTTAATGCGCTTTTCCACAATCGGATGGATCTCGAGCTCTCCGGCGCCGTCGGCATAGGGCTTCGGCTGAACGGTGAATTCGGCGACCACGCCTATTCTGGCCGGTAAGCGCCACGCTTGTGGGGGCATACAGATGCGGCAGTATTTTCCATCCGGCGTATTCCACTGACTGCGCCGGCACGTCTGGCATTCAGCAGCATCGCACCCAGAGAAAAAGCCGGCGTGATGCCTGCAGTGAACTCATGGGCCAGGTGCAACTCGCTGCTGGTCTCGAAATAGTTCGTATGCTCTTCAAACACGAAGCCTTTCGCCAAGGGTTCGTATTCGTGGACGCGTATATGAAATGAGTCTTGAGCGGACGCAGCGGTCCAAAGACGGCCGATCAGACACAAAAGGAGTCCGACTTTCCGCATTCAGGTCTCCAGATCAGAATCGCGTAAGGTTTTAAAAATTGATTTGGAAATTCAGAGCGAAAGTCAGATACGCGGAGGGTGGAACGGGACTATTTATCGGCCGGTATGGCGCTTGGGCCGTGACCTTCCTTCTCGATCAGAGGATACAGATTGCAGTGTTCTCGTCGCGGACGAACGATGACGGCAGGACGTGCGAACAACAGCAAAAACAGTCGTCGTCCTGTTGAAATGGCATGTTTGCGGGTCCGTTGCCGTTGGGTTGCGAGCGATGCGTGCAGGCTCCGTCTGATCGCTTTGATGCGCCCGCAAGGGTTGCGGGCGCATCAAAGTCCGCCAGACACAGTTGCGGAACCGACAGATCCGTCAGCGTCCACAACAGAAAGAATATGGCGACGAGGCGATACATCCGGTCCCTCGAATCAGAAGTTGATCTTGGTCGCCAGCTGCACCAGTCTTGGCGCGGCCGACTTCACAACTTGTCCGAAAGTCGAGTTGTTGATATTGCCGTCCACCGAATCCGGTCCATAGAACTGCGCATGGTTGAATACGTTGAACGCCTTCTAATCGGAATTGGATCGACTTCGATTCGCTCGAACCGCAACATCTTCTGACAACGTCATGTCGAAGTTTTCGACGCCCGGACCATAGAAGAACCGCCGGGCCGACGTGCCCTGGTGCCCCAGATCCGGCGTATAGAAAAGCGACGCGTTGAAAGCAGGTCGGCCGTCGCGCGGATTGTTATGGATCTGCAGCGGACCGGGTGTGAACCCCGGCGTATCCTGCAGGTCGTTATTGACGCCGTTCCCGAACGTTCCGAGCAGGGAATTGTCGGTATTGTCGTACATCGTCACAGGAAAACCCGTCGCCAGGCGGGTTGTGCCTGAAATGCTCCAGCCATCGGTCAGGCGGAGCTGCTGCACATCGCTGCCATTCACCAGGAAACCATTGGCCGACTCTCTCTGCCCTACTAATGGACACGTTGCCTGCGCTCAGTTCGCCGGATGGCGCAATCGTACCCACGACGCCCGCCATAATTACCGAGTTCGGTTTCAAAGTCGTAATCGGGGCAACACCCGGTTGAATTGCCAGGAGATCGGTATAGCTGCGGCCGTTTAGCGACAGGTTCGTCATTTTGATGTCTGAAACGACTTCGCCAAGCTGCGTTGCGACGGTCTCGACGTGAACCTCGGAAGCTTCCTCCGTTGTTGTGACCGAAACCTCGTTCGCCAGTCCCTGGACTTCCAGAACGGCATTGACCTGGAGCGCACTATCGGCATCGACCACCAGGCCGGACTTTTTTTGCGCCCTGAATCCAGGCGCCTCCATCGTTAAGTCATACCGTCCGACCGGCATATTGGGGAATGAATAAAGCCCCTGGCTATCCGCGGTAGTCCTGAATTGACTTCCGAGCGACGTGTTCATCAAAGTCAGCATCGCTCCAGGAATGACTCCGCCCGAGGAATCCTTGACAGTTCCGGAAACGCTGCCCCCCACGGCCCAGCAGACCGTGGCGGCAAGCATCATTATTGTTAGCGGCAACACGAACCTGTAAAACTTCGATACGATCATTCCTGAGTCTCCGGAATTTTATAGGTACACGATCACGAAACAACCTAGTTACGTCAACGTGACATTTTGTCTGCAGGCTTGGCGGTCTATGTTCTGAAGAGTTTCTGAATTGTTTGTAATGCAGGAATCAGCAGCAACCACAAAAGGCACAAGAGGCACATGCTTTGTGCCTCTTGTGGGTTTCTTCTTATTAGATGCACATACGCGTGCCGGAGTCGCTCCAGTCGGTCTGTTTGCCTTTCCCGTGAGCACAAACTTGGAATGCATAGGTGGTGCCCGGCGTCAGGCCTGGAACTGCCGGGGTGTAACGCAGTTCATACATCGCCTTGTTTGGCGTCGGCGTCACTGTGACGAGGAGCTCTCCCGTCTTGCCCTGGCCGATCTTAACGATGATTGGTTGAGACAACGGTTGCCCGGAAGTACGCGTCGTGGTTTTCAGGGCAAAGCCACTGGACGTGAATGCGGCCTCGTCATCCTTAGATGTTGCTTCGACGTAGTGTTCAAGCAGCTTCAACATCTTGATCACCTCTGTCTGCTGCTGATTCCGTTACGCGATGGCTTTCTTGCTTCCATCAAGAGCTGCCGCGCAGAGCGCAGAATAACGGTCCACTATTGCTTTGAATACGGCAAGGTCTACGGACAGATTCGTGAAGTTCAAATTGCCCGTCAGGCCGGTTATCAGGCCAGACATCGGGCGATCAAATCCTTCGATGGAGTCTTGTTGAAATTCAGTAACGCTTTAATCGGTTTTGTTGTTGTCATATGGTTTTCTCTTTTCCGTACGCTGGCTTTTACTGGACGAGCAGTACTCAAGTTTCGGTTCGTTTGAGAATGATCAGCTACTCGGTGTGCGTGTAGGCTACTACATTACGCCAGGGTTTGAACTAGGTGGAAACTTCAGCTGGAGTAACCATTTTCAACCGAGCAGCTCCGCTGCTGGCCCCGGTTTCGCCGGTGCGCTCGGTTTCCCGCAGGGCAAAGTCCGCGCCAATATCTGGGAACTCGAGTTCACCTACAACTTCGGACAGCACAGTACGATCGGATCAGCGCCCGTGAGGCCTTATCTCGTCGCTGGCGCCGGTGGTCTGACGACGATTGCGAAAGATCCCGATACATTTGTACTTACTGTGCAACCTGTAGAGGTTCCAGGTACGACCCTGTTCTTCACGAACGATGTGTTGCGCAGTTCCGAGACGTTCTTCACTGTCAGCTATGGCGGCGGTATCAAAGCCCAACGGTTATGGGGGCCATTGGGTTTCTTTGGAGACATCCGGGGCCGGACGGTCCCGAACTTTTTCAACTCGTCACTCAACTGGCCCGAACTGAGCGCAGGACTCACATTCTCCTGGGGTGAACGCTAGTAACAGAGGGCAGGAACCACAAGAAGCTTAGTGCGGCTACGCCGCAACCGAAACGTACGACTCGCAGTAGTTGACACGCAAATGTTGTGAGGGAGCGAACTCCTCGCCTAATTGCCTAAGCTAGGCGGGAATGCCCTCGCGCAGCGAGGGTGGGGACGGTCTCTTCAAAGTTCGCGCGCAGCGCGTTCCTTGTGGATATTCGCGTAGCGCACCGATTAGAACGAAGGATCGCTTCGCGGAAATTCATATGGAACGCGCTGCGCGCGAAGTTTGAACAGACCGTCCCACTTTCGCTGCGCGGAGGATCCCCGCCTGACTCAGGCGGGGACTTCCCCATTTCCACGTCCTGCCGAAAAATCAACTTCGATAAACTAGATTCGCTTGCCGCCAAAATTGGACTAAACCAACTCTCGTGATACTTCGTATTGCCGATGCCGTTTTAAGCGCCATATTGAGCGCTCTTATATCGCTGGTGCGATCCTTTTCGGCTCATCGCTCAACGCGCGCTTTACCCGGAATCCGGCGCGACAAAGCGACCGCATACGGCGGTCCCGACACACCGCCAATTGCTACAAACCCATCGTAACGTGGGCAAGGACTTTTGTCGTCTCCGGCCGAAAATCGTTTTAAAAAACTAAGCCTTACAGCCTTGTTACACAAGACGCACAACTGCGTGACGAGGCGTTGTGCTCGTCAACGTCAGGCATGTCGTGTTGTCATGGAAGACAAAAAGATTTACGAATGTATTTTTGTCGAGCCGTAAAAGAGACAAAAAGAGGAGGCGTCCGATGTTTGTCTTCGGAAAAGAAAATATCGACGCGAGAAATTGTTATCTTTTCCCGAAAGACAAAAAGCAGAGGCGCTTCCTTTTGATCTTTCGCGGAAAGATGAAGAGTAGCCCGCCCGAAAAATAATTTCGTTCGAGGTGTTAACAGATGGGCGGGTCCGCACTCTTAGCTGCTGAGGAGCATATGCTGGGACTAACAACCACTGCGGATCGAAGTGAAAAGTCCCCAGCGGCGACAGCCGCCGCAGTCCATGACTCACGGCGGCGTGTTTCGCCGCCGAACTAATTTGAAATCGTCTTCTTTTCCGCGGGGGTCTCGCCGATTGACGAAGCAGCCGACAGTTCGTGGCCGTCGGACAGTTTCACGGACTTCACATTGGCCTGGTCGTTCTTCGTCTTTGAAAGCCAGCCGTCTATCGTGATCTGGTCGCCCATTTTTACCATGTTGCGGTTCCAGCCTGCACGTGTCAGCGCACCCGGACTGCCCATCTCGAGTTTCCAATGCTGCATCTGGCCGTTCTGATCGTTCCCATCCATATAGATATAGGCGTGTGGATTCGTCCATTCGATCTTCGTTACAGTTCCGGTCAGCGTCACCGGCTTTTTCCAGTCGTATTCTGCTGCAAACGGATGGTGCGCATATGCTGACACCGCGAGTGCCAAAAGCGCCGTTCCCAGAAATACACTGATTCGTTGTTTCACGTGAAATTCCTCCAATTGAAAAAGGGGTTTCTTCATATGCCTTTTGCAACCCGGTTGCCGTGACACAACCTGCTGGTTCGTAAAGCCCATCAGAGGGGATTGGTTATGCCCGTATCTCCACAAAATTTCATAAATAAATCGTAAGAAGCTCTTCAGAAATGCTTAAGTGACTTTCGAACTACTATCCTGCCGCCGATGTCCCGCCGGGCAGCGAGAAGAAAGGATGGAAGTCCGATGCTTCGTATCGGTAGTCGAATTCGCTCATTCGGAACGGCTCTACTCTTTCTTTCCGCGTTTTGCCTGTCATCTGCAGCGCAGACAGGGCCCCGTTGCACAGCCGCAATTGATAATCACCGTTATGTTCCTGGCGCCCTTCGTGTCGGGTCGCTTTGTCGGACTTTTCGAGCATGCATCCGAGGGATCTCGTGTCGAAATTCCCCGGCACGAAGCAACTTCGATCGCGACGGGAAACGACCTCTGCCTGTGATCCTCGCTCTGATGAACGATGCAGAAAAGACCCGATACTACGTCGATCCGAAAACCGAGCGCGTCACCGGCACGTACAGCAATCGCAACTCGGTTGGGCGGTGGCTCTACAATGGGCTTCACTCCCTGAACTTCCCATGGTTGTATAAGTACAGGCCGCTTTGGGACATCGTCGTGATCACGTTCATGCTTGGAGGTACCGCTCTTTCGGCCACGTCGCTGGTGCTTGCCTGGAGAGTGCTCGGACGGAAGCTCAAGCGCGTGGCAATGAAGCAAAAGGAAGACATGGTTGCAGCCGGGTCCATGTGAAGCTGGCGGGACAGATAAGCCGCGAATTGCACGAATTTAACGAATGCTATCCGTTAAATTCCTTATAATTTTGAATAGGTTATGAATATTGAACACAAGGTTCTCGACGCGATGGGACGGGCCATGGGGCGTTTCTCGATGCTGCGGCCCGGCGACCGAGTAGCTGTTGGCGTTTCCGGAGGCAAAGACAGTTTGACGCTTCTTCATGCGCTGGTTGCGTATAAGAAGCGCGCCCCTTTCCCCTACGAGGTGATAGCGGTCACGCTGGAACAAGGAAAATTCAAGCTGCCCATTCTGGCTCTGGAAGAGAAGATCCGCTCCCTCGGCGTCGAGTGGATCGTTCGCGAAGATCCGGCGACGCTGCAGCTGATTGCCGAGAATGTCGCTCATGGTTGCGACGTGTGCAGCCGCCACCGCCGCTATCATCTTTACAACATCGTCTCCGAGCTCGGCTGTTCCGTGCTTGCGCTTGGGCACACGGCGGACGATTGCGCGGAATCCCTGATGCGCAACATTCTGTTTAATGGGCGCATCGCATCGCTGCCGCCCGTGTCGCAATCGCAAAAGGGGACAGTGAAATTAATCCGGCCGCTGGTTTATGTGACTGAAGACCTTTCCACCGAATACGCTCGCGCTCAGGGTCTCCTGCCCATTGCCTGTGTGTGCAGCGAAAAAGAAACCGTCCGGCGGGAGATTCGTGAGTTTCTCGATTCCATGAAATCCCGGCATGTCGGGATCTCCGATTCCATCACCGCTGCTTTGGGGAATGTGAACCTTTACACGTTGTTCGGAGAGAGTGCCCCGGCCGAAGTATGCACGCCATCCGAATTCTGATAGCGGACGATCACCCCGTGTTCAGGCAGGGGTTGATCTCGGTATTCCGAAGCGAAAAAGAGTTCGAGATTGTCGGCGAGGCGGTCGACGGCAAACAGGCGCTCGAACTCATCCAGAAGCTGCATCCTGACATTCTTCTCCTGGATATGATCATGCCGAGACTGGCCGGCCTCGATACTCTTCGCGAACTTGGCAGTGCTCCCGCACCGGTCCGCACGATTGTGCTTACCGCTTCGATCGAAAAAGAGCAGATCGCACAGGCACTGCAGCTCGGCGCCCGGGGCATCGTTTTGAAGGATGCGCCCACCGAGATCCTTCTGGCGAGTATTCGGACGGTGACGAACGGACAATTCTGGGTCGGGCAGGAGAAGGTGACGGATCTCGTAGAGATTCTTCGCAGCTATTTGCCGGCGGCAGAAGTCAAGACTGCGAAGAGGAATTTCGGTCTGACCGTGCGCGAGCTTGACGTGGTTTCGGCGATCGTGTCGGGCTTTACGAACCGTGAGATTGCACAGAAGTTCTCGATCAGCGAGCAGACCGTCAAGCACCACCTGAGGAACATCTTTGACAAAGTAGGGGTATCCAATCGCCTCGAGCTTGCCTTATTTGCCATCAACCATCAATTGATCGCTCCCTGACGGTATAGAACTTTCGGGCGATTCCCATTTCGAACGTCCGCGGAGCATGCTAGCGCCGTGAATTTTGCTGTGAAAATACCTGTCGAGTTCCGGCTGCTCGGGTCGAAGCGCTGGTTGATGGGATATACGGAAGACATGGGATCCGCCAACGTCCTGTTTCGCGCGGGCGAGTGGCTCCGCCCCCGCAGCAGGATCGAAATGGTTTTTCATATGCCTGCCGCCGATCCGTGTGATCTGGTGTGCAAGGGCGTCGTGGTGCGTGTGGACATGCCGTCGCAGGCCGGGTTGCTGCCCACGATTGCCGCCATCATCGAGGATTACAAATTCGTACGTCCTGCGTGATGACCACGGTGGACCCAGGCGCGGCACTAGAAGTTGTGAATCGATTGCCCTGGCTGACGAATCTAAAGCCAGGAGTGGCGGGGCTTTCAGCCCGCGTTCAAATACCAAAACAAATCTGTTTGAATTTGAACGCGGGCTAAAAGCCCGCGCCTACAAGAGCTTTACGCTACGCCGCGCTTTGCTTTGATGTCCGCAAGCAGGCGCTCGATTTCGTCGTCTTTGTCGAGCGCGGATAGCTTCTCCTCCACATTGTCATTCGCAATTTCCGACATCGCCTGGCCCATAGCCTCTTCGCCATGGATTTTGTTCTTCATGCGATCGAAGGTGCCCATCTTGCTTTCGTCCGCGGCGGCAATCCGGGCCTGACTTGCCTTGGTCAGTGCGCGCGAGCGGCGATGCTTCGCGATGAGTAACTCACTCTTCGCCTGAGCCTCGACAAGCTTTTGTTCGAGCTTCTTCATTGCCGACCGCAGGTTCTCCACCTGGGTCTTCTGATGCTCGATCTCTTCGGCGAAGTTAGCCGCCAGGTCTCGATACCCGACAGCCCTTTCGAGAGCGCCGCGCGCGAGGTCATCCTGTTTCTTGTCGATGGCCAGTTCGGCCTTGCGCATCCATTCGGCGTGCTTGTCTTCGTTTTCTTTCTGTTTTTTGCGAAGCAGATGCTCGTCGGCAATCGCAATGGCGACCTGCGTTTTTACCTGAAGCATCTGATTCTGCATATCGAGAATCACCTGCTTCAGCATTTTTTGCGGGTCTTCTGCGCGGTCGATCAGATCGTTCAGATTTGCCCGGATCAGTGCAGAGACGCGTTCCAGTAATGCCATGGCTTTCTCCTTTACTTATTACCTGCCCCGGCGGCAGTAGAATTCGTGTTGTTGCCGGAATCCGGCTTTGGCGCGTTGTCGCCGATGCCGCGGATCTTCGAAAGCAGTTCGGACATCTGCATACCCGACAGCGTTTCAAAGAGCGCCGGAATCTGGGCGGCCATGCTGACCATATCGCCCGTGATTTTATTCATGCCTGCGGCCTCGCCATTGCCGGTGGAAACGATAGTGATCTTGTCCACGTTGGCAAGCGGGGAAGCGAGCGCCCGTACGATTTCCGGAAGGCCGGTGATCAGCTTGTCGACGACGGCGGCCTGGTTGTATTCCTGATACGCTTCGGCTTTGACGTTCATGGCCCTGGCTTCAGCTTCACCTTTCTTGAAGATGATCTCGGCTTCGGCTTCACCCTGAGTGCGGGTAGCGGCCGCATGTCCTTCAGCTTCCATCGTCAAGCGCAGTTTCTCGGCTGCAGCCAGCGTTTCGATGCGGCGTTTCTCGATTTCCGCCTGTTTGAGGACCGTGGCAATCAGTTCGCGTTCGTGACGGAGGATTTCGGCTTCCTGAACTTTGATTTCCTGTTCCTTCTCGACCTGCCTGACCTTCACGGCTTCGGCGATGATCTGCTGTTGGGTGATATTGGTTTGCAGTTCGTAGGCCTTGTCCGCCTGCGCCTGCTGCTTCGTCGTCATTTCCTTGTATGACGCTTTTTTCACTTCGAGGTCGCGTTGAGATTCCGCTTGTTTCGCCGCGGATTGGGTTTCCGCCAGGACGCGTTCCTGGTCGGCCTGAGCCTTGGCAACGGCAGCGGCGCGCTGGGCTTCGGCGCGTTTGATCGCCGTATCGCGTTCTGCTTCCGCGGTAGCGACGTCAGCGTCGCGTTTGATGCGGGCGATGTCCGGGCGTCCCATGTTGGTGATGTAGTCGTTCTTGTCGCGGACTTCTTTGATGGTGAAGGAAATGACTTCCAGTCCCATCTTGTTCATATCTTCCGCGCAGGTCGAACGCATGCGTTCCCCAACCATCTCCGGCTGCTTGACGATCTCTTCAACGGTGAGCTGGCCGATGATGCCACGGAGATGGCCTTCCATGACGAGCCGGATCAGGCCTTCCCGTTCGGAAGGTCCTTTGGTCAGGAATTGTTCGGCCGCTGTTTGAATCGACTCGGGATCCGACTTGACTTTGATCTGGGCCACGGCTTCGACAGTAACGGCAACACCCTGCTTGGTGTAGAGATCCTGCTGGGGCGCCACGTCGAAGGACATCAACTCCAGAGACAGACCGCGACAGGTCTCGAGCATCGGAAAAATCACCGTGCCGTGCCCCTTCACGATACGAGTTCCGCGGCCGCCATAGACGATGAGCGCTTCATGGGGGCCCGCTTTGCGGTAGAGCTTGGCCAGGACGGCCATCACAAACAGGGTGGCCAGAATGACCAGGCCGGCAAAGAGCCACACGCTTCCTACAATGTTCATACAGTCTCCTTTGAATCCGTTAAGTCCTCCCAGGGACGTACGTATGCAATTCCTCTTTCATACTTCGTGACGATGACCTCTGTACCGCGGGCAATGGAACCCCCGCCGTCACTGCGAGCCGCCGCGCTGCGGCGGACGCCGGCCTGGGAGAACGACATCTCGCCGGTGCCGTTTTCGCGGATGGCCGAGGTGAGCTGTCCCAGCATGCCGATCATGTCGTAGTCGGCAGGGTCGAGCGCTTTGTCGTGGGCGAGCAGAATCTTGACGAAGAAAAGAAACACGATCGAGCCACCAAGGATTCCGCCGGCGACCGCGATGAGGAATCCCAGCCAGAGCCACACGCTTGAAAACCGGGTGAGCAGGTAGCCGACGGCGCCGAACCAGGCAAGAAAGGCCGTTACGGTCGAAAAGTTAATCGGGGAAACATGCAGTCCTCCACCGTGCCCGTGCCCGACGTGGACATGGCCGTGATGTCCGTGAGCATGATGCAATCCGGGAATCCGGAGAGATCCGCCCAACATGGAGATCAGACTCAAGGCAAATCCAACGATGAAACAGACCAGATAAAGATCCGCCCAACTCATGTTGTTTGCTCCTTCAGGACCTGCAGCAGCCGGTCCGCGAGTCCCGTCGTGTCCAGAATCGCCGCCAGAAGAATGAAACATTTTCTGGAGTCCTCATGGCGCGCGACCTTCAAGAGGGCGTCGCACAATTCCGGATCGTTGCGGAAGTTCTCGGCGCCGCTGATCAACCAGAGATCGAGGCTTTGTTCCTCAGTCCGCAAATCGGACATCAGTTCGGTATGGAAGCCGGCCGGGTCATCGACCAGATAGCCCGGATGCACCTTGAAGAAATTTGCCAGCAGCAACCGGGTGTCGTTGGTCAGATGGCGGCGGCTTCCATTCTCGATCTGCGATAGATAGGACTGGCTGATCGATCCGTGGCTTTCTTTCCGGATCGCGCGCACGATTTCCTGCTGCGTCATCTCCCGTCCGAGACCGCGCAGCGTCCCTTCCATCTGCCGCAAGTACTTTAGCTTTTCACCAAGCGTCATAATTGTTCGCTATTTCAATCTGCAATAATCATATTGCATATTGCAATATGATGCAAGGGAATTGTAGGCGCGGTCTTTGGCCACAGCTGTCGAAAATAGATCGCGGTGGGAGTGTCTGGTAGTCCCCGCCTAAGTTAGGCGGGGACTGGTCCATCAGTGTTACAGCAAAACCAGGTTTCCATTGCATCCACTGCATCCAAAATCTTTACAGGCGCCACCTCCCTGCTTCCCGTCCATTCTGTCTTGGACACGTATCGTCTATGACCGCGCCTGCAATCGATTCGAGGGGGCGTAAAGCCCGCGCCTATGTTGCGTTCTTGCGCACTGCGGACGAGATCATGCGGACGGCGTCGCTGACGCGCATCGAGCTGGTATCGATGGTTTGAGCGGCTTCGGCATAAACGGGGGAGCGCTGGGAGAGGATGGAACGCAGTTCGGCCATTGCCGAAGTGCGGTTGGCCATGGGCCGTGTGTCGCCCTGGCCGAGGACTCGCTTCCAGTGGTCTTCAGGTGTGGCTTTAACCCACACGGTGTGAGTGCGCCGTTTGAGCAGTTGCCAGGTTTCGGGATCCGTGACGACGGAGCCGCCGGTGGCGATCACCATCGGCTTCTTCTGTGGCAGGAGCTTCAGAAGAACGTCATATGCGAGGCGCTTGTAATAAGCCTCGCCGTGCAGCGAAAAGAGCTCCTGCAGCGACAGATTGGCCTGCTTTTCGATCAACGCATCGAGTTCCAGGAAAGAAGCGCGGAGAGTCTTAGCCAGGGCTTTTCCGATCGTCGATTTCCCGGCGCCGCGTAACCCGACCAACGCGACGATTGGTTTTCGTTTGTCCTCCGAAGGTAAGAGCGATGCCAGTGGGACGTCGAGGGCCTGAGCGACATCGGCGAGGCGTGCTACGGAAATGTTGCCTCGGCCGGCTTCGAGATCGGACAGAAAGCGCGAGGATACGCCGGATCGCTCCGCAATTTCCCGCAGCGTCCAGCCCATGCTGTTGCGCCGCATCCGAACGCGATTTCCGATTCCTGTCAGCAACCCGGCATGGTTCATTACTATGCAGTATACTGCGTGTTGACTCCCATTTGCACCGGCAATATAGTTACTACTGACACTTTGTCACAACTCGAAAGGGAGCAAACGCATGGCGAAAATGTTCATCGCCGGAGAATCCACCGGTTCAAGCTCTGGAAACGCTTATGACGTGATCAATCCCGCCACTGGTGATGTGGTGGACTCTGCGCCCAAAGGTAACGAAAGTGATGCGAAAGCCGCGATCGATGCCGCGTATGCGGCCTTTCAGCCATGGTCGGAAACGGCGGCTGAAGCGCGGGCTCAACTCATGCTGAAAGGTATCGAAGCAGTCAAAAAGGAACTGCAGGAGCTTGCGGTGATCCTTACAAAGGAGCAGGGAAAACCCCTCGGCGATTCCCAGCGGGAGATCGAGCATTTTCTGCACGGGATGAACTTTTACGCGGGACTGGCATCGAAGATCCGCGGCTCCTATGTTCCGTTGCCCGACAACAAGATGTATGGCATGGTCCTCAAGCAGCCAATCGGTGTCGCCGGCGCGATTGTGCCGTGGAACTTTCCGATTACGCTGATGGGGACAAAAGTCGGGCCGGCCCTGGCTGCCGGCTGCACGGTGGTAGTGAAGCCTGCATCGACGACACCGTTGACGACGTTAAGAATCGTTGAGCTGTTGAATCAGGCGGGGCTGCCGAAAGGCGTACTGAATGTCGTCACCGGGCCCGGGTCTGTTGTGGGTGAGGAGATTCTGAAGAATCCCAAGGTCGGACGGATTGCATTTACCGGTGAGAGCAAAACCGGTAAGCACATTATGGAAATTGCCGGCAGCCAGATGAAGCGCGTGACTCTGGAACTGGGCGGAAGCGATCCGATGATCGTCTGCGAAGATGCGGATGTGGACAAGGCGTTGACGGGTGCTTCGGTCGGCCGCTTCTATAACTGCGGTCAGGCGTGCCTTGCGGTGAAGCGACTGTACGTGGTGGAGAGTCTTTATGACCAGTTCGTGGAGAAGCTGGCCGGTAAAGTGCAACGCCTGAAGCTGGGAAACGGGCTGGACAAAGACACGAGACTCGGGCCGATGCACTCCAAAGCGCAACGCGAAGAGATCGAATCGCAAGTCGCGGATACGGTTAAGCGTGGCGCGAAGGTGGTGACCGGCGGAAAGCGTCCCGAAGGCGCGGAGTATACAAAAGGTTTCTTCTATCTGCCGACCATCTTGACGGACGCGCCGCACGACTCGCGAGTGGTTACCGAGGAAACGTTTGGACCCGTGCTGCCAGTCTTCAAGGTCAAGGATCTCGACGACGGTATCGAGAAGGCGAACAGTTCGCCCTGGGGGCTCGGTTCGTCGGTCTGGACCAGGGATCTGGCGAAAGCCCGTCGGGCGGCCGACCGGCTGCAGGCCGGCAATGTATGGATCAATTCGTTGCACATCGGGTATGACGAGATGCCTTTCGGAGGGGTGAAGTTCAGTGGTATCGGCCGGGAACATGGGCCCGAGGCGCTGGAGTACTACCTGGAGACGAAGGGTGTGGTGGTGGCAACGCCGTAGCAACTGTAGGTGCGGCTATGACCTCACGTTTTCCATGACAAGACGGAAAATGCGCGGTCATAGACCGCGCCTACAATGAGACAAAAGCGTTATGGCAAAACTGATCATTGCAGGTGAACAACGAGACGCTTCGGACGGCGCGGTAAGCGAAATCCGGAATCCGGCGACCGGTGAGGTTGTGGATCGCGTAGCCGTGGCGACGCGGCAGGATGTCGATAATGCGATCGACGCAGCCATGGGCGCTTTCAAGAAATGGGCCGCTAGTGCGCCGCCGCAGCGCGCCGACATTTTGTACAAAGCTGCAGGTCTGTTGAGGGATCGCGAAAAAGAACTGGCGCGTTTGCTGACGCAGGAACAGGGCAAGCCGACCCGGGAAGCCATCCTGGAGATTCGCCGCTTCGCACACACGCTCGAACACTATGCAGGTTTGAGCAAGAGCATCCGCGGCGGCTACATTCCGGCACTGGACGAGAAGCGGTACGGCATGATCGTCAAGCGGCCGATCGGTGTGTGTGGTTCGATCGTGCCGTGGAATTTCCCCGTATCGCTGCTTGGCAACAAGATCGGTCCCGCACTCATTACGGGCAACACGGTTGTCGTGAAGCCAGCCGGCACAACGCCCCTCACCGATATTCAAGCTGTAGCGATTCTGAATGAGGCGGGCCTGCCGCCCGGTGTCTTGAATATCGTTCCAGGCCCGGCGCAGGTTGTGGGCGAAGCGCTGCTCCTGGATCCCCGGGTGCGAAAGATCGGATTTACTGGAGCCACGTCGACCGGCAGGCACGTCATGGAAGTGGCGGCGCGAAATGTAAAGCGCGTCACGCTGGAGCTTGGCGGTAGTGATCCGATGATCGTATGCGAGGACGCGGACATCGATGAGGCGGTGAGCGCGGCATCGGTTGGCCGCTTCTTCAATTGCGGTCAGGCATGTCTGGCGATCAAGCGCCTGTACCTGTTCGACAAAATTTACGACGAATTCGTGGCAAAGCTCGCCGGTAAGGTGGAAAAGCTGCGCGTCGGTAATGGATTGGAGCAGGGAGTGATTGTCGGGCCTCTGCATATGGCGGCTCAGCGCGAAGAAGTCGAGGAGCAGGTGAATGATGCCGTGAAGCATGGTGCACGTATCATTGCCGGCGGCAAACGTCCGACTGGTGAAGCTTTCTCGAAGGGAAACTTCTACCTGCCGACGCTGCTTGTCGATGTCGATGAGGCTTCGAAGGTCGTGAAGGATGAAGTGTTTGGCCCGGTTCTGCCCATCATGCGGGTGAAGAGTTTCGATGAAGCGATTGAAAAGGCGAATAACTCCATCTATGGTCTGGGTTCTTCCGTCTGGACGCGAGATCTCGACAGGGCGACACAGGCGGCGGAGCGTATCGAGGCGGGTTACACATGGATCAATTCGCCGCAAATCATCTTTGATGAGTTGCCGTTTGGTGGTTTGAAGCAGAGCGGCCTGGGTAAAGAGCACGGTGAAGAAGCGTTGGACTACTACATGGAGACGAAATCCGTCGTGGTAGCGCGTGGGGAGAAAAACACGTAGTTGAGGCTTTACGCCCGCGCTCAAATTCAAACACAAACGTTTTTGCTGGAATTTGAACGCGGGCGTAAAGCCCGCGGCTACAGGCCGTTTCAGGAGAGAGGACGATGGCACTAATCGAATATCGGGCCGAAAACGGCCTGGCGATTCTGGAATTCAATAATCCGCCGGCGAATGCGTACACGTTGGAGAGTTTGAAAGAACTCGACGCGGCGATCATCAAAGCGCGGTTTGACTCGTCGATTCAGGTCATGGTGCTGCGCGGCGCAGGCGACAAATTTTTCAGTGCCGGCGCCGACATCAATATGCTCGCGAAGGAATCGAACGAATTTCGCAACCACTTTGCGCTTTACGGGCATGAGACCTTGTCTCGCCTGGAGAACACGCCGAAGCTCGTCATCGCCGCCATTAACGGTCACTGCGTGGGCGGCGGACTCGAGATCGCAATGGCATGCGACCTCCGGCTCGCCAGAAAGAACGCCGGCCGGACGGGTCTGGCCGAAGTAAATCTGGGTGTCATTCCGGGAATGGGCGGGACTCAGCGGCTGCCGCGTCTGGTTGGAAAATCCCGCGCGATTGAGCTGGCAGCGACTGGACGCATGATCGCTTTCGAGGAGGCCTTGGAATTCGGTTTGATTAACGAGATATTGGAAGGTGAAGACTTTTTCGATCAAGTCGTCGACTACGCACGGCAGTTCGTTGCGCCGAACAAGCCAGGCAAGGCCGTCGGTCTGATCAAACGCGCGATCCAGAGCGGATTGCAAGGCAGCCAATGGGAAGGTCTGGCGTTCGAACGCGAACTGCTCGCGCAGGCGTTTGCGACCAGCGATGCTGCCGAGGGCCTGAGCGCATACAAAGAGAAGCGCGTGGCCAGGTTTGAAGGGAAGTAGTTATGGCAAAGAAGATTTCAACATTTGACGACTGGACGGATTATTTTCGTCAGTGGCAGAAGGATATCGGACTGGATACGTCGAAGTTCGACGATTACAAATTCGAGGTGAAGTTCGGCGCCGTTCCGAGCGAGGTCATCGAATTCGGCGATTATGCCGGCAGGCCGAAGTGGGAAAGCGTTCTGCAGATTCCAGATCAGCGCGTGCGCGACACGCTGCTCCACCTGATCACCTATCAAGGCGATACCGAGTTCGCGTCCGTCGAGCAGCAGCGCAATCTGTTGAACACGGCTCCGACCGACTATGATCTGCAGTCTGCGGTCAAGATCATGCGCGAAGAGATGCGGCATGGCACGCAGATGAGTTACCTGCTGGTGAAATACTTCGGCTCTTCCGGGAAAGTTGAAGCCCAGAAGCTGCTCGAACGCCGGGCTTTCGACAACAGCCGCCTGCTTGGCGCCTTCAATCAGGACGTCCAGGACTGGCTGGACTTCTACTGTTATACGGAACTGGTTGATCGCGATGGCAAGTACCAGTTGACGATGCTCAATCATTCCGGATTCAAGCCGCTGGCGGCGAGCATGACACCGATGCTGCAAGAAGAATTCTTTCACCTGCTGACAGGTCATACCGGGCTGACTCGTGTCCTCAAGGCAGGAAAAGTTCCGATCGATCTGATACAGAAACACATCAATAAATGGTTTTCCGTCGCCATCGACCTTTTCGGTGTGGACGCCTCGTCTTCCGCATATTGGTTCTATGTCTGGGGCTTAAAAGGCCGTTATGACGAAGGCAAGACGAATGAGGCTGCGGATCGCGACCGGCTCAATGAGTTGGCAAGACAACACTATCGCAAGGAAGTCGTCGGGTTGATCGATGCACTGAACAAGCTGGTGCCGGAAGGGCAGTCCCAATTGAGGTTGCCCGATGTGAAGTTCCACCGGTCGATTGGCGAGTACGCGGAGAAAACGTACGACATCAACGGCGAGTTGCTCGCGCCCGACGATTACAAAAAGCATCTGGAAGCCGTGTTGCCGAATGCCGGCGACAAGATCCGGCTGGCGGAGATCTTCAAGGAACGCGATTGGGTGCTGGCGGTGTAACCATGGCATGCAAGTACGTGCTCGTTTGCCAGAACGAGGATTGCAAGTCCCGGGGTTCGGGTGAGTTGCTGGAACAGTTGAAGGAAAAGCTGGGGGCCTCGCCGGAAGTCGAAGTCAAGCCGTACATGTGCTTTGGCGGATGCGGAGCTGGCCCGAACATCGTACTTTATCCGCAGAAGGTCTGGTATTCGGGCGTGAAATCGGCGGATGTCGGCGACATTGCGAGCCATGCGGCCGGTGGGCCGGAGGTGGAAAGGCTGACACATGGCGTCGATCAATCGCTGAAGGATTTGATTTACCAGTTGTTGGATGCGGGGTTGTATTGAAGACTGGAGTCGCGGGCTTCAGCCCGCGTTCTTGCCGCAAAACTCAACATTTTGCGGATCCTGAACGCGGGCTGAAGCCCGCGACTACATCTGGGCAACGGGAGTTCCGGCATGATTCTTTTTCCTGAAGGCCGTCCCACTCACCACGAAACCTACGATGAATACCGTAGTGCCGGCGGCTACTCGCCGATCGCGTGCGATATCCTCGCGGAAGTTCAGGCGTCCGGACTGCGCGGCCGCGGCGGGGCGGGGTTTCCCGTGGGCAGAAAATGGAGCGTGGCGGCGGAGAGCCCGGCGCGTCCGCGCTACGTCGTCTGCAACGCCGGCGAAGACGAGCCGGGCAGTTTCAAGGACCGCATTCTCATCGAGTATCGGCCGCACCTCGTGCTCGAAGGGATGATTCTCGCGGCCCGGGCGGTTCAAGCCGACCAGGCATTTCTCTATCTGAACGAAACCTACGACGAATGCTTCGCGCGGATCACCGCGGCGCTGGACGAAGCGCCGCCCCCCATCCAAATCACGATCCAGAAAGCACCTACCGTTTATGTTGCAGGCGAGGATTCCGCCGCGCTTGAAGTGCTCGAGGGCCGCCCGCCAAAGCCTCGTCAGAAACCGCCATATCCCGCAGCGGCCGGTCTGTTCGGTAAACCGACGGTGGTCAACAATACCGAGACACTCGCAAACATACCGCTGATTGCACGGAACGGTGCCGCCTGGTTTTGTAATTACGGAACTCCGGAAAGCCCCGGCACGATGTTGTTCTGCCTCGGGGAGGAGATGAACAATCCCGGCCTTTTTGAGCTGCCTATCGGAACCCCGATCCATCGTCTTTACGAGGACATTGGCGGCGGATTGAAGAGCGCCAAGCCGCTCAAAGCCGTTCTTCCAGGCGGCCCGTCCTGCGCTTTTCTGACAGCCGGACAACTGGACATTGGGCTCGACGCCGTGTCGCTCAAGCGGGCGGGCTCGACGCTGGGCTGCGGAGTCATGCGTTTTTACGACCGGGATATATGCATGGTGGATGAAATTGTCCGCATTGCGCAGTTTTTCTCGCGCGAATCCTGCGGGCAATGTGCAGCATGCCGGATGGAGACGTCGATGCTTTCTACGATGCTGGAGCGCATCCAGCACGGCAAAGGCGAACCGACCCTCTTCGATCAGTTCCAGAAGGTCCTCGACTTCAATCGCGGCAAGGGCTACTGCGCGCTCGTCAACATGCCCGGGCCGCCCATCATGAGTGCTCTTCGTCTTTTTCGCGACGACTTCGAGTTTCATTTGCGTCACGGGCGCTGCGGTATAAACTAGCGCGCCATGCGCAAGCAACTTCTTGACCTGGCGACCGATGCATCTCAAATTCCGAGGTGCGTCCCCAGAACTTCCCGGAATTCCGTATAATCCTTCTGCCCATTAGCGGGCGTGCTTGCATTCTTATGGAGGTAAATGACATGAAGCTCTCGTTGCGGCTGACGCTTACAGCCGCCATTGCAGTGATTCTTTGTACCGGTTTCGGGATGGTGTATAAAGCCGCCGCCCAGAACCGGGGTGCGGCACCGGCGCCGGCTGTGCCGGCAGGAACAAAGAAGGCCGGAGAAGTTTTCAAAAACGTAACAACGAGCACGCTCAAAGAACTGAGTGTGGACGACTTCATCGCGGCCATGGGAGTCATGGCGGCGGGCCTCGGCTATGACTGCGCCGACTGCCATCCGGGCGCCGGGTCGGATAAGGTGGATTTTGCGATCGATACGATTCCCCAGAAGAAAACGGCACGCCGTATGGTGGAGATGGTCGCCACCATCAACCGCGAGAACTTCGGCGGAGCACAACGTGTGACGTGCTTTACCTGCCATCGAAACCAGGAAACTCCAAAGACGACGATCGCGCTGGACAATCTGTATTCCGCTCCGCCGATGGAAGACGATGATGTCGTGCTTCCGGCCGTTGGAGGACCTACAGCCGATCAGATTCTGGACAAATACATTCAGGCTGTCGGCGGCGCGCAGAAGCTGGCTACCCTGACGAGCTTTGTCGCAACCGGCGTCAGCAACGGCTACGGCGGTTTCGGCGGAGAAGCCGAGTTCACCCTTTATGCGAAAGCTCCGAATCAGCGCACGACCTTGATCAGTTTCAAGGATCATCCGGAACGCGGAGACAGCGTCTGGGCCATTAATGGCACGACCGGCTGGATCAAAACGCCACGAGGGTTGCTGAGCGACTACCAGTTGATCGGCGAAGAACTGGATGGCGAAAGACTTGAAGCGCAGCTGGCGTTTCCCGGACAGATCAAACAGGTTCTCACGAACTGGCGGGTCGGGTTGCGGCGGGCGATCAACAACAAGGATTACCTCGTTGTCCAGGGAAGAGGACCCAGAAACCTGCTGGCCACTTTGTATTTCGATCCGGACACGGGGCTGCTTCGCAGGCTGGTTCGCTACGGACCGTCGCCGGTCGGGCGCGTTCCCACTCAGATTGACTACACCGATTATCGGGACGTGAATGGAATCAAATTCCCATTTGAATATCAATTCTCGTGGCTCGATGGACGGTATTCCGCGAAGATCAAAGACGTGAAGACGAATGTCGCGATTGATGCCGCGAGATTCGGTAGACCGGCAGCGAAATAGATTAGCCACCAAAAGGCACAAAAAGCACAAAAGGGAACTTGCAGAGTTCCCTTTTGTGCTTTTTGTGCCTTTTGGTGGCTGATTTTCTTACTGCTGGGGAGGACCACCTGCCGGAGGAGCACCACCGCCGCCACGTCCACCGCGGCCGCCGCCGGGAGCACCACCAGGAGCGCCGCCGGGTCCACCACGACCACCACCACCGCCACCACCGCGGCCACCTGTACTGAGAGCGCCCGGAGGAGCGTCAGCGCCGGGGTTACCGTCTTTGGCAAAACCGCCGCCGCTTTCAGGATAGAGGACCGTGTCCTGTTCACCTTCGATGCAGGCGGTTTCGGTTTGTTCGTAGCCAGTGGGCCGGCCTTTGAAACCTGCGGGCACGTTTACGTTGCGTCGGAACGTATCCGTCACAGTCATGGGCCGGGTCAAGGCAACGGGATCTTCGACGAGCGCTTCATAAGCGATGTTGTTGGCGTCTTTTGGCGTGAACTTTTCGACGACATGAAGAGCGTCGCTGTGCACGGCGCCGTTGGCATCCCACCATCCGGCGGCCTGGTTGGTCGTGTCGACAACTAATGTGTCGCCTTCCCAGTGGCCAACCGAATCACCCTGATAGAGCTTGATGTTGCCGGGAACATGCTGACGGTTGTCGGTATAGATGATGCGTGTCGAGCCAACGGTATCCCAAGCGAACACAACGGCGTTTTTGTCTTGTACGGCCTGGAATCCCATCTGAATCCCGAAATTGGTGGGGACGCCGGCCAGCAGGCAATGAGCATACGGCTCATCGAACATGTGGTTCTTGGTTGTGTCCGCGGCCTTTGCTTCCCATTCCGGGTTGTACGGGATCTTGCCGTCCGCAGCTCCGGTGTCAGGATTGAGGATGCCGCCACGGCCGTTATTGATATTTGTTTTGGTAGCCGAGACCCAATATCCGGTCATGTCGGGCTTACCGTCTGGGGTACGAACGACCGGCCCAGCCGGAGCCGCTGGAGCTCCGCCGCGCCCACCCCCGCCGCCTCGGCCTCCGCCGCCGCGCCCACCCGCGGCACCGGGTTCCTGTCCGGGAGCGCCGCCGCCCTGGGCGGGTGCCTGGCCGACCAGGATCTGGCCGAGCATGAAGACCGCCGCGAGACCCAGCACGACGGTTAAACCTTGAACTTTGTTTTTCATCGAAATCTCCTCATCTTCAGCTGTGCTGTGCCTCAATTACTCTCGACGACCTTCAGGTTGTTGCCTTTGCCTTCCCGCACAAGTTTCTCCTTGAACATCTGGCATTCGTATTCCATGACGCGGAAATTCTTTTCCTGATGCCTGTACAGCAGAGCCTCGATTGTCCAGGGGCGTGAGAAAACCTTGGGATCTTCCATTGTGGCGCGATAAACCATGGTGTCCGGGCCGGTACGGGTATAACGCTCGACCACATGAAGCTTGTCGCTATGGTAATTGCCGCTTGCGTCGAACCATGTCGGATGATCCGCGTCGTCGTTCAAGTCGGCAACATCGACGACCAGCGTATCGCCGTCCCACTTTGCGCGGGAATCTCCGTTGAAAAAGTCGATGCCGGGCAGGTGCTCACTGCCATTGAGGTAGACGCTTCGGTAATTGTGAACGAACTCATACGTCATCTGGATCATGGTCGGCGTTTGCGTGATCTGGAATGGGAAGGGCATATACGTGATCCGCGGCACGCCGGGTTTGAAACAATACGCAACAGGGTCTTTGGCGCGATTCTTGTAATTCGCCTGGCGCTTGGCTACGGCGGCAGGCAGATATGGGATCTTTCCATCGGGCGGATCGACGATGGCGCCTTGTCCGGCGTGGACTCCATAGGACGCTGCATGCGGCTCGATGTTTCCATCGAGGGAGTTATCGAGAACCTGCCAGATTCCGCTCAGATCCGGTTTCCCATCCGCGGTCCGGGGAATAACAGGGCCGGCAGGAGCCTGACCTCTGGCACCAGCTGCCTGGCCGCGACCTCCTGCGGCGGGAGCCTGTCCCCGCCCGCCTGCCTGGCCGCCGGCAGTCAATAGTGCGACTGAAAAAACCGAGGCGGCCACAAAAGTGCAAACCGAGAGAACAATAAGCCTGACTCTCATCGAAATAAATACTCCTTGATTAATCGTGCGGGTCTAGTTTTCCGGCGGTGCGCCGCTCAGTCCCAGAACAGTCTTTCCGTCGGATCGAGTCACGCCTTGTGCGAAGAGGTGATGCGAACCATCTTTCGCCGCAATGCCGCGCAGTGTCACCGTTTCACCTTTGGTTACCATTTCCTCGACCATTGGCTTCGTCCAGCCGTTGCGGTACAGGACGTTGACCGGCGGAGTTTCACCTTTCCAGATGGTTTTCGAGCCATCTGGATTTGTCACTTCGACGTGAATCCATGAATGGGGGTTGACCCATTCGAAGTTCACCATTTTCCCCTGCAAGGTCAGCGATTTGCCCTGGTCATATTCCGCGGAAAACGAATGATGGGCGAATAGCGGTACTGACGCAAGCAGAGCGAGCGCTGCAACTGCAGTAATCAGCTTTAATCTCATCGGCTTTGCCTCCAATATTGAATTTAATGGCGTGCGGGTCAAAAATACGTTCTCTGTTGTGATATGTCAAGGCCGCCGTTCTCGGCAACCCGGCAGTAAATAAACGATTTAGTCACACCTGCCCCGTTATGGCGCCAGGCGGTTCCGCTAGGGCAGTGAGAACACCACCACTGAATCGCTGGCGATTGCGGCGACGTACTGCCTTCCGTTCTTTCCTTGATAGGTGAGCGGGTTTGCATTGACCGCCTGATCCAGTTTATAGGCCCACAGTTCTTTTCCGTTTTTCGAATCGAAAGCACGGAATCGCCGATCCGTGGTGGCGCCAATAAATACCAGGCCGCCTGCAGTGACGATCGGTCCGGCGCTTCCGCTTCCTCCGGAATTTTGTTTAGCTGCGGGCAAGCTTTCGTTTAAACCGAGCACGGAGACCCATGCGATATCTCCGGTATTCGCATTGATGGCCCACAAGCGTCCCCATGGTGGTTTCTGACAGGGAGCGTTGCCAAGCGTGCGGCCGTTAGCGTCGCGTATCGGCGCTGCAAATCCGTTGTAAGGGCCGGGGCCGTTGACGCTGCCTCGATCGTAAGGTTGGGGGGATCCATTGCCGCTGCCATAGTTACCACCCTGCCGCTTTTTCTCGATCCAGCCGCTCAGAGCGGCGTCGTGAGTTTGTACATAGACGTAGCCGGTCCTGGGATCCGCGGCCATACCGCCCCAGTTCGGGCCTCCATTTCCAGGAAAGATGATCGTGCTGCGCGGAGGCGTGCCTTCTTCGTGATAGAGAAATGGCGTGAAAGGACCGGCATTGTAGAATCCCCCGGCCTTCTCATAGAGTTCCATGCACGCCTTTGCATGCTCGGGCGTTGTGTCTTCTGCGGTGACGAGGTCTTCCTTCTTGAAACTGGTGCGCGCCAGAGCCGGCGGTTTGAGCGGGAACGGCTGGGTTGGCGAGTACCACTCACCGGGCGCGTCTCCTGCCGGAACGGGACGCTCTTCGACCCCGAAAACGGGCTTGCCGGTTTCGCGATTGAGAATGAACATCCAGGCCTGTTTATTGATCGCGGCGAGAGCGGGAACGGTTTTGCCGTTCTGCTTTATGTCGAAGAGTACGGGAGCCGGCGGCAGGTCGGAATCCCACAGATCATGGTGAACCGTCTGGAAGTACCACTTCATTTTTCCGCTTACCGCATCGACGGCGACGACGGAATTCCCGAAAAGATTGGTGCCGGGCCGATCGCCGCCCCAGTAGTTTCCGGCGGGGGAGCCGAACGGCATAAACAGCGTGCCGCTCTTTTCGTCGAGCGTCAGATACCAGCCCCAGACATTGTTACCAGAGCGGTCTTTCCAGCCATCGTTCAACCATGTTTCATGGCCGGGTTCGCCTGGACGGGGAACCGAGTGAAATTCCCATAACTTTGCTCCGGTCTTAGCATCGTAAGCACGAGAGTCCCCGGATTCTCCTCCTTGAGAAATCTCGCCGACGGTCGCGCCAAGCATCACGACATTTTTATAAATAAGCGGAACGCCATTCCATCCGACCTTGATGTCGACGGAACCATCTTCGCCGAATCCAGCCGGGGCTTCACCGGTGAGAGCATTGATGGCTCTCAATCTTGTTCCCGCAGTGAAGAGGATGCGCGGCGGAGTTGGGCCTTCGCCGGGCCAGAACGCAACGCCGCGCGCAGCGGTGCTGCCCGCGGGGAGTTTGTATTCCCATATCAGTTTGCCGCTTTCAGCGTCGAGAGCAAGAACGCGTCCGCCGGCCGGAAGGTACATCACGTTATTGATGACGATGGGTGTTGCTTCCGGATTTACGGTCGGAACCGGCGCCACGCCGCGTCCGCCCCCGCGACCTCCGCGTCCGGCCTGGGCTGCCGGCTGTTCCCCCGGCTGTTCTGCTCGTCCGGGCGTTGCGATTGCGGCAGCTGCCGCGGCGCCGCGCCCAGCCGGCGCATTACTCAATTTGTAGGACCATGCAAGCTTCACGTTCGCCACATTCGCCGTATTGATCTGGGTCAGGGGAGAGTAGCGTGTGCCGGCTAGATCCCGGTTATACATGGGCCAGTCTGCCGCCGTGTTGGATTTCGGTGTTTGTGCGATTAACGGCAGGAGCGCCGCCGCACTCAGGAGGACGGCAAAGTGAATTCGCATAGAGATGCTCCTAATTCCAATTGGAACGGAACCACAAGAGGCATGGAGTCACGGTTCATAGGCTCTTCGTGCCTCTTGTGGTTTCTTCCTGGCTAAGGCAAAGCGAAGACAACGAGTGACTCGTTATTCGCCCCGCGAGTCCCGCCGGCTGCCGCGACGACAGCGACGTATTGCTTTCCGTTTTTGCCCTGATAAGTCATCGGGATCGACTGGACGTTGTAATCCAGCTTCGCTGCCCAGAGTTCTTTTCCAGTTTTGGATTCAAATGCGCGGAATCGGTTGTCGGTGGTCGCACCGATAAACAACAGTCCTCCCGCCGTGACCATAGGTCCGCCGAAGCCTTGAGATCCGACGTTCTGTTTACCGGCCGGCAGCGTCTCATTGATGCCGAGAGGCACCTGCCACGCAATGTCTCCGGTGTTCGCGTTGATGGCGACCAGGCGTGCCCATGGTGGCTTGCTGCAGGGCCAATTTCCGATGGTGCGTCCATTGGCGTCCTTTACCGGAGCATTGAATCCTGGTCCACTCACCCGGATGTAGGGGAATTCTTTGGCCGGATCCATTCCGGGCTGGTATTTTGGATTCTTCTGGATCCAACCGGTCTGGGGCGCGTCTTTCGAATTCACAAAAATGTAATTCAGCTTGGTATCGACTGCGGTTCCACCCCAGTTTGGCCCGCCGGTCGTGCCGGGATAGATGAGTGCCGGCGGATTGCCTTCGGTCTTATATTTCCAATAGGTATACGGACCGGTGGTATAGAACTTCGTTTTGTCCCACAGTTCACGGCAGGCTTGGGCATGTTCCGGCGTCGTGTCGGCGGCAGTGACGAGATCGTCCACCGTCATGCTGACGCGGGTAATCGGGGGCGGCTTCACAGGAAATGGTTGCGTCGGTGAATACCATTCTGTCGGCACATCGCCCGGAGGGGTGGGCCGTTCTTCAACACCAAAAATCGGCTTTCCAGTCACGCGATCGAGAATGAAAACCCATCCGGCTTTGCCGGTTTGAGCGAGCGCGGGAATCTTCTTGCCGTCTTTGGTTACTTCAAAAAGGCTCGGTGCAGGCGGCAGGTTGTAGTCCCACAGTTCGTGGTGGATCGTTTGAAAATACCATTTGAGCTTTCCCGTTTCAGCATCGAGCGCAACGGTCGAATTGCCGAAAAGATTGTTTCCCGGGCGATCACCGCCATAGTAGTTCGCTCCCGGCTGACTGACGGGAAGGTACACGATCCCACGCTGCTCATCGACGGTCAAAGCGAAGGCCCACACGTTATTCCCCGTGCGATTCTTCCAGCTGTCGAATGCCCAGGTTTCGTTGCCGGGTTCACCTTCGCGAGGGATGGTGTGGAATTCCCAGAGCTCTTTTCCTGTACGCGCGTCGTAGGCGTGCGTGTCACCCAGTTCACCGGCGCTGGTCTCGAGTTGAGGACCAATGTGCCGTTGGCCGGGTCCATAGAAGTTCGAGCCCATCAGGATGGCGTTTTTGTAGATCGTCGGCGCCCCGTCGTACGGTATCTTCATCTCGATTTCGCCATTGTTGCCGAATCCGGTGGAAGGTTCTCCGGTAACGGCATTGACGGCAACCAGCTTTCGCGCTGTTGTGAACAGGATCCGCGGCGGATTGTTCTTGTCGCCAGGCCAATAGGAGACGCCCCGGAAAGACGCCTGGCCGTCTTTCAATTCATAGCTCCAGATTTCTTTGCCCGTCTCCGGGTCGAGTGCAACGACCCGGTTGGCGGCCGGCAGATACATCACTCCGTTCACAACGATCGGCGTGATTTCCTGAAAGATTTCCCCCGGGCTCAACCCCGTCAGCGGCTTGCCGTCGTGCGGCCGCAGCTTGTATGTCCACGCCTGCTTCAGGTTCGTGACATTCGAGGTGTTGATCTGTGTCAACGGCGAGAACCTCGTTCCGGCATAGTCGCGATTGAACATCGGCCAGTCGGCATCCGGGCTGCGGCCTGGAGTCTTTTGCGCCGTGCTTCTGATTGCTGGCAGCACGAGGAACGCTACAGCGGCTGTTAAAACGATGACGCGCTGGATACGCATGCATATCTCCCTGACTTGTATTCAGGCCGGGGATTCTATCACTTTTGAATGTGGTAGGCTTTCCACGTGCTAAAGCTGAACGCGAAACCCCAGCCGGTCGAGATTGACATCGCCGCGACGGCAATGATCGTCGTCGATATGCAGAACGCGTTTGCCAGCAAAGGCGGGATGCTCGACATCGCTGATGTCGACATTTCTGGAGCCCCTGTGGTTGTGAAGAGCATTCGAACACTACTGGACGCAGCGCGCTCAGCCGGGATCCCAGTCGTTTATCTGCAGATGGGATTCAAGCCCGACCTCAGCAACAGCGGTGGTCCGAGTTCACCCAATTGGCACAAAGAACTCGCCTTGTGCATGATGAGCCGGGACCCGGAATTAAAAGGGAAATTGCTCGTTGAGGGGACCTGGGATTTTGCCATCGTCGATGAACTGAAACCGCAGGCCGGAGACCTGGTCGTGGTCAAAACGCGGTACAGCGGCTTTGCGCGAACGGCACTGGATTCCGAACTGCGCGCTCGCGGCATCCGTTATCTGTTCTTTGCCGGAATTGCCACGAACGTCTGCGTCGAGTCGACTTTGCGGGACGCCTTCTTCCTGGATTACTGGCCTATCCTGATCGACGACGCCGCAATGGCAGCCGGTTCCCCCGGTATGCACGAGGCGACTTTGTTTAATGTGGAATCGTTCTTTGGCTGGACGGCGAAGACCAGCGAAGTTCTTGCGCACCTTGAACGCTCCAAGGTTGTCGGCACAAACCTGCGCTGAATCGATGTCCAACTTGCTGTAACGCGATTTATAATTCCGGCATCCCTTATGAAACCGTTGATGCTTGGTATCGGGCTGGTTGTAGCGAGCGCCCTGTCGCTTGCGACGCAATCGCAGCGGCCGGACGAAGCGGCGCCTCTGCGTGTGGACGTTCGCCTGGTCAATATCTACGCCACGGTGATCGACACTTCCGGGCGCTACGTCGATGGTCTGAAGAAAACGGATTTCATCGTTCAGGAAGACGGCCGGCGGCAGGAACTGTCACACTTCGACCACAATCAGGACACGCCGGTCAGCCTTGGAGTTGTCCTCGATACGAGCGGCAGCATGATCTCAAAGCTCGACACGGCGACCGACGCGATCGATCGCTTTATTCGAACCGTTCATCCAGACGATGACATCTTCTTAATGGGGTTCGATACCGGGACCTATCTTTTACAAGATTTCACCAGCGATCGGGCGAAATTAAAAAAGGCCCTCAAGTACGCTGATTCGGGTGGCGGAACGGCATTGTACGATGCGGTGCAGGAAGGCATGAAAAAGGTCAAGCAGGGCGCTAACAGCAAGCGCGCCATCCTGCTCATTACCGACGGCGAGGATACCACCAGCCAGGCGACATTCGCACAAGCCCGGCAAAGCGTGAGAGAGTCGGAGCTCCTTATTTACTCCCTGGGTATTTCACCGAGTCCCGATGCCGGACTTATCGGCGGCCGGGGTGGCGGACGTTTCGGCGGCCGTGATTCTGTTGATATGAACGTTTTGCGGAGTTTTGCTGCGGATAGCGGTGGTCGTGCGTACCTGCTTTCCGAGAACATGCTGGGAGGCAAGAACAGCCAGTTCGACCGCATCCTTGCGCAGATTGCAGCTGAGCTTCGCAGTCAGTACACATTGGCTTATTATCCTGCCCATCCTGATGATGGGCGGTATCACGACATTCGAGTCTCAACCCGATATGGTTACTATGTCCGCGCCCGGAAAGGCTACGTTGGCGGAAAGTCATAAAAGTTTGCCAGAGGCACCACATTCGATGCATTGTGGAGCCAACAAAAAGGAGCGTTTTTATGCAACAGAAGTCTCGGAACCTTCTTTCATATGTCCTTGTTTTTTTGACCGTAACAATTCCCGCCGCGCCTCTGGGCGCAAAAGACGAAAAACTAAAGGCTGAGCAGGTCATTGCGAAGCATCTTGAATCGATCGGCACTGCGGACAAATTGAAGGAGATCAAGAGCCGGGCGACGAATGGTTCAGCGCACGTGGATTTTCGCGTCGGCGGTCAGGCAAATCTTCCGGCGGAGGCCAACCTGGTCTCGGATGGCTCCTCGTTCCGATTCTCATTGAGAACTCCAGCGCTGGAGTATCCGGGTGAACAGTTTGCCTTTGATGGCAACAAAGTAGTCATCGGACAGATCGGCCCCGGAAGGCGTTCCAATCTCGGACAATTCCTCTTTGAAAATGATGAACTGCTCAAGGAAGGACTGTTGTTTGGAACACTGACGACGTCGTGGACATTTTTGAATAACGGTGCGAAACCACCGAAGCTCGATTTGAACGGTCCGAAAAAGATCGACGGCCGATCGGTATACGAGGTGAAATACGTTCCGAAGAAGGGCGGCAATGTCACCGCCTTCTTTTACTTTGACGCGGAAAGCTTCCGCCACGTTCGCTCGCAATTCAAAGCCGAAATCGTACCGACGAGTGTTGGACAGAAGATTACGGATAGCGCGGAAACGATTCGATACACGATTACCGAAAACTTCGACGATTTCAAACAAGTCGATGGGCTCACATTGCCACAGTCCTACAAACTGGATTTTTCCATCGATAATCCGCGCGGTGGTTTTGTCGGTAACTGGACCTACGACGTCAAACAAATCAGCCACAACCAGCCGATCGACCGGCAGGTGTTCTCGGTCAATTAGCCGTTTGCAGGCGCGGTCGATGACCAGAGCTGTCCAAGATAGAGACCGATCAGCGGTGCGAGTGTCTCGTAGTCCCCGCCTAACTTAGGCGGGGAATAAGCTGAGCTCAGGTTGTCCTCGAATCCACTTCTCATACGTTACCGTAATAAGCAGCACTTAGGCGGGGATTGGTCCACCAGTGTTAGCCAAGCCAGGTATACATCGCATCCACTAATTCAAAACGTTTACAGACGCCACTTTGCGGTTCGTCTGGTCTATGACTGAGCCTGCAAACGAAGCCACCTACTGGGCCGCCTGTTGGGTTTCGTGACTTGTCGGTGCGTAATAGCCTTTTTTGGTATGAACCGTGAGCTTAGGTGCCGTTTTGGGCGGCGTCACGCGAACGATGATTTTGCGCCATGAGCCGTCGAGTTTCTCGTTGGATGGGCGGTACCCGACGGTGTACTGGTTTCGCAGATCTCGCGCGATCCTTTTGCAGACTTCCTCGACATCATTGACACTCTTGGGAAAGAACGAGGCGCCTCCGCCGGCTTCAGCCAGTTGCTTCAAAGCCTTTTTGCCCTCATCTCCAAAAACAGCGTCGGCATCCTGGCTCAATAGACCGATTGTATAGACGATGATCTTGGACTCCTGCAGAGCCATGATTACTTGTTTCAATTTGTATTTGCTGTGGTTGTCCTCGCCGTCGCTGACAACCAGCAGCACTTTCTTGTCATGAAAACCTTCGTCTTTGACATGTTTCGCCGCCAGAATGACGGCATCATAGAGCGCTGTGTTGCCGTTCGAGGGGATTCTGTTAAGCGCTCGATTCAGACTGTGTGTGTTGGTGGTGAAATCCTGTTCGAGACTGACGACATCGCCAAAACTCACGACGGCCGTTTCGTCCTCTGGATTACTTTCCTGAACGAAGGTCATGGCCGCAGTGTTCAGTCTGTCGCGTTTGTCATACATGCTGCTGCTGGCGTCGACGACGAGACCGACACTTAACGGTATGTCTTCCTGCTTGAATAGAGAAATGTCCTGGAGAACCTTGTCTTCGTATACCGCGAAATGTTCCGGGTGAAGGCCTCTTATCGGGAAACCTTTTTTATCCAGCACGGATATCGGCAGTTGAACCAATTCGACGTTCACTCCGAGCTTGTACTCATGATCGTCCTGATTTTGCGCGGGCAATATCGTCGCTGCCGCCAACAGCATCAATACCAGAGAGTGTCGAAACATTTCACTACTCCTGTTTCATGATCGTTGTAATCGTGGTGCGTAGTACCCGGCCCGGGCGCGAACATTCAGTCGAGGCATGCCGTTGGCTTTGTCCACTCGCACTTTTACCTTTCGCCATCTGCCGTCATTGGTTGGGTTCAAGGGGCGATATCCGATGACATATTGATTCTTGAGGTCGAGGGCGATCTGGGCGCATATGCTTTCGAGTTCGTTCAGCGAGTGCGGAAAGAACGCACGTCCTCCGGTGACGTCTGCGAGATCCTCGAGTAACAGCCGGCCACGGCTGCTATATGCGGTGCTTTGGCCGCCGCTTTCGTCGACGATTCCGATTGCGTAGATCTGGGCATCATGTTCCTTGGCAAAGTCTTTCAAATTCGAGAACGAATAGTGGCTGTGGTTGTCGTCACCGTCGCTAATGAGCAGCAGAGCCTTTCGTGCGTTGTTTCCACGTCCGACCTTGTCCAGGCCGAGGTATAAGGCGTCGTAGAGCGATGTCGTCCCCTGGGCGCGTGTAACCAGGAGCCGGTTCTGTAACTTCGATATGTCGTTCGTGAAATCCGTGACCAGGGCAGGTGCGTTGCTGAATTCGACGAGAAAATACTCGTCATCCCTTTCGCCGGTTTTCAGAAACGTGTTCGCCGCCGCGCGCGCCGCCGGCAGCTTGTCCTGCATGCTGCCGCTGGAGTCGAAGATGATGCCGACGCTTAACGGAGCGCTTTCTGAAGAAAAGTATTGGATCTCTTGTTCGACCTTGTCCTCCCAAATGTGGAACTGTTCTTTGGTGAGGCCGGGGATATGCCGGTTATGCGGATCCGTAACTGTCGTATTGAGCAGCACAAGATTGACATCAACGTTCAGGGATGTCTGGGGGCGGGAAGAAACTGGTGTTGAGCTCTCAGTTGTGCGTTGTGCGAAGTAGGGAATCGCGCACAGCAGTCCGATCAGCAGAGTCACTCTCGCAGAGGTCATGCAACATCTCCAGGTCGTGTGATCAGATGGGCTCAGCGCCACCGTCGTGGGTGCAAGGAGTGTTCCAGATGGTTCAACAGGGGGATCGCAAATTTACTGGATACCGTTGAAGTTCACGGATTTAAAGGCAGGATTCCTGACGAATTTCAGAAGAGAATCGCCGGCTGGCCTGTTCACGGACGCGGAGCCTCCGAAACGCAGGCGGAAATGGCTTTGTTAGTCTCGCCACCAGTGCCCGGGCACGCCTGCAGCAATGCGGTTCAAAGCATTCCTCTGCCGGGGGGCGTTGTAGTGGAATCGGGAGACGCCGGCGCAGACGAATCTTTGCTCTGCTGTGTCTGTTGAGTCCCTTATGTCGGATATTGTACCGCGCGCTTTGTCTCTTGAACTGCGGTGTTTACCTGTGCCTCGCGGCTCTACTCACGATAGAACGTAAGCAAGATCCCTAATAACAACATGAGGGACGGCCAGACTTTGGAGAGTATCTTTTGCGCCGGGCTTTGCACCTCGGCCAGTCCTTTAGAGAGACCGATACCAACCCCGACCATCGCATAGGTCCAGTGTTCGGATTGGATTCGTGCCATCAATTCCATGTGGTTCGCTCCATGCATTCCTGCTTCGTGGTGGTGAAAAAGCAGCAGTATTGATCCGCCGATCGCGAGCAACGGAAAAACCAGACCGCTCCACATCGTGCGGAGCTTGCCGTTGGCCCGCAGGCCCTCGATAGTGCCGAGGCCCAGCAAGAGCACGGCGAATATTTTGTGCTGAAGCACCTCGGGATTATTTTGCAAGGCCTCCAACCACTGGCGGTGGCCGAATGGCCAGAGTTCGGTGTCGCTCCATATCAACACGAACAGCCCGGAAAGCAGGAAGCTTAACGGCCAAATCCAGATGCCGAACCGCCACTTTCTTGAAATTGCTTCATGCGCGAGCATGAAAGCTGCGCCGAGTACGACAAACAACCCCGCGAGATGATGATTGAATTCGCTTTCTACCTTATCTGCAAGCAATTTGGCCTGCTTTACCGGATCGGCGGGTTCGTCCGGCATATTCATGTTCATGTCGTGGTGATGACCTTCGTGCATGGCAGGTTCTGGTGATGTTGCCGGTGGTTCTGCTGCAGACTGGGCAAATCCTTGCAAAGAGCCGATGAACAGTAGCAGGAAGGGAACCCAGGTTCGATTCACGTCGCCTCCGATTGCATAAAGGTAGTCGATCGAATGTACCGGTTTACGAAAGCCGCCAATATCCGAAATTGTCCGGATTGGGCGTCGGGTTTTTCCGTACTCCTGCTTCTCGGCGTGGCTAATCGAAATCTGGGATGTGCGACATTTTGATAAAATCGAAGCCATGCAGGAACTGGGGCATCTGTTCGAAAATAATCGGCGCTGGGTTGCGGAGATAAATGCAAAGCATCCCGGATTTTTTGAAAAGCTTGCCCGTCAGCAGACTCCGGAATACTTATGGATTGGTTGCGCGGATAGCCGCGTACCAGCCAACGAAATTGTCGGGCTGCTGCCGGGTGAGCTTTTCGTCCATCGCAATGTTTCAAACGTTGTGGCACTCGACGACCCGAATTGTCTTTCGGTAATTCAGTATGCGGTTGATGTGCTGCATGTCCGGCACGTCATTGTCTGCGGCCACTATGGCTGCGGTGGCGTGGAAGCCGCGCTGGAGAATCGGAGCTTTGGCCTGAGCGACCAATGGATCAGGCACGTTGGCGACGTGCGGGACAGACATAAACAAGAACTGGAGACTCTCGATAAAAATGCGCGATTCAGGCGATTGTGCGAACTCAATGTTGTGGAGCAGGTCTTCAACGTTTCGCGGACTCGCATTCTTCGTGCTGCCTGGACCCGGCAGCAGAAAGTCAGCGTTCACGGCTGGATCTATGCCATTGAAAACGGCTTGCTGCGCGATCTCGGGATCATGATCACTGGTCCACGCCAGGCCCAATGGGCCCTCGTTGACGGCCAATGGTCATTGGACATTGGCCAAAAGTAGCGTTGCGCGGATCACTGCTGCCATGACCACGGACCGTCAGATCCCCGCATACCATGAATAGCCGTTTTCGGCGCCCTGCGCTCCCTGGCCTTTGCCGACGTCGTGCGCAGTGTCCGTGACAGTGATCGTCGAAATGTATTTGAGGTTTTTGTAACCGATCTGGCGCTCGACACGCAAACGCACCGGAGCTCCGTGCGGGACAGGTAGTTGCTGGCCGTTCATGCCGTAAGCGAGCAAAGTCTGCGGATGAAAGGCATCGGCCATATCGAGGCTGTCCCACCAGCCATCGATGCTGTAAAGGAAGACGTACTTTGCCTGAGGCAGAATACCCGCCTCATTCAACACGTCGGAAAGCGGAACACCGGTCCATTCCGCAATTGCCGACCAGCCCTGCTCGCAAATGTGCTCGGTAACCTGGGTCCTGGACGGAAGACGCTTTAATTCGGCGAGGGAGAAATCATGGGGACGTGCGACGAGTCCCTCTACCGGGAGCCGCCAGTCCTGAAAACCCGTGGTCATGTCACGCCTGTAGTCTTCGTCTTCCGGAAGTATTGTGTTAATCGCGGGAAAATTCCTGGAGATGTCGCTGCGCCTGAATTCACGTGCGAGCGGTTGCCGGTAGAGCAGTACACGATGCGCCGCGTAGGTGATCGTCTCTCCGATGCCGAACAATCCCCCGTGATCGGGTGGCAGCAGGTCATGGCGTCTAACGATCAACCCAGCTGCTCCCGCCGATGCCGCAATTGACGCGCCGACAGCGCCGGTAAGGAAGCGCCGCCGGGTAAGGGAACTGCTCATAGACTCTCCTTCAGTGGGATTTCGCGGCCGGTGATCATTCCACGCATCCGGCTGCCGAATCCGGCCATGTAGACCATGACGAGATGGCCCACCAGAAATACTACGAGCAGGTTGGTAACGAAGAAGTGAATTGTTCTGGCGGATTGATGTCCACCGAAGAGCGAGACAATAAATGGCAGGGCGGCCATTACGGCGGGCGACATCGCGAGTCCGCTGGCAATCATCAGCGGGAACAACAGGAAGACAACGACCAGATACGCCAGCCTTTGACGGGCGGGATAGCTTTCTTTTCCAAAGTGGTGAGAAATGAGTCCAAACAAGACATAGATGAGTCCATTCAGAACGCAAATCCACGCCGAAAGGAAATGGAGACTCCTGCCCCAGCCGGACTGATCGAGATTCAAGGGAATTGGTAGTTCCAGGAGCGCGGGACTGCCAAACGCGCCTGTCTCTCCCCAATAGAGTCTCGGATGCGCCATCAGAATGGCAGCGCCGCTGACAGTCAATGAAAGGAATGCCAGCGTGTTGATCCAATGAGTCATGCGCACGAGGAGACTGTGACGTACTGAAACCTGTGCCATTGTGGGTGCCGACGATATCACACGGACCTCTTCATGTATAATTTCGAGCACGATGACAGACTGGAAAGCGATCCGACAGAAGGTTGAAAACGGCGACCGGCTCTCCTTTGACGACGGCGTTGAACTATTCAAGTCGAACGATATTGTCTCGCTCGGGCGCCTGGCAAATATGACCCGCGAGCGGCTGAACTCCGATTTGACTTTTTACAATGTAAATCGGCACATCAATTACACCAATGTGTGCGCTATCGACTGCCAGCTGTGCCAGGGTGCTTATGCGAGGAAACCTGGACAGGAAGGCGGATATACGATGCAGCTCGAGCAGGTATTCCGGTTCGCGGAGCAGGAGTATTCCGATTCCTTGACGGAGTTCCACATCGTTGGCGGCCTGAATCCAGAGCTGCCGTTCGACTACTATCTCGAACTATTGCGCGGTTTGAAACGTCGGTTTCCATCCGTCCATCTCAAGGCATTTACGATGGTTGAGCTGGATTTTTTTACGAAGATTACCCGCAAGCCTCTCGACTGGGTCATTGCCGAACTTCATGGTGCCGGAATGGGCAGTTGCCCCGGAGGCGGCGCCGAAATCTTTTCGGAACGAGCTCGCCCGCTGATTGCAGGTCACAAAATTTCAGGCGATCGATGGCTCGAGGTTGCGCGAAGCGTGCACAAAGCAGGTATCCGTTCGAATGCAACGATGCTCTACGGGCACATCGAAACGCTCGAAGAACGTGTCGATCATCTGTTCCGGCTGCGTCAGTTGCAGGATGAAACGGGTGGATTCAATTGCTTTATCCCCCTGGCGTTTCATCCGGAGCATACGGTCTATGCGCACCTGCCGGTTACCACGGGCATGGATGATCTGAAAACCATCGCGGTTTCTCGTTTGATGCTGGACAACTTTCCGCACATTAAAGCCTATTGGGTAACGCTCACGCCTTCGCTGGCGCAGATTGCCCTCCGCTTCGGGGCGGATGATCTCGATGGAACAATCATCGAAGAGCGGATCATTCATGGAGCCGGAACTCCCACGAGCCAGGGCATGACGCGCATGCAGATCGAAAAATTGATCCGTGATGCCGGGAGGACTCCAGTCGAGCGAGACACCCTGTATAACCCGATTCAACGGGTATTGGCCGACGCCTAGGCTGTAGGCGCGGTCTGTGACCGCGCCTACAGTATGCTAAGCCTTCCCACGAAATGAGCGAGTGATCCGCCACAGGAGAGATCGGTAAATAGCCGAGAGTTCTTGCTTCAGATTGCCGATCTGCCCCTCGAGTGCGGTTATCTTCTCCTGTTGCATGCCGATTTGCTCCCGGGTAGCCGAGAGTTCCGAGCCGAGCGCGGAAATGCGTTCCTGGGACACGGAAATCTCGTTTTCTAGTTTCGCGAGTTCATCCCTTCTGAATGCGGCTTGCTGGTAGGTATCCGACAGACGTTGCCGTTGGACGGCGAGGTCGGTCTCAACCTCGACGCGCAGGCGCCTCTCGGTGTCGAGATCTTTCTGGACCTCATGAAGCCTGGCGGAGACGGTTGTCAATGACGCGGCGGGTTTCGGCAATCCTCGATCTTCGAAACCCTGTTTCTCTGACTGATTATTTCGCACACGCATTGTTGCTTCGAGGAATTGTCGTTGGAAGCGGCGGTCGGGTTCGAGGTGGCAACCCTCGGCCCACTCGTTCCATGCATTGATGAAGACAAATCGTTCCTGGCCGGGGAAGTCCTGGGCAGTTCTGCGGATAGATTCCTTCAACCAGAACTCGTAATTTGCAGGCGTTCCATTCAACGCGATGAAAGCTCGGGGACCGACACGCGCGGTCTGGTCCCATGAGGGACAAACCGTTCTGAACACGTTGGGGTGGGCGTAGGTTTCGTCGAGATAAGATTGCGCCATTTCTTCGTATTCAACGACACAGCCGTGAAATGGCGTGTAGAAATCGACGAGTTTGTTAACACTGCCGCACTTCCGGTTGTGGGGTGGAAACTGGAGGCCGCTGTCAAAACCGAGCTTGCTGTAGTCCTCGTTATCGTTCGTGAGGGCCGCGCACACGTGGATCTTGCCGATTCCTGCGCTTTGGCAGTACTCCCGCCAGGTATCCAGAGCCTTCCGCGGATCGGGGAGATGCTGCGGCTGATAGACAATCAAAAATGGGGCGCCATTCAGCCGGATGTATCGAGGGTCTTGAAAGAACGGAATGAGGCTTTTAATAAACTCGGTATCGTCGGTCGGCAGATATTTCTGGGCTATCAGAATCTCGTGATCGGCGCCGTCCCAGCGCCGGGTCCAATTTTCGTTCGCCCAGCAGAGGCAGAAGGGCATGTCGCTATCCGGGTCTGCCAGCATGTCGTCGAGAGGCTGGTTCAGGATGCGGGTGCCGGAGAACCAGTAATAGTAATAGCAAAACCCGTCGATGCCGTATTGCCTGGCGAGCGCAATCTGTTCGTGGCGGGTTGCCCGGAGGCGGAGATCATAGAAGCCCAGGTCGGCTGGTAAGTGCGGCTGGTAATGATCTTGGAAAAGCGGCTCGGCTTTCGTTACGTTCGTCCATTCCGTAAAACCTTTGCCCCACCACAGATTGTTTTCGGGCGTGGGATGGAACTGCGTCAGGAAGAAGGCGAGAAGACGAATGGCGGGTATGGACGGTTTGTGCTCACTCTCTCCCTTGAAGAGGGGGGGACCCGCCGAAGGCGGGAGGGCGTCGGTCAGGACGATCCTCTCGCTCGCGGACTGCATGGGCACTGCCTTGGCAACCACCTGATAGACATTCCCAAACTCATTTTTTGAAAGCTGTATTCGCAGGGCCGGATCGAGTTTGTCCCATGCATGGGCGAGTTCCGTCTGTTCCGGCAGCCGGACAACAAATTGGGCTTCCGTGATCGCCAGGCCTGCGTCATCGAAGAGAGCCTGGATATTCTTCATGCCGAAAAACCGGATATGCGTTCGGTCGAGGAGGCCGGCATCGCGATACTGGATATCTTCCGTAAGCAGAGCGGCGATAACTGAATTATGCCCCGTATGAGGAACGGAGACGATGATGTAGCCATCTCGCGTGAGCCATTGCTGGATACCCGGTAGCGCAGACCATGGCTCGTAAAGATGTTCCAGTACGTCTGCCACGATGACGACATCGAATTTCGATTCGTGCGCGAGAACTTCAGTCCAGGCAGGGTCATTGAGATCGGCGCGGTAGACGCGTTCGCAGAACGGTGTGAGGGCTGCAATGACTTCTTCGTCGATCTCGACAGCCGTGACACGGCAGCTGAAGGTATCGCGCAGAACACGCGTCATTGAACCAGGTCCTGCCCCGATTTCGAGGACGCGTTTAGCGGTGCCCACCAATCGTACGACCCGCGCCGGTGCGCTGCCGTCGTTCAAGTCGATTTCGTAGTTGTACTTATGCCCCATGCAAAGTCAGCGCTTCTGCCAGTACACACCGACGCCGTCGATTTCGTGGATCTCCGGTGACAGGTGCCGCGATGCCAGGAAGTCATTAATGGCCTTCTTGCATCCTGGGACGACGTGGTAATCGTCGACGATGACATATCCGCCGGCAGAGACTTTATCGTACAGCGCGCTGAGCGCTACCGTTGTCGACTCATAAAGGTCGCCATCCAGCCGAAGTACTGCGAGACGTTGAATTGGCGCCGAACCTAAAGTGTCGCGGAACCAGCCCTTGAGAAAAACAACTTGTCCATCCAGCAGACCGTATTTCTCAAAATTGCGCCGGACGGTTTCCAACGGGATCGCAAGGTCGGAGAAGGTGTGATAGTCGGACTCTGCATCGGCCGGATATTGGCGCGAATCCGGCGCGGGTACGCCTTCGAAGGAATCCGCGACCCAGACACGCCGGTCGGTAACGTGGTAGGCACTCAAGACGGCGCGCATCAGGATACATGCGCCGCCCCGCCAGACCCCCGTTTCAATGAAGTCGCCAGGAATCTGATTCTTAATGACGCGTTCGGCCACCATTCTCAAGTTTGCCAGCCGCTTCACGCCGATCATGGTGTGAGCCATCGATGGCCAATCTCTGCCCACTTCGCGAATCGACGCATTGTAAATGCCATCCCCGACAGCTTGAAGTGCCCTATCTTCGTAAATCAAGCCGGTCAAACACTTTTCAATGAGAGACAGATACCCATCACGCAACCGTTCAACTTCGCCGGTGCCGGTCTTGCCGGTGTTCAGGCGATCTTCCTGAGATATCCCTTGGGATTCCATGTAATGCCGAAGTTCTCCTTGTTGCGGTCGATGATGAAGCTCTTATTCGTTTGCATGAAGCGTTCGACTGCTTCGTACGGCCCTGGTTGTGGACCGACATCCAGCCCATGATGGCAGATTCCGTCTTCTACGATAAAGTAGTTCCCCACCGTAACGACATCCGCATAGTGTTCGAGGACCTTTAATGTGTGCTCGTAGGTATGGACACTATCGTCCATAACCATAACCGACGCACTTTCCGGTATGGCGTTCTTGACGCGTGCCAGCACGTCGCAGGCGTCGCCTGTAATCAAGCGGATTCGTGGATGGGCGTGAACTGCAGAATCGATCCGCTCGTGAGTGGTGTCGACCGCGAGAAGGGAGCCTTTTCCGAGCAGATCGCAGGCATGGGCAAGGGCGAGAGTGCTTCCGCCGCGGAAGTTACCGATTTCGACGATGACGTCCGGACGGCATTCCCAGAGGATTTCCTGATAGATCCAGAAGTCGAGCGGGTTCTTCAGAGTTGGTATGCCGTGATAGGTCGAACCTTCCATGATCCGTTTTTGCATGATTGGCAGCACCTTTGATAAGGGCCAATCGAGTGCCTCTTCCATAAAGGGCATCGAGAAACTCTCCTCCTTAGAACCTATTTGCGGCAAACAAATGTATCCGGGCCTGGCGTCGAGATAATTTCACGGAATCCCGCGGTCCGGAGCATTGCCTTGAGGCAGCTTTGATTGCCAAACCACCAGTTGCTGATATCGCCGTTAAACGACTTCTCCACAAAATAGAGTTTCGGATACTCCGGCAGATCGAAAACGGCGGCTTCGGAGTTGGGATAGTCGTCCCTGGGGTTGAACTCGCCGGAAGGACCGCGGACGACAGACTGAAACAGCATCGTGTCTTTGCATACGTTGGCGATTTTCTCCAGGGCATACAAAGGGTGTTTCAGGTGATAGAGAACTCCCACGAAGATCACATAATCGAAGGTCCCAAGACTCTCGATGTCATAAGTATCCATTTCGCGGATTTCGATCGGCAGCCCTTCCCATGCGGACATGAACCGCGCTTGGGCCAGAACCTCAGGCATGATGTCGATGCTGACGACGCGGCTGGCGCCTCTCTTTTTCATTTGAAGACTGAAATATCCAGCGTTGCACCCGATATCGAGTACGGATTTGCCGGAGAGGTCGCGGGGCACGGCCGATTCGAGGAGCCGCCATCGGCTTGCGGGATGCTCGCCGATGGCCGGATTGGTCGTCAGACCGGGACAAATTTCGAGGTTATGGTACCAGCGCCCCAGTTTCTCCACTGTCTGTTCGAGGGCTTTGCGGTTCTCCGGCGCGCGGAGTTTCTGGACCTGCTGTACGTAGGTCGATAACTGCTCGTTCACATCCGGCATATCGACGATCAGGGGATCGTCATAGAGACTTAGAGGGTGAAGCAGGCCAACCTCGGGTCCGAGCCATGGACGCCAGCTCGGGCGAGGCGCTTCGATCAGATTTGCGAAGAATGGTTCGTAACGCGGGTTCGTCAACTGAGCGCCGCTTTTGTCCCAGATTCGAAGTGCCCGTTGAAAATACCATTCCGCTTCGGCGAAGAAACCTTGCAGGCGGTAAAGGGCTGCCAGATTACTGCGTCCTACCGCGATTTTGGGATGATTCGATCCCAAGGCCGATTCCCACACTTCGAGAGCGCGTTTAAACAGCAAGTCTGATTCGTCATAACGGCCCGAATGGTAGGCCAGCACTCCGGCATTATTAGCGAGGTCTCCGATCGTCGGATGGTTCGGTCCGAAGTGCGTTTCATGCAGGCGCAGGCTGGACCGCAGATCTTCTTCGGCTTCCGCCCAGCGTTTTTCATCGATTTCGAGGAGGGCCCGGTTGTAAAGGATAACCGCCTCGAGCTTCGGCGCAGAGGCTGCCGCAGCTCGGGCGTGTTCGATTGCCTCTGCAAACGAGCGGTTCGCCGCTTCAAAGCGTCTGAATCGGCGATATGCGACACCAAGGTTGTTGCCGGACCGCGCCAGCGAGGCCGGTTGCGGATTGTGTTCCGAAGTAACCTGCCGGCAGCGTTCTCCAGCCAGCACGGCCGCTTCGTACCTTCCGGTAGACAGGTAAATTCGCATCAGGTTGTCAAACGTCAGCGGAATTTGTGGATCAGCGTTGCTATAGGCTTGGAGGGCCGACAGAAGATCCGTCAGAAGACGCTCCGCTTCGGCTGCCTGCATGGCAGTTGTTTCTAACAATTAATTTACCTCCGGAATTTAAAAAGGACTGCTTGTATGGACCTCGCGCGTTCGATCAATTTCCAGCCTCGACTGGCGTAGACGGCTTCAAGTTCGCTTCTGGCATTGCCGAGATCGGATTCGGCATTTTTGACTCGTTGTCTTAAGGTCTCGGCTTCGCGTTCGAGGCTTTCGACTTGAGCGGCGCGCCATGCCAGACCTTCATCTCTGGATGCAATCGTCCTCTCTCTGGATGTAATCCTCCTCTGGAACTCTTCGGCTTCTGAAGCCCTCCAGGCCAGACCCTCGCGGTCTGCAGCTATGGCGCGGCGGAGCTGGTCGATTTCATTCTCGTAATATGCCTGGGTTTTTTCGAGCGAGGCGATCCGGCTGGTATGCCAGGCGAATGCTTCTTCGAGTGTCGCGAGGGTCTGCTTTCTTTCCGCAAGCTGGCGATCCTGCCGCTTGATCGTTTCGTCCTGAAAAGCCTTCATGTCGAGCAATTCACGGATGGTTTTGTCCTTCACGCGAAGTGCCGCCTCCAAGGGGTCACTCAGCGTGCTTGTCTCCAATTCCGGTACAGCGGACTCCGATGCAATCGCAATAACGTACTGGGATACGCGTTTGTCCTGAGTATTTCCGTTAGAATCCGATCTGTCGGGTTGAATAATCGAAGTTGCCGTGACGGTTTGTGTCAGCAGCCGGGTGTGGGGAAAGGCAGAACTCAGGAATGAATGCAATTCCTCTGCGCTGAAAGCTTTTATACCGGGTTGACTCCGCACCACCGCGCGGGCCGCCGGCGCGGCAAAGATAAGGAATCCGCCTGGAGCCAGCAGTCGTTTGACCGTAAAGACAAATCGCTCGGGATCGGTTGTTTCTTCGAATGCGTCGAAAGCGACAACGGCATCGAATATGTGGGTTTCAGTTAGTGGGGCCCTCGAAACCGACCCGACCATGAACTTGAGATTGTCGCGCCTGTACTTTTCGTTCGCCTGCTGCACGATGGATTCGTCGGGATCGAGGGCAGTGACGAACTTCGCGCTCTCCGCGAGGATGCGTGCGCCATCTCCTTCACATGAAAAGAGATCTAGTACTCGTCGGCCGTATAGCAGACCGCCGATGTACAGATACCGGTGAAGGTGCTCGAGGGGAATCGACAATTGTTCATCCGTACGCTTCATTGGCTGCCAGCCGGATCATGACATACGTAGCCCTGCATGGAAAGTCCAGTAGTGGTGGTTTCGAGAAGCGAACATAATCTGGACGGCCTGGACATCTGCGCCGTTCGCCGGTCAGCTGTCGTGCTTCAAGACAATAAGATCATGGCCGGCTCGATCTTCGACAACATCGCGTCGGGCAGCTTGTGTACTATGGAAGCCGCGTGGACGCCGCAAAGGCTCCGGCGTTCGATGTGGATATCGATTCAATGCTGACGAAGATGCATACGCCAATATTGGAAGGCGTCGAAAATCTCTCGGGGGGACAACGCCAGCGTCTTCTCATTGAACGCGCACTCGAATTATCCCGGGCAAATGGCCTCTTCGCCCGCCTGATTGCGCGACAAATGACGTGATGCGTGTCTGGTGGATCGCACTTGGGATATTCGGCGCTTGTCTCCTGGCGATTCAGCCCTGGGGCAACTATCCGTTGAATGACGACTGGCAGTATGCCCGTGCCTCCAGGCTGTTTGCCGAAACCGGACAGATCCGAATCGATACTCCAATTGCGCCCGCTCTGGTCGGGCAGATGCTGATGGCATATCCCGTAATCCGCCTGTTCGGAATGAATCACGCATTTCTCAGGGCGTTAACCTGGGCGATGGCGGCAATCGCCTTATTTGGTGTGGACAGGCTGCTGGTCATCGCCGGAGTAACGTGGCGCAGGCGGCTGTTTGCACTGGTCCTGCTGATAGTGAATCCGCTATTCCTCTATTTCTCAAACACCTTCATGACGGAGCTCTACGGTTTTACACCGGCATTATTGGCCGCGGTTGTTTATTTCGAAGGCCGCCGCCGGGGCGTCATTGGACTGAGTTGGTGGATTGCTGTGGCAGTTCTGTCCATCTTTGCATTCTGGACCAGGCAATTCGCCGCGTCCGTATTTCCGGCCATCGTGGTGACGTGGATTCTGACGGATTGGCGCAGACATTGGAGGCCGGTAGCCCTGTCGTCTTGCGTCTTCGGGTTGGGGGTAACTGGCTATTTTGTGTGGGTTCGAATGTCGGGGAACTTCGGTTTTGCATTCGGCGATCCATTGGCCCGAATGTTTCAGTTGTCCGGTCCGGCCTGGGGCGTGGAGACGGGCGCTGCGATGGTCTATCTGGCAGCTTTTTTTCTTCCGATGTTGATAGTCATTGCCCGCACCGGCTGGCGTGACAGGTCGGCCTATATTGCGGGGCTGCTATGTTTAATCTGCGCGTTTGCGACGCGCAGCTCGTTCAGGTCGCACGCGCCCAGCGATACGGAATTCGGCGGCTGGATCCATCGGGTCTTTCCGTATGTGACGAATGTCATTTTTCGAACGGGTGTCGGACCCGTCACGCTGGATGACGTCTATCACCAGGCTGTGATGAATCGGCCTCAGTGGAGCGGTTCGATCTGGACATGGATCGAGTGGATATTGTTGTTCTCCACGTTTTTGTGGGGATTTGCTATTCGACGGATCTGGCAGGTTTGTACAACGCCCGCGAAAAAGTCGTTGAAACAGGAGATCGCCTTGTTCTCCCTGATCTGGATTGCCTTTTCCTGGACTCTAACCGTCCAGGCTTATCAGCTCGAGATCTTTGACCGGTATTACTTCCCAGTGGTGTTGTGTTTATCGATTCTTATCCCGTTGCTCTGGGACCGGCCTGTACCGGGCGCCGCCCATGCGCCTTGGTCATATGCCGCTGCTGCGGTATGTACTGTCGCGCTGGGATGGTTTTCCATCGCCGGACTGCATGATCATTTCCGCTGGAACGATGCCCGGTGGAATCTGGTTCGTTACGCGTTCAGCAGCGGCGTCTCTCCGGCGAATCTTGCAGGAGGGTTCGAAGTCAACGGCTGGGAAAATTATGACGACTTTCAAGCCCACCACGGTCAGATGTCACTCAACTGCCGCGTCAACTACGATGATTGGTTTTGCCTCGACGCCACTTATCGGATTGCCATGAATCCGATTTCTGGTTACGAGCAGTGGAAGGAAGAACAGCCTTCATATTGGCTGGCGTACGGCCCCCCGGTGCGGCTCCTGCGTATGTCCTCTAGATAACGAAGAAAAAGATCAGCCACAAAAAGGCACAAAAAGCTTAGCGCGGCTATGCCGCAGCCAAACAGCGGTCGTAGCCTGAGACCACGGCCGCAGCCGAAGTTCGTCATGAGATGTGAGGAGCGAAGTCCCCGCCTAACTTAGGCGGGGACTTACCCCATTCAACGTTCACTCAGAATCAACTCGGACAACCCCGGAGGTTCGTCGCTTTCTTCCAAAAAACTGTTAAAAAACTAAAACTTACAGCCTTATTACACAAAAGGCCTGGAGTCTCCTTTGCGCTTTTTGTGCCTTTTCATGGCTGATCTTTTTCTTTCAGGTACGGCACCGTACGGCAGTATCTTTATCTTCGGATCAACTATTATGATTACAAGCGTAGCGACCTGGCGGTGCAAATGCGGGGTCACCATCAAGGTTGTCACCGAAACGGATCGCGCGAGGTCGGAAGAGCACGCGCGCGTGGCCGTCAGTTGTCCCAAATGCGGTGATGAGCAAAGCTTGTATGCACACCGAATCGTTTCAATTACCACGGAAACACGTATGGCGCCTGATTAAGGGGAACTTCAGCCCGTCGTTTTGGTCCGGGGAACCTGCGGCGCCTTCTCATCATCCCCTCGCCGGACGGCGGATTCGATTGTTTCCGGTTCCTCTTCTGCCGGTTGGTCTAAATTACGCCGTTCCTGCGTTTGCCGCCTCAAACCAGTACCTCGATCTTTGCTTTTGTCATCGTCGCGTTTTTCAGCATTCCAGAAATTAAGTTTCATATTCAGCTCCGAAAGGAAACCGAGTTTTGAGCTGACGTTTCTGTTCCCTGCGCAGAGACCGGTACGGCGAGGTACAGGACTAGCGCAAACGAGCAGAAATACGCCAAAGCAGATCGAACCGATCTTTGTGGTGCCATGGATCCTCCTGTTTAGTGGTATCAAATTCAGCCCGCAACCGGGGTGCCAAGGCAAAGCCCTTTAGCTTGTGCGGGTGTCTCGAGTTCTCCGGTGAATTCGTCCCGGGCCCAAGGAAATTCTTCAGGGGCACCACCCCGAGGACGGCGGCATCCCGGGGCTGCTTTACAGCGCCGCCAGATTTCGAATATCCTCCGGCCATGTTGATGGGGAAGCGGATTGTTGTTGTTTTGCCGGCATACCGGGCGGAAAAGACCGTGGAGGCGACCTATCGGGATTTGCCGCACGATATCGTGGACACAGTACTTCTAGTGGACGATGCCAGCCCCGACCGTACCGTCGAAGCGGCCCAACGGCTTGGCGTGAAGGTTTTCATCCACCAGCAGAATCTGGGTTATGGCGCGAATCAGAAGACCTGCTACCGGGAGGCCTTAAGCGATGGAGCGGATATCACGGTGATGGTGCATCCGGATTATCAGTATGATCCGCGGTTGGTTACGGCTATGGCGGCGATGGTCGCATCGGGGATTTACGACGTCGTTCTCGGCTCTCGAATTCTGGGGACTACGGCCCGGCAGGGAGGAATGCCGTTATACAAGTACATTTCGAACCGCTTCCTGACGGCGTTTGAAAACTGGATGCTGGGCAGCAAGATTTCCGAATTCCATACCGGTTATCGCGCCTTCTCGAGGCGCGCACTCCTGACCCTTCCGCTTCTTGCCAATTCCGACGGTTTTGTTTTTGATAATCAATTGCTTGCCCAGTCTGTCGCGCAAAACCTGAACATCGGGGAGATCTCCTGTCCGACGAAGTACTTCCCGGAGGCAAGCTCGATCGGCTTCTGGAAATCATGCGCTTATGGTTTCGGGGTGTTGGCTACAAGCCTCAAGTTCCGATTGTGGAAGTGGGGAATTTGCCGTCCGCGGATTTTCTCCGATGACCCCACCTTGCGGCTGCGCCCCGAAGCAAAAGTTTACGCTGTCCAGATCTAGCAGTGGGGAGCCGTTCGGAGAAGTCGCCGGGCATTCTGATACTCGTCTTCCTCGTCTGGGCCGTCATGTTCATCGGGGCGATCACGCTCGTGCAGAGGTACGGGACAAGGACTCTGCCACAGAGTGACGAACTCTGGGTTTTGCACGACGCAGGTCCGGGCATCCATCCGGGATGGCTTTGGAAAACATGGGCCGAACACCGGATTCCTCTCGCGAAACTTCTCTGGAAAAGCATTCTCCAATCTACGGCCTATAACTTCCAGACGGGAGATTTCATTACTGTCATTTTTCTCGCGACAACAGCTCTTGCCATGATCTGGGCCGCCGGCAGGATCAGAGGTTACCTGATCCTTGCCGATGCGTTTTTCCCATTGGCGCTGCTCAATTTCGGGCAAGCCCAGGTTTTCTTATGGTGGTGGCAAGTCAACCACGTGCTGGCGCCGGTCGTTGCCGGCGCGCTCACCATTGTTCTGCTGGTGCGCGGAAATAATCTCCAGTTGCGACAGGCGATCCTGATTGGCCTGGGTCTGATTCTTCTCGCAGTCTGCGGGCCAGGAGGGCTGCCCTATGTTGTCGCTATCTCGGCATGGCTGGTGGGTTGGGGCGTCAAGCACTGGCCCTCCTTTAACCAATCGCAACAGCGTCAGGTGCTGATCGCCGCTTCGACGGTGGTTATCGCGTTTTTACTTGTTGCGCTGTACTTCGTCGATTACACGCCGTACTTTCCTGCCAACGATCCGCCCACTCTTTCCGAGTGGCCGGCGTCTCCTGGATTGATCGCTTCTGCGACTGCAGCTCTGCAGATCATGGCGCTGAGTGTGGGGACCGGGACCGAACCTTACGCTACGTTTTGCGGGCTTGCGGTCCTGGCATTCGCGCTTGTCACCGTCATCGCTCTTATCCGCCTGTGCTTCAACGCACGAGAACGCTGGCGGGCTCTTGCATTTATGGCGCTGCTCGGCGCCCAGACCGTTCTTGTCCTGACGATTGCGTGGTCCCGCGCGGGGATGGGATTGGATTACCTCTATCAGGGCCACTACTTGACGATCCTTGCTCCGGCACTCTGTTGTATGTATTTCGTCTGGGAGATTCGCGGCGACCGCCTAAGCCGTTTTGTGCAGGCAGGAATGGTGATGGTTCTGGCTTTGATACTTCCTCTGAGCCTGAGTCGAGCGATGCGGACAGGGCGAACCCTGGAGCAGGAAACCGCGGCGTTTGAGAGTGATATCAAAAAAGGCATTCCGCCATCGGTTCTTGCCGAGCGTCATTTCGCCAGCGATGTCGTACCTCGCGCTGACAAAATCGCGAAGATGATTCGGGAGTATAAAGCGGACGGCATCGGCATATTTAAAGAGGTTCGGGATGATCCGGAGTATCGTATCGAATCCCTCGTTCTGGATCATGCGTCTCTCGATCAGGCAGTCGTGGTAAATGGGATAGTTTCAAGCCAGCCGAAGAGCTCCATCGCCTTCGCTCTACCCAGGCCGCAACACGTCTATGCGGTCCGGCTTCAATACGCTTACGTCCACACGACTAACCTGTGGCCGACGCTACACGTCTCCTGGAGCAACAGCGCGTTCCCCGATTTCGATGATCGTCGTAGCTTTGTGGCCACCGTCCCAGGTCCGGACCAGCCGACCTGGGCACTCTTGGATGGAAAGATCCATACCGATGCGAAAGTGCGAACAGATCGGACCTTGACCGTATGGATTAATGCAGAGGTCGATCAGTTCCGCATATATCCGGATTCAGCGCCATGTGACTTGCGCTTGTCCGCTATTGAATTGCTCGAATAGGATCCGGCGTTATCATCGTCACTAGCGTCATCTAATCTACGACAGTTCAGTCGTGGTATCCGTGAACAGGGAAAAAAGAAATAAGAGGAAGTCCGATTCATTCATCTGCCGATGGTTGCGCTCATCTCCCGCTGAAAGCGTTCAAGTCCGGCATCCCCACCTGAGTCAGGCGGGGATGCCGCTCCCTCACAACATTTGCGTGTCAACTGCTGCGAGTCTTACGTTTCGGTTGCGGCGTAGCCGCGCTAAGCCTTTTTGTTGCTGATCTTTTTCTTACAAGGCTAGCGAGAACCCAAATTGACAACGTCGACCGGCAGTTCCTGCTCCGGAGCCGTCTTTGATCTTCTCAGCCATAACTGGAGCTGTTCGAGGTACAGATACAACACAGGCGTGATGTACAACGTCAGGAGCTGAGACACGAGCAACCCGCCAACCACGGCAAGGCCGAGAGTCTGCCGGGCGTCGGCCCCTTCACCATAGCCCAGAGCGATCGGCAGAGTACCGAATAAAGCGGCCATTGTCGTCATCATGATCGGCCGAAAGCGAAGGATACACCCTTGAAAGATGGCTTCTGCCGGGCTCTTGCCGTCGACGCGCTGGGCTTCGAGTGCGAAGTCAATCATCATGATGGCGTTCTTTTTGACCACGCCGAACAACATGATCAAGCCGACGAAGGCGTAAAGATTGAGCTCTTTGTGGAACAGGACGAGCGTGAGCAACGCACCAAAGATGGCGGACGGTAGTCCGGAAAGGATAGTGATCGGATGGATGAAACTCTCATACAGAACGCCGAGCACGATATAAATGACCAGAATGGCGACGACCAGCAGGACCGTCAGATTATCAAAGGATTCCTGAAACTCTTTGACCGTCCCCTGAAAACTCGTGGTCACACTTGCCGGCATTCGTAGTTCGCGAACCACGTCATTGATACTTTGAGCTGCTCCACCCAGTGAATATCCCGGCTGCAAATTAAACGAGACCGTTGCCGATGGAATCTGACCGAAGTGGTTTACGCTGAGCGGGCCGACACTACGGCCGACACTGGCGACTTCGTCCAGCGGCACCAATTGGCCCTTTGCGGACCTTATATAGACTTTCTGCAGGGCATCCGGGGAACGCTGGTATTCCGGACGGACTTCAAGGATGACCGCGTACTGATTTGCCGGTGCGTAAATGTTCGAAACCTGCCGGTCGCCGTACGAACTGTAGAGGGCATCCTGAACCTGTTGCGGAGTGATACCCAGGGAAAGAGCGCGATCGCGATCGATATCGACGCGGACCTGCGGGCTGGCGATCAAAAGGTCGCTGCTGACATCCACAAATCCTGGAAGCGTCTGTATTTTCTGGGTCAGCTTCGGCGTCCAGTCGTAGATATCCTTCAAGCTGACGCTCTGCAGCGTCATCTGATATACGCTTGTGGTGAACTGCCCGTTAATCGTGATCGGCGGCGGATTTTGCAGAAATGTCATGATGCCGGGCACTTGCGACACCTTGGGCCTCAGTTCTGCGATCGCCTCGTCCACCGTGAGCTTTCGCTCCTTGCGCGGTTTCATGATCGAAAAAGCGTAGCCGACGTTGCTCTCCGACGAGAAAGACACCGAGCCCTGGAGGTTCGGATCGGCGCCCATGACATCTGCGACAGCCTTCTGGCTGCGTGCCATGGCCTCATAAGAAATGTCCTGCCCGGCCATGCTCACGCCGAGAATGTAGCCGCTGTCCTGGCTTGGAATAAAACCGGTCGGCATTGTCTTGAAGAGGTACACAGTGCCGGCGAGCATCAACAGTGCGACCATCATCGTAGCGAACCGATGGTGCAGGACTTTCCTGAGCGTGTACTCATAGGCTCCGGCGATGGAATCGAAACCTTTTTCGAGGCCGCGGTAGACGGCTCCATGGCGCCGGTTGTGCGGCGGCAGATAGCGGCTGCCCAACATCGGAGTGAAGGTGAGCGATACGAACCCGGATATCAGAATGGCAACGATGATTGTTACAGAAAACTCGTGAAGCAGCCTGCCCACCATTCCGCCGAGGAAAAGCACCGGAATGAACACCGCTACAAGGGATATCGTCATCGAAAGAATCGTGAAACCGATTTCTTTGGAAGCGAGGACCGCCGCCTCGTAACGGTTCTTTCCCATTTCCATGTACCTGACGATGTTCTCGAGCATGACAATGGCATCATCCACGACAAAGCCGACGGACAATGTCAAGGCCATGAGAGACAGCGTGTTCAGGCTGTAATGCAACAGATACATTGCGGCGAACGTGCCAATGATCGACAGAATCACTGCCGATCCTGGAATCAGGGTGGCCGAAAGGTTTCTCAAGAAGAGAAAGATGACCATGACGACGAGGGCAATGGTCAGGACAAGTGTGAATTCGACGTCGCCGATGGAAGCTCGAACGGATTGCGAGGCATCGTACAGGAGTTCGAACTTCACTGCCGGCGGGAGAGCCGCCTGGAGCTCCGGCAGAAGTTTGCGAACGTTGTCGACGATCTGAACGGTATTCGTTCCAGGCTGGCGCGACACCGCAAGGATGATTCCGCGCGTTCCGTTGTTCCATGCGATAGTTTTGTTGTCTTCGACGCTGTCGACGACGTTCGCAAGCTCTTCGAGCCGCAACGGGACACCATTGCGCCACTGAACGATCAGGGGCCGATAGGCTGCGGCTTCCGTCAACTGTCCGCTGGACTGGACAGTGAACGATTGCTTCGATCCGCGAAGCCGCCCCGTCGGCAAATTCACATTGCTCTGTTGAACCGCGCGTTGCACATCGTCAATGCCGACTTGATGCGCCGCCAATTGGTCGGGATCCACTTGAATCCGAACCGCGTATTTCTGAGCGCCGTACACCTGGACACGCGACACCCCACTGACTGAAGACATGCGCTGGGCGATCATGGTGTCCGCGTATTCATTCACGGTGTAAAGCGGCAGGGTGCTCGACGTCAGGGCCAGGTAGAGAATCGGTTGTTCCGATGGATTTTGTTTTGCGTAAGACGGCGGCCTCGGCATCGGAGGCAGAATCGCCTGTGCAATGGCCGACTGTACGTCCTGCGCCGCGGCATCGATGTCACGATCGAGAGCAAACTGAATCGTGATGGTCGCCGCACCCTGTGTATTGGAGGAACTGATCGATCGGACGCCGGCGATCGTCGAAAATTCGCGTTCCAGCGGAGTCGCGATGGAAGATGCCATCGTTTCAGGATTAGCGCCAGGTTGCGCCGCCGAGACCTGAATCGTAGGATAGTCAACGCTGGGAAGGGCCGCGACAGGTAACGCGCGAAATCCAACAACGCCAAATAGCAGGATGGCGAACGTCACGAGGGTTGTCATGATCGGCCGCTCGATGAAAATACGAGAAACGTGCATGACTAGTTCGCCTTTGGTTCAGCCGCTGTTGTGATTTTGGCGCCCGGGAACAATCGGGATTGTCCATCGGTGACGACGGTTTCTCCCGTAGTCAGGCCTTTTTCGATAATCGTTTTATTGCGAATCGTCTGGCCTACTGCAACGGGACGCGGCTCAACACTCTGGTCCGGTTTAACGACATAGACGATCGAGCCTTGCTGCGACACCTGAACTGCTTCCGACGGAACCACCGTGCTTGTCTGCGTATCGAGCGTCATCACCACCTGCACGAATTGTCCTGGCCAGAGATGGCCTTCGGCATTAGCGAAAGCTGCCTTCAGCCGGATCGTCCCTGTGTTCGCGTCAACCGTGTTGTCGATGACGGTGAGTGTACCGGAACTGTGCGTTGAATTCCGGTCCGGCGCCGCATCGACGGCGAGTTTATGGCGGGACTGCTGCTGCGAAACCGTATTCAAATAGCGCTCCGGCGCGCCGAACGAAACGAAGATGGGCTTGATTTGATTGAGTACAACGAGCGCCGTGTCGCCATTGGCTTTTATCAGATTTCCGGGATGGATCAGAAGATTTCCGGCCCTCCCCGTGATTGGCGCATGGATTTCACAGTAGGCCAGGTTTATTTTGGCCTGTTCGACCGCTGAACTGTCGCTTTCCAGCATGGCGCGAATCGTTTCGATCGTCGCCTCGTCGGCAGCAACGGAATGTTGAGTTACTTCAGCGGTCGTCCGTACTTGATCTTCCTGCTGCCTTGTCGAAATCCCTTCTTTGGACAGTTGTTCGAACCTTGCTGCTTCCGACTGGGCATTTTTCAACTGTGCCCGGCTGCGCGCGACATTCGCTTCAGCCACTCGCAACTGGGCCTGGTCCTTGGCGACCGCGGCCTGCGCCTGGCGGAGGGCCTCACGAAACGGCTGAGCATCGATTTCGAAAAGCAAATCGCCCTGGTTCACGGTAGCGCCTTCCGTGAATTTAACGGTCATGAGTGCTCCGGCAACCTGAGCTTTGACTTCGACTGTGGAATACGGTTCAACGGTTCCGACGGTTTGTATCTGAATCGGCACCGCTTCTTCAGTTACTTGCGCAACAGCGACCGGGACGGGCGGAAATGCCGGACCGGCCGACTGTGCTTGTGGTGATGAACAGCCGGCGGTCACAAGAATATTAAGTGCGGCTATAGCCGCGAGCGTAAAACTCGAACGCATTTGTGCAGTTTAGCGAATATTAATCAGGGTTTAATGACTTTTACGACGTAGTACTTGAAGGGCGGCTGTACTTCTTTGAACCAGTGCGGGATACCGGCAGGGATGGCGATTACATCTCCCTTCGAGAGATGATGGGCTTCGCCGCCGTGAATGTCCGTTCCACGCTGCTGATTCGGGGCGGTCACTTTACCGCCGACCATCGTGCCGCCAGTGACGAATGTTGCTTCACCTTCAAGCACATAGAATGTATCGGTTTCCTTGTCATGTACCTCGACCTGCCCCGGACCAGTGCGCGTCAGAATCTGAACATTGAAGTCCGCTGCTGATATAAGTGCGCCGCCTTTTGCAACCTTGTCGTGACCCACGTAGGTTACTTTCCCTGTTCCAACGGCAGCTGCGAAAACAGCCACCGTCAGCAAAGATGCGAATGCGAACACCAGCCCTGACTTCATCACGTTCACCAAAAAACGACCGCTAAGCTGCCATGCGCAAGCGGTCTCGAAAATGTCCGAAGAAAAGCTCGACTTCCTTTTCCGCCCGCCGCTTGGCAAATCCGTAGCGGGCCTCAAGCAGCTCAATCAGTTTTGAGCGATCCGTTGAGCACTGTTCTACTTCGGAAGTTGTTAGCTGCTTCCACCGGTTTTGAATTTCGCCGGGGAGTAAACGACTGTGATGCCATTCAAACGTCGCACGCGTCATACGAGACTCCTAAAGGAATAATACAGTGAAGTCAAACGTGGACTATGCAGACAGGCGACTGTAGTATCGCGCTGCCAAACTGAGGAATCAACTGTTTTTGCTCCCGCCGAAAGGTTGCAGCTGAATTTGTTTTTTCGGAGAAACGATTCGGATTTTCGAATTTTTAAAAACCTTGCCTGGCTAACTGCTTGATCAAGTGGGATTCATGTTTGGCCCGGCAATTGCACCATCAGAACCAGCAGCGTGTTCTTTTAGTCTTTTAAAAGGGATCCTATGAACCATCGCAAGAAAGAACCGCAGGTGGGAAGGTAGGATGGTGGAGATAAAAGCCGCCGGCAGAAATGCCGGCGGCTTTTTCGTTCCGTTCGGATCTCCGGATGCATGGTGAACGCTGTTGTTAAGCCTTTGCTATCTTCGTGTTAGGTTCGATAGAAAAATGCACGACGCTGGACAAATTGATTGAGCGCCAATCTCTCCCAGCTCTCCAGGGTCAATGGATTGGCAGCTTGTCTAATGGACGGTCAGGACTTCTAGCAACAAGTTGACGAATAAAGCGATGTCAAATGCAATGAGGAACAGCGTCGCGATACCGAACTCGTTTCCGCTTCGGGAGAAGATATTGGCGGTTTTCCAATAAACATCTTCCGCATTTTTGATCAGAAGATATTCGGCGACCATCCGGTCATAGGTTGGCGCCGGAATAGAGAGCTGAAGGCAGGCATAGGCAACACAACGTCCCGACAAGTTGTCGCGGATCTCCGTTTGCGAGTAGGGAGAGATGACATAGTTGCCGCGTTTGCCCGCGACTTGAATCACGCCCCTGTCTTCAAGCTCGACCCAGGCACTGTCCGGCAGGATCTGACGGAGTAGTTGGCGCGCCTTGTCTTTGGCGCGCTCATAGTCGTCCTGGGTGGGATGCGAGAAAATATCGAGCCGTTGCAGGGGAAAATTTTCCTGAGTGCGCGTAGCCATGATCTGCTCTTCCTCGCGGTTTCGTCCGCAGTTCGTTTAAAGGCCGCCTTGGACTCTCGGGATCAACAATATTTCGGCATTCGGATCAAATTCACGAATCAGCACGTCGCGCTTCTCGGAAATATCGGCCGCAAACCAGCCTTGGGCAACTTTCTCGTTGAATTCTCTTTCAATTTCGGCAAGACGCTGCTGCGAGACACTCTCGGTATCCCATTCGGCAAGCGTCTTGTCTCCACCGGCACAAATCATTCGGAGTTTTTTTAAGGCCATGATTTATCCCTTCCTTCGAGCCGAGTTCAAAAAGTTCTGACATGGGAGTTGCAATTCGTCTGCCGCAGTGCATCGGCGGGGTGGTGATACACAAATGCAACACTTTGGGATACGGGCCCAGTTGAAGAAAACGGGAGAGGGATGGCAGTTACGCTTTTACAGGCTCCTCGAAACAATCCGAAAGGAACTCTGTTGCCACTCGCGCGGATTTCGAACCACGCTTGAGGTAGGGCGGGACAGGGAACCTTGGGCAGCGCTCAAGTGCCTTCCGGTAGCAATCAGCTTCAGCTTCACGGATCGTCTTGCCCTGTGCGCGAACGACGATAACGGATTTTGCGCGACTGCCGTTTCGAGCCATCTTCAGCAGACAATCATAGCGGTTATGTTTTCGTGATAACTCGACATAAAAAAAGTCGCCATTGGGATAAGTCCGGACAGGCTGAGAGACCACAATTACATCTTGAGCCAGACGCGGCATCCAATTCCTCCGTGCGCGAAAGGTTGGCATTGGAACACATTCGTCACAATTTTGTAAATAGTCGGAAAACCCTTGCCAGTAGGGGGTTTCAGCTACTTGCAGCTTTCAAAGTGGCGCCATTTCTGGCTTGAGCCTTCAACGATTTGTTACGATAGCTGTGGCATTAGTTTTCAGCGCCCCACTCTCATGAAACACACGTCTCAATTGCGTTTGGCGATGGCACAAATAAATGTCACCGTTGGTGACATCGAGGGCAACGTACAAAAATGTCTTGAATGGATGGATCGTGCGCGAGAAGCAGATGCCGATATCGTCACCTTTCCGGAACTGGCGCTGACCGGCTATCCGCCCGAAGATCTTCTGCTGAAGCCGCAGTTCATCGATGCAAATCTTGCTGCGCTCGATCAATTCGTCAGCAGAACACGGGATATCACGGCCATCATCGGCTTCGTGGATCGAAAGGACGACATCTTCAACGCGGCTGCCATAGCGCAAAATGGCAGGCTCGTCACGGCATACCACAAGATTTATCTGCCCAACTACGGCGTGTTCGATGAGTTTCGTTATTTCCAGGTGGGTAACCGCTGTCCGGTCCTTCAGTTAGGGGATGTCACCCTGGGCGTGAGCATTTGCGAAGACATATGGTATCCAGACGGCCCGGTGTTCCAGCAGTCCCTTTCGGGAGGAGCTGAAGTCATCATCAACATCTCCTCATCGCCTTATCAAGCCGGGAAAAGCCGCTGGCGGCAACGAATGCTTGCGACGCGCGCAGCGGACAACACGGTCATCGTTGCATATAACAATCTTGTAGGCGGTCAGGACGAACTGGTGTTTGACGGCGACAGTCTCGTTTTTGATGAGAACGGGGATCTGATCGCGCGCGGGAAGCAGTTCGAAGAAGACTTGATCGTCGTTGACCTGGACGTCGAGTCGGTGTTCCGCAAACGGCTTCATGATCCGCGCAGACGGCAGCAGAAATTGAGTGCCGGACAGACGGCCGGAGTTTTTCCTCTCGACGCTCGAACCCGGAAACGTAGCGTCCGCCCATCTGCGGAACCGCCCGGGCCGCTGCCGGAAGTTGCCGAAAACTATCGCGCGCTCGTTCTGGGTACTCGAGACTACGTGATCAAGAATGGATTTAAGAAGGTGGTCCTTGGTTTAAGCGGCGGCATCGATTCCGCACTGACGGCATGCGTGGCTGTGGATGCCCTCGGCAGCGACAACGTCGTCGGGGTTCTGATGCCTTCGGAATTTTCCTCGCGCGGCAGCATTGAAGACGCGGAAGCGCTGGGAAAGAATCTCGGCATCGAGCTTTTGACGATTCCTATAAACGCTGTTCTGCAGTCCTTTACGACAGCACTGAAGCCAGGATTCAAGGGCGCTAAACCGGACGTCGCCGAGGAAAACCTGCAAGCCAGGATTCGCGGCAGTTATCTGATGGCGCTGTCGAACAAATTCGGCTGGTTGGTCCTCAGCACGGGAAACAAAAGCGAAATCAGCACAGGCTACTGCACGTTATACGGAGATATGGCGGGCGGTTTTGCATTGCTCAAAGACGTGATGAAGACGACCGTCTACCGCCTGGCTGAATTCTGCGGACGCATCCCACGATCCACTATCGAGAAGCCTCCGTCTGCGGAGTTGCGTCCCAATCAGCTGGATACAGACAGCTTGCCGCCGTATGAAGTTCTCGATCCGATTTTGAAAGCATACGTAGAGGACGATCGTAGTTTCTCAGAGATGATCGCCATGGGTTTTGACGAGCAGCTGGTTCGCCGTGTCATCCGCATGGTGGACACGAATGAATACAAGCGTCGCCAGGCAGCGCCGGGCGTGAAGATTACGCCAAGGGCGTTCGGCCGCGATCGCCGTATGCCGATTACGAACAGGTTCAGGTGATGAGCGGAGCGAATGTGAGCCCGTCAGGGCGAAACGATCAGGCAATGCCCGGAGCGAATGTGAGCCCGTCAGGGCGAAACGATAAAACCATGAATAGACCCTTCGCAATTCTTGAAGAGTGGGTGAAGCAAGGGAGGATCCATCTTTCGGATGGAGGCGGATCGGCGATTCATGAGCCGGAAGACGATCCGCGAAAGTTCGAGACGGCGGAAATGCCCGAGGGTTTGTCCGACGCGGAATTGTTCGAATTCGCGATGAAGGACGTCAAGTCACTCGGCTGGAGCGCGGTCCCGCTTCACAACCGGCCGCCGGTCGAAATACAGGCGCAGGACGAGGAAGGTGATGCCTTACGCGTTCTGGAACAGTTTATCCGGGGCGGCGATATTGAACTCATGGACAGCGGTGAATATATAGAGGGTGCGGTGCATCCTCACGGCCGCCTCTACCTTGACGATTTGCGGTCGGGTCGTTTTTCCGTTCAAGCGCATCTGGATCTGCATGGCTTGAACCAGCAGGAAGCGCGATTTGTTCTCGAGGAGTTCTTGTTCGAGTCCTTGCGAGCCGGGTTTAAGTGTGTTCGAGTCATCCATGGTCGGGGCCGACACTCCCAGAAAGATCTGGCTGTTCTGAAGGAGAACATTCAACGATGGCTTTGTACCCGCCGGATGAGCCGTCACGTGGTGGCCTACACTTCCGCCCGGAGATGTGACGGCGGCGGCGGCGCGGTTTACGTTCTATTGAGAAAATGAACGCGATCGGCCGCGTTGCACAAAGAAGCCAGAAAATGTGACCGGGTTCCGAGGTCACCCTCATGCCGCCTGCAGACGACGGCAACCCGCTCGCCCCGTTCCACCATCGATTCCAGTTCAGATTTGATACGACCCAGTGCATAAGCCGCCTGGCGTGTCGGAATCGATGCGTCATAGAGGGGTTCGAGCAGATCGGCCAGTACAATTGCCCGGGGATTTGCCTGCTTGACCGAGGCAACTGCGGCGTCATCGATCTGATCGTCGGTGAGGTAAACAATCAATTGGCCGACTTGCATAGCTGTTGCAGCAATCATTTCTTCATTATCCGAAGCACGCCCATGACTTTTCCGATGATTTTGAAAGTGGCGGCTTCGTTCCTTTCGATTTCGATGGGTTCGAATTTGGGGTTTTCAGCTTTCAATGAAATACCCCGTTCCGTCCGATAAAACCGTTTAACCGTCGCCTCGTCTCCGATCAGTGCAACAACAATCTCCCCATTCGAGGCGGTTTGATGGGGATGTACCAGAACATAATCACCGTCCAAAATATGAGCGCCTTCCATGCTTCTGCCCTGAACCTTCAGCAGAAAGGCGCCCGCTGGAGCCCAATCTTTTGGCAACTGGATCATGTCTTCGATATTTTCCTGCGCCAGCACGGGGAGTCCGGCGGCAACGCGTCCGACGATCGGAATCCCAGTCTCGCTCGAGGATGACTGGCGCGAAGACGCTGGAACGGATAGTGTCCGCGATTGAAATCTTTTTTTTTGCAGATACCCTTTCCGTTCCAGCGCTGAAATGTGGTCCTGAACCGTTGCCGGATAGACTCCGAAATGCTGCCCGATCTCACGCACCGAGGGCGGAAAGCCGTTCGCCTTCACGTGTTCGTTAATGAAATCCAGGATCGCCTGTTGTTTCTCCGTCAGCATGGGAGACGTTATACCGTACACGCGTTCGGTATGTCAACAGGCCATTGAAGTCGCTTTGACACCGATATATGGTCGCGGCAAGGGGGGCCCCGTGCAGCAAAATCGCGGCGTCGCTCTGATCCTGGCACTGCTGGTGTTATCGTTCCTTACGATCCTTGGCGGTGCACTTCTCACCACGTCGACCATCGACATCTGGATCAGCGACAACTACAAAACTTACACTCAGGCGCTATATCTCGCCGAAGCCGGCGTCGATTCAGGACGCTATGTCCTCAGTACCGGCACACGCCCGGTTTCAGATCTGTTGCTGACCGCGGCGGGGCCGGATCGGAGGCTTTCGACGGCGACGGACCTGGCGACGTTACTGGCCAGTGATGACCAACCGCTCATTCCTGCGGATCCGGCGATGCGATCGACCGGACAGCCATTGCTCGACGACGCGGGCGACGTCGCCGGCTACTATTCCGTCTGGCTCCGGAACGACAATGCGGATGGAATGAGTTCGCCGGTCGACAGCAATCAGACCGTCAGTCTGATCAGTTTTGGTTCGTATTGGGGATCGAAGAAGGTCATCGAGACCATCGTGCAGAAGGGAGGCTTTCCGGATAACAATGGTGACGGCCGCCTCCACACGTCCGATGGCGTACAACGTCTGGCTTCCGCCATTACCCGAAATGCCACGGACAAGTTTACCGCGACGACAATTACGGACTACGGCACTCCGGCCAATTACCAGGTTGGCGTGGTCAATGGAAACGTGAATCTAGGGCCGGGAACCGGCTACGGGATTCTGCTCGCACAAGGGAATGTGAACGTTGCCGGAAACTTCATCTGGAACGGACTGATAGTGATTATCGGGCCGGGGACGCTGCAGTGGAACGGACATTCGGGCACCGTCAACGGGGGTTTGTTCGTGGGCGGCGTGTATACGGTTACGGATCCCGTTCAGATCAGGCTGGCGAATCAGTCCTTTCCCTATACGCCGATCGCAACTCAAGAAAGGTAAGCCGCGGATTGATTGGATTTAACGGATATTCATTCGTTAAATTCGTTCAATTCGTGGCTTATCTTTTCTTTCTTACGCCCGCGCCTCGCGCGCTCTACTGTTGGCGGGATCCTCGTAAAGATACTTTACGCGGTTCTTGTATATAAATAGGTTCGGTTGGGTTTCGCGGGTGATTCGGATGATGTCTTTGTCGTAATACTCAATCCAGCCTCGAACTTCTTCTCCATCGATCAGTTTCACGACGACAGGCGTCCGGCTTTTCGAAAGGCGATCGATATACTCAGCCTCGCGGAACGTCTGTTCCGGCGCGGCTTGGCGCCGATCGCGGCGGCTTGTGTATTCATGCGGTGTACGTATTGCCATGCCCCGAAGTATTCAGTTTTCGATGTTAAGATTCAAGGGTGAAGATTGAAGCAATTCTGTTAGATCTCGGTAAAGTCTTGATTGATTTTAACTTCGCTTCGGGCGTCGAAGCCTTGCATGCCAGTTGCTCGATTGCCCGCGAGCGGTTTGAAGAAGTCCTTTGGGACGAAACCTGGATTCGCCGTTATGAACGCGGCGAGATTTCGACCGGTGACTTTCACTCCTACCTCCGGGAGAGCGCATCGCTGGAGATGGAACTGCCCGAATTCTGCCGGACATGGACTTCTGTATTTCTGCCCGACCTGCTGCTATCCGAAGAACTCCTGGCATCGCTGAAACGAAGCTATCCGTTGATTCTGGTTTCCAATACGAATGAGGCTCATTTCGAGTACATCCGATCGAGGTACCCGATTGTCGATTACTTCGACCAACATGTACTTTCTTATGAAGTGGGTTCGCTAAAGCCCGACTCGAAGATCTTCGAACACGCAATTCAGGTCTCCGGGCGCCGCCCCGAAGCACTTTTCTTTGCAGACGACCGCGAAGAGAATGTCCTGGCGGCCCGCGGACTTGGCATTCACGCCCACCAGTTCAAATCGGAATCGATGTTAGTCGAAGCACTTCAGACAGCCGGAGTGGAAATCGGCGACTTTATCCGTCGTTAAAGGCAGTTCAAGTTCTGGCAGAACTCGAACTGTAAAACCTTTTTAACGTATGGAAGTTTTGTCTTGTTTCCAAGTAGAATGGACCCGCTTGCCGAACCAAAACTGAATTAGAGGCAAAAAAAGGTCACCAGATGTCCGGTAACGAACGTCTAACCTCGATTTAATGAGCATTTTTGAATTCTTCTTCAAATACAAACCCATCATTTACCAAAAGGGCCACCTCGCTTTTCAACTCCTTGGTTCTCGATGGCTTTTCCTTGTGTTCATCGCGGCGGCGGCGGCTCTCGCCTACTTCGCTTATAAGGGTGTCGCGCGGGACAAGTATTCCGTCGGTCTTGTTGCCCTGAGAGCCGTCACTTTTGCGGTGCTGGCATTCATATTTCTCCGGCCTGTCCTGAATATTTCCACTGTTCTTCCGCAGGAGAGTTATCTCGCCGTTGTCATCGACAACTCGGAAAGCATGAAGATCAAGGATGATGGACAGGTCGGGCGTTCCGATCAGCTCCAGAAGCAGTTCGAAACGACGAATTTCTTCAAGCGTTTGAGCGACAAGTTCAAGATCCGGACCTACCGGTTTGATGCAACTGCGGAACGCATCGACCGGCCCGAGCAGATGAACTTTGCCGGCAAACGGACACGTCTCGAATCGGCGACCGATCTGTTGCAGCAGGAACTGGGCACGGTGCCGCTATCTGGGGTCGTGCTGATTACCGACGGTGTCGATAACGCTTCCAAGCAGTGGACCGAGTCGTTATCGAAGCTCGAATCCCGGCACATCCCGTTCTATACGGTCGGAGTGGGTTCCGAAAACGTCACCCGCGATGCCGAAGTCGTCAAGGTCTCCGCGCCCCGCACCACCTTGAAGGAGTCGACCGCCGTGGTCGATGTTTCGTACCGCAGTCATGGATTTGCCGGGCGGAAATCAACACTTTATGTCCGGGAAAATGGCGTTCTGCTCAAGACGGAGCAAGTCACCCTTCCGGCAGATGGCGAGGTTGCCGAGACGACTCTGGACTTGCCGGTGAAGAACGAAGGCACCCGGCTGTTCTCGTTCTCTCTGGAAACGCCCGAGGATCGAATTCCGGAAAACAACTCCCTCAATGCGTTAGTCGAAATCAAGAACGACCATCCTCAGATCCTCTATATCGAAGGTGAACCGCGCTGGGAATTCCGCTACATCCGGCGCGCCCTGCAGGACGACCCGAATATCCGGCTGGTGACGCTTTTGCGCTCCTCGCAGAATAAATTCTACCGGCAGGGTCTCGAGAAGGAAGAAACGCTCGCCGAAGGTTTTCCGAAGAAAAAGGAAGAACTGTTTGGCTATAAAGGCCTGATTTTCGGCAGTATCGAGTCCACGTTCTTCAGCCAGGAACAGTTGAAGATGGTCGTCGACTTCGTCAGCAATCGAGGCGGCGGTTTCCTGATGCTGGGGGGCCGCAATTCGTACTCGGGCGGTCATTATGAAAACAGCCCGATTGCGGACATTCTGCCGGTCCAGTTGCCGGCAGGTGATCGGGCTCCGGTTATTGGGCGCGTCAAGCTGGCGGTCACGGATTACGGTCGAACTCATCCGCTCATGAAGCTGATGCCCGATGCCAACGGCAACGTGGTCAAAGACTGGAGTGACCTTCCTCCACTGAACGATTACAACAAAACACTGGATGCCAAGATCGGCGGTATCGTCCTCGCCCGCGGTCAATCGGAGCAGAAGGGCGGCCCAGATCCGATTCTGCTTGCCTATCAAAGATATGGCCGCGGACGCTCCATGGCGCTGACCACTGGGAGCACCTGGCACTGGCAGATGGGAATGGACGCCAAAGACCAGACTCATGAGATGTTCTGGAAACAAACTCTGCGCTGGCTGGTGAGCACGTCGCCCGACCCGGTCATGATCAATTCCGACAAAGACACGTATCTGCCCGGTGAATCGGTCCGGCTGAGTGCTGACATTTCGAATAAGAACTTTGAGCGAATGAATAATGCCAAGGTGGTGGCAAAAGTAACGACTCCGGACGGCCTGACCGAATCCATCCCGTTGGATTGGAACGGGTCCGCAGAAGGTACTTATCAGGCGGAACTGAATGCAACCGCGGCTGGCGTTTATCAGGTCGAAGTTGAGGCCGCTCAGGGTTCGGAGAATCTGGGAACCAACCATACCTCCTTCCAGGTTCAGGACCGTCCGGTCGAGTTTTACAACCCCGGTGTCGATACGCATCTGCTTCAGTCTGTAGCCTCGTCAACGGGCGGCAAGTACTATCCGCTGTCCAAGCTCGGGGATGTTCCGGACGACGCCCAGTATGTCGAAGGCGCATCATCTTTTATCGAGCAGAAGGAATTGTGGGACGTGCCGTTCCTTTTCATGCTGCTCTGCATGACGTTGGGTGGTGAATGGTTCTGGCGAAAGCGGAAGGGGCTGGCATGAAACAGCGAATACTCGTATTCATTTTCCTCGCGCTTTGCCTTCCGGCAGCAGCTCTTGCCGACTCCAGCGCCCTCATTCTCAGAGGAGTAGCGGGCAGCCCGGACCATGAGATAAAGTTCGCGAAATGGGCGACGGAGACCCAGAAGGCTCTGCTCGAAAAGTTTGGTTTTTCTGCCGATCACGTCATTGTTCTGATCGATAAGCAGACCGCGCAGGCCGAAATCCAGAAAGCCTTCGGAACGCTGAAGCAGCAGCTCAAGCCGCAGGATACATTCTTCCTTTTCCTGATCGGACACGGCAGCGGCGAGGACGGCCAATACAAATTCAACATCTTCGGTCCCGACTACACGGCTGACGACTACAACAAGCTGCTGGCGACGCTCAACGTCGGTCGAATTGTGATCGTTGCCGCAACGCCGGCAAGCGGTGCGGGGCTTGAGAAGTTTGCGGCTAAGAATCGAGTCGTTGTCACGGCAACCCGGAGCGGCCAGGAAGGCAATGACATCGTTTTCTATGACTATTTCCTCGAGGCTTTGCAAAGCCCTGCCGCGGATGAAGACAAGGATCAGAAGATTTCGGTCTGGGAAGCTTTCAAGTACGCCGTCAGCGGAACCGAACGCTTTTATAAGGACGAAGGCCGTCTGGCAACCGAACACCCGCTGATCTCCGACAACGGCGGGGAGAAGACGGACGCCAAAGCGAAAGAAGCACCACTGCTTGCCCGATCCACCAGCTTCGTGGTCGACCGTCCGATTGTGTCGAGCGATCCCAAGATGCAGGCGCTGTTGAATCAAAAGAAAGATATCGAGCAGAAGATCGACTCCCTGCGATTGAACAAGAGCTCGATACCTGCTGCCGACTTTGACAAGCAGATGGAAGATCTCCTCGTTATGCTGGCCCTCAAAAATCAGGAAATCAAACAGCAGGAGACCAAGAAGTGATGAAGAGAAATATTCTTTCTCTGATCCTGCTTCCTTTTCTTTTGTTGAGTTGTGGAGCTCTCTGGCAGTCGGACACTAAAAGCCCGGTCGAAATGGCGCGTACCGGCATGTACAAGGAAGCCGTTGCGGCGCTCGAGCCAATGGTGACCGGTGGGGATTTCGAACCGCTCGTTGTCGAAAGCCTCTACTACTCCTGGATTCGCACCGGCGAATACACGAAAGCGCGGGACAAATTTGAAGCCTGGGCGGCAGCGAACCCGAATGCCGGACCTGTCCGGCTTGCGGCCGGAAGGATCAACCACCTGACCGGCAACTATGATCGGGCGCTGACGCATCTGGATGGAATTCAGACCTTCGCCAACATTGGGGTGGCCGCGCAGTTTGAAAAAGCCTCAGTTCTGGACGACAGCGGCAAACACGACGAGGCCGTCGCTATCTACAATAAGATCAACCAGAATTTCGTCGACGGCATTACCCGCGCCCAGAATGATTTCTTATGGGTTGCACGCTCGCTGGCGGCAACCGAACACTTTCACGACGCCAACGATGTCTTGCAGCTGGTGACTAAAGCCACTCCGCGAAATGCGGAAGCATTCGTCGTATGGGGCGACCTGCTCGAGGAAAAATACAACGAGCCTGAAGCGATTGCGAGTTATCAGGACGCGCTGAAGATCGATCCCAACATGCCCGAGGCGCACCTCGGTCTGGCGCAGGCTTTATCCGCGACGAATCCAGAAAAAGCGAGCGCCGAACTCGAAAAGGCGATGACCACGAATCCGAATTTCTTCGACGGGCATCTGGTCATTGCCGAACAACACATGGATACCGAGGAGTACGACAAGGCGCAGGAAGAGATCAACAAAGCGCTGGCCGTCAATCCCAAGTCCGCCGAGGCCTTCAGCCTTCTCGCATCAATCAGCTTCGTACGCAACAATACCGACGATTTCAACAAGTATGTGAAACAGGTCCTGGAAACCAACCCTCATTACAGCAAACTGTACGACTCCCTTGCCGAAAATTGTGAGCACCAGCGGCTTTACAAAGAGTCTGTCGCGTTTTCGCGTGAGGCTCTGAAGATCAATCCGAGCGATTGGAACGCCATGAGTATGCTTGGCATCAACCTGATGCGGATCGGCGAAGAGGAAACTGGCAAGCAGGTACTGGACCAGGCATTCAAAGGCGATCCGTTCAATAGACCGAATTACAACACCCTGGACCTGCTCGACAAGTTCACGAAGTTTGTCAAATTCGACACGCCACATTTCAAGGTGAAGCTGTACGAAACCGAAGTCGCAGTCATGCGGCCCTACGTCGCCGAACTTCTCGAGAGGGCCTACGACACCTTGAGCGAGAAGTACGGTTTCAAACCGGAAGGTCCGATCATCTTCGAGATGTACCCGGATCACGATGACTTCGCCGTGCGAACTCTGGGATTGCCTGGGATGGAAGGCGCACTCGGAGTCTGTTTTGGAAAACTGTTCGTGATGGATTCCCCTGCTGCTCGAAAGCCCGACGGATTCAACTGGGGCAGTACCCTTTGGCACGAATTTACTCACGTCATCTCGCTTCAAATGACGGATCACAAAGTTCCTCGATGGTTCTCCGAAGGCCTTTCGGTTTTTGAGGAGCGCAATGCTTTTCATGGCTGGGGCGATCACTTGAAGCTCGATTACATGGAAGCCATCAAGGCCAAAAAGCTTTTGCCCATAGCTGAATTGAACAATGGCTTCATTCGTCCGAAATACCCCCAGCAGGTATTGGTGTCCTATTACCAGGCTTCGATCATTTGCGATTACATCAATGAGAAGTTCGGATTTCCCGCAATCAAGAAGATGCTGTTGCTGTACAAGCAGGGAAAGGGCACGCCGGATGTATTTAAGGAAGCTCTGGGGATTCCTCTAGACCAGTTCGACACGGAGTTCTTTGCCTGGGTCGATGAGAAAGTGAAGGGCATCGACATGAAGGCCTTCGAGCAATTGATGAATTCCGGTCAGGAAGCGCTGGCCAAAGGCGATACGGATAAGGCCATCGAAATTCTGAATAAATCGGTGCAGATGTATCCGGAGTATACGGACGAGCACAATGCGTACGAACCGCTGGCCGACGCTTACCTGAAAAAAGGCGACAAGAAGGCCGCGATCGAAACCTTGAAAAAGTACACCGGCTATTCAGATACCGCATTCAAAGGAAACGTCAAACTGGCCGGGCTTCTCCTGGAGGCCGGCGACGTCGCGGAAGCGCGCCGGGCCTACGAGGGCGCCTTATACATTCGTCCGATGGATCTGGAAGAGCATCAAAAGTTCGGAGAGCTCTTATTAAGTCAAAAACAGTACGCTCCAGCCGTTCGTGAGTTCGAAGCGCTGATTGCATTGAACACGCCCGACAAAGCAGGAACGTATACGAAGCTGGCAGAATCGGATTTCGGCCGCGGCGACCGTCAATCTGCAAAAGCCAATGTCATGAAGGCTCTCGAGATTGCGCCGTCATACGAGCCTGCTCTGGAATTGTTATTAAAAGTGAGGTAATTGTGGAACTCAGCGTAGAACAAAAGAAAGAACTCGAAACAGTCGAGCGCTTTCATACAGAACTAAAGAAAATCGATCACGAGATTCGCAAGATCATCGTCGGCCAGAAAGATGTCGTCGATCAGGTCATGATTTCGATGTTGACCGGCGGTCACTCGATCATCACCGGCGTCCCCGGCCTGGCCAAGACGCTGCTGATCGCGACCGTCGCGCAGGTCTTGCACCTCGATTTCAAGCGCATCCAGTTCACTCCCGACCTGATGCCGGCCGACATTACTGGAACCGAAATCATCGAAGAAGATCGCGCCACAGGAAAACGCAGCCGCGTATTCGTCAAAGGCCCGATTTTCGCCAATATCATTCTGGCGGACGAAATCAACCGTACACCGCCGAAAACGCAGTCGGCTCTGCTCGAAGCCATGCAGGAAGGTTCCGTATCCATCGAAGGCCACACCTACATTCTGGAAAAGCCTTTTTACGTCCTGGCAACCCAGAACCCGATCGAACTCGAAGGAACCTATCCTCTGCCGGAAGCACAGCTCGACCGCTTCATGTTCAATATCTTGATCGATTACCTGTCCGAGGAGGAAGAAATCCAGGTCGTCAGCCAGACCACTTCGCTGCGCCAGGTTCAGTTCGAAAAGACCATCAGCGGTCCCGAGATTCTCGAATTCCAACGGCTCGTCCGCAAGATGCCGGTGGCTGAGGAAGTGATGCGTTATGCCGTACAGCTGGCGCGAACCAGCCGCCCCAGCGGCGCCAATCCGCCGGACTTCGTCAAGCAGTATGTCAATTACGGCGCGAGTCTCCGTGCCTCACAGTTCCTGATCCTTGGCGCTAAAGCAAGAGCACTCGTGCATGGCCGTTACAACGTTGCGGTGGAAGACATTCAGACGCTCGCGTATCCGGTATTCCGGCATCGCATCCTGACCAATTTCCACGCTGAATCCGAAGGTATCAAATCCGAAGACATCATCAAGCGGCTGCTGGAGACTGTGCCTGTTCCGAAATCGGGTTTGAAGGACTAGGTCAAACATTAAATGAGTACGCCCGTAGTAACCGAGACATCGGCCGCCCGGTTCATCGATCCGAAGGTTCTGATTAAGATTCAGAATCTTGAACTTGTTGCGCGCACGGTGGTGGAAGGTTTTGTCCAGGGTCTTCATCGATCGCCGTATATGGGATTCAGCGTCGATTTTGCCGCCTACCGGCAATACATGCCTGGAGATGAGATCCGGCGAATCGATTGGAATGTTTATGGCCGTTCCGACCGCCTTTACATCAAACTTTATGAAGGCGAAACGAATACCCGCGTACTCGTTATGTTGGATGTCAGCGGCTCGATGAATTACGGATCAGGCCCCATCAAAAAAATCGACTATGCCCGCATTCTGGCGGCTTCGTTGAGTTATTTCGCTCATCATCAGCGGGATGGTGTCGGCCTTTTAACCTTCGACACGGAAATCCGCGCCCACGTTCCGCCAAGCCGGCGGCGCGGCCAGATGATGACGATTCTTTCTGAAATCGATCGGATTCAACCTACCGCGCAAACCGAATTTCGCAAGCCGCTTCGTTTCCTCGCAGAATACCTGACGCGGCGGGGCGTCATTGTTCTGATCACGGATCTGTATGACGAGCCGGACAACATCATCGCCGGTCTCAAAGCGCTGAAGGCGAAGGGCAACGACATCATTGTTTTTCATATCATGGACAACTTTGAGCTGACGTTTCCTTTTGAAGACATGGCGCAATTCGAGGACCTGGAAACGCGGAAAAAGCTGCACGTCATCCCGGAGTACCTGCGAGCCCAGTATCTGGCGATTCTGAATGAACACATGGAACGGATTCGCAAAGCGCTGGCGGGTACACGGATCGACTACTGTCTTATGGATACGAGTAAGCCCCTCGATGCGGGCCTGTTTACTTACTTAGCGGCCCGGTCGAAGAGTACTTAACGATGTCATTTCTAAACCCATTTTTGTTGTTTGGCTCGGTCGCACTTGCGATTCCTGTCCTTATCCATCTTGTACGGCGCGAGAAATCGGAAATCATTCCGTTCAGTTCATTGATGTTCTTGTTGAAGGTGCCGAAGCGCTCGATCCGGCAACAGAAAATGAAGAACCTGTTGCTGATGGCGTTGCGTCTTTTGATCCTCGCACTTCTGGTTGGAGCATTTGCCCGGCCCTATATGACCCAGCCGGCGAAGCCGGTAGCGAACGCAAATTCGAATCAGGGTGCCGTCCTGATGCTGGACAATTCCTACAGCATGCAGTACGGGGACAACTTCAAAAAACTCAAAGCAGAAGCCCAGAAGCGCATCGACGCGTTGCGCGCCAGCGACCGGATGGCAATTGTCGCATTCAATGAGAATGCTTCGCTGCTTTCACGTCCGACTTCAGACAAAAACGCCTTGAAAGCCGCTGTCGACACGCTGGAACCGTCCTTCGGAGGGACCCGGTACTACGAGGCATTTACCCTGGCAGATCGGGTGCTGAGCGAGTTCGGCGGGGACCAGAAGCAACTCATCATTATTTCCGATTTTCAACGCAATGGGTGGAACCGTTCCAGCCGCGAGAGTGTCATTAGTAATGATGTGAAAACCGAAACTGTGAACCTCGCCGTCAAGGACTTCAACAATGTCGGAATCGACAGCGTCATCGTCGAGCAGCCGACCAGTTTTACGCGGACTTACAACGGCCGGATCATTGCCCGCATCCACAATTACAGCAAAGACAAGCCGATTGTCGTTCCCGTCGTCGTAAGCCTGGATGATAAAGAAGTCGGGCGGAAGCAAGTCACCGTTTCGGCAAATTCGACCGCGCTTGCAGAATTCAGCGGGTTCGATCTGCGCCTGGGTTTCCTCAAGGGTCGCGTTCGGATCGAGGCCGACGATCCTTTGAAGGTCGACAACGAATTTCTTTTCTCGATCGAACGGCGGGAAAAACTGAATGTGCTTGTCGTCGATGCCGGTAAAGCGAAACAAAGCCTCTATTTGAAGGAGGCGTACACGTCAACCGCGGAACTGCCTTTCGAGATCACCACGGTGACGTATTCGGCTATTACTCCGGAAGAGCTGGCGAAACACGAAGTCGTCATTATCAATGACGTGCCGCGGCTACCAGACAAGGTCCGCGAAAAAATGGACGATCTGAGAAAAACGGGACAAGGGCAGCTGGTCATTCTCGCCGAGAATGCCGAGGTCGGCTGGTGGAACACCTATGCCAAGCTGCCGGTCAAACCGCTGCAACGGATCTTCGTCGCTCACGACCGCGGCCGCCCGTTTGTGGCGCTAACGACTTACGATCACAATCACGCGATTTTCAAGCCGTTCGAGAAGAGCACTAGAGTTGCGTTGAACTCCGCGCAATTTACGGCGTATCTCAACGTCGAAGCGAAACCAGGCGCGGTCGTGCTGGCCAAGTATGAAGATGGATCCCCGGTGATCGTGGAATCCGCGAAAGACGATCATGGCATGCTGGTCTTCAATTCGACGGTGGATAGCAAATGGAACGACCTTCCATTGAAGCCTTCGTTCCTGCCGCTGTTCCACGAAATGATCCGTTACCTGTCCCGCTATAACGAAAGCAAAGGCTGGTATCAGCTGGGAGAGGGCATTCCGGTAACCGCCGGCATTGATAGCGCTACGGCGGCTGTCATCGACCCGAAGGGCGAGCGCCAGGCTTTAGGCGATATCAGTGCGGGGCAGTCGAAGTTTTTCACCCCGGTCGTTCCGGGATTTCACGAAATTCGCGTCGGACCGGACACTCGGCTGATTGCCGTCAATCCTCCGTCGGCGGAAGGCAATCTGGATAGCATGCCCCCGGAAGACCTGATTGCCAGTGTACAGCGCACCCAGGCCGAGACCCTTCATGCAGGTTTTCTGGCCAATGAAGAGAAAGATGACTATGCCCGGCGTCAAATGGGCTGGTGGTATCTGTTATTGTTTGCTTTATTGGCGGGTATGACGGAGATTTATCTGGCGAATCGGACGTATAAGGCATCCTGATCGGCAAAAGGTGAGCGGCTGCAAACGCCAGCGCGGTAGCGCGCAGCCATCAATTGAAAGGGAGACGAAGCATGGCACCACATGAAGAGTTGCTCCAGAAAATCGCAATCGTTAGAAGCAGATGGAAGACATTCCTCTGGCTTCGAGGTCTGGCCTGGGTTCTAGGGGTCAGCGTCGTTTCGCTCGTGATCGGGCTGGCGCTCGCGGATTCCCGCAGTGTTTCTGGCTGGATGGTGACGGGATTGCGGCTGGCGCTTCTGGCGGCCATCGTCGTTACCGTTATCAAGGCTCTGGTTCTGCCTTTGCGCCGGAAGCCGACCGATACCCAACTTGCCCGCTTCATTGAAGAGAAGAATCCGGGATTGCAGGATCGTCTCGTCAGTGCCGTTGAGGCCATCGAGAAGGCGCGTCCGGAGCAACTGACCTTCATTCACCTTCTGACTAAAGATGTCCTCGATCGGACAAAACACGTTCGTTTTGGCGATCAGGTGAACAAGCGAAAGTTCAGCACATTTGCCGCCCTGACCGGAGTTTTTGCCGTTGCCTTGATCGTCTGTCTGTATCTCTCTTCTTCTTCTTCCCTGTGGGTTCGGTAAAGCTGATTGCAGACTTGCTGCACCCACCCAAGGTGGATGCTATCGAGTTGAAGGTGACTCCCGGCGATCAGACGGTTCCCAAAGGTTCCGACGTCACGATCCAGGCCGTTGCTGTCGGATTTGACCCGCAGCGGGCACAAGTCCACCTCCGGTATGCCAATGGCGCCGATTGGGAAGTCTCCACAATGGAGCCGACGCCGGAAAACCAGCCGACCTTCCGCCACCTGGTTTTCAATCTGCAGGAGCCGGTTCATTATTTCGTCGATGCGGCGGGTTATCGATCCAAAGAATTCACGATCGATGTAGCCGATTTGCCGAGAGTTGAAAAGGTCGATTATGCCTACCACTATCCGGCTTACACCGGCCTTGCCGTAAAGAAGGAAGAGAACGCTTCGGATATGGTCGCCCTGAAGGGCACCGAAGTCGAAGTGACGGTTACCGGAAGCCAGCCGTTATCTGGCGGGCGTGTGGTGTTTGCCGATGGAAAAAGCGTTCCGTTGCAGCCGAATGGGGAACGGTCCGTCATGGGAAAGGTCACCGTCGACCGGACGACCACTTTCCGTATTGAGCTGACGAATGCCAGCGGGCAAAAGTATCTCGATCTTGAAGAGCGATCGATGGAAGCCCTCGACGACCAGAAACCGATCGTCGAATTTACCAAGCCGGGACGCGACACGAAAGCCACGAAAGTTGAAGAAGTCTTTACCGAACTGCGCGCCAACGATGACTTCGGCGTGCGCCAACTGGAACTGCATTTTTCGGTGAATGGCGGCCCCGATCAGAAAGTGGACCTGTTTGCGAGCAAGGCTGAGAGTCCGAAGGAGATTTCGGCCGGGCACACGTTCTTCCTCGAGGAATACAACCTCGAACCGGGCGACATCATCACCTATTACGGCAAGGCCGTTGATACCAAAAATCCAGCCAATACCGTTTCCACGGATGTGTACTTTATCGACGTCCGGCCCTTCGGTCGCGAGTACAAGCAGGGACAGCAGGGCGGAGGCGGCGGAGGTGGCGGAGGCGGCGGTGATGATGCTCAGGGGCTGTCGAAGCGGCAGCGGGACATCGTTGCTGCGACGCACAAGCTGATCAACAACAAGGACAAATATAAAGACAAAGAATGGATCGACAACATCCATTCCATTTCCGCAAATCAAACCAAGAACGCGGAAATGACCAACACCCTGCTCGAGCGCATGGGCCGCCGCGGCCTGACCCAGCAGGACAAGATGGTCAAACAGATGGCAGACGATCTGAAAGCCGCCATCGACCAGATGACGCCGGCGGCGGATCAGCTCAAGGCAGAAAAAGCAGATGCTGCGGAGCCGTTTGAACAGAAGGCACTGCAGTATTTGATGCGTGCCGAAGCGTTGTTTACCGAAATCCAGGTTAGTCAAGGCGGTGGCGGAGGCGGCGGTGGTGCGCAGAGTGCGCAGGACATTGCCGACCTGTTCGAACTGGAACTGGATCAGAGCAAGAACCAGTACGAAACCGTCCAGAAGGGCGAACAGCAGCAGAACTCGCAGGAAGTCGATGAGGCCCTCCGCAAACTGAAGGAACTCGCCGAGCGCCAGCAGAAACAGCAGCAGCGAAAAGCTCAACAGCAACAAGCCGGTGGCGGTGGTGGCAGCAGCGATCAGGCCGCAGCGCAAGACTTGCAGAAGGAAACCGAACGTCTCGCCCGTCAACTGGACAAGCTTTCCAGAGAAAACAACGACCGGCAGATGGCGGATGCGGCTCGCGCGTTGCAGCAGGCTGCTCAGAATATGCAGCAGGCCCAGAGCGGCGGCAGCCCCTCACAGCAACAGCAGGCCTCGCAGCAGGCTCAGGAACAGTTACAAAAGGCCCAGCGTCTGCTCAGCCAGGGCAAGAACGGTTCGATGGAAGATCGCCTGGCTAAGCTGCAGGACCAATCCAAGCGCTTGAGGGACGAGCAGAATAAGATTGCCGACGAAACAAAACAGCTCTCCAATAACCCCGGCAATCCTGGCGATGCTCGCCGTCGAGCTCAGGAGATCAATCAACAAAAAGATGGCGTAGCCCAGGATCTCAAGTCCATGACGAATGAACTCGAGGCCCTCAGCAACAACAACGAAAATCGTGACGCGGCGAACAAAGCCCGTACGGCTGCAAACACAATTCGTGCTCAGCAACTTCAAGAGAAGATGCAACAGTCGAGACAATTGCTCGATAACGGCACGCCGCAGAACAATTACTATAACTACGCCAATCAACTCGACCAGGCCGTTCAAAAGGGCCTCGATGACGTCGCCAGACAGATCGGCCAGGCTGCATCTTCCGCCAACAACTCGGATGAGAAGAAGCTGCAGAATGCGCTGAACCAGACCGGCGAAACGATCCAAAGTCTCGAATCCTTGCAACGCCGTTTGCAGATGTTACAGCAGCAGAATCAGCAGGGCCAACAGGGTCAACAGAATCAAAACCAGCAGAACCAGCGCGGCCAACAAGGTCAGCAAGGCCAACAAGGTCAGCAGGGTCAGCAAGGTCAGCAAGGCCAGCAAGGTCAGCAAGGGCGCAGCAAGGTCAGCAAGGTCAGCAAGGGCAGCAGGGGCAGCAAGGCCAGCAGGGGCAACAAGGCCAGCAGGGACAACAAGGTCAGCAGGGACAGCAAGGTCAGCAGGGGCAGCAAGGCCAGCAAGGCCAACAGGGCCAGGGTCAACAAGGTCAGCAAGGGCAACAAGGTCAGGGCCAGCAGGGGCAGCAGGCTCAGGGCGGCGGACGTGGTGGTAACAACAACCCGCAGCAGAATGGTGGCTTCGCTAACGGCACGCCAAACTTTGGCGGTACGACCTTCAATCCGAACGGGACGTTTGATCCAAGGCAGATCACTCGCGAACTGCAGCAGCGCTTGAATGACGTCCGCGATCTGCAGAACCAGCTGGGACCGAAGAGTCCGTTTGCGCCAGGTCTTGACCAGGTTGCGCGCAACCTGCAAGGCGCGCTCAGCGGTGGGTTCGGGGATCCGCGAGCGCTCGACAAGCTGCAGCAGGTCATCGATCCGTTTAAGGGCGTCGAATTAGAACTGAGCAAGGCGCTGCAAATCCTTCTCGCGAAGGACAATATCCGGTCGGCGCAGGAAGATGAAATTCCGGCCGGGTATCAGAAACTCGTCGAGGAGTATTACAAGAAGCTGTCGAATCCGAAGCCGTAAGAATAAGCCACGAATTTAACGAATTTAACGAATTCAGGTTCGTTAAATTCGTTCAATTCGTGGCTTATTCTTAGTCGTACAAAGGGAACTTCTCACATAAGATCTGCACGTCTTTTCGTACGCGCGCTTGCACGCCTTGGTCATTGACGTGATCCAGCACCTCGGCAATCCAGTCGCCAATAGCTTCCATCTCTCCTTCTTGCATGCCTCGTGTTGTCAGCGCCGGCGTGCCGATGCGGATGCCGCTTGGAGTCAGTGGCGGGTTCTGATCGAACGGGATGGCATTTTTGTTGACGGTAATCCCTGCGTGATCGAGCGCTACTTCAGCCTGTTTCCCATTGATCCCTTTTGAGAACACATCGACGAGCATCAAATGCGTATCCGTGCCACCGGACACGATACGAAACTTTCGCGCAGCCAGTTTCGCCGCGAGAGCCTTGGCATTCTTCACCACTTGCCGGATATAGCTTCTGAAATCCTCGGTCGCTGCCTCCTTGAAACAAACGGCCTTGGCGGCGATCACGTGAACCAGCGGTCCACCCTGCATTTCGGGGAAGACAGACCGATTCAGATCCTTTCCAAATATTTCACGGCACATGACCATACCGCTTCGCGGCCCGCGAAGTGTCTTGTGTGTCGTACTGGTAACGAATTCCGCATGGGGTACCGGGCTCGGATGCTCCCCGGTTGCGACGAGTCCTGCAATATGGGCGATGTCCACCATCATCATCGCGCCAGTTTCCCTGGCAACCCGGGCGATACGTTCGAATTCAATTGTCCGGGGATAGGCGCTGGCTCCGACGACGATCAGCTTGGGCTTGTGCTGCCGTGCAAGGGATGCAAGCTCATCGTAGTCGATGACTTCCGTGTCCTTCCGCACGCCATAGGGAACAATGTGGTAGTACTTTCCCGAAAAGTTGAGCGGGTGGCCATGAGTCAGGTGGCCGCCATGGGAAAGATTCATGCCAAGAATGGTGTCTCCCGGCTTCAGAACCGTCAGATAAACTGCCATGTTCGCCTGGCTGCCCGAATGCGGCTGCACATTGACATGCTCGGCTCCGAAGAGCTTCTTTGCCCGCTCGATCGCCAGGTTTTCCACAACATCGACAAATTCGCATCCGCCGTAGTAGCGTCTGCCCGGATATCCTTCGGCATACTTATTTGTAAAGACAGAACCTGTCGCCTCGAGCACAGCCCGGTAGGTAAAGTTCTCAGACGCGATCAGTTCCAGCCCCGTCGACTGGCGCCGTTCCTCATTTTCAACAGCAGCGTGAATCTCGGGATCGAGCTCTTTCAAAGAAGAATGAAGTCGATTCATTGTTACCTCAGTTTGTGAGTTCGAAGGGCAGCCTATCATGCCGTGTTATAATACCGCACCATGTTTGGCCTGAGCGGCAGACAGATATTCATTCTGCTGGTCTTGATTGCTCTGCTCTTTGCCGGGGCACAGTATGTCCCGGGCTATTTCGCTGCATTTCAATTCAACGATTACGTTCGACAGGAAGTAAAGTACGCCGCCAGTTCAAGGAAGACCCCTGAAATTCTGCGCGGTGAAGTTCTCGAAAGAGCGAATGAACTGGGCATTCCTTTAACGAAGAACGACATTCGCATTACGCGTCAGGGACCTGCGTTCAGGGTGGAAATCGAGTATCACTGGCCTGTCAATTTGCGGGTCTACCAGCACCAACTCGTGTTCCACGTCAACGAGCAGGGAGAACTATTCGAGAATGCTTCCGATTGAACGTGGGCTGGAAATCGTCATGGCGGCCGCCAGGGCGAAGGACCGCCCGGATCGCATGCCGGTTGAGGCAGTCACGCTGCTCGATTCTGTGCATCGGATTCTGCGCGAAGACGTTTTTTCCGATGCGGATTCGCCCCGGTTCGACAAAGCCATACGGGACGGATTTGCAGTGCGATTTGCGGACATCGCGCAGGTTCCCGCCACGCTCTCCATCGTCGGCGAATCGCGAGCGGGTTTCGGATCCGATATCGAAATACGTTCAGGCCAGTGCTGCGAGATCATGACGGGTGCCCCGCTTCCGCCCGGCGCTGACGCCGTGGTCATGGTGGAGAACACGCAGCGCCTGTCCCCCACTCAGGTTCGTATCCTCAAATCTGTACGCGAGAACGAGGGGTTGCTGCACCGTGGGGCCGAGGCCCGCATGGGAGAGCGGATTCTCCAGGCTGGCCGGAAAATCGGCCTTGCGGATCTGGGACTCCTGGCTGGAACAGGCAAGCCGAGCGTTCTGGTTTCGCGAAAGCCTCGGGTCGCTGTTGTCGCGACGGGCGATGAACTCGTCGAGGTAGACACGATTCCGCAACCCGGTCAGATTCGGAACAGCAATACCTACACGATATGCGCGCAAGTGCGGGAAGCAGGCGCGGAGCCGGTGGCCCTGGGGATTGCCCGCGACAATCTTGACGATCTGAGAGCAAAAATTGCACAAGGCCTCGAACACGACGTTCTGATCGTGTCCGGTGGTGTCTCGATGGGGAAGTATGATCTCGTCGAAACGGTATTCGCCGAATTCGGAGTTGAAGTTCTGTTCGATGAAATCGCAATGAAGCCGGGAAAGCCAACGGTATTCGGCCACCGCAACGAAACATATGTCTTTGGCTTGCCCGGGAACCCCATTTCAACCATGGTTTCGTTTCACATGTTTGTGCGGCCATTAATCCTGTTCTTGCTGAAGGCCGAAAGTACGAGTCCACGCGTTCTTGAAGCGAAACTGGAAAGCGCAGCGAAGTGCGATCCTGAACGCGCTGCCTTGGTGCCGGCGCTTGTTCGATTTAGCGACGGGCAGTACTGGATTCGCACAACGCCATGGAAAGGTTCTTCGGACCTTGTGGGACTCGCAAGAGCCAATGCTCTGATTATGATTCCGCGCCGGACCGGCAATCTGGAACTGGGTGACTCTGCCCAATTCCTGCTGATGGAGTGAGAGTGGCTTCCAGGAAAAACCAACTGACTCACGTGGACAAAGAGGGCCGGGCCCGGATGGTCGATGTGAGCGGCAAGGCCGAGACGCTTCGCATCGCTCGCGCGGAGGCTTTCGTCGAGATGTCTGCCGGAACCGTGCGTCTGCTTCGCGACAGAAAAATGCCTAAAGGCGATCCCCTGGAAGTGGCACGTATTGCTGGAATCCAGGCTGGTAAAAAGACCTCCGAGTTGATTCCGCTTTGCCATCCGCTGGCACTGACTCACCTCGACGTGAGCATTGAAATCGTTGATTCTGGTGCAGTGATCGGGACGGTGGCGCGCACCAGGGGCGAGACGGGGGTCGAAATGGAAGCGTTAACTGCTGCGGCAGTTGCGTGCCTGACGCTTTATGATATGTGTAAGGCAGTAGAGAAGGGAATCTCTATAGGACCGATCCGGCTGGTGGAAAAGAGCGGCGGCAAGAGCGGACACTGGACGGCGAAGCGAAATTAATTCTTGGACGGTTGCCTAAATCACCTGAATTCTTTTTGAATTTAGGTGATTTAGGCAACCGTCCAAGAAATTCAAAACAGAATGCTGGGAAAAGCTTTAGTTCTTACGATCAGCGATACGGCATCGGCGGGCAGGCGCGAGGACTTGTCAGGGCCGGAAGCAAAGCGCATCCTTGAGGAAGCGGGGTTTGAAGTCGCCGCCATCGAGATTTTGCCGGACGAACGGAAGGACATTGAGACCAGGCTCCGTCGAGCGAGCGAAGAGGGATTCCGTCTGGTTGCGACTTCTGGCGGAACCGGGCTTTCGCCTCGTGACGTAACACCGGAGGCTACATTGGCCGTCATCGATAAGCACGTTCCCGGTATCGCGGAACTGATGCGGCTGGAAAGCCTGAAGATCACGCCTCGGGCTGCTTTGTCCAGGGCGGTTTGCGGTATATGCCAGTCCACTTTGATAATCAACTTGCCTGGAAGCGTTAAAGGCGTGCGAGAATGTCTGACGGCGGTGCGGCCGATCCTGGCGCATGCCGTCGAGGTTTTGAAGCAATCATCGTTAGGCTGCGGAGAGTGAAATGAATTCGACGTTAGCAGGATACGTACCGATTTTTCTATTCATGGCCGTTGCGTTCCTGTTTCCGACGGCTACCTTGCTGGTTGCCAAGCTGATTCGCCCCAGTACCGGCGGCAAGGGAAAATTGATGCCCTACGAGTGCGGCGTCGATCCGGAGTCCGATGCGCGCCAGCGATATGCGATTCGTTATTACGTCGTTGCCATCCTGTTCGTTATTTTTGACGTGGAGACCATCTTCCTGTTTCCCTGGGCGATCATCTACCGGCAACTCGCCTTCTTCGGCCTGGTGGAAATGCTGGTCTTTCTGACGATTCTTATTGTCGGATACGTCTGGATTATTAAGAAAGGCGCGCTCGACTGGGCGTAAGTTTATCGGGGAGCTATCATGCCTGCTTGGATTGAAGACCGTTTTGAAAAAAACATCATTACCACATCGGTGGATTTTGTTTTCAACTGGGCCCGCAAGTCGGCCCTGTGGCCGATGACGTTCGGCCTTGCTTGTTGCGCGATCGAAATGATGGCCACCGGAGCATCCCGCTTCGATATGGATCGGTTCGGCGCCGGCATTTTCCGGCCGAGCCCCCGCCAGTCGGATCTGATTATCGTTGCCGGCACCGTGACTTTGAAGATGGCTCCTATCGTCCGCCGTGTGTATGACCAGATGCCGGACCCCAAATGGGTGATCTCGATGGGCGCGTGCTCGAATGTCGGTGGGCCCTTCGATACCTATTCGGTGCTTCAGGGCGTCGATCATGTGATCCCCGTGGACGTTTATGTCCCCGGCTGCCCTCCGCGTCCGGAAGCATTGCTGTATGGTTTGATGCGGCTGCAGGACAAGATCGACCGGATGACAATCGCAAAGAAACCCACAGAAGTCCGTCTCGATGACGTCAAGAACGATCCGCGCATCGCCAAGGCTGCAAAAGAAGAGATAGAACGGATTGGAATGAAGATTTGATTGACCGATTTCTCCGGGCAGCTTAAGAAACGAATCCGCGAACAAGGACCTCTTTCATTCAGGGATTACATGGAAGAGGTCCTTCGCTTTTATTACTCCTCAGCCCGCAATCCGATCGGCCCTTCTGGTGACTTCTATACATCCTCCGACCTGGATCCGCTTTTCGGCCGGCTCCTCGCGAAGCAATTTCAGGAGTGGGCCGCTCCATTCGACTCATTCACTATTGTTGAATTAGGCGCTGGTAAGGGACTTCTGGCGCGCGACATCCTGCAAACTGCAAAATTTGAATACCTGATTCTGGAACGAAGTCCGTCGATGCGAGGGCGCCAGCAGGAATTGCTCGCCGGCTTCAATGTCCGATGGATTGACGAATTGCCGAAGGGAATCACCGGGTGTATCTTTTCGAACGAATTCTTTGATGCCTTGCCGGTGCACCGTGTCGTCCGCCGTGGCGGCGTGCTCAAGGAAATCTACGTTACGGAGAATTTCAAAGAGATCGAGGCGCCGCTTCAGGAACCGGTCGACGTCCCGGTCCGGGAAGGTCACTTCTCCGAAGTTAACCTGGAAGCGCGGGAATGGATTCGCAGAATTGCCAGATCGCTCGATCGCGGCTATCACCTGGCCATTGATTACGGTTACTTACGCGATGAGTACTTCGCACGCCCCGCCGGGACGTTGATGTGTTATTGGCGGCATCAAGCGGTCGAAGACCCATACTTGCGAATCGGTGAGCAGGACATGACGGCGCACGTGAACTTTTCCGATCTGATGGAAGAGCCGTCGCTCGAAACGATTCTTTTCACCACGCAGATGGATTATCTGATCCGGCTTGGCGTTCTGGACGAAATTGAGAAATTGGCGACGGCCGGTGATGCGGTCTCGATGCAACGCCTTTTAAAGATAAAAAACCTCCTCCTTCCGGGCAGCATGGGCGAACGTTTCAAGGTTTTGATCCAAAAACGGCTTGAAATTCGTTAAATTCGTTAAATTCGTGGCTAAGATTTAACACGATGCGGCACTTTGCCCAAACCGCCGACGCGATAGCCGGCACGACTTCAAAACTGAAAAAGATCGCAGCCCTCGCCGAATACTTTCGCACGCTTAACGACGACGATCTGCGTGCTGCCGCAATCTTTTTTACAGGACGCCCCTTTGCTCTCACCGATGCCCGGACCTTAAACGTCGGCTGGTCGGCGTTGATGAATGCCGTTCAGCAAATATCGGGCGCGTCGGACGAACAGATCCACGATATCTATCTTGCCCGCGGTGACCTCGGTGAAATGTCCGAGCGCCTGCTAGCCGGCCGCCGTGAGGAAGGTTCCCTCTCCCCGTCGCAAGTTCAGGCGAAATTCGCCGATCTGGTGAAGATATCCGGCGCCTCCAACAAGCTGCCGGTCCTTCTCGATCTGCTGCAAGCCCTGACACCGTCGGAAACGAAATACGTCGTCAAAATCGTTACGGGCGACCTGCGGATCGGCCTCAAGGAAAACACTGTTGAGGAGGCGATCGCCAAAGCCTTTGATCGGCCGGGCGACTCCGTTCGTCGCGCCAACATGGTTCTTGGTGACATCGGAGAAACGGCCCTCCTGGCCAGGCACGGCGAGTTTGAAAAGATTGCGCTGTCATTGTTCCGCCCCGTTAAATTCATGCTCGCCACACCTGCCGATACCGAAGACGAAATCTTCGCAACCTTTGCCGGTCCTTTTTACGTGGAGGACAAATATGACGGGATCCGCGGTCAGTTGCACGTCCAGGGCGGCCGCGCTGCGTTGTACTCCCGCACGCTGGATGAAGTGAGCCATCAATTTCCCGAAATCATTGAAGCCGGGCAGGCTCTGAACACCTCGGTAATCGTCGATGGTGAGATCGTGGCGTTCAAAGATGGCCAGGTGCTGCCCTTTGCATCGCTGCAGAAGCGGTTGGGCAGAAAACGTCCACCAGCGGCCCTCATCGCCGAAGTGCCCGTTGCTCTCATGATCTTTGACATCCTCACGTATGAAGGCAGGAATGTGCTGGATGATCCCCTGATCACCCGTAAGAACACCCTCGAAGTGATTGAATGGCTCCCTCCCTTGTACCTGGCTCCATTCGTCCTTTTGAAGGAGCGCGTCGAACTGGAGCCCTTCTTCGAGGCTGCCGCGAAGCGCCGGAACGAAGGATTGATGCTGAAAGATGCCAATTCGCTCTACCTGCCGGGCAAACGCGGGATGAGCTGGCTCAAGTGGAAGAAAGCCCTCGCCACGCTGGATGTCGTCGTTACCGGCGTCGAGTTTGGCCACGGCCGTCGCCGCGATGTGCTGTCGGATTACACATTCGCCGTCCGGCGTGACAATCAGTTGCTGAACATCGGAAAGGCCTATTCCGGCCTGACGGACATTGAGATCGCGGAGATGACCGACTACTTCAAAGCCCATACCCTGCAGGATTACGGGCGCTTCCGGACGGTTGAGCCGAACGTCGTCATTGAAGTCGCTTTTAATGGCATCCAGAAGAGCGACCGCCACTCCAGTGGATATGCTTTGCGCTTTCCCCGCATCGTCCGCATCCGCACCGATAAGCACGTTGCCGACATCGATACGATCGAAACTGTTGAAAAAATCTACCGCCAGCATATCGGCGCTTAAGAATCGATTACCGCATCACTCAGCGAAAAAGGGAAGGATCACAAAAGGCCCAAGTTTTTCCAACGCCTGATTCTTGTGCTTCTTGTGTTCTATTCTGTGTAACAAGGCTGTAAGTTTTAGTTTTTTTAACCAGTTTTTTGGAAGAGAACGACAAACCCTTTCCTGTTTGTCCGAGTTGATTTTTCGTCAGGACATAAAAATCGGGGAAGTCCCCGCCTAAGTTAGGCGGGGATTGCCTCACATTCACATCAAAACATCTGGGCACCACGCACACGTCCTTCCGCTGTTTGATTACGGCGTAGCCGCGCTAAGCTTTTTATGCTCCTCCCCCGCTTGCGTCAGCTGCCAGTGGTAAAGCGATTCCTCTTTGCGTTACTATGTTCTGTTGCACGGTAGGAAGAGGGACGCTACTGGGCGTTGACAGTGATCGAAGCGTATGGTTGAATCCACGTCTTTGTGTAGCGGCCGCTCTTCGCAACAATCCGGTTCCTTCCGAGACATAGAAAGTGGCAGAAGAACAAAAGGATAACCCGCAGACTGAGAAGCCGGCCGAAAAGGCCGCTGAACCGACAAAGCCCGCGCCTCCGGCCGCTCCGGCACCTCCAGCAGGCGAATCGAAAGCCGCGGCTCCCAAACCTCCACCTCCGCCACCAGGGGCGAAACCTGCGGCGCCAGCGGCGCCGCCGAAGCCGAAGGGGCCTCAGCAGGAGCCCTGGACGAGCCCATTGGTCGACGCGCTGAAGGAAAAGTTTGGCGGCGAATTTGTCAAATCCTACTCCTTCCTGGGGCAGAATCAGATTGAAGTGAAGAAAGATCGAATTGCGGAGATCATGACCTTTTTCCGCGACAACCCGATCGTTCCGTTCAATTATCTGGTGGACGAGACCGCCGTTCACTGGCCGAAGGAAGAACAGTTCGAGATCGTTTACATCCTGTATTCGTTCGAAAAGAACGATCGGATGCGCGTCAAGACGCGCATCAAGGAGTGGGAATCGATCGAAAGTGTCACATCCGTCTGGACAACGGCGGATTGGCTCGAACGCGAAGTGTACGACATGTTCGGCGTGCAGTACGCAAACCACCCGAACCTGAAACGCATCCTGCTGCCTGAGGATTGGGCCGGTTTTCCGCTGCGCAAGGATTACAACATCCGCCTCCAGGACGTGGAATGGGTACGCAAACACCTGGGCATCGATTCCGGGCAGAAGTATTACGTCGGCGAAGCGCGCCACGAGAGTCCCGATTACAGGACACCGCAGGATTAATTTACATGAGCGGAGCGAATGTGAGCCCGACAGGGCGAAACAACTAAATAAATAGATGTCGACCAAAGAACAGACTTTATTTGATGCAAGCGAAATAACCGTCAGCATGGGGCCGCAGCACCCGTCGACGCACGGTGTGCTTCAGGTCAAACTGAAACTGGACGGCGAACGCGTGATGGATCTGGAATGCGTCATCGGATACCTGCACCGCGGCGTCGAAAAGCTGGGTGAAGCGCAGACATACGGTCAGTGGCTTCCGACATTGGACCGCATGGACTATGTGGCTGCCGTTTCGAACGGTCTGGGCTATTGCGAAGCCATCGAAAAACTGCTCGGCGTGACAGCGCCTCCGCGCGCCCAGTACATCCGCGTGATCATGACGGAACTCAACCGGATTACGAGTCACCTGCTATGGCTCGGAACGCACGCTCTCGACATCGGCGCAATGACCGTCTTTTTGTATGCCTTTCGCGAGCGCGAAGAAATCCTGAAGATTTTCGAGAACTATTGCGGCGCCCGTCTCACCACGCACATGTTCCGGATCGGCGGAACGCAATACGAGATTTACGAGGGTTTCGAAGATCAAGTCCGTACCTTCATCCGGGAGTTCCCGAAGCATGTCGACGAATACGAGACTTTGCTCACGGAAAATCGCATCTGGATCGGACGCACCCGCGGTGTCGGTGTGATCTCGGCGAAAGATGCGATCGACCTGGGAGTCACCGGCCCGCCGCTGCGCGGATCGGGTATCGAATGGGACATTCGGAAAGCTAAGCCTTATGCCGCGTATGCCGACTTCGAATTCGATATCCCGACCGGAGAAACCGGAGATACCTACGACCGCTACATGGTCCGCATCGAAGAGATGCGTCAATCCGCTCGCATCGTTGCGCAGGCGATTGAAAAGATTCCAGATGGACCGATCATGGCCAAGCTATCGAAGATCATCAAGCCGCCGGTCGGGGATATTTATCATTCGATTGAAGCGCCAAAAGGTGAACTGGGTTACTACATCGTGAGCGACGGGAGCACGCAGCCATATCGTGCCCGGGTCCGGCCCCCTTCATTCGTGAACTTGCAGGCGTTAAAGAAGATGGTGGCTGGACACATGGTTGCCGATGTTGTCGCAATTATTGGAACGCTCGATATCGTCTTGGGTGAGATAGACAGGTAAATGGAATTTGCAATCACTTATATTCTGATACCGCTGATCAAGATTGCCTTGATTCTGGCCATCGTGCCGGGATACGTCGCCGTCATCACACTCGCGGAGCGCAAGGTCATCGCCTGGATGCAGGTCCGTCTCGGCCCGATGCGCGTCGGCCCCTGGGGCATTCTTCAGATGGTCGCGGACCCGTTGAAACTGCTTCTGAAAGAAGACATCGTCCCTGAGCGTGCGGATCGCTGGATCTTCACTCTGGCGCCGGTAATTTGCCTGATTCCCGCCTTCATCGTGCTTGCGGTCATTCCCATAGGACCATCCATCACGATTATGGGAAGGCAGATCAATCTCTACATTACCGACCTGAATATCGGCGTGCTCTATGTCTTGTCGATTTCCTCGGTAGGCGTACTGGGTATCATTCTCGGCGGCTGGGCTTCCAACAGTAAGTATCCGTTGCTGGGAGCGCTGCGCTCCGCAGCTCAGATGGTGAGTTACGAAGTGGCCCTGGGATTCACCGTGCTGGGCGTTCTGATGCTGTCGGGCAGTCTGAGTCTCGTGCAGATCGTCGAGGCGCAGAAGAATTCGGGTTACTGGTACGTCTTCCTGCAGCCGGTCGCTTTCGTCCTTTTCTTTATATGCGGCGTGGCCGAGACCAATCGCGCGCCGTTCGATCTGCCGGAAGCGGAATCGGAACTCGTGGCCGGATTTCACACGGAATACAGCGGTTTCCGGTTTTCTCTGTTCTTCCTGGCAGAGTACGCGAACATGCTCACCGTGGCTGCGATGGCGGTGACGCTGTTCTGGGGCGGCTGGCTTCGGCCCTTTCCGAACGTTGCGGCGCTTGCGTTTCTCGATGTCATACCCGGTGTTCTGTGGTTTATCGCTAAAGTCGTCGTCTTCCTGTACTTCTATCTGTGGTTCCGGGCAAGTTGGCCGCGTTATCGATATGATCAACTTATGAAGCTTGGTTGGCAGTTTCTCCTGCCGCTCTCGATGGCGAACCTGATCGTGACCGCCATCCTGGTGCTGTTGCTGGGAGGAAAAGGATAAATCAATGAAAGTCAAACGTCCCGAACTCACCTTATTTAAAAAGATATTTCTGGTGGATTTGATCAAGGGACTGCTGCTGACGTTCTCTTATCAACGTCCTTCGAAGAATTACACCGAGCAGTATCCGAAAGTCCGCCCGAAAGTTGCCGAGCGGTTTCGCGGTGCCCCGCGTTTGAACAACGATCCGGACAACGGGGAAACGCTCTGCATCGCATGCAATCTCTGCGCATTGGCTTGCCCCGAGCATTGCATCGAAGTGGGATGGGAACGCACAGCGGAAGGGAAGAAGGCGCTGACGACGTACACATTTGATCTGTCGCGCTGTATGTTCTGCGGCCTCTGTGAAGATGCGTGCCCGACTCCATGCCTGGAACTGACTCAGGATTTCGAACTCAGTATGTACGACCGTCGCAACATGAAATGGGACCGGCAGAAGCTTGAAGAAGGCAATCAGCCCGTGGTTTACACAAAGTAGCGTTTAGATGCTCGAAACTCGTTCTTTTTTACATATTTGCTGCAATTGCCGTTGTTTCGGCGATCCTCCTGATCACGCGGCACAACGTTGTTCACAGTGCCGCATTTCTCGGCTCCACACTATTTGCTGTGGCGGGAATTTTTCTGACGCTTCACGCCGAGTTCCTCGCCGGTGTGCAGGTCATTGTTTATGTCGGCGGAATTCTCGTGTTGTTTGTCTTCGTGATCATGTTGATTTCTGTGGAGCGCGCCGAACGGGAACGCCAATTCCAACGGCAGTGGACCATCGCCCTGGTGACCTCCGCGATTCTTGTTGGCGAACTGGCGTACGGCTTGTATCAAGGCAGGGATTCTTTGAGTCTGCCTGCAGTTGCGCCCGTTGCCGCGGCAGGTGCGGTCTTGCCAGGCAATTCGGAAATAGTCGGAGTCGCCCTGTATACAACGTATTTACTGCCGTTTGAAATCGCCTCGATCCTGCTGCTGGTCGCCATTGTCGGCGCTGTCGTACTGTCCAAGCGGCGGACGCCGGCAGAAGAGTAATCCGATATGGTTGCGACTTCTCACTATTTAATTCTCAGCGCGGCCTTGTTCACCATCGGCATCATCGGTGTCCTCACGCGCCGGAACATCATGATCATCCTGATGTCGATCGAATTGATGATGAACGCCGTCAATATCAACCTGATCGCCTTTTCCGATCGGCTGCAGCAGGTGACCGGCCAGGTCTTCGCAATCTTTGTCATCACGGTGGCTGCCGCCGAAGCCGCAGTAGGTCTCGGGATCGTTATCGCGATGTTCAAGAACAAAGAAACGATGAACATCAACGAAATCGATTTGATGAAGTGGTAATCGTTTCCCAATCACGGAACACTTAGATGAATTTTCTGGATCTCATCTGGCTAATCCCGCTGTTTCCCGCAGTTGGATTCGTTGTTAATGGTCTCATCGGCAAGCGTCATTCCCAAGACCGTCGTCGGCGGGATCGCGGCCGGGATGGTTCTGCTCTCGTTTATTTTTTCCGCCGGCGCCGTCTACCAGTTGCTTCAGCTTGATCCGTCGCATCGATCCCATATCGTAAAGCTCTATGAATGGATCAATGCCGGAGCTGTTCGCACCACCGAAGGCCCACTCGCGCGATTTACGGTCGACTGGGGATTCCTTCTGGATCCGCTCTCCTCGATCATGGTTCTGGTCGTCACGGGAATCGGCTTTCTCATCCACGTGTACTCCACCGGTTATATGCACGACGAGGATGGTTTCTACCGGTTCTTTGCCTATCTCAACCTGTTCATGTTCTCGATGCTCACGCTGGTTCTGGGCAGTAACTACCTGATGATGTTCATCGGTTGGGAGGAGTCGGTCTGTGTTCGTACCTGCTGATCGGCTACTACTTCCACAAGAGAAGCGCCGGTGACGCCTCCAAGAAAGCCTTCATCGTCAATCGCGTCGGAGACTGGGGACTTTCGATCGGCATCATGCTGATCTTCCTCACGTTCGGCAGTCTGGACTTCCAGGCTGTAGGCGAAAAGGTTCGCGAAGGCGCCATGTCCGGTGCGTTTCATGTCAGCGATCCGATATTTATTACGATCGCTTTGGCGCTATTTATCGGAGCCACAGGTAAATCGGCCCAGATCCCGTTGTACGTCTGGTTGCCCGACGCAATGGAGGGCCCGACGCCCGTCAGCGCCCTGATCCATGCTGCCACGATGGTCACCGCCGGCGTCTACATGGTTTCGCGAAGCAATTTTATATACCAGATGGCGCCACAGGCCATGGCCGTCGTTGCTGTCGTTGGTGCGTTGACCGCGTTCTTTGCCGCTTCGATCGCGCTGGTCCAAAACGACATCAAGCGGGTGCTGGCATATTCCACGGTGAGCCAGCTCGGATACATGTTCCTGGCACTTGGCGTGGGAGCCTTCGCCGCTGGCGTCTTCCACCTGATGACGCACGCCTTCTTCAAAGCTCTCTTGTTTCTTGGATCCGGCAGCGTCATTCACGCCATGCACCACGAACAGGACATGCGGAAGATGGGTGCATTGCGGAAGAAGATTCCGATCACTTTCTGGACGATGCTTTTCGGGACTCTGGCAATCGCTGGAACTCCGGGTCTGGCAGGTTTCTTTTCGAAGGATGAGATTCTCTGGAAAGCATTTTCGAGCAAACAGGGACACGTGTTGTTGTGGTTCATCGGCGCTTGCGTTGCCGGTATGACCGCCTTCTACATGTTCCGCCTGTTGTTCATGACGTTCTACGGTGAATCCCGAGTCGACCACCACACCGAACACCACATTCACGAATCTCCGGCTGCGATGACCATTCCCTTGATCATTCTGGCGGTGGGCGCGATCGTGTCCGGTTACGTCGGATTTCCGGCCTGGCTTGGCGGTAGCAACGCCTTCGAGAAATTCCTGGATCCCGTCTTTGAACCGCTTCCCATTCCGAAAGGCCCTGAACTGGAATTCGGCCATATGGCGGAAGCAGGGATGGCCGCCGTTTCAGTTGCAATTGCGCTTCTTGGCTTCTCTCTCGCTTACTTCAAGTACTGCAGGCGCAGTTGGGAGGGAGAGCGTGAAAAGCGGCAATACGGGGCTTTATATGGATGGTTGCTCAACAAGTGGTACATCGACGAGCTTTACGATGCGCTGTTCGTGAATCGCGCGAAGGACGCAGGCAAAGATTTGTGGAAGTTTGACTCGAAGATCGTCGATGGCGCTGTGAACGGCTCTGCATGGAGTACGGTCGAGGGCTCTCTTGGCTCGAGCTGGTGGGATCGCTGGATCGTCGACGGCGTTGTCCGTCTGGTCGGCGGTTTCGTAAAGACCGTAAGCTGGCCGATACGCCTCATCCAGACCGGATATGTTCAGAATTATGCGCTGGTGATGATCCTCGGCGTGTTGATCTTTATTGGTTACGTTTTGTGGGGGACTCCGTAATGGACTTCTTTCGTCAGCATATCCTGACCATTGTGGCCTTCTGGCCGCTGGCAGGCTTGATCGTTCTCCTTTTCCTTAATAAAGAGAACAAAACTCTGATCCGGACCTGGGCAAATTTCGTAATCTTTGCCGGCTTCTTCATTTCGTTGCCGCTATGGTTCTGGTTCGATCGCAACACTTCCGATCAGATGCAGTTCGTCGAAAACGTGTCCTGGGTGCAGACACTCAACGCGCATTACCACGTCGGGATCGACGGCATCTCCCTGCTCCTCGTGATGCTGACGACGCTGTTGGGGCCTCTGGCGGTACTTTCGTCATGGTCCGCCATCGAGAACCGGGTGAAGGAATACTACGTTTTCATGCTCATGCTTCAGGCGGGCATGCTTGGCGTTTTCATTTCCCTCGACTTCTTTTTGTTCTATGTTTTCTGGGAAGTCATGCTCGTACCGATGTACTTCCTGATCGGCGTCTGGGGCGGTCCCCGCAAGCTCTACGCTGCGATCAAGTTCTTTCTCTACACCCTCGTCGGATCTGTTCTGCTGCTGCTGGGAATTCTGGCGTTGTATTTCATTTATCCGTCGATTGCCGCGCAGCATCCCGAAATCGCCGCCCAGTTTGGTGCCACCAACACTTTTGATGTGCTGGCGTTTCATGCCATAGGGCAGTACTTGCCCTTCAACTTTCAATATTGGATATTCCTGGCGTTTTTCGTCGGGTTTGCCATTAAAGTTCCAATGTTTCCGTTCCACACCTGGCTTCCGGATGCCCACGTCGAAGCGCCTACCGCTGGATCGGTCATTCTGGCCGGCGTGCTCCTGAAGATGGGAACTTATGGATTTCTGCGCTTCAGCCTGCCCATTCTTCCTGATGGAACGAAGCATTTCGTTCCGCTGATGATCACCCTCTCGCTCATCGGCATCGTGTACGGCGCGCTGGTCGCGATGATGCAGCCGGATATGAAAAAGCTCGTGGCGTACTCTTCAGTAAGCCACATGGGATTCGTCATGCTGGGTATGTTTGCGCTGAATCCCAACGGCCTCAATGGCAGCATCATCCAGCAGATCAATCACGGGATCTCGACGGGCGCCCTCTTCCTGATCGTCGGCATGATTTACGAGCGCCGGCATACGCGCGAGATTGCGCAGTTTGGCGGCATTTCGAACGTGATGCCGGTATTCGCGATCGTCTTTCTCATCATGACCATGTCTTCAATCGGGTTGCCCCTGTTGAACGGATTCATCGGTGAATTCGCGATCGTCATGGGCGCCCTGCAGGAAAATCTCTGGTGGGCCGTGTTCGCCGGTGTCCGGCATCGTGCTCGGCGCGGCATACATGCTGTGGCTTTATCAGCGAACGATGCTTGGAAAAATCGAGAATCCGGCAAACGAAAAGCTGCTGGACCTGAATTTCAGGGAACTGGTCACGATCGTTCCACTGATCATCGTGGCGTTCTGGATCGGCCTCTACCCGGCTCCGTTCTTTGCCGTGCTGGATAAACCTGTGAACAAAATTGTCGCAAAGGTCCGTCCGGACTTCTTTCAGGGGGCTCCTCGGTTGAACGCCGGGACGGGGGTGGCGCCGCTAATGCCGCAATTTGTCCAGAGTATCGGCCTTCAGGATATCGGCGCTATTGTTCCCGAGCTGGAACTGGCAGTCTTTGGAATGTTCCTGCTGATTTTCGACCTGCTGATCAAGGAAAAGCGGAAGATCGGTTACATCGCGCTGCTGGAATCGGGGTTTCTGCGCTGTTCCTGTTCCGCTTGCGTGGCGTGGGATTCCTCGCATACGGCGGTGCGCTCCGGCTGGATCCGTTTTCGATATTTCTTCAAATCGATCTTTCTGATTGCCGCCGCCTTATCGATAGCGCTTTCGCTGAAATATCTCGATATCGAACGGGAAAACCATGGCGAGTACTATGCTCTGATCCTCTTCGCCACGATGGGTATGATGTTCATGGCTGGCGCCGTCGACCTCGTGACCATGTATATCGGTCTCGAGACGATGGCCATCGCGACATACATTCTGGTGGGTTTTCTGCGCAGCAATCAGCGATCGAATGAAGCATCGTTGAAGTATTTTCTGCTCGGCGCCTTTTCCTCCGGCATTCTGCTGTACGGGATGTCCCTGCTCTACGGCATTTCAGGTTCGACGCAATTTGTCGATATTGCCGACGCTCTTTCGCGCCGTCCGCTGACCGATCCGATATCGCTGATGGCGATGATTACGCTGGCGGCCGGCATGTTCTTCAAAGTTGCTGCCGTCCCTTTTCATCAATGGACGCCCGATGCCTACGAAGGGGCTCCAACTTCGGTAACGGCTTTCATGTCGGTTGCCGTTAAAGCAGCGTCATTCGCCATGATGGTCCGGGTTTTCATGGTTGCGATCCTTCCCCTGCGTCCGCAGTGGGTGACAGTCATGGCCGCCGTGTCGGTCATGACGATGACCGTCGGTAACATCGCCGCGATTACGCAATCGAACGTGAAACGAATGCTGGCGTACTCATCGATTTCACACGCGGGCTATATTCTGATCGGCTTTATCGCCGGAAACGACACGGGACTGACTGCTGTAGGCCTGTATCTGCTGATTTACACATTCACGAACATCGGCGCCTGGGCTGTGATCGTAGCGTTACGGCGGAAGGATATCATCGGCGAGCACATCGACGATATGTCGGGTCTGTTCTTCAAACATCCCTCGGCCGCCGTGCTCATGCTCATTTTCCTGCTGTCGCTGGCCGGGATTCCGCCGACGGCCGGGTTCATCGCAAAGTACTACCTGTTTGCTGCCGCTATTGAGACGCACCACAACGTACTGGCGGTAATTGCCGTTCTCAACGCCGCAATATCGCTCTACTTCTACTTCAGAATCGTTGTTTCGATGTTTATGAGGGATGCCACCGAGCGGACCGGTCTGGCATCCGCCCCCGGTCTCAGCATCGCTATGGGCGTCGCGATTGTCGTCACATTGGTGATCGGTATCTATCCCGATCCGTTCATCAACTTTGCCAGGCAGGCCAGCGCCGGTATCCTGGGCTTCTAACGGTGCCTTTGTGTAAGTTTTTTGGACGAGAGCGACCGAGTTGATTTTCGGCAGGACGTTGAGATGGGGGAGTCCCCGCTTGAGTTAGGCGGGGATCCTTCGCGCAGCGAAGGCGGGGCGGTCTGTTCAAGGTTCGCGCGCAGCGCGCTCCTTATGGATTTCCGCGAAGCGCTCTGTTATTTCTAATGTCTTTGTGTTTCTTGAACTATGGGCAGTTCTCTGAAACGCCTTCAATCGAGTTTACGTTGATTCGAGTCCCGTCGGGACTCCGCACGAGCACGCCTTTGACTTGCACTTTCTGGTCGAGGTGAGGCTTGGGTTCGAAATCCTCCGCATCTTGCAGTCGGAATGTGTATTCGCCCAGAGACCGCCCTTTTGAATCCGCTAATTCCTTTTCTATTTTGTTAAAAGAGTCTCTCGTCCGCACCGGTTCACTCGCCTGGGTCAATTTCCAGGAATCCTGTCCGGTTTGAACGAGGCAGCCCACCGAGAGTACCAACGCAAAATTGGGGACAGGTTTGGGCCCATCCTTTCCGACAAGCTGGACTTTCCCTAAAGCGCTCGGTTTGAGTTCATCGGTGCCTGTTGGCATGTCGTTCTTCTGAAGGATATACGAGAGGATGTCGGTATACGTTTGATCCGGAAGCCCGCCTGGATTGCCGCGTGGCATGGTGGCTTTCATGTCCAGGAACAGTGTTTCGAGGTTGTCCTCGCGCCGCCGCTCCATGAATGGTTCGCCTTTCATGGAGCCTTCAATCCCCAGCAGGTCTGCTTTGTGGCAACGGGAGCAATATTGGGAATAGGCGGCCTGGCCCCGTGCGGACTGCTCAGCAGTATAGACTCCAGTCCAGACGGTTTGGCCAAAAGCCGCGTTGGACATAAACCACAAAGGCACAAAGACGCTCAGCAAAAACGCCCTGTGTCTCTGGGCCTCTGTGATTTCATGTGAAGGCTATGTGGCCTTCTTAAGTTCCGTTAACTGAAGGACGTTCAGGGTCTTGCCGCCTTTCATCTTGAATTGGATTACACGAAACCCGCGGCTGTCGTATCGATACTCCGTTGCAGTCGTGGCGCCCAGGTCGGTTGCCAAGTCCGTGTTTTGGACGGGTTCACCGTCTTCCATTCCGAGCGTCTCGCATCGCTTTCAAATTCTTGGATTCTTTGAGATCACCTAGGGCGAAAACCTTCTTGAGTTTCTCATCGGCGATCTTCTTTGAAAATGTATCGAAAATCTGAATGGTTCGGATTTTGCCGGTGAGCTGAACGGTGTATACGAAAATGCCGTTGCCTTGGTAGATGGTCAAATAGTAGCCGGGTTCCGTTTCTGTTTTCGGTACAGTGCGCGAATTATCGACCGCGCCGAAGTTTTTCTCGATAGTGGTTGTTTTATCTCCGATTTTTGCGCCGAGCACGCTGATGTTGCGGCTGGTCCAGCCTTCGTGGCTCGTAATATCATCTTTGGTCAGCTCGTAAACAGGGACGTTCTCTTCCGCAGGTTTTGGAGCAGGTGCGACGGCCGCCGGTTGCGATTCTTTTTCTGTTCCTCGCCACCGCCGCATCCAGCTAGACACAACAGCATGCTGAGGAACGCCAACAGCATTGCCCTGTTGAACATTGATGGCCTCCTTAGAAAATTCCGACGATGATTAGGTGATTGTGTGAAATCCCGATAGTACAGTGCTTTTCGGCGCGAATTATATATCATCAAAATTAGGCATGAATAGCAAAAAGGACGACAAACGGCGTTCGTTTCAACAGCTCAATCTGATTTTGAGTGTCGGAATGATATTTCCAGTATCGATCCTGATCGGTTACGGAATCGGCTATCTGCTGGACCGATGGCTCGGTACAAAGTCGCTGAAAATTGTTTTTTTGCTGTTCGGTGTCGCCGCCGGTTTCGTGAATTTTATTCGAATGGTGTCGCAGATCGGGGACGGGGAATGAGGTAGCGAAACAAGACAGCAATGACTGACGACATTTTCAAAGGGCTCGATGCGCGTTTAGGTCGCTCCAGTCTCATCGTTGGGGCTGTCGCCGTCATGATAGCGTTCATCCTCGTTTCCGCCAAGGCGGCCATCAGCCTCGCGGCCGGCGGTGTGCTCTCTTACATCAACTTCCGCTGGCTGAAACAAGCCATTGATTTCATTGTGATGCAGGGAGCGGAGGGGCGAGGCGCCCGAGGTGTGGCGCTGCGTTTCGTCGGCCGCTACGCGTTGATCGCTGTGTTTCTGTATGTTACGATTCGCAGTTCGGCATTGCAGTTGGTTTTCGTCTTTGCCGGACTGCTTATATACGTAGTCGCGATCTTAATCGAGTGTTTCTCTGAGGTCATTCGCGTCGTAATCGAGGATTTTCGGAATGGAAGAAGCCGCACCGGCAATAGTTAAGTGGGTCAACGACGTCCTGGGTGGTCCTGTTGCTGCACTCCTTCATTTACACGTCGCTCCCAATGAGATGGTCATTCCAACACACGTGGTGATGGAAACCATCATTGTTCTCTTTATCATCGTCTTCTTTAGCATCCTGAGGTCCCGCCTTTCCGTAGAGAAACCGGGAAACCTCCAGCAGGCGTTCGAGCTGTTTGTTGAATTTCTTAACGAACAACTCGAGAGCAACATCGGTCACGATGGCCACAAATATTTAAATATCATCGGAACCTTTGCGGTGTTCATCGTGTGTGCGAATCTGCTGGGGTTGATACCTGGACTTGCGTCCGCGACGTCGAACGTCAATGTCCCCGCGGGCTGTGCCATCGTCGTCTTTCTCTATTATCAATTTCAGGGCATGAGGAAGCAGGGATTCTTAAAGTATCTCAAGCATTTCATGGGACCCGTGCTTCCATTGGCGCCGTTGATGATCATCATCGAAGTCATCGGACACCTTGCTCGTCCCGTCACCCTGACGATTCGTCTGTTTGCAAACATCATGGCCGAAGAACTGGTGATCACCATCTTCTTCGGGCTGATACCGCTGCTCGTGCCCTTACCTTTTATGGCGTTCGCAATTTTCGGCGGGCTTCTTCAGGCATTCATTTTCTGTACGCTGGCAATGGTGTATCTCGGCGGCGCTGTCGCTACCGAAGAGCACCACTAAACCGCTTCACGCGTGAGGCCGGACTGTAAGAGGGTTGTCCGGCAACCACCTCCGTGCGGCATTTCATGAGGAGAACTACAATGAGAAAACTGCACGCAGCTTTGCTGCTGTTCTTTGTTATTTTGATGTTGACCACGCCTGTGTTTGCGCAGGGCGGCGCAACAGATACCGGAAATAAAGGCACCTGGGTGGTCATCACCGCTGGTTTCGCGATGGCCATCGCCTCGTCGATTTGCGGATTGGCGCAAGGTCGAGCGATTTCTGCGGCTTGCGAAGGTCTGGCGCGTAATCCCGGCGCTGCCCCGGCGATCCGTTTTGCGCTGTTGCTCGGTCTCGCTTTGATTGAATCACTGGCGATCTATACGCTGGTCGTTATTTTCGTCAAAGTACAGTAGAAGCGCTGTCGGCGCATAGGCGAGGCGGTAGGCCCGTCAGAGCATAGCGCCGGCCGCCAGGCGACGGCGAAGTCCCCGCCTAAGTTAGGCGGGGACTGGTCCACCTCGTTACACTCCAACAGGTTTACATCGCATCCACTGCATTCAAAACCTTTACAGACGCCACTTTGCGGCTTCCCGTGCATTCTGTCTTGGACAGCTCTGGTCATAGACCGCCCCTGCCTACAAGACAACACGAACTACCGAAGCGGGTGAGTATTTTTTATGGATTTCGATCGAAAGCGGAAATCGGGATCTCGCGGTCGGCTTCGAGACTCTCGAAGCGGCCGATCATGGATTCTCTTGCCGCGCGAATAGTACTGTCGGCATCCGGTTTGAGAATGAAACCAGCTTTCAGGTTGTCATTTGTCACCCGCTCGACGGCGCTGACATAGGCATCATGTGTCGGATACAGCTTCTTCAACGTGGCAAGGTCAAACGGTTTGTAATAGCCCCACCGCCCGCAGGCGCCCGGACCCGTGTTCGTACCATTGTTGATTGCTGTCGGAACGGCAACCTCAGCCAGCCGGATTCCGCCCAGAGCCAGGCCGTTTTGATCTCGCGTAATCTTGATTGGTGTACCGGACGATTCGATCGACAGTGGCGGTGCGCTCGGTGGGGAACGCGCTTGTCGACCCACCGGGCCAGGAGATCCAGGCCCGCTGCAAGCACATACTGAAGAGGAACGCGGGTGCCGACGGTTGGAACGCCGCACCCAGGCGCGAATGCAGCTTCGGAAGAGGTGCCGATATCGCGCAGTTCCAATGGTTCGCGGCTGAGCCGTAGATGGTAATCGACGTGTGACGTGCCGGCGATCTCCCATGCATGAAACACATTCGTGTCGGGTTGCCGGACGTTCGCTTCGCCGAAACCGACATCGTATTCGGCCGACATTTTCCAGACGGGAACCGTTAAGTCGGTGCGTATTTTCTGATTCAACGAAGAAAATAACAGGAACCCTTCGTACACATTGGCCAGAGGATGAATCGAATTCACATACGTGGAAAGCCGGTTTGCCGACTGCGATTCCCCGATTGCGATCACGTGGCGCGGTTTGAGGCCGCCCAGCATGTCCACGTTTTTCGGATTACGGAGTGCCTGCCCTGCCTGCGAGAAGATGTCATACGACAGGGCATCGTTATTGACCGTTCCGCCCTGATTGACGTCGATTGTTCCATATCGCGTCGCGCTGAATTTCTTGAGGGCTGTCACTCCGACCTGTTGCGCGGAAACGCCCACCCAGATATAGCCGGCACGCAGCATGTGTTCCCAACCGAAAAACCACATGTTTTCGGCATCGAATCCGTTTGTTACGTTGTACCACTCGACGAGTACGGTTCCGTTGAACCGCTTGGCGTCCGCTGGCCGCCGGACAACGACACGCGTCCTGTAGGGATGATCACCTTCGACGATCGTCCCTGTCGTTTGCGCGGGCGTGTTGTAACGATTTGCCGTGCCCTGGATGAAGAACTCCTCTTCAACGTAACCATGCAGCGCGAGATCGTGGTTACTTGCGAAGAAAATGTAGTCATGAGCGGCGATCCCAGGCGTGCCGGTCGCTGGCACCGGTCCGGTCACGGTGGGGTTCGGTACTTCTGCAAAGGCTGCAGTCGCTGCGAAACACAACACAATCGTTATCCAGGTGATAGTCTTCATGGCGAAACATTATATGCGGGACATAATTCGGGGACGGTTGCCTAAATTACCTAAATTCGAACGAATTTAGGTAATTTAGGCAACCGTCCCCGAATTATGTCCCTGCCTCAACGCAGCGCGTTGAGGGCGGCGTTCGCCGTCCAATCCAGAAGACGTGCCGGCAGAATGCCCAGGTAGAGTGTTCCAACCGAGGCAATGAGCAGCGCAAGCTTCACGCTGCCGTTAACGGGCACGTCGGAGAATTCATCGGCAGGATCGCGCATATACATTTGCACGATGACGTACAGGTAGTAATAGAAAGAAATGACCGTAGTGATAACACCGATAACGGACAGCCATAACAGCCGGGATTCTAAGGCAGCTCGAAAGATGAAGAATTTTCCGGCGAATCCTGCGGTACCCGGAACGCCTGCCAGCGACAGCAGAAACAGTGAAAGCAGGGCTGCGAGTCCCGGCCGCTTCGCGCCCAGGCCTGCGTAATCGTTCAAGGTCACCAGCTTGTCTTCACTGCGGCCGAGGATTGTAACAATCGCGAACGCTCCAAGGTTCATCAGGCTGTAAGCCAGCAAGTAGAAGAGAGCTGCCGACACCCCTCTATCGGAAGTCGCTGCGAAGGCGACGGCGACGTACCCGGCATGGGCAATCGACGAGTAGGCCAGCATCCGCTTGATGTTCGGCTGGACGACAGCAATGACATTCCCCAGAATCATCGTCAGTGCGGCGATGAGCCAGATTGCAGATGCCCAGCGTTCCTGAATAGAGGGGAATGCCGTCAGGAAAACCCGGAACAAAACCGCAAAACCGGCTGCCTTCGGGCCAACGGACATGAAGCCGGTGACGGGTGTCGGCGCTCCTTCATACACGTCGGGCGTCCAGATGTGAAATGGGGCAACCGCGACTTTGAAGCACAGAGCAATCAACATGAGGGCCGCAGAGAGTTCAACCAGGCTCAACTGGATTTGCGACGACCTCAGGAATTCCGCGATAGCGATCAAGTTGGTGCTGCCCGTTGCGCCGAAGATCAACGCCACGCCATAGAGAAAGAACGCCGATGAGAATGAACCAAGAAGGAAATATTTCAATGCCGATTCGTTCGACTTCAAATCGGTTCTTCGAAACCCTGCCATGACGTATGTCGCAATCGAAAGGATTTCGAGCCCCAGGAACACCATCACCAGTTCGTTCGAGGCGGCCATCATGATCATGCCCGCCGTGGCAAACAACAACAGGGAATAAAACTCCGGATGGTTCATGCGTTCGCGGCGCAGGTAGTCTACCGAGGTGAGGATCGTGATGGCGGCAATGAGTAGAAAAACAAAACTCAGAAAGACATCGTAATCATCGACGATCCACAGGTTCGAATACCACTGGCCGCGCTGTGCGGCCATCGGAAACAACGAAAGCATTCCCGCCGCCGTTCCCGCCAGTGCAAGCCAGCCAAGTGTGGACTTCCGGGATTCGCTGACGAATGGTTCCAGAACCATGATCGCAATTCCGAACACGGAGACGACGAGCGCGGGAAGAATGGCGTATATATTGATGCTCGCGAGATTCATTTCGATTGTCTGGCGTATTCCACCTGGCCGACCTGTGTCTGATTCAATAATTTCGATACGGAGGAGTCCATCGGACGCAGGAAGAAGTTTGAATACATTCCCATCCACAGCATCATGATCAGCAGGGGAATGAGCATCACGCGTTCCCGCCCGCCAAGATCCAGCAGTGCAGCATTGCGGTCATTCTTGATTTCCCCCCAGATCACTCGCTGATACATCCAGAGCATGTACACGGCTGAGAGAATCACCCCCAGGGCTGCCACGGCGGCGCGCGCGTGGCTGACGCCGAACGTACCCAGCAGGATCAGAAACTCACCGACGAAACCATTCAGACCGGGCAGACCGATTGAAGAGAGCGTTACAACAAGAAAGAACGCAGCATACAGAGGCATACGATTTGCGAGGCCGCCAAATTCGTCGATCATCCGTGTATGGCGCCGGTCGTAAATCATTCCGACGATCAAAAACAAGGCGCCGGTCGATATACCGTGATTCAGCATCTGATAAACCGCGCCCTCCACTCCCTGCGGATTAAAACTGAAGATACCGAGCACGATGAATCCCATGTGGCTCACCGAAGAGTACGCCACCAGCTTTTTCATGTCCGGCTGTACCATCGCGACTAATGCACCGTACACGATGCCGACGATCGCAAGCAGTGAAATCAGCGGTGCGAACAGATGGCTCATGTGTGGAAACAAAGGCAGGTTAAACCGGATCAGGCCATACGTGCCCATCTTGAGCAAAACTCCAGCAAGCAGAACCGATCCTGCCGTCGGCGCTTCCACGTGCGCGTCCGGAAGCCATGTGTGGAAGGGAAACAGCGGGACCTTCACCGCGAATGCCAGAAAGAACGCGATAAATAGCCATTGTTCAATTACCGGACTCAATACCATCCTGCCGGAGGCGAGCGCCGATTGAATCTGCGGGTAGCTGAATGTGAATGTTCCGGTCGCGTCACCGTGCATGAAATAAAGCGCGATGATGGCCACTAGCATGAGGACGGAGCCGACCATCGTGTACAGGACGAACTTCAGCGCCGCATAGATCCGCCGCTCTCCGCCCCAGACACCGATCAGGAAATACATCGGGATCAGCATGATTTCCCAGAAGACGTAGAACAGGAACAGATCGAGCGACGCGAAAACTCCAATCATGCCGGTTTCCAGGAGAAGCATGAAAATGAAGTATTCCTTGAGCCGTTCGTGTATGGACCAGGAGGCCAGCACTGCCAGCGGGCTGAGCAGTGTTGTCAGCAGAATGAGGAACATGCTGATGCCGTCAATGCCCAGCGAGTAACTGATGCCATAGGACGGCATCCACGGCACTTTCACAGCGAATTGAAAATCCGGATTACTGGAATCGAAGTGCGCAATCAGATGCAGCGAGAAGACGAATGTCAGCAGCGTAACGACTAATGCTATGGCGCGAACGGAGCGAATGTGTTCGCGCCCGTAGAGCAACAACAGAACGGCTCCAGCCGCCGGCATGAACGTGATGATGGTGAGAATGTTAGATGTAATGACGTTCATGCCTCTCGCTAAGCCGCTGCGCGGCCGAAATTATCCTCTTAGAAACCACGCGACCACCAGAACGCCGCCCAGTAGAATCCAGCCGACGTAGGTCCTTACATATCCGGTCTGCATGTGACGGAGCCCGCCGGCGCTGCCACGAACCAGCTTTCCAACTCCATTGACTGCGCCATCAATTAAGATGACGTCAACGAACTTCCATAGAAATTCACGCGACGTCTCGACCATAGGCCGCACAATTGCCGCGTCGTAGACTTCGTCGACATAGTATTTGTTCAATAGAATGCTGTACATCGCGTGAGCTTTTGTCGCGAGCCGCTCGGGCAATTCCGGCTTCGCGTAATAAAAGAGATATGCCAGGAAGGCTCCTGCAAGCGCCGCGCCTGTCGAAGCAGCCATCAGCCCCAGTTCGATGCTTGCCGTTGCCAGCGGCTCACGCTTGGTTTCATGAGCTTCGGGCGTCAGAAACTGTTCGATGCGGTTGTCACCATGAAGGACGTGCGGAAGGCCCACCAATCCGGCAAAAATCGAAAACAACGCAAGAACGACCAGGGGGATCAACATGGACGCCGGAGACTCATGGACGTGGTGCACATCCTGTTTGGTGTATCGCGGCGAGCCGAAGAAGGTGAGAATCAGGAGCCGGAACATATAAAAGGAAGTGAAACATGCTGCGATGACACCGACCGCCCATAGGGCTTTGCCGTAGGTGGCGGAAGTCCAGGCGCCCCACAAGATCGCATCTTTGCTGAAGAATCCGGCAAACGGCGGTATGCCGGCTATGGCAATTGTACCGATCAGAAAGGTGCCGAAAGTCCATGGCATGTGACGTCGCAGTCCGCCCATTTTGCCAATGTCCTGGATGCCCCCCATACCGTGAATGACACTGCCGGCGCCCAGAAAGAGAAGCGCTTTGAAGAAGGCATGGGTCATCAGATGAAACACGCCTGCTGCATAAGCGCCCGTCCCGCACGCCAGGAACATGTAACCCAACTGGCTCACCGTTGAATAGGCGAGAACCTTTTTGATATCCGTCTGCACCAGACCAATCGACGCCGCGAAGATCGCCGTAAATGCTCCTACGACGGCAACCACGAGCAGCGCACCCGGTGCGCGATTATAAAGAGGCGCCGAACGGGCAACCATATATACACCGGCCGTTACCATCGTGGCCGCATGGATTAATGCGCTGACGGGTGTTGGACCCTCCATCGCGTCTGGCAGCCAGACATAAAGAGGGAATTGCGCAGACTTTCCTGCGGCGCCTAGAAACAGAAGCAAGCCGATCGTCGTCAGTACACCCACTGTCCCCAGTGGTTCGACCGCGAATGCCGAATTTCCCGACAGTCGTGCAAACACGCCCGTGAAATCAATGCGATCGAAGGTCCAGAAGATCAGCATGACCGCAAGGATGAAACCAAAATCTCCCACCCGGTTGACGATGAACGCTTTCTTCCCGGCATCGACCGCGGATTTTCGCGTGAACCAGAAGCCGATGAGCAGGTACGAACACAGTCCGACGCCTTCCCAGCCGACGAACATCAGCAGATAGTTATTTCCGAGGACCAGCGTCAGCATGAAGAAGACGAACAGATTCAGGTATGCGAAGTAACGATAGAACCCCTCTTCGTGCGACATGTATCCGGCGGAATAGACGTGGATCAGGAAGCCGACGCCGGTGACGATCAAAATCATCAAGCCGGACAAGTGGTCCAGCATGAATCCGAACTGTGCCTGGAACCGCCCGGCCTGAATCCACGTGAAGTAATCCCGGAGGATGGGAAGCTGCGTTTCCGGAGTGTTCAACATTGCGACGAAAGCCCGCAGCGCAATGAGGAAGGAAACCGCAACGGTGCCCGATCCGAGGACCGCGATAACGCTTTTAGGCAGTCGCTTACCCGCCATGCCATTAATCGCTGCACCGATCAACGGCAATACCGGAATCAGCCAGAGCAGGTCAAATGCGTTCATAGCGCTCGTGCGGACAATAAGTTCGGCCAGGAATGATTTGCATCTACCATTTCAGTAAATTGCTCCGGTCGACGTTCAATGATTCTCGATTCCGGAACATGGCAATCACTAGAGCCAGTCCCACGGCCGCTTCCGCCGCCGCGACAACCAGTACAAAGAAAACGAAAATCTGCCCGCTGATCTGTCCCAGCTGACTGGAAAATGCGACGAACGTCAGGTTCACGGCATTCAGCATGATCTCCACCGAGAGGAGCAGCGCGATGATATTGCGTTTGAGGAAAAACCCGCACACGCCGATCAGGAAGAGCACGGCGCCGAGGATGAGATACCAGGAGGCAGGTATCATAGATCCTTCTTCGCGAAAACTACCGCGCCCACCAGAGCGATGAGTATCAAAAGTGACGTGACCTCGAACGGCAGCAGGTAATCCATAAAAAGGCTGTGCCCGATCGCCTGCGGGCTGCCAATCAGCCGCGGCGGTTCCGGCCTCACCGGTTCCACATTCCAGAGTGTTGCCACGATCAAAAACAGCAGAAACAGGCCCAGCGGAATGCCGATAAATTTGAGCCAGCGAAGCCGGTCCACGCCGTCTTCGTCCGGCGGCAGATTCAAAAGCATGATGACGAAGGTGAACAAAACCATGATGGCGCCGGCGTACACAATCACCTGGACCACTGCCAGGAAATCGGCGCGCAGAAAGATGAAGAGGATCGAAACGGACGTCAACATGACGATCAACGAAAGCGCGCTATAGAGCACGTGCTTCTGCACAAGTACGTTGATCGCAGCTCCGACAGCCAGGGCGGCAAAGAAAAAGAACAGTATCTGGATCATGAAATAGCCACAATAAAGCTGGTGACGAGGATGTTTGCCAGCGCGAGTGGAAGCAACACCTTCCAGCCGAATTTCATGAGTTGATCGTATCGGAACCTCGGAATCGTCGATCTCAGCAGCAAATAAAAGAAGATCAGAACCGATACCTTCAAAACGAACCAGATGATCGGCAGGACCATCTGAAGGAGAGCGGGCCCGAACATCGGGCCATTCCAGCCTCCCAGGAATAGAACGGTGGCAAGAGACGCGACCGCAATCATATTGGCGTACTCCGCCATCATGAACATCAGGAACTTCATGGAGCTGTATTCGGTATGCCAGCCTCCAACAAGCTCCTGTTCGGATTCGGCCATGTCGAACGGCAAGCGATTGGATTCAGCGATTCCGCTGATCAGGTAAACAGCGAATGCCACCGGCTGCAAAAAAATGTTCCAGCGTGGAATGAAACCGAGCCATGTACTCTGTTGCGATATAACGAGCTCACGCAGACTGAGCGTGTTTGCGATCATCAGTACGCCGACTACAGACAGCGTCAAGCTGAGTTCGTAGCTGATCATTTGTGCAGACGCCCGCATGGCTCCCATGAGCGGGTATTTCGAATTCGATGCCCAGCCGCCAAGTACGATGCCGTACACTCCAAGCGATGTCACGGCAAAAATGAACAGCAGGCCGACGCTGAGGTCCGTCACCTGAAGCCATGGTCCGAAGGGAACAACGGCGAACGTCAGAAAAGCCGGAACCAGCGAAACAATCGGTGCCGCAATGTAGAGGAATACGTTCGCGTTTGTCGGAATAACCTCTTCTTTGAAAACGAATTTCAAAAGGTCCGCCAGCGGCTGAAGTAATCCGAACGGACCTACGCGTGTGGGTCCCGGACGCATCTGTACGCGCGCCATCATTTTGCGTTCGACCCAGCTCAACAATCCGACTACATTCATCACAGCCGCCGAAGATCACCACGATCTTGACGATCAGAATGAGGAAATCAAAGCTGGTCAGATATTCGATCATCTATGTTCGGCGCCGCAGTTCATCAATGACGCTTTCGGTTTTCTTGACATCGAGATTTTCGTAGAACTCTCCATTCACCTGCATTGCGGGCGCTGTTGTGCATGATCCGAGGCATTCAAACTCGATGGCCGAGAAAAGCCCGTCGGGCGTTACCGTTCCTAAAGGCACACCCAGTTTCCGGGTGATGCATGCCACAATCTCATCCGATCCCTGCAGCAGACATGCCAGGTTCGTGCAGATCATGATGTGATATTTGCCGACCGGATGCCGCCGCAACAGGGTATAGAACGAAAGGATCGAATCCACTTCGGAAGGGTCCAGGTCGAGATATTTGCCGACATATTCGATCGTTTCCGCCTTGATGTATCCCTGTTCTTTCTGCGCTAACAGCAACATGGGAATCAGCGCCGAACGTTTGCGCGGGTAGATCGAAACCAGATGTTTGAACTTGTCTTCCGTCTCCTTCGAGAACATCAATCCTTTACCGCTCCCATTCCAGGGCGCCCTTCTTCCAGACGTAGATGTAACCGGCAAGGATCGCAAGGATGAACAACAGCATCTCGAAAAATCCAAACAGCTTCAGATCCCGGTATACGACCGCCCATGGAAACAGGAAAACTGCTTCGATGTCGAAAAGCAGGAAGAGCATGGCAACCAGGTAGAACTTCACGGAAAAACGTTCGCGCGAATTGCCGGTGGGAGTGATACCGCATTCGTATGGCACGAGCTTTCGCGGATTGGGTTTTTTGACGCCGAGGACGTACGACATCGTTAACGCCACGACTCCAAACCCGAAAACGAGGATAAAGAAAATTCCAATCGGGGCCCAGTTCTCCAGCATGTGAGTTCTCCCGCGACCAACACAAAATTATGACTATAGTGATCCGTCCGACACACTGTCAATGTGCTAACATCGATCGAGTATGAAAATTGAAATTCGGTTGAACGGCGAGATGCACGAATTGCCGGAGGCGCTGAGTATCGCTCAGTTGCTGGAGCAGTTCGATTTGCCCAAAGACCGCGTTGCCGTCGAACGGAATCGCTCGATTGTTCCAAAAGTGCAGTGGGAAAGTATCGCGCTCAGTGAAGGCGACGAACTGGAGGTTGTGCATTTCGTGGGCGGCGGTTCCGGTACGGATGACCCGTTCGTTATCGCGGGCAGGACGTTCCGCTCCCGCCTGATTGTCGGCACCGGCAAGTACCCTTCAAACCAGGTCATGGCGGAAGCTCACCGCCGCTCCGGCACCGATATGGTTACTGTCGCGGTCCGGCGCATCGATTTGAAAGCTCCCAAAGGTCAATCGCTGATTGACTTTATCGATCGAGAGAAGATCATGGTTCTGCCTAACACGGCGGCATGCTACAACGTCGACGATGCCGTCCGGACGGCGCGGCTTGGCCGTGAAGCGGGGCTCTCGAACTGGGTAAAGCTCGAAGTCATTGGTGACGAGCGCACGCTGTTTCCCGATACTGCCGCTCTTATTGAAGCCACCAGGATCCTCGTGAAAGAAGGATTCATCGTACTGCCGTATACCAATGACGATCTTATCGTCGCCCGCAGATTGATTGACGCCGGCGCCGCCGCGATCATGCCGCTTGGTGCTCCGATAGGTTCCGGCATGGGCATCCAGAATATTGCCGGCATTCGCATTCTGCGCGAAATGATCACAGAGGTACCCCTGATTGTCGACGCCGGTGTGGGAACGGCCTCCGATGCCACCATCGCGATGGAACTCGGCGCCGATGGCGTGCTCATGAATACCGCCATCGCCGGCGCCAGGGATCCCGGCGCCATGGCAGAGGCGATGAATTATGCGGTGAAAGCGGGCAGGCTGGCGTACCGCTCCGGGCGTATTCAGCGCAAGCTGTATGCCACGGCATCGTCCCCGGTCGAAGGAAGAATTTAGCGACCCTGCTGTCCAAGATAGAGACGCATGTAGCGTTCGTAGTCCCCGCCTAAGTTAGCGAAATAACATACTTGCCGCAGTAACTGCGTGGATCGGTTGTCCGATATCCGTTGACTGTTGTACGTGAATAAATGCACCTGTTGCGCTAATAGATGGCCGGATTACCTATTTATAGTCGTACAACAGTCAACGGATATCGGACAGCGAACCCGCTCACTGCGCCAAATACATTGACGCCCTAAGTTAGGCGGGGATGCCCTCGCGAAGCGAGGGCCGGGGCGGTCTGTTCAAAATCCCGCGAGGCGGCTCCTTATGAATTTCCGCGAAGCGGACCGAATTAATAAAGAGCGCTGCGCGGAAATCCATAAGGTCGCTTCGCGTCTTTGAACAGACCGCCCCGCCTAATTTAGGCGGGGACTGGTCCACCGGCATCCAAACCACGTTTACATCGCAACCACAACTCTGCAGGTCCCCGTCGAATCTGTCTTGGACACGTATGGCGGTCCAGCCTGGAATCAACGAAATACGCGCGGTCATAGACCACGCCTGCAATTCTCGTCACAAAAGGGCGGCTGGTTCTTTTCTAACCTTTCTGCCTTTTGTCGCTATAGAACACGTGATACCCCCGACTGCCGTTACAACACAGCCCGCAATACCAACCAGCCAGATCCCCCGATATTCCTCCAGCGTGTTGCCCGGCGCCGAATTGAGCGCAATGCCCAGATAACCACTGATTAACAATGCTGTTGCTCCGGCGAGCTGCGCGAGCGTGTTCAAAAATCCCATGATGGACGACGTCTTTTGCGCACCGAAAGTCTCGGACACCGCCGTCGTCACCAGCGGATACATGTTGATCGAAATTCCCATCAGAAACGCGATTCCGCCGAGAACGGCCGTTGAACCGATGCCCAGCGGCATCAGGCGGAATAGAAATGCCGTCAGGAGCAGGAATCCGATTGCCAGCGAGTTGCGCGAGATTCCCCGTTGTGTCAACCGATCCGAAACGAATCCGCAGAGCGGGACCCCGACCAGCCGTCCTGCCAGGTACAAGGTGCTGAGGACGCCGGCCGCGACGACCGCCTGGTCCAAAGGCATTCCGCGGCTGATGTAAATGTCCGCCGCGTAAATCACCAGCCACGGCGGCAATACACGAATGGCGATGATCGATCCGGAATAGACCAGGATGAATGACCAGAGCTGCAGGTTTTTCAGCGTCTCTCCGTCCAGAGGCTTCCGCTGGGTCGCCGCTTGTCCGGGCGGTGCCGATCGCACAAACACCACGCAAAGGACTCCGATCACCGCGATGATGCCCGCCAGAATATCCGTTGACGGTCTCCAGCCCGCCGCGACCCTGGTTGCCAGGATCGGAACGAGCAAATTCGCCGCGCCTTCGCCAACCGTCGCCCCGCCGGCGGCGAAGACGCCTTGCGCAAATCCGAGCTCCCGGGGAGAAAACCATCGGGATAACGCGCCGGCCATGACAACGTACACTCCGGCTGCGGCAGCGCCGTTGGCAATTCGCCAGAACAGGAGCTGATGGTACGTAACACTCGTCGCAAATCCGAAAAGAGTGGCAGCTGTCAAAAAGATACAAACACCAACGACGCGCCGGCTGCCCCAGCGATCCGACGCAATGCCCCACGGCAGTTGCGCGAAAGCGTAGGCATACAGGAAGACGGAACCGATTACACCGAGCGCCGCCTTATCGAGATGCAGATCCGACGAGACGAACTTGGCGATCCCGGTGTAATTCGACCGCGCGAAGTAGCTGGTCATATAGGCCAGCATTCCGAATATAAGAATGACCCAGCGGTATGCCACGGAAGTGTGGGAATGCTATCACGCGGCGATTGTGCGGTCTAAGGTTCCAGCATGTAGTCGCGGGCTTCAGCCCGCGTTCGGGTATCGAATAATGTAGAGTCATCCGCACCCAAACGCGGGCTGAAGCCGTGACTACATGTTCGAACCACCGGATTCAATATGTTCACACCTTCTTGGCGATTTTTCGAATTCCCGCTAAAGTGAGCACATGGATGAGATCAAGCACCGGGAGCAGGTTGACCTGATCCGCGAGGTGTTTTATTACCAGAACCGCTTTGCCGGCAAAACGATCGTACTGAAGATCGATTATCCGATCCTGAACGCCTCCCACTTCCCGCAACTGCTCAAGGACCTTGCCATGCTCAGGGCCACCGGGATCGAAATTATTCTTATTCCGGGAGCCCGCGAATGGATTGATGCCGTGCTCAAGGAATACGACATCGAAAGTGAGTACGTTCATGGCGTTCGCATCGCCACGCAGGATTCGATTCCGTTTATCCGCATGGCGGCATTTGATGTGGCCAACCGCCTGATGACGTTATTGACCGCTTTCCAGGCCAACTCCGTCATCGGCAATTTCATCCGGGCGCGCGGAATCGGCGTCATCGACGGCATCGACTTTCAGAATTCGGGCAGGGTCGAGAAAATTCTGAAAGAACCGCTTCAGCAAATCCTGGACCAGGGAATGATCCCGATATTCCCCTGCATTGGATGGAACGCAGCAGGCAAACCCTACAATCTCGAAAGCGACGATATCGCCCTCGCCGTTGCCGAGGCTCTGCAGGCCGAAAAACTCTTCTTCGTCACGGACAGTGACGGATTCATGGACAGTCGATTTGCGCTCCCACCGGGCCTGGTCAAAAACAGTGATGGCCGGGTTGCCCGGCTCAGTCTGGAGGAGGCCCAGGAAGTCTTGCACCTGAATGCCAGTAGCAGCGATCCGGACCTGAAGTATCTCACTCTGGCATTGGCGGCTTGCCGCAAGGGAACCGAACGGGCGCACGTCGTCGATGGCCGGATGGAGGGTGCGATCCTCCGGGAAATCTTCTCGAACCTCGGAATCGGGACGATGGTCTACGGCAATGACTACGAGTCCATACGCCCCATGAAGGCGGACGACATCGGTGATGTGTTGCGGCTCATGCAGCCCTTGATTGAAGAGGGCATACTCATCAAGCGCACCGAAGACGACCTGATGGCGCGGCAAGCCGACTTTGTCGTGTACTCGATTGACGACGTCGTCCACGCCTGCGGGTCACTGCACGACTTCGGCGAGGGCCAGGGCGAAATCGCCGCCATCGCCACCAATCCTGTCTACGGCCACCTCAGCATGGGTCGGAAGATCCTCTCATATCTTGTCGAGAAGGCGGCGAGGATCGGCATGGCGCGCGTCTTCGTCCTGACAACCCGTACCGTCGACTGGTTCGAGCAGTTGGGTTTCGTCGAGACGACTCTGGACAGCCTGCCGGCCAGGAAGCGCGAAACCTACAACCATGCGCGAAAGAGCCGGATTTTTGCACTCGACCTGAAAGACCGCAAACCCATCAAGAGCTGACATCGGGGAAAGCGTGCGTGGTAAAGAGTGTAAGGCGTCAATTGTGGCAAGCCCAGTCCCCGCCTGGTCAGGCGGGGACTGGGCCACCGGCCTTACAGCCAAACCATGATCACATCGCACTCACTAGACTTTCCGGCTTCGCGTCGTCTGTCTTGAGACTTATGCTCACGGACCGCGTCTACAGTGCATAACCAAAACGGGCGGCCCTGTGGCATGCTCTGGTAGGCCTGATACGATGAAGAACTCCAACATTGCAGCCTGCATTTTTATTTCAGCTTTAGCGTGTACGCTGACCATTGGCGCCGTAGGGCGCCAGACACCCTCGCAGGATGGAGTGATCCGGATTAACGTGAATCTGGTCCAGGTGGACGCCGTCGTCACCGACAGTAAAGGAAAGCCTGTCACCGACCTGAAAGCCGCTGACTTCGAGGTCCTGCAGGACGGCAAGCCGCAAAAGATCAGCAATTTCGCCTTCATTAACGTCACCGGGCATTCCGCAGTTTTCGCTCCTCCTGCGCCCGTCGCTCAATCGCGGAACGCGCCCTCCGCTCCTCCTCCCCCGCCGATTGCGCTGCGGCCCGACCAGATCCGGCGCACTATCGCAATTGTCGTCGATGACCTGGGGCTTTCTTTTGACAGTGTGGTACGTGTCCGGGAAGCGGCGAAGAAGTGGGTGAACACGTCGATGCAGCCCGGCGACCTGGTCGCGGTGATCCGAACAAGCGCCGGAATGGGAGCCCTGCAGCAGTTCACCAGCGATAAGCGCCTGTTGAACGTCGCTATAGATCGGGTCGAATATCATTTTGGCCGTGTCGGTGTTTCCAGTTTTGCCGCCATCGGCGCCGCGCCGCCGATCGATACGTCGGCTTTTGACGATGAAGTGCGTCAGTCCTATCTGTCAGGCACCTTTGGTGCGATTCAATATGTCGTGCAGGGGCTGGGCGAACTTCCTGGACGCAAGAGCGTCATTCTCTTCAGCGAGAACATGGAGCTGACGTTTCAGCAGGGAACCAACCTCGTCAACACCCGCACCATGACGCAGTTGACGAATGAGGACCGCCTTCGCCGCCTGGCAGATGCAGCGAATCGATCATCAGTGGTCATCTCAGCGGTGGATCCCCGGGGTGTGGTCTACACGGGACTCAGCGCCGAAGACAACGTCAGCGGTATGTCCCCGCAACAAATCGCTCAGGTCTCGAGCGGGCGCGCCCAGGCGCTCATCGCCTCGCGAGACGGAATGGTCATGCTGTCGCAGAAAACTGGAGGTTTATTTGTTCAAGGAAACAATGATGTTTCGGGCGCTCTCGCTCAGGTCATCGACGATGGAGACGGATATTATTTGATCGGATACGAGCCCGACCAGTCCACGTTCGATGAAAAGAACGGTCTGAAGTTTCATGCAATCAGTGTGCGCGTGAAGCGGTCCGGCTTGCGGGTCCGGTCGCGGACCGGCTTTTACGGCACTCCGGACAAACAAACGGCGCCCCCACCTGCGACGAAGGAACAGCAGCTCGTCAAAGCCCTGGTCTCGCCGTTTTCAACCGGAAGCCTGCACGTCCGGCTCACGACACTGTTTTCGAATGCCGAAAACCAGGGATCCTATATCAACGTCTTGCTGCACATTGATGCTCGCGATTTGACGTTCAAACAAGAGGCCGATGGGTCCCGCACGGACCTGGTCGATGTTGCGGCAGTGACGTTCGACGCCGACGGCCACCAGATCGATGGCGTGGACCGGACTTACCGGTTTCATATTCCAGAAGAGTCTTTCGATTATGTGCTCAGAAAAGGCCTGGTTTATTCCGCCCATGTGCCGGTAAAAAAAGCCGGACCGTATCAAATGCGCGTCGTGCTTCGTGACGACGCGACTCAGCAGCTCGGCAGCGCGACGCAATTCATCGACATCCCGGACGTCAGCAAGGACCGGTTGCAATTGTCCGGCATCATGCTGGGCGCGGATCAGCCCCAGACGCAGCCGCCGGCAGTTTCCGCGGAAGGGGTCGTTGCCGCCGATGACCCGGACAGCACGCCTGCGGTGCGCATTTTCAAACCGGGGACGGCCATTGTTTACGCATATCAAATTCTGAATGCCCGCTCCGGCAGCGATAAGACACCTCAGTTGGAAGGGCAAGTCCGGCTGTTTCGCGACGGGCGTCAGGTTTATGCATCGATGCCATCAAACGTGATTGCAGATAAGCAGGAAAACCCTAAACGCCTTCTGGGAGCCGGGCACATGCAATTGACTCAGATACCTCCCGGCCAATATGTATTGCAAATCCTGATTGCGGACAAACTGCGCAATGAGAAAGAGCGCACCGCCGCCCAGTCGATCGACTTCGAGATTCGACAATAAATTTCAGTTTCCTGCCTGGAGGGACTTCATTCCTTCCGGCCGCGGGCTTCGAAATCGTCTGATGCCGGGGGATGCAAAGTGAGGTCGATCGCCAGCCACAGCGCCTTGGAGTAACGGACAAACCATATCCCGAATAGCACCGCTACCGTGACCATGATGCTCAGCAGCACGGCCGCGCTGTGGATTCCAAAGACGTAGCGCAGGATCGGCCACGAGCCGAGAGAAGCCAGGACCGTGAATGCGTAGCCGATCGGAACGTGCGGCAGAAAATATCCGCTCTCGCGCATGAAGAAGTATCCGCAGCTCGGGCACCGTTGAGGACTATCGAAATATCCTTGAAACAATCTCCCTTCTCCGCAGAGCGGACAGCGAAGCCGGATCAGGCTGGCAAGCTTCATGGTTATATTGTACGCATGCTTTCTCTATACTTGTTCGTATGCCTGACAATAGTTTTGACGTAGTGTCCGTGGTGGATATGCCAGAAGTGTTAAACGCTGCTCAACAGGCGCGTAAAGAAGTCCTGACCCGATTCGATCTGAAGGATTCCAAATCGGAAATTGAACTCAACGAAAAGGATAAAAAATTCGTCATCAACAGTATCGATGATTTCAAGCTGAAGGCGGTGGTGGAAGTCCTGCAGCAAAAGCTGGCCAAGCGTAAGGTGCCCCTGAAGAACTTCTCCTATGGCCCGATCGTTGCGTCGTTCGGATCGACAGTCCGTCAGGAGATCACGATTCAGTCCGGAATCCCCATCGAGAAGTCGAAGGAAATCGTCAAGAAGATCAAGGACAGCAAAATCAAAGTCCAGGCTTCCATTCAGGGCGACCTTGTACGCGTCAGCGGGAAGAGCCGCGATCTGCTTCAGGAAGCCATGCAGTTGCTGCGCTCTTCGGATTTCGGCGTGGAGCTGCAGTTCACCAACTTCAGAACCTTCTAAAAGGCCGGGAAAGAAACCGCAAGATCCAGGAGGTTTGCGTTTGTGTAAATTGGTTGTAGTCCAGTTTCGGCGCCAAGCTGAAGTGAATGCGAGGGAGTCCAATCCCCGCCTAAGTTAGGCGGGGTGCCGCGCAGCGGCGGGGCGGTCTGTTCAACGTTCGCGCGAAGCGCGCTCCTTATAGACATTCGCGTAGCGCACCGATTAGAACAAGGATCGCTTCGCGGAAATCCATAAGGAGCGCGCTGCGCGCGAACTTTGAACAGACCGCCCCAGCCCTCGCTGCGCGAAGGGCATCCCCGCCTAACTTAGGCGGGGACTGGGGGCACCCTCATCCCTGCATGGGGCTTTGTCTTGGACAGCTCTGGTCTGTGCCCGCTAGTATTTCATTCTAGGAAAAGCATACAGACATTACTTGGACAGGCTCTGGCTTGGGGCGGGAGTTTGCGACCGGCAAAACATTTGCGGGTCAACTACTGCGAGTCTTCCGGTTTCTTTCGCTATTTCTCGATACCGTAATTCTTCATCTTCCGGTACAGATAGCTTCGCTCGAGTCCCAACAGCCTGGCCGTCTGCGAGATATTCCAGTTGTTCTCTTTGAGTTTTGACAGGATGAACTCGCGTTCGTATTGTGCCCTGGCTTCGTGGAGTGTAGACGCACGGGTGGAACCGGTTCCGTTGGGAAGGGAAAGGTCGTCGGCCTGAATGACGTCGTTTTGTACCATGATAACCAGTCGCTCGATCTCGTTGCGCAACTCGCGGACATTGCCGGGCCACGAATAATCGACGAGCATGTCGAGCGCATCGGAGGAGCAGTCTTTAGGACCACGTCCGTGCTCGGCGGAAAACACTCTCATGAAATACCGCGCAAGGATGGGGATGTCCTCCCGGCGTTCGCGCAGCGGTGGAACGAAGAAGGGAATGACATTGAGCCGGTAAAACAGATCTTCCCGGAAGCGGCCCGCGCCGATTTCGCTCTGCAGGTTTTTGTTGGTCGCCGTGATGACGCGGACGTCAACCCGGATGCCGGCAGGCGCGCCGATCGGTTGAAAGCTGTGTTCTTCAAGAACACGAAGGACTTTAGCCTGGGTCTTGATCGACATATCGGCGATTTCGTCGAGAAACAGCGTGCCGCCGTCGGCTAATTCAAATTTGCCCTTCTTGGACTCGCTGGCGCCTGTAAACGATCCTTTCGTGTGTCCGAACAACTCGCTCTCGATGAGTTCTTCGGGGATCGCTGCACAATTCACTTCAACGAAAGGTGCGTTGGCGCGGTTGCTCATGAAGTGAATATTCCGGCTGACGAGTTCCTTGCCGGTTCCACTTTCACCGTAGATCAGAACGCGGCTGTTGGTCGGAGCCACGATGGCAATCTGTTTGCGCAGAGCTTTGATCGGAATGCTTTCACCGACGATGTGAAAACGCTCTTCCAGTTGATGCCGAAGCAGGTCGTTAGTCTGCTGGAGTCTGCGATGAGACAGCGCGTTGCGCGCAGTCAAAAGGGTGTGTTCCAGCGATAACGGTTTTTCGATGAAGTCGAACGCGCCAAGCTTGGTTGCACTGACGGCCGTTGCGATGGTGGCATGGCCGGAAATCATGATCACGTGTGTGCGCGGCGATTTCTCCCGCAGCTTTCGCAGCGTCTCGAGGCCGTCGATGCCCGGAAGCCAGATATCCAGGAGCACGAGGTCATAGGACGTGTGCTCGAATCGCTTCAGACAGTCTTCACCGGAAGAGACGACTTCAGTGGTGAAGCCCTCGTCTTCGAAGACGCCTTTTAACGACTGCCGGATGCCGGGCTCGTCATCGACAATGAGGATTCTGGGCATACTGGTAATTCAACAACAAATCGCGTGCCTTTCGGCGAATTGGGCTCCACGCCAATATAGCCGCCATGATCGGCAACAATCCGGCTCGATATTGCAAGACCGAGTCCGGTTCCGTTCTTGCGGGTCGAAAAGTACGGCATGAAGAGCCGCTCGCGATCTTCGGACGCGATACCGCGACCGGTGTCGGTGATTGTCAAGCGTGCCATTGTCTCATCGCGAGTCAGTTCACAGCGAAGACTAAGTTCCTGGTTGGTTTCGCCGGAGAGCGCTTCGAGTGCATTGTCGAGGAGATTGATCAGCACCCGTTTCATCTGCAGGGAGTCCATCAGGATTGGCGGCAGATGCGCAGGAATGTCGATACTGACGGTCACGTTGTCGAGACGACCCTCGTAGAGAGCCAGCGTCTTCTCGACCAGATCTTTCATGCTGTTTGGAATTCGCGAAACCGCAGGAAGCCGGGCAAAGCGCACAAACTCATCCACCAGATTCTTGAGGCTCGAGACCTCTTCGACGATCGTATACACGCACTCGTCGATAACAGCCGTCACACGCTGCGGCGCGGCAGGCAGGCGCCCGATATTCCGGGAAATCCGCTCGGCGGAAAGCTGAATCGGCGTCAACGGATTTTTAATTTCGTGTGCAAGCCTGCGCGCCACTTCGCGCCATGCGCTTGCCTTCTGCGCGCGTGCCACTTCGGTCAAGTCCTCGATGACGAGAACGAATCCTCCTCCGGTCAAACGCGTTGCGGTGACCGCGCTGTGCGCGGGACGCCCATGAGAATTGAATTTGATCTCCCTCGTAATGGCAGTCGTTTCCGATGCCGCGAGCAATTCGCGAATCGAATCCGCATCCTGTCCAAAAATCTGATCCAGGCTCGAGGCAGTCTCCGAGGAAAACATCGTGCGCGCCGCACGATTCACTTTGTTGACGCGCAGATCCGGATCCACGGAAACGACACCGGTGGGAATACTCTCCAGAATGATTTCCATGTAGCGGCGGCGCGCTTCCAGCTCGCGTGTGGTGACCTGAAGCTGCTCTGCCATGTCATTGAACAGCGTCACGAGCAGTCCCAGTTCGTCTTGTGCTTGAACATCGAGCCGGTGTCCGAGGTTGCCCGCGGAAATTTCGCGAGTCGCTTCGGAAAGCGCTTCGATCGGCACGGTGATACGCCTGGACCAGTACAGGCCGACCCACACTGCCGCAAACAGAACCAGCACCGTTACCAGCAGCAGAATGATGATGTAGTTATCGCGGTACGCCACTTTTTTCTGGGCGAGTGAAATGTAGTACTCGCGTTCCGCGCCGATCTTGGCGTTCAGTTCCGTGATTCGTGCCGGGGTTGGAAAAAACGCTGCGAAAACCAGGTTCTTTTGCGCTCCCGTACCGCGCTGGATGCCGGCCCAATAGGAAGCGGCATTCAAAAACGCTTCGTCGCGGTTTCGAATCACAGCCTGAATCGGTTTTGTAACGTCGGCTGCGGCAAATCCCGCGGCGGCTGCCGAGCGCACGATCTGCCCATTCTCGTCCAGGACGATGAACGCCTGGACGTGAAAGGTCTGCCGCAATTGTTCCAGGTCCTGCTGAGGATCGCGCCCCAGCTGGGTAAGAAGACTTCGCGCCAGGGATTCGTGTTCGTGCTGCCACTCGATCGTCATGTCCGTGGTGGCGCTGAAAATCTCATCTACAGGCACACTGAACCACTTGTCGAGTTGCCGGTTGATCAGCCCGAAGGCGAACAAAAACAGGCACACGGCCTGGATCAGCGTCAAAGATATCAACGATACGACAAGGCTGGTTTTGAACTTGGAACCCGGCTTCTGCTGTTTGCGTTCGACCCACAGTTTCACCAGATTGCGCAGCAGGACGAAGCCAAACACCAGTAACACGAGAACGATGAAGGTGGACAGCGTGTACAGCAGCAGGATCTGGTTCGGATGTGTCGGGCTGAACAGGGGATTCAGGTTGAAAGCGGCCTGAGCAAACACCAGCAGCACCAGTGCCAGCAGAAACAAGCCTGCAGCATAGAGCCGTGCGCTGTGGGGCACCTTCATGGTCCAGTATTGTAGCCGAACCCGGTCCCGCTGGAGTTGATAAGCCACGGATTGAACGGATTCAACGGATTGCAATCCGTTGAATCCGTTCAATCCGTGGCTTATCCGATCCCGCTAACCCGGGGACTGGGCGGATTCAAGGATTTCGTTGAGTTTAAAAAAATCTCTTGTCTTTTTGCTCACTTAGTACAATGCCGCGTCAGGGGTATGGTGACCATTTATGGCGGTGTTTACATTCAAGGGCCAGAATCGCAAGGGCGAAAAGGTTTCCGGCGAACGCAGCGCCGATAGCCGGCAGGCGCTGGCGCTGGCGCTCCGGCGCGAGCAGATTCTGCTGGTGGACGCTTCGGAAAAGAAGGCCGGTGGCGGTCTTGCGAAACTGGAATTCGGCGGAAATCCTACAGCGAAGGACATCGCCGTCTTCACCCGGCAATTTTCGGTCATGATCGACTCCGGCGTGCCTCTCGTCCAGTGCTTGCAGATTCTCGCCGACACGCAGGAGAACAAGAAATTCGCCGCCGCCATCAAGGGCGTCACGACGGAAGTCGAGTCGGGGAACAGCCTCGCCCAGTCGATGAAGAATTATCCGAAGGTATTCGATTCGCTCTACACGAACATGGTGGCCGCCGGCGAAACCGGCGGTATTCTCGACACCATTTTTCAGCGCCTCTCCGTCTATATCGAAAAGGCGGTGAAACTGAAACGCGCCGTGCAATCCGCCATGGTTTACCCGATCGCGGTTGTGGTCATCGCCGGCGGTGTCATCACTCTGATTCTGTGGAAAGTCGTTCCGGCTTTTACCGAACTCTTTGAGAGCATGAATGTCGATTTGCCGCTGCCGACGCGCATCGTCATCGGTGCCAGTAAGTTCGTCGGCAATTATGGAATTCTGCTCGCCATCGGCATCGGTCTGCTGATGTTCGGTTTCAAAACCTACTACGCCACTCCCGGCGGCCGTTACTCGGTCGACAAGTATTTGCTGAAAGCTCCCATCTTCGGACCGCTTTTGCGCAAAATCGCAGTAGCCCGTTTCACGCGCACCATGGCGACGTTGATTGCCAGCGGCGTTCCGATTCTGGATTGTCTGGAAATTACGGCATCGACGGCGGGTAATGCTATTGTCGAAGAAGCTATTCTCAGCGTTAAGAAGGCCATTGAAGAAGGCCGCACCATCGTCGATCCGTTGAAGGCGTCGGGGGTGTTTCCGAGCATGGTCGTTTCCATGATCGGCGTCGGCGAACAGGCCGGAGCTCTCGAAACGATGCTGACGAAGATCGCTGATTTCTACGAAGAAGAGGTGGACGCCGCAGTGGCCGACCTCATGACGGCGATGGAACCGATGATGATCGTGGTGCTGGGCGTGATCGTCGGCGGTATCGTTATTTCGATGTACCTGCCGATCTTTACGCTCGTCGGACAGCTGAGCAAATAATGAGCGGAGAGGGCGTAAGGCCAACAGGCCGCAGCCGGTAACTTTACATGGCCGAGTCAGCCATCATGGATCGCCGCAGGTGGCTTCTGCGGCTGATTTATGCCCGGCTCGTTCTCTTCACGATCTTCGTAGTTGCCGAACTCTTCAAAACCGACACGCCTGTCGATCTGCTGGTCCTTCTGGGCGCTGTCTATGCGCTGTCCGCCTGCTGGTTCGGTCTGCTGAGACTCAACGAATCGTACGTCTGGCAGTCCTACTTCCAGATTGCCACCGATCTCCTGCTCATCACATGGATGGTGAACCGGACCGGCGGCGTCGACAGTTATTTCTCGTCCCTCTATTTTCTTGAAATCGTCATGTCGAGCATCCTGCTGGAGCGTCGTGGCGCATTCCTGGCCGGCACGGCGAGCTCTGTACTGCATTTTGCCCACATGGATCTCGGCTATTTTCACTATGTAAAAACGACCACCACTGTCTGGCCCGAGCTGTCATCGCTGCAGTACATCATCAGCCTCAATATCTTCGGCTTCTGTTCGGTTGCCTTTCTCTCGAACTTTCTGGCGGAAAGCTGGAGACGCACTGGCGTCGAGCTTCAAAGATCGACCGGAACGGTTGCGTTTCTCCAGGCGTTCAGCGACCGCGTCATGGACAGTCTCGGTACGGGACTGATCACCACCGACACGGAAGGCCGCATTTACCTGTTCAATCGTGCGGCCGAGGAGATGTCCGGTTACCGCACCGACGATGCGCTGCGTCTCACGATCTGGCAGTTGTTCCCGGGAATGCCGCCGAAGATCGCTTTGGGGCAGTTTGAAATTCCCATGACCCGCGATGATGGTGTAATGCTGAACCTCCGGTTTTCGGTTTCGCCCGTCATGATCGACGAAAAGAACACGGCGGGCTATGTCTGGAATTTCGAGGACGTTACAGAATTACGCGTCCTGGAACGGCGAATGCGCCAGAAAGAACAGATGGCGGCGATTGGCGCAATGTCGGCCGGTATCGCTCACGAGATCCGCAACCCGCTTGCGTCGATTGCCGGGTCGTTCAAACTTCTACGGTCGGATCTCCAGCTTTCTGCCGATCAGAATCAACTGATCGAGATCATTACACGTGAGACGGATCGGCTGAACCGTACCATTTCGGACTTCCTTGGCTATGCCCGGCCGTTGTCGCCGAATCTCAAGGAGGCCGATCTGGCGGAATTGATTTCCGAAACGGTAAAGCTGATGCGAAACAGCCCGGAGCTCAAGCAGGAACACCGGATTGAAACCTGGCTGCGCCCGGTCCGAATGAATGTCGATGAAAGCATGATGAGGCAGGTGTTCTACAATCTCGCCTCGAATGCTTTCAAAGCAATGCCGAATGGCGGAACCCTGTCGATCTCTCTGGAAGGACGAACTGGAAAAACAATGATCCAATTCGGCGATACCGGGGTCGGTATTGGCGAGGAGGAGATGAAACGGTTGTTCGTTCCGTTTAATTCGTCGTTCCGGAATGGGACCGGCCTAGGGCTTCCAATCGTGTATCAAATCATCACTGCCCATAACGGCACGATATCGGTGCGGTCCCGAAAGGGCGTGGGAACAACCTTCATCATTGATCTCTAAATGCAAAAACGCGCGAAAATCCTGATTGTTGACGACGAGCGCTCGTTGCGGGAATTACTCGAAATCTTCCTGAAGAAGGAAGGCTTCGCCGTTGTGAGTGCCGCGAGCGCCGAAGAAGGACTGACAAACCTCAAGACCGCGGAATTCGATCTGATTATCTCCGACATCAAGATGGCGGACATGTCGGGTATCGAATTCCTGCGAGAACTCCGCCAGACGACCTTCAGCGGCCAATTCATCCTGCTTACGGCCTTTGCCAGCGCCGAGACAGCGATTCAGGCGCTGAAGATGGGCGCCTTCGATTACATCCTGAAGACCGAAAACTTCATGGAAGAGCTGAAGCTGGTTGTCCACAGCGCGCTCGAGAACCGGCGTCTCCGTGAAGAGAACACGTACCTGCGCCGCGAATTCAAGAAAGTCCATGGGATGGGCAATCTCATCGGGAAGAGCAAGAAGATGCAGGAGCTCTTCAAGATGATCGAAGTGGTGAGCGCCACCAACAGCACCGTTCTCATCACGGGCGAGAGTGGAACCGGAAAAGAACTTGTGGCGAAGGCGATTCATCTGAACAGTCCGCGCGCCGAGGACTCCTTTGTGTCCGTCAACTGCGGCGCCTTTACCGATACTCTGCTTGAAAGCGAACTGTTCGGTTATATGCGCGGCTCGTTTACCGGCGCCGTGGCAAATAAAAAGGGACTTTTTGAGGTTGCAGATAAGGGCACGATTTTCCTGGACGAAGTCGGAGAGACGAGTCCCGCGATGCAGGTCAAGCTGCTGCGCGTTCTGCAGGAGCGGACCATCCGCCGCGTCGGCGGCACTGAGGAAATCGCAGTAGACGTACGAATCATCGCTGCGACCAATCGGGATCTTTCAGGGATGGTGGCCGAAAATCAGTTTCGCGAGGATCTGTTTTATCGCATCAGCGTCATTCCGCTCGAACTGCCGCCTTTACGCCATCGCCGCGACGATATCCCGCTGCTGGCCGATCACTTCTTTACCCGCCTGAATGGCTCCATGGGCAAAAAGATCGACCGCATTTCCGCCGAAGCGCTCAAGAAACTGGAAGGCTATGACTGGCCCGGGAATGTCCGCGAACTCGAAAATGCGATGGAACGCGCCTTCATCCTGGAAATGTCGAATGAACTCTCCGCCCAGCATCTGCCGGAAAGCGTTGCTACCCATTCCCGGATGCGTGCGCTGACGAACCTGCCGGACGAAGGACTCGATCTCGAGGCATATGTCGAGGCTCTTCAAAAAGGCTTCCTCGAGGAAGCCCTTCGCCGGACAGACCGTGTCCAGGTCAAGGCGGCCGAACTTCTGCGGATGTCCTATCGATCCTTCCGTCATTACATGCAGAAGTACAACATCCCTTCATGATCGGGGAGTGAATAAGCCACGAATTGAACGAATTAAACGAATTTGAATTCGTTTAATTCGTGGCTTATTCACGCTTACCGTCAGACAGGCCCGCCAGGTCAGCGACGGCGTCGATCAACTGGTCAGGATCGACGGGTTTTGCAACGTGCATCTGGAACCCGGCAGCCCGGGCACGACTGCGATCTTCCTCCGTTGCGTATGCGCTGAGGGCGGCGGCCGGGATGTCGCCACCCTGGTCCGGGCGGCGCGAGCGTACCTGGGCGATGAAATCGTAGCCGTCCTGATCGGGCATCGCCAGATCGGAGATCAGCGCATTCGGACGCCAGCGGTCGAGAGTGCTGAGCGCTTCGGACGCCGAAGCAGCCGTCATCACCTCGGCGCCGCTGTCGGCCAGAACGACTTTCAGCATATCGAGCGTGTCCGGATCGTCTTCCACAGCCAGGACCCGCACTCCTTGTAATCTCGGCTGCGGCTGTCCGGCCGCGGCCGCCCTGGCCAGCGGTTTCGTCTCGGTTTCCAGTTTGCGCTCCGGCAATCGCTCCGTCGATTCGGCACCCGTGAGGGGAATTCTAACGGTGAAGGTCGAGCCGCGGCCTTTACCCTGGCTCGAAACCGACACGGTGCCGCCGTGCAGTTCGACGATGTGACGCACGATAGTCAGGCCGAGTCCCGTCCCTCCGTATCGTCTGGTGGATGTGCTGTCGCCCTGGCGGAATCGATCGAAGACATAAGGCAGAAAATCCGCGTCAATGCCAATGCCGGTATCGGCAACCGAGATCTCGACATGATTGCCGGACTGGCGCAATGCAACCTCGATTGTCCCGCCTTCGTTGGTGAACTTGATTGCGTTTGACAACAGGTTCCAGAAGACCTGATGCAGACGGTCGCGGTCGCCTCGAATGACGGTGACCGGCCCGTCGGTCACGACCCGCACCGCAATTCTTTTGGCGCTTGCAGCCGCCCGTAAGGTGTCGAGCGCACCCTGCACGATCGGTTCAAGCGCCATTTGTCTGCAATCCAGCTTGATTTTGCCGTCGATGATATGGGAACCGTCGAGGATGTCATTGACCAGCCGCGACTGTGAATCGGCATTTTTTTCGATGACTTCAATCGCATGCCGCGACTGAGACTCCGATAGAGTGTTCTTCATCAGCATTCGTGCCCAGCCGATGATCGAGGTCAGCGGTGTGCGCAACTCATGTGACATCGTCGAGAGGAACTGATCTTTGATCCGGTTTGCCGCTTCTGCCTGCTCCCGCGCATCTTTCTCCTGGGCCAGCAGCCGGTCGCGTTCCGCCTCCGCCTGCTTGCGCTCGGTTATATCCCGGCCGATCGTCAGCCAGCAATGTTCGCCGTGTAAGTCGAGCGGCTCGGCTGAAAACAGGATGTTGCGGATTTCGCCCGATCTTCGCCTCATCGGGAACTCCAGATCACGAACGCAACTGTTTTCCTTGAGCATGGCTAGCGCGCGATCGCGGTCAGCGGAGTCGACGAACAGGTTCAGCAGAGCAGGACTCTTTCCCATCAACTCAGTCCGGCTATACCCGGACAGCGCCACAAATTTGTCATTCGCTTCAAGAATGGTCCCGTCGCTGATACGGCTGATGAGCATGGCGTCCGGACCCGCGTAGAAAGCCTTGGCAAATCGCTCCTCGCTGACGCGCAACGCTTCACCTGCAGACTTCTGGTTTGTCACGTCGCGATGCGTTCCCCAGCCCCGGACGATCGCTCCATTCTCCAGAATGGCCGTCAGATTATTCAGGAAGTATTTTGTCTTGCCGTATCTGTCGACTTCGCGTGTCTCGACATCGCTGATGTGGTAACCGGAACGTTTGAAGGCGATGAGGAACGCAATGTTTTGCGGATCGGATTTCACGAGCAGGTCTCCGATCCTTGCGCCGAGTATCTGATGAGCGGTTTCGTAGCCATACATGCGCGCCATCGCATCGTTACATTCGGCAAGATAGGCGAATTGAAAAAAAAGCGCGATTTGCTCGTCGTCGTTCAGTGTTGCGGGGATCGGCTGTTCGAGCTCAAATCGCCAGATCCCTTCGGAACTGTTCGCGATAAAGGCTCTGTAGCGCTCCTCGTTATCCTTCACGGCCCGGACCGCTCTGGCGCGCTCCACTGATTCGCAGCAGCGGTTTGCCACGGCGGTTATCAGACCGATTTCTTCACTCGACCAACGGCGTGGCGTGCTGTGGTGGACGGCCATTCTCGCCAGGAACTCGCCGTTCGTCTTCAACGGTACACACACGAGCGAGCGGATTTGTCCCCGGCGGTAGAGTGCCAGGTCCGCTCCAGCGGGCGGTTCGGCTTCGATATCCGAGACGACGTATGCGCTGTGGTCCTTAAGAATCTGTTGTTCGTTTTGACCGAAGTCGGACAGCGTGTAGCAGCCGAGGATGCTCGAGACGGCGCCGCCGATATATTCGGCCTTGACCACGAACTGATCTTTGTCATGGTCGATTTCGGCATACCCGCAGCGATCCACCTTGAGATATTCGCCCAGCATCTGCACGGAGGTCGCCATAATCTGCTCAGGCGTCTCCAGCAGTAGCAGCGCTTCATTCAACTGAACCATGAAATTAGCTTTCGCTTCGGCATTCCGGGCGAGCCGCCGGCTTTCATGCAATGCGCGAACGGCTCTTCGGTTCCTCTCGAACAGGATGCTGAAACCTATTCCGGTAAATGCCAGAGTAGCGGCTCGCATGTAATTCAGATGACTCCCGTGATGAAAGATCGAACCCGCGCGGGACAAAAACAGGTAGTCACCGAGGAATAACGAAAGACCGGTGGCCAGGAGCCCCGGCCACAACCCTCCGCACCAGCCGGCCACGATGATGGGGACCACGAAGAAGAATAGAGGCAGGTCTTCCCGCAGAACAGAGTCGAGGGCAAGGCGCAGCGCGGCTATGAGCAAAACGCCCACGACGGCTATTCCAAAGCGCTTCAGCCGGGTTAGTGAAAGCATCAGCAGTAACTTTCTATGCGGCAAGGCCGCGAATATCATCACTAGCCACAGAGAGGGTGAATGAGACCGCAGTGCCTTTACCTGGCTGGCTCTCAGCCCAGATCTTTCCGCCGTGAGCTTCGACGATGCCCTTGGCGATGGATAATCCCAGGCCGCTGCCGATTTGCTTCGTTCCCTGGACCTGCCAGAACCAGTCAAAGACTTTGGACAGGTGCTCCGATGGAATTCCAGGTCCTGTATCAGCCACAGTCACGACGAGTTCATTGCCTCGCTGCTGGGCGGAAACGCGGACTGTTCCCCCCTCCGGGGTAAACTTGATCGCGTTTCCCACCAGGTTCGCCAGCACCTGTCCAATGCGCTGCACGTCAACTGCAACTTTTGGCAGATCGTCGCGCAAATGAAGTTCGAGGGTTTGGTGTTTGGCTTCGGCCATGAGTTTCAAACCGTCGATTACCGAACCAGCTGCCTGATTCACTGTGCCGGCGGAGCGCCTGATCGCGAACGTTCCGCTTTGAAGTCTGGCTACGTCGAGCAGATCTGAAATCAGCAGCTGCATCCGATCGGCGCCACGCTGAATGGTGCTTGCGAGACTGCGGATCTTCCCTCCGTCTATGCAATCGAATTTGCTGAGCATGTGGGCCGCGAGGCCTATGGTCGTCACGGGCCCCATCAGATCGTGCGAAACGATCGCGAGCACGTTTTCACGCGTCTTGACGGCGCTCCGCGCTTCGCCGAACAGGCGTGCGTTTTCCAGCGAAAACGCGGCCCGGCTTGCAAGTTCTTCCGCCAGCCTGACGTCGGCGGGTCCGTAAGTTCGAGAGGCTGATGCCGAAATCACTGTTATGACTCCAAAGAGGTTGCCCCGGCTTAAGAGGGGCACGGCCAGAAGAGAGTGGAATCCGGCCTCGTGAAGTCTGCGAACAGCGGAGACTTGATACGTAAAAGGCAATACTCTGTCTGGCGAGAGATGTTCGATGAGGAGTGGCCGCTTGTTCTGAATAACCGGCCGGATGATCCGGTAGCCCTGGCGCAGCGGAAGGTGCATCAGCCACTCACAGACCGAGGTTCTCGATTCATCCCGGCTGACGACTTTGAGTCTTCGGATTCTGGCCTCCGGTTCAACGGCATCCACGGTGCAGAAATCGCCGAGTTCGCGAACGGCCAGTTTGGCGATGTTCGTCAGTGTTTCCCCATAATCCAGTGTAGACGCCAGTACGGATCCGACCTCGGCCAGAAATCGCTGCTCGCTCTCGATTCGTCTTTCCTCGGTAACATCGCGGACCGTGGCGGTCATTACCTGCTTACCTTCGACCTCGAGCTTGGAGATGGATGCATCCATCGGGAACTCTTCACCGGACTTGCGCAGGCCGGTGATGCTGCGGCTTCGGCTACCCATTCGCCGTGCGTACTCCAGGCCCGTCATGAACCCGTTGACATGTTGACGATGGATGGCTCGAAGTCGTTCCGGCACCAGGATGTCCAGGGGTGACCCGATCACCTCTGTCTGCGAGTAACCGAAGATTTTTTCGGCGCCTTCATTGAACAGAGTGATGCGCTGGTCCTCGTCTATCGAGACTATTGCGTCTGTTGAAATCGACAGAATTCCTGAGGACTTTGTTTCAGAAAAGCTGATCTCTTCTTCGACGCGCGGCTGACCCGTAATGTCGACAAGTGCGGTACGACAGCGCCTGTTCTCCGCGCGACCCATCGCAATCCCGGCTACCCGGACCGCCAGATGGCCACCGTCAGCACGTTCCATCGCAAGTTCGCAGACCTGTTGCGTTCCCGTCGAGAACATCGCTTGCCGGTACGCGTACCATTTAGCCTGAGATTCGCGGCTGATGAAGTTCGAAAGATTGCGGTGCAATAAAGACGGCCGATCGATGTGCAGCATCTCGGCCGCCGTCCGATTGCTTTCGAAGATGACGCCGTCCTTTCCCACGGTCACATAGCCCATTGGAGCGAATTCGTACAAGTCGAAGTAACGGTCCCGCGCTTCGGCCGATTCGGCAGCCGCCTTCCGAAGTGCTTCATTCTCTATCTTCAACTCCTGCACCAGCCGCTGCACCTCCGGGGACGACATGTTTGTGGGGTCGAATTCGGACATAGAAGCTATCTGCCTCCGCCTTTCCTAGTACCCATCGTGCAGACGGGTTGCCAAGAGGATCGGGATTGTACGGGTATGGCGATGAAAAACAACCTGCGGTTGCAGGTGTAAACCCGGTCCCCGCCTGTGTAGTGATTTTCGGAATTACGGTAACGTATGGAGACGTGGATTCGAGGACAACCTGAGCTCAGCTATTCCCCGCCTAAGTTAGGCGGGGCGGGGCGGAGCGCGAGCCCGACAGGGCGAAGCCTAAATATCTGTTCAAAGTTCGCGCGTAGCGCGCTCCTCCTAATGCTCGCGAAGCGCACCGAATTAAGCGGTACTGTTCGTCTTTGAACAGACCGCCCCAGCCCTCGCTTCGCGAGTGCGTCCCCGCCTGACTCAGGCGGGGACGGTCAGGCACACACACCAGGCTTTTTCCTGCAAGGATTGTCAGACGGGAAGGCTTCTATGGCGGAAGGGCTTCGCGTTCGGACCGGTATACGTCGCGACGACGTGGCCATTTCCGATCAGCTGGTACTTATAAATCAGCAATCCCTCGACTCCCACTGGCCCGCGAGCGTGAGTTTTGTTCGTGCTGACGCCGACTTCCGCGCCGAAGCCGTAGCGGAATCCATCGGCGAATCGCGTCGACGCATTCCAGTAAACCCCTGCGGAATCGACTTCATTCAGGAAACGCCGGGCATTCTCACCGTTTTCTGTCACGATGCAGTCGGTATGGGCAGAACCGTACTTATGAATGTGGTCAATCGCTTCATCCAGGCTCTCGACGACCTTCACGTTCATAATCAGATCGAGATACTCCGCTCCGAACCCCGAATCCCGCAGTTCGACCCCGGCATTTTTGAGGGCTTGCAGCACTTTCTCACGGCTGCCGAATCCGGCATGAACCAGTAAAGTCTCGGCCGCGTTGCACACCGCCGGATATTGAGCTTTCGAATCGACGGCGATGCGCGCCGCCTTTTCCGGGTCGGCAAACTCGTCGATGTAGACGTGACAAACGCCATCCGCGTGCCCGAGTACTGGAATTTTCGTACTTTGCTGGATGCTGCGCACCATCTCGTTCGAGCCGCGCGGGATGACCAGGTTGATGAGATCATCCATCTTCAGCAGTTCGGCAATTTCTTCCCGGGACGACACCAACTGCACGGCGTCCTCGACCCCATGCCCGGCAAGAACTTTTCGAATGATCGCGCCGATTGCCGCATTGGTGTGTGCAGCCTCGCGGCCGCCCTTGAGCAGTAGTGCGTTACCGCTGCGAATTGCCAGCGAGGCGATCTGCGGCCCGGCATCCGGTCGGGATTCGTAAATCATCGCCAGGACGCCAATCGGTACCTGAACTTTCTTGAGAATAAGACCGTCGTCGAGTTCCGTCTCGGCGGCGACGCGCCCGACCGGGTCTTCCATCTTCGCGATGTGGTCGATACCGGTAATCACATCGCGAAGCTTCGGCTCGTTCAACACCAGACGCTTCGCCAATGGCTCGGCGACGCCTGCCGCCTTAGCGGCATTCAAGTCCTTCTGGTTGGCCTCGAAGATGGTGTCCGCGTTGTCCCGCAGCGCGGCAGCAATCTCTTTAAGAACGGAGGTCCGGTCGACGTTCGTCGATAATTTGAGGAACGCTTTCCTGGCGCGCTCCGCCTGTTCTCGTGTGGTGTTCATAGATCCCAAATGTTTTAACGTTCTGCCAGCAACGCGATGTTATTCCTCGTGATGAATGCGTCGTAGTTCTTGGACGTGGCCAGCCGCGCAATATCATCCGAATGTTTGCCAACCAGCTTTGAAGCATCGGCGCTGGAATAATTCACAATGCCGCGGCCGATCTCCTGTCCGTCGGGGCCAACGATCGAGACCACGTCTCCGTGTTCAAAGTCGTTTTCAATGCGCGTCACGCCCGCATATAGCAGGCTGGCGTTCTTTTTCGTAATCGCGTCCATGGCGCCTTCGTTGATGTGAATCCGACCCGATACCGATGACGCAAATGCGATCCAGCGGCGCTTTTCGGACAGCGACGTGCTTTTGCCGACGAACAGCGTGCCGTCGTCTTCACCCTTCAGCACCCGTCCGAGGATGCCGGACTTGAGGCCATTCGCGATGATCGCGATTCCGCCGGAATTCATCGCAATACGCGCCGCCTGAAGCTTCGTTGCCATGCCGCCACGCCCGCGAGCGGACTTCCGGCCTGCTACCGCTTCGATATCGGCGGTGATCTCCTGGATCTCGGAAATGAATTCCGCATCCGGATTCTCTTTCGGGTTATCGGTGAACAGGCCGTCAACATCGGAAAGCAGGATCAGAACGTGGGCCTCGAGCTTGCTCATGACGAGAGCACTGAGTTTGTCGTTGTCGCCGAAGCTCCGGCTGCGATCGGTAACCTCGAGCTCGGTGGTCGATACGGTGTCGTTCTCGTTGATGATGGGAATCACGCCCATATCGAGCAAAGTGGTCAGCGTGTGCCGTAAATTGAGGTAGCGCTTGCGGCTCGAGAAGTCCTCTTCCGTCAGCAGGACCTGTGCGGCCGTCAGATCGTATTTCGCAAAGCCCTGTTCGTAAAGATTCATCAACCGGCTCTGCCCGATCGCAGCCAAAGCCTGCTTCTGCGCCAGGGAAGCGCCGGAGGATTTCATCTTCAGGGCATCCGCCCCGAGGGCCACGGCGCCGGATGAAACGATGATAATCTGGCGTCCGCTGACGCGGGCGGCGGCAATATCTTCGATGAACGAAAAGATGCGCCCGAGCGCAATCGCGCCGGCGTCATTGAAGAATAAATTGGAGCCAAGCTTGATCACAAACCGCCTGGCGTCGGCCACCCGAGTCCGCATAAACAGACGATTTTACCTGAAAAGCGGGCTTATTAATTCATCATGGCGCGAATCCGCTTGAGTTCCTTCACGTGGCCCTCAATCTCTTCGCGGTCTTCCGCATTAGGCGCGTGTTGCAGGTAGTGCTCGAGATCTTTTCCGGCCCCCTCGAACTGCCGCAATTGCAGCCGCAGCAGCCCGCGATCGCGGAACTGGACGAGATCTTCCGAATCGACCATGAGCATCATGTCGACGATCAGCAAACATTTGTCGATGGCATGACCCTTCAGGTAAATGTCCTTTAAATTGTTCAGCATGCGCCACAGGATCTGGCGATTGGTGACCCGCGCCAGCAGCCGATCGCTGAATTCCAGCGCATCACCATACCTTTTATGCAGCAGCTCGCGGCAATCGTCGCGGGTGAGGATTTCACCTCGGTTGTAAGGGTCGATAAAGAACTCCTGTGCCGGATCGAAGTACTTCACGATGAAATGTCCGGGCATCCCGACTCCCGCAATGGGGAAGTTCAGGCGTCGCGAAACCTCGATGTACACGGCGGAAAGAGTGATAGGAATCCCGAGCCGCCGGTCGAGCACATCATTGAAGAAGCTATTCCGCGGATCATAGTAATCCTCGGTGTTGCCACGGAATCCAAAAGACTCAAACAGCACCTCATTGATTTTTTTGATGGTTTCCATCGGGCTGTCGGACGCACTGAGCTTTGCCCGGGCGACGGAAGCCATATGGTCGAGGAAATCCAGGTAAGGACTCAGCTCGAGCTGCGGATATTCCTCGCACGCCATGATGAGAGCCGCTTCAGCAAGCGGGACGGCGGCCTCCGGCAAAGTGACAAGTTGCTGAAAAGTTCTGCGCGACCGAACACTCACTTCGAAATTTGCCTTTCCATCCAGGGAACAAAATCAGCAATCGAATCGATGATCCATTCCGGATTCACACGCCGCAAACGCTCCGGTTCGTAAGAATGGGCAACAGCCAGGCATTGCATGCCGGCATCATGAGCGGACTGGATGCCGGCAATAGAATCTTCGATCGCCACGCATTCCGACGCTTCCAACGAGGTGTCCCTTTCCCTTAGTTTCGCATGAGCCAGCAAAAATGGTTCGGGATTTGGCTTTCCGAACCGCACATCTTCCGCCGAAACAATAGCGCCAAAACAGCCGCGGAGTTGAGCCTGCTCGAGAATGTGGCAGATTTCGCTCTTGCGGGCTCCCGACGCAATCGCCAGCGGGTACCGTCCGGCAGCCGTTCTCACGACGCCCGCCGCTTCCGTAAACAGCACTGCTTTCTGTCCGATAGCCCGGAAGTAATAACCGCCCTTCCGTTCGATTAATTCTGCGAGTTTTGCCGCTGCCAGTGGACGGGAATGTTTCTCGAAAAGCAGTCTGAAGCAGTCCCGGTCATTCAACGGCAGGTAGGTGTCGAGATACTCCTGATCCGTAAACGACAGTCCTTCCTCGCCAGCGACTTGCCGGAAGGCTTCCATGTGGATGGGGTCGTCATCGGCAAGGACTCCGTTGAAATCGAAGATCAGCGCCCGAATCATGCAGAGGCTTAGACTAACATAGGTACAATGTGAGCAGATAAGCCACGGATTGAACGGATTAAACGGATTCAATCCGTGGCTTATCAACTCCAGCTATGCACGATGTCATCGTTATCGGCGGCGGCGTGATCGGCCTTGCCATCGCAAGAGAACTGGCGCCCCGCAAGTCCGTCCTTCTCCTCGATCGTGGTGCGACAGGGCAGGGAACCTCCCGGGCGGCGGCGGGCATGTTGACGCCCTTGAGCGAAGCCGACGATCAGGGTCCGCTGTTTCAGCTGAGCCGCCGGAGTCAGGCGATGTACGACCGCTTCATCTGCGATCTGGAGACGGAGACGAAGCTGGATTGCGGATACGCCAGAAACGGTCTGCTTGCGGTCGCCTCCGGTGAAGAAGCGGCCGGAGTTCTGCGCCAGCGCTATGAATGGCAGAACAAAGCCGGGTTTGACGTGAAACTGCTCACGCCCCCGGATGTGCATGAGCTGGAGCCCCTGTTGACGACACCGGTGACGGCGGCTGTGTTTATGCCCGGGGAGCAATCCGTTACGCCCCGGCTGCTGGTGAACGCGTTGAAAGAGTCCTGTCTCATGCGCGGCGTGGACATGCAACTCGGCTCAAATGTCGAAGAAATCTCACGCCAGGCAGTTCGCGCCGGCCACAAGACTCTCGAAGCCCGGCATGTGATTGTGGCCTCGGGGGTCTGGAGCGCCGAGTTCAGAGGTCTCGATCCGGCCATTCCGGTATATCCGCGCAAAGGACAGATTCTCTCTCTCGAGATGCCGGCCGGCGCCTTCCGGCACATGATCCGCTGGGGCCACTCCTACTTCATGCCGCGGCCCACGGGGGAACTGGTGGTGGGCGCTACCAATGAGGATGCCGGTTTCGATATGTCCAATACTCCGGCGGGATTGGGCCGCTTGCTGAGCGAGGCGCAGCAGATTTCCTCGCATACCGGCAATTATCCGATTCGCGAGATCTGGACCGGTTTGCGTCCAGCGACACCCGACGGACTGCCGATCCTCGGACCAAGCGCCATTCCGGGTGTCTGCTACGCCACCGGGCATTACCGGAATGGCGTATTGCTCGCTCCCGTCACGGCTTCCATCATCAGCGAATTGGTCGAGAACGGCAGGACCACCCAAAGTATCGAGCCGTACTCCCCGTCGCGATTCCAGAACCAGACCTGATAGAATCTTCAGGACATCTAAATTTGACGAGGTGACAAGAATGCTCAAACGTTTCGCGAGCAGGTTAGGACTGTTGATTGCGATTCTGGCAGTTGCCACCATGCCTTCGATGGCTCAGGGTGGACAGGGCGCCGGCGGCGGAGCCGGTCGCGGGCAAGGTGCAGGCGGTGGACGCGGCGGCGGTGGCGGACGAGGCGGCGGCGGAGGCGGAATCGTCACGATTGCCGTCACCTCGACCTCTTTCCAGGATGGCGCTGAGATTCCTGCAAAGTACACGGGCCAGGGGATTTCACCCCAGCTGAGCTGGACGGGCGCTCCCCCGAACACCACCAGCTTCGTGCTGATCATGCACGACGTCGATGCGGCGATTCCGGCCGGAAGCCTGAACAACGACATCTCTCACTGGGTCGTCTGGAACATTCCCGGCAATACCACAATGATTCCCGAAGGCGGCCCGGTACCCTCCGGCGCAAATCAGTACAGCCTCCGCGGACCCCAATACATGGGACCTGCGCCACCGGCCGGACATCCGTATCATCACTACATCTTCGAGATTTACGCCTTGAACGCGATGCTCGATGTCCCAGCGGGTGCGACCCGCGCCGACGTCGAAAAGGCAATGGAAGGCAAAATCATCGCCCGCGGCGCCTATGTCGGGCGGGCTAAGCCGCAGTAGGCAGGCGTTTCATGCGATTGTTATTTGCCATAGCGTTCGTAGTCGTTACCGCCGTACCTCAGGGCCTGACGGATCCCGCGGCCTATGCTCAGTTTCAGGCGGAAAAGAATCCGGAAGCCAAAAAGAAGCTGGCCGTGAATTTCGAAAAGAATTATCCGAAATCGCGGCGTCTGCCGGACGTGTACATCGAATTAAGCAAGGTACTTATTAACGGCAATGATCCTGTCGCAGCCAGGCAGTACGCGGAAAAGGCCGTCAGCGCCGTGGATAAGTTGAAGACTCAGCCGACTCCGCCGGAGAACACCGACAAAACCTGGCACGAGTGGTTGAATACGATAGAAGCGAGCGCCAAGAGTAATCTGACCTGGGTGAATCAAATGGCGGCGTGGCAGCAGCAACAGCTTCGCGGCCTGCTGAATGGCGGCAAGAAGTAACGAAGAAGATCAGCCACAAAAAGGCACAAAAGGATCCGGTTTGCCGTAGCCTGGAATCGGGTCGCCTACTCCCCGCCTAAGGTAGGCGGGGAATGTCTCCCTTCCGCGATACGTCCGAAATTGCGAACCACAGTACCAAGTCGTACCTAATCTTCTTTGACCACGCGACCGGCCTTCATCACAAATTTGACGTGCTGCAGTTCCCTGATATCCACCAGCGGATCGCCGGAAACCGCAATCAGATCGGCGAATTTGCCTTTCTCGACGGAGCCGATGTCTTTCTGCCAGCCGAGTATTTCCGCATTGTTCACGGTTGCCGCCTGAAGCACTTTCACCGGCGCCATGCCTGCCCGCTTCACGAGTAATTCGAATTCAATACCTTGCGTGCCGTGAGGGAAGGTGTCGCCATCGACGCCGCTGCCGACCATCATCTTGAGTCCGGGCGTGGCGGCAGCCATCGTCACCGCCTTTTCGAAGATCGGAATCATGCGGAATTTGCCGCCTGTATTGCGCGTATCGTTGTCGTCCATTAATGGAATGGTGTAGCGGGCGAGAGTCGGGTCGTAGTACAGACCTTTCTGGACCATTGTATTGGCTTGAGCCTGGGTCAGGCCGTAGGCGTGTTCCACGGTGTCGCAACCCGCGGTGATCGCGTTTTGCAGCCCTTCGCCGCCGAACACATGACATCCGGCCTTGTGGCCGAGTTTGTGCGTTTCGTCGATCAACGCCTGCAACACCGGCAAAGGATAGGTGGTCACATACTCTGCCTGACCCGCCGGGGTAAACGAGTAGGCTCCTCCGGGAAACAATTTGATCCAGTCGGCGCCACCCTGAATTTGCGCTCGAACCGCCGCCCGGGCGTCATTGACGGAGCGGACGACCGTGCTCGCCAGTGGATTGTCGGGCGAGGAAGGATTTGCCGGTTGCGCGCCCCAGACTATTCCCAACGTGGACACCTGATATCGCGGTCCCTGCAGCCGCCCCTCGTTGATCGCATTCCGAACCAGGACGTCGGCATAACCATTGCTGTGCGAACTCATGTCGCGCGCGGTCGTAAAGCCCGCCAGCAAATCCGCCTGCGCGTTGGAGACGGCGATAATCATCGAGTTCTCGCCGGTTCCCGTCGGCCGCCGGCTGTTGAACATGTGAGTATGCGCGTCGATCAAACCCGGCAGAACCGTCGATTGGCTCAAATCAATCACGTGCGCGCCGGCTGGAATTTTGATGCGCGCTTCGGGGCCGACATCGGCGATGCGGTCGCCCATGATGAGGACGACCTGCTTCGTCAGCATCTGGCCCGTCTTGCTGTCGAACAGACGGCCGGCCCGAACCGCGGTCACCCCGGGCGTAACGGCGCACTTGTAGTTTCCGATGTCCGGAGGACCCATACACGGCTGCGGTCCTACACCTCTCCAGGGTCCCTGGAAAAGGAACAATAGACTAAGCAAAAGAGCTGGGATTTGCATGGCAGGGAGGATAAGCCACGCGTCCGGGGAATTCAACCGGGATCGGATGCAGGATAAGCCACGGATTGAAGGGATTAAACGGATTGAATCCGTTCAATCCGTTCAATCCGTGGCTTATTCTGTACGCGTCTCCCGTGTATCATCACGCTTATGAAAGTGCGTTTGCTTCTAATCACGATCCTGATGTCCACCGCAGCCCTGGCGCGGCCGGCGGATGTCACCCTCTTGAAGACGCAAATCGAAAAGGTGATTCCCCGCGCCCGCGGCGAGGTGGGTGTTGCCATCAAACACGCCGAATCCGGAACGGAGGTGCTGGTCAACGCGGAGAAGACCTACCCGATGGCGAGCACCTACAAAGTGCCGATCCTCGCAGAACTCTTCTATCAGCGCGCCGCCGGTAAGCTCTCACTCTCGGATCGTATCGAGGTGACGGGGACCGACGTGCATCCCGGCGGCACGATCGCTCTGCTGCTCGACGGTCCGGGCCTTCAGATGAGCATTCACAATCTGATCAACCTGATGATGCGCGTCTCCGATAACTCTGCCGCGGACCTCCTCATCGAGAAAATCGGTCCGGCGAATGTGACCGCACGGATGCATATGCTGGGGCTCGAGAGCATTCGCGTCGATCGGACCACGCTCGAAATGATTCTCGATCAGGAAGGTGTGGATTACGCGGCCTATGGCAAATTGCCCATAACGGAGCTTCGCCTGAGGGAAGAATCTGTCGATGCGCAGACTGCGGCCCGCGCCAATGAAAAGTTCAATAAGACCGAAAAAGATGTGGCTTCTCCTCACGACATGAACCGGCTTCTCGAGAAAATCTATCGCGGGCAGATCGTCGATCGCGCGAGCTCGGATCAGATGATGGAATTCATGAATCATTCCATGATCGGCCAGGCGCGAATTCCCGGCGCGCTTCCCGAAGGGACTCGCGTGGTGCACAAAACCGGCTCGATCAGCGGAAGCACCAACGACACTGGCATCATTTTCCTTCCGGACGGCAATCACCTGTTCATTACCGTCATGATGCGTGACGCAAGAGCCGCAACCGCCGATCGCGAGCGCGTCATTGCCGACGTGGCGAAATACGCTTACGATTATTTCCTCTTCAACCCGACAGGGAAGTAGAACCAGATGCTCTTCACCCTGATGTCCTTCCTGTTGCCGCCGCTCTTCGTGTTTGGCGTGTACCACCTGCTGACATGGTTCAACGTCCTGCAGATTAACGCGCGGGTCTTCTGGAAGCGCGTGGCGATGACTTCGGCCATTTGCCACGTCCTCCTGGTAGCGGGCTTCTTCGTCTTCTGTTATTTTGACGCCGGCGACCGTAGTTTCGGCGCCTATCTGTTCAACGAATCCAACTTCTGGAAACTGATCGGCATCTTTGACACCGCGCCCATGCTCGTCATCCTCGCGCTCTTCGCCCTTCTGGATCGCGCCGGCATGAACCCGCCAGGTCTCACCACAATAGCCATTGTGATTACCTTCGTGATTGGAACCGTGCAGTGGTTTTTCGTCGGCGGCGGAGTCGGCGCCATCCTGGAACGCTTCTTCGAAGGTTTGCGAACCCCGGATCCCGAGGATCAAGACTGGGATTAGGGAACGGGATGTTTTGAAGTGACGTGAAGTAGTGAAAGTCCCCGCCTAAGTTAGGCGGGGATGCCCTCGCGTAGCGAGGGCCGGGGCGGTCTGTTCAAAGCCGAAAGTACCGATTAATAAGATGCGCTTCGCGGCCTTTTATAAGGCAGCCTCGTGACTTTGAACAAGTCCCCTGACCAAGAGATCACCCCGGTGTCGATCGAACGAGTCGTACAGACTTTGTCCCGCCTGCCGCAATTCCAGGACGAGGATTAGTTGTTCGCGTACCACTGATCGCTTTAGAGGGGAAGGCAAACGGTCCGGCTCATTCTTCCTGCAATTTTGCAATTCTGCGAAGAATGCGACGCATCGTGGCTGCGATCCCGATTTCGTAGCTACGATCCGGCTCGTTCTTCCTGCGATTCCGGAATTCTGGGAAGAATGCGGCGCATGGTAGCGAGGATCCCGATTTCGAAGCCACGATCGGGCTTATCCGTGCCACGATTCCGGAATTCTGGGGAAGAATACGGCGCATGGTAGCGACGATCCGGATTTCGAAGCCACGATCTGGCTTATCGGTGCCACGATTCTGGAATTCTGGGAAGAATGCGGCGCATCGAAGCGACGATCCGGATTTCGAAGCCACGATCTGGCTTATCGGTGCCACGATTCTGGAATTCTGGGAAGAATACGGCGCATCGAAGCGACGATCCCGATTTCGAAGCCACGATCGGGCTTATCCGTTCCACGATTCTGGAATTCTGGGAAGAATACGGCGCATCGAAGCGACGATCCCGATTTCGAAGCCACGATCCGGCTTATCGGTGCCACGATTCTGGAATTCTGAGAAGAATGCGGCGCATCGAAGCGACGATCCGGATTTCGTAGCCATGAGCCGGCTTATCGGTGCCACGATTCTGGAATTCTGGGAAGAATGCGGCGCATCGTGGCGACGATCCCGATTTCGTCGCTACGATCCGCCTCATTCTTCCTACAATTCTGGAATTAAGTCTTTACTTTTCTGTCGCGTCGCCACCGAATGTCAAGGCAACCGCGTACGACTTAGCGGTTTTGCGTCCTCGTGGGCTTACCGCCTCAATGTATTCTGACTGTGAACGAATTCGGTTATTGGCATGAGCGACGTAGAGCCGCCGATGCTCCAGCGGAGAAGCACGCTCGACGGATCCGCCGGAAGCGATGCGATGTTGCCCACGTATCTCGGCCATGCCTGAATGTAATCCTCGACATTCGAAATGTAGAAGACATGCACTGTTGATCCATGGTCTCTCAGGTACTGTGCGACGGCGCGGATCGCTTTCGGGCCTGCGAAGTCGCCGACCAGCGGGACTATCAGATTCTGCAGCTCCATTGTGCGAATGCGGTCGTACCTGTCCTTCGTCGCAAGATAACTCCAGTTCTTGCCCGCCCTGTCCGTCAGCGTCATTAATGTCGCGTAGCCGGGACTCAGAAAACTCGAGTTGAAATTCAACACGCCTTCCCGCGAAAACGTCCGGTAAAGCGCGCGAATTCCGCGCTCATCCTCGGCGGACAGCGGAAAGTGATGGCGCGTCTTGAGGCGATCAACAAGCGCGTTGAGATTCTGCTCGGCGAGCATGGGATCGGCCGGCAGGCGCGCAAAAGCCTGAAAGATGGCGTCGGCGGAGCTATCCGCGTTCAAAGATGCAGGCGCCTTGCGGGAAAACAAATTCGCCACGAATTCCACACGATTCGACGACGTCTCGAACACACTCTTATACATCAGATGTTCGAGCATCATGTCGCGTCGAATGTCGAAGATGAACGCAATCTTCGGTTGCAGCGCGGCAATGTAGGTAAAGTTCTGTTCCGGGCCGACGCCGAGGTATGCGCCGCCCACCCGAGGTGTCTTTGTCAAGTCGGGCAGGCTGTTTTGATAGGTCATCTCATTCGACGTGACGACGTTGTATTGGTAAAAACCGGCGGTTTCGGAAAAGTCCGTGATCATTTTCCAGTATTCCGGATCGCTGAGTTGCTGCGGCAGTGTCTCCGCTGGCCGTGAGACAGCGATGAACGAGACAATGCCGCAGAGGCTGAGCACAACCGTCAGGATCGATACCGCGCGCACGCAAACATCATAGCGCGTGTTGGATTTTCTCCCTATGCGGGGACGCCTGAAGTTACCGGGGAACAAAAACGACGGTCTGGTGTCGACGTGACGTCGTTCTGGCAGCAGGAATGCGGCCCGCCTGCGAATTCTCCCGGCGCCGCTGTTCCGTTATGAGCTACGCGATGCCTTGGAGACTGAGTATTACTCTGCGGCTACGAGAGTCGCTAGAGTTACAAGTAGCTCGCTGGGCTCAACAGGCTTGGGCACGAATCTGTCATAACCTGCCTGGAGCGCGCGCACGCGATCCTCGACTCGAACGTACGCTGTCAGCGCTATCGCTGGAGTTCGCTTACCGGTCCGTTGCTCAAGCGCCCTCACTTTTGCGATCAGCGCGTAGCCGTCCTCGCCGGGTATCGCGATATCACTTACCAGGACGTCGGGCTCCCATTGCTGGAACACTTCGAGAGCAGTGGCCACATCGCTACTGGTTCTGACCTCGGTGCGGCATTCCTGCTCCAGCACTGCTTTGAGCATTTCAAGCGTGTCGGGTTCGTCATCGACCAATAAAACGCGCAAGCCGCATAATTGAGGCGGGCAAACGAACCGCGTGACCTTCGCGACTGACGGAAACACCAGCCCTCCTCTTGGTGTCGTATCTTCTTTGTCGCCAAACTTCCTGATCGGGAGTCTCACTGTGAAAGTTGCGCCCTGTTCATCTCCGCGGCTTTCAGCCTGAACTGTCCCCCCGTGCAGCTCGATAATCTGACGCACAATCGCAAGCCCCAAACCAAGTCCACCATATTGTCTCGTGCTGGTGTTATCGGCCTGGCGAAAACGGTCAAAGATAAACGGCAGAGCGTTCGCGCTGATCCCTTTGCCGGTGTCGGTTACAGTCATCTGGACATCGGACTCCAGGCGTTGCAGCCGTATGTCTACACGTCCTCCATTGGGGGTGAACTTGACAGCGTTGAATAGCAGGTTCCAGACGACCTGCTGTAAGCGGCCCGGATCGCCCGAAACCATGCCGACATCGGCGTCAAAATGTGTCTGAATCTGAATGATTTTGGCCTCGGAGGCCGGGCGCACCGTGTCCATTGCAGCACGGATCACCTGTGCAAGATCGACGGGACGCACATCAAGACTCAACTTGCCGGTGATGACGCGGGAAACGTCCAGGATGTCCTCAATGAGCTGCGCTTGCACCTTCGCGTTGCGTTCGATACTTTCCAGGGCACGGATGGATACGGCTTCGTCAAGACTGTGTGTGCGCAAGAGAGTAGACCAGCCGAGAATGGGGTTGAGCGGAGTCCGGAGTTCATGCGAAACGGTGGCCAGAAACTCGTCTTTGGTGCGGCCGGCCGCTTCTGCTTCTTCACGTGCGGCCTGCTCGCGAGCCATCAGTCTGTTTGCGTTCCTCATCCGCCTGCTTACGCTCGGTAATGTCGCGAATGGTGCATTGAATGACCTGCCGCCCCGCTTCGTCATAAAGGTTGCTGACGAATTCCAGTTTCAGGCGTTTACCTGCTTTAGTTTGACCCGGCAAATCGTCGTCACGAAAAAAGCCCTTCTCGTGCAATTCACGGAACGCGCCTTCCGACGCCGTCTGGTTTTCAAAGAGCCCTACCTGACAAAGCTCCTTCTCGAGAAACTCCTCGCGCGTGTACCCCAGCAATTCGGTGATGAACGGATTGGCGTCGGTGATTCTTTGGCTGCGTGGATCAACGAGTAGCACCCCCTCCTGGGCCGCTTCGAACAGACGCCGGTAGCGAATCTCGGAACGGCGCACGGTCTCCAACTGTTGGCTCTCGGTGATGTCATCAATCGCGAGAAGAATTCTCCGGGGCGCGGACTGGTCGTCCGTATTCAGCCGCCGGGCGTTGAGCAGCATCGTGCGGCGGCCAATGTGTTCAAAGTCGTGCGTGACTTCGAAGTCATTGAAGAAACTGTTCCGGGGCAGAATGTCTTCCAGCAACTGGCGCAACCTGGGTATGTTCCACTGGCCGTTGCCAACTTCATAAATCAAGCGTCCATTTGTCTGGCCGGGCGGCACCTTGAAGGTTTTGTAGAAGGCTGCGTTTGCGGTGTGGACCAGCAAATCCTCCGTGAGGACGACGAATGGATATCGTGTCGTCCGGAGAATGGCTTCGGCGTAATCGCGCGCCGCCGCGATTTCCTGCTCGCTGCGTTTAACAGCGTCGATGTCCGCCAACGCAAGCACTACACCGTCAATCTTGTTATCCAGCGTGACGTAGGGGCGGACGCGCAACGAATACCAGCGACCTTCCGTGTCCTGCACCTCCTCTTCATGCTCATTGAGGGTGTTGATGACTTCCTGGAGCAATTGGTCGAGATTCGGGCAAATCGACATTGTGCCGGACATTGCTCAAGGGACGGCCCACGTCACCAGCCAGCAGGTTGAACAATTTTCCTGCGAGGGGTGTGAATCGGCGGATGGCCAGGTCGCGACTGAGTAACAGAATGGCCATATTGATGCTGGCATGGAGATTGTTCAAGTCGGCGTTGGAGCGGTTCAGTTCGGCGTTGCGATTGGCCATCTCCTCATTGACGGTAGTCAACTCTTCGTTGGCGGATTCCAGTTCTTCTTTCGAAGTCTCCATTTCCTCATTGAGGCTTTGCAATTCCTCGTTGGCGGAAGTGGCTTCTTCGTTCGAGGCCTGGAGTTCTTCGTTGGCGGCCTCGTGTTGCTCCTGGAGGGACTCCGTGTAGTCGCGGTTCTCGGCCAGCTCCCGCTCCAGTTCGGCGACACGGCGGGATTCGGCTGGAATGCGGCCTCCAGGCCCGCTTGATCGGTTGTCGTTCGTCAAGGCCCGGGATTTTTTCGGTGGGGCCGCCCTTCATTGCTTCCTCAAAAAAGATCAAGCAGCATCGTTCCTTGAAATGTGTGAGGGGGATGACTTCAAGATTCACCATCCGTATCCCTCGGTTCTGAACCCGTACGCCTTCCCGGCGAACGACCTGCTTTTCCTGCTGCGCTTTCTTGATAGCTGTGCGCAGCGGTAGCGCCAAGCCTTCCCGCGCCATCTTCAGCACGTCGAAGTTAGCGGAGCCGCTGGGCGGCTTCAAAAACAGGCCGGTCTCGCCCCGAAACTGCAAGACTTGCAATCGGCCGTCAATCAGCACGCTGGGCGGGGCGAAACGCTTCAGGGTGACGCGATCTGCCTCGCGCTGCGTATCGACGTGGTTCGGGAATCCTTCCTGAGCGACGGGAGGTTCGGGAGTGCGAATTTCGTTCTTGTCAGCCGGATGACGGGGAACAAAATGCAGATGAGCCGTCAGGCCAGGCTTTTTGGAATAGATTTTGTGTTTCTTATCCACCGTCTCAAACAGTTCGGCCTCCGAGCCAATGGACTCAGCTTCGCCCAGGAACAAAAAACCTCCGGGTTTGAGGGCGTAATGGAGCATTGCCAGTATCTTCTGCTGCGAGGCGTGTTCGAGATAAATCAGCTGATTGCGGCAACTGACCAGGTCCAGGTGCGAGAAGGGCGGATCCGTCAGAAGATTTTGCCGGGCGAAGACGACCATCTCCCGCAGGAACTTGGCGACGCGATAGTCGCCATTCTCCTCGACGAAGAACCGGCGCAAGCGATACGGCGAGAGGTCCTGCACAAGGCTTTTGCCGTAAAGGCCGGAGCGGCCTTTATCAAGCACCGCTTCGTTGACATCCGTAGCGAAAAGCCGGACGGTGCGCGCCTGGCCAGCCTGCTCGGAGAATTCAACGAAGGACATGGCAATCGAATAAGCTTCCTGGCCGGTAGAGCAACCCGGCACCCAGATGCGGAGCGGTTTATCGTGCTGTTGCCGGATAATTTTGGGAAAGACCTTCTCCTTCAAGACCTCGAACGCTGCGGGATTGCGGAAAAAACTGGTCACACTGATGAGCATGTCCGAATAGAGCGATGCCAACTCTTTCGGATTGTCCCGCAGCAGATTGGCATACGCCTCCGGTCGGTCGACCTTATTGAGTAGCATCCGCCGGTTAATGCGGCGGTGAACGGTTTTGGATTTGTAGAGTGAGAAATCGACGCCGAACTGATTGCGCAACAGAAGAAGAATTTTCTCGAGGCCGTTTTTCCCGCGACTCCGCTGCTCCGCGGACTCCTCACCTTTCTTCTTCTGTCCTTCCGCTGGGGAGAACGCCGAACCGATGGGTTGGCCTGCCACATAAGGATGCCTGGCTATGCGGGCCAACTCTTTGGCTATGTTCTCCGGCGAGAGGACGAAATCCACACAACCCGACGCAATGGCGCTCCGCGGCATCGAGTCATACCTGGCCGATTCGTCCTGCGCAAAAGTAATCCCACCCTCGGCCTTAATGGCCTCCATGCCTAAGGTCCCGTCCGAGGCCGTGCCTGAAAGAATGACGCCGATGGCGCATTCGCGCTGATCCCGGGCGAGCGAGTCAAAGAAAAAATCAATGGAATGATGCGGCGCCCGCCTTGTCGGCCGGCGGTGGAGTTTCAGCACACCCTGCACCGTGGCCATGCCGGTATTCGGCGGAATGATATAAACGTGATTCGGTGCGATCCGGAGTTCGTTGGCGACTTCGCGCACCGGCATCGAAGTGACCCGCGACAGAATTTGCGCCAATGCGCTCTCGTGATCGGGGTCCAGATGCTGCACCAGCACAAAACCCATGCCGGTGTCAGTCGGCAAATGCTTCAGCAGTTGTGTGAAAGCGTCCAGCCCACCCGCCGACGCGCCAATGCCCACAATGGGAAAGGGGCCGTTTCTGAACGGTTGGCTTTCGGCATTCGTTTGGGCCGCCTTGGCCTGAGTTCTGGCGGGTTGACCGGCAGACTCCCTGGACCTCAGCGTCCCGTGTTTGCGTGCTTTTTTCATGGTCCATTCCCAGCCAGGAAGGGGCTCCGCGTTTTACGCGCGAAGCGAGCCTATTGCATGAGCCAGGTATAAAATCAGGATACCACTTCAGGGTGAGTCCGAAGGTTTCGGCGAGTTCCTTCAGTCGATTAACGCTGCGGTTTGACCGGGGGTATGTGCTGACACACTCGGATCGGTTCGCCAAACAACGAGTACAGCCGTAGCCGACAACGGATCTGCCGAGGATGGGCACTGAATGCCGGCCTCCTGATCGCTGGATACAATTTGTCCGCACCGCTAAATCCGTGACGACTACATGGCTCCCAACAAGGCAAACGCTCCGGTCGGCTGATCGGTGCCGCCGGCCGGTTCTGTGGTGACAGCGGCCGCACGCAAATCCAGTCCTTCCGGTACAGTTACTTCCACTTCTGACGACCCATTCGTCTCCGTATTAAAGACTACGGCCCGGACCGGTGTGCCCGTTTTAGGTACAAACCACAATTCATAGCTTTTATCCGCAGGAACGGGGGGCAAATCTTTCACATAAAAGAACCAGCGCTTCTGCTTCATATCCCAGAAGAGCCTCCCGCTCGCCTGGACGTTTGCCCCTTGCCCGGCAAGATTCACGACACGAACGTCGGGTGACGTTAAAGTGGAAATGTATGTTCGTGTCCGGACGAGTTGGACCTCGAGTTGAGCAATTCGACTCGTCAGCGCATTGTTCAAATCCCGCAATTCGCTGCTCGTTCGAATGGCCGCAAAAGCGAAGGCCATGGCGCCTAGTGCAGCTGCAACTGCAATCAACTCCGTCCAACTGCGGCGGAAGAAAATCATCGACGATTTGGCTTCCGCGCGGCCCGCAGTGCTGCGCGCCTGATCTAACAGTCGCCCGCGCACGGCAGGAGAGGGAACAACTGAAGGTGCAATGAACGCAAGCATCGACGCAGCAGCCTGCAGTTCATTCACCTCGGCCTGGCAGACCCCACACTGATCGTCTTCAAGATGACGTGTGTACTGCAGCCGTTCGGTGTCTGTCATCGCACCGGCAGCATACAGGCTGGCCTGTTCCTGGAGATCCTCCGTGGTGTGGCTATGTTTCATATGCCGTCACTTATAAATACGGTTTCAACCGCTGTCTTAGATGCAACATTGCGGTTCGAATTCGATCTTTTACAGTTCCAAGGGGCTGTCCCAGCGTCGCCGCGATCTCGGTGTGGCTCATTCCCTGGAAGTATGCCATTTCGAGCGGGACCCTCTGTTGCTCAGGCAGCGTTCGCAGCGCCTCCTGAACTGCGTGGCGCGTATCCGTGAGAACGAAAATATCGGTTTCGGGGGCCGGAGAAGGCCGGTCTTTCTGTGGATCAAAGGGCTCCGTGTTTTCTTTCAGCCTGCCGGAGGAACGAAGCGAGTCGATCGCCCGTGTACGTGCGATCGTGAGAAGCCAACCAAGAGGTTTTCCCCGAGAAGAATCGTATCGGGCCGACTGTTGCCATATCTGCCAGAAAACATCCGTCAAGACATCTTCAGCGTCCGGCCGATTTCCAACAATTCTGAAAATCAAACCAAACGCGATGCGGTTGTAGCGCGCATAAAACGCATCCAGCGCGTCGGCGTCTTTCGCTGCCATGCGCTGGATCAACTGGCGGTCTTCTTGTTCAACGCGCGCTTCATCGGCCATTGGCCGACATAGTAACAAGTATGAACCTCAGGAGCCAGCGGGTGAATACGCGTCTCCTGGACGGGACTCTTAATTCGTGAAAGTTAAATCGAATCCATCCAAATCCATAGGGAGGCACGTATTAAGGGATGTCATGACGGAGGACGATTCATGAGCAAGTGCAGTTCGCGATTGATCATTTCAGTCCTGGCGCTGCTGGGCTTTTCGTTGCCCGCTTCCGCACATCCAATGGGGAACTTCAGCATCAATCATTACTCCCGGATTGAAATCTCTCAAACAGCGATATCTATTCATGCGGTTCTAGACTACGCGGAGATCCCGACTTTTCAACTCTTCGACGACTGGCAAATCCAGACCGCCGGTGCAGCCGCATCGCCGGACCTTCAAAGAAGGGTCGAGAACCTTGTGGAATCCTTACGACCACATTTTCGATTCCTGCTGAATCTGATCGCTCCAGACCTGACGCTTTCGAATATCCGGGAGGAAGTGTCACCGGGGGCCGGAAACCTGCCCGTGTTGCGAGTCTCCTTTGATCTGTCGGCGCCTTGGACGCCTATGCCTGTCACGCGCCTGCAATTCTTCGATGAGACGTATAGCGAGCGCATCGGGTGGAAAGAGATCGTGTTGGCCGCCGCCGGCGGCATCGAGTTTCCACAAGGCAACAGATTCCAGATAGACCGCAGTGACGCGCTCAGGCACTATCCAATTGACGCCGTATCGTCCTCGCCAGACATCAGCTCCGTTTCTATTCTCTTGTCACCCGGGGGAAATGCATCATCAGCCGCGGTTGCCCCCAGCCACGCGCGGGGCGGTGAGGTTTCCGGGCATGGAGCATTCCTGTCGGGGAATGTAGTGCGTGGAGACCGCCTTTCCGAGATTCTCAGCCAACGCGATTTGCCATTGCGCATGGTCCTGCTGGCGATGGGGATGGCGTTCGTTCTGGGGGGACTGCATGCCATGTCTCCGGGTCACGGAAAGACGCTGGTAGCGGCCTATCTCGTCGGAAATCGGGGTACAGCGCGCCATGCGTTCCTGTTAGGTGCTATTGTCACGTTCTCACACACGGTCGGTGTCTTCGCGTTGGGACTTGTAACTCTATTTGCTTCCAGTTACATCGTTCCTGAGAAGCTTTATCCATGGATGGGATTGCTCTCCGGCATCATGATTGTGGCCATTGGGTTCAATCTTTTCCGTGGCAGGCTTTCCAGATATCAGCATGACGCTCACGATCACGGCCATGGCCCCGGAAGTCACACGCATGATATTCCCGAAACCGTTACCCTGCGGAGTCTGCTTGCTCTCGGCGTAAGCGGAGGTATCGTTCCTTGTCCTTCCGCTCTCGTCGTTTTGCTGAGCGCGATCGCTCTCCATCGGCTTGAATTTGGTTTGTTGCTGCTGGTGGCTTTCAGTATGGGACTGGCTTTCATGCTGGTCGTCATCGGAGTGCTTGTGGTCCGTGCCGGCAGGCTGATTGGCCATACGCCAGTGGCAGAGCGGTTGACTCGGGTCCTCCCGGTCGCCTCGGCAGCAATCGTGACGCTGATCGGATGCGGTATAGCTGCAGATTCGCTTGCCTCGACCGGAATCCTCCACGACTCGTCGCTGGTTTTTCAAACGCAGGGGTTCGTCGTTCTTGGACTGGGACTGCTGCTCGGTTTGAAACATGCAACCGATGCGGACCACATTGTCGCGGTTACCACGTTCGTCAGCGAATCGAAGAGCCTCTGGCGAAGCTCCGGCATTGGCTTTTTCTGGGGAATCGGCCATACGCTGTCCCTTGCCTTAGCAGGCCTCATCGTCATCGTTTTCAGAGTAAGCATTTCCCATTGGGTCGAGGCGCGCCTGGAGTTTCTGGTCGCATTGATGCTTGTTACCCTCGGGGGGCGAGTGCTGGTCCGCACCCTTCAAGGAAAGATCGCATTGCACGGGCACAGCCATCTGCATAGCGGCGTGACATCTCATTCGCACTGGCACCTCCACGCTGGCGGCACCCAGCATGCACACGAGCATGCGGGCTGGACGCACCTCGGACTGAAGCCGCTGCTGGTTGGCATGGTGCATGGTGCCGCCGGGAGCGCGGCACTGATGCTGCTGGTTCTCTCTACCATTCATTCTCCGCTCGAGGCGTTTTTGTACATTTTGGTTTTCGGCTTCGGAAGTGTGGCGGGAATGCTTGCCATCAGCGTTCTTCTGGCGCTTCCGCTTCATTGGGCCAAAGAAAGAGCGGCGACAAGCTATCGGCCCATTCAATTAACCGCCGGGTTGTTCAGTTGTTTGTTCGGTCTTTATCTCGGCATTGAGATCTGGTCCTCGATGCCGCGATGAAGATGGTTCGTAAATCAGTCAGAAGGAGAAGAACATGCTTCACGCTCGTGTCAAAAAGATCGTGGTGATTGCGCTGGTTCTATTAGCCGGGCTGGTAGCCGGAATCGTACCTGCGGATCACATGAAAGGCGCCGATCACGCCGAAGCTACAGGAGTGGCGGGTGATCCAGGCGCCGATATTGCAGATGTCTTTGCGTTCTTAGACCCCAATGACAATTCAAAGGTAGTTCTTGCTTTGGATGTCGAAGGATTTGTTGTTCCTTCCGAACTTTTGAATTTGAGCTTCTTTTCTCCCGACGTCACGTATCGCTTCGAAATCGAAAACAGCGGCGACGCGGCTCCAGATGCTTCGATTGACGTCACATTTTCGCCTCAGGCCTCACGAAGCGCTCCGCAGATCGCAACCGTACGTTTCTTCGATCGGGATAAGAGACATCCGGTCTGGCAGGTCACGGCGCCAACCACGGTGCAAACTCTCAACGGCGCGCCCAATCCCTTCGTAGTCACAACAGATCCGAAGACGGGCGTGTCATTTTTCGCCGGTCTCACGGATGATCCGTTTTATTTCGACATCGTGGGTTTCAATCGGTTCGTAACTTCGGTCCTGGCAGGAACGCCGGATCCCACGAGATTGCAGCGGGGACGCGACAGTTTCGCCGGCTACAACATCCACATGATCGCCTTGAGTGTGCCGGCCTCCATGTTACGCGGTATGCCGTCTAATCCGGTAATCGGAGTTAACGGAGTGACCTTGCGCAGCAAGGTCACGGTGAGCCGCGGCGACGATGACGACGCAGTCATGGCCGGCCCGCTTGTGCAGGTCGATCGGATGGCTACGCCGGCTGTCAATACCGCGTTGATTCCCTTTGCACGCAAGAATGAATACAACAGCGCCACGCCAGTTGATGACGCCGCCGGGCGCTTTGCGGGCGACATCGTGGCAACGCTGAAGGCACTGGGTACGAATGATACGAATATCGGAATTCTGGCCAGTGTTGCTGTAACTCACGGAGACTACCTTCGCTTGAATCTGAATACAAGCAACTCCAGTGTCGGTGAAGGGCAGAACGTCACGACTCCCGGCTACACTGGTTTCCCGAACGGGCGTCGGCCAGGTGATGACACCATTGATACGCTTCTATACTTCATCGCCAATCAGAATGCTCTAAGCGACAACGTCAACAATAATGACGTGCCACTCTTGAAGGTGTTCCCTTTCTTCGCGCCACCTCATCAACCGTTGGAAAATCCCACGGTCGACGATCAAACGCGAAACTGACAGCGCAGCCGCCGCGAATTCTCCGTAAAGACGCGTAATTCGCGGCGCTGCCGCCAAATGGGTACTGTCAAATGAAAAGCAATCGATACTTTGTCGTCGTTACCTTCATCCTGACACTTGTGACCGGCTGCACAGGAAAGCTCTCAATCGCTGACGAATCGAAGCTTTCGATTCCTTCTGCTGCGCTTCTGCCTTCCACGGCCGCAGCGGACGCGCAGACCCTTCACTTTCTCCAGAGGAAAATCATGGAGGATCCTGACGACTTCATCGCTCAAAACAAGCTTGCCGGATGGCATCTGCAACACGTTCGCGAGACTGGAGACCTTACTTCGCTCGAGATTGCGATGAGGGCCGCGCAGGCCTCACTCGCGACGTTGCCCGCAGAACACAACACCGGCGCATTGGCGTTGCTCGCTCAAGCGGAGTTCACCGCGCATGAATTCACGGCGTCACGTGACCATGCCGAGCGGCTGATTGAGCTGGAGCCCGGCAAGGGCTATCCTTTTGAAATCCTCGGCGACGCGCTACTGGAGCTGGGAGACTACGAACAAGCGGAGACTGCCTTTCGAGCTTTCCAGCAGGCGGATGCTGTGCAGGGACTGACGCGAGTCGCTGTCGAACAGAGACTGTCGCGGCTCGCTTTTCTTCATGGTGATCAAGACGCCGCCGAACGACACATGCTTCAGGCTCTGAGGATTGCCTTGACGCTGCCCGTTCCACCTCGGGAGGCTGTCGCCTGGTGCCGTTGGCAAATGGGTGAATTGGCGTTCAATGCGGGAAGGTATGCAGTGGCCGAGCAACACTACCGGGACACGCTGACAACGGTGCCGGGTTACTTCCGTGCTATTGCGTCGCTCGCCCGCGTCCGCGCAGCCCGTGGCGATCTGACGGAGGCGATCACTCAATACGAACACGCCATAAACATCATTCCCGATCCCTCTTTCGTTGCAGCACTCGGTGACTTATATAAGCGGGTGGGCCGTGACCTGGACGCGGAGAAGGAGTACAAGCTTTTTGAAACCATTAGCCGGCTCAGTGTCTACAACCGCCAGCAGGCTTTATTTTACGCGGATCACGATTTGAAACCTGAAGAGGCGTTCTCCATTGCAATGGATGAATACTCAGTGCGTAAAGACATCTACGGCGCAGACGCTGTCGCCTGGACAGCCCTCAAGGCCGGTATGTTGCGCGAGGCCCAAGCCGCAATAGAGCAAGCTCTTCGTCTGGGGACCCAGGATGCGAAGCTCTTTTATCACGCGGCGCAGATTGCCCGCGCCGCACATGACTTTCCTGCCGCCCGCACTTACTTTGAGCGGGCCTTACTGTTAAACCCCCAATTCGATCTTATGCAAGGTGAGATCATGAAGAAGTCGATGAACTAGGTCGCCAATCAGCGCATCGATAATCACGTTACGCCGTGCTGAAATGTCTTCGTAACCGGGCGCAGCCGAAAATCATCTCCAGTATCCTTCCTTGGCGCGAATCTTGAACTGCGCGTGCTCCGGGAGGCGAACACTGATGCGCCGCCACTCCGATTTGGCATTCGTGTTGGTGGAGTAATAGCCCAGCAGATACAGGTGCTGCAGGTCTTTCCCGATTTTGCTGAAGATATCGCGTAGATCCTCTGCCTTTCGGGCTTCAAACGGCACGCCATTGGTGGACTCAGAAATTTCTTTCAAACGGGTGAGGACGGCTCGATCCTGCAGCAATTCGCCCTCCGCCACCGTGTAAATCGGAACGCCGATACGGCGGATGGTTGAAACGGCGCTATCGATGGTCAGGACGCTGGCATTATCGCGTCCATCTGTAAATAACAATATCGCTTTCTTGCCGCCGGATTTCGAAAGGGCCCGCGAGAGCTGAGCCATGGAATCGTATAAAGCCGTCGCCCCGCTGGCACGGGTCTTGAGCAGCGACGAGAGGATCGCATTTCGATCCTTTGTAAAGGGCTGAAGAGTTGTAAGGCGATCGCTGAAGGAAAACAATCCCACGCTGTCATCTCGCACCCCCGTGTCGCCAATAATATAGGTCGATACCGCCGCTTTGACGCGTCGCATTAATGAGGTTGCGTATGCGCCCTTGAATGACGTCCCATTGTTCTGGTGTCAGGCTCGAAAGATGAACCAGAACAGATAACCGCGAAGACACGGTGGCGGACGAAATGGTGACGGGAACTTGCCCCGAATAGAGGTCCAGGACAACCGAAGGACTTACGTCGGCGGCCATCCAGAATTCCTGCGTGGCGGCACAAAGGTTTACTTCTGATAAGCACAGGAATATGGAGATCGAAATCGCGACAAATATACGAACGCGTAGTCCCCACAACATACGTTTTGAACCTGTATTGAATTGTGAAAGGTGAACGGCGATGGTACTGGCCGGCCCCGCCGATTCTAAAGCGCGGATGCAGCATTTTTACAGATTACGAGAGAAACAATCAAACGATTCACGCGTTTTCAAAAACATTCAATGAATCGTCATCGACTGTAACGTTGCTCGCAGTTATCGTCGCAGGAGCGCGCCGCGGCGCGTCGGCGCTGCTGCGCGTTTCTTGACTCTCTTATCACCAGCCATGAAAAAACCGAACAGCGCGCCGATCGCGCCACCGATGAGGTGTGCCATATGCGAGACGTGATCGTTCCCAAACGACTGCGCGATCTCGCCGCCCATGTAGATTACGGCGACGGCGATGAACGTCAGCGGGATGTCTCCCGATCTCATGTTCACCATCGATGCGAGCAGCACCATCATGAACGCGACGCCGCTCGCACCCATCAGCGCGTGACCGGAGAACACCAGGTTCGCGAGCCCGGTGACCAGCGCGGTCACGAGAATCATGACGAGCAGCGTCGCCGAACCATGTCGCTCCTCGAGGATCGGTCCGATCAGTAAGATCAGCATGAAGTTGCCGACCAGGTGCTCCCAGCTTTCATGGCCGAGGATGTGGCCGAAAAGTCCGACGTATGTGTGAGCGTCGCCGAGCCTCGGATATGCCACGAACCACAGCCGCAGATCCGGCACCTTCGAGGTGATCACAAACACGAACAGGGCGGCCAATGTGAAGGTCAGGATGACCGGTGCGTTGTAGGTGATTCGCAGCTTGGCCACACCGGAAGGCTAACAGATAAGCCAGGGATTGAACGGATTTAACGGATCCGAATCCGTTAAATCCGTTCAATCCCTGGCTTATCCCGTCTTATGGGACCCGGATAGGCTTTCGGGCCAGCGTCGCCGCGCGACATTTTTTCTTCTGCTCGGACTGGGCGCGTTTGTCCTGTTTGCGTTCGAGAAACGCCAGCTCGCGCTGAAGCTTCGTGTGGCTCGCGAGGCGTCCGGGTTCGAGCGTTCCTTCCGCCACCGCGGCTTTCACGGCGCAGCCCGGTTCGGTCCCGTGCCGGCAGTCCTTGAACCGGCAGGCCGTCGCGAGGCTCGCGATGTCGCCAAAGGCCCGCTCGAGCACCCCGTCCTCGTCACCGTTCCAGAGCTGGACCTCGCGGAGTCCCGGCGTGTCGATCAGAAGCGCGCCGCCGGGCAGGCGGAGCAGTTCCCGGTGGGTGGTCGTATGGCGGCCGCGCCCGTCGCCTTCCCGTACCGGCGCGACCCGCAGTGTCTCCGCGCCCAGCAGGAAGTTGACGATCGTGGATTTGCCTGCGCCCGAGGAACCGAGCAGGACGCAGGTGTTTCCCGGGGCGAGATAGGGCGCCAGCGCCTCCAGACCCCGGCCGAGCCAGGCGCTCATCGCGTGCACGGCAACTCCCGGCATGGCGGCCGCGACCTCGGTCACAGCGCTTTCGGGGTCGGCGCAAAGGTCGGACTTCGTCAGTAAGATCACCGGCATGACGCCGCCGTTTCTGGCCAGCGTCACGTAACGCTCGAGCCGGCGGGCGTTCAGATCCAGATTCAGGGACGTGACGATGAACGCGGTGTCTACGTTCGCCGCCAGCACCTGCTCCTCCGTCGGGTTGCCGGCCGCGGCGCGCGAGATGCGGCTACGGCGCGGCAGCACCTCGTGTATGACCGCCCGGCCGGCGCCCGGAGCTCCGGCCACGGCGCGCACCCAGTCGCCCACGGCGGGAAGCCCGGCCCGGGCTCCCGCATGGTGCCGGAGCCGGCCGGCCAGCTCGGCCAGGTATTCGGTGTCTTCGTTCAGCAGACGATAGATGCCGCGCTGTTCCTCGACCACGCGGGCGGTGAGTTCATGGACGGAATCGTAATGAGAGTTCACATGGATCTCCAAAATAAAAGTGCTCCGGCGCGTGGCGGTTCGGGTCGCGCGCGTGGAAATACGCGGCGCCCGGACGCAAGTGCCCGGAAAAGTTTTAATGAGTTCAGTTTTGGGTTTGGGATCCGGCCTGGCTCAGGAGATCAGAGAGATTCGCCGGGGACAGGCGCGAATGCGGTGCCAGTGATTTTGGCAGCCACTGTATAGGTGTTTTCCATGGAACGAGCCCTCCTTATCGGCGATTTTCGGGTTCAGCCTAGCATGAGAGCGCCGCGAAAAGCGAGAGCGTGGAAACGATAAGCCACGAATTGAACGAATTAAACGAATTTGAATCCACAAGTTTCGCGCGCTGATTGGCGCGATAATGGAGGGGAAGCGAAAACGAAAAAGGAGGTTCTATGTTTCGTGGGAAAAAGGTATTGGTACCTTTTGCCATTGCACTTCTGCTCCTGTTCGTTTTAAGCGTTTCCGGTATGGCGCAGATGCGTCCTGGCGGCAGCGGTGCGGGTCAGAACCCGTCTACGATGCCTCAATCGGGCGTAACGCCCGGCACGAATCGACCGGGTACCACTCAACCCGGTGTCATTCCGCGGGACAGCAATCCGAACAGCGAGACCATTCCAAACGGCACTTACGGACAAGTTCCGAATTCGACGGCTCCGAACCTCAACCCGAATTCCACATTGCCGAATCAGAATCCGAATATGGTTCCTCAGGTGAATCCGACTCCGAATGTGACACCGCCGAATGCGAACCCGATGCCGAGGCCGAACGCAACTAATCCGAACACGACCAATCCATCCAGGACTACTCCTCCGAACGGGACGACGCCCAACTCGACGCATTACTAGTTCATGGATGAGTCCAGGAACAGGGGGCAGACCCCTCTGTTCCTCTACGGTCGGGAAACTCGTCGGCGGTCCCGTATTTCGGCTCTCGTCAGGGCCCAGCCGAACAACTGCTAAAATCGCTGGAATGCGGAGCTCGAAAGAGGGCAGAAATATGAACAACACAGGTGGTTCCAAAAGTTTCGATGCGCGCGGCGTGGCAATAATCGCGATGGCTATCGGCGCAGTGGCAGTCGGCGCGGTCGCAGTGGGGGCATTTGCTATCGGCCGGTTGGCGATTCGGAAAGTTTCGATCGATGGTGCGGCTGTGAAATCGCTCAGGATCCAGGACCTCGTCGTGACACGTCTTCACGCAAGCGAAGTCGTAGTCAGCGACTCTGTCCAATTGCCTGGATCTGGTGTGGAGCGGCAGCTCTCCACATGAACTATTTATGCGCCCAATGATGTTCTAAAGAATTATTTACTTCGTCTGTCCCTGTTCGACAATGCCAGGTGGACGGAGGGACGCAATGAGGTTGAAGCTGGCAATGTTCGGGCTGGTAGTGCCCGCGTTAATCGCGTCAGGTCATGAGTGGCCTGTGGCAGTTCAAGTTCTGCCCCCCGCTGCTGGAACTCTGCCGGCGAATCAGCGGGGCGCCGTCGCCAACGTCGGCGAGTTTTCTGCGCTGAGCCAGCTAGTCGGCATTACCGCGGACCAGCTGCATAATGAATTCCTCGCAGATAACCTGTTGTGCGGTGTCCCGCTGCATCCGTATGTCTCTCTCCGTCTCGCCGAGAAACGATATCGCTTTGACAGAGCAACCGTACTTCGCCAGATGTGCGCCCGGAGAACATTTTCCTTTGCGTTCGCCCTTCAGTCCGCCGGAGGCACCTATGGGACGCTGTCCGCGCCTGGGCCAAAACAAAACCAGGAACTTCGCGAGGCCGAGAGGGAGTATTTGAAAGAGATCGGCGGCGCGCTCAAAGCCCGACCGTCCGCAAAATAAATCAGCTGCCAGAATCCACCTCCCTGCGTATTCATTCAGATTGGTAAATCTGTATCGCGAAGCACCGGAAAAAAATAAGCCACGAATTGAACGAATTTAACGAATTTGAATCCGTTGAATCCGCTCAATCCGTGGCTTATTTGCGCCAATGAATTAGATAAGGCTAAACTTTACTGATGCGTCAGTTCCGGCGGGGTCTGATTGCCGCCCTCTTTCTTCAACTATCCATCGCTTACGCGGCGGCGGCACAAGCCGATCTGCCGCATGTTCTGGTGATTGCCACAGGGGGCACCATTGCGGGAGAACAGGGGGAGCCCGGGACCCTGGGTGGCTACGAGATCAGGCGGCCGATCGGCGAACTCGTCGCGCAGGTGCCGGAGATCAAGCGTTATGCACAGGTAGAGACGGAGCAGTTTTCCAACATCCCCAGCGCGCAAATGACGCCGGATCAATGGCTGCTTCTGGTGCACCGCATTAACACCGTCTTCGAAAAGCGGCCGGACCTTGCAGGCATTGTAGTCACGCATGGAACGGACCGGCTCGAAGAGACGGCTTTTTTCCTTCACCTCACTGTTAAATCGGACAAACCCGTGGTCCTCGTCGGGGCGCAGCGTCCTCCCACAGGCATCAGTCCCGATGGGCCGCTCAACCTGCTCTCATCGGTGCGTGTTGCCGGGGCACACGAATCCATAGGCAAAGGCGTGCTCGTTGTTATGGACGACCGCATCATCAGCGCGCGCGACGCTCAAAAGGTATTTGCGCGGACCGGCGGGTTTTCGGCTCCCGAGATGGGCGTGATCGGAATCGTGGCTCGCCACGGCGTGGAGTTCTTTTACACGCCGGCACGGCGCCATACCGTGAATTCCGAATTCGACGTGCGCGAGCTGACGACGCTGCCGCGCGTCGATATCCAATATTCGTATGCCGGATCGGAAGGTGGCGGGCGAACGGAGGCCAAGGGTGTTGTCGTAGCCACGACTGCGCTGAATGGAGCCGAACGCGTCTACTATGAAGGGCTGATGCGTCACGGCGTGGTCGTGGCGCAAACGTTTCCTTCAGGCGATCAGGTGGCTAGTCCGAATCCTGTACGTGATTCGTTCCCCGTCATCGCGGTGAAACGAATGCTTCCCACGCATGCCCGCATCCTGCTGATGCTGGCGCTCACCAGAACGCAGGACGTGCGTGAGATCCAACGGATCTTCGATCAGTACTGAGGGCCTGACCCTCCGGAAATCGCCGGGACAATAGCAATTTCCGCCCCGTCTGTCACGGGAGTCGCAAGATTTTCGAGAAAGCGGACGTCTTCGCCGTCGAGGTAGACATTGATAAAGCGTCGCAGCGAACCCGATTCATCACAGACGCTGGCGCGAAACCCGGGATATCTCGATTCGAGATTGTCCAGCACTTCCTTCACGGTTGCAGCTTGCACTTCGACCGTTTCCGCACCGGACGTGAATTTCCGGAGTGGTGTCGGAATTACCACCTTAAGCGACATGATACGCACCTCCAAATACGGCTTCAAAAGCAGAGAGCTTCGGCTCGATCACCTGCGGCGGCGCAAGATCCAGAGCGTCAAGTGTTTTTAGACCATTTCCGGTGATTGTCAGGACCGTCACATCGGTTTTCTTAATGCGTCCTTGCTGGATCAGCTTCTGGGCCACCGCGACAGTGACGCCCCCGGCTGTTTCCGTAAAGACGCCTTCGGTTTCGGCGAGGAGCTGGATTCCGGCGACGATCTCCTGATCGGTGCAGTCTTCGCCCCAACCACCCGATTCGGGAATCAACCGCGCTGCGAAATAACCATCGGCAGGATTTCCAATCGCCAGTGATTTCGCGATGGTGTTCGGCTTCACCGGACGGATTTCGCGGCTGCCTCGTTTGACCGCATCGATGATCGGATTGCAGCCGGCGGCCTGCGCTCCGTACAGACGCGTGCGTTCGGTGTCACTGATCAATCCGAGACGCTGTAATTCCTTGAAACCCTTGTGAATTTTGCTGATCATCGCGCCGCCCGCCATGGGGACGACGATCGCGTCCGGAGCATGCCAGCCCAGCTGTTCCGCCACTTCGTAGCCGATCGTCTTGGAACCCTCGGCGTAGAACGGCCGCAAATTGACGTTCACGAATCCCCAGGGATAACGGTCCACGATCTGGCTGCACAAGCGGTTGACCGCGTCGTAATTACCCTTTACCGCAATCACCCGCGCACCATAGATCTGGGTTCCGAGCACTTTGCTTCTTTCGAGATTATCCGGGATCAGGATGAACGAAGGCAGGCCGGCAGCCGCGCCATTCGCGGCAACGGAATTGGCCAGATTTCCGGTGGAAGCGCAACCGACGGCTTCCAGTTTGAATTCGAGCGCCTTGTTGATGGCGACGGCTGTTACGCGATCCTTAAATGAGAGAGTGGGCGCGTTTACAGCGTCATTCTTCAAGTAAAGGTTGTCGATTCCCAGCTTCCGTCCCAGGCGATCGGCTCGAATCAGTGGAGTGCCGCCAGTGGCGTGACCGATTTTGGGCGGGGCCTCCAGCGGCAACAGCTCAAGATATTTCCAGATGGATTTGGGACGGGAGGCAATGACGTCGGGCTTAAGAACTTTCGCTATTTCTTCGTAGTGGTAGTCGGCTTCCAGAGGACCGAAGCAATCTTCACAACCGGCAAGGAGCTTGACGGGATATTCCCGCCCGCATTCCCGGCACTTGAGACCCTTGACGAAGCTCATGAATTCGCCTTTCTACAGCCTCGACAAGGAGCAAAAGAAAAAGCCCCGTGCCAAACGAGCACGGGGCTTTTTCTAAACCCTTTCGGAGCTGTTTAGCAGTTTTTTACGTGGAGCAAGTTGCCTTAAATCGCCACGTACATTGGACCAAAACGCAAAAAGCATCTACAACGAAGCCAAAACTTATATCGGCAACCCGGCAGCCGTCAAGTGGAACTTTTCCAGCTGGTCAACGGCGGCATTTCCCGCTTCGAGAACGACGGCTCGGCGGTGCTGGACGAGTCGTGGTGCTCCCATCGATTATTGCGGTCGGCTATGAATACGTCATCAAAAATCATGGTGCAGAGCCGCAACATGATGACTTTTCGAACATTCCGAATATAAAGTGTTGCGTAAAAGCCATCGACTTCGAGCGTTTTCCAGCGCAGGCGATCTTCATCGGTAAAGGCGGTAACGTTCTCCCCCAGGATGTCGCGCAGGAAGCGCAACTTGAATCCCTCGTGTAAGCCGTTCGTGGCGATGACGTGCTCTTCGTCCTCGTTCTGGAATAAGACGACCTGGCTGCGTTTCGGCAACGCATAAAGCTGCAATGCCGCCAGAAAAATCGCAAGAATGGCAGCCAGCCCCAGGATGCCCAGCCCAAGCTGTGCCGCTTGAGATGCTCCGGAAAAATTTAGAACAGTTGAAATCAAAGTGATGACGGAAAGAACAATGGTCAGCAACAGCACGAACTGATGTCGCCGGACCTCATTCCTCTGGAGTACAACCATTAAGCAATCCCCCCTGTCTGCAACCGGCGATTATACAAACAAACGAGGGACAGGTCACTTTTCGCGTGAAAGCGATGTCCGTTGTCCGTTGACTGTTATGCGACGAGAGCTGTACTTGTTCCGCTGATCGAATGACCATTTAACAGTGCAACAAGGTCACTAATCATCGCATAACAGTCAACTGACAATGGACATTGCAAGGCCATCTCTACGCGATCACGCAGACGGCTTCGGGTGTCAGTAAGCGCGGCGCAACGGTTTCCACACAGAAGAGATGGACCGATTTATCGTCGTGGGCGCGATAACCGACCGTGAAATCACCGCCGGTGGTAATCATGAAATCGCCTCCCCGGGTTGAGAACAGCGCCGCACCATCAATTGCGGCCGAGCTGTGGACTTTGGCGATCGCAATGCCGAGTTGTTTGGCGGCGGGATAGACGCCGCCTTCACCGGTTTGCCGCAAATACGAATAATAATGGTGCGGGGTCATTACCGCTTCGTACGGCCCCTTGATACCAAGCGTGTCCAGTTTTTCGACGGCGGAAAGAAGATCGGTTACAAGGCGGCCCGGCTGTGACCAGTCCGACATCGTTATATGCGGCGACTCCTTGGCAGTCAAAAGGCCGGGAATGCCTGCCGTGCCATAGAAGGCCAGCGCGTCTTCGGCCAAAGCTATATCCCTCGCCGCCTCCTCAATCGCGCGGGATTCGAGCTGAGGTCCGACACGTTCGAATATGTCGATATCCGCCCACTCAATCTTAAAGTCCGCGCGCAATTCCGCCAGGAGCATGACATCTGGAATCGAGAGCCGTGCCTTTCCGGATGGTTTCGCGGCCGTGGCGGATTTGAATGTGCCGAGCTGAGTGGCCACGTGATCCCAGCCTCTTGGACCGTCGAAATCGACGATACGGCGCGCCACGATGGTCTGTTTGAACATGGAGCCCGCGATGTCATCGATCTCGTTCCAGACTTTTTGAGAAAGCGGAGCAGCGTTTCGCCTTAACCATTCCATCGTTTTCCTCCCGCCGGTTTCGCTTCGGACTCTGCCGCGCGTTCTGTGATCGGTGCAGTCGTAAATAGATATTTCTTCAGGTTGATGTCGAAAGCGGGATCCTGCCGGCGTATCCATTCGAGGATCATGGATGCGTGTTCTTTCTCTTCATCGCGATTGTGGGCGAGTATCATACGCAGACTGTCATCGGTCGTAGCGTCGATGCGCTGCTGATACCAGTCGATTGCTTCCAATTCCTCCATCAGGCTCACGATGGCGCGGTGCAAGTCCCGTGTGTGGGGCGTTAGATCAGTTTCGTGAAAACCTTCCGAAGCCATTTAGTTCCTCCGGGTTGTATGTGATTTGCGAATAGGGGCAAACATCCAGCTTACATAACCAGCGCAGAAAACCAAAACGCCCCACGATTCATTGAGGAATCGTGGGGCGTTTGAAGAATTTGTTTTGTTGCGGAGCTTAGGCTTCGGCTGATGACTGTCCCTGACGGAGCAGCAAGACCGACATCTGATTGTTCTTGTACTGAAAGCCGGTCCACCCATCGCAGTCTTCCCCGTCGGGAATACTCATATCCAGGGCGACCTCCGGGGCGGAAGCGGACTTGTGGTATCGCAGGATGTAGCGATGGGTCGGCCCGAATCCCTGACCCATGACCTCCAATTCGGTGACCATTCCCTTAACCGCCGATACCGTAATGTGTCGTGTCATCATGACCCGGCTACTGCATGCGGGTCTCCAATCGTGCCGGGCATGTTAAGTTGTTGAAGGCTTGGGGCATGGTTGTCGGAGGGCGACGGATTGTCCAGCAACTTCGTGGAAACATCAACGGGTTTCCAAATATGCGGGCATGCGTCGGTAAGCGTGTCTGCCAGTCCCCGCCTAACTCAGGCGGGGAGTCGTTTCCTGCAAAACGAGAAATAGGCGCGGTCATAGACCGCGCCTTCTACAAACGATTAGGAGAATGAACGAAAATACGCGCAATCAATTCAGCGAATCTGCAGGGGCGTCCGGTTGCGGTAGATAATCCAGAATGACAGAGCGAAGATTGCCGCGGCGGCGGTGAAATGCTGCCAATGCAGAGCTTCCATCGGGAACCAGGTTCCGGCCAGGACTCCGATGGCATTGTTTCCTGCGTGGAGCAACATCCCGGGCAGTACCGAGCCGGTCATTAATGCGATCGCTGTCAGAACCATCCCCAATGCGGCAGTTGGAGCGATTCGATACAACGTCATGTGAAACAAACCGAAGATGAGGCCGATGCCCACAACCAGGGCGGCAGGCCGGAACTTCCGGCGCAATCCATTCAGTAAGATTCCGCGAAAGGCGAGCTCTTCACAGACAGCCGGCAATACAGAGACATACAAAAGGAGTTGCCATGTTGGCATGCCCTTGGGAATCAAATCATCCGAAAAGCGTTCGAGCAATTGTTGCGGCGCCGGAATGATGACATTCACGACACGGAATATGCCTAAAGCGGTGATATAGCCGGTAGGAATCGCAAACAGTATGGCAAGCCAGACCGCAGGCTTGACCGGTTTCAGCGAAAGGACTTCTCGAGGATCGAGACGATATACCCACATCATCAAGATCGAGGCGCCGACCATTATCGCGACTTCGTTGAAGAGCAGTTGCCTTCGAAAACTGGCGAGAGCCGGCACGTTGGTCGCGGCCGCGAAAGTGAGAACCCACATCAATGCGAACCAGCGGAGCACGCGATGCTGAAACAATGCCGGGCCGCCGAGGAATTCTGCCGGCTGTGTATGTCCGGGGATAATGATGTCCTCACGCGATAACATGAGGGCCGCACTCCGCACCAGGTAGCCGGCAGCCAGAACCATGACGCCGAACGTCACAGCAATCATTGGCGGATCTGGCCTGCCCATCAGAATCTCCCGGGCCGCTACGCTGACGTTAGCTACCGGGACGAGCGCGATCGCCGAGCGCAGCGAAATGCCGGGCATTAGCGCGGCCAGAGAGGGAATCAGCCCGAGGATGTACACCGGAAAAAAGTACATCTGCGATTCCTTATACGTTTTGGCATACGCGGACACCATCAGAAGAACCGATGCGATGGTAGCGGCAAGAGGAATATAAAGCAGCAGCAGTGTCAGCGCCATTCCCGTTGGCAGTTGGAGATTGAAGTCGTTCGGCAAAGCAATGAGCTTGAGCCGGATGTATAAGATGAAGTTCAAGCCCTGCAGCAACGTGATCACTAATGCAACGGAAGTAATCGCCAGCTGTTTTGCCGCCGCGATATCGCCCCGGCTCGCCGCTGTGGTAAGGAGCGTTTCGAGAGTTCCACGTTCTTTCTCTCCCGCAATGATGTCCATGGCCGCGACGGCGCCTCCAGTGAACATCATCATGACGAGGAACAGCGTGATGAAGCGGCCAACGGCCGAACCGGTAACCTGTCCGCTCGTCGCCATGTTCGATTCCTCGACGGCGAAAAGCTGGCCGGGCTCGCCGGCGAATCCATGGGACACCAGCAACGACTGCGCATCCTTCTGCCGTGCGATGCGCAGGAGAGACAGCATCCGGCTGTGGGCGGTGTCGGATGTATCGCGGTCTTCACGATAAACAATGTTGACGAGCGGAACGCCGGTCAGCCGCCGTGGCGCGGCAGTGGCGGACGCACCTGAGGAAGCTGTTCTGGTTTTTGCCGGCAGCTTATCCGCCTCATCTGCGGTGACCGTCTCTATATAGAACTGGATGACATTGGCGTCCAGGCTCTCCCGCGGATTCGTGGCAGACGAAAATTCCTCGAACTTGAACTGGCGCAGTTCCGCCAGATCCTCGTCTTTCTGGTCGATCGTTGCGCGTGCATCCTGAATGGCTTGACGGACACGGCCGGCGAGGGGGCCGGTGATGACGTAACGGTAGGTTGCTGCGTGCAGCGCACGTTCCCGCCGGTCATGGGAGTATTTTTGCGCATACAGCATCAAAGGCATCATGACCGCGGGGATCACGATCGCCATGACGACGGTGCGGCGGGCGCGCAGCAACATTTTCAGTTCGTGAACGTACAGGATCCAGAGCACGCTGCGGTTCATACGAGTTCCTGTCCGGCCTTCACATACAAAACAAAGATGTCTTCCAGATAGTGCTGTCCGGTTGCTTGACGCAATGCAGCCAGCGTGTCACAAGCGAGGATATGTCCGCCGTGGATGATGGCAATCTGATCGCAAAGACGCTCTGCTTCGCTCATGATGTGCGTTGAGAAAATGATCGTTTTACCTTCCGCGCGCAGTTCGCTGATGGTTTCCTGAACATCGAGCGCGTTCAATACGTCGAGTCCGACCGTGGGTTCGTCAAAAATCAGGACGGCCGGATTGTGTGCGACGGTCCGCGCGATGGACACTTTCTGCTTCATTCCTGAAGAAAGCTTCTCGACGCGTGCATCCGCATACTTCGACAAACCGAAACGTTGGATGAGGTACTCGACTCGCTCCTTGACGCGGTCGGCGGGATACTGATTGATCCGCGCGAAGAATTCGATGGTTTCACGCGCCGTCAGTCGCGGATACAACGCCGTGGTGGCGGAGTAGAAGCCAAGATTCTTGCGGACACCTTCAGGACTGCCGACCACATCGTGACCCATCAGGGTCGCCGTGCCCGAAGTCGGCGAAAGAATCGTCGAGAGCATGCGCAGTGTCGTCGTTTTGCCGGCGCCATTAGCCCCAAGCAATCCGAAGACCTGTCCCTCCTGGCATTCGAAGCTGATCGAATCGACGGCCCTGATTTCGCCCCGGCCTTCATCATAAAAAGTTTTCGAGAGATTCCGGACCATCACCGGTGAGTTCATTTATTAAACAACCGTTCTTTCGCAAATTTGACGAAGCTGCCGTTATAGCTTCCCATGACAAAATCCTCGTGCTTGACCACAAGCATTGCGACTCGCAACGCGAGGACGACACAAACAGTCTCGACGACAAGTGTCAATCCGATCAGCGGCCAATGATAGATACCCTGCATCGCCTCTCGAATCATCATCGTGACGTTGGCCACCGGGATCATTGCGATGCGCCGCGTGAACTCCAGCCCGGGAGTCTGCAGAAACATGATGGGTATGATCAGAGCAATGTAGAAGGGCGCGACGAGAGACTGGCCTTCTTTGTAATTGGTCGCAAAGGATGCAAGGATCATCATCCCGGCCGCAACGAACAGAGCCAGCAGTACAGCACCCGCGAGAATCACCGGCGCCGACTGTAAGGGAATGTCACGCCATTTGCCGTCTCCGCCGCGGAGCAGGGGAGATAACAGCGTTCCCATCGAGAACATCATGGCGAACAGATTCAGAAACGCCGCAGTGAACGCCATCGTGGCGACGTACAGGTATTTGGCGACAAGCACGTTTGCGCGCGAGGTGGCGGCAGACATTACGGTTTCCCATGTCGAGTTCTCGCGTTCGCCGGCGGTGGAGTCGATCGCGGGATGCATCCCGCCGACAGCAAGCATGATGATGAAGAAAATGGGCATCAACACGCCGATGAACTGACCGGTCTCGCGGTTGCTCGACAGGTTTTCCTCGTCAATCCAGAAATCCTGAAATTGCTCTCGCGACAGACCAAGCTGGGTAGCCTGACGCTCGAGATAGGTCTCGCGATATTTCGAGAGCTTCTGATCGATCCGGCTCTTCGCGCGGCTGCTCTGATCCCGCGACTCATCGAAGGTGATCCGTGTCGCGAAATTATTCTGGATCGGCAGATCTGATTTTGAAGGCAGGAATTCAACCAGAGCATCCAAGGTCCCGGTGCGAATGTCAGCCGCCGGAGCTGCCGATTGGACGAGCACTATCGATTTGTCTGCTTCGAACTCTTTCAGCAGGTTGGGATGGGCAGCCGGAACGTTCTGAATCATCACCCGTGATTTCAGTTCCTCGTTCTGCCCTGAAATAAATGTAAATCCTGTATAAGCCAGCCACATGATCAGCGGGTATAGAAAGATCGGCAGCAGAATGCTGTTGGTAACGATCGTGCGGTCGCGCAGCGCGGAGCGTATCTCGCGACAGTACAGCACTCGAATATCTCTAAAGTTCATAAAGCCGCATAAGCCACGAATTGAACGAATTTGACGAATTCAATTCGTTTAATTCGTTCAATTCGTGGCTTATTTCTTCGTTCGGACATTGGTGTGGGATGAAGCTATGCTAATCGGAGTCACGCGAAATTGGAATCCCCCGAAAGTTCCGTAGGCCCCGTTTTCGAACCTTAACGGCAAATAAGGGCATTTTAATCGTTTCTTAATCTTCAATACGTCAATGTACACAGGCACAGAGTTCTGAGGAAGGAGAATCCATGAGATTCCGAAATTGCTTGCTGGCGGGGTTAAGTCTAATGGTCGCACTGGTTGCACTGCCACAAACGGGTGCAGCAGCGCAGCGGATCGTGGTCCGGCCGTACGCTTATTATGGTGTGGGCTGGGGGCCAACCCTATACCGTCCATATTATTACCCGCCTAGCGCCGTTGTGGTGGCGCCGCGCGCCGGCGATGTTAAGATCCAGACGCATTTAAAAGATGCTTCGATCTATGTTGACGGCGGTTTCGTGGGCAGAACCGGAAAACTCAAGAATTTCTCGCTACAACCGGGCAACCATGATGTGGAAGTGCGGGATTACAATGGACGGATGCTATTCCACGACCGCGTGCATGTCCTCGCCGGCCGAACGGTCGAGATCAAATTGTAAACCGGTAAAACGCCGGCGTTCGTAGAACGGAGGACGAATATGAGAAACCAATTAGAAAAGATTCTTCGGCAGATGGTAGCAGGAGTGGCGTTACTGGCGGTTGCTCTGAGTCCATCGATGGCATGGTCGCAAGTTCCGCTGCCCGTGCCGGCGCCTGTCGATACAGGAGAGCCTGTTCCGGTGCTGTCCATCGATCAGCTTCAGGGACTTGTCGCACCAATCGCGCTGTATCCGGATCCGTTGATCAGTCAGATCCTTGTCGCATCGACGTATCCCCTGGAGGTTGTCGAGGCGTACCAGTGGCTGCAGCAGAATCCCGGACTGACGGGGCCCGCGCTCACGCAGGCTGCCGCGGCTCAGAACTGGGATCCCAGCGTTCAGGCATTAGTCATGTTTCCCGACGTGTTGAAGTCGTTGAACCAGGATGTCAACTGGACAACGAATCTGGGAAACGCTTTCTTGAATCAGCAAGAAGATGTCATGAGTGCCGTTCAGCAAATGCGGTTGGCGGCGGAACAGAATGGCAGGCTCGCTTCGACCCCGCAGCAACAGGTCATAACGACCGTAGATAACGGCCAGCAGGTCGTCGAGATCGTTCCGACGAATCCTGAGGTCATTTATGTGCCGGTTTACGATCCGGCCTGGGTGTGGGGTCCGGCCGTCTATTATCCGTACGCTCGCTGGTACTATCCGCCGGTTCGTTCCGGTCTTTTCTTCAGCGCCGGTATCGGGATTGGCGGCTTTTTCGGCAGAGGCTGGGGCGGTTGGGGAGGCTGGGGCTGGCATCCGGCGTGGGGAAGCCGTACAGTCATCGTCAACAACACGTTCATTCGTGAAAACCACTTCAACTCAACGCGTATTGCTAACGTCGGACGCACGACGGTGTGGTCCCACGATGCCTTCCACCGGCAGGGAGTGCGTTACCCGAATCAGGCGCTCAATCAGAGATACGCGGGCAATTTTCGACAGAATGCAATAGCGCCGCGAGCCATGGCTTCAATTCAGGCGCCAGCGCGTTCGTTCAATCGAACGCGCCTCATTCAATCAAACGCCGGCGCGCTCGTTTGCTCAGGCGCCGCGCGCGGCTGCCGTGCCGAATTCTGTGGCGCGGCAGAGCTTCAGAGAGACGCAGCAGCCGCGATTCGAGAATCGGCAGGCCGCACCGCAGGTTCAGAATCGAGGCAACTTTAATGCGTTCCAGAGCGGAAATTCCGCAAGGGCGCACGTCGACCGTTCATACTCTGCGCCGGCACAGACCCGTTCGTTTGCCCCGACGCAGTCGCGTTCGTTTGCTCCAGCGGCAAGGTCCGCGGCGCCAGCGCCGCGTCATGAGGCTGCCCCTGCCAGGCAGTCATCTCCGTCTCACGGTGGCGGTGGGGGGTGGTGGCAGTCGAGAACATCGGCGATAGTATCCCCTCCCTTAATTCGGGGACGGTTGCCTGAATTACCTGAATTCGAGAAGCGAATTCAGGTAATTCAGGCAACCGTCCCCGCAATTCGTTGACTTGGACCTGCAGGTGAAGTAGAACGGCGCTAGAGGAGAAACCCAAAATGAAGCATTACGTAGGCTTTCTCGTGCTTGTCTTGTGTGCAGCGCCGGCGTTTGCTCAAGAGGCGGAAGAGTCGGCGCTTCGCGAACTGGGCGTGTTCGGAATCTATTCGACCGGCAATCTCGCGTTGCGGGATATACAAAGGGGGAATGAACCTGTTCAGCAATTGAAGCGCTTCTTTTCGGAGGCAAAGTTGCCGCTGACGAGCGCGCAGGAGAAGCAGTTAAGCGCGGTGGTGGACACCACGGTGAAAGGACTGCAGTCGGCCGGCGAGAACGAGGACGGGATAAGGCGAGTCAACGCCGAGTACATGAAGAAACTCAATGAGGCGTTGACGATGGAGCAACGCACAGAGTTGAGACGCTATAGAACCGAACAGATCATGATGCGCGGCGGTTTCCAGGCCCTGAAGCTGACTCTGGAAAACGCTCAGGCTCCTTTTACGGAAGAACAGGAAAAACAGGTCCGTGCCGTTTATGTCGATCTGGAACGTCAGGTCGATCAAATGTCCAAAAGCGCGAAAGGCGCTCCGGATCATGTCCAGCTTTCAAAGATTGAAGGAGAGCAACTGGGCAAGGTCGTGAGTCTGTTAACCCCAGCCCAGCGTCGAGCCCTTGTCGCGGCCCGCCAGGGAAAATTCGCGGCGCGCGTCAAGCCCGTAACCCCATCACGTTGCTTTAGCGCGGGCTTTACGCCCGCGCTCGAGATCCTTCCTTGCGGAAAAAACGTCTTCGCACCTAATCCCTGTTACTTGCCTGCAAATCCGGCGGTATAATCGCGGCCTCGAAGGAGACCGGAATGCGAACTGCGAGCCTTGTGCTCCTTTTGCTGGCGATTGTGCTGCCGTTTGCGGCGGGACAAACAATTATCGACAAGACTCTGGAAAGTCAGCTGAAACGGGTGTTTCCGAATGCCACCACGTTTTCGCCGAAGCAGGCCGGTCCGGTTCCTCACTATGTGGCGTACACAGGGGCGCCGGGCTCTCAAACGATCGCCGGGTATGCGTTCTGGACGACGGAACTGGAGCCTCTCGAACGCGGCTACGACGGTCCGATTAAAATTCTCGTAGGCCTTGACCTCAGTGCCCACCTGACCGGTGTTCTGGTGACCGAGAACCACGAACCGTACGGCTATTTTTCGGTCGATCTGCCGGAATTCGCGCAACAGTTCCGGGGTAAAGACATTCGCGATCCTTTCAAGGTCGGCGGCGATGTTGCTGCTGTCTCACGCGCATCGATCTCCGTTACCAGCTCTTCCCGCGCGATTAGAAACGGCTCCAGGCGCGTCGCGCGCGCGTTGTTGACCCCATCGGGGGCGGCGAAGTGAAGCGGCGCCGCGCGGTCCGCCTGGTCATCAGCCTGCTGTTGAGTGTCGTTTTCGGGCTGGCTGTCAATCAGCGGCTGGAGGCGTTTCAGCAGGCCGGCTCTCCAGCTGAAGGCGCACAGTGGAACTTTGCCGATGAAGAGGCTGCTCCAAGTCTGGCCGACGACTTTAAAGACCAGGCGCTGGATCTGACTCTGTTCGCGGCTTTCGCCACCCTGGCACTGGTCAGCTTTTTCAGAAAAAGCGAGCTGCTGAAGTGGATCACCATGGCAACGGCGGTGATCTACCTCGGTTTCGTTCGCAGCCAGCTCATTACCGTTGTCAACATCTTCGGGCTGGTTGTATGGAATCTGCCGGTTTTCCGCCACAACATGACGTGGTATCTGTTCGCCATCTTTACCGTCGTCACCACGGTTCTGTGGGGACGCGTGTATTGCGGACGGGTCTGTGCATTTGGCGCCATGACTCAGCTTCTGGATAAGATCGTACCGGCGCGGTTCCGCGTGGAAGTGCCTCGAAGGATCGAGCAGCGCGCGAACTACATCAAGTACGGCCTTCTTGGAACTACGGTCGTGTATTTCCTCGCCACACGGGATATCTCAATTTACAAGTACGTCGAACCGTTCTGGATGTTCTCGCTGAAGGCCCGGCTTGGAATGTGGATCGGATTGGCTCTGCTGCTGACGGCGACGGTGTTTGTCCGGAATCTGTATTGCCGCTTCCTCTGTCCTGTCGGTGCCTTTCTCGGCCTTCTTTCAAACTTGACGGTCTTCCGGATCAAGCGCTGGTCGGAATGCAACAACTGCAAAATCTGCGAGAAGAAGTGTGAGTGGGGAGCGATACGAGGCCCGAAGATCGTGGCCAGTGAATGCGTGCGCTGCGACGATTGCGAGCGCCTCTACATGGATAAGAAGAAGTGTCCGCATTGGTTGATTCTGCTCAAAGGCAAAATGGGACAGAGGGCCAAAGGCGCCGCGGCGGCCGGTATCAAAACGTCTTAATTCAGAATCTCGCATTCGCCATAGTATTGCTCCGGGCTCGATGTATATCCAGGCAGCGAAACGTCCGTATGTTCATGCCGTGAATGCATCGCTTTCAGCTTTCCGCCGGCGGTCTTTTTGTCGAGAACGGTGGTGACATATAACTGCCCGTCCAGAAAAGACTGGATGAAGTGGAGATAACCTCCGGCATAGCGGACCACAATATCGTATTTTCCGAATGAGCCCTGCAGTTCGGCGGTGCCCTCATCGGCATTGACGGCATCGAATTGCAACACGAGATTCGAAGTTTGAATCCTGGCTTCTGGTTTTTCGCGCCCCCAGGTACCCACCGCCATTACCGGGAATGTGCACTTGATGCTTTTGGCGTTCGCTAATGTTTTTTTTGCGGCATCCTGGCCGCTCGCGGATTGTGAAGCCAGAAGCAACAGCACGGAAATAGTGAGTGTCGTCAGATTCCTGTTGATCGACATCGGTTCTCCTTTAGCTACGGTAAGTCCGTCGGCGTCGAGAGCAGTGTCAGACGCCCTTTGAGTTCAGGGGACACGAGTACTTCATTCTTTGCGCTGACGATGACTGCTTCGACGCCCGGTAGTTGTTTAATGAGGGCCATGCCGGCCTCCGGCCCGAGGACAAACACTCCTGTCGACAGTCCGTCGGCAATGATCGCACTGCTCGTCATGATCGTTACGCTCCGGCAGCCCTGTGCCGGCTCGCCAGTCTGGGGATCGATGATGTGATGATAACGCCGTCCATTCTTGACGAAGGACCTGGCGTAATCGCCTGATGTGCTGAAAGTGCTCTCCGAGAGATCCACCTGGGCGAAAATCCGGTTCGCCGGCCCTCGCGGGTCCTGAATACCGAGGCGCCACGGGTGATTGCCATTCAAGCCGGCAACATACATATCGCCACCGAACTGAATCATGAAATCGCGGAAGCCGCGTCTGCGCAGTATGTCGCGTGCGCGATCGACGGCATAGCCCTTTCCGATCCCGCCGAGGTTTGCGACCATGCCTTCCTGTTTGAGGAACGCCGTCCCGTCATGTTCATCGAGGATGAGTTGCTGATAGTCGATCAGACTGCGCCGCCGAACGATCTCCGAGTGTTCCGGGATGCTGCCGTCCTGGTTCTGGTAGTCGAATTTCCAGAGGCCGGACAGCGCGCCCCACGTGACATCGAACTTTCCCCCTGTCCACTCACTGACCTGGCGGGCGGTCTTCAGAACGTCCCGAAGGTCACTGCCGATTCGGACAGGATGTTTGCCGGCGGCGGCGTTCAGCTGCTGAATCTCACTGTCGTCGCGCCAGTTGCTCAGCAGCCCTTCGAGCCGTTCCATTTCCTGGGATACTTCTCCGAAAGCGGCTTCGGCTGCTGTTTCGTCGGCTGTCCAGGCGGTCAGCTGCAGCTCTGTTCCCATCGACGCGTAGGTGCGCTGGAACAAGTGAGCGCCGGCCGGTCGTGGCGCTCCTTTGCATGCCGCCATGACGGCAGCAATGAGAAATAGAACAATCGCTCTGCCGGATCTTCTTTGCATTTCCCGAATTCGCCAGAGCGTATTCTATCTGCTGGATGCGCCTTTGGTATCGTTATCCTGAATTGGACCGGAGCCGACGGTTGGCGAGCTATTTTCTCCAAGATATCGGCGGCAACACTGGTGGCCCAGTCCCCGCCTAACTTAGGCGGGGACTAAGAGACACTCGTTTCGGTCATAGACCGCGCTACAGCTACTTCGGCAGGGTCGCGAGGCTTGGGCGCTTCATGGTCGAGCGCACCACGGCCAGGGTCGCGGTTCCAATCGCGCCGCCGATGACAAGAGATGCGCAGATCCACATTCCGGCTGTCATGAACGGGATTGCGACAAAGCCGACAAATGGTGAAGCGTCGGCAAGGCCGGCAAAGCGAGATTCCGGCCACTGAAATATGCGGGCCAGCCAGTAGGCCGGAAGCACCATCGCGCGAGTGAGTACCGCATACAAGGCAATCAGAGCGAACAGTGTCCTGTACGGACGTGGCTGACTGGTTCTGCCCAGCCAGACAGCGAAGTAGAGCGGACCGAGCAGGGTATGCAAAGCCACGATACTCAGCATATTGCTGACGGAGTGTGGCGCACCCGCTCGTTCCACCACGATCCTCAGAACCACAACCGCCGCGGCGATAATCAACGGCCACTTTAAAATGTGCTTCAAGACAGTCCTCCACAGTGCCTGGCCGCGGGATTTAAGCAACCCGCTACGGACGCGGCGTGGCCGCACGGATCAGGGCAGTAATCTCTGCATTGTTCCGCGCGGCTTCCAGCAGTGCTTTGCCCGAGTCGCCCATGGCATTCACATCGGCGCCGTGATCGAGCAGGAAACGAACCACGGCGGCGCGCCCGGACTGGGCAACAAAGAAGAGGGCTGTCTGTCCCTCCCGATTGGTCATTGTACTGGCGCGCGCGATCCGGGCGGTCAGACTCGTCGTGTCGGTGATGCGCGCGTTTACATTTGCGCCGCCCTTGATAAGGATACCCATGGTCTCGATCGAGCGGGCTTCCACATCGGCTGGAGGTCCCGGGCCCAGAACGCTTTGACCGGTGCGCGTACCGATGCCGGCGGCGGCCAGAAGCGGAGTCACGCCCATCGCATTCGGCAGGTCGGCCAGCGCGTGATGCTCGAGTAATGCACGAACCACGTCATTGTCGAACGTCTGAGCAGCGCGCAACAGAGGAGTTGCTCCTGTATTCAACAAGTCGTCCTTGAACCGGCCGCTGTTCCCGTTCCGGCTGGGCTGAAGCATGTTTAATTGATGATTCGGGTTCACGCCGGCGTCGAGCAGAGCTCGCACCAGATCCAGAGAGGCCGGTTCCCGGGGTCCTGGATTGCTGTCGGGACCTCCGCGCATGTTCACAACCACATAAAGGGGAGTGCGGCCCCACCAGTCCCAGGTATGCGGGTTCGCACCATGATCCAGGAGATAGCGCGCAACTTCGTAATGTGAATTGTCGATCGCCATCATCAGCGGCGTCATTCCATCGGGATTCGGCAGATCGATGTCGGCGCCGCCTTTGAGCAAGGCTGCGATGCAGCCCTGGCAGCCTCCGCGAGCCGCGTACAACAGCGGCGTCAGGCCTCCGGTCGGACGGTACTGTACCCGGGGCTCCGACGTGATCTGGTTTTCCCAGTCATTGGCTTTGGCGCGCACGTCAACGCCGGCTCCTTTGGAAATGAGAAATGTCACCATGTCGGTGTGGCCCTGGGCTGCGGCCCACATCAGTGCAGTCTGGTCGCGAAAGCGTTCGCGCGTGTTGACGTCGGCTCCGTGCCGGACCAGAAGTTCGGCAACCTTTACGACGCCGGTGCGTGCCGCGAGCATGAGGGGAGTTTCGCCATCTTCGTTAGCGCGATTCGGGTCGGCGCCCGCATCGAGGAGCATTCCCACCAGATTTGCATTTCCGATCCGGGCGGCCTCCGCCAGAGGGTTCGAACCGTATGCGTTGGAAATGTCAGTTTTCGCGCCACGAGCGAGGAGCGTCTTGACCAGTTCTTCATCCACACGATAGACCGCCCAATGCAAAGGTGTGGTCCCGTCGGGTTGCGCGGAGTTCACCGGAGTATTTTTCGCAATCAACTCCAGCGCCGACTTGCGGTCTCCTGCTTGAATGCGGTCGGCGAGCATGCTGCCCTGCCCAAAGACGCGAACGGAACACAAGAGGCACAAGAAGCACAAGTTGAGGACGACAGAGCGATTAAACAACATTGGGCGCCAACTTGTTGTGGTGAGCCCACAAGCCTTTGTGGACGTCATACAGGAATTTCTGGGGATCGTGAAAAGTCCGGGTCAGGCCGTTCAGCACGCCGGCCTTCAGCATGTCGTCCGGGCTGTCGCCTTCGCGAACGCGATCCACCGTTCGTTCATAGACGGCCGCCATCAAGTCGCGCTCGGTTTTCAATTCGGCATGGCTCATAACGGGACCATATCCGGGGACGATCCGCGTCTTATCGTCGCTGAGTTTCAACAGCCGGTCCATTGCGTCGACGCGGCCGCCGATCCACGCGCCGGTGAAGTAATCCAGTTCGGGATCACGCGCCGGGGATGCGACATCGCCGGCGGCAAGCACGTTGGAGTCTCGGAAAAATATATAGATGTCTCCGCTGGTGTGCGCTTCAAGCAGGTAGCCGTAGTCGATCTGTTCGGCTCCGGCCTTCAGCGATCCCGACGTGTAAAAGGTTTCCGTCGGATGCGCGGCCTTCGGCCGCGGCTTCTCGTAGCGGTTTTCAGCCGGGATCCAGTGCGGCGTCTCCATCCATTCGCGTGTGCTTTCGTGCGCGAGAATCTTTGCGCCGGCCGCGCCCAGGGCCTCGTTCGCTCCAGTGTTATCGAGATGATAGTGGGTATTGAAGACCGTCTGGACGTGTTTGGGAGTCAACTGCTTCAACAACGCGGCCGTGAACGATGGAGCGCCGCTATCGACGAAGAGGAGTCCGTCTGGCGTCGACTGCACGACAACGTTTGTTCCTGCGTTCAGAAGCGACAGGCTGTCGTTGAGCTTAGTGACGCCGGAAGATTGGGACCTGGCCATTAGCGGTAACACCAGCGCTCCTGTCAGCCCGGTCAGAAAGTGTCTGCGATCAATCACCCTGGGTGCCTCCCTCAAATGCCCGCAATCGTGCCGGTGCTGTCGCCAAAGCTCTCGCGTTCCACACCAAATTTGCGGAGCACGGTCAGATGCACGTTAGCCAGCGGGGTTGGATCGGACAGATCAATATGCTTGCCGCCCGACATTTTGCCGCCGCCTCCTCCGACGAGAATCGTCGGGAGCGGATGTCCGTTGTGTTTGTCGCTGTTGGACATGTTCGAACCGTAAATAAAGATGCAGTTGTCCAGCAGGGTCCCGTCACCTTCGCGGACCGCGGCGAGCTTGCCCAGGAACTCCGCGAAGCGCTCCATGTGCCATGTCTGAATCTTTGCCAGTTTTTCGATTCGACCGAGATCGTTGGCGTGGTGCGACACCGGGTGAAACGAATCGGAGACGCCGATATGGTTGTATGTCCGGTTGGTGCCTTCGGACACCATCATGTAGGAAACGACGCGAGTCAGATCGGCGCGATAAGCGAGGGCGATCAGATCGAAGAAGAGTTTGACCTGCTCATCAAAGGAATCCAGCGCTCCGATAGGCGCCGCGGGAAGTTGAATACCCGACAAGTCTCGCTGCGTCGCCCGTTCGATGCGGCGTTCAATTTCGCGAACTGTGCTCAGATAGCTGTCCAGAACAACGCGGTCGCCGGGATCCAGGTCGCGCTGTAACGCCCGGGTCCGATCATTGATCCGGTCGAGAAGGCTGATGTTTTGCCGCGAGATTGCGTCCCGTTCCTGATTGTTATCGCCTTCGCCAAAAAGCTGGATGAAGACCTTGCGCGGATTGAATTCCATCGGCAGCGGCGAGGTGGCATCGCGGAACGAAAGCGTCGAGCTGTAAAAGCAGCGGGCTCCGCCGCAGGCAGCCACCTGAATCGTCGTCTCCGAAGCCAGTTCCATCGACGGCAGAGTCGTGCCTTGACTGATATGGCCGGCAACAACCTGGTCCAGAGTCGTGGACATGCTGGCGCCCGGCGCTTTGTCGTCGGGCTTGACTCCGGAGAGCCAGGTCGCAGGGGCGCGGCTGTGCACTCCGCCAACCATGGCTTTGTTCTCGAGGTTTCCGATCGAGGTGACATATTTTTTGTAGGGTTCCAGCGACTTCATGATGGGACTGAGTTTGAAGTCGGCACCCGCGCCGGTGGGAGTCCACTTGTCCATCTGCGGACCATGGGATGTGTTGCCCATTATGGCGCCATGAGGAATATAGAAGAACCCTCCGCGCAGCTTCGGAATTGCGGCCGTTTGCGACAGCGCCGTGGCGGCAGGAATCATGGCATCCAGCAACGGCAGGGCGAGGCTGACGCCCGCCCCCTTGAGCACCGTGCGGCGGGACAGATGTTTTTTGGTCAGGAACATTGTTAAGACTCCTTAAACCCAGAGACGGCAGTTCATATTCAATGCGGCCTTGCCTGCATGCGGAAGGCATCGCTTGTCACGACGCCCGCAACAATGCCAGACAACCTGTAGTCGTCTTTTGCCGCCCGGCGGACGATCGCGCGGACCTGCGGCATATCGAAGTACTCGAGTTCGCGTCCCAATGCATACATCATCAATTTTGCAGCCAGCGCCTGCGGGAACTGCGAGGGCTCTTTGAACAGCCCTTGCCGCAGCTGGGCTGGACCGTCTACAGCCCGGCCATTGGGCAGCACGGTATTGGCGTTGATCGGAGCCTCAGCCTGCGCATCGACTGCACGCCATCGGCCGATTGCGTCGAAGTTCTCCAATGCCAGCCCGATCGGATCAATGACACCGTGGCACTGGTTGCAGCTCGGTTTCGAGCGATGTTGTTCCATCCTGGCGCGCAACGTTTTCGGTTTCTCGCCTTTCGGCGTCGACAGGTCGGTGTCAACATCGGGCGGTGGCGGCGTCGGCGGAGTCCCCATCAGTTTGTCCAGGACCCAGGCTCCGCGCAAGACAGGCGAGGTGCGGTCGCCGTAAGAAGTCCGGAGCAGAACTGCGCCTTTGCCGAGCAGTCCCCAGCGCTGAGGATCCTGCAATTCCACCCGCCGGAATTGGGGACCGAAGACGGTTTTAATGCCGTAGTGCTGGGCCAGCCGTTCGTTTAGAAACGTATGGTTGGCCGTCAGCAGCTCGTTCACGTTGCGATCCTGCAGCAGCACGCTCGAAAGGAAAGATTCGATCTCGACGCTGAAGTCCTGGCGCAACTGGTCGTTGAACGACGGGAACAACAGGGGATCGGGCTGGACGGCGCCGAGATTGTCGACATTGAGCCACTTCATGGCGAAATTGCGCACAAGACTCGCTGCCCGTGGATCGGCCAGCATCCGGCGGGCCTGCGCTTCCAGAATGTCCGGCCGTTTCAGATCGCCTGCGGTGGCAACTTTCAACAAGGTCTCATCGGGACCCTGACTCCATAAGAAGAATGATAGACGTGAGGCCAGTTCGAGGTCGCTCAATGGGAAGACGTCGCCATTCTTGCCTGCATTTTTGTTCTCGGGGGGCCGGATCACGCGATAGAGAAAATCAGGACTGACTAATACGGCAGCAACCGCCTGTTCGATGCCCGCATCAAAACCGCCCGGGCCTTTCTGGCCGGCTTCGAAATACGGCATCAGGGAATCGACATCCTCTTTTGTAACAGGCCTGCGGAACGCCCGGCGCGCCAGGCTTTCGATAATGCGGCGGGCGCAGGCGGTCTGTTCTCCGGCTTGTGGCTGGCATATGAAAATGCGCTCGCGGCTCGCCGTCTTCGATACGCCGGGCGAGTTGAAGGGCCCGACGACGGTGACGCCGTCAATCAGCCGGGGAGCGTGCAAACCGGCGCCAAAAAAGGAGTCGATCGTTCGGGCATTGGCGAATTCATCGGATTCCACCTCGGCTCGCTCTATAAAGGTAACCGCCACGTCGTGGAAGCCGGCAGATACCTGGACCGGGATATTCGAAAAGCGTTTCATGATCTCGGCCCGGCCGGGCGCTCCGCCGTGATCGACAATGCTGAGGTCTTCAGGACCGCCGAGGGCTTTGCGGAACACCTCGCGGCCATCGACCAGAAGGATCAATGTGTGGCGGGTCTCCAACGTGCGCGTATAGAGGCCGACGTCGAGATCGAGAATGGTGAATCGATACTCGCCATCCGCAGCGAAGTTATGTCTGAACTTCATCCCACCGCGCGTGCCGAGAGGCATTCCGTCGATATGCGTGGCTTGATTTCCCGGTGGCAGCGGATACCGGGCGCTCGCCTGCTTGGGTACGGTGTCACCGATCGCCAGTTTTGCAGCAAGCCGCGCCGCACCCACATATTGGTCGAGGAATGCCGGCGAGACGCTGAGTGCGGCGGCGATATTTTCGAAGCCGCCAACTTCGATTTCGGTAGGCAGCAGATTCTGCGCGTCGATCTCGACACCGAGCAGATCTTTGACGGCAATTCCGTACTCCGTCCGTGTCATGCGCTGGATGGGGACGTGGCCGGCGATGGGACGAGCTGTGGATTTGTCGAGTGCATCTTCGAGTGACTGGATGAAGGAGTCGACTTCGGCCTGATCCGGTTGACGGCTGCCCGGAGGAGGCATCAGGCGGCCACGCAATTTACGGACGGCCTTTTCCCAGATTTCGGCATTCTTACCGATGTCGTCCAGCGGCATTCCGGCGAATGCGACGCCCCCGGCGCGGCCAGCAGCGCTGTGACAGCCGATGCAATACGTGTCCAGCATGCTCCGAATCGGAGCGGTACCCTCTGGGGTCCGCTGCGCCGCCGGGGTTTGCGCAACAGGCCGCAAGGTACCAAACGCTAGAACAAAAAGCGTAAGGGCGAGCCGCTTCATTGGGCTAAACCATTCATTTGAAGCATTGTTCTGCGGTAAATGCTAGAACTCCGGGGCGCTGAAGTCTAGCTGGAATTTTATTCTGTCCGAACAAAGGAGATAGCCACGGATTGAACGGATTTAACGGATTCAAAATCCGTTAAATCCGTGGCCTGTTTTGATTCTGCACCTTAGACATTACTTATCTAATTCAGGTGAGTGACGACCGGTCTGTTTGAACGTCCACATTAGATAGAGATCTTTTCAAATTAAGAAGGAGTTATGTTTTTCAGAACTGCTTTTCTTTCGATGTTGCTTGTGCTGGTACCGCTTGCAGGCTTTGCCCAGAAAAACCCGGGCACGGCCGAGCCAACTGAAACGCACCAGTACCACGGACAGCGATGGCAGTCCTCCCCCTTCATGGGGATGGGGGCGCGAATGCCAGTTGATCGCGCGTTGAACACTCTTCAGCGCGATCTGAGCCTTACCGATTCGCAGGTTTCGCAGATCCGTCAATTGGTGGAATCACGCCGTAGCCGCATTGAGTCGGTTCGCGAGCAGGCGATGCCCAAATTCCATGAGCTGATGAGTTTACTGAATCAGCCGAACCCCGATCCTAATGCGGTTGGGAAAGCCGCCATAGCCTTCAAACAGGCGCATGAGCAAGTCCGGGCGGTACAGGCGGACCTTGAAAGGGACTTCCTTAATGTGTTGAACGACAGCCAGCGGCGTACCGTGAACACGCTCAGAAGCCAGGCGCCGGAAGTCATGGCGCTATACCGGCTGGGGTTATTGCGCCCTGAGGGCGACTGGAGCCAGCAGGCGTTTAATTTTGGAAGATAACCTCTGCTGCTGTTTGAAGAAGGGGGGATGGTAGATGTCTGGACGCCGCATTGCTCCAGTCTGGTTGTTTGTGATCGTTGTGGTGGTTCTTATAGTTGTAAGCGCCATGGCCGGCCTCCATTGGGGAAGAGGTTCCGCGCGGCCGTTATTCAGCGTTTCTGCCGCGTCGGACACGGAGGCCGTTCCGCTCAACGGGTCGTTTGCACCGATCGTCAAGAAGGCGATGCCTTCGGTTGTCAATATTTCCTCCTCACGTCTTGTGAGGTCGCAGGAGCTGTTTCCTTTTTTGAATGATCCCTTATTCCGGCAGTTTGGGACCATTCCACGCGAGCGGCGCGAGCATAGTCTCGGTTCGGGCGTCGTTGTCAGTTCGGATGGTTACATTCTGACGAACAATCACGTCGTTGAGGGTGCGAGCGACATTGAGGTGTCCTTCGCCAACCAGAGCGAGACGCCGGTTCGAGTGGTAGGCACGGATCCACAGACCGATCTCGCGGTAGTGAAGCTCGATCAAACGGGGCTGACGCCGCTCCCGTTGGCGGATTCATCGAAGGTACAGGTCGGGGACATTGCGCTTGCCATCGGTGATCCGTTTGGTATCGGTCCTACGGTGACTATGGGAATCGTCAGCGCGACGGGCCGGGGCAATCTTGGCATCGAAGCCGAGGAGGACTTCATTCAGACGGACGCGGCGGTCAACCCCGGAAATTCGGGTGGAGCTTTGATCAATGCGCGCGGTGAATTGATCGGCATCAATACCGCGATCCTGAGTCCAACAGGGGGAAATCTCGGTATCGGTTTTGCGGTCCCGTCGAATATGGCGCGATCCGTGATGGAACAAATCGCTAAAACCGGCAAGGTTGTGCGCGGGTATTTGGGTGTCGTTGTTCAGAGCGTCACGCCGGAGCTTGCCAAGGAATTCGGTGGGGCCACTGCTCATACAGGTGCGTTGATCAGCGATGTGGCACCGGGAGGCCCCGCTGAGAAGGCAGGACTTCGGCGGGGTGATATCGTCCTGCTGGTCAACGGCAAATCCCTGACCGATCAGCGCGACCTGCAACTTACCGTCGCGAAAATGGCGCCAGGAACAACAATCAACCTGACCATCTTGCGTGACGGTCGGCAGCAACAGCTTCCGTTGACTCTGGGAGAGCCGCCGGCGTCTGAGACGAAATGATAAGCGCCTTCGGCGCTGATTCAGGGTGTGAACAAATTAGCGCCGGAGGCGCGTAAGAATAAGCCCCGGCCGTCAGGCCGGGGATCAAACCAGCGAACGTTCGAGGCCCGTAGGGCCGAGAGATTGATTCGACTAATCTCACGCCCCCGGGGCTGGCGTAATGACGGGATCCTAGCCCTTGTAGGCGCGGGCTTTTCGCCCGCGTTCAAAATGCAAAACAGAAATTTGTTTTGGTGGTTTGAACGCGGGCTGAAAGCCCGCGCCTACGTGTCTGACGCACAGCTACTCTCCGACCCACGATTTGCGTTAGGCTTACCATCATGCGTCACTCGATTGCGCTTATCCTATGTCTTGCCGGTTTTGCTATGGCTCAAAATAAAACGTCGGTGCCCGATTTAGCCACTCTGAAACAAATGTCGGGGCGGTTTGCTCCTACTCCGTTGCACGTCGAGCAAAGCGGTCTTTCGGCGGGCGACAGAGCTGCCCTTTCAAAGCTGATTGAGGCGGGCCGCCTCGTGAACGATCTGTTCATGCAGCAGATGTGGAGCGGCAATCTCAAGCTCTATCAGTCGCTGCAATCCGACCAGTCGCCGCTCGGAAAAGAACGGCTGCACTATTTCTGGATCAATAAAGGCCCATGGTCCGAAATCGACGATCATGCCGCGTTTATACCTGGTGTTCCTTCGCGTAAACCGGCGGGCGCTAATTTTTATCCAGAAGAAATGACGAAGGCCGAATTCGAGACATGGGTAAAAACTCTTTCGCCGGCCGAGAAACAGCAAGCCGAAGGGTTCTTCAGCGTTATTCGCCGTGCTCCGGACCGAAAGCTCACTATCGTTCCATACAGTGAGGCGTACAAGAGCGACCTTAGCCAGCTTTCAAAACTTCTGCGTGAGGCTGCAGACCTCACTCCAAATGCGACTCTGAAAAAATTCCTGACGAGCCGGGCCGCTGCATTCGCTTCCAACGACTATTACGAGAGCGATCTTGCCTGGATGGATCTGGATGCACCGCTCGACATCACGATCGGCCCTTACGAAACGTACAACGACGAGTGGTTCGGCTACAAAGCCGCATTCGAAGCGTATATCAATATTCGTGACGAAAAAGAGAGCGCCAAGTTGAGCTTCTTCGCGCAACAGCTCCAGAATCTGGAAAACAACCTTCCGGAAGATCCGCAGTATCGCAACGCGAAGCTGGGAGCGGCCGCGCCCATTCGTGTGGTCAACGAAGTCTTCGCCGCCGGCGATGGTAACCATGGAGTTCAGACGGCCGCTTACAACCTGCCGAATGACGACAAGGTCATCCAGCAGAAGGGCGCGAAGCGAGTCATGCTGAAGAACATTCAGGAGGCGAAATTCAAAGCGACCCTGATACCGATCTCGCAGGTCGTCTTGCCAGCCGAAGCCCAGAAGGATCTCAGCTTCGATTTGTTCTTCACCCATATCGTGGCGCACGAAATCTCGCATGGCCTTGGCCCGCACCAGATCCGCCTGCAGGGTCGCGATACGAATCCCCGTCTCGAATTGAAGGACCTTTACAGTGCCATCGAGGAAGCAAAAGCCGACATTACAGGTTTGTATGTGTTGCAGTTCCTGATGACCCAGGCGGACCAGGGCAGGATTCAGGCGCCGCTGCCGCACGGTCCGGCAGCGGAACGCCAGCTGTACACCACGTTTCTCGCGTCAGCCTTCCGGACCCTGCGCTTTGGCCTGCAGGACGCTCATGCCAGAGGCATGGCGATTCAGGTCAACTACCTGCGCGATAAGGGCGGTTTTGTGGTGAATCCCGACGGCACGTTTGCCGTTGACTTTGCCAAGGTCAAAGACGCCGTCCGTGCTCTTGACCACGATTTCCTTACCATCGAAGCCACGGGGGACTATGCCGCGGCAAAGAAGATGATTTCCGAGCTTGCCGTGGTTCGTCCAGAAGCGCAGCGGCTCCTGGATCGTCTGAAATCGACGCCGACGGACATTGAACCTCTCTTTGATGACAACAAACACTGACCGGTCGATGTTAAAATTCTGCTATGCGATCACAAAGCTACGGCGATAAACAGCGAGACGAACAGCAACGAAAGAAACAAGAAGAATTGTGGAAGAAAGCACACCCGGAGGGTGCGCCGGCATCCGAACCACCGGCAGATGCAGGTAAAGCAGATGCAGGTAAGCCGGAGCCGGCCCCAACCAGGGCAAAAAAGAAAAAAAGCCCGATGCGGTCGTCTTCTTAATGGCGCGAGCCAGCCGCTCCCTGACGCTGGGTGACTCGTACACCTGTGCTTACTGTTTAAAGGTCATCCGCTGGGACCATCACCGAACCCGCCCCACAAAGGATCACTTCGTACCAAGGAGCAAGAAGGACCTGCTTAAGGCGGCCAAAAACGTTTTCGTCATCTGTTGCCAGCCCTGTAATTCTCGTAAAAGTGATCACGTGTTCTCTTCAATCGAGGAAGTTCGAGAGTTCATAAGATCCCGCAAGAAGCCGGAAGGTGAAAACATTGAGCGGAATTAAATGCCCCTACTGCCGAAGCAGCCTCGCCCTTGACCGGATCGGTGTGCATTTTCAGAAATTCTGTTCCGCTATCTCGAGTACATCAGCTCGCGAAAGCAGCATGAAGAATTACAATCAGTTTTATACCTATCTACAATCCCATTCCCGGGGAGAAATCACAGCTGAGGAGCTTCAAAAACAAGCCGATAAGTTGTTTCTCCCGGCTAAAAAATAAGACGTCTTCAATCGTTCGCTAACAGCCGATGCTCGGCGCGTAACCGGTCGTGTTCCGTGTTTCCTTGCTCTCCATATGACCGGTGGAACAGAATACCGTCGCTGCTGGAAGAGTCCAATTATGAAAAAACTTCGTATTGCCGTCGTAAGTATTGTTGTTGTCGCTATTCTGGCCATTGCTGCGGTTTGGCTCGTGGCGAACCCGAACAGTCATCGTGAGGCGATTCAAGCCGAGTTGGAGAAACAGCTTGGACGAAAGGTTTCATTGGGAGAAATGAGTCTCGGGTTTCTGCCTCTACGATTTCAGGTTGCCAATCCGGTCATCGCTGAAGACCCTCGCGTCCGGCAGGACCCGGCCTTTGTAAAAGCCGAAAACCTCGACATCCGAATCGCGTTGCTGCCGTTACTGCGGGGCGCGATCGAAGTGGACTCTCTTGAGTTGCGCCGCCCCAGCATCGAACTGGTCGCTACGAAAGATGGAAAGTGGAATTTCTCGTCGATTGGCGGCCAGACGGCAGACAAAACGGGCGCGCCCGGTTCGACAGGCGGCGCGTCGAGCGCGTTCACGCTGCAACGCCTGACGATCACCGATGGACAAATCGGCGTGACAGATCTTCGTCGCGGGACACCGCGGACGGGATATGACCATATCGATTTGACTGTCGAAGATTTCTCGTCGCAAAAACCGTTCTCGTTCGATCTTGCCGCTCATGTTCAGGGTCAGACAGCGCAGGAAGTGCGACTGAAGGGAACTGCCGGACCGCTGTCAGCTGTCGACATGGCAGAGACGCCCTTTCACGGCGCATTAACGCTCAAACAGATCGAAATTGACGGATTGCTCAAGTTTCTGGATTCGACGGCTGTGCCTAAAGCCAAGGGGATTTTGTCCGGAGAAAGCGAAGTCACCAGCCAGGCAGGCAACATCGCATCGAATGGCAAGCTGAAACTCGAAGGAGCGAAGGTCAACAACGTCGACATCGGCTACCCGATCGGATTCGATTATCAACTCAATGACAAGACGTCCGACGGACTGGTGACCATCAACAACGCAACGTTGCAACTCGGACCCACGCCGCTGTCGGTTGCGGGCTGGATAAAGACAGAGAGCACTCCGCCGGAGATCGACTTGAGTATCAAGTCAGGAGATGCCTCGATTGCGGAAATTGCCCGTCTCGCCTCGGCATTCGGGGTTGCTTTCGCGCCTGGCACGACTGTCGCGGGCAGAGTCAGTGCGGACGTGCATGCCAAAGGTTCCAGTGCCAAGCCGGTTCTGACCGGCACAGTTGCCGGCCGGGATTTACAAATTTCCGGTCAGAGCGTCCCGCAACCTGTGCAGATCAAGGCGATCGACCTGGCCTTGTCGCCGACCGCCATTCAATCGAACGAATTCAATGCGACGACGGGGAAGACTACTGTGACCGGCAAATTCTCTCTCCTCCAATATGCATCGAATTCGCCGTCCATTGACCTTGGTTTGCGCTCTCCCGGCGCATCACTTCCGGAAATTCAATCGATAGCCAAGGCCTATGGCGTAACCGGTCTCGATCAACTCAACGGAGCCGGCACGCTGAATTTCGATATGAATGCAAAAGGTGCGTTGCGATCGTTGAGCACGACGGAAGCGATCCGGGCGTTGAACGGCACGATCAATCTCGATTTCAGTCCTCTGAAAGTGGCAGGGTTCGACACCATGCATGAACTGGCCGCACTCGGCGGCTTCGGATCGGGTGTGACGCAGCAGAATGCAACGGACATTGTCCGGGTGATCGGTCAAGTCGTCGTGAAGAACGGCATCGCTCAAACGGACGGTCTCAAGTTACAAGTCAGCTCCGGAAACCTGACCGCCTCCGGCACCGCTGATCTGGCCGCTGAAACCCTGAATTTGAAGCTCGCTGCGATTTTTGCGAAGGAATTTTCGGACAAAGTCGGAGGCACCCGCGCCGGCAATGTCATGAATGCCGCATTCACGGATAGCACGGGACAAATTATACTGCCCGCAATCGTCACCGGAACGTTCGAACGTCCAAAGTTCGCTCCCGACCTGAAGGCTGTCGTCGACTTGCAGAAGCAGAAGTATCTCAGCAAGGAAGGCGCTCTCGACACCGTTTCTAAAGCGCTCGGAGCGTTTGGCAAGAAGAACGACAACGCACCGGATCAGCCGGCCGACAAGAAGCCATCAGGTTTGAAGGGTTTGCTTGATGCCTTTGGCAGTAAGAAGTAACTGGACTCTAGACCGTGCAGCGTGAGGGTGTGTTCGTAGTCCCCGCCTAACTTAGGCGGGGACTGGTCCACCAGTTTTACAGGTAAACCAGGCTTACATCGCAATCACAACATTCAAACCTTTTACAAGCCGCCCTCTGCAGCTCCCGTCCAACCTGTCTTGGACACGTATGGTCTATGACCGCGCCCGCAACTAACGACTGATTTGGCTTTCACAGGCCGCCAGCAGTTCCTCTGCTTTACCTTGCAGTGAAAGGTCGAGCAGTGAGGACGCCGGCGTGGGTTCAACGTTCATTTCCACGGTATAGGCACCGCGGCGTTTGGCTTCATGAATGAGCGACGCTGCAGGATACACAGTAGATGAAGTGCCGATCGTGAAAAAAATCTCGCACTCGAGCGCTTCGGAGGATCGGCGTATTACATCGGGGGCAATCGCTTCGCCGAACCAGACAACTCCCGGACGGAGCAAGCCACCGCAGTAGGGGCATTCGGGCGGGATTTTGGCAAGGCGTGCTGTTTCGTCCCACCATCCAGAAGGTGATGACGAGCACTTGTTCCAACACTTCACTGCCCAGATCGATCCGTGAAAGCGAATGACATTTTTCGTTCCAGCGCGCTCATGCAAGCCGTCTACGTTCTGTGTAATCAAGGTGAAGTCCGGGTATCGCCGGCTCCACGCCGCGAGGACCTCGTGGCCGCGGTTCGGCGCTTTGGTCAATAGCGCCTGGCGCCGCCAGTCGTACCATTCCCATACAAGTTTGGGATCACGCTGGAATGCATCTGCCGTCGCCAGCGCTTCCGGCCGGAAGTTCTTCCATAGTCCTTGCGGACCGCGAAATGTCGGCACACCGCTCGCGGCAGAAATACCGGCGCCGGTCAGCACGGTGATGCGTGTTTCGGGTTTCATCCGCCGGACGAGTTGCTCGAGCATGATCGTTATTCTAAGCTCCTGAAAGGAGGTTTTGATTATGGGACTTGCGGAAAAGACCTGCGTACCGTGCCGCGGCGGAGTGCCGCCGCTCAATGCAGAACAGATCCGGCCGCTTGCGTCGGAAGTGGCAAGTTGGACAGTCGTGAATAACCATCACATCGAGAGGGAATTCAAGTTCCCGGATTTCAAGGCTGCGTTGGCTTTCACGAACAAGGTTGGCGCTATTGCAGAAGACCAGGGGCATCATCCGGATATTTACCTTGCCTGGGGAAAGGTTGGCGTCAAGGTCTGGACGCACAAAATCGACGGCCTGACCGAGAGTGATTTCATTATGGCGGCGAAAATCGACAAAGCAGCCTGAGAGCATTTGCGACGATCAGGGAGCATTTTTCTGTGCTTTTCTGTGTTTTGCGGCTAATTTCTTACTTCACGAAAGGAGATCATTGATGCGAACTATCGTCGTTGTGTTCAGCCTGCTTGCAGTTGCTTCGCTGTCCATATGGGCACAGCAGCCCGCCGGTCAACGGCAAGGCCAGAGACAGGGTCAAGGGCCGGCTCCGCTCCAGGGTGGCCAGTTCACTGCTGCCGATTTTGCGGCGCTTGTGGCGAAGCAGCCGAAAGACCGGAATGGCAATGCAACATTTCTACAACTTGCTCCATATAACGTGAACATGGAGCATCGGGTTCCCGTGATGCAGGCAGCAAGCGTCCACGAAAAAGAAGCCGAATTGTTCTATATCGTTGACGGCGGCGGCACCATCGTCACCGGGGGCAAGCTGACGAACGAAAAACGCACCAACGCCGACAACCTGACGGGCGACGGTGTCGAGGGCGGCACGTCACGCAAAATTGCAAAAGGGGACTTCATCCTTGTGCCGGAAGGGCAGCCGCACTGGTTCAGCCAGATCGACGGCGAACTGACAATGATGTCGTTGCACCTGCCCCGGAAATAATCAGCCACAAAAAGGCACAAAATGCACAAAAGGGAAAACCCTTTTGTGCATTTTGTGTAACAAGGCTGTAAGTTTTAGTTTTTTTAACCAGCTTTTGGAAGAAAACGACAAACCCTTCCTGTTTGTCCGAATTGATTTTTCGGCAGGATATAGAAATTGGGGAAGTCGCCGCCTAAGTTAGGCGGGGATCTTTCGCTGCGCGGCACCCCGCCTAACTTAGGCGGGGATTGGGCTCCCTCATATTCACATCAAAACATTTGGGCACCACGCACACGTCCTTCCGCTTTTTGGTTGCGGCGTAGCCGCGCTGTGCCTTTTTGTTGGCTAATCCAACCCGTCAAACGTCGTTACCGTTAAGTGCGCGTGGGGCGGCTGCGGATGATTTCCGGGCCTTACACAAAGTAGGGTTTTCAATCCAGCACTGGCTGCCGCATCGAGTTCCTTCGTGACATCGGAAATGAAAAGAATGTCGCTGGTTTGCAGACCAGCGAAGGAACTCGCGATATGGGCATAACTGGCGGCTTCATTTTTGGGTCCCGTCGTCGTATCAAAATACCCCTTGAGGAAGCGGGTGAGGTCGCCGGCCGCCGTGGTTGAGAAAATCAGACGCTGGGCCAAAATACTGCCGGACGAGAAAATGCGAATGTCGATGTTGGCGCGGTGCCAGCGTTCAAGCGCAGGGGGGACGTCCGGAAAGACTTCGCCGTATAGTTCTCCTTTTTTGTAGCCTGCCCGCCATATCTCGCCCTGGATTTTCTTCAACGCGGAGGATTTGCGATCTTGATCCATGAGCCATTCGACGTACGGGAAGGGGGTGCCGGACCATGCCGGCGGCTTCAAACCTTTTCGCACATCGTCGTCGTATTCCCGCTTCAGATCGGTCCAATCGGCTTGAGCCAGGTAAGGCGCCAGGTATTTCCGTGCGAAAGGAAAAAGAACGTTGTAGACGAACGAAATCGGTGTGGTTGTGCCTTCGATGTCGAGGAGAATTCCGCGCATTGTTTTTGCGGAGCATCTTGTGTCGTAGGCGCGGGCGTAAAGCCCGCGCCTGCGACTACGCCACGAACGCCTTTCCAAGACAGACGGGCTCGAATTTGTCGTCGACACCGCTCTCGGTATACCAGGGAGTCCACCCGGTCGGATCTTGGAAGAGCCGGATGCATTGAATCTGTCTGGATGAGCACAGGTCGAACCAGTGCAGTGTCCCGCGCGGAACGCGGATCAAATCGCCGGGTTCAACTTCGATGGCGACGACAGGTGAGGTTTTCGGATTGATGTGAAACAGGCCGCGGCCCTGGATGATGAAACGAACCTCATCTTCTTCGTGCCAGTGTTCACGGCTGAATTTTGCCAGCATCGCATCGAGATTCGGCGTTTGGGAAGTGACGTTGATGACGTCCGCGGTCACGTAGCCGCCCCGAGTCTTCAAGTCTTCGATTTCTGAAGAGTAGGCATCCAGAATCTCGTCCTGTGTGGCGCCGGCGGACAGAGGGTGAGAGGGTTCCCACACGTTGTACTCAATGCCGATCGTTGCAAGGTACTCGGCAACTGCCGCCTTGCCCGAAATCGTCCGGTTTTCTTCGGGAATTCGAAGTACTGCCATTTGCTCCTCCTCAAGCGATTCAATATTGCGGTTCCATCATCTGTCTTCTACCGACGGACTCCAACAAGAATTCAAAGATTTCAACGTGCCGTGCCGCCTCGGGAATGTCATGACCCCAGGTGTACAAACCGTGCCGGCGGACAAGAAAGCCATGGATTTTCGGATTCTCGGCGATCATTCTCTCAGTCTCTCCGGCGAGCGCCTTCATGTCCTGGCTGTTTTCGAGGATGGGGACCCATTCCCTGTGTTCGTGTGTCGTTACGCCGTTGAGTCCCTTCAGCATCTCATAGCCCTCGATGAAAAATCCGCCATGGCCAAGGTGATAGTCCGAAAGTATCGTGCTCCAGACCGAATGCGTATGCAGAACCGCGCCTGCATCGAGGCTGCGGACAACCGCAAGGTGCAGCAGCGTTTCTGCGGACGCTTTGCCGTCGCCCGCTGTCACGACGTGACCTTCGGAATCGACTTCTACGATTTGTTCCGGCGTCAGGCGTCCTTTATCCAGCGAACTGGCGGTGATCGCAAGGCGAAGAGGATTCCGGCTCACGACAGAGCTGAAGTTTCCGCTGGTTCCTAAAGCCCAGCCACGACGATGGAAATCACGGCCGAGTTCAGCCAGGTGCTCGGATGCATTCATTCCCGGAATTATATAAGAGGACCGGAACACAAGAAGCATAAGAGCCACAAGAAATCAGCTCATCGTGTGCCCGTCGTGCTTCTTGTGTTCCGGTCCCTATTTTGTAAAGCTAGCATTCGTGAGCACGGATAAGGTGCGGGGCCGCGGCGCTGCCAGCAACCCGCCTAATCGATTTGAAAAAATCACCTATGAAACGTCGGAGTGGGACGAGCCGGGCGATCCCGCGCGGCACACGGTTTTTCTCAAGGACGATACCCGTACCATCATCAATTACAACGACAGTCCCGATGTTGGCTTCAATGCAAGCATCAATCCGTATCGTGGCTGCGAGCATGGATGCATCTATTGCTTTGCCCGGCCGAACCATGAATACCTTGGGTTCTCAGCCGGTCTGGACTTCGAAACCAGAATTCTCATCAAAGACGACGCGCCGCAGTTGCTGAGAAAGGAACTGGCCTCTCCTCGCTGGGAGCCGCAGGCTGTCGCCATCAGTGGTGTCACGGACGCCTATCAACCGATTGAGAAACGTTTGCAATTGACGAGACGTTGTCTCGAGGTGTTACTCGAATTCCGGAACCCGGTTGTCATCATTACCAAGAACGATCTGGTGGTCCGCGATATCGATCTGTTGAAGGAGTTGGCGGCCATCGATGGAATTCTGGTTTTCGTTTCCGTAACTTCGCTCGATCCTGAACTGGCGCGAGAACTCGAACCCCGCGCATCTCAACCTGCCAAACGGCTGAACACGATAGCCGCTCTTGCCGCCGCCGGTATTCCGGTGGGTTCACTGATCGCGCCGGTGATTCCGGGTTTAACCGACCATGAGATGCCTGCCATCATTAGTGCGGTAGCGCAAGCCGGAGCAGTCGCTGCGGGATACGTGCCGTTGCGGCTGCCATACGGGGTTGCGCCGCTTTTTGAAGAATGGCTGACGTTGCATCGTCCGCTTCAGAAAGAGAAGATTTTGAGCCGTATTCGGGAAATCCGCGGCGGTAAGCTGAACGATCCGAACTTCGGCACACGGATGCAGGGAAGCGGCGCGTATGCCGAGCAGATTTCGGAACTGTTCCAGATGTGTTGCCGGAAAGCCCGGCTGAATACGCGTCGTCCGAAGCTTTCAGTGAAGGCATTTCGCAGGCCGGGTCCGGCGCAATTGACTCTTTTCTAACAGTAACAAAAAGCCCGCATGGCAGAAACGACTCTGACGTGCAGCGGGCGCCTTTTTGTGGCTGATTCGTCCTTTGCTCGCGGTAATTTTCCCGGGCCCCGCCGATCGCGCAGCGCGTAACCAGCAGAATCCAAAGATGCGCCCCGTTTGGCAGACGGTATGCGGTTTCACTAGCGGGGGTAGTTCGATGAGATTTGGCGGAGCGCTGGTGCTGGGTGTCCTTTTGTGGCACGTCAGTGGCAACAGCAGCACTGCCAGACCGAGCGTCATCCGCGAGGGTTCGGCCATTGCTTGCCCTCAGGATTCGATTCAGCGGATTTCGTTGCGTTCTACGGAACGGCTGCCGGAGGCGAGCGGCGCTGTTCGCATGGAACGCAAGGGCGGCACGACAGATGTCGAAGTCGATATCGACTCGATGAAACCGGCGTCGTTGTTTGGTGGCGATTACAACACGTACGTGCTTTGGGTCGTGCCGCCCCGGGGGCCTGCGGAAAATCACGGCGAGATTGTTTTGAACGGCAGCCGTGGCAAAGCGCGCGCCTCGACGGCGGCAACATCCTTTGCACTCCTGATCACCGCAGAGCCTCACTACCTGGTGAATTCTCCAAGCTCATTCGTCATTCTGGAAAACGAACGCCGGGTACATGTATCGCCCATCCGGTACCGCGTTATCGAAGGCGTATACAACTTCGAGCGAGCCACGTTGGATAACGAAAAAGAGGCAAGAGGTGTGGTTCACAGCGAGGTCCGACAGGCATTCACTGCCGTCCGACTGGCGCAGCGCGCCGGTGCTGCCGATGTTGCCGGCGTCGAGTTTCATCAGGCCGAACAAGCGCTGAACCACACACTGGTTCTGTGGCGCCAGCATGTAAACCGCAATGAAATTGCTGCGCAGGCGCGCGAGACGGTTCGTCTTGCTGTTGCCGCGCAGCGCCTCGCAATGGATCACGGACTTCAGGCAGGTCGAACCGATACGGAAGGTCTGGGAGGGGGAATCGACGACCCGAAGCCGTGATCCGCGAGGCTCTCAATTTTGAAAAGGAGAACGCTATGTTAAAACGAACTGGTTTTTTTTCGATTGTTCTTGCACTGGCGATGATGCTGGGTTCATCAGGACTCCGCCCCGTCAGTGCAAAGGACACAGCCAATGAGGAGCGTGAACGCGCGGTGAAATCGGCTGATGTTCTTACGGACATCATGCAGATATCCGAAAACGGTATTCCGGACGAATTAATGGAACACGCCGAAGCGGTAGCCGTAATCCCGCACGTCATCAAGGGAGCCTTCGGTGTGGGCGGCGAGTACGGAAAGGGTCTCGTATCCGAGCGTCGCGCGAATGGCAGATGGAGCGCCCCGTCCTTTATCAAGATCGGTGGCGGTAACTTCGGGCTCCAACTCGGTGTCGAATCGACGGACCTGGTCCTCGTATTCACCAGCCGCGATGGGTTTAAAGGCCTCCTCGACGGCAAGGTAAAATTGGGAGCTGACGCTGCAGTAGCGGCTGGTCCTGTCGGACGCAAGGCACAAGTGGCAACGGACGTTCTTTTGAAGTCGCCGGTATTCGCATATTCCAGATCGAAAGGCCTGTTCGCCGGTATTTCGCTCGACGGCTCAGTCGTAACGATTGACGACTCGGCGAATCACGCTGCTTATGGAAGAGACCTTACGGCTCAGGACATCATGCTCAACGGGAAAACGCCTATCAATGATGTGGTGGCGCCGTTTGTCCGCGCCCTCGACAAGTATTCTCCGGTGCAGAAGCACGTGACCGATTAAGGGGCTAGTATGAATAGGGGAATCGTGTTCTTGAGCTTTTGTCTGGTATCGGGGTTCATGCTCATGTCCTGCCAGCGCGACAACAGTGTTCATGCCGGAAACGACAAGGATCCTTATCTGCCACGGCCGGCCGTGAAAAGAAACCTGGCAAACATTGCAAATGAGGCGGTCGTGGGGGAGTTAGTACGGGTCGATTCTCAGAAGAAGACATTCGTGGTTCGTGTGGACAATGGGATGGAGCAGACGTTCAGGTTCGACGAAAGCACTACAGTCGCCGGACTCGAGAACGTCCAGACTCCGACTCCGATACGTGAAAAGCCCGGCAGCATAGACAACCCCGGCATACAGAGCCTGACTGGTAAAGAAGGCTCCGAAGTGACGGTCGAATGGCGGGCTGCTGGCGACGCGAAGATGGCGACTCAGGTCGATGTCACGCAAGTCAGTACCGCCAAAAGCCAACGGCGGGGCCGCAGAAAACATTAGCGGCAAATATATAAAGGCCACAAAGACACAAGAAATTGTGCCTTTGTGGCCTTTTCTTTATGGTTATTCGACTGTACTTTCGGCCTTTGTAAATCCGTTCTTGGCGTGTTTTAGAATCCAGCGGATCACGCGGCCGTTGTTATAGACGTAACTCACAATATGGTTCAGGGTGGAGAAGCAGTGCAGTTCGCACTCTTTCTTCATCTCCGTCAGTTGGTGCTTATCGAACTTCGGCGCACCCACCACGCCCCAATCGTGAGTTGCGGAGTACATTGGAAAGCAAGGTGCCAGCGTGCCGTCCGTCCGGATAATCAAGGTATTCCGGCCGGCGCGGCAGCCCCACGGTTCGATGTGTCCGCGCAGGAACTGCTTCATCTGCTGCAAGCGTGCTTTCTGATTGACGATTTTGTAGCCCTGTTTGTGCTTCTCGAGGATCCAGTCGACGAGTTCATCGACACGCGGATAGTCTTCAGCAGTCAGGAATGTGCTGTTCTCATTCAAATGCTTGAAGTGCGGCGCGTCGATGATCGGCGATTCGACAATATGGTAGTCGATGCCGATATCGTACTCCTTCGCCAATTCCGTCAATGCCCGCACATCGTCCATGTTCGTGCGGCAAATGCAGACATTCAAGAACACGGCAACGGAGTACTTTTTCATGTTCTTGATCAGGTACTCGAATTGCGGACGGATCGGCGCAAGGGCTTTGGCCAATCCGGGTTTTTCATCAATGCAGTCCACGGCAAGGTTAACGGTTCCAAGACCCGCATCACCAAGACGGTCGATGACGTCGGGTTTCATCAGCCGCCCATTCGTCGGCAAGTAGACGACGAAGTCCTTCTTGGCAGCGTAGTAAACGATCTTGTGGATAAACTTCGGCCGCAAGAGCGGTTCGCCTCCCATGAGAGCGAGGAACCGATTGCCGAGACCGTGCAGCCAGTCGATGGACTTTCTGGCAGTCTGCTCGGACATTCCCTTAACGCTATTGTCATAGGACCAGCAGTAATGACAATCGAGATTGCATTTCCACTCGCTGAACAGATATGAGATCAGCGGCTCCACCTCTCTCGGCATAAGCCGGTGCTTAAAATATGGCGCGCCCAGACCTTTCCACATCTTCCACGCTTTATGATTGTCTTGCTTTCGAACGGTCGGCCACCGGGGGTACGTATATTGGGGGTAGATTGGTTCCGGCAACCCCTCTTCTTCGCCGACGAGTCCTGTCGTCGATGTACGCCCCGGAGAGTTGACAAGGACGTCGCGGAGTTTTACATCCAGCCGAAACTCGGGCGCCGTTGGTTTTTTCTCGGGTTCGTTAGAGATCACTCAGTCCTCCTCAAGATTCGAATAACGCGAATTTCCATTCCTGACCAAGCGAGTCAATGAGTTTAGCGCAACATTCCGCACGTCTTCCAGCAAATGATGCAGCGTTTGATGACTGCGCGTTTCCTGAAAACTAAAGAAAAAAGGGCGCAGGCCGCCAGTCGCGGGTTTCAGCCCGCATTCTGGATTCGCAAGATGTAGAGTTCCGGTTGGAGCAGGAAAGAGGGCTTCAGCCCGCGATTACATCCTCCTGGGCGGTTCGTCGAGGCGGCCATAGCGGCGAAGTCGCGGCGAAAGCCATGCCATGCCGAGCACAATCATCAGGGTGCCGATACCGCCCGATACAACCGAGAAGACCGGCCCGAAAAAGTTAGCCACGAGACCCGACTCGAAGGCACCGAGTTCATTGGATGTTCCGATAAACAGAGAATTCAACGCGGAGACGCGGCCCCGCATGGCGTCCGGCGTCAGAATCTGTACGAGCGTCGACCGGACAACTACACTGATGTTGTCGCAAGACCCGAGGATGTAAAGCATCAGCATCGACAGCCAGAAGGTTCTCGAAATCCCGAAAATGATCGTGACGGCGCCAAATCCTGCAACCGCAAACAGCAGTGTCCGGCCAGCCCGCCGAAGCGGGCCGCGATGCGCCTGCAAGATTGCCATGCTGAAAGCGCCAAGCGAAGGGGCACTCATCAGCCAGCCGAGTCCTCGCGGTCCGACGTTGAGAATGTCTTTGGCATAAATCGGCATCATGGCGGTGGCTCCGCCCAGCAGCACCCCGAACATATCGAGAGTCATGGCGGAGAGCACTACTTTCTCTTTCCACACGAAGCGAAGGCCGGCGGAGAGGGAGTGCAGGCTCATGGGTTGCCGTTCGTTGCGCACCTGTTTATAGGTAATGCCCGACAGGAGCACGACGAACATCAGTTGTCCCATGGCGTTGATCGCATAGACGAGAGTGGGACTCTGGAAAGCGGCGATAAGAAGACCGCCGATTGCGGGCCCCGCCATCGAAGAGATTTCGAATCCGCTCGAATTCCATGAAACCGCGGTGCTGAAAATCTCCAAAGGGATGATGCCGGGGAGAAATGCCGCACGGGAAGGCATGATGAACGAGCGTGAGGTTCCGTAGAGAAAGAGACACGCATAGAGAAAAAAGATCGAACCCTTGTGTGCCGAGTTGAGTGCAAGTCCAAGCGCGGCCATTGCATTGAAAGCCAGGGCAGCCATGAAGACCCGTTTACGATTGAACGAGTCGGTAATGTGGCCGGCGAACATCATGAACAGGACCTGCGGCGCAAATTGGACGAGGCCTGCATAACCGAGATACATCGCGGAATGCGTACGTTCGTAGATTTCCCAGCCGATCGCGACTTTCTGCATCTGCCAGCCGAGAATCAGGATCATGTTTCCCGAGAAATAACGCCTGTAGGCAGGCAGACGGAATACCGCGTACGCGTCGTGCTGATTCATCTAAAGCAAAGATTTGGGGCGTGTTTCAATTGCAGCCGCGGAACACATTCAGGCTGCGGCTGAAATGATCAGATAAGCTCATCGCTTTTCGGACATAACCGCGACAATCTCGCACTGTACGAGCGTATTTCCTGAGAATCCGTTGTACAGCATCGTGTGTCGGGCAGGCCGGGAATGCTCATCGGGGAACATGGCGAGCCACTCTTTGTTGACGGCTTCTTTAAAAGACTTGTCCTTGGCCCAGACGACGACCTTGATAATGTCGTCGACAGATCCCCCCGCTGCCTCCATGACGCGGCGAATGTTCTCGAACATCAGCTTGCATTGGTTCTCGACGTCCGGAGGTGTTTTGCGGGTTCCGGGTTCCATTCCGAAGATTCCGCTGCTCATCATGAAGGGTCCGATAATGCACCCCATGGGAATGGGGTTCTCGTGGTGCAGTCCGGTAACTTCAAAGCTTCGGCGTTTCGTCAATTTCCATTCTCCTTACGGAATGGAAGTATAGCGCAGCATTCGCTACAATACCCCGCCGTGAAATTTCTCCGGGAGTTCATTTCGAGACCGGCAACGATCGGCGCAATCGCGCCGAGTTCTTCGTTCCTGGCGCGAGCTATGGTCGAGGGATTGGATCTGCCGAATGCCGCTGCCGTGCTTGAATATGGTCCGGGAACGGGCGTTTTTACCGACTATATTCTGAGAGACCTGAATCCCAACGCGAAGTTCGCGGCTATCGAGCTGAATTCAAGTTTCGCGGCGGCGTTCAGAGCGCGCCATCCTGCTGCTGCAGTGTTTGAGGACAGTGTCGAGAATGTGCGACGAATCTGCAATTCTGCGGCCATCGACTCCGTCGATTGCATCATTTCGGGGCTGCCCTGGGCTGTCTTTCCCGAGTCGATGCAGCGGCGATTCCTCGATGAGATGATGCGTGTACTCAAGCAGAACGGAACTTTCGTCACATTTGCCTACGTCCATGGTCTCGTTCTTCCGCCGGCCAGAAAGTTCGCACGCCTGCTGGACGTCTACTTCAAGAGCGTTTCGCGAAGTCCTGTCGTCTGGTTGAACGTGCCTCCCGCTTTTGTCTATCGCTGCCGGCGCTGAGCAGTGCTCGTTGGACGTAGGCTGCATTCCGAATGGCGTGGCCGCCGACGTCGTTATTGAAATACACGTAGACATCGAGCCGCCGCCTGAGCCAGCCGCGAATCTGTTCGATATCGCGATCCAGCTGTTTCGTCGAGTAATTCCCGCCGCCTGCATCGCCGTAATGCCGCCGAACATAGACAAAATCCGTTGTCACCGGTTCCCTGAAGTGGGTGTCGCGCCAATCGGCGAAACACAGGGCGACTCTGTATTGGCGAAGCAGATCGAAGACCGCTGGAATCTGCCAGCTCGAGTCGCGAAATTCGATCGTGCAGCGAATCTGGCGACCGGTGCTGTATGGCCGGAGTGCTTTCAAAAACGTTTCCAAACGGTCGAGATTCAATTTGAGTTGGGGTGGTAATTGGAAGAGGACAGGACCCATAGCGTCTTTCAGGTGCTGTGCCCGGGAAAAAAAGAGCGCGAGCGGCTCCTCGGGGTCCTTGAGCCGCTTGATATGCGTCAGAAATCGACTGGCTTTGACAGCGAAAATAAATCCTGGTGGAACCTGGGTACGCCAGTTTTGGAACGCCGCTTCACCAGGCAGGCGATAGAAGCTATTGTTGATTTCAACTGTCTTGAATTGCCGGGCGAAAAAATTCAGCCAGCCCGCAGGCCTAAGATCTGTCGGGTAAAACTCGCCATTCCACCAGTGTCTGTAGTTCCAGCCGCTTGTTCCGACGTATGCCTTAGCCATCCTAAATACTTGATAATGCAATTGGCATGGCAAGTGCTTCTTTCAACATTCTGAAGACTTCACGGAGAGGTACGGCGGTGAACAAGGAAATCCTCAAAGGCAAATGGCTCCAGGTTAAAGGCGATGTGCCGGGCTGGTGGCGAAGGATGACAGATGATGATGTCGACCAGATTGAGGGTGATCCGGTGAAATTTGTGGGCAAGCTCCACCAGCTGTACGGGTATGGGCAGGAGCAGGCCGAGCGGGAACTTAACGAGTTTTTGTGCATGCCCGACCATGAGCGCCGGCGATCTGCGTGAATGTTTTGGCATACGTCGTGCAGAGGCAATTTGCTCGATTTTGGGGAGGAGGTAGGACATGAAGGTGACGGTACTCCTGAGAAATGATCATGAAACGGTGAAAGCATTGTTCGAGAGAGTGAAGGGCTCCGACAGCCGGAATCAAAACGGACGAAAAGAGCTGTTTAATGAGATTCGCCGGGAGATCCTGATCCATTCTCAAATGGAGATGGAAATCTTTTATCCGGCGCTGGCGGGCACAGCTTCTGCTCGCGCTACGGACTTGGTATCCGAAGCAGAACGGGAACACCGGTCTGTGGAGAAGCTCATTCAAGAACTCAATTTGATGAATCCATCGGACAAGGCGTTCGAAACCAAGCTGAACCAGCTCATGGACGAGGTCACCCGGCACATTGAAATGGAAGAAGAGGAAATTTTCGATGAAGCGCGGAAAACTTTGCCCGAGTTCCGGCTTGAAGAGCTTGGATTGGAAATGGAAGACCGTCGCAAGATCCTGAGCACTCTCGCCGCCTGAACGATTTCAGTCATGAACGGATTGAAGCGAAGGGCGCACTGAGGCCACTCCCGGGCGCCCGTCCGTTAATCCCGTTCAGTCCGAACCCTCATGTGACGTTTTCAGCCAGCACCTCAAAACTTCAGCGACACTCCAGGCCTGTGCAACGCAACCGCGGGGCATGAAAGGATCGTCAGCGTCGAATACTTCGCTGATCGAGCCGATACACGCGTCCCCCAGGTGGGCTGAAAAGCCACGCAGAAAGCGGCGCGCACCCGCGAAATCATCCGGATAGACCCGCAGCCATGCATCAATGAAAGGCCCGATGAGCCACCCCCAGACGGTTCCCTGGTGATATGCGGCGTCGCGCGAACGGAGGTCGCCATAGTATTGGGACTTATAGTTCGGAGAGCCGGGGGCAAGGCTGCGCAATCCGTAGGGTGTGAGCAGGTGCTGTTGTACGACGTCCAGGATTTGCTTCCACCGGGTCGGCTCGAGAATGGGATACGAGAGGGAAAACGAGAACAGTTGATTCGGCCGCAAAGAGGAGTCCGGGCCACCCTCCCCGTCGATGACATCGTAGAGATACCCGCCGGTGTCATACCAGAACCGCTGGTTGAAAGATTCGTAGGCACGCTGCGCGAGGTTCGCGTACTTTGCCGCCTCTGCCTCGCCGATCTCTTCGCGAACCCAGTTTTCCATGAGGCGAAGAGCGTTGTACCAAAGAGCATTGATTTCCACAGCCTTCCCACGGCGAGGTGTGACGACCCAGTCGCCAACCTTTGCATCCATCCATGTGAGCTGATATCCGTCTTCGCCCTCCCGCAGGAGTCCATCGGTCGGATCGACTGCAATTCCAAAACGAGTGCCGCGGACGTGGTGATCGATGATATCGATCAGCTTCGGCAGAAGCTGCGCCAGCGTGTCGCGGTCACCGGTAACCCCAAGATATTTCTCAATGGCATGGAAATACCATAGGGTGGCATCCGCCGTGTGGTACAAACCCTTGTTCTCACCTTCCGGAAACATGTTGGGAATCAGACCATCCTTAACGTAGTAAGCGAATGTTCGAAGGATATACCCGGCTTCCAGGTGCCTTCCGGTGGTCAGAGTCAGCCCTTCAAGGCTGATCATGGTGTCGCGGCCCCAATCCGTAAACCAATGGTAGCCGGCAATCACTGTTCTGACTTCGTCGCCTGCTGCCTGCGCTCGTGCCGTATCCGCGATGCGCGTACTCGGAGTAATGATGAATTGATCGGCTGCGAGGAGTAATTCTGCCGGCCAGCCGCTTTTCATTTCCGGTCGTGCAATGTCGATCAGTTTGCGGCGCCGCTTGAGTTCACGGTCGATAGCTTCGGAGGGATCGAGAGCGAAAATCTTTTCCCAGGGTTCTGTCGACGCCACTACCGTAAACGTTTCTCCGGGCCTTAACGCCGTCTGCACATATCCGGGAGTCCAGACTTGACCGCGGCATTCATAGCCGCGGCTTTGTTCAACGCGATAGAAAATCGTCTTGAACCTTCCGCCCTGAAGAACGAATCCGGCGTTCGGGCCATGGAGGCGAAAGCGCAAGGGCGGTGTTGGACTTTCCCCGGAGATTTCATACCGGTCGCCATAAGCCGTTATCCGATATGGTTTGTCGATCGGTACGGAGACCGGCGCTTCATGTTCGCGAAAGTGCATCGAAGGTCTTAGCCGTAAGCGAAGCACTCCTTTGTCGCAGAGATAGCGATACGAAACGTGGACGGTATTTTGAAGGTGCGACATCCACAAACGCTTCTCAATCGTGCACCCTTGAATATCGAACCGCCACACCGGCAGTCCCGCCTCAAGCCGGAATTCGCTCAGGAAATCAGCAGAATTCAGCGCGAGGTGTTCCTCCGATAGTTCTTCTCCGCTGAAGTCGAGAATGGAATCATCGGCAAGCGCGATCTCTTCGGCGAAATGACTCAACATGACCATACGCCCCAATGGAGCGGGCAACGACGCGATCAGAAGGCCGTGATAGCGGCGAGTGCAAGCACCGGAGACGGAGGCGGACGCGTACCCTCCGAGGCCATTCGTCACCAGCCATTCGCGTGTGAGCAGGAGGACCGGGTCGGGCCCCTTGGGATCGGAACTCTTGGACCAAGGCATCCGGTTTTGAACGACATCTTCAATCGCCAATTCTTCTTTCATACATCACCACCGCAGTATGTCCAGGAATATGCCAGCCGTGCTCTGGGCCAATCGGCGCACAGCCGGGGCCCCCATATTTAGGGTCTTCACTGCACCACATGCGTTCCCAGATACCCTTGCGCGGCTGCGCGAGGAGCGGTTCCGGGTTCGGCTGGTAATGGATCGTGCGTCCAAGATTGATAATGATCAGTCGGTCACCGTTCGTTTCACCGAAGAAACGCAATACAAAGGCCTCGGGACCCAGGACTGCTCCATGAATCCAGTCCGATCGCTGAGCGCGAAACACAGGATCCTGCCGGCGAAGCGCCAGCAGATCGCGATGTAAAGCCGTCATTTGTTCGTTGTGGCGGCGTTCCTCACGACTCAGCTTGCATCTCTCGAACGTTACCCGATCGTGCGGGCATCCCATCGCGAATTCTGTTCCAGAACTGCTGATGCTTTTGAATTGCGCTAGAAACTCGGCGCGCCCTCGTTTTACCAGGTCTGCGAGTTCTGGATTGTGATCGGCAAAATACAGGAAAGGCGTACTGGCTCCGTATTCCTGTCCTTGAAAGAGCATCGGCGTGTTAGGTCCGAGCAGATGGAATGCCGTGATGGCTTTGTAACGTCCCGATGTTGCCTGTTCATTCAGCCGCGAGCCGTATGCCGTATTTGCAAGCTGATCGTGGTTCTCGGTGTAGGTGACCAGCGATGCGGGTTTCAGATCCAGCGCATAGCTGCCACGGTTTGCCTTCTGCCAGGTGTAATACTGGCCCTGATACAGAAATCCCCATTTCGTCAGCGAAACGAACTCCTGGGCGGTTCCGGCGTAGTCGGAGAAATAGGCTTCGTTCTGCCCTGTCAGCGCGACCTTCACGCTGTGATGAAAATCATCATTCCAGAGGGCATCGAGTCCGTACCCGCCGTGTTCGGCATCTCTGACAAGCTTCGCATCCTGAGGTTCATTTTCCGCGACGAGGACGATACTCCGGCTGCCGGCCGCCCGCCGGGCCTCGCGCGTCATAGCGGCAAGGATATGTTCCGGTGACTGGTCGAAAATCTGCTGCGTTGCATCGAATCTCAAGCCATCGAGATGAAAATCGTCGATCCAGTACCGGACGTTCGAAATGAAGAAATCGCGCACCGGCCCGCAGTCCGGTCCGTCGAAGTTGATCGCCTCGCCCCATTCATTTTCGTAACGGTCCGTGAAGTAATGCTCCGAGAACTGCTTGAGGTAATTCCCGTCTGGGCCGAAGTGGTTATAGACGACGTCGAGAATCACTCCCATGCCCAGAGAGTGTGCCTTGTCCACGAACGAGCGAAAGTCGTCAGGCGTTCCATACAAGTGTGTCGGGGCAAAGAGATCGACTCCGTCGTAACCCCAGCCGAAGTCACCCGGGAAGTCTGCAACGGGCATAATTTCCAGAAGACTGATACCCGTTTTTGCCAGTTCGGGCATGACCTCTGATGCCGCAGCCCACGTTCCTTCAGAGGTGAAGGTACCGATATGCATCTCATAAACAACCTGGCCCTCGATGCGGACGCCTCTCCACATATCGTCGCGCCAACGGTAAGACTTTGAGCTGACGATTTGCGAGGGGCCGTGCGGTCCATCGGGCTGATATCGAGAGGCCGGATCCGGAAGGAGCTGAGCTCCGCCATCCAGCCTGAATTGGTAAGTCATGTTCTCTCTGGCAAATTCCACTATCCCCGAAAAGTACCCGTTTGACTCCCGCTCCAGCGCAATTGCGCGTGATCCTTCAATCACCACGTCAACCCGCTTTCGCCGCGGCGCCCAAACACGGAAATGCACCCCCTCGTCGACCGGCTCGGCTCCTAACGGCAGCCGCCGTTGCAGAACTGTAGACATGTCTACCCCCTAGGAAGTCCTAGCATGTTGTAATCCGAGCCGGAAGAACTTTGGAAAACCAGTTGCACAAAAGGTTTCCCAGAACCCCTTACAACCAGGAGTGCCAAGGAATGCACGCTCTTAAGTTACTTAAGAAAGACCATTCAGATGTGCAGAGCCTGTTCAACAAGCTCGAACGACTGGGCAAATCGGCTCAGGAAAAGAAGAATGAGATTTTTGCGGAGATCCGGCGGGCGCTACAGCTTCACTCGCGAGCGGAGGAGGAAATCTTCTATCCGGCGCTGAAAGTATTCAATGGAGAAGGCCGGCTGCTGATCTCGGAAGCCCTTAAGGAGCACAAGGACATCGATCAACTCCTGATGCAGATTTCACGTTTGAAGCCAAGCGACAAAAGTTACGACGAAAAGGTGGAGACACTGATTGAAAACGTTGAGCATCACGTAGAGGAAGAGGAGGGACAAATTTTCCGATTCGCGGAGGAAAAATGTTCCGAAGAACAACTCGAGGATATCGGCCGTCAAATTGAAGAGAGGAAGAAATTCTTAGATCAGCAATTGGCAGCTTAAATCTTATGCGCGCTGTAGTGTGGGAAGGAAAATACAACGTTCAAGTCAAACAGGTTCCCGACCCGGAAATCGTTAATCCGCGGGACGCCATTGTCAAGGTGACTTTGACGGCGATCTGCGGATCCGACCTTCACCTTTACAATGGCTTCATCCCGACTATGGAATCCGGAGATGTGCTCGGCCATGAGTTCATGGGAGAAGTGGTTGAAGTCGGAACAGAAGTGAAGAATCTGGCGAAAGGCGATTGGGTGGTCGTGCCCTTTGCGATAGCGTGCGGCCGCTGCTTCTTCTGCCGGCGCGATCTGTGGTCCCTGTGCGACAATACGAACCCCAACGCCTGGATCGCGGACACAGCGTATGGATATTCAGGCTCCGGGTTGTTTGGCTATTCGCACATGTATGGTGGATATGCGGGAGGCCAGGCCGAGTACGTCCGCGTTCCGTTTGCCGATGTGGGGCCCATCAAGATTTACGAACCGCTTGACGATGAACAGGTGCTCTTTCTCTCCGACATTTTCCCGACTGGCTATATGGCGGCAGAGAATTGCCGGATTCTGCCCGGTGACACCGTGGCCATCTGGGGTTGCGGCCCCGTCGGGTTATTTGCGATCAAGAGCGCTTTGATGCTTGGCGCGGAACGTGTGATCGCGATCGATCGTTTTCCGGACCGGCTGATCAAGGCTCAGCAATGCTCGGCTGAAACCATCAATTACTCCGAAGTAGATGTCCTGGAGGCTCTTAAAGAAATGACGGGAGGCCGCGGTCCGGACGCTTGCGTCGACGCGGTTGGAATGGAATCCCACGGTGCCTCACTGATCCATTTGTACGATCGCGCCAAACAGGCATTGATGCTGGAAACTGATCGGCCACAGCCGCTGCGCGAAGCGATTCTCGCTTGCCGAAAGGGAGGGACTGTTTCCATTCCTGGCGTGTATGGCGGCTTGCTCGACAAATTTCCAATCGGAGCAGCTTTTGCCAAGGGACTGACGTTGAAAATGGGCCAGACTCACGTTCACAAATACATGCCCGTGCTGCTGGATAAAATTCGTCGCGGCGAGGTAGATCCTTCTTTCGTGATAACTCATCGTTTTTCACTCGATGATGCGCCGCAAGCTTATCGGATGTTCCGCGACAAAGAAGACGAATGCATCAAGGTCGTGATGAAACCATGAATAACCAGACTAAATGACTGAGCCGGAGTCGGCGCAGTGGGGTCGCTGCGGCCGCCGGCATACTGCGGCGTGATTCGTCTCATTCCTTCCGGACAGAGCTTCGTTGCGCGAATGTCCGCCCTGCTGAACCGTTTCCTGTCAAAGCCGACGGTAGATATCGAACAAAAAAAGACGGTGTAGTTGTCGCTGCGGTCTATTGGACTGACCGCGCCCTGCAATCTATGCGCTGCGATCAAAGTGGTGGGCCCAGATCTTCTCTCCTGGCGGCGGGGGTTCGTTCAGCTCGACCCAATAGCTGACCAGTTGCGCTACTACCTTCGAAAATTTTGAGAATTGAATCGGCTTTCGGACGTAACTGTTGGCGCCGAGACTGTAACCGTTAATCAGATCTTGTTCCTCGATGGAGGATGTGAAGATTGCGACGGGCGTCAGTTTGGTGCGATAGTCAGCGCGCATCCGGCGCAGGACTTCGAGGCCATCCAACTTGGGCAGGTTCAGGTCGATTAACACGACGGCCGGGACGTCGTTCGCATCGCGGAATTCGTATCTGCCCGATGCAAACAGATACTGAATCGCCTCTACGCCGTCTTTGACGACGACGATCGGGTTTGTTGTCCCCGATTTCTCGAGCGCCCGTAGCAGCAGGGCTTCGTCCGTCGGGCTGTCCTCGACGACGAGAATGTTTCGCTTGTTTACGATGTCCATTCAACTAAGTGCACCTGCAAGTATCCTGCCGTTTCTCCGGCGGTCTGCCCGGTAATACTTCCCGCACAAAGTGGAACTTCGGGATCCGAGGCTAGGCAAGTGAATGACATGACGGGTGGAACCGCGATTACCACGAGTGGTAGAGCAATTGCCTCTCTAATGAGGAGAAGGTGGACTCATATGAACAACAATGAAGTGATTTCCATACTTGACGGACTCATCACGACATGCAGGAAAGGTCAGGAAGCGTTTCGGAACGCTGCCGAAAACATCCAGAACAGCGAATTTCGGCGGTTGTTCAACATCTTCTCGCAGCAGAGGGCTCAGTTTATCTCGGAACTGAGGGCGGAAATACACCGCCTGGGCGGCAACGGCATACTGGAGAACGAAGTCGCACCCGACTTACCGCAGAATACCTTGCCGTTCCGAAGCGCGGCTTCTAAAGCGGCGGCAAACCGCGATGAAGCCAGCATCATTACCGAATGCCGGCGGGAAGAGGAAGCTGCCGTTAACGACTATCAGGAAGCCCTGAAGGCTGATCTGCCGCTGGACGTCCAGTATGTCGTGAAACGGCAATACATGGACATCAAGGACGCGTACGATCGCATTCGCATTTTGCAACGCGCCGCATAAATTTTCTGGAGGTATGAAGCGGTGACTATTTTGCTTGTACTGCTACTTCTTCTCCTGGTCGCATCGACTCCTGCATGGGGGTACAGCCGGGGATGGGGCTACTACCCTTCGGGCACCATCGGTGTGGTCCTCATCATCTTGATCATCATGATGGCGCTGGGACGATTTTGATATAGGAGTTGTCGAACTATGAACCGAAAGATGCAGCTTTTCATGGCAGGGGGAGGGGGCGCCCTCGGGATATACGCTTTAACCAAAATATTGCAGAAGAAGATCCACACGCTACCGTACGGCTACGGAATCAAGCTCAAAAAGGCTGTCACCGTCAGTTCCCCCGCCGAACACTTGTATCGGTACTGGAGAGACCTCAGAAATCTTCCCCGGCTGTTCGATAATGTTCTGTCGGTCCAATCATTTGAAGGCGGTCGCTCGCATTGGACGCTGCATGTGCCTGGCGGTATGACGCTGCAATGGGATGCGGAAATTACAGTTGATCGTGAAAACGAGATGATCGGATGGCGCTCTCTGGAAGGTGCGGATCTCGACAATGCAGGATACGTTCGTTTCGAACGCGCGACCGGTGGTCGGGGGACTGTCGTTCGCGTCGCACTTCAATACAATCCTCCGGCAGGAAAATTCGGTGCCGCGGTGGCGACGCTTCTCGGTGAGAAACCGGCCAGTCAGGTCGAGCGGGCGCTGCGAAAGTTTAAACAACTGATGGAGACCGGTGAGATCCCAATTGCTGCGGATGAGAGAAAACTCCCGCACTCTGAGGAACCGGTCGATGCGGCGTCCGAAGATTCATTTCCGGCGAGCGACGCTCCTGCGTGGACGGGCACGACCGGTCCCACGGGCTAAGCTGCCGTAGCGCGTCTACGGGCCTCGCTGACCTTAATGACCCGCTCGCGGATGTTAGTACCGTTCAATTTTCGAACGGCGTCCGCGAGGGGCACGCTTTCTGAAATTTCCACGTACCCAAAACTTGGTGAAACACCGGCGACAAGATCCCTGATCAGCCAGACGTTTGTCACTTCCATACCCGATGCCTCAACCCAACTCGTAAGTTCTGTAGCGCTACAATTGTGGGGGATGTTCACCATGAAGAGTGTTGCCATGTATTTGACCTCCTCAGCAGAGCCAATTTAGGCCTCAGCGTACGAAAAGTCCAATAGAACCGACCCCGAAAAATTTGATTTTTTAGTTCCCGGCCGCGCCAGCGTCACCGCCTCCGCCGACCTTTCTTCAAAAGCCGTACATGTGCTCGTCAGGCATGATGACGGTGTCTTGCCAGTCCAGTCTGGCCGCTGCCGCTTCGATGGTTTCTGCCTGGCCATCTGCGACCATATTCTCCAATACTGCGAGCTGGTCGCGGTTTAACTGATTCGCTTCGAGCGCCTGGCGCCAGCTTTTGAAGACTTCCCCGAATTCATTTTCCATTAGAAGAAGTATACAATCACCTCGCATAAGGAGAATCGATCATGAGCAACATGACATTGAAGGTGAATGGAAAGAGCCATTCGGTGGATGTCGATCCAGCTACCCCGCTGCTCTACATCTTGCGTAACGATCTCGACTTGCGCGGGCCGCGGTTTGGTTGCGGGCTGGGGCAATGCGGGGCATGCACCGTCATCATCAATGGCGTCGCGACACGGTCTTGCATCACACCGGTCTCCAGCGTCAAAAGCGAGATCACGACGCTTGAAGGCATTGCCAGGAACGGTAAGCTGCATCCCCTCCAGCAGGCTTGGATCGAGGAACAGGTTCCACAGTGCGGCTTCTGCCAGAACGGCCAGATCATGACGGCCAAAGCTCTGCTCGATAAGACTCCAAACCCTTCAGACACTCAGATTCGAGAAACCATGGCCAGGACCCTCTGCCGTTGCATGACTTACTACCGTGTTCAACTCGCCATTAAACGCGCCGCGAAGATGATCGCTTCCAACCTGACGGGTTCGAAGAAGGAGGTGGTCGCATGAAAGACATGAGCGGAGCGAATGTGAGCCCTGCAGGGCGAAACGATGAACAAATGAGCGGAGCGAATGTGAGTCCGGCAGGACGAAACGATGAACAAATGAGCGGAGCGAATGTGAGCCCGACAGGACGAAAAGACCAGCTAATGAAATCCTCCCGTAGAACCTTTTTGAAAAGCGCCGGGGGGTTCCTTGCCATCAGCATCGGCGGGGGAATTAGCAGTGAAACCGTGGCTGCCGTGCTGCAACAGCAGGGAGCCGCCGGACTCTATCCCGATCCTGATTTCAAACAGCTGGATTCCTGGATCGTCATTAAGGCCGATAACACGGCCACGTTTTACGTCGGTAAAACCGACTGCGGACAAGGAACCGGAACCTCATTCCGTCAAATGATGGCCGATGAACTGGACATTGCCTATAACAAGACCGCCTGCGTGATGGGCACGACCAATATCACCGTCGATCAGGGCGGCTCAGGCGGCTCCGACGCCATCCAGACCGATGGCTGGCCCATGCGCCGCGTCGCTGCTGAGGCGCGCCGCGTGCTTCTGGAAATGGCAGCGAAGAAATTCGAGGTTCCCGTCGGCCAACTTGCAGTGAGCGAGGGCGTCGTCACTGTTAAGGGCGACGCGTCGAAGAAAGTGACTTACGGCGAACTTATCGGAGGCAATAAATTTAACGTTGCGCTCACGGCAGAACGCAACAACGTCGACAATACCACCGGCGTGGCCAAAGTGAAGCCCGTACAGGAGTTGAAGAACGTCGGCCAGTCCCCGCAACGATATGACATTCCGGGCAAGGTCGATGGCTCGTTGACGTGGGCCGTCGACGTGAAACTACCGGGCATGGTTCATGCTCGCAATGTGAAACCGCCGTTTGCCGGCGCAAAGCTGATCAGCATCGACGAGTCGTCGGTCAAGAATGTTCCCGGGCTGGTCAAGGTCGTGAGCAAAGGTAATTACGTTGCTGTCGTATGTGAGCGCGAAGAGCAGGCAATCCAGGCCGCCAGGCTGCTCAAATGCAATTGGGAGAAACCGGCCTCTGCCCCGTTCCCGTCGTCGGAAGACCTGTTCAAATACATGCGCAGTGCGACGCCCAGTTCTGCCGGCCGGCCGCAAGTGACAGGCAATCCCGATGCGGCATTTAGCAGCGCAGCGAAAGTGGTCGAAGCGGAATATGATTTCCCATTTCAGGGTCATACCGCCTTCAGCCCCGCCCATGCGCTCGCCGATCCATCGAATGGACAAATGACGATTTATACCAACGACATGAAATCGTACGGTATGCGCAACGGTGTTGCCGAATTCCTTGGCATGCCCCGTGAGCAAGTGCGCGTGGTCTGGATGGACGGTCCACAATCATACGGCCGCACGGCCGCTGACGATGCAGGCTTCGAAGCCGCATTCCTGGCAAAGGAGATCGGCCGGCCCGTCCGCGTCCAATGGATGAGGAACGAGGAGACCGCCTGGGATACGAAAGGTCCGGCTTTCACGTTCAAGGTTCGCGGCGCCCTCGATGCGCAAGGGAACGTGACGGCGTTCGACTATACAGCTCGCGCTGCAGATCAGAATCACCTCGGATACAACGAGTACGATACCGTGCTGATCGCTCAACTGATGGGAAAGAGACGCGCGACGCCCGCACCGGGCAGTTCAGCGGCTCCGAACGAGATGTATGCCATCCCGCATCGGCGTACGATACAGGAAGTCGTCGGCCTGCCGCTTCTCTGGGAAACACCTGTTCGCACCGGCAACCTGCGTGACCCGAACGGTCCACAGTCCACGTTTGCTTCCGAGTCGTTTATCGACGAATTGGCAGTTGCCGCAAAAGCCGATGCATTCGACTTCCGTATGAAACTGCTCACCGCCAGTACAACCGATAACAACACGTTCATGAGAGCGCGATCGATCGCGGCCATGAAAGCGGCGAAAGAAGCCTTTGGGTGGGATACCCGTCCATCACCAAAACCCATGCCAAAGGGAGACATCCTCACCGGGCGTGGTATAGCGTACACGTTTCGCAGTCAGACCATCGCCGCGGTCATCGCTGAGGTTGAAGTAAATCGCAAGACCGGACACGTCTGGGTCAAACGACTCGCCTGCGGCCACGATTGCGGGTTGGTCATCAATCCGGAAGCCCTGCGCCGTAGCGTTGAGGGCGGCATGCAGCACTCGATCAGCCGCGCAATCCATGAAGAAGTAAGGTTCGACACGGAGAAGGTGACGAGCGTCGACTGGCTGTCGCACCCTTCTCTGACGCACCTTGATGCGCCGGCGAAAATCGATGTCGTGATTGTCAATGGCGACCCGAATCCGAATCGTCCCGATTTGCCAATGTACGGCGCAGGTGAAACATCATGCAAACCCACCATCGCTGCCGTCGCCAATGCCATCTTTGACGCGACGGGTGTCCGCCTGCGTCGCGTTCCGTTCAGAGATGATCGCGTGCTGGCCGCGCTCAAAGCCGCTGGCGTTTCGGCCTGAACGAACAGGGAAGGAACCACAAGAAGCACAAGACGCACAAAAATGATGTGCCTCTTGTGCTTTTGTGGTTGCGGTAGTCTTTTCAGTGCGACAGAGCAATCACGTCCGCATAACCGCCGATGCGGCTCTCGCTGAACGCATTCATGACCTCGTCGATACCCGATAATTTGCTATCCGAACCATAGTTCGCATCAAAAACCGAACGAATGAAGACGCTGTCCTTGTTGTAGGGCAGAATCGCCACGTTGACGTAAAACTTCCGCCAGGCGCCCGCCGTGTTGAAGAGATAACGTTCGACGTTCGAGAGATAGAACGCCGTGACCGTCCCCTGATGAGCGGCGATGTATCGGCCCACTTCGCGCACGGCTTTCGGCCCGCCAAAATCGCCGACGACCGGAATGAGGAGGTTGGCATCCTCCAGTTGCTTTATGGTTTGAAAGTTTTCTTCCGATGCCAGGAAGCTTCGCATGCTGCCGTGACCGTCGTCGGCGGTCATCAGGTCCATGTAAGTTGGTGGCGCGTCAAACGCATAGAACCCGCCGACGGTATAGTCCAGTGCCGGACCGTGTTGAGAAAATGTGGAGTAAACATAGCGAAGGTTCGTTCGATCTTCCTCGCTCAAGGCAAATTTGTGATCGACGGTTAATCGATGAATGATCTTTTCAAGATTTTCCTCAAAGAGAGCTCGATCCGGTTGGAGCCTCTGATACGGTGTGAACAGTTCTCCTGCTGTTGATTCTGTCGGCGCGGGCTGAGGCTTCAGCGAGAACAGCAAAGCGATGAAGTCGGCGCGATTTCGCGACAGGTCGAAGAGCGCCTTGTACATCAGGTGCTCCAGCAGATTCTGCCGCCGGATGTCGATAATGAACGCAATTTTCGGATGAAGTGCCGCGATGTATGTGAAGTTCTGTTCTGGACCTACTCCGATGTACGCGCTTGCCGGACCTGTTTTGCCTGGCAGCGAGGGGATGACCCACTGCAGGTTGTATTCATTTGAAACGAAGTTTTCGTATTGAAATTGCCCGTTCGGTTCGGAAAGATCCGAGACCAGTTGCCAGAATTCCGAATCGCTGAGTTTTGCCGGCAGGTTGTCGGCTCCACATGCCAGCCGTGTCCACACCAGAACGATGGAGAAAAGTAGCGGGACCACCCTGAACTTTCTCATGTGATTTCAGTTTACCGTCGTTGCTTTTCTCCTGTTGCCGCCGCTGTTTCTGATCGTGAAAGGTGGGCGATGACGATCCGTATGGAATCATACGGCACCTTTTCTTCGAGCTTCTCGTAGATCGGTTTCAGGTATACCGTACCAAGCTCTCTGACGGCATCTGCAACTCTGCTGACGGTTTCTTCGTCCACCCATGCGTCGAGCCGTGTATCCGGCCGGCTTTGAATATATTCGACAAGATAGCCGCATACGGTGCCGGGGGCGCGTTCCGTCTTTTCGGCGACGCGTTGGATACTTTCGCCGCGCGAAAACATTTCGAAGGCACTGGCTTTTGCGTCATTGGACTTTCGCGGCTGGCCGCGGTTCGGCGCTCACCGGCAAGCCGCGGGACGTGCAGTAGGATGTGATTGCCTCCACGAAGCGCGGGCCCAGGTCCGCCGCTTTTCGTTCACCGACGCCTCGAATGCGGCGCAGCCCCAACAGTGATCCGGGGCGAATTTTAGCCATGTCGCGCAGCGTCGCGTCGTTAAAGACCACAAATGGAGGTACGCCGCGCTCGCCGGCGATGTCCCGCCTTAGTTTGCGAAGGTTCTCGAACAATCCGGTATCGACGCCTTCCCACGATTCTTCAGCGGCGCGGCTCTTCCGCACCTTGGTTTTCGGCTGCAGGAGTTGCACGGTCCTTTGACCGCGCATGACGGCCCAGGAGGTTTCATTGAGTTTCAGGACGGGCCGATCTCCGGTGGTCCGCTCGAGCAGGCTGCCATCGACGAGCTGGTAGAGCATGTTCGTCAGGGACTTGCGATCGGTTTCTTTCATCAGCCCGTATGTTGTGAGTTTGTCGTGCCCCCAGCGGCGGATGCGTTCAGTGTCTGCACCGAGCAACACGTCGATGATATGTTCGCCGCCGAAACGCTCGCCCGTTCGCGCCACACATGAAAGGATTTTCTGCGCTGTGACGGTCGCGTTCTCCAGGCCTTCGATTTCGTTCAGGCAGACGTCGCAGGCCTCGCACGGGCGGTCCGGCAGATTCTGGCCAAAGTATTCGGAAAGTTTCCGGTGACGGCAGTGCACGCCCGCGCAAAAGCGGCGCATGTGCTCGAGCAGATTCGTGGAGGCTTCGATCAGATCGGCGGGTGCTTCGGCCTCCCTGGCGTTTTTTTCAATCAACGATTCCCACCGGATGACGTCCGCCGCGGAGTATAAGAGTACGCATTCTGCTTCCAGCCCGTCACGGCCCGCTCTTCCGGTTTCCTGCTGATAGTGTTCGATCGATTTGGGCATTGCGGCGTGGATCACCGCCCGCACATCACTGCGGTCGATGCCCATGCCGAATGCCACTGTTGCCACAACCACGTCAATCTCTTCGGACGCAAACGCATCCTGAGTTTTTCGCCGCTCTTCCGCCTGCATGCCGGCATGATAAAACGCGGCCCGCACGCCCCTCTCTTTGAGTGACGCCGCAATCCGTTCCGTATCTTTACGGCTGATGCAATAAACGATGACAGCCTCGCCGGAATGCCGCCGGATGACTTCCAGTGTCTGTTTTTCGGCATCGACGAAAGGAATGATCCGGTAGACGAGATTGGGCCTGTCGAACTGACCGACGAGGACTTCGGGATTCCGTAGACGCAGTTGTTCAATGATGTCGGCTCGGACGCGTTCTGTTGCGGTTGCAGTGTATGCGTGAAGGCTCGCTTCCGGAAAACGTGTCTTCAACTCTGCCAGTTGACGGTATTCAGGCCGAAAATCGTGACCCCAGTGACTGATGCAGTGAGCTTCATCAATCGCAAAGGCTTTCCCCGGCAGGTTTTCGATCAGTTGCAGAAACCGGGAAGTCAGGATTCGCTCGGGAGCCACGAAAACCAGACGGTAACTTCCGCCCGCGATCTGCTCCTCGATCGTGCGAACCGTGTCCCAGGACATGCCGCTGTATAACGCAGCGGCGGGGTAACCGCACTCCCGCAAGCCGTCGACCTGGTCCTTCATCAGCGAAATGAGGGGAGATATGACGATGTCGGTCCGCTGCGCCAGTTCAGGCGGCACCTGATAGCAGAGGGACTTTCCTCCGCCGGTCGGCATCACAACCAGCGAATCTCGATGCTCGAGAGCGGAGAATATTGCGCGTTCCTGTAATGGCCTTAATTCCGAGTATCCCCAGTACCGTTTGACGGTAGCGAGTATGTCAGCACTCGACATCCAGCGGATTTTACTAGAAAGCGTTAACGACGGCTCAGGTGTTTGAAATATCCGAGGTCCTGCCCGGTCAGCATCTTCGTTGCGAAGATGATCTGCCCCTTGTGCCCTGAAAAGTATCTCAATGCGCTGGCTCAAACAACTGGTTCGTATAAGGGTTTCCGCTGGGCCGTGTGACTACATTGAATCCGAACTTCGTCGCCTGGTGGCAACCGTTGCATCCTTCGGTCAATTGATCGAACGCTTTAGCGAATTGACCCTGATCCTTTGCTTTAATTGCATCGTCAAGCTGCCCGATCGGAGCCTTGATCATTTTGTCGATTAACTGCGGAATCGGCAGTTCAGCGTCCTTGTGTGTCGGATGATAAGTCGCCACATCATCGAAGCCTTCATTGAGTTCGTCCAACTCATAGCTGGCAAGGGGCCAGTTACCGGCTTGTCCGGCCAGCCATAATTTGACGTGCCGCATCTGCTGAAACGTCATGATCTCGCCCAGCCCGGGCGTATACGGTGGCTCCTGCGGCTTTCGGTTACACGCCGGTAAGCTGAGCGCAAAAAGGGACACAATCGCAACCAAACAGGCTTTGTGCATACTGTGACCGATCATAGCTGCGATACAGTGCGTCGATCAACGCGCCTTTGCAAAAAGAGGGACAGGTCACTTTTTTGGGCCGGAATGTTTCAAAACGAAACATTCTGTCGAAAAAAAGTGACCTGTCCCTCATGGAAGATTCTTTAAAACTTCTTCGAGACGATGCGCAGCATCTTCGTACCTGGTATCTGCCGAAAAAGAGAGAGGCCTGCCAATAGAGACGTGAATAGAACCTCGCCGGGGCCAGGAATCGTGGACGGAATAAATTTCATATAAACCCTGCAGACGGATTGGAACGATCGGGACTCGGAGCCGGACCGCCATCATTCCGATTCCCGGGCGGAACGGGTGCAGCTTTCCGTCGTCCGTGCGCAGGCCTTCGGGAAAGACGAGCGGGCAGTAGCCGCGATTGATGAGATTCGCCGTATAAGCGAGTGCCGCGCGCGTGCCAGGCATCTGTTGAGGTAACGGGTATGCGTTGTAAATCGAACACGCCAGGAAGTAGGCAAGACCTGAGCTCGCTGTTTCGATCAACGAATGTCCGGCGCGGTCGAAGTAGGCGCGGAAATGGTCCTTCATCATTGCCGGAGCGAGCAGCCGGTGCCACTTGTGAGGCAACGCCGTGTAAATCGTCGGGACATCGAGATGGCTGGTGTGGTTGGCCGCAAACAGGACGGGCGCATTGAGCCCGGACAGGTTTTCGAGTCCGGAGACGGTAAGGGGAAGGTAATGACGATAGAGCGGGATCGCAATGGAGTGTTGAAACGCGGCACGGAACCAGCGGAAAGGGGAGGAACGGGCCCAGTCGGACAGGGGCTGATCGGCTTCGCGTACCGCGGTCGTAGCACTGGCGCGCAGCCAATCCTCGAGTTCTTTCGGCGATTGCAGTTTGGAAAAGGACTCCTCGTCGAGTTCGACCTGATACCTGGTTTCCAACTCTGAAAGTAATTCAACGCGCTCGAGGGAGGAAAGCGCGTTGAGATCCGGCAGCGGCGCTCTTCCGGTCTCAGGAGGTGGGTTGGATATGGCGTAGCGTTTGATCTTCATGGTTGACGCGGTTCGCGGGAAATCTTCACCCGGCCAGATGGACCACGAGCGGATGCGCTGATGCGCTTCGAGCCGCTCGTTGGCGCGACGGATCAGCGCCTCGATGTTGGCACTCGGATCGTTGAGGATGAGAACCGCGTTGACTTGATCGGTCCCGACGACAGCGCTTTCCCGGACTTCGGGAAAGGAATTGAGAACTCTCTCCACATCTTCGGGATGGACGTTCAATCCATCGGGTGTGACGATCAGTTCCTTCTTGCGGCCGCGATAATACAGCCGTCCCTCCGAATCGATCTCGCCGAGGTCGCCCGTGTGCAGCCAATCTCCCGTGGTCACACTCTCACCTCGGACGAGGATTTCCCCGTCAGGCGCAATCTGAACGTCCTGGCCTTCAACGACCTTTCCCAGCGAACCAGTCTTCATATCGAACGGGTGATTTACGGCCACGACGGGACTTGCTTCCGTTAACCCGTATCCCTGAATGACAGCGAAGCCGAGCGCCTTCCAGAATTCTTCGAGTTCGCGGTCGACAAAAGCCCCACCCACGATGAACGACCAGAACTTCCATCCGAATAAGCGGTGGGTGCCTCGATGCCGCCACATCGTGTGCAATATTCCAGATACGCGGGCTGCCCTCATGCCGCGGCGTTCGACCTCGTTCTTGAGATTTTCAAGGATTCTTGGGACGCAAACGACAACGGAGATCCGATTGTCGTGAATAAAGTGAATAACCTTTCCAGGATGAATGTCGCTGGTGAAGGCAACGGAGCCCTCCAGGAACAACGGAATGAACAAGCCCTGCGATTGGCCGAACATATGACTCAACGGCAGTAAATCCAGAATGCGAACGGGCTGGAATGGCCGGGCCCAGACTCTGTACCTGGCAATTTCTTTTTGAAAGGGCCGCAGGTTGGAGCAGATGTTTCGATGCCGGTGGACGATGCCCTTGGGTTCACCGGTACTTCCCGAGGTGTAGACGATTTCGACGACATCGTCGGGAGTGACTCGAACGGACGAAAATTCCGAAACTGCGGGCAGCGATGCAATCGAATCCAGCCACGCATCGTCTACGGTGAGTCTGGGTTGCGACTCATGCCGAATCCTTGCCACGAGGTCCGGCGAAAACCGGTAGTCCACCGGAACTGCTGTGATGCCACGAGCGACGCAGGCCCAGAATGTCGCCATCCATTCCAGCCGGTTGCTGGCCCAGATCAGGACGCGATCGCCTGCTTGCAGGCCACGCTCGTCGAAAATCCGCACAACCGTGCCTATCCTGCCGTACAAGTCCGCATAAGTTGCGATCCACGTGCGGTATCCGTTCGACCAGCGAACGGCTTCGCGTGTCCCCAGCCCCTGGATGAGCGGCAGCAGATCGCCGAGGGTTTGCATATTCTTGTGCGTTGAATCCACTATCCTTTATATATAGGTAGCGTCTATTGCTTTTCGAGGTCTTCCGAACCATGCTTTCGAGAAAATCCAGAGTTTTGGCGGTTCTGGCCATTATTGTAGCGGCTGTTCTTGCGGCTTTCGCTGCCGATAATCGCACCAAGCTCAAGCCAGCCTTCAACTTCTTTTCGCCGCAGCAGGACGTGGAAATCGGAAGGCAATCGGCGCGCGAGGCGGAACGGAGCCTTCAGATGCTCAATGACCGGCAGGCGACATCGTATATTGAGTCGCTTGGAAAATCGCTCGCCCGCTATGCACCGAACAACAACAGCGCCTACGTTTACCAGTTCAAGATCGTAAACGATACGGCAATCAATGCGTTCGCCCTGCCCGGCGGATTCCTGTATGTGAATCGCGGGGCGATTACCGCAGCCGATAACGAGGCGCAGATCGCGGGTGTCATCGCACACGAGATCGGTCACGTCGTCATGCGGCATGGAACCCATCAGGCTTCGCGGGCTTATCTGGCTCAGGCTCCGCTCGCCGTCCTTGGCGGAGTTGTGGGAGGAAATGCCATCGGTTCGGTCATGGGCGCCGTGGGCGGACTCGGAATGAACCTGCTGTTTCTGCGCTATTCCAGGGACATGGAAACTCAGGCCGACCTGATCGGCACTCAAATCCTTCATGACGCAGGTTATGAACCGAAGGCCATGGTCGAATTCTTCGAGAAGATTCAGGCGGAGAGCAAGGGCCGCGCCTCACAGTTCGTCAGCGATCATCCGAATCCGGAGAATCGCATCAGCAACGTGCAGCACGAGATCGAGAAATTGAACGGCGCACTGCCAGACCCGAAAAGCGATACCCCGGACTTTCAGAGCATCAAGAGTGCATTGATGGGTATGCCCGCACCGTCCAGATCCGGACGACCGACGACGGGTGGTACGAATCGGCCCACAACCAACCGAAACGCCGGAGGGCCGGCAATTCCGTCGACCCATCTCAGAACGTACAGCGGTGCGGACATTGAATTCCGCTATCCGGACAATTGGCAGCAATATGGTCAGGGCAGCTCGATCACTGTTGCTCCCGATGGGGGAATGGTGAATGGTTCGCTCGCCTGGGGACTGATGATCTCGCCGTTCGACCCGGAGCGGGCTCAGAAGCCGGTCAGCCTCGACGACGCAACGGACGCACTCTTGAGTGTTCTGCAGCGCAATAACTCGGCCATGCGGATAACGAGAACGCGCGAGTCCATACGTGTTGGTGACCGCTCAGGCTACGTTACCGAAGCGTCTAACGATTCGCCGGCAGGCGGCCGGGAAACGGACTGGATCGTGACCACGATCGCTCCCGACGGCGCGATTTACTACTTCGTCGGAGTGGCGCCGCAAAACGATTTCAATACCTATAACCTGGCATTTCAGGACATCATCGATACAGTCAAGTTCCGTAATTAGGTCCGCGGCTTGATAAGATACGCGTATGTCAAAGGCACAACTGCGTATCATGGTTTACCGCCATTCCGTCTTCTATAGTCCATTGATCGCTACAATTTCCGGTGGGTTCCTGAAGGACGAGGGCCTCGACGCCGCATATTTCCAGAAACCGCCACAGCGCAGCCAATACGAAATGTTTCGCCAGGGTGAGATCCACATCATGCAGGCGGCGGTCTCGACCAGCTGGGATCCTCTGTCAAAGGGCATTCGCGATATCCCTGTTCATTTCGCTCAAATTAATCAGCGCGATGGGTTCTTCCTGACTCGCCGGACGGACGGCAGCCCATTTGCATGGAAGGACCTCGAAGGTGCTCGTCTCGTTGCGGATCATGCCCAGCAGCCATTTGCGATGCTGAAATATGGACTGCACATGAAAGGGTTGGATCTCGGGCGAATTCAGTTCGTCGATGCGGGATCTCCCGAGGCAATGGAAAAGGCTTTCCGGGACGGACAAGGCGATTTCATTCACCTGCAGGGCCCCGTGCCTCAACAGCTGGAAAGAGACGGCGTCGGCAAAGTGGTTGCGGCCATCGGTGATGCTGTTCCGCCCGTCGCATTCAGCAGTCTGATGGCGACGCGTGATTTCCTGCGGACGCCGGAAGCCGAGGGCTTCAAACGCGCATATCTGCGCGGGCTTCGCTTTGCCATCCAGGCGGACGCGCGCGAAATCGCCGAGGCGGAAGCTCCGTTCTTCCCAGGCGTTTCGCTCGATGCAATCGCAGCTGCGATAGCCCGTTATCAGCAACTGGGAACCTGGCGATCGGATCCGAATATCACGCGCGAGCAATACGAAGTCGCCATGGATATCTTTATCTTTGCCGGAACGTTCAAAGAACGCTATGCGTACGAGGATGTTGTCGTTCAATATTAGCGGGGAGGTCAGTGGACATGAGCACAGGAGCCAAAATCGCTCTCGGCATCATAGGGGTTATCGTCTTGGTCGTGTTGATTTTCGGCGCCACGATCGCAGGTACATACAACACGCTGGTGCAACTGGATCAGGCCGTTCAGTCGCAGTGGGCCCAGGTTCAAAACGTCTATCAGCGGCGGGCCGATCTGATACCAAATCTGGTGAACACGGTTAAAGGTGCGGCAAATTTCGAACAGTCGACTTTGACGGCCGTAACCGAGGCGCGCTCGAAGGTCGGTCAGGTGACGTCCGGAGCAGTCGAGAACATTGCGCGCGATCCGCAGGCATTTGCGCGATTCCAGCAGGCGCAGGACGGGTTGTCATCGGCGTTGTCCCGATTGATGGTTGTCGTCGAAAAATATCCGGAATTGAAAGCGACGCAGAATTTTCGCGATCTTCAAGTACAGGTCGAGTCAACAGAAAATCGAATTTCAGTCGAGCGGATGCGCTTCAATGACGCGTCGCGAGAATTCAATACGAAGCGGGACAGTTTTCCGACAGTTCTGATCGCCGGCTTCTTTGGTTCGAAGTTTCAGGAAAAGCCCTACTTCCAGGCACAAGCCGGAGCGGAGAAAGCCCCCGAGGTCAAGTTCTAGTTGTCGCGGGAACCCAGACGCGGGTGCGGGCTTCACCGCGTTCAAATTCAAACAAGGAAATCTTTGACGGGATTTGAACGCGGACATAATGTCCGCGCCTGCCTGTTTGCGCTGCTGTTTCTGTTCATCCCTGCACTTCACGCAGCAGAAACGCCTATTCCCCCGGCGCCGACTCGCTGGGTGACCGATACGGCGAATTTCATGTCGCTTCAGTCCGCGGAGTCCCTCAACTCCCGCCTCGAGAGCTACGAGCGATCTACGGGGCATCAGCTCATCGTTTACATCGCGCAGACCACGGGCGATGCGCCCATCGACGATTGGGCAGTCAAGGCGTTTGAGAAATGGAAAGTCGGTCGCAAAGGCATCGATGACGGTTTGGTCCTCTTTATTATGGCGGCCGATCGCAAGCTGCGATTCGAAGTCGGTTACGGACTGGAGCCGGTCGTTCCCGATGCGATCGCATCCCGCGTAATCAATGACGTCATTGTTCCTCGCATTCAATCCGGTGATCGTGACGGCGCAGTGATTTCAGGCATGGATGCCGTCATGACGGTAATTGGCGGAGGGAGTGTGCCGGCGCCTCAGGCGCAGGGAAGGCAAGGTCGTCAGGACCAGCCGTTCGGTCTCGGACGGCTGATTCTTTTCGGCATTATCGGCCTGATCGTGTTGGCAGTTTTCATTACGAATCCGAGTCTCGCAATGTATCTCTTGTTCAGCATCCTCTCGGGGGGCCGGGGTGGCGGAGGCCGTGACGATTGGGGCGGTGGCGGAGGAGGTGGATTCGGCGGAGGAGGTGGCCGGTCGGGAGGCGGCGGCGCTAGCGGATCATGGTGATGACACGAAAGAAACTGCTGCAGATCATCGATCGCGACAAGATCAAAAGCGCGATCCAGGCGGCGGAGCACCGCACATCGGGCGAAATCTGCGTTTCCGTCGCGCCGTTTTTCTGGGGCAGCATTGAGAAAGCGGCCGACAAGGCGTTCATCCGTATGGGGGTCGCCCGCACAAAACATCGCAACGGCGTGCTTTTCTTTGTCGTGCCATCGCGTCGAAAGTTCGTTGTGCTCGGCGATACGGGCATTCACGAACACGTCGGCCAGGAATTCTGGCATCGGGTGGTCGCGGTCGTGACCGAGAAGTTTCGCGAAGGCGATTTTACGGCGGGCCTTGTGCGGGGAATTCAAGAAGTCGGTGAACAGTTGGCCGCTTATTTCCCATACGATGCGGCGACCGATGAAGATGAACTTCCGGATGACGTCGATTTCGGGGGAAAATTCTAAGTATGCTTGTGCGATTTCTGCTGGGTATCGCGTTCCTCGCAATTGCGGACGACCCGGCAAATAACCAGCTCGCGCGTGACGTCTACAAGGAACTGATCGAGATCAATACGACGGATTCCGCCGGCACTACAACCGTTGCAGCGCAAGCCATGGCCGACCGCCTGAAGGCCGCCGGTTTCCCGGAAACTGACATTCAGGTCATCGGTCCGAATCCTCGAAAACGAAACCTTGTGGCCCGTTATCGCGGGGCGGGACAGCGAAAGCCGTTATTGCTGGTTGCCCATCTGGATGTGGTCGAGGCGCCGCGGCAGGATTGGTCTGTCGATCCCTTCAAATTTCTTGAAAGGGAAGGGTACTTCTGGGGCCGTGGCACTACCGACGATAAAGCCATGGCGGCGGCCTGGATTGCTGCTTTCCTCCGTTTTCGCAAAGAAAACTATGTACCGGATCGTGATTTGATCATCGCACTCACAGCCGACGAAGAAGGTGGCGATAACAACGGCATCCAATGGTTGCTGGCCAATCATCGGGATTTGATCGACGCCGCATATGCGCTCAATGAGGGCGGCGAAAGCCAGATGAAAGAGGGCACATATCTGCTCAATGCCATACAGGCGAGCGAAAAAGTCTATCAAAGCTTCCGCCTCGAGGTGCACAGCCCCGGCGGCCACAGTTCACGGCCGCTCAATGACAATGCCATCTACCATCTCGCCGAGGGGCTGACCCGCCTCTCAAAATTTCAATTTCCGCCTCATATGACGGATGCGACGGCGGAGTACTACAAACGCATGGCCTTACTGACCAGCGGTCAGACCGCCAACGATATGCGTGCCGTTTCGAAGAATCCGCTCGATCACGCCGCGCTGAGCCGCCTGTCTAAATCGACCCACGACAATGCGTTGCTGCGGACGACCTGTGTTGCGACGCGGCTCGAAGGCGGACATGCAGACAATGCGCTGCCGCAGCTGGCCCGCGCGGTTGTCAATTGCCGGATTCTTCCCGGCGAATCACCGTCCGAAGTGAGATCGACATTGATCCGGGTACTTGCGGATTCGAAGATTTCCGTCACCGCAATGGAAGACGCTGTGGCAAGCGCTCCATCGCCGTTGACGCCCGAGGTCATGAGCGCCGTCGAGCGAGCGACGAATCTCATGTGGCCGGGAGTCCCGGTTATCCCGGTTATGTCGACAGGTGCGACAGATGGCTTGTATTTGCGAAACGCCGGCATTCCCACTTACGGTGTGTCCGGGTTCTTTCAGGAAGTCGACGATACTCGCGCCCATGGCCGCGATGAGCGTCTTGGCGTCAAACAGTTCTATGAAGGCCGCGAGTTTCTGTACCGGCTCGTGAAAGCGCTCTCGTCATGATTTACGTCATCGAGGGAGTTTCGATTCCGGAAGAAGAAATCTCTTTGGCGGCGTCCAGGAGCGGAGGGCCGGGCGGCCAGAACGTCAACAAGGTCAGCACGAAGGTCACACTTACTTTTGACATCGCGGCGTCGAAGGTCCTCTCCGAAGTTCAAAAGGGGACAATCGCCGTTAAACTCGCAACCCGGATCAATAAAGAAGGCGTTCTGCAGGTGACCTCGCAACGCACGCGGAGTCAGGAGATGAATCGCGCCGATGCCATCGAGCGGTTTGCCGAATTGCTGCGCCGGGCCCTGACCCCTCAGCGTGCCCGTTTTAAAACGCGCGTCCCTTCCGGTGCGAAACGACAACGCCTGCACGAGAAGAAAAAGCGCAGCGCGACAAAGCAGACCCGTTCGACGAAAGGATGGGATTCATGATCCGTTTGCTGCTAGTGCTGGCGCTGAGCCTCATCACACCACAGCAGAGTTCGCAGCAGTACAGTACCAGCTATCGGCTGTCGATGTCCGATCCTGGCATCCCATCTCTTCGAAGTCACTGTTGATGTGACTACACCCGCAACCGATACTTCGACGTACGTTGATTTTCAAATGCCGCTCTGGCAGCCGGGGCGGTATTCCGTCGCAGACTTTGCCGCAAATGTTCAGGAATTCTCTTCGCATTCACAGAACCGCTCTCTGGCCTGGACCAAGACGGATGATCAGACCTGGCGCGTGCAAAAGCAGGGGAATCGCAGCATCACGGCAACATACAAAGTATTCGGCGACGATCTCTCCGGCACCTATGCTCAGTTGGACCTCGGGCATGCAAATTACACCGGCGGCGAAATCTTTATGTATGTCTCCGGTCACAAGGCCGATCCGGTCGAGCTTCACATTCAACCGCCTGCGAACTGGCGCGTCGTCAATGGGCGCACCGAACGCCCCGATCAACGTGACTGGAAATATCCGAACTATGAAACTCTGATCGATAACCCGACGGAAATCGGGCCGGATTGGACGGAGGACGACTTCCGGGTCGAAGGTAAAACATTTCACGTTGTCATTCACTCCCGCGGCGACGAAGGCGGCCGCCGTCCGGCGTTTGTGCGCGATGTCGAGAAGATTGTGCGGTCTGAGGTTGGCATGTGGGGCACGCCCGAATTCGATGATTACACTTTTCTGATTCATTTCGCCGCAGACGACAGGTCGAGCGACGGCATGGAGCATTTGACTTCGACTCAGATCATCCAGCCTGGAGTTCTCGCCGAACGTGGAACCTACGAGGAAGCTCTGGCCACTGTTGCGCATGAATTCTTTCATGCCTGGAACGTCAAACGTCTTCGTCCGATCGAATTGGGGCCGTGGGACTGGACGAAGCCCGCAGCGACGCACGGGCTCTGGGTCGCAGAAGGATTCACGCAATACTACGGCGTCGAGATGTATCACCGTGCGGGTCTCGAGGACTCCACAGGGTTTCTCCGCGATATTTCGGACACGATAGCCACAATTGAGAATTCGCCCGCAAACAAGCTGATGAGTGCGGACGCCTCCTCGATGGCGGCGCCGTTTATTGATTCCGCCCTGCACCGTCAGCGAACCAATTTGTCGAATACATCCCTGAGCTACTACCTGAAAGGTGAGTTGATCGCCTTGAATCTCGATCTGTTGATCCGTAGCTGGACGAAAGGACAACGGTCGCTCGACGACGTGATGCGCCGCGCATATGACGAATTTTATCTGAAGAGTCCGAATGCTTCTTATTATCTGAAGGGCCGGGGCTATACCATCGAGGACTTCGCGCGAGTAGTCTCCGAAGTTGCGGGCCGGGATATGACGGAGTGGTTCTCAAAATATGTCCGCGGCGTCGAACCTTTACCCTATGAAGAGGCACTGTCGGGCGTCGGGTTAAGGCTGGTCAAGACCGTAGCCAACCAGCCGTACAACGCCGGAATTTCGATTGAGAGAGATGAGCGCCAGTCTCTGCGCCTGGGCACCTTGCGAACGGACTCGCCGGCCGAACGTGCAGGGCTCGAGCAGGGCGACGTTCTTCTCAGCATCGGTGGCACCGCCGCGGCGCGCGACAACTGGTTTTCGATATTGAACCGTTACAAACAGGGGGATCGTATCCCGATGACTGTCCGGAGGTTTCGCCGGACGATCGATTTGACGCTTCAATTGGGTCCGCCAGAACTTTACGACTATCGCATCGAAGAGATACCGAACGCGTCCGTCGAAGTCCGCAGATTGCGTGCCGGTTGGCTGGAAGCGAAATAGGCCGATTCCAATAGCTCGTTTAAAAACGACTCATTACCGAATTGTCTAACGCTGGGAAACGGTGATATAAGTTTGAGGATCCTAGTCGCGGTAGTGTCCTCGAGCATGGTGCTCATGTCCTCCGCGTCTCCAGGGAGGTACATGGGTAAGAAGCTTTACGTTGGAAATCTTCCGTTCAACACAACAGACGAATCACTTCAGGAAATCTTTGCTCAAGCTGGAAGCGTTCAGTCCGCGAAGATCATCACGGATCGCGACACCGGCCGGAGCAAAGGCTTCGGTTTTGTCGAGATGTCTTCGGATCAGGAAGCCGCTGATGCCATCCAGAAGTTTAATGGAGCCGAATACGGCGGACGCAACATGACTGTTGCGGAAGCCCGGCCCATGGCGCCCCGCGAAGGCGGCGGCGGTGGGGTGGCGGGCATCGTGGCGGTGGAGGCGGCGGCCGCCGCTGGTAACAAAACTACCCAAAACGAGGGACAGGTCACTCGAGTGTTTCCTTTCGATACAGTGGAAAACTTCGGGGTATTGTTTCGTTTCGAAACACTAAAGTGACCTGTCCCTCATTTTGGGTAAAAATGTGGCAGAACCTGATTTTGTCCGCTGGTTCGAAGCTCTGGAACGGCGGCATCTGGAACATCTCAGCTTTCCTGAAGTCCGCAGGGCTGTTCAAGCTATCTCCTCTTTGTATGTGGAGCGTCGTGACCGTTTGAATTCCGCCTCTCCGTTCACTGGCGCTGGCAAACGCGCCGCGTTTGCTATGTTTTTCGGGCCGCTGCACTTCCTGCTTGTTCGCGAAATCATCCAGGCGCTTGGCGCGGTGATTCCGAACGGCGCGCAGTTGCTGGACCTCGGTTGCGGCACAGGTGTATCCGGCGCCGCGTGGGCCGGCGGACTCGATTGGCAGCCGAAGCTGCTGGGAATCGACCGCAATTCCTGGGCGCTTCAAGAATGTAAGTGGACGTATCAGCAGTTTCGCCTTCGCGGCATGGTGAAGAACGCTGATTTGAGCAAGGTTCGTATTCCTGCACAGACCGCCGTCATTGCCGCCTTCACCCTCAATGAACTCGATGCCCCGACTCGAGAGCGTTTCCGCAAGGATTTCATTCGCAACGCGGCGTCAGGTATGCCGGCTCTTATTATCGAACCTATCGCGCGTCGCGCCAATGTCTGGTGGGAAGACTGGGCGGGAGAATGGAAGCGACTCGGCGGCAGAGGCGACGAGTGGCGATTCCGCGTCGAACTGCCGGAACGGCTGGCATTGATGGATCGCGCAGCCGGTCTTGACCATCGTGAATTGACCGGCCGCTCGCTCTGGCTGCCACCTGCCAGGTGATACAATGCCACCCTCATGATTTGTCCCAATTGTGGTAAGCAAAACGACAATGTCGCGAAATATTGTCAGTCTTGCGGCATTGCGCTGCAGTCGGCTCCCACCGCCCCCACGCTGGTCACTTCAACCAAGCCTGTTGAAACCCTTATATATGCCAGCTTTTGGGCCCGCTTTGTTGCTATCGTGATCGATACCTGCATCATCGCTCTGGCCAGCGGTATTGCAACGGCCGGAACCTTCGGAGTCGGCGTGGTGGTCACGTTTTTTGCTCCATGGATCTATGAAGCATTCATGCTCAGTTCGGAATGGCAAGCTACCGTTGGAAAACGTGCGATGTCGATTGTCGTGACTGACATCGACGGCCGGCGGCTCTCGTTTGCCCGCGCAACGGGCCGCCATTTCGCAAAATACCTGTCTGCACTCCTTCTCGGGATTGGATTTATAATGGCCGCATTCACCGCGAAAAAGCAGGCGCTGCACGACATGATTGCAGAAACCATCGTCGTGAACCGGTAGTCTGGGCGAGAACGGAAATCTTCCATGAACTAACTTGCCTGCGACTCGTGTCATCAGGTTGACGCGATTGTAAGGTATTGCAATATCAGGCTTTGTTTTTGGATGCACCTTGGAAGTCCTTGTGCCTTAAAGCCGGTTCGGAGGTAGTCGGAAATGGACTGGCTTAAATCTAAAACTACACTGATTGCCGGAGGCTGTCTCGCACTCATAGGACTGCAGGGGTACGGCATGATGTCGATGCGCGGCACCATGGAAGAACGAATGAGCTCGGTGGAACGCGAATTCAGGCGCTGCATAACCAGGACAGTGCGAAGGTCTCGCAGCTCGCTGCCGATCTTGAAGTCGTGACAAAGCGCATGGGAAGCACGTCACAGGAACTCGACGAAGCAAACAGCGTCGCCGAGCAGCTGAAAAAAGAGAATGCCCAGACAGCGCAACGCTTGCGGCGTGAACTCGCAGCGAAGGCCGATGCCAAGGCGATCAATCAGGTGCGCGAAGAAGCCGTCAACCGGATGAACGCGTTGCAACAGGATGCCACGACGAAGATCGACGGTGTTTCGGGCCAGGTCCAGGTTGTCCGCACGGACTTAGACGCCACCCGCGACGACCTCGCAAAAAGTAAGAGCGAACTGGGTACGCTTATCGCCCACAACTCTACAGAGCTTACGGAACTTCGCCGCAAAGGCGAGCGCGACTATATTGAATTCGATATCAACAAGAACAAGAAAGCCGAGCACGTCGGCGACATCGTCGTTCAGTTGAAGAAGACAGATGTGAAGAAGCAGAAGTTCGATGTCGTCATCAACGCTGATGACACGAATATCCTGAAGAAGGATCGCACTGCTAATGAACCCGTCACTTTCCTGGTAGGCCGTGATCGGCTGCGTTACGAGTTCGTCGTCAACTACGTCGATAAGGATCGCATCCGCGGCTATTTGAGCACACCCAAAGACAAGGTCCTGGCAGCCGAGGCCGGCCGTCGTTTCTAATCCACTGTAACTCTTTCTGTCCTGGGGGCTTTGCTCTTGAGGACTTGGTAGCACGAAGACACGAGGACAGAAAGAGTCTGCAGAATACGCCCTCACGGAGGGGCGGCAGACTATGCGCGTCATGTGTGCGTTCGTGTTGGTCGTCGGGCTCGCAATGCCCGCTCAAGCCCAAGAAGCAGAGCGCGGCTGGTTCTTCTCAGGCAGCTTCAACCCAGGCTGGCGGGTCCGCACCATTTCCGAGCAGGACACCAGGAAGGACGCCGAAGCCGGCGAGAACGAAGCAAAAGCCAACATCAAGACAAACCCCCTCAGTTAGCGAAACTGTTTCGAAACGTACCATCCCGAGCAAAAAAGAGGGACAGATCACTCCAATGTTTCGAAAGGTAACACTCTTTAATAATGTTACCGTTCGAAAAACAAAAGTGACCTGTCCCTCTTTTTTGACGTTTTTTGGCAGTGTGGCAGGCCGGATGCAGTTATACGGGTGGGAGGACTGCTATGCTTTGGACGATCTTTGTGATTCTCTTCATTATGTGGTTATTAGGGATGGTGACGTCTTACACGATGGGTGGTTTCATTCACATCCTGCTCGTGCTCGCGCTCGTAGCCGTTGTAATTCAGTTGATTACCGGACGCCAGGCCCTGTGACATACATTGACAGCATAAAACTTAGTGCTGTCAATAAGATGAGAAGAGGGATGAGCTGGGGAGGGTATCCAGATTCTTCTGTGGCGCGCATGATCCGCTTTAGCGCAACGAAGGCCTGCTGATCGACTTCCCGGCTCATCGTTCGAAATGTCGCTGAACACCGCAGAAGGCCCACCAGAGAAGTAGTAATCAAAATCTTTGCAAGAATCAACATGGGACTGACGATCGTACGATAGGCTGAAACCCACGTCAATCCTGGATTTCAGTAAATTCAGCTATCAGTCTGGCCGCCACCGAATTCAGCCCATAAAAACGTATGATCGGACGCGCGTAGGGCACGGCGCGGTTCGACATCCACGTCTACTTCGGTACATTTTTCTGCCAGCGGCCGTGTGGCAAGAATGTGATCCAGGCGCCAGCCCTTGTTTTGATCCAGCGAACTTGGCCGGAGATAATCCCAGAAGGTGAACAGCTGCTTATCAGGATAGAGGTGGCGGAACACATCGATGAACCCCCACGAGATGGTGTCTCTGTATGCTGCCCGCACACTTTCATGAAAGCAGACGTGGCGGAGGTGCTTTTCCGGACTATGTACGTCAATCGCAGCGGGCGCCACATTCATGTCGCCGCACCACAAGGCCGGCCGGTCGGGTGAAAGATGTTGCGCGAAGTAGTTTTTCAATCGCGCAAACCACTTCAGTTTGTAGTCGTGTTGCGGCGTCCAGATTTTATATCCGTTCGGGACATACGTATTGATAATCGGGATCCCGTTTACAACGACGCGCATCAACCGAACATCATCGATGTCCGGAAGCTGGTCGTCGAATCCGAAAAACACGGCATCCGGCGCGACGCGGGTGAGCACCGCGACACCGTTATAAGATTTCATTCCCCGAAAGTGAACGTAATAACCGGTTGAGCGTAGAACGAGTGCAGGAAAGACGTCATCCTGGCATTTGGTTTCCTGTATGCACAGCACGTCCGGCTTGTGCTTATCGAGCCAGCCCATGATCGTATCCAGCCGAATCCGGATCGAATTGACATTGTAGGTTGCGATTTTCATCGAAACTGAAGCGCTATCCCGGCGTCAATTTTAGTAGGGGGACTATATCCATGTCCAAGAACGTGCCGGTACGGCGCACCAAGGTTGCCGAAGATTACGCTAAGAAAGTCCGCATCGAGCCGCCCAAGGAAACGAGGCAAGAAGATCCAAGAACGAAAGCAATGCGGAGCAAACCTGCAGGCGCCCACGACCAGGGGCCGCCGCAGCGGAACAAAAACTGGAAACCGTAAATGGAAAAACGGGGAAGACCGTCAGCGTTTCCCCCAATTCGGCCTCATCGTTTCTTGTCTGGTCCTTGCCGTCGTGAATCAATGGGGGCGGCGGGACTGCTCGGAGGGGCATCGGGAAAGCCGACGGCCTGGCCTGCGGGCGACAAACCATGGGTCTTGATCTCATGGTCGAGTTGGCGTTGTTGCGCCATGATGCTGTGCCGCCGACCATATGAAAAATAGATCACGAGGCCGATAATCAGCCAGATGATCAGGCGGTACCAATTTTCGACCGGCAGCGAGAACATCAGGAGCAGGCAGGTTAGAATTCCCAGAATCGGAACCAGCGGGACCAGCGGCGCCCGGAACGGCCGATTCGCATTCGGGTTCGTCTTGCGCATGACAAGGACTGCGCCGCAGACAATTACGAAAGCGAACAACGTGCCGATGCTTGTCATTTCCGCCAGGATGCTGAGGGGGATGAAACCGGCCATGGCCCCCACGAACAAGCCCGTCAGAATTGTCGATTTCCACGGCGTACGAAACTTCGGATGGATGTCGCCGAAAAAGCGTTCGGGCACCAGGCCATCCCGTGCCATCGCCAGCATGACACGCGGTTGACTCAGCATCATCACGAGCAGCACCGAGGTGATTCCGGTCATCGCACCGGCCGCTACAAGATATTGCATCCATTTCAGACCAACCCGTCTGAACGCGTCGACGACCGGTGCATCGATGTTGATTTCGCTTGCCGGCACCATGCCCGTCAATACGGCCGATACGGCGATGTACAAAACAGTGCAGATGATCAAGGATGCGATAATGCCGACCGGCACGTCTTTTGAAGGATTCCGCGCTTCCTCCGAATGCACCGACACCGAATCAAAACCAATGTAGGCGAAGAAAATAATTGCTGCGCCGGCGATCATGCCCAGCGGTTCGCCGCCTTTTGCTGTTGTGCCGAACAAGGTGTGGCCGAAGAAGCTCACGCCGGTGTAGCCGAATGGCGCAAATGGGTGCCAGTTCGCGGTATTTATGAAGAATGCGCCGATGCCGATGACCATCAGCACGATCACCAGTTTGACCGCCACCATGATCGAATTGAATGTGGCGCTCTCCTGAATTCCTTTCACAAGAACAAGGGTAAGGATCAATGTGATCACGATCGCCGGAAGATCAAAGTACGACCCGGTCGTGACGAAACCCGTATGAGCGCAGCCCTCTCCGACACTCAGGCAATAATTGAAAGGTGCGGTACGGAACGCGGCTGGAATCTTCTCCGGAATCTGCGAAATACCTTCATGAAATATCGGAATAAACTCCTGAAAGTGGGCAGACCAGCCGTGGGCCACCGTCGCCGCTCCGACTGCATATTCGAGTATCAAATCCCATCCGATGATCCAGGCGAAGAGTTCACCCAGCGTCGCATAAGCGTACGTATATGCGGAACCCGCAACCGGCACCATCGATGCAAATTCCGCATAACAGAGTGCCGCGAATACGCAGGCAATCCCGGCGAGCACGAAAGACAGCATCAGGGCTGGACCGGTTCTGTCATGAGCCGCGACGCCGGTAAGGATGAAAATCCCCGTGCCGATGATCGCTCCAACGCCAAGAGCGGTTAGTTGTACGGGTCCGAGGACGCGACGGAGCCGGTTCTCGCCTGACATCTCGTTGAGAAGCAGGCTGAGCGGCTTCGTTGCGAACAGATTACTGGCCATGAATGATCCTCCGTGCGATCGCGTTCGTTCCCGAAGTATACATGCGGGCCGAGTTACTAGGTAAGAACACCGGGACGGTCACGCAAACGGCTTGCCCCTTTGAAAAACAGGTACAACGCAACCAATTGGATCATGTGGTAAGCGTCGTTATGGTTGAAGTCTGCGTGGTGCCGGAACCCGGTCTGCTGGACCAGCGCGCCGATCAGCGTCACGGCGATGCCCGCCCCCATCCATTTCAACGTTCCGTCGCTTTTTCGAATCGAGGCGGCGTAACAGCCTGCGACCCACAAACCCGTGCTCGCACCCATCGTATACATGATGATATTCCAGAATGAGCGGAGCGTTCCGGGATCGAAGTACATCGCGAATCCGTGGTATGTTGCTCCTGTGACGGCTGCAACCGCCGAACTGATAAATCCGGCGCACCACAGCCACGCGGAAACCCGATTCCGTGGCCCGATCATTCCATATAAGAGATAGGCAAAAGCCAGGCTGGCTGCCGCCAGGGCGACATTGGTGAGCATGGTGACAGGTTCGGTAATGTGCATCGTTCTGCGGTAAAGCCGACTTATTGTCGCTGAATTCTGAGGAGGAATAAATGACGTATTACGGAGCGAAGGAACTTGCTGAAGCGTTCCGAACTGTTCGCAAAAATACCCTGCAGATTGCAGAGGATATCCCGGAGGACAAATACAATTTCAAAGCAGCCGACGATGTTCGTACGGTGGAGAAGCTGCTGACTCACATTGCGCTCGGACCGCGATTCCCATATCAGGTTCATTCCGAAAAACGCATGACGATGGAAGGTTTCAATTTTCCGGCATTGTTTCAGGAATTGGCGGCGGAAGAGGCAAAGCCGCGGACCAAGGCTGAAGTCATCAGCCTGCTGCGAAATGAGGGTGAGAAGTGGGCCGGTTTTGTTTCCGGTCTGTCGGAAGACTTCCTGGCCCAGGCCGTTACCATGCCGCCGGGTGGCACGCCGCCTTCGCGCACCCGGTTCGATATGATCATGTCGGCCAAGGAGCATGAGATGCACCATCGCGGCCAACTGATGCTGATCGAGCGCATATTAGGTCTTGTGCCGCACCTCACACGTCAAATGCAGGAGCGGATGGCGAGAGTGCAGCAGAAATAAAAGAACCACGGGGGCCGGATTCTCTGTGCCTCCGTGTCTCTGTGCTGTTACCGCATGTGCAATTGCAGCCCGAAATACTCCGGTTCGTTTCCGGCTTTCCATTTGATGTTGCAGCCGACGCTGGGTTTTTGTTCGGCTGAAGGTGCGTGGCCTTGCAGCACGGCATCCACTGCGGCTCGCAGATCGGATCCAGTGAGCGGAACATTGTTGCGGGGGCGGCTGTCGTCGAACTGTCCGCGGTAAACCAGTTGCCGAGTGCGATCGAAGAGAAAGAAGTCGGGAGTGCAGGCGGCGCGGAAGGCTTTCGCAACATCCTGTGAATCATCCACCAGGTAGGGAAAGGTGTAGCCTGCCTCCGAAATTTCCTTCTTCATGCCTTCGCGATCGTCGTCCGGGAACGAGACCGGATCGTTCGAGTTGATCGCGACAATCGCCAGCCCTTTTTTCTGGTATTCATCTCCAAACCGGGCGAGTTCGTTTCGAATATGCCGGACAACAGGACAATGCGGGCAGATGAAGACGACCAGCAGTGCTGTTGTGTCGGCAAATTGATCGGATGAGACAAGCCTGCCTTCGATATCCGGTAACGTAAACGATGGTAGAGAGGTCCCCAACTCCAGCATCGTCGATGGTGTCATCGCCATTCTGATATTTTACAATGTTAATGCCAGCGAATCAGACTCATAAGATTGGAGTAGTCGTCTGTCCATGGCTGAAAGTTCTCCGGCCGATCGACGCGCTTCCAACCAGGCCGGACTGCGATTGGTTCAAGATCGTGCATTTGCCGCGCGGCAACCAGGTGATTGGCGCTGCTTTTACCCAGTTTTCTCAGTTCCCCCGCATCGTCAAACCGCGAGAATGCTGCGAGACCCTCATCGACGACCAGCGCTGACACCAGTTTTTCGACGTCCAGGTACCGGTTGGAAACGTGGAACAGCAACAGTCCATCCGGTTTCAATTTCGACAAATAGATGTGCAAGGCTTCGCGTGACAGCAAATGAGTGGGGACGGAGTCGGAACTGAAAGCATCAAGCAGTAGCAAGTCGAAAGTACCGTCGTGTTCCTGGGCCAGCTGTAAGCGGCCGTCGCCGATGATAATGTCGCAGTTCGCTCCGCAACGCGGCAGAAATGTGAAATATTGTTTTGCGATGGCTTCAACCGCAGGGTCGATTTCATAAAACGTGACGTGGTGCGTCGCGTCGGCGAATGCCGCCATTGTTCCCGCGCCCAGCCCCAGAATTCCGAGACGCTGTGGTGTCCCGCGGGCGCGAAGCACGTCGATAACGTCGCTCACTGAACCGCCGGCGTAGTAGTACGAGAGAGCCTGTCCAGCACGCGCAGGGTCGGTACTTTCAATCCCATGAATGGTGTCGCCGTGCAGCAACTTGCGAAGCCGGGTGCCGGGATCATCCAGGACCTTCTTTACTCCGAAAAAATTCCGCGAAACGTAAATGCGGTTTGCACCTTCGATATATCCGGGCAGGATGAGGGTGTACGCCAGCATCAACGCGATGAATGAAAAAGCAAACCGGCGAACCTGATTCTTGAATTTGTAAGCGATGAAGACAAGTGCGGTGTGCGCGAAAGCGAGCGCCTCCGTGTCGGAGTCCAGGTGTGTGAGGCGGAAAATGAGCCACGTCAGAGCAATACCTGCAGCAAACAGCAGAGCGATCCAGACATCGCTGCGGTCTGTGTCAGGACGGCCGGGCTCCCGGAAAAACGGAATTGTGACGACAAGCAGCGGGTATTCGAGGACCGTGCTGAAAATCGCCGGCGCCAGCGTGGCGGTGAAAAAGCCACCCAGAACACCTCCAAAGGCGATCCAGAAGTAGAACTCGGTCAACTGATCCGCGGCCGGTCTCCGGGCAGCCAGTCGCGTATGGCAAAGTAATGCGCCGCAATAGAGCAGCAGAAGGTGGGCACCGATAATGATCCAGTTCAGACCCGGCGGCGCTACGACTCCGGCGGCCACTAACGGAAAGACGCAGAGCAAAACCGCAGGGATCCGGCTCGAAATTCGCGCCGATGTCGCGCGGAACCGCCGTGCAAAGGCGAAGACGAACGTCAGCAGGTAAAGGGCGAGCGGCAGGAGCCACAGAAAGGGAACGGAACCCACATTCGCGGCGATGTGATTCGTCACCGCCAGCATCAAACCGGAAGGGACGAAAGCGGCGGCGATCCAGAAGAACCGCGTATGCCAATCGACTGTTTCTGTTGTTGTTGGAACTGTACTGCGCTTGAGTTCCGGCCAGCGCGTCTGATACAGCAGGCCAATGGTGATCGCGAGTAACACCAGCAATAGCACATACCCGGAAAACCATAGACGGCTTTGTCCCGACACGCCGATCCGCGGCTCGATCAGAAATGGATACAACAGCAGCGCCAGCAGACTTCCGGCATTGCTTGCAGAGTAAAGGAAATACGGATCCTCCGAAGACGCGTGCGTCGTCCGGAAAAACCAGGTCTGTAACAGTGGCGCCGAGGCTGAAACAACGAAGAAAGGGATTGCCGTCGATACGGCGAGAAGCGAAAGCACCTGCAGGAGAGGATGTGCCGAGAGCGATGCGGAGGACGCGGCACGAAAGGTTATCGGAAGAAACGCAATCGGCAGCAGCAGCACACCGGCATGAACGATGAACTGCTTCCGGACGTCGGCAAAGCGGGCGAGCAGATGTGCATAAACGTACCCGAAGAGCAACATCGCCTGGAAGAAAAGAACGCAAGTCGTCCAGACCGAGGCGGCGCCGCCAAGGTAGGGCAGAAGCATCTTGCCGACCATTGGCTGGCAAACAAAAAGGAGGAACGCGCTGATGAAGAGCGTTCCTCCGAGAAGCGGAATTCTGAACTTCTGAATCAATTATTGATGGAAGCGTGCGACCAAAATGGCTTTGCCAAGGACATGACCATCCATCGCATTGAATACCGCGTTCCGCGTATCGGCAGCCTGTTGCGGCGTTCCCTGAGGTACATCGATTTTCGTATCCAGGGCATACAACTCGAACGTGTAGTGGTGATAAGGTCCCGCCGGAGCGCCGGGGCCCATGTAACCGTTGCCACGAAGACTGACTTGTCGGCTGCCATCCGGCAGTTCGCCCTGCGACACGCCTTCAGACAGTCCGGTGGAGGTACCTGGGATATTCCAGATCAACCAGTGGGTGATATCCATCTTTGAGCCTTTGTTCAGAACCGGCTCTGGATCATGGAGCAACAGAACGAAACTCTGTGTGCCCATCGGAACCTGCGTCCATTTGAGTTCCGGGTTGGGACCCATCTGTCCGCCCTTTTGTGTGTATTTATCGGGAATGACTCCGCCATCTTCCCATGCCGTCGATGTCATGATGAGTGGTGGGGCGCCGCCACGTCCGCCGCCGCCACGTCCTTGACCACCGCCGGCGCCCCCGCGCGCGTCACCACCACGTCCGCCACCGCCCTGGCGTTCCTGAGCCATTCCGGGGGCAGCACAGACCGCTACCACAGTTACGAGCACAATCAGAATTGTGATTATGCGCAGCACTTTTGTTTGCATTTGATTCTCCTCGCCAAAAAAATTAGCAGGGTGATTCTACTTGTGTTTGCCGATTGACTCAACCGGATGAGCACGATAGCATCTCTGCCACCGATGCCATCAAAGTGGTCCCCATACCTGCTCAGCATATTGCGCATCGTGGCCGCACTGCTCTTTTTCGAGCACGGTACGCAAAAACTGTTTGGTTACCCGCCGGGGCAGCCATACACGGGGTTTCCGAATTTTTCCATACTGGGCATTGCCGGAATGTTGGAAGTGGCCGGCGGTCTTCTGCTTTTGCTGGGCCTTTTCACGCGTCCTGTTGCGTTTATTCTCTCAGGCGAGATGGCTGTGGGTTACTTTCGAGCGCACTTCCATCGCAGCCTTTTTCCGATCAACAATGGCGGTGAAATCACCGTCATGCTGTGCTTCTTCTTTCTCTATCTTTCGGCTGCCGGCCCCGGCCCCCTCGCCCTCAGTAACCTTTTGAAACAAAAACGCTGAAAACCGGGGACAGATCACTTTTTGCTGCGCTTTTGTTTCGTTTTGATACGTTCTGCGGTCACCGTGGCGCGGCCCATCCGGGTGTTGCGTCGCAGTCGATCGATTTCTGCCTCGCACTCGTCTTCGCGCAACCATTCAGACCAGTTCGGAATCGCGCCCACCAGTGGCGAAGCGGAGCTGACGAGCGGGTCCGTCCCGCGGATGCCACAATGAAACGCCGCGCTTGACCAGCAATAGTTCTCCGCGCGGTCTACGATTCGCCCGCGAACCGGATTCCGCTCCACGTAGCGGACAGCCGTCCACACGTGGTCCCAGCCCAGCATTGACGAGTAAAAGCGCTGCTGCCAGAGATGGCCGACATAGCCATACCGCCGGTTGAAGAAAAGCGCGTAATCCGACAGGCAGTCGCGCATCGCGGAGGAAAGTGAGGTCAGGGTCTGCGGGACCGCGATCAGATGAATGTGGTTGCTCATCAAGACGTACGACCAGATTTCAACGTGATATCGAGCGATGTACCGCCGCAGCAGGTCGATAAATTTCCGGCGATCGTAGTCGTCACGAAAGACTTCCTGGCGACGATTTCCACGCTGTGTTACATGATGAGGACACTCGGGAGAGACCAGACGAGCACTTCGGGTCATTGTCGTGAACCACGAAACGGCGGAACGCGCTTGCTGCAGGGCTGCAGTGATTTGTCGCGTCGCAATCTCGCAAAAGGCGAGGGCTGGGAGCGATTTTAGGTCGAGGTCGCATTCGTGAAGAACTGAAAAGCAGCGCGAGATGTTACGAAACGAAACACTTTTCGCGTAAAAAGTGACCTGTCCCTCTTTTTGTTACTATACTGCACACATTAATCCTCCAAGGGGGCTCCAGATGTCGAAAAGAATGTATCTGCAGATCGCGGTCGTTGCGTTCGCCGCGATTCTGATCGCTTCGATGGCGGGCGTTCAACAAGGACAGGTTGCGCCGCAGGCGGTGGCCATCGATCCCGACGATATCGGCGGCGTGGTCAGTGGAGCACGCGGGCCTGAAGCGGGAGTTTGGGTCATTGCCGAAACCCGGGATACGCCGACGCGTCTGATCAAGACCGTCGTGACCGATGATCGTGGCCGATATCTCATACCCGATCTTCCTAAAGGGACCTACGACGTGTGGGTACGCGGCTACGGGCTCATCGATTCTCCGAAGGTGAAAGCCTTGCCAGGAAAGAGTGTCAATCTCACGGCGGTTGCTGCGCCGGGTCCAGGTGCAGCGGCGGCATACTATCCCGCACAATATTGGTTCGCGCTGTTGCAGCTCCCGCCCAAGAGCGATTTCCCGGGAACTGGTGCTAACGGCAACGGGATTTCGGAGAGCATGCGCAGTCAGGGCGAATGGATTCGGAACGTCGTGAGCACGGACGGCTGCACAACCTGCCACCAGCTTGGGAATCGAGCGACCCGCGAGATGCCGGAGGCTCTGGGAACATTTGCCAATTCCGTCCTGGCATGGGACCGTCGCATTCAATCCGGACAAGCCGGCGGCAGTATGAGTTCTACTTTCACTCGCGTCGGTCGCCAGCGCGCCTTACAGATGTATGCCGACTGGACAGACCGAATCGCCAAGGGTGAACTGCCCTCCGCAACACCGCCGCGTCCGCAAGGCAAGGAGCGGAATGTCGTGATCACGATGTGGGACTGGGCGGATCCGAAGGTCTATCTGCATGATGAGATCGCAACCGACAAACGGAACCCCCGAGTGAATGCCAATGGGCCCATCTATGGTGCGCTCGAAGCCTCCGCGGATTATCTTCCGGTCGTCGATCCGGTGCACAACACGGCCAGCCAGGTGAAGCTGATCGTGCGCGATCCGAAAACGCCCAACGAAGGCAGCACCAAGCCAGCGAAGCCGTCTCCATATTGGGACGACGAGGCAATATGGCAAAGCCAGGCTAACGCCCACAGCTTCTCGATGGACAGCCAGGGGCGCGTCTGGGTCGCCGCCCGCGTACGACAGAATCAGACGATGGCGTTCTGCCGGGAAGGTTCGAACCATCCGTCCGCGAAGGCCTTCCCGATCACTCAGAGTGGACGTCAGATCGAACTCTATGATCCCAAAACCAAACAAGTCACAACAGTGGATACCTGTTTCGGCACACATCATTTGAATCTGGATAACAACGACGTGCTGTGGTTTTCCGGAAGTGGAAACGACATCCATGGCGCTGTCGAAGGCTGGTTCAATACCAAGGTTTACATGGAGACCAAGGACGAAGCCAAAGCACAGGGTTGGGCTCCATTCATTTTAGACACCAACGGCAACGGTAAGCGCGATGCCTGGGTTGAGCCCGATCAGCCCGTGGATCCGACGAAAGATAAACGAATCAACGTGGGGTTCTATGGTGTGGCTCCGAGTCCGGTGGACGGTGCAATTTGGGGATCGACTTTAGGCATGCCAGGCGGCCTTGTGCGCTTTATCCCGGGTTCCAATCCGACCGAAACGGCACTGACGGAGTATTACGAAGTGCCTTTCAATGAACCGAAGGCGTCAGGCCAGGGTTTTGCCCCGCGTGGAATGGACGTCGACGGCAACGATGTCGTTTGGACGGTGCTATCCAGCGGCCAACTGGCCAGTTTCGATCGCCGCAAGTGTAAAGGCCCGCTGAAGGGACCGAATGCGACTGGAAAGCATTGTCCCGAGGGTTGGACATTCTTTGCTTTTCCCGGCCCGAACTTTAAAGGTGCCGTCGACGCTGCAAGTGCCGACTCGGCATATTACAACTTTGTAGATCGCTTTGACATGCTCGGCGTGGGGAAGAATATTCCGATGGCGACCGGCAACGAATCCGAAGGGCTGCTCGCGCTCGTCGACGGCAAGTTCATGACGCTCCGAGTACCTTATCCGATGGGTTTCTACGGAAAGGGGATCGACGGGCGAATCGATGATCCAAGCGCCGGCTGGAAGGGAAAGGGCATATTTACGACCTACGCGACGCGTGCACCCTTCCATGCGGAAGGCGGCAAAGGAACGACGAGTAAAATCGTGAAATTCCAGATGCGTCCCGACCCGCTGTCAAAGTAGTAACAAAACGAAACAAATCGGGCAAAAACGAGGGACAGATCACTTTTTTCGCACGCCATGGAACTTTTCCAACGCGAGTGATCTGTCCCTCGTTTTTGACCGATTTGTTTCGTTTTGTTACTTATCGGGACCGTAGGATGAGGGTGGCGCGATCGATTTGACTGGCGGTTCGTTCGAGCGTCGCTGCAACAATGCCAATTTGCTCGCTCGCTTCATTCCAATTGTGCTGTTCGATTGCTTCCCGGATGCCGGGGAGCGTCTTGGCGCCGTAACCCGTATAAAAACCGGGGGCGTAAATCTCGTGGCGATACCACGGCCGGCGTGGAAGTCCGCGATTTTCGATCATGCTCTGCTCGATCTTGCGAAGCTCCTCATCAAGCGATTGTTGAATGCGCGGAGCGACTGTATTGTCGCGCAATGAATCTTCATAATTGCGCGCACTCTGCTGCAATCGGCTGAGGGCGTTTCTCAGCCTGTCCCAATTCAAATTGGGAGCGGCGGTTTCCGGCTTCGGCTGTAAAAGCGTTTTCGTCGGATCGGCGACGGCGAAATAAATCTTCTCATTGATCCGACGATTCTTCTCCGTGATCGCATCGCGCTCTTCCGTGAAGAGACGCAGAACCTCATTGACGTAGCGGTTGATCGTGTCCGCAAAATTTGCCGGAGCCAGGGGCAGATAATCCGCGTTTGCGAAGCGAAGAATCACGCGGCCACCGGTTTTCGCAAGCGCAGCGGCATAATTGAACCCGGGGTCGGCGAATCTGGAGTAGTGATCAAACGAATCGTAGATCGAATGATATACACCGTCCGTTTCGCCTTCTCCGCCATACCTTAAATCCAGCGACGGAATTCCCAGGTGCTGAAGAAACGGAGTGTAGTCCGAGCCGGACCCTAAGCCGGATATGCGCAGATCCTCCCGCTCGCGTGCCTCGCGCCGGTCTTCCGCATTTCCGTCAATGATGCGGCGTGCCCGCCAGCGATCCTGAACCGAAATCTCTTTTTCCGGATCGACAACATCGCGAGCGACTTGATTCATGAACCTCTCCAGCGTGTGCGATCCGCCAACGCTGAGAAATCCTCGAGCATTGTTATCCGAATTGACGTAGAGGACGGCTTTCTGCTGCAGTTCCTCAGCATGTGTTTCGGCCCATTCCGTCGAACCGATCAAAGCCTGCTCTTCGCCATCCCACGCGGCATAAATAATGGTTCGCTTCGGCTGCCAGCCGATCTTCGCCAGTTGCCCGACGGCTTGCGCTTCGCCGAGTACGGCAACCATTCCGCTGATGGGATCATCCGCCCCATTTACCCAGGCATCGTGATGATTGGCGCGAATGACCCATTCATCAGGTCGTTCGCTGCCGCGCAGTTTTGCAATGACGTCGTAAGCCGGAACGGTTTTGAAATCAAATTCAAGTTTGAGATGCACCATCGCCGGACCGGGACCCAGGTGATATGTCGCGGGCAGCGCGCCGCGCCACGCCTCCGGAGCGACGGGACCATTTAACGCTCGCAGCAGGGGAAGGGCATCCGCATAGGAAATCGGCAGTACGGGAATCTTCGCCAGCGAGGCCGCATCTTTGATATCGATGCGTTTGGCGCCATTGGTGGAACCCACGTCCGGAGTCAGCGGATCCCCCGGATACAGCGGGAGGTCGGCTACAGAGCCTCGTTGAGCGCCGTCTTCCGGACGAAACGCTCCGTTGGGATAAACCTCGCCCGCGAAATAGCCGTCATCACGCGGATCGGAATAGATGATGCAGCCCACGGCGCCGCGTTCGAACGCGATCTTCGCCTTTACTCCACGAAAGATATTCCCATACCGCACGATGACGATCTTTCCGCGCACATCGATCGCCCGCCGCTCCAATTCGTTGTAGTCGGCTTGCGTGCCGTAATTCGCGTAAACCAGTTGCGCCGTGACATCGCCGTCGGCGGAATAGGCGTTATAGCTCGGCAGTTGCTCGGACTTTTGACCGGATGTTGCGTCCTCTTTGAGCGCCGGCTCGTCCAGTTTCGCTGTGAAGCGTGTGGGAGCGGTCATCTCCAGTAATCGTGTTTTCGGGGTCGCAAACAGAACATCGAAACTCTCGATCGCGGTATCAAAACCCCACGACCGGAAGAGGCCGGCCATAAACTCGGCATTGTCCTTGTCATATGCTGACCCGAGGTGATGCGGTCTGGCAGACAGACGCTTCATCCAATCGCGTAAATCGTCAGTGCGGATCAGCGAATCAAACTGTCGTTCGAGCGCTCGCTCGCGATCACCTGTATCGCGTGAGAAACCAAGCAGGGGCAGCTGGCTTATTACCGTGTTCTGAGCGGCGGTGACGAAAGAGCAACACAAGAAGCACAAGAGACAGAAAAAAGCCCGGCGCTCCGTCATCTATTTGAATTCGACCATAACAGCGCGGGCAGTGCCGTCCACAACTTCTTCGCTGTGCGATCGATTTGGCTCATTGAATTTGGTCAGGCCGAACGAGATCGTGTTGACTTCCGATTTACCGTCTGGCGTGGTGGACTTGAGTTTGCCGTTGGCCATGTACACGACCACAACCTGTTTGTCGTGGAAATGCATGACCGTAGGCTTGCCGGGCGTCCAGCTGTAATCCCAGACAATAACGCGATTGTTCTCCAACAGTTTGACGACACCTTCCCGCGGAAATGCGAGGGGATAGCCCGTCTTGTTCGGGATAGGCGGAATGTTTGCATCCTTCACATCGATCACGATGGAATGCAGCGTATTCGGCGTTGTTTCGCCCTTCTTGATGAACGCCGCTCTTCCCGGCCGTGCCAGGTCAACGGCGACTCGATCGTAGGGGGCTGTCTCCGCGGGTTGCCCTGTCGAATCCCAGACTGTCGCCCGCGGATTATCAATGATCTGCTTCTTACCCGCGGTGGATAGAGCAAGCGTCTGCGGAGCCAGGAATAATAGTAGAGCGAAAACGGATGTGAACATGGGTCTGATTGTACAGCGTTATGATTCAGCAAACCAAGGGGCCCGGCAAGTGAAAGCGGGACGGAGGACGGGAAGGACAACAGTCCTCTCGCAATTGTCGACAAACGGTTAACACATCAGTAAGATTTCGGCATGATTCAACGACGATCTTTCTTGAGCGCCCTTGGCGGAGCCGTCTCTGTCCGTCCCAGTTCTCCCGCTGGGCAGGCCAGCGCCGCCGCTTTGACCTGGCAGCCGGCACGGCATGCGGAAGACGATTGGATGGACCAGACCGCAGCTAAACATCGCATGGTCTTTGATACGACGACACCGGATGGCTTCGGTCACGCTCTTGTGTTCGGCAGTAATTTTCTGGACACGAACAAGAATGCGTACGGTCTGGAATATTCGGATCTCGCGTTGATGATCATCGTGCGCCACAATTCGACCCCGTTCGCCTACAACGACATGATGTGGTCGAAGTACGGTACCGTCTTTGCGCAAAAAGCCGGATTCACCGATCCGAAGACGAAGGAGTCGCCCGGATCCAATTTGTTCAATGCGAGTGGCTACGGCTCGACACTGACGAATAATGGCGTCACCCTGGACAGTCTCATCAAGCGCGGCCTGCATCTCGGCGTATGCCGGCTGGCGACGCGCAATCTTGCCGGGCTTGCTGCAACCGCTACCGGCGGTGACGCAAACAAGGTCAACGACGAACTCATAGCGAACATTGTAACCAACGCACATATGGTGCCGGCCGGCATCGTCGCCGTGAATCGTGCTCAGGAGCGCGGTTATACGTTCGCAGCAGGCATTTAGAGAGGAGATCTTATGAAATCAATATTGTCCGCAGCGTTTGCTGCCGTGCTTCTGTCCAGTGTTGCGCAGGCTCAGGTCACAAAGGACACGGTAACGGGAATTACAAACCTGTCGCGTGTCGAAACGACCGTCGCATGCGCGGGCGCGGTGACGCCGTCCGCTGTTTCCGAGATCAAGAAAATGGGCTTCGTTTCCATCATCAATCTCCGGCAGCCGACGGAACAAGGCGCGGATATTGACGCCGAGGCTGCTGCTGCGAAGACGGCCGGTATCAACTTCTACAATATTCCATTCAACAACGCCGCTCCGGATCCTGCCGTTGTCGACCGCTTTCTCCAGACGATCACCAAGGCCGGTAACCAGCCCGCATTCATCCATTGCGCCAGCGGCAATCGCGCCGCTGCCATGTGGTTCGTGAAACGGGTTCTGGTCGATAAGTGGGATCTGGATAAGGCCGGGACTGAAGCCGCGGGCCTGGGACTGTCGAACGCGACGCTGAAGAACTTCATGCTGGACTACATCAAGTCGCACTCCAAGTAAGAAATTAGCCACAAAAAGGCACAAAAACCTTATGTGCTTTTTATGCCTCTTTGTGGCTTATCCCATTCCTAGAAAATCCCGCGTCAATTGTGTCTCGAGTTCAAATAACCGGATATCCCCGTACTGTCGCGGATAAGGCAGGTCAATCGTAATGCGTTTGAAAATCGTCGCCGGTTTTGCGCTGACGATGAGGATCTGCTGCGAGACAAAAACAGCTTCACTGATGCTGTGGGTCACAAACAAAATCGTCTTGCCGGTCTCCTGCCATATTCGAATCAGTTCCTGACGGAGCTTGCGGGCGGTAATTTCATCCAGTCCGCTGAACGGTTCGTCCATCAACAGCACGTCGGGATCGATTGCAAGGGCGCGGGCGATCGCGACTCGCTGCTGCATTCCTCCGGACAGCTGAAGCGGATAATAATTCTCGTAACCGGCGAGACCCACGAGAGCGAGGTGCTTCTTTGCCAGGTTGCGTTCGAACTGTTGACCTTCAAGCGGCAGATTGACGTTCTCTTCGACGGTGCGCCAATTCAATAAGCGGGGTTGCTGAAAAACAAATCCAATCCGGCTGCCGCCGACCGAGATGGTTCCCGATGAATGATTATCGAGCTTCGCAATCAAGTTCAGAATCGTCGATTTGCCGCAACCGGACGGGCCCAGAATCGATGTGAAAGAGCCGTCGGGTGCGTCGAAGCTGACGTTCTCGAGGACGCGGAGCCGCTCACCGCCCGGAAGCGAAAATTCTTTGGTGACATTTGCCAGCGTTATTGCGCCCACTTCAGTGCAGGAACTCCGGTACGCCACCGCGTCAGGCGGTGTTCAATGGGTTTGAAGAGCAGGTACTCGATGGCGAACATGACTAAGAGAAAAAGAAATGTCCAGGCGAACACCTGCGCCATGGAAAACAATCCGAACCAATAATTCAACTGAAAGCCGACTCCGCTGGACATCCCGATCAATTCGACCGTGGTGCAGATCTTCCAGCAGATACCGAGCGCGTATCGCATTGAAGCGAGAATGTGCGGGAGCAGCTGAGGGAAAATGATTTTGCGGATAATGGCGCTCTTACTGAGGTGAAATGCCTGGCCCATGTTGACCAATTGCATGTCCATCGCCTTGATGCCTTGCCATATGCTGATGCTGACGGCGGGGAAAGCCGCAATTCCAATCGCGATAATCGCGGCGATCTCATTCAAACCGAACCAGAGCAGGCAGACGATGCTATAGACGATGGCTGGAACCGTCAGGCCCACCATCACCCACGAATCCAGGAAAATTTCGCCCTTGCGAGACAGGCCCATAATGGTGCCGGTGCCGATTCCGAGCAGCATCGTCAGGATCAGGCCGAATCCAACGCGCAGCAACGTCTTATACAAATGATAAAAAGCCGCGCCCGAGCTGATGTCCCGAGCCATCGCTTTGAATACAGGAACGGGGCCAGGAACGATTGTTGGTGGAAACAGCAATGCGAGCAGCAGCCAGGCCACAAGCAAACTGGCGATGGAAAGTACCCTAGGGAGCGTAGTCATTACGAATGAGGTCCTGAGGGACGACCTTGACGACACTGTCGCCGATGATGTCGTGCACCAGCTTGAGGTAATCGTTCTGCAGTGCGATCTGCTCCGCGTCCCACGTTTCAACGAGATTCGCTCCCATCTTTTCGCGCAAGAGGGCGCGTTCCGCCGGATTGTCCATCTGGATGCTTGCGGCGTACTCATCCCAGACTTCCGGATGCGCGTGGATGTAGAGCAGCGTGTTTTTATACGCCTTCAGGTAATCGCGAACGATGTCGCCGTGAGTTTTGGCGAATTCCTCATTGGTTGCCACGGTGACGTGTGCTGGCGCGCGGCCGCCCTGATGGGCTTTGTATTCGGCACTGAGATCGACCAGTACTCGATAGCGATCCTGAGCGGATGTCTGGATAGATTCGACTGTTCCAAGCAGCGCGGCGTCGATGTCTCCTTTGCCGAGGAATTCTGCCAGGGCGGGCGCGGGCGCTGTCACCAGTTCCACATCGTGAAACAGATCGATGCCATACCAGTTGCGTGCAATGACCGCGAGGAATGCGAACGTCGTCGAGCCAGGGCCGCCGAAAATGCCGAGCTTCTTACCCTTCAAGTCCGCCAGCGTTTTGATCGCAGAATCTTTGCGGACAAAGACCATGTTGACCGGCGAGAACACACCGTAGATCACGATGAGGTCTTTCCCTTCGCTTCGCGCCGTGGCCATGGTCGTGAAACCGGCAAAGCCGATGTCCACTTTACGCTCCGCAACCATGAGGTGAAGATTGGCTGGGCTGAGCGACTTGACTTTATCCGCCTTCAATCCAACCTGGTCGAGCAAGCCATGCCCTTCCATGACGAAATCGACGAATTCCTGAGCGCCTGGAATGAGGCCGAGTTTGAAGATCCGCTCGGTTGTTGGCGGATGCGTGCACCCTGTCAAACAGAGAAGCATCCATAGAATACAGCTGTAGGCGCCTGCTTTATGCCCGGGTTTAAATTCCATCAAAGACGTTTTTGTTTGAGTTTGAACGCGGGCATAAAGCCCGCGCCTACGCTCCGTGTCCAGCATCCCGGTTTTCATACGCTTTGCGGTTTCAGGGTGTCAAGGAGCTTTTTGCGATCGAGTTCCTTCTCCCAGTGAGACACGACGATTGTTGCGACGCCGTTGCCGATGAAATTTGTGATCGACCGCGCTTCGGACATGAAGCGGTCGATACCGAGTATCAACGCGAGTCCCGCTACGGGAATCGACGGTAGAACCGACAATGTAGCCGCCAGTGTGATGAAACCTGCGCCGGTGACGCCCGAAGCACCCTTGGAAGTCAACATGGCCACGGCAAGAATCGTCAACTGCTGGCGCAATGTAAGGTCGATGTTCAAGGCCTGCGCAACGAACAGGGCTGCCATTGTCAGATAGATGTTCGTTCCATCGAGATTGAACGAGTATCCGGAGGGCACGACCAGCCCGACCACGGACTTCGAGCAGCCGAGTCTCTCCAGCTTTTGCATCAGGGGAACAAGCGCAGATTCAGACGAGGCGGTCCCCAGCACGGTCAGGATTTCATCGCCGATATAGGCGATGAAGCGCAGAATGCTGAATCCCGTCAGTGTGGCGACGGTGCCGAGTACGACAAAGATGAAGAGGAGGCATGTGAGATAGAAGCTTCCCATCAGCAGCGCCAGAGGCCGCAAGGCTGCGACACCATACCGGCCGATAGTGAACGCCATGGCGCCGCCCGCTCCGAAAGGCGCAAGTTTCATAAGCGTGTTCATCATTGCGAAGAAAATATGGGAGCATGCCTCGATGAATTGATGAACAATCTTTCCGCTGGCGCCCATGTGCATCATTGCATAGCCGAAGAGAATGGCGACGAACAGGACCTGTAACAAATCCCCGGAGCCGGTGAATGCATCTAAAAATGTCGTTGGAATGACGTGGAGAATGAAGTCTCCGGTGTTCTGAGTCGCCGCGCGCTTCGCATAATCGGCTACGGCGTTCGCGTCCAGCGTCCCGGGTTGTACGTTGAACCCTGCCCCGGGCCGGACGACATTCACCACCGTCAAACCAATGATCAGCGCGAACGTCGAGATCACTTCAAAATAGAGCAGTGCCTTCCCGCCGACGCGGCCGACTTTTTTCATATCGCCGGCCCCGTTGATGCCTAGAACAACGGTGCAAAAGATCACCGGACTGATCAGCATTTTGACCAGCGCAATGAAGCCATCGCCGAGCGGTTTTAACTTTACGGCACGTCCCGGATCGAGATAGCCGAATAGCCCGCCGCTGATGATTGCGAGCAGCACCCAGAAGTACAGGTGGTGTGTCAGCCGTCTCATGCCGCACCAGTTTACAGGTGATGTAGAATTTCGGCGTGATATTCGAAGGAACTTGCTGGAAATTCGGGCACAACGTCCCCACGGATGAAATCACGCCAACGAGCGTCGTCTGGAAAAGCTTTTCGGAAATGGCGAAACATGTTTTTGAAGCCCTGAATCCGGAGTTTCCCCAGAAAGTTCAGAAGGGCGATATCATCGTTGCCGGGCGCAATTTCGGGTGCTCGTCGGGGCGGGCGATCGCTCCCAAAGCGATCAAGGCGACGGGCGTTGCAGCTGTTGTCGCGGAAGGTTTTTCCAGAACCTTCTATCGCAATGGCCACGAGGTTGGCCTTCCCATCCTCGAAGTCGCCGGCATTCACGATCTCGTGAGTACGGGAGATCGTCTACGAGTGGATATTACAAATGGCATCGTGGCCAACCTCACCACCGGAAAATCCTTGAAGGGGAGTCCGGCTCCCGAATTTCTGATGAAAATGCTCGAGGCTGGCGGTCTCATTCCTTTTTTGAAGACCGGGCAATTTCTGAATCGATGACGCTCCTTCTCAACAACGAAGAAGTCGAAAAGGCGCTGACCCCTGAAGGCACGATCACCGCGACAGAGAACATTTATCGCGAGCTCGCCGGAGGTGCTGCTTTCAATCGGGCGCGCAGTCAGGTTTATCTGCCGGTCGAATCGAAAGCCAATCCCGGATTTCGCTACCGGTTCAAGTCTCAAGAGGGCGGCAGTGCGGGAACCGGTGTGTGGGCGCTTCGCATCACGTCCGACATGGCGGGACACTCATTTACCGCGGGCGTCAAGCGGCGGCGCATCCTGCCGGTTGCTACGGGCAACCGATACTGCGGTCTCGTGATCCTGTTCGACATCGAGCGCATTGAGCCGATTGCAATCATGCCGGACGGCGTCATTCAAAAGATGCGAGTCGCCGCGTTGAGTGCCGTCGGTGCGAAGTATCTGGCTCCGGCCAGGCCTCAAGTCCTGGGATTGTTCGGCAGCGGATGGCAGGCGAGCGCTCACCTCGAATACCTGTGCAGTCTTTTCGATTTTGAGACGATCAAGGTGTTCAGTCCGAACGAGCAGCATCGGCGGGATTTCGCCGGGAAGATGGCGCAGAAACTGAAACGGAATATCGTTGCAGCAGATTCGGCAAAAGAAACCGTCGAAGGCAGCGATTTCATCCAGGCGGCCACCGCCTCCTGGGATGCGGTCTTTGACGGGCGTTGGGTGGAGAAGGGCATGTACGTCGCATCGATCGGCGGTTCGGATGCCAGTAATAAACGCCGGGAAATCGACGACGAAACGATCCGGCGAGCCGATGTCTACATCGTGCATTCGAAGGAAGTCGCCCGCCTCGACCAGTCCCCCGATGTCTGGGAGGTCGCACAGAAGGGAATTAAAGCCTGGGATTCGATTCACGAGATTCAGGACCTGCTGGCAGGCACGGCTCCCGGTCGTACCAGCGCCGATCAGATTACCGTGTTCAATAACAATACCGGTGCGGGCACGCAATTTGCTGCGGTCGGTTCGGCTGTCGTCAAACGTGCGCGTGAATTGGGTCTGGGCAGGGAACTGCCGACGGAATGGTTTCTGGAGGACGTCTCTCCTTAGACGAAGAGATCAGCCTTTTTGTGGCTGATCTCTCCCTTAATCAGGCAAGCGAAACGCTCGCAACTCCGCCGTATACCCCTGACCGCCGATCGCCACGACGATGTACTGCTTCCCGTTCAGCATGTATGTCATTGGCGTGCCGCTTTGCTGTGTCGGCATGTACACGGCGCCAACCTCTTTTCCACTAGCCTTGTCATACGCGCGGAGCATGGCGCCCTTCTGACCATTCGGAGTTGTGAACACCCCGGCTTCACCTGCAATCAACAGAGTCTTCGTCACGAGCGTGCCGACAGCGCCGGGCCGTCCGGTGCGCGGAATGTTCAGCCCTTTCAAGGCCGGATGATTGCGGATGTTGTCGGGCGTTTCGCCGTGAGCGATCTGCCAGAGAATTTCACCTTTGTTCATGTCGATCGCGCTGATGCGTCCGTAAGGCGGCTTGACGAGGGGGAGACCCTGAACGGCAAGGACGCTGGCAATTTCGGCGGCGCCCGCCGCCGGAGCGCGATCGGCGCCGGCATCCGCGCCCGCGCCGCCGCTCTGGCGGATTCCGCTCGTCGCGAGGCCCTGGACCCAGCCGAAATCGCCGGATAGCTTTGGATCGCCGGGAAGCAGACCCAGGGAACTCAACACGCTTTGCGAGAAGACGTACAGGATGTGCGTTTCGGGATCGTACGATCCTCCGGGCCAGTTCGTACCGCCATTCGCAATTCCTGCGGCGAGAGTTCCCAGCGGTCCTTCGATTTTGCTGACGACGGGCGGTGTGAAGATCGGCCCCATCTTGTATCGCGAGACGACTTTCAACGCTTCAGCCCGCAGTTCGGGAGTGAAATCGATCAGATCGTCGACGGACGAGCCGTGCCGATCGTATGCCGCCGGCCTGGTCGGGAATGGCTGTGTCGCGCTCGTCTTCTCGCCGGGGACGGTGGATTGCTCCACCGGCCGCTCTTCTATCGGCCAGATCGGCTTTCCTGTGACACGGTCGAACACATACAAGAACGCCTGCTTGGTCGGTTGCGCAACGGCCTTAACGGTCTGCCCATTGATCGTAATGTCGGCAAGAATGGGGGCGCAGGGAATGTCCATATCCCAGATGCCATGGTGCACGAGCTGATAGTGCCATTTGCGCTGGCCGGTATGAAGGTCGACGGCGACCAGACTCTCGCCAAAGAGACCGTTGCCGGGGCGGTAGCCGCCGTAGTAATCGCCCGTGGGAAGTTCGACGGGCAGATAAACCATGTTGAGATCTTCGTCGACGCTGATCTGGCCCCAGACCCCGGTGTTCCCCGTATATGCCGCCGAGTTATTCTCCCAGGTCTCCGCGCCATATTCGTTCGACAGAGGGATGGTATGGAAGATCCAGAGGCGTTTGCCCGTCCGTACATCGAAGCCGCGGACGTACCCCTTCACATTCGTTTTGCTTTTGGGAACGCCGCCGGATTTGTGCGCAGCGCCAACGATCACGACGTCCTTGGCGACGACGGGAGTTGCATGCAATCCGACTTCGCCGTTGATCAGATCGATTTCCTGATCGTCATCCTGCTTAAGATCGACGACGCCATTCTTTCCGAAAGACGTTATCGGTGCGCCGGTCTTGGCGTCGAGCGCGACGAGACGGTATCCGGGCGTGACGTAGAGAATCCGCTCTTGTCGTCCGTCGGTCCAGTAAGCCAGGCCGCGCCCGGATAACTGGCGCGGCGCCTTGTCGCCGCGTGCGCCTTCGCGTTCATTGTGCGTCCAGAGGAGTTCACCCGTCGCGCCGTCGAGCGCAATGACGGATCGTCGCGTTCCTGCCGTGGAATACACAATGCCATTGGCGAATAGCGGCGTCCCTTCAAATTGATATTCCGGACGCGGGCCCAGGTTATCGGTTTTGAAGTGCCATGCCACGTCGAGTTTATTGAAGTTCGAAGCATTGATCTGGTCGAGCGGAGAGTAATGTGTGTTCCCCGGATCCGCTCCGTATGTCCGCCACTCACCGTTTTTGGCACCGCTTTGCGCCAGCAAAGACGTCGCGCAAAGCAGCAGGCAAACCATGGCTCGCTTCATATGTCCTCCTCAATCAAGTTACAAAACGAAACAAAAACACCAAAAACGGGGGACAGATCACTTTTTTTCGACGGCATGGAAATTTTCCAAAGCAAGTGATCTGTCCCTCCTTTTTGAGCGTTTTGGTTCGTTTTGTAACATTTCAAGTTCTACCGGAACGCGAGTTTCGCTTTGCGTTCTTCTTCGGCTTTGATTCCAGGACCGAACAGTTGCTCGAAAAATCCTTCTTTGACCAGCCGCTCGACAATGCTGTTGTCCAGGACCGAGTGAAAATCGAATTTCTTCATCTGCGCGCCGGTCTGCTCATCGGCGGGATGATCGATCATATATTGCACCGCAGGCGCGAGAATGTAAGGGACGCGCTCGTACACGCTGGTCGCGGTGTAGCGGTCATAAACCTTCTCGACATCGGCAGGATCTTCTTTGTTGTAAGCCAGATAGGTTTTGATCGCGAATGCCTTGTCCTCGTACAGCCGCTTGATGGCTTCCGCGTGGGCTCGAATCAGCACCTCCGGCAGTCTGGGATTTGCCGCCACGGTCGTCTTTTTGAACAGAAACACCGTCGGCGCGTAGATGTCGTCGAAATCGCTGATGTTCGCAAGACTTTTATAGCCGTCCTGTTCGAGTTTGAAATAAACCGGGGCGGTTATCATTGAAGCATCGACCCGGCCGCCAGCGAGCGCAGCGACGCGTCCGTTCACATCGGTGCCGACGCTCAGCCACTGAACATCGCGCGGCATGAGGCCATTCTTCGCCAGGATCCCGACGGCATAGTTATATGGCGCATCGCCGATCTGGCTCACTCCGATGCGTTTCCCCTTCAGATCGCGAACGCTCGGCACGTCTTTCGTCATCAGCGCGAACAAGCTCTTCTTGAAAGAGCTGGCGTAGGCAATCAGCGAGCCATCTTTCGAGGCAGCCTGCATGGCCTGTTCCAGCGTGTAGTTCGTCATCACCGCTTCGCCGCTGACCACCATTGCAATTCCGGCCGGATGAACGCCAAACACCAGGTCGACGTCCAATCCGTACTTCGCATAGTAGCCTCCATCTTTCGCAATATAGAGAGGCCACGTCGTACCGGTCCTGGCGGGGTAATTGATTTTGATCTTCTGCGGCTGCTGAGCCATCAGCAGACAACCGAATGCCAGAAGGGCCAGCGCGATCCGCGAAATTCGATACATGGGACGCTCCTATTGAATCGATCTGAAGTAGCAGGAATCTAACATGAAAAAAGGCTGGATGCATATCTGGCTTCTGTTTTGTTTGGAGTACCGCGTGCAGCGTAGCCTTTGGGCTGCATGCGTCGCGAAATAGGACAATTAGGATGGCTCGGGCTCGGGCGTAAACTCTTCTGGTCCTGGTGGGTTTGGGTGGCCGTCGCGCTGGCGGTCGAAACCACCAGCCACGGTAACCTTGCCGCTGGACTGGCAGGTGTTGGCTTCGTCTTCTACCTGTTGGCGCCCCGGGAGCACATTCCCCGTTACGGACTCGATTTCAAATTCCCCGTTCATTCCAAGCAATTCCTTCCAACGGTGATGGGAGCGCCGGGAGTTCCATTCATATCCGGGAACAAAGTCACTGTTTTAACCGATGGCGACGAATTCTATCCGGCCATGCTCGACGCCATCGCGGCTGCGAGAAACACCATAACGATGGAGATGTATATCTTCTGGGCTGGCGACATCGGCCGCAGGTTCGCCGTCGCTTTCGCCGAACGCAGCCGCGCTGGGGTGAAGGTGAAACTTCTTCTGGATGCGATCGGCTCATCAACGATCGGCAACGAAATACTGGACATCTTGAAGCAGAGCGGCTGCGAAGTCGACTGGTACAACCGGATCTGGTTGCGGACGATTGGACACTTCAATCATCGCAACCATCGCAAATCGATGATCGTCGATGGCCGTGTGGCGTTCACCGGCGGAGCCGGCATCGCCGATCAATGGACGGGATCCGCGCAGGATCACTGCCATTGGCACGATATCCAGGTCCGCGTTGAAGGGCCGGGTGCAATGAGTCTCCAGGCCGGCTTCGCGCAGAACTGGCTGGAGAGTACCGGCGAGTTGGTCAATGGCCCCGACTATTTTCCGGCGCTCGAACCCGCAGGAGACATATCCACTGAAACACTTCTCAGTTCTCCGAAAAGTGGTTCGTCGAACATCCGCATCATGTATTACCTGTCGATCATTTCGGCTCAACGCACCATTCATATCGCGAATCCGTACTTCATCCCCGACGACTCAGCGGTCCAAATTCTTTGCGAAGCCAGACAGCGCGGCGTCGACATCAGGATTATGGTGGCCGGAATTTACAACGACATGCGGATCAGCCGGTACGCCAGTAACCATCTTTATGGAAAGCTTCTGGATGCCGGCATCGAGATTTATGAGTACAACCGGACGATGCTGCATCAGAAGACCATGGTGGTCGATGGCATCTGGGTAACAATCGGGACGACGAACTTCGACAACCGTTCATTTGCGCTCGACGAGGAAAGCAACGTGTGCGTCTATGACCCTGGCCTTGCCGAGAAGATGGAAGACATCTTCCGCGAAGACTTGAAAAGCTGTGAACGTGTGAAGCTCGAACACTGGCGCCGCCGAGGTTTCCGTAAGCGCGTTTTCGGCGCTACCTGTGTATTTCTGAAAGAACAGATTTAGCTGACTGCGTTTGGCTGCAGGCGCGGTCTATGACCGCGCGCATTTTGTTGATTCTACGAAAAACGTGCGGTCAAAGACTGCACCTGCAACTAAATCGCGGCCAGGCGGCCGCCATCCATGGGGATGATGGCGCCGGTGACATAGCTTGCCTGGTCCGACGCGAGAAAAACCACGACGGCGGCAACTTCTTCGGGTTTAGCCAGCCGGCCCAGCGGGACGCGTTCTTCATTGCGGCGGAGGGCTTCCGCTTCGCTGATGCCTTGCTTCTCGGCATCGAGGCGAAGCGCTTCCTGAAGCCGATCGGTCAAGGTACTCCCCGGATTCACGGCGTTGACCCGTATCCCGAATTTTCCAAGAGCGTTCGCCCAGCCGGCGGTGACTAACATCAGCGCCGCGTTGGCAGCGCCTCCCGACAGATGCATCGTCGATGCGGCCTTTCCACCAAGACCGATGATGTTGACGATCGACCCTCGCCTTCGTTCGACCATGCCAGGGCGGACCGCATCCATGGTGTGCACATAAGTGAAATACTTCGAATCCATTCCCTGGTGCCATGCTTCGGAATCGAGCTTTTCCCACGGCCTCCGCTTCGCCGCGCCCGCGCTGTTCACTAAAATATCGATCGGCCCGAGAAGCTTTTCCGTTTGTTGAACGGAGGCCTGCGCTTCAGCGGGATTGCTGAAATCAGCACGGACCGATACCACTTCGTGACCTTCCCGGGCTAAGGCCTGACGCGCCTGGTCGAGATTATCCTGGCTTCGGGAGGCAATGGACACGCGGGCTCCTTCGGCTGCGAAACTGCGAGCGCAGGCCAGTCCCAGTCCTTTGCTGCCACCTGTAATGAATACGACTTTGTTTTCCAGTCCGAGTTTCATGACCGGGAAATGTAACATAATCCACGCAGGAGAAAACGGATGGCTCACATCATCCTTGGATTAGGCACGTCGCATGGCCCCATGCTCTCGATTGCGCCGGAACTCTGGCCGGAGCGAGTAAAGGCGGATCGGGCGAATCCGCGCCATTACTTTCAGGGCAAAACCTACACGTTCGACGAACTCGTCAGCCAGCGCAAGGCCGAACGTCTCGCTGAGCAATGTACGCCCGAAGTCGGTCGTGAGCGGCACGCGCGGTGCCGTCAGGCCATAACGAAACTTGCGGACATAGTCGATGCCAGCAGGGCCGACGTCGCTGTCATCGTCGGCAACGATCAGATGGAGGTATTTACCGCCGAACACGTGCCCGCTCTAGCGGTGTTCTGGGGCGAATTCGTCGAAGGCATACCACGGACTCCGGAATTTCTCGCGAAGCTTCCGCCTGGAATTGCTTCGGCGGAAGCGGATCGCACTCCTTCGCTATACACGCAATATCCGACGCTGCCGGAATTGGGGCGCCACATGATCGAGACTGCAACGCGTGACGGATTCGATGTGGCGCAATTGACGAAGCTGCCGACAGGGGAGATCGGATCGAATGCCGTCCCGCACGCGTGGGGATTTGTCTATCGCCGGATCATGCGCGACAAGGTTGTGCCTCATGTTCCGGTATTCGTGAATACATTCTATCCACCGAATCAACCCTCGGTGCTCCGTTGCTTCAACTTCGGACGCTCGATCGCCCGCGCCATCTCATCCTGGCCGATGAACAAAACGGTTGCCGTGATCGGTTCCGGCGGCCTGACGCACTGGGTACTGGATGAGCCTTTTGACCACATGGTGCTCGAGAGCCTCAAGACCGGCGATGTGGCTACGCTCGCCGATATTCCGGACAGTATGTGGCAGGCGGGGACCTCCGAAATCAAGAACTGGATTACGGTGGCGGGAATTATGGCGGAGACGCGGCTCAAGATGAATATCGTGGACTACGTGCCGTGTTATCGATCGGAGGCCGGCACCGGGAATGCTATGGGGTTCGCGTACTGGAAATAGGGCTGCACGCGCGGTCATAGACAATACGTGTCCAAGACAGGTTGAACGGGGAACGGCAGAATGGTGCCTTGTAAAGGTTTGAATGAAGTGGATGCGATGTAAACCTGGTTTGAATGTAACGGGAGGACCAGTCCCCGCCTAAGTTAGGCGGGGTGCCTTCGCGCAGCGAAGGCGGGGCGGTCTGTTCAAAGGCGCGCAGCGACCTTATGGATTTCCGCAAAGCGCTCCTTATTAATCGGTACTGTTCGTTTTTGAACAGACCGCCCCAGCCCTTGCTCCGCGAGGGCATCCCCGCCTGACTCAGGCGGGGAGTTGCCGTCCCCGCACATCGCTGCGCGGATCTACTCCAGCAACCGCGCTATTTCGGACAGCCTGGTCATAGACCGCGCCTTCAACTCGCTCACCGGAACGCCAGGCTCGCCTTTTTCTCTTCTTCGGCTTTGATTCCCGTCCCGAATAACTGGTCGAAGAATCCTTCCTTCACAAGCCTCTCGACGATGCTGTTATCGATGACCGTGTGAAAGTTGAACGCCTTCATCTGCGCGCCGATCTGAGCGTCCGACGGGTGATCGAGGATGTATTGAACTGCGGGTGTCAGAACGTAGGGTACGCGTTCGTAGGTATTGACTTTCGTGTAATGATCGTAGACGCGTTCGATGTCCGCCGGCTCCTGTTTATCCCACGCCAGATACGCTTTTATGGCGAATGCCTTGTCATCGTAAAAACGTTTGATGGCTTCGGCGTGCGCTTTGATCAGAGCCTCGGGCAATTTCGGATTGGCCGCGATCACGCTCTTCTTGAACAGATAAACCGATGGCGCATAGATGTCGTCGTAGTCGCTGATATTCCCGAGGTTCTTGTAACCCTCCTGCTCAAACTTGAAGTAGACGGGCGCCGTCAACATTGTCGCGTCGACGCGGTTGCTCGACAACGCCGCAGCCCGGCCATTGACGTCGGTACCGACGGACAGCCACTGGACATCGCGTTGGGTCAAGCCGGCTTTTGCCAGCAGACCGATGGTGTAATTGTAAGGAGCATCGCCGATCTGGCTGACGCCGAGGCGCTTGCCTTTGAGATCTTTCATACTGGCGATGCCCTTATTGGCCATCAAAGCAAACAGGCTTTTCTTGAACGGGCTGCCGACGGCAACGAGTGATGCATCCTTCGAACTGGCCTGCATTGCCTGTTCGAGCGTGTAGGGCGTCATGACAGCTTCGCCGCTGACCAGCATTGCAATGCCGGCGGGATGTACCCCGAAGGCGAGCTTTACGTCATATCCATATTTCGCGTAATATCCGCCCTCTTTCGCTATATAGAGCGGCCACACCTGGCCCGTTCGAGTCGGATAATTGATCGTTATCGGCGTCAGTTGCTGTTGCGGCCGGGGCCACATCGGCGAAGCAGCGAGCGTCAGCGCAATAATAAAAATCCCGAATCGGATTCTCGGCGTCATGCGAACTCCCTCTCACCGGATTTAGTGGCACAATTCTATCACTGCCTCTTGTGCCGGCTGTGCCTCTTATGGTCTCTTCTTCTGATGCTGAACACGGAACGCCGTCGACAATTGCTGGATCTGATGTCGAAATCCGGTTGGGACACGCTGCTGCTGTATGGTCACAGCTGGCGAAAAGACTTCTTTCGCTGTCTGATCAACTTCAATTTCTTTGGTCCTCACGCGCTGGCCAGGCTGACGCGCTCGAACGAACTTTCGGTGGTGCTTGCGCACCCCTGGGATCACGAACTGTTGTCCGCCAGACTCGATGCGGACGTCACATGGACAGCAGATTTCACGACCGCCGTCCGGCAGATGATGTCCGGTCAAACAGCAATCGCGGGCAGGGAATTCATGGAGGCGCGTTTTGTCGATGACGCGACAGTATCGGCTACCCCTGCCGTCGAAGCCATCCGCCGCTTCAAGACGCCGGAAGAACTCGAATCTGTCAAACAGGCTGCTGCCCTCGCGGACGCCGGCTACAAACATTTTGTCGAGACGGCCGAAGCCGGAATGGCCGAGTACGAGCTCGTCGCCGAAGTCGAGGCATTCCTGAAGACAAATGGGGCTGAGGATAACTTCATGCTGATCGGCTCCGGCGGCACAGAGGTCTTCGGCATGAGACCGCCAACCGACCGGCGTTTCCAGCCTGGCGATAACATCACCACCGAACTGACTCCTCAGGTCAACGGCTACTATGCGCAAATATGCCGGACGCTGGTTCTGGGCGAGCCAAGCGCAAATCAGAAACGATCGTTCGCTATCTTTCAGGAGGCGCAGGCCGCAGCACAGGATTTCATCAAGCCCGGCGTCAACATCAAAGATGTCGCCCGCGTGCAGAACGACGTTTTCCGCCGCGAAGGCTACGGCGAATATACCGGTGCGAAATACACGCGGGTCCGCGGACACAACCTCGGTCTTTACCCCGACGAGAATCCCTGGGTCCTCGAAGACGTGGATTGCCCGGTCGACAAAGGGATGGTGGTAATCGCGCACCCGAATACGTATCTGCCACTTTCGGGGTATATGGTCTTCGGCGACACGCTGTTGGTTACGGAAAATGGTGCGGTTTCGCTGAATCGAACGGAAAAGAAACTCTTCAGTAAAGAGGTATAAGTGAAACGAGGACTGATCACCTGGGATAAAACCGAGCTTCCGCCCGAAGTGTTCGAAAAGCGCATCCAACGAGTTCGATCCGTTCTTGCCGCTCGGAATCTTGCCGCGTTGCTCGTCTATTCCGAGCTGTGGCGTTCGAATCAGGCGCGATTCTTTTCCAATTACATGCCGTACTTCAATCGCGCCTTGCTCGTGATTCCGCAGGATCTCCCTCCCACGCTGCTATGCGGTCTCTCGCCGCGTGTCTATGGCTGGATCCGCTCCGTCACCACGATCGAAGATGTCCGGCCCGCAGGCAACTTCGCGAAACCGATAGCGGACATGGCTGCCGAGCGCAAGTGGACGCGGCTTGGCGCGTTGGATTTTCCGCAGTTTCCGTATGACCTCTTTAAATCGCTGCAGTCGAGCGGGCTGGAATTCGCAGACATTGAATCGTCCGCAGTATTCGTTCCGGCAGAGGATGCCAGCGAGATGGCGATGCGAAAGAAGGCAGCGGCGCTCGTGACGGAGATTCTGAATGAAGAAATGCCGAAAGGCGTGGGTAGCGTGGATCACCATTTCGTAGGCCGCCTCGAGCGGCGCTTTCGCAGGGCGGGAGCCGAGGATCTGATCGTCCTGCTGACGAACGGGGACACGGTTCCGGCGCCGCCCTGTGGTGCGGTTTTGGCTGAACAATTCTCGATCAGCATCGCAATGGAGTATCGAGGACACTGGGTAAGAACAACTGCAGGTGCGGTCTATGACCGCACAATAATTGCGCGGTCGCAGACCGCGCCTGCAGAATTTCTGGGCGGAGCCTATCCCTATGAATGCGGGGAAGGAAGTATCCCCTACAGGCAAGCAGAGCAACAGATCAACGGCAAGCGTGTGTTCTTCGGTGAAACGATTCTATGAACATGATTGAAAAAATCCTGGCGAAGGCGAGCGGCAAAAAAGAAGTCGCGCCAGGGGAGGTCGTCATCGCCGACGTGAACTTGATGGTGATGCATGATCTGAGCGCCAATTTCGTCATGCGTGTGTTTCGCGAAGAACTCGACGGCGGGACCATCCTCGATCCCTCACGCATTGCCTTTGTGTTCGATCACAATTTTTCGCCTGCTACCGAAGAGGCTGCACGTACGCTACATAAGGTCCGGCGATTCGCGGCGGAACACGGAATCCAGAACCTCTTCAACGGAGGCCATGGCAGTCTGCATCACGTGATCATAGAGAATGGGTTGTGGGCTCCAGGTCAGGTCATTATCGGCTGCGACTCGCATACGCCGATTTATGGCGCCCTGGGTGTGTTCGCCACCGGTGTCGGCAACAACTCGATGGCTGCACTGGGATTCCAGCATGGCAAAGCGTGGTTCCGCGTTCCGCCGACAATGCAGGTCTTCCTCCACGGATCGCCTCGGAACGGCGTCGCGCCGCGCGATATCGCACAATATGTGGTCGGACATCTCGGGGAAGACAGTGCGATTTATCGAGCGATCGAATATGCCGGCCCTTACGTCGAACAGTTATCGATCGAAGATCGAATGCTGTTCCCGTTGATGTCCATAGACCTTGGTGCAAAGGCATCTTTCATCAATCCCGATGACAAGACCGTGGCATTTGCCAAAGCGTTTTCGAAGGTTAAAGGTTTCGAAATGATGGCCAATGACGCGAAAGTGAATTACGAGCGAGTGGTGGACATCGATGTCTCCACGCTCGAGCCGCAAGTCGCTTGTCCGCCGACGGTGGGAAATGTGAAACCCATCTCAGAGGTGGCCGGCATCGCCATCGATCTTGCGGAAATTGGTGGCAGCACCGGCGGACGCCTCGATGATCTTCGCGTCGCGGCCGGTATCCTTCGCGGCAAGCGCGTGCATCCGGATGTTCGTCTTCAGGTCGTGCCGTGCAACCGAACCGTTTACAGCGAGGCCCTAAAGGAGGGGTTAATTACGATTCTGCACGAGGCGGGCGCGGTTATCTTTCCTCCCAGCGCGGGTTCCAATCAAGCAGTCAATATGGGAGCGATGAGCGAAGAGGAAGTGATGATCTCGAATCAGGCAAGAAACTTTCCGGGCCGGAACGGACATCCGAAGGCGCGGCACTATCTGGGTTCGGCACGGACCGTCGCTCTGTCCGCGTTACACGGCAAGATCCACGGTTGAATAAGCCACGAATTTAACGAATTCAACGAATTCAATTCGTTAAATTCGTTCAATTCGTGGCTTATTCCGGTTCCCTTATCCCTTGTACCGGATTCTCCAGATACGATTCCCGCCGTCGTCGGAAACCAGCACGGAGCCATCCGGCGTTACGGTGACGCCTACGGGCCTTCCCCACTTGCTGTTCTTGCTCGAATCCACGACAAACCCCGTCAGAAAATCTTCGATCATCCCGGGTTTTCCGTTCTGGAAGGGAACGAAGATGACTTTCGCGCCATTCGTTGTCGAGCGGTTCCAGGAGCCGTGCAACGCGACAAACAGTCCGTTGCGGTAACGCTGCGGAAATTGATTGCCGGTATAGAACGCGACGCCCAACGGGGCGGAATGCGCCGGAATCAGAACGTCCGGCACGATGGCGCGCTTCACCAGTTCGGGATCCTTTTGCGGTACGCGCGTATCGACGTGGCCGCCGATGTAAGAATAGGGCCAGCCGTAGAATCCGCCCTCTTTGACGGACGTCGCGTACTCCGGCGGCAGATCGTCGCCAAGATTGTCGCGCTCGTTGACAGCGGTCCACAGCGTATTCGTTCCCGGCTGCAGCGCCAGTCCCACTGGATTTCGCAGTCCCGAAGCGAACACCCGGAAGCCGCTTCCGTCCGGATTGTATTCCTGGATCATCGCGCGCCGCTCATTACCGGAGCCTTGTTCGTCGATGTTGTTCGAGGAGCCGACGGAAACATAGAGCTTCTTGCCGTCGCGGCTGAAGAGCACGTTACGCGTCGAGTGATTGCCGAACCCGGCAAGATCCGCGAGCTTCTCCGGAGCGCCGGAGGCCTTGGTATCGCCGTTGGCATACTTGTAACGAACGAGACTGTTGGTGTTGCCGACGTAGAGATAACCATCATGGAATGCCAGACCAAAGGGCTGCGTCATCTCGCCGTTGCTCGTTGCGGGGGGCGGAGCGCCTCGGCCGCCTCGCCCGGCGGCGGGAGCCGCGCCTTGCGCAAAGGTAAATCGCTGATCGGGCAGTCCGTTTTTGGTCGTCGCGCGAAGGATCATCACCGCGTTTTGCGTCGGCTGCGAAACGAAGAGATCGCCATTAGGTGCAAATTCCATAATCCGGGCGTTCTGTACATCATCCGCGTACAATTCGACCGTGAAACCCGCCGGCACTTTGGGCATAGCCGCGTCGGGCCGGGCCACGACGGAGCCAAAGTTCGGCTTCGCTTCGGTGGGGGCGGGCAGGGGCAGCAAATTCTGCTGCGCGAAAATGGCCGCGGAGACGCTGGCGGCTCCGAGGCAAAGGAAAGCTAAAATTCGAGTTCGCTTCATCAGTTACTCCAACATAGAGTTTAATTACGGCACCCATCCTAGCTGCTTATGGAGCAACACTCAAGATCGGGCCTTGTATGGGTCTACCGTAGGCGCGGGCTTTATGCCCGCGCCTACCGCCGGACAGACCGAATACGGTTCCGTTCGTTTGCACAAAAATGCGTAGAATTCGGCAGGATTGATCTTGAACTCACGACAATTACTCATAGTGCTGGCGATCGTATGCGGCAGCACACTGGCGCTGGCGCAACAGGCAACACCGCCCGGTGCGCGTCCTCTGACCGTCATGCCGTCGGTCCTCACGGTGCCGCCGGAAGCCCAGCCGTCATCTCATTTCGATCCGGAGGCCGCGACGAACGCGTATCTGGCGCAGATCCCCGCCGAAGCGATGGCGCGCTCGAATGCGTATTTTGAGGGTGGCTACTGGCTCATCTTGTGGGACTTTCTAACAGGTGGACTTGTTCTCGTGCTCGTCCTCCAGTTGCGCTGGTCCGGGGCGATGCGCAACATTGCGGAGAGCATCACCCGATTCAAGCCGCTGCAGACCCTGATCTACTGGGCAGAGTTCTCCACGGTCATTTTCGTTCTGACATTGCCCATGACGGTCTATGAGGGATTTTTCCGCGAACATCAATACGGCCTCGCGACGCAGACTTTCGGGCCATGGATGAGCGATCAGATCAAGGGCCTTCTCGTCGGCATCGTTCTCGGCGGCTTTGGCCTGATGTTTCTCTTCGGAGTTGTGCGTCGTCTCCCGAACACCTGGTGGATCTGGGGAGCGGTTGTTTCCACCGTTGGGGTGGCCTTCTTTGCACTGATCGCTCCGGTCTTCGTTTTCCCGCTCTTCAACAACGTCTCATTGCTCGAAGATCCGGAAGTCACGCAGCCGATTCTCAGCATGGCCCGGGCCAACGGTATCCCGGCGGACAAGGTTTATCAGATCGATGCCTCGCGCCAGACCACGCGGATGAGCGCCAATGTGAGCGGCTTTGGCAAAACGATGCGGATTACCTTGAACGACAATCTATTGCGCCGCGGATCGCCCGGGGAAATCCAGTCCATCATGGGACACGAAATGGGGCATTACGTCCTGAACCACGTCTACAAGGATTTCATGTTCTTTTTCCTGCTCATCGTTACCGGATTTGCTGTGGTGCGGTGGGCGCTGACGTGGTGTCTCGAGCGATGGGGACGCCGGTGGCAGATTCGCGGAGTTGGTGACACCGCGGTCCTTCCTCTGGTGTTCCTGCTGGTTTCTATTTTTTCCTTCGTTTTGACACCGTTGCTCAACACGCAGGTTCGGACCCAGGAAGCGGAGGCCGACATGTATGGCCTCAACGCGAGCCGGCAGCCGGATGGGTTTGCTCAGGCCGCCATCCATCTTGGCGAGTACCGCAAGATGAATCCGGGCAGCATCGAAGAATGGATATTCTTCGATCATCCGAGCGGCCGGAACCGCATCTATGCCGCGATGCGCTGGAAGGCGGAAAACCTCAAGCTGTTCGAAGGGCACTGAAGAAACCCGAAGAAGCACTGCCAGCACATGTGCTTTTTGCGCCTCTGTGGTTTTTTCAGGGTGTACCGCGCCCATGTCCAAACGATGCCAATCGCCGTCTAAACACTGAAAAGCATTTATTGAAGAAGGGGACAACTATGGACGCAGTTGAGTTGATCAAAAATGACCACCTCCGCATCGATGGGCTGTTTACTGAATTTCTGGAAACTCAATCGGAGGAGACTCAGGAGGACATTTACCAACAAATTCTGACTGGTTTAGACGTCCATGCTGAAATGGAAGAAATTGTATTTTATCCGGCCGTGAAACAGTTCGCCGCGGATCAAGTCGAAAGATCGCTCGAGGAGCATGAAGAATTGAAAGAAATGCTCGCCGAACTCCTCGACGCCGACTTCAACGACGAAACTTTCGCTTACCGCTTTGACAAATTGATATCGGAAGTAAGACAGCACGTGAAAGAGGAAGAAGCGGCGGGCGGGTTATTAGAGCTTGCCAGCAAGCGCCTCGACGCCTCGCGACTGAACCAAATGGGCAGTGAAATGCAGAAAATACAGCAACGGATGGAAGCGGATCTCGCAGCATAGGGGGCATCGGGAGAACTACAAACACGCGCGGGCCGTCCCGTTCTGGTACACGGCCCGCAGCCAGGGCAACTCGATCTATCAGCGACATAATTTCTCGCTCTTTTGCCGAATCAAGTCATTGCCACGACTACCATTTGTCTCACACCCGCATAGGATTACCGCCGACATCATAAATTCATACAAGCCGTGATTATTGAAGCAGTTCATCCAACGCAGTCCGAGGGTAATCTATGAAATTCTTGAAGAAGCGTTCACAGCTGATGTTGCAGCAGACGGGAGTCTACTGCGCCCGCTGCCTGGTCCGGATCGGTATCGGCGAACGGCAAGTGACGCGCGATCGCAAAGTATTTCACGCGCAATGTGACGCCAAACGGCGTCTGGAAGAGTCCCGCCCCGCTTTGCCGTGACCCGTTTTTAACCAACGTTCAACAATTTCTTCCGGGGCGCGAGACGAGTGAGATCATTGGCGGCCGCCTTACGGCAGGCTTCTCGGAAGATGCCTTTTGAAACCGCGAACGCTTGAAGTCGTGCATCGCGGGACGGAATCCGGAATAATTGCCGGCGTGCCACAGGTACTGATACCGAAACTTGAAGGGCGGTTGTTGTTGCGTCCGTGCTACGGACGATAGTCCGGCATGAGCGGCGAGCAACGTATTGTCATCGTCGGAGCCGGCCCCAATGGATTGTCCGCGGGCGTAGCCCTTGTGCGCCATGGCTTGAAAGTGGTGCTGCACGAAGCCAATTCATATATTGGCGGAGGCGCATGCACGAGAGAGTTGACTCTGCCGGGTTTTCGCCACGACGTCTGCTCGGCTGTGCATCCGATGGGCATTACATCGCCGTTTTTCCAGACTCTTCCTTTGGCGGATCACGGCCTGCAGTGGATTCATCCTCCGATCCTGATGGCCCACCCGTTCGACGACGGCACTGCTGCTGTTCTGCTGCGCTCGATGCTGGACACTGCGAACAGCCTCGGCGCGGAAGACGGCCAGGCATACCGGCGGCTGATGACCCCCTTCATGCGGCACTGGCCCGAAGTCATAGCGGAAGCTCTGGCTCCGCCCCTGCGCATACCGAGACATCCTTTCCTTATGGCGCGTCTCGGCCTGTACGGTCTGCCATCGGCGAAGGGCCTCGTGGAACGTACGTTCAAATCGGACCGGGCTCGCTCTTTTTTCCTCGGGATCGCTGCTCATACGCTGCTGCCGATGGAGAAATCACCGTCGGCGGCTTTCGGAATCATGCTGGCCCTGGCCGGACATGCCGCCGGATGGCCGATTCCTCGCGGCGGTTCGCAATCCATTTCGGAAGCCCTGGCTTCGATCCTGCGCGCCCACGGTGGCAAAATTGTTGTCTCTTCTCCGGTCCGGTCCCTCGAGCCATTTGCAGACGCCCGGGCAATCGTTTTCGATCTGACGCCGCGGCAAGTGTTGAAGGTTGCCGGCGGTAAGTTGCCCGACCATTACCGCAGACGACTGGAATCTTATCGGTACGGGCCCGGCGTCTTTAAGATCGATTGGGCATTATCCGGTCCGATTCCATGGACTGCTAACGAGTGCAGGAATGCAGGCACGATTCATCTCGGGGCCAGCAGTTCGGAAGTGTCGGAGTCTGCGGCGGCGGCCTGGTACGGCCGGGAAGACCAGAACCCCTTTATTATTCTTGTTCAGCCTTCATTGTTCGACAGCACACGCTGCCCCGATGGGAAACATACAGCGTGGGCTTATTGTCACGTACCGAATGGTTCGACACAGGACAAGACGGACGCGATCGAAAGGAAGGTCGAGCGTTTTGCACCGGGTTTCCGGGAACTGATTCTTGCGCGCAGCACGATGAACACGCGGCAACTCGAAGCGCACAACGAAAACCTGGTTGGCGGCGATATCAACGGAGGAGTGCAGGACATCCGGCAGTTTCTGTTCCGCCCGGTGCCGGCGCTCGACCCCTATGCCATGCCTGCGAAAGGCCTGTTTATCTGTTCGGCAGCGACCCCGCCCGGAGGAGCAGTACACGGTATGTGCGGCTACTATGCGGCCATGTCCGTGTTAAGAAAACTGTAGCCGCGGTCTGTGACCGCGGTGTCCAAGATAGAGACGTATGCAACGGTGAGGGTGTCCCGCAGTCCCCGCCTAACTTAGGCGGGGACTGGTCACTCCGTTCAGCAAACCAGGTTTCATGGCATCCACGATATCCAAACCTTTACAATCCGCTACTCTGCGGCTCCTACATTTTTGTCTTGGACACGTATGGCCACACTCATCTCAGAGCTTAACCATGACCTTGATCGATTTCCGATCATTCATCTCCCGGTAGCCGTCCGGCACCTTGTCGAGACCGACGACGCGATCGAACACCCGTCCAGGCTCGATTCTTCCCTCGAGGATGTCAGGCAGAAGCTCGTCGATGTATGCGCGAACCGGGGCGGGACCGCCGCTCACCGTGACGTTGTTAAAGAACGCCGGCAGGGACGCCGGAATCGTTTCCTCCTGTGGAACGCCGACGCGGCCGACAGCGCCACCCGGACGGGCAATGCGGATCGCCGTCAGCATCGAGTCGGCGAGGCCGACGCACTCCAGAACGGAATCGACGCCGAACCCGCCGGTGAGCTTGCGCACGCGCGCAACCGCATCGTCGCCTCGCTCACTCACGATGTCCGTTGCACCGAACTCTTTAGCAAGTGCGATCCGGTCGGCATGCCGCCCGAGCAAAATGATCTGCTCGGCTCCAAGTCGGCGCGCAGCAATCACGCCGCACAGACCGACGGCACCGTCTCCGACGACGGCGGCTTTCTTTCCCGGACCGACTCTGGCACAGACGGCCGCATGGTGGCCCGTTCCCATGACATCTGAAAGAGTAAGCAGGGAAGGCATCAATGCATCGTCCTTGCCGACCGGCAGTACGAAGAGTGTTCCGTCGGCCAACGGGACGCGCACCGCTTCAGCCTGCGCTCCGGCGACATCCGGCGTGCCGAAGAACCCTCCGTGAATGCACGACGTTTGCAGTGCCTGGTGGCAGAACGTGCAGGTGCCGTCCGAGAATGCAAACGGCATGATCACCAGATCGCCAGCCTTCATCGTGCGGACGCCGGCTCCGACAGCTTCGATCACCCCGATGGCCTCGTGTCCCATGCGGCGACCAATATCGCTGTGCTCCATTACTTTATAAGGCCACAAATCGCTGCCGCAGATGCAGGCCCGGCTGACGGCGACCAGCGCGTCCGTCGGCTGGCTGATGCCGGCGTCGGGAACGGTCTCGATGCGGACGTCGGCCGCGCCGTACATGACAGTTGCTCGCATACTGATATACCTCCGCTAATGCTTTTCCGATGCTCAACGCACTTTAGTTGCTGCAACTCTAGACTCGCATCTCTTGCCCGACAATTCCATGACAATAGATTTACAAGAAATGTGCACGCATAGCACACCTCCATGACGACGCGGAACGTCGGCTCCTGGTAAGGTCCTCTCTCTGAGGAGGCCTAATGACACACCGGTTACTGCTGGCGTTGCTGATCACGATCGTTCTGGCCGCGGGCGCAGACGCTCAAACCGATTCGCCAAAATCCAAAGGAACGGATGTTTCCGCCGTTTTCAATCCGTTCTTCCAGATGTACTGCGCAACTTGCCATAACCAATCCCAGAAGACTGCCGGATTAGCGCTCGACACGCTGAACACCAGGGATGTGAGCGAAGACACTGCCGTCTGGGAAAAAGTATTGCTGCGCCTTCGAACCCGGCGAGATCCTCCTCCCGGAGCGCCCCGTCCGGACGAAGCGTTATACCAATCGGCGATTCTGGCCGCCGAATCCGCTCTGGATCGGGCTTATCCAATGAATTCGCCTTTGAACACCGCGAATCGTATATCCGATGCCGAACTGGCTGCGCGTATGGCGAAATTCATTTGGAATGCGAGCCCCGACGCCGCCCTTCTGGATGCGGCTAAAAAGGGTGCTCTGAGAAATCCTGCAGGACTCGAAGCAGAAGTCCGGCGAATGTTGCACGACGCTAAAGCAAACAGCCTGGTGACCGATTTCCTGGAGCGCTGGGCTTTGGGGGACTCACTGAATAAGTCTCAGAGCGCAGATGAGACTTTGCGCCAGGATCTCGGAACCGAGACGCGGCTGTTCTTCGAGAGTCAGATCCACGACGACCATAACGCCCTGGACCTGTGGACCGCCAACTACACATTTCTCAACGACAGGCTCGCCCGTCATTACGCAATTCCTGGCATAACGGGCAACGAATTTCGAAAGTTTACATACACCGACAACACACGCGCGGGAATCCTCGGACAGGGAAGCTTCCTGACCGTCAGTTCGTTCAAAGACCGCACATCGCCGGTTAGCCGTGGCAGGCTGGTGCTGACGCTGTTTCTGGGGGTCGCTCCTCCGCCGCCCTTACCGAACGTTCCCCCGTTGAAGCCTGACGATAGCCGCCCCATGCGCGCACGCATGGAGGACCATCTGTCCAAACCCGTGTGTGTCAGTTGCCACGTCACCTTCGATCCCATCGGCTTTGCCCTCGAAAATTTCAATCTTGTGGGCCAATGGCGAAGCACAGACGGAGGAGCTGCAATCGACACTTCGGGCGCCTTCGTCGACGGCACCACATTCAACGGGCCTGCCGAAATGCGAGCCGGGCTGTTGAAGTATCGTGCGGCCTACTATTCCAACATCACGCAGAAGATGCTGGGCTACGCATTAGGCCGTCAGGCCAGGACCTGGCCCGTCTACGATTATGAAATGCCGGCGGTCCGCGCAGTTGTCCGGGAAGCCGCTGCCCACGACTATCGCTGGTCTTCGATCGTTCTGGGCATCGTCAAGAGCGCTCCATTTCAAATGAATCCGTAGCTAACGAAGAAGGAAGAAACCACAAGAGGCACAAAAGGCACAAGGGATCTGCCTTTGTGTACCAAGGCTGTAAGTTTTAGTTTTTTTACCAGCTTTTTGGAAGAAAGCGACGAACTTCCGAGGTTGTCCGAGTGATTCTGGGTGGGACGTTGAATGGGGTAAGTCCCCGCCTAACTTAGGCGGGGACTTCGCTCCTCACATCTCATGACGAACTTCGGCTGCGTCCGTGGTCTCAGGTTACTACCGCTTCTTGGTTGCGGCGTAGCCGCGCTAAGCCTTTTGTGCTTCTCGGTCGCAATGGCGGTATGCGCAGTTTCGTCATCGATTCGCGCATCAACTTCTAACCTGACTTTCGCAGCTAACGCTGATTTCATGTCGATTTTCGAGCCGCGCGTGGGATAAGTGCCGTGGTTGCAATGAGCGAGTTGTGAAAACGGTTGCGGTGAAGACCTACTCCCTATTCTTCTGAAAACATTTCTGTAATTCTGTGCGGGATGTTTCTGCGTTACACGAATCGAAAGAAAGATGGCAAGGACCATCGCTATTTCAGCATCGTGGAAAATCAGCGCGTCTCATCGGGCAAGACGGTGCAGCGGACGGTTTTGTACCTGGGTGAGATTAATGACACACAGCAGGCAGCGTGGCGAAAAACACTGGACGTTTTCGATGAGCAGGAACAGCGAAGCCGAGAGTTGAGTTTGTTTCCCGACGACCGCGAGATACCGGCCCATGCGGTCGATAGTCTGCAGGTGAAGTTGAGCGGGCTGGAATTGCGGCGGCCTCGAGCATTCGGCAACTGCTGGATGGCGTGTGAGCTCTGGCGAGAACTGGGCCTGGAGGGATTTTGGCAGCAACGATTGCCGGCAGGCCGCGAAGAGGTGAGTTGGGAGAAGGTGCTTCGGCTGCTTGTGGTGAACCGGTTGCTCGAGCCGGGCAGCGAATTTCGGGTGCATCGGCATTGGTTCCTCGACAGTGCGATGGACGAGTTGCTGGACGTGGACTTCGCCGTGGCGGAGAAGGACCGGCTGTACCGTTGTCTGGACCGTTTGTTGGAACACAAGCAGGATCTGTTCGTTTGGCTCCGACAGAAGTGGGCGGATCTGTTCCACGCCGACTTTGAAGTGCTGCTCTACGATCTGACGAGCACTTACTTTGAGGGCGAGATGGAAAAGAATTCGAAAGCCAAACGCGGCTACAGCCGAGACGGGCGGCCCGACTGTTTGCAGCTGGTGATCGCGCTGGTGATCACGCCCGACGGTTTTCCGTTGGCGTACGAAGTGATGGATGGCAACACCTCCGATCGTACGACGCTGCGTAGCTTTCTGGACAAGATTGAAAACACCTACGGCAAAGCGAGGCGGGTGTGGGTGATGGATCGCGGGATCCCGACCGACGCGATTCTCGCTGAGATGCGAGATCCGGAACGACAGATGTTCTATCTGGTGGGAACGTCGAAGAGCGGAATCAACCAATACGAAAAAAAATGGCTCGATTTGCCCTGGCAAAAGGTCCGCGACTCGGTGGAGGTGAAGCTGTTCAACAACGAGGGCGAACTCTACGTGTTAGCGAAAAGCACGGGCCGCCAGGCCAAAGAGATCGCCATGCGGCGCAAGCGGCTGGCCCGGTTGTTGCGCAAACTGCGCGCCATGCGGCACAGCCTGCCTTCGCGCGATCAGCTGCTGATGCGCATCGGAGCCGCTAAAAACGAAGCCGGCCGTGCCTTCGGCTTCGTTCAGATTCGACGTGCCCGCCGAACAAGTGCCAGTCACTCGCGAGTCGTTCCGGTTCCATGTCGAGAAAGCCAAACTCCAAGCGGCGGAGTAGCGTGACGGTCATTACTTGCTTCGCTCCAACCTCACGGCTGAAGATCCCGCTGTGCTTTGGACCCGCTACGTTCTGCTGACGCAGATCGAAGCAGTATTTCGCTCGCTGAAAAGTGAACTGCGCATTCGCCCGATATATCACCAACTCGAACATCGCGCCGATGCGCATATTCTGATTGCGTTTCTCGCCTACTGTCTTCAGGTCACCCTGAAGCATCACCTGATTGCTCATGCGCCCGGATTGACGCCAACTTCCGTCATGGAAAAACTGGCAACGATTCAAATGATCGATGTCTGCATTCCGACCGTCGACGGCCGCTGGCTGATCCTGCCCCGCTACACCCAGCCCGATACCGACACCAAAATGCTTCTCCACAAACTCAAAATCGATTTGCCCAATCAGCCGCCGCCCCGCATTACATCCAACCCATCGGTTTCCGCGTCTGCTCTCGCTTTAGATCGGTAAATCGACCCCGCATTGTGGTGAAGACCTTTGAGTAGCCTCCACTGAATTCAAAGCACTTACTTGGCTGTTTACCCATGAACTGCGAAAGTCAGGCTAAGCCCCAAAATCAGGACCTGGAAACTCCAATCCCCTGCGAGTAATCGCAGGGGATTTTTTTGCGCCGCGGAAGGCCGACCCCTCGTATCTACATATTAATAGAACCTTTACGGTTCCCGTTTCGATACGACCCTTCTTGACCAACAACTGGCGTCTCAGATAGAGTGCAGCCATTCTCCGAATTTCAGTAGCTCTTAAGTAGCTTCGAAAGAGAAAAGGTGGTTATGAGGAAAAAATCTACAAGTCTGGCAGTAGCGGTGTTGCTGCTGTCGTGTTCACTAGTCTTTGCACCGGCCCGCGGCTTCTCACAAGCGGCCAACGGAACGATAACAGGAACAATTACGGACGCGTCTAAAGCCGTCATTCCCGGCGTCACTGTTGAAGTGAAGAATGCCGATACAGGGGTCGTGTTTTCGACGGTTTCGACGGAGACCGGAAGTTATGCCGCGCCGAATTTGCCACCGGGCAACTATTCGATTTCGGCGTCATTGCCAGGATTCAAAAAATATGATCGCACCGGCGTGAATCTCGCCGCCGCACAGACGATGCGGCTTGACGTATCGCTTGAAGTCGGAGCAGCGGGCGAAACTGTTGAAGTTAACGCTGACGCTTCCCAGCTTAAAACCGAGACGGGCGACATCGCTCACAATATTACGGTTGCTCAGCTTACAGACCTGCCGATTCTCGGTATTGGAAATGCCAACGCCGGCAGTTCTGGCGTTCGCAACCCTTACAACACCGCTACCACGGTTCCCGGCGTCAGCTACACGGCGAACACTTCAATGATCGTCAATGGAGCGCCAAATAATACGGCGGCTTACCGTCTTGAAGGCATGGATAACACGAACCATACGGTCAGTTTTGCGCTGCAGGAAAACCAACCCAGCGCGGATGCCATTCAGGAAGTTGCCGTCCAGACCAGCAACTACGCTCCGGAATTTGGACAAGCGGGTGGCGGTCTCTTCAATGTCACGATGAAGTCCGGCACCAGCCAGTTTCACGGAAGCGCCTACGAGTATTTCGTTAATGAGGCTTTGAACGCGGGCTACGCGTTTACCAGCGATGGCAATGGCCACCTGGAGCGTCCCCGAAACCGCCGGAGCAACTTCGGTGGAACGGTTGGCGGCCCGATTCCGTTTTTGACGAAAGGCAACAAGAAGACGTTCTTCTTCTTCGGCATCGAACGGTTCAAAGAATCGTCGCTTCTGAGTTTCACCGACACTGTTCCAACGGTTGCGTTTCGCAGCGGCGATTTCTCGGCGATTTCGCCGAACGGCGGAGCGGGTTTTAATTCGACTCTGGGAGTCCCTACAACCCGAATTGGAGTCGATGGCCTGGGCCGGGACATCTTTGCCAACGAGATTTATGATCCAGCTTCGAGAGGTGTGGCTGCGAACGGAAACGGCTTCGCCAATGCATTCACGGGAAATAAGATCGATCCCTCGCGCATTACGCCGTTCGCAAAGGCGGTTATGGACTTGATCCCGCTGCCTCAGAACGGGAACTTGACGAACAATTACACGGGTACAAATATCAGCCAGCGCGTGACCGGGATACCTTCGATTAAAATCGACCACAATATCAACGAAAAGAACAAGCTGTCTTTCTACTGGTCGACGACGGGCACAGAAAGTCAGTACTCGTTTCCCAATGGTAACGCAGATGGCTTGCCTGATGTGATCACACAGGCTCGCGGCACGTTCATCGACTCGGTTACGGCGAGATTGAATTACGACCGTATTTTGGCGAACAGCCTTCTGCTCCACCTCGGCGCGGGCTGGTCAAAAATAAAATTTATTGATGACTCCCCATCGACCCATAACGGCAAAAATTTCGATTGCGGCGCCATCAATCTGGTGGGCTGTCAAGTCGCGTTTAACTTCCCGACATTTACATCAATGATCCCAGCAGGCTCATTGTCGGGCCTCGGCGGCATGCAGCAGATGGGAAATGCACTGGTGCACACCACCACGAATACCGAGCGGCCTGCCTACAATGCCAACATGACCTGGATTCACGGCAGCCATAATTTCAAATGGGGCGGTGAAGTCTGGTTCCAGGGCAACATCACGGCGCCTCCGTCGGGCGTGCAATTGACATTCGGCGTGAATGGCACGGCTCAGCCTTACACGGTACCAGCCGGCCTTATTGGCGGCCAGCAGATGGGCTTTCCGTTCGCCAGTTTCTTGCTTGGTGCTGCTGGCGGCACCGTGCTAGCCGCCCCCGCTGCGCTTCAGCAGAATGCGCCCACGGATAACCGTATGGGCAAGTCGCAATGGGCGCTGTATTGGCAGGATTCCTGGAAAGTAACTCGCAAGCTGACGCTGGATTACGGTCTGCGCTGGGATTACGCAACGGTTCCGCACGAGCAATATGGCCGTTCCGCCAATCTCGGCTTAACCACTCCGAACCCGGCACTCGGGGGATTTCCTGGCGCTCCAATCTTCCAGGCCACGTGTCATTGTGATTTCCTTTCCGCCTATAAAGATGCATATGGTCCCAGACTCGGGTTCGCATATCAGGTGGCACCGAAAACCGTCGTCCGCGGCGGTTGGGGATTCGCTTACGGTTTCGCTCCCGACATCAACGCGAGTTCCGCTGCCAGCCAGTCGAACGTGCCTGTTGGAACCAATGCCTTCGTAGACGTCAGCACTCCCGGTGCATTGCCGCAACCGGTATGGCCGAATTTCGATCCCGGCCAGACTCCGTTACCAGGCCAGACCACTGGCTTCTCAGGCTTTACTTTGCTCGACCGCAATGCCGCACGTCCGCCACGGCAGAATCAATACAGCATTGGCATCCAACGAGAGGTCACGAATAACTTCGTCGTGGAAGCATCGTATGTTGGAAACCGCGGCGTCTGGTGGGCCGGGCCGCTTGGCCTGTTGAACCAGGTATCCCCACAGCGATTTGCTCAGTTCGGATTAGATCCTTACAATAATCCGGCCGACAACCTGCTGCTCAGCTCTCAGATCAGCACGCCCGCGGTGCAAGCCAAACTCAACGGGTACCTGCCCTATGCTGGATACAGCACTGCGAACACGCTGATCAATGCGTTGAGACCGTTCCCGCAATTCAGCACAATCACCGTCACAGGTTCGCCTACAGGCAAAACCTGGTATGACGCTCTCCAATTGAAAGCGACAAAGCGGATGTCGAAAGGCCTGCAGGTCAACGGCACATATTCGTTCTCGAAAGCTTTCACCCTGGCGCGGCAGGACATATTCAATGCCGCCGGATCCACCAAGAGTATTCAGTCGACAGACCAGCCCCACCTCCTCTCGGTCAGCGTTCTGTATCAGACACAGACGTATTTCGGAAATAGGCTGGCGGCAACGATCACCAAGGGTTGGCAGCTCGGAGTTTTCGCGACCTATGGCAGCGGCCTGCCGTTGACACCGCCAGCTTCTACGGTCACGAATAATCTCCCCGGTGGAAGCGAGATGTACCGCACAGGCCAGCCTCTGTATCTGAAAGATCTCAATTGCCACTGCTACGATCCAACTCATGACCAGGTGCTGAATCCCGCGGCGTGGGCTAATCCAGTCGCTGGAACGTATGGGCCCGGTCCTTCAGGCCTGACGAGTTTGCTGTACACGGATTTCCGCGGACAGCGGAGGCCGTCGGAAAGCTTCAACATCCTGCGCAGCTTCAAAATCGGCAGGGGCGATCGGCCAAAGAGCCTGTCGATTCGCGCGGACTTCGCGAATATCTTCAACCGCGCGTTTACGGCTACTCCGACCTCAACCAATCCGTCGCTGACCGGTAACCCAACGGCCAATTTGACCAAGAACGCCGCCGGCCAGTACACCGCCGGTTTCGGCGTCATCAACGAAGTCTTCGCTACGGGTACGTTCCCGTCGGCAGCCAACGTTCTGCCCCGTACGGGAACGCTGGTCGCCCGCTTCAACTTCTAATGTAGTCGCGGGCTTTAGCCCGCGTTCACACATCAATCCCCTGCGAGCAATCGCAGGGGATTTTTTTGTGCGCCGACGACTGCAGGGTGCCCAAAAAGCCGGGGTGAACACTCCGGCTTTTTCGATCGTGATTGGTTGTTTTGCTGCTACCGTTCCCGGTTTCGAATGATGCGATCCACCGTGTCGATCAGGTTTCCCTTCAGTGACCCTGTGCAATTCCCATATTTCGGCAATCTCTTTGTTGTGAATCTCGTGAGCTCGTTGAGGAATGTAAGAAGTTTATCGCGCCAAGCAAAGCTTGGGAGAGGGGGATTCCAGTGAGCGTGAAACCTTTCGAAAGAATCCAACTGGTGAAAGGCCAGTCCGGCTAAAGCCGTAGCGGGCGGGCCGGTAGCGAGTCTTGCCTTTCGCCGGGCGATCGGCGGGAGAGAAGCGTAGACAGCGAGGAAGTGGGCCGAGAGGATTCAGCTCCGAAATTTACACAGTTGCGGATGCCGAGGTTTTTAAACGGACCGAAGGCAAGATCGGGGTGACCGGTAGGCGAGGTTGCCAGGAGCCGCCGGAGTCTCTAGCCTTCACGCGTCTTATGTCAACCTTACCGACCCCGTGCGAGCGCGACAGAAGATCGTCGAGCTTTGCACGCCGGAAGTTGCGTCGAATGTTCAATGTCGGGTCGTAGTCATTTGTTTAAGTTGATGAATGCCAGCGACTTAGTGCGACGCAAAAACTACCGTATTGCCGCCGAAACCAGTTTTTTGCAAATCGGCCGGTGGTCGATCGTGACGAACACGTGTCGATCACGACGAATACGTGTAAATCGTAACGAACACGTGTCGATCGCGACGAACACGTGTCGATCGTGATGAACACGTGTCGATCGCGATGAACACGTGTCCCGTCGTGATGAACACGTGTCGATCGTGATGAACACGTGTCGATCGTGATGAACACGTGTCGATCGCGATGAACACGTGTCCGTCGTGATGAACACGTGTCGATCGTGACGAACACGTGTCGATCGCGACGAACACGTGTCGATCGTGATGAACACGTGTCGATCGCGATGAACACGTGTCCGATCGTGATGAACACGTGTCGATCGTGATGAACACGTGTCGATCGTGATGAACACGTGTCCGTCGTGATGAACACGTGTCGATCGTGATGAACACGTGTCGATCGTGATGAACACGTGTCGATCGCGACGAACACGTGTCGATCGTGACGAACACGTGTCGATCGCGACGAACACGTGTCGATCGTGATGAACACGTGTCGATCGTGATGAACACGTGTCGATCGTGACGAACACGTGTCGATCGTGATGAACACGTGTCGATCGCGACGAACACGTGTCGATCACGACGAACACGTGTCGATCACGACGAACACCTGTCGATCACGACGAACACGTGTAAATCGCGACGAACACGTGTTGGTCAAAGCCAACTCGTGCAGATCAACGGAAACTTTTGTAAATCAATCGTTTGACGGCTTCGGCAAGGACCGCGTCCGCCAGCGGTTTTAGAGCCTGCCCCGCCAAATCTCTTACAGGCATCTTCACCTCGAGCCGCTTCCAGGCTGTATCGAAGGTCCACACGACGAAACCATCGCTGTCGCGGTCCATCCGCAAGATCACACAGGGCTCCAGCAGCGGCGTGTTGCTGGTGTCGCTTGTCGCCGTTGCCTGGGCGCTCAGCGACGAAATTCGCTGGGCTGCGGCGCCGGCAGGCGCATCGACTCCGGGGGCACCGGCGTGGACAAGCATCCTTGTTCCGTCCGTGTATCCGTTGGCAACTGTCTCGGATCTGACGGCTTAAATCAAGGGAGACGGTTTTAAGACACTCCGTCATCGCGCCGGCCGGTGTCGGCCAGGAAGGGCAAGGCCACCTTTATATATAGCGCCACACGACGGATCGGTTGACAACGACGAATAACCCAGACGGTTCTCAATGGCCGCGGGTGTGCTATTTTGCGGACGCGGAGATTTGACATTGTTCATTCGCAAAGTCACCAGGAATCTGCCGGAAAGCCTCCTTCGCATATGTATCGCTATATGCTTGTTTAGTTCAGTCACCGTGAATGCGGAGGAGAAGCGAATAGGGATGATCGCCTTCTTTGGCCAGGAGGGCTTCGATACCGCCGCGATTCGACGCGTTTTACCGTTCAACGAAGGGGACGCTGTTTCACTCGGAAACAATGAGAAAGAAGGGGTCGAACTGCGAGCCAGCTGGAAGGAATCCGCAAAGCAGGCACTTCGACAGTTCACCGGTCGCAATCCAACCGACGTAGAAAGGGTATGTTGCAGCAGCTCCGGCGACGTCCTGGTTTATATCGGCCTGCCCGGGCCGTCCTCTCACGCCGTCCGCTACAACCGGCCGCCCAAAGGTACGCTCCGGCTTCCGCAGGTTTTCGCCGATCTTGATGACCAGATCGGTCAATCGCTGATGAAAGCCATCCTGGAAGGAAGAGGCGGCGAGGATGATTCAGAAGGATATGCACTCTCTAAAGATCCGGCCACACGTGAAAAGCAATTGAAGTTTCGCGACGAGGCCCGGAAGAATGAGACACAAGTCTTCAGAGTCCTTGAATCGTCTGCCAAAGCGGAGCAACGCGCTGTTGCTGCCGAGGCGCTGGGATATGTGCAGCAGAGTCGACAGCAGATCACAGCATTGGTAAAGGCCAGCTTCGACGCCAATGACGAAGTGCGGAATAACGCGGCAAGAGCAATCGGGGTTTTGCTGAACTCTAAACCTGAATTGCGTCATCAGGTACCGGTTAAGCCATTCATCGATCTTCTCAGCTCCGGTACATGGACGGATCGGAACAAAGGTCTGATGGTTGTTTTTGCCATGGCAAGCGGGCGCGATCCCATAATCCTCAGCCAGTTACGCTCGCAGGCAGGCACATCCTTAATTGAGATGGCGCAATGGTACAAGGGACACGCCTTTGCCGCGCGGATGATCCTCGGCTGGATCGCCGGAATCGAGGACAAAGAGCTACAGAGACTCGCCGAAGAAGAACCGCCGGAGGCGCTCCTCCGCGCCTTCAGAGCACAGCATCACTAAAATCTATCCAATCGTTGTAGAATGTTTCGCTTAGCGTACAGACGGGGGCGCCTTTATCACTGAACCGAACAATCCTTTAGCCGACGTCACACTCGAACAACTGCCGGAACGCCTGCGAGCAGCTGCGGCCCAGGCGGGATGGAAGACACTTACGCCCGTTCAGGCGCGTTCGATTCCATACGTGCTGGACGGCCGCGGCATGATGATTCAGGCTCGCACCGGCAGTGGGAAAACCGGCGCTTTTGTTCTGCCGATGCTTCAGCGGCTTGACCCTGCGCTGCGTCACGTCCAGGCAGTGATTCTTGTCCCGACACGGGAGCTGGCACGTCAGGTCTGGCAGCATGCCAACACCCTCTTCGGCGGCTCAGGCATCGAAAGTGTGGCCGTATATGGCGGCGTCGCCTACGGACCGCAGATCGATGCCTTGCGTAAAGGTGCGCACGTGGTGGTCGGCACACCTGGCCGCATTCTGGACCATCTGCTGAAAGGCACGTTAGTTCTGGATCAGATCCGGATGCTGATTTTCGATGAAGCCGACCGTATGTTGTCGATGGGTTTTTATCCGGACATGAAAGACATCCAGCGCTACCTGCCGCGCCGCGCCATCAACGCCTGCATGTTCTCGGCGACGTTCCCAACTTACGTCATCCATCTGGCGCACGAGTTTATTCGCGAGCCCGAGTTCATCTCGCTCAGCAGTGATCACGTGCATGTCACGAATACCGAGCATATTTTCTACACCTCTCCCGGGATGGACAAGGATCGCGCTCTGATTCGTGTCATCGAAATGGAAAATCCGGCTTCGGCCATCATTTTTTGTAACACCAAGCAGCGGGTTCACTATCTGTCCATCGTGCTTCAGCGGTTTGGATACGATGCAGACGAATTAACTGCAGATCTCGCTCAGAAGCATCGTGAAAAAGTGCTCGAACGTGTGCGGCACGGCACGCTTCGCTTTCTGGTGGCGACGGATGTCGCTGCACGCGGCCTCGACATTCCCGAACTGTCGCACGTCTTTCAATATGAACCGCCCGAGGATCACGAGGGTTACATCCATCGTGCGGGGCGGACCGGGCGGGCTGGAGCGGTCGGTGTCGCCATTTCATTGGTGACTGAACTGGAGAAGCTGGGCCTGAAGCAAATCGCCAAACAGTATTCGATTGAAATGCAGGAACGTCCTTTGCCGACCGATGCCGACGTGGAACAGGTCGTTACCGAGCGTGTCACCGGCCTGCTCGAAGCCCGCTTGCGGCAGCGCGACAACCTGCAGAAAGAACGCAGCGCGCGCTTCGTCCGTCTGGGCCGTACTCTGGCGGAGAGTGAAGACGAATCCGCGATCATCGCCATGCTGCTGGACGATTACTACCAGCAAACACTGCACGCGCCTGTAGTGCAGCCGGCCGAACTTGTGCAACCCGCGGAATCCGAGCAGCCCAGCCAGCAATCGCATCGTTCGAGGCGTCGCCGCCGCCACTAAAAAGTCTCCCCCAAATGACGAATGACCATTGACCATTTCTCCGAATGCTTTGTCAATTCTCAATGGTCAATAGTCATTCGTCATTTCCCTGCAATTCGAAAGCTACTCCTGACGGCGCAGCCGCGGAATACCGAGGCCGAGGATCGTTGCGATCAGGCCTGCAAGAGCCAGACCCGGGAGCGATGAGGCTGTTCGCGGCAGTTCCTGCTGCGATGGCGCAGCGGGCTGCTCGTTCGACGCTATATCAGTCGACTGCTGCTGCGTGGAAGATGGCTGCTCCACCAGAGGGGTAGAAGGTTGTTCCACCGTCGGCGGGACAGCCGCTTGTTGCTCGCTTGAAGAGGTCGACTGCTGTTCGGTCGAAGATGTGGATTCCTCAGCTGTGGGAGGCTGCACTTGAGCGACTGGTTCCTGGGCCTGTTCCTCCACTCTGGCGGACTGTGCTCCGGTCACGATCAGTACCGGCTTATTTTTGAATTTGCCCAGCGGTGCATCCCCGTAATTTAGCTTTCCATATTGCCGATCGAATGCGGCGCGGTCAAAATTACAAACGATGCCAGTCAGTGTAACGGGCTCACCTTTTTTCATTTCGCCGTTGGAAAGGCTGGCGGATGGGAGCGCGACGACGAGCAGGTGGTGTTCGTCCTTTTCGAGACCAATGGCAGTTGGACTGTAGACGCGGTCAATTTTCCATTGGACCGTGACTTCTTTTCCTACATATTGATTGGGGTGGGTCACGACATCATTGACATCAACAACTTGGGCCGATGCCACCGAACCGGCCGAATCCCGCGTATTTCGCGATGATTGTGCGAATGCGCTGGAGCCTGCGACACTTAGCGCAAGCACCAGAACCAGAGAGAAGAGCAGGGACTTACTGGCAGAAATCGAAAACATAATGCCTCCCATTTTTAGTCGGAAACTTCGCACCAGGTTGAGCCGGGGATTCTCCTGGCGCTAAAAATGACACTGCATTCGAGGAACCACGCCGGGCGGCCCGATATGGGCCGTTTCATACCCTTAACGTTTATTTCCAGGAGGTAGATGTGTCGAAAGCGCAAATGAAAAAAACAATGGAACCGCTGTCGCCGATGAAGTTTATGAATGATCTATGGGGGGCGAGGACGGCGCTGGCGCTGATCGCGGCCATCGATCTGGATGTTTTCACGACAATTTCGCAGGGCAAAAAAACAGTCGCCGAGCTTTCCAGATCTCTCAAGCTGCCGAGACGGATGCTGGAGCATTTGCTCGAAGCATTGGCCGCAATGGGATATTTAACGAAACGCGGAACTCAGTACGGCCTGACGCCGGTGTCCGATACGTTTCTGGTGCGGACCAAACCCTCATACATGGGCGCGATGGCCGATGAAACGCGGATGACGATACCGCAGTGGACGCAGCTGGCCGACGTGATCCGGAACGGAAAACCGGCATCCGCTGTCGATACCGAGGAGGGACGCCAGTTTTTTCCTAAACTGGTCCAGGCGATCTTTCCAATGACTTACAGCACAGCGCAGAACCTTGCCCGTTCGTTCTCGCCAACGAAGCTGAAAAAAGTTTCCCGCATCCTGGATGTGGCAGCAGGCTCCGGCGCCTGGTCGCTGCCCTTTGCGCAGGCGAATCCGAGTGTGCGCGTTACCGCGGTCGATTATCCAGAGGTGACGGCCGTTACTCGTGAATACGCCACACGATTAGGTGTCGCCGGCCAATACGATTATCTCGAGGGGAATCTCCGCCAGATCGATTTCGGACGGCAGGAATACGACATCGTGATCCTGGGCCACATCATTCACACCGAAGGCGAGAAATGGGGCAGGAAACTTGTGGAGAAATCCTACAAGGCGCTGAAGCCGGAGGGCACGCTCATAATCGCCGAAATGATTCCGAACGACTCACGGACCGGGCCCGTGTTTCCGCTCCTGTTCGGTTTGATGATGTCGATCATTACCGAAGAAGGAGACGTGTTCACGATGGCTCAATACAAACAGTGGCTCAAGCAGGCCGGCTTCCGGACCGTGAAACAGTCGCCGGTCGAAGGCCCTTCGCCTCTGATCCTGGCGACACGCTGAGGTGCCCGGCAATCGCACTGTCCGAATCCGCCGATTCGTCCGAAAGGTGCAGGCTTTTTACAGAAGCGCTACGCAACCTGCGGCTGGAATGAGTAGCTTCCTTCCAGCCGGAGTTCTTGTTCTCCGCCGCCGAGCTTTTGCGGAAGGGTGATCCGGACGCGAGGTTGCGATGGCGTGATGTGCCACACCAGAGGCATGCCTTGCTGCGCGTCTTGACGAATTGTTGCTCCCGACCGGGAGTAGGATTCGACGAGTCAACGTCCGGGCAAGACCGCCGCCACAACGCCTTCGGGTCCGAAAAGCGGATGAGGGAGAACCTTTATCGGTCCGCTCAGGCCGAAGTTGTGGTCCTCTGTGATTACTCCTTCCGAGTAGAGGACAGCGTGAAGCGGCTGCATCGCTTCGCAATGCGACGCGCGCGCCAGCAGCCTCGCAATGCCGGTCAAGTCGATCACAACATTGAATCGGGCGCGCGCCACATTCGTCTGGTAATCGAGTATGCCGCGGTTGTCACCTTCGCCACACGCTTTGTCGTCGAGATGAATTTGTAGCGGACCGCTGTTGATTCTGCATCGATTCCACAGGAAATCGAAGCCTTCCGTAATTGCCGCATCCATTTTCGTGATGTTGATCGGAACTGCGGGTTGCATCTGAGACCTCCTATTCACTTCAGTCGGCAAGGCCTGCGGACCAGACGGAAACCACAAATTGTTCGAGCAGAGGTTCGAAGTGTTTTAATCGTAGGGCACCTTTGGAGCGCCCGTCAATGGTCTTCGAATATGCAAAATCCCGCCATCCTCAGGTGTTTCCACGAGGGTCCAGTCTCTATTGGAGCTGTCTGAAATAAAAGTTGAGTGTGACTCCAATCATGTCCACGGAGCCGTGGCGGCAACCGGTGCAGGTCTCACGAAGCAAGTAGGTGTCGAGCATGAGGCCGGACTTATGCGGGAACTGAACACCGGCCGCGTACTCCCTGTGATTCCACGAATGAAGCCTGGAATTATAAAAGAGCTCGCCGTAGGTGTAGGGTGCAAACCTGAACGTGCCTATCCGCGACTGACGGTTGACGGTCAGTCTGTTCCGATAGCGGAAATCATTGACTCCGTTAATCCAGCGAAATTCGGCCCGATTCCGATTGCTCAGTAATAATCCTGCAAAGGCGACATGGGGCGTGGCATACGCGATGATCGTGTTATCAATCAAGAGGCGGCCGCGGGCAATCGTGTGCAGGTATTCATAGCCACCGCCGAGCACAAGATAGTAGTCATCATCTTCATCGATGTCACGCAGGAGGAGATTCAAGATCGGCTTCATCCGTTTATTGAGCAGTCCCCCGGTCCTCCACCTCCGAAAGGAAAAGTTCAAACCGTCCTGCATCTCGACCCACGTCTCAAGCCGGGTTCGCGGCAACAGATCGACAGCCGATTGGATTTTAGATCTAGCCTCCCATTCGGGGTCGTGGACCTGTCCGGCGGTCATCGTCCCTTCGAAATGAGATAGAGAAGCCAGTAAAAAGAGAAGAAAACTGACTTTAAGCCGCCGTTGCGGCGCGACAAAATCTTTATATGTCTCTTTCGGAAACGGGAAGCGGACGTTCATACCTTCGGCAGGCAATTCGCGAACCTAATTGTCGCGATCTATCGAGACCCGTAATTTATCGCACGGCTCACCGCATTCTAGAAGAAGAGCTAGTCGCCAGAGTGATGCGGAACGCGTTGAGCCGGGTGCCGGTGGACACCAGGAGTAGAGTCAAGAGTCACTGCGCCGTCCTTGGTGCTCGTCCAGCTGATCTCCGGATCAAAGCCCTGTCCATCGATACTGGCGACGATGGCGCCGCGTTCGCTGTCAATGACGTCGACTTCTCCATTAACGCGACGCCCTTAATCGAAAGTTGGACGTGCGTTCGGCTGAATCTTGTGCGGCGCCTTTCGTGTTACTGGTGCCGGTTTGCGCAGTTTCCTGCCCTGGATGATAAGTTCAGTAACGAGCAGCGGCACCGCCCAGCAGGCCCAGGCCATAATGCCGATCGCTGTGAGTAGCGGAAGGCCGGATCCGACCATCGCGAGCTGGCCGATGCGGAACGTGACGAACGCGAACGTCACGACGTAGCTTCTGATCGTCCATTCGCGATGCTGATGGACGAGTCCTCTCCGGATCGCAACGTACGCGAGGCTCGTCGTCGAAATCCAGGCCACGGCAAGGAAGAACAGCCCGGATCCGAAGATAGGGCCACCGTCCGTCTGCAGAGCCAGTCCAACCGCCCCAATCGATCCGATCGTCATTCCGGCCATATAGAGCAAGCCAAGCTTGCGATGAACGTCCATCTTCACGTGGTGAAGCCCGAGCCACAGCTGAATTGGACCTGACAACAGTGCGATGAGACCACCGGCGATGTGAATCAGCAGCCAGCCACGCCTCGGCCAGTATGCGAACTGGAAGGCTTGCAGCGTTTGACGTGCGGCTCCTTCCGAACCAAGCATCGCCCGGTACGGAAATGCGGCAATCACGACGAACGCAACGGCCGCGAGTGCCGCCAGTCCGATCAGTGCCTTCGTACCAACTCCGGGAACGCGTGACGTCGATGAGTTTTCGAGTGAAACCATGTTGTGCCGTATGCTAAGAGTTCAGCGCTCAAAGGTCAATGTTCAAGAGGCTTCGGTCAGGGTTCTCTGGCTTGATCGCAACCCGGAAACCTTGCGTAACTTCTCAGGGGGTATTGCTATTCAACTATGGCTCAGCCGGTCAACACGTTGAACAATTTTAATCCAGGCGAACTCGAGCGACCCGATTCGTCACTCCTTAAGTACTATGCGCTGATCTCGCTGCTCACAGGGCCAGGCATTGTTGTGATGTTCCTGCCGCTCTTCTTCAAGTACGAAACGCTTCGGTACAAATTTGAAGATGATGGCATGTCGATGAGTTGGGGAATTCTCTTTCGGCATGAGATCCATCTCACGTATCGACGCATCCAGGATATTCACCTGAGCCGCAATCTCATTCAACGTTGGCTCGGGCTGGCGACACTTTCCATTCAAACGGCGTCCGGGAGCGCTTCGCCCGAGATGAACATCGAAGGCATTCTCGAGGCCGAACACTTGCGGGATTACCTCTACTCCAGGATGCGTGGTGGGCGCAGCCTCGACGAAGATGGCACGCATGGCGAACAGCAGCCGCAGGACGAGGCCTTGACGCTGCTTCGCGAGATTCGAGACTTGCTGCGGAAGCGATCATGAGCCGCCTCGAGAGGACGACCGGGTGGGTCTATCGCGGCATCTGGGGAGTGCTGACGAATTGGTTCCGCGTGCCGCCGGAGCCTCCAGCGCTTCCGGTAGCTCCGGGCGATCATCTGCAGTCCTTCCGTCCTGCAGAAGGCTTTTTGCGTTATCTGAAGTTTCGATTCTGGGTGTTGCTCTTCGTTGTGGACATCGCGCTGCTCATCGCATGGCTGGCGATCACGGCTGCTTCGTTTCGGATTGGGCTGTTGCTCGCGCCAGTAGCCCTGGCGGTCATGGTCCTGCCGGACATCGTTGCCTATGCGGCGATTCACTTGAGATACGACACGACGTGGTATGTCCTCACGCATCGCAGTATGCGCATTCGCCGCGGTATCTGGGTCATCCAGGAAACAACGATCACGTTCGAAAACATCCAGAACATTTCGGTCGAATCCGGACCGCTCGAGCGCTGGTTCGGAATTGCGAACGTGATCGTGGACACGGCGGGTGGCGGTCCGGAAAAAACCAGCCACGGGAAGGTTAAAGAAAACTTTCATCGCGGGGTTATCGAGGGCATCGATCATCCGGATGAGATACGCGATCTCATAATGAACCGTCTTCGCCAATCGCGAACGTCGGGTCTCGGTGACGAGCATGCGACAGCTCCGGCGTGGGGAACTCAGCACGTAGCGATACTTCGTGAAATTCGTGATTCGCTGCAAGCAAACTAGCCGCAGGTTGTAAGCGCGGTCATAGACCAAAGCGGTCCAAGATAAGGACCAATGTAGTGGTGAGCGTGTCCACAGTCCCCGCCTAAGTTAGGCGGGGACTGATTCACCAACGTTACATCCAAACCAGGTTGACATCGATCCAGTATATTCAAGCCTTTACACGGCCCACTTTGCGGCTCCCGTCCATCTGTCTTGGATCACATCTGGTCATAAACCGCGCAAGGGAGTCGCCAGTTTTGCAACACCGTGAATTCCGCAGCCTTGTTGAAAAATATTTGGTCTCGCGGTCATGCGTCGATCCGAGAAGTCAAGAATCGGGTATGATCTCGGGGACTGCGTAATCGAACCCAGCGTGAGGGACTCAGCATGCCAGAAGATACGGTCGATCTCTTGAAAAACTACTTCCTGTTGGAGCCTGACGGCTCGGCTATTGTCCTGCCCGGAGGCAAAGACTTTTGGAATCAGTTGATGTCTGGAGACGCAAGTGATCCGGGTATTCGCAGGCTCATGGGCAGCGAGCACGGCCGACTGCTGACAGTTTTGACCATGAATGCCGACTGGACGAATTGGGAAATGCACCCGGCGGGCGACGAACTTCTGTTCATGCTTGAAGGCAGCGCGACGTTTCTGCTGGACCTGCCTGATGGCGTGAGGGAGGTTGCGTTCAATGCGGGACGCTTGCTTGTGATTCCTCGTGGAGTGTGGCACACGGCAAAGATGAACGGACCTGCTCGTCTGCTCGCGATTACCGCAGGCCAGGGTACACAGCACAAACCTGCATGATGGACATGATGTTTTCTCTGGAATCAACGGAAGGCGCACAGTCATATAGACCGCGCTTGCAAGGGATCACCGGGACTCATTAATTGTTTCGCAGCCTGCTATGCGGCCTTGGACGGCGGTCCTTCCAGCCTGCATTGCGCCGAGGACGTGGCTTGACCACGCACTACGTCGTCGCGAGCAGCAACTCCTCCGCGTTTTGGGTGGACGAAGGCCATCAGTTCTGCCGGCGAAATAGCGCTGGGCAAGAGCTGCCGCTGAGACGTGCTGGACCTCTCGAAAGCCGGCATCGCGCGCCAGCGCGAGCATCTCCGCCGGTGTGAAGAAGCTGATGAAGGGTGTGCCGCTTGCTCTCGCCCCCTCCGCGGCACGCTCGAGGCCGGGACGCACCTCGGGATCTGTAAGCTCGATCGGCAGCAGGAACGACATGGCGAGCGTGGAACCGGGCGCGAGCGCCGCGACCTGGCGCAACGTGGCCGCGATCGCCTCCCAGGTGAGGTACATGCTGACCCCGGTGGACGCGACGACCGCCGGCCGGTTTGCATCAAAGCCCGCTTCCGCCAGCCGCTGCCACCAGGTTTCGGCTGCCTCGAAGTCGACCGGCACGAGCCGCAGGTATGACGGGATGCCGAAGCCAAGGTCGATCAGGCGCTGGCGCTTCCACGCCTGAGGGCCGGGCCGATCGACCTCGAATACGAGCAACCGGGAGGCGAGCTCCGGTCGACGCTGGGCGAAAGTGTCCAACCCCGCTCCGAGGATGACGTACTGCCCGACGCCACGGGCAGCTTGCTCCGTGACGAGATCTTCGATAAAGCGAGCGCGGGCCAGGATGGAGGCGCGGAAGGGCCGCGTGAACGCGCTCATGTCCGGACGGCTGCGCCATCCGTCCTCTGGTGCGGCCAGCTTGAGGCCGACTTCGTCTTCGAACACGTGTGGGGGCGGATCGACCTCGACGTGCAGGGCCCGCCACAAGGCCACACGTACTGCCGTGCTGTCTGGCTCTGTCTTTGGCTTCTCAGGCATGGCTTTCCTTTCCGCTCCGAACTTGGACTTCTTCACATTCACGATGCCAAGCACAGTTCATGTTCCGCAACCCAAAAAAGTGGTTGTTGCAAAGGCTCTTGACAGTGGAACTGGCTCAAATTAGGTTGAGATGGTGGAAATCAGCTCTGAAGTAAGCGACAGCATCGTCTGGATTAGAGTCTCCGGACGAATGGTTCTTGACGCGTCTCTTCTCCGTCTGCGCGAACACGTGCTTTACGGACTGGAGTCGGGAGCCCGAAGATTTGTGGTCGACATTTCTGAGGTCCCTCATCTCGATTCGTCCGGTTGCGGCGAAGTCATCAGCATTCATACTTCAATAAGCCGGGCGAATGGATCATTGGTGTTCGTGAATCCTAACGAACGCATACGACTGCTTTGGACGCACACAAAGCTCTGCGACGTCCTCAACATCTTCAACACTCTGGATGAAGCGCGCGATTTCGTTGAGCAAGGGCCAACCGGATTGACCAGGACTGCAAGCATCTTTCGACCCTCCTGACCGCAACTCAAGAAATCGGGCTGAGGGTAATTGTGCTGGAGCGGTCATAGACCGGAGTCCGTCCCATTTCTCGTGTAATCTTTTCCGAAGTGTGAGGGACATCGCGGGAAGCCTATGTCCCTGATAGCTGAAGGTTGCCATAACAACCGCAGGATCGGTGTGTTTGGCCATGCCAGATCTTGCTGAATTCGCCGGAGATGTTCCTCTTAAATCCGCAGCTTGCCTTGGAGAATTCTTGCCTCGCCAGGTAGAAGAGCCCCGGGGAGTCCTGTCAGCCGTATTTTCAAAATACTGTCAAAAGGAACTAATGAAGCCCCAGCCAAAAGCCGATAAGACGAAATGGAGTGCGTCAACGCACCGGAGCAAAATGGAAAAGAAAAACAAAAAGCGTCTAGGGGATGTTCTAGTTCAACAGGGAAGTCTTACCCAGCACGACCTGAATCGCGCGGTAGCCATGCAGAACGAAAAGGTGATGCGGCTAGGCGAGATCTTATTGCAGGACGGATTCGTATCGAAGACGGAAATCGGAAAGGCGCTGGAACAGGTGCAAGACATCGCGTACGCGGAATGCCCTCCTGCGTCGATCGCCCCGGGAATCCTGGCCTTAGTGCCCCAATCCCTTGCCGTGAGGTGTTGTGCCTTGCCCTTGAAAATCGAAAGCAGAGAATTAGTCATCGCAATGGCCGAGCCACAGAATCTGGCTCTCCTGGATGACCTTCGATTCAAAGCGGGTATGCAGGTTTCGCCACGTTTCAGCTTCCGTAACGACATTTTAAGAGGAATTCGAAAATTCTACGGCATCACCGACCTCGAGGATCTTCCGACGGAGTTGCCTTCCCTTGCTATTGATCGTAGCTATGACGACGAAAGAGAGCCAGGCGATGACGTCGAACTCCCGCAACGCGACGTGAACTCCGATGTGGAATTCATCACATCCGACTCCCGCGAAGAGAACCGCGCTGCGCTAAAAGAACTCAGCGCTACGCGCCAACGGACACCGGCAGTGCGGTTCGTTTCCAACATATTGGCTCTGGCCGCGCAGAAGCAAGCCAGTGACATCCATATCGAGCCTCGCGTCGGAAACATGGTCATTCGCATTCGAGTGGACGGGATCCTGCGCGAGCTCATGACCATCCCCTCGACGTATTCGGCCTCGGTGGTTTCCCGCATCAAGATTCTTGCCGACATGGATATCGCCGAACGTCGTGTTCCGCAAGATGGCCGTTTCCTGATGCAATACCAAGGCAACCGGCTCGACCTGCGAACTTCAACTTTGCCCACGCATTTTGGGGAAAAGGTAGTCATTCGTATTCTCGATCCGAATTCGGCGATGATCACGTTCGATAAACTGGGTTTCCCAGACGATCACTCTGCAAACATCCATAGCCTTTTGAGTGTGCCTCAGGGAATGCTGCTGGTGACCGGCCCTACCGGATCCGGAAAATCCACTACGCTCTACGCGGCGCTTAATCTTCTGCGATCTCCCGGGCGCAACGTCATCACCGTTGAAGATCCAGTAGAATACATGTTGGACGGTGTGAACCAGGTACAGGTTCAGCCAAAAGCAGGCTTGACGTTTGCCAGTTGCCTTCCATCGATCCTTCGACAGGATCCGGATGTCATCATGGTCGGCGAAATTCGCGATGTAGAAACGGCAGAAATCGCGCTGAAGGCTTCGCAGACAGGCCATCTCGTACTCTCGACGCTGCATACGAACGACAGCGTTTCATCCATCACCAGGCTGATCGACCTTGGAGTACCGTCTTATTTAATTGCCTCATCTGTAACCGGTGTCATGGCACAGCGTCTGGTCCGCCGCCTGTGTAGTTGCTGTGAGAAAGTTACACCTACGTCCGAGTACATCCGCAAACTCGAGACCATCGATGTGCCGGACCTGGACAGTTTCACTTACGAGTACAAACCGGTGGGCTGCCCATCATGTGAATACACCGGGTTCAAAGGAAGAGTGGGCATCTATGAGTTGCTGCTCGTCGAAGGACAAACCCGAGATGCTATCCACTCGGCGGCACGGGCAGAGGAGATTCATTCCATCGCCCGCAGCGCCGGATTCAGAACCATGCAGGAAGATGCGATCGAAAAGATAAAGACAGGAATGACGTCGCTGCAAGAAGTACAGCGAGTCGTCCCATTCGATTCAGTGACGATCCAACGATGTGAAAGTTGTTTTCGTGAAGTCATGGCGAGCTTCGTCTATTGTCCATATTGCGCAGCAGTTTGCGGCGATGTGGAGAGGCCGTTAGCCCTGCGATAAAACAAAACTATTTTGAGGAAACATGAAAGAGTTCGAGAACCGGGAAGTCACACGCCACCAGTTGCTGAGCGATCTCTCTATAGTTTACGAAGGCGCTAGTGTAGACATTTCAGTCGATCTGCCGGACTTGAGCACACGAGGCATGTTCATCCCCACGCGAAGGATCTTTCCAATCGGCTCGATATTGAAGGTGCACTTCAAGCTGCCCCGCACCAATTTTCAAGTGAACGTGAGAGGCGAAGTTCGACACTGCACAGCAAACTCCGGCGTAGGCGTGGAGTTCATTGGGCTATCTCCAGAAGCGGCGCGAGCGATCGAGAAAGAAATAGAAGGCTAGCGCACAGTTTTCAGAGAACGCCGTCATTGTGGACGACACTACCGCCGCCGGTCAACAGCGAGCGAATCCACGTCAAGCCTGACCGACTAACGAATATTGTAAGATTCCCTACTTGAAAATGCTTTTCGGCATCCGGACATGGACGCCGACATTCGGTTTATCAACGAGCTGTGTGATTGCCACATTTCCGGCCACGCTGACGAGCTGATACGCTTCATGCTTGGTGAGATGCCGCGTCTCCGCAAGAAAGTCGATCATCTCCTGTATGGCGATCTTCGTTGCCACAGTCAGATCCGGATCTGCAGCCATGCTGATGTAATCCGTCGCCGTTTCCGCCCGGGGCCAGTTCAGTTTCAGACCTTTGCGGACCGTAAGTTGAACGCGGCCGCGAAGGGAAGTCTCGATGGCGGTCTGGTCGACTTCGCCGTCGCCCTGGGCGGCATGGCCATCACCGATTAGAAACAGCGCGCCGGGAACAAAGACCGGGATGAGCAACGTCGATCCCACGGTGAGTTCTTTGTTGTCCAGATTCCCCGCGTGTCTTCCCGGCGGATTACTGCTGACGCGGCCCAGTTCCGCCGCCGGCGCAACTCCCATACTGCCGAAGAAAGGACGAAGCGGGACTACGATACCTGGGAACATCTCCGCGGTCATGGTCTTCGTATTCAATGGAATGATTTTTTGAGGAGCATTGCGTTCGCAATCTTCCGGGAGAAAGCCGCTGCAACCGTTGTAACCGTAATCGATCGCGAAATCGATCGACAGGATCTTGACTTCGAGCGCGTCGCCGGGCTCTGCTCCTTCGACGTAGACCGGTCCGGTCAGGATATGGCCGCCGGGTCCGCGTTTGCCGCCCGTCACTCCATTGACGATCGCCTTCAACGAGTCCTGGATTTTATTGTCGGGCACACCGCTCGCGGCAAGTCTCATCGGCGTGCTCGTTAGCAGAGTATCCACGTCGATGATATCGCCGGATGCGATGTGCAGAGCGGGACTCGCCTCCGACCAGTAATAGCCGTAGGCGATGGACGACGGCGACGCTTCGAGACGGTGCGTCTGCGGTGTGCGATTCTGAGCTTCCATAGAAGGAGTGGCCGTCAGATATAGGGCCGCAAGTGCTGCGATTGCCATTTTCAACATGGTCATTTCGTCCGGTCCGCTCTCGGTTGGCGGATTGATAAAAATCCGGACTATACACCGGGTCCTTTGCGTTTCAAAGCCGCCGGATGCGAAAGGCGCGATTGTCGGCGGACATTGAAAAGTGTTAGTCTTGCGCCATCACCTGTCGAAAATAGCCTTCCTCGTCTGAAGGAAATCTCGCATTACAAGAGTAAGGACGACCCAATGGGAAGGGCATTGACGAAAGCTCTGGGAGCAGGGCTATTCCTCGTTGTCGCAAATGCGTCGTGCATGCGTCGCGTACTTACAAGCGACGTTCCGGCCGGCGCGTACGATCCGGAGTCCATCCACGCGCCCACAGCCGAGCAACGGGCTCTTGGGATCTATCAGACATACAGCGACGCCGATATCGACTTCATGACCGGAATGATTCCGCACCACGCGCAGGCAGTCATCATGGCCGCCTGGGCGCCGACGCATGGCGCGAGATCCGACGTCGGTATTTTGTGCGAGCGGATCCTTGTCGGCCAGACCGACGAAATCCTCTCCATGCAGGCCTGGCTTGGCGACCGTGGCCTGCCGGTGCCCGACGCGAAGTCAACCCGGATGCACATGAAGATGAATGGCGTCGAACACGACATGCTGATGCCAGGCATGTTGACCGATGAGGAAATGGCCGACCTGGACAAAGCCAGAGGTGCGGAGTTCGACCGGAAGTTTCTCATCGGAATGATTAAGCACCATCAGGGCGCGATCGATATGGTCAACGATCTCTTCAAAGCGTACGGCGCCGCGCAAGACGATACGATTTACAAATTCGCCTCTGACGTATTTGCCGACCAGTCCATCGAGATCGGCGTCATGCAAAAAATGCTGCAGTCGGTCGGCAATTAGCCGCCAGGTTGTAATACGAGGAGTTTATCTATGAAGTTCGCATTGTTGATTTCTGCATCGCTTGCCGTTCTGTTAATCGCGATATCGTTTGCGCCGAAGAGCATCCTCATTGCGCAGCAAGCGCCACCGTCATCGACTTCTCAGACCGGCGGCCCTGAACAGCCGGCGCCGCCAAACGGCACGCCGGACGGCAACCGTGGGCGCGGCAATGCCGGCGCGAGACCCGTTCCTCCGCCTCCGCCGCCGGCAGTGATGCCGCCGCCTGTAGCGCCGGTCGTTTCGATGACCGCGCCGGCTCCGGATCCGCGCGTCGGCCTCGCCGCAGGCCGATGGGACGCCGGTCAGGCCGCCTGGAACATGCGCATGATCTCGACGACACCGCCAAGCGACGCTTCCGCCGGCGCCACGCATTCGGATCTGGCTTTTACCGGCAAATATGCGATTCAAGGGAACTACAACGGGTTTGAGATCTGGGACATCTCGAACCCCGCGAAACCCGTTCTCGCCAATGCTTACACGTGTCCGGCATCGCAGAACGATGTGTCCGTGTTCAAGAACCTGTTATTCATGTCCTCCGAGGCCACGAACAGCCGGCAGGACTGCCAGTTTGGCGGCGTCCAGTCCCCGGCCAGCGAAGACCGCGTGCGCGGTATCCGCATCTTTGATATCACCGACGTCGCGCATCCAAAGCTCGTGACCAGCGTTCAAACCTGCCGTGGATCGCACACGCATACCGTCGTGACTCAACCCGACGATCCGAACAGCGTCTATATCTATGTCTCCGGCACATCCGGAGTTCGTCCGGCCGAGGAACTCAAAGGATGCAAGGATGGAGGCCGTGATGATCCGGACTCGTCGAGGTTCCGGCTCGAAGTGATCAAAGTGCCGCTGGCAAAACCGACCTCGGCTGCCATCGTCAGTTCGCCGCGCATCTTCAACAATCTGCCGGTGCCGCCGCGCAACGACGCGCGCGCAGCGATCGACGCGGCAGCTCGAGCGGAGGCTGCAGCCGCCCGCGGTGGCGCCGGTAATGGCGCCGCCAACGGACCAGATGCCACTGGCGGCCAACGAGGTCAACGCGCCGGCGCTGCCGCGCAGGGGCCGCCGACCGGCCCCAATCAGTGCCACGACATCACCGTATATCCGCAGATCGGAATCGCGGGTGGAGCCTGCGCCGGTCTGGGCTTGCTGCTCGACATTCGCGATGCAGCCCATCCGTTCCGCATCGACATGGCAGCCGACGCCAACATGTCGTTCTGGCACTCGGCAACCTTCAGCAATGACGGCACGAAGGTCCTTTTCTCCGACGAGTGGGGAGGAGGGAGCCAACCCCGCTGCCGCTCCACCGACAAACCGGAATGGGGCGCCGACGCTCTATTCACTATCGAAAATAAGAATCTCGTGTTCCACGGCTACTACAAAATGCCGGCAGCGCAGACCAGCCAGGAAAACTGCGTGGCGCACAACGGCTCGCTCATCCCGATCCCCGGGCGCGATGTCATGGTGCAGGCGTTTTATCAAGGCGGAATTACGGTCTTCGACTGGACCGACGTCTCGCATCCGAAGGAGATCGCCTTTTTCGACCGCGGACCGATCGATGCCGCGCGTTTGGTGATGGGCGGCTCATGGTCCGCCTATTGGTACAACGGCCTCATCGTCAGTTCAGAGATCGCGCGAGGGCTGGATATTTACGAACTCGTGCCGAGCGGACTGATCACTCAAAATGAACTGGACGCCGCCAAAACCGTGCACTTCGATTCGTACAACACGCAGGACCAGCAGAAGTTTGTATGGCCGCCAAGCTTTTCGCTGGCCAGGGCCTATCTCGATCAACTCGAACGGTCAGACGGACTGTCCGCCGCCGAGATCCGGGCCTCGCGGGACAGCCTGGCAGCCGCCGAGCTAGGAAAGGGTCAGCAGCGTCGCAACGCGCTGACGAAACTCGCAGCACAACTGAATACCGATTTGCCGGCATCTACGGACCAAGGCAAAGTGAAGCTGCTGGCTGGTGCGGTCAGCGATCTGGCGAAAGCGCGCTAGGAATTGACGCGATGGCGGCACACGTCGTTATCGCACCGCGTTATCCGCCGCTCAAGTTATGGTTCCGGTATGTGATATATTGAGCCTGCACCCAGTCATTGTGCTTCATTCGAAGGCCTACGTTGGCCGTTTAACAGGACAACGGAGGTTATCGATGCTCCAGAGCACCTACAATGCTGCGCTATCGGGAAACCCGCAGTCCGCCACATCGCAGCAGTATCCCAATGGCAATCCCGATGGGACGCTGAATCCGCCGGCGGCGAAAAATACGGACTCCTGCGTTGCGCTCCAACGCACCGGGGAAGTCATGCATAACTACTCGTGCGACGGACCTGCGCCCGGCAATCTTCCGTTTCGCTGGCTGTATGGGTCCAATGTCGCGGCATTAAATCGGGACCCGCGCATTCAGGTGGTTCAATACAACGAAGACACCTACATTCTTCGCGAAAACGTGTGCGTTCACTGGGAAGCTCCCTTCACCTATCTGCTTTTCGGAAACAAAGGAGCCCTGCTGATTGATACGGGTGCAACGCCCGAGGCCAGCTATTATCCGTTGCGCGCCACCGTTGATGGGATCATCACGCGCTGGAGTCAGATCCGCCGTAAAAATAGCGTTCCCTTGACGGTCGTGATGACGTCAGGAGAAGACATCGCGCAGAATCAAGGGTTGACACAGTTTGCCGGGCGTTCCGGCACGGCACTCGCGCCGGTCCCGCTTGCAGCGATGAAGCAGTTCCACGGACTTACCAACGTCTGGCCATCCGGCACAGGGCGCATCGACCTTGGCAATCGCATCATCGATGTCATTCCGATGCCTGGCGCGCACAAAGACGGGCTTGTCTTCTACGACCCCTACAATCGGTTCCTCTTTACGGGTGACCTGATGTTTCCCGGCAAGATCAATATCGGCAACGACGCTGATTATGCGGCCTCGCTTCAGAGGCTGAAACTGTGGAAAGAAAGTCATCCAGTGAAGTGGCTGATGGGTGGGCATATCGAGATGCAGTTCGTTCCCGGAAAGGTCTACCCTCGCTTCGCCACATACAAACCTTACGAACGCGTGCTGCAGATGGAGCCGGATCTGATCGACGATGTACTGGAATCGGCGAAGCAGGTCCTCGGTAAAGAACTCGCCCTCGTTCGTCCGGATTTCATTCTGCTCAACCGAGTAAGTCCAGACGAGCGGACGTCCGTTTTTCCGGAAGGTGTGCCGAATATCAACGCGCCCCGCCCATTTTGAGAAATCGCGAAAGGAAACCAGACATGAATCGCCGCACCTTTGTAGCAGTACCTGTTGCCTGGAGCGCGGTCTCCGTTCTGCGACGCGAAGCCGCTGCCGCACCGGGCCCGATCGACTTTACCAGCCAGGTTCCCGCACCGGGTTTATTTCCCGCCCGGTGGATCTGCGGGTCGCCCTCCTGCATGGACAATCATGATCCGCCGATTCAAGTGCACTGGTACAACGAACACACGGTCTTCATGCGCCAGAATAAGGCCTACAGCTATGAAGCGCCCTTCATGCATTTGTATTTCGGCAACGAACGCATTCTGATGCTCGACCAGGGCTTCACTCAGCTTCGCTCGGACTGGGACCTGCGCCGCGCGGTCGACGACTGCATCGACAAGTGGTGCGCGCGTCACCGGCGCAGCGCGCAGAATATGGAGCTATTGCTCGCGTTCAGCCACCTGCATTCGGATCATTATGCCGCGATCGATCAATTCGTCGACCGCCCGAATACGCGTTTGATGGGACTGACGCATGAAGAGATGATCGGCTTCTGGGGAATGACGAACTATCCCGAAGAACGCGTGACGCTGGACCTTGGGGGCCGCAATATCTTGATCTGGGGCAGTCCCGGCCACGTGATGTCGGAATTCGCTTACTACGACACTTACACGCAGATTCTCTACACGGGGGACATGTTTTATCGCGGGCGCTGCTACATCAGCTTCTGGGATCACTGGTTCGCAAGTATGAGGCGCCTGATCGATTTCGTCGACACGCATCCGGTGACGCACATTGTCGGTTGTCATGTCGAGATCAGCGCCAAAGGTGAGGACTATCCGTATGGAATCACTTACCAGCCAAACGAAGCACCGCTGCAGTTGACCGTCGCGGAACTGCGCCACGCGTGTGAGGTCGCCAAGACGATCACGCAACCGGGGATCTACTTCACCGGGTCTGTTTTCCTGTGCAACCAGACACGCGCGACCACGACGATCGATAAAAATCCGTACGCTTATTCGTAGCACCGGAGGTTTCGTTGCCGGTATTGTCGGTTACGAAAAACCCCGGTCTTCGGCTGAGGCGCCGCGTTGCCCGGAACGTGTCGGAAGACTTTACAGGGTGTTAAAAAACCTTTACAGCCTGGATGCCCGCCCGAAATGAAGTACTCTCCTACTTTCAGCAACATAATTAATGGCAGGGTAATTGCCAAAGCGATTAGTTAATACCAGATATGGGGTAAGGCAGGTTAGAGCTGAGGGCGCTTTGGTAGTTCCCGGTTCGTCCGCGCGCGTGGTGACGCGGACACTGCCAAAAGAAGCGATGACCGAACGATCCTTCAATCGACTGATGGCTGTTTTTACAGTGGTCATCTTTCTCTTTCTATTCGCGGCTTCCTACCTCCATGCGGACGTGAGCCCATCCGTCTCGGCCACTATGGCACCTTGCCCTGAAATCCATTTACAATAGCGCCCCTGTAGACTCGTTCCAGGACGTTTCTCTGTGGAAATCAAATGCGGTATGCATGCGTCCTTAACGGAGCCAGAAGTTTCAACGCCTTCCTGGATCTCGTGTGCGAAGCGGAAGCGGCCGGATGGGATGGATTCTTTCTGCCGGACGGCCTTGCCATCAAGGGTATTCAACTGTTCGATCCGTGGGTAATGATGGGCGCCATCGCGGCGCGCACCAGCCGCATTCGTTTTGGCGCCATGATTACTCCGGTGTCCCGCCGGCGTCCGTGGAAATTGGCTAAAGAATGCGCCACGGTAGACCATCTTTCCAAAGGAAGGCTGATTTTCGCGGCAGGTCTGGGAGCCTGGCCGGACGACGAAGGCTTCGGAAGGGTCGGCGAGGCCGTCGATATCAAGGTGCGGGCCCAGCGTCTCGACGAGGGGTTGGAGAATCATGGACGGGTTATGGAAAGGGAAGCCGTACTCGTTTTCCGGAGAGCACTTCAAGGTCGACAAGATGACGATGAGTCCACGGCCGCTGCAAAAGCCGCGCATTCCGATCTGGGTCGTCGGTGTCTGGGAAAAGCCGAAGTCCATGCGGCGCGCGCTGGCATGGGATGGCATCATTCCGCAACGATTCAACGACCAGCGCCAGTTTTCACGGGACGACATTCGCAGAATCGCCGAGTACGCCGCAGAGAACCGTCCCCCAGGCAGAAAGCCAATCGATATTGTCGCCGGTGGATTGACCGGACGTAAAAAAGCGGAGCGCGCCTCAGAACTCGTGAAACCGTTCAGCGAGGCGGGCGCCACATGGTGGGTCGAGTTTGAGCCTACTTTGCAACGAATTCGCCAGGGACCGCCGCTTTAAGGAAGCATTGAGAATCATTGCCGCGGGTTTTGTGCGAGCAATCCACTTGAGTCGAAGGAACTCGAGACCCTAATCTTGGACCATGCTCAAGCCTGACGAACTCGAGACCGAAGAAGGCCGTGACGTCTGGGAAATGCTCGTCGCCTCTTCACAAGGCGATATCGTTTCCATTCGGCGGCTGATCGATAAGAACCCCGCTCTCAGCTGCGCCGAGTTCTGGTACTCCCCCGCCATTCATTTTGCAGTCCGGGAGGGGCAAATCGAGGCCGTACGTTTGCTGCTTACTGACGGCGCGGATCCGGAGTCGAACGGCCTCTATGATGGGAGCCTCATCGAGATGGCGAAGGATCGCGGCCATTCAGCGATCGCTGTCCTGCTCGAGAGCGAACGCGATCGCCGCCACCGCACCGTCGCGGAGCCAATGACTCTTCCGGTTCACAAAGCTATGGCCAGGGGCGACCTGCAACAAGTTGTTGCCGCGCTCGATGCCGATCCGGCACTGATCCATGCTGTGGATCGCGACGCCTGCACCCTGCTCCATCGTGCGCTTCTCACGCGTGCGCCACGGCAGGTTATCGAGCTGCTGCTCGATCGCGGCGCGAATATTCACGCGCGTCGCGGTGCCGCGCGCGGTTTCTTTTCCGATCTCGAGCCGATCGACATGGCGATCTGGGGGCCCGGCTGGCTGCCAGGCGATCTGGAGGTTGCGCGTCTGCTGCTGTCGCGTGGCGCGGCCTGCGATCTCTCCGTCATCTGCGCCCTTGGCGATGTTGAGCGCGTGCGACAGATGCTCGATGCGCAGCCTGCTCGCATCGGCGAGACGCGTCCGAGCGGGAGGCGGCCGTTGTCCGCAGCTATCGAGATGGGACACTACGAGATTGCTCGCCTGCTGCTCGATCGCGGCGCGAATCCGAATTGGGCAGAGCCGACGGCGCCGAAAGGACGCGCCCTGCACTCGGCAGCCCGCGCCGGCCAGTTGTGGCTGGTGGAACTGCTCCTCGCGCACGGCGCCGATCCGAACAGCGACATCGATTCTTCGGGCAACGCGCTCTTCGCGGCCGCCACTCCCGAGATTAAACATCTCCTCGAGTCGCATGGTGCGACGCCGGATCCGTACGACATCAGCTGGTTGGACAACGAGCGCGCGGACGTGCCCCGGCTGTCCGAGGGACCGCACTCGGCGAGCCGCCTCGGCGCCGCGTTCACGATGATTGTCGGATCCGATCGTGACGATCTTCTCACGAAGATGCTCGACGCGGGCCTTCGCATCCCGCCGGTCGTCACCGGATGCCAGGGCTATCTTCTGCGCAACGCCGGCATGCTGCGCACGCTGCTCGAGCACGGCATGAGTCCGAATCTGATGAACTGGCAGCATCAGACGCTGCTTCACCTTGTCTGTCACGGACCGGATCCGTCCGGCAGCGACGTCGAACGCGCGGCGATGCTGCTCGACGCCGGCGCCGACATCAGTGCCCGCGAGGAAGAGTACCGGTCAACGCCGCTCGGATGGGCGGCGCGCCGAAACGCGCGACAGATGCTGGAGTTTCTCCTCGCCCGCGGCGCGGCCCCTAACCTTCCCGACGACGAACCGTGGGCGACGCCGCTTGCCTGGGCCGAACGACGGGGGCACGCCGAGGTTGCGGCAATCTTGCGGCGGAGCGGAGCGAAGAGGATCTGAGGATGAGAAGGGAAGCCGGTCGAAAACGGCTAGCAGCTGTTGTGTCTATCGGCCCCGGGGACATTGTAGGCGGGGTCTATGGCCACTCTCCCCCTGTACCAGGGGGAGAGTCATGCATCGTGAAACGCTCAGCTTATTTTCTTGTTACGCGGCAGGGTGGGATCGACAGGTCTGATGATTTCGTCCTCGTCTGCGAGCGGGACAACTCTGGATGGCTTCCCGACGGGAGCATCCGGTCGAAGCATTGGCCGATCCGTTTTCGAGAAGTCGGCTGATGCCTCTCCGGTTGAGGAGACGTCTTCGGCGCCGGTATCTTCTAAGATCTTTTTCGCCTTTTTGGTCCACTCGGAGTTATCGCAGTGGACTGAGAGAAGGATGCCTCCCTTTTTGATCCGTCCTTCGTAGCGTTTCGCCTCGTATTCGGGAATGCCCATCCCGACGAGGGCTCCGACGACTCCGCCAACTGTGCCGCCGACGCCGGCTCCGGCCAGAGCGGCCATGATCGGGCCTGCTGCAATGAAGGGGCCTAATCCAGGAATCGCGAGTGCGCCGATTCCAGCAAGCCAACCCAGCGCGCCGCCCACGACGATGCCGCTTCCGGCTCCGGTCGCGGCGCCTTCAGGTGCCTTCGTGTGTTTCTCGTGAGCGAAATCCTTTGTTCCGGTCGTCTGCGGAAAGAGAACGGAAATATCGGTGTTGCGGTAGCCCTCGGCTTTCAGGGTATCTACCGCGGTCTCAACCGCCGTGCGGTCGGAATAAATTCCAAAAGCTGCAGTATTCTTATCTGCCATTGAACGAACTCCTTAGTGTGGACAGTTAACGGTTTTTGTCAGGCTGCGCCGCAGTGACTTGAATTTCGCTTTTCACGTGGCCTGCTCCTGCCACTTCATTTGCTTTGGTCTCGATGGATTTCTTTTCGTCCTGCGAGCGGACAGGGCCACGCAACGTCACGCTGCCGTTTTGTGTGATGACCTTGATGTTTTTGGCGTAGGTTGAAAGGCCCTTGTCTTGTGTGATCGAACGGCGAATTTGACGTGTTATTTCGCGGTCTGAGGCGTTTTCCTTCTGCTGATCAGCAGTAGGTTGGTTGGTATTACGATCACCTTGGTTGACTCTCGTATTGTCTGGCGGAGTCTGACGATTTGAAGTTTGAGCGGAGATCGAGATCCCCCAGACCAGGAGGCAAATCGAGATCGAGTTCAGGATTCGGCCCATTGATGTCCTTCCTTTGGTTTCGAGTGAACATGAGGTGGCAGTGTGGGACCGTTCTTCCCTGAGTGTGGACCCGCGCTACCACCGGTAAACAGCCGTAAAAACGGACCCTTGCATTTCGTGGAGGTTCCATCGGCTGCAATTGCTATATGCAATCAGCTTTCCCAGATCGGGCTCCGCCGCGAAATCTCAATTGTTCCAGGTCACAACGAGGCCAATAGCGGCAGCGAACATCAAGACGGTCGTGCTCCATCCGAGCAGGTTGATACCAGGACCATTGACACGATCCCCCATGATGCTGCGGTTGTTTGAAACAAGCATCAACAGAACGAGAAGGGGCGGTGCAACAAATCCATTGAGCACCGCTGTCCAGAAGAGTGCAGACATCGGATTCACGCCGATAAAGTTCATCAGCATACCGGCGATGGTCGATACCGCGATGAGGAGATAAAAGTGAGGCGCGCGCCGGGGCTTCTGGTCCAGGCCGCGATTCTGGCCGATAATCTCTGCGAAGGCGTACGCGCTCGAACCGGTGAGTATCGGCACTGCCAGAAACCCGGAACCCACCAGACCGGCAGCCAGCAGCATTTCCGCGAATCGTCCCGCCAGTGGGCGCAGCGCTTCTGCGGCCTCCCGCGCCGAGTGGATCTCGGTGTGACCTGCTTTAAATAATGTCGCGCCGGTAGCGAGAATGATGAAGTACATCACGACATTGGAGAAGAACATTCCGGCATTGACGTCCCAGGCTGAACGTTTCAGTTCGTCGTTCGTGGCGCCTTTTCGCTGTCTGAGGCTTGTACGGCCCATGGCAATCTCCTCCTCTACTTCCTGAGAGGACTGCCAGAAAAACAAATAAGGAGAAATCGTCGTACCCAGTATCGCGACCAGGATGGAAAGGAATTTAGAATCCAGGCGAAATTGCGGGACGAAGGTCCCCCGCAACACGGCAGTAAAATCAGGATGCGCAAAGAATGCCGCTCCAATGTATGCCAGCAGCGATAACGTGAGCCACTTGAAGACCGATGCGATGAGCCGGTAGCTGCCCCAAATCTGGACGATCAAAATGAGTGCCGTAATCGGGACGATAAGGATACCGATACGGATGGGCACGAGCAGATTCAAAGCTGCGGCAATGGCTCCGATGTCGGCGCCGGCGTTGATCGTGTTCGCAATGACAAGAGCAGTAATGGCGGGATAGACAACCGCCTTCGAAAAGTTCTTTCGCAGCACATTTCCAAGGCCTTCGCCTGCAACCATCCCGGTTTTGGCGCAGATGAATTGGACGGCAGTCATCAGCGGAAAGGTAAGGAGTGCCATCCAAAGGGTCGCGAATCCGAAGGATGCACCCGCCATCGCGTAGGTTCCGATACCGGAGGGATCGTCGTCGGAAGCGCCTGTTATGAAGCCTGGTCCCAGCACCCTCCAGACTCGGAGGATTGCTGAACTTTTGCGTTCAGGAGCCGAGGCATTAGTTGTTTTCGATGACGGCAGAGACATGCGCCCGAACGTTTCAATGCATGTGTCGTACCAATAATCCGTGGCACTCGGTTTGGGTGCGGAAGGGCCACGCTCGTACAGAAACATGAAAGTCTCTTAGTTCTACATAATCTCGCATGCGCCCGGAGGGGAAAGTAACCACAAGAAGCACAGCGCGGCTACGCCGCAACCAAACAGCGGAAGGATGTGTGCGTGGTGCCCAAATGTTTTGAAGTGATTGTGAGGGAGTTCAATCCCCGCCTAAGTTAGGCGGGGTGCCGCGCAGCGGCGGGGCGGCGCGGAGCGCGAGCCCGGTAGGGCGAAGCCTAAAATAGCTGTTCAACGTCCGCACGAAGCGCGCTCCTTATAAACATTCGCGTAGCGCACCGATTGGAAAATGGAGCGCTTCGCGGAAATCCATAAGGAGCGCGCTGCGCGCCGCCCCGCCTTCGCTGCGCGAAGGATCCTCGCCTAACTTAGGCGGGGACTTCCCCGATTTCTACGTCCCGACGAAAAATCAACTCGGACAAACAGGTTTTGTCGTTTTCTTCCAAAAAGCTGGTTAAAAAAACTAAAACTTACAGCCTTGTTGCACAATGCTTCTTGTGGTTACTCCCTCCTTATTTCGTTATCAGGACGACGCCAGTTATGGCCAGCGCCGCTGCGCCTATCCGAACACGGGTCAGCGGTTCGTGCAGGATCAAAGCGGCAAGCACAATGGTGAAGATGGTTGCAGTTTGATTGAGCACGGCCGCAATTGAGGCTTGCGCGTACTTCATTCCTCCGAGCCAGAGGATCATCTGAAAATACGCGGCGGCAGCGCTGCCGAATACAGCGAGCCACTCGCTCGAAGTCAACTGCGGTATGGCCTGGGCGACTTTGCCCTTCAGGAACGGACGAAAACTCAACACTCCAACCAATCCGCCCAGGTATCGCATTTCGATAGCCCACAGGAGCGGAGTACGGTTCAGGGCAGGCTTGGCGATGACGACACCGGCGGCAACCAGGATGATGGCGGTTATGCCAAGTCCGATACCGCGCCGAACATCGCGCCGTGGCACGCCATGCACACTGACCGTGATACTCGCAAGAAACACGGCGGCGATGACTAGGGCGCAGCCCGCCTCCTGAACGCGTGACAGGGTTTCTCCCAGAAATAACAATGAGAACAGGATCACGAAGGGGCTGTACAAGCACTCCACGATCGCCATCACTCCGGCGCCAAGAACGTTCAGGCTGGTGAACACCAGCGTATCGGCGACGCCCAGTCCGAGAAAACCGCTGAGAAGCAAACGGCCAAAATCGGCGCTGGCAATCTCCGGAAATCGCGCTCCGTACCACAAGAGGATCGTTGGAATAAAAAGAACAAACGCGATGACATTCTTGAAAAGGTTAAGTGCGAACGGATGAACCGAACGTCCTGTCTGCCGGAACAGGATCAGAACGAAAGCCCAACTTACGGCGCATGCGAGGGAGAGAACTTCGCCAAAGCCCATGCGCAAGGGTACATGACGCTTATCCGGCCGTAAACAGCACTGCCTCGACGGCTGTCCGTAAATCTACGAACCGCCTCGAAGTGGCGTCCGCCTTGCATCTTTAAGCCGTGGGAGAATCCTATGCAATCACACAAAACGTTAGCGATCTTATTGATACTGCTTTTATCGGCAAGCGCGGCGCGAGCGGACAAGATTACAGCGGACTACGATCACTCGGTCAATTTTTCCAAGTTTAAAACGTTCATGTGGATCCATGATCCTGAGATCAACGAGCCATTTATGAAGGACCGGGTCAAGAAGACTGTGAACCAGCAGTTGACTGCGAGAGGGCTTCGCGAGGTTGCGAGCGGAGGCGACCTGGCGGTCGCAGCGAATCTGGCAACGGAGGAAAAACATACCTGGGAGACTTACTATACCGGCACCGGGGACTGGGGCTGGGGCGGTGGCGGCGGTTGGTCGACCACGACCGAACAGACGTACCAGGTGGGCACGCTGACCGTCGACATGTTTGATGCCGGAACGCATAAGATAGTCTGGCAGGGCGAGGCAACGGACAAACTCGCCAGTAAGCCCGAGAAGCGCACCAAGGAAAGCTATAAACAGATCGAAAAGATGTTCGAGAAATTGCCCTTCGGCTATCGCGAGTCGTAAAAACCATCGCCGGCATTAAACACGGAGGCACAAAGGCATGAAGGCAAGTCCTCTGCGTTTCCGTGTTTTTCAGCCCGGATCAACCCGTCTCCTTATAGAATGATTCGCGCTTTTTGGAAATTGATTCCAATGGAGGAGATGGGTTCATGAAAATTCGCGCAACGGTTATCGTTCTAAGCTTCGCCACAATCCTGCTGGGTGCCGGCTGGATTGCCGCGCAGGAGCCTGTGAAGGGCGCTGCGGATCCGGAAGCCCTTTTTACGAGCAAGGATCCAAAACTCAACACGAACAAACAGGCCGCTATGCACATTATGCGGGACCTGCTCGAAGCGGGCCATTGGGACGAAGCTCCGAAGTGGCTTACCGAGAAATACATCCAGCATAACCCCGGCTTTGCGTCAGGCCGTCAGACCGTGATGAATGCTTTTGGCGCCCGAGGCACTCCACGGCCGATTCCGGATAAGGATCACTGGCGGACGAAAGTCGTTTCTGTGGTGGCCGAGGGAGACTACGTCACTGTTGCGGTCGTCCGTGAATTGCCGGATCCGCGTGAGCAGGGCAAGACCTACACCACCACGTGGTTCGACATGTGGCGGTTCGTCGACGGTAAAGCCGACGAACATTGGGACTACGGCACGATCAACCCGCCGGGCGCCGGCCGCGGCGGCGCGCCCGCTGCCGGTCAGCGGTAGCATTGTAGTGTCCAAGACAGAATGGACGGGAAGCCGTGAAGTGGCGCCCGTAAAGGTCTTGAATGTAGTGGATGCGATGTAAACCTGGTTGTAGCGCTGGTGGCCCAGTCCCCGCCTAACTTAGGCGGGGCTACGAGACACTCGCACCGCTGAACCGTATCTTGGGCAACTGCGGTCTATGACCGCGCCTGCAATACATCTACTTTGCGAAACCACTACGATGTCGTCGTCCTCGGCGGGGGCACTATGGGTATTGCCTGTGCGTGGCAGCTGGCCAGGCTTGGCAGGCGTGCGCTCGTCGTCGAGCAGTTCGGTTTGGTGCACGATCGCGGCGCGCATTCCGGGCAGACTCGGATTTTTCGCTACGCCTACGCGGAAGGCGCGGACTACATCCCTCTTGTGATGCAGGCAGACCGTCTGTGGCAGGATCTAGAGGCCGAGGCGGCGATGCATGTTCTCCACAGAGTTGGCGTTCTCGAAATGGCGGCTCCCGGGCATCTGCACGCCCGTCGCGCCAGGGAGAGCGCGGCTCGCTACGACATCAACTTCCAATGGCTTGCGCCGGCTGAAATTCGTCAAACATGGCCGATGTTCCACGTCCCCGACGATTGGGAGGGAGGATTCGGAGCTGATGCAGGATTCCTCGATATCCGCCTCGCGTTGAATGCGATGGTGACGTGCGCCCGGAAGGGCGGCGTGGAGTTGATATTCGATACTCCGGTTTCCAACTGGGGAGCGTCTTCGCAAGGCGTATGGGTAACGGCGGCCGGCACGCGATATGAGGCCGATGCCTTGATCGTGACGGCCGGCGCCTGGGCCGGACGTATGCTGCAAGAGCTGAACCTGCCGATGACGGTCGAGCGGAAGGTGCAATGGTGGCTGAAGGTGGATGATCCCGCGCAATATGCGCCGGAGCGCTTTCCCGTTTTCATTACAGACTCGGAGTTCGGCGAAATTTACGGATTACCGGTGTACGTCTCGCCGGGACTGAAAATCGCCAATCATTCCGGCGGTCTCCAGACGGATCCAGACCATGTGAATCGCACCGTGACAGAGGACGAAAGCCAGGACGTCGTCCGCTTCGCTTCCTGGTTCTTAGATGGCGTAAGGGCGGATGTTCTGCAGAGCGTCGTCTGTCTGTACACACGAACGCCGGATGGCCACTTTATTCTCGACCGTCATCCCGGGTGGCCGAATGTGATCATCGGCGCCGGGTTTTCCGGTCATGGATTCAAGTTCGCGCCGGCGATTGGCGAGCATCTGGTTGCTCTGGCTCTCGATCGCGGCGCCTCCCCGCGAAGCCTCTTCCGCCTCGATCGTTTTGCGGATTACAGGCGCGGTCTATAACCGCAACTGTCCAAGATAGAGACCGATCTAGCGACGAGTGTCCACAGTCCCCGCCTTAGTAAGGCGGGGACTGGTCCACCTCGTTACACCCAACCAGGTCCACATCGCATCCACTTCATTCAAACCTTTACAAGGCATCCTGCAGCGATGCCCGCGTTTACAGATTTGGATCGGCGCTGCCGACCAGTTCCAGATTCAGTCCGTTCGGATCTTTCACGAAAACGTTGCGGATGGTATCGCTCCACTCGACGAGTTCGGCGTTGCGAGAGAGGACGCGCCCGTTGTTTTCTTTGATTTTGGCAAGCAGTTGACGGATGTGGCCGACACGGAGCGCCATGCCGCAGGCATTGGCGTCGGTCACGCGGAGATCGAACGGTTTGCGAGGCACGCCTTTAATCTCGATCATTTCGATGCGCGCGTTGCTACCGGAGATGAGTCCGCCGGACATGCGATAGGACGCACCTTTCGGCAATCCCATCAGGTCGAGCATTGCGGCGTCGCTGGAGAAAGCTTTGTCCGCTTGAAACTCGAGCCCGAGGACGCCATTCCAGTACTTCAGGGTCTCGTCTGTATCCTGAACCGTCAACCCCATGATCGCGCCCATGACCGGACCTTGCGGCGAATCGGCGGCCGGCGTTCCCTGGATCGCCTCGACAAAGTAGCCGTCCGGATCGCGCATGATGATCGCTTTCGCCTTTCCGGCGGATGTCTGCACGACCACCGGTGTGGCGCCCCTGGTGATGATCGGCGCATTGGCTTTCTTCGCCGCCGCCACGATGGCATCGATGTCGCGGACAACAATCTTCATCATCGGTGCGCCGGGATCTGCGATATCCGGCTGCTTGTTCAGCTGGCGCTCGATGTTGCCGAATTGCGTCAGCTCAAAGCTGAATGCTCCCTTGATCTGCGTCATCGCAACCTGCAGGGTGGCTCCAGGCGAATTTGTCAGAATTTGAGGTCCTGCGCTCTGGAATGGCCGCACCTGTCCGTCCATGCCGAACACGGCCTGGTAAAAGGCAAGCGTCTTTGCCGCGTCGTTGGTCGAATGGATGGCGTGCATCAGGCCGATGACTCCGGTTTTATTCGTCGGGTTGGGTGTGGGAGCCTGGGCGCTCAGCAGAGTGCAGCAAAACAGAACGGATACGATAGCGGCAGTAAGAACGCGCATTGGACCTTCTCCTTGGTTATTGCTGCCGCTGAGAATACGCGACAATGATGAATAGTTTCAACTTCCCGGACTTGAAAACATCAGCGGACTCTCACACCTGCATGCCCCAGCGGCGGACGGTGACGTTTTCGATCGTCCTGAAAATCAGGTTTTCCACGGCCAATCCCAGCAGGATCACCGTCAACAAGCCTGCAAATACATTTGCGATCAGCAGCTGATTCTTGTTTTCGAAGATAAACCAGCCCAGTCCGCCCGAACCGGAACTGACGCCAAACACCAGCTCTGCGGCGATCAGGGTTCGCCACGCGAATGCCCAGCCGACTTTCATACCGGTAAGAATGTTGGGAAAAGCTGCAGGCACCAGAATCCGCATGATGTAACTCGGAGTCGACAGCCCATAGTTCAGTCCGACCATTTTGAGCGTCGGACTGACACCACGAAACCCGGCGTATGTATTGAGCGCCGCCGACCACAGCACGGCATGAATGAGGACGAAGATGATGCTGTTGTCGCCGAGGCCGAACCAGATGAGCGCGATCGGAAGCAAGGCAATCGACGGCAGCGGATTAAACATCGAGGTCAGAAGCTCGAGAAGATCTGCCCCCACTCGACTGACGCTGGCCATCGCCGTGAATAGACCCGCGAGGAGCAAACCAGCCACGTAGCCTTTCAGAAGCAGGATCAGCGTGAACGAGACCGCGTGCGGCAGCTGGCGCGACACGATAGAAGATACCAGTGCGTGCACTGTCTCGGAGAATGTCGGGAGCAGCAGCGGATTATCGAGCCATCGGGCATAGGCTTCCCATACGGCAGCAAGGATTGCGAGCAACAGGAGTTTTCTAAACATGGGATCCTCCCTCCGCTTTTCCATCGAAGAGAATCTCGTGAACCTTCGCCGCGTCGACGCCGGCACTCTCGAGTTCCGCTTTGACCCGTCCGGGGTGAGCGCTGAGGAGAAGAATGCGCGTGCCAATGCGCAGCGCTTCAGGAATGGAGTGTGTCACGAACAGAAGGGTGAAATCGGAGTCCGCGCAGAGTTGCAGGAGATCGTCCTGCATTTTCCCGCGAGTCAGCGCGTCCAGCGACGCGAAAGGCTCGTCCATCAGCAGGATTTGCGGTTGCATGGCCATTGCTCGAGCAATGGCAACGCGTTGCTTCATGCCGCCGGATAAGGTGTGTGGATAACTGCCTGCGAACTTCACCAGGTCGACTTTGTGGATGAAGTGGTCCGCGCGGTGTTCGGCATCCGGACGAGAGAGTTTGCCGCTGGCCGTTAAGGCGAAGACGATATTTTGTTTGACGGTTTTCCAGGGAAGCAGCTGATCGAGTTCCTGAAAGACGAAGATTCGATCGGGCCCCGGCGCCTTGATCGGTGTACCGTTCAGGAGAATGGAGCCTGCGGCAGGTTTGATGTAGCCGCCGACCGCTTTCAGAATCGTCGATTTACCGCAACCGGATGGACCAAGAATTACGTAGCGATCCGATTTGCGGACTTGAAAGTCGACGTGTTCGACTGCCGTCAACGAGTCCCTGCCGTTTGCATAGCGCAGCGTCACTCCTTCAACGTTGAGCAGACTCATCAGCTTCCGGGGGAGTCCTGGATTTCAGGGAAGAACAAGTCCTTCCATGTGGCGGGCCGTTGTTTGAGGGAGCCGATCTGATGCATGAAATCGGCGTACTTCATGATGTGTTCGGGAGTGGTTGTGAACTTCACGTCCGGGTCATTCATGACGGCAAGAATCTCTTCGCGCGTGAATCCGCTTTCGCCCGTGGACTGGAGCAGGATATCTGCCGCATCTTCCTTATCACTGAGGATAAGTCCGACCGCTTCGTCGAGGGCCTTCAAAACGGCCGAATAGACCTTTCGCGTTTTTTTCGCGGAAAGCCGTGGTGGTCGAGAGCATCGTAAATGTCGTGGCGCCGCCCATGACCTCGTCGGTATTCAGAATGGTGCGGGTATGCGGATCCCTTCGCTCGCGTTGATGGAAGGGGGGCGAGGTGAAGTGCGCATCGATAGATCCCGAGCCCGCCAGAAGTGCGATGACGGCGTCGGGATGGGTCATCGTAACCGTGTACCTGTCGTAATGAGAAACGTCGCCGGCGCCGAATTTCTGAAGAGCGATCATCTGCATGATGATCGACGGTATGGAGACCTTGATCGAGGTAACTGCAATCTTGTCTTTGTCGGTGATGTCGTCGAGCTTTTTCAAATGTTCGGAACGAGTATTGAGGTACATCGGCAGCGATGACATTGCCGCGACGCCGAGGACCCTGGCGGAATCGTGGGTCCGGTCCCAGAGAATCAGGAAAGCCGGTGGGCCTGCCGCGATGAAATCCACCGAACCGGACAGCAGCGCTTCGTTCATGACAGCCGGACCGCCAAGGTCGATCCATTTGACCTGCAGATTGGCAATGCCGGCGTCGCGCGCCTGTTCTTCGATCAAATGATCTTTTTCCATGACGAGCAGCGGGAGAAAGCCGACTCCGCCTGCGCCGCGAGGGATGCGAACCTCGGTTATTTCGCCGGTTGTCTTGTTCGTGCAGGCGGACAGAAGCAGAAGAACAGCGAGAATGAGATAGTTCAACTGCAGGCGCGGTCTATGACCGCGCCTACAGCTATATTGTCGCTTCGACGATTTCATTCACGTCGCTCAGTTGGTCCAGGCGCCAGCAAAGGCCGATCAGTTCGTCTACGCGGGCGGCCGGCAGCGTCGGTACCGCCTGATCTCGAAACTTTTCTTCAAGCTGCTTGTCGCTCAAAGGCCGCCGTATGTTCCCGAGCGATTCTTTAACGAAATGGCTGAGGATGCGGCCGTCTTTGAGTTCGACGTCAATATGCGATTGATCTTCGGTTATGGATGGATCCGCCACGGGGGCAACGAGCTCGCGAACTTTGCGAATCGTCGGGTCGTTTGCGGCGGCATCTGTGTATTCTCCCAATCCGGCCTTGCCGCGCACCAGTCCCACCGCGGCGCTGTGGTATATCGAATACTTGCTGTCGAGCCCCCGGGTGATGTTGCGTTTGTTGCATAAATCCAGCACGAGTGGCGCCACGCGGACACGAACCGCCTTAATCGAATCAGGATCCGGATGATATTGCTGATGCAGTTCGATGCAGCCGTCGATTGTCGGTTGCACGACAATTCCACACGGGTACGGTTTGTAGGTGTTGTAGCGAAGCTGAAAATCCTCGCCCAGGCCGGCCGTCACTTTCGACAGGTCATACTTCGAAGCGAGTACGGGGGCGAATCCGCGGGGACTCTCGATACCTTGTTCCCCGGCGGTGAAGTCCGATTTGGCCAGGACTGCGGACAAGTAACCGTTTCGTGCGGCATGACCGGCGTGAAACGACTTTGCCATCGAGCCAAACATTTCTCGAATTCCCGATGCCTGCGTTGCTGCCAGTCCCATGGCCCAGATCATTTGCTGAGTGGAAAGGTTGAGGAGCTTTCCGATCGCGGCTGCGGCTCCAAACACTCCAGCGGTTGCGGTGATGTGCCAGCCGGCCTCGTAGTGCGCAGGGTATACCGCATTTCCGACCCGCGCCTCTGCTTCGAATCCCATGATGTAGGCGTGGAGGAAGTCTTTTCCGGTGGTGCGATTGGCGCTCGCATAAGCCAGCAGAGCAGATGCGACTGGCGGCGTCGGGTGGATGTAGTTCTTCGGCATCGTATCGTCGTATTCGAACACGTGTCCGCTGATGCCGTTGATAACGGACGCGAAAAGAGGATCGAAGCGCTCGCGCCGCGCCAGCAGCTTCGCCGAAGCCTGGCCGGAGAACGGAGTCAGGGCCCGTATGGCCGTTTCGACGGCCGGCTCGCGGCTGCCGCCCACGGCGCATCCAATGAAATTGAGCAGCGCGCGCTTGGCTTCGTGTATAACATCGCCGGGAATCTGTTCGAACCGGCTGGATACAATGTACGACGACAATGCTTTGGTTTCCGGCATGATGCATGATTGTACACTTCCCGATCATGAAAGGAGCTGCACGTGGATAAAGAAATGTTTGAGCGGGGACTGGCGATACGACGCCATGTTCTCGGAGCCGACTTCGTTGATAACGCCTTCGCAACAGCCGATGATTTCAACCGCCCGCTACAGGAACTGGTTACTCAATACTGCTGGGGTGAAATCTGGGGCCGCCCCGGCCTGGAAAAGAAGACCCGCAGTCTGTTAAATCTCGCCATGCTCTCGGCGTTGAACAGGCCCCATGAAATCAAGGCGCACGTGCGCGGCGCGCTGGCAAACGGCGTCACCAAGGACGAGATCAAAGAAGTGTTTTTGCAGGTCGCAATCTATTGCGGTGTCCCTGCGGCTGTCGATAGCTTCCGGATTGCTAAAGAGGTATTCAAGGAGCAGGGAAATGGCTGATCGCAGTGTAGGCTTCATCGGCGTCGGCCGGATGGGCGGACGCCTTGCGCGCCGGTTGATTGACGCCGGGTATCGACTGACTATTTTCGACACCAGCGCGGAAACCGTCCGCCCGTTTGTTGAAATGGGAGCTGAGGCCGCAAGTTCGGTCGCGGCGGTTGCCTCGGCTTGTGAAGTCGTGATTACGTGCCTGCCAACGCCGGCAGTCGTTCAGGCGGTCGCGCTCGGCGCAGGGGGACTGATCGAGGGTAGCCGGATCAAGATCTTCATCGATATGTCGACGACCGGGGCAACGTACGCCAGGCGGATTGCGGAGGGGCTGCGTGCGAAGGGAATCAAAGCCGTTGACGCTCCGATCAGCGGCGGTCTGGTCGGAGCGGAGCGGGGGACGCTGGCCGTCATGGTTTCCTGTGAGGAAGATCTGTTGCCGAAGATCCGTCCGATCATGGAGGTCTTCGGAACGCTGTTCGTTGTCGGGCGGGAGCCTGGGATGGGTCAGACGATGAAGCTTCTGAACAATCTGCTTTCGGCCACCGCTATGGCGATTTCGTCCGAGGCGGTGGTGATGGGAGTGAAGGCGGGTCTCGATGCAAAGCAGATCGTCGAGGTGATCAATGCGGGGACAGGCCGCAACAGCGCGACCGCGGATAAGATTCCGAGATGTGTTATCCCTAGAGCGTTTAATACCGGGTTTTCGATTGCCCTGTTAAATAAAGATGTGCGGTTGTGTCTTGAAGAAGGCGATGCGCTCGGCGTGCCAATGATTGTCGGGAATGCCGTGCGTCAGTTGCTGGCGATTACCATGGCGAGCGAGGGGCCGGATGCGGATATGACGGAGACGGTCAAGCCATTGGAGAAATGGACGGGCGTTGAAGTGAAGTAGTAAATCGATTGCAGGCGCGGCTGAAAATTGATTAGTGAGTATGATCATTGTCCTTGGAAAGATCAGCAAACGACCCAATTTCCAGCCAATTCTATTAAGTCACTATATCAGTTCTCAATTTTCATCCGAGTTTGATTTATTCGACACTCTTCTATGACCGCGCCTGCCTGCGGTTCATTCCCACAGTTCCTTTTTCGCACTCAACCAGAACCATAAAGCTGTCCCGGCGATGGGCAGCAGACTCATCGAAATGAAGATTGTCGGGAACCAGCCGAGATCCACCATCCGCCCGTAAATGGGCAGCACCGCAGCCTGCACAGCCGACCAGGAACCGGATCCGATCCCGGCAACCATCGCGGTCCGCCCGCTCGGGTAAATGCGCGTCCCGACCCGAAGCGAAGTCACGACGAACCCGTCGGCGATGAACGTCGCCCAGAAGAAGAGGGCCAGAACGAGGGGGATCGACCGCGTTTGCGTCACCAGCACCGACGGCAATGCCAGCACCGTCAGCAGGACAAATAACCTGGCAGGACGGCGGCGATCCGGCATGTCCGCCAGATACCGATCCGCGACCCAGCCCCAGAAGAAATAGCCGAGCTCCCACCCGACCAGGGGAATCCACAAAACTCGTCCAAGCTGCGCCTGCGACAATCCCAGTGCCCGATTCAAATACAGCGGACTCAGGTAGGCCACGATTCCAAGCGCGACGGCGCCCAACCCGAAACTCGCGGCGACGACCCAAAGACGCCGTTCAAGCAGATTTGGCCAGATAATTTTGGCTTTCGTCTGCTTGACCATCGGCAGGAAGGGTGGCCGCGCTACCACCAGCCACAAGATCAACCACACGGCGCCGAAGGTGCCCGTGATCAGGAATGCGGTCTGCCATCCGTATTTCAGCGCAATCGGTGTCACGATGAGCGGTGTAATGATCGCTCCGAGCGAAGCGCCGCTGTAACCAAGCGCCATTCCGCGCGATTGCCGGTTGGGCGGCAGTGCTTCCGTCGCCGTTCGCAGCGCTCCCGGGAAAGCGGCTCCTTCACCAAAGCCGAGCACCGCCCGGGCAACAGCAAAACCGATGAACCCGGTGACCCAGGCGTGCGATGCGCTCGCGGCCGTCCAAAGTCCGACGGCGATCAGCATGCCCAGACGAAGGCCGACGAAATCGAGAACCGATCCCCACAACGGGTTTCCGATCATGTACGCAATCGAGAACGCGGATATCGCATTCGCGTATGCGTTGGCGCTGAGGCCTGTCGCCAGGAGGATGGTCGGAGATAAAACCGCAAGGACCTGCCTGTCGATGTACGACAGGAGCGTGGACAGCATGATGGCTGTAGGAGCGACCCAGTGTTTCAGTCGAGCCGTACGACCCAGCCTTTTAGTTCGGAAGATGGCGAGGGATATCGTTCGGCGACAAGCGGGTCATGCCCCGGAATCACGTGCTCTCGCGAGCTCGCAAGGGCATAAGCGCGGCGGTATCCCTCCATCACTTCGCCGACGTTGTAGCCGATGGGGTAGGGAAGTCCGCGTTCCATGTTGGCGTACAGGTGAGAGGCGTCGGAGGCCAGCACGACGGAACCCCGGCGAGTTTCGACGCGAACGATCTGCATGCCCATCGTGTGTCCGCCGACATGATGGACGCTGAGTCCCGGGGCAATTTCTTCGTCGCCATCATGAAACACGACACGTCCGGCAAACAGCCGCCGGATCATCGCCGAAACATCTTCCGCGTCAAACGGCCAGCGCATGAAGGCGTGCGACATATGGCGGCCCGTGCAGAATTGCATTTCGCGATCCTGAACGTGATAGCGGGCGTTCGGGAACAGATCGTGGTTCCCGCAGTGGTCGTAATGCATATGGGTGATGATGACGTCCTGAACCTTTTCAGGTTCGATTCCGATGGTTCTCAGGCCGTCACCCGGACTCTTCAAAAATGTCCGGGCGCGCTTGCGGGCGACGGCTTCATCGAAGCCGCTGTCGACGACAAATGTACGGCTGCCGGACTTGAGCGCCCATACGTAATAGTCCAGCGGCATCGGCGAATCGTCGTGCGGATCGCCGCCTAAAAAGTTCTCGCGCGCAAGCCGCTCATGATGCGCGTAACGGACGGCATAGATTTCCCACATGATGTTGCGCTGCTTTACTTCTGTTGATATCCCGGGTCGTCATTTCCGCCCATCATGGACAGAACTTTGCCGTTGGCCTGGCCCGTCATGAACATACCGCCCTTCGATCCGTCTTTCATGGGGCGGTAGCTGACGGTGATCTTGTCGCCGGCTTTCAACGTCGTTCTGGTCCAGCCACGGCGTGCCAGAAAGTTAGGGCTCATGCCTTCGAAGCCGTATTTGTCGGCGCTGCCCTTGTCGTTAGGCACCTCAATCCACAGCCAGATGTGGGGGTTCGTCCAGTCCACCTTCTGGACCGTGCCTGTCACTGTCTTCTGGGTGGTGATGTCGAACGCGGCAAACGAATGGTGAGCGAAAAGAGGGGAAGTCGCGGCGATGCAGATCACCGCGATAATCGCGCACAGAAATGCGTTTTGAATTTTCATGGTTCCTCGCTAATTTTTGGGACTGCGTACTGGCTGTTCCACGTCCAATTTTATTCCCGCCTTACCGGACTGATCGACATAGTTACGGTTGTTTTCTTCGCAAACGTACTCCGAAATGGTCCAGTTCCGATGACGCCGCAGGGTGCTCGATGTGGTGTATGGCGCCGTCAGCACGTCGGGATCGCTGATGGTCGTTTCGATGGTCATGGTGTCCGGATCGGTCAGCCGGTAGTGTTCAACGATCTTCATCTTGTCGCCATGCGGCACGCCGCGGGCATGCTCCACGTGCTCGTTGAAACCCACGGTTTCGGCGACCAGCGTGTCTCCTTCCCAATGGCCAACCGAAGTTCCGAAGAACTTCGGATCCGGGTCTTCAGGCAGACGACGACCGTCCGTATAGATGTGCCGGACTTCCGTGTAGGCTTCGATGACGATGGTGATCTTGCCGGGCGTCATGAGGAATTCCATCGGGTACGGCTGGTTCATGATTCCAGGCATGCCTGGCGGCAGACAGTTCGCCGTACTGTTGTCTTCGGGCTGTGGCTGGCGAGCGGCAGCGGCCCGCATCGCCTCGTACTTCGGCGTGAATGACGGGCCGCGTTGGCCACCGCCTCGGGCAGCGCGCTGTCCGCCTGGACCTGCTGGTGCTGCTCCCCGTTGAGGAGCTGGAGGCGCCGCGCCTCTATTCGCGTTCGCGGCAGGGGCCGTACCAAACGCAGCATTTCCACCGCCGCCGACGCCTCCGCGCTCCCAGACGCCGCTGAAATCCGGCAGTTTCGCCATGGCAGCCCAATCGGCGGAAGTCGGCGCCTTATAGATGAATTCCTGTCCCAGCGCCGTGGCGCCAATGGCCGCGGCGGCCAGTCCTACACTCGCGGCCACCGCGAGAAAATGTCGTTGCATCGATTCCCCCATACGTGAATGCTGACCGCGAAAATATGTCGTTTGTTTACTTATGTCAAGGGCGGGTATGCGGAGGAGAATTAGATCATTACAATTGGGTCTTTAAATATTCCGCAAGTCCCCCGCACTCGAGAAGTCGACGCATGGAGTCCGGGAATTTGGGGAAGGCGTACGGCCTGCCTTGATGTCGAATCTCTCCAGCTGCAATGTCGAGTTCGATTTCGTCTCCTTCAGCGACCGCCGAATAAATCTCCGGGCACTCCACGATCGGCAGTCCGGAGTTAATCGCATTTCGATAGAACGTTCGGGCGAATGAACCGGCGACAACGGCCTTGATGCCGAGACCCTGAATGGCCGTCACGGCCTGCTCGCGCGCGCTGCCGCAGCCAAAGTTGCGGCCGGCAACGAGGATATCGAAATTCCGAAGCCTGGACGGGAAGTCTTCACCCAGCATTTCGAAGGCGTGCTGAGCCAATTGAGCGGGGTCAATATAGATGAGGTAGCGGCCGGCGATGATGATGTCGGAGTTGATATTATCGCCGAACTTGTAAACCTTTCCTTTAAGTTGCTGTTCCACGGCTACAACTCTCGAGGATCGCTGATAACGCCGCGGACTGCGGATGCCGCCAGTGTCGCGGGGCTGCAGAGATAGATTGAGGATTTGTTACTTCCCATCCGGCCGAGGAAATTCCGGTTTGCGGTTGAAAGACAGACTTCGCCGTCTGCCAGAATGCCGCCGTCGCCGGCACAGGCGCCGCAACCGGGGTTGGTCAACGTACCTCCGCTTTCGACAAGCGTAGCCAGGACGCCCGATCGCATCGCCTCCAGCATGATCTGTTTCGAGCCGGGGGTAATGATGAATCGCACGTTCGGATGAATCCGCCGGCCCTTGAGGATTTGCGCGGCGATCACTAGATCTTCATATTTTGCGTTGGCGCAGGAACCCAGGAACACCTGGTCGATATGCGTGCCGGCGACTTCCTGGATCGGTTTCGTATTCTCCACTTCGTGCGGACAGGCAACCATCGGTTGAAGCTGTGAAACGTCAACCTCGATCTGCCTGGCATAAGTAGCGTCAGGGTCGGCCAGCACTTCCTGATACGAACGTTCCGTGATGCGGTCGCGCAAATACTCCCGGGTTCTTTCGTCGGGAGGTACGAAGGCGCACTTCACTCCCATCTCCATCGCCAGATTCGTCATGGTCATCCGTTCCGAAATGCTGAGGTTCTGAACGGTGCCGCCATAAAACTCGACCGATTTGTAATTGCAGCCGTCGGCACCCAGGCTGCCGATGAGATGAAGCATGAGGTCTTTGGAATAGACGCCCTTTGGAAACTTGCCTTCGAGCACGATTTTGTAGCTCTCCGGCACTTTCATCCATAACTTGCCGGTGATCCAGACCGATGTGACCTCGGTATAGCCGATCCCGCTGCCGAGCGCGCCAAGACTGCCGTAAATCGTGCAGTGTGAGTCCGTCCCGACAATCAGATCGCCGGGCATGACATGTCCGGCTTCCATCAGGACCAGATGCGCGATTCCGGCGTCGACGTCATAAAATTTGCGAATGCCGTACTTCTTCACGAAGTTGCGGCATTTCAAGTGATCGGCGGCATTCTTTTCGGACTTTGCCGGCGCGATGTGGTCCAGCACGACGGCAATGCGATCAGGATCGTACAGTTTTGTGGCCCCGACCTTTTCCATGACCGTCACGGAGCGCCAGGTTGCGGTGTGACTCATGACGAGGTCGGGATAAGCATCGACGATCTGTCCCGGCACGACAGACGGTAAACCTGATTTTTTCGCCAGAATCTTCTCAGCGAGCGTCATACCCATGGGATGCCATCCTAACAAAAACTGTTTCGCGATGCGCGGATCGTTGCAGGCGCGGTCTGACCAGAGCTGTCCAAAGGACCAATGTAGCGGTGAGCACAGTCCCCGCCTTGAGTTTAGGCGGGGACTGGCCCATCAGTGTTACAGTCAAAAACCAGGTTTACATCGCATCCACTACATTCAAAATGCGCCTGCAATCACGCCAGGTACGGGATCGTCTGGGGCCCGTGAGGCAGAACACAAATGGATGCGTTGGGGCCGGCTTCTTTGATCGCCTGGGAGATGTCGGAAACGGGCTCGAAATGGGCGGCGCGGATCTGCTGGTCTGTGAGGCAATCGGCCTTCACGAGGACCTTCGCCTTCAGCTGAATCATCGCTTGAATCTGCACCTGCCATTGATCCGCTTTCGAGTAGCCGTGGGTCGTAATCATGTCCAGGAGTTCGCGAGGCGATGACTGCGACGCGAGGATCTGGCCATAGGCGCCGTGGTTCGGAATACCGTCGCGGCACTCCGCGGCGCAGATGATGGTGCCGCCATCCTTGACGATCTTTGCCGCGGCCGACATGCCCTTAACCGCCTGATATAAGTTTTGATCGAGCGGATACCCCGAGTTTGTCGTTACCACAACGTCGAAAGGCCGGTCGCAGCGTCGCATGGCGTTCTGCCGCGCGACGGCGCAGGCTGCGGCATGTTCCTTCAGCAGGTCGCCGGCAAAAGCGGCGGTGATCTGTTGATCGCGGTTCAGCGTGACATCGACAGCGAAATCCACGCCGGTCATGCGCGCGATCTCGCGTACGTCGTCATGCACCGGATTCCCTTCGATGATTCCCCAGGTGGCTTTCGGATGGCCAATGCGCGCTGCATTGTGCAGGGTCATGACCGTTTCCAAGCCCGCCAGTCCCGGCGCGACCATTTTGGGACCGCCGCTGAATCCGGCAAAGAAATGCGGCTCAACAAAACCGGTGGTGATCTTGAAGTCGCTCTCAACCCATTCGCGGTTCAACAGGACGCGTACACCCGACGGCGTGTCGCCCACATGCTCGAGCGAGGCATTGTCGCGCGCGTCGTGGCAAATGACGCGGCAGTTCTGCGCAAACTCCCGGCCGATCATCCGTTCGATTTCTTCGGGGCTGTTTCGCCGGTGTGTACCTGTCGCGATCAGGATGCTGACATCGTTGAGGCGTACTCCGGGCATTTCAGCCAGCACTGCCTCGATCATGATCTGCCGAGGTTGAGCCCGCGTGATGTCGCATACGGAAATTGCGACCTTCTGGCCCAGTCTGTACAGGCTTCGCAGCGCCGGTTTCCCGATCGGCGTCTGAATCGCTTTCTGCAGAATGGTGCCGGGATTCGGGTCTGGCGGCACGTGGACGGGTTCGATCACCGTCGTGCTGTCTTCCGGGAAATCGGCCATCAATCCGGTCGAGCCATAGTCCAAGCGTAGTTTCATATGCGTTGAATAGGGTAAACTCTGGCTCGAATGATTGTCTACCCGGGTTCCGTTTCAGATGCGCATGAACTCATCCAGTTTTTCCGGCACGAGGTCGGCAGACTCAAGGCATTGCGGAAAATTGTGATCAATCGTGAGAAGACGGTTGTCTCAGACGTGAACAAAGACACCATGGAATTTCCGGGCCTGACATACGGCAACCCGACGCTCGATGAACTGATGCGCGAATTAGGCATCGTGTTCAACCCTCAGACTCTGCACAATCCGAAAGCCACGCCGAGCGGCGTGAAGGAATTTGATATCAGTGCGCGGTGGACCTGGGGCCACGATCGCGTGATGTAACACCTAAAAGGAGGCTTCGATGTTTGCTGCTATCGCAACACTATTGCTCGCCGTGAACGCCACGCCGGTTCCGAAAGTAACCGGTCCGGTACCGGTGACCGCAGATTCGTATCCGTTTATGGCCGCGAACCGGAGCACACCGGCTTTCGATCTTGCGAAGGCCGGCTATACCGAGGAGGAGTTCATCGTTTCCGGAACCGCCAACGTCTACGACTGGGCGGCGGATGGAGCGTTGAATGTCAAAACACCCAGCGCACCGTATGGTACCCGCATCCTGGTTCGCCGGCCGTCGAATGCCGCCCGGTTCAGCGGGACAGTAATCGTGGAGCTTTTGTTTCCACCCAGACGATTTGATTGGCCCATGATGTGGGGTTTTTCACACGACTACATCATCGAGCATGGAGATGCCTGGGTCGGCATCTCACTTCCCGCCGTCGCCGATGGTCTGAAGAAGTTCAACCCGACGCGCTATGCCCCTGTGGCATTTGCGAATCCCACGCCTGGCGCGGTTTGCGGCAATGGCCCTGCGCCCGCATCCGAAGAGGGCTTGCGATGGGACATGATCAGTCAGGTTGGCGCGCTGCTGAAGAGCAATGTCAAGGGAGGACCTCTGGCAGGCTCTCGCGCCCAGTATCTGTTTTTGACCACACAGGGCGCTGACGCGGCAACGTATGCCAACGCCATCCATGCATCTCTCGATAATGGCAAACCCGTGTACGACGGATACGTGTTGAAGGCCGGATTCAATATGGCGCGCATCAGCCAGTGCGCCACCGCCCCGGCGGCGAACGATCCGCGCCAGGTGATCAAGAATGTCGGCGTCCCTGTCATCGAGGTTGCCGCTCAGGGCGAAATTATCGGTGGAACCTATGCCTTCCGTCGCGACGATAGCGACGACCCGAAGGATCGCTTCCGGCTGTACGAAGTGGCTGCCGCCGGGCACATCGATAAGTCCGCCTATTTCGGCTTTCCGCTGCTGCAGGATCAGACTGCGGCGGTCGGCAGCGCGCAGGGAACGGTCGACTGGCCGTTCAATGCCAAGTGTGATCCGGAAATTCCGCTGATGGATCCCAGTTTGATCGGCTATGTTTTCAATGCGTCGTTTGCGAACCTCGATCAATGGGTGCGGAAGGGAACTCCCGCACCCCGTGCCGTGCATTTGGCCTTGAACGATCCCGGAACCGCTCAGGCGAGTATCATTGTGGATAATCTGGGCCACGGAAAAGGTGGAGTCCGGACACCTCAGATCGAAGTACCCGACGCTGCATACTTTACCAGCAGTCCGGGCCCGGGAACCTGCCGTGAGATGGGCCATAAGACAGCCTACGATGCGGCCAGAATCACGCAACTGTACGGCAGTCGCAAGGCGTTCAACACCAAGTTCACTGAAGCCGTCGATCGTCTGTTGAAGGAGCGATGGCTGACGGAAGGCGACGCGAAACGGTTGAAACAGTCGGTAAACACGAACAGCAGCAATTAAGGTGAAAATGGACAAAGCTGTAGCAGACGTTCTCCTCGAATATGAAAAGCGGTCGGAGAAGGAATCGGAGCGGATGCGCGACATGGATGCGGCGACGATGCAACAGCATCTCGACGAGTTTCTGTTATCGGTCGGTCCCGCAACCGGCCAACTCATCAACCTCCTGGCCACGGAGATGAAGGCGAAGTCCATTCTCGAAGTGGGCTCGTCTTACGGATATTCGACAGTATGGCTGGCCGAGGCGGCCCGCGCCACAGGAGGGAAGGTCATCTCGCTGGAGATTCGTCCCGAAAAGCAGAAGCATGCGCGCGCATCTATCGAGAAGGCAGGACTGGGCGGATTCGTCGACTTCCGTCTGGGCGACGCCCGGGATTTATTATCGAAGCTCAATGAAGCCGTAGACTTCGTCTTGCTTGATCTGTGGAAGGACCTCTACATTCCTTGCTTCGATTTGTTTTATCCCAGACTGCGCGACAGCGCACTCGTCGTTGCCGACAACATGACTTATCCGGAGTCTTCTGTTGCCCACGCGGAAGCGTATCGCAAACATATCCGGACTAAGCCTCACATCCAGTCGGTACTTCTGCAGGTTGGCAGCGGACTCGAACTAAGCAGGTTTAATTAGCCACGGATTGAACGGATTAAACGGATTTCCATCCGTTAAATCCGTTCAATCCGTGGCTAGTTTAGAACGTGACGCGGAGCTGCGCCTGGAACTGGCGAGAGCCGGTAACGTTCTGAACGCCGCCGACGGCGCCCGGTGGATTGACCGTCGGGAGGAACTGACCGAAGGTTGCGGAGTTGATGTTCAGATCCGGGGAACCCAACAACGGGTGGTTCAAAATGTTCTTGGCATCCAGGCGGAACTGAAGCGTCTTCGATTCCGTGATCTTCACCGTTTTTGATGCACTCATATCAAAGCGGAATGTTCCCGGACCGGTGAGCCAGCTTTGACCGAGCGTGCCGCGTTTACCCGGTTGTGCGTTCTGCAGAATGATGTTTCCTTGTGCATCGGCGATCGCTTTGTTTGTGCAAGCGGTCTTCGTCGCCTGAAGTGCGGTGACGTTGGCGCACTGAGGATCATCCACGATCTGGAACTGTCCGGGCGCAAAGAATGACGGAAGGCTGTTCGTCATCTGCGCATTTCCCGAGTTCTTCGGAAGATTGCCGACGAGATCCACCAGGCTACCGCTGAAGTAGCTGTTCGTTCCTGTCAGATCAAGCGGCCCTCCCGAGGTCAGGTTGAGGATCCAGCTGAGTTGCCAGCCCTCGACGATTCGCGCGAGCGGCCCCTGGCTGTTGCCCAGCAGGGAGCGACCGGGCCCGAAGGGGAGTTCATAGGAGCCGTTCGTTCGAAAATCATGGCGCCGGTCGGAAGCCATCAAGGTGCGATTTTCAATCCGGTTGATGGCATTCAACCAGGTGCTGCAGGAGGTTCCCTGGCAGTCGGTGAGTCCTTTGCTCCAGACGTAGGTCGCCTGATAGCTGAGGCCCTTCGACGGGCGAAACGTGAATTGTGTCTGAAGCGAATGGTAAACGGAATCGCCCGTGTTCGAGTTCAGCGTCACACTGCTGAACTGCGGGTTGTTCACAATGAAGTTTTCCGGCAGTCCGGCGTTTCGAAGGAGTCCCCCCGCGACTCCCGTCAGGTTCGATTGATTCAAGCTGGTGGTACTCCCTGCGACAATAGAAGCGTAGTTGCCGGTGGCGATGAGGCCGCGGTAGGTCGTGTTGTTGCGCAGGAATGCCGAGCCACTGAGCGTTCCTGTCAGGCCCTTGAACATCTGATCGAAAATGGGAGCGTCGCCACCTGCCCGCGTCTGGTTCAACGCGTCGAGTAATCCATTCGTCACGAAATTACCTTGATTGATCGGGACTCCGCCCGAGAGTTTCGTTCCTTTGGTGCCGATGTAACGAACGTCCAACGTGAATTTTTGTGCCAATTCCCGTGTAATAGAAAACGTGAAGTTCTGGACATAGGGACTGACGTAATTCGGATCCCAAACGGTCAAGCTTGTACTCCTGGATGTCAGCGGCACCGGCAAAAATGCCGAGTTTCTCGGAAGCGGTAATACGAGGTTCGAAAGGTCGGTCGCGCCCGTCGGCGTGATGGTGGGTGAATCGCCCAGACCGGGCATCGCACTGACGGCGTTGTCCAGATCAAAGGCGCGGCCGCCCCCTTGATAGCTGACGCCGTAGCCGCCACGAACCGTCGTCTTGTCCTTTCCAAACCACGGCAGGGACCAGCTGAATCCAACGGCGGGTGCAATGTTATTCCAGTCGGTGTTGTACAGCTGACCGCCTGGATTGGGTGAATGGGGTCCGATGAGCTGGACCGTCGAATCGCCCGCCTTCCGAGGCCCGAAGTTCCAATAGTCGGCGAAGCTCCGGCCCGTATATCCAAACGCTGCATTGCCGCCGCCGACCAGGGCGGCAGTCAATCCGCTTGCTTCATACGGCACGCCATAAAACTCATAACGCACACCGAGATTCAAGCTGAACGAGGGCCGCAGCTTCCAGTCGTCTTTGAAAAACGCGCTCCATTCGTTTTGATTCCACTGGCGCGCTTTGTAATAGCCGTTGTCGTCGAGGTAGCCGTGAAACGAGGTCCAGGTGGGATCGTTCAGAATGAACGCCTGGCTGACCGATCCGATCGCACCGCTCAAGGCAACCAGCAGGTTTCGAGCGTTAGTCAAGTTGTTGCCGATCAAGCCGGGGAAATTTGTGGTTTCGATTCCACTGATGCCGACGTTGCCCGCACCACCAGTGACGTGCGGGATGCCGTTAGCGGAATTGATGCCCCACGATCTTGAAGCGCGCAGTTCGAATCCGCCTTTGTAAGAGTGCTTGCCCTTCGTGAAGCTGAGGGAATCGGCGTAGGTCCACAAAGGACTTCTGTTGCCATTCGTATTCAATCCTGGATTCAGGATGTTGTTGCTGAAGTTGAAAATTCCGGCCCCCGGCAAGCCAATCACCGGATATCCGCTTACGTTCGGCAGATAGGCAAGTGCGTCCTTCTGAGTTGCGGCGTCGTCGTATGGGTAGATCGTCAGCGAATCGGAGCGACGGAAACCAAAGCGCGCCTCATTCACGATGTTCGCGGACAGCGTGGAAACGAACGACGCCGTGAGCACCTGGGGTTTGCGAATGGTGTGACCTCGCCACCCGGTCGTGCTGGGATAGTTTTCGCGCGATGTCGTCGAATTGAGATGTTCGTTGGAATAGGAGACGTTGAATTTGTGTTTGGGGTTGAAGTTGTGGTCGATCCGGATGTTGAACTGGTTGCGATTGATATCGTCTTCCAGTCCCTGTTGTCCGCCGATCAGGCTGTCGCCGTGGCGAACCCAGCGATATACGGCAGAATTCAAACCGTCTCCGCCGTCTTTGAAGTCGTTGGGTAAAGGCATACCGGAAATGACGCGCTGAACATAGCCCGTTTTATCGAAGCCCGGACGTAGCGGATCGCGGTTGAAAATACTGATCGTCTGGAGATCCGCGGTCGCCGCTGCCGGGCGTATGGGATTACCCAGAGCGTCGACGACAGGTGCTTGCGGGGTCGAGCCGCCTATGATCTGCGAATCGGTCGGGCCGTTCACGACGCCGGGAAAGAAACGATACAGGCCCTGACGCGCCGGCGCCGTGAGAACCGATGCGAGAACGTTTTCGCGCGAATACATGCGCTGCCCATCGAACAAGGCATAAAAGAAGGTTTTGTTTTTGATGATCGGGCCGCCGTAGTACCCAGTCAACTGTGGCCGGTTGAACCAGGTTTTATCGGCGCCGGTGCGATTGTTATTCCAAGTGTTGGCGTTCAGAGCGGAGTTTTGAATGTTCAGGACCACGCCACCATTGAAGGAATTCGTACCGGACCGCGTCAGAATTTGAACCTGGCCGGAGCCACGGCCGGTTTCGGCATCGACCGGAGCCAGAATGACTCTCATTTCGCCGACCATCTCCGGGCTCAGATGAGTTGCCGAAAAAACACCCAGATTGTAGCGGTTATCCTGAACACTGATACCGTCGCGAGTGGTGTTTGCGGCCATCACTGAAATCCCGGCGATGGTTGCGGTTGCCCGCATGTTCGACTGTGACATGTCCTGGTTTTCGCGGAAACCGGCCTGAATGTTCACCAGCTCGAGCGCGTCGCGGCCGATCACCGGCAGATCGCGCACCCGGCTTTCAGGAAGGACATTGCCGACGGAAGCTGACGTCGTTGCCAGAAGCGTATCTGCCGCCACCGTGACTTCCACGGCCTGCGCCACATTGCTGACCTGCAATTTGAAATTGAGTCGAATCTGTTGTGCGTTGCCCAGTTCGACGTCCGTGTAGGTCTGCGTCTGGAAACCGGGAAGCTCGGCCTTCACCTTATAGGCGCCCGGCTGCACGTTCGGGATGTTGTAGGTACCCGTTTCATTACTGACCGCCGACGTCACCACACCCGTTCGGGTGTTGGTTGCGGAAACGCTGACGCCCGGCATAAATGCGCCACTGGCATCCGATACCGTTCCGCTGACCGTGGCATTGTTGGATTGACTGAATGCGGGAATACAGAAAACAAGGCAAAGCAGCAGCGTGGCTGCCGCCAGAAATCTGGTCATGATTTTCTCCCCCACGAGATGGTTCCCCAAAAGGGCGCCAGTATATCAAGAGGCGCAAGCCTGCGATATGATGGGGCCCATCCTGGAGGACAGTATGAGAAAGAACGCGCTTCTACTTGTTGCGGCGATGCTGATCGCGGTTTCAGCCGGCGCGCAAAACGCACAAACGGACTTCAGCAAAGTCGAAATCAAGACGACGAAGCTTTCCGACAAGTTCTACACACTCGAAGGGCAGGGCGGAACTATCGGAATATTGGCGGGCCCGGACGGCGTTTTCATGGTCGATACTCAATTTGCGCCGTTGTCCGACAAAATCATGGCAGCCGTCAAGAAGGTGTCGAACGGGCAGATCAAGTTCATCGTCGACACCCACGTGCATGGCGATCACACCGGCGGCAATGAGAACTTTGCAAAGACCGGCGCCGTTCTTTTTTCCCGCGATCAACTCCGCGCGCGACTTGCGCGTCCTGCCGGAAACGCAGCGCCTCCGTCAGCCGCAGCACTTCCGGTGGTTACCTACGACGGTCCCGTGACGCTGCACATGAATGGTGAAGAGATTCAGCTCATCCCCATTCGAGCCGCTCATACCGACGGCGACACGCTGGTGCGTTTCCCCGGGCAGGACATTTTGATGACGGGCGATTACTACCGATCCCTGGGTTATCCCAACATCGATCGGGCAAACGGCGGTACGTTGAATGGAATGCTCGAAGGGCTTGGCACCACGATCGGCCTTGCCGGCCCATCCACAAAAATCATTCCGGGCCATGGTGCAATGGTCGATCGCGCCGCAGTCATCGCGCACCGCGACATGATTCTCGTCGTTCGCGATCGCGTTGCGCAAATGGTCAAGCAGGGAAAGACTGCTCAAGAGATCATCGCCGCAAAACCGACAGCCGATTACGATGCGAAGATCGAACAGGGACCGCAAACTTCAGAGCGCTTCATCAACCAGCTTTATGCGGAGCTTGGCGGGAAATAATGCTCTCCCGGGAAGACAATGAGCGGCTGACTCGGGTCGGTCGAGGAACTCCGATGGGCGAACTGCTGCGGCGCTACTGGATGCCGATCGCAGCGCTGACGGAATTCGACAGGAAAGCGATCAAACCGATCCGTCTTCTCGGGGAGGATCTGGTTTTATACAAAGACCTGCAGGGCACGTTCGGCCTCATCGACCGGCAGTGCGCTCATCGCCGGGCCGACTTGTCATACGGATTCGTCGAACGAGTCGGTGTGCGGTGCAACTACCATGGCTGGCTGTTTAATCAGAGCGGCCGATGCATCCAGCAGCCTTACGACGACGTGAGTGAGAGGGAAGGCCGCTTCAAAGACAAAGTCCAGATCAAGTCGTATCCCGTCATACCGAGGCGCTGGACTGATCTGGGCCTATCTCGGGCCGGAACCGATGCCGCTTCTTCCAAACTGGGAGCCCTTTGACTGGAAGAACGGATTCCGGCAGATCGTCTTTGCCGAGGTTCCGTGCAATTGGCTTCAGGCCCAGGAGAACTCCATCGATCCCGTGCATTTCGAATGGATGCACATGAACTGGAGCGTCCGCCTGAGAGATGAACTCGGTCCGTATTCGCCGAAACATCTCAAAGTGGATTTCGAGGAGTTCGATTATGGGTTTGTCTACCGGCGCATCCGCGAAGGCATGAAAGAGACCGATCCGTTGTGGACGATCGGCCGCGTCTGTCTCTGGCCCAATGCATTGTTTACGGGCAGTCATTTCGAATGGCGTGTTCCCATGGATGACGAGAACACCCTGAGCGTCACCTGGGCTTTTGAACGCGTGCCCAGAGAACGCGAGCCATATGAGCAAGGTCCGATTCCATCATGGTCCGGACCTGTGCGGGATCCAATTTCCGGCCGCTGGATTACAACTCACGTGATGAATCAGGATTTCGTCGCATGGGCGGGGCAGGGGACCATTGCAGATCGGACCAGGGAACATCTGGGCCAGAGCGATCGCGGAGTACTCATGCTGCGCAAACGCTTCCTGGAAGATCTTGAACGAGTGGCCAGAGGAGAGGATCCCAAGGCGATCATCCGGGATCCGGGGATTAATCGCTCTGTCCCGCTGCCGATTGCGCATCGGAATGTGTTTGTGGACGGACTGAGTCTCGAGGAGTTGTTAAAACACCCAATCTTCAGTACGCAGCTGGCAGGTTATGTGTTTCAGGCTGGACAGCCTGAAGAGGTTCGAAAACAGTACGAAGAGGCAATGGGTATCACGCAATATTTCAATATGAAGCTTGAGAGCTGAGTAGGAAAAGGAACACAAGAAGCAAAGGCGCAAGATCGCTCTTGCATTTTGGGCCTCTTATGTTCGGTCCTGGAGGTGTTTGCATGCGTTCGTGCATTGTTCTCGTGAGCGTAATCCTTCTAATCGTTCCTTCGTTAATTGCCGCCGATACGCTGCCGCGCGAACTGACGGACGATGCGTTCTGGAAATTGATTTCCGACTACTCGGAGGATTCTGGCTCCTTCCGATTCGAATACATGTCCAACGAGCAGGAGTCTCAGTATGTCATTCCGCGACTGCTCGAAAATCACAAGCAGGGCGGCGGCGTCTATCTTGGCGTCGGACCCGAGCAGAACTTCACCTATATCGCCGCTCTGCAACCGAAGATGGCCTTCATCTTCGACATTCGCCGCCAGAACATGCTGGAGCATCTCATTTACAAAGCCGTTTTCGAGATGTCGCCGAACCGGGCAGAGTTTCTGTCTCGATTGTTCTCGCGCAAAATCCCGACCGGACTCACGGATAAAACCACCGCGCGAGCACTCTTCCAGGCATTTCGTATGAGCGCCCCCGACCGGGAGCTGTACAGGCAGAATCTACAGGCCGTGAAGGACCGGCTGCTGAACATGCATCGTTTCCGCCTGAGCCTGGAAGATCTCTCTTCCATCGATGAGATCTACCGGGTGTTTTTTGATGCGGACAATGCCTTCTACACCACGGGACAGAATATCTATTTCGGTGCCGCGTCGTATGCAGATCTGATGACAGCCAGCGATGAACGTGGTGTGTCGCGAAGTTATCTTGCGAACGAAGAGAATTTTCGAGCTGTTCGAGAAATGCATCAGAAGAATCTGATCGTGCCGGTTGTCGGAAATTTTGCCGGTTCCAAAGCCCTGCGCGATGTCGGCAAATACATCAAAGATCATGGGGCGACGGTTGCCGCCTTTTACACCTCAAATGTGGAGCAATACTTGTTTCAACAGGGCGACGACTGGCATAAGTTCCTGAGCAATGTCTCCACGTTCCCGCTGGATGGTTCGAGTACGTTCATTCGCAGTTCGCACTTTTCCTATAGCGATCCGAACCAGCAGGTTGCGCGGCAGGTCAGTGGCAGACGTTTCATTCAGTTGCTGTCGCCGATGGCGGAAGTTACGAAGGCGTTTGCGGCTGGAAAGGTGACGAGCTATGAGGATGTGATCCGCATGTCCAAGTAAAGAGAAACCACAAGAAGCACAAAAGGCACATCACTTATGTGCCTTTTGCGCTTTTTGTGGTTTCTTCTTACTTCTTTGCGGGCCAGAGCACACCCTGGTCGGCTTTCGAAACAGCGGCGAGCCCTTTATAAACAAACTTCTGTACGCGTTGGCCGCGATAGGTTTCTGTCGTGTAGATGTTGCCTTTCGAATCCGTCGCGATACTGTGTACGCCGTAGAATTCACCGGGTTGCCGGCCGCCCTCGCCGAAAGTCGTCAGTACCTGCAGCGAATCGCGATCGATGATGTGTACGCGATCGTTTTCGCCATCGGCGAGATAGATGTATTTCTGCTGCGGATCTTTCGAAAATGCAATGTCCCACACGGAGCCGGAGCCGAGCGTGCGCTTCTCGTAGTACATCTCTTTTACGAAAGTTCCGTCGGGCTTGAACACTTGCAGGCGATCGTTCTGGCGGTCGCAAACATACAAGAGGCGATCCACGGACAGATCGGCGCAATGGACGGGATTGCGGAATTGCTGAGCGGGAGGGGCGTCGGGATTGTAGTTGCCGAGGCTCTCATCGCTGGGTTTATTGCCATAGGCTCCCCAATGCCGTTTGTATTTTCCGGTATCGGCGTCGAAGACGATGACGCGGTGATTGCCGTAGCCATCGGCGACATAGACTTCATTGGTCTGTTTGTCGATGAACGTCTTCGCCGGTCTTCGGAGATTTTCCGTATCGTTGCTGCCTTTGCTTTGGCCCGGCTTGCCGATTTGCATCAAAAACTTTCCGGCCTGCGTGAATTTCAGAATCATGGCGTCATTGGTGCCCAGACCACCGGCCTGTCCTTCATCCTGGGTCGCTGCGCCACCGGCGGCGCGTTGTCCTCGACCGGCCTGTCCACGTGCCGCAACTGGCGCATTCGCGCTATTACCGCCGATCCACACGTTACCTTTGTAGTCGATGGTTACGCCGTGATTCGATTCCGGCCAGTCGTAATCCTGGACCGGGACCGCCCCAACTCGAGACGAGACTTCCTTCCTGATCGAATTGCAGGACGGGAGGTGCCGGAGCGCAGCACTGCGCAGTCGGCGGATTGGTCGTTGCGTGGACTTCGCCGGCCTCCAGTGATCCGGCCCGGTGAATGATCCAGACGTGATCCTGCGCGTCGACGGATACGCCAATCGTCTGTCCAAGAATCCAGTGGTTCGGTAGTGGCTTTGGCCACAGCGGGTCGACTTCGAATCGCGGAGCCATGACTCCGGCCGCTTCGACCGCCGCTTTCTTTTCGAGAAACACGCTGGCGACAATCAGCGTTCCGAGCACTGCGAGAAAGATCGCACCGACGTACAGATTACGCTTCATGCTTTCTCCTTTTCGATAAAGGAACGGAAGTTTCGGCGCATTGTACATCCGTCGGTATCTCCGTGTCTCTGTGGTTCTCGATTCTTGACTTCAATGGCCGCACGCACTATTGTCGTGCCACTCTCAAAGGAGAAAACATGGCACGAAAGCTGACCCGACAGGCGGGGGTGCTGATCTTCATGCTCTTGGTCGTTGCGGTGGGAATGCGTGTCGCCGCCCAGCAAGGCGCGCTGAAGAACGGCGAATGGCGCCGCATCGGCGGTGACGGCGGCAGCACGCGGTACTCGCCGCTGGATCAAATCAACGCGGGAAACGTCAAGAACCTCAAGATTGCGTGGACATGGAAGGGCGACAACTTCGGCAGCGGGCTGGAAATCAAGAATGAAAACACGCCGCTGATGGTTGACGGCGTTCTGTACTTCACCGCCGGCGATCGGCGGTCCGTTGTCGCGGCGGATCCCGGCACCGGCGAGACGCTGTGGGTGCATCGGTTTGTGGAACCGTCGGACCGCGTCGTTGGCGTCCGCAAAAATAACCGCGGTGTGGCGTACTGGACCGACGGCCGTCAGGCGAAGATCCTGACGGTCACACCAGGCTACGAGTTGATCGCGCTCGATGCCAAGACCGGACAACCGGATGCCGGGTTCGGCATCAAAGGCGTCGTCGATCTTACCGAGCAGGTTGAAAAGGACGCGAACTTCAATCCGGCCATCGGGCATCTGATGAACACGTCACCGCCTCTCGTGTTCGGCAACGTGGCGATTATCCCGACCGCGTTGGAAAACTCCCGCAATCCGAAATCGATGAAGTTCCCGAAGGCGGACCTGATGGCCTTCGACGTTCGGACCGGTAAGAAGCTGTGGAGCTTTCATACCGTGCCGCGCAAAGGCGAGTTCGGCGAAGACACGTGGCTGAATGGGTCGAACATCTATACCGGGAACACTGGCGCCTGGGCGCCGTTTACCGTCGATGAACAACTCGGGTATGCATACATACCGGTGGAAGGCGCGACGGGCGACCAGTACGGTGGACAGCGTCCGGGGAACAACCTGTTTTCGTCGTCGATCGTATGCCTCGATATAAAAACCGGCAAACGCATCTGGCATTACCAGCTGACGCATCACGACATCTGGGACTATGACATGCCGACCGCCCCGATCCTGGCGGACATTACCGTCAACGGCAGGCCGATCAAAGCGGTTGTTCAGTTGACCAAGCAGGCTTTCGTCTTCGTCTTCGATCGTACGAACGGTCAGCCGGTCTGGCCGATCGAAGAACGGCCGGTTCCGCAAAGCGATGCGCCAGGCGAGAAAACCGCGCCGACGCAGCCGTTCCCGACCAGGCCGGCGGCGGTCGACCGGCAGGGAATGAGCGAAAACGACCTGATCGATTTCACGCCGCAGCTCAAACAGATGGCGCTCGATGCAATCAAGGGTTACCGGCTGGGGCCGATGTACACGCCTCCGTCGGTTGTCGATGCGGCGAAGGGAACCAAAGGCACTCTGACATTTCCGGGTTCGGGCGGGGTGGACTGGGAAGGGGGCGCCCTTGATCCCGAAACCGGGTTCTTGTACGTGGGCTCCGCCACGCGTACGGATACCGCCGTATACGGATTGGAAAAGCCCAAGCCGGGCGAAACCGACATCCAGATGATCGGTACGGGCAGCGTGGCGCCCACGATTCAGCGGTTGCCGATCGTGAAACCGCCATGGACCCGAATCACCGCCATCAACCTGAATACGGGCGATACGATATGGCAGGTCCCGAATGGTGGCACGCCCGAATGGGTGAAGAATCATCCGCTGCTCAAAGGCGTGACGCTTCCGCAAACCGGAAGTGTCGGGCGCGCGCCCCTGGTCATGGTGACCAAGACCCTGCTGTTTGCCGGGTCCGGCTACGAGACGGATCCCGCTTTCCGCGCCTACGACAAGAAGACGGGCGCCCTCGTCTGGGAGACGACGACGCAGCCGGGCCCGCCGACCGGCGTACCGATGACGTATCTGTACAAAGGCAAGCAGTACGTCGTCGTTGCGGTCGAGGGCAGTCTTGCGTCACACGCTGCGACGCAGCTTGTGGCGTTCGCCCTGCCGGACGCGAATCCGAGGCCAGCGGCCTCGGGAGAAGAGAAGTAATTCGGGGACGGTTGCCTAAATTACCTAATTGAACTGCAATTTAGGTAATTTGGCAACCGTCCCGAATTACTTCCCGGTCTTCGCCTCAAATTCGACGACCTCTTCACCGTGCACGACGTACCGGATCTGGATCGGCCGGCAACAGACCTCGCAGTCTTCGACGTAGGTTTGGGCGCGAACGGAGGTATCCAGGACCATTGAAATTTCTTCACCACAGTTAGGACAAGCGAAAAACTGTTCCATAGTTCGTACTTTGTATTGACATATCAGGGGGCTTCTTGTAAACAACTGCGCTGCAGGAGGAATCATCATGAAGTATCGCGTCTACGGTTTTTTGGCCGTAGCAATTGGGGCATTTTTTGCCGCTAAACCGCTGGCTGCACATCACGAAATCCTCGCGAAATTTGATGATAAGAAGCCAGTAACGATTAAAGGAACTGTCACAAAACTCGATTGGGCGAACCCCCACGCGCACATCTTTATGAACGTCGGGACGGGGAATGCCGTTGCCAACTGGGCCGTTGAGCTGGAGAGCCCGATCGATCTTGGACGAGCTGGTTGGGGACGCGATTCTGTAAAACCTGGTGATGCGCTCACCGTTCAGGGTTATTCGGCCCGGAATGGCAGCCGGCAGGTCTGGGCGAATTCGGTCGTGATGGCCGGTAACAATAAAAAATTGTTCGACATGGCGAATGCGCCGAAGTTGCCGGCCGCGCCGACCGGCCCCACTCCGCGATGGCCGGATGGCCAGCCGCGACTGGGCGCAACGCCGGGACAGACCGGATACTGGGCTCAACCCAGCAGTTCGATCCTGGCGCAAACGGGCGTCAATGTTCAGGCGGACAGTCATGGGCTTCTTAAGAATATTGCGGATGTCGACAAGATTGCACCATTCCAGAAATGGGCACGCGATCTCTTCGAGGTACGGCAGCGTAGTTTCCTGAAGGACGACCCGATGTATGTGTTTTGCATGCCGCCGGGCGGACCGCGTCAGTATCAGCTGCCTTACGGAGTCCAGTTTGCAGAAGACCGTGACCGCAAACGCATATTTGTTTTCGTCGGCAGTGGCAACCGGAATTACCGGATCATCTATACCGATGGCCGGCAGCAGCAAGGTCAGCTCCGCGGCGATGCCGATAACCCGCTCTATTACGGTCGAGCGGTCGGGAAGTGGGAAGGCGACACGTTCGTCATCGACACGAAGGGTTTCAACGAAAAATTCTGGTTCAGCAACGGCGGCTTGCCGCATACCGACAAACTGCATTTGATTGAACGCATTTCGCGCCCGGATATGGGCACTCTGAAATATGAAGTAACAGTTGATGATCCCGGCGCGTACACAAAAGAGTGGACCGGCAGCTGGACGTTGAAGTGGGTTGCCGGAGAGGATTTACCGGTCTATTATTGTCAGGACAACCGACCCTGAAAAAGCTGAGGAGGATATAGATGAGAAAAGGCGTAATTGCTTTGTTTGCGCTCGCTCTTGGTATCACGGCCGCGGCCGTCCCGGCGCTGGCGCACCATTCGTTTTCGGCGGAGTTCGATGCCAGTAAGCCGGCGACGGTGCAGGGCTATGTCACCAAGATCGAGTGGACCAATCCGCACGTCTGGTTCTACGTCGATGTGAAACAGGCCGATGGAAGCATCAAAAACTTTGGCTGGGAAATGGGCCCGCCGCACGGTCTTCAGGCTCGAGGCTGGACTCGCACCACAATGAAACTCGGTGACGAAGTCAAGATCGAAGGCACGCTTGCGAAAAACGGCAGCAACCGCGGTAACGCCCGCAGCGTCACGATGGTCAGCACCGGCAAGAAACTCGGCGCGGCATCCAGCGAAGGCGAAACACCGTAGTTTTGAAAGTTCAGAGCGCCAGTACTATCGTTTTTTGGAGGAATGACATGCGTCATCGTTTTCTAGTGTGTTCAGCTTTCGTGCTGGCGCTCATCATCGTAGTCGCCGCGCCGTTGCTATTGCGCGCCCAAGGTCAGCAAGCTCAGCAAGGCCAGCAGGCTCAGCCTGCGGTTCAGGGTCAGCAGGGCCAGGGTCAACGTGGCGCCGGACAGCGCGCCGGTGGTGGGCGGGGCCGAGGTAATCAGCCCGAAGTTCCGTCCAAACCGACTCCGCGATGGCCGGACGGTCACCCACGGCTGGGAGCCCCGCCGGAAGAAAAAGGAATATGGGGATCCTGCTGCGGCAGTCTGTCTAATGCTCAAACTCCTTACCAACCGTGGGCCAAGGCGGTTTACGATTATCGCCGCAATAATGAATTCGAGCCGCACACGCGGTGCAAACCTTCCGGCGGCGCCCGCCAGTTTGTGACGCCCTACGGAACCGAGTTTGTGGAGTTTCCGGATCTTCAACAAATCGCCATCTTCGATATCGGCGGCCCGCATACGTTCCGCACCATCCATATGGACGGCAAGCCGCATCCCGCCAATCTCGTGCCGAGTTACTACGGAGATTCGCGAGGACATTGGGAGGGCGACACCCTCGTCGTCGATAACACCGGCTTCAATGAAGGTTTCTGGATGGATCGTGCCGGATCGCCGCACACGGAAAAACTGCACTACATCGAAAAATTCACGCGCACCGATTACAACACGATGAAATACGAAGTGACTGTTGATGATCCCGGTGCATATACACAAACCTGGTCGAATAGCTTCAACATGCGATGGAGCGCGGGCCAGGAGCTTTTTGAATACGTTTGTCAGGACAATAACTTTGCTCCGACATTGCTCATCGGTAACGAGGAGCACGTCGACCGTACAAGTGTCATCGTCCCGTAATTATTTTCTGGAGGTCCGATGCGATTGAAAGCCGCCTTAATTTTTTGCCTGCTGGCGGGTCTGGCGATAACTGTTTCCGGGTTGGCTCAAGAGGGACATCCCTTAACCGGTGTCTGGTACGGTGACTACGGAACCGGCACCGCTAACCGAGCCCACCTGACCGTCGAAATGCAGTGGGACGGCAAGGCCGTCACTGGACTCATTAATCCGGGTCCGGATTCGTTTCCGTTGAAAGTGGTCACGCTCGACTCGTCGAAGTGGACGGTTCATCTGGAAGCCGACGGCAAAGACGACAAGGGCGCTCCTGCCCACTTCGTCGCCGATGGCAAGCTGGAAAACATCGGTTCGTATAACCGCACGATTACCGGCACGTGGAACTACGGTCCGACGAAAGCCACGTTTAAGCTGCGGAGAGATTAAACACGAAGACACCAAGGCACGAAAACACAACGGCGCGCGATCGAGGAAATCCTGATTCGCGCGCCGTTGTGTCTTCGTGCCTCTGTGTCTTACGTGTTTAACGCCCCCTATGAAATCAGCCCTCGCTTCATTCGCTCTGGTTCTGTTTCAATGGGTCAACGTACCACTCCCCAACACTCCTCGCACGCCCGATGGCAAGCCGAATATGACGGCTCCGATTCCGAAATCCCCAGACGGCAAGCCTGATCTGTCCGGCCTGTGGCGAAATCCCGACGGAAAGTATCTCGAAAATATTGCTGCGGACGGCATCGAAGTTCCTTTCCAGCCCTGGGCTGCGGCCCTGTACAAAGACCGGCAGGATAATTTCAGCAAGGACCGTCCGTCAGGACGATGTCTGCCGCATGGGATCCCCGACGCCATGCTGGTTCCGGCGACTCCGTTCAAGATCGTTCAGACACCTGGCGTGACGCTGATTCTTTACGAGAACCAGGGACACTTCCGGCAGGTTTTCACCGATGGTCGAGGTTTTCCGAAAGAAATGGATCCCTCCTGGCTCGGTTATTCCATCGGGAAGTGGGAAGGTGACACTTTCATCATAGAGACGCGAGGTCTGAACGATCAGACGTATCTCGACGACGGCGGACACCCGCACAGTGATGCATATCACGCCGTCGAACGTTTCCGGCGCCGGGACTTTGGACACCTGGACATCCAATTTACGGTCGATGATCCGAAGGCTTATACGCGTCCCTGGAACGTCACTATCCATTTCGAGCTGTTTCCCGATAACGAAATAATGGAAAGCGTCTGCGAGAACGAACTCGACGCAAAGCATCTGGTGGGAAGATGATTTTGGTTTTACTGCTCGCGCAATGGTTCAGCCTTGCATTACCGAACACGCCGCGGCTTCCCGACGGCAAACCAAACCTCAATGCCGCGGCGCCAAAGACTCCGGATGGCAAACCGGATCTTTCCGGTATCTGGCGCGCTGCGACAGGGAAGTATCTGCAGAACATCGCGGCAGACATCGGCGAAGCGCCTTTGCAGCCCTGGGCGGCTGCGCTCTACAAGGAACGCGCCGACGCCCTTGGCAAAGGCCGTCCGTCCGAAGAATGCATTCCACATGGCGTTCCCGACGGAATGCTGGTTCGCAATTCGCCATTCAAGATCGTTCAAACTCCTGGCGAGCTCATCGTCCTGTACGAAGAATTCAATCATTTTCGCCAAATCTTCAGCGATGGCCGTGGGTTTCCGCCGGACACCAGTCCCAGTTGGTTTGGTTATTCGACCGGCCGCTGGGACGGCGATACATTTGTCGCGGAAACGATCGGCTTCAATGACAAGAGCTGGTTCGACGACCCCGGTCATCCGCACAGTGAAGAGTTGCGCGTTACAGAGCGTTTTCAGCGGCCGGACTTCGGTCACCTGAAGGTGCAGATCACATTCGATGATCCCAAGGCGTACACGAAGACCTGGTCGGCGACTATTCCATTCGAGTTGCTGGCGGACACAGAGCTCATCGAAAGCATTTGCGAAAACGAAAAGGACCATGCTCATATCGTGGGGAAGTAACTATGAAAACCATCGTTGCTCTTCTGCTTGCCACTGCGCCGCTCATGGCGCAGTCGTTCAATCCGCGTGATCTGCAGGGAACCTGGACAGGCGCTACGATCACGCCGTTCGAACGTCCGCCCGAACTTGCCGGCAAAGAATTCCTGAGCGAGAAAGAAGCAAAGGCACTCGAATCGCGCGCAGCGGACAATCGCGTGGATCGTGCTCCGAAGGAAGGTGATACCGGTTCGTACAATCAGTTCTGGTTTGATTCAGGAACGAACGTCGTCAAAACGCGGCGGACTTCACTGGTGTTCGAGCCGAAGGACGGTCTTGTTCCGCTCAAGCCTGAGGCCGAAGCGAAGCGGGACTACAATGCCGCTCACAATGCCGACTCCTATGAATACATGAGCGTGTGGGATCGCTGCATCACGCGTGGCGTCCCGGGCGGAATGTTTCCAGCAGGCTACAACAACGCATACCAGATTGTTCAGATCCCGGGTTATGTCGTCATTCTTTATGAGATGATCCATAACGCGCGCATCATTCCGCTCGATGGACGCCCCCATCTGCCGTCGGCCGTTAAATTATGGGATGGCGATTCTCGCGGCCATTGGGATGGGAATACGCTTGTGATCGACACTACGAACTATAACGACAAAGGGTGGATTGCAACCAGCGCTGCGACGGGCCGCATCAAGGGTGTTCCGCAAAGCGAAGCGCTTCACGTGGTCGAACGCTTCACCCGCATCGACCGCAAGACCATCACGTATCAGGTGACGATCGATGACCCCAGCATGTATACCAAACCATGGAAGGTTGAAATCCCGCTGAGCCGTGATCCCGACTACCACATCTACGAATACGCCTGTCAGGAAGGGAATCACGCCGTCGAGAACGTTTTGAGCGGGGGCCGTGCCGCCGATAAAGATAGCGTGGCGAAATAAACCGAGTCCCATTGCAGGTGTGGTCATAGTCCATACGTGTCCAAGACAGGTTCGACGGGGAGCTGCAGATTGGCTACTTGTAAATGTTTGAAAGTTTTGGTTCCGATGTAAACCTGGTACGGATGCTGGTGGCCCAGTCCCCGCCTAAGTTAGGCGGGGTGCCTTCGCGCAGCGAAGGCGGGGCGGTCTGTTCAAAGACGCGAAGCGACCTTATGGATTTCCGCGCAGCGCTCCTTATTAATCCGGTCCGCTTCGCGGAAATTCATAAGGAGCGCTTCGCGAGGGCGTCCCCGCCTAACTTAGGCGGGGACTACGAACCCCACGCTGCATGCGTCTCTATCTGGGAGAGCTGAGGTCAACGCTCTCTATCTGACGTTCTTCGTGGTTTCGATCGTCTTCAACACAACCGGCTGCCAGGCGGCTAACGCCGATGCATTGGCGCTTGCGAGGTCCGCCGTAATCGTGTCGTGCGTTGCGGAGAGGTCCTGCAGCGACTTTTTCAGACCAGGATCCTGGACCATCTCCGTCAGGTCTTTCAGTTTGTTGTAATAGTCTCCGATGTGATCTCTTGCCAGACCATAGTTCTGACGTGAGAGTTCAAGCAGCGCCAGACCGGCTTCGTCTCGCAACTCGCCGAAACCGAGTTGAAGTTTCAAGGCATCGATCGTTTTCTGCGGAGCTTCCAGTTGCGCCCGCAACTCACGATTCTTGAGATATTCCGGGATGAATCCCCCCAGAAAACCCCCGAGCAGCAGCACCAGCCAGACGGTTACATGAACCTTCATCATCTTCATCAAAATGTCCCTTTACTTCAGGAGATCGGCGACTTTTGCAACTCCCGCTTTGGCGCAGGCATCGTCCATTTCCTGACTCGAACCCGAACTTCCCACTCCGCCAATGATATCGTTTCCGATCTGAATCGGTACGCCGCCTCCCAGCGCAAGAATGTCCGCGACGTCGCGTTGCGCAGCGTTCGCAGGGTCCATCGTGCGCTTCTGGAATTCGAGCGTTGTCGTGCGGAACATCCGGGCGGTGAATGCCTTGCGCCGCGCCATTTCCACCTGCTGCACGGTGGCTTGTTCGTCACGCAGCACAACCATGACCTGACCCGCTCGATCGACAACCGCGACAGCCGTATTGAACCCTTTCGCCTTGCATTCCGCGAGCGCTCCCTCGGCGATGGCCTTCGCCATGGGAAGAGAGAGATTGCGTTGCATGACCACTCCCTGGCCGCCGGCAGGGAAGGGAAGAACCCCCGCGAAAGCGGCTGCAACAAGTACGGTCTGGATATAACCCATCACGCCCCCTTTTCTTTGCGCTGATTCTGGCAGCGTAAACAGCAGAACACAACATCCGGACGTTCCAGCACACCGGCATACCGGCTTTGCCCAATGAAAGCGGGACGGAGCACAAAAGGCGCAAAAAGAACGCAAGAGGCACAGAAACATTGTTCGGAACGTCCGTCTTGTGCCTTTTGCGGCGTGTTTGTGCTTCTTGTGCTCTTTCCCCGTTCCTGTTGGGCAAAGCCCCGCATACGGCATACCCGCAAATTTACCCGGAACTACCCAATCCAGCGTTCGGGTAGTTTCGGGTATAATTACGGATATGCCGCTGGAACCATTTAAGAATCTGGTGCTTACGCCCGACCTGTTGCGGCTGGTCGGGGAGATCGATGAGTTCAAGGGGGCATGGAAGGCTTTTGGAACACTGGCGCCGGAGCGCCTTGCCACGCTGCGTCAGATCGCGACGGTCGAGTCGGTGGGGGCGTCGACTCGCATTGAAGGCGCCCGGTTAACCGACCGCGAAATAGATCTCTTGTTGTCGAACCTGGACCTCGGATCCTTCCGGACGCGGGATGAGCAGGAGGTGGCGGGATACGCGGAAGCGACGAAACTGGTCTTCGATTCGTGGCGGGATATTCCGCTGACCGAAAACCATGTGAAGCAACTTCACGGGGTTCTGCTCAAGGTTTCGTCTCGCGACGAGCATCATCGCGGAAACTACAAAACGCTGGTCAACAACGTTGAAGCATTCGACCAGCACGGCCGGAGTGTCGGCATTATTTTTGAAACGGCAACGCCGTTCGATACTCCGCGTTTGATGCAGGAACTGGTTGCGTGGACAAATCGGGAATTGTCCGGGAACACGCACCATCCGCTTCTCGTCATCGCTGTTTTTATTGTTCGGTTTCTCGCGGTCCATCCTTTTCAGGATGGCAACGGCCGGCTTGCGCGCGTGCTGACCAACTTACTTTTACTGCGGAGCGGGTATACATACGTCCCGTACAGTTCATTGGAACGCGTCGTTGAAGAAAATAGAGAGCAGTATTACCGGGCGCTGCGCAGTGCTCAGGGAACGCTGGACCGTGATGAATCCCACCTCATGGACTGGCTGCGGTTTTTTCTGCTGTCGCTGGTCGAGCAGAAAAACAGCCTTGCAGAGAAGGTCAAAAGGGAAAAGCTGATGGGGTCGCTTTCGGCGCTCGATGAGCAACTGCTTCAACTCGTGCGGCAGCATGGGCGGTTGACGCTTGCCGATGCGTTGACTTTGACGAAGGCGAATCGAAATACATTGAAGCTGCACTTGCGGCAACTGGTGCAAGCCGGGCGGTTGGAACTTCTCGGACGTGGGCGGAGTTCGTGGTATCAGGCGGTCTGATGTTGGTACCCGGGGTCGCTGCGTCTATTAATCGATGAAGACCGCATGCCCCCCGGTGCGCAGGTCCCGTCCAAAGGAAACACCGAGCGTCAATCCGCTGAGGACGGAAACTTTCAGCTGGATGCCGGCATCAACGAAGGCCTGAGGTTGCGAAGCAATTCTCGCGCTGTCGAGGAAGGGTCCTGCCTCGAGTCGAAACAAGCCGTTTGAGTAAAGCCGCTTGCTGATGTCCGAATTCAACAAAACGAAGCCGCGACCCATCGGCGCCGCTCCTTTTTGGCCCGAACGAAGCGCCGGATGCGCACGAAGCCGGAGGTCGCTGTCGCGATCGAGGCCGGCGATGAAGAGTCCATCAAATGGCAACTGGCCGAACGTTTCACCAGAGCGCAGCCGGACCCGCGTTATGTAATCGTCATGCCGGCGGCTGAAGGGAATCCAGTTGAGTGAGATGTCCCCTTGCAGCTGGGTGAACCGTTCCGAAGGTGAGGTGAAGAGTTTCCCCACTTCGAGCTTCAGCACAGAATCGACGCTTAACTGTCTTTCAGGAATCCGGATCATCGTTCGATGAACCGCAGTCCGATAGCTGATCGAGTTCCCCCCCGTCAGTGCATTTGAAAACGCCCGATGGTACTGACGTTCAGTCCGCTGCTCCAGTCCCAACCACGAGCGAAAATCGCGCGCACTTCAGCACTGACTTCCGAACGATGTAAGTTGAAACCGCCGTTGTCAACCAGCCAGTTCTCTTTACGCACATCCGTCTGGACGCGAAATCCGATCTTTGAGTCCCGGCGCAGAGGCAAAGAGAAGGAGATTTGGCCGCGCCGATTGTTGCGGTCCCAGCGGATCAGCGATTCGACATTGATTGCCCGGCCTCCGAGATTCCACCATCCCGGATAGACCGTCTGGTACGGCAGCCCTCGGATCCACGACAGAAAACGCGGCCCGTTTCTTTCCGCCGCGCGAAAGGTCATATCGAATTCGTCGCCGTTTGTTGGCGTCAGTTCGATCCGATATCCCGAAAAAATGCCGAGAGCATCTAAGCGCCGCCGCGTCTCTTCATACGTCTCCGAAGTCAGAACGCTCGCGCGCGAAAAAGCGAAGATGCTGTCCAATTGCACAGGATCGATCTGTAGCGGAGGATCGATCTGGATGTCACGGACTCGGGGTTTCGCTGCACGATTCCAGTACTTCAGAGCCGCATCGAAATTGCCATCGAGTTCGTAGGTCGTTGCCAGGAAATCGTTAGTGAAACGATCGGCCGGCCGGGTGCGCAGGATCGATCTCAGCTGCTTTTCGGCTTCTGGAAAATTCTCGGATCGAAACGCCGCGCTGGCGATTGCCATTTCCGGTGAATCGACCGTGGCCGGCAGGGAGGGCTCAGTAACGGGAACGGGCGCCGCCTGTGGAGGGAGTGCCAGCAATGTCCAGTTGTCTGTTGCTTTCCATTGCCTCTCGAATTCCGCGCGTCGAGTCGGCAGAAGCTTCCGAACCGCCGGATCATTCAGCCATACGATTTCACGTTCCCGATCGATGCCCGCCACGACAACGTAGTGCAGCGGCACGCCGAGGCGATTGCGTTCGAGCGAGACGATCAGCGGCCGGCCCTGATTAAGATGATCGGCCAGGTCGTCCCATGCGCGGTGAGGACAAAGGTTCGGAAACCCTGGTCCTTGAGGTATCGCTCCATCTCGCTTGCGTAGATGCCGTGAGCCTCCCTCGAATACAACTCCTGCTGGATGTCTTCAACCTTGCGGGTTGGCTGTTTCCAGTACTGCATCAGCATCCAGAGAGCAGCCGACCCGCAGCCGTCCTTTCCTTGATGAACGAAAGGGACGTCAAGCCATGGGCCGCCGCCTATGGCGGCGGCCTGCAGCAGAAGCAGCCCGATCCAGGCGGTCATCTCACAGCGATCAAGACAATCACCGCTGTGCCGAGAGCGATCAGGATATAAGTGATCTGCTGATTCGTAAGGGCACCTGCTGCGAAATCGTTCTGGATCTGCCTGGTCTGCGCAGCGAGCTTCATCAGTTCTTCAGTGCTCAATGTCGACAGACCTTTTTGCAGGCGATCGGAATCCAGGTTGGCTGCCGTCATCGCTTTGCGCGCCGGATCGCTCGAAAAGAATGATTTCACCTGCTCGAGATTCTCTTTGCGGGTGTTCGCCGCACTGACCAGCGCTTGTTTCAATTCATCATGCGTCACGATTGGAGCCTGCGCATATGCCATCTGGCAAATGAATAGACTTCCTGCAATAAGGGTGACAACAGCAAGCCTGATTGGTGCGGGCAGGGAAAATTTCATTGAGTCCTCCTTTGATTATCGCCTAAGTCCAATAAACCCAACGCGCCGAGTAAGTTGCGCTGCAAGTGAGCGACCAAACAAACAGGCGCGGACACCATTGTTACATATAGGCAAAATGAGTAAAGCGCGCGGTCATAGACCGCGCCTGCAATCTGAGTTTTTCCAAATTGCAGGCGCGGTCTATGACCGCGCTGGGCTAGAACCTCGTTTGGTTCAGGTCAGGGAGCGAGGAGAGAAGCGTGGGGGCCAGCAATTTCAAAGCGGTTACGGGCAGAGCGCTGGTAAAGACGTAATTGGCCGCGTTGTCTCCTCCAACGTATGCCGTAACGACTCCAAAGTATCGGTCGCCAATGTAGAAGGCGAACGTGCCGGTTCGGCTGATCGCTTTCGAGTACCGCCGGGTTTTGTATTCGTTGTCGCCGGAGCCGGTCTTGCCACCAGTGACAATTTCTTTTCCGGAGACGACGAAGACATGAGCGAGGCGTTTGGCCGTACCGTCCTGGACGACGCCTGTGAGAACCAGGTGCAGCGCTTGAGCAACTTCTGGTTCCATGACGCGTTCACCGTCCCGGCGCTGAGGTTCGAAAACCGTTTCATAAGGAGTGTCGGCGGCAAAACGCAGTTTGTCGACGCGCACGATCGGAAGCCGCATCCCATTATTGACAATGATGCCGATTAATTCTGCCAACGCGACCGGGCGATCCGCCGAACTTCCAATTGCGGTTGCGTAGGACGGAACAAGATGATCGAAGGGGAACGCCAGACGCTGCCAGTAAGGAGTCATGCGCGCAAAGGCATCTTCCTCGACACGTATGTGCAGTCGGAGATCCTGGGCTCGTCCGATTCTTCGTCTGGAACAGCCATCGCGATGCGACTTCTCGAACATCGCCGCTGCGTTTCAAAAGGTCGTCCCAGGACACTGACGGATCCTGAGCCAATTGTCCCGCAGCCCAGAGTTCGAGCGGATTGCGATTCAGCAGAAATGCATAATCGGAAATATTCAAGCGGGCAGGATCGTACGACTTCAAAAGATGGCTCGCCTCGTCGTTCGAAACAGAGACGCCGAGCGTCTGCAACGATCGGGCGAGACCGGCTGCGTCTCCACGAGCATTCCAGGCAAAGTAGAGCATGGCGAGATGGCGTGCGGACGTGCTGCGAGTTCCCAGAAGCTTCTCGACAATTGCCTGGAGGTTCTGTCCCCGATAGTCTTTGAAGGCTTCAAACAGGAAATGCTGGGATTCTTTATCTGCGATTTCTTTCAGCATCCGCAGACGTGTCGGATCATCCGGGTTGTTCAGAATGCTGTCGGGATCGTAGGTCAGGCGCGCTTCGTGGAAATGGACGATATCCCGCATCAAGCGGATGTATACGAGATTGACGGATTGCGCGAGTCCATCGCGCAGGTTGAAACTTTGTCCGTTCTCTTCCTTTTCGAAATTCGCGAAGACGTGGGCCCCTCCTCCGGTGAAGAAAACCTCTCCGGGGTTTCCCGAGTACTGACGATCCAACGATCGGTTGAGCAGCGTTGGAAGGTCGATATTCCGATCGCCCGCCATGGTCTCAGCGGCCCATTTGGTGATCGGGTCGTGCACCGTTTGCGCCTTCCTGGTCAGAGCTGGAGTGTCGAGGTCATGAAACTCGTGATACAACGAGGCAACCAGCTCGAGGTAATGCGCCAGCGTGCGCAGCTTTGCCGTGCTTCCGAGTTCCAGCTTCATGCCCTCGTTGAGATCGAAAGGCTGATTGAGCGTGTCGGCCTGAACCCGGAGCACATTACCGGCAGGGGTCCGCTCGAACAGAGTGAAGCTGTAGGTGACCCGAGAGGGATCACCTCGCGGCAGCAGGTATTTCTGCCGCAGGCCCTGGGCTTCGACGAAGGCGGGATCCTGCATTTTCCGGAAGAGCCGCAGGACCTCATTCTGTACGTGAACATTCAATGTCGTGTCGGCCTCCAGGTGGAGCCGGTCCAGCGTATAAAGATCGGGGATGCCCAATTGGGCGAGCAGATGGGTGCGGAACGCGTTGGTCGCTTTTCGTTCGACAAACGGGATGGCCTGGGGCGTTGGGGCATGCGGCAGAAATTCGAGCGGGACGGCCGCGACGTTTCGGGCGAAATCGGCGGGGATGGCGCCATTACTTTCGAGCTGGCGTACATAGAAATCAACCCGGGCTTCCAAGGCTCCGCGATTTGTTACCAGATAAAAGGACGGCGCACGGGCGGCGCAGATGAGCGCCATCATGTGCTTGAAAATGTGAGCTTTTTCGGCGTCGGCTCCAGGTTCGGCCAACGTTGCGCGGGCCTCATCCAGGTCGATGCCGAACCAGGCGTGGAGGCCGTTCCCTAAGCCGTAGACCTCTCCGTATGCCGGCGCTGCAGCGAGCGGCACGGAATTCATATAGTCCAACACGATCTGGCGTCGTTCGGCGCGGGTATCGGGGCCGGAACGGTAAACGCGCAGGCTGGCGCTGACCATCTGCCGCAGTTTATCGGTCGCGGAACTGGTTCGTCCGCCATCGGCATAGCGGAATTTTTCGATCTGCGTCGCGAGAGTACTGCCGCCCTCCACGGGGAATGGAAGGCCCAGTTTATGACCGGCATACATCAGTCCGGCTTTGCCGAGCCGTCCCCAGTCGACCACGGGGTTCCGCGTGGAGAAATCGGAAGAATCCTCCAGTTCACGGTTTTCAACCAGCAGCAAAGCCTTGGCAACTACCGGCGGAATATCCTCATACGTCTTAAAGATGTGTTCGCGTGAGCCCGCATCGTAGAGAACGGTTCGATTCTCGCCGCGGACGACGAGACCCGTTGCCGCCGGTTCGCGAAAGGGGGGCGTGATCTTCCAATGCGCGAGGCGCTCAAGTTCCGGCGAAAGGCGCGCTTGTGCCACAATGCGGAACCCGGCGTCCGTCAGGCGATGTTCAAATTCGGGAAGGCCAGCGTAACCGCGCGACTCATTAAAAGGTCCGCCGGCGGGGAAGGCGATACTCTGGCTCCGGCCAGGACCGATCCGATAGGACAACTTTGCGGCAATCGAGGACAGGACTCTCGCTTCGATTTCGGAAGTGCGAGCCTCAAACAGACCAACGGTGGCAAACACGACGGGCAGCACCGTCAACATGACCCATCGAGAATTGTTTTTGAGAACCAGCAGATTGGTCCGGAACGGCTTCCACCAATCCCGATGATGTTCTATTCCGTCCCATTGTTCAGGCAACCCCTCCGGTGATACAGATTCCTCACGCGACATCTCTACCTCTTCATCGTTTTTCGGCTCGCAATCTTGTTACGACATTGAAATTAAGCAATTGCGTCACCGAATGTCTTTTGACGTTTCCACGAGCTGTTGGAATGCAACCGAAATGAAGGATTGAAGCGCGGGCGTGGCGCGATTTCATTGTGTCTGCGCAGATTGTAGAAGCCGAACGCGATCGAGAATTCCCGGCAGTGCTGCCGTCAGCGGACCGCGGTGCGATGCGAACGAGTGGAAGTGTGCGCCAGTATCTGGTCAGAGCGACGGTCCGACGTGTGTCACCGTCTTCTATTACCGCCGTCGATGCAGGTGCGGTTTATGACCGCGCCTGCATCGAACGCGCTTACGGGATGATGGGACTACTGCGATCGCTGGACTGTTCGGCTCCGATCATAAGCTCGGGCCCGTGGTTGTTTTCCTGGCAGATGTATTCGAACAATTCCGGTCCGGAGGTCCACTGGAGCGAAAAACCTGTCGTCCAGGGAGCCGTGTAGGCGCCTGGGTCGTCGATGGTGACCTCGTATTTCAACGTAGCCAAATCCACCCGCGTCAAGCGTTCGATGAGGTGAAGTCTGTCGGTGTGAGGCAGCGCGTCCCGATTCATCCAGGCCCTTTCGTTAAAGCCGACAGTGTCGATGACCAGGCTATCGCCTTCCCAGCGCCCGATGGAGTGTCCGTAATAGCTTGGAATGAGATCCTTTCCTGCCGGATGCGGCCGCCCATCCATATAAATAATGTGAAAGCTATGGGGTCCGCCATTATTGAGAACGAAAATGCGCTGAAGTTCCGGGAGGTCCAGAATTTCAAAGCCGTACGCTGTAGTCCATTCTCTCGGTCCCGGTGACGGTTTACATCGGGTGTACGGCTCATCCTTCAGGAAGTTCGAATGTCGGTAATCGACGAGGGCTCTTGCCCAGTCCTGAAGCGGGACGTTATCGATGTGAATCGGCGCATTAAGCGTTGTCCGCGGCTCGTAACTTTTCGGATTAACCGCCAGACGGCCGCTGCCTCCCCACAGTCCTTTTTCCCCTGGTGGAGAATTGAGGTTGATCCTTCCATCGGGCCAGCGCGGCGCCGGCCGGGCAGCCGTATTGGCGGGACGCACGGTCTGGGTGAGCCCGATAGTTCCGGATTGCGCCCAGAAGAGAAACATCGAAGCGGCGGCGAAAAAGAGCGAGGGTGTCTTTTTCATGAACGAAGAGGTACCACTCGCTGTCAGCGCTGTCAAAACAAAACGACTGCATTATTTCTGGCGAGGTAGAAGGAGCCACAAAAAGGCGTCTTGTGCTTCATGTGGTTCCTTCACCTGGGCGTTACAAAGCAGCTATTTCGTCGGCGTATTGTTCTTATTGGATGTGTTGGTTGGGTTTGATGTGCCTTTCTTGGCATCCTTATCCGTCTTCTTTTTTGCCCGTTCTGCTTCTTTTCGAGCCTTTTTCTCTTCCTTAGTCTCCTTCTTAGGAGTCGTGGTGGACTGCTTGGTGGTGTTTGGAGTGGTAGTCTGCGACCAGGCGGGCACCGCAAGGGCAATGCTCAACGCGGTTCCTAAAGCCAGCATCGTGAATCGTTTCATCAAGTTCTCCTTCGGATTTCGTTATTGGCAGAGAATGTCGGGCTGTGTTCGAGCAAACGTGAGACCGTTTGCCGGCTGTCCAGTCCGTTGACTGCCGTTAAAGTAAATTAATGGAAAATCTGGCAGCCCGTCCTGGCTATCTTTAAGAAAACACAGCAACTGTTGGATGGCATCCGGTTTGCCTAAGACAAGGCGTATGCAAGAGATGGTCACATTCGCAGGCTCAGGTATGGACCTATCGCACGCGACGGAGATCCTTGAGGTCGCACAGGCTCTTGTTCTGCGCACGCGCGACAAGGACCTGGTTCAGAAAATGGCCGTGCTGAAAAGTTATCTGGGACTGAGCCGTGTCTATCGTGGCGGGGATTACGACAACGGTTTTCAGAACGCCCTGAGCGATTTGACCGACGCCGTACATTCTCTGCTCCTAGCTCAACTTTATATTCGAGAGACGCGCTCGAACGCGCGCTTCCAATCAGTTGCATGAGTACCATTGTTGCCAAAGCGCCTTCAATAAAGACGATCGAGATCGATGAAGATCAGGTGTCGTATGAAATCGCGATCGCTAAAGCACAGATCCATCAAGTCGCCGCTGAATTGACGAACCCGGAATTGGATTTCGGCTCTTCAGTCCGCCTGACGATCCAGCAGCGGGAAATGGAAGCGTATCTTCAGGGGATTCTCTTTGCGCTTGGCGAAGCGGGCCCCCGAGAAAATTTTTTGGATCCGGAGATTTAACCGCCCCAAACCTACCCCATAACTGCTACAGCAAGTTACTCCACTGCTTCGCCCCCCTCATAAAGTTCGCGCTCCGCAACTTTCGCCGGGTTGATCCCGAGAAAGTCGCGGAGCGCGAAACTTCTACCGATCGAAGTCGAATGAGCGTCGCAGAATTATTGCGGCTACAAGGATATGTCGGCTATGCTGCGCCGGCCGATGCTGACGCTCATTAAAGCTCTTCACACCTTGGTATGGGCGGTACTTGCCGGTTGCATTGTCGCGTTGCCATTTTTCGCGCTGCGCCGTCGCTTCGATTTGGTCGTGATCCTCACGATCATCATTCTTGCCGAAGGCTGTGTTCTGGCGATGAATCATGGCCGATGTCCGCTGACGGATGTAGCGGCGCGATATACCGAAGATCGTCGGGATAGTTTTGATATTTATTTACCTCCGTGGCTGGCGCGCAACAACAAAACCCTCTTCGGCACGCTTTTCGTGATCAATGAATTCCTGGTCGTGTGGTGCTGGAGGAAATCGGAACGCCGGTGAAGCCGCGGCGGTGAGCGAGTCTCTCGCTCTTCAGGCATTCGGTGAGGGCTAATGCCAGAAGCTTCGTTCTGGACGGCATGTCGGGGCGTATCATGAAGGACTTTATAACATAGAGCTAAGGTGAGGTCCAAGGCTTATTGGTTCCCGCAGTCCCCGAAATGCAAAAAGCCTACCCACTTTGCATGGGCAGGCTTTGATGAACGCAGCGCTTAGTGGGAGGGTTAGGCGGCTTTTCCTCCGACGGTGAATCCCTGGCGCTTGAGGGATTCCAGCATGTAGCCGGCAATTCCGGGAATACGCTTCAGATCGTCAAAGCTTTTGAACGAACCATTCTGAGTACGATGCTCCAGGATCTTCCGGGCATGTTCTTTAGTGATTCCTTGAACGGCCGTCAGTTCGTTTTCCGTAGCAGTGTTCAGATCCATGTTTGTTGGCATAAAAGTTTCCTTTCGATAGAACTTCAAATCAAACCGTTCCTGATTTGGCAATCGACCGGCCACGTCAGTGCGACCTGGATGCCACCGTCACTGGTGCTTATCTGTGTTGCTCTTATCGATGACGTCTTGTTGGACCTGATTCCCTGGCTGGAAGAATTACCGAGAGCGGCAGCGGTATTGTTTTTCTCGCTGTGGGACTTCGATGATCGTCGTGGAGTGGATGGATGCCACTCTCGGGACTGGTGACGGTGTGCTTCACACCAGCTTGAACGGCCTGCTCTTCAGAAACTCTTCGACAATGGCCTGCGCTTGATGAAGGTCGTCGTTTGCGACGACAACCTTTACGGCGCCAAGACCTCCTGGGGATGTGGCGTAGGGGGCGATCATTCCTACAAACTCATCCTCGAGCATAGTCTCGATGCCGGCACCTTCCAGTACGCATTTGAGAAGGTCCGCCTGGACAATGTTGCCGGAGTAAATGACAGAGAAATCCTCGTGAAGCATTTCCTTGATGTCTCCTGCGTTAAGAATACCTCAAGCCGGAGAATGGATTGGGGCGCCGGTCGCGAAGGTGTGGCGCCCATGTTTCGTAGCGCGAATCTCGACCGGGGAATTTTCGGCTACCTTGCAACCAGAATGAGTTTCCAGACGTACAGGCAAGTGAGGGCAAGAGCCTCTAAAGCATTGCTCTTGCAGGGCTTTGGCAGCAGTGATACAAGGATTGCCGTCATTATTTCAATGAATCGATCGATCAATTCCGGGACGAATTAGGTTTCAATTATGAAGCGATGGTTGTTTGTCTGCGTGGTTCTCGGCCTCCTGACCGCGTCGCCGGCGGTGCTAAAAGCAGGACGGTCGTCCAAACCGTCCAATCGACAGCCTCCTGCGGCTTCGTCTTCCGCTGCCGGCCAGCCCGAGCAATATCAGACGATGATCAATACCTATTGCGCGGGGTGCCACAACTCCAAGTTGCCCACCCCGGCAGCCGGACTGGGCCTGGATGCGATGAATGTGCAGGCGCCTTACGAGCACCCCGAAGTCTGGGAGAAGGCCTTACGGAAACTGCGGGGGCGTCTGATGCCGCCTCCGGGCAGTCGGCAGCCCGATCAGAAGGACGTGGACAGTCTGATGGGATGGCTGGAGACCAGTCTCGACAGCCACCCCACCGGTCCGAAGGCCGGACATGTACCCGTCCAGCGATTGAATCGAACGGAATATGCCGCTGCGGTTAAAGCCCTTGTCGGCGTGGATGTTAAGGCGAAGGACATCCTGCCACAGGACATCAAAATCGGAGGCTTCGACAATAACGCGGCTGCGCTCACCGTTTCACCGGCGTTCGTCGATCAATATGTCGCCGCGGCCCGCTCGATTGCAAAACTGGCAGTCGGCGATCCGAGCCTCGACAATGTGAAGTACACCGTCGCAGCCAATCGGGGCGGGGAAGCGATGCCCCTCGGCATTCGCGAAAACGGTGGCATCCGCTTCAAACACAATTTCCCGGCCGACGGCGAATACCGGATCAACATCCTCTTTCCCGATCAGACGGTCGGTCTCTATACGGGCAGCCTGGAAAACGAGAGCACTCTGGTCATGACGATCGACGGCAAGATCATGTTCAAAAAGCCGATCGGCGGACTTGCAGACCTCATGCTGAACAATCGCAAAGCCGGCGACGGGCGGGCGCAGATTGTGGAGCGATTCCAGAAAGTTCCGATCCAGGTTCAGGCCGGTGTACACGACGTGGTGATCGGGTTCATCGAGCGCTCGCGCTTTGAATCCACGGCAAGCACGGGTGGCGGATTCGGCGGCGGCAACGTCCCCGGTCTCGGCGACGTCGAGATTGTCGGTCCGTACAAAGTGACGGGGGTTTCAACTCCGGGCCGCGCCCTGATTTTTGTCTGCGATCCGAAGACGGTCGGAGAACCGGCTTGCGCCAGACAGATCGCCTCAAACCTGGCGAAGCGCGCCTTCCGCCGCCCTGTGACGGAAGCCGACCTTCTGCGGCTGATGCCTTTCTATGAAGCCGGCCGGCGCGAAGCGCAAGCCCAACCGGGTGACGCCGCAAACAAAGCCGGATCGACTTTCGATCAGGGCGTGGAGCGGCTTGTCGCCGCGGTGCTGGCAAGCCCTGAGTTTCTCTATCGCGCGATTCGTGGCCCCGAAGGAACGAAACCCAATACGGAGTTCGCGCTTACGGATTTGGAACTGGCGTCGCGCCTGTCCTTCTTCCTCTGGAGTTCCGGGCCGGACGACGAGCTGCTGAATCTGGCCATCTCGAAGGGCTTGAGCAAGCCTGGAGTGCTCGACGCGCAGGTGAAGCGGATGCTCAGCGATCCGCGCGCCTCGAGTCTGGTCAGCAGTTTTGCGATGAAATGGCTGAGTCTCGACGATCTGGATATCGTCAAGCCGGATCCGAAAATCTTTGGCCAGTTCAACGATGCGTTGCGTGAGGATTTCAGCAGAGAAGCGGAATCCTTCATGAGCAGCATCCTGCTGGAAAATCGCAGCGTCGTGGATCTGCTGACGGCCAGGCAGACGTTCGTCAACAACCGGCTGGCGCAGCACTACGGTATCGAAGGCGTTAGCGGGCCGCAATTCCGCAAGATCGATTTGACCGATGAATCCCGCTTTGGATTGCTCGGCAAGGCCGCAGTACTGATGAGGACTTCGTATCCAGACCGCACGTCTCCGGTGCTTCGCGGCGCATGGGTGTCTGGGCAGGCTTCAGGGCACGCCGCCGACACCTCCTCCTCCAAACGTCGAGACGAATCTTTCGCAGCCTCCGGGCGAAAAGCCGAAAACGGTCCGGGCGCGGTTGGAGCAGCATCGCGACAAAGCTTCGTGCAGGCAGTGCCATGGTGTGATTGATCCGACCGGTCTGGCGCTCGAGAACTTCGACTCGATCGGCCGCTGGAGAACGACCGATCCGCAGGCTGAGAACGCCCCGATCGATGCCAGCACCGTGTTGCCGAACGGTATCGCCATCAATGGCATCAACGAACTGCGGGCCCAGCTGGTAAGCCGTCCCGCGATTTTCGCTCAGGCGTTTACCGAAAAACTCATGCAGTATGCGATCAATCGCGAGCTGGAGTATTTCGATATGCCGCAGGTGCGCTCCGTCGTTCGTGGCGCTGCAAAAGACAACTACACGCTGTCCTCACTTGTTCTTGGTATCGTGCACACAGATGCGTTTCGTAAACAGGCCCCGGCTCCTGCTCCGAAAGCGAGCGTGGCGAAGGCTGTGCCTGCGAATACGGATTCATCGGTCTTGAAAGGGAGATAAAACATGTTCATAACGAAGAAACATATATCCCGCAGAACGGTGCTGAAGGGCGCTGGTGTTACTCTGGCCCTGCCGTTCCTGGATGCCATGGTTCCGGCAGCTACTGCACAGTCCAAGACCGCTGCCGCTGCGAAGCTGCGCGCAGGCTTTTTCTATATTCCTCACGGCGCCATCATGTACAACACGGCTCACGGCCCGGCTATGGATCGATGGACAGCCAGCGGAGCGGGCGCCGACTTCAAACTGAATGCGATCATGCAGCCGCTGGAGCCCTTCAAGAAATATGTCTCGACTGTCGGCAATCTTGTAAACGACGCCAGCGCCGGATCGGTACACACGCTGAATCCTGCGACCTGGCTGAGTTGCACCCGTCCGGGCCAGGGAGGCGGTGCCAGTCTGGCCACGACTCTCGATCAACTCATCGCCAAGAAGATCAGCCAGGACACCACGCTGCCCTCTTTGGAAGTATCCTCGGAAACCACGGTTCAACAGGCGGCAGGCAACGGCGGACCTTATACGACGCTGTCGTTCCGCGATGCCAGCTCGCCGCTTCCGATGGAGTACAACCCGAAGAAAGTCTTTAACCAGTTATTCGGCGAGACCACGCCGCTGGAACGGGTCCAGATCGCCAAGCAGACGGATAGCCTGCTCGACTTGATCATGGACGGGACCAAAGCGTTTCAAAGGGAGCTCGGCGCCGCAGATCGCGTCGCTCTCGACGGCTATCTGGAAAGCGTTCGTGAAATCGAGCGCCGCACGAAGCTGGTCGCCTCACAGGATACGTCCAAGATGAAGCTTCCCGAGCGTCCGATCGGAGTGCTTGACGATTTCGACAAGCAGGTCGATCTTCTGTTCGATTTGATCACGCTGGCGTATCAGGCGGACCTGACACGCGTCGTTTCCTACATCATGGTGGCTGAAGGCACAAACCAGACCTATAACCACATCGGCATCCCGGATTCCTTCCATCCGGTGTCGCACCATGCGAACGACCTGGAACGAATCAACAAGCTGGTGAAGATTCAGACCTGGCATATGGATCGCTTTGCCGCGTTCCTGAAGAAAATGGCGGACACGCCCGACGGCGACGGCTCGCTGCTCGATCATTCGATCTTCCTTTATGGATCGAACATGGGCAACAGCGACCAGCACGGCAACTATCCGATTCCGACCGTCATCGTCGGCGGGGGTAACGGCAAGATGAAACTGGGCGGCCAGCACATCACCATGCCGGAGCGGACGCCGTTGGCCAACGTGCACCTGACGCTTTTGAACAAAGCGGGTATCGAACAGGCCAAGTTCGCCGACAGCACCGGCATGATTTCAGCGCTTTAGTATCGCGAGGGCGTGGGGGGACCGGCCATTGCCCAATCAAGAAGGCCGCCGCGGAGCGCACTCGATGGAGAGCAGTGGGACGTAAAGGCGGTGTACCGAAATGGGCTGGCCGGTGGGCCCGACGCTAGCAACGGAGGTAAGAGTGGATCGCAGGCAATTACTAAAAGGCGCGATGTCCGGCGTGATCACGCTTTGGGCATCTCCCCTGGCTCGCGCCGGTCAACAAGCGGCCGCGGCTAACGGCATTCGTGGTTTGACCGACAAGATTTCGGTAGTCGATGGCGGCGGCACCAATGTCGTCGCGTTCTCGACTGGCGACGGTCTGTTGCTGGTGGACAGCGGTGTTCCCAAGTACGGCGACAAACTCGTTGCCGCCCTGAAAGGGCTGCCGGGCGCGGGGGCCAATTCGAGGGTTCACACCCTCTTCAATACTCATTACCATCTCGATCAATCCGGTAATAACGAACTGTTCGCCGCGGCGGGCGCAAAAATCATCGCGCACGACCGTACGCGTCAGTGGATGGCGAACGATTACTGGCTGCCTGCTGAAAATCGTTATGAGAAAGCGCGCCCGAAGGCGGCGTGGCCGACGGAATCGTTCTTTTATACGGGATCGATGAAAGCCGGCGGAGAACAGATCGATTACGGTTACCTGGTCGAAGCGCATACCGGCGGCGATGCATATGTGTATTTCAAAGACTCTAATGTTCTCGCCGTTGGTGATGTGGCATCGCCCCTGAAGGATCCCGAACTGGATTGGATTACCGGTGCCTGGATCGGCGGCCGTGTCGACGCCATGGATCTGTTGCTCAAGATCGGCAACGACCAGACGAAAATCGTTCCCGGTTCGGGCCCCGTGATGACGCGCGCGGACTTCAAAGCAGAGCGCGACCTGATGGAAGAAGTCCGGCAGCGATTGTTCAAGCAGGTTCGTGAAGGCGAAGGTCCCCAGGAGATGCTGGATGGAGGCGTCATGAAAGGCCTCGCGCGGACCTGGAAGGATCCCTACAAGTTCCTTTATGCGGCATGCAAAGGGTTGTGGGGGAATCATAACAAGCTGGACCCGAATGTTGTTTAAGCGGGAAGGAACCACAAGAAGCACAGGAGGCACAAGATTGTCTTGTGCCTCTTGTGCTTCTTGTGGTTCCTTCCCCTCGCGTAGTTAAGTGAAGAGTATTGTGCCTAATTCCTGGAGGAACGAGTGAAGCGTTTCATTCTCGCCATTCTTTGTACAGTCGCGGTGGTTGCGCCATTCCGCTCTCAGGCTCAGAAAGGAAAGCTGGCCAGCCTGATTCAGGCCGGCAACAGCAAGGCAGCCTTCGACATGATCCAGGCGGGAGCCGACGTCAACGAGGCGCAACCCGACGGGACGCGGCCGATTCAATGGGCCGTCTATCGCGTCGACTATGATTTACTGCAAGCGCTGATCGCAAAGAAGGCGAAAGTGGATGTCCGGAATGAGTTCGGTTCGACGCCGCTTGCCGAAGCCGTCAAAGTCGAGGATCCCCGTCTGGTCAAGATGCTCCTCGACGCGGGGTCCGGACCCGAAGGCGCCAACGACGACGGTGAGACCGCACTGATGCTTGCCATTAAGAACTCCAATCTGCCGATTGTGCAAATGCTTGTTAATGCCGGCGCAAACGTCAACGCCGTAGAAAAGGTTCAGGACCAGACTCCCCTGATGTGGGCTGCCGCTGCGAATCGAAATGCGGCAGAGATGGTGAAGGTTCTTCTGGCAAAGGGTGCCAATGTGAACGCCCGCGCCAAATTTACCGATTGGCCGAGTCAGATCACCTCGGAGCCCCGTGCCCAGTATCATGCCTACGGTGGACTGACTGCTTTACTGTATGCGGCGCGCGGCGGCTGTTACGCATGCGTCGAAGCGATGGTGGGTGCTGGCGCTGACGTCAACCTGCCTACACCGGAAGCTGTGACTCCTTTAATGATCGCCCTCGACAACAGTCATAACGATGTCGCCAGGTTCCTCCTCGATCACGGCGCCAATCCCCATACCTGGGACGTGTACGGACGCACAGCGCTTTACATCGCCGTGGATAAAAAAGTAGTTGCTGGAGCCGGAGCTGCCGGCTTTGGGGGAGGCCGAGGCGGCGCCGGTGGTCGTGGCGCCGGTGGTGGAGGTGCCGCTGCGATTCCTGCGGGTCAGGCCGCGGCGGGCCGAGGTGCCGCAGGTCCGGCTGGCGCAGGTCAAGGTGCGGCCGGCGGCAGAGGCGCGGGTGGCCGGGGCGGTCAAGGTGGTCCTGGCGGTCGCGGCGGCGCGGGCGTTGCTGCAGCTTCCGGCGGAAGCGGTCCTGCGGTTTCGAGTATGGAGATCATCAATGCCTTGCTGGCAGCCGGCGTCGATCCGAATACACAGCTGAGCATGCGTCGGCCGAGCAATCAGGGCGGACGTTTCAGCGATCCTCTCCTCAGCACCGGAACCACGCCCTTGTTTCGCGCGGTCGTGAACAATGACATGGAAGTGATTCGTGTATTGCTCGACAAAGGCGCCAATCCGAACATCATCGGCATGGGAACGACCCCGTTCCTGCTCGCCGCCAATGTGAACCCATACGGCGGCCGCGGTGGTGGCGGTGGAACTGCGGCCAACACCGCACTTCTCGACCTTATGATCCAGCATGGTGCGGATGTGAATTCCCAGGTAACGGGAGTTGCCAGCTATTCCATGCGTATCGCACGGCAGCCTTCCACTTTCGAAGGAATGTCAGCGCTTCATGCCGCTGTTCAGTCCGGTAATGCCGAGATGGTGCGTTATTTACTCGATCATGGCGCTCGCGCGGATCTTGTCGATGGATCGGGCAGAACTCCACTGGACGTCCTGAACGGCATTCCCGCTCGACCTGCCGCTTCAGGTGCAGGCGCCTCAGGTCTTGCTGCCGTTGCACCTCCTGCGGCTGCCGGCGGACGGGGCGGCCCGCCTGCCATTCGCGGCGGTGCAGCTGCGACGGAAATCCGTAACATCCTCGAGACAGCCGCACAGAAGAATAAATAGGTTTTGTGGGCGCGGTCGAATGACCAGAGCTGTCCAAGACAGGTTGAACTGGGAGCTGCATAATGGTGCCTTGTAAAGGTTTGAATGAAGTGGATGCGATGTAAACCTGGTTTGCTTGTACCGAGGTGGACCAGTCCCTGCCTAACTTAGGCGGGGACTGCTACCGAACACAGCGCTCAGACCGCGCTGCACGATGTCTAAACTTTGATCGACCTCGCACCTGATCAAGGAATTCGTTGCGGTTTCTGCACGAGAAAATTGACACCGACGAAGAAGATCTGTCCCTGCGGTCGCGCGTGGACACCGATGTCCCATTCATAGCGTATGCGGACCTGTGCATGAATTGCCTTGACGACCATCGCGGCTTCCGGCCCAATTCCGTAGACTTGATCGCGCGCTCCGCGAAGTACAGGCGGCAGATTCGCTCCGCGGTCGTTGCGCACCTGCCAAAGCGCATAACTCGCAATCCCGGTTTCCAGCCGGGATCCCAACAACTTCGTTCCCAGTCCTCCCTCGATCTGAACCGCATCACCGCGCGTAATATCGATGCCGCGTTGTCGCATATTCAACTGGTAACTGGCGAGTGCCGTCAGAAAGCGAGTTCTGTCTTTAAAGTAGCCCGCGCCCCCGGCAGAGAATTGATGTGTGATCTGTCCTGAGCTGATTCCGGAGCCACCTGCAAGTGCGGACTTATCTGTTGGCAGATAGATGCCATAGGAAGTCACCAACTCGAAACGCTGTTTGCGCCAGCCCAATCGGACAGGTTGGATATACGGGTCGGCTAATCCGAGCAGGTCAAGGTTCGCTTGTTGACGGTTGCCAAGATCGAGTTTGATTCCCGCGATGGGCCCACCCACCGTTGTCGTCAGAAAAACCCCGTCAGTTAACTTGAACGTATACGAGAGACCAAACGCGTTTGAGTAGGCAACCAGATTCAACGGCCCAATCAGGCGTCCGTTTCGGTCCCGTAGTTTGTCGGCATCGTAAATTCCAGCCCGGTCGATGACATAGAGGCCGGGTTCAGGGATCCGCCCGGCATCCAGTCCGAGCAGGCCCGGCAGTTTGTGTCCGAGATTCTGAGCATAGGCCGCAGCCGAATGGAGTAGCAGGACAAGGCAAATCGCAAGCAGTGAGCGGCGGTTTGCAAAAGGCAGAACGTCGGGGGACAGAACACAAGAAGCACAAAAGCTGCAAGAAGAGACCTTGTGCCTCTTGTGCTTCTTGTGTTCCATCCCCGGTGCCATCCGATGTTACTCCTGGGCTTTATCGTCCAATGGAGTAAGCCGAACTTTCAGATCGATCAAAGGTTGATTGCTTTCGTGCCTTGCAGTCGCAGATCAACATACTCCCGCAATCCATTGCGTAACTTTGTCCGCTCCGGCTCCGCCAGCAAATCCGCGCGGTGATACGCCGTTCCGATGGAGATCACTTCATTGTGCAGTGCCTGATTTCGCGCATCGAAGTGATCCGTGCCGAGCCGAAAAGTGAAGCCGACCACAAAAGCGAGCATGCTCAGAATACCTGTAACGATGACTCGCGCCGCAGCTTCCGATTCCGGATGCGGCTGCTCGCGTCTCCACTTGCCGAACCTGAGACCAAACTCGAATGCGATTAGCGCAGCAGAGAATATGCCTGCGAACATCGTCAGGAGCAGAGTTGCCGAGATCCATCCTTGAGACTGCATAGTGTTCTCCAATGGACAAGCCTGTGAGCAATTCGAAGCGCACTCGGGGGAGCTGAAGAGTTGCCGTTTTCAAACGCTACGCAATTTTCCTGACGGCGTCGCAGAAAAGTACGGAACCTGTGGTTATTGAAGGTTATCGGACCGCGGAATGCTTGCGTTCAAGTCATGAAGCGGCGCTCGGCAAAACTCACTGATGATGACATCGCAAAGGCACTCATTGTTCTCAAAGACTGCGATAGTGTCGAACTGAAGCTGACGGTCCAGGAATCCGATCATCGATCCGCAATCATGGCGCTCGGTATGGATGTTCTGGACGCCGAGTTCCGGCAGGTGGTTTTCTTTGACACGCCTGACCTGAAGCTGAACCGGAGCGGGTTAATCGTGCGCGCTCGACGGATTCGTGGAGGCGGAGACACCGTTGTCAAACTCCGGCCTGTAATACCGAACAAGCTTTCCAGCAAGCTCCGGCAGAAGGGCAGCTTCAATGTCGAACTGGATGCGATGCCCGGAGCGTTCGTCTGTTCAGGCTCGCTGAAGGGAAAGGCAAACAACGCCGACGTGAAGCTGACACTCCTGGGTAAGGGACCGGTTCGCAAGTTGTTCACGGACGAACAACGCGCATTCTTCAAGGAACATGCTCCGAAAGATTTGAGTCTGGACCGTCTCCTGCCATTCGGGCCCATCAATGTCGCGAAATTGAAATTTACGCCCGGAAGTTTCGACGGCGTTCTGGCAGCAGAGGTCTGGTTCTATCCAGATGCTTCACGAATCCTCGAGTTGTCGACCAAAGCGTCTCCGGATGAGACATTTCAGGTGTTAGCTGAGCTGCGCTCATTTCTGAAGCAATGTGGAATCAGCATCACCATGATGCAGGAAACGAAGACCCGCAAGGCGCTTCAATATTTCTCCCGGCTTCATCATGAGAGAAACAATTAGACGCCGACTTTCCGCGATTCTGGCGACGATCCTGCTAATTACCGCGTTTTCAGTATCCATGAGCCAGACATCGAAGACATTGGATATTTATGTCATCGATGTCGAAGGCGGTAGCGCCAAACTGCTCGTCACTCCGGTCGGGGAATCGCTTCTCATCGATACAGGGCATTTGAACGCGGCGGCACGGGACGCTGGACGCATCATGGCTGCAGTACAGGATGCCGGCCTGAGCCAGATCGATCACTTGATCACGACCCACTGGCATCTGGATCACTTTGGCGGTATGGCAGAAGTCGCCGGTCGTATTCCAGTCCGGGACTTCATCGACCATGGACCTAACGTTCAAGCCAATCCGGCAACCGACGCATTCCTGCGGCAAACCTATCCGCTATTGTACAGCAATGCGAAACATACAGTTGTGAAGGCCGGTGACACGCTGCCAATGGCGGGAATTGAAACGACGATCGTGACTTCGGCTGGAAAAAGTATCGACGCGGCTTTGCCGGGCGCCGGGGCACCGAATCCGTACTGTGCGGATTTCAAACCGGAACCGGCGGATCCCGGCGAGAACGCCCAGTCGATTGGTCTCGTTATCCGCTTTGGAAAATTTCGAGTTCTGGACCTGGGCGACCTGTCCACAAACAAAGAATCCGATTTAATGTGTCCGGACAATCGTATCGGTACGGTCGATCTGTTTCTGGTTTCTCACCACGGACAACTCCGCTCCAACAATCAGATATTGGTACACGCGATCGAGCCGCGAGTTGCTGTGATGAACAACGGCATTCGCAAGGGTGGCGAACCCCCGGTCATGAAGGTGATCCATTCTGCTCCGGGACTCGAGGACCTCTGGCAGCTTCACTTTTCGGAACTCAGCGGACAGGAATATACCGTCCCTGGAATGTTGATTGCGAACTCGACAGATAATCCACAACCGTTTATGCGGGTCGCTCCAATGGCTGAAGCGGACCTTCGCCAGCTGTCCGCCCCGTCTCACAATGGAATCGCATATTGGATCAAGATATCTGCGAAACAGGATGGGTCTTTTACTGTAACCAATGGCCGGACCGGCTTTGCGAAAACCTACGGCTCCCGCCGGAGTCTCCCTGAAGCAAAGTTGACGGAAAAAAGATGACGTTTTGAAGCAGTTGCTGTTGCTTACTGCGAGCGGGTAATTGGGGTGCCAAGACTTATCGGAACATCGGGCAGGCAGTTCTCCGACCTGGTTCTTTTCGCCGCGACACTGACGGAACTCGCCATCCTCTTTTTCACCACGGATACCTTCACGGTCATCGATTGGATTTACATCCTGCAACACGTTTTTGTTCTCGGGATCGCCGTCAGCCGTCCTCCGCCGAAAGCACAGGACCGCTCACTGGGCGCCGGCGCTGCGGTCGCCGTCGCGTATCTGTACCCATATGCCCAGGTCATCTATCTGCGCTGGATACCGGGCGAGGCCGCGTGGCCTGCCGGTGGACTCGTGATGGTATCGGTTGCGACAGGCCTCAGCGTCGACAGCCTGCTGTATCTGGGCAGGTACTTTGGTATTCGCCCGGCCCTGCGCGGTCTGGTCACGACCGGCCCGTATGCGCTCGTCCGCCACCCCATCTATCTTTCATATCTGGTGTCGGATATTGGCTATAACCTTCAGGAATGGAATTTCGGTACGGCGCTGCTGGTGCTGCTGGGATGGGTTTCTCTGATCTACCGTATTCTTGCCGAAGAACGAGTACTTTCCCAGGATCCTGGCTGGCCGGAGTATGCCGCCCTGGTACGTTACCGCCTGATTCCCGGTATCTGGTAAGGGCGTTTCTGAGGCTGCTTTGCACAGGAAAACAATGTCTGGCTGACGGCAGTCACGCTAACGTGTTCGTCGCGGTCGACACGTGTTCGTCGCGGTCGACACGTGTTCGTTACGATCAACACGTGTTCGTTACGATCAACACGTGTTCGTTACGATCAACACGTGTTCGCCGCGATCGACACGTGTTCGTCACGATCAACACGTGTTCGTCACGATCGACACGCGTTCGTCACGATCGACACGCGTTCGTCACGATCGACACGTGTTCGTCGCAATCGACACGTGTTCGTCACGATCAACACGTGTTCGTCACGATCAACACGTGTTCGTCACGATCAACACGTGTTCGTCGCGATCGACACGTGTTCGTCACGATCAACACGTGTTCGCCGCGATCGACACGTGTTCGTCACGATCGACACGTGTTCGTCGCGATCAACACGTGTTCGCCGCGATCGACACGTGTTCGTCGCGATCGACACGTGTTCGCCGCGATCGACACGTGTTCGTCGCGATCGACACGCGTTTGTCACGATCAACACGTGTTCGTCGCGATCGACACGCGTTCGTCACGATCGACACGTGTTCGTCGCGATCGACACGTGTTCGTCGCAATCGACACGTGTTCGTCGTGATCGACACGCGTTCGTCGTGATCGACCACCTGCCGATTTGCAAAAAACTGGTTTGGGTCGCAACACGATAGTTTTTGCGTCGCACTAAGTCGCTCGCATTCAGCAACTTAAAAAATGTTTCAGTCACTTTCCGTTTTGCGGGGATTTATATAAGTATGGGCCAAAAAAAGAGGCCAACGATGGAGTTGAAAGGAAATGATCATGAGCATGTTGATGGAAAAATCAAGTTCGGTATTTGAGACAACGCTCGGCGCACCGCTCACGTTTAAACGACGCCTGGCAAGTTTGGAGGATTCGGGGAAGGCTCAGGTCCGGATCTCCAGCATTGTCGAAACTTTGAGCCACTCACCGTTAACCAATAATCGAAGGAAAAGCAAATGACTACGACCCAAAAATTGAACATTCGACGCAACTTCCGGCGTGCAAAGCTCGACGATCTTCTGTCGCGCTCACACACGGTATTCACGGACATGGGTGCCAACGTTAACATATTCACGACGCCGCCCATTCCACTCGCCACGCTCAAGCAAGATGCCGACAACCTGGCAAGCTCCAACGCCGCCTCGAAAGAGGGCGGCCCGAAGGAGATTGCCCAGCGCGAAAAGGACCGTCTGACGCTCGAGCACGACCTCGATCTGCTCGGCTCCTACGCTCTCAAGGTAGCGAACGGCGATCCGGCGGTACTGACGTCCAGCGGATTCATCCCGCTGCCGCCACGTGTCCGCTCGGAACCGCAACCGCTGCCCACGCCGGGAGCGCCGGAGATCGAGCAGGGGGTTACCGGCCAATTCAACGTGTCCGTTTCACCGATTCAAGGTGCACACAATTATGAAGTGCACTGGGCCCCGGTGATCAACGGACTCCCTGGCACATGGACCACGGCAACGCTGGCCATCGCCAGGAAACCGCTAACCGTCACCGGCCTCACGCCGGGCACAACTTATGCATTTCAGGTTCGTGCCTTCGGCAAGGCGGGCTGGACCGACTGGAGCGCCTCCGCAACGCGAATGGCGATCTAGCGGGACACGGAGAACAATTTCTAATTCAAGAAATTGTTCTCCGTTTTTTTGGCCGAAGATCCACAGTCTTCACGGCAGGTCTGCCGAAAGAACGGGATCGCGGAGCAGTTGTGTTATCGATGGCAATCCAACGGCGGTACGCAGGTTTCGGATGAATGGCTGTGGACTCAGGAGCGGTAAGGTTGACATAAGACCTCATCTGCGCGGTAACTACCACCCTGTACGCGGCGGACTCCGCTTGAAACTCTTACCATTTGCGGTTGTGAGTTCCGGTTTGGCAAGAATTTGGCAAACTGTAAAAATGTTCGCCTGAGGAGCTGTAACGAATTGAAAAGGCTCCCCAGATCGGGCGATACGCAGAACCTCTGTTGAGACTTTCGGAAGGTCTATCCTGCCCCTGCAGAGGCTCGGGGAATCGTGAACAAAAAGGTACTCCCGCTGCCCGCCGTGCTCTCGACCCAGATGCGTCCGCCGTGAGCCTCGACGATGCCTTTGGTGATGGGTAGCCCGAGTCCAGCGCCCTGACGCCCGGCCCTGGACGCTTGCCAGAATCGGTCAAAGATACGGCCTAGATTCTCGGACGCGATGCCACAGCCCGTATCTGCAACCCAGAAGACCACCTCGTCATCTCTCGATGACGCGCCCACCGTGATACGACCGCCAGCCTCCGTGAATTTAATCGCATTGCCAATGAGGTTTTCGAACACCTGAAGGAACCGGTCTCGATCACCCCAGACCTCGGGAACATGAGAGCCCACTTCAACCCGAAGCTCAAGAGAGGAGGATGATACCAGCGGTCTCTGCATATCCACCGCCTCGACGATCAACCTACCTGCAGATAGTCGCGATCGCTCGATGGTCAACTGACCTGCCTCCACACGTGCGACATCCAGGAGATCCTGAATCAGTCGGTCCATATGCTTGGCTGCGCGGTGGATGCCCTCCGCCGGATTCTGAGATCGGCGTTCGAGCTTTGGGCTGCGAAGCTTTTGTGCCGATAGGTGCATCAGGATCGTAGCAAGCGGATTCCGCAGGTCATGAGCCACAATGCTCAGCGTTTGATCACGGAGTTGGGAGGCGCGGACCGAAGCCCGGTACAGACGTGCATTCTCGATCGCCATAGCCGTCCGCTCCGCCAGCGCTTCGCCCAAACGAAGATCGCTCTGTCCATAAACATGAGAGGGAGTCGAGGAGGTAAAAACAAGCGCGCCACGAGGCTGTCCCCGCATCAAGAGCGGCACCGCGACCAACGAAATGGTACCGGTGGCCATGAGCGCCTGCAGGTGTCCGGAACCCTGCGCAAGCGACTCGATGTACTGTAACGTAACCTGCTCAACGACGATGGGCCGTTTGCTCTCAATCACAGACCGCATGAGGTGAGGGAGATCTCGATCGGGCGGCATCTGCTCGAGAACCGTGCAAAGTGCGGCCTGGTCCGGGTCCGCGCTCGCGACTTTCAGTCGGCTGAGTTGCCCTTGCTCGTCCATCACGTCAACGGCACACCAGTCGGCGATGTTCTGAACGACTAGCCGAGCCATGGTCACCAGCATCTGCTCGTATTCGAGCGAAGAAGACAGCGCGACGCCAACCTCAGCCAAAAACCGCTGTTCCTTTTCGATCCGCTTTCGCTCTGTGATGTCATCCGAGATACCAAGAAGATAAATCGGTTTATTCGCTGTATCGAGGATCGGTACTTTTTTTGTATGCAGTATGCGAACGCCTCGATCACGCGTTTCTATCGGTTCTTCCGGTATGTCGACGATGCGGCCGCTTTTCAGGGTCTCGCGATCTTTCTCGACGAAGAAATCGGCCTGCTCCTTTGGCCAATAATCGTAGGCATTCTTGCCTATCAGCGTCTGGTTCGGCCAGCCGAGTAAGTCCTCAGCGGCGCGATTGAGCCGCACAAACCGCAACGACTGGCTCTCCTTGATGAACAACATGAGAGGAATGTTCTCGATGATTGCGTCGAGGAATGCGTTGGCAGCCTTGAGTTCTTCCTCGGCGCGCTTGCGCGCGGTAATGTCTGTGACCGAGGCGACCCAGCCGACCACGTTTCCGGAGGCATCCTGGTCCGGCGTATAGACGGCGTGAATCCATTTGCGCTCACCCGCGATGGGCATTTCGACTTCGTATTCCACCCGCTCTCCACTCAAGACTCTCTCGATGCGGGGACGAATGATCTCGAACGCCGCTTGGCCCATCACCTCCACCATCGGCCTGCCGACGATCTGTTCCAGGGGCAACCCGATGTATTGGACGTAGGCGGGGTTCGCCGATAGAAAGCGCAAGTCCCGGCTGCAATGGGTCAGGCCGGTGCCCGCAGTATGAAGGGTTTGGCGCAGTTCTGCGGAAACGACGCGCAACGCCTCTTCGGCCCGCTTACGTCCGGTGATATTTGTCACCAGCGCCATCAAATGCGGCGCCTCTCCGTTTTCGCCGGGTAGAACCGAGACGAACTTGTGGGCCCACACAAGCGCGCCATTTTTGTGAATGTAGCGATTTTCGATATCGAACGATGAGATTTCCCCGGCCTGCAGGCGGCGAACCTGGGCCAGATTGGCTTCCCGATCGTCCGGATGGACCAGCGACGCAAAGTTGACGCTGCGGAGTTCCTCTTCGATGTAGCCGAGCAGGGCGTAGAAGGCAGGATTGCATTCCTGAAAGACACCCAGCCAATCCGTGATCGCGATTCCCGTGGCCGCCTGTTGGTATATCCTTTGAAAAAAACCGTCACTGCGAGTGGCACCAAACGATTTGCTTTCAGAGGTTTCGTTGCCTGATCCAGAGTGAGACAAAGACTTCCTCCATTGTTTCCACAAACAAACTCGTTGAGGACGTTATATCCATGATATCTGGCACGTCGGCACAACGTACAGCGCGGTGATTAAGCACACTCCGCTTGAACGCTGCGAGAATCGACTGCATCGCTCTGAACTTGGAAACGTCAGGACAACACTTGGGCCGAAGTATTTACCGACTTCAGTTCTCAGCTCCTGGTTTGTCGCGTATCGGAAACTAGACGCGCTCGCTTTTGGACGAGTGTCACTTCTCCGGTAAATCGGTATTACGTCCACTGGCTACTCCTGAATTGATCCTCGGCTTTCGATCTTCTAATCCGTCCGCTAATTACTCTAAAATATGCCTCATCGGAAAGGAACCAGTGCAAGCGTGTCCTCGCAACGTCCGCCACAATTGCTATTGATAGAAGACCACGCTGATCTCGCGGATGCGACAGCGGAATTCCTTCGCCTATTGGGCCTGGACGTTCAGATTGCAGGATCCGGCAATCAGGCTTTGAAGATGGCGCGAGCATTTCGGCCGGCGATTGTTCTCTGCGATTTATTTCTCCCGGACATGTCCGGCCTTGATGTTGTGCGCCGGCTTCGTTCGGATCCAGAGACAAAACATGCTTTGTTTGCCGTATGTACGGCGACGGACATCGACGCACTCGAAGAGGGTTTTGCGAGCGAGGTCGATTTGTTCCTGTCAAAGCCAATCACGAATGGCGACGTAGATGAACTCCTGAACCGGCTTGCAGCACGTCGTGCGACGATGGTTTTCGGATCAGAGAATGTCCCGTAAGGCAAAGCTGTTGCAGAATTCTGTCGTAAATTAACGATTGCTGACTCAGGTTCCGCTTTGAGCGGCGCGCATCGGTTCCAGCTTCGCGATGAGTTCGCTCAAAAATGTAGTGTTGATCGGCTTTACGAGATGCCAGTCAAATCCCGCCTCCCGTGGACTCAGGAGCGGTAAGGTTGACATAAGACCTCATCTGCGCGGATAACTACCACCCTATACGCGGCGCACTCCGCTTGAAATTCTCACCATTTTGGGCGGACAAGACTATTCCCTGGCGGACAAGATCAATTTCTGGAGAACATGATCGTTTCCTGGAAAATATGAGTCAATAGCCATATCTCGCGGCCTTGTCGCCAACCTTGGACCCGTCGCACAGGAATTCTCGTTCACCGGACCTCGTCAAAAGCGGATCAGTGGACGTCCGACTGTCTCGCCGGGCCACGGTATCGAAGCGATAATCGCAACGAGAGCCAGACCGAAGAAACAGGAATCAATTCCTACCTGGACCAGAACTGACCAAGGCGTAAGACACCATTCAAATGACTGAACGGCGAGGTCTACCGGGAAACCGTCGAATGACGCAACTACATCCTCAGACAGTAGTGATCCCTTTTCGCATTCGCGATGAACGTGTCGAAATCGCCCTCATCACGATGTTGAGCGGCAAACGATGGGCCTTACCCAAAGGCTCTCTCGATGAATGCGAGCGCTCGTGTGATGCAGGCCTGATGACAGACTCCGGTCGCGCCGGAGCCGGCTCTTGATCTCTGAAACCCAGTACACGCTCGGCGAGGCACTCTCGGAGGGTATTGCCCACAGCTTACAGGCGCTTCTGCCAGTCCGGATTCGGCCGATCGTTCGACACAGGCTGGTGCTGCTGGACACCTTCAATGGTCGAATCGCAGCCGCAGGCGGACGGCTGACCGCGCGCTCCGGAAACAAAGGTGAATGGTTGGAGTGGCAGCTGCAGGACGGGCAGGTTCGCCTGGAAGCTCCTGTGACGGCACCGGTCGCGTTCGCGTGGGATCTGCCATGCGGCCCGTTGCGTTCGAGTCTGGAGCCAATAATTGATGTGCGCAGGTTGATGCCTCAAGTGGAAGTTGAGCTTCAGGGGCGCGCGCTCGACGTTCTCGACAACGACCGCAAAACGGTGGCGAGGATTCGAATCGAAGAGGGACGGGCACGGACACCGGGGCGATCCGGCTGTTGGCAAGGTATTCCGGCGCTCGTCACGCTCAGCCGCATGAGAGGTTATGATGCGGCCTACGAACGGCTGCTTCGGATCATCGAGAGTCGTCCGGGCCTGGAACGCTCACCCTCAGGCCTGCTGGCGATTGCGCTCCAGGCGTTGGGTATGTCACCGCCTCGCGACATGTCGCGGTTCGATGTCGCGCTGGCCCGGTCGGTGCGCGCGGACGCCGGTGCACGTCAGATTCACCAGACCCTGCTGGACATCATGGTTGCTAACGAACCCGGCGTGCGAGCCGATCTGGACACCGAGTTCCTGCACGACTACCGCATATCTTTGCGGCGCACCCGATCGCTGCTCGGCCAGATCAAAGACATTTTTCCGGTGGACGCGGTGACGTTCTTCAGAACCGAGTTCCAGTGGCTGGCGAGAAGCACCAGCACGAAGCGCGATCTGGATGTGCTTCTGCTTAGCCTTCGCCAGTCATCCGAAAGCCTCCCGGGCGGCGATCTGGCAGATCTCGCCGCTTTTCTTACGCGAAAGCAACTGCACGCACAGAGCCTGCTGCAGCGCGTTCTCGAAAGTAACCGCTATCGAGATCTGCTTGCAAGTTGGCGGGCGTTTCTGCAGGAGCCGCCGAGAGCCCCGGAACCCGCGGACGCAGCTCGTCCATTGTTGGAGGTAAGCTCGCGGCGGATCCTGCATCTCCATCGGCGCCTGATCGATAGCGCCAGGGCGATCCATGAGCAGACCCCGGTAGAGGCATTCCACCAGGTGCGGATCCAGGCGAAGAAACTGCGTTACATGATCGATGCAACGCGCTCGCTGCACGACTGCCGGGATCTCGATCCGATAATCGATAGCCTAAAGCGGGTACAGAGTGTTCTGGGTGACTTCAATGATGCCCAGGTGCAGGAGGAGCACCTGCTCGTCGCCGGTGGTGCTCTTGTGGAATCTGGTGCGGGAAAAGCCGGCGCGCTTCTCAGTGTTGAGCGCCTGGCAGAAAATGCCCGCAACCGCGCGGCGTCATTGCGCCCGCAAGTCGATCGGGAATTGTCACAATTTTGCAAGGCCGGTACGCAGGCCGACTTCATCCAATTATTTAAGCGCGTCGCTTCGCAAGGGGCCTTGCCGTGATTGTTGTCGCGGTTTACAACATGAAGGGCGGCGTCGGCAAGAGCACTACGGCTGTTAACCTCGCATACGTCGCTGCGAAATCGGGCGCCCGAACCCTGCTATGGGATCTGGATGCGCAGGCCGCGTCGAGTTTCACGTTCCGCGTGCAACCCCAGGTCGAAGGCTTCGGAGAGGAATCGCTGAGGCAAATCGATACGCTGAGCGAAGCTATCAAAGCCACGGACTACGACAACCTGGACCTCTTGCCGGCCGACTTCGCCTATCGCAAGCTCGACCGGTTCCTTGAGCAGCTTGGCCGGCCCGACCGCGACCTCGCCGAAGTCCTCCAGGAGCTTGGCCGCGAATACACCTACGTACTGCTGGACTGTCCGCCAGGCCTGTCCACATTGAGTGAGAACGTTTTTTTTGCCGCCGATTTGATCCTTGTTCCGACGATTCCAACCGTGCTGTCACTGCGGACGCTGTCTCGGCTTGTCGAGCATGTCGGAGGACGCGGAATGGCAGCAAAGCTGACGGCCTTTCTCAGTATGGTCGATCGACGGAAGGCTTTGCACCGGCACATCTGTGATTGGGCTCTGCAGCATCCGGAGTTTTTCATCTCAGCGCAAGTGCCTTATGCCAGCATCATCGAGCAAATGAGCGTTCGTCGGAACCCGATTGCGGCCGTTTCCCCAAACGATGCCGCGGCCACCGCGTTCGATACTCTGTGGTGCGATGTGCAGACAAGGCTGGCGCATTCCGCCCCGGCGGCGTCGTCGGGCAAAGCAATCAACGATCTGATCGCCCGAATTGGAGGAGAGGCCGAGGTCGACCTCGACGCCGACCTCTCGCGTGCGCCTTCGCAAACCGCTACCTCGGTAACGGCTCCTGCGGATATACAAGAGACCACACACCGGTTGAGGCTGGGTATCCACAGCGAACACGCCTTCGAGTCGCTGGCGCTCGAACTATCTGCGGTCATGCCTTCAGGCTCAACGTGCCTCTCGCACATTTTCGACACGGAAGACGGCGTCCTGTTCAGCGGCGGATACCTGCTGGAATTAGTGGAAGCACCCGGCGGCTTTGCTGTGGTCTTGGAGACCGCTCGGAACTCCGAACCTGTGCCGCAATATGACGAGGGGCAAGTGGCTGCTATAGACAGCTGCTGGGCGGCGGACATCCTGGCTGGGTGTTTATCTCCGATCACCGTACTCGAGCGCCGGCTCAAGCATCCGCTGCCGGAGTTGGTTTCCGCAGCCGTCACGGCGATCGGAAAGCGGCCATTGCGGCGCGTCACCTGGCGCAAGCGCTTACGGCGCCAGGCGGGTCCCATTCTCGTTCCATATGACCAGGCGAAAGTCACAATGCAGTTTGCGTTCGACCGGATCTGTGGCCCCGGCAATGAAATCGAATACGAGATTGATGCAACCCTGTCGGGATCGAGCGCCCGCAATTGCGAACAGGCGCTCTTCCAGCTTTTCTCGCGCGCCGGAATCAGCTGGCATCCGTTGACCGTTCGCCGCCTGCCGCCCGCGGAGAACGGTAACAATACACTGGTTCAGCACGGCGAATTCGTCAAGACGAGATAGGTAATAAGAAGGTTATCGGGACGGCCGTATCCGGTCGCTTTTGTTGCGCCGGATTCGTAAATCGCTCGTTGAGCGATGAGCCGAAAAGGAGCGCATCAGACGATATAAGGGCGCTTAATATGGCGCTTAAGACGGCATCGGCAATACTCGTATCACGAGAGTTGGTTGTAGTCCCAGTTTTGGCGACAAGCGGATCTGGTTTGTCGAAGTTGATTTTGCAGCAGGATGTCGAAATGGGGGGAAGTTCCCGCCTGATTCCCGGAATCTGGTAGGGGCGTTTCTCAGAGGCGGCCTTGCACAGGAGAAGGGCGGGCGGTCACAGACCAGGGTTGTCCAAAACAGAATGGATGGGGTACCGCAAATTCCCGCGAAACGTTCTGTTGAGGGACTTACCCGCGAGTTATTCGGCGGACGGAAGCAGAAACATTCCGTTCGTTACACTCACCGCCTACGGTTAATGGTTTATCGAAGCGTTACATCGGAGAACTGGAGAAGAGCTGCCGGACCTTCTCCACCGAAGACATGGAAATGGGGATTTAAGTGATTGATTCTGCGATGAATGCATCGATCCGCGAGATGCATGCATTCATCCTGAGATTCATAAGTTCAAGTGTATAAGCGAGGTGGCGGCCCGATGCGCTGGGCGAGTGGAAAACGAAACAGCGAAAAGAAAACGGTTCATATGCGTACAGTCGCATATGAACCGCGGTTAAGCATTTGCGAAACGGAGGCTCAGACCGGAAATTGACCTACTTCTCACCCCAGGCGAAATTGAGGCCTGCGCTGAGTTCGAGAATATTGGTCCCGTGTCCATTGAAGAAATTGGGGATTGTGCGCCCGCGGATGTCGCCGAAGAAGCCCAGTGGCCCCCAAAGCCTCTGCAATTTGAGACCACCGCCGTAGCTGAACGTGAAGAAAGTCTGATCCCGCAACACATCATTGGCAACAACTACGGTCGTGCCGGTTGCGGTTGGGTTATTAACAAAAGCGGCGCCGCGCGTTGTGTTAACGCCTGGCACTAAGCTCTGCAGAGTGCCGTTCGCCTGAGCAGCCTGAAGTGTGGCGGGGCTGACGCCCGGTACGTCAATGAACGTATTGTTCAACACGAATGCATCGCCGTCCTTCAAGTTTGTCGTTATTCCACCGCCGCTGGCTACCAGATACGGCTTGACAGTGTGCCCGAACAAGCCGCGGCTTCCGAAGTTATATGTGAATTCCATTTCCCATAAATTCGAGCGCACGCTCGCTTGAGGGAATCCCAAGTCTCCCGCAAAAGCCGCAGTAGTGTTTTCAGGCTTGGGTTGGAAATGACTGTTCCAGGACCAGTTTCCACCAATCTCGAAGGCGGAAGTGGCATAAATTCCACCTCGCACTCCAAGGATTTGGGTGTTCATGAACGAACCAACACCGTTGTTGTTTCCGTTCCAGATATAACCTGCATACGGACTGATTTCAAACGAGGTCCCTCCTGTACCAGGAGTGGAACTTGGAGTTGGACAAGGCGACGGATTGCATGTCCCTTGTGCAAACAGCGAAGACTGTGCAGACGCAAAGGCAAAGGCCACCAGCAGTAGAAAAATGAAAAATCTGAATCTCATTTGGTTGACCACCTCCACTTGGGTCTTGACCTCTTGGGGTCTTGCAATTGAAGAAACTTATTCAGAAGTTCAGCCGCAAAAAAATTACTGGTCCTGGAGGAAAGATTACCGACCTGTCCCCCTAAAGATTCGGCCGGTGTTTGCCAAACCCGGTAGCTCTCTGTAGAGAGGGCATCCATAGGTTGTTCGAATGCCTCGCGTTTCGAGGAGGTCTTTATGCGCTACAGGCAGTCCATGCAGCGGTTCCGGTGGCTGCTTGTGCGCCTGCATCTCATCCGCCTTTGCGGCATCTGCAGCCGCCATTTCAGATGCCAGCGTAACGAGCGCGTTGACCTTCGGATTCAGCAGCTCGAACTGTTTCAAGTGCGCCGCCAGCGCTTCACGCGCTGAAAGCTTCTTCGTGCGGATCAGTTGCGCCATCTCCAACGCGCTCATGAAACAAATCGAAGACGTGGTTTGTGCGTTCAACGAACCCTGAAAAAATGGCGCTGCAGCCATACCCAAAAGAACTTCCCTCCGCGTCAGGTTCTCACTCATAGATGGAAGGGAAGGAAGCACAAGAAGCACAAGGAAAGGGCGTCTCTTCTCGTGCCTCTTGTAGCTTCTTGTGGTTCCTTCCCGTTTTCTGTAGCGGAAGTGCGTTCCTCAGCGACCACTGTGGCAGCGACCGCCCTCGTCAAGGCAGCCAGGCGTTTCGGTTGAACTCCCGTGTGGCGGCACAAAATCGAGTGAAAAAAAGCACAGGTCAGCGCTCTGGCTACAGCCGAGCGCTCCGCTTCGGAAAAACTGACCAGGCGCTCACCGAAAAATTCGTTTGCACTGATCAAAAAATACGGGGGCCCATGGATGGGGAGACCGGGCCCCCAAATTGCTAACCGGCAGCCGTGGTTACTGTTGCATGATCGCCACAAGCCTGCTTCAAACCGGCCGCCTGACAACGATGGTTTCGCGAATCGGATACTATGAACTCATAGCGCAGCTTCTATGATCCAGCGTCGACGTTTTAATCGGCCAGTGTCGTCCCAAAATTCCGGCGAGGACAGTGCGACGCGGCCCGGTCCAGTCCCGATCGGAATTATCCGGCACTTCACACGAGGACAGGAGAAGCCGCTCGGCGTGGTCTGGTTTGGCGCGCGATCTTTCTGGGGGCATCTCCGACACCTGATCGCTTCAGCTATTGCGAGTGAGAGTGTCGACTCGCGCGACTGGATGACGCCGGACGAACCGCAAGCTCTGGTCGCGCGAATTGCCAACGTACTTGGGGGCGATGAGTCCGCGCCAACTTTGCTCGAAGCACTCGATCGCGATCTCTACGTGGATTTCGTGGCGGACACCGGCGACGACGTGTCCGTCAGCCGTGCCGTCGCACGTCTAGTATTTGCGGCTTACGAACTTCCCGACCCGGACAAACCGGGTGGCTGCTTATGCGCTCCACGTGGTGACATTCTACTTTTCGGAGGTGACACCGCATATCCCGTAGCAACAGCGCAGGAGCTGACAAATCGCGTCATTGTCCCATGGAATCAGGTGCTGCGGGAGCTACCGGACGACGGTCGACGCCGTGTCCTTCTTGGAGTCGCGGGTAATCACGACTGGTACGACGGCCTCGACGGATTCGGCCGGATGTTTCGACGTCGACCTCCCGGGAAAGTCCCGCGCCCCGCCGTCACGCCTATCTCCCAGAAGAAGGTCGAACACCACACCCGGTGGGCTCGAGAGTTTGTTCGCGGCGGTAAGGTTGAGAAACCCAGAGCGCTCGTCCTGTCCGGTTACATCACCGTTCAGAACGCGAGCTACTTCGCCTTTCCGCTCGCGCCGGCGATCGAACTGCTCGCGGTCGATCGGCAACTCACGACTACTGATTCGCGTCAGGCAGAGTTCCTGAGAGACTACTATCAGGCACGCCCGGATGCGGCTACTTTTGTGGTTCTCCCCGATCCCGTTTATCAGTTCGGTGATCCAAGCAAGACGGGCGTGCAGATGGTCGAGAGCTTGAGTCTCGACCTTGAGGGCCGCGATTCGTTTATTTTGACTGGAGACATCCACCACTACGAACGACTCCAACGGGGCAAGCTACTCCACGTCACTGCGGGCGGAGGAGGCGCGTTTCTGCACCCGGCCCGCATTGCCAAAGGAGGCCTTGCGCCGGCAGTCGCGTGGCCGGACGCCGCGCAGTCGCGCACTCTTCTGCGTCAGGTTCCGTGGAAGCTCACCGTCGGCCGTTCAGGCTTTCTGCCTCACTATGGGCTGCTGGGAGTATTCTTCCTGGCGTATGGTCTCAGCCATCAACTCTACACGCATACGGGATTGGCGGTCTCTACCTCTGTCCTGACCGTGCTGTTCATCGGCGGTATCTACGCTTTGATCGGAGGTGCGGCGAAGAAACCATCGGTACTACCTATCGCGCTTGGCGTCGCCCTGCTCACCGTCATGCTTCCCATTGGAGCAACGTTGCTGCTGAATTTGGCGCTCGACCGCTTCGGGTGGTCGGCATCAACCGTTATGCTCGGTCTGACTACGGTCGCCGCGGATGTCTTCGCCGGGGCCCTTGTCTTTGGGGTCTATCTTGCGCTGCTCACGCTGCTCGGCTATGAAAATATGCAGGCGTTTACAGCGTTGGATCACCCCGGATTCAAACACTTCGTACGTCTGCGGGTGCGTGCTGACGGTCGAGGCATTGACGGCTGGTGCATCGGTGCTGCGGATCCTTTGAGTAACGGATCGGAACCCGTACTCGTCGACCACTTTAGCTGGAAGCCTCGCCGCAAATGAGCCCACATATCTTTCGCATGCATGTCCGGCTAAATGCGAGCCTGTAGGAACAATCCGTAGCGAAGGGTGCTGCGGGCTGGCATCATTTCGATTTAAAAAGAATTTGGTCGGAACGGAGTCGCACCACTCAACCAGCGGGGTTTTCTGGCGAATGTTTTTCCCTTCCCGCGGCAACCAACCGGATATTTCCCCCGGCCTCCCGACGGAATGTGAACCAACACAACTCGAGTCGCTGTATGCCCAGTCGAAGCGGGTGGCCGAATCAGGCCCAGAATTGGCAGGGGGCGTGCAACCAGGAACATAAAAGCACCGAACTCAGGGTTCCCGTCACGGATTAAAGCATCCCCCGAGACACTGCTCCTTCGACCTTGAAACGCGCAGCCTGGAAGGCTGCCTCGCACGACAGGAGTTTATTGTGACCGATCTCGTATACCGGAGAAACGAACTACCCGGTCAGCGCATGATTATAGCCTCCAATGGCTCATCACTATAGTTTATGCAGTGGTGTGGGGCTATGCCATCGTTGGCGAGGGTCTCAAGTTTGAGGGCCCGAGGATGACGACCTACATCTCCGCGGTCGTTCTGACCATCGGACTAAGTACGTTGCGATCGATGATTATCAGCGAACTCGAGTTGTTGACCAGCAAAGCGCGCCTTTTGCAGCGGAGCTGACGAGCCTGTACAGCGCAATCGGTATCTTTGTTCTGACGACGTTCGATATTGGAATCGTCGCCACATCGTCATCACATCGATTCGGCTATGCAGCGGTCATCCTGGGTCTGCTTGGAACTGCTTTTCTTTGCAACAGCAGCATGCTCCTGATTGTGGAAGCACGGCGCGCGTTCGCTTCGACGAAAATGGAAATGAACTGTTTGTGGCGCGGGGATCAAATTTACACGTCTTCAAATACCGTGGAAGCCTCCCACCGTTTTGGAAGATGAGACCACGCGCGTTTCAGGGAATCCATCCCACCTTAGCCACTGGAAACGTGAATGCAGGTTGAATCATAGAGCACAAATCCAAGGAGAAATCTATGCTGTCTCCAGTGATGAGTAGCCGCAGCCTTGCGGCGCGCGGCGCCGCTGCATTGATTTTGGGCGTTATTGTCCTTCTTTTGCCGGGGCCGATGTTAGTCGGACTGACACTGGTACTGGGCGGTTATGTATTGGTGAACGGCATTCTCGCGCTGGCCTCCGCTTTTAAGAAAGGCGTTGAAGGCCGAGGCTGGCTGTTCCTTGAAGCAGCAGTCTACATTTTGGCTGGCATCGTGATGTTTGTGCGGCCTCTGTTTACGCTTGTCGGCCTTACCTATTTGATAGGGTCATGGGCCGTTCTGGTCGGGGCTTTGCAAATTGGCGAAGCGTTTGTCCTGCGACGCTATCTTCGTCGTGAAGGGCTTTATCTTCTGGGAGGGGTCGTGACTTTATTACTCGGACTTGCGATTCTCTCCGGACCGTCGACAGGGCCCCGGACGATTGCGGCCCTGGTTGGTATATACGGAATCATGTTTGGAATATTCTCTCTGGCGGCCGCCAGGCACGTGCACCTGTTGGAGGAAACCCAGGTGGAGGGAGAGGAACGCCGGGCTGCCTGATCGTGTGATTCACCCACGTTTTCCGTATGCGTACATCCGCGGCGAAGCCGCCATTCTGATTCACAACGCCATCCACGGAGAGCCTTGGCGTGGCCTCACGGCTGGAATCTATCATTTCCAGATCCGCGCGCTGGGCGTATTGGGTTACACGGATTGGACGGACCCTAAGACGTTCGTCATCGCGTAACAGCGGACATCGCCTGATCCACTAGGCCGGTGATTCACCTGAATCACCTGCTTTTTTTTCACTGTAGGCGCGGGCTATGACCGCGCCTACAGTAGGGCGGGAATAATCGGCGATAACGGATTATAGAACTCGCACTCACACCACCGTGACCAATCCGTTACTGACATCGTAGTAGGCAGCGGCGATCTTGATTTTGTTTTCCTTGACGAGTCCGGAAATTACTGTGGACGCCTTCGCCAGCAGCGCAGCCTGAATCCTGGCATTGGCCTTGGCCGCAGCCTCGTTATTCGCCCCGGCCAGGTCGACTGCAGGCCGGATGTGCGAATAGAGGACGCTGATTTGTCCGGGTTCCTCGGATCCTTTGATGGTCGCGGAGACGGCGCCACAGTTCGAATGGCCCAGTACCATGATGGCTCGGACCCCGAGAACGGCCGCAGCGTATTCGAGACTGGCGACGACCTCGGGCGTCGTCACGTTACCGGCAATCCGGCAGACAAACAGCTGACCAATCGTTTGATCGAACACCAGTTCGACAGGTACGCGCGAATCGGCGCAGGCGAGCACCGCGGCAAACGGTTGCTGCTTCTCGGCGTTCTTCGCACGCAGGACTCGAAGGTCCTGCCTGGGAGCCGTCATATTGCCAGTCAGGTAACGCTTATTACCCTCGATCAGTTCGTTGAAAGCCGCCTCTGGGTTAAGCGTTGTCTGGAAGAACGGGCGCGGACGCGTAAATCGTGCCCCTAACGGGACGAGACTGCCTGCAGTTGCTGCGACAGTCGTCCGAACAAAGCACCGTCGCGACAAATCCGTCCGTATTGCTCGTGAAAGTGCATTTTTCAGAAATGAGATGTTCATTACCCCGGCTTTGCAATTAGCTAACCTGAATCGGCAATTTCTTGCGACCGGTATTTTTATTTCGATCTGCCACATGAGCGAGGAACATCATTGGCAGGCGAATCACGCCGCGGGTGACTGGCGATTCTCGGGTGTCATTGAAGTGACCGATTTCCCACCGCCGAACCTGCGCAGGAATAGCGTGGAGACGATCAGAGTGACAATCAGATATAAAAGGATTGCGGGAAGGATCAGGTTCTGGCCCGTGAAATTAGCGCTGGCGATTGCAATCGCGACTCCCGGATGGTGGGAGGCGGCGGAAAGCGCCAGAACTGTACGGTCCGCCCGTTCCGGTCCCCCGAGAACGTAACCGGTTGCCAGGCCGACTGTGGCAACCACCGCCATCGCCAGCAGCGTGCCGTTGCCAATCAGTGACATGAGAGCGGCTCGCTGGAGGAAGAGGACGGGCAGGACAGCAGCAACGAGCAGCAGGAAAGCCACGCCGGACAGGGTTTCGGCGAATCGATTCCCCAGACGGGGCCACACATACCGCAGCGCCATTCCAACTGCCAGCGGCCCGATGATTGTAGTGACGATAATTTCTGCCATTTTTCCTGGGGACATTTGTAAAGACTTACCGGCGATGGTGCCGAACAACTCGACGGCGACCGGCACAAAGAAGATCGAAACTACTGCCGCTGCTACAAGCAAACCCATCGCGTAGGATCGCGTCCCGCCCGCTTCGATTTGTTTTTTGGGAAGTATCGGAGGGACCGGCGATATGGACAACACCACCAGTGTGATCTCAACCGCAGGAGGAAGCTGTAGAGCGTAAACAAGAACTCCGGCAAAAATCGGCATGACCACCGACATCGCCAGCAGCGATCGAAGAAGCAGTCCGGGGCGCCGGAACAGAAAGATGGCGTCCTGAGGGTTCATCTTCAGACCTAAGCTGAGGACGATCAGCTGGATACTCAGACTCAGAAGAGCTTTCATCAGCGCTGCCACACTCATAAACTGTTTCACTCCGCGGCCTGAAATGCCGACCAGGGGCCTATCTGAAGTATGGGCTTTGCAGAGTGCAGACTAAATCCGGAGAAGTTCGGACCTGATGCGGCAGTAAGGCTTGTGGGATTTACCGGCGAGCGCGGTCATAGACCGCGCCCACAGTCTTGCCCGTCAGCGCGGCGGCGCTGCGCGATCAACCTGCGCGCCGCGCAGATAGACCGACGCGATCTTCCGGGTATTTGTGATGTTGTCGAGCGGGTTCGCATCGAGGACGATGAAGTCGGCGCTCTTGTTTGCCTCGATGGTTCCCGCATTCTCGATCCGCAGGAATTGCGCGCCGTTGTGCGTCGCCGCGACGATCACCTGCATGGGAGTCATGCCGGCCGCCACCATGTCTTCCATTTCAATGTGCGGCGCGTAAGGTGTATTCCCATCCGTTCCCAGTACGATCTTGACGCCGACGGCGTTCATCTTCGCCAGGTTGCGCGCCTGGATCGACCAGAATGCATGCGCCTCGGCGTTGTCCTTGTTTGCAGCCTCGAGCTTCTGAAAATCGGCCGAGGGCATGCTCTGGCGCAGCCAGGAAAGCTCCGTCGGAACGCCGCGGTCCGGCATGTTCGGACCAAGGATGAGATTGGGATGCTGCTTCACGATGCCCATAAACTCGTCATCCAGATCTTTATCGCGAACACCATGCGCGAAGGCATCAAGCCCGGCGCGCAGCGTCCCCTTGGCATCTTCGAGGGTGTAGATGTGGGAAATCGTGCGCAGTCCCTTCTTGTGCGCCTCGTCAATGACGGCCGTGTAGAGTTCCGGCGTCAGCTTCTTCACCGTTCCCATGCGGTCGTCAACCCAGAACTTGATGATGTCAACCTTCTTGGCGGCCTCTTCATCAACCGCGGCCCGCGCTTCGGCGAGGGTGGTTACCCAGTGCGGCGCCATCGTGCGGCCTGGCTCGGGACCCGTGATGCCGCGACCTGCGGTAAAAAAACGCGCCGCACCAGGAATCTTTCCTGCCGCTGTCTCTGTCCGGATCTGGAACGACACGTCGGTCGTATCCTGCCCGAGACTCAGTGCCGCGCTGACACCGTAGTACGCACGCCGCGTCAGGTCTGTGATCAGCATCTCGCGGGTTTGGCTGAGATGCGTGTGGGTGTCGATGATCATCGGCATCACGGTCTTGCCGGCAAGGTTGATTCGCGTTGCGCCCGCAGGAAGCTTCAGGTCGCCGGCGCGGCCAACTTGCGTGAATCGGTTCCCTGCAACGATGAACGTGGCATTATCGATCGGAGCGCGCCCGTCTCCGATGATGACGCGCGCGCCTTCGAAGACGGTTACCGTCGGCGTCTGCGCAAAAAGTACTGCGCCCGTAGCTGCCAGAGCTGCCAGAACAAGAAGTCTCATTCGGTACATGCGTTCCTCCGCGCGTTAGTATAGTTGACGCACCCGCATTCTTTGCCGTAGCTGTGGAAGCTGCGCCAGCCTGTTGCGGGTGCGCTCAACTTTATGCTTCTGCGACGATGTTCAGGATCTCGCGCCGGCCAGACTCGGTAATGGCCGCGACTTTGGCATACCAGGCATGCCATTCCGGGTTGGCCATGACCTGTTTTGCCCCATTTTCGAACTCGGCCAGGGATTCGAAGGTATTCTCGAACACCAAGGTATAGAACTGCCCGACGACATCCGTCAGCACTCTGGATTTCCCGGGAAATCCGATGCGCTTTCCCAGGGCCAGTCCTTCTTTCCACAGTTCCACAGCTTTTTTTGCTTCTCCGAATTTCAACTGAAAGATGTTTCGTACAACAATCATCGAGCCCTCCTTGAACAGTTGTGAATGTGCAGGGCAATAGAGTAGCAGATCGGGCTGCTTGCCTGCGTTTTTGCGGGCTGACCTGAATTGCCGAAGAGTTGATATTCGCTTTCCTCTCGCAGCACGAGAGCTTAACCGGGAAGCCTGGTTGCCATCACGAGGGCGGTCGCTGCCACCCGTGGTAGCCGAGGAACGCACTTCGACTATATCCTTTTCCGGCGTCACCGAAGCGTGCAGTTAAAAATTCCGCTTTAGCGTCCGGATCTCCCTAGCAGTTGTACTGGGTTCACAGCCAATTCTTACAGGCTGGAGAGTGGAGGATTTGAAAGTGCTTGACGGACTTTGCGAACCGGATCCCTCCGGGGGCTGGAGAGCCCGATAGAGCCGCGTTCTGTACACGACAGTGTGACGAAGAACCTGATTCGATATTACCGCCTACTTAAGAAGATGTAATTCCGTTGTGCCCGGAAGATGGCAGATCCGTATTGGAAGGCCTATTGCTTGTTCTCGGGAACACTGCCGGGCCTGTTGTGTTTATCTCGTTGTCTGAACTACCCGCGAGAAGGCGCCTCGTGTTGAGGCACTTGAACGCCATGATGATTTCATCTTTGTGCCATCACTCCATCTGCGTTGAGTTGACGGACTCTGCAAGCGATGGGAGGCATGCATGGTTAGTCGAGCGCTGCCGGTCTTCATCTTAGCCTTCATTTTTACCGGGGCAGCCTTCAGCCAAACCGCTCCTGAAACTTCAGGTTCAGTTGTGAAGGAAAATGACCTTCTTTCCTATGAAGGGCAGGTCGTTTCGCTGGTAGAACTCGCTGGCCGGCCGGATCTGGATACGGAGCAGTTCCAACAGATGATTGCGATTCATGCTGGTGATCGGTTCTCTCATACCAGGATCCTTGAAGCGATTGCTGCGCTCAAAAGCACGGATCAGTTCAAGGACGTCCAACTCGACCTCCGGCCTGAGTTCGAAGGCGTTCGCGTCACATTCATTCTGCAGCCAGCGTTTTACATCGGTTTATACGAATTCCCAGGTGCGGAGCGGTTCTCGTATGGCGTTCTGATTCAGGTCTCCCGCTTTTCCGCCCAGGAGCCTTATTCCCCGTTCGACATTAAGAAAGCGCAAGAAGCTCTGCTGGCGCATTTCCGGCAAAACGGTTTCTTCCGGTCTCGAGTCGACGTGGAAGTGCGGCTCGATAAAACTTTCGGGCTCGCGAACGTGGACTTCAAAACAACACTTGGTTTCCGGGCGAAATTCGGTGAGGTTCTAATTGAAGGCGCCACGTCGGAAGAAGCCCGGCAAATTCAGGACTTTTTTCAGTCGTTTCGCGCGCGGCTTCTGCGGGCCGCAGTCCGCCCTGGCCGAACCTTCTCCCAAAGGGCGTTACAGAATGCGACAGGGCATCTGGAGTCGCGGTTCACGGACGAAAAACACGCCATTGTTCAAGTCAAGGTTACGGGCGCCGAGTACAACCCGGACAGCAACAGGGCTGACGTTACCTTCAATCTGGAACGGGGCCCGATCATTCAAACCCGCGTCGAGGGCGCGCAACTGTCCGGTGGTGTACAGCGCAAACTCCTTCCGGTCTATCAAAAGAACGGCCTGTCGCCTGAACTGATTCAGGAAGGGCGCCAGAACCTGCTGAATCACTTTAAGGAGAGGGGATACTTCAAGGTACAGGTGAATACAACGGTCGGTGAGAAGGAGGGCGAAAAACACGTTGTCTACGAAATCACTAAAGGACCGCGGAAAAGGATCGGAAAGATCGAGTTCAAAGGCAACAAACACTTCAGCTACGAAGAATTGAAAAAACATGTAGAGGCGAGTGAAGCCCACTTCCTGAACAGAGGCCGTTACGATGATACCAGCATCAGACTGTTGAAGGCGTTCTACCAATCGCAAGGTTTCAATAAGGTAGAGATTACAGCAGCGTTTGTACCCGCTAACGGAACAGATTTGAACCTTACGTTCGAGGTGAACGAAGGTCCTCGAGACATTGTTGAGGACCTGCAGATCAAAGGTAACGCAGTTCCTATTGGCAAACTGGTTCCCGGCGGATTGCTTCTTGGACCGGGAAAGCCTTTTTCGCAGAGTGCCATGGACGAGGATAAAAGTAAGATTGTGTCCAGCTATCTTGATCTGGGCTATCTCACCGCGACGCTCCAGCAAACTTCGCAGCCCTTCTCCTCCGACCCTCAGAGGTTTCAAGTGCGGTATGAAATCACGGAGGGGCCACAGGTGCAGACCAACAGGGTTGTGACTCTCGGCCGCAAATACACCAAGCAGGCATTGATCGACCGGGACGTGGCAACCCTTCGGCCAGGAGCGCATGTGACGGAGTCGGAGATGTTTGCGTCAGAGAGCAGACTCTTTGCGCGAGGTGTGTTCGACTGGTCACAGGTGAATCTGCGCCGACCTATTGCATCACAGGACGAGGAAGACATCATTGTCAAGGTTCACGAAGCGAAACGAAACGATCTCCAGTACGGGATTGGTTTCCAGATGACCAGTCGTGGTGGAAGGGTGCCATCGGGAAGGGTTACCGTACCAGGCTTGCCGATTCTGCAGCTGCCCTCGACATTCGTGACTAGTGAGGAAACGTTCGCGGGACCACGGGCAAGCTTTCAGTACACGCGAAGCAATGTGCGCGGCCGCGCTGAAACCCTGACAGTCGGCGCACTGTACGGTCCACTCGAGCGAACCGTACAGTTCGACTTCATCAACCCTCAGTTCCGTTGGACGAAGTGGCGTGCCGTCGTCGAAGCAGCTGCTGATTACAATAATCAGAATCCGATCTTCACGTCACGGCAGGTGCTGGGCACATTTCAGGTGGAGCACCCTTTTGACAAAAATAACAGACAGAACCTGATTCTTCGTTACTCATTGTCGCGTGTGAACCTGACGAATCTCGTAATCCCGGAACTCGTTCCGCCAAGAGATCAGAACACGCGGCTGTCCACGCTTTCTGCCGCTTACATTCGAGATGTCCGCGACAACGCAGTCGACCCGCACAAGGGTACTTACCTGAGTTTCGAAGCCGACGAAACTCCGCGGATTTTCGGGTCCAGTACGACTTTCACAAGACTCCTGGCGCAGGGTTCCTATCATCGGGAGCTAAAGAAAGCCTGGATATGGGCGAACAGCGTGAGAGCGGGCCTGCTCGTGCCGACGAAGGGTGAGGATATTCCGATCAGTCAGAGATTTTTTACCGGCGGCGGGAGCACGCTTCGAGGATTCCCATTGAATGGAGCGGGCCCGCAAGCCGCTGTTCCCGCATGCAGCAACCCTTCAGATGCGTCCACGTGCTCCCTTATTGAGGTTCCGGTAGGTGGTGTGCAGTTGCTGATCATCAACTCCGAGTTGCGAGTGCCGTTGCCGCTCAAAAAGGGATTGGGCGTCGTCGCCTTCTATGACGGCGGTAACGTGTTCGATCCGACTTTATCAAACCATTTGTTCAATCTCCGCTATACGAATTCGGTTGGCCTGGGGTTCCGCTATTCAACCCCCGTCGGACCGATTCGTGTGGACGTTGGACGCAATCTGAATCCAGTACCGGGCATCAACCCGACTCAGCTCTTCATCACATTGGGACAGGCGTTTTGAGTACTGCACCCGTACCACCCGATTATGATGACCATTCGATCCCTGAACCGCAGCGGCCGCCTCGACGCCGGACGAAAACTATTGTCCGCTTTGCGGCAAGCTTACTCATCCTTGCCGCGGGCCTGCTGCTTGCGTTCGTTGTGCTTCTACACAATCATTCTTTCCGGCAGCGTTTGTTACGTATGGCGCTTCCCGCTGTCAGTCGGGGTCTGGGTACGGACGTCCACATTCGCGATTTCTCACTACAGCTGTCATTCGCGACGCCTTCACTGAGCATTGACAAAATTGTTGTAGATGGCCCTATGCCTTCGCAGTCACCGTTGTTGCTGGCGGATCATCTTGAGATTGGCTTGCAGATCGTCTCCATTCTGAGGAGAAAATGGTATTTCAGCAATGTAACCATCGATCGTCCGATTCTGCGCCTCTATGTGGATAAAAGCGGAAAGACGAATCTGCCGAAAGGCGGAGCACCTTCGAATGGTTCGAGTGTTTTCGATATAGGCATCCGGCACGTACTCTTGCGGCAGGGAGAGTTGTACTACAACGACAAAGAGAGCGCTCTCGATGCTGCACTGCACGATGTGGAGTTCCAGGCGCGTTTCGATCCGAAGTCGAAACAATATTCAGGTAGATTGAGTTATCAGAATGGCCGGATCCGTTTTCGCGATCTAAATCCAATCGTGCACAGTCTGGAATCCGAATTCGAAACGACACCAGAGACGCTTACTATCACGCATTGTACGCTGACCACAGGTGCTTCCCAGGTCAGGGTGGCAGGTACACTCAACGATTACTTCCACCCAAGAGTGGAGTTAACCTACCAGGCCTCTATCGATTCCAGTGACATCGGACAGATACTGCAAAGTCCGGTTCTACCGTCCGGCGTCTTGAGACTAGTGGGCTCCGCTCAGTTTTACAGTGCTCCGACCAAGACCGTGCTGGAGACCTTGAGTGTGGAGGGCAATATGAACAGCACGTCGCTTCGTATCCGTACAGAGTTCATCAATACAGAGTTGCGAGATATCAGTGCCGAGTACCTGCTGCACGGTGGTGATATCGATATTCGCAATCTTCGAGCAGAGTTTTTAGGCGGCACCCTTGGTGGTTCCTACTCGATGCGTGATTTCGCTGCGGGACAACAATCGGAGCTACATGCAGTGCTCAGAAATGCCGATCTGTCCGCGATCCAGGCGATAACTCATTCGTCCACCCGGAAGGAGTTCCAGCTAAGCGGTGCTGCCAACCTGACACTTGAAGCAAACTGGCGGAAAGCTCCAGGTACATTTGTCTCTAGCGCTTCGGCAGATCTGAAAGGAACTATTGCGCCTGCCGGCATTGCGGGCTCCTTTCATAAAGTTCCTGTCGACGCCGGTTTACACGTCGCGTATTCGACACCGGCTGCAGAAGTGACATTTAAAGAGAGCTATTTGCGCATGCCGAAGACCACCGTGAGGATAAATGGCACCGTCAGCCAACGTCAGGGCCTGCAGGTACAGGTTCAATCGGATGAACTCCACGAAGTGGAAGCCATCGCAGACGCTTTCGGCCTTATTCGCGAGCCTGTCGAGCTTTACGGTTCGGCTTCGTTCAAAGGGATTGTTCGCGGATCTACTGCCCAACCACAGATAGCTGGCCAGCTGTCTTCACCATCTTTGAAAATCAGGGGAATCGAGTGGCGGATGTTGCGCGCCACTTTAGATGCCAGTCCATCGCATCTGGCGTTGCGTAACGGCGACGTTCGCGCTGCCGATAATGTCGGCCGCCTTGCGTTCGACGCGAATGTCGGACTGCAGGGGTGGTCCTATACGGAACTCAGTCCGTTTCAGATCGATCTGAACGCCGCAGGACTGAATGTTTCACAACTGATGAGCCTGTCGGACTTTAAAACCCCGGTAACTGGAGTTCTGTCGGCAAGAGTGTCGTTGCGTGGTTCGAAGTACAATGTTCTGGGCGAAGGCAAGGTTACCCTGAATCAAGTCACCGTCGCTGACGAAACTGTCGAGTCGGTAACACTGGATTTCAAAGGCAATGGAGATTCGATCCGTGCGCATCTCGATACGCTCCTGGCAACAGGTAGTCTGCAGGGGGACATCATTTACTTCCCGAAGCGAAAGGCCTACGAGGGCCAGGTGCAGGCTAAAAACATCAACCTCGGGCAACTCCGGACATTTCAAGCGAGAGGCACGCCCGTAGCGGGCACTTTGAATCTGACTGCGAAGGGCGCCGGAACTGTTGATGATCCAAATCTCGAGTTCACAGCTGACGTATTGAACCCACAGATCGAGAACTATAAGTTGAGTGAAATGTCGGTAACTGCGAACATCGCAAAGGGCGCGGCAAATATTATTTTCGATTCGCAGGGTCCGAACGCGTTGCACGGCCGCGGCAGGGTCGAGTTGATGGGCGACTACCTTGCCGAAGCAACGATCGACACCGCCGCGATTTCGCTCCTGCCGATAATTGCGTTGTACCTGCCGTCACAGGCGCCGGAATTCAGCGGAGAGGCCGAGTTGCACGCGATGATCAACGGGCCGCTCAAGAATCCTTCTGCTATCGAGGGACACATTACAGTTCCGAACTTTTCGCTGGCATATCGGGGGAATATAGAACTCGCCGATGAGCAGCCCATCCACCTGGACTACAGGAAAGGCGTATTAACACTTCAAAGAGCCAGGATCCACGGAACCGGCGCCAACCTCCAACTGGAAGGATCATTTCCTGTCGTCGGTCCTGGTTCGATTTCAGTGATGGCTGCAGGCAATGTCAACTTGCAGCTTATTCAAATCATGAACCCGGGCTTTGCCAGCTCTGGAGAGATCGAATTCAATGTCAATGGGTACGGCCAGCGTTCAAACCCCAGATTCAAAGGGCAAATCAAAGTTGTCGATGCAAGCCTCGCAGTCTCCGGAATACCCCTGGCTTTACAAAAGGGAAATGGCGTCCTGAATCTGGTGGACGGTCGTTTGGACATTGATCAATTTCAGGGCAGCATCAGCAACGGAGCATTCACGGCCCGAGGCAACATCACGTATCGGCCGTACGTACAGTTCAATGTGGTCATGGCAGCAGATGGCATTCGACTGGCGTACCCGCCAGGAGTGCGGGAAGGTGTCGACACGAATTTGACCCTGACAGGGCCGCTACAGTCACCGGCGCTTAGAGGGCAAGTGCGCTTGAACGAACTGTCGTTCTCCGAGTCCTTCGATATTGAAGACGCCTTACTTGAGTTCGCGCGAACAAGAAAGACTCCGCCGCAAAGTGCAGGCCGAAATCTGAATCTTGACGTTACAGTTCAATCGGTCAACGAGCTAAACCCTACCAGCCGCCAGCTGACATTGAAAGGCGCGGCCGATGTTCGAGTGCGTGGCACTGTCGCTGAACCGGTACTCCTGGGCGGCATCAGTGTGAACGGCGGGGAACTGCTCTTCAGAGGTGATCGTTACATCCTGAAACCCAGTACGGTGGACTTTGTGAACCCCTCCGGGATCGAACCTAGACTGGATGTCGCGGTGGAAACCAGGGTGCAACAATACAACATCCGGATGTTCTTCCGCGGTCCGATCGATGAATTACGAGCGACGTTTTCTTCTGAGCCCCCGCTGCCACCTGCAGACACTATCAATTTGCTTGTCTTCGGGAGAACGAACCAGCCGGTGCCGACGGATTTGACCGGCAATCTTGGGGCTGTATCGCTTCTCGCATCTGGCGTGACCAACACCATAACCAATCGCCTGCAGAAGATAGCGGGGATCTCACAACTATCGATCGACCCGGTTCTGGACAATGACGCACAGGGGGCCATGGTTGGTGTGACCATTCAGCAGCGCGTGACGGCCAACCTGTTTGTGACCTTTACAAGTGATCCATCATCCACCAAACGCCAGGTTATCGAAGTTGAGTACCAGGCCACGCCCGGGCTTTCCATAAATGGAGTTGTGAATCAGAACGGCGGCTTTGCCATGGATATCCGGAGACGGAAAACGTGGTGAATCACGCCGTCAGGCGGCTACTTCATCTGATCGAGGGTTTGCGCGATGATCTTGTCGTACACACTGATTTTGGCGAAACCCAGCCGTGGAAACTCGTAGTCGGTGATGACGGCCAGTGCAGCGCTCAGGACGACGACATAACTCGCTCTGTATAACCAGTTGTTGCCACCATCGGCTGAGAGTTCATAACCGGCGAGCAGCGACGAAACCATTACGGTCAGTATCAGCAGGGCGATGACCGTGTAAGGAGGATGGGCCTCAAGTGCCGCGTTTCGAGTTGCCGCGAGGTCGAACATTTGGTTAAGAGTCGGCAGCAGGAGGATATGGATTGTGGTTGTTCCTGCGGTCTGCCCCGCTGCAACGGATTCCTGCCAGATCTTGTTCTGCAGCGCAGAGGTCCGGCCAAGCACGGCTTTGAATTCATCCGGATTCCCGATTGTCTGATACGTGTCCAGCCGCGAACGGACGTACTGTCGAAACATTTCTTGCACTCGCGGCCGTGCCTCTTGAGGGAGAAGATCCAAACGATGGTATGCCGTACCGATCGCATTCGCCTCCTGGACAATCAGATCTCTCCGGATGTCAAACCGGGCACCCGCGCCATAAAACGTGAATGCGAGGAGCAGACTCATGATGCCAAAACTGCAAGCGACCACAGCCGAGGCACCCGTTGAGCCGCGGGGCGGTCGACGGATGGCTAGATGATGGCCGACTTCTACCATTAACAGCGTGCCACCGATCACTGCCACGAGATATATTTCCAGCGCCAATGTTGTGACCATCGAAGTCTTGGAACTCCGTCTTTAGGTATCTCCAAAGAAAGCAAGCCACAAAAATTGATCGTTTTAGAGGCTTGCCGGGTTCCTTGCAATCAGAAGTCCTGCTCGCCCCTTTTGAAGCCCTGTAAGTGTTTGACCACAGAAACTGCCTGGGCCTCTCAGCGACCGCTCCGAAAATTCGTCCTGCCACCAGTCTGTGTCAGCAGTTGTACGGAGTTCTCTGTCAATTCTTACAGGCGCAGAGAATCGAGGATTCGAAAGTGCAGTTCTCGTGGCCGCGGTTGATTCAAGGAGGCCTGCGTGACTCATGGAAAAGCGTTGATGGTCTTGCCGCTTGCTTTGTCGATATGCTTTCTCGACGTTGGATGCGCGCCACAGCATTCGACTGAGTCCGAGTCTCCTCGTCCTGTCAAGACGCTGCTCGTGACGGCCGGGAATAAACCTGTCACGCGCTCCTTCCCTGGAAAGGTCGAAGCGGCGAAAAAAGTCGATCTGGCATTCCAGGTACCCGGTCTTGTTGTCAGACAACCTGGCAAGGAGGGAAACAATGTTGCCAAAGGCGAGATGATTGCCCAACTACGGCAGGACGAATTTGAGGCGAGGTTGAAATCGGCGAAAGGTCAGCTGGACCAGGCTGGGGCCACACTCAAGGCGCTCGAGTCGGGAGAACGGTCCGAAGAGCAACTGCGGCGGGAATCGCAGTTACGGGCGGCAGAGGCGAAGCTCGAGAACACCAAGACGGAATTCGATCGCTACGCGAGGCTTGTACTGTCCAGTGCCGTATCGCGCTCGGATTATGATCTCGCTGAAACCAACTACCGCGTTGCCCGGGAAGAAGAACATGCTGCCCGTCAGATCGTCGAGAAGGGAGCCACTGCCCGTAAGGAGGACATCGAGGCCCAGGAGGCCGTCGTTAGCGGGCTGGAAGGCAAATTGTCTGAAGCGGACCTTCAGTTGAGGGATAGCACTCTCCGGGCGCCGTATGACGGCATTATCGCTCAGCGGCTCGTCGATGAGGGGCAGAATGTCACTGCGAGCACGCCGGTGGTTAAGTTTCAGGACACGGGCGAAATCGACATTGTCGCGGACATGCCGGAGACGTTCATGGCAACCGAGATGCGTTCGGCCACCATTCTAGCCACGGTCGCGGACTTCAGCATGGCGCCCGGGCGACAGTTTCCAGTAGAAATTAAGGAGGCTACGCAAGTCGCGGACCCGAAGACGCAGACATTCCAAATCCGCGTCGCTATGAAGCCGCCGGCCGGGTTCAGAGCGCTTCCTGGCATGACGGCGACCGTTACGATTGCCTACCAACCGGCCGGTAGTGTGGGCAACCGCATCCTTGTGCCCGTCTCTGCAGTCAACCGCCTGGAAACAGGGGTGCAAGCGGCATGGGTCATCGGCCCGGATCAGGTTGTCAGTCCTCGACCAGTCAAGATGGGCGCAGCTACGGGTGGCTTGATCGAAATCGTCGAAGGTCTGCAACCAGGCGAGCGGATTGTGGTGGCGGGAGTGGACTTCCTGCGCAGCGGGATGAAGGTTCACGATCTTGGCGACGCACTCGGAGGCTCCGAGTTGTGAACGTCGGCGAACTTTCCATTAAAAACAATCAGGTTGTGTTCGCGGCTGTCCTGCTTATTGTTGGTGGCGGGATTGTGGCGTATCTAAACCTGGGACGCCTGGAGGATCCTGAGTTCACGATCAAGGAAGCACTGATCGTCACGCCTTATCCGGGCGCCAGTGCCGAAGAAGTCGCGCAGGAGGTCACCAATCCGATCGAAAGCGCCTGCCAGCAACTCGGCCAACTCAGTCGTGTCGAATCGGAGTCTGTGCGTGGCAGGTCGGTAGTCACTGCAGTAATGCAGGATCGATATGGTAAAGAGAGGATCCCCCAGGTCTGGGACGAGCTGCGTCGAAAGATCGACGACGTGCAGTCCCGCTTGCCGCCATCGGTCCGCGGCAAGTCGATGGTGATCGATGATTTCGGCGACGTCTACGGCATCTTCCTGGCCATTGGCGGTGACGGCTTCACCCAGCCTGAATTGCGGCGCTACGCTGACTTCCTTCGCCGTGAGCTCCTGTTGGTGCCAGGCGTTAAAAAAGTCGAACTGTTCGGCGAGCAGCAGGAAACGGTCTTTCTCGAGATCTCGCGTCTACGGCTGGCACAACTCGGAATCAGTGAGGAACAAATCTACGACCAGCTCCAGGCGAAAAATGTAGTCGCCGACGGCGGCCGCGTGCGCGTCGGGAATGAGCAAATCGTACTGGAACCAACGGGCGGTTTCCGTTCAGCCGAAGATATGCTCGAACTGGTGATCGGATCCGATCGAACTGGCCGCCAACTTTTCCTTAAAGATGTCGCGACGCTGGAGCGCGGCGACCAGGACCCGCCGCGCCGTCTGCTCCGGTACGATGGCAAACCTGCCGTTGGTCTGGGAATCTCCTCGGTGCAAGGCGGCAACGTAGTGAGGATGGGTGAAAAGATACGGCAAAAGCTCGATGAACTCAAACGGAACCAGCCAGTCGGTGTAACGATCGGTGAGATCAATTTCCAGCCGGAAGCCGTCTCTCATGCCATCCGTAATTTCATGTTCAATCTGGGCAAGGCGGTCACCATAGTCTTCGTGGTCCTCATGATCACGATGGGCCGCAAAACCGGATTCATTATTGGCATCGTGCTCTTCATTACGATCATGGCGACATTCCTGGTTATGTATATGAAGGGCGACCTCCTGATGGAACGTATCTCTCTGGGTGCGCTGATCATCGCTCTGTGCATGCTCACGGACAATGCGATCATCGTCATCGAGGGGACCAAGGTCGGTATTGAGGCCGGTAAGGACAAGCTACAGGTGATTCGCGACGTCGTCGCGCTGAATCAGTGGCCGCTCTTCGGAGCGACCGCCATCGGGATTCTCGCCTTTGCCGCGATTGGATTCTCGGAGAATTCAACCGGCGAGTATTGCCGGTCTCTCTTCTGGGTGATCCTGATTTCGCTGAGTTTGAGCTGGCTGTCGTCGATCACTATCACGCCGCTGATGAGTTACCTGCTTTTCAAGCCGAGCGCCGGAGGATCTTCCGGAAACACCGATGCGTATTCGGGGCGGATCTTCCAGCTCTACCGTAAGCTGCTGGCTATGGCACTGGGCTCGCCCAGGGTGGTGGTGATCGTCTCAATTGTTCTCTTTGTAGCGGCCGTGGTCGGCTTCACGAGGATCGATCAAAGCTTTTTCCCGTCTTCCACGCGGCCTCAATTCATGGTGGATTCCTTTCTACCGAGCGGCAACGATATCCGTGAAACCGATGCGTTTGCCAGCGAACTTCAGCAGTACATCCAGGCACTGCCTGGCGTCAGCCATGTCACGTCGTTCATCGGCGGCGGTGGCCTGCGCTTCATGCTCGTTTACACTCCGGAACGGGAAAACCGGGCCTTTGCTCAGTTCCTGGTCGATGTCAACGACCCGAAGGAGATCGACGGATTAGTTGCCACTATCCAGAAGCACCTGGACGGGAAGTATCCGGGCGCCAATGCGGTTGCCAAGAAGTTTCTGCTGGGGCCGGGGAGCGGCGGGCGCATTCAGGCGAGGTTCCGCGGCGCTGATCCGGCGCAGCTGCGCCAACTTGCGGATCAGGCGGAGCGGGTCCTCGAAGACGACGGAGGGGCCCTGGGCGTGCGCCACGACTGGCTCCAGAGTGAAAAAGTGGTCCGTCCTGACGTGCTCGAACTACAGGCACACCGCAACGGCATTACTCGCGTCGAAGTGGCACAGGCCCTGCAAGCCAGTTTTGAGGGCCGCATCGTTGGCTTTTACCGTGAGCCAGGCAGCGCCGGCGCGGGAACCTATCCGCTGGAAGCCAGACTCTTGCCTATCGTTGCCCGTCCACCTCTGAACGAGCGAAACGACGTTCGTATGATCAACAACCTGCAGATCTGGAGTCCTGCCGCCGGGCACATGATCCCCATAAGCCAGGTCACTTCCCGAACCGATGTCGTCTGGGAGAACCCGGTTGTAATGCGCCGTGACCGCTTCCCGACCATAACCGTCCATGCCGACCCGCGGTTCGGTTTGCCCAGCCAACTGTTCAACCGCGTGCGAGAGAAAATCGAGGCGATCAAATTGCCTTCGGGGTATACGTTCGAATGGGGCGGCGAGTACGAAGACTCCGGAAAGGCCCGCGCCGCTCTGGCAAAGCCGGTGCCCCTCTTTCTGGCGATGATGGTGTTTATCGTGGTGTGTCTGTTCAATTCCGCACGCACCACATTCCTGATCTGGCTGATCATGCCGCTGGCGCTCGTTGGCGTGACGACCGGGCTACTGCTCACGGGCCTGCCATTCGGGTTCATGGCTCTGCTGGGAACCCTCGCGCTGGCTGGTGAGTTGATCAAGAATCAGATCGTCGTCATAAGCAAGATTGGCAACGAGATCGAGAAGGGGAAAGCGCCCTATCAGGCGATCCTTGACGGATGCACCAGCAAGCTGCGGCCGGTGTGCATGGTCGTGTTGACGACGGTCCTCGGGAGCATTCCCCTGCTGACCGACCCGTTCTTCGGGGCTATGGCCGTGTGCATCATCTTCGGTCTGTTGTTCGCCGCTATTCTGTCCTTGCTCGTAATGCCGGTGGTGTACGCGATGTTCTTCGGCATTCACGAAGAAGATGCTACGACGCCGCGAGCAGTCTGACGGACAAATCCCAGAGGTGGAGTAACTCGTGAAGATTTTAAAGGTAGTCAGGAATGAAGGCGCACTTATGATCTTGGAGTGTGGCCCTGTTGCTTCTTTCCCGCTCTGCCTTCTTTTTCCCATGTGTCTACTCCTGTGGGGTTGCACGGTCGGGCCCAACTACAAACGCCCCAGTGTGAACGCGCCAACAGCTTTCCGGACGTCGGCCGGCACGAAGGATCAGCCAACGTCCCTGGCGGACTTGCCCTGGTGGGATCTCTTCCAGGATGAAACACTGAAGGGACTCGTCAAGTCATCTTTGGCCAACAATTATGATCTGGCTGCCGCCGTCGCTCGCGTCGAACAGGCACATGAGCTTACAGCGCAAGCAAACTCGGAGTACTTCCCGCAAATAAACTATTTGTCAATTACCAGCTACGGACATAATCAGTTCGTCAACAGTCCTGCCTCCAATCTGCCTGGCGCTCAAGGGTTCTTTCTGGGCATAGCGCGTGCAACCTGGGAGGCAGACGTCTGGGGCCGCATCCGCCGCACGAATGAGGCCGCTCGAGCTCAGTATCTTGCGACCGAGGAGGCCCGACGTGGTGTCATGCTCACCTTAGCCAGTGAGGTCTCCCAAGCTTACTTCGAACTGTTGGGGTTGCGGTATCAACTCGACATCGCGAAAGAGACTGCACAGTCGTATACGACAACTGTCAAACTGTTTTCGGAACGCGAGCATGGCGGTATTGGTAATGCGTTGCAGACGTCACGTGCCGCGGCCGACCTGGCGACCGCTGCGGCGAGCGTACCAGAACTCGAAAGGCTCGTCGCGTTAAAGGAAAATCAGATTAGCGTGCTGACTGGTCAGAATCCTGGCACGATCGAAACGAAAGCAACGCTGCTTGAGGAAATCATTCCACCCGAGGTTCCTGCAGGTTTACCTTCCGCTTTGCTGGAGCGCCGGCCGGACGTGCTCTCGGCCGCGCAAACAGTGAGATTTGCGAACGCTCAGATCGGATTAGCACAGTCGGTATTCTTTCCCGCGATCGGGCTCACCACATTCTTCGGTAAATTGAGCACGCCGCTCAGCGAAATCAGCTCCGGCAATACGAATGCTTGGAGCCTTGCCTCGGCGGTCGGAGGCCCCATCTTCCACGCTGGCGGTCTTAAGGCTCATAAGCGGCAAGTGATTGCTCACTGGGAAGAAGCCCGAGCCCAGTATTTCCAGACGGCACTGAGTGCTTTTCGGGATGTATCCGATGCCCTCATTTCGCGCGAGAATTACGATAACATCCGCGCGGAGCAGATCCGGGCTGTGCAAGGGAACCAGGAAGCAGTCCGGCTTGCCCGGATGCGTTACATGGAAGGGCTGTCGAGCTATGTCGAAGTTCTGGATGCCCTGCAGCGACTCTATCCAGCACAGCTTTCTCTGGCGCAGACGGAGGTCAACCGGCGCCTGGTCGTTGTTCAACTCTACAAGGCGCTGGGTGGAGGATGGAATCTGACAGATCAACAATTCACGACAGCCGGCGCTTTGCCGGGTGGGCAAAGCCCACGCGCAGGTAATCAACCGTAGAATCTGCCTTCGGCGCTTGAAGGTTCAAAGGCTCTAATTTGGATGCGCTACGCGCGTCTCAGTGGGTCGGAGCCGGCCTTCTGAAGTGCAGGAGCCCCGTGAATCTGTCGAAGAGCGATGCGGCTCCCGAGCCAGAGAGAGACGCAATGACCACGGTGGCCAGGCATGTCAGCGTCGCCAGGTGCGGACCGCCGACCCCAAGCACCATCGCCACCGCGGTAAACGGCAGACGGTAGCCGCCCGCGATGCCGGCCGCCGCCCCGGCCGAACCGGCAAGATCGTCCCCAATTCCCAGCCCCGGGGCGAAAACGCGGCCGCCAAGGTCGCCGATGGCGAGGAACGGGACGAACACGCCACCGCATCCTCCCGCCGCGACCGCAGCGGTGGTGGCCGCCGCGCGCAGGAGAGCCACGGCAAGCAGCGTGAGCGGGAGGGCGTTGGTGTTCTCCGCCCAGAGGATTGCTCCGCCGCCCGGGCCGACGGCGGCGGATGGGGCGGCAATGATGGTCAGGGCCACCGCCGTGACTCCCGCGGCCAGCACGCCCAACGCGAGTCGGACGCCGGGGGAGGCCTGCCACTCCTTTGCTCGATAGATTGCCGATGCGGCGAAAGAGGTGATCGCCCCGGAGAGCGCCCCGATGAACAGCGCGGTGATCGCCGCTTGAGGAAAATTGACCGGCGGCTCCTTGGGCACGACCAGGCGGATCAGGTTGAGACGGAAGACGACGTCGATCCCCCACCCGACGAATCCACCGATCAGCGCCGCCAGTATGCGTTCGGCAGCTGAGTGGAGCCTTGTGCCGCCGGCCGAGTTCGAGCATGTACGCGGTGCCCACCAGAGGAATCCCCATCAGCGCGGCCACGCCGGCCGCACCGCCACCCAGGGCCGCGGGCCGGAGAAGCCGGCGCCACCAGCGACCGCGATCCCCGAGGCACGCGCCGGCAGCGACACCGAAATACGCCGCCGGCGCCTCCGTTCCCATCGCCGCACCAAGACCGACGGTGGCGAAAATGGCCAGGGCGCGAACCGGCGTCAGGCGCCAGGGGAAGCGCTCCTCCTCGCCTGCGCTGTCCACGACGTCGCCGGTGATGTCGGCTTGGACGGCGCCCCGCGGAAAAGTTCTCAATTTGTGCGCCCGTCGCGCGCTGTCGCGTGACGGCGTCGCTCCCGGTGCGTCAGTCTGTGCAGTCCTCGCTCTGTCCATACACCTGCAGCACCAGCACTGTAAGCGCGAGGCCGATCAGAGGCACCACGATCAAAACCCAGGTGACTTGGCTCGATACGAAATCCATCCCCGCCTTGAGCGCCAAGGTCACGACAACGACGAAGGCTCCCCCGGCCAGGCCGCCCAGCAGGCCACCGAGCGCGTGCGTCGCTACGGTTGACCACCGAGAGCCTGCTCTTGGCAATGAATTCCGTATCGAACCTCCTTGCTCAATTTGGTCTAGTGAAGTCCGCTCGACGTGCGCAGGATGGCGAAGAGCACCGACATCGCTATCACAACGATTGCCGTGCCAAGCGCAAGCCAGTCGGCGAGTAAGCGTCGCATTGTAGCCTCCTAGACGAAACTGTATCGTTCGGAATGATATTTCGATACCGGCACGCCCAGTTCGCTGAGCGCCTTTTCGATTGCGTCCATCATCACGTCCGGACCGCAGATGTAGTATTCGTGGTTGTCGTAGGGCGGCGGCAGATGGCGCGCGAGCACCTCTGCGTTTATGTAGCCCTTTTCGCCCGTCCAACTTGCCGCCGGCTTCTCCAGCACATGCACAACCGTGAGATTCAGTCGTTGTTCGAGCGTATCCAGTTCCTCGCGAAACGTGACCGTGTCCCAGTCCTTGCTGCCGTAGAGCAGGATCACCGGCCGCTTGTCTGCGCGATCGGCAAGCGTTCGGATCATGCTCATCATCGGAGTGATCCCGACTCCACCGGCGATGAGCACATGCATGTCCGCCGGGTTGCGGTCGATGGTGAACGCGCCGTATGGCCCGTCGAGGTAGACGCGCTCTCCCACTGGAATATGGCCAACCTCGCTTGTGAAGTCGCCAAGATTACGGATCGTCATCTCGACATGTCCGTCCTTCACAGCGGCGCTGGATGAGAAGGAGAACGGGTGTCCTGTAATCTTAAACGGGGTTTTTCCCGTCGTGAGCCAGGCGAACTGACCGGGCCTGAAACGGAACCCGTCGTGCCCATCCGGTTCCATCGCCACTGTCCAGGAATCACCGCGCTCCTGGCGCACTTCTGCGATGCGGTATGGTCGGCGGAGCATGAAAAGCGGCTTGATGATACGGATGTAAAACAGCAGGGCGACCCAGAAGACAGCAATGAAGATCCACAGCCCCGCTTCCACGGATCAGCCAGGTAGAAGCTCCAACCGACCATATGAGCCACACCTGCCCCGACCGCAAGGACCGCAAGCACGATGTGGCTGATGTGCCATGTCTCGTACCGGATGTTCAATTTCACCCGCCACACGGCGGTCACGACCAGTGCGATCAGCGAGTACGTTGACAGGGCGGCAAAACGTGCGCGCCACGGCGCCGTGAAAGAGTTGAGCAGCACGAGCAGTTCCGGCCGGACGACAAAGAGAATGATCGGGTGTGCCAGTACCAGACCAACCGCGATCAGCGACATCTGCCGGTGAAAGTGGTAGATGACATCTTCGCCCCACGGTTCGGTGACGTAGCGGAAGCGGGCTGTGAGCCCGAACTGCAGGCCCATCATCGCCAGACCCGCGTAGCCAAGGGCGACCGAGAACTCGGTCCAGAAATCGCGGGCGGGCGGATGCGATCCCGCAAGGAGCGCAAACAGAGGTCCGAGTATAAAGAACGTATAGAGCGCCGCCCAGACGACGCAACGCATGACAAAGCGAGACTGCATTGCTACCCTCCCCGTTAATAAATCCTGCAATAGTGCGACCGTGAGTCCTCTCATGCGCCACACCGGTAGGTTTTGGTTTGAGGACCGGGAGTTCTCAAGGATGGTCTGCACGCGGCATTGCTTTTCTCGCCATCGTTCTTACAAAAAGATCACATCGCCAACCGATAATGACAGTGCCTCATGATCGGCGGCGACCACTTCCGGGCGGGCAATTTGCCGCAGGTTTCTACCGTCATTTCTGAAGAACTCGAGGACTCGGGGCCGCACACAAGGAACATTACGATGGCAAGCCTCCTGAAAAACTGAACGACTCCCCGGAAAACTTCCGCCGCGTATAACAAAAATCACTAGTGGTACCGGACAAAGAAACCGGGACTACGGATTGCTGAAGCTGCGCCGAGGACAAGCCTTGCATGAACAGCAGGAACATCGTTTTTGACGGAGCGGCAGGTGGTGACGAGTGGATCGACCTTACAGTGGGAATCCGACATGAGATGGTTCACTATCCTGGCGACCCTGGCGTCGAACTGCGGCAGACGAAGCATCTCGACAGAGGCGACCCGGCGACCGTCTCTCACCTGTCGCTTGGCGTCCATACGGGTACGCACGTAGACGCGCCGGTCCACTTCATTGGTGGGGCGCCTGGAGTGGACGAGTTCCCCATTGACGCAATGGTTGGGCCGGCACGAGTTATCGAGGTGTTGGACAAGGAAATCTGTACGGCGCAGGATCTGGCGGCACACGACATTCGATCAGGCGAACGTCTATTGCTGCGCACGAACAACTCTCACCGTTGTTGGAATGTGGACGCTTTCGTTGAAGACTACGCCCACCTTGATACGAGTGCGGCGAAGATGCTCGCCGACCGTCGGGTTCGGATGGTCGGAATCGATTACCTGTCGATTGGCCGCGGCAACGAAGGTCCCGAAGTCCACCGCATTCTCCTTGGAGCGGGCGTCGTAATCGTCGAGGGGCTCGACCTCTCTCGAGTCGATGCAGGCGTCTACGACGTCGTTTGCCTGCCACTGAAAATCCTCGGGGGAGATGGCGCGCCTGCTCGCGTCGCGGTGCGGCGACGGGAAGCGTCAACCTCTCGTCGGCGAGCGTCCAATGCTCCCGCCGGGAAGATGAGCGCCGTCGTGGTGGTCCCACAAGAGAAAAAAGTACGCATGGTGGAACGGTCGGTACCTCACCGTCCAGGCGCCTCTGAGGTTCTGCTCCGAACAGTCGAAGTTGGAATCTGCGGCACGGATCGCGAGATCTGCTCTTTTGAGTACGGCACGCCTCCACCCGGCGCCACCGAGCTCGTCCTCGGTCACGAAGCTCTGGCCGAGGTTGTGGAGGTCGGTCCCGAAGTAACCTGGGCTCGTCCAGGTGATCTTGTCGTCCCGACAGTGAGACGCCCGTGTAAGAATCCGCACTGCACGCCGTGTCGACAGGAACGGCAGGATTTCTGCATGACAGGCGAGTTCAGCGAGCGCGGGATCGCTCGCGCCGACGGTTTTCTCTGCGAGTACTCGATCGAAGAGGAGCGCTTCCTCGTGCCTGTTCCCCGTGTCCTTGAAGAGGTCGCCGTCCTCGTCGAGCCCCTTACTATCGCCGCCAAGGCGGTTGACGTATTCACTACGATCCATTCCCGTTTCGGTTTCGACGTCCCACGGCTGCGCGGACTGATCCTCGGTGCGGGCCCCGTAGGACTCCTCGGCGCCATGGTCTTTCAAGCTCAAGGAATCGAAACCCACGTCTTTTCGAGGGAAGCCGAGGATAACGACCGGGCCAAGCTGGTCCGATCATTCGGTGCGAACTATGTTTCGGCAGGGCGAACACCGCTGGATCGTCTGGCGGAGCGTATCGGGAAAATCGACGTCGTATTTGAGGCAGTAGGTGTTCCCGAAGTAGCCTTTGGCGCGCTCGCCCCTCTCGCAGCAAATGGTGTTTTGATTCTCAGCGGTGTACCCGCTCAACGAGGCGCCACGCCTGCCGATCTCAGCCGCTGGATGCGCGACATCGTTTTGAAGAACCAGGTAATTTTTGGAACCGTCAATGCAGGCCGCACCGACTACGAAAACGCGGTCCGCCGTCTTGAACAGTTCATGGTGCTCTTTCCGGGAGCGGTACGGTCACTGCTCAATCGGGTTTCAATCGATCAGGCCGCGGACGTGCTTGCGCGCGGCCGCGGCATCAAAGATGTGGTTTCGTTCGCGGCTTAGTCGCCGGCAGACCTTAATCCTTATATACAACATATACAACGGAGGACAACGATGGCTTCTCGAATCGAAGATTACGGACTCATTGGTGATATGAAGGGCTCCGCACTGGTTTCGAAGACTGCGGAAATCGATTGGTTGTGTGTGCCTCGTTTCGACTCCGACGCGAGCATGGCGGCGCTCCTGGGTCGGGATGAACACGGCAGGTGGGCCATTCGCCCGACGACGAGAATTCGCAAGAGCGAACAGCGGTACCGCGGGGATACGTTGATTCTCGAGACCGATCTCGAGTGCGACGGCGGGAAGGTCCGCATCATCGACTTTATGCCGCCCGGCACGGAGCAGAGCGACGTCGTCCGCATTGTCGAGGGGTTGGCGGGAGAGGTTTCGCTGGAGATGACTCTCGCGGTGCGGTTCGGTTACGGGAGCAGCATACCGTGGATCAAGCACCAGGGCGATGTCATCAGCAGCATCGCGGGCCCCGACGCCTTGCATCTCCGGTCGTCTGTGGAGGTCAAGACGAGTGCGTCGCGCGTGTTGGCTCTGTTTCCGATAAAGCAGGGAGAAACGGCCACGTTCGTTGCCAGTTGGGCTCCCTCAGATCGCCGTCCGCCGGATGCGCTCGATCCGCGAGCCGCATTGGCCCAAACCGAGGCCTACTGGCGCGAGTGGTCGAGCCGCTGTACCTACAAAGGGAGATGGCGTGACGCTGTCCTGCGCTCGCTCATCACTCTTAAGGCGTTAACATACGGTCCCACCGGCGGAATTGTCGCTGCCCCCACCACCTCTCTTCCAGAGGAAATCGGCGGTGTGCGGAATTGGGACTACCGCTTTTGCTGGCTCCGCGACGCCACACTGACCCTTCACTCGCTCATGGTCGGTGGCTACAAGGAGGAGGCGGCATCGTTCCGCGACTGGCTGGCGCGTACCGTAGCGGGGGATCCCTCCCGGCTTCAGATCATGTACGGCGTTGCCGGCGAGAGGAGGCTCAATGAGTTGGAACTCACGTGGCTCCCGGGCTACGAGGAGTCTCGTCCCGTGCGCATTGGCAACGGCGCCTGGGACCAGTTCCAGATCGACGTATACGGCGAGACTTTCAGTTGTCTTTATGCCGCGCGCGAGATGGGGCTTGGAGCTGCAGAGAAAGCGTGGCCCATTTACCTGGGTATCCTCAGGCACCTCGAGAAGGTGTGGCAGAGGCCAGATGAGGGCATCTGGGAGGTTCGCGGCGGAGGTCTGCGCCACTTTACCCATTCGAAAGTAGAGGCATGGGTTGCGATGGATCGCGCCATTCGCATGATTGAGGAGTTCGATTTCGGCGGAGAGGACGCCAAAGCCGTGCTGCCGCACTTACACACGCTTCGCGAGAGGATCCACGAGGATGTCTGCGATCGCGCGTGGAACCCCGGTATCGGTGCGTTCACTCAATCGTACGGTTCCGAAGCGCTCGACGCGAGCGTGCTGACGATGCCGCACGTGGGCTTCCTGCCGGCCGACGATCCCCGAATGGTGTCGACGGTTCATGCGATCGAAACCAAGCTCACGCGGGACGGCTTCGTCCGAAGATACTCCACGGAACTCGGGCTCGACGGCCTGCCAGGCGACGAGAGTCCTTTCCTGGCGTGCAGCTTCTGGCTTGCCGACAACTACGCACTCCAGGGAAGGCAGACCGAAGCGGAGGAGATGTTCGAACGGTTACTCAAGATCAGGAATCATCTGGGCCTCCTCGCGGAAGAGTACGACCCCGTCGCAGGCAGGCAGATCGGCAACTTCCCGCAAGGGTTCTCCCATTTGGCTCTGATTTATGCCGCCGGTGTCATCGAGAACGAGGGAATCAAGCGGCATCCAAAGAGACCCGCCGCTTGAAGGAAACGAGCAGAGAGCGACGTTATCGATAAAGGGGAGACTAGAAGTGAACACTCGGGCCGATATCGTGCCGTTGATTGCTGCTGCCTGTTTTGCACGGTCGTCAGCGCCTGTTCCGGGATGAAAGGCGCCTCGATGAGCCGGGAGTCCGCGGTAGCGTCCCCCCAGAAGCGCGAACTTAAGGCCGATATCGTCAATGCGATGGGCGTCTCCATGGGCATGGTGAAATTCAGCAGTGGAGATGTTGGCAATGGCGCCGCGGGTGTCACGGTGGACGCTGACATCAAAGGTCTTGTACCGGCCGGGGCGTTTCACGGTATGCACATTCATGCCAACAACGACCCGGCGAGCGGTGATGGATGCGTTGCGCCAACATTCGCGTCAGCCGGCGGGCACCTCACTGCCGCCGGCAAGGTTCATGGCAAGCACATGGGAGACTTGCCGGTACTTCTTGCCCTTGCGGATGGCACGGCCCGGTACCATTTAGTGACCGATCGTTTCACGCTCGCCGACCTCGCCGGCGCCGTGGTGATCGTTCACGCCCAGGCCGACAATTACAACAACGTTCCGCGCGGCTCGAAACCGGAGCAGTACACCGCGAACAGCTCGGCTGCAGTCAAGCTTACAGACGATACCGGCAACGCCGGCGATCGCATCGGTTGCGGGGTTATCAAGTAGGTTTTTTCAGCCATGGAATGGCGACAGATCGTAGCCACGGGGCACAAGCCCGTAGTGGGGGATCGTTTAGAACGCAGTCCCGGAGGGACGAAAGATTCGCGAGCGAGTTGGGCAGGCAAGAAATATCCGTAATGGCTCACCTCTTCAGACAAATTCTATGGCGCGCCACCGACGCAGGGAGCTTTCCCTCCGTTGCTCGAAGCAACTATCGTGATCAGCTTCCGGTTATCACGATCTACCGCCTAGTCTGGCGGCGACTTTTCTCCATCGCTTCGCCGAAAGTTCAGACTCGAAATTACAAGTTCGAATCAGAGTCGTGACCATCAACAACAGCTTTCCCGGAGACTTGACATCGTCCACATAACCGAATGTTCCCCAACTTATGGAGATAATCATCATCTTTCTGCTCATCGTGCTGAACGGGGCGTTTTCAATGGCAGAAATGGCTCTGGTATCGGTCCGAAAGCCGCGGCTTCAGCAGTGGGCCGACGGAGGAAGCGCCGGCGCGCGGGCGGCGCTCGATCTCGCGGACAAGCCGGAGTCCTTCTTGTCGATCACTCAACTGGGCTTGACGCTGATCGGCATCCTGACCGGAGCGTTCGGAGAGCAATCGCTGGGCGGGCGTATCGAATTGTACCTGAACGGGATTCCACCCCTCGCACCGTACGCACCGGCGCTCGCGCTGATTTTCGTGGTTGTTACCATCACGTATGTGTCTGTGGTCGTTGGAGAGTTAGTGCCAAAGCGGCTTGCCTTGCACAGCCCGGAGCGCCTTGCAAGCGCGCTCGCAAAGCCGATGAACGTCATCTCGGGTGTGGGCCGTCCCTTCGTGCATATCCTGAATGGTTCGACAAACGCGATTCTGCGTCTCCTCCGCATCCACCCTTCAGAAGAACCGCCGGTTACCGAAGCGGAGATCAAAGTCATAATGGATCAGGGCGCCGAAGCGGGAGTGATCGAAAAAAGCGAACGTGACATGGTGAACCGTCTGTTCCGGCTGAATGATCGATCTGTCGAAGCGTTGATGAAGCCCAGGCGTGAAATCGTCTCGTTGGACATCGATGCCCCCATTGCGGAAAACATGGAAAGAGTGGCCGTTTCCTCGCATTCACGTTTTCCGGTCGTCCATGGCAGTCTCGATCATGTCATCGGTATTGTTCAGGAGAATGAGCTGTTGAAGTGCTGTCTGGCCGGCAAGCCGCCCAATTTAAAAGATGCCGCGCGGCCTCCGCTTTTCGTGCCCGCTGCAGTTCCAGCATTCCGGCTGCTTGAAATGTTCAAGACATCGCATACACGTATTGCGCTCGTTGTCGACGAGTATGGCGCCGTGGAAGGACTCGTCACGCTCAATGATTTCTTTGAAGACCTGGTCGGGGAGGTGGCTTCCGCCCCCATGCCTCAAAGGCGGTATGCCGTGCAGCGCCCCGATGGATCCTGGCTGGTGGACGGCAAGATGACCATTCACGACTTCAAAGAGTTAATGAACCTGGCGAAACTTCCGGGCGAAGAAAGACGTGGCTATCACACCCTCGGCGGTTTTGTGATGGTTCAGATTGGACGAGTTCCCGCCGCCGCAGACACTTTCGAAGCACAGGGCCTTCGATTCGAGGTTGTCGACATGGATGAGAACCGTGTCGATAAGGTGCTCGTTCACGCAAGAGGGATGGAGTCCTTTAGCGGAGATCAATTGTAGGCGCGGTCTATGACCATACGTGTCCAGGACAGAATGGACGGAGCGCCGCAAAGTGGCGCTTTGTAAAGGTTTGAATGTAGTGGACGCGATGTAAACCTGGTTTGGCTGTAACGCTGGTGGACCAGTCCCCGCCTTACTAAGGCGGGGACTGTGGACACCATCGCGAGATCGGTTTCTATCTTGGACAGCTCTGGTCGTAGACCGCACCTTCTACGATTGAGCTGTCACGAACTCGATGGTCGTGACGAATCGTTCGCCCGGCTGCAATATCTTCAGTCCCGTTTCATTTCCTTCGGCCGTGAGCCGGAATGGATCGGGGACGCAGGTATACGGTTCGAGGCAAATCGCCTCCCGGTGCGCTGGTGTGTAGACCACACACTGAGTGAAATCATGCGCGAAGGTCTGGACAAGTCTTCGACCGCTTCCTGGATCGGCCAGGACTGTTTCCACAATTTCGCTCTTCGATGGCTGCAGATCCGTGAAATAGGTATCGAAACTTCGGCCGGCAAGCGGCTGGGCTGATGTCAGATCCAAATTGCCATCCGCTGGCAGCAACCGGCCGGTGGGTAGCTGCTCGCGCGCTTCCCATACTTTTGTTGCCGGTACCGTGACCTTTGTCATTTCCGGGTCGGCGCCGTCGGACAGCGGGAGCCGGAAGTAGGCGTGTGTGCCGAGTCCGTAAGGCAGGGGGCCTGTGCCGGTATTTTCACACTCAATCTGCGTGGTGAGCTTCAGGCCCTTGATCGTGTAACTCGCGCGAATCCGGAAGTCGCCAGGCCAGCGCGCCAGCACCGACCGATCGTCGCGCGATGCCTGAAACTCGCCGCTGACGCGGTTCACGCTCTGCTCGACGGCGCGCCACGGCCGGTTGTAGACAAAACCATGAATTGCGTTACCGAAGGGGTCGCCAGGCTCGAGTAAGTACTCCCGGCCGCCGAACATGAATCGCGCTTTGCCGATCCGGCCGGGGAACGGAAACAATAAGGGGACGCCGCTTCCGGATGGTCCCTCGTTCCCACTCGCAAAGTCCTCATGCGACCAGATCATCTCGCGTGGTCCGTCCTGCAGTACGGGCCGCCAACTGAAACAATTGAAGCCCAGGCTCACTAGGATGCGGGCGCTGGCACCGGTCGCCGGATCCGTGATCGAAACAATATGTGGCGTGTTCATCGTGCCCGTCTATATTGCAACTCCGATACCGAAACAGGGGAGGAACCACAAGAGGCAGATTGGCTCAGCTGCGAGGTCTCAAGCAGATCGCAGGTTCCGGTCGTGGTTCGGCCTCGGGCGGGAACGTTGTAGCCTGATCGTTGTCGTGGGGAATTTAATGCCGCGCTCTGCGAACGCGTGTGTGATGGCGAATCGCAGTTCTGAGGCGACACGCTTGGCCACAACCGGCTCATCCACCCAAACGCTTAGTGAAAACTGGAAGTGAGAGTCCAGGATCTCTTCGAAGGCGACCTGCGGAGGTGGCTCCGCCAGTACCTGATTGTGGCCTCCCGCGACGCTTGAGAGAATCTCTTTGATGAGATCGACGTTCTGCCCGAAACCAACAGGGACTTGTACGTGCAGCCGCGCCCTCTTAATCGGGCTCGAGTGGTTGGAAACGTCGGTTACCGTCAGGAGGTGGTTGGGTACAACCAGCATTGTCCCGTTAGGGGTGAGGAGTCGCGTTGACCGTAGCCCGATCTCCTGTACCGTTCCCATTGTTTCACCAAATGTCACAAAGTCGTTCTTTCGAATCGCTTGTTCGAGCAGGATGACGATGCCGGAAACGAAGTCGCGGGCGACGTGCTGCAAACTGAAACCCAGACCAACGAGGAGAGCAGTTGAGGTCAGCAGCAGCGAAGTGACCGGGATGCCCAGGACGCCGAGGGCAATCAGAAAGCCTGCAAAAAACAGGCAGTAGGTGAGCAGCTTGCCCAAAGCGAAGGCGGCGCCTCCACGCTTGTCGAGTGCGCGTCGAACCAGAAGACCTCCGAGCTTTGCCACGAGGAAAGCCACCAGGAGCACGGATGCTGCGAGAAGCCCTTTCTCCCAGGTCAGCGATTCCAACGCCCCACTTTGCTGCAGCGTCTCGTATGTTTTCTGTTCCATCCTACCTGCGCCTCATGCAGCCGAAGCTGCGGGCGAGCTTCCGGAATTGGCGGCGTCACTGTGCCCGGCGGCGACGACTCTGCACAACTCGCCTCCAAAAAAAAGAACCTGGCTGACGACGTTCATCCAGAGCAGGACAGCGAGCAGTCCGCCGATGGCGCCGTAGGCGTTTAGATTTTTTTCAAAGAAGAAACCGTACAATGACAAAAACTCACCAGCACCGACGCAGGTGATAGAAGATAACAACGTCGCGAGCCAGATATCACGCCAGCGAATCACAATCGGCGGCAGGAATTTGAACAGTAGCGCGAATGTAATGGCAGTGATTATCAGCGAGCTGGCCGTCGCAATGAACCATCCCGTGGTCTGACCGTGAAGCGCCAGGCCTTCCAGCAGTCTGTTCAATCGGTTCGCCGCGACGAGCAGCGCCAGCGATATCAACAGAAGTCCACCTCCGCCTAACACCATCACGGACGCGATGACCCTTTCCAGAATGCTTTCGCGCACCGCAACGCTCATGCCTGATACCAGCGGGGGCTTCTGCTTCCAGATCGCGCGAAAGGCCAGACGCAGGTGCTTAAATAGTACCGAGGCGGCCAGTAGTATTCCGGCGAGGCTGATGACGGTCGCTATGATCGAGTCCCGTTGCACGGTGTTCAGGAGTTGTTTGATCGTCAGTGGTAGCTGTGCTCCGAAATTCGCTTCAATACGCATAAGAATGTTCTGTTCTGTCTCGAGGGCAATAGAGGAGAAGCGCAGCAACAGACCAAGCGCCGCCATCAACAACAGAAAGATCGGTATCATCGAAACGAGCGCGTAATAGATCATCGCCACTGCAAAATAACCAGCGCGGTCGTTCTCGTATTCGATCCAGGCATTACGCAACAAGTTGATAAGGCTGTGACCATATCGCCTGGTCTGGTCGAAGCGTTGAATGAACCGTTGCACTTTGATCACAATGCTATAGAGTTCGGATTCTACGAACGTAACACCGGTGCAACGCGGCTATCAATCGGACTAATACGGGCCGAACTAATACCGGCCATGGTGGGGCGGTACCACGCGTTGGGCGTCAAAGACTCTCTAATGGCATGAGTTGATCGTCTTTTTGAAAGAGAAGACGTGTCGAGAGGATGATTCGATAAGCGACACATTCTTACAAAGGGCGGGCTCTCGGCAAAAACAGCCCGCTTTACTCCAGTTCGCTGAGTTCTCAAAAGAAAATCACTTGCTCGAGCTACAACCGTTGGGGCGGGATTCCCGCTTGCTTAGGCTGATTGTGCCGGAGGGAGACGTGGATTCTCTGTTTGACGTTCTGATACTGCTCTCAGGCGCCGCGACCTTCGCCACAATGTTTGGTGCAGCGCTCCGGCTGGGTCCGGAAGCGCTCTACAGAGTAAGAGAACATCCGAGATTGTTCTTCCGTACGTTCGCCGCCGTCTGGGTCGGCATACCCCTGTTTACAGTCCTGGTGATCTACGGCTTTGGACTGTCTGGTATCAGTGCGACACTGCTGCTCTTGATGTCCGTCTGTCCCGGTACGCCAGCCATCCTGACGTTTGTGCGTATCGCCCGCAGTTCGATTGCGACGGCTTTTGTTGCACTCTTTCTGACGACAGCGACTGAGCCGTTCCTGATTCCTTATTGGACCGGGCTCTTGAGCAAGTTTCTCTCCATGGACCTGACTATTCAGCCCAGGCAAGTGTTGAACGTGCTTCTGCCCACAGTCTTTGTTCCGATCGTGCTTGGCTTTCTGCTGCACAAAATATCGACCCATGCCGCAACGGTCCTGGCGACCGCCAGTGATTACATTGATCTGGTCGGGACCGGCGCCTGTGTCGTACTCATTCTCGGTCAAGGATTCCCGTTCCTCCTCCGTGTGCCACCGGTGGCTGTTGCGGCAATATTAGTCATCACTGCCGGTGATGCCGTTCTTGGATTTTGGGCTGCACGCCCCAACCTCGCCGAACAAAAGGCGATTGCAGCAGCGGCGGCGCTGGGTAATCCCGCCCTTGCTCTTGTTGTAGTGGAGGTGATTTACCACGAAATTCAGGCGGCTGTTCTCGTCTCGGTTTACGTTGCGATTCGAGCAATTGCGATCTTGCCCCTGGTGTGGTGGCTGCGCTACTGGGCAACGGCTCCCCGTGTGAATGCCCCGGACATTCGCTGAGTACTACAGTAGTATTCTGAGATTCGACAGGCAGACAATGCGACACAATCACATCGTGCATGCAATGTTTGCCGCCATGCTTTTGCAAGTCGCTGTTTCCCGTGCGTGGGCTCAAAGCAACGTCGACGTTACCCGGTGCCCCGCCTGGATATATACGCTACGGCAAAAAACGCGGCGAACGACTTTCGAGTTCAATTTGGCTTCAAATACGAATTTTCCGGTCAAATCGGAAGTGTGACGTGAGCCGGGAATGTGTCGTATTTCGCGCTGGCCGCGATTGGAACGATCCGTGCGCAGAGTCTTCAGGAAGATTTCATCTAGAACATGGAGGTAGCATGATTCAGCGAATGGAAGCTCGACAACTCTCGTCCAGCAAAGAATGGAGTCTGATCTCAAACAGCTTGCCGCCCGCAGTCAAGACGCTATCTGTTTCCCGTCTCAAATCCAATATCGGACGCGCCGGCAAACTTCGTCAGAAGTACTGGGACTTGTACCGCCGCCAGACCATTTCATCAAAATCCCGCGTAACCGGCAAACCTTCGACAAGACTGAACGCCCGGACCCTGCGGAAAAAAAGAATGTTTGATGAAGTAATCGATAGGCTGAGACTGCAACTCGGCAAGATTTCCGAAACCGCGGAAACCGCGGAAAACCCGACACCTCTTCACCGGCGTAAATCGGCAAAAACTGGAAAGCGGAGCGCGAGTTCGAAGTTGGCGCAAAAGCGTAATGAACGACGCACTCAGAGTCTTAAAAGAAGAGCCGCATCACCGGCTTCCCTCAAGACGGCCAGTCGCCGAGCGGCTGGATATGTTCGGCGGCATAGTCATGTGGCGGCCTCTGGGCGCCGCCGGCAATCGAAACGCGATTCGAGGCGATAAATTTACCCGACAAGCTGAGGCATTGGTTGAACAAAGAGCGGGAAAAAAAGATAGACATTAAGGAACTCCGCAGTCGCGGGAAGGTACTGCGCGCAGACGTGAATCGGTCAACGCTCGGTACGGGACTGGACATCGACCGGGATGCGCTGGAGATTCTTAAAAGCCAGAACAGAGTACGGATTCGGGAACTGGTGCCGGTGCGGATGGGGCGTATGGCAGAGTCCCCGTTCGCCTTCTTCCGAGGAGCTGCGGCGGTTATGGCCCACGACCTTGCGACCACACCAGTCACCGGAATCACTGTGCAGGCCTGCGGCGACGCGCATTTGCAGAACTTCGGTTTCTTCGCATCGCCTGAACGTAAGCTGATTTTCGATCTCAATGATTTCGACGAGACACTGCCGGGGCCGTGGGAATGGGACGTTGAGCGGTTGTTTGCGAGTCTGGCTATTGCCGCGCAGGCCAATGGGCTGAGTGATGCCATGGCCAGTGGCGTTGTTGCCACCGCGGCGGCGCACTACAGAAAGTCGATTGCTCGTCTGGCACGGATAGGGGCAATGCGCCGTTTCCACATGGTGGTCACGGCGGAGGCATTGATGCACCGCTTGCGGGCGCGGGCAGAACAAGATCCTGCACGAGGCGGAACGGTCAAGCGCTTTCGGAAGGCGGTCGATAAAGCTCGGCTGCGGACTTCCGAGCAGGCACTGACGAAGTTATCCGTAGCGGCTGTGCGCGGGACCCCGCAGATTGTGGACCAGCCGCCGCTGATCGTCCACCGTGACCGGTTGCCGGACGACGTACGCGCGATCCTGCACAAATACCGCTGGACCGCCCGTCTTGACGTAAATGCCCTGCTCGAACACTTTACCCTTGTGGACTGCGCATTAAAAGTCGTGGGTGTTGGCAGTGTCGGGACCCACTGCTACATCGCATTGGTGATGTGCGCTCCAGACGAGCCGTTATTTTTGCAGATTAAGCAGGCCACGGCTTCCGTGCTCGAGCCGTACACCCGGCCTAGCATCTTAAGGCACCATGGCCGCCGAGTGGTGGCCGGCCAGCAGATAATGCAGGCCGCGTCCGATCCATTTTTAGGCTGGGCGGCTGTGGAGAATCGGTACTTCTACGTGCGTCAGTTTCGCGACATGAAGGGATCGGTCGACGTCGCGAGGCTCGATTCGGTCGGTCTCACGGAATACGCGGAGCTTTGCGGTGAAGTTCTGGCGAGGGCTCATTCGCAGACGACGGAGCCGGCGGTCCTGGCGGGATACCTCGGTTCGGGATCCGTCTTCGATAGGGCTATGGTGAAATTCGCTCTTGCCTACGCGAAGCAGAATGAAGCGGATCATGCGGCATTGGTCCGCGCGATCAAAAACGGCCGCGTCCCCGCCGACACTGCAGCTTGAGGGCCGACTAGGCAGCGAGACTCTCGCCGATGAAAAACCATCGCTGCGAAGGCTAAGAGCTACGAGATCCGTTGACTGCACATACAATCGCCGGGAGCTTTGGCTCCCGGCTTTTTTGTGTTTGCCTTTGAACCGGCTAAAGCGCGCGGTCATAGATCGCGGTTACAGTGGCTGGTTCGTGAGTTTTGTAACATATGAGGTGGCGCGTTACTTTCAATGCCAGAAATCAGTAGATGGTTATCATGAATACAAGTTCCGACGTTCGCGGCCCGGTTGCCGGGCGCGCTTCGCAATTGCTGCCATTTTTTCTGGTCCTTTTCGTGGGATCTGGTTGCGCGGCATTGATCTACGAGATCGTCTGGTTCCAGGGGCTCCAGCTGGTGATCGGATCGTCGGCGGTGTCGCTGGCGGTGCTGCTCGGCACGTTCATGGGCGGAATGTGCGCCGGTTCGTTGCTGCTGGCAAAGTATGTAAGTCACGTGCGGCACCCGCTCGAGGTGTATGCACGGATCGAAGGTCTCATCGGAATCTGCGGCGCGGCGCTGATCGTTCTCATGCCACTGGTGTCCCGGCTGTACACCGCGGTTGATGGTGGTGGGCAGGGAAGCGTCGTGCTCCGCGCTATCGTCTGCGCACTGCTGCTGCTCCCGCCCACAGTGCTGATGGGAGCCACACTCCCCGCAATGTCGCGGTTCGTCCACGGCACGCCCCGTGGTTTGTCGTGGCTGTGGATTCTTTTATGGCGGCAACATCGCGGGTGCGGTGGTGGGCTGCGTGATCGCAGGATTCTACCTGCTGCGCACATTTGATCTGAGCACTGCAGCGCTCGTCGCCGTGGCGATCAACCTGATCGTGGCGGCGCTCGGTTACGCATTGTCGAGGCACGCACCCTACACGGCTGCAAGGCCAGAGAAGAAGTCCGAGAGGACAATGGACCTCGCGACCGCGCGCAGGATGCCGCGAGGCGTGTACGCCGCCATTGCCTTGTCGGGTTTCACCGCTCTTGGCGCCGAAGTTGTGTGGACGCGGCTGCTGTCGCTGATGTTCGGTGCCACGACGTACGCGTTCTCGATCATCCTTGGCGTTTTCCTTGCGGGCCTCGGCATCGGCAGCATTGCAGGGGCATGGCTGGCAGGCGACGCAAATCAGCCCGACGTCACGCCCCGCATCACATTAGGCTGGGCACAATTCCTCACTGCGCTGGCGATCGCGTGGGGCGCATTCATGATCGCGCGCCAATTACCGTGGTGGCCGATCGACGAGCGGTTGTCGCCAAGTCCGTGGCTCGTCTTTCAGGTGGATCTGGCGCGCACACTGTTTGCCGTTCTTCCCGGCGCTGTGCTGTGGGGTGCGAGCTTTCCGCTGGCACTTGCCGCAGCGAGCGAAGGCGTGAGCGTCGATAGCGGGCGTACCGTGGGCCGTGTCTATGCCGCCAACACGTTGGGAGCCATCGTGGGTTCGCTGATTACCGGGCTCGTCTTGATTCCGTGGATCGGCACCAAAGGCGCACAGCAGGTTTTCATCGTCGTCTCGGTTGTGAGCGGAGCGGTGGCGCTGCTGCCGCTGCTGCCGGTTGTTCGACGTCCGGCGAGACTCGGTGCTGGAGCAACCACCGCAGCACTTGCGCTCGCGATTGGCGGATTGTGTTGCGCTCTGCAGGTCCCGGCGGTGCCTGCAGGACTCATTGCGTGGGGGCGCTCGCTGTCGTGGCAGGGAGCACCGAACGCGCTATATTGGGGGGAGGGCATGAACGCGTCCATTGCCGTTACTGAAGAGGAAAGCGGGTACCGCAACTTTCACGTCAGCGGCAAGGTGGAAGCCAGCACCGAACCGCAAGACATGCGTCTGCAACGCCTGTTGGGCCACCTTTCGGCGTTGCTGTCCGACAACCCGAAGAACGTGCTGGTGGTCGGCTTTGGCGCCGGCGTCACGGCCGGCGCAATCAGCATCCATCCTACCGTCGAACATATGGTGATCTGTGAGTTGGAACCTCTGATTCCGAAGGTGGTGGCGCAATACTTCAGCAGCGCTAACTACGACGTCGCGGAAAGCCGGAAGGTCTCAATAGTGTACGACGACGCGCGACACTATGTGCTCACCACTCGCGAAAAATTCGACGTGATTACATCCGACCCGATTCATCCCTGGGTCAAGGGGGCTGCGACGCTGTACACAAAGGAATATTTCGAGCACGTGAAAGCGCACCTCAATCCAGGCGGAGTCGTCACTCAATGGGTGCCGCTGTACGAAAGCACGCCGGACGTCGTGCGTAGCGAACTGGCCACCTTCTTCTCCGTCTTTCCGAACGGCACGGTCTGGCGCAACGACAATAGGGACGGCGGCGGATATGACGCCGTGCTTGCCGGCCGCCTGGACGATAAGCCCGTCGACGTGGACGCATTGCAGGCGCGCATCACGCAGCCGGCGTACACGCGAGTCAAGGCGTCGCTGGAAGAGATAGGCTACCCGTCCATCTTGGACCTGTTGCGTACCTACAGCGGCCGCAGCGCCGACCTCGCGCCGTGGTTGGAGGGCGCCGAGATTAATCGGGACCGCAACCTCCGGCTGCAGTATCTCGCCGGTCTCAGTTCCAACGAATCTCTTGGCACCGAGATCCGTAATGAGATCCTGGCATACAGAACGTTTCCCAATGACTTGTTCACCGGTTCGCCCCAGAGCATCGCAACTCTGAGAAAGCTCATCACAGGACGATAGCGTAGAGAGATCCCATGGAACCGCAGCGGATGTCGATGCAGGCCGTTAAGGTGCAGCCAAACCGGAAAATGGCGGCAGGGCCAGGGCAATCATTATGTGAGCATCACCTTCTGGCGCTCACCTCCGGGACAATGTTTTTGTATACTTTGCCGTCCTTCATGATCACCACGAAATTCCTGGCCGGGTCGGCAATCAGCTGGATGTTCTCCAGCGGGTTGCCGTCGACCAGCAGAAGGTCGGCGAGAGCGCCTTCGTCGACGACGCCGAGCTTGCCGGCGTATGGGTTACGATTTCCGGACATCGTCAGCAGTTGGGCGTTGGTTCCAGTCGCCATGGCAAGCGTTTCTGCGGGAGTGTACCAGCGGACCAGTCCAGCTAACATGGCGCCTTGCTGCTGCGCCTGCGACTGTGAGAAGAGGATGTCGGTGCCGAAGGCCGTTTTCAGCTTGTATTTTTTAGCCAGCGTGTAGGTTTTGTCCGTACCCGCGATCACTTCCAGGGCCTTGGCATGCTCTTGCGAATTGGGCGGAAACGCCTTGGCGATTTCGTCGGGGAATGGCTGAGTGCTCAACCAGATGCCCCGCTCAGCCATCAGTCTGGCGGTTGGTTCGTCCATAAGGTGGCCGTGCTCGATGCACTTTACTCCGGCGGCGATCGCCCGCTGAATCGAGGCGGGCGTGTAGGCATGCACGGTAACGTAGGTTCCCCAATTCTCAGCTGCCTCAACGGCGGCACGCAGTTCAGGCTCAGTGAAAGTCGACACGTCGAGAGGGCTATGGGGCGATGCCACCCCTCCGCCCGCAGTGAGCTTAACCTGCGTCGCGCCCAGCATGAGTTGTTCGCGTACCCTCACGCGGACCTCATCCGGACTGTCCGCGACCATGCTGGCGCCCTCCCGCTCCATGCGCGTCAGCGGGCCGCCCAAGATACGCGGCAATTCAAACAGCTGGCGGAAGTCGCCGTGACCACCCGTGATCGTGATCACTGCGCCTGAAGGGAAGATCCGCGGACCGGAGATAACGCCATCGTCGATGGCGCGCTTCAACCCGAATGACGGCCCACCCAAGTCGCGAACCGTGGTGAACCCCCGCATCAACGTGTCCGTCGCCTCCGCACCCGCCACCAAGTTCAGGTAGCCGATGTCCCACACAAGGACTTCGTCGTGAGCCGGCCGCACAAACATCGTGTGCCAGTGCATGTCGATCAACCCGGGCATCAGGGTGCGTCCTCCGCCATTGATAATGCGGGTATTGCCGGTTCGGTCGACGGGTATCGGTGCAGTAGAGATTTTCTCGATCTTGTTGCCCCGGATCAGGACGTTGGCAGGTCCTGAGAGTCCCGCAGACTTGCCATCGAATATGCGAACGTCTTCGAAGAGCACCGCACCAGGCTGCGAGTCCTGCGCAGGCGCAGCGGACGCCAGCCAGCCGAAGATAGATAGAGATAAAACAACCAGCTTGCTCAATGGAGTTGCCAACCGCCGCCGTAAATCAAAAGCGCCTTCGTTCATTCGTCATACTCTCCTTCTTACAATTCTCGGAGCCTCCTGCGACACCCTTCGACTCGCATTCGGGTCCTGCGTTGTCAGTGAATCGGAAGGCTTGCGGATGTCCGCATCGGCGGAAAAGGATATTCCGATAAACCGGGGCCAAGTGGCCGAGGGCCCAGGCTACAATTGCATACAGCATTCCATGCAACCCTGAACGACCCCTACAGTCGGAATCAAAGGAGAGTTGATGTTCAGCCTCCGACAGATAGCGAGTCCTCATTCAATGTGGTAGTCCCCTAACGAACCTTCACAACCCAGTAGTAATCCTGAGAGGCAATTCACCACGCGTGGAGTGTAGTGGACACAGGGGACGTTTCTACGCCTGAGGGGGGACCATCAGATCGACGACTCTCCATCCACTGTGCGCCGGGTCGAAAGACGCTGAAGGCCGCGGCTGGCCGTTCTTTGAAGCAAGAATACTGGCGTGGGCGAGACAACCAAAGCATTGGGTTCCAGTTTGCTGAGCAAGGGAGTGTGGGCGACCACATGCTAGAGCACCTGAAACGTTTTGAGCGCCTGATTGCTTGGGTATTGGCCATTCTACTGGCCGTCGTCATCTTGTTGGGGACGGTGGATCTCACGGTCAAGCTAGTTCAGGACGTCCTTTATACGGCACCGCATCATCTAGTCGGGATCGATCAGATGCTCGACCTGTTCGGGTTATTTTTGATCGTTCTGCTCGGCCTCGAGCTTCTGCAAATGGTGAAAGCCTACTTACACGACGAATTCATTCATGTGGAGGTCGTATTGATCGTCGCGTTAATCGCGCTCGCAAGAAAGGTGATCATCATGGAATTTAAGGAACCGACTCCGCTCACCCTGATTGGAATGGCCGTTCTGGTCCTCTCCCTGGCGATCAGCTACCGGTTGGTCATGCCCGTATTGCGTAACGACCTTTAATCAGCAACGGATTTAGCGGATTTGACGGATTGTTGCGGATTGTTGCATCGTCCGTTGAATCCTTGGCTTATTCGGCTTAGAAGATCCACAATGCGCAAAGGTTATCGAAGTGGAATATCAGGCGGCGCCTGGAATTATGCTGGATGGTGTTATAAATCAGAACGGCGGCTTGCGGCGGATATTCGGATACGTAAAACATGGTGAACTAACTGGCCGTCCGATCCGACCGACAACACGACAGACACACCCCTGCGCCAATTTGGGCGTACTGCCGGGGAAACTTAGACCGTTGCACCGCATGGCACACGATCAAAGTCTTGCGGTTGTGAACGGAACGGCGGTTGCGGTTCCCACCGGGACAATCTAACGAAAAAGTGATCCGCAAGGAGGTCGAGCCGATCGAAGGAGAAATACTCATCGACAAGGCCGGAAAGGGCGTTGGTCAGGTCAGCGACTTCTTCATGTTCCTGCAGAACCTCGGTATCACCCACCTGATGTTATGCGGCATAACCACCGATGTTTGCGTTCATACCATCATGAGGGAGGCCAATGATCTCGGCTACTGGTGCCTGCTTCTGAAGGACGCCGTCGGCGCTACAGATGCTGGGAACCACGAAGCCGCCATCAAGTCGGTGAAGATGCAAGGCGGCGTTTTTGGGTGGGTGTCTGACACGGCCCGCCTGCATGAAGCGCTGAAGCAACCTCGACTCACAGCCTGATGGAAGTCGAGTAGCGACTACTTGACATGCAAGCATATGTCGCGCCGGCCTCTGAGGTAGATACCGGCGCGGCATGCCAGCTAAGTTTCTCGAACCAATATTCCTCTCGGCATGCAATGTCCGGCCTGCTGAGCGTGGCGAAAAATCCAGATGGACCAGTTGTCATCCGCACTCCAAGTTCTGTCGGCAATGATCACGCCCGCCGTCCTCATTTCGGCTTGTGGCATGCTGGTTCTCTCGACATCGAATCGCCTGGTACACGTTGTGGTTCGTGTGAGAGATTTGTCGAACCGCTTCGAACGGCTGGCAAAAGGCTCCAAACGTCAGGCCGAAAAACGATCGATGATTATCAGCCAACTCGAGTTGTTGACCAGCAGAGCTCGCTTTGCAGCAGAGTCTCACGAGCTTGTACAGCGCAATCGGTATCTTTGTTCTGACGACGTTCGATATCGGAATCGTCGCCACCTCGTCATCACATCGATTCGGCTATGCAGCGGTCATCCTGGGTCTGCTTGGAACTGCTTTTCTTTGCTACAGCAGCATGCTCCTCATCGTGGAAGCACGGCGCGCGTTCGCTTCGACGAAAATGGAAATGGACTTTGTGTGGCGCGGGGATCAAATTTACACGTCTTCAAATACCGTGGAAACCTCCCACCGTGTTGGGGAATGAGACCGCGCGTGTTTTAGGGAATTCGTTCCAGTTTTAGAAAAAACAGCATAGCCTTTTTGTGGCTGATCTCTTCCCTCAGTCAGGGACGTAGGCGATCAGCATGCTGCGATAGGCACCATTCAGGAAGGCGGCAGGATCGCCGAATTCGGCCTGGTACTGCTTGAGCGGGTTTCGTTCGACGACGTCTTCCGCGCCCAGTCCCATGTTCATGTAGCCGATCATGTCGATAAACAGCTTCTGATAAATATCGCGCTGACGCACGATGTCGCTGCCTGTAATCAGACGGCCATTGGCTGGAACAACGCGGGTGTCGGGTTTAACAAGTTGCGCGATTCGTTCGAACGCACGCACGCGGCCGCCGAACCAGGCGCCATTCCGGTAATCCAGGAGAGGCCACTGCTCGCCGGAAACCACACCGCCGCCGGCCAGCACGTTCATCTCGGGGAAGTGTACATAAAGATCGCCGTCGGTATGAGCCTGAGGCAGGTAGCCGTAGTCCACCTGATGTCCGGCAAACTTCAGCGACCCTCCCTGCTGCGTCGTCTTGTTCGGCCGCGCCACTTCAGGCAGTGGTTTCAGCCGGCCCTGAAAGGTTACCGAAGTGACGGTGTTACTCAAGTACATCCGGGTCTTTTCATGAGCGATGATGACGCCGCCATCGCGGCCAACGCTTTCGTTTGAGCCTGTCTGCTCTGGATGCCAGTGCGTGTTGATCAGCGTTTGTACGCGACTGTTGCCGGTTCGTTCCTTCACTGTCCGCAACAAAGCATCGGCATTGGCCGCAAGGCCGCCATCGATCATCAGCGCGCCTTCTTCACCATGCATCGCGATCACATTACAGCCGGCGCCCTGGAAGAGAAAAAGGCCGCCAAGATCCGTGGCTGAAATCTGTGGAGCGGCCTGCGGCACTACAGCGGCATAAGCGTCACTCAGGGCGGCGCCGCCCAGCGATGCGACGCCGGCGGCTTGAAGGACTTGAATTCCAGCGCTTAGAAAACGCCGGCGCGAGAACCGATTCTCAGTTGCTAGAGTGCGTATACGTATAGATTGGGTCATGTACTGCTACTTCACCTACCGGCCAGATATCGGGATCGATGCCTTGAGGAGGGCCCAACACCGGCCACTCCGGGCTTCGTTTAAGTTCGACGGTCGCGCCGAGCTGGCGCAGGAGCGCCGCCTCATCTTTGTATTGAGGAGTCTGCACTGCCATGAAGGCCATAAAGCCGCGGGACTGCGTATAGTCGAGCGCCGTAAGGCCGTCCTGATCCTTGGCGTTCAGGTCCACGCCATACTCGGCGAGTTTCTTCATGACCTCTTTATAGCGTTTGCGTGTGGCGTAGTGCAGGGCCGTGCCGCCTCGACTCTCCTCCCGATGATTCACCAGCGCGATGACATTGACGTCCGCGCCGGCATCGTGCAGCAGCTGTATCATCTGGAGCGCCTGTGGCTCGGGCGCCCGCCCGGCGAGGACTGCCATAATAGGCGTCTGGCGATCGGCCATCATAAGGTTCACGTCCGCGCCGTGCTCCAACAGCAGCTTCATCACTTCCATATCCGCATTGGTCGCTGCCCGGATCAGTGGAGTGGATCCCCGGGTATTCGTCGTACCCTTCACATTGGCCGGGCGGAAGAAGAGCTGCATGTTGGGATTGGCGCCGTGCTCGAGCAACGTGCGAACGATAGTGATGCCTTTCGTCTCATTCAAGGGATCGATCGAGGCCCGTCCTCCGCTAACCTGATTGCGCAGTCCGACCGCTGTGAACAGCGGCGCTTCGCCAAACATATCCCATTGATTGATGTCGGCGCCGGCTTCGATCAGTTGTTTCGCCAGATCCCAGTTCGCATTCATGATCGCCAGCAGCAGGGGTGAGACGCCATCCGGATCCGGCAGGTTGATGTCCGCTTTGTTGTGGAGCAGGACCTCGACGCAGGCGCGACAGTTCTCGCGCGCAGCATAGAGAAGGGGAGTGAATCCTCCGGAATCCAGGTTCTTCGGACGCCCTTCGGCGGTCACATGACGCTGGTAATCGCGATCGATCGAACGGGCATTGACGTCCGCACCTTGGGAGATCAGGAACTGCATCATCTCCGGATGCCGGCGCGCTGATGCCCACATCAACGCAGTCTGTCCGCCCCACCGTTCCCGGGCATCGACTTTGGCGCCGTGCTTCACCAGCAACTCTGCTGCTTCTACACTGCCGGTTCGCGCCACGGCCATCAGCGCTGTTTGTCCTTCGGGATTGGGCGAATCTGCGTCGGCGCCGGCTTCCAGCAGCAACTTGATGATCTCGGCGTTTCCGACTTCCGCGGCGAGTCCCATCGGGGTCGCGCCGTAGTTGTTCGCCTGGGACACTTTCGAACCGGCCTTGAGCAGACGCCGGACTTCAGCGACGTTCCCATCGTAGACGGCCCACTGCAGAGGCGTCGTGCCATCCAAACCCCGGGCGTTGACGTCGGCGGCTGCTTTCTGCTGAGGTGCGGCGGCCATACCTGATGCAGGTGAGGTGAGAAACACTAAGGCACAGAGACACAGAGGAACAAAGCGCATCATCTACACCTCCGAGAAGGGCCCCGTGCTGTCGGCGAAGTTCTTGTAGTCCTCCGCCGGCACGCCGGCGCGCTCCAGTATGGTGACCAGCAGATTGGCGTGCGGCGTGTCCTGCGGATAATGCACGTGCTGTCCGCCCTTGATGCCGCCGCCGTGACCAACCAGCATCTGCGGAAGCGGATCGGCGTTGTGAGCGTCGCTGTTGGCCATGTTACTGCCGAACAAAATGATCGAATGGTCGAGCATCGAACCGTTGCCATCGGGCATGTTCTTGAGGCGCTCGGCAAACTTCGCGAACACTCCGGTGTGATAGTTCTGGATGAGTCTCAAATTAGCAATCCGCTCCGGATATCCGCCCCAATGGGACGTCGGGTGGAAAGCTTCGCTGATTCCCAGATTCTTGTAAACCCGCATGCTGGCTTCTTTGACCATCCGCATCGATACCACATTGGTCCGATTCGTCTGCAAGGCCAGCGCGACCATTTCGAACTGAATATCGAGATGTTCACCGAAATCGTCCGGGGCGCCGAGCGGTGCATCCGGTAAATCGACCATGGATTCCATGCTGGCCTCGAGTTTCTGCACGCGGATCTCGATCTCGCGCACCGAATCCAGGTACTCGCTCACGCGAGTGCGGTCGGCGGCGTCCAGTTTCTTATTCAGGCTGGCCGCCGATTCCCTGACGTAGTCCAACAGACTATCCGTCGATTTCAAGATGGCGGTGCGTTCCCGCTTGTTGTCGCCCTGACCGAACATCGTGTAGAAAACCTTGCGCGGATTGCTTTCCATCGGCAGCGGTTGATTGGGACTCCGATAAGAGATGTTGCCGCCCGGCTCACCGCAAAGTTCCATCGAGGTCATTGTCGTGTTCTTGCCCAGGCGCCGCGCGGCGATCTGATCGATCGTCGTGCCACGGCCGTTGGCGACGTTGCGGCTGCGCGGCAGGACGCAGGACAACCAGGTTTCTTCGGTGTAGCCGTGCGGGCGTGCCGCCTTCCCCCGCTTTGTTGCGCAGGCCGCTGATCACGGTTAAGTGTTCGCGCAGCGGTTCGAGTGGTTTCAGGAGATACGGAAATTCGAAATCACGGCCGACCTGTTTGGGCTGCCATTCGTCCTGGAGGGCGCCGTGCGGAAAGTAAACAAAGCCCAGGCGCGGCTGCGGAACGGCGGCAGTTTGCGCGAGCGCCGTACCCGCGGGGATCATGGCATCCAGCAGCGGCAAGGCGATCGACGCGCCGGCGCCTTTCAGCAGGGTGCGTCGCGACAAATGTTTTCGGCTGAGAAACATGTTTTTCCTCCAATGCTGGGGAGAATTGACCATTTCTTCTTCTTTGTCTCTTCTACTTCGATGCGGTATTCACTTCCGGCGCTTCCCGTTTGCGGAAAGCATCACTTGAAATAATTCCGAGAACGATCGACTCAAAACGGTAATCGTCCGCCGCCGAACGACGCACGATGCTGCGCACGGCCGGCATGTCGGTATATTCGACGCTGCGACCAAGCGCATAACTCAGCAGATTCTCAGTGAATGCCTGAACAAACCGATCGGGCCGGGCGACCAGCGCGCGGCGCAGATCGGAGGGTCCCTTGATCGCTGTACCATCGGGAAGCAGGCCGGAAGCGTCGATCATCGTCAGAGTTTCCGGGTCATGCGTAAGGTACTGGCCCACCGCATTGAAATTTTCCAGTGCCAGCCCGAGTGGATCCATGACGCCGTGACAGCCGACACACGTCGGCTTCGAGCGGTGTTGCTCCATGCGCTCGCGTACGGTTTTCGCTGGCTGGCCGGGTCTGTTCTCCGGAGGGTCGGGACATTCGGCGGAGGCGGCGACGGCGGCGAACCGACGAGACGCTCCAGGATCCAGGCCCCGCGCAGCACCGGTGAGGTGCGATTGGGATATGCCGTCAACATCAGGATGGCCCCTTTGCCCAGCAGGCCGTAGCGCGCTTCGTTCTCGAGTGTCACTCGACGGAAGTGGTCGCCCTTGACGGTTTCGATCCCGTAGTGTTCCGCCAGACGCTCATTGAGAAAAGTGTAGTTCGCCGTCAACAGTTCGCTCACGCTGCGATTCTCGCGCAAGACGCTGTCGATAAACAGCCGCAGCTCGTCCTTGAACATTGCGCGAGGATCCAGCAGGCCGCTCGCCTGGGGGAACAGGCGTTCTGTCCGGAGTAATCTCGTCCAGTTTGGCTACGTTGAGCCATTGAAATGCAAAATCATCGACTCAGTGACTTTGCCCGCGAGTCGGCAAGCATGCGGCGCACCTGTTTGGCCAGCACATCGGGTTGACTGAGTCGCGAGCGCGTGGCGAGGTTAAGCAATTCCTCGTCGGGCAGACTGCTCCACAGGAAGAACGAAAGACGCGAAGCCAGCTCCAGATCACTCAGCGTGCGGGCGCCGCCCACCGCATTCCCCGATTCCGCACGATACAGAAAATGTGGGCTCGCCAGGATCGCCGTCACCGCATTCGCGTACGCCTCGATCGAAGCCGCCGTCGCGTGTAGCCTGCCTTATAGAACGCCATCAGCGGATTGATATCCTCGTCGGTGACCGGACGGCGGAATGCCCGCCGTGCGAGATTGCTGACGATTTTGCGCGCGCAGACCGTCTCGTCCGCCTTTCCTTGCGGCCGGCAGATGAAGATCTTCTGGCGGCTGACCGAATCGCTCATGCCGGTGACCTTCAGCGGACCGCGGATCTGCAAGGCATGTGCCGCCTGGATGCGCTCCTGACCACCCTCGAGCGCGATGGTGCGAATGCGCTCGTCGCTTTCGGCAAAGCTTCGATGTAGAAATGTAACCGCCAGTTCATGCTGTCCGGCAGTGGCTTTAAGGGGAATCTTCCGCAGCCGTCCGTTGATTTCTTCGACCGCCGGATCCAGCCGCTGGTCGATCGCTTTGTGGTCGGCTTCGCCGCCGATGTTGGTGCGATAGATCTCTTTGCCGTCGAGCAGTGTGATCACAGTGTTTTCGAACTCCATCCGCGGCACTTCTCGCGCGAGCGCCATATCGCCGATCGTGAGTTCGTATTCGCCATCTACGGGGAAGTTGTGTTTGACGCTGAACCCGCCTCGCGTACCTAAAGGCATCCCTTCGATGTGATGCTGCTGCTTACCGGTACCGGGAGCCCCCTTGGGCGGTAGAGAAATCACCATGTTCTCGACATCGCCATAGGTGGTCGTGATGGGAGGAGCCTCGGCGTCGCCCAGGGCCTGACGCGCTATTTCGCGTGCGGCAGCGACATATTGATCGATAAAGGCGGGGGATACCTGCAAGCCGGAAGCATTGTTATCGAAATTGCCCTTGCGGTCGTCAATCGGCAGCAATTTCTCCGCTTCAATCTGGATGCCCAGCAAATCGCGTATGACATACGCATACTCTCTGCGGTTCAATCGGCGCAATGACACACGGCCCGGCGGAGGATCGGAAACGCCGGCATCGATCTTTTTCTCGAGCCACGAGATCAGTTCCACGACAGCTTGCCCTTCCGGACGTTTCGCGCCAGGCGGCGGCATAAGCCCCCCACGCAGCTTGCGTATCGCGGCTTCCCACGTCTTGGCGTCCTGCGCAATCCGGTCGGGCGAGAGGGAATCCAGAGCCAGGCCGCCGACCTTGGCTTTACTGTTATGGCAACCCAGGCAGTAGTCCTGGACGACGCTCCACGGTTCTTGCCCGGGACCAGCTTGCGCCGCAATTGCCGTGACGCCACTCAGCGCCATGCAAATAGTCACTAGAGCCGCATATAAGCCTGGTTTTTCTTTCATAAGATATTGATGAATTCTTCCATATCTCTGTGATTTTTCAGAGAAAAAAGTCGGGTGCCGTCGCCGATTGGTCAACGGGGACAGGACCGGGGCACAAGAGGCACAAAGAGGCCAGGCCGCAACGGACGCAGCCGAAGTTCGTCATGAGATGTGAGGAGCGAAGTCCCCGCCTAACTTAGGCGGGGACTTACCCATTCAACGTCCCACCCAGAATCAACTCGGCAACCCCGGAAGTTCGTCGCTTTCTTCCAAAAAACTGGTTGAAAAAATCTTGTTTGTGCCTCTTGTGTTCCGGTCCCGTTCCCGTCAGGAAAAGTCTTGACGTCGATCGAGGCCAAAAAATACACGAATTTGTTTATTCGTCCACCAACTTGAACTGTCCACCAACTTGGGTGTACTCGGATCTCTCGTCGCATTGCAACCTAAACAAAACACAAAGGTGGCGTGAATGTTCTGTCAGTTGCTAACGGGATCGGCCTAGGAAGGATCGGCAGGACGCGGTTCTCCTGACATTAAGACGGAGGATCGATGAAGAAGCAACCTGACACTGTCGAACTCAATAGCCGGACTCGAGTGCGTTGCGCGGCAATTCTGGCAACTCGCGCTTTCGTCTTTGCCCTCCTGCTTTGCCTGGCCAGTGTCCATGGCTGGGCGCAGCAAAACAATCAACAGCAGATGCGGGGCCTCGACGAACAGGTCCAGGAGATCAAATCCGACGTTCTCAGCATTGCAGCAGAGCTGAACCAGTTGGAGGAGAAACTACTGTACCCGTCAGGCACGCAGGTCGCGATCTTCGTCGCGCTCGCCAAGGACGATCAGATGCGCCTCGACGCGGTGCGGATCCAGATCGACGGTCAGCTCGTTGCGCACTACATCTACAGCTTCAAAGAGCTCGATGCCCTGCGCAAGGGTGGCGTGCAACGGATCTACGTCGGCAATCTGACGACGGGGGATCACAAGCTCGAAGTGCTCGTTGACGGCAAGCTCGAGGGCGGCGCGGACTTCAGCCGTACTGAACGCTTTACCTTCCGCAAGGAAGAGAAGCCAAAGCTGGTGGGCCTGACGCTGGCCGGCTCCGGCAACACTCCGATCGCGCTTGGGGAATGGTAAGCATGCGAGCAGGACGCCGGTTCATCGGACTCGGTCTGGCATTAGTACTCGCAGCCCATCCACTGGTGGGCAGCGACTTGAAGGATCTGTTTTTCGGGGAAGCGTTCTATCACGCCTACCAGGGACAGTTCTTCGATGCACTCCAGCGGCTCGATACCGAGCTCGGCATGTATCGCGGTCTCGATCAGCCCGAACTCGATACGCTGCACTATCACATCAACAACGCTGAATTTTCCGTCGGCGACTTCGAACTCAACTACCGCATGCATCAGCGTGCCGGGCGCGCCATCAAGGCAGTTCTCGAAGGCGCCGTCGATGAAGCAGTGCGAAACGAGGCCGCGTTCCGCCTTGCCCGCATCCACTTCCAGAAAGACCAGCTCGACGACGCGCAGAATGCGCTGGCGCGGATCCACGGCGTTGTACCTGCCCAGATCAGGGACGACGTCGAGTTCCTGCGGGCGAACATCGATATGGCGACAGGCCGGCCGGGCGACGCCGTCAACGTGCTCCAGCAGGTGCACAGCGACGCCGGCCTTTCCGGATTTGTCGCGTACAACCTTGGCATCGCGCTGTTTCAGGGCGGTCGTACCAAAGAGGCGATCGAGCAGCTGGACAAGGCTGGCCGGCTTCAGCCCGGCGACGCCGCCGGGCTTGCCATCCGCGACAAGAGCAACCTGGTGCTTGGCAGCATGCTGTTCGAATCGGGAGACTTCGAGCGGGCAAAGCAATCGCTGGACCGCGTTCGCCTCGATGGACTGTTTTCGAATCAGGCTCTGCTGCGGGCAGGCTTTGCCGAGGCAACGGTTCAGAAGTATGACCGCGCGCTCGTTCCGTGGAACATCCTGGTGGAGCGGGAGCCGACGGATGCCGCGGTTCAGGAAGCCATGCTTGCCGTGCCGCACGCCTATGCCAGCCTGAATCTGCATGGCCGCGCAGCAATCATGTACAGCCGGGCCCTCGATCAGTACAGCAAGCAGATCGAAAGAGTGGACGCCTCCATCGGCAGCATCCGCGAAGGGCGCTTCCTCAAGGCCCTGATCCGCGAAGAGAGCCGGCAGGACGAAACCTGGGTCATCCGTCTGCGCACCCTGCCCGATGCGCCTGAAACCTACTACTTGACGGACCTGATGGCTTCTCACGATTTTCAGACGGCGCTGCACAACTACCTCGACCTCGAGGACCTGCAGTCGAGACTCACGACCTGGAAGACCAGCCTCGATGCTTTTGACGACATCATCCGGTTGCGCGGCCAGAATTACGAACCGCTGCTGCCGCAGGTCGACGCGCAATTTCAGGAGCTGGATTCGCGAATTCGCCTGCGACTCGAGCAGCGCAAGCGCCTCAGCGAGCGCCTGAAGTCGATGCTGACGGCTCCGCGCCCGGATTATCTGGCGACAGCGGAGGAGCGGATTGCCGGCGAGCGCATCGCTCTCATCGAGAAACAACTCGGCGACTCGGACAGCCCCGAATCGCTCGCGCTTCGGCAACGCGCAGCCCGCCTGCACGGCACGCTCACATGGCGGATGGAAACCGAATATCAAAAACGCCTGACCGAGGCACATGTGCACCTCAACGAATTGAACGCCGATGTCGACGCTCTCACGAAGCAGTACGACGCCTTTGTCAGGACGAGACAGGCGGCGATGCACAGCTACGTCGGATATGACGTTCAGATGGCGCGGCTGCGCCAGCGCGTCGAGGAAGCACAGCAGCGTGTCGAGAGTTTGATGACCCGTCAGGGAAACATGATCGAAAACGTCGCCATCAGCCAGCTCGAGGCCCGTCGCGAACGCCTGGTGGCCCAGCAGACGGAGGCGCGCTTCGGCGTCGCTGATAGCTACGATCGAGCATCGCGCGCTCCGGCCACGGAGGGACAGTGATGCGCCTTGTTACTGTAGGCGCGGTCTCTGACCGCGCACATTTCACTGACTCCAGGAAGAACGCGCGGTCACAGACCACGCCTGCAACTCTCTTCCCCATGACGCTGGTGTTTGTGCTGGCTTTCGCCGCCGGCTGCGCCGCGCGCGTGAACAAACCGGTAACGACGACAGGGACATTGGCGGAGCTGCGTAACGTACGTCCGGATGTGCAGGAGGTGAAAGTCGAGCAGGGCCTGGAGCAGGCCATGCAGAACTACCGCCGCTTCCTCGACGAGACACCGGAGACTACGATGACGCCGGAAGCGATGCGTCGTCTCGCGGACCTGCAACTCGAGAAGCAGTTCGGAATAAACACAGGTACCAGGCCGCGGGAATTGGCCGCTCCGCAGCCCAGAGCAATCGACGACACTCAGACCGGCAGGCCCGATCCGGCCGCGGCACCAGCCGGCGCCGGCTTGCGGGAATCCGATCAGGATTTCGAGCGGCGCACGACTACGGAGGCCGCGATTCCGACAGGCGCCAACACCGCCGCCACGCCCGACGCGGTACGCGCCGGCGCAGATCCCGCGGGGCCGCTCGAGGCGATCGCTCTTTATAATCGGCTCCTCACCGAGTACCCCAGTTATAAGAACAGCGACCAGGTCCTCTATCAGATGGCGCGCGCGTACGACGAACTCGGCCGCACCGATGAGGCGATGGAAACTATGGAGCGCCTGATCAGCGCGAATCCGAATTCCGTGCACTTCGACGAGGTGCAGTTCCGGCGGGGTGAGTACTTCTTCACGCGCAGAAAATATCGCGACGCCGAGAACGCCTATAGCGCGATCATCAACCTGGGCGCCAATTCGTCGTATTACGAGCTCGCTCTCTACAAGCTCGGGTGGACGTTCTACAAGCAGGAGTTCTATGAGGAAGCCCTGCACAAGTACATGGCTCTCCTCGACTACAAGGTATCGATTGGCTATGACTTCGATCAGACGCACGAGGAAGAGGATGAAAAACGCGTCGCCGATACCTATCGAGTCATCAGCCTCAGCTTCAGCAATCTCGGCGGCTCCGATGTCGTCCGGGAGTACTACTCGAAATTCGGCAATCGCCCCTACGAAGACCGCGTTTACAACAATCTCGGCGATCACTACCTGGAGAAGCTGCGTTATGACGACGCGGCGAAGACCTTCAAGACGTTCGTAGCGCTCTATCCGTTCCATCGTAATGCGCCGCGTTTCAGCATGCGCATCGTGGAGACGTTCACAAAGGGCGGATTTCCTCAGCTCGTGCTGGAGTCCAAGCGGGACTTCGCGTCGAGATACGGACTGCAGGCAGAGTACTGGCAGCACTTCAACCCCGAAGAGTCACCCGAAGTGCTGGCCTACCTGAAGACGAACCTGAAGGACCTCGCGACGCATTATCACGCCGAATATCAGAGCACTGACGACGCAGCCGAGAAGCTTGCAGACTATCACGAGGCGATCCGATGGTACGGCGGCTACCTCGAGTCGTTCCCGAAGGACGCCGAATCGCCCTCGATCAACTACGAACTGGCGGACCTTCGGCTCGAGAATCAGGATTTCGGCGAGGCGGCGAAGCAGTATGAGCGCACGGCTTATGGATACCCGCAGCACGCCAGGTCGGCAGATGCGGGTTACGCCGCGGTCTACGCATTCCGCCAGCAGCTGAAGTCCGCTGGCGCCGAGCAGCAGGAAGCCGTGAAACGCGACACGGTTGCAAGCTCGCTCAAATTTGCCGACGCTTTCCCGACCCACGAGCAGGCCGCGCCGATTCTGGGAGCGGCGGCCGATGACATGTACGAGATGAAGGACTACCGCGCCGCGGTCGGGTCCGCTCAGCGTCTCATCGATAACTATCCTGGAGCCGAAGCGGGAATCCGGCGTTCCGCTTGGATCGTCGTTGCGCACGGCTCGTTCGAACTCGCGGACTACCCGCAGGCCGAACACGGTTATGCCCAGGTGCTGGCGGTCACGCCGGAAAGTGACGAGTCGCACGCTTCGTTGGTCGACAACCTCGCGGCATCGATCTACAAGCAGGGCGAACAAGCAAACGAGGCAGAAGACTATCGAGCGGCTGCCGATCACTTCCTGAGGATTCGCTCGGCAGCGCCTACCTCCAGCATCCGGCCGAATGCCGAATACGACGCAGGCGCCGCGCTGATCAAGCTGCAGGACTGGACAGCGGCGGTGCAGGTGCTCGAAGCGTTTCGCAGCTCGTTCCCCGAGAATAAACTGCAGCTCGAGGCTTCCAAACAGATCGCCTATGCCTACCGGCAGAGCGGTCAGCTGGCGCGCGCCGCCGGCGAATACGACAGCATCGCATCCAAGTCCACCGATCCGGCGTTGCGCAGCGAGGCCCTGCTCACAGCAGGAGAACTCTACGAGCAATCCAATTCCCGGGACCGTGCGTTGGCTTCGTACATCCGCTATGTGAACGAGTTTCCGAAGCCGGTTGAGCCCGCCGTCGAGACGCGTTTCAAGATCGCCGAGATGTACAAGGCGGCGCATGACGAAGCGGCCTATCGCAAAGAACTCGCGCAAATCGTACGGGTCGATGCCGAAGCCGGATCCGAGAGAACCGGCCGGACGCGGACGCTTGCGGCCCGTTCGGCACTGGTACTCGCAGCGCAGCTTTACGAGGACTTCGCTGTTGTCAAGCTGCGGCAACCATTCGAGGCCAGCCTGCAGAACAAACAGCAGCACATGGATGCCACGATCAAGGCCATGGGCCAGCTCGTGGATTACGGAATCGACGACGTCACGGCGGCCGCGACATATTACATGGCCGAAACCTACTTCAATTTCAGCCGCTCACTGATTGAGTCCGAACGCCCGGCCGACTTGAAGCCCGCGGATCTGGAAGCCTTCGAGATGGACCTCGATGAGACAGCCTTTCCGTTCGAGGAGAAAGCCATCAACGTCCATGAGAAAAACATGGAATTGCTGCACGCCGGCCTCTTCAATGAGTGGACCGCAAAGAGTCTTAGCAGGCTTACCGAGCTGATGCCGGCCCGCTACGCGAAACACGAAATGAGCAGCGGCTTCCTGGGCGTGATCGATGCCGCCGACCCGACATCGTTGCAAGTCACGGACGAAATGCGGGCCGACTACGAGGCGGCAGTGCGCACGCTGAGAGAGGAGCAGTACGAACCGGGAATCGCCCTGTTGCTCAAGGTAACCGGACAGGCGCCCGCATTGACTGCGTTAACGGCTGCCCACATCGATCTCGGCATGGCATACGCGCGCACCGGCGACCTGGATAGCGCCGAGGCCAGCCTGAACACCGCGCTGAAATTGAATCCACATCTGCCTGCTGCCTACAACGAGCTCGGCATGTTGCAGGGGCGCAGGAAAGATTTCGCGAAAGCCCGCGCCAGTTATGAGTCAGCCCTGGCAGAGTCCGCCGACTTCCAGTATGCGCACAGGAACCTCGGCATTGTGTGCGACATCTATCTCGGCGATTACGCCTGCGCGCTGGAGCACTACGAAGCCTACAGCAGGCTGTCTCCCGATGACGCCGACGTCGTGAAATGGATTGCCGACCTTAAGAACCGCGGCGGCAAAAAGGAGAAGAAGTGATGTTGCGACGGCGATTCTTGTGTCTCTTGTGCCTCTTCTGTTCCTGCTTTCCCCTGTTGGGGAGAGCGCAGGAACAGAAACAACCGCAAGACGCGCAGGTAAAGACGGAAACAGTGCAGGTGCCGCCGACAGCCGCACCGGCTCAGCCTGAAGACGCGCAGCCCAAAAAGGATGAAGACGGAAAGTTGATCAGTGTCCCCGGAGGAAAGGCGCTCGGTATGTCGATCCTGGGTAACCAGGAAGCGCCCAAGGCTCTGGTCATTGTTCCCTGGAAGAGCTCGGAAATGGGCAATGTCCAGGGCATCTCGACGTTACTCGACGACTCGAGGCAACCCATCGATAAGGATGTTTTCATGAGGATGCTCAGCTACTACGAAATCAGATCGGAAACGGCACGCCCTGACGGTGCGCCGGCCAAAACGAATGCGGCGCAGCCCAACGCTGCGGCGCAGAGGAGGAAAAAATGACATTTACAGAATTAATCGGACACGTCGGATTCTTCGGAGGCGCGGTGATGATTTGCCTTGCCGTACTCTCCGTTGTTTCCATCGGTGTGATCGTGGACAAGCACCGGCGTTTGAGCGGGGCGTGGCGCCAGTCGCAGTCGTTCAAGCCCGTGTTTAAGAAGTTTCTCCACGGCGGAAAGGTCCAGGACCTCATCAATGGCGTATCGCAGCACGAGAATTCCTACGTCGCGCAGGTGGTTTCGGCCGGCATCCACGAGTATGACGGCGTCCGCAAGAGCGGAGGCGATCAGAACGCTTCGCTCGAGCTCGTCACAAGCGCACTACGGGACTCCCTTTCCGAGACCCTGATCCAGTTGAAGGGCGGTCTCGGCTTTCTGGCTACGATCGGTTCTACGGCTCCCTTTATAGGACTTTTCGGCACCGTAGTCGGAATCATTAACGCTTTCCGGAATATTGCGGCCACCGGCTCCGGCGGAATGTCTGTTGTATCGGGCGGTATCGCTGAGGCCCTCGTCTCTACGGCCCTGGGCATTTTCGTCGCTATCCCGGCCGTGGTCGCCTTCAACCACTTCACCGGCAAAATCGAGACGTTTCACGTCGAGATGAACCGGGCTTCGACCCAGCTCGTGAACTGCCTGTTCAAGATACCCGAGACCAAAGTCCTGGACGTCGAGCTCGAGCAAAACGTGAAGGTGCCGGTCACCAATGGAGGACATGCCTATGCGGCTCGGTGAGCCGGCCAGAATGCAGGCGGCGATTAACATCACGCCGCTTGTCGACGTAGTGCTCGTGCTGCTGATCATCTTCATGGTGATGGCGCCGGAGATGCGGAAGGGCCCCGACGTCAATTTGCCGAATACGGCGAAGCCGGTCCAGCAGGGTGATGAACGAGGCCGGATCCTCGTCTCGATCGACGAGAGCGGCGCGCTCTGGGTCAACGATCAGAAAGTCGCCGCCGAACATTTCGGCGAAGCTCTCAGCGCGGCGGTGGGTGCGGAGCACGACCCTAAAGTCGTGCTCCGGGGAGACGCCAAGCTCAACTTCCGCGAAGTCCGGCAGGCGATGGAAGCGATCGACCAGGCGGGTTTCCGCGGCGTGGGATTGATCGCTAAGCGCGCCGGCGCAAAGGGGGAATGAAACCATGCAGCTCAACGGAAGCGCATCAGGTTCTGAACTGCAGTCCGACATCAATATCACGCCGCTTGTTGACGTGGTGCTCGTGCTGCTGATCATCTTCATGGTCGTCGTTCCCCTGCTCATGCAGGGCTACAACGTCGACATTCCTCGAAGCTCGGCCGATGCGGTACCCGCGCAGTCGGCGGAAGCGCAACTGATTCTGAGTGTGGGACCCGAGTCCTGCCCGATTCTCGCGCCGCCGCAAGGCGAGGGCGTTCCGGCGAACTGCCAGGTGACCCTGGCCGATCAAAAGATTTCTGCGACCGAATTGCCTGGTCGCGTGGCGGAGATCCTGGGCAGCCAGCCCGCTGAAAAGCGCGTCCTGTTCCTGGCCGCGGACGACCGCCTGAACTACGAAGGTGTTCTGCGCATTATCGACTCCGCGAAATCCGGACTCGAGGATCTAAAGATTGAATTTATCGCGACCAATTGAGGTGGTTGCGTGGTGACAACCATGGAAACCAAAAGCAGCAAGTTGAAAATGTCTGGAGCTCTGTCGGCGAGCAGTATGTTGACGAGCATCGCGATCCATATTCCTGTGGTGGCTTTGCTCATGCTCGTCGGGGCGCAAACGCTGCTTCGCAGCGCGCCTACCAAAAACGACAAAGAGCTCGACATCGTTTTTTATCATCCACCCGAGATCCCGGTGCGCGCGCGCGCGGTTCCGGTGGGTCTGGGGCTGGAAAAAATTGCGGCCGGTGCCCCGGCAGGGGCGCCCGCACCCGCAGCGAAACCGAAACCGAACGCGGCTCCAGGTCCTGATAAACCTGGACCGAAGGAACTCCCGCCAGGTCCGGCGGAGGGATATAAGGTCGAATCGCAGCCGGATCCGAAGCCTGGAAAGGTCGGCATCCTCGCGTTCAAGGACAAGCTCGCGAGCATGGCGCAGGACACTGTCGCGCCGAAGCTCGGAGCCGAAGCACGTCACGCTGCTGCCGATGAAGTCGGCAAAGCATCGTCACCGTCCCTGCTGGCCAGCACGACGCCGGGTTCGAGTGGTGGCATCAACGTCGCCTCACTCAACCGCCGCGTTGGAGGCGGTGGTGGTGGAGGCGGTGGCGGTGGTAACGGCGGCGGCGGATATGGTGGCAGCGGCTACGGCGGCAGTGGAGGCGGAGGCGGCGGGATGCCTGGCGTGGCGGTAAGCCGCGCGAAAAGCTCGATCACCTCGGTCAGCGGCAGCGATGACCGGCCAAAGGCGCGCAGCGGACCGGGCGGTTCCCGCACCGACGAAGAAATCCAGATTGTGTTCGATCGCTACAAGGCGTCGTTCTACCGGCTGTACAACCGGGAATTACGCAATAACCCTGCGTTGAAAGGACAGATGGTGCTGCGCCTGACGATCGAACCGGACGGCAGCGTATCGATGTGCGCGCTGCAGTCGAGTGACATGAATGCGCCGGATCTCGCCTCTCAAGTCGTGGGCCGCGTCAAGACGATGAATTTCGGCGCGAAAGAAGGCGTGCAGGCCGTAACGATCGTGTACCCGATCGACTTCCTGCCGGCGTCGTGAAGACGGTGGTCTGAACGCGACTTCCCCTCGGGGTAAAACGCAAATGAAAAAATCATTATCTGAGCGCATTGGTTTTTGCAACTGGCCGTCACGGTTCTGACCGGAACCGCGTCGGCGTCTCAGATCACTTTCATATCCGTTAGCGGAAACTGGCATAACGCAGTGAGTAGTGATCCCTCACTGAAGACGGGTCAACCCGTTATCACAAACGGCGTGCCGACCTCGAGCATCAATTGGGGCACCACATCCGGTGCGCAGAGCGGATATGACTTTAACCGAGCAGATCCCGGGCCCTCAGACGTTGCCGCCTGTGCCCACTCCCTTCTTTCCTCTTGGCACATTTACGCATCGGAATTTCCCGATCTAACGATCCTTCTTTAACGGCGGTTCAGCTCGATGTTGTCCTCCTGCTCAGCGTGGATGGCGTCCAGACCGGTCCATTGACCTTCACTTTTCAGTTTCACCACGAAGAGACTCCGAACAATCTGAATCCCTGTCCCTATCCGACTCCGCCCGGAGAAGGGTGTACCGACCGAGTGACGTTTAACTCCTCACCGACGCCCACGACGTTCAAGGTTGGTGGAGTGGATTACACGTTGGGCATGAGTTTTGTGGACAGCAACGGTAATCCGGTGTCCGAATTTCTTACGCGAGAGAACCTTGTAAACACCGCAAACCTGGTCGGACAATTTACGCTGCCGCCGCCGACGATCACCAACCCGACGCTCGTGCTGCGGAAGTCGGGCCCGGCGACGATGACTCCGGGACAGCCCGGTAATTTCGGCATTGACGTCCAGAATACCGGACAAGGCGAGGCCTGGAACGTGTCCCTCCGAGATCTGTTGCCCCACGGCGCGAACGGCGGCATGTGCAATCTGACGCCCGCAATCGTGAGCGCGCAAGTCTTCGCGGCCGACGGCGTCACTACGGTCGCGGGCAAGGGGCCGCTTAACCAGGGCACCGACTACTCGTTCACCTATAACGCTGCGCCCAACTGCCAGCTCGACATCAACGTGCTGACAGCCGCAGGAAGGATCGGCCCGACTGAGCGGCTGATCGTCCGTTACCGGACCCAGCTCGACGCGCAATACGCAGAACGGCGTCGCGCTCACCAACGTCGCGGGCGCTATGCAATGGTTTAATGCCGACAGCAGCAATCCGAGCCGCAAGACTTTTACAGGTGCCTTGACCAACGGTACACCCGGCATCCTGGATAATCAGGATGCCTTCACTGTGACGCTTCCGGCGATCGCGGCAGGATATACCTTCGACAAGACCGTCGCGGATCTCACGAGCAGTGTCAACCCTGCCAAAACAGCCGCGCCTGGCGACAGGCTGCGCTATACGCTGCGCTTCCGCACGACCGGTCAGGCGCTCGGCAATTTCCGGATCTTCGACGAGATGGATGCTCTGAACGCGCAGGCGGATTTCGCGCCCGGCACGCTCAACCTTATCTCGTTCCCGCAGGGCGCCGACGCCAGCGCCACAAATAATACGGCCGGCGCTAAAGGCACCGGTGTTATCGACATTCGTAATCTGAACCTTGCCGCCAACAGCGAGGCCCTGATCCAGTTCGACATCACACTCCAGCAGAACCTCACCAATGGGGCGGTTGTCACGAATCAGGCGACGCTCTTTGCCAATGGCACGACCTTCGCCTGGAGCGATGACCCGAATGTCAATGGTACGGCCGATCCGACTGTGGCCGGCGGCGAAGACCCGACGCGCGTGACGATCACGACGGCGCCGACGGCTCCGTCCTTCCAGGTGCTGAAGATCTCCACGTATCTGGGCAACCCGAATTTTCTGCTCCCCGGCGACACGATGCGTTACACCATCACGGTAAAGAACGTGGGCAGTGTCGATGCCGCGAACGTCATGCTGCGCGACACGGTGCCGGCGAATACCTCTTACGTCGCGGGCAGCACAACTCTGAACGGCATCAAGGTCGCGGATGTCGCGGCAGTGTCGCCGCTCGTGAACGGTATGCTGATCGACTCGCCGGCCAACCCGGTGCCAGGGTTGATGCCTGCAGCCCCAGCTAACGGCCAGTCCAATATCGCAACGATTACGTTCGATGTGGTCGTGAACCCGAATACCGCCGGCGGTACGGTGATCTCGAATCAGGGGTTCGTGAGCGGAAGTGGCTTCGTCGACCAGCCATCCGATGACCCGCGCACTCCGACACCGAACGATCCGACTCGCGACACCGTCGCCACTCCCGGCAGCCCGGGGCTCCTGGTCTCGAAGTCGGGCCCTGCGACGCTGAGCATGGGACAGTGGGGCAATTTCAGCATCGATATCCGGAACACCGGGTCCAGCGACGCCTGGAACTCTGCCATCCGCGACTTCCTGCCGCACATCGCGACGGGCGGGATGTGCAATCTGACACCTCAAATTTTGAGCGCCCAGGTCTTTGCTGCAGACGGCGTTACCCCGGTTCCGGGCAAGGGCCCCCTCAACCAGGGCACCGACTACTCTTTTGGCTACAGCGCTGCGCCCAATTGCCAACTCGACATCAAGATGCTGACGGCCGGGGGAACGATCGGTCCGAACCAGCGGCTGATCATCCGTTACCGGACCCAGCTCGATGCCAACACGCAGAATGGTGTGACGCTTACTAATGTTGCGGGCGCCATCCAGTGGTTCAATGCCGACAGCAGTGATCCCACCCGCCGGCTCTTCAACGGCCCTTTGACCGACGGGACACCCAGCGTCCTGGACAATCAGGACGCCCATACAGTGAACGTGGTGCTCCTGGCATATGTCTTCGACAAGACCGTCGCGAATCTCACCAGCGGTGTCAACCCCGCCACAACGGCGGCCCCCGGAGACAAGCTGCGCTATACCCTGCGGTTCCGCACAGACAGTCAAGCGCTTAACAGTTTCAGCATTTTCGATGACATGGATGCGCTGAACGCACAACCCGGGTTTGCGGCCGGCACGCTTTCGCTCGTGACCGCCCCGTCTCTCGCCGACGTCAGGGGTACCAGCAGCACGGGCGGCACCAAGGGTACCGGTGTCATCGACATTCGTAACCTGAGCCTGTCGCCCAACACTGAGGTTTTGATCCAATTCGATATCACTCTCAAGTCAGGCATCGCCAACGGCGCCGTCGTCGCCAACCAGGCGACGCTCCGTCTCGCCGATGGCACGACCTTCGCCTGGAGCGACGACCCGAACGTCAACGGTACGGCCGATCCGACCGTTGCTGGCGGGCAAGATCCGACTCGGGTGACAATCGTGTCGGCCACCGCTTTCCAGGTGCAGAAGATCTCCACGTATCTGCGCGACCCGAACCTCCTGCTTGCCGGCGACACGCTGCGCTACACGATCACGGTGAAAAACACCGGCAGCGGCAACGCCATTAATGTCGTACTGCGCGACGCGGTGCCGGCGAACACGGCCTACGTGGCGGGCAGCACGACTCTCAATGGCGCCAAGATCGCGGATGTCGCAGGCGCGTCGCCGCTCGTCAACGGCATGCCGATCAACTCGCCGGCCGATCCGGCTCCCGGTTCGATGCCTGGGTCCGCGTCGAGCACGCAGTCCAATGTCGCAACTATCACGATGGATGTGATCGTGAATCCGAATACGCCGGGCGGCACGGTGATCTCGAATCAGGGTTTTGTGAGCGCCGCCGGGGTTAACCAGCCGTCCGACGACCCGCGCACGCCGGCCGCCAATGATCCGACCCTAGACATCGTCGGCAATCTCGGCGCACCGGTGCTGACTGTCACGAAATCAGGTCCGGCGACGATGAATCTGGCGCAGTGGGGCAATTTCGCCATCGACGTTCAGAACACCGGCCCGAGCGATGCCTGGAGCGCTGCGATCCGTGACCTGCTCCCCCACATAGCCACGGGTGGCATGTGCGACCTGACACCCGAAATCTTGAGCGCGCAGGTCTTCGCTGCAGACGGCGTCACCCCGGTCGCGGGCAAGGCCCTGCTCAACAAGGCAAGCGACTACTCTTTGAGCTACACCGCTGCACCCAGCTGCCAGCTCGACATCACGATGCTGACGGCGGCTGGAACGATCGGTCCGAATCAGCATCTGATCATTCGTTACCGGACCCAGCTCGACGCCAACACGCAGAATGCCGTGACGCTCACCAATATCGCGGGCGCTATCCAGTGGTTCAACGGCGACAGCAGCAATACCAATCGCAAGGCCTTCACCGGCACTTTGACCAACGGTACGCCCGGCACCCTGGACAATCAGGACGCCCACACTGTGACGGTGGCGCTGTCGGGATATGTTTTCGACAAGACCGTGGCGGATCTCACGAGCGGTGTCAACCCCGCCACAACGGCAGTGCCGGGCGACAAACTGCGTTATACGCTGCGCTTCCGCACGACCAGTCAGGCGCTGAACAATTTCAGCATCGTTGACGAGATGGATGCTCTCAATGCACAAGCGGATTTCGCTCCCGGCTCGCTCGCGCTCGTCACGTCCCCTGCTGGAGCCGACGTCAGTGCCACCAGCAGCACGGGTGGCAGCAAGGGTACCGGTGTCATCGACATTCGTAACCTGAGCCTGCCGATTAACAGCGAGGCCGTCATCCAGTTCGACATCACGCTCAAGTCGCCCATCGCCACCGGTACGGTTGTCGCCAACCAGGCGACGCTCCGTCTCGCCAATGGTTCGACCTTCGCCTGGAGCGATGATCCGAACGTCAATGGTACGGCCGATCCGACTGTTGCCGGCGGCGAAGACCCGACGCGGGTGACGATCTCGTCCGCCTCCGTCTTCCGGGTGCAGAAGATCTCCACTTATCTGCGCGATCCGAACGTCCTGGTCGCCGGCGACACGATGCGTTACACCATCACGGTGAAGAACATTAGCAACGCCGATGCCGCGAACGTCATGCTGCGCGATGCGGTACCGGCGAACACCGTCTACGTTGCAGGCAGCACGACACTGAATGGCGCCAAAGTCGCGGATGTCGCGGGCGTCTCGCCGCTGGTGAACGGCATGCCGATCAACTCGCCGGCCAATGCGACGGCGGGTTTGATGCCTGCCGACGCGTCGGGCAGCCAGGCCACCGTCGCAACCATCACCTTCGATGTCGCCGTGCCCGTGACCACCCCCGACGGCACGATCATCTCGAACCAGGGCTTCGTGAGCGCCACCGGCACCGCCGACCAGCCTTCCGATGACCCGCGCACGCCGGCCCCGAATGATCCGACGCGGGATGTCGTCACCAATCGTCCGCCGCTGTATGCCCAGAAGACCGTCGTTCTGTTCACGGATCTGGGTTCGCCGGGCATCGTTGATGCGGGCGACGGCCTGCGCTACACGATCACGATAAAGAATTCCGGATCGGTTGCCGCAACCGGCGTTGTCTTGAGAGATCCGGTTCCGGCGAATACGACGTATATTGCGAATTCCACGCTCCTCAACGGACAGCCCGTTGGCCAGCCGGACGGCGGCGCTGCCCCGCTGGCTTCGGGCATCACCATCGGCACGATCCAGCCCGGCGCTACGGCGGTCCTTCAGTACGACATGCGGATCAACCTCGGGACGCCCGTGGGCACCGTAATCAGCAACCAGGCGGTGGTGAGCAGCATCGGACAACCGAACGTGCTGACCGACAGCGATGGCAATCCTGCCAATGGCCCACAGCCGACCGTTGTCGTGGTGGGTGCCGGCCAGCAGGTTTCGATCACGGCACAGGTCTCCGTTGTCGGGGGCGGCGTTGCTATCCCGGGCGCGCAGCTGGATTACACCTTGAACATCGTCAATATCGGCGCCGTGCCGGCTTATAACGTCTTTGTCAGCGACGATCTCAACGCAACGCAACTCAACCAGCTCGCTTATGTGAACCAGTCCGCGACGGTAAACGGTTCGCCCGCGGGCGTCAGCTTCAGCGGTTCGACAATCACCGTCAATTACGGTGCAATCAACCCACCGCTGGCGCCGGGAGGGACGCTGGTGGTCAAGTTCCGCGCCACTCTCAACGCCACCCTTGCGCTTGGAACAGTGGTCACGAACACCTCTGTAGTCGCCTGGGGCAACCCGACGCAAACGGCGAGCGCCAGTGTGTCGATAACCGTCGGCAGCGCGGCAGCAGCGCCGGGAACGCCGGTGGTCTTCGCCATGCTGAACGGGGCTGCCTGGTATGACGCCAACTTCGACAATGTGCAGGATTCGCGGGAGAGGGCGATGTCGGGCTGGACCGTAGAGTTGTACCGGAATAACCAGCTGTCGCAATCGGTACAGACGGACACCAGCGGCGCCTATCGCATCATCAATGTCGATCCGAACGACACGACGGGTGTTCATTACGAGCTGCGCTTCCGCGCTCCGGGCGCGGGACCGAACACTGCATTGCTGGGACGCGGTGTCTCGCCGTTCACCAATGGACTGCAGCGGATCAGCGACATCGTCGTGACCTCTGGCGCCACTCTGCAGGGCCTGAACCTGGCAATTCATCCGAACGGCGTCATCTATAACTCGATGACGCGTACGCCGGTTGCCGGGGCGACACTCAGCCTGCTGGCTGCCCGCGGTTCCTCGCCATTGCCGGCGGCCTGCTTCGACGATGCGGCCCAGCAAGGGCAGATCACACTTGTCGACGGTTATTACAAATTCGATATCAACTTCAGCGACCCGGCCTGCCCGAGCGGCGGTGATTACCTCATCGGCGTAACGGCGCCGGCGGGAGCAAACTACGTTTCGGGCTATTCGCAGATCATTCCGCCGGCGTCCAGCGCTTCGACCGCAGCTTTCTCGGTGCCGGCCTGTCCGGCCAGCGCCTCCGACGTCGTTCCGGGCACGGCCCAGTTCTGCGAAGTTCAGCCTTCGGAGTTCGCGCCGGCTGCATCGGTACAGCCACGCAGCGCCGGCACGACCTACTATGTGCACCTGCTGTTGGACGGCAACCAGATCCCTGGCTCGAGCCAGATCTTCAACAACCACATCCCGCTGGATCCGCAGTTGCTCGGCTTGCTCACCGTCACCAAGACAACGTCGGTGGTCAACGTGAGCCGCGGGCAGCTGGTTCCGTACACGATCACCGCGAACAACCATTCCGGCCAGTTGCTCTCTGATGTGAGCATCGTGGATCGTTTGCCTGCGGGATTCAGTTACATCAAGGGCTCTGCCCTTCTCGATGGCGTACCGACCGAGCCAACAGTCGTCGGCACGGTGCTCAGCTGGAACGGCCTGGTCATCGCAGGCACCCAGGTGCGCACGGTGAAAGTGCTGCTCGCCGTGGGTGCGGGCAACAACGAGGGCGAATACGTGAACCACGCGCAAGCGCTGATGGGCGCCAACGGCAACGCGCTGTCCGGGGAAGCGACTGCCACCGTGCGTCTCGTCCCCGATCCGACGTTCGATTGCACGGACGTGATGGGAAAGATCTTCAACGACAAGAATCGCAATGGACGGCAGGACGACGGAGAAGAAGGCCTGGCCGGTGTGCGCGTGGTGACGCCGACGGGGCTGCAGGCGGCGACCGATAAGTACGGGCGCTACCACATCACCTGCGCGATCGTGCCCAATGACAGCCGCGGCAGCAATTTCGTGCTGAAGCTCGACGACAGGACACTGCCGAGCGGCTACCGGATGACGACGGACCAGGTGCAGATCCAGCGCGCCACCAGCGGCAAGGCCTTGCAGGTCAACTTCGGCGCATCCATTAACCGCGTGGTCTCTATCGACCTGTTAGATGCCGCGTTCGAGCCGGGTACGACGGATATCCGCGATGAATGGAAGCCGCGCCTCAACTTACTCGTCGAGGAACTGCGCAAAGCGCCGGCAGTGCTGCGTCTGTCCTACGTCGCCGACACGGAAAATGCAGCGCTGGTCAAACGGCGCGTCGAAACCTTCAAACAACAGTTGACCGAAGCGTGGGGGGCGGCGAATTCCAGCTACGCACTCACCATCGAGCCTGAAGTGTTCTGGCGCCGTGGTGCTCCGCCGAAGGGAATCAGGTGAAGGATATGAGTAACAGGAAAAATCAGGAACGCAAGAAGCACAAGATGCACGAAAATCGTTTCGCGACATCTTTTCTTATGCCTCTTGGGTTTCGTTCCCGGTCCAGTTGGACGAAGGCCCATCTGCCGCTGATTGTCGGATTCCTGATGATGGCCGCCTCCGCGGCCGCGGGCCAGATCGCCGCGCCCACCGGCCAGATTGCCGCGCCCGCCGGCCAGGTCAACATACCCGGCAGTCCGTTCAACAGTCCATTCAACACGACCGCCACTCCGCCCGGCACTCCGGCCGGACAGGTCAACACACCGGCCAGTCCTGTTAAAACGGCCAGGCCAGGCGAGTCGGTCGAGAGGAATCTGGCCGACGGCCAGAAAATCCGGGAATGGTCGCTGGACCCGAATGTGGCCGATGACATCAAGCGCATCAAGGTGTGCCGGGTGGAGACCGTTTGTAAAATGCGATTCAAGGAAGGCGAGACTCCGCGGATGCGCGTCAGAAATCTCGTCGTACCACTGCGGTACGAGGACGAGAACATTGCCGTTTCCGAAGCTTTCACCAGACAAGTCCAGGAGGCCCTCGATAACCTGCACGACAAGCGAGGCGTGACGGTCCGCTTCATTGGCTATACCGACAACGCGCCTCTCGCCGGTCGCGACGAGCAGACTTTCGGAAACCCGCTCTCGTTGTCGAAGGCCAGGGCGCAGCGCGTCGCGCAGGCGATGCAGGAGAAGCTCGGATTGCCGGCCCCGGCGATCGAAAGCGATGGTCGGGGCGACACACATCCGGTGGCTTCCAACGACACCGTGCAGGGACGAGCGTTGAATCGCCGCATCGAGGTGGAATTCTGGTATGACGATCCACTCGAGACGTTGCCGGAAGAGCCGCAACTCTGCCCTGACGATATCGAGGAAATGGTGACCAGGGTATACGACCCGGCCTGGGGCAGCCTTGCGACGATCGAGCTCGCGAACGGCCAGCCGGTCATTCCGGCGGGCTTAGCGTCGAACTTGCGCCGTGCATTGACGGACATTGCGGACAAGAAGAACGCGCGCCTGCGGTTTATCGGTTACACGAAGAATGAACGCCTCGACCGCCGCACTGCGTCCGTATACGGCGACGACCTCGGCCTTTCCGCGGCGCGGGCGCGCCGTGCCATGGACATGGTCATGCAGGATCCCGTGCTGTCGGGAGCCCGGTCCGAGCACGAGGGACGCGGCTATCTCCAGTCCGACGACGTGGTGAACGCCGGTTTTATCCAGGGTCAGGACTCGTTCGTGCGCGTGCAGGTCGTGTATGACGAACCGCTGCCGCTGGACAATTACGAAGGCGTGGACATCACGCGTCTTACCCAGGAGCTTCATTCGAAGAGTCCTTACGATCTTAACGTGCTGCACATCACTGTAGACGGTAAGCCGATCGACGACCTGGGCCGCAGCTCTTCCGACATCCAGCGCTGCACCGACGTCGCGCTCGACAACGCCAAAATCCGCTTCCGCTTCGATAATCTCGAGTCGAAGCCGCGGCTCGCTGTCTCGGCGTATCCAGTTGCCGTGGCTGTAAGCGATCTGGAGCACCGTCCTGTCGCATCGGTGGTGCGCTTCCGCGCGTATAACAACTATGCGAGCTTCATCGAGCGTTCCGAAATCCGAATCTTCGAGCAGCAGCAGTCCTTGCAGGACGTGCCGCTCGAAATCATCGCGGTTGACGAAGCTGGTATCGCAATATGGCAGCCGGCGCCAAAAATTCTCGCGGGACCGGAACGCGAACTCAAATTTCTGCTGCGTGCTTACGACTCGAAGGGTCATTTCGACGAGACGGAAGCGCGGCCGCTGCTGCTCTACCGCGACCCGTCGCCTGGACAATTAGTGACGAAAGATGGGCCGCCGCCGCGTGAGCTGCTCGCAGCCTACGGCGAGAATTACATGGCGCGTCACCAGATTCCGCTCGGCAGCGGCACGGTGACGGTGCAGGGAAATGGCATACCGGCAAACCACACGGTCTGGGTGGCGGGCCGCGAAACTCCGGTCGACCCTCAGGGCAACTTCGTCGCGGAGCAGATCCTTCCCGATGGCACACATACGGTTGAAGTCGCGGTGCTCGACGACGCGGGCAACGGTTCGCTGTATCTGCGCGACCTGGAGTTCAAGCGCAGAGACCTCTTCTATGTCGGCGTCGCCGACATCACGGTGTCCGGGAATCGCGCGAGCGGGCCGATAGATCTGTTTCAGGGCCAGGACGCTCCGCAGCCCTACGATTCGACGCTGGATGGCCGGCTGGCGTTCTACGTCAACGGCAAGGTGAGCGAGCATTGGCGATTGACGGCGAGTGCGGATACTCGCGAGGGCCCGGTGAAGGATATTTTCAGCAACTTCCTCGACAAGTCGCCCGATTCTTTATTCAGGCGCATCAATCCCGACTACTATTACCCGACCTTCGGCGACGACGGTGTTGTGACAGAAATGGCGCCGACTCTGGGCAAGTTCTACTTGAAAGCGAGCCGTGGCCAGAATTACTGGATGTGGGGCAATTTCAACACCGGCTACACCGGCAACGAGCTGGCCCAGGTCGACCGTGGCCTGTACGGAGCCAACGCGCATTTCGGGTCTGAATCCACTACCAGATTCGGCGACCGGCGACTCACGGTGGACGGGTTCGCCGCCCAACCGGGGACGCTGTCGAGCTACGAGGAATTTCTGGGAACGGGCGGTTCGCTGTACTATATGCACCATCAGGACATCCTGACGGGTTCGGAACGTGTGCGCATCGAGATCCGCGACAAGGACTCGCAGATCGTCACCGGGGTGGTCAATCTGCGGCCCAGCCAGGACTACGACATCGACTACCTGCAAGGCCGGCTGTTGCTGACCCAGCCCCTCTCGTCCACCGCTGACGACAACCAGCTGGTGCGCAGTAACGGCTTGAGCGGTAACGCTGCTTATGTGGTGATACGTTACGAGTACACGCCAGGCTTCGATCAGTTGAATGCCGTCTCCGGCGGCGGCCAAGGTCATTACTGGGTCAACGACCATCTCCAGCTGGGCCTGACCGCCAACCACAACAAGGAAGCGGATAGTAACAGCAACCTCGGCGCTGCGGACATGACTCTGAAGATGAGCGCCAATTCCTTTTTCAAAGTGCAGACGGGGCGGAGCGAAGGGCTTGTCTCCACGCCGCTGCAGTCCAATGACGGCGGATTCGGATTCCAGGGCCCCGACATGGCGTCCACCGACGCGAAGGCGGGGGCCTACCGTGCCGACCTGAGCGTCGGGCTCAACGACGTCTTCAAGGGGCACGACGGTCAATTTACCTTCTATAAGCAGAACCTCGGCGCCGGCTATTCGGCGCCGGGACAGGCGACTCTTAAAGACACCGAGCAATTCGGCGGCGCCTTCAGATTGCCGGTGACGAACCGCCTGAGCCTGGCAGCCAAGGGCGACCAGAGGACCGAGCTCCAGGGGCTCGCGACCCGGGCCGTCGAACTGGACGTGGCCTATAAGCTGACCGAGAGGTGGGGACTCAGCACCGGCGTGCGCAACGATCTACGCATGGACCGTTCGCCGGTTGTTCCTCTGACCCAGGAGCAGGGCGAGCGCACGGACGCGGTCGCGCAGCTCATGTTCAACCCGGGCGCCACGTGGCGTGCCTATGGTTTCGTGCAGGACACGGTCGCGGCAACCGGCGGCCGTGAAAGCAACGGTCGTCTCGGCGCGGGTGGCTCCTATCGAGTGTCGAAACGCTTCAAGATCGACGGTGAGGCTTCAGACGGAGACCTCGGCCTCGGCGGAAAAATCGGCACTACCTTCCTCTATTCCGACTTGACCAACCTCTATCTGAACTATGCGCTGGAAAACGAGCGGACGGACAACGGCGTACAGGTCCGCCAGGGCAATCTGATTTCAGGAGTGAAGAGAAGACTCTCGGACAGCTCCAGCGTCTACGCCGAAGAGCGCTACCAGAACGGCGGACAGACCGGCCTCACGCGCTCAACCGGAATCAACCTCGTACCAAAGGAACGCTGGAATTTCGGCGCCAGCACGGAAATCGGCAAGCTGCGCGACTCGTTGACCGCCGCCACGACCGATCGCAAGGCGGCTGGAATCAAAGTGGGTTACGGCCGCGATAAGGCGCAGTTTTCGAGCGGCGTCGAGTTTCGCCGGGACCTCGCGGAACAGATTGATACGACGCACACCAAAACGACCACGTGGTTGTTCCGTAACAGTTTCAAAGTCCAGCTGAATCCGGACTGGCGGATGCTCGGCAAGCTGGACCACTCCGTGAGTGACAGCTCACTCGGCGATTTCTATGCCGGCGGCTACACCGAGGCTGTCGTCGGCTACGCGTACCGTCCGGTGCGACACGACCGGCTGAGCGCTCTGGCAAAGTACACGTACTTTTATAACGTCCCGACCACGGACCAGGTGATTCTGCAGGACACTGCGGTCGAGTACATACAGAAAAGCCACATCGCGGCGCTGGATCTCTCCTACGACCTCACGGCCAACTGGCAGATCGGCAGCAAGTACGCCTACCGTATGGGAGAGGCGAGCCTGGATCGCGTGCAGCTGAATTTCTTCGACAACACCGCTCATCTGGGCGTGTTGCGTCTGGACCGGCGTTTCCGCAAGAACTGGGACAGCATGGCCGAGGTGCGAATGCTCGCCATGCCCCAGATCCGTCAACGCAACCGCGGCGCGCTGGCAGCGATCTATCGTCGCATCGGTAACAACATGAAGGTCGGGGTCGGCTACAACTTCACGGATTTCTCCGACGACCTGACCGACATGAGGTACAACCATAAAGGCGTGTTCCTTAATCTTATCGGCACCAAGTAGCTAGAACATTAACGTAAGGTGACGCAGCGAACTGTCCAAATTAAAACAGGTGAGCCCCTCCTGGTAAGGAGGGGAGCCGCGCAGCGGCGGGGTGGTCTGTTCAAAGCTGCGAAGCGACCTTATAAACGCTCGCGAAGCGCTCCTTATTAAATCGGTACTGTTCGTCTTTGAACAGACCGCCCCAGCCCTCGCTCACATTCCCGTCCCAGTTGTTTATGGGCGAGACCGGTACGTTTTGCTGAAGCCTGTGCGGGTGTTGGTGACAGTGAATGTGCCGTCCTGCTGAGCGGATACCTTGATCAAGTATGCGGGCGAGTGCGCCGCAGCACCGCCGCCCCCGCGCGGCGCCGCTTGCTGCTGTGCCTGCGCCTGCCCCGACAGAATGTTGGCGACGGTCGCGTTGTCATCCACGTTGGCGATAAAGGTCGCCGCGGAGTTCTCCAGTCCTACGTTGTAAGACCAGTGCAACTGCCAGAGATCCTCGAGGCCCGGCGACTCGTGAAGAACGCGGAAGACACCTGGCTCACCGCCTTTGCGCGTGCCGTTGTTCATCACCGCAACTCGCGGCTGCAAGGCATGCACGAGGGCCGGCGAATTGGATTTTTCGAGTCCGTGGTGGGACGTTAGATACAAGTCCGCCGTGCCGATACGGTTCGTCGGGCACATCAGGTCCAGTTCACCGTTCCACGTCAGGTCACCAAGATCGACCGTCCGAAACCGGCCGTAATTCATCACAAACCCGGCCGACTCGCCATTATCGGTATCCGTGTACGCGCTTTCATCTTTCTTCGCCACACCGGTACATGCCGTGTTCTGGCGGCCGCCGCCCGTTAGATTCGATCGGATGAACTGATTCGCCGAGGCGACAGCCGTGATTTCGAGGCCAGTGATCTTGACCTTGTCGCCAGGCTTAACGATAGTGCGTTTTCCCTGACTCAACTCCTCATAGGACGAAAGGAACGTGGCGGAAACGATGCGGTCGTTCGGATGAGGCTTGCCGTGATCGTAGAAATGCATTATCGGAAACTGTTTGGCGAGAGCGAGCAACGCCCCGACGTGATCGCCGTGGTAGTGCGTCGTCCACATATGATCGATTTGCTTGACGCCGGCGCTCTTCAGCGTTTCGATGATCCGGCCGAGATCGCGGTCGCCGGCGTTGCCGGTATCGACCAGCAGCGACTCGCCCGTTGGCCCGACGAAGAGCGTCGACTGGCCACCTTCCGTGTCGATGTAATAGATGTTCAGCGTTCCCGTTGCGGCTTCGGCCCGCAGGCCTATGGCTCCCACCGCCAGACACAACACCAACACAATAGCTGCACGCATCATTTCAGACTCCCTGGGCGCGGATTATACGCCGTTGCTGGACTTTGCCTCAAAAAGCTCCAGGCCGCCTGAGCAATCAGACAACTAACGACTACCAATACACGCGATTTTTTCTCTCCTGGAAACACAACCACCGTCAAAGTACCGGGATAAAAAGGCAACCCGCGGTAAGGTTCAAAGGCAGTCTTCTTCTTACTGGAGACGGGCGTACTCTGCTTTGGCTTGCTTGAGTATCGGGATGGCAGGGTCGGCATCCTTCCAATGTGTAAGAAACTGCTCGTAGGCGGACGTGGCCTTTGTCTTTTCTCCTGCCAATGTCAGCGCCAGCGCCAACTGCCGCCGGGCTGCCGCGTCAACCGGATCTCCCGCCGCCAAGCCGGGATGTGCAAGCAGCCGGCTGAATTCCGCGGCTGCATCTGCTGCCCGATTCAACGGCAGGTACGCGAGGCCGCGGACGAAGGCCGTGGGTTTCAATTCCCAGCCAGCCGTAAGCCGCGGTAGCGGCGTAAGACTCTTTCGCCCTACCGCGGCTTTTTTTACATAGAACCAACTCTAATGCGGTGTAACGGCGCCGTTGAATTGCCTCGACGAAGCGCAGCGGCCAACACGCAAATGCTCTCTCGCCGCGGCGTTTGCGCAGGAGGTGTATGATTCGGAGCCCGAGACGCGTATGAGATTGAATGGGCTTCGTGTTCTAACTCTCGAAAGCAGGCGCCCGGATCTGGTGCAAAACCTGATCGTGGAGCAGGGCGGTGACTGCTTCAATGCGCCTTCGGTGCGCGAGCGTCCCCTGGATGCCAACCCCCAGGCAATCCAGTTCGCGAAAGACGTGATCGCGGGTCGTTACGACATGGTTATCTTCACAACTGGTGCAGGAACGCAGTATCTGCTCAGTGTGCTGGCCGCCAGCGGACCCGTCGAGCCGTTTCTGCAGGCTTTGAAAAAAATACAGATCGTTGCGCGTGGCCCGAAGCCGGTTGCCGCACTGAGCGAATCAGGAGTCCGGGTTTCGGTCAGCGTTCCTGAATCCTACACCTGGCGTGAAGTGCTGGATGCGACGGCGGCTTTGAAATGCAGCAGCGTTGCCGTTCAGGAATATGGAGTCCCGAACCTCGAACTGGTCCATGCATTGCGGCAGCGCGGCTTGATCGTCACGCCGATAACAATTTACCGCTGGGATTTTCCCGAGGATCTTCTGCCTCTCGAGGAGGCGGTTCGCCGGATATGCGATCGCTGGTGCCACGCCGTGATCTTTCTGTCCTCGGTGCAATTCACCAACCTTCTGCGCCTTGCAGAGCGTGCAGTTGCGCGTGACGCCATGCTGTTCTCGCTTCAAGAAGACATCGTTGTTGTTTCGATCGGACCGGTGATGACCGACACGCTCATTCGAGAGGGCATAAGGCCGGATTTTGAACCCAGACATCCGAAGCTCGCCACCTGCATCCGCGAGTTTTCCGAACGAGCTTTCGACCTTGTGTCTGCAAAACGCGGCGCCCACAACGAATAGGTGTTGCATTTTCGTTCGCGCTCTCCTATAAAAATCTTACGATTTGCGCGAAGCAGCGCACGTCGCGACCGACTCCGTCCTCAGCCGAAAGGGAGCTGGGCACTGTTGTAGCGGGCTTGCTGCGACTCTGTCCGTCCTGAAGCTCTCGATTCCCCATCATCGCTAATTCCGTCCCCCGTGTGGGCTCTAGCTCAATGCCGAGCGATTTCTACATCTGAAGTTTCGACAATTGAAAGGAGTCACATGGACTACGTCATTCCGGCGGATGTCGTATCGGACGCACTTACGGCGGCCGTAAAAAAATCGAATCTTTCCATCAGCGACCTTCTCATCCGGGGCGCCCTCTCCGGCGTTTTTCTCGGTTATGCGACTTCGCTGGTCTTCGTCGCCCTCTCACAAGGACTGCCTGCCCTCGTCGGCGCGATCATCTTTCCGGTCGGTTTCGTCATACTCGTGTTGCTCGGCCTCGAGCTGGCAACCGGAAACTTCGCTCTTCTCTCTGCAGCATGGATCGATCAGCGCATTTCGGGTGGCGCATTGTTGCGCAACTGGATTTGGGTTCTGATCGGCAACCTGCTTGGCAGCCTGCTTTACGCAGGTCTGTTCTATCTGGCACTCACGAATTTCGGCACCAGTAACGGCGGAGCCGTGGCGGATCTGGTCCGCCAGACGGCTCAGAAGAAAACGGTTGCCTACGCGGCACTGGGAATGAGCGGCTGGGGAACGGCATTCGTGAAGGCGATGCTTTGCAACTGGATGGTCACGGTCGGAGCAATGCTGGCGTTCTCTTCGCGATCGACCATCGGCAAGATTGTGGCGATGTGGCTGCCAATCACGATTTTCTTTGCCCACGGCTATGAGCACTCGATCGTGAATATGTTTGTGATTCCTGCCGGCATGCTCCTCGGCGCTCCTGTCTCCATGAAGCAATGGTGGTGGTGGAACCAGATTCCGGTCACTCTCGGCAACATTCTGGCCGGCGCATTATTCACCGGCATTGCGCTCTGGTACACCTACGGGCGAAAACCAGCGTACACAAACCAGACTTCACAGGCGCCGGCGGCCGAAGCCGTGGCAGCGGGAGACTAGATTTATGCGACTGCTATCGGTTTTCTTCTCGATATTTCTGGCGGCCTCGGCCAGCGCCCAGACCGCTTCGCTTGTGCCGCCACAACCGGTCGCTGCGCCTCAGCCGGCCCAGGCCGCGGCGCCGCAGTCATTGAAATTGGGCGACTGGACGGTGAGCGGCAGTGTGCGTTTGCGGGGTTACGGGTGGGATTGGTTCAAACCCACCTCCGGCAATAATGATTATCAGTACTCCGGAAACATCCTTCGCATCAGTTTCGCCGCAGCGCCGCACGGAACGGAATTGAATGCCGAATTCGCCGTACCGTTCATGTTCGGTCTTCCCGCGGGAGCGACAGGTACCGGTGCAAACCAGGGGGCGCTTGGCTTCGGATCGAACTACTTCAGCGCCAACGACGGGCATCGGAACGTTGCCATGATCTTTCCAAGGCAGTTGTACGCGAAGTTCAATCTTGCGGGTGACAAGGGAAATACATTGCAACTCGGACGCTTCACTTTCCTCGATGGCAGCGAAGTGGCGCCGAAGAATGCGACTCTTGCCGCACTCAAGCGTGAGCGCGTAACGCAACGCCTGCTTGGAGACTTCGGATTTTCCGATGTCGGCCGCAGCTTCGATGGAGTCCACTACTCGTATTCCCCGTCGGCATCCAACAATGTGACCGTCATCGCTGCCGTGCCGACTCGGGGAGTCTTTCAGGTCGACGGCTGGGGGTGGAATCGAGTGGGTTTCGGCTACGCAGCCTACACCCACGAGTGGGGAAGCGGACATCATGCCGCCGACACGCGTGTGTTTGCGATCGAGTACGACGACTGGCGGCACATCCTCAAAACAGACAACCGGCCCATGGCCGTTCGTAAGGCGGACACCGAAAACATCGTGATCAATACGTTCGGCGGCCATAGCCTTCATGCCATCGATACCGGCGCTGGAACCATCAACCTGATGATCTGGGGCGCCGGCCAGACCGGCCGCTGGGGTCTCCAGAAACAACGTGCGGGCGCCATAGATGCCGAAGCCGGCTTCCAGCCGAAGCTGGCGGCTTTGAAGCCCTGGATTCGCGGCGGCTATACCTGGGGTTCCGGCAGCGACAGTACAACCGGCGATACTCACGGCACGTTCTTCCAATTGCTGCCGACGCCGAGACCATACGCCCGTTTCCCGTTCTACAACATGATGAACAGCGAAGATATCTTCGGTGCTTTGATACTGCGGCCGCATCCCAGAATCACCACCTCGAGCGAGTTCCATTCTCTCCGGCTCGCCAATGTGAACGACTTCTGGTACAGCGGCGGCGGCGTCTACCAGCCATGGACGTTTGGTTACAGCGGCCGTGCCACATCCGGCCGCCGGTCGCTGGGCAACTTGGTCGACACCAGCGTGGAATACAGGCCGAACCCTAAAGCAACGTTCACCGGTTACTTCGGTTACACGCAAGGTCTGGCGGCAATGCAGCAGATCTATCCGGCGGGAAAGATCGGCCGGTTCGGATACGTTGAAGCGCTGTATCGCTTTTAACTCTCACTATGAACAAAAAAGAACGGCTGATTGTTATCGGTAATGGAATGGCCGGCGCGCGGTTTGTCGAAGACCTCGTCGCCCGCGGCGGCCGCGATCGGTTTGATATTGTCGTCCTGGGTGACGACCCATACGGCAATTATAATCGGATCCTTCTGTCGAATGTTGTCGCTGGAGTCAACGAGCCCAAAGACATTTTCCTCAAACCATCAGAATGGTATGAGCGGAACGGTATTTCACTCCGCGCCGGCGTCCGTGTGCGCAAGGTTGATCGCACGACGAAGGTTGTTTGTGCCACAGTCGGTATCGACGAGCCTTATGACCATCTTGTATTCGCTACAGGGTCCAGGCCCTTTGTCCCTCCGGTTGATCGCATCAAGGACGACAACGGAGGGTTCAAAAACGGCGTGTTCCTGTTTCGGACGCTCGACGATTCGCTGCGAATCATCGACCACGCTGTCAAAACGCGCAAAGCGGTTGTTCTCGGCGGCGGGCTGCTTGGGCTTGAAGCAGCGCGGGGCCTGTTGAATCGCGGTCTGGAGGTCCATGTTGTCGAACTGGCGCCTCATCTAATGGCTGTGCAGCTGGATGCTTCAGCCGGAGCAATCCTTCGGGCGACTCTCGAGAAACTCGGCATCCGTTTTCATCTCGGCAAATCTGTGGTCCGAGTGAACGGCTCCCATTCGGTGGAAAGCGTCACGCTGGACGATGGTCACGTTGAATCCTGCGAGATGTTTGTGATCAGCGCCGGCGTCCGTCCGAACAGCGAAATTGCGAGAGATGCCGGCTTGACTGTGGACCGCGCGATTGTCGTCGGCGACGATCTCGCGTGCGTTAACGACAAGTCGGTCTCCGCAATCGGCGAATGCGCACAACACCGCGGACAGATTTACGGCCTCGTTGCGCCCTGCCGCGAACAGGCAAAGGTACTGGCAATGCGGCTGAGCGGCGCCGATCCTCGAGCCGTTTACAGCGGATCGAGCACTTCCACCACGCTGAAAGTGATGGGCGTCGATCTCACGGTTTTAGGCTGCAAGGAACTGTCGGACGAAAAAGACGGCGTCGTTACCTACAGCGATCCACAGCGCGGTATCTATAAAAAGCTGATCGTTCGCGAAAGCCGTGTGACAGGCGCGATTCTGCTGGGTGACACGCGGATCGCGAACACGCTCCTGCGGGCCTTCCACAAAGGGGAAGCGATCGCGGAGAATCCGCAGGAGCTCTTGTTTCCTTCAACTGCCAGGCCGGAGATTGCGGAGGCTGGTGAGCCATTGCCGGAGTCTCCCGCCGACGGACCGTTAAAAGAAGTGATTGCCATTATCCGGCCGGAAAGCTGGATCAAAACGAAGTGGAAAGTCGCGGAGCTCGGCATCGAGACGTTTACGCAGCACCGCGTTCTCGGACGTGGACGGCAGAGAGGATTGCATTTCCTCGCGCGCCGCGGCGCAACATCGGGGACAGGCATTCGTTATCTGCCGAAGCGGATGGCTTCGTGGATTGTTCCGGCAAGCCAGGTTCAAGCGCTTGTAGACGCGATCATCGATGCAAACTGGACGGGGCAAATCGGCGACGGAAAGATTTTTGTACTTCCGCTCGACGGGACCGTGCAGATCGGAAACGTGGAGCATGGCGCGATTTCCGAGCCGGAGGATCACGCCCTGGCCAATGCCTGAGATTGCAGGCGCGGTCTATGACCATACGTATCGAAGACAGGATGAACGGTGAGCGGCAGAATGGCGCCTTGTAAAGGTTTGAATGAAGTGGATGCGATATAAACCTGGTTTGAGTGTAACGGGAGGACCAGTCCCCGCCTAAGTTAAGCGGGGTGCCTTCGCGAAGCGAAGGCGGGCTCACGCTCCGCGCCGCCCCAGCCTCGCTGCGCGAGGGCATCCCCGCCTTACTAAGGCGGGGACTGGCAGACGCCAACCGCCGCATCCATTCTTGTTTTGGACAGCTCTGGTCTACCGCGCCTAAAGTAGGCGGGGAATGTTGAGGTAAAGAAAATGCGTCCAGGCACGAATCCGATTGAAGAATACAAGCAAGCGAAACATGGAGATCCGCTTCAGGTGCAGGAGGACCTGTCCCGACTGACCACTCAGGGTTGGCAAAATTTGAGCGCCGCAGACAAAGAGTTGCTGAAGTGGATTGGAGTGTTCTTCCGGAAGCCCACGCCCGGTAAATTCATGATGCGGATCCGGATGCCGAACGGATTTGCCACGAGCAGTCAATTGGCGGCAATTGCGGATCTTTCTTCACGCCTCGGCAACGGCACACTCGACATCACCACACGGCAGCAGATCGAGCTCCGCGGCTACTGCATCGAAAGCGTTCCGGAAATCTTCGAACGATTGCGAGGCGTGAATCTGACCACGCTTCAAACGGGTCAGGATAATGTGCGAAACATCAATGGATGTGCGCTGGCCGGACTGAACTCCAATGAATTGTTCGATGCCTCCGGCATCATATTCGCGCTCGATCGGACGATTGTCGGCGATCGCGGCAATCCAGAGTTCGCCAACCTGCCGCGGAAAATCAATATCGTGGTCACGGGATGCGCGGAGAATTGCACGCACAGCGAATCGCAGGACATTGCTCTGGTACCCGCGACGAAGTTCATTCATGGAACGTTGTATTCCGGATTCCATGTCCTGGCCGGAGGAAAGATGGGCTCCGGCGGCTTCACGATCGCCTCCAATCTCGGATGGTTTGTCGAGCCCGATCAGGCGCACGACGTCGTCGTGCAGATGGTCAAACTCTTCCGCGATGAAGGAGAGCGCGGTTCGAGGACGAAGTGTCGTCTTGCATTTCTGCTGGAAGACTGGGGTCTGGAGCGTTTTCGCAAGGAACTTGTGAAACGGCTTGGCTGGCAGCCATTGCCCGAAGGCACGGATGCCCGTACCGACGGGCACAATGACCACTTTGGCGTCCATCAGCAGAAGCAGCCCGGTCTCTATTCCGTCGGTTTACGCGTCAATGTCGGACGCATCAGTCACGAGGCATTGCGCGAGCTTGGGCGGCTTTCCGAGGTTTATGGAAACGGTGGCATTCGGTTCACCACCGGGCAGGACGCGATCCTCGTCAATATTCCCGAGCGCCATCTCGATGCTCTGCTGGACGAGCCTCTGCTTAAAGAATTATCGCCGGATCCCTCTCGTTTCTTCAGAGGTATGGTCGCCTGCACCGGTACGGATTATTGCAACATCGCGCAAATCGATACCAAAGGGTGGGCGATGGAGACTTCGACGGCGCTCGAGAAGCGGCTGGGTCCCGACGGCAAGCCCATTACGATCCACTGGTCCGGTTGCCCGGCCGGCTGCGGCAACCATCTCGCCGCGGATATCGGTTTACGAGGGATGAAAGTCAACGTCGACGGCCGGTCGATTGAAGCCGTCGCGATCTATGTCGGCGGAAGAACCGGTCCTCAAGCGCGCGCCGGAACCCAGATCATGGATCTCGTACCATGCGACGAAGCGCTGCCGGACGTCCTCGCCAACGTTGTTAAACACCTGCCTCTGTTCAAACAGGTGCAGGCCCGTCCCACCGTGCGCGACCGGATCTTGATGGTGCCTGCCGATATGCCGGACTCGGATCTCGAAAGCGAAGAGATTGAGAGGCCGGCGGCTGTCAGTCTTTCCGAACTCAAACAGGATGAACCGATCCGTAAGCGGACCGTCGCCAATGTTCCCTCGAAGAAAGCTGTTCAGATCAAGATTTGCAGTGTGAACGAACTGAAAACAGGAATTGGCTATCCGGCCGCGGTGCAGGGAAAATCGCTCGCATTATTTTTGCACGATGACGGGCGGATCTTTGCGATCGATGCCATGTGCCCGCATGCCGGCGGGCCTCTGGAGGAAGGGAAGATGGACAGGTGCGAGGTTGTCTGTCCGCTGCACGATTACCGATTCGATCTGGCTACGGGCCGGTGTTCGACGGATCCGGAATTGGCGGTAAAGACATATCCCGTCATGGTTGAAGAAAATCAAGTCTGGGTGGAGATTCACACATGAGAATGATTCGCGCAATTATTCGTCCCGAGCAGGAGGAACAGGTTGTTGACGCTCTGGAGGCAACCGGTATCGTATCGCTCACGAAGATGGACGTGTTCGGCCGCGGACAGCAACGCGGCGTGCAGGTCGGCAACACCGTCTACACGGAGTTGCCGAAAGTCATGCTCACCCTCGTCGTCGAGGAGGCAAAGCTCGAAGCCGCCGTTGCCGCCATTCAAGCCGGCGGCAGGACCGGCCAGCACGGCGACGGAAAAATCTTCATTAATTCCGTCGACGCCGTCTACACCGTCAGAACCGGCAAGAAGATGGAGGAATGAAACTTCGTGTGAGTGGTTTCAACGGAGGGACATTTTGACGAAAATCTGCACATAGCGCAGGATAAGCCACGGATTTAACGGATTTAGCGGATTGAATCCGTTGAATCCGTTAAATCCGTGGCTTATCTACTCCCACCTCGGCTTGCGCGAAATAATGCCAAATCGTCCCAATCGGCTCAATGAGTCGCCTCGGCTATCAGTTATTCGTTTCATTTATTAACTAGATCGCGTCGGCTATTCTGCCGTCATGCTCTTCATGATCATCGAACAGTTCAAGGATGTTTCCGCAATCGGAGAACGCTTCCGGGCCAAAGGGCGGATGCTGCCAGAAGGTGTGACTTATCAGGCGAGTTGGGTGGACCCTGCTAATCGTCGCTGCTTCCAACTGATGGAAGCGCCGCACGAAGAGTCCCTGATCCCGTGGCTGGCGGCCTGGAGTGATGTGACGGATTTCGATGTCGTGCAGGTGCTCACGTCCGCTGAGTATTGGTCAACGCGATAGCAGAATGTCTGCTTCGCCGGACGGCAGTTGCGCCATTCCTTACGGCGATACCATCGAGCTTCGTATCGTTTCCTTGGCTGGCGGAGCAGGCCATATCGGCATGTGCCGTCCGATGCGGTGACTCAGTACTTTGCTGCGAAAGTACTGCTCGTGCTCCCATTCGACCTCGGCCATGGTGAGCAGGCAATCGACGAACTCATGCCGGCCGCATCCTGCGGCATATTTCGCCGCGTGTTCGTACTCCACAATGTTATTGCGTTCGAGTTTACCGGCTCCGTACATGGGCAGCAGCCATCCCGAGATATGACACAGCGCCTGAAGCGTTCTGCCAATGACAATAGCTCGAATCTCTCGCCTCGGGTCAGGCGCCGCGCCAAGAGCAGACAGCATTTCTCCGACGAGCCGCCGATGATGCCATTCCTCATCTTCAATGGTCTGGATGCGCTCCCGCTCTTGGGGATTAGAAACAGAATGCCAATGCCCTCGATAGGCATACGCCGCGGCCCGTTCGCCGGAATACGCAAGGCGAAGGATTTCGACCAGCTGAGAGTGAAAGGAGTTTTGCATCGGGAGAATCCGATGTCATTCTAAATCAATGGCGTGTCGTATGAGAGAGTGGAGCTCGAACCACAAAGCGACACGCGCACTCGAGACATAGATGCTCGACTAAGCCGCTTTCAGGTTCACCTATCCTGGTAGAAGGGTGATGGCGACCCGTTACACCTTGAAGATGCTCATCCACGAGGCATACGGCATAGAGGATTACAAGATCCTTGGTGGTCCAGCGTGGGCGGGTAGCGACCTGTTCAACCTGGAAGCCAAGCCTGCATCCTGGCGATGTTCTACTACCGCCCGACCCTTGAATGGGTCCCCCCTCGATGAGGCACGCCGCGAAGCCTTCGGAGACTGATCAGAGGTGCATAGCATGAGATCGAAATTCTTAAGGGCGCCGCGGGGTGACTAAAGGCCGGCGCTGGAGTTGATTTTCACACCTGCTATGACCAACCGCCGGAATGCACTCGGATGGAACAGATCGTTCCAGCGGTGGGCGGTCTTCAATTCCCCGGCAAATTTCCGGAGCCTTTTGTAGATTCGATTCATCCTGGCAAGGCTGACGTCTGGTTTGTCAAACGCATCCAGCAGCGCCTGAAAAACGCCGACGATGGTGCCGTTGTGGATGAAATGGTCATATCCATTCAAATCGCTGAGGGATTTCTGCAGGCGATACTTTCGCGATTCGAGGACAATCCAGTAGTGATCTCTATTCGCAGTTTCGGACCAGGCTATGGTCATGCCTAATTCAAACGGCATGTTAAATCTTGGACACCTCGGAGAACTGCGTGAAAGCTGCACCCGAGAGAGATCATGGATGGAATATTCGCAGCTTGAAATCAAGTCCAACAGCCTTCTCAATCTGGCCGATATCGGCTGAATCTCCAGGGCGCATCTTGGAGTTAAACCGAGCGCTGAGAGTCCCGCAATCAAAGCTAAGTATATTTTTTCGTGCTGTACGTCAAACGGGAGATTAAGAAATGTGTTTCCTTTTTTCGCAGGCCGGTGTGGCATCCAACAGAGCTATCAGCGGCTGCGTTTTCGTGGGGCCCGGCGCATTTTCGTTTTCGAGGGCGCTTTAAATCTCCGAGTGACATTCCGCTCATTCGGTAGATTCGGACCAGAAGGGAGTTGCTCCAACAGTCGGTCAACAGAACGTACTTCCGCCGGTGTCGCCCCGAGAGTTCTCGCGACTTCATTCGCGGAAGGCGCTCCAGGGGGGAGTTTTATTTTTACAGCGTTCATAATGTCATGTTATCACCTCGGGCAAGTGCCTCGCCCACGAGTCCACTGAGAGGCAAATTGCCGCCAGGTCGGCGCATTCAGGCCCGTATGCCCCGACTTGGTCTATCAAACCGTGCCTCACTGGACTGCCAGGCCGATGGGTTGTCCCGATTGTCCAAAGAATTCTAGTGAGCCGGACGAGGCTTGATCCGCGCCGCCATTGAACAGGATAAATTGGGTTGTGAATCCGCCTCCATCCGCAAAATGCGGAAAGAACTGCGGTCCGACGGGAGCCCGGCTCTCGTCGGTGGGCGGAGTTGTGGTGATAAGGAAGTCTCTGCGTTCGTTATAACGGCCGCGAAGTCCGATAACGGAAATTCCTCCGGAAGAGGACGTTGAAATGCGCAATACCCCCCGAAACGGAGTCGTCAATGTCTCGAAGCCCGGAATCTGGTTCAGAAACAACGCTGTCTGTCCGCCGGCGGGAAGGCTGAGCGAACCGGTCAATCCCGTGGATGCCCCCGACAGTGTGTTGAGCTCAAAGACGACCGATGCGGTGCCTGTCCCGGGATTGGCAATAGCGATTCCGGTCTGAATCGAACCGATTTGTCCAGCAGTGCCGGACAATTCCGCATACATACGGAAAGCGTTCGATGTGCCGGATCCAGGAACCCCCGCAGTGCTCACCGTCACGCCGCCTGTCTTTAACGAAAACACAGCGACGCCTGCCGGCGCTTTACTGCCGGAAGCCGGCGTCACTCGTATGGACCCGGCTGTTACCGTATTTGCAGCGTTTGTAGTCTGAAACTGAAACGAACTGCGAGGTGGCAGCGTATAAGCATTGCTCACTACCGGCTGGACCGCAGCCGGGCAGCCCCCCTGACCGCAAAATAGAACAGTGCCGCTCATTGGCGTGTCCGTGGTATTGACAAGCAGAAGTTGAGTTGTCCACCCTCCACCATCTGCATAGTGTGGAAAGACGAAAGCTACTGGAACCTGGAGCGATGGACAGATCGGCTACAGGCAATGTGGTGATCAAAAATTCGGAGCGCTCATTAGTCAGCCCGCGCAGCGCGATGACCGATATCGGTGGGGACGCAGTAAACGTGAAGGTACCCATCAGCGCACTTCCGCCATTGAATGGTGCCTCATTCAGGAATTTCGCAATCTGTCCATTAGCAGGGATGATCGTTGATCCCTGGCCGAAATCAGCTCCGGTCGTGTCCGTGAAGTGAAAATTGACGGTCACCGGCTGAGCGTTGGGGTTTGCCATAGCCACGCCGGTATTCACGAATGAGGACACCTCGGCATAAAGACGTCCCGAGCTGATGAGCGGGGACGCTGGAACGGCGGCTTCGCTGACCAGAACATTATTCTCGCGATAACCGAAGATGGCCATTCCCGAAAGCGTCGCGCCTGCAGTGTTTGGCTGGATAGCGGCATAACCGGCAGAGATGTTGGCCGACGCACCCAGTGAGGTCGTCAACATGCCGCCGCGAGCCGCGACGTCGAATGCAATTGAGGAGTTGCCGGCGGGTGCCGACGAGTTGTCTGCAATTTTTGCGACAAAGGCATTGACGAGTCCCGGGCGATCCGCAAGGAAGGCCGAGGCTGTTGGGAAATCGATGGAGCCTGTTTGACCGGCAACGTAGACGTTGCCGTTGGAATCGACAGCGACGGCTCGCGCCGAATCGTCACTGGCTCCCCCCAGATACGTTGACCATAAAATCGAACTTGCGGATGGATTCAACTTGGCCACAAACGCATCCGTCACGAGATCCGATCCGCCGGCGAAGACAGATTGAACGGCGTTGGCGATCGGAAAATTCACAGAGCTCGTCGTGCCGGCAATCACCACATTGCCGGCGCTGTCTACGGCGAGGGCGTTTGCCGTGTCATCGCGGTAGCTCCCTAAGTATGTGGAATAAACGAGGCTGCCTGAGGTGTTCCATTTCGCTATGAATGCCTCTGATCCTCCGACAGTCGCTGCGCTGATCGTGTTGGAATTCCCGTTTACCGTCATCGCTGAAACTCGAGTCGAGGCGAGCCCGGCCGGTGTCCATTTGACTCCGTCCGAGCTTTTGTAAACGCGGCTCACATTGGATTGGCCCACCGCTGCATACACGGCTCCGGAAGTCGAATCGACAGTCAGCGCGCTAACTAAAAGACCTGCGTTGGAACCCGGAATTCCACTGTTCGACGACACCCAGAACTTTCCGCTGTTCGAGCTGCGAAAGATGCCGAATGAAGTGGTTGCCGCAAACAGGCTGGCTGGATTTAACGGATTTATAGCGACCGCATTCACGTTTTCATCGAAGATGCCGGAACTCGCCGATACCCACGTCGCTCCCCGGTCAGCACTCTTGTAAACTCCGGTACTTGTCGCCACGTACAAATTCGCCGGTGTCACCGGATCGATCACCATGCTGTTTATCGTGGAAGTCGCCAGGGTATTGTCAGGGCTCGTCCAGGTCGCGCCGCCATCGGTGCTCCGGTAAAATCCACTGCTGTCCGTTCCGGCATAAACCGTTGCAGGCGTCATCGGATCCACAGCAAGAGCAGTGACGAAGCCAGCTTTCAATGATGTGGGCGACCAGGATGCGCCTCCGTTGGTGCTTTTGAACACGCCGGCGCTTCGCGTACCCGCATAGACAGTCGATGCTGTGGACGGATCGACGGCGATCGCGTGAACACGCGCATCCGTCAAGCCGGCGCTGGCAGCCACCCAGTTACTACCGCCATCCGTGCTTTTGAAGACATCACCGGCGTTATCATCGTCGGCGCCCGCAAAAATAGTCAAAGGAGCGGTCGGCGCGACTGCCAGCGCATACAACGAACCGCGCGTAATTCCGGCGCTCGCTATGTTCCATGTCACTGCAGCATCCGCAGATCGAAAGAGTGGACCGCCGCCAGCCGCAGGTTGAACTACACCCGATGTCGTCGGGAAATTAACGGAATACGTCTTGCCGGTCAGGTAAACATTGCCGGAAGAATCGACAGCGACCGCGGCGGCGGCATCGTCCTTACCGCCACGCAGAAACTGAGTAAAAAGGGAAGCAGTCCCTGCCGGATTCAGTTTTGTGATGAAAACATCCGTTCCCGTAGCCGTTGTGGATGCCGTTGTGCCGGCGATAAACGTATTTCCCGCGGAATCGACGGCAATGCCATCAGGTTCCGTGGCTCCTGATCCCGCTCCCAGATATGTCGAGTAAACAATGGCGCCGGCCGCAGTAAGCTTCGTGACAAATCCTCCGGAGGTTGTATCCGTTGAGAGCGCACCTGCCGTAACCGGGAAATTCGTCGAGGCGGTCGTTCCGGTAATGTAGGCATTTCCGCCCGCATCAACAGCAAGACCACGCGCCTGGTCGTCTCCGGAACCGCCCAGATATGTCGAATAGACCAGTGCAGAACCGAAGGGGTCCAGCTTGGCTATGAATGCGTCGAGGCAACTGCCGCCCGTTGCATAACCGCAAACGCGGCTGATGGCACCGGCTGTTGTGGGAAACGACAAAGAGGCGGTCCAGCCGGCGATGATTGCATTCCCCGCAGCATCGACGACAATCTTGTTTGAAACGTCATCGTCCGCACCGCCGAGATACGTCGAATAAAGCAGCGCTGTCCCGGAAGCATTGAGCTTCATCACGAAAGCATCACTTGTATTGGCGGCCGGATCCCCGGGAAAAGGCTGAATCGCGCCAACGGCGGAGACGTTCGTCGATGTCGTCGAGCCGGTGATGTAGACATTACCTGTGGAATCGGTCGCAATTGAACGGGCGTCGTCGACGCCGTTACCACCGAGGAATGTGGAGTAGCTTAGAACCGGATCGATAACGAGTGCCTTACCGTGATCGTAGGGGCCGACATCAAACCCCACAGTGTTTGCCGAAATCAAGCGGTAGTGGCTGTCAATGGTTTTGCGGGTTTTACGCACGCCGCCGTAATCCTGATAGACCACCGGCTTGTGTTGAACAACACTCGTTCCATCGACCTGAACGAGGAGGTCACCCTGCCGATTGAGTGCAAGGCCCTGAGTGCCGTCAAAACGTAGCGCGATGGTATTGGAGTCTCCGCCCGGACGCACAACGAAGTCATATTCCAGTTCACGCTCATTTCCGTAATAAACCAGATCGATAGCTGGATAGATGCCGTGATACCGCAGCCGCCCGTATGTCGGAATATCCGTAATGGATCTATCGCCACGGAAATAGTTCGCTTTTCCAGCTTGCTCTTCTTCACCCCTTATTGCCGGACTGGAATTCGCCCCTGCAAGCGTTGTCGTGAACGACAGTCGCTTTCCGGAATGGCTCAGCGCGACCTGGTTTCCTGTTGGTGTAAAAGCCAGGCTGTAACCGGCTCCTCGTGCCACGAACCGCGTGTCTGGCGGCGCCTGACCGCGATTTTCTTCGAAAAAAATAGAAAGCCTTCGCGTCTGCTGCGGGTGCACGGCACCGGCGAGCAGCAGGACGCATCCAAAGGTCAAGATCCTGGGGATTTTCATTAGATTCGTGCTCAATGGAACAACTCTGCTATCGGTGTTCCCAGCCACGCTTCGTTTTGCGGGATGTACTCGAATCCGCGACCGAGCGGATCGTCATGACGAACCGTTGTGTAATCGATACCCAGCGAAGAATAAATTGTGGCTGCGATATCTTCCGCATACACGGGTCGTTGCTGGGACCAGCCTGGGTCATCGATAAACGCGGCATCCGGGGATGTAATTCCCAGCGCTCGCCCGCCCTGAACACCTCCGCCGCCGATCAACGTGGAATGGACGAAGTAGTGATCCCGTCCACCCCCACCCGTTACATTTCCGACGGTGCGCCCGAATTCGCCTTTGACCACCAGGAGGGTATCGTCGAGCATCGTTGCGCCCTGACTTCCAGGCATGGATGCGAGGTCCGCGATAAGGTTGCCCAGTCCTGAATCCAGTTGTCTTGCCGACGGGTAGATTCCGTTATTCGGAGCATAAATGTTCGTGTGATTATCCCAACCACCCAGTGTGATCTGGATGTACCGGACGCCGAGGTCTGCCGCCAGGACGTTGCGCGCCGTAACGCACGCGCCTCCAAACGAGCTCGTACCATACTTCTGTTGATCAGCGGCTGAAAAGCGAAACGCATTGTTCACCGTCGGGTTGTACATCATGTTTTTAGCCGATGTGTAAAACTCCGACATCTCATCGACGGTCGTTCCGAACGGCGACGGCGTGCCTCGTAATAGCGCATCGCCGGCGATCAGCGTGTTGTAGCGAGCTGTGAAGACGGTTTCGCCATCGCGATGACTCAGATTCGATAAGCCGTTGGCGCTGGGTGAAACATCGAAAGGAGCGTATTTGCCTGAGAAATATCCGGCCCCTGCCAGACTGCCGCCGCCATTCAGCGAAAGAAATCCCGGAAGTACCTGGCCCGTCTTTCTTTGCGGCTCCTTTTCAAGGGCCACAACGGAGCCCATGTTGGGCGCAATTTTTCCTGTCGCGTTTGCGGGGTTCCGCGCAATCTGATTCCAGTTCTGGAGCAGACCATGGACAAGAGCGAGCGACTGACAGCTTCGAATGACGGAAAAGCGATTTGAAGTGAGCTGGGCTCCCAGATTCGGCAACAGTCCACCCGGCCAATCGATGCCATTGATCGTGGTTGGCGCAAAGTCCTTGGGCGTCCATGAACCCACCCGCAAATCCAATGTGTCGACGTGGCTTGGGCCGCCGGCCAGCAAAAAGAAAATGCAGTTTTTGGCGGTACCAAAAATAGTCGCTCCGGGAGTGGTGGTCACCGTTTGAGCCACCGTTTGCAGCGGCGAAACGAAATAACCTGCAACGCCCGTTGCGGCAATCTTGAAGAAGATTCTTCTGTCGATAATAGATTCCATAGATTTCAATAATTGAAAAGAAAATCGACCTTGTTGAGGAGCACCCATTGAATGTTTTCCGCCGCTGCCTGATTCCCTGACTGTTGAAACAGTGGTGTATAGAGTGCGATTTCCTGATCTGTTGGCGGCCGTGACAAGGTATTCAAGAAAAGATCCGTAAGAATGGTCTGGGGATCGGAGGTCTGGGACAACAGTGTTGCCACATGCGAGCCCTGGTCGGTCTGGTGAATACGATCAAGGAGAACAGGGCTGTTCAGCATGTCCAATGACTGGAGGACCGAACCATCCGAGCGGCGGGGGTTCGTATCGCGATCTCCCCGGCCGAATGCGTTGAGGAACGCTGCCACCGTCGAGTCCGATCCAGGCTCTTCCGTCCCAGGAAATTGCATGGCCCAGCGAACCGGCGGAAGCGCTCCCTGAAGCGTGTAGTAGCCTGGCATATTCGTGGCTTTCGCGATCGCATCGTGAACTTCTTCAGCATCCAGGCGGCGGACATATCTCCGGGCGTAGTAGGGGACATAGCTTACGTCCCAGGTGCCGGGGTACGTTGCCGACAATTGATAAGCATTCGACTTGGCGATCAGTGACATCAAAGCGCGCAGGTCATAATGATTCGCTTGAAACCACTCGGCCAGTGCCTCGAGGAGTTGGGGATTGGTCGGCTGCACCGTCCACGGGTCCGGCGGCGGATTATCGGGATCCAGGCGCGCAAGATCGAAGGTGTTCGACGGGGAAACGAACGCCTGCACCATGAACTTTTCCCAGATGTAATTGACGATCGCGCGAGAAAACTGAATGTCGCCGGTAACTTGCTGCGCGAGGGCCTGGCGCCGATTCCCGCCTGGCTGAACGCCACCCTCCGAACCTGAAGGACTGTCCGCGGCGAAGGGATAGTTCGGAGCGATGACCGACACTCCGTTGACTGGCTGCCGCGCCACCCGGTTTCCGCTTGTGGTATTCAGCTGGTATTCACCGGTTGAGTTTTCGCTGACAATGTACTTCGCCACTTCCGGTGTCGTGGTTACAACTTGCCGCTGCATGCGGACACGCGCAAAATATGCGGAAAGACCCCACATATTCTGCCGTTTCATCGTTGAACCCCACAGATTTACCTGAGTCAGATGGCGAGCGCCGTCATGGCAGAGCAGGCAGTCGGCGACGTTGATGCCCAGGAACATCGAGGCCAGGTTTACGGCTTGACCATCATATGTATCCTGCACCGGACCCATAGCGATCGTGTTACCAACCGGCCAGTTGACTTGTCCCTGAGCAAAACTGTCGCCTGAGGCCGCAATCAATTCCCGGGCGAGTTGATCGTAAGGTTTGTTCGTGCTGACGGCATCCTTCAAATAAAGATAAAACGAGTCCCGCCCGTTCGTATCGCGGGTGACGTTGTTGTTGTCCGAATTGTTCTTGTAGAGATCGCCAAGGAACATGGTCCATTTGTCTACAAACTCCGGTGAGCCAATCAACGCATCCACTTTCAGGTCCCGTTTGGATGGATTGGGATCGTTCATGAACCTGACGGCGTCGGCTCCGGATGGAATCCTGCCGGTCAGATCCAGCGTGACACGGCGCAGAAACTCCAGGTCTGAAGCTAATGGCGCAGACCGAACGCCTGCCGTCGCCATGTGGCCGAAGATCGAATCGTCGATGAAGTTCTTCCGCGGAACGGTTGCCGCATCGAGCGTTTGGACCGCGAGTTGATCGCCGAACACGGCCCTGGAGACGTACATCGAAACCCTGGCGGTAAGATCCGATCGCGTCTTCTGGAGCCGTTTGACGTCAGTCGTGAACTGATCCGGATCCTTTAAAAAAATGCAGTCTTTAGTTGCGGCTCCCAACAACAATCCTGAAGCCAGTATCAAGATGGGCAGTGTGAACCAACGTAGTCGCATATTCGTCTCCCACTCTCGGAGCCATCGCTCGTAGCACATCGGGTTCCGGACCTGGTTCCCCTGACTCTTGTGGGAGATGACGGGTAGTTGCTTCGCGATTTGTCCACGAATTATTGAAATTTGCAACCAAGTTGGATGAATTCAGAACGCTCGTCGTCTGCAACCTGAACAAAACACTAAAGTGGAATGAAATGTTCTAGAGTTGCTATGCGAACCGGTCAGGATAAGGATCGAAAGGATGCGATTCTACGGCCTCGGTCCCTCTCTGCGACGTATTGCCTGCTAAGGGAACGAGGACGTTACATGACTTCGAGCGGTAAAATTCATGGGAGTGCAGGCTGCAAGTGGGTCGCAATCCTGCTGTTCACCTGCTTCCTGTCGCTGTTGGCGGCCACCCCGGCGGCGGCGCAGCTCGTGGTCCGGAACTCGGGCCCGGCGACATTGAATCTGGGACGATGGGGCAATTTCGGCATCGACGTCCAGAACAGCGGACCAGGTGATGCCTGGAACGTGTCTCTGCGTGACCTGTTGCCGAACGGCGCGACGGGCGGCATGTGCAATCTGACACCCCAGATCCTCAGCGCACAGGTCTTCGCCGCCGACGGCGTCACCGCGGTTGCGGGCAAGGGAGCGCTGATTCAGGGCAGCGACTATTCGCTGAACTACAGCGCGGCGCCCAACTGCCAACTCGACATGACGGTGCTGACGGCCGCGGGAACGATCGGTCCGAGTCAACGGCTGATCGTCCGTTACCGGACTCAACTCGACCCCAACACACAGAATGGTGCGGCGCTGAACAATATCGCCGGCGCGATCCAGTGGTTTGATGGAGACAGCAGCGTCGATGGCCGCACGATGTCCACCGGGCCTTTGACCAACGGGACGCCCGGCATCCTCGACAATCAGGACGCCTTCACGGTGACGGTGGCTCTGACGGGATATGAATTCGACAAGACCGTCGCGGATCTCACGAGCGGTGCAAACCCCGCCACAACCGCCGCGCCCGGTGACAAGCTGCGTTATACGCTGCGCTTCCGCACCACCGATCAGGGGCTGAGCAATTTCAACATCGTTGACGATATGGACGCGCTGAACGCCCAGGCGGCTTTCGTGCCCGGCACGCTGACGCTGGTCACGTTCCCGGCCGGCGCCGACGTCAGCGCCACCAGCAGCATTGGCGGCGCGAAGCGTACCGGTGTCATCGACATTCGCAATCTGAGCCTGCCGGCCAACGGCGTAGCGCTGATCCAGTTCGATATCATACTCAAGGCGTCCGTCGTCAGCGGAACGGTCGTCACCAACCAGGCCACGCTGCGCGTCGCCAATGGCCCCACCTTCGCCTGGAGCGATGACCCGAACGTGAACGGTATCGCCGATCCGACTGTTGCCGGCGGCGAAGACGCGACACACGTGGCAATCGTGTCGGCTCCGGTCTTCCGTGTGCAGAAGCTCTCGACGTATCTGGGAGGAACGAACGTTCTGGTCGCCGGTGATAAGCTGCGCTACTCCATCACGGTGAAGAACATCAGCAATGCAGGCGCCGTGAACGTCCTGTTGCGAGATGCGGTGCCTGCGAACACGGCCTACGTTGCGGGCAGCACGACTCTGAATGGCGCGGCGGTCGCGGACGCAGCGGGCATCTCGCCGCTGATCAACGGCACGCTGATCAACTCGCCGGCCGACTCGACGCCGGGTTCGATGCCGGCGGACGCGTCCAGCAGCCAGGCCAATGTTGCAACCATCGCATTCAGTGTGGTCGTGAACCCGAACACCCCGAATGGTACGCTGATTTGCAACCAGAGCTTCGTCACCGCTCCCGGCAGCGGATCCGTCAACCAGCCGTCCGATGATCCCCGCACGCCGGCTCCCAATGATCCAACGTGCGACGTCGTGGGTAATCATCCCGTGCTCTATGCTCAGAAGCGAGTCGCGTTGCTCGTGGATCTGGGTTCGCCGGGCATCGTCGATCCGGGAGATGTGCTGCGCTACACGATCACCGTGCAGAACTCCGGGGCGACTCCTGCGACAGGCGTGGTCTTGAAGGACCCGGTTCCGGCGAATACGACTTACGTCGCGAATACCACGCTCCTGAACGGACTGCCGGTCGGGCGGCCTGATAACGGCGTCGTCCCGTTGGCTTCGGGCATCAACATCAGCTCATCCAGCCTGACGCCGCCGCTACCGGGTCCTGGCGCAGGCACGATCTCTCCCGGCACTGCGGCCGTCGTTCAGTACGATCTGCGCGTCAACCCCGGCACGCCCGTGAACAGCATGATCAGCAACCAGGCCGTGGTGAGCAGCGCCGGGCAGCCGAACCTCTTGACCGACAGCTCCGGCAATCCGGCAAACGCCCCGCAACCGACTGTCGTTGTAGCGAGTGCCACCCAGGAGGTTTCAATCTCGAAGCAGGTCTCCGTAGTCGGGGGTGGCCCTCCCATTCCCGGCGCGCAGCTGGTTTATCTCATCAGTATCGTGAATAGTGGCGCCGTGCCGGCCTACAACATCGTTGTCACGGATGATCTCAACGGAGTGCAAGCCGGCCAGCTGGCATATGCGAACGGGTCTGCGTTGCTGAACGGTTCAGCAGCAGGCGTCAGCTTCGCCGGATCGACGATTACTGCCAACTACGGCACCATCTACGGACCGCTCGCGCCCGGCGCGATCGTGGTGCTCAGTTTCCGCGTTACCCTCAATCCCAACGCTGTGCCCGGCACAAAGGTTTTCAATACTGCCATGGCCACCTGGAACAAGCCCATCCAGACGACGACCGCCACTGTCCCGCTCGTCGTCGCCAAGCTGCCCCCCGCCCCTGGTGTGCTGAACGGGTCGGTCTGGTATGACGCGAACTTCGACAATGTCCAGGATTCCCGCGAGCTGGCGCTGGCCGGTTGGACGGTGGAGCTTTACGCCGATAATCAATTGTCACAATCCGTACAGACGGACGCCAACGGCGTCTATCGCATCACCGGCGTCGTGCCGAATGACCCTGCCGACACTACCGATACTGCCGCCGTCAAGTACGAACTGCGGCTCCGTGCGCCGGGCGCGGGCCCGAACACTGCGCTGCTTGGCCGCGCTGCCTCGCCGTTCACGAACGGACTGCAGCGAATCAGCGACATCATCATGACGTCCGGCGGCAATCTGCAGGGCCTCAACCTGCCGATCCGTCCGAACGGCGTCATCTACAACTCGATCGCGCGCACACCGGTTGCCGCGGCGATCCTCACGATGCTGGATGCGCGCAGCGCCTCGCCCTTGCCGGCGGCCTGCTTCGACGATGCCGGCCAGCAAGGGCAGATCACGCTCGCAGACGGCTATTACAGGTTCGACATCAACTTCAGCGACCCGGCCTGCCCGAGCGGTGGTGACTACCTCATCGGAGTGACGGCGCCGACCGGAACGAACTACATTGCCGGCTATTCGTCGATCATTCCGCCAACATCCAGCGCTTCGACCGCAGCGTTTCCGGTGCCGGCCTGCCCCGGCAGAGCCGGCGATGCCATTCCGGGCACGACCCAGTTCTGCGAAGTTCAGCCTTCGGAATTCCCGCCGGCTGCCTCGGTACAGCCACGCAGCGCCGGCACGACCTATCAGGTTCGCCTGAAGCTCGATAACAGCCAGATACCTGGCTCGAGCCAGGTCTTTAACAATCACATCCCGGTGGATCCGCTGGTGCCCGGCTTGCTCACGCTCACCAAGACAACTTCGGTGGTCAACGTGACCCGCGGCCAGTTGGTTCCGTACACGATCACCGCGAACAACCATGGCAGCCCCAAGCTCACGGATGTGAGCATCGTGGATCGCCTGCCTGCTGGATTCAGCTACATCAAGGGATCTGCGCTTCTCGACGGTGTGCCGACCGAGCCGTCGATCGTGGGCCTGTCGCTCAGCTGGAACGGCTTGACCGTCGGAGGTATGCAGGGGCGCACTCTGAAACTGCTGGTCGCCGTGGGCGCCGGCGCGGAGGGCGAATACGTGAACCATGCGCAGGCGTTGAACTCCGTGACCGGCAACGCGATGTCCGGTGATGCCACCGCCACCGTACGCCTGGTGCCCGATCCCACATTCGATTGCACCGACGTGACCGGCAAGGTTTTCAACGACAAGAATCGTAACGGGTGGCAGGACGACGGCGAAGAGGGACTTTCCGGTGTGCGTGTGGTAACACCAACAGGTCTGCAGGCCACGACCGACCGGTACGGGCGGTACCACGTTACCTGCGCCATCGTGCCAAATGAGAGCCGTGGCAGCAATTTCGTCCTGAAGCTCGACGACAGGACGCTGCCCAGCGGCTTCCGGATGACGACCGACCAGGTGCAGATCCAGCGCGCCACGAGCGGCAAGGCCCTGCACGTCAACTTCGGTGCATCGATTCACCGGGTGGTCTCCATCGATCTGCTGGATGCCGCGTTCGAGCCGGGTAAGACCGAAATCCTCGATCTGTGGAGACCGCATCTCGACTTACTCCTGGAGGAACTGCGCAAAGCGCCGGCAGTGCTGCGTCTGTCTTACGTCGCCGATACGGAGGAGGCTGGACTGGTCAAACGGCGAATGGATGCGATCAAACGCGAGTTAACCAAAAGGTGGGGTACGGCGAACGACAGCTATGCACTCAACATCGAACCTGTAGTCTTCTGGCGCCGTGGTGGTCCGGCGAAACAGCCGAAAGTGCGTGTGCCGGAAAACCGGTGACCTGAACTGTCCAAGATAAATTCAAGCTGGATCGGAAATCCACGACTGGCAGCAAGAGTGCGGCTTTGCGCCAATCCCCTTAGTAAGGATGGGCAGGCGCGAAGCGCCGGGGTGGTCTGTTCAAAGACGCGAAGCCACCTTATAGATGCTCGCGAAGCATCCTTATTAATCGGTACTGTTCGTCTTTGAACAGTGTTTTGAGGTTTCGCCCTATCGGGCTCACGCTCCGCGCCGCCCCGGCCTCGCTACGCGAGTGCATCCCCGCCTAACTTAGGCGGGGAATGGCCTGACGCCTGATTCACTTGGGACTTCACGCGATTCGTAACCTGAAAGCCTCCAGCAGCGTTTCGAAAGCTGCCGGAAGCGTCCGCTGCCGGCGGTCCTGAAGCCATTCCATACCCGTGGAGATCAACGAGGCCAACGTCACCGGGGGCAAGGTTGTGAATTTTGAAAGAGTGCGGTCAAACCGTAAGGAGATGGCAGCTATCGGTGTGCTGCTGGTGATTTGCATACTGCCGACCATTTGTTGGGCGGAATGAAAGAATTGAGATGTGAATCCCGAAACGTGATTACCGGGACCCAATGTCTGCGTGACAGGCGCCGCAACGGCGATGCCCGAATTATTTAGAAGCGTCAACGAGATGTTGGCAATGCTGGTCGTGCTGGGATTCACGTAGGCGACCCCGACGCTATTACCGCCGGTGGTGTCCACCATGATCGTTTGGCGCAGAACGGGAGTGGCCGAAGGGATTCCGGCTTCACAGATCAGATTTCCCGCACTGTCAAATTCGGAAAATACCGCTGTTCCACTGACCGTTCCCGAGTTCGTCGTCACGCTGGCGAAACCGCTATTGAGCGCTCCCGTGGCGCTGGAGACATATTTATGCACTGCACCGGGGGGAAGCGTAAATGTGAAGACACTCGAGGTCGTCGTAGATCCCGTTTCATCCGCCAGCGTGATCTGCCACGGTGAACCGGCGGCAAGCGGGTCGTTATTGTCTTGCGTGAAACTGATCGCACCGGTGGCATTTGCGGAGGACGAATTCGCCAGAAAAATCGTTGTTTTCCAAATCGTCGCGCCCAGCACACCGTCCACGACATGGGGATAAAAGAAGCTGGTTTGTGCTGAAGCCAGGAGCGTTGTGCCGAGCATCCAGGCGACGATCAAAAAAACGCGCTTCATGGTTTCTCCTTTAGTTCTTCGGGTGATTTGTCGGTCACTTGAATTGCGGGCTGGGTACCAGATTCACTGCTTCACCGGCCGGGAATACCAGCTGCAATGTTCCGGAAGGCGTTTCTCCGGGCTGTGCGCTAAAGAGAACGAATTGGGTGCTGTACCCTCCCGCGTCGGCGAAGTCCGGGAAATACAGTCCTGAAGCTGGTGGCGCGACGCTTTCGTCAGCGGGTGGAATTGTCGTAATAAGGAGGTCGTTTCTTTCGTTGTACCGGGCGCGGAGGCCGATGATAGTGACGGGATCAAAGCTGGTCAGCTCCAGCATTCCCCTGAATGGCGTCAGGAGCTTTTGGATGCCAGGTATCTGGTTCATGAACAAAGACGTCTGGCCGTTTCCTGGAATGGAAAGAGTTCCGATCAAGCCCGTGCCTCCGTCCAGGTTTTTTACTTCCACAATGACGATTGTTGCCTGCGGTGATGTGTTGGCGATCGCCAGGCCCGTTCGTATTGATCCGGCTGCAGTCTGATCGAAATCGCCGGCTGACTCCACAAAGACCCGAAATGCAAATCCCGGCGATGCAGCAGGCACTCCCGCTTCGGAAACAGTAACGCCGCCTTTCTGGAAAGAAAATATGGCCAATCCCTCAGGCGTACCGGTGTCTCCCGTGGGGATGACGTGGATAGAGCCGGTGAGCACTGCCGAAGAAGCAAGGGAGGCTTGCATCTCGAAGGACGAACGAGGCGGAATCGCATAGGTCAGATCACTGTTAAACGGATTCGTCACCTGACCCGACGGATCCCGGAATTCAAGCCCGCCGGTCAACGTGGTGTCCGTGGGATTAACCAGCACGATCTGCGTGGTCCATCCACCGCCTGCCGCGAAGTGGGAAAAAACGACGGGCGCAGTTGAAGGCGCCGCCGAAAGGTCTGTCACCGGCAGCGTTGTCATCAGAAACTCACTGCGTTCGTTAATTCGGCCTCTTAAGGCCACTACCGAGATCGGGATATTCGAACTGAAAGTAAATGTTCCGGTCAGAGAAGAACGCCCGTTGAAGGGTGCTTCATTCAAAAACGCTGCAAAGTGGCCGTTTGGCGGGATCGTTGTCACATTGCTGCCGAAATCGCCGCTTGAATCGGTAAAGAAAAACGCGATCGTCGCTGTCTGGTTCGCGGGATTCGCAATGGCGACGCCAGTATTGATAGCGCCGCTGATTTCAGCGTAAATGCGCCCCGACGTGATCAAGCCCGAAGCAGGTACTCCCGCCTCGCTGACCAGCACGTTATTCTGGCGGTTGTCCATTATTGCCAGACCGGATGGGGGCAGCGCGCCAGGATCGGCATTAACTTTGGCGTAGCCCACGGCCACGGCGGCCGACGCCGTCCCATCAGTTTGGAATGAGATCCCACCGCCATCTCCAATCGCGAACGTCGCGGAGGTTTGCGCGAACGACGCGGCATCAAGGAACAGAATAAGCAACAGACCTGCAGCCCAGCGTTTCATAACTGGGGCGATTATACTGGGGTGCCATCCTTGTCCACGGCAAAGTGTATCTGCATGTAATCGCAGGCTTTAGGCTCCGATTAAATCCAGTCGCCATGATTTTGTCCATTCGGAGTTCGATGAATCCGGTTTGACAAAAAGGGAATCAGGCGCGACCCCCCGAGCCGTAGGGGCGGTCCTAGACCATGCGTGTCCAAGACAGAATGGACGGGAAACCGCAAAGTTGCGCCTTGCAAAGGTTTGAATGTAATGGATGTGATGTACCCCTGGTTTCGCTGTAACGCTGGACCAGTCCCCGCCTAACTTAGGCGGGGACTCACTGCGCCCCGATTTGGCACCGGCCAAACGTGGGCCTAATCTGCAAACGCCCCATTCAAATTCTGACCAAACCGATTTATTTTGGACAAGTCTGGTCTGCGACCGGCCAGCCTTTTGTACAAAGCTCGATGGAGCGTAGATCTCCAGCGGATCGGGTGCGCTACAATCCGTAATACCAATGCTTGATAGGTTCCGCAGGAATCAACCACTGGTGTCCGGCTTTGAATGGATCATTATCCTGTTCGTTGGCGTCATTCCGTTTCGCGCAGCGGAAGTCGTGGCAGAAGCGCTGGGTTGCAGCCACCTGGTCGCACTGGCGTGCGGGATCGGTGTGATGGCTATTTGTATCCTTGGGTACTTCATCATCCGACCGATGATGTTGCGGGCTTGAACACTCCGGCACCCCGCATAATTAGCTTTGTATGGCAGAGTAGTTTATACTGACGGGATGAGTCGACTGATCATTGCGATAACGCTTACGGTTGTCCTGTCGGCATGCAGCCGCTCCAACAACCTGTTTCTTGGAGAAGTGGAAACGCAGGTCGGGCAGCATACAGTCCGTGTTACCGATTGCTACCGTACCAGCGTCCCGAAGCCCGAGCGATTACCCGGCGTGAACGGTCAGCTCGCCTACCGCTTCATGCCCTGCCGTGACGCGGATGTCCGTATTGAAGGTGGAGAGTTGACCGTCAACGGGCAAAGCTACGGCAGTATCGGCGAAACAGACGCTGTGCTTGTGGATCACGGCAAGGTATCGGTGAATCCACCTGAATTGCGGTCCAATCTTCATCCGTATTGAATCCGTTAAATCCGTTCAATCCGTGGCTTATCCTGCGTTATTGGCAGATTTTCGTCACCGCCTCGCTCCAGATACTGGAGGGCAGGAGCCTCAATCCGCCTTGTATCTGGAGATATCAGGCGGCTGTGGGTCGGTCGGCGTCTGGACCCGAGACCATTTGGTGACGTTGGACAAGCGTGAATGGCGGATAGCGGTTGAAGATTCCGGCCCGCGTAGGCTGTAAGTAACCAACCGGCGCTCGCGGCGAAAAGCCGCGAGCGCTTCCGGTTTTACACGGAGGGCGTCACTTCGTTGGTATTTCCAGCTTCTGTCCGACTTCAATCGAATTCGCATCTTTCAATTGGCTGGTGTTCGCATCAAAGATGCGGGTGTAGCCACGTGTGTTTCCATAAAACTGTTTACTGATCGTACCCAGCGTATCTCCCGACTTAACGACGTATGTCTGGGAACCCGATTCCGTTGCGGATTCGGGAACCGTGGGTTTGGCACGAGGGAGAGCCCCTTCGGAACCAGTAGGCATTTCCTCCTTGCTGCCAGGTTCAGCAGAGGAAGGTTCAGCATTGCGGGGTTGGCTGTATTCAGCACTCGGTGATACCGGCTGCGCTAGAGATGATGTATCGACCTTAATATCCGCAATGATGTCATCCATTGTGGGGTTGACCCGCTTGATTTCATCCCAAACCTTGTTGGCTGCATCCGACGAGGCGGCGGTTCCCTGCAGAATCAGTTTGCCGTCTTGTGCGGTCAAATTCGAAATCTGAACTCCCTGTGTCTTGGCCATTTCAATTACAGATTGATATTTCGCCGCCAACGCATCGGACAAAGCCATGTTTCTAACGTTCATTTGCTGTCTGGCGGTCTGCTCTGCCATACCGCTTTCGTCGCGTCCCGCACGCACAGAAGAACGTGTCGTTCCGTACCACCAGATCAAACCGAGCAAGCCCGCGAGGATTGCCAAAGGCAAGACCCAGCCAGATGAACTTCTACGCGGTGTCGTTTCTCGATTTGAATAGCTCTCCGTCAACCTTTCGTGAGGCACGGCCCTGGGGGCCTCGTATATTTCCTGGTCGGGCTCACGCATTGCTTCGGGCATGGCATCCGCGATGTTGCTTCTCTGGCTGGACAACAAACTGGAAAGGCCGGATGCATCCAGCCCCCTCGACAGTGTTAGTTTCTTGAGCAGGCCAAATACGATTGGCGCCAGGAAACCGATTGTAGTGGAGATCGCTTTTCCAGATAGTCCCGAAGTCCTTCCGATACTGCTGGTAAGCTCGGAGAGTCCACCCGTGCCCAGAATCGATTGAAGGGGGCCGGTACCAATATCGCTAAGAGAGCCCTTTCCGAACATCGAGCCGATATTGGATAAGATGCCTTCGTCTGCATTGTCGACGGTAGAGGCGAGCCGTCGCGCGCCATCTTGCGTTGAAGCTGTGCTGGCGAGTCCCGAGAAAAGGCCGGGAACCGCCGCGTTGAGTCCCAATTCTGTTTTGTCTCTACTTTCTCCCAGGAGGGATGAAAGCCTATTTTTGAAATCTCCCGTGAGATATCCCTTTGTCAGTTCAATTAGGTTCAGGGAATTACTTGCCATGGTTGTCTTCCTATAGTTGTGATCTGAACGTCGCCCGGTAGAGGGTTGGTCTATTAAAAGGTTTAGACGCCACAGTCGGAGATCAGACACTCTCTCGCCGCCCGCGCTGATTCCGCGGGCAAACCACCCTGGTTCTTGCCTCATCAAATCGCTGGCCGCCGCGGTCGCACCAGTAGGTTCTCATCCTCTGGTCGGTCTTGCTGCGGAAGGGGTGGAGGGCGAGACTACTCGTTATATTTGTTTTCTTGTTCGCGACCCTGTTCGAAAGTGGACCTATGAAAATGCATTGGACCGGAAGCGTATTGGTGGTGCTGTTGCTCGCCCCGGCGATTTTGAACGGGCAAGCCGTCTACAAGGAGAGAACTTTCGACAAACACAACGGCGAAGTTTCCCTGAGTGTCCGTTATCCTGAGATTCAGAGCACGCAGCCGCCCTCGCTCAAGGCTAAACTGAGTGACATCATCATGAACTTCGTACTCGCGCGGGGGCCGGTCGGCAACAACGACAGCGCTGCGCGCAGCGTCGATGAGATGTATGCAAAGTTCGTCGCGGAGCGTAAGGCTTTTGACAAGGAAAACGGGGAGTCCCTCCCGTGGGAGTTTTACCGGGCTGTCAAAATCATGTATCAGTCGCGGCGAGTCCTATGTCTCGAACTTCACGAAGACGGGTTTACCGGCGGCGCTCATCCTTTCGGCGAAACTCGATATGTGAATCTCCGGCCCGACGCAGGGGAGAAGATAACGTTAAGGGACCTGATCCAGGAGGGGCAGCGAGCCAATCTCACAAGCATCGCTGAGAAAACCCTTCGCTCAGCTTACTCGATACCGGCCGATAAATCGCTCGAAGATGAGGGATTCCAGGTGAAGCGGCTGGAACTCACGGAGAATTTTGCGATCACGAAAGCGGGAATCACGTTTTTCTACAACGAAGACATCTCGTCCCATGCCATGGGGCCCGTTTTTATCGAGCTGTCATACGCAGTCATCCACGATTTCTTGCAGCCCGACCTTGAACTTCCCAGTCGTTAGCCACGCCGCAGCTGTTCGGAATCATTTAGGAACGCTGGTTTTTTTAACACGCTTTTCGGACGGAGACGACAAAATACCTTCCCACGTTTCGCTGGGTTTGTAGTCCAGTTGTGGCGACAAGCCGATCTCGTTTGTCGAAGTGGATTTTTCGGCAGGATGTCGAAATGGGGAAGTCCCCGGCTGAGTCAGGCGGGGAGTTCGCTCCCTCACAAGAAAACTAACCGGGTACATGCATACTTGCGGTCCAGACGTTGGTGTATGGAACGGCCGCCTGTTCGTTGGCAAGACGAACGGATTCGGCATCGGGTGCCCGGAAGAGGCAAACCATTCGGAGTCCATCCGCTGCAAGGAAGCTCTCGACGTATTCTGCCCGGTGAAGATCCAGGCACCAGCCTTTCTCGCGGAGAGCATTGGCAATGAACTCGGGCGTGACCGGTGCAGGGAACAGCCGCTCGACGACGACATATTCTGCCGCGCCGGTCCGCTCGCCGGGGTCGTCGTTCCGTAGATGAGAGCAGGTCCAGGCTTGCTCAAACGGTAGTCGTGCTTGTTGTTCTGCAAGACGTACAGCCTCCGCATCCGGCGCCTCATAGAAGCAGAGCATCCGACGCCGGTCCCTTGAAAAGATTGTCTTGAGAAAACGGACCCGGTGGGCCTTGCGGCACCAGGAGCCTGCACGCGCGAGGGCCTGGATGTCTTTGAATAGCACCGGCTGTTCGAATTTTCTTTCAACGACTACCAGTTCCACGGAGCACCCACTTCATTTCCAGCCGCGGCTGCGATCGGCCGCCGCTTCGCGGCTGGAATCTTCATCGGGGATAAGCAGCGGTTCGGCCGCTTTCCGTACGTGCGCGGCGATCTGCGTCATACTGACACGGCGAAGTGCGTCCCGCTGATGTTCGATGTCTTTGGCGCCGCCGCTTGCCAGCGCGCAACGCAACAACGCGACATGGGCCATCGCCGTTTCACTAGGCCGTTCCAACAAGTGCGCCAGTTTCAGCGCCTCTTCGCTTCGGGCACGGGCTCTTTCGATGTCGCCGCGCCTGAAATCGCCATATGTTGCCCGCAAGAGCGCGTAGGCCAGCCGGTGCTTGGCGTCGGCCATTCTCAGGGACTCCAGTCCTTCGTTGAGTTCCTTGCCTGCATCTTCTCCGGACGCCTCTGCGGCCAGCGCGGCGAGGCAGCGGGCAAAGGGAGCCTCACTGCCCTGGCGAAGCTTCTCCGCCAGTTCGACCAGTTGACGGGAGGACGTTCGCGCAGCGTCCGGCCTGTCTCGCTCCAATTCGAGCACGATGAGGTGCTCGAGCGCGCGGAATTCGCCGATCCTGTCTCCTTGACGCAGCGACAATTCGCGCGCGCTTTGAAACAGGTCCGCCGCCTCATTCCATGCGCCCTGATGGAAGCGAAGCATCCCGAGAGCGTCCGGGATTGCAACCGTCTCGAACCCGGCATTGGCGGCTCGAGCTCTGGCTTCGAGCACAAGTGCTTCGGCATGTCCGAGGTCGCGTTCCAGAAGCGCCAGGCAGCGGGCCGCTTCCGCCATTGCCACGACCTGCTCTCTGGTGTCGGCGCCCCGCGCGACGAACTCCGCTCGCAGCGAATGCCGTTTTGCGTCCGACCAGTCTCCACCCTCCCAACGGATATAGCTCAGGAGGTGAAAACCAAGCCGGGCATGCTCCATATCGCCGTGAAAGAGCGCCTGTTCGGCAAGCGCTTCGAGCCGCCGCGAGGCTTCTTCGGAGTCCTTAGGCCTCCGGGCAGCCAGACTCACTTCCATCAGCTCGATCTGAAGGCCCACACGCTCCTGCTCCGGCAACGCTTCGGAATGACGGAGTCCGCTGCGGGCAAATGCCAGAGCTTCACCGTTGGCATAGACGCGGAGGCAGTACCGGCCCGCTGTGACTGACGCGCGAGCCGCTATCGCGGCCTCTCCGGCCAGTGCTGCATGATGTTCGACTTCGGCCGGCGGAGCTGAAGAGTTTGCTTCAGCTTCAAGCATCTGGACGATACGCCAGTGCATCAGCCGCCGCCGGGGTCCAGAGAGATTGTCGTAAACGGATCGGCGCACAACGCCGTGCGTGAAGCCGAACGTACGCGAATCGGTTCCCTCCGGGCTTTCACGCAGTAGCCCATCCCGATCGAGGACCTGGAGGGCGCTCATCAGCTCGTTCAGTCCAAGGGAGACCAGGGGAGCAAGCCGGTGAAGGTTGAACTTTGTCCCGAGGACGGCAGCCCATCGAAGGACATCGCTCGCTGGTGCCGGCAGTCGATCGATACGGTCGCTGATCAGGCCGGCAAGCGTCGAATCCACAAGCATCCCGGAACGATCGGCAGCGCGCGCCAGTTCAATGGCGTAAAGCGGATTGCCGGCGCTCTCATCAAAGACAGCCTGTGAATTTGCCGCCGGATCCACAAGGTTGACAAGCCGGGCAATGTCTTCCTTCGACAGTGGCGAGAGCTTTATCTCTTCGAGCCAACCGTCGCGCCGGATGCCGCGCAGGACGCGCATAGCCGGTTCGTTGTCCGGAAGCTCGCCGCCCCTTGCGGTCAGGACCACCGACACCGGACGATGTCGCATCATTCGAACGACATAGTGGAGCAGTTCCGCAGACGCTTCGTCACACCACTGGATATCGTCGAACTGTAGAAGGACCGGTGGCGCACTGTGGGCTCGCGCGGCCAGAAGCTCCACAATCGCACCGAACAACAGGGTCTTTCCGTCGCGCCGACCGTCTGTTCCACGTTCTTCGTCCTCACGAATCAGTCCGTCGAGAATTGGCGCAAGGTCGTCGCGCAGCACCTCACCAATCGCTGCCGGGTGAAGCGATCGGATTGCATCGATCCAGGGTCCGTAAGGACGCCGCGCTTCAGCTTCATAGGAGCGGCCCGAAAGCGCCGTGCCGTGCAGAGCTGCCGCATAGGCCGACAATTCCGACAGGAGGCGCGTTTTCCCGACTCCTGGCTCTCCCGTGATCAAAAGCACACACCCCTTGCGATGGTCTCTTGAATCGGTCAACGCGCTCCGCAAGCGACCGAGCTCTTCTTCTCTTCCAACCAGAGCCGTCAGCGTCCTCCAGTCTGGAGGTTCGCTTCGCGGATCCGAGTTCGACTGTATGTCCGTGCGTGCTTCGGGAGGAGGCCCGCTTTTTACCGGGCGCGAAAGTTCTCGCACGGCCTGGTCCAGTACTCCGGAACTCTGGTATCCGAACTCGCTGGCCAGTCGTTGCCCTGCCTGGATCAGTTGACGAGCCTCCGTGTGCCTGGCGAGCTTTACGAGGAAACCGGACAGCTGCGCCCGCGAGTGTTCGTCGAGGGGATCGAGCTCGACTAGCCCGCGGGCGTAAGAAACGGCCGCCTGTGGGTCATCCTGCAGCTCTTTTACAATTGCACGAAGAACCGATACGCGCTGTTGTAGAAAAGTCTCCCGCTCGGCGACCTGCCAGGCTTGAAAACCGTCGTGATCGGGTAGCTCGAGACCTTCCAGAAAAGTTCCTCGAAACAGCGCCGCCAGTTCCTGGAGCTTCTTCAATGACAGCGAGGACACTCCATTCCGGAGATTGTCACGAAGCATGAGCACGTCGATCTGAGCGTCCGCGGCGCTGAACTCTACGGTTTCCCGGTCCGCAAGAATCCTGGATACCCTGGGCTCGTCAACGAGGAGACGGATCTTACTGAGGCACCATCGCAGGCCGCCCCTGGGGTCGTCTGCGATGTCCCAGAAGAGTTCGGTCAGGCGGTCCCTCCTGTGGTTCCGTCCGGTGGCGACCAGGTAGGCCAGCAGTGCCCGGGCCTTTCTTGAGGACGGGAGCTCCACACGCTGCTTTCCCCGGCGGATCTCGATGGGGCCCAATAGATTGATACGGAGTAAGTTGGAGCCGGTCATAATCGGAGACGAAAATTCAACGGATTCCTTCTCAATTTCCACGCTCTCTTCAACGGTTTTTCAAACGATCATGCCGGATTCTGGTCCTGCCGGTGAATCACAGCATCACCGGCAGAAGACGAACCAGAAACCAAACAGAGGAGAAACGAAATGAAAGCGTTAGATGCAACTCCAAGAGAGAGTACCACCACCTGGCCGAACTATACCTTCGAAGCTGCCCTCGCCGCATCGGAGCAAGTGAACTGGCGGGTTGAAGATCTGATCGGAAGCGGCAAACACCTCGACTTCGGCAGGCCTTTTCTGCCGGAGACGTTGGCCCGGGTCGAGCCGCTCGACTTCCTGACACCGAAGGAGCGTCTCGCCCTCAATCAGATTCGTGGGCACGACTACCTCTATATATTCGGTCTCGTCGAGGAGTTCATCCTGCCCTTCGTACTCGATCATGTCCGGCCAAGTGCTGCACGGAAACGATGCCCGCGTCCGGGCGTTTCTGAATTTCGCCGGCGAAGAAGCCAAGCACATCGATCTGTTCAAGCGATTTCGCAAGGACTTCCTCAGTTCCTTCGGCAGCGACTGCGAAGTCATCGGTCCGCCGGAAGCCATTGCGCAGGCGATTCTCTCGAAGCATCCGCTGGCGATTGCGCTTGTGATTCTGCATATCGAGTGGATGACTCAGCGGCACTACCTCGACAGCGTGGCCGACAACCAGCAACTGGACCCTCAGTTCAAGAGCCTGCTCAAGCACCACTGGATGGAAGAAGCGCAACACGCGAAGCTCGATACGTTGATGGTTCAAGCGATCGCCGGCGCGTGCAACGCACAGGAACGGGCGAATGCCATCGAGGGCTATCTCGAAATCGGCGGGATGATCGATGCCGCATTGACGCAGCAAGTGAAGTTCGATTTCGAAAGCCTGAAACGCGCAACCGGCCGGATTTTCAGTCCGGAAGAAACGGACCGCTTCTTCACGGTCCAGAAGCAGGCGGCGTCTTGGACGTTTCTCGGAACCGGCATGTCTCACAGAAACTTCCTGGCGACGGTGGAGCTTGTGCAGCCAGGGTCCGGGGCGAGGCTCGAGGAAATCGTGCCTCTTTTTTCCTGAGTTGATTTCAATTGGAGGACACATCGATGGCAACCACATGTCCAACCGGTTTTGATGCCCAGCGCCTGCGAGATGCGGTTCAGGAATCCTACAGCCGCGTCGCCACAAATCCGGCGACCTCGTTCCACTTCAATATAGGCGCGGACTATGCAGTCAACCTGCTCCGTTACGAGCGGGAGGAATTAGATACGCTCCCCAGGCGTGCCACGGCGCGCATCGTTGGTGTTGGCAACCCTCATCGAGTTGCAAAGATCGAAGCGGGTGAAACCGTCGTCGATATTGGTTCCGGGGGAGGCACAGATTTGCTGATCGCTGCGCGTCGGGTGGGAGAGACCGGCCGGGCGATCGGCATCGATCCAACCGAGGCCATGCGTGAAGCGGCGATGGCTTCAGCCCGGGAGGCCGGGCTTGCAAACCGCGTCCTTACTCTTGAGGGAACAGCGGAGAACATTCCTCTGCCGGATGCGAGTGCAAACGTCGTGATTTCCAACGGCGTTCTGAATCTCGCTCTGGACAAGCGGAGGGCTATTCAGGAGATCTACCGCGTGCTTGCTCCAGGTGGACGCCTCTATCTGGCCGACGTCTTCCTCGGAAAGGACTTGAAAGAAAACGAGCGACTCGACGCCAACTTGTGGGCAGGATGCGTTGCCGGCGCGCTGCTGGAGGCGGAACTCACCGGCATCGCCGAAGAGACGGGCTTCTATGGCTGTTTCATTGCGGAACGTTTCGAGTGCTTTAGCGGGTCTCGCGTCGAGACGAACGTTTCACCCGCTGTTGGGGTCCACGGAGCAAACTTCTGTGCCCGGAAATAAGCAATATTTTGGCGCCTGGCCAATCCAGTATGTAGTCGCGGGCTTCAGCCCGCGTGCGGGATTCGCAGATTTTCATCTCCGCATGAGCAAGAACGCGGGCTGAAGCCCGCGACTACATGCTGAAAAATGCCATGGAACGCAGAGCAGGGGTATTCGTCAGTCCGGCACCGGAATCCAGCCCCTGCCCTAAGCGCGGCTTGTTCCGAGTTCGTCGTACGGACAACAGTTGGAGCTGGGCGCAGAAACCTCCAGAGTGTAAGTAGCGGTTCGAATCTCTGAAGTCCGATAGGGAATTGCCGGGACGGCGAGACGCCAGCGAATGCGGATCATTGGGAGTTCCTGTCCTATAATCATTTTTTATGAAGACACGGACATCGCTGGTGGCAGTCCTGCTGTTATCGGTCTCCCTGACCGGCGCGTCCGCGCCACTGCCACAAGACATCCCGTTGCAAAAGCCGAAGCTGTTGCGAGACCGGGACATCCAGGAAGGCAATATCCGGATCGGGCGCGAGCCTTTTAAAACGCGCGCCATCGACGACCCGAAGATTGACGACTCCAATGCCGAGCAGAGGATCGCAATTGTCAGTGCGGCTGACAAATACGTTCCAGGCGTCACTTGGCGCTCAGAGAGCTTTATCGGCGGCGATTTCACGTGCCGTGGTCGCATGGAGCAAGCGATTTTAGGCATGACGGCGCAGGAAATTATCGTCGTCGTATTCATAAACGGTTTGCAGAAGAAGCCTGAGATTTTACGTGATAAGGTTCACAACCCCGCCGATGCCGAACTCACGATTGAGGGCCTGGACTATGATCCAAAAGAACAAGTTGGTGTGGAACTCGCAGGCTTTCTGCGGTCCAAAGTATGTAAGGGGTTAAACATTGCTGACCATCACGTTGATCCATTCCACGTATATTGGAATCACAAAGACAGCCGATTTGACTGGTGGTCACGATAAGCCCTTCAGTGGACAGCGCCACAACAGGAGATAACAATATGCGACGGTTACTGCGGCTCGTGAGCCTGGTCTTGGGTCTTAACGTGTTCGTGGGCTTTGCTCACGCGCATCACAGTCAGGCCGGTATCTTCGATGCGAAGAAGACTATCGAAGTCAGTGGCGTCGTCAGGTCCGTGTCGTGGCGCAATCCGCACGGACAGATCCTTCTGTCCGTGAAGGATGAGAAAGGCATAGAGACCGTCTGGGATGCGGAGACGGCGTCCATCAGCATTTTGCGGAATCGCGGCGTAGACGGAAGCTCAATCCATGTCGGCGATCGCCTGACGATCGCGGGCTCGCCATCGATGCGCAACCGGCCCGAGATTCTTGCACGCAGCGTATTGCTGCCGAACGGCAACGAGTTCACGTTCGGATCGGACACCCCATACTTCCCAGCCGGGAAAGCGGGGCGTCTGGTCGGGGGCGCGAAAACCGATGGCGATGTCGCTGCCGCGAAAGCCAAGGCCGACGGTCTGTTCCGCGTCTGGTCCACGATCATGAGCGACCCCGCCGCGTTTCCGATGTTTAAGGGGGGCTATCCGCTGACCGCCGCCGGAAAGGCCGGGCTTGCGAAATGGAATCCGCGCAACAACGTCCTTCTAAAGTGCGGCACGAAGGGCACGCCGCTGATCATGATTTCTCCGCTGCCAATGGAGTTCAGCAGGGACGGCGATAAAATTATCATGCGGCTCGAAGAGTACGACACGGTGCGCACGATCCACATGAATCCAAAGGACGCGGCACCTCCGGCGCACACGTTGTACGGTTACTCCCGCGGCCGTTGGGAAGGCACAACGCTGGTGGTCGAGACCGATCACCTCGCGGCTGGCAACTTCGATCACGAGGGTACGCTACAGAGCGACCAGATCAAGACCGTCGAGCGCTTTATCCCGAATGCGGACTACAGCCGTCTCGACTACACCCTAACGACGACCGATCCCGTGAACTTCACGCGGCCCTTCGACCTGAAGCGGTACTTCGTGTGGAAGCCCGGGAACACGGTACACCCGTATGAGTGCCTCGATCGCTTCGAGCCCGGCAAATAGCCGCCGTCGCGACTGTCACCCGGGGTGACTTCCCGGGCAATTCTAGTCCCGTTGACGACTAGAGGCGTATTCGCGCCAGGCGCTAAACCAGACTGACAGCTATCTGCATGGCACGCCATCGATCGCAGGAATCCTTGATGCTTCGCGACCGTTCTTGTCTTCGGGGCGTACCGCAGCCAGGTAGAGCGCCCGCCATGGGCGCAGGAGGCCGGAGGTTCGAATCATCTCGCTTCGATTCGTTGATACCTGTGGTTACGGGCGGGCTCTTTATAAAGAAAAGTGCAATCTATCGGGCGCGGCCCGACGATCATAATGGCGCGGGATCGCCGACCGATCTCCGCGTCTGCAACCTTATATAAGGTTGGAATGATCAGCGACACCGACAGTCCGTAAGCCATCGGACCTCTGGATTTTCCTTTAGTTTGTTCAAGTGCAGCCGGTTCGGAGTACTCTCTCAGTCCAAGGAGCAAGAGATGAATGGAAGTTACGATGTCATTGTTGTTGGAGCTCGATGCGGCGGATCACCAACGGCCATGCTGCTCTCGCGCAAGGGATATCGCGTTCTCCTTGTAGATCGTGCAACGTTCCCGAGCGATACGATATCGACACACGTGGTCCAGCCTCGCGGCGTATCCGCTCTTTCACGCTGGGGACTGCTCGATCGCTTGATCGCAACCGGCTGTCCTGCCATACACACGTACAGCTTTGACTTTGGTCCATTTGAAATTTCCGGGTCACCGGGCACAGACGAATCTCCTGTGGCGTATTGCCCTCGCAGAACCGTTCTGGATCACCTCCTCGTCGCAGGGGCTTTGGAATCTGGAGCTGAGATTCGAGCAGGATTTCATGTCGACGAAGTGCTTACGGACCATGGACGCGTGACGGGTGTACGCGGCCACTCGAAAGACGGTGAGTCTGTAACGGAACTTGCCCGCATTGTTGTCGGCGCGGATGGACGGAATTCCATAATTGCGGGTGTCGTCAAGCCCGAACAGTACAACGAAAAACCTCCGCTCCTTTCTGCCTATTACAGCTACTGGAGCGGCATTCCGATGAACGGTCGATTTGAGACATACATCCGTCCACACCGCGGATTCGCGGCGGCTCCGACTCACGACGATCTCACCCTGGTGATTACAGGCTGGCCTTATTCCGAATTTGAAGAGAACAAGAAGGACGTCGAGGGCAACTATCTCAAGGTTCTCGACCTTGCTCCGGAATTTGCTGCGCGCGTCCGGTCCGGAAAACGTGTGTCTCCCATTTCCGGCGCCGCGCTCCCCAATTTCTTTCGTAAGCCTTACGGTCCCGGTTGGGCGCTTGTCGGCGATGCGGGATACAACAAGGACCCCATTACGGCACAGGGCATAGCCGATGCATTTATCGATGCCGAACGCTGCACCTCTGCCCTCGATCAGGCATTGAGCGGAACGCAGCCATTCGATGAGGCAATGCGACAGTATCAGAAGTCTCGCGACGAACACGCGCTTCCGATGTATGAATTTACATGCCAGCTTGCCTCTCTGCAGCCACCGCCACCGGAAGTGCAGCAGCTTTTCGCCGCCCTGCCAGGAAACGTGAAGGCCATGAACCGATTTGCGCAAATGAACGCAGGGACACTTTCGCCGGCCGATTTCATGTCGCCGGAAAGCATTGGAGAAATCATGACCGCGGCGGCCAGACGGAAAGCGGCGGATGCGATCTGAAACCGAGGTCCTCAGGGGGGCCGCACAGAGCATCTGCAATTCACTCAGGTATTCAGAGAGCGGCTGCGAGATGTCCGGTAGTTACTGTGCAAGACGTAGATCACATCGTCGATTTTCGATAGGTAGACTGCACGGTACCAGGTCTTTTCATCGCCTTCCTTCAATTCGTAGACATTCGGATCAATTGACTCCACGCGCCGAGCCGAAAGCGCGGGCTTCTTGCCATGTCGCATTTCGAACAACGCAAATCCAAAGTCTGCCCGGATTTCCTGGGGGTTAGTGCATCTTCAGTCGATGAGGTGCCTCTCAGTCGTCCGTTCCGGAGTACAATCTATTCCAAGCTAAATCGTGGAGAATGTTATGGGTCTTTTAGATGGAGTACTTGGCGGATTAGTCGGTGCGGGAATTGATCAGATGATTCAACGCCACGGCGGGGTGCAGGGTCTTGTGAATCAATTTGAGCAAAAGGGTCTGGGCGGTATCGCGCAGTCGTGGGTGGGTACGGGACCGAATCAGCCTGTGTCCGCGGACCAGTTGCGGCATGTGCTTGGTTCAGACAATGTTGCACAGTTAGCCGGCAAATTGAACGTGAGTCCGGAGGAATTACTGAATAAGCTGTCCGAATTACTTCCGGAGCACGTCGATAAAATGACGCCCGGCGGCACCATTACCAAAGGTTAACCTTTCGCTGAAAGATTCAGGTTCCGGGATGCCGTTATCTCGGAAACTGCTCCGCCCGCCACGGTGCCATGTTTGTTGCCTCTCGTGCAAACATCCTGGTGTTGGCAATTCAAAGCTACAATCCACAGGATGCGCTATCCATTCTGCGAAAGAATCGCACGGTGGCACCATCGAGTGTCACGTTTCCAGGATTGAGCCACACGGAGCTTTACCGTGCAGACAGATCTGAATGCCGCATGGCAGCTATCCCCCTCAATGCTGTAAGGTGAATAGGAATGAGAAACCTTAATTCATGACACCAAAACTATTTTCCGAGCTGGGGCTGTCCGCAGAAGTGCTGAAAGCCATCGACAAACTGGGCTTTGAACAGGCAGCGCCGATCCAGGCGGGAGCCATCCCGATCCTCCTGGCGGGAGGCGACATTGTCGGCCAATCTCAAACGGGATCGGGCAAGACGGCGGCATTCGCCATTCCTGCCATCGAGAAAGTCGATCCGAGGCAGCGCGGAGTGCAGGTGCTCATCCTGTGTCCCACGCGCGAGCTGGCAATCCAGATTTCCGAGGAAGTTCACAAGCTCGCGCTCTTCAAGAGCGGCCTTCATGCGTTGCCAATCTATGGCGGACAGTCCTTCGACCGGCAGCTCGCCGGGCTCAAGCAGGGCGCCAATATCGTCATCGGCACGCCCGGCCGCGTCATGGATCACATGCGGCGAGGCACGCTGAAGCTTGAAGGGTTGAAGATGGTTGTGCTCGATGAAGTCGACGTCATGCTGAACATGGGCTTTCGCGATGACATCGAAATCATTCTGCAAGCCGTTCCGGCTGAACGCCAGACGGTGTTCTTTTCTGCGACGATCCCCCGGCCTATTCAGCAGCTCATCGAGAAGTATTCACGCAATCCGCAGCAGGTGCGCATCGAACAGAAGGCGCTCACCGTGCCGACGGTCGAGCAGGTCTATTACGAAGTGGATCGCAACCGCAAGATCGAGCTGCTCACGCGGCTCATCGATATCCACGACCTGAAACTTGGCATCATTTTCTGCAACACGAAGCGCATGGTGGACGATCTTGTCGATCACTTGAACACTCAGGGCTATTCCGCAGACCGGCTGCACGGGGACATGACCCAGCTGATGCGTGACCGTGTGATGAACAAGTTTCGAAAGTCCGGTCTCGAATTTCTCGTGGCGACGGACGTTGCCGCGCGCGGCATCGATGTGGACGACGTACAGGTCGTTTTCAACTATGACCTGCCGTACGATGTCGAAGATTATCTCCATCGCATCGGACGCACGGGCCGCGCGGGCCGAAGCGGCAGGGCTATCTCATTCGTAGCCGGCCGCGAAATGTTTCAAATCCAGAACATCGAGCGTTTCACAAAGGTCAGGATACAGCGCGGCAAGCCGCCAACGGCGGGCCAGGTGGAAGAGGCACGCGCCGTGGTGTTTCTCGACAAACTGCGCGCGACGTTGATCAGCGGAGACTTCAAGAAGCAGGATCATCTTGTTGAGAGCCTGCTTGAAGAAGGCTTCAGTTCCACCGATATCGCGTCCGCGCTCATGCATCAGCTTCAGGTAGGCGATTCCGCCCCCTCTCCCAGGAACGTTTCGCGTGAACGTGAACCGGAACGTGAAGAACCTCGCGGCCGCTCAGCTTCGAGGAATGATGGCCCTCCTCAGCCTCCATGGAACAAGGATCGCCCCACACGCCGTGATGAATTACCTGCCCGGCCTCGTCCTGTGGTTGTCCCTGAGGTTGTGCGCGTGCGCGAAGAGAGCTCCCATGTTGTTACGCCTAGGCCCGGGAAACCCAAAAAGAGCGGGCGCCCATCTGTCGAGCAAACGCGCATATGGATGAATGTTGGCGAAGCGATGGGAATTCTGCCGATCGATGTGGTGAATGCGGTTGCCGGTCAGACCGGACTTCCCGGCAAAGTCGTCGGCACCATCGATGTTCGTGAGCGCCATCTGTTTGCCGACGTTTCTTCCGAACACGCCAGTTCCATTATTGAAAAACTGCACCGCAGCGAGATCAAAGGTCACAAAATCAAAGTGAAGCTGGCCTGATTCGCGAACCCGCAAGCAAGGAGCGCTATTGCCGTTGTATCAATGAGCGGCGTCAGAGCGGCCCGAATCGGCTGACCTTACTATCAGCGGCTTGCCGAGCACTACGAGAGCTTCAGGACTCGCTCCATAGCCAGCCTGGGACCGCGATCGGGATCGGACTCCACGCGGCACTCGTTGTTGAAAAGCATCATGTCGCGTGATGCCGCGGAATAAGCCGGCCATTTTGGCAGCTTCGGAGTATTCGGATCCCCGGTACGCGCAAACGCTACCCACGCCGAACTCGTCTTGTCGGCCAGCGCGTAAGCTTCCGGCATTTTTGAAATCAGCGGACCTGCGATTTTAATGTTATTGAATACAAACTGAATCTCGATCGTGTGCGGCGATCGCATGTGGCCCCCGCCCTCCGGCGTCTCCCAGTCGTAGCGATAAGCAAAAACCGGCGCGCTGCGCTGGTCGGCTTTCCGTTTCGCCAGTTCACGCGAGTAGGTACCGCGCGGGTGATCGGTTGCGATCAGGATCCATAGATCCCACGGCGCCGCTCCGGGATTCGCCTTTCGGAAGGCATCGATGACGCGGGACGGATCCTCGCCGAGCCGCATCGACGCGCGGGCTCGCAATCCGGCTTCGTCGAGCGCAAGCTTTTCCGGCGTCGGCCGGTCATACAGCGTCTCCTCAGTGTGCGCGTAGCCGATAAGCAACGGGATGTTGGCCGACAGTGCTGGACCTTTCGGATCCCAGGGATGCCCGGGAATCGCCTTGCCGTCCACGACTGGCGAATTCGCCGTCATTCCCGGCTCTCCCCGATTAATCTTCTTCTGCACGGCGGCGTCGGCCGCCAGCAGCTGTGCCATCGGCACACTCTGCAGTTCGCGTATCTGGCCCGCCTTCAGTTTCAGTTCCGCGAGCAACAGATCCGTGTACTTCACACCGTCCTCGTGGGTCGTCAAACGAAGGATAGCTCCGCTTTCGATGATCGCGCGGTGGAAGAGCCCTTTAGCGCTTGGCATCGACATCAACGTCGCAACCTTCCGGCCGCCTCCGGACTGACCGAAGATGGTGACGAGATTCGGATCGCCGCCGAATCTTTCAATGTTTTCGCGCACCCACTCGAGCGCGGCCACAAGGTCGAGCAGGCCCGCACTGCCCGACAGCGCGAAGTCGGAACCCATCGCGTCACCGAGATATGTGTAACCGAACACGTTTAACCGATGATTCAGAGTCACGACCACGACATCGTGCGTGTGCGCGAGGCTAGTGCCATCGAGAATGCGTCCGGAGCCGGACCCGCTCGAAAATCCGCCGCCGTGCAACCACACCATCACCGGCCTCTTGCGTTCGTCGTTCAGCCCGGGTGTGAAGATATTCAGCACGAGACAGTCCTCGCTTTGTTGAGAGGGCGATCCGGCGGCTGTTGTGCCTGAGTTGTCGGCCGTTTGCGGGGCCGTGGGACCGAATGCCCGCATGTCGCGCACACCGGTCCATGCGACAGGCTTGCCGGGCGGCATGAAGCGGTTCTTTCCGCTCGTGCTGGCGCCGTAGGGAATGCCCTTAAACACATTAGTGCCGTCGATCATCAGGCCACGGACTCTTCCGGCCGACGTTTCCACGATGGCGGTTTGGAGATCCTCGGCGTACACAAACTTCGCCCACGGCGCAAGCTGCGCACTCGCAAGAAAAAGGGCTGTCTGCCGGGAAAAGGCCCGCCGGCTAATCACGTTTGGCATGTCGCTGCTCCTTGTGAATCGACCGGATTATACCCTGGGATAATTGCGTTGGGCCACAAGAGCGGCCGCCTGTGCCATACATGCCCGAGTGCTTCGACTTCCGGAAGGGGAAGGTGTGGCCGAACGATAGACCGGGACTCGGCATCTCTGTCGATGAGAAGGAGCTCACGTTTGTCGAAGCAATGACCGAAGCAGGCCCCGGCCCGCCGTATCTCCGTTGGACGGATCGCCCACACAGCGAGGCCAGAACCTTGGCCTCGCGGTCGAAACGGACGAGACGCTCGGGATCCCGCGCAAACATTTCCAGCAGCATCTTGATCGCGACCTTGCGGCCCAGACGTGTGTCGCGCGCTTGATAGACTTCGCCCATCCCGCCTTTGCCGAGCAGCGAGGTGATTTCGTACGCCCCGAGTTGTTGGCCGATTTGAACTGTCATCAGGTGTGCGTCATTCTATGGGAGCGCAAGTAGCCCAGGCAATTACCTTCAGCGGAGCGGACAGTCAAAACAAGCGGTATGGGCCGTTGATGGAGTCTCGCATAAATGCCTGTAATGTTACCCGACGCGAGAGGACATGCCGAGCGCGCGGCGGATTTAAGACAAGATTTCCGGGCGGGCGGTTGACCTTCCTCTGCTCCAACTCCGGGAGCTTCTTTGTGGGGGTCCACGGACGAATCCTAGCTCGAAAAAAAACGTCGGGGGTTGGACAAAGGACGGAAGATTTTTCCTGTTGTTGTGTCATACTTTTCGAGTTTCTATCCCATCGAAGCAAGATACCTTACGACAATAGGATTGATTTAAAAGTTGGCAGCTTTTCGCATACTTCTTGTTGAAGACTTCGAACCGTTTCGAAGAGTTGTCCGGTTGGCGTTGGAGCAAAGGGCCGGATTGAAAGTAGTCGGTGAAGCTGTAGACGGGATTGATGCCGTACGGAAAGCGCAGGAACTTCAGCCTGATCTGATTCTTCTTGATATAGGTCTGCCGAAGCTGAACGGAATAGCCGCCGCACTGCAGATTTCCACACTCGCGCCCAATGCAAAACTTCTGTTCATCACTATGGAGTCTTCTGCGGTTGTAGTTCGAGAGGCTCTTCACGCCGGCGGGCATGGCTACATTCATAAGTTACGGACTCAATTCGATCTGATTCCTGCCGTCCAGGCCGTCCTTGCGGGAAAGTCATTCGTGAGCAGCAATCTCGAACACCACGATGACACGACGGTCGTGGGTCGACACGAACTTCACTTCTACTCCGACGATGCGGGTTTTGTGGAAATCGCTGCACGCCACGTTGGCAATGCTTTGAAGGCTGATGGTGCAGCCATTGTGTTCGTCACCTCATCGCATCAAAACATCCTTCTCGAAAGGCTGCACAAGGATGCTTTTGATATGGACGACGCAATCCAAGACGGGACGTACATTTCATTGGATGTTGCCGAGACCTTTTTGCCGACCATGGTGGACGGGATGCCGGATGGTATCCGGTCTGCCGCGGTGATGAACAGCGTGCTTCAGCGTTCCCTGAAAGCAAGGACCTCAGAACACGCCCGCATTGCGATATTAAGCGAATGGTCAGCCTTTTTGTGCGCGGAAGGAAATGTCCATGCTGCAATCCATGTGGAAAGTAGTGGCAACGATTTGGTCCAGACAATTCCGATCGATCTTCTCTGCGCATATCCGCTAACCACCCTGCACCGTTACAATGACGTGCGCGTGTTCAACAGCATCTGCGCCGCACACGCTGCTGTTCTTTCATTTTGACGGCTCAGTGAAGGGCACGTATCATATCGACCCTTTCCGATTGCGATAACGGTAGTGGAGTTGATCGCCGCGACGGCCCAAGCCTGTATGTGCGCGGCTTGGACATGCTCGACGGCACTCAGATCCTCGATATCAAGCCATATCTATCCAGCGTGGCGCCGGAGAAGTTGCGTGGGCGGCTGAAGCAGAACAGCGAAAACAGGGACAGCCCGACTCAGTGTCTGGCGTTCCGGTTGTTGTTGCGGGAACGCAGTTCCTTCGCGGTATCGACCGCTCGCTTTTGATCGAAATCGTACATTCTTTGAAGCTGGCAGTGCCGGCCGATTTGATCGAAGGAATTAAGGGGACAGACAGCGAATTCTGCAGCTCAGAAATTCGCTGTCTGTCCCCTTAATTCCTTGTAGCGAATTCTCTTCCGAAGTAATAACCTACCGTTCCATGAACCGTCGACAGATGCTTGCGTCATTACCCGGGATAGTGCTCGTTCCGCGCTTTTTCGCGCAGGGAGGCAATCCTCCGATACGAACGAAAGGTCTCAATCACGTCACACTGTACGTCTCCGATATCAAACGTTCCGTCGATTTCTACCAGGGTCTTTTCGGCATGCCGATCGCCTCGCGACAAGGTGCGACAAACGCGAACCTGCGGATCGGCGCCGGCCCGCAGTTTCTCGGCATCACTTCGGCAGAAGGGGCCGCACCGAACATCAATCACGTTTGCCTGAATGTCGAAGATTTCAACGTGGACAAGATCGTCAGCATTCTCATGCAGCATGGCTTCACAAAAAGCGACGAACCCGGCCCGATGAAGGTTCGCGTGCGGATGAGAGAAGGAACGCCCGAGCTTTACATGTACGATGCCGACACTATCGCGATCCAGCTTCAGGATCCGCGGTACTGCGGAGGAACCGGGCCGCTCGGAAATGTTTGTCCGGCGCCTGAGCCATCACCGAAGAAAGGACTGATGGCGCTTCGCGGCTGGAGTCACTGCACGATCTTCGGATCGGATGCGAACCGGTCGAACAAGTTTTATCAGGACCTGTTCGGCTGGCACGTTCAGGGTTATCAAGCTCCCGCCGGCAGCACGAATGCGCCGTTCCTGAACGCCGGAAATGGTGTCGAGTTTCTCATGTTCGGCGGTGGCGGCGGTGGACGAGGCGGCGCGGCGGCCGCACCGCGCGGCAGCATCAATCACTTGTGCATGAGCATGGACAATTTCAATCCGGACGCCGTCATCAAGAACCTTGAAAGTTATGGCATCAAGCCGCGCGGCAATCCTCAAGGCAATCCTGGACCGATGGTCCATTACATCAGTCTCAGGATGGAAAATCGTGGCGGATCGAAAGACGGCACGCCGGAATTGTATTTCACCGACCCGGACGGTCTTCTCATCCAGCTTCAGGACTCGAAGTACTGCGGCGGTTCCGGTTCACTCGGCGAGGTTTGTCCAGGCTGACCGGGCATGCCACTCTCCATCGGCGCCCGGCTCGGGGAGTCAGATCGGCTGATCCTCATAGTTCAACGTGAACGGTTTCCTTCAAGCCTAAGGCGCAAAGCCACGAAATAACTAAAGGTCCGGGGGCCGCGCTATTCGGCATTATTTCCTTCCTGAATCGGTTGGCTCTGCAGCAACGCCGGATAGTCCGTATAGCCCGTTGCAGAGTTACCGTAGAAATATTCCGGCCGCAGTTCATTGAGTGGTGCATCAAGGCGTATGCGCTCGGCAAGGTCCGGATTTGCAATGTAGTCGCGGCCGAACGCGATCAGGTCGCCGGCTCCTTCAGAAATGAGGCGGGCGCCATGTATGGCGTTAATTCCGACATTGAGGATGAGCGTTCCGGGATAGAGGAGACGGAAGTGATGCACTACCGCATCCCCGGCCATATGCTCGATTGGAGTGCCCGTGAGATCTGCATTCTGCCGCATCAGAAGCATGTGCGATAGCTTGTAGCCAGCCATTTCCCGGTACACATATTCGCTCGTCCTGAGGATTTCGCCGGTAGCACGGAAGGCCCCACGCTCGCTCATCATCGGCCCAGCCTTGACCCCGACGCGATTGCTCGGCCAGACTTCAAGCACCGCGTCCAGGGCTTCAAATAGGATGCGGGCACGATTCTCTATCGGTCCGCCATACTGGTCGGTTCTTCGGTTAGTCACCTCGTGCAGGAACTGTTGGAAAAGGTATACAAATCCGCCTTGAATCTGGACACCGTCGAAGCCCGCGTCTCGTGCGACTTGTGCGGCATGTCGGAAGTCCTTCACCGCCTGCTTTATGTCCTGAAGACTCATCTCGCGCGGGGTTTCGCTCATGACCCTCCCACCCTTGACGTGAATCAGTTGTTCGGGATCGACCGCGGAGGGCCCACGTGGCAATCGACCGTCGTTATAGAGGGATCGATGAGAGACGGAGCCCTGGTGCCATAGTTGAACGAAGATCAGCCCGCCAGCGCTGTGAACGGCACCTGTAATTCTCTCCCATCCGGCCCGCTGTTCTTCGCTGTAAATTCCCGGTGCTCCGTACCAACCTTGTCCCTGTTCGCTGACAAAAGTGCCCTCTGTGATGATCAAACCGGCCCCGGCCCGCTGTGCGTAATACTCTGCCATCAGTTCATTCGGGACCTTTGCCTGGTTCCCGGCTCGGGTGCGCGTCAGCGGAGCCATCACCATGCGATTCTTCAGCTTCAAATCGCCAAGCGTATAGGGCGAGAGGAGAACTGCTCTCAACTTTGTTGACATAGTTCAGCCCAAGCAGCCGATCCCATGCGACCAAAATCCAGGCCGCTTCTCCGGTGTTCCCTTGTGCATGTCTTCAGCCCTTTTCTACTTCCAGGGCAGAGCTTGCGGCACAACTGGTGTCCTGAGCCTTCTTCGCTGTTAAAACCGGGTCACGCATAAATAATCTTGCAGAGCCCCGACCGGCTGTCGGCTCTCAGCATTCGCCGGGATTTCGGCTAATGTTGGTTCGCGGCAAAGTATCACGGCCGATCGTTTCGGCGTGTGTGCGTGCGCGTTCGACGACAGTCTGAGCGCCTCTGAGAGAAACATCCATGTCTGGAATACTTCCTACTTGAACTCGACTTCGCCGAGATCAATCGACACGAGCACTGGCTCGGGCACTTTATTGCGATCGACATCGTAAGCAAGAACGCGTCGCCGGGTCGCTATCTTCAGGTCATTTACGGTCCGGTACTCGAACGCGTAGTTCGCTCCCTGAGCCCCGCCTAGAACATCGACGGTATAGAGATGTCTTCTGAGAAGCCCGTCCTCGCCGAAATAGGAATATTGAGTGCGTGTGTGTGCGGCGTATCCGTCAGGAAAAGTGATTTGCAGGACGCGCCAACGCTCTCCGTTCTCATGCCACGGTTCAATCTCGTGCGTCTCGAAGCCGGCGTAAGTATAAAGGAATGGTGTAGTGAGGTAGCCCCAGAGAGCGTAGCTGCAGAAATAACCAGCGTGCAATTTATCCCATTTGGAATTGGCGGTTTGCCCGGCGAAGACAGACCGTGGGTCGATTCGCGTGCGGAGGGTTTTTCCTGATTCGGATTCCAGGGATACCTGGTTCGGCGTGAACACGATCCGCTCGCCGAGATCAACGAGATGCGTGACGACCCGTTGGGATTGGAGGTCTAACTGGACGCGAGTGTTCTTGAAAATGCCGGGAAGTCCCTTCTGATCCCAGAGTGCGCCGCCGATGGAGGCGTTCACATGCAGGCTCTGAAGCTTATTCCAGGCGTTCAATCCGCCGTGCGCCTGTATTGCATATGCGAGGATGTTATCCAAGGTTCTCTCCTATTTCGTATAGATCGGAAAAGATGAGCCAAACATAAGTGCCTTACTCCTTGACTGCTCTTCAGTCGCCTCGTCCTGAATGACGTCCCAATGCTCAACGAGAATGCCGTTCTCTATACGCAGAATGTCGGCGGCAATCCAATTCACTGGGAGGCCCATGCCACTGAAGCGCCCATGCACCATTACAAAGTCGCCGTCGGCAACGATTAGTCCGGGTTCGTACTTCAGGGTCGCTGGAATGCTCTTAACGAGGTTGAATAATCCTTCGCGCCCTGGTTCGATGTGGGCGCTGTGCTGGATGTATCCCGGCGCCCAGAACGTTTCTGCCCGGGCATAGTCGCGCTTGTTGAACAGCGTATCGAACGCTACAAGTACGAGGTCCTTGTTTTTCTGCTGAATTGTTTTGTTTCCCATGTTGAGCCTCCTCGTGCAATCGGCGATCCCGTCATCGCTTTAGCCCCTCGATCCGCTCACGGCGAATCCACTCGAGAATGTACGGCGCGCAATTCCGTAATTCGATTTTCCGATCTTCGCAATCACGCAGGAACCGAACTGACTGAACATCGATGAGGTCAACCTCCGCCAGATCGAGAACCATCAGGGAGACTTGATTCTGAATCCGTTGGCGGAGTTCTTCGATGCAATCCGAGCGGACCCTGCCGATCAACCGCAGGATCGTTCGAGGACCGTCCATTTGTGTTTCAATTCGGAGCATTGAGGCGCCCGATGTTCTGACTGAACGTATCGTGCATGCAATTTGAAGGCCCGGAAGAGCGGGGGACGTATGTGAAGTACACCTGCGGATTCGGAAGATACACTGCGGTTTGCCGCCGCGGCCGGCATCCGCCCAATGATTGAAAAATACTCTCTAGAAAAGGCGGCGGAGGGGTACGCACGCACGAATGATGGGCGGAGAGGCTCAATACCGCGTAGTGTTGACGCCAGGATAAAGACATTTGTCCGCGGCGCGAGAAGCATGGCTAGAGCAAACCAGCAGCGTCAAGGTCTGTTACGGACGTTTGAAGCGGAATTTATTGATTCCGAGAATCTTGATCTTGGATTCCAAGGTTTGGCGAGGCAGCCCGAGTTTCGCGGCGGCGCCTTGGCGGCCGCCGACTCTTCCTGCGGACTCCGTTAATGCCCGCTCAATCAATTCTCGTTCGCTCATGGTGAGGGCGGTGTTGAAGGAAATAAGTTGCTCATCTCGTGAAGGTGCTTCTCGCCGGAACCACGTCTCGTCGACGGAGAGGACGGACGTTTCACAAAGAATTACGGCTCGTTCAATTACGTTCTGTAGTTCTCGAACATTTCCCGGCCAGTCATAGTTCTGCAAAATCTCCAGCGTCGACCGCTCAATCGCGGTTATCTTCTTGCCTGCCTTTTTCGTGTAGCGTTCCACAAGATATTCGGCGAGCAGCGGGATGTCCTCGGTTCGTTCGCGCAACGGAGGAACGTTTACCGGAAACACATTGAGGCGATAGTAGAGGTCTCGACGGAAATGGCCTTCGTCTACGTCCGCGTCAAGATCGCGATTAGTCGCCGCGAGGACGCGCACATCAACTTGAACAGGTTTCGTGCTTCCGATTCGCTCGAATTCGTGCTCTTGAAGGACCCGAAGCAACGTAATTTGCGTTTCGGTCGGCAGGTCACCGACCTCGTCGAGAAATAGCGTACCGGCGTCCGCTGCTTCGAAACGACCGATACGTCGTTCCGTGGCGCCGGTGAAGGCGCCTTTTTCATGGCCGAATAGTTCCGAGGCTATTAGAGCGGGTGGGATTGCCGCACAGTTTACCCGAATGAATGCGCGTGAGGATCGTGGGGACCGCTTGTGGATTGCTCTCGCGATCAGTTCCTTTCCGGTTCCCGTTTCGCCGAGAATCAATACTGTTGAATCGGTTACGGCCACTTTGTCGACCGCCTTCAATACCTTCCGAAGAGACTGGGAGGAGCCGACGACCTCCTCAAACATCAGGGAGTGGTCGAACTCTTCGCGAAGAGCGATGTTTTCATTCCGCGTTCGCTCTTCATTTCTCTTTCGCTCGTCGATGTCGGTTCCCGTCGCATACCAACGCGTAATGCGTCCCTGCTCATCGCGAAAAGGGTTGTAGCGAATGAGGAACCATCTATATTGGCCGTCCCTTCGGACCGCGCGTTGTTCGGATTCGAATGGAAGCCCACGCTGGAGCGAGGCCTTTCGCTCTTCTCGCAATCGTTCCAGGTCGTCTGGTTGGAAGATTCGTTGCCGAAAGTCTGGAGCCAGTACATCTTCAGGGTTGAGGCCGGTGTAATCCAGGGTCGCCTGGTTCGCGTAGATCGGCGCGCCGGCCGGGTCCAGCACAACAATCGTCTGAGGTATAGCGTCCGTAATCCGGCGAAGTTCGCGTTCGTCTTCTTTTAATCTCTCTTCAGTTTGCTTGAGGGCTTCAATGTCCGTGCTTGTTCCGTACCATCTGACAATTTGGCCCGTTTCATCGCGTAGCGGCTCGACGCGAATGAGAAACCACCGGTAGACCCCGTCATGACGCCGAAGCCGGATCTCGCTTTCCGCAGGTCCGTTTCCGCTGAACAATTTCCGGCATCGGTCCATGCCATTCACGCGATCATCGGGATGAAATGCGGCCTGGTAGCCCCAGTCTATGGTCTCGGCGGGGGACAAGCCCGTGTAGGTGTGCCACTGCTTATTAAGAAATTCCATCGATCCGTCTGGTCTGGCGCACCAGGCAAGCGCCGGGATCGTGTCGACGACACGCCTGAGGCTGCTCTCGCGCTGCTTCAGTTCGGCGGCGTCCTCAAGGGCATTTTCACGAGATTCACTACGTGCTACAGATTTTGCCTCCTCAGTGTCGCCCTTTAGTGCTCCACTATTAGAGCGATCCCTGGATGGTGATTCTGCTTCAGCCACAATATCTTAGGTGCCGCGACACCGAGTAATCCGCCTTCGCGCACCCGCTTCCGGCGGAGCAGTCCGTGCTCCCGGGCCTCTCTATCCCCCTGACGAGTGTATATCGGCTTGAATTCCGATGAACCGGCCAGATTTAGCAGATGCGCTACCAGTTGCGTAAATCGTTATAACGTGGTTCTTTCTGGTGCTCACGTCGAAAGGCGTGCCTAATTATCGGCAAACGCTGAAATTTCAGCGCGATAATTTTAAGAGATTAGAATGAACAATCGCCCGCTTGAAAGATCCGGGGGCGATGCAAGACACGGACACGGGACCGCGCAAAAATAACTTCACATTTTGCGGGCAGAGCAGCGCAGGGTCAGACCTCTCGTCCCCTGTGTGGCGGCGCGGTAGGGGACGAGGGGTCTGACCCCTTGTCCCCGAAAATGTGAAGTTATTTTTGCGCGGTCCCTTATGCGCCGAATTTCCAATTGTGAGCATCGACGAGGTGAAGGCGCAACTCTGTAGCAGCGCAACGCAAGTGGTATTGGATTTGCATGTGACAGACCCTCTATCAGACGCGGTGGGGGCGATCAAATGACGATGGATCAGGTGTTAAAGATCCACACGGATCGATTCCTGGATGCACTCATAGGTCATGCACGAGACGGCGAGTCAATCCGGCTCGCTCACTATCAAAGTACCGCGCTCGTCAGGTAAACCCGCGCACCTGTGTCGCGGAACATCGGAGACATGGTTATGGAACAGTCATCGGAAAAAGCACTTCTAAACTGGGACGTATTGGTAACGCCAGGCATACCCATCGTCACACCTGACCGGCCTTCGGCCGTACGAGAGACGTATTTTCAGGCAATGGCGGCAACCCTCATCTATGGGGTGAGGGACGCGGTCCTCGTGGATGCCTTTATGACGGTCAAGCAGGCTAACGCTCTGGCAGATTGGGTCGCGGCAAAAGGTAAGAACCTCACAACCATCTACATTACACATGGTCATGGAGACCATTGGTTCGGAATCGGCACTCTTCTTGAACGATTCCCAACTGCCAGGGCAGTTGCAACGCCCAATGTTGTGAAAGTCATGCGCCAGCATTCTTCCCCTGAAGTCCTCAAAATATGGAAGTCTGCGTTTCCAGACCAGATTCCGAACCGCCTGGTGATCGCCGAGGAGCTCAAGGGGAATGCAATCGATCTGGAAGGGCGTGAATTAGTCGCTGTGGAACTTGGTCATACTGACACGGATCTCACGACCTGTTTAAATGTCCCTTCGATCGGCCTGGTAGTTGCCGGCGACGCCGCCTATAACGATGTTCACCTCTATCTCGCCGAGTCAAATGCCCAGACACGACGGGAGTGGATCTCGGCGCTCGACAAGATTGAGTCGCTTAACCCACGTGCGGTTGTCGCGTCACATAAACGACCTGAAAACGACGACAGTCCAAAGATCGTCGAGGAGACGCAGCAGTACATCCGCGATTTCGACCGCCTGGCTGGAACGACGACAACCGCTCAGGAGCTCTACGAAAAGATGTTGGAGCTCTATCCCAACCGGGTCAATCGCGGGTGGGCGCTCTGGAGTTCGGCACGCGCAGTCAAGTCATGAAATCAGAGGGATTCTAAAGGGGGAGGACCAGATGATCAGGAAAATCGAAATCGAACGATTCAGTCTCATCGCGGCGAAGTCCTTTGATGATGTAGTCACAGCGATCAACGTCGGAATCGGTCATCCGGACATGTCTGAATTCTGGAACTCGACGCAGAAGACGCGCTCTTCCGCCGAACTGGAAAGCACGATCGAGAAAGCGGTAGGCAAAACGGGGCTGATGCTGTTTGTCGCATTTGATCACGGTGCGATTATCAGCAAAGCCACCGATCCGGAGAAGTCCAGAATCATGCGCTTCGTGATCGGAAATCCGCTCATCATGAAAGAAATGGCAAAGCACGTCCCGGATGCTGGATCCTACGCGCCCGTTACCGTCCTGGTGGATGAGCGTGCCGACGGCGTGCATTTGTCGTATGACAGGATGGCCAGCCTTCTGGCTCCTTACGAAAACGCCAATGCACTAGAGGTCGCCAGGATTTTGGATCTAAAAATCGAAGATCTTTTGCGGCGAGCTGCGGCCTGAAGCGCAGCGGACGGCAACTTCGGAAGGCGCTGAAGCAGTCCTTGCGCCAGTCCGAAATGAACTCCCGAGGAATGCATCCTTGTCCTTCCTTTCACCTCATTGCCGGGAAGATTGCATTTGCTCGTCGAAGCACGCGCACTTCGACGAGCAGATTGCGTTTGGTCGTCGAAGAACGGGCGTGTCGACGAGCAGATTGCGTTTGGTCGTCGAAGAACGGGCGTGTCGACGAGCAGATTGCGTTTGGTCGTCGAAGAACGGGCGCGTCGACGAGCAAATTGCGTTTGGTCGTCGAAGAACGGGCGTGTCGACGAGCAGATTGCGTTTGGTCGTCGAAGAACGGGCGTGTCGACGAGCAGATTACGTTTGGTCGTCGAAGAACGGGCGTGTCGACGAGCAAATTGCGTTTGGTCGTCGAAGAACGGGCGTGTCGACGAGCAGATTACGTTTGGTCGTCGAAGAACGGGCGTGTCGACGAGCAGATTACGTTTGGTCGTCGAAGAACGGGCGTGTCGACGAGCAGATTACGTTTGGTCGTCGAAGAACGGGCGTGTCGACGGGCAAATTGCATTTGCTCGTCGGAGAACGGGCTGTCGACGAGAAGCTTGCATTTTCCAGTAAGTCATTCGAAACACTCCGGTTCCTGACCATGGCTGCCGGGTTTTGCGTCCAAACCAAGGATTTTGACCAGATCGTAAAACCGAGAGCGGCTGACTCCGAGTAACTTTGCCGCCTGCGTGCGGTCGCCCTGGCAATGCTTCAATGCGCCTGCGACGAGCGTGCATGAATGCTCTTGCATCCGTTCCTGATAATTTCCGAGCGTGATGGGTGGCGCGGCCGTTTTTTGACCGAAGTCGACGGCAGGTCTTCCAGCCGGATCACCTCGTTTGTCCCTTGAAGACGGCTTTCCTGATGACGTTTGGAGTTCGCGGATGTTTCCGGGCCAGGAATACTGCTGGAGTAAGTTGATCACCTGCGGTGCAGCGCCATTCACCAGCCTTCTGGCATCAGCGACATAGCAGCCGATGAAATAATCTACCAGGAGAGGGATATCGTCGAGCCGGTCGCTCAGGGGCGGCGTACGGATCGTGTCCATGTTGAGCCGGCAGTAGAGATCGCTGCGGAATTTTCCGTCACGGATCATGTCCTCCAGATTCTGGTTGGTGGCGACGATCAGGCGGAAATCCACCGGGATCGAATGTTGTCCGCCGAGCCTTCATCGTGAGCTCGCCGATCTCGTCGAGGAAAATCGTTCCGTTATTGGCCAGTTCGAATTTGCCTTTGCGGAACACGGCTCCCGTAAAGGCGCCTCTTTCGCAACCGAAAAGCTCCGATTCGATGAGGTCGTCCGGCAAGGCGCCGCAATTCGCCTTAACAAAAACTCCGGTAGACCGGTCGCTGTTCAGATGAATTTCCTCAGCCACCAGGCCCTTGCCGGTGCCCGCTTCACCGCGGACCATCACGGTCCGTTGGTCGGCGCGGTCCTGGCGATCTCATCGCGCATTTCCTCGAGTTTCGCGCTGCAACCGATCAGTGGCCGGGCCGGATAATTCGACATCATCTTTAGTTGCCTGTAACAGATAAATCGGGACCCTGCAGTTTTCTGTAGGGGGGCCGGTCTATGACCGCCCACGATGTCGTCCCTCGGCCGTGACGGGCGGATCATAGACCGCCCCCTACAGCGGAATGGCTGGAACGGCTGGTTGCTGCTTCTGTACTTTATGCTTCGCCCTGTCGGGCTGGCGCTTTCTTCCTTTGAGGCGGCGCGGTAGCAACCGCTTGCGCTTCGCCTTCAGTCCTGTAAGGCGGACGATTCCGATTTTCAGGACAGTTTCCACGATCCGCGGCGAAACGCAAGTATTTGATTTTGCGCAGAAAACCTAAGGCGGCCGGTTTGGTCCGCGCCGTGCATTTATAGGGATGTGTGAACAACACCGAAGCGCAAAGGCGTTTCGAACTTTCAGAAAAAAGAGGCAAATGACAATGGCTAAAGTACCGAAGTTAATCAAAGCAGCAGTGAATTTCAGCAGGAAAATGCCCGAGCAACTTTTCGCTTCAGCCCAGGCCGTGTGGACAGGATTGAACGGAAACGTGAATTTTACGAATCTTCCGGTCGATCTCAATGTGTTCAAGGCCAAGCTGGACGCTTACTCCGTTTCCATCGGAGAGGCGAGAGATGGCGGCAAGAAAGCCATCACCCAGCGCAACTCGCTGGGCGAAGAGTTGATCCGGATGCTGCGGGCCCTCGCGCTGTACGTGGAGCTGAACTGTAAGGACGATATGAATACGTTCCTGACCAGCGGCTTCGAAGCGCGATCGGCCAGTCGCACTCCGGCGGCGCCGCTCGCTACGCCTGTGGTCGAACGACTCGATCAAGGCTTAACCGGGCAACTGCTGGCGCGGATCAAATCTGCCGGCAGGGTGGCGAAACACTACCTCGTCCGCTGCGGACAGGTCGGTCCGGGCGGCGCCACGCCAACCACTTGGGTGACTGTGACCGTCCCGAACGCGAGGGCGGCCGTAGCACTCAATAATCTGACGCCGGGCATCACGTACGCAGTCCAGGTATGTGCATACGGCGCAGAGGGCTACACTCCATTCTCCGACTCCGTGACCCGTATGGTCATCTAATACGGGGAACCGTCAACGTTTTACGGTTGACGACCAAATAAGCCACGAATTGAACGATTAAGGATTTAAAGTCGTTCAATTCGTGGGCTGTTCAGCTCCCCGAAATTGTGGGGGATTTGAACCTCCGACCTTTCGGTTATGAGACTTAGTTAACTTTGCCGGCTCTTGCGTTTTCAATCATTTCAGTTCGTATGTTGACGTTTTTTACCGATGTTTCCCGAAGTTTTGGGCCCATTTTGGGCCCATGTCCATCGAGTTCAGGACCGGTTTGCAGTCGTCAAAGGTTAAGAGATGCATTTGCCGATGTCGGGCTCAGAAGCTGATCCAATGCTTGAATCTTCGAGCCGACAGTTCCAGTGTTCAGTCAGTCGGGACTGTTTTGCGCTCCAAATAAATTCGCGTGGCGACTGCTTCTCCTAATTTGGAATTCGTCAGGGACAAGGGCGGATCTGACCCTTTGAGCAGGCAATTGCGGATCTTTGCCGTCCCAAAATCAGCGCGCTCGTCAATTTCAAATCCGGAGGCGATTTGAATTTGGCACCTGGGCCACGTTCAAATCTGGCGCGACTTGAATCTAAACTACAGCACTTTCAAGGGAGCCTAACGCGAAACAGATTGCGCTGCTGCGTTTCCCGTGTGTAGGCGTAGCTCTCACCGGACCGGCCGGGTGAAACACTGACCTCACGCACCTGTTGCGCGCCCGGCAGGTGAAGAAGATCGTCGGCCGATGGTGCCGTCGGCTGTGCCCACGATGGCAATGACTCGCCAGGCGTCAGTGGAAGTATGGCCGCGCGAGCGCCACCGATCGCGCCGCTTCTCACGTTCACGATCATCGTACGGCCGTCCGCTGACCAGCTCACGCGCGGTGAATCCTGAAAAATCGGCTCGGCGGCGCAAGAACAGAGGAAGCGTGGCGATTCTCCGACGAGCGACAGTGCAATGGTGTCGTGGCCATTCCCTGCCTTCCAAACGATGGCCCATCTTTCGTCAGGCGACACGCTCATGAGAAAAGTGACGCGGTCGGAACTCAAGGTCTGACGGTTCGTTCCATCGGGCTTCATCCGTCCCAATAACCACGTCTGCCCGGATTCCTGCTCCATATAGTAGATGTCTCCGGAGGGACCGAAGACCGGACGTTCTTCTCCGGACTGCCCTTCCGGCGATAGACGTCTCGGCGGCTCGCTGCGGTCGAGGGTGGCGACCCAGATCGCGGATCGCCCTGAAGCGTCAAAGGCGTCGAACACGACATGGCGCCCGTCCTTTGCGACGTCGAAGTTGCGGACGACGAAATCCGGAACTTCGCGCTCGGTCCGGCCGGATGTCAGGTCGGTCGACCACAACTCTCCAATCCAGAAGGAGCCCTTGGCGGCGCGGCGCACTAAATAGAACACTTTTGCTCCATCTCGCGATACCACGGGCCTGTATGCGTAGCCTTCAACAGGGAGCTGCCGATCACCCCGCGCGTCGTGATACCAGACAGTTCCCTGTATGGCGCCGATCGACGTAATCAGGGACCTGCCATCGGGGTCGGCGAGAACCCCTCGCTCATCATTAGTGATGCCAAATGTAATCTGTTCGGGCGCACCGTCCGGGAAACGCTGGCGCCACAGGTGCGACTCGCCGGACGCGGCCACCGCGAAGTACATCCAGCGGCCGTCTGGAGACCACGCTGCCGCCGTGCAGGAAGCACCGGGCGGGCCGACTGAATTTCCGGAGGAGGAGCTATCGAATGGAACAAGCCGGCAGGGCAGCCACCCGTTCGTGTCCATTTCGACGACGAGCACCCAGCGGCCGTCCGGCGAGAGATAGGCGTAGTGCGCCATTCCCGTCGGTGATGCAGGAACGTAGACGTCGCGCGGGTTCCCGCGACTTTCGGTGGCGGTTACGACGGCCATATGCAGGCTTGTCTGACTTCTGATCTCTGAAAATAACACGCGATCTGCTGCGGCCCATGTCAGCCCCGCCGCGTTCTGCATCAGCAACGCGGGAGGTCCACCCCAATCGGCACACTCACAGAGGCCCAACCCTTACTCGAAAACGTGCTATAGACGGCTTGCGATCCATCGGGACTCAGTGCGGGCGCAATCTTGTTCGTGCCGTCGTGCGTCAGCGCGACCGGTTCGCCGTCAGGCAGAACTTTCAAATACAGTTCAGCGGGGCCGAATTGGAACGGCTCGCTTCCACGAACGAAAAGCAATGTCTTTCCGTCCCTGGATAGCGCAGGTGAATGGACTGCATCTGGAAAGTTCGTGAGGCGGATGTATTCAACGGTACGCATGCCGTCGCCTCGCGGCAGCCCAACCCGCCACGCGATGACGAGGACCGCAGTCAGCGCCAGAAGCCCGATAGCGGCATACAACCTTATCGGGGTAGCACGGCCCAATCTCACTTGCGCGGCGGAGGGCCCGGCCGCTGACTGGACATGTTCACCGGGCTTTGACTCGATTGGGCCGGCAATTTCGGTCTCTGGAGCCTTCACGGCGTCTGCCTGCTCGATCTCCGTGTCGTTCACTTCGGCGGCCCGTGCGACGGAGGCGCTTGCGTTATCGCTTCGGAAACCCGCAAATCACGATTAGGAGAAGACTATGCTTCGCAAATGGAACAGTCTGTTACGACACGGGTCTCGGGTTTCGAAGGTTTTGTTTTCCGCGCTCGCGTTATTTGGAATTGTTGGCGTTGCCGTGGCTGTGATCGCGGCCCAGTCGGTATCCGATAACAACAACGGCGGTGGTGGCCAGCGTCTGGAAGGCGTATTTTTAGTGAATGTCACTCCCGATGCGGGCGGACCTCCGCCCTTAATGCTGATAAGGCAGTTCTCCCCGAGTGGCTTGGTGGTAGGGCCGCAGGCATCCCTTTTTGGCGGCATCGTATGCGGTGAGTGGGTACGCACGGGAGATCGGCAGTTTGCGTTCACTAATGCTTCGTTCAATTACGCGCCGACTGGGCCAGTCTCAGGCACAGTCAAAGCAGTTGGTTCCCTCACGCTCAACAACGAAGGAACCGAATTGACAGGGCGATTCAGAACACAGAGCTTCGACCTTGCGGGAAATCTTCTGTCGTCCTTTACAGCTTCAGTGCAGGGGAAACGTATCCAAATAGAACAATTCCCGTAAGCGCGACTGAAACAAGAAGGAGGACACAGCTACGGAGCCCACACAGGGCGCGATCGGACCAGATCGAGGCCGATCGCGCTCGGCTTGATTGCCGTCCGACGACGAAATTTGCCAAAAACGGTTTCCGGATCCTTAGCCAGGCGAAGGTATGAGCGTCCGTAGGCACTGCTACAACTTGGAAGCCTTGTAATATGGCCAGTTGGGATTGGCTTTTGGGGCGCTCACTGAAGATCAAGCATAGAATTCACGGATGGTCTTCAAAATCCGTTCCAATTTTGATTCTGTTATTCCGCAGATTCGCTTCCCGATTAGCGCCGAATGGATTGTAAATACCTTCGCCAATTTCACCATCGAGCGCTTCGGCAGTTTTCCCCCGACAAAATCGGCCTCGTGCAACAAGACTGAGCGCGGATCATCGCCGATCTGCGATGTAATGACGACGAGGACCAAATCTTGATTTGACGAATTAAACCAATCGAGCAACGACTCCAGCGATCGGAACGCTTGTTGCCAAGACAAGGACGGTACCGATCAGGAAACCACGGAAGTGAAAACCATAGTCTTCGCGTAGCGCAACACGACGAAGATCACTTGCCCACAAGATGCGGAACGTCTTTTTCGTTTTCATTGCAGATGAACTCTAAGAGTTCACCATCGGGGAGGATTTTCGCGTTTTCGGTAACAGTCCATGGCTTTCGATAGGCCATGGGGTCGTCAATCGTGATTTGAATCTCCAGGTTGCCGAAATTCCGGCGCCTGAAGCGCTCCACCACGTGGAGAGCTTCGGTGTGCGGATGACCGGTCAGGTCGAGCCATGACCTGTCATTAAATCCGGTGCTGGACACCACGAGTGTGTCGCCTTCCCAATGACCAACCGAGTATCCCATCCACGTCGGATTAGGGTCCTTTGCCAATGCGCGTCCATCTGTGAAGATCTGGCGATATATTGTCCATCCCTCGTAAAGAATCACCGTTAGCTCCGGCGTCTGGACGATTTTAAATGGAGCCGGAATCGCCTGTATCAGCGGAACGCCCGGGGGAAGGCAGCGCGAGGGTGGGAAGTCTTTTCCCAAATCCCCCATTCGCTGCTCCATGAGCGTTTCTGCCCATGGTTGCAAACTGGGAGCTTCCTCCGGTTTCAGATCTGCGGCAAGGTTTCGAGCGTATTTGGGAACGCCGTCCACGAAACTCTGGGACAGGACCCAAACGCCGGAGAGATCCGGTTTACCGTCAGATGTATATGCCAGAGCTGCAGAAAGATTGACCGTTCCGTCAGGTCTTTTCGGTATACCAGGCCTCTTCAAGTGTTCCCATTGCGCGAAGGCAGCCACAGCTGCCGGGAAGATCGTCACCCATGTGGCGATCAGAATTGTAGCCGTTCTCCTGGACATTACTGACCCTCGCTTTCGATAGTACGGAGCTATTCCTTGTCAATGGAGCCGCTTTCCAATGGCTACCGCGCAGCCGGGTACGGGGGTGAGCGGATTCCCGCCGGCATCATAGAACTGGACAGACGCGATGTCCGTGAAACCATCGGCGTCGGCGCTCAAGCTGATCGAGTGTCGGATCGTCTGCGATCCCTGCGTGAAGCGGCCTCCGGTGAAGATGATGAACGCCTCGCCAAAACCGTTGTAGTCCCGCGCCTTGGCCTGGCTCCAGATCCCAAAGTCGTCGCTACGCTGGCCAGGAAGGAAAAAGGTGTTCGCCGTTGTTCCGCTCATGGTGCCTCCGCGGGCGAACGTCAGCAGGGATTGAAATGGCGGGCCGAGCGGAGCACGGGACTGACAATCCTGTTGTGTGACGGCGACTCGCCATGTCCCTTCGAGGCCCCCGTGGGATTCTTCAGATTGTGCCTTCGCGTTTGGTTCAGAACCCAGAAAATAAGCGCCGGCCAGAATGAGTGTGGCCACGAGCATCGCAGACAATCGTTTCGTTGATATCATCGGTTTGTCCTCCTCAAGACGCTGGATTCTGGCTCCAGCTCGCGCTCGAAGTCTTGAGGAAACTTTGGGTTTTCTTGACGGAAAATATGAAGGACGGTTCCTGTTACAATGCACGTTCTCGGATAACCACAATGCGATCGGAACCGCCATCTATCGAGTACAAATTTGGCTACTTTTTGCTGCGGCCGGCCGAAAGGCAACTCGTTTGCGAAGGGAGACCCACGCCACTGGCGCCGAAGGCATTCGATACCTTGTTACTTCTCATCGAGAACCACGGCCGGCTGGTGACAAAGGACGAATTTCTGAAGCGGGTCTGGCTGGACAGCTTCGTGGAGGAAGTTTCGCTGGCCCACGCGATTTCCGAAGTTCGACGCGCCGAGAGCGGGCGGCTGCGGATCACGTCGCGCTTAGTTCGTGCACGCGACCAGGCTCATCTCTGGTCCGGTTCTTACGATCGCCAGCCGGGCAGCCTGCTGGAGTTCCAGCGCGAGCTTAGCACTGCCATTGCCGAACAAGTGTGCATCCGGCTCTCCCCGGAACGCATGAATGTACTGGCACGGCGCCACAGCCAGGACGTTGAGGCCTACGATGTCTATCTCCGCGGGCGTTATTTCTGGACACAACTGTCGCCGCTTACGACGAGGCGGGCAATTGAGTTCTTCACCCGCGCTACGGAAGTGGATCCGGGTTATGCACTCGCATGGTCCGGTTTAGCGGATGCCTACGCTGCGAGCCCGATCAACGGAGACGCGTCTCCGCTGCAGGTATGGCCCCGCGCTCGGAACGCTGCGACCCAAGCAGTAAGCTTCGGACCAGATCTGGCGGAAGCCCAAAGTTCGCTGGGACTCCTGAAATTGTGGCTTGATTGGGATTGGGAAGCCGCGGAAACTGCGTTCCGCAAAGCACTTGAGTTGGACCCGAGCTACAGCTTGGCGGATCGCACGCTTGGAATCGTCCTTTCTTTCACGTCACGGCATGATGAGGCGCTTCGAGCGATGCGACGCGCGCGCGAGTCGGACCCCCTCGATTTCGTGCATCATGCACTTTCCGCCCAGGTCGCCTTCTTTGCCCGCGACTACGTCGCCGCCGCTGAATGCGCGCGCAGAGCCAATGTTCTGAATCCGGAATTCTGGATCGGCTACTGGCAACTCGCACAGGCATATGAGCAGTTGGGTGAAAACGATCTGGCTTTCGAGGCGCTGCAAAAGGCCGGCCAATTCAGCGGTGGGAACAGCAAGGTGATCGCGCTCCGGGGCTATTTGCTTGCAAAACTCGGCCGTACCGGCGAGGCGCGAGAAGTGCTTAATACGCTTGAAGCAGTGTCCCGCGACCGTTATGTACCTCCATACGCTACAGCCCTGGTCCACGCGGGGCTGAGACAAGCTGATGCGGCCTTCGAGTGGCTCAACCGCGCCTTTGACGCCCATGATGTACATCTCGTGTTTTTGACGGGCGATGTGAAGTGGGACGCTTTTCGCAGCGACCCCCGAATGATTGAGCTTCTAAACGGTTGCGGCTTTTCCTGCCGAAGCTGTTAAACGAGGCTTCTTGCCCAAGCTGCCAAAGACGGACGCACCCGTGGCTCTTTGACGGATCGGTCCTGAAAAGCGCCGCACCGGTTTACGCATTCCTCTGACGATAGGTAAGTTGATGGCGACGTATAGTTATCGACGCGGTTCGCGGCAATTGGCATTGCGCGGAGACGCGGCGATAATACATTCGGGGTCGGCCCGCGCTAAAGCAAATCGGCTTTGCGAGATGCTACCTTTTGAATTTAATGTCGACGGTCCCCACGAAAGCAGCGGAACGATGGCCCAAGATACACCCGCTCCTGAAATCGGTTTGAATCCTCAGTTGACGTCTGTCGCCTGGGGCATCACCGTGGCACTCGCGGTCGCCCCGGAGGTCGCTTCGACGGGAGCGCTCTCCATGCTCCACGGGATTCTGTTCGCAGCGTTGCTTTGTGTGGCGCTGATTCCGTTTCTTTGGAAAGCGGTGCGGCCGTTGCGGACCTATGCCGGTATGCTGGTCCTACAGACGTTGCTGGCTGTCTTTTTCTGGAACGGCTTGCCGACGTGGATGTCACGGCAGGCATGGTTTCCCAATCCTTCCGGATATGCGGCGGCTTTTATTACGCAGTCACCGAAGGTTGTCGCGGCGTTCGTGATGATAGGGGCATTAGCGTCACTTGGGTTCAAGCGTCAGGAGTTCTTTCTGTCGAGCGGCGCACACGGGAAACTGTGGACCGGATCTGGCATTGTTGCGGCCGTGGCCATGGGATTCACTATGCTTGTCTATTTGCAGACAACGACTGTCGCGGCCAGAGGTGCCGCCGGAGCCGTAGGCTATCTTCCATTGGCTCTGGTGCTGGCCGCGATGAACAGCTTCGCCGAGGAGATGCTGTATCGCGGAGCATTGTTCGGAGCACTGTTGCGACAGGTAACAGCAAATCAGGCGATATTGATGACTGCCGTGCTCTTCGGAATTGCGCATTATCATGGAACGCCATCGGGCTTTCCGGGCATGGGATTGACGTTCATCGCCGGCTGGGTCTTCGGCCTCGCCATGGTCGAAACGAGGAGTATCCTGCTACCGTGGTTCCTGCATTTTCTTCCGGACGCGGTGATCTACGTCACCAGCGCGCTTCAACGTTGAGGATGAAGGAGCTTCAAGGCCCCAATGCGGCCGAGAACGACCGCGGCACTTGAGATCGCGAATAGCTCTCCCAAAACGCCGCAGGGTTTAGCGCTTGCTGTTCTGGGCGGGTCATTCGCATCTCAGAGGGTTTAGAATGTCCGTGCGGAAGGCACGCCACCCTGGAAATATTGCGGCGAGCGCAGCCGTGACGACAAGGATGAGCAAGACGGCTGCGAGCACCAGCGGGTCGAATGGGCGGGCGTACACTGGCCTGTCTGCGAACAGTCCACCGATCAGGACGCCTGAGGCCAGTCCCCAGATCACGCCGCCGAACAGCGGCAACGTGAATTGTTTCATCAGCGTCCGAACGATCGAATACGCATTCGCTCCGAGTGACATCCGTATTCCGATCTCCTTACGGCGCAGAGTCGCTGCAAACGAAACGGTGCCGAAGATACCGATGCACGTAATGGCTAGAGCCAGACAGGCCAGGACTAAGCCCAGCACTCCCATGGCGCGCGATTCTGCCAACCGAGCCTGCCAGTCTGCGCTCATCGGATGCGCATCCGGGACAATCCGTTCGTCCGCGGCGATTGAAGCCTGCCTCACCGGTGCGATCAATTGCCGGGCGGTGGTCCGCGATCTGGCGAGAAGCGTCAACTGCGAATCGTCCCGCAGGGGTTGATAAAGATTTGCGCCGTCCGGCAGTTCATTCTTACTCAGTCGCGCGTCTTCGACGACACCAACAATAGTCCTTTTTGGAGCGCTCTTCGGGTAGCCTGCTCCGACGACGTCCAACGTTCCGTACATCCGCATCGCCAGACGTCGACTGATCATGACGCTTGTATCAACAGAGTCGCCCGGATCAAAACCTCGTCCGTACAGGATGGGAATCTGCATGACATCGAAAAATCTCCCGTCAACATAAAGCGGTGAGATTTGCAATCCTGGGGCATCCGCGTTCTGAGTTGGATTTACCCAGGGTGTTGTGAGTGGAGCATTGGAAACCAGCGAAATGCTTTCAGTGTCCGGCTCAGATGCCAGGATATCGCGGACCGTCAGCCAATAAGCGCGAGCTTGTGGGCCCTTAAGTCCGAAACGATTCAGGGGAGCGTTGAGAACCGCCACTTTTTCGAATTCAAATCCGCGGTCGGTCAGAATCCGCTGAAGGCTGTGCAAAACCAGTCCAGTCAGAACCAACAGCAGAGCGCTGCTTCCAATCTGCACCGCGAGTAAGAGTTGACGGCTTCGACTGCGGCCGAGGCGATACGACGTTTGTTGACCACCGTCTTTCATCGCTGACGCCCAGGTCTTGCCGGCTGATCTTCCAGGCCGGCAACAAACCGACCGCTGCTATCGAGATGGCGGCGACTCCCAAGGCCGCCGCTATAATTCTTAAATTCAGCACAAACGGCGGGAAAACCCACTGCTCCGATTCGGCGAGAACTTCAAAAACCCTCGATGTCCAATATGCAAATACAAGTCCGCCTGCCATGCCCATGCAGGCAATGAGCACGGTATCGCCCAACAGGTGTCGCATGAGTCTTGTGCGACTGACTCCGAGCGCTACGCGAATGCTCAGTTCTCGCACTCGGTCGGTTGCGCGCGAGAGGACGACATTACTGAGATTCGCACAGGCAACGATCAGAATGAGCAAACTCAAACCGCCGAGCACCGCAGTGGCTAATAACGAAGTCGGATCCGGCTTGCGAAAGCGAGTCGTCGCAGCATAAGGTTCAAGCCAACGTTCTGTTTTAGTGTGAGCCGGATCGTGGTTCGCAATCTCGCTTACAGGATTTCTCAACGCGTCCCTGACAACGGTCAGCGAGATCCCGGGTTTGATTCGCGCATACATTTCTGCCGGGCTCACGCCACTATTCCAGGAAGTCCTGATGAGGCTCCCAGGGAAGAAATACTCGACCTGATTGATCGGCAGCCAGACGCTTGTATCCTGGAAATCCACCAGGTCCAGCGGGGCAATGCCCACAACCGTGGCAGGACGGCCGTTGACGCGGACTATCCTTCCAACGATATCGGAATCGCGGTTCAGTTTTCTTTCCCAGAATCTGCTGCTCAGCACAACTACGGGATTGGTGCCGGTTGCGTCGTCAATTCCGCGCTTAAACAGTCTGCCGCGAACCGGAGCGTAGCCGAAGCCGTCGAACCAATTCACCGAGACGGCATTGCTGGGGATCCGGTTCGCCAGATCCGTTTCCCACGTTACTCCTTCATCGTTGCGGACCTGCACCATCACGTCGGCTAAGACATCGTTGTGCCCCTCGACAAATCTGGCGGCCGGATAGGACAACTCCGGCTTTTCGTTGTTCGCCGCGAGTTCAAAGCGAACCAGGTTGGCAGGTTCTCGAAACGGGAGTGGCTTCCAAAAGACCGTGTCCAGAAACTGGAAAGCTACAAGGTTCCCGCCGATGCCGAGGCTCAGGATCAGTGAGGCGCTAAGCGCAAAACCAGGAGACAGGCGTAGTGTTCGGCAGGCATGACGAGCGTCATGAGCAAAATCGTCGAGCCATTTCCAGCCCCAGGCATCGCGCGACTCCTCGCGCAATCGAAGAGTGTTGCCGAAGTTTCCGGGCTCGTCCATGGCCTCGCGATGAGCTTCCATTTCATCCCGAAGCTCCTTTTCAACCTGTCGCTGGTTAATCAAGTACCAAATTCGCCGAAGCCATTCATCGACAATCATGGCATAACCTCAGTTACGCGTTGTCGAGCAGTGCGTTGATAGCCTGCGAAACGCGTTTGTACTCGGCAAGCTCGGAGTCGAGTTGTTTCTTGCCTCTCGCCGTGATCCCATATTCCCGAACCCGCCGCCCAGTTTCGGAGATGGTCGGAGTGGCCTTGGCCCAACCCTTTATCAGCAACTTCTGCAGGGCAGGATAAAGCGACCCTTCCTCCACGCTGAGTTCCTCGTTCGAAAGCGAGTGTATGCGTTGCGCGATAGCATAGCCGTGAAGCGGCCTGGCTGCGATGACGTGCAGAATCAGCATGTCAAGTGTTCCCGGTGGTAGCCCCGCATCCCTACGCATAGTTATCCTATGTGTACGATGATCCGTCAAATTCGAATCGGAGTCAATGATGATTGTGAGGGCACGAAGCCCGACGCTACGCCATTGCTGCTATTACTGCATTTACCGAGGAGGCAGACTCGAATCTGAGGTTCCATTTGTCGCCGGGGAAGTTGACAAAGAGGACGGGGCAATAGCTCGCTATAAAATGTGCGACAAGCTCGCTCATCGGACGGAGGTTTCGTTCGCCCAACACAGCGCAGTCACCCTGTTCCAATACGTACTGGGCAAGAGCAAAACCGAGGCCACTGGATGCTCCCGTTATGAGCCATGTCTTCGAATTGACGGGCACCTTTCGGTCTGTTTGCACACCGCAGCTCCATTTTGAACCGATCGTGGATCAGAATTGTATGTCTGGCAGGGATACCGAAGCGTTCACATCCGTCGAGAGACTTACTTCACGCCAATCTTCCGCCTCACGGTTGCGAGTTGCCTCGGCTTCCTGCGCGTTTCGAACGGCGTCGCTCCCCAGCAAGAGATGGAAAGGCAGATGTTCGCTCGACGCCAGACGAAGGATCACCTGAGCCACTTTGGTGGGAGAGCTCACTTCATTTCCCCAGTACGTTTTCAGTGCAGAGACCGATGTCCCGACGGACGCCTCGTAATCCGCAAGCAATTCCGGTGTGTTTTGATTCGCCCGGCTCCCCCAGTTGGTCCGCATTCCGCCGGGTTCGAGGGCGCACACCTTAACACCAAAAGGAGCTACCTCCTTGGCAAGCGATTCAGTGAATCCGCCAACAGCCCATTTGGCGGCGTGATAAGGCGTACTGCCGGGCCGGGTGACACGGCCGCCAACCGACGAAATTTGCAGAATACAGCCGCTTTTTTGCTTTCGCATGATCGGTATGACGGCGCGAGTGACGTTGACCACGCCATAGAAGTTGGTATCGATGACCGCCTTGAACCGTTCAGAGGCCATCTGTTCAAACGGTGCAATATCGCCGTAGCCCGCGTTGTTGACGACAACATCCAGACTCCCGAAGGCTTCTACTGCCTTCTCCACTGCTATCTCACACCCTTTTTCGTCGGTAACGTCCAATGCGATGGTGCGCACACGATCGCCGTACTTCTCTAGAAGATCGGCAAGGCGTTTTGGCTCGCGCGCTGTTGCGACGAGGGAATCACCGGCTGCGAGCACGGCCTCCGATATACTGCGGCCCAGGCCACTTGCGCTGCCGGTCACGAACCAGTGTTTTGGCATGAAAACGCTCCTCGTAATCCATGGAATGAATCTGGGAATCCACGACGATTACACTCATAGTTCTAGACCATTGAGAATTACCGCGTCCAAGAGATCTTTTTGATCAAAACCGATGCTTTCTAGTTATGAATCCAGCGAGGCGGAACGTCCATGGCTGAAGTTCAACTCTTGGAAAAGGTTTCTACTTCCGCCATCGATTGGACGGCGCCCACAAAGTCCGCAAGTAATGGCGAAATGTTGTCCTTCCGCCAGACCAGCGAAAAAGGTATTGGTAGATCCAAATCAACGACGGACCGCATCGCGACGCCTTTGGGACGTCGCCAGCGTGTCGCTCCACTAACGAAGGCAATTCCCAGTTTGCACGCCACATGGCTTAGAATCGTCGGTTCATTAATCGCCTCTTGAACGATCCGAGGATGTTTCAATCCTCCCCGAATGCATTGCTGCATCAACTGCCGGTAGAAGACAGGGTTGGTCCGCTTTGAAAACCACACGAAAGACGTACCTCGGAGATCGCGGAGGCGAAGCGGCGTGACTTTCAACAGGGAATGTCCGTGCGGTAAGGCTAACATCACGCTATGCAATGCGACCTGAACGTGTGCCAGATTGCGGTCTTTGATTAGTGGGCGATATACATAGCCTGCATCCAGTTGGCCCAATCGGACCGCTTCCACTTGATCGAGAGAACTCAAGGACCTCAGTTCCACTGTTGCGTCGGGGTGTCGCTGGCGAAATTGCCGGAATGACCTGGGAACGACGCCATGCCACGACAAGCTTTCTATGAATCCGACGCGCAGTGTTCCGCTTCGGTGGGCTACTTTCCCGGCACGCATGATCGCTTCATTCACATCTCGCAGGATGCCTCGTGCGTCTTCGAGGAGAGATTCTCCCGCAGCACTTAGTTTCACTCCACGGCTGAGACGATCGAACAGTTCAAAACCAATCTCATTTTCCAGATCTTGAATTTGTCGGGAGAGCGCAGGTTGAGCAATACGCAAACGCCCGGCGGCGCGTCCAAAATGCTGCTCCTCTCCCGCCGCCACGAAATATCGTAAGTGTCGCAGTTCCATTGGCTGATCTTATGCCAACCTGGCATGATCCTTAAGGAAGTCTTGCTGGGTTACCTTCGCGATCAGCTTCGCTGCAACCTCGCCGCCAACGGTGTCCGCAATTGGTCTCTCGAGCGTATCCTGGTGAAGCATCTTGAAGGCTCCAAGAATATCGGCCCCGATGATTTCGTGTTTTGCAGATCCGATGACGATCCTCGTCCACATGACCCAGATCATTTGAGAAGGGAAGCGCTCTATCCGGTTCTCGACCGGTGTGGCATCCAACGCACGCCTCGCGCAGATGGATTTCAAGCGTCTGCAGACGTGTATGGCCCGGGTCTGCCGATTGTCTTTTCCAGTTCGATCACAGGTTTTGACCAGCCTCCACCGGGCATTGGCGAACACGATGAGCAGGTCTACTGCGACATGCTCGGTTATACAGCGGACGAATTTCGTGCGCTTCAGTCCGCAGGGGTTATTTAAGGGCTGTCATCTTTCGCGCGACGAGCCACTCGTCGAGACAACCAGGCGGAGAGCCCTGCTAGATTTGGATTAGAGGGCCGCCCGGCAAAGATTGCAGGCCTCCGGTGTGAGCAAAAACAATCTCCAGAGCTCGTCGCGAAATCTGAGCGTGCTCGCGCGCAAGACTCTCGGCCCGGGCGCCTTGCCGCTTCGCGATGGCGTCGATAATTTGAAGATGCTGGTCTCGCGCGACCATGAATATCTGTAGCGATTCTGGAAATTTCGATTGCAGCGAAACCAGCGCGTGGCGCGAGGCCAGCGGTATCGAAAGCAAGCGATCCAGAACCTGTTTCAAGGTTTCGTTTTTTGCGAGGCGCAGTATTTCCGCATGAAACTCGTCGTTGACTTCAAGATACGTCGGAAAGGTTTCGAGCGTGGGTTCTCCGATGGCGTCCAGTTTTGTCTGATAACGCCGGAGACCATCGAGCTCACGGTCGTCCACTACCCGCTCGGCGGCAAGCCGCGCAGCACCACCCTCGAGGAGTCCGCGAACTTCGATGCCATTCCACACGTCATCGAGCGTGAACTTGCGCACGATAAAACCGCCAGTGGGGTAGGGTTCCAACAATCCTTCATGGGCGAGGCGCTCTAAGGCCAGGCGAATCGGGGTTCGTGAAACGCCTATCCGGGCTGCCAGAGGGGCTTCGGATATCCGGTCACCCGGATCAAATTCACCCGCGAGCAGCATCTCGCGTAACCGCAGAATGGTTCGCGCCAGCTGTGACTCCGCTTCTGAGCCTCGGAAACTTCCGTTTTCACCCTCAATCAATGGTCTTCGATCCCCCGTTTTTCAGTAAAAAGCATGCCGGAACGGAGCTTAGTCAAGGCTAGATATCCTGTCAATAGCCGCACTTCGGCGCGAAATGGCATGCTGTTAATAGAGTACGGCATGCTGAAATGCGCTTGACAGTTCTGTTTTATTGGACTTAATCTCCACAAACTCTGATTTAGCATGCTGAAGCGTTAATTACACCACATTTGGGATGCCGACGGGAAGAAGGGGAAAGTTAATGAAGCAGGTCCAAGCAGGCGGAATACTGTTACTGGCGTTTACACTGTTTTTCTCACCGCTTTACGGCCAGTCTACGAATGGCTCGATCGGTGGAACGATTGAGGACGCCACGCAAGCGCTTCTGCCCGGCGTGACGGTTACCGCTACCAACGTCGATACGGGCGTCGCTTCAACTTCGGTAACCAACGAAACCGGCGTCTATAACTTTCCCAATCTTCTGCCGGGACAATATAAAGTCACAGCCGAACTTCCTTCCTTCCAGACCGAAACGAAAATCAACGTTGTAGTCGGTAATGGCCAGCAGCTTCGAGTGAACTTTGTAATGAAAGTCGCCGGGGCGCAGCAGTCGGTCGAAGTAACGGTTGCCGCCGATGCCTTAATCGCGACTTCCAGCGCGTCTGTTGCAGGAGTACTGAACGAGAAGCAGGTTCGCGACCTTCCCATCGTCGGCAACAACGCCATGGATCTGTTTTCGACCCAGCCGGGTATCGTGGCGGGATTCAGCGGGACTGCGGGTCAGGCGCGCTCGGAGGCCAGCTACGAAACCTCGATCAGCGGCTTGAACGTGATGGGTAATGTCAATGTGACACGCGATGGCATCAATAACAGCGCCGCCGCAAACTCAAATCTGGCCGGCTTTCAGGCGGCGACAGTTTTAAATCCCGACATGGTCGGAGAACTTCGTGTGATTCTTTCGCCAGTCGATGCGGAGATGGGACGAGGGAACGCTCAGATTCAGGTCCTCACCCGCTCGGGAACCAATAAGTATCGAGGCAGCGCGGTATGGACTGTCCAGAACTCCGCGTTGAATTCGAAAACATGGCAAGAGAACACCACAGGCCTTCCGCCCAGCGCGCAGCCGGGCTGGTTTAACACACATCAATACACCGTCAGCCTTGGTGGTCCGATCAAGAAGAATAAGACGTTCTTCTTCGTCCTGTGGGACCAGCTTCTCGACTGGCAGCGTACCAACGTGGTGTCCCCGGTGCTGAGTCCTTGTGCGCGCAACGGCGTATTCCGATTCTTCGACAACGTCATAAACGGCAACGCGGCAATTCCCAACAGCTCCACTCAGGCGCGGTCGGTCGATGCGGCCGGGAATCCGGTGTCGAATCTCGGTCCGCTGCGTTATGCCAGCGTGTTCGGACAATTGCCGTCAAACTTGCCGTCGGCCAATGCGGACTGTTCGAACATCGCTGCCCTTGTGACGCGCGGCGCGCCGTGGGATCCGAACCGGACCGATTTCGATTCAACCGGGTATGTCAAAAAATTAGTGAACCCGGACTTCATGCCCGCGCCCAATCGCTGGGATGTAGGCGATGGCTTGAATACCGCCGGCTCCACCTGGGTTCGTCGAGTGCGCGGCAATGGCGACCTGGGAGGCGTGTCCTTTCAAGGAACCGACCAGCTGAATCGCCGGCAGATCAACGGAAAGATCGATCACAATTTCAACACGCGGCACAAGCTGGCCTTTGGTTACACATACGAATACACCTACAGCGAAGGCCAGAATGTTCAATTGGGATTGCCGGCTTATCCGGACAGCGCTCCGGCATCGAAAGCGTACCGGCGTCCGCAAGTGTTCACGACGAACTTCACCTCAACCTTGACGCCGAATATGGTGAATGAGGCAAGAGTCGGATTGCGTCGCACCGCGAATGAGTCGGCGCCTCAAACCAGCGACAGTCTCAAGGACTTCTTCTTTGACGTGAATGGCTATGCCGTCCTTCCCAGACTCGGGTCCGGCACAGCTCTCAGCGCGACGAGCGCGATGCCGTTTCAAAACGCCGTTTTCAACTTCTTCACGCCCTCTCTGAACACAGCACCGTTCTGGACCTATGGCGATACTTTGAGCTGGACCAAAGGAAAACACGCGGTCAAATTCGGCGGCGAAGCTCGACGCAACAGTCTGACCATTACGGACAACGGCCAAGGTTCCAATGCCACCCCGATGGCGACCGGTCGAACCGAAACGGACACTCTCTTCGCCCAGGTCTCCGGCATTGCCAGCAACACTCCATTCATGTCGGGCGTCTCCACCGTCCTGGCCGGCGCCGCAACAACAGGCAACGTTCTCGCCATGCGCCAGTTGTTGAGCTTCCTCGCTGGATCGGTTGGCAACGTCACGCAGAGCTTCTACCTGAGTTCATCCCGGGATCTGAAGTGGTCAGATATCAAGAACTCGCCTTATCGGCGACGGACGACGACTGAGAACGAGTACAGTTTCTTTGCGAAAGACGATTGGAAAGTGCGGCGAAATTTGACGCTGAATCTCGGCGTCCGTTGGGATTACTACGGAGTTCCGTGGGAAGCGAGCGGCATGACAGCGGGTCTCGTCGGTGGCGCCGGCGCGGCCTTTGGATATTCCGGACGGACATTCAACGACTGGATGACTCCCGGCCAGCGCGGCGATCTGACAAGTTTCGAATTCATCGGTCCGAATTCGCCGCATCCCGGCAGAACCCTTTTCCCGAAGGATTGGAATAACGTCGGGCCGGCTGTCGGTTTTGCCTGGCAGCTTCCGTGGTTCGGCGAGGGCAAGACTGCGGTGCGCGGGGGATACCAGGTAACTTATCAGACCCGAACAACCCTGGGTGCCGCAGCCGTGCCTGAGCCGGCAACCACGAGTTGGAGCGGAACCCTGTCGGATAATTCCGCCAGGCCGGCATATCTGGATCTGGCCACATTGCAGGCTTCGGGTTCGTCGCTGCTTCCTGTGTTCATCCCAGTGTCGCCCGATCGCCCCTTGCAGCCTATCCCGCTCACGCGCAGCCAGGCATTGACAGTTTTCGATCCAAATCTTGTGACGCCCTACGTTCAGAATCTGACGCTCTCCGTCACGCGGGCTCTGTCATCGAACGTGACTCTGGACGTGCGGTATGTCGGCACGCTGGCGCGAAAGCAGTTCTATGGCACGCTGTTCAATCTCAACATCCCAAACTTCCGCAGCAACGGTTTGAAGGAAGCATTTGACATCGTGCGGGCGGGCGGCGAGTCCGATCTCTTGAACAATCTGTTCAGAGGTCAGACCGTCGGCGGACAGACGTTCAACGGCACGAATGCAGGCGCTCAGATGCGTGCGAGCACGACATTCGCCAACAATCTTGCCAACGGCAATTATGTGGGTTTGGCGAACTCGCTGAACACGCTGTCAACCAGCGCGTGCAGCGCGAACGCTTCCGTGGTTGGTCAGGCGGGAAGCGTGCTCCGCTGCAACGGATTTCCCGAGAATTTCATTGTCGCCAATCCGCAGTTCAGCACCGTCACCTACAACACCAATCTTGCCAGTAACAACTACCATTCCATGCAAGCGCAGATCAGCATGAAGCCCACGCGGGGCGTCGGCTTCCAGGCGACATACACGTGGAGCAAGAATCTCGGAATCCAGAATTGCTGTACGGGTCCCGCAAACGGCGGGCAAACCGGAAACTACGTCGGGTTGACCGATCCGCTGGACCGCAGGGCGGATTACTCGCTCACGGGCGACGATCGTACTCATGTTTTGCAGACGAACGGCACATTCGAGCTGCCCATTGGACCGAACAAATGGCTGCTCAGAAACTCGTCGGGTCCGCTTGCTCGCGTCACTGAAGGTTGGAAGCTCGGTTGGATTACCAGTCTTGTAAGCGGACCGGCAATGGATATTCAGGCGGCCAATATGCTGTACGCCAACGGAACACCGGATATTGTGGGGCCGTTTCCGTTCGATAAAACGGGCGTGCGGTGGGGGCAGGACGCCGGTACATATACGGGCGGAAATTATTTTCCGGTCGGTGCGTTCAGGGTCGCCAAAGATCCGCAGTGCGCCAACACGAACCTGGTGGCTGCAAGCCTCGCGGCCAATTGCAATCTCGCGGCGGTATACGACTCAACGACCGGCCAGCCCTTGCTCGTCAACCCGCTGCCGGGCAAACGCGGCACCCTGGGCAGACGTGTGGTGCGGGGAGTGACTGTGCCGAGTTTCGATATGAATGCGACCAAATCATTCCGCGTCCGCGAATCGAAGACCGTCCAGTTGCGGATCGACGCCAGCAACGTGCTCAACCATTCGGTGGCGAATACGCCGCAGTTGAGTCTGGCGCCGTCGGCGGCGACCAACGCGCTGAATACCACTTTCGGCCAGATTTTAAACGCGACAGGTTTTTCGACGATCGGCGCGAAGACCGGATACCGGAAGGTTCAGGCCGTCCTTCGGTTCGATTTTTAGATGTACTTGCTGGCTGATCGTGGGGTACAGATGATGCCCAAGGAGGCCCTGTGACCAGGACATTCATCATCGGAGTTCAGTGTCTGATACTTTCGACCGCAGTCTCGGTCTATGCACAACGCGGCGAGCGCGGCGCGCAGCAAGCGCCGCTACCGGATAACGCACAGTCGCTTGCACACATCAATGCGGCAAAACAACTGGCGGCCGGCGATTCGTTTCTTGCGAATCCAAACAACTTTTTTTGCGTCCCAGGGAATGCGCGGGCACAAAACAACAATGCTCCGGATCTGGATCCGGTGAAACTGTTCGACAATGTCTATGTAGTCGGCAATTCGGAGACGGCAGTTTATGCGCTCACCTCATCCGAAGGAATCGTGCTGCTGGATGCCGGGTTCGAGAATAAAGCCGAATCCGTGCTTGTTGCGCAGTTGCAAAAAGTGGGACTGGATCCCGCCAGGGTCAAATACATCCTGTTGGGGCACGGTCACGCCGATCATTTTGGTGGTTCCAGATACTTTCAAGACAAGTACGGGACGAAGATTGCCGCCACCGCCGCCGATTGGGATCTGATCAATGCTCCGGCTCGGGGCGCAGGAGGAGCGAAACCGGCGAAAGACGTTGTGCTTGCCGAAGGGCAACCGTTCAAATTCGGCGATCTCACAATCACACCGATCGAAATTCCCGGCCACACTCCCGGGTCGCTCGCGTTCATCTTTCCCGTGAAGGACAAGGGCCAGACTCGCACCGCGGGACTGTTTGGCGGCACTGTATTGACGACCGGCATTCTGACCACGGCCGCTTTAAAACAATACACGCAATCGATTGCGCACTACCTCGATGCCGCGAAGAAGATGAACGTCGACGTCGAGCTGCAGAACCATCCGATCTTCGACGGAATGCCCGACAAGCTCGCACAGCTGAAGAGCGCAAAGGCCTCAGATCCAAACCCGTTCGTCATTGGAAACGATCGCTACCTTAAGATGTGGAACATCGTTTCCGAATGCATTCAGGCCGAAATCGCGCGCCGTGACGGCTCGAATTGAGAGGCCGAACCAAGGAGATGCCATGAAGCGTTTACTGCTTGGGTTCCTGATATTGTTGGCGACCGGCACGGCATTTGGTCAAGGTCGCGGCGGCGGAGGCCGCGGTGCTCCCCCGACAGGAAAATCGGCGGCTCCATTCGATCCGACAGGTTACTGGGTTTCCATCGTCGGCGAGGATTGGCGGTGGCGCATGTTTCCGAACAAAGGAGACTACGGCGCGGCGCCTTTGAATGCAGATGCGCGCAAGGTTGCCGATTCCTGGGATCCGGCGAAAGACGCGGCTGCAGGTGAACAGTGCAAAGGCTATGCGGCTCCGGTTGTGATGCGGGTTCCGGGCCGACTGCATGTGACCTGGCAGGACGACCAGACACTCAAAATCGAAACCGACGCCGGCCAGCAAACACGGTTGTTTCATTTCGTCAATCCGCCACAGGCTCAGGGCGAAGGATGGCAAGGCGTCTCCAAGGCGGAGTGGGATTTCGGCAATGCCGGAGCGGGAGGCTTCTTTGGAGGCGGACAAGCAGGCCCACGGCCCGGTTCACTGAAAGTGGTGACGACCAAAATGCGGCCCGGGTATGTGACGCGCAATGGCGTGCCATACAGCAGCAACGCGACGCTGACGGAGTACTATGACCTCATCAAAGAAAGCAACGGCGTGGAGTATCTGGTCCTCACATCGGTGGTTGAAGATCCTGCCTATCTGACGCAACCAATGTGGACCGCCGTGCATTTCAAGAAACAAAGCAACGCCACAGGTTGGACCCCCGTTGCTTGCGGGGGAAAGTAGGCTGCCATGAAAAGAATTGTAGTGATCATCGGAGCGCTTCTTGTAATTGGTCCTGCTATCATTGCTCAAATTCCCTCGACGGGTTTCGGACCCGGTCAGGCGCCTGGCCTCGGGCCCCTCGTCAATGGAACCGATTTCTCCGGTACCTGGCGTCCCAATCAACTCGTCGTGGATTCCCAAACTGCAGCCGGCGACCTTGCTGATTTTGGCGGCATCCCATTCACCGATGCCGCGAGGCTGTATGCGCTGGCCTGGCCGGCGTCCCGGCAGACCGTGAAGCAGCATCAATGCATGGGATACGTCACCCCGTACTTCTGGTATGCGCCGGGCAACTACCGGGTCTGGGAAGAACGCGACCCATTTACCCAGCGTCTGACGGCATGGCGCTTCTATGGCCAGATCGCGCAGGGCGACCGCACCGTCTACATGGACGGCCGGCCACATCCGCCAGCCTATGCGCCGCACACCTTCGCAGGATTTTCGACCGGGGAATACCAGGGCAACGCCTTGACCGTCACGACAACACACCTCAAACGCGGATGGATCAAAGCGAACGGCGTTCCTCAAAGTGACGCCGCGACCGTGCGCGAACATTACATCCGGCACGGCGATGTCGTTACGATGTTGGCTGTCATTGACGATCCCGTCTATCTGACCGAACCGCTGAGCAAAGCGTCCATGCTGGTCAGACAGGCAAAGGACCCGGACGCGTGGCTATATGCCTGCGACGATAGCGAGCAAATTCAAGGCCGTAAGAACGATGTTGTACCGAGTCACTTTTTCGGCCAGAACCCCTACGTTCGCGAATACGCCGACCGCCGGAAAGTTCCGTTATTGGCCGCAATGGGCGGCGCGGAGACGATGTATCCGGAACTCGCCAACAAAGTTAGCGATGCGGCTGCGGCGGAAACCGTCGCGAAGACGCGAATGACGCCCTCGGGGCCGCCGCTCGCCAGTCGCGCTCCCGACCCGACGCCAAATGACGGACAGATTCATACTCTGCATGTCGCCGGAAACGTTTATATCCTCACCGGAGATGGAGGGAATATCGCGGTGCAGGTCGGCCCGCAAGGCGCTTTCGTCGTCGATGCAGGGGCGGGAAAGTTATCAGATAAGGTTGTCGAAGCGATTGGAAAGCTGAGCTCGAAACCGATCCAATTCATCGTCAACACCAGTTTCCACCCGGATCATACGGGCGGCAACGCCAAGCTGCAGGCCGCCGGCGCCGATCCGAGCTTGAGCGGTTCGTTCTTTTCACTCCAGTTCGCGGATGCCGGGCGCGGCGCCACGATCATCGGCCACCTGAACACGCAGGTGCGTATGCAGGATCACAAGCTGTCGCCGACGCCGAGCGATACATTCCTGGAAGACCGCCGGCGGAAGTATTACAACGGCGAGCCCGTCGAAATCTTTCCGCAGCCGCCTGCGGTTACGGACGGGGACAGCGTTGTTCATTTCCGGCAATCCGATGTCATCGTTACGGGCGACATCTTCACGACGACACAGTATCCATTTATTGATGTGAAAAACGGTGGAAGCCTGCAGGGCGAGATTCAGTCGCTCAATTTCATTCTGGATCGAACCGTCTACGTCCACGATGAAGACGGCGGCACGATGATCATTCCCGGCCACGGCCGCGTCACCGACGAATGGGATGTCGCCGAATATCGCGACATGATGGTCATCATTCGCGACCGCGTTCAGTCGATGATCCGGTCCGGCGCCACCCTGCAGCAGGTTTTGGCGGCCCGGCCGACAGCCGATTATGACCCCCGCTATGGTGCAACAAGCGGAGCGTGGACAACGGACATGTTCGTTGAGGCGGTTTATTCGAGCTTGAAGAACCCGCCGAAGATCGAGACTGCGAAATAGAATCAGGAGAATGTTATGAAAAGTACGCTGCTTGTGTTGCTGATCATTTTCCTTTTTGCCGGGACCTTGCCTGCGCATCACTCGTTCACCGCCACTTATGACACGGCAAAGACGGTGATGATCGAAGGAAAGGTCACCCAGTTCCTCCTTCGCAACCCGCACTCATTCCTTCATATCGCCGTCATCGGCAAAGACGGCAAAGAAGAGACTTGGAACGTCGAGTGGGCTGCCGCCGGCCAGTTGGGCGGTTCCGGCGTTACTCGCGATTCATTGAAAGTGGGCGATCCCGTCATCGTTACCGGAAACCCGGCTCGCGACACGGCTGATCAACGTCTTCGGATGGTGACGGTGAAACGCACGTCCGATGGATTCAATTGGGGATTTCGCCAGGGTCAAATCGTCGATTGATAGCAATGTCGCTTTTTGAGATATGCCAGGTTGTTGAGCAAACCACGATCAGCAGGATCGTCCGCGAGTCCGCGTTTCCGTATGTCGAGGGCGCACACGTACTGGCTTTGTCTTTATCCGTCGGAACCGTCATGTGGTTCGATCTGCGGCTCCTTGGCTACGCTATGCAAACGCGGCCGGTTTCAGAAGTCTTCCAGGACTTGAAGGCGTGGATGTTTGCCGGTTTCGGCATCATGTTTCTGACGGGCGCGCTGCTGTTCTCGGCACATGCAACGAAGGTTTATGCCAGCGGCTATTTTCGCTTGAAGCTGACGCTGCTGATCCTGGCAGGCGTCAACACTGCGGTTTATCACTTGACCATCGACCGCCGCCAATCGGAGTGGGACAAGGCAGCTGTCCCACCGCTCGCAGCCCAGGCGGCCGGTTTGCTTTCGCTGGTGCTGTGGTTCTCTGTCGTCGCGGTCGGTCGCATATTCGCATATCACTTGTAGGAATTATGGTCTGGCAATCGCTTCAACCATTTGTGGCGTGGGTCGGGAATACAACCTTCGGGCAATGGCTCGGCCAGTCCACCGATCGTATTGCATGGCTGTTTGTCATGCACTTGTTCGGTTTGACGCTGTTGTTGGGCACCACGATCGTCTTGAGCATCCGGCTTCTCGGACTTGGTTTACGCCGGCAACAGCTTGCACAACTGTCTCGCGACATCGCGATTCTGCGAACCTCTGGCCTGGTGCTGATGCTGATCAGTGGCGCTCTTATTTTTACTGGCGGGGCAGTCAGCTATTTCGAGGGGCCCTGGTTCAGGCGGAAGATGGTGCTGCTGCTCGTCGCTCTGCTCTTCAACTTTACGTTATTCCGCAAAGTCACCAACGCCGAGGAAGGACGTTACAGTCCGGCGTTGAACCGGATCACGGCAGTGCTGGCGCTCCTGCTTTGGTTCAGTGTCGGCATGTCGGGGCGCGCCATCGCCTTTTTTTAGGAGAAACGAATGCAAAGCAAACTCTCGATCATCATCGGTATCGCCGCCGTCTTGTTCGCGGTGCCGCTTTTTGCGCATCACGGAACGTCAATTTCATATGAGATGGACAAGACGATAACCGTGACGGGCAGCGTTACGGAATTCGATTTCAGCTTTCCCCATCCATCGCTTTTCTTCGATGTGAAGGATGAAAAAGGACAGGTCGTGAAATGGGGCGCCGAGTTTCTTCCAACCCCGCCGGCCATGCGAAATCTCGGATGGAGTAAGACAACCGTTAAGTACGGCGATACGGTTGTTCTCGACTGCCATCCTTCGAAATCCAAGAAGCCGGTGTGCGCCGTGCAAGGCCTTAGTCTGAATGGAAAAGTGATGCCATTGGGCGGAGGTCCGGGGGCCCCGGCCGGCGCTGGTCCGCGCGGTCAACGGCAATAGGAGAGAAACATGCGCATACTTTCACTCACCGCCGCTTTGATGTTTTCGTCAACGCTGTTCGCGCAGAATGCAAAGCCCTTCGATCCGCACGATCTGACTGGAAAGTGGGTCCGCACGTCTCCCAATCAAGGCTTCAGTAATGTGCCGGAAACGGGACGAGGTAATTTCCCGGAAGCGCCGTTCACTCCTGCTGGAAAAGCAGCGTATCAGCAGAATTATCCAGGTTACGGTCCCAGAGCCGACGCGGCTAAACGTAACGATCCGATGGGCACCTGCGATCCATTAGGCGTACCACGCAACCTGAACGCGGAAGTCGTCTCCTCGCATAACTGGTGGGAGGTTACCCAGACTCAGGATCGCATCATTCAGTTTTTCGAGTGGCACCATGAGTATCGGGTTGTCTATACAGACGGCCGGAAGCTGCCCCAGGTGACCGCAGATCTCGACCGCAAGTGGAACGGTTACTCTGTCGGCCGATGGGACGGGGACACGTTCATCGTGGAGTCCGCTGGCTTCGATGACAGAACGTGGCTCGACAAGTTCGGCTATGCGCACTCGGACGAAATGAAGCTGCAGGAACGTTATCGCCGCGTCGATGCCAATACGCTCGAACTCACGATGACGATTACTGATCCTCAGTACTACACGAAGCCGTGGGAGAGCGATCGGAAGGTTTTCAAACTGAATGCTCTTCAGTTCGAGAAGCCCTGGGACGAACAGATTTACTGTGTGCCGTCGGAGGAATTCAAATTCAATCGGTTGATTCGCGATCCTGCCAGCGGGAAGTGAAATGATGAAACGGCTCTCGTTGTGGCTGGCGTGTTCGATCCTGGGCGCAGGCTTTGTCATCGCGCAGCAAAGGGGCGCGCGTGGCGTCGCACCAGAAGCTCGCGGGCGCGGAGCTGAAGTTTCCGGGAAGAGTTCTATTCTCATACTCGGCGTCGGAACACCGGCGATGAGCGTCGACCGGTCGGGAACCAGCGTCGGAGTTATCGTCCGCGGCACGATCTACATATTCGATGCCGGACCCGGTATCGAGCGGCGAATGTTCGAGGCGCGAGCGCGCGCAAACAACGGCATCCAGAGGATCGGCCCCCTCTTCATCACCCATCTTCATTCCGATCACACGCTCGGGATTCCGGCAATGCTTTACCATGTCCGCGATGCAGGTAAGCCGTTTACCGTCTATGGACCTCCGGGGCTGAAGAACATGATGACGCACATCGTCGCCGCATGGCAGGAGGACAGGGATATCCGCGTTAACGGCCTGGAGCACCGTAACCCTGTTGGCTGGGAGACCGATGTTCACGAAGTCACTTCAGGGACCATATTCCAGGATGCCAACGTTTCAGTGAAGACATTCGAAGTGCCGCACGGAAGTTGGCAGCACGCTTTGGCTTATCGCATTGAAACTCCGGACCGATCCATTGTGATTTCCGGCGATACGCGGCCCGCGGATGCCATTGTTGAAGCGTGCGGCGGCTGCGACGTGCTTGTTCACGAGGCCATATTCGAGAACGCTGTCAGTCCGGACTACATCAAGGAGTATCACACGACGCCTGCGCAACTCGGTGAGATTGCCACCCGCGCGAAGGCAAAGATGGTGGTGATCTATCACCATGCTCCAGCCACTACTCCGCCGTCCGAATTCGTTCGGGCGGTATTGGGCAAATATCAAGGGCCGGTGATGTTTGCCCGGGACCTGGACATGTATTGAGGCGAAGACTACGCACAAAATGAGGAGGTTAACTCGTGAAGCCTGATATCTTCGCGTCTTTGTTCTTGCTGTTCGTGCCAGTCACGCTGCCTGTCTGCTACGCCGCGGCTCATCACTCCTTCGCCGCAGAGTTCGACGCCGAGAAACCGGTAACGCTCAAAGGTGCCGTCGTGAAGTGGGAGATGATGAACCCTCACGGATGGATCACTGTGGATGTTACCGTGCCGGGCGGCGATAAAGTCCGGTGGATGGTCGAGACCTCGAATCCCAATGGCCTGATGCGGCTTGGCTGGACAAAGAATTCGCTGAAACCGGGAGATCAGATCACGATCGAGGCATACCGAGCCAAAGACGGATCGAACACCGCAAACGCTGCGCGCGTAACTCTGGCGGATGGACGCAGCGTGTTCGCCGGCTCTTCATTGAATCCACAAGCGAATCCGCAAGCGCAGCCTGGCGCCGCGCCGCAGGACAAGTGAGGAGACGGTGAAAACTCTCCCCATCTTGCACTGCTTCGGCCTTGCGGCAGTTCTGTGCGTCCTGCTAAGCAGCGGCGGTTCCCGTCCTCTCTCAGCCCAGGCGGCGCAAACTGCATCGACTGCTCCCAGCACGGCTCTCCGCACACTTCCCGGGGGGCGCCCGAATCTTCAAGGGCTCTGGATGAAGAGTACGGGCGGCTTTCAAGGCCTGTTCATCGGCTCGCTGGATGGGACAAATCTGGCGGCAGGTGGCGGCAGGGCCGGCGGTCGCGGCGCGGGAGCCGGCCCGGCGCCGGCTCGATACGAATACACCCCGGAGGCCGAAGCCGAGAGAATGGACCGTCTGCGGCGCGGATACGAAGATCCCGAAGCGCGCTGCCATTTACCTGGAGTTCCGCGGGCCCTCGATCAGCCGGGCGGGCTCTACCCGGTCCAGATTATCCAGGACGAGAAGTACGTGGCCCTGCTCCACGAAGCGATGCACGACGTCCGAATCATTCCCACCGACAACAGCCGGCATCCGCGGAGCTATCGGGCATGGGATGGAGACTCACGCGGCCGCTGGGAAGGCGAGACGCTGGTCGTCGACGTGAGCAACTTCAACGGCCGCACCTGGCTGGATATGGCGGGAAACTTCGTTGACGAGAACGAACACGTGCTCGAGCGCTTCACGCTGATCGATGCCGACACCATCCTCTACCTGGCGACAATCACCGACCCGACCGTCTTCGTCAAACCGGTCGAGATGCGCTTCACACTGAAACGAGTACCCGCCGAGCAGCAGATTCTTGAATACAGCTGCCTTGAAGGTGAGCGAAGCCTGCAGCACTACACCGAAGAGGATGGCGGCAAGAAGGTGAGGGTGAAATGAACCTTCGTGGATTTCGAGTCGGTTTCTGCCTGACCGTGGCCGCCGGGATTGTCGCGACGCTGGCTTTGACCGCGGATGCACAAACACAGGGGCTTGGGCCGGCAAGCGGAGCGAGTGCAAGCCCGATAAGGCGCAGCAATCAAGAGACGAGCGGAGCGAGTGCAAGCCTGATAAGGCGCAGCAATCAAGAGACGTTTTCTGCGGCCCGCTTGTGGGACGGCACGACGCCGGATTTTCGCGGCGTCTGGCAGGTACGCGACACGGCCTACGTCAATATCGAAGGCCATCCTGCGGAAAAAGGCATCGCTGCCGCCAGGAGCATCGTCGTCGATCCACCCGATGGGAAGATTCCGTACAAGCCGCAGGCCCTTATACAGCGGCAAGTGAACTATAAAAATCGGGCAACTGCCGATCCGTCTCTTAAGTGTTATCAAGCCGGTGTTCCCCGCGCGACCTATGTTCCGACTCCACTGCAGATTCTTCAGAGCCCGGGCAGCTTCGCGATTGTGTACCAGGACAATCATGCCTTCCGAGTCTTTCATCCGGACACTCGGCCGCACTTCGACAGCGCAGACTGGTGGATGGGCGATACGCGTTACCGTTGGGAGGGTGAAACGCTGGTTGCCGATGTCGTGGCGCTTACCGATCAACTTTGGTTGGACCAGGCAGGAAACTTTCACAGCACGGACATCCACATCGTGGAACGCTACCGGATGACCGGCGTCGATACGATTCAGTACGAAGCACGGATCGAAGACCCGGGCGTCTACTCGAAGCCCTGGACGCTTCGCACGGTTCTGTATCGCATCAAGGAACCGGGAGCCCGGATCATCGAGGACGAATGCCTCGAGGACGCGCATGGTGTTCGGCATCATATTTCCCCGTCCGATCCTAAGAACTTGTTGAAATCCGACTACTCACGCTGGAAGAAGCCGGCGCAGAAGTAAGCAGGGACATCAGAAGCCTTACGAGAAACGATTGGCCGCAGGCGTTATTTAAGGGCAGTGATCTTTCGTGCGACGAGCCACTCGTAGAGCCGATCGGTCCAGGTGTCCACGGGAAGACCTCTCTTTGACATACCGAAGCCCGCACTCACGCCGTCGTAGACATGAATCTCAGCCGGTTTGCCGGCCGCTTTCCACGCGGCGAACAGCGCGAGACAGCCGTTTGTCACGTTGAAGTGTGTCGAGCCTATGGCGATGAATAGAGGCGGCGCGTGCGCCGGTACATTCACGTTCATCAACGACGGACCATAGAGTGAAATGAGAAAGTCCGGCGACGCGTCCGACTGGGGGGCGAGTGCGGTGCCGACCGCAACGCCGCCTCCGGCAGAGAATCCCATGATGCCGACCCGTTTCGAATCCACCCGCCAGGATTCCGCGTTCCGGCGAACGAGCCGCAGCGCTTGCTGTGCGTCGGCGATTCCCATTCGCAGCACTTCCGCCAGAGCCGGATCGTCAGGTTCCGGGTTGGCGTTCGCGTTGCGGATGCCCATCTCCTGACGCGTTCCCGCTGCGCCGGCCGGCGGGGCTCCGCGGCCTCGCGCGCCCGCAGCATTGGCCTGCAGCTCCGGTACTTCAGCACGAATGCGCCGATGCCTTTGCTGTTCAGCCATTCCGCCACCTTGCCGCCTTCGTTGTCGAATGCGAGGGCGCGCAGCGCGCCGCCTGGCGCAATCACAACGGCAGCGCCTGTGGCGCGTCGGGGATCGGGAAGGAATACCGTCAACGTCGGGTCGCTGACGTTTGTGACGGTCCGGTCTCCGGAAGGAGACTTCGTCACGGTTTCCGCAATAGACCATGCTTCGGAGCCCGGCGCCTTTCCCGACCAGAGCCGGATCTCTGGATTCTGAGCGCCGGCGAAGCTCTCGATGAACAGCAGGGTGGCGACGATCGGCAGAATGCAGGCTCTCATAACGATATGTTCACGGTGTGACGCGAATGGTCACGATCCGTTTTTGCGGGTCGGAAACTCCATCGGGCTTCGGCACGCCGGGCACGATGCGAATTTTCACAGCCGCGGCATCCGTTCCAAGTCCACGCAACAAATCGGCAACCTTCGTCGCGCGCTCTGCAGCAATCGTCTCGCTTTCCGCCAGGGTCTTTCCATTCGAAAGCAGGGTGGCGCCGCGCTGTGCTGTGATCTCCACGGACTTTGCCTTGGCAGCGATCGCCAAGTCGGCGGTTCCGTCCAGCGGGGATAGTTTGTCGTACCCAGGTCCACGAAACCGGCAGAAAGATCCTGGCCGGTCATCTGGTGGTTATGACAAGTGGCGCAGGTTCGCTTCAGCGGATTGCCCAGGCCAATCGAGTTGATGTGTGTCACGTCGCGCAGCCAGAACTGCCGAAACATGAAGAGATCGGCGCCGCGCGCGACTGAAGCTCTGAATTCGGTCTGTGGCGAGCCGCTGGACTTCTTCCAGGAATTGAGCAGAAACACCGGGTCGTAGTCGTTGTCGCCCAGGACACCGGGATGGTGCTCCGCCATTGCTTCGGGGCCGAGCGTGGCAGGGCCGCCGGGTTCGACCAGGCTGCCGGCGGATCTGTCGAATATCTGGGCAACATAGATCTGGCTTTCAAAATCCACGATGCGCCGCAGTTGTTCTTCCGTTACGGACTCCGCCTGTATGTGGCCCAGCGCAGCGCTGCGCGCCTGAGTGGTGAGTGTTGCCTCACGCGCATCCGCCATGAAGTTCATGCCGACCGGTCTTCCAGTTGCCGGATCGGTGTCGGACAACGCGACCAGCTTCAGCACGATTCGGGGAGCGGGATTCGTGCAGACGACTCAACATAGCGTGACACCAGAATGGCAGCGGGGATCCGTTGTCCGATGTGCGTTTACTGTTGTCCGACGATAAATGCACTTGTTGCGCTAATCGATGGCCGGATTGCCGATTTATCATCGTAACAAGTCCATCTATCGTCGTATAGCAGTCAACGGACAACCGATCCCTGCTCACTGCGCCAGTTAATCTGGATACCAAAGGAGTTGATAATGCCCGGAGCAGAACAACAAAGCGGCCGTGCAGGGCATTGAAGTACAATGCTCGTCTTAAGGAAGTTAAATGACCACATCTCCAGTACTGATCGCCGGGGCAGGCATTGGCGGCTTGAGCGTTGCACTTACTTTGCATCAAATCGGTGTGCCGTGTGTCGTGTTTGAATCGGTCGCCGACATCAAACCCCTCGGCGTGGGCATCAATCTTCAGCCCAATGCTGTGCGCGAACTCTATGAGTTGGGTTTCTGGCCCCGAATCGCTCGATACGATCGGACTGCAGACCAGAGAATGGGTTCTGGTCGGTCTGAATGGCAATGAAGTCTATTCCGAACCGCGGGGTTTAAAGGCCGGGTACAAGTGGCCGCAATATTCCGTGCACCGGGGCGAACTGCAAATGTTGCTGTATCACGCTGCGCTGGAGCGTCTTGGCGCAACTTCCGTTCGCACGGGTCTGAAAGTCACAGGCTATCGCAATCATCCGGACGGAAAAGGAGTGACGGCTTTGCTGGAAAGCCGCGACGGCAAGTGTTCCGAGGTGGAAGGATCCCTGTTGATTGCCGCCGATGGTCTGCATTCAGCGGTGCGTCAACAGATGTATCCCGAGCAGCCTCCCATTCAGTGGGGAGGCGCGATCATGTGGCGCGGCGTCACCAAAGGCAAGCCGATTCGCACCGGCGCGTCCTTTGTGGGTTTGGGGACGCACCGTCATCGCGTGGTGTTCTATCCCATTTCGGCCCCTGACCCGCTCACTGGCCTTGCGGACATTAACTGGATAGCAGAGATCACCGTGGACAATTCCGGCGGCTGGCCGGATGGCGACTGGAACAAACAGGTAAGACATGAAGACTTCATGCATCATTTCGAGCACTGGAATTATGACTGGATCGACATCCCGGCCATGTTGCGTGGCGCGCGCTGAAGTATTTGAATATCCCATGATCGACCGTGAACCCGTTCCGACCTGGGTTGAGGGCAATGTCGTGCTGTTGGGCGACGCCGCACATGTGATGTACCCCACAGGTTCCAATGGCGCCAGTCAGGCCATTATCGATGCACGAGTGCTTGGCGCCGCTATGCTCGAACATGGTGTCAACTCCAGAGCACTGCAAGCCTACGACACTCAACTGTGCGCGGAAATGTCGCAACTGGTTTTGCGCAATCGTGGGGCAGGTCCTTTTGGTCTGCTGAATCTGCTTGATGATCGTTGTGGCGGTGTGTTCGACAATATCGATGACGTCATCCCCAAGGCTGAGCGTGACGAATTCATGCTGCGGTATAAAACTGCCGCAGGTTTTGCGGCTGAGAAACTCAATGCCGCCGCCTCCATCATCCCAGCGGGGCTAGAGTTCGCTAGCAACTTCAAGGGGCAGTCTCGTGTTACAGCACTACATTCTGATCAAATTCAAGAAGGCACCAGCGACGAACATATCGAGAGTTCTGCAGAAGAATGCTGGCCCTGAGAACCACCATTTCCAGCATTGAGCATCTGGAGATTGGACGCGATATTCTGCACGATGCCCGCAGTTGGGACCTCATCTCATCATGCGCTTTGCTTCCACAGAGGCCTGCGCAGTTATCAGCAACACCCGGACATCTGAGCTTGATGGCGTTTAACCAGCCATCCGTTGCGGATGTCGCTTCGGTGGACTTTGAATACCGCAACCGTATAATTGCCGACCATGAAAACATACGCTGCCGACAGGCTTCGCAATCTTCAGGAATCCGTGATCCGCTCCATCACGCGTTATGCATTTGATAAGGGAGCGATCCTGCTGGCGCAGGGGTTCCCGGATTTCGACCCGCCGCAAGAAGTTTTCGCCGCGGCCGAGAAGGCGATGCGAAGCGGACGGAATCAGTATGGAATGACCTGGGGACAGCCCAGCCTCCGCAAGGCGATTGCGGAAAAGAGCCGCCGGTTTTACGGACCAGGAAGTCGATCCCGACAAGCATGTCACGGTGACCTGCGGAGTTACCGAAGCCGTGATTGCCGCCCTGTTAGGCATCGTCAATCCCGGAGAAAAAGTCGTGGTTCTGGAACCGGCCCACGAAAACTATCATGCCGGTATCGCGTTCGCCGGCGGGATTCCGATCTGGGTTCCGCTGCGTCCGCCCCACTACCAATTCGATCCCTGATGAACTGGCGCGCGCATTTCGAACAGAAGCCCAAAGCTGTGCTGTTCAACTCTCCGCACAATCCTTCTGGCAGAGTTTTTACCGAGCAGGAACTTTCGATCATCCGGGACCTTTGCGTAAAGCATGACGTCGTTGCGATCACCGATGAAATTTACGAACACCTCGTGTTCGATGGCCTTCGCCATATTCCGATTGCCACGTATCCCGGCATGCAGGACCGCACGATCACCATCTGCGGTTTAGGGAAGACCTTTGCCGTTACGGGTTGGCGTGTGGGTTATTGCATTGCGAGCCCAGAGCTGACCGATGCATTGCGGAAGGTTCATGACTTCACTACCGTGTGCGCTCCCACGCCGCTGCAGGAGGCGATGGCTAGCGGTGATTGGTTTACCCGATTCGTACTACCAGTGGCTTCAGACTTTTTACGCTTCTCGCCGTTCCCGCATGCTCGGCATTCTCGACAAGCACGGCTTCAAGTATGCGGTCCCCGAAGGCGCCTACTATGTGATGGCGGACTTCCGGCACCTGGGCCGCGGTGACGACGACATGGCGTTTGCCTATTGGTTGATTGATGAAGTCGGTGTCGCCACCGTGCCGGGCTCCAGTTTCTACGCTTCGGATCCCGGCCTGGGCCGCGGTCTGGTGCGCTTCGCATTTCCGAAGAAGGATGAAACCTTCGACCTTGTGGAAAGGCGATTTGAGAAGTTACAGGCCAGGCGATAGCAAAAGCTAATAAGCCACGGATTGAACGGATTGAATCCGTTAAATCTGTTCAATCCGTGGCTTATGCTTTCAAGCGCCGAATCCAGATGTTGCGATAACGGACACGCGAGCGCCGGGTTTCAGCGCAGGTCAGACCATTACCATTGACAGTGGCGCGAACCAGGAGACGGCGGTCGTCGCTTCCACCACCGGCGGTGGCAGGGTCGGTGGCGCCGCAATCACGGTCACTGCGGCGCTTAAGTTTGTTCACTCGCCTGGTGTCCAGGTGTCCGGCAGTGGCATCACGCTCACCGCCGCATTGGCGAAGGCGCATGCCAGCGGCGCACAGGTCGCCGGCAACGTTCCCACTCCCGGTGCGCCCAACCAGTACTACAAAGTGAGGAAGTAGTCTCGAGGACACGCGGGACACGGTCGACTCACGGCGTAGGCCTCCGGAGCGATTTCGCCGTATAATCGGCCGACATGCCAGCAGTTAGTGTTGCCAACGTCACGCCGAGAGGCGTGGTCGACTATTGTCGCAGTAAAGGAGTGTCCTCCGACGGCCTGCTGGCCGCGGCGGGGATTCCATCGGCGCTGATTTCTGTGCCCGGATCGCGACTCTCGGCGCAACAGGCATTCGCGTTGTGGGAAGAAGCCGGCAGGGCCACGGGCGACCCTCTGATCGCGGAACACGTTGCCAGAGCTTTGCCGTTTGGGACTTACAGGATTGCTGACTATCTCCTGCTCACCGGCGCCACGCCGCGCGATTCTCTGAAGAAATTTATCCGCAGTTTTCCGCTCATCAACGGCGCATTCGAACTGCAGTTGTCGACTGCGCACGGCCGAGCTCATCTGGAGCTCTACAATCCCTATGTTCCAGAGGGCCCTTCTCACTTCTATGTCGAGTTCATCTTCTCGATGATTTTTGCGCGCTTGCGGCTGGCGGCGGGTGTGGACTGGCGTCCGAAGGAAATTTGTTTTGCGCACGCCGCGCCGGCGGCTATGGGACCTTATCACCCGACCTTTTGCTGTCCTGCGCGGTTCAATGAATCGATGAATCGCATGACACTGGAGAGCGAAATCGCGGATATGGCTCTTCCGAGCGGAGACGCGCTGCTGAGCGACATCCTGGACCACTACGGTCAGGCTTTGCTGAAGCATTCCGCGACCGATGACTTCCTGAGCGACGTGCGAAAGGTTATTGCAGACGGTTTCACTCGCGGCGATGTTCGCCTGCAGAGCACCGCCAGAAAGCTGGCGTTAAGCGGCCGTTCACTACAGCGCGAACTCAATAGTCGAGGAACGTCCTACAGAGAGGAACTCGACGGGGCTCGACGCGATCTTGCGCTGAATCTCTTGAGCAAGGCGGGCGTTGATCAAATATTGGACCTGCTGCAGTTCTCCGAGTTGAGTTCTTTTCACCGGGCATTCCGAAGATGGACTGGAAAAACTCCGCGGGAATATCTGCGAGACAGATCGTCATAAGAGATCAGCGTCTCCGCGACGGCTGGCGGCAGATCTCGGTATGGGTTGCGGCGCAATAGGCGACTCAAGCTGGCGGATTCGGTCCTTGACCTTCCACGCCTAAACTCTCTAATAGCTTTGGACGCCAAAATAGGAGGTTCCAGGAGGCACTCATGAATCATCCGAATAGATCTTTCGCCGGGGCGCTCGCTGTGTTTGCAGTCATCCTGATATTGGCGGGTGGGTTAAAAGCTGTGTCCTCACAGGTGTCAGGTCAGCAAGGGAGTCACACGATTTCTTTAGAGGATTGCACGAGTGTTCGTCTGGGCGCTTCTATTCCGATCTCGTCGATCGGTGAGCCGGTTGCAGGGGCCACTCTTGCTGCGCCTCGCTGGGTGGCTGCCGCAGGTAACGCGCCGTCTTATTGTTCCATCGATGGGGCGATGTCGCCGACCGATACCAGTGCCAATGGACGTCCCATTAATTTCCGAGTCGTGCTTCCGGCCTCGTGGACGAGTCACGCCGTGCAGCTGGGTGGCGGCGGCATGAACGGCTCTATCCCGAATCTGACTGCAGGTGAGGCTGCGACATTGTTGCAGCGCGGCTTCGCTACCTATGGCAGCGACTCGGGCCATCAGCAAAGTGGATTCGGTCCGCAGCGTGGTGGCGCTGCACCTGCTGCTGGACCTTCAGGCGATGACTGGGCTCTCAGTGACGAAGCAATCAGGAACCTGGGCTACATGCAGCTGAAGAAGACTCACGATGCGGCGATGGTTCTTATGGAACGCCTGTACGGTGAGCGCCCACAGTTCAATTACTTTGTCGGTACGTCGCAGGGCGGCCGCGAGGCACTGACTGTCGCACAGCGCTATCCAGGCGACTACAACGGCATTGCAGCGAATGTGCCGATTGTAAGTTTCTCTTCCTTGATGCTTGGCCCGGAGTTGATCCGCATTCAGGAGAAGCCGATGGCGAACTGGGTTACTCCGGCTAAGGTCGAAGCTATTCGTGGCGAGTTTGTCCGTCAGTGTGACAAGCTCGACGGACTTGCGGACGGCATCATCAATAACTACATGGCCTGTCGCGCCATCTTCGACATGAGCCAGGGTGCGCCCGATCGTAATCCGTGGGCGCCAAAGCGTTGCCCGAACAACGTCGATCCCAATCCGGCGGATACGAGCGTGAACGCGTGCTTCACGGATGGCCAGATCTCGACGCTGAAGCTTGTTTACAGCCGGTACAAGTTCGCAACGCCGCTTGCGAACGGAACGAAGACGTTCGGCATGTGGGTGCCGAATATCGATCCTTCGGGGAGTGGCCTCATCATGAACGTCCGTTTCAAAGGCCAGGAAGGCGCGGCGGAGAATGCGCAGAATCATTCGCATCTTGGTGTTCTCGGAGTGACGGGCTTCTTGATGAAGAACACGAGAGCTAATGCTCTCGATTACGTCGAAGGCGGCGCTCTGAATGCTCGCCGCGAAGAGATCTCTGCCTGGCTGGACTCCACCAACCCCGATCTTTCCGCGTTCGCCAGACGCGGCGGCCGGATGATTGTCGCCATCGGGACCAACGACACGCTCGCTTCCCCGGGAGCTCAACTCGACTATTACCAATCGGTGATCGACAAGATGGGTCGCCCGGCAGTCGATGAGTTTGCGCGATTCTATGTGATTCCGCAGACAGGCCACGGCCTTACCGGTTCGAGTTATACCGCGAACGGTGACGGTCAGACGATTTCCGCGACGCAGATTCCCAGCCGGTTCGATCGGGTCGCCATGTTGCTCGATTGGGTAGAAAAGGGAACACCGCCGCCCAAGTCGGCGACGGTTACCGGTAGCGCGGGAAGCCTGCCCTTGTGCTCGTATCCCACCTATCCGAAATACAACTCAGGCGCGCGCACCGAAGCGGCGTCTTACGCGTGCGCCGTACCTTAGGCATTGGTGACGGAATGAAGACCGAACGCATCCTTTCAATTGTTCTCGTCGCTCTTTGCCTGGTTCTCCCGCCGGTCCAGGCGAGCGCTCAAAACGCAAAGGTGCTCGTGCCTCAAAATTCATGGAACTGCGGTATGGCGGAGGGTATTCCGAGTCCTGAGAGCGGGGCTTTGATCTTTGAGGCCGAGATGAAGCTCGAGAGAGTGGCGAACATTGGTAAGACACCCTACGGGGACCGGCAAGTCGCTGTCGTTCAGGACGGCACTTTGTCGGGTACAAAGCTCTCGGGTTCTGTCATGCCCGGAGCCCTGGACTTGGAGCTGATTCTCTCAAACGGCACGATCGAGATCGAACAATTCTTCGTCCTCAAGACGAGCGATGGAAAGTATGTCTATGTGCACGCCGCGGGAACTGGGGCAGGTGCGAACGATGTCCGCGTTGTCATGGATTTCGAAGCGCCGAATGCCGGCTCGTTTGCGTGGCTCAATTCCGGAAAGTATCTCGCTCGGCGCGTCCTGAATGCTGCGGCGAAGACCATGACGATGCGAATCTATGACGTCTCCGGCGTCACTCCTGATCCGGACCCTGCAGACATGGTCCGGATCGGCAAACCGTCGGGCGTGCCGAGTCAGCCCTGGGATTTTCGAAAGGCGGATCCGGGGGAAAAGCAAGGTGGCGTGCTGATCACGGAAACGGTCACGTTGAGTCCCAGTCAATCCGTTGGTCCGAGCAAACGGGGAAATCGAAACATCATCCCGATCACTGGCGGCGAATTGAGCGGGCGCATTCCGGGCAAGGTGCTTTTTGGTGGAGCGGATTACCAGAACCTGTCAGGTCCTCCGGCTATCGACGCGCGCTATCTGTGGCAGGCCAGCAATGGCGACATCATCATCGTTCGAAACACCGGTTCCGGCGCTTTGGTGCCGACCTTCGAGGTGCGGACCGATAGTCCTTATGCATTTCTGAATACGGGACAGTTCCTGAGCTCCCCACCGGGTATGAAGCCGGGCGGCGTGGGCATCACCATGTACGAAAGTACGCGCTGATTTTGGGGCACAATCGGAATTTGAAACCAGGAGGACTGGTATGAACTTCAGCAGTTCGCGAAAATTTGCATATGTCTTCGTAGTAGCGCTTCTTGTCACATTGAGTGTCTTCGCGTCTTCAATGACGGGACAGGAGACGCAGATAAAAGTAGTCGATGTCACGCAGAAAGGCGCGCCGCCGTCGGGCCCGTATCCGGTTGTCGTGGAACACGATCAGAAGCTCGCCACCCACACGGTGTATCGTCCCGCGACACTGGGACCTTCGAAACATCCCGTGGTGGTCTGGGGTGAAGGCGCCTGCGTAAAGAACGGCCTGACCTTTCCCGAGTTCCTCTCCGAAATTGCGTCCTACGGATTTGTGATCGTAGCGGATGGCCCGCCGGTGGTGCCCGCGGCGCGCGGCGGCGGACCGGGCGCAAGTGCAGGCACCGCGGCACCTCCGCGTGGTCAAGCCCCCGCGGGCGCGCCGCGTGGTGGACCGGGCGCTGCAGCCCCGGGTGGTGCGCGGGGTGGACAGGCTCCGCCCGTCAGCATCAACGCTGACGGTACTCCTCTGACTGCCGCAATCGACTGGCTGGCTCGCGAGGCCGCCGATCCCACGAGTCGGTTCTATCAGAAGGTGGACACCACGCGCGTTGCGGCAATGGGAATGTCCTGCGGCGGCCTCATGGCGTACAACGTCTCTGCGGATCCGCGAATTGCCACTGTTGGTATCTGGAACAGCGGCTTGCTTCAGCCGGATGAGACGATCTTCGCCGGCCTGCACTCCTCTGTGATCATCGTCACCGGCGGCGAAAGCGACATCGCATATGCCAACGGCAAGCGTGACTTCGAAACTTTGCCTGCCCGCGTGCCCGTGTTTTACGGCGTCTATCCGTCCGTCGGTCATGGTGGCACATACAACGAAGACAATGGCGGAGCTTTTGGTGTGACTGCTGTGGCCTGGCTTAAATGGCAGTTGATGAACGACACCAGCGCCAGGGGAAAGGGATACTTTGCAGGCAACTCGTGCGGGCTGTGTACTGATTCTAAATGGAAGACGGATTCCCGTTCCTTGCGTTGAACTTGCAAGGGAGGTGAATCTATGATTTGCTCATGCCCACATCATACCCATCTGAACTGGAGGCTTTTCAATGCTGAATCTCGGAAAAGGGCGCATTCATCGTTTGTTGGCCGTTCTCACCGTTGCCGGTGCGCTGACTGCGGGTCTTTACGCGCAACGCGGCGGCCAGAACGCCGCACCTCAAGCGGCCGGGCCGCGACCGTCGACCGCGCCGGCCCTTGTGCCCGTACGACTGGACATTGATGGCAATTTTCGAATCGCCCCGCCCTATGCACCGGATCCGGCGTTCAGCGAAAAACCGAACGTCCCGAAAGGGCGCCTGATCCGTTTCACCATGAACTCGGCTGAAAGCAAAATCTTTCCGACGGCGCCGGTGGGCGGCGCACGAGGAGCACGCGGTGAGGCCGCTGCGACGGCCGAACCGCCGCAGCATCAGACTTTCCAGCGTCAGGTCGCCGTCTACATTCCCGCCGGGTACGTACCGAACACGCCAACACCGTTCATCGTCGTACAGGACGGGCAGACGTACATCGGTGATCCGGCGAATCCGGTGTCGGATAAGGCTTTCATGCCGCCAATGCTCGACAACCTGATCCATGAGAAGCGGATTCCGCCGATCGTCGCCGTGTTGATTGCTCCAGGGTCGGGCGCTCAGCGATCGATCGAATACGACACGGTTTCAGATCGGTACACGAATTTCATCGAGACAGAAGTGCTGCCCCGCATCGCGAAGGATTACCAGGTGGCGTTCACAACGGATCCCGAAGGCCGTGCGGTGTTCGGTATGAGCTCGGGCGCCGCTGCCGCGCTCACAATGGCGTGGCTGAATCCGAACCTGTACCACCGCGTCATCAGCTATTCGGGGACGTTCGTCGCACTCCAGCGCAACGCCACGGCGCCAAACGGCGCGTGGGACTTCCACCAGACTTTTGTCCCAAATTCCGAGCGCAAGCCGTTGCGGATCTGGATGCACGTCAGTGAGAACGACCTCGGGGCGACCTCTCCTGCCGAGCAGATGCGCAACTGGGTGATTGCCAATAACCGGATGGCGGCCGTGTTGAAGGCCAAAGGATATCCATACCAGTTCGTTTTTTCCGAGGCCGCCGGCCACGTCGATCAGCGCGTGCAACTTCAGACGATGCCCGAAGCCTTTGAGTGGGTGTGGAAGGGCTACACGCCTGGCGGCAAGTAAATAAGAATGCGCTCACGGAGCGGCTTTTCGGCGGAGTGTGATTACATCTCTCACTGAGCTTCGAGGACTGCGCGATCCCAATCCAGATATGTCGACATCTGTGGACCGCTCGCCTGGAACTCCGAGTCTCCGGATTTCATCGATTACATCTTTGCGGGAGCCGTCGACATCCGCGAGCGCCGACCCCGGATCGTAGATTCCTCCGTAAATCGCCAGCCCGAGATGCTGCGCGTGAACCTGATGATAGTAGTTCGTGATCAGATGTTTATCGAGTCATTTGGGGGAATTCCAGGAGTGGGCTCTTATCGATTGCTCCACCGCCGGCAAAAGCGCTAGAGTGCGGCGCAGATTCCCGGACTCGCGGTGGAATAAGCCAACAAATAAGAGGAGAGACATTGATGAAGACTTACTCGCTTTACACGTTTGCCGCTTCACTACTCGTCATGTGCAGCGTTGGATTTTCGCAAACGCCGGGAGAAATAGACTCGCATATCGCTGGCGCGAAGGCGGCGGCGGGGCTGAACTTCCGCGACACGTTTGTCAATCTTTGCCTGCCCGGCGCTGCGCCGGGAGGAGCGCGCGGCGGCGCACCGCGCGGCGCGGCTGGACGCGGGGCGGCTGCTGCGCCGGCCACACCCGATAGAGCGGGGTGGTATGCGTCGCCGTATAAGGTATTCGACAACCTGTATTGGTTAGGTACGCGCCAGCACTCCTCGTGGGCGCTCAGAACCAGCGGCGGGATCATCCTGATCGATACGAATTTCAGCTGGGCAATCGAGCCGGAGATTGTCGAAGGCTTTGGCAAGCTTGGCCTGAATCCGCGTGACATTAAATATGTGATCATCAGCCATGCCCATGGCGACCATGATCAGGGTGCTGCGTTACTGCAGAGCCGTTATGGCGCGAAGGTGGTGATGGGCGCGCCCGACTGGGAGGCCACGCTTCAACGGCCGGCGACCGCAGCGGGTGGCTTACCCAAACGGGATATCACCGTAGGGCCGGAGGGGTTGAAGCTTACTCTGGGCGAGACCACGGTCGATATCATCCCGACACCGGGACACACGCCCGGCACGTTGTCCTATGTGTTCCCGGTGCAGGACCAGGGCAAGACAGTAATGGTGGCTTATTCCGGCGGAACGCTCACCGGCGCATTTGGCACCAATGGCGCCAAATGGGATGAATACATCGCCTCTCAAAAGAAGATCGCCAAAGCGGCGGCCGATGCCGGCGCTTCGGTGTTGCTTTCCAATCACAGTGAATATGACGGCGCGTACACCAAGGCGCGGCTTACCGGTCTCAAGCGGGAGGCCGGAGAGGAAAATCCCTTCGTCGTCGGCACGGACGCTGTGCAACGCTACTTCACCGTTATGACGGAATGCGCCCAGGCGTCGAAATTGCGCGTCGGCGCGAAATAGAAATGATGCCGTTGGACGATCGGAGAACATATGAAGACGTTAAGAACCGGCTTTTTGTGCTTGTTGTTTTCTTTGCAGGTGGCGAGTTCGGTCCGGGCCAGTTCTGCCGCGCAGAATTCCAATGCCGTTTCGCCGGGTGAGTTCTTGATCGATCCACCCACCCTGATCAATCTGGGCTTCGAGTGGTTCATCGATGGCGACGCGAACAGGAATTCCGCTGTTGACGTTTCTTACCGGAAAAAAGGGGAATCCGCCTGGAAGAAAGCTCTCCCTCTCCTCCGGCTGCAGAATGAAGAAATTTTTCAGGGCGACCGGCTTGATATGATCTCGCCGAATATGTTTGCGGGCAGTATCCTCGACCTCGAGCCCGACACGGCGTATGAAGCGCGATTTGTCATGTCGGATCCTGATGGCGTGCGGGGAGAACCCGAGAAGATCGTTACGGTGCGCACCAGACCTGAGCCCAAACCCTATGAGGGCGGGCAGGTCTACCACGTTTATCCGCACGGTTATAAAGGAACGAAGATTCAGCCGGCGTTCGAAGGCTTGTTGTGCGCCTATTACTTGACGTGTGCCGGAACCGACTGGGCGACGGCCTCCAGGCCCCGCGTTAAACCGGGCGACACCATTCTGGTTCACGCAGGACTGTACAAGTATGACCGGTACATCTACACCAACGACCTTTCGATCAGTACGGTTCCGTTCGACGGCACATACTACCTGACAGCCAGCGGCACAGCGGAGAAGCCGATTGCGATCAAGGGTGCCGGAGACGGCGAGGCGATCTTCGACGGAAACGGCGCCTTCAATTTGTTCAATGTCAAAGCGGGGAATTACACGTACTTCGAAGGCCTGACGATCCGAAACACGGAAATCGCAATCTGGGCGGGCACCCAATTTATCGAAGGGTCGAAAGGACTGACAGTTAAGCGCTGCCGGTTTGAAGACATCGGAATGGGCGTCTACACGAATTACTCTGGTTCGCAAAACTTCTATATCGCCGACAATTATTTCATCGGCCGAAACGACCCGAAGCATCTGATTTCCTGGGCAGGCAACTTCTGGGCTCAATTCGCTGGCGTCGACGGGCAGGTCTTTCCGCCGAAGATGGCGTCTTACATCGCTGTGAAAGTCTACGGCCCCGGTCACGTTATCGCTTACAACTACGTGGCGAATTTTCACGATGGGATCGATACGGAAACCTATGGCAATCCTGACGGATCGGCCGCGATTGACGGGCCGAAATATCCTCCCCGCGACTACTTCGACCGCCGGACGGTCTCGATCGATTACTACAACAACTACATGACGAATTTTCACGACGATGCATTCGAGATCGATGGCAGCATGCACAACGTGCGCGTCATGCGAAATCTGATGATGAACAGCGCTTCGCAGCCGCTTTGCAATCAGCCTGCGCTTGGCGGACCCATTTATTGGATCCGCAACGTCTCATACAACGTACCTGGCGGACAAGTACGGTTTGGAGGAGGCGCCGGCATCCTGTTTTATAACAACACGCTGTTTGGCGAGGTGTCCGGCGGTACGACTTCCAACACACATTTCCGCAACAACCTGATCCTGGCCCAGAATGCAAATGCCGGATTGGGTGGAACCGGCGGCGCTTCACCTGCCGTGTTTGGCTTCACGACATACACGAACTATACATCGTCCGATTACAACGGCTTCAGTCCGAATCCGGGAGCGCCGGTGTCGTTCCAATGGAATTCGCCTGTATGGAATGTACCTGCAGATTACGCGAGCCGTGGCCGTCAGGCACAGATTGAAAACCGGGGCTACAAGAGTCTGGAAGACTATCAAAAGGCCACCAACCAGGACGCGCACAGTCTTCTGATCGGCTACGACGCCTTCATGAATGTGCCGCGCCTGGACGCGCACGATACACGCACAGTGCAGAAACTATACGATGCGAAGGATATCGATTTCCGACTGAAGCCCGGCTCTCCCGTAATCGATCGCGGTATTCCGTTGCCGAATGTGACTGACGGGTTTGCCGGCCGTGCGCCGGACCTGGGTGCAATCGAATTTGGTGATCAGCCGACGCATTATGGCCCACGGTCGTAGACAGGGGGCCCACCAGGGAACGGGAGGAATGTGAAGACGGATCGCAGGGTGTTCACCAAGACCTTGGCAGCCGCCGCAGCCGCGCTGGCGATGCCTTCCTGGGTCACAAAAGCGGCGGCTGCAAAGCTGCCGGTCAATCGCGTCACCAGGATCCGCTGCTACTATCCACCAAACTATCAGTCCAACGGCCCGCAGGCTTTTCCGCAGAGCAACATGGTCGTGCTTGTCGATACGGAAGGCGGCATCACGGGTATCGGTCAAGGCGGATCGCCGGACACCGTTCGCAATGTGGCGCGCAGCGTGATCGGCAAGAACGCGTTCGATACGGAATTCATCTGGCAACACGCGTTCATGGACGGATTCTATTCACCTGGGAAGGAACGGTTGCATGCGCTGGGCGCGCTCGATGTCGCGCTGTGGGACATCAAAGGTAAGGCGCTGCAAACACCTCTGTACGAATTGTTCGGCGGAAAAGCGCGCCAGCACATCGAGCTCTATGCGACGAACGGCGTCCCGCAAGGTCTGATCCCGCAAAATGAGTTGCAGCGGATGAGCTTAAAGGAGCGCGCGGCGGCGACGATGACGGCAGGCTACCGGGTCTATCGAGTGGATAGCTCGATCGCTCCTACACCAGCCGGCGGAGCCGCGGGCCCCCGGGGCCGGGGCTCGCGCGGCGCTAATGCGTCTGAGACGCCTCCCGGCGTGACGGGAAGCCGCGGCACTTTCAACTCGCGCTCGCGCATCCGGGAAATCGGCGAAGCCGCAGCACAGATTCGCGAAGGCATCGGTCCGGATGGCGACTGGATGATCGACCTGCACCAGAGCTTCGATTTTCCCGAAGCCGTCGAGGTCTGTAACTTGATTGCGCCGACGCGGCCCTTTTGCGCCGAAGATCCGCTGCGCGAGGAACAGTTTCGCACGCAGATCCCGAAACTGCGCTTGATGACTGCAATACCTCTGGCCGCCGGGGAAGAATGGGGGACGCGGGCGGACTTCAGTCCGCTCGTGGAACAGCGCGATATCGACTTTGCACGGGCATCGCTGCCGAACGTCGGCGGCATTACCGAGATGCTCAAAATCATGGCGCTCTGTGATCTGCACAAAGTCGGGATCATGCCGCACTTCACCGGCCCCATTGCGACAGTCGGCCACATGCACACGATGATGGCTTTCCCGGGGCAGGTCCTCATGGAATACAACCAGCACGATCGGCCTGTGCCGTACATGCCCGAGTTTCTCGACTTCCGGAACGGAAAGGTGTGGCCCAACGATCGACCGGGACTCGGCGTCTCTGTCGATGAGAAGCAGCTCACGTTTGTGGAAGCAATGACCGAAGGAGGCCCCGGCCCGACGTATCTCCGTCCGGACGGATCGCCGACACACTGGTGACAAGATGGATAAGCCACGAATTGAACGGATTCAATCCGTGGCTTATCCATCTCAGCGGCGTAAAGCGGCCTGCCAGTTCAGGACAACGATGATCTGTGTCTGGGTATGATTCTGTTGGCCAGGCGAAATAATCATGAGGAATCGCTTACCGTCATAGCTGACGTCCCATCCGGCAGTGTTGGGAGCCATGAACAACTGCTTCGGAGTTTCTATCTGTAATGCAGACCCGCTTGCAGTCACATCGACAGCAAGCGGCGCCCCGGTCGGCCCGTGGAAGATGATTTCCTTACCATCGCTATGCCATTTCGCAGCCGTTCCGCCGTCTTTGGAAATCTGCCATTTGCCTTCACCAAATGACGGGCCGGAAGGGCCCGACGAAATGAAAGGCCGGGCGTAAATCTCACCGCGGCCGGACTCATTCGATGTATAGGCGATCCAGCGCCCATCCGGCGAGAAGCTGCCCTGACCTTCGTTGAAAGGTGTGCGCAGCAGAGGCACCGGCTTACGATCCCCTTCGAGCGGCAGCAACCACAGGTCATTTCCTGTATTCGGTGCACCCGTGACGTGATAAGGCAATCAGAAATACCAGGTTCGATAAAATAATACCGGCGGGCAATCCGAGAGCGACGAAGCTTCCGAAGAGACCCCGCCTGCCCTGTGGTGCATGCTCCACGGACATCAATACAGCGCCGCCCCACTCGCCTCCCAGTGCGAATCCCTGGAGGAATCGAAAAAAGACAAGCAGTTCCGGAGCCCACGCGCCGATCCGTGCATAGTTTGGCAGAAGACCTACGGCAAAAGTTGAGAGTCCCATCAACAGAAGGCACCAGACGAGTGTCGACTTCCGCCCAACGCGGTCGCCGAAATGCCCCATGACGATTCCACCGAGTGGACGCGCAACAAATCCGAGAGCAAATGTCGCGTAAGAACTGAGAATACCGGCGAGCGCAGAAACCTGCGGTAAGAACTGCGGCGCGAACACTACAGCGGCGGCAGTGCCGTAGATGAAAAAGTCGTACCACTCGATGGTGGTGCCGATGGCGCTCGCAAGCGCGACTCGGCGTGCTTCTACTTTGCGATCGGTCACTGATTGGATCATTGTGATTACCATCCTATGGCGACTTCTGGCAATTGTCGTAAACGGCACGAACGATACGCCGGCTTCACCCGGTGCGCAACTGGACCACTAGCAATCCGTGATCGATATGCGCTGCGCCTTGAACTCAACACAGTCGATTTCAATGCGAAGGATTTCCGCATAATAGATTATCCGTTCGTGTATATAATCCACTGCGTCACCAGCATCCTTTATATATAGGAGGACCGATGAGTTCACTTTCTGCAAGGAAAGCGGCGGTGCTTACGGCGTTGGCCGCGGGATTCCTGATTGTTTCGACACATGTTCAACTCGCGCAACAGCCCGGCCAACAACCGGCACCTGGCGCTGCGGTGGCGACCGGTCAACGCGGCGGCCGCGGAGTTGTCGATCCTCGCGTTCAGCAGCGCACTTACGTTTTCGCAGAGACGAACGAAAAACTTCCCTATGCCGTGTTTGTTTCTTCGAAGGTAAGCAAGGATAAGAAGAATCCACTCATCGTTGCGCTTCACGGATTGGGCGGCGATCAAAACACTATGATGCGCGCGAATGCGCTGCAGTTGGCGGAAGAGGGTGGCTACATTATAGTCGGCCCGATGGGTTATAACTCGGGCGGCTGGTATGGAACTCCTGCGAGATTCGGAACCGGCGGCGGCCGTGGCGGGCCGGGAGGCCCCGGAGGTCCCCGCGGTGCTAATGGAGCGCCTCCGGCAGGAGCACCTCAGGGCGCACCCACAACAGGACGAGGCCCGTTACCGACCGCAATTACCGCCGGAGGGACTGCCCTTACGGATCCCGACAAGCTACATGCAGCCAGTGAAAAGGACGTGATGAACGTTCTGGATATGATCCGCAAGGAATTCAATATCGATGAGAACAGAACGTATCTCATGGGCCATTCCATGGGCGGAGCCGGCTCCATTTATCTTGGTGTGAAATACGCGTCGATCTGGGCAGCCGTCGGTGCTGAAGCGCCGGCTACTGCGCCTGCGGGGCTCACTCCGGTTAACTACAGCCTCGAACCTGCAAAGAACATTCCGATGATCATCGTTCAGGGCGATATGGACACACTGGTCCCCGTTGCCGGCACGCGACTATGGATTGAGAAAATGAAGGACCTCAAGATGACGTATCAGTACGTCGAAGTCCCGGGAGGCGATCACGGAAGCGTGCTTACCTCCGGAGCTCCGGATATCTTTGCGTTCTTCGCCAAACACACCAAAGCGGCCCGCTAAGTCCATTCCATAATCCGTCGTGAATCGCCCAGCCGCGATTCACGACGGAACTCCTGTGACAGACGGTTCGGCCTCGTCCCTCCTGCTTATCTGATTGTTTGTGCCAGGCCTCTTGCCGCCGCCGCGCAATCCGAAAGCGCGGCCGCTACGTCAGGCGCCGTGAACAGCCATGCAGGATTTTCCTTTAGTTTGTTTATGTGCCGCCGGTTCGCAGTACTCTCTCAGTCCAAGGAGCTGGAAATGAATGCAAGTTACGATGTGATTGTTGTTGGAGCTCGATGCGGCGGATCACCAACGGCCATGCTTCTCTCGCGCAAGGGATATCGCGTTCTCCTTGTAGATCGTGCAACCTTCCCGAGCGATACGATATCGACACACGTGGTCCAGCCTCGCGGCGTATCCGCTCTTTCACGCTGGGGACTGTTCGATCGCTTCATTGCAACCGGCTGTGGACGATGACGTTGGTTGGAGTCGCAGCAGGATGTCCAACAGGCTTCAAGTGACGCGAAAGCGCCTGTAATACATTGTCCGGCTCAGTCCCATGAAGTACGCCGAAGCCTGCTGCCGGCCGCCATGTGTCCGTGCAGCCCCGTTCGAGGTGCCGTTGGGCTTCGAGCGAAAGGGTTTCAAGTAGCTAATCCGAAAGCAGAACTTCTTCGCCGGACAGCTGAAGCAGTCCTTGCGTCAGTCCGAACTGAACTCCCGGAGGAATGCATCCTTGTCCCCCTTTCACCTCATCGACGAGAAGATTGCATTGGTCGTCGTAGGACGGGCTTGACGACAACCAATTTGGAATTGGTCGTCGTAGCCGGGCTTGACGACAACCAATTTGGAATTGGTCGTCGTAGGACGGGCTTGACGACAACCAATTTGGAATTGGTCGTCGTAGGACGGGCTTGACGACAACCAATTTGGAATTGGTCGTCGTAGCACGGGCTTGACGACGACCAATTTGGAATTGGTCGTCGTGGCATGGGCTTGACGACAACCAATTTGGATTTGGTCGTCGTAGCACGGGCTTGACGACGACCAATTTGGAATTTGGTCGTCGTAGCACGGGCTTGACGACAACCAATTTGAATTTGGTCGTCGTAGCAGGCGCTTGTCGGCGACCAAATTGCATTTTCCCGTAACTCATTCGAACCACGCCGGTTCCTGACCATTGTTGCCGGGTTTTGTACCCAAAACCGTGGATTTTGACCAAATCGTAAAAACCGGGAGCCGCTGATTCCGAGTAACTTTGCCGCCTGGGTCCGATCGCCCTGAGAATGATTCAACGCGGCGGCAACGAGCTTGCATAAATGTTATTGCATGCGCTCCTGATGCCGAGCGTGATGGGAGGCGCGGCTGTCTTCTAAACGAACTCGAACGGCAGGTCTTCCAACCGAATCACCTCGTTTTTTTCCCTTGAAGACGCTCTCCGGATGACGTTCTGGAGTCCCCGGATGTTTCCGGGCCAGGAATACTGCTGGAGTAAGTCGATCAGCTGTGGTCGCAGCGCCCGTCACGGTGGCCTTGACCGGCGCGTTCCTAGCGATCTCATCGCGCATCTCCTCGAGTTTCGCGCTGCAACCGACCAGTGGCCGGTCCGGATAATTCGACGTCATCCTTTATATGCTTCGCCCTATCGGGCTCGCGCTCCGCGCTTTATATGCTTCGCGTGTTCAGTCCTGTAAAGCGGACGATTCCGATTTTCAGGACAGTTCCCACAATCCGCGGCGACACGCAAGTATTTGATTTTGCGCAGGAAACCTAAGGCGGCCGGTTTGGTCCGCGCCGTGCACTTATAGGGACGTGTGAACAACACCGAAACGCAAAAGCGTTTCGAACTTTCAAAACAAAAAAAAGAGGCAAATGACAATGACAAAAGTACCGAAGTTAATCAAAGCAGTAGTGGATTTCAGCAGGAAAATGCCCGAGCAACTTTTCGCTTCAGCCCAGGCCGTGTGGACAGGATTGAACGGAAACGTGAATTTTACGAATCTTCCGATCGATCTCAATGTGTTCAAGGCCAAGCTGGACGCTTACTCCGTTTCCATCGGAGAGGCGAGGGATGGCGGCAGGAAAGCCATCACCCAGCGCAACACGCTGGGAGAAGAGTTGATCCGGATGCTGCGGGCCCTCGCGCTGCACGTGGAGCTGAACTGTAAGGACGATATGAATACGTTCCTGACCAGCGGCTTCGAGGCGCGGTCGGCCAGTCGCACTCCGGGGGCGCTGCTCGCTCCGCCTGTGGTCGAAGGACTCGATCAAGGCGTAACCGGGCAACTGCTGGCGCGGATCAGATCTGCCGGCAGGGCGGCGAAGCACTACCTCGTCCGCTGCGGACAGGTCGGTCCGGGCGGCGCCACGCCAATCGTCTGGGTGACTGTGACCGTCCCGAACGCGAGGACGGCCGTAGCACTCAACAACCTGACGCCGGGCATCACGTATGCAGTCCAAGTCTGTGCATACGGCGCAGAAGGCTACACTCCATACTCCGACTCCGTCACCCGTATGGTCATCTAAATACGGGGAACGGCAACGCTTTGCGGTTGACGACCAAATAAGCCACGAATTGGACGATTAAAGGATTTAAAGTCGTTCAATTCGTGGCTTGTTCAGCCTCCCGAAATTGCGGGGGATTTGAACCTGCGACCTTTGGGTTATGAGCCGTCGATAAGAGTGGGCGCTCTTGCTTCTTCAACAAGCACACGTAGCCCTTGTTATACATAAGAAGTGGTTCTTGACGCTGCCGCCTCGGGAAATCCTCGTTTCGCCGTGCGTTTGATACGACAATGTCCTGGGGGCGGCAATGACTCCATGCGACTTCAGCCATGCTTGGAATTCCTCGGACTCGACGTCAAACCGCACTTGGCGGCCGAACTTCACGTGGGGAATGGCCTCCAGTCCGTTGGGCGCGGTTCGGTCGTAAATCCAGGATTCTTCAAATCCGCCGGCTCTTCAAATGATCCATGTCTCGATCGTTGGAATGCTCATCGGTTGTCGTCATCGCTTGTGTCCGAGTTGAACTGCCGCCATTTCCAGACCGCCAGCCTTCCGTAAATATCTGCTCGCCGCCCGGCGGAATGCATGAAGTATCGGGTGGGCGTTTGGGAAGGATTTGCCCCGAATGCTAGTTTTCCTCCCGATTTTTTGAAGGATGAAAATGAGAACCGAAGCTTGTAACCAAAAGAAAAAGGGCCGCTTGTTAGCGGCCCCTGAAATTGCGGGGGAAGGATTTGAACCTCCGACCTTTGGGTTATGAGCACAATTTAATAATGTCCGGTCCTTTTGTTTCATAGCATTTCGTGGCTACTGATGTCCGGTTTTACCCCTTGTTTTCGAATTTCTGTGAGCATTTTGTGAGCATGAATTGAGTGTCAGGAAGACTTCAAAATCAAGCGTCGTTGGGGACCTGTCTCCGGCCATTCCTCATTGTGGGGTTCTATCCGGCCGGCCGCAAACGGCAGAAGGGAAAACAAACCGCCTACAGCTTGGTTCCGCGAGCTGGCTGCCCGGGCAGGAGGAAAGTTTTCGGATATACCCCTTCTCCACACAGCTTGAACGATCCGAAATCTTTGTACCAGTCTCCCACGGGAACTTCAGGATTTGCTTCGACCCACAGTCGCAGCTGATTCAAGTCCGTAAGGGTGATGCTGCGATCGCTCATTCTCTCGATCAGGTGTCGCCGCAGCGCCTCGGGAAACTTGGCCCACTGTTGGATCTTTGGCATTACCTGCCAAAGACCATCTGTCCGAGCTCCTCGCCAAGGCGCTCGACCTCCTTCGGATCCGTTGCGGCTCGAAAGTGCTCAGCAAGTTCGAAGAAGGCTTTCTCCTTCTGTTTTTTCGCCTCGATACCTTCTTCCAGGAGTTCAACCAGCATTCGATTCGCGCTCAGGCGCCGACGCTTTGCCATGCTGCGGACTTGGGTTGCCACTTTCGCTGGAAGAGTCACGCTTTGGCGAACAGTCTTGTCTCTGGATGTCATGACACCAGTATGCACCATAGTGGTGTAAAATGGAGGTGTTTTTGCGGTTGGGTTTAGGCAACGAACGGCAACAAAGTCGAAACAAAGGTATCAGTTCTTAATACGGCAGTCCGATGGCGGCCCCGCATTTCGTCTCAGCATTAAAAAAGGAGATTCAGCCGCGAGCCCAGAATCACTTGCTTTTGAGCGGGCTGCTTGAAATTCCTTTTTATTGATGGGACAAAAATGCGGGTGCTGCCAATTAAATCTCGATGGGCTTTGGGTTAAGGTGATCAATGATCAAAACCGGCATGGGACGTTTCTGCAACGTCAGCTTGAGGCCAAGCTGCTTTTCGATCGCCTCGAAGAACGTAAGACTGCCGAGTTGGGCTTTTGCCTCGGTTCTGTCGCCGGTTTGGCCCATGTTGACGCGGCCATTAAGCGACCCGAGCCCCGTCCACATGAGGTCGAAATCCCAGGCTCCATCCAATCCCGTTTCATTCACGGCAGGGTGATTCACATAGGCTGGGGCCATGCCCGTAATGTCCAAATATTCGAACTGTTTGAAATGATTGGCGGAAAGCGATTCGGTTCGCTGTGAGAAATTAGGTCTGACGCGGAGCACGAGCCGCCGATATTACACAGTTGTTACTTCATTCCCGACTCAGCTGATCTCGTTCATATTCTTGTAATCGGAAAATCGGATATGAGAAACCGCCCAAAATCGGCCTAATTTAGGAATTCGCCACCCACACGTGTCGATGAGACCATTGCGCAGCGCTTATGACGACGCGAAGAGCCAACTTTGCGGACGACGTGCTCGGGAAACTTCCGCTGATTCCCACGGATTTCAGCGTCTGCTGGTTTAACCAAGGCTAAAAACCTGCGGCAGGTTGGTCTTAAACCCAACGTTTAAATCCGTTCTTCTGCAAGGTCAGAACTCCTGATCGCAAGTCGCGACGATTTTAGGTTGAAAATGGTGCCCTCTGAAATTGGCGGGCCCACTTTGCTTCATCTCATCACGCTAAAGGCGAAGATGTCCGTTTCCAACACTTCCATCACAACTTCAACCATCGGACCTGCTGACCACGACGGAGGCAGCTGTTTATCTGCGAATTTCCGAGTGGACGTTACGGCATTGGGTCAGCGACGGAAAAATCAAAATCATTAAAGAAAGGTGGTCACATTCCAGACGATGCCGTTGCGCGAACGGCGTTACACGAAGTCGCTCATCTGATCCGCGGACATCGGAATCTGGTTATTGGCGAAGATGCCGTTAAGGATTTGGATAATGGTGGGCATTGCGCTCTTGAAACAGCGTGCATTTTAAATTCGAGCGCCGGCAAGGATGCGGCAGATGTCGAGCAGAAGATTCTTGCGCGTCCAATTGCGCCGAACTGCGCGCCCTGTATCGAGGCGTGGGAATTCACGAAGACAGCGCCCGAATGGGTTAAATAGAGGACTACCGCTCCCTCTTCATCCACGTCGAGCGGTCGGTCGCATTGTTCTGGACGGCAGGCGATTTGGAGAAAAAACTCCGACTCTTCCAGGATTATTTCAATCGACAAAGTGTGCACTCGGGCTTGGGAGGCGGCCGCCAGCCCCCCGAGGCCCCGCGGACGCCATTAAACTTCTCCTCATACCAGTGGCAGCAGCACTGTCGCGGCCTTTACCAGACGCCGATTGCCGCGTGATTTCAGGAATTCGCCAAGGACAGGCAGCAAATACCGACCTTAACTCGTTGGGTTGGATGTCTGGTGGTCGTTACGGACAACCCCCTGAAAAAGCGTCAGAAAGAGCAGCATTTGGTGGGGGAGGAAAGCTTTGGGCCAAAACTTTGATGGCGAAATGCGCTAAGTAATTGCGCGGGAAGGATTTGAACCTCCGACCTTTGGGTTATGAGACTTAGTTAACTTTGCCAGCTCTTGCGTTTTCAATCATTTCAGGTCGTATGTTGACGTATTTTACCGATGTTTCCCGAAGTTTTGGGCGCATTTGGGGCCCATTGGCTATCAGAATACAGCGGCGGTCGATGGGCGCGGAAGACGACCATAAGCGCCGCAAACCGCGGTATAGCGGCGTCCGCTGCTTCTTCCGGAGGTTATAATGCTCAAGCTTTATGGCACTTTCCACAGGAACATATCTCGGATCGTATGAAATTCTCGGCCGGCTCGGCGCGGGTGGAATGGGCGAAGTTTATCGCGCGCGAGACGCCAAGCTCGCCCGTGACGTCGCGATCAAAATTCTGCCGGACGACTTTGCGGCGGATGCGGAGCGGTTGGCTCGTTTCCGGCGAGAAGCCCAGGTCCTGGCGGCGCTGAACCACACGAATATTGGCGCGATTTACGATCTACAGAAGTCCGCGAATACGCACTTCCTTGTTCTTGAGCTGGTCGAAGGTGAAACGTTGGCGGAGCGCGTTTCACGGGGCGCAATTCCCGCAGACGAGGCCGTAGAAATTGCGCAGCAGATCGCGGAAGCCTTGCAGGTGGCGCACGAAAAAGGCATCGTGCATCGAGACCTGAAGCCGGCAAATATCAAAATCACTCCTGAAGGAAAAGTGAAGGTGCTGGACTTCGGCCTTGCGAAGATCCACGAGATCCAACCTTCCGGCGCGTCGCCTTCGCATTCCCCCACATTGATGGCCGCCAGCACTGAGGGCGGCGTCATCCTGGGCACGCTCTTCTACATGAGCCCGGAACAAGCCAGGGGCAGAGCCGTCACGAAGCAAACCGACATCTGGGCTTTCGGCTGCGTGCTTTTCGAGATGTTGACAGGCCGTATGGCATTTTCAGGCGAAACAGTCTCGGATACGATCGCGAAGATCCTGAAGGAAGAGCCGGAGTGGTCCTCTGTGTCGAGCGTAGCGCCTGGGGCCTTACGCCGCATCGTTGAACGCTGTCTTCAAAAGGATATGCGGCGCCGGTTTCACGATGCGGGGGATCTTCGATTCGAGCTCGAGGAAATTCTGACACCGGCCGCGCTTCCGGTAACTCCGAAAGCCTTATCCAGGAGACGAGGCGCTCTGATCGGGGCACTGGCCGTTTTCCTGATCGTCGTCGTTTTAGCCGCGAACGCTTGGTTTCGGCACGCCGTTCCGGCCACCGTTTGGTCGGGGACGCTTCTTGGGGGCCCCGACATTGCCTTCGGTCCTCGTGTTTCGCCCGATGGGAAAATGATCGCTTTCCAGGCGTTAGTGGATGGTCAAACCCAGGTTGCCGTGATGAATCCGAAGTCGGGGAACTGGACCATTCTGACTCATGAAAAGAATCAGGGTCAGATCGTTGTCCTCTGTTGGTCTGCGGACGGCACAAAAATCTATTTCGATCTGGCGGATGGACCGCCGTTCGGCGTGTTCAGCATTCCCGCACTGGGTGGAGAACAGCGGCTGCTCATCGAAGATGCAGACATCGAGGATGCGCTTGCGGACGGTAGTCTCATCATCGCCCGTACGAACTCGGACCGGCGCCCGCAACTGTACCGTTTCAAACCCAATACGGGAGAAATTCAACCCCTCAATGCCGTCGCTACCTACCGAATGGCTCGCGCCTTTCCCGATGGCAAGCAGATTGTCTTTTTCGGAAAGCCGGCGGATTCTTCCGGTACCGCCCCGGGCCTGTACATCCTGGACTTACACAGCAATGTGCCGCGGCCGATTGGACCGAAACTAGACCTCTCAAGCATCTTTGGCCTCGCCATAAACCCAGTGGATCAATCCGTGCTGTTAGACGCGAAGAATGGAGACCTTCACCAAATTATTTCCATACCCAGCGATGGACGGACTCCAGCTCGAGACCTGCTGGCGCTGACCGGCCAGACCTACTTTATGGATGCGGCGGCCGATGGATCGTTATACGTCGATCAAGTTGCGCGCACCGTGCAGGCGCTGCGGTTCAAAGAATCGGCTCAATTGCCCGAACAAATGAATACCGTACCCGAAGGCTCCTTGCCTATTCTCGAACTTCCCGATGGACGCATACTTCTGACCGGTTTCTTCAACGGCCGTTCGCGCTTGTTGGTCACAAGATCGAACGGAGAACTCGTTCCTTTCGTCGATACCGATGAAGAAACTCGTGGACCCGTCACGTTTGCCGGCCCGGGCCAGGTCGCTTTTGTGCTGGGCAGACCACCTCAACAGTCCATTGCGGTAACATCCATTAAGGACAGCCGGTTGATAAGGCGGATAAGCATAACCGCGGCGGATTCAATTCAGAGCCTCACAGCATCCTCGGACGGAAACACCCTTTTTTATGCGAATGCCGGATCCATCTGGTCCATCCCCTCAACCGGCGGTGATCCGCGCAACCTTGGACCGGGCGATTCCGTCGCATTCGATTCGGCGCACCAGAGTCTAATTGTCGAGTACCCGGAAAAAGACGGCGGACAGCTGGAGCGAATGCCGGTAACCGGGGGACCGGCGCAAACGATACCCACGATGAATGGAGAACTTCGAATGACCGGCCTGCTTGGACCGAATGCAGTCCGGGCGGATGGTCGAATCGTGGTTACCGTTACATCGCGGGATTCGTGGTTCTTCGGAAACGCCGTGGTCAATCCCGAATCCGGCGAACTGCTCCGAATCCCACTGCGCTACGATGCAGACTTGTATTACCCGTCCTGGAATCAGAAAAACGAAGTCGTTACCGGAAGTCTCCTCATGCGCAGTTCCATCTGGCGCTTCCGGACCGTTCCAAACTGAACCGCAGCAGATCATTTTTGTAAGTCGCGAAAGCGTCCTCAATCAATGCGATTAGCGATAGAGGCGTTTCGTTACATGGGCATTGAACCGTGGGTTGTTGTCTCGGAGAAGGATTCCGAGGAGATTCTTGTAAACGGCAGACGTCCGGATCAAACGGAAAAATGTCAACAGGCCTAAGAAGACACCGGTGGAGGTTCTCAACAATTTCCAAAGCGCATCAACAGCAGTCCCGCCCACGGAAGAGCGAACGGAAGAGCCGGATCTTGGCGTCAGCCGGGGAGTGTTGATGAACCAGTTTCGTTTCGAGGAGCATGTGGGATCTTGGGAATATACACTGCAGACGATTGTTTCCCGGGAAGTTAAACCAGGGGAAACGGCCATCGTGACGGTCGGATACATCCAGGTACGCGCCAAAAACAACATCATCCCCGATCAGGCAGAACTAGGATTAACCATCCGTGCCTACAAACCGGAAGTCCGCAAACAACTCCTGGCTGCCATCGCCCGCATTACCAAAGCCGAGGCGGAGGCGGCGGGCGCACCACGCACCCCTTTGATTGAACACTACGAGAGCACCAATGTTTTGCGCAACGATCCGGTGCTTGCTGCACGTCTCAAGCGGACGCTCCAATCTGCGCTGGGAGAGAGTAACGTAGAAGCCGCTGTGCCGGGCCCGGCCTCCGAGGACTTCTCCTACTTCATCGAACAAGGAATCCCATCGTCTTTTTTTGGACTCGGCGCCGCAGATCCGCAGAAGTTCGCTCAGGCAGCCGCGACTGGTGAGCAACTGCCCTCAAATCACTCCCTCTTTTTCGCTCCCGACGCGGGCCCGGCGCTTCGGACAGGGATCGCCGCGGAGGTCGTGATGCTTCGCAATCTGCTAAGCGGCTCGGCCGAAGACCTGCGCAAGTCCACTGAGCATCCATCCGCCTCCAGGTAGCTCGGGCCAGGTCTTGAAGGGAGCGTTATCTTCACTGTCCACATGCATCCACAAATGAAAGAATCCACAGCACGACCGAGCGCTGAGGATAAGTCGTGATTCGAAATTCGTCGCTCCAGCGACAGGAGTGACAAGATGGCCGGTCTCGCTGGTCACGACTACATTCGAAGAAAAGAAAGGTGGTTGCATTCCAGACGATGCCGTTGCGCGAACGGCGTTACACGAAGTCGCTCATCTGATCCGCGGACATCGGAATCTGGTTATTGGCGAAGAGGACTACCGCTCCCTCTTCATCCACGTCGAGCGGTCGGTCGCATTGTTCTGGACGGCAGGCGATTTGGAGAACCGACTCCAACTCTTCCAGGATTATTTCAATCGACAACGTGTGCACTCGGGCTTTGGGAGCGCGACTGCCAGCCCCTGAGGCGCCGCGGCCGCCATTAAACTTTTCTTCGTACCGGTGGCAGCAGCACTCTCGCGGCCTTTACCAGACGCCGATTGCCGCGTGATTTCAGGAATTCGCCAAGGACAGGCAGCAAATACCGACGTTAACTCGTTGGGCTGGATGTCCGGTGGTCGTTACGGACAACCCGCTGAAAAAGCGTGAGAAAGAGCAGCATTTAGGGGGGAGGAAGCTCTGGGCCCAAAACTTTGATGGCGAAATGCACTAACTAATTGCGGGGGAAGGATTTGAACCTCCGACCTTTGGGTTATGAGCACAATTTAATAATGTCCGGTCCTTTTGTTTCATAGCATTTCATGGCTACTGATGTCCGGTTTTACCCCTTGTTTCCGAATTTCTGTGAGCATTTTGTGAGCATGAATATTTTGGCGAGCCACAGGTGAAAAAAGCGCTTCAGCGGCAACGGAAGGCTCTGGACGCCATGTTGCAGACCGCACCGGATGCGCCCGCCCGCCGGAGAAATTCAGCATCGACATTATGTGCGCTGCGATGGCCGGCGCGATGAAATCCGTGCTGGAGACGGGAGCGACACCGGCGCTGGTCCGCAAGCTGCGGGAACAACTCGTCCTGCTCTGCCAATCCTACATGGGGTGCAGCGACCGCACACTGTTCCTAAGGATTTGCACGTTCCAACGTAAGGAATGATGGCGCATCCCTGCCGAAACCAGACAGCGATGAGAATGTCAAAAAACGCGTGCCCGAACGAGGCTGATCGCATAAAAGCCCAGAGTGGATTACCCCGGAGGTGTACACGATGTCTCAGGACGGGATTGCATCGACCAGGCAATTCCGAAGATGAAACGGTAAGACCGAAGGCCGAAAAATACGAACGGTGGCAAACGCCGGATAAAGCACCGAGACTCGGTGATCCCGGCTCTGACTTCGATCAAGTGTGCCGCGACCCGCAGCCCTGCGCCACTGTGCCGACGACGGCCTCGTCGAGGGCCGGGAGCGAAATTCTTATATTTTCTGGGAGAAACAATCCGATGGGATTTTCAGTATGGACTGGCAACAGAAGTGCGATTTAATGGTGCACGCATGGCTACGCCTACGCAATATGACGCAGACCGCGACGACGGATCGAATGTAGACTTTGCTTCTGGGCAAGAACCCTCGTTTGCAGCACAGTTGCGAAAGACGCTCAATTCGATTCCGGCATACACCTGGTACGCGCTGCCGTCCGGCACCCTAACGTTCGTGAATGAGGGATACGCGGATTACCTTGGCCTCGCCAAGGATGATCCTCTTCGGCTCGGGGCGGAGATCGATGTACCTTGGGACACCCACATCCAGCTGGTCCATCCCGATGATCATGAAGAAACGCTTAAAGTCGGGGCAGCCTGCAATAGAACTGGGACTGCCGGCCAAGCGGCCTTCCGAATACGAAACTCTGAAGGAGAATACCGCTGGTTCCTCAGTCGCCTCGAACCTCTCCGAGCAAGCGATGGCACGTTGCTGTACTGGATCGGGATAAACCTCGACATTGACGATCGGAAGCGAGCCGAAGAAGCCTTGCGGCGTAACGAGCATCTTCAGGCAGAAGCACAAAGGCTCAGCCACACCGGCAGCTTTGGGTGGAACGTTTCTTCGGACGAGCACTTCTGGTCCGACGAGACTTTCCGTATTTTTGAATTCGACCCTTCTTCTGAAGTTTCGGTGCCAAAGATTGTGGAGCGCGTTCATCCGCAAGATAGGCCGACGGTGAGAATGGCACTAGACGCCGCTGCCATAGGCACGAGCATTGATCTTGAGTGTCGCCTACAGTTTCCCGACCGAAGGATTAAGTATCTGCATGTTGTCGGAAAAGCGGAGAGGGATAGCACCGGGAGCATCGAGGTCATTGGCGCAGTAATGGATATCACCGCGCGGAAGCTAATCGAAGTGGAACTTCGGCGGAGCAAAGCGCATTTAACGGATGCACAAAGACTCAGTCACACTGGCAGTGCCGGAATGGAATCAGGTACCAAGCGAATGTTTTGGTCCGAGGAAACAGCTCGGATCTATGGATACCCTCCCGGGATGGAACCGACGCCCGATTTGATTCTGCAGCGGGTCCATCCTGACGATGTGGACCTTCTCAAGGGCGTTCTTGAGCGGGCTGGCCAGGCGGGAAGCGACTTTAACTTTGAACATCGGTTGCTGATGCCAGATGGTTCGATAAAACACATTCTTAATTTTGCGCATCCCTTAAGGGACGAGGAGGGCAACGAGGAATCTGTTGGCGCAATAATGGACATAACGGAGCGTAGAGTCGCCGAACAGAGGCTTCAGCAACAGGAAAAGGAACTCCGGCAGGTGCTGGACCTCGCCCCACAACTTATCGCTGTTTTCGGGCCCCTCCGCGAGCGTCTTTATCTCAACCGCATGAGTCTTGATTACTTCGGCATGACCCTTGATCAGTGGTGCGAAGCAAGCACGCTCCCGAGGTTCATCCGGATGACAGGGAACGGCTCCGGTCCCAATGGGGCAGTGCTATCTCGAACGGTTCTTCATTTGAAATCGAAGTGCGGTTCCGTAGAAATGACGGAGTCTATCGTTGGTTTCTGAGTCGGCACAATCCCGTGCTCGATGACCAGGGAAAAGTCCTCCGTTGGTATGCTGCGTGCGCTGATATCGAAGACCGCAAACGAGCCGAGGAAAGGCTGCAACAAGAGAACGCTGCTTTGCGTGAAGAGCTTAACCAAGGATCGATGTTCGAGGAGATCGTCGGCTCTTCGGAGCCTCTGCGGAAGGTCTCTCCCAGATCAGCAAAGTGGCACCTTCAGACTCAACAGTTCTCATTCTGGGGCAAACCGGTACGGGCAAGGAGTTGATTGCGCGCGCCATCCACAAGCGGTCGAGGCGGGCGGCCCTAGCATTCATCGGAGTGAATTGTGGTGCGATACCAACGTCGCTGATTGCTTCCGAGCTCTTTGGGCACGAAAAGGGAGCATTTACAGGTGCCACCCATCGCCGTTTGGGGCGCTTTGAAGCGGCGAACGGTGGCACTATTTTTCTGGACGAAGTCGGGGATCTGCCTCCGGATATTCAGATTGCATTATTGCGAGTGCTGCAGGAGCGCGAGATCGAACGTGTCGGCAGCGACAAACCTATCCCCGTGGACGTTCGAGTGTTGGCGGCGACCCATCGCGACCTCGATAGGCTCGTAAGCGAAGGTAAGTTCCGCGCAGGATCTCCTGTACAGGTTGAATGTTGTACCGATCACGATGCCATCGCTTCGGGAGCGAGCAGCCGACATTCCCATTCTTGTCGAATACTTCATTGCCCGATTTGGAAAAAAGATCGGGAAGAAGTTCCAGACCATCGAAAAAAAGACGCTGAAGATGATGCAAGTGTACGAGTGGCCGGGAAATGTTCGTGAGCTACAGAATGTGATTGAGCGCGCTGTCACCCTGAGTGACTCAGATACGTTCGCTGTGGACGAAGCGTGGCTCAAGCGAGAACCAGCTAAGGTTTCTCGTTCCCATTCGAGTGTGGCTCTTAACGGTGTGTTACTGGCACATGAAAAGGAAGTGATCGAAGCTGCACTTGCGCAGACTCATGGACGCATATCAGGAGCAACAGGCGCAGCAGCTATGCTCGGCGTCCCAGGTTCGACGCTCGAAGCAAAAATCAAGCGCTTGGGTATCGACAAATATCGATTTAAATCCCCCCAGGAAAGTTGATGCCGCCGATGTTGCTGAAGTCCGGAAATTGTTTCCGCTTTTTTCCATCAAACGCAAAATCCCGAAAACCCGAGATTCCCGTCGGCGCTAACTCTTTAGCGCTGAGTGCACTTTGAATGGTTCTCTCTTTGCACCTCGCACAGACGGGTGTGGCTACAATGACGTTGAGAATTGAACGGCTTTGTGAGAATCACGGAACTCGAATTTGTTTATCCGGTGATCTTCGATCTGCGCACCTCGCCAATCTGTGCGCCGAAATCGAGCAGTTCGGACAGCCAGCGACTTTGGATCTGGATGAAGTTAACGTTGTCGACCTCGATGGAATTCGCTTCCTGAATGAGTGCCAGGCGCGGGGCCTTCAGGTAGTGAATTGCTCACCTTATATTCGTGAGTGGATGCTTCAGGAGAAACGAGCCCGTCGAAACGAGGAATAGTCGATTCCGTTCCCGTGGTGGTTATTGAGGAATCGCCTGCATTTGAGCCGGGATTCGGAATCGATTATATATCCTGGGAAATCTCATCCACGCTCCCTCTCTAAGCTCCGTCACTTTTACCATTTATCGCAAAATCTCGAAATGTGGCAATGAGTCACATGGCTAACAATCAGAAAATAGAAGGGATTCGAATGGCAGCATTCTTGCGCCTCCTGATAGCGCCACAAACGGTACGAAACGGAGAGATGAAAATATGACTTCCACGCGTGAAGGACAGGGAAAGCGCTCCGCCGTAATCACCGGCGCGGGCAGCGGGCTTGGGCGGGACATTGCACTTGGACTCGCGGCGAAGGGCTACCGCGTGTTCGGGACGGCAATGTCGTTAGACGAGATCGCGGACCTCACAGAGGCGTCGGGTGGGGCGGTGAATCTGAACCAATGCGACATTACTAACGAAGCCGCCGTCAAGGCTTGGGCGGGCGAAGTCACAATCGAGAATGAAGGCCGCATCGATCTTCTCATAAGCAACGCAGGAATCCTGACGCCCGGGCCCCTAGAGGTTCTGCCGCTTAACGCTATCCGGCACGAATTCGAAGTCAATGTCTTCGGCGCTCTCGCTGTTGTGAATTCCTTTCTTCCCGCACTGCGGAAGGCACGAGGCCGAATCGTCCAGGTCAGTACGATGACGGCCACATTGCCGTTGCCCTTCAACGGTCCGTCCGGCGCATCGAAGGCCGCTTTCGACGCGCTTGCCGCCGTCTACCGCGCGGAGTTGAAGCCTTTTGGCGTCGATGTCGTTCTGGCTGTTGCCGGCAACATGAGAACTGGTGGGCCAGCCAAGACGGCTGCTGCCCTCAAGAGAGTCGCAGAACAGATGACATCCGAACAGCGCGAGTTATACGGAAAGGCCTTTAATACCTTTGCGACAACCCTCAATAACATGCAGGGCAGCGGCCTTGATTCAGTCTCGGCTGCCAGCCGGGTTATCGAGCTTTCTGAACAAGTACCAGCGCCGAGCCGCGGAGCAGTGGGCGCCGACGCCGAAGCGATTCTTCGGCTCGTCCGTGAGAAGTCCGATGCCGAACAGGATGCGATGCGCCTCCATATGGTCGGTTTGGAGTAGTAATGAGCCGCCGAGTTGGCGATTACGTTCGGTAATTCGAGATGACTCGTTTTGTTTCTTTTGGATTGTTCGTTCTGATGCTGGGTGGGGGGACTGTGTTTGCTCAGACAGACTGCCCCCTCGACCACCAAAATATGAGCTGCTCCGGCAGGACGAAGACTACCGGTATCTGGGCAATCCAACGTGCCGGGACGACTATTGGGATCGTGCCAAATATGTGCGACTTGGATCGAACGCAGATACATTTTTCACACTTGGCGGTGAGATTCGGGAGTGGTACGAAGGCTATCGCAATGCGAGTCGGGGATTCGGTCCCCAAGATACAAATGGGTATCTCCTTCAGCGTCTTTCGATCTACAGCGATATTCATGCGGCGCCTCGTATTCGGCTGTTCGTACAACTCACGAGCGATATATGTCCGCCGCGTATGCTCATTTTTACGTAGGATCATTCTTGATGAAAGCATCGCCGCGCGGCAAAGACGTGGATTAGACCGCTGTCTGGACGACGTATAAGTTTTAGGATCTGGGCCTGGAGTAACACGTTGCGTACGTTGGAGTGAACTGTTCAACCGAGACAAGGATAAGTATGACAATTGGAATCATTGGTGCCGGCAACATTGGTCAGGCCATTGCGAAACGGCTGGCCAGCGCAGGAATCCCGGCCTCAATCGCAACAATCGAGGACCGAACTCGCTGTCTTCGATTGTGCAAAGCCTTGGCGCCGGGATCACGGCTGCGGAGATCAAGGTGGCCGCAAAAGCGGACATCGTGTTTCTCGCAGTTCCGTGGTCAGCTTACGCCGATGCGGTCGCCGGTCTCGCGCCTTGGGGCCGCCGCATCGTGATTGACGCGATGAATGCAGCCTCGGTCGGCCCCGAGGGCTTTCGACCATTCGACCTTGGCGGGCGATCGTCAAGCCAAGTCGTGGCCGATCGACTCACAGGCGCTCGAGTAGTAAAGGCGTTCAACACTTTGCCGGCCGCAGTTCTCGCGAACGACCCGTTGACTAATGGTGGCAGGCGGATGCTATTTGTTTCGGGCGACGACGCGCCGGCAAAGCATGAGGTCGCGCAACTCATTGATCGGCTCGGGTTCGTGGCCATCGACCTCGGAGACTTCGAGATGGGCCGGCGACTCCAGCAATTCCCGGGCGGGCCGCTCGCGGGAATCAACGTGGTTCAATTCCCATGAGCGCGAGGCAGACTAACGGATCGCACGACTGATCTGCTCGCGCATCGGGCGGGTGAGCCCGGAGGACGTTTCATAAGGAGGTCATCTCCGCGTTTGAACAGTGGATTCGCACAAACAGGAAATAGGCCGCTCTGTCCTTGACGGTCCGGTGGCCCTATAGGTGGAGGGATGCGGCGATGCCTGAAATGCTAGCGTCCTTCACCGCTAACGGGAGGAAGCAGTATGGGACAAACAATCGACGACTCAGCGTTGGGAACACTCTTTCGTGATGCACGCACGTACACGACGTGGCAGCCGCGGCCAGTGGCCGATCAAACGCTGCGGGATCTCTACGACCTCCTCAAGTGGGCGCCGACCAGCGCGAACGCTGCCCCGGCGCGGTTTGCGTTTCTTCGGTCGAAGGAGGCCAAGGAACGACTCCGTCCGGCGCTCGCCCCGGGCAACATCGAGAAGACGATGACGGCTCCAGTCACCGTTATCGTCGCGTACGACATGAAGTTCTACGAGCAACTGCCCAAGCTGTTCCCTCATAGCCCGGGTGTAAAGCAGATGTTCGAGAGTAATCCCCAGTTGGTCGAGGTGACCGCCCAGCGGAATTCCACCTTGCAGGGCGCATACCTGATCCTAGCCGCACGGGCGCTCGGCCTCGATTGCGGGCCGATGTCCGGCTTCGATAACGCCAAGGTGGACGAGGAGTTTTTTGCAGCCGGGAAGCCGTGTTTCGGCTGCGACCAGGAATTCTTTCCTGAAGGGCACGTCAAGTCGAATTTCCTCTGCAACCTTGGGTACGGCGATCCAAGTACTCTGTTCCCTCGACTTCCACGTTTGCCGTTCGAGGAGGCGTGTTCCCTCCTATAGTGCGCTACGGGAACAGCTCCCGGATGCTGAAATTGGAAGGTGACTGTGAACGCTCCCGATCCGCAACCGCCGTGGGTTATGTCAATAACTTCAATGCTTCAATCCGGATGGGAGGAAGAATCCTGATTCGGCATTGGGTGCGGACGCCGAAGAGATTCTCCGGTTAGTCCGTGACACATCCGATGCGAGCAGGATGCGATGCGCCTCCATATCGTCGGCTGGAGTAGTGATGGGCCGGCCTCAAGGCCGGCTTCGAAGTCAATTTTCTATTCGCAGTCCATGTCTCGAGGAGAACTAACATGATCATACTCGTTGGCCCAAATGATAGCCGTGCCGTTCGGAACAAGGAAAACGTTCTTGCCCTCTACGAAATGATGATCAACCAGAAGAAGTCGGAAGAGGCAACGGCTAAGTTCGTTAGTCCGGCGTACATCCAGCACAACCCCATCATTCCGGACGGCTCTGTAGCACTCGGGCAATTTTTTGGTAAGGTAACCCGCGAACGCAAGCGCGCACGCGTTGTTGTCCACCGCATCATCGCAGTCGGCGATTACGTGTGGGTACACGTGAATTTTCTGAATCTATTCAACGACGACCCGCAGGATACGGGAATCGCCGGTGTCGATATCTACAAAATGGACGCCGACGGAAAAGCTATAGAGCATTGGGACACCTTGCAACTCGTCGGTGACCCGAAGAACTCGGCACCGTTGATCGCTCCGAATATCCCCCGCGCCAATCCAAATGGAATGTTCTAATGGTCGATACCGTACTCCCACTGTCGGAAGCGCGCCGCGCTCAAGAACTCATCCAAACCGGGCATACGCGCGGGAAAATCGTGCTCAAAGAGATCTAAACAAATCAGGAAAGAACGAACCACTCGATGGCGATCGACCAGAATGCGCATATCACAATCGTGCCGGACTGAGTGCGGCTGTGGTCGGCAGGATCCTTTTGAATCATGCTCGCGTACGCCTCCGAGTCCGGTCCAGAAGGGAAGCCTGAATCGTATAGATTTTTATATGTCCTGTGATGCGTCGCGTTCAATGAGCGAACGTAAAACTGTATCCAACGTAATTCTGCCTTTTCCCGATTGATTCTCTCCGCCTTCGAACTCGATCCATCCTTGATTGAAGCCATCGAGCATCTGGATGAGGGGCATCGGATTCGTCATACCCTGCGACCGGAACACCGATTTCCAGGTGTCGCGTGCCACTGCCTGCATACGAACATCGCGGCCGAGCAGGCGGGCGAATGCTGCCGCAATCTCGTCAGGCGTAATTCGTTTGGGTCCTTCCAACTCGACCACCCGCTGTCCATTCGTAAGCGTCTATTCTTGGCCGTCTGGCGCGGGAGCGCGGTGGGCGGCATGCTCCATGATCGGGAGACATGGTTATGGAGATTCGCGGAGGAAGGCGATTTAGGACGAAAGCAGAGCGTCGGCAGATTGTCGAAGAGACGCTGAAGTCAGGGGTGTCGGTGTCGCAGGTGGCGCGGGCGCACGACGTGAACACGAACCGGCGCGTGTCAATGAGTTTGAGACACCTCGATCGGTAATTTAGGCACTTTTAATTTGGGATACGTTTTAGGTCCTTCCTTCTTTCTTTTGGCTCCTTTGAGAATCTGTGGGAAAAATGGTCGCCAGGATCGCGTATAGACGACGATCAGCGGTGAGGTCGACTCTCAGACCGGCCTTTTTTTGGCGTTGCGCTCGATTTCAATTCCGGGACTCGATGGGTTTGTTGATCCAGACCTCCTTTGGAACAGAGAGTGGTTTTGGTGAGGAGCGGACGAATCGTTCGGGGTGCGCCAGGTAGGCGGCATTGAGTACGAATTGACGCTTCTGGAAGATGTGATCGGCTTGACCATAGTGGACCATGGCCGGGGTGAGCAGACCGATGCCGGAATGGCGATGCTCCTGGTTGTACCAAGAGAAGAAAAGCTGAGAATGGATGCGGCTGTGCTGGATCGATCCGAAGCGGTCGGGGAAATCGGGCCGGTATTTCATCGTGCGGAACTGACTTTCGGAATACGGATTGTCATCGGACACATAGGGACGGCTGTGAGTCTTGGTGACGCCCAAATCCGCCATCAAGAAGGCGACCGGTTTGGACGTCATCGAGGAACCGCGATCGGCGTGAAGGGTCAGCTGTCCGGAATGGATCTGTTGTTTGCTGCAGGTATCCTCGATCAGTTTGCGAGCCAACTCGGCGCTTTCGCGGGGAGCGACCATCCAGCCGACCACGTAGCGGCTTAAGACGTCTAGAATCACATAGAGATAGAAGTAGGTCCACTTGGCCGGGCCCATCAATTTCGTGATGTCCCAGCTCCAAAGTTCATTGGGAGCCGTTGCCAGCAACTCGGTTTCTTATAGACGGGATGAATCCGCTGATTCCGGCGTTCTCGCGTTTCGGCGTGCTGCTCCAGGATGCGGTACATGGTGCGGATCGAGCAGCGATAGACGCCTTCATCCAGTAAAGTAGCCTGCACGGCAGCCGGCGAGCAGTCTTGGAATCGTTCTTCATGGAGATGCGCCAGCACGGTCTGGCGTTCGGATGGACTCAAGGCTCGAGGCGAAGCGGAACGCGGTTGAGCCACAACAGCCGGGCGCAGTCGGCGATAGAAGGACGATCGAACCACGCCGAGCGCAACGCACGCCGCCAGGATCCCGACGTCAGGAGCGAGCTGTTGAACGGCGGCCATCAACGTTCCGGATCCGGGTTCGGAATCGGCCATCCCAACAGCGCAGCCACTTTTTTTTGAACATCGATCACAATCTCGGCCTTACGCAGTTGCTCGGTCAGCCGCTCGTTGGCGCGCTGCAGCTTCTGGTTCTCTTCGGCGAGGGGATTGCGTTTGGATTTCGGTCCGCGCTTCCGCGGCGCGAGTCCCTGACGAATGCTGGCCGCTCGTTCACGCCGCCACTTCGTCAATGCGACGAGTACAGGCCTTCGCGGCGCAATAAGGCACCGATGCCGCCGTGCTCCGCAGCCGCATCCGCCTTCGTCAGGATCTGTTGCTTGTAGTCGGCCGTGAACCTCCGGCGCTTTGCCTTCGCCACGACTTCCGGTCGGGCCGGACGACGGCGCCGACTTCTTCGGCTTTGCCATCCGCTGGACTTCGTTCGGTCTCGCTTCGCTCGTCCTCACTCCGTCCAGCGGACGACAAAGCCGAAGAAGTCACTGAGGGAACGGGATTCTGCATGTTGGGTTTTCCTTCCGCCCTGAACCTAATTATGAGGGGAAGGTGTCTCATTCACATTGGCGCAGAGGAAACCCAGGTGTTTCATTGGCGGCGACAGTATCGCGCCGGTTGGTTTGACGACGTCGCCAAGAGGGCAACGGCGTTAGTTCCGGTCAAGATCGTGCGATCGGCGGGCGAGTCAGTGCAGGCGACGGCACGCAAAGCAAAGACAAAGGTTATCGAACACGCCTGGGAGCATTGATATCGATCTGGGCCATGCGCGAGTTCGGATCGAAGGAGCGGCCGATCCGGAATGCGTGCGAGCGGCACTTGAAGGCTTGCTCCGATGATCGCGCTACCGACGGGAACGCAGATCTGGATTGCCGCGGGAGTAACGGATCTGCGGCGAGGATTCACGGGGCTGAGCGCGCAGGTGCAGACGGTTCTCAAAGAAACTCCATTTTCAGGCCATGTATTTGTATTCCGTGGCCGTCGCGGCGATCTCATCAAAATGCTGTGGTGGGATGGCGACGGGCTGTGCAATCCCACGACGAAAAACCCACAGTATCTCCTTTGCGCCAAGGCAGCTCTGCTATCCGTGGCATCCTTGGTATGGTCGAAGTGTGCTGACGCGCGCCGCTGGAGGAGCGCACGCAGAAACGGCGTACTTCTGCAAACTGCCTGACGCTGCTCCGGACGTGATGCTCGTTGAGATTCCGCGTTGGATGTTCGATGCGGTCCAGTGCTCGACGATGCAGCTTGTCCGGTGGCAACGCGCATATTGCCCTTGCCAATCCCGCTGACGCGATTCTGGCCTACAACCGACCGGTCAGCACCGATGGAGACTACCCGATCCAACGCTTGGCGGCTTTCTACGCTAAAGCTCAGCCTCCTTGCAATACATCAGTGGATCGCTTTGCCCGTCGGTAAAGAAATCCCCCGGCGATTATCCCGGTAATGAGCGAGGTATTGTTAGCGCAGTAGGTGATTAAGTGAAGAACAGTGCCTAAACTTCTCCTGCTATAGGCAGCGAGGGCAAGGCTGCCGGCGTTCGGCAGCACAGTGATCAGCATTGTCAATGCATAGAGCACGATGATGGTCTTGTGGTGTTGTGAATGCAATCGGGCCCAAAGCAAGGAAGTGGCGGTTCCGAAGATCAAGGCGATCAGGAACAGAATCGCGCATGCCGCCAATAAATGTGAAGATCCCGCATTTCTTGCGACTGCCCGAGGGACCGGGGAATTTCCTGGAACGATGTCTCGAACAGGTTGCAGGAGCGGAGTTCGCCTGAAGTCCAGCAGAGGCGTGAAATACCAGCCTCCGACAGAATCTTTAACGGCTATCAGCCGCCCCAGGTTGTAAGCCGGCATAAGGGCCCACGTAGAACGAGACCTCTGAACGCAAGCAGCTTGTTACTCCAGATGTCGCGGACGAAATGAGATGCGACGGCAACCAGGGTTTGCCGCCAATACCACGTTTGAGACCTGCCCTCCGAACCGAAACTCTTCCAGGTCCCCCATGCATCGAATCAAAGTGTGGGTTATCGTTCAAATAACTCAAAAGCCATGTGGCAGCCAGCGCCGGTCTCGATGTCATCATGCGCCGCCCCGCTCAAGCTTTGGAATGCCTTCCCAGAATTTCAAGAGGACGCGGCGCGTTTCGCGAACTTCCCGGAGACGCCTTTGCCGTGATGCGAAAATATCGCTTCGCTCTTCCGCCTCGCTCAGGCGTGGGTTCGCCCAACTCTGAAGAGACGAACTTCTTTCGGTAAGCCTGTCGAGAGCCGCATAAACGCTTGCAACCGATATTTCACGACCGCTGCGGGCTTCAATTTCCTTAGAGATGGGTACGCCATAAGCTTCATCCCCGAGGCGAATGAGCGCCAGACAGAATCATCAATTCGAAGTTGCCGATATTATCTCTCATGGATTTCTTCACATATTAATTAGAAATTGAGATGTTCACAACCCGCTGTTAATGCCGCAATTTCTTCGTGATTAAAATAAGATAATGTTGACATCGCCCTTATTGAACGGCTCATTCTGCTCTCACGTCCATGCGAATGTTCTGCGTGCTTATCAGCCTGTCTTTTTTGCTGTGTCGATGAGCTTGTACGCACAAAATGCCCCGCTTCGTGGCCGGATATCCGATTCCTCCGGCGCTGTGATTTCGGGATCGAAGATCAAAGTCCTGAAGGGCAGCGATGTTATTGCCGAGGCCATAACCAATACCACAGGCGATTTCGACTCTGGAGCTCGCAGCGGGCGAGTATCAAATCGAGGTAAGTGCGCACGAGTTCAATCCACTTCGGCAGGAAATTCGCGTGGTGGCGGGCATGGCCCCGCTTTCTCTCAGCCTGTAGATTGCCACGATTACACAGAAGCTCGACGTTAAAGAAACCGCGGAGAAGGCAGTGACCATTGATTCGGATATTCCGTTAACGACGCAAACGATCTCGGGCGATCAACTCGCGGACTTGCCGGACAACGAAGACGACCTTGTGGCGTATCTGCTACAGCTTGCCGGCATGTCCGGCGCTGCAGGATCTCGAGTCACCTTTTTTATCGATGGTTTCACCGGCGGCCGGCTGCCTCCGAAGGATCAGATTCAACAGATCATCATCGACAACAACCCGTTTCTCGGCGGAAAGCAACGGCGGCACTCGCATCACGATCATCACGCGGCCCGGAACGGCCAAATGGACCGGGCAGTTCGGAGGGAACGCGAATAGTTCGGTATTCAATGCTCGGACTCCGGGAGCGTCGACGAAACCGGACCGGACACAGGAAACCTTCAACTTGAGTATCGGCGGCACGATCATTCGAAACGTGCTCGCAGCGACATTTACGGGGCAGTCCATTGAGACGGATGCGCGGCAATGCGATTCGCGCGGTATTACCGGGAGGGCAGAGTGTGAATTTGCGGCGTCCTGAGTCCGACCACTCGCCGCACCATCGGCGCGCGCGGTCAATTGCGCCTGACTAGAAACAACACACTCAATTTCAATCTGGTGTACTTCACGACGGATGCGAAGAATCAAGGAACCGGCGGATTTAACCTTGCCGATCGCGCTTTCAATTCATCCGGTCGCAACTGGCAAGCGCAGTTGAGTGAACTGGCGATTCCCAATGGCAAGATGGTAAACGAATTCCGGTTTCAGGCGATCGAAACCGATAGCGACACGAACTCTATAACCCAGGCCGTTGCGGTGAATGTCACCGGCGCCTTCAACAGCGGCGGCGCCCAGAACGACAACCTCAGCCGCAACCGTGTTTATCAAATCGGGGATACGCTCCGGTGGGTACTCGCTCCGAAGTTAAATCTGCAAGCCGGAATGGAGATGAATTATGAGAGACGGCACAGTGCCTCTCGAAATAACTTTCTCGGCACCTACACGTTCGCGAGCCTGGACGACTATGTCGGAGGCCGCCCGCAGACGTTTTCGCGCGCTTCCGGAAACCCGTTGCTCGATTCGCAACAGTATGATGTCAATGCGTTCGCTCAGCTGGATTGGCGTGCGCTGAAGAATGTCAATGTGGGCATCGGGGCCCGGTATATTGCGCAAACCAACCTGCATGATCACAACAACCTCGCCCCAACGATGAGTATCGCCATTCAGGCGGCGAGAAAGACGGTGTTTAGGGCCGGAACCCGGCTGTCTTATCAAGGTTTCGACCTGAACAACACTGAAACGATTCTGAGGAATTCCGGCGGAACGGCGCAGACCGTCCTCAATATTGCGTTCCCAACGTACATCGCGGGGCAGGCGGCGCCTGAAGCGTCGGCGAGCACCGTGAATTCCGGTTCAATCTATCTCCGTTCTCCACGGTTGGAGTCACCTTACAACATCAACTCACTGGTCAGTCTCGAACAGGCTTTGCCCAAAGGTTGGAGGTTTGCCGCCAGCGCCGACACGACGCACGGAGTACACGTCGTCCGAACGCGCAACATCAATGCGCCTTTTCCCGGTACTCCGCTGCCGGACGACCTGCTCGCCCGCTTGAATTCTGCGGACCCAAGCGTCAGGGCCGCGGATCGCACGCAAGTGGATCAGTTGCGGCCGTACTATCCGGTGGCCGGAAATCTGTATCAGTTCGAATCGAGTGCGAGCTCGTCCTCAAAGAACTTCACGATCCGTTTGTACACTCCGACGATCGGCCTGCCCGGCACTCCTGGAACCTTGTATCTGGGACATTTTGCATTTGGCGGCACGTTGGCCTACACGCGAGGCTATAGCTACGACGATCTTGGCACAGCGCCCAATCAGTATGACTTCTCGCGGGAGTGGGCTCGTTCCCAATTCGATCAACGCAACAGAATACAGGCCCAATTCCAGGTCCGCCCTACCGCAACTGTCGGACTGGTCTCATTCAATATCAGTTCCTCGTCGGGCCGCCCCTACAGTCTCACGACTGGAAGAGACGACAACGGTGACCAGAGTTTTACCGATCGTCCGGCAGGTGTTGGCCGGAACACACTGACATCTCCAGACAGCTATAACGTCGATGTGACTTGGACCAAGATCAAGACGCTTAAAGCCGAATCGCGAACCAGCCTTCAAGCCAGCGATGTCGGTGCCCCTCAGGTCACTGGCGGTGGAGGTGGCGCCACTCAGGTCGGCCGTGTCAATTTTGCCGGTCCCCGCGTGACCTGGCAGCTTACTGTCAGGAATCTTTTGAACAACGCTCAGGTCCGGTCAGTCAGCGGTATCCAAACGTCGCCTCTTTTCGGAACGGCAGTCAGTTTTGTGGCTGGACGCGCTATGACCGCGGGATTGAATTTCAATTTCTAAAACTCATCGGACTCGGCGAATATAATCGTCACTACACGCCTGTCTCGCCTAATCCGGGCCTCTTTTGTCAATCCGCCTTGTCGGTGACCCCGCTTATTTCCACCGCACGCCGCAATCATTGTCATGTGCGAAGGGGTGTTACTCTCTTTTACTCTGTTTTGCTTGCGCTTTTATTGACAGCTATTCTAATGTTGCAACGTCATGATTTTATCGACTGGTCGTTTCTACAACGTCAGCCTTAGCCTCCTCCTAAGCCTGCGGGGCCTACTGCGCCCGCCCGCCTGAGGCTGACTCAATTTTCGAATTGAAAGGCCGCCCGGCGGAATGAACCGCCGGGCGGCCTTTCTGTTTTTACGCGAGAAAGGGAATATGGACTTTGCGTTTACGCCGGAACAAATTGAATTGCGTCGCGCGGTGCGGGAGTTTTCGGAGGGCGAAATAAGACCGCATGTCCGGAAATGGGACGATTCGGAGACATTCCCGCTGGAAATAATCAAGCAGCTGGGCGCGCTGGGTTATATGGGTGCGATCTTGCCAGAAGACCTGGGTGGCGCGGGACTTGGCTATATTGAGTACTGCATCATCATCGAAGAACTGTCGAGAGTCGATGGATCGATTGGCATCATTCTAGCCGCGCATACCTCCCTTTGTGCGAATCATATTTATAAGAGCGGCAGCGATACGCAGCGCAAGTTTTATATCCCCCGTCTCGCGTCCGGCGAGTGGCTGGGCTGTTGGGGATTGACCGAACCGTCGGCCGGCTCGGATGCTTCAGGAACACAGACGCGCGCTGTCTTTGATGGACAATGGATACTCGAAGGTTCCAAAAGCTTTATAACGAACGCACACTATGCGGATGTCTGCGTAGCCATGGCTGTCACAGATGCCTCGGCCGGAAGCCGGGGTATTTCCGCATTCATCGTGGAAAGAGGAACAGCGGGATTCAGAGTCGGTAAAAAGGAAGAGAAGCTTGGATTACGGGCCAGCGCGACAGGAGAAGTAGTCTTCGAAAACTGTCGTCTGGACGGTGCCCGGCTATTGGGAAAGGCCGGCGAAGGTTTCATTGACAGCATGAAGGTGCTCGACGGCGGCCGCATTTCCATTGCCGCTCTTTCCATCGGAATGGCGCAAGGCGCATACGACGCGGCGCTCAGCTATTCCCAGTCGCGCAAACAATTCGGCCAGTCGATCTCCGAATTCCAACTGATCCAGAAAAAGCTGGTGGACATGGCCGTTGCGTTAGACGCAGCGCGATTTCTGACATACCGTGCCGCGTGGTTATTGGATCGGGGGCGACGCGTCACGAAGGAGTCGGCAATGGCCAAACTCTTCGCGTCGGAGGCCGCCGTCCAAATTGCGAATGAAGCATTGCAGATCCATGGCGGCTATGGCTTCATCAAGGACTACCCCGTCGAGAAGTTCTATCGCGATATCAAGCTCTGCACCATCGGCGAAGGCACAAGCGAGATCCAAACGCTCGTCATCGCGCGTCAATTGCTTTCACCCCAGGATCAGCTTACGGTGGCCTGCAGTTGATCGGCGGTTATTTTGCCGGTACGGCGCACACGAAATTCGCCGCGTCGTTCGCATCGCCTGTTCCTTTGTACCGCGCAACCTCCGGATAAGCGCAGATCGGGCGAGTCATTTTCCTGGTGGAATCGCCGGCGACTGTCCCCGTCCCGATCAACTGCGCGGGAGCGGTAGCCTTCTCAACCCAGCTTTCCAGAGCGGAGAATGCATCGAAACTGTTGGGCCCGGCGCCACCTCCGCAGTGCCCCATTCCCGGCACGAGGAACAGCCGGTAAAAATCCGCGGTCGAGCGGCCGGAAGCGTTTCTGGGATCCGGAAATTTTGAAAGGAATGTCTGCACGCTGTCGTAATACTCGATCGAACTCATTGCAGAGATGGCTGCATCGCCCCAGCCATGGTATTGCAGGAGCCTCCCTCCTGCCGCGCGAAATGATCGCAGGTCCGGATTGGTCGCGTTGAGAACCGGCCCCGCCTTCGTATCGCCAAAGCGAACGTCCTGGTCGAAGTCGAGAGTGCGAAAATTCCACTTCGGATCTTCAAAAACGGCTTGCCCGTAATAGGTGTTGCCGAAATTCGCTTGAGCCGAGGCCGCAGGATTCGCAGGCGTAATCCACGTTGCCCACGTACCCGGTGCCGCTTCGGCGCCTGCCGGCCACCCCGGAAAGATCTGTTCGCCGGTGCGCGGATTCTTCGCGCCTCCGTAGATTTTCCTGACGGCATCCACCTGGGATGCCGTCAAACAGTCAGGTCCGTCGGATTGTTTGCACAACAACACTGCCGGATCGAAGTGGCACGTCCGCGGGTCGCTGAGAAGGCCGTCTTTCAGCCCGTCCTGGCTGTCGCATGCGGCAAGCACGCCGTTCTGAAGCACGGGCAACTTCGCCGGAGGAATGCCACTGCCCGGGCTGCTCAACAGTGCCTGCTCGTTCCAGACGAATCCCGTGAATAGATGAGACCAATTGGCCGCCGGAGCGCCGGCAAGGATCCCGTTGAAGTCTTCCGGATACCGCTGCGCTTCCATCAAAGCCTCGCGTCCGCCGTCGGAACATCCAGCGAAATAGTTCAACGACGCATCGCGTCCATAGAATGCGCGGATCACGGCCTTGGCCTGAACGCTCGTTTCGTGTACGGCACGATAGCCAAAGTCGATGAGCTTTTCGGGATGACCTATGGCCCACGCTGCACCCCCGCCGCCTTCGTGGCCGTCATCGGTCGCAGCCGCCGCATAGCCATGAGTTAACGGATCGACCATAGCGCGATATCCAATGCTACCGGCCCAGCCGCCATTTCCCAGCTGCTGATATTTGCCATTCCAGCCATTAACCGGAAGCCATACCGCGGACTTGATCTCGGAATCCTTGCTTGGGCGAATCGTCAATTTCACCTCACAATGCGCCGGCACCGTAATTGCCACCGCATTCGCCGGCCCGCCCGGCCCGGCGGGTCCAGCAAGCGGCCCTGCCGCGATCGTCGCTGCAGACGTGATTGTCGCACCGGAAAGCTTGAGAGTTGTCAGGCCTTCACACGATTGCTGGGCAAAAACCGTCGAAGCTGAAGTAGCCAATGTAACCGCGATTGCTAGGAATGTTCGATTCGACACGGAAACCTCCTCAAGCTGTTTGTTCGACGCTGAGACCAAGCTCGGTCACCATTTGTTCCCGCATTCGAAATTTCTGAACTTTCCCGGTGACCGTCATGGGGAATTCAGTCACGAAGCGGATGTAACGTGGAATCTTGAATGTCGCGATCTGCCCGCGGCAGAAATCGCGGATTTCATCCTCAGTTGCCGTGTGACATTGCCGCAGGCGAATCCAGGCGCACACCTCTTCTCCATACTTCTTATCCGGAACGCCGATGACCTGCACATCGCTGACTTTGGGATGTGTGTGCAGAAATTCTTCAACCTCGCGAGGATAGATATTCTCGCCGCCTCGGATGATCATGTCTTTCAGCCGGCCGACGATATTGACGCGGCCATCTTCGCGCATCACGGCAAGATCGCCGCTGTGCATCCAGCGCGCGGCGTCGATTGCAGCCGCAGTGGCTTCGGAATCGTTCCAGTAGCCAAGCATCACGGCGTACCCTCGCGTGCACAACTCTCCCGCCTGACCGCGTGGAAGCGTTAGGCCCGTCGGCAGATCGATAACCTTCACTTCGATATGCGGATGGACGCTGCCAACCGTGGACACGCGGGCCTCGATGGGATCATCAACGCACGACTGAAACGACACCGGCGATGTTTCCGTCATGCCGTATGCGATGGTCACCTCGCGCATGTGCATTTTGTCAATGACCTGACGCATGACCTCCACGGGACATGGCGCTCCCGCCATGATTCCCGTCCTGAGCGAATCCAGGCGGTATGTCGAAAACGCCGGATGCTCGAGCTGGGCAATGAACATGGTCGGCACCCCGTAGAGCGAGGTGCAGCGTTCTTCTTGAATCGCCGCCAGGCAGGCTTGGGCATCGAACGACTCTGAAGGAAGAACAACGGCGCTGCCATGGGTTAACACTGCAAGACTTCCCAGCACGCAACCGAAGCAATGATAGAACGGCACAGGCAGACAGATACGATCATCGGGAGTGTAATGAAGCTGCTCGCCGATGAAGAAGCCATTGTTCAGAATATTGTGGTGCGACAAAGTCGCCCCCTTTGGCCTGCCCGTCGTCCCCGAAGTGTATTGAATAGTGATCGGATCGTCGCATTGTAGCGACGCCTCGCGTTCGCGCAACTCCGGATCGGACACTGTCTTGCCGCTTTCGAGCAGATCGTCCCAGGTGAATGCGGAACCCAGCCGCTCTCTGCCGAGATAGACCGTTTGCTTCAAAGTCGGCAGCTTGGGTGCCAACTCGTCGATCATCGCGACATAATTGGAGTTCCGAAACCCGCGCGCCGCAACAATGACGGAAACTCCAGATTGCGTCAAAGCGTGCTCCAGTTCGCGGAGCTGGTAAGCCGGATTGATGTTGACCATGATCGCGCCGACCCTTGCCAGCGCGTATTGAGCGATCAACCATTCCGCACAATTCGGACTCCATACGCCGACCCGGTCCCCCTTCTGCACGCCCATCGAAATCATTCCCCGGGCGGCGTTCTCGATTTGCTGCTTCAGTTGCCCGTACGTGTAGCGAAGACTCTGATGCCGGGACATCAGCGCTTCGCTGTTCCCGAAGTGTTCGCAAATCCGATCGAGACACATTCCGATCGTCTCCCCGAGTAAAGGAGTGTTCGAACAGCCATGCACATAGGAGGGAATCACCGCGCAGATTATATAAGACGAGATTTACGGAACAACGGGAAATGGAAAATTCAACGCCCGGTGCTGTCTTTGGCCCCGCGGATATGAATGTGAACCAGGCCCGAGCCATGGGAGAAATAGGATTCATATTCGGCAACAATATAGCCAAGTAAATTCAGGGTGCCCAGTTCGGTCATCATTCAGCCGCAGCGTCGTCCATAGAAGCATGTGGCCGCATGCTTAAGCGTATTGTCCGCTCTCTTCGTCCGGCGCTCGTCCTTCTCGCCGTCTTCCTTGTTCTTGGCTTCGCGATGATTGCGTACCAAGGAGTTCGAACCCTCCAGCAATTGACGGCTGTCGAAGCGGAGCGGGACCAGTGGCAGCGTCCCTCCGATATCATCTACGCGCTCGATCCGAGAACGGGCAATACCGTTGTGGATCTTGGTTGTGGTTCCGGATACTTCGCTCTGAAGCTCGTCTGTTGTCGGGCCAGAAGGGACCGTGTTGGCGGAGGAGATCCGCCGTTGACCACTGAACTTCTTGTGGATCCGGACCATTCTCAGACGTCAGCACAACATTCGGACGATTCTTGGAGAGGCCGAGAATCCTCATCTTCCTTCCGGAACCGTCGATGCCGTTCTCATCGCAAATACCTATCACGAATTGGATAACCCAGATGCCATCCTGAATCAAGTATTCCAATCTCTTGTTTCAGGTGGTCGGCTGGTCATTGTCGATCCGTTGAAGACGGAACGCGGCAACACATCCGTTGTCTATGTTGAAAAGGAACTGCACAGCCACGGCTTTGAAATCCTCGACGATAATCAATCCTTTCTCGATCAACCAGGCAGAGGACAGTGGTGGCTCATCACTGCTCGCAGGGTGACGACGCGCTGATCGGCAACGGGAGTCGTCGAGTTTTCAAATCTCCAAAATCTCAGTGCAAGCTCGTTTCCAGCCTAATTGCCGAAACCCTCCGACTCGCACGAAATATTGAAGTAACCGTAGTAGCCGACCGCAGCGCACCTTGAAGGTGACGCACCGCCCGTTGTTAACGTGTAAGGCGGCTTTGAAACATCCACAGAAAAACAAAGAAAAGAACAACCTGAGACCCAATAAGCATAAGGCCGAACGCGGCTGCCCTCAGCCGTCGTGGCCACATACTGAATTTGCGCGGCCTTCGATACTTGCCCGTTACTTTCACAGATTCCGGAAAATCTAATTCCGCTTTCATTGTTGCGGCGGAAGGGTACCGATCGGACGGTCGCGGAGCCATCGCATGCAAAATGATTTCTTCGATTTGTGCACTGAGCTTGTTGTTGAGTTCTCGCGGAGGGCGAGGAACCCGTGCGGCAACATTGTCAACCGTCTCTGCCTCAAACGGAATCCGGCCGGTCACCATTTCATACAGCACACCGCCCAAGTTGTAGATGTCCGTGCGAGCGTCGGTGCGGCCACCTTGGATCTGTTCCGGCGCCATATACTCAGCGGTCCCCATTGTTGAGGAGAACCAACGGAATATGTTGCGTATCGTCAGTGTTGCGATACCAAAGTCGATGAGACGAGGGCTGCCATCAGAAATCATAATATTGCCTGGCTTTAAGTCGTGGTGAACCACGCCACGTTCGTGCATGTACGTGAGTATGTCGCACACCCTGCTTACGAACCGGGTCGCCTGGTCAACAGGGATAGCCCCCCGGCGCGCCAAAAGGTGTCCGAGAGTTTCGCCCTCGATGTATTCGAGCGCAATGTAGGGGCGGCTTTTCTCCGTAATGGCAATTATTTTGGGAATCCCAGGATGATCCAATTTGCGGATAAGCGCGGCCTCGCGGGCCAAGCGTCTCGTTGTGGCGCGGCTATCGCCAAATTCGGCGTGAGGAACCTTCAGGGCAACGAATCGTCCGGTTTGGATATCAACGGCTTTGAAGATGGTCGCCATTCCACTTCTGTCGATGAGCACCCGAATTTCAAACCTGTCGTCAAGAAGATCACCAATCTGGAGTTCTCGGCCCAAACGAGTGACATTACGCGATTCGCCATTAAGAAGTCGCTAAGGTTTCCTGAAGTCGTCTTGATGTTGAGCATCGGCGCGATGGCATGATCAGCGCCGTGTCGAATGAGCCTTTCATTGGCGTGGCACTCTGGATTCGGCCGCGCCGCTCCTCCACCGCCAGACGCGTCTGAGATTCTTCGCCAACAGCATTTGCGTGGTGCGCTTGTCACGGTCTCATAACCGGCATGTTATCAACGGGCCTAAAGAACGCGAACTCACGACAGTGTGGATATGCGTGACTGCGTGATATTGCCAAGAAATCGGCCTGCTTCCCGAATGTATCGGATTCGGTCCGGACTGAGCCCTAAGAATCGAGTTAGTTCAGCGTCGGCTGCCGCAGGTTCGTCGGCGAGCAGGATTGTATGAAGCGCTTTCGGCGTACCGTTGAGAGGACCGTCGCCCTTTGAGAAGCCGATCGCGTAAGTTTGCGTTTTGCCCCGCGCCGCGCCCATCCCCGAAGCCTCCGGCGAATCTTGAACGCATGGTTCCATTTCCAGGATTTGCTTAAACGCGGATCTAACCCAACGGGCTCATATACTTGGTGTCAGGATTTCTGCATTCCCCCGAAAGTCTTAAGCGTTCCCCCAGAAATTTCTGCATTCCCCCGAAAGTCCTAAGCGTTCCCCCAGAAATTTCTGCATTCCCCCAGAAGTCCTATGCGTTCCCCCAGGAATTTATACATTCCCCCGAAAGTCCTCTGCGTTCCCCCCCGGAAAATCGTCGACCTTGGGGATCTTCCCGAACCGCCGCATGCATAAATACTCTATTTGCTGCTGAAGCGGTATTCGGTGATCTCGTGCAGCGGTTTGTCGGGCGTGACTTCCGTCGAGGGAAAATTCGGATGGCTGGGCGCATCGGGATAATGCTCGGTCTCGATGCTGATGCGTTGTGGTTCCCGTAGACATGGCCGTTGTTGCCGTTAACCGTGTTCGCGATATTGTCCGTATAGAATTGGAAGGCCGGCTGGGTGGTGAACACCACCATGACGATGCCGCTGTCGGGATCATCGATCCGGGCGGCCGGTCGCAATTGTCCCGCCACGCCGTCGATCACCATATTGGTATCGAAGCCGGGCGCCCCCTGCAGCATGGCGAAGCGGTCGCCCAGCGGCGCCGGCTTGGTGAAGTCGAACGCCGTGCCGTCGACGCGGCTGACCTCGTCAGTGAAAAAATCGGCGGTGTAGCGGTGGGCATAGAGGGTGACGATTTCATTGTCGACGGGTCCCGGCCCCTCGCCCTTGAGGTCGAAATAGAAATGATTGGTGAGGTTGAGCACTGTGGGCTTGTCGGTGATGCCGCGGTAATCGATCACGAGGGTGTTGTTGCGCCGCACCGTATAGGTGACGGTGACGGTAACATTGCCGGGCAGGCCTCCTGTGCCATCGGCATCTTGATGGTGAGTCCAAGGCTGGGCTCGCGCCCGTCATGCATCGCCGCGTCCCACACCCGTTTCTGAAATCCGATGGCGCCGGAATGAAGAATCAGACCGCCGCGGCCGCCGCCGCGCAGGGCCGGGGCCGGCTGGGTGATGGTCTGGCCGTTCAGCTTGAAACTTTGGGACAACCGATTGGCGTAAGGCCCGATCAGAGCGCTGTAGACCCCACCCTTCTCGTACTCCGGGACCATCACCGTTGACGGTAATAAAGAAGCTGTCCTGGTGCCGTCCCGCATCTTTCACGACCTTCGCCGCTCTGGGGTCCGCAATATGGTTCGCGCCGGTGTGCGTGAAGGCGTCGCAATGGCGATCAGCGGACCCGTACACGCGCCGTCTTCGACCGTTACAACATCGCTTCCGATGAAGATCTCCGCCAAGCCGTGAAACAGACGACCAAGCACCTCGCCGCGCAACCGGCCGAGCGCAAAATCGTTTCAATTCGGAAGTAGAACCAGCACAAAACCGGCACAATCGTTAAAAAAGGCGGCCTGAAAGCCGCCTTTTCTGTTTCTAACTGGCTGATTCTTCAATTGCGGGGGAAGGATTTGAACCTCCGACCTTTGGGTTATGAGCCCAACGAGCTACCACTGCTCCACCCCGCGGTACGAACATTCATTATATGCCGGAATGGAGGTCCGTCAACGGTACAAAAACTGCACCGCCAATCAAGGAGGTAACTTATGTTCAGACGAGGCAACGACTCGGCGGTATTGAAGTGGAGTCTGATCGGAAGTGGGATAGCCGCGGGTGTCGCTCTGATTCCATTAATTCCGGCGATGAAGCGGCGGGCGATGCGGGTGACCACGATTCTGACGAAAGATCACCGGTTGGTCAGTGGCATGATCGCGACGCTGGAAATGACGCCGCGGATGAATGGCAGGGTCCGCAAGATGTTGTTCGAGCAAATCCGGACGAACTTCATGATTCATGCGCAGGCGGAAGAAGAGGTGTTGTATCCGGCAATGCGGAATCTGATGTTCATCGGTGGCGCATCGAAGGTGGACGACTCATATCGTGAGCACCAGCAGATGAAGGATCTCCTGAACGACCTCGAAACGATGGATCCGGGCAGCGATGCATTCGATATGAAGTTCGCCGAGTTCAAACACAAAATCGAGCATCACGTCGATGAGGAAGAGAACGAGATGTTTCCCGTGGTGAGAGACCGCATGTCGACGGATCGTCAGGAGCAGCTCGGACAGAGAATCCATGACCGCAAGATGTCGCTGAAGACGAAGATGGCGGCCTAAAACACCAAGGCGCAAAGACACAAGGCACGGTGTACAATTCTCGGCCATGGATCAAACAATGGCTGAGAAACTGGCAATCCGTGAAACTGTCGAGAACTGGGTATTGTGGCGTGACGCCGGCGATTGGGAACGTTTCAAAACGGTGTGGCATCCCGAAGGCTGGATGAACGCCACCTGGTTCCAGGGTCCCGCCGAAAAATTCATCGAGGTCAGCCGCGAAGGTTTCAACAAAGGCGTCAGCATTCTCCATTTCTATGGCGGCTTCAGTTGCGACCTCGCGGGTGACCGGGCTATCGCCCAGACCAAGATGACCATCAACCAGCGTGCCACAGTCGACGGCGTACTGGTCGATGTCGTCTGCACCGGCCGCATGTATGATTTCATCGAAAAGTATCAAGGTCGATGGGTTATCCGCCGCCGGCAGCCGATCTATGAAAAGGACCGCATGGATCCTGTCGATCCCTCGGCGACTCTGAAGCTGGATCCGGCGGTGCTCGCCAGCTTTCCTGAAGGCTATCGCCATCTGGGATATCTGCAATCGAAGATCGGATTTCCCGTCCGGAAAGGACTGCCGGGTCTGAAGGGCGCTTCAGTCGAGAAGATTTACGCTGAAGGGAAGGCCTGGCTGGGCGGTTCGGAAAAGCCTGGGGATCCAAACTGGGAATAAAGCAGGAACACAAGAGGCGCAAGAAGCACAAGAAAGTATCTTGTGCTTCTTGCGCCTCTTGTGTTCCTGCTTAGTTTTCCGGAGTGACGATGACGATCTCGCCGGGCTTCACCAGCTTCAGTTCTTCCCTGGCAAATTTTTCAATCGTAGCGGGATCGGCACGCAGCGCCTGAATATCAGACGTCAGTTGTTTGTTGTCGGCAGTGAGTTTGGTGATATCCGATTCGAGTGCGGCGAGTTTCTTAGCTTGGGCTTGCACTTCGAGAGCGCCTTTGTCGTTGAAGACGGCGAGCAGCAGCATTGCGACCGTGAGCAGGCCGAAAACCGCGAGTGCGATTTTGACGATGACGCCTTGCATTAAGCTTCTGTGATCCACTGTCTACCGTATTCTAAAAGGGTATCCAGATCCTTTGTGGATGTGGACTCCGCATAAAATCGAACCACCGGTTCCGTACCCGAGGGCCGCATGAGAACCCAGCTGCCATCGCCGAATAAAAGCTTCAACCCATCGACGCGATTCTGTTCGACGACGCGTCTGCCGTGAAACTCCTTCACATCCGATGCGATCTTCTGCTTCACTCGACTGCTGATCGCTGGATCGAGCTTCACATTCAGGCGCCGATTATACACTTCACCAACTCGAGAGAAAAGATCCTTTAACTGATTTTTCAAGGATTTGCCGCGGCTGGCGACCATTTCCGTGATAAGCAGGCACGCCAGGATCCCGTCCTTTTCGGGTACATGGCCGCGGATCGAAAGCCCGGCGCTCTCCTCGCCACCGAGGATAATGCGGCCTTCCTTGATGTATTCACCGATGTATTTGAAGCCGACGGGGGTCTCGAGCAACTCCCGATTGTGCAGTTTGGCGACGCGATCGATCAGGTGGGTGGTCGCCACGGTTCGTGCCACGCCGCCCTGCCAACCACGGCTCTCGACGAGGTAATCGACCAGCATTGCGATCAGTTCGTTCGGATAAATGAACTCGGCGCCTTCGTCCAGGATACCGAAGCGGTCCGCATCTCCGTCGGTTGCCAGACCGAGTTTCAGGCCATTCTTCTTCATCACCTGTTTCAATTCGCCCAATTGTTCATCAGCCGGTTCGGGATGATGGCCGCCAAAGTAGACGTCGCGCGTCGTGTGGAGCGCCATCGCCGGGATGTTCTGCTGCTTCAGAAAGCCGTCGAGATAGCCTGCGCCGGAACCGTGCAGCGCGTCGTAGGCGAGAGGCAGATTGGCGTCGCGGATCTTTTTGATATCGACCTTGGTCGCGAGATCCCGGAGATAAGCAGGGCCGATATCGATGCTTTCAATAAGCTGATCGTTGGGTTTTGCGGTGAATTCCCAGTTCGATTCCTGAAGTTTGACGATCTCGTTCTCAATTTCGGAGGTGACTTCCGGAAGGGCTGGAGCGCCGTCGGGCGTCGAGAATTTCAGCCCATTGTATTCGCCGGGATTGTGGCTCGCCGTAATATTGATGGCGCCGTCGAGCTTCTGTTGCATGATCGTGAATGCGACGCCTGGCGTAGGAACGGCCTGTGAACACAGTTTGGCTCGAATGTTCTGCGATGACAGCACGCGCGCGACTTCGCGGCCGAAATCTTCCGAGGCAAATCGAGTGTCATAGCCGACCAGTAGAGTCGGCGACGGATTGCGTCTCTTCACGCAACGGCCGATGGCCTCCGTTGCGAGACGAACATTGGCAAAGGTAAATTCATCCGCGATGATGGCGCGCCATCCGGATGTTCCGAACTTGATCTTTGTCATATTCAGAATGATCCCATAAGGGGAAGGAACACAAAAGACACATGTTTTGATCCCGGAAATATGCGTGGTTATAGACTGTAGTGGATGCCATTGTAAATCTGGTTTGGTGAACGGTGTGACCAAGTTAGGCGGGGAATAGCTGGGCTCAGGTTGTCCTCGAATCCAAACCGCCGCCGGAAAAACCGCCGTTCAGGTTGAGAACCGTCTCTGCGGGCGCGATGCCGGACAGATCGGTACAAATGTAACCGCGGTTAGAAAAGCAACGGTTCTAAGCCTTACCATTCAAATAATTTCCGACAAGTTGCTGAAGAGCAGCCGCCTACTCTAAAGTTGTACTGACGATCTGTCAAAGGCCAACCTCCAGAGGATGTAATCCATGACCGACAAGATGATTGTGTTCGTGACTTGCGAATCCCGGGAACAGGCGGAAGGAATCGCCCAAACCGTTGTGAGCGAAAAGCTGGCGGCATGCGTCAACGTGCTGCCCGGAATCCGTTCGTGTTACGTCTGGGAGAAGAAGCTGACCTGGTCCGAGGAAGTCTTGTTGTTGATCAAGACGACCCGGCCCCGGTTTGACCAACTGCAGGATCGGGTCAAGTCGCTCCACAGTTATGCCGTACCGGAAATAGTCGGTATGATGATCGACCACGCGTTTGACAGGTATGCCGACTGGATTGAATCGTCGGTCCTGGGGGGATGAGCCTCTCTTCTGACATTTTAGGCGCGGTCATAGACCTTCGTGTCCAGGACAGAATGGACAGGAAGCCACAAAGTGGCGACTGTAGTGGATGCGATGTAAACCTGGTTTACCTGGAACACTGGTGGACCAGTCCCCGCCTAAGTTAGGCGGGGTGCCTTCGCGCAGCGAAGGCGGGGCGGTCTGTTCAAAGCCGCGTCGCGACCTTATGGATTTCCGCGCAGCGCTCCTTCTTAATCGGTGCGCTACGCGGAAATTTATAAGGAGCCGCTTCGCGGGATTTTGAACAGACCGCCCCAGCCCTCGCTTCGCGAAGGGCATCCCCGCCTAACTTAGGCGGGGACTGTGCTCACCGCTACATTGGTCCTTATCTTGGACAGCTCTGGTCATGGACCGCGCCTACAATGAAGAGTCTAAGCCGCAAACGCGTTTTCAAGATCGGCGATGAGATCCTCGACATCTTCAATCCCGACGGAAATCCGGACCAGACCGTCGGTGATGCCCATGCGTGCGCGATCTTCTGCTGGAACGGAGGCATGCGTCATCGTTGCAGGGTGCGAGATCAATGTCTCTACTCCGCCAAGGCTTTCGCCCAGCGAGCAGAGCTTCAGGTGTTCGAGGAACGTCCGGGCACGGGCGAGGCTGCCGAGATCGAATGCGATCATGCCGCCAAAGCCGGTCATCTGCTTTTTGGCGAGCGCATGTCCAGGATGATTGGCGAGCCCCGGATAATAAATCTTCTCGATGTCTTTCCGGCCGGTCAGGTATTTGGCAATGGCCATGCCGTTTGCATTGTGCGCTTCCATCCGGACCGGCAGAGTCTTGATTCCGCGCAGGACAAGCCACGAATCGAACGGTGACAGAATCGCTCCGGCAGCGTTCTGGATGAACTGCAACCGGTCCGCGTCGTCCTTTCGTTTTAAAACCGCAACGCCACCGACGCTGTCACTATGGCCATTGAGGTACTTCGTCGTCGAGTGGACCACGATGTCGGCGCCCAGCTCGATCGGCCGCTGAAAATATGGAGACATGAAGGTGTTGTCGACGACGACCCGGCAATTTTGCCGGTGCGCGATATCGGCAACCGAACGGATGTCGGTAATCGACATCAGCGGATTCGTCGGCGTCTCGATGAAGACCATCTGCGTGTTGGGCCGCAGCGCTTTTTCGACGTTGGATGAGTCCGACGTGTTCACATATGTGAACTCCACACCGTAGTGCCGCACGATTTTGTCGAAAAGGCGGAACGTGCCGCCATAGACATTTTCGGAACAGATCGCGTGGTCGCCTTGCTTGAGCAGCAGATGCGTCAAAGCTGTCGTCGCAGCCATACCTGAGGCGAAGGCATAACCTGCGACGCCGCGTTCGAGCACTGCCATATTCTTTTCGAGTGCCATGCGGGTAGGGTTCTGCGTGCGCGCATATTCGAAGCCTTTGTGTTTTCCCAGGCCTTCCTGAACGTATGTTGAAGTTTGATAGATCGGAACGGTGACGGCGCCCGTGCTGGGATCGGGTTCCTGTCCGGCATGAATAGCGTCTGTTTTAAAGCCCATGAAAAATCGGAACACAAGAGGCACAACAAGCACAAGCAGGAAAAGGGGACAGACCCACGGTGGCAACGCGAGTCATGATGGCAGTGTGATCATTGTCGCGAGAGGGGTCTGTCCCAGTTCCTTTATTATTCGTCGCGGCCGATCAGGAGTGCGCGTGGTTTTGTTCCATCGGGCGGGCCGATAATGCCATCGCGTTCCATGGCGTCCAGGAGGCTGGCGGCGCGGCCATAGCCGATACGCAGCCGCCGTTGCAAGACCGACGTTGATGCTTTGCCCATGTCCATGACGATCTTCACAGCGTCATCGTAGAGTTCATCGACCTGCCCGTCGGATTCACCAAACTCGGTCCGCTCTTCCGGAGATTCGAGTATCCGTTCGTTGTAAGCGGGCTTTCCTTGTTGCTTCAAGAACTCGACGACTGCCGCGACTTCCTCTTCGGTGACGAGAGGACCATGAACGCGCGCGAGCCGCGACGATCCCGGCGGCAGGAACAGCATGTCGCCGCGGCCGAGCAATTGTTCCGCTCCATTGGAATCCAGAATCGTTCGCGAATCGACTTTCGAGGCGACGCGGAATGAGATGCGTGCCGGGAAGTTCGCTTTGATCAGACCGGTGATCACGTCCACCGATGGCCGCTGCGTCGCAAGGATCAGATGGATGCCAACCGCACGTGCCATCTGTGCCAGCCGCGTGATGGATTCTTCGACCTCGCGCGGAGCGGTCATCATCAAGTCGGCCAATTCATCGATGATGATGACAATGTAAGGCAGCGGTTCGCGATCTTCTTCATCCACAACCTGATCGTTGAGGCCCGGAATCGGCAGTTGCCTGATCTGTTCGTTATACGCTTCGAGAGTCCGCACGCCGCGTTTAGCGAGCTTCTTGTAGCGCCCTTCCATTTCACTGACGGCCCACTTCAATGCGTTCTGAGCGATTTTGGGCTCTGTGACCACCGGCACCAGCAGATGCGGGATGTCCTGATACAAGCCGAGCTCGAGACGCTTCGGATCGATCATGATCATCTTCACCTGATCCGGGCGACAGCGGTAGAGCAGGGAAAGAATCATCGCGTTCAGCGAGACGCTCTTTCCAGTTCCTGTGGATCCTGCCATCAACAAGTGCGGCATTTTCTGGAGATCCGAAACCACGATTTTGCCGGTAATGTCTTTTCCCAGCGCCAGCGGCAATTTGAAACTGGGCTGCTGATATTCCGATGACTCCACGAGCTCCCGGAGCATGATGGTCGCCCGCGTGATGTTGGGTACTTCCATGCCGACGGTGGACTTGCCGGGAATGCGGTCGATCCGGACCGATTCCGCTTCAAGCGCCAGACACAAATCGTCGCCAAGGCTCGTGATCCGCGAGTACTTCACTCCCGGCTCCGGCTTGAATTCGAATGTCGTGACGACCGGGCCCGGGTGAATCTGGTGGATGGTGCCGATCACCTCGAACTCGCGCGCTTTCTCTTCCACAAGCCGGGCTCGTTCCCGCAGTTCGTCCTCGTTGATTGCGAAAGCCGCGGCAGGTGAGCGCAAGAGAGACGTGGCGGGAAACTCGTTGGGTTCGGTCTCCCGCATTTTACCTTTGCCCGGGGCCGCGATTTTGGCCGGGCGCACGGGGGTGACCGGTGCAACGACAGGTTCCATTCGCGACGGCGAGGCACCCGGATTCGCGGCCGTTTCCTCGCCGCGTTTTGGTTTGTCGGTGATGATCGTCTGCTTCTTGGGTGTTTTTTCTTTCTTCGGTTCCGGTTGTTGCGCCGCCAGGGCACGTTCGGCCTTCCATTCCGCCCAGCGTTCTGAAATGGTGGAAATGAAGTGGAATCGTGGCTTCAGGAATTGCGCAACCCAGGCGAACGAGAATGTCGTGCTCAGAAGCAGGGAAACGAGAAAACTGGTCATCAGAATGACAACCGTGCCTGGAGCGTTGAAAGATCCTTCGAGTTTGTCCGCGATCAGGGTTCCGATGAGGCCACCCGCAGGAACATGTCCTCGCACCAACGGCACGACAGGTAATAAAGAAAAAGCGGCGCACAGCGTCAGAGTCAAGAAGATCATTCCGGCGATTCGAACACCGACACTCCGAACCGGCCGGGAAGCCAGCCAGCAAAATGCATAGATGCCCAGAAACATGGGGAATAGAAAGGCCGAATAACCCCACGTCTGGAAAAAGAGATCGGCGGTGGTTGCGCCGACCAGACCGACAAAATTTGAAGGATGACCCGCGAAATGCGGGTTCTGGCTGATATTGAATGACGGATCCTCGGGATTGAATGAGACGAGACTGAGGGCCAGAAGAATCCCAAACGTCAGGACAATCAGGCCGACAAACTCATTGATCCAGCGGCGTTCCGTAGGGACAAGGTAACCGGTCCAACCTCGATGCTCCATGGAGCCGGATTTTAGCGGAATATGAAAAAGAAAGCGAGTAGCACCACTATACCTAGCGTAATCCGGTAATACACAAACAAGAAAGTGTTGTGCGTTTGAAGGTATTTCATCAGAAATCGCTTTTGTTGCGGCTCGTTGAGAGATGAGCCGAAAGGAACGCCCAAGGCGATATAAGGGCGCTCAACATGACTTTTCGGCAGGGATGTCGAAATGGAGAACTCCCCGCCTGAGTCAGGCGGGGATCCTTCGCGCAGCGAAGGTGGGGCGGTCTGTTCAAAGCCCGCGCGCAGCGCGTTCCATATAAATTTCCGCGAAGCGATCCTTGTTCTAATCGGTGCGCTACGCGAATATCCACAAGGAACGCGCTGCGCGCGAACTTTGAACAGATATTTAGGCTTCGCCCTGTCGGGCTCGCGCTCCGCCCCGCCCCGGCCCTCGCTGCGCGAGGGCATCCCCGCCTAGCTTAGGCGGGGAATTCGCTTCCTCAATTTGCGTGTCAACTACTGCTGCGAGTTTCAGGTTTCTTCCGCGTTTCGGTTGCGGCGTAGCCGCGCCAGGCTTCTTGTGGTTTCTTCCCCGCGCTGGTGTGCTATTTAAATTTCCAGGATTACAGGCAGGATGAACGGCCGTTTTGCGGTTTGTTTATAGAAAAATTTCTTGAGGTCTTTGCGGATTTTGTCTTTGATGACGGTCCAGTCGCCACGCTCTTCGACGGTCGCGTTGCCGACGGTATCGGCCAGCATCTGTTTGCTTTCGGCCAGAAGGCGCTCTTCTTCAATGAAGGCGACACCACGAAAGATAATCTCAGGCGGGATTTCCATCATTCCCGTTTGTTTGTTGATGGCAATGATGGACAGGATGATGCCGTCTTCGGAGATATGCCGCCGGTCGCGGATGACCACTTCTTCGACTTCTTCCAGACTTCCCTCATCGATTAAAACGCGGCCGACCGGCGCCTTTCCTACAACTTCGGCTCCGGCGGAACTGAAACGCAGAATATCGCCCGTTTCAGCAATAATTACTTTTTCCTGAATGACGGAAGTCTTCTCGACCACCTGGGCGTGACGGTGCAACTGGCGGTGTGTACCGTGGATTGGAATGAAATACTTCGGTTTTACCAAGGTAACAACGAGTTTCAGCTCTTCCTCGCTGGCGTGTCCGCTGACATGCACGGGCGGTTGGCTGCCGTCGGCGTAATAGATTTCGGCCCGGCGTCGATAGAAATGATCCATCATCCTGCCGATAGCGCGTTCGTTTCCCGGAATGTGACGCGCCGACAGCACGACCGTATCGCCCTGTTCGATGGCGAAATCCTTGTGATTATCGAGGGCGAGACGGGAGAGGGCCGACATCGGCTCACCCTGGCATCCGCCGGCGACCACGCAAACCTTTTCCCGCGGATAATTGCGAATGTCTTTCGAGCGGATCACCAGCCCCGGCGGGATCTTCAGGAAGCCCAGTTCTTCCGCCGTTTCCGTGTTCTGGTTCATTCTTCTTCCAAGGAAACTCACGACGCGGCCGTACTGTTTTGCCTGATCGACGACAAGCTGCAATCTCGGGATCGACGAAGTGAAGCAGGAGAGAACAATCCTTCCTTTCGAACCTCTGAAGATCGATTCAAAGCGGTCGTTGACCGATCGTTCCGAAGCCGTATATCCGGCATGTTCCGCATTCGTGCTGTCCGAGAAAAGCGCTAGAACGCCCTGATCGCCGTAGGCGGCCAGCGTGTGGAGGTCGAACAGCTTTCCATCGATCGGTGTTGGATCGATTTTGAAGTCTCCGGTGTGGATGATTGTGCCGGCGGGAGTCTTAATCGCGAGTGCGTAGGCGTCGACAATCGAATGCGTGACGTGAAAAAACTCGACGCTGAAACTGCCGACTTCAATTTTCTGCTTCGCAGTGATCGTGTGGAGGTGAGCTTCATCGATAATTCCGTGCTGTTCCAGTTTGCTCTTGACCAGAGCCATGGTGAACGCCGAACCGTAAATCGGAACATTGAGGTAAGGAACGATGAAGGGGAGAGCGCCGATATGGTCCTCATGACCATGCGTGAGAAAGATGGCTTTGACTTCGCTCTTGTTCTCCAGCAGATATGTAATGTCGGGAACGATGATGTCAACGCCGAGGAGTTCCTCGTCTGGAAACATGATGCCGGCATCAACGACGATGATGGAACCGTTCGACCGGAATGCCATCATGTGCATGCCGAATTCGCCGAGCCCGCCCAGAGGAACGACTTCGAGAGTATCACTCATTTTAACAACTGATTATACACACGTAAAAATTGCTCGACGGACAGCTCTTCCGGCCGCGCGTCGATATTCACCTCCGCCTGTTTCATTCGCGCCAGGATTTCTTCGCGGCCCAGAGCGCCGAATATACCAAGCAGGTTATTGACCAGTTTCTTGCGGCGCGAGCCAAATGCCTGGTGGACGAAATCGGTGAACGGCCGGGCGTCCGCCACGTTGGGTTTCCAGTCGAAGCGTATCACCGCCGAGTCGACCTTTGGCCGCGGTGCAAAAGCACCCGGTGGCACCTTAAAGCCGTAAGTCACGGTTGCGTAGTACTGCATCAGGACCGAAAGCGGCCCGTATTCGCCGGTTCCCGGTTTTGCCGCAAGCCGATCCGCAACTTCCTTCTGGACCATCACCGTGACATCGAGGATGGCGGCACGATTGTCGATAAAGCGTTTAAACAACGGAGTGGCGATGTTATAGGGCAGATTCCCAACGAGATGAAAAGGTTGCGGGGGGAATTCAATGGTGAGAGCGTCGCCTTCAACAATCTTGACATTGCCGGGCATGTCCTCGCGAAGCCCTGGCACCAGGTCACGATCGATTTCGATCGCGATGACCTGGAGGGCCCCCTCGGCGAGTTGACGCGTTAATGAACCGCGGCCCGGCCCGATTTCGACAACGGTTTCATGAGGCGAGATGCGCGCCAATTGGACGATCCGCCGCAGTATGGAGGGATCGCTCAGGAAATGTTGGCCGAAGCGCTTTTTCAAGGAAAACGTCCCGTACGGGATTCGAACCCGTGTTACAGCCTTGAAAGGGCCGTGTCCTAGACCGGGCTAGACGAACGGGACCAGCGGTCAAACGACAAATATTCATTCTAGCTACAAACGCAGAAAACGCACATAAGGTTTTTAGGTCAGCGTGGCTAATTCTTTACGGCTTGAACGATGAATCGTTTGGGGGCAGGACCGACATAGTAAAAAGGATAGCAGGTCACCAGAGTCAGTTCGTTGCTGCTTTCGTCGAGCACGGAGGTGTCGTTTGGCTCGACAATTTTCGTCGAAACGACGTGATATTTCTCGGTTCCATCTGGCGTTGTAAAAAGGATGGTATCGGACACCTGGATATCTTTCAGCGGCCGGAAGAATGTGTCGCGATGTCCGGCAATCGCCATAGGCGTTCCCGGAACGTGCCCCGCACCGAGTCGCAGGATACGATCGGCATCGCCTTCCATGACCATCACCGACATGTTCAAACGCGGAATCTCGAGCCGTCCGAATAGATCTCCGTCCTGTAAGCGCCTTGGATGGGGCGCCGGCGTCGGAGCAGACGAAGACGGTGCGGCAGCCACAGGGTGCGGGTGATATAGCTCTTTTTCTAACTCCGCCTGTTGCCAGTGCGCTTGCACAACGAAGAATCCGTAGAGAGCCAAGCAGGCAATTCCAACAAATAGAAGGACTTTAGAAATCATGGTTATTGTGGTTTTTTCCTGGCAGTTTGTGTTGCGGAAACGTCGTCGATGACAATCTCTTTGCCATTCGGTGTCACCGCCACAATTGCACCGCCTTTATCGTTAGACGCCATGACGTGGTCGTTTGTCGCCTTCGCAATTTCCTTCGCACGCGCTTCAGAATAAACAAATTCCAGTCCTACAAGATCGCCAGTAAAAAACCACGATCGGACCGGTTGCGGGCCATCCCCTTTGACCTCGTGATAGATGAATTCTGAATTGTCATCCGGACGCACTCGATGGTCTGGAACGGCAACCAGAGTAGCGAGGACCTGCGTTTCATCACGGTTGGTCACTTCCACACGGCTGCGTTTTTCGTCGCTATCCTTCAGTCGGATGACGTAAACCCCAGGTTCCAAGACAATTCCGGGGAATTCTACCTGCTGCTCTGCGGTAAGGGTGGACTTCTTATTCCACTCGTACGGTGTTGAACTTTGAAAAAGGGAAGTGGCGGCCATTACCGCGAGAACGACCATATTGACGACGTGCATGACAGCATGCCTCCGTGTAGGACTGAGCAGTCAGAATGCCGTCATCCGTCGCCAGCACGAAATTTGACCATTCGTGTCCAAAATACATCGGTCCCGAAGGCTGAGAGCCGCAATCTGTTAGAGGTTTGGAACTGTGCTGTTACGAATAGACCTGGTTTTGCATAGTCCCCTCCGAAGTTAGGAGGGGTGGCGCGAAGCGCCGGGGTGGTCTGTTCAAAGATGGCGCAGCCACCTTATGATGCTCGCGAAGCGCTCCTTATTAATCGGTACTGTTCGTCTTTGAACAGTGCTTTGAGGTTTCGCCCTATTGGGCTCACGCTCCGCGCCGCCCCGGCCCTCGCTGCGCGCATCTACTCCCGGTAACCGCGCTATTTGGCAGCTCTGGTCACAGACCGCGCCCGCAACAAAAATTATTTTTTTTCCAGGAACTCTATAACCAGAGGTTCGCCCGTTCCGCTGGATACAGGGCGATAGGTGACGTTAACCGGGGCGCCAGGATTTCGGGCACCGCATTTAATGCTGTCGCCAACATTTGCGGTGTAGCTGAGGAATTGGATTTTATCGGGGTTTGACGAATGAAGTTCGATGGTGTTCCGGTCGGTTCGGACGCGCAGCGTCAGGCCGTCGGAGCAGTCGAGGTTAATCAGCAATCCTGTTAACTTTTCGCCGCTGACATCTGGAGCGACCGGAGTCAAAGCTTCGAGAACCGTTTCTTGTGCTTTTCGGTTTGTGGGTGTAGGCGGTGCGCTTGACGGTAGCGGTTTGACTTCTTCCTTTGCCGTCTCCTTCTCAATGTTGTGGGGGATTTCGGCCAGCGCGAAAGTCTGCTCGGTCTGGTCCAGCATCGCCGTCGCTCGCCGTCTCATATCCGTGCTCGACGTGTCCCTGGCGATCCGCTCGAGAACGCTGCGCGCGTCCGCTGTGCGGTTGGCGCGAAGATATGCCTGGACCAGCAGCATCTGAAAGTCTTCCCGGCCGGGCGAGATGAAGATGGCCTTCTTGAGCGCGGCTTCGGCTTCGTCGAGATGTTCACCGGAGTTGAGATCGATGCGTGCCAGGAGCGCATACGCCTCGACGAACCGTGGTGCAAGCTCGATCGATTTTTTCGCGCTGTTCCGCATCGTCTCGACGCGCTCGGCGGGTGCATTCGCCAGCGAGGCTCCCGCCTCTGCCTCGGCCCGTTCCATGACATAGCCGTAGTAGAAAGCGATCATCGGATTTTTGGAATCCGCGTCGGAGGCCTTCTTCAGGAGTCTGAGCGCCTCGTCGTATTTCTTTTGCCGGACTCGTAAAAGTGCCAGAGATGCTTGCACGGGCACGAGGTTTGCTGATTTCGAGAGGGCGGACGTGAGATGAGCGTCGGCTTCCGGTAAGCGGTCGAGGTGAAGCAGCAAGTCTCCGAGGTAATAGTCCGATTCTGCCTCCGAGAGGACGGCGGCTGTGTCACTGCGCGTATCCACCTGAATCGGATCTTTTGACGCAACCTTGATCATCGGCCACGCCGTACGCTTCCGCACGTACTCCCGGACCTCGTCTTCAAGCGTTCCATAGTCCGTCTGGAAAGCCTCGGCGAAACTCTCTTCAAACGGATCGCCCTTTGCAAGTGCCGCCAGCAACTGCGTGAATTGGTTTCGCCGTTTTCCCTCGGCGCCGAACAGCAGGTAGTGAACCGTCGCCCACGATTCGGCGTAGAACATGCCCTGCCTGGATTCTTCGTTGTACTCGGGTGAGCCCTCCTGCACGGCCACGAGTTTCTTCAAAGGAATGAATTGCGGTGTCATGTTGAGTGTGGCGATATGCTGCTCGGGCGCGCGGCCGATCGTAAATTCATTGCCTTTGCTGTTCAGTTCGAAGGTGCTGTAGCACTCGGCAAGGCCTTCACTGATCCATAACGGCAGAGGGCCTGTATTCTCCCTCAGTAAGAAATGTACGTACTCATGGAGCACAACGTTCGGCGACGGTAACGCCGCAGTCACGGCGATGTAGTTGGCGTCTTCACCCGGTTGAAAGAAAGCTAATGCATTCGACGGCTGGCCTTTATAGAGCGGCTTATATGGTTTGAAAGACTCGTCGCTTTTGAATACCAGAATGGTGGTGGTGACTGGTGACGACTGCTCCATCTTCGGGAAAGTCATCGCAATCGCGGAGCGAAACTCCTCTAGTGTGCGTCCGATTCGACGGATTTCAGATTCGCTTGCGTTTCCAGCGAGCGTGAAATTCTTCGTGCGCACGCTCGTCCATTTGTCGGCAGCCTCCGCAGGGGATGAACACAAAGATAGAAATGCGCCAACAAGAGCCACATTAAGAACGAAGCGATACGGACCTGTTTTCATAAGTGGTTGCCTTAAAATACACGACCTTGCCTCGAACGTAAACTTCCCGCAGCGTCCGTTCCTCAATAATCACAAAGTCGGCATCCTTTCCGGGCTCGAAGTTCCCAACCCGATCGTCAAGGCCAAGCGCTTTCGCGCCCGCCAATGTTGCGAGATAAAGCGCCTCGGAAGAAGGGATCTTTGCGGCTTCCACTGCTTGTTCCATCTGGTCGAGCATGGAAAGGGACGGGCCGCCCGCGACATCGGTTGCCAGCGAGATATTGAGACCGGCATCGCGCAGTTTTCCATAGGGCATCGTACCGCTATGAAGATTCCGGTTCGAATAGGGACAAAAAGCGACATTTGTCCTGGTGCGCGACAGCAGTGCAATTTCATCCGGGGAGAGGTGAATGCAATGTCCCATGATCGTTCGCTCGCCCAACAGCCCTGCTGCATCGTACACAGCCGCATAAGACGGATGCTCCGGGAAAAGGCTTCGAACCCATTTGACTTCGTCCAGGTTTTCGCTCAAATGGGATTGCACGAAGGCGCGGCGGTCGAGGGCCAGTTCACCTGCCAGTTTCATCAATTCCATCGAGGAGGAGCCCGCGAAACGCGGCGTAAAAACATATCGTAATCGGCCGTCTTCAGCGCCGTCCCATGCGTCGAACAGCCGTAGACTGGCGGCGATCGACTCCGCTGAGTCTTCGAGAAGGGCAGGTGGCGAATTACGGTCCATCATGACTTTCCCGATAAATGCCCGAATCCCTTTTGCCTTAGCCGCCGTAAACGCAATACGAGTCGCCTCCTCATGGACGGAGGAATAGATGACCGCTGTAGTTGTGCCGTTTGCGACGAGGTTGTCAAAAAACGCCTGCGAGATTTTGCAGGCGTATTCGCTGTCGGCGAAACGCGCTTCCTCAGGAAACGTGTAGTTTTCGAGCCACTCCAGAAGTTGGCCGCTGCCGACCCCCATGATTGCGAATTGGGGCAGATGCACATGGGTGTCGATGAATCCAGGGAGGATCGTCTTGTTTCCGAGATCGGTAAATCGGAAGGCAGGTCTGCGGGCACGCGGGTCCTCCCGCGTCAATTCTGCGATCCTCGATCCGGCGATGACGAGATAACCCGGATCATAAACGTCGACGCGGTCGGCGGTGACGGGATTTTTGATGATGCCTTTGAAGATCTGATTAAGATTGCCAGGTGTAGTCATATTGCAGACGATCTTTCCGGGGAAACAGGCCGACCAGAATCATGCCGACGACAAAGCCGCCGACGTGGGCCCACCATGCCACGCCTCCGGAATTTTGCGTCGCGGACGCCAGGGTGCTGGCGCCGTACAGAAATTGCATGACAAACCAGAAGCCGAGCACGATGATGGCGGGAATTTCAATGATCTGAAGAAAGATAAAAATGGGCACCAGCGTCAAGACGCGCGCAAAAGGGTAGGAAACCAGGTAAGCGCCGAGGACGCCGGCAATTGCTCCACTGGCCCCGATGCTCGGAGCCGACACGCCGTAGTTCAATATCGTATGGACAATCCCCGCTCCAAATCCGCAGAGCAGGTAGAATATCAGATAGCTGAAATGGCCCAGCCGGTCCTCGATGTTGTCGCCGAAGATCCATAGGTACCACATGTTTCCAATCAGATGCAGCCAGCCGCCGTGCAGGAACATGGAAGTCAGAAACGGCACAGCGACAGCGCTGAGCGGCAGATGCAATTGCGGCCAGGCGAATATGGTTGTCGGTACAACGCCGTATTGTGTGATGAATGGCTCCAGATACGGCCCGAGCGACAGTTCGTAGAAGAAAACGGCAACGTTGATCAGAATGATTGCAATGTTAATGACTGGAAATGAGCGCGACGGGATGTTATCTCTAAATGGAATCATGTTTCGCGGCTCAGTACTTGTTGTAGCAGTCGTTTTAGCTTGCAGCCTTGTTGCAGGCGCTGCCGCCGTCGACCCCAAACAGCTGTACGCTCAGTCGTCGGACGCGATGTACAACCTCGACTTTAACACCGCCCAACGCGGCTACGAAGCCCTGACTCGTGAGTATCCGGATAATCCGGATTACTGGAACGCAGTAGCATCTTCAATCTGGCTGAAGATCACTTTCGATCAGCAGAAGCTGAATCTGGAGAGTTTCTCCGGCCGCTCGACATTCGGAACGAAAGAATCTCACGAGAAGCTGAACCCGGAAGACGAAAAGCGTCTTCGCGACACGATCAATATCGCAGTTGCGAAAGCCGACGCTCTTTTAAAGAAGAATCCCAACGACGTACACGCCCTCTACGCCAAAGGAATTTCAGCAGCGACGCTGGCGAGCTTTGAAAGTACGGTCAAACGTTCTTACACGTCGGCCATCAGCGACGCTAAATCGGCGAAGAGTCTGCATCAGCAGGTGCTGAAGCTCGACTCCAATTTCGACGATGCGCGGGTCTCCGTCGGGACCTATGACTATGTGGTCGGGGTTCTACCCACATTCTTCCGCGGCCTCGTCGCCGTGTTCGGAATTCGTGGCGATGGCAAGGAATCCGGGATTCAACAGCTCGAGATTGCTGCGGCCAAAGGTAAGAACGCGTCCACGGATGCGAAGATGGTGCTCTCCGTCATTTACTCCAGGGAAAAAAGATACGACGATGCGCTCCGCATCATGAGCGATCTGCACGCGAAATATCCACGAAACTTTTTGTTTGAGATGGCAAAGGCATCGACCTACGGAAAAATGAAACGGTGGGATGATGCTGTACAGACATACGAGCAGGTGCTCAACAAGATCCAGGCCAAAAAAGACGGCTATGAACGCGTCCGCGTCGAAAAAGTCTATTTCTCTCTTGCTACGAGCAACGTCGAGCGGTACCAGTTTGACACCGCTGTTGAGTATTTCTCGCGCGTCGTCGGCGGCCGCGATGCAACGCCCGACGAGAAGGCCTCAGCATACCTGTGGATGGGGAAGATTTTTGATACCAAGAAAGACCGCCCGCGGGCCGTTCAGCAATACGACGCGGTGCTGAACCTGGATTGCGGCGCGGATCTGAAGGATGAAGCGCTGAAGTACAAGCGCCGGCCATTCGGGGAGTGAAGGGGAACTGCAGCTGTAGGCGGTTCATAGACCAGATGTGTCCAAGATAAGGACCAATGTAGCGGGGCGTATAGTCCCGCCTAAGTTAGGCGGGGCTGGTCCACACCATTTACACCCAAACCAGGTTTGCTTGGCATCCACTAAACTTAAACCTTTACAAGACGCCACTCTGCAGGTCTTGGACAGCTGTGGTCATAGACCGTGCCTGCAATTTTCTTACGGCAGCTCGCGGTATGTCTTTGCCCGCTCGTCCCACTTGATCGTGAGGCATTCGGCGCAGGGCACATTGACATCGATCATGTCGCGAGTCCAGCCGGGAACCAGCGCGGAGACATCCTTGGCGATATCGGGTTCCGGATAGGCAAATCCGATGACACTAATGTGAGATGGCGAATGCGTCTGCAGCACGCGCAGCAGCTCCGTCGTCGGGGCGGCCCGTTCGAGGAATTGCCGGTCCTTTGTTGTCCACATGTAGAACACGTTCCACAGACAAAAGGCGGCAATAAGGCCGCTTCGCAGTCTGGTGCTCGCAATCTTTTCGCTCAATGTCGCCAGAACCACCATGAACACCATCGAGGCCAGGTAGAGCTGCCGGCTCGGCAGATGCTTGTCGTACGTCAGGAAGATGTAAGGCAGCATTGGAATCGCAATCAGGATAAGAGCTGTCGCCGCCGCGGCGACCCTCAGACGCATCGATCCCCGGATCATCGCAAGCGCGAGAAACACATACAGCCAGGGCCACAACAGGCGGTGCAGCGTGATCGCGAGTACCAGCAGTGCACGAGGGCTGATTGCATAAATCTGGTAGTGGATCATGCTGTTCGCGGCCCAGGTCCTCAGGAAGACCACGGCGAAGACGGCAGTCGGTATGAAGTAAAGAAGATACGCGCGCGTGACGAGCGGCTTTTTCTGGCGCCACTGCACGATGGGAATCAGTAGAAGCAAAATGGGCGCCGATTCTTTGGATACGAGCGCAAGCGAATAGCAGAGCAGCGCCCAGCCGTGATTGTTCTTCGTCCACAGGAGCAATGTGGCGAGGATAAAAATGCCCGAGATCGTTTCATTCATCGCCGATACCCACATCACGGCTTCCTGAGGAGCTTGAAAAACGGCAAACAACAAGGTTGCCAGAGCTGCCGTCGGTTCGTTTTCCAGCCGCCGAAGTAGCTGCCACAAGAGCAGGCAGGCAATGAAGTGAAAGATCGTATTTACGGCGTACCAGACTTCCGGGCGATATCCGAAAAAGCGTTTAAGTCCCTCGAATACGACGAAGCTGGTCATCCGGAAGTTCTGCGGAGGAACCGTAAAGAGAAACCCAGGATGGGCAAAAAACCTGCCTGCCCAATCGAGGTTCACATAGTCGTCCGCGATGAATCCGTTGTTAAACGCGGGCAAATAGGCTGCGAGGCAGACAAGGGCGAGAAAGGGCAGAAACGTCCTTCTCGCCAGCAGACGGTCCAGCATTTAACTTTTTAATCGTTCTTCGAGGTACTGTTCCAGCGAGTCGATAGAAATGCGGTCCTGGAGCATCGTGTCGCGGTGGCGGACGGTCACCTGCCGGTCTTCCAGGGATTGATGATCTACCGTAACGCAAAAAGGCGTTCCGATCTCGTCCTGCCGGGCATAGCATTTACCGATATTGCCGCTGTCATCAAAGAGCGAACGCAGCTTGCCGGTAGATTGCAGGTTCTTCTTGATGCGTTTCGCAAGTTCAACCATATCCGGCTTGTTGCGGGCCAGCGGGATGACTGCGACCTTAATCGGAGCAAGATCCGGATGCAGATGAAGGACAGTTCGTTCCTTGCCGCCTTCGAGCTTCTGCTCCTCGTAGGCGTCCATCAGGAATGACAGAGTGATGCGGTCCACGCCTCCGGACGGTTCGATGACGTAGGGAATCAGGTGCGTGTTGCTCGGCTGGTCGAAATAGGTCTGCTTCAGAACCGCGTGTTCGTTCGGCATGGAGGAGCCGTCTTTGAAGCCGGTTTTGCCGCCTTTCGTATGGCAAGTCAGATCGTAATCGGTGCGGTTTGCAATGCCTTCCACTTCATCGAATTGTTTCCCTTCGTCCTCGCGCTCGGGGAAAAACCGATACAGAAGGTCGGTGCAGGCTTTGGCGTAGTGCGCAAGTTCATCGGCCGTTTGCACGTGCTGCTTCAGATTCCCGGGCCGGATTCCATACTCGTGATACCAGGCCACGCGGTCCTCAATCCACCGCCGGTGCCATTCTTCGTCATTGCCGGGCATGACAAAGAATTCGATTTCCATCTGTTCGAATTCGCGGACTCGAAAGATGAAATTCTTTGGAGTAATTTCATTGCGGTATGCTTTGCCGATCTGGGCGATACCGAATGGCAGCTTGCGATTCGTGGAATCAAGCACGTTCTTGAAATTGACGAAAATGCCCTGCGCCGTTTCGGGCCGGAGATATGCAACGTTGTCGTCGTTTTCGATAGGCCCGACCGTCGTTTTGAACATGAGGTTGAACGGACGGGGTTCGGTCAGGTCGTGCGTTCCGCCTTCCGGACACTTCTCGTTCGGTTCGATCTGGTCGGCGCGAAACCGCCTCTTACATTTGCGGCAATCGACCAGTGGATCGGAGAATGTGGCTTCGTGTCCGGAGTATCGGAGGACGAGGCTGTTCATCAAGATAGCCGCATCCAGCCCCTCCATATCGTCGCGCTCGTAGACGTTGGCACGCCACCAGGCGCGTTTCACGTTGTTCTTGAGCTCCACGCCCATCGGACCGTAGTCCCAGGTGCCCTGCAAACCTCCGTATAACTCGCTGCCCTGAAACAGGAATCCGCGTCGCTTGCAGAGCGATACGATCTTCTCCATCGTTGCTTGTGCCATCGCAGAAATATAGCATGCAGCACGAAGATCTAATTCGGGGACGGTTGCCTAAATTGCCTAATTCGAAACATAACCCTTAAAGCGAATTAGGCAATTTAGGCAACCGTCCCCGAATTAGATTACAGCTTGATTTTGAGCTCCGCCGCGTAAAGCATCGTCCGGTCGTTGTCGCGGGCCGCCCATTTCAGCAGAGTATTCAGGTTGTGCTCGACGCGCCCTTCAAACACGGTCCGGCCATTGGCCACGACTTTTATCGGTTGGTTGAAATCGAACTTGTCGGATGAGAGGAGCAGTGTGAACGCCGCCACGCCCTTCGTCATCGCTTGTATGGTATTGCCCGAACGTACCAGATCCACGCGCCCAGGACGCTTGGGTCGGGCAAAAAGCGGAAGAGGAGCGGGATCCGGCATCAGATTCAGATCGCTCATCGAAGCCGATTCTTTGCTCTGTACTCCCAGTTCGTCGATGATGAGCCAGTGCGCTCGGTTATGGCTGAGGGACGCGGTTTCCCACGTCAGCGTGTCGGGATGCGGCTCACGGGGATGGTCGGCAACAAACTTTTCGAACGTGTCCTTCACCTGTGGCCACCAGGCCGTGTTGTGACCGGCATCCGGTTGCGGGTGATATTCAATCTTTACCTCTTTCATCAGATGTCTGGTGAAGGGTTCAACTTCCGATGTCGGATATAGCGGGTCTTTACCGCCATTGACGACGAACATCGGCTTGTTGCGCAGATTGTTTGGGAAAATCTGCCCGTCGTCGATGCCGCCATTCGCCAGCACCATGATGAAGCCGTTCAGCGGCGTGAAACTGGCATATGGTGTGGTGTCACGCATGGCGGCGTAATAAGCCCCGGTTCCGCCGTCGGAGACGCCCGACAGGACTACTCGATTCTCATCGATGTTATAGGTCCGCTTCAGGGAGTCGATGATTGCCGCGAGATTCATCACCTGATCGTCACTCCACCACGGCGCCTCGCTCCAGGCGTAAGGAACGACATAGATCTGCTCGGCGCCCTGCAAAGGCGATTCGCCATTGCCGCGTGGCTGATTCGATTCACGGCCGCCGACTCCCCCGTGCAACTGAAAGCGAACCTGATAACGATGCGAAGGGTCGTAGTTTGCAGGAATGTTCAGAGCGTAATAATGCTCGATGCCGTCGGCGGTTTTATTTTTCAACATGACGACGCCTGTCTTTTGCATCGTATAGTTGCGGCCGGTTTTCAGGCGCTGCAGAGCGTCATCGAAACTGACGCCGGACTTGATGATTTCGCCGGTAACGTGTGCTGCTTCTTCCGGCGACGACGCGGTCCAGAATGTCCGGAAGGCCGACTCGACGCTATTGCCAGTCTGGGCATGAACCGAAGAGAGGGCGGCGATCCCAATGGCACCCATAAACAAAGCGAGTCTCACAGTTTTCATGGCCCGTTATAGTACCGTATGCGCGAGGTCTATGCCCATCCGCAGTCCAGGAGCAGAGTGGCGGCTTGTAAAGGTTTGAATGTAGTGGATGCCATGTAAACCGGGTTGGTGAAGGGTGTGACCAGTCCCCGCCTAACTTAGGCGGGGACTAAGAGCACCCGAACCGTTGCATGCGTCTCTATTTTGAAAAGCTGTGCGTCTTGACCGTGTTTCGTTGATTTATAGACGCCTGCAGTCATTTACGTTTTGTTCTTCAAGAATTCCCGGACCTGTGCCAGCGTTGGAATACCGCGGCGCGCGCCGATCTGCATGCATTTCATCGCGGCCACGGCGTTTGCGAAGCGGATGACGTCTTCCAGCGCCCAGCCTTGCAGAATTCCGTAGATAAAACCGCCGTGGAAGACGTCTCCGGCACCGGTGGTATCTGCAACAGGAACTTTGAAACCAGGTGAATGGATCAGCCGGCGGTCGCGATCGACAAACACGCAGCCTTCGGCGCCGCGGGTTATCCCGACGACCGGACAACCATAGCGTTCCGCGAGATCCTTCGGGTCGTTTGCGAAATCGGCGCTGGCGATCAGGTAATCCACCAGCTTCAGGAGTTCGTGCGTGGACTCATCGTAGAGCTCGTCGATATCGATAACCACGGGCAATCCCGCTTCGCGCGCCCATCGAGCGGCTTGCAGAGCTGCAGCAGAATCGCACCCGTCGAGGTGGAGAATGCGGGCGCGGACGATGAGATCGCGCTGCAAAGACGCGGCCGGGTACGTCAGCAGGGGATCACGCCGCCACAGGACCGTGCGTTCTCCTACGCCTTCTTCGAGGAGAATAACAGCAACCTGGCTTGCCGCTCCTTCCACTTCGCGGACGTGTAATTCGAGATTTTCCCGTCGAAGCGTGGCGAGTTGCGCTTTACCCCAGTCATCGGTTCCGACGGAACCGATGTATCGTGCTTCAAGCCCCAGTCGTGCGCAGGTAATCAGCGCGGTTGCGACCTGGCCTCCGGGCTCGACGCGAACATCGCGCATATGGCTCTTGGTATTGACGCGCGGGAATGCAGGCACGACGCAGATGGTGTCCATCGCATTTAGGCCGAGGCCGACAACATCAGTTGTGTTATTTTCCAAGGTTACGTTTTTCAGATATGCCTCTCCATCAGAGTGATTCGATTATATTGAAGACCTACCCTCTTGGAGAGGCTGATCGGATCGTCGCATTTTTCAGCCGGGACTTTGGAAAGATGCGGGGGGTGGCGAACGGCGCGCGCAAAATGAAAAACCGTTTTGGCGCCTCGCTCGAGCCTCTGGCGCATTCGCGAATCGAGTTTTTCGAGAAGGAAAACCGGGATCTGGTGCGGATTCAGGCTGCAGATCTGCTGGATTCGCCGATGAAGCTTTTCGAGGATTACGATCGGGCGGTCTGTGCCGGTCGTGTCATCGAGCTGATGGATCGATTTTTGCCGGAGCATGAGCCGCAGGATGCTGTCTTCCGGTTGGTTCGAATGACCGTGCGCGCTTTGGAACAAGGATGTCCCATCGATTTCGCTGCCTGTTATTTCGAAGTCTGGATGTTGCGATTGGCCGGGGTTTTTCCTGACCTGTTCGCCTGTTCCGTTTGTTCGAAACCCCTGGAACTCGATGTCGCCAGGTTTCTGGCGCCTGGTCTTCAGGCTGTGATTTGCAGCGCCTGCGACCATGGGGCGGCGACGGGCATTCTTGGGGACGTTGTACATCTGGTGTATCGCATTCTAAAGAACCCCCTGGATAGCAACGGCGGCGCTGCCGATCGCGCCGTCAATAATCTGCACGAACTCAATCAATACTGGATCAGGCATTATTCGGAAAGATAACTATGACTAAAGTCAGCAAGGCACTTCAAAAATCTTCTAAGTACGTTTATCTGTTTGGTAACGGTAAGGCCGATGGCGATGGCTCAATGAAGCCGTTGCTCGGCGGCAAAGGCGCCAATCTTGCCGAAATGAGCCGCATCGGTTTGCCCGTTCCCCCTGGTTTCACGATTACGACAGAAGTCTGCACCTACTATTACGCACACAAAAAGACTTACCCCAAGGAACTTCAGGGTCTCGTTAAGGCGGGTATCGCCCATAACGAAAAAATCATGGGAATCAAGTTCGGCGACAAAAAGAACATGCCCCTTCTTGTCTCGGTCCGCTCGGGAGCCCGCGATTCGATGCCCGGCATGATGGACACCATCCTGAATCTGGGTCTCAACGACGACACTGTGCTGGCGCTGTCAACGGGCACGAAAAATGAACGTTTCGCCTGGGATTGCTACCGGCGGTTTATCCAGATGTATGGCGATGTCGTCATGGGCGTGCAAAAACGGCCGGACGAAGACCACGAACCTTTTGAGACCGTGATCCACGATCTCAAACACGAACGCTACCATGAGGATATCGATGATCCGAAGCTGACCGTTGACGACCTGAAAGAGCTTGTCGTCCGCTTCAAGGCGCTGGTTCGTCAACGCACCGGCAAGGACTTTCCTGCCGATCCCTGGAAGCAACTCGATGGTGCGATCGGCGCTGTTTTCGGATCCTGGATGAACGACCGCGCGATTGTCTATCGCCGCAAGTACAACATTCCGACGGAGTGGGGAACCGCAGTCAACGTCCAGGCGATGGTGTTCGGAAATACCGGCGAAAATTCCGGTTCAGGTGTTGCCTTCACCCGCGATCCCGCAACAGGTGAGAAAACCTTCTATGGTGAGTTTCTGATCAACGCGCAGGGAGAAGATGTCGTCGCTGGCGTGCGGACTCCCGAGCCGGTGGTTGCTCTGAAGAACCATATGCCGAAGGTACATGCCGAGCTGGAAAAAGTCAGAAGCACGCTCGAGCGCCACTTTAAAGATGTACAGGACTTCGAGTTCACGGTTCAGGAGGGCAAGCTGTTCATGCTCCAGACCCGGAACGGCAAGCGTACCGGAATTGCGGCCGTTCGGTTTGCCGTCGAGATGGAGAAGGAGAAGCTGATCGACTGGAAGACCGCGATCACGCGTGTCCCCGCGGATCAATTGGATCAGGTCCTCGCTCCGGTTTTCGATCGCCAGGCTGTAAAAGCAGCAGAAGTCATTGCGCGAGGTCTGCCCGCCGGTCCAGGTGCGGCGTCGGGCAAGATGTATATGAACGCAGATCGTGCGGTCACCGCCGCAGCTCGTGGCGAGCGCGTTCTGCTGGTACGCAATGAAACATCGCCTGAAGATCTGCGCGGAATGATTGCCGCCGAGGGAATTTTGACGGCAAAGGGCGGTGTCAGTTCCCATGCGGCGCTCGTTGCACGGCAGATGGGAAAGGTTTGCGTTTGCGGCGCCAGCGAGCTGCAGATCAATTACTCCGCAAAAACCATGACGGTGAAAGGAAAAACCTACAAAGAAGGCGACTATCTTTCGATCAACGGCACGGTGGGAGAAGTTTATCCGGGGGAGATCAAGACGGCTGCGTCGGAGATCGTTCAGGTTCTGGTCGAGAAATCCCTCGATGCGAAGGAAAGCAAGACCTTCGGATTGTTCAAACAGCTGATGGACTGGTGCAACAAAGTGACACGCCTTCAGGTGCGCACCAATGCCGACACGCCTGAGCAGACCGCAAATGCCGTGGCCTTCGGCGCGACGGGAATCGGACTTTGCCGGACCGAGCACATGTTCTTCGAAGGCGAGCGCATCGATGCGATGCGCGAGATGATCATCGCGGAGGGCGTTGCGGAGCGGAAAAAGGCACTCGCCAAGTTGCTGCCGTATCAAAGGCAGGATTTCGTCGGCATCTTCAAAGCGCTGAATGGGCTGCCGGCGACGATCCGCTTCCTGGATCCGCCATTGCATGAATTCCTTCCGCACGAGCCCGCGGCACAAGAGGAACTCGCCCGGAAGATGGGCGTTGCCGCCGAAAGGATCAAGCAACGCGTCAACGAACTTCATGAGTTCAATCCGATGCTTGGTTTCCGCGGCTGCCGGCTTGGCGTGGTGCACAGTGAAATCTCGGAGATGCAGGCCCGCGCGATATTCGAGGCGGCGGCGGAATGTCAGGCCGCCGGTGTCAAGGCAAAGCCCGAGATCATGATTCCCCTGGTCGGCTTCAAGAAGGAGCTGGATCTTCAGGTGGAAGTTGTTCACCGCGTCGCCAAGGAAGTCATGGCCGAAAAGAAAGTGAAGCTCAACTACCTCGTCGGCACGATGATCGAAGTGCCGCGCGGTGCTTTGACAGCGGATGAAATCGCTCAGACTGCCGAGTTTTTCAGCTTCGGCACGAATGACCTCACTCAGATGGGGCTCGGCATGAGCCGCGACGATTCAGGTTCTTTCCTGCCGGCCTATGCCGAGCTGGAAATTGTGAAGAAGAATCCTTTCGCGACGATCGATCAGGCAGGGGTTGGCCTGCTGATGAAGATCGCGGTCGAGAAAGGCCAGAAAACCCGTCCGGAGATCAAACTCGGTATCTGCGGCGAGCACGGCGGCGATCCGGATTCCGTGAAATTCTGTCACCGGATCGGCCTGACGTATGTAAGCTGTTCGCCCTTCCGCGTGCCTGTCGCAAGGCTGGCGGCGGCGCAGGCGGCGATCGAGGAAGAGGCTGCGGCGAAGGCAAAGCGGGCTAAATAAGCCGATGACGGATTGAACGGATTTCGAGCCGTTTGATCCGTTCAACTCCTGGGTCCATGTTGCTATGAAAATCTTGTATTCGTACCTGCGTTCCTACAGGCAGATGGTGGTCCTGATCCTCGTCCTGGCGGCCATCAACCAGATCTTTTCTTTGCTCGATCCCGTCATCCTGCGCCATGTTATCGACGATTACGCAACGCGCTATGAGCAATATACGACGTCCCAATTCTTCCACGGAGTCATGCTGCTGCTTGCCGCGGCCGTTGGCGTGGCGTTCGTCTCGCGGGTCGCGAAGAACTTTCAGGACTATTACATTAATGTCATAACCCAGCGGCTCGGGGCGCGGATTTACTCGGATGGAATCCGGCACTCGCTGGAATTGCCCTACAGTGTCTTTGAGGATCAGCGCAGCGGAGAAACTCTGGGCCGACTGCAGAAGGTCCGCTCCGATGTGGAACGGCTGACGAACTCGGTCGTTAACATTCTGTTCATATCGCTGGTCGGCGTTGTTTTTGTGATGATTTACACGCTGACCGTTCACTGGCTGATCGCACTTGGTTATTTCCTGATGATTCCGGTTCTGGGAACGCTGGTTTCGGTACTCAGCCGCAAAATCAAAAAAATTCAGAAGGTGATCGTTGCCGAAACCACCGCTCTGGCCGGAGCGACCACGGAGTCTCTGCGCAACATTGAACTCGTCAAGAGCCTTGGCCTTGCCCAGCAGGAGATCACCCGCCTCAATAATACGACCGGCAAGATTCTGGAACTCGAATTGAAGAAGGTGAAGTACCTTCGCAGCCTGAGCTTTATTCAGGGCACCTGCGTCAATGCCATGCGCACGTCAATTCTGGGTTTGATGATGTATCTGATTTTCGCCCGCGAGATCTCGGTGGGGCAGTTCTTTTCCTGCTGGATCTATTCTTTCTTTATCTTTGGTCCGCTGCAGGAAGTCGGAAATGTGATGAACATCTACCGCGAAACCGAAGTCTCGCTGAACAATTTCGAAAGCATTCTGAACATGCCGAAAGAGCCGCGACCGGCGCATCCCGTCGCTGTGACGGACGTGACTAAAGTTGAATTCGATAATGTCGTGTTCCAACACCAGACTGCGGCAACCAAGGCGCTGGACGGAGTTTCGTTCACCGCATCTTTGGGCCAGACTATCGCATTGGTCGGTCCTTCCGGCTCGGGAAAAACGACCCTCGTGAAGCTGCTGGTCGGACTGTATCGTCCTCAAGGCGGTGACATCCGCTATGATGGCTTTTCCATTCACGATATCGATCTCGAGGGTTTAAGAGAGCGGATCGGGTTGGTGACGCAAGACACGCAGTTGTTCTCCGGCAGCATTCGCGAGAATCTTCTGTTCGTTAATCCGACGGCATCCGACGAGGAATGTATGGAGGTTCTGAGGAAAGCTGCCTGCCACAGCTTACTTGCTCGCGCCGACAAAGGATTGGATACGCTGATCGGAGAAGGCGGCGTGAAGGTGTCCGGAGGAGAGAAGCAACGGCTTTCAATCGCCCGCGCGCTGTTACGTCATCCCAGTCTGCTGGTATTCGACGAAGCCACCTCGTCCCTCGATTCACTCACTGAGCAGGAGATCAGCGAAACCATCCGCGATGTTTCCATGCGGAAGGATCTGATCACGATCCTGATTGCGCACCGTCTGTCGACGGTCATTCATGCCGACAAAATTCTTGTCCTGGAACGCGGCAAAATCGTCGAGTCCGGCCGACACCAGGAATTAGTCGAGCTGAAAGGGCTGTACTACGCGATGTGGCGGCAGCAAATCGGTGAGCGGGGCTGGAAGTCGACGCCGGTCGCGGTGCACAGGTAGGCAGGGAAACCAAATTCATCGCGAATCGTCAAACCCTTGTGCGTAAAAGAAATACTACCTCGCTGGTACAAGCGCATGTGAGCTAGAATCAGAGTCTTACAAATGCGCGACCCGAACGAGATGGCGTTACTGCAGGATGTTCGACCTCCGGCCTTCCCAGGGAAGGGGCTGTTCCGTTTCCACCATCGTGTACTCTTTCAGTCTGGTGGCCTTTAGTGAATCCAAACAGTAACGGACACATGCTGGCGGCCGTTTTGTACGGCCCCGAAGATCTGAGAATCGAAAGTGTCGCGCTTCCGACATTGGGCGCGGAAGATCTCCTGGTCCGCGTCAACGCGGCGCTGACGTGCGGGACAGACTTCAAGGTGTGGAAGCAGGGCTATCATGCCCGGATGATTGTGCCTCCAGCCATCTTCGGCCACGAACTGGCGGGTGTTGTACATAAGGCCGGTGCGGGCGTCCGGGATCGCTTCAAGCCCGGTATGCGGGTGGTGGCGGCCAATTCGGCGCCTTGCAACAAATGCTTCTTCTGTTTGAAGGACAAAGCCAACCTCTGTGAAGACCTCGTTTTCAATAACGGAGCGTACGCGGAATATGCGTTGATTCCCGCTCGTATCGTTCGTGAGAACGTCATCGAGATTCCACCGCATCTATCGTTTGTGGATGCCGCATTGACCGAGCCTCTCGCTTGCGTATTACGGGGTATCGAAGAAACAGGAATCCAGCCCGGCGATACCACCGTTGTGATCGGCTGCGGGCCCATCGGGCTCAAATTCGTTCGCATTCTATCGGGCCGTGGTGTCCGTGTCATTGCCGTGGGCAAGCGTGATACGCAGATGAAGGCTGCCGAACGTCTTGGCGCGGAGTGCTTTGTCGATGCTTCGAAGGTATCAAACGTGGTGGAAGTTGTGCGCCAGGTCACGCCGCGGCATTTTGGCGCGGATGCGGTAATCGAAGCCGTGGGCTCCCCGACGTCGTGGCAGTGGGCAATGCAAATGGTTCGCTGCGGCGGGACGGTCAATCTGTTCGGAGGCTGTCCGCGCGGCACGAGAGTGGAATTCGAGTCATCGGCTCTGCACTATTCCGAGATCTCAATTAAATCCAGCTTCCATCACACGCCTCGATTTATCCGCGAGGCGCTCGACACCATTGCTACCGGAACCGTATCCGCCGCCGACTTTATTACTGGAGAGATCCGCCTGAGAGAGTTGCCCGATCTGTTCCATCACATGAAGAACAGAAATGGTCAGCTCAAAGTGGCCGTAATGCCCTGAATAACGGTGAGCACAGTCCCCGCCTAACTTAGGCGGGGACTGGCCCATCAGTGTTACAGCCAGAAACCAGGTTTACATCGTATCCACTACATTCAAAATCTTTACTGTCCATTCTGTCTTGGACACGTTGGTCACCTCTCAAATGCGCGCCTTCACCGCGATTCCACTCTTCCACACTGCGACGATTCTGTCGGCATTTCCCAGGGCGGATATATCGTCGAGGGGATCCACGTCGAGTGCAATCACGTCCGCGTCATAGCCAGCTGCGAGGATGCCGGACAGCGGAGCCTGAGGGCCGAGCGTCGCCGGTCCGTTGGCGGTCGCCGCTTCGATGGCCTGCAGCGGCGTCATTCCGGCCTTCACAAGATGCAAAGCCTCCAGGCCGTTCTTACCCCACATTGCCGGACCACTGATAAAGATGTCCGAGCCCATCGCTATCTTTACCCCATGCCGGATCGCAATCCGCATTGCCTCGGCATGGCGATCGCTGATGTGCGGCAAGTTTACGGAAAGCGTAATCGGGCATCGAACTTTTCATCGCAAGCAACTGTTCCGCGAGGAAGCGGGTAGGAACCAGCATCGCACCGCGTTGGACCATCAGGTCGGCGGCTTCCTCGTCCAGATAAGAACCGTGCTCGATCGTGGCAACGCCGGTTCGCAGCGCGGCCATAATGCCGGGCTTGCCGTGACAGTGTGCCGCGACAATGCGCTCGGCCCGGGCAGCCTCTTCGACGATCGCGCGCATTTCCTCGTCGCTGAACTGCTGGTGGATGGGATGGTCAACTTCGCTCAGGACTCCGCCGGAAGCGCAGATCTTGATCAGTCTCGCCCCGAGCCGAAGCTGACGTCGCACCTGATTCAGACACGAAGGTATGCCATCGCACAGCGCGAGAAGAGATGATGCGCCTTCTGCCGCATGAAGGGCATCCAAAGGGAAGGCATGTATGTCCGCATGCCCGCCGGTCATGCTCAGGATAGCTCCGGCGGCATAGATGTTCGGACCGGCAATGGTTCCCTCGGCGATGACTCTGGCTAAATAGATTCCGAGGCCTCCGACTTCGCGAATGCTGGTGATACCAGCCTGCAGCGCCCGTTCCGCGTCTTTCACGGCTCGCGCCGCGGCAACGGCGACAGGTTCGGTGACCAGCGCAGCGATGTCGGGTCGAACGATGCCAAAAAGATGGGCATGACAGTCCCAGAGCCCCGGCATCACGATGTTCGCTTCAGTTACAGCCGCCTCAGGTGTGGAAGGGGCGCCTGCCGTCGGCCCGGCATATACAATTTTGCCCTTGTCCATGATGACGCAGGCGTGCTCGATGGGTTGGCCCCGGCCGGGAATCAGTCGTCTGGCTTCGATGCGATTCATGTCATTTCCAATATAAAAAGCGCTCGCGCACACTTATCATCTGTCACCAACGTTGGGAGAGTAAAGATCCGTTCTTACAGTTGCAGGAGGAAGACACATGCCATGTGACATATCGGTCTTAAAAACAGTTCCGCTGTTCGGCTTACTGGATGATGACGAACTGTCGGTTCTCGCAGCTCAAGTCGAGCTCAAGACCTTCGCGCCCCGTCAGCGCGTTTATAAGATTGGTGAAATGGCATCGCGCGCATATGTCGTTGTGTCGGGTGCTGTTCGAGTGACGACAATTGATGAAGACAACCAGGAAGTTGTGGTGGACCAGCCCGGTGAAGGCGAGTTCTTCGGGTTCGCGTCGATGCTCGCGCAGACACCGCATCAGACGGAAGCGGTTGCACTCGACGATACGAGTTGCATCGAGGTTGACCGCAACGACATCGGCGTATTGCTGCATCGAAAACCCGATGCGGGTCTCGACATGATGGCCGTGTTAGGACGCCAGTTTCAGGGCGCCCAGCAACTTGTGCGCATCCGCGCCAATCGCAACCCGAACGAAATGATCGAAGGGGAGGCGACTCTTGGCGATCGCGTGGCGGACTCCGTGGCCTCTTTCGGCGGTTCGTGGACGTTTATTGTAAGTTTCGGCGTCGTCCTGATTACCTACGCCATGATCAATACGAACCTCGGAAGTCACGCCTGGGATCCCTATCCCTTTATTCTTCTGAATTTGTTTTTATCCATGCTGGCTGCTATCCAGGCGCCCGTCATCATGATGAGTCAGAACCGCCAGGACAAAAAAGACCGTCTTCGCAGTGAACTCGACTTCGACGTTAATCGGCGGGCTCACGCGGAAATCCAGGGCCTTGCCAGCAAACTCAACCTATTGGGCGAAAAGCTGGGTGATATCGAGGAAAAATTGCGTGAGAACTTCGAAGGGCCGAGGAGCGTCCGGTGAGAATTGCAGACAGAATGGACGGGAAGCCGCAAGGTGGCGCCTGTAAAGGTTTTGAATGTAGTGGATGCGATGTAAACCTGGTTTACCTGTGGACCAGTCCCCGCCTGACTCAGGCGGGGACTACGAGACACTCGCACCGCTGATCCGTCTCTGTCTTGGACAGCTCTGCGTCTATGACCAATCCCGCGCCTGACATTTTCATGACAACCTCCACTCGCCTGGCGGTCTAGAATGCTGCCGTGCAGCGCATGGACACGAGACGCAAGCGTCAGATTTTTCTGTTTCTTGCCGCAATACTCATCCCCACCGCAGTGCTCATCACGCTGGCAAGCCGGCTGGCTCGACAGGATGCCGAGCTTGCGGAAAAGAGAGTGGCGGATCAGCGTCGCGATGCGCTGGATCAGCTGCGGCGGGAACTCGCCGCTCGCCTCGAGGCGATTAAACTCCAGGAGCTGAACCGGTTATCGGCGGCGCCGCGGGACAGCGAATCCAGTGTGGCAGACTCCCCGGTCGTGTTTGTGGCTCCTCTTGGTTCAGAATCGCTTGATACTGCCCTGGGAGTCTGCTCCTCGCTCTACAACCTCATCATCCGGCATCGAGCAATATAGAAAAGAAGGTGAGGCGCGGGAATTCCTTGGGAACGATCCTTCCGGCGCCATCGAGGCTTACAGCCAGGCCCGGATTGCGGCGCGCAGTCTCGTGGATCGATGTGCCGCGATGTTATCGGAAGCCCGCGTTCTGCTGAAGGCAGAAAGAAAAGCCGAAGCAACGAGTCTGTACAGCTCGATGCTGCAGGATTGCGATGCCGTGAATGACGCGGATGGCATGGCGTTCGGCCTGTATGCAGCGGAGCGGTTGATTTCAGCCGGTCTCGATTCCGCGGCCTCCCATGGATACGTCATCAGGAAAGCACGTTCCGGGCTCTGGTTGCCCCCGGTACAGGCGTACCTCATGCGTTCGTTGTTGGCTGACGCTCAGGCTGCAGACGCGGGACAAGCGCGCGACGCACTCTCGTTGCAGGTCCATAATGCCGGCCAGATGATGGCGCTGGCGAACGATCTGAGCCGGCTCGGCCGGATCGATTTCCCATTTCACGCAAGCCCCGGAAAATCCGTCTGGCTCGCATACGGCGACGAACCATGGCTGATCACCGTGACATCGACAGCATCGTTTACGCCGCCGGTCGTCCTGGCTGTATCGTCTAAAAAGATTGCGCCTCCGGGCGTAACACTTCTTGTCGCAACCTCGGAGTCATCAATGCCGCTGGGAGAGGGCTTCGTCGATCTCGATGTGGAATGGCCGGCCGGACGCTTCGCGGCCGTGACCGCCGTACCGCGTCTTCTATATCCCGCCGGCATTGGATTAATCCTCGGGATTACGATGCTGGCTGCGTATCTCCTGCTGCGTGACGTCAGCCGGGAAATCGAAGTTGCAGAAATGAGATCCCATTTTGTGGCCAGTGTTTCTCACGAACTCAAGACACCGCTGACGGCGATTCGCATGTTCGCAGAAACCCTGGCGATGGGAAGAGCGGGAGACGAGCAGACGCGCGCGGAATATCTCCAGACCGTCGTCAATGAGAGCGAGCGTCTTTCGCGGCTCGTCGACAACGTGCTCGATTTTTCCAGGATCGAGCAGGGGAAAAAGATTTATCGAATGGAATGTGTTTCACTCCCCGATGTCGTACGGGCGGCAGCTCAGGCAATGCAGTACCCGCTGACACAGAATGGCTTCGCTCTGAATGTCGCAATCGACGAGGGTCTTCCTGCCGTTGTGGCCGACGCGGACGCGCTGCAACAGGCGATCCTGAATCTTCTGGCGAATGCGATGAAATACTCGGGTGATGAGCGCCAGATTGATTTATTGCTCCTGCAGTGGGAGGGACAAGCGGTCATCCGCGTGATCGACCGCGGAATCGGTATCTCTGCCGAAGATCAGCCCAGAATATTCGAGAAGTTCTATCGAGTGAGGTCTGCACTTTCGGATCGCGTCGCCGGCACCGGGCTTGGGCTGACACTGGTCACGCACATCGTGAACGCTCACGGCGGACACCTCCAGGTGAAAAGCGAACCAGGCGCGGGGAGCACATTTTCCATTTATTTGCCGTTGAAGGCGGCGGACGGGCAAGTATGAGTAAGGTTCTCGTCATCGAAGACGATGCGGCAATCCTTCGGGGTCTTGCCGATAATCTGGGTCACGAAGGCTACGAAGTATTCAGCGCCAACAACGGCGAAACAGGTTACGGCCTGCAACGAAGTCAAAAGCCGGACTTGATCATTCTCGACCTTATGCTGCCGCGCATGAGCGGGTTGGAATTGTGCCGGAAACTTCGAGCCGAGGGCGTGCAGACCCCGATACTGATGCTGACCGCGCGCAGCGAGGAATCCGATCGCGTGATCGGACTTGACCTGGGCGCTGATGACTATGTGACGAAGCCATTTTCTTTGCGGGAACTGATGGCGCGCGTCCGGGCCCTGTTGCGTCGAACACACGCTGCGGCAGAGCTTCCCGATGAATTGAAATTTGGCGATGTGGAAGTGGATTTTCGCCGCTACGTGGCCAGGCGGCGGGGAAAGTCGGTGGGAATGACGCGCAAGGAATTCGCAACGCTGCGACTCCTGGTGGCGCGTGCGGGCGAAGTCGTGACCCGGGAGGAATTGTTGAACGAAGTATGGGGGTACGAGTCATACCCCGTCAGCCGGACCGTCGACAACCACGTTGCTGGACTTCGTGCCAAGCTCGAACCCGACCCCGCGCACCCCGTTCACCTCCGGACTGTTCATGGCGTCGGATACAAATTCGTCCACAATGCAAATTCATGACAAGACTTTTACACAAAATGTGCATCGCTCCGACCTCGTCATGACGACTCGCGAGATATCCGCGCGTTACTGTCCCTCCTTAACAGGGAGGCTTAGATGACAAGAGCGATCCTGCCTTTGATCATGGTCATTTCTCTAGCGGCGCGGGCCGCGGGACTCGAGACTGCGCTCGAGTTATATCAGCGAGCTCTCGTTCAGGAACAGGCTGCTGGAAATCTTCCGGAAGCGATTCAACTGTACCGGCAGGCTGCCAGAGAAGCAGATAGTGATCGCGGGCTTGCCGCACGAGCTTTAATTCGCGCAGCCGGTTCTTATGAAAAGCTGGGTCAACCGGCTGCGTCGGAGCTTTATACGGAAATCATGAGGACATACCCCGAGCAGCGGGAAGAAGTGGCTCTAGCACAATCCCGTCTTGCCGCTCTGAAGCGTGCGCCATCCCAGAGCGTCCGGACGAATTCAACCAGAGCTGGACGCACGGATGTTTCGGCTGTTTTCGATCCGCTTTTCGAAATGTATTGCACCGCGTGTCACAGCCAGAACCGAAGGGCTGCTGGCCTGGCGCTCGATAGTCTCAACACGACGAATGTGAGCGAGAACACTGCCGTCTGGGAGAAAGTGTTGCTGCGCCTTCGCGCGCGCCGGGATCCTGCGCTGGGCGCCCGCCGGCCGGATGAGGCGGTGTATCAATCCGCGATCGCCACGCTGGAGCTGGCTCTCGATCAGTCTTACCCTGTGAATACGTCATTGAATGCTGCGGACCGTGTCTCTGACGCCGATCTCGCATCCCGCATGGCGAAATTCATCTGGAACGCTATGCCCGACGCCGCCCTTCTGGACGCCGTCCAGAGAGGTACGCTCCGCAATCCTGCAGTCCTCGAGCAGCAAATCCGCCGGATGCTGCGCGATGCCAAAGCAAATGCTCTTGTGACGGGCTTCTTTGAGAGGTGGGTTCTATGGGATTCTCTCGAAAAGGCGCAGAGCGTGGACGACAGCCTGCGCCGTGCGCTCGCCAACGAAACGCGATTGTTCCTGCAAACCCAGATCCGCGAGGATCACAACGCTCTCGATCTATGGACGGCGAACTACTCATTCGTAAACGAACAGCTTGCCCGTCACTACGGAATACCGGGCGTTTCCGGAAGTGAATTTCAGCGGATCACCTTCACTGATAACCGGCGGGCGGGGATCCTGGGACAGGGAAGCTTCCTGACCATCAGTTCGCAGGCCACCCGCACGTCGCCGGTCGAGCGCGGAAATATGATTCTGCGGATGTTTCTTGGCGTTGCTGCTCCGGACCCGCCCCCCAATGTTCCACCGGTGAAGGCCGATGACAACCGGCCGATGCGCTCACGCATGGAAGAGCATCGCACCAATCCTGCCTGCGCCAACTGCCACGCGACATTCGAACCGATCGGGATAGCCCTCGAGAATTTCAATTTCACCGGGCAATGGCGAAGCACGGACGGCGGCGCGCCGATCGATAGTTCAGGGGCGTTCGTCGATGGCACGACTTTCAACGGACCGGCGGAACTGCGCGCCGGTTTGCTGAAATATCGCGATGCCTACTATTCCAACATTGCGCAAAAGCTCATGGGATATGCCCTGGAACGACAGGCGCGCACCTGGTCTGTATACGGTTACGAGATGCCGTCGGTCCGCGCGATCGTCCGCGAGGCGTCGGCGAATGACTATCGCTGGTCGTCGATCATTCTTGGGATCGTGAAAAGCACACCCTTCCAGATGAAGACCCGCGTGCCGTGAGCTCTCACAGGCCGAGGTGGGATTCGGATAAGCCACGGATTGAACGGATTAAACGGATTGAATCCGTTAAATCCGTTCAATCCGTGGCTTATCAACTCGTTGGGGACTCGTGAGAAATTCAGGCTACAGTTGCTCAAATTTCGCCGTGAAGTGGCGAAGGGCAGCGGGCGCTTCAGTGATCCGGAGACCGCGAAGTTTCTCGCGATACTCGAACACCTCACACACGGCCTCCACGACGTAGTCGATGTGACTCTGTGTGTAAACCCTGCGCGGGATGGCGAGCCGCACAAGTTCGAGCGGCGGTCTCGAGGATTCTCCGGTATCCGGATCGACTCGGCCGAACATGACGCTTCCGATCTCGACGGATCGAATGCCGGCGTGCTTATAGAGAGCACAGACCAGCGCCTGGCCGGGAAATTGTTCTGGCGGGATGTGCGGGCAGAACGAGACGGCATCAATATAGACGGCATGACCACCCGGCGGTTCAACGATCTGAATGCCGGCGGCGAGCAGGCGCTCACCCAGATATTCGACGCTGCGTAGGCGGTATTTCAAATAGTGTTCATCCAGAACTTCGGTAAACCCCTGGGCCATTGCTTCGAGATCGCGGCCCGCCAGCCCCCCATACGTGACGAAACCCTCGGTAAGAATCAGCAGACTGTCGGCGCGTTTTGCAAGCGTGTCGTCGCGCATTAAAAGGACGCCGCCGATATTGACGAGGCCGTCTTTCTTGGCGCTGATCGTAGCGCCATCGGCAAGATCGAACATTTCGCGCGCAATATCGCGGACGCTGCGATGCTGCTGACCGGGTTCACGACTTTTGATCAGGTAGGCGTTTTCGGCAAAACGGCAGGCGTCAAGAAAGAGCGGAATACCGTGGCGATGGCAGAGGGCGCTCACTTCACGGATGTTGGCGAGACTTACCGGCTGGCCTCCGCCGCTGTTGTTCGTTACCGTCAACATGCAGACCGGAATGCGCGCCGCGCCGTGTTTCTCGATCAGGTGCTCGAGCTTGGCAGTATCGAGATTGCCTTTGAACGGATGCCGGCTCCTCGGGTTGAAACCTTCGTCGATCACCAGGTCGACGGCTGTCGCTCCGGAGTGTTCGATGTTGCCACGCGTGGTATCGAAGTGATTGTTGCTCGGAATGAAGTTTCCAGCCCCACCGATGAGTTCGAAGAGAATTCTTTCGCTTGCCCGGCCCTGATGCGTCGGTAAGATATGCGGCATTCCCGTCAATGCACGGAGGACACTCTCAAAGCGGTACCAGCTTCGCGCACCGGCATAGGATTCGTCGCCTCGAATCATGCCGGCCCACTGTTCACTGCTCATGGCGGCTGTGCCGCTGTCGGTGAGCAGGTCGATGATGACGTCTTCGGCCGGGATCTGGAAGACGTTGTAGTGCGCACGGCCAAGCGCCGTTTCGCGTTCTTCTCCTGTGGTCAGCTTTATGGGCTCGACCATCTTTATTTTGAATGGCTCGATAATGGTTTTCATCCTGCTTCGATTCTAGCAAGTTCGGTTGGAGGTTGTGCTGCAGGCGCGGTCTATGACCAGAACTGTCCAAAATGGCACGGTTGCTGGACAAGATCCGCCCAGCGATGTGCTGGGACGGCAACTCCCCGCCTGAGTCAGGCGGGGACTCATTGCAAACGCGTGCGTAGTCCGCACAAGCCAGGTTCAAATTCTTTACCACACAAGCCCTCGGCCGTTTTGTCCGATCTATTTTGGACACTCATGGTCTGTGACCGCATTTGCGCCGGAGGGCCTATTTGTTCACCCTTTCTATGACCGCACCGACATAGACCAGCTCAAGGATGAATCTGAATCGGGCCAAACAGCATGTTGTAGAGTGGGCCATTGGTCGCGCCGGCAGGGGGGACCGGCAGCACCTCGGGACGGAAGAACGGTGGTGGAGGCGGAGCTCCCGGCACCGGTGGAAGCTGTACAAGGGGCGGCTGGCTTCCATCCGGACTTATAACCGGACCAAAAGGCGTCGGGATAACAGTCGGTTGCGGCGGAGCGAGTTGCGGTTTCATTCTCTGGACTTGCGGTGGCGGAAGTGGTTGAGCGTCTTCCGGAAGTGCGCTGTCGTCGGGTGGCTCCGGCTCGGCCTGGTTGACCGTACTGTCCGATGCCGGAGCCGTCACGATAATTCCGCGGCCCTGCATCAGACCATATCCAAACGGTTGTCCCTGGAAGATCGAGCGAACCGCGTCCGTCATGTTGAGACCTGCGAAGTGGACTGAGAGTTTGCGGCTCACCACCTCAGGAGGCGCTGTAGATTTCATTCCTGTTGCCTGATCCCACAGCTGCAGCAGATGTCCCAGAGTAATGTTATCGGCGCTGATCGAAATCTTTCCGTCCCGGTTGATGATCTGAGGTCCGACGGCAAAAGCCTGTAATGCGAGCACTCCGCTCATAATGAGGATCGAAATCCACCGTTTCATACGCTCACCTCACCTACCCCCATGTTACTTCTTTCCATTCGCAAAAACCGGACGCGGTTCGACCTGGACGCCCGGAGTTGGCATTGTGGTTGCAAACAGATCAATAGGCGATCATGATTCGAAAACTTCAATCGGGCGACTATCGTTTGTATTCCCGCAAGAAGAACGCGAAGACCGGAAAGCGGCGTAATCTCGGTACTTTCAAGACACGCCAGGCAGCAGAAAAGCACGAGCGAGCCGTCCAGTTTTTCAAGCGGCATTAGCCCGTTTCGACCAAACCGGGCGCGAAATTATTTCCGAACAATCACGTCGTCTCCAATGAGCAGACGTCTAAGGCGAGGTTTGCCAGCCGGCCGGCGAAGGTCGTGAGCTGCGAAATTTCGACTTCTTCATTTGGCTCGTGATAGGTTTCCTCGTTTCCTGGCGCCCAGCCGACGGCCTGGATGCCCGCCTGAACGAGCGGATTCGCGAATGTCCCTCCTCCGCTGCCGACTATCTTCGCGTCCGGAGCGTGTTTCAGGATGAGCTTGACGATGGGCGCTTCGGGAGAGACTTCGCAGGGCAGAGAACTCTTGAAGATCTGGACCGAGAAAGTTGCCCCCGGCATCTGTACGGCGTCGGCCATCGCCTGAATTTCGTCCCGGATAAAGGCAGGCGTCTGGGACGGAACATAACGAATGTCGAGGGTCACCTCGCATTCGGCGGCGACTGCGTTGGGCGCCATCCCGCCGGCAATCAATCCTGTATTGATCGTGGGGCCGCCTAGGACTGGATGCGGCTTATGCTTTAGAGTCGACGATTCCAGTGCCAGGAGGAAATGCGACATGGCGTGAATTGCATTGACCCCTTTTGCCGGATTCATCGCGTGGGCCTGTTTACCGTGAGCCTTCACTTTCACCAGCACCCGGCCTTTTTCCGCGACATTGATTTCGCGCATCTCGCCGGCGATGTCGGGGATCACCGCGTCGGTACAGTCGATGAGGTTTCGTTCGAGGAGGCATTCGATACCCACGCCGATCCCGACCTCCTCGTCTCCGACCGCTCCGAAGATGAACTCGCCCTCGACGAACTGCTCGTATTTTTTCAGTAACAGCAGAGTTGCAAATGCGGAAGCGAGCGGGCCTTTATCGTCCAGAACGCCCCTTCCATAAAGCTTGCCGTCTTTCTCAAACGGCTCGAAAGGCGCAAATTTCCACGCCGAAGGATCTCCGCTCGGCACAACGTCGGTATGAAGCAGCACCATTAATTTGCGGTAGCCGGGCCTCGCTTTACCCACACGCGCCAGAAGGTTCTCCCGTCCGGCGACCTTGGCATGAGTTGTTGCCGGTATGGAATGCTTTTCAAGTTCGGTCTGGAGGATTTCGACCACCTTACTTTCTTCCCCTGGGGATTCCATTCCGTCTGGACCGCCTCGCGGAAAGTCTTCAACGAAGTAGTCCACGGTCCGCTCCCGGCAGATCCGCAGTGTCAGATCCACGATGAAGGAGCGCATTGACTCCGCTTCGTGGAGGATTTGAGATGAATCGGGCAGTTGAGGCAATGGTCCTCCTGTGAGCAGGAATTAATCGTATCACCAGCCAGCGATGTAACATTGGCATTACAATTCCATGACAACCCGGCTCGCCGGATTCATCTAGCATCGATAGGGATATTTCCGGATCAAAAAAGACCGGTCCGGTGTCTAACATCGGAGCGTTGATCGCGTCTATGGACGCGTTGGGGTTTTTCAGCCAGTTCATTTGAAACATTTCAGGTCTTATCTCCGTATTATGATGGGGCGGGGAGTTCCATACTGCGTGCGCGGTCTATGACCGCGCCTATAATGCGAACTGCTATCTTCGTAGCGGACATGCTATAAACCTAGCACAACGGCCGGGAGCGGATTCATGTCAACGAAACCAGCGGCTGCGGTGTCTATAAGACGGGGGAAAACGTTGAGAGCGGTGTGTTTGGTCGTCCTCGCTGCGGTGGTCATCGTAATTCCCATTTTTTCTCAGTCGCCGGCCGGGGTGAAGCCGTCGTTTGAAGTTGCTTCGATCAAGCCTGGTGATCCAGGGCAGCGAGGCAGCTCGATCATGAACCAGCCGGGAGGGCGGCTTGTCACCAGAGGCATGCCCTTGCGCGCGCTGATAACCTTCGCCTACAGAGTTCGCGATTTTCAGATCATCGGGGGCCCCGCGTGGCTGACCACCGATCGCTGGGATATCGAGGCCCGCGCCGAAGAGGGCAGTATTGCACAGCCGGCGGGTCCACCGGATCCGAATACGCCCGACCCGATGGCGATCCGGCTTCAGTCGCTTCTCGAGGACCGGTTCCAGCTTAAGATGCATCGCGATACCAGGGAATTGCCGATTTACGAACTCTCCGTCGCCAAAGGCGGATCCAAGGCAAAGCTGTCGGAGGATCAATCGCCGTATCGACCTCCAGAGCCGGGCACCCCGGCGCCGCCCCCGCCGCAACGTGGTGGAGCCATGCCACGCTTCAGTATGAGAGTCGGCCGGGGCAGTCTCGAAGCGGTGTCGATGGATATATCCAACGTCGTGCAAACGCTGGCGTCCGTATTGGGACGGACAGTAGTGGATAAAACTGGGCTGAAAGGCTTATACGACATCAAGTTGCAATGGACTCCAGATCCGGTGGCAGGCGGGTTGGGTGGCCCTCCCGCGCCCGCCGGGACTGAACCCCCTGCCGCGGACCCCAACGGTCCGTCAATCTTTACAGCTGTACAAGAACAATTAGGATGGAAGCTGGATTCGGCGAAAGGACCGGTCGATGTTCTCGTCATTGACCGCGTCGAGAAGCCGGCGGAGAATTAGCGTGAAATACGGACGGAGAACGACTTTGCGCCATTCGATCTTATGTCTCTTATGTTCCGCCTTATGCCTTTTGTGTGTCTCGTCCGTTCTGGCCGAGCATCACGGACAGGTGACTTTTGCCGGCGTCCCTGTTCCGGGAGCGACGGTAACAGCGACACAGGGCGATAAGAAGTTTGTCGTGATCACCAACGAAATGGGTGCCTACGCGTTTCCGGACTTGCCGGAAGGTTCATGGACCATCGAAGTGGACATGCTGGGCTTTGCAAAGCTGAAAGGCGATACTGCGACAGCCGCATGGGATCTGAAGATGCTGCCGCTCGAGGAAATGAAGGCGGAAGTGGCGCACAATGAACCGCCCGCGCCTGCTGTTGCGGAAACTTCAGCGCCTGCCGCAAACGCATCAAACGCGAAGGGGAACTCGAAAACCCCGGCCTCGGCACGGCAGCAGACCGGTTTTCAGCGGACGCAAGTCAATGAGTCCGCCCCGGCCAATACCGGACAGCAGCCGAATGCGGCTCCGGCATCGAGCGCTTTTGCCAATGTGAGCCAGGAAGAATTGAACAATCGTGCGGCCGATGGCCTGTTAATCAACGGAACGGTTAATAATGGCGCCGCATCCCCGTTTGCTCAGCTTGCCGGATTCGGGAACAACCGCCGCGGGCTGCGTCCTTTATATAATGGTGGGTTCGCCGCCGTGATCGATAATTCGGCGCTCGACGCGCACCCGTTTTCACTGAACGGCGCGGATACTTCGAGACCGTCCTACAACAGAGGCACCTACTCTTTCAATTACGGCGGACCAATCAAGATTCCCGGTCTGATCAAGAACAACGGCCCGAATTTCTTTGTCGGATTACAACGCATGCAAAATCGCTCGGCCGATGTGAGGACCGGCAAGATGCCGACGCAAGCGGAACGCAATGGCGACCTTTCTCAAAGCTCCGGCATCGTTCTCTCGCCGGATCAGATCAGTCCGCAGTCCCGCTCCCTTCTGGCGTATTTTCCGCTGCCCAACTTCCTGGGAAATCCGCTCTATAACTATCAAATTCCAGTCGTGAACGTGACGCATCAGGATTCGGTGCAAGCGCGGGTCAATAAAGCGATCAATCAACGCAACCAGGTGTTTGGCGATTTCGCTCTCCAGGACACCCGGAGCGACAGTCCGAACATCTTCAACTTCCTGGATACCAGCCGGACCCTCGGTTTCAATACCTCGATCAATTGGACCACCCGTCCGACGCAGCGCTTTTCAGCCCAATTCGGATTTCGATTCAGCAGATTGTCGACGCGTACCACCCCGTTCTTTGCCAATCGTCTGAACGTTTCAGGGCAAGCCGGTGTGACCGGAAACAACCAGGATTCAGTGAACTGGGGACCGCCGACACTTGCTTTCGCCGGCGGCACGTCGGCTTTGACGGATGGGCAGTATTCGAATAACCGGAATCAGACAAGCACAATTTCCTACAACAGCTTCTGGGGTCACGGAAGGCACAGCCTGACCTTCGGTGGAGATGTGCGCCGGCAACAATCGAACATCCTGGCGCAGCAGGATGCCCGGGGGTCGTTTACGTTTACGGGGGCTGCCGCGGGTTCGGATCTCGCCGATTTCCTTCTGGGCATCCCCGACACGAGCTCCATCGCCTTCGGTAATGCCGACAAGTATTTCCGCCAGACCTTCTACGACGGATTCATCACCGACGACTGGAAGGTCAACGGCGCGCTCACTCTAAACGGCGGAGTCCGCTGGGAATACGAAACGCCAATCGATGAGAAATATGCCAGGCTGGTCAATCTCAACGTGGCCAGGGATTTCTCTTCGGCGCCGCCGCTGGTCGGGAACGATCTGATCCATTCGGACAAGGTCGGCATTCAGCCGCGCGTGGCTTTCGCCTGGCGGCCGATCGCGGCCTCGTCGCTCATTGTGCGCGGCAACTGGGGTATTTATCGCAACACGAATGTCTATCAATCGATCGCCCTGCAGATGGCCCAGCAGGCGCCGCTTTCAAAGAGTCTGAGCGTTCAGAATACGGCCGCGAATCCGCTGTCGCTGGCAAATGGTTTTATTGCTGCTCAAGGGACAACTCCGACGACTTTCGCGATCGATCCCAATTTCCGCATCGGTTATGCGCAGAACTGGATGTTGTCGGTACAACGCGATCTGCCGGCAGCCCTGCAAATGACGGCCTCGTATATGGGCACCAAAGGGACGCGGCTGCCGCAGGAGTTTTTACCCAACACATTTGCCGCAGGTGCGATCAGCCCATCCGGCTACATCTATCTGGCATCCAACGGCAACTCCACGCGCGAAGCCGGACAGATCCAGCTGAGGCGCCGCCTCCGCAGCGGATTTACATCGACGATCCAATACACCTATGCCAAGGCTATAGACGACGCACCATTGATGGCGGGCGGGCAGGTCGTAACCGTCACTCAAGGCGGAGGATCGGTGGCGCAGAACTGGCTGGATCTCGCCGGAGAACGTGCCCGATCGAATTTCGATCAACGTCACCAGTTGGGCGTGCAAGCGCAATATACCTCCGGCTCCGGAGTCCGCGGCGGCGCTTTGCTTTCAGGCTGGAAAGGAACTTTGCTGAAAGAATGGACAGTTGCCGAAGCGCTGACTGTCGGTAGCGGCTTGCCCCTGACGCCGGTTTATTTCGCGCCGGTTCCGGGAACAGGCGTCTTCGGCAATTTGCGGCCGGATATGACCGGAGCGGATATCTATGCTGCTCCCAATGGGCTGCATCTGAATCCGGCGGCATTCCGGGCGCCCGCCGCGGGTCAGTTTGGCAACGCTGGGCGCAATTCCATTACCGGTCCAGCGCAATTCAGCCTCAACGCCACGCTGGGGAGAACCTTCCCGTGGGGAGATCGTTACAACGTGGACCTGAGAGTGGACGCCACGAACGTACTGAACCGGGTCACCCCCAAAAGCTGGAATTCGACGATAAACAATGCACAGTTCGGCTTGCTGACTACAGTCGATACGATGCGCACGCTGCAGACCACGCTGAGAGTGAGGTTCTGACTATGAGAAGAGAACGGGAACAGAAACGGAACACAAGAAGCACAAGAGAAACAAAAACTTCGGAAAAACACATCAGAGGCATCTTGATCTTGAGCCTTCTGTGCTTCTTGTGTTCCGTTTCCAAATCCCAGGCGCAACAGGCAGCGGCCCAGCAGCCGCAACAACCATTCACGTTACAGATCAGCACGCAACTTGTGGTCGAGACCGTGGTCGTCAAGGATAAGGACGGCAAAAATATCGAGGGGCTGACGGACAAAGATTTCACGATCACCGAAGACGGCGTGCCGCAAAGCATCAGCGTCTTTCAGTTTCAGAGACTGGATGACAAGCCGCTTCCTTCGGACGGCGCTCCCGCTGTCGCTCAGGCGCCTGTGATTACGGTTCAGCCGAAGGTCCCAACGCAAATCACGCCGCCTCCGGCCGGCGATTCGCGGTATCAGGATCGCCGTCTGCTGGTGCTGTTTTTCGACTTGATGAATGTTTCGCCGCCGGATGCCTTACGTTCATTTACGGCGGCCGACAAATTCATCCGGACGCAGATGAAGGCGCCGGATCTGATCGGCATCATGGCTTTCACCGGAGGCAGCGTTAAAGTACTCCAGGATTTTACCAACGACCGCGACGCCCTCTTCGGTGTGCTTCAAAAGCTGATGTACCCCGACGATACCGACAATCTTACTGCGGATACCACGGCCGCGTTCGGCCAGGATGCTGGTGAATTCAACATCTTCAATACGGACAGACAACTGGCCGCTCTTCAGACCGCCGTGAACATGTTGAAGGGTATCAACGAGCAGAAATCACTGGTCTACTTTGCCAGCGGCCTCCGCTTGAACGGCACGGACAATCAGGCACAGCTGCGGGCGACCGTGAACGCCGCTATTCGGGCGAACGTCGAATTCTTTCCTGTCGATGCTCGCGGCCTCGTCGCCACGTTTGCACTCGGCGATGCGACACGTGCTTCACCGGGTGGAATCGGAGTTTTTTCAGGGGCCACGGCGATGGCTTCAGTAACGAGTTTCCAGCGATCCCAGGATAGCCTTTACGCTCTCGCCGCCGACACCGGCGGCAAGGCATTGCTCGACAATAATGATCTCGCCGTCGGCATCGTTCAGGCGGAACAGGCAATCACCAGTTATTACGTGATCGGCTACTATCCGACCAATGCCAATCCGGACGGCAAATTCCGGCGGATCAAGATCAGTCTTAAAGAAACCCAAACGGCGAAGCTGGATTACCGTCAAGGCTATTACGCCGGCAAGACGTTCAACAAATTCACCACGGCGGACAAGGAACGCCAGCTGGAAGATGCGCTGATGCTCGGCGATCCGATTACGGATCTCACTATCGCCATGGAACTGAACTATTTCCAGTTGAACCGCGCCGAATACTTCGTACCGGTAACCGTCAAGATCCCGGGTAATGAACTGGTACTGGCGCGGAGCGGTGGCGCCGAGCGCACGCTCATCGACTTCATCGGTGAAATCAAAGATCCCTTCGGCACGACCATTCAAAATTTGCGCGATAAAGTGGATATCAAGCTGAGCGGAGAAAACGCCAGCGAGTTGCAGCGGCGGCCCATCGAATACGATACGGGATTCACGCTGCTTCCCGGTAAATACGTCATCAAAATTCTGGCGCGAGACTCGGAAACCGGACGTATCGGAACGTACATGACGCCCTTTGAAGTTCCGAACCTGATGAAGGAAGACAAGAAGATCCCGATCAGCTCGGTCGTGTTGAGCAGTCAGCGGGTCGATATGAAAGAGGCCCTCTTCAATGCCACAAAAGACAAGACCGCCGCGGCCGCAGCGGTTGCCGTAAACCCGCTCGTCGTCGAGGGACAGAAGTTGATTCCCAGCGTTACGCGGGTCTTCAGTAAGAGCCGCGATATGTACGTCTATCTGCAGGCATACGAACGAAACGCAACCACGACGCAACCTCTCGTTGCGTTCGTCACCTTTTATCGAGGACAGACGAAAGCTTTTGAAACCACTCCGCTGCAGGTCGTGGACGGCCTGGATCCGAAGTCCAAGGCCCTGCCATTGAAGTTCAGCCTGGCGTTATCGAAGCTGCCGGTTGGGGAATACAACTGTCAGGTTACGGTGCTGGATCCGATGGGACAGAAGGTGGCTTTCTGGCAGTCGCCGGTGATGCTGGTGAATTAGATTAGCGACAAAAAGGCACAAAAAGCACAAAACTATTCAAAGTTTTAGCGGGTTGATTCTGAGTGGGACGTTGAATGGGTAAGTCCCTGCCTAAGTAGTGCTTTTCGTAATTACGCTATCGTATTCGGATAAGTGCTGATATTCCCCGCCTAAGTTAGGCGGGGATGCCCGCGCGTAGTGCGGGCTGGGGCGGTCTGTTCAAAGTCCGCGCGAAGCGCGCTCCTCACAGATATCCGCGGAGCGCACCTTATTAATCGGTACTATCGTTCTTTGAACAGACCGCCCCGCCTTCGCTTCGCGAAGCCACCCCGCCTAGCTTAGGCGGGGAATAGCTGAACTCGGGCTGTCCTCGAATCCACGTCTCCATACGTTACCGTAATTACGAAAAGCAGTACTAACTTAACTTAGGCGGGGACTTTGCTCCTCACATCTCATGACGAACTTCGGCTGCGTCCGTGGTGTTGCGGCGTAGACGCGCCATGTGGCTTATTTCTTCTCTAATGCATCGATTCGCTTCAACAGCTCCGGCAGGCGCTTGAACACTGCCGAGCTCTTCAACCACAGCTTATTGTCGATGGCGGGATAACCGGAGACCACCTTATCCGCCTCAATCGAACTCGGAATACCGGTCTGTGCGGTTGCGATGACGCGGTCACCGATTTCGAGGTGGCCGGCGACGCCGACCTGACCGGTGAGAATGACGCTGCGCCCGATTTTCGAGCTGCCGGCTAATCCCACCTGGGCGCAGAGCAGTGTATTTTCCCCGACGTCGGAAGCGTGCCCGACCTGTACCAGATTGTCGATTTTCGCCCCGCGTCGTATGCGGGTTTCGCCGATGGTTCCCCGATCGATCGTTGCATTTGCTCCGACTTCCACATCGTCTTCGAGAACGACGATGCCGGACTGCACGATCTTGTAGTAAGCACCGTCATCCTGCTTGGCATAGCCGAATCCGTCTGTTCCGATCTTGGCGCCATCCTGGAGAATGACGTCGTTGCCGATCCGGCAGAATTCGCGAATCGATACATGTGAGTACGCTTTGAAGTTATCGCCGATCCGGGCTCCCCGTCCAATATGAACGAAAGGATGCAGGGTGCAGTTTTTACCGATTTGTACGTCATCTTCTATAACAACGTACGGTCCGATCGAGGCGCCTTCAGCTAACTGAGCCGACTTCGCGATCCGGGCGGCGGGGTCTATGCCCCGGCTCGGGATTGGAGCGGAATAGAACAGTTCGACGGCCCGTGCAAACGTCAGGTACGGGTTTTTGCTGCGCAAGGTGGGTCGTTCGATCTCCGGAAAATCGAGCGAAACGATAACGGCGCTTGCCTGAGTCGTGCGGGCTTTGGCCGCGTATCTGGGATTGGACACAAACGTAAGTTGTCCTTCTTCCGCTTCATCGATTCCCACCACACCGCGAATTTCAATTTCGTCATCGCCCTTCAGAACACAGTCCAGCCGGGCGGCTACATCGCTCAATCGCACGAGCAGTCCTCCTTATGCCTCGTGGCCGTAATGGTACACTTATCGCGCTTAATGAGCGAACACCGGCACCTTCTGAAGTCTGCTTCACTCATCAGCGCCCTCACCATTGTCAGCCGAACCTTTGGATATATCCGGGATTCTCGCATTGCTTTCCTGCTGGGCGCCGGAACTGCGGCGGATGCGTACACCACCGCGTACCGGATTCCCAATCTCCTCCGCCGTCTTGTGGGCGAGGGCGCCGTCAGCGCGGCTTTTATTCCCGTGTTCACCCGGTATATCGCCGAAGGGAAAGAGGAGGAGGGCTGGGAGTTCGCCAACACGATGTTGACGGCCATTACGATTCTGCTGACCGCCATTACGATTGCAGGCATTCTCCTTTCGCCGCAGATCGTTAGACTCTTTGCCTCCGGTTTTGGCGCGACTCCGGGAAAGCTGGAACTGACGGCGGCTCTGAACCGGATCATGTTCCCCTATATCTTCCTGATCAGCCTGTCCGCCCTGTCGATGGGAGTTCTCAACAGTTTTCATCGGTTCGGCGCGCCGGCGTTCGCTCCGGTCGTTCTGAACCTCACCATGATCACGTTCTCTTTTCTGGGCGGGCTCTTCGGGGATGTGACGCGGACGCTGGCCGTTGGCGTTGTTGCCGGAGGCATTCTGCAACTCGCGATACAAATTCCGGCATTGATGAAAAGCGGCTGGAAGATTCGTTTCCACATCGATTTCAATAATCCCGGAGTGCAGCGCGTCGGGAAGTTGATCGTTCCGGTTATCTTCGGAGTCGGGATCGTCCAGATCAATGTTCTGGTAGACACGCAATTCGCCTCTTATCTGGCCGAAGGGAGTGTAACGGCGATTCACATTGCCGACCGGGTGATGGAACTGGTCCTGGGTGTATATGCCGTCGCCATTTCGACCGTCATTCTGCCGCTCCTGTCGCGGCAGGCTGCCTTGCGGCAAATGACAGAACTGAAGACGACTTTGAATTTCGCGACCAGGCTCATCCTTTTCATTACAATTCCCGCAACCGTAGGACTGGTTCTGCTGCGGCGCGAAATCATCGAGGTTTTGTTTCAGCACGGTGAGTTCGATGCCGCTTCGACGGCGCTCACGGCCTGGGCTCTGCCATTTTTCGCGATCGGGCTGTCCGCGTTTGCCATGGTAAAGGTGATCGTACCGGCTTTCTATGCCCTGCAGGACACCCGGACTCCCGTGAAGATCGCGTTCATTGCCATGTTCCTGAATATCGGTCTGAATTTTCTCTTCATCCGGCCATTGCAGAATGGTGGCCCCGCGCTGGCCACCTCGCTCTCTGCCTTGTTCAATTCGGTCGCCTTGCTCGTGATCTTCTGTCGCAGATACGGGGCATTTGGCATCGGCGAAATCGTTCGATCGATTGCCAGATTTGCGGTGGCGTCGGCTGCGCTCGGCCTTGTTGCGTACGTGATGATTCACTGGCCCGGACTTTATTCAGGAGGGTTGAGCCAGAAGATTGCGGCCCTGGCAATGACGATTGGAGCGGGAACGGGGACGTACTTTGCTGCGGCAACCTTGCTGCGTGCACGTGAGGTGACCGAGTTACGGCTGGTGGGTCGCGCGAAATCGACTGAGGTCAACGCGGGCTGAAGTGATATTGGACGGGAACCGCAGAGCGGCGGCTTGTAAAGGTTTAAATGTAGTGGATGCCATGTAAAGATGAGCGGTGTGAACAGTCCCCGCCTAAGTTAGGCGGGGACTGTGCTCACGCTACATGGTCCTTATTTTGGACAGCTCTGGTCGATGACCGCGCCTGCATCGGAGCATATGACGAACGAAGAATGGGTCCATCGCTTTCTGCAATACCTGCGGATTGAGAAGGGACTTTCCGACAACACGCTGGCTTCGTACAAGCATGACCTCGCGATGTACACCCAGCATCTTGCAAAGGTCTCCGTCGTTGAGGCGCAGCCCGTAGACGTCTCCACGTTCCTGCGATTCCTCTACAACCGCAAGCTGAAGCCGCGATCGGCAGCGCGGGCGTTTGCCGGTGTGCGGGGGGTGCACCGATTTCTGATTCTGGAGCGCGCCAGAGAAGACAACCCTACTGCGAACATCGAGCAGCCTCGATGGTGGAAACCGTTGCCCAACGTGCTGGTCCTCGAAGAGGTGGACCGGCTTCTTGCCGCCCCGGACATCGGCACACCCCGGGGACTGAGGGATCGGGCGCTGCTCGAAGTCTTGTACGCCACCGGATTACGCGTATCGGAGCTGATCGGGCTCCGGCTTGACGGAATCGACCTGCAGGTCGGGTTCGTGCGGTGTATGGGAAAGGGCAGCAAAGAGCGGATCGTGCCCTTAGGCGAATCCGCCGCTGACGCCGTCGCGGCGTATCTGCCGGTTCGCCGGGTGAAGAAGCCGACGAATTATGTCTTCCTGAACCAACGTGGTGGGAAGCTGTCGCGGATGGGTTTCTGGAAGATCCTGAAAGGGTATGGGCTCCAGGCAAAGATCAAGAAACGCTTGACGCCTCACGTGCTAAGACATTCTTTTGCAACGCATCTGCTGGAGAGAGGGGCCGATCTGCGCGCCGTCCAGACCATGCTCGGTCATTCCAATATTTCGACTACGGAAATCTATACACACGTCATGCGGGAGCGGCTGAAAGAGATCTACAAAAGCTATCATCCGCGCGCATGATTAGGGTATGATTCTCCGCTGCGTTCAGGGCAATCCGTCAAAAAACGTGAAAAGCCGGGACGCAAGCGCCGACAGGGCGCAGCCATCAGGTAAACAGGAGGAAGGGCAGTGATTAAAGGCCGACACTTATTTACGTCGGAATCCGTAACCGAAGGCCATCCGGACAAGGTTGCCGATCAGATTTCCGATTCGATTCTCGATTATGTCATGAGCCACGACCCGATGGGACGTGTCGCATGCGAAACGCTCGTCACGACAGGGCTTGCTCTCGTGGCCGGCGAAATCACGACGAAGTCTGTGATCGACTATGCATCCATAGTTCGGAAGACAGTTGAGAGCATTGGTTATACAGACGCCGCTTTCGGATTTGACTTCAAGACATGCGCCGTTATGTCTTCGGTGGACACGCAGTCACCGGATATCGCCATGGGCGTTGACACCGGCGGCGCCGGCGATCAGGGCCTTATGTTCGGTTACGCTACGAACGAAAGTCCCGAACTCATGCCACTGCCGATCCTGCTGGCACACAAACTCACCCAACGCCTCGCCGACGCCCGGCGCGCGGGAGTGCCCGGGTTCTTGCGGCCGGATGGCAAATCGCAGGTTTCGGTCGAATATGACGGCGACGTACCTGTTCGCATCGATACCGTCGTCATTTCCACCCAGCACGACCCCGGTGCATCAAATGCCCAGATTCGCGAAGAGATCCTCGAACACATCATCAAGCCGACACTCCCGGTGGCGCTTCTGGATTCCAAAACGAAATACCATATCAATCCGACTGGACGATTCGTGGTCGGCGGGCCTCAAGGCGATTGCGGTCTGACCGGTCGTAAGATCATCGTCGATACCTATGGCGGCATGGGGCGGCATGGCGGCGGCGCGTTTTCGGGGAAAGATCCGACGAAGGTGGACCGTTCGGCCTGCTATATGGCGCGATACATCGCGAAGAACGTCGTCGCGGCGGGGCTTGCCGACCGTGCAGAAATCCAGCTGGCCTATGCCATCGGCGTCGCCGACCCCGTGTCGGTGAGCGTTGACACGTTCGGCACCGGCAAGATCGAGCAGGACAAGATCTCCGAGCTCATTCGTGAAAACTTCCAGCTCACGCCGCGCGGCATCATCGAATCACTTGATCTGCGCCGGCCGATTTACCGCAAGACTGCCAGCTATGGTCACTTTGGCCGAAATGAACCTGAGTTCACCTGGGAAAAAACGGACAAAGCAGCCAAGCTGAAATCGCAGGCTGGACTGTAAGAAGAGATCAGCCACAAAAGCACAAAAAGGCACAAAACGGATCATCCGTTTTGTGCCTTTTGTGTAACAAGGCTGTAAGTTTTAGTTTTTTTTAACCAGTTTTTTGGAAGAGAACGACGAACCCTTTCCTGTTTGTCCGAGTTGATTTTTCGTCACGACATAAAAATCGGGGAAGTCCCCGCCTAAGTTAGGCGGGGATCCTTCGCGCAGCGAAGGTGGGGCGGCGCGGAGCGCGAGCCCGGTAGGGCGAAGCCTGAAATATCTGTTCAAAGTTCGCGCGCAGCGCGCTCCGAATGGATTTCCGCGAAGCGCTCCTTTTTCCTATCGGTGCGCTACGCGAATGTTTATAAGGAGCGCGCTTCGCGCGGACGTTGAACAGACCGCCCCGCCGCAGCGCGGCACCCCGCCTAACTTAGGCGGGGATTGGACTCCCTCACATTCACATCAAAACATTTGGGCACCACGCACACGTCCTTCCGCTGTTTGGTTACGTCGTAGCCGCGCTAAGCTTTTTTGTGGCTGATCAATTACCGTAATAAGCGAGAAACGCATCTGCCAGGGAGGCATTCCGCAAACCCATCCGGATGGGAGCCAGCGAGGCATAACAAGCTTCCTGGCAAAATGCATACACAAACCGGTACCGCACTGTGAACTTGCCATCCGGCAGTTGCTTTTCCCCTGTGGCATCAATCAAGCCGTGGATTTCCGAGAGTTCCCGCAAGGTTTCTTCTACATCTTGCGGACTCATGAGCATTGACGCGGCCAGCACGGCCGAGTCGAATTCGCGGCCCTGCACGCTGGCGGTAACGAGCAGTTGTTTGCGCGTCTCGTCCAGCCGGTCGAGTTTCAAGCGAATGATATGAGCCACATCCTGCAAAAAGATGTCGTTTGGTGCAGCCGGGGCCGGCGCCCGGTAAGCGATGGCGCGAACCGGGGCACTGAAACGGTAACCTGTCTTCGGGACCGTCTCGATAAATCGATGGTCGCTGGGTTTTTCTCCCAGCGCCTTTCGAAGGGTTGATATATTCCGGTTCAAATTCCCTTCTTCGACGAAGCTGTCAGGCCAGACGTGCTGGACCAGTTGTTCCTTAGTTACAACCTTGCCGGCGTGCTCCAGCAGAAGAAGCAGAATTCGAAAGACCGTAGGGGTCAATGGCGAAGGGACACCCCGCCGGTTCAAGAGGAACTGGCCCGTGTCTACGCGGAAGTCATCGAACTCGTAAATTGCTCTTTGTGTCAGCATGCCGCGCTTCTATGCAGCTGACATGCCACGATTCATCGTATTCAATTCGTTGAATTCGTTAAATCCGTGGCTGATTTGATCGGTTTCAGGCTATCTGAAAAGATAGAAGTGTATCCATCAGGTTTTGACCCGCAGCATCATCCAGACGCCGCCAAAGCCGAAGATCAGATTCGGAAACCACGCGGCAATAAATGGCGAGAGGCGGTTGATGCCTCCGAGTTTGTCGAACAGCTCAAACGTAGACCAATAGAAGATTCCAACTGCGAGGCAGAGCCCAATTCCATAAAAGGCCCCCTTCTTTCCGGTGGTAAAGGAGAAGGGAATTCCGATGATGGCCATAATGAAAGAAACCATCGGGAATGACATTTTCCGGTACAAATCGACCATCAGGCTGCTGACGTCGAACCCGCCCTGCCTGAGATCGCTCACATACCGGCTCAATTCCGAATAGGTCATCTGAGCCGTTTGTGCATCGGTGCGAACCTCTTTTTTGAAATAGTCCGGAGGATCGAGTTCGCTGACATTGACGGCATTGAAAGGCCGGTAGTCCACCGCACCCTCCGGCCCCAGCGTGCGGACCCAGCCATCCTCCAGTTTCCACGATGATCCCTGCCATGCCGCCCGGCTGGCGAAAATCCATTCGCTCACTTCGAACGTCTCGGGTTTGAAGCTTAAGATCGAGATTCCGCCGAACAGGTTTTCGCTGGGGTCGAAATAATTGTAGTGATAGATGCGGCCGTCGGAGCCGGCCATCCATTTTCGCTGCGGATCCCGATAGGTTTGCGGTGCGCGTCCCTTGATTACATTGCGGTATTCGTCCTGCCGCTGATTGGCGTAGGGAAGCATGAAATCCTGCAGAAAATAGATCCCGACCGACAGGACGAGGCCCATGATCCACAGCGGCGCCGCCAGGCGATACAGACTGACGGCTCCCGCTTTGACCGCCAGCGTCTCATTGCTTTTGGTGAGAGATCCCAGAGTGATCAAAATCGCCAGCAGCACGGTCAACGGAATCACGTAGTAGAGAATCTGCGGCAGCAGATACATGAAGTAGGTTGCAACAGTCGAAGTGTCGACACGGTTCTTCACGATATCCGGCAACAGCTCAAATAGTGTGACCAGAACGAAAAGTGCTACGAAAACAGTCAGCACCAGAACAAAGAAGAACCAGAAACCACGAAGAACATAGATGTCCAGGAGCCGGAAAAACTTCGGATGGTGCGTCAGCGAATGTGTCCACCGCGTGACCCGCTGGCGGGCTGCCCGCGCGTCCGTGCGGCGGTCGGAAAACCAGTGCATCAACTGAGATAGGTGGCTCAAGACGACGTTTTCGTACTCACGGTCGGATCGTGCCAGCAATATGATGCCGATGGCGGCAAACGCGATGTTCGGAAGCCAGGCTCCCAGGAACGGCGAGAACTGAGCGTTATCCGCGATGCGGGTGCCGCCGATAAACGCCAGATAGTAGACCAGCATCAGGATCAGGCTGAGAACCAGTCCCATCGACTTGCTGCCCCGGGTCGTCGATACTCCGAGCGGCAAACCGGCCAGACTGAATACCAGACATGCGAACGGCAGCGCGAACCGGCGATGGAATTCAACCCGTTCCTCGTGCGTCGCGTTCCCGCTTCGCATATTGTTCCAGAGCGTCCGCGTCGCCGTTTCAGTGATCGTCTGTTTGTCTTTGGGCGGCGCTTCCGGCATTGGCAGGGAGAGCGTCGTCGTTTCGAATGTGCCGTGAGAATAGCGAAGCGGTGAACGGGGTGAGAATTGGTGCTGACTTCCGTTCAGAAGGGTCAATACGAAGGCATGCTGCGCCTCGTCTCGCGTCAGTGTGCCGGAGCGTGCAAATGTAATCTCCGTCTGATCCGGATTGGTCATATCCGCGAGCAGAATGCCCTGCCAGTTTAAACCCTCGCGAGCGTTGTTTTGTATGTACAGAACCCGGTTACGGATGGTTTCGTTGAACACTCTCGGTTTGACTTCGAGCGATACCTGTTTCGCGATGATTTCGTAGCGCAGGTCTCTCAATCGGGCTGCGGTTTGCGGTGCAATCCAGATCGTCGTTGCAAGGTTTGCCGCGAACGTGAGCAGTCCTAGAGTCAGTACCGGACCTAACACGCGGATCATCGGAATGCCGGAGGCGCGGAACGCGATGGCTTCGCTGTCCGATGACATTCTGCCGAATCCCGTCAAAATGCCTACCAACACTGCCATCGGGATGGTAAAAGTTAAGACATTGGGTAATATGACGGCCGAGAGGGCCCAGATTTCTGAAGTCGTGGCGGACTGACGGACAATTAATTCCAGGAGCCAGCCGATCTCGCGCGAGAAGGCGAGAAAGGCGACAAACGTCAGCGCCACAAGCGCAATCAAAAACGGGAAGAGAATCTCTTTAAAGATGTAGCGATCGAGAATCTTCATTTCAAGTTCTGGAGGCAACAGGTCAAATCATGTGCCCCGGACTCAATTTTGCACCAATATGTCAGTTCTCGTCTCATTTCTCTGGCACATGCACCAGCCTTTTTACAAGGATCTGGTACGCCAATGTTATGTCATGCCGTGGGCTTACCTTCACGGCACCAAGGATTACCTGGGCATGCCGGCCCTGGCGGAAGAGTTTCCGGACGTGCATCAGGTTTTCAACCTCGTCCCATCTCTGCTGCTTCAGCTGGAAGAGTACGGCAATGGCACCGCCCAGGACGCTTCTCTGGAACTGGCATTCAAGCCGGTCGAAGAACTGACACCGGAGGAACGCAGCGCGATCATCGAGCGCTTCTTTCCGGTTCCCGTTCGCACCATGCTGCAGCCTTATCCCCGCTATTTCGAGCTGTATGAGCGGCGAAGTGATGCCTCGCGGCACAGTGCTTTCACCGACCAGGATATCCGCGACATTCAGGTCTGGTGGACCCTGGCCTGGATGGATCAGGATCGCCGGCCGAAAGATTATGTCCAGAAAGGCAGAGAGTTCAGCGAGAAAGACAAAGCGGCCTTGCGCCGTGTTGTGCAGAAAACGATCCAGGACATCATTCCCCAGTACCGCAAAATGCAGGATCGGGGAATTATCGAGATCTCGACAACGCCCTTCTATCATCCGATTCTGCCGCTTCTCATCGACAGTAAGGTGGACGGTAACGTCCCCGTTGACATGCATTTCCCTTACGACGCCCGCGAACAGCTTGCGCGGGCACAAACCTTCATGGAGAAGCGGTTCGGCAAAATACCTGTGGGCTTGTGGCCCTCCGAAGGGTCCGTCTCGAATGATGTGGCGCTGCTGGCCGCATCCCTCGGTTTCAAGTGGATGGCGACAGATGAAGGTATCCTCGCTAAGTCCGGCGTGGATCTCAACTGGGAGAACCGGCGCCGCCTTTATCATCCCTACCGGCGTGGTGATATCACCGTATTTTTCCGCGACCGCACGGTGTCGGACATGATCGGCTTTCAATATATGCACGCAAGCGCCGCCGAGAGCGCTGCGGATCTCGTCCACCGGGTCAAAGAAGTGCCGGATGGGTCTCACGTCCTGATTGCTCTCGATGGCGAAAACCCGTGGGACTACTATGTCAACAACGGCCGGGACTTTCTGCGCCGGGTTTTTGAAAACATCCGGCGCGAGCCCGGCGTCGAGGCCGTCACGCTGTCGGAAGCGATGCAGCGCATACCGGCGGAGAAGCTCGACTGGCTGGCTCCGGGTTCCTGGGCCGGCGCCAATTTCAACATCTGGATCGGCCATCCCGAGGACCATCAGGCATGGAGCTGGATCATCCGGGCCCGCGAAGCCTTAATGGCCCGAAAAGGTCTGGTTCCGGCTGACGACTGGAATGTTGCTTACGAGGAACTGCTGGTGGCCGAAGGCAGCGACTGGATGTGGTGGTTTGGCAATGATTTCTCGAGCGACAGCGATGCTATTTTCGATTCGTTATTTCGCCAGCACATCGGAAATGTCTTTCACCTGATCGGTCTGCCGCGTCCGCAGGGTCTGGATGATCCGATCAAGAGGAATCTCGAGGGGCGCAAACTGGTCATGGCTCCGCCCCCCCTGCCGGCTTGAGGATTGTCGTGACTGTTTATGAAGGTGTGAATGGATCAGGCCCGGAGCCGTTAGAATTCAGCCCCGGCCGCAGGCCGGGGTTTTTCCCAAAAATGACGAATGACTATTGACCATTGAGAATTGACCATTTCGCCCGGGTGCTTTGTCAATTCTCAATGGTCAATAGTCATTCGTCATTTGGCGGCCGGGGCATTTATTCTTACGCGCCTCCGGCTCTACGACCGCGCGCCTGCAGTCACGCGCCGCCGTGGTCGATGGTGTGCCACTCTCTGCCATCGCGCTTGAGCAGTTCTTCGGCTTCTTTGGGGCCCCAGGTGCCGCTCAGGTAGTTGGGGAAAGTTCGTGGCGGGAGCGCCTTCCATACGTCCAGAATCGGGGTCACCACACTCCAGCCGACTTCAACAGTGTCGGCGCGATGGAACAGCGTCGCATCGTCCTTCATACAATCGTGCAGTAAGGTTTCGTACCCCGTATTGGGGGTGGTGCCGAAGTAATCGGAGTAGCGGAAATCCATGGTGACACTGCCCATTCGAACGGCAGGGCCGGGAATCTTGGCGCCAAAGCGCAGCCGTATGCCTTCTTCCGGTTGAATCTGAATGATCAGGACATTTGGCGTGAGTTGCCCGACCGGTGTTTTGCGAAACAGCTGAAAGGGAGCGCGGCGGAACTGGATGCAGATTTCAGTGACGCGCTTGGCCAGGCGTTTTCCGGTCCGCACATAGAACGGCACATCGGCCCACCTCCAGTTATCGATCATCAGCTTGAGCGCCGCATAGGTTTCGGTTGTCGAGTCGGGCGCTACGTTCCGCTCGGCCCGATAGCCCGGCACGCTCGGATCATTGTATGCAGTGCCGTATTGTCCTCGCACGGCGTGCGTCAGCACGTCCTCCGGTTCGATGATCGGAATGGCCCGCAGAACTTTTGCTTTTTCGTCACGGACCGCATCCGCGGCAAACGAGATCGGCGGTTCCATGGCGATCAGAGAAATCAACTGGAAGATGTGGTTCGGGACCATGTCCCGGAGCGCGCCGGCCTCCTCATAGTAGGAGCCACGCGTTTCGACGCCGACAGTTTCCGCTACCGTGATCTGGACGTGATCGATATATCGGCGGTTCCATATCGGCTCGAAGATGCCATTGCCGAACCGGAAGACCATAATGTTCTGAACCGTTTCTTTCCCCAGGTAATGATCGATCCTGAAGATCTGCCGCTCGCGAAGTGTCTTGGTAATGTCCCGGTTCAAGGCGCGCGCGGAATCCAGGTCACGTCCGAACGGCTTTTCGATAATGACGCGGCGCCACTGACCGTTGTCCTCGTTGACCAGTCCGGCGACTCCCAGCCGCCGGATTATTTCCGCGAAGAATGAAGGGCTTGTCGCCAGATAATGAATGTAATTGCCGCCGGTCCTGTGCTCGTTATCGACTTTCGCGAGCAGCGCGCCCAGCTCATGATACATCGCGTCATCCGTGAACGTCCCGGTCAGGTAATAGAGCCGCTGCGCGAGCCAGCCCCAGATTGCAGGATCGACGGGTTCCGTCGCGTATTTGGCGATGTCCTCGGTCAGTTTTTCGCGGAAGACTTCGGTCGTCATTTCGTTGCGGGCGACGCCGACAACCGCGAACTCTTTTGGCAGCAGCTGCGCTTTCGCCAGATTGTAGAGAGCCGGCATGAGTTTCCGCTTGGTCAGGTCTCCTGCCGCACCAAAAATCACCATCAGGCAAGGGCCTGATGGCTCTCGGACCGGCTCCGGTATATCCGTTAACGCTTCTTGTGTTGCCATGGACTCTCCTTAAATTGCGAATCGATTGTAGGCGCGGTCTATGACCAGAGCTGTCCAACATTGAGACCGACCTGGCGATGAGTCGTCCACAGTCCCCGCCTTAGTAAGGCGGGGATGCCCTCGCGAAGCGTCCTTTCAGATATTCGCGCAGCGCACCGATTCATAATGAGCGCTTCGCGGAAATCTATGAGGTCGCTACGCATCTTTGGACAGACCGCCCCGCCTTCGCTGCGCGAAGGCACCCCGCCTAACTTAGGCGGGGACTGGGCTACCAGCATTACCGCCAAACCAGGTTTACATCGCATCCACTACATTCAAACCTTTACCAGGGCCGCCAATTTGTGGCTCCCGTCCATTCTGTCTTGGATACGAATGGTCTATGAGCGCGCCTACAACAGTTTCGCCTACCCGCCCGCCGCTCGTTCGACGTGGCCTCCGAACTTTTTCCTCATCGCCGACAGCATCTTTTCCGCGAACGTATGTTCCTGCCGGGACCGGAAGCGGGTGTACAGACTGGCCGACAGGACGTCGGCCGGCACGGCCTCCTCGAGCGCGGCCATGATGGTCCAGCGGCCTTCGCCGGAATCTTGAACAAAGCCGGTGTAATCCGCGAGACCCGGGTCCTCGGCGAGAGCCATGGCAATCAAATCCAGGAGCCAGGAACCAACAACGCTGCCGCGCCGCCAGACTTCTGCGATGTCGGCCAGGTTCAAATCAAAGCGATGCCGGGCCTCGACGTCCTTTGAGCCGGCGTTGCGAAAAATGTCGAATCCTTCGGCATAGGCCTGCATCAAACCGTATTCAATACCGTTGTGAACCATCTTCACGAAGTGGCCCGCCCCTGAGGGTCCGCAGCGCAGATATCCTTCTTCAGCGGTACTCGTTATTTTCTCCCGTCCGGCACTGGTCGGCGTATCGCCGCGGCCGGGCGCCAACGTTTTAAACAAGGGTTCCAGATGGTTAAAGATGTCCGCCTCGCCTCCGATCATCATGCAGTAACCACGTGTGATTCCCCAGACCCCGCCGCTGGTGCCGACATCGAGGTAATGAATGCCTTTTTCCTGGAGCATCGTGGAGCGGCGGATGTCGTCTTTGAAGTAAGAGTTTCCGCCATCGATGATGATGTCGCCCGGCTCCATCCGCTCGGCGAGACCTGTCACCGTATGCTCCGTTGCGCCGCCGGCCGGCACCATGATCCAGGCAGCCCGCGGCTTGTTCAGTTTTTTGACAAAGTCGTCGAGTGAGGCGGCGCCGGTCGCGCCTTCGCCGGCGAGTGCCTTGACGTTATCGGGACTGAGATCATATACGACGCACTCATGCTTTCCAGCCATGAGGCGTCGAACCATATTCGCTCCCATTCTCCCGAGACCAATCATTCCCAGTTGCATGATCTTGCTCCCTTAAGGCTTGAACATCGCCAGCTGCTCTTTGACTGCGCTGGCGACTCGTTCAGGCGTAAATCCAAACTTCTTCTGCAGTTCCTTCAATGGAGCAGAGGCTCCAAACGTGTGCATACCGATCACCTCTCCTGTCAAACCGACATATCGCGCCCAGCCGAGCGTGCTGGCCTGTTCCACGGCAACCCGCGCTTTGACGAGAGGCGGCAGGACGCTGTCCTGGTATGCCTTGTCCTGTTGTTCGAAGACTTCCCACGACGGCATGCTCACCACGCGCGTCTTGATGCCTTCGGAGCGAAGTTCTTCGTGTACGGCCAGACAGAGGGCGACCTCGCTGCCGGTACCGATCAGAAGCGCAGACGGCTTTCCGTCGTCGCTATCCGCCAGAATGTAAGCCCCACGCACCAGGCCGGCTGCCGCACGATATCGGGTTCGATCGATTGTCGGCAATGCCTGCCTCGACAGGACGATCGCGGCCGGGCTGTGCCTCAATGTCATGACGAACCGCCATGCTTCGGCGACTTCGTTCGCATCCGCCGGGCGCAACGTGATGAGACCGGGAACGGCTCGCAGCGATGCCAGCTGTTCCACCGGCTGATGCGTCGGACCATCTTCGCCGACCCCGATCGAGTCATGCGTGAAAATATAAATGACCGGAATTTCCATCAGCGCGCTCAAGCGGATTGCGGGCCGCGCATAATCGCTGAAGATCAGGAAGCCGGAGCCGAAAGGACGTACTTTCGACAGTGAAAGCCCATTCAAAATGGAAGACATGGCGTGTTCCCGAATGCCGAAGTGGAAGTTCCTTCCAGCCGGCTGTGAAGCGGAAAAATCGCCGGCGCCCTCGAAGACGAGCCTTGTCTTCGTCGATGGCGCCAGGTCCGCAGCGCCGCCAATGAGCCATGGCACGTTCTGCGCGATCGCGTTTTCCACTTTTGCAGATGCATCGCGTCCGGCGAGCCCTTTCGGATCGGCTGGAAAAGCCGGAATGTCTTTGTCCCATCCTTCCGGGAGTTGCCGGTGCTGCATCTTGTACAGATAGTCGGCCAGTTGAGGATGCTGCGCCTGGTATTTCTCGAACTTCGCCATCCACTCGTTGTGTAAGCTTTGGCCCCGGGCGCCGATGTTCTCGCGGAAATGTTCGTACACACCGTCGGGAATCAGGAATTTCGCATCGGGCGGCCAGCCGTAGTTCTGCTTTGTCAGCCGGACTTCTTCTTCGCCAAGGGGCTCGCCATGAGCGGCGCTGCTGTCCTGCTTGTGCGGCGACCCATAGGCGATGTGACTGTCGACGATGATCATTGTGGGGCGATCTTTAGTCGCGTGAAACGTATCAAATGCCCGGGCCAGCATTTCGACATCATTCGCGTCTCCAACGCGAAGAACGTTCCAGCCATAACTGAGGAAGCGGGTGGCGACGTCGTCACTGAAGGTTAAATCGGTATGTCCTTCGATCGTGATCCTGTTGTTGTCGTAGATCCAGCAGAGATTCGAAACCCGGAGGTGGCCTGCGAGCGACGCCGCTTCCTGAGAAACTCCTTCCATCATGTCGCCGTCGCCTGCCAGCGCGTAAACGTTGTAATCGATCATTTCGAAGTCCGGGCGATTGAAGTAGCTGCCCATCCAGCGGCCGGCTATGGCCATGCCAACGCTGGTGGCGACGCCCTGGCCGAGCGGGCCCGTGGTGGTTTCGACGCCTGAAGTCCAGCGATATTCCGGATGTCCGGGACATTTGCTGTCGAGCTGACGGAAGTGTTTGATGTCGTCCAGCGTCACCGACAACTGGCCGAGCGTTTCGTACTGGGGATTGACGGCTTTCACCCCGGTCAAATGCAGCAGGGAATACAGGAGCATGGAAGCATGGCCGATCGACAGGACAAAGCGGTCGCGATTGGGCCAGATCGGGTCTTCCGGATCGAAGCGGAGAAATTCATTCCAGAGGGTGTATACAACTGGAGCCATTGCCATCGGCGTTCCAGGATGACCGGAGTTGGCCTGCTGCACAGCGTCCATTGATAACGTGCGAATAGTATTGATGCAGAGCTGATCGATTTGAGTGCTCTTCATACAACTCCTCCGGCAGAAAATGGTCAGAATCGTGTTGAATGATGGGAAGAAGTGGAAGCGTGATTGGAACCATATGGAACGCCGGCCGCTCAGTCACAACATCATGTTTAAGGATCTAGATCTACGACTACACTGGGAGTGTGACACTCAAGTCTTCATGAAAGACTCCTTCGCAGCAAATGTACACTGTTTAGTGGGAGTTTTCATCCTTGTGAACCTGAATTGGAGAGTGCTGTGATCCTGGCCGGCGATGTTGGTGGAACCAAAAGTAACCTGGGTGTTTTCAGGGAAGATGACCTTCGCTCTCCTCTGATGGAGCAGACTGTTCATAGCAGGGATTTCGCCGGTCTGGAGCACATCGTTGCTGACTTTCTCGGGCGAACTCCCACGGTGGGCCCAATCACTCGCGCCTGCTTCGGAATAGCCGGACCGATCGTCAACGAAGTGGCCGAGACACCCAATCTCCCATGGGTGATTCGGGCTCAGACCATACGAGAGATCCTTCGCATTGACGGCGTATTGTTGATCAACGATTTAGTCGCAACGGGCTACGGCCTCCTGCTGCTGCGTCCGGAAGAACTTATCACGCTCAATGCCGGGACCCCTCCTCCGTATGGCAATGCCGCGCTCATTGCTGCCGGGACAGGACTGGGCGAAGCCACACTGCATTGGAATGGCGTGCGGTACGAGCCGGTTGCATCGGAGGGAGGGCATGCCGACTTCGCTCCGCGGAACGATCTTGAAATCGATCTGTTGAAGTATCTGATTCAACGTTTCGGCCATGTCAGTTATGAACGCGTGTTGTCGGGCCCGGGGTTGTTCAATATATACAGTTTTCTGCGCGATGCCGGCTATGCCCCCGAGGAGCCGTGGCTTGCGGAACGATTCAGAGAAATCGATCCAAGTGCTGCCATTTCGCAGGCTGCGCTTGACGGGAAGAGCGAGCTGTGCCGGAGAGCGCTGGATGTTTTCGTTTCGATCTATGGAGCAGAAGCAGGCAATCTGGCTCTGAAGGCGATGGCCGTCTCGGGCATTTACGTCGGTGGAGGTATTGCACCGAAGATCGCTGCCAAACTTCAGGATGGCGACTTCATGCGGGCTTTTACTGCCAAAAGCCGCCTCGCGCCACTCCTGCAGCGAGTTCCTGTCCACGTCATCCTGAATCCCCACACGGCGCTATATGGAGCGGCCAGCGCCGCAGCGCGGATATAAAGGGTTTGTAGTCGCGGTCTATGACCATACGTGTCCAGGACAGGTTGGACGGGGAGCTGCAGAGTGGCGACTTGTAAAGTTTTGAATGTAGTGGATGCGATGTAAATCGGTTTGGATGTAACGCTGGTGGGGCAGTCCCCGCCTAACTTAGGCGGGGACTACGAACACACCTCACGCTGCGTGCGTCTCTATCTTGGACAGGTGAGGTCATAGACCGCGCCTTCAGTTTAAAACAGCAGTTCGAAATCCGCGCGGTACCGGCGTTTGTAGTGGCCGAAGAACGTGCCGAAGAGCGGGTCAGCGGTGTTCGCATGAACATCCAGCGGGTTGAAATGGTTCAGACTGTTCAACACAGTCAGAGAAATTCGCGCCTTATATTTCTTCAAAGCGACGTCTCTCGAGATGCGGTCATCGAGCCCGACGAAGTCACGGAAACGAGTTCTGTTGTTGTAAGGAACACCAACATAGTTCCGGCTTGCCTCTAAAATCGCATAAGGCAGACCCGAACGGTATTCGAAGATCGGTGCGAGTTGCATGTTCCACGGCAGCTTGATCATTCCCCATGCCAGGAACCGGTTAGGAATATCGCTTCGCAGATTCGAGAATTGATTCGGGCGAATCAGGGCCAGAGGAAAATCGCCGAGGTAGGTGCTGAACGTATTCAAGTCGCCTTCGGCCTTACTTCGGACATAGGAGAACATCATCTGCTGTCCGCCCTTCCAGGCGAACCGCGCCGTCGCTTCGAACTGCCGGTAGACGGACCGCCCGCCCCCTCCAAGCGAATGTATTTTATTGCCGTCGAGCGTCTGTGGCGTCAGGAGTATCTGGTCTTCGGAACTGCTGTACTGGTAATTGACCCGGACATGAAGTATGCGGGACACCGTGCGTTCCGCTTCGGCTGTCCAGGTTTGACTGTGTGGAGCGAAGTCGCCGGGACGTGAAGCGCGCCGTACGAGAGGGAATCGGACGCTGTCGATCTCGATCGTATTCAGGAAACGGCTGGTGCTCGGATCGGCAACGCCAGTCGGGTCGTAGGTGGTTATGACTTGTTGCGGATAACGATCGAAGGCGTACACCGTCAACGGTACGCGATCGTAGAAAACTCCGTAACCTCCGCGCAGCACCAGCTGCCGCTCGCCGAAAGGCGACCAGGACGCTGCGAGGCGCGGCGCCAGGCGAAGCGATGACGCGCGACCCTGGTACTCCAGACGTGCGCCGCCGTCAACGGAAAGATTCGACAGCAGACTCCAATGGTCCTGCGCAAAAACACTATTGTCGACGTCGTTCTGGTGAAAAGGATCGCCGCCCGTGAATTCGATTCGTTGCAACGTACGTTGTTCGGAATCCCGGATTTCGACGGGCGTGAAAGAAAAGCTTCCACTGTTTGCGCCTCGAGCCAGAGTGGCGCCGAATTTCAAAGCATGCTTACTGCCTTTGCTCAGCGAAAGCGTTTCGTGCCACTCGATCCGCGAAGAATTCCGGTTGCGCCGCGCGAAGTAGTTGCCGGTATTTCCGGTGGGCGTGAGCACCATTTCAGCATCACCTTGCGCGCCCACCCGGACGTTGAAGGTTTGTTGACTCACGCTGCTGTCCAGCAGGCCGCCCATTGCAGTGGCGTGTTCGGTAAACGTAAACGTTCGCTCCTGCGCCCGTTGATTTGGCGTCACCGGCTGAGGATTGAAAAATTGCGGATCGACGAAATTGATGTGGCCAGGCGCCAGATGCGCGCTGGCTGTTATGAAATGAAGCGGCGAGACGATGTAGTCAACCTGGCTGAACGAGTTGAGCGATTCGTTTTTCGATTCATTAAAGGGAAAGGGCAGGGTTCGCGTTTGCTTCTTTTCCAGCTTGTATTGGGCCGCTTCGGAAATGAAAAGCTTGTTCGGGATCAGGGGGCCGCCGAAACTGACCCGCGGTGTTGCGTCTCGAAGTCCGCGGATGTGTCCACTTCGGATGCGGAAGTCGGGAAAAGGGTCCTTCAGCGAATAACGCCATTTGTCGCCGCCTCGCCGGGTTTCGACGGATACCACACCGGCGGTGAACCCTCCGTATTCCGCAAGAAACGGCGTCTTCAAGACCTGCACCGATTCCACGCTATCGGCCGGAACTGTCGTTCCGAAGCGTCCGGTGCCGGGGTCCGTCGCGCTGGTCGCGTTTACCAGCAACGCGTTCTGTTGTTCGCCTTGCCCATTGATCAGGATTTCACCGCTGGCACTTCGATTAACGCCAGGTACCAGCGGCAGAGCATCCGTGACGGTCGAGGGGCGTATCGGGAGCGATGTGAAGTCGGCTCCGCGGAGTTCGGCAGCCACTGGCGTGGCGTTCTGAGCTTGAACCGTGTCTGCGTCCGCCACGACATCGATGTTGTCTGTTCGTCGCAGCTTCGACAGCAGAGTGAAATCAACCTCGATATCCTGCCGTGCATCTTGAATGACCAGTGACTGCGCCGCCTGCTCAAACTGTTCGGCGGAGACGAAGATGTTGTACGGACCTGGCGCCAGGCCCTCGATGGAACTCTTGCCATCTCCACCGGTTAGCGCCTGCGCTGAGATCTTTCCATCACGCTCGATTCGGATCGAGGCGCCGGCGATCACGGCGCCCGCTTCGGTATGGACTCGTATCGACAGGGGAAGGACTTGTGCCCAGGCCACGAATGAGAGTGGCTGCAGGCAAAGGTAAGACGCACAAATTACCAGAGCCCAACGGAAAATCATGGATAACTTGGGCCGATTCTACAGCTTCAATGAAAATACTGATAGAAAATTTATGTAATCGCCGGCTTCAGCCCGCGTTCGGGTTCCCGACTCCGCTCATTCCCGCCTTCAACTCAGGTTTACCTACTACGACCACTGCCAGTTTTCGCTTTCCAAAGGCACGTGCCGCCAGTCTGTTGGGCTTCCAGATGTCAAAACGATTTCCGTATCTGCGGCTGGCGCGGTCCTGACATCGATAGACCTTACCGTCAATCCGGAAGCGGGTTCCAAATGGATACTTGCGGGGGCAGGCGACGATACCTTCAGATACCCGCGTGCCGCTGGCAGTCCGTGAACTGCGCGGCGAACTGTATGCTGTCACAGTGGCTACGACCGACGGTCCGGTCGCGTTTAAACGTCGATTTGCGAAAATCCGTTGCGGCAGAAGGAGCACAGATGGAAGTAGCAGAACGAAAATCCAAGCAGGTTGTTTCATGTTTTCCCAGAGTACACTGCCGGATATCGTGTCGAGGCCGGGAAAACCTCCGCATTCCCTGGATGACAAGCAAAATCAATGATTTGGATGGGGGTGCGCAGGGTACGAACCTGCGAAATCCCTATTTGATTACAGCGCGAACCGCTTCGAGTACTTTCTGATCGCTCGGGAAGCGGATCCAGCCCTTTTGTGCCACAAGCCGGTTATCGACCCAGACGGTGAATTCGCCCGTGTTTCCGCCCATCGTTTGAACTTCAATGCCCAGTTCTTTTTTGAGCAACGCCGCTACCCGAGCAGCGCGAGGAGGGTACGACGCTCAGATCAGACAGTGACGAATGATAACGCGTTTCATGGAAGCAGTATACGCCCGCACGTCGGCTTCAGCCCGGTTTGAATTGAAATAACATAACGAGAACTGGAGCCTCTTATGGACAGGTTCGGTTTCCCGGAACTGGTGATTATCGTCAGCATTCTCGTGGTGTTATTTATCGCGAGGAGACCGCGAAGACCTCCACGCATCCCCGGACATCCGCTTCCGGTGCAGGAACTCCTGCACCTGTTCGTGCGCAAGCGCCGCGGCGACGGCTCCTGGCATTTGTGATCACGGTCTAGCGCGTGATCCCCGACGCGGAGACGCAATGAGTTCGCTACAATCAGCGTTCGCATGAGACGCGCCCATCTCATCTTTGGCATCACCGCTGTCTTCGCCTTTATCCTCACCGGCCAATACATGGATCTTGGACTCGCTCATCTGCGGGGTATGGCGGACGCGCCGCGGATGCTGTTCCGTTCGCGTCACATCTACATCCTGCTCGCCAGCTTGCTGAATCTTGGCCTCGGCACATATCTGACGCCACAGCCGCGAGAGTGGCGGAGACTGCTACAACTGGCTGGCTCGGTTCTAATCTTCGGCGCAACCAGCCTGCTCGTGATTGCATTCTTTTATGAACCGTTCCATGGGACTCTGCAATACACACCGTTCACTCAGGGGGGAATCTACGCAATTGCAGCGGGTACTCTGGCGCATGTCATCGCCGGGACGTCGGGCAAGAGAAATTCGGGGACGGTTGCCTGAATGACCTGAATTGCAGTACAAATTCAGGTCATTCAGGCAACCGTCCCCGAATTTCGCCATCAGTCAATAAGGCTTCGCAATGACCAGGCAAGGAAAAATCTTTGTATTGCTGATCCTCGTTGTCACAACCGTTGGATGTGATCGCGTGACGAAGCGCCTGGCAACGGTCTGCCTGGCTGGAGCGGCGGACCGCTCTTTTCTCGCAGACACGATCCGCTTCGAATATGCAGAGAATCGCGGCGGCATGTTGAGCATTGGTTCCGACTTGAGGCCCGCCGCCCGTAACGCTATCTTCATCGTAGCCACGGGAATCATTCTGATCACGATGCTGATCATCGCGGTCAAATATCATCCTTCGGACTGGCGCATTGCGGCGATGAGCCTCGCCTTTGCGGGAGGTGCATCCAATTTGCTCGATCGTGTCATCCGGGGCAGCGTGGTTGACTTCGTGACTATCGGAGTCGGCAATATCAGAACCGGCGTGTTCAATGTTGCAGATGTGGCGATCTTCGCCGGGATATTCATGTTTTTGATCTCCCGCGATTCGCCGGCCCGAGCGCGGAAGTGATGCCAACTTGCCACTCCCTGTAAAAAACAATCCTTGGTATGCGAGCGTATTGGAAATACTGGCGTCATCGTATGACGCGGGATTCCGGTGACCGTCTGCGGCGCCGCTGGCGGAGATGGATGCTCCGTGAAGACTAACCGAACTTCACCGTATATTTACCTGCCAGCACGATGATTCGACAGGAGTGCCTCACCGAGAAATTTGATCTGAGCGCGGGTCGGATTAAAGCTTACAGGATCGCGTCTTTCATCGACGTGAGTAGAAGGCAGGTGCAGCCGGATTCACTCCAGACGCGGTGGTCCACGCTGCCCTGCTCGGCACGGATGAAATCGCCGGCTTGAAGCGTCTTGTCGTCGATCCTCAGTTCGCCGTGGAGCAGATACAGCTCTTCGACGTCTGCATGGCGATGGGTTGGATAGTCCTTCCCTGGTGCGAGGCGCACAAGCATCGTAACGCGGCTGCTTTCGGTGTCGACCGCAAGCAGTTTGCAGAACAGTCCTTCTGCCACTTCCTCCCATTCGGGTTGCGGCCGCTGACGTTTTGGTGACGAGACGGGGGCACGACCGGATTCTTCCGAAATTCGCTGTGAAAGACGCTGCCAGAGAGGTATAGACGGGCGCAGAAGGTCTGTCGGCCATGACGCAAAGGTGCCGATGATCGGGCGCAGGGTCTCAATCTCACGCAGACATTCGGCACAACCGGCTAAGTGATCCTCAAAACCGGAAATTTCGCTCTCAGGAAGAGCCTGCAGCGCATACAGGGTGGCCGTTTCGAGGTGGTCTTCGTCGCGCTGGTCCTGCATGGAACTCACAGTTCCTCCGATCTGTCTGCAAGCGTGTTGCGTAGCTTGCGCAGCCCGGAACGGATTCGCGACTTTATGGTCCCGAGGGGTTGCTTCAATCTGCTCGCTACTTCCGGGTAGGTCAGTTCTGCGAAGAAGGCCATCTCGATGGCCTGTCTCTCCTCGGCATTGAGAACGCCAAGCGCGCTTTGCAACAATCGGGTCTGTTCTCCGGTATGTAAGGTCTGTTGTGGATCCACTGACGCACGTCCGTCTGGGGAAGGCGTTGTCTCCGTATGGACTCGTTTCTTGCGGTGTTCGTATCGAAGTCGATCAATCGCCCTGCTCCGCGCTTGATTCACAATCCAACCGACAACCGAACCGTTCGCAGGATCGTAGGTCGAGGCCCTGCGCCAGACGTTGTGGTACACGTCCAGAGTCAGTTCTTCGGCTGTTTCCCGGTTGTTAATGATGCGCATGATGAGAGTAAACACGATTCTGTGCGTCAGCTCGTAAAGCGAGTGCAGGGCACGTTGATCTCCCTCAGCAATGTACCGGACCATACCGACCCAGAGTGCCTCGGACATCGGACGTTGCGCCGGATTCTCATAAAGCAGCTCACCCAGCGTCGTCGCTTCGGTTTCCTGGTGAGGTTCCTGTTTTGTTTGCCGTTGAGGACGCACGTCAAAATCATGGCGTGTACAACACTGCAAGTCAAGCCGCGTGGCTCATCCATGTGATGCAGCAGGAGATTCTTCGCTGAGCGGCACACGGGCGTGAACCCGGGTTCCACGTCCCAATCCCGAATTTATAGAAACGGTGCCATTCACCAGTTTCAAGCGCTCTTTCATGGTGCTCAGGCCGATTCCGCGTCCTTTGAATGCTTGTGCTGGTTCAAAGCCAGTTCCTGTGTCCCGGACAAGAAGTGCGATCTCCGCGTTTCCTGTCCTGAGCGAAACCCGGAACTGCCGTGAGCCGCTGTGCTTGATCGCGTTCTGCAATGCTTCCTGCAAAACACGAAACAGACACAGTGCGACTTCTCGCGTCAAGTTGCCTGGAATATCCTTTGAGTGAAAATCGATCTTTACTTTGTACTGTTCGGCCAGTTCACTGCAATAACCGGATGCCGCAGCCGCGAGCCCGACATAATCCAGACTCGGGGAGTGCAGCCGATGTGACAGAGTTCGTATTTCACTATTCAGGTCAAAAGCCTGCTGGATCGTCTTGTCGATGCCGTCTTGAACTTCCATCAACGAAGTGCGACTACGCAAGCCCCTCAGATTCATCATCAGCAAGGCGAGCCGTTGACCGATATCGTCGTGAAGTTGCCGGGCAATCCAGGCGCGTTCTTCTTCCTGAGCCGCGATCAATCGTTGACTGATTGTGGATAACGCCGACTCCGCCAGTTTGTGCTGTGTGATGTCGATGGCCGACCCGACGTAGCCGATAAAACTGCCGTCGGGGTCGAATCTGGGCACGCCTGCATCGAGGATCCATCGATATTGTCCATCAAACCGCCGGAGCCGGTATTCGAGGTGGAAGGACTCCCGGTGGTCGAAGGCGGCCGTGTACTGAGCCAGGAGATGGCTTGAATCGTCGGGATGTATGCCCTCCGCCCAGCTCTCTCCCGTCTCCCCTTCGAGCGGCCGTCCGGTAAAATCGAGCCACCGTTGATTGAAGTATGTGCACCGCTTGTCGACACCGGCGATCCAGATCATGACGGGCGCGGTATCCGCAATGAGCTGGAACGATTTCTCACTCTCCAGTCGTGAGAGCTTACCGTTTCTCGGATTAGCCTGCGGACCGGACATCGTTTCCCCCTTGATTCGATGGGCAGAGTTAATCAGGAAGTGTCACGTCTATCCTTCGGGCATCGTTCCGATCTTCTGACGACAAATGACGAGCTCCTTTTAATAAGAACGACAAAACGGCACGCCTGGATTGATGAAATATTCAGCCCGGATCTCGCATGAACATAGCGTGGGTGGTGGCTTATCCACTCCGAGGCAAAACTCGTGAGAAATTCAGGTTAGTACCGGCGATCAACTGAGCTGAAGGGAGATGCGCACCGGGCGCGCACGTCCTGCGCAGCATTCCGCACTGCGTTATCGGAAAGTGGAGTTGTTCCCCAAAGCGAGCGCGTCCAGTTGTATAACAGGTTGCCCGTCAGCGATGAAACGGAGGGCCGAAGGACGCGCCGCGCCTGAGGCGGCGAACTGGTTTTGTCGGAAGCCGGCCTATACAGCTCGTTCAGTCGTCACCCATCGGGCAATTGCGTTATCGTCGGGCCGTGTATTGAAGGCAATCGACGGGCTTGGAGTAGCCTTACGAATAGCGTTGATGACGACTTAAAATAATGCAAGGTTGCTGACCGGCAGGCGCATGCCGCCTCCGATGACCACACAATCGTAGTTCGTCGAACGTAACTGACGCTCCACTGCCGGTCCGGCGGTTTCGTCCGGGCGGATGTAACCAGCCTCGGACTGCCATCCGCGATCAGTGAACTGCTTCAGCGGATTTGAAATGCAGGAATCGTCCAATTTCGGAATTTTTCGATTGTCCAGGAATGTTGTATCTTGCCGAGTATGAGCCAACCTGATAGCGCCGCTCTCGATCCAACTCTCATTACCGATAATGTCCTTTCCCCCTACAAAAGACTGCCGCCTCCTTTCATCGTGCGGTGTCTTTTGGGTGGATTCCTGTATGGATTCGCGGGGCCATTGTGTCGGATTCTCGATGGACTTGGCCGTACGGACTCGATATTCAAATCGATGACGGCGCGTAGAATCAGGCAGCAAAAGAAAGCAAACCCGTTCCGGAACTATGTGCCTACGGAGCATGACGTCTTCGTGGCGACCTATTCTAAGAGCGGAACGAATTGGATGATGCAGATCGCGAACCAGCTTGCATTCCACGGCACAGCAGATTTTGATCATATCCATTTTGTAGTTCCCTGGCCGGATACGGAGTTGATGGGCCCCATGCGCCGGTACGCGGTCCCTATCGAAAACCCATCCGTGTGGAAGGCCTCTCCGGAACAAAAGAGAGTCATCAAAACCCACTTCGACTGGGAGTTGTTGCCTTACTCGGAGGCCGCTCGCTACATTATGGTGATCCGCGACCCGAAGGATGTGTTTGTTTCCAGCTACTTCTTCTTCGTGAAAAACGGGCCGCTCGGTCCGGTGATCCGATCCGTCGATCATCTCTTGAGACTTTTCTTGTCGGAGAACTTTCCGGTTGGCGGCTCATGGGCGGTCAATACTGCCGGTTATTGGGCCCAGCGTCACCGGCCAAATGTCATGATCGTTTCGTTCAAGTCGATGAAGCGGGACTTAAGAGGGACCGTTCTGAAAGTAGCCGATTTCCTGGACATCAATGTCTCCCGCGACGTCATCGATCTGGTATGTCAAAAGTCCTCATTTGAGTATATGAAACGCATCGACGAGAAATTTCGGATGTGGAAACTGATTCCATGGAAGGCAGAGGGCTCGATGATCCGTGCGGGACGCCAGGGAGGTTCGTCGGAGCTGCTGAGCCGCGAACAACAACGCGCCATCGACACTTATTTCATAAACGAGTTGAAGCGCCTGGGCTCGGATTTTCCGTACGAGCAGTTTTGCGACGTCACCCCATAAGGGTTTCACCGTTTGGTTCACCGGGCTTTCCGGTTCCGGTAAGACGACGGCTGTTGTGAGCCTCTAAGGAGGTTCACTTGACAGCGTTATGGCAGCGGATGTTGACGGCACAGACCGTGGCGGGATGCATTACAGCGCTGGGCTTCTTCTTCGTGAAGGTGCTGCGTCGCCATTATCAGTGAACTCGACCTGATCGATCCGAAGCTGTCCGAGCGGTTGCCCACAGCCTTGAGCGAGGAAGAGGTTGCTAATCTGCGGTTTATCGGCAGGGACTCGTACTCTGCGGCCGTCCGCCAACGACCGATGCTTGCTAGTTCGAGGGCCGCAACCTTCCATAGGTTCCGTTGAATTCCGAGCAAGCTCATACTTTTTCGGCCAGATTTCGCCACATTTATATGCAAGGAACGTAGCGCGTTCTGAATAATTGTATGGCGGACTTCTGGCCTCTGACCCCCGAAGAGCAGATCATCGTACTCATCACTTCTACAGTGTTGAGACAGGCACAAAGCCTCATTGCGTTTTGCGAGCACTGCGATTCTGAAAACGCGGAAGTCCTTTTCGATCATCTCCTTGATCGCATCACCGGGTCTGATCCGATGCGAACGGAGTACATCCTTGAAATACCTGGAATCTGTCCGAACTGTAGACGAGAAGTGTTCGAAAAGACTCTTGTCGTGCCCCTTGTCCTTTGAACGCGGCGCAGTGGCCATCTGATTTCGGCGAATCCTAACAGATCGTTAAGGACGCGTCACGGCCGGAATAGCTATCGTGATCGCGCTTTCAAAGGAGAAGAAAATGAGCATACGATCGCCGGTCGCCGTCATTCTGATCTGCGGATTCACAGCACTTTCACTCGCACAAGCCCCACCAGAGCCCCCGAAGACAGGCCCCGAGCACAAGAAGTCGGAGTCCTTTCTTGGCACATGGAAAGTGGAATCCGAGATTAAAGCCAACGAGTGTTTGCCAGCCGGTAAGGGTGTCACTACCGAGCGAACGGCCGTTATGTAACCCTCATAGAAGGAACCGCCACCAAAGTCGGGCATTAAGAGACGCAGGCATCCAGAGGTTCGGGGCGATACGGGCTATCCGCCGTGTTAGCATCCAGTGGCATGCTCAGGACCGGTTCAACAATTGGCGGCTATGAGATTCTATCGCGCGTTGGCGGCGGAGGAATGGGTGAGGTCTACCGTGCCAGGGACACGCGGCTGGACCGTGTCGTTGCAATCAAAGTTTTGCCCCCGGATGTTTCGCATGACCGGGAACGTCTGGTTCGATTCGAACGCGAGGCAAAGCTGCTGGCGTCGGTGAATCATCCGAACATCTCCACGATTTACGAAGTAAATAGCAGCGGCGGTCAGCCTTTCATCGTGATGGAGTTTGTGGAGGGGCGGACGCTCGATCAGCACTCCGGCGGCAGGACCATGCCGGCGGCCGAAATCCTCGATATTGCGATTCAGATCGTCGATGCATTGGATGCGGCGCACGACAAAAATGTCATTCACCGTGACATCAAACCGGCCAATCTTATGATTACGCCCCGCGGCCAGGTGAAAGTTCTCGACTTCGGATTGGCGAAAATCGATTCATGCGCAAATCCAAGCCCGAGCGATAACGTCACACTCCAGACTCAACCCGGAGCTGTGATGGGAACGGTCCGATATATGAGTCCCGAGCAGGCGCTTGGAAGGGAAATAGACCATCGTTCAGATCTCTTCAGCCTCGGCGTCGTTTTGTACGAAATGGCGGCGGGGCGGTCGCCGTTTTTGGGTTCGAACGATATCGACACGATCAATCAGATCATCAATGTTGAGCCGGAGATGATCAGCCGGCGGAATCCGCAAATGCCTTCCGGCTTACAGGACATTATCAGCCGTTGTCTCCGCAAGAATCTCCAGGGGCGCTATTCCTCGCACCGGAGTCTGCTTGCAGACCTTCGCAGTATCCGGGCAAATTCCTCCGAATCCGTAAGCTTTTCCAAGCCTGGCCAAATAGAACCAAGTCTTTACGGCCGGATTCTTTCTGCTTCCGGCATGACGAGCCCATATCGCTTCTGGGAGCACACCCAGTTGAAACTGGGTATCCTCTTGCCGCTGATCGTGCTTTTTTTGGGATGGAAATTCCAGACATGGACACCCGGTAGATGGGGGCTAGGCGCAATACTGTTCACTTAAGAGAGTAAATCCGTGATAGGCTGGCGGCACCTCTCGGGCGCTTCGCGCCGGGAGGCGCGATATGGCGAGAACAGCAGCAAGCCTGGGCGAAGGTGCACGAATAACCGATTACATCAGTCTGGGCGTGATCACGAAAGCTTTTCCAGAGAAGGCCATTCGATCAGCGGTAAGCGAGCACGGAAAGAATAGCATCCGGGAGCGTGAACTGCCGGCACATGTAGTGATGTATTACGTCATTGCCCAGGCGCTGTTCATGCAAGTATCGCAACGAGAAGTCTTGCGGTGCCTGCTGGAAGGAGTGCGATGGCTATTTGGACCGAAGGTTTCGGTGAAGGTGACGGGCAAGTCCGGTATCTCGCAGGCGAGAACGAGACTGGGGTGGGAGCCGGTCAAACGTTTGCATGATGAAGTCGTTGAGCCGATCGCAATCAAGAAGACTCGAGGCGCGTGGTACGGAAATTGGAAGTTGGTGAGTCTGGACGGAAGCACGATGGATGTGGCCGACACCCATGAGAACAATGCGACGTTTGGGCGGCCCGGCGCGAGCCGAGGCCGCAGTGCCTATCCTCAAATCCGCTTCGTCTCCTTGGTGGAGAACGGCACGCACGTGCTGTTTGGAACGGATATGGCAGCGTATTCAACGGGCGAAGTCACATTGACCAAGTCGATCTTGAAGCATTTAAAACCCGGCATGCTGTGTTTGGCGGATCGGAATTTTCTGGGGTACGAACTTTGGAAACAAGCACAAGCCACGGGCGCAGATCTGCTATGGCGAGGAAAGAAGCATTTGCGCCTGGAACACGAGAAAGAACTTTCCGACGGTTCCTATCTCAGCCATATCTATCCTTCCGAGCGCGACTGGCGAAAGAAGACTAACGGCATGCCCGTACGTGTAATCGAGTACACGCTGGAAGGCGTCGCCGACGCGGAACCGATGTACCGACTGGTGACAACGATTTTCGATCAAAAAGCGGCGCCGGCAGAGGAACTGGCCGCTCTCTATCACGAACGCTGGGAAATCGAGACCGCGCTAGATGAACTGAAAACGCATTTGCGCGGCGCACAAATCGTATTGCGCAGCAAAACTCCAGATCTCGTGAAACAAGAATTCTATGGCTTCATGATGGCGCATTTTGCGATTCGAGGGCTGATGCACGAAGCGGCACTAAAAGTGGACGAAGATCCGGATCGAATCTCATTCCTCCATGCTGTGCGTGTGATACGGCGCAAGTTGCCCCTTTCCGGCGTTATTCCCCCCTCTGCAGAAAGCAGCCTTTCATGACGCGGTGTTGGCTGAAATACTGGAGGAGCGCGTTGTATCCAGTCGCGATCGCTGGAATCCACGCGGTATCAAACGAAAGATGAGTAATTACCCGTTGCGATCCGCAAAAGGTAAAAACCATTCGAGGCCAATCCAGGACCGCATCCGGATGATTAAGTGAACAGTATTGGGGCTAGGCGTTTTCTTTGCCGTCATGCTGTGCGCGTGCGCCCTGATGATCATGCGGATTGTTCTGCTGACAATTGCGACGTTCCACAAAGAGACCTTTCATCTGGAGATACGCAGGCTGAGTCCCTGGATTCGCGGGATCGCGCTGTGCCTGACACTGGCGCTCTGGGCGATGGCCATCACCATCATGGATTCACATGGATTGGTTGCCGTCGCGCTCGCAATTATCGGTGTCATGAACGGGCTCGTCTCACTGATTTTGGAACCGTGGATCAACGATACGGCGTTTCCAAGGGCTCCCTCGACCTAGCTACTTTTCGTCACAAAAATAGGGGTTGAAACGCTGGACGGACATGGCGAGGCACGTGGCGTTGGTGCAAAAACGGCTGAATTCTTGCGTGTCCGGACCTAACCTGACGGGTTGAGACCGTAAAAGGCTCCTCGACGATTCCAAGCGAGGAGTTCTGAGTGATCGACAGAAAGTAATACCAGCTCCAACTCGGCGAGGGATTCATCCGCGGCAGCATCGATGATTGCTGGGAGCCCTGGATGAAGATCGCCGACGAGCTTCTCGATGATGAGGAGCTGATCGAACCAGTCTATGAAGGGTTGCGAGGACGGCGGCCCAAGAGCGCCACGCGAGGACGCAAAGGCACGCGGAATCCGAGGATTGCCGTTCGCTAAAGCAATCTTTGAATCTCTGCGTCAAGAGCTGCACTCTCTCAGCGTACTTCTATTCCGCGTTCCAAGGCTCGCTTCGCATGTGTCCTCGCGGCAAGCATTAGATTTTTCGTGGTGACGAATTCACGCAGCAATTCTTCATAACGCTTTTGGCATGGTGAATCATGGGCCATCTCGTAACAGAAGATCCATGTATTGACCTGATGGACGTTCTCCCCTGTGATGAATTGCCGCGCACGATGAATCAAAGAATGATCGACGCTGTGCATATGTTACGTCTCCGGTTTGATATCGGGCAGGTTAAGCGATTAAAAAGATGGGAACCATCGGAAAGATTACTGCTGCACAACCCGGATACTACCGATCAGGTCTCACGACCTCATCGCGATAATAGTGCCAATCGTTGTCCGCACCTGTGTCATCGGCTCATAGTTCGGAGTCGAGCACGATCGGCAATTATGGCAATAGATCGGACGGCGGCTGATTCTATATGCATTCAGCCCATCTCTTGAAGCAGTCGTCACAGGTTTCGAAATGTTTCAACTCGGCAGCTGTAAACATAACATCATCATTGCGAATAACTTCGAGTATCCGATCCTTCGAATATGTTCGGTCTCCATCGTGGCCACCTGGGCGGATATATCACCTGGATGGCAACGTGCATATTTCTTAAAAAACAGCGAAGAAAACATCGAGGAGGACATAGTGGCTGTCCAGTTATTTGCAGGACACTACACTAGCCCCATAAGCTTGGCACCGGAAAGGGCGGAACAGCCAGAGCGCGGTCTCTCCCATAAACGTGGATGGGCTGGCCGTGTATCCGTGGTGCAGCACTTTTGATCAGATCCAGGGAGGTTGGCCTCTCTGTCGATCACGGGATCGATCAAAGGAAGTGCGGCACGACGAGCGTCTTTTCGACACTTCTCGGCGACAGTTCGGACACCGTGCTGGGACTTCGGGTGCAGCTAAGGTGCTGATATTAGCGATTACCGGAGGTGACGAGCTTGGTTCCTGTCTAGGGTCCACACAGAAGTCCGCATAGGCGCGTTACAATGATTTACTTGCAACGCATAAACCCTTTTCTTTTGTGGGAACTGGGACGCAGGGATTCGAACCCCGATAAGCAGATCCAGAGTCCCTTTTAGACCTTCCCGAGATCTACCGAAATCTACCTAAACATCAATTCCGACGCGGGTTTTTCGCCAAACTGAATCCGAAGTCGGGGGAACTCTACCGAAACGCAAGTGGCGACAAACTGGCGACGCAAAAGGTCCAGCGAAGAAGCAGAATTCCGGTCTGCTTTTCCGACCCAACAGGTGGCGACATTGGAGGGAAGCCGGGAAACGGCATACGACGGATTGAAAACTGGAGTCCGGCAAGCATCTGGGGCTATGCTGAGTTCGTGATGTATGGCAGCTGCGTACAAAGGTGAAATGCTTGATGAGTACCTTCGTAAGCGTCTCATGCCCTTGAGGGTACGATTCCGCATATGGAGGGTATCGAGATGTATGGCAATTCCATTCCCGTCGGGACCGTCGGGGGCGACCTGTTTGAGTACATCAACTTTCAGCAACGTTACGACATCGATGCCCGGATTCAGCGGGCCCTGAGGCTATCGAAACAGTACTTCTCGAGCCGTTCCCGGCAGGCGCGATGCCACGCAATTCGGTGGACGATCATGTCCAATGGTTGAGGTCAAGGCCCGGCTACAATACCGAAATGGAATCCGCGTACAGGGAGGCACGAAGCTCGGAACAGGTACGGGTCGCCGAAGATTGCGCGAGTTGCATAGCATGGCGGGAGTCCTGTTGGTGGACGCTCAGGGACATGGAATCATCGCGGCGAAAATCGCGTCGACTGTCCACGACACGTTTCATGCTCTCATGCTCTCCGAACTTGATCATCGAGGGAAAACGACTCCCGAGTTATTCGAGAGGATGAACCTGCGGTTGGCCCTGTCTGTCACCGCACGAAATGCTCTCGGAAGAAGCGAGCAAGAGAGCGCCCAGGAGATAGCTACCCTGCTGTACGGCGAAGTGCACCCCTATGGCTACTTTCGATTCGTGACTTCGGACATCTACCGCCACTCGTGTTCTCCGCCGAACTTCGCAATTTCATGGAGATGGACAAAAATCGGATGGCGCAATTCTTGGCTTGGCCTGCAGATCCCCGAAGATCATCCTGATCGTAATAGGTATTTCTCACTCGAATTCCGGGAGAGAAGCGAATCCTCCGATGTGGCAGAACTCACGCTGATGAATCCGGGCGACATTTTCTTCCTTTATACCGATGGGGTCTATGACGGCAGCGACAAAGAAGAACGTCACCAACTTGAATCCGTGATCTGGGATCACCAGTCGCATCAGCTAGAGACATCTGCAATGCATTATTGGCACACGCGACGAAAGACGATGATGATCTCAGGCAGACTGGCGAAGATGACCGCATTGATGACAAAACTGTATTCATCATCAAACGAAGTTGAATCGTTGACCTAAGACTTCTCCCTTGAGAGAACACAACCCAATTTTCAGCCGATCCAGAACGCGGAGATTCGAGGCACGCCGCCGCGGTCGATTAAGCATCAACAACTGATGTTTGGCGAGTACCGATTCCGCGACGACAGCGCGCAGACCGCCAGGGCGAAGGAGGCAAAAAACCGTTGTGATCAATGAATGATGAGAACGAGCAGATGGCGCATGAACAATCGTACCGGCCCATAAACGTGGAATTTCTGAGCTAATCTGGAATTCGCCACCCACAGGCTGGCGAGGGGAGGCACAGACACAAGAATGACAAGATGTCCTCCAACGCGAGGAGACTATTCAAAACCAACGCCGCAACAGTCGACAAAATCCAGACGAAGATGCCATCAGGCGATTCTACCGAATCGCTGGCCGCACCGATGATGGGAAGACTTATTTAAAGTTCAGGCGACTTTGAAAGCTTTGCCGGCCTTTTGGATTTTCCAATGAGCGAAGCGGTAGAGGTGTCCGCATTGCGAGCAGGTCCAGCCGCCGGTTTTGGGATCTGCGCTTTGAAGATGAGTCATTTCATTTATGATGCGGCATTTGACGCAACGAGTCGGTTTGCTGCGCACGAGTTTCTCTTGCTGTACGGTCTGCATAAAATCCTTTCGATAGAAAAGCCTCTCACCATAGCAGAGTGGTATCCGGCGGGTTGCCGTTCCTACTTAAATGGCTAACGGACCTAAATGTTCGCTGGAACCCGAACTGAATCAGCCAGCTTCGTCGAATTGGGAACTCGTGAGGACAGTGAACGATCTCTTAAGTATTCCTGAGTTCAGGAGCTGGCTTGAGCACCCGAAACTAGTGAATTTGCATCCGCATATGGGATGCTGGAAAGACAACTCTATGGCGGGGAGACGTTGCCGACGTTCCCCACGATAACGGGAAACAAAAAGATCGACGATAAGAATTTCCAAACCTTTCAAGCTTAAGAAGCTGATTACGTTTCGCGACTTTTCGTGACAATCACGTCTTCATCCTGAAATTAACGGCATGTTGATGTACCTGTCAGAAACCGTTCCTGCTTACTTACGCTTCACCGCACAGCACGCGTTCCAGCGTCGCCCAGAAGTCCGGGATCGAGTATGGCTTTGGAAGAGTGGCTCGGACGACCTTGAACGTTTTGGCGCGACCCAGATTGGCTTCATCTCCCCCGGTGGACACAATGACGCGGGCTTTCGGCTTCAATCGGCCGATCTTTTCAATAAAGGTTAATCCGTCCATGACGGGCATTTCCATGTCACACACAATGGCGGCAATATCCGACTGACTTGAGCAAATGGCCAGTCCCTCCGCACCATTCTCAGCCAGTACGGCCTTGTACCCCTGCCATTCGATTGCCGTTTGCAAAAGCAGGCGTATCTCCGGATCGTCGTCGATAACCAGTATGGCCGTCGACCTCGTTGGAGAAGATGCAGGAATCGCTTCGTTGATGACAACAGATGTGGTTTCCATATCGCGCCTCGTGCTGACTCGACAGCCTTTGCCCGCGTCGTGCGGAAAACAAAACCAATCGGGTTTTCCGTGGAGCCAATGTCCCTGCGGTTACGCTGAAGCTCCGGAGGATCTGTCGCTTGCCCGGTGTGAAGGCAGCAAACTCCAGTTAAAGTGAGAGATTGAATCGACGTTCAACCGATCTATGGACGCATGGCTTATCCGGCAGCTCTGTTACACCGCTGCACATGTGCCACGAGACTAACCACTCCCACGTCCAGGTTCTGTGCAATATCGCACAAACCTCCAAAGGTTCTTGCGAGATAAGGAAATCTTTCTAGATGAAGGCCGTCAGCGGGCGAACGCGAATTATTCGACGTCCAGCGGGAGTTGCATTGACGGTCAGCGGCGACGTCCAGCTGGGGATCGAACGGAGTTCGATCGGAAACCCGATATCCCGTGCTGTAACGTCTTAGTTCTAAAAGCGGGAGACGGGGATCGAACTCGCGACGTCCAGGGTCGAAAATACTTCTCGGTCATGCCGGGACTCCTGAGTGTGTCAAAGGCACGACTGATTTTCATGACCTTTCGCGAGCGCGTTCGCTGCGCTCCGCTTGCCAGCTTGGGAAAATGGACCCCCTCCGAAAACAGTTAACTTTCCGGCTTTCTTGAAAATTCAAGCCTCCCAAAAATCCGGCCGAAATCAGCAGGAGGTGTGCTCCATCGGGCGTATGCTGGTTGAGCATCGAAGTTAACAGTTTTCCGATCTCCCAAGGATCTCCTGCCCCTTGCCCGATAAGCCTTCAGGCCTTTCTCGCAAGCTCCCGAAGTTCCTTTCAGATTAAAAGGTGATCACATGACAAAGAAACTCTACGTTGGAAATCTCTCGAAGTTTCCCAGAACCGGGACCCTTACGAAGGCAATTCGCTGAAGGAGATTTCTGAGAGACACGGATTCGAAGGCAACACATTTGCTTTGGGACGAAGTCTAAGGTCCGTGAGCCTTGGATTGGGAGGGTAATTGAATTCGACAGCAAAAACGATTTTGTTATGGGTCTCGATCCTGGCGGCGGCGGGATTGCTTTATAACGTCGCGCAGCACACTGTATCGGGACGGCAGCAGGCTTTCCCATTTAGCCGATTTCTCCAGGAGGTCGAGCGCGGCAATGTCAAAGAAGTGACGATTGCCGAATCCGACGTGAAGGTAAAGCTGGCGAACAACGAAAGCTTCAACACCGTCATGCCGATGAAGTATCCGGAACTGCTCAACATGCTCCGCGACAAGCAGGTCGTCATTACGGGCGAAAAGCCAACTCAAAGCCCGTGGCTGGCAGTCCTGGTTTCCTGGGCACCATTCCTGTTCTTAATCGGGTTTTGGCTCTTCTTTATGCGTCAGATGCAGCGCGGCGGCAACAACGCCCTGTCGTTGGGCAAGAGCCGGGCGAGGCGGCTCACGGCAGATCAAAAGAAAGTCACATTTAAAGAGGTTGCCGGCGTAGAGGAAGCCAAAGAAGAGCTGCAGGAAATCATCGACTTTCTAAAGGAACCCCAGAAGTTCCAGAAGCTTGGCGGAAGGATTCCGAGAGGTGTATTGCTCCTCGGCCCCCCGGGTACCGGAAAAACACTTCTCGCGCGCGCAATCGCGGGCGAAGCCAATGTTCCGTTCTTCTCGATCAGCGGATCGGATTTCGTCGAAATGTTCGTCGGCGTGGGTGCCTCGCGCGTTCGCGATCTGTTCGAGCAAGGCAAGAAGAACGCCCCGTGCATCATCTTTATAGATGAAATCGACGCAGTCGGACGGCAACGCGGCGCAGGCCTCGGCGGCGGACATGACGAGCGCGAGCAGACACTCAACCAACTGCTTGTCGAGATGGACGGGTTTGAATCCAACGAAGGCGTTATCCTGATTGCCGCAACCAACCGGCCGGATGTTCTCGACCCGGCATTGTTGCGCCCCGGCCGTTTTGACCGGCGCGTGGTTGTTGCCCGGCCCGACGTTAGAGGGCGCGAAGGAATCCTTACGGTTCACGTTCGAAAGGTCCCGTTGGCTGAAGACGTCGATATCCCGGTGATTGCCAGAAGCACGCCGGGATTCTCGGGCGCCGATCTGGCCAATCTGGTCAACGAAGCCGCGCTGAATGCAGCGGGAATGAATCAGAAGACGGTCACGCACGAAGACTTCGAAAGCGCTAAGGATAAGGTGCTGATGGGTGTTGCGCGCAAATCGCTCATCATCAGCGAGCATGAAAAGCGCGTCACGGCGTATCACGAGGCCGGTCATGCGATGGTTGCCACGATGGTTGAAGGTGCGGATCCACTTCACAAAGTCACCATCATTCCGCGCGGCATGGCGTTGGGTGTAACCCAGCAGCTGCCTGTCGACGATCGTCATACGTATCCGCGGTTGTACCTCGAAGGTCAGCTCGCGATCATGATGGGTGGCCGGCTCGCCGAGGAGCTGTTCCTGCAGACCATGACGACGGGCGCCGGCAACGATATCGAACAGGCAACCGAGCTTGCGCGAAAGATGGTTTGTCGGTTCGGCATGTCATCCCTTGGACCGATGACTTTCGGCAAGCAGGAAGAGCAGATATTCCTCGGGCGTGAAATCGCGCAGCATCGTGATTACAGCGAGCACACAGCAGTTGCAATCGATGAAGATGTTCGAAAGTTCGTTCTTCAGGGCTACGACCGGGCGAAAAATATCCTTTCGGAAAATCGGGAAGCACTGATTCGGATTGCGGAAGCGCTGCTGGAACGCGAATCTCTCGATGCGGCTGAAGTCAAATTGCTGATCGCTGGACAGCCGCTTGAAGAACGCCGTTCTCCGAAAGTCGAACCCGAAAAGGAGAAAACGACTCTGGTGCCGTCAAAAGGCGTTGTGCAGCCGACCCTTGGTATTTCGCCGCACGAGAAGCCCTCTCCGGCGTAACGAAGAACGCCGCTGCAGCGCGTTTCGCGTCTTCGGCCAAGCGAGTTGTCATGATAGGTTCGAGACCACGCAGACGACCGCAGTGGAGACCCTCGAGAGCTCGAGTGGCGATAAAGCATCGTAGGGACGGTGGCCAAAGCCTCCAGCCGCATGAGACGTAAATGAGTTAACTCGGACCCGTAGGACCACTTTGGCCACCCGTGCCCACAATCACATGATTTGGCCATCTTGACGGTGACGCGGCTGCGTTCCACACTGTGAGTCGGGGTACGTACTATGGGTTCCTGGCTCGGGATTCACGGATCTCACACCTTTCGTGTCCCATGTCATCATGTACGAGGTTCCTTTGCGCAAGCCGGCGTTGGGCAGTTTTCAGTTTGGGTATGGGCCTCTTGATGGTACTTTTCCCAGCCCTCCGGCCAAACGACGTCGATGTCTGAGCCTTTGATTTTGAAGCCGTAGAGCCCAAGATCGCTCCGTAAGCCTAGTTGAAGTGCAGTTTTTCCTCGACTCAGGCGCAAAACCCAAGGCGGCTGCGTCGAGCCCCGAGGTGATGGCTCCTCCGCTGCTTGCCCGATAACGTCGTTGAGCACCATACGGAATTTATGACAAATGTTGACCGTGTCTTTTCCAAGAAAGATGGCATTCTTCGAATCCCAGGAATCGACCTTTTCCCGAAGCGCTTCGAGTTCAACGCGAGAGGGCACGCGAGTCTCGAGCTGTTTTGAGAGCCCGCTCGTATAGGAATAGATTTCAGGGTAGGTCGCGATACGCGTCTCGACGATCTTGGTGGCATACGCCTGCTGAAGCTGAACACGCAATTTCCGGATCTCTACGCGTAAAGTAATCAGACTTGTTAACCAAGCAACGACCAGCGCGATGAGCGCCGCTATAACTGCAGGTGGAAGGTTCAACAGGTTCGACATGATTCACCCCGGGTAGTCGCAGTCAGTACGTCCGCCAACATTTATTGGACTTGCAGTAGCAATGCGGACCGGCTGCAAAACTATAGCAACCTAAAACACGGAAAGGTCCGCGGGAGCCTGCGACAATATCGTGTTTTCTTGCGACAAGATAGACAAGAATAAGGATGTGAAATGTGTTCGCGCCGATTCCTGCCTCGTTGAACGGGTCGCCCCGATCAGGTTTTCGAATCACGACCTCCCGAAACGGTCGCTCACGAGATTTGCAGTAAGGGCAGTGTTGAGGCCGGATCGGCCAAGGAAGGCCGGCGGGCGCGGTCTGGCCTCAAGCCGGGCTCTACGCAAACATTAGGGAAAGAGGCAGGAATTTCAAAATTCCCCGACATCTCAAGTCCTCAGTCCAGCCAGCCTCGCTAGAGCAGCAACCAATTCGTTGGGGTCAACCGGTTTCGCCAGGTGCAAATGAAATCCAGCGGCAAGAGCGCGCGTGCGATCCTCGTCTCTTGTGTAGGCACTAAGCGCTACGGCAGGAATATTTCCTCCACGTTCCGGCGCGAGTGTACGTATGCGTCTGATGAGGTCGTACCCATCCTGATGCGCCATGGCCAAATCCGAAACCAACACATTGGCCTGTGAAGGTTCGAAAACCCGGAGGGCTTCCGCGGCTGAAGCTGCCGTGGTCACCTCAACCTGGCACTGATCGAGAATGAACTTGAGCAAATCGAGAGTCTCGGTATTGTCTTCCACGACCAGTACGCGCAAACCTTTCAAATTCTGACAGAGATCCGCGGGTCTGCCTTCTGCGGTCGGTTTGGACTCCGGTTTGGGAGGTCCACTTTCCGGTTGAGGCAGCTATGGCGTGGGGGCGGCCGGAAAATCGACTTTGAAAGTCGAGCCTAGCCCGATTCCGGGCTCGAAGCGGAGACGCTGCCGCCGTGCACCTCAGCGAAATAACGCACGAGGGCCAGACCGAGGCCGAGGCCACCGTACTTGCGAGTGGAGCTGCTATCGGCCTGGCGGAAGCGATCGAAGAGATAAGGCAGAAGTTGAGGATCCACGCCTATGCCATTGTCGCTGATGGAGACCTCAATCCGGTCGCCAATGCGCGACAGACGGGCTTCGATGCGGCCGCCTTTGTTGGTGAACTTGAGCGCGTTTGAGAAAAGGTTCCAGAAGATCTGCTGTACGCGGCCGGCGTCACCGTGATAATGGTGCTGCTCTGATTGGCAGTCAGCACGTCTAAAGTGATTCCTTTCACTTCAGCGCTAGGCCGGATGACATCGACAGCAGCCTGTAGAATCCGGCCAACTTCGATTGGGCGCGCCTCCAGATTGAACTTGCCCGTGATTATGCGCGCGGTGTCAAGGATGTCATCAATCAGCCGCGCTTGCATTTCCGCTCTGTGTTGAATCACCTCGAAAGCGTGTCGCATCTGAGGTTCCGGGACCACGCCTCCCGTGAGCATGCGGGCCCAGCCCAGGATGGCGGTCAGAGGTGTCCGCAACTCATGCGAGATTGTCGCAAGAAACTCATCTTTGATCCGGTTGCCGATTCGGCGTCCTGGCGCGCTGCTTCTTCCTTCAGTAAAGAGGTGTTCACGCTCCTTTTCAGCCCGCTTTTGCTCGGTGATATCGCGTTGAGTTCCCCAAACGCGGATCAGCATTCCGTTTTCCTGGATACCGATCAGGTTGCTAAGAAAGTATTTCGTATTCCCGTGGATGTCTACTTCGCGGGATTCCGCGCCGATCAGGCGATAGCCGCTGCGGACGAAGGCTTGAGCACACGCATTAACTCTGTCTGGATCCAACTGGACGAGCAGCCCGCCCACCGGCCAGCGGAGGATCTGATCCGCACTGGAGTAGCCGTGCGTTGTCCCGAATACCTCGTTGCATTCGGCGATATACCCACGTTTGTAGAACAAGCCGACCTGTTCCTCTTCAGACAGCGTGACTGGTATCGGCTCGTCAAGTTCATAACGCCAAACCCCCTCCGAACTGTTCGCGATGAAAGCGCGGTAGCGTTCGTCACTATCCTTGAACCGCTTCAGCGCTCTGGCTCGCTCGACGGAGTCCCAGCACCGGTTGGCCACCGTCGTTATAAGCTCGATCTCTTCGTCGAGCCAGCGGCGCGGCAGATTCTGATAGACGGCCATTCTGGCGACGAGGTTCCGATCCCTGGTCAACGGGACGCACACCAGGGATCGCACTCGTCTCCCGCAGTACAGCGAGAGGGCCGCTCCCTCCGGCAATTCGGCATCAATATCATTAACCACGTAGGGGCAGCCGCCCGCACTATTTGACGCTCGCGCTCGCTAAAGTCGGACATGCGATATCGACCAACTATGCCGGGGGTTGCGCCCCGAGTGTATTCGCCGATGACGACGAAGTGGTCTTCATCCGCCTCGACGTCGGCATTAATCGCAGCGGTCCACGCGCATATGTTCACCAAGCATCTGCATGGCTACAGCTATCATGCGCTTAGGATCGGCAAGAGGCAGCAAAGCCTCGTTCAGGTCAACAATGAATCTGTTTTTCTCCTCCGCGATTTTTCGTTCGGTAATATCGGTCGCAGTGCCGATGATCTCCCGAGACTGCCATCCGCGTTTCGCGTAAAGACCTTGTCGCGGCTGTGAAACCAGCGCCAAGTGCCGTTGTTGTGACGCATCCGGCATTCGAAATCGGCGCTTTCCTCGTCGCGCAAACCGGCTAACCGGCCGAGGTAATCGAGAAAGGGGTTCCGGTGTTCCGGGCGCATCACTGAGGAAATGAACCCATCCGCCTCAACTTGCCATTGCGCGTAGCCCAACGCTGTCGCGGCACTACTATTGGAGAAGACGTTCCTTCGCTGCCGGATATCGAAGATGTAGATCACGGCCTGCGAGATATCGATAACGTTTTCCATGGCAACTGACGGCTGCGCTCCATGGTTTCGTTGGGC
>CAVTWA010000005.1:0-926714 GCA_963738025.1 uncultured Acidobacteriota bacterium | reverse complement strand
GGCGATAAAACAGAATCTCAAGATCAAGACTTTCTCCTTGGAACCAGCGCCAATGCCGTACATACGCAAATCTGGACGGCGTTGATCGCGATGCTGATCGTCAAATACCTACAATTGAAATCGTCATTCGGTTGGTCTTTGTCCAAATCTGATTGCGCTATTGCGGCATCAACTGTTCGTTTACCGTAATCTGGATGCATGGCTGAATGATCCGTTTTCAGCCACCCCCTGCTTTGGAGGGTGTCCACGACAACCCGCAGTTGGCCATGGCTTGGGCTTAATTCGGACAGCAGCCATCACTGAGCACCGAGTTTACGATAGTTGCAGTAGTTGCAAGCACGAATTTGGACAGCATGTAACCGGAAAGCCCCAAATTGCCACAGCCCAATGTGGTTTTTCAAAAACCGCAAGAGCCTCCGTTTATCTCGTGTTTTCGATTTCCTCAGGGTTCAGTTCCGGTTAATTTGGACAGCAGTGATCGATCTTAATACCCGGATCTTCCTCCGTTGCTCTTCTTACTGCTGCCGCAGCACGTTCTGCTGCCGATGCGATGGCCGCCTTCCGGTCTCCGGCAAAACGCATACGTAGGGCGTCCCATTCGCCATCCAGCAGCTCTGCGTTTGAGAATTGCTGTTTCATTGCCGCAAATCTTGTGGGTTCCGTGGTCTCTTCCAGATGGGTGAGCGCGGCTGCCAGATCCTGGACCCGCTTTTCGCGGCGGCGCAGGCTTTCGACAGTCGCCTGCGCTCCGGCGCACAATGCTTCGAGCGCTGCCAATGCCTTTGCTTGCTCCTCGTTTCCCTTTGGAATCAGTTTCGCCAGCTCCGCTTGCGCCCCCTCGATCTTCTTCGCAAGGTTCGTGCGCTCGACTTTCCACTGGGGGAGGCGCTCGACCTGGATATCTTCCTGAACGATCGCGTCGGCAATCGTATCGATCTGCCGTTGCAAATCCCAGTAACGCATGCGCACGGGCTCAAGCAAACGTTCGGCCAACTCCTCGAAGCCATCTGCTTCCAGCCGGTCCGCCGGATTGGTTGTCCCAAGACCACCCGCTCCATCGCCTGTCGGAGTTCGGTGGCAATACCCGAAGAGGCGCAGAGACGTTCGACAAAGTGCTGAGAAAGATAGCGGACATCCTCCTGGCCGTCCCAAAACGGTTGTGGCTGCAGGACGGCGCCGGTTTTTCCCGTCGCCCCAGATCAGATCCACCTCCGCATCCCCAGGTGATCGACGGGAGATGATGCGCGATCGAGGAGGTACGCTTCTCCCTGTCCCGCTGTTTGAGCATTCGCGCCTGTTGCAATCATATCGGCCAGCGCGGTTTTCCCTGAGCCGCGGGCTCCGATAATTGCGACCAGACCGCTATTGAGTTCAACAATCGGGGTCTTCAGCCAAGGCGCCCGAGAGACTCTTGCGGTTGCCACGCTCGCGCCTGGGCGAAGCGGAGGCCGGTTTTACTGTTCCTACCGATAACACGTTCTTCCGGTTCGACAACCGCCTGGCGCAGCGTCTCGAAGGTCAAAATCTCCCTTGAGCCAGCAGTAGCGATCGCGAAGCGTCTGGTCCCCGCGGTGCGCATCCGATCCGTGCAGACAAGGTTTCAAACTACGGAACTGACGCTCAAAAGTCCTCCGGAGCAGATGCGGTCTTACCCAGCCAAAAACTCGCGGTCTTTCGGGCGGCTGCTGAAGATGATGTCGGCAAAACGTTCCAGTTCCTGCCGCATAGCAGCGAAAGCGTCATCCTTTTGCAAACCGGAGACGCCGTCGGTTGATTTTCCGGCAATTGCAACCAGGCAGTTCTCACGCATCCAGCGTTCATGTTTGAAACGATCCTTAAGGTCACGAAGCGTGGTTTTGAACTGGTTCGCGCCTGTTCGGAGCGCCCCCCGCGCATCTATCTGGTGCGGATCGTGCGCCTTCCCGAGAGCGATCAACCGAGCATGGCTGCACCGATACCACCGCTCTCCATAGTCGAACTGCAAATGCGAAAGAATACGCTCGATCTCGGCCTCGTGATTGGGGTCCGCCGGTGAAAATAACAAGTGAATATTGATCGCGCGTTCATCGGCCGTCTTTGTATCAATCCGCAATTCGACATTTGGAAATACCAACTGAACGTCCGGCAGTCTGCCCGATTCCTCGCGCTTACGGACCTCTTTGTAGGTGTCGATGCAAAAATAGTCGGTAACGCCCAGCGCCTCAATTTTCGGCCTCGGCAGCGTTCGACCATGCCGAGATAAGGCTTCCCAGTCCCCTTTGAACTGGTCGCTCAAGAGAGTGCCCGGCGCGTGAATGTGCGGGTCCCATCGGTGCCAAAACTGATCTAGTGGGTTATCGGTCGTCTTCATAAGACTTGCCTCAACTTACATGCGGTTGTAATCGGTTCTTAGTTTTGGAGTAGCTTGAGCGCTACGCCAACCCTCTTGTCAAACATAGACTTGCAGTTAAGAATAAGGATGGAATTGAGACTGCGCCGATGACTGTACCGCCGCGCTTAGCGGAACACCCGATCCGCCGCGGCGCGTTTTTACGGATAGCATTATCCGTCCTCTTGAACGGCGTGCACATGCATCTCTCCTTTTTCTTGTGTCGTCGGTGAGCAGGGCAGCCCAGCACGCAGGTTAAAGCGACAGTTCGACACCGTACTGGTTCATGGGTTTCTTCGGGAGAACCCGGTTCACCGGAACGGGCTCTGCGTCTTCGGCATCTTACTTTCCGTCGGTGCCCTCCGGTCGTTTTGAGGTGATTCTATCTGAAGTAGCACACTTTCGGGCGCACTGAAGTAACAACCTTCACGCGGCCGCCTACCTTTCCGACTGCAATACCCTAGAGGTCGGGGTCGCGGAATCTGAATCTGGGGATCTTGTTCAATGGGCGACAAACATTCCTCCCATAAGTCGCGCAGCGTTTAGTAATAACGTCGTAATGTCCGAGACGGGTTGGGAGAAGTAACGGCGAACGGGTCTCTCCCTCAATGGCTCCTACATCCGAAATCTGCGTCAATGCCGGCACGACATCTTCACGTCCGAAAATCAGCACTGGCCGGCGCTTATCAGGCGCTTCGAAACCAAACCACCGGATATCGCCGCGTGAAATCAAGGACGTCGGTGTCGCTGGCGCATTGTCCATGGGACCCTCTTTTCTATCCAGGAACGCCACATTTCACGTCGTTGCTCTACGCCTGTGCAAGTCCTCAAGGGGCTCGAGCACAACGCGTACGCGTTTACGATCGAGTTCCGGAACGGGACCTTCCAGCTCCGATTGTCGTCCGTTTCAATAACCTGTCTTCGATGTCGTCATTAAAGGCCAGCTTACCTGCGGGGCACCGCCACGGACACCGACCGGCATATTATCCGAAAATTGATCTCCACCTTTGAGGTGGATTACAAATTGGTGCCGCCGATGAAGGCTTCCGAGCAAGAGGCATGTCCGGCGTTGTTGCTACGCGTGCGGGTCAGAGCGCATTCTGTCGCAGCGGGGGGCAATTGATAGAGCGTGAATTCGGTGTCTGTCCCCAGATCTCCCCAGATCTCTCAGATCTCTACGAAGCGAGCCAACCTAAGCGAAAAAATACGGCGAATCAAGGACTTGCCGAATGTCGAGCGTTCCCGGCGCGGGCAGTGAGGGGAGAGCAACCGGACTGGACTTCAACATTCCATAAAGAAGTTCGCCATGACCAGTTCGGAGTACATCCCGACGAATTCCTCTCGCAGCACACGGTTCAGCAAGTCGACATCGCCGGCATGAACGCCAAAGCTATCGTGGACCATCGCAAAATGCCGCAGGCCGTAGCTATGCAGGCGATTTACCGTCAGCATCATGTGCGCGGCATCGAGAGAATGAACCAGGTGCGCGACGACGCCATCCACCTGCTTCCTCCAGTCGATCTTCCGTTTCTGATCCTCTTTGTGGATCGTGATCCTCCGGTCAGCGGTGGCGATGCGGACTTCCTTCGGTTCCCGGATCTCATGAACCACGGGGAAACCGGCCGGTGAGGTCCATGCCATGCCCAGCCCCGCTTTCGCGAGAGTGCGGGCAATGGTACGGAGCCAGTTCATGATTTTGCTGGCCGCGACGGCGACGTCGGGAATGCTTTCCTCCAGGATTTTCGCCAGGTACCGGGCGCATTTCTTCGGATCTTCGCAGGATTGGATGACCTTCGTATCGAGCAGTTGTTTGTAGATCGTTCCCCGCGTCACGCCGTAGGGGACGGTCATCGTTGCGGGCTTGACCACGTCACGATCAATTTTGCCAAGCAATTGCCGGGCGGCTTCTCTCTCGTCTCCTTGCAGGTATTGGGCATCAATCTGCACCTTAATACTGACGATCTCGGCGACTTCGAGATAAATATCGTGGGGATAATCGTCTGGGACCAGGTTCACAGCGCTTCCGCCGTATGGATCGCGTCCGAGCGCACTCAAATGCTGGTAGCCGTTACACGAGCCATCCATGCTGATCGGTAAATGGGATCGGAAGCCGGGAGCCTCTCTATAGCGTTTCCACTCGTGACAGGCGGCGAAGAACAGCCACGGTTTATCCGCCTTGTCCCGCAACGGGCAGACACCGAGCGGATTGTTGGCGAACGCGAGGATTTCCTGTTCATGTTGATCGAACCACGCAAACCGTTGTTCGAAGGAGACTTTGTTCCCCTTCCAGAAGCAGTTGGCAATGTGGATCTTCAGCCAGTACGCGCCGCGCTCTCCCAGCTCTTTGCCCACCCCAAATTCGAGCAGCGACCTTCCCCAGTGGTCCGACTGCGGATTGATCAGTTGAGGCACGGGATAGGCGCGGGCGCGATGGTCTAACTGCCAGGGAAAATAGATACGCTGTTCCGGAAGCAGCCGCTCCGCCAGCGGCATGCGCAAGGCCATGAGTTGTCTGTAGGCTCGAAGTTCCCCGGCGGTATATGTTTGCAATCCGAAAGACAGATGGCCCGATTCGCAGACGCGGCGCATGACTTCGCAGACGACATTATTAATGCGGTAGTCCGTATTCTGCAGCGCGTTGGCGGCGACCAAGACCCTCGACAAGTCCGCCTTCTGAAACAATGTTTGCGCCCTGCCGCGGGGTGCGTGCTTCAGCGGTTTCAAGGGAAGCCGGAGATAGCCGCCGTCTGCGGAGTGCGAAGTAAAGGGACGCGGTGGAACGACCATCGGCATGTAAACCGGAGAGGGAAGCGACGCCAGCGCCGATGGGTGATTGGCGATCCAATCGGCGGCCGCCGGCGTCAGCGCAATCCGTTCGGTCGTTTTCATGCGTTTGCCGGCACCCTCTCGCGTGATCTTCACCTCAAAGATCGGCTGGCCGTCGAATCGGGCATGCTGAAGAGCCAGCGAGATGTGTTTCTCACCGAGATGATGGGAGATGTCGTCTGTGTCCCAGTCGTCCTTATTGTCGAGCCTTCGGGCGAACTCGCCGGCGCGCCGCGGGGCATGGCGGCTGCGGTTGTTATTGCGTGAGAGCAATTCCTGGGCGACATCCACCGCTCTCTGTTCAGCGCAATCCAACATTCTTTCAGTCCGGCACCACTCGCCGATTTCATATGCGACGGGCGTGCGGGGCGGCGCCACACCATCTTCACTTTCGGACCTGCAGATGGCGTTCAGCAATGTAGCGAGAGTGATCAGCGCGTGTTGTTCAGGACTGAGCGATAAGAAGGCCGTTCCCCAGCTCGGTAGCTTCCGGTCTTCGGAAGCCTTCAGTCGCATTTGTACGTCGAGGATGGCTCCCGACAGCGAGTCCAGGCAATTACCCACCAGATCTCTTGCCGGCTTTAAGTCCGTCGCGAGCTGATATTCGCGGTTTTTAGCATGGCGCAAGTTGCCGTCACGCACAGCGTCCGACTCGAGTCTCATTTGTCGCTCTATGTCTTTCATACCTAACGGGATAGTGATGAATGTGCCGAATAATGTACGCCTATGGAGATAGAGAGCAAGAAAAAAAGCTCGAAACTCTAAACAAACTAAGAAAGGAGGTAAACCATGAAAAAAGCAAATTCGACTGCAACACAGATCAAGGCAAAGCTTGGTCTGCATGGAGTTTCGGATCCGGAGGCGGCCACGGCGGCTATGACGTCGTACCAAGGCATGCTGAACAATCCGAAATTTCCCAATCCCCCGGTCGACCTGGCGACTTACAAGTCAGGTATTGATCAGTTCAATGCGTTGATTATCGATGCGGAAGATGGCGGTAAGAAAGCCATCAGTGCGAAAGATAAACAGCGCATGGCCGTGATCAAGATGTACACGCAACTCGGGCACTATGCCGAGGCGGCGTGCAACGACGATCTGGCGACTTTCAACACCAGCGGCTTTACGCAGCAGGCTCCGAGAATCCGGACCGCTCCGCAGCCGTTGACTGAAGCGAAGTTCCGCTGGATCGATCGCGGAGCCAACAGCGGCGACGTTGTTGTGCTGCCGGAAAAACAGACCGGCGCTGTCGCTTACGATGTGCGGTACGCGCTCGTTGGCAATGGCGGGGTGTTGGGGCCGTCGACGATTGTTACGGTGACCAAAGCCAAGAAGGTAACCATCAGTGGGCTCACGCTGGCTGGAATCTATCAATTCCAGATCCGCGCGCTGGGCGTGCTGGGTTACACCGATTGGATGGACACTAAGACGTTCGTCGTCGCCTAGCACCACAGACGGCGAAGCGCGAGCGCGATAGCGCGAAGCCTCAAACAATGGCGGCAATCCCGGAAACGGGGTTGCCGCCATTTGGGTTTTACAAATATTGCCATTCGTAGCAAGAAACCCGTTGAATCCGCGAAAAGCAGGGCTGATGATCGTGTTTCAAGGAGCATCTGTGAAAAAACGCAAACGCCGGCCGGCGCGTGAGCCCGTTACACAAATGCGTTCGCGCTTTCAACCGGACGCGTGTCCCTTTGATTTCGCCGACGGTATCTGGTACGACGACCGTGGCAGATATTGGCCGGCGCTGACGCACTGCCGCCGGGACTCGGGAGAAGAGGGCGCCTGTGCGATCAAATCCGAACCGCAGGAGGAAGCGATCGACGCGGCGCGGACCGCGCAGTCCGACCTTGAAAAGCTTGTTGCTGAGCCGGAATTACCTTCGAATCGTACGGATTTTGTCCCGCCTGCCGGAATTTCCGACGTTTAACCCAAGCCTATTTCGGCGTGAGCTTGAGCAGCTTGCTCGTCCAGGGCGTGTTGGGATTGGGATTGCCGGTGCCGCTGTCGGTGAGCACATAAACCGCGCCGTCCGGTCCGACCCGTACGTCGCGGATGCGGGTATTCATATCCGTCAGCAAGGCTTCCTCGTTGGCGACCTTGTCGCCACGGATTTCCAGTCGGTCGAGGGCCTTCCCGCTCAAGGCGCCGCTCAACAGGCTATTTTTCCACTGCGGAAACAGGTCTCCCTGGTAGAAAGTGAGCCCTGACGGCGTGAAGGAGGGGTCCCAATAATAGACCGGCTGCTCCATCCCGTCTTTGCGCGTGTAACCGTTACCGACTCTGATGCCGTTGGCGCCGATGGGATAGGCGGCTCGGGTATACTCGATTCCATAAGTAATCACGGGCCAGCCGTAATTCGCGCCTTTCTTGATAATATTGATTTCGTCGCCACCTTCCGGACCGATGTCGGTACTCCACAGCTCTCCCGTTTTCGGATCGAACGCAAGTCCCTCCGGGTTGCGCAAGCCGTACGCCCAGATTTCAGGTAGTGCTTCTGGCTGGCCGACAAAGGGATTGCCGGGCGCGGGCGAGCCATCAGCCGTGATGTGAATGATCTTGCCGAGGTCATTGTCCAGCTTTTGTGCCACATCCCATGGCACATCGTCATCGTCGCGGTCTCCCAATGACACGAAGAGTGTGCCATCGCGCGCGATTGCGATGCGCCCACCGGTCTTGCCCCCGAGCCTGTTAGACGGGACGTAGGGCTTGGAGTGGAAGATGACCTTGACGTCCGTAAGGGTGAGGTTCGCTTCATCGAGGCGCGCGCTTGCTACATTGGTGTTGCTGTCGGTCTCCGGAGGGCCGCCGGGCGTGACCGGGAGATAATCGAAGGTGGTGAAAAATATCCGGTGATTGGTGGCGAAATCAGGATCGAGGGCGAGATCGAGGAGACCGAAATCCTTGGCCTTGGTCAACGCCGACAGGCCCTTCAGCGGCGCGGAGAGATTGCCCGCCTTGTCGAGAATGCGCATTTCGCCGGGCAGTCTCAGGACCAGAAGGATATTTCCGTCCGGCAGAAACCCGAGGCTGTAGGGCACGTGCATATTGTCGAGCAACACTGTGACGTTGAAGGCTGCGGTCCGATGGTAAGGCGCGCGGGTCTGGCCCCTGAAGGCGGGGACCTCGTTGGGATTGTTTGGCTTGCGGCTTTCGATCGGCTGGCCCTCCACCGTATTGTAGGTCGGAGCGGACCGCTGCGCGTCCGGTCCACGCGTGCCTTCAGGCGGCGTTTGAGCGGAGAGCGCCGCGGGAATCATCGCCATGCAGGCGGTCAACATCCATAAGCGTTTCATGAGACCTATTTTGACCGACCGGTATAGCCCTGCGCGATTGTCGGGATGGCGATGATCTGGTTGCGCGCGCTCGGCGTGCCCCACGTGCCGTAAAAGACGATCCCGAAGAGCGTCTTCCTGTCCCTGCCGCCAAAGAACGTGCCGTGCAGGCCCTGTGGACCCGGAATCGTGCCGATGAATTTGCCGTCCGCGGCGAAAACGTCCACCGACTTGCCGGTCGCGACGTAGACACGGCCCTGCTGATCGACCGCCGATCCGTCGCCGCCGGTTCCGCCCTGGAGCTTTCCAAACTCCCGCTGATTTGTCAGCGACCCGTCGACGTTCACGTCAAATGCGTAGACGATCGCGCCGTTGGTCACGTACAGTGTCTTCTCGTCCGGGCTGAGGATGATGCCGTTCGCGAGCGGCACGTCCTTTCCGTATCGTGAGACGACGCCATTGGGGCTGGCGTAGAAGACGCCGCTGTTTCGCTGCACCGGTAACGGAGAAGTACACACCGCCTTTGGCGTCGGCAGAGAGATCGTTGATCACGCCGCCGATACATTCGAGCGGCTCGCCGTTGAACGAACTCGCCAGCATCTTGCGCGCGGCTCGAGCTGACTTCGATGCCGCCGCCGAGCCCGCGTCCGGCGACAAACAACGTACCGTCCTTGCTGCGCGAGACGGCGCCGGCGGTATTGATGTCGCCATAGGCGATCTTCGCGAGCCCGGTCGCCGGATCGAACTGGATGACGTTGCCGGCGTCGTTGTTCGCGAACAGCATGGCGCCGTTCTCGGCCGGCGATCGGGCCGTCGACGTTGTTGCCTTGCCATGACCAGACGGCTTTCCAGCTCTGCACTCGCCTCCAGCACCCCGGGAATCGACATCGTCGGCGGAAGAACAGGCGCCGGAGGCGCCGCGGCGGTTGCAGGGTTGGCGGCACACGGAGATCGCGAACGGCTGCGGCGGGTTCTTGCACTTTGCGAAGCGTCGTCTTGTAGTTGGCATTCTGCCACGCCTGTTGACTGCTGCCGCGATTGAACGTCGCCGGCGGGACCCTCATTGCGCGCGTCCTTATATCCTTTTGCGCGAACGTCCCAGTTCGTGTTTGTGCAGAGGTCGCAGTTGTTGCCGGCGAACATTTTCGCGGCTCGCTTGTCGTTCTTGAACTGCCACAGCAGCCAGTTCGACGCGACGTTGGCGATATTCGCCGCCGCCCGGATGATCCACCGTGGCGGTGTGCCCGGCGTCGTGGCGAGCGCCGTAGAACACCGGCACGCTATTGATCAGTTCGAATGTCGCCAACGACGCCGGCGTACAGGAAATCCCGCTCGGCGCCGTTAATCAGCAGCACGGGGCCGTGGACTTTCTGCACCGCGTCCTCGTTCGATTCCGGCCTGGCGGGCTGCACGCCGGAGTTGAACACGCCGATGGTCTTGACGCGCGGATCCGCGCCCAGCGTGATCGAGAGAAATCCTCCGCACGACTGGCCCATGACGGCGACGTGCTCGAGTCGCGATCTTCCCTTTCAAGCGGCGAGCCGGTACGCACATTCTCTTTCTCCGCCCACTCGATCGCTTTTCGCAGGTCGTCCGCATTTTGCTGCCGGCGCTCAGCGCCGGGCTGCGGTACGGAGCCGATCACCAGAAAGCCGTGCGACGCGATCGTCGTGAAGAACCCCGAGTAGCGCGCGCTGTTGATGGCGCAGCCGCCGTCGCCCCATGCCATCACCGGCAACTTGTCTTTCCCGGGAAGTTTGCCGGGATCCTCCGGGCGAAAAATGACGTGACCCGGCGAGCCGAGCGCCGGTTCCGACATGACTTTGTATGGGCCGGGATCCGCCTTCGGCGCGCCTTCGAGCGGCAGTGTTGTAGCGACCAGATCATTCCGAACCGGTGCCTGAGCGAAACAGACGGACGCAGTGAGAAGGGCGGCGACGACGAAGGTTGTCTTCATAGCCGGTAGCTTACTGCAAACACGATCCTCGAGCCACTCATTGTGGACAGTAAAGCGTCCGTACCAACCAGCGGATCGGCCGTTAATACCTGCTACGCGATTCGGGCGGGGCTGCCGCTTCGCCGGGTCGGCCCGTCCACTGAACCATACGTGCGTTTCCAATACTCCTCAAGAGCCTACCCGCTCATTCATTGATAGGTTCAGAAACAGCCCCACAACGGCGCTTTGACACGCTACAGCGACAACGTTAGTCGCCGCGCCGGGGGACGCCGAGAAGAACGGTCGAACAGCGTTCCGCCAGGATGGAGAGTCTTCGCCACATTTTTCAGAACGCGTTCAGCCTCATCCAGCACAGGCTCTGAGATGTCATCAAGTTTGGGCAGCCCTGGCAGCATTTCCAGCGGGGACTCCAGCTGCGCTCCATGGGTGCGAATAACTTCAACATTGTCCGATACCCGAACGCGGGCTGAAGCCCGCGACTACAGGTTATAAGCTGATTCCAGGAAGTTGGGACGCTACCAGGCGGAGTCGGTGCCTCACATAGCCGGGGCGGTTATTGGCCGTCCCCAGTTTCTCACGATATTATTTCCGGCCTGCCTATACATGAATAGGTCCTCGACGAGCCCTCGCAGACCTTCAATTGACGTTTGAAGACCTGCGGCGGCGATTGCAGGTCTTCAATTGGCGTTTGAAGGCGGCGGGACGCAATTCCCGCATCGGGGCTAAAACCGGACCCGGACTCCCGCCCACGCTCCGATAGGGGCCCCTGGCGCAAAGAATGTCGTATTGCGGACCGGGAATTCACCACCGACGGATGGAAAGGGCCGGGCGATGAAATTACCGGCGTTGTCGTACGCAGTGGGTCCGAGCTGAGCGCCCGTATAGTAGCGATGATTCGTGACGTTATTGACCTGGACGAACAGCTGGGTCCGCTTTTGCAATTGGTAATGTGCTCCGGCATTCAGCACGGCGTACCCCGGAGAGAAGCCTTGACCGAGATAGTAAATCCCGTCGGGTTGGTGCAGATTGTTCTCGTTGCCACGCGCAAAGGATCGTCCAATCGCATCGAAATCGACATCGATCGAGAGTTTTGAGGTGGGTTGGTAGTCGGCGAATCCCTTGAAAATGTTTTGCGGAACCTGTGGAATGCGGTCGCCCGGCTGCACGGTGATATTACCGTCCATGCCCAGGCCTCCATCGCTCAGACTGTTGCTGCTGCCGCCGACCAGTTGAGAACTCTGATAGGTTGCATTCAGCAGCGTGTAGTTGGCTCCGACTGTCACGTTCTGGAACTTGCCGCGAGCGTCAACGTCCAGCCCCTGCCGCCGCGTCTGGCCGAAATTGGTGAAATAACCGAAGCCGGTCTGCTGCGATGCGACGAAAAGAAGGTCGTGGTAGTTTTCGCCACGAAACCAATTGACGTTCCAGTTCACAACGTTCTCCATCGTGCCGCGGACGCCGGCCTCGGCGGTCCGGGTAACGACTTGATTCAGCGGCGGATCTCCCACAAGCGCGTTTGGAAAGTTGCATGGCTGGTTCGGGTCCGCGCAGCCTAATTCAATTGCCGTCGGAGCGCGGCTGCTCTCGCCGTAGTTGAAGTAGATGCTGCCGAAGCGAGTGGGGTTGTAGGTGAAACCTGCCGCCGTGTTGAAGCGATCGAAAACGTACTGGCCGTTCAAAGAGCCGCGCGAACCGTCCGTTACCGGCGGAAGCCGGTCGGCATTGTCGATGGAAGTCCGGTTGTAGCGGCCGGAGAGTGTCAGGGTTAAAGATGGAGCCAGAGAAAACGTGTCGGTTGCATAGAAGCTTACCGTGTTGACGTCGCCATGGAGGTTCACGCGGGTATCGACGGGAACACCATTCTGGTTGGTGCTGCCGTCCCCGAATGCATCGATTCCCGTGATGGTGAGGCGGTCCGGATTGAGATAGCCGAATTGCGACCCCTGCTGAAATGTCAGACTGCTACGATCCCAGGCCGATCCCATTGTGATGTGATGACGGGACACGAGCCAGCCCGCCTGTCCGGACAACCCATAGTTGTGTTGTCTGTTGGCCGTGTTCGTGATCAGCCCGGTACACTTCTCGCTCGCTTCTTCTTTCTCGAGGCCCTGCGCGATACAGCGCCAGAAAGGAAACGGCTGTGTCGTGGCATTGCCTGTAGTCGGAAACCCTCGGTATCCCGCTGCCGTGAGCGCGGCAACGTCCGCGGCGCTCAGGTTGTAGATGGATTCGTCGAAAGATCCCTCGTTGATATCGCCGTTTGTCGTGTTTGCCCGGATGAAGCGGAAATATGCATTGCCGGAGAACGTCAGATTGCTTGTCGCATTGTGCCGCAGGCTGAGGTTGAATGAGGGCGAGTGGTTCCACGTAGTATCGGGAATCGTGTTCACGCTGGAATAGTGCTGGGAGAGAAAACGCGTATCCTGAAGACCATTGCCCGTGAGCCAGTTGTTTGCGTAGCCAAAGCTGAGGTTTGCTGATGTCTTGCCGCCGGCCCAGCCGAGTTTTCCGAATGACTGGCGGACTTCGGACGGCGAAAACTGACGCCATCCGTCCTCCCGGAGGAGATCTCCCGCAAAATACCAGCTCAGTCCCCGCCGCGCACTCGCCCCGCCATATTCCAGGGCACCCTCTCTTCGCCCGAAACTGCCGCCGCTGAGTTGAAGAGATGCGCCAGGCTGGCTGTGGCCGTCTTTCGTCTGGATCGAGAGAGCGCCGCCGAGCGTGTTGAGTCCAAACAACGGATTCGATCCGGGGATCAGCGCGACCTCCGAAATTGCGATCTTGGGAATGAGGTCCCAGGCGACCACATCGCCGAACGGCTGGTTCTGGCGGACGCCGTCCATATAAACGGAAATCCCTTCAGGCGTTCCCAGCAGCGGAGATGCGGTGTAGCCCCGGTAATTCACGTCGGGCTGAAAAGGATTTTCCTGATTTGCATTGATATGAACGCCACTGAGCTTGCGTCCCAGCAAGTCCGAAAGATCCAGCGCGCCGGTTCGTTCCAGGTCGAGTGCGCTTGCGGTCTGAACCGGAGACGGGATGTCGTCGACGAACACGTCCGTTCCTGCAAGAGGAGTAACCGCGACGACATCGATCTTTGAAGCCTGCGGTGCCAGGGAGAGCGTCAAGGTGCGGGCGACGGACCCTCCGGCTTGAAGATCGAGTGAAAGCGCCTGCGTCGCAAACCCGGCTTTAGACACCTCCAGACGGTAGGAACCGGCCGGTAAGTCCTTAAAGGTGTACTGCCCCTGCTCTGTTTTAAAACTGCGGTCTGGCTCACCCGAGTGGACCAACCTTCCGGATGCCTCAGTCGGAGCCCCGGACGGATCTTGAATTTCCAGGCGGATCTGACCGGACGGAGTTTGCCCCAGGGACAGCATGGAATAGAAAAGGGTCGACACGACACACAATGCCGCGCATATCATTAATTTAATCGTGTCTCTTTGATGCTCCATATATCTATATTCCGCGGGAGCCGATTTTGTTCAGGTTATTTTTAGGCACTTGCGAAAAATGTCTGAACGGACGCCAGCGTGGCATGATTAAAAGCGGAGTTGTGGACCAGCATATGAACAGCAAGTTCATCCGATTCTTCAGAAGCGTGAGCATGATGATAGTCTCCGCAATACCGTTGGTCGTTTCCGCGTCGACGCCTGCGCCTCCCAACATGGACAAATGGGTAGGGACGTGGATCCTGAACATCCAGAAGTCCCGATATGGAGATGAGAAACCTCCTTCGGATCCGGCGGTTTTTAAACAGATTCTGAAAATTGGTGTTTCCGAGAAGACTATGGATCTTTATTTCCGGACGGAACTGGTGGACGGAACCGATGCCGCAGACGAAACGCATCTGCTGGACTTGACAGGCAATCCACACGTTACCGAATTCGGCGGCTTCAAGCCGGTGACGGAGACTTTCAAGCAGCTCGATGGAAATACATTTGAAGTCACCGTCAAGGCGCGACCGACGGAGTCGTCGGAACTGGCGCAGGGCGAACTCACGATCAAGATGAAACTCAGCATGTCCGCAGACGGGAATACAATCCGCGAAGCAAAGGAATACCATTTCAAAGAATCAGCTGAGACCGGCAAGACCACAAGCAGTGAGGAGCGCAACCCGGCTGAGGGATCCATCCTCGTTTTCGACAGACAGCGCCCGAATTAAGGATTGGAAATACCGTTACCTGGTGCGCTTTGCGGATGGTGTGAAAGTATCATTCTTCGCTTTCGAGTTGGCCAGTACTCCTGTCACACAAGAGAATAGGGGCCTTCGCGATACAGGCTGAGCCCTGAACCGTCTACACTTTCTATCCGTTTTAGACCAATTTGATGCGAACGGCGTACCGGATGAGTGCAGCTGGAGTTTCTACGCCGAGCAGCCGCATGATTTCATATTTGTGCGATTCCGCCGTTCTCGTCGAGATGCCCATGATTGCCGCAGTTTCCTTCATGGTTTTTCCTTCGGCAAGCAACTGCAACACTTCACGTTGACGCACGCTCAGGGCTACTTCGCCAGACGACTCTCGCGGACCGCCGCGCATGAGGGAAGAGACCAGGTCACCAGCGAGGAGAGGTGTTATATATGTTGCGCCGGTGGCAACGGTCTGGATGGCCTTGACGAATTCCTCCATGGCACAGATTTTGAGTATGAAGCCGGCCCCTCCAGCCCGCAACGCCTGCTCAACTACCAGGAGATCGGCATGCATTGTCAGAAAAATGATTTTAGAGGAGCAGCCCTCCCTGCGCAGGATCCGCGCGGCATCGATACCGTTCAGGGACGGCATCGTTATATCCGTGACGATTACCTCGGGCCGCTTCTGGTTGGCTACTTTGATGAGATCGCGGCCGTCGCGGACGGTCCCGATGATTTCGAAATTGGTCTGTAAAACACCCGCCATGCCGTCCAGCAACATCGCGTGATCGTCGGCCAACAGAACGCTTATTTTGCTCACAATTCCCCCGAAGAAAAAATTGCGTCGCTATTGGCTTCTTCGACTAAAAGCGCCGTACAGACCACCAGAAATGATGTCGCGTCCAGCGGACTATCACGCGAGTAACACCTTATATTTCAGATCAAGCTTGATAGGTGAAACTGCGAGAGTCCTTATCCTCGCAGCTTTTATACCCTCTTTATGTCCTCGGGTATTATAGGCGAAAATACAAAATAGCAAGTCGGCGAGCATCCTACCGCCCATTTGTTCGTGCTTCCGTCCGATTCTAATCCCAATTTATGCGAAAGCCGAGACGATAGCTTCGCAATCATCCCATCGTAGGCCGACGCATGGGCTTTGTTACGTTTTCACACATCCGGCCACTTCTGAATCCGGATAACTCCGTAAGATTCACCGTGGTTTTCCGTAGGACTGAGAACCTGGCTCCGGCCGCAGGCCGGGGCCAGGTTCCTTACGCGCCTCCGGCGCTCATTTACCACCTGCACAAACGGCTGTCAGTCGACAAGACCCCAGGTCTTGTCGGGACTGTATGTCGTTATACCCGAGGCAATCTTTTCCGTACCGGGGCCCAGATCCTTCTGATAGATTTTGCCGTCCTGATTCACCACAAAGGTCATCACTCCCGAATTGCGATACTCCGCGGGATAAGCGAGGATGGCAAACCCTCCGGTCAGTTTTCCATTCACGAGATAATTCTTCGCACCGCCCGGGGCGTTCGGACCCTGAGTCAAGAGCAGCCGGTAGATGTATCCATGAAATGGAGTGGGGCCCTGCTGCTTCCGGTAACCTTCGCTGAATGCTTCGGCAAGGAGCGGCCCGGCCGGGCTCGTCGGTTGACCTTGGACAGCTGGCCAATAGAGTCCATTGTGTTTGCCCGGGTCACTCATGATTTTTTGCGCATACTGTTTCTCTCCGCCGTCTCGCGGCTGGCTGGCATACTCCTTTTGCGCATCGACGACGGCCTGAAGCGTATCGATAGTGTCAAATTCATTCCGGCCGATCCGACGGTAGAGAATCTCTTTCTTGCCGGCCGCCGTATCGAAAACCCAGCCTCCATTTTTCTTAACCAGAGGAATGGGAAAGGGCCAGTTTTCCGCTCCGAGATAGAGATCGACCGATCCGTCGGGTTCGCTGACAAGCCGGCTCATCTCGTTGTACTTTGCCAGGAACTTGTCTCGAGTTTGTTTATCCGCGACTTGATCGCCGGAGTAGAGGATGGCCTGGGCATCGGGTCCAAAAATCCGCATCAGTTGATTCATGTCTTCGGCTCTGGCGGCCGAGACCAGGGCTGCGACTGCATCCTTCGGCGAGGCATACGCCTGCTGAGTCCTCTGCTCGGCGGCCACTGAGCCGATAACCGACGAGATTAATAGCACTGCGGCCAGGGCCAGCGGCGACAGCCCACGTAGAACATCGCCAATTCTTGAGTTGGTAACACGTTTCATCTTGTCCTCCCGTTCTGTTTTTTGGCCACGAGGTTAACGGCGTCCGCCGCCCCTGTGCCCACCGCCGCCGAAACCACCACTACCACCGGAGCGGCCAGCGAAGCTGGAGCTACCGCGAGAGCTGTCCATTCGCGCCGCGCCACCGTCGCGGACTCCGCTGAATGCGTTGGTACGCGTACCGGCCGTGCGCTCTCCAGCCTGGCCATAGCCCCGGCTTGCATTGGGATTCTGGCGCTCCCGATTGCTCCAGGAGTTAGCCTCATTCAGTGCCGCACTTCTATTCGCCGTAGCGGCCGGCCGATTTGGCTGATTGGCGAAGCTACGGTTTGTCGCCGCGTTGCGGTTGTTGGCTACGTTGCGGTTGTTATAGTTGGCGCGATTGACGTTTGCGTAGTTGCGATTTGCGAATGTGTTGCTGTGCGAAACGTAGGCGTTGCGGTTGAAGTTGACGGTTCCGCCACCCCAATTCATGCCCCAGTGGCCCCACCCCCAGCCGCCGACAGCCGCTCCGACGGCGGTTCCGACGCCAAAAGAAATTGCGGAAGCCGCTGCAACATCCCATCCGGAATATCCAGGATACGGCTCTATCGGGGTTCCATAAACCGCAGCTGGACTATATTCGGGTACATAGACAACCTCCGGATTGGCCGGCTGGATGACGATGGTCTGGCCTTCCGTTGAGACCGTCTGCTCCGGAGTGCTCTTCAGATTTCCGGCCTTTTTGGCGTCTTCCCTGAGCACCTGTATTGCATGCATGACGGCCTGAGGATCATTGACGTATGACTCGCCGACACTCGACGTCCACGCCAGATTCTGACTCATGTTATGAAGGACCGATGGAAACTCCGTCAATGCCTTGATACTCGGGTCCCAAGGCTGCTTATCCACTGCAGCCGCGAGTTGTTGGCCTTTCAAAGAAGAATTTTGTTGTACCCAGCGCTCCGCCTCCACCACCTGCGACGGGTATGTGGAGCCAGCCAGGACTTGCCCGACCAGTGCGTCTGGATAGAGCGCAATGGGCGCCAGCAACTGATGCAATTCTTCAGGTGACGGAACGGCGGATGCCGTCGGAATGCTCTGGTTAGGCGATGCGGAATTCTGAGCGCCGAAAACGGACGTTGCCAGCGCCACGGAAATGACGATTGCCTGAACCTGCTTGAAAATCAGCATATCTCTTCCTCAGTCGAAAGATCGATGCAGGTAGGCTAACGGGGAGCTGCGATCTGCGATGATGCCTCGTCGAGAGCTCGATCTACGTCTACCCGCTAAAATATTTAGACTGCCCAGTACTTACAAAGATGGTATGCAAGATGGCGGCACGTAGTTTTGCTATGGCCGGCCGGGAAAATCCACTGCCAGTCGAAGACGAAAATCTCAATTTTCATCTTCGAGAACCTTGACAGACCCCTTCCGGCCGGCGGCCTTCACTTCCGCCTACACGCGGGCGGCTTCGTTCTGATAACGGTGTGAAAAATGAAAGGGCACGAGACGCTCAACCTCTGCCGCTATTTTACCGCGCGCTCGTGCCGTCAGGTGGCCGGTACGGGCTGCCTGTTCCGCATCCGCCTCGCAGAAGGGCCCTCACAAAAGAAGGTGTGCGCGCCCTGCGCCAAGACCATGACGGACTCCAGCGCAAAAGCCAGGACCGCTGTCCGATGGTCAAGCATAGCCGCCCGTATCCAGAATCCGGCTTCTCGAAGCATATTCCGCTCCGCTGCACTATTACCCTGGACGTAAAGTCGAGTCTCTCCAGTTGTTCTGAGTTCTAAGTTGTGGTAACAACGTGGCGCCCGTGTTTCGCCCGTCGAGGACCTATGAAACTTCGTTTTGCCCTTTTCGGTCTGGTCTTTTTCACGTCGCTTCCGCTGCCAGCCAGAGCGGCCATCAGTGCGAGCCACGTTCTCGTCGTCTACCCGACTAATGGTCCGGATCTCGACAAAGACGGGGTCAATGATTCCAAGCAAATCGCTGACTACTACGTCCAGAAGCGCGGCATCCCGGCAACGAATGTTCTCGGTGTCAATATCTCCGTTATCAGCGTCGGCTATTACTATGGGGGCGAATACTCAAAGTTCTATGGCGATCTGGCAGGTCCAATTAAAACCAGGCTCGCCAAGCTGGGCCCAGACAGTATCGACGTTATCTTGCTTGTGGGCGCTATTCCTTTTGAAACGCGTAATGCGGCCGGCGCGGCCGTTTCCGTAGACAATGCATTGATGATGCTGACTGAATTGGATCCGAACGCCGACAACATTTCGGCCAAGAATAATCCGTACTTTGAACCTACACCCACGGTGGGAACTGATCTAGGACACTTCAGTCACGCCAAATATAAGCTCGGCGCATCAGACTTCTACATGGTTTCAAGAATAAGCAATATCGAGCAGATCGACCAGGCCCTGTATGCGGATCGTTTTCTCTTTCCTCTACAGGGTTATTACAACGGAAATATTTACATCGATAGTGAATATGGCCAGGGCGGTAGCGGAAACGTTCCTCCTTATACTGATGATTATCTGGTCTCCCAGCCCCGAGCCCGAAGCGGAAATTTCGCGTCGACTGAAGCAGAAGCAGACATGAACATTGCTTTTGCCGAGCATCACGTCCGCGAATCCGGCTTTCCGCTCAAGTGGGAGAATACAACCAATGGTCTGGTGATTGGTCAAGCCGGTGCAAAGTTCAGCGACGGAAGCAGCGCTGTAGCCGCTCCGCGGGCACTCTTTTACGGAGGGTGGTACAACTACGGCAGGTATAACGATGTTTTCGAGTGGCTGCCCGGCTCGGTAGCCTGCGATCTGAACAGCACGTCGACGTTTGGCATGGGGGCTCTCCAGCACGGCGCTTCAGCCGCATCTTACGTCATCGGCGAGCCTTATCGCAGCGGTCATCAACGGCCAGACGTCCTTCTTTATTACCTGCTGAACGGATACAGTCTTGCCGAAGCCGCAACGCTTGCGACGCCAACGGTGGGATGGATGGCTGTGAATGAAGGCGATCCCCTCTATACTCCGACCGCTCCGGTGCTGGTCACACCGACAACCGATTCGCCCCGAACCCTGACCAAAGATACGTTCCCTCCCGCACTCAGCGCTGGTTTTCCTGTGATTGCCGCCGGCCCCGAACCTGACGATCGAGTCATTCGACTTCTTATCAGCGACCGACCTGAACCAGAGGTTGCTGTCGCACAAATCGACTTTGGTACAAGCACAAATTACGGAAGTACGGCGATCTCCGGTCCGGGCTATAAACGGCGCCTTGCGGTCACTCTGAAGGGTTTGCAGAAAAAAACCGTCTATCACTACCGCATCACCTTAAAGGATCCTGTCGGTAACGTGGCTGTGACGAACGACTATACGTTCGATACTTCGCGGTCGCCCGGTCGATAGCGGGAAATCGCGCCGAAAGTGGTCTTGCGTAAGCTGCCGCGGGTAAGGGGCAGTTGTTCTGTTGTGCCAGTTGAGGTGGTACAATCCGCCAGGGAAGTGTCAGCGTTAAACTGCCATGGAGAGGAGAATGCAGCTGAAGTACGCACGATCTCTTGGACTAGCAGTTCTGATTTGCTTAACACCGTTATCTGCATCTTTCGCGGAAGAACCCAATAGCGATACCGAACAAGCAACGCCAGTTCAGCAGCGGCCTCCAACGGCGCCCCCCGAGCGGACTCAAAAACAACGAAAAATCGAAGGCAGCATGGTCGGGTACATCGATAATGCTCTCATCGGCTCCCATGTTCGCATGCGGTTTGAGTCGGGCTGGCATGCGCAGTTTCCCGACCGGGCGGAATTTTTTTATGCAAAATGCGGCTGTTACCGGGCACTCGCTGGTTCAGGTCTGCCCGCATATGATCCGAATGCTCCGGGGCCGCAGCCCGGAGTGGCCACGGATTTGAATTTCCAGCAACTCTACTTCGAAGGTGAATATGCGCCCGTTTCCCGTCTGTCCTTTTTTGCGGAGGCACCGATTCGCTGGTTGCAGCCGCAAAGCTTTGTGCCGGAGACCGGTTCCTTTGGAAACCAACATGGGCTTGGAGATGTTCGCGCCGGCGTTAAGCTGGGTGTCTTCAATAAGGAAAGCAGCGCCCTCACCGTACAATTCAGAGGTTATTTCCCTTCAGGGGATGCGTCTCGCGGACTCGGGGTCAACCACGGCAGTATCGAACCATCAGTCCTCTTTTACCAGAAGGCCGGGCGTCTCGCCCTGGAAACTCAGTTCTCTTACTGGCATCCGACTGGCGGTTCGGAGGGTGTTGCATCAGCGTCCAACTCGAATCCAGGCCCCTTCTCGGGGAGCGTTTTGTCTTATGGGATCGGCCCAAGTATCGAAGTGTACAGCAGCGATCATGTTCGGCTTGCTCCGGTAGTTGAACTTGTAGGATGGAGGGTGCTTGGTGGATTCCAGACGGTTTGGATCGCTACCGATAGAATCGGTGATGCCGTTGGCGACACGAATATCGTCAATCTTAAAATGGGTGCACGTGCCGTCATTGACGGACGAAATTCGATTTACGCAGGCTATGCGCGTGGTCTCACCAGTGCCGTCTGGTATGAAGACCTGGTGAGAGTGGAATACCGGTTTTCTTTCTGAGCAAAAACCTGTTGCAGCTTTTGCCGGAAATCCCCGAACCGACTGGACGGACCTTACCAAAGCTTACAGTGAGTTGAAAGAATCCCGACGCAGTAGAACGAAGAAAGACGCAGCTGGTATGCTCGCAGCTTTGCAGATCCAGCGCATTTAAATGCGCTGGGGCTCTTTAGCCTTCGCGTTCGGCATCAGCCACATAATTGCCGCTACGATTAATAGCAGCGTGACATCCGTAATCTCTGCAGAACGCCCCGGAAGGTAAGTCTGCATCCAGTGCGACGCAAATACCAAGATCACACCCAGCCCTGTTGCCAATAGCCAGGACGATCCCGCCTGTGAAAAAAGCCAGACAAGGCAGCCGTATATAAATGTCTTCTCCAGAAATGAAGCTACGGCTTTCTCTTCTGAGCCGGTAACAAAACTCCTGAATGGAATCCAGCCGAAAGAATGCGGCGGCTGACTGAAGTTAAACGGCGACAATGCTTGAACAACTACCAGTAGCGCAAAGAGTACGGCCACAACGATGACTCTGCTTCGGATGCGTGAAAGCACAAATATCCACAATACGGCGCCCAACAGACCGCCAAACACCTCCGCGCGCGAGAGGACGATATCCATGATGAGAATTCTCGCCGCCACTACGACAATAAGAAGCGGAACGATTGCCAATCGCGTGAACACGCTGCCAAGAACTGTTTCAAGCAATACGGCGACCGCAAACCATGTCGTTATGTGCCGGAACACATCTGCACCCGACATACCGGGGCTTCGAAATAGCGGCCTGATAGCATCCCAGTATTTATGGAGATTGATCACAGGAGCGTAAGGGAACAGCCGATAACCCAGCCAGCAAAGCAACAGAAGGATCGCAACATCGAATCGAGGAATCCAGTGGAACGCTGAAGTTCGAATTTTGCGAACCAGCGATGCGGCGATTGCTCCAAACAATGTGCCGGCCCCATTGACGTAAATATCGGACATGTTGGAGTAGCGGCCGGCGTCATAGAATTGCATGAATTCAATGAATGTCGATAATGAGATTCCGGCGCATAGAGCGATCGCGACGGAGGAAAAGAGCCGTTTCCTGCTGGCTTGAACCCAAAAGAATCCCAGGGGGACGTAAAGGATGAAGTTTGCTATCAGGTTACCTGCGCTGGGAAAGAAGCTCCGGGTTTCCCACAATGACCGGATCGGCCCTTCAGCATGGGGATTGTTGGAGAACCCAAAGGGATACAGCGATCCGTACAAAATGACCACAACGATTGTGGCAGTCACGAATGCGAATCCGTTCGCTCCAGGTAAGTGATTTTTCAAGCAGTCACCGCAGACTCGATTCCTTGTTTTTTTAGCGAAAATGCGCGCCGAGTACGTTCAGCACAACATCCATAACTTCAAAGTAATTTTACAGACTTACCTCTGAGAAAAGGGCACAAACGCAAACGAGATGCTCCGATCTTTCCCATTTCGTTTAATGGCCTGAGAAGTGGCCCTTGCCGACAGTTATCGTTAGCCTGAATTTCTCACGAGTTTTGCCCCGGGGTGGATAAGCCACGGATTGAACGGATTTAACGGATGGGCGCATTCACAGACTGTTAACGCGCCCATCCGTTAAATCCGTTCAATCCGTGGCTTATCCAACACCCAGCTATGTTCATGAGAGATCCGGGTTAGTGGAGACGCTAAGACAGAGTCTCGCGTTAGGGACCGCGCAAAAATAACTTCACATTTTGCGGGCAGAACAGCGCAGGGTCAGACCCCTCGTCCCCTGTGTGGCGGCGCGGCAGGGGACGAGGGGTCTGCCCCCTTGTCCCCGAAAATGTGAAGTTATTTTTGCGCGGTCCTTAGCTGCCTTGGCGCTTCACGGCTTTGAGGACCACCGGCAATCCCGCATAGCTGTCGAGCGCGATCGTCTTCGCGGCGCTATCGACGGCGACCTTGGCGGCAACGGGGCCCTTACCTTCGCCTTCACCCTTGGCATTCACGCGCAGCTCGATGACGGAGAATGCATAGTCGGGCATCGCGCCCGCGGTTCCGGCGGGCTTCCAGAGACTGCTCCAGGCTCCTACTCGCCGATCGGTCGCAAGGATGATTCGCTCGCCGCCATCAGGCTGGGGCAAACGGTACGCGTATTTGATGGAGTAGCCAACGGTTTCAGAGGTCCAGAGGATTCCGACCGTCGGCGCCTTTTTGATCGCAGCTGCAAGCGATGCTTCGGGCGTCTGCGCGGCTTCCCCCGCGGCTCCGCCGCGTGCGCCGCCACGGCCAAAGCGGAACGCCGGATTATCGGCATCCGGGGCATCGGGATCTGCCGGAACATCACCCCCGGCGGCATCACCACCACCTCCACGCGCGCCCCGCGCCCCGCGTCCGCCACGGGCGCCGGCAGCGCCGCGAGCACCGCGGCCGCCGCGGGCTTCTGCGCCTGCGGCAGGTTTGGCGGTCAGACTCCATGCGGCCACGAACTCGTCACGCTGGGCATCGGTCGACCAACCCGTCAGATTGATCTTTATCGGTTCGCCCGCTCCGCTGACGTTCGCCGTGGTTGCTGTAAAGCGAACGGGGCCACCGGGCGCCTGAGCGCCAAGCGCGGCGATGGCGGCAAGGGCGGCGAGGCCCAGGACCACCAGTGCGAACAATTGCAACGGCCGGATCACTCTAAACCGCATCAGTCCCCCCGCTATTTTTTCTGCTTTTCTGCATCTTTATTTCCCAGACCGCCGGTAACGCCGTCCACCTGATATCCGGTCTGGATTTTGCGGATCAGCTGTATTTGTGCCGGCGTCGCCGTTTTCGGGTCCACATTCGCGATAGAGCAGGTAAATCCCCGCAGCGTGCACTCGGAGGTGGTGTGTTTAATCCCGCGTTCCTTCATGACGCGCGTCATCAGCTTGACGGCCTCTTCGTTGAATACGATCGCATTGTTGGGACGGAAAGTCCCAATTCCGATCGCATAATCGATCGGCATCAACGGCTCGATGCTGGAGCCAAAAGCGCCATCGTTCTTTTTCCCGAGGTCATATGCGGCCAGGTCGGCGCCTTTGTCGATCAGGTACTGAATGATCGGAACATCGCCAAGATTGGCAGCGACCATCAGTGAGGTGATGCCGTAATCGTCGGCAGCGTTCACATCGAGTCCCACACCGATGAGCAACTTGACGACTTCCAGTCTTTCCGCCGGCGTCCGTCCCTTGCTGTATCCCGGAATGAAGCCCGTTCCGCAGGCCGCCATCAGCGCCGTTTCGTGGTCGCTCGAAACAATATTGGGGTCCGCGCCATGCGCCAGCAGCAGTTTCGCCAGCTCGACGTCGCCGGAGAATGCGGCACGCATTAATGCCGTAGCAAACACGATGCGAGGCGTACCGTCGCGCATCCGGGCGCGAGGCGTGTTATTCACGATAAAGTTGACGTTGGCCCCGGCGTCGAGCAGTTTCTTGATCAGCGGAAGAGGATCGGTTGAGACAACCCAGGGAAAGTTCGGAGCCGTTTCCATGTTGCGGCGATCCACGGCCCAGAACAACGGAGTGAATCGCTGAGCATCCGGTTGATTGACATTGGCGTGGTTATCGATGAGGAACGAGGCCACATCGTAGCCGCCGTTGAAAATAGCCAGACCCAGAGCGTCCTTGCCGTCGCCATCTGTCGTGTTGATGTTCGCGCCGGCGGCAACCAGCATGCGGGCGGATTCCAGATCGCCTTCACGCGCGGCGAACATCAAAGGAGTGAGCAGACCGCTCGAATTCTGCTCGGGCGTTTGATTGCCGTTGGTCGAGACCGGCGTGGCTCCTTCAAACCCGCGGCCAGTTGCTGAGGGCACAAACTTCGTGCGAGCGTTGACATTGGCACCACGGTCGATGAGCATCTTGACGATCGCGTGGTTACCTTCGGCGACGGCCCACATCAAAGCCGTCGTGTCGCCCCAGGTTTCTTTAGCATCGACCTGAGCGCCATTGTCGAGCAGCACCTTGACAGCATCGGACTTACCTGTGCGGGCGGCCATCATCAGCGCACTGTCTCCAGATGAAGTCAGCGGCGCATTGACGTTGGCTCCTGCCTTGATCAGGCGTTCGAGCATGGCGCTGTTGCCATTCATTGCGGCGAGCTGCATCGGCATGACGCCTTCGCGGTTGGCAACCGATACATTGGCGCCGGCTTTAATCAACAGGTCTGCCGTCTCGAGGTCGTCACCGCGCACCGCCCAGTGCAGCGCGGTGGTTCCGTCAATTTGAACCGCATTGACGTCCGCTTTTTTCAGCAGCAATGAACGGACAGCAGCTTTGTTCCCGTTCATGACTGCATCCGCCAGCTCGGAGTTGGCCGCGGCAGCCAGACTTGCGGCTGCAATGAAGATTGCGGCACAGCCTCGCAGAACAGGTTTTACATGCATCGTCTTGCCTCCCAAGTGCCCAATATGCTTATTTCTATCAGAAATTCAAGCGTGTGTTGATTGTAAACGAGCGTGAGCCCGTCGCAGTCGTGATCCGGCCGAAGCTGGCATTATTGATGTCCAGATTGGGATTTCCGAATATCGGATGGTTCAGCACATTTAATGCATCCACCCGCAGCTCGAATTCTTTCTGCTCGCTAATTTTAACCCGTTTGATCAGATTGACATCGAAATGCAGATTGGCCGGACCTTCGATCCATTTCAATCCAAGCGTGCCGAGGTCCCCCGGCTGGCTGTTGACCAGCACCAGATTACCGTTCGCATCCTGAATCGCTTTGGCGGTGAACGAGCCCTGGGTGGATTGCAATGCCGTGACTCCCGCCACCGACGGGTCCGTCACCTGCGTCAAGCCGGAGAAATAATTCACCACGCCGCCCGGCAGTTCCTTGACGCCGCCGATCGTTTTCGGAAAATTGCCGACGATGTTCGGCGGCCCGCTGGTGATTTGATTGAAGGACGACCGGCTGCTGGTGATCGTCAGCGGAGCGCCGGAGGTCCAGCCGAAAATCCCGCCCAACTGCCAGCGCTCAGCAATTCTGGACACCCATTGCGGCGCGTTGTTGATGAACGACCGGCTCGGCCCTAACGGCAGATCGAGCGTACCGTTGCTGCGGAAATCGTAGGTCCGGTGGAAGCCCAGCAGAGATTTGTTGAGGCTCCGGTCGCGAAGCGTCCGGTATTGGACGTTCGTATCGGCGTCGCTTTCGCCGATGGTGCGGCTCCAGGTCAAAGATGTCTGGTTCGTGAATCCCTGCGCCAGTCGCTTCGTCACCTGAAGCTGCATGGAGTGGTAAGTGGAATTGCCCGGATTCCAGTTCAGCAACGCATTGTAAGGAGCGCTTGGACTGCCGGTCAGCGCGGCGTTGAATTGCGGATTGACGACGATGAAGTTCTCCGGTAAGCCATTCGTTCGCAGTAAACCGCCGGCAACGTTCGTGCCAACCGTCGTACTGTTGAGGAAGGATGCGAAGGCGCCGACATCGCCGTTGGCAATCAACGTTCGCGTCGTTGCGTTCTGGCGCAGCGCCATCGAACCGGTTTCCGTGGTTCCATTCACTGTCGTCGCGCCACCGCCGATATTGATATTGTTCAACATCCTGTCAAATAACGATGCATTACCGCCGGCGCGAGTGACCTTGAAGGCGTCGAGGATTCCGTTTTCGAACACGTTCACTTCGTTGAGCGGTGTTTCCGCCCACAGCTTCGTTCCCTTGCTGCCGACATAGCGCACTTCGATCGTCAGGTTTTTCGCGAGTTCACGCTGGATTTCCAGATTCCAGTTCTGCACATACGGAGTGAGCGTGTTCGGATCAAAGGCTTCGATACCTTTCGTGCGATCCGTCAGCGGCACCGGTTGAAACGGCACCGCGCGCTGCAGCGGAAGTACGAGCCTGGACAGATCTAAATAGTTCGATGTTGTAAAAGTCTCGGGATCATCGGCGCCGGGCACGCCACCCATGATGCGATCGAGGTCGACCGCGCGGCCGCCGCCCTGGTAGCTGACGCCATAGCCGGCACGCAGGACGGTCTTGTCCTTGCCGAACCACGGCACATTCCAGCTCAAACCCACGGCCGGCCCAAAATTGTTCCAGTCGTCCTTGTACATCTGCTTGCCCGGATGCGACGAATTCTTGCCGACGAGTTGCACCGTCGTTAGCGCGCCCGCAAGATGTCCTGGCTGGAACATGTCCGCCATGGTTGTCCCGGATATCCCGAACAATCCGGCGCCCTGGCCAACCGGAGTTCCGGCCAGACCATTCTTCTCCCAGGGCACGCCGTAGTAGTCCCATCGGATTCCGATATTCAGCGTCAGATTCTGCCGTATTTTCCAGTCGTCTTTGAAAAACGTGCTGAATTCACGTTGGTGATTCTCCCGGTATTTTCCCGGAGGAACCACGGTCTGCTCAAAGGCGGATTGGAAGGCCAGGTTCTTGGCGTCGTTCAGGAAGAAAGCCTGCTGGACGCTTGAAACCGATCCCGCCAGTGCATTCAGCAGGTTTTGCGCGTTCGTCTGGTCCGGCCCGCTCAAGCCAGGAATCGCCGCCGAACTGATACCCGATATGGCCTGTCCGCCGGCGCCGAAGTTGACGAGAGGAACCGCGCCGCCATCGGCCTGCAGGGAATGCGACCAGCCGGAACGAAACTCGGCACCACCTTTGAACGCGTGTTTACCGTGGGTCCAGCTCACCGTATCTCCCAACTGGTACAGAGGACTGCGCTGGGTACGGCTGCCGACAGTCTGATTGGTTACGTTGTTCGTACTGCCGCCAACCGGGACCAAAGGCAAATAGGTCACGCCTCCCGCCTTCGGCAGGAAGTTGAAGAGATCGCTTTTGACTTTGGGAGTGTCGTAAGCCGCATAACCATCCTGGCTTCCAATACGGACGCCGAATCGGGCTTCGTTCAGGACGGTGGGCGATAATGTCGAGACGACCGACGATGTATAAACGCGCGGCGTTCTGTCTGTGGTGCCTTGAAAACCGGTGGGATATATCACGTTCTGGGAATCCGCCCAGGTGTGCTCCCGGCTCATCGTGAAAAAGACTTTATTGTTCGAATTGAAGTTGTGATCCAGACGCACGTTGAACTGATTGCGCGGTACGTCCACAGCCTGGGAAAAGGGCGTCTCTGCTCCAATCGTATGCTGCGTCCAGGTAAATCCCGCCGTGTTCAATCCGTCGCCCACGGTGAAATCGTTGGCTGCCGGCATAATCGAGATGAGTTTCTTGATGTAACCGGTTGGATCGAATCCAGTGCGCAGCGTGTCTTTTGTAAACACGTTGAATTGGCTGGGGGTGGCGGGCTGCCCGTTCAATACCGCATTGCCCCGCAGATCCACGGTAGGGTTCGCCTGAACGGCGTTCGCGCTCTGGACTCCGGAAAAGAAACGGAAGATCCCCTGTCGTGCGCTATCCGTCCAGACATTATTGGTGACGCTGGTCCGCTGGGCCTCCCGCTGGCCGTCGTACAGGAAGAAGAAGAATGTCTTGTTTTTGATGATCGGGCCGCCGATCCGGCCGCCGAACTGGTTCCGGTTGATGTAATTCACCGGCAAACCCTTGAAATTGTTAAACCAGCTATTGGAGTCCAGGGCGGAATTCCGATTGACCCAGAACAGGCTTCCGCGGAACTGATTCGTCCCGGCCCGGATCGATGCCTGAACCTGACCGGAACCGCGTCCGGTTTCCGCGTCGGCGGGCGCGACAATGACACGGACCTCTTCAATAAGGTCCGGACTCATGACCGTCGCGGAATAGACACCGTTCTGATATCGCCCGTCGTCGACGTTGATACCGTTCACTCTGGTCGAAACCTGACCGACTCGCGCGCCGGCGAAGTTGCTTCCTTCCGTGCCGGCTGTGGTCTGTGTCAGATCCAGAACGTTCCGCGCCGCCAGAGGAAGATCGCGCACCTTGTATTCAGGAAGAACTCCGCCGACCGATGCCGAGGACGTCGCCAACAGCGTGTCGGCTGCGACGCTAACTTCGACCGACTGTGCGCCACCCGCGACTTGGAGCGAAAAATTCAAGCGCAGCTGTGTGGAGCTGCCCAATCCAACTCCGTTGTAGGCCTGCGTCTGAAAACCCGGAAGTTCCGCAGTCAGCTTATAGGTGCCGGCTTGCAGACTGGCGAATTGATAGACCCCGGACTCGTTTGTCACCGTGCTGTTGACGATTCCGGTCTGCACATTTGCTGCGGTAACGGTAACGCCCGGAATCAGCGCGCCAGTTGGGTCGACAACCGTCCCTCCGATCGTCGAATTACTCGTTTGCGCCAAACTGGCAATGGCGCATGCGAAGACACACACGACGGCTAATGCGATAGCAGATTTCAAGGTCCCCCCCCACTTGAATTAGTTGGCGGAACTATAATTGAATCGATTATCCCAGGCAAGATTATCCGAAGACGGAAGGGGAAGGATAAGCCACGAATTGAACGAATTAAACGAATTGAATTCGTTAAATTCGTTCAATTCGCGGCTTATCCACTTTCCGGTATTAAGTGAACGACATTGACACCGCAAGCCCTTCTACCAGATGATTCCGCTACGATTCGAATACCCGGAGGACTCACAATGAAAGGTTTTGCGCGGACGGCGATTGTGATCTTGATCACATGTTCGGCGCTGCCTGGCATGGCGTACGCACAAGCGCGCGGGCAGCGCGGGGGACGCGGACAAGCGCCCAAACCGCCGTCAGCGCCTACGCCTCGCCTGGCCGACGGCAGCGTCAATCTCGGAGCCGCTCCCGGCATGAAGGGATTCTGGAATGTCTTTTCCGGAAACTTGATCGGAAAGGGTGGAAGCAACCTGCCGACGAACCTCACGGAGGATGAAATTCCCTTCCAGCCCTGGGCTCGGGCTCTCTACAAATATCGCGTCAGCACGAACGGTAAGGACGATCCTCATACTCGCTGCATCCCGGACGGCGGAGTGCATTTTTTCCAGCTGACGAATGGACTCGAAATCATTCAGCAGCCTGAACTCAATCGAATCATTATCGTGGCCGGTCACAACCATATCTGGAAAGTGATTCATATGGAACCGGGCCGGGTACATCCTTCGCCGGATGTCATCACGTACGGTTATCTCGGCGATTCGATCGGCCACTGGGAGGGGGAAACGCTGGTAATCGACAGCGTCGGCTTCAACGAAAAATTCTGGTTCCACCGGAATGGGCTGCCGCACACCTCGGAAATGCACCTTGTCGAGCGCATCAGTCGTCTCGACTACAACACCCTCAAATACGAAGCGACGCTGGACGACCCGGGCGCTTACACGAAACCGTGGTCGGGCGGCTGGACCATTCCATGGCAAACGACGAACTACGACGGAACCGGGCCCGGCGAGATCGACGAGTACTATTGCATGGACAACGAGAAAGATTCGAACCACTTCCGATAGGGATAAGCCACGGATTGAACGGATTGAATCCGTTAAATCCGTTCAATCCGTGGCTTATCTTCTATGGCTTGAAAACGATTCTGCCGTTTCCAGGCACTAGAACGTTTGGGAAGCTGCTGGCCGTCTGGCCATTCAACGTAACAACCAGTGGAGTACCATCCTGCGCGAAGACATCAAGCTCGACCGTTTGAGGACTGGGACTGGTATTGAGAACCATGATCTGGCTCGTCCATCCGCCGCCTAGCACAAATTGGGGGAACAGGGCCGCTCCAAGCCCGCCAACCCCCAATGAGATCAGCGGAAGCGGAAACGTAAGCTGTGAAACATTGACCAGCGGAACGGTGGTGAAATTCAAACCAGTGACTTTCAAACCCAGAATTGAAATCGGGCTGGCCGAAACGACCGACAAAGTTCCCGAGAACTCCGCTGGGATCGATGACTGGATCGAAATGCCCCCGGGAGTAAAGATCTCCGTGATTAACCTCGAAATCTGCTGATGCGGAGCAATGGAGAAGATCGTCGTTCCCAGGGTTGTCCCATCAGACCGGAGCAGCGTCATCGTTACGACGACAAAACCATTGTTCGGATTGACCAGTGCAACGCCGGTATTCTCTGAAAATTGTGTACTGACATCGACCGGCAAGGAAATGGTCGTTGTCAAGACTGGCGGCAGGACATCGACGTCAAGCGTATCCGTTGCTCTTCTCATTACGAGGTCCTCGAAGGCCGTAAATCCCGTGGCGTTCGGTGACGACGGCGTAACGATCGCGTAGCCGACCTGGACTATGGACGAAGTCTGAGACATCGCGGTAACAGCCGAAAATAGCAACACCCCCAACGAGGCAGCCCATCTGCGCATCAAATCCCCCTGCGATATTGTAAGAACCTTCGACTGTAAGCAGAAGCAATAAGCCAGGCCATCATATTCGTATGATCTATCGGCTGAAGTATAATGCGATAGATTGGAAACGTAACGAACATGCCTCCCACATTTCAAAAAATCGAACCGGTATCCAAGAAAACCCGCATCGTCGCGCTGTTGAAGGAAGCGATCATTTCGGGCGCCATTCAAGGCGGCGAACAGATTGTCGAAGCGAAAGTGGCTCAACAATTTGGCGTTGGCCAGGGCCTCATCCGCGAAGCTTTGATCGAACTGGAGCATCAAGGTTTCGTGCAACGGACGCCCTTTTCCGGCACGCAGGTACCAAAACTAACCCTGGAAGACGCCCAGCAGATATTCGAGATCCGGATTGAGCTGGAACCGCTGGCCGTATTTCTGGCCGGTAGAAATGCGAGCCCCAGCGACGTTGCAGAATTGAAGGCATTGGCGGAGAAAACGAAGGTCGCACTAAAAACGGAAGACCTTGATGCTTTTTTCGAAAATCATTTAAATTTCAGAAAAAAGATCTGGAAGCTATCGGGCAACCATTACCTGGAACAGGCGTTGGACCGGCTGGTAATTCCGCTCTATGCCTTATACCTGATTCGCCGGTCGCACAATCGAGAGGGCATTCTGCAGACAGTTGTGGACTGCATCGAGCATCAGGACCGGATCCTTGAAGCATACGATCAAAAAGATTTTGAAAAAGCGCGCCGCCTGGCGCGTGAGTTCCTGAAGACCGTCAAAGAATACCTCGCCACGCGATTCGTCCCGACTACCTGATCCGTGCGAGCGCCTTTTGCAAATTCGACCGCCCGCATTTGCAGGCGTGGTCTATGAAACTTCGAAAATAACGAGCAGCCACAAAGTGGGCGCCCGTAAAGATTTTGAATCTAGTGGATGCGATGTAAACCTGCTTTGTAGTGGGGCGATATAAGCCTGTTTTTTCGTGGGCCAGTCCCCGCCTAAGAGCCTGTCCAAGTAATGAGCAGCTGGGACCAGGACTGACTCTAAGGAGAGGTTTAATGTCAAGTATGGCGAAGACCTTTCGAGAATGGAATCCGGAGCAGGCAGTGATGTTTCCGCCAACAGCGTTAGACCTGGTGGAAAGAGACGATCTGGTGAATTTCGTGCGGAATTTGGTGCTGGAGCAGTTGGATCTATCGGAGATCACGAGACAGTACCAAGAAGAGCGTGGGTACCCGCCGTTTCATCCAGTGATGATGACGGCGTTGTTGCTGTACAGCTATAGCCAAGGGATCTATTCGTCGAGGCGGATGGCGAGAGCTTGCCGACAGCGAGTGGATTACATGGCACTGACGGGGATGCAAAAGCCGGATTATCGAACGATCAGCCTAGGCTCTTGTCAATAATGTTGTGTTTGATATCCTCACGCGAGCACTCTCGAATCGGGATTGAAACATGGCATTAAGCTGAGAAAGGATGGCAAAGGTGCTGCGGGCGCCGGTTCTCCAGCGGCCGTCCTCAAGCGATGAGACAGCGATACCGAGCTTGAACTTCAAGGTGTCCTCGGAATGAAAGTACCCCCCACTATTGCGGCGCATGATTTCTAATTGACCGTTGATGGCCTCGACAACGTTGGTGGTGGAGAAGGATTTGCGGATAGATTCGGGGAACTGCAAGAAGGCGAGGTAATGAGGCCGTTTCCTGCGGAGTTCGGCGATCCAGGTGGGATAGGACTTAGCGAAGCGATCGCAGAGTTCCTCGAACTGGCGATTACCCACTTCCACATCCCAAGAGGACTTAATGGCACGCCATCGCTGTTGAAACTCGGAGCTGTCGATCTTGGAGAGATGGTTTTTGGCATTGCGTTGCATATGAACCGCGCAGAGCTGGACGTCGGTGTTGGGGAAGAAGCTTTGGGTAATGGGGAGCAATCCGGAGAAATCGTCCTGGATAAAGATCATGACCCGCCGGAGTCCGCGCTCGATCAAGCCACGAAGAACGGATTTCCAGTCTTCGAGGTTTTCGCGGCCTGGTTTGGCGATGCAACTGAGGACGCGTTTCTTACCATCGCGGCCTAAAGCGACAACCAGGTAGATACAGGCAGAACGCAGCTTATCGCCGTCCCGCAACTCGACGTACTTGCCATCGACAAACACTGCCAACATGTCGGGATCCAAAGGCCGGCTGTTGCGGAGTTCGAGTTCCTCGATCATTCCTGTCGCCACACGTTCCAGATCCTGTTCCGAGCTGGACAGTCCCATCTTTTGGAGTGCGTCTTTAGCGGCATTGATTGAGCGGCTTGAACCAAGCAATCCCAACAGCAGCGACTGAACTTCGTCGCTGTAACCGCGGCGATAGCGCGACGGCAAGCTTGCTGGCCGGAACTCTCCGCTACGCGTGCGGGGAACTCGAACGTCGATGGGAATGGTTCCGACTTGAAGAGAACGGTCATAGAACCCGTTCGGTTTGTCACCGTTGGTTTTTTCCAGGTAGACGCTGCGCTCGGCGGCGCCGGCACTGGAAATCAGCAGTCCCAAAAGTTCTCGCAGGCTAAAGTCGGCCAGGCCTGTTTGAAGGAGTTGATCGACCTCACTTTTTGCAAGCTCGGAGATGGAAGTTGATGCTAGCCTGACTTTCGCAGTTCATGGGTAAACAGCCAAGTAAGTGCTTTGAATTCAGTGGAGGCTACTCAAAGGTCTTCACCACAATGCGGGGTCGATTTACCGATCTAAAGCGAGAGCAGACGCGGAAACCGATGGGTTGGATGTAATGCGGGGCGGCGGCTGATTGGGCAAATCGATTTTGAGTTTGTGGAGAAGCATTTTGGTGTCGGTATCGGGCTGGGTGTATCGGGGCAGGATCAGCCATCGGCCGTCGACGGTGGGAATGCAGACATCGATCATTTGAATCGTTGCCAGTTTTTCCATGACGGAAGTTGGCGTCAATCCGGGGGCATGAGCAATCAGGTGATGCTTCAGGGTGACCTGAAGACAGTAGGCGAGAAATGCAATCAGAATGTGCGCATCGGCGCGATGTTCGAGTTGGTGATATATCGGGCGGACGCGCAGTTCACTTTTGAGCGATCGAAATACTGCTTCAATCTGCGTCAGCAGAACGTAGCGGGTCCAAAGCACAGCCGGATCTTCAGCCGTCAAGTTGGAGCGAAGTAAGTAGTGACCGTCACGCAACTCCGCTGCCGCTTGGAGTTTGGCTCGCTCGACATGGAACCGGAACGACTCGCGAGTGACTGGCACTTGTTCGGCGGGCACGTCGATGTGAACGAAGCCGAAGGCACGGCCGGCCTCGGTTTTAGCGGCTCCAATGCGCATCAGCAGCTGATCGCGCGAAGGCAGGCTGTGGCGCATGGCGCGAAGCTTTCGCAACAACCGGACCAGACGCTTGCGGCGCATTGCAGTCTCTTTGGCTTGGCGGCCCGTGCTTTTCGCTAACACGTAGAGTTCTCCGTCGTTGTTGAACAGCTTCACGTCTACCGAGTCGCGGACCTTCTGCCAGGACAAATCGAGCCACTTCTTTTCGTATTGTTTGATTTTGCTCTTCGACGTTCCCACCAGATAGAACATCTGGCTCTTGTCAATAATGTTGTGTTTAATCGGTTCATGCAGCGCCCTCGAATCGGGATTGAAACATCGCATTAAGCTGCGGAAGAACAGAGAAGATTGTGCGTGAACCGGTTCTCCAGCGGCCGTCCTCGAGTGAAGAAATCGCGATACCGAGTTTGAACTTCAAGGTGTCCTCAGAGTGAAAGTATCCACCACTATTGCGACGCATGATCTCCAATTGTCCGTTGATGGCTTCGACAACGTTGGTGGTCGAAAAGGAACGGCGGATCGATTCGGGAAACTTTAAGAAAGACAGGTAATGTGGCCGTTTCTTGCGGAGTTCGGCGATCCAGGTGGGATAAGACTTGGCGAAGCGATCGCAGAGCTCTTCGAACTGGCGGTTACCCACTTCGACATCCCAGGAAGATTTAATGGCGCGCCAGCGCTGTTGAAACTCGGCGCTGTCGGTCTTCGAGAGATGGGTTTTGGCATTTCGTTGCATGTGAACGGCACAGAGCTGGACGTCGGTGTTGGGAAAGAAACTTTGGCTAATGGGCAACAGGCCAGAGAAGTCGTCCTGGATAAAGATCATCACCCGACGAAGCCCACGTTCAATCAAACCGCGAAGAACGGATTTCCAGTCTTCGAGGTTCTCGCGGCCAGGCTTGGCCATACAACTCAAGACGCGTTTCTTGCCATCGCGGCCCAAACCGACAACTAGGTAGATACAGGCGGAACGCAGCTTATCGCCATCACGCAACTCGATGTACTTGCCATCGACAAACACCGCCAACATGTCCGAATCCAAAGGCCGGCTATTGCGGAGTTCGAGTTCCTCGATCATTGCGGTGGCGACACGTTCCAGATCCTGTTCCGAGCTGGACAGACCCATCTTCTGGAGCGCGTCTTTGGCGGCATTGATCGAGCGGCTCGAGCCGAGCAAGCCCAACAGCAGCGACTGGACTTCTTCACTGTAACCACGGCGATAACGGGACGGCAAACTGGCCGGCCGGAACTCTCCGGTTCGAGTGCGGGGTACTCGAACGTCGACCGGTATGGTTCCCATCTGAAGAGACCGGTCGTAAAAACCATTCGGCCTATCGCTGGGCTCCTTTTCCAAATAGACGTTGCGCTCGGCAGCGCCAGCACTGGAAATCAGCAGTCCCAGGAGTTCTCGCAGACTAAGGTCGGCCAGCCCTGTTTGAAGGAGTTGATCGATATCACTTTTTGCAAGCTCGGAGACGGAAGCGGGTGATAGGCTTTTCTTCGGATCTGCTGTCATTGATTTGCTCCTGAACAAAGTCGGTTAATGACACGGGTCTTGGGCTCCAGGCTGCAACCTGGGGCCTTCTTCTTTTCTTCGAAACAAAAAACGAAAAACAAAAAACCAGAGGCGGGAAGCGCTGTGGAAACTGCCACAGCTGTGGAAATCGATAAAGGACGCCTTCGGCAATATCTTCTTGATGATTCCCACAAGCTGTTTGGAAAAGCCTTCGCCAAAACCAGCTCCGGCTTTACCACAGTTCCCACAGCGCCGCCGGCGGTCCATTCCTTTTCAGAGGAGGCAATAACTAATAAGCCTCCAAACACAAAATTCAAGTTACTCCCGAACATCTGTCGGTCCGGATCTCGCATCTCAGCCAGTATCTCGTCGGTCGGGATACCGCGATCCATCACCCACATCCGCTTTGCCTTGCCGTAGGTGTTTTCAATCTTGTCGAGAAAGCTGCGCAGCGTCGTGCGATCGGAGGTGTTGCCATCCATCACTTCGTACGCCAACGGAAAACCATCGGTCGTGATCACCAGCGCGATCACGAGCTGCAAGCAGTCGGGCCGCCCATCTCGACTGTATCCGCGTTTGGCTTTCGAATTGTTTTCCATCTCACCCTCAAAGTAAGTGCTCGTCAGATCGTAGAGCAGCACTTCAAAGTCGGCGTGAAACAGATCTGCCCACTTCTGTCGGAGCCACACGAACAGATCCTGCTTGTGTTCCAACAAACGGTCCAGACAACGGTACAGCCGGTCCTTCTCCGCCACGGCGAAATCCACGCCCAGCAACTCGTCCATCGCACTGTTGAGGAACCAATGCCGGTGCACCCGAAACTCGCTGCCCGGCTCGATCCACCGGCTCACCACAAGCAGCCGAAGCACCTTCTCCCAACTCACCTCTTCGCGGCCTGCCGGCAATCGTTGCTGCCAAAATCCCTCCAGGCCCAGCTCTCGCCACAGCTCACACGCCATCCAGCAGTTGCCGAATGCTCGAGGCCGCCGCAACTCCAGCCCGCTCAACTTCACCTGCAGACTATCGACCGCATGGGTCGGTATCTCGCGGTCGTCGGGAAACAAACTCAACTCTCGGCTTCGCTGTTCCTGCTCATCGAAAACGTCCAGTGTTTTTAGCCACGCCGTCTGTTGTGTGTCATTAATCTCACCCAAGTACAAAACCGTCCGCTGCACCGTCTTGCCCGATGACACGCGCTGATTTTCCACGACGCTGAAATAGCGATGGTCCTTGCCATCTTTCTTTTTCGATTCGTGTAACGCAGAAACATCCCGCACAGAATTACAGAAATGTTTTCAGAAGAATAGGGAGTAGGTCTTCACCGCAACCGTTTTCACAACTCGCTCATTGCAACCACGGCACTTATCCCACGCGCGGCTCGAAAATCGACATGAAATCAGCGTTAGCTGCGAAAGTCAGGCTAGGCTTTTCTTCGGATCTGTTGTCATTGATTTGCTCCTGAACACAGTCGGTTGATGACACGGGTCTTTGGCTCCAGGCGGCAACCTGGGGCCTTCTTCTTTTTGAAACACCAAACGCAAAACAAAAAACGAGCGGCGGAAGGCGCTGTGGAAACGGCCACAGCTGTGGAAATCGACAAAGGTGGCCTTCGGCATCTTCTTCTTGATGATTCCCACAAGCTGTTTGGAAAAGCCTCCACCAAAACCGCTCCGGCTTTACCACCGTTACCACAGTGCCGACGGCTACTATCCTCTTCGGAGGGGGCAATAACTAATAAGCCCCCAAACACAAAATTCAAGTTACTCCCTCAGCCTATTCCGACAACGGCACCTGAAGGCGTTGGGATCGTTGTTCGGACAAGTGCTGCAACTGTGTAAGAAGGCGGGATTGGTGAAGCTGGGCCATGTGGCATTGGATGGGACTCGAATGCGCGCCAATGCGAGCAAGCATAAGGGAATGAGCTATAAGGGGATGAAGAAGGCCGAGGCGGATCTGGCAGCGGAGGTGAAAGGGTGGTTTGCGGAAGCCGAACGGCAAGATCGAGAAGAGGATGAGCGCTATGGGGTGGATCGGCAAGGCGATGAAATGCCGGATTGGGTTGCCGACAAGCAGAAGCGATTGGAAAAGATCCGGCAAGCGAAAGCCGAGTTAGAAGCCGAAGCGCGTGCCAAAGCGGAGGCGGCGCCGGATCCGAATAGGACCTCGCACAAGGCAAAGCCGAGCGGAGTTCCTGAAGACAAAGTGCAGAGAAACTTCACCGATTCGGAGAGCCGAATCATGAAAACGTCGGAAGGATTCATCCAAGGCTACAACGCGCAAGCGGCCGTCGATGCCGATAGCCAGGTCATCGTCGCCGAATCGCTCACCAATAGCGGCAGTGATGTGCAGCAGATGGTTCCCTTGCTCAACCAGATCCGCAAGAACGTGGGACGTCAGGCCAAAGAAGTTTCGGCCGATTCGGGTTATTGTTCTGCACTGAATTTGAAGACGCTTCGTCAACGACGTATTCGAGGCTATGTGGCAACCGACCGGCAGAAGCAGAAGAATGTCGGTCGTTACGTTCAACAGATGCGAGAACGTTTGAGCAAAGCCGCACACCGGAGTCGATATCGGCTGCGGAAACAGACCGTCGAACCGGTATTTGGGCATATCAAATTCGCTCGCGGCTTTAGACAGTTTCTGCTTCGGGGGATCCAGAAGGTCAGCGGCGAATGGAGTCTGCTATGCACGGCCCATAATCTCTTGAAGTTGGCCGCAGCGCGGACGTAAAGGACGTGCTCAATGAAGAAGCATTCGCTTTCCGGTGGGCTTTTTGTCGGGAAGAAGCGATGTTCGATAATCGGACCTCGGCATTGAGGCGTGAAATTTATAAATTTCACGCCTCGGCAGTTCCCGGTTCTTCTTACTTGGACAGGCTCCTAAGTTAGGCGGGGTGCCTTCGCGCAGCGAAGGCGGGGCGGTCTGTTCAAAGGCCGCGCGCAGCGCGTCCCTTATAGATTTCCGCGAAGCGCTCCTTATTAATCGGTGCGCTACGCGGAAATTTATAAGGAGCCGCTTCGCGGATTTTGAACAAATATTTAGGCTTCGCCCTATTGGGCTCGCGCTCCGCCCCGCCCCAGCCCTCGCTTCGCGAAGGGCATCCCCGCCTAACTTAGGCGGGGACTTGGCTCACCGCTACATTGGTCCTTATTTTTCGGTGATTCCGGGTAAAGCGCGGTCGTAGACCGCGCCTGCAAGAAGTGTGAATTTCACGGACACGTCGGGTTAACCATCACCATGGAGCTCAAGCTGATGCGCTCGGCGTTAAGCTGCCGAACAAGATAGCCCTTGACCTGGATTTTCTGTCCTTTATGGGCGTCCGGCATGAAGTCGGGTACGGCATCCAACTCGGCCAGGCGGAAGGTCAGACTCCCCGGAGCTTTTTCGGAAGAACTCTTCACATCGGCAAGACTTGAAAGCTCGGTTCGCGTCCGCACCGGTTCCGCGGCGCTGAGCAGAACCCATCCGCCATCACCGGTTTGTGACAGACAACCCACCGTTAAAATCAACGCGCCGTCCGGCACGGGTTGTGGACCGTTCCTTCCAACGAACGTTACTTTGAGCAGGTCGTCAGGGGAAAGTTCCGCCGTTCCGGGCGCATAACCGTTTGCGCTCAAGATGTAGGTCAGTATGTCGAGGTACTCGCCGTCCGGTATCGGTTTCGCGTTCGCGGGACGGCCGAACGGCATTCTCTGTTTGATGAAGGAGTAGATGCCATCGAGCGTCCCTTCCCGCCAACGTTGGGCAAACCGGTTGCCGGTCAACTCCGGCGCTGAAACGCCTTCCAGGGCAGTGCCGTGACAGGCGGCGCAAAACGTCGTGTAGGATCCTTTGCCGCGAAGCGCTTGTGTTTCCGAATAAACGCCATCGAGGATCGTCTTTGTTGGAGGTCGGGGCTGGGAAAGGGCGGGAAGACAGACCACCAGGGAAAGGACAACGGACCACGCAAATTTCGGCATGAGGCGATACCGGCGTTTCTTATTGGCTTTGATTGGTTCCCTTGACGCGGCCCAGCCACTCGACAAGACGCTCGAGTTCTTCATCGCTCAACTGGGCTCCTCGTTCCCTCATGTCAACGGCCAGGACGCGCCAGCCCTCCTCGGTGCGCCTCGACTGATTGATTCGTTCAATCTCATGGCACGAGGTGCATGCGCGATCGAGAAGTCTCTTCGCCTCCGGATCGGAAAAGAACGTCGTGATTTCCGGAGCAACGTAGGTTCTGGGGAATGGTTTTGTCTCCGGACCGAACTTGCTTACGATCCAATCCAGAAGCAGCGAACGATCCTTGTCTGCAATTTGAGCCTCGCCGTTCTTGTGTTTCGTTTCGATGAGCTTTTCCCAACCGGCCCGATCGAGCGAAAAAAAGGCGTAATCGTCGATGCCGTGACAGGCGGTGCAGTTCTTTCGGATGATCTCCCGCACCGGTCCCTGTGGCATCTGTACGCGCGGCCGCGTCGCACCCCGTTGCGCCACGACCGGCGTCGTTATCCACACGCTACTCAGTAATGCGGTGGCCAGCAACCAACGCACCGATTTTCTGCCTCCCTCTTTCATGCGTGGATCTTCCTCAAGCAAGCCCAGGAAGAGGGCCGGAACTCTGCCCGATACTCTCTCGCTGGATACCAAATAAATGCAGAATGCTGAGCAGCATGTTCGAAGTTTTCTGCGTATCGTCCGGAAAAACAATGTGGCGGTTCCCCTTGAACGTGCCATCGATTTGACCGACAAGAACAACGGGGACCTTCACATGAGCATGGCGATGCGAATTGCCCATGTTGCTTCCTTTGTAGATTAGGATGTGATCGAGCACGCTGCCGTCACCTTCGGGCATGTTCTTCAGCTTTTCGACGAATGCCGCCAGGTTCTGGACGTGATAGCGATTCATCTTGGCATAGTTGGCAATGTTCTCCGGCTTATCGCCGTGGTGCGAAGATCCATGCCATCCGCCATTGAAACCGCTTTCAGGGAAGCTGGAGCCCGACAGATCGCGGCCGAGCATAAAGGTGGCGGAGCGAGTGATATCGCCTTCGAAGGCTAATGCCAGCAAGTCGTACATCAAGCGGTAATGGGTCAGATTGCTTTCGGGAATGCCAAAGGGTATTTCCGCGCTTGGCTCTTTCACGGATCGCGTCATCGCAATGTTGATGCGCCGTTCGAGTTCGCGGATGTTGTCGGTATAGTCGTCGACGCGCCGGCGGTCGCCAGGGCCGAGGTCTTTCTTGAACGCTCCCAGCTCATGCGTGACTGAGTCGAGAATGCTGGCATTCTGCTTTCTTCCGGTCAGCCGCTCTTCGGCGTTTGTTCCATCGCCGAACAGGCGTTCGAAGGCCACTCGAGGGTTGATTTCGGTCGGCAGCGGCGTCGTGGCGTTGGGCCAGGATATGGAGTTCGTGTACGCGCAGCTGTATCCCCAATTGCAGTTGCCGAAATTCGTGGTGTCTTCCACTCCCAGCTGGATGGATGACAGGATCGTATCGCGTCCATATTTCTCGGCGATCAACTGATCGATCGTGACACCCAGGTACGGGCTGACCGCGTTTCGCCGTGGCCGCGCTCCGGACAACAAGGCCGCGCCCTTGGCGTGATCGCCGCCGGGCTCTTCTTCTGTGCGCAAACGATTCGTTCATATCCAGGCCGCTGATCAGGACAACGTGATCGCGGAACGGCTCCAGCGGTTTGGTGATGAACGAGAACTCGAAGTCTTTACCTTCCTGCAGCGGACTCCAGTAGCCGGGCGCCGCGCCATGCGGATGCCAGATACCGAGAAAGCGCCGCGGCACCGAACCTGGCGCAGCCGCTGTCTTGCTCAACGGCGTTTGCGCCGGAAGCATCGATTCCAGGAAGGGCAGCGCCAAGGTCGTGCCGACACCACGCAAGAATGTGCGGCGAGGAATGTGCTTCTTTGTAATGAACATGACTGGCTCCTTTCAGTTCGCAGCGGTTTCGGAGACTTTGGTTCTCATCTGGAAGGGCGCGCTCTTGATGATGCCCATCAAAATCGAGGAAAACCTGTTGTTGTTCTTTTCTGCATCTCGCACGATCGAGCGGATCGACGGGCATATCGTAGTATTCGACTCCGCGGCCCAGCGCGAAAGTCATCATCTTTTCGGTAATCATGCGGACGAACTGCGGTGAGTAGTACAGGAGATGCTGCCTCAACTCCGCAGGTCCGTTGACCTTCGTTCCATCCCATAACTCCGATGTGGCATCGATGGGAACACCCCCATCGCCACCCTGCTTGGTTCGCCACTTCGCATCGGCATCGAAGTTTTCCAGGGCAAAACCGATCGGGTCCATCAGCTTGTGACAACTGGCACACGGTTCGTTTTTGCGATGAATTGTCATCTGCTCTCGCAGCGTGAGAATTCTTTCGGTTCCGGCGACGCTATCTTCTAAAGGCGGAACGTTCGGCGGTGGCTCCGGAGGCGGCGTCCCCAGAATATTTTCCAGAACCCAGACGCCGCGTTTGACGGGAGACGTCCGGAAATTCTGAACCCATGTCACCGACAGGAAGCTGCCCTGCCCCAACAATCCCCGGCGGTAGTCGAGGTCTGGCCCCAAAGTGACGCGACGGAAATGACCGCCGTACACATTGGGTATGCCGTAGTGCTTCGCCAGCCGCTCGTTGACAAAGGTGTAATTCGCCGTCAACAGATCCACGACATTGCGGTCTTCGCGCATGACGCTTTCGAAGAGCAGTTCCGTTTCGCGGCGGAAACCCTTGCGTAACTCGTCATCCCAATCGGGGTAGTGCACGCCATCGGGAGACGTCGCCGGCAGATTGCGCAAGTACAACAACTGATCGGCGAAGTTCGTCACCAGCGCCTCAGAGCGGGGATCGGCAATCATGCGTTTGACTTGCTGCTCGAGAACGGTGGGATTGCTCAGTCTGTTCTGGGCCGCGAGATTGATCAGTTGATCGTCCGGACTGCTGCTCCACAGGAAAAACGACAAGCGGCTTGCCAATTCCAGATCGCTTATCCGATAAGTCTTACCGGCAACAAGGTTGGCCGGCTCCTTTTCGGCGCGAACCAGAAATTGAGGACTCGTCAGCAGGCGTCGCAAGCCCAACTCGATTCCGTCCTCAAAGGCGCCTCCGCGCCGACCGTCCTCATAAAAGCTCATCAAAGACTCGAGGTCCTGCGAATCCACGGGACGCCGGTATGCGCGCTTCGCCAGGGTCGTCAGGATCTGCTTCGCGCAGGGTTCTTCCTGAGCGGCATTCGCCGGCCGGCATACCATGACCTTGCGCATGCTTCTGGAGTCTTCCGGACGAGTGGCGCCGAACGGACCCTGGATTCGCAGGAGGCCGATTGCCGGGTAGTACTGCAGTTGAGGAATGCTGTTGTTCTCGAGCGATTTTCGTTCGTATTGCTTGATCAGATCGAGGGTCGGACGGTAGTTTGTCGCCAGGAAGGTCACGCCAACCTTGTGCGAACCCGCTTTCACCGGAACGGTTATCGCAATCGAACCGTCGTTGTCGGCCTGCATGCCCTGGCTCAAACCGACGCCGACGTAATCAAACAGCTCGATTCGTTCTCCGTCGACGAGGAATTCGATCTTTTCGCCGGGAGTGTATTTCCCTAAACCGAAATTCTGAATCTCGAACTTGTACTCGCCGTCGGAGGGAAAGTTGTGCGTCACCAGCAGTCCGCCGCGAGTCCCGAGCGGCAACCCTTCGACGTGTTGATTCTGGGACGTATCTCCCGGTGCGATGTAATTCGCCGAAGTCGGCGATTTCCAGTAACCGACCGACATCCTGGCGATCCGCGTCGCTGCCGTGGTGTAAGCCTCCAGGAGCGTTGGAGAGATCGTCAGTGAGCCGGCGACATTATCGAAACCTCTCGCCGAATCATCCGATGGGAGCAGGGCCGCAGGATCGATCTCGATGTCGAGCAGGTCGCGAACGGCATTGGCATATTCCGTTCGGTTCAGACGATGGAGAATGACGGAACCAGGGTTGGTATGACCGGCGGCCTTCCGGTCGATTTCCGCTTCGAGCCAATCGCGAAGTCCTTCGTAATCTTTCAGCGGCGGCCGTTTCATTCCCGGCGGAGGCATCACGCCGGCGCGCAGTTTGCGGACGACTTTTTCCCAGAGTTCAGCGTGATCACCGGCTGTGGTCAGATCCAGTTTTTCCAGCGATAAGTTGGCCCGTTTGGTTTTGTCGTTGTGACATGTCACGCAATATTGATCGAGCAGCGCACGTTCTGCCGGGGCAGAAGTGTTTGCCGACGCAACAGCAGCCGCGGGCTTTTGCGTGGAAGCCACAGGTCGCGGGGATTGGGCTGCTGGACGGGATTCGGTTCGGCCGGATAGTACGACCACCGTCAGCAAAGCGAAAAAAACAAGGACCTTCCTGTTCATAAGGTTTGTCTGACTTTATACAAAAGGTAGACGATGATGGCAACGACTTTCTTCTTATAATCGATTGCCCGATTATCGATCGCCCGGCCGAGGACTACAATTCCACGACTCCCGTGCTGTCACCGAACTTATCTTGTTGAATTCCAAACTTGTTAAGCATTGCCAAAAGGAGGTTGGCCATCGGCGTGTGCGCCGGAACGCGAATGTGACGGCCTCCCTTCACCTGCCCCGAAGCGCCGCCGACCAGGAATACCGGCAACGGGTCATGATTGTGCTGGTTGCCGTCACTCAAGGTGCTGCCATAGAGAATCAGCGAATGATCGAGCAATGTTCCGTCGCCGTCGGGAGTCGACTTCAACTTTTCGAAGAAGTAGGTCAGGCTATTCACGTGATAGCGGTTGAGAACCGCAAATTGATCCATGTTCTTTCGATTGTTCGAATGGTGGGACGCGTTATGGAAACCGTCGCGGACACCGCTTTTCGGATACACCGTGCCGCTGGTTTCGTGCGAGTACAGCAAGGTTGAAATGCGAGTGATCTCGGCCTGGAAGGCGAGGGCCTGCAGATCGAACATGAGTTTGAGGTGTTCTTCAAAATCGTCCGGTATACCGACCGGAGCTTCCGGAAGCGAGACGTCCGATTTCGTCTGCTTGGCAGCCTTCTGGATGCGGCGTTCGATTTCGCGTACTTCTTCCAGATACTGGCTCAATCTCGTGCGATCGGCTGCGGGGAGTTCTTTTTGAAGGCCGGCAACCTGGTTCATCACAGAATCGAGAAGGCTGATCGATTGTTCCCGGCGGGCGCGGCGTTGCGCATCGGTACTGCCATCGCCGAACAGGCGTTCGAATACGACCTGCGGGCTGTTCTCCATCGGCAGAGGCACGGTGGGAGACTTCCAGGCAATCGTGTTGCGGTACGCGCCGCTGAAACCGGCATCGCTGCTCAAAGCCGATTCTTCGATCGACAATTCGATCGAAGGAAGAGGGGTATCCTGTCCGTTCTTCTCTGCAACGAATTGATCGAGCGAAATGCCGACGCGCGACTGCGCGCCTTTCTTCGGATGCGCTCCGGTCAGAAAGACGGCGACCGCGCGGTTGTGGTCGAGAGCGCCGCCGCTGTCCTCTCCATCCGTCGGGCCGGCTTGCGGATGGCAAAGGCCGCTGATGACATTGACATAATCACGATAGGGCTCGAGCGGCTTGAGGATCTCGGTAAACTCGAAACCCTTACCTTCGGCGGCTGGTGTCCAATGATCCATCGTGGCGCCGTGCGGGATGTAAATGCCCGACAGCCTGCTCTTCGGATTCGCCGCCGTCTTGCCCAGCGGCGTTTGTGCCGGGAGCATCGACTCGAGCAACGGCAATGCGATCGTAACGCCCGTGCCGCGAAGGAACGTACGGCGGGAGAGAAATTTCTTTGTGATGAACATCGGACCTCCTACGATTTGACTCGCATTTGAAATGGTGCGCTCTTCACAATCCCAAGAACCAGCGATGAAAAGCGATAATCCTTCGCAGCCGCGTCCCGCATGAGGGACCTCACAACGGGCATATCGGAATATTGAACCGCGCGGCCAAGCGCATAGGTGAGCAGTTTCTGAGTGGCCGCGCTGACAAACGCATCGGAACGACTCAGGAGGGCGGCGCGCAGGGCCGCCGGCCCGTCGAGTTTTGTGCCGTCGACAAGTTCACCTGAAGCATCCACAGGTGTCTTGCCGTCGACGGTTCGCCAGCTTCCGGTCAGATCGAAATTCTCCAGGGCGAAACCGATGGGATCCATGATTTTGTGGCAGGAAGCGCAACTGGGATTGGCACGATGCTCTTCCATCCGCTCCCGCATCGACAGGACTTTCCCGTCGGTTCGTTCGGTATTTTCCTTTAAAGCAGGAACACTTGGGGGAACGGCGGGGGCGGCAACATCGAGCACATTTTCCAGAATCCACTTGCCCCGGGTTACCGGCGACGTCCGGTTCGCCGCAGAAGTAACCAGCAGAAAACTTCCCTGCCCCAGAAAGCCTCGCCGCGGATTGTCTTTTTCGAGGGTGACGCGGCGGAAGTGACTGCCTTTGATATTGGGAATTCCATAGTGGCGGGCGAGCCGTTCGTCAACGAATGAGTAATCCGCATTCAAAACGTCGAGAATGCTGCGATCTTCGTGCAGGATGGTTTCGAACAGCAGTTCGGTCTCGCGGCGGAAAGACTGCCGCAAATTTTCATCGAAATCGCCGATATCGGGTTTCGCCGTCTTGAGCTGCTCGAGATGCAGCCATTGGCTGGCGAAATTGGTAACCAACGATTCCGCCTTCGGATCCGCCAGCATCCGGCGCACCTGCCGCTCGAGTTCCGCGGGATCCGACAACTTGCCGCGCCCCGCCGCATCCAGCAACTCGTCGTCAGGAATGCTGCTCCACAAAAAGAAAGAAAGACGGGACGCCAGTTCGATATTGCCGATGCGATAGGCTGCGCCCGAAGCAACATTCGCCGGCTCGCGTTCAAAGCGATAAAGAAACCGCGGATCGACGAGAATACGCGCAAGCGCATATTCGATCCCTTTATCGAACCCACCGAGCGTATGGCCGTTCTCGTAAAAACCCATCAACGTTTCGAGGCTGACGTCGGCATCATTGAGCGGCTGCCGGAAGGCCCGCCGCGCCAGCGTCTTCAGAATTTGATTCGCACAAGGCAGCTCCTGAGCAGGAGTTTGCGGGCGGCAAACGAAAATGCGCTTTCGACTCGCGGTCTCGCCCGGGCCGGCAGGATTGAAAGGACCGGTAATTGAAACGTTTGAAATACCCAGCGTCGCCGAAAACACGTCGTATAAGTCGTCGACACCCTGAACGTTTCTCTTCTTGAGAATCGCAACGCCGATGTCCTGCGGACCAGCCTTTAGCTGAAGCCGGATGTCGCGCGGGCTGTTTTTCGATATCACGTAGACGCGAGCGCCATTGATGGTGATTTCAATTTCCTCGTCCCCGCCAACGCCGGTCTGGGCGACACCGACACCGGTGCGCGCGATACGGAAATCGTACTCACCATCCAGCGGGAAGATGTGGTGAATCAGAATTCCTCCGCGCGTGCCCAGCGGCAAGCCCTCGATGTGGTCGCTCTGCATGAGGCCTCGCGGAACACGGTAAGTGACCTTATCGGCGCTGATTTCCGAATCGCCAATGGCAAGTCTGCCGATTTTCGATGCTGCCGCGACATAGGACTGCACGAGCTGGGGTGACATGCCCAGAACATCGGCCACATTATCAAACCCTTCGCTCGAATCGTCTGCGGGAAGAAGCGCCGTGGCATCCACCGGCAAGTCCAGCAAATCCCGAACGGCATTGCCGTATTCCGCACGGTTCAAACGGTGCAGCGCCGTCGTACCGGGGCTGGGTTTAAGCGCCGCGGCTCGATCCAGCTTTTGTTCGAGGCTCGACAGAAACGCATCCGCCGCCTCGCGCTCGGGGCGCCGGGCGCCACTAGGCGGCATCATGCCCGCACGCAGCTTTCGAATCACCTTTTCCCAGGTTTCCGCGTTGTCACCCGCGTGTTCGACATCCAGTTTGTCGAACATCAGGCCTGCTGTTTTGGCTTTCTCGTTGTGGCAACCAGTGCAATATTGGTTCAAAAATGCGCGGTCCTGCGCCGAAACGGTTGTCGCCGCGAGAATCAGCATTCCGGCAAGCCGGAGCCATAAACTGTTTTGCAACATCTTCATTGCTTACCCGTCAATTTTTGCAATAAGGCAACTGTGCTCGGTTTGCGCTCGGCTCCGACCGATGCCAGAAAAACACCTTCAGCCCAGGTAACGGCCGTGCGGCCGACAGCGTCTTTAACATCGATTTTCGCGCCGTGCTCGAAGAGGAATTGGATGATGTCGTCCGAGCCGCGATTCGCAGCGCCCATGACGGCCGTCAGGCCCATCGAGTTTGTCGCATTCACGTCGGCGCCTTTTTCCAGACATAATTTGACCGCCTCGAGCGAAGCTTCTTTCGAGACTGTATAGGTCTGGGCCACCGTCCAATTAACGCCGGCGGCGGCCATCAAGGGAGTCGTACCTCCGAGAGTGGGAATATTCGGATCGGCTCCGTGATCGAGCAGAAACCGCATAACGACGGTGTCCCCCGATAACGCCGCGCGAAGGAACGGCGTCTGACCGGTCATGTCTACCCAGGACACGTCCCCCAGGGAGTAGAGCCAGCGACGGCCAGGATGGACTTCCTTAGTACGTGCGTTGACGTTCGCACCACGCTCTACAAGCAGCTTGATGAAATCGATGACGGGCGCACGATCCACCCCGACATCGTTGCCGTGATCCAGGTCGATATTGCGCAGATCGACGGCAGCCCATAACGGGGTCCGTCCCCAGAAATCCGCCACATTGATTTTTGCGCCGTGATCAACGAGGTAGCGGGCGACATCCAGGTGATTGTTTACAACAGCCATCAGGAGCGGGCTGATCCCGTTTGGATCTTGCAGGTTCACATTGGCGTCCGCTTCGACCAGAAAGTGGGCCGCCTCCGGGCGTCCGTCCCGCGCTGCGTACAATAAGGATGTCAGACCGCCGGGTATCGGTGCCCGGATGCCACGGTCCGGAAGACCGCCTCGATTGATTCCAACACCCTCCGAACCGCAACCGGTCCCTTTGCAAGGTGGGCGGAATGCAGGGGTCGCCCCGGTCTTCGTGTGGGCTTCCAACTCGGCGCCGTGATCGATCAGTACCTTTACTGCAGCAGGATGGTTTTCCCTCACCGCCAGCATCAGCGCCGTTTCGCCAAACTCCGGATCGGCTGCATTCACAACGGCTCCGCGATCGAGCAACAACTTCAGAGCATCGGGCGCGCCCGTCCTGGCCGCCGTCATCAGCGCCGTCTCTCCAGCCGGGTCTTTGGAATTCGGATCGGCGCCCGCATCAAGCAATTTGCGAATCATCGCGGCGTTGCCATTGACGCAAGCCAGGTACAGGGGTGTTACACCGTAGCGGTCCGCCGCCTTCGCGTCCGAACCGTCACGCAACAAGCGGTCCACCGTCGCGATATCGTCAGCCCGGACAGCCCAATGCAGCGGAGTTGTACCATCGGCCGCACTGTCCTTCGACCCTTCCTTTTCAGCCCCAAAAACGCTTATCGACAACAACAGCACAAAAACGTTTGCGAAACCTATACGTCTCAGCAACATCCGTAAGCCTCCGACCTAGCGTGATTAGCCCAGTGTGCAAATGATACACCCAACACCAGCCGTCGATAAACGACAGATTAAACCCGGGCAGGGACATGAATAAGCCACGGATTGAACGGATTGAACGGATGGGCGCCATAAATCCTTCGAATGCGCCCATCCGTTAAATCCGTTCAATCCGTGGCTTATTCACTCTGACGGGGCCGTGTAACCACGGAGGCGGCTCTTAAAGGATGGTGAAAGTTTGTGTTATGCTGACGCCTTTTCGAGGTTGATTCGGGGAGGGTTCTCGTGACGGTATTCGCATTGACTCTGGTTCTACTGCTTCAAGGCGGTCCCGCTCGGCCGGGCACTGTATCGGGACAACTCCGAGCGTTAGACGGTTCTCCGGCCATCGCTGTCCGGGTGGCGGCAATGCCGGTGCCCACGAGTACTGCGAAACCGGAAGATGGTGTGCAGTACTTCACCTACCCGCCTCCTGAGAGCTCGACGCTTACTGACAATCAAGGGCGATATCGCCTGACGAATCTTCCTCCAGGCCGTTATTACATCATGGCCGGAGCCTTCGGAGAGCCGACGTACTATCCAGGCACGGGCAAAATGGAGAGTGCGACGGCGATTACTCTGGGCACGGGTTCGACAACAGCAAGTCTGGATTTCAAACTGTTGTCCCTGCTTGGAGGAAAACTCAGTGGCCATCTGAAAGCAAGCACTCACGACGCGGAACTGAAGGCGACACTACTGGGCGGAAAGCTGGAAGAACTGCTGGATGCAAACATCGCGGCCGATGGCTCCTTCGAGTTTGGCCATGTTCCGCCCGGCACCTATCTCGTCGGTCTCTTTCCAAGACCGCCCGGCTTTTCGTCCCTTGTCGTCAGCGTCGGCAATCGCGACGTCACAAACCTGGAGCTTGCTCCGCCTCCCACGCATAGCGTCAGCGGGCGGATCGTCGTCGAAAATGGGCCTCTTCCGCACTCGCTTCTGGCTTTCGCCACGGATAAGAGCTACGTCGGTGCGCCGATCAATCCAGACGGCACGTTTACCACAAAGCTCCACGAGGCTCGCCAGCGCATCGATCTGGCAGGTATGCCGGTCGGCTATTCGGTAGCTTCGATAAAAATCGGTTCCCAGGATGCGACCGAGGGCTTTGCTGTAGGAAATGGGGACGTCTCGGGTATGGTGATCACCGTGACTGCCCCGAAGCGACTGCCGCGGCTGCACGGCTCGATTACCGGTCTGGCACCCACCCGTCTTGGATCGACGAAAGTCGAGGTGACAGGTCCGATAATCGGAACATTACAGGCACCCATTCAGCAAGACGGGTCATTTGACTTTGCCGCAGTCGTTCCAGGGCTCTATCGCTTGCGGCTGACGCAGGTGTCTGAGCTTCCGCCGATGAACGTCGTGGTTGCCGGCTGGGATACGACGCAAATTCAAGTGGTTGTCCCGGCGAAATAAGAGCGGGTATTACCGCGCGCTGGTGGAAATCAAGCTGTGCATGGTCCAGGCCGTCCGGTGATTGCTGTAGTCGCGGATTTGGAATCGACGATTAATCGATACGATAGAGCTCTTGCTGCAGCCCATCCGTTCGGCGATATTCCTGTTTGGCAGATCCGTCTGCGAAAGCAGGTAAACAATCTTGCGAATTTCAGCTTCAGTCAAAACGCAGCCTTTTCGAGCCATGGCACTTATAGACCTCCACCTGGATAGAAGGTTCAGTGATAGGCGGCCTGTGGAAAAGTATGTCCGGTAGAAGATTTTGTTTTGTGACAACTACTTAAGATGCCCTTGAGAGCCGTCAGGCCGTGCGGTCGGCGCGGCCTGCTGGATCCTTTCGTTGAGGTGTTCGTCCATTGCCCTCTTTCGGAACTCATCGCGCGGGATCCGAAAGGCCTGTAAAGAGAAATTTGTAGAAAACGCGCGTAAATTTCAGGAATGAGGAGACTCAATGAAGGGCATCATCCTGGCTGGAGGCGCTGGAACGCGCCTTTATCCGCTCACTCGTGTAGTCAGCAAACAACTCCTTCCGGTTTATGACAAACCGACGATTTATTACCCTCTTTCCGTTTTGATGCTCGCCGGAATTCGAGACATTCTGATCATCAGCACCCCGAAAGATCTGCCCTTGATCCAGGAGTTACTTGGAGACGGAACTCAAATCGGCCTGAAGCTGTCGTACAAAGAACAGCCAAACCCAGGCGGTATCGCCCAGGCTTTCATTATCGGCGGCGAATTCATCGATGGCAATTCCGTATGCCTGATTCTTGGCGACAACATTTTTTACGGTCACGATCTGACACCGATGCTTATTGAAGCGGCCGCGCTGAAGCAAGGCGCGCACTTATTCGCCTATCAAGTCAATGATCCGGCGCGCTACGGAGTCGTCGAGTTCGACAAACGGGGTCAAGCCATCAGCCTGGAGGAAAAACCAGAGAAACCGAGATCGAGCTGGGCGGTGACGGGCTTGTATTTTTATGATCAGAAGGTAGTCGATATTGCCGGACGTCTGAAGCCTTCTGCCCGCGGCGAACTCGAAATCACGGATGTCAATCTCCGCTATCTGGAGTTCGGCCAGCTACACGTCAAAACGCTGGGGCGTGGAGTTGCATGGTTGGACACCGGCACATACGACTCGTTGCTTTCTTCTTCTCTCTTTGTGCAGACGCTCGAGCAACGCCAGGCACTCAAGGTGGCATGCATCGAAGAAATTGCGTTTATCAAGGGGTTTATCGACGCGCAACAGTTGACCAGGCTGGCCGACGTTCACAGGAAGAGTGACTATGGACGCTACCTGCTTCGACTTCTGGAGGGTCAGATCGAATCGAGGTGAGTAGAGGTAAGTAGCCTGCGACCCGAAGGACACATCCGGACATCATTCTCAGGGGTTATCCGCACGCCAACGTTTCGGGCCATGAATCATTAACGGCGGAAAATAGCGGAAAGAACGGCGGGAGAAATCGGTAGATCGAGCCGGGCAACCCCAGCCTGGACCGATCTACCGGCCAATCAAAACTGATGGACGACGGCTACTTCGGTGGACAGTTGCTGCTGTAACGTTTGGCGAAGGCCAACCACATCCAGTTCAGTTTCGGCAATCTGCTTTCTCACTTGAGCTAAACGAAGCTGTTTGTCAGCGATAGACAGTTCCGCATCCAGATTTTCCAGTTGTGCCTCTTGTTCTGTGGTCAATTTGCGCTCCTTAGTTGGGTATCGGACTGGAGTAGAGTCCACATAGAGTGGCCCAAAACAGGTCCCTGTATCTTATGATTTGCCCATGCCTTTTTTCGTACTGCTCGTAATTGCCGATCCAGACGCTCCATTCCTGAAATTCCTATCGCGCTTGCCGGAAAATGTCTCCATCGTCGTCAGCAATAAGGCCGACGAACTGAAGGCGAATGCTGCAAAAGCCGATGCCATTCTCTACGCGTATCTTGACGCAGGACTGCTCGCCAGCGTTTTACCATCGGCCAGCCGGGTGCGCTGGATCCACTGCCTGTGGACTGGAGTCGAAGGAATCCTCGTACCCGAACTGTTGAGCCATCCCGCGCAATTGACCAATGCACGCGGCGCCTTTAAAGCGCCACTGGCAGACTGGGTTATCGCTGTCATGCTGTTTTTTGCCTTCGATTTCCGGCGTGTCATATGGCAGCAGGAGCAAGGGCGCTGGGAGCCGTTTATCGGTGACACGCTCCGGGGCCGGACCCTCGGCATCGTCGGATACGGCTCGATCGGAAGCACCGCCGCATCGCGTGCCCGTCCGTTTGGAATGAAAATCGCGGCACTGCGCCGCCGGCCGGAATTGTTTCAAGGCGACGCCATGGTGGACCAAACCTTCAGTCCGGCGCAGCTGCGCGAAATGATGGCTACAAGCGACTACGTTCTCGTCACAACTCCCCTGACTGCGGAAACGCGAGGGTTAATCGGAGAAGCAGAAATCGCCGCTCTGAAATCAACGGCCGTTGTCATGAATATCGGCCGTGGGCCGGTAATTGACGAGGCGGCTCTGGTTCGCGCTCTGGAATCGGGCAGGATTCGAGGCGCGGCGCTGGATGTATTCGAAGTCGAACCCCTTCCACCGGGACATCCGTTCTGGCGCATGCCCAACGTTCTGCTCTCGCCGCATACAGCCGATCGCGTAGAGGGCTTTCTGGAGCCGGCGATTGAATGCTTCTTCGACAATCTGAGAAGGTTTACCACCGGCATGCCTCTCCTGAACGTCGTCGACAAGCATGCAGGCTATTGATTTATTCGAGCTATACTACTCGCCAACATTGCCAGATCGCATCTTGTGGAGGGCTCGATGTATCGAAAATCCGTCGCCGTCATTATCGTTGCTGGTGGCCTCTTCTTGAGTTCCGCAATGCTATTCGCACACCACTCCGTGGCCGGCAACTTCGATCAGACAAAAACAATGGATGTTAAGGGGAAGGTCAAGGAGATCGCCATCCGGAATCCTCATTCGCAAATCACACTGCTGGTCGCCAACCCCGAAGGCGGCGTTACAGAATTCTATGTGGAATGGTCCGACAAGAATGCGTTAATGCGTCGCAGTGTTCCAGTCAGTACGATGCACGTAGGTGATATGGTCACCATCAACGTGAATCCCAGCAAGCGTCTGCCAAACCTCGGATATTTCCGGACGGCCACTCTGCCTGACGGAACCGTCCTGCGGGATTGCGGGTTTGCAGCGTTTCGCGAAGGCATCGCGAATGGCAAAAGCGGCTGCTGACGGGGGAATTATGCGAGGCGCACTCATCGTTCTATTGCTCGCAACGGCCACGGCCGTTTCATCCGCGCCCGGCAAACACGCAGAACTCGACGGCGTCTGGATTCTGCTTCGCGCCGATATAGGCAAGTTTCAGTTGACGCCCGAGGGAGACAAGAAACGCGCAGCTTACGATTTTCAGAAAGATGACCCGGATTTCCAGTGCAAACCCGCCAGCATTACGCGAATCATGCACACACCTTCCCCGCCAATTGAAGTGCGTCAACGCCCAGACCGGGTCGACATCAATTATGAGTTCATGGACGTTCATCGCCGTGTGCCGCTGAAGAAAGGCCTTGCTGCGAAGGACGCGCCTTATGCCGTTCGCAACTACCCCCACCTCGGAAAATCCGTTGCGCAATATGATGGCGAAACCCTGGTCGTCGAAACCGTGGGACAACGCGCCGGCATCCTGGATACGCTGGGGGTGCCCGGACTGTATCAGTCCGATCGAATGCACACGACCGAGCGATTCATTCCAAATGGCGACAAGATGCAAATTGTGGTGACCCACGAAGATCCGGCATATTTTGTCCAGCCTTTCACCGTCACCTTCAATTACCTCCGTCTCCCAGGCGGAAAAATCATGGAATGGAACTGCAAACCCGAAGAAGCCACGTACCAGAAGTTCACTAAACCGAAGCCGTAAGAGGAAGGAGCACAAGAGGCACAAGAACGCTATCGTTCTTGTGTCTCTTGTGCTTCTTGTGTTCCTCCCCTGAGACTACATTCGTGCAGCCCCTGGAATTAATCGGTCAGACAGTCACCCCCAGCGGTGACGACATGAAGCTGACCCGTCTCGGCAACGAGTACATCATCCTCGCTAACGGAAAACCCCTCATGTCGAGCCGCATGCACGGCTCGGAGGAGGCGCTGGCTACGATCGCCTGCCGTCGGGCTCGGACGATGGAGCAGCCCTGCGTACTCGTCGGCGGCCTGGGCATGGGGTTCACTCTACGGGCGACGCTGGATTGCCTCCCACGCAACGCAAGCGTTATCGTTGCGGAGCTCGTGCCCGCGGTGGTGGAGTGGAACCGCGGCCCGCTGGGGACACTGGCCGGGCACCCCCTCAAGGATCGGCGAGTGCGGGTTTTCGTGGGAGACGTCGCAGTCAGGCTCAGCTCGGGCGCTGGCCAGTTCGACGCGATCCTGCTCGATGTGGACAACGGCCCGACGGCATTTACCTCGTCGGACAACGAACGGCTCTACGACGACCGCGGATTAGCCGCCGCCCGAGCGGCTCTCAAGACCGGTGGCGTGCTGGCCGTCTGGTCTGCTCGCGAGGATCGAAAATTCGAGCAGCGCCTTCGCTATGGCGGGTTTACGGTCCAGGTGGAGCGCGTCCGCGCCCGCCTGAAGAAGGGCGGCCCTCGCCACACTATCTTTCTGGGTCACAAACCTGCGTCACGATAGGTGAACAAGCACTTCGCGGCGCTAACAACCGTTTCGCGGCGCCGACTCTTGAAATTGCTACATTCTGTGTTTGTCGACGTTCGTGTGACTTTGCATGCCTTCAGAGATCCAACAAACAAGGCCAATGAATTGACATCATGAGCTCGAGCATGCCTCAGCATACGAATGGCGTTGACCGGTCACTCGAATCTTCGCCATACACTGCCAGAGGTTAAAGTCGACGCCAGCAAACCGAGCACTCCGACAATGCCATTCAACAAAACAGCGAAATTCGGCTCCCGACGGCTCAAACCGAGTTTCGACAGCCGGCCGTCTTCTTTGGCGAGCTGGATCATGGCTGGATCACCATAGATGCGCTGTCGATCGTACACGACCGTGCGTCCTTGTCGCAGAGCGTCGAGGACGCTCTCCTCGGTCTGCTCCCGAACGAAGACATATGTTCGGCAGAGCCCCATCTCACCTAATTGAGGAGACAACGGGCCGATGTGGTAATCCGAGTCGCCGATTGCGGTCAGCTTCGTCCGGCCGAAAAACTGGCGTAATTGATCGGCAAATACTTCGTTCCTCAAGCCGACGGGATGGACAACTTCAGCGGCATCCAATTTCCGCATCGCTTCGCCATCATACGCCGCGTAGGCGTTGATCGGATGTGCCGCAATCGCAACGCCTCCCTGCCTGTGCACTTCGTCAATCGCGCTGCTGGCCGGCTGTCTCCAGGCTATCGAGTTCCTGATACCGATAGCCAGTACGTGATATCCAATTGAATGAATCTCCTCGCCAATGAGAACCATGGGGCCGCCGGACCACCTGGAAAACCATCGGCCAACCTTCGCAACCCAGATGTGGTTATGCGGAGTCATTGCAATCACGTCCAGAGCCTGCCACCGAGCTTCCATCACCGTATCCCAGGGAGCAAGGACGCCCCAGCTCAGCGGGAAGCTATGGATGTGAAAATCCGCGGCGAGGACCCGGTAGCCGCCCAACATCAGCAGAGGATTCTGGAGCGGTCTATCTGAAATTGTTCCTATCCCTATCGAAACGACAAGGAGGCACCCGGCGACCCAACGTAGAACCCTTACCATAGCCTGCCCGTAATATCGGACCAGATCGTAGGCGCTGCGATGACTGACATAATCAAGCTCCAGGAAATCAAGCGCTGTAGCGCCAGGTCACGCGCAGCGCTCGCGGGGCTTCTACGCAGAACCGATCGAAAAAAGGAAAAATCGACGTAGAGAGACCATGCCAGTGCCGAGGCGCCGCCGACGCCGAGCCATACGATGCTTACGGTCCCGTCGAACGATTTGGCTGACGGAGACAAACAAGCCCAAATCGCGCACATGCCGGCCAACCACAACAACCAGGGGCCGTACCCTCTGAAAAACGAATCAATCAGCCTGGGAAACGAAACGTTTTGACGATTGCTCCAACAAACTGCGGCAAGAGCGGCAACCTCGATGAGGGGCACGAAACTCCAATAAATGGTCGCCGGTCCAATGAGTCGCAGAGTGAGAGTGCCGGAGGTCAGGAATGAAACCGTGCAACCGAGGAAGAAAGCTAAGAACAAGGGCCTCTTCAAGCCGAGCCAGGTATTCATGCTCGCATGCTACAGCAATTACCATAGCTTTACTTAAAACCGGAAGCCGGACGGAGAACCGATTGGAGCCAGCCGGTCCAACGAATGGTCATCTAGTCTGACAAGACCAGGACAGTGACGATTTCTGGCGCGCTGAAATTGCTGGTTGTAGATGAAAATCGCGGAGGTCGCGAGAAGGCGATCCGCATTTCTGCCGATTGCGCGGCAAAGCGCGAATCAACGGCTGATTTTGTAACGGTTTGTACTGGGTGCTGCCTTGCATAACCCAGCCGCGTGGTAGTCTATGATCTAAACAGAGAGCCCATATGCAAGCGGAAGTCACGAAAAAACTTTTCACAGCGGACGAATACTATCGGATGTTGGAGGCCGGCATTCTTACGGAGGATGATCGAGTCGAGCTCATCGAGGGAGAGGTCATCGAGATGAGCCCGATTGGCAACAGGCACGCAGCTTGTGTCGATCGTGCGACGGAACTCTTTATTTCGGCACTGCAGGGGAAAGCTATTGTCAGCGTACAAAATCCAGTCCGATTGAACAATTACAATGAGCCTCAACCTGACATTGTGGTACTTCGCCGCCGTGACGATTACTACGAGTCACAGCGCCGGACCGCTGAAGATACGTTGTTGCTTGTTGAGGTATCCGACACCACGCTGCGATACGACGTCAACATAAAACTGCCGATTTATGCGCGCACTGCAATTTCCGAGGTGTGGATTGAAAACCTTCCGGAAGATGTGCTGGTTGTATGCCGGAATCCTGCTGGTAATCGTTACACCAGCGAGCTCAAGCTGCATCGGGGCGAAACGGTGTCTCCGCTCGCCTTTCCCGGCGTCACATTCACAGTTGAACAGCTCCTGGGCTGATTGACGTTCGAAGATTGCTGCTAAAGCTGCCGGAAGCGCTCGCGAACTTTGAATAACGTCAGTTGCGTTTGATGACAACGACGCTGATGTCGTCGCAGGGGGGCGCAAACTCGAGAGTACTCTGCTTGATTGCCTCGAAAATATCGTGCGCGGAAAGGTGTTTGACGTCACGAAGCACTTGCTCCAGGTGCCGGGGGAAGTACTCTTCGTCACCTCTGGCATGCTCCAGTAATCCATCGGTGTACAGGAGCAGAATGTCTCCCTTGCCCATGAGAGTCCACTCATTCAATCGATAGCGCTCTTTAAAACCAATTGTGCTGTCAGTAACTTTTCGATCGATGACATCTTTGGATGGAAGTGTCCCGATCGGTGGAAATGATGTGCACAGCTCCTGGCTGACTTCCATGAAACGTTCGTGGTGGCTCGAAAACACAACCGGCGGAGGATGCGCGGCAGACAGGAATCGAAACGTAGAGTCTTCGGCGATCTCGCCATAGATCATCGTGACGAACTTGTGGCGGCTCGACGACTGATAGAAACGCGAGTTCATGTTCTCGAACAAGCGCCGGGTAATCTGACCAAACATCTCGAGTTCATACAAGGAGCCCAGGAGGAACGCCTGATGCAACATGGCCGCGATCAAAGCATCGGTAATGTGATGCCCCGAAACGTCCAGGACAGCAATGCCCGCCTTCCGTTTGCAACGCTCCAGACTCTGAACGATATCGTTTTTTCCGCTGTCGGCAGCCTGCTGAATACGGGCCGGCAGGTCATATCGCCTTTTGAAATCGAGATAGATGATGTGATCGCCACCAATATCACCGGTCAGCGGCATCGTTCCGCCATACACATCGATCCCTTCGAGCGTAGGGATTTCGCCGGGGAGCGGAACGATGTAACGCGCGATCTCCCTGAAATTCTTTAACTCACCCGTCAGGAGTTCCAAATTGTCGATAGCTGATACTGGTCTCATTCCACCGCCATTGTAGCAGTTTGCCGGCGAGGTAAACGGGGATGACGAACTTGATCTATTCAGTCGTCATCGTCATGGTTTCGTCCATGATGATGCGTTTAGGGGCTTTAGGGTCCGATCCGGCGTATGCGGCGACAATCTGAAAACCGCTTTCGCTGGTTTGGGCAGCATAGGAGTAGCTCGCGCGTTTCGGGATAACAATATCTCCGCTCGATCGAAGTTCGTCGAGCGAAGCGTACTTCGAATTCGAAGCGAAATAACGCCGTTCGGCATCGGCCAGAGCGACGAGGTCGTTGCGAACCCCTGTAACGTCGATCGTCGTTAGAGGATTGCTGCCAATCGCGCTCACCGACTGCGCCTGCCTGGAGTAGAGGTAGCCTCCGACTGCCACCACGATCAACAACATCATGAATCCTAACGAGCGTCCCATGGCGCCAGTGTAAGAGGAGGACGTGAATTCGCAATACTTTTTTGACTATAGAAATATGACATTCATCTGCGGGCCTGAATGACCGTGAGATCGACAGTCCCGGTCGCGTTTTCGCCGATGTGCACCGGCGTGCCGAGGTCATCATAACGCTGGATAAAATCGGCATCCTGCCAGCGGCCACTCTCCAGGTATTCCCAGGCGAACGCTTTGTAATTGCCGGGTTCCAGATTTTTAAGACGGAGATGGCCCGTACCATCGGTTACGCCGGTTTCGTAGACGTCCAATCGCTGCCGGTTCGGGTAATCGGGTACGAGGACAACTCGAATCCCTTCCAGAGGAGAGTTCCTGCTGTCGACAACGACAGCGTCGAGTGCGCTGATATTCGGTTTTAAACGTATCTCCAGTTCATTCCCGCTGCTGCCGTCGATGTGTACTGCAGAATTCAGAATATCTGAACCGGCGAACCGGGCGAACATCACGTAGGCATCCAGTTTTGCGGTCACCCGTACGCGGTAGTCTCCCGGCGTCACACCCGCCAGTGCGAAACTGCCATCGGGATGAACTTCGGCAGGCCTTGGATTGACCTGAGTGATATATGGGACGTGGACGAGTTCAACTTTCACCGTCTCCAGATCTTGTGCTGCCCCTGGCAGCCCTTCGATAGACACTTCCCCGCTCACGGTAAAAACAGGCTGGAGCGTGAGCCGCAGATTTTCGACATCTTTAGTTGCTTCGATGGCAACACGTGCCACGCGGCGGGCAATTCCATCACCGAGCGTTACCAGAAGATCGTACGAACCCGGCGCAACGCCTCCGATAACGAAGGCACCGTCAGGTGCAACCGCGACGTTTCGAGGCGCTGTGCTGCCGGCAATGAGAGTCCGTCGTTCGCGTGGCGACAGGATGACAAATACGGAGGCTGGCGGTTGGCCTGTGACCGCGTCGATCACTTGACCGCGGATCTGCAGTGCGTCTTGCTCGACGGTCGTCAAATCAACTCCGCCGTAGTCTATACCCGGCTGAAGATCGATCGGGCTCGTCGAATCGGGATCGATCGTGCCGGGAAAGTACACCGGCAGATAAGACTCGCGGCTTTCGAACCGCGCGTTTCTGCTTACTGGTTCCCCGGGGCTCGCCCGTTCTGGAGGCGTGACGCTGACGATATATTGTTCGGGCTGCACGTCGACAAAGCGATATTCACCAGAATCCGTTGTCCGGACTTGTTGGAAAATGCTCAACATGCGGCGTCCATCGACGTACATGTATTTCATGAGTTGCACCGGCGCATTCTTGACAGGGTCGCCGTTCCGCGACAGGACGCGCCCCGAGATTGCGCTCTTCGGCGTCAGCTGGATAATGATGCCCTTCAGTTCCTGACCGGTCCCGACACTGAATTGGCGGCCCGGTGCATTTGGTCCATGTTCGCCAAATGAAGCCGGCAAATATCCAGCGCGAGCCGCGGATACGCGGTAGCTTCCTGCCGGCACATTGAGGAACCTGAACTTTCCGCCGTCGTCGGTCAATTGCGAACCCATACCGCTCAGGTTGACGGACGCACCGCGGACGGGCTCATTCGTGCCAGCCCGGACGACGAATCCCTCGACGGATCCGCCGCCTCCCTGCCCGGCAACTGACGTTGACGTTATCTGTGCAACCAGGAATAGCAGAGCAAATGAGGACGTCGTCATATAGCCAACCAGCTAAGACACCGACCGGCTCAACTTTGTTCCCGGGCCCGGATCGGATAAGCCACGGATTGAACGGATTCAATCGGTGGCTTATTTTCAGCCTAAACCTGAACAAGCGCCGAAGTCCAACCGGCAGGGTTCTTATCCGACTCAAACCAGTGCTGCAAGTCTACGACGATGAATGCGTCTTCTTTACGAATTGAAAATCGATCGAGATTTCTGGTGGCGCGCCCCGCGGTGTAGGTCCCATTCGGCTGGTACTGAGAATCATGTTTCGAACATTGGAAGCGGTGGTCTTTGGGAAGCCATTTGACCGCGGCGTGCTCATGTGGACAGGCCAGCGCGAAGGCATACACATTGTTCTGGAAGCGTACCAGGATCACCTGTGTCTGCCGGTCGATATTGACACTATCGCCTGCCGGCAACGGAAAGCGCTTCTCATTTGCGGGCCCCGTTCCTGTCGTCTCGGCCATCGGCAGGCCGGCGAGCGATGCAGGCAGCCCCAGCGACGCGCATGCCACTACAAAGCAGCCACCGGCGCGGAGAAATTCACGGCGGTCCGGCTGGCCTCCTTCGTGTTTTTGATTACAATCAGACATATCTAGCCGATGTTGGGCAGGGCCGCGCCGGCGAGAGTGGTGAGCATCCATAGGACAACGCTTATGGTGGACGTAACGGTGAGCCATTTCCAGCCGCGAACAGCATCGGATTCTGCCTGACGCTCCGAGTAAGTCAGCAGGACTCCATTCACGAGCAGAGCAACGACCAATCCCATCTTCGTCCAGAAGAATACGGAGTGGAGAAAGTTCTCTGCATCTGCAGCGAAGAGAAGCAACCCGCTCACGGTGACCGCAACAAGACTCAATATGACGATTCGATGCGTGCTTCGCAGGGCTTCCAACTGAGTCGTGCGCTCACCCACACTGCGCCTGGCTGCGCGCAGAGTCATACGATCGGCGGAAATGGCACAACCTCCGCCAATGACCAACCCGCCGATATGGAAAAAATTAATGCATGTGCGCACCACGGCATGATTCGAGAAGAATGAAGTCCAGTTCTCCAGCAGACTTGAAACTAATCCGTGCATCTATCTTCCTTTAAATAACATCAACAAATAACCTGCTGTGCCCACGCCAATCGACGCCACAGCAATATCGCGATGCGTGACCTTGTCCGAGGCGAACGTCTGGCTCGCGCGACGGCTGTTCGGAGCAGTTGCCGACGCAGCCACGAATCCTCCATCTGCCGCTCGGTATCAGTCTGAGCCAAAGCTGTCATTGACGAGCAGAAAACGACGAACATCACGGAGAATAGCCGCATGGTTCTTCCTCGCGGTTGAGTTGGATTTGACGGAGCAGACGAGTTACCGTTTTCCAAGCTTAACGCTGAGGCATGTAAAAAGTCTGGGAAGTCAGCGCGCGGTTACGGAGTGATGTGCAGGCTGAACTCGGAAGCGAGGGCTGAACGCCCGCGTCTCCGAGTCTGAACGGTCGTGCTTGACGATTTCTTTGCGCGCCTACTGTAGCGGCTGGCGACGTCTTACCCGAGGCCGATCTTCAGGCTGCGTTTGTTGCGGTGAAGTGCTGAAACGATCGCGCTGAGGTGCGGCGGTTTGCCGGGTGACCGAAGATGGAGCCCCGGGAGTAATTGTCACGTTGACCGGCTGTTTCAAGGTGAACATGACACGCGTTTCCGACGGCACCTGGACCTGATCGCCTTTCATGACGGCTGTCGCGCCCACACCGCCGCCGGCTCCTGCACCGGCGCCGATTACCGCGCCTTTTCCGCCACCGGCTATGGCGCCGATAGCCGCGCCAAGGGCCGCGCCAAGAGCTCCATTCCGGGCGGTCTTCTTGCCCTGCTCGGCGCCTTCCTGTTCGTAGACATTCGTATCCACTGTATAGGTTTTCTTTCCGACGCTGACGCGATCGAGCACGAGTTGCAACTCGCTTTTACCCTTTATTTTTCCGGCAGAACTCACATCCGTAAGCCGGACAACGGCGTCGGCGCCACGCTGGAGGACGACATCGTTATCCACCATGACTGCAGAATCGATCGAAGCCCGAAACGTGTCACCGACGTGCGCGGTCGCTGAATCGACGGAATCGATCATCAGAATCGTAATGCCCGTTCCCGCCGGAAGAGCCACGTCCTTCGTCTCAATTACAGGTGGCGGCGGAGGCGGGGTTGGCTGCGCCGCTACAACGGGTGCCGGAGGAACTGGAACAGGCTGCGGCTCGGGCGCAGCGGCGGGAGCCGGAGCGGGCTGCGGCGCCACGACCTGTGGCGGAACGCTTGCGACTGCGGGCGCCTTCTTCTTTTCGTCCTTCCTCTCGTCAACGCGGCGGGGTTTCTCTGCCGGTTCAGGCGCCGGAGCCGGGGCGGTCTCAACCGGAGCGGGCGTCACTGCCGGTTTGGCCTCCGGCGCGGCCTTAGTTTCGGTTGAAGCTGGCGGAGAACATGCCGACGCGAGGAAACCCGCCAGAATCAGCGGCACATAAAACCTACTTAAATAATTTGAATACATCCTCTTGCCCCTTTCTACGCTCTACGATAGACGGCTGGAATCGGGAAAAGCGTCAATTCAGGCCTGCTTTTTCCTCCGGCTAACGGTGTTGGCACCAGCTTGCAGAATGCCATACTTTATCCCTGTGCCGCCAACCGGCATAATAACGCCGTGTCACGAGATTCGGTGTCCACCCAAATTTATAATGAAGTTTCTTCCTGGCCCGGCGTCACCGTGGAAGGACATCGCGGTGGAATTGTGTTCTTCCGTGTCGGCCGGCGTGAAATCGGTCATTTACACGGGACCCGTTTCGCCGATCTTCCCTTTCCTGTTCGGATCCGGCGGGAATTAGTCGCGGCTGGCAAAGCAGATCTGCATTACCTGCACCCGGAATCCGGCTGGGTCACCCGCACGATCCGCGGCGAGCACGACGTGGAACCGATCGTTCAGTTATTCCGGCTGAATTATCACCGCCCGTGGCTGCAACGCGTCAATTGACAAACGATTTACAACGAAAAGACAAGGCTGTGACAATTCAATTTGCCGATTTAGCTATTTTTCACAATGAGGCCACGAGGAGAAACAAATTGTGAGAACACGGGGGTGGGCTCATAGTGCTCTTTGCGGCCTCGCAAACCTCCCGCCCGCATAATTACCCTACTTATGAAAGTCCAGCAGTTCCACCTCGAAGCTCAACGTGGCACCCGGAGGAATGACGGGCGGTGAACCCCGATCGCCGTAAGCCACTGCAGATGGGCACACAACCTGAGCCTTTTCGCCCTTCTTCATCTGCTGTAAGGCTTCCGTCCAGCAAGGAACGACGCCCTTCAGGGGAAACTCGGCCGGTTGCCCACGTTTGATCGAACTGTCGAACACCGTACCGTCGATGAGCTTGCCCTCATACTGAACCTTGACGGTGTCATCGGCGGTGGGACTCGCACCGGTGCCTGGCGTGATTGTTCGCACAATAACACCGGATGCCGTTTTCCTGGCGTCTTTCTGTTTCGCTACCGTGTCCGCGAACTCCTGTCCCTTCTTCTTGGCATCGTCGGCTCCGGCGGCCGCCCGCTTCTGGGCTAATTCGTTCACTTTCGGGCCGTAGGTTTCAAGCTCGACCTGCGGCTTGGCATTGGTCACGGAGTCGCTGAGACCAGCCTTCACGATCGCCAACTCGTCCGCTGTCAAACTGAACGGCTTGATATTGCTTCCCAGAAGGAGTCCGAGCGCATAGAGCGTCTTTTGATCGTCTGTTTCAAGCTTGGGCGTGGAAGCAGCCTGGCCGGCGCCGGCGCCCTGCGCGCAAGCGAACATGGAGCCTAAACATAAGAAAACCGTGACATAGCGGACGATAGGTTTGATCATATCCAAAAGCATAACCCGGTCCCGCCTGCCGACGGATAGATAATTCCTAAGGTCATTTCAATTCATCGCCGCTACGGGAATCGGCTGCAGGAGAGTCCTTTGGAGTGAATTAGAAACTCGAACAGTTTTGCTCTACGCCGTTGACGATCTTGTCGCCGCCCGAGTGAACGAACCACGATTAGGGTTGCGCCTGCAATAAACCGGATAAGCCACGGCTTATTCCTGGCGGTAGGCGACAAGAAACAGTCGACGAAATGGAAACAATACTTTCGAGTCCGCCTGTCGCGGATAAGCGGCTCTGATGCGCTCGGTGTAATCCGCCACATACCTTTCACGATCCGCAGCGCTTTCGAAGGCTTCAAGAAAAGGCCGCATGCCTGAACCTTTGTACCATTCGACAATCTCTTCCGGCGCCCGCAGAACGTGCTGATACTCGACTGTCCAGATGTCCACGCGCGCGGCCGCCGGCGCAAGCAACTGGTAATAAAAAGACGGCGGGTGCGAATACCACTCGTTCACACGTGCGTCCGGCGCCAGCTCGCGCATGAACCGATGCGGCAGGGCGTCGAAATCCGCGGGAATCTGGACGGCGAGCGCGCCGCCGGCATTCACGCGGGCGAAGAGTTTCGGATATAACGACGCATGATCAGATACCCAATGCATCGCCGCATTTGAAAACACAAGATCGAAGGTTCGAGACTCCGTCGAGGCCCATGCCGCAATGTCTGCGACGACCCAGCGGTGCTGCACCTGCTCGCGCCGGGCGACGTCGATCATCGAAACGGCACTGTCCAGACCTGTGATTTCCGCAACCGGCCACCGCTCGGCCAGAACTCTCGTGCTGTTGCCCGGCCCGCAACCGAGATCGATCAACGCGGTGACATTTTTCAACGAAATAGACCCAACTAGATCACGGCACGGCCGTGTGCGCTCCTCCTCGAACTTCAGATACTGGTCCGCATTCCATGTCGGCATGTCGAAAGTATAGGACGCAGGTAGCAAAACATCGAGGTCACGAGAGCTTTTCCTGCACTTGCCCTGCTGTTGATCGGCCTTCCTGTACTTCTTTGCCTTCGCGCCTGCCGAACTCGCTCAAGATTGTCTCCAGCAGCGGCAGCATCAGTGTGACTCGCCTCAAGCGGATCATGAAATCCCACAACGGCTCGAATTTTTTCCAGCCGGCCGCATAGGCAACGTGCCGCAAGCGGCTGGATAATGTGCCCTTGGCGGACGCGCTCTGAAAGATCGATCGCCAGCGATAGAAGTCTTTGTACGCCCGCCAATATCCCGCTTCCAGTTGCTGCGGTGTCATATGCAGGGGTTGAAAGACAGTATGGCGCGTGTCATATAAATCCCAATTGGCATGCAAAATCCGGCTCTCCCGGACCATACGATCATGGAGTGCAGTGTCTGGATATGGCGTCAGGATGTGGAAAGTGGCAGTTTCTATTCCCTGAGATATGGCCCAGTCCACCGTGCGGCTGAAAACGCTCTCATCATCATCGTCCATCCCGAATACGAAACTGCCGTTGACCATCACCCCGAGGTCCCGCAGCCGCCGTACCGCCTGATCGTAGTCATAGCCGACATTCTGTAACTTCCGCTGGCCGTGCAAGTTGCTGATGCTGGTCGTTTCAAACCCGACAAACAGGCTACGAAGCCCGCAGGCGACCGCCTTTTCCAGCAATTGCGGTTGCAGCACTGAATTAACAGTACCTGCTGCCTGCCATAACCGGCCCATACCGCGCATGCCATCAAACAACGCGGAGGCGAATCGGGGATTTCCGAAGAGGTGATCATCCAGGAAGTAGAGATGCTTGCCTGGCAGCCGGTCTATCTCGGCTAGAGCGGCATCCACGGATTGCGTATAGAACCCCCGGCCGCCTTTGAAAAACGCCTCCTTGTAACAGAAGTCGCACACATAAGGGCAGCCGCGGGAAACCACGATCGAGTTAGGTACCAGATACAAGTGCCGTTTGATGAGATCTCGGCGAATGAGCGGAAGATTTTCAAGGGTTCGTCTTTGCGATTGGTACCGTCTGGCGGGTCGGCGCGCCCGGTAATCGGCTAAAAACCGAGGCCAGGTGTCCTCGCCCGGTCCCAGGAAAATCGTATCGGCGTGATTCGCGGCCTCGTCCGGGAGCGATGTGACATGGAGGCCACCCAGCACGACATAGGCACCCCGTGCCCGGTAATAATCAGCAATACGATAGGAGCGATAAGCCGATGTAATGTAAACCTGAATTACCACCAAGTCCGGCCGGTCATCGAGCTTCAGCGTTTCGACGTGCTCGTCTGTGATGCTGACTTCGTCATTCTCATCCAGACAGGCCGCGAGCGTGGCGAGACCTAACGGGGGAAACAGCGAATACTTGATCGGCCGAAACAGCGGACTGGTCGCTTCGGTCAGGGCGGGAAGAATCATTTTCACTCTCATCAACAGAGAGTGTATCGACGAGTACTTTATAGTGCAAAGAACATTTCGATCTTTTACCGGAGGATCTGGCGGAAAGCTGCGGAAAACCTCTTCATTTCGTCGTCGGTACCGAGCGAGACTCGCAGGAACTCCGTCATTGGCGGGAATTCCCGGCCAACCAGAACCTTTTTGCGCCAGAACTCCTCGATAACAGGCGCGGCATCGGTACGGATATTCACCATGACGAAATTGGCCTGCGAAGGGATACATTCGAAGCCTGCGCTTTTCATGTCAGAATAGAAAGCGCTTCTCTGAGCGTCATTGGCCTTCACGACGCGCTCGATATGCTGTGTATCGGTGAGCGCGGTTTCGGCTGCTGCAACAGCCGGTACGCTGAGGTTGAAGTCCAGACCGTACGACCGGAGGCGATCCATGAGATCTTTTTTGCCGATACCATATCCGATCCGCATACCGGCCAGCCCATATGCCTTGGAAAAAGTGCGCGCGACGATGACATTCCGCTCTTCCTTGACATAGCGGATCGCGCTCTCGTAATCCGGGCCGGCGAAATGGCTGTAGGCTTCATCGACGAGAACGGTCACGGATTCAGGCACGCGATCCATGAATCGTTTCATTTCATCTTTGGTAACGATTGTTCCGGTCGGATTGTTGGGATTGCAAATGAAAACCAGTCCGGTATCGCGCCGGATTGCAGCGGCCATTCTTTCCAGATCGTGGCGATGGTCAGGAGTGAGCGGGATTTTGGTTGCAGTGCCGCGGCTGTTGATGGCGTACTGATAGACGGCGTCGTACGTGGTATCTGCTGCAACCAGGTGCGATCTGGACTGCAGAAAAACATCGTCGCACACCTTCAGAATCTCGGTAGAACCCGTACCAACGAGAATGTTTTCTTCCGTCAATCCGTGAAACTTGCCTAGTTGCGCCTTCAGACCGTCATAGCTCAAATCGACAGGATAGCGGCCGCCAAGTGCAATGGAATCGCGAATCGCGCGCCAGGTTCTGTCGGAGGGCCCGTAGGGGTTTTCATTGAAACACAGATGGATATAGCCGTCGTTCGTAGAAATTGAAAACAGCGGGCGAACGGCCAGGGCTGCCGCACTTGATCCGATGGTTCCCATAAACTGGCGGCGGGAGGCTGTCCGGTTGGGTTTCATCAAACGGTAATATACAGTTATCACATGCCTATCGGAACCGCATTTCATGAACGGACGTTCGCGCTGTGCGAAAGCCTCAATTACCGCGAGTGGTCGGGTTATTACACCGTCAGCGCATACGAAACGCATCATGACCATGAATACAATGCGATCCGCAACGCGGCCGCACTGATCGATATTTCTCCCCTGTTCAAATATCGGCTTTCGGGGCGGGACGCGACCCGGCTTGTGAACCGCATCGTCACCCGGGACATCGGTAGAGTCCCAGTCGGACGGGTGATCTACACACCATGGTGTGATGAGAGAGGCAAGGTCATCGACGACGGAACAGTCTCACGGCTGGAGGAAAATAGCTATCGCTGGACCGCGGCCGACCCGAACTTGCGATGGTTCCACCAGAACGCTTCAGGAATGGATGTTGAAATCGAAGACACTTCGGAAAAGATGGCTGCGCTGGCGCTCCAAGGTCCGACATCCGGGCAACTCTTAAATACCGTTATCGACGGGCCCGATCTGAACGCGCTGAAATACTTCAGTGTTGCGAGTGCCACAATTGCCGGGGTTCCTGTAGATATTTCGAGAACCGGGTACACGGGTGATCTGGGCTACGAAATATGGATGGACTGGGACAAGGGTCTGCAGATCTGGGACGCATTGATGACGGCGGGACGAAAGTTCGATATCCATCCTGCGGGAATGCTGGCGCTCGACGTCGCACGCATCGAAGCGGGCTTGCTGCTGATCGATGTGGACTTTACCGGCAGTAAAAGAGCGGCCGTCGAGGCCCAGTCGTATTCACCGTTCGAATTGGGACTTGGGCGGCTTGTGGATCTCGATAAGCCAAAGTTCGTAGGCCAGACGGCCCTGTTAAACTGAAAGACAGTTATCCGAAGGAGATCGCGGGACTTGAAATCGATTGGAACGGAATCGAACGAATCTACGACGCTGCTGGTCTGCCGCCGACCATGCCGGCCGCCGCTTCACGTGTTGCAGTGCCCGTCTATAAGAATGGAAATCAGGTCGGAAAAGCGACATCGACGACCTGGTCCCCGATATTGAAGAAGTTGATCGCTCTGGCGACGCTGAAGCGCGAATTTGCGAAAATCGGAACGAAACTGGATTTTGAACTCACTGTGGAGGCAGTGCGTCACCGGGTCCCCGCGACCGTCGTGAGGACGCCATTCTTCAATCCTCCGCGTAAAACGGCGACGCCCGCCGTGATTAGCGCCGGAGGCGCGTAAGAATATAGCCCCGGCCGTCAGCCGGGGACCAAACCAGCGAGCGTTCGAGGCCCGGAGGGCCGAAAGATCGATGCGCCGAATCCTATGCCCTCCGGGGCTGGTATTACGACGCATATGAAAACCCCGGCCTGCGGCCGGGACTACGCTCTAACGGCCCTCCGGGCCTATTTGTTCGCATAATACAGGCCCCTACAATGGATATTCGAGAAATCATCCAAAGCTACGATCCAAACGCACCTCTGGAGAAAGCGTCTACAATTCCCAGTTCCTGGTATGTAAACCCCGAACTCGCGAACCTGGAGCAACAAACGGTCTTCTCGAAGTCGTGGCAGCCTGCAGCGCGCGCGGAACAGCTGCGCGAATCAGGCTCGTACGCGACCTGCACGATTGCCGGCGAACCAGTCGTTGTGGTCCGGGGGACTGACGGCATTCTCCGCGCTTTCTTCAACGTCTGCCGGCATCACGCCGCGGAAGTCATGACCGCTGCCTCCGGTCAGGCAACAGAACTCTGCTGTCCGTATCATGGATGGACGTATTCACTCGAAGGCGGGTTGAAGACTGCCCCGGATCTCGGAGGAATTTGCGATTTCGACCGCAATGCGACAAGCCTTATGCCGATCCAGGCGATCGAATGGAAACACTGGGTGTGGGTGAATCTCACTCACACTGCTCCCTCATTCGCCGAAATTCCCGATTTGCGCGCCGATCATCTGCACTGGTTCGCGCGGCGCCACTACCGGATGGAGTGTAACTGGAAGGTATTCGTCGATAACTATCTGGACGGCGGCTATCACGTTCCGCACCTTCACCAGGGGCTCGACAGTGTCCTCGACTATGCCGACTATCAGATCGAACCCGGTAATCGATTCTGCCTGCAGTGGAGCCCGCTTCGCCCGGCCGGCCGGGCTTTGTATTACTGGTTCTATCCGAACTTCATGGTCAACCTGTATCCCGATGCGATGGATACGAACATCGTTCTGCCCCTGGCTGTCGATCGGACCGAAGTCATCTTCGACTTCTACTTCGCCGACACTTCGCAGAACGCCCGTAAGCGCAACCTCGCCAGGATCGGCTTGAGCGAAACGATCCAGGAAGAAGACGCCGGTATCTGTCAATCCGTACAGCGCGGGCTCCAGTCGCGTTCCTACGCAGCGGGCCGTCTATCGGTACGCCGTGAAGCGGGGGAACATCTGTTTCACAGGTTGCTGTATTCCGATTTGGCAGCGGTGCTGTGATGGGAACGTCTTTTGCCGATCCAGTACACCACCGCGCCGATTCCGACAAGGCAAGCGCTTGATGCTACCAGTTTGATCACGGCAAAAACCTTATTCGGCTCATCGTCCGGAGGAATACAAGCCAGGATGCTCGAGATCACCGTGGTGGCGAGACCCAACACGGCCATGATGATCGCAACCGGCTTGCCTCCGGGAATCCGCATGACACCATGCCCGGCGGGCACGTTCTGGAGCCGGATCACCGCGAGGAACATATAAAGGAACGGCAGGAAATAGGAAACTACTCCCATTCCAACCAGAAAGTCGTAGGCGCCTTTAACGGAAGTTCCTGCCTGGCCGAGAAAAATAAACACGCCGGCAAGCACCGCCTGAACGGCCATGGCGACGTATGGTGTCTGCCATTTGGGATGCACCCGCCCGAAGGCGGCGGGAGGAATTTGTCGACACCGGCGACAAAAGGCAGCCTGGACGATGCCGCGAACCATGCGCTGACTCCTCCGATACTGCTGATCGTCACCAGCAGCGCGGCAAATGGCGCAAGTCCCTGGAGCCCGATTCTGGCTCCCATTTTGTCCATCGCTTGCATGAATCCCTGCAGTCCGCTCACTTCCTCCTGAGGCAAGGCAACCAGGACGCTGGCTGTCGCAACAATATAAATGACAGTAATAATGACGCCGGAGATCAGAAGAGCTCGGGGGATATTGCGGCGCGCGTGCTGAATCTCATCGCCCATGGTTGACGCGCCCTCCATTCCCCCGAAGGCGAACGCCACCGTGGACCAGAAAAAGACATTCTTGAAGTCGAATGAAGGTAAAACCGTCGATCTCGTGAAGTGCGTTGCGGAGCCAAACCGGAACCATGCCACGGTTCCCATCACGATCAGCATCAATGCCGGAAGCCAGGATCCGACGGCGCCGAGATTGTGAAGCCACTTTCCGATATTCAGTCCGACGAGATTCAGAAAAAATCCGAGGGCGAGGCCTCCCATCGCGACAAGAATAAAATAGAGGCTGCTGGTGGAAAGGTGTTGCCACCGCGATCCGCCGATGAACAATGCATTGCCGGCGGCGAAATAAAGCAAAGCCGGATAGTACGGAAGGTTCGCGGTCCAGTACATCCAGCCAGTCATGAAACCGGCAAACTCTCCGAATGCCTTTTTGCTCCATATGTACATGCCGCCTTCCTCGGGATACCGGGAGGACAGCTCGAGCACGCACAAGGTCAAGGGGACAAAGTAGGCAAGGCAGCCCGCGATCCAGATAATGATCGAGCTTGGGCCTGCTGCAGCCGCCGTCGCGATCCATCGCAGGCTGAGTGCGGTGACCAGATAAAAGAACACCAGGTCCTGAAGACCCATCGCGCGCTTCAGTCGAACATTAGCCATCGCCGCAGCATTGTAGCGGTAATATCTGGCTATGGATAAATTTATGCTGGCGGCGATCGAAGAGGCCGAAGCAGGTCTCCGCGAACAAGGCATACCGATAGGCTCGGTGTTGGTTTTTAGCGGAGAGATCATCGGCCGCGGGCACAATCGCCGAGTCCAGAAAAAGAGTGCCATCCTGCACGGCGAAATGGACGCGTTAGAGAATGCCGGCAGGCAGAGCGCCGCCGTTTACCGGAAGTCCACGATCTATACGACCCTGTCGCCCTGTGCGATGTGCACGGGCGCGATTCTCCTATACGGAATTCCAAAGGTCGTCATTGGCGAAAACCGCACATTTCTGGGAGAAGAATCGTTACTGCGGTCGAGCGGCGTGGAGCTGGTCGTCCTTGACGATGAGAGATGCAAGACGTTAATGGAAAAATTTATCCGCGAAAACCCGGCGCTTTGGAACGAAGACATCGGGGTTCAATGAATCGGATAAGCCACGGATTGAACGGATTTAACGGATGGGCGCATGAAACAGCCTGTGAATGCGCCCATCCGTTAAATCCGTTCAATCCGTGGCTTATTAATAATGCACTTCCTCCAGAAACAACCCTGACGCCGGTGCAGTCCAGGCAGCCACATCCAGTTTCGGATGGCCCTGGGCGTCCAACAATTTCGCAAAGTCGTTCAGACCCACTTCCCGCTTCCCCACCTTGACGATGACGCCAACCACACGCCGGACCATCCGCCAGAGAAAATGCGACGCCTCGATCCGGATCTGAATAATGTCCTCTTCCGTTTCGATGCTGGCATTCTCGACAACCACGATCGTCGACTCGTCGGGCCTTGCGGCGTCCGCGGCACGAAAGCAGATGAAGTCATGCCGCCCGACCAGCATGGCGGTCGCGGCCTGCATCGCCTTGATATCGAGTTCCTCTTTCACCCACCATACATATCGTTTGGTGAAGGCCTGCTTCCGTCGGGAAATCTGGTAAATATAAACGCGACTCCGGGCATCGTGGCGGGCGTGGAAGCTGCGGGGCGCAGCCTGGATATCCAGGACAACGATATCGGCAGGCAGCAGATCATTGAGTTTGCGTCTGATCACTTCCGGATTGTGCTTTATGGCTGAGGCGACCCGGATATGGGCCACTTGCCCCAGGGCATGGACACCCGCGTCGGTCCGGCCTGCGCCTTGCAGCTCGATTTCTTTCCCGAGAATCTCAACCGCTGCTTTACGCAGCTCGCCCATGACGGTCCGCGCATTTTTTTGTTCCTGCCAGCCGCTGTAGCGCGTGCCGTCGTATTCCATCAGGACTTTAAAAGTAGTCATGTGTTATATAACTGCCGGAGTTGTATGCCGTCAGCCACGGAAGAAAGTATCATCACCAAGGCCCCAAGCCTGAATGTCATCCTTCTATTTGCTCCGACAATTTTCCTGAGCGCATTTCTGCTGTTCTGCTGCGAGCCGATGATCGGAAAGATGATGTTGCCGTTCCTGGGGGGCGCGGCCGCCGTATGGATCACCTGCCTGCTGTTTTTTCAGCTGATGCTGCTGACAGGTTACGGTTATGCGCATGTGCTGGAACGGTACGCGAATGTGCGGGTTCAGATCGGCGTGCATGCAGCAATGATGCTGCTCACCCTTCTCTTTCTTCCGATTCATTTCGCCGCCCGGCCGGACGAAGCCGCCAGCTCACATCCGACGCTCTGGCTTCTTGGTGTTTTGATTCGCTCCGTCGGGATTCCCTTCTGCATTGTTTCCACAACGGCGCCCCTTCTTCAAAACTGGTTGTCCAAAACGCAGACGGCATCGGGAAGAGATCCGTACTTCTTGTATGCCGTAAGCAATGCCGGAAGTTTGCTGGCTTTGCTCGCCTATCCGTTGCTCATCGAACCACGCTGGGGCGTGCGGCTCCAAAGTTCGTACTGGTTCGCGGGGTATACGGGTTTAGTGCTTCTGTTATTTGGCGGCGCGACCGTAGTCTGGAAACACGTCTCCCGGAGTCCATCGGCGATGGGCGTGCAAACCGGACCTGCGCCCGATCTTCCGGCGTTACCGCCAACGTGGTCGCAGCGGCTTTTCTGGCTGGCGGCTGCTTTTGTACCGTCGGGGCTGATGCTCGCAGTAACCAACCACATGCTGCTGAACCTGGCGTCGGTGCCCTTTCTGTGGGTCATGCCGCTTGCGATTTATCTCGTTACCTTCATGATCGCGTTTGCGCGGCGGCTTCGGATTTCGCCGCGGATTTTATCCGTTACGGTTCCGCTTGTATTATTGGTTCTCTTTCCCCTTGTCGCGGTCTCCCAACCCGTCGCCGGCCGATCGTTGAAATGGGTGCTCGGATCGCATCTGCTTGTACTGTTCGCAGGCGCCCTCCTCTGCCATACCACGCTTGCGTCGCGGCGACCGCCCGCAGCTCGATTGACGGAATTCTATTTCTGGGTTGCGCTTGGTGGCGCGCTCGGTGGCGTGTTTGTCGCCGTGATTGCGCCATTCGTGTTCAGTACGGTCATCGAGTATCCCCTGCTCGTCGCCCTGATCGCGTTCTTCCGTGAAACGCGGGGAAAAGACGAGAGGATACGCTGGGCCGACTGGGGGTATCCCGTCCTTATCGCCCTGTTGATCGCGCTCACCTGGTACGCCTTTAAGTGGGCGAGTGTCGACGTCACCGAAGATGTCAAAACCTCTCTGGCCGCGGATGCCGTTCTCGTTCTGGTTGCATTACTGGCGCTGAAGCGTCGAATGCGGTTCGCGTTTTGCCTCGTGGTGCTGATTGCGGGATACCACCTGGTACTTCCCGGCTTTCTGGACGACTACCAGGTCCTGCATATCGATCGCAATTTCTTCGGTATTAAAAAAGTCGTGTTCGACGTCGACTCCAACATGCGCAAATTGCTGCACGGCGACACGCTGCACGGAGTCGAAAGTCAGGATTCCACTTTAATCGGAAAACCTCTGTCGTACTACCACGAGACCGGCCCGGTCGGTGACATCATGAAACTGATCAGCAGCAGGCCGAACCAGCACGTCGCCGTCGTCGGTCTCGGAACCGGCAGCATGGCCGGATGGGCGCGCCCCGGCCGGCACATCACGTTTTTCGATATCGACCCTCAGGTTCCGGTAATCGCCAACGGCTTTTTCACCTACCTGCGACGCTGCGCGACCGACTGCAACATTGTCATCGGCGACGGGAGGTTGGCGATCGAGAAAGAACCAGACGGCGAGTTCGACGTCCTGATGCTGGATGCCTTCAATTCCGATTCGATACCCGCCCATCTCGTGTCGCGGGAAGCCGTACAGATGTATCTGAAAAAGTTGAAACCGAATGGACTGATCCTGTTCCATGTATCCAACCGGTATATGGATGTTGAAGGACTGGTCTCCGCCGTCCTGCTTGATGCGGGCCTCGAGGGCCTCGTCCGATACGATGACGATGAAGAACCTACGGGAAAGGCCAGCTCCGACTACGTCGTCGCCGCTCGTCAGGCCGACGATTTCGGCGTCCTTCAGGACGACATGAACTGGTCCGACGTTGAGAAACCTGACGCAATTCAGCCCTGGACTGATGATTACTCCAACATGCTGACGATCGTCCGCTGGCACTAACCGGCACAAAATCGCATTCCCTCCTGTAGTCGCGGGCTTCAGCCCAGGCCCGGCTCAAGCCCCAATGCGACACTATGCGAATGCCGAACGCGGGCTGAAGCCCGCGACTATAACTTATGCGCCCTCCCACAGATTTCATTGACATCCTGATCGTGCTCTCGCTACATTACTCTAGTAACTTGATCGAGTTTATATAAATGCTCTCCAAGAAAGCCAAATATGGGCTTAAAGCGATGACAGTCCTGGCCAGAGAATACGGAAACGGTCCGCTCCTTATTGGAGACATCGCCAAGAAAGAACGAATTCCTCTGAAATTCTTGGAGTTGATTCTTCTCGAGCTCAAAAAAAGCGGTTTCGTGCAAAGCAAAAAAGGCAAAGGCGGCGGCTATTACTTGAACCGCCTTCCCGAAACAATTTCCGTCGGCCAATTAATTCGGGCTCTGGATGGCCCGCTTGCACTACTACCGTGCGTCAGCCAGATGGCCTACGAACGATGCGCGGAATGTCCAGATGAAGAGACCTGTGGGATAAGGATGATCTTCAAAGAAGTCCGGGATTCTACCGCTAACATATTAGAATCGAAGACGTTAGCGGAAATGGCAATGCTGAAACATAGTCTGCGGTAAATTTTTTTGACTTATTAACTGATACACCCTATAGAGAAACTAGACTTATGAAATACAAGCTGCGCACTTTCGGAGTATTGGGATTCATTGTCATGTTATCAGGCGTTTTGCAGGCGCAAACCGGAACGAGTGTTATCACGGGGACGGTTACGGATGCTTCGACCGGCGCGATTCCAGGAGTTGAAGTCTCGGTCACAAATCAGGAAACGGGAGCAAAGCAAGAAACCATCACGAATGAAACAGGAGCCTATCGTTTTTCGGCGCTGCCTCCGGGACCCTATCGTATTGAAGCCTCTCTTGTCGGCTTCGACCGGCTGACCCGGGGACCGATCACCCTTCAGGTCAGCCAGACGATCGCCATCGACCTCGTGCTGCAAGTGGGTCAGATCGGCCAGACCGTGGACGTCACGGAAGCGGCGCCTCTGATCGAATCGCAAACTTCGGACATCGGACAGGCCGTCACGCGCGAAATGGTGGCGGCGCTGCCCTTGCCAAACCGCGCAGCGTCATCACTTGCGGCGCTGGCGCCGGGCGTGGTGATGATCGATACGGGAACCGGCACAGCCGAAAATTATCCGGTGTTCAGCATCGCCGGCGGACGGGCGCGCAATCAGAATTTCACGTTGGATGGCGGGAACGTGTCCAATGCCGTCGGGCTGACGCGGCCACAACAACTGACCAGCCTTCCTGTCGATGCCATGCAGGAGTTCAAGGTCATCGCCAACAACTATTCGGCCGAATATGGACACTCCACAGGGGGCATTGTCACCATGGCCACGCGCTCCGGTACCAATCAGTATCACGGCAGCGTGTTCGAATCGCTGCAAAACGAGGTTTTAAATGCCCGCAATTTCTTCGCAACGAAGAGGTCGCCTGTAAAGCTGAACCAGTATGGCGGAACCATCGGTGGACCGATTATCAAGGACAAGACTCACTTCTTTGCGACCTGGGAGCAGACGCGGCAATTGACCGCCTTTGATACGACGTCCACCGTTCCGACATTACAGGAACGGCAAGGCGATTTCTCGGATCTGCGGGATCAGGCGGGAAATCTGATCAAGATTTACGACCCTGCAACCGGTTCTACGGCCGCCACGCGCCAGCAATTCCTGAACAATGTGATTCCGACGAACCGCATCGATCCGGTAGCGTTGGCTGCGCTCAACTACTTTCCGCTACCCAATCGCGCGGGTTCCGCCACCAACGCCAACAATTATATCGGCAGCAGCAGGAACGTCCTGAGCAGGAATATCGTTGTCGGCCGGCTCGACCACCAATTCGGCCCTGCGGATCTGGTGACGGCACGCTACTACATCAATGATGCCGCGACGAACAACACCGGAACCTACGGCATCCCGGCAGCCGACCCGCTTGCCGATATCACCGATGTGCGGGTGCAGAGTCTCCTGACAGCGTACACGCACACTTTCGGGCGCTCCGTCACGAATGAGTTCCGTTACAGCTACCTCCGCCGCAAATTCCTGGATTCGCGGCCTGGATATGGGGAAAACCTGGCGGCAAAGATCGGTCTCACAGGCGTCACCGACGCAGCCTTTCCGGCCTTTAACATTGCGGGCTACGGAGTGCCCGCCGGTTACGTGGCCGGCAATGTGACGGTTCCCAACACTGGAGCAGCGCTGGGAAATCCAACGATGGTTTATCGCTTTCAAACGCCCATCCTTGATCAGCAGTTCCTGGACGCCGTTTCGTGGTCGCATGGACGCCATGCATTCAAGTTCGGGGCAGAGTATCGGGTCGGCGCCAACGATGAAATCCGCGATCGTGGTTCGGCCGGCAACTTCACGTTTACATCTTTGATAACCGACTTACCGGGCTCCTCGTCAACAACCGGAAATCCTCTCGCCAGCTTCCTGCTGGGACAGGTGAACGCGGCAAGCATTCAGGTCTCGGACAAGATTCCATCTCGTGCATCCTACCTTGCCTTGTATGCACAAGATGACTGGCGCGTCACAGACCGGCTGACCGTCAATGCCGGCATTCGGTATGACGTCGAATTCCCGCGATGGGTCGTTGGTAACAAGATGAACTCTTTCGATCCCGTCGCCATCAATCCAGTATCGGGTACCCCGGGGGTTGTAACTTTCGCCGGAATCAACGGCACACCTGTTCGCGCCTATGCGTCAGACTGGAACAATATCGGACCGCGCTTCGGGTTTGCCTACCGGATTCCCGGAAAAACCGAAACCGTCATTCGCGGCGGCGCCGGCATCTTCTATGGCCCGACAATCAGTAATACCATCGGAGACGTCGCTTCGTCAGGCTTCTCCACTTCCGCAAGTTATGCGGTAGCTCAGGCCGAGACTCAGACGGTTCTGCAGCTGCGCGACGGGTTCCCGGCGGCGGCACGGCAGCCGCTGACTCCGGGCTTCGGAGCTGTCCCGGCAGGACAGACGCCGAATACATCCGTTTCCTTTTTCAATCCGAAACAGGTCGCACCCATCTCGTATCAGTACAATTTTGGAATTCAACGCGAAGTCGCCAACAACCTTCTGGTCGAACTCGGCTACATCGGGAATGTCAGCCATCATCTGACGGGCAACGATCTCAGTTTGAATCAGGTTGCCCCCGAGCTGATGACGGCTGGTAAAGCGCAGCTTGTGCGTCCGTTTCCACAGTTCAGCAATGTTTCATGGATCAATCCATCGATCGGAAACTCTACGTATCACGGGGGATTCATCCGTGCCGAAAAGCGCATGAGTGGCCGGCTGTCCTTCCTGGTCCATTACACATTTTCTAAATTCATCGACGACGTCGAAGCCGCCAATGAGTTCGGCAATACCGGCAGCTACATGGATGCGTACCATCGCAACCTGGATAAGGGTCTCAGCGGCAGCGATGTGCCTCACCGCTTCGTCGGCGAATTGCTCTACGAATTGCCGAAGCTCAAAGGCCTGAAGTTGGGCCTTCTGGAGAACGCGGAATCCGGACCTGTATTTACCGTCCTCACTTCGACCAACACGACGAATGCCTTCCCGGCTGGCCCGTTGCGGCCCAATCTTCTGCATAATGCCGGGCTGACCTCGAGCGAACGCACCGTGAGTCGCTGGTTCGACACAACAGCCTTCGTGAATCCGGCTCCGCTCACCTTTGGGAACTCGCCCCGATCCGGTCTACGCGCCGCTCCGGTGATCACAACGGACGCCACCCTGGAGAAGAGTTTCCAGGTCAAAGAGGGAGTGAAGATCGACGTACGCGGCGAGTTTTACAACCTGCTCAACCATGCTATTTTCAACATTCCAGGGTTCACCCTTGGCGCCGCGGATTTCGGTGTCGTGTCGAGCGCGCGAGCGCCACGGACGGCACAACTGGCGATGCGCCTCGCGTTTTAAGAAAAGCGGAAGGAACACAAGAAGCACAAGAGGCGCCAGAAATTCTTGGCGCCTCTTGTGCTTCTTGTGTTCCTGATTTCTATCGCTTTGACAGAGGTTTCACGAGCAGGGTCAAGACGAATCCAACGGCCAGCAACACAGCCAGCACCTGCAGCGGCGTGTCATACACATGGATCTTGCTGGCGCCGACGGCCAACCCGGCTTTTGCACGATTCGATAATTCGGTGATGATGACGGGGCCCGCGACGGCAGCAGCGCTCCATGCCGTCAATGTCGCACCGTGAATCGCGCCGACATTCTCCGGACCGAAGATGTCGGCCAGAAACGCGGGTATCGTCGCAAATCCCCCTCCGTACATCGTGAACACGATAAACAGGCTGCCCAGGAAGACGGGCCAGTTCCCGCTCGCCGCAAGGCCAGGAATCAACACAAACAAACAGAATTGAACGACGAAGAACAGCGTGTATGTGTTCCGCCGGCCGATGTAGTCCGAGCTTGAGGCCCAGAAAAAACGTCCGCCGGCATTGAAAATGCTGATCACCGAGACGATGAATGCTGCCTGGGCCGGTGTCTTGGAAAACAAATCCTGAATCATCGGCGATGCCTGCGCCAGAATGCCGATGCCTGCTGTGACGTTAATGAAGAGAATGGCCCAGAGGAGATAGAACTGGGTGGTACGGACGGCCTGGTTGCGCGACACGCTGCGATCCGTGATCATCCGGTGCGTCGTTGTTGGCGGCGTCCAGCCGGAAGGCTTCCACCCCGTCGGCGGACGGCGAAGAATACGTGCGCCGGCCAGCATGACGACCAGATACGTTATGCCGAAGCCGATGACCGTATTGGCAACGCCCAGTTTCTCGATGAAGAACGCATTGGAGGACGCGGCGAGGAAGGCCCCGCCTCCGAAACCCATGATGGCCATTCCGGTCGCCATGCCTCTGCGGTCGGGAAACCACTTCACCAGGGTGCTCACAGGAGCGATGTAGCCGAGCCCGCAGCCGATTCCTCCAACGACACCCATTCCCAGAAAAACCAGGATCGGCTGGCGGACCGCCAGACCGATTCCGCCGATGGTCAGACCGATCCCGAAAAACAACGCAGCAGCGGTTGCAGCGGCGCGCGGGCCTCGGCGCTCGACCCATGGTCCACCGAACGCAGCACTTAATCCGAGCAGGACCAGCGCCGCGGTGAACGTCGTATAAGGTGGACTGAACCACCAGGGTTCGGCGGGAAATAACGACTGGATCGGTCGATTAAAGGTACTCCACGCGTACACCGAGCCAATGCAGATGTGCACTGCAACGGCGCCGATCGGAATAAACCAGCGGCTGAAGGACGTCGCCGAAGAGTTTTCGATTTCGAGTTCGCGAACAGTCATAGATGCCGCAAAATATATACCCCATGGAAACATCCCGACGTACTTTTTTGAAAACAGGCGCCACCGCGCTTGCCTTTGCAACCATGCCTCAGATTCCTGCCCCCGGGGGCACGACCCTCCTTAAAGGCGGCCGTGTGTTGACACTCGACCGATCCGTGGGCGACTTCGATAAAGCCGACGTTTTGATTCAGGGGTCCAGGATCGTATCTGTTCAACCGAATATCCGTGCCTCCGGCAGGGTCATCGATGCGTCGAACATGATCGTGATGCCCGGATTCATCGATACGCATCGCCATGCCTGGGAGGGCCCCCTCCGCAACATTCTTCCGGACGGCGTTCTGAGTGAGTACACGCGCGACATTACCGGGACAGCCCGGGCGGCATATCGTCCTGAAGACGCCTACATCGGAGATCTGGTCATCTCATTGGGTGCCGTCAATGCGGGCGTGACGACCATGTTGGACTGGTCCCACATCGGCAACAGTCCGGAACACACGGATGCTGCGATCCGCGGCCTTCGCGAATCTGGAATCCGCGGCGTGTATGCCTTTGGCGGAGGCGCCCCCGGTCCATCGAATCAGTTTCCTCAAGATATTCGCCGGCTTCGCAAACAATACTTCTCTTCCGAAGATCAACTTCTGACGCTGGCCATGGCCGCCGGCGTGACTCCCGCCGACTGGGCCATTGCGCGCGAAGTCGGAGCGCCGATCACGGTCCATGTGAACGGCGCAAATCAGCTGTTGCCGATTGCAGACATGGTTCGTTCCGACGTTACCTGCGTGCATGCGAACAATTTGACTGAAGCGGAATGGCAGCTGGTGGCGAAGGTCGGGGCACACATTTCAATTGCCTGCCCGATCGAGATGGAAATGGGCCACGGCATACCCGCCATCCAGCCGGCGTTGGACCACGGCATCCGGCCCAGCCTCAGCGTCGACGTCGAGACCGAAATGCCGGGTGACTTCTTTACACAGATGCGCGCCGTGTTCACCTTGCAACGCATGCAACGCCTTGCCCGCGAACGGGCGGGCGAAAAAACTCTGCCGCCGCTCCTCACCGCGCGTGAAGTTGTCGAGTTCGCGACGATTCAAGGCGCGATCGACAATCGGCTGGAGCGCAAAGTCGGGACACTCACACCAGGCAAGGACGCAGATATCGTCATGCTGCGAACGGATCAGATCAATGTCATACCCGTCAACAATGCTTACGGGGCGGTCGTGCTGAACATGGATACCAGCAATGTCGATACGGTCTTTGTCGCCGGGAAAATGCTGAAGTCGCAAGGCAAGCTCATCGGAGTCGATATGGCAAGAATTACGCGTTTGTTGAATCAATCTCGCGAATACCTGGTCGCCAAAACGGGTCTCGGTCGTAAGTGACCCGCCGTTCCGCACAATTTGCGATTTAGCATGTAGTCGCGGGCTTCAGCCCGCGTTCGGGTATCGAATGATGTTGGAGTTATCCGCACCCGAACGCGGGCTGAAGCCCGCGACTCATTCGAACACCGTCCGCCTGCAAGGGTCCTGAATCCCTTCCCGATTAACCCCATGATTTTTCTTTTGACACTGAGTATGCTAGGGCCGATGCTTGGGGCATCTTTTTGGAGTCAAGGTATGAAATTCAAGAACTGGTCTATGCTGGTGCTCGCAATCGGGATTTGCGCGCAATTGTCCGGCCTGTCGTTGCAGGCGCAAAGTGAAGAAAAATTCAAAATCCGGCTGTTTTCGGCGCCGCCCCTGGGCACCCAGGTTCCCAACGTAGCGGGAGCCGGATCCGCCTCTGCCGTGCTCACCGGCAGGAAACTTTCGATCAACGGCTCGTTCGACAAGCTCGCATCCCCGGCGACAGTCGCCAACCTCCGGGTAGGCGCGATAACGGGGGTCCGCGGAAATTCGCTATTCGATCTCACATTAGCGAAAACAGGAACCGGAACTAGCGGTACAATCTCCGGCACTTTCGATTTATCTCCCGATCAGGTTGATGCGCTCAAGAAGGGCAAATTGTATGTCCAGATTCAGAGCGAGGGAATGCCAAATGGCCACCTGCTGGGTTGGCTGCTGAAATAGGAGGACCCATGTTCGGTCTGAAAAAACTTCTTTGGTTTGGATTGATAGGAATCGTCGTCTTGAGTGTTCTCGTCGTCACTGCCCAGCAGGCGCCTGCCGGACAAGGCGGGCAGCGCGCTGGACAAGGTGCTCAAGGTGGACAAGGCGGACGCGGCGGGCAGGGCGGAGCACGCGGACAACGTGCGGGCGCCGGCGGAGCTCCGGCAGCCGAGGCCGGCCCCACTGGACTCACCGTCACCGGTGAAGTGCCGAATTTCGTTCCGGTCACCGACGCCATGCTTCGCAATCCTGATAAAGCCGACTGGCTGATGATCCGGCGCGACTACTTCGCCTCCGATTACAGCCCGCTCGACCAGATCAACCGCGACAACGTCAAGGACCTGAAGCTGGTCTGGATGTCGCCAATGCATGAGGGCGGTACCAACCAACCAGCCCCGATCGTCCACAATGGTGTGATCTATCTGGCCAACACCGGCGGGATCATGCAGGCCATCGACGGCCTCAGTGGAAAAGTCATCTGGGAGAACCACCTGGGTTCGAACATTGCGATGCGCGGCATCAGCATCTATCAAGACAAGCTCTATATCGCGAGCGGTAATCGCGTCATCGCTCTTGATGCCCGCAAAGGCGGCAAAGTCTGGGATACGGAAATTGCTCAAGGCTACAGCAACTCCAGCGGTCCTCTCGTCATCAACGGCAAGATCCTCGAAGGCCTGGGCGGATGCCAGCGCTACCAGGAAGAAAAATGCTTCATGAGCGCTTACGATGCCCAGACAGGCAAACAGTTGTGGCGGTTCTACACGATCGCGACCACCGGCAACAAGGGCGCTGAATCGTGGGGCAACCTGCCCGATAAAAATCGGGCCGGTGGCGAAATGTGGATCACCGGAAGCTACGACCCTGCGCTCAACCTGACCTTCTGGGGAACCGCTCAAGCCAAGCCCTGGATGACGCTCACCCGCGGTACCGAAGGGGATGGCCTCTACGCCAATTCGACGATTGCGATCAATCCGGATGACGGGAAACTTCAATGGTATTTCCAGCATGCACCGGGTGAAGCGCTTGATCTCGATATCGTCTTCGAACGCGTTCTGGTGGACCGGAACGGACAGAACTGGCTGTTCACGATAGGCAAAGACGGAATCCTGTGGAAGCTCGATCGCAAGACGGGCAAGTATCTCGGACACAAAGAAACCGTCCTCCAGAATGTCTGGACCAAATTTGATCCCAAGACCGGTAAGCCGACGTATCGCGACGATATCCTTCACGAAACTCTCGGCAAGCCTGTCGACGCCTGCCCCACCAGCGCCGGAGGTCACAATTGGCCGGCGACCAGCTACAACGCTCCGGCCGGCGTGATCATTGCCCCTCTGGTTCAAGCCTGCCAGGTCATGGTTCCCCAGGCCGCAAACCTGGAAGCCTCGGGCAACGGGGGCGGTGCCAACCGGTCCTTCTATGAAATGCCGGGAACGGACGGCAATCTGGGCAAGCTGGCAGCTTACGATGTGAACACTCTCAAGGAAGTCTGGGCGGTCCAGCAGCGAGCCTCATTCCTCACCGCGGTCGTCTCGACAGCAGGTGGAGTGGCGTTCGTCGGTGACCGCAATCAGATGTTCCATGCGGTAGACGTGAAGACAGGCAAAACCCTTTGGGAAACGAAGCTCGCTACGGCAGTCCAGGGCTTCCCGGTGTCCTTCGCTATCAACGGGAAGCAATATATTGCTGTTACGACGGGCAAGGGCGGTGGCAGCCCGTGGTTGGTTCCGAACACTGTCACGCCGGAGATCAATCCGCCGAACGAGGGCTTCGCACTGTACGTTTTCGCCTTACCCGATAAGAAGTAAAACGGATAAGCCACGAATTGAACGAATTTAACGAATTGATTTCGTTTAATTCGTTAAATTCGTGGCTTATTTTCTCTTACGCAATATGCGCGCCCGTCGTCTCGACATAAACCGAATATAACGACTCACTCGCCACCATAAACAACCGGTTCCGCTTAGCCCCACCAAAAGCGATATTCGCACAGGTTTCCGGCAGCCGGATCATTCCGATGCGATCTCCGTTCGGAGCAATGACCTGCACACCGGGACGCGCCCCTGCCCAGATGTTTCCATCCGCATCGCATCGAATCCCGTCAGCAGCGGACGGCTGGCCCGTACCGGGAATATCGAGTTGCACAAAACGTTTTCCGTTGCGGATAGACTTTCCATCGATGTCCCAGACTTTGATCTCCCGGCCGCCACCCGTGTCCGCGATGTAGACCTTCTTATAATCGGGTGAAAAGCAAATCCCGTTAGGACCGCTGTCGGCGCCGCTGTACTCGTCGGTGAGCTTCTCGATCTGGGCTGTCTTGCCATCGACACGATACACGCCGGTCGGCATCTCGGATTCGCCTTTGAACCCTTCGTAGTTCCCACGTATTCCGTAGTTCGGATCGGTAAACCAGATACTGCCGTCGGGATGCACCACGATGTCGTTGGGCGAATTCAATCGCTTTCCCTGAAATTTTTCAGCTATGACAGTAACCGTCCCGTTCGGTTCATATCGCACAACTCGCCGGCCGCCGTGTTCGCATGAGAGCTGACGTCCTTCGAAATCGAACGTGTTGCCGTTGCTGTAGCCGGACGGATTTCTAAAGACGGTCACCCGACCGTCTTCTTCGATCCAGCGCATCTGGACATTGTTCGGGATATCGCTCCATACAAGGTAACGGCCGACTCCGTTCCAGGCGGGACCTTCGGCCCAAAGCGTACCGAAATGAAGCCGCCGGATGACCGTATTGTTCACTATGTAACGTCGGAAGCGGTTATCCAGGGCGATGATGTCCGGATCGGGATACTGAACGGGCTCTTGCCGGTTCCAGTCACGGACCGAAGGCGTTGAAGAGACTTGCGGCGGCTGCTGTCGAAGAGCAGCGCCGCCGATAGCGGCAGCCGATAGAAATGTGCGGCGGTTCATGGCCGCCATTATTTTGGTATTTCTACTTCCCGTCAACTGAGAACGCCAGCAGGACGTTGCCGGGTATGCCGCCGCTTCCCGCATAGCCTGAATTAGCAAACAGCATTCCGCCGGCGATTGCAGGACCCGGACCATCGAGAGAACCGCCCCGTGCGGATACGCCATTCGCCGTTTCGTAAGATCGAACCGTATCGAAATCCCAGACGATCTTGCCATCGGTTGCGGAATACGCCCGGAGATGTCCATCTTCCGAACCGGAGAAAGCGACACCCGGAATGGCGCTGACAGCGGCGGACTGCGCAGGACTGCATCGAGGCCGGGAACCGCACTCAGGCGCGGGTGTGTACCAGACGCGCTCGCCGTTATCCAGCCGTAAGGCGAACATGCCTCCGCCGGCCTTCGGATCCACGTCCGAACTGGCGGAATATGACAGCGAGATGCGACCGAGGTCGGACAAGGCAACATAGATATTCGACTGGTCGGCAGCAGAGCCCCACTGAACGCCGCCAAGAGTGCCGCCCTTACCGATTCGCGTGGACCAGAGAACGGCGCCCTCACGGTCCGGGTCCACCGCATGAACGACACCGGACTTCTGTCCAGCAACCAGAGCCCGGCGGCCGTTTGCCAGCGTTACCAGAATCGGCGATGAAGCAAAATCCACATCGGGACCATTCGCGTCAGGACAGTTTGCCTTGTCGGGCATGCGGCAGGCGCTGGTATATGCGTCGCCGGATGTCATCTGGCGCGACCACAGGATCTTGCCTGTATTGCGGTCCAGTGCCATAAATGCGTCGCTAGTGGCTGACGGAGGGTCGCTGTAGTTATCGCCCGTCGTGACATAGAGAACGTCTCGCTGGGGGTCAATGGCAGCGCTCGTCCAGATGGGGGCGCCGGAAGGTCCCCACATCTGAGTGCCGGACTTGTTTTTCTTTGTCGGCCGAGCCTCTTCGGTGATCGTATATGTCCGCCACATCGGATCACCGGTTGCGGCGTTCAGCGCCACCATACTGCCGCGGAACCGGCAGCATTCGTAATCCGTCGGTACGGCGCCAATCTCCTCACCCGAGGCAACGCCGACGTACAATCGCCCGTCGAAAAAGACGGGAGAACCCGTTACGCGGGCGAGCGGAAAGTTATCGACCTTTGTTTTCCAGATTAATGCACCTGTTGCCGCATCGACCGCGTACACGTTGGCGTTCAGATCTCCGAATAGGGCCGCCGTACGGGAACTTCCATTCGTGGCGATTTGCGAAATATTGATTGCGGTGCGCACACCGGCGGCTGCCTGGAAATACCAGTAGATACAGCCGGACTGTGCGTTCAACGCATAGACGATGCCCGTCGGGCTACCAACGAATACGCGGCCGCCGGCCACAACGGGCTGAGCATTTGCACTGAGCTCTCCTGGAAAACCGAAGGACCACTTGAGTTTCAGTCGAGGGACGTCGGAGGCCGTGAACCCTGGCGAGGCCTGGAAGCGCGTGTTCGTCGTGCTCACTCCCCAGCCATTCCACGATCCATCAGAGGTAATCGTAAGCGGGCCGGAAGGCGCGCTGCACATGGCGGTCGCGGCGGGTTTTGTATCCAGCGGCTGATCGAAAGATTTGCCGCTGAGAAACTCCGCCAGAGCGCGGCGCTCGGCAGGAGTGCGGCGATTTGCCATGGATATCATCGGACCGCTTTCCATTGCTGCCAGGACCCGCTCGGGCCGCATCGCGCGGAGTGCGTCGCGCGCAGGCGCCCGGTTCTCGCCGGTATCGTGACAGGACGCACAGGCCTGCCGGTAAATCGTCGCTGCATCTTCGGCAGCCAGCCTGGCGGCACCCATGAAGAACAGAAACAGACACGATATTACTAGATCAATTCGGTAGCGCATCGTGATCCTCTCAATACTGACATGACTTTCTGACGAGTCTTTGCCCAGGGAGTTGACAAGCCACGGATTGAACGGATTCAAAACGGATTCAATCCGTTAAATCGGTGGCTTATCCGAATCCCACCTTGGCTTGTGACAAATCCGAATCAACCACGGCCAATGAATGGCATCTTGGTAGCCATCACAGTCATGAACTGAACATTTGCCTCCAGCGGCAAGTTCGCCATATACAAGACGGCGTCGCTCACATGTGTCAAATCCATACGCGGCTCGACCATGGTCGAACCATTGGCCTGCGCGACCCCAGCGGCCATCCGCTCGGTCATCTCCGTTGCCGCATTGCCGATATCGATCTGGCCGCACGCGATGTCGTGCCTCCGGCCGTCCAGTGAAATGCACTTCGTCAAACCGGTAATCGCATGTTTGGTGGCAGTGTAAGGAGCCGAATTGGGCCGCGGAGCATGCGCCGAAATAGACCCATTGTTGATGATGCGTCCGCCGCGGGGCTGTTGCGACTTCATCATCTTTATGGCTTCCTGGGCGCACAAGAAGGCTCCGGTCAGATTGACATCGACGACCGAGGTCCACTGTTCAAACGATAAGTCTTCCATCGGTATACCGGGCGCCGCAGTTCCGGCATTATTGAAGAGCAGATCCAGTCGGCCGAAGGCTTCCGCGGTTTTAGTAAACAGCGCGCGCACCGAATCGGGTTTTGCGACGTCGGTTGGAGCGATGATCATGCTGTCCGAACGTGTCGCCCGGGAGGCCGTCTTTTCGAGCTCCTCCGCTCGCCTGCCGGCGAGGACGACAGAATAACCATCGCCTTCCAAAGCGAGACTCACCGCGCGTCCAATACCGCTGCCCGCACCCGTGACAATGGCGATTTTGCGTTGGCGCATGCGCAAGATTGTACTTGAACCTATATCTTGATCACGATTTTCCCGAAATGCTGCCCGCTTTCCATATACCGCAGTGCCTCGCGAGCTTCCTCAAAGGCAAAAACACGGTCAACGACCGGACGCAGCTGATGGAGCGTAATGGCGCGGTTCATCGCCTCGAACATGTCGCGTGATCCCACGAAGATGCCTTGGACTTGAATCTGCTTCCCTAAAATGGGCATCGGATTCACCGTCACGTCCGCACCCGTTAGCAGGCCGATCAGACTGATTCTTCCGCCGACGCGCACCGCATTCAGGCTTCGGGCAAGCGTGCCTGGACCGCCTACTTCGATGACGTGGTCTACGCCGATCCCTTCCGTCCGTTCGACAACAGCCTTGTCCCAATCTGGATTACTCCGGTAATTGATGCCGTCGGCAGCTCCCATTTCCGCAGCTTTCTTCAACTTCTGGTCGCTGCTGGATGTCACGAGAACGCGCGCGCCAGCCATTTTTGCGAACTGGAGAGCGAAAGTAGACACGCCTCCGGTTCCCTGAACGAGCACCGTAATACCCGGCTTCAGCACGGATGTCGTGAGGGCATTCCATGCCGTCACAGCCGCGCACGGCAATGTGGCGGCCTCCTCATACGACAGATGAGACGGAATCTGAACGACGCCGCTCTCATGAAAAACGACATACTCCGCGAACACGCCGTCGACCGATCCGCCAAGGGCACTTCGTGCAACATACGGCGAGACCTCGCCGCTCAACCAGTTCTGCATGAAGATTCCGGCCACTCGATCGCCCCGCTGGACTCGGGTGACACCGTGCCCTACGGAAGCGACCTTGCCGGCGCCATCGGATAACGGGACCAGGGGCAGCTTCAGCCCACGGGCGTATCGGCCTTGCGCAATCAGAAGATCGCGATAGTTCAGCGATACCGCATGCATTCGGATCAAAACTTCCCCCGCACGGGCCACCGGAGCGTCTCTCTCGATTTGAATTAAGGAATCGATCCCGTTCGTTTCGCGGAATTCGTAAAGTTTCACTTTGTAGTTGTCCCACTCTTCAGCGTTGCCAACTGCTGCTGTAATTTCGCCCAGTCCCTATGATGTCGTTTGGTCGAAACGGGCGCGTCCTCATTTTTATAGAACGCAAGAATGTTCTCACGAAGCTCCGGCGGCATCGCGGCAAATTGGTGTTTTGAGAGTTCCTTCACCAGTTTTGCGTAAGTGTCGTCGGACATCCTGTACATTCCCGCCGTTGTCACTTTTCCTACATCCAGGTTCAAATCGGTAAATTGATCGGCCCGCGTCCGCTCGGCCGCAAGCAGCGATCGATCTCGATCCACTGTGGCATTGAAACTATCCATGAAAAGTTTTTCCGCCTGCGGAGTCGGCATGCGGAACGAAAGCGCCTGCAAAGGTCCGACTTTTGGAAGAATACGAATGACTGACCGCGAGAACTCGTGATCCGAATCCTGGCGTCTGGTATTGAGTTCCCCAATTTTTTTCATAATCGGCACGCGATACGTTAAACAGGAATTTATCTCGTGTCATCCCTGGTTGGCTCTTCTGAATGTCGTCTTTGTTCATTTCCCATGCGACCTGCGTCATCTTGGGAATCAAGCCACTGACCGTCCTTCGATAGGTCCCGATAGCGAGATCAAGTGTGCCGAAAACATCGTCGAGATCGAGACCATAGGTATGCTGAAAGGCTTTCTGCAGCAGCGGCTTGGAGACTTCGAATCCGATGAAGTCGCGGTACGTATCCGGTGCGATATCTGCCTTTGGCGACCTCGAGAACATCGAAACCGAATTCCGTTTTGAGATGCGACGCGGGGTCTTCCGCGTACGTCACTTCATTGCCGTATCTCCGCTGCAATTTGGGATATAGAATCGGCACTGCACGGTTCGTCCCCAGCGGATGCCCTTCGGTATCCGCCACATAATGTGCCATCGCGCCGAGAGCAAACGCGTACTCGTACAGCGTGACGGAGTCACGCAGCATCGCGGAGACAAAGTCGCCACTGCGAACGTAGTGGGTGAGGTCGGTGAAGAACTTCGAACCGAAGGGGTAATACCCCATGTCCTGGATGATGCTGCCGCCGTAGACATACGCATGTGCGGCCTTCAATTCCTGGTCCGTAGCGCGCGGGAATCGCCGTTTCAGTAGCGGCTGGATAGAGTCCTTCCACACGGAATCGATAATGGCTTCGTGAGTTAAAACCGAGTAAGAAAACGCATCAGACGAGAAACACAGAAAAATCAGACATACGATCACAACCGCTTTAAAACGCATTCGTGTAACAGATCTCCTTAGCCAGACTATCGACTGTGAATCTAACATACTGCACAAATCAGATAAGCCACGGATTGAACGGATTTAACGGATTCAATCCGTTAAATCCGTTTAATCCGTGGCTTATCCGAATCCGATCTCGGCTCTTCAGAAGTCCGGGCTAGTTGCCACTCCGGCCCCCCGGCCACGCCGAGTTCAAATGGTATGGAACGGAGGGGCCGACCATTTCCACCCGCCGGATCTTCCCGTTTTCGATAAGGAATGCTTCGGTTACGAGGATGCTCGACGGCCGATTGAATCCGCGAAACGTGTACTCCTGGCCTGTGGAGAGAACACCCGGAGTTGACGGTTCCCTGGTCAAAAACCACGTGCGCCCATACGATACCGCGCTCCTGATCAACCACCGGATATCGCCTGTCATGGATGTTCTGAACGACGAAGTAGTATCCGAGTTTGAACTGCGACAGGCAATCCATCGCGAAGGCATTGATCGTCCCCGGAGGCTCATTCGCCGGACGAGGAACATTCGTCGTCGGAGATCCATTCTCGACACGATGGCAATCGTTCGTAAACGGATACGTGCCTGTGCCGTTGATTCCCTTGCCGTCGTTTTTCTGCAGGCCCGTGAAATAACCATCGGCAACCGCTATCAACTCCTGTCGTGACATGCGCTGTGCCGGCGGAATGGACTTGAACCAGAATTCCTCAGGTTTGTACGGTTTGTCCATATCCGCAATATTGTTCGGCCCACCGCCGCCCGGCCGGAAGAAAATGCTTTCGATTTCTGTAATGCGCCCGAGTTCCACTCGCAAACGAAGACTCAGCAGCAGAGGCGCGCCGGCTTCCTTCATGGTGCCCATGTACGCCACCTGGCCAAATTCCGGATCGGCGAAAATATGTGTATAGTTTCCACGGCCTTCGACGGTCTTCCATGAACCGTCGCCGATCTCGATCAGCTGATCGTTCTCCGTGTACATCACGTCTTTCGACAACGGCAGCCGCTTGGGATCGTGAGCCACGAGAGCGGCCAGATATTGATCGACCAGGTTCTCGAGACATGCGCGATTGCAGTTAAGCGGAATGGAGCCAGTGGACGCGTGGCCGACAACCGCGGCCGCCACAAGCCCAATCGCGCAGAGCAGGACAACAAAAGGACGCATCGGATTCTTCTCCTGTGAAGCTTTTTTCAGATGGTAATATCGTCGAACTCTATGACAAAAACAATCAGCCGTCGAAGTTTTTTGGCGGGCTCGGTTCTCGCCGGCGCCAATGTGGTGCTGATGGCTCGGCAGGCGCCCACGTCGGCCGGAGCGCCCGATCCGATGCTGATCGACGACCTGGTAGCGGCTTATCGCATCCTGGCGCAACAGGGAGTGCTCGATGGTTTTGGCCATGTCAGCGCCCGCCACAATCGTGCCGCAAACCGCTTCATCATGTCGCGATCACTGGCGCCGGAGCTGGTCACGGCCAATGATCTGATCGAGTTTGATCTGGACGCGAACCCTGTCGATGCGAAAGGACGATCGTTGTACTCGGAGCGGTTCATCCATGCCGAGATTTACCGGGCGCGGCCAGACGTGAGGGCTGTCGTTCACAACCATGCACCCTCTCTGATTCCCTTCGGCGTCACGACCGTGCCGCTGCGGCCGATGTATCACATGGCCGCGTTCATCGGCAACGGCGTACCCGTCTTTGATATCCGGAAGTCCTTCGGGATGACGGATATGCTCGTGAGCGACTCGAAGAAAGGTCACGCGCTGGCTGAAGCGCTAGGCGACGGGAGTACAGTCCTTATGCGAGGTCACGGCGTTGCCGTTGTCGGCTCGACCATCCAGATTGCCGTCGGCCGGAGCATTTACCTCGATATCAATGCGAAAGTCGAGGCTCAGGCATTGGCTTTGGGCGGGAACATCACGTATCTTGATCCGCAGGAAGCTCAGAAAATGATGGACGCCGGAGAGAACCGGAGTTACGAACGGCCTTGGGAATTGTGGAAGGCCAAAGCAATGGGGAAATAATTCGGGGACGGTTGCCTAAATCACCTGAATTGCTCCGCAATTCAGGGGATTTAGGCAACCGTCCCCGAATTATCCTGGGAGGCAAAGTTAATGAAGAAAAAAATCAGCCGAAGAGAGTTGTTCTATACGGCGGCGGGTGCTGCAGCCGTTCCAGCGTTGCGCCCGGTAGCGCCTCAGACATCAAAATTGAGGCTGACCATGTCCTGCTGGGATTACGACCGCACTCGAGCACTGATGGAAGGCCGCGTTGCCTTCGACGGCATCGAACTCACGTACCTTCCCCTCGTCGTGGAAGAAACCTTCTTCAGGATGCTGCGTTACAAAGAATTCGACGTAGCGGAGATGTCATTGTCTTCGTATACGCTGTCGCTCTTCGCGGATAAACCGCAGTTCATCGCCATTCCCATCTTCCCGTCACGGATGTTCCGCCACAATGGCATCTTCATCAATGTAAACAGCGGCATCCGCACGCCAAAGGACCTGGTGGGCAAACGCATCGGCACACCGGAATACCAGTTGACGGCGCCGGTGTGGCAGCGCGGCATCCTGAGCGACGAGTATCAGGTGCCGATTAACAGCGTCACCCACTTTCAAGGCGGGCTGGAGGAACCGGGCCGCGAAGAAAAAATTGACCTCAACCTGCCGGCAAACATCAAATTGCAGCCCATCCCCGCAGGTAAGACTCTTTCACAGATGCTGGAAACGGGTGAGATCGACGCTCTGGTATCGCCTCGCTCGCCATCGAGCTTCAAGCCGGGCGGCAAAGTGCGCCGGCTGTTTGAGGATTACTACACTGCCGAGCGCGAGTACTACCAACGGACGAAAATCTTCCCGATCATGCATGTGGTCGCGATCAAGCGCGAGGTTTACGAGAGATATCCCTGGGTCGCGCAGTCACTGTATAAAGGATTCGTCCAGGCACAACGAATCACGTACGAGGATTTGCGCGAAACAGCCGCACTCAAAGTGATGCTGCCATGGCTCATCAAGCACGTCGAGGACACCGAAAGCATCCTGGGAAAGGAGTTCTGGCAGTACGGCTTCGAGCCGAATGTGAAGACGCTCAGCACTTTCCTGCGCTATTCGTACGAGCAAGGACTCGCGAAACGGCAATTGCAACCAAAGGATCTGTTCGCGCCGGAATCCCTGGAGTCGTTCAAGATTTAGCCTCGCCGTTCTGGTAAGATTCTGGCGCCATGAACATCAATTTTGTTAAGACCGGCTTATGGCTGGGGGCCACTGTCCTTACTGCCGCACTTGCCCTCGCCGCCGGCCAGGATGAAACGCAAGTCAAGAACGAGCGCATCCTGAATACCAGTTGCACGACCTGTCATGATCTTCGAAAGATCCAGACGAAGGCGCTTGACGCCGAGGGCTGGACCCAAATTGTCAATTCCATGATTGAAAAAGGCGCCAAGGTCCAGAAAGACGACATCCCGATGTTCGTCAGCTATCTCGAAGATAATTTCGGCCCCTTGCCTGAAGGTAATGGTAAGGAGATCGTCCTTAATAAATGTACCGTGTGCCATGACCTGAAGCGCGTCAGGCAGCACTTCGCCACTCCGGAAGACTGGGCGGATACGCTCAATGCAATGCAGAATGAGGGATTGATGATCTCCGATGATGAATTGATCACCGTCCTGCGATATTTGGCCCGCAACTTCCGCGAGCAATAGTTAAAGAAGAAGATCAGCCACAAAAAGGCACAAAAGGAATCCAAAATTTCTTTGAATTTCTTTTGTGCTCTTTTGTGCAACAAGGCTAAAAGTTTTAGTTTCCTTAACCAGTTTTTTGGAGGAAGGCGACGAAACCGTTTCTGGTTTCTCGGAATTGATTTTGGGCGGACGTTGAGATGGGCGGAGTAAGTTAAGTTAGGCGGGATCCTTCGCGCAGCGAAGGCGGGGCAGTCTGTTCAAAGTTCGCGCGCAGCGCGCTCCGTATGGATTTCCGCGAAGCGCTCCTTTTTCGAATCGGTGCGCTTCGCGAATATCTGAAAGGACGCTTCGCGAGGGCATCCCCGCCTAACTTAAGCGGGGACTTCGCTCCTCACATCACATGACGAACTTCGGCTACGTTCGAGTGTCAGATTCCGCTGTTTGGTTGCGGCGTAGCCGCGCTAAGCCTTGTTGTGGCTAATCTTCTTCTCGGATCCCCGCGATCAGTTCGGTGTCCAGACCCTCTCTTGCAAATCTCCACAATACAGATCGAGTCCACATTGCGATTTGCAGGAGGAACCGGCAGTCCCCGTTCCGTCATGAGCTTGCGAATGAGGGTTGCAGCTTCCGGACGAGCAACGGCGGATTGCACTCCAAACCGGACGAGGCCGTCGGCGTAGTCGAGGGCTTCCCAGGTATGTCCCGCGATCTTGGAAACGAGAGTTTCGGTGTCGCGGTTCCCTTTGTCGCGCGTATCGAGTTTGGCGCCGTGGTCCACGAGCAACTGGATCACTTCCGGTCTGCCTTTGGCTGCAGCCACCATCAATGATGTGCGCCCGTCGCCGTTTGCCGCATTCGCATCCAGCCCGAGGTCGAGCAGGTAGCGGACGGTTTCGATGTTCTCTTTATAAGAGTGCTCGTAGGTCACGCCTTCCACCCAACCGACTCCGGCCGCGGCAGTCAGAGCGGTATCGCCGTGATCGGTCTTGATCATCGGATCGGCGCCATGAGCGACGAGCAGCTTCAACAGCTCAAGATCGCCGGATTGCGCCGCACGAACAAAAGGCGTGGCGCCGGCTTCAAGGAACCATTGCATCGTAAAGATCGTCCGCGTAAGGGTGTTGTCTTTCGCGGCGATATTCGGCTTGGCTCCATGCTCGAGCAGGAATTTGATGTACTCGAGGTGATCCATGTCCGGCTTGGGAACCGGGAAATCGCCGCCTTCAATATTTCGATTGTCGGTTGCGAGATATAGAGGCGTCCAGTTGCCTTTGTTGGCCTTGTTGACATCCGCCCCGTGCTGGATCAGATACTCGCTGAGTATGTAGTGGCGGTTGTTTGTCGCGGTCAGTAGAGGCGTCCAGCCGTATTCGGTGGTCTGGTTGATATCCGCTCCGGCAGCCAGCAGGAGTTTCGTCGATTCCAGATCACCTTCGCGTGCCGCAAGAACCAGGGGCGTCAGACCGCCGCCACCGCTTCCGACCAGACCCGCAATGACGACGTCGGTATCATCTTCTTCCGGCGCAGCAGCACCGGCGGCAGCGTTTCTTGCGCCGCCCTGTTGTCCGGCAGCTTGAGCGCCCCCGCGCTGTCCGCGTCCTTGTCCACGACCGCCCTGACCGCGGCCGCCTTGTGCGGCCTGCGCGCCCTGCGGTTGTCCGGCAGCCGGAGCCCCGGCAGCCGGAGTTCCAGCTGCAGGAGTCCCTGCGGCACCGCCCTGCTGCTGTTGGTTGCGGTTGAACCCGCCGAAGGCGTTTCCGCCGGCACCGCGCACGCCAGTCACACTGCCGTTGGCGACATCGAGGGCCAGCTGTTCTTCATAGGTTTTCCCGTTCTCTGCGGCTTCTTTACGAACCTTGACGGCCGCTTCGACGCGGGCGGCGTTCACGCGATTGGCCATGTAATTTCTCGGCAATCCCGCGCCGCCGGACTTCGCTGCAAAGTCGGCTTTACCGTCCAGTAACGCCGCAACAGCTTCCGGATGCTTCTGTTCGACAGCCCACATCAGTGCCGTCGTGCCGCGAAGCGGTTCTCTGACATTGACCTCGGCGCCAGCCGCGATCAGAACGGTAATGGCCTCCGGGTTTCCGACGCGTGCCGCAAGCATCAGCATCGTCTCGCCCGCCGGTCCCTTTTGCTTCGGGTCGGCGCCGGCTTTGATCAGTCTGTCGATGATCTTCGGATCGCCGTATTCGGAGGCAAGGTGCAGCGGCGTGATGCCTTCGCGATTCTTGATATCCGCTTTCGCTCCGGCTTTGATCAAGAGGTCGACGCTTTCGACGTCCAGATGGTACACGGCCCAATGCAACGCCGTCGCGCCGTCCACCTGGGCCGCATTGATGTCCGCCTTCTGCTGGATCAGGGTACGAAGGGCTGCTTTATCGCCCTTCATCGCGGCATCGGCCACATCGTTGCGGCCGGCCGCCCAGAAAGTCATGCTCGCAATTGACAGAAACAGCAGTGCGAAACCTGCCAGGATTGTTTTTCGAATCATTTCGACGTGATCTCCTAGTTAGAGTTTCGCAAGCCTGTCGGTGCTGTCGCCCTGCTTGTCGCGACGGATGCCGTACATATCGAGGATGCTCAGCAACAGGTTTCCGGTTGTTATGGTTTTTCTCTCAAAATGGATATGGCGGCCGCCCTTCAGCTTTCCGTTGATGCCGCCGATCAGGTAGTGCGGCACGTCGTAATGCTGATGCTGATTCGAGTTACCCATGTTCGTGCCATGCAGAATCAGAGTGTGATCCAGCAAGGTGCCGTCGCCGTCCGGAATCGACTTCAGTTTGTTGGCCAGGTACGCCGTGGTCAACAGATGATACCGGTTGAGCCGCGAATAGGCTTTGATCTGGGCCGGGTCGTCCTGATGGTGCGAACCGCCATGGAAGCTGACGCTGGTTCCGCCTTCCGGGAAAAACTCGCTCTTCGGGAACGGATACGTCTTACCGGTGAGATCCCGCGCGCCCAGCAATGTGGCGACACGAGTGATGTCGGCCTGGAAAGCCAGCGCCGTCAGATCCCAGTGCAGCCGGATGTGGTCGTCGAACAACTCCGGAATACCTGATGGCTCCGGAACTTCGGGTACGGAACTGGAGGCTTTCGCCGCCAGCTGGATGCGGCGCTCGATCTCTCGAACCTCCTCGGTGTACTGATTGACAGTTCTCTGATCGGACACTCCCAGGTTCTTCTTCAACCCCTGCAATTCAGCGAGAAGCGAATCGAGAATGCTCCGGCTCTGGCGCATGCGCTGCGCACGGACTTCCGGCGTAGCGCCGCTGCCGAACAGCCGCTCGAAAACGACTTGCGGATCCAGTTCCATCGGAAGCGGGACGACGCCCTCGACCTTCTCCATTTTGCCGAGGAGCATCTCCTCGTCACCACGCCACGAAATGCTGTTGGTGTAAGAACAGCTGTAGCCTTCACCGCAGTTGCTAGAGCTTGAATTCGGATCCTCGACGGCGAGCTGCAGCGACGGCAGCAGGTTTTCCTGACCGATCTGATCCGCGATGAGCTGATCGATAGTGTTGCTTCCGACACTGGCATCGGACCCCGCGGTCTTCCTTGGTTTGATCGCGGTCAGAAATGCCGCGGCGACCCAGTGATCGGATCCCGTGGTGCCCTCAGGCGGCTCGGCAGATTTGGACCACAGTCCGCTGATGATGACCGTCTGATCCTTCACGTTCTTGAGAACTTCGGGAATGTAGGGAAGGCTCTCCGGCAAGGCGCCTTCCTTCTCAGGCTCCCAGTATCCCGGGGCCATTCCATGTGGATAAAACACGCCGACGAAGCGCGGCTTCGAAGTGCCGGCCGCGGGCGTCTGCGCCAGCAACGTTCCAGCGGGAACCATAGACTCGAGTAACGGCAGAGCGAGTGTGACTCCAGCACCACGGAGGAACGTACGGCGAGGTATTGCTTTCTTGGTTAAAAACATTGCATGTCCTCCTTATTTAATTACCCTTTTCTTTATTAGAGGGAACGCTCGTTTCCATTTTCATATTCATCAGGAACGGTTTACTTTTCACGATATCGAGAACGAGCGTCGAGAATTTATTGCCATTTCTTGCTGCATCATGAGCGATCGAGCGGACCAGCGGCATATCCTGGTAGTCCACCCCGCGGCCTAACGCGTATGTCATCAACTTTTCGATCGCGACTTCCGCGAACTGATCGGAATAACCGGTGAGCCATTTGCGGAGGCCGGCCGGTCCGTCAATCTTGGTGCCGTCAAACGTCGTGGAGGCCGGATCGACCGGGGTTCCGCCGTCATCCAGACGCCATTTCGCGATAGCGTCGAAGTTCTCGAGCGAGAAACCGATGGGATCCATCATGCTGTGGCACTGGGTACAGTCGGAGCGAACCCGATGGTCGAGCATCTTCTGCCGCATTGTCGGCTCTTTCGCATTCCCGGTCGCGTCCGTCATTCTGGCCGGCAGCGGCGGGACGTTCGGCGGAGGATCCGGCGGGCTCATCCCGAGGATGTTGCCCATAATCCACTTACCGCGGGTCACCGGCGATGTTCTGTCGGGCTTGGCCGTGGTGACCAGGAAAGCACCCTTTCCGGTCAGACCCTTCCGCACGTCCATATCTGCAGAAAGCGTCACGCGGCGGAACTGGCTTCCATAAACATTGGGAATTCCGTAGTGCTTCGCCAACCGTTCGTTAACGAATGTGTAGTCGGCAGTCAGCAATTCGGTGATCGGACGGTCTTCACGAACAATGTTGTCGAAGAGCAACTCGACTTCGCGCCGCATCGCTTGACGGAGCGGATCATCGAAATCGGGATACAACATCGGCAAGGGGGCTTGCGCCTGCAAACCGCGCAAGTTCAGCCACTGGCCCGCGAAGTTCACCGCCAGGGCCTCGGCCTTCGGATCTTTCAACATCCGCCGAACCTGCTGGTCGAGCACTGCCGGATCTTTCAACCTGCCCTGGCCGGCAATACGAACCAGTTCGTCATCGGGACTGGTGCTCCACAGGAAGAATGACAGGCGCGACGCCAGGTCCAGATCGGCAATGCGATAAGGCTCGCCGGGTTTCGCCGTTGCCGGCTCCGCTTCAATGCGATATATGAATTTCGGATCGGTGAGAAGGCGCGCCAGCGCCATCTCGATGCCGTTCTCAAAATTCCCTTCCTTACGGCCCTGGTTATAAAACTCCATTACTGCATTCACATCAGCCGGCGTCGCCGTACGGCGGAAGGCTTTCGAAGCCATGCTGGTGATGATCTTCCGTGCGCAAACCGGCTCGTCCGCCGCGCCCGTGGGATGGCACACGAAAATCCGGCGGCGGCTCGCCGTATCGTCCGCCTGCTTTGCATTGAACGGACCTTCGATACGAACGGTGCCGACATGCGGAAAATAGGTGAAGCCGGGCGTGGGACCGGTCTGCACCGTGTCACGCATGTAGTGTTGATCCAGATCGAGCACTGGCGCGAAGTTCGTCTGCAGGAACGTCACCCCCAGCATGTGCTGCCCGGCCTTCGCCGTCACGCGAACCTTCATTCCGTTGCGGCCGAGATCTGCGCCGCTCTGTCCACTCTGCACGGCGGCGACCTGGCGGGCGCCGCAATTGGCTGCCGGGGAACGCCCACCGCCCTGCCAATCGATCATCTGGATGCGTTCGCCATCCAGCAGGACTTCCAGCTTCTCGCAAGGAACCGAACCGAAGCCGGTAGGCGACATGTTGTCGCCAAAGATCGGCGTAATCGTCAACTGGTACTCGCCGTCGGACGGGAAAACATGCGGAATGAGCATGCCGCCGCGCGTTCCGAACGGAAGTCCTTCGATGTGGTAATCCTGAGAAGTATCTTCGGGCGTCCGGTACACCGTCAGCGACGGCGTTGCGGGGTCGCCAATTGCCAGACGGCTGATTTTCTGGCCGGCGGAAACATACGCCTCGACCAGCGTCGAAGACACGCCGAGCGCACCGGCAATGTTATCGAAGCCATGCGTCGAATCATCGGACGGCAAATACTTGTTCGGATCGATACTCAGATCCAGCATGTCTTTGATTACATTCGCGTACTCTGTACGGTTCAGACGGTGCAGCCCGGGAGGCGGCGTGTATGCCACCGCCGTCCTATCGAGTTCGTTTTCAAGCCAGGTATAGAACCCTTTGTATGCGGCAGGCTCCGGCCGCTTCATATTCGCTGGCGGCATCATGCCCGCCCGCAATTTGCGAACGATCAGTTCCCAGGTCTTCGCATCCTTCGCGACATGCGCGAGATCCAACTGATCGAAGTTGATTTTCCGAGCCGAATCCATGCCCGCCGCCTTCGCCTTTTCGCTATGGCAGGTCATGCAATATGTGCTGACGATCGCCTTCTGAGCGGCAACTGCATCGGCGCCAGGAGCCGCAGCCTGGCCTTGCTGGCCGGCCGGCTGTCCGTAGACCGCAAAAACGAGTGACAGTAACCCTATGCAACCTGTCACCAACAGGAATCTCTTTTTCATGAAGTGCCCCGCTTTGGAAACCCACAGAAACATTGATATAAATTGACGGCACAAGGATATCCCAATGCCCGGAATCCGTCCAATTGATATTTCAAATTTGTAGCTTTTGTGTGAGATCATTTATCCGCCTTTTAATACGTTTCCCGAGGGGCTGGGGATACAGTAAGTCATGCGTTTTTTTCGTTCTAGACCATATTGGCTCGTGGCGGTAGGGATACTCCTTCCCGCCTTCGCCTTTTCTCTCCGCCAGGAGCAGACGGAAGACCCCGTACGCCTGTTATCCGAACGGGTTCAAGCAGATAAGACGATCCTGAACTACGACGAAGCGCATGGATACCTCAGCGCCGTTCTCAAGGAACTGAAGGTACCGGTTTCGTCTCAAACGCTGGTTTTCTCGAAATCGAGCTTTCAGCTCAGCCAGATTTCTCCCGAAAGTCCGCGAGCGATTTACTTCAATGACGACACTTATGTCGGATGGGTCAATCACGGCCAATTCCTCGAAATTGCCCATGTGGATCCGAAATCGGGCCCGAGCTTCTACACCGTGCCGCAGGAATATGATCCGTATCCTGTATTCGAACACCAGACGGAAGAATGCACCGTTTGCCATGACACCTTTCAAACGAGTGCCCCCGTACCACGACTTCTGATGCTGTCGGTTTTACCCAATCCTGATGGAAATGCCCTCAAGGCCGCATCGCTGATCACCAATGACAAGAGCCCGTTAAGGGAACGCTGGGGAGGATGGTATGTAACCGGAACTCACGGCGCCCAGCGCCATCTGGGTAATACCATTGTTCGAGCGCGTGCCGACGACATCGACGACATGAGGAAGTTCATTGGCCACATGGATCTGAACGCCGGCGCCAACGTCACCGACTTGAGCAAACGCTTTGAAACCAAAGAATATCTGTCGCCGTACAGCGATATCGTTGCCCTCATGGTGCTCGGTCATCAAACCCATGTTCACAACATGATCACGTCGGGTGTTTATGAAATCCATGACGCCATCCAGCAGGGACTGACCGCGAAAATGCCGGAAATCATCAAAGACGCCGGCGAGCCTATCGTTAAAACCATGCTTTTCTCGGAGGAAGCGCCGCTGACCGACCCGGTGACCGGCTCGTCCGGCTTCGCCGCCGAGTTCACCAGCCGCGGCCCGCGCGACAACAAAGGCCGTTCGCTGCGAGACTTCGATCTGAAGCATCGCTTGATGCGCTACCCGCTCAGCTACCTGGTTTACTCGAAGTCCTTCGATGCAATGCCGGTCGAACTGAAGGATTACGTCGTCCGGCGATTCCGCGAAATCCTGACCGGACAGGACACCAGTCCTCAATTCGCGCACCTTTCCGCCGACGACCGCCAGGCGATCCTGGAGATCCTCCACGATACGAAGCCTGGATTCTGACGGATTCAATCCGTTAAATCCGTTCAATCCGTGGCTTATCCGTTTCCCCATTTGTTAGAATGCGCAACCAAAGAGAAAGGCAGGAAACCCGATGCGAAAGTACTTTCCGATTGCTCTGTTGAGCATGCTGGCGGCTATCACCGTCGTGGGCGGCGTTCGTGCGCAAAGCGGAGCCTGCGACAGAGCGTGCCTGGAAGGATTTGTCGACAAGTACCTCGACGCGATCATTGCTCATGATCCCAAGCTTCTCCCCATATCTAGAAATGTGAAATTCACGGAGAACGGCGTGCGCCTTGATGTCGGCGATGCGCATTGGAAGACGGTCATCGGCAAAGGAACCTATCGACTGTTCGTAACGGATCCCGAAGCCGGACAAGTCGCCTTCATCGGCACCATTCGAGAAGAAGCCCGTAATCCGGAGGGCAGCCCGTCGGCACTCGCGCTCCGCTTGAAGGTTGAAAATCGGCAGATCACCGAAATCGAAACTCTAGTCATACGCAGCACGGCCGCCCAGGCCGGAGCACGCGGCGCCGCTCCCGGCGCGGCCGCAGCTCCGGCGTTTACGGGAGCTGCCGTGAACCTGGAGCGCATCGGCACACCCAACAAACTTTTTCTCGAAACCATTCCAACGGCTGATCGGATGTCGCGCGAAGATCTGATCAAGACCGCCAACATGTACTTTTCGGGGATGGAAAAGAACGATGGCAAAGGTGTGTATCCCTTCACCGACGATTGCAATCGCATCGAGAATGGATCGCTGACGACCAATGTTCCGCCGCGCGGAGGGCAGCCAAGGCCTGATCCTAAGACGTCAGCATCGTACTCTTCGGCCTGGGGCTGCAAGGAACAGTTCGAATCGGGTTTGATCCATTTTGTCTGGCGCATTCGCGACCGGCGCTATGTCGCCGTCGACCGGGAACGCGGACTCGTCTTCAGTTTCGCTTTCTTCGATCATGCCCTCGGGAAAGATCGCACGTTCCAGACTCCGTCCGGCCGGAGCGTAACGGGCGGTCCGATTGACCCGTGGACCTGGCAACTGGGCGAGATGTTCAAAATCGAAAAAGGCAAGATCCACCAGATTGAAGCGGTCCTGCAGCGGGCCAATTACGGCATGAATTCCGGATGGAGCACATGGGAAGACGGGCTATCCAGCGGCGCAAGAGACGTCACCAAATCCAGCGGCCGTTGAAATCGGAAATAAGGAGGCATTCGATGCGGACTTTTGCGGTAATCACAATCACCTTCCTTTTGTTCGCCGCCGCGATCCAGGCACAGCAACCGCCCATTCGAGTTCTGGGCTCCAACGGTATAAAGGCCGTTATCGATAGTCTTCGACCGCGGATCGAGAAAGAATTGGGACGTCCACTGGCGATCACATTCGAGACCTCCACGGCCGTCCGGAAGGAGATCGAATCCGGTGATGCTTTTGACGTCGCGGTGCTGACTTCGGAGGTCATCAGTGATCTGGCGAAGGGCGGCAAAATTACGCCGACTTCTGTCGTCGAGCTCGGACGCGCCGGGATTGGTTTCGGAGTTCGCGCCGGAGCGCCAAAGCCGGACGTGCGGACTCCCGACGCGGTCAAGCAGACGCTGCTCAACGCGAAGTCCCTGACCTGGGTGTCGGCTGGCGCCAGCCGGGCCCACATCGATCAAATGACCGAAGCCCTCGGAATTGCCTCCGCCATCAAATCGAAAACGGTGCTTACCAACGGTGTCGACGAGTCCAACGACCTGGTGGCGGCCGGTAAGAACGAAATGATCGTCACTCTGATCAGTGAGATTCTGCCTGCAAAAGGCGTGCAATATGTGGGTCCGCTGCCGGACAAGTTTCAGAGCTACGTTACCTTCGCGGCCGGCGTCAGCCCCAAAGCGAAGCTCCCCGCGGCCGGTGCGCTTTTCATCAAGCAACTCACCGGCGTCAGGGCCGCTGAAGTCTACGTTTCGAAGGGCATGGAAGCACCCCGTGCGGAAGGCTCGCGCCTGGACAAGCGGGCGATTCCGAAGTAAGGAATAAGCCACGAATTGAACGAATTTAACGAATTGAATTCGTTAAATTCGTTCAATTCGTGGCTTATTTTCCCCCTGACCCTGGGTTGCTCCCCAGCCGCGTTCGAGCCCGCCGGGCCAAACGTTAAAAGAATTTTACGAGGGGGCGCCTAGGTCGATATTCCATATGTTTCTGGCACCAATTTGTTCACGTTTCTTCTGTTCGGCTCACAATACCTCTCGGCCCAGTTCCGGAAACACCTTTGAAATTTTCCCGAGCACATAATCTCCGTAGGTTCCGCCGAAATCGTTCACGCTGGCATGATCCCAGCGCTCGCTCGGGTTGTCGCGGACCTCGGTATCGAGGACCAGTGGATGGACCTCGGCGTTGAAGTTCGGATCGAAGAAGAACGCAAATGACAGCCGGCTTGCCGCGGCCGGATTCTGCACACGATGCGGCGCTGAAAGGTAGTGGCCGCCTGTTATCCGGTCCAGCATGTCGCCGATATTGCATACGAACGAGTTCGGTATCGGAGCCGCATCGATCCATTCCGACCGGACTTTGACCTGCAACCCGCCTGACATGTCCTGGCGGAGAATCGTCAACAGGCCATAATCCGTGTGCTCCCCCACACCTGAGCCCGCATTCCGCGGATAGTTGAAGATCCGGAATAAAACCAGTGGATTGTCAGTGTAATGCGTGGCGAAGTACGACTCCTCCAGACCGAGGCTGAGGGAAATGGCCGTCATAATACAGTGCCCGAGCCGAGTCATAGCTCTGAGATACTCGAGGACGACCGGCCGGAACTCCGGCATGTTCTCCGGGAAAAGATTCGGACCGTGCAACGGGGTGCCGGCCTTCAAGAGCGGGTGATCAGCCTCGAGCTCGGCGCCGAAATATATCCCCTCTTTCATGTCGGGATATCCGGACGTGAGTTCACCGCCTACAGGAAAATAACCTCGCCACGCTCGGCCTCCTCGCGACATGCCAATTTCAAGCTTCGCCTGAACATCCTGAGCGAAAAATCGCCGGCTGATTCCTTCAAGGCGTGATTGCAAGAGCTCTTCAACTCCGTGCCCAACGACATAAAAGAATCCGAACTCGTGGCACGCATCTCCGATCTGTCGCGCGATGCCTTGCCGGTCTTTGTAACCGGTTCTCAGTGGGCTGATATCGACGACAGGAATCTGCACCTGAAGTTTCGCCTCCTCATGGCGGTGTTAGTCTGTCAACCACATGCATCAACGTTGTCAAATAGTCCCGTATTCAAAACCCAGCCTTCTTTTCCCTCAAAGCTGATCTTGACTCACCATTCATTCATGAAAGTCTTTCCGGGCTGAAGTTTCTTTAGCGAGCACGCGGCCTTCGTTCGCGCAGTGTTGGATTGTCTTGACCGAGTGGTTCTTTTCCAGCCCGGCACGCAAGCAGCAGAGGGCCACGAAAATCAGGGCGCCGGTTCGATGCGCAATAGAACGGCCTGATTTTCCTCCGTCAAGAGGTACAGGAGACCGTCCGGACCCTGGTGTACGTCGCGAATACGTTGGTGGAGTTCAATCAGCATCGGTTCGCGCCGGATTTCTTCTGTCTTGTTGTTGAAGACGATGCGTTGAAGGTGTCCCGTGCCCGGGATCTCGCCCTGTCTCATGGCGCCGACGAAGACATTGCCTTTCCAATTGGGAAAACGGTCGCCGGTGTAGACGGTCATTCCTGAAATTGCAATCGACGGCACCCAGAATACCAGCGGATTTTCCATGTCGTCCTGCCACGGTTTTTCGGTAACACGTGGGCCCGCATAAAACCGCCCGTTGCTGACGACAGGCCATCCGTAGTTCCTTCCGGCTTGAAGAATGTTGATCTCGTCGCCGCCGTTCGGTCCGTCTTCGTTTTCCCAGATGGCGCCGGTTTCCGGATGAACGATCAAACCCATAGGATTGCGGTGTCCCATCGTGAAGATCTCAGGACGGTATCCGGTCTTCCCCACGAAGGGATTGTCCGGCGGAATGGTCCCATCGTCTTTAAGGCGCAGAACCTTTCCGGCGAGATCGTTCTTGTCCTGCGCCCGTGCGGCGTTCGGCGGATCGGCGATTCCGACTCCCATGTAGATCATCCCGTCTTTTCCGAAGGCCATACGCGACGCATTCGTGTCCGGAATTGCGGAGAAAACATCCGTCACATTCTCCAGCGCACTGCCGTTCCACCGGCCGCGCGCCAGGGTGATGACGCCCGGCGTGTTTGCCGGAGCATTCGGGCCTGGATTCGGGTTGGGTTTGTGGTATGTGAAATAAATCAGCTTGTTTTCACTGAACTTCGGATGGAGGGCAACGTCCATCAAACCCTGCAGCGCCTGAGCCTTCACTTCGGGGATACCGGCAACAGGCTTTGGATCCAACACGCCGTTACGGAAGATCCGCAAACGGCCGGCACGCTCGGTGATCAGGATGGCGCCATCCGGCAGGAACGCCATACTCCACGGGTGCGAGAGGTCCTTCGACAGAACGACGACACGGATCTTGTGCTGTTCGCCGGTGTCGAAAACGTATGGTCCATCGCCCAGTGGCGGCACGGTAATGCCGGGCCGTGCTGTTTGAGTTTGGGGTTGCTGCGCAAACGCTGCAGCGCCGATGACGATTGCCGCCAGAACCAGCCAACGTGCCATAAGGTTGCTCCTTGAATTCGGCATATATTACTACTTGCGAATTGCTGGGGGGCGCCCTTTCTTATCCGCACGAACGCGAAAATGCCCACCGCCCTCTATCAATGCTCGATGGGCACACTTCCGCTGTTGGTCTTGGGCCCGGATATTCTTGGCCGCTAACAGACCGCCAAATCCGCCGCTCGCGGCTCCGATCACTCCGAAGACGGGCACCATGAAAATGGCGCCCGTCAAGAGGCTCCAGTTGATGTAGGAGCGCATCGAAACATTTGGCTTTGTTCAAAGCCACGAATCCTATCTACCTGCTGCGAGACCGTCTCCAGGAAAATATTGTCGACGAGCCCAAACATCGCGATGATCAGGCCCATGCCCAACAGAGCCGTCAGAGCGCCGATCCAAACACCATCCCGCGCCTGTAGGGACTTGCGAACACCGAGAAAACCTGCCGTGCCGTAGTAAACAAATGTGGCGAGATAAACCGCAAGAATCAGTCCACCGGCTTCATCGTCCGAACGATTGGACGGAAAGATCGCCTGGGAAAGCACGATAACCGGCGCGAAGAGCGCGCCGATGTACAGACCGTAACGGCAGTCTTTCAGCATACTGGTCCCTCAATGCCAGAGAAGCAATTAGTAAAGGCGCACAGGAGTAGCAGAATCCCCACCGACGAGGTTCTTAGCATGCAGTTTGGGGTGAGCAACCGCTGGTGCTTACTCCACCCAGCCTTCCGGGGGGTTACTGCCGCTCGCGATCTGACGGGTCTTGTAGAGCCACTGGCCCTTCACCTTGACCCAGGTGGCGTATTCTTTTCCCTGTGTCGTCATCTTCATCGGATCGCCCACCTTTTCCTGCCGGTACTCGGTGAAAATGACCTGCGAAGTGGCCGTGTCGCCGTGCACGATGATCAGTGGATTTTCGATCGTCACGTTGAAAGCGGTCCTCTCGCGCGGGGGCGCGGCGGCAGCTGCAGGCGCCGCACCGGCCGCAGGGGCTGCGCCAGCTGGAGGCGCTGCGGGAGCACGGTTGTACGCCTGCTTGATGCCTTCCCTGCCCTTGTAGTGCCTCGTGCCGAGAATCAACTCGCCGTCCTCGGCATAAAAGCTCTCTTCGCTCTGACGGACCACCTTGCCGAAGTTGTAATAGTAACGCGTGATCTGATCCACGATCAGCTGGCGGTCGATCAACGACTGCGCAGTCATCTTGTCTTCTGCATGCGCAGCCGGCGTGCTTGCCAGTGCGACACAGCACAGCCCCAACGCGGCCGCCCAGACGCCCGCATGACGAATGGAATTCAGTTTCATGAGCATCCTCCTGTTAACTTGACTGGTGTTCTATTAGTCGGAAACAGGCCTCAGCGGCCCGCCGATTCGTACTTATAGACCGTTGGGCGCACTTGAAGCAAATCCTTACCCTGCACAGTGCCGGAAAGCATGCGTCCTTACCTCCGGGCAGCCGGCGGCGCGTTGGGAATCCACAGTTCGGTTGGACCGTCCAGACGGTCAGACTGTGCACGAATCGGAGTTTGCCGTTCTCGACACGAAAGAGATGCGAATCGGGAACGCCGCTGGGCCATCGCATGAAGCCAACAACCGCACCAAGCTCCGGATCTGCGATGAAGCGGCGATTCGTGAGCTTCATGCCGCTCGGCACGCCGACATTGCAGCTATCGTCAGGCTGGCCACGTCCCGTGCGAATGCCGCCTTCGAGGCGGTTGCACGGCGTGCCCCATGGCACCTTTACATCGTTGTCGTCCATCACATCGAAATACGCGTTCGCCGCGGCGATCAATGTTTGTCGCGATATCGCGCGAGGCTGCCGGAATCGCACTCCAGTTTTCCGATGGCGAGTACATCAAATAGTTGTCCGCATTGAAGAGCCAGTCATCCGCGTCAGTCACCAGCGTTTCGAGCTCGGCGATTCGCTTGTTCGCGACTTTCGTGCGAACGCCAAGAACATAGGGATGCGTCCTGTCTGTAACGATGACTTCCGTGAACGTTTCGCAGATCGTCGCGTCGAAGATGCTGCGATTGAAATCGATCTTGAGCGCGCTCTTCACGATACTTTTGTCGAGCGTAGTCTCAACCGTGTTCTCGATGTACTTCGCCGATGCCGTCAGCGGCAACGCCGAAGGATTGCCGCCTCGCTGTGCGGCAAGATATCCATCCACCGCCGCCTTCAAATCCGCGCGGGTGCAGTTCCCCTGCGCAAAGCCGGGAACAGAGAGAGCGAACAGGAAAAGAATCATAAGAAGAGTGCGACGTGTTCTGGCCTTGCGACGTCTTTAACTTGATTGGCATTCGTAACGGGTGGCGTACCGAAGCAGTCCGTCGCGAACCGCGTCGGCTTCCAGTTTCTTTTGCCGCATCGTTATCCCAGGTGACGGGATTATATGAAAGGATTTTGCAAGGAAGCCGGGCTTTTTCTAAAAAATCTGGCACGAATTGGCAAAGAATCTGAGTTATTTCGAAAAACCTGACACGAATTGGCAAGGAAGCCGCCTTCTTTCGAAAAACGCGGCACGAACTTGCAAAGAAGCCCGGTTTTTTCAAAAAACACGACACGAACTTGCAGGGAAGCTGACTTATTTCGAAAAACACGACACGAATTTGCAAGGAAGCTCGCCTACTTAGCCGCAGCGTTCGTTCCTTCAGTTGTAAATCCCTTTCGCTTTACCGCGCTTTCTCAATTTCCAACACGTAGAAGACAGGCGCTTGTGCGTGTCGATAAAGCTTCCCGAAGTTGTTTTTGTCTGGCAGGGTCAACAAATCCCCCAATCGTAATTCTGAACAGCCGATCGTTTGAAGTCCCGCAGCGGCCGCCGGGGGTCGCTTGTTTTGCGTTTCGGCCTGCAGTTGGGCCGAGGCAGACAAACACTTCGAGATTCGTGACTACCTGAACTCCCGTAAAATTTTGTAAAACCCGTTCGGTTCTGTCGCAGATGCGCTTTCCTGCAGTCTAACCAAGAGAGAGCGAAAAAGAACATCAGGGAGGTGCAGCATGATTCGAAAAGCAACAATCGGCTCTGTAATGTTAGCAGTGGTCATGACGGCAGGATTCGTCCATGCGGGACCCTCGGTACCGGCGGACAAAACCATGGACATCAGCCAACAGATACGGCACGAAATCGCACTACTGCCATACACCGGAATCTGGGATTGGGTCGAAGCCGACCTGCAAGCCGACGGTTCCCTTGTGTTACGTGGAGACGTGACAAGGCCCTCAACAAAGACTGACGCCGCATTCCGTGTGAGTCGGATCGAGGGCCTTGCCAGAGTCACTAATGAGATTCGAATTCTGCCGCTCTCACCGGCGGATGATTCCATCCGAATCGGCGTCTATCGATCGTTATTCAATCGAAACTCGACCCTCTCCGGGTATGCGCTTGGCGCGAATCCCTCTATTCACATCATTGTGGATAACGGCAGAGTCACCTTGAAGGGCGTCGTAGCCAACGCGATGGATAAGCAACTCGCCGGTATTGCCGCGAATGGGGTGTTCGGCGTATTCAGCGTCGAAAACGATCTCGCTGTGGAAGCGAAATCGTAAGAGGAGACGAGCCACGAAATTCGTTCAATTCGTGGCTTATCCCCCGTCGTATTGGAGCACGTTCAATCCGTTCCAGTCGCTCACGTACAAGCCATCCATTACTGTAATGTTGCCGACACCTTACGGAGCATGGATATTCCAAACACCGTCAACCAGAGAGGCAATGGGTAGGCGGCCACTCGTTCCATCCCTCCCATACCCAGACCGAGATAATGATCCGTGATGAACAGGGCAGTCCCGATCAGCCCTGCGAGGCCGGAGATGATCGAATAGACCGCCAATGCTTTCCGCTGCCGAGGCGACCACAAGGCAATACCTAACGCGACTATGGCGAGGTTGCCCAGTACGAAGTGACACGCCGCACCGAGTTCGTGGAATGTGCTGTTTATATTCTCCGGGAACAGCCCGACCGCGATAATGCCTGCTCCGGTCAGGGCCAGTAGCGCAAGACCTGCCGTAGTGGCGCCTCCGGACGGGAAGGCCGTGCGGACGAGTACGCCGCCAAAAAGGATAATGAGCCCCAGCAGGATGAATGAGACGTTCATCCAGGCATGCCACGGCGAGCAGACGTACGAACTTGAATCCGCCGGGTAAGGTGCACACGCCGTGTTTCCGAGGTCGCTGATAAAATTCCACATCAGACTAAACGGAGTCGTCCATGCGGATTGCACAACGACTTGGGCGAGAAAGAACTGGACGGCCAGCAGCCAGATGATTGATCCGAGCCGAACCACAGCTGCGGTTTCACTACCAGTACTTGACGAGGAAGACTCGCTGTTCATTCGAATAACAGCAAACGATGCGGGACCAGCGGATGGGTCCATCGGCGAGGCGGAAAGGCCCCGAATAGTTACGTAGCTACAAGTAACGTTGCACTCGTACACGCGATTTCCGATCCAACACACGGGCGCAGGCCGGCGCCCACTCTATTTCGAGAGTTCCGTATACGCTATTCGGATGTTGTTAGCTGCTCCACGCCCGGCGGTATAGCCCATGTACTTCTCAGGAATCTTGTACGCGGCGGCGGCGTCTTCAACCGTTTTGTTGGCCTTCATCTGTTCCTTTACCCAGGCGAGGAAGTCGTTGTTGAAATCCGCGTATGTTTGCAGATCAGAGAACGTCGTCGGACCTGTCGTGATGTGGCCATTAATAATCGTGTCTACATTCTTGATCGTCGCTGCCGCCTTCGTCAGAGTTTGCCCGTATTCCACAGCACTGCCTCCGTTAGGAACATCGATCAGAGGAAACCCCTTGCTGGCGAAAGCGTCACCAGAGTGCATCGCGCGAAGTGCGGGGAATACGACGAACGAGTCGCCGCCGGTGTGCGCTCGTCCGAAGTAATACAGAACGATCTGGTCGGCGCCGGACCCAATTGTCATCGTTTCCTTAAATGTTTTCGACGGCAGGAACTTCGCCTTTTCACCGGCGAAGTTGGTCATCTTCTCCATGTTCGTCTTTGTGTTTTCATGGGCGACGAAGACAACGTTATCGGTGAAGTACTCATTGCTGCCCGTATGGTCCGCGTGGGTGTGCGTGTTGATGACCATCGTCACAGGCTTGTTGGTAATCGCCCGGACTTGTTCGAGAATTCCTGGCCCATTGTTTGGATTTTTCGTGTCGACTAGAACGACACCAGTCGATGTGATGAACACCCCGGTATTTCCGCCGCCGTTCGCGATCATATAGAGGTTGTCCCTGACCTTGAAGGTCTGCAAAGGTGCCGGCGGCGCCGCACCACGTCCTTGTCCACCACCCTGCCCTGCAGGCGGACCCTGGTAACCCATCAGCGCAACAGAAAGCCAGCCAACGGCAAGCAAAAGACCCAGCAGAAATCCTCTTTTCATGAAGCACCCCCAAACTTTGCGCTCCAGGCTAGCACACCTGGGAGGACCACAAGAAGCAGAGCAGCCTATTGTAGAGTGCAAATCGTAGCTTGCTGCATTTCAAATCCGAAATGCAGCAAGCTACGATTTGCAACTTTAAATAGGTTCTCTTTCTTGAGTAGTTATCCCTTCTCCTCTTCCCAGGGCTTTCCAGGTCGCCCGGTGATCTTTTCCAGACTCGCAGGCTTCGGACGCCAGGGCTGCCCGAAGTGCTTGTCGACTTCGTCGCGGTAGCTCATCTGAGGGCCGGGATAGCCGACGAGTTGCCAGCCGATGAGGCCGGCGTTGCCGCCGTGCATGGGGTCGCAGAACATGCCTTCGATGGTGTGCTGGCGCAGGAGCTGGAAGAAATGTGACTTCTCAATCGCGCGCAGCTTCGCATCCTGATCGGCCGGTGAGAGACTCGCGAAACCGCCGAGCACTTTGAGGCCTTCACGATAGGTCTCTGCGGGACTTGCTTTGTCCTGATAGCCGTGCTCCGGATAAGACTCGACCCACGGTCCTTTGGTGTAGCGATACTTGTCGCGGCCGTAGGGGCCGGCGAGCTGGCGGTCGATGTAAATGACGACGTTGGCCTCGGTCGCTCCGGGACCGCTTGAGTCGCTCGGAAAAATGCGAGAACAGGCGGCCGTAATCACTTTGGCCTCTTCGGCGGTGAAAAAGCGCAGCGGCACTTTCACCGTGCCGTTTTGAGCCTGCAGGCGCAGCGGCTCGCCCGTCAGAGTGTAGAGCAGCGTGCCGCCGATCGCGGCTGCAGGAAGGGTCAAAAATTCCCGGCGTTTCATATCAGCTTCTCCGGATGCTTGAAGTATCGGTCGGTCATCGCTTCCGTCGCCCAGTATGTCAGCGCGAGCACGGTCAACGTCGGGTTCGGTCCGGCATTCTGCGGGAAGGCTGACGCGCCGATCACGAACACATTCGGCACATCCCAATGCTGGAGATAACGGTTGACGACGCTGTTTTCGGGTAAAGTTCCCATCATGGCTCCGCCCTGAATGTGCGTGGACTGATAGTTGATCACGTTATAACGGGCGCGTGGCCTCGGGCCTTCGTCGAATTTCGCCCCCATCTCGCGTGCGATCTTCGTCTGGATCTGCTCGGCGAACTCGCGCTGCTTATACTCGTGATCGGTCCAGTTGAGCGTGAAGCGCAGCAGCGGATCGCCGAACTTGTCGGTGTACATCGGATCCAGGTCCATGTAGTTCTGGCGCCAGGCCAGGTGCTCGCCAGCGAGTCCGATCGAGGCAGAGCGATCAATCCATTCCAGCGCCACCTTCTTCCACTCCGAGCCCCAGCTGGATTTGCTTGCGCCCTGCGGCATGATGCCGAAGGATCCGATAGGAGGGGCACCATTGCTGCTGAGGGCGATCATGCCCAGGCGCAAAGGCTCACCTTCGGCGCCGGTGAATCCAAGGTCGCCGTCAAAATCGGCGATGCGCGATCCCAGTTCACCGGCCCCCATAAAGGCGTTGAGCGGTTTGTCGAAAAACAGGCGCGTACTGGTCCCGACCTGGTGCGTGAGATTGCGGCCCAACGTTCCTTTGCGCGTGTCCGGATCGTAGGGCGTGCCGATATTGGAAAGCAGCAGCAGCCGCGTGTTGTTCAACGTGAACGACGCCAGCACGACCGTCGAGGCGGGCTGGAAGAATTCCTCGCCGTTCTCGTTGGTGAACTGGATTCCAGTGGCACGGCCATCCTTGTGCACGATGCGCCGCACCCAGCTTCCGGTGCGGAGTTCAAAATTCTTGCGCCGTGCCAGCACCGGCATCAGCACATTGCTCGGCTGCGCTTTGGCGCCGACCATACAGCCGTACCGCTGGCAATAACCGCAATACTGACACGGGCCGCGCATGATGCCATCGGGATTCTTGTAGGGTTCGCTCAAGTTGGCCGCAGGAGTGGGATAGGGATGATAGCCAAGCCTGTGGACCGCCGCTTCAAACATGCTGCTCGCATAGGAGTGCTTGAGCGGCGGCGTGGGATACTCCTGCTGCCGCGGCCCTTCAAAGATGTTGCCGCCATCGATTTTCTGGCCGCGCAGATTGCCGGCTTTCCCGCTGATGCCCATCAGCTGCTCGGCTTTCCAGTAGCGCTGTTCGAGATCGTCGTAAGTGACCGCCCAATCCTGAATCGAGAGGTCCTCTGGCAACTTTCCTGCTCCATGTTTCTGAAGCAGGTGGGTGCGCAGCGTAAACACATCCGGCAGGAAGCGGAACGAGGCGCCACCCCAATGCTCGCCCGCGCCGCCCGTGCCCGTGCCGGGATGGAAGGACCCGTGCTGCCGCACCGGAACTGCCTTGTCCTTCAGCGAATGCCGGTGGGTGATCGTTTCCTCCGCCGTGTTCTGCATCATGCGCAGACGGATGTTGTAGTCGAGCTCATCCATCGTCACCGCGTAGTCCGGCAGCCTGCGCGGACCGCCACGCTCGAAGACGGCCACCGACAGCGACGTTTTCGCGGTGATTTCTTTTGCCGTCAACAGGCCGGTCCAGCCGCCGCCGATGATGGCCACGTCAACGGGCTTGAGATTCGTCATCCGAGAGCCTCCTTCCTTTAATAAGCCACGAATTTAACGAATTGAACGAATTTGATCCATTCACCGCGCGAGCGGATCAGTCGATCACTTCCTTCCCAGCGAAGCCTTGATCTCGGCGATCGTCGTAAGGCGGTCGGGATTGAGGCTGTGAATCGACATGATCTGTGTCGGCTCGAGTTTCAGCCGTTCGATGTTGTCGACAAACACCATGGTCCCCACGACCGGCGGATTCGGTACGGGATCATTCGGCGGCGGCAGGTTGAACATATCCGCGTAGACCAGAATTTTCTCTTTCGGCAGATATCCGATGACCAGTCCGTCGGCGTGCGGCAATCCTTTGATGAGATGCACCTCGAACGTGCGCGTGGCGTCTTGAAAAACGCGCTTGTCGCCCTCGAAGCCTTCGATCAACGGCTTCTTCCCGGATTTCGATATCGAATCCGGAGCGAGCGTGCGAGGAGCCGAAAGCGCGGTCATCAGGAACGGCTTGTTCATAGCCGGGGTCACGATCGTAATTCCTTCCGCGACGACTGCGGGCAGTCCACTCGAGTGATCGAAGTGATGATGCGAGATAACGCCATAACGAATCGGCTTATTCGGGATAACTTTTTTCGCCTCGGCGATGATCGCTTGAGCCCGGGCTTCATTCTGCGGTCCCGGCTCGAAAAGCAGGATGTAATCCGAGAATTCGATGGCCAGAGAGTTATAGGCGCCATTGATGCGATACACGCCGTCCGCCAGCTTCTGCGACGTCGGTCCTGCAGCCGCTTGCTGACCCGCAGGTGGAGCGCCGCCACCGCGTCCGCCCTGCGGCGGCGTCAGCAACTGTTGAAGATTCGGCGGATTCGCATGCGCCCCAAGGATGTACGCGGTGAATGTCGGCCAGCCGCCGCGTTTCTGGACGATCTGTGCCGGAAACTTCAATCCGTTCGCGCCTTCTCTATATTGCGTGTATTCGGCTTCGACGAACATGTCGCCGAAGACCGGGTTCTCGAGCCAGGTCTGAACCTTTTCAACAAGGTTCTGGTTATTGATGAACCCGACCACCTTGTAAGGCTGCCCGCCCGGTGACTTGATCGGCGAATTGAACGTGACTTCCTGGTACCGTTTGCCGTTCACAATCTGCGCCCGAACGGTCGCGTTGTTGGCCGCGGCGCCTTTCAGAAATCCCCATGGCGTGATCCAGATCTCCAGTTGCTGGGCCCATGTATTGTTCTGCGCCGTGATGTTCTGTTGACCCGGAGCAAGCGTGGCCGCGCCGCCCGTGACCGGTACAGCGTAGGTCTGCCATGTCGCCCGGGAAGCAGGCTGAGTGAAATCGATCGCGCGCACATAATCATTGGCGCCGGCCATCGGCCACGGTTGGTTCGAATTGTTGTTCTGCCCGAGATTGCCATTCTGGGCGACACCGTAAAAGTGAATCGAGTTCAAACCTTCGATGCCCATGGCTCTCGACGCGCTGGCAATGACGGCTTTCGCGTCCTGGCCTGTGGCCGTGAGCGTCAGCAATGCCATCAACGCGACAAAGGTGACGAGAAATTTCTTCGACATTGAATCCTCCCCAATGGTCAGCTGCAGGTTGGAGTCAGTCTACTGTGAAACCTATCATCTTCCAAGGAGTGCGGAGATCGTCCACGATGTAGTTGATCATGAACGGCTGGCTGGGATCGAAATAGTTAGTGGAGGTGGGAAATACAGTCCAGACTGCAACCGTACGCAGGCGCGGGCTGGTGTTTCTGATGTTCGCCGCGGCCGCGTTACCATTGCAGCCGTTGGAACGAAGGAGGGGGGAGCCGTCGCCGGGGCCGAACGCAGGAATGTCGTCTGTTCTCCAAGCTTGATGCCGCGTTGGAGCAGTTGTGGCGAAGCCCCACAGTGTTTCGTGCCGTCCTTGTTCTTGACGTTGATGCAGAGCCAGGAATGCGGGGTTGTTAAACGCCCACCGCACGACCTTACCAGTCACGACCTTCTCAACGCTTTTGTCGAACATCGCGAATGAATGATGCGCGCCGGCAACGGACGCTGCCAGCAGCAATGCGATAAGGACGGCCGGCAGCAAAGTGTAGATCCCGGCCGGTGAATGGATCGCCACCAGGGAGTCTACGCTGGCGTCCTTGGCGAGTCCTGTTTACCTGCCGATGATCATTCCACCGCGTCCGTAGGCGTCGCTTTCCGAAGGCGGCTAAATTGTCACTCCACTGAAACTGCTCAAGCGCCAAGCCGACAGACGGGCACAAGAACACAAGAAGCACAAGAACATGCATATCCGGTGCTTCTTGTGTTCCTTCCCGATCTCAGGATGCGGAAAGTCGTGAGTTCGGACCATACAACAGGCACCTTGGCGTGTTATCCTTTTCGTTACCCATGTCCAAACATATTTTTGCCATCATACTGACTCTGTGCGTTGCGGCGTGCAGTAAACCCGAACCTGCCAAGGTCGCAAAACCGCTGACCTCCGGCGTCGAACTTGCTAATTTCGACAAAACGGTCCGTCCACAAGACGACTTTTACCATTACGTTCTCGGCAGCTGGCTGAAAACGGCGCAAATTCCGGCCGACCGGGCCGAATACGGCGCCTTCGACAAGCTGGCCGATGATTCCGAGATGCGTCTTCGAACCATCGTCGAAGAAGCTGCCGGGAAAGCGCAGAAGACCGCCGGCAGTGACGAACAGAAAGTCGGGGATCTCTACGCCAGTTTCATGGACGAGAAGAAGCTCGATGAATTGGGTCTGAAACCGCTGGAGACGGAACTCTCGCGCATCGATGCGATCAACACCAAAGACGATATCTCCTCCTTGATGGCCCATTTCGGCCGGATCAACGTCACCAACCCGATCGGCGCCTACGTCAATCAGGATGACAAGGATCCGACGCAATATATCGTTTACCTGGTCCAGTCCGGGCTCGGCCTCCCGGACCGCGATTATTACCTTCTCAACGATCCCAAGTTCCGCCAGATTCGCGACGACTATACGGCGCACGTCCAGAAGATGATGGATCTGGCCGGCGATAAAGCCGCAGCGCAGGACGCGAAAGCGATCCTCGCGCTGGAAACGGAGCTTGCCCGCAAACACTGGACGCGCGTCGAATCCCGCGACGCAGACAAGACCTACAACAAGTTCGAGATGGCCAAGCTCAAAACCATTTCGTCCGAATTCAACTGGGACACTTACATCAAGGACTCCGGCATCAAAGGCGCTGCAATCATCGTTGCGCAGCCGAGCGCACTGACGGGCTTTGCCGAGCAGCTGGCCAAAACCCCGATCCCCGTCTGGAAGGCGTATTTCAAGTGGCACCTGATCAGTGACTATGCGCCGTACCTGTCAAAACCGTTCGTCGATGAGCGCTTTGCTTTTTACGGGCAAAAACTGCAGGGCATCCAGGAAAACCGGCCCCGATGGAAGCGGGCCGTTCAAGCCGAAGAAAGCTCTGTCGGCGAGGTACTGGGCAAAATCTATGTCGCCAAGTACTTCCCGCCTGAAGCCAAGGCGCGAATGGAAACGCTCGTCCAGAATCTTCTCAAGGCCTACGAGCAGAGCATCCAGTCGCTCGACTGGATGAGCGACGATACCAAGAAACAGGCGCTTGCCAAACTTGCCAAATTCACTCCGAAGATCGGATATCCCAACAAGTGGCGCGACTACTCGGGGCTGTCCATCTCCCCCGACGATCTGGTCGGAAATATGATGCGCGCGGCGGAGTTCGACACCAATTACCAGCTCGGAAAGATCGGCAAACCGATCGATCGTGGTGAATGGCAGATGACGCCGCAGACGGTGAACGCGTACTACAATCCGAATCTGAACGAGATCGTATTTCCCGCCGCGATCCTTCAACCGCCGTTCTTCAACATGGACGCCGACGATGCGATCAATTACGGCGCAATCGGCGCCGTAATCGGCCATGAAATCGGTCACGGTTTCGACGATCAGGGTGCCAAATACGACGGCGACGGCGCACTCAAAAGCTGGTGGACGGATGAAGATCGAAAGAAATTCGAACAACGAACCAAAGCGCTGATCGACCAGTACAGCCAATATGAGCCTATCAAGGGCTATAAGGTGAACGGGGCGCTGACCATCGGCGAAAACATCGGCGATCTGGGCGGCGTCACGATCGGCTACAAGGCTTATCAGATCGCTCTCAAGGGACAGCCGGGGCCCGTCATGGATGGATTCACCGCCGACCAGCGCTTCTTTATCGGTTTCGCCCAAGTCTGGTCTTCGTTGAGGCACGATGAACTGGAGTTGCAAAGGCTGAAGACGGATCCACACTCACCGCCGGAATTCCGTCTCAAAGGGTCCATCATGAATGTCCCGCAGTTCTACACCGCGTTCGACGTGAAACCCGGTGACGGAATGTTCCTGGCGCCCGAAAAACGCGTCCAGATCTGGTAGAACTTTTAATATCGGGGACGGAACGCAAGAAGCACAAAAAGCACACGAGCTATCGCAGTTCTTGTGCTTTTTGTGCTTCTTGTGTTCCATTCCGTCCCATCCGGTAATCGGCTTGCACCTGTTGTGTTCATGCATACACGTTGGTGGGCTGCTGCTTCTTGTCCTGCTGATTGCCGGGGCACTCTTCGCCGCTCGCGATTTCCCTTTGGATTCGATCAAATTGCCGCCGGGATTCGAGATCAGTGTCTTTGCCTCGAGCGTCAAAGACGCGCGGGCCATGACTCTTGGCTCGAACGGCACACTGTTTGTGGGTAGCCGGGAGGCGGGCAACGTGTATGCCATCGTGGACCGCAATCATCGGGGGCATGCAGATGAAGTCATTACGATTGCGCACGGACTGAACGAGCCCAATGGCGTGGCTTTTCATGACAGATCCTTATATGTAGCCGAGATCGACCGGATCTGGCGTTACGATAATATTGAATCGCAATTGAAGAATCCGCCCAGGCCGCAGCTGGTTTACTCGGGTTTCCCTTCGGACGAGCATCACGGCTGGAAGTTTCTGGCATTTGGTCCGGACGGCATGCTGTATTCCAATATCGGCGCGCCGTGTAATGTGTGCGAACCTCCGGATCCGTATGCCTCCATAGCCCGGATGAAACCTGACGGCAGCGCCTTCGAGATCTTTGCGCGCGGCATCCGCAACACTGTTGGATTTGACTGGAATCCTTTGACGAAAGTACTGTGGTTTACCGAGAACGGCCGCGACCAGATGGGCGATAACATCCCGCCAGACGAGTTGAACATTGCTCCGCGCGCCGGCATGAATTTCGGCTTTCCCAAGTGCCATGGCAGCAACATTCCAGATCCACAGTTCGGCAGCCCGGCCGACTGCGATAAGTCCACCCCCCCGGCGTTGGAATTTCCGGCCCACGTGGCGCCGCTGGGCATGCGTTTCTACACCGGCTCCATGTTCCCGCCGGAATACAGAAATCAGATTTTCGTCGCCGAACACGGTTCCTGGAACCGCAGCGAGCCGATCGGATACGGTGTAGTGCTGGTCCGCATCGAAAACAACAAGCCGGTGAAATGGGAACCCTTTGCCGAAGGCTGGCTGCAAAAAGGACAGGCCTGGGGCCGCCCCGTTGACGTCCAGGTCATGCCTGACGGCGCTTTGCTCGTTTCCGACGACAAGGCCGACACCATTTACCGCATCACTTACAAAAAGTAGGGACAGGTCACTTTTTCGGGAAAAACTGTTACCTTTCGATACACTTCGCCGCAAAAAAGTGACCTGTCCCTCTTTTGATCACTCCCATTCTAAGCTTGAGTTTGCGCGGCGGATTAGCCAGGATGCCACTGACAAGCTATCCGTTTCCTGACCAGGAGGGTTCATGTTGAAGAGCGGCGGGGGTGTCATTCTTGCAGCGCTGCTATCCGCGTTGCCGTTGGCGGCACAAGCACAGGCAAAGATCGACTTTGGCCGGGATGTGCAGCCGATCTTCAAGGAAAATTGCTACGAGTGTCACGGCCGCTCTCAGCAGATGCGCGGCTTGCGGCTGGATCGGCGCCGCGACGCGCTGCCCAACCGAATCGGGGCCAATGGTGCCCGCATCATTCCAGGAAACAGTCCCGGCAGCCTGCTCTATCGCCGCCTCACGGATGAAGCGGGATCGTCGATGCCGCCCAGCGGACCACTAGGTCCCGATCAGATCAGCATCATCAAGACCTGGATCGATCAGGGTGCCGAGTGGCCCGACGCACTGGCCGGTGATGTAGTTGTCACCAGGCCGGATCCGATCGTCGTCCAGATCATGCAATCCCTGCGAAATGGCGAGCACAGTGGATTTCAGCGCCTTGTTAAGGAAAATTCAAAGTCCTTGAACGCGAAAGGGACAGGCGGGTGGACCCCGGTCATGTACGCGACCCTCTACGGCGATGCGGATGACGTCCGCTTGCTTCTGGAGCGCGGCGCGGACCCGAACACACAAAATGACGATGGCGGCACGGCTCTGATGTATGCGATCGACGACGCGGCAAAAGTCCGGCTGTTGCTCGACCACGGTGCGACAAATGTGGATGCGGTTTCCGGCGACGGTCGAACTGCTCTCACGCTTGCGCTGGCCCACCCCGGGTCGGCAGACGTCGTAAAAATGCTTCTGGACAAGAGCAAAGCGGTTCCTACTCTGAACCAGGCCGGAAGCAGCGGTGACCCGGCCGTGCTCCAATTAGTGCTGCAGCGCGGCGCCGATACAAAGGCTTCTGCTGTCCCGCTCCGTAATGTCCTGAGGACGGGGTGTCTGACGTGTTTTGATTTGCTGTTGAAGGTCGCAAAGCAGCAGGACCTGAACGCCGCATTGAGCCAAGCCGTGTTGTCGGGCGACGGACAAATCACGCAGACTCTTCTCGACAAAGGTGCCCAATCGCCTCCCGGTATCCTGACCAATGTAGCCCTGTCCGGGAAAACGATGCCTCTTTCAACCATCCAGACACTCATTGACCGCGGAGCCGACGTCAACTTCATTGGCCCAGGCAGCATCACGGTTCTCGATCTGGCCAGCCGGCATGGGAACAAAGCTCTAATCGATGCGCTCCATCGAGCAGGCGCAAAAGAAGACAGCCCCGCCTCGCCGCGCCTGGTTCCGGCGAAGCCGGCAGCCTCTGCGCGCGAAGCGATCGAACGCAGCCTGCCACCGCTTCAGCGGGCAGACGCCACATTTTTCGACCGCGCAGGATGCATTTCCTGCCACAACAATTCGCTGACCGCCGTGACCGTCGCCGCTGCTCGCGCAAAAGGATTCCGGGTGGACGAAAACGTCTCGCGAACGCAACTGCAAAGGTTCGCCGCGTTTCTTCAAGAGAATCGCGAACGCGCGCTGGAAGACCTTGGCCTGCCGGGAGGAGTCGATACCGTCAGCTATGTTTTACTTGGGATGGCGGCAGAAAAGTATCCGAGCGATTGGGTCACCGACGCGTGGGCCCGTTATCTGAAAAACCGGCAGACCATCGATGGCCATTGGGAGTGTGCCGCAAATCGGCCGCCGATCGAGTCGAGTGATTTGGAGGTCACCGCAGCATCCATCAAAGCCATCCGGACGTATGGTTCGAAAAGCCAACGCGCTGCCTACGAGCGTTCCGCTCAGCGCGCCGTCCAGTGGCTCGAGTCCGCCCAACCGGGCAACACTGAGGATCACACCTTCAAGGTTCTTGGATTGGTATGGGGCGGTGCGCGCCGATCCGCCATTGGAAAAGCAGCGCAAGCACTGTTGACCCTGCAGCAATCCGACGGAGGCTGGGCGCAACTGCCCTCACTCAGCACGGACGCCTATGCCACCGGACAGGCGCTTGTGGCCTTGCACGAGTCCGGCGCGCTGCCGGTGAGTAGTCCGGCGTATCAGCGCGGCGTTCGCTTTTTGCTGAACTCTCAACTCGAGGATGGATCCTGGTATGTACAAAGCCGCGCACTACCCGTTCAGCCGTATTTCGATTCCGGTTTTCCCCATGGCCATGATCAGTTCATTTCTGCCGCCGCTACCAACTGGGCAGCGATGGCTTTGATTGCGGGGAGAGAATAGCCACAAAAAGGCTCAGCGCGGCTACGCCGCAACCAAACAGCGGTAGTAACCTGAGACCGCGGACGCAGCCGAAGTTCGTCATGAGATGTGAGGAGCGAAGTCCCCGCCTAAGTCAGGCGGGGATGCCCTCACGAAGCGAGGGCTGGGGCGGTCTGTTCAAAGAAGGTGTGAATGAATTGATTTTGAGTAAATATCCCCCTATTTGGGGGGATGGAAACGCCTTGGCGGGTTTCCGAAATGCGTTTATGGGGCAATCTAGGCCCTATTTTTTTCGCCATTTTTCAAAATCAATTCATTCACAGCTTCAAAGCTCGCGCGTAGCGCGCTCCTTATGATATTCGCGCAGCGCGCCGATGAGCCCGGATCTCTCATGAACATAGGTGGGTGTTGGATAAGCCACGGATTGAACGGATTTAACGGATGGGCGCGTTAACAGTCTGTGAATGCGCCCATCCGTTAAATCCGGTTCAATCCGTGGCTTATCCACTCCGGGGAAAACTCGCGAGAAATTCAGGTTAGAAAAAGGAGCGCTTCGCGGAAATCCACAAGGAACGCGCTGCGCGCGCGCTTTGAACAGACCGCCCCGCCTTCGCTGCGCGAAGGATCCCCGCCTAACTTAGGCGGGGACTTACCCCGTTCAACGTCCCACCCGGAATCAACTCGGACAACCCCGGAAGTTCGTCGCTTTCTTGCAAAACTGGTTAAAAAGAACTAAAACTTACAGCCTTATTACACAAAAGGCACAAAAGAGAAACCATCTCTTTTGTGCTTTTTGACCCTTTTCGTGGCTAATCTTCTTCTTTGTGCGCAGCCGGAAACTTCAGGCTAGAGCCTTGCCATACAGCGCAAGCAGTCGGCCCCAGGCCCTTTCGGCCTCCGACTCGTTGTAAACGGTCGAATCCGGCGGACACCAGCCATGCGCCCCTTTGTAGACATCGATTTCCGCAGGCAGATTCGCCTTGGCGAACGTTTCTTTCAAAACGTTCTTCTCATTGGGCCTCGTCATGTCGTCGTTTGTCGCAATGGCGATGAGCAGCTGAACCTTCGTCTTCGCCGCCTGAAGATGCGGGCTGTCCGGCATCTCGGTCACCAGTCCGCCGCCATGGAATGACGCGACGGCTCCGACACGATCCGGCATCGCGGCCGCCGTGCGAAACGCAATCGGTCCGCCCATGCAATAACCCTGCGTGCCCATCTTTCGATTTTTCGCAACAGACGACTGCTGGTCGAGCCATCCGATGAACGCCTTCGCATCGGTCATATGCGTCGTCGCATTCAGGCCTTGCGCGAACGGCAGCACTTCCTGAATCGGTGTTGCGCCGCCGTTGGCTGCGGTCGGGGCTTTCTTCACGCGATAGAAGGGGTTCACCACGAGCACGGAATAACCCGATTCGGCGAGCCGCTTGCCCATCTGACGGAACGCCGGCCGCAGTCCGAAAATGTCCGGCCAGATGAGAACGCCTGGAGCCGTGCCGGTCGCCGGATGCACGAAATAACAGTCGGCGGTGCCGTCCGGTGTCATCACGCTCACCTCCGATTCGGTCACCTTCACCGCATTCTTTACCTGCGGCAGCATCATCGCCACGCCTGCTCCCAACATGACGCCAAATTGCCGCCGCGTAACCAAACCGAGAGCCTCAAATTTCTGCCGGTCCTCTTCAAAATGATCTTGATCGCACATATTCGCTCCTTGTTTAAGACGCCGGCGCGCGGTGGACCGCACGCAAACGGCGACATTCTATACCCGTTCGGCTCTTTGATCGCAATTACGCAGATATGAACTAAAGTTGTCCTTATGAACCCCTTTCACAGACGCCATCTGTCGGGCATGACATTGATGAGCGCCCTGTTCGTCATGGCTGTCCCAGCCTGCTGGGAAACAGCTCAAGGCCAGGGAAATGCTGCTGTGAATTCGCTGCCGGCGCCCTCAAATGCTGAGGCACGTTTTACGGTGGCGCCGTCCACGCAGCGTCGCAGTGTATCGGGTAGCCTAAATACGGTTCGAGGTGGCGCAACCCGAAACCGATAAGAAATACTCTTTCGACCTGGCTCGAACGGACATCGCTGCAGGCCAGCAATGGACGCTGCTCGGTGTACCCAGAATGTCGGTCGAGATCAAGACAGGTCGCAGCAATTATCATTTCTGGTTGCTTCCCGATGGCGTGGACCCGCGAAGCACCTCGCCCAGGCAATCGAATGCCCGCAACGCAGTCGCGGTGTCGCCCTTGATCGCCGCCCTTGCAAGGGCGGCCAGAAGTTGCAAGCGCGCCCAATTCCACAATACGCGTACCTGAGCCGACGATCAGCGGTCCGGGCGGCCCGTTCGAGACGCTGCAGGGTTTCGTGCTGGGCGCCAAACTGAACGGTAATCTCGCGGTCATTTCGGGAATTTCGAAGGCGCCTCTGGTCAGCAGCTGCTTTTGGAGAACTCGTCGCCGATGTCTAACCACGGTTCTTCTATAGTCTGCATTTAGACTGGCCGGCCGCGGATCAGTCGGCCACGATTGCCAATAAGCTCACGGGAGTCTGGACTATCGCCACCGCCACCGTTGCGGACCAGTTTCAATTTGCCGACAGACTACAGCAGAATCTCCAGTACGGAAGTACTCGAAACCACAAAGGCGTTCTTCGGCAATGGCGCGTATTCAGTAAACGAGAACACCTTCAGCCTGATGCCAGATGCGGGAAAGGGCAGCCCGAAACCGAATTCGTCCGCGTGGAAAAACTAGCGAAAAAGGGAGGAACACAAGAAGCACAAAAGGCACAAAAACTTTCCTTGTTTCTTGTGCTTCCTGTGCTTCTTGTGTTCCTTCCCCCGTTTATCGCGCTGCAGTATACTGCCCTCGCCTATGCGTACATTCATCCATCTATCGTTCATCGCGCTGGTTTTCGCCGTGCCGGCGGTTGCGCAGTCGACCGCCGCAACGTGCCCGAACACTCCCGCAGTGTCCGATCCTGAAACGGGTCCTCACTGGAATGGCTGGGGAGCAGGGGTCACGAACACCCGGTTTCAGCCGGCATCGCAGGCTCGTCTGGCAGTCGCCGATGTCCCCAAATTGAAACTGAAGTGGGCGTTCGGTATTGACAATGTCACGCAATCCCGATCGCAGCCGGCCATTGCCGGCGGACGTCTCTATATGGCGAGCGATTCGGGCATGATCTACGCCCTCGACCCGAAAACCGGCTGCACCTACTGGACGTTCAAAGCGCAAACCAATGTGCGCGCGGCGATTTCCATCGGTCCGCGAGCGGTTTATTTTGCGGATACGAAAGCCAATGCCTATGCCCTGGATCGGACGACGGGTGCGCAATTGTGGGTGCGAAAGGTGGATGATCATCCGTTTGCCAAATCCACCGGCGCGCCGACGCTCTATGATGGCCGCCTGTATGTCACGGCGTCGGGTGTAGGCGAGGAAACTTCCGCCACACGTCCGGATTATGAGTGCTGCACATTCCGTGGAAGCGTCAGCGCTCTGGATGGCAATACAGGACAAGTGATCTGGAAGGCCTACACCATACCTGATGCGCCAAAGCCTCGCGGAAAGAGCACGACAGGCGCCCAACTTTGGGGGCCGTCCGGCGCCGGAGTGTGGAGCGCACCGACCATCGATGTTAAGCGCGGTATGGTTTACGTCGCCACCGGGAACGGCTACAGCGACCCGCAGCAGAAGACAAGCGATGCCGTCGTTGCATTCGATTTGAAAACCGGAAAAATGAAATGGGCGAGCCAGGTCACGCCGAAAGATGTCTGGGTGCTGGGATGCAACAATCGTCCCGGTCAGCCGGCGAATCCGAGTTGTCCCGAGGACGTCGGGCCGGATTACGATTTTGCCGCCTCTCCGATCGTGACGACGCTGCCCAATGGCCGCGACATCATCGTCATTCCGCAGAAGTCCGGAGCGGGATATGGCCTCGACCCGGATAAAGAAGGCGAAATGGTGTGGCAATACCGATTCGGTAAAGGTTCGGCGATCGGCGGCGTATGGGGCGCCGCCGCTGATCAACAGCAAGCGTACTTCTCGGCAGCCGATTACATGACGCCGGCTCCGGGCGGCTTGCATGCCGTACGTCTCGATACCGGGGAACGCGTCTGGTATACACCGCCTCCTGCGCAGCCTTTGTGCAGCGGCGCCTCCGTCTGCAGCGCCGCCCAGTCTGCGGCATTGACGGTCATTCCCGGTGTCGTGTTCTCGGGCTCCGCCGATGGCGGAATTCGCGCGTACTCGACAAAAGACGGCTCGGTTCTCTGGGAATTCAACACGAATCGGGGATTCGATACCGTCAACGGCGTGAAAGCAACCGGCGGATCGATCGACGGCCCAGGACCGATCATCGTGGATGGAATCCTCTATGTCACATCGGGTAACGGCGGGCTCGTCGGCCGGTCCGGAAATGTACTGCTGGCCTTCAGTATCGACTAGATAAGCCACGGATTGAGCGGATCAACGGATTGGAATCCGTTCAATCCGTCATCCTGGTTTATCTAATCCCCTCTAACCTGTTGATAAATCCCGCCTATGACGCACGGCGGATGTCGTCTGCCCCCGGCCGCTGCGATCGGAGATGGCGTCCAAAGAATACCTGCCAGAAACGCTCGTTTCCAATGTAGCGGATCAACTCGCGGGTCATGCAAAACGTGAAGGTCAGCGCGATAACCCACACCATAATCAGGTGAAAGCGTGGTTCGCGCATCTCCTGGAAAACCTGAGCGTTTGCTTGCGTGAACTCGATATGTTGCCGGCGCACCACCGTGAATACCTGTTCGAGATGGTGAACAACAAGCGCCGCCACGAAGTACAGACCCGTATTCCAGATCGTCATGTAGATCAACGGCCGGCCGCGGAGCCACCGCGTTTTCAGGAAAGCATCGACAAGCAGGACGACCTTGGCCATGATCAGCGACCCGAGCAGATATTCCGGCGATTGGTCCGCCTTGATATGGTAATTGCCGAAAATCGCATCTCTCGTGAAGGCCAGCAATCCGAAGGAAAGAAAGAAGAAAATCCAGACCGGCAGAAGTTTTCGAAACTCCTCCCAAAGCCAGTTTAAGATTTTCGCCATAAGTCCCGCACGTAATCTAAATCTATGGGACTGCTGGGCCGGGATGAACCCGGAGATCTCCCAGAACGGGCGAATGTTTCTACTTATGAAGGTTATTCCTGTTCGGCCACATGTGCTTTTTGTGCCTTTTGTGGAGGATCCCCGGCGTAGAATGTGACACCTTGGGAGGTTTGGGAGATTACATGGTCGATGGCCGCAGAGCCGTACTGATTTTGCTCGTAATACTGGCACCGCTACTGGCTTTCGGCCAGGCATCCACAGGCCTGACGTTCGAGGTTGCAACCATCAAGGCGGGCCAACCACCGAATCCTGCAGCGATTCTTTCGGGACAACCTCCCCACGTGGGCATCAACATACAGGGCACCCGGGTCGATATCGGGTTTCTTTCCTTAGCCGAGTTGATTCCCGCAGCATTCAAAGTGAAGTCGTATCAGGTGTCCGGACCCGACTGGATCAAGGGAGAGCGCTTCGACATCCTGGCGAAAATGCCGGACGGTTCGAATAAGGACCAGATGCCAGAAATGCTTCAGGCACTCCTTGCAGATCGATTCCAGCTGAAGGTCCACCGGGAGACCCGTGAGGATAAAGTTTATGCTCTGGTTGTCGCGAAGGGTGGCCCCAAGTTAAAGGAGGCAGAAGCAGATCCTGAAGTTACAGCAGCAGAGCCCCAGCCCGGCACAGTCTCACCTCCAAACGGCGCAGGCCAGATCAAAATCGATCGCGGAGGCGGTGGCGCCACCATGGTTTCACCTCAGACGGGAACGATGAAAATGGCGATGACTCCCGATGGACACATGCGTATGGAAATGGGCAAGGTCACAATGTCCGCGTTTGCCGAAATGTTGAATCGTTTTGTCGACAAACCGGTGGTGGATATGACGGACCTCAAAGGGAATTATCAGGTCGCGCTGGAACTCTCGATGGACAGCCTGCTGAATATCGCTCAATCCGCCGGCTTGAACGTTCCGTTGCCTGGAGGTCGAGGTGGTGGTCCCGGCGGGCCAGCTGCCTCCGATCCTTCCGGCAGCGGCTCGGTTTTTGCATCGGTGCAGCAACTCGGGCTTCGGCTGGAGCCACGAAAAGCGCCTCTCGAATACATCGTCGTGGATCACGTCGAGAAAACGCCGAGCGAGAACTAGACGGCGTCGCATAGTTGTATGAAGGGTTTTCTTATTTCTTTTGAGAGTGGTCCGAACGCGTTGACTTTGAGGGCCCTGACTTCGGCTCCAGGGCTTTTACCAGTGTCCAGGAAGTATTCGAGTTGCAATAACCGCAGCGCGGGAATATCTGACGTTCCAGAACAGTGCGTTCAGCGTTATGACACTGAGAATGATAGACGCCCGACACGCGATTCAACTCACCCGTCAGATTCACATACATTGCCATGCTCTCAATTGGACGACAAATTCGTTTCAATGTTTAATGTAATTTTTCGCACTCCATGTCCAACACCATAATCGATATCCTCGCTCGAGAACTCGAACGGCCACGCGAACTCTCGGCACGGGTTCTTAACTATATTGCTGGCACCTACAATATCGATCAGGACGCAATCGGCGCCTTCCTGACCGATCGTCTGGCTAAACTGGAAGACTACGAGATTGATCTGATCCTTTCCCCGCTCTTCACACCAAAGTTCGCAGATGAAGCAATCTTTGCAGAGCTCCTCGGCGCCGGGACCCTTCCGCGGGAACAGTGGGCTGGTATCGTTCAACAACTGGCGGAAAGGCCGACACGTGCACAGCTCGTCACACCGGACGGAAAGCGGCACTCAGTCCCTTTGCGCGAGGTGACGATCGAGCGCTATGTGCACCGGTTGCGCCTGGAAGCAACCATTCCAGACTCCGTTTTCGCGCTCCTCGCCAGGATTCCGGCCGCCGAAGACCGCTCCGTCCTGCGCGCCATCGCCCGAAGGCCGGTATGGGAGAACCGCGGAACACGGGAAATTCTCGAGCGGTATCTCGCAATCATCACCGAAGGTGGAGCATATAGCCTTCCAGACATGATGGAACTCCTCAACCTCGCCGAGAACCGGAAACCCGCCAGTGTTCAGGATCTGCTGGCCTCGATTCCTCGCTGGGCCGAGGCGCTGCGCGAGCAAATCGATGCGGCAGGCGGCCCGAAACAGTTCTTCCATCAAGGGGTTGAGGCAATGCATGGCGGCGACCGCGATCAACGGCACCACGATGAGCTGCGCTTGTCAGCCAAGGAAACCGAACTGGCTTTCCTGCGCCGCCTCCAGACTCTGCTTTCATAAAGGGGACAGGTCACTTTTTGCGGACGAACTGTATCCAAAGGAAACAGTTCGAAAATAAAAAGTGATCTGTCCCTCTTTTGTGCCGATTTTTGTCAGTGGGCGCCCTTGGGATGCCCGGCAAAAAAATTCTGTAACGGGTCAGTCGACCCCGCGACTATCTCCATCGTGAGTCGAAGCCAGGACGATCTATACACACAGGCAATCCAGGCCTACAGTGCGGCGCTCCAACGGCTCGTCCGGGCTTATGAACTCGATTCGGACAAACGCCGCGATCTGTTACAGGAGATTCACTTGGCTCTGTGGAGAAGTTTTGAAAAATTTGCGGGACGATCTTCGCTGCGAACCTGGGTATACCGCGTCGCACACAATACCGCGGCCTCCTACGTCATCCGGCAGCGCCGCTCGAACTCTCACGTCCTACTTGCACTCGAGGACTTCGACATCGACAGTGCCCCCGGCCCGGCCGGCGATCCGGCCGGCAACTCGACGGACCGCCTGGCCCTGGAACGACTCCTGGAATTGATTCACCAACTCAGGCCACCAGACAGGCAACTGATGCTTCTCTATCTCGAAGATCTCGACGCGGCAACCATCGGCGAAATCATGGGCATTTCCGCTGGCAACGTTCGAGTGCAGATCCATCGAATCAAGACAATTCTGACACGACGCTTTCACGCCGGAGGACAGGCATGAACCCGCATCCGGAAAGCGATCCTAAATTGATCTGGCAGAACCAGGGAAAGGACCAGGCATCCATGTCCGTCGAAGAAGTGCGCGTCAAGGCATTCATGATGCAGACAAAGGTTCAGCGAAATCTCGTTGCGACCATTGTTTTCGGAATCGTCCTTCTGATGTTTTCGGCCGTCGCAATTCTCAGACTGCCCTCTACCTCACCCAGAGTCATCACCGGCGCAATGATGCTCTTGATCTCCATCGTCATTTATCGAGCGTACCGGGCCTTCTGGGCTCCCGACACTCTGCCGGCCGATGCCGCGCCAGGCGCCTGTCTCCAGTTTTACCGAAGGGAACTGACAGCGCAATATCGCGCTGTCGCATTCGTCTGGTGGCGGGTAATCCCCGAAGTTGTGCTGTTTGGACTGGTCATTCGCATCGCGATATCCGGTGCTTTCCGGTACGAAGCCGCCCGAATCATTTTGCCGGCCTTGTTCGGGTTGCTCCTGTTTGCCCGCTACTGGAAAGGCCGAAACCTGAAGCGTGAACTTGATTCCCTGGATGCATTGGAAAAGGAGGACAGCTGATGCAGGCAATGCGAGACGAAATCACACGAAAGGCGATCTTGATTGGTGTCTTCTTTGCAGGGTCCCTGGCCGCATTGATCTGGCTGCTGCGCGATGTAGCCGTCTGGGTCTCTGCGGTCTTGAAAGCGACGGGACACTAGCAGGAGAATGGCCGCATGGACAAACGCATCTATCACATTACCTCGGCGAACGAGGCGCAGGCGGCACAGGGTTCAGGCGAGTACGCGCCCAGCGATTTCCAGCGCGAAGGATTCATCCACTGCTCGTACGCACATCAGGTACAGGGCGTGATCGGCAGGATATTCCAGGGCCGCACAGACCTCGTTCTGCTCGAAATCGATCCCGCTCAGCTGAGTTGCAAAGTCATCGATGAAAACCTCGAAGGCGGCGCAGAGTTATTTCCGCATATTTATGGACATCTGCCCATGACCGCGGTGGTCCAGATCAAACAACTCTGACGGATCAAAATCCGTTCCTTCCGGCTTCACAGGTGGCTTATCCTTGTCCGCATATGAAGCCACTTGCAGTTCGAGGCGCCATCGGTTTCGGGTTACCGGTTCTGGCCGCATTCGCTTTGTATGCCGCCTACGTCCATGCAACCGGTAACACCCAGAATTACTACTTTCTCGGGGCCGGACCGCTTTGCGGAATCGTTGGTGGGCTGGTTCTCGGAAGACGGATTGGCTTGCCTGTCGTCCTCGGGATGTGTTTCGCGACCATCGGTTTCATGCTTGCCCTTCAAGACCAGGCCAGATCCCCCTTATTCAGCGATGTCGTCTGGACCGGCCTGGTTTCGTCTTTCCTGTTCTGGACAGCCGGCGGATGCGCGATGCTGGCCCTGCCGCGCAGCCTGCGATTCAACGGCGCAATGTCATTCGCTGTAGCCGGCCTTGTCGCCGGTCTCGCATTTCAATTGCTGTACGGGCCGGCACACTTCCTTTTCGATCTTGGCTCCCGCAACTGGTGGGGTAATGCGCCCTGGGAACATTTCATCTTCTGGCTCATCGGCGGATGCAGTTACGGTTGGATCCTCGGCTCGGAGCTGACCCTGCGCGAAGCGGCCATACAGACAATCGAGTCGAAGCCGGCGAATACCTGGGCGGCATTTTCCTTAGCATGCGTGGCGTTCGGCGTCGCCGTCGGATCTATATACTTCCTCCGCTGGAAATTACCCCTTGGCCTGTTCAGCTCACTATCACCGATTTCAGCCGCCGCCGACTGGTTATGGGGCTGGGGTGTACTTGCCGTAAGTATCGCTGTAGTGGCAGCGGCAAAGCCGGCAGGCAGGAAATGGGCCGTTGCCGCCCTCGCAATCTCTATCGCTCTCGTTGTAGCTTCATTCCGAATCGATGCCGATCCCTGGAAGGTCAAATTCAATTCGGCATACGCCGAAAAGCTTTTGCGGGAAAATCCCGGCTCGGGTGATGCGATATACACCGGCAATCTCATTCTCGCTCAGGCCGCCCTCGACAAGAACGACCTGACAGAGGCCAAACGCTACCTGCTCGAAGCCGCCTCGACGCCGGGCGCGGCCAGCATTGCACAAAACGGCATCGACGTCTCGGTCGCGCGGGTGCTTTTCGATCGCGGCGAGCACGATGCGGTTGCGGAATACCTGAACCGCGGCCGGAAGCTATGGCCGCAAGGAACACAGATCATCAATCGCTGGCAAAATGCCATCCGCAGCGGCCGCCGTCCAAACTTCAACGTTCGGAATCCGAATCCGCAACAGCAACAGCAAAACTGAAGATTTGGATAAGCCACGGATTTAACGGATTTAACGGATTGAATCCGTTAAATCCGTTAAATCCGTGGCTTATCAACTCCTTAGAAACGGCTGACCGTCAATTTGACGGTTCCGGAGTAGGCAGTGACTGACAGGACGCTGCCGCGGTGCAACAAGACGGGATCTTTGAAGATATAAGGTGTCGGCCAGTCCGCGGGAATGTCTCTGGCGAACAGCAGTACCTGCGTCTCGCCGTCGGGTCTTCTCTCGCTGACCTCAATCGACTTCACTCCGGGAGCTGCTTCTATTCGCAGCGCCGCGGCATGCGTATCCGCAGGCAAAGTGGTCTCTGCCCGGAAACGATCGGCGCGGCTCGCGATCCTCGCATCGAGTACCAGATCGGAAAGTACGCTCGAGGAAGCTTTTTCGAGAAAGAACAGACCCAGCGTGCCGCGCTCGATAACGCGCTCTTTAGCGCTTCGATAGTAGATCTCCGCAGCGATGTGTGCTCCTGCCGGCAATCGATATGAGGTGTTAGCCGGTGCTTCAACGAAGCCATACCATGGCGTCCAGCTCCCAATCCATTGGCCCGTTTCCTGAACGGTGAAAAACGCCGCGCGCACCACCCGGCGATCGCCCGGCATGTACTCGAGTCCCCGAATCCTGCGCTCTCCCGTCAAACCGGGATCGATGACGGTTCGCTTGATCGAATCGGATTGGCCGGGCTCAATGGTGACCGGTTGCAGTTGCCGCATCAGACTCGGTGGACCAAGCTGCCAATGACCGAACTCGGCCTTTGCGCGCACCACCGGCCGGGGACCGGACGAGTCCGCGACGTTGGTGAACACAGTTCCGGAATTTCTCGGCCCCAAACCTTCAACCCACGACACCATGAACTGCGTCTCGCGCAAGGTGAGGCCGTTGTCATTGACGAACTGGCCGTAGCCGGGCACGGCAGCCCACGGCGGCATATGCCGGGCGATAACATCCGCACGCACCTTTCGTCCCGCGAGCCATGTCTGCTCATAGGTCTCCAGCGGAAAGGCCGGCCCGTTCTCCGCGTGACACATGACGCAGTGTTTGTCGAGAATACGGACGATCTCGCGATCGAAGAGCACGGTCGTGGTTAATGTCTCATGAGAGACGGAAACGGAACACAAGAAGCACAAGAGACACAAGAAGGACAAAAATCTTGTGCCTTTTGTGCTTCTTGCGTTCCTGCTTCTATTCCGTTCCCGCAACCACATTGAATGTAAATGTAACCGTATGGATCTTGTCATTGCGCCGGAACTGGGTCCATGCGCGGTAGCGCCCTGGTTTCGGCATCAAACCTTCGAAAGTGACATCCGGGCCGCCGCGCAGTTTCTCGAGATCCGCTCCCGGAGCGATTGTGAATTGAGGCGGGCCGCCGTCATCATCCGCCTTCGCGAGGATGTCCAGGGGATGTGAGTGGACATAATCCACCATGTCTTCGCTCATGATGAGCGTGTGGCCGAACGCGCCGAGATAAGTCTGCAGATCGGTAACAGGCCGACCCGTCGCCGTGTCTTTTAGATGAAAGTTCAGGTGGCCGTATTGCCCCACAGCGAAGACGGGAGGATCGTAGTCGACGCTCGCGGTGATGTCGTCGACAATCTTCGTCGAAACGGTATCGGGCAACAGGTGCGCGCTATCGCCCTCCAGGTCGCCGGTATAACCCGCAGTCACCAGCGGACGGGCGATAAATTGGGAAGCGCCACCGCTCGGCATGAAGTCGGACAGGACCTTGTAGTAGCCGGGTTTGGGCAGAATCACGTCGATGGACCAGGTGCCATCCGGCTGCTCTTCCGGATGGATGTGCTGGAAGTACTCCATGTCCTGGCTGATGACAAACAGATGATACTGGCGCTCGTGGACGAGTTCGAACTTCTTGATCGCTTCACCGTTGCCCGGATGAAAAATCCGGAAGAGCAACTTCGTGCTCTGCCCGGGTTTCACAACAGCCGGAATGGTGCGAAAGTCCAGGCGATAGTCGCGGACATCGAATGGCGCCGCACGAACCAGATCCATGCCGCATCGCGGGCATTTGCCGGCGATGTCCTGGGTAAAATCCGAATGCATCGGGCAGACCCACGCCGTGTCTTCCTCAGGCTGAGGCGCCTGGATCAGCGCCAGACCGGATGTCGCCGCGGCGAGCACGAACGACAACAATAAGATCGGAATCGCCTTCATCGATGTGGACTGGTCGCGTTCCCTTCGTAAACTCCAGAGCCGGGGCCAGGCAGTTCGTTCGCCCGCGGTCCGGTGTACCTCGCAACGTGCAGTCCAGTGTCGTTGTCGGCCCAGTAAATCAAGCCATCTTTGAAGACGGGATACGTCCTGGCCACGCCCTGCGGGACCGGCATCGCATAACCAACTTCGCGCGGCATCTGGGGAAATGAAATATCAATTGCCCGCAGCCCGTGGCCGTACCAGGTATTAAAGACGAGGTTCTTAAATACCGTCGGATTGTGATTCTGCTGAGGAACGCGCCGCCGGGGCTGGCCATTGGGCTCGGTAATATCCTGAGCCAGACACTCATCGAGTTGATTGTCCGGAATGGCAAAGGCGCCAATCATGATCGGTGTGATCTCGGATTCGATGGAGATCATTCTGGCGTTGTTCAGCGGACACCCGCCGTTCTCATCCGTCAACCACACGTATGCGGGCCGGCCTTTGGTATTTCCCTTCACTTGAGCCGGCCGGTTAGGCACGAAGACGGCGCTATGAGTTCCAGTCGGTGTTGCATTGACCGGCGGATACACGTCGAAACGCGAGCGGGTCAGCAAGACGAGATAGCGTTGCGCTTTGGCCTGAGGCGACGCGTTCGAGGCGAGATAGGCTTTGAGCCCCGGATCGTCGTTCACGACCATGTGCAGACAATCGTTGGCAATGGCTGGGAGTTTCGCAGGATCGAGCACGCCGTCCGACGATGCAATCGTCGAGCGTTGATTGCAACCAGCCCCTCCGGCTGCCAGTTCGGCGTTGGTGTGATGGGCGATAGCTTCGGAGTTGAGAACGTAAAAGCCGGCGGTTGTTCCGGCAACGTATACGCGCTCACCATCTTCCGTCACAGATAGAGAGTGCAGCCGGTTCTGCTCCTGGTTCTGAAAATTGCCTCGCTGCCCGGACTTGTTTTTAAGGTCGCTGAAATCCAGGAAACGGCCATCCGAGAACAAACCTGTTGCGTCCGGTTTCTCATTGATTGGCGGCCCACCGATCTCATTTAATGAGAAGCCGGCCAGCACTCTGGCCTTGGGCAGAATCTCACCGGTCTTTTCATCGGTGACGGCCATCACGACAGCGTCGGGAATCTTCAAGCCGGCATTATCGGGGTCCGGGCAGCCCCGAGGTCCAGATCGTCGTAAACGCGAGCACGCGATTCGCGTTGACCGGGTCATGCCACAGAAAAAACTCATGCGATTGCGAGTGAAAGTCATACACCTCACTCTGCGCCATCGGCAGGCATGTGTTCATGTCGATCCGGTAGGTCTCCATCCAGCCGGCTGTGTTCGTGCCGCCGTTTCGAACAACGATGTACCGGTCTTCACCCTTTGACGTGGTGTAGACAAGCGATCGCAATTCGCGGTCGTCGAAACCCTGATTGCCTTCCACCCACGCCGGGATTTCTCCGACCTGGACCGGCGGCTGCTTTTCGGGATTGGACTGGATTTTGAAAATGTTGACGGCATGCCGGACTCCGGCGCCGTTCTGGTGTCCGACAAAGATGCAATTCCCGGCGATGCCCATGCCACGCGCATCGCCTTCGCCGTCGAGATCGCCGCCTTTCCACTTACCGGTGGCCGCGTCTTTCACCGACGGCACCGTGATCACCCAATGGAGGTGTTCAAAGTTGCGGAAAAGATGCAGCTCTTTCTCGATCGCCGCTGCGCCTGCGCGGGCGTCCGCTTCGGAAGAGAATGGATCGATATTGCCTTGGCGATTGACGCGGACCGACGGCATCTGGCCAATCGGCGTATCGAAAGTGCTGGGCTGGCAGCCCGCAGGATCTTTCGAATAATCGACGCATTGCGCCGTGAGCGGCACACTGGCCGCAATGAAGGCGAGCGCCGCGGCAAAGACCAGGAACGACTTCACGATTGTCATAAGCTCTCCGAATTGCAGGTGCGGTCAGCGCATGCAGCGGTTCGGCTGTCTCTTAGTCCCCGCCTAAGTTAGGCGGGGATGCCCTCGCGAAGCGAGGCTGGGGCGGTTCAAAGTCGCGTAGCGCCCCTTTAGATATTCGCGTAGCGCACCGATTAGAAAAAGGAGCGCTTCGCGGAAATCCATACTGAGCGCGCTTCGCGCGAACTTTGAACAGACCGCCCCGCCTTCGCTGCGCGAAGGCACCCCGCCTAACTTAGGCGGGGACTGGTCACACCTGACAAACCGGTTTCCATGGCATCCACTACATTCAAACCTTTACAACCGCCATCCTGCGCGTAGACCCGCCTGCAATTAATTCAATTCCCGTTCACTTTCCGCAGAATCGCTGCGGCAGCGGGAAACTCTTTCTTCGCATTGGCGAAGAACACACCTTCGGCAACCATCAAAGGTGTCCAGCCCAATTTCGTTTTTGTGTCGACTTTGGCTCCGTGGTCAATCAGGTATTGAACGATGGAAGGCTGGCCGGAAACGACAGCGCCATGGAGCGGCGTTATTCCGCTCCAGCGGGGATCGCCCAGAACTTTATCAGCGATTTCGTCCATGTTGAGCGGGTAATACAAAAGCGTATATTGCGGATCACCTTCCATACGATAGTCGCCAAAATCTGCGACTGCATTGATGTCATTACCCAACTGGATGGCCAGCTTCACGGCTTCGAGCCGTTCGGGCTCCGGACAACCCGTGAACGGTCCTGGTGCTTCGCCTTCCCAGTAATCCAGCCCGGCAGCAACCATCAGAGGCGTAACGCCCAGTGCATTCGGCAATTTCGGATCGGCGCCATGCTCCGCCAGCAACCGCATGTATTCCACGTCACCGTTATGCGCGGCAATATAAAACGGGGTTGCGCCAATGTAGGTAAGATAGTGGCGGCCCAGCTGTATCAGCGGCGGATTCTTCATCGTTCCGCCTTCTTTATCGAATTTCTTTTCCTGCCAGCTGATGCGCACATTCGGATTCGCGCCATGATCGAGGAGCTTCTTTGCGAGCTCGATCGCCGTCATGTTTCCGGAAGGCACCGGCGGACCATGCGGCGTGTTGCCGACTCCTGCCGCGCCGTCAGCGCCGGGCCGCCGCAACCAGGCAAGAGTATGCAGCGCCGAACCGCGCGGATCCGGCATGTTGGGATCGGCGTCGTGATCGAGCAACACCGAGGCAAGTTCGAAATACGCATTCACAACCGCCATGTTGAGCGAATTGGTTCCGTCCGGCGCGGCATCGTTGACGTTGGCTCCGTGACCAAGGAGGCCCTTGACCGCATCCACATGTCCATTGCGCACCGCGAACAGGAGCGGCGTGAATCCGCTTTTGGATTTCGCTTTGATGTCGGCGTTGTATTCGACCATCGTCTCGATGGCAGCGGAATTGCCTTCGGAAGCTGCCCACATCAGGGCGGTTTGATTCGTTCCGGGTTCCGCTGTGTTGACGTTCGCACCGTGTATCAACAGCACCCGTACGGCTTCGGCGGTACCGTTGAGCGCCGCCGTCATCAACGCAGTTTCACCTTGTTCCGACGTGCTATTGGGGTCCACACCGGCCTTCAGCAAGTGCTCGATGAGTGCAGCATTCCCATTCGTACATGCCAGGAAGAGTGGACTGATGTTGTAGCGCGTTGAGGCCTTCGCGTTGGCCCCAGCGGCGATCAACAAGTCGGCAATCTCGAGATTGTTCCGTTGCGCCGCCCAGTGCAGGGCTGTCGAACCGTCGGTCTCGGCGGCATTCACGTCAACGTGCTGCGCGAGCAGCGTCCTGACGGCTTTCACATCATTGTTTTTTACGGCATTGATGAGCCGCAATTCAGCCGGTGCGGCAAACGACGTGCTCGCAAGGAGGGCTAAAACAAAACAAGCTTTGAGGGGTCTCATGGGTACCCGAGTATATTACAATCCCCCCATGAACCCCATAGTCACAAAGGTCACGAAGGCAGCCTTGCAGGTTTGTGTCTCTGTGCTCCTGGTGCCTCTGTGGTCATTTCCCCAGCAGCAGCAAGCCCAGGTCTTCACAAAGTATTGCACCACCTGCCATAACGAACGCCTGAAAACAGCGGGACTGGTCATCGATCCTGCTTCCCTGACGCATGTCGGGTCGAACGCCGAAACCTGGGAAAAGGTCGTTCGCAAGTTACGCGCGAACACCATGCCTCCCGCCGGGTCACCCCGGCCGGACGAAGCGACGTACAGCAGCGTTGCATCCTATCTCGAAACCGAACTCGACCGCGCCGCCGCGGCCAAACCGAATCCCGGAAAGCTCCCGTTGCTCCACCGCCTCAGCCGTACCGAATACAAAAACGCGATCCGGGATCTCTTTGCGCTGGATACCTTGCCGAAAGAGATGGATTTCGATCTCCTTCTGCCGGCGGACAACGCCAGCAGCGGTTTCGATAATATTGCCGATCTGCTGTTCGTTTCACCCTCGACTATGGAACGGTATCTGGATGCCGCCGAAAAGATCAGCCGCCTGGCAGTTGGCGATCCTGCCGCGCCTGTTATGGTGAACCGCTATCGATTGTCCGATGAGCAGCCCCAGGACGCCCGCGTCGATGGCTTGCCCTTCGGGACGCGCGGCGGTCTCGCGGTGAAGAGCCAGTTCCCTGTCGACGGACAATACCTGGTGAAGGTCGAACTGGCGGGGGCGGCAAGGCAGCCGGAACAGCTCGAAATCATCGTCGACGGCGAGACTGCTCAGCGCATGACATTGGGGAGCGCCGGCGGCGGGGGCCGAGGCGGGCGCGGAGGTGCGGCGAAGCCCACAGAATTCCGCATTCCGATGAAAGCGGGACAGCACCTTCTCGGCGTCACATTCATTGAACACAATGAAATCCGCGATGAGGAAACACTGCGGCCACGTATGCGCGGCCGCGGAACACAAGTCGCGATCGCATCGGTAACGATCAGCGGACCGTACGATATCGTCGGTTCTGGCGAGACTCCCAGCCGCCGGCGCATTTTCCTTTGCCGGCCGGTTTCCGCGGCCGATGAACTGCCATGTGCTAAACGGATACTCTCTAACGTTGCGCGCCGCGCATACCGGCGGCCGGTCAATGATTCGGATGTCGAACGCCTGGTGTCCTTCTATACGGCGGGCAAGACGGAAGCCGGCTTCGATGCCGGCATTGAACAGGCTATCGAACGGATTCTGGTCAGCCCGAACTTCCTGTTCCGCATCGAGCGCGATCCGGACAACATCGCACCGGGAACCGCGTATCGCATCAGCGACCTGGAGCTGGCATCCCGCATGTCTTTCTTCATCTGGAGCAGCATTCCAGATGATGAATTATTGAATGCCGCCATTCAGGGAAAGCTGAAAGACCCGCTCGTCCTCGATCAGCAGGTGCGGCGCATGATGGCCGATCCCCGGTCCGACGCGTTCGTCAGTAATTTCGCCGAGCAATGGCTCTATCTGCGCGACATCGAAGCAAAGAGGCCCGACGAGTTGTTGTTTCCCGATTTCGATGAAACGCTGCGCGATGCCTTCCGCAAGGAAACCGATCTGTTTTTAAGCAGCGTTTTGCGGGAAAACCGCAGTGTTCTCGAACTGCTTACGGCAAACTATACGTTTCTTAACGAACGGCTGGCGAAGCACTATGGCATTCCGAATGTTCGAGGCAGCTACTTCCGGCGGGTAACCCTCCCGGTAAACAGCCCTCGCGGAGGCCTGCTGGGACAGGGCAGTATTCTGACGATCACCTCCTATGCCAATCGAACATCGCCCGTCGTCCGCGGCAAATGGGTTCTCGAGAACCTGCTCTCCGCGCCGCCTCCCCCGCCGCCGCCAAACGTTCCGGCGCTGAAAACAGAAGCGAATGAGACCGGCAAGGCCCTTTCCATGCGCGATGCCATGGTTCAGCACCGCGCCAGTCCCGCATGTTCAGGATGCCATGCCAGAATGGACCCCATCGGGTTTGCCATGGAAAATTTTGATGCGGTTGGAAAGTGGCGTGAACGCGATGCAGGAGTTACTATTGATTCATCAGGTGTGTTCCCCGACGGATCAAAATTCGATGGAGTTGCCGGCTTAAAGAAAACGTTGCTGCGGCATCCGGATGAATTTGTCGGAACCGTGGCCGAGAAGCTGTTGATGTATGCGATCGGGCGAAACGTTCAGTTCTTCGACGCCCCGGCGGTGCGGACAATTGTTCGAGATTCGGCGCGAAGCAATTACACGTTCGGATCGCTCGTGGCGGAAGTGGTAAAGAGTACGCCGTTCCAGATGAGACAAAAGTGAAAGACCAGGAGAAAAGGGCACAAAGATGATCATTCGCAAAAAAGCACTGGATCGCCGCACATTTCTTCGCGGTGCCGGAACCGCCTTGGCGCTGCCTTTCCTGGATGCGATGATCCCGGCTCTCCACGCGGCATCGACACGATCGACGCCCCGGCTGGGATTCGTCTACGTTTCCAACGGAGTCATCCAGAATCAATGGAAACCTGCGGTTACTGGAACTAACTTCGAACTGTCGCCCATTCTGAAACCGCTGGCGCCCGTGCGTGATCAAATCTCGATTCTCAGCGGTCTGGCCCACCGTCAGGCCGACACGTTCGGTGACGGTACGGGTGATCATCCGCGCGCTTCGGCCGTCTGGCTCACTGGCGTTCACGCATTCGATCGCACGAAACCCGGCGTGGAAGTCCGGCTGGCCACAACGGCTGATCAAATTGCGGCCCGCGAGATCGGCAAAACCTCGCAGATTGCATCGTTAGAATACAATCTCGACCCGCCGACCCAAGGCGCCTGCGATTCGGGCGATTGTTTCTATGTAAATACAATTTCGTGGCGTAACGAGACCACGCCAAATCCGGCCGAATCGCATCCGCGCGTCGTTTTCGAGCGTCTCTTCGGCGACGGCGGTAACGCGGCCCAGCGGTTGAAGCGTGTCAAAAAAACGGGGAGCATTCTGGATTCTGTGATGTTGGAGATTTCCGACCTGGACCGGACGCTCGGCAAGGGCGACCGGACCAAACTGAACGAATATCTCGATGCTGTTCGCGAAATCGAACAGCGCATCCAGAACACGGAGACGCAGGGCGTTCAGAACCTCGAGTTGCCGGAACGGCCAACAGATATCCCCGATACGTTTGACGAGCACGCGAAGCTGATGTTCGACTTACAGGCTCTGGCCTTTCAGGCGGACATCACGCGAGTATTCACCATGGTCGTCGCCCGTGAGCTGAGTCCGCGAACGTACCCGAATATCGGGGTTCCGGAACAGCATCATGCAACATCGCATCATCGGAACGATCCGGATCTCATCACGAAAAAAGCAAAAATCGACACCTACCACGTTCAGCTGTTGAGTTACTTCCTGCAAAAACTGCAGGCGACGCCGGAAGGCGAGGGCACGCTCCTGGATCAAAGTCTGATCCTCTATGGCGGCGGAATGGGTGATGGTAACCTGCACCGGCATTTCGATCTGCCGTGTCTGCTGGCGGGTAAGCTCGGCGGACAATTCAAGACGGGGCGTCACATTGCGTATCCGGAAGATACGCCGATGGCTAATTTGCTGCTTAACGTGTTGGATAAAGTAGGCGTCCACCTGGACAAGATCGGCGACAGTACCGGGCGTCTGGAACTCTGATCGAGCCTTTGCCCAGAAATGGACAAGCCACGGATTGAACGGATTCAATCCGTTCAATCCGTGGCTTATCCGAATCCCACCTTGGCTTGTGAGAAATCCGCGCTAGCGGTTCCCCGGATTCGCTGGCGGAGCCTGACCACCACCACGATTTCCGCGCGGCGGAGCCGGTGGTAACGTTCCGCCCTCGGCCAGAATTTTCATGTTTTCCAGCGCCGTCGTGAACTGCGTCGATTTTTGCGCTTTATCGCGTTCGCGAGCGGCGTCATCAGCCAGCATCGAATTGTCATACATCAGCGTGTAAACCAGCTTTGACGTCGTAGCGGTCAGCGGCCGCGCTTCGAGCGTGCCGTGATACAGGTTGTATGGGCGTCCTTCCCGCACGGGTTGCGTGTACGTATAGGAAAGCTCCGTTTTTCCCACCAGAACTTCGGTCCCGATCGAACGCACGGCACCGACCTGGCCGTCCTGGCCGGAAATGATCATGCATTGAACTCGAAGCCATTCGCCGATATCGCAGTACTTGCCCACCCGCTTCCACACTTCGGCTGCCGGACGGTTAACCGTGATTTCCAGGGGAATTGTGACGTAGGTCGGCTTGGCCACTGCAGTACTGACCGGCGCACCTGGCGCTCCGCCGGCCGGAGCCTGCGCTCCGGCGACACCGACTAGACCCGTGACAAACAGCACGCACACCGCGGCTGTCGTTTTGAAATGATTCCGCATGAAACTCCTCCCCAAATATTTCGCCTTACGGCGTCTTGCTGATTTTACTTCCCTGTGTCTTCGCTGGAACCGGTAAGAAGACGTTGTCCGGTGCTCGCCAAAGAGACCGTTCGGGCATTCAAAAGCTTACTGCCATCTTTCGCAAGGCTGCCCTGAACGGTGACGGTTTCGTCGATCTGCATGGATTTTCGGGTCCAGCCCAATCGCATCAGGCTGTTCGGGCTTCCCAACTCGACAGCCCAATTGGCCGTCTCATTGGTCTTGGCATCCTTCACGTCAATATAGAAATACGTGTGGGGGTTCTGCCACTCGACTTTTGTCACTTTCCCAGTCAATGTGACAGGTTTTGTCGCATCGTACTCCGCGGCAAATGAATGATGCGCGACGGAGGGAAGGGCTGCTCCCATTGACAGGAGAACAGCGGCTGAAAACACGGCTATATATCGCATCTGGAAACCTCCACGGCACAGTACGGCCTTTCGTCCTTTATGTCAAACTGCGGAATTCGGGGAATTTTGCGATAGAATCCGGCGAACAAGGAGCAGCAATGATCAGGAATCTTTCGCCGGCGTTCCGCATGTTTCTTTTGATTCTGGCTCTCATGGAGATTGTTCCTTCAACCGCCATGGCCCAATGGGATCCCTATCCGTGGAAGAACATGCCCCGCACTGCTGATGGCAAAGTGGACATGAAGGCGCCGCCCCGACGCGCTTCCGACGGGAAGGTGGACCTTTCAGGATTCTGGATGCCAGGAGACAATGTGAGGCATCTCCTGAACCTGGCCACCGACTTGAAACCCGAAGAGGTCCCGCTTCAACCCTGGGCAGCGGCTCTGTATAAGGAGCGCATCGACAACAACGGAAAAGATCACCCCGGCGTACGCTGTCTGCCCTCCGGTATACCGGAGAAAAACAATATTCCGGATGGTCTGAAAGTCGTGCAGACGCCGGAGGTCTTGCTCTTCTTATACGAGTCTCGGACGATTTACCGTCAGGTTTTCACAGACGGCCGGCCGTTGCCTAAGGATCCGCAACCCACATGGATGGGATATTCCGTTGGCCGCTGGGAAGGAGACACATTCGTCGTCGAAACCATCGGACAGAATGGAAAAACCTGGCTCGACATGCGCGGATTGCCGGGTACGGAGGCGCTGCGCGTCGTCGAACGGTACACGCGGCCGACGATCGGACATATCGACATCGACGTTACGATTGACGATCCAATGGCGTATACCAAACCGTGGTCTGTGAAACTCGGCTGGAACCTGGTGCCCGACACCGACCTCATCGAAAGCATCTGCGAAGAAAACAGTAAGGATCTGCCGCACATGGTGGGCAAGTAGGATTTTCTCGATGCCATCCGTATTGATTACCGGGACCAGCAAAGGTATTGGCCTCGCCACGGCATTAGCTCTCGGCCGGGGGGGCTACACCGTATTTGCCGCGATGCGCAACCCGAACCGCTCACCAGAATTGGCCGAGGCCGCGGCCAAAGAGAGTCTGCCGATTCGTATAGTCACGATGGATGTGGATTCGGATCTCTCGGTCCACGAAACCGTCGGAGCGATCCAGGCACAACATGGCCCCATCGATATCCTCATTAACAACGCCGGCATTGCGCGCAGAGGCTCGGTCGAGGAACTTGCGGTTTCCGAATTCCGGGCGCTGATGGAGACCAACTATCTCGGACCTCTGCGTTGCATTCAGGCTGTAATGCCGGCGATGCGCCAGCGGCGGAGCGGTTGCATTGTTAATGTAAGTTCAGTTGGCGGACGTATCTCGTCGCCGCCGCTGACCCCTTACGCCGCATCGAAGTGGGCGCTGGAAGCGCTGAGCGAAGGGCTGGCACAAGAGGCGAAGATCTTCAACATACGGGTCCTCGTGGTCGAACCCGGCATCATCAACACCGAGATGGCTCAAACGATAGCAAAAGAACCCGGCGCGTCCGCTTACCCCCACGCCCGCCGGATGGCGGGTTTGTTTGCGGCGTCGCTGGAACAACCAACGACGCCGAACGTCGTGGCAGAAAAGATCCTGGGCATTATCGAAAGCGGCACGTGGAAGTTTCGCCATACGGTCGGCCCCGACGCTGAAGGCTATATCCAGGCTCGCTTTGCCATGACCGACGAACAATGGATCGATCGCGGCGCCGGCATCGAATAAAGAATCCTTCAGCGTTTTTAGCCGCGGATTGCGGCGTCAGAGCCTAGCCACGGCCGAAGGCCGTGGGTTTCAATTCCCAGCCAGCCGTAAGCCGCAGTAGCGGCGAAAGAATCTTTCGCCGCTACCGCGGCTCATTGCTTTTGTAAACAAACCCACGGCCTTCGGCCGTGGCTACACTCTTACGCCGCTCCGCGGCTACAAACCGCAAAGATCCAAAGTTATCGGGAATTGCCTGGAAGCTGGTAGAATCCGTCGCCATGGCTGATTGGATGTTTGCAAACGATTCAAAAGAAGAATTCGCGCAATTGCATTTCTTCTCTCTCAAGGTACCGCAGGGGCAGCAAAGCATTGAGTTCCGCATCACCGTTCATGAGTTCGCCAAACCCAATCACATGAACATGCTTTTCTACGCCGAAGCGGACAAGCAGACGAATCAGAAGACCGTGCCGTTCACCCCCTGCGGCTGGGGGCCGACGATGCTTGTGGCATTAAGTGAATGTGTGAAAAACATCCACCGCTTTCCTTATGAAGGCGCATAGCCGCCGCTAAGGATAAACGAAAGGGCCGGGCGCTCATAGAGCGCCCCTACAGTCGCGAACCTCAAGCTGTAGGGGCGGTCTGTGACCGCCCGGCCTTTTTTAGAGTCCCGCGCTTATATCGCCATCAGGCCAGTGCTGTCGCCGAAGGACTCTCTTTGAACGCCAAGCTTGTCGAGAATCGGCGAGCAGCAGGTTCGACATCGTGGTGTCCTTCGGATTCCGGATATGCCGGCCTCCCTTGAGCCTGCCTGAAGCGCCGCCCGCCAGAACGATGGGCAGCGGGGCATGATTGTGCTGATTGGCGTCCGCCATCGCGCTGCCATAAAGAACGATGGAATGATCCAGCAGGTTGCCGTCCCCGTCGGGCGTGGCCTTCAGCTTTTCGAGCAGATATGTGAACACCGTAACGTGATAGCGGTTCAAGACGGCAAACTTATCCATGTTCTCGCGCAGGTTCGAATGGTGCGAGAGGATGTGGAAAGCGTCGCGAATGCCGCTCTTGGCGTAAACCGAATTGCTCAGTTCTTTTGCCATTAAGAGCGTCGTCACGCGCGTCAGATCGGCCTGCCATGCCAGCACCCACAGGTCGAACATCAATTTGATGTGCTCCTCGAAATCTTTCGGAACGCCCGTCGGAGCGGCAGGTACATTGAGGTCGGATGAAACCTGCTGGCCGGCCTTTTCGATGCGGCGCTCGATCTCGCGCAGGTCATTCAAATACTGTTCGACGCGGGAGCGGTCGGTCGCCGGGATCTTTTTGTTGAGCGAATTCACGTCTCCCATCACCGAATCCAGCAGGCTGAGCGACTGTTCGCGGCGGGCACGGCGGAGCGGTGTCCGTGCTGCCATCGCCGAACAATCGTTCGAAGACGACCTGCGGATTGTTCTGCATCGGCAACGGCGAGGTCGCGTTCTGCCATGAAATGGTGTCGCGATAAGCGCAGCTCAGCCCGTCGCCGCAGCTCAAGCTCGGGTCTTCAATGCCGAGTTCCAGCGAAGGCATTGCCGTATCCTGGCCGATTTTTTGAGCGGCGACTTGATCCACCGTGACGCCCAGATAGGCCTGCGGGCCGGCCTTCGCCTGCGCGCCGCTGAGGTACGCGGCGGCCGAACGTGTGTGGTTGGATGTCGCGGAGCCACCACCATAAGCCTGCGGATGGCTGAGGTCGCTGATGATGTTGATCCGATCGTTGTAGGGTTTCAGCGGCTGAAGAATTTCGGATAATTCGAAATTCGCGCCATCACCGGCAGGCGTCCACTTGTCCATCGTGGCCCCGTGCGGAAAATAAATGGCGCCGAAACGGGTGCGGGCCTTTGCGGCAGTTTGCTGCAACGGCGTCGCTGCAGGGACCATGGATTCCAGAAAAGGCAGCGCGATCGTGACGCCCGCTCCTGTCAGGAATGTGCGCCGTGATAGATGCTTTTTCGTGATGAATGCCATTTCTCAGCCTCCTACGATTTAGTCTTCATTTTCTTCTGAAATTCGTCGCTCTCGACCACGCCCAGCACCAGGGACGAAAACTTATAGTCATTCTCAGCAGCTTTCCGCACGATCGAACGGACGGCGGGCATGTCGTAGTATTGCACCGTGCGGCCGATAGCGTAAGTCAAAAGCTTCTGCGTCGCCGTGCTTACAAACATTTCCCGGCGTGACAACAGCGCATTTCGCAAATCCGTAACTCCATTGAGCTTCGTTCCATCGACCAGTTGGCCCGCCGCGTCGATCGGTGTTTTCCCATCGAGCTGGCGCCAGGTGCCCACCATATCGAAATTCTCCAGGGAAAAACCTATCGGGTCCATGATTTTGTGGCAACTGGCGCAAGGCTCGACCTTGCGATGCAACTCCAGACGCTGCCGTAAGGAAGTGACTTTCACCTGCTCGGCATCTTTTTCCAGGTTCGTATCGATGCCGGGCGGAGGGACCGGCGCCGGCGTGCCAAGAACATTTTCGAGAATCCATCGGCCACGCGTGACCGGCGAGGTTCGCGTCCCGACAGAACTCACGGTCAGGAAAGACCCCTGACCCAGTATGCCTCGCCGGGAACTCGAGGCATCAAGAGTGACGCGCCGGAAATAGCTGCCGTGAATATCAGGAATGCCGTAATGCTGGGCGAGCCGCTCGTCCACAAACGTGTAATCCGCATCCAGCAGTGTCACAATGCTGCGATCTTCCCGCATGACACTCTCGAACAGCATCTCCGTTTCGCGTTTGAACGACTGCCGAAGGTTGTCGTCGAAATTCTTGGCGGAAGTTTCGACCTTTGCCAATTCCCGCAGACCCAGCCACTGCCCGGCGAAATTGGTCACCAGTGCCTGAGCTTTCGAATCCGACAACATTCGTTTGACTTGTTGCTCGAACACTTTTGGCTCACTGAGCTTGCCTTTTACCGCCACATCCAGGAGTTCGTCGTCCGGCATGCTGCTCCACAAGAAGAACGACAGTCGTGAGGCCAGTTCGAGATTGCTGAGACGATAGATGCCGCCCTCCGCAGTCGAAGCCGGCTCGTCTTCAACCCGGTACAGAAACGCTGGAGCCACGAGAATTCTGGCCAGGGCCTGCTGGATTCCCGTTTCGAAATCCGCCCTTTGCGGCCCTGTTGATAGAAGTTCATTAACGTCGCAAGTTCAGAATCCTGAACGAGGCCGGCGGAAGGCCCGGCGCGCGATCGTCCCGACGATCTGCCGCGCGCAGGAAAGCTCGTCATTGGCGTTAGTGGGATGGCACACGAAGATTCGCTTGCGGCTGGGCGTATCCCCCGCCCCGGCTGGGCTGAACGGCCCATTGATCACGATCGTGTTGACGCCGCCACCTGACGTGAACGCACCGTTGACCCTGAAATCCGAATACGAATCGTCGACGCCAGCCCCCCGTTGACGGTCAATCAGAGCGGCGCCAAGAGTATGAGGGCCGGCAGTGACCGGCAGCCGGAAGCTTCGAGGTATTTCGAACTTCGACCTTCATGCCATCCATGGTGATGTCTGTCGCGGCGCCACCCGCCGCCACCACCACCGAATCCGCCGCCAACGGTGAATTCATATTCCGCGTCCATTGGAAACGTGTGCTGAATGAGCATGCCGCCACGCGTGCCGAGCGGAAGGCCTTCGATGTGGCGGTCCTGCGAAAAACCGCCTGGCGCATTGTAGGTAACCTGCGTCGGAATCAGCGTTCTGTCGCCGACCGCGCGACGCGATATCTTCATCGCCGCGGAAATGTATCCCTGAATCAGAGACGGGGACGTTCCCAGTGCATCCGCGATGTTGTCGAACCCGTCACTGGCATCGTCTTGAGGCAGGAGCGCCGCCACATCGACATCCATCGCCAGCAGATCGCGGACGACATTTCGCATATTCGGTGCGGTTCAGCCGATGCAGGGCGGTTGTTCCGGGATTCGGGTGGGCGGCGGCCGCCGCATCCAGACGCTTCTCAACCTCGGACGCAAACCCATCAAGAACAGCGCGGTCCGGCCTGCGCGCTCCGCTCGGCGGCATCATGCCGGTCTTGATCTTGCGGATAACCTTTTCCCAGGTCACAGCGTCCTTGGAGATGTTCGAATAGTCCATGCTGTCGAGCATAAGACCCGCGGTCTTCGCGCGTTGATTATGGCAGCCGACGCAGTATTGACTGGGAAGCGAGTTATCGAGAGCTGCTGGACTCTGGGCGGCAAAACGCGGAATCCGAACACAAGAGGCACAACAAACACAAAGACGTGAAAAAATCTAACTTTCCCTGATCCGTGCTGTCTTGTCGCGGCGTCTTGTGTTCCATTGTTATTCCGCTTTACCAGTCATCAACTTCTTGATGAGCGCCATGGAGCTCGGTTTGGCCTTACCCGGATGGGTGGCCAGGAAAACACCTTCAGCCCAGTTCAGCGCCGTGCGTCCTTCCTTATCTTTCACGTCGAGGCGCGCGCCCTTCGAGACAAGCCATTCGATGATTTCGTCTGAGCCGCGATTTGCCGCACCCATGACTGCCGTAATGCCCATCGAATTGACGTCATTTACGCTCATTCCGAGTTCGTAACAGAGCTTCACAGCGTCCAACAGATTCTTCTGACCTTCGTCATAGGTCTGATCGACCACCCAGTTCACACCGGCGGCGACCATCAATGGAGTCGTGCCGCCGAACGTCGCAATCTTCGGATCGGCGCCATGATCGAGCAAAAGCCGCATCACGGTAAGATCACCGGCATATGCGGCCCTGAGGAACGGAGTCTGCCCGGTGAAATCCACCCATTCGAGCGTGCCCGTCGTGCGCAGCATGAAGCGGCGAATCGGGATGCTTTCCTTCGTGCGCACATTGGGATCGGCGCCTTTGTCGAGCAGCAACTTGATCAGATCCAGTACCGGTCCACGCTCGACGCCGTTTTCAAAAGACCCGTTGTCGAAGTCCATGTTGCGGACCTCGACAGCCGTCCATAGCGGGGTACGCCCATACCAGTCGCTGACATTGATCTTCGCGCCTTTTTCGATCAGGAAGCGCGCCGTGGCCATCTGACTGTTACTGATCGCCATGAGCAGCGGCGTAATCCCGTTGGGATCGACCATTTCCAGGTTTGCACCGGCATCGACTAGAGTCTTCGCCGCTTCAAGCCGGCCGTCGCGCGCTGCATACAACAGCGGAGTGAGTCCACCTGGAATGAAGTAGCGCGAGCCGCGGTCGGGCAGGCCGCCACGAACAATGCCGATACCATGGCCGAAACCAGGGACAGAATTCGGCAAGATCCAACCCGGTGTTTCACCGGTTCGCGTCTGGGCATTCACGTTGGCTCCGCGCTGAACCAGAAGCTGCACTACGCCGGGATGATTATCGCGAACAGCAATCATCAGCGCTGTCTGGTGAAACGACGGGTCCGTTGCATCCACTTTTGCGCCGCGGTCGAGCAGAACTCGAACAGACTCCAGATCGCCGATTTTAGCTGCAGTCATCAGCGTCGTCTCTCCGGTCGGATCGACGGTATTGGCATCCGCCCCGGAATCCAACAGAAGTTTCAGCATCCCTGCGTTGCCATTGGACGCCGCAAGGTAAATCGGCGTAACCCCGTAGCGGTCTGCAAATTTGACGTTGGCGCCGGCCTGAATCAGAAGGCGGGCCGTGTCCAGATCATCGACGCGTACGACCCAGTGGAGGGCGGGAGTTCCGTCCGTCCCCGGCGCATTCACATCGGCCTTTTGATTCAGCAGAGAACGCACCGCCACCATATCGCGATGCATCGCCGCTTCCGCCAGATTTGCGGCGCCGCCGGCTGGTGTCGCTAAAGCCATCAAGGTAGCCATCACGATTGAATGGATCATAATGTGCCAATTCTATACGGAAGTGAGGAATAGGTCATCGAACAATATTGGATACAGATTTTCAGATGCACACTATTGTTTTCTATTACTTATGTCAATGGAATTTCGGCGGCTCGCTAATCAAACGGTAGTGAATAAGCCACGGATTGAACGGATTTAACGGATGGGCGCCTAAATCCTTTGAATGCGCCCATCCGTTAAATCCGTTCAATCCGTGGCTTATTCACTTTCTCAAACGTTTGACTATTTTGCTTCATCATTGCGCGTGAGATGAAAGTCGCCGTTCGGGCCGCCTTCGGTGCGCCAGCTGCCGCTCATCTTGTTACCGTCGACTTTGCCGTCAATCATGTAATGAACAGTTCTTCCGTTGTTTTGCGCATCGAATTCCAGCGTGATCGCGCCGGTCTCCGGCTTGAATGAACCATTGTGCACGTCGAGCGACCGAGGTCCGGCGCGGACGGTGCCGCGCAGATTCGAGTCCTCCCATCGCAAGTCCAGTGTCACAGGATCGCGGCGATCGGCATCGGGTCCGTAATCTCCGGACCAGGTGCCGGCGGGAACGCCATTACCCGAACTCGCCGGTTTGGATCCACAACCTGCAACCAGGAACAGAACTGCAAACGTCAAACAGGCGATGATGGATTTCATAACGCTCCCTTCGTATGCATGACAAAACGGGCATGGCGGACAGCGAAACGAAAGCCTTCCGGAGTTCTCACGAACTCATCCTCGAACTCGCCCACAATGTGACGAGGCTCGGTTTCGATGCCGAAATGCGCATAAGACGGCTGATTCAAGTTCGCAGAGTAAATCAAAGCATAGCTGACGCCGCGTGCACGGTCTGCGGAATCGATGGTGATTCGAATGTTCGTACAGATGTGGCGCGTGAGACGGCCGGGAGGCCTGGACTGATACGCCTGATAGATCGCGTCGCGCCCGATCAGCGAATCACCGCTCGGGCGATGCATGACACCGTTGGTGGCAAACAGTTGCGACAGCGCTTCAGGCTGCTGATGGTCGCTGAAAAACACGAAATCCAGCACGAGTCTTTCGCAGGCACGCTCGATTGCGATTGTGTCCATTTAAGCCTATCGGGCTTACTCCCATAAGCGCCTGGATGCGAGTTCCGCACCCTCAACCAGCACTTTTAGTTTCTTGAACGAAATTTCCGCGTCCATTTTACCAATTCCCGCGAATGTTCCGAAGCCGCAGTCTGTTCCGGCAATCACTCGTTCGCGACCAACGATGTCCGCAAACTGACAGATACGCTGCGCGACCAGCTCCGGATGCTCGACATAATTGGATGTCGAGGTGAGCACTCCCGGAATCAGGACCTTGTTATCCGGGATTCGCGCATTCTTCCAGACGACCCATTCGTGCGCGTGCCGCGGATTCGACGCCTCGAACTGAATGGCAGAAGGCTTTCCCTTGAGAATGATCTGAATAATTTTCTCCAATGCGATATCACAATCGTGCGGACCTTCGTAGTTCCCCCAGCACACATGCATCCGGAGCAACTCCGCCGGAATGTTGCGGAGCGCGTGATTCATCACTTCCATCTGATGCTCCGCGCGTTTCAAAAACTCCGATTCCGTCAGGTCCTGAAACCCGGTGTGCCGTGCCATTGCCAGGTCGGGGCAATCGAGTTGAAGGACAAATCCCGCATTGACGATGGCTTCATACTCCACCTGCATTGCGGCACCAATCGCTTCAACGTATGCCGCGTGGGTCGGATAAGCCGCGTTCGGCTGAAAAGCCGATACCACTCCTGGCGAGGCCGCATTCAGGAATCCATCGTGGGCTCGATGCCTCTGCAGGGCGGCGCGGAAATGCGAAATGTCCTTTTCCAATTCGGCATGACCGGCATAGCTGATATTGCCCGTACAGGATTGCCGCTTGAACGCCTGCTTGCCCGCGAACACAGCCATCCGGGCTCGAAACTCCGGATAGGGTTGAAGATCGAGAGCAATCTGGCGCGGGCTGTCGCCGGAAAAGCCGGTCAGCCGGTTCTTTATATATGTCGCGTAGCCGATTTTCGACGTCTCACCGTCGCTCACGCAATCGATTCCGATCTCCACCTGCCGGCGCACCGTTTCTGAAACGGCTTCGGACATGACGCGGTCGAATTCACTGGGATCGTACGGCTCACCTTGTTCCTTTTTAAAAAGTAAGTCGACGACCGCCTGACTGCGCGGCAGACTCCCAACGTGCGTCGTTAAAACGCGATCGCTGCTCAGCTTCATCCGCGGCAGTATACCGCACGGTTTTTCTGCCGCTCTTCAAGATGTCCAATGTCGAATGTCCATTGTCGAATGTCGAATGGAAGCGTTTCCTGGCATCCGCCAAAATCATTTGACACAGAACGCATAAACGGCGCGGCCGGCAGGAACACCGCGGCCTTTTCGCTGCGAGACATAACGGATTTCCGAAGTTTCGGCAGCCCCGACTTACCGGATTTAACAGAAGCTTCGGTCCGGCGCCTGAATTTTTAACAGAGTGGGCGAAGCCGCAGAATGTAGTCACGCTGGTAGACCAGTCCCCGCCTAAGTTAGGCGGGGATCCTTCGCGCAGCGAAGGCGGGGCGGTCTCTTCAAAGACGCGTAGCGACCTTAGAGATTTCCGCGCGCGCTCCTTATTAATTCGGTCCGCTTCGCGGAAATTCATAAGGAGCCGCTTCGCGGGATTTTGAACAGACCGCCCCAGCCCTCGCTTTGCGAGGGCTGGGGCGCCTAACTTAGGCGGGAACTGCGGACACGCTAACCATGGCACATAGAAGGCGGGCAACAGCCGCGGCGGCCAGCGGATCGATGTCCATCAGGATACAGCGGACCTGCGGCGTAAACTCATGGCTGCCAGGCAATAGCGCCCAAATACGTCAAATGTCGATTGTCAAATGCGTTTGACATTCGACATCTGACAACACACTTCCATTTATCCCACACAATCCATCCGGACTGAGGTATAGTGATCGGGCTCAAACCCAGGAATGGCGCGGTTCTCAGCCTGCCCACCGCCCATCGAGTATAAGGAAGTGCCTCATGTCAGATCGGTCCGCGCGCCCCGTTGCAGTCGGCGCGCTCCTCATGTTTTTTGTTTTTGTATCATCCCTCAGCGCGCAGTCTCCGGCCATTGCCTCCCCCGATACCATTCCGCCGGATTTTCAGATCACGAATTCCGCAGAGAAGCCTCTGCAGGTTCCCGCGCTCAAAAAGGACGATTTCTTTCCCAGAGGATTCGCCCGGCAGCTATTGAACGACCAGAAGTCGATGTGGTCCAGCCCCGCTCACATTCAGAAGTCCGATGCCAAATGGCTCGTCCCCCTCGCCGGCGGAACGGCGTTCCTGTTAACGCAGGACACCAAAATCAGCCACTCGTTCGATAACAACACCTCCCTGCAGAATAACAGTCTCAAAGTCTCCAACCTGGGAACATACGCAACGTGGGGAGTGCCCGGAGCCTTCCTGGCTTTAGGCAAGATCAAGGGCAATGACCACATGATCGATACCGGCGAACGCGCATTCCAAGCGGCGATATATTCGACGATCGCGATGCAGGGCCTGAAGATGCTGACGCAGCGAACCCGGCCCTATATGGGCGGAAACGGCAGCTTCCTCAATGGGGGAGATTCTTTTCCATCAGGACACTCGATGGAAGCCTGGGCTCTCGCCACGGTTATCTCTAAGGAATACCCGCACAAGCCGTTCGTTAAAATCGGCATGTACAGCTTTGCAACAGCCGTCAGTATCTCCCGCATCACGGCCCAACGCCATTACGCGTCGGATGTTCTCGTCGGAAGTTCGCTCGGTTATCTGATCGGGAACTTCGTCATGCGCAATTCGAATCAGCAGCTGGAAGTGCAGTAGTTTTCGGACTTCATTTGGGTACTGGCTGCCCGCATCGGCCAGACGACTCTGCGTGGCGCGTCCAGGTGGCCGCGCGTCGCGGAGCGAGATTAGGTCAGGTAAGTTGTGTTGACACGTCTTGTTTTCTTCGTTTGCTTCTTCACCGTCGTTTTTACGGCTGGGGCATTCGCCCAGTCGACAGCGCTCGAAATTCCGATCCACTTCACAATCGTTCCGCTTTCAGTGGATCAGGGCTTTCCCCTTCAGGTCATGCTGACCGACAAACTGCACTTCAAATTAGGCCAGCCTGTACATGGAAAGATCGTTGAGCCTGTTTATGCCTTCGATCGCGAAGTCATTCCTCCGGGTACGGAAGTTCTCGGCAGGATCACGGGCTTCAAGAGCGGCGGATTCAAAAAGCGCATGTCTGCCGTCCTCGCGGCCGACTTTACGCCGGTGCGCGAACCTCTGATCACCTTCGATACGCTGGTCCTTGGTAACGGTTCCCGTATCCCCATTTCCACCTCCGTCGAGGCGGGAACCGATACTCTGTTTCGATATAACGCCCCATTAAAGCAGGCTAAAGACATCAAACCCAGTCTGGAGCAAAAAAATCAGACGCGGGCCCTCGTCGCCACGACCACTTCGCACGGAGACGACCTGCTGAAAGGCATGCTGTGGAATCTGGCTCCCTATCATCCACAGTCGGTCCCTTCCGGCGTCCGATATAAAGTGACCCTTCTGGAGCACCTCGATTTCGGCACTGCGGTTCTTGGCGCAGGAGCCTTCGACAAGCTGGGATCCGCGCCTCCTTCCGGCAGTACGGTGTACGCCCGCCTGGAAACAGCGTTGGACTCCGGCACTGCGACGCATGGAACCGTCGTCAAAGCCGCCCTGACTCGTCCATTGTTCTCCCGGGACCAGCTTCTCATCTTTCCTGTCGGCAGCAGGCTGGTGGGTGAAGTCGTAGAGGCGCATCGGGCCGGCGCATTCCATCACGGTGGCGAGTTGACTTTCAAATTCACCAGCATTGAACCGCCGGTCTCCATCCTCATGGGTCTGTCGCCTGCTCAAAAACTGGAAGGCAGTCTGTCAGGTGTACTCGTAAATCACGAAATGGGTCAACTCCGGATCAATGAACTGGGAGAGGCTCGTGTGACGGAATCGAAGACCCGCTTTTTCTCCCCGGCGCTTGCGCTGGTTGGAGTCGCTCAAGGATTCAATTACGGTTCCGAAACCATGGGCAATGCACTCCTTGGCGCATCCGAAGATAATGTGATCAGCCGCTTGTTGGGAACTCACTCCGGGTTCGGTCTTCCTGCCGGTATTGCCGGACGAATGATTCCGCCGGTTGGGATCGGGCTCGGTCTGTACGGACTCGGCCATGCCGTCTTTTCCAATCTTTTGTCGCGAGGTCAGGAAGTCCGCTTCCCGGTCAATACCCCGCTGGAGATCAAGCTCGACGCCGCCCGTTAGATCAGGGATCGGAACACAAGAAGCACAAAAGGCACAAGAATTTAGAACTCTTGTGCCTTTTGTGTAACAAGGCTGTAAGTTTTAGTTTTTTAACACGATTTTCGGACGGAGACGACAAAATCCCTTACCCGCGTTTCGCTGGGTTTGTAGCTCCGGTTTATGACCGTTGGCAGTGTGTTGGGATCGCCGTATCCGGTCGCTTTTGTTGCGCCGGATTCGTAAATCGCTCGTTGAGCGATGAGCCGAAAAAGGTTCGCTCCAGGCGATATAAGGGCGCTCAATATGGCGCCTAAGACGGCACCGGCAATACGAATATCACGAGAGTTGGTTGTCGTCCAGTTTTGGCGACAAGCGATCTGGTTTGTCGAAGTTGATTTTTCGGCAGGATATCGAAATGGGGGGAAGTCCCCGCCTGAGTCAGGCGGGGATCCTTCGCGCAGCGAAGGCGGGGCGGTCTGTTCAAAGTTCGCGCGCAGCGCGTTCCATATGAATTTCCGCGAAGCGATCCCCCTTGTTCTAATCGGTGCGCTACGCGAATATTCACAAGGAACGCGCTGCGCGCGAACTTTGAACAGATATTTAGGCTTCGCCCTGTCGGGCTCGCGCTCCGCCCCGCCCCGGCCCTCGCTGCGCGAGGGCATCCCCGCCTAACTTAGTTAGGCGGGGAGTTCGCTCCCTCACAACATTTGCGTGTCAACTACTGCGAGTCTTATGTTTCGGTCGCGGCGTAGCCGCGCTAAGCTTTTTGTCTTCCGCCCTGACTACGGACCAGCCGAACAATGGCTTCGATGTGATCCGTATGGGGAAACATATCAATCGCCTCGAGGCGCTCGACGCGGTATCCGGCATTCAACATGACCGGCAATTCAATCCCAAGCATGTCCGGATTGCATGAAACGTAAACTACACGAGGCGGAGCAACACGCTCGAAGATAGCAGACAGGATCGGTTTCGGGCAGCCCTGCCGCGGCGGATCGAGAATCACGGCATCCCATGCCTCGGCTCCGAGCCGCAGCAACGCATCTTCAACGCGTTGTGCAATGAATCGCACCCGCCCATCAGGGATGCGGTTCAAACGGACGTTCATTTCTGCATCCCGGATCGCCTGCCGGTTTTCATCAACGCCGGTAACGCGGGCGCCCGCCGCGGCGAGCGGTAGAGAAAACAGACCGCTGCCGCAGTACAGGTCAAGCACCCGCGAAGTGCCAACAAGGCTGTCCGTGACACGCCGTTGCAGGACAGCCGCGGCGCGAACATTCGTCTGGAAAAACGCTGACGGCGAGATAAGAAAATTCAAACCGCCCACCGTTTCGCGCACGTGGCTGCGCCCGTCAATCCGGATCGTTTCCGGACCCACCATGAACGGCCCCGGACTGTCATGAATATTGACGAAAAATCCCTCCGGCCGTTCTTTCGAGTCGAGCAGCGCTCGGACGGGTTTGCGCAGGGATTTGTCATTGCGCGTCACCACGAGCATGGCAACAGCTTCGCGATCGTCTTCGCTCGTCCGGACAATCAGGTAGCGCAACAGACCCTTCAAAGCCGGGCCCGCCGCACTGATCCCCGCGCGCAACAAGTGATCATGAAGTGCAAAAGCAATCCTGTTTCCCCGAGCGCTGTGTACTGGACACTCTTCAACCGGAACGATTCGTTGCGACTCGCGTTCGTAATGCCCCATGACCAACCCGCGGCCGCCCGGTCCTGAGCCGAAAACGAATGCCACCTTCTGCCGGAACCCTCGGGGAACTTCAATATCAATATTCGTTGGAACGAACAAAGGAGAAGCAAAAACGCCTGCGGCTTCACGTAAAGACCGTGGTAAAACGGCGAGCAGCACCGCTTCTTTTGAAGCGAGTTGTTCCGCATAGGAGAGGTGCTGAAGGCTGCAGCCGCCGCAGATTCCGAAGTGACGACAGAACACATCCCATTGTACAAAGAATGGATGGGGCGTTATTCGCGTTAAGTAAATATCGGAGGACCAATGAGATCGTTAACCGTAACGCTGCTGCGGGGATGCCCTCGCGCAGCGAGGGCCGGGGCGGTCTGTTCAAAGTCCCGCGCAGCGGCTTCCTTATGAATTTCCGCGAAGCGCACCGATCAATAATGAGCGCTCCGCGGAAATCCTTAAGGTACGCGCTGCGCGCGGCCTTTGAACAGACCGCCCCGCCTTCGCTACGCGAAGGCACCCCGCCTGACTCAGACGGGGACTGGTCCGCAGCGTTACACCAATTACATCGCACCCATTCCATTCAAACCTTTTCAGGGCGCTACTTTGCGGCTTCCCGTCCATTCTGTCTTGGACACGTAGTAAGGTCAGGCTCCCCCGCCCGGCTCGAGGTAGATCATTTCAGTATTGTCATCATAAACAAAGATCTCCGCGTACCGGCCCCAATCCACAATGATGTTCAGCTGGGGCTCGACTTCCTCGGGCAGGAACTCGCGTCCCAGGGCCTCTCGCACCGTCTCGAGCGATAACCGGTTTTCCTCCCCCTCTCTCAGCAGCGAAACCAGCCATTGAAAAACGGGGACCCGCCGGATCCGCACTCCGAAGATCGATTTTCGTGCCAGGACGCTCGCTTCAGCGAAAGTCTCGCCAAGCGGCGTGAGTGCAATATCACCATGTGCAATGATGGAGAACCCGAGCAGTTCAGCGGCTTCGGTCAATCGCAACAGGTAGTCCGAATCCAGCTTCAGTTCGTCGGCCAGGCGAAAAATTTCTGTGCGTTTGCCATGAAACTCATCGACGCGTTCGAGAAGTCCGGTGAGCACGTTGATCTGCATCTCCGGCAGCGGACGAAGACGGCCCCTTTCGCCCGGCCGGGCGCCAAACTCAACCTGTTCCGGCTGAGTCTGACCGGCCATCGTTGTATAGACCTGGTCGACGAGATCCAGAAACACCTGACTCTTTCTCTCTCTCGGATGCGGTAATGGAATTCTCAGGTCGGCAATAACTCTACCGGGATCTTTATCCATAATGATGATGCGATCCGCCATGAACACCGCTTCTTCAATATTGTGCGTCACCATCAGAATGGCTTTAGTCGGGATATGACCGCTCGTCCATAAATCCAGTAATTCACCGCGTAATGCTTCGGCGCTCAAAACATCCAGCGCGGAAAACGGCTCGTCCATACAGAGAATTTCAGGGTTGACGACCATGGCGCGCGCAAAACCGACTTTTTGCCGCATACCTCCCGACAGTTCACGGGGATATGCCGTTTCGAAACCATCGAGGCCGATCTTGTCCAGCTGATCGAGGGCGCGAGGCGTCGCCACGCTCTTAGGTATTCCACGGGCTTTGAGCGCGACTTCGACGTTTTCCTGAACGGTCAGCCAGGGGAAAAGAGCAAAACTCTGGAACACGATCGCAGCGTGCGGATTGACGCCGCGAAGCGGCTGGCCCCGGTAGAACACGCGACCTTCACTCGGGGGCGTCAGACCGGAAATGATCCGCAAAAGAGTGCTCTTGCCGCAACCCGAAGGACCGAGCAGTGCGACGAATTCACTCTCGTCGACGCCCAGACCGACGTCGTGAATCGCGACAAATTCCCGTTCACGCGCGCTGTAACGCTGAGTGATGTGTTCGAGCTGCACGATCCGGGTTGTGTTCCCGGAATTCGTGTTAGTCCATTCGGTATTGGTCTTCGGCCAAAGCATAAAGTCGCCGCCATAAAAAACGATTTACCAGCACAACGACAAAGATCATCGTCAGCGTTGCCGCGAGCAACATCGGATAATTTCCGGTTGCGGTCGCCTTCGCTATAGTCGAGCCGATACCGGTAACAGACCGGGTTCGTCCGCCGAACTCCGTGTATTCTGCCACGATACTTGCATTCCAGGCGCCACCGCTCGCGGTAATTAATCCCGTTATGATGTAAGGGAAGAGCGCAGGAAAAACCAGAACGCGCCAGCGTTGCCAGCCTTTCAGTCCGAGCGCCGACGCCGTGTGGCGCAGATCCTGCGGTATTGCCGTCACTCCGGCAATGATATTGAACAGCAGATACCACTGGGTTCCCATCAGCATCAGTAGAACGGCGATGAAATTGAGACCACCCGTCAAACTGACCAGGCCTAACATCAGGACAGGAAACAGTGCTGTTGCAGGAACAGACGCAGCGATTTGCGCGATCGGCTGAGCCCATTTCGTAATTCGCGAATTCATGCCGATGGCCACACCGGCCGGTATGGTCCACGCCAGAGCGATGCCCATAGCGATCAAAACGCGCAGTCCCGTTGCCAGCATACCTCCCATGATGAGTTTCCAGTCACCGCCACTGACCTGGAAAAATAGAGAGCCCGCCCGGTACACCCCGTACAGGATGATCAATCCGCCTGCGGCCATGAAAAGCGTAGACCAGGTACTTGGCTGCGAGTTCGTTTCGGCATTTGGTTGAAAAACGAAGGTACGTTCAATTCGCGCTTCGACTGGCGCAAACATCCGCTTCAATAACGTCTGTATCCAGTCAGATACGATCCGCGAGCGGCGCCACGCCTCGAGAAACCAGGAACGGGGACGGGGTTGATCGGTTTCGACGGTTTCCAATTTAAACCGGTCCGACCAGGCCAGTAACGGACGCCAGAGCAGTTGATCCAGCGCAACGATCATGAACAGCAGAGTCGACAATCCCCAGGTGATCGCCTTCACGTCACCGGCGTTCGCCGCCTGACTCAGGTAGGCGCCCAGACCCGGAAGCCGGAAATCTTTGTTGCCGACAGTGAAGATTTCCGCCGCCATCAGAAAAAACCAGCCGCCGGCCCAGCTCATAACGCTGTTCCAGACAAGCGTAATGGCGCCGAATGGCAGTTCCACCGTGCGAAAACGAAGCCAGGGACTGAACTGGAAATTGGCAGCGGCCTCCTGCAGTTCCTGGGGAATTGTTTTCTGAGCCTGATACCAGCCAAACGCGAGATTCCATGCCTGACTGGTAAATATCAGAACCACCGATGCGATTTCCGAAGCCGCGGTCTGCGAAAGAAACGCACTCAGGCCCAGCAGCACTACCGGAAGGAATGAAAGAATGGGAACGCTCTGCAGCACATCCAGCAACGGCAACAGAAATTGCTCCAGCCGACGGTTGGACGCCATCAGGCTGCCATACCACAAGCTGAAACCCAGCGAGATCACATATGCGATCAGCATCCGCAGAAAGGACAGTCCGGCATAAACCGGCAGCATGGCGGGCGACAAAGAAATGTTCGGCCCTTGAATCATCTCCGGAGCGCTCAAGGCGAGCCGGACGCCGAAGTAGAGACCGGCGCTGATGAAGGAGAGAGCGACGGCGTCCCCCCATGTCCACCTCACGCGACCGATAGAAACGGCCGAGGAGAAGATACTTCCGATTTGTCTGAGCCGGCTCTGCTCTCGAACTTGCATGATGTGTTTCCATTGTAGGCGCGGTCTATGGCCGCGCTTTACCAGGAATCGACCAAAGACACGCGGTCATAGACCAGAGCTGTCCAAAATAGCGCGGTTGCTGGAGTAGATCCGCGCAGCGATGTGCTGGGACGGCAACTCCCCGCCTGAGTCAGGCGGGGATGCCCTCGCGAAGCGAGGGCTGGGGCGGCGCGGAGCGTGAGCCCGATAGGGCGAAACCTCAAGACACTGTTCAAAGACGAACAGTACCGATTAATAAGGAGGAGCGCTTCGCGGAAATCCATAAGGTCGCTGCGCGTCTTTGAACAGTGTTGTGAGGTTTCGCCCTGTCGGGCTCACGCTTCGCGCCGCCCCGCCTTCGCTACGCGAAGGCACCCCGCCTAACTTAGGCGGGGACTGGTCCTCCCGTTACACTCAAACCAGGTCTACATCGCATCCACTTCATTCAAACCTTTACCAGGCACCATTCTGCCGCTCACCGTTCATCCTGTCTTGGACACGTATGGTCATAGACCGCGCCTACAATCGATCCAGCACTATTTAGACGGTCCCTTGACCGAAGAGTTCTATCCCGAACACGCTGCGCCATTCTGGCGCACCGAAATTGTGGACGATACTGTGACCAATGCCAACCTTGAATCGCAGATGCGGTCCATCACTTACACGTTCGAACCGGCCCGTCCAGAGACCTTCCACTCCAGTTTGTCCGTTAAAGAACGCATGAAATGCGGTCTCACCGTAAATTTCGGGACCCGTGGCAACTGTCCAACCGCTGTTTAAGAAAAACCGCCGTGCCGCACCTGTTCCGAACAGAAACTCGCTTCCATCGGGGCTTCCCGGCACAGGTGATTCGTTGAGCGGACGTATGTGAACGCCGGCATGCCCCGCATACGAGAATCTACCGGCATCGCCGGCGGCAAGAAAACGCAACATACCGCGGTATGTGCCATCGGTCACATAATCGCTGCGGTCACCGGCCGGAAAGAAGAGTTGGCCGCCAGCGCCAAGCCGCAGCGAGTCTCCAGGTTTTCCGAAGAGGCGCACATCGAAACCGGCACGCGGATCCGAAATGAGGTCAGGGCGCGAGCCAACATTAACACCGGGTGCGCTGAATTGATAGAGTCCGACCGTACCGCTTGTGCCGTTTACCAGCAGGGGCATCGGGAAATTGAGGTAGAAGCGGTATCGCGCATAAATACCTGCCACTCCGATATTGGCAAATGCCTCGTCGGATACCAACGGAAGTTGCTGCAGGCCAGCACTGGTCTTTATCTGAACAGGTCTTTGAGAATATCCCCCAATCAACGAGACGGCACCTCCTAATCCACCGTCCATATTGAGATCGTCCATGACAAACCATGCCGAACCAGGCGGAGACGGATAAAACCGCTCGACTGCAAAGCCTTGCGCATTCTGCTGCGCGCTGAGAATGGGATAAGGCCCGCACACAACGAGCGCCGCTGAAATCGACAGGAAAATAACGACGGAGCGCAAGGACGATTCAGAATTCGCCATGAATCCGTATGCTGAACACATTCACCGGACCGCGATCCTTGTTGAACGCAGGGTTAATAATGTGCTGGTAATCACCGGAAACCCAGAATGCTTTCCGTACGTTGAGGCTGTAAAAAACATCCAAAGACGTCTCTGCACCCTGCCGGATTGCGCCGTCACCAACGAATCCGTCGATGCCGCCGAGGCCGAGATACTCGGCGTGAGGCCGGGAGATCCACCCCAGATTGAGGCCAAGCCCTGCCAGATCCAACGGACGCGACCACGGAGAGCCCTTTGTTAATGCTCCGAAAGAGGCCGATCGGTCGGTCGACGTGTAGGCATCCACTTCGGACTGTCCGTCGGCAACCATTCCACGAGCAAATACGCCAATATCGCGCGTCAAATATTGCTCGCCGAACAGGCCGATACCCTTTTTCGCATTCGGTTTTCGAACCCAACACAGGTCAGGAGCATTGGCATTTTGGGAACCGTAGTTGAAGCCGGGACAGGTTGTGGCGTTTTTCTGCGGGTCCGCTTTGAAAACGTCAATCGCATCGCTGAAGCGTCCAATGACTTCGCGATTTCGGAAAATCAGCAGGCGGACCGCCCCCTCCTGCCCCGCCACGCTGTGTTTATGCTCCAGCTCCAATTGATCGCCAAAGTGCTGGCCAAGCTGGAAATCGACAGGCAGTTGATTGGGATCTTTGGGCGGCGCCATACGGCCGACGCGGGCAGCCCAGTTATCCCAGTACAGTTCCGTCACTCCTCCCCAGGAATAGCCGCGGGCGTCCGAGGCGAAGTCATATGCGGCATAGGTCAGAAAACCCAGACTGAAGAATCCCTGGCGAGGGTCGATTCCGAACGCGTTCTTGTCGAAGAAGTCGAGGATGCTGAAGTTGCCGGCCGCCACCACGACACGGCGAGTGTTATAGCTGGTTCCGAGCTGCAGCGGTCCAGACGGCACAGGAACTTGCTCGCCTCCCAGCCCGATTGTCTGGCGGACGAATACGCGCGAACGATAGATCTGCGGCGTCTCTTCCCCGCCCTTCTGCAGTTCAAAATTCTGAATGGCTCCGCCCAGGCCTTTCAGTTGTGAAAAAGGAACCTCGGAAATCACTTCCGGAACAAAATAAGCGTCCGCGCCTTTCCAGAGGCGAAAGCCTAAATATAAGGTCGCGGTCCCGGTAAAACTACGGGCAGCAATTGGCAGAAGCGAATTGATACTGCCGTTGGCATTCGTATACCGCGCATTGAAATTTGGCTTCCAGCTCGAAATATAGGTGAATTGTCCGTAAGCGTTCCAACTCTCGTGCTCGATATCATGCAAATCATGCTGGGCGAGCACCTTCATGAAGCTCGGCTGCTCTTCGGCGGGTTCGGCGGGAGGAGCACTCTGCGCGCTCAGCATTGACGCGAACAATAGAATCACCGCCCAGACACGGACCATTGTAAAGAAATTCTAAACCGCCGATATAAATACGCCGCTGAATTTTGTGAATACTTTATCTCAGGCCGAAGAACGGGAAAGCAACCACAAGAAGCAGAAAAGGCACAAACGCAGCTATTGGGAACCGGCCTTCAGGTCCGGCGCATTTCCAAAGGTAAGGGTCACCGAGGACGAGGCCTCCTGCCCATCCGACAAAATGGAAAATGCCGAGAGACCGTATGCAGTTCTCACGTTGCCGCCCGATCTCGGAGTGTTGCGCGGAAACAAGGATGTACGGCAGATCAGAAATCGATATGTCAGATCCTCGGCGACCACAGATTTGCATTCCCAGCGATTGATGACATCGGGAGCGTATCGATCCGACAAGGATCGCGGACTGAGGGCATAGAGAGGAGAGGCGTTTGGATCCGAAACGCGAAACAGATAGGGGAGATCAAATGTATACGCTTTAGTTTCTCTCTCGAAGCTCGCAACGACGGCAGCGTTACTCTTTACCTCGATATCACTAAAACGGATTTCGCCACGCTGATACGCTCTCAAACTAGACTCCAACAGGAAATCTTGTCGCCACCGATACCGGCATTTGTTGGCGCGAACCCGAACAGGGCCCGCTGAAGGTGTACACATCGAGTTTGCTTCGGATCTCTTTGATGCTGGTTTTGAACCAGTTGCCAAGACCTCGATTCTCGTTGAAGAAACCAACCTCCCGCCACTCTCCATTGTCGCTTACGAGATCAGAGCATTGAATCGGCTGTGCACTTTCGAAAACTTGCTGAAGATCTGCGTTCCGGAAAAGGCCGAATACTCTGCGGAGCTGCTGAGAGAATTTCGCGCCAAGATCAATCTCTTGCTCAGGGGAATTTCCCTGCTGGCGCTCGGTACCGGCGAACGCCCGGGGAGTGAGCGTGAACGCCAACAGCAGAACAGGCGAGACCAGAAACGGAACTCGCAGTCTCATAAAATTGTCCGCATCGGGAGGATTAGAAATCTCGCAGTCATCATCCGACTTCTTCGGGGTTTTTGCAAGAATTTGGGTAGCGGCTCGCCTCCTCAAAGCGGAGGGGAGTTCGGATCTCGCGATTTCAAATCAGACCACCACCAGAATTTGTTCGTTGAATTCGTTCAATTCGTGGCTTATTTCGTCAGAAGGTTCGAGCCATAACTGCACAGCATCGTTTTAACGAATGCGTTTTTGTTCCTTTGGTACAATCAAAGCCGCATGCACTTGCTGTCCAAGATGCGACACGCCGCCATTCTGGCGCTGATCCTTGTCTTTTTTGGCATTCCGCGAACCGCCGAAGCCGCTGAAGGGCAAAAACCCCGGCTTGAGTTGGGAACCGCCGGGATGCCATTCGCGTGGTCCACTGCAGTTGGGGACCTCGATTCCGATAAAAGACTGGATTTCGCGATCGCTGACCGGACAGGTCATAACACAGAGGGTTACAGTTACCGCCTGAAGCTGGCTTTGTCGCGCGAAGAAAGCCAGATTTTCCAGTTTCGCTCGACCGATTCGGCGCTGAACGTCTCATTACTCGATCTGGATAACGATGCGGATCTCGACGTGGTTCTGGTCCATGCCCTTAGCGGAGTGATCGCCGGCGTCTGGATCAATAACGGCAGCGGAGCCTTTCATCAAGGAAACGCCGATGACTTTCCGCAAGCCGCTCTTGCCGTCCGTCAGAACGTTATCGTCGCTTCCGGAAATACGCTGGTCCCACTGGCAGCCTTGCCGCTTCGGAAAAACCTGGGAATTCACGCCGCAATGGCCCGGCGGGATGTTCCGCTCATGCCGTGTTCCGGCGATGTCAGTCCTTCTGAAGTCGGTCCGTCCCAATCTGCTTCATATCGTTTCGTCCGTCTCCGAGCTCCTCCCACAAGCTTTCCTTCGTAAGTCTTCTCTAATTGCTTCCTGAATAGCGAAACGCCGTTCTGACGGCACGCTAAAGGACTTTGAGGATTCAATAATGTTTTCGGTAAAGATAAACATTTTCGTATCTTGCGCTCTGATCTTGTGTTTACTGCTTTCGACACCACACGTTCATGCCCAGGATCCCCAACAAACCATTCCGGCGAGGCTGACGCTTGCTCAGGCCGAGGACTTACTCCTGCAGCGCAATCTGACAGTTGCAGCAGCGCGATTCCAGGTTGAAGCAAGCCGCGCAGCGCGGCTGATCGCAACCTACAAGCCGAACCCGGTATTAACCCTGGGCGCTGAGCAGATCCCCTTCTATTCACCCCTTGGTGGTCTGCCCCGATTTTTCGCGACAGACTCCAACGCCGGAGCGCAGCCAACCTATACGTTCCGCTTCGACAAGATCACGGAGCGGGGTGGAAAGCGGGAGTTGCGCACGGAACAGGCAGACTTTCAATTGAAGACCTCCGAAGCGCTGATGCTGGATTCGATTCGGACCCAGCTGTTTCAGCTCCGGCAGGCATTCAACAATGCCATTAACGCGAAACAGAACCTGGTGCTCGCCCAGGGGACCGAACAGCAGTACGAACAAACAGAAAGACTGACACAGGTACGCCTCGAGAGCGGCGATCTTCCGCCAGTCGAGCTCTATCGGGTTCGCGCGGGAAAGCTGCAGTATCAGCAGGCCGTACTGCAGGCTGAATCCAGCTACGATCAGGCCACTCGAGACATCCTCAATCTTCTTGGAGCGCGGGTGGAGCAGGTCACCCCGATGCCCATTGCGCAAAATGCCAGCCTTGCCGGAGACCCACAGGGCGCGCAGACCTTTCCCGACGCGCTCCGTACGGCTCCCCTGCAGGTGGTTGGGACATTTGATACACGCCCGGTGCCACAACCTCTTTCAGAACTGCGGCAGATCGCGCTGAACCAGAGGCCCGATGTCATTGCGGCTCGCAATACCTTCGAAGGAGCAGGCCGCGGCCTTCTACTGGCCCAGGCGACGAAACGACGCGACTTCGATCTCAGTTATGAATATCAACGTGTCGGCGAAGACAATACGGCCGGCATCGTCTTTCAGGTTCCGCTGTTTGTGTACAACAACAATCAGGCAGCAATCGCCCAGGCTGATGCGCAACGGAAAGCCTCGGAAGCTCAGCTGCACGCCGCAGAATTTCAAGCGGTCACCGACGTCGAAAAAGCCTACCGCTCTTACGAGTCTGCGCGCCGCGTCCTGGATCTCTACAATTCCGAAAATCTCTCACAGGTTGAGAAACTGCGCACCATTTCAACATTCAGCTTCAACGAAGGCGCTGCCAGCCTGCTTGAAGTGCTCGATGCGCAGCGGACCTATAACCAGTCCATGGTTTCGTACAACCAGGCGATGGCCGACTATCAGCTCAGCCTGTGGCAATTAGAACTGGCCACGGGACGGCAACTACGGCCGCCAACCAATACCGCGCAGCGCTGAAATATCAGGAGACCTATGGAAGTGCCTACCCCATCAGATGAGACGAAGACATTGCCGGAAGCCGCGAAACCCGCAGCACACACCCCGGCGCCTGCAAGATCAAGAATCTGGCCGATCCTGGGGACGGTTATCGCATTCGTCCTGGCTATCATGATCTGGCAACGGTTTACCGGTCCCGGTCCGAAAGCAGCCGACCACCCCATCGATAAGCCCGCCGCCGATAAACCGGCGGTCAGCGACATTGTTGCGGTGAACGAACAGCAACTGAAACAGGTTTCGACGGACATAGTGAAGCAACAACTGGTCGCGATCGACCGGAAAGCCACAGGCAAAGTGGGCTTCAACGAGGATCGTTTGACGCCGGTATTTACGCCATACGCCGGCCGTATCGTCGAGTTGCTCGCCAATAAAGGAAACGACGTCCGGTCGGGTCAATCTCTGGCGGTCGTCGAAGCGCCGGATTTTGTCAGCGCGCAGAATGATCTCGCCTCGGCGCGATCCGATCTTGTCAAAGCCAACATCGGTCTGAGTGCGTCTCAAGTCGGAGCGGAGCGCGCTCGCCGCCTGCACGAGCAGGAAGCGATCGCGACGAAAGACCTCCAGCAGTCCGAATCCGACCTCGCTCGCGCTCAGGACGATGTGCGCAGGTCGCAGGCCGCGGTGGCGGCAGCCGAGCATCGATTGCGGCTGTTTGGAAAAGAGCCTGACGAGACCACGAACGTCGACCCCCGCATCACTTTGCGGGCGCCGATCGGAGGAACCATCGTGGACCGCAAAGTCGGTCCCGGTCAGTACGTGAAACCCGACACACCGGATCCGCTGTTTCTGATTTCCGATCTCAGCACGCTCTGGGTCCTCGTCGATGTCTATGAAAGCGATGTCGCCGCAATCCACCTGAACATGCCTGTGGAGGTCACGGTCTCGGCGTATCCCGATAAAGTATTTCCCGCGCGAATTTCATTTATCAGCCCGACCGTTGATCCAACGACCCGCACGCTGCGCGTGCGCTGCCTGGTCGCCAATGCCGATGGGCTGCTCAAACCGGACATGTTTGCCACGATCAAGATCAATTCTGCCGGGCAGCAGCCGATGGCAACAATTCCGGCAGCGGCTGTAGTTGTCGAGGGGAATGACTCGCTCGTCTTTGTCGAGGACAGCCCGGGCCACTTCCGCCGGCGCAATATTCAACTCGGCAAGGAAGTGGAAGGCGGATTTATCGTCGATTCCGGCGTCCGGCCGGGCGAAAAGATTGCCACGCGCGGAGCGCTGCTGTTGAACGAATTGAGCAAAGCAAAGGAATAGTACGTAGTTATGGTAGGCAAGCTCATTGACTTTATTCTGCGCGAGAAATTCCTGATCATCGCGGCAGCCATCTTTCTGGTGATCGGTGGTTTGTACGCGTTTAAGGTTCTGAACATCGAGGCGTATCCCGATCCCTCGCCGCCGACGATCGAAATCATTGCGCAAAATTCAGGCTGGTCCGCCGAGGAAATGGAACGGCAAATTACCGTTCCGGTTGAGACGCAGCTGAACGGAATGCCGGGACTCGATCACCTGCGCTCGATTTCGCTGTTCGGCCTTACCGACATCAAGTGCTATTTCCAGTACGAAACGGACTATAACTTCGATCGCCAGGAAGTCTCTGAACCGGCTTCAAATGGTCGATCTGCCTGCGGGTGTTCAGCCGCAACTTTCGCCGACATCCGCTGTGGGCGAAATCTATCGTTATCAACTCGTCGGAAAAGGCAGCAGCTTGATGGACCTGAAAGTCGCACAGGACTGGATCCTCGAGCGGCAGTTCAAGCAAGTGCCCGGCGTCATCGATGTCGTGAGCTTCGGCGGCGACACCAAAGAATTTCATATCGACCTCGACCCGAATAAGCTGATCGCTTTCAACGTATCCGTCCCCCAGGTGATGAGTGCCATCGCAGCAAGCAATTCCAACGTCGGCGCTAACTATCTCGAGATCGGCGCACAGAGCTACAACGTCCGCGGCATTGGCCTGTTCAAAGATACCAACGACATTGCAAACGTCGCGGTGGCCGCAAAGAACGGCACGCCCGTCTATTTGAAGCAACTCGGCGATGTCAGTATCGGTGCCAAGGTGCCGGTCGGCAAGGTCGGTAAGGACGAGCAATCGGACATCGTCCAGGGTGTGGTCCTGATGAGGCGCGGCGAGAAGTCGCTGCCGACGTTGGAACGGGTCCGCCAGAAGGTCGAGACGCTGAATAACGGCATTCTGCCGGACGGGATGAAGATCGTGCCGTACTACGATCGGACCAATCTCATCGACATCACAACGCATACCGTCACCCACACGCTGCTGGAAGGAATGGTCCTGGTTGCGATCATCCTTCTCGCCTTCCTGGGTGATCTTCGCGCCTCGCTGGTGGTGGCCTTGTCGATTCCACTGTCGTTGCTGTTCACGTTCATCATGATGGTGATCCGCGGCGAATCTGCCAATCTGATCTCGATGGGCGCGATCGACTTCGGAATCATCGTCGACGCGTCCGTGGTTATGGTGGAAAACATCTACCGCCATTTATCCGAGCCGAATCCCTACCGGCATAACATCCGGCGCACGACTGTTCTTGCCGCGCAGGAAGTCAGCAAGCCGATCTTCTTCTCATCGGCAATCATCGTCGCCGCGTTCATTCCACTATTCACGATGACCGGCGTCGAGGGCAAAGTCTTCGGACCGATGGCGTTGACGTACGGATTCGCATTGACCGGCGCCCTCCTGCTCGCATTGACATTTTCGCCGGTAATGGCAGCGCTGGTTTTAAAGCCCCAGGCCGAAGAACATGAAACCTTTGTGGTTCGCGGAATCCGGCGTGTCTACTCGAAGTGTCTCTCCGGCGCATTGAGTCGTCCCTGGCTCACCGTCGTTGTCGCGGTCATCGCGCTCATCGGCACACTCTCAACGCTGCCCTACATTGGCGGCGAATTCATGCCGAAGCTGGAAGAAGGCAACCTTTGGGTCCGCGCCAACATGCCGAACACGGTGTCGTTCTCGTACGCCCGGCAGCTCGCGGATCAGATGCGGTTGACCTTCAAGAAGTACCCGGAAGTCACGGACGTCGTCAGCCAGTTGGGCCGGCCCGACGATGGAACGGATCCCACCAGCTACTTCAACTGCGAGTTCTTTGTCAATCTCAAGCCACGAGACCAATGGCGCCCCGGCCTCGATAAGACGGAACTCGTGCGTCAGATCGAGACCGAACTGCGTCAGATTCCAGGCGTCGATTACAACTTCTCGCAGACTATCCAGGACAACGTCGAAGAGGCGATGTCGGGAGTAAAGGGCGAGAACTCGATCAAGCTGTTTGGAAACAATCTCGAAGACCTGGAATCCACCGCCAATCGCATCGCAAAGGTGATGGGCACGGTTCAAGGTGTGGAAGACCTGAGCGTCATCGGAGAGCTTGGTCAACCCAACCTTCTCATTCGAGTGGACCGCGAACGCGCCGCCCGTTATGGAATTCTGCCCAACGACGTGAACGGTGTCGTTCAGGCCGCGATCGGCGGCCAGGCTGTGACCCAGATCCTGGACGGAGAGCGTCGGTTCGACGTGGTTGTGCGCTTTCTCCCCCAGTACCGCGAAAATGTCGATGCCATTTCCGATATTCCGGTCAGCACGCCCGACGGCGCCCGTATTCCCCTGAAGCAAGTGGCCGATGTCGTGAAGCAAACCGGCGCATCCTTTATTTACCGTGAGGACAACGCCCGTTACATCCCGGTTAAATTCAGTGTTCGGGGCCGTGACCTGCAAAGCACCATCGCGGAAGCAGAAAGAAAGCTGTCGGAGCAGGTGCAACTGCCCGCCGGCTATCACTACGAATGGGCTGGAGAATTTCAGGAACTTCAGGCCGCCGTCCAGCGGCTCGAGATCGTCGTGCCGATCAGCCTTCTGATCATCTTCTTTCTGCTGTACAGCGCATTCCGGAGTGTGCGGGATGCACTTCTGCTCATCGGAACCGTGCCTTTGGCATTAATCGGAGGCATGCTCTCGCTTCTGGTCACCCACACGAACTTCAGTATCGCCGCGGCCGTCGGATTTATCTCTCTATTCGGTGTCTCCGTGCTGGGCGGAGTCATTCTCGTCTCGCGAATTCAACAATTGCGTGAAGAAGGCGTGCCACTGCGGGATGCGGTTTCTCGCGGGTCCGATCTTCAGTTGCGCCCGGTTTTGATGGCGGCTCTGTCCGCCGCCATTGGTTTGCTGCCCGCGTCGGTGGCAACCGGCATCGGTTCCGAAACACAGAAACCCCTGGCCCGAGTCGTCGTGGGCGGTATGCTGACGTCATCGGTCCTGATACTGCTGGTTTTGCCGGCAATGTATCTCATCGTGAATCGGTACGCGGAACGCCGCGCTCCGGCCAGAGCCAGTTCCGAAGAGGCGGAAGAGGCCAGCTCTTAGCCCGCACATCTGAAGGATCCGAATGAGAATCGGATTTTGAAGTGGCTGGCGAATGATGGACGCCTTCGGCTTCGAGACGATTGATCGTCTTCGGTCCCCGGGTTTCGTGAACCAGACGAAACCCGGCCGGTGTTGTCCACGCAAGGCTCCGGCGCTGACCTGCGCGATCATCGCCTTAGGGCCGTCGGATGGGCCTATGTGTAGCACCGTCAGTAACTTTGTGCTACAATTAAACCTGTGAAAACTTATATCCACGCTCGCCTGAGCGACGAAGACTGTGTGGTCCTGGAACATTTGAAGAAGTCTACGGGCTGTTCCGAATCGGAATTGGTGCGACGGGGCTTGCGGCTTATCATGCAGGACGTTTTGCCGAAACATAGCGCCTTGGAAGTGGCCGGAAGCAGCGCTGGTAAATTCAAGAAAGGGCCGCGTGACCTGGCCAGCAACAGGAAGCATCTCGAAGGGTTTGGCGGGTGAATCCGCCCGGCGTATTGCTCGATACGGGCCCCATTGTCGCCCTCCTCTCAAAGGATGATACCGAACATGAACGCGCCGAACGTCTGTTTTCGGAATGCGCTCCGCCTTTTCGCTGCTGCGAAGCCGTGCTCGCCGAAGCTTGTTTTTTGATGAAGAAAGTTCACGCTGCCGCCCCCGCCGAAGTCATTGCACTCGGCCGGAAAGGTGTCTTTGAGATTTCATTTTCCCTGCCGGACCAGTGGACCGAAATCGAACGTGCTCTGCGGAAGTATGCCAATCGGCCTATCTCACTCGCCGACGCCTGCCTCATTCGATCCGCCGAAATTCATCACGAAGAGCGGATTCTCACATTCGACTCGGATTTCACAATTTACCGATGGAATAAGAACAGGAAATTCCATTTGATCTGAGCATACGAACTAACTTTGCTCGATCCGGAAATGCAAACGACTTGGTTGAGCTCTTGAATTACCTGGCTCCGCGGAAACCTTTTTCGATCCTTTCTGCGTAAGAAGACAACATGATCAGCATCAACGCGAGGCGGGTGCCTGCAGATCCTTTACTATTTTTTCAGAAAACGCGCGTTCTCGACTGTATCCGTCATGACAATCGAGTTGTCGAGAGTTGAAATCTCACGGACATTAAGGAGCGTCCGCAGCGAGCTGCACGCGGAGCGAGGCTGATCGTCTTGGTTATTTTTGGCAACAGGTCCGCGCCGACGCTTGGATTGTGGGGCGCCCCGAGCACCGTGTCTCCGTCCATCATCTGCCAGATTGTCCGGGTCTGCAGCGAAAGAAAATCGAGTGCGACGGTAATATTGATGTTCTCTACCTTGAATGGCATTGCGCCAGAATCCTGAAACCGGTTGTCAAAAATGATGCGAAGACCGGCCATTGCCGCGACCGTTTCATAAGTTGCTCGAGCCGTGTCATTCGCATCGAACGAAAACGGTCCGCGAACTTTGGGTTGCAGCGCGCCGAGTGTCTGGGCAGCACGCCGGTTTGAACGTGCGTTATGGTAACTCCGGTAGCCGAGCTCGGAGCCATCCTCGCTAACGCTACTTCTAAGCGGCTTCGTCGGCTGAGGGGGTGACTGGCCTCTGGCTGCGTCGGCGGGCTTGAAGACTCTCGGTGAAATGAACTGTCAAACGTTGCGGACCAAGTTCATCGTACTTTCGGCCCGCTTCTTTGCGGAAGCGGGCTTTTTCGTTAACCGCCGCTACGGTAAACCGACTCTATGGCTCATCTGGAAGAGCCCCGAATTTCGGAGGCGGAGCGCGGTGGTGCGTCGCCCCTTCGTAGGCCGACGCCGCCTTGATCAACGCCGGCTCATTGCCGGGGCCGGCCCAGAACATTAGGCTGAGCGGCATCGGATTAGGCAACATCGACTTCACCGTACCCGTGACCTCCCGGTACTCTTTCTTGTCTGCGCTCAGCACATACTGAGGATCATACGTAATCTGGTTATAGCCGGCCGGTACGTCGATCTCGGGAGCGCCGATAAGAGCGGTAAAACCCATACAGCAACTGGCGGCCGGCCGATCGTTGATAACCGGTTCTCCTGGGCCGCCAAGCTTGTACGGCGGAGTGGTTTGTTCGGGATTCACGAAGGCATCGATATGATTTTCCGACATGACTTTCTGGATCACCATCCGCATCACCGCCTGCATCTTCAGATAACTGATGGAACTCTGACCCCGTCGGCTTTGTCTGGTAGCGCTGGCCGCGGCCAGCCCTGCAGGCGTCGGCGCCATGCGTTCGGATTTTCCGTTGGCTTTCAGACTCACTTGATCCTTGACTCGTGTGTCGCCGCGCTCGCGCAGATACTGGTCCATCGCGAAACCGGCAGTCGTATTGTTGTAGTTGCCACTGCTGATGCGGCGGAGATTCAATTTGTCGGACAGCGGCGCTTTGCCCAACGATAGAGCAATCAGATAACTCGAACTCTTCACGTTCCATCCCGGTACGGCGAATTCCAGCGCACCTGAACTTGTAGTTTGCTGGAAGAATTCCGGAACGGTGGCCGGCAGGATTTCCTTCAACGCGTCCTGGAAGGTGTACTTCATGTTGGGAACCGACGGATCGTCGGCATACAACGGATCGACCGATTCCACCAACTCGGCGCCCAGCTGGTCTCGCAAGACTGCTTTGATTTCCTTATCGAGCTGGTCGCTGATGGCGACATCGTTCTTCGTGTGCTTCACCATGAATTCGCGAATAATGCCGATCCGCATTCCCTGGAGCGGCTTCTCCGGAACACTCTTCGCGTCAACAATGAAACTGGTGTAAGGCTCTTTGGGAATAATCCCCGGCGTGATCGCGCTGAATATGTCCTTGGAATCGAATCCTTTCACAGCATCAAGAACGCGCACGGCGTCACCCACCGTCCGGCAATGGATGCCGGCACGGTCGCCTGGATTCGAGTGGCCCGGGCCGCCATCCATCATGACTCCTTTGGTCGCCAGGAGGTTAACAACGTTATTTCGTGAAGCGGGGCCTTTGCACGATGCGGAAGTCTGTTCGCAAATGGAACACGTCACCAGGTTCGTGGAAACGGAAACGGCGGAACCATTGCTGGTTCCGCGGGGAACACGTTCGGTATCGTAGGGGTTGCAGGTCTGGCCGCCCCAGACGCCGTATCCCATATTCCCGTCGAGAAGAACGGAGGAGCCATTGGAGCCGCCCCCATAATTATTGCCGTCTCCAATTCCCGTTGCTTTTGCAGTGGCGACGGCATAAATGATGGCGCCTTTCTCGCGGAGATCGGCGATGTCGGGAGAGTCCACTTTAGGTACATCCATGGCGTAATTGATGTCGTTGCCGCCGGTCGCTCGCATATCTTTAGCGTCATACCAATTCTTCAGAGAGAACACCGCACAGTACATTGGAAGGTGGACCAGATCCGGATTCCTGCCGTATTGCTTGTCGAGCTCAGCTGCGCGCTCCAGCGCATCCGGTAATTTTCGAAACTCCTCGCAGATTGCAGGCGCGCCTGGCGGCAATGGACCCGCAGACGGAGCTTTATCGAATGCTCCTTTGCAAGTCACCGAACGTTCGCCGCGAATATTGAGGGTCTCCAGCGCATTAACCTGACCGGCATTCGGGATACCGACTCTCATACCTAACTGTTGCTGGACCGTGGGATCGGAGACGGTTGCTTCCATTCGGCCGAACTCCATCGGCAACCCGAGGTACTCACTGAAATTCGGTAGCACCTTGGACACCGGCACGGTCTTGGTCGGAAACGTAATCGGCGAACCGGCGCGCACAACGCCCTTGACAGCAGGGATCAGCGCGCCGTCTTTCGTGACGAGCTCCGTGCATACACCGTTATAGGCCTTGGCGCGGTTGATGTAGGCTTGCACCACTCCCTGGCACGTGGTTTGTCCCGCCTGGATGGCATTCTGGATATCCGCGATCGTTGCTTCCTCAAGATGGAACTGGCTCTGCCCCAGCACAGGGGTGAGCATGCATAAGATGCATAGAGCGATTCTTTTACTCATGGGTCAAATCTCCATTTCGTCCTGTTGTTGCGGAAAGATTTTTGCGACCGCTAAAGACGTGGCGGGCCAATCTCGGTGTCTAATTACCTGAAGTATCGTGGAACTAAGTGGCCTACTCCCCGACTAAGTTAGGCAGCGCGCTCTATAGACTTCGCATTTCGCACTATCGGGCTCGCGCCGTCGCGCCACCCGCCTAACTCAGGCGGGGAGAACCAGGCCGGGGATGAACGTGGATGCTAACCAGAGTTTGTTAGCATATCGACCCGGAGAATACGGCCAACCGAGTTCACTGTCAACGTGCAAGGTTATGCTTCGCTCACTTACGTTCCAACTTTGTTATTGACAGCAACAAAAAGCCCGTGCGAGATTACGGCCAATCATTGGTCCTCGTTTCGACCCCACGTAGAATTCGCGCGCTCCGTGTCACGCCCGAAGATTTCAAACATTCCACACATTTCAACAAGGGGGAACTTGTGTCTAGAAACTTGCTCATTGGACTGTTATGTCTGACGGTGACCTCTCCACTATTTGCCCAGGTAGCTGCCGGTCCGTTCCGGGTCGAAGAAGCCTCCATCGCTGACATTCAAGGTGCAATTCGTAACGGAAAGACAACCTGCAAACAGGTTGTCCAGGCATATCTCGACCGGGCGAAGGCATACAACGGCGTCTGCACGGCGCTCCTCACACTGGACGGCAAGCCGATTCCTCCGGCAACGGGTATGGTTCGGGCCGGTGCGTCGATTCAATATCCAACCCAGACCGTTGCTGCCTCGACGGTATTTCCAAATCTCGATCAGTACAAAGGTCTTCCACTCGAGCTTGGCAAAATGATCACGTCGGTTTCGGATCCGAGCGTGCAGTTGCAGTATGGTTGGCGAGTCGGCATTCCCGAGGCTGGACAACTCAATGCGCTCGAAACCCTGAACGTTCGCGGAGAGCGCTCCATCACGTGCAAGGGTGACTTCGATCGCGCGCCGTCGGCTGGGCCATTGCCGGCTGGAGCACCGCCCGCGTGTGAAGAGTTCCGGAAGCAACCGGACGCGTTGGAACGGGCTGCCGAGTTGGACAAGCAGTACGGACGCAACCCCGATCTGGCGAAGCTGCCGATGTATTGCGCCGTCTTCTCGCTCAAGGATTGGTATGACGCCAAGGACATGCGAGGAACCGGCGGCAATGACGTGAACTTTGCAATGGACGTGCCGAAGGTGGACTCTCCCGACATCGCTACGCTTCGCCGCAAGGGTGCGATCATCTTCGCTGTCGCGGCAGCAAGCAATGTCACCGGCGCATCCGCTGCAGGTCCCGCGAAGGCCGAGACGCTCTTCCCGGAGACCAACCTTCAATACGCCCCCTGGAGCGGCCAGACATGTAACCCGTACGACACCGCGCGCATTCCGCGGGGTACAAGCAACGGTTCCGGCGTTTCCGTGTCGGCCAACCTGGCGACCTGCTCGATTTGCGAGCAGACGTCGGCTTCCTGCAAGGGGCCGGCGTCCAGAAACAATATCGTCAATCTCCTGACGACAAAGGGTGTCCTGATGGACGGTGGAATCACCGGCAAGAACTCAGGCGACCGCGCCGGTATCCATTGCAAGTTCGTAAAGGATAACGTGATGGTGCTTGATGCTCTCAAGGGCTTCAAGTCGGACGATATATACTCCGCGATCCCGAAAGGCATCATCCCAAAGGAGCCCTATGCCAGCTTCGTGGTGCCGGATTCGGCAGTCAAGGACAAGCCGCTCAAGGGTATTCGCGTCGGTATCGTGCGCGAGTTCATGGTGAAGCACACCAAGAACGACGTGGCTATCAGCGATCAGATCGACAAGGAGATCAAGACTGTGCTGCGCGACAAATTGGGTGCGACGCTGGTGGAGTCCGTGGATCCGATGTATCCGGATGACCCGACGGTGCCAAATATGACCTACACGTTCCGGGATGCGATGGCCGAGATTCTGCCGCACGCCGTGCCTGAATACTTTTTCCGGAAGACGAGCACCGGGGAGTTGGAGTTCGCAGTTCCCGGGTGGGATGTCCGGACGACCGACTACGACGTGGCCTTGTCGTTACACAAAGCTCCGTTGTCGGACAGAATCAACATTCGCAGCATTGCGAAAGGTTACGCGAATCCATCGAGCGTAATACTCACCAACCAGTATCTGCAGGCGCGGGGGGACGCTCGCGTAAAGGATTGGGCGAGTTGGGTAGCCAATGCAACATTCAAGACCGAGGCGGAAAAAGCACGGGCTGCTAATGCCGCTGCGAGCCATGATCCGCGCCCTAATGCAGACGGCATAAGCTATCTGGAGATGCAGGCGGTGACTCGGATGATCGTCCTCAAGGTCATGTACGAAAACAAAATCGATGTGTTTGTGAACCCGGAGCAGACCACCACACCGTATCTCCTCGGCGGAGCGCTGGAGCCCGAAGTGAACGATCGGGGTACACAAAGTTGCTGTCAGGGCTTTACCGCTCTTCTTGGTAGTCCGGAGATCGATGTTCCAGCGGGCTATGTCACCACCAGCGTCGATCCGAAGTATGTGTTGGCCGACGACAAAAAAAGCTACAGCGCGGTCACCGGCGACGTCGAGACCAAGCTGCCGCACCCCATGCCGATCAGCCTGATGTTCTGGGCGGGACCGGGCTTCGACGCGGATGTCATCAAAGCGGCCTCAGCGTATGAGGCCGCGACGCATCACCGCGTTCCACCGCCTGCGTTCGGCCCCCTGCCGCCTTCTCCACAGAGCGCGAAACGCTGAGGAAAGGATTTCACGCGGCCTCCCCGCCTCAGTCAGGCGGGGAGGCTGCGTGACCTTTTACCGATTTTTATCCACGCCTGACACTTTTGTCTGTTGACATCGCCAGTGACTTGCACGACTATGCGATTGAATAGCTGACACCTCCAGGTCAGCATCCACGTAAAACCCTCAAGTAAGTATCCCGTGACCTAGAAGTCACTCCTTTAACTAAATCAGCTCGTGCGGGAGACCTGTATGAAAAGAATGTGGGTGACGTTTGTCCTTTTGCTTCTTCATTTTTTCGCTATAGAAGTGCTTGCCCAGACAGCCGGTGGAACGATCCTTGGAAAAGTGACGGACCAGAGCGGAGCTGTCCTGCCGGGCGCGGATGTCACGATGAAGAATGTTGCGACCGGCGTTACGCGGTCGATGTTGTCGAATGAGTCCGGCCTCTACAGTGCAGCGAACCTGCAACCTGGAACCTATGAGGTCAAGGTCGAGCTTCCGTCATTTGCCGTGGAACTCCACAAGGACATCAATCTGAACGTCGGCAGCGAGCTCGTGATCGACTTCGCGTTGCACGTTGCAGGATCTACGGAGACTGTGGAGGTCACAGCAGAAAACTCAAATGTGGATCTGGTCGCCTCGACTGTGAGCCGAACGGTGGAAGGCACGACGATTCGCGAACTTCCCCTGAACGGACGCGATTGGGCGCAATTGGCCACGCTCGAACCAGGCATTGCGAACATTGGAAATGGGGGAGCTGGGGGACGCGACGGTGACGGGTACAAGATGACTGTTTCGGGCGCGCGCCCTTCAGAAAACAATTTTCGTCTGGACGGAGTCAGCCTCATCGACAGCTCGAACAGTACTCCCGGCAATGTCCTCGGCACTAATCTCGGAGTGGAAGCAGTTCGTGAATTTTCCGTCGTTTCCAACAGCTACTCTGCGGAGTACGGCCGCGCTACCGGTGCCGTCGTCAATGCTGTAACGAAATCGGGCGGCAATGACATCCGGGGCAGCGTGTTCTATTTCCATCGAAACAGCGCGCTCGATGCACGGAATTTTTTCGATGGGTCCGTCAAGCCGGACTTCCGCCGGCACCAATTTGGGGCGTCAGCGGGAGGGCCGATTGCGAAAAACCGGACGTTCTGGTTTGGGAACTTTGAAGAAGTTCGTGAGTTCCTCTCCACAACTTCAATCTCGGACGTCCTCTCGGCCAACGCGAGGCAGGGCTTGCTTTCCACCGGCGCCGTTACGGTCGATCCGAATATTGCGCGGATGTTCGGTCTGATGCCTCTGCCGAACGGTGCTCTGCTCGGGGCCGGTGACATCGGTATCTTTTCCACGACGATCGACAAGCGCTCCAATGGTAAGTACATCCTTGGCAAGATCGACCATAACCTGTCGGCATCGCACAGCCTGAGTGGCACCTATTTCTACGATGATGCCAGTTCGAATTCACCCGATGCACTTCAAACCAAGGACACGGCGAACATCTCGCGCCGCCAGATGGTCGCGATGGAAGACACGCACACGATCAGCCCGCGGTTGCTCAATGTGGCCCGCTTTGGTTTCTACCGAACCGCGAATGTCAGCGGCACAATCACGTCAGTCTTGAATCCTCTGCTCCAAGACACCTCTCTCGGTTTCGTTCCCGGGCAGAATATCGGATCGACTTCGGTGCCCGGGATTACTGTTCCCGGCAACGGCCCCGGCGATTCGAACAACGTCACGCAACTTTTCTGGGATTCATTTCAGGGAAGCGAGAACCTCTTCATCACAAGCGGAAGTCACTCCCTGAAAGTGGGTGCCAGCTTCGAACGTATGCGCTACAACATGGACATACCCAATCTCAACGGCGGCAGTTTCACGTTCGGTTCTCTCGCGGGGTTTCTCAGCAATAAACCCACAAATTTCGGTGCGAACTTCCCCGGCTCCTTCACGCGGCGCGGCCTGAGACAGACTATGCTTGCCGGCTACTTGCAGGACGATATCCGCTTCAAAAGTAACTTATCGTTCAATCTCGGAGTGCGCTACGAGTTTCTGACCATTCCGACCGAGGTCAACGGCAAGGTCGCTCTTTTGAAGAATCTGACCGACCCCGCTCCCACGGTTGGCGGCCCCATCCTGTATCGCAATCCTACGGTTCGGAATTTCTCGCCTCGGGTTGGATTCGTCTGGGATCCGTTCAAGTCTGGCAAGACCTCGATCCGTTCCAGCTTCGGAGTCTTCGATTCATTGCCACTCTTGTGGTTAATGGATACGCCCCTGGCCCGATCGCTCCCGTATTTTCTGCAGGGCGTTACGACGGCCCCAGCGGTCGGATCGTATCCGAATGGCGCATTCTCGGGGCTGAAAGTAACAAACTTCCGCACAGCCTACATTGAGCCCGAACCTCCGCGCGCTTACAGCATGAGGTGGAATCTTAATATTCAGCACGACATCTTCGGCTGGCTTGCGGATATCGGCTACACCGGCGCACGCAGCGTCCACCTTCCTTTGGTTGAGCGCAATATGGACTCCGTCATTCCAGAAAACCAGAACGGCGTCTGGGTATATCCGGCCGGTAAGCCAAAATTGAATCCGAATTTCGGTTCGATTAACACGTCCGATACCTGGAACGCCGACTCTTACTACCAGGGACTACAGGTCGGCATTAAAAGAGACTGGCGTTCGGGAGTGCACTTCCAAAGTTCATACGCCTGGTCGAAAAGTATCGATACAGCGTCGTCAACCGGTTCGACGAGTTCCGGCTCCGGCTACAGCGGCGCGATGGGCGTGACTACTCCGCTGCTTCCGTTCCTGAACCGTGGTTTGTCGGACTTTGACATACGGCACAACTTCAATTTCAACACGGTATGGGAGCTCCCTTTTGCGAAGCATTCCTCCGGTGTCGTCTCCCTGCTCGCGAAGGGATGGCAGCTTGGGTCGATTCTTCGAGCGCAAAGTGGCCTCCCGTTCTCCGTGGTGCTCAACAACGATCGCGGCGGCAGCTTGACCGACACGACAGGATCCGCCCTTGGGCAGCGCCCCGACCGGATCATCGGGAGCGGATGCGATACGCTCACAAATCCCGGCAACCCGCACAACTATATAAAGACCCAGTGTTTCCTGTTCCCGGCCAAGGGTACTTTAGGCAATCTCGGCCGAAACACGCTGACTAGACCGGGAGTCTCGAGTCTCGACTTTTCACTCGTCCGGAATTTCAAAATGGCCGAGACGAAAACAGCCCAGTTGCGAATTGAGATGTTCAATGCGCTGAATCACACCAACTTCGGCACTCCGAGCAACGTCGTTTTCGATGGTTCGGGGAACGTTCCGTCCTCGGCAGGAACGATTCTATCAACGAGCACGACCTCGAGGCAGATCCAGGCGGGTCTCAAGATCAACTTCTAAGCCGAAACCTGGTCCCGGCACCTTGCGGTGCCTTGGCTAGATGTGTAAGGAGGGCTAATCGTGACCAATACGCGCATACGTTTTCTCGTCACCATCCTGTTGTTTTTCTTCTGCGGAACGAATTTCGCACGGCAAGCGGATTCGAGCCGAGCCGCCATTGTCAATGGCGAATGGATCTCCATAAAGGAGGTCGAGGATGCAGCCGCCGAGGATCTCCAAAGTCTGGAGTTTCGCAGGGCGCAGTTCGAGCAGCAACTCAAGCGCGACAGACAATCCGCGATCGAGGACACTTTAGATAAGATTATTCGAGACCGTCTGTTGTCGGCCGAAGCAAAGAAGCGAAACATCTCCGCCGATGAGCTGATCGCGATTCAAGTGGACGGCGCGGTCGCCGCACCAACAGACGAAGCGATTGTCCAGTTTTACAACGCCAACAAGTCAGAGATGCCGGGCACCCTCGCGGAGAGCGCCGCCAAGATTCGCGAGTATCTCCGCGGCCTGAGCCGGCAGACCATCTTCGACAATTTTATCGCGCGGCTTTACAAGGAATACGATGTGAAGTCCTTTGTGGAGCCCGAAAGAACGTTGATTGCCACGAATGGGCAGCCGTCTAAAGGCCCCGTCAACGCTCCGGTCACCCTTGTGGAGTTTGCCGACTTCGAATGTCCATATTGTGGCGCCCTTTTCCCCACGCTTCAGAAGATTGAGGCGGACTTCAAGGATAAGCTCCGAATCGTTTATCTTCAGTTTCCACTGGAAACCATTCATTCGCGTGCCGGCAAGGCCGCTGAAGCGTCGCTGTGTGCCAACGAGCAAGGCAAGTTCTGGCAAATGCACGACGCCATGTTCAGCGATCAGGCGAATCTTACTGTGGACGACCTGAAACAGAAGGCGTCTCAACTAGCCCTGAATGCCGAAATGTTCAACGCCTGCCTCGATAGCGGCAAATCCCTCGCAGAAATCAGAAGCGATCTGACTGCGGGTCTTCAAGCCGGAGTCAGTGGCACTCCGGCAATGTTCATCAACGGCCGGTTTCTCCAGGGAAGTGTGCCTTACGGCGAAATTCAAAAATTGATCGAAGACGAATTGCGTCGCGTTACTTCGAATTGACGACAAAGAAAACTATGGAGGACAAAAGTATGAGGAAGCGGGTAATTGAGCTCGTGACAGCTGGCATGTTGCTGATGCTCGCTCCGGGCCTGGCTGCTGCTCAGATCGGAGGATTCCAGATCGAGGAAACATCGATTGCGGGCATCCAGAACGCAATCAAGTCCGGACAAACCACGTGCCGGGCGGTCGTGCAGGCGTACATCGACCGCGCGAAGGCCTATAACGGCACGTGCACCGCTCTTGTTACCGCAGATGGTGCGCCGATTCCTCCGGCGGTGGGAACGATGCGCGCCGGTTCGCGAATCGCATTTCCGACAACCACGGTGCCGGTATCGAGCCTGTTTCCGAACTATGGCGAGTACAAGGGGCTGCCCCTCGAGCTCGGCCGCATGGAATCCACGATATCCGACCCTAGCGTACAGCAGCAGTGGGGCATGCGCGTCGGCATCCCGAATGCCGGCCAGCTGAATGCGCTCGAGACGATCAACATTCGCGGCGAACGCTCCGTCACCTGCAAGGGCGATTTCGACAAAGCACCATCCGACGGACCATTGCCCCCGAACGCGCCAAGGGTATGCGAAGATTTTCGCAAAATGCCGGACGCGCTGGAACGGGCTACCGAACTGGACAAACAATACGGCACCAGTCCGGATCTCGAAAAGCTGCCGATGTACTGCGCCGTTTTCTCGCAAAAGAGTTGGTACGACGCGAAGGACATGCGCGGCACCGGCGGCAACGACGTCAACTTTGCTATGGATGTCCCCAAAGTGGATTCACCGGATATCGCCGTGCTGCGGGACAAAGGCGCCATCATCTATGCGATCGCGACCGCCGACTACGTGGGTGGTCCATCGGCCAACGGGCCGGAAAAACCGAAGACCGTGATGCCGTTCGGTAATCTCAAGTTTGGACAATGGGGCGGTCAGGCCTGCAATCCATACGATACGGCAAGAGAACCCCGCGGCACCAGCAACGGCTCCGGCGTCTCTGTTGCAGCGAACCTGGCAACATGCTCGATCTGCGAACAGGGTTCTGCATCCTGCAAGGGGCCGGCATCGCGGAACAACATCGTCAATCTACTCACCACCAAGGGCATCCTGATGGACGGCGGTGTTGGCAGCAAGAACTCCGGCGATCGGGCGGGCATCCACTGCCGCACCGTTACCGATGCGGTTACCGTGCTCGATGCGATCAAAGGTTATCAATCGGAGGATATGTTCACCGCCATTCCAAAGGCGCTGATTCCTAAAGAGCCGTACTCCAGCTTCCTCGTTGCCGACAAGGACGTACCGAACAAGCCGCTCAAGGGCATGCGTGTCGGGATCGTCCGCGAGTTCATGGTGAAACATACCAAGAACGACGTGGCCATCAGTGACCAGATCGACAACGAGATCAAGACCGTTTTGCGCGACAAGCTCGGCGCGGAGCTGGTCGAGTCCGTGGATCCGATGTACAAAGACGATCCGGACGTGCCGAACATGAAGTACACCTTCCAACAGGCGTTCGCCGAAATTCTTCCTCACAACGTCCCGGAGTATTTTTTCCAGAAGACGCCCACTGGAGAGCTTGAGTTTGCGGTGCCGGGGTGGAATGTCACGAGTGTCGACTATATGGTCGCTTTGGCGATGGGCAAGGCGCCCCTGTCCGAAAAGTTGACGCTCCGGCGTATCAGCCAGCGCCTCGGTAATCCAAGCAGTCCCTTCACGATCAACAAATACCTCGCCGAACGCGGGGACGCGCGGGTGAAAGATTGGGCCAGCTGGGTTGCGAACGCGAAGTTCAAGGATGACGAAGCTCGCGTCCGCGCCAGAAATGCAGTCGGCAAGGAAGATCCCAGGGCTGCCGCGGATTCGGTCAGTTACCTGAAGATGCAGGCAGTGTTGCGGATGGTGATCCTCAAGGTGATGTACGAAAACAACATCGATGTGTTTGTGAACCCGGAGCAGACCACGCCGCCATACAAGCTCGGAGGTCCTGGCGAACCTGAAATCAACGATCGCCCCACGATCAGTTGCTGCACCGCCTTTACGGCACTTCTCGGGGGCCCGGAAATGGACATACCTGCTGGCTACAACCAGATCGTGTATGACCAGACGTACGCATTGACTCCAGACAAGAAGGACTACATCGAAGTTACCGGCCAGGTCGAATCGCGCCTGCCGTACCCGATGCCCGTGAGCATGATGTTCTGGGCCGGTCCGGGCAGCGATTCCTCGGTGATCAAAGCCGCGTCAGCATACGAATCGGCGACGCATTACCGGGTTCCCCCGCCGGCATTCGGCCCGCTGCCACGAACCGCCAACTAGCGTACGACCGCTGCGCGGCAGGCGGCGTGGAGCGCGAGCCCGATAGGGCATCTGTTCAAGGTCCGCGCGATCCGCGCGCTCCACATAGATATTCGCAAAGCGCACCGATTCGAAAAGGAGCGCTTCGCGGAAACTAAAGGTGGCTACGCGTCTTTGAACCGCCCCGCCTAAGTTCAGGCGGGGACTCAGTTCGAGATCACCTGGGTGATCGACCACCGCCACGGAATGGAGGACAACCAATGAAAGACAAAGCTAGAACCCGATTTCGATTCCGATGGATTCTCTTGCTGCTGATGGTACCGGGGATCGGGGGCGCGCAAGGCCAGTTTCATCTCGAGGAAGCGACGATCAACGGTATCCATACCGCAATTCAGGCAGGACAACTCACCTGTCAAGGACTGGTGCAGGCTTATATCAATCGAGCGAGAGCTTACAACGGCGTATGTACGGAGCTCGTCACGAGAGACGGCACGTCCGTTTCTCCGGCCAAAGGCGCAGTGCGTGCGGGTTCACCGGTGAAGTTTCCAACGAGCACCGTTCCTGTGTCGCGTGTGCTTCCGAATTTCGACCAGTACAAAGGGCTACCGATCGAATTTGGAAGGATGGAAACAACCATATCGGATCCAAACGTGCAGCAGCAATTTGGCATGCGAGTCGGCATCCCCAATGCAGGCCAGGTCAACGCATTGGAGACCCTCAATATTCGCGGCGAGCGTTCCGTGACATGCAAAGGGGCATTCGATAGGGCTCCGTCCGCAGGCCCATTGCCGCCGGGGGCTCCGAAAGCGTGCGAGGAATTCCGAAAGCTGCCGGACGCTCTGGAGCGAGCAGCCGAGTTGGACAAACAGTACGGAAGAAATCCGGATCTGAACGCTCTTCCTATGTACTGTATTCCCTTCTCCCACAAAAACTGGTTTGACTCTAAGGACATGCGAGCGACCGGGGGCAACGACGTCAACTTTGCAATGGATGCACCCAAAGAAGATTCGCCGGATATCGCAACTCTCCGGGACAAAGGGGCCATCATCCTTGCCGTGGCTACAGCCGCATCAACGGGCCTGACCACGAATGATGGACCAAACAAAGCAAAGTCCGTGTTACCGGAGGGAAACTATGCCGCCGCCGTCTGGGGCGGCCAGGCCTGCAATCCTTATGATACGGAGCGCGTGCCGAGAGGAACGAGTTCAGGTTCCGCAGTTTCGGTTTCCGCCAATCTGGTGACCTGCTCCATTTGCGAACAGGGATCGGCTTCGTGCAAGGGCCCTGCATCCAGAAACAACGTGGTAAATGTCCTGACGACGCGGGGACTGATGATGTATGGAGGAATGAACAGCCAACGTGTCGGTGATCGGGCTGGAATTCACTGTCGGACCGTTGCGGATGCTGCGGAGGTCCTCGATGCCGTGAAAGGTTTCAAATCGAAAGATATGTTCACGGCGATTCCGCAATCCCTGATCCCGAAGGAACCTTTCGCAAGCTTTGTCGTTGCCGACAAGGACGTACCGAACAAGCCGCTCAAGGGCATGCGTGTCGGAATCGTCCGCGAGTTCATGGTGAAACATACCAAGAACGATGTGGCCATCAGCGACCAGATCGACAAGGAAATCAGGACGGTCCTCCGCGACAAGCTTGGCGCCGAGCTTGTGGAATCTGTCGATCCGCTTTATCCCGACGATCCGTCGATTCCGAACATGAAGTACACGTTCCAGGATGCCTTCAGAGAGATCCTCGCGCACAATGTGCCGCAATACTTCTGGCAAAAAACCAGTTCCGAGGCTCTCGAATTTGCGGTGCCCGGATGGGACGTCACTTCGGTGGACTATGCCATTGCGTTGGCGACGGGCAAGGCGCCCCTGTCGGATAAGTTAAATCTGCGCCGGATCAGCAGCGGCCTGGACAATTTCAAGAGCCCGTTCACGGTAAACAAATATCTCCAGGAAAGAGGTGATGAACGGGTGAAGGATTGGGCCAGCTGGGTTGCGAATGCGAAATGGGAAGATGACAGGCAACGCGCGGGATCTGAAAATGCAGTGGGTGTGCAGGACCTGCGAGCCAGACCCGGTGAGATGAGTTACCTGGAAATGCAGGCCGTCCTACGGCTCGTGGTTCTCAAGGTGATGTACGAAAACCACATCGATGTATTTGTGAATCCGGAGAATACTCTTCCGCCTTTCAAGATCGGCGGCCCGGCAGAACCGACCATTAACGATCGAAGCGCGCCCAGTTGCTGTCAGACATTCACTGCGCTGCTGGGAGGTCCGGAGATTGACGTGCCGGCGGGTTACAACCAGGTTGTCTATGAGCCTCAGTTTGTTCTGAGCGCCGATAAAACGAAGTACAACGCGGTGACCGGCACGGTCCAATCGATGCTTCCTCATCCCATGCCGATCAGCCTGATGTTGTGGTCCGGCCCAGGAAGTGATTCCGCTGTGATCAAGGCCGCATCGGCGTATGAAGCAGCAACGCACTATCGAGTGCCTCCGCCGGCGTTCGGTCCGGTTCCTGACGAACCATAGGCCGCTAGCGTCCGGAAGCCTCGGAGTCCGCAATGACCGCGATCGAGAGCGGTTTCATCTGGGCAAGACTCAACATATCGAAATCGAAACGAGGCGTGCTGAGGTCGCGCAGAGAAAATGTCGCCTTCCCACCCCCCTGTCGCGATGTTCGGCCGTGCCGGCCACGATGTGCGACAAGGCAACGCTCGGCTGCCTCTAGCCCGCGTCATTTCGGACGTGCGGTCATAGACCGCACCTACGGCGGGGGCTTAAACCGATTCGGTTGCAGTGAGCCGCATCATGATGCTGGCCCCGAGCAAGCGGCCGATCTCGAGCCGGGTGTGATCGGCAGATACTGTGGCAAACGAAAAATAATGCGGATCGATCGTCATTTTCCGCTGCGACTGGACGACGGAAAGCAGAATACGGGCGGGCGTCGCTTCCACCTCTTGAACGGTGACCCTTTCATGCTGTGTCAGCCCATCAAAGAGCGAGATGGCCAAGTTCAATTCACGTCCCAGATGCGTACGAAAAAACGACAGTACCGCTTCAACGTCTTTTGGATCGCTGATGTACATTCCCAGTCATTTTACATCGTTTGCGCAGCTTTTCTCTGCCCTCTCGTTGGCCTTCCCCCTGGAGTTCGCATTTATGTTACTGTGTGTTAGCCCATGAAACTCTCTACCGGATTAATGCTTCTTGTGGCAATCCTTACGGTCGCCATGGTGTACGCGCAGGAGGAAGAGTTGGGGCTGCTTGGCCGTTACGACGATGTCCGCCGGGTACCGCAGAATTTTACAAAAGATACGGACCAGTTCGTCTTTACCCGGTTGATTTATAACGGCCAAATCCCTGGGTACTACAAGAACTGGTACACCGACTATCCACGCGCCGATCGCAACCTGATCCTGGTTTTGAAAAGGTTGACCAATATCCCTATTGCGGACGGAGAACGGGTTATCCCGATCAACGATCCGGACCTCTTTAAATACCCGCTGATCTACTCGAGCGAAGTCGAACAAATGGTTCTGACCGACGAGGACGCGACAATTCTTCGCAACTATATGGAGCGCGGGGGCTTCTGGATTGTCGACGATTTCTGGGGCAGCTTCGAATGGTCTGCGTTCGAGCGCCAGATCCGTAAAGTCTTTCCTCATCGTGAGATCAAGGACATTCCTCGAGACCACCCACTCTTTCACGTCTTCTACGATATCGACCATTTGATTCAAACCCCCAGCCTCGCGTATGCGTTTAATGGTGGGAGGACCTGGGAAACCGACGGTTTTCAAGCCGAATGCAAAGGGATCTGGGATGACCAGGGCCGGCTGATGATGGTCATCAACCACAACACCGATCTAGGCGACGCCTATGAGTGGTCCGACGATGCAAGGTATCCGAACAAATTCTCGGGTTACGCCTTCCGTATGGCCGTTAACTTCTTCATGTACGCTCTCACGCATTGAGACTCATTCGAACAATTCTGCTGCCGGTATTTGAATACCGTCGTAAAGTCCGCGCTTACGTCCTTATTACCGTCGCGCTGGCATTGCTCAGTTTCAGCGCAAATGCCGAGGAATTGCAAAGCCGGCTGATATTGGGTTTCCAGGCAGCTTACGGGTTGGAAAACGCCATTCCCCGGAATATCTCGCATATCAACATGCTCTATGCGCAACCGCAGATCGGGATCGTTGCGTGGAATTCTCCTGAGTCGCGATTGCCCATGAAGCGATTCGATATCATCAGCGAGGGCATTATCGGGAATTCCGTTCATCCGGGCGGTCGCATGCTGGGCGATACTTTGCTGTTCCGCTTTGAGGGCAAGACCTCGCACGGTGTCCTGCCTTTCCTGGACCTGGGGTCGGGACCTCTGAATACGACCATCAGCAAGCGAGCTTCGGAACTTGGGGGCGACGTCCAGTTTTTGTCCTCGGGTGGAGTCGGCCTTCAGCATCGGAAATACGTCCTCGAATACCGGTACTTCCATATGTCCAACGCTGGTTTGACAAAACCAAACCACGGATTCAACGGCAGCATCCTCAGTGTCGGCTTGCGCTTTCGCTGAAGGACGGTTGAAAATCTGCCCTGTCTGTTGGAAACTGCACTAGAAAACCGACTACCTCGAGGAGGATCTGCGATGAAATCAAACGTATTTCTTCGACGCGGAACCGCCTTAGCCCTTGTAGTGGCTGGGATATGTGCCGCGTCCATATTCTTGGGTGCCGAAGACCCAAAGAAAGAATCGATTCAACACTTCACTGCAACCGCCGCCAACGTGACCGGCGCCCCCGATCCGCTGAAGATCGATCTGCTCCGCTGGTCTACTGACGCCGAGCGCGATCAATTATCATCCGCATTAGATAAAGGTGAAAAAGACTTTGCAGCTGCCCTTGCCAAAGGACAGACGCAGGGATACATCTGGACATCTGAGAGCGCCGGCTACACGGTTCGATACGCATACAAAATCCAAGGGGCCGACGGCAGCACGCGCATCATCGTCGCTGCCGAAAAACCACTGGGGTCCTGGAACACGCAAATCTGGCATCCCACAGGAAACGCTAAAGGCAATTCATATGATTTCACCGTCGTCGAATTGCGTCTTCCTGCCCGTCGCGGTCTTCCTGGCGAAGGTAAAACATCATTGTTTGCCAAGGTGACCGTCGATAAGACAGCGAAGACGATCGCTCTCGATGGCTACGCCGCTGCGCCCGTTGTGCTGAAAAACGTGAAGTGGGAAAACACTCCTTCTTCATAAGCAGCACTTTTGGACGAACTCATAGCAAATATGCCCGGAGGGCCGTTAGAACCTGGCCCCGGCCGCAGGCCGGGGTTTTGTATCCGCCATAACGCCAGCCGCGGAGGGCGTAAGATTCGTCGCATCAATCTTTCGGCCCTCCGGGCCTTGAACATTAGCGGATGTTGGTCCCCAGCCCGACGGCCGGGGCTGTATTCTTACGCGCCTCCGGCGCTTGGCGGGTTCGTGAGCGAATCAGTCCTGTTGCGCCAAGGTCGTATAAAATCGAGGGAGGCATGACAATCGAGCAACTCCTTCGCGAACGGATCGTAATCCTCGACGGCCCAATGGGGACGATGATCCAAACCCTCAAATTGGACGAAGCGAGCTTCCGCGGCCGCTTTACCGACCATCCTTCCGATCTCAAAGGCAACAATGATCTGTTGAACATCACACAGCCCGAGATCATTAAAACGATCCACCGGCAGTACCTGAGTTCGGGCGCCGATATCATCGAAACCAATACTTTCAATTCGAATGCCATCTCGATGTCCGATTACAAGATGGAATCTCTTGTGTACGAATTGAATGTCGCCGGGGCCCGGCTCGCACGCACCGCTGCCGATGAAGCGATGGCCGCAGATCCGGCGCACCCCCGTTTTGTCGCCGGATCCGTCGGACCGACGAATCGAACGGCGTCCATGTCGCCCGATGTGAATAATCCGGCATTCCGGTCCGCAACTTTTGACACGCTTGCTGAGGCATATTACGAGCAGACCCGCGGCCTCATGGATGGCGGCGTGGACATTCTGATGGCCGAGACCGTGTTCGACACCATCAACGCCAAGGCTGCGATTTTCGCCTTCGAGCAGTTCTTTCAGGACACCGGACGGCGCGTTCCAATCATGGTATCGGTAACCATCACCGATAACAGCGGCCGTACGCTCTCGGGTCAAGTCGTCGAGGCGTTCTGGAATTCCATCTCACACGCCAACCTGCTCTCCGTCGGAATCAATTGCGCGCTGGGCGGAAAGCAGATGAGGCCATACGTTGAGGAACTCTCACGAGTGGCGCCCGTCTATTTGAGCTGTCATCCCAATGCCGGATTGCCCAATGCTTTCGGAGGCTACGATGAGACGGCTTCCGAAACATCCGGAACACTTCGCGAGTTCGCCGCCAATGGCTGGCTGAATATTGTCGGCGGCTGTTGCGGAACGACGCCCGAACACATTCGAGCCATCGCCGAAGCGGTCCACGGTTTGAAATCCCGCATTCCTCCGCGTCCGGAACCATATCTTCGATTGAGCGGCCTGGAACCACTGACGTTCCGGCCCGACATCACCTTCGTCAACATCGGCGAACGCACCAACGTTACCGGCTCGCCCCGGTTCTCAAAACTCATTCTCGCCGGACAATATGAAGAAGCCGTGAGCGTCGCGCGCAATCAAGTCGACGCGGGCGCCCAGATCATCGACGTCAATATGGACGAGGGAATGCTGGACTCGGAAGCCGCGATGACGCGTTTCCTGAACATCATCGCCGCCGAGCCGGACATTGCCCGTGTCCCTGTCATGATCGACAGTTCCAAATGGTCCGTGATCGAAGCGGGCCTGAAATGTATTCAAGGCAAAGGTATCGTCAATTCCATCAGCCTCAAAGAAGGCGAAGACGTCTTCAAGGAACACGCGCGGCACATCCGGCGTTACGGTGCTGCGGTCGTGGTGATGGCGTTCGATGAAAAAGGCCAGGCCGATACCCTCGAGCGGAAAGTAGAAATCTGCAGTCGCGCCTATCGCATCCTGACGGAGGAATTAGGATTTCCGCCACAGGACATTATTTTCGACCCGAATGTTCTGACCGTCGCGACCGGGTATTGAAGAGCACAACAGCTATGCCGTTTCATTTATCGAAGCGACACGCCGCATCAAGACACGGCTGCCGTCAGCCAAAGTGAGCGGCGGAATCAGCAACGTATCGTTTTCCTTTCGGGGCAATAACGTTGTCCGCGAAGCCATACATTCGGCATTTCTATATCACGCCATCCTTGCCGGCCTGGATATGGGGATCGTGAATGCCGGCCAGCTCGCCGTTTACGAAGAAATTCCCAAAGATCTTCTTGGCCTTGTCGAGGACGTGTTATTGAACCGCCGCCCTGACGCTACGGAGCGATTACTCGTATTCGCGGATTCCGTTCAGAAAACCGCCAGGACCGACGTGAAAGAGGACGCGTGGCGCGAACTGCCGGTCTCAGAACGTCTGAAGCATGCACTCATCAAAGGTGTCGTCGAGTATATCGAGCAGGATGTTGAAGAGGCTCGACTACATTTCGGCAGGCCGCTCGCCGTCATTGAAGGCCCGTTGATGGACGGAATGAATGTCGTCGGAGATCTGTTCGGATCCGGCAAGATGTTTCTGCCGCAAGTCGTGAAGAGCGCGCGCGTCATGAAGAAGGCAGTGGCACAGCTCATCCCGTACATGGAGGCCGAGAAGCAGGCCGGCGGCTCAACATCGCAAGGCAAGATATTAATGGCCACCGTGAAGGGTGACGTGCACGACATCGGGAAGAATATCGTCGGCGTGGTCCTCGCCTGCAACAACTATGAAGTAATTGATCTTGGCGTCATGGTGCCCGTCGATAAACTCCTTGGCGCCGCCCGGGATCACAATGTCGATCTGATTGGCTTGAGCGGCTTGATCACACCGTCGCTCGACGAAATGGTATATGTCGCAAAAGAAATGCAGCGGCAGGAATGGCAGATCCCGCTGCTGATTGGCGGCGCGACGACAAGCGCCATTCACACGGCCGTCAAAATTGCGCCCGTTTACGAACAGCCGGTGGTCCACGTGCTGGATGCATCGCGAGCTGTAGGTATCGCCGGACAACTCATCAAGCGGGAAACCCACGCCGGTTTTATCGAGCAGAATAAGCGAGAGCAGGAAACGGCTCGGCAAAAACATGCTGGACGGCAGAAGCAAGTCTGGCTGGTCCGCCTCGATGAAGCCCGGCGGCGGAAAGTGCAAATCGATTGGTCGAACGAAAAGCCGCCACACCCCGCATTCACCGGCGTTCGCGCACTGGATAACGTCCCTTTAGGCGAGATTTCGAAGTTTATCGATTGGTCTCCGTTCTTCCACACATGGGAGATGAAAGGTCTCTACCCGAAAATCCTGCAGGACAAAATCGTCGGGGCAAAAGCCAGAGAACTGTTTAACGACGCCCAACAGCTTCTCAAGCGAATCGTTTCCGGGAAACTGTTTTGCGCACGCGCCGTGTACGGCTTCTGGCCCGCAAATGCTGTGGAAGACGACATTGAACTGTATACGGACCTCTCACGCAAAGACCTGCTCGCGACAATACACACGATGCGGCAACAGCTGCAGAAGGCTCAGGGCGAACCGAATTACGCTCTGGCGGATTTTATTGCACCGAAATCATCGGGCATAACCGACTACCTCGGAGCGTTTGCCGTGACAGCCGGGCACGGCGTGCGGGAATTGTGCGCGCAATTCGAGAAAGACCACGATGACTACAATTCGATCATGTCCAAGGCACTGGCGGATCGTCTGGCTGAGGCCCTGGCAGAATGGCTGCACAAGCGCGTCCGCGAAGAATGGGGATACGGAAGCGGCGAGAACCTTTCAACAGAAGACCTCATCCAGGAACGGTATCGCGGAATCCGGCCCGCGCCCGGGTATCCCGCCTTTCCCGATCACACCGAGAAGCGGACATTGTTCGATTTGCTCCGCGCTGAAGACAATGCGGGTATCGAGCTGACGGAGACTTACGCGATGCTCCCGGCCAGTTCCGTGTCCGGCGTGTATCTTTCTCATCCGGCTGCCCGATACTTCAGCGTGGGGAGAATCGATGGCGAACAGTTGGAGGATTACAGCCGGCGCAAAGGCATGGACATGCAGAGGTGGCTGGCCTCGAATTACGCGAACTACGCCGGGTAATTCGGGGACGGTTGCCTGAATCACCTAAATTCGGAGCGAATTTAGATGATTCAGGCAACCGTCCCCGAATTAGGTTCCCGCTATCGCATGGTACAATCAGAGTTTATGAGTGTTGCAGAACTCGAGACTAAGCGGGAGCACGAAAGTTTCTTCACGACCACTTATCATTCCCTGATCAATTGGGCGCGTAAGAGTTCCCTGTGGCCTTATCCCTTCGGGACAGCCTGTTGCGCCATAGAATTCATGGCGACCGTTTCGGCGCATTATGACATTGCGCGATTTGGTTCCGAAGTCGTCCGGTTTTCACCAAAGCAGTCCGATGTTTTGATGGTCCTGGGCACCGTCAATGACAAGATGGGGCCGGTTCTCAAGCAGATCTACGACCAGATGGCCGAGCCGAAGTGGGTTATCTCGATGGGAGCGTGCGCCACATGTGGCGGCTTCTATCGCGCGTACCACGTGATGCAAGGCATCGACGAAATCATCCCCGTCGATGTCTACATTCCCGGCTGCCCTCCGACCCCGGAGGCTCTTCTCGACGCCGTCATGAAACTGCAACAGCAGGTCGAGAACGACACGCGCCTCTCCTACGAGCGGCATGCGAGACAGACTCGGCTGAAAACTCCGGAACTCGACGCCACGGTTCACGGACTTGAACCACCGCCGCGGTCACTCGTCAGATTCCTTGAAGAAAACCAGGACGTTCAAGGACCGATTGCGCAGGCCTTCAAACGGAGATTTCCCGATGACGTCCTGCATATGCGCGAATTCCGCGGTGATCTGTCGATTACCGTCAAGCGTGAGCGCGCCAAGGAGGTGCTGCGCGCTCTCAAATACGAACCGGACTTCGATTTCAAAATGCTGCTGGACGTCACGGCCGTCGATTACCTCTCCGAACGCGCATCGCGCTACGACGTCGTGTACCACATGCTGTCGCTGTCGAATAAACACAGGCTGCGGCTGAAAGTACCTGTCCCCGGCGATGATCCAACCATCGACAGCGCCATCGACATCTGGAAAGGCGCCGACTGGGCCGAACGCGAGGCCTATGACATGTTCGGCATCAAATTCAAAGGGCATCCGGATCTGAGGCGAATCCTGACTCACTCCCAGTTCGTGGGTCATCCGCTTCGAAAAGACTTTCCGCCCGGCCAGCGGACGCCGTGCACGCAAACCGACGATTTGCCGGTGGTGGAACGCGCGAAGAATTATGCCGAGAAGATGGGAATCGCACATCCTCAAATTCTCAATGTCGGTCCCCAGCATCCTGCAATGCACGGGACGTTCCGGCTACAGGTTGCCGTCGACGGAGAAAAGATCATCGACGCCGATACGGAGATCGGGTTCCTGCACCGGTGTTTCGAGAAGATGTCCGAAACCCATATGTATTGGCAGGTCATCCCGTATACCGACCGCCTGAATTACATGTCGGCCATGATGAATGGCGTCGCTTATGCGATGTCCGTCGAGAAGATGTTCGGAGTGGAAATCCCGAAGCGCGCTCAATACATCCGCGTCATCCTGTCCGAGTTCAGCCGGATTGCGGATCACCTCGTGTGTATCACGACGAACCTGGTGGATCTTGGATCCATCACCAACTTCTGGTATGGCTTCCGCCCTCGTGAAGAGATCTACGACCTGCTGGAATCGTGCTGTGGAGGACGTCTGACCGTCAGCTACGTCCGGATCGGCGGCGTCGCGCAGGATATTCCCGATGATTTTGTGGCGCGTTCCCGCACGCTTCTGGATTCGATTCCGAAGTATCTCGACGACATCGAGAAGATGAACCGTCACAATAAAATTTTCAAAATGCGAAGCGAAGGCATCACGGCCATTTCGGCTGAGGATGCCATCGACTGGGGCTTCACCGGTCCGACGCTGCGCGCCTGCGGCGTGCCGTACGATGTCCGAAAGTGGTTCCCGAACTACGACTACGACAAGTTCGAATTCGACATACCGGTCGGCGAGCGCGGCGATGTCTACGATCGGTATCTGGTGCGCGTCGAAGAAATCCGGCAGAGTCTGCGTATCATCAAACAGGCGCTCGAAAATCTGCCTGGGGGGCTGGTACAGATCGACGACCGGCGTATCAGCCTGCCGCCCAAAAAAGGCGTCTACTCGAATATCGAAGACCTCATGAATCACTTCGAACTGATCCAGGACGGCATCCTGCCGCCTACCGGTGAGGTGTACTCCTACTGGGAAGCGGCGAATGGCGAACTGGGCTTTTACCTCATGAGCGACGGCTCTAAACGCGCCTATCGGCTGCGCTGCCGTGGAACCTGTTTCTACATTTTCCAGGCCTTCAGCCACATGGTAAAAGGCGGCTATCTCTCAGACGCCGTCGCTGCGCTCGGCTCCCTGAATATTGTGGCGGGCGAACTGGAAAAATGAATTTCTTCCGCCAGCGCGCTCTATCCGCGGCGGCATCGGATCTCATCGAATTCGACGCGGATTCTATCCGGCGGCTCGGCAAGCCCGACGTATGGCTAGCCGACCCCGATGCTTACGAGAAGAACGGACGCATTCTGCGCGATACCGACACTCCCCGCATGCTGGCTTACTCGACGAAAGGCCGTTTGCTCTATGCCACAGACGGCTGTAACTCGTGCACACGCCAGCTCCCGACCGACCTGAAGCTCCTTACGCCTGATGAGTTGAAACAGTTTGCCGAAGAGAATGAACTGAGGCCGGAGCTGCTTGCAGCGCTGATCGCCCTCTTATAAATGGGAAATACAACAAAACAACGGTAGTAAGCCGAGACCACGGACGTAGCCGAAGTTCGTCATGAGATGTGAGGAGCGAAGTCCCCGCCTAAAAGTACTGCTTTTCGTAATTACGGTAACGTATGGAGAAGTGGATTCAAGGACAACCTTATTCCCCGCCTAAGTTAGGCGGGGTGGCTTCGCGCAGCGAAGGCGGGGCGGTCTGTTCAAAGACGATAGTACCGATTAATAAGGTGCGCTCCGCGGATATCTGTAAGGAGCGCTGCGCGCGGACTTTTAACAGACCGCCCCAGCCCGCACTACGCGCGGGCATCCCCGCCTAACTTAGGCGGGGGCTTAACCATTCAGCATCAGCTCGGACAAACCCAGACGTTCGTCGCTTTCTTCCAAAAACTGGTTGAAAACACTAAAACTTACAGCCTTGTTACACAAAGGCCACAGAGCTATCCGTCTCTGTGGCCTCTGTTTCCGGTTTATAAACGGATCGGCAACTTGTAAATCCGCTTGCCGGTCGCAGCGGCAACGGCATTGACCAGAGCGCCGGCAGCAAGCGCCGTGCTCGGCTCACCAATTCCGCCAGGGGTCTCGGTGCTCGACACGATGTGGACTTCAACCTCGGGCGCCTCAGCATGGCGGATCATTTGATAGTCGTTGAAGTGATGCTGCATGACCCGGCCATTCTGAATCGTGATCTCTCCCTTCAGAGCGGCTGTCAGTCCATACAGCGTGCCGCCCTCCATCTGCGCTTTGATCGTGTCCGGGTTGATCACCCACCCGGTATCGACAGCGCACCATATCTTGTGGATCTTGACGGCGTTGTTCACGACTGAAACCTCGGCCACCTGCCCGATAATGCTGCCGAAAGCTTCCATCATCGCAATGCCGCGTCCGTGGCCTGCAGGCAAAGGTTTTCCCCAGCCGGATTTCTCGGCAACCGTCTCCAGTACTGCACGGTGACGTGGCGCTTTACTCAACAGGTCGTGCCGGAATTGATATGGATCCTTGCCGGCAGTGGTTGCCATCTCGTCGATGAATGCCTCGACGACATAGCCTTGCACCGATGCACCGACAGAACGCCAGAATCCGTACGGAATTCCAGGATCTGTTTCGATGAATTCGACACGAACGTTCGGAATGTTATAAGGCAAAGTCGCCGAGCCATCGACCGAGATCCGATCGACGCCGTCCGGCGGTAGCGGCCCAAGCCGCTTCATCAACGATTGCTGAACGATGCGCTGCATGAAGACGCCCGGCTTACCTGAGGCATCTACCGAGCCCCACATCCGGACGTAAGTCACCGGCCGGTAGAAGTCGTGCTGAATATCATCCTCACGCGTCCAGATCACTTTGACGGGCTTGCCTGTGGCTTTGGAAGTCTCCACAGCATCCGTCACAAAATCCGCTTCCCCGCGCCGGCCGAACCCACCGCCCAGATATGTCGTGTAGATGTTCACCGCTTTTGGAGGAAGTCCGGAAGCAGCGACGGCAGCCTCGTGCGACGCCGTCTGGCCCTGCGTCGGAACCCACACATCGCATCGGTCGGCCCGTACGTCTGCCGTGCAATTCATCGGCTCCATACAGGCATGCGCCAGGAAAGGCACTTCGAATACACGTTCGAAGGTGCGTGTGTTGTTCTTTATGGCAGCCGGAGCATCGCCATCGTTGCGGGCAACCTTCCCCGGCTGCTCGGCAAGCGCCGCGTACTTCTTCATTATTTCAGCGCTGCTCAGGTTCGCCAGGGCGCCCTCGTTCCACTTCACCTCGAGCGCCTGCGCTCCTTTGGACGCAGCCCAATAATTGTCAGCCACCACGGCAATCCCGCTACTGATCTTCACCACGTTACGAACGCCAGGCACCGCTTTCGCTTTATCCGCATTGAAGCTGTCGACCTTCCCGCCGAACACGGGGCAGCGCACGACGCGGGCGATCAACATACCGGGCCGTTTGACGTCGATGCCGAACACGGCTTTACCATTCACTTTTTCCGGAATATCGAGCCGCGGCGCCGATTGGCCCAGGAGATGGAAATCTTTCGGATTCTTCAGTGCAACGCTCTTGGGAACCGGCAGCGCGGCAGCCTTGTCCACCAGCGCGCCGTATTTCAGGCGGCGTCCACTGGCTTTGTGGACGACCTCCCCATTGTCTGTTGAAACCGTATTCTCGGGAACACTCCAGGTTTGCGCGGCTGCCGTCATCAGCATCATTCGGGCTGTCGCGCCCGACTCCCGCAGGATCTTCCACATGCCGCGCACGCTGTTGCTGCCGGCCGTGAGCTGCGCGCCGCCGAAGTTCGGATTGCCATACTTCGGATCGGCAGGGGCCCATTCGGTTTTGATCTTGTTGAAGTCGATGTCCAGTTCTTCGGCCACCAGCATCGGCATCGAGGTCATCACGCCCTGGCCCATCTCCAGTTGCGAAAGCGTGATCGTGACCGTGTCGTCCGCCGCAATTTTGACCCATACGTTCGGCTCGAACACTCCCGCGGCTTCGGCAGTACTTATTTCCCGCAAACCGGGTATGTATCCGCCAACCAGCAAGGCGCCGCCGGCTGCGCTCACTTGCAAAAACGTGCGTCGAGTAAGAGTTTTCGACATGTATCCCTCCCTAGACGCCGGCCGCGCGATGGATTGCGCGGCGGATCCGTTGATATGTTCCGCAGCGGCAGATATTGCCGGCCATGGCGCCGTCGATATCCGCATCCGTGGGTTTGGGTTTCTTCGCCAGAAGGGCGGCCGCCGACATCAGCTGTCCGGACTGGCAGTAACCGCACTGAGGCACTTGCTCGGCGATCCATGCCTTCTGCAGAGCATGAGTCGATGTGACGGAAAGCCCTTCGATTGTCGTGATCTTCTTCGTTCCGACGGTCGATACGGCCGTGCCGCAGGAACGGACGGCAACGCCATCGAGATGCACGGTGCAGGCACCGCACTGCTGCAAACCGCAGCCGAATTTCGTACCGGTCAGTCCGATCGCATCGCGAATTACCCAAAGCAGCGGCGTGTCTGGACTTACATCGACATCGTACTGCTTGCCATTTACGCTTAAGGAAATCATGGACACTCCTCTCGTTGCGAAATTAAGCCACAAGTGGCACATGAAGTGCAAAACGATAAGCTTTGAAAAAGGTCGCGGCCTGAGAGGGGAGATCCGCCACAAAGAGGCTTAGCGCGGCTAGGCCGCAACCAAACAGCGGAAGGAACCTGAGACTCGGACGTAGCCGAAGTTCGTCATGAGGTGTGGAGCGAAGGATCCCCGCCTAACTTAGGCGGGGACTCCCACATTTCAACTTCCTGGCGAAAATCAACTCGGATAAACCAAAAAGGATTTCGCCGATTTTCAGCCAAAACACTGGTTAAAAAAAGGATAAACTTTCATGTGCCTTTTTTGCCTTTTTGTGACTGATGTTCTTCGTTGATCAGCGCCGCGTCTTCACTCCGACACGCCTGCAGTACACCGCGATCTTACACTTCGAACAAAAGGGACTGACCGGCTTACAAAGATTCTGCCCATACGCGACCAGCAGGTCGTTATAGATGATCCAATAACGCCGCGGAAGCTTTTTGCGCAGAGCCGCCTCGGTGTCGTCCGGCGTTTTGGTCCGGACGTAACCGAGGCGGTTTGAAATCCGGTGCACATGGATATCGACGGCGATTCCAGCCTTGCGGAACCCCAGAGTAATTACAATGTTCGCCGTCTTCCGCCCGACACCCGGCAACTCCAGCAACTCTTCCAGATTGCCCGGCACTTTGCCACCGAAAGACGCCAGCAGTTGGTCGCAAATCTTGTGGATCGTCCGCGCCTTCACCCGATAAAAAGCCACCGGATAAATCGCCCGTTCGATGACATCGACCGGCGTCGCGAGCATGTTCGCTGGCGTGTCGGCAATCGCAAACAATCGGTCGCTGGCAGCAGTGGTAGTCCTGTCCTGCGTCCGCAGACTCAAAATGCAGGAAATCAGAGTCGTGAACGGCGTTGCGACATAACGGCCAATGGCAGGTACTGGCCACTGCCGAATTTCCTTCCGCAAGACCTTGACGATGTCGTGGATATCTTCAGAACGCATTCAGGGCTGGAGAGGCGCCGATCGGATTCGAACCGATGCATAAAGGTTTTGCAGACCTCTCCCTTACCACTTGGGTACGGCGCCATTCGAACGTGCAGGAAACATTATAACTAAACCGAGAGAAGGACGTTCCCACTATGATCATCAAACACCAGAGGCAGGGTATGAAGCCATTGATAAAATCGGCCGAGGTGTTCATCCGACAGGCGAAAATAGCCGTATCCGTCCGCAAGACGCTGCCATTCGGAGCTGCAGATCAGGATGTGCGTGATGCCGAGACGGTGCAGACGTTCGGCCCAGACTGATGGAGCGGTATCGGGCGAAAAGAGCTCGGTTAATTGCGGGCCATTGAGATTAGAAGGCGCGATAAAAGGCGCTTTCAGCCATACCGCGCGGGTTTCACCGATAAACAAAACCTTGTCTCGTGTGGGGTCCAGCCGTTCGTTCGCGAACTCCATCACGCGCGACGATGGGACGTTGGCTTGCCACAATCGGCTGCGGGCTGTCGAATCGCTCAACGCCGCGACGACGGGCACGAGACTGTTGAGCCCGATCAGCGCTATGGCGATCGAACCAAGGGCAAGAACAGCGGCAACGTAAACACCTTTCCAACGCCTTGCTGCCTCACTTCCAAGTACAGCTCCGGTGCAAGCCAGCAGAAAGATAATGCTCGCGGCGTTGAACCGGAGCAACTGAACTCCCGGCGTGGGATGGATCAGCCCCCAGATGATCACTCCCCCGAGACCGAGGATCGCATACGCCCGGACAGCCTTGTCTCGCAGGAAAAATGCGATAAGCAAACCACCAATCAATATCGGAATTCCCAGCAGGCCATTGCTCGGAAACATCAATAGAGCATTGATCGGCGCAAATACCATCTGGCGCAAAGGCAGCTCCGCTAACGTCGGTCCCATCACTTCCTGATGAAGGCCCTGCCCCTGAGCAATGGACCACTCCGTGCCACCGCCCAGCAGACCAGGCAACAACGGAAAGACGGGATTGCCCAAAATCGAGTAGTTCCGCAGCAGCCAGGGAAAGACCATTGCGATCACGATTGCCGCCACGACCAGCCCCTTTTTGAAACTCTCCCGAATGATCATGGGATTGCGAACCGATTGGATCGCAAGACTGCCCGCAAAAATCCATGGAACGAGCACCACGCCCTGATAACGGGACGCGATCGCGAAACCAAACGCGACGCCCGGCAGAATCGCAGACTTCCAATCCTGCTGCTTCAGCGAATCGATCCACCACACGGCGCCGAAGACCACGAAGGCGGCTATCGTCAGATCCACGACACCGAACGTTTGATGAATCCAGAATTCGGGATACACGACAACAAGGAGTGCGCTAAGCAGTCCCGCTTTGACGCCGAACTCGCTGCCGATTCTGGCCGCAGCCAGCAGAGCCAGGCAGCCACAAACTGCCATCAGCAGCTTGAAAGTCCCTCCGCTGGCGTCGGCAACCCAGGACATACCGAACGTGAGTTGCAAGGCCATTGGCCCATTCGTCAGAACATTCCAGGGGATGTGAACCAGACTGCCGGCTTTCAAGAATTGGACGGGCGCCAGGAGAAGGTACACCTGAGAGTCGTAAAACGTCAGCGGTGTCAGACCGCAAGTAATCTGCAGCAGCGCCAAAAAACAAATGATACCTAGCAACAGTTGGTTCCCGCCGCTCCACTCCGCCACCTGATGCAATGCCGCGGCGACTCTCGTTGCGATTGGCCGCACTTGCCAGATGAACACGATGACTCCCGCAATCCAGACGCTCGCAATTGCTGCAGAACGTAATCCGTGCAGTGCTGCCAGCAAAATAAATGCAGAATAAAAAACAAAGCAACCGGCGACGCATCGCGCGGCGATGAAGTCAGCCAACGCATCCTCGGACCTGGAGAGTCGCCGGCATGCGAAGTCGCCCCAACCGAACATGGAGATGAAATACAGACAGGTCGTGACCACGATTCGGAGTAGTTCAACGGGAAGGAAGATAGAGCGGGCGAACACCGCGAAATGATAGGGAGAGGGCGGCTTGCAGTCAAATGGCGGATGGATTAAGCCGCAGGACAACCGCACCTGTCGGTCGTAGGCTATGATGTGACGTGTACGTCCCGCAACCATTCCCGCAATTACGGTTTGAAGCGCCCCCGGAGCTGAACAGCGTCCGCAGACGCCTGGAATCCATCGCGCCGGAGCGATTTGCCGATATCGCGGACCTCCTTGGCGTCCGGGACTCCGGCCTGGCGATTCAAGTTGAATTAGCGGGAGAGAATTCCGATGTGGCAAGAGATGTTGCTCCCTGGATTGCCGGCTTTGCCATAGGGAATTCGAATCGCGTCGTCCTCTTCCCTGCACGTTCTCCGGGATATCCCGACCACACGCTGGAAGACGTCTTACGCCACGAGGTTGCTCACGTATTGATCTCGCGGGCTGCGGCTGGCCAAGCCGATCCCGCGATGGTTCAACGAAGGCGTCGCGATGGCTGTCGAACGCGATCGGCAATTCCAGGATGAAACGCAACTTCTCTATCAGTTGATGACAGGCGGCCGCACCGATCTCGATACCGTCGATCGATTGTTTTCCGGCGGCCAGAACGATCAGGTCCGCGCTTACGCTTTAGCGGGCTCATTTGTTCATGAGCTCATGCGGCGATCCGGGCCCTCGTCCATTCGAGAGATACTCGCGCGTGTCAGCCGTGGATCATCATTTGATTCCGCTTTCTCGGACGTGACGGGGGAAACGCTCGGGACTGCGCAGGTCGAGTTCTGGAAGGGCCAACGAATCTGGACATCATGGATTCCGATCCTCACGTCCTCGACGCTGCTATGGTCGACAATCACGATCCTTGCAATCCTTGCGTTCTACATGCGCCATCGCCGGAACCTTCAACTCGAGAAGCAGTGGGAAGACGAAGACCTTGAATAAGCCACTACAATACAGGATCGCCGTGGACTTCGATCTCCTCCGGCTCGACGCCCGCGAGGGGTGGCTCCGGAAGCTTCCCGCGCCAATTCGCCCAACCCCAGAATAACGCCGTACTCGCACTGAGACATCCGGCGACGGCGCCAATGCTTCGTGGACTGACCTTCTCCGAAGCCACCCCTGCAAACGCCATCGAGAACATCATGGTCATCCAGGTCCAGGTTTCGATCGTGGAAAACACACGGCCGCGATATTCATTCGAAACGTGGCGCAGAAGCTGGGCAAAGTTGAGAACCGAACTGACGCCCACTGCGGCGCGAGAAATTCCGATGAACAGCAATGCCAGAACGAAGTTCGGCGTCAGACTGAAAACGACATACGCCCCACCGTGGATGATGTAGACGATGGAAATCGTCCGCTTGTAGCCGCGGAAGCTAAGCCCGGGTCCGAGTCGATGCGCGATCATGCCGCCGACAATCAGGCCAACACCTGCGCATCCCCAGATCATCCCTATACCGGCCGGGCCCCGGTGGAAAACATTCTCACCAAAAAGGGTGAACAGGATCTGGGCGGCGCCTCCGCCCGTTGCCCATCCGACGGAGATTAGCCCGACCCCGAGTATCAGACTCGTCGTCCGCATATAGCGGATGCCCGCAACGTATTCGTGCCAGGGCTGGAGGATCGTGTCTTCCGAGACGTCTTTGCGCGGAGGACGAAAGCCTTGATCCAGGTGAAGCCGCGAAATGCAGCCGGCAGAAAAGATGAATGACAATGCGTTGAACACAAACGCCAGTCCATATCCGAAAACAGCTACAGTGCTGCCCCCCAGAAATGAACCAACCGTAATCGCCGTCCACTGGGTCAGCTGAGTGAGCGCATTCGCCGTATGCAATTCCGAACTGTCGGCGATCGCCGGCAGGATCGCTGCCCGGCCGCTGGTGAAGAAAGGCGAGGCGAACATCAATAACGCGCTGAGGACAAACAACAGCCATGTCCGGCCCATGGGAATGGCGACAATGAACGCCAGCGCGAGAACCGCTCGAATCATGTCGCTCAAGATCATGATGCGGCGGCGGTCCATCCGGTCCAGAAGAACGCCGGCAACAGGGCCAGCCAGCATGACGGCCGCACCGCGAGCCAGAAGAACTCCCGCGACCGCCAGTCCGGATCCCGTGTTGGCCAGCGCCAGGCTGAAAACGGCAATGTTGTTGAAGTGATCGCCGACCTCGCTGACAACCTGCCCGGTCCAGGTGAACCGGTAGTTGCGATTCGAGCGCAGCAGCCCGAAAAACCCGCGGGACGACGTCAAAGCGGCGCCCGTCTCAGGAATTCAGGAATCGGCGGGGTGGTGTCCAGCGGGACACTGGAATTTCCTCGTCCGGCGACCGGAAGCCCTTCAGAGTCACATATGCAACGGCCGCGGTCCACGTCGGAAAGAGGTCCAGGCCAGGAATAAGCTCCGCAAGCATCGTCGGGAAAAAGGCCCAATGCCATCCGACCAGTTTAGACAGTACAAATGCTGCGGCCAAATCGACTAGTGTGTCGGCCGGAGAAAACGCTCCTCCAAGGAAAAGCGGCATGATGAGGATCTGAATACCATCCGCTGCAAGGGCAACGGTCCAGGCGAGGCGAACCTCTCGTATTTTAAGAGATTGGAATACACGACTGAGCCACATATCCTAAGCATACACCTATCGCGGTCCGCTGAATTCAAGGACGATTGTGAAAAAAATGCCATGCGTCTGAGGAAAATCCTCGTGTGGCAAACTGCATTCAGGTGATCCCTGCGATACCTGGACTCGAGCCTCGCCGAGGCACCCGAGTCCGGCTACGACAAAGAACTTCGCCAACCCGTGATCGAACTGATGGATATGCTTCAGCGGCGCCAGTTCTCGGTCGCGGCCCGGCTTCAAGACATCGTCCGCTTTCCAGGAGAAACGGCCCGATCGGATGTCGCATGAACGGCACCTGATGCCGGCCAATCCGCTGCATGTAACGCCACGATTCAAGATCGGTCACCGGGTAACGATCGCGTTCCCCAGCCACTATTGGGGGCATCACGGATTCATCCTGGAAGTTATTGATCATAAAGGCAATTTCATCTATCGCTACCACGTTCGTCTGACTGACGGCGAAACGGCCACCATCTTTGAGTTTGAGCTCACATTACTCTGACCACTGCCGCGCCTGGAGTGCTAGTATGACGAGATGCGAAAACTCCTTAAACCCGCCGTCGTCATCGTTATTGCCGTCGCCATAGCGGCCGGCGCTGCCGTCTTTCTCAGCCGCAACACCGATCATCCGCCCGAAAACTCCGCCACTCCTCGCGTGGACATCAAAGGTGGTGGCCATTTCCGGGGACCCGAAAACGCGCAAGTGACACTGGTTGAGTTTGGGGATTATGAATGTCCAAGTTGCGGTGCCTATCATCCGTTCGTCAAGGAGATCCTGAGCCGCTACCCCGATAAGCTACGGCTGGAGTTTCATCATTTCCCGCTTGTCGGCGTTCACCCGAATGCCATGCTCGGCGCTCTGGCGGCCGAAGCAGCCGGTGAACAGAATCACTACTGGGAAATGCACGACGCTCTCTTCGAGCATCAACGCGAGTGGGGAGAAAGCAACAACGCGGAACCGATCATAATCGCTCTGGCGAGCAAAATCGGATTGGATTTGAATCGGTTCATGCAAGCGCTCCGCTCCCCGGCCTTGCAACAGCGTGTTCTCGAGGATGTCACAAGAGCCGACAAACTGCAGCTTAACGAAACGCCGACGTTCCTCATTGACGGCCAGCGCGTTTACATCAAGGCCAGTATGGAAGATTTCGTACAGGTCGTTGAGGCGCACCTCCATAAATAACCGTCGCTCCGCGATCGCATAATGGACCGGACGACCGGAACAGAAGGCGGTCTTCTGGTTGTCGCCTTACACGCCATCTACTGCAACGGCCGGTGGCATGGTGGCTTCCCCGGTGAAGAGACTTTCTACGCCAGCCACATACAAGCTGCGCTTCAGCTATTAGCGCAAGGCGGCTACGAGTACTTGAGTTTAAGCGGCGGCCGCACGCACCGCGCAGTGGCAGAAGAGACCGGCGGCTTGTCCGAAGCCGAAGGAGCAAGACAATACGCCATCGATCAAGGGCTCGTCAGCCCCGACGATCACCGCATCATTCTTGAAACCTGGGCGCGAGACAGCATGGAGAATTTATATTTCTCCTCGCTCGCGTTTTTTCAGAGAACACGCCGGTGGCCGTCCCGCGTCGGCGTGATTTCCTGGGCTTCAAAGGGGCTGCGATTCCACCTGATCGCATGTGGAATGCGATTGGGCGGAAGGATCTTTTTTCACGGAGTCGGTGACTATCCGAGCCAGACCTACCTGGAACGCGCGTGCGCTGCGGAAGTGCAGCTCAACGCGGCATTAGTCGATCCAGCATGCGCCCCACCCGATTACAGGCTGGTCGATCCTCTCTTGAGAGGAGTTGCATTTGCCAGAAAGCGCTGGCCCCGCATGCCACATGTGTTCAGCCCTGACGCGGAAGGTAACCGGCTCTACATGGAAGGCGTGAAAGCGTACGCCGCAGGAGATCCGGCGGTTCTCAAACTGATCGACCAGGTCGAACAGCTTCAACCGGGAGATGGTTGGCAGGACATCGAGTGGCCCTGGACGAAACTGTAGGCGGTCTATGACCGCGCCATACGGTCCAAAACAAGTTGGACGGCGAGCTGCAGAGTGGCGACTTGTAAAGGTTTGAATGTTGTCATTGCGATGTAAACCTGGTTTGGCTGTAACGGGTGGACCAGTCCCCGCCTAAGTTAGGCGGGGACTATGAACACACAACTCACGCTGCATGCGTCTCTATCTTGGACAGCTGTGTCCTAAGACCTCGCATTCTTGGCTGTGAGTCGCGCGCGTAGTCAGTCCGCTCTACAGGTGGCCCATTGCCAGACCAGCCGGGTGCGGGGAAGTACAGCTACGGACATCACGGGGATGAACGGAACACAAGAAGCACACGTTGCCTGTCGTGCTATAGTTCCCCGCCATGAAAACGAACACGATGCTTCGGCTCTTCCTTGCGCTGCTCCTGACCGGGATCCTTTGTGTGGTGATTTATGCCCAGCAGACTCCCGCGAAACTCAACACCGTGAAGATAAAGGACGACATGTACGTCATTCACAATGACGTCGTTCCGGGCAACACCACGGTTCTGATCACCAATGAGGGCGTTCTCCTCGTTGACGACAAGTTCGAAGTCGATGCCAATAACGTCATCGCGGAAGTAAAGAAGTTGACCAGTCAGCCCATCAAGTACGTCGTTAATACCCATCATCACGCGGATCACAGCGGCAGCAATGCGAAGCTTCAGGCAATCGGAGCACAGACGGTTATGTCCGAGAAAGCCCGCCGCAACATGGTCGACGGAGCGCAGTCAGGCCTGGGCAACATCACATTTGACGATCACGCGAACATCTATCTCGGCGGCAAGACCGTCCAACTCTATTATTTTGGCCGCGGCCACACGAATGGCGACATCGTCGCATACTTCCCCGCACAGCGGGTGCTGGCGGCGGGTGACAACTTTACCGTCGGCGACGCCACTCCCGAGTTGATCGACTATCCAGGCGGCGGCAGCGCAAAAGAATTACCTTCCACGCTGGAGGGCGTTCTCAGGCTGGATTTCGACTCTGTCGTTCCGGGCCACGGCACCGTTGCAACAAAAGCGGACCTGGTCAAATACCGCACAACCGCGATCAATCTCCGCAATCGTGTCCACACGATGATGACTCAGAAAAAGACGAAGGCTGAAATCGCCAAGATGTTGACCGACGAGTTCCACTACGGCCAGTTTCACATCGACTTCAGCCTGGATGGCTTGATGACCGAACTGCAATAGCTGTCCTCGCATTGCAGGCGCGGTCTATGACCACACGTGTCCAAGACAGGTCGGACGGGAAGCTGCAGAGTCGCGCTTGTGAAGGTTTGCATGTTGTGTTGCGATGTAAACCTCGTTTGGATATAACGCTGGTCGGCCAGTCCCCGCCTAACTCAGGCGGGGACTATGAACTCACCCGCACGCTGCATGCATGCGTCTCTATCTTGGACAGCTGAGGTCATAGACCCCGCCTGCAAACACTCTCCCCGATTTTCCGCAAAATGCACCTGATTGACCGCCGATCGAATATCTTTAAGTATGAGCGTCAAACTGAAGCTCTACTTGATTCCAGGTCAGAACGGCCGGGCAACGCTATTCAGTCCACCCGAGACGCTTAGCTCTTTCGAGTCCGAGGACAAAGTGCGGCAATCCATCGCCTGGTTCGCGCGCAGGCAGAACCGGTTCATGGCCTGGATCGGCCGGCAGATCCAGTCTCTTCACAATCACTATGTGCGGTTGGAGCAGAAGATCGATCCCGGTGAGCGCGTGCTCAAAGCAATGGCCTCGACAAATCAGTTTGTCGTGCACGCGAAGGTTCCGGCGGAATTCTATCGCATGCTCCGCCGCCAGCGGTGGAAGCACGTCTTCTGGTTTTCGATCGATATGGTCGTTACTGGCGTCGTTATCATCTTCACACCGTTTCTGGCGCCAATCCCCGGCCCAAATGTCTTCTTCTACTATCCCTTTCTGCGATTGCTCAGTCATTATCGCGCCATTCGCGGAGCGTCATCAGGTCTGCATTCCGCCGATCTCGAGTTCAAAGACTTGCCCGAAGCACAGGCAATCTAGCGTCTGGAAGGGATAAAGTGGAAACGAATCAGATAAATGTTTTCACCGCGGCCGTGTTTGGCCACTTTCAGGAGATCCAGCACGCCAAGAAAACCAGAGGCTTGCGCCAACTGGGGAGTGATGTCCGGAAAACCGATCTGTTCAATCGAGTCGATTTCAATCTCGCCTGTCTCATCGAGCCGGTAACGGTTACCCACTTTGACATGAGGCCGCATCCATATTCGCACGCTTAGCGTGATCTCTCCCCGCCGGACACCGTCGCGTAATCGTTTCGTGAAAACCATAATCCGTTTCGAAATGATCGCACGATCGGACAGATGTTGCAGCCTGCGTCTGGAATCATGCGAGAATGCCACGTTCTGAGAATCTCAAAAGGTGGGCTGAAACCCGCGGCGACACAATGCATCCATCTGGTGGAGTGACTACGACAAGAACAGATATCGAACGCCGCACCGTCTGGCTGCTGGCATTCAGCACCGGGTGCATCGTTGCCAATATTTATTATGTTCAGCCGCTGCTCGCCGATATCGCGCGTGATTTTCAGTTATCCGTTGCGCGGATCGGCGTCGTGGCTATGCTCGCGCAGATCGGCACAGGGCTCGGGATGCTGTTCTTTGTGCCTCTGGGCGACAAATACGAGCGGCGCTCGCTGATTTCCACGCTGCTGGTCGTCGAAGCCATTGCGCTCGCTTTTGTGGCAACGGCCGCCAATGTGGTCTGGCTGAGTATCGCGTGCTTTTGCGTCGGAGCAGCCGCGGCGACGGTCCACGTTATTGTGCCGCTGGCGGCGCATCTGGCGCCCCCGAAGGAGCGCGGCCGAATCGTCGGCACGGTACTCAGCGGACTGCTCGTCGGCGTTCTGCTCGCGCGCACCTTCAGCGGCATCACCGGCGCGCAATACGGCTGGCGGACGGTTTACTGGTTTGCATCGGTACTGATGCTCGGCCTGGCGCTCACGATCCGGCTCTCACTGGATAAAAGCGAGCCCGAGATTTCGCTGAAATGGACAGAGTTGATGCGGTCGGTGTGGAGCCTCGCTGTCGAGCACGCGACGTTGCGTGAAGCCGCCGTCCTCGCATGTCTGCTCTTCCTGTCTTTCAGCATGCTCTGGACAACGCTGGTGTTCCTCTTGCGGACGCCACCCTATCACTATGGAACAACGGCAGCCGGACTGTTCGGCTTACTTGGCGCGTCGAGCGCCGCGGCGGCTCCATTTGTCGGCCGCATATCCGATCGGCATGGACCCGAGCGCTCGATCCTGGTTGCGATCATCTCGACGCTCGCCGGCTATCTCGTCCTTCTATTCTTTGGCCGCGTCCTGCCCGGCCTGATTGCAGGTATCGTGCTCATCGATATCGGCGTGCAGTCAGGCCACGTCGCGAATCAATCACGCATCTACAGCCTCGCGCCGGCGGCCAGAAGCCGGGTCAATACCTTTTATATGGTGGCGTTCTTTGCTGGTGGTGCGATGGGCTCTTACCTCGGGCCGCTCGGATTTAACCGGGCGGGCTGGGTTGGCTTCTGCGCCATTCCTCTGGCAGTCCTGACCTTCGCGCTCATTTACTTCATCCGTAATTCGGGGACGGTTGCCTAAATCACCTAAATTGCTCCGCAATTTAGGTGATTTAGGCAACCGTCCCCGAATTATTTCTTCCGGCCGAGCACCCGATCCAGATTGAATGCCGCGCTGATCAGCGACAGATGCGTGAATGCTTGCGGGAAGTTGCCGAGCGCTTCACCGCTGGGACCGGTCTCTTCGGAGTACAGCCCCAGGTGATTGGCATAGGTCAGCATTTTTTCAAACAGAAGGCGGGCTTGTTCGAGCCGCCGGCGATCTCTCTGACCGGCGCGAGTGAGGGCTTCAACGAGCCAGAAGGAGCAGATATTAAAAGTGCCTTCTTCGCCAGGCAGTCCGTCGAAGCCGCGCCGCGTGTCATAGCGGTAGACGAGACCGCTCGATACCAGACCGCCATTCCGCGCCGAGCGATTGATTGCATCGATGGTTGAAAGCATCTTGGGGTCGGTGGGCGCCATGAAGAAAACGAGCGGCATGATCAGGGTGGAAGCGTCGAGCGAATCGCTGTCGTAATGCTGAACGAAGGCGTGCTTTTCCTGACTCCACCCGCGGGTCAGAATTTCTTCGTAAATCGCGTCGCGGGTCTTGAGCCACCGCTCACGGTCTGCGGGAAAAGAACGCTTGTCCGCCAGGCGCAGCGCACGATCCAGCGCCACCCAGCACATCACCTTCGAGTAGAGGAAATGCTGCGGACCGGAGCGTACCTCCCAGACACCATCGTCTTTGCGGCGCCAGTTGTCACACAGCCAATTGATGAGCTGCCGGAGTCCCACCCAGAGGTCGTATGAAATTGGATTGGCGTATTTGTTGAAAAGATAAACGGCGTCCATGAGCTCGCCGTAGATGTCGAGCTGCAGCTGTTTGTAAGCATCGTTTCCGATGCGGACTGGCCGCGAACCGCGATATCCCTCCAGATGATCGAGAATTTCGTCGTCGAGGTTCTTACGACCGTCGATTCCATAGACGGTTTGCAGCGATCCGTCCGGGTTGGGTTCAGCGATCCGATGGACGAGCCAGTCCATGAAACGCGCAGCCTCCTCGGCGAGGCCGATCCGCGCAAAGCCATAGATGGTAAAGGCTGCATCCCGGATCCAGGTGTAGCGGTAATCCCAGTTCCGTGCGCCTCCGATGTATTCCGGAAGACTGCAGGTGGGCGCCGCTACAAACGCCCCAGTGGGCTCAAAGGTCAGGAGTTTCATCACCAGGGCCGAGCGCTCCACCATTTCGCGCCAGCGTCCGGTGTAGGTGGAATGGGACAGCCACTCGCGCCAGTAAAGCACCGTTTTTCTAAACAGCTCCATTTCTTCGTGTTCGTCAACGGTCAGACCGCAGCCCAGATCCCGGGAGATTTCGCGTAGAACGAAGACGGCCGTTTCACCTTCGTTCAGCGTGAACTCGGCGCGGATTCCGTTCTCGAATCGTTGTAGTGGCAGTTTTGTGGCGAGGCCAAGCTGGAGATTTGCGGAGCGAAAGCACGCTCCGCCGCTTTCGATGTCGGTCGTATGCGGGTCTCTGGCATAGTTGAACGCCGGCTGGCACTCGAGACGGAAGGTGAGCGATCCCCGGACAACGCTGACGCGGCGAATCAGGCGATGGAAATCGTCGCGTTCTCGAGCGGCGCCGACCGGCATGTAATCCGTCACCTCGCCGACGCCGTCGGGATTTAAAAAACGCGTTATCAGGACATTCGTCGCGGGCCAGTAGAGTTGCTTCTGGTGGGCGCCGTTTGCAGCAGCAATCTGGAAGTAGCCGCCTTTCTTGTCGTCCAGAATGCGTGCGAAAACACTGGGAGAATCGAAATGAGGAAAGCAATACCAGTCGATCGAACCATTCATCCCGACAAGCGCGATAGAGTGCAGATCGCCGATCACGCCATAATTCTCGACCGGTTGATACATGCCTAGGCAACCTTCTCGATATGCCCTCCGAACTCGTAACGCATCGCCGAGAGCACCTTGTTCTGGAACTCCGAACGGCCTCGCGAACCAAATCGGTCGTAAAGCGCGGCAGAGAGAACCGGGACCGGCACGGCTTCATCGATAGCCGCTTTGATGGTCCATCTTCCTTCGCCGGAGTCGGAAACCTGCCCGGCGAATTTCGCGAGCTCGGGATCTGCGGCGAGAGCAGTTGCCGTCAAATCCAGCAGCCATGAAGCGATCACGCTGCCGCGCCGCCAAACCTCGGCAACGTCTCGCAGGTTGAAATCGAACTGATAGTGCTCTGGATTGCGCAACGGCGTGGTCTCTGCGTCTATCGAATGCTGTTGTTTCCCGGCATTGGCTTCTCGCAATACGGCCAGACCCTCTGCATAAGCAGCCATCACTCCATATTCAATGCCGTTGTGAACCATTTTCGCGAAATGGCCTGCGCCGTTAGGGCCGCAGTGCAGGTAGCCTTGTTCGGCCGTACCGCCGATCTTTTCCCTGCCCGGTGTCCGGGCGATTCCCGCATTACCGGGAGCGAGCGCAGAAAAAATGGGATCAAGCTGCTTGATCGGCGCCGCCTCGCCTCCGATCATCAGGCAGTAGCCTCGTTCGAGACCCCAGACGCCGCCGCTGGTGCCGGCGTCGATGTAGTGAATCTGCCGGGCCGCCAGTTCCCCGGCACGCCGGATGTCGTCGACGTAGTAGGAATTGCCGCCATCGATCAAAATATCTCCCGCATCAAGATCGGGCAGCAAGGTCGTGATCATCTCATCAACCACTGCAGCCGGCACCATCATCCAGATGGCGCGGGGCTTCTTCAATTTGTTCACGAAATCCTTGAGCGAAGTTGCCGGCACCGCTTTCTCTCGCGCCAGTTCCTGCACCGGCTTGACCGACCTGTTGAACACCACGCATTCGTGGCCTGCTTTGAGAAGCCGACGCACCATATTCGAGCCCATTCGTCCGAGACCCAGCATTCCAATTTGCATCGAGGACTCCTTTACTCGTTTCGTCGTCTAATTTCCGGTAGTCAGCACAACGCGGAAACGCGCTTTGCCGCTCATCATTCGTTCATAAGCCTCGGCAGCACGGTCCAGCGGGAGAACCTCGTTCATGGAGGCCACTCCGGTGAGCACGCTGAACGCGAGGGTATCCTGAGAATCGGCAGCTGTTCCGGAATACCAGCCTTTCAAGGACCGCCTTCCTGCAATGAGCAAGAAAGGTGAAACCGTTAACGGATCGGCGGCGCCGATGACCATCAGAGTTCCGTTAGGGCCGAGGCCGCCCATTACGGCATTCATCGCATCGGCGCTTGTGGCTGTTGCCAGAATCACCTTTGCGCCTCCCAGCTTGAGGAGTTCCTCCGATGGTTTTTGCGCCTGGCTGTCGATGTAGTCCTTCGCTCCAAGCTGTCGCGCCAATGCCGCTTTATCCTGACCACGGGCGATCACCACCGTCCTTAAACCCATCTTTGCCGCGTATTGCACACCGAGATGGCCGAGACCACCCAGCCCCAATACAGCGACGAGATCTCCAGGCCTCGCGCCGCTATTGCGCAGCGCATTGAAAGTGGTGACACCTGCACACATGAGCGGCGCGGCCTCGACGGCAGAAAGTTCGTCCGGCACGGAGGCCAGAGCGATTGCAGGAGCAACAATGAAGTCGGCATATCCACCATCGAACGACAGGCCCGTAATCTGGAGATTGACCGTGCAGGCAAAGAAATCTCCATTGCGGCACGCATCGCAATAACCGCAATTACCGCCATGCCAGCCGACGCCGACACGCCGGCCGGGCTTCCATTGCAAAACACCTTCACCCACGGCGTCCACGGTCCCGATGACTTCATGGCCCGGAACTCGCGGGTATCGCAAGCCCGGCCAATGCCCTTCCTTGACTAAGGAATCGCTATGGCAGACGCCGCATGCCTGAACTTTGATCCGCACCATCCCCGGCCCCGGTTGTGGGATTTCACGCTCGACGAGTTCCAACGGTCCGTTCGGTCGCGCAACCTGGACTGCACGCATTAGTAAATCTCCGAATTGATCATGATTAATGACGCTACTGAACACGCCAGCGGAAAACAACCCGGAAAACTACCGACGGCTCGTTTGGTTGCAGTCCCCGCCTGAGTCAGGCGGGGACTGTCCACTCGATTTGAGACAGAAGCGTACAAGTCTGGTGGATAAGCGTCGCGGCGACAGATTGGAACTCCCGTTCCACCCCACAATGCTTCGGATCAGGCAGGTCTTTCCTGAGGCTAAATGACTGACACAGCGTCGGAAACGATGTCGTAGACGACCGCGATTCTCAAATTGGCCAACTGGATGCAGTTATGTAAACGGGAGGATCTGATGAGAACACCAATGGAATACCTTCGCGCCAAGCAAGAAAAGGGAGCGGTGGGCTACATAATCCTTTGGGCGATGGGCGTGCCCGTTTCGGTTTTATTCCTGTTTTTTCTGTTGAGGGGTTGTACATAGTCTTTGGCTGAGAGTGAAGCGGAAGAGAGCAGCTTCTTGCAATTCAGAAACTGCTCTCCCAGCTATCGAGCGGAGTTCGCTAAAACGCGAACCGCAAGGCCATCTGCAGGACCCGCGGACTCGCCGTCGGCAGCGTTTTCGTGGTCTCGCCGAATGTCGCAGATCCAAAAGCCGCCGGACCGCCAACCGACGTCGTACCTGTCGCCTGGTAGATACTGATCGTCGGATTGGCAAACGTGACCGTGTTGGTCAGGTTGTAAGCCTCCACGCGGAAACTCACCTGCTTTCCCTCGCTGACCTTGAAGACCTTGCTGATCGACATGTCGTCATTCCAGTAATGGAACCCGCGCAGACTGTTGCGGTCCCCGACATAACCGGAATATGCCGGGACAAAGTCCGATCCTGCATTAGTGCTGGCAAACATGCTCGGAATTCCCAGCTGGTCGAACTGCAGTTTGCTCGAAGGAGTCCCTTTAACGCCAGGTGCAAGCATGCAGAGCGATTCGCGGTCGTAGTTGGTGTTGTACTGGTAGCTGGCGATGCATTGGACGGGATTACCGGTGTGAAAATTGAACAGTGTGCTCACCTGCCAACCGCCGATGATGCCATCCACCAGCTTCGGAGCATTGCTGAAGAAGGCCTTACCCTTGCCGACGGGAAGTTCGATCACCGCGTTGGCGTTGATGGCGTGCCGGGCGTCATAATCGGAGGATGCCATTCCGCATTTGAAACAGAAGGCGTTCTGTATGTTTTGCGGACCACTATACGTGCCGTCTACAGGGTCGAGTGCGGACTCCGATCCGCCACCGTTATCAATGGCGTGAGACCAGGTGTAATTGAAGTCGTAACCCCAGCCATTTGAAACCGTCCGGCGTAATGAAAGGGTCATGGCGTGAAATGACGACACACCGGCATTTGCAAACGCATGCACACCGGAACTCTGCAGCGGAAAGAAGGTGTTGCAGCCGGTTCGGACAAGGCAACCGCCATCCGGCCCCTGACGGATTCGGTCCTGGTCGTTAATGGTGTCCGTCCAGCTCCCTGCATAGACAGAATAAGCGTCATAGAACAGGTTGGCCGACGCACTGCCGGGGATGTAGAAGTCCGCCAGTGCCGGGAACATGTTCTCCGCAAAGGGCTGCAGGGGAATCAAATTCGGGTTCGCCTGAACCTGATCGGTCGAGAGACCGCGATAGTAAAGGTCTGCGAGCACCTTCGCGGCCTGTGTGAAGGACTGACCGGATTTAGGGTCCACAAAATTCTCGAGCGGCTGGCCGTAATCCAGAGTCAGGATCGCGCGATGCGCGAACCGTCCCGCGTAGCCGGCCTCGATCATCATGTGTTTCGGCAGGGGCCTGGCGTAATTCAGGTTGAGAACATACTCGTAGGGCGCCTTCAAATCGTCTTGAACGGCCGTAAAAGTCGAAAAGCCGCCGGTAATGGTCGGGGGAGTAAACGGAAATGCTCCGCCGCTGGCGGGAGCCAGTTTCGTGTAAGTCGCAGGAGTGCCGTCATAGCGCGGGCTGCTTGTCAGGTTGGTGTTCACAAGCTGCTGGACCGAAGTTGCCAGTCCCGGCGAACCACCGCTCGAGAACTGCGCCGCCATTGAGTTTCCGTAGTTGTCATACACAAGCGCTGCGCCGCCGCGCAATACGCTGCCCTTACCCATGATCTTCTCGAGGAAGGAGCCGTCTTTCGGCGAGTACGCGAGCGAAAGCCGCGGCGCCCAATCTTTTTTGTCCGCGGTATAGTAGCCCGGCCCGTGATTCACCGGCCCCCCGACGATGTAGGTGATATTCGCGGTCGGAACGGCAGAATTGGGGATCCCCGCCAGTGCGCCGGCAATCCGGTCTGCAAAGTAGGCTTTCATGGAGGTCTTGGGAACGACCTGGACGCCGTCAGCGGCATAGGGAACCCCGTAAATCGAGTAGCGCAGACCGGCGGTGATCGTCAGGTTGGGCTTCGCTTTCCATGTGTCCTGAAAATACTCCTCGGGAGAACGCGAAATGAAATCGCGAGTGATCGGTGTACCGAACGGGATCGGCTGGCCGTTGATGCCGAAGTTGTAAGTGGCATTACCGCCATTCAGCATGCCGAACACGGCTCCGAACGTCCTGATCACGTCATCAGTCGAGGCTAGTACGGCTCCGGGAATCCCTTTTTGATTTTGAATGTAATCCGTAACGGCATTGGTAATGTCGTTACCGAGTCCTAACAGCACGGGCGCCTGGAACCGGTAGCGTGGTTCATTGTCGTAAGAGTTCGTTACGTTCTTTGCCTCGAGGTAGTGGAAGCCCATCTGGAATGTGTGCTTTCCCCGGGTCCAGGTGAGATCGTCGGTAATATGCGGCGTCGGTGCAATTCGCGAGTTCCCGCGCGCCCTCGGAAGCAGCGTCGTAAATCCGAATTCGGGAACCACGTTCAGGGAACCCGTCGTTGCGCCGCCCATGCGTGTAAAGCCGTAGTTGAAAACATTCACCAGCGTTGGACTGACCACATACGTGTAATGCGCCGAGATTCCTCGCGAGTTATCGAGAGTCTGTTGCACGGGTACCTGGCCGGGAAATAGCGCGAGGCCGGCGGCCGGAACGCTGGAATTCCCGACCAGGGTTCCCCGTACCGCGAAGGAATGTTTGCTGTTCAGGATGTAGTCGAACTTGGCGACTTGCACGTGATTGTTCAGAGGCTGCGGCGCATTGAACAACAGCGTATTGAAGTTCAAACCCTTATCGGAAGCGCTCAGCGGATTGTTTCCTGACACGTACGATTTGTACAGGCTCATGACGTAAGGGTTTTCGCCGATACCGAGAGGATCTAACGCCTTCACGTCAGCGGGGGTCAATGGAACCGTTTGTCCATTCTGCAGAAGAACCTTTACGGTGCCCTCCTTGAAAGAATCGCTCGGGACCGTGGCCGTTGCGGCGGATTGGCTGCGATCTTTGCGCCCTTCCCAGTTGTAAAAGAAGAACACCTTGTTCTTCTTGATCGGTCCGCCGATGGACGCTCCGTACTGATTCCGGATCAGCGCCGGACGCGGCACACCGGCCCGATTGCTGAACCAGTCGTTCGCTTCGAATGACGTGTTGCGGTTGTATTCATAAACCGATCCGTGAAGCGAGTTGGTGCCGCTCTTGGTAACGATCGACACTTGTCCGCCGGACGAATGGCCCAGTTCGGCGCCTTGCCCGGCAATCGTGGTACGGAATTCCTGAACGGAATCCAGTGGAATCTGCAGCACCGAATTGAATCCGTCTTTACCCTGCGTGTCGTTGACGTTGGCGCCATCCAGCGTCACGTTATTCTGATCCGCCCTGGCTCCCAGCACCTGCCCCGTCGATGACACACCAGGCTGCTGGCTCAGCAGCTCGACGACATTGCGCGTCTGCAGCGGCAGCTCGACGACCTGCTTTTCAGTGAATGGATTCCCCACGGTTGCGTTTTCTGTGTTGATAGTGGTCGTTTCCGCGAGAACGTTCACAACATCCGTGGTTTGCCCGAGAGCCAGTTCCACATTCAGCGTCTGAGGTTGTCCAACCTGCAGAACCACTCGAGTAACCTTGGTCGCGAATCCCGGCAGCTGAACTTCCACCTTGTACGGGCCGGGGGATACCTGAAGCAACTTGTAGGTGCCCGCGTCATCCGTCAGCTCTTGCCGGGACGCGCTTGTTTCCGTGTTTGTAACGGTTACCACCGCACCCGGCACGATGCTGCCGGTTTGATCGGTGACGATTCCCTGAAGCGAACTGGTTTGCGCCGCCAGTGGCCGCGCCGCAAGGGTTAAAAAAAGCAGGAATAGGGCCAGAAAACGCGTGTACACACGGTCCTCCTGTAAATGTTTTTAGTTAGGGAATACGTAGTCGGACATGCGACCGAGCCCGAACGGGGTGGCCCAAGATCTCTTCGGACTGGGAGAGAGGCTCGTGGCGATTCTTATTAATTTCGCTGATAGTGTCAACGCATTTTTACAAACACATCGGACTGCCCCCGCCTGACCTTCAGCGTTTTTAGCCGCGGAGCGGCGAAAGAATATTTCGCCGCTACGCGCGGCTTACGGCTGGCTGGGAATTTGAAACCCACGGCCTTCGGCCGTGGCTAAGATCTGTCGCCGCTCCGCGGCTAAAAGTTACTGGATCGACGGACAACGGCGCAGTCATACTTGAATCCATGCTCCAACCGGACGCGCTGAAGAAGAACGAACCGCTTTTCTGGTCGCCCGGAAGAGGCACGGATGTATGGGAGATGTTCTGTGCCTGCATCGCCGGAGACCTGAACACTGTCAAGCAGCTGCTGGAAAAAGATCCCAGCCTGACCCGATCGCATTACGAATACCGCACCCCGCTGTCTTTTGCGGTGCGCGAAAACCGGTTGGAAGTGGCCGCTTACCTGATTGAGCATGGCGCCAGTTTCGCCTTCGGCAATCTCCTGGAGATGGCGCGAGACCGCGGCTATCAAGAAATGGAAAAACTGCTCGAAGCCGCACTGGCGGGTGCGCGCGGCACTGGACTTAAGGGAGAACCGGTCGCCGCCGCAATCCGCGAGCGCGATCTCAGCAAGGTACGACATCTCCTCGACGCCGATCCCTCACTCATCCATGCGCCGGATGTACGCACCAATCAGCCCATTCACTGGGCCGTCATGACCCGTCAACCCGACATGATCGACGAATTGCTCGCACGCGGGGCCGACATCAACGCCCGCCGCAGCGACGGCGCGCGTCCCATTCAGCTGACGAATGGCGATTACCACTTCCGCGGCTGGCGCGACGTCGCGAAGGACTGGCCGGTCAGTCCTTCAGACGTCCGAGCGCATCTTCGCGCTCGCGGGGCATACGTCGACATCTGCACGGCCTCATTTATCGGGGATCTCGAACGTGTCCGCGAACTGCTCGCGCAAGATCGGTCTCTGGCGAACCGTCCCTCGGACTACGTAACGTACTATGCCTGCTCCGGTACGCCGCTGCGTAACGCCGCCGCGGCGGGACATATTGAGATCGTGAAACTGCTCCTGCAACACGGCGCCGATCCGAATCTGCCGGAAGAGCACATCGCCCCGCGCGGTCACGCGCTGCATTCAGCCGTTTGCAACGGCCATACCGAGATCGTGAAACTGCTGCTCGAGCACGGCGCATATCCCAACGTGGAGATCGAAAGTTCAGCAGATACGTTGAGCGCCGCGATGGGCTCGGCAGGATACTCGACGGAGCGCAACGAGGCGATGGTAAACCTGTTGTGCTCATACGGCGCCTCCCGCTCGGTCCATCTCCTGGCTTACTCGAACGATCTTCAGACGGCTGCGGCCGTATTCGCCGCCAATCCGGCGCTGGCGGACGATCCCGATGCGTTCGGTAATGCGGCGCAGCATGAAGAATTCATCCGTTTGATGCTGCGATACCAGCCGGATCTGCCGAAGCGGCGGTCTGTCGGTGGGAAGACACGCGAAATCACCGAACTTCTATTTCAACACGGCATGGACGCGAACCAGCCGGATTGGCTGCTCATCACACCCTTGCATCACTTCGCCGAATCCGGTGACGTGGAAAACGCCGCGGTGTTCATCGAACACGGAGCGGACTTGAATGCCCGCGACGAGGAGTTCCGGTCAACACCACTCGGGTGGGCTGCCCGATGCGGCAAGACGCGGATGGTCGAGTTCCTCTTGCACCGCGGTGCGAAGCTCAACCTTCCGGACGACCCTGCCTGGGCTACACCGCTCGCCTGGGCGACGCGCCGCGGCCACGAAGAAATTGTGGGTCTGCTGACTCAGTTCGAGAAGACTGGGACATTGCCCCGGAGCACGCCTCAGGATTATGAGGCCATGGCAAGTGCTCTTCACGAAGCCTGCGCGACGGGAAGCGATGCGTCCATGCAGCGTGTGATGGATCACTTCCAGGTCAGGCGCATGCTGACCTGGGATAATCCGCCCCCAGACATCCGCATGCAGCGCCTCCGCCGGGCTATCCGCGAGCGATTGCCTGGCGTTGATGAATTGACGCTCGACGACTCCCGGCTCCTGGTCGCCCGCTCCTCAGGCTACCGCACCTGGAACGATCTCGTGAACGCTCCCTTGTAGGGGCGGTCTGTTCAAAATCCCGCAAAGCCGCTCCTTATGAATTTCCGCGTGGCGTACCGATTAATAAGGAGCGCTTCGCGGAAATCTATAAGGGACGCGCTGCGCGCGGCCTTTGAACAGACCGCCCCGCCTTCGCTGCGCGAAGGCACCCCGCCTAACTTAGGCGGGGACTGGCCGACCAAAAAACAGGTTTACATCGCATCCACTACATTCAATATCTTTACGGGCGCCACTTTGCGGCTTCCCGTCCATTCTGTCTCGGACACGTATGGTCTATGACCGCGCCTACAGCGCTTTCAGGAAAGCCGCCGCATCATCGAGTGCTTCGCGGGCCTCGTCCAGCTGCGACGCGGACGTGTGCCAGACGTGAAACATTTCAGGCCAGATGTCGAGACGCACCTTCACGCCGGCAGCTCCGGCGCGCGCGGCGAGGCGAGTCGCGTCGTCCAGCAAAATTTCCGCTGAGCCGACTTGAATCAGCAGCGGCGGCAAGCCGGCGAAACTGCCATGTAAAGGAGAAGCCAGCGGGGTTCGCGGTGACGTCGCGCCAAGGTACGCCGCTGCCATTCCCCGAAGACCGTCAGCTTCGATCAATGGATCTTCTGCGGCTTTCGAGACGAATGATTCCGACTTGACCTCGAGGTCGACCCAAGGCGAGATCACCGCGGCTCCCGCGGGCAAGGGCAAACCCTGATCGCGTATCGCCATCATCGTAGCAACGGTTAAACCGCCGCCACAGGAATCACCCGCGATCGCGATCGATTTCGCCGGAATACGACTCTCGATCAGGGCGCGATACACGCTGACTGCGTCATCCACTGCTCCAGGAAAGGGAGTCTCCGGAGCGAGCCGGTAGTCCGGAATAAGAACGCGGGTGTTCAACCGCGATGCGAATTCGCTCCCCATCCCGCGATAGCCCTTGGAGCTTCCGACGACATACCCGCCGCCATGTAAATATAAAAGGACGCGTTCCGGCACGGCCTGCGATGGAATGCACCATGAGGACGGCACGCCGCCCACAGTTTCCTGCTCAAACCGGACTCCGGGCTGAGTCGGAGACTGCATCAGCATCTCGTCGAACGCTCTCCTTACTTGATCCAGATCGCCGACGAACTTCGCTTTGTTCTGCGCCAGAATTGGCCGCAATTGGTTTAGTTGTGTTGCGCTCATAGCGCCTCAGAATATCAGGTTCTGGTTTCAAAAGATAAGCCACGGATTGAACGGATTTAACGGATACGCGCATCCGTTCAATCCGTTCAATCCGTGGCTTATCCCAATCCCAGGGAAGTTCGGGTTTCGTCATGCATGATGGTCCAGTTTCGGCAACAATCCTAATTGCTGATACAGGGACAGGAAATCGAAATTGTTCCAGGATTCGACGATCTGTCCATTATGAATCCGGCAAATACACATGCCCGAGAACTCCATTCTTTTACCGGTCGCTTTGCCTATGGTGTCGCCTTTGTGTGTTCCGGTGACGTGGCAATGCGCCGCGACCATATCGCCTTCCGTAACGGTCCGCACAACCTCCACTCGGATATCCGGAAAAGCTGCGCGAAAGCTGTGGAAGAACGGCTTGAAGGCTGCCGGCCCTCGCAGCTCACCACCAGAAAGACCATGAGCCAGGCCGTCGGCGGCGAAAATACGGTCGATCGATTTCTCCAGGCCCTGGTTCCAAACCTCGTCAAACCAGGTACGCACAACAGACTCGGGACTCGGCATACAGGCTCCTTTCAAATGGAAACAGCATATTACGGTAAGTGATCGCGACAGTCGAGGCCGAGGGCGAGTTTGAATTGCTGGACCCGGCGGCTTGGCAGGTAGTCCCGTTAGCGCTCGTCCATCATGCGGATGGTCTTTTCAATGACGGGAACTGCTTTTTCGATTTCTTCAGGCCGAACTTTGTCCATGGTGTCTTCAGCGGTATGGATGATCGTTAGAATTCGTGGCTGCTGGGTAGATCTTTCGAGGATCCGCTCGATTTCGCTACCATCGATCAGCGCAAGGCCGAGTGTTTCGATGCCTGCAGTGCTCATGGACCTGTGGTCGCTCGCCGGATATTGACGCAGGTCCGCGGTGCGAACAGTAACTGACGATCCCTGAGCAGCGCGCTGGAATGTCTGGACAAGCGGTCCGTCAGGAACCGATGAAGTGGCAAACAACGTATCGCCGTAGCCAAAGATGTCCAGATTGATCGCCTCGGCTGGAAGAGGTTGATTCCGAATGCTTGCCAGATATGCCTGAGAGCCGACCAGACCACCTTCTTCCAGATCGAAAAAGACGGCCCTCACTGAAAAACTTCGAAGCGGTTTCGCTTTGAATGCTTTCAGCACGTCCAGCAGCACTGCACAACTCGCAGCGTTGTCCACGGCTCCTTGTCCGACGGGCACTCGATCATAGTGTGCTCCCAGGAGGAACGTCTTTTCGACCTTCCCGCCGGACAAATCGACGACGATATTCGTCCCGGAAAACCGCGGGAACCTGAACTCGTCCAGGCGGTATTCAATGCCGGCGGCCTTCAATGAATCCGTGATCGCGCTCCTGCGTGCCGCCGAATCCTGACCTGCTGCAATAGCGGCGGTCTGTTCCCGGAGACCGGCGGCGCCTTGCGCCGCAATCTCGAATGTCGCCGATGTAATGAGTAAAACCAGGATCAATGTCCGAGCTACGCTCTTCACAGGGCAGAGAGTGCGATAGAACGATCTCCATTCACAACAACAAAAATTCGCGAGTCGCCTATAATCGCTGCCAGCGCGGCACACAAAATTCATAAAAAACGCCGACCGCATTCAGGGAATGGTGATTGACTAAACCGCAAGAAGGTTTCTGGGAGCGCTACTTCTATTTCTTCATGTCACTGCTGATTGCTGTGGTTGTGGCCTTTGGCTTCAGCCAGACAATCGACATGAATCTGATTCACCCGTCCATCCCTCGGCCGTTTCTCCTCGGGCGCTTCCCTGCCTGGATTCTGCCCCAGAACATTTTTTATGTGGGAGTGGATCTGCTGATTCTCCTGGGCGTAGCGCGCGATCTCATCGTTAACAGGAAAATCCACGCTGTTTATGCTTACGTACTCCCTGCATTCATGGTGGGTCAGACGGTGACGCTGTACGCTGCCCTTCACCGACCAGCACTCTGGGTCTCGATCGCGCATCGGATTCTGGACTAGTGACGTGCAACAGAAAGTTGGTACCAGCCGTTCCCTTGTAGGGGCGGTCTATGACCGCCCACAATGGCGCAAGGATGACATCGTGGGCGGTCATTAGACCGCCCCTGCAGAAAACAGCAGAAAGGAAGTACATATGCCACGCGCAGACCGGTTGTCTCAAGGGGGTGTAAAGCTGCTTCAGGAGAAGCAACTGGCCATTATCGCCACCGTTATGGCGGATGGATCTCCGCACACGACACCCGTGTGGGTCGATGTCGAGCCGGATGGCTCGCACATCCTTATTAATACCGTCGCGAGCCACCTCAAGATGATCAATGTGAATCGAGATCCAAGAGTCGCCGTCACGGTCGTCGATTCGCAGAATCCCTGGCGATGCGTGGTGATCCGTGGCAGCGTCGTCGAAAAACGTGGCGCCGACCAGGGCGCGACCGAGCACATCCACATGCTTGCCAGAAAGTACCTGGGGCGTGATCAGTATCCGCTTCTCGAGAACGAAGCTCGAGTGATCCTGCGAATCAAACCGACACATGTGGTCGAGCGTGGTACGGACGGACAGCGCCCCGGCCGCTGGGGTTCCGCCTTGAAAACTGAAAATTGATTAGTGAGTATTGAATAATATCCCTGGAAAATCTCAAATTTGCCAGAAGGATAACGCCCTGTAATAATAGGGCAACGCTATGAAGAAAATCCTGGCCATCGCTCTGCTGCTGTGGGTGACATCTGCGTTGTCGCAGGATCAGCCGCCAACCCAACAGGCCTGGAGCGGCAGACTGTCCGACAGCATGTGCGGGGCCTCCCATCAGGTCAAGATGGCCGGGAAGATGTCCGAACGCGAATGCCTGTTCGAATGCCTTAAGGCGCTTGCGAGATACGAACTCGTGGACGACAAACAGCAGGCAATCCCCATCGCGAATCAGGATCTGGGCGGCTTTCCACTCTATGCCGGGCGGCCGGTTCGGATTACCGGCAAAGTGAAAGATGGCGCGTTAGTGGCGTCAAAAGTTGAAGCCATACCGGCGCACCTCCATCTCGGTCATGTGATGACCAATTGGAGAGATACTCCCAGTAACGTCGGGTTTCTGATTGCCGCAATCTCCGACGCGCGGGTCGCCGCAATTCACGCCGATCTCGCCGCCAGGAGCACCACTTTCGACGATATCAAACTGCATGCAACGCATGTTCTCAACGCACTGGACTCCAGCATCGAAGCAAAAGGCCCGGGATCCGGCTATGGAGTCAGGAAAGCCGCATCCGGCGCCCTTGCAGCACCTGGAACTGGCAGTCGCGGCGGAAGGCGTGACCCCGAACATCAAGACTCATCAGGCGAAGGTCTCCGCCTCGCTGAAAAACGCGCTGCAGTTCACAGATGAAGCGGTTGGCGCTGCTCTCAAGAGCCGCGTCGCGGATTCGATTTCCGAAGCGGCGAAATTCGCCGAAGAATCCGCGACGCTGACCAGGAACATCGTGGACAGCCTTCAGCAGGCAAAAGCCGAAATGGATTTGCTGATGAAAGGCGAGGGTCTGGAGAACGCTCCAAGATGAGACACGTGCGCACAAAAGCGTTCCTCTTCGGGTTGCTCATCCTCACGGCCAACGTCCAGGCGCAATCCCCGGCGCGTGCCATGCTGGACAAGTATTGTGTGACCTGTCACAACGACCGGCTGAAAACTGCCGGCCTGATGCTCGACCGGTTGGACGTAGACCATGCCGGCTCCGGCGCGCAAACCTGGGAAAAGGTGCTGCGAAAACTGAAGACGAGGGAAATGCCTCCTCCAGGCAGTCCGCATCCGGACGCCGCAACCTACACGGCAGTCAGTGATCAACTCGAGAAGACGCTGGATGCGGCCGCAGCGGCCAATCCCAATCCTGGCCGCGTCGCAGTACATCGGCTGAACCGGACTGAATATACCAATGCAGTCCGCGATCTCGTCGGGCTGCGCGTCGATGGCAAATCGCTGCTGTCAGCCGATGAAGCCGATCAAGAAGGATTCGATAACGTTGCCAGTGTTCTATCGGTGTCTCCCGTACTCCTGGAAGGTTACCTGTCCGCGGCGCGTACGATCAGCCGGCTTGCGGTAGGAGATCCGTCGATCACTCCAGTTGCCGATGTGTTCCGTATCCCGACAGCCTTGAATCAGGATGACCGGACCACGGACGATCTTCCGTTCGGTTCCCAGGGCGGCGCTGCGATCCGTTATTACTTCCGGCTCGACGGCGAATATCAGATCAAAGTGCTCCTGAAACGCCAGCTGTATCTCTACCTCATTGGCATGGGGGAACCGCACCAGGTCGACATCCGGCTGGATGGCGCACTGGTCCAGCGATTCGAAGTCGGTGGAAAAGCCAAAGGGATGACGACACCAGAGGGCTTTGCGGGCAATACGCAAGGAGATCCGGACTACGAACAGTACATGCACACTGCAGACGCGAACATCGAGGTTCGACTACCGGTGAAAGCCGGCACTCACCTTGTCGGCGTTTCGTTCGTCAGGAAATTCCGGGAACCGGAAGGCGTTTTGCAACCCCAGCAACGTGGTTTCGCGCGCACGACAAACGAGCTGTATTACGGTTATCCAGCCGTCGACAGCATTGCCATTGCCGGGCCTTATGGCCCCGCGCGAATGACCGATGCTTCGCCGAGCCGCAGTAAAATTTTTATCTGCCGTCCTAAGAACGCGGCCGCCGAAGAGCCGTGCGCCAGACGGATACTATCCACGCTCGCCATGCGAGCTTATCGCCGACCACTGACCGCGGACGACGTGCAGACGGTCCTGCAGTTTTACAAGGACGGCCGCTCCGGCGGAACATTCGAAGCCGGCATTCAACGCGGTCTCGAACGGATCCTGTCTTCTCCCAGTTTTCTGTTTCGCATCGAGCATGATCCGCCCAATGCCGCTCCCGGAACCGCCTATCGTTTGAACGATGTCGATCTGGCATCGCGTCTGTCTTTTTTCCTGTGGAGCAGCATTCCCGACGACGAGCTTCTCAATACCGCCGTTTCCGGCAAGCTCAGACAGCCTGCCGTACTCGACCAACAAGTACGGCGCATGCTTGCCGATTCGCGATCGCATTCGCTCGTCGACAACTTCGTCGATCAGTGGCTGCAGATGGGCAAGCTGACCGGCCTGGTGCCGGATTCGGATGCTTTTCCCGAATTCGATGAAAACCTGCGTGAAGCCATGCATCAGGAAACGACGGAATTTGTCGCCAGCCAGCTGCGCGAAGATCGCAGCGTCGTCGAGCTTCTGACGGCAGATTACTCCTATTTGAATGAACGCCTGGCCCGGCATTACGGCATCCCGAACGTGTATGGCAATCATTTCCGGCGGGTCACTTTCAACGATGGGATACGCGGCGGACTGCTCGGACAGGCAAGCGTTCTGACCGTGACCTCCTATCCCAACCGGACGTCGATTGTGCTTCGCGGCAAATGGTTGCTGGCGAACATCCTCGGCGCGCCGCCTGCGCCACCGCCGGCCGATGTGCCGTCTTTGAAAGATGCAGGACAGGACGGCCAGCCCCGTTCGCTGCGCGATCGTATGGAACAGCATCGCAAAAACCCCGCCTGCGCCGGCTGTCATCAGCGGATGGATCCGCTGGGATTCGCGCTGGAAAACTTCGATGCGCTTGGAAAATGGCGCACCATTGCCGACGGCGAAAACGTCGATGCTTCCGCTTCACTGCCCGACGGCGCTGTTTTCAACGGCGTTTCCGGGCTGCGGAATTTGCTTATTCGTCACCAGGACGATTTCGTCCGCACGCTCAGCGAAAAACTTCTGGCATACGGCATCGGCCGTGGTATCGAATATTACGATATGACCGCGGTTCGAGAAATCGCCCGCGAAAGCGCCGCAACAGATAACCGCTGGTCTTCACTGATACTCGGCGTCGTTCGAAGCAAACCATTCAGCATGGCTATCGTGAAGGAGAACGAATGATCATCCCGAAGAAAGTCATTTCACGACGCAAGGTTCTGCGCGGCATGGGCAGCGTCCTGGCGCTGCCTTTACTGGAGGCGATGAGCCCGGCGCTGTCTGCTTTTGCAGCCGCCCCCGCCAAACCCGTAAACCGCTTCGGTGTCATGTACGTGCCGAACGGGATGATCATGAACAAGTGGACGCCGGTGCTCGATGGCGCCGCATACGAGCTGACGCCGGCGTTGAGCTCGCTTGCTCCCTATCGCGATCAGCTTCTGGTGTTAAGCAATCTTGCCTGCGTTCCCTCTCCAGGCAGACCGGGCGGCGCGCACGCCAAAGCCACGACGCGGTTCCTCACGGACATCTCGCCGCCGACCAGTGAAACGTGGCTCGATGCCGGCGTTTCGGTGGACCAGATTCTGGCTCAGGAAATGGGCCGGCACACCCAGCTCGCCTCCCTCGAACTCGCTATCGAGAATAGCGAGACCGCCGGAGCTTGCGACGTCGGTTTCGCCTGCGCGTATACCAACACGATTTCATGGAAGAGCTCCAACACACCCTTGTTCGCCCAGAACAATCCCCGCGCGGTGTTCGAAAGAATGTTCGGCGACACGGGGACCACCGATCCAAAAGCGCGGCTGACGCGCATCCAGCAAGAGCGCAGCGTGCTCGATTCATTAAGTCTGGAGGTCGCGCATCTGCAGGGCGCCTTAGGCAGGAGTGACCGCCAGAAACTCGAACAATATCTCGAATCGGTCCGTGACGTAGAGCGCAGGATCCAGCTGGCCGAGGAACAAAACGACCAGAATCTGCCGGTCGTCGATCATCCTGCCGGCATTCCTGCGACGTATGACGATCATGTCCGGCTGATGTGCGATCTGCAGGTGCTGGCCTACCAATGCGATTTAACGCGTGTGATCACGCTGATGCTCGGCCGGGAGTTCAGTGGCGTGACCTATCCCCAGATCGGCGTGCCTGACGCGCATCACCCGATTACGCACCATGCAGGGGAAGCCGAGAAGATCGCTAAAGTGGAGAAGATCAATGCGTATCATGTGACGCATTTCGCATATCTCCTGAACAAAATGCGCTCGACCGCAGACGGCGACGGCACGCTGCTCGATCACGCAACGCTGCTGTACGGCACCGGAATGGGCGAATGCAATGCTCACGACCCGCGTAACATCCCGCTGATTATCGCGGGAAGCGGCGCCGGAACGCTGAAAGGCGGCCGGCATATCCGTTATCCGAAAGAGACACCGCTGGCGAATTTGCACCTGACGTTGTTGAACAACTTTGACATCAAGCGCGACCGCATCGGAGACAGCACCGGCCCGTCATTGTACGGTTTCAGCCGGCATTGATTCGTAGGCCGAGGCCGTGGATGTTACAGAATTGCGAATCGTGTAGCGTCGTGTGCTTCTTGTGCTCCGCGGGATGGCTAGATGTCTCGAATGGGTGCTTCTGGCTTCGATGTTCCGCTCTCTTCTCCTGGGCAGGCGACGCGGCTCTCATCGAAGCGATCAAGTCGCATAACGCCAGCACCCTCCGCGCGCTGCTGAAAAACCACGTCGACGTTAATGCGCCTCAAGGTGACGGCGCCACGGCGCTGCACTGGGCAGTTCAGTACGACGACGGCGAGACGGTTGACCTGCTGCTTCACGCCGGTGCACGCGTCAATGTCGCAAATGATCTTGGTGTGACCCCGCTCTACCTCGCGTGCACCAATCGCAATGCGGCGATGGTCGAGAAACTTCTGAGTGCCGAAGCCAATCCCAATGCGAAGCTGCTCAACGGCGAAACCGTCCTGATGAATTGTGCCCGCACCGGAAACGCCGAATCCGTCAAGGCCCTCGTCGCGGCGGGCGCCAATGTGAATGTAAAGGAACCCGACCACGATCAGACGGCGTTGATGTGGGCGGCGGCTGAAAGTCATCCCGAAGCAGTGAAAATCCTGATCGAGGCCGGAGCCGATATCCGGGCCCGCTCACGAACGTATCCACAAATCGTGACGAGCGAGGTCACTCAGAGGGCCGGCCGCGAGGAGCTGAATTACACCGTGCTGCGAGGCGGCAGCACGCCGCTGCTGTTCGCGGCCCGTTCGGGTGATGTCGAATGCGTGCGGCTTCTTGTTGCAGCCGGCGCCAGTGTCAATGATGCCTTACCGAACGGGATGAGCGCTCTCGTTCTGGCTGCCCATAGCGGCAACGGTGAGGCGGCCGGACTCTTGCTGACGAAAGGGGCCGACGCGAATGCCGACGGCATCGGCTACACCGCGCTTCACGCTGCGATCCTGCGAAGCGACCTCGAACTCGTGAAGAATCTATTGGCGCACGGTGCAAATCCAAACGCGCAGATTACGAAAGGCACTCCGTTAAGGAGAAACTCTCAGGACTACAATCTGCCGGCAACGCTTGTTGGTGCGACCCCATACTGGCTGGCCGCTAAGTTCGTTGAGCCGCAGATCATGCGGGCACTTGCGGCCGGCGGGGCGGACACGTCCATGACGATTCCCGATGGCACGACCGCATTGATGGCGGCTGCAGGACTGAAGGAGCCCAACGCGCGAGACGCCGACCGCCGGGGATTGGCCTTGATCGATGGCGGCAGACTTCCCGACGAATCGCGAATTGCCGACGCCGTCGCCGTGGCCCTGCTCCAGGCCGGTGATATCAACGGAACCAACCGGAATGGCGATACCGCTCTGCACGCCGCCGCCGCAATGGGCTACGATCGCGTCATTACGATGCTTGCCGCCCAGGGCGCCAGCCTGAACATCAAAAACAACCGCGGCCAGACTCCTTTGAAAGCCGCCCGCTCGAATACCGCCGAACTCCTGCGCCGCCTGGGCGCCGTGGAATGAAATAATCCGAAAAAAACCAGTCCGTGATCTGTCGTGGCCTCGCCCGTTCTTTATGTTCTATTTATGTTATGATAATGGTATAAGATATTTAGTTTCTTAGAGATATAGATGCAGTGGTTTGGGTTCTGTGCAGCTGCCCTGGTAAAAATGCTGCATGTGAAAGCCATCGCCGGCGACCCGACAAGATGGTTATGGCCGACATCCTTATTGTTGATGATAGCTCCGACATCCGGAGTCTCATCGGTTCGATTATTGAGGCGGCCGGACACAACATCCGGGAAGCGGGCGACGGGCGCAGAGGCCTGGAAGCTGTGACGGAACGTGCCCCGGATCTGGTGTTGCTTGATGTTGAGATGCCGGTATTGAATGGGCCCGAAATGGCGTACCAGCTGTTTCTTCGAAACCGCGGGGACGAAAAGATTCCACTGATTCTGCAGTCCGGGATTGTCGGACTTCTTGAGATTGCGGATATGGTCGGCACGCCATACTTCCTTCAAAAACCATATTCGCCAGAGGCACTGCTCGAGATGGTGGCCCGGGCATTGCAAGAACAGATTGCTCCACGACCGAAGCTGGGGGCTTAATGAGTTCCGCACCCATCGCGAAAATGGGACATCCGCACCTGTGGCGGTCGTTTATGGTCATCGTTGCGGCTGTTCTTATTGGCAACACCGTGTCCATCTACCAGATCCGTGCGAGCCAGGCGGAGGTTCGATTTATTACCAGGCACGCTGCGACCAACATCGAACTGCTGGCCCGCCTCTCGAGAGCCCTTGATCAGAAGAGGCTTCTGATCGAAGACCATATCCTCGAGAAACAAATCGGCGATATGGATCGATTTGAAGCGCAACTGGAGGACGCCGATCGTGACATTGCATCCGCATCGCACTCTTACGAGCCGATCGGCGATGAAGAAGGCGAGCGGGCTGTATGGGACCAGCTGGTGGCAGAAGTTGCGGCAGTTGAACCCCAGATCGCCAGGATCATCTCGCTCTCTCGCAGTAATCGGGATGACGAAGCTCGGACCGACCTGGGTACCGCGGATGCCCGCTTTCAGAGAGTCAATCACGCTTCGGATACTCTCCTTGCACTGAACCAGGCGCGTACCAACCAGGAAGTTGTTCAGGTGCGGGCATTGCAGAGACAGGCGATTGACTTTCTCGTGGTGCTCACTGTTGCGTGGACGATTTTTGCGCTTTTTACGGCAAAACGCGCGACTCGTCTCATTACGGAACGAGAGCTGCAAATGAATCACGCCCTGGCACAACTGGAAGACCGAAACCGGGAACTCGATGCCTTTGCAGGCCGTGTGGCCCATGATTTACGCGGGCCGCTTACCGCAATCAGTCTGGCTGCGCCGGCACTGGTGAGTCACGGCGCCCTCGAAGAGAATATCAGCGCCATACATCGGAGGGCCGTTGTACGGATGGAAAGCATGATACAGGATCTGCTCACCCTCTCGCGTGTCAGCGCACAAGTAATCGGCGCGACCTGTAACACAGCCTCAGTAGCGGCACTGGCGCAAGCAGATCTCACTCCGATTGTGGAGAGTGTCGGGGGTACGCTGGTGGTTGAAGCCGCTGCTGCAACTGTCAAGGGCAGCGAAGGGTTGCTCCGGCAGGTTTTGTGGAATCTTGGCGAAAACGCGGTGAAGTATCGGCGTTCGAAAGTACCGCTGCTTGTTGAGTTCCATGGGCGCAAGACGAACAATACATACGAATTCAGCGTTTCCGACAATAGCTCGGGAATGTCATCGTTTGAAGTCAGCCGCGCATGCGAAGCATTTTTCCAGGGTAAGGATGCAGAAGCCACTCAGGGTTCCGGCCTCGGCCTCTCGATCGTGAAACGTGTTATCGAAGCAAGCGGCGGCGCCATATCCATTGATTCCGCGCCCGAACGCGGCACAACAGTCCGCGTTCTCTGCCCTTTGAACTAACGACTTATTTACTCAAGGTTCGAAGTGTTCCCAGGCGGTTTTCATCCGGGCAAGAACGTCCTCGAAGCGCGGATGCCCGTCGAGTTTCCGCAAGATCGTACTGTGTTTCGAGATGTAAGGGTAATGCCAGAAACCTTTCCGAAACGCGGTTTCCAGCCAGTCGATCGCCAGATCTGTCTCGTCGATGAAGGCATAACATTCGCTGACCCAGAACGACCAGAACTCGACGTTCCGCGCACGCGACAGGAGATCGGGATCGAAGCAGGATTTGGCATCTTCTGGCTGTCCTTCCAATGCCAGGCGCAGAAAGCGGCAGGCCTGGCCGGCGATGGTCGGCGTTTTTTCCGAGAGCGTCTTGAGAACCTGGATGGCCTCGGGCAGCAGTCGGTCATGAATAAACGAGATCGCCACCTCCCATCGCAGGATGGAAAAATCCGGCATGGCACGCAGAAAACGCAACCCTTCCGTTTGGACCAGATTGGTATGCCCGGACAACAACTCCAGTGTGATGATGCCGGTATGAACAATCATCTGCAGGGGATCCGCTTTGAGCGCTTCCGCGTATGCCTTTCTTCCTTCCTCCAAAGCTCCGACACACTGGTACACACGGCCGATTTCGACCAATGCGTACGGGTCATTCGGATCGATCGCCAGGGCGCGTTTAAAGCTTCGGATCGCTTCCTGCGGCCTCCCCTGGTTCTGCCGGACCATTCCCATCAGCGCATGGCCCGGGGCGGAATCCGGATTCACCGAGAACACTTTGCGCGCCAGTTCTTCCGCCCGCTGGATGTAAGCGTCATCCGGCTTAATGGCCGCGTTGACGTACTGCCAGTAGAGCGTGCCCAGCGAGGCATACAGCAGTTCGTTGTCGCCGACGAGAGCGATAGCGGTTTCGATAAGCTCGCGAGCCTTGTCCAGACCGTCTGCAGTGAACTTGTAGATTTCATAACGCGCCCGCTGATACGAGGCCGTGATCGCCGCGGCCCGTCTCAGGAAAACAGGGCGGGTTTAGCGCCGGAGGCGCGTAAGAATATAGCCCCGGCCGCCAGGCCGGGGACCAAACCAACGGACGTTCGAGGCCCGGAGGGCCGAAAGATTAATTATTCACACGTTATATGGTTTCAGACTGTCCGGTTACGGAGTGGCGGCATAATAGCCCGTTTTGGCGCGAACTTTTAATTTAGAGAGACCTCGAGGCGCATCGACTTTAAGTTGAACTTTCCGCCATCGTCCATCTTTGGCGTGATTGGTCGATCGATAACCGATGACATATTCATTCTTCAATTCGATGGCAATCTTCTGACAAATGTCTGCCAGACCATCTCCGTGGAAGGCGTACCCTCCGGTCGATTCGACGAGGTTGTTGATTCCACCCTCGGCGCCGATCGAGAAAATCTGTACATTCTGCTCTCTGACGAAGTCCCGAAGATTGGAGAATGAATAACGACTGTGATTTTCCTCGCCGTCTGTTATCGCGATCAGCGCTCTTTTGGGATAACTGGCTTTCTTCAGCTTTTCCATTCCAACGTATACCGCGTCGTACAACGCAGTCGATCCTTTCGCCGGGATAAAGATGATGTGTTCCTGGAGCTTTCCAATATCCTTCGTCAGATCAACCGTTACATGGGGCTTATCGTTGAATTCGACCAAGAAGTACTCATCGTTGGCGTCCGCGGTCTGTAAGAAAGCCAAAGCCGCCTGCTGGGCATATTGCAGCATGGGCTGCATACTACCGCTCGCATCAAAGATCAATCCAACGCTGATCGGAGCGTCTTCCGTTGAAAAGTATTCCACCTGTTGTTCGATCTTGTCTTCCCACACTCTGAAGTTATCCTTCGACAAACCTACGACGTAGCGGTCCTGTGGGTCCGTAACCGTCGCGTTCACCAATACGAGATCGACATCGACTTTGAGATTCTGTGTGGGGGTTTGCTGGCCGACGAACGGCGCAACGAGGACGAAGAGCGAAGCGAGGATGACCAGGCTTCTCATGATCTCGGAGTATAACTCGCTTGCCGCGGAAGGGATTAGCCACAAAAAGGCACAAAAAGCACAAAAGGGATTCAAACGGTTCTTATCCCTTTTGTGCTTTTGTGCCTTTTTGTGGCTAATCCCTCCCCGGCTAAAAGTGCTTACTTCTTCTCCGGGAGCAACGTAACCCGGACGCGATTATCGTTCGGCAGGTAGGTCTTTGCGGCCTGCTGGATGGAGGCCGCCGTCAATTGTCTGTACAAGTCGGGAGCCTGCAGGAGTCCGGCGACATCTTCTCCGGACTCGTATTTCGCCGCAATCTGGTTCAACAGAAATCCATTCTGTTTGCTGCCGGTTTCGAACTGCCGCAGCAGCGCTTCTTTTTCGTCCGCGAGTTCCTTCTCGTTCGGCCCTTCGGCTTTGAGTTTTTCAATCTCCTCGAAGACGCGCTTGACGAGGCCGTCGACGCGCTGCGGATCACTGCCGAATTCGATGGAGATCTCATACTCCGGTCTCGGGATCCGGCTCGTCCCTGGATCGACGGTGATGCTGTAGGTCCCGCCGAGTTCCTCGCGGATCGAATCGAGCAACCGCCTTTGCAGGATCGCCGCCATGCTGCTCATCGTAATACGATGAACCGGATCGTACTGGAATGGACCGCTGTATACGATCGCCGTCTGGCTCTTCGGCTCGATACCCTTCTCAACGGTTTTCTCGATCACGCCGGATGGCGGCCGGGCGCCGACATCTTTCCACGTTTCTTTGCGATTCGTCGATGGCAGACCGCCCAGGTATTGTTCGACGAGCGGTTTCAGCGTTGCGGGATCAAAGCTGCCGACGAAGACAAATGTAAACCCGCTCGCATCCGCAAACCGGTCCTTGTAAAACGCCAGCGACTTGTCGAGATTCCATTTATCGATATCGGCGGCCGTCGTAATCCGCCGGCGCGGATGGTTCTGTCCGAGAATCGACGTGAGCGTTTCCGCGAACGAAAACTCCGGCACCGCCGCCTGGTTGGCGAGCGCCGTTCTGGCCTGAGTGGCCTGGACTGCAAAGATGTCCTTGTCGGCGCGCGGCTGCGTGAACCGGAGGTAAATGAGTTGAAACATCGTCTCGAGATCTTTTCGCGAACCGCTGCCCGTCAAACCTTCCTCGGTTTCGCCAATGTAAGCATTGACGCTGGCGACCTTTCCGGTCATGGCCTTCCGCAACTCGAGCGCGCTGAATTTACCGACACCTCCGGCGCCCACCAGTTGTGCAGCCGTGCGTGCTGGAATGTAGTCTTCGTTGCTTGCCAGTGACGTTCCTCCGGGACTCGTGGCGCGAAACAGCACTTCGTCCTCACGGAATGTAGTCGGTTTCAAAACAACCTTGATCCCGTTCGAGAGCTGCCATTCCGTAATGCCGAAAGCGGCCTTCGTCTCTTTAACGACGGTTCCGCCGGACGGCGGGTTTTCCAGCAGCGCTGTCGAAGTGACCTGATCGACATAGGGAGTCACTTCCTTATCTCGCGCGGCCCGGATCACCGCGGCCAGCTTCGCTTCGTCCGGTATCACGACGCCGGATTTTTCCGGAGCAACGATTTCCACGATACGATTCCGGTCGGTGAACCACTGGCGCGCCAGCGCGTTGATCTCCTGAAGCGTAATGTCCGGCAGGAATCGCTGATGCATCGCCTGCTCGAGCTCGGCTCCGGGCAGGGGTTCGTCGGTGAGGAAGTTACGAACGTACTCGTCGGCGCGGTCGTTCGATTGCCGGTTCTGATCTTCGACGACGAGACGCTCGTAGCTTCGCAACAGATTCTGCCGCTGCCGGTCGAGTTCGGTCGCAGTAAATCCGAACCGCGCGACACGCTCCACTTCCGTCAGGAGTGCGTCCAGACCCTTTTCAATCCCGTTTTCCTGGACTCGAGCATCAAGATCCGCTTCATCTTTTCTGGGTGTGATGAATGGTTCACGGTCCGCACGCGCAGCAAGAAACGGCGCGTCGGGCTTCTGGGCGATCTCGGCCAGCCGTGAGGAAAGCATGTTCGAGAAGAGTTCGGCTACGAGGTCCTGACGATACACGCCATACGTGCCTTGTTTGTGCGACGGCATGATGTTCGAGATAGACACGGACGTGGACGTGATCTCTTTGTCCGTTGCGATGGCATACACCGAGCCGTCGTGATCGGGCACGTCGTATTCCGGCCTCGGCCGGGGTGAAGTGACCGCGGGAATAGACCCGAAATCCGCTTTGATCAGATTCTCGACCGCGGTTTTGTTGAAGTCACCGACGGCGACCACGGCCATCAGGTCCGGGCGATACCAGTCTTTGTAAAACTTCCGGACCTTATCGGGGTTGGAGTTTTGAATGATTTCCGGTTTACCAATCGGCAGGCGGTCAGCATACCGGGAGCCTTTCAGAAGGATGGGAAACAGCTTGTCCGTCGTGCGGGCTCCCGCACCACGGCTCAGCCGCCATTCTTCCATTACCACGCCGCGCTCTTTATCAATTTCAGATGTCTCGAACGACACATTGTGGGCCCAGTCCTCGAGCACCAGCATGGCCTTGTCCATGACTTCCGGTTTATCGGTCGGAACCGTCAGCATGTAAACCGTTTGATCGAAGCTCGTGGCCGCGTTGATGTCCGCGCCAAAACGCATACCCAGCGATTCAATGAATTTGATGATGTCATTCTTCGGGAAATGGGCTGTGCCGTTGAAGGCCATATGCTCGACAAGATGAGCAAGCCCCTGCTGGTCATCATCTTCCAGAACGGACCCGGCCTTCACCACAAGCCGCAACTCGGCCCGCTTTTCCGGCCTGTTGTTCGCCCGGAGATAATAGCGGAGCCCATTCGGTAATTGCCCGATCGTGATCTCCCGCTCCACTGGTATGGGATCGGATAATGCAGGTGCGACCTGCGCCGGCGCCGCGGCGCCACCCGCCACCATCAACAGCAAAACAACGGAGATGATCTGGATGCGTTTTAGTGTGTTCATGAAGGGAATGCCTTTGTGATTGGAATAATCTTTCGATTATCCGATGTCGGACACCCGGCCGTCAAAGGGGTAGGCACTGCCGCGGAGGTGAGGAGTTTTGCAAAAAAAACCGGAGTCGAACTCTAAGACCGCGTACGGAATCAACGAAATACGCGCGGTCACAGACCATATGTGTCCAAGACAGAATGAACGGGGAGCTGCAGAATGGAAGTGGATGCGATGTAAATCTGGTTTGGGTGTGGTGGACCAGTCCCCGCCTAAGTTAGGCGGGGTGCCTTCGCGCAGCGAAGGCGGGGCGGTCTGTTCAAAGACGCGTAGCGACCTTATGGATTTCCGCGAAGCGCTCCTTATTAATCGGCGCGCTACGCGGAAATTCATAAGGAGCCGCTTCGCGGGATTTTGGACAGACCGCCCCGGCCCTCGCTTCGCGAAGGCTCCCCGCCTAACTTAGGCGGGGACTGTGCTCAACGTTAATTTCAGGCGCCAGCTCCACAGGCTTCGATCCACGCTGTGAGGAAACCGATCAGGTCATCCGGCGGCCGGAGCCAGAAGTTCGCTGCGGTAAGGCGATAGGTCTGACGCACCAGACCGGTGAGACCGCGGCCATTCAGCACGCAGAATGCGTCCTCGTCCGGCGTATCGTCCCCGAGATAAGCGATTGGAGTATTGGCTTCGGTTTCCAGCAAAATGGATCGCATCGCATCACCGGCAGAGGCCGAGGCGACGCGCAGTTCCATACCTCCATCGAATTCCGCGATCACCAGTCCGTTTCCGGCGGCGAGAGGACTCAGAATCCCATAAGCCTGCGTCCGGATCTCCAATGCTTCCTTCTGCTTGAGGCCCCGCCAATGCACGGCAACTCCTCCCGGGCCGACCTCGAGATGCTCCCCGAGCCGCTGTTCATTAAGGAGATCTTCCGCCTTCGCCAGCGCATCGAAGTCTTTATCTGTGATTTCGGCGGCCGCATATCGGCCGTCGGGATAAAGGCGCTCCAATCCATAGGCGCCCCATGTTTCCGGTGCCGGAACCAGGCCCAGCAACGACGGTATCCGGAATGCCGAACCACCCGTCAGGACAACCACCCTGGTGCCACATCGAGTAACGATTTGATCCAGAAGCGGTGGCACCGCGGGGTATGGAATCGCCTGGGACCGGTCGGCATTGAAGGGCGCGATCGTCCCGTCGTAGTCGATCAGGAGAACGCGGCTGGGGGCAGCCTTAACAAGCCGGAAAAATCGCCGCATGTCGGGGACGGAAATAGCATGACTCACGTCAACCTCCCATGATTGCAGGAGTTTCATCAGGAAAAGCCAGTAAGTTTTGTGTGATGCGTACAGAAAAACCCGTACTTCGGCGTTTACCGGCACGAACAATACCAATTGTTTCTCAAACCATCTTGCTTTGCTTTCTGCCGGATAAGCGGAGAGCGCCGGGTGATCCTCACTTTTTCATGGAGACATTGCCGGTCGGGCGATAATGGGACTGCCAACTTCCCAAAACATCCCCATGTCGGCGGAATTTTTTGGTTCTCCATTGAGCTTGGTGTATACGTACGTCCATGACGGAATTCGCCATTCGCGCGCACGGGCTGACGCGCAGCTTCGCTGAGGTTCGAGCGCTGGACGATCTCACGCTCGAAGTTCCGGTGGGATCGGTGTGTGGTTTCCTTGGTCCAAACGGCGCAGGCAAGACGACGACGATCCGTCTTCTGCTCGGCTTGATCGAACCGAGCGGCGGAAAGGCTGAGGTACTCGGCTTCGATACACGAACCCAGGGAGCCGAGATTCGCGCCCGCTCGGGCGCGCTGCTCGAACACTCCGGCCTCTACGAGAGACTGAGCGCGGAGGACAACCTCCGTTTTTACGGACGTGTCGCGCGGATGCCGAGAGTAAAACTGGACCAGCGGATCGAGGAACTACTGACGCACCTCGGGCTATGGGACCGGCGAAAGGAAGCCGTGGTGAAGTGGAGCCGCGGCATGAAACAGAAGCTGGCCATTGCGCGGCCGCTGCTGCATCGCCCGGCGCTGGTCTTCATGGACGAACCAACTGCAGGTCTTGATCCTGTTGCAGCCGCCAGCTTGCGCGACGACCTCGCCGCTCTGGCCTCGAGTCAGGGCACGACGATCTTCCTCACGACTCATAACATGGCCGAAGCCGAAAAACTGTGCAACCTGGTAGCCGTCATCCGTCAAGGCAAGCTGCTCGCAGTGGGCAGTCCGTCAGAGTTGCGCTCGCGGGGCGGCGCAGGCCAGCGGACCGAGATCGCGGGGCGCGGATTTTCGGACGCCATCCTCGCCACGCTGAGACAACAGGCGGGAGTGTCGCAGGCGTTTGTCGAGAACGGCCGCCTCGTGCTGTTCCTGAAAGACGGCGCAGCGATCGAGCCGCTGGTCACCTTGATCGTGCGCGAGGGCGCGGAACTGCAGGAGATCCGCAGCGGTCAAGGCAGCCTGGAGGAAGTGTTCCTGACGCTGATGGAGGAAGAACGTAAATGATGGACACCGACTTCATCACGGTTCTCTGGAAAGAATTAAAGGAAATCGCTCTGGAACGGTCGGCCGGCGGCACTGGAAGCTTCCGGCCGCTCATTCTGGTCGCGGTTCTCGGGATCTTCATACCTCTTCGCATGGGGCCCGAGAGATTCTTCAGCGTGAGCGGGCTTCTCGCCCCCGTCGTTTTTGGCGGCATTGTCGTCACCGCCGTTATTGCCGACTCCTTCGCCGGAGAGCGGGAACGCCACACGCTCGAAACACTACTCGCCACCCGGCTCTCGGACCGCTCGATACTCTTCGGCAAAATCGCCGCTTCCATGGCTTACGGATGGTTGATCTCGATCGCCTGCATCGTGGCGGGCGCCATCACCGTCAACGTTTCGAACTGGCACGGACAGGTGTTTATGTTTAACGATGCGGCCAGCTGGCTGGTCCTTGTACTGGGACCTCCGCTGCTGAGCGGCGCCGTCGCGACGGCCGGGGTTCTGGTTTCGCTGCACGCCGCGACCGTGCGGCAGGCTCAGCAGACGTTGAGTGTCGCAGTCCTGGTCGCGACGTTCGGAACAATTTTTGGCAGCAGCATGCTGCCCGTGGAGTGGAAGACGTGGCTGGCCCGAAGTGTCGCGACCTGGCCGCCAGCGAACCTGGTTTTGGCTGTGGCCGGAGTGCTCCTGGCTATCGACCTGGTGTTTTTATTTGCCGGCATCGCCCGTTTCCAGCGCGCCAGGCTCGTTCTGGACTGACGGATACCCGCCATGTCCTTACCGCCCGGAACGCGATTGGGTTCCTACGAAATCCTCGGTTTGATTGGCGCGGGTGGAATGGGCGAAGTCTATCGCGCGTTGGATTCGAAGCTGAAACGGGCGGTCGCAATCAAAATTCTCCCCGAAGCGGTAGCCGATGAACCGGAGCGCATTTCGCGTTTCGAGCGCGAGGCCGAGGTTCTCGCCTCGCTCAACCACGCCAACATCGCGATCATTCACGATTTTCAACACGAAGCACAGCGCCGCTTCCTGGTTATGGAATTGGTCGAGGGCGAAACGCTGAGCGAACGTTTGCATCGCAACCCGCCGTCGATCGATGAAACACTTCAAATCGCCCGTCAGATTGCCGAAGCTCTGGATGCGGCGCATCAAAAAGGGATCGTTCACAGGGATCTGAAGCCGGCCAACATCAAGATTGCTTCCGGCGAAAAGGTCAAGGTCCTCGACTTTGGCCTGGCAAAGATTTTTGCGGGCAGCGAACCTTCCCTTACTGCATCGAACTCACCGACGTTGATCAGCGCCACTGCGGGCGGCGTCATACTCGGTACGGCGGCCTACATGAGCCCGGAGCAGGCCCGCGGCAAAACGGTGGACAAGCGCGCCGACATCTGGGCTTTCGGTTGTGTTCTATATGAAATGTTGAGCGGCAGACAGGCGTTTGCCGGCGAGAATGTTTCAGATACCATTGCCGCGATTCTTCGTCAGGAGCCCGACTGGCAAGCTCTTCCAGCCGGCACGCCGCCGCGAATCCGCGTTCTGCTGGAACGTTGTTTGCGGAAAGACTCGCAGCAGCGCATGAATGACGCAGCCGACGTGCGCCTCGAAATCGATGACGCAGCGGCCGACGCGCTCACGAGTCTTCCCGTTGCTGCGCGATCCACCAGCCAGCGCCCGGCAGCCCTTATTCTGACTCTGCTTGCCGGTGCTGCGATTGCCGGCGTGTTTGCCTGGATTTTCACGCGCGTTTCAAACAAGACGCCATCGCCGGCATATCTGAGTTTTTCATTGCCGCTGCCGACACAATCCGTCTCGGACATCAACGCCAATCATCGGCTCGCCATCTCGCCGGACGGCAAAAAAGTCGTTTATGAGGCCACCGTTGGGGATAAACGCCAGCTTTACTTGCGCTTTCTTGACGAACCGGAAGGAAAACTGATCGAAGGTACCACGGACGCGAGGAATCCGTTTTTCTCCCCCGACAGCGAATGGATTGCTTTCGGCCAGGGACAGCAATTACAGAAAGTTGCTGTCAGCGGCGGATCGCCGGTCACGATTTGCGAGATGACGGGCACGGGGTTCTACGGAGGCGACTGGGGAACCGATAATACGATCGCCTTCGTGCCCGACGTCAACGGTGGATTATGGAGCGTATCCGCCAACGGAGGGACGCCGCAACCGCTACTGAAAACCGATGTAAACAAGGACCTGACTTCCTTTTGCGATCCTCAAATCCTTCCCGCCGCGAAGGGTATTCTGTTCACGCTGACATCCAGCCATGCCTTCACCGTCGATGATCTGGATGTTGCCATATTGGCGCCGGGCGCCAGCACACCCAGGATTCTCATCAAGGGGGGCAACAACGCCCGCTACCTTGGCTCCGGACAAATCGTTTACGTCCGCGACGGCGCGTTGCTTTCTGTCGGGTTCGATCTGTCGACGCTGGCAGTTACCGGCACGCCGGTTTCGGTCGTTGGAGGACTGGAGAAAGCATGGGGAGGATCGAACTACTCCGTGTCTGACAATGGCACGTTGATCTACGAGCCCGATTCCGGCCGCAAAAGCGGCTCTATGTTTGCAATCGTCGACCTCAAAGGAAACCTGCAGACCGTTCCCATTGCCCGCGGCAACTTTGACGAGTTTTCCCTGTCGCCCGACGGCCGGTTCCTGGCGGGGCGCGTCTTCTCTGTCAACGACGATATATGGGTGTACAACATTGCCACCGGCATACCGCTGCGCCTGACCCACGAGCCTCTCGATGAAATTTCTCCGCTGTGGACGCCAGACGGAAAACGCATCGCATACGGAACGCGCACCGGGCAGATCTTCTGGACATCATCGGATGGAACCGGACAGAGAGAAGAACTTACGCGCGGTGAAAACCCGCGATATCCAAGCTCGTTCTCAGCGGACGGCAAACTCATGGCCTTCGTCGAAATCCACCCTTCCCGCCGCCAGGACATCTGGCTGATGCCACTGGACGGCAATCGGCAACCTCAGGAACTGCTGGCGACCGACGCCGACGAAAGGGATGCGAAGTTTTCACCCGACGGACATTGGCTCGCTTATGTGTCCGACGAAACCGGCAGGGACGAGATCTTTATTCGCCCGATAGGCGCGGCCGGTGGACGAAAACAATTGTCATCGGCCGGAGGAACCACACCGGTCTGGGCGCCAAACGGCCGGGCGCTTTTTTTTATGAAGGGTAGTCAACTCGCGACGATTCCCCTGGATGCGCAGGGCAACTCCGCTGCTCACGACCAGGTCCTCTTCACAGTGCCGAAATTCGAGGACCTGCAGGTCGAACCGCAAGCGGCCGCCTACGACATCATGCCCGACGGTCAGCATTTCATTTTCGAACTGGGTGGGCATTCCTTCTCATCGACGACACACTACAACCTCGTACTGAACTGGTTCACGGAACTCAGAAAGAAAATGAACCCGACGCGCTAGCCAGGATTTCTCACAAGTCGAGGTGGGATTGGATAACGCTTAGGCAAAGACTCAAAGCCAGGTTTCAGCGCGACTCCGGGAGATTCAACTTTCGCATCAAAGTCCGCCATCCCGGTGACTGCCTGAGCAACCTCTCAAATGGGAGGACGAACATGCAAGGCGCCAGCAGATAACCCTCGTCCAGTGCCGCTCCAGCACATTGCACGGCGGCGTCGGACTCGCCTCGAACCAGATGAAAGCAACTCCGCGCGACGGAGGCGCCCGCAGTGCCGGTTGGCAGTCGTTCGAGCAGCGCTTCGGACTGCGTTGTCTCTCCGGCATTTCCTAAGACGCCGGCCAGCAGGCCGATGTTGTAGGGGGACTCCGGATGAATGGCGAATCCCTTTTCGGCGGCCGCGCGCGCTTCGGCGGGTCTCTTACAAACGGCGTCATGCAGACCGAGACTCCACCACCCCAACCCGAATTGCGGATCGAGTTCGACCGTCTTTTCAAAGCCTGCACGCGCCTCCGCTGCGAGTTCGAGCGCTTCCAGCACATTCGATAAGCACCAATAAAGCATCTGACGATGGGTCGTGGCACGTTACAAGCCGCGCCGTCATCAAAGTACAGCCTTACTTCGAAAGCGGCTTTCCTTATGGTGAGGATCAGTGGATTTCTTCCATGGCCACCGGGTGGGCCACATCCGTCCTTGCCCTGGCTCTCGACGGGGAACGTTAAGGCCTCGGATTCTCCCGATCTGGAAGACAAAGCGCGCCCGGCATCTATCGGGCGGGCAGCAGCCGTTTCAACTCCTGCATCCAGTTCTGAACAACGATGATTTGTGACGGCGGGTCGTTCTTCGGAACGCGGACAGCAAGAAATCGCTTTCCGTCGGATGCGATGCCGACGGGTTGAAAATCTTTCAGAGGAAATAATGTTTGCACGGCTCCGACCTGAATCGTGCTGCCTTCGGTAACCTGCGCGGTCTGCAGAACGCCTGGCGGGCCGCTGAAAAAGAGACTTCGTCCATCGGCGCTCCAGAAGGGGGTACCGCCTCCGCGGTCGGTAACCTTGACAATGCCGCTGCCGTCGGGAAAGCGTGAGACGTAGACGTTCGTTTGATTGCTCTGTCCGGAAACGCTCGATCTGTAAGCGATCAAACGGCCATCCGGTGAAATCGCGGGTGCAAGCTCGATCGCATCCGTTGCGGCAAACGGCTTCGGCGTCGCATCGGAGGCGCCGGGCGTAAGCATATAAATGTCATTGTTCGGATTGAATGTCATGTAAACAACAGTCCGGCCGTCCGGCGACCACACGGCCCCGCGCTTTGGCCGTCCTACGTCGACGAGCACCGTTTCTTTGCGAGCGTCGAGATCGTACAACGACAGGGAGGGTCCGCCCAGCGTGAGGCGTTTGCCGTCCGGGTGCCACGATACGGTTTCGGTCTGCCGGTCACCAAGATTCAGCGGCGTCGTCACGGACCTGGCGAGATCGAAAAGCGAAACGCGGGCATCGGACACGAAAGCCACAGTCTTGCCGTCAGGAGACAGCGATGCGTCGGAAATGTACCCTGCTACTGTCCCGGCCGCAGCGAATTCACCTTTGATGTCCAACCACCCGATAGTGTCCTCCGCTTTATCGGCATTTGGCGGCACGTACGCCAGCGTACCGTCATCCGCGATAGCAGCTTGAAGGTTGCCAAATGCCGAGTTGCGCAGGATGCCAGCCTCCGTGACAACCGATTCCGGCGACGCAACCGCCGGGCCCGAGATCCGGCGTTGCTGTGCGTCGAACGGCGCCACCATCATGACACCGTCACGGCTGAACAGGAGTTGCCCGGAATGCGTCAACAGAACGCCTCTCGTATCCTGGAGAATCGTCGAACGTTGCTTGTTGTCTTTCCGGATCAGGTCCACACGGCTCTTGCCGTCCTTGAGACCAACGGTAAATACCACGTCACCAGTGGACTGCACCACTTGCGGAAACTCATGATAAGACTCGGAGCTTGCAGCGTCGATGTTCGTCAGCGCTGTGGGCGTGCCTCCATCCGCGGAGACCTGGAGGAGATTCTCAAAGGCGCTGAAGATGATGACATTGTCGTCCCGCCAGACGCCAAAACACCATTGGCCGTTGAAAAGTCCTTTTACCAATGTCACCGGAACACTGCCCTGATCCAGCGACAGTTTCTTCAGTTCACCGGAGATTGTAAAAAAAGCAAGCCACTTCCCATCCGGCGAGAAGAAGGGCTGCACCGCCCCTTCTGTCCCGGCGACGGGTTGAAGTGCGGTTCGATCCAGACGCCGCATGTAGATCCGACGGTTCGGCTGGGGCGATCCGCTGACGTACACCAGGGTGCGGCCATCCGGCGAAATCGCGATGGCCCGCCCGGGACTCGAAAGCCCGTTATACAACTGCTCCCGCGGAAGTTCTGCGGAGAGCCGCGTCACCGGAAGAACCGTCGAAGGGTTTCGGTACAGTTGCAGGAGTAAACCCAGCGTGCCGATGCCGAATACAACAGCCAGTGTCCAGGCCAGACGCGAAACCCTTCCTGAAGAAACGGCTGCCGTGGAGTGTTCCGGCAGCACTGCGGCCGGCTGCCGCAGCCAGTTCAATTCGCGCGCCATGTCCCTGACGCTCTGCCAGCGCTCCTCCGGATTTTTTTCCAGGCATGCACCGATCACCCGGTCCAATGCCGGGGGAATGCCGGGCCGCAGGCTCGACGGCGGTTCGGGCGTGTCCTTGAGAATCGCACCAATCAGGCTTGCCTGGCTCTTGCCGTGAAAGGCTTTCTTCCCCGCCGTCATTTCGTACAGGATCAATCCGAACGCAAAGATATCCGTGCGGGCGTCCGCCTCCTCACCCTCCAGTTGTTCGGGCGCCATGTACTGCAAGGTTCCCAGAATTGTTCCCTGCGCCGTAAGAGGCTCCGCTGATCTTTGCGTGCGCATTTCAGAAAGAGGAGACGCGCCTGCCGGTTCCCGCAGTTTGGCAAGACCGAAATCCAGCAGCTTGATGCCGGACTTCGCCACCATGATGTTTCCCGGCTTGAGGTCCCGATGCACGATGCCGTGCGCATGCGCTTTATTCAGCGCATCCGCAATCTGGAGCGCGTATTCGAAAACAGAGTCGAGCGGCAGCGGTCCTCTCTGCAGGAGCTTTTCGAGAGTCGGACCTTCGATGTGCTCCATGACGATGTACGGCATGTCATCCTGCCGGCCGACGTCGTAGAGCACACAAATGTGGGGATGATTCAGACTGCCGATCGCTTTCGCCTCGCGCTCAAAACGCTCGAGTCCCTGCGGATCGCCGGCCAGACTCTGCGGGAGTACCTTGATCGCGACCGTACGATCCAGACGCACATCGATCGCCCGGTAAACCTCCCCCATGCCGCCAGCACCCAGCTGCTCGCCGATCTGGTAGGGACCGAGCCGTGTGCCGATAGTCAAACTCATAATCGGCACGGATTATAGAACAAGCGAGGGCTTTTAGCCGCGGAGCGGCTAAAAACGCTGATTGTAGGCGCGGTCTATGACCTGAGCTGTCCAAAACAAGAATGGATGCCGCGGTTGGTGTCTGCCAGTCCCCGCCTTAGTAAGGCGGGGACTGGTCAACGCGTTGCAGCCAGACCAGGTGTACATCGCATCCATTACATTCAAACCTTTACAAAGTTGGCATTGGCCCGCAGGTCTATGACCGCGCGTTTTTCTTGATTCCAGGTAAAGCGCGCGGTCATAGACCGCGCCCACAATGACGAAGAAACGTGAATCAGGAGTGCGCTGAAACGTTCGGCGATGCAAGCGGCGGTTCGCCGCTTTCCAGCCGCTTGCGGAGGTCCTCCAGCACGTTGGCCGAATCTTTTAAATGGTCCTGTATCGACCGCCGGATCATCCCTCCGAACATGCCGTGCAACACATCCACATCGGTTCGATTCACATACACCAGATAGTTGGTCCGGCCGGCGCCGCGAATGAGCGCCGTTATGCTCAACGACGCATTGACATAGTGCGTCGAAAAAATATCTCTGCCAACGATCAGCGCCTCCGGCATCCCGGGATCGCGACTGCGTAAAATGCTTAACTGAGTAACGCTGATCACCGCCTTCCGCGCGACGTGTTCTTTGGACCAGTACAGGAACGTCTCGACTCCTGTCTGAGGCTTCGACGGGGAATTCCGCAGGTCTTCCGCGAATTGAGGCAGATGATCGGCCAGAAACGGTGTGTGATCCAGAAGCGAGTCGAAGCGGGATCCAGGCTGCACCTGTTGATGGTGATCCTGGTCGGGCGGCAGCTGACCATTCGCCAGATACTGCTTTACGCGATCCAGGATCATCTGGCGAAATGCCTGCTGAATGGCGTCGCCTTTCCCCTCCGCACGCTGCAATTGCGCCATCTCGTCCGCGGATAACTTGAGTTCGCAGTGCTCAGGCCGGCAGGATCGAATCGCCGCCACGTCGTGGTCGTCAAGTTCGAGGTTGGCCAGATCCTCGATCCGTGGCGGGTCGGAAAACCGGCCGATGGCTAACACGTACCGGTTCTTCTTTAACTCCTCTATTCGCTGCTCCCAGGCCACGAGACGATCTCCATCGACGCTCACCGGGACGGCAGCGAGCACCGCGACCTCGGGTCCCGTGGACTGCAGGACACGAGCGATCGGTTGACCGCCATCGAGTTGACTGCGCTCAGCGCCGGTGATCGTTATCGATGGCTCGAAAAACCCGAAAGGGTCCGGGCCTGGCTGAGAGGACGAGATCTGAGCCGCGAAGACGAGAAGAAAGCCGAAAGCCTTTAAACGCCGCACGAAGCGTTTGTTCTGCGGCGGCGGAATGCTTTGAAATGTCATCGGAAGAAGACCTCCAGAATGCGCTCGGTTCTCCAGTACAAATCGAGCACCTGGGCTTCCGCCATCGACTGGTGAAGTCTTGAATTCCTACCGGTCCCGGCAGGTAAAACCCCGGCTGAGCGATTTCTTCCTGCTTGCCTTAAAGGACCGCCGGGCAAATACAATGTAATCACTTCGGAGGAAGCAGCATTTTGAAGACGAGATTGGTCCAGATTGGCAATTCACGCGGCATACGTTTGCCCAAAGGAAAGAGCCCCGCCAGTGTCATCGCCGCTATTCTCGAGCGTGAGCCGGCCTCAATTACGGCGGCCGAAACGCCGCGTTCCCGTTCACTGACACCCCCGGTCGGCTCGCGTTTTTTATTAGCCGCGTAGCGGCGTCAGAGCCACGGCCTTCGGCCACAGATGTCCAAAACAAGAATGGACGTCACGATAGCATGCCTGCAGTCCCCGCCAGTCACAGGGCTGTCACCGTTCACCAGACCAGGTTACCTCCACCCCGCCAATGCATTTTTCAGCTTCCAGTAATGACGGCCGAGCCAGAACGACACTTACCACAGCTTCACGCGCTCAGCGGGAGCCAGGTAATACTTGTCACCCGGCTTGACGCCGAATGCCTCGTACCACGCATCGATGTTGCGGACGATGCCGACCACACGAAATTGCGGAGGACTGTGCGGATCCGATAGTATCCCCCGGCGCGTGCGTCCTTCCCGCAGTTTCTCCCTCCACACCTGTGCATACGCGAGAAAGAATCGCTGATCGCCCGTGAATCCGTCGATCACCGGGGCGGTCTTGCTGCCGAGAGAAATATGGTAGGCCCGGAAAGCGATGGCGGCGCCGGAGAGGTCGCCGATATTCTCACCCATCGTGAGCTTCCCGTTCACGTGCAGGCCGGGCAGGGCTTCGTACTGGTCATACTGAAGACCGAGCTTGGACGTGCGCTCTTCGAATGCCGTGCGGTCGGCATCCGTCCACCAGCTGATCAGGTTTCCCGCGCCGTCACGTTTGCTGCCCTGGTCATCGAAGCCGTGGCTGATTTCGTGGCCGATCACGACGCCGATGGCGCCATAGTTCACGGCATCATCGGCATTCGGGTCGAAGAACGGCGGTTGCAGGATCGCAGCCGGAAAGAAAATCGCGTTCGACGAGCCTCTGTAGTTGGCGTTCACTGTCGGAGCGGTCAGACTCCACTCGTCGCGGTCCACGGGGGCATCGATGCGGTCGATACGGTAGCGCCATTCGAAAGCGTCGCTGCGGGAAATATCGCCAATCAGATCATCGCGCCGTATGGTCAGGTCCGAATAGTCGTGCCACTTGCCGGGATAGCCGATGTGCGGCGTGAACGCATGCAGTTTATCCAGCGCCTTCTGGCGCGTCTCGGCGGTCATCCAGGGAATCGAGCGGATATCCGCGTCGTACGCCTTCAGAAGATTGGCGACGAGCTGTTCGACTTTTACCTTCGATGGAGCGGGAAAATACTTCGCAACATAGATCTTGCCCAGCGCGTCGGACAGCCGCGAGTCGAGCAACTGGACAGCTCGTTTGTTCCGGTCGAGCGGCTCGGCCTGACCATTGAGGACCTTGCCGTAGAACTCGAAGTCGGCGTCATCAAAACGTTTCGGCAGATACGCGCTGATGCGATGCAGGTAATGCACCGTCAACCAGTCGCGCCAGACCGCCACGGGCGTGGCGGCGAACAGCTTTGCCAGCCCCGGAAAGGCGGTATTTTCCCGTACGACGATGATCCGATCGCCTTTCGGGCCGCTGGTCTGAAAGTCTGAGGCTGCGAGAAACGACGACCAGGGGAACCCGGCCGCATAATCCGCCATCGCCGCCACCGTCATGGGATGGTAAGTCTTGTCGGCGATACGTTGCTCCGCAGCGGTCCAGTGCAGTCTGGCAATTTCAGTCTCGAGTGCAAGAACGGCGGCCGCCCGCGCAACGGTATTTTCAGCGCCGGTCATCCCCAGCATGTTTGCCATGTAGGTGCGATACGCATCGCGCGTGGCGGCGATTTCTTTGTCGTCGCGAAGGTAATAATCGCGGTTCGGCAAGCCGAGGCCGGACTGCCCGAGCGTCATGACGTAGACGTTCGAGTTCTTCGCGTCGGGAGCCACACTGGTCGAAAACAAACGGTCGGCATCGATCGACCGGTTGGCCATCGCACGCGCAACGTCATCCAGTGTTTGAAGGGAGGCGAAAGACTCGAGCGCTTTTTGCGCCTGGGCGAGTCCGTTTTTCTCGATGGCGTCGGTATTCATGAATGCATCGTACAGATCGCGCAGTTGTTTTTCTTCGCTGTTCAGGCGGTCGTACGGCTTCGCTTCGAGTTCGCTGACGATCTCGAGTTCGCGTTTCTCGCTGAGAATCGACAGTTCGTCAAACGAGCCTGTTCGCGTTCGATCCGGAGGAATGACGGTCCCGTCGTACCAGCTGCCGTTCACATAACGGAAGAAGTCGTCGCCGGGCCGGGCAGTCCTGTCCATACCGGAAAGCTCGACACCCCATGCGCCCAATACGGCATGAGCCTTTTCTTGTGCATATAAACCCGAAGTGAACAGAGCCACCGCGGCAATGATAGCGATCCGGGAACAGAGTGATTTCATACGGAGTCCTTTTTCGACAAACTGAATGAAAGCAGCATTGTAGAACGCAATCAAACAGATTCGCTACGATGGGCGCGGTGCCGCGCGTGCGGAAATCCATAAGGAGCGCGCTGCGCGCGAACTTTGAACAGACCGCCCCGCCTTCGCTGCGCGAAGGCACCCCGCCTGACTCAGGCGGGGACTGGGGCACCAAGTCACAGCCAAACCAGGTTCACATCGCATCCATTACATTCAGGTCTTTAGAGGGGGCCACCCTGCGGCTTCACGAATCCTTCCACTTATCCGAGAGCGTTTCGTCTGTAGAATGGTTACTGCGACCAATAAACCGCTATGCGGATCGGGAGTTTCAGAGATTGCCGGACTTCGGTGTTGTTATGCAAAACGGCGGCGCGGCGATTCAGGAAGTCGGCGCGGCAGACATTCTCGTAGGGATACCGACCTATAACAATGCAGATACGATCGTCCCCCTCGTAAACGCTGCTCGAAGCGGTGCACTGCGATACCCGGAGTACAGGACAGTCATCATGCAGGCCGATGGCGGCTCGGATGATTCGACCTTGACCCGCGCCAGGGACGCACTGAACGGCTGGTCGAACTTCATCCAGACGTCGTATCCATTGTATCCGGTACACAAGTTAGCCGTGTCTGCTTACGGAATACCCGGGCGCGACAGTGCCTTCCAGACGATTTTTTCAACTGCGGAACAGCTGGGAGTTCGGGCATGCTGCGTTATTGAACCTGGCCTGGAAACCGTTCCGCCAGAATGGATCAACTCCCTGGTTCAACCGGTACTGGAATCTGGTTTTGATTTTGTCGCGCCGCAATATCTCTTTAATAAATATGAAGGCACGATAACCACCGGAATTCTTTATCCAGTCATTCGCGCGCTGTTTGGCAAACAGATCCGGCAGCCGCTAGGCATCGACTTCGGATTCTCCGGGACTTTCATTCGACATTGTCTTTCCGACAACAAATGGAATCGTGAAATACGTCACCAGACAGTGGACCTCTGTACGACACTCGAAGCAGTTCACGGCGGTTTCAAAATCTGTCAAGCGCTGCTCGGCGCCAGACCGCGCGTCAGGAGAGAGCCGCCGCTGGAGTTAAGCTCGGTATTAACGGAGACGGTCGGGTCGTTGTTCGGGCAGGTGGAGTCGAGGGCGGAACAATGGCAACGCGTGCGCGGGTCGGAACCGGTGCCCACTTTCGGATTGCGCTTTGATCCCGAGGCCGAGGATCCGGTTATTGATGTCCAATCGATGATCGAAAAGTTCCGGCTTGGATTCGCGAATCTGCACGAACTCTGGGCGCTGATTCTGCCGCCTGCGACGCTCCTCGAACTGAAGAAAATGAGCCGGCAACCGGACGGTGAGTTTCGTTTTCCGGATGAAGTCTGGGTACGCGCCATCTACGACTTCTCCGTCGCCTATCACCTGCGTACTCTCGGACGCGACCACCTGATGGGCGCTTTGACTCCGCTGTATCTGGGCTGGGTGGCTTCATTCGTTCTGAACGTCCGTGAATCGAGGCCGCGTGAAGTCTCTCTTCGCATCGACAATCTGTGCAGGGCGTACGAGGCTGAAAAACCATATTTGATTTCACGGTGGCGCTGGCCGGACCGTTTCATGCCGTGACTCGAGTTCTCATCCACGATCACTGAGGAGGGACAATGTGGGCTCAAATCAACAGGCTCCTGGAGCAATCGGCTAACCGCATCCTATCGGGGATAGCCAACTTTCTGCCGGGAGTGCTCGCATTCATTGTGGTCTTCTTAATCACGATCCTGGTGGCATTCATTATCCGTGTGGCGCTTCGCCGGTTTCTTCGCCGGGTCGATTTCGACGAGGTCGTGCACCGTTGGGGATTTCCGGAGTTTGCCGAATGGTCACCCCAGCGCAGCCCCTCCGTCATGGCAAGTCAAATCGTCAGCTGGTGCATCATTCTGATCGGGCTCCTGGTTGGAATTTATGCGCTGGACGCCTCGCTGACGTCAATGCTCGTCGTCCGGCTGTTCGACTACATTCCGCACGTCCTCGCTGCGGTCGTCATCCTCGCGGTCGGAACCGTCGCCGCTCGTTTCCTGGCCCGCAGTGTCTTGATCGGCGCCGTGAATTTTAAAATTCAGTCTGCGCGGCTTGTAAGCCTCGGAGTCAAGTGGATGGTCATGGTTCTGGCGGCTGCAATGGCGCTCGAACACCTGGGAATTGGCGGCCAGATCGTCACGATATCGTTTGCGATTCTGTTTGGCGGAATCGTCCTGGCGCTCGCTCTCGCGCTGGGGTTGGGCTCGCAAGATATGGTCCGCCGATCCTGGGAGAAACAGGACCGAAGCGACGAGACGAAAGACGAACGGTTGCAGCATCTGTGATAAGCCACGAATTGAACGAATTTAACGAATTTAATGGATTGAATTCGTTCAATTCGTTTAATTCGTGGCTTATCCTCCTTCGAGAATGCTCAGCAGGCCGTACAGGGGAATGTGAATGAACTGCGGACGATTATTAATCTCGTATTGCAGCTCATGAAACGCTCTTTCCAGGATAAATATTTCCAGCAGCGTGCGCAGATCGTTCCCGGCAGGCAAAAGCCTCGTATCCGTAATCCCCTCACAATAGGTTTTCAGGAATACGGACGAAGTCTGCCGCTCCCACAGACCGGCAAATGCGCGCAGGTCCTGCAACTCACCCACTCTCTGGCTGGCATGATGGACAAGCCCCGCCCGGGCTGCGTAACTGAGAGAACGCAGCATCCCTGCCACATCTGTCAGCGCGGAAGTCTTGGCCCGTCGTTCAGACGATGAACGCATCCCGTCGCCTTCAAAATCGATCGCGAAGTAGTCATTCCTGGCCCGGAGCACGTGTCCCAGATCATAGTTGCCGTGAACACGGATCTTGAACGCCTGAATTCCCGACGATTCGAAAACGCGCAGCCGCTCCAGGAAAAATTCCTTCCCGCCGATAAGCGTCCGGGCGCCGCGCGTGAGGTCTTCGGATTGATCGGGGATCGTCTGCTCCAATCGACTGAAGGCCGCTTCCATTTTCCTTCGACAACTCCGGGACAAGTGCTTCAAGTCTTCGGCCTGAAGCGGCTCCGGTGCAAAAGCGGTGTTCGTGTTTGACGATGCGAGTGCGAGATGAAGCCTGGCAGTAAAGCGGGCAAGCGCGTCAATTGCATTCAACGATATTCCTAACGCTTCCTGCGAAACGGCAGTCGCTTCGCGTTTATCTCCAAGGCTCGCGCAATAGTCGTAGTACCGGGCCAGCTCATCGAGAGTCCATGTCCAGCCATCCTCCTCCGTTTCAACTGCCGCCTGGAACATGGCGAGCGTCTCGATCTCAGCCCCCCGGGGATCATATTCGACAGCCCCGTCCAAGCGCGGAATGCCCTTGAATCCAGCTTCCTCGGCAAGAAATCGCCGGACTTCGATATCCGGGTTAATCCCGGATTCCAGCTTCCTGTAAACCTTCAGCATCAACTTACCGCCGAAGAAAACAGCGGTATCGGTGTGCCCGGTCTCCCCACGCTGAACCTTCGGCTCAGAGCCCAAAGCTTCATATACCGGATCGAACGCACCCGTCGGCCGGACGCAAATGACTCCGCGGCGGGTGTCGAACTGTTTCCCCGACTTGATGGCACTCAACAGTATTCGACAGGCCTTATCGTCGACGAGCGCGTCGGACAGGATCCCGGTTCCCTGTGGCAGCTTCAGCCGGCAGAGTGCGTCCCCGGACGTTTTGTCCTTCAAGCCGGCGTTCCCGGCTTCTGTGATTGTGATCACCAGTGGAAGGCAGTACGTCTCCAGATCGCGACCGGAATATCGAACACGCAGCAGAGCAATCGCGAGCATCGGCGTATATCCGCGGAACTCCACCCAGTCGCGGATGCGGACCGACTCGATTTGCCTTCCTTTTCCCTGGAACCATGGCTGGAGGGATAAGAAGGCCGGGAGAACCTGCGTTTCCAGCACTTCTCCAGTTTCGCTCTCAAACAGATCCCGCCACCCCGCCACGGAGAATTCTTTCACTTCCTCGAGCCCTGCTGCCGGCCGGACTTCGACCGGTTCGGCGGAGCGATGCAGCTCAAACCAGTAGAAGCCGTACGGATTCAGGCTGAGCTGGTATGGAGTCGTTCCGAGAACCGGAAAATCGGAGTAACCAAACATCTCGACAGGTCTCATTCCCGCAAACGGGGACAGGTCCAGTTCAACCGGCTGCGCGAATCTCGACAGGTTCGCCACGCAAAGGATCTGGTCGTTCTCGTCGCGTCGCAAGTACGCCAGAACTTTCCGGTTCCTCGGCTCGAGGAATTCGATGGTGCCACGACCGAAAACCTTGAACAGCTTTCTCAAGGCGATCATGTGGCGCATCCAGTGCAGGAGCGAGCTCGGGTCGTTCGTCTGCGCTTCGACGTTCACGGCCTGGTAGCCATACACAGGATCCATGATGATGGGGCTGTACACGCGTGCCGGATCGGCTCTGGAGAATCCGCCATTGCGGTCGGGGCTCCATTGCATGGGCGTCCGCACGCCATCCCGGTCGCCGAGATAGACGTTGTCCCCCATTCCGATTTCATCACCGTAATAAATGATTGGCGTGCCGGGGAACGAAAGCAAAAGGCTGTTCAAGAGTTCTATGCGGCGCCGATCGTTTTCCATCAGCGGAGCAAGTCGTCTGCGAATGCCTACATTGATTTTCATTTTCGGATCCGCACTGTAGGCGAGGTACATGTAATCCCGTTCGTCTGCAGAAACCATCTCGAGGGTCAGTTCATCATGATTGCGGAGAAACAATCCCCACTGGCAGTTCGCTGGAATTTCCGGCGTTTGCCTCATGATATCGGTGATGGGATGCCGGTCTTCCATGCGGAGCGCCATGAAGATTCGCGGCATGACTGGAAAATGGAATGCCATGTGACATTCGTCCCCGTCCCCGAAATACGGACGAACATCGGTAGGCCATTGATTGGCCTCGGCAAGCATCATGCGGTTTTCGTAACGGTCCAGCTCCCTGCGGATGGCTTTGATCAAAACGTGCGTTTCGGGCAGGTTTTCGCAGTTGGTGCCATCCCGCTCGACAAGATACGGAATCGCATCCAGCCTCAATCCGTCGACTCCCATATCGAGCCAGAACTTCATGGCCCGGATCACATGTTCGAGAACGGCAGGATTGTCGAAGTTCAAATCGGGTTGATGAGAGTAGAAGCGATGCCAGTAATAGGCATTGGCGACGGAATCCCATGCCCAGTTTGATTTTTCCGTATCCGAGAAAATAATGCGGGCCTCGCCGAACTTCTTGTTCGAATCGCTCCACACATAGAAATCGCGCTCGAAGGAATTCGGCGGAGCCTCGCGCGCCCTCTGAAACCACGGGTGCCGGTCGGAAGTGTGATTGATGACAAGCTCGATGATGACCTGCAGGTTCCGCTCATGCGCCGCGGCAAGAAATCTTTTGAAATCGGGGAGTGTGCCGTAGCCCGGATGCACGTCTTCGTAGTCGGCGATGTCGTAACCGTCGTCGCGCAGGGGAGATGGGAAAAACGGCAGCAGCCACAGACAGGTGACGCCCAGTTCCTGGAGATAATCCAGTTTCTCGATCAGGCCTTGAAAGTCGCCAATGCCATCGCGATTACTGTCGAAGAACGCCTTGACGTGTGTCTCATAAATAATCGCATCCTTATACCAGAGCGGATCAGCCATGAATTCGAGAATAAGCCACGGATTGAACGGATTAAACGGATTTCAATCCGTTCAATCCGTTCAATCCGTGGCTTATTCCTTCCTCCGGGAAAGAATCCCTGCCAGGGAACGTTTCTCCATACCTCAGTGACCATAACCTGCAGTTAACAAAGGACCTCATTGAAACGTGTAAGCGGAACTCCGATTGCACAGTTTGCCACACACGCTAAGGGGGATGTAATGAAGCTTAGCTTTCGCCTGATCCCGGTCCTCGCTATAGCCATCACGCTGGTCACGTTTATAGTTGCCCGCGGCCAGGTTCGATCCGAAAAACGAGCTTTGCGGGCCGACCTCGAACGACGGGCGCAAATCCTCACGGAAAGCCTCCAGGAAACAGTGGAACCTCTCCTGCAAAGCGGGGCGACCAGTCGACTCCGGCGAATTGTGGAGCGATTCGGGAACCGGGAGCATCTCGTTGGAGTTGCTGTTTACGACGTAAAAGGAAAAGAACTGGCGATGAGTCCGAAACTCGGACCGGATCTGAAATCTCCTCCCGCTGTGTTTGCCCGCAGCAAAGATGAGGACGGCGCTGCCGACGAGTATGTGCCTCTCGGCGGATTGTCGATGCACCTCTTTGCGGTGCCGCTGCACCGCGATGCCGAAATCGCCGGCATCCTCATCGTGTTTCACGATGCTTCTTACATCGAAGCGCAAAGCACCCAGATCTGGCGTGAAGCACTCTGGCACGTGGTGATTCAAGTCTTCCTGATCATCTTGATTACCTTCTTCGTGATCCGCTGGACGATCGACGGACCAATCACCCGGGTTGCGGCATGGATGAAGGATCTCCGGAACGGCAAGGTTGCTCCCTTCCCGTACCGGATGACCAAGGGATTTCTCGGACCATTATCCGCGGAAGCGGCGACTCTGGGGCAGAAACTGACTGAGGCGCGCGCCGCCGCCAAGGAGGAAGCGCAGCTGCGGGAGGCCGGGGATTCGCTCTGGACTGCGGACCGCCTGCGCGCCAGTATTCAGAAGCGCCTGGACGGCAGTTCGCTTTTTGTACTCTCCAACCGCGAACCCTACGAGCATGTCTACGGCAACAATGGAATCGAGGTCCGCGTGCCCGCAAGCGGACTGGTGACGGCTCTCGAACCCATCCTATGCGCCTGCGACGGCACGTGGATCGCCCACGGCTCGGCAAGTGCCGACCGTCGAACGGTCGACGCACAGGACCACGTTCGAGTTCCACCGGATCATCCGCATTACACATTACGGCGCGTCTGGCTGACGAAGGAAGATGAGGAGGGCTACTACCTCGGCTTCTCGAACGAAGGAATCTGGCCCCTCTGCCATATCGCGCACACGCGGCCCGTTTTCCGCACCGAGGATTGGGAGTGTTACAAACGCGTCAACGAGAAGTTTGCGCAAACCGTTCTCGAGGAGATCGAGGGAACCGAGCAGCCATTCGTGTTGATTCAGGACTATCACTTCGCATTGGTTCCCGGCATGATCAAGGCCGTTCGTCCCGATGCCCGGGTTGCCATTTTCTGGCATATCCCATGGCCGAACGCCGAAGCTTTCAGGATCTGCCCCTGGGAGCGCGAGTTGCTCGAGGGGCTGTTGGGAGCGGATCTGGTCAGCTTCCACATCCAGGCGCATTGCAACAATTTTCTGGAGACGGTGGATCAGTCACTGCAAAGCCGGATCGAATGGGATCGCTTTACGGTGAATCGAAATGACCGTTTGACGCTGGTGCGCCCGCACCCCATCAGCGTCGCGTTACCGGAACGGGCTGGGGATAGAGGCTACGCAATGACTCCGGAGCAGAATCGAGCGGAGGTTTTTGCTCAAATCGGTGCGGACATCCTGTTTCTCGGAGTGGGCGTCGATCGCATCGATTACACGAAAGGGCTTCTGGAGCGGTTTCGTGGCATCGAATGTTTTCTGGATAAATATCCGAATTATCGCGAGCAATTCACTTTTGTCCAGTTCGGGGCGCCAAGCCGCACGAGTATCAAACGCTACCAGGACCTTCTCGACGAGGTGCAGTCGGAGGTTAACCGCATCAACCGGCGTCTGCGAACGGAAACCTGGCAACCGATCGTGTTGTTCAGCACGCACCATAGCCACAGCGAAATCGAGCCCTTTTACAAGGCCGCGGATTTCTGTCTGGTGACTTCCCTGCACGATGGCATGAATCTCGTGGCCAAGGAGTTCGTCGCCAACAGGGATGATGAAGATGGCGTCCTGATCCTCAGCCAGTTCACTGGAGCCAGCCACGAATTGAAGGACGCCCTGCTCGTCAATCCGTACGACACGAATCAAACCGCAGAGATGATCCGCCGGGCTCTCGAAATGCCTCTCGAGGAAAGACACGCGCGCATGCGGCACATGCGCAAGGTCGTCCGCGAGCATAACGTCTATCGCTGGGCCGCCGAACTCATTTCAGAACTGTCCGAGATCCGTCTCGAATCGCTGGAAGTGCAGGAAACCCGGTAAATCCCTGGGATCTTAGCCACGAATTGAACGAATTGAATTCGTTTAATTCGTTCAATTCGTGGCTTATTTAAACGTGTAAACCGCGCAACTGGTCGCAATAAGCGGATCATCCTCCTTCACCATTTTGTTCGGGTTCCGGAAGCCGCCATCCGCGTCCTGCGACGGAAGATTCACCACCAGACCCGGCATCGCTCTCGAAATAACGTACGCATAATAGAACCGCAGCCCGGATCCCCACGCCTCCCGCGCTGTTCCCTCAAAACCGGGGGCGTGCTCGGCATGGTGATGCACCTTGAGCCATTGAAGCGCCCTGACGATACGCTCATCCGACTCATCGATTCCAGCCGAACGCAGGGCAAGAACACCGTCAGCCGTAGCCGTACCGTAGCTGATGAATCCCCCGTTCGCCTCACCGGCTTTGTTGATCTCCGGATTAACGGCGGAAAAGAAAAACCCGCCATCAGGATTCTGGGATCGCTTCAGGTACACCAGTGCTTTTGTCACCGCGGGATCGGATCCGGGTACTCCGGCGGCTTGCAAGGCTTCCAGCACGCAGCGCGTCATCGACAGGTCGACGTGACCCGTATCCGGACGACGGTAGACTGGGCCTCCCATCCCCCAGGCGCCATATGGAGCGTCTTCCTTTTTCCAGTCCCCTGCTTCGCAAAATTGCTGCGCGCGCAGATGTCCGATCATCCGCGCGACGTCCGGATCGCGGCCAGAGCGCCGGGCTTTCACCATCGCGGTGACGGCCAGAGCCGTCGCATAGTTGGGATAGTCGGCAGCGGTTTCATCCATGCGGCCGATTTCTCCATCGTCGCTGGTGTTCCTCTTGAGGAACGCAAACGCCCGATCAAGCGCTGCCGGCCTTGCCCGGACAACCGAATCCGGCACGGAGAGCAGCGCGTTCAGGACGAATGGAGTCAACGACTGGCCGGAACGCAGCAAGCCGTAAGTGGCGCTGTGAAAGCCGCCGTCTTCAGCCTGCTGCGCCCACAGATAATCCACCGCCCTCCGCAGCGGCGTCTGCTCATCGTGACGTGAACAGGCCGCCGCCGCTGCAGTCAGAAGGAAGGCGCGCCGGCTGATCTTCACGGCTGATTCTCACGGCTCGGCTCACGATTGGCGATCAGGTTCAGAATCGCCGCGCTGGTGACGGCAACACGCCCCGTGATGCAGTGATGGCCCGACCACGTCCCGTCGCTGTTCTGCAGGTTCAGGATTTTCTTCGACGTATCGGAACTCCACTTCTTCCACTCTTCACCGCCGGTTCGCTTCAAACTATCGCTGATGTTGAGATACGAGAAGAACTCCTCGCCCCCGATGGATCCGAAGCCGGCCACAAACTGTTGATTGGAGATCTGACCCTGGAGCCCCGCGATCTGTGTGGCATTCTTCTTCCGGTCCGCTTCCGTTCGACTCAGCTGCTCGAGCGCCTGAGCACTCTGGTAAAGCGGCACACCCGCAGAATCCGCGCTCACGGCTCCGCCGGCCGCGGCAGTAACGGTAATCGCATTCGCGGCATAACGCTCCGCCGAGGCGGCCACTTCGGCATTCACCCGCACTCCCTTTTGCTGCGCTTCAAAAAGACTGCGCGACGCCATCGATGTTCCGAGAACCGGAGCCCAGCCGCCCGCAACGTTCCAACTGCCATCGCTTTTCTGATTCCGTTCGATCTTGGCCACGCATTTTTCCAGTGCATGCCGGACACGTACGTTCTGATCCGCCTTCGGCATCGTGCCATCGATGCGCGCCAGCAGCATCGATGTCAGAAATGTATCGATGTAAGGGCCCAGCTTCCGCTGGATCTGCGTCCCCTGCTGATCCGTGACGGCCAGTCCGTCCTTCGGGCTGATCTCGACTTTTTTCAAAATGAAATCAACCGCCCGATCGACATTCGGCCTGTAGGCGCGGCCGGCTTCCAGCAATGCCAGGGCGGCAACCGCTGTATTCGCCACATCGTTTCCGGTGGATTCCAGGTGCTCGGTCTGGCGGATATAAGACGTCTCACCGCCGTCCTGCCCCCAGCCACCGTCCGCGCCCTGCACCGAAGCGAGCCACTTTGCGCCCTTCTCCACAGCCACGGACCAGGTCGGCGGGTCGACCGCTAACTTCTTGGCTTTAACAGTGTTCTGAGCCCACAAGCCGCCTGCAACCAAACACGCAACGCACATTCCAATAACAATGGACTTCATACGTCATCTCCTTTGCGGGGTGAGGGAACCGTGTAATCGGGTTCTGATTTGATGACGTTGGACTGGGGAATTTATTAGAGGTTTGCAAACACGGTCGATTTTCTTGTGCGTCCGTCCGCGGCTTGTTGGCTTTCACCCGGTCGTGGGCAGCAAGTCATCCAGAATAATGGTATCGAGCTCGGATACCCTCGCAAATGCCGGATCGTTGGAGACCAGACCAGTGGCCTTTGAAGCTAAAGCGGTCGCCGCCTGGATTGCATCGGGCGTCTTTAGATTGTAGTGAGCTCGAAGCAAGGCGGCGGAATCAGCAATATCCAATGTCGTTGGGGTCCAGTCAAAGTGTCCGCGAAAGGAAGTTTGACAACCCGCGGTTTGGAACTACCAGGATGCGCGTTCCTTCTTGAGGTACTTATAGGGGAATGATTTTTTGGCCAGACCACGAATAGCCATCGCATAATCCTTAGGCTTTGTTCTCAAGGCGCGTTTGAGCTTTGGTAGACGCTGAATATCCTTTCCGGCCTTTTGCTCGGCGACGCGCAAGTCATAAAGGATCTGCAAATTCAACCAGAACTCCGCCGTCGTGCCGAAAAAGTGCGCGAGTCGGAGAGCAGTGTCGCCAGTGATGGCGCGCTGGCCATTAATGATGGATGTAATGCGGTTTGTTGGAACGTCGAGCTTCCGCGCCAATTCCGCGGCGCTCATCTTTAATGACTCTAGTTCTTCAGCAAGGTGTTCGCCCGGATGAATTGCTTTGATTGCCATTTCTCTTTTTTCTCAGCTAGTGGTAATCGACGATTTCGACGTTCTGAGGGCCAGGAGATTTGTCCGGCCATTCGAAACAAATCCGCCACTGGTCGTTGATTCGAATACTATATTGTCCCTTCCGGTCGCCAGCCAGCGCTTCGAAACGATTGCCGGGCAATGCAGCCAGGTCTTTCAACATGGTGGCAGCCTCCAACCGGTCCAGCTTCAGCCGGGCCGACCGCTCAATTCCGGCAAAAGCCTTCACACGCCTGCCGGCAGCAAAAGCCTGACTCCGTTTCGATCGATAGCTTACGATCATATTACCATTAAACTGTGATACGCGTTACGTCAAGCGTAACGGCTGAGGACAAGAAATCGCGGGGATATCAGACTTAAAGTCCGAATGTCGCGCGACTTTGACGAAGTGCTTCATCAAAACGCCGTGCGCTGGAGCTTCGGGCAATTCCGTGGCCAATGGAAGCCGAAGGTGTTTCCGAGTCCGATAAACCCGGCGGATATTGTGTTGCCTGGCAGGCTCCCCAATCTCGATCGATACGCAATATCCGACGATTTTATCGGAAAGGATAAGCCACGGATTGAACGGATTTAGCGGATTAAATCCGTTCAATCCGTTAAATCCGTGGCTTACCTTCACGGCTAAAGCTTCGAGCACGGTAGAATTGAATAATGCATGACAGGATTTACGACAGCATCTGTGAAATCATCGGCGGCACCCCGGTCCTTCGACTGAAACGAATTCCGGAACCCCATTGGGCGGAAATGCTGGTCAAGCTGGAGTCCATGAATCCGGGCGGCAGCGTAAAGGACCGCATCGGATTAAGCATGATCGAGGCGGCGGAACGGGACGGTCGTCTCAAGCCCGGCGGCACGATCGTGGAAGCGACCAGCGGGAATACCGGAATCGGTCTGGCAATGGTATGCGCCGCCAAGGGTTACAAGGCGATCCTGATCATGCCCGATGATGTGAATATCGAGCGTGTGGCTCTCCTGCGGGCTTATGGCGCGCGGGTCATCCTGACTCCCCGGTTGGAGTTGATGCAGGGCGCCATCAACAAGGCTGAAGAGATCCTTCGAGAGCATCCCGATTACTTCATGCCGCAACAATTTCGCAATTCTGCGAATCCGCAAATCCACCGCGAGACCACTGCCCGGGAAATCCTGCGTGTCGTTGACGGCAAACTCGACGCGTTGGTCGTTGGAGTCGGTACGGGAGGCACTGCCACCGGAACAGGTGAGGCTCTTAAACAGCACATCGCGAATCTGAAGCTTCTGGTCGTGGAACCGGCAGACTCCCCGGTGTTGTCCGGCGGCAAGCCGGGCATGCATAAGATTCAGGGTATTGGCGCCGGCTTCGTTCCCGAGGTGTTAAACAGAAGCGTGATCGATCGGATTATTACAGTGACCGACGAAGAAGCCGCTTCCGCCGCCCACCGCCTCGCGGAAGAGGAAGGTATCCTCTGCGGCATTTCGGCCGGCGCGATCCTTCATGCCAGCTGCATTGCCGCCCGCGAACTCGGGACGGGAAAGCGTGTTCTCGCCATTCTTCCCGATAGCGGCGAGCGCTACCTGAGCACGGACTGGTTTCATCAGTCCTGGCGCGAAGAAGTTTCGTCGCCGTAAACCCTGCCTGCAATGAAGAATGGCGCCGTTCCGTGCGGAATGGGTTCGTTCTCTGAAGAATGGCTGCCTTTGACAACGTAAAGGGGAGCCCACCCCGATCGAGCAAAAGAGACCCACCGAATCACAGGCTGGACTCGGTTCATTTCGTATACCGGAGCGGCATCTTGAGATTCGACTGTTTACATCGACGATGTGCAAGCATTACGCCGCCCAGTGCACGTACGAAATGGGAAGATAAGCCACGGATTGAACGGATTTAACGGATTGAATCCGCTTAATCCAAAACGGGAAGTCTGCGGATTAGCCCCGCGAAAGCCCCTATTCATCGGTTTGCGAGAAGTCATCACATCGGTTATGTTGGGATCATGAAGGCCGATGATCTCATTACTGTGGACCCGGAAATCCTTGGAGGAACGCCCGTATTCAAAGGAACGCGCGTCCCGGTAAAGACGCTGTTTGATTATCTGGAAGAGAACTACAGTCTCGAAGAGTTTCTTGCCTGCTTTCCATCGGTTTCGCGCGAGATGGCACGCCGGATTTTGGTGGAATCAGAAACAGCCTTGTTGTCCAGGCCGTAGGGATGCGAATCCTATTGGACGAATGTGTACCTCTACCAATGCGCGAAATCCTTTCCGGCCACGAGTGCGTAACTGTAAGCGATCGTGGTTGGAAAGGTATAAAGAACGGTGAACTGTTACGGCTGGCAGAAGACCAGTTTGAAATTTTCATTACTGCCGATCAAAACATCCGGTATCAACAAAACCTCGCTGGACGCCGCATTCCGATCCTCGAGCTGTCGACGAACGATCTGCGTCGAATCCGCGCTGCCGCCTCCGTGGTGCTGTCTGCGATTGGAACGATCAGACCGGGTGAATTCCGCCAAGTGAAGATTCCATAGTATTCCGGTGACCCTTATCGGAAGCAATACCCTGGGCAAGTTCAAACCGTTCAACAACATTTGCCGTGAGGCGGTTGGTCAGAAGTGCCTTTTGTGCTCCCTCCCATTCGGATAAAGTGCGTTTAGATGGAAACGATATGAGAGCCGGGCCGATCGCGCGCTACAACGGTGTGTCTCAACTCCTGCATTGGGCCACGGCAATCCTGGTGTTTTATGCGTTCAGCAACGGCCTGGGGGGATCGGAAGCGCGCGTCTATGCGCCGTTCCGTGATTCCCAACGGCAGCTCCACGAAACGCTGGGAATGGCAGTGCTCGCGCTGGTGGCCATCCGCCTGTTGTGGCGAAGAGGCGAGACGCGGCCGGACGTCGTCCAGGCCGCCCGCTGGATGCAGCTCGCGGCGAAAACCGTACAGTCGTCGCTTTTTGTGCTCCTCATCGCGGTCCCTTTCACGGCCATCGCCGGTGCATGGCTCGAAGGCCATCCCTTGACGCTACTCGCAGGCTTCACGATTCCACCTTTCCTCGGGGTTTCGCCGGAGGCGGGTGCAGCCATGGCTCGCCTCCATAAGTGGCTCGGCGACGCGATCCTATGGGTCGCCGTATTCCATGGTCTCGCTGCCCTTTATCACCACTTTGTCATGAAGGATGCGGCACTTATCACGATGCTTCCGCGCTGGCTCTATCGAGACAGCCGTCGCGCCAAGTCCACCCCCTAAATCCCGGGCATTTGCAAGAAGCAAGAAGCGACAAAGGACCGTTCGCGCTGTTCGAACGTGCGGGATATCCGTTAATGTGGGGAACTGAAAATGTAGTTTATTTTTCGAAAGATATGGGCACTTATAGTACCTTCCTGCGATGGAATATAAACTAAAGCCTTGAATTCAGTTTAATTTCTCTTCTATATTGGTACTGTGAGTACCGAAACACCTTCTAAAATAAACCAGCTTCTCAGCTCGCAGCCTGCTGGTGTCGTGCTGCAATCCTCGTGGCTTGTGCAGCACGGTTACAGTCTGGAGCTTCAGAAACGCTACCGGAAGAGCAAGTGGCTGGAGTCGATCGGCACAGGCGCCATGATCCGGACCGGCGATCGGGTGACGTATGAAGGTGGGGTTTACGCGCTACAGCGGCAGGGGTCATCGAGCATCCACCCTGGAGCGAAGACAGCCTTATCGTTGCTCGGAAAGTCGCATTACCTGGATCTTTCAACGAAAAAAGTAACGCTCTTTGGTGGTGAAGCCGACAGACTGCCCGCGTGGTTTCGCAGGCATGAGTGGGGTGTCATCATCGACTATCGTCCATCGTCGTTCTTACCGGCGGATCTCGGGCTCACCGACCTTGACGTTGAGCAGCAGCGTTTCTCGATAAAGGTATCCAGTGGCGCGCGCGCCCTGATGGAGTGTTTGTACCTGGCCCCGGAGGAACAAGATCTCACGGAGTGCTATCAACTGATGGAGAATCTCAACAATCTGAGGCCCGATCTCGTCCAGTCTCTACTCGAAAAATGCGAGTCGGTCAAAGTAAAGCGCCTGTTTCTGTACATGGCCGGCAAAGCCAGACATGACTGGTTGCAATATGTGGACACCAGCAGGGTGGACCTTGGCCGCGGAAAGCGGGCCATCGCGAAGAATGGCGTCTATATTTCTCAGTATCAGATAACGGTCCCCCGGGAACTCGAAACAGCGTGATCCAGGACGCCTACAAAAAACAAGTCGCACTGTTATTAAAGGTCCTGCCGGAAGTGGCGAAGGAGACCTGTTTCGCCCTTCACGGCGGCACCGCGATCAATCTGTTCATCCGGGACATGCCCCGACTGTCGGTGGATATCGATCTGATCTACATACCCATCGAAGAAAGAGCGGCGTCGCTGGACGAACATATCTGTAGCCCTGGCGAGAATCGGTTCGCATATCAAGGCGATCATCCATAATGCCCGGGTTGTACACCGGGAGGACGCAGGCAAACTCCAGATCGCGGCTGGAGGCGCCGAGATCAAGATCGAGGTCAATCTGGTCGCTCGCGGCACGCTGAGCGAACCCCAGAAGATGACTTTGTGCGCGAGAGCGCAAAACGAATTCGATGCCTTCTGCGTCATTCAAGTGGCTCCGCCTGGACAACTGTATGGAGGAAAAATTCGCGCAGCCCTCGATCGACAGCATCCACGCGACCTGTTCGACGTAAAAGCTCTGCTCGAGACCGAGGGATTTTCCGACGAGATCCGGCGCGGATTTCTCTACAGCCTGGTCTGTGGCGACCGGCCGATGCACGAAATCCTCAGTCCGAATTTTCAGGACCAGAGATCCGTGCTGGAAACTCAGTTCGCTGGAATGGCTGCCGAAGCCTTCACTTATGAGCAGTTTGAAAAGACCCGAGAAGAGCTGGTCCGCATCATAAACAGAAGCCTCACTGCTGAAGACCGGCGCTTTCTTCTGAGCGTCAAGGGACTGACTCCGGATTGGACCATCTATGAATTCGAACGGTTCCCTGCTGTCGCCTGGAAACTGAGGAATCTGCAAACCCTCAAAGCGGCAAATCCCGACAAACACAGTGCACTATACAGACTCCTCGAACAGACACTCGATCGATCCTTCTAAGATTTCTATTCTTTCACGCTCTGACGACGCAGATACCGCATGCGGTGAATATCGCGCTTCCGAGCCAGACGCGGGGTGCCAAGCTGAAGAATCCTCCAAACCGCATATTCTGGTTTACCGAACCCGGATACCGTTCCGGCGTCGAAACCGTCCCCGCCAAGGCGGAATTCAGGTGCGTCACCCCGCAGAAAAGCATCGCCGACTTTTTCAAGTATATAAATAAGGTCGGACTCGACATCGCCGTCGAAGCGGGCCGTAAACCCTGCCTGCAATGAAGAATGGCGCCGTTCCCTACGGAATGCGCTCGTTCCCCGCGGAATGGCTGCTTTTGATAACGTAAAAGGACACGCTCCCCCGATCGAGCAAAAGCGACCCACCGAATCATTTGAATCTCTAAAATCCAAACTCAATCCGTTGGGCAGGAACTTCAAATTGAAATCCCGATTTCAAAATCTTCGTCGCGATTTACGTTTCTAAATTTGAATTTCAATCCCTTCGTCCCGATCTACCAATTGAAATTCCGTTTTCAATCTCGAAAATCCAAATTCAATCCATTGGGCCCGAACTTCAAATCGAAATCGCAATTTAAAAATCTTCGGCGCGATTTACGTTTCTAAATTTGAATTTCAATTCCTTCGTCCCGATCTACCGATTGAAATTCCATTTTCAATCTCGAAAATCCAAATTCAATCCATTGGGCCCGAACTTCAAATCGAAATCGCAATTTAAAAATCTTCGGCGCGATTTACGTTTCTAAATTTGAATTTCAATTCCTTCGTCCCGATCTACCAATTGAAATTCCATTTTCAATCTCGAAAATCCAAATTCAATCCATTGGGCCCGAACTTCAAATTGAAATCGCAATTTAAAAATCTTCGGCGCGATTTACGTTTCTAAATTTGAATTTCAATTCCTTCGTCCCGATTTACCAATTGAAATTCCATTTTCAATCTCGAAAATCGAAATTCAATCCATTGGGCCCGAACTTCAAATTGAAATCGCAATTTAAAAATCTTCAGCGCGATTTACGTTTCTAAATTTGAATTTCAATCCCTTCGTCTCGATCTACCAATTGAAATTCGATTTTCGATTTCGAAAATCGAAACTCAATCCGTTGGGCCCGAATTTCAAATTGAAATCGCAATTTCAAAATCTTCGTCCCGATCTACGCTTTGAAATCCCCCTTTTCGGATAAGCCACGGATTGAACGGATTGAATCCGTTCAATCCGTGGCTTATCCTGTCCGATAAAATCGTCGGAGATTGCGCATAATATCCGACGGAACTATCGTGGCAGCTATACCCACAAGCCGGACACGGGCGAAGAAGATCTTCAGGCAGCACCGCAACATGCTGCGGACGAGCGATGGGTCGCTCTTCGGACGCACTTACACAAAATTCAAAATACCCTCGCCCTGATGACGCCGTTCCCTACGGAATGCAGAGCTTCAATGCGTCATTGACGACCTGAATCGTCATTTTGCAAACCCTCAATCTTCAATGACGATCTGCAATCGCTCCATTGCCCGGGCAATCCTGGTGTTCTTGAGCGTTCAGCGACGGCACGACCTTGCTTAGGTATCGTTGTGTGATTCCAGCTCATCAATCAAACCAATCTCCTTCTCTACGATGCGTTTGACGACGTCAGCGACGTCCCGACCGGTCCGATTCGCAAGATCCTGCACCTGATTCTGAAGCTTTGAATCAAGATAGATTGGAAGACGGAGTGTGGCCCCTTTCCGGTAGAACCTTCCACGTTCGGCCTTGGAAAAATCGTATTCCTTTTTCATAATTTTCTTTTCTCGTATTCTTTCGCCTCACGTCGTGTTGCCTTGCGGGCCGAAAAGATCCGGATGGCCGCGCTTGTTTCTGCCAGAGCGCGGAACGTGTGACACACAACCACAAGGCGAGCGGAGCGGTCTAACCCTAGACTCACCCATCGCTCTTCGTCGCCGTGATCCTCGTCAATCTGGGACAACAATTTAGCATCCAGGAATACGGTTGCAGCCTGTTCGAAAGTAACACCATGATCTCGAGCGTTCTTCACTCCCTTATGACCACGAAATCGGCCCCAAGAGACTGACAACTGGCTGGTGCTCCGAGCAGCAGGGCGTCGAGTTGCTGAGCAATACGCTTGCTTCTTCCGGTGGTGGCCGCGCGTGCTGCATCCAGGGCTGTTTTCGTCGTTCTGGGCTGCACAATGACAATACGTCGATGGAAGTTCGTTCCGCAGGCTTGCATCGCCGCGAACATGGCAGCGCGTGTACTTACTGCCCCAGCATGCCATACAGCGTTCATGAGCCGCGTGCTGAGAAACTGGCAAAACTCAGCAACTGTATTCTGAAGATCAAGAAATCGGAGATTCTTGACAGCCTGACTCGTCACAATCTCATAGTCAGAAATCGCAAGTGGGCGATTTATTCTAGTGTTTCCCGAAGCCTTGACGTGAATAAGGGTCAACTCAGGGACACCCGCCACAATATCGAAATGAATAAAGTCAGCGATCTCCATCGAGCCATCGTTGCACGCCAGCCACCCAACAGCGGCGGCGGGCGCCGTCAGGTCTCGTCTCCATTGCTGCCTGACCCAGCAGAACAACGAGTCTTGCGTTCCTATACAGGCGACTTCTAACGGTTCAGGCTTCTCTTTTGACACGTCAAAGTTTTTAAAGTCAGCCCATGTATGATGAAACGCCATGTCTCGAAATCGGACGCCAAAGATGCTCTGCTCGCCGAGAGTATGTCCCGAGCTAAACCATACTTTCAGCCAGGAGCGACGGTTAACGATCACTTCCTTTGCCTCGTCGTGAAGTTCACTCGTTGCCGCGGGACAGTTAATTGTGTCGACTGTCCACGTGATCGCACGAGGATTCGTTGCGTCAAACGTGAGCCGAATACTGCCGAGCGCCGAGGCTGGGCCCATTCCATCATGTAGTGAGATATCTGCGTCAAAGTTGAGACCGTTACCGGATTCGGACCGGGCAGGATACGGTCTTAAGACAGATTCACCCAGACGAAGAGCGCTCTTGAATCATTGCCTTATCCCTTACCGTCGATTCCTACAATATCCGCGTCGGATCGATCACATTTGCGGTAATCACGGCTTTCAATGCTACGGAGCTTTGCGGCGACATCAAGAGTGGCGGAGCTCTCAAAAGCCTTCGCCTCATTTTTCGGAGGCCGCCGCGCCCGGGGTATGGTGGCAGGCTTCGTATGCCGTAAGTGCTGGATTCGAACCGCTCAGGGGTCGCATTCACCCGCCGAAGCAAGGTCGACAGCTGAGAATCCGGACTACCGAGGAAATTGCCGACACACTCTCTCGAGACGCCCCAAGAATTGTGCAGACCTTACTTATTAAAGTGGCGATTGAGAATTTCTCGCAACTCGTGGATTGCTTCTGGGGCGAAGCGAATCGACTGGCTCTTTTTCCCGGCCATTTTTGCGTTCAATTGATCCGTAAGTGTCGATCTGTAAGTAACTCCCGGCTCGATTATGGACAATCGAGTACGTGCACTCCGTCTCCGTGTGATCAATCTCTCTATCGAGTTGCTTCGCCTCAAGGTGCCTGACTATAGCCATCGCTCCTCCTGTTTCTGACTCCATTTATTCTGCCTAACAAGTGCCCCATCCGCAGGGGCTGTCAGGTTAAGTTGGGCGCTCCCCTTGCCCACCTGGCAGAAATTGCGCCGCCAGAGAATCGGTTAGCTCCTGCTCCAGCTTCCACTTCACGGTGATTGGGCGCTCGCCCTCCCAGTCCATGAACTCGAGCTGGCCGCAGTAGATGAAGGGCAAGGTGTGGCCGTTCTCCTTCGCGTTCTGTCGTACGAACAGATGAATTTCGATGCCTTGAGCGCGATGGTTGCGAATGCGCTGGCCAATCTTGCCCTGCTGGTTTGTCTGGTTCTGGCTCTCCCACTGGAAAACGTTCCTGGAGATAAATTTGTCTTTGTACTCGTACTGTTGTTCCATCCCGGCCTTGTTCAAGGTGACGAACAGCAGCATCCGATTTCCGACGGGAACGACTCCACTTTGCCAGGTCTGCCCGGTGTAGTTCACGCCCAGGAGGGTCGCGACGTCCTGCCTCCGGTAGCTGCGGCCGATCTCGAGGCTCTGTTGTTTTCTGGCCGTCCCTTTCGGCCGGGCATGCCATCCATCATCGAGCTTTTCGAATAGAACGTGAAAGTCGGTGCCCGGCCTGCCGGCGTCCGGGCCAAACCAACCTTGGAGAAGCTCGGTCAACACGTTTGTGTCGGATCCTTCCTTCTGAACAACATTCAACGCGATCTTGACGAAGTTTGCCTGGTACCACTCGCCGTTGAATTCGACCGGGGTCCATCCGCTCGGGATGCCTGCATGCGATTCGCGATCGGGCAGAAATAGGATCGGATTCGGACCAGAGTGGCTGACCTTACAGTCGAAAGATTCCTCTGTCAAGGCCCCCGAGTCTCGACGGAGGTACTCGGCCATCCGCCAGTCTACGATTTCGCGGACCAATTCCTGATACATAGCACGAACGTCCTGTGGCACTTCCACGACGGACCGGAATTCGCCTTCGGTGTAAGCAAAGTAAGGCGTACTACCCGGACGATCGCTTCCGGTCCAGGCGCGAATCGGGTTGTCTTCGATGAGCGTCCGTAGCTCCCCATGATTATCAAGCGGTACGCTGACATCACTTCGAGTCCGGGCCGAACGGCCTGCCACGCGGGCGAACTCCTCCGTGAGTTCGTCAACGGTTATGGATCCGGGAAGCGCGTCCCGGTTCAGCATCGAGAGGAGAACCAGCATCTTGTAACTTCGTGTCATTGGAGTAATTTCGAGCGAGGTGAGAAAGCCTTTTGCGGCTTCACGCGCTTCGGCTTCCTCCGGATCAAGGTCTCCTTGATCAGCCACGAATCCCAGCCAAGACCCATGCTTCGCCTTGACTGACCGGGGATTGTAGCCTTCGTGCAGCGCTTCCGCGGCTGTCGGCCGGCGGCCTTCGCGATCCCTGAAGTCTCGATAGAATATGCGCAATGCGTCTGGCGTCGCAGGCACCGACCCGATTTGGGAGCGGAGATTGTTCTTGGCCTCCAGTTCGTAAGTGACTTCACAACCGGGGGGAAGCTGGAGCGTCCCTCGATCATAGGCATCGAGTAACTGCACCAGTTCTTGCCGGTCTGAACCCAGTCCGAACAGCGCTCGAGGTTTCACCAGGAACGCCTTGTGGTTTCCGATGTAGTCGACAATCGTCAGATGGTCTTTGCCCTCCGCCTTTCGCAAACCCCGGCCAAATTGTTGCAGCCAGAGTACACGGGACTCCGTAGGACGAAGCATCAGGATCGTGTCCACATTCGGCAGGTCCACGCCTTCGTTGAACATGTCCACAGAAAAGACGATATCGAGTTGCCCGGATTGCAGCTGCTCCAGCGAGCTCGCGCGTTGGTCGCTTGTCGGTCCCGAATGCACCGCTGCCACCCGAACTCCCCGTTCCCTGAAGAACTTCGTGATGAAATCGGCATGGCGCGTCGAGCAGCAGAATCCGAGCGTTCGTGACTTGCCCTTTGTATGCTTTTTCCATTGTTCGAGTGCATTGGCCGCACGCTGCTGAGTTGCAAATTCGCGGGTGAGGGCTTCCTCATCGAAACGGCTGCTCCTCCATGGGATTTGCGAGTAGTCGATGTCATCGGGTACGCCAAAGTAATGAAACGGACTCAGAAACGCCCGACGTATCCCATCGAAAAGATCGCAGCGAAATACCAGGTTTTCCTGACACAGGCCGAGCAGGTCGCCGCCATCCGCACGCTCCGGAGTGGCGGTCAGACCGAGCATAAACTTTGGCGTGAAATACTCCATCAGCCGCCGATAGGTTGCGGCGGCCGCATGGTGGAACTCGTCGACGACGATGTAATCGAATCGCTCCCGCTCGAAATTTCGCAGATGCGATAGGCGACCGAGCGTCTGAACCGAAGCAAATAAAACATCCGCATCGGGGACGCGCTCGGTACCGGTGTACTTTCCAAGGTGTGCCTGGGGCCGAATTCGCCGGTAAGTATTCAGAGCCTGATTGAGAATCTCGTCACGGTGGGCAACGAACAACACCCTCCGGAATTCCGGTCTGTTTGAGTCGAAAGCGCTCAACCAGGTCTTTCCTAATCCTGTCGCCAGCACCACTAACCCGGCCGTATTCCCTTCCTCACGCGTTTGTTCCAGATGCCGCATGGCTTCCAGCTGAATCTCATGCGGTTCTGGCGGCACGGCCGGAGCCTCGAGCGGAATCTCCACAAAACTTACCGAAGGCCGGCGCCGGGAACGATAGTCGTCGAGCCAACTCTGATCGAGGACATCGGTCCGAGGATGAGACCACAACTCGTCGAAAGCCTGGGCAACTTCGCTGAGACCGGCGCGATCCCGCGCGGAAATGACCCGGTAGTTCCACTCCAGACCATTCTTCAACGCGCTTGCCGAGATGTTGGAGCTGCCAACATAGGCCGTCGCCGGCCCTGTTTCGTCATAGAAGATGTACGCCTTGGGATGGAAGCTGCCGGTCGTGGCAGTCTTGAAAATCCGCAACTCCAGTGTCCCGCCCTCGGCCTCACCTTCAAGATCGATAAGCCTTTGCAATGCGTCCGGATCGGAAATATCCAGGTAATCGCCGGTCAGGATCCGTGCTCTTCCGCCGCGTTGGATCAGGTCTTCCAGGTGCGGAAGCAGGAGTTCGATGCCGCTATGCATCACGAATGCCACGGCTACGTCGGCGGCCCGTGCCAGATCCAGTTGAGCGATCAGGTGCGGAAGGAACGGGTCATCTTCACCGCGTATCAGGGCTTGCTCGAATTCTGCTTTGGAAGTGACAGGCGCAACGGTTTCTGGTGTCCAGTAATCGACCTTCGTCGGTATCACGTGCCGCACTCCGCCGCGAGGATCGGAGACATCGCCGCTGTAACGCGGGATGACGTGCAGGTGAAGATGGAAAACGGTCTGGCCCGCTGCGGCCCCATCGTTCCAACCTACATTGAACCCATCGGGCTGATGAGTCTGCTGAATAACGGAACGAACGATCTCGACCGACTCGAAGAGTTCCCGGCGCTCCTCCGCCGTGGCCTCGGACCAGGACGCGACATGGCGCTTAGGAATAAGAAGCGCGTGTCCCGGAGAGACCGGAAATCCATCCCAGAGGGCCAGGATGTATCGGCTGGCGTGGAATACCCGGGCGGCCTCAACGCTGCAGAAGGGACAGACGGGTTGGCTCATCGTTGTGCGTTCCGGCCGGTTGGCCGGCTGTGGACTTCGAGGCGTCCTTCGAGTCCCGCATCGAGGCATGCGCGACAACGCCACGAGGAAACGGGACGCTTCGCGGTCCAGGACGAACCGCAAACCGGACAAACATGCTCGTATGAGGTGAATTCGCCAGTAGGCGGCGAACGGATAGTGAGCCCGGCATCCGTACCCATTTGACGCGAGGCTCGTAACCGGCCAACGCCATCAGTTGCCGCCACTCCGGACCGTGCGGCCGGGCGCTTCGCCCATATAGATCGCCAAACGGCAACATGAGCGACTTCGTGACAGAGGACCTCGCGCAGGATTTCGTGGTTGGCCTTGATCAGTTTCCGATTCAGCCGGATGGAGCCGGTTTCCGGTGTGCAACGGCCGAGGGCGCGGGTGAGACGGTCGCTGAAGCCAACCCGAACCATGGATGCAAGGTCCGTAACGGACCATGCGGAAGCCCATTCCGTGATCCACTCGCCGACGTGAGGGCTCAATACCGGGGCGTTTAACAGGCTGCGCATCCATGCGGAGAATAGGCGTTCGAAACGGAGCGCGTCAAGTTCTGATCCTTTGGGAGGGCAAACTCTATGCGGCGTGGTTAACGATGCAATTTGTTTTTCGACGACGTTTTCCAGCCGCGAACCACGCAAAAGCCGCGGCTGACACAAAATAAACGGATGCAGCCGAACCATCAGCCCAATCTGCGTCATCCGCGGCTTTATTCTTACCCAAATTGAGCGATTCCATGCGCGGGCGGATGGGGGAAAACGGGCTGGCGCATCGGCTGATGGCGGGTGCGAAGAGAAATAGGGCGTCGGAGATGGAGTCACTCATGGGGTGAAACGGTAGAGAGCGAATCCGATGTGGTGGTTGAAGGTTGTATTCAAGTGGCGCAAGCAGTAACGCGAAGGACGGCTAGAAATCGCGCCGAGCCCCAATGCAACGGGCAGACTACGTAAAAATCTCTGACTCGCAGTCGATGGTCGGTTCCACATCAGGGCGCCGTGGAAGGAAAACTCGGCGAGCCGGGATCATCGATAATCGATTTGGGCCAGGCACGAGTGGGCATCCAGCTGGGTTCAAAAACCCGCGTTTTTAAATGCGTCCCGACAGACTCCCCTCGGTTAGACGGATTTCAACAAAGTTGTGCGACTTTTGAACAAGTCAGACGCCTTTGGCGAAAGTCAGACGACTCTTGAGATTTCCGGACGGATTTCCCGTAAGGTTGTCCGGAAATATGAAAAGTAGTCTGGCTTTTTGCAAAGTCGGCCGGAAGTTGAAAAAGTCGGCTGGAAATTTCAAGTTCCGTCTGACGTTTTCCGGAGTTGCCCGGCTTTTGTAAAAGTCGCCTGACTTTTTCGAAAGCCGGCTTATTTCTCCAAATGCGGTCTGACTTTGAGAATTTCCGTCTGGAATTTTGGGTTTCCCGCCGGAAATTTCAATTTCAGTCCGACTTTTTGGAATTCCGGCTAACTTTTCGAATTGCCGGACGACTTTGGTCAAAGCAGGACGGAAATTGTCAATTCCCGTCTGGCTTTGGCAAGAGTCGTCCGGCAATCGTAATTTCCGTCCGACTTTTTCAAAAGCGGTCCGACCGCCCCGCGGAGCAGTCGCTAATGCGCTCGCAGCCGTAGACCTCACTGTTGGATCGCTATCCGCGCATTTCTGCGCTCGTAAGAGTGTTCTATGATGTCGAGGACGTCAGCAAAGTAATCGTCCTGGCCATCGGAACCAAAGATCGCAACAAGTTGTATATTGGAGGCAAGGAGATCCCTTTGTGGAGACCGTCGAGCTGAGAAAAGCATCAAAATCGTTGGCTAACTACACAATCGAGCTCAACTCCGAAGCCCTTGTGATTACCTCTGGAGGCGAACCGGTTGCGGCACTAGTGTCCGTCAAGGGAATGGACCAGGAATCGCTCGCTTGAGCTTGAGTCCCGAGTTCGCAAACATCATTCGCCGCGCTCGATCTGAAGCGAAAAAAGGCCACGTATTTTCGATAAAGGACGTTAAGAAAGAAATGCTCGAAGACTCGCTCTCACCGCCACGGAGCCGGCACGTTGCATCGAAACATCGCCAGAAGACCCCGAATCGCAAAAAATGATGAGGCCGTGAACCAGGAGCACGGTCTTCGGACCCGCTCCATGAGAGGGCCCAGCTATTGTTTTGTTTGAGTCTCGGCGGAAGAGCCGGCGAAAACTTTGGTGCCGTCGGCCAGGGTCACACTCCTCGCGTTGGCGAGGTTCGTGCCATCTTTAGCAAGAGAGCCGGCCACCACCAGCATATCGCCGGCTTTGACGGAGTTCTTGGTCCAGCCGTTTCTCAGCAGAATGGCCGGCGGACCGAGCTCGATTTCCCAGTTCGCGACTTTGCCATCCGGGCCCTTCACGTCGATAAACAGACGGGCGTGGGGGTTGATCCAATCGAGTTTGGTCAGCGAACCCGTCAGGTTGACGGGCTTGGCCGAATCGAATTCTGCGGCGAAGGAGTGGTGCGCGAAAACAGGTGCAGCGGCGGCCACGATCAGGATGGCGAGGACGATCCCTGCGGATCTGATTTTCATTGTTCTGCTCCTTAAATAACGCGGGCTGAAGCCCGCGACTACAGTTCCGTTGCCCGCATCATAACTCAGTTGCCTGGTGCTGGCCGAATTATGGCAGCGAAAAAACCAGCAGGCCCTGGTTGTTCGGCGCAGCGCCGATGGACGCGCGCGCCCGCCGATCATGACTGCAACGCACTGTTTTCCATTCTTGCCCTGATACGTAATCGCGAATGGCGTTGGCGGAATAATAAACAAGGAGAAGGGGTCGGAGGTTTGGAGCGTAACGCACGGGAAGAACAATACCATTTTCCGGCAATGTTTGAATGTAGTGGATGCGATCTAAACCTGGTTTGGCCCAGTCCCCGCCTGAGTCAGGCGGGCGGCGCGGAGCGCGAGCCCGATAGGGCGAAGCCTGAATATCTGTTCAAAGTCCGCGCACAGCGCGTACCTTATGAATTTCCGCGAAGCGCACCAAATCGAATCCATAATGATGGAGCACTGCGCAGTGGCCGGCAGCTACTACTACGGGTGATCAACGGGTCGAACTCAGGCTCGATGTCGCCGGCCCCGTCGAGCGGATCATGTAGTAACCCAAACCGCCCGACGCGACCTCAGGGTATAGCCCAAAATAGAGACGAACGATGACAAGGCGGCGGGGAGTATTGCAAAGTCGGGCGGCGTTGCTGGGGATTCTTGTATTTTGTATTTATGAGGCCCTCCCGCGCGCGTGGACCACGCTGTCAACCATCAAGCCGGAACACTCTCGCGACCCGGCATTTATTCTTTTCTTTGTCTTCACAATCTGGGTTGTCGCCAATGTCGGGATGAGATCTCTCTTCCTTGGAGATCGTGTGATTTTTGGCATGGCCACTGCCGGGCTGGTTTTGCGGCTGGTCACGATCTTAATTTCACCCGGGCCGATAACGACTCTAATTCTTGAGACATTGAGATCAATTTGCTGGGCGACTGGAGCGGTCGCTGCCGCAGTGTTATTCGTTTATGTTCCACGACGCTCGGCACGAAAGTGACACCTGCCGCGTAGTCGACGTCTCTGTATTCTATGGCACTAATCCGGCGATACCAGAGCGCTCCTGATCAATTCGGTCCGCTTCGCGGAAATTCATAAGGATGCTGCGCGCCTTTGAACAGACCACCCCGGCGCTTCGCGCCACCCCTCCTAACTTCGGAGGGGACTGTGCAAAATAGCAATCCGTTACCTTGCGGCAATTTTGCATAAACCAGACAATTCCATGAAGATGTTGCCTGCGCGACATCCACTAGAATCCACCCTACTATGCTTCGACGTTTCATGATTGTGCTCGTTCCAGTCGCGATTTTTCCGGTATTCGCCCAACAATCAACGGACCGGCCCCGCGTCTATACAGCGGAGCAGGCAACCGCCGGCCAACGGGAACTTCAGGAAAATCAGTTCGGTGCTTGTGCGGACTGCCACGCGAAATCCCTTAGTGGCCGGAACGGCGATAAGGACGAAACCCCGGAGTTGAGTTCGCTGCCTGAGAACCTCCAGGTCAGTGTTCGAAACAATGGTGGCAAAGTGCCGCAACTCGCAGGACCGAAATTCATTACACGGTGGGGCGCGCGATCTACGAAGGATTTCAGTTCGGAATTGATCAAACGGTTCAGTGGTCCCCTCGACGAAGAAACGCAACTGAACATCATGGCCTACATTCTGCAACTGAACGGGGCATTGCCCGGTCCGCAGCCGCTGACGCGAGCCACCGATGTCGAGATCGGCAGGTTGGTAGACGCTCCTGCAAAATGAGCGCGCTACATTCGCTGCGCGGTCAAGCAGCAGAAAATTACTGGGATGCTCACTTCGACAAGTCTATCGCTGGCAGATAAGCGTTTCTTAATATCCGGCAGTAAGGGTTGAGCCAGACAGAGAGACATGTTAGTCCTGTTGCCGATGGAAGCCATACAATAGATGGGCCATCAGGAGTTGGGGAGGGAGGGGGGGTGGTTGAAGCAAGGCCGACGAACTCTTAGTCTTTGCCCGGCTTGTAACGTACCGTGTCACTCCACGGACTGAAACCCCAGATCTGATCGGCCTGGGTTCCAGGTCGCTCGCCGCCACTGCGGTGAAAGCACTTCAATCGAGAATCGATTCGCCGGCAGCTCCGCAAGTTCATACGAGCCTCTCGCATCGGTACTTGTAATAAGCCAGAGATTCGCCTCTGTGTTGCACACCACAATCACTGCGTTCGCAATCGGGTCTCCCTGCCCATTACTGAGGCGACCAGACAGTCGCGCTCTTCCCTCCTGAGCAAGTGCCGTCGTAATCAGGAGGGTACATACCGATAGGAGAAGGATTGCCCGCCGGGCAAAGCAGTTGCCCGCCCCAGGAACTGATTTCAAACCGGCAGCGGACCTCGTCCTGTTATGAGTAGCGATACATTTCGGGACAGCGTTTACCTCCTGACCCACGGTCGCCTCCTTCATCGAATTTCCAGCAATGCAACACCTTCGTGAGGTTTTTTCTGCACGTCGCTGATCTCATGGACTGGCTTGATCCTAGGGTTCCGTGGGAAGGACTTCAATGATCTAAAAGATACCTTTGCGTGGAGACCGCCATTCCAGGATCGGCCAGGGATGGAAAACCGCATTCGTGGTTTTCTGTTTTGTCGAGAAGTTTTGGCGTGTCACTCTGGTGATTGCCGGATTCGGTTTATGGGAAAGCTTTTGATCAGATTTGTCAGTCCGAGATTCGAAATAGAAGAAAGTACCCTCGTGCGCTGGAGAGTTTTTCCTCCAAACCCCGTCCTGGCCTTTTCGACATTCCCGTTGCGGTCCAATGTTGCTGAAATTGAGATCGAGCAGGCAGGACGGCTCCAGGGATCTTTAACGGATATTGTCTTGCGTCGTGCCACGAATGGGATATCGCGGCGCATCAACCTCTGTTCATTCAGCGAAGAGATCACGAGTGCAGCGATTCGCAAAGGAGAGTTCGAGGTTGATCTGACGCCGTACAAGGAGGTCGTCTTGAGAGTGCGCGGAAACCAACAAGTGGACGCGAATCCCGGACTTTTCAACGTACTGATGCTCGAAAGTGATGGTCCGACCTTCGATCTGCCAATGAACTCCTCCGGCGAGACTTCCCTTTTGGCAAGATCCGGCCAGTACATCGTGTCCGCGGTCGTTGGGACTAAAGCTGTGACAGAACGGTTTGACCTTTCACCCGATGAAGCAGAACCAAAGATTCTCGAGTTCAACCCCTTTTAACAATCTGCCACGATCGCATGTCTCACCCGGTGACAATAGCGTGATCAAGATAACTGGCGGCGTATGCGATTGAAGCCCGGATATCCTCCGGCTCCAGATCAGGGAAATCAGTCAGAATCTCTTCCTGCGTTGCGCCGCCTGCCAGCATGTCGAGGACATCTTTGACCCGGATTCGCATCCCGCGGATGCACGGCCGTCCACCGCACTGATTGGGATTGATCGTGATGCGTTCCAGCTTGTTCATAAAATCAGTTTACGCGCTACTGGTTCAGGACGGCCACCGGATTGACTTTTGTGGCACGCCGGGCCGGAAGGGAGCAGGCCGCGGCGGCGATGATGGTCAGACTGAGGATCACGCTGAGAAGCACGACTGGATCCAGTGCGCCGAGACCGTAGATCTGGCTTTGCATGGTCCGCCGCAGAACGACGGCGCCGACGAATCCCAAAGCCAGGCCGCTCAATACCAGCCACAGGCCTTCGCGAACGACGAGGTTGAAAATGCCGCCCGTGGTGCTGCCCAGTGCGATGCGAATGCCGATTTCACGCGAACGCTGGGTGACCACATACGCCAGTACTCCATAAATCCCGAGTGCCGAGAGAAATAACGAAATCAAGGCAAACGAGGTGGCCAGCAGCATCGCGGCTTTCCGGGGCATGAGCGAGCGCGAGGCATATTCCGTCATGGTTCGAACATTGGAGAGAGGCATTGCCGGATCGATCTTTTTCACTTCGCTGCGGATCGTTCGCAGAACAGCTTCCGGATCCCGGTTCGTCTTGATCGCGACGACCATACCGCGAGTGACCGACTGAGCAGCCGGAGCGTAATACGCACCAACAGTCGTCGGAACGCCGGCCAGGTCTTCGAGCCGGACTTCTCGAACGACGCCGACAACCGTCAACCATTTCGTATTCCCGTCGATCTTCAAAAGGTCTCTTGGATTTGTCGGACGATACATCCGCTTTCCGATGGGATCGGCGCCGGGCCAGAAGCGCGCCGCCAATCGTTCATCGACGATGACGGCGCCTGGCGCAGCTTCGTTATCGTGCTCGTTGAAGTATCGGCCGCGGACCAGCCGCGTCCCCATCGCTTCGAAGTAACCGGGAGTGATCACCAATTGCATCGGAGAGACCAGAGACTCGCCGGCCTTCATTTGATAACCCTCGGCGACGATAACGCCGTCACTGTGATTGCCGCCGAGCGGAATAATCGTAGTGCCACCCGCATTCATAACGCCGGGCACGCTGCGAATCGTTTGAAGAACGCGATTGGTAAATATTCGTACGTCGTTATCGGTGGCGTATCGCACCAGCGGCATTCCAATGCCGGCCGTGATGACTCGTTCCGAGTTGAACCCGGGATCGACCGCCAGCAGATTCCGGAAGCTGGCCACCAGGAGTCCCGACCCGATCAACAACACAAAAGCGAAACCAACCTGAGCAACGACCAGCACGCTGCGAATTCGGCGCGCTTTGTTACCGCCGGTTCCTGTTCTGCTTTCTTCACGCAACACCGTGTTGACGTTGATACGGACCATCTGTGCAACCGGAACCAGGCCGATGAAAATGCCGGCCACCAGTGACATCGCGAGCGCTGCCCCGACAACGGCGGCATCGATGTGAATTTCGCCGGCGCGAGGCAAGCGGTCCAGACCGATTCCCTGCAACGTCCGAAGGATGACGGCTCCCGTCAGGACGCCCGCGGCGCCGCCCGCAAGAGAAAGCATCAGGCTCTCGATCACAAGCTGCCGCGCCAGCCGCGCCCGGACCGCGCCGAGAGCGAGTCGCGTGGAAAGTTCCTTCATTCGAACGCTCGCTCTGGCGAGCGTCAAGTTCGCCAGGTTCACTCCGCCGATCAGCAAAACCAGGATGGCTCCGCCCCAGAGCAGGTAGAGTGTCGGCCGGACATCGCGGACCAGAATATCCTGCAGCCGGTCGACCTGCGTGCGAAAGCCGGCATTGATCAGAAGCTGCTTGTACTGGGGGAAACGCTCGAGATTTGCATTGTTCAGCGCATTGACTTCCGCCTGTGCCTGTTCGATGGTTGCGCCCGGCTTCAACCGTCCGATGTTGTACCAGCTATTGCTATGCCTGGCGTCATCCGATTTCTGCTGGGCGGTAAACGCCAGCGGCACCCAGAAGCGGGCCTCGGGATCATCGAACTGGAAACTCTGCGGCATCACACCGACAATCGTGAATGGGCGGCCGCCGAGCCGGATCGGCTGGTTGACCGCTTCCCTTTTTCCGCCATAAAGCTGCTGCCACAAGCCATAGCTGAGGATGACTCTCTGCTCATTGCCGATTTCGCCTTCACTGTCGTCAAAGATCCGGCCCTCAACCGGAGGCACGCGCAGAAGCCGGAATAAAGATGGTGTCGCCGCCATTCCATGGGTCAACTGCGGTGAGCTGTCGATATCGATCGAGAGGTTGGCGCCGTTGTACATCGCCTGTTCTTCAAAAACCGTCAGAGCGCGAAGACGGTCGTAATAGTCCGGCACCCCACTGTTCACCGAGTGCGCGGCAGCGCTTCCGGAATTGGGGTAAAGGTTGGACATCAGCAGAATCCGGTTTGAGTCCGGCACCGGGAGTGGTTTTAGAAGGACTGAATTTACAATCGTGAAGACCGCCGTGTTGGCGCCAAGGCAAATGGCGAGCGTCAGAACTGCGGTTAAAGCGTATCCCCGGTCCTTCCACAACAGGCGTAAACCGAATCGAATGTCATGAAGCACACCCCACCTCCATGTGTATAGAAACGGATTACGAGACGGAGGTTATATTTTGTTCCAGATTTTTCGCTGCGGCTTTTTTCGAGGCAGTGCTGGGGGCGTGTCTCCCAGTCCCCGCCTAAGTTAGGCGGGGATGCCCTCGCGCAGCGAGGGCCGGGGCGGTCTGTTCAAAGTCCCGCGAAGCGGCTCCTTATGAATTTCCGCGAAGCGCACCGATCAATAATGAGCGCTTCGCGGAAATCCATAAGGTTCGCGCTGCGCGCGGCCTTTGAACAGACCGCCCCGCCTTCGCTTCGCGAAGGCACCCCGCCTGACTCAGGCGGGGAGTTGCCCTGCCAGCACATCGCTGCGCGGATCTAGTTCCAGCAACCATTTTGGACAGCCCTGGTCTATGGCCGCGCGAACGTCGTTTGATTCCAGGCACAGCGCGCGGTCATAGACCGCGCCTGCAGTTCGCGAAAACTCCAGGCCCATGTTAGGATCATTACCAGGAATCATCCGGTGAACACGGTTCGCGCAATTTTAGCTGTCCTCACGATCATCGTTTTGCTCGTTGGCACGCTGGCGGGCGTCGATTCACATACAGCTCCGTTTGCCATCCTGCCGCTGGTTTGTCTGCTTCTGATCAGCATTGCCTCTTTCCGGCTGGCGCCGCACAAAGAGGACCTGTCTGAATTGACAGCGTCGCCGCGCCTGCTGGCCACTCGCGCTCCTCCCCTCTCCTGAGACGTCGTCTCGCATCAACTCACAACAAAAACATTTAAACGGGAGAATGCTATGCGCGAATTTGTTCGTTCTATTTTTCGACGTTTCACTGCACACCAGAACACCGTTCAGGAAATCAATCACCGCCGTGAGGAGCTTGCCAGCGCGAGCGACGCCGCATTAAGGGAAACGGGCCAACGATCGAAGGACTTGATTGAAACGTTTGCCGTAACGGCCATTATTGCAGCTCGCGTTCTGGGACTGACGATGTTCGACGTGCAGCTGCAGGGCGCCGTGGCGTTGGCGGAGGGGAAAATCGCCGAGATGCAGACCGGTGAAGGAAAGACGCTCGCCGCGGTTCCGGCCATCATCTGGTACGCGAAACAAGGAAAGGGCGTTCACGTGATGACGGCCAACGATTATCTCGCCCGCCGCGATGCGCAATGGATGCACCCGATCTATCAATTCCTCGGGCTGTCGGTCGGATGTATCCAGCAGACATCGAATACCGCGGAGCGCCGCAGCGCCTACGCGTGCGACCTCACCTATGGGACGGCGACCGAGATTGGCTTCGACTACCTGCGGGACCAGCTTGCGTTGCACGCCTCCGATCAGGTTCACCGTCCTTTTAATGTTGCAGTCGTTGACGAAGCGGATTCCATCCTCATCGACGAGGCACGATTGCCTCTGGTGATCGCCGGCGAGGACGCTGAATCCGAATCACTGGCCTATCGCGTGGACGCTTTAACCCGCGAATTTCAGCGAGCGGTGCATTACTCCGTCGATGAAAATGAGCGAAACGCGGTTCTGACAGATACGGGTATCCGTGCCGTCGAAGACGCTTTCGGATGCCGCAACCTGTTCGACGATCGCAACCTTCCTTTACACGCTGCGGTACAGGACTCGCTGCATGCGCATGCTCTCCTGCGCCGCGATGTCGATTACATCGTCAGGAATGGCGCCATTGAATCCGTCGATGAGTTCAAAGGTCGCGTCATCCAGGAACGCCGCTGGCCCGCCGGGCTGCAAACCGCAATCGAAGCCAAAGAAGGCGTGCCGCCGAAGACTTCCGGACGCGTGCTGGGTTCCATAACGTTGCAAAACTACATGGCGCTTTATCCCGTAGTCTGCGGGATGACAGGCACCGCGGCTACACAAGCGGAAGAATTCCGCGGCGTTTACGACCTCGAAGTCGAAGTGATTCCAACCAATCGTCCAATGATCCGGACCGACGATCCGGACATCGTTTTTCAAACACGCCGCGAGAAGGAAGGTGCGGTGGCGGCTGAAATCCGCCGAGCTCATCAAAGCGGTCAGCCCATCTTGATCGGCACCGCAAGCGTCGAAGAGTCGGAACGACTCAGCACCCAGCTGCGTGACCTGCCTCACGAGGTCCTCAATGCACGGAACGACGAGCAGGAAGCGGCGATTGTGGCGCGCGCCGGAGAGCGCGGCTCCATAACCATTTCAACCAACATGGCCGGACGCGGAACAGACATCAAACTGGGGCCGGGTGTGGCCGAACTCGGCGGCCTGTACGTCATAGGCACGAATCGTCACGAAAGCCGCCGGATCGATAACCAGCTTCGCGGCAGAGCCGGACGTCAGGGAGACCCGGGCTGCTCGCGGTTCTTTGTTTCCCATGAAGACGCGTTGCTGGTCAAGTACGGCATCGCTAATCCAGCGTATCCGCAGGATCCTGAAAGCATCCAGCGGCAGATCGAAGGAGTGCAACTCGATATCCGGCGATTCCTCGTCAATTACGAAGCTGCGACAGAGGGCCGGCGGCTCGCCATTCAACAGCGGCGGCAGAACATTCTGGAAGGGGTGACGCCTTGCAGCTCTGAGATAGAGCGGGTCGTGTCGCTTCAAACCATCGATGATCTGTGGGCGGAGTACCTTTCGGCATTGTCGGAGTTGCACGCCGGGATCCAATGGGTCTCACTGGCCGGCGGCGGCCGGGATCCGATTCAGAACTACTTCAAGTTCGGCGGTTTCGATCCGTTTCGAGAGTACGTCAAAAAGGTTCACGCCTTATTTGAGGAACTGCAGGCCGCAATCGATTCCGAGATTCCGAGACGGCTTGAAAACGCGACACCAGGCGACGTGAAGGCGTCGCGCCGCGGCACGACGTGGACATATATAACCACGGACCAGCCGTTCGGCATCGCAATGCAGCACGCCCTCCGCGAGTTCATGAAACGGCACGCGGGGCCCAGGACGACCTGACAATCCCGTCTTTGCACAGGAGGAAGGGGAAGGAGCACGAGAGGCTTAGCGCGGCTACGCCGCAATCGATCAGCAGAAGAAACCTGAGGTTGCAACGCAGTCGGATGTTTTGCGGTAATGTGAGGGATTGAAATCCCCGCCTGAGTCAGGCGGGGATGCCCTCGCGAAGCGAGGCTGGGGCGGTCTGTTCGAAGCTCGCGCGCTGCGCGCGAGCTTTGAACAGACCGCCCCGCCTTCGCTGCGCGAAGGATCCCCGCCTAACTTAGGCGGGGACTTCCCCCATTTCAATGTCCTGGCGAAAATCAACTCAGACAAACTAAAAGGGATTTCGTCGATTTCGTCCAAACACTGGTTGAAAAAACTCCTCTTGTGCTCCTTTCCCTTTCCTAACGTGCGCAATTCGGGGGGTTGGCGACGTATGCGTCCGCCCCATACACCGAGTCGATCAGCTTACTTCCCACGCCGAGGCGCTTGCCGATCGCGCTGAGGAAGCGGCCGTATTTTTCGAGACCCTGCCGATCGTTGCTTGCCAGGGCCTGCTGCACCGCCTGTTGAGTTGCCGGCGTGATGAGCTCCATCCGGCCGACGAAGACGCGCGAGATGGCGGCCGGCACCGGCTGGATATCGAGTGGCAGGATGCTGTCCACCGCCTGGCTGGGAACGATGTAGAGCAGGCGTGTTCCATCCTCGAACCATGAATCGCGCCACGTTTCGATCATGGCCCGCGCCTCTTTCTGATAGAGACCCTGCGAAATCAGGACGCGCTCGAGATCCATGAGCAAACCCGCCCAGTTGTCCTGCAACGATTCCAGATCCAGGGTGGCTTCGCCATTGAGAGTGCCGACGAGCCCGTATCGGCGTTTACCTGCGTGATTGTCGAACAGGATCAGACCGTTCACCGGCTGCGACGCGAGATTCTTCAGCAGAATTTTGCCGTCTTGAGTCGTCTGTGCGGATATCGGCAGTGGAAAGGTTCCGACTCCACGGTAGAAGAGAAACTTTTCCTTCTGCGATCCCAGCTCCAACGGCGCCGCATCCGTCTGGCGCGCCGCGTAGTAGTGACTGGCTCCGGGCTCTGTCGGGAATTCCGGCGTCGCTTTTGGCGAAATCTTGACGTTGTTCCACTCGATCACATTGTTCGCTCGGATCTGGGACTCTTTGGGATACCACTCGGTGATCGTGCCTTTCGGGAACCCGACTTTCACGTTCACGGATGATTCGTTGGCTCCGTAGAAATAAAGGACGGGCGTTTCCATTCGGACGGTACCGGGTACGGACCACTTGAATCCGCCGAAGTTATACACAAAGCACGGCAGATCCTGGGAAGCGGTGTAGTTGGCCCATGGAACCGGGGTCCCGTCTTCACCGGCGACGGAGGTGAACGTGCCCCACTCGTGCACGGTCACGTCGCTTCGGTCGTTCGTTGCGGGCCCGGCCAGGGCCGTGATGAGAAACGTCAACAGAATGGGACAGACAACAAAAAGTGTTTTTTTCATGGCTGCACCTCTTATCTGGCTTGTTTCGAAGCTAACTTGTTGATGAAAGCGGCGAGTGCATCGATCTCATCGTCTTTCAGTTTCAGGTTTGGCATTTCCGCGGGCTTGATGCTGGGGTCGGCCAGGAACTTCTTGAGATAGTCCTGCGGAAAGCGCTTGCCGGTCAGGTCGAATTTCGCGTCCGTCTGATGCTCTGGATTGACTTCAATGTGGCGGTGGCAACCGATGCATCCCTTGCTGGCAAACAGCCGCACTCCGCGGGTAGGCGGCGAGAACGGGGCCGGGGTTGCGGAGCCGGCTGCGATGACTTTAAGAGCAGGAAGCGTCACGTTGCTGTCGTTAAATCCGCTGGAGATCTTGATCGTCCATTCGCCGGATTGCGGGAGTGTCAATGAGGTGGTGTACTCGCCGCTGTTCGCGGTTGGTTTGACTCCGGCTTTCGCCATCAGTCCGCTGGTGGTTGTGGCCTGGACTTTCGGCTGCAGGCCGGGCAGCAAGGTCACTCCGTGCTGGCGAACCGAGAATGTCAGGTTCAGGGGTTTGCCTGCGACAGCGTAGTCCGGAAATTCATTCAAGGTGATGATCGCCCAGCCTCCAGCGAAGGCGAGGGATGTGAGAGTGAGAAGCAGAGCAATTGCGAGCACGAATTGTGTCCTGGTCATTTCATTCTCCTTTTCTTATTCCCCGCCTGATCAGTCTGCGGAAAAATGTGTTTTGCCGGCGAGAACTCCCCTCCTGATACAGGAGGGGTGGCGCGGAGCGCCGGGGTGGTCACTCTGGAATCAACATCATGGGTGCCTGACCACCCCGCCCTTCGGGCACCCCTCCTGTTTCAGGAGGGGAGTTCGCCATTTATTCGACCTACTGCCATAACTGAGAACCACCTTCCGCCAAAAATCCAGCATCTATTCCACCTATTGCCATAACTGGGACACCACTTTCCTCCAGGCATCCAGCATCTTGGGATTCAGCGCGACGATGCCGTCTCGCGTGACCTCCGGCGGAGGCGGCAGTAACTGCGCCAGCCGGTCATAGATGATCCCGCGCGATGGCGCGTCCACACGCGGCAGCAAATGCCAGAGCGTCAGGGCGTCGCGGATGTGGGATTCGCGAATCACGATCTCGATCTGCTTGAGACGCTCCGGGCCATCATTCAGCGAATCGATTTTTTCGACCGCGGCTTGAAGCTCGGCGGATGCATCTTCGAAGTAAGGAGTGCCCGGCCCATCGCCCTTGCGCGTCCGGCAGAAGGCTCCGGCCGGGACAATCGTCTCCGGGCCATCACGCTGGAGGGCAACCAGGCCCAGCGTGACATGCAGGAGACTGCTGCCATCGTCCTGGACCTGCAGCGTGTACTTGCACCCGAGATCGATGGCCGACGCCGTAGGCGTGTCCACGATAAACAAGCGTGGCGGCGACCAGGTCTGAGCCTCGATCCGTCCGCGATCCAGCGCGATCCGATGTTGATCGGACTTCGTCACCAGCAGCCGTATTGTCGAATTCGGACTGACCAGAAGATTTCCGATATTGGCAATTTTGATCTGCGCTTCCGAGGCAGCGCCAGTCTGGAGCGTCTCTCCAGGGTGGAGCTGTGAAGTGCCGGGCAATCCCGTAACCTGCCACGAGGGGCGCTCCGCCATATGGATGGTGATGAACAACACCGCCACCGCCAAAGCCGCCAGCGCAGCAGTCAATGGAATCCACCGACGGCGCCGGGGAGCATGTTGCGCAGTCGAGAGCTGGTCCCATACCGGTTCGGGAGCGGGCGAGACTCTTAAAGTCGAAGCCAAAAGGGCTCCCAGGCGAATCTCATCGTAAGCGGCGCGGCAGCGGGAGCACGTCTGAAGGTGCGTCTCGATCTTCAGCTTCTCGGACGCACTGACTTCCCGATGGTGATAGGCGGAAAGCTGCCGGATGATGTGTTTTCCGAACATCCTACTCTCCCACCTCCAAGGCGCCCCGAAGATGCGACAGTTTCCGCGCCAGAATCTGGTGCGCCCGATTGAGCCGTGACGCAACCGTGCCTTTGCTGCAACCCATCGCGGTTGCCATTTCGTCGTAGGAAAGATCCTCGAAGTACTTCAGCAGAATCGCCATGCGCAGTTTCGGCTTCATCCCCGCAATAACCTTGCGTACGGACGTCTCGATCTCGCGTTGAATGTACTTCTCTTCGTGAGACGATCGCCGATCGGGCAGCTGGTCTGGATCCGACTCGCCAAAGGGCAGAAAACGCCGGAGCGACCGCCTCCGGTCCAGACATGCATTGGTGACGATCCGATGCAGCCAGGTGGAAAATTCCGAGCGGTTCTCGAATTGTGAAATCGCCGTCATGAGTTTCAAGAAAACCTCTTGAGTCACGTCTCTGGCCGTGGCTTCGTTGCCGTCGAAGAAGCACAGCGCGATCGAATACACGCGGTCCTTATGAGCCTCGAAGACCAGACGAAAGGCGTCCGAATCGCCGCGGCGGCACGCTTCGAGTGTGCGGTCATCAATTATCGGCTTCGTCATTTACCGCGCGACCTGTCCTTTAGACGTCCGGATGCTTCCCGTTCTTCCATTTTTGTCGTAGCATGCCGGTCTTATGAGAAAACACAAAGCCGTCCTACTTTGTGCCTTTGTGTGTCTGTGCCTTCGTGCCGCACCGGCTTGCGCGCAAATCGACCTCTCGGGCGAGTGGAGCAACCTCACCCACGAAGACGTCAACCACCGCCAAAGCGTTGAAATCGGCGACTATACAGGCCTTCCTATCAATGATGCCGCTCGCTTCAAAGCGGAAAGTTGGGACGAGTCCGTCCTGGCGACACACGAGCGCCAGTGCATTCCCCACGTCGTCACCTATGCCATGCGCGGCCAGCCCGGTAACATGCGCATTTCAAAGCTGGATGACCCGGATACCGGTCAGATCATCGCCTACACCATTCACGGAACTTACGGGCGCCCGCGCACCATCTGGATGGATGGCCGGGCCCATCCGTCCGATTACGCGCCTCATACCTGGTCGGGATTCTCGACGGGGAAATGGGAAGGCAACGCGCTGGTCGTCGCAACCACTCACATCAAGATGGGCTGGATCATGCGCAACGGAGTACCGGTGAGCGATCAGGCCACGATGAGCGAGCATTTTATCCGTCACGGCGATCATCTGCTGGACGAGATCATCGTCAGCGATCCCGTGTACCTCAGTGAACCATTCATTCGCACTCAGGATTGGAATCTGAATCTGAACGGACAACCCAATGCCTGGGGCCCCTGCGGGCCGGCACAGATCGCCGACGAGATCCCGAATCAAAAGCGCGGATACGTGCCGCATCACTTGCCCGGAACCAACGAGACGTTGAAAGACTTTCCGGCCAAACGAGGCGTGCCGGCGGAAGCCGCTCTCGGCGGAGCGGAGACGATGTATCCCGAGTACATGCTGAAATTGCGCGGCCGCCCATATCAGGCGCCAGCCAAGGCCGTGCCTCCAACGCCGGTTCCACGCCCAGGTAAAGAAGGCGAAATCGAGGTGCTTCCCGTTCAGGGCAATGTCTACATGCTGGCAGGCGCCGGCGGCAACATCGCCATTCAGGTCGGCGAGGACGGCGTGCTGGTTGTGGACACGGGCCGGGCAGAGTTCAGCGAGAAAGTCCTGGCGGCCATCCGGAAGCTCTCGGAGAAACCGATACGCTTCGTCATCAATACAGATGCCGATCCCGACCATATCGGCGGGAATGAGTCTCTCGCCAGGGCGGGAAGCAAGGTGGGCGGAGGCCTTGTGGTCGGCGGCTCTGCCGGTGACGGCGCGATGGTCATCGCGCACGAGCATGTCTTGAATCGGATGAGTGCGCCTGCCGGCAAGACTCCGCCGGCGCCTCAAGCCGCATGGCCCACGGATGCGTATCCACAGGATACGAAGGACGTCTACGCCAATGGCGAGGGCATCGCGCTTTATCATCCGTCGGCCGCGCACTCCGACGGAGACAGCGTGGTGTACTTCCGGCGCTCGGATGTCATCGTGGCGGGAGATGTCTATTCGACGACGTCCTATCCGGTCATCGATACCGAACACGGCGGGAGTTTCAGCGGCGTCCTCGAGGAGTTGAATCACATCATCGACCTGGCGATCCCGAAGGACTGGCAGGAAGGCGGCACCATGATCATTCCCGGTCATGGGCGGCTCACGGATGAGGCCGACGTCGTCGAGTATCGCGACATGATCACGATCATTCGCGATCGCATTCAGGACATGATCAAAAAGGGTATGACGCTGGAGCAGATCAAGGCCGCGCGGCCCACTCAGGATTACGATGGGCGGTATGGCGCGCCGGGCGCGATTATCGAGGCCGCCTATCGCGACTTAATTCGTTAAATTCGTTCAATTCGTGGCTTATCCAAACATGTCGAATGTCTCGAAGCTGCCGTTCAGGATCGCGGCAGTGTCTTTGTGGCCGAGCCAGCCGGAAATCATGCTCGCGTAGACGCGACGGAAATCTGTCGTATAGACGAGGTTATCCCCGTCGTCGAGCTTCGTCAGGCTGGGAATCTGGCCGTAATGCCCGCCCTTTATTTTCTTTCCTGCCGTAAACATCAGGTTGGCGGCGCCATGGTCCGTGCCCAGGCTCGTATTCTCGGGAACGCGCCGTCCGAATTCCGAAAACATCATCACCGCGACATCATCCGCCCGGCCGAGGCGTTCGAGATCGGTCATGAACGCGGAAACGGCATCCGACGTATAGGTGAGCAGCCGCTGGTGTAAATCGCCCTGGAACACATGCGTATCGAAAGCGTTATTTCGATAGGCGACGTAATACAACCGGCTCGGAAAGCCGGCGTGGATCAAAGCGGCCACTTTCGGCAGATCCAGACCTGCGATTCCGTAGTCCACCGGCGACTTGTAATTCGCCCAGGCTTCTTTGACGAGGACCGAGGCGCTCCTGGCGCTGCGGGCGACATCCAGCAGAAATCGGCGCGACGGGTTATCGACGGTGCCTGCATCGGCCACCTGTTCGAAGACCTCTCGTTCCTGGTAGAAGCCTTCGCGGGTGAACTTATTCGGATCGTCGAAAACGAGAGGCGTATGCAGCTTGCTGCGCACTGCCAGCGATTGGCGCGCGTCGATGTTCACCAGGAAATTGGCAGGAGCGCGCGGGGCAATGGCATCGGCGGTGCGGCCAACCCAGCCGAATTCGTCGCCACGGTTCGGGGCCGCCGTCTGCCAGTAGGCCATCGATGTGAAGTGTGAGAAGGATGGGTTCGCATATCCGCAGCCGTGAACGATGGCGAGCTTGCCATCCTTATATAAGCGTTCGAAGCCGGTCATGCCGGAGTTGAAACCGAAATGGTCGTCGATCTTGCGGACGCGTGCGGGCCGGATGCCGATTTTCGGCCGGTGCTTGTAGTAAGCATCGTCGCCGTATGGAACGACGGTGTTGAGTCCGTCGTTGCCGCCGGACATTTCGAGCACGACAAGGATGCGGCCATCGCCGGAGGTCTGTGCTCCAAGCGCCTGGGCAGTTCGCGCGAACAACGGCGGAACCGGCAGCGCTCCGGCAGCCCCGACTCCGATTCCATACAAGAACTCTCGACGTTTCATAGTCTGTGCCCTTCTTCCTAATACGATAGATACGGTTAATATGATGAATACCGTGCCTTACTCCCCGCCTAGACGTTCAGGCGGGGAGTCTGGAGGCACCCGGTGCCACCATACTTACCTATCCAAGAGCGCCACCAGAAGTCTTCTCAAAATTCCGATTCAGACGTCTCAGCTCAGTTGATACTCCGGTTCGCTCAATAACAAATGGAGCAGAAGCCGGAGCGAATCTTCCATGTACGTTTTAGCCGTTTCGACATCCGTCGTGCCCGATTCTTTGTTCAGAAACGCGATCAACGCCTTGCGTTTGTCGTCTGCCGGCGGAACGCGCATGAAGCGGCGGATGAAGTGATCGACAACTTCCGTTGTGTTCTTCGCCTTCGCATCGACGACCATCCGCGTCAGACGGACCTGCGCGGTTGGACGGGGGATGGGCTTCACCCTCTCGATCGCCATTTGCCAGCCGCGGAAACTTCCGTAACGGGTATTGAAGTCCTCGTCGCGATCCGCCAGCATGTTCGACTCGGCCAGTCCGCCCTCGCTGCCTCGCTCGGGTACAGTGGCCGTCGAAATGTCCATTCCGGCCCGGATCTTGTCGGCGACGATTCGAACGTCCGCTGCAGGATTCGCCCGGTCCGGAGGGATGAAGTTGATATCGGGAAACAAAACATCGCGGATGAAATTACCGCGCTCGAGCAAAAGGCCGGGCGTGATCCAGCTGCGGCCTTCCGACCATCCGGCCACTGTGGGCGGAGAGAACAGGCGCTGCCCCAGGGTTCCTGTGGCGATATTGAAATCAGGCACTCCCGGAGCTTCCGTCAGGCCGAGCTTCTTGAACGTCGAGATCGCTAACTGGACGGGGCTCTTGATCTGCGTTCCAACGGAGACCGGACTGTAGAAATCGCGCGACATAAAAATGGTTTCGAGGAGCGAGGCGATCTTGTAGTCGTTGTCCCGCAGGACGGCGCCGAGCTTATCCTGCGTTTGCGCGTTGAGTTCCTGGCGAACAAAATACCGGTAGATCTTGCCGGCGATGAACCGCGATGTCACGGGTTGTCTGGTAATGATGTTAATCACATCAACGCCGTCAAAGTTGCCGGTCTGGCCGAGAAAGGTCTTCGGCCCGTCGTCATGCTGTTGCTGGTTCACGACGAACTTGAGGTCGACATAATTCCACCCCGTGAATGCGCGCGCACCTTCGCGGATGTCCTTTTCGGAGTAATTGCCGACACCCATCGTGAACAGTTCCATGATTTCCCGGGCGAAGTTCTCGTTTGGCGCGCCTTTCACATTCACGCCGGCGTCCAGGAAGGAGAGCATGGCCGGGTCCCGAGCCACCGCGATCAGGAGGTCGCGAAAGCTGCCTGTTCCGTACTTGTGAAAGAGCTCCAGCTGGCCAAGTGTCTTGCGGTAGTCGCGCACTTTGGCTTCATTGACGGCAAAATGGCCGTGCCAGAAGAGCGACATCTTTTCTTCGAGCGGACGTTGCGTGGCGACCATCCGGTTGGCCCACCAATATCCGACCCGCTGGGTTTCCAGGACGCTGGCGCGCAGCCAGTAAAAGAACTCGTTGACGATCGGCTGGAGCGGGCGGTCGCCTCCAGCTTTGACTTTGATGCCGAGCGCTTCCCCCTTCTCCTTCGCCATCTTGGTGACGGCAGGCCGGCTTTCGGGAAATGGTTCGAGTCCGGGATCATGAATACCGGAGTGATCGAATGGCGGCAGCGTGTCCGGGATGCTCTGAAAGTAGACCAGGCGCCGGACGGCCCCGCGCGGAGTGAGCCGGGCAAGCGCGTCTATCTCTTCAGGAGACCCTCCGAACCCGGCTCGCTCGAGCAGATGCGCTGCGAAATCGTAGTTCCAGTCGGACGCACTGATCGCGGTCAGATCGTTTTCCCAGCTGGCCGGCCCGGCTGAACTTCGAAGCATGGTGAGCTCCTTGTAGGGGAAGTACGCCAGCATTGTACATCGGGCATTTTGAGGGGAGAAACCACAAAATGCGCAAGAGGCACGCGGAATTCCGCCTTGTGCAACAAGGGCGACTGAATGCCTTTCTGGTTTGACCGAGTGGATTTTGGGCGGACGTTGAAATAGGAAGTCCCAGTCCCCGCCTGAGTCAGGCGGGGACTGCAGACACGCTAACCGCAGCATCCATTCTGGTTTTGGACAACTCGGGTCGCAGAGCGCCCCTGCAGCTTGAGCCCAATCGATTACCCGACCGGTTTGCCGCCCTGGCGTGGAGGCGTGAGCACATCGAATGTCGAATACCGGATGATTGCGTCTGGCGCGCTGAAATAACCATACCGCCCGGTGCTTTGAGAAGACGGGACGGCTACGGCAACATAGTTCGACCCGGCGGCAATAACAGACCATGTGAACCCGGAAATTTCCCCGTTGAATCGTGAATCCAGGAAACCAGCTTTAATAAGGTCTGGAATGGTGCCGTAGTTTCCATGATTCGTGGAAAGATAGGTCACTTCAGCCGTATTGATCGTCCTCAGCTGCGCAACCGCTGCGGATTCGTTCGCGTCCTGGCGCGAGCCGGATAGGCTCGTCAGAACGACTCCTGTGGGTTCTTCCTCCGTGAATGGGCTTTCGATGGAGGTTAACCCGCTGGGCGCAGCCAGTTCGACACTGAAGATATCGCCACCGGATACAACGACGGTCGAAGGTGTGACGAAACCGGAGACGTTGGTGCCGACAATCGCCGGCATGTAAGAGCCTTGTGGAATTTGCGAAAAAGAGAATGCGCCGTCCGCACCAACGGTTGTTTCGAACGTTGCAAAAGACGTTACGGAATTCAGCGTCAGCCGTACGTTGGTTTCGCGGGGGTCCAGTCCCGTAATTCGTCCCTTCAGACTGCCCAACGGCAATGAAGGATCGGAAGCAAAACGTACCTGCAGATCGTCGGCATCATCTGCGGAGATTTTCAGCGGCTGCTTCAATACATCCACCGCCTTATACGTCGCCGACTTCACGACGTATCCCAGCGGGAAACTGCCGATCGTCAGTTTGCGCTCATCCGTCGGGAGTTTTGCCCGGAATGAGCCGTCCCGTTCGGGCTTCGCAAGGACGGTTACCGTGCTGCCCGAACCTGCCAGAGTCAAGGCGAATACCGGAAGGGGTTCGTTGTCGTCGGTGGACGCGACGATCCGCACCTCCTTCTCGCCGGGAACGACGATTTCAATGCCTGTGACATCCTTATCGGCAACATTAAAGAATGGAGAAGAAGCCGCATCCCGTGTGGGCACTAAACTGGCTCGATAGCTATTCTGCGGCAGCACGCGGGGAAATTCGAATGAACCATCCGGACCGACAGGGACCTCGATAGCGGAGGTCATCTGGCTTTCCAGAGAGACGCGCAACGGCCCGTCTGACGGATCAAAACCGCGCACCTTGCCCCCGACCGAGAGCCACGGGCTCGGTGAGGCGGGCTCGAAACCGATTTGCAGTTCCGGATGGGCTTCGCTTGAAATCTTCAGTGGCTCTTTCAACAGATCTGCAGAACCATATGTCATCGAGCGCAGTACATAGGCCGGTGGAACGCCATTGCCCGCCCTGGTGGCCGCGGCCACATGATACGTACCTTCCGGCAGTTTCATTTTAAAAGCGCCGTCAGGCAGCGCGCTCACTTTCATCTCAACGACCTCCGATCCGCCGGTGCCGCCGCGTACGGCCTCAAATAGGCCCGCCGCAGACAGTGAAGGTAACTCTCCATTTTTTCCGGTTGTCAGTGGCACTTCACCATTAATTAATGTCAGCGAGAAACGAGGTGGCGGACCGTAGCCGTCGACGTCGACACGGCCCCACACTTCCACCTCCGGAGGAATCTCGATCACAAGGTCGCGAAGTTCCCGATTTGGAATCGAGACTGGAACAACTGGAGAACTCAGCATGGATGCCAAGGTGACGCGCGCGACGTAGGCTCCCGGGACGATTTCCGGAATCTCGAAAGAACCATCCGGTGCAATCTTGACGTCAGTGGACTGATTGACCGCTCGCCCGGTAAATGTCAGCGATCGCATGGAGCTTGATGGCGCGCCCGGCCCGGACACTGTCACATGACCTGTCACGCGGACTCCGGGAGACTTTGCCAGGGCGATCTTGACGGCTACCGCCGAATCCGTTTCAGCGATCTGAAGCATCTCCGTTTGAAGATCGGTTTTGCCGGACTCGAGCGTCTTAAGGTAATAACCGTCGCCCAGCGCAAGGACCATACGGTATCGGCCCTCCGGCAGTTCGATTTGAAATTTGCCGTCGGTTCCGACGTTGATGTTCGTGCGATAGGCAACCGATTCAACCGCGATGGTAAATCGGGGAATCGCTCCGCCATCGGTCACTACCGTTCCGGCTAGCATGACCAGGCGCGGCACAACGAGCTCGAGATTGCGGATATCCGTACTTGCAACCACCAGAGGAATCGGTAACAGCCCTGGCGCGGGTTCTACGGACAGCCGGTAGCCTCCAGGCATGACGTGAGGAATGTCAAAGGCGCCAGCGGGATCGATCGGAACAGTCAAGGGTCCCGTCGGCCCGCTGAGCTGTACCGCCATGCCGGCTCGCCGCCCGGACTGGCTCGGAGGAAGCGTCACATGTCCGCTGACATGAATACCGGAAGCGGCTTCCGGCAAAGCGAAGTTGAGATTCTCGATCGGCGTATCCGTTGTCCGGACCACTGCGGCATCGGGTAATACCGGCACGCCCGGGTAATAGGTGAAGCCGCCCCTGCCGTCACGGATGCGTAAATAATAGCTGCCCGCAGCGAGTTGGATTTTGTAGGCGCCGGCCCCGTCGGTCCTGCCGAGACTCGAGCCTTTTATAAACAAGCCTGGGTCTTGTACCTCGGAGACCGGCACGGCCTGGACAACAAGACCGGATGCCGGCATCCCATCCGAGAACAGAATCCGGCCGGTGATGGATGTTGCCGGCGGCTGTGCCGCGGCTTGAACGAATAGAAGGCTGACCAAGAACAGTTCTTGCATACGCCCCCTGGTGCTCGATACCCCGCGTTCCATTATGCATGCAGGGCATCTCGTGCATCCAATTTGCAGGCGCGCATGTAGTCGCGGGCTGAAGCCCGCGACTACAATGACGCGGATGATGCCGACGATTGTCGAATGTTTAGCCGACACGTCCGCCCAATCCGCATCATCCGCGGTTTGAATGCCGTTCTTCAAACCTTTCTGGCAACGAGCAATAGCCGCTGATTCCCGACGAGATAGGGATCGCCCTTTGTGGTGCCGTACAAACCTTGCACCTGCAGCCCGCATGCCGCAAGAAGGCGCTTCAGTTCGGCCACCGTATACAAGAAGTACGTCGCAGCGCCGGTCTGAACTTCCGCGCCACGCATAAAAGTGTAGTGAACCCGCAACTGACTCGATGGAGCGTCGTAGGCAGCTTCGCTAAGCATGTACATGTCTTCGACTTTGTACCAGCGGCGAGTCGGAAGGTTCGGCAACAACGATTCCGCTGCCAGACCCGTGTCTAAAAGAAATCCTGCGCCGGTTTTTAAACACCTGTTCAACGCGCGCAGAAAATCCATAGTGGTGTCGTAGTCCATGTAGCCAAAACTGTTTCCAAAACAGAGAGCGCCATCGAACGGCTCTCCTCCGCAGCTCCTGTCGAGCAGGACCATGTCGCCGTGGACCCAGTCGACCGGCAAGCCGGCCAGATCGGCATTGCGCCGCGCTTCGGCGATGGACTGCTCCGATAGATCCACACCGGTCATTCGATATCCACGCCGGCTCAGCTCGATGGAATGCCGTCCCAGCCCACACGGAACATCGATGAGGCGAGCCTCTTTCGACAGATTCAACGTGCTCACAGCAAAATCAACTTCTTCGGACGTCTGCTCTGTGCTCATGACCTTGCCCCAGAGTTCCACCGCCAGGCCGTAAAAAAACGATTCGTACCATTTCGATTCCATTTGTTGCTCCGAATTTTGAAAGCGTTATTAGATTCGGCGCCCGGACACACGGAGGGCGCCGCAACTTGGAAGGAAAGGCTGAATTATCGGACGGCGGATTGAGTCACCAGCCGCAGGTTATCACAACATGAGGTAGACACCGGCAGGCGCAGAGCCCGTGTCTATGTCTGATAGAATGCTCGGATCAATCACGAAAAAAGGAAGGTGTCCTGTGCCGAAATATCTCATCGAAGCCAGTTACTCTGCTGAAGGATTACAGGGTCTGATTCGCGACAAGGCAACTGGTCGCGGTGCTGCGGTCAAGAAAGCGGTCGAATCACTCGGAGGCAAAGCGGAGAGCACCTACTTTGCGTTCGGAGGGACCGACGTGTTTGTGATCATTGATCTGCCGGACAATGTCAGCGCGGCCGCTCTCGCCATCGCCGTGGCGAGTACCGGACTCGTCCGTTCAAAAACAACTCCTCTGTTGACCGTCGAAGAAGTCGATCAGGCAATTGCCAGAACGGTCCAATATCAGGCGCCCGGTAAAGCCGGGAAATAGAATCGATAAGCAACGGATTGAATCCGTTTAATCCGTTAAATCCGTGGCTTATCCCGACGGCGGTGAAGGTCGCTACCGTTCCGGCATCAAGATGACCTTCACGTACCGGTCGGTATCGAGATAGGTCTTGGCAGCCTCGTAGAGTTCGGCGGAGGTCAACATCTTGATGCGTTCCGGCATATTGGAGATGGCGGCGAGATTCGCGCTATCGCCGTTTCTGTATCGGCGGGCGATCTCGTTCAGGAAGTAGCCGTTGTCCTGGCTGTTGCGCTCGAAATCGCGCAGCAGGTTCTCGCGGATGAGCGTCATTTGCATTGCGGACAGCGGTCTGGCTTTGAGGTACGCAATCTCGTCGAACACCCGGCGGACCAGCATGTCGGTCTGCGCCGGATCGCACGTCCAGTCGATCCGCACGATATACTCCGGCCGCGGAAACTTCTCGATGTCCGGATCGGCCGTGATGCTGTAGGTACCGCCGAGTTCCTGACGGATCGTGTCGAACAGCCGCGACTCCAGGACGCGAGTCATCGTCCGCAGCGCCAGCGTATGCGGATCGTCGTATTCGAATGGTCCGGAAAACACGATCGCTACTTCGCTTTTCGGCGCGATGCCCTTTTCAACCGTCTTCTCGACGACGCTGGTCGGCGGCGTGATGCCGAGGTCGCGCCAGGTCTCGTGCGCCTGCGTCGCCGGGAGGCTGGCGAGGTAGGTTTCGACCAGCGGACGGAGCTTATCGGGCGTGAAACTGCCGACGAAGACGAAGGTGAAGTTGCGGGCGTTGGCGAAGCGCGCCTTGTAGAAGGCCAGCGATTTCGCGAGATCCCACTGATCGACGCTTGCCGGCGTCTGGGGCCGCAGCCGCGGGCTGTCGCCGCTGAGCGCGGCGAGCATCGTCTGGTTGAACACGACGGCCGGGCTCGCCAGCTGGTTGGCGAGCAGCGCGCGTGCCTGCGACCCGGCGGCGGCAAACGCGGTCGGATCGGCGCGCGGCTGCGTGAACCGCAGATACAGCAGCTGGAACATCGCCTCGAGATCCTGCGGCGTGCTGCCTCCGCGCATCCCTTCTTCCATCTCGTTGATAAACGGCACGACGGCGATTGCCTTGCTCGACAGGATCTTGTCGAGCGTGACGCCGTTAAAGCGCCCCACACCGCCTGCCGGAACGACGGCGTCGGCGACGCGAGCCGCAACGAACTCGGCATCGCTCGCAAGCGACGTCCCGCCCGGTGCGAAGGCCTGGAACAGGATTTGATCCTCCCGCAGTTTTGTTGGTTTCAGCACCACGGTCGCGCCGTTCGACAGCGTCCACTCGGTGATTCCGGCTTCCGGATGCTCGGCCGTCTTGACGATCTTGCCGGCCGCCGGCTTCGACTGCATCAGCGTCTGCCCGGCCGCCGTGTCGACGTAGGCCGTCAACCGGTTCGCCGGCGTGGCGATCACGGCGGATGCCAGCTGCCGCTCGTCCGGCAGAACGATGCCGTCGGCGTCGGGCGCCGCGACGACGATCAGCCGGTTGTCGGCGGGAAACCAATCGTCCGTCAGCTTGTTGATTTCGGCCAGCGTGATTTCGGGCAGGAAGCGGCGATGGAACGCGAGTTCCTGCCAGATTGTCGGCAGCGCCTCGCTCTGGAGGAAGTTGCGCGTGTATTCGTCGGCGCGGCTCGCCGACTCGCGGTCGGGACTTTCCGTGACGGAGCGCTCATAGCTGACCATCATCGCCTGCTTGGCGCGGGCGAGCTCGGTCGCCGTGAAGCCGAAGCGCGAGAGACGCTGCAGTTCTGTGGCGAGTGCGGCCAGACCGCGCGTCACTCCATCACTCGATACGACCGCCTGCAGCATTGCCAGGTCCCGCGTTCGCGGGGCCGGGAGCAGCTCACGGTCGGCGGCAGCGCTCACGAATGGCGGCTTCGCGCCGCGGGCGAGCTCATCGAGCCTGGCGCCCAACATGTCGGCAAACAGCTGATCGCGGATGATCTCGCGGTAGCCGCCGACCGATCCCTGGTTGCGAGCGGGCCGCATATCGCTGATCTGCACGGCCGTTGTGGTCGCCTCCTTGTCGGTCACGATCGCGTAGCGCGTGCCGGGATGCTCGGGCACGTCGAAGGTGGGCCGCGGCCGTTCGGGCGACGGCGCGGACAAGGACCCGAAGTGCTCCTTGATCATTGCCGCGACGGCGTCGCGGTCGACGTCGCCGACGACGATCACCGCCATCAAGTCGGGGCGGTACCAGTCGTGATAGAACCGCAGCAGTTGCTCCCGCTGCGCATGCTCGATGCTGTCGGGTTTGCCGATAGGCAAACGATCGGCATAGCGCGATCCCGCGAGCTGGGCGCCGATCACTTTGTCCTGCGTCCGTTCATCGGCGTCGAGATGCAGCCGCCATTCCGCCAGCACAATTCCCCGCTCGCGATCGATCCCGCTCTGATCGAAGGTGGCGCCCTGCGCCCAATCCTCCAGAACGAGCAGCGCGTGATCGAGGACGTCGGGCTGGTCGGTCGGGATCCGCAAGGTGTACTGCGTATCGTCGTAGCTGGTCTCCGCGTTCGCATCCGGACCGATGCCGAGACCGAGCGACGCCAGGAAATCGACGAGCCCCTGCTTCGGAAAATGCCGGGTACCCTCGAACTCCATGTGTTCGACGAAGTGCGCCAGCCCCTGCTGATCGTCGTCTTCGAGAACCGACCCGGCCTTGACAACGAGCCGCAGCTCAGCGCGGTGCGCCGGCTTACCGTTCGCGCGGACGTAATAGCGGAGACCGTTGGGCAGCGTCCCAACGAGCACGTCGGGGTCGACCGGCATCGTCTGCGAGAGCGCATATGACGCGACAGAAGCGGCGGACGTATCGGGCTGGCCGGACGGCGCCTGCGCGGCGGATGCGACCGCAGTTACGGCCAGGAACGCCAGCGCCAGGCAAAAAGCGTTTCGAAATTGTAATAGAGTCACCCACTAATCCTACCAGAAGAGCCGGGGGCCTACCGCCGTTGCGTTCGAGGGATGTTCGCGACCTGGGGATGGCGCAACCTTATTAATAAGGATGCAATGTTGAAAAGCCCTTACTTTTCTTCACAAATCTTTAAGCACCAACTATTGTTGAAGATAGAGAGGAAACTTATCGAAACCACAAGAAAACTATAGTCACCGATGCACGCGCTACTACGGAAATACTACCCGTCCTCTTGGCTGCACGTTCGTTAAATTTTCCTCCAGGAACCAGAGATAACCACATCTACAAGTTCTATATAACCTGACGAAAGTCTATTCGAGCCATTCGAAACGTTTTCGCGGACGATCCTACCGTGATATCTATGTAGTCCCTTTGCTTCTCTATTTGTACCATAGCTAACCACCAACAAACTGATACCATCGCGAAACGTGGCATAACGTCTCACCCTCCTGTTTTATCGATTAGTCCCTCATCTTATCTTGTTTGGCAGCGACCATCCTCTCTGAGAATCTTGCGCGTCGTCAAGCTCATGTTCAGGACATCGCTCCTGGGGTGTCGATGATCCAGAGCACCGGCCGGCCGACACGTGAGCGAGACCTTCTGAGAAGTCAGAACAAGTTGAGCTTCGGCAGTCGGGACGTAACGTTTTATAGGGTCCCTCAAATTCATATTGTCGTTGGGCGGCCCGCTCCAGGTTCAGGTGACATCGCATCCTTATTGGAATATAAGCCGATCATGGCTGAAACGTGGCGCGAGGATCACAGAGCCGGAATGATCGATCAGGCCGTGTTTATTCAGCCGAGCGTCCCTATACACAGCAGTACCAGTGCCTAAAAGGCTCAACTTAGTCAAACTTCGGCGGAATGCCGATTTTCCCCGTTGTATCGATAAATCCCCATTTCCCCTATCAACAATGGCGCCACGGTGATCATATCGGAGACCGAAATTCACGGCGCCCATTCCTTCAGTGAATTTCTTAACCCGTTCAAATTGCGTGTCGATAGCCAGCGATCCGTCGTTCCTGATGAATCCCCATATCCCGCCAAACACGGACATGATCCGACCGTCGAGTCTTCGATTTGGCCCGCTCCATACTGCGGCCAGGCCTTCCGAAAACTCCTCAATCCTGCAGAACTAGTGATCTATAAGAAATCTTCCACTCGAATTGATTAATCCTTGCGCGTCTGGAGAGCCGTCCACAGCCACGCCGCCCTTGAAGAGGCCCGCGCTCAATAATTTCGGCTCGATCCGCCATTTGCCTGCTTCATTGATATAGCCGGTCTTCCCTTCGAGCGAAACTGCAGCCTTATGTTCCCAGAAGTCCGTCACGCTTTCAAATTGAGGAAGGATAACAGTATTGCCGTTCCTATCGATGTACCCCCATTTGTCGTTTTCCTGGATACGGTAAAGCGGACCAGACCCTTTGGCTTTAATCGGAACAAGAACCACGAAGGTTGTCGCAAACGAGGAACTCACAGTTACCAAACGGGCTGCAAGCGTGACCAATAACAGGCTAAGTAGTAGAACTGACGAGCGGCCGGCCCGCATGATGCATAATTGTACGCCTGGATGGCGAGCAGCAAATCTGTTCATCCACGCGCGATGAGCTGCAAACCTTTCTCGATTCGAAATCCACGCAGTAGTCCTGCGGGACAGCCTACTTCGCCTGGTTCTGGGCCGGAAAGTAAGTATTGATACGGTCGTTGAGCGTGAATTCCATCCCCAGGCCCGGATATTGTTTCAATACGTTCTCACGCATCTCAGCGGCGTTTTTGGATTTGCTGACATTGGCATCCCAGTCGGCCATGTACTTCTTCATGAAAGTGATGGCGGAGGTGTCATGCTTCGCCCCTGGTCCCTCGTGGCCCGGAATAATAATTTCCGGCTTCAAGGCCATAATCTGGTCGATCGTCTTGTTCCAGTCTTCGCGAGCTTTATCGCGCGTTACACCAAAGTAGACATGGTCGAAGACGATGTCTCCCGTAACCACGGCCTTCAAAGACGGAATAAAAACAAAGCTGTTCCCCGCGCCGTCACTGCCGGGAACGGGGCCTGTGACCGGGAACTGTTGGCCTTCAAGAGTGAGAAAGGCTGTGGTCAACTCCTCGGGCAGCACCGGATCGGGCCCGGGAATATTGTTGCCGTACGTGGGAAACCAGAACTTCTGGCGGGCCGGCCAGCCCGTCTTTGCCGCGTTGACGGTCGCAGGCAATGCCAGGATCTTCGCCTGAGGGAAGGCTTGCTTCAATACGGCAAGTCCGAACAGGTGATCCGGATGAGGATGCGTTATGTAAATGGCCGCGAGGTTTTTCTTCGATTCCAGGATCTCCGCCGCAAGCCGATGCGCTTCGCTCAGCGAAAATTGCGGATCAATTAACAGCATGTCCTTTTCGCCGGAAATCATTGTCGAGTTCACGTCGTATCCATTCACTCCGCGCCCTGTGTGAACGGTCAACTGGAGTTTGCTCTGGGCGCCGGCAACTGCCACCAGCGTCAGGATGAGGACGGCGGAGAAAAGGCATGCATACGAATCATGAAGAACCTCCTGTGCTTTAACGCGTAGACAATATGAATATCCCCGCGATGAATCAAATACTTTTCACTAAGACTTGTCGCGTATTACGTGACCCCTGGCATCCAGCCAGATGACGGCCACCCGCACGTCCTGGATTTCGGTTGCATACTATACTGCTTTTGCACCATGCGCCCCACTATGTCACGCCGGAGCTTTCTTGCCGCCGCTGCGGCCGCCGTCGTGAGTCCTGCCGCCGGCGCGCCTTCACTCAAAGACGCGTGCAGGGGCGCCTTTCTGATCGGCACCGCGCTGGATTTCCGCATGCCGGACGAATTCAGCGCAGCGGAACTGGACCTGATCAGATCGCAATTCAATGTGATCACTCCGGAGAATTCGATGAAACCCGGTCCGGTGCACCCGCAAGAAAACTCGTGGAACTGGGAACGGCCCGAAACCCTTGTGAAGTTCTGCCAGGAAAATGGCATCAAGACTATCGGGCACTGTCTCGTCTGGCATCAGCAGACGAATCCGTGGTTCTTCCAGGAAGCGAATCGCGCCCTGGCACTCGCGCGATTAAAGGACCACATCCAAACGCTTGTCGGCCATTTCAAAGGCACGATTTCCGGTTGGGATGTTGTCAACGAAGCCATCAGCGATACGCCCGGCGGCAACGGCGAGAATCTTCGCGCCTCGCAATGGCTGCAGTTCGTGGGACCGGACTACATTACTCTGGCGTTCAAATTCGCACGCGAAGCCGATCCCGGCGTGGCGCTGCACTATAACGATTACAACATCGAGAGTGGCGCGAAACACCGGAGCTCATTGCTGCTGCTCAGGCGTCTGATTTCCGATGGAGCACCGGTCACCACCGTCGGAATTCAAGGCCACTGGAGCGTGCCGGACATCAGCGCGCAAAAGCTCGAGCAAATCGAGCAATCGATCGAAGATTACAAGGCGCTTAAGCTCAAAGTGGCGATCACTGAACTCGACCTCACGATGGCCGGAGCCGGAGGCGGCCAGCTCGGCCGCGGTCAACCCGTCGCGGCGGCTCCGCCTTCGCCGGATGCGCTCGCTTCACAGGCAGACGCCTACGCGAAGCTGTTTACGCTTTTTGTGAAACATCGAGATGCCATCGACCGCGTCACGTTCTGGGGCCTCAACGATCGCCGTTCCTGGCGCCGGGGGCAGAGCCCTCTCGTTTTCGACGGCGACAATCAGCCGAAGCCCGCGCTCCAGGCCGTCATCGATGCAGTAACGAAGGCTAGAGGTTAAAGCGCACTCAGTTAGGTTCAAATAAGCCACGGATTTAACGGATTAAACGGATTCAATCCGTTAAATCCGTGGCTTATCTGGACTTGTTCTTTTGATCGAGTGTCCTGCCGGCAACTTTGACGATTCGGCTATGGCGTTGTGAAATCGGGAGGTGTCGACGTCAGCAAAAAGCCGTTATCAATGAAATCGATTCGAAGAACCTCTAAAAAGAGATTGTATTCGGCCTGCACTTCTACATACCCCCGGAATTCAGCGCCGTTCAACTCGGGGAAGACTTCGCTTACGAACTGAGCCGCGTGACCGGTATAGGGCAAGGTTTTAGAGCCATAGACCCGGCCGGTTCCTGATTCGTCTGTCAGGTATAAGGTTGCCGTGATGTTAAATTGCTTTGGAGTCGTGGTTATTTCCGGAGCCCAGGCAATACCGGTGTTCACACCAGTGCCTGCCTTGACGGGAGAATACTCCACGGGAAAATAGAAGGTCGTGTGCTCCGCGCTTTCAATCGACCCGTTGGACACGGTCAGTTTGCCGGCCTGAACATATTCGTAGAAATATGCGATGGATACATCGTAGGCCGACGAACCTCCGGTACCCCACATAAACAGATAACCAGATTGGACTGGAAGGCCATCGTCAGCTGTGAGCACGACTTTCGTCGTTGCATTGCCGTGCACCGTAATACTGAAAGAGGGCTGGCCGGTGTAATCCTGACCGTTGACACGCCGTTCCGGCCCAGGTTTGTTCATGCCCCTGTTTCGGAAAGAATTGCCCTGTCCAGTCCGAACCCTTCTTGTTCGATATCAGAATGACGCCTCGTACCCGCCTCCAAGGACAAGCTGCGGCCAGGTTCTGGCCTCGGCAGAAGCGACAAAGGATAAAAACAAAAGCGAAACCAGCCAAAGTTTTTGCATTTCCATGCCCCTTTGCGCGCGACTCGATGTTCGTGGTTCAATCTTCAGAAAATTGTAGGCCAGGCTTGGTAACGCAGATAAATCAAATTCTCACAACTTGAAACCCCGGATGGGCACTACAAATATGACGGCTGAGGGTACGAGTCTGAGTATCACGGCTTCAAGTGATAGAAGCTTGCAGCGGCCCCCACCGGCCAGATATTTGCGCGCGCGCACCAGTTCAGCGATCTGCCGGATGTGTCCCAGATCGTGCAGCGCCCATTCATTGAGCATCTGCGCCAGGGTGATCGGTCCCACTTTCTTGTGTAATGCCTTGCGCTCGCCAATGCCCGCCGGCAAGCCGCGCAAGGTCTCGATGTTGGTCTCGCGCTGGTCTTCGAAATGATCGAAGGCATCTTCGGGATCCATGTTGCGGTACAACTCCAGGTGGAGTTGCGCATCGTCCGGTTCGAATTCGGGGTTATCTTCACTCAGGAAGCGGTCCAGCCGCGACCGGTAGCAATGTCCCTCCGAATGGCTGAGATGCGCGAGCACCTCGCCCACTGAAAACCGGTCGGGCGCCGGCTTCCAGCGAACGTCCACGGCGGAGAGTTCGGCCATCAAGCCGCGCAGGATCGTCGGCGTGGCCTCCAGGAGATCCAGGCAGGGCAGTCCGTTGTCGTCCATGGAATCTATCCTACAATGTTCTCGCCGCAATCCACGTGGATCGTGTTGCCCGTCAATGCATTGATATGAGCATTCGCCTGCGCTACGATGGCGCCGTACGACATCGGAAACCAACCGGAACGACTTTCCGCAGCCCGGCGCGCTAACCCAAACGCGAAGGGCGAGCAGGAGCACATATGTCGAAACCTTTAGTGCAGGCGGTCTGGGCTGCCGTCCTCGGCGTGGCGCTGGCAGCACTCGGCGGCGTTTTAAGCGGGCAAGTGAAATCCAGCGCGAAGGCAATGACGCTGACGCCGATGGACTACATTGAAATCCGGCAGCTCGTCAACCGGTATCCATTCGCGCTCGACACGGGCAGCAGCAACGGATACGACTACGCCGATTTATTTGCCGCAGACGGCGAGTTCATGCGGCCGTACGCGAAAGGGCGCGAGCAACTTGCGGCGCTCGCGCGCGGCCCGCGGCAAGGGCCGAACAACACCGTGCACTACGTCATGAATCACGTCATCGAGCCGACAGCGGACGGCGCGATCGGCAAGGCGTACCTCATCGAGCTCAATTGGGACATCGCGCCGGCTCAGGCGGCCGGCGGCCGCGGAGCGGGCACGGGTCCGACGAATGGCTGGGACATCGTGGGCCGGAAAGCCGGCGAACTCGCGCGGACCGGCGGACACTATGAAGATGTTTACATCAAGACGCCGGTAGGCTGGCGATTCAAGAAGCGTGATTTCATCCCGTCGACGAGCGGCGCCGATCCCGCGCCGCCGGCGCCGCCGAGCATTCCAGCTGCTGCCGCGCCGATCGACACGAGCGCGCCGCTGAAGCCGGCAGCGAACTTCGTCGCGCCCACGCAGCAATCGTCGCTCACGGCAACGGACTATCTCGAGATCGCGCAGCTGGTCGCCAGCTACGGCCACGCGCTCGACTCGGGCTATGGCAAGGGCGAGAACGGCGAGGCATACGCGGGCCTGTATACCGCTGACGCCTCGTTCGCTGGGGCCACAGGGCACGACCAGCTCGTGCGGCTTGGGCAGATTCAGCCACGCGGTCCGGACTTTGTGCGTCACTACCTGACCAATCACGTGATCGAACCCATGCCCGGCGGCGCGAAAGGCAAGGAGTTTCTCGCCGTCATCGACAACGGTGAGAACGGTAAGGCGAGCTCGCTGTTTCTCGGCGGTCACTACGAAGACACGTACGTGAAGACGCCGGAAGGCTGGCGCATCAAGACGCGGCAGCTTTTTCCGCCTCAGTCGGGGCCGCGGGCGCAGGTTGCGGCGACGCCGTCAGCAGCGTCAAGCGCACAGGTCGCGGGACCGGCCGCCGTCGCTGCACCTCCGGGCTCTCTCCCGGCGGGAGATACCCTCGAGATCCAGCAGCTCATCGCGCGGTCCGCGTACACGCTGGACACTGCCGCCGATCGAGGCGCCGCGTATGCGCAGCTATTTACGACGGACGGAACGTTCGTCACGAAAACAGCCCGCCCGGCCGAAATCAAGGGACGCACCCAGCTCGCCGCATTTGCCGTAGGCGATCTCACACATCGCGGCCCTGCGTTTGTGCGAGAGTATTTGACCAACACCATCATCCACCCGTCACGCGGCGGCGCGACGGGCCGCATCTATGTCGTCTGGATTGAGGTGGGCGAAAACGGCAATCCGGGCGTCATCCAGGGCGGCGGCCATTACGAAGACGAGTACGTCAAAACGCATGACGGTTGGCGAATTGGGAGGCGCACATTCGTGCCGTCAAGACTCGGGCCGCGCGACATCTATGACGTCGATCGCCCGCGGACCGGGATTCGCCCGCGCCCCGAGCGCAGGACACCAACGCCGCGACCGCGCGTCCTGTTGAGCTGACCGCATTCGATTACTTTCAGATTCAGCAGCTCGTTGCCAGATACGCACAGTACATCGACACCTGCTCGAACAACGGCTACGACTACGCGGATCTCTTTGCCGAGGACGGTTTCTTTGCGCCGTTCCAGAATGGTCAGCTCGGACGCAAGGCGCAGGGGCGTGAGGCGCTCGCCCGCGTGTCGGGCGGCGGACCCGACGGCTGTACCGGCGCGGGCTGGATTCGCCAAGGCGTGCATCACCTCTACGTCAACCACATCATCGAACCTACGCCTGAGGGCGCAAAGGGGCAGGTCAATATGCTGATGATTGGACTAGGCGGAGATAAGAATAAAATCGAACATGACGGATACTACGAAGATACGTATGTGAAGACACCGGCCGGATGGAAATTCAAGTCCCGCATCCACCATGCGACGTACGATCCGGCTCAGAAGTAGACGGCCTGTCAGCCAGCGGCGTTTGCGCTAGCAGCATGCGTCCATCGAGCCCCATCTGAACGAGAGATCGACGCTGACAAAGCGAAGACCCCGGCGAAAGTCTGTAATCCACTCTGCGTTATTAGCTACCGCAGGCCTTCGACAAGATAGAGGTCCGACAGCAGACGTTGGAACGAATAGGCGTAGTATTTGCCGTCCGGCGTGATCTGGAGTGTATAACCTGCTTGTACTCCAGCGCGATCGCTCGGCGCAATCTCCTTCCACAACTCGCGCCTGCCATTGTTGATGTCCAGACGGAAGATCCGGATCGGAAGTTGATTCTTTTCGGCGACGTAGAGCATCACTCCGGTTGGATCGAAGCGCAGTGGGTCGTCGGTTGGCTTCAAAGCCGGAACGCCCTCGGGCTTCCCGCCGTTCAATGGATAACGTGACCAGGCGCCATCTGGACCTCGGCCCAGGACCGACTTAGCATCCACGACCGCCTGCGAACCAATCGCAACACCTTCGTCTGTGATCGGTTGAGGCAGGCCGCCGTCCAGATCCTGCAGATAGATCCTTGAACTGTGTCTGGGTTCGATCCCTTCGAAAACGACATGCCGGCCGTCTGGTGTCCATCCGGCGTTATAATAGATAGTGATTCCACCGGATGATAGAGTTCGAGCTTCGCCGGCGCCCGTTGGAAGCAGCATCAGTTTCTCCGGCAGCGATGGCGTGATCGATAGCGCGAACCGTCCATCGGGCGACAGCACGGATCTCCCTCCCGGGCCTAGCCGGACCGGCGCCAGCGCATCAATATTTCTTAAGTAAGTCGAGTAATCCGGGCCTCCCCCGTCACCATCCTCATGGAATGCGATCGTCCGGCCGTCTGCAGCAATATCGTTCACAATTGAAAGATCGAACCACGAGAGGTTTCTCTCCAGAGACTCTCCGGGAAAGGAACCAAGGATCTCGAACCGCCAACTCTCGCTGGCCAGCAGAACCTTTCCGTCGTGAATATCGAGTAGATGTTGCGAGCCGGGCGTCTGCATAATGATCCGCTGCGACCCCTCGGGCGTAACCGCCCGAAGCGCTCTGGCGGCTGCCTTCTCGCTGGCGGTGAACCAGATCTCCCGACCGTCCGAAGACCACGCGAGACCCTGAACGGACGCCCACTCTCCGGTCAAAACCTTTTTCTTTCCCAGCGCGTCAATCATGCCCACAAAGCCGCGGTCATCCCTCGGCACAGGATGTTCGATGAACGCCAGCATTTTGCCGGAAGGCGCGATGCGCACGTCCTGAAAATCACCGGAGGTCTCTGCCAGCACTTTGCCAACTGGAAACTCTATCCGACTTCCGAGGTCACGAATGACGGCAAGGGAGGAGCCATCGCCAGACCAGTCGGCATCGGAAACACCATTTTGTATTTCTCTCGCCGTTGAGCCATCGAGCGGGGCTGTAGCCAGAGTTCCCGTCCGGCCTCCCATCGAAAAATCGCGCGTCATGCGAAGGCCTAGAGCCAATTCCGCTTTAGAAGACAACGCAAGGAGTATCGAATCCGGATATAGGGCCCGGGATTCCGGATTGCCGGCCCTGGTTGAGAAAACTTGCGACGGCAAACCATCCCAGGCTGCCGAGTAAACAACGGAATCCCCACCCGGCGTCAGACGCGCCGACGAGATTGTTCCGCGGCGGAAGGTCAGCCGTTGAAACGTAGGCGTTGCGGGATTCGGACGGCGGCCGTATGCGTAGAAGCCCCATCCCACAGCCAGCACAACCAGCAACAGGAATGCGGTTCCGATAATTGATTTTCGGCTTCGCCGCAGTGGCTCTATCCGTTGCGAATGCCGGCTCGAAACGCCCGTCACTCCTTCCAGATGGAATGCAAGGTCCTGCGCCGATTGATACCGGCGTCCGGGATTCTTTTCGAGGCAGTGTCGAACAAGGTTCTCAACAGGGGGACTGATTTGAAGCGACTCCTCGAGATCTGCAGGATCGTCCTTCAAGATGATGTGCATCGTCTCGACCGCGGTTTCGCCCTGGAATGGACGCGTGCCGGTGAGCATTTCGTAGACAACGACGCCGATACTGAAGATGTCCGAGCGAGCATCGGCAGATTCTCCGCGCACCTGCTCCGGAGACATATAGCCGACAGTGCCCAGAATAATGCCCGGACCGGTGCCAATCGTCGGCGAATCGCTGAGTGCAGAACGTTCGGGTACGAGCTTAGCCAATCCAAAGTCGAGAATCTTTAAGCCGCGGTCGCCGGTCACAAAGATGTTCTCCGGCTTGAGGTCGCGGTGAACGATTCCCTTTCCATGCGCGGCCGCGATGCCGTTCGCGATTTGCGCAGCGTAATTCAGCGCCTTCCGTACAGGCATCGGACCAGCCCGAAGCTCGTCCCGCAACGTATGTCCCTCGAGCAGTTCCGTCACGAGATACGGCGCATTTTCGTGAACGCCGATCTCATACACGGTCACGATGTTCGGGTGATTCAGGCTGCTGGCAGCCCGGGCCTCCTGCTCAAAACGCCGCAGCCGTTCCGTGTCCTTGCCGAATTCCGGGGAAAGCACTTTCAGCGCAACGTCGCGACCGAGGCCGGTGTCGACCGCGCGGTACACGACTCCGTTGCCGCCCGCGCCGATCTGTTCGACGACCTGAAACCGTCCGATGTGTGTTCCACGCTCGAGTCCCATTACGATGGCAGGGAGAATAGTCGAAACGGCAGAGGGCCGCAAGTACGCGGCTTCTGAGTGTCGTCAGCACTCCTCTCTTCTGGGGGATGAAGAGAGAGACCAGTGATGATTCATTTCATCTGAGAGAGGACAGACATGTGACGAGGGGCGTAAGAGGTAGCACGGCCTTGCGGGCTACGTTACGCTCCGGGGCTGTTTTCCAACAATACCTGCTCATATCCGGGTGAAACCGATTCTTAATCGCGGTGATCCTGTGCGCGGCCCTTCCATTGACCACCGTGGCCCCGGTAGAAGTTCCAGGCGGATTGGAGCGTTGCCCAGAGATAGAAGCAGGCGCTTGCTGGTAAGGCCAACGACCATATTGGTAACAGTCCGTAGTAGAGAACCATGGACACGTACGAAGCCAGCATCAATACGATTGCTGCGGTTGCCAGAACCGTTGCAGCCGGCGATCCCGAGAGGAGCAACGCGACAGGCAACACGAACGTCAACAGCAATCCGACGGCAGTCCCGATCAAAAGCGGCGTTGAGTGTTTAAGCTGATTGAACGCCGTGCGTTCGATCATTCTTCGGATTTCGCGGACGCTTTTGTAGGGACGAAGGCTGGAGCTTACGTCAGCGAGTCCAAGCCAGACACGGCCGCCGCTGCCCTTGATCGCTTTGGCGAGCGCGCAGTCGTCAATGATCTCACTGCGGATCGATTCGATTCCTCCGGCGCGTGCGAGCGCATCGGGGCGCACCAATATGCAGCCTCCTGCGGCGCCGGCAGTCCGGGCTTGTGGGTTGGCGATCCACCGCGGCGGATAAAGCAGGAAGAAGAAGTAGACGAATGCGGGAATCATCATCTTCTCCGGGAGGGTGCGGCAGTGGAGGCGGACCATAAGCGAGGTCAACGCCAACTGTTCGAGCTCGGCTTTCGCCACCAGCGTCGAGAGCGTGAGCGGGCCGTGCTCGATGTCGGCGTCGGTGAGCAGCAGATAATCGGGCGAGAACGCCTGCGCTTTCTTGAGTCCCTGCGAGACTGCCCAGAGTTTTCCGGTCCAGCCTTCAGGCAGCGGTATTCCGGTGATGACGGTCAGAGCATCGCGCCGGCCAATGACCTCGGCGGCGCGTGCCGCTACCGTGGCTGTCCCGTCTTCACTGTGGTCGTCGACGATGATGACACGCAAAGTTCCATTGAATTTCTGCCAGAGCAATGCCGTCACGGTGCGCGCGATGGTGTCGGCCTCGTTCCGCGCGGGGATAACGGCGCAGACCTGGACCGGGCGATGCTCACCCTCACAGGCTGGAAGAAGATGCCTTCGTACGCTCCAGAATCCGCCGCGCGCGAAGACGATCGCAAGCCAGATCAGGAGGGCGACGAGTCCGCCGATGACAGGGAGTATGAGCACAGCGCAGTTATACGATATATCAACCCACTCCTGGCCGGTTCTCTGGCCAGAGACAGCTTACCAACCTCCTCCACCTCCGCCACCCGACGATCCGCCGCTGGAACTGCCGCCGCCGGCACTGCTCGAATCCGGTGCGGCAACACCGGCGGCCATCCCTGCCGCTGCTGCCGCCCACATTCCAGTGGCTCCAGCGCCGCCCGACAATCCTCCGCCTCCGCTCCAACCTGTGGCTGCGGATGCTTCACTTGAGGAAATGGCAGTCGCACTCGATGTTGAAGAATCTGTTGTCGCCACCTCCGACGCATTGTGACTCGACCAGTAGTCGACTTGTCGGCCCAGCCCGAACGCGATCAGCCATGGATACCAGCTGTCGCGCAGGTTCGGCTGAGGGTTTTCAAGCTCTTTCATAAAAAAACGGCGACCGGCCGCCAGGCGCTTGCGGAACGCAATGGCGCCGGCGGTTTGGCGCGACTTCATGGCGCTGATCGACGAATTCGACAGCCACAGTGCCCACGCCGCGATGCCGGCAATTGCGGTCCATGGCAGTTCGAACGGACCGGTTCCAGCAACGAACCAGATAAACGCTGCAGCAGCAAAGCTGATACAGAAAGCGGGGATCATCAGCAGTGCCGCTGCCTGCATACCCCAATCGATGCGCGACCTGAACAGCCAACCGGGAATTCGCAGCAATGCGGCGAAAATCGCCAGCGCGAATGTGCCGCCAATTATGCCGGCGATATAGACGGGGTCCGACACTGCGGCCGAAATGAGCAATCCAAGCCCTGAGACGAACAGCACTATCCCGGGCAGATGTCCCACAGCATTGCCCGGAGGTAGTACTCGCTTAACCTGTTTATCGAGTTCCGGCCGGATCACTGCGGCTGGATTGAAACCTCTGTCCTTATAATGCCGCTGGACCTCTTTCGTGCTCGTTACTATGGCGTCATTGAAGAAAAGGCCGTCGATCAGCGCCCGTTCGTAACCGTCCAGCTTGTGGCGGTCCACTTTCAAGCGAAGTGTCATCGAATGCTTGCCGTCAACTTCGCTTTCGAGCTTGCCCTCTGCAGTCATTCGCGCGATCAGCGCTACAACTTCAGGAGCACCGACGCGGCCGTCCCAGGCTGCGCCTACCACTTCTGCCGGATACGCGACGATGTTTTCTTCGATCCAGGCCGTGTCGATCATTGCTGTGTGGATCTCTGCAAATCGGCCCAGGCGTCGTTCGCGGAACAAAAACCTCAAAACGATGAGCGCGAAAACCATGATGATGGCCGCCGTGACCATCAGGATCACGGGGGAACGACTGCTGTCGATCGCTACAGGCGAGACTGTGCCCGCGTTGCGCAATGGAATAGTCAGTACGAAGCTCGTTCCTGGAGCGAGCGGTCCGGCATTGTAGTGTGTCTGCAGTTCGCCAATCGGCTTCCAGACAGGATCAAGCTCCAGGTTCAGTGAAAAACGCAAAATCGCGCCGGCACGATTCGGAAATGCGAAATCATGATCCAGGCGATATTGGGAATCTTCCTTCAACAGAACGCCGGATAGCTTGTAGTGCAGAACATAGATCAGCCGTGTGTTCGCAAAGGGCGGGTCGGAGGGCAGACGACTTCGCCAACGCAGAGTCTGTCGGCCCGCCCAGCTGTATTCGTCGACCGCATTCGGTCTGATGCTCTGCCGAAGCGGCTCCGCCCTGCCCGTGCTCTCTTCGATGTGTTCCAGACTGATAAATTCGAGCTTCTGCCGGGGCCTGACGTTGAACACGCGCTCGCCGCCGTTCCAGTCGCCGGTAAATACCATCGCGTGTCGTTCTGTGACATCCAGCACGCCGTTGGCGGCAAGCCGGGCATCGACGTCCAGAGAGTCCCAGTGCAGTTCTCGCTGTGCCGATTGTGCATCTCCTGCAACCCAAAACAGCACCATGCAGACGGTCAAGAACAGCAGACGAGCGTTCGATGAAGGTGGCTTCATTTCTTCCTTAAAGTATCATCACTCGCGCTCTGGCAATCTTGCGTATCCGCAAGCAACAAAAGACCTACGTTGCCGATCAGGCAAAAAAGTAGTGAGACCGCTGACAGGTCTGCTTTTGCAAGACGTTGTTGCGCCCTTTTGCCGGTCTGACGCTGTTGAATAAGGTGCCAAGAGTGATCGGCGCCATTTGTTCATGACCGAGGGACAAAAGCGGCAATCCCCAGGCCGGTAGCGTTTTTTAAAATGTCCTCAGGCTGTCCTGTTCGCCACGGATGGCGTCCGCGAGCGACCTCCACGAGATTCTGACTCCTGCCCTGGTTTGACGTACATCAAATAACTGTTAACGTTTGCAGATGAACGGAGAACGAAATGGGCAAGAGAGAGTTGGTAGGTAATCGACAGTACACGGATGAGTTCAAGGTCGAAGCGGTTCGATTGAGTGTATCGCTGGGAATGACAGATGCGGCCAAACGATGGGCGCGAAGACCTCTGGGCCGGATAACATACCGAACAAATGTGCGCGCAATACGATTGCTGCAAAATGGGCACACGTATCGCCCGGCATCTTTTACTTCGGAATCGTTGGCGGGGGCGGCATGATTATTGTTTGACGCTCGGGTTGTTCTCGATATCCACTCCGTTTTCTATCGACATCTTATCTTTGGCAGTTCCCCTCTCCTTACTGGGCGATCCTCATTCTCCAGAATGATCTGGCTATGTGAGGGACAGGAGCACCAGACTCAAATTGGCAGCTGAGGATCCTAGATCGTCAATATCGACCTGCCCATCTTTGATATGCACTGTCGTCGCATCGAAGCGCTGAACCCGGATGGGCGGTGTTCCACCCACTACGGGATGTATCGTCGAAACCGCAATCGAGGGCGGTGTCCTGGCATAGGCGAGGAGCATCCACACGTCGGGCATCGTGCCGTGCACAACGATCCGTAGCGTGTGATCTTTCGTCGCGATCGGTTGGTAGATGGGCATTTGAACCTGTTGCATGGTAGTCCTCGGCAATTGTTGTACAAACATCATGCAAAGCAGAATGTGTAGTATCACTCCAGACCTCGACGTTTTAATGGGCTCTGATGAAAACGAGGGAGATTTTATCACTCCTGCTTATTAAGCCGCTTGCGTTGACAAAAACTTTACGAGTTGGCTTGCCCGGACTCAAATTCTGCGGACAGACACCTAATTCCTGGGCTGCAGGATCCCCGTTTTTCCAGATCTCCCCGGAGTACAGTTCGCGGGGGCAGCATAAGATTACGGCTGCTCAACTTCGCGAAAACTTGCAACTCGAGTGAAAGACCGGAATCAATCCGATCGCGCTCCGATTGATGAAACGCGCATCCAAGACTTCTGCGCCTATCGGGGTTGTCTTTTGATTTAAGATGGGCGGCGTGAAATTGACCATCACGGCATTCCAAGTCGATTTCGGGGACGGCCCGAGGAATACCTGACTTGCTTGGACATCGAGAGGCTGAACAAAGGGCGGGGGATTCCGGTGGAAGCGCTTATCGGCGTGGTGCTGCAGCCTCGCGAGAATCCGGGTGATCCGATCACGCCGGACAATTTCCGGTCGAACACAGCGTTTATCAACCTCCTGCAAGGGCTCATGGTCGAGCACGGCGAATGGATGGACAACATGAGAATCAACGCCGATGCTTTGGGCAACGGCGTTCTCTATGTTATCGACGAACGGTCGCCGAAGCCCGTCAAAGGGCAGGAATGGATCGTGCGCAGCGACGATCTTATCGGCGAGTTCGACGTCAAGGACGGAGAAATCGTATCGGGCTCTTATCGCCGCAACCCCGACTTCGCCCTGGTAAATGAAGAAGGCCTTTTTCAGCTTACGGACGGCATCGCGAAAACCGTAATGGTCGCCATCGAAAATCTGCCCGATCCCGAGAATCCCACCCCTTCGTGGGACTTCGCGCAAATCAACTAGATCGCCCAGAGAGCGCGCCGTTTTGCTGATCCATGTCCCGAGAATAAGATCTGACCATGAATCGGAGGGAGTTCTGTAAGCACGGTGCGGGGGTTCTTGCATTTCCGGCGTTGATTCGATCTCAGGCATCGGTGCCCCAGGTCAGTCATGGCATTCAGATCGGAGACGTGGATGCCGGTCGCGCGCTCGTATGGGCGCGGGCGGACCGCCTGTCGAGGATGATGGTCGAGTATGCTTCGACGGAGCACTTCAATGATGCGTGTCGCGTCGTTGGGCCCGTCGTTACCTCCGCGTCCGATTTCACCGGGCGGATCGACCTCGATAGACTGCGATCCGGCCAGACCTATTTTGTTCGCGTGAGTTTTCAGGACCGTGATGGAAGAAACTCGGGCGAACCGGTGATCGGGACATTTCGTACCGCGCCTTCCGTTGCGCGGGACATTCGATTTTTCTGGTCTGGAGACACAGTCGGACAAGGCTACGGCATCAATCCGGATCTCGGCGGTATGCGCATCTACGAAAAGATGCGGAACATGGAACCGGATTTTTTCATTCACTGCGGCGACACGATTTACGCCGATAATCCGGTCCCCTCCCAAATCCCGCTCCCCGATGGAACAGTCTGGCGGAACATAACAACCGAAGCGAAAAGCAAAGTCGCCGAAACGATCGATGAGTTTCGGGGCAATTTTCTGTACAACCTGATGGATGACAACGTCAGGACATTCAACTCGTCGGTACCTCAGATCTGGCAATGGGACGACCACGAAGTCATGAATAACTGGTCGCCTGGCATCAATCTTCAGGACAGGCCCGAATACAGGATAAAAGACATCCGGATGCTCGCCGCCCACGCGCGCCAGGCGTTTTTCGAATATGGTCCCCTCCGTTTCGACCCCCGTTTGTGCCGCATTTACCGGCGTATTTCTTATGGGCCGCTTCTCGATGTATTCGTCCTCGACATGCGCAGTTACCGCGCAGCGAACGGTTTCAATCGTCAAACGGTGGAATCCCCGGAGACGGTTTACTTCGGAGCGGAGCAGTTCGCCTGGCTTCAGAAGGACTTAAAGAATTCGCAGGCCCTCTGGAAAATAATCGCAACCGACATGCCGCTTGGGATTGTTGTGCCTGATGGCGTGGACCGTGAGGGACGAAATCAGTTCGAGAACCTTTCGAATGGCGATGGACCTCCACTCGGGCGTGAACTCGAATTTGCCCGTCTTTTGAAGTTCATCAAAGTCAACCGGATCCGGAACATCGTCTGGCTCACGGCGGACGTTCATTATACGGCGGCACATTTTTATCATCCTGCAAGAGCGCAGTTCACCGAGTTCGATCCGTTCTGGGAATTTGTTTCGGGCCCTCTCAATGCGGGAACGTTTGGGCCCAACGTATTGGACAACACCTTCGGACCTGAAGTCGTTTTTCAGAAGGCACCTGTCGGAGCGAATCCGGATCGCTCGCCGAAAGCCGGTATGCAGTTTTTTGGCGAGGTCGAGATCGAAGCACGTTCCCAATGGATGACGGTCAGGCTGTGCGATATGGCGGGAGCAGTTCTGTTTTCCAGAACTCTCAGTCCGGAACGTTGAGTCCTCTTCGAGGGGGGAACTACGCGGTCCGTGATGGGTAATCAAGTACACTTGTAGCTCCAGACCACCACAACCCATAAGGAGCCCGAACATGAAAATAAGATTCCTTGCCGCGGCAACGATTGCGGTGTTGTCGATCGGCAGCCAGGCGTTCGCGCAGCAGAACGCTACTCCCGCACCCAACATGAGCTTCTTCGTGACGAGCTCGAATCCGAAGGGCGGCAACCTCGGCGGCCTGGCAGGCGCAGACGCTGTTTGCCAGTCGCTGGCTCGAGCAGCCGGCAGCACGAAGACCTGGCACGCTTACATGAGCACGAGCACGGTCGATGCGAAGACTCGTATCGGCAACGGTCCCTGGTTCAACTTCAAGGGCGAGCGGATCGCGCAGAACGTTGCGGACCTGCACAGCGCGAACAACAAGATTTCCGCAGACACGGCTCTCACGGAGAAGGGCACGAAGCCGAACTATCTTTCCGGTAACCCGCCGGCGCCGCCCGCGGGCCAGCAGTTGCAGCACGACATGATGACCGGCTCAAAAGAAGACGGTACGAAGGACGCCGACACGTGCAAGGACTGGACCGTCGCTGACGGTTCCGCGAAGACCATGCTCGGTCACGCAGACCGTCTTGGCCGCACTGCCGGCGTTAATTCCTGGAATGCCGTCCACGCGTCGCAGGGCTGCGGCATGGAACAGCTTCAGCCGACCGGCAGCACTGGATTGTTCTACTGCTTCGGGACCAATTAGCCTGCATTTCTCACGAATCTTTGCCAAGGATTGATAAGCCACGGATTGAACGGATTTAACGGATGGGCGCATTAAACAGTCTGTGAATGCGCCCATCCGTTAAATCCGTTCAATCCGTGGCTTATCCGAATCCCACCTCGGCTTGTGAGAAATCCGAATTAGAGTCGTGCTACCTATTTTTTGGGTGGCACCGACGGGGGCGGCTGATTGAACTTCGCAGCGTCAATCGCCACATTCGTTTGCGCCGAAGTCAGCAGTACGTCTGACCGGCCGTCCGTCCATGTCGTAATGACGTGAAACGGCAGCTTGACTCCAGCTCCGGCGACATCCCGGTAATCACTGTAGTCCACCTGTATCGGTACCCGCCCGATGATCGTTTCGGCGAAGCGCACCTGCCGCACCAGCAGGCCGGACTGCTTATCGAAGTACAGCTTTACGGAAGAGCGTCCGCCGTTGGCGGTCCCCTGCACGACGACCACATCCTTATCGTCGATGGTGGTCGAACCTACTACCGGTCTCGTTATGGTCTGCTTGATTCCGGCCGGAAGAGACAGCACTGCGTCCAGCCGGGCGCCATCCAGGTCTCCACCGGTATACGCGATCACAGGAAATGGTTTATCCGCGGACGGCGCAGCCATCCATCCATTATTGCCATCGCAAGTCGTGGTCCGGTCTCCGGCGTCCGTGTGCACGATCATAGTGCGCTGATTTGGCGCCTTAACATAAATATCCACAGGCGCCTTGGGTTCTGCATACCCTTCGTATGTACCCTGAAAGACGATGCTGGTGACGGTGGCTGCTTTCTGCGCTCCTCCGACGGCCTGGAGATACTTATCAAGGACCTGATCGGCGGAAGGCGCCCCAGGCGTTTGCCGGCGAATCTCGACTTCATCGGGATCGGGGTCGGGCGGCACGCCGTACTGCTCCGCCAATCGCGGCGTGATCTTGGGGGCGCCCTGGAGATTGTGATGGCATGTGTAGCAGGTCACGACGCGCGCGCCCGCGAAATTCGTCCGATTGATGTCCTGAACCATCAGAATCATTTTGCGTGCGGTGGCCTTGCGGGGAGTGTCCTGGGCATAGGCGCTCCAATCGCCCTCCGCTTTCGTTTCGACATGGCAATCAATACAGTTGTAGTTCGTGGCTGCGGAAATGAATCCCATCGTGTTCATGAATTCGTCGACCGGGATTCCCTTGAGCACGGTGACGTTCTTGAATGCCTGTTCCGACATCAGCTGCTTTGCAGGCGCAGCTTGACCCGCTGCCGGTGTATTCGTACTCAGCACCCAGAGAACAATCGTCGCCAGGGCCACGATTGCCAGAGCGCGCGCCCTGACTTGGCTCATTTACTTCTTGCCCTCCCCGCCAATTCCATCCAGCGGCCGTCCTTGCCAGAACTTTTGCTCAATCGAGTAGACACAATATTCTTCTCGCATGTCTCCGTATGCGGTGCCGTCCGGCCTTTTACCCCAGAGACCCTTTTGGACTTGCTGTGAGGAGTTAAGCAGCTTCAATCACCTTCTTGCCACTCCAGGCTCCGGTGTACGCCTTCGGGTCGGTAAGCGTCATGCTGAATTCCAGACTGTCATGATCCAAACGCCTGTACCGCTCCTCAATACGCATCTCGTTACTGTGGATTGAGCCGTAGGGATCGATCCAGCTTCGCTCATCGAAACCGGAAGATTCAACCACAAGGGTGTCTCCATCCCAGTGGGCAGTCGCATACCCGTACCAACGCGGCTTTGCCTCAGGTCCCGGCAGCTTGCGCCCATCCGTCCAGAGGTCGCGCCATACGCGGTCCCGTTCGAAGAATTCCACGAATTCGTCATCAAGCTTCACGAATCGGTAATTACTGTAGTCCAGGGTGCGGGGGTAACCTGAAGGGTCGCACAGGAATAGAGGATCATTCCAATCTTTTTGATCCTGGTAGAATCCAAAGGCCAGCGGCGTATTTCTTGCAGACGCCCTGGTCTTACTCCACTTCTCCTTTCCCCAATCCGTCATGGGAGGACGATTCATGCCTATGATGGGATCGAATCCTCCCGGATTCCTCCAGATACCCGAGATGTCGTGCGGATCAAAGGGCAGATCCTTTGTCGGGGAAGGTGTCTGCGCTTGATTTCGCTGACCTCTCTGCGCAAAAGAGATCTGTGCCAAAGCCAATACAGCCACAAGAGCGAACAAGGCCTTGCGACGATACGTCATATGGAGACTCCCTTTCTTAAACCGGTTCCTTACTTGCTCTTGCTCGGACTCAGGCCTTTCGCGGGTGTCTTTCGGCATCTTGACTTCTACTGCCGTGTAGCCCGGCTTTAACGGAAGCGTGTTGATGTCGACCGCCTCTGCGCCCATGCCGCATCTGCCGCTACCACCGAGCCTATTGCCATCGGCAACAAACACGAATTGAGGACAAGTCCCGAAAGTCCTGTCGCCCTTGGCCGGAACGAAGCTCACCAGGAGTTGGTCCCCAGCCTGGAATGACTTCTTGGTCCAGCCATTCGCGAGCGCGTTTCCCGGACTTACTGTCTCGACGCCCCAGGTTTGCTCTTCGCCCTTGTCATTCTTCAAGGTGAAATAAATCTGGACGTGGGGATTGGCCCATATGTATTCCTTCACTGTCGCCTTCGTTGTGATGCGGTGAGTGAAGTCGTACACACCTGCGGTTCCATGGTGTGCGAATAGCGGGATGCCGATCGTCAGAAAGCCTAACGTGATTAAAATAAACGGAACTGCAAGCTTACGCGTCATGTGACATCTCCTTAATCTCGAAGGCTATGGGTGGGGGACCTCTCGCTTCGTCTCAGACCATACACAGATGTCTTCGGGGAAATCGTTGAACGCCGAGCGTGTCGGCTTTTCTACCAATTTAAAGGTCTTCTTATCACCTTTCCAAGTCCCGACATAGGCCTTGGGGTCCGTGATGTTCAAGGTCATCTCCAGATGATCGTGGTCCACGCGGCGGTAGCGTTCTTCCACAGTCATCTCGTCGCTGTGAGGGGAGCCGTATTGGTCAAGCCAGGTACCTTCAGTGAAGTTGTTCGAGTTGACGACAAATGTATCGCCCTCCCAATGGCCAACCGCGTATCCGTACCAACGTGAGTCCGCGTCGTCGCCCGGAAGTTTTCGCCCGTCCGTCCAGATGTCGCGCCAAACGCGGTTGTTCTGGAAGAATTGAATCACTTCGTCACCGGCCTGGGCAAACCGCATTCCTGCCGGCGTGGGGTTCCACATAATGCGTGGGAAACCCGTCGGATCGCACCACCGGAGAGGATCATTCCAATCTTTTTCGTTCGGGGAAGCTCCATTGCTTAATGCTTTGGCATCTCCCGTCTTCGTCTTGCGAAACTTTTCCAGACCCCACGGCGTCATCTGCGGCCGATTGTTGCTCGTTTCGTTCAGGGCGCCGGCCGGCAGTCCGCTGTTGGTGATGTCCCAGAATCCGGACAGATCATGCGCGTCAAAAGGCTTGTTCGATCGCCGTTCGGGGCCTTGGCTCTTTGGTTCCTTGCTTACCGTTCTGAGCCAAAGCGACTAACGAAGAGGCCAGGGCTACGATGAGGAATCATCACACCCATCAAGCGATCTCGCATTTTCAGGACTCCTTTTCGCACGCTCGTTTTTGAGCACAACGATACAGCTGAACCTGAAATGTGTCCAGACCCGTACGAACATTTAAAACTGGAAGTAAAAGCTTCGATAAACCGTAATTAGCGAAAAACAATACTAAGTTCGACAGGTCTGGACCTGAATTACCATTTTTGGCTGTTTTTTTTTGACTCCTCTCTTTCGTTGATATAACGTGCCACCAAAATTTGGCCACTAGATAAAAAAACAGGGGGCACGCATGCGCGGAAAGGCTTTAGGAGCGGTCTTGTTGGGTTTGCTCAGCGCGAGTCTGGTCTTTTGTCAGAACGCCCAATTGGGCGGCAGTGTATCGGACCCGGCAGGCGCGTTGATTCCGGGTGTCACAATCACCGCAACAAATAATGGAACCGGGGTAACGACAACGACGGTCACGAATGAGTCCGGAGCGTTTACGTTTCCGAGTCTTCAACCTGGCACCTATAAGGTGAGCGCCGAACTTCCGGGATTCCAGACGTCGACGAAGACTCTGGAACTCGGACCCATCGCCGTGCGGCAGAACTTTCAGTTGCAAATCGGCACAGCGCAAACGAGCGTCGAAGTAACCGCAGAACCGCTGACTGCGGTCTCTCAAAGTTCCGCGACGGTCGGCGACGTTCTGAGCCAGAAACGAGTCGAGGATCTCCCGGTTGTGGGCAACAATGTGCTCAGCATTCTGGACGTTATGCCCGGCTTGCGCGTCAGCACGTCGTCGGCGCCCGGCCTGATGGGCCCTCAGTTCGCTACGATCAACGGCCTGGATATGAACTCGGTCAATGTGACGCGCGACGGCCTGACCCAGAACGATACGCGATTCAGCTCCGCCGGCGATGTCACGGCCGGCGTCGCCATTCCACATGGCGGCGGCATCGGCGTGATGTCTTCGACCACGATCAATCCTGATCTGGTTGGGGAAGTCCGGATGATCCTGTCGCCTATTGATGCGGAACTGGGACGAGGCAACTCTCAGATTCAAATTCAAACGCGATCGGGAACCAACCAATACCGCGGCAGCGCGGCGTGGAACGTCATCAACAATGCGTTGAACGCGAACACGTGGGCCAACAACAGGCAGATCAATCCACAAACCGGCGCATGGGCTCCTTTGAGGCCGGACTGGAGAAACGTTCACGACTACACCGTGGCGTTTGGCGGCCCGATTGTGAAGAACAAAACGTTCTTCTATGCGTTGTGGGATCAGAACATCTCCAACCTGCGCGCGACCGTCAATGCTCACGTACTCACAAACGAAGCGCGGCAGGGAATTTTCCGCTATTGGGAAGGATGGGTGGGGCGCGGCGCGGACGCGTCGACCAACACGAGTCTTGCCACCGCAGCGGTGTGGCCAATCCGCAGATCGCATTCTGTCGATTTCGCAGGGAAACCCCTTCGCCCGGCCTCATGGCCGGACGGGACGCCGTACACCGGCCGTCTGGTTTGCTTCAGCGTCTTCGGAAGCGTGAAACTCGATGGCAGTCCGTTCAGCTCGGCAGATTGTCCAGGCGGCGTCGATAGCGTCGGCAGAGCCTATAACGCAGTGGCGATGACGCCCTCCGGCGCTGCCTGGGATCCGAAGCGGCCCACGCAGTTCAACACGGGCGGATACTTCGCCAAGGTGCTGGCCGGGATGCCGCAGGCGAACAACTTTTTCGACCCCAGCGGCGATGGCCTCAACATGGGAACCGATCGGTGGCTGCGGACGCTTAAAATCGGAGATCCTGTTTTTTATAACGAAACGCTGATTGGAAATGACCCCTACTCGAACCGCAAACAGTTCAATATCAAGATCGATCACAACTATACAAAGCACCGCATCAACGGAAGCTGGACCCCTCAATGGGATGACAACATTGTTCTCCCGGGCGACTGGCAAAAGGGAGTCCGCGGGCTCTCCTACCGGCGGCCGCAGATTATAACTCTGGGAGTGACATCGACCATCAGTCCCACGCTGCTCAACGAAGCGAAGTTCGGATACCACATCAACAAAGGATCACAGATTCCTCCATGGCAAAGCAGCGATAGCAGCATCAAAAACACGGCGCTTCAGTTTATTGGACAAGGGGGAACGAGAGCCGGCGGCACGACGCCATACCCTGTCCTTGTCCGTCCTGCAACCGGGTGTATAGCCAACGGCACGACCGGAGACGAATACACATTCGACAACGGCAACATGGGAATGCGCTTGAATTGCGGCGTTATCGTTCCGAACCTGCTGAACGATCCGCTTTACGAATACGTGGATTCCTTAAGTTGGAGTCACGGCAAACACGCGTTCAAGGTCGGCGGCGATTTGCGCTTTCCGCGTACGGACGGATATGCGTTTCAGCCATATATCGACGCGCCCTACGGCAACCTCGGGGGCACGGGAACGCTGAGTCCCCTGGCAACCGAGACCGCCGGCACAGGCACGCCGACATTGGGGCCGTCGCTCTTACCGGCTGGACAAACCTACGCGACTGCGGGAAACATCTTCCGGCAGACCTCGCGCACGGACGCGGCCAACCTGGCCTACATGCTGACCGAATCCATCGGCAGCCTCAATACGCCGTATTGGATCGATAGCCAGAAGAACAAGGACGCGGGCCTCCCGGGTTGGCAGGATGTCACCACGGAAAATAACCGTTACCGGTCGACGATATCGCATGACCTCGCGTTCTTCGCAAAGGACGACTTTAAGGTCACCAAGGACCTCACGCTGAACCTGGGCTTGCGTTATGAGTACTACGCGCCACCCTACCTCAAGAATGGCTTGACCGCGACCGCCGCCGGTCTCGGCAACGGACTGTTCGGCGCGAGCCGGGGCGCCGGCGGACAGTTGTTCAACAGCTGGCTGCAGCCGGGAGGCCTGTATCTCACCAACTATGGAAACCAATTGCCTGCCGGTGCAACGCCTCTGGATTGTCAGACGGGTGTGAGACAGTCCCAGTTGCTTCCGTCCTCCTCATGCGACCCGAGTACGCTGACAGCAATCCAGTTCGTCGGACCGCAAACCACCAATCCGGATCAGACTGTTATTGCTCGCAATCGAAAGGATTTCGGGCCTGCAGTGGGTTTTGCATGGCAGGTTCCCTGGTTCGGCGGCAAGACCACTGTGCGTGGCGGGTACTCGATTCAGTACCAGCGGCTCACCGTTCGCGACGACATCCTCGCTTCAGCGCCTGGCAACACCTTGAATCAGGTAGCCGCCATCACCGATCCGGATATCGCATCGATCATCTCGACACGCGCAGTCAGCTTCAACGACCTTCCCAAGATCGCGCCGCGCGTGCCCCAGGTGGCGCCGGGATTGCCTACACCGGTCTATGCCAAGAACACGTCGTTCACGGCGTATGACCCCCACCTCTCGAATCCCTATGTCGAGAACCTGACGCTTTCGATAACGCGACAGCTCCATCAGACCGGGACTCTGGATGTCCGGTACATCGGAACGCTCGCCCGAAAACAGCTGGGCAGTATGGACGTCAACACGAGCACCGTGTACTACAATTCTGAACTCTTCAACGCTCTGGAAGTCACCCGCGCCGGCGGCAACGATCCGCTGTTCGATCAGATGTTCGCCGGCATTCGCCTGAGCGGCGTCCCGACCACGGTGCCGGTAGTCGACGGAGTCACAAGCCGCGGATCGGACCAGCTGCGTCAAAGCACGGCCACGCGAGCGAATCTTGCCAACGGGAACTATGTCGCAGTAGCGAACGCGCTGATTACCCCCCTGACGCTTTCGATCGCTTCGGGTGCCTCAGGAATTCAAGGTATAACTCCAGGGCCGGCGTTTGCGATTCTGCACAACGGTTGCGATCGCCTTGCCAATGGCCAGACGAATATACCGACCCGTTGCTTCCCGGAGAACTACCTGACCGCCAATCCTCAACTGAACGCCGCGACTTACGTCGGCAATCTCGCCCGCAGTAATTACCACGCGCTGCAGGTTGGGTATACGCTGCGGCCCACGAAAGGTTTTACCGGCCAGGTCACCTACAGCTTTGCGAAGTCCATGCAGCTTGGCGGAGGCGGAGGTCCGGGACTTGCCGATGCGGGCACGGCCGGCGCTAATTTTGGAACAAACGGTTATACGGATCCGTTAAATCGGAACCTGGACCGCATCCGCGGCCTCGAGAGCCTGCACAATATGCGCATGAACGGCACCATCGATCTGCCGGTCGGGCCCGGCAGGCTTCTCTTCACCGGCGCGCACGGTCCGCTGGCGCGGATCATCGAACACTGGCAAACGAGTTTCATCCTCAACATGGGCACCGGTACGCCCGCCAGCATCACTGGCGCCGGACCGATGCGGTATGGCAATCCACGATACAAGGTGACTAACGACTGGAAACTGCCCCACGGAAAGGCTGCCTGGAACGGACCCAACGGAAATACCGGAACATATTTCGGAAACAACTATGTCGCGGTAAAAGACCCTCAGTGCCTGGACACCAATGTAGTCGCCGCTTCATTGACCAGTTTCTGTACGCTGAACGCACTGGCCAACACAGCGTCCGGATCGCCTGTCAATGTACTGGTGAATCCAAGACCTGGAGAGATCGGAACCCTCGGGAACCGGACGCTGGACGGCCCCGGTATCTTCTATCTCGATGGGAACCTGGCGAAGTCGTTCCGTCTTACCGAGACCAAGCAACTGTCGATTCGACTGGACGCCACGAACATCCTGAATCATCCGCAACTCATGGCTCCCACTTTCGCAGTCGGCGGCGCCACGGCCTTCGGCGTAATCCCTGGCAAAGGCACGACAATTTTCGGCCAGGCCACTCCGGTCCAGCGGAACTTCCAGGGACAGATCCGCCTCTCGTTCTAGGCTTTTCGCAGACTGCGCTTTTACAGCGCAGTCTGCGAACTGAAAATGGATTAGTGATTAATGAAAATTAATTACAGTGGCGTTCTCCAGGTCTCCGGCCGGTTTCCCCAGAAATCAATATGGATCAAATCGGACAAGGGCAGCCGTTGCCGCCATGACACACGTTCCAGTTCGGGAGCAGGAGGAAATTCCGGTACATATCCCACACAGAGATATGCCACCGGGACCACGTGATCGGGCAGAGCTAGCGTTTTTGTCAATTCCACCGGGTCCACGATGCTGACCCATCCAACTCCGATGCCTTCCGCCCGCGCGGCGAGCCATAAGTTCTGAACCGCACAACAGGTGCTGTACAGGTCGGTTTCGATGATCGCGCTTCGCCCGAGAACGTGCGGGCCGCCACGGCTGCGGTCGCATGTAACGCAGATATTAAGTGCCGACTCGAGAATTCCTTCCAGCTTTAAAGACATGTAAAGTTCGCGGCGTTCGCCTTCGTAGAAGTTTGCGCTGCGGTCGCGCTCATGGATAAAGCTGTCGCGTACTTTCTGTCGAGTACGGTAGTCCTCGATCAGGATGAAATCCCATGGCTGCATGAAGCCGACCGAACCGGCGTGATGAGCGGCGAATAAAATCCGCTGGAGGACTTCATGAGCAATGGGTGTGGACTCAAATTGCCGACGAATATCCCGCCTCGTCAAGATCGCCTTGTAAACCGCTGCGCGCTCTTCATCGGTGAACCTGCTGCTCATAAATACACCTCCTCTTTGTAACCATTAACCAACTTCACAGTTGCACCATGATCGGCGTAATCGATCCGGTTTACTGCTGCGTAGTCTTGTGCTAATCGAAAAATGTGCGAATCCGGAATGCCCAGAGCGTCAGCAAGCACAATTCGGACGACACCGGCATGAGTCACCACGGCAACCGATTCCCCTGCGTGTCGGGCGGCCAGCGAATGCAGCGCCGCCATTGCGCGCCGTCGCAGTCCCGGCAAATCTTCGCCGTTGGGAAAACGCACGACTGTCGGTTGATCCATCCATTGCTGATAAATCTCTGGGAACCGCTCCTGGATTTCGTCGTATGAAAGACCTTCGAAATCACCGAAATGGATTTCCGCCAATCCGTGTATTGTTTCGACGGAAACGTCATGACGTCTGGCCACAATCCGGGCCGTCTCCAGAGCGCGGCGTAGAGGGCTGGCATACACCGCGTCCAGCCGGCTTCGGGCCAGATGCCTTGCCAGATTCTCAGCCTGATCGATGCCGTCTTGCGACAACGGCACGTCGAGCCAGCCGTAGCAGCGGCCCTCCATACTCTCCGTGGCTGCGTGCCGTATGAGCCAGACCGTGGTGGTTGCACTCATTGCACATTCATTTCTGCGAAACCGATGCGGATTCGAACGTTGCCATTTCCTGGTAAATGCGGACCGCCGCCGTTACAACGTCCATTGCAACGGCGGCTCCCGTACCCTCACCGAGGCACATGTCGAGGTCGAGGATGGGGCGGGCGTCCAGGAACTCCATCATCCGGCGGTGTCCGCGCTCCCGTGAAAGGTGCGAAAACAAAAGATAATCGCGGGAAGCCGGCGCCAACCGGGTGGCAATCATCGCTCCGGCCGTTGAAATGAAACCGTCGATTACGACCGGGATGCGCCTGGAGGCAGCGCCGAGAATCAGGCCCGCAATTGCTGCGATTTCAAGCCCTCCAATTTTTGCAAGAACGTCCAGGGCATTGCCGGGATCTGGTTGTCGGCGCTGAATGGCTTCCTTGATCGTGTTTATTTTGTGTTGCAGCCGCTCGTTATCGATACCGGTGCCCCTGCCGACGGCTTCTTCGACCGGCGTACCCGCAAGTACAGCAAGGATAGCGGCGCTAGAAGTCGTGTTTCCGATGCCCATGTCGCCGGTTCCGATCAAGTCGTAGCCATAACCGCAGTCTATTCCCACCTGGAGTGCCTGGATTGCTTCTGCTTCCGTCATTGCAGGCTGCTCCATAAAATTCTCAGTGCCGCGCTTTACTTTCTTGTGCACCAGCCCCTGCAAATTCTGAAACTCGTGATCCACACCGACATCGACGACGACGTTTTCAATGCCGTAGTGACGGCACAGCACGTTGATTGCTGCACCTCCGCGAACGAAATTGAACACCATCTGTGCGGTAACTTCTCTTGGATACGCGCTCACTCCGGAACGTGATATCCCGTGATCTGCGGCAAACGTGAAGATCCCGCGTTTCTTCAAAACAAGTTCTGCGGATCCGCGCATCGTACCAAAGGCTTTGGCGAGTTCTTCCAGCCGGCCGAGACTGCCGGGCGGCTTTGTCAGGTTATCGAGGTGCTGCTGCAAGGCCGATTGAATCTGTCGATCCGGACGTTCAATTTCAGGCAAGGAAAACGGCATAAGTTGCAATCTCCACGAATTGACAGGTTGCTCCAAAGCAATCCCCGGTGATACCACCAATCATGCGCCGGAAATACAGCGATGCGGCGAGGACTATTGCGCATGAAAGTGCCAGCGACACTTCACCTTGAAACTTAAAAAGCAGGATCACTAGAACGCCCGAAAACACTGTTCCGGCAATGACGGTATTTATATTGAGACCCTTCATAAAATCCGAACCCAGGCCATGACGTGCAGACGGGTTGAAGTATCCCAACGGGAGGAATGACCAGCGTGCTAGAACCTGAGCGGCGATGATGGCGCCGTCGATGCGCATCGAATTCATGGAGTTCAGCGCTGCGTACTTGGCGAGGATGGCAAAGGCCAGTGCCATTGCGCCGAATGCACCGATGCGGCTGTCCTTCATGATGGTAAGGCGCTCTTTCACTGTCCAGCCCCCGGCCATTCCGTCGGCCACGTCGGCAAGTCCGTCTTCGTGGAGTCCGCCGGTAATCCAGGCTAGAAATACCAGCACTGAGACAATCGAGAACGATTCCGGGAACATTAACGTCATTCCGTGGCGAACAGCCACCGCCGCCACCCCGATTCCAAACCCGATGAGTGGATAGAAATAGTAGGACCTCGCGATATCGTCCGCCGTCGCTTTTTCCGAGCCCAACGGTAACGTCGTGAGAAACTGCGCTGCGAGGCGAAGTGCGGTCATGATCGCACCTTCAAAGTAAGTGCGATGGACTCGGACCCGCGGCGCCGATAGTACCGGTCGCGAACAAAAAAGATCGTCAAACCAGCGGGAATTACGAACAGGAACAAGCCGAGAAAGATATCGCTCCAATCCTGGTTCCGGATCTTCCGGAAAACGTCTTGAATCAGATCGACCGAAAGGCTCGAATCCGTTTTCGCGCTTGCAGTGAAATCAAACAGCGGCCTTGTGCCTCTGGCCGCTCCACGGCCAGTCCCGCGGACCGATCTGGCAGAAGGTGTGATTCCCGAGTATCCATTCCCACTGAGAGCCGCACGCATGGCTCGCGCATAGGATTTCTGGAGTTCTGGATTCATCCACTGCTGGCTCCATGCTGTCGTTTGATAATTGCCGCAGACATGTGCGGAGCAAGCCGGACCGTATCGCACAACAAGGCGGCCCAGAGTATTCGCCAGATCGCGAATCGTAGCGGGATTTGCTTTCCAGAAGCCTTTGTTGGCAGCGGTGAGCAGGATCGCAGCCATATTCATCATTGCCGGAGCATGCCGGTCGTCCTCGAACCACTTAGTCACGCCGATGCGATACTTGTCGTGGAAATAGATGTCGGTGACGTCATTCCACATCCAGTCCCGCATGATTTCAGGATTCGTGACCTGCCATCCCCAGGCGAATTCGAAGAACTTGTTGGAGATGGTCCGCGCGCCCGCATAGCCTTCCTTCATCATTCCCTGGATCCATTCCGGATTGTAGTAACGCGAACGCATTTCCTTCGTGAGAAAGTGTTCGAGGGTTTCAACTTTTGATTGTTTGGGATCGGCGTAAAACAGAACGTAATTTTCGGGTGGTTTACCGTTGACGCGCTCGATCGCCATGGAAAGACCGCCGAAGTAGTCGAAATAATCATCGTTGTCGACAACACCATAAAGGTTCGTGGCGCGGCTGTGAAAGCTCTCTTCGATTCCAGTCAGCGCATCCCGATATGCTCCAGGATCGATCGTTCCCCAGGAGCCTGTCGAATACGCATGCGCCATCTTGCCGAGATAGGCATCCGCAACTTCGTCTCGCGATTTCCACGTCCACGCCTGCTCGACAATCCGGCTGATGCCGGCCCCGTAAGCGCCCTCCGCGGGACCGAAGATGCGAAACAGCGCGCGTTCACCCGCAAGTTCCGGAGCCGCGCCGGCCTTGAGTTCCTTTTCAGCCGTCGCTATCCAATGCCGCGCGACGGCATTGGACTCCAGCGGCTCCTGGCCTCGTTCGGTCTCCGGGACGTCTTTCAACGCAGTGTCCAGCGCGGATCGCAACTTGGAATTTTTGGCGAGAATAGGCCCATAAGATCCGGCGAGTGTAAAACGGAATGCGCGATCTGTAATGAGGACCAGTTGGGCGAAGAGATCCCGGAAGAGTCCTGACGACGTGACCACGACGTCGATTCTTTGCCTCCCGAGGCTTTCGATGGGCACGCGCTTTAATTCTTTGACGAGACCACGGGCATCCCAGACGGGTTCGATACCGAGCAACTGGAGGACAAAAGATAGCATCGTGCCTTCGTCGCGGCTGGTTTCAACCGCCCACAGTACCGCTGCGACTTTATCCGGGATTTTCGGATGAGCTGCCAAAGCATCGGACACGAGTTGCCTGGCTAATTCGTAAGAAATCTTAGTCGGCATCACCGAAGGGTCGATACCGTAGAAGTTCCTCCCGGTCGGTAATACATCGGGCGTCCGGATCGGATCGTTACCTTTTCCCGGCTCGATGTACTCGCCACGCAACGCCCGCAGAAACGAACTGGTTTCATTTGAAAAACTGGCTTGTATCCGCTTCCGGTACTCCTGTGCATCTCCACCACCGAGCGATACCATCGAATTCGCCAGCAGATCGACCTTCTCATCGGCCCAGGGTTTACCGAACGTGTGAAGGCCGTACGGAAGAAACGTCGTCTTCAGTTCTTCGAGGTAGTGTCCCAGATTGTGAATGAGCTGATCGTCGGAAAGATCCAGCACGTCCTTCCCCAGATCGGAAGTGAAGTTATACTCACGGACCTTCGCGCGTACCTGGCGCGCGATTACAGCGCGGCGTTCGGCAATGTCCTGGGCTTCATACTGGTCGAGCATCTGCTGCAACTCGAGCATCGGGCCATAGGCCTCGGTGGTCTTCATTGGAGGGATCAGATGATCGATGATCACCGACAACCCTCGCCGCTTGGCCTGGAGTCCCTCGCCGACGCCATCGACTGTGTATAGATAGACGGCCGGAATGGATCCGATGAGGATGTCCGGGAAATCGAATTCCGCCAGGGCCACCTGCTTTCCAGGCAGCCATTCATAGCTGGAATGACGGCCGATATGTACGATCACATCGGCCTTGAACACGTCGCGGAGATACTCGTAGAAAGCAAGATACTGGTGATGCGGAGGAACGACGTTCGAACTGTGAAGGCTGTCCGCATTGGCTTGCCAGCCGCGCTGGGGCTGCGGGCCGATGAAGACGTTCCCGAATGAAATTCCAGGAATGATGAAATCCTTGCCATCGGTGAGCATCACGTCTCCCGGCGGTTTTCCCCAACCGGACAGCCCTTCGAGCTTCAGTGCTTCGAACTTTTGTTTCAGCGCTGCAAAGTTGTTGGGTTTTCCGTCGATCCGATCGAGTGCGTTGCGGTGAATTTCCTCCATAAGCGGTTTGGCGGGTGTCCGCATATCTTCTGGATAGTTGTCGATAAACGCCGAAACTTCCTGCAGCACGCGATCGACGTCTGCGCGCGCGGCAGACTTGTCTTCCAGTTGCAAAGCGCGGTCGATGACTGCGCTCACGTAGGAAATCGGTCCGGCTTCGACTTCACCGCGCGAGATGGGATCCATTGTGTTGTACCAGCGCAAATAGTCTTGCAGCGGCAACGTCTGGGATTTCTCGGCCAGCAACCGACGCTGGCCCTCAGCGTAATTGGCGACGTTGATTCCGCGGCTGGTCAGCAGATCGACCAGAGCATCGGCGCCGGGGGGAATGTTCTTGACGGAATATCCATCGCGGGACAGGGATTGCAGCAGTTCGACGATCGTTTCCGGAACATTCAGATAATCGGCGCCAATGTTCTGCTTGCCCGGTGGATGGTTGTAGTAGATGAGAGCGACACGCTTTTCAGAATTCGGCTTATCCTGCAGGCGAATCCATCGCGAGATCCGTTCGACCACCCGCCCGATGCGTTCATCGATCGGAACGAACGAGGCAATCGCAGCACCTGTGAGCGGATCGATGCTGCGTTCGACCTCGGCTGCAACAGGGATGGGTTCGATCATGCCCTGCATTTCAGGCATGGCGACCTGATAGTAGACGCTTGCCCAGGGCAGGCCGTCTGACGAGAGCAGCCATTGATCTGGACTTCTCTTGGTGATCCTCATCGCGCGGAACACGGGCAGATGCAGCTCCTGCAGGAGATTCGAAACCTGCTCGCGGGACTGATCGCCTCCGAGGACGAAGCTCTGCAGAGATACAATCGCGCGGATATCCCAGTCCTGGCGCTTGTTCTGAACAAAGTCCCGTAGCGCGGCTTCCGTTGGTTCTCCCCAGCCGGCAAATATAGGCAGCGGATTGATCCCCGCTGCATCGAGCTGCGCTGCGAGCCGGTCCTCCAGCTCGACATCTCCCGAGTGGTAGTAGCTGTCGTGGTCGATGATTGCCACGGTGGGACGGCCACGCTGGATATGAGACGTAAAATCCGCCGCGCTCGTATAGATCGACGCATCCTTATATATAAAGGACGCTGGCGGAACTCTCGGAGGCTCGGGCTTGTACTGGGAATCCAGGTCGGACAGGAGGTCGAGAAAGAGGTTCCCAAAGTTCTCGGGCCCCTTCGCAAGCAGATAATTGAACGGCCTGGACCAGCGACGCAACGCCGGTATGCCGGCGGGATCCAGCGTGCCACTCGAGATCTGTTGAACCTGTTCCGGTGTGATGGCGGCAAACGGATGCGTGGAACCAAATCGGCTCAACGCATAAATGCCGAAATCGCTGTGGGCCGCGAAAACGATTTTCGGTGAATTCCCGGCTGGTAACGCATCCTGGATCTTACTGGCCACATCGCCATAGACGCGCCCAAGGTGAACGATCGATGCCCGCCCGAGCTCCTGCTTCAGCTCCTCGGGCTTCATATCGACGATCTGTTCCGTCGTTCGGATCGTGAAATGCAATTCGGGATGGCGCACGGTCAACTCGTGCGCCGCCGCGACCATCTCCTTGGCATAGGAAGGACTTTCGACAGCGAAGATGTTGATAACGGATGCCAGCATCAGAGAGACAATCATTACTTCACCTTTATTGGAATTCCGGCGACCATGAGAAAGACGCGATCCGAAATCTCAGCGACACGTTGATTCATCACGCCAGAGTGATCCCGGAAGCGCCGGGCCAGGGCGTTGTCTGGAACAATAGAGCAGCCGACCTCATTCGTGATGGCAACCACATCCGCTTTGGTTTCACGAAGACCGGCGCACAGCTCCTGTATGCGCCGGTCCAGCTGGTTCTCATCACGTAACATCCAGTTGGATAACCACAAAGTCAGGCAGTCGAGTACGACGACACCGCGCATTGTTCTCAGATGGTCCGCTGCGTCGAACGGCTCTTCGAGCGTCGTCCATCCTTCACCACGTTCCATGCGGTGGTTCGTTGCCCGCTGCCGCATTTCATCGTCGAGCAATTGAGCTGTGGCAATGTAGTGCCGCGGTTCCTTCAGACCGGCGCTGGCCAATGCAAAGGGGGTTTTACCGCTCCGCGCTCCACCGGTGACAAGCGTGATCATTTCGAAAAAATCTTTCTCAGGTCACGGACGGCCTGACCGACACGAGGACCTGGCGTTACGAAATAATCGGCCGATATCGGATACACCGCGTCGTGCTGCACTGCCCGAAGAAAGGGGTACTGTTTCCAGAGCTGCTGGACCTGTCGTTTCTGGGCTTCGGTCACCGTCTCGCTGTGGCCCATGTCGACAACACCCATGTCGACGATAATGTCGGGATCGCGGTGAATCACTTCCTCAAAAGAAAAATGGGGATACTGTCCCACCGTGTCGGTCGCCACATTGACGCCGCCGGCGAGTTCGATCAACTCCGAGAGGTAAGTTCCCCGCCCCACGACGATCAAATCGGCAACCTTTCCGGGAGTGCGTCCGACGACAAACAGAATTTTCGGCCTGGGCATTCGGACGCTGGGTCCCGCCGTTTGATGAATGTCCTTGTCGATGGATTGAATCAGGGCTTCGCCCCGGTCGGATTCACCGATCTTGTCCGCGATTGTCCGGATGGATTGATAAATTCCCGCGATATTGTCGGGTTTGACGATGACAACATCCTTGCTGCCGGAGTTCCGAAGCAGCTCGGCGACGTCCGGACGATCCTTCGTCATAAACACGAGATCGGGCGCAAGTTTCAAGATAGCCTCGATGCTGGGTGTTGTGAACCCGCCGATCTTCGCTTTGGTCTTCGCGGCTTCCGGATAGTTGCAGTAGTTGGTATCGCCCACAACCTGATCGCCCGCGCCTAACGCAAAGAGAATTTCGGTAATACTCGGGGCCACGGACACAATTCGATGTGGTGCGAGAACCAGGAGAAGCATCAAGAGCAGCATTAGAGTTCCCTCAGATGATCCAGCAGCCGGACGTTGTCGGGCCGCCGTTTGATTGCGAAGCGAAAGTAAGGTCCTTCCAGGCCCTCGACGCCGCGGCAATCCCGAATCAGAATGCCGTGATCCGCGAGAACGGTAATGAGGCGATCCAATGTCGTGTCTGTATCGCAGCGAGCCAGGAAGAAGTTTGCCGAACTGGGGAAAACCTTAAGGTGCGGAATCTTGTGAAGCTGTTTCCATAGCCAGATCCGCTCTTTCTGGACGAGCTGCATGGTTGCTTCGGCATAGGCGGCATCGTCCAGACTTGCTATCCCCGCGACTTCGGCGAGGTTGCTGACCTGCCAAGGCTCTCGCGAACGCGCGATCGCGGGCACGCCGAGTCCGGCGAGATAACCCGAGCCGAGCCCTGGAATCGCGTAAAACTTCGTCATCGACCGCAGGACCCAGAGATTCGGAAATTCCTCGATGTAACGCACGATCGAAGGTTGTGCCGTGAATTCAACGAACGCCTCGTCGACCATGATTTGAGTTGAGGGCCGAATCTGCCGCAACCAGTCCCGCACGAAGTCGGGTGGTGCATACGCGCCGCTGGGATTATTCGGATTTGTCAGGATTACCACGTCTGTGCCTGGATCGATTAACGGCAGTTGAAACTCGTCTTCGGGTTTCAGCACGACGGTCGCAGTGTCGATTTCCGCACTCTGCAAAGCGCGGTGATATTCGGAAAACGTAGGCACAACCAGCGTTGCACTGCGCGGCCGGATTGCCCGTAACCAGAAATAAAGAAGTTCGGTGGCGCCATTGCCAGGAAGAACGCAATCTGTGCGCACACGAAGTTGTTCGGACAACCGGCGAGTCAGCCGCGACGACATCTCGTCCGGGTAGACTGCAATGAGGTCCAGTCCATCGCGAATCGCCGCAACCGCATTTGGTGACGGACCCAGGGGGTTGATGTTGGCGCTGAAGTCCAACACCTCGCGATAGTCCATGTTTCGTTCGCGTGCAAATGCAAGCGCGCGTCCGCCGTGACTGATCACTTCAGGAGCCATAACACCACCAGGAGATACGACAGAGCGGCGACGAGGTACATAGTCCATCGCACGCTCGGAAAACGAGCCCATTGCAATTCGTCGATCGAGTCACCAAGAAATGGTTTTTGAACGGGACGTCCGAAGTAGTAATTCAGGCCGCCCAGCCTTACCCCCAAAGCGCCCGCCAGCGCCGCTTCCGGATAGCCTGCGTTCGGAGAGGGCTGGAGATGCGCATCGCGCCGGATCACCGTCAACGCAGCACGCCAGCGGAGCCGCAAGATTGCCGCCGCGAGAACGATCAAGCCGGCGGTTATTCGTGCCGGTATGTAGTTGGCGAGATCGTCGAGCCGCGCCGCCGCCCAGCCGAAGCGGATGTAGCGCGGGTTTTTATATCCGATCATGGAATCCATGGTGTTGATCGCTTTGTATGCGACCATTCCGGGGATGCCGAGAAATGCGAGGAAAAAAAGTGGTGCGACGATACCGTCACTCATGTTCTCCGCAACCGTTTCGAAGACGGCACGCGTGACTTCAGTGCCGGACAAGTCGCGCGTATCCCGTCCGACGATCTGGCTTACGAGGTCTCTGGCTTCGTTCCAGGTTTCCGCGGCTCAGTGCCGCGATGACCTGAAATGCATGATCGTCCAGGCTGCGAACCGCGATACAACTGAAGATCCAATACACGGCGACAGGGAAGCCGCCCCAGTACAAGGTAGCCGCCACGAATCCGGAGACAGTACGTCAATGACAATTATCACCAGAACCAGTCCGGCCAATCGGCCCTGCGATATCCGACGTATGGCGTTTTCAAGCACCCGAACGAGCAAGCCAATTCCCTGCACCGGATGCGGCAGCCATCGCGGATCGCCGATGATGAGATCCAGGATGGCGCCCAGAGTCAGTTGTGCTGCCGTTGCGTAGATCATTAACTTAGCCTCTTAGCCTCGGATCGGCTAAAGCAGCTCATAAATTCTCCGGACATCCACATGTTCACGGAACGACTGCCGCCAGGCGGTTATATTCGTCCTCCTTGCTATGACCGGATTGCGACGGCCGCCACGTGAGCCCGCGGTCCTTTGCAACCAGCGCCAGGAACCCGGCCGTAAACTCCGGTATTGTCGAAGAGGCCGTGAAAGTACGTCGCGGCAACGCGGCCGGACAAAATCCCGTCGAAAGTGCCATCATCTTTCGTTATCAGTGCCGTAACGGATTCGAGCGGCACGGTGTGCCCCATATGAATTTCATAGCCGCTGACGGGCGCGCCGAGAAACCCGCGGCCCTGCGACCGCACGGTTACCTTTTCGCGGCTGAGCGTCGTTTCGACAGGCAGCAATCCCAACCCATCCTGAGACCCGCCTTCCTCCACACCAAAGGGATCGGAAATTTGGCGTCCGAGCATCTGATATCCGCCGCAAATACCGAGCACCCAGCCGCGCCGTTCCAGCGTATCGAGGATGTAGCTATGGAAACCGCGCTGCAGGAGCCATCGCAGATCGCCGATTGTGTTTTTTGTTCCTGGAACGATCAGCAGGTCGACAGGCATCCCCGGTTCAGCCAGATATTCAACTGCAACGCCTTCGAGCGCTTCGAGCGCATTGAAGTCTGTGTAATTCGCAATGTGTGGGAGGCGGATGACTCCGACTCTAAATTCCCCGGTCCGGTGTGTTCGATCTTCCAGCGATACACTGTCTTCCTGATCAATCCGCAGCGAGTCGATGAAAGGCAGAACTCCCAGACATGGACGCCCGGTGCGCCGTTCCAGCCATTCCGGTCCGTCTTTAAAAAGCGCGATATCGCCGCGAAAGCGGTTGATGAGGAAACCGCGAATGAGGTCGCGTTCATCGTCTTCCAGCACAGCGAAAGTTCCGGCGATCGATGCAAATACGCCGCCGCGATCGATATCGGCCACCAGCAGCGCTCGCGCTCCGACGGCTTTGGCAAAAGGAAGGTTCACAATATCTCGATCCCTGAGATTGACCTCCGCGGCGCTGCCCGCGCCTTCGAGGAGAATGACGTCAAAACGAGCTGCCAGACGGCCGAAACTTGCCAGAGCTTCGGCAAAAAAGAATTGTTTCTTTTCGTAATACTCCGTCGCGCTCATCGTTTGATAAACGCGTCCGTGGAGAACGACTTGAATCCGCCGGTCACTGGTCGGCTTCAGCAGAATCGGATTCATATCCGCCTCCGGCTCGAGGCCCGCAGCTTCCGCCTGCGCGACCTGGGCACGGCCGATTTCGCTGCCGTCACTGCAGACGTAGGAATTCAGCGCCATGTTTTGCGACTTGAACGGCGCCACACGTAAGCCATCCTGCCGCAGGATCCGGCAGAGCGCGGTGACCACAATGCTCTTGCCGACATGCGACGCGGTGCCAACCACCATCAGCTTTCGGGTCACCGGCGCCTCCAGTGAAACGTCACTCCGGCAAGCGCGTTGCGGGACAACGCCGTGTAACCCAGGACTTCCTCGTATCGGCGATTCCACAGATTCTCGACTCGCATAAACAGGTCGATCGAGGGTTTGATCGTGTAGCCGCCGCCAATGTCAGTCTTGTCGTATCGTCGGTTCCGTACGATTCCAAAACCGACGCCATCTGAATCCTGCCGTTCACCGACAAACGTTGTGTTCAAGTTGACGAAGCCACGACGAAACGTTGCGGTCACATCGAAGGCAGCGGAATGGCGTGGCCGCCGCGGCAATTCCTGCCCGATTCCTGTCGATGCGCTGGACGGAGAAGCGGATGCAGTGACCCTCGTGTCGAGAAAGGTGTACTGGCCACGAAATCGAAAGCGGGATAGCTGAACACGAGAGCCAATTTCAAGGCCTTGCGCACGGCTTGCCTCGAGATTGACCCACGTCGAGGGTTGAGGCGGAGGCAGGAACGTAAACACGATCAGATCGCGGAAACGATTGCCAAAGAGCGTCGCATCCGCTACAACCCGGGAACCGAAGAGGTGCTGTTCGATTCCGGCTTCAACGCTTTGCGACCGCTCGGGGCGCAGGTTGCGATTTCCAACAAAAGCCGGATCCTGCGCAAAGTTCTCAAGAAAGCTCGGCTCGGATATCCCGGTTCCCGCACTGGCTTTCAACCGTGTCGTTGAACTCAGCAGATACGAAGCGGCGAGCCGCGGTGTCGCTTTCCTGCCGAAGACGGAATTTTCTTCGAGCCTCACACTCTCGGTCAGGAACAGGCGCGATCCAAGGCTATGCTGGTGATTAATGAACAGACTGTTATTGTTCCGCAGCGGAGGAGCGACATTCGTAATCCCACGCTCCTGATCGAAGTCATAGCCGAAGATGACGGAGTTTCTCGTCGAATAACCCCAGTTGGCCTGGTATTCGGCCGTTCTCCTTTCGGTTATCGTCGTCGACGGCGCGGTCGCACTAATGGAGACGGTGCTTAATACGACGCGTTGTCCGGCAGGAACCACGATATTAGGCGACGCGACTTCTGAAGAAGACAAAAGGCGGACCAGCCGTACACCAGCACCTCCACGAGCCCCTGCTGTCCCGGTGACGATCGCCCCGATGTGAAACGGGCCTTCCCCCTGGTTGTCCTGAAAGTAATCGCGAAATCGAGTGAATCCAAGCTGGACATGATGGGAGAAGCGTGAACCATTTCGTTCATAACGCAATCCGGTGATGGTGTTTGCACCTGTTCGGAATGCGTCCGGATCCAGCAAACCGTAAGCTACCTTGTTCGGGACGCCAACCCAGGTACCGATGTTGCGAAGCGTGAAGCGGAGTTGAGAAGTATCGCTCAGCCGATAGCCGACATTTTCGGCAAATGTCAGATTGCGATAGGAATCGTTGACATAGGCGCCTTTTGTTCCCAGTCGCTCGCCCGCCCACGAGTAGTCCAACGCTTTAAGAACACCGGAAAGGCCGGCGCGGTATCGATACGTTGAAAAATTGCCGGCTTCGAATGAAGCGGATCCGCTAGCGGGGCCGTCTTCGGGACTTCCCTGATGGCTCGTCATCTGGATCACGGCAGCGGCAGCGTTCGAGCCGTAAATGGCGCTTTGCGGACCGCGCACCACTTCGATCCGATCGATATTGGTCGAAGTGAAACGCACGAAATTCAGGTCGCCTCCGGGATCGTTGACCTGAATACCATCGACCAGCATGAGGTTGGATTCTTTTCCTCCGCCTCGGGTAAAGATGCTGGTCGTCCCGCCCCGGCGGCTCGTAGTGCTGACTGCCATTCCGGGAACATCGCGGAGTAAATCAAGAACCATCGGCGCCTGCCGCTCGACGATCCTGTCATGATCGACAATACTTGCCGAAACTCCGACCATGCTGACTGGCGTTTCGACTCGCGTAGTGGTGACGAGAATGTCATCGCCGCGTGGCGCCACACCCAGCGTGAAAGTCATGGCGGCGGAAGGTATGTCAACAGCAGCAACATGCGGTGCGAATCCGGCCGCTGTGATGATGACGTTATAAGTGCCGTCGGGGAGTGCCTCGAAAGCGAATCGTCCATCGCTGGCGGAATTTGTTTCGCGAGAGATGCCCGGACGGGATACCTGGATTCGTGCACCGGCTACAATGCCGCCGGCGGGATCCTGCACGGTTCCATTGAACGTGCCGGACGGAAGAAGCAGAAACATCAGAAAACCGAGCGTGGTCATGGTCTTTTCCCCCCCGGAAAAGAGTTTCATGTCTAGCGCTGAACCGGTCTCCTGACTTACGGTCTGCTTCGTGCCGCGGCCTTCCCACATTCGTTTAAATGCAGTGGCCGAAGCGTGGTGCTGTTACCGCTTACAGTTGCGGGGCAGTGGCGGATTTTCACCGCCTTCCCGTGCATTCAGCGTGTTCGCCTTTAAAAGTCGATGCCTTTTTGGGCCGGAATTCCTTTCCGGTACGGATGCTTGATGTCACGCATCTCCGTTACGCAATCGGCAGCGGCAATTAATGCATCCGGAGCGTTGCGGCCAGTCACCACAACATGTACATGAGCGGGTCTTGCCTGTAGACACCGAATGACTTCGTCGGCCGAAAGATACCCGTAACCCAAAACGTAATTTAACTCGTCGAGGATAATTAAATCGTACCCGCCGGACAAGATCTTTTCGGAAGCCGCGCTCCAGGCCTCGCGCATGAGCGCTTTGTCTTCTTCCAGATCGTTGCTTTCCCAGGTGAAGCCTTTTCCCATCGGGATCATTTCCAATCCCATCCGGTGTGCGCTTTCCAGTTCTCCGGTCTTCCACTTTCCCTTGATAAATTGAAGAATCGATACCTTGAGGCCCTGTCCCATCGCGCGAAAAGCGAGGCCGAACGCAGCGGTCGATTTGCCTTTTCCGTTGCCGGTGTGGACTAAAAGCAAACCGCGTTGATCGCTCATACGACTTGCTCAACTTTGTATTGCGGCGTTCCTTTGACTTCGAGGCGAAAGATGTGAACGGAGGCGTTCCGGGGAGCGAATGCGTCTTCGATTCGGGCGCCGAGGAGAATATTTCGGACCTGCTGAATGACAACGCCATGGGAGACACATAGTACGTTTTCGCCGGTTGCTGTCATTAGAAACTCTCGCACGCGGCGGCGTACGTCGTCAGGAGACTCACCACCACCAGCCTTCGTTCCGAGCGGGTCTTTGTTCCACGCCGCCCATTCATCTGGCCATCTCGAGGCGATCTCGTGCTTTGTTTTTCCCTGCCAGTCTCCATGATGGATTTCAGCCAGACGCCAGTCGGTCACCACATGCCGATGACCAGCAACGATACGCGCGGTTTCCTCAGCACGTTTCAGTGGACTGGCATAGATGTGATCAAAAGCGATCGACGCCAGATGTGCTCTTGCAGCTTCGGCCTGATGCCGGCCGGCGTCATTGAGCGGAATATCCAGTTGTCCCTGGAACCGGCCGTCGACATTCCAGTCAGTGACGCCATGTCTGAGAAAGACGAGAGTTGGCATAAACGTCCAAAGGCAGAATCGTAACACGGGTATACGCCTCCGAGTTTTCTTGAGATGGAGCGAATGCCGGCTCTCGAAAGCTTGAAACAGCTGGCTCGCCGACGATGATCGGCTGAGGCCGGCAGGTCGCTGCTTCGAAAACAGCATCGAGACGAAGTCCGCCGGATCGTTCGACAAATTCGAAGATCGCCATAGTGACAGCTCTGTTAAACAATCTGAACGTTCATTCCCTCGGGATCTTTGATATGAAATCCGGCATCGAGGTTTTCATCGGGAGTGATGCCGAACTGCTTGAGTTCCCGTGTGACCGCGTCTTTGTTGAATGAGTCTAACCCGATTGCAAAGTGATCCACTAACGCGGTCGGATTCTTGTGGTGAAGGGACACGAGCGCTTTCGTTGTGCCGAGCCGGACAATTTCGTTTGGCTTGTCCTCGCTGACCACGGAAAATCCGAAAACCTTCTGATAGAACTCGACTGACCGCTTCAGATCGCTGACCTGAATGCTTACATGGTCGATCCGCGCGCCCTTGATGCCGCCGCTTTGCGGCTCTGCAGCGGATGCCAGACGGGAACCCGTCGCCACCACAGCCAGACCTTGCATCAGCTCCCGGCGCGTGAGGGTACCTTTCTCGAAGCTACTCAGCAGATTCGAAATTACAGCTTCCATAAAAATCTCCTGCGGTGAATTTGTCTTGCAGACTATACAGCGGCTTGAGGGAAGTGTGAAGGCGATGACAACCCCGACAATGGCTAAGAAAACCGGACAGAGATCTTAAAGCTCATCACCGATCTTTAGAATTCGCCATGGACAGGTAGAAGCCACGCTGAAGTCCCGTCAGGGACGACACAATTGGAAAGAGGTTGTGCCGTCCCTCTACGGGACTGTGCATCGTTTTTGATCAGCCCCCCGCGCTAACGCTTGGGACTATTGTTGTTGTGACGCCCGTAGGCGGCGGCTCATTGCCTTGCCGCGATGCACGGAGTTCTACAGTGAATTCAGGAAGGTGAGCAACCGCTTTTTATCCTGGCTCGAGAGACTATTGAATGCGGCGGAGGAGTCTTCGGCCTGAGCCTGATGCCGCTGAATCGCGTTCTCTATCGTTTTGGACTGCCCGTCGTGCATGAACTGCGTGCGGGTACGCAGTCCCCATAGCGGGGTTGTCCGGACTTTGTTATAGGTGTTCTGTCCGCCGTTCTGAACGATCGAATCCGGAACGCCCACGTCGTGCAGCAGGAAATCGCTGTACGGATGAATGATCTTGTTGCCCAGCGCCGGTGGCACCACGAATGCACCTCCGTTGATCGAAGTTCCCGTGGGCGAGGTAACGAGAATCGGGATGTGACAAGTAGCGCATCCGAGGCGGAGAAAGACTGCTGTGCCCATCGAGTCATCCAACGGCGTGATCGGCCCGCGCGAAGGAGCTTTGGTCGCGCGCATGAAACTCGCGAATTGGAGGACATCGCCATCGACGTCCTCAGGGTCCGTCACGTGATCGCAGGTAGCGACCGTCTGGCCTATGGCGTCTGTTTCCGCTTCCTGAAGCATTAAAGGACTCGTGATGCCCATCTCGTTGAGGTACGCATCGGCCGAGAAGGACACCAGGCTGGCCTGCTGATTCTTCCAACCGAAGCGTCCGACACGCATCGCCCCGCCTGCTTCCAGAACAGGAACACTAACGACAAGGCCACGCATGTTCGGCGGCTGCAGCATGGAAATCAACTTTATGGTGTCGTCCGCGATCGCTTCGATGAAACCGTCACCCAGCGTGCCTACCGACGCGCGAAGCGCAACTTCTTCGCCCGGCGCCGGCTGCGGTAGCGGGATTGAACAGTCAGGGATCACATGGGCCCGGATCAGCGAACCGTTTCGATGGGGAACGAACACGCCGTTCACCAGACTTCCGGCGCGCTTCTCGAGGATCGAACTGCCACCTCCCGTCACTGGGTTGTTATGACAGTTCGCGCAACCGATATCGTTGAACAGTGGTCCAAGACCCTTCGTTGCATCATCCGTTTCTTTGAAGGTGCCTGCGAACTCATCGAATTGACTCTGGCTGAGAAAACCGTTCGTCTTGTTGTCGAAACCGGTGGACGCTTCCTGCAGGAATGGAATCTGCACCGCGGTCGCACCCGGAGCCTGAGACGCAGTTTGAGAGGTAATCTGGGCAGAAGTTTGCATCAACGGTAAAAGTAATGCCGCTGCAAAAATCACCAGACCGACTTGAATATATCGTTTCATTGACAAAGTCTCCTTGTACAGACAGGCCATTGCCATTCCGAGAGAGCCTCGGACAAATCAGGCTGGACCTGCACAGCCGGACTGTGAAATTGGAAGTCTTTCCAAAGGGCAAGGCTCTCCTTGCGCTTCCGTCACACGCCGCCTATTGGTGCGAGTGGACACACGTCCGCAAGCAATTGAGAGCTGGTTGTTTTTGAACCGAAGCAAAGGTCGTTTGCTTATTGACCGGCCAGAGCCTGAGGGGATCGTCTCCTTGACGAAAACGTGCCACAACAGAGATCCGCAACCACGCACGACGGCTGCGGCCGGAGGCGCTCAACTAAAGAGGTCAAACGCACACGTTGACTGTTTATCCGGGGTAATCGTTATTTTTGGATCACTCCCGCGCCCACCTTGGCAATCGGTGAACCAAATGAGAGCGATCGAATCCTGTATGCGATTCAGTCGTCTGTGTAGGAGAAACAGGCAATGCGCGTGTCGGATAACGAAAAAAGAAGGAAAACTTCCACAGTTGTCCTTCGCCAATTCGCGCAAATCGACGCTCGCGGAGTTTGGTCACACTTTAGAAAGAGCCTGCGAAGAAAATGCCTATCTCGCTTGGCTTTGTCCTCTCAGGCCCTTTTTATATGCGTGTTATTACACGGGAGCCGTTGCCGCGTTCGTCGGCATCCGGCCCATGCGGATTCAGTCAGTAAGGCCGAAGGTTGCATTTTCGGACGCTACCACCACGTGGCAGTTGGCACGGCCAGGCATGGTGTTACCGGCCTTGCAGAGCCGATGACGGCCCGATGGGAATACCAATTACATCTCCGGCGACAATCATCTCGACACGACGATTGAGCTGCCGGCCGGCAGCGGTATCATTGGAAGCGACCGGCATCGTCTTTCCGAAGCCGCGTGCGCTTACGGCGTTGATCCCGATGCCCTGCTGCGTGAGGAAATCGCGTACGGTCGCTGCTCGCTTTTCCGACAGTTGCTGATTGAACTCATCGCTGCCTACGCTGTCGGTATGGCCCTCGACCTCGAGCCTGAGGCCGGGATGCGCGAGAACAATACCAGACACCTTGGCCAGCTTCTCCCGTGCCGGAGGTTTTAACGTGTATTGGCCGGTGTCGAACAATACATCAGAAATATTGACAATCAATCCGCGCGCGCTCTCGCGGGTTTCCAGAATCTTGTTGAGCTGGTCCCTCAGCTGAATGCGCAACTCCTGTTTTTCATGCTCGGCTTGTTCTGCGGCCAGCCGCTGTTCTTCGGCCAGTTGACGAGCTTTATCGGTTTCCGCCTGCGCGGCCGCTTTTTCTTGCGCGCTGCGCTGGGCGTCTGCCTCGGCCTGGAGACGTGCGCGATCCGCTTCGGCCCGCGTCCGGGCGGCTAAAGCCTCGGCTGCTGCTCGTTCCGCTTCAGCTCGCGCGCGGCGCTCGGATTCCAGCTGCTGTTGCTGCTCGGCCTGAATCAGGCGCTGTGCCGATTGTTCTGCTTCAACCTTTGCTTTATCAGCAGCCGCTCGCGCCTGTTCTTCGCGCTGCGCCGCGGCTGCGCGTTCTTGCGCTAAACGGTTTTCTTCCTGCCGCTTCAAGGCAATCACGCGAGAATCCTCAGCGGTCTGGACGGCGTCGCGCGCGACCGTGGAAATTGGCTTGTCGCCTGCGTTTCGGGCAAGATAGCCCTCCGCCTGATCCAGAAGTTGTTTTGCCTTCGCGTAGGAATCGCTGGCATCTCTATCTGCGCCCGCCCAATGTGCAATCCGTAGGGCGTTCCGAGCTTCGGATAGATCCAGAGGCGTCTTCTTGTCCAAGGGCATCGGCTTCAGCTCTGCCGGCAGGACATTAACCGTGTATTGACCCCGCTGAAGTAATTCGTACTTCGCATTGACCTGTTCGATCTGGCCCTTTGTTTCCGGCCGGACGATATTCTCCATCACAACCAAATCGCTGGGCTGCGTGACCGCGAAATACGGTTCAGCGGTTACGATGAGGGCGAAGGATTGAAGGTCGCTGGTTACATGCAGTTTGCCGTGGTCGCCGTCGAGGATGACTTCACCCAGGTTGACCGGCCGGCCTTCAGGACTGATTGCCCACATAACATAGGTCAGATACTCCGGACCAAATCGGGTGGCGGGCTGCACGTCTTCGACTGACGTTTCAACGTCAACAAATCCCTTCTTGCCCGTTACCTCAATCTTGCCGTGAGCCATCGGCAGCAACGGGGTGCCTTTGAAATCGAGTGTTGTCGACCCACTTCGATGTTGATAGTCGATTGCAGGCGTCGTTCTCTGCACCACATTGATCGTGAGTTTGTAAATCGGATTATCGCCGCCGCGCTTCACCTCGACTTGCCCTTGCAACACAGGAACGGAAACAAGAAGCAAAGACACGATCAGTAACATTTTGTTCACCCTCATGCCGCACCCCCCACGAAAATTTACGGGAATCATTCTTCATGCACGGTCCTGTCCATTCAGTCAGGACCCTCTGCGATCGAACGCCAGCAGCAGTTTGCGGGAATGTGTTTGTCGCATGGCACTTCGATTCCACACGATGCCGGGTAAATTTCACCGGATTGCCAGCCCACTATGCAGAGGAAGTGGCAAACCTTCGATCATGTAATCTCGTTCGGCCTTTGGGGTGGCGAAGGCGATGTTTTGCTGAATGTGCCAGCGCCAACGGCACATTGCGAGAAGGGCAAGACTACCCTTCAAGAAGCGCTTCGGATCTTTGCGAAGAGCCTCACAGATCATTAACAACCGTGCGTCCGTATATGTTCGTCGAGATCTCGCCGCAACTGTTCAGAAAGGGAACTGGCTTTTTGAGCGATTACACGCAAATTCATATACTCTTCGTCGGCGCATTGCGCACTCTTGTCAACCAGCGACGCTTCCAGCTTTGTGTACATTTCCGCCGCGTCCTTCCATTCCAGACTTAGACGGCTTTTGGTCCTGCACTCAACTTTCATAAAATGTCCATTGATTGGCGGCCTTTTCTGCCTTTTGTGTATTTGTGTTTTCCTTTACGCGGCTCGTTGAAGCTCTTCGTCGTGTCCCCGGAGCATATCGTCGAACAAGGCTCTAAAATGGACGAAGGCTTTCCTCAGATCCTCAGTGGATGCCTGACCGCGGCGATGTTCCGTCAGGATGTCATTGGCTGCTCGATAATCGGCAGCTCGCTCGGGATATGCTGCGCAAACGTCGGTGATGCGATCGTAATCATGGTTTACGGCATCGCCGTGCGCTCGCATGATTTCGGTGACGAGGCGATCCGCGTCCTCGACGGCGCCTGCCGGATCGTCGACAAATCTCGAGCGGCACAGGTGCCACGCTTCCATAAATTTGGCGCGATCGGATTCGTTTAAAGGGTGGTTTTTTAATTCTTCGACGCGGGCTTCGCGGTATGCCAGCTCGGATTCCGCGCGCCAGCGGTTGCCGACTGCGGCTACACGGCGGTCATATTCGGAACCAAAGCGTTCCCGAAGGTGCTGAGTGTGCGCCCGTCCGTAGATCAACAAGCCCACGACAACGGCAATAACGACGGCGGCCACACCGATACTAATCGACCATGGTTGCATAAATGCCATAATTGTTTCTCCCGACAAGAACCCTTACTGAGAAAACTGCAGATCACGTGCCAAACCTAGGTGCTTTATGGGACTTTTGCCGAAGGGTTCCTTGAGCGACTCCCTGCCGCTTCGCGCCTAACCTGCTTGTTTACTTTCATTGCCGCGCATCGGCGATGATGTCGTGCACTCCAGTCACTATTTGCGGTTTGGCCGCAATAAAGACATCAGGGCATAGTCGCATGTACGCTGTCGGACAAAAGGAACCATCGGAGCGAACCGCGAACCTGCAAAACTTCCCCTTCGGCTCAGCTACTGCTGCTCCAATGAGCAATCTGCCCCGAAGATCCTGGCGTTATGGAAAACGTTACAAGAGAACCCGCAGGGAACGAACTTACCTGACGTGCACGACCCGATCCGTATGCAAAATATCCGTATCCGCTGGCGTCAATGTCGACACACCCGGCTTCAGCCTCGCGATTGTCAGCATCGCCGCCGGATTCGCTGCCGACGTAGGATCGAGAGCTACTGCCGCGGCTGTGTAAATCGCTGTGCCGAGCGGCAGCAGTCCGTTTCCGACCGCGAAATTCTTCAGACTCGCATTGAAGTCGTCCGACAATTTCTGTCCGAAGCTCGCGAGATCCTGGCGTGCTTTTTCCGGATTGGTGAACTCCTTTGTCCGGAAATCGGCCAGCTTGAGCCCCGCGGCTCGTGCCTCTTCTACCATGTGCGCTTCCACCGGGAACAGAAAATCGATAAGTTTGCCATGCAGCGCCGCAGCGAGAATTTGGCCGACTTGATTATCGGCATACGAACCGAGCACGCCATCTGGATCACCCGCGTCGTGAAGCCGCTTTTGAGCGATGCGCAGCAAAGCCAGAAGATTTGTCTGCGTTTGCTTGTGGAAAAGAACCTTTTCGCGCAAATCTACTGCAAAAATATTGACACCGCGGTCGCCAAAGTCCCAGTAGATTGTCTTGCCGTCGGCCGTCTCGTCCAGGAACTTAACGTCCGCACCGCCATTCACCAGTTCTGCATCCGAGCACGCCGGAATCGAGCAGAACGTGAGCACCGCACGAGCGGTTGTGTCGCCGGAAACATTTTTATAGTGCTGCACATCACTGAAGAACGTGTCGTGCAGGATCTGCTTGAATTGCTTTTGCAGGGCAATGGATATCTTCTTATACTGCGCATCGCGCTCATTAACCGGCGCATTCTTCCACGCTGCGGCCGCCGAACCCGGAAGCGACACATTCAAGGTGATTAGAGCATTTCCAAACCGCCCATCCGCCGGTGCGATCTGGTTCACCCAATCCGCGAACGTACCCGGAGGAAGCGCCTTGAATTCGGTGGCAAAATAAGTGTTGGCGTAAGGCACGTACTGCAGGCTCAACCCGCCGCTCGTCAGGTTCGGCACGGCAACCTTCAGGTCGTATTGAAACGACGCATCCGCCCTCGGATGCACGCGCACGCGATTCTGTTTACCGGGAGCGGTCAGCGCGATCGTCAATCCGCTCGAGTAATTGTTCTTCACCGTGTAAACATCCGAAGCATTCAGCGAGAAAATCAGGCCGCCTGCATCTTCGCTCGTCGTCTGCAACTGCGCTACGGCATCGTTGACGTGGACCGAATTCGTGGCAAAATGCGGTAGCGTAATCGAAACGTGCGTTTCCTTATGCACGCCAAACGCGAGGACGCCTTCCTTGATCGTCACGCCCGTGCCCGGATTCTGCAGCAGTTGATCGAACTTCCCGCCCAACGCGAGTTTCAGACCATCGCCTGCCTGGGAATTCTCGACATCAAAGTCGAACGTCATATTCAGCAAGGCGGAAGTCGTGGTTGTACTCTCATAAGTCGAGTTGATCGAAAAGTCATAGCTGCGCTGAACTGCCGCCAGCGCGGCGCTGTAGAGCTGATCCTTCTTCGCAACAATGGCGCCGAGCCCATTACGTAGCTTCGTCAGTTCGGCGAGCCCTGCCGCACCCTCTAGATCGTGCTCGAGAAAATCCTCAAGCCGCGCCTTCAACCAGGTGTCGAGCGAATCGAACGAGGCCTGATCCACCACCGTCTCCAGCTTCGAAAGATCGAGCTTCGCATTTACAGCCGACTGCAATTGCGTCAGCAGACTCTGAAGCGTGTCTCCATCCAGAATGTCGGCCACCAAACCGGCGTCCTCCCGGATATTCGCCACCTCCTTGACATTTTGAAGGGCCGAGAACAGCCCGTCCACCGCCAGCGACTCCAGCGCCCTGCCATGATCGCTATTTAAAAACGGCACATCGGCGAGCTTGTCCTGGATGAAATTCTTCAGATCATCATCGGACAAAGCCTTTACCTTTTGTGCGATTCCGGCGATATTCTTGATCGCGTCGCGATCCGGCAGCTTCGACCAGATCAATTGCGTCGCCGTTTGCGGCAGGTTGTCCCAAAGCTGGAACAGATTCAGTATCCGATTCTTCACCGCGTCGAACGCCCCCGCCAGATCCGCGACGCCGGTAACCGATTGGATCAGTTTCTGCGCCTCGCTATCGGCAAGATTGACAAACGGACCAAAAATCGGCTTGCTCGGATCGGTCCAGTCCTCCACGTCTCCCAGCAGCTTCATGATCTGCTGACCGTGCGTTCCGGTGATTGCCTTGAGCAAATCATCGAACTTGTCCGGAGCCGGAATCTCGCCCTGTGCCGTAAGCGACGCGTTGAATCCGAAATTCCAATCCTTCACTTTCAGCTTGTAAAGCCGCATACGGATCGACCTGGCATCGGTTTCGCGGCTGAGCAATACCGCGTACTTACCCGTCATCCCAAAACCGATCGATGCACTCAATCCTGCCTGGAGTTTAAGTCCGATGTCGCCTGTGAGCGCCAGTCCGTCGATCGCGCGGATCCAGTTAAAGTCATAACCGAACGTGACTTTCGCTCCGAGCGAAAAAGACCCGTCGACTTCCGAAATCAAAGTAGTCGCAACCGGCATCTTCGAAATATCGTCGATCTGCGAAGGCAGTCTCCAGGACCGAATCAGAGTCGTCAGGCTCGCAAGGGCCTTCGCGTCCTTCGACACTCCCTGAACCATCGCGAAGTATCCTTTCGTATCTGCACCTGCCGAAAAGCTGAAGTTCGCCGAAGGCCCCAGGGCGACACTGCCCGCCGCCGTTCCCGAAATGTCGTACCCCCATCGCAGCATCAGCAGTTTGTCGCCCTTAGGTAGATCGATGTTGTCGCCGATCTGCGAGACGAGATCCCCGTTCTTCACCAGAGCTTGCTTGAGATTCGCAGGCGTGGAAAAAACACCAAGCGCGGCGTTCACGTCGGCCGAGAACCCGACTTGCGCGGGACCAAATGTGATGTCCTGACCCGGCGTGACACTCAAATCACCACCGATGAGGAGCACATCGCCATCGGGCAGCGGTTTGCTCCCATCCACAAGCGTCGCGAGTAGCGCTGGATTTGCCGCCGGATCGATCTGAATCGCCCCCGTAGCGACCCCGTTATCTAAAGAAAATGTAAATTGTTGCGCGGCAGGTGCCAATTCAGCCATACGAGTGACTTCTTATTTTCGGGGTCGTTGTGTTCGTACCTCCAGCTACAACGTCACGTCTGACGGATCGTATAGGGCGGATTAAAGTCGGACATGTTCGCTTGATGTCCTGCAATCCACCGCAGCACATAGACTGCGCGCGGGTCCGTGAGGCTGAAAAAGCCGGGGATTACTTCCAGGAAGAAGTGAGCCGCCAGGTCCTTGAAGTAGTCGATGTCCGGCTCAACGAGCACCCAGTTCGTGCCTGTGGGCGCGGCGTTGTTCTCATGAAACGTCAGCTGCACATTGGCTTCGCCCAGGGCGATCTGCTTGTAGCTCGTTGTGGCTCCTTTGTGCAGCACTCCGGGATTCGGTTCCTCTGCAAATGCACCCTGACTGTCCGCAAGGCGAACCTGGGATACAAGCGCCGGATCCGCCCAGACGTAAAACCGATCCGGAAGCATCGGGAACACGGGATCATCCCAGACGAATTGCCGGAAATAGTCGAGCACGGTGCTCTGGGGCAGATGGATGTCGCGGCACGCGGTAAGAATGTTGAACAAACACGCAACACTGTCCGGCTTGCTCTCGATCAGGTTCTCGTATCGTTGCTGTGAGGCGCTGCCCCCGCCTTGCCCGAACAGCTCAACCAGCCGTGGCGAGTTCTGCTGCAGGTCTTTCCACGAGGCGAAATTGAACTGCGACTCGTCTTCCTTGGGCAAAAACATCAGAAAGACCGGTCGAATAATGGAAGGTGAAACATTGACCGGAAAAAAGCCGGCATCCAGACCACGATCGGGGGAGGCAAGAACGGTGTACTGGTCGGCGAAGTTGTCATGAAAAGGAACGTCGACGGTTATCGTTGGTCCTTTCACGTTGTCACGAAAAACAGTTCGCTTATTGCCGTCGGTGATCGTCAGCAGCATTCCGGTGCCTGCTGGAACGAGCTGCCGCGTGCCGTCATAACAATTGATGAGAATCTTTGCCGTTGTTGCCATCGTTGCCTCCTAAAGGTTCCTGTGAATCACGAACCGGCAGGACCGGTTGCTGCTTTCGCCCTTGTTGCGAGCTGGGTCAGGTACTGACGCATCGCATTCCGGCCGGAATCGATCAGCGCACCCATGCGGGCTTCGGACATGCGGAACTCCGTCGTGCCGTAACCGCCAACCGGAATACGGCAGACCGCAGCCGGGTGATTTCGAATACCATCGGCATCGCTGCTGCCCATCATGGTATCGACCAGACGAGTCACGCGATCCGCTGTTCGCAATCTCGGCCGGCGGGTATCCGAAGTACCTGCGCCGGGAACCGGGATCTTCTCGTCGAGCAGCAGGCCAAGACTGCCCGCTCCATTTGGATCCGTTTTACCCATAAGTTCCAGGATCTCTGCATCGGAATCCGCGATCAGGTGAATTGGAAAATTCGAGAGAACGCCGCCGTCCACGAATCGATGGCCGCTTTTGTTCCGGCCACGGTACGTTCCCCAGGCTGCGTCCCAGAGCATTTCGCGCCAGACGAACGGAATGCTCATCGACATTCGCACGGACGTCGCAACGGGTGCTGCAGGCGCGGTGCGGCTGTTGAGCACCACCATCTCCTGGTCGTCTACATCGGAGGTCACGACCGACACATCCGAATCAGTTTGTGCGGCGAAATCCCTCCACGTGATTTCCGGGTTGATTCCTTTCGCCTGCAACTTTGCGCGAAACCACGTCAGGAAAGCATCGCCCGCATAAAAGCCGCCACATTCGTTAAAAGAAAACAGCTCGCGGTACAAGTCGACATTAAGGAGGCTGTTCACGATAATTTTTTCCCCGAATCCAGGCAGATGGGCTCGATTGAGGAGATCGACGGTTTCGCTGTTCGCGACGACCTCAGGACTAAAGTCATCGGCAGTCGGCGGGTCCATGAAAGTCGTAAAGATCGGCGCACCTGTCGCTGGAACCTTCTCACTTACCGCATTCAACAACTCTGCAGACGAATAGCCGGCTCCCAGCAGAGTTGCGGTTATGGCACCAGCGGAGGTACCGATCAGCCTGCGGTGCTCATGTCCCGCGGCGGCAAATACTTCCAGCGCTCCCACAAACGCCGTACCTTTCGCGCCACCGCCTTCGAAAATAATGTCAAATTTCGGCACGTGCTTTCCTTTCTTAAACTAAGGTACATTCTCCAAAAAACGACGAACCCGAAAACTTGCGAAACGTCCCGCCATCCGCTTTTTTGCAGGCCGGTCTATCGACCTGTGATGAATTCGAATTCATCCGGGACGCTACGGCGGGTTTTGCTGTGACTGTCTGTCTTTGTGTTTCTCTCTTTGAATCGTTCAACAAGAAGAAACGCGTGTCATGGACCGTGTCTACAGTTGTGCAAAATCCCGCCGCGGCGGCAATCAGTTCATTCGTTCCAACTGCGCGCAGATCGTCGGATAGATGTCGGTGGCCGCGGTCTTGCCGACAAAGCAGTCCATGTGTCCGTAATTCGGGAACGTGATCAGCATGTAATTGTCCGATCCGTTCTTCTCAGACACGTACTGGAATGTCTTGTGCGTCCCCTCCGGCAGAAACAGCTGATTGTCCGCTCCCTGGATAAAGGTGATCGGAATCTTCAGCTTTCCCACGTTCGGCATATACACATCGTTGCCCTGTTCATCCACGACCTGCCCCTTCGCTACCGTCGTCAGGATGTGATTGAACGTTCGGATATTCGACACCCCGAACATCTCATAGATCGCATCGTGCGTTGCCGCGTTCAACTGCGCGTGCTTGTAGCTTTCTCCATAGATGATCCGCACCTGATGACATACCGTGCTGTTGCACAGTTCCTCCGGCGGAAACATCTGGACCACCACGTCGGCCAGAATATTGCGCCAGTCGTCGACCGGCAGGTTCGTGTTCACCGTCTTCTGCCCCAGCGCCAGCAGAAACCCTGCCGCATGCATTCCCGCCTTGACCTGATTCATCGTCGACGTCACCGGAAACAGTCCCAGTTGCGAACAGACCGCCTGCCGCACCCCTTCCAGTCCCGACATCATCGACATCAGAAACGTCATCGATCCCACGCAATGCACCATCATCTGCACCGTCGGCGCTCCCGATATCTCCCTCACCTTCGCAATCGCCGCCGGATAGTCCTTCTGCGCGATGTCATCCAGTGAAAACAACGTCGACGCCGAGGGCAGGTCCGGGCTGGCGCGGTAATCGAACAGCCAGACGTCATAACCGTTCGCATAAAGATATTCGGGCAGATTCGTGTCGACCGTGTCGGTCGAAAACGACGCCGTCGATACTCCAAAGCCGGGCGACAGCACGACCGGTCCTTTCTTTCCGCCACAGTAACGTGTCAGTCGCAGCGTCACCTTGTCGCTCGTCACCGGATAGTAGATCTCCGGCGCATTCGTCCTCAGCGGCCGTTTCTTCCGTAACGGCGGTTTGGTCGGATCGATCAGGTTCGGCTTGGCCATCACGCCGCCGTAGGTGTCGAACAACACGCCCGTGAAGAACTGACCGACTCGCGCCAGCCATTGCAAACGCTGCTGATCGTCATCCACGTTCAGCACCTGCATCGTCTGCAACTGCACGGCAAAGTCCTGCGGCTGGATCGTCAGAATGCCTTTTCCGAATACCGGGCTCGACGTACTGTCTCCTTCATAAATCGTGACGAACAGCGTCGTCGTATCCGTCCACGCATCCGCCGTGTGGTCATCGTGCACCAGTTTCACGCCGCGGAAGAAATAGGTCTTCCCCTCTTCGGTCGCCAGCTTCAGCATGTAGATCATGTTGCGCGTTTCCACTGCCGTCGGATCTTCGACAAACAACCGGAAGAGGCCGTCGCTGACCGTCATCGGCTCTGCCGACAATGCCGGCGCCATCACCGTACCGACGGCTCGCGATTCGTGTCCGGCATCGGTCAACATGAACTCCGCATCGTCGGCCGTGATCGTCAGCACGAACTGGATCGGCGAGTTATCCTGCTTTCCTTGATCGAATCCTTTCTGAAAATCGTCCTTCACGGCTGTCGAGAAAAATCCCTTCATCGTCTCCGTGAATTGCACCGCCGGCTTCAATGCCGCCGCCGCTGCACGCTTCACCGCCGGTAACGTCAAACTGTAGTCGATCGTCCAGCCTCGATCCTCCGCCAGCAGGGCGCAGTTGCGTTCGGCAATCGCCGAGATCGTCAGCAACGGATTAATGCCGAGCGGCAGTGGAATGACCGAACCGTCGGAAACGATCAAGCTGTCGTAAACCGCACTGCCGGTCGTGCCGGAGAACACCTGTCCTTTGTGATTCACCACGCCCTGATCGGCGCTTTCGGCCATCACACAACCGCCCAGCGGATGCACCGACGTCAGGTTCTGATTCGTCAGCTTGCTCCAGCTCGGATTCGGCACAAACGTTCCACCCAGCGGTTTCGTCGCATTCAGCAATTGCTGATTGATCCGCTCGAACACGGGCTGTCCGCCCACACCCGCCCAGTTCACCCGCAACCGGTCATCTTGCAGAACCATCTGCCCTTCGCCGTCATCGTGCCCCATCACCAGATACGTCTGCGTATTCCGCATCGCGCCCACATATGGCCCGCCAATCAGCGTCTCCAGCTCCCGCCCTTTCTCCTCCACTACATCCGCAACATTGGTGTGAGTATCGTTGCCGCGGAAAGCGGCGGTGGCAGTCAGAATTGCGGCATTGATTACAGCGATGCCTCCGGGGGTCGCTCCTTCTTCGATCGCAATACCGTCGGAAACGTCTGGCGTATCCCGAAGATCGATCAGTGAAGCATTGAACGGGCCGACGGGCTGTCTTCCTTCCGGTGTACTGGGACCGAAGCCGACACCATTGATTGGTATGTCGCAGTTGTAGGCATAGCCGAGCGCGTCGCCGTTGCCGCTCATGCTGAAACCGACACGATCGGAAACAGGCAAACCCATTGCTTTGGAACGGAGCATGATTTCGCTGGATCCCAAAGTCCCCGCAGCCACGATCACGATATCGGCGCTGACGAACATGGTGGGCGCATCAAATTTCTCGAGTCCCGTATCGAGCAACTGGTAGTGGACGAGCCATGTTCCGTTCTTCCGCTCGATGTAGCGCACGCCGACCTGCGTATAGATTTCGGCGCCGTGATTCCACGCATCGGGCAGGTAGTTCATCAATGTGGTGCTTTTCGAGCCGTAGTTACAACCAGTGACGCAGTCCCCGCAGCCGACGCAGGCATGCTGTTCGACGCCCACCGGATTCGGCCCATCCTCGAACACGATGTGCATTGGGGTCTTCGAGAATCTGGCGTTCATGCCCTTTGCCGATTTCTCGTGTGCCTGGACCTTCTGCAGCTCAGGATAGCTATCCGGATATGTAACCGGGACGAGTATTTCCGACGCGCGGCCAAATCCTTCGGCCAGGCGAGTGAGCCGGTCGTTACGCAGAGCAAGCGGCCACTTCGCGTCAGCGAACAGCCGCTCGTCCGGCATGATGGTGATGCCGGCATTGATTAAGGACGTCCCGCCGAGACCGCAACCGACGAGGACATTAATGTCTTTATGGACGTGAAAATCATACAGTCCGGTGCGTGAACCGATGTCCCCCTCCGGCAGGTGAGCCTGAATTTCACGAGTGACTTCTGCCGCTGTGTTGGGATATTCGCCGGGCTGGTATTCACGTCCTCGCTCCAGAACACAAACGCTCTGGCGTGCGCGCGCCAGTCTGGAGGCGGCAATGCCTCCCCCATAGCCGGATCCGATAACAACCGCCGTGTAATGGGGCTTCATGGCCTGAACAGAAGAAGACAAACGCTGCATACAACCTCCTTACCTCCGCGCCCCTAATTCATTCGTTCCAACTGCGCGCAGATCGTCGGATAGATGTCGGTGGCTGCGGTCTTGCCGACAAAGCAGTCCATGTGTCCGTAATTCGGGAACGTGATCAGCATGTAATTGTCCGATCCGTTCTTCTCAGACACGTACTGGAATGTCTTGTGCGTCCCCTCCGGCAGAAACAGCTGATTGTCCGCTCCCTGGATAAAGGTGATCGGAATCTTCAGCTTTCCCACGTTCGGCATATACACATCGTTGCCCTGTTCATCCACGACCTGCCCCTTCGCTACCGTCGTCAGGATGTGATTGAACGTTCGGATATTCGACACCCCGAACATCTCATAGATCGCATCGTGCGTTGCCGCGTTCAACTGCGCGTGCTTGTAGCTTTCTCCATAGATGATCCGCACCTGATGACATACCGTGCTGTTGCACAGTTCCTCCGGCGGAAACATCTGGACCACCACGTCGGCCAGAATATTGCGCCAGTCGTCGACCGGCAGGTTCGTGTTCACCGTCTTCTGCCCCAGCGCCAGCAGAAACCCTGCCGCATGCATTCCCGCCTTGACCTGATTCATCGTCGACGTCACCGGAAACAGTCCCAGTTGCGAACAGACCGCCTGCCGCACCCCTTCCAGTCCCGACATCATCGACATCAGAAACGTCATCGATCCCACGCAATGCACCATCATCTGCACCGTCGGCGCTCCCGATATCTCCCTCACCTTCGCAATCGCCGCCGGATAGTCCTTCTGCGCGATGTCATCCAGTGAAAACAACGTCGACGCCGAGGGCAGGTCCGGGCTGGCGCGGTAATCGAACAGCCAGACGTCATAACCGTTCGCATAAAGATATTCGGGCAGATTCGTGTCGACCGTGTCGGTCGAAAACGACGCCGTCGATACTCCAAAGCCGGGCGACAGCACGACCGGTCCTTTCTTTCCGCCACAGTAACGTGTCAGTCGCAGCGTCACCTTGTCGCTCGTCACCGGATAGTAGATCTCCGGCGCATTCGTCCTCAGCGGCCGTTTCTTCCGTAACGGCGGTTTGGTCGGATCGATCAGGTTCGGCTTGGCCATCACGCCGCCGTAGGTGTCGAACAACACGCCCGTGAAGAACTGACCGACTCGCGCCAGCCATTGCAAACGCTGCTGATCGTCATCCACGTTCAGCACCTGCATCGTCTGCAACTGCACGGCAAAGTCCTGCGGCTGGATCGTCAGAATGCCTTTTCCGAATACCGGGCTCGACGTACTGTCTCCCTCATAAATCGTGACGAACAGCGTCGTCGTATCTGTCCACGCATCCGCCGTGTGATCATCGTGCACCAGTTTCACGCCGCGGAAGAAATAGGTCTTCCCCTCTTCGGTCGCCAGCTTCAGCATGTAGATCATGTTGCGCGTTTCCACTGCCGTCGGATCTTCGACAAACAACCGGAAGAGGCCGTCGCTGACCGTCATCGGCTCTGCCGACAATGCCGGCGCCATCACCGTACCGACGGCTCGCGATTCGTGTCCGGCATCGGTCAACATGAACTCCGCATCGTCGGCCGTGATCGTCAGCACGAACTGGATCGGCGAGTTATCCTGCTTTCCTTGATCGAATCCTTTCTGAAAATCGTCCTTCACGGCTGTCGAGAAAAATCCCTTCATCGTCTCCGTGAATTGCACCGCCGGCTTCAATGCCGCCGCCGCTGCACGCTTCACCGCCGGTAACGTCAAACTGTAGTCGATCGTCCAGCCTCGATCCTCCGCCAGCAGGGCGCAGTTGCGTTCGGCAATCGCCGAGATCGTCAGCAACGGATTAATGCCGAGCGGCAGTGGAATGACCGAACCGTCGGAAACGATCAAACTGTCGTAAACCGCACTGCCGGTCGTGCCGGAGAACACCTGTCCTTTGTGATTCACCACCCCCTGCTCGGCGCTTTCGGCCATCACACAACCGCCCAGCGGATGCACCGACGTCAGGTTCTGATTCATCAACTTGCTCCAGCTCGGATTCGGCACAAACGTTCCACCCAGCGGTTTCGTCGCATTCAGCAATTGCTGATTGATCCGCTCGAACACGGGCTGTCCGCCCACACCCGCCCAGTTCACCCGCAACCGGTCATCTTGCAGAACCATCTGCCCTTCGCCGTCATCGTGCCCCATCACCAGGTATGTCTGCGTATTCCGCATCGCGCCCACATATGGCCCGCCAATCAGCGTCTCCAGCTCCCGCCCTTTCTCCTCCACTACATCCGCAACATTGGTGCTGACATCTTTTCCCATCAGAACGGCAGCGCTGGAAAGCATCAGGGGCATGAAGTCTGCAATGGCTCCGGGTACCGAGCCTTCTTCGATGACCATTCCGTCCTGCACTTGCGGTGTGTTGCGCAAATCAACCACGCCGGTGATACACGGACCGACGGGTGCACGATCGGCCGGTTTGTTTGGACCGAATCCCATGCCGTTGATTTCACTCTCGCTGTTGTACGTAAATCCGAGAACGTCGCCGTTGCCCGTAAAACGGTTGCCGACGGCGGTGGAGAGGCCCAACCCGGAAGCTTTCGAGCGGAGCAGAATTTCCGAGGATCCAAGTGTCCCCGCCGCTAAAACAACGATATCCGCAGTGACAAACATCGTCGGTGCGTCGAATTTTTCCTGACCCGACTCGACGAGCTGATAATGGACCAACCACTGATCATTCTTACGCTCCAGATGCCGTACGCAGACCTCGGTATAGATTTCGGCGCCATGATTCCAGGCGTCGGGGAGGTAGTTCATCAGCGTCGTGTTCTTCGCGCCGTAGTTGCACCCGGTGACGCAATCGCCGCAACCGACGCAGGCATGCTGCTCGACTCCGAACGGGTTCACTTTATCCTCGAACGTAACGTTGATCGGCAGCCGGTAAAAGTCCGCATTCATGCTTTTGGCCGAGGTTTCCAGAGCCTTGAGCTTCGCGATCGCCGGGAAGTGGTCCGGATATGGATTCGGCGCCAGCATCTGAGTCGCGCGGGCAAATCCATCTGCCAGCCGCGTTGCATTATCGGTACGGAAAGGAGCCGGCCACCGCGGATCGTCGAATACGCGCTTGTCCGGACGAGCCGCCACATTCGCGTTGATCAGCGAAGTACCGCCGAGACCGCAGCCGACGAGAACATTGATGTCCTTATTAACGTGGAAATCGAGCAGAGCCGCTCGCGAACCAATGTGAACCTCCGGGCAGATCGAGTTGCGTTTCCCGGAGAACCTCGGGCTGCGTACTGGGGTATTCACCGGGAAGATACTCCCGGCCCCGCTCCAGAATACAAACGTCTTTCCCGGCACGCGAGAGCCGCGACGCCGTTATTCCTCCTCCGTATCCGGAGCCTATGACGACGACTGTGTAGTGACTCTTGAGGTTCTGAACCGACGACGACAAACGCTGCATAGGACACCTCCGGAAGATTCAAATTCACACCGGCATCCTTTCCGGTTAAGCCACCTCATGGCAGCGCCCATGTCCTGCGGGAGCACTAGGATATTCGTGAGGTATACCCAAGTCAACGAATACGCGTTGTTAGTTTCTTGTTTGTCCTTTGGAAGATTTGGAACAGTGTGGCAATTCTGCAACGTCAGGCCGATCACACATCCAAACGAGCTCTTCGGGGCTGAAAGAAGCCTCCCTTGCCGCTATCGTGTTCGACAAATATTTTCAAGCCGTTCGGATATTCGAACGAACCATACGGGATCGGATTGACAGCCCCTGGCTTCTTCGTGATAACAATCCATCTTGAAACGAATTGCTGCAATTGACCACGGACTTATCAGCAGCGATCATGCTAGTGTACTGAGAACGTTGCCATTGCAGCCTTATCCAGTTTTTGCGAGGAACCGTATGAACTTCGTTGCTCGTGTTTTGGTTTTCCTGGGCCTGATCGGCACTTGCTCTTTTTGCGATGCCGCAGATATTCCTTGTGCGGCGCGTGCAATGGATCGGGCAAAAGAACTCCTTACCTTTCATTCCGGACCAGACGATCGAATGACTATTGATAAGACAGTTAAACAACTCCCTTCGATGCGCAATCCTGAGGACCGCACGCAGAAGTTCGACGTGCTGGAGGTCTGGGGATATATTTACAAAGGGAGATACCGAATGCGGCTTATCTACTACAACTCCCCCGCGACTTCTTGCTTACTTATGGGGGAGGAAATTCTGGAGTATGCTCGACCTTGATTCACGCCACGCAATGGCGCGGCGGGGGCACAGTGAACAGTAATTGCCGGTTTGGTTGATCGGTTCATCATGCTTCAACAACAGAGGCACAAAGTAACGATACTATGTTGACACTTGAGATCATGCACGCCATGTGGCCAAACGGCAACAACACGGTCCCTGGGCTGATGGAAGGTATTGTGGCCGCCGCGCCGGCAGTCTTTGCTAAATATGGGTTGAACCGCGACCTCGTCATCGCGCATGCGATGGCGCAATTCAGCCACGAATGCGGCGCCGGCAATGAGATGATCGAGAACATCAATTACACTGCGAAGCGCGCGTGCCAGGTTTGGCCGTCGCGCTTCCAGAACGAGGCGGATTGTTTTGCGAGAGTCGGGTCATTTGCGGGCGATCCGGATTTTAGAATTAAGCTGATCGACAATGTCTACGGCGGACGCAATGGCAACCGGCCCGGGAGCCATGACGGCTCCACTTACATCGGCCGCGGTCTCAGTCAGGTGACCGGCCGCGGGAATTACGAAGCACTTGGCGCGAAGGTCGGCCTCGATTTGGTCAACCAGCCTGATGCTCGTCAACGGTCCAGCGAATGCGCTCGAATGCGGCGTTGCGGATTTTATCATCTGCGGTTGCTTGCCCTTCGCCCAGGCTGACGATGTCAGCGGCGTGACCATGCATCTAAATGGTGGATTTACGGGCCTGGACGAGCGAACACTGTGGCTGGCGCGTTGGAAAACCGCGCTGAGCAGCCAAAATCCTGCGTTGCACAGCACGACGTGGCTGCAGGTCTCGCTCAACAAACTTGGCGCGGATCCCCCTCTCGTACCGGATGGGTCCTACGGCCCGCTGACCGTAGCCGCAGTGAAGGATTTCCAGGGGTCGCGCGCTCTCAATTCCGATGGGAAAGTCGGCCCTGAAACCTTTGCAGCGATCGATGCCGCGCTCTTAGCGTTACAGCCCCGTTCAACAGTCGCTGTCGCGTCGACTGCTACACCGGTTGAGAATAGCCATCAGGCTCCTGAGTAATCGATCCACCTTCGACCACTCCTCGCTGAAAGGCATGATCACGAAGGCCCGTGGCAGATCGACTCGCATCACGTTGATGCTCATGTTGCGCTTGTTGGAGACCACGCAGATGTCGAGCAGCTTCCACGCGCGATTGCCATGCTCTATTCAAACTCGGAACTGACAACCATCAAACTGCTGCTGTAAACTCGTCGCGCTCATCCGTGGGAAGATCGGGACCTTTATGAAACTGCTTACTAAATTCAATCTCATACTGCTCGTCGTGTTCGGAGCAGGCGGCATCCTCATCTCAGAATTCGCCTATCGCTTCCTCATCGGCAACGCACGGCGCGAAGTCTTAGCGCAGGCAGAACTGATGATGGCCAGCGCCAAATCCGTTCGCGATTATACATCCGACGTTCTGTCGCCCCTGCTACAGCAGAATCCAAGGCACAAGGTGAGATTTCTGGCCGAAACCGTGCCCGCCTTCGGAGCGACCACAACGTTCACAAATCTACGTAAGAACTATCCCGATTACACCTACAAGGAGGCAACGCTAAACCCGACGAACCTCGAAGACCGCGCTTCGGATTGGGAGGTGGACATCATCCGTGGGATGCGCGATCACCCGGAAATGAATTCAATTTTCGCTGAACGCGACACACCGTCAGGAGAGTCGCTCTATTTAGCCAAGCCAATTAAAGTCACTGCGCCGTGCCTCGAATGCCACAGCGTCCCTTCGGCCGCTTCCGCCGCTATGCTCGCCGTCTATGGTTCGGCAAACGGGTTTGGTTGGAAGAATGGCGAAATTATCGGGGCACAGGTTGTGTCCGTACCGATGTCCGTGCCAGTAGCAATCGCTAAGCAGGCCTATTACCGGCTGATTTCCTTCCTGATCGCCGTCATGGTGGTTGCAATGGTCGTCCTGGACTTCGCAGTCTATTGGCTCGTGATCCGGCCGCTGACAGTTGTATCGGAAACCTGCGACCAGGTGAGCAAAGGAGCAAAAGACGTACCGGCATCGCCGGTGAAGGGGAACGACGAAATCGCCATAGTTACTGCATCGTTCAATCGCATGCAGCTCAGTCTCGCGAAGGCTCTTAAGATGTTGGACGAGCAGTAAACGTGGACTGCAAACGCCGGCAAAACTCGAGAAATTTTTCTCGATCCGCGGGGCTTTCGATCTCTTCAGCAACTGCTTCGCTCAGATCCGTCAGCGACGAACAGCGCTTCGCCGCCCGTCTGACCAGGATTTCGGCGATCGGGCCAATGTACTGTGACAGTTCCGTCGCCATTCCAGCCGCCGCAGCTGGTTCAATGCCGGCTGCAGGCATGATAACGGGAGTCGAGTTGACTGGCGGCGAACTGACCGTTCGCTTCGAGAAATGTTTTGGCACTGTCGTGTTATTGCCGATGTGCGGCAACAAGGCCTTGACGAGAATCTGCAGATCCGATTTCCATCGGGCATGTGTCAACTCAACTGCGTTGCGGTATGCCAAGTCCCGCAAATCTGACGGAAGCTGTTCGGCGCGGGGCATCCGGGCACCCTGGACCAATACGGGAACCACGGGGATATCGCGTCTCAATGCGGATGCGATCTCCAGACGCACGGAATCATCCGGATCATCCAAACGGCGCCGGTCGAGCGAGTCCTTGGAATCGAACCAGTCTAGCCCGATGACTGCCAGCAACACACTGCATTCGGCAATGTTCTCGTCGATAGCTCTTCTGAAATCACGCCCAGGTTGGATTGCGTCGACATCCATGAACACAGACTGATCACTAAAATGGTCGATCAGTGCGTCGAAGAGGCGACCTGCCTCGCCTTCCGAATCACTCCGACGGTAGCTGATAAAGATGGCTCGCAGGTTCAGTCTCCTAGCCCTGCATGATACGGCAATGTATCAGCCTGAAATTTAAGTTTTTATAAATCATCTGCTCAGGTCAGGCAATGCCGACGAATCGCGCATTTGGAGATCGGCGAAGCGCTCTTCCTACGCCTCATGCATCCGTAATCAGCCCCCTGCGCATCTTACTTTTCCAATGATTTCAATCCGTCTGTGTTTTTGTCTGGTGCTTATTTCGGACAGTTTGCTCATAGCTCCCTGGGTGAAGTGATCAGAGCTATCATTGTCATCCTTGCTTTGCAGGGTACTTCCCCGCCACAATAGCTCCTTCGGAACAATTCGGTGAAATTCGGTTGACGCATCAAGAGGTACGTTCCTAAAATCGCACACTCGTTTCTGGAGGGGTTGATGCAAAACTTAACCAAGGACAGGAGGTCCAACAATGCGGTAGGTAGCAGCTTTCGCATAACTGAAGCTAGAGTGAGCTGGGCGGTAAAAGGAAAAACCGCGCCAGATGTGTTCACAACCGATAACAGAAAGGAACTGACTCATGCCCATTAAGTTTGCGCCTCTGGAGCCGGGGCAACGGCGGATCGGTCGATATGGTTGGAAGCCGGATCTGCCGGATCATCGTGATTTCAATTATGCTGTTCCGCACGCAACTGCGGCGGCATTGCCACCGAAGGTAGACCTTCGTCCCAAGTGTCCCAAGGTGATTTACGATCAAGGCCAGATTGGCAGTTGCACTGCTAACGCGATCGCCGGCGCAATAGAATTCGCCCAGATTAAGCAGAGCCTTAGCGAGTTCACGCCGTCGCGCCTCTTCATCTACTATAACGAAAGGGTGATCGAAAACACGTCTCCTTCCGTCGATAGTGGCGCGCAAATTCGGGATGGTGTAAAGAGCGTGGCTAAATCGGGCGCTTGCAAAGAGACGACCTGGCCCTACAGCGACGACAACAAGAACCCTGCGCCGTGTTCCAGCTGTACGTACGCAAAAAAGCCGTCAGCGGCTGCTTTCACTGAAGCAGCGAAATACAAGATCAAGACATACCAGAGACTGAATTCTGCCCAACTGAATACATTAAAAGGCTGTCTTGCGAGCGGATACCCATTCGTTTTCGGGTTTACCGTTTATGACAGCTTCGAAAGCCAGCAAGTGGCGAAAACCGGTGTCGTTCAAATGCCTGCAGCCAGCGAGAAGGTGGTTGGTGGTCATGCCGTGCTTGCCGTTGGTTACGATGATGCCAGCAGCCGTTTCATTGTCCGGAATTCGTGGGGGCCAGATTGGGGAATGAAAGGCTACTTCACTATTCCATATCTGTACCTGACTAACGGAGAGCTGGCCGACGACTTCTGGACTATCCAGACTATCTAGCCCCCGCCTCAACTCTGACGCGAAGCCTGAAACTCCGTGCAGGCTTCGCGGCGTTTTCCCAAGACCTCCGGTACTCAAGAACAAGTTCGGCATTTCCGGCCTGGATTGCCTCAAAACGCAGAACTCTAGTTCCTGGTTTTCCGGGTGTGGGCCCTGTCAACTCGAGCGTGTCTTCCACTTCACGCAGCGTCGTAGCCCAGTTGGCGTTCAGTTCAAGTGGGATCGCCCAACGGTAACCCGTCGATGCATTCTCCGACAGCCGCACCTCCAACCCTTCACCGGAATGGAGGACGACTTCCCGACCATCAAAGCCCTCGTCAACCTGAATCATTTTTCTTGAATGTGCGGGTACGCACGCCATCACCAAACTGACGATGGCCACCATACAAATCCATCTCACTCTTTCTCCAGCTTACTCTGCATTCCTTGCCGCTAACACTGCAATAATTTGCTGGTCGCGGTCTTGGATAAGCCACGGATTGAACGGATTTAACGGATGGGCGCGTTAACAGTCTGTGGATGCGCCCATCCGTTAAATCCGTTCAATCCGTGGCTTATCCACTCCGGGGCAAAACTCGCGAGAAATGCCGGCTAGGAGAACGAGGTTTTTCGATTCTATTCGCGCATCAAGGGAGCGGCCCGCGGATAACGCGAATGCGGTTACGGTCGGTCAGATAAAGGTTACCCAGGCGGTCGAGAACGATCTGACCATAGTTCGTGTTCATCGTTGCTTGAATGGCCGGGCCGTCGTCGCCGTTGGACATGAATCCAGTGGGTTGTAAAAGCGAAACAGCCCCGGCCACCGTTGTCGTCACTCCTGTAGCAAAATCCAACCTTCCGATGGTTTGAAAATTACTCAGGTATAAACGTCCCAAGCCGTCTAGAGCCATTGAAGGAACTAAAGAGGTCGGAGAGCTGCCAACAGTGGTTATTGTGCCTGTTGCGGCGTCAACTCGCCGGATCCGCGGCTCTTCGCCGTTCAGAGTTCCGTCGCTGATAAAAAGATTACTATTCCGATCAATCGCAATCGAAAGTGGAGATGACAACCCCGCCCGCGTGGCCGGCCCGCCGTCGCCAGAAAAAACGGTGCCGCCGTTCCCGGCCACGGTCGTAATGATCCCGTTCCTCGGGTCAACCCTGCGGACACTGTGAGCATCGAGAATGAACAGGTTGTCGTTCGCATCGAAGGCAAGATCGCTGGGAGTTATTGCGGCAGCAGTAGCTGGTCCTCCGTCGCCGGTCGATCCATTTTGACCGTTGCCAGCATAGATCGAAACAATTCCGGTACGTCGATCAATACGTTGGATTGTTCCTGACTGATTCTGGAATACGATGACGAAAAGGTTATCGGATGAGTCGACTGCCATGTGACGTGGACTACCAATTCCGGCGGCAATCGTTGTGATAATCCGAGTCACAGCATCGACTCGCCGAACGCTTAGATTGTTCGTGTCCGAAATGTAGAGCGTTCCTGCCGAATCGACGGCGATACCGCTAGGTCCGCTAAGGCGTGCGGCGCCGGCCAGTTGCCCGTCTCCGAGCGCACTCACCGGACCCGTACCTGCGACCGTCGTTATGGCGGATGTGGACGTGTCGATACGGTTCACTGTGTTACCGGTCCACTCGCTCAGCACGACACTTCCACCGTAGTCGACGGCAGTTCCGGACGGATAACTGAACCCTGGGATGGTGCTGATGGTTTGTGTACTGGCATCGACTCTGCGGACTAAATCCAGATCCGCGATCCACAGATTACCGCCAGAGTCCACGGCTACATCGTTGAGCCAGCCAGCAAGCGGGACAGTATTGACGCTTAGCCTTAATGATGCCGCTGTTGCCGGCCCCCCATCCCCTGAATGTCCGGACTGGCCGTTACCGGCAACTGAGGTGATTATTCCTGTGGCGGCATCGACACGTCGAACACGGTTGTTCCCCGCATCCAGAATGAAGAGGCCCCCTGAGGAATCAAGAGCGATGCCCGCTGGACTAGACAACCTCGCCGATGTGGCCGGGCCGCCATCACCACTGAAGCCTCCTTGAAGGGGACCGATCGCTCCACTTCCCGCAATCGTTCTGATGATGCTGTGAGCAGGATCGATGCTTCTAATGCGCTGGTTGTCTCTGTCGCTGAAAAAGATATTCCCGGCCGAATCGACAGCGATGTCAGACGGTGCATACAATACCGCTGCCTGCGGGGGACCGCCGTCGCCGCCGAATGAGAACCGCCCGGTTCCAGCGAGAGTCGAAATCATTCCCGTGCTGGCCGAGACCATACGCAACCGGCTGTTCTGGGTATCGGCAATATAGAGATTTCCCGCCCGATCGACCGCGATCCCCTGGGGAGTGTGAAGTTGCGCCGTGATGGCCAGTTGGCCGTCGCCGTTGTAGCCAGTTTCGCCCGTCCCTGCAACTGTCGTGATTACTCCGGTTGCCTTACTGACCTTCCGGACACGGTCGCCGTCTACGAAAAAGGTATCGCCCACACCGTCGATCGCAACCCCTTGCGGAGCGATCACGGGAGCCGAAGTTGCGGGCGATCCATCGCCAACGAATGTCTCCCCACCGGCAACTGTCGTGATATATCCAGGCAGAAGCGTGGTCACGGCGTTTGGCTCAGCGAGTAGCGGCGCTTGAGAGATGCCTCCACGCGATCGAACCGTTACGGTAGCAAGTCCGCTTTCAGGCAGCCCAGGCATCGTGAAGGTGATTCGTTGAGTGTTTTCGATATGAGCGTCCGTCGCGAGAACTCCCAGCACAGCTACGACCGAATCCGGCGAAAAGTTGCTTCCGCTAATCGTGATGCGCTCCCCTCCTTTGTAAGAAGTGTGATTCGGCGAGATGTTATCTATCCGCGGTTCCCCAAAACGAACTTCTTTTACGGAGCTGTTGGATTCCGCGACCAGGATGCGCCCGTTTTCGTCTATCGCGACGTTTCTCGGGTCCGTGAACGTTCCGGGTTGGGTCAGTTGAGTTGTTCTGCCGCTCTGTAAGACAATCCGGACGGAGCCGGTTCCACGTTCAGCAACATAAATGTTTCCGTTCGCATCCACTGCGACCGCAGAAGGAGACGCAAATCTGAGGTTTGCGGTTGCCGGCGAAGGGGCAATGCGGCTGGACGGAGTTTTCAGTGCAGACATAAGGGGCGTCGCGTCGCTGATAGTTGACACGATTCCTTTGACGGCGTCCGCGCCAGGCAGGGTTACGCGACGCAAAACACCGTTGCCCGTGTCTGCCACGAGAATCGTTGGTGGGGGCGGTGGTGCGCCTGTCATTTCCCGTGCAATCTGCTGAGCAGCAGATTCTTGCTCGATCACGATTCCAGTTGGAGAGCTGAATTGGGCGTCGGTTCCGGTCCCATCCGCCAACCCAGGGCTACCTGCTCGTCCAGCAATCGTTGTGACTACCCCTCGCGTCAGGTCGATGCGCCGTATCGTGTGATTACCGGTGTCCGCAACCCAGAGGTACCCAAAATCGTCCATCGCGATTCCCTGCGGATTGTTGAAACTTGCCTGCAATATGCCGCCATCGTTCGTTCCAGGCGATCCGGTCCCCGCCAACACTTGCACGAGGCCGGCGGCCCCTAGTTGGCGAATGACATTGTTTCCGCTGTCACCGATATACAAAGTTCCATCGTAGTGATTGATCGCTAGAAAGGAAGGGGATCGAAACCGGGCAGCGGTGATTCGCTGGCCGTTCGCAGATCCAGGAGAGTGGCTGGCCCCGGCGTACACCACCGGAATACTTGACAGCGTCTGTGAAAGGAGCACAGTGTGGTCTTCTGTCGCTGCGAGGTACAGCCTTTTCGACGGATCCTGGACGACACCGTTCACGCCGACGCCGTTCTGCCCGGAATCCAGGTGTACTACCGTCGCTGTTATCGTCGTCAGTTGTGAGCCGGCAAGATAACTCAAAGTCGCAAACCCGGCACTGTTCCCCCGGATCGTACCGTTCGTCGAATTTACAGAAGCGATGCTGGGATCGATACTGTTGATCGACAGGGCGAAGTCGTCTCGTATCATGCCTGCGCCGTCGATCATTCTTACGCTGGGTTGAACCGTTCCCCCTTCGTTCACGCTGATTTCCGAGAGAAGGTTATTCGTCGACTGATCAATTACCTGGATTTCTTTCACCTGCTGAGTGTTACCCGGCAAGTACTGCCGCCCTGCACCCGCGGCAACCGCGTACGGAAACTGGCTGGCCGCCGATCCGCTCAATGGCACCGTCCACGGCGAGCCGTCTTCGCTGAAAAGACCCAGTGTGCCGTTGGCAGCAGTTACGGAATCGCCACTGAGAAGGATAAACCTTGTCGAAAAACCCACTCCAATGACGATTTGAGGAAATACTACAGCCATCGCCGTTGGAGGTTTCAAGAGATCCAGCACAGGGAGAGTAGTCAATATTTGTTCGTTTCGACTGTTAACAGTGACTCTGAGGGTCACGGAAGCGACGGGCACGTCGCTTCGAATATCGAGGACTCCGGTAAAACCGTCGTTCAATCCGGTGAATATCTCGTCCACGAATTTCGAAAAATGTGTTCCAGCATCGAGACCTATAGTCGATGGGGGTTCCTGTTTTCCAAGGTAATCCGTTAGTGTCAGCGTAAGTGTGGCTGGCAGTGTCCCGGGATTCGCGATTGCCAGACCGGTCCGCGTTCGGTTCTGATCGACAAAGATCCGCGCGGCAGTCGTCGGCGTCGCCTGCAGCACTCCGGCTTCGGTCACCATCTGATTGTCGATTTTATATTTGAAAACAGCTGCACCAGCCGGGGCGGACGAACCTGCCGCCGGTGTGATCGTAGCGTAACCAGTTGTGACGTCCGCGACTCCATTCAGCTCGGCTTTAAAAGCCCCCTGTGGGGAAATTTCATAAGATAGTTCCGTCGCAGCGGAACCGGACACTTCGGCTAGAAGTGGCGTTCCATCGGATGCCGTCAGCTTGATTTGTCCCGTTACTTTCTGGTCGGAGCGGTTGACAAGAATGAGATCCGTCGTAAAACCGCTGCCTACGGCGATTTGCGGAAAAATGAAACCTCCAGACAGCTGAGCTGCTGTCAAGTCCACGACGGGCAGCGTGGCATAAACCGGTTCATCGTACCGATTACGTGTTTCGCACAGAGTGAGTGCAGCCAGTGGTTGATCGCTTTGAAAACTCAAACTACCCACAAAGCCAGTGGGAATGCCCGGAAAAAGTTCAGTCACGTAACGTGCCACGTGCTGCCCGGGCGTCAGCGACAAGGGAATGGATTGCACCTGGTTGCCGGCACTATCTCGAAGTACAAGCATTGTGTGAGCAACGCCAGGCGTCGGATTGACCAACGCGATGCTGGTCTTAGCGTCGGACTCGTCTACGAAGATCCGGCCCGCAGAAGTTGGCGTGCCGGCGTCGACACCTGCTTGACTGACGAGGACGCCATCCGGATTTGTGTAGCTGAACAAGGCTGTGCCGAGAGGCACATTGCCCCCCGGACTGGCTTGTACAACCGCATACCCAACGGGTGATGTGGATTGGGAGCGTAGCAGTAGAAGACCGGCGGTTCCGACGATCACAGCCAGCAGAAACCGGCGGCGATTGGTGCTTTGCGACATAGATGGCGTCACATGGTACTATACCGCGTTGATATAAGCTCCTTTCCGTTAGACTATGTCGTCATTCGACTTATTTCTGAGCTATCACGGCAGCGATCGTCCGCTTGTCGATGAGGTTCGACGACAACTCAAAGACCGCAGCGTATCCAGTTTTGTCGACTATCTGAACCTCGACGCCGGTTTGCCATGGCCACAAATGTTGGAACAGGCAATCTCCGGCGTTAACGGTATCGTCGTATTTGTCGGCAAAGAAACGGGAGCCTGGCAGAAACGCGAGATATCTTTCGCCCTGGACCTGCAGGCTGAAGCGGAAGACAAAGGCCGTAAATTACCGGTGATTCCCGTTCTATTGCCCGGCGCGGATTTGAGCTCGAGGTTTCTTTTCCTCAACCAGTGGGTCGATATAAGGCAAGGCTTAACTTCCGAATCAATAGATCGTCTCGTAGCAGCAGTCCATGGCGAAGCGCAGCCCGACATTGACGACAAACTGGCCGAACTTAGTCCGTATCGCGAGCTGCAAGCTTTTGATGAAGCACATTCAGGCTTTTTTTTCGGAAGGGAAAAACTGTCTCAACGTTTATTGGAGAGGGTGTGCGAAGATCAGGGCCTGATTGCAGTGATTGGTCCATCGGGCAGCGGCAAGTCGTCGCTGGTTTACGCCGGACTTCTGCCACTTCTACGACGCCAGCGTCCGCCGCGGAAGGCATGGGATGCCGTTTGGTTCCGGCCAGGTGCCCAACCCTTTACGGGCCTCGCAAGGGTGTTGATCCCACTGTTGGAACCGTCAATGTCGGAGGTCGATCGGGCGAGAGAGCTCGTTAACCTCGAAGATGGTTTCCGAACCGGTAAGGTTCGACTTGCTGATATCGCTCATACCATCATACGGAAATCAGGGGGCACTGATCGTCTGCTCGTCATTGTCGATCAGTTCGAGGAATTACTGACAGGCGCTGTCCAGCGAGGCACTGTAAACCGCCCGACAGCGCCGCAACCGGCAGATCCAAACAACATCGCAGTGTCGTTCATCAACATGATGTTGGGAGCGATCGCTTCCAAAGCCCCGTTGGAGTTTGTTCTCACTCTGAGGGCGGACTTTTACGGTGACGTTCTTGAGTTGAGCCACGACCTGAGCAGTCTGTTCGAAAAGTGCGTTGTGAATGTCGGTCCGATGACACTGCCGGAGCTTCAAACGGCAATAGTGATGCCGGCAAAGAAGGTCGGCTTGAAGTTTGAACCGGGATTGGTTAACCGGCTTTTGAATGATCTGGGAAACGAGCCCGGACAACTACCGTTGCTCCAGTTCTCGCTATGGCAACTTTGGAACAATCGTGAAGGCACGACCATGACGCACGCCGCCTACGAAAAGTTCGGCGGGGCAACGAAGGCTATCAACAGTTTTGCCAGTGCTCAGTTGAATAAGCTGAGCCCCGAAGAACTGGCGACTGTCCGGCGAATTTTCCTTCGCTTAGTTCATGTAGCTTCAAGACTGGACGGTGGTGAAACGCGCCAGCCGGTTTTTCTGAGCGAACTCGGTGTTGCAGCCCGGCCTTTGGTCGATCAGCTGGCTGACGCGCGGTTACTGGTCACTTCTGGTGATAAAGATACTGGCGAAGAGAGAGTTGAGATCTCCCATGAAGCCTTGATCCGTGAATGGGCCGAACTGCGCAAATGGCTCGACGAAGATCGCGAGTTTCTTCTGTGGCTCCAGAGACTTCGGAATTCTTTGACCGAGTGGCATCGACTGGAACGCGACGAGGGCGCTCTTTTGCGTGGCGCTCTGCTGACGGAAGCCGAACGCTGGCGAAACCTGCGCGAAACCGATCTAAATGACGACGAACGCGACTATATCGATGCAAGCAGCGCGCGCCGAAAAAAGGACATTCTTGAGGAGGAGCAGCGGCGTCTACGGGAAGAGGAGCGACGAAAAGAGGAGGAGGAGCGGATTCAAGCGGAGAAGGAGCAGCGGCGACAAGAGGAGGAGCGACGGCGACGCTATTCTAGAAATCGGGCCTTCGTTCTCACAATAGTGCTGATCCTGGGTACGTGGGGTAGTTTCGAATGGTACCGCGCGATCCGAATTGATCATGCAAGGACCTTATTGTCTCCAGCACTTGTGATCGCTAATAGCGAACCGTCAAAGTTCGATCAAGCAGCTCTTCTGGCGATCGAGTCGTTGAGGCTGGACGATACGGCAGCGGCACAATCCGTATTGAGGCAGGCAGTCAGTTTGCTTCCACAGGAAATCGGGCAGCCGATTTTAATTCCGTGCGATGGCGACGGGGCATTGTCCTCTCATGGACAATACGTTGCGTGCATTGACAAGACACGCAGATCTGCCAACGCTATATCGGCCGACAGTAAAAGCATCGGAACCCGATTCAAGGCAGATCAGGAGATCTCGATGGCCACTGCGAGTGACAACGGTCGATTTCTCGCGGTCGGTCTGAGCAATGCGGGTTACAGGTTGATGGACCAACAGACTGGAAAAGTCTTTACGTGCGAAAGCGAAACTGGAAAAGAGAGCCCGCAGAAATCCGCCGGCTCCGATAAAGCCAGCACTTCCGCTGTCGCGTTCAGCGCAAAGGGCGACAGGTTCGCGGCTGCAGTACTCTATGAAAAGGGTACAGAGCAGAACGAATACATCCGTGTTGTGGAGCTGTCGCATCCAGAAGATTGCTCTCGGTCATTATCGGTTCCGGCTCCACTTTTTGCTCTGGCTTTCAGTCCTGAGTCCGACGTTCTTGCGGCTTCATACAGACGTAATAAGAAAATCGAGGTCAAGCTTTTTAACCTGAGGACGGGAAACGAAACCTTGATCGATGGCGAATCGACATTTTCATTTATGGCGGTGTCAGGAGAAGGAGCATCGGTTGCAATTCCAACAGTCAACCATTCCATGATGGTCAAAGGAGCGAATGGCGACACATATGGAGAGTCGCCAGCAAAACACCTGCAGGACGTCTCAACGGTCGCCATAACGGAAGATGGCTTCTACGCCGCCAGTGGCAGCGGGGACGGAACCGTTCGAGTTATGGAGGTGCAAGGTCGCGCTGTTTCTCTCGTCCCTGCAGGCTCCGCAGTCCAATCCGTGGCTTTTACTCAAATGGGTGATCTCGTCTTGATATCGGGCAATACCATCCGGAAATTCAACGTGTTGAACAGATCTGACGCGTTTGATTCCGTTAAGGTGAAGAGGATATTCGATATCAGTCCATTTGGCCGATATCTGACTGCATTTGATTCGACAGTTACCGATGCTGATCTTGAGGTCATAAATCACATGATGATCGAAGAGCCAAAGAAGTTGCCGCTCGCAGATCTAAAAGTTTCAGACATGATCAGCCGTCAATCTGTTCACTACACACTTGACGAGGAACAACTTTTCATAACTAGCCCGGCGATCGGACTTATAAGGTACGGACTGAAGGACAAAGAGAGCAAGAGACTACTGTACCGTGAGTCCACGGGGGCAACCTCGCAGGTTATCAGCGGTAACGGCCAGACACTTGTCTGGACGACGGACGAAGGCAGTTGGATCTCGCGGCTGGACTCTTCCGCGGGACGTTCTAAAGTACCGATTCCGGACAGCAAGGGCCTTGCAGTGAACGCTGATGGAACGTTGCTGGCGGTCGCAGGTACCAGGCCAGTAGTAGTTGTTTATAACACTGCTACGTGGAAAGAGGCTTTCACTGTTTCAGGCATGACGGGTGCTGATAAAGCCATTTTCAGTCCAGACGGTCGCTATCTTGCCGTTGCATGGAACGACAAGAGGTTGTCTCTGTGTGACGTTCGAACTGGAACGATCTTGTGGCAGGACGAAGGGAGAGACACCACCCTGCTACTGTTCAGCAATGACGGCAAAATGCTCGTCACTGGAGGTGGACTGGAAAGCCAACTGGCCCGCGACATTCACTTGATCGAAACCGCAACCAACAACACATTGCTGCATATCCAGCAACAGACTCAACCTTTCGGAGTGGCTATCGATCTCAAGGGACGATACCTTGAGGTTCTGGACGCGACTTCGATCACTCGCCATTATCTTTCGACTACCGATCTGATCGCGCAGACATGTCGTCTATTGAAAGGAGCATCCCTGCAACCTGCGTGGAACAAGCTTCTCAGTGGCAGGTCCCACAAGACCTGCCCCGATGCATAGCATGGACTTCCGAAATACCTGCAAGGCTTCTGCCATTGTACTGAGCCTGCTGATCGTCAGTCATCTACCATACGCACAAGGTCAGACAACCGGTGCGATCGATGCGCGTGTTGTCGACAGCCAGAACAAACAGAAGGGTCTCGAGGGATCCTATTTCCGTCTGGTCAACTTGCGTAACGGAGTGGATTGGACCCAGCCCACGAACGGCGGCAGATGGATATTCACGTTACTTCCCCCTGGAAGATACAGCCTGACCGCGAGCAATCCACCCATGTACAATAGTAGAACGATTCCTTCGATTGAAGTTCCGCTCAATACACCGACACAAATCAATCCAGCCATAGAATTGATGCTTCTGGGTAAAGCTCAAAATCCGCCCGGTACGCGATCAGCTAACCCACTCAACATTTCACTTTTCCAAACCTTGCCAACAGATGAAAGTGAGACACCATATTGCCGCAAGCCAACCGGCTCGACATCACTGGTGTCACTCAGAGACTGGGCTTTGCGGTGGAATCTCGACTCCTGCCGGATTCTGGTGTTACCACTGCGTGGGAGCCGCTCATTCGATCAACTGGCGCTCTTTGCCCCGGGCGTCGCCCGCGCGCCTTTTTCAGCGGGTGAGGGCCCTGCCGTTGGAATCGGAGTAGGCTCGATCGGGCAATTTTCAGTTAACGGTCTGCGCAGCCGGAGCAACAACTTTACGGTCGACGGATCGGACAACAACGACGAGGATATCGGAGTTCGGCGGCAAGGGTTCGTTGCTCTTGTTCCGCAGAGCATCGAGAGCATCGAAGAATACCAAGTCATGACTGCCGGAGTTCCGGCCGATTTTGGCCGCAACTCCGGTTCGATGGTCAATGCTGTTTCGCGATCCGGAGAAGAGCATGTTCATGGAACGATCTATGGCCTGTTCAACAACGACGTTCTAAGCGCTCGCAATCCCTTCGACACGAACTTCACCGACGCCGTCAATTCCGGGGACCGAAACGGAGGTCGATACTCGGGTAAGGACAGTAGCCACAGTCTCTATGGGGGTGCTTTCGGTGGACCGATCGATCCTCTCACCCGTCACTTCTTTTATTTTGTTTCCGCTGAGCGGCAACGGGTGCGTGGTACAGCCCTCCGTCATTTTGTGGTACCAACTTCAGGGGAGAGGGGCTTGCGAGTCAATTCTGGGCAATCCAACGGATTCGTACCCATAGAAAAACTCCAGGATTTCTTCAATCAACGCTCGATCTCGTACTCGAGCGCCGCGGGAGCGGAAATCTTCAGTCTCTACCCTCTTCCGAACAATCCTGCAGGACCTTTCGGCGAACACAACTACTCCCAAGTTAATGCGTCCACAGCCGATAGCAATGTCTTTTCTCAAAGGTTGGACTGGTTTCGGCAACCGGGCAACAACGGTGCAGCGAACTACAACATTGCTGCGCGCTACAACTTTACGGGTGATCAGTCAACTCTGCCTTTCACCGGCGATGCCATCAACTCGGCGCTGGCAACGAGCACCCGCACGCAGAATTTTTCACTCGTCATCAACATGACTAAAAAGGCCTATGCCAACTCACTGCGTGTGTCTTACGGCCGGACGCGCCTCTCCTTTCCCCTGGACAAAGGCAGTCCTCTAATCTTTGGCTCATCGGCAACCGGTGGATCTCCGACGCAAACGCGACAGATCGAGACGCCATATGGCCGCTTCGGCCCTTTCGGTGCGACTGGACCGATTGGTCAACTTTCGATCTTGCCATATTCGTCTGTCGGCATCGATGTCTACAATTTCCCCCAAGGCCGGGTGGACAACACCTATCAGATCGGTGATGTCGCCACGTTTGTCTGGAAAACACACGCGCTCAGAGCGGGCTTCGATCTTCGGCATTCCCAGCTTAATAGTTTTGCCGATCGCAATAGCCGGCCACTGATCGTGTTTGGCTTTGGCAGCGTAGGATCTACGTGTCTGGTAAATCCGTTTTGTGCATTTGCAACAAAGGACGGGCAGCTTACAGGAACCGATCTTGCAGCTTTGGGAGCTGCTTCCGGAGTGTTGCAAACCCTCAGCACCGATCCGGCGGCAGATACGACAATCGGATTACGGCTTACTCAATATGACTTCTTCTTTCAGGATGATTGGCGGGCACGTCCAAACCTGACTTTGAACCTCGGTATTCGCTACGAACTGCAAACGGTTCCTCACGAAGCAAACAGACGTATTGAAAAAACCTTTGGTGTGACACCGGATCAGTTCGGTCATCTTCAACCCGCCGGCAGCGCGAACGATCAGGCCGTGATTGCTGCAGGCAATCGCGCTTTCGATCAGGCGGTAAACGGGTTACAGACGTTTCTGGATGGCCGCCGCCGGATTTACGACTTAGACACGAACAATCTGGCTCCCCGAATCGGTTTTGCCTGGGACCCGTTCGGTTCTGCAACGACCGCAATTCGCGGCGGATTCGGTCTGCAATTCGACGCCAATCCGGCGGCGTTCACCAGCCAGTCCCGAAACGTATTCCCGACGTTTGTGCCTGTGAACTTCGATTTGAATTTTAATCGGCCTAACGGTCAATTCATTAATAATCCGTCGTTTTTTACATTTCTTTCCGCGAAGACGCCTCTGATCAGGCCTGGAACTTTGAATGTGTACAATCTGACAGGGGATGCTTTCGCGACTGGCCTCGGAACGCTCTTCAATCAGCAGCCGGCCAATCCGACCGACAATCTAAGTGCAAATGGTCTGGCCTTTACGCTGCCGGAGAAAAATCTGCAGACGGGGTTATCCAGGCAATATGTGCTGTCCGCAGAGCACGAGTTCAGCAGGAACAGAAGGAAACGAGCACAGTACGAAAGCGGCGATAGCACCGTTGACGCACCCGCGCATTGGCTGGGGTCCCTGGCATATGTCGGGACTCAGGGAATCCATTTGCCTCGCTTCACAACCCCCAATGGAGGATTCATTTCAGCGCCGCTTCTGCTGTCTTCGGTCAGTCAACCTCTTACAGTCTTCGATTTACCTCCGTACGGACGCCGGCCTGTGCCATCGTTAGGTGCATTCACGGTCATGGAAAATTCTGCTTCGTCCAGCTATCACTCCATGCAATTAAGCGTTCTGAGGCGCTCGGCAGGGGGGCTCGACTTTCGCTCGAGTTGGACATGGTCTCATGCTATGGATGAGGTCTCGGATATGTTCGACGCGCGAAGCTTTTTTGCGTTGCCTGAAGATATCCGGCAACCCAATAAAGATCGCGCCTCTGCAAATTTTGACGTGAGACATCGGGTTTCGGGAATTGTGAGCTGGAATGGTTTTCGCCAATGGGACCTTTCTCTCACTGCTGAATACCAAACGGGGCAACCGTACACAATCAACACTGTTGTGGACCGCAACGGGGATGGAAATCTAACGGACCGTCCTGGAATCGGTCGTAATACGACCCGCGCTCCGGGGGTTCGAACAGTGGACGCCGCCATACGCCGACGTTTTTCTCGTTCAAGTAAATTGCAAATCGAGGCAGGAGCAGAAATATTCAATATACTCAATCTGCGCAATTTAGGAGTCCCGGTCAGAATTCTTGAGTCTCCGGGTTTCCGTTCTTCATTTGACACAGCGCTGGATCCAAGGGCAGTCCGCGTCACTACGAAGTTCTCATTTTAAGACGCTTCACGGGAGCATCCGAAACGCGAAACTATATTTTTTCGGGATAGACGTCGATCACCTGGCAATCCAGTCACTGTCGGTGCCTGTAGTGAAGACAGGAATTGTCATATTCATGATAGGCCATCGATCACTTGTGTTCTATCAGCGACTCAATGGCTGCATACACGGCTCGTACGCTTTGGCGATCTAGCTCTTTGGCCGCTTCAGACAACTGGCCGTAATCAACCATCAACTCTTCACCGCTCTCGCTCTTCCGGCTGGTTATGCCCTGCGCTCGCTTTGCTTGCAGCCAAGCTTCGTGGACCTTTGCCGCTACGGCTTCAACATTCGGCAATTTCATGTTCGACTCCGCGTTGTTTTGGACAACCGTCACGCATTAACAGAATAGGCTTCCAATCTGGGGATTTGCACGCACGTAAATCGGCAACCGGGGAAAAAGAAAGTCTAAACGCTTTTTCTCGGAGCGGCTGCAGATTATGCTGCGCCTGAGTGGAAGTCAAAGGTCGCAATGTCACTGGAGAAGTGGTGCCCCCTGTCACCCAGGAGATCGAACCATTGTCATCGTCCGATATCAACCCAGCGTTAAAGTGTGACAAAACCCCGGACTGCAGCAATGGCGACCGTGTTCCCGCTCGTTCCATTTTTATGTTCTTGCGGGTCTAGCCCGTCGTCGCCACAATAGGCCACATCCGCACCGAAGAACCGATGAGGAGAGGTCCCACGATGACCCAAGGTAATAGCGATAAGGTTGAACGGGCTAAAGAGATTCTCAGTTTACGTGACAGTTCGAGTTTGAAAGAACTCCAACAATTGGAGGTAGAACTCAGAGGAGCGGGAAATGCCGATTTAGCGGACCAAATTGAAACGCTTCGCGAGCAAGAGATCGACCAGGCGCAGGGCAACAAGATTCTCAGCGCGCCAATAGACGGTCAGATGCGGCCGGAGACGCGTGCCGGGATGTTGACATTGGCGAAACGGCTTGTGAAGTACAAGGACTTCAGCCTTGCCCGGCGCTTGCTGGCTCGTGCGAGATACAAGATCCCGAAGAACGACCCCAACTACGACGAGATTTATCAAAAGAGCGCGTTGTACACGTATAAAGATGCGGACCTGCAGCGCGCCTGGCAGTTCGATGAAGCTTTGAAGATTCTGGGCGAGGGATTCTCGCTTTCGAAAACGGAAAATCAGGAGACACTGGGCATTGCAGGAGGAATCTACAAGCGAAAATGGCAAGCCGAGCCGCTTCCTCAGAACCTTGAAAGTTCGTTGTTCCATTATCTGCGTGGCTACACAATCGGTTTGCGTGAGGAGCATGTCACGAAAGCCCGTGCGAAGAGCGGCTTGCCTGCGCCCGCAGATGTGAATGAGTTGGCTGCAGCGCTGCAGGCAGCGCGCGCCGACGTGTTCACATTCCTTCGCGACAATCCGGACAGCAAGCTCCGGGTCGAGGAGGACAAAGGTTATTGTGGTATCAATGCCGCGTTCACGCTCGATGTACTTGCCCAGGAAGGCGAGGCAGAAGCCAAGCGTGCTGGAATTGTCTCAAAGGCTGCTGCCGAAAGACGTGAGGGTGCGCGGCTGATCCGGGAGGAGATTACACGGTCGGTCACAGAGTTCGCTAAGCAGAAGGCGGATTGGTGGGTCTGCGTCACTCTGGGCGAAGCGTTTTTCGGTCTCGGAAATTATGCCGAAGCGGACTACTGGCTGATTGAAAAGACAAAACACTTAGAGGTGGAGGAGTGGCAGTACGAATCTACCGCCCGACAACTCGCGGCCCTGGCACGCCTCCAATCCGATCCCGACTTAAGCGAGACAGACTTCCAGAAAACGTCGGCCGCACAGGCACTCAGAACCTTTCTAAAGGGTGACGAGGCGGCTGTCCTGAATACGTTCCGAGGCAAATTTGGTCTTGGGCTATCTGGCGGCGGTTTTCGCGCTTCTCTATTTCACATCGGTGTGCTCGCCAAGCTTGCTGAATTGGGCGTCCTCCCACACATTGAGGTGCTTTCGTGCGTTTCGGGCGGTTCGATCATCGGTGCCCATTACTACTTGGAGGTTCGGAAGCTGCTTCAGACACGAATCGATGGCAAGATCCAGCCCAAGGATTACGTCGATATCGTTGAGCGTATCCAGAACGACTTTCTGGATGGCGTGCAGCGCAACATCCGAACGCGCGTTCTAGCCGAGTGGTTCACGAACCTGAAGATGATTTTTTCGTCGGGGTATACGCGCACGTTGAGGGTTGGTGAACTCTACGAGCGGGAATTGTATTCCTTTGTCAGGGATATTCCCGAAGAAGGTTCTAAAGGCGAGCGCTTTCGTAGCCCAGTCACCGGCCCGAAGTGGCTGCCCGACTGGATGGCCCGCGGAATGGGTTATAAACGAGAGGAGCGCTGGTTGAATGACCTCTATATCCACCCGAAGATCGCGGATAACCAGTGGCAGACCAATTTCAGTCCACGCAAGCACAATTGGCGCCGCATAAACAAGGCGCCCGATCTGGTGCTGAATGCGACGACGCTCAATACCGGTCACACGTGGCAGTTTACGGCGTCATTCATGGGCGAACCTCCCGCACCGATTGTGGCTGAGATCGACGCCAACTACCGCTTGCGGCGAATGTACTACAAGCAGGCGCCTGCGAGGTATCGCAAGTTCCGGCTCGGATACGCCGTGGCTGCGTCGTCATGCGTGCCCGGGCTTTTCGAGCCGTTGATCCTCGATGGTTTGTATCCGGACGACCCGGAAGGCAAGCTCAATCACGACAGCCTTATCAGCGTCAGACTTGTCGACGGCGGCGCGTGCGACAACCAGGGTATTGCCAGTCTTATGGACCAAGACTGCACAGTGATGCTCATCAGCGACGCGAGCGGCCAGATGGAAGCCAAAAACGTGCCGGGCGGCGGCCCGCTCGGCGTGTTGCTGCGAACCACGAACGTCGTTCAGGCGCGAGTACGGGAGTCGGAATATGAGGACGTGTCGTCACGACTGAAATCGGCCCGACTTCGCAGCCTGATGTTCATTCACCTACGGCAGGATCTGCCGGGCGGAAGTGTTGCGTGGAAGGACTGCCCTTCGACGGTGAGAAAATCCGACTTTGAAACCCAACCCGAAGGTCCGAGCGATGGAACCGGCTACGGCGTTGCTGCGAGCGTCCAACGCAAGCTGGCTGCAATCCGCACAGACCTGGATTCTTTCAGTCAGGCCGAGGCTTACGGGCTCATGGCCAGTGCCTATCGCATGACGGAACAGCAGTTCGAGAAGCTTGAGTGCGTAAAGGGCTTCACAAGACCTGTGGCAGCGGGGAACTGGCGATTCCTGGCCATCGAACCTGCAATGGAACCGCCGAGCGTGAGTCCTGCCAACGCGGGCCGAAAGCATTTGGAACAACTCCTCGACGCCGGCAGCAACCTCGCCTTCAAGGTTTGGATGCTGTCGACGCCGCTGATCTATCTGAAGTGGGCATTGCTGATTGCTCCGGCCGTCGGTCTCACGTGGCTCTTCTACGAAATGTGGAATGAGAGCATCATTCCGCCTTCGGTATATGCCTGGCTGGGCACTCATGCGACATTCCGAAACATCGGATTGTTGATATTCACGACAGCTGTTCTCGCTTTCATTGCCGCAGGAGTGAACGCGATAGTTGGCAGGAAATACGGCAAACAAATCATGCGGGTTATCCGCTGGCGCGACACGCTCGGCAGCATCGCTGTCGGCGTCGGAATGAGCACGGTCGGCTTTATCGCCGCGCGCGTCCATCTTCATATATTCGATCGGATGTTCATTAATTGCGGAAAGCTGGAAAAGTTTCCGAAGTGAAAGCGAGTCGCACCGTATCAAACACCGACTGCGGCCTGAGCGGGAATTCGCCATGCACAGGATGCTCAGCTCGCAGTAAACTTGCGGCCGTAATCTCCAGGGGGCAAATATGCAGCTGAATCGAGCAATCGCCGTTTCCGTGATGATCGTGATTGTCTTTGCATTCCTGGCCGGATATGTGGCCGGACAAAGACAGGTGCCAACACTTACCGTCGGGCAATCGGAGGAATTGCTGCGTTCGCTCGATTTAAGCAACGAGCTCGACTCGACCAAAGGCCGCATGTTACGCATGCGCAAGGTCACGCTCCAGCCGGGCGGAGTGCTGGGCTTGCACGACCACGTCGATCGCCCGGCCATCACCTATGTCCTGCAGGGCGAGGTCACCTATCATCAGGACGCCAAACCAGATCAGGTAGCAAAAGCAGGAGGAGGCTTTGCCGAAGGCCGAGCTACGACACATTGGGCGGAAAACACCGGCAAGGTGCCGGCGATTTGGATTGCCGTAGATATTCCCAAACCTTAAATTTGCGGCCCCACTGGGGTCTATTTCTGTATGAATTTCTGAACGCGGTGGGTCCGCAGCTCCGCCGTGTAGATGTTTCCTTTGGAGTCGGTGGCGATCTCGTGAATGGTACCGAACTCGCCGGGAGCGTTGCCCGCCTTTCCAAATTTGTCGAGTATCTGCAGGGACTGCCGCTCGACGATGTCGATCTGATTGTTCCCGATATCCGCAACGTATAGATACCGCTGCGCACGGTCCGGCGAGAACGCGAGCCCCGCGGCGGTTTGCATCTGGTTGGTGTCGGCGCCGATCTTCACTTCCTGCTTGAATGCGCCCGACGTCGTAAATACCTGCACACGCCTGTTGCCTCTATCCGCCAGGTACACGAGAGCGTCGTTCGACACTTTGATCGCGTGCGCGATACTGAATGGTGGGCCGCCGTTTGCGCCCCATGTACGTTTGAACGCGCCGTTCTTCGTGTCGAATACGACGACGCGATGGTTGCCGTAGCCGTCGGCCACGAACAGTTCGTTCTTGAATACCATCATGTCGGCCGCCTGTTTGACGTTTTCCTTGTCCGCGTCACCTGAGCTTTTGCCGGCGTGCCCGATCTGCAGCAAAAACTTCCCGTCATTCGTAAACTTCAGCAGCATGTCGTCGGATTTGCCGGGTGGCGGCGGAGTGCCTGCTGCCGCGTACCCGTTGTTGCCGCTGATCCAGACGTCGCCGGACGCATCGATATAAATGCCGTGCTCACGCTCCGGCCACTCGAACCCGGCTCCGGGTCCGCCCCATCCCGCCAGGAACTTCCCCGATGCGTCGAATTCGAGAACGGGCGGCGCCGCATTAGCGCGCTGCGCCTCCGGGATCGTCCGTGGCCGATGAATCATCCAAACGTGATCGTGCGAGTCCACAGCCACCGACGACATGTCGCCGAGTACTTTCCCCGCCGGCAGCTGAGGAAACGACGGATCGACTTCGAAGCGCGGCGCTTTGCTTTGCGCCAGTCCCGCAATGAGCGCGGCCAGAAGCCCACCAACGAGCGCGAGCGGCAACAGAATCTTCTTCATGGGTTGAAGTCCTTCTTGTGGTTTTCGAGCGTCAGTGTAGTGCAGTTCAACTGGTCTATTGGGAAGAATGTACGGACAAACCGTCCGCCGCCGGCCGATAAAAAAGCGGTTTTCCGAAATCATCATGCAGGCTTTGGATCCAAACGTTGTTCTCCTGGCAGACGTATTCAGCGAGTTCTTGTCGTGAAGCCCATGGAATATCCCACGCAATCGTCCAGGGTCTGGTGTAGGCGCCGGGATCATCGATCGTGGCTTCGTAATGCAGTGTGCTTTTGTCTGGCCGCGTGATCTTTTCGATGACGTGCAACTGATTCGTGTGAGGATGTCCCCACTGGTCCAGCCAAGTCCGTTCGTTGTAGCCGCTGCTGTCGATGACGAGCGTGTCGCCTTCCCAACGTCCGACCGAGTGGCCCAGGTACGTTTCGCCATCGATCTTATCGAGAGACGGGTGAGGGCGCCCGTCCATATAGATCTCGCGCCAGATGTGCGTCCCACCTTCATAGATCATGATGATGCGATCCTCTTCCGGGAGCTGGATCACCTCCATTGGAAAAGGAGTCGCCATGAGACGCGGTCCACCTGGCGGCAGACAATATCCTTCGGGGTCGAATTTCGAGAGATTCGCCGAGTTGTAGTTGTACAGAGCGGCTGCCCATGGCTTGAATGGAATGTGTGGCTCGGCAGGCGCGCCGGTGCGCAGGTTGCCTTGAAAGTCTTTCGGAACACCGCCGGCAACTTGCGCGAAATTCGCAATGACCGGAAGCCCCCAAATGCCCTTCTCGCCATGGACTCTCCCAAGGTTCACCGTGCCGTCTTTCAGTCGCGGCGTAGCTTCGGGAGGGCCAGCCGGCTGTCGCCGGGTGGCCGCGATCACACCGGAAGGATCGACTGCCGGGACCTGGACCTGAGCTTCAACGTTGCTTGAGATGATCCCGCAACAAAGCGGCAGTGCGGCCACCATTGAAACGAATATACGGACCCAGACGCCCCGCATTGTCCCTGACTCCATTTCCACATGTCGCGAATCTGGCTGAACAGACCACGATAGATTCGATTTGTTTTGCTAGAAGGGTAAGCGATTTAAAGGCCCTGCGCAAATACGCAATAAAGTGGCGAAGCGCGTTCTGGTTTTCAGTATGAAGTTTTAAGTTGCTCTCTGCTTCTTCCCGGCGTTGCTTCTTCCCGCTCAGGGTAAAGATGGTTGGCTGCGGGAAAAGGTGCCGGATATTCGACCTGTGTTATGTGATTCATGGCTGCTGAGTGGGCGCATTCGTAGCTGGAGGGTGCCTGGCCGTTTCGGCTGACGGACGATACGACGATACAACGTCGCGTGTCGCCTTTACTCTGCAGCGAACTCAGGTCGAGCATACGATTCCAGGAAGCCGCAAGCCGAACAGCGGAACGTGCCGATCGGAATCCGGTTTACGTCCGGTGCTTTCGTTCCAGACCAGAACGAGCTTTTCGGTGCTCCCTCGAACCAACTGCTCACGGCAACGCCAACGTCGGTTCGATCAACAATGAACCCCTGCACCATTTCGCCAGCGCACTTCGGGCACCGGCTTGTTTCCGTATCCATTCTGAGCCTCCGAAGAAGAATCCAGTCCAGCGTTCTAGTAACCTATTGTCAATGAACCGTTGCTTGCGGTAAACCCTGACGTTTCGCTGGAGCGCAGTCGCAGCAGCTCATACGGGAATGGAACGTAATGGCGACTCCCCTCACTTACGAATCAGGCCAATGATTTCAGACACCATTCGACGTGCATGCGCGTCTCCAGGCAACCAGGCACGCGAATTCGGCCGAGGCCGTCGAACACAGGACGCCAAGACCAGGTCGCTAATCGGTGGGAAGCGCGGCTTCCAACTTCTTTGCAAGCTCGCCAACCTTTGTGTCTTTCAGCAAGTCCTGTAGATCCTTTTCGATCGGCCCGGTGAGTCCCAACCGTTCGGATATCTCCTGAAGCATTTTCAAAATCATCGTTGCCTCCTTTTCAGCCAGGAGATTGACCTGCAGATCGAGGTGCGCCCGTTTATCCGCTTCCTGCGACATGCGGTTCTGGCTGATGAGCACGAAGAGCGTGAGGAATATCGCTTCAAGAGACACGAGTGTCGTCAGCAGATTGAAGGGGAACGGATCAAACGGAGTGATGCCAGGCAGCCCGTGCAGATTCGCCAAAAGCCAAAACAAGAACCAAATGAGGTGCACGAAGATGACAGTTCCCGTTCCGGCTGTTCGCGTGATGGCTCCCGCAAAACGATCCATCCATGACCGCCCGGCGTGGGCGGCGTGCTCAATTTGAACGACAGCTTCTATAGCACCGTCGGTCGGTGATTCTGCCGAAACAACTTTCGTTTGGCTGTTAGTGTCAGGGTTGAAGTGTTTTGCCCGCAGATTGATGTTCCTTCCAGTGGGCCTTCGTTTGGTCAAATTGGGTCCTGAGCGTTTCGCAAAGCGTAACGGATCGCGAGTACGCGACTGCTGTGCAATCCCACCCGACTCTTGCGCCCGCGTGCACTCGGCCGATTATTTGCTGTCTGGTAATTTTTCAACCTGTAACTCGTTCTTCACACCAAACACCCCGGAGACGCCGTTCGCCGCCATATAAGCCAGTTGGCCGTCTTCCGTGCTCGCGACAACCCCCTTCAGGCGAACTTGGCCGTTGGCTACGATGATGTGAATGGACGGCACGGCGGCCGTTCCGTAGCGGAACAGCGGTGAGTCAAACTTGAAAATGGCGCGATACAGAGCGATCCGCAGTTGATTGTCGCTGGAAGACAGAGGAAGCACTTCGATTTTATTGATGACTCGGCTCACCGATTCCAAATTCTTGAGCCGAGCTTCGGCATCCGATTTCATTGTCGGTTTCACGACACTGCCCATGAGAGTGACCTCTCCAGTTGCCGTAACACGAGCCTCCAACCAATCGAAAACGCTGTAATATGGCAGCATCACCAACTGGTGCCGAACCTCATCGCTGAGTGCCACGACCCGCGGTTGATCGCGCGAGGACGTAGATCTGAGAACCGCTTCGTTCTGGTTGTCCTGTTTCTGGGCCTGTTTTGCGACGCTTTGACTCGCCCCCAGCATCTGCGGCCTTCGTGCGACGAAGCACAGAGCAGCGATCACACAACATGAACTTAATGACCTGAGCAAACGCATCCTTTTACTCTCCTCCAAAAACGACATTGAGTGTTCCATGCGAGTAGGAGCAAGAAGAGTTCCGGTGTCAATCCTGGAATGTCCGGCGTTGGCCGGTCTTTTTTCCTGGCGGCTGGATCTCGGGTGCATTATCAGGGTGATCGTCTCTATTTCTATCGTGTTGGAGTAATCCAATCGGTGCGAGACCTCATCTCATTTATCGTGCCGGAGCTTGTAGTCCGTTCGGCTAAAAGCAGAAGGGACAATCTCTCATATGTTGCTCCAGTAGAATTTCGGTACCACCTCCGGGACAGATCCCGGTTTCTCTACGCTCTGTCTTTCGACTCTGTCCGGAAACGACTGTCATTTTTCGCTAATGCCCCAACTTGTGTTGAGTTCCCAGGGCCCAAACGCTTCAGCGAGCCTGACGCAAATTGGCTGATCTCGAAGGAAGCGTCGGGAATGTTCCGTACGCTTGCCAGAGTCCAACCAGGTCTCCATGCTGGGAAACCGAACGTATTTTCCGGGAGGACAAAATGAACCGACGAAAACTGAAGGCTGGCACAGGTGCTGAGGTGTCCGGACTGTATGTATCGGAGTGTTGCGATCTTGAGGCTTCATTCGTAACGGATCAGACCTTCACCCGCTGTATGAAGTGTGCCTCTGGCCTCCTGATTACTATCTCGGGCAGATATGTTCCGTCACTTACCTTCACCGAGGAGATGCCCAATCGGTTGCAGTCCTTCAATATGATCGCAGATGCTTTTGACGGTCATCATGATGGGGACGGCCAGCAACATTCCTAAGGCGCCCCAGAGCCAGCCCCAGAAAAGCAGGGACACGAACACAGCGAGATTGCTCAGTTTGGAAAACCGGCCCGTCAGGAAAGGCTTCACTAGAAGGCCGTCGATGCTGGTCACAAACAGCGTAATGCCGGCAGTGGCCGCTACCATTCCCAGGGTGCCGAATTGCAGGAATGCCGCCAGCGCTACGGCGACAGTTACGATGATCGTTCCGAAATATGGTATCGAGTTGAGAACGCCAGCCGAGACTCCCCACATGGCAGCTTGATTCAGTCCGAGGAGCCACAGGCTGACAGCCACGCCAGCGCCGACGAATATACTGGCAAGGACCTGCACAAGCAGGAACCGCCCGATCTGTCGATCGATGTCATCCAGAATTTGAATCGTCAGTCTCTGCCGCGAAAGCCGCGGTCCCACGACTTCGACGAGCTTCCTTTTGTAGAGATCGCCTGAAGCTAAAAGAAAAAAGACGAGAAAGACGACGGTGATGGCTTGACCCACGAACCCCATAACACCGACGGATCCGGACCACAGGTACTCGCTCGCATTGAATATTGGTTTTTCAATCTGTACTCGAGTGATACTCGCATCGGGTTGACTGCCTGCTGCTTCCGATGCCGTCTCTTTCAGTTCGCCAGCAGCTTTCTGGACCTTTGCTACCGTGCCCGGTTCCCCGCCGCGGTGCGATTCGATGGCAGCTTGCGCCTTTCTCATTGCCTCAGGTAAGCGATCGACCATAGCGCTCGCCTGGCCGCGCAGAAGGTAAACCGCAGAAGTTCCTGTTCCGAGGAATGCAGCCATCAGGAGAAGGCAACTGACAATTCGAGCAATGCCCAAGTGGGAAATCCAGGAAACGACAGGGTCGAGGGTATAGAAAAGAAGAAGCGACAAGACAAATGGCAACAGAATCGCCTGAGCGTAACGAAGAAGAAACACCGCTGCCACAAGGCTGATAAACACCAGGCAAATCGCTTCTATCCTCGGCCGCTCCGGTCCGATACGCACCGCTTCCGTGCGCTTGGACCGGGCTTTAGATTCTTCAATCGCGGACATTGCCGATATGCTGGCATTTCAATGGCCAAACGGATGTTTTCAACTGGTTGGCAAGGTCTTTGGCGCGCCCCGGCGAATGTATCGCGACGAAGATTCGCAAGCGACGTTGTATGGGAGCACTCCAGAACCTCCAGGCCCCACGCGGTTCATCAGTTCAGCACACATTAGTTTTCGTCCATTCCGTGTGGCAGGAGACAGCGAACGTCGGCTCGGCCTCTGCATCCGCTCCAGCTGTTCAATCCGAGAAAATAGTTCCCGCCACTGAGCGAATTTACTCACCCAACCGTTCAAGAAGGGCAATGTTCACGACCAGGGACAGTCCCAATCACAAGGTGATACCGGAATTCCCTGCCTTCTTGGATTTCGTCGCCAGCCACCAGCGCAGAAAGGTGTCTGCCGGGAGTGAAGCTCTGTAAGTTCAACGTCTTCTCATTGGCCCTGAACGTGCAATGGAAATCGCAGTGTAGGAGGTGAGAGGACAATGAAAACTAGCGAAGGAGCTCCCGGGTTGGGTTTATACGTTTCGGCCTGCTGTATCGATGAAAAGTTGTTTGATTTGAACGATGAATTCTCCTGCTGCTCCAAATGCGGGAAGTCATGCGAGTGGGATCTTGTCGAGAGAGTGTTGTCCTGGAAAGAACTCGATGAAGACTTGGAAACACTGGCGGCATAATTCGCGGTGAGGTTGAAATGACGGAACAGCTCTCCAGTACAAGGATTCTTGATTTGCTTTCGCAGAAGATCGTAGGGCAGCACGCCGCGGTAAGTGGTATTGCTTCGTCGGTCAAAACGTATCAGGCGGGGTTGGCTCCTTTGGGACGCCCGGCAGGCGCGTTTCTGCTTCTTGGACCCACGGGAACAGGCAAAACGCGGACCGTCGAGGCCCTTGCGGAAATCCTGCATGGAACATCGCAGAAGGTCGTCAAAATTAATTGCGGAGAGTTTCAGTCGGACCATGAAGTAGCGAAACTTATAGGCTCGCCTCCCGGTTATCTCGGTCACAACGAAACCAAGGCCGCCCTGACGCAGGCACGATTGGCGGAAGTGATCAGCTCAGATTGCGATTTGTCTATTGTCTTATTCGATGAAATCGAGAAGGCGGCCCCGGCTGTCAGCAAATTGTTGCTCGGGGTTCTCGACAAGGCGATTCTCTGCCTCGGCAACAATACAGAAGTCAACTTTGAAAAGAGTCTCATCTTCCTGACAAGCAATCTCGGTGCGCGGGAAATGATGAAAGAACTTCAACCTGTGTTGGGTTTTCGGGCACCGGTATCAGCCACGGGACAACCGAAAGAACTCGCCAAAAAACTGGAAGTCATTGCACTCAACGCGGTTCGAAGGATGTATTCACCGGAATTCATCAACCGTATCGACGCTGTCGTTACTTATCAGCCGCTCGATTCGGAAGCGCTCGCCTTGATTCTGGATCAACAGATCGCAGACCTTCAGCAACACGTCAACAACCGTCTTGTCGATAAGTGCTTTAACATTGAAATTACGGCCGAAAGCCGGGCCTTCCTTTTGGAAAAAGGTACGAGTCCGGAATACGGCGCTCGTGAATTGAAGCGTGCTATCCACAAGTACCTCACGCAACCTTTGGCGACGCTGGTTATGGACAATAGGGTACAGCCTGGTTCCACCGTCCGCGTTGTGCCCGAGACCGGTGACAGTCTTACGTTTGACACAACGCCTCGCGAACGGTGGCCAGTTGTCGAGCGTCCTGTTCTTCTCATCGTCGATGATAATCGGGATTTTCTCCGGCTGCTGTCCCTGCAATTGACAGCCGCCACGCCGTGGAACGTGATCACCGCGCAATCGGTCGAGGGCGCAATATCAGTGAGCTCAAGTCACGCGATCGATTTTGCGCTGCTCGACCTACTGTTGCCGGACGGAAGCGGCATCGACCTCGGAACAAAACTGGTCGAACAACTACCGGGAAGTCACGTTGCAATCATGACCGGCGGCGAACTGTCGAGGACGGAAGGGGACGAATGCCGCGAACTCAAATTCGATGTTGTGAACAAGCCTTTTCTCCCGGAACAGGTTGTCGATTTGGTGAACCAGTTCGTCAAGTCGCGGGCAAGGGCTGCAGCATGAAGTAGACTCGCTACAACTGCGATAGCAAAACCCCAAGGGTTAAACTACATATCAGAACGGGCTTCCGCCGACAGCGATTGGCAATCGCCTTGATCCCTGAGGGTATTTATAAAAGGAGAGCATGAAGATCTTTCACTGCAATCACTGTCAGCAATTAATTAGGGACCGCGCAAAAATAACTCACATTTTCGGGGACAAGGGGTCAGCCCCCTCGTCCCCTGCCACGCCGCCACACAGGGGACGAGGGGCTGACCCTGCGCTGCTCTGCCCGCAAAATGTGAAGTTATTTTTACGCGGTCCCTTAGTGTTTTTCGAAAGTAATCATTGTGTGAATTGCGGTCACACGCTGCCATTCTTGCCGATCTAAAGAATCGTTGGATCGTTGGAGACCGTCGGTAGAATCAAAGACAAAACCACGATGATGACTCTCATGCCGTGTCATCCCGGAGACGAGTATCCTGCCGCATAGCTGAAAGTAACACAGTCGTCATACAATTCCAGTGTTGGCCTATTAATCTTGCAGGAGGTTTGAATTGAAAGTGACTAAAAGGATACTTGCTCTGCCCGCAATGTTCTTCTTCTCCGGTGCGGCTCTGCTTGCCGCGACCGCACCTGTGACTGTCGCGATGAAAGACGCGAATGGCAAAGATGTCGGAACGGCAACGCTGTCGGACGGAAAGAATGGGAAGGGAGTCAAAATCGCCCTGAATCTCAAGAACCTGCCCCCGGGCGAGCATGCCTTTCACATCCACATGACGGCTAAGTGCGAAGGACCGGCATTCACATCGGCCGGGGGGCACTTCAACCCGGACAATAAACATCACGGGATAAACAATCCGGAAAGCCCTAAGCCTCACGATGGCGATATGCCGAACTTCATGATTAAGCCGAACGGCACTGCGAAATTGAACGTCGAAAACGATCAGGTGACGCTGGGCGACGGAAGCAATTCCGTGTTTGCGAACGGAGGCACGGCTTTAATGATTCACGCCAAAGCCGACGACCTGAAGAGCGATCCGGCCGGCAACGCGGGCGACCGCATCGCTTGTGGCCTGATCACCAAAAAGTAAGAGAAGCGGGTAACGAATTCAGTCCGACTGTTTCTAAGCGGAACAGAGGTCTGCCGCGGCCTTCTCATCGGTCCAGCAAATTGTCTTTGCCCGTTGTGTGCAAGAACTCAATCTGATTGAAATGATTGGAGTGTGAGACGGCACTCTGAGCGTCCTGGTCTCTTTCGCCAGAGGGGCGTTAACGATGGCGTTATGTGTGTGAGCGGCAACGGATCACCAAGCAGGTGATCCGTTGCCATCGGGTTTTTGCACAGAACGGGAAAACGCCGATCGAAACATTTGAATCGAAGGGCACGAGTCTTCGATCGTACCGTTGGCGGCAACATTGTTGTGGGCTCGATCAAACACAGATGGCGGCGTGAGGAGGAATTCGCCATGTACATCGATGGAATGGTAGGCAACTCACGCGAATCCAATGTGCTGATAGTCGTCCATTTTGAGGCCGATCTTGTAGTCGAGCTCGTGGAGAGGCTTGCCTTCGCGGAACGCCGTCCAGGACGCCGTATCCCCGATAATTTGAGGTAGGGCCTCAACGTGCCACTGGTAATGAGTGACAAAGTGCGACACATCACAAGTCATCTGTAACATGAACCGATCGTTTTCGGAAGGCGTGGGCCAAGCGAGGTTCGTGCTCCAGATCCTTTTATCCTTCAACCCCTGCAATCCGAGAGTTATAAGACCTTTCTCTGCCTTCACCCCGAAGATTTCGCGCACCACGGCCTCCGCGTCAGGTTTGTGGATGGCTTCTCCATCTCGACGCATAAAGGCGGCGATATCAGAAAATCCAGATTTCTCTGCTTGCAAAGGGAATATGGCCGGGGACAGCTGCGACGCAAGTGTGAAGTGGCACATCCGCCATGTATTCGTAATCGACTTCAACGCTACTGACATAGCGTCGAGATTCTTGCCAAAGTGAGCAAACAGGTCGGAAGTGGCTTGTGCCAGAAGTTGCGATAGATTCGTCCAGAACAGTGGAAGGGCGATATTATAGGACCCCGCTTCCTCGGCGACTTGCCGGATGACGGCGTCTCGGTGCTCGAAGTCCTGCGTCTTGAACTCTTCAATACTTCTCCGGGCCGTTTCAATGACCTTGCGGTTGAAGTCATGGTTGTTAAAACGGATAAGCGAAGACTCGAACTTACTGCGTGAGTACTCGTACAAGCTGCCCTGCACGGCGTTGCCGTCGACCTCGAGATCAGACGGTTGCAACACGATGTCAAGAAAGTAACTGTTGCGATAGATCGCCGGAATAACCTCGCTGAAGTCGACTTGATTTTCCGCGATGGGGAGATGGATCTTGTCGGCGAGCATAACGGGGATCTCGCATCCCTCGACGAGCAAAGGAATCACTCGAGGACCTTTGCCGCTCACCTCTAGCGTTAGTGCGATGTCCAGTTCTTTAGTTACCCAAGGCGACTTTTTTGAAGTTTCTGTAATTAACGCCAGCAAAGCGTCCGAGTTGCCGATGCCTTCAGCGATTCTGGAAAGTAGAGAATCGCCGGGCCTCAGCTCAATGTGGTCGAACCAGATCGAGACCGGCTGGTCACGAAGGAATCGATAGACTCGAGTGGCTAGTGCGTTGTCCGCAGACGAGTGCGACAAAAAGGCTCTCATCGGTACCCCGGCACATGGACCATCAGGCACGGTATGGACTCCAAGAATTATTCTTACATAGCATAGCCGACAGATACCTGTTGATAAATCCTCTTCGCGTCATGAGCGGCTATCCGTTAGTTAACTTAGCCGATGGGCTGTTCTCGCCAGAGATTGCTATTACTGCGAGAAGCATAAAAATTAGTATCTTGATACGTGAGGACGATTCCACCGGTTCAGAAGCAAGCCGGGATATGAGGCAAGATGGCTGATCGTAGGGTGTTCATCAGTTATAGTCACGCGGACCGGAAGTGGTTGGAGCGTCTGCAGGTTCATCTTCGACCACTCATTCGGGATTCGATTGCCGATATATGGGACGATACTCGGATTGAGCCGGGCGATGCATGGCAGATCGAGATTCGAAAAGCCCTTGAGGCGGCCTCCGTAGCTGTTCTTCTGATTAGTGCAGACTTTCTAGCTTCTGATTTCGTCCAATCGGAAGAATTGCCGGCGCTCCTGAAAGCAGCCGAAGAGCGAGGTCTCCTGATCCTGCAAGTGATCGTCAGTCCTTCCCGCTTTGAACGCACAACGCTTGCACAGCTTCAGGCCGTCAATTCTCCAACCGAACCACTCGTCAACATGAATGAATACCAACGGGAACTCTTGATGGAGACGCTGGCCGCGAGGATCGAATCGGCGGTCCAAACTGAGGACATGCGGGCGCAAATCGATTCGGCGCACCAGCGTATAGACAACCAAGCGTCTCAGATTGATACCTTGGTGACATATTTCATGTCCTCGTCGATCTTCAACCACCTTTGCGGGATCGCGCTGCTTCACGAGTACATGTACCATCACAATACCGGTAACCAGCGCGAATTCTATTTCCTGCGCGACACAGGTATGATCAGACCCAAGCCAGGTATCTCTTTTCTGGATTTCGGTGAGAGCGCGCCCTGGAATGTTGCCGCAGTGGCGGAGCCAACACCGATTGGTTGGATGTACGTGAAGCTGAGGCGACTCGACATTCCCAGTAACATGCTGCAGGACATAAGCAATCTACGTGTCGATCCGGCCACTCTGGAATGAGTTTTCATCCGCTGGGTCGCTGTTGCGAAATCCTCTTTTCGATTGTTTATGGTACCTCCGCTACACTACACGTTCGTGACGGGAATGGCAGGCGATCATTGACAGCTCTGCAGAGATCCTGTTTGCATCCGATGTAGCGTTCCGTTGTTTGGACGGATGCATGGCCGAGCAAAAACTGGATCTGCTCCAGTTCACCACCCGCCGCGTGACACAAACGCGCGCACGTTCTCCTCAAATCGTGAGGTGCTAAGGCTTTGATGCCCGCCCGGCTGGCGCAGTTCTTCACTACGTACCAAATTACGTTTTGCGTTATCCCATCCTCCCAAAGCGTCCCATTCTTGCGAATGGAGCGGAATACCTTACCGCTGACGACGAGAGCACTCTGGGTCCATGCGTCGATTGCCGCTTTGACCCATGCAGGCACCGGCACGTCCGCACGTGCCCAGCTTTGCCGATCTTGTTTACGACAACAAGCGTTTCCCCAGGGATGACCTTACAAAGTGCTCTTGCCGAGTTGCGGCTCTTCACCCACCGCTGTCCCACGAATTCCGACAGCCGTTTCCGCCCTTCGAGTGTGAGGCCACGTCTTTTGCGTGCACGTGTTTACAAACTCGTCCCGCGTCGTGCACTCGGCTCTGCGCTCTTCATGGCTCGCCCGTTGCGTTGGTTACGCAGCTCTGTGAGTTCCTTTTCAATCCGTGCTTTCTCTATTTTCATAAGTTCAACCAGTCGGTCATCTACCATCAACGATCCCCCTTTGAAGACAGTGTAAGTCACTGGCCGCACAGCCAACATTTGATTCGGAGGTAAGAACTAATTCGAATGTTAGAGGATATGACGCGGCTGCTGGTTGCCGAGTCGACAACGCCGGACACCCAGGTTTCGTATCCGTTGTTCGACTTCTCGAGTTGGGTGAAGAACGAAACCCCCTGCTCGCTATTTCTCGGACCCCACAAACTGGGTTCATCCGTTCTTCTGTTTAGCAGGCTCCTGCTGCTGAACCGATGCCCACTTAGCGTGCTCCTGCGATACCAGCGTCTCTATGCGTTCCGCCAGGAGTGCGTGCGGATCCCCAACATTTGCGTAAGGTGACGCCTTGCCCAAGTATGTGTACTTCTCGTGCTTCAACGCTTCACAGGTCGAGCGGTAGTTGGTCCAGTTCTGCTGATACTGGTTCAAATGCAGCATTCCTTCGAGCACGGTGATTAATACCCCTAGGCCGCCCGTCACCATGCCAATGTCCGGACGCCCAAGAGCCGCCAGAAAAGGAATAATCGCCGCTGCCAGGATCTCCACAACCTTAATCCACTTGTAGGCTCGCTGGTTCGCCATGCTCTTGCGGTCGTACCAGGCAATCTGATCTTCCAGACGTTCCATGATTGGATCGGAGTCTGGTATTTTCGCAATAGTCGCACTCATAACTGGCGATTTTACCCCTAAACGACGAAGGATATTGGCTCCTTCCCAGACAGGGCTGCTGCTTGATACTCAAAGCGGCGTCGTGCCAACGTCGATTTTCGCACCTTTTGCTTTCGAAGGAACGACGATCGCGTCGAGCGAGAACCGATACTGCCGCTACTGCCGCGAAATCCTCTTTTCGATTGTTATGGCACCTCCGCTGCACTACCGGTTCGCGACGCGAATGGCAGGCGATCATTGACAGCTCTGCAGAGATCCTGTTTGCATCCGATGTATCGTTCCGCTGTCTGAGCAGATGCATGACCGAGCAGAAACTGGATCTGCACCAATTGACCGCCCGCAGCATGGCACAACCGAGCGCACGTTCTCCTCAAATCGTGGGGTGCTAAGGCTTTGATGCCCACGCGGGTGGCGCCGCCCTTGACTACGTACCAAATTACGTATTGAGTTATCCCGTCTCCCCAGACCGTTCCATGCTTGCGAACGGCGCGGAACAGCTTACCGGTGACGACGGAAGCACTCTGAGTCCATGCGTCGATTGCCGCTTTGACCCATGCAGGTACCGGCACTGTCCGCACATGCCCGGCCCTGCCGACAAGGTCGATGACCGCCCAGTGATCCTCACGACGTTGGATGTCACCCACCTTCAGCGCCACAACCTCAGAGCGCCCGGAGACCGCAACCAAGTAAGAGCGAGATGATTGCCAAATCGCGTTTGTCGCGAAGCGTCTGAGTGACAAATCCAGACAGGAGCTGTTCTCCTTCGGCGGCGCTGAGCCAATTGCCAACGCGGCGGCCGAGTTGAGGTACGCCTTTCACCCGGCGGATGCCTGCGACCAACTCCGGGCTGAGCAAACCCGTGTCGGCTGCTTCGTAGGCCAGGCGACGAACGGCGGCGAGCCGGACATTAATGGTTGCGGCCGCGAGCTTTTTGGCCTCCAGTTGCAGCCGGTAACCGAGGACGATGCCACGGTTCAGCGCGAGCCGCGGTTCGGAGTAATACCACTCGATGAATTCATCCACGGCATGCTGATATGACCGGCGGGACTGCAGCGATGTGAGACCGTTAAGGACAGACTTCTTTGTTTGGTTGAGCTCGGGGAGCGTGGGCGGTCTGTACGGGACTTCTTGCGGTTGGTACGTTTCATAAAAGGCGGCCTCCAATGCCGCCGCCTTATGTTGTACGCCCGCGCGCCATCGCCGCTGGCGTAATGGGCTGTTATCACTAGAACGGTGTAGCGACCCGGGCGCCGTTCGTTTTCCGCGCCTTTTCTAGTAGTATTGCGCGAATGGCGACCGAGAAAGCACCGGCGTTCCTTAGCTACGCTCGGGAAAACTCTGACGTGGCTCTGCGGATTACCACAGACCTAACGCAGGCGGGTGCGAACGTCTGGCTGGACCAGCTTGCGATTCGGCCCGGTCAGCACTGGGACCGCGAGGTGGAGCTGGCATTGGATCGATGTTCTGATGTGATCGTCATTCTTTCACCCGCTGCCGTCAAATCCGATAACGTGAGGAATGAGGTGGCATACAGTTTGCGGGACGGGAAGACCGTAATTCCCCTGATCCTAGAGGATTGCACAGTCCCCCTTCAATTAACACGCAACCACTTCATCGATTTCAGAGCCCAGTACGAGGACGCATTGAAGGTCCTTTGCAAAGCACTCACCGTGGTGGGCCCGCCAGATCTTGAAGCAATCGCAAGGCAATTTCACGAAGGCACGACTCGCCCTATAGTGATCAAGGCTCCGTTTAAGTTCATAACGACCAAATGAACCTGTAACTGTCGAGAAATCCCCTTTGCATGACCAAAGCTCTCAATCGGTTGACGCAGGTTGGGAATTCATATGGTGGTACAGTCGCCATCTTGGGCAGGTGCCCGAACCTCTTTCGGTCTGTCAATCCACGTACTGAATGATAAAAGACGTTATCGTTTATGAAGCAACCGGATGAAACAACACCTGACTCAGATTTTCGTGTATTTCGGGCGGAGCCGGACTAGTATTTATCGCTGTACCACTTGTGACCGCAGTGACGGCAAGAAGTTTTCCATATGCCGGACTCATGGTTGTGATGATTCCAATATAGGCGAAACAGGTGCCGCAAAAATCGTTAAGTGACGTTAAGAAGGATATTGCATCGCACCGGACCGTGCTCGATCGCGTCCATGCAGCGCGGCAGGCTGTGCGCGGCTATAACAGCGTTCCATTACCAGAACGCGGCGCAGCAGCCGCACCGGTTAGAGCAATGCTTGCAGCCACGCCCGGTAAACGTACGCTTAATCTGCTGGCTCAGGGGGACTCGTGGTTCGACTATCCTCCCGGCACGGACATCATCGACTGTCTCCACAGCAATCATGGACACACGATCACAAATATCGCAGTCGCCGGTTCGACCTTGAATGACGAGTGCTTCGGACCCGTGCCGAACGAACTATTTGGTTTGCCGGTTGGCTCAAAGCAATCAGATGACCCAGATCGAATTACCGAACTGGTCAACCGCATTCAACAGGACAAGCCGCAAGCTCTGCTTATTTCAGCCGGTGGCAATGATGTGGCCGGCGACGAGTTCTTCTCGTTCATCAACAATGCCAGATCCAGCTTGTCACCCGTCAATCAGGATGTGCTCAATGGCGTGGTCGGCAGCACGTTCAGGAACGCCTATCAATATCTGATTGATATGGCGTTAAGTGCCGCGGCGGACGTTGGGATTACGATGCCCGTCTTCACTCACAGCTACGACTATCCCTGGCCGGATGGCCGAGGTGTGATTTCTTTTCTTGGCTGGAAGGTCGGACCCTGGTTTGACCCAACATTCAATCAGAAGAACTATCCGAACAATAGCCCCGGCGGCTTGAAGGTCCGTCACGATATTCTTGTCCAGTTCATTGACGCTGTAACGATCATGTTGCAGGGCCTCGCCGGGGACGCACAATATACGGGTAAACTCTTTCACGTCGATCTGAGGGGCACTTTGCTAACAGAGAATGACTGGGCAAACGAGCTGCACCCTCGCAATCCAGGCTTCAGTAAGCTCGCAGACAAAATTGACGCAGCGCTCCAGGCGAACGTTCGATAGCGGATCTTTGGATCGAACGGCTGCCCGTTTCGGGCCAACATGCTAATGAATTCCCGGGCAGTATCAAACTGGGTAACTGGGTTGGAGCGGACCTCGCTTGTCCGCCGGCCTTCCCAGACACTTACTTAGTCCTTTAATCCCGCGACAAAGTTCTTGGGGCTCGTGGCAACTTACGTCGTGTTTAGTTCTTTCCGCCTGAACGGCGTAGCCGCCGTCAGCACCGGCTCGACGGAGCGGAGGTCGCCGCGATCGATGTAGGCTTCGAGCGCGCGCCGCGTGATCGTACCCATGCCGCCCTTGCCCCAGTTCGGCCAGGGCAGAAGGATCTTTGCCACCTGGTGGACCGGATCCCAGCCGACGAGAGCGCAGATGACGCTGCCCTGTAATCTCGCCTTCGGTTCGAAATCGATCGTGCCAGTTTTCATGATGGCGGCTTTGAACCACGAGCTCTGGACCATTACGCCCGTTATGACGGGACGGCCGAGGGCCAGCTGAGCGGGCAGTTCGTCGAGGGATTTCAAGGGATAGGAACGTGCGACATAGCGTCTGCCAGAGGCTCTGGCCTTTACGCCAATAAAGTCGATGACGTAGAACAGCTCCGCTGCGAGGAAACCCTCCGATTCCAGTGAACGCCTGGTGCGCGACTTGAGTGAGTCGGCGATGTCGGGACCGGACAGCCAGACCTTATCTCCGCGTCTCGCGAGGGATATCTCCATGGCTCGTGCCACGACTGCAAAGGACGCACTGGCCGTCCTCGCGAGCTTGCTGGGGGTGAGACCCTGGCCATCCGTGAGATCAAGCCGCTGTCGCTCGGCGCGTTCTGCGGCCTCGCGCGCTTCGCGCTGTTTCTCCAGTTGCAGGATTCGATCGGAGAGCTTGACGATACCGGCCGCCCATGGCAATTCATAGGCGTTTCTGCCAGCGAGTTCAACAATCGATCCGGGTAGCTCGCGGCGCGATGGCATCTTTGCTCCATCGACAAGGAGCGGGATGATCTCTACGCCCGCCTTCAGCGCCGTTTCGATTTCGATGCGTACGTAATCGCCCTTTTCGGTTAATCGGCGTTTGCCGGTGGCACCACGCATTGTCAGCCACGAGGGACCGATCAAGACGAGGAAGACTGTCGTGTTGCGGATAGCCTCCCCGATCGCTGTTTCAAATTTCTGACCTGGCTGAAGAATGTCGAGATCCCGGAAAATTTTTTCTTCGCCGAGCGACCCGCCGAGGGAATGCCGCAGATACGCCGCAGCCGGTTCGGTCGGATCACGCCGATAACTGATGAATACGCGCGTCGATTCCGCGACTGCAAGGCTCGAAGTGCTCTGCTTCGGTGCCAGACTCCGTCGCGGATTCTTCGCATGTCGCTTGATAGAGGAACGTGCTCGCACGGGTCTATTCTAGTGGGAGGTGAATTCGCATCCTTTTATCGCGCGCCTTTCCATGACGTACGCATCCACGTGTTTTGTTAGCAGCGGGAGCCAGCGTGCTTCTCCGCGCGCTTGTAAAGATCATCGGTTCTTCCTGTCCTGCGGCCTAACCCTTGTTCAGGCTGAACTAACCTATCCTTGTCGGCCAAGACGAACCTCCCGCCAGCGGCCGGGCCAGCAACCATTCAGTTCTGGGGTATCCCAGAACGTACCAGTCTATCGCAGGAAACCCACCACCCCGCAAGCCACGCTGACAGTTATTCCTTCGACTGTCAAAATGCGACTCAAGCCCAAGAATCCGACTTGGTGCGGGTCTCACCTTTATCCTAATCACAGCTCCGTACGAGTCGCGCGTGTTGCGGAGTTCACTGACTCTCTACATGGTCAGAGGGGATTGCGAATCTGGCCCTTGAAGGACCTCGCCGGGGTTACGTCCACGATCCGATTTCGGATGTCCGGTGCTCAGGCCGTTAGGTTCCTGGCGAAAACAGCCCTTGCCACTAAGTAGTGCTTTTCGTAATTACGCTATCGTATTCGGATAAGTGCAGATATTCCCCGCCTAAGTTAAGTTAGGCGGGGATGCCCGCGCGTAGTGCGGGCTGGGGCGGTCTGTTCAAAGTCCGCGCGAAGCGCGCTCCTCACAGATATCCGCGGAGCGCACCTTATTAATCGGTACTATCGCCTTTGAACAGACCGCCCCGCCTTCGCTTCGCGAAGCCACCCCGCCTAGCTTAGGCGGGGAATAGCTGAGCTCAGGTTATCCTCGAATCCCTGAGGAACGGGCAATTCGAACAACAGGCCCGGAAACCTCTCCCCGCTTGCCAAAAGCGGGTCCAAGGGTTTTTTGGCGATGTCCCTGAACGCGGAAGTAACAACTGCGCGTGACCTGCGCGGGATTTGTAGCATCCAGTGCGATAAGATTTGCACGGATGTCTCATGTGTTCATCTCGTACGCCCGCCGCGACGCCGCTTATGCCCAACGGGTAGATCGCGATTTACAGGCGAATAATTTCAAAACATGGCGGGATGTCCGCGACATCGACGAGTCGCAAGACTTCTCGGGCGAGATCGAGTTCGCCATCCGGGCGGCATCGCACGTCGTTGTCTGCCTGACCCGCGATGTGCAGGTCCGGCTGAACAGCTTCGTACGGCGCGAGATCGCATACGCCTTGAATCAAGATGCAGCCCGGCGACAGGCCACGCCGCGAGGACGGCTTCCTCTCATTCCGGTCGTCTTTCCGCAGGGAGAGTTGCCCGTTCTGATCAGCACATGGACGGCGATCCTCATCAAACGCGACAGGGACTACGCGAAGCACTTCGAAGCCCTTCTCGACCGATTGCGCCGTCCGATTGAAAAGGACAACGAACCACAATATTCGGACCCGGCTGAGCTGGTGGCATATTTGAATGCCCTCCACGATTGGACGTGCAAGCGCCTCCAGCAAAGTGTTCAGACGCTGATCAACCTGTCGGCAATCGATACACCGGTGGCGCTTGCGAATGCCGCATCCCGAATCTTTACTTTCAATTTTTCAGTGTCACCGGTTCTTGGAGGAGATACCGTGGAGGAACCCGCGGCCGAGACACCGGATGCTCCGGCCGTGAGTACCGCGCAGATCTTCGGATCGTTTGCAGAAGCCTTCGGTCAGTACAACGAGCGCATTCTGCTTCTTGGTCCGCCGGGATCGGGGAAAACGACGACATTGCTGGCATTCGCCCGCGACGCCGCGGTCGCGCGCTTGAACGATCCGGCGCGGCCCGTACCGTTGCTGGCGAGCATACGAACATGGGGCCAGCAGATGCCCCTCGCGGATTGGGCACAGTCCCAAACCCAGGGGGTGGACTTCGCCGATCATCGCCTGCTCTATTTGCTGGATGGTCTCGATGAGCTGGGAGGTATTCGTTCCAACGATTCCGACGGCAGGGACGCGGGAAAGGACGATCCGCGAGTCGTCTTCATGCGCAACCTACAGGCACAACTGCCGACCGACGCTTTAGTATTGACCAGCCGCTTGTCCGATTACATGCGTACCGGGCATAAACTGCAACTGCCCGGAGCCGTCACCATACAACCCCTGACCGACGGCCAGATTTCGAAATATCTCTTGTCGCGATCGCAGTCGTACTTGTGGAGCGCGGTTGAGGCCGACACCGAGCTGCTGGCAATCGCGCGAACACCCCTTCTGCTATGCCTGTTGAGCATTGCCTACGAGTCCGACGAGCAGGAGGGCGTCCCCCAGCTTTCTTCCATCGATGAACAACACATCTTCGATCGATACATCCACCGGCGCTTTGTCCATGAAACAAGCAAGTACGGCGAGCTGCCGTTTGAAGAGCCGGAAGCACGCTCGATGCTGACTAAGCTTGCCGTTGCCATGGCCTCGGATTTTTCGGGCACCGATGCCGTGCTAACCCCGAACAGCATCGAAAAGGAACTGGGCGCCAGCGCCGCGTCATTCGTTGAATTCGGACAGCGAATGCATTTTCTACAGCAGAACGCGTCAGGAAAGATCGAGTTCATTCATCTCAGCCTTCGCGACTACTGCGCCCTCGCCGAGTTGATACCTGCGTTGAAAGAACCCGGAAAACACAAGGCCGCGTGGGCCGCATCGATTTTGGGAAACATCGGCTCAAGGATCGCCGTGCCGCAGTTGATCGCCGCTCTTTATGCGCATCCGAACGTGCAGCAGAATGCGGCCCGCGCGCTGGGCAAAATCGGGGATCCCGCGGCTCTGCCGGCTCTTACCGGATTCCTGTACAGTCTGCGTGAAGACACTCCAAGTGATCTTTCATTCTCGAGTAGATCGTATTTGAAGCACTTCACCGAGGTGCGGCACTCGAGGTACGGATGGCGGTTCGAGGAAGAAGCACCCTCCCTGTTTGAAGGCATCGGCCAGACGATCAGCTCGCAGCCAACGCGACGCGATCTTTGTGTAGCTGCGATCGGTGCCATCGCGGCATTGGGCGGTTCGTCCGACTCCGTTAAAGTGCTGCGAGAAATTCTGGACAGCGCGGACATGAAGGTCAGCGGCGAGGCCCACTATGCGCTCGACCGGATCGGCACGCCCGAGGCACTCGACGCTATAGCGGAGTGGCGCCGGAGTTTTACCGATCGTCAGTAGAGCCTCGGCTCCGTCGGGTGGGTGCAATGGCGCGCTCGCAAGAAAAGGGACGGCTTTTAGCGATGGACGACCGCAGGGCCTGCCAACCGTTCCAACTGTTGGACCGGGCCGTTCCATTGTTCTTGTCGCGACCTGTGCCTGGCGAATTTAGCCGAATCCACTGTGGTTTAGGGGGCTGCTATCATAGCGGACCAACTCGGTCACACGTTGGACGTGAATCAGAACGTCTACACCTTACTCAATCTCGATTGAAGACAAGAAGCAGTGAACCTGCTGGAAACGGCTATCCAAAATGCCTCGTAATTCTTATCGAGGTATTTTGAGGTACCGTTTTCAGATGGCTTGCAACTTGTTGATTAGAAGAGCGGGAGACGGGGATCGAACCCGCGATGGTAGCGTACTGATTTTCATGACCTTTCGCGACTGTTTCCTAAGGACCATGTTGCAATCTTGGGAAGCTGGCATTCGGAAACTGGCGTGCCAGCGTTTGGCTGGACGACGTCCAAATTGGATGACCTCCAGCCTGAAGTTCTGGGGGGCGGCGACGAGAGGCGCGAGCAGAGCCACCCACCCAGCGACCGCATCTCGATCGCTGCGACTTTTGGCAAGCCGGGTTCTGGAACGCTTCCTTGCGGCAAAAATCACCGTCGCGCTTGCCAAACCGGTGTCTCTGCGCGCGAGATAACTATCGGACCTCGTGATAACTGTCCCAAGGCCTTTGATAACTGTCACGCGCGTCGTGATAACTGTCACACGGACTTTGACAACTATCACGAGCGCCGTGATAACTGTCACACGGACTTTGATAACTATCACAGGCGTCGTGATAACTGTCACGCGGACTTTGACAACTATCACGGGCGTCGTGATAACTGTCACGCGGACTTTGATAACTATCACAGGCGTCGTGATAACTGTCACGCGGGCTTTGATAACTATCAAAGTCGCCGTGATAACTGTCACGCGGACTTTGATAACTATCAAAGGCGTCGTGATAACTGTCACGCGGGCTTTGACAACTATCAAAGTCGCCGGGATAACTATCATACGGACTTTGACAACTATCAAAGGCGTCGTGACGCGTGTCACGCGGGCTTTGATAACTATTGCGCGTTCTTCCCTCCTTCCCGGGTCGCAAAGCTGCAACGGACCAACTTGCGATTTGCAAAAAACTGGCTTCCGACGCAACACCGCCGGTTTTGCGTCGCAATAAGCCGTTCCACTTCAGCAACTTAAAAAATGTTTCAGTCACTTTTCGTTCTGCGGGGATTTATATAAGTATGGGCCAAAAAGAGGCACAACGATGGAGTTGAAAGGAATGACCATGAGCACGAGTACGAACACGAATCCGTTACCTCAAGATGCAGATGAACTGGTGGCGCTCGCACAGGCAATCGCCACCGTCCTGGAGGAAAAGCGGAACGACTTAGGCATCCGGACCGATTCCGAGGGGCTGTTGCGCGTCAGTATTGCCGCGGCAAGATATGCAATGGACAGATACCTTGCTGTCCTGTTCGCACTGACGAAATCAACGGTGGCTGCGGACTGTCTCCACGACGCGAGAACGAAATGTAATCGAACCATGACGCACCTGCGCCGGCAGGTCGCACGTTGCATTTTTCGGGTCTGCCGCCACCTGGACGAACGTGAGTTGGTGAAGGTCGCGCGCTACGTGGGCTGGGTTGCGGCGTAAGCGGACAAACAAAGTTTCAGTTTGGGGGGGAAGGTCGGTCGCCCTTCTCTAGTCGATGATTCACTGCCGGCGGCAATGTCAGCCGGCAGGTATCGACCCGTCGGGCCGTTTGGACTGGTGCAGCAGCTCGGGGCCGTCGAATATGCACGGCCGAGGAAATTTCGAGAAAAGCTCCATCAGTGGTTAAAAACGGTACGGCTCGTTTGGCCGGAGTGCCCTGCCGAGATCATGGCCGATGGAGAAAACCTGCGGATCAATCCCGCTAAATCAATACAATCTGCCGCGACGCAGGAGTCAGGACCGGAGTGCCTGGATTGAGCACTCACCACTATCGCGTTGCGACTGGTCCTTGCTGAAACGGTCGGTCAGTTTTTGGAAGGTTGAACTTGTGAACCTCTCGGCTACCAGCCTGCCTACACTCATCCTTATATATAGTTTTTCCGTTTCTCCGGCGCGAGGTGGTGTCTGCGACTGTTGGGCGTCGCGGGCCTTTGAAACTGCGCGAAAAGGGGCTTGATTTTTAATTCGCCACTCACAGGTTGAGCGATGCATCGCGGGGTGTCGTTTGAGTTTTTGGACCCTATGCCGTTGCAATAACGCCCCAGCATTGCCCGGGACTGAAAAACCGCTTTTTTTGTGTCCGGGAAGCGGTCCCGCGCGTACATACCCAAGACGCTTTAATCCGAAGAAATTGATGGACTTCCGAGCCATTCATCCATATTCTTCAAGACAATAAGTGATCTTAAACTTCGGAAAACTTTCACTATGAAGAAACCGTTACTTCTAGGCGCCCTCCTTGCGTTAATTGCGACTTCCCATGCCCAAACGCGTCCCGCGGCGGGATCCCCGCCCGCAGCAGCGGCGACTACTGCAGGTTCATCGGAACAGGCTAAGGCGACGATCGGGGCGTATTGCACGACCTGCCACAGCTCTCAGGCCAAGATCGGCGGGCTCGCGCTGGATAACCTGAACGTCGATGCCGTGGCGAACGACGCGGCGATCTGGGAGAAGGCGGTCCGCAAGCTGCGCGGCCGTCTGATGCCTCCTCCGGGCGCGAAGCAGCCCGAGCAGAAGGAAGTGGATTCGCTCATCGGATATCTCGAAACGAAGCTCGATGCCAACACGACGTTGCCGAAGGCCGCGTTCGTGGGCGTTCAACGCATGAGCCGCACGGAATACATCGCTGCCGTCAAGGCGCTGGTGGGCGTCGATGTCAAAACGAAGGACATCCTTCCGCAGGACACCACCATCGGCGGTTTCGACAATATCGCCTCCGGGCTCGGCGTCTCGCCGGCGTTCGTCGAGCAATACGTCGAATCGGCGCGCATGATCGCAAAGCAGGCCGTTGGCGATATCAGTGTCGACGATGCCACGTATCTTGCGGGCGCCAACCGCGGTGCTGAAGCCATGCCGCCTGGATTGCGGGACGGCGGTATCCGAGTGAAGCACAACTTCACATCCGACGGCGAATACCGTTTCCAGATTCACTTCCCCGACCAGACACTTGGCCTCTACACAGCCAACCTTGAAAACGAAGCGACGGTTGTTCTCTTGATTGATGGCAAGGTGGTGTTCAAGAAAGCGATCGGTGGCGTCGACGATTTGATGTTGAACAACCGCAAGGCCGGCGACGGGCGAGCGCAGATTCAGGCTCGGTTCGACAAGATACCGATTCAGGTTCAGGCCGGCATTCGCGAAGTCGTGGTTGGGTTCGTGGAGGGTTCCCGATTTGAGTCCACCTCCTATTTGGCCGGCGGCGGATTGGGCGGCGGCGCCGTATTCGCCGGTAGTGGCGGCCTGCAACCCCTCTTCCGCGATGACGCCAACTCTTTCGTTCAAATCAAAGGTCCCTACAATCCGACGGGCATTTCCACTCTGAGTCACTCCTTGATTTACGTCTGCGATCCCGCGCAGCGCAAGCCCGACGCGGCGCGCGAGCGCGATAGCGCGAAGCCTCGGGGAACGGCGCAGCCTCAAGTCGCGCAGCGCAAGCCCGATAGGGCGCAGCCTCAAGTAACGGCCGCAGGCGAAGCGCCTTGCGCGAAGCAGATCGCGGAAACCCTGGCGCGCCGCGCGTTCCGCCGGCCGGCGACGGAAGCGGATCTGGCGATCCTGATGGCTTTCTATGAAGCAGGCCGGAAAGAGAAAGACTTTGATCGAGGAGTCGAGCGACTCGTCGCAGCGGTATTGGCGAGTCCCGAGTTTCTCTATCGCGCCATTGAAGGACAGCAAACCACCGCGGCAAAGGCCGGCGAGGTTGCTCTCACCGACTACGAACTCGCGACGCGGCTGTCCTACTTCCTGTGGAATACGGGCCCGGATGAAGACCTGTTCAAGCTGGCCGCAACGAAGGAACTGAGCAAGCCCGCAGTGCTGGACGCTCAGGTCAAGCGCATGCTTGCAGATCCGCGAGCCGCGAGCCTTGCCACCAACTTTGCCATGAAGTGGCTTGGCCTGGACGGTATCGAGGGAATCAAGCCCGATCAACAGATCTACACGAGCTTCAACGACCAGTTGAAACGGGATCTGGTCACCGAGGCCCAGACGTTCATTCAGAGCGTCTTGCTCGAAAACCGGCCGCTCGTTGAATTGCTCACGTCGGATCAAACCTATCTGAATGATCGAGTCGCGCGGCACTACGGCATCACGGACGTTACCGGCAGCCAGTTCCGATGGGTGAAACTCACGGACAAGAACAGATTCGGTTTGTTGGGCAAGGGCGCGGTTCTGATCAAGACGTCTTATCCCGATCGCACGTCGCCGGTTCTGCGTGGCGCCTGGGTACTCGACAAGATCATCGGAACGCCGCCGACTCCTCCGCCTCCCGGCGTCGAGACCGATCTCAACCAGAAGCCGGGCGAAACTCCGAAGACGGTGCGCGCGCGTTTGGAACAGCACCGCGCCAATGCGACCTGCCGTCAATGTCACGGTGTGATCGACCCGATGGGGTTGGCCCTCGAGAACTTTGATGCAGTCGGTCAGTTCCGCACGGCCGACAGCCGGGCGGCTGACGCGCCGATCGATGCGAGCACCGTTCTGACATCGGGCCGCACCATCGACGGGCCTGCGGAGTTGCGCGAGTTCCTGGCCAGCGCGCCGTCGAGATTCGCGCTGTCGTTCGCGGAGAAACTGATGATGTACTCCGTCAATCGTCCGCTGGAGTACTCCGATATGCCGCAGGTGCGCGCGGTCGTGCGCGGAGCGGCAAAGGAGAACTACACGCTCTCTTCAATCGTTCAAGGTATCGTTCGTTCCGATGCATTTCTTAAACAGGGTCCTGCTCCCGCTCCAAAGGCGGCCGGGACGAAGGTTGGCAATTAAGTAGAGGAGATCTTCCCATGTTTATTTTCAAGAAACATATTTCCCGAAGAACAGCGCTCAAAGGCGCTGGAGTGACGTTGGCGTTGCCGTTCCTGGATGCCATGGTGCCGGCGGCAACAGCACTGGCACAGACAGCAGCTGCCCCGAAGATTCGCGCGGGCTTCTTCTACATTCCCCACGGCGCCGTTCAGCACGACACCAAGTTTGGGCCTGAAGGCGATCTGTGGACACCTAAAGGACAGGGCGCGGACTTCAAGCTGAACAAGATCACTGCGTCGCTGGAGCCCTTTAAGAAATATGTGACGTCGATCGGGAATCTCGAGAACCTCAACGGCTCGGGCGTGCACACGCGGAATCCGGGCACGTGGCTGAACTGCCAGCAGAACACCACGACGATCGATCAGCTCATTGCCAGGAAGATCGGTCAGGAAACGGCGATGCCGTCCCTGGAGCTGGCCTCGGAAACAAACAACCAGCAGGCGGCCGGCTCCGGTACCGCAACGACGCTCTTGTCGTTCCGCGACGCCAACACCGCCCTTCCCGCGGAATACAACCCGAAGAAGATTTTCAACGAGCTGTTCGGGACAACGACGCCAAAGGAGCGCGTCCTGAACGCACGCGAATCCGACAGCCTGCTCGACATGATTCTGGAGCGCACGAAGGCATTCCAGGCGAAGTTGGGACCCGCGGATCGCGCAAGGATGGAGGAGTACCTGGAGAGCGTGCGCGAAATCGAACGACGGACGGGGATTATTGCGGCCACCGATATCTCCAGCATGAAGATTCCCGAACGCCCCGTCGGTGTGAACGACAAGTTCGACCAACAGGTTGATCTCATGTTCGATCTGCTGGCGATCGCATACCAGGCGGATATCACTCGCGTCGCCACGTACCTGATGGTGGCTGAAGGCACGAACCAAACCTACAACCACGTCGGTGTTGCCGATTCGTTCCATCCCATTTCTCACCACGCCAATGAGCCGGACAGGATTGCCAGGGTTTCGAAGATCCAGACCTGGCACATGGAGCGCTTCGCCAACTTCCTGCAGAAGATGGCCTCGACCAAAGACGGCGACGGCACGCTGCTGGATCACTCGGTCTTCATGTACGGATCGAACATGGGCAACAGCGACAAGCACAGCAACTGGCCGATCCCGACCATCATCGTTGGCGGCGGCAACGGCAAGTTGAAGCAGGGTGGCCAGCACATCGACTTTGCGCAGCGCGCACCCCTGTCAAACGTACTTCTTACCGTGCTGCACAAGTTCGGTATCGAACAGGACAAGATTTCCGACAGCACGGGCGTCATTTCAGAGATCTAGGGTTAGGGAGGCGCAGTGGATCGCAGACAAGTACTGAAAGGGGCGATGACAGGGGCGCTCACGCTGTGGGCGTCTCCGTTGCTTCGTGCGGCCCCGCAAGCGAGCGCGGCCGCAGGCGTAAAGAAGGTCACCGACAGGGTTTCGGTCATCGATGCAGGAACGAACGTTGTTGTGTTGTCCGGCGGCGACGGGCTTTTGATTGTCGACACCGGCGCGCCGAAGTCGGGCGACAAACTCACCGCGGCGCTCAAAGGCATTGCGGCAAATGCAAAGGTCGATACCGTCTTCAACACGCACTATCACGTCGATCAAACCAGTAATAACGAATTGTTCTCCATGGCCGGCGCAAAGATCATTGCGCACGCCCGGACTCAGCAATGGATGGCAAACGATTACTGGATCCCCGAAGAACTGCGTTTTGAGAAGGCCCGGCCCAAGGGGGCATGGCCGACTCAAACGTTCTTTAACAAGGACTCCATGAAAGCCGGCAGCGAACAGATCGATTACGGCTATCTGCTCGATGCGCATACCGGCGGTGACGCCTATGTGCATTTCAAGGATTCCAACGTTCTCGCGGTCGGCGACGTCGCGTCTCCCGTCAGGGACCCTGAACTGGATTGGATCACCGGTGCGTGGATCGGCGCCCGGGTCACCGCGATGGACCTCCTGCTTAGAATCAGCAATGAGAGGACGCAATTCGTTCCGGGTACCGGTCCGGTCATGACACTCGCCGAGTTCAAGGCGGAACGGGAAATGATGGAAATCGTTCGGCAGCGGCTCTTCAAGCAAACCCGCGCCGGAGACGGTCCCAAGGATATGTTGGAGGCAGGGGTGTTGAATGGCCTGCCGCGTACCTGGAAGGATCCATATAAGTTCCTGTATTCCGCTGCAAAAGGTACGTGGGGAAACAATAACAAGCTGGACCCGGACGTTGTTTAGGAGGGCGAAGCACTTAAGCGAAGCGGCCCGCACAGAAAGCGCGGAGCGCGAGCCCGATAGGGCGAAGCCCAAGAAAAGTTGGAGGCACGAGTGAAGCGTTTCATTGTCGGCATTGTTTTGATGGCTGCCTTGGTTGCACCATCCCTGCCCCAGGGTAGGACCGGGCAGCTGGCCACCGCGATTCAAGATGGCAAACGCGCAGCGGCATTGGAGATGATTCGGGCGGGAGCCGACGTGAATGAGGCGCAGCCCGACGGGACGCGTCCGATTCACTGGGCGGTTTACCGCTTCGACTATGACGTCATGGATGCGTTGATCGCGAAAAAAGCGAAGGTGGACGTCACCAACGAGTTTGGTTCGACGCCTCTCGCCGAAGCGACGAAACAGGGCAATGCACGCATGGTGAAGACGCTCGTGGCTGCCGGATCCGGAACCGAAGGCGCGAACGCTGACGGTCAGACCGCATTGATGATCGCCATCAAGAATGGCGACCTGCCGGTCTTCAACCTGCTGATCGATGCCGGAGCGAAGGTCAACGTCGTCGAAAAGGTGCAGGATCAGACTCCGTTGATGTGGGCTGCCGCAGCCACTCGCAATGCTCCGGAGATGGTGAAAGTCCTTATCGCAAGGGGCGCCAATGTGAATGCTCGCGCCAAGTTCAACGACTGGCCCGGCCAGATCACTTCGGAACCTCGCGCCCAGTATCACACTTATGGCGGTCTGACCCCGCTTCTGTACGCGGCTCGCGGCGGTTGCTACGCCTGCGTTGAAGCTCTGGTAAGTGCGGGCGCCGATGTCAATCTGCCCAACAATGAAGGCATGACGCCCATGATGATTGCGCTCGACAACAGCCAGAATGGCGTCGCGAGGTTCTTACTGGATCATGGCGCCAATCCGAAGGTCTGGGATATCTATGGGCGCACCGCGCTCTACGTTGCCATCGATCATGCGCCTGGTGCAGGAGCGGCCGGCGGTGGCGGCGGTGCCTTCGGTGCGCGCGGAGCGCAAGCCCGACAGGGCGCAGCCTCAAATGATGGACGCGGTGCAGGCGGTCAAGGTGGTAGAGGCGGCGGTGGCGCTGCTGGTGGTCGAGGGGGCGGCGGTGGTGCTCCTGGTGGTGGTGCCGGCCGCGGGGACGGAGGCGGTGCAGTGGCCACGGGTCCTCAAGTGTCGAGCATGGAGATCATCAACTTGTTGCTGGCTGCCGGCGTTAATCCGAATACGGAACTGAACCAGCGCCGCCCGGAAGCCGGTAGTGGAGGCCGTTTTGCAGATCCGCTCCTCAGTTCGGGCACGACGCCGCTGCTGCGTGCCCTGATCAATAACAATATTGAAGTTGCGCGGCTGCTGTTGGACAACGGTGCGAATCCGAACATCTATGGCATGGGGATTTCGCCGTGGCTGTATGCTGCCGGTCTTACGAGTGGGGTTCTGAGTACAGGCCGAGGCGGCGGCCCTGGCGGTGGAGGAGGCGGCGGCACCGTCAATACCGAATTTCTGGATGTCATGCTGAAGCATGGAGCCGACGTTAACGCCCAGGTGAACGGCGCCAATAAGTATTCCGGACGCGTCTCCTATGCGCAGCGCGACCCCAATTTCACACAATCCAACGAAGGAATGACGGCGCTCCACGTCGCCGTTCGATCCCAGAATTCGACTCTTGTTCAATACCTGCTGGATCACGGGGCGAGTACGAACATTATCGATGCATCGGGGAGGACTCCTCTCGATGTCCTGAATGGGGTTCCCGCGCTTCCGCCCGCGGTGGGCGCCGAGTCGGAAGGATTGATCCCACGGGAGGCCCTCGCCAAAGTCGCGCCGAACGCTCCCGCTACTATTGCGGGAAGAGGTGGTGGCGGTGCAAGAGGTGCCGCTCCTAACAGCCCGGTCGTTCAGGAGATCCGCACGATGCTCCAGAACGCTGCGACAAAACCTCACTAGCTTTGATGTAAGGCCTGTTCCTGGCGAATTCGTGCTCACGCAGCAATTGGCGTCTGGTACAAGCCACGACAATGTGTTCGCCAACGATACCGTTGTAAGAGCGCGCCTTTGGATCCGGGATTCTCGAGCGGCTTTTGTCCCTTCAATGCTGTCCTGGGCGAACTCCACAAGCGCCCTGAATCACGGGCTTTCATTCTGGTAACATCCGAGGTTATCCGCGACATTTTTGCTCTGGTTTTCCACGTGATCGTTACTCTTATCCGGCTCGCCCAACCCGGTGGACTCCGCGCTGTTGTGGCCGAATCCGTTTTAATGCGACATCAAGCCCTGATTCTGAATCGAGGGCGTAAGCGGGCTGCGAACCTTCGGTCTTCCGATCGCATCATCGCGGGTTTCTGTTCATACGGCCGGCGCGGGTCGAGCGATCGGCGATCGTGTTAAAGACCTCGACCCTGCTGAATTTTCACAAAATGCTGGTGAAGCAGAAGTACCGGCTGCTGTTTTCCCCGAAACGAGTCCGTCGGCCAGGTCCCAAGGGCCCGGCAAAAGAATTGAATTGAGGCGGTCGTCCAAATGAAGCGGCGCAATCGGCGCTGGGGATGCAAACGAATCGCTCAGCAAATCGCATTGGCCTTCGGCGTCGAGATCGACAAAGACGTGGTGCGCCGGATTCTGCGATGCACTTCCATCCGGATGCCGGATCGGACGGTCCGTCCTGGCTGTCGTTGATCGGACACGCGAAGGATTCGCTGTGATCTGTTTCGATGCGAATCGGCGATATTGCGAACGTACTGGGTCTTGGTGGTGATGGATCAATTCACCCGGCGTCGGTTTCGCCGTGCACCGAAGTGCTGTGGATGGAGTCGCGTTGTGCCGGATGTTCAATCGAGCGATTTCAACGCAGAAATTGCCGAAATACCTAAGTTCGGACCATGATCCGCTGTATCAGTTTCATCAATGGCAGGCCAATCTGCGTGTCCTCGGGGTCGAAGAAATAAAAACAGTGCCTTACGCTCCCCGATCGCTTCCGTTCGTGGAAAGACTAATCGGGACCGTGAGAAAAGAATACCTGGATCAGACATTATTCTGGACGGCCGCCGATCTGGAGCAGAAGCTTCGAGCCTTCCAGCAGTATTTCAATCGAGAACGCGTGCACTCAGCACTGGACGGCCAGCTGCCCGATCCCGAGGCCGTGCGAAAGCCACTGAAATTGGATTCATACCGTTGGCAGCAACACTGTCGCGCGGCCTCTATCAGACTCCGATCGCCGTTTAATTTTCTGGAATTCGCCCAGCACAGCTAAACGCGAACACTGGATCGCTGAAACGCAGGACTGGCATGGCTTCCAGCATCGTCGCGTGAAAGGGGCAGTCCTCCGTGTGAGGCTACGCATTCGCGCGACTTGTTCAAAATTCGGGATAGGGCGGCCGGTCGATTTTTTTGATGGGGACAAAACGACTTTCAGACACATGAATCGCCGAATGCCAACCATCTGAACTGGCATTCAAAGGTTCAACCTTGTTGATAATGATCCAGATCTGGAGGAGCCGTTACTGCGATTACTACGTTAAGCCCTTAATGTATTAACGGCCAATGCTGAAAATGAATGGACACTATTGATAACAAAGAGCGGGAGACGGGGATCGAACCCGCGACGTCCAGCTTGGGAAGCTGGCATTCTACCGCTGAATTACTCCCGCAGTGCCGAATTAACCAAATTGATTCTAGCAGATAACCCACTGATTGCCAGCGCTTCTACCGCACTTCTACCGCATCTCCAATACGTCGATAACTTGGCGCTCAATAGCCCGGTAATTCCAGCAATTCCACAACCCGCAATCTGGCTGCTCCTCGGTTCAGGGCTCGTTGGGATCGTATTCGCCAAAAAAATGGTTCCCTGTTTAATTGAACAGACAGAAAGCAAGGAACCGAAACAACCGCCGCGCGCACAGCATCGTTCCAAGAATTCCCGCTCGTTCGAACGGTGATGAACAAATGACGCCAAGAGCATGTTGGGTTTAGAGTCGTTGTTCAGTTTGTTCACGCCTTGTGCCACGCACAGTTTTCATCCCACGTTCATTACTTTTTGGTGTACAAGAAGAGGCCATGAGGGCACGCCTCGATACATGGCTACTCACAATCCTGTTCCTCGTAGCTATCCCATTCATCACGGCTGCGGCGCAACTTTCGTTCGAGGTTGTGTCCATCCATCCAAATAACTCGGAAAGCCGCTCAAGCAATACGTCGACAAATAGTAGCGGCAGGTTCACTGCAACCAACGTAAACGTGAAGACACTCGTGAGAGTGGCGTACAAGCTTCAGGAGTACCAGATCATTGGCGGACCAGCGTGGATGGACGCTGACCGTTTCGACATTGCGGCCAAGGCGGAAGATAAGGCCGATACGGAGCAGGTTGCGGAAATGATCAAGAGCCTGCTGGCAGAGCGGTTTCAATTGAAATTCCATCATGAGACCAGGGAGTTGCCTGTGTATGCCCTCCTAGTGGGAAAGAATGGATCAAAGCTCAAGGCCAGCGCTGGTGGTGATAATCACGATTCCAACACGCTTCGGGGAAAGATCACGGGGCAAAATATCCCATTAGAGACGCTCGTAACACTTCTCTCTAACCAATTGGATCGGCTCGTTGTCGATAAGACAGGACTCACCGGTAATTTTGGTTTTCAACTGGAATGGTCGCCGGAAGCGTCACGTCCATCTGCGGATGCCGGAGGTGGAACAGCAACAGAGCCTTCAGGCCCCTCCATGTTCACAGCAGTTCAAGAACAGCTTGGGCTGCGTCTGGAAGCTACCAAAGCGCCTGTGGATGCGGTTGTGATTGATGCGCTAGAGCGGCCTTCTGAGAACTGAGCATGTTGGTGCTGAATGTGTGGGCACCCCGGTCACCATCCGCCCCATCATCTCATCCGCGCAAGTTTCGGACGGTGGCGCAGTTCTGGCTGTGGGTAACTTGGGTAACTGAAATTAAATAATGATGGCTAGGCTCGAAGTTGGCAGCTCCCCAGGGCTGGCCCGGTGACTATTGAAGCAAACGTCCTTTGATGTCGTGCTATCGATTGGTCCCGCGGGTTCACAGTTCACCGACGACCCGCGGCAGCTCGTAGTATAAAGATAAGGATGGGAAGACATGCAGCCGTCGTGTTTTACGTGCTCGCGATGGCAGCCGTCGTGGTTGGCGTGGACGTCCTGTTCTTCAGGAACCGGTTCTGGGAGCGGCTGATGGTGAACGTCGGAATCGTCCTGGTTTTCGCGGCGTTCTACTTGAGGTTCCTGAAACGTCCATGAGCGCAGGCCGCCGCAATGCGGCTCACCCATCTCCACTTACCCACAGACGTAGCGACGCTTCTGAGATCGACTCGATCATCCAGTACGACGCGCGGACCCGACCGGGTCGCGTAAATTGGCGATAGCGTCCTTTATCATTCACTACTTGGATTGGCAAGCGGCGAGAGGTTTGGGTCACTTCCCCCAAGTGGTCGTTTTCGTCCAATTGCCATCGGCTTCCGATTGTGTAAACGCAGAACGCCGACGGCTTCGGGACGACTTTCCTTGACCCTACGGAGTTTGTCATAGACGAGGCAACTGAGACAAATCCAAGCAGAGGCATTTGCCCCAGGGTTCAGCTTTTATCGGGTGATAAAACTCCTTAATCGATCTCGCCATCTCTTGCTAATCCTTGGGGGCGGCGCTCTCCGGCAAAGTTTCGCTCCTTGCACAGTCGGGCGATAGCGACCGCACTGTTTCCCTTCAGAAACCCTTTATAATCGTATTCACCCGTGAAGAGGCGCGACAAGCAAAAGCTCACCGGCATCTACGTCGATGGCGACTCGCTTCAGGTGTGGGCGTCGAAAACCGTTGGCAGGAAACTCAATGCCGCGGATATTCGTGCGCTAGTGAGCCGCTATGGACGCGACATCGACTATTTCCTGCACATCTGCGATAAGCAGGACGAGAAGGCCGCCCGCGTGTTCGAGCGCGATGGACTCCGCGTGCATCGCACAGATCTGAGCACCGACAGGGCGCGCGCCTATCGCCCGAAAGCCGAAGAGGCGCTGGAGTTGCACGCGATTGACGCCATGCAGCAGGACATCGATCATGTGGTGCTCGTAACGGGTGTCGTTTACGAAGCCTTGAAAAGCATGCTCAAGGCTGCGACCCACCTAAACTGCCGCGCCACTCTCCTTGCACCAAATGCCCCCAAGAAAATCGTGCTCGATGAATTCGTCAAACTCGCCCCGAAGCAGTTCGGCAGCAAGAGTCCGGACGAGCCGCTACGGGTCTTCATCAGCTACTCACATAAAGACGAAGCGCTGCGCGAACGACTGGAGACCAGCTTGGCGCTGCTGCGCCGCCAAAACGTACTCTCGGTCTGGCACGACCGGCAGATCACCGCCGGCGACAAATGGGCAGGCGCGATCGACGAGAATCTCGAATCGGCCGATATCATTCTGTTGCTCGTGAGCCCCGATTTCATCGCGTCCGATTACTGCCACGATATTGAGATGGACCGCGCCATGAAACGGCACGCGGAGAAAACCGCGCGCGTGGTTCCGATCATCGTTCGCGATGCCGATTGGGAGTCATCGCGATTTGCCAGCCTGCAGGCACTGCCCAAAGGCGGCCGCCCGGTTACCCTTTGGCCCAACAGTGACTCCGCATGGAAGGACGTAGCTGTTGGCATCCGGGAGACGGCAGCCGACGTCCGCCGCTCACGGTGATGTGATGTAGAACGACGACTGCGACGGCCGCCATCATCTGCTTTGACAGATCCAAGTTGGATGTGTGATTCTGGCGCTTGCAGGTATTATAAGCGGTGACTGGCCACTGGGTCTGAGCGCGGTCGTCACAAACTGTTCTTCATTGCCGGCAATCGCCAAAGAGTCACAGGGTTTTTCGGCTTAATCGATTCACGCACGAAATGGAGACGACTAGAGAATCCATCCCCATTTTCCCATCGTAGAGAAAGAGAGTCCCATGAGCGAAAGGTTTCAAAAACTTACCGATGTGCCACAAATTATCCACCCCGCCGGCCAAGTCGTACCTCTGGACACAGGAACCGGCGGGGTGGGGGGCGTTCTTCCCATAACCGCAATCGTCGGGGTCAGCGGGTTCGCGTTCGATTTCTTCAACGAAGGCGGTCCGAACAACCTGCTGCCCGGACGACCGACAACCCAAACAGCGTCATTTACGCCTCCTGCCGGAGCGGGGGCTTTTGTCTGTCTAAGCTCGTTATTCAACGCGTTCGTGACGAATGGTGGAGCGAACTTAACCGAGCGACCTTTAGGAGAGTTCGAGGTCAGCGTTGGGTTCGCAGGTCCGACCACTCTTTCCTGCACGATCAGGTTGACGGACTCGAACAGCGACGATCCCGTGAAAGTTAGTGTTCGGGGCCTCATCGTCTTCTTCCGATAACCTCGATGGCGCTCCTTATTCCATTCGGTGCGCTACGCGAATATCTAAAAGGTCGCTACGCGGCTTTGAACAGACCGCCCCGCCTTCGCTTCGCGAAGGCACCCCGCCTGACTCAGGCGGGGACTGGTCCACAGCGTTACGGAACCAGGGTTACATCGCATCCATTACATTCAAACCTTTGCCATGCGCTGTACTTTGCGGCTTCCCGTCCATTCCATCTTGGACACGTGGGCTGTGACCGCGCGTATTTCGTTGATTCCAGGCAATGCGCGCGGTCATAGACCGCTCCTACAGGGGCTGCTAACTTCCCGAAAGGAAAGAAGAACACGGGCCGCATCAACATGGCGGCTACATCGCAACGGCCGGCGGAGTCGTTTTCATCGGCGCAACCAATGACAAGCGTTTCCGCGCTTTCGATGCAAGAACCGGAAAGGAACTGTGGGTTACCAAGCTCGACAACAGCGCGATTGCAGTTCCAATGACGTATCAGGCCAAAGGTAAACACCCTCGATGGCGAGGAGAAGAGCTGTGCTGCTGCCTTGGTGTTAGTCATTTTGCCGGCAAGTCGACGTATTCCGACGATCCCGTCATTTCGAATCCGCGGGGCGTATTTTCGACGCCGCAATTCGTCCACGTGGCTGCGATGAGTAAACACTACTGCAAGCAAGGGTTTATGGACTTCTGAAGGAGTCTTTGCCTCGGTCAGTTATGCGGCGGTCGAGTTCTGTCGGCACCGATACCGAACGGGCCGCGATCAGCGCCGCCGAGATCCAGCATCCTTCGCCCAGTTCAAAACATTTCCGGAGTTTTCGGTTTGAAGCTCTGAAGACATACCGCAAAATACGTTGATCAGCGAGACATAAGAATAACGAAATTCAGGAGGTCACATCATGGCAGTTCCCTCAGGCTATCGAGCGGTTCCTAACAGCGACAAGAAACCTGCTGTCGGAGCGCACAAGGTCGGTCCCGCTAATCCCAAAGAAGTGGTTTCAGTCAGCATTCGGGTTCGCCCGCAGCCCGGAAGCGCGGCTCTGGACATTGCAGGTCTCACAGCATCGCCGCATAGCGAGCGCAAGCATTTGTCCCGTGAAGATTTTGCAAAGATGTACGGTGCGAATCAGGCAGATATGGATGCGGTTACGGCGTTCGCGCAGTCGAATGGACTCAAAGTCGAAGAGACCAGTACCGCCCGTCGTACGGTGCGGGTTTCCGGTACGGTCGAACAGATGAGTCAGGCTTTTCAAGTGGAACTCAACCATTATCAGACGCCCAAAGAAACCTATCGCGGACGTGAGGGCAGCGTCCACATTCCGGAAAACCTGACCAGCATCGTCGAAAGTGTCCACGGACTGGATAATCGGACGATGGCTCAACCGCTGTTTCGTCTGCCGGCGATGGATGTTGTGTCGCCACAGAATACTAGCCCGCTGACGCCGCCTACCGTCGCTAAACTGTATGATTTCCCGACAAACAGCGCTGCCGGTCAGACGATCGGCATTCTGGAGTTCGGAGGCGGTTTCAAAATCGCCGATATTCAGAACTACTTCACCAATGTCGTCCATGTTCCCGTTCCGAACATTGTTACCGTCGGTGTCGACGGCGTGACCAACAGTCCCGGGCAATCGGCCGATCTGGAGGTCGTTCTGGATATCGATGTCGCAGGTTCGGTGGCGCCTGGAGCAAAAATAGTCGTCTATTTCGCGCCCAACACGCTGCAAGGATGGCTCGATGCAATCACAACCGCTATACATGACACCACCAACCGTCCATCCGTGCTGTCCATCAGTTGGGCAGGCAACGAAAGCGGCTGGGGCTCCGCCATCGACACCGTGAGTAAAGCTCTCAGCGAAGCAGCTGTGGTTGGTGTTTCCATCTTCGTTTCTTCCGGAGACAGCGGATCGGAAAGCCCGGCGCAGGTGTTGTATCCGTCATCAGATCCCTGGGTGACGGGTTGCGGTGGCACTACGATCGAAAATGTTTCTGGTACGTCCTTTACGCAGGTGGTATGGGGTGGAAGCGGTGGAGGTATCAGCAACCACTTCCCGCTTCCATACTGGCAAACATGGGCGGGAATTCCAACGTCCGTCAATCCTGCCGGCCACATCGGACGCGGCGTTCCGGATATTGCCGGAAACGCGGATCCCGCGAGCGGTTATCCCCTGATTTTGAATGGCGCGACAACGGGTGCAATCGGAGGCACCAGCGCGGTTGCACCGCTGTACGCCGGCATGGTCGCTGTGTTGAACGCCAGCTTAGGCGAACCTTTGGGATACCTGAACTACAACCTGTACGCCTTCGCCGGACCATACATTTATCGCGACGTTGTCTCGGGTAGTAATGGGGCATACAGCGCAAAGCAAAACTGGGACGCCTGCACCGGCTTCGGCAGCATTGATGGCGCGTCGATGATGACAGCGCTTCAGGGCATCGGTTTACCCCCCGGCCTCGCTGATTTCACAAACGGCCAGATGTATATGGCATGGAAAGGAATCGAACGCGACGACAGGATTTTCTACACGGAGTTCAACGGGACAACATGGGCTCCACAGCAACTCATACCCAATATCGCGACCAGTTCCGGAGTTGCGTTAGCACTCTTCAACGGCAAGCTTTACATGGCCTGGAAGGGAATGCTCGCCGACCAGGGAATCTATTGGTCATCGTTCAACGGCACGACGTGGGCGGCGCAACAACTCGTCAGCGGCGTCGGAACGAGTACTGGGCCTCGGCTCGCGGTGTACAACGGAAAACTGTATATGGCCTGGAAAGGTCTCGAGGGCGATCAGCGCCTATTCTGGTCGTCGTTCAACGGCACGTCATGGAGTCCACAACAGACGATTCCCGGCGTCGCCAGCAGTGTCGGCCCGGCTCTCGCCGTGTATAACGGCCTGCTGTTTGCCGCATGGAAGGGCATGTACGGGGATCAGGGTATCTACTGGAGCACCTACAATGGCACAACCTGGGCACCGCAGAAACTCGTCCCAGGTGTGGCGAGCAGCGAAGGCCCGTCGCTCGCGGTGTATGCGAATCGGCTGTACGCGACCTGGAAGGGAATGCTATCGGACCAGAGTCTTTGGTATTCGTTCTTTAACGGAACAAACTGGGCGCCGCAACAGCAGATTCCGGGAGTGTGGAGCAGTATCGGCCCGTCGATATGCGCATATGGGAACTTCCTCTACATGACGTGGAAAGGCATGTTGGGCGATGAACGCATCTGGTACACCTATTTTAACGGAACCAGCTGGTCACCTCAGCAGATTGTTCCGGGAGTCGGGACAAGCACGGATCTTGTTGCCGGTGCCTGACAGATGTCTCATTTCGTTTTGTCACTGACAAGCTCTTTGATGACGGTTGCGCCGAAGCCGCTTCATTATTGATCCACGGACTGATGGCATGACCTGACCCCGGGCTTACTCTGCGTAAGCCCGGGGTATGAACTGTCCAAAATTGTGCTTCCTGAAAACCTCATCTGCATGTTGTGAATTGTTGGATTTGCGTCGAGTCGTTGACAGGCTGCGGGCGCATGCTGGATCTTATCTTAATAACGCTCAGTTCCCTTCTCTCCGCGTAGTGTTCAAAATCACGAAACAGCCTGCTCCAGACTCGTATTTTCCGTGCCACGTCAACAGAGTTTCCGGCATAGCGATCGTCGCTACCTGCTCCAACATCTGACGCCCAAGGTTTTTAGCTTTGGCCGCCAATCGGTGGGCGCTGATCATCGTTGAATTTTAGACGCTGGTTAGTCTCAATGAGATCGAGTTTTTGAACAGTACGCCACTTGCTCTGGCTATCCTCCGCTGGTGCGTGCGATCCTAACCGGTACAATGCCATCGATCACTGCCGGAGTCTACGTCAGCTCCACGTGGCTCGACCTCCAACCGGAGCGGGCCGCAGTAGAGCGAGTGATCCATCAGATGCACGAAACCAAGTTCGTCGGGATGGAGTACTTCGGTAGCCACGACGAGAGCACCGCGGGGGTATCTGTGGGCATGATCGGCCGCGGCGATGTCTACGTCGGCATCATTGGCCATCGCTTTGGCTCCGGCATCACGGAACAGGAGTATACCCGCGCACTGCAGCGCAAGCTTCCCTGCCTGATCTATTTCAAGAAAGGGGCAGGCGCGCAAACCTTTCCTGGCGATTCTCCGGAGGACCAGGCGCGGCTTGCCGCGTTCAAAGTCCGCCTGCGGGCGCACACCATCACCGAGTTCACGGAGGCTTCCGAACTGGGCTCGAAAGTCGCAGTCGACTTGCACAACTGGCTTGCGGACAATTTTCTCAAGCAGCGTCTGGAGGAGGTGGTGCGCGGCGAGGGCCCGGCTTGGGATGCTCAAGCGCTCGTCCGCGCGGTCCGCGATGTCGACTTGGTTCCTGTCGAAGTGCGACAGCAACTCGAAGCCGCCGGACTGCATTTATTCAGCGGCAGTTATGAACGTCTGCGTGACGCGTATATCCCCGCCGACGCCGTGTTCCGGCGCGCGGGCGTCGATAGTTTTTGCGGGCGTGAGTGGCTGACGGGGCATCTCGATGCCTTCCTTAAAGCGCACGACCGCGGCTATTTCGTGCTCGAAGCCGCCGCCGGCATGGGCAAGACCGCATTCCTTGCCCATCTCGTGCGGCAGCGCGGATACATCCATCATTTTGCGGAGACGTCGCGCGAGACCGGAATGGCCCTGCGCAGCCTCACAGCACAGGTGATCCTGACCTGCGAGCTCTCGGGCGAAGGAATTCCGGCGGTGTTGCCGCCGATCGCCGGTCAGCCTGCGTACTTCGCGCAGATGCTGGAGCGGGCTTCCGCAAAGCTCCGCATGGGGCCGATCGCTGGACTCGGCAACAAGCTTGTCATCATTGTTGACGGACTCGACGAAGCCGTTCCTGGACAGCAGGAGAATGCGTTCGGTCTTCCCGAAGAACCGCCGAAGGGCGTCTATTTTGTCATTTCGAAGCGGCCGGTTCCAGTGCGACTGCGCTCTGGGGACACGCCGCGCGTGCAGGAACAAATTCACGCTGACAGAGTCGAGAACCTGCGCGACCTCCGTACTTGGCTCGAAGCGAGAGTGGAGGACGAAGCAATCCGCCGAGCTGTGCGGCCAGCGACCGAAACGGATTTTGTGGAAGCGGTGCTGCGGCGCAGCCAGGGTGTGTGGATCTACGTCCACTACCTGTTGGCCGAGATCGCTCACAACGTCGGTCCTGTTGACCTGAATGTTCTTCCGCGCGGCCTTTGGGAATACTACGCGAAGTTCTGGCAGAGCTGGCGCGACAAGCACATCCAGGATTGGGACACTTTTGACCTGAAAGTTCTGGCAACTTTGGCCGCCTTGCAGGAAGAATCCACAGCCGAGTTCCTGCGCGCCCAGTCCGGAACACAGCGCGAATTTGCTGAGCTGCGGCGCCGCCTCGAGAGGGACTGGCGTGCGTTCATTGCTGTGACGGACGGCACGCCGGCGCGGTATCGCATCTATCATGCGAGCCTGCGCCAGTTCTTCGAAGGAACCGTCGAGTCGCAGGATACCGGTGACAGAGAGTTCATTCGCGAACTGGCAGAGGCAACCGTAGCAGCGCACGGCCGTCTCGCCGAGTACTACGTCACAATGTGGGGCGGGCTGGCGAGAGGTCTTCCGAAACTTGGCGATGTGCCTGCGGTCGGTCCGGAAGCAGCCTACGGACGCCGCTGGCTCGCGGCTCACCTCGAAATGGCCGGACGCGCCGGCGACTTACACCAACTCCTGCGTCTCGAACGGAAAGCATCGATCGGCCGATCGGACAATCTGTGGTACCGGGTCCAGGAAGCCGCCCAGGCGATTCCACAGTTTGTCGCCGACGTCGCGCGAGCATGGACTCTCAGCGCGGCGAGTGGCGATCTGGCCGTCCAGGCACGCTGCGCGCTAATCACGTGCTCCGTAAACAATGCGGCCCGCAACCTGCCTCGCCAAATGCTGGTCGCACTGGTCGAGAAAGGTGTGTGGACAGTCGATCAGGCGGTGCTCTATGCGCGTGAGATCCTCGACACTCAAGAGCGTGCGCTCGCCCTGGTCGGACTTGCAGCCGCTGCACGCGGCGACGAGCGGGAGGCGATGGAGCGAGAAGCACGGCAGGCGATGCGGGCCCTCTCGTCTTGGGATTCCCTCTGGGCGGAGTTGGCTCTGAGCACCGACCCTCTCGACCCCGCACTTCTCGACAACGCTCGGCAGTTCTCGCCACCGTTCCGGGCATGCCTTCTCGTGGCGGCCGCGGAACGCGCTCCGCGCGAGGCGGAGGCGAGGCGGCGTCAGTGCCTGCAGGAAGCTTCAGAAGCCGCATGGCCGCCGAAGGATCGTGAGGAACCCGGCGAGGCTCGAGCCCGTCTGATGGCGTTAGCGGGTGCCTTCTCTATCCTTGACGCGCGAATGAAGGAACAGGTTCGTGATTGGGCGCTGAACTTGGTGGGTGGCGTGCGACAGCCGGACGCAATCCTGATCCGTCACTCCGTTTCGCTCATGCTGTTTGCGGGTGGCCTGGCGAAAATGGGGCTGTCGAAGGATATTCTGGCGGCAGAAGTCGCCGGGAAGCACGCTGGCGCGCTCGCTGACATTGCACCCTACCTTTCTGAACCGGATTTGCGCAGGGCGCTGTCTCTTGCGCGGTCGACGAAGTCGACTAGAGCCTTGGCTGGAATCCTGCCGCGCCTGGCCGAGCTCGGACATCCCAAAGAGGCGCTGCGGATCCTTCTCAAGCAATTCACCATCATCGATGTCGCAGGTTTCAAGTACGTGGACCGCAGGCCCTGGGACGAATTGATTGGTCCGCTGGCGCCTTGCCTGCCGGCAGATGTCCTGGGCGAGGCGGTCGCGTCTGCTCCGCAAATTGGCGACACCTGGGAGCGGCTGCATTCTGTGGAGGCACTCATCGGGATTGCAGGGTGGAAGCGTGCCATTCGCCGAGCGCTCCAGGTGGCGCTCACGCCAGTAAGCTCGCTGTTGGCTGTCGCAATGGGTGGACGTCCGGAGCCGTCATTGCCTGCACGAATCGTGGGAATCGTTGCTGCGGCCGGATTGCCGCGCGCCGCGCTTTGGCTGCTGACTCGGTTGCCAACCGATCATCAACAATGCCAGGCAATGCAACAGATATCGGGGCGACTACCCGAACCGCTAGTCCGCCGGGCCTTCGAAATCGCACGCTCGCTCGACGGTTGGAGTTGGGACGCCATGGCGACAGTGTCTCTGTTGCTGCCGGAAGAGATGGCGCAACAGGTATTCCAGGAGATGACTCAGTCCCCGGACAAAACGTGCCTGTCGACCGAGAAAGTGCTGGTCAACGTGCTGCTGCGCCTGGCGGAACTCGGCCATATCGACCAAGTCTGGGCGGCGCTTCCGGAATTGACGGTGGACTACAACCGAGCGCTCGTGTTGGAGTGGCTGGTGCGCTTCGTATCTGAACCGCGGCTGCGGGAGATCCTGCAATTCGCGGGCGGCCTCAGCGATGAGTCGCTCCGCAGAAACGTCATGAAGGGCGCTGCCGTCAGGCTCGCCCAACTCGGCTTATGCAGCGAAGCGATGGACATGGCAACCGAGCTGGCCCTGCACGCGAAATCCACTGGCGCCCTGAGTGGCGTCGCCAGGGCTCTCGACGTTAGTGACCTACGGGAAGTGAAGACCCTATGGGACAAGGCCCTCATCCGCCTTGCGGAAGGAAGCCGTGCCGGGCTCATGAATAGTCTGGTCGCACTCTCTCCCGTCATCCGAACGTTGGGCGGCTCGGCCGCGAGCAAAGACATCGCCGAAGCGATCCGCAGCGTAGGACGGTGGTGGCCGTAGTGTCGTTGTGCCTGCTGATGTCGGCCCATCCGCTCATCCATCCAGCGACGGCAAGCAGCACATATGAAAATGGGTCGAAAGAGAGGCGCACAGCCAATACTATGAGCGAGCCTCACGTGAGATCTCAAGTAATGTATACAAGATCGAATTTTTGAACTGTACGGTGTTAAACATTTAGACCATGAAAATAATGACAGAAGTTTGACTACGAAGTGCGGTGGATGCGAATTGCTTAGTTGGATGTAATCGGGACACGCGAGAAAGTGCTGCTCCCCTGCCCATTCTTCATCGTGATCGTGACAGTCTCGATCGAGGTGGAATCTCCGTTGACCCCAAACATCTGTTGAAATACGAAAGTGCCGCCAAACGGCGCCGAGGCGGTGCTTTGAAACCAATTTTTAAACTCAGGTTCGGCAGCATTGGCCAGGTTCACGCGCTGAGTACCACCGCTAGCTAATCGGATGTCAAAACCAAAATCGACTTCGCTCACTCTGCGTTCTGTTGAATAACCCGAGACTGTAACTTGCAACCCTCCGCTGATCCTGCTCGCGTTGACGGCGGTAATCGTGGGAACCACCGGCGGGATGGTGATGGAAGCAAGCGATAGAGCGGATACACCATTTTGAATGGAAGCGGTCACAGTGATGGTCCCTGCAACAGTGCCCGTCAGCAGCATCAACTGGGAAGGAAATAACGCCGTTGTGCTGTTGGCTGGTATGGTAAAGGTCACGGAGCGGCCGCCTGTAGAAAACTGCACCATGGGATCGTCGGCTGGTATGACTGCAGTCGATGCGAACGCCATGTTTAATGTCCCGGAGACCGCAAAAGGGTATCCGGCGGAGAGCGACAGTCCGATCGGCAACTGCTGTGCCGGGCCGGCCGTTCCTTGCCCTCCGGTCAATGATAAGGGTCCTATCGGGGGTCCCACGGCCATCGTGAAGTCACGGGTATCGTTAGCACCGCTTGAGTCGATGACGCCTAGCCGGAAGGTTGCAGACGCGACCGGCGAAGGCGTGCCTTGCAGAAGTCCCGCCGAAGTCAAAACCAAACCCGGTGGCAAACTACCACTCACCACAGCCCAGGAATAAGGGGTGGTTCCGCCACTGGCTTGCAGTTGCTGGGAGTATGCGGAACCCTGGATGCCAACAGGCAAGGTCTGTGTGGTGATCCGTAGCGTGCTTTGTTGAATCGATACCGTAAATCCACGAGATGCCTGCGCCCCGCCGCTGTCTACAACTTGCGCTGTAAACGTGAAGTCGCCGCTCACGGTTGGCATGCCGCTGATCGCTCCCGTAATGGACAACGTCAGACCGTTTGGAAGAGCGCCGCTGTTGATGGACCAGGCGTAGGGCGGCAGGCCTCCCGTGGCGCTCAAAGCTCCGGAATACGGGGTAGACGTCACACCCTGTGGCAGTGCAGCGGCCGTCGCAATTGTGAGTGCCGGACCAACTTTAATCTGGAAACTGCTGTTCGCAGCTTGCGCCGGTGGCCCGCTCGTCACCCGAACGGTAAAGGTAAAGGTGCCCGATGCCGTAGGCGTTCCACTAATGAGGCCAGATGCAGCCAAGGCTAAGCCAGGCGGAAGGTTGCCGGAACTTACAGACCAGGTCAGCACCGCTTGCACCGACGCCTCGAGCTGCTTTGAGTAGCTTGTACCGACGGCAGCGTCGGGTAGTGAGCCAGTTGTAATCGCCAGGAGACTATCGATGCGCAGGTCAAACGATTGAGTACTGGTCCTGCCAGCGCTATCGGTTACCTGAATGGTCGCGGTGAAAGTACCGGCTGCCGACGGTATTCCGGAAACCAATCCCGCGTCGGACAAAGCAATGCCAGGCGGCAACTGTCCTGATACCAAAACCCAGTGGTACGGGGACGTCCCTCCAGACGCTGTCAATGTCTGAGAATAGTTTTGGGCGACGATGCTGGCCGGTAACGGAGATTGCGTGACGATCGAGGGCGCGGTTCCGATCGTGAGAGCGAAGTCTTTCTGGCTGGACTTCGGAGGATTACTTGCATCCGTTACCAGAACCGTGAAATGGAATGTACCAACACCCGTCGAAATCCCACTCAGCGTTCCCGTGGCAGACAAGGTCACGCCCGACGGCAGGGCACCAGCGGCAATGGACCACTTATAGCTCGGCGTTCCTCCCGTTGCTGTCAGGGTTTGCTGATAGGTAATACCCGACGTGCCGACTGGCAGCGAGGGAGTCGCAATTGTAAGTTGTGCGAGAACCGGTAGGGTAAAAGTCATCTCGGCCGTCTGTTGTGGAGTGCTCTTATCGGCAACGTGCACAATGAAAGTCGAGGAGCCTGGTGCGGAAGGGGTACCAGTGATGTTTGCGCCAGACAACGTCAATCCGGGCGGCAGACTTCCGGAGGCGATCGACCAGGTGTACGGAGTCGTTCCACCGCTGGCCGATAGAGTCTGGCTATAGGATGTGCCAACCGTCGCCGTCGGCAACGAAGTCCTCGTGATGACAAGCAAAGCGGGAGCGATGACCAGGCTCAATGCTATCTGTTTCGTCTGCGCCGGCTGACCGCTGTCAGTTACCTGCAACGTTAAATTGGAAGTGCCCGCTGCCGTTGGCGTTCCGCCAATTGTTGCACCGCTCAGCGTCAGGCCTGCCGGCAACGGACCCTTCGTCACGGCCCAGCGATACGGAGGCGTGCCACCGCTCGCACTCAAATCGCCAGAGTAGGCCGAACCCACATTACCGGCGTGGAGCGACGCGGTCGTGATCGTTAGCGGCGATTGGGCAAAGACAGGTTGGGTACAGGCTACGATCATTCCGACGCTAAAGACCAGCGTCATTCCCATCAGCATCCGTCCGTGGCATCGACTGGCTATCTTCATGCGGCTACTGGCTCTCGGTCAAAATGACAAATCCTTTTGGATCGGGAGGTATGACAACGATTCGAGCATTTTGGGAAGAGACGTCCAACACGCTTATCGGTCCACCAGACAATCCGTTCAGGCGAAACGCGGAAGCGTCTTTCAAAGGGAATAATCCCTTTGGTTTGCAGCCGCAAGCCAGAACCGCCGACGATCCAGTCTCGAGATCCAGGATAGTGATGTTTTCGGAACCGTACTGCGTGACAAAAGTCGTTCTTCCATCGTCGGACATAGCGACACCCGAGAAAGGTTGCTGCCGTTCAGTAAACACAAATAGCGGCAAACGCGACGGACTCCCGTCGATGTCTTGCAGCAAAGACACCTCCTGAAGCGCGTCCTCGACAACCACTGCATCGTGACGGTGAGCGAGGAACCTCATCAATGATCGTCCGCTTGCGTTCAAAAGCCACGCTCCTGAAGCATTAACGGCCCATAGGCTACCGTTCTCACTGTTCCCGATGCTGACGAGCCCGAGTTGCGCGTCATCGCTAATCGCAATGCCGACGATATCCCCGGGGAGAATAGATGCGTTGAACTCGAACGCGACCGAGGGCACGCCTGGCAAACCCGAAAAGATCTGCAGCCTCTTTGAGTCGGCGGCGTACAGTGCCGCTGCGGTACCCAGGGGGCTGATCTGCACCAGGGTGGCATTGGTAAGAGCCCACATCGCCAGGGGGACAATCGTGGGACTTCCGATATCAAGGTTAACGATGACGGCTTGCCCGTCCTCCCTTTGGACCGCAAGGGCGTAATCCTGTTTTGGGCTGATTGTTGCGCGGATTATTCCGGAAGGCAGTTCCAGACGCTCGCCTAAAACGGACGCTCCCAAAACTCCGAGGACGGGCCGTATGGACGCGCCATGTTCGTCCGCCAAAAATCCAAGAATGGGTCCTCCGACAGACGCGGATTGTCCAATGGCCACGAGATTAGAAAGCGCAATCAGTAGTCCGGTTGCCATTACCTGCTTCAGTACGCGCATATCCCTTACTTTGTACCTTTGACGGAAGATCCGAGCAACACGATCGTTGGGAGACTGGACCCGCCTGGCGTAGAGGCTGGTGATGACTGAGTACTTTTGACTGCCAAGATTGCCACTCCGCCAGCGGCGGCAGCTCCAATCAGGAGCAACTTGCCAGACGTTTTCCTGGCGATGACGTTCATATGGTCCATTGACAGCGTGGCAACTTCGCCCTTGTACGCTGCTTGAACCTGAATCTGGTAGCTGCCTGCGATGGAGTTCGCATAGTAGTCCTGAGCCACGGCGAGTCCCTGCTGATCCGTGAACACGATCATCGAGTGCGCACCATTCAGAAAAAAAACGCTGGGACCACTTGCGGGCGATGTAAATACGACTGTGGCGCCAGAAACCACCCGGTTACCGGCATCAAGGACGCGCAGTTTAATCGGTCCCGGAGCCGACTTCGAAACGACGGCTCGTGCTCCGTTCCCCTCCACAACCACAACCTTCAAGCCGGTTCCAGCCTGCCCGGCTATAGCAGGTCCAAACGCAAAGAAGGTTGAGATCAGGGCTGACACCACCTGCATACGACGGCTACGTAAATTAAAATTCACTGTGACACCTCATGCGTTGCCGGAGGGCCAAGTCCGGCTTCTGCCATCAAAAACCAACTAGTTTGGTCGCAACGGTGTGATGACGATTGGAAAGACCGTGTCAACACAACGCGATTCATTTTTGACAACCGGAGGAGAAAACTTCCATTTTTCCACCGCCCTGCGCAACACATCGTTAATCGCGAGGTTTTCGCCGCGAACTGCTAGAACGGCTACATCGCCGTTCTCTTCGATTCTGGCTTCGACCCGGACCGTTTGAGCGTGAGTGTGATCAAGAGTTCTCTGCAGGACTAGCGGGATTTCCGGCTGATTGCTGTTCTTCACGCCGAGCATTGCCATTTCAACGTCCATCCGAACACACGGTTTGGCGGAACACGTCCCCATTTGATCAATGAGGTCTTGGCCAATCGTCGCGTCTGGACGCATCAGCCCTGCCTCCCGGCGCAGGCGATCCATATCAACCGTATTCAGGCTCCTGCAAGCAGCGTCCCATGCCTGCTTCGACGCCGCCAGCGCTTTCCGGTATTCGGTTCGAATCTGTTCGATCGCCCCGGCGGCTGCACCTTCGACGTTCAGAGTGACAAGGTCCCCATAGTCAGCAGCAGCCTGGCTAACATTTCCAGCCTGGAAATTCTTACGCCACTCCAGAAGTTTTTGATCGGCGGCCAAACGCAATTTAGCCTGTGTGAGGGAGAGATACTCAACGGCCAAAACAAAGTCGGGATCCAGTTTGAGCGCGTCGTGAAAATGTTTAGCGGCAGTCGTGAAGTCATCCTTTGCGTAGGCTTCACTGCCGTCGTGAAAGAACTGTTCGGCTGCCGTCCTTAGTGACTCGACTACGCATCCGCAACGGCGCTCTTCATCGGTTGCCGTGGAAAACTGCTGGACAGTTGCTTCGGCGTCGCCCTTGGCAAGGTGACTCTTCAACGAATCGCAAATCATGTGGCATCGGTTGTCCTTCTGAGCGGCCTTTGCTTCGTCAAATAGAGTCAGAACCTTTGGTGGATACTTCTCCACATCAATCGAACACTTGGGATCCAGGGTGCACATTTCGGCGAAGTGGTCCTTCGCGCTTTTGGCATCGCCTAAAGCGAGATAATCTAACGCGAGCTGCAACTTAAGCCGGACCGTTTGTGGTAAGTCATCAGGCCGGGACTGAATCGAGTTTTCTAAAGCAGTCAGCAGGTCAACGGATTCTTTGAACCTCGCCTCGTAATACAGCTGTTCCGAATGATTCAGCACCGCGTCAATGTCTTCTTGGCGCGAGTGAAACGCGAAGGGGCCAAGCGCAGCGACTAGCCAGAAGATCAAACCGTAGCGCAACATTACGCGCCTCCAACGAAATCAAACCTGCCTCTTGCCGGTTTTATGGTTCTGACAACCACACCTAACAGTGAGATTCTGAGCGTAGCCCAGGCTGGGCTTTTGATGGAAGAATAATCTTCAAAAGCCGCGGAGAATCGAACGCGGTTTTTCTCAGGTGCGCAGGGCGGAGATGCGGCCACGGAGCCGTTGCGCTTCGCGACGCGACCTGCAGGCGTCCACTTGGGTGTTGGACAAGCCACGGATTGAACGGATTGAACGGATGGGCGCGTTAACAGTCTGTGAATGCGCCCATCCGTTAAATCCGTTCAATCCGTGGCTTTTCCACTCCGGGACAAAACTCGTGAAAAATTCAGGCTTGCTGACAGACAAATCGTGTCGAAGTCTGGCACCGCAGCTGTCCATTTTTTGATTCCGTTTAGTTCGGAACGGAGTAAACCAGCAACTTCGGGTTGTTGGCGCCAGCTGCCGGCGGCGCAGGAACATCGTTGCCGCGTTGAGCGGCAGCGGCTGTTGCCTCTTGACCCGGTGCGCCTGCCGGCGGTGCTCCACGTCCGGGACCTGCAGCGCCGCGGGCTCCTGCGCCACGTCCACCGCCGGCTCCACGCTGCGGACCGCCGGTTCCTGCCATGAGAGCGATGTATTGCTTGCCCTCGAACATAAAGGTCATCGGTGGACCGACGCCGGAAGTGAGCGGCAGTGTCAGATCGAGAAGCGATTCACCCTTGTCTGCGGTAAACGCTTTCAGGTGACCGTTGCTCAAAGTTTGAAACACCAGATTGGAAGCCAGCGACAAGGCGCCGCCGCCCGTCTGTCCGCCACCGAGTGCGAACCAGCGTTCCTGCTGAGTGGCGGGATCCCACGCGGTGAGAATGCCGCCACGCACTTTGCTGCCGTCCGGATTCTTGCGATCGGGTCCGTGGGGAGGCGGCGATGCCATCGGCGTGCCGCCGCGTGCCCCACCGAGATTGAGTCCGAAGTTCTGGTTGCCCGGAGTCGGCGTGTAGGCTTCGGCCGCCACGAAGCTGAATGTGTTCTCGACGGCGATCGGAACATAGATCAGGCCCGTGTTCGGATTGAACGACATCTGCGACGTGTTGTGCATCTGCACCGGATACACGGTCACACCTTTTTTTGAAGAATAAAGCGCGTCCGGATGGACGTTCGGCCGGCCGGTTTTCGGATCAATCCCTGTAGCCCAGCTCACCTGCGACATCTCGGATGCCGAGATGAATTCGCCGTTCGTGCGATCAATCACGTAAAAATATCCGTTCTTGTTCGCCTGCATGATGACCTTGCGATTGCGATTGTTGATTTTGATATCCGCAAGCAGAAGGTGCTGAATGGCGTCATAGTCCCATTCGTCGCCGGGCGTGCATTGATAGTGCCACTTCAACTGTCCGGTGTCGGCATTGATGGCCAGGATGGAAGCGATGTAAAGGTTGTCGAGAGGCGCCGTTTGTCTGCCGCCGTTGCGGACGTCGGCGGACCAGACGGTTCCGTTACCGGTTCCGATATACAAAAGGTTTTCATCCGGATCGTAGGCCATGCCATCCCACATCGATCCGCCGCCACCCATCTTCCACCATTCGCCAGCCCAGGTTTTCGCCGCAGCTTCCATGGCTTTGTTTTCGAATCCCTTCGAAGGATCGCCGGGTGTGGTGTAGAACCTCCAGAGCTCTTTGCCGTTGTTTACATCGAATGCGGAAACGTAGCCACGAAAGGGAGGAAACTCAGCGCCGGCATTGCCGATGAACACTTTACCTTTGGCGACGCGGGCTGCCATCGTGATGGAGTACGGGGAGACCTCGCCTTCTTTCGGTTGCGGGATTGCCCACGAAGACCACAACAGCTTTCCGGTGGCGGCGTCCAGCGCCTGCATGCGTCCGTCGACCACAGGGACAAGCACCTTGCCTTCATACAGCGCGATGCCGCGGCTGTTCACACCGCAACAAAGACGCGATTTCCCCGGCTGCGTCATCGTCCGATCTGCCTCCGGGTCATAGCGCCAGATCTCTTTGCCGGTTTTGGCATCAACGGCAGCGACGATGCTCCAGTTCGTGACGGTGTAGACGACGCCGTTCGAATAGAGAGGAGTCGCCTGCTGGTTGCCGCCTCCTGGCCCAAGTTCATAGGACCACGCGAGTGCAAGCTTGCCGACATTCTGAGCGGTGATCTGGGTCATCGTGCTGTATCGCTGTTCGGCCCAGTTCATCCCATTGCTCACCCACTCCGTACTTTTTCCTGTGGCCTTCAGCGTCTTGTCGTCGATCTTTTTGACCTGTTGCTGAACCGCCAATGCCGTCCATACAAAGAAAACTATCCCCGGGATTCCCAGGAGAAGCCATTTCACTCGCTTTGCCGTCATAGTGCTCCCTTATGATGAAACAAGAGTCTCAGTCGATACCAGACCTCCCGGAGGAGTGTCAAGCCCGGATCGCATTGTAACGCCATGACGACGCGACCAAGACAGAGAGGCAAAAACAAACTGTTGCAGCAAAGGAGCTTAAATGTCAGTACCGGCGGAGTTCCCAGAGGTCACAGCTGTCTGTAAAGCCAATATTTATTTCGATGGAAAGGTTGCAAGCCACACGCTGAAATTCTCGGATGGCAGCAAAAAAACGCTTGGTTTGATTTATCCCGGCAGTTTTGAGTTCAAAACCGATGGTGCTGAACGCATGGATATCACAGCCGGCGAATGCCAGGTGCGTCAGGCGGCCGAGAGTGAATGGAAGACATACCGCGCGGGCGACATGTTCAAGGTGCCGGCCAGATCGTCGTTCGAAATCGCTGTCAAGGAAGGCGTTGCGCAATACGTTTGTTCGTTTGAATAGGCGCTCCTTATGAGAGTTGCAAAACCGCATACGTCTCCAAGACGGGTTGGTACGTAAAGGTTTGAATGTTGTAGTTGCGATGTAAACCTGGTGGGCCAGTCCCCGCCTAAGTTAGGGCAATAACATACTTGCCGCCGTAACTGCGTGGATCGGTTGTCCGATATCCGTTGACTGTTGTACGACGATAAATGCACTTGTTGCGCTAATAGATGGCCGGATTACCTATTTATCGTCGTACAACAGTCAACGGATATCGGACAGCGAACCCGCTCACTGCGCCAAATACGTTGACGCCCTAAGTTAGGCGGGGACTATGAACACGCCCTCACGCTGGACAGCTCGGATTTTGTTGATTTCGGGAAAACGCGCGGTCATAGACCGCGCCTACAGCCCGTTGTGCACGGCTCCTTTTTAGTCAATGGCCTGGGAAAGCGCGGCGGTGGCCCAGCCGGTCGCCATCGTAGAAATCCATTGGTCCTGGCCGTAAGGGAAACCACTTTCGAAGTAGATCTGAAACTTCGTGGCCCGGCTGGACACATGCCACGAGCCGTCGGCACTCTGCGTCCGCAGGAGGAATTGAACGCCTTTGCGGTACGCGTCCTGGGTCGGCTGAACGACTCCGGCGTTGGCCAGCGCCAACAGCGTCATGCCTGTGGCGTATGCGTCGCTGGCAAAGCCGTCTCGTTGGGCAAAGCCGCCATCGGGCCGTTGCCTGGCGAGAACTGGTTCTGCAAGTTTGCGTAGTTCCGAGGCGGGCGCGCCGGCAGCCGCGACACCGGACAAGCGCATGACGAAGTCTTCAGTGGTGACCGGCGACGCATGGAGCAGCCACTGTTTAGCCCGCTCGATGCGCTCTTTCATTTCGCTGGCGCGCCCGGGCGATCCGTAAGTCTGCAGGGCGCGGATGCCCATCGCAGTACGCGAAAAATCGTTGTCCTGAAGAGGGGATCGAGCGTATCCGGGGAGATGCCACCCGCCGTCGCCGCCTTGATACGCGGCGAGATTGGCGGCAAGAATATCGGTCTTCCGGTCCGGAGCATAACCGCTGCGCACGAGCCCTTCGGCCAGGTACAGATTGTTGTCGGCGCCGCCCAGTGAAGCCGCTCCCTCGAGTTGACTTCCGTTGAGCGCCGATGTGAGTTGATTCCATCGCTCGCTGTTCGCCTTCTCATCGATGGCGATCCGTTTCGCGCGCGCCGCGCCAGTCGCAATAGCGGCGGCCGGCTGTTCGTGGCAGGAGAAACAATTGGCCTTGACGAAAAACTGCGAGGTCGTTCGCTCCAGCAGCGAAACGCTGCGTTGAACCGCAGTCCGGACATCAGGCGATGACGAGGCCCCGGAAGCGTTTATGGCGTCTTTTGATGCTTGAGACGCTTCAGGCACATTGCCGAGCGCGTGCAATACCGCCGAATCGCCGTATTTCGCCGCCCATACCGAAACGGTTTCGCCAGCGCGGGTCTTCGGTTGGGTGTCCGCTCCCCGGGCGAGCAGCAGAGCGACGGTCTCCGGATTGGCCCGATCGGTGGCAGCGGCGAGCATCAGAGGAGTGAAGCCCCGGTAGTCCTGAACATTCACCTTTGCGCCGGCATCCACCAATGTCCTGACGATTTCGGTGGGACCGAAAGGAACAGCCATCAACAGAGGCGTCCAGCCTCCGAACTGCACGATGCCGGTTTGAATCCTCGGCAGGTCCTGCGTCTTTGAAACAGCGTTCACATCCGCGCCCTTCGCCATCAACAGCTTCACCGCTTCCAGGTTGCGGTTGCCCGAAGCGTTGATTAAAGGAGTCAGTCCGATGAAGGTGTCGGCTGTGTTGATGTCGGCGGACGCGCTGACGAGCAGCCGGATTGTCCCGGTGTCGTTGCCAAACGTCGCTGCGTTCAATGGCGTTACTTTTCGCTGATCCATGACGACAACGTTCGCGCCCTTGCCGAGTAACATGCGTACGACTTCCGCAGACGGATTGGTAAACGAGGCAGCGATCAGAGCCGTACGTCCGCTTTGCGCCACCACATTGACGTCCGCGCCATGATCGAGCAGCAGACGAACCTTCTTCGCGTCCGCGACCGACCACATCAGAGCTGTGGATCCGTACGTATTCCTCGCGTTGACGTCGGCGCGCCGCTCGATCAGCATCTTCATCGCATCCAGCGACCCGGTTTCGGCGGCGGCCATCAAGGGCGTGATTCCGTCGGGTCCTTCGGTGTTTGCACTCACACCTTCATCCAGGAGCGCCTTGATCTGCCGGAGATCATTAGCGCGGATCGCCGAATACAGTTTGTCTTGAGAGTCGGCGCCGCCCGCAGCAATCCGGGTTACGAAGAATGCGAGACAGATGAGAACCAGTTTTGTTCGCAAGGGGTGACCCTCCTGAAAGGCACGATGAAATCATAGTTTGGATAAGCCACGAATTGAACGAATTTAACGAATTCAGAATTCGTTCAATTCGTGGCTTATCCAAACGTCGCGGCAAAGGTCGTGCCCTCCCCCGCAAGCCGTTTCAACAAAGGAGCCGGTTCCCACGAAGCACCGTGCTGCTCGCGGAACGCTAGAATGCGCTTCAAGATTTTATCCAGGCCCACGCTATCGGCGTACCACATCGGACCACCGCGGTAGCCGGGAAAGCCATAACCGGCCAGATAGATGGTGTCGATATCTCCGGCCCGCAGTGCGTGCCCTCCTTCGAGGATGCGAGCGCCTTCGTTGATCATGACGTAGAGGCACCGCTCGATGATTTCTTCTGCGGAGATGGCGCGCCGCCGGATGCCGGCCTCTTTGGCGGTAGCTTCGATCAGCCCCTCGACATCGGGATCGGCAATCGGTCTGCGATTCGCGTCATAGCGATACCAGCCGGCTCCGGACTTCTGGCCCAGCCGGCCCAGATGATAAAGCTTTTCCAGAACGAGCGGCACGCGTTCGCCGGGCTTTTCCAGATGTTTATATTCCTGCCGGACTCTCCAGGAAAGATCGATGCCGCCCATGTCCTCGACGGCGAAAATACCCATGGCCATACCAAAATCCAGCAGAGCCCGATCGACTTGCGCTGGAGTTGCACCTTCTTCGACGAGGAAGTGCGCCTCTCGCATATAAGGCAGCATCATGCGATTCCCCACAAACCCGCGGCAGTTGCCGACCACAACTCCCACTTTTCTCAACTGCTTCGCCAGCGCCAGCGCCGTGGCGATAACTTCACTGCCGGTATGGGCGCCGCGCACGATTTCAAGGAGACGCATCACATGGGCGGGACTGAAAAAGTGTGTGCCGACGACCATGTGGGGGCGCGATGTGGCGGCGGCAATTTCGTCGATGTTCAGGGTGGACGTGTTTGTCGCAAGTATGCAATCGGGCCCGGCGATGTTGTCGATATCGGCGAAGATGTGCCGCTTCAGGGCCATGTTTTCAAAAACGGCTTCGATAATCATATCTACGGACTCGAATTCCTCGTACGTCAGCTGAGGACGGATGAGCGCCAATCTTTCATCCATCACAGCGCGCGTGAAGCGGCCCTTGTTGACGGAGGCCTCGTAGTTTTGCCGCACGGTGTGCATACCGCGATCCAGCGACTGCTGATCCGTATCCTTCAAAATCACTGCGATTCCTGCATTGGCCAGGGCCATCGCGATGCCGCCGCCCATTGTTCCCGATCCGATAATGGCGACTCGACGAACGGGATACGTCCGAGTGTCTTTCGATATGCCTGGTATTTTCGACACGGCGCGCTCGGCGAAGAAGGCATGCATCAAGGCTTTCGCCTGATCCGACGCGAGGCATTTCACGGCGATCTCACGTTCTCTCTCACAACCTTCCTCGAACGGCAGTGCGACTGCAGCCTCGACGGCGTCGATGGCGGCCAGAGGCGCGCTCAAGTTGCGGCGAGTCTTGCGCGCCTGTTCGCGCCCGGCGGCGAACAGCGCTGCATTCGATTCCAAAGTGCCCAGCTTCTCCTTACGCTCCCGGGTTTTCGGAAGCAAGCCGGATTTCGAAACTTCGAGAGCGAATGCGACGGCGCCCGACTGCAGGTCCCCCTCAATGATTTTGTCGAGAATGCCCAGCCGGAGCGCTTCCGGCGCCCGCACCGGTTTTCCTGAAACCAGCATGTCGATGGCGGCGGCAACTCCGGCAAGCCGCGGCAGCCGCTGTGTACCTTCGGCTCCCGGAATGATGCCGAGATTAACTTCCGGCTGGCCAACTTGCGCGTCGGGGCTCGCAACCCGGTAATGCCCTGCCATCGCCAGCTCCAGGCCGCCGCCAAGAGCGGTTCCGTGCAGAGCCATCACCACAGGTTTCGGGCAGTCCTCAATCTGTTTCAACAAATCGTGCAGATTCGGCGCACCGGAACCACGGCCATGCGCGTGTTCCTCGAGCTGCTTGATGTCGGCGCCGGCAATGAACGTCCGGCCGGCGCCAATGACAACGATGGCCGGCACCGCGGAGTCCTGCCCGGCTTTCTGAATGGCGGTCGAAATTCCTTCCGGCACTCCGGGAGAAAGCGCGTTAACCGGCGGATTGTCAATTGTGATCACGGCCACGCCGTTGGTTATCGATGATCGAACCATTTCACTCATATTGCGAATCTTAGAGGGAATTCGCCACGGATTGAACGGATTTAACGGATTTTAATCCGGCTGGTTATCCGGCTAAAATGCCGACGTGAAACTAACAGTTCCGGTAGACGCACCGACTTATCCCACAATCCTTCACGCCCTGGAGGATGTTGCCCGAAGGACGCCCGATCGCCTGGCTCTGATCTGCGAGGAGCGCAGCCTGACATTCGCCCAGCACAGGCGCGCGGTCTCCGGCTTTGCGCGGCGCCTGCAGCAGATCGGAGTGGAAGGTGAACGCGTTGCCGTCCTGATGACCAATTGTCTCGAGATGCCGGTGTGTATTCTGGGCGCGATGGCGGCCCACGCCTATGTCGGCCCGATGAATCCCAACTACTCGGACTCGGAACTGATCCCGCTGTTGAAGGACACCGCTCCGAAAGTCATCGTGACGCTGCCGGAGTTCCATGAGCGATTGTCCAGGGTCGCCGAGGCAATGGGGATTCCCCGTGTTCTGGTCGCCGGCGAGGGAGTCGATACCATCGCGGCCTGGATGAGCGAAGGATCGAATGGTTTACCTCAACCGCTGCCGAACGCCGACGATTACGCGATGATGTTTTTCACGGGCGGTACAACCGGGCTTCCCAAAGGCGCCGAACACCGGCATCGCCACATCATGGCCTTCTGCAGGCTGGAGGCGGCGTATTTCTCGACGCTGGAATACGACCGCGAGATTTCTCTCTCTGTCGCTCCGATGTTCCATATCTTTGGCCACCATCACGGCGTCATCCATCCGCTCTATCTCGGTTCTACCCATGTGCTCGTACGCCGCTACAAACCCGAGATCGTGCTCGAGCAGCTTTCCAGACACAAGGTGACGTTGTTTGCAGGCGGTCCTTCTACGGTGTACGTGGGAATTCTTGCGGCTGAAGGCATCCGGTCCGCAGATCTTTCGCATCTGAAGATCTGCTGCGCCGGCTCGTCGCCTTTTTCCGAAGACCTGCTGAAAAACTGGGAGAAGACGACGGGCTGTGCGATTTACGAAGGCGTCGGGATGTCCGAAGGCGCACCGTATGCGAACAATCCCGTTTCCGGAAAGCGAAAGGTCCTTTCGGTTGGTCTTCCACCGCCGGAAACGGAGGTCGACGTCGTGGATCTCGAAACCGGAACGCGGGTCATGCCGCCATACGAACGTGGTGAGATCCGCGTGCGCGGACCGCAGATGATCGAACACTATCGCAATCGGCCGGAAGAGACGGCGCAAACGATCCGTAACGGCTGGGTCTACACCGGCGATATCGGCTACTTCGATGATGAGGGATATTTATTTGTCGTCGACCGCAAGAAAGAAATGATTATTTCCGGCGGCTACAACATCTATCCGCGCGAGGTTGACGAAGTCCTCCACAGCCACCCGGATACCCTCGAAGTGGCGACCGTTGGCATGAAGGACTCGTTCCGGGGCGAAATCCCCGTCGCGTTTGTCGTTTTGAAGGCCGGACGGACGATCTCGGCGGAGGAGCTGCTTACCTACTGCAAGGAAAGACTCGTGGATTACAAAATCCCGCGCCGGATCGAGTTCCTCGACGCGCTGCCAAAAACCGGTCCCGGGAAAATCGACAAGCTGAAACTTCGCGGCCTGCGACCCTGAGTGGGTTGAAGAAGGAACACAAGAAGCACAAGAGGGACAAGAAGAGTTCTTGTCCCTCTTGTGCTTCTTGTGTTTCTCCCCTTCCCCTCTACGCCTCGGCTTCTTTGAAATTGACCTGTGGTTGGCGCCGGACGGTCAAGGGCGCACCTTCCGACCCGAGTTTCAGGAACAACAGGACGATGGCGGCCATGGTCGAACCGAATGCCATCAGCATTGAAACCGTGGGCAGAGTGTAGCCGCCCTGAAAAAGAAAGCCGGCGATGATCGGAGCCAGCACGGAGCCGCCGCGTCCCATGCCGATCGCGAAACCCGTGCCGAAAGCCCGGACGTGGGTCGGGAAAGCCTTCGCAAAAAGCGCATATAGCCCGACAATGGCGCCGTTGGTAAAGAAACCGCCGAAGGCGCACACTGTGGCCAGTAACGTGAGATCGTGCGGCGTATGGCCGAACACCGCGACGGCCGCAGTGGACAGAATCAAAGAGCCAATGGTGAGCGAGCGGACGCCGTAGCGTAACGTCAGGAGGCCGATAATCGCGCCGCCGATAGCGCCCCCCACATTGGTCCACACCAGAATGCCGGCGGCGGAGGAGGCCGGAAAGCCAAAGTCCGCTACGATCTTGGGAACCCATTTCAAAATGAAATAGAAGGTGACGATGTGAAAGAAATACGCCAGCGTTACCAGGACGGTGATGTGCAGGAGGCCCGGCTTGAAGATATCCGCCACCGACCGCTTTCGCGCGCTGGCCGTGAGTGATGGCAGGCTGCCGACCGCGGCATGCCCCAGCCGCCGCAACGTCTTGTTGATTTGATCAAGCGCGCCGGACGGCTGTTTCTGCGTCAGCCAATGTATGGATTCCGGCACAAAGAAAAATACCAGCGGCAACAAAATGGTTGCCGCGGACGCGCCCAGGTAGAAGACAGAGCGCCAGTCGTGCGAGACAAGCAGACGGGCGGCGAACAGACCGCCGGTTACGGCTCCGACCGGATAGCCGATCGACATCACTGACACGCAGAAATCGCGTCTTCGGGCATTCGAAAACTCGGCGGCTACAGCATTGATCACTGCCAGCATGCCGCCGATGCCGAGCCCGGTAACCACGCGCCAGATGGAAAGATCGACCAGTCCGTGGACGGTCGTGGCCATGAACATACCCACGGTCATCACCGCAACACATCCCAGTACCGTCCGGCGCCGGCCGATTTTGTCGGCGACGCCGCCCAGAAAGATCGAGCCCAGCGCCATGCCGAACACTTCCATCGAGAGCACGATGCCGAGCGCTCCCCGTTCGATACCCCATTCCTTCGCGATCCCGGGCGACGCATAGCTGATGGAAGCCACATCGAAGCCGTCCAAGGCATTCAAGCCGATCGTGATGGCCACAATCGCAATCTGCATCACCGTCATCGGAGACTTCGCGATGATGTCACGGGGGTCGTTTAAATCGATCGTTCCCGGCTTTGCCTGGGCGTGCTCGTAACCAGCCATGTTTTTGCCTCCTGAGTCGCGCCCAGAAGTTTACATGCGCCCGTCAAGCGGATGTCAAATGTCATATGTCCGGTGCCGAATGTCGAATGCATTTGACGTTCGACACTGGACATTCGACATTCGACATTGGAGAGGCGGGGCTACTGGTGGGGATCCACCGACGCAGGCGCGGGGCCGGCCGCAGGCTTGGGCAACTCCGCTTTGCCGTCGAGGCCGAATACCAGCAGCCGGGGCTTCGTCGCTGAAAGAGTTCCCTGGCTGACGCCCGGGCTCGGTGTTCCACCGGAGCCGCCCATCAGCGCGATGTACTGATTACCGTCCACCGTGAAAGTAATCGGCGGGCCCATGCCGCTGCGCAGGCCGGTGGCCAGTTCGAAGAGCTTTTCGCCCTTCTCGGCCGAGTAGGCGATCAAGCGTCCATCGGGAGCCACCTGGAATAAGAGATTACTCGCGGTACTCAGCGTCCCGCCGTATCTGCTGTTGCCGACCGGCACTCGCCAGCGGATCTCCTGTTTGACAGGGTCGTAGGCGACCAGGGTGCCGAGATTACCGCCATCGAGAGGTTCCGGTCCGATGGCGGGTCCTGTTGGTTGAGGCGTCAGCCCCCAGGTGTTGCTTTTCAGGCCGCTCTGTCCGGGTCCGACACGCGACGGATCCGGTTTGAAATCGAAATCGGTTGCGTAGGAGAACGTGTCCCAGCCCCGGGTCGGAACGTAAACCAGCCCGGTCTGGGGGTTGTATGACATCGGCGACCAGTTATGAGCGCCGCCGCCTCCCGGGGAAACCGGCACCGGATTCGTGCCGTACTTCACTTCAGTGTTGATGATGGGCCGACCGGTCTTCGGATCGATCCCTTTTGCCCAGGTCACTCGAGAGAACGGTTGTGCGGAGATAAAGTCACCGGTCAGGCGATCCAGCACATAAAAGAACCCGTTCTTGTTGGCCTGCATGATCACCTTGCGCGTCTTACCGTTGATGTTCAGATCCGCAAGGATCATCTGTTGCACGCTGTCATAATCCCACTCGTCGCCGGGAACCATCTGGTAATGCCACTTCAGCACTCCGGTGTCGATGTTTACCGCGACAATCGAAGCCACGTAAAGGTTGTCGTGGCCGGTGCTGACGTCCTTCGTGCGCAGCGCTGCGGGCCAGGGCTCGGCGTTGCCGGTTCCGACGTAGAGCAGTTCCGAGTCGGGATCGTAGGAGATCCCGTCCCAGACCGCGCCGCCGCCGCCAAGCTTCCACCAGTCACCGTCCCAGGTTGCGGCTGCTTTGCGCATCGCCTCGGACTCGAAACCCTTGGCCGGATCGCCGGGAACCGTATAGAACTTCCAGGCCTGACGGCCGGTCTCGGCATCGTATGCAGCGAAGAAACCGCGGGTGGGACGGTCGCCGCCGGCCGCTCCGATGATCACTTTGCCCTTTGCAATGCGGGGCGCCATGGTCAGCGTCTGCTCGTTTTCAACGTAGGAGACCCGGGTCTCCCAGACCGGTCTGCCAGTGTTCGCGTCGAGAGCCTCCAGCCGTCCATCGTTGACCGGAACGTAGATCTTGTTGTGATACAGCGCTAAGCCGCGGTTCACGACGCCGCAACACATTTTGTCGCTGGTCGCCTTACGGCTCACCTCCGGATCCCAGCGCCACTTTTCCTTGCCCGTGCGCGCGTCGACGGCAAAGACGATGCTCCAGTTGGTGACGCCGAAGATCGTGTTGTTCCACACCAGTGGCGTGGCTTCCTGGTCGCCCCCGCCGTCGCCGACTTCATAGGACCACACGAGACCGAGGCGTTTCACGTTAGATGGGTCGAGCTGCTTGAGCGGACTGAAACGCGTCTCACCCGGCGTCAGGCCGTAACTTATCCAGTCGCCGTCCAATGCCGATTTTGCGGCATTCCTCAGCAGCGCATCATCAACACGCTTCGTTTGTCCTAATAGAGCCAGAGACAGGGTGATCGTCAATAAGTAGCGCATGACACTCTCCGTGAAAACGGGAGTTTACCACGCAGAGCGGAAGCCAGCCGAGTTAGGCGGGGACTACAGTTCCTCACAATCACCACAGCACATTTGGGCGATACGCACCTATCCCCTCGACTGTGTACGCCGTAGCCACGTTATGCTTCTTGTCGTTCCATACCCCGATCACACCTCGGCTATACTACCGGCATGTTCCCACTCGATCGCTGGTATGTCGCCGGGTTCTCGTCGGAGTTTCAGGACAGACCGATTGCGCGAACCCTGCTCGACAGGCCCATCGTGTTGTTTCGCGCCGGCGGCGAAATGGCAGCCCTCGAGGATCGCTGTTGCCATCGGCATCTGCCGCTTTCCTGCGGAGTCATTGAAGGCTCCTCGATTCGCTGCGGCTACCACGGCCTGCTCTACGCGCAGGACGGCCGATGTATCGAAATCCCGGGCCAGGTGCAAATCCCGAAAGCAGCTTGCGTGCGGGCATATCCTTTGCAGGAACGTAACCACATCGTCTGGATCTGGATGGGTCGAACAGCCGAATCGCAACCCACGATGCAAGCCCCGGAACATCGCTGGCACGACGATCCGCTGTATCAATTCAAGGGCGAGGTTTATCAATATAAGGCGCCATATCAATTGATTCACGACAACCTGCTCGACCTCAGTCATCTGGGCTACGTACACGGACAGACCATCGGCGGCAACGCGAAGATTCACGTCACGCCGGAGATGAAGGTTGAAGACGGTCCGGACTGGGTCCGTGTGGTCCGTCACATGCGCGATTCGCAGCCGCCTCCGACTTATACCGAGGCGTGGCCCTTCACCGGCCGGATCGACCGCTGGCAGGAAATCGAGTTCCGGGTCAGCCATTTCCTGATCTGGACCGGAGGCATGGAGTCGGGCTCCGGCGACCTCGAAGATCCAGCCCGCGCCGGCTTTCACCTGCGAGGCTTTCACGGCATCACGCCGGAAACCGAATCGACCAGCTTCTATTTCTGGACGATCTCGTCAAACCGCAATCCGGCACGTCCGGATATGGGCGAAAAGATCCACCGCGCGACAGCCTTCACTTTCGATGAAGACCGCGTTGTGATTGAGGCGCAGTACGCCAATATGAGGCGATTTCCCGACGCTGCCCCGGTAGGGATTGTTGCAGATGCTCCGTTGAATCGGGCACGCCGGATTGTCGCGCGATTGAGCGCTCCCGCAGTGGCGGCAAGATAAGCCACGAATTGAACGAATTTAACGAATTGAAACCGAAACAAAAGCCTTTGGTATACTTCCGCCACGATTCCGCCCCAATGGAGGTTTCCGATGAAACGCTCTTTCGAGCTTGTTTTTCTTGCGCTCGTGACGCTCTTGCCTGTTTCCGTGTTCGCCCAGTTGAAGGCGACGGCACAGAATGTTCCTGAAATCCGCTATACGTCGGTTCCGAATTTCCTGAAGACTCCGGCCGGTGAGACTCTTGGCGAAGCGGTCGGTGTCGCGACCAATTCGAAAGGTCACATCTTCGTTTACTTTCGAAGCGCGAATACGCGTCTATGGGAGTTCGATAAGAACGGAACCTTCATCAAGGAAATCGGCAAGGGTTATTACGGTTTCGAGTTTGCGCATTCCGTGCGCGTCGACGCGCAGGACAACATCTGGACCGTCGATGAGGGCACCAACACCGTAACCAAGTTCAGCCCCGAGGGAAAGTTCCTGATGGTGCTGGGACGCAGACCTCCCGCCGTGGACGGCGCGGTCGCAACAACCAATGGGCCGAATCCGCCGGCGCAAAAGTACATCTTCTGCCGTCCGACAGACGTGGCATGGGATCCGCAGGGCAACATCTTCGTTTCCGACGGCTACTGCAATAACCGCGTGGTGAAGTTCGATAAGAACGGCCGCTTCCTTGCGCAGGCTGGCAGCGAACGCGCCGGCAACGGCCCGGGGCAGTTCAACCTGCCGCACGGCCTTCAGGTGGACGGAAAGGGCAATGTCTGGGTGGCCGACCGCTCCAACAATCGTTATCAGGTTCTCGATAACAATCTGAAGCCGCTCAAGACCTACGACAATCTCGGAGTAGGCTGGACCGTTTGCGTTTCACAGGGTCCGCATCAGTATGTCTTCGCTTCGAACTCCAATCCCAACGGGAACGCCCCGGGCACGTGGGCGAGCACAGGCGAAATCTACAAACTCGAACTCGACGGCACGATCCTCGGCAAGTTTGGTCACGCCAGCAAAGAATTTGGCGGATTCCAGGTGGTTCACATGATGGACTGCCGCAATCCCGACGAGGTGATCGTCGGCGAAATCGAATCGTGGCGGGTGCAGAAACTCGTGCTCCAGCCTGCGCTGACAAAAACATCAAGCACCCGATAAATCCGGAGGTTGGCCATGAGACGCTTGTTAGCACTGTTTATTGTTGCGATGTCCTTTGCCGGGCTGACGATCCTTGCGCAGAGTGCGGCTCCGGAAATCGCGTTCGACGCCGCGCCAAATCCGCTGGCGCTGCCGGACGATATTTATTTAGGTGAAGTCGCCGGCGTCGCTGCGAATTCGAAAGGGGACATTTTCGTCTACACGCGAACCGGCCACCCCACCGTGTCGCTGGGCAGTTCTCGCGCTTTCGCGCACGGCGGTTCGCGACTGTTCCGATTCGACCGCAATGGTAAGTTCAGCGGAGAAATCGGCCAGAACAGTTACGGCTTCATGTACGCGCAACAGGTCCGGATCGATCCACAAGACAATCTGTGGATTGTGGACCAAATGACGGGGTACGTTATGAAGCTGGATCCGACGGGGCACGTCCTGATGTTGCTTGGCAGAAAACCCGAATCGGTTCCCGTGCCGGCTGCGGCGGCAAACGCCGGCGGCGGCCGTGGAGGCGCCTTGCCGGGCGCGGGTAATCCAAGCGATGTGTTCAACCGGCCCACGGACGTGGCATGGGACTCGGCGGGCAACATCTTTGTGGCGGACGGTATGGGCAACGCGCGTGTCGCAAAATTCGACAGCAAAGGCGTGTTCATCAAATCGTGGGGTTCAAAGGGCACAGGGCCCGGCATGTTCGGTACCGTGACGGCGATTGCCGTTGACGCGAAAGGGAACGTGTACGCGGCCGATGGCGGCAACAAACGAATTCAGGTCTTCGACAATGACGGTAATTTGAAGACGCAGTATACCAACGCCGGAACACCCATGGCGCTTTGTATAACGCCCGGACCAAACCAGGTTCTGTACAGCTCGAATTCAAATCCGCCCGAGGACATCGACGTCGCCGGAGAGATCTATAAAATGAAACTCGACGGCACCATTCTTGGCAAGTTCGGTCGGGCAGGAAAATTGCCGAAGGAATTCGGAACGGTGAACTCGATCGACTGCCGCAGCGAAAACAACCTGCTCGTGGGCGAGATTGGAAACATGCGAGTACAGAAACTCACGCTGCATTAAACGATGGTGCTTCCTGCGCGTCTGGTGGTTTCTTCCTAATTGACCTTGATGCGTTGGCGGAACTGCTGGTTCTCGTTGCAGACGAATTCGATGGGTTCTTCATCGGCGAGAAAGCGCTGGTTGATCCGCACTGTGAATGGCTTCGTATACGACTTCGGGTCGGTGACAGTGATATCAATTTCGAGTTTGCCGAACGCAGGACGACGGAAGCGTTCAACGAAGCGTGCTTCTTCGCTGTATGGGCTGCCGCGGACGTCGAGCCATCCATCCGATGGACCGTCTTCGGCACCTCGCAAATTATTCGTCTCCACAACGAGCGTATCGCCGTCCCAGTGGCCAACGGAGTAGCCATACCAGAAGGGCTGCGGCTCTCCCTGCGGCGGCAGGCTGCGGCCGTCCATGTAGATATAGCGAAGGCCGTAATTGGCCTCATAGAGAATAACGATCAGATTCGGCGTCTGGATGATCTTGCGCGGCTGCGGCTGCATGTGGAATTGCGTGATCCCCATCGGCAGGCAGTTCGCGTCCGGGTTATCCCGGTTATCGACAGCCATTCTCTTCTTTTTCAGTTCCGCCGCTGCCGCCGTGAACGGCAGACCGCCAGGGATGTTTCCGCCGAGGTCAAAGAAAGTGGCAAGAGGCGGTGAATTCGGGTCCGCAGCAAAGGGCGCAGTCGGGGGCTCGAGCACTACACCGCGACTCGTTTCGCCACGCGCTGTGACGACCCCCGCAAGTTCTTGAGGCAACGGATCGCGGTCGGCTCTCATCCAGACGCCGGACAGATCCGGTTTGCCGTCCGGCGTCCGCGGCGTTCGGGCGTCCGTCAGCACACGGCCCTCGCTGTCTCGCGGGACACCAGGCTGTTTGAATTTCGGCCATTGCGCGAACAGCGAACTGGAAAAGACGATCAGCGCAACCAGCGATGCCGCCGGGAATTTCATTGTTGACCCTGGCTGGAAGCGGCGAAGAGTTTCTGACCGCTGCCGGCAAGAGCGACCGTCCGGGCATTCACATGATTGCTTCCATCTTTGGCGCGGCTGCCCTCGACGGTTACAACGTCGCCCAGCTTCATCGATTTCCTGGTCCAGCCGGATCGCATCAAGCCATTGGGACTTCCCATCTCAAAGCCCCAATTGTTGACAGCGCCGCTCTGATCCTTGACATCGATATAAAACCAGACATGGGGATTCATCCATTCAATCTTGGTGACGGTGCCGGTCATGGTAACTGGTTTATTGGCGTCGAATTCCGCTGCGAACGAATGGTGCGCAAAAGACGGCGCGGCCGTTGCGAAAAGGCTGAAAGCCAGAACAAGCAGTGTCGGTTTCTTCATCGTTGGCTCCATTGGACTGTGATGATCGATGCGACATTTATATACCTGTCGCGCGCTCCTGGGTCAATGCAACATTTGCCAAGGGAGGTAACGGGAGGAAATACGCGGTGCGAGGACAAAATATGGGTAGGTCAAACAGCGAGGCTAATCCGGGGGACGGCTGACGGATTCACCGGACTTGTAGCGCAATTCAGATGAATCAGGAACCGTCCCCGAATTGCCTTTAAGCAGCCCGGCGGATGCTTCCGCCTCCGGAGCTGCGGCCGATAATCAGGCGGTAAATCGCCAGCAGAATAATCGCGCCGAAGATCGACGCAATAAACCCTGCGGACTGCCCCTCCGTATACCAGCCTACCGCGCGGCCGAGAAATCCGGCGACGAGCGATCCGGCAACACCAAGCAACATCGTCACAATGATGCCGCCCGGATCGTTGCCGGGCATAACCAATTTGGCAATTGCGCCAACGACCAGTCCAACGATGATCATCCAGAGTATATGCATGCTTAACCTCCTGTGGGAGTTGCAAATATAGACTGCAGGTGCTGTGCCAAAGGGTGAAGTCAAGCGCGCAGACGCGGGCGGAAAGCCCGCGCCTGCATGAGGTTGGGGAGGGTATTACCGGTTATGAACCAGTAGTTTCGTGCCGGCTTCGAAGAGCACTTCGATCTTGGTTCCGTCTTTGACAGCTGTGGTGACACCCAGCCCGAAGTTCGGGTGTTTCAGAACATCACCTTGCTGGTATGTGTCTTTTGGGGAATAACTCTTCGGCACATCGGAATTCGTTCCATTCAAAAGCACCTTGTAGCGGCTCTGCCGGGTTCTGCCGGTCGGGGTGCGAGCGCTCGTCTTTCCCGGTTCGGAGGCCTTGTAGGCGTGCTGAGACTGGCAGGTGTTGCAGTGGACACGCGCGGGCTTCTGGCCGACCATGGCCTCTATCGTGTGCGCGAGCATCATTTTGCACTTCCCACACCAGCTGTCGATTGTCCCGCCCGGCCGATTCTCGTTGACATCAGTTCCCATATTTTTCTCAATCTTTTTATTTAGGCGGCCGGACCGGCGATACTCTGCGGCCCGGCGTAGCCAACAGCATATCAGGTCTCTTTCGCCAGCGGTTAACGCCTATCTCGTGGGGTAGCAAATCTGCCGGCTATTCTTCGTCCGGAACCTCGGGGGTAACCTCGGGGGCGGAATCTTTCCCGTACAGCTGCTCCATCACCAGAGTTCGCAGCCAGGACTGAACTTTCGGCGATAAATCATGGTAATTCACGCCGAATTTTTCGGCCTGCTGCTCGATCTCCAGGCGAATTGATTCTTCCAATACTTCTCGCATTGCGCATTGCTCCTTCCCGTTGAGGGCTGCATCTTGCCTGCCGGTTAATGAAACCTGGGCCTGCGCTCCCGGACGGATTCAGAGCCATATGCGCGCCAGAGCGATTGATTGCAGCGGCTGCAGTGCCACAGGATACGCATTGGTTTTCCCGAGGTCCGGTGCCGCTCGTTCATTTCCCGATGACATGCCGGACAAAGTTCGGCCTTCAGAGGCGGGCGGACCGGTCGCGGCTTATACCGGTGAGCGATGAATTTCAGAAATGACGAGAGCGTCTGGCGAGTCAGTTCTTCATACACCGCAGGCGGGACCGCAAACAGCTGCCATGCCTGGCCGTTTTTGAACCGGATCTCGAGCGTCTGAGTGTCTTTCTGATAAGCCAGGGTCTGGATCTTCGGATCGAAGACCTCGACGGGTGCAAGGTTCAGGGGCGCCACAAAGTGCTTACAATCTTCAACTTTCGTGTTGCACTCCGGGCAGAAGACCACGTCGCGACTCCTGAGGTCAGCGTACTATACAAAAGCGTGTACTGTACACATGTTCGGTACTGGTAGCCGCCAGCCGTCCCCTTGTAGGCGCGGTCTATGACCGCCCCTACAGAAAATCTGGTTCAATCCGTGCTTCGATGGAAGACATGAAGCGCTTGGAGGTTCGTATACCCGCCGCAGAAGTCGATTTACCGGGAACATTGGAGCTCCCTGCCGATATTTCTCGGCTGGTGGCTTTTGCGCACGGCAGCGGCAGCAGCAGATTCAGTCCGCGAAATCGGTTTGTTGCAAACGAGCTCGTCCATCACGGCATCGGCACGTTGCTTCTGGACCTCTTGACCGCGGACGAGGACGAAATTTATCGGACTCGCTTCAACATCGACTTGCTCGCCACACGCCTGGGCTATGTCGCAAAGTGGTTGAACGCGCATCCCGGCCTGCAGGATGTGTCCATCGGCCTGTTTGGCGCCAGTACCGGAGCGGCGGCCGCAATTGCCACCGCCGCGCAAACTGGCGATAGGATCCAGGCTATCGTGTCCCGTGGTGGTCGTCCCGATCTTGCGGACCAGTATTTACCGCAGGTGTTGTGTCCAACGTTGCTGATTGTCGGTAGTCAGGACTTCGAAGTCCTGAGGTTGAATGAGACGGCTTTCGCACGAATGACTTGCGAGAAGGAACTGAAGGTCGTCCCCGGAGCCACCCACTTGTTTGAAGAACCCGGCACACTCGAGGAAGTGGCGCGTCTGGCTTGGGATTGGTTCGAACGTTATTTATAGTCGTTTGCCGCCGCAACGGCAGAGTGCACGAGCGCGACAAGTCGATCTATCATGAAAGTGTGGAACATCATAAAAGACTTGCCATTCTGGTTGGGGGCGGCCCGGCCCCGGGAATAAACGCAGTCATCGGCGCTGCAACCATTCGAGCCGCGCTCGAGGGCATGGATGTCGTCGGCGTGCGCGATGGGTTCGACTGGCTGATGCAGGGTGACATTGATCACGTGACCCCGCTCACGATCGACGCGGTCAGCCGCATCCATTTTCGCGGCGGTTCTTACATCGGTATCTCGCGCGCCAACCCAACGACAGATCCAAAGTATCTCGAAAACGTCGTGATCTCATTGCTCCGTCTGAACGTGACTCGACTTCTGACGATCGGCGGCGATGACACCGCGTTCTCGGCCATGAAGGTGGATGAGATCGCCAATGGCCGCATTCACGTCGTACACGTACCGAAGACGATTGATAATGATCTGGACTTGCCACCGACGGTCGACACCTTCGGATTCCAGACAGCGCGCCACTATGGCGCAGAGATCGTGAAGAATCTGATGGTGGACGCGAAGACCACCTCGCGCTGGTACTTCGTCATTACAATGGGCCGCAAGGCCGGCCATCTCGCTCTCGGTATCGGCAAGGCCGCTGGAGCAACGCTGACGCTGATTCCGGAAGAGTTTCCGAAACCGCTCCAACTCAAGACGATCGTCGATACCCTCGTTGGCGCTGTCCTTAAACGCCTCAGCTACGGCCGGCGTGACGGCGTCGCGATGATTGCAGAGGGCGTCGTGCTCGATGTGGATCCGCGCGATCTGTCGTCCCTGCATGAAGTCGAACGCGATGCCCACGGACATATACGCATCGCCGAAGTAAATATCGGTGAAATTCTCAAGGCGCGGGTCGCTGCGCGCTTGAGGGAACTCGGAGTGAAAACCACTCTGGTGGCCAAGAACATCGGCTATGAACTGCGCTGTGCCGACCCGGTGCCTTTCGATATGGAGTACGCCCGGGATCTGGGTTACTGCGCTGCAAAGTACCTGCTGGCGGGCGGGGATTCCGCCATGGTCTCGATGCAGGGCGGTCACTTCGTACCGGTCCCGTTTGCGGGGCTCATTGATCGCGAGACGGGTCGCACGCGCGTCCGCCTGGTCGATACCCATTCGACGCGTTATGCCATCGCGCGCCGTTATATGATCCGGTTGCGCCGCGATGATTTCGACGACCCCCACGAACTGGCGAAGCTTGCTGCCACCGCCCATATAACGCCCGATGCCTTTCGGGAGCAGTTCGAATATCTGATTGGATTCGAGCCACCTCCCCTGCTGATCGACGCCGCCGGCGAGACCGGTCAGGACAACAAGTGAACGGCGGCCGATATCAATGAGCTTCCTTGCGCCTGTTCCACAGCTTCGCTATCTCAAACCAGGTCACGCTGGCGATAGCGAGCAGGATGCAGACCGCTAGATCGTTGGGGTGAAGCGTCGAGAACTGAAACAGATCTCGCGCGCCAGGCAGGTAGAGAACGAAAAGCAGGAGCGCCAATGCGCCGACTGTTATTGCAGCCAGGGCCACGTTTCGCGACCGAAACAGTTCGGGGATGGTTCGTGTTCGTGATCGGTTCGTCCAGATCAGGGCCAGATTACCCAGGACGAGCGTCGTGAAGCTGATTGCGCGCGCATCGAATTCCCCCTGGCCGCGGTGAAGGCTGATCAGAAATGCGCTCAATGTAATGACGAGAAGTACAAAACCCTGCATCAAGCCAAAGCTGATCATCCTGAGGTCAAACATCCGGCCGGCAGGATCCCGGGGCGGACGATTCATGATATTGGAGTGTTCCGGCTCCGATTCAAAGGCTGTTGAGCAAGCTGGATCGATCACCAGTTCCAGAAAGACGATATGCAGCGGCATCAAAACCAAGGGCAAGCGGAACAGAACGGGAAGCAGCGTCATGCCGGCAATCGGGACATGAATCGCAAAGATATACGTCATGGCTTTTCGGATATTGTCGTAAATCCGTCGCCCGAGGCGTATGGCCGCTACAATCGAAGAAAAATCATCATCCAGAAGAACGAGCGATGCCGCCTCACGGGCCACGTCGGTACCGCGGCCGCCCATCGCGATGCCGATATGAGCCGTTTTGAGCGCTGGTGCGTCATTGACGCCGTCGCCCGTCATAGCGACGATCTCGCCATTGACCTTCAAGGCTTCAACGATCCGCAACTTCTGTTCCGGTAACACTCGAGCAAAAACATTTACAGTCCGGATCCGCTCCTGCAGCCGCTCGGGCGCAATGCGAACAAGCTCCGCGCCGGTAATACTTTCGCTCGGGTTTTTCAGCCCGACCTGACGTGCGATGTTGTGCGCCGTTGCTGGAAAATCTCCAGTGATCATCACAACACGGATACCGGCGTTGTAACATTCCGCAATCGCGTTGGGGACAGAAGACCGAACCGGATCTTCCAGCCCGATCAGGCCCAGAAATTCGAAACTGAAATCGCGTTGTGAAGGCGGCAATTCCCTGTGTGCAGTGCGGGCGCGAGCAACACCGAGGATGCGAAGCCCACGATCTGCCATCTTCTGTGCGGACACGGCAATCTCATCCGGTGCAACACGGCATAGCTGCGCGATGGCCTCGGGTGCCCCCTTCGCGAACACGTGATATTCCCCGCCGTTATGCAGGTTCACCACCCGCGACATCGCCAGAAGGTCCGCGGAAAGCGGATACTCGTGGATGAGATCGGCCTGAGAGCTTAATGGCTCAGCCCTGCAAGCTGCAGCGGCCTCGTGAAGCGCCTTCTCCATCGGGTCCACTGGATCTTCCACGCTCGCAAACATTGCGGCCGCCAGCACTTCGTCGCGCCTGTAAGGAGCGGCCTCGGCCACCTCCCGGACCGCCATTTGATTCATGGTGAGCGTTCCGGTCTTATCCACGCACAACACTGTCGCCGATCCGAGCATCTCAATTGCGGGTACGCGGCGCGTCAGCACCCGCTGACGCGATATGCGCCAGGCGCCCAGAGCCAGAAATATAGTGAGAACGACCGGAAACTCTTCCGGCACCATCGAGATCGCAAGCGCCAAACCGGCGAGAACGCCATTGAGCCAACTGTCTCGAGTGAGGCCATATCCGATGGCGACAATGCCGCACAAAATGACACTGATGGTCGCCAGCCGTCCCACCAGATATCTCGTTTCTACTTCCAGCTTCGTCCGCTCAGGCTCAATACCGGTAAGAAAGGCGCCAAGCTTACCGATTTCAGTGTGCGTTCCAGTAGATTTAACAACCGCTCTGCCGCTGCCCTTCACGATCAGGGTTCCCGAAAAAACCGCGGGCACATTGTCACCGCCGGGGCGGGGCATTTCAGAACGGCCGTCCCAGACCGCCTTGCGGACTGGCACCGACTCCCCCGTCAAAAGGGATTCTTCGGCCGTGAGGTTTACTGCCGAAATCACGCTCGCATCCGCAGCGACGCGATCGCCCTCAGAGAGGACCAGGACGTCCTCACGGACAACTTCCCGGCCCGCAATACGCCGTCGTTGCCCATCTCGAATGACTAAGGCGCGGGGGCTGGAAAGATCACGCAGGGCCTGGAGTGTCCGCTCGGTCTTTGCTTCCTGATACAGCGTGATACCAACGATGACGAGAATACTGACAGCGAGCGCAATCGCTTCCTTCATGCTTCCTAAGACGACGTAAACAGCTCCCGTCGCCATAAGAAGCAGCAGCATGGGCTCGCGCAACACTTCGGCTGAAATGCGGAAAATGCCTTTGGGCTTCGCCGCAGGAAGTTCGTTCGGACCTTCCAGGCGCAACCGCTCCGCCGCGGCAGCTTCGGAGAGTCCATCGGACTCGAGCCTCCCGGATGGCCATGTCGACACTTGCGCCTCTCCAGTACTGAATACAGGCTTTCGAGGTCTATATGACGGCCTCCACTTAACGTTGGCACTTTTGATGCCGGGGCCGAACCACAGCGAAGTGTCTGGAAACCGCGCCTTTCATGAGCGTTACGAGACGAACAGGCAATCTCGACAAGCAGGGAGAATTTCGAAAACGTCAGATAAGCCGATTTGATGACTCCATGCGATTTTTCATAGACCATTCGGCAAGGGAGGCAGCAGGGTTCTCTCACGGCAGCCCAGATGCACTGTCTGATTAGAAGTCAACTGTGTTCAAAGATCTCGCGCCATTCACGCTGCATGTTGAATTCATGAATGAGCAAAAGGTGAGTTATGGAAGGGAATAAATTACACGATTTATTTTCACGGCCCGAAAGGCCTTATCGCTCGAGGTTAAGCATCTACCTGGATATCGATCAGTCGCAGTCTTCAAATCTCAACCGCGGGTTTGAAACTCAATTGAGAAACCTGATCGCGTCGATCCGGCCGACAATCCAGGACGCAGCGGAGTTGGAAAAGTTTACGGAGGCCGCGGATCATATTGCCGGCTTCCTTTCTGCCTACAATCCGTCAGGCTTGGGTTTGGGCTTGTTCTTTGACCAATCCGACGGCTTTTTCCAGCCGGTGGAATTTGATCTGCCAATCCAACCGGAAGCCCGCTGGGATCGAAAATTTTTCGTCCAGCCGCTGGCCAGCGCATTAGATCAGATGGAGACCTACGGCGTCGTGATGCTGGACAAGCTCACCCTGCGTCTGTTCACCGTCTTTCTCGGGCAAATCGAAGAACACGTGCATGAAGGTTTCGGTCCCGACCGAGTCCGCCATATCAAAGCAAGCGGGACGGACCACATCGCATCAGCAAGCCGCATCCAGCGGAAGGCAGACGAGAGGGTCCGGCTGAACCTGAAACATATGTTGAAGATGACCGACTGGCTGGTGCAAAGCAGGCATCTGAACCGGCTCATCATTGCCGGAAAGCGTGAAATGACCGCCGAACTGCGCGACGTGTTTCCAAAACGCCTGACCGCGCTCGTCATCGGCCATGTCGACATTGCTATCGATGCAACCGCGTCCGAGGTTCTCGCTGCAACACAGCCAATTGCCGAGGCATACGAAAAAGTGGCCGACGTCGAGAGAGTGAACCATGTAATAACCGCGGCGGCGAAGACGGAGAAAGCAGTTGCCGGGTTGGGCCGCACGCTTCAGGCAGTGCATTCCGATCGTGTCTGGCAATTGATCTATTCCGAGGACTTCCGGGCGCCAGGATTCGAGTGCGGCAAGTGCAGCGGATTGTTCTCCGTTGCAAAAACGGCGTGCCAGTACTGCGGCGGGGCTGTTGAGGCGGTGCCCGACGTGGTGGAACGGGCCGTCGAGCAGTCGCTTCGAAATGGGGCTCAAGTTGAAGTCGTCTCGGGTGAGGCGGCCGCCTCACTCGCTAGCGCCGGCGGTATTGCAGCATTTTTGAAGGCCAGGACGGGCACGCTCCGGATCTGATTCCCCTTTCAGATGAGAAATGAAATCGATTTCATTTCTCATCTGAAGGGACCGATCCTGGCCCTTTAAAGTGGTACTTCATGGATAAAAGGATGGACGGTAAAATGAACATGAAGTTCTCCACATCGGTGTTGCAAACAGGTGGTCTGGTCGAATCCCTCCAGACCGATGATCTTCATCCCGCCATGGGAACCATTCTGGCGATCCAGCGCGATAAGACGGGCAACTCCACCCTCGACGCATATCTCGTACAGGTCGGTGAAAACCTGATCGGGGTGTACCTTGCATCCCAATTGGTTTACATCGAATCGAAGGCCCAGGACGAGGTGTTCGAACAACTGGTTCCCTGACCCTGCCTTATAACCACCGGACATCGCTACAAGCGCTACAATATCTGCAACGTGCGCGCGATGGTTTTATTCGAACCGAAAGCCGACCTGCGGGAGACGGAACTACCAGAGCCCAAGCCTGCGGATGGCGAGGTCCTGGTTCGTGTCGAGGCGTGCGCCGTGTGCAGAACCGACCTCCACGTCGTCGATGGTGAGTTGCCCAACCCCAAGCTACCCCTGATTCCCGGCCACGAAGTCGTCGGGCGAATTGCTGCGTGCGGCGCCAATGCATCGCGGTTCATGGTCGGCGATCGTGTCGGAATTCCCTGGCTGGGCCGTACGTGCGGCGTATGTGCCTATTGCACAGCTGGCAAGGAAAACCTTTGCGATGCCCCTCAATTTACCGGATATACGCGTGATGGCGGGTATTCAGAACTCACCACGGCAGATGAACGGTTCTGTGTGCCGATTCCGGAGTTCTATTCTGATGAAGAGGCCGCACCACTGCTGTGCGCAGGACTGATCGGTTTTCGATCCCTGATGAAAACCGGGGACGCCAGGCGGATCGGGATCTACGGATTCGGCGCCGCAGCTCATCTGGTGACCCAGGTAGCCGTGTATCAACGCCGCGAGATTTATGCCTTTACGCGAGCGGGCGATCGTGAAGGGCAAGAATTTGCGGCATCTCTCGGCGCTGTCTGGACTGGAAGTTCCGAAGAACTTCCCCCGCTGATGCTTGACGCCGCCGTTATCTTTGCCCCGATCGGTAATCTGGTCCCTCAGGCGCTGCGCTCGGTCCGCAAGGGCGGCATTGTCGTCTGCGGTGGCATACACATGAGCGATATCCCTCAATTTCCTTACGAACTGCTTTGGGGGGAACGGCAAATCTGCTCCGTAGCGAATCTGACAAGGAAAGACGCAACAGATTTCATGGCTATCGCACCGAAGGTGCCGATACGGACCCACTGTGAGCTATTCCCGCTGACGGACGCTAACGTCGCGCTGCACCGCTTGCGTGCCGGCCAAGTCCGCGGTGCAGCCGTTCTGGTTTGTTCGTAGTCCGTTCATCGTGCGGAGACGCCATGCATCAGTTCGATGACTTCTTCGTCGCTTACCTGATTAAATAAGGAATAGAAGGAGCCGATAGCGCCAAAATTCGCTGTGACGTGGAGGACAACGACGTCATCGGCAACCTCTCTCAGCGCTTGCACTGTCTGGGGAGGCGCGACGGGTACGGCAACTACGATTTTTTCAGGATCCGAATGACGAATTTCCTGAATGGCGCCGAACATCGTCAACCCTGTTGCCAATCCGTCATCGACGATAATGGCGACCTTCCCTGTCGCGGAAACCGGCGCGTGCCCGCGGGTATACAGTTCGCGTCGACGGCGGGCCTCCTGACGCTCGATTCGAACGTTCTCCTCAAACCACTCTTTATCGATCGAATCGACTTCAAGTCGATTCACGACGGTATGGCCATCTTCAGCCACGGCGGCGATTGCATATTCCGGCGAAGTGGGATGGCCCACCTTACGCACGATGATCAAGTCTAAAGGAGCACCGAAACTCCGTGCGATCTCCGCACCGAGCACGACGCCTCCTCGAGGAAGGCCATAGATCACGACATCCTCTCGTTTATAAAAAGCCAGCGCCTGCGCGAGCTTTCTTCCGGCATCCACCCGATCTTTGAAAATCACGTTGATCACCTCCCACTCCAAAATTCAGGCGTTACTGTGCCATTAAAACCTTAGACACTCCACTTCCGAAGAAAGTCGTCAATCCGCTCTGCCGGTTTGCTGCAGTTCAGGCGGCCTTTTTGACATCGCGCGCGCGACCCTCGCGTGCTGCGAGCACGGTCCCGTACCAGATGAGTGCTGCAGAAATCACTCCGATAAGAACCAACGACTCATAAATGTCTTTTGTAAAGAGCATGCAAAAACCTCCTGCGGACCCCGTTGGCATCCCCAGTACCAACTGTAACCATCAGTGCTTCTTAGGGTTACAAAGGCAAGGCCGGCTGTGTTTTGCCATAAAGACGAATTCGTGCGGCGGAGTTCTGGATTCGGTTGTCAGTCTGTCGGATTTGGCGCGGTTCTGTGACCATACGTGTCCAAGACAAATGGACGGGAAGCCGCAAAGTGGCGCCTGTAAAGGTTTTGAATGTAGTGGATGCGACGTAAACCTGGTTTACCTGTAAAACTGGTGGACCAGTCCCCGCCTAACTTAGGCGGGGACTACGAAATCTCTCCTGGACAGCTCTGGTCTGTAACCGCGCGGTTCCCCTGGTCCGGAAACGTGCGGTCATAGACCGGACCTACAACAGGCGTCATAGATCGCACTCGCCGCCCAAAGTGCGCTATAAATGCGTACGCGATGAAGCTTTTTCAGGGCACTTTGAAAACGAAGTTCATCCTTTCATTGGCTCTCATCTCGGCTTTGCTGACCTGGACGACGCTTTTGCTGGTTCAATATCGAGTCCGGCTTCACGTCCGGGATGAAATCAGCCAGGGCCTGCGAAATTCAGTTACGACATTTCAGAGTCTTCAGCAACAGCGGGAGTCCACGCTGGAACGATCGGCCGCCTTGCTCGCCACCCTGCCTACGTTAAAAGCACTGATGACATCTCAGGATACGGCGACCATTCAGGACGCCTCGGGCACGTTCTGGAAGCTGGCGGGAAGCCAGTTGTTTGTACTCGCCGATCGATCGGGCAAAGTGGCTGCCCTTCACACCGCGACCGAGGGTTTCACCGAAGCGGATGCTCAACGATCGCTCGTTGATTCCTTGAAGAATGGAGATACGCGCGACTGGTGGTTTGGCGACGGCCGGCTGTTTGAAGTGTTTCTACAGCGGATCTATTTTGGCTCGCCAGAGGACGAAACGCCGTTTGGCATTCTTGCCGTCGGCTATGAGATCGACAACGCGGTAGCCGCAGATGTCAGCCGTGTGGCGTCGAGTCGGGTCGCATTCCGCTACGGCGCAAATATCGTTGTGACGACCGTGCCGTCCGCCGACCAGACAGAGGTCGCCAACCGTCTGGACGCGCTGGTGGAAACGGGTCCCGCGCCAAAGGAAATTCAACTCGGTTCGGAGAGATTTCTTGCCAGCTCGGTACGCCTGTCGTCCGAACACTCCGCTCCGGTGACCTTGACAGTACTCAAATCATTCGACGAGGCGACGGCCTTTCTACAAAGCCTCAATCGTTGGATCATCATTACAGGGATCGCCGCGGTATTGGCGGGAAGCGTCCTTCTGTTTCTGGTGGCCACCACGTTTACGCGCCCGCTCGCTCAACTGGTCTCGGGCGTTCAAGCACTTGAAGAAGGAAATTTCACCTACCCCTTAAATGTACGGGGCCACGACGAGGTATCGTCTCTGACTGCGGCCTTTCAGCGGATGCGGCTGAGGCTGCAGCAGACCCAGCGGCAGCTCCTCCATGCCGAAAGGCTGGCGACCATCGGTCGCATGGCAAGCACGATTTCACATGACCTCCGCCATCAGCTTGCCGCAATCCTGGCTTATGCCGAGTTTCTCACCGAGCGGAACCTAACGGATGCCGAACGCAATGATTTCTTCGAAGAGGTTCGCAGCGCGGTGAATCGAATGACGGATGAAATCAGTTCACTGCTGGGCTTCTCCAAACAGGAAGAACCTCTTCGGCTGGAGCATGGGCCCGTTGATGAGGTTATCGAACGGGCGATCCATGCCGTCAAAGTGCGGCCCGACTTCTCATCCATTACCATCGAGTTCAAGCACGAAGACGAGTGCAGCGGCTGGTTCGACCCGAGAAAACTCGAGCGCGTCATGTTAAATCTGCTGTTTAATGCATGCGAGGCCGTGCCGCCCCATGCGGGGAAGATAGAAATTACGAGCCGCACCATCGGTACCGGCATTGAAATCCGTGTGCTCGACAACGGAATGGGCATCCCGGAATCGATCCGTGAAAGCCTTTTCCAGCCCTTCGTGAGTCATGGAAAAGAAAGAGGAACCGGCCTGGGCCTGACGATCGTTCAGAAAATCATGCACGACCATGGAGGCGAAGTGTATGTGGAAAGCACAGGTCCTGAAGGCTCGACGTTCAGACTGTTCTTTCCGGAACGGCGTGAGGCCCTACAGGAGGTGAATTCGTGAGAAACACAATTCTGGGACTGGCACTGTATCTGGGTTGTGCCGCGTTTGCGTCCGCCCAGAACCAGGATTCGATTCAGGAACTGAAAGCGCAGATCCAGCAACTCCGTCAGGAGTCCGGCGAAATGCGGCAGCAACTCGAGGCGATGCGCCAGGAATTGAATGCGATTCGGAATCCACAGAGCAGTCCGGCTGCAACGGCGGATGTGAAGAATGTGGTGGAAGAACAGGAACTCCTGAAAGCAAAGGTGGAGGACCAATATCAGACAAAAGTCGAGAGTGGCTCGAAATATCACCTGCGGCTTTCCGGAATTGTTCTCATGAATGCTTTCAGCACGCGGGGCAGTGTGGATAATCTGGACCTGCCGCGCATTGCGATGCCCAGAGTCCCAGGTGATTCAAACGGCGCATTTGCGGCGTCCGCCCGGCAGTCACGCGTCAATCTTGAAGTATTCGGACCCGCATGGGAGGGATTTAAGGCCAGTGGCGACTTGAGCCTGGATTTCTGGGGTGGCTACCCTGTAACAAGCGACGGGCTTTCATCCGGGCTGGTCCGGATCCGGACAGCAAGGTTGCGATTGGACTCGCCGAAAACCTCGATTGTTGCCGGTCTTGACGCGCCGTTTTTCTCGCCTCGATCCCCCACGTCGCTGGCCTCATCGGCCTACCCGGCACTCTCCTCATCCGGCAACCTGTGGACCTGGACACCGCAACTTCAAGTCGAACGTCGCTTTGCGGTGTCGGAAACAGGCAGGTTCTCGATTCAGGGGGGCATACTCGACCCGCTGACGGGGGAGTATCCAACCGGCTACAATCGAACCCCGACGGCAGGAGAACGCAGTGCAATGCCTGCGTTCGCAACCCGGCTGGGCTTTACCCGTTCTGATAGTGATCATGGTATTGGCGCGGGGGCGGGGGCATACTATTCACGTCAGAATTGGGGATTTGGCCGCACGGTCGATTCGTGGGCCGCAACGGGCGATTGGGATGTGCCGCTTGGAAGATGGTTCTCGCTTTCAGGTGAACTTTATCGCGGCAGGGCCATCGGCGGATTGGGCGCTGGAGCAAGCGGAAGCGTTTTGTTCGCCGGGTCGCCGTACACGCAGTTGAGCGCCGTCGTCCCGCTCGAAAGCATCGGCGGATGGTCACAATTCAAGTACAAACCCATGGACAAGATGGAATTCAACGTGGCCTATGGCGAGGATCAGCCGTTCAAGTCCGGTCTATCCAGGCTGTTGAATCTGAAGCTCATTCCGGGCTCGCCGATCAGCCGGAATGCGAGCGGCTTTGCGAACGTCATCTATCAGGCACGCTCTAATTTAGTTTTCTCGGTCGAGTATCGGCGCCTGTGGACGTATGGTTTTTACGATCCCAGACGAACGGCAAGTCACATCAGTTTTACATCGGGAATTGCATTTTGAAGAAGCCCACATCACAAGATGGTGCTTTGTTTCTGTTGTGTTCGGCGTTGTGCCTGTGGTGCGCTCTTTTTTTCGTCCTCGAGCAAAACATCCAGGCCCAGCAGAACGTGACAGTAACCGGCATCGTCTCCGTGGTGCGGGAGACCGCAGGGGCAGGAAAGCTCGATAGCAGTAACGCTGTCGTATGGCTCAAAGCAGGCGGCCCGAATCGCAACAGCGTGGACCGCTCTTCAGCGCGACTGCATTTCAGGATCCTTCAGCAACACAAACGCTTTGATCCGCATGTACTGGCCGTTCCAGTCGGGTCGGTCATAGATTTTCCGAATCTGGACCCGTTTTTTCACAATGTGTTTTCGATGTTCAACGGGAAGCGGTTTGATCTCGGCCTTTACGAAGCGGGAGCCTCCCACAGTGTCACGTTCGATGCGCCCGGAATCTGTTACATCTTCTGCAATATCCATCCGGAGATGAGCGCCGCCGTCGTGGTTATCGACTCCCCTTACTTCGCGACGTCAAATCGAGCCGGGCAATTTTCGATCCCGAATGTCGTACCTGGCAATTACCTTCTCAATGTATGGCACGAACGCGGCAAGGCGGACAGCCCTCGAGAGTTCCCCCGCCCAGTCACTATCTCCGCGGAAAACGCGTCCCTTGGAATGATCCGCCTCGTCGATGCGGGCGAACTCCTGGCGAATCATAAGAACAAATATGGCCGGGACTATGAGATACCGGCCAATCCGATTTACAAGTAAAGAGTTAAAGAACCTCGTAAAAATCTAGAAAAACGGCTTCCGGCGAACGCGCGCCGGAACCAACCGCGATAATCGTATTCAGCCATTCGTATCGGGCATCGCTGGTTTCGAATGTGGGTGTCGTTCGAACGTAATATTCCGATGGATCCGGGGTGTTTCCTTCGAGCAGCCGGGCCAGCACTTCGGGAGGACCGCGTCGAATCCCCTGGTTGCGGACATAAATCAGGGCGCCATCGTCTGTTTTCAACGTGTAGCGGGCTTCCAGATAAATAGTGCCCTGCCGGCCGACGACCTGCCAATCAGCGCCCCCGGGCAGCACTTCAGCGTTCACACGCCCTTCGACGCGGCCACTGAGAATCGGGACAATGCGACGCTCGCCGAAAGTGGTTGTCCCCAACATCATGGTTGCGGCTACCTTCACATGCGCGCGGGCCAGAAATTCGAGACGCGGTACGGGCGGTTTCACGGTGGGAATAATGATAAGCCACGGATTGAACGAACTGAATTCATTAATTCGTTCAATCCGTGGCTTATCCGGACGTCAGCTTAGCTGGCGCGCCGAATTCCATTCAGCGGGTTCGCCTCATTCGCCGTAATAATCCGGCCGCCCATGAGCTCGCCATGGAGCAGCCGTACCGCATCTCCAAGTCGCCCCTCTTCGCTCAAGCGTACAAAACCAAACCCGCGCGGGGCTCCCGTCGCACGGTCCTTTATAATCTCGACAGAGACGACCGAAAAACCGAATGATTCCACCCATTGAGCTATATCATTGTCGCTGAATGAGTTCGGAATGTTGCCAAGAAATAACTTTGACATTGGCCCTCCCAATCTTCTAGTAACGCCAATACAATAAAGATAGTGTGACTGGAGAAACAATCCGGCAACCCCTGAGTTTGGTAAAGAAAAACCCTGACTGCTTCTCTAATCAGGTTCGGTAGGAGTTTGAATTTCGGATGACACCGGTGCGAGTGCTTCTAGCAGATGATCATAAGCTCGTCCGCGCCGGGTTCCGCGCCATGCTCAACAACCTCAAAAACGTTGAGGTGATTGGCGAAACCGGCGACGGGCGTGAAGCACTGGAGATGATTCAAAAGCTCAAGCCGGACGTCGCGTTCGTCGATATCACCATGCCGGGCCTCACCGGGTTGGAGGTAGCCAGGCGCATATCGGCTGAAATGACGGGCGTTCGCATCATTATAGTTTCCATGCACACCGCCGAGGATTACATCGGCCGCGCTGTCCGTGCCGGAGTATCTGGATATGTTCTCAAAAATGCGGATCCGGTCGAATTAGAACTGGCAATTCGCGCCGCGATGAAAGGCGAAATCTACCTCAGTCCAGCCGTTTCGAAGAGCCTGGTTACTGAGTATTCGCGACGAGTCGCCGAAGACAAAACGCTGGAAGAGAGGCTGACTGGCCGGCAGCGGGAGGTCCTCCAATTAATAGCAGAGGGCCAGAACACCAAGGATATGGCTGTCCGGCTTAATGTCAGTATCAAAACGATCGAAACGCACCGTAAGCAGCTGATGGAAAGGTTGGATATCCACGACGTCGCGGGCCTGGTCCGTTACGCCATACGGGCCGGTATTATCGACCCCGAATAGGAATATCAGGGCATTTGCGTTATCTTTCAGGTATTCCCTGATTGTCGATAAGCCAGCCTCAAACTAATCTAATACGTATGCTTCCATGAAAAAGATTCTCATCGTGGACGACTCACCGACGATACGCCGGATGGTGCTCGCTTCATTGCGCAGCTTGCAGAACGTTGCGTTTGAAGAAGCCGGTGATGGATTGGAAGCCATTGAAATATTGGCAAGGAACCAGGCAGACCTGATGATTCTCGATCTGAACATGCCGGGCATGCACGGTCTCGAAGTACTGCAATTCGTCCGCTCACACGAGAAATACCGGGGAATTCCGGTCATCGTGTTGACAACAAAATACGATGCCGACACCCGTGCCGCTGCTCTTGCAGCAGGCGCGGCGCATTACATGACAAAACCGTTCGAGCCGGGCGGCATATTGGCAGAGGCTCAACGGTTGTTAGGTTGAAATGAGCAGCGAATCCGGAAGACAGTTTTTCGAACAGTTTATCGACGACTATTTCGCCGAATGCGACGAGCATTTGAATTCGGCGCAAAAGCTTATGCTGCAGCTTGAAAGGCCGGCGGCAGGTGAAACGCCAGTAGAAAGCGTCGTCGACGATTTGTTGCGGGATTTCCACTCCATAAAGGGCCTCTCGGCAATGGTCGGGATGGAGGAGATAACCCAACTGGCCCACCATATCGAAGACTATCTTCGAGAAATCAAAGAGCCCGGCGCCGGCGTCAAGGCCAGTGGCATATCCTGTGTTGCGGCAGGCATCCACATGATCGAAAAGGTTCTGAATGCCCGTCGCAAGTCGGAGCAGTTCCCGGACATTCAGCCAACGCTGCTGGCACTGGCGAACGCCGCCGAAGACGCCCGTGTGAGACCCCGCCCGAAGCCAATACTTAAGGATGTAAAGGCCGCGGCTGCAGCCACGGCGACTCAACGAAAGTGGAAGTTTCAATTCAACCCATCGGCTGAACTGGCGGCGAAAGGCATCACAGTAAACCGGATTCGCGAGAGTCTGGGCTCGCTGGGCGAGGTTACCAGTGCAGCACCTCTGGTACTCAAAGATGGAAGTGTAGCGTTTGAGTTCACGTTGACGGCGAACACCGCGGAATCCGCATTTAAAGAATTGAAATCTCAGGGCATTGTCTACACGGAACTGACAGAAATGCCGGAACCGGGCAGTGCCGCCAGAGAGCCAACTGCCGCAGCAGCCGCAAGCAGCGCAGTCAACATTGTGCGCGTCGACATGAGCCGGCTGGATGAACTGATGCGGATCGTGGGCGAGATCGTCATCACGCGCTCTCATCTCGACCAGACACTCGAGTCGACGGAAAAATGCCTGACCGCCGGCGGCCTGCGCACGCTTCGCGAAATCAACGGCGTCATGGAGCGGCAGGTGCGGGATTTGAGACATACCGTGATCCGCACGCGGATGGTTCCCATCGCACAGATCTTTGAACGAATGCGTTTCGTCGTCCGCGGCTTGGAGCGCGACACGCATAAAAAGGTGAAGATCGACATTACGGGCCAGGATACGGAACTCGACAAAATCATCGTCGAACGGATGATGGATCCCTTGCTCCATCTGGTTCGCAATGCTGTAAGTCATGGCATCGAAACACCGGATCAGCGGATCGCGGCCGGCAAACCTGCGGAAGGCAGGCTCCGTTTGTCAGCCTCGACAGCAGGAGACACGGTTCTGGTCGAACTCGAAGATGACGGTCAGGGCATTGATGTGGGCCGCGTAGCGGAACATGCCCGAAGTCTCCGAATCCTCGGGCGCGAAGAGACCCTCGATTCAACCAGGCTTCTCGAAGTTATTTCCGCGCCGGGCTTCACCACTCGCGATAAGGCGGACTTCTCAAGCGGACGGGGCGTTGGCATGGCCGCCGTGAAGTCTGCGGTCAAAGAACTCGGGGGCCTGATTACACTGCAAACGTCGCCAGGACAAGGCACCCGCTTTGCCATCCAATTACCGTTGACCCTTGCCATTGCAGATGCATTTCTGGTCACTGTCGAGCGGCAGCAGTTTGCCATCCCGCAAACTGCCGTTCGGGAAGTGTTCGCAGTGGACACATCTGCGATCACCGTCTTTGAGAACAACGAGGTAGTTCCGTACCGGAACGGAATTTTGCCTATCGCGCGTCTTACAAAAGTGTTCGGGATGAAGGCGCGCCCGAGAAAACGAATTCACGTTCTTGTTACGGGCACCGATTCTGCTGCTGTCGGTATCGCCGTGGACCGGATTACCGGCCGCAGGGAGGTTGTCGTTCGCGCAATCGCGGATCCCCTCCTGCGAATACCAGGTGTCGCGGGCGCGACGGAATTGGGCGACGGCAAGCCGGTAATTATTCTGGACGTCCACGGGTTTCTGCGCCCGCAGCGCGGGCGCGACGTGGCTGGAAGTGCGTCATGATGGAACAAGACACGAAATCAGAGAAATTTATCGTTTTCGAGGTAGCGCATACGAGTTATGCGCTGCCGAGCCGGAACATCAAACAACTGGAAATGGTCGAAACCATCACGCCGGTGCCTAACGCCGCTCCTTGCCTGGAGGGGGTGGCATTTACCCGCGGGCAAGTTATTCCTGCGCTCAATCTGCGTAGCCGTTTCGGGCTCGAGCGGGTACCGCACACGCCGCGTTCACGACTGATTGTCACCAGTCAGAATGAGCGAACTGTCGGGCTGGTTGTCGATTCCGCCCGGGAATTCGCTTCTATTCCGGCAGAAGCCATTCAACCCCCGCCGCAAGGTCTGTCCGGCCTGAGCGGAAATTATCTCAAGGGCGTTGCCACGATCGGCGGCCGCGTCATTCTGATCGTCGATCTGGAGGAGTTATGCCAAATAGAAACCGCAACGGCCACGCCACAAATGTAAACAACCTGGAAAATCTGGATTCGGCCATCGGCGGAATTAACCAGCTTGCCGCGTCTTTGAAGGAAACCGCCGTCCAGGCGGAGTCGGTCGCGCTGTCGAGTGAAGAGATTGCCTCCGGCAGCAACGAACTCGCCGCGTCTGTTGAACAGATTACGGCAGGTGGTTTCAAAACGGCAGGAACGGTCGATCAGATGGCCTCGTCCATTCAACAGGCCGCAAGCTCAATCCGGAGCGTCACTGCCATCGCCGAAGAAATGGCCAGTTCCGCCGAAGAACTGACGGCTTCGATGACCGAGATGGCGACATCGATCAAAACCATCTCCGCCGATACGGAAGGACTCGCAACATCTGTTAATGAAACGGCCAGTACCATCGAGGAAATGTCACGCTCGACTCAAGCGCTGGCAGGCAACTCGGAAGATTTGACAGTCGCGGCCGAACAGACCTCCGCCTCAATGACCCGCATGGCGACTTCGATTGAACAGGTGAGCGCCGGCGCTGAAAATCTGGCCGGTTCGATCGAAGAAGTCTTTGTATCCATGGAAGAGATGACGAAGTCCGTCGAAGCCGTAGCCGGCAGCGCAGAGCGCATTAGTGAAGAAGCCGCGGCCGCCGCGGCCGCCAGCGTTCAACTCGACCAGTCGATTCGCAGCGTCGTCAGCATAACCAGACAAGCCAAAGAAGTGAGCTCGCGCGTTACACGCGACGCCGAAGAAGGCGGTGGAACAGTCCAACGTTCCATCCACGCTTTCACGCGTATCCGTGAGTCCATCACCCAGTCCTCAACGGTTGTTCGAGAAGTAGGAAAGCGTGCAACCGACATCAGCTCCATTGTCGACACCATCGACCTTATTGCCGAACGGACCAATCTTCTGTCTCTTAATGCCTCGATCGAAGCAGCGCGGGCCGGCGACGCGGGCCGGGGCTTTGCCGTCGTCGCGGAAGAAATACGCAACCTGGCGGACCGTTCTGCCAAAGCCACCGCCGACATTGCGTCCATCATTCGCGGTTTACAGGAAAGTATTCAGGAGGCCGTAACGACTTCGAACGACGGCTTGCGGGTGGCCGATGAAGCCGGCCGCATGACGGAAGATGCCGGATCCGCTCTTAAGAAGATTCTCGGTGGCATTCACGAAACGACGCAGTTCGTGACGCAAATCGCGACGGCTGCCGACGAACAACTCGCGGCAGCGCAGAATACAGTCAGTGCCGTCAACACCACCGCCGTGCAGGCGAAACAGGTGAAGGGCGCCGTGACCGAGCAGAACCGGGCGGTCAAGGCCGTTCTGAAAGCAGCGGCGAACATGCGCAATCTGTCACGTCAGGTCACCCAGACGATGGTTGAACAGGGCTCTGGCGCCAGAGAAGTGATGAAGGTCGCCCAGAACACGACAAAGATCGCCGCCGACATGCGGAATGCATCTCGCGAGCAGGCCAAAGCTGCCGAACAGATCCTGCTGGCGGTGCAATCCATGAGACGCAGTGCCGCGTCCACTACCCGGGCACTGGCAGAACAGACCGCCGCCAGTGAGCAAGTCTCGAAGGAATCGGCGCGAGTGGCGACAATGACAGTGAAGGTGACGCGCGCCATGAGGGAACAAGGCGAAGCGGCGGCGGAGATTGCAAAGGGCCTGGACGAAGCGCGGAAGCAATCCGAACAAACCGCGAGAGCCTTAACCGAGCAATCGCGCGCCGTAAAAGATATGACGGCCGGGGCTCAGAACATCGCAAAGCAGATTCTTATGATCACGCGCGCTAACCGCGAGCACTCTACGGTCGCCGGGCAACTCTCCCAATTTGTTACCGGACTGGAAAGCAATGGCGGGGAAGCAAAGCGGCCTGCCCCCAAAACGGCAGCCGCCCAGACCAATGGCAAGCGTTCGCCGTCGCGTAAGACCCGTAGGCCGCGCTCTTAGCGTGCGCCTGTTTTCGGTGGTACGAACTTGAAGTCTTTAGACGCCTGGATAAACGCCCTGGGGGATCCGGATTGGCGGGTCCGCCGCAGAGCGGTGGAACATCTGCTGCAAGACACAGGCGAGAACTCGCTTGAACAGTTCATACGCAAAGTCCGCCTCGAGCACCGCGATGCATCGATACTGAACAGTGTTCTGCAGGTACTGACGTCTCTTGGTGCCGAGGCGTTGCCCGGACTGGCCACCCTCAGCAAAGATGCCGATGCAGAAGTGCGAATGTACGCGGCTCTGACGCTCGGCACTCTGGCAGATGATCGCGCCATCCCTGTGGTAGCGGCCTTGCTCGGAGATTCGGACATCAATGTCAGATACCACGCTATCGAATCACTCGCAAAACTGAAAGCCGTTGAGGCTGTCGACGAGCTCGCCTCAATCGCGGAATCACAGGAATTCTTTCTCGCCTTTGCAGCCCTGGATGCCCTCGGCGTCATCGGCGACGCCCGCGTGGCCCCACGGTTGGCGCCTCTGTTGGAGAATGACACTCTTCAGTCAGCCGCCATCGCAGCGCTGGCTGAAGTCGGCGACGAGACCTTGATACCACCGCTCACCCGGCTGATGGATCGTGCCGACCTGGTGCCTTCCATTGCGACAGCGATTACGAGAATCCATGACCGTTATGAGAATTCCTATGGCGAAGGCGAGCACATAGCCGATCTCGTTCGCAAGCACACATCCGCCGACGCAACGGGCAACGTCCTGGCCGCCTTGAATATGTCCAGCGGCAATCAACTGCGGGCGCTCGTCCGCGTCCTCGGATGGATGGAAAGCCAACCCGCAGTCGCCGAACTGACGCGGCTGCTGGGCTCGGCTGAAGTGCGCCGCGAAGTTATTGAAACCCTTATCCGCCACGGCCGGGCGGTAACTGGTGTTCTTTGCCGGCAGCTGTCCTCTGACGATATCGAGATCCGGCAGGCGGCAGTCACGGCATTAGCTCGAATCGGCGACCCGGCTTCGGTTCCGTCGCTCATCAAGGCCCTTGCAGATCCTGAACTGACAGTCGAAGCGGCCGGCGCGCTTTCCAAAGTGGGCGCGCCCGAAGCGTATGAGCCACTTATCCAGCTTCTGGGACACGACCGTGCCGCCGTGCGGCAGGCGGCCATCGGCGCGATCAATTCACTCGGGGATGCGCGAACTCCGAAGGATATGAAGAAACTCCTTTTCCAGTCGAATCCGCACGTCCGCGAATCGGCAGTTCGTATTGCAGGATATTTCGGTTATCCGGAATGCGCCTCCGACTTGCTCGACCGCATTCATGATGTCAGTGAAAACGTGCGGCGCGCCGCTGTGGAGAATCTTGCTCACCTTCAGGACGAGCGTATATTCGACGCTTTAACCCGCGCCGCACACGACGAGTCGCCGAAGATCCGGAGCGCAGCCATTCGATCGCTCGGCTATGTCGAAGACGCGAATGTCCTTCCGGAACTGCTTCGGGCGCTCTCGGACGAAGATGCCTGGGTCCGGTATTATGCCGCCCGTTCGCTCGGACAGCTGCAAATCCCTGAAGGGATCGATGCCCTCACCTCGGCTCTGCGTCATGACAAGGCCAGCCAGGTGCGCATCGCCGCTGCCGATGCACTTGGCGCGATCGGCGGCTCGCGAGTCGTCTCGGTGCTGGCGCCTCTCGCTGAAGCTGATGATCGCGATCTCGCTCGCGCCGCCCTGAACGCTCTGGGCGCCGTAGCCCATCCGAATGCGCTGCAGCCGATTTCGGCCTTATTGCGATCCAGTGATCCGATCAGACGGCTCGATGCCATACAAGCAGTTGCGAGACGAAGAGATCGCGAGGCGGTCGAGGCGCTTCGGTCCATGGCGGCAGACGACAGCGATCCTAAAGTGGTGGCGGCGGCGCTCGACACATTGGCAGCCATGGCAACGCGCGATTCCATCGCAGCGCTGCTCCATCTCGCCGCCATTCGGACGCTGCGAGACCAGGTGGTCGATGCCCTCGGCAATCTGGATGCCGGCCATATCGATTACATCGCTGTGGGATTGAGGGACCCCGAAGCAGAGGTGCGCCGCGCAGCGGTGGACGTGCTGAGCAGAATGCGGCATCCGAAGGCTTCCGAACTGCTGGGCGAAGCGCTCGAGGACCAGGAACCGCAGGTCCGTTTAGGCGCCGTGCTGGCTCTGAAACGCCTCGGTAATCATATGCTCGACCGCCGCCTTGCCCATCTCGTCCGCAACGATCCCGATGGCGGTGTTCGCGAAGCTGCGGCAAAGGCCTTGGAGAGGTAGCGGCCGGATGCAATTTCACAATCGCGGCCGGGCTGACAATTTAGCAGCGAGACTGCTGCGCGACTTGATACAGGAACGAACCGGCATTTTTTTCAGCGAGAGCAATATGGATCTGGTCATGGACAAGATTTCGCCGCTGGTTCTCGAGCGCGGCGGCTCCCTGCTCGATTACTACTACCGCCTCAAATACGACAACGACGAAAAGGACTGGTCCGATCTTGTAGATGCGATCTCGGTTCGAGAAACATTCTTCTGGCGTGAGTTCGACCAGATTCGCTCTCTTGTCGAAAAGCTGATGCCAGCCCTGGCGAAAACCTGCCCGCCGCCGGTGAAGATCTGGAGTGCTGCGTGCGCCTCAGGCGAGGAACCTCTGACCATCGCAATGGCTCTGGAATTGGCCGGCTGGTTTGATCGCATTCCCATCGAAATTCATGCCAGCGATGCGAGCTGCCAGGCACTACGCGCGGCGAAGACCGGTTTTTATCGAGAACGAAGTTTTCGCTCTTTTCCTCTGGTACACCGTGAACGTTTTTTTGAGGAAGTTGAGAACGGGTGGAAAGTCAGGCCCGGCCTTCACCGCCGCATCCAATGGCACCACGCGAATCTCACAAAGGATACAGATGTCGATCCGCTTGCTTGCGTACCTGTGATCTTCTGCAGGAACGTCTTCATCTATTTCTCGGACGCAACAATTTTGAAAATAGTGAAGCGGATGGAACAGAACATGTACCGTCCCGGGTACCTGTTTGTAGCAGCTGCGGAATCGCTTTTGAAATTTGACATCGATCTCGATTTACAGGAAATCGGGGGCGCGTTCGTTTATGTCAAGAAATGAAAGTAGGAAGTCATGGATAGAATTCTGCGGGCGCTGGTTGTGGACGATTCTGCCTACGTTCGCAAAGTAATCAAGCAAATGCTGGGCCGCAGCCCTTTCATCGACGTGGTCGGCGCGGCGAGAAGTGCTGAAGAGGCGCTGGCCCTGGTGGATGAATTGCATCCGGACGTCGTCACGCTGGACCTGATCATGCCGGGCGCGGGGGGCATCGGGTTTATCCGGCAGCAAATGGCACTACGTCCGCTGCCAATCGTCGTGGTCAGTATCGCAAGCGAAACCAGTCAACTCGTCCTCGATGCTCTGGACGCGGGAGCCATCGACTTCATCCAGAAGCCCTCGGCGCTGGCAACGGACAAAGTTTTCGAAATGGCCGATGAATTGATCGAAAAAGTGAAAGCAGCGGGCAATGTGAAATTGGCCTCCGTCATCTCGCGGCCGGCCGAAACTCTCCAACCTCACAAGAGGACTCGTCCGAAATTTCTCCGATCAAAACTGGACCTGATCGTCATCGGGATTTCAACCGGCGGTCCGCAGACGCTGAAACAGCTGCTTCCTCTTTTTGAGCAGGACTTTGGAGTCCCTATCGCGGTGGTTCTGCACATGCCGGTCGGCTATACCGAAATGTATGCTCAACGACTGAACGACTTGTGTGCATTAGCGGTCTCGGAAGCTCATGAAGGCGAGGCGATTCAACCCGGCCACATCTACATTGCGCCGGCGGGACGCCACCTGACGATCCGCAGAGACCCGAATGGCAGCGTGGTCGCTCACCTGGATGCCCGGCCCTTCGACACATTGCATCGCCCGTCGGTTGATGTCCTGTTTCGTTCGGCGGCAGAGGTCTTCGGGGACCGGGTCCTGGCAGTAGTGATGACCGGCATGGGAGAGGATGGTAAGGAGGGCGCCGCAGCGGTTAAAGCCAAGGGGGGCATGATTTTCGCCGAAGCCGAGGAGAGTTGCGTGGTTTACGGCATGCCTCGCGCCGTCGTCGAAGCCCAACTTGTCAATCGGATTGTACCTCTGCAAAAGATGTACGATGCAATCATGGAGGTTGCGAGTGGCGAAAATTCTGATCGTCGATGACTCGGCGATGTCGCGCCGTATCCTCCGCAGCATCCTGGAAGGGGCTGGACATAACGTCATCGAAGCAGAAGATGGGATGCTGGCTCTCGAAAAGTATTACCTCGACAAGCCGGATATCGTTCTGTTGGATTTGATCATGAAGGGTATGCTTGGCATGGAAGTCCTGCGGAAAATCCGGATGATGGACGAACGGGCTCGAGTTATCGTTGCTACAGCCGATATTCAAACCTCAACAAAGGCCATGACTGATGCCGAGGGCGCCGCAGCATTCGTCACTAAGCCGTTTGTGGGCGAACGGATACTGGAGACCGTCAACGCCGTCCTGGAGGGCCGGCCCAATGGTTCTAACTGAGAAACAAGGCGATGCAATCGCTGAATTGATCAATATTGCATTCGCGCGCACGGCATCGTCCCTGTCGGAGATGTCGGGCTATCGTGTGTTTCTCGATGCGCCGGCCGTCGAAGTACAACCTATCCACGACTTACCCCAGGCGATGGAGTTGATGGTCGGTGATGAAGTGGCGACTGTCCATCAGATCTTCTCGGGGCCAGTCGCCGGCGACGCGCTGCTCATCCTGAATTATGATGGCGCCATCTTACTGGCGGATTTGTTGTGCGCCCAAAACGAGACCAGCCATCTGGATCCTTCGGGCCAGGAAGCTCTTACCGAGGTCGGAAACATCCTTTTGAATGCATGCCTCGGAATGTTCGGGAACATGCTTGAGGTACATGTATCGTTTTCCGTGCCCCGGCTGCATCTGGAAAAACTCGATGAACTGCTCAGTTCGATCACGATCGGTTCGGAAGAATTGCGTTATGCTGTTGTCGTTTCAACAGCCTTTCACATCAGAGAGAGTGCGATTTCCGGACATCTCGTCATCGTTCTGGGGGTTTCCTCTCTCGACCGGCTGATTCGGGCCATCGAAGCCTGGGAACAACACCAGTACGGATGATTGAATGAGACACATCGACAAAAAGGCAAAAAGGCACAGAGCCGCGCCGCTTTGCCTTTTTGTTTTTGTGTCGATGTGCCTTCTGCTCGTATCGTGTTCGCGGCCGCAGGAAGCACCACCTTCTCCCCCTTCACCTTACCAATTGAGCGGGCCCCTCGTCTCGGCACGCACCACGATGGTCACTGCCTGGTTTTTCCCGAAGAATCCATTGACCAATCCCTCGCTCGATCAATCCACATTGTCCAAGCAGGTCCGCTGGGGTTTCCGGATCTTTACAGACACACCTCGCGAGGCTCCGCAGTTTGCCCCCAGTAAAATGTCCTGCAACAACTGCCACCTGAACGGCGGACAAAGGGAACGGTCTCTGCCGTTGGTCGGAGTGGCGGGCATGTTTCCTGAATATAACCGGCGCTCGGGCCGCCTCTACAGCCTTGGCGATCGTATCGTTGATTGTTTTCTCCGCAGCGAAAACTCGACGGGCGCGAACTCGAGCGAGGCTCCAGCGACCACTTCAAAAGAAGTATTGGCGGTGCAGGCATACATCACATGGCTCGCACACGGTTTCGAGATGGGCAGTAACCCCGCATGGCGGGGGCAAAACACGATCGAATCGGCTCATCTGATTCCAGTTGCGAAGCTGGACAGCGCGAAGGGTGAAGCGCTCTTCCAGGAGCATTGCACGAACTGTCATGGCGAAGACGGTCAGGGCGTCGCCATCGGAGATAAGAAACCCGGACCGTTATGGGGTCCCGATTCCTGGAATGATGGCGCCGGCGCGGCCCGGGTTTACACCCTCGCCGGTATCATCCGCTATTCGATGCCCTACCTCGCCCCCGGACGCCTTACGGATGAAGAAGCTCAGGAAATAGCCGCATTTATCGATTCGAAACCCCGCCCGTCCTATCCTTTTAAGGACCAGGATTACCGTAACGAGAAACTTCCGGTGGACAGCGTCTACTACACTCCGCTGCACTGACTGTGGACTTAGCTACAGGAGGGGGAAGCAACCACAAAAAGCGCAAGAGGCAAAGGCAGGCTTGCTTGTGCCTCCTGCGCATCTTGTGGTTTCTTCAATTTTGGCGCTCGACCTACAAAATTGTCGGCCGGGAGAAGGCAACAAAAAAACAAGCGCAGAGCATCACGCAGTCTGCGCCAGAAGGCGAGCGACTTGAACTCTACGCCCACGCAGGTCCTGGCCGTTGAGAGAGCGCTCGGCTTCCTCAATTTTTCCGGTATTCATAAGTTGAACATGCGCGAAGCTTGGCGATGTTCCACTAACTTGATCGCGGATCAACTTCAAGCTTGAAACGCGATAACCGCGAGCTTCGACCCAAGCCCTTAGATAATCATCATGGCAATCCGGGGGCACATTCGAAAACAGCAATTTCGGCGGAATTCCAGGCAGATTCATTCGTTTCTAACCTCCTCGCGCGCAGCTGTAGCACGTAAGGTTCCTTTCCTGAAACAGTTCTGCTATGACCTGAAGGGCCGCACGATTTCAACCGTGCACGGCGCCTGTGCAATCACGGATGCCGACACGCTGCCGACGAGCAGGCGTTCGAGGGGATTGTGCGCTCTGGCCCCCATGAACACCGTGTCGGCATTCCACGAACGGGCTTCGTTCAGTAGTCTGTCGGTCGGATCACCTTCGGAAAGATGGTACGAGGCGGGAATTCCTGCCTGTATCAGCTTTTGATCTGCTTCCTCTCCAAGGAATTCCATCCAGTGATGCTCCTCCACGTTTATGCCGCGGACAGTTGCCGCGATACCCGCCATTTCGTCCGCATGTGTGGTGACCAATGCTTGAACGACGCTGACGACTCGAGCCTCTGTCCCCTCCGGCCAGGAACGTCTGCATACTTCATCCACGGCCGCACCCGCTTCCGGCGATCCATCATGGGCCAGAATCAGCCGCACGCCCTCATGGCGGCGATTCTCCGAACGGGAAATCCGGACGGAACATTCCGCATTGCGTGAAACTGCCGTCGAGACGCTGCCGAGTACCAGGCGTTTCAGGCCGGATCGGCCATGGGTCCCCATGACGATCAGATCGGCCGACCATTGCCGAGCTCGTTTCAAAACCATTTCCGACGGATTACCGGTGGCAGTCTCGATCTGAACGTTCCAGGAACGGAATTGCGCCTGCAGCCGGATGCAGGCATCTTCAGCTACAGCCTCGGAAATAGAATCGATCGGTCTCTCAGTGACGTGAAAAATCCGGGCTTCGGTGTCTTTGGGCAGCCCTGCATATGGCAAATCGCGAAGCGCCGCTTCGGAGAAGTTCGAATTATCATAAGCAATCAGCACTTTCATAAAGACTCTCCCAATACCAGTTTTGCACACCACGCACCATATCTAAAGTGTCAGCGCAAGTACCTCTATGGTTCATGAATGTGGTGGTGAGACCCCACCTCGACCATGCCCATCAGCCCGCCCTCGGCATGATCCAGAATGTGGCAGTGGAACATCCACATGCCCTCGGCGCCCGGCCGGTCGTCATAGCGGACCATAATGCGCACCGTCTTCTTGAAGGGCACGTCGACCGTGTCTTTCCAGGCGATCGGCCTCACCGGCTCGCCTTTATCGTCGAGGACCTGAAAGAAGAAGCCGTGAAGATGAAAAGGGTGGGACCATTCCGTTTCGTTTTTGATCGTCCAGATCTGCGTCTCGCCAATCCGGGCCGGAATGGCCTGTGCCTTCTCCGACGGAATATTGTTCATGCGGTATTCGATGTTTTTTTGATTTACCTGGACCAAGGTGACATCAATCTGAATGTCTGTGGCGCCTGCCGCGTTGAGAGGTTCAATGGAACGATGCGTTGTCAGAGAGACAGGTATGGAGTCTGAAGGCTGACCTGCGAGTGCCAGGGTGAACAAGTCGTGGGTACCGTCGTATCCACTGCCGTAACCGCGATCATATACGAGTGCCGATACGTTGATGCCGGCTCCCGGAGTGCCGCGCGGCACGACGATCACATCCATCCGCGCTCCCGGAGCGACGACTAGAGTATCGCGTCTGGTGGGATATTCCTGCAAGCCTCCGTCACCACCAATGACCGTGAACGGCATGCCGTCCGCGTCTCCGCCTAGTTGCAATTCGAAGTAGCGGCTTTTGGCCGCATTTACAATTCTCCAGCGTTCCGGCACGCCGACGCGAGCAACCAGCTTCAGGTGTTCGCGCCCATTCACCAGGAGATGATTGCCTTCGAGACCAAAGACCTTCGCCGCAACGCCGGCTCCTGCCGGCGACATAAGACTTCCGTCGTCTTCGAGGGCGATGTCGCTCAACACGAGAACCTTCTGATCGGCGATAGCGATATTTTCGGCCGGGTCTTCAACCAGAATGGCTCCGTACAATCCATAGCCCGTCTGCATGGCCGACATGACGTGCGGGTGATACCAGAACAAGCCGGCGTCCGGCAAAACGAAGTCATACGTGAACGTGCCGCCCGGCGGCACTTCCGCCTGGGAATGGCCCGGCACGCCATCCATCGCGAACGGAACGCGTACGCCGTGCCAGTGCACCGTAGTTGGCTGCGGGAGATGGTTCGTGAAGTGGACGATAAGGCGGTCACCGACCCGGGCGCGGATGAGCGGCCCGGGGATATCGCCGTTGTAGGTCCAGGCCTCCACTTCGTGGCCTGGTTCGATGGTTACGCGGGAGATCCTGGCGTCGAGGTCAACCTCGACAGTTCGGGGTTGCGCCGCAAGGAAAGAGGAAGAAAAACCACAGAGACACAGAGCCATAGAGAAAGCACACACAAGAATGCTGATCGATGCGCGCTTTCTCTGTGGCTCTGTGCCTCTGTGGTTCTTGTTCACTTGCATATATCGGTGATGCAAATCGATTCGAGCGTGCGGTTCGGCGGAGGAACGGCCATTCCTCGATCTGTCATCAATCTGCGAAGGAGCGCAGCGGTCTCGGGATGAGCGAGAGCGGACTGCACACCAACACGAACCAGCCCATCTGCATAATCGATAGGCTGCCAGCTGTAACCAAGCAGTTCTCCATTGATCGTGTCACGGCTTCCCTTGTCTCTTGCATCGAGTTTCGCGCCATGCTGCACGAGCAGTTGCACGACGGCATTCCTGCCTTTGTGAGCCGCTCCATGTAACGCCGTCCGCCCATCGCCGTCGACGGCGTTGACGTCGATACCCAGGTCAAGGCACAACCTGACGGCTTCAAGATTCTCTTTTTCTGAGGTCTCGTATGTGACCCCGTCGACCCAACCGATTCCTGCGGCGACCATCAGCGGGGTGTCGCCGTTTCTGGTGGGAATCAGCGGATCGGCGCCATGCGTGAGCAAGAGTTTCATCAGCGTGACGTCAGCCGATTGTGCGGCGCGCAAAAACGGCGTTGCGCCATCTTCATACAACCACTGCATGGTAAAGATTGTGCGCGTTTCCGTGCTGTCGATCGCGCGGGCATTCGGATTGGCGCCTTTATCCAGAAGCAATTTGATGAAATCGAGATGATCCATGTCCGGTCTGCGGACCGGATAATCGCCGCCTTCGATGTTGCGGTTATCCGTCGCGATATACAAAGGAGTCCAGCCGCCCTTATTTGCAATATTGGGATTGGCAGCGTGATCCAGCAGGTAGGCTCCCGACTTTGTAATATTTGTTCTGCGTAGCCGTCAGCAAAGGGCTCCAGCCGTACTGAGTCACCTGGTTCACATCCGCTCCGGCTTCGACAAGCACCTTCACCGAGTCCAGATCACCTTGCCGCGCCGCAAAAACCAGCGAGGTGAGACCGCCGCCGTCCAATCTCGGGTTTGCGGCGGCATCGCCGGACTGATCCTGCGCGTCAACCTCAGCGGTAGCCGCGGCGCCGCGCGGACCGCGTCCGGTCCGCGGCGCCTGTCCGGCGAACTGTCCCGTACCCCCGGCAATAGCCTCAGTTCCCGCACTCCGCCGGCGGTCAACCGCCGTCGGAGCAAGGTAAGCGGTCCGACCTTTGGAAACAGCATTGGAACGCGCCGCAATGTCGGCGCCGTGTTCGATCAGGACCTGGATTGCAGCCGGATGGGACTGAGCGGCCGCCCACATCAGCGCGGTGGTGCCACGTAATTTCTCTCTTGCGTTCACCTCGGCCCCACGATCGAGCAGAACTTTGGATCACGATCCCGCCGCGTGTTCCGAAAGGCAAGCCCTCGACGTGGTAATTCTGCGTGTTGTCCCCGGGGACGCGGTAAACGGTCTGAGTAGGATTCTTCACATCGCCAACCGCGAGACGGCTGATCTTTCCCGCTGCGGACAAATAAGCTTCGACGAGCGCCGGAGAGAGATTTAATGCGGCCGCCATATTGTCAAAACCGCGCGTGGAATCGTCCGGCGGCAGAAACTTGGTGGCGTCGACTTCGAGCGCCAGCAGATCCCGGACGACATTTGTGTATTCGGTGCGGTTCAGGCGATGCAGTCCCGGGGGAGGCAATTGACGGACACTATTCTGATCGAGCTCGTTCTCAAGCCAACTTGTCAAGGCTTCGAGCGTTGCAGCATCCGGGCGTGCTTCCCCGGAAGGCGGCATCATACCGCCTCGAAGCTTCCGGACAGCTTTCTCCCACTGCTCCGCTTTCTCACCAACATGGGCCAGGTCGAGGCTATCGAGAGTAATGCCGTTTTTCGCGCGCTGGTTGTGACACCGGATACAGTACTTATCGAGCACTGCACGTTGCGCAGCCGCCCCTTCCGGAGCTGCCACCGCCGTCTGCTGACCGCCTGGCTGGCCATAGACGGCCAACACGACCGTCATGAACACCGCACTAACAAACACGGTTAGTTTTGTGCTCATGAATGACTCCAAAAGTGTTCGAGTGAAACGGGAATTCCCGCACAATTCCGCCGGGAGACCGTTGGCAATGGACAGGCCAAAATGGAAGTCATTGATTCTGGAACGAAACACGGAGGACGTCAGGCGGGCAGAACTGACAAACGGTCAGGGCGGTGAGTTTATGCCGAAGAATCCGCGGACAATCCGTCAGGGACTTCCAATGAGAAATATCCGTTGACTGTTATTCGCTGATTAATGAACTTGTTGCACTGTGCAAATGGTCATTTGATCAGTGCCCTAAGTTCATTAATCAGCGCATAACAGTCAACGGACATTCCGCATCGAAGACTAATACCCCAACTTCAGCATGCCTTCCCGGCGCCGTTCACTGAACCGAGCGTTAACCGCTCCAGGGAAGCACGGAAGAGAAGGCTGTGATTCTTCTCCCACATCGCGTTGTGCTAGGAGCAGGCGAGATCGATGAAGACTTTCTGCGGAGCGCCGAGGTCTGCGTATCGCCGCATCACACCAAACCGGGGTTATTCACCAAGGTTTTGCGGCCAGCCCCTTAAATGATAAAAGCTGCCCTTGCCGGCGATGTCATGAGGTATATACTCGCCAGCCTGAATCGGCGAACGCAGAGACGAATGGATGGAAAGACGACTGTTACCGCGGGCCGCCACGATGTGCCTGCTTCCTTTTCTTTTTCTGTTGGGATCGGCCATCGCCCCGACGGCCACGGGGCAGGAGCCCGTGCAGGCCCAAGCTGCCGACGGTGCGAGCTTCGGTTATTTCACGTCGTTCCGGCTTGATGCAAGTTCGCCGGCAGCGGATATCGGCGTCTCGCCCTCCAGTGCTGGGCCGATACTGCGTAGCGGCGCCGACGGCACCCGTTTCATTATCAATGCGAGCTTCGACGCAAATGTTGACGACGCAACGAAGACAATGATCAACGATGCGATCGCATTCTATGAGAGCGTATTCACCAACCCGATTACCGTCAACATTCAGTTCTATACAATGAGTGGCGGTCTCGGAACCAATACTTCACCTATATACACGGTGCCTTACTCCACATACCGCACCGCTCTCGTAAACAGCGGCGCAAGCCCCGACGACGCGACCGCGATTGCGAGCGTGCCGGCGGGTTTGGGAAATCCAATTAACGCTGGCAGTATCACCTTAACCTCTGCCGTTGGCAGAGCCCTTGGGCTCAACACTCCCGAAATTACGTTTGATTCCCCTTGCCCGAGCTTCACGGGATCGGGCTGTATCGGCCTGAACGCAACTCTGGCGAAATCCCATAATGATTTGCTGGCCGTGATCGAACATGAGATCGATGAAGTTCTCGGACTGGGATCGGCCCTCGGATTTTCAACGACGCCCGCGCCCGAGGATCTGTTCCGATGGGCCAGTCCGGGGACCCGCAGCTTCGCCACAAATTCATCGACTGCGCGCCCCTGTGTTGCCCCGTCTGCATTTTTCTCGATCGATGGAGGCGTCACCAATTTGAATGCCTTCAACAATTGCGACAATGGGGGCGACTATGGCGACTGGATCACCCACACGCCATCACAAGTCCAGGACGCTTTCACCAACTTCAGTGCAGGTCCTTTCCTGAGCCTGACGTCCACGGAAGTCCGCGTCCTGGACGTCATCGGATATACCATCACCACGGCACAGAAAAAGAGGAGAGGCCAGATAACCAGCTCGTAGCCACATTTTCCCGTCGAACTGTGGCGAATCGCTCTAGCCAAAGGAGTTGATAAGCCACGGATTGAACGGATTTAACGGACTGGCGCATTGACAGAGATGTTCAACGGGGCCATCCGTTAAATCCGTTCAATCCGTGGCTTATCCGAATCCCACCTCGGCTTGTGAGAGACCCCGCTAACTGACCCGGCGGATTCAGGGCAACGAGATACGGTACAGGTTGCTGGATGATTTGCCGGGCATTCGATCCTCACCTGGCGAGATGCGAATAACCGGACAGGGTCATCAGCCGCGTGTCGTCCACCGGCCCACCCATCGTGAAGTGATACATGCTCTGAAAGGAATTTCCGTCAAGACCCAGCAGGCTGTGGAAGGCGTCGTCGAAATAACAACCGATTCCGGTGCCCCGAATGCCGGCGGCCTCTGCTTCCAGGTAAAGTACCTGTCCCAGAATGCCGGATTCCCAGAACAGCCTCCGATACCACCACGCGCCCATCGCCTGAATGCTCCCGGCAAACTCTGCAAGCATGCCAAGACTGAAGGCCCCGGCGCCGGCGATTTTCTGACGGCAACTGATCAACTGAGCCTCCTGGCGAAAGTCACCGTGCGCCAGGCGGAACAGGCGCAAGCCTTGCGGACATCCCTCCGGGTGCTCAAAGAGAAATGACGGGTTCATAGCTTTCCGCAAATCGTCGTGAACCGCCGCCCCGCGCTCGAAAAGATACAGGCCCGGGGATAACCCGTCGACGCGATGCACAAAGATGGCACAGTGGACTCGTGGTGGCCACGGCCAGACATCCCAGGGCGGAACCCCAGACCGCGGCAGCAAGCGGTCGAGGATGGCATAGAAGTGTTCAGCGGAGATCGAAGTGACATCGTCGAGCGCAACCGCGCTCCGGCGCTGCTTGATAATCTGAACGGCCGGGACCGGCGAATGCGCATCCGGCAATGAAGTCGGCACGATCTCGCCAGCGCCGGGCGCCGCAATCGAAGTCCCTTCCTCGAGGCATGTGGCCCGTGCGACTTCGTCGATGACAGGCCAGGCAATATGGCTCGAACTCAGCCGGTTCGCATGTCCCGTCCAGGCGCCCACAGCGACAGCCCTTCGCATCATTGCGATATCGACTGTTCTCGATGGCCGCGGACCCACCGCGAGGATCGCTCCGGGATGTTCGTAATCGTCTTGAGCTATCCCTCGAAAACTCTCTGAGTGGGTCAACCCCAGAACTTCGGAAATCGCCGAATCCGAAACGGTTTGCAACAGTGTCGCCGACCATCCAAGTGCCGCCGCCGCATAGCGGACCGCGGCAATTGCATGACCCAGGTCATGCTGGCAGTATCGAAAGGCACGTTCGCCGTACTTCCACGCTTCGCGCCAGTGAATTGAAGTGAGACCAATCAGCATGCTGGAATCGGGCAACGGCGCCGGATCCAGCACCAATCGACGTTCCAGTTCATGGTCCCGGCTTACATAGTGATACACACCGGCGTCGTTCAGTCCGGGCATTGCCGGGAGAATTGCATAGCCCTCGGTCGGGTGCAGGTTGCCGCTCGATGGATTACAGCGCAACGCCCATCGGGTTTGCTGATATTGCTTCCATGCCGACAAGCCAAGGGAAAGTTCGAACAACAGCCCCACGCTATTCAGATCGAGCGCCATGGGCGCAACTGCGCCGGGAATATACAGGTCGCGATAAGTTGCGTGAAGTTCGTCCGAGATGAGCGGGAGCGCAATCTTTACCGCGCCGTCGTATGTTCGAAACGGATCGGGCTGGGTTTCCCAGTCGAGATAGCCGGCAGAGGCGGCAAATCGGTGCAGGTGATGTTTAGTGCGGGAATGATACTGGAGCGCAACGTCGTTCAAATCTTTAAAGCGGGCAGATAAGCCACGGATTTAACGGATTTGAATCCATTAAATCCGTTCAATCCGTGGCTTATCCCTCTAGACGTCGAGCCGTCCGGTACTGGCGCCAAACTTCTCGATCTCCGCACCGTAGAGGTGCGCGATAGCGAGCAGCAGGTTGGCGGTCGGGTCTTTTTTGGCGACGATGTGGCGATCGCCCTTGAGCCTGCCGTGCAAGCCGCCGAGAAGCACAGCCGGCGGAGTGCTGCGGTCGTGGGCGTTGCCGTTGCTCATGCCGCTGCCGAAGTAGATCAGCGAGTGGTCGAGCAGGTTACCTTCCCCGTCCGGCGTGGCCTGCAGCTTCTCGAGGAACTCGGCAAGCTTGACCATATGATAGGTGCCGATCTTGGCGTACTTGGCCATCTTCTCCGCGTCGTTTCCATGATGTGAAACGCTGTGATGGGTCTCAGGAATCCCGAGGTGCGGATAGCTGCGATCGGTCGGCTCGTGCCCCAGCATGAACGTGAACACGCGGCTCATGTCACCCTGGAAGGCGAGATGCATCAGGTTGTAAGTGATCGACAGGTGATCGTCGAACGCCTCAGGCAGGCCCACGGGCGCGTCAGGAACGCCGGTGATCGTGCCGAGCCGCTTCTCCATGCGATCGAGCTGCTGCTCGACGTCGCGGATATTGCTCAGGTACTCGTCGAGGATCGCGCGATCCGGCGCGCCCAGCTTGCTCCGGAGGCGATTGGTCTCGCCGCTGACCGAATCCAGCAGGCTCTGTCTCTCTTTGAGACGAGCCGAGCGCTGATCGGACCCTCCGGCCTCGCCGAACATCCGTTCGAACGTGACGCGCGGGTTGATCGCGACCGGTAGCGGGCTGCTGTCATCGCGCCACGCCAGCGTGTTGAAGAACGCACACGGGAAACCATCGCAGGCACCCACGGCGGTACCCATATCCTCGGTGCCGACTTCGATCGATCGCAGCGGCGTGTCACCGGCCACCAGGTCGGCGATGTATTGATCGAGTGTCTTCTTCGACCGGATCTTGCCGAACATATCCCCCGTCGCGTCGCGGTCGGCTAGCGGACCGACGCCATTCAAAAACGCCGAACTGGCGCCGACGTGCACCGACTCGCCCCAGGGGGCTGTCATGTTGCTGATCGTCACAAGCTGCGAGCGGTATTTTTCGAGCGGCTGCATCACCGGCTTGAATGCAAAGCCGGAGCCGGCGGCGTCCGGATGCCAGGTATCCGGATAAATGCCGCAAGGGAGGTACACCGTGCCGAAACGGAACGGCACAGCGGCGGAAGTTCTAGACTGCGCCGTCAGAGCAGGAGCCATCGCATCCAGCATGGGCAGCGCGATCGTGGCGCCAAACGCGCCACGCAGGAATGTGCGGCGGGACAGGTGCTTCTTCGTGATGATCATTGTCTACTCCCGTGGGCGGTCATAGACCGCCCCTACAGTTGTTGCCCGGGCCACGGTGTTACTGGGCTCCGATGAATCCAGGCGCGTCCGCATCTGAAACGGCGCGCTGTCGATAATCTCGTTAACGATGGTGCTCAGACGATATCCGTTCTTTCCCGCCTGCCTGACAATGCGGCGCACAACCGGCATATCGTACGGTTCGAGGCCGCGCCCCAGCGCATAAATCATCATACGCTCGGTGATCACGGTAGCGAAAGCTTCAGGTCTGCTGAGCAGAGCCTGCCGCAATTCAATAGGTCCGTTGACTTTGGAACCGTCTGCCAGGACGCCGGCGGCGTCGATCTTGGCGCCGTTAGGCATAGCGGCGCGCCACTGCCCGACGGAGTCGTAGTTCTCGAGGGCGAAGCCCGGCGGGTCGATAATCCGATGGCAACTCGAACAGGCCGGGTTTTTCCGGTGCAGTTCGAGCTGATCGCGAACAGACTGCGGAGCCGCGTCGCCACCTTTAGCGCTGTCTTCCAACGCCGGTACATTCGGAGGAGGCGGCGGCGGAGGCGTGTCCAGAAACGTGCTCAAAACGTATTTGCCGCGGAATACCGGCGAGGTCCGCGTCGCCAGAGCAGTAAGCGACAGGATGCTGCCGTGTCCGAGCAGGCCGAACCGGTTCGGATCCGTCAGCTTCACCTGGCGGAAGCGCTCGCCGTAAACACCTGGAATTCCGTAATGTTTCGCCAGGCGCTCGTTGAGAAATGTGTAGTCTGCCGTCAGCAGTTCCATGGCGCTGCGGTCGTTACGCAGAATGTGGCCGAACAACATCTCCGTCTCGCGGCGGAAGCCTTTTCGGATGTTGTCGTCGAAGTCCGGGAACATCAGCAGGTCGGGCGAGACCTTCGCCTCGAGATTGCGCAGCTGCAGCCACTGACCGGTGAAGTTGCTGATCAGGGCGTCCGCGCGTTTGTCAGCCATCATTCGCTTGACCTGCGCTGCGAGCACGCCGGGCTGGCGGAGCCTGCCGGCGGTGGCGAGATTCAACAGGCGCTCGTCCGGAATGCTGCTCCACAGGAAAAACGAAAGGCGGGAGGCTAGATCCACCTCGCTCACCGGGTGGGCAGCGCCGGGCCGGATCCCCGCGGGATCGCTTTCCATCCGATACAAGAAGGACGGGCTCGAGAGCACACGGGCCAGACCCGCGCGAATGCCCGCGTCGAAAGCCTCACCGTTCTGACGGGCCTGCCGGTAGAAAGCCAACGGCGCCTCGAGATCGGCGGCGGTGACGGGCCGACGGTAGGCGCGTCGGGTCAGGTTGGTGAAGATGCGATCGGCGCACGTCCCCTCTTCGGCAATTGATGCCGGCTTGCAAACGAAGACGCGGTCGCGGCTCGGCGTGGCGCTGACGCCGGTGACGTTGTAGGGTCCTTCGATCAGAGCCGTGCGAAGCCTGGGCATTCCGCCCACCATGTGGACTTCCTGGCTGTCGCGCAGTGCGGGTTGCCAGACATCCTGCCGTTCGGCCGGACGCTCGCGCCACGTGAAGCCCACATCGTGCGGTCCGGCCGTCACCTTAACGGTTGCGGTCATCCGGGCGTCCAGGACGGGCTTGGTTTCGGTGAGCGATTTACCCTGCTCTTCGTGATCTTTGGGACCACCGATCGTGGTCGAAAAAACCTCTTCGCCATCGATCGTGATCACGAAGGTATTTGGCGTGTCATTGCCCTCGACGCCGACGTAGCCCTCTTCAATACCCCGGAACAGGCGGGCCGCCAGTTTGTACTCGCCGTCAGCCGGAAAGATGTGGCGCACGACGGTGCCGCCGCGCGTCCCAAGCGGCAGTCCTTCGATGTAGGCGTTCTGGCTGAACTCGCGACTGATCGAGTATTCGGTCGTGCCGGGCACTTCTTTGGGGTCGCCAACCGCCAGGGTACTGATGCGCTGCGCCGCTGTGACATACCGTTCGAGCAGCAACGGCGACGTCTTCAAATTTGTTGCGATGTTGTCGAACCCGAAGTCGGCGCCATCCGTCGGCAGCAGCGCAGCGACATCGACATCGAGCGCGAGCAGGTCGCGCACGGCATTGCCGTACTCCGTGCGGTTCAACCGGTGCACGACGTAGCGCCCCGGTGAGGCGCCGCGCGCCGCCCATGCCTGATCGAGCGAGTTCGCCAGCCAGGTGGTGAAACCAGCGTACTCGGCTTCCTGCGGCCGCTTCATGCCCTGCGGCGGCATCGCCCTGACGCTCAGCTTGCGGAGCACGCGCTCCCAGGTTGCCGCACTGGCCAGCACATCGTCGAGGTTGGCCTTCTCGAGATTCACCGGATCGAACTCGGGCTGCGCCGTCTTCGAATTGTGACAGCTGACGCAGTACTGATTGACAAACTCGCGATAGGTTTTAGCCTCTGCGGCCGGGGCTGCCGCCGCGGCCGGCACCGCAGGCTTCGCCGTCGACGGGGCCTGCGCGCGAGGGGCGCTCCCCGTCTGCGCAAACAGCAGAACTGTGCCGGCACAAAGCGTGGCGGCAGCGGCGATCACTTTGATCATTTCGTCTCCGCCCCTTTCCTGGCCGGAGCGGAATCCGTCTTCTTCTCGCCATCAGCTGCCGCTGGCAGCGGCGGCGGCACGGGCGCCGGATCGTTGGGCCCGAGGTGCATCAACTCACGCAAAGTGGCGATGACCTCATCACGTGAATCCCGCCGCGGTTTCCACGCCCGCGAATCGGTATTGTTGCCCGGCGGTGGAGGAGGCTCCGGCTTCTCGGCTAACAGCAGCGCCGTCAGGTTGTCCTTGTTGACGGCGTCGAGTTTGGCTCCGGCGGCTACCAGGGATCGGATCATGTCGGTCCGGCGGGCAGTCACGGCCTGATGGAGGAGCGTGGTGCCGTCGGGCGTCTTGGCGTTCGGATTGGCGCCGGCATCGAGCAGCACTTTGAGCGCGTCGCCGGGGTCGCGGTTCGATGTTTCGCGGAAGGGTGGAGCGATCAATCGCTCGAATCCGGGACCCGCAGCAAACGGGGCTCCCCGGCCGCCGGCCATCGCCATCATCGCCGGAGTTTTGCCGACATTGGCATTGCCGCGGCCACCGCCGCCGCCCGCTGTGTCCGCGTCCTTATCCTTCTTCTTGACCGCTGTGGGACTCCATTCGAGTTGCGCTCCGTGCTGGAGCATCAGCTTGAGCACTTCGACGTCGGAAGCCATCGCCGCACGGAAAAACGGCGACGCGTTGCGTTCTTCATCGCAGCAGAGCGCGGTATTGTGGACCTGGCCGATAAACGGTTTGTTCGGATCGGCTCCCCGCTCGAGCAGCAGCTTGACAAGATCGAACGCCGTCAGCTGATTGGGATGATCGGCGCGCAGGCGGGAGCCGTCGTGGGCTCGCATGTCGGTGGTCGCGTCGTGCATGTCGACGGCGAAGAAAAGCGCTCCGTCGTTCGCGTCGGCTCCCAGATCGAGCAGCGTCCGGGCCAGGTCGAACCGGTCGTTGACGATCGCTATGGATGTTGCCGTGAGACCGTCCCCGTTCGTGAGTTTCGGGTCGGCGCCGCCTTTGACGAGGGTGCGAACCACATTTTCGTGACCGTTGCGTACCGCGAACATCAGTGCGGTAAGGCCGCCGGTGGCGTGGTCGGCATGCTTCCGGTCGGTCAGCGATGAAATGTGGGCCTGGGCGTTGGGATTGGCTCCGCCGGCGAGCAGGGCCTTCACGACATCGTCGTGCCCTTCATCTGCGGCCCACATCAGCGCCGTTTCCTGCTGATAATTGTCGGTGGCATTGACGTCCGAATCGGCTTCGAGCAACAGTTCCACGGCGCCCAGGTTGCCTGTCCGCGATGCCGCCATCAGCGGGGTTTCGCCCTCCGGATGAACGGACCTGCTGACCTTCGCGCCCGCCTTCAGCAACTCTGCAATGATGGGCACATCGCCTGTGCGGCTGGCCTGCAGCAGCGGCGTGACACCATACCGGTTGGCCGTGGTGAAGTTCGCTCCGGCCGAGATGAGCGCGTGCACCATGCCAAGGTCGGAGTTGTATACTGCCCAGAGCAGTGCCGTCGAGCCGTCGCGGGCCTGCTCGTTGACGTCCGCACGTTTAGCGACCAGCGTGCGCACCGTCTCCGCATCGCGGTCTCTTGCCGCGATGACCAGGGCCGGATCACCGGCCGCCGACCAGAGAACCGCGGCGGATATCGTCACAAACAATAGAAGCGCGATCAGCAACCATCGAGTCGACCGTCCACGTGTACCCATCGTTGCCCTGCCTTTGAAGTCCCGGCGTAACGACGCCGGCCGTATAAGTCGCAATTTTCGAACATCTTAACTCTTGCGTACACATACAACAAGCTGATTTTTGCCGGGCTGCTGGAACATTTAGTTTCCAGCAGCCTGCAGGCGCGGTCATAGACCATACGTGTCCAAGGCAGGATGAATGGGGAGCGGCAGAATGGCGTGGTAGAGGTTGAACGAAGTGGATGCGATGTAAAACTGGTTTGGATGTAACGGGTGGACCAGTCCCCACCTGACTCAGGCGGGGAGTTGTCGTCCCAGCACATCGCTGCGCGGATCTACTCCAGCAACCGCGCTATTTGGACAGCTCTGATCTGAGACACCGCCTATACTGAGCGCGGCGCGTGGGCGCGCAGGAAAGAGCGTATCTGGCGAATGGCTAACGGAATCCGCTCTTTCGGTTCCTTCCACGGGAACATGCTGACTTCGGCCTTCGGCGCAAGCATCGCGGCCTCCATGGCAACGGCGTAGGGGTGCGCATCGATATCGTCCGGCAGGATCAGCACCGGCGTCGGACAATGGCGAACGAAATCGCGTGTTACCGTGAAGACGAAATCCGGGTTGTTACGATACATCTTCGTCAAAAACTTCTCGACCATCTGCATTGTGATGTCCGGGCGACGCTTGACGAATTCCGGCCCCCAGCCGGTCATGTTGTTGTCGTAAAAGAGCGTCGGTTTTTCCGGACGAAAGCCGCTCGGTTGCGCCAGCACGCCGGCCACGACGCGATCCGGTGCGCGCTTCAAAAGATTCCAGATGAACGGACCGCCGATGCAGAAACCCATCACCATAAACTTATCGATGCCGAGGTGATCCATCACACCCAGGTGATCGTCGGTAAAAGAATCCCACGGCCGGTCGATCTCGAGCGGGCCGGAGGATTGGCCGCCATTGGCGTTGCGCAGGTCCGCTGCGATAAAGCGGTATTCTCCCTTGAACTCGTCGAACGGATTAAACGGGTTGGCTAAGGCGGATATCGTCGAGTTCAATCCTCCACCCGGAATAAGCAACACCGGGAAACCGGCCCCCGCCTCCTCATAGTGGATATGCACGCTGCCCTTTTCGTAGAAGGACATGGCCCCTCCCTTTCCAGTCTGCTCAGATCAATATAGATGAAGAGAAAGAAACCACAAGAGGCACAACATGCACAAGTATTTTGACTTTGTGCCTTTTGTGCTTCTTGTGGTTGCTTCCTCTTCGTAGAATTAGACGCATTCGGAAATCTGAGGAGGCCAGGCATGGCGTTCGATCTGAACGTGAACGGAACACGGCACACCATTGATGCCGATCCCATAACGCCATTGCTGTGGGTGATCCGCGATCACGTCGGGCTGACCGGCACGAAGTTCAGCTGCGGTATCGGGCAGTGCGGCGCCTGCACCGTGCATGTCGATGGCCAGCCTGTCCGCTCCTGCAGCGTCCCGGCGAACATGGCCGCCGGCAAGAAGATCACGACGATCGAAGGTGTTTCGCCGGACGGCAACCATCCGATTCAGGTCGCGTGGAAGGAATTCGATACGCCTCAGTGCGGTTACTGCCAGTCGGGAATGATCATGAGCGCGCTCGCCCTGTTGCAGCGGCGCCCCAACCCTTCGGACGCCGAAATCAACGCGGGTGTGACGAACGCCTGCCGCTGCGGCACTTACCACCGCATCCGCCAGGCGATCCACCTGGCCGCAGACCTGATGAAGGGCGGCAAACGATAATGAGCGACAACGAAGTATCCGACATCAATCGTCGAGAGTTCCTCGCGATCGCCGCAGCAGCACCGGGCGCGTTCGTCCTCGGTTTCTGGGTTCCCGCGCGTGGGGAGGCGCAATCGATGCCCGGCGCGGTCTGGTACGAGGAGCCGGCGATGCGCGAGATCAACGCCTGGATTGTCATCGCACCCGACGACACCGTAACCATCCGCATCGCACAGAGCGAACTCGGGCAGGGCGTCTGGACCTCGAACGCCATGATGGTCTGCGAAGAACTGCAGTGCGACTGGAGCAAAGTCCGGCCGCAGTATGCTTCGGCGAACCGCGACGCCCGGGAGAAGGCGCCCGGATGGACGCTGAACGTGATGGGCAACGGCGCAACCGATCCCAGGGGCGGCGGCGAACCGGGCTTCGGCAATCGCGACCGAAACGGTGTGCAGGGTATTCCGGACAGCCTCTACCGGCGCATGCGTACGAATGCGGCATCATCCGTCAAAGACGGGCGGTACTACCTGCAGCTTGCCGGAGCCGAGGCGCGCGAACGATTGCTGCTGGCGGCCGCCGAGTTGTGGAGTGTGCCGGTAAGCGAACTGACTGCAAAAAACAGCATCATCACGCATACGCCGACCCGACGCACGACGACTTATGGGCAGATCGCGGATCGCGCGGCCCGAACGCCGCATCCGCAGCCGGCGACGATCACGATCAAGCCACCAGAACAGTGGACGCTGATGGGGACCGAGCAGCACAACCTCGATATCCCCGCCAAGGTCACCGGCGCGACTGTTTATGGAATCGACGTCCGCGTTCCGGGAATGAAATGGGCCGCCGTCAAAGCCTGCCCCGTCTATGGCGGTACGGTGAAGAGCTACGATTTCGACGCGATCCGGCAGCTGCCGGGCGTCCGGTCCGCCGTTCAATTCCCGATCCCGGATCCGGCGCTGACCCGCGGCCGGATCTTCAGCGGCGGCGTCGCCGTCGTGGCCGATACGTGGTATCAGGCCAGAACCGCTCTCGATCGCATGCCGATCGAGTGGCAGATTCCGCCCGAACATGCGGCATTCAACAGCGCCAACATGCGCGATGCACTCCTTAAGGCGCTCGATCAGCCGGGCAAAGTCCGCGTCGATCAGGGCAATGTGGACGACGCGTTCGCTCGCGCGGCCAAAGTTGTCGAAGCAACGTACTCGACGCCATATCTGCCTCGCGCGCGGATGGAGCCGGGCAATGCCACGGTGCTGGTCAGCGACAATCGCGTCGACATCTGGATTGGCGATCAGAGCCCGCAGGAAACACGCTTCAGCGCCTCGAAGATCACGGGCATCCCCGAAGAGAATGTCTATCTGAACCTGTGCCACCTGGGCGGCGGCTTCGGCCGCAATGGAAACGGCCCCCAGGCCGAGCAGGCCATCATGATCGCGAACGCGCACCGCGGCACGCCCATCCATCTGCTCTGGACCCGCGAAGAAGACTTCGTCGGTACAACCTATCGCGCCATGGGTATGGCGCGGCTGAAAGCCGGTCTCGACGCGGACGGCTGGCCGATCGCGTTCGAGGTCCGCACAGTCATGCAGGAAGACGGCTTCGGCCCGGAGTCTTCATTTGACGTGGCCTCGCGCTATTACGTGCCGAACTATCGCTTCTCGAATCACACGACGAAATTTCACGTGCCGGTCGGCACGCGGCGCGGCATCGGACAGGCCGCGCACGAGTTCTATCGCGAAAGCTTCATGAACGAGCTCGCTCATGCCGCGGGCAAGGACCCGTATCGCTATAGACGCGAACTCATTGCCCGCACCAGCTTGCCCTACAAGGAAGACATGATCCGCGCTCTCGACATGGCTGCCGAAATGTCGGGATGGGGGAAGCCGCTGCCCGGGGGCACGGCGCGAGCGATCGCCCTGGAGGAACGGGGCGGCGAAACGAACCGCATGGCAACGATCAGCGCCATGGTACACACGGTGTCGGTAAGCCGCGAGGGCAAGGTCAAGCTGGAGCGCGTCGACATCGCGCACGAGACAGGATTCAGCCTGGTTAATCCGCTAGCGGTGAAGAAGCAGCTCGAAGGCCAGATCACCTGGTTCTACAACGACGCGATGCACCAGGCCAACACGATCAAAGACGGGCACATCGTCGAAAATAATTTTAATGCCTTCCATCTCTCCCGCATCGACGAAGACCCACCCGAGATCAACATCCGTTTCTTCAAAACCGGCCATTGGCTGCTCGGCATGGGTCACGACCGCGCCACTTCCGTCCAATCCGCCATCGGCGACGCCATCTTCCAGATTACTGGAAAGCGCTTCCGGGACCTGCCCTACGGCGGTCACGACCTGAGCTGGCTGTAGGCGCGCGCGTTTAGCCCGCGTTCAAATTCAAACAGAAATTGTTTTGGTGTTTGAACGCGGGCTAAAAGCCCGTGCCTGACTCCAATTCAGCGGTGGAACAACCGGCGGACGGCATCACCCAAGGGGGCACCGCGCAACTGCACACGGACTTCGGTGGTTTCCTTCGAGACGAGTTGAACATCGCGGACTTCGGTGCGATATCCCGAATGGCTGACGCGGAGACGATAATGACCTTCGTCAAATTTCCAGCGGGCCTGGCCGGCCTTGTCCGGCGTCAGGTTCCGGATCAGTGCATCCCCGGGCGTCAACACTTCGATCGTCGCATCGGAGACAGCCTTCTCTGTTTTGCCGTCTTGTACGATCGCCACGAGTTCCGCTTTGTTGGGAACGGGCCTGAAGAATGCAGCAAGAGAAAATGTGATCGATAGAATGCCGGCCGTAATACCGACTATTCCCTGAAACCTCGAAAACGATATATTCAGCCGTGGCAGCGCCGACCTGAGATTGATGCTCATAAATCCGGTTTCTTTTAAACCACGAGGTCAGCACAACTCCAAGCCCTAATTCGTCAGCGCATACCCGCCTGTAGGCGCGGGCTTCAGCCCGCGTTCCTGCTCAAGCGGCAATGCAATATTCTGCGAATCCCGAACGCGGGCTGAAGCCCGCGACTACATATTTGATCCGGAGTCGCCGACCATCTTCTTCAGCGCGTCACGTAATGGGAGGTATCGTAATACCGGGTGGTGTGTAAGTTTCAATTCGGCCTTAAGTCAGCCATGCGGCATATAATCCTGATCACCGCGGCTATTTTAAGCGTCCCCATGCACGGCGCCGGGCAAGCTTTCGAACTTGGCGCACAGCTTACGGGACTGCATCTGCACAAGATTGATGAGGCGCCGATCGGTATTGGAGCGCGTTTTCATTATAATTTCGCGCCGCTCCTGGCTGCAGACCTGGAATTGACAAAGTATCCCGAAAACCCGTCAGGAAATTTCGGCGAAACGGCGGCGTTATTCGGATTACGTGCCGGCAAAAGATTCAGCCGCGCCGGAATCTTCGCGAAGGCGCGCTTCGGTGTGATGCATTTCGGTGGCAGTTATTTCGAGCAACGACTCGATCAGAAGACTCATGCGATTGCCGATATCGGCACCGTCTTCGAGTTTTACCCGTCCCGCCGTACTTTTTTACGCATCGATCAAGGCGATACGATCATTTATTACGGCGGTGCAAAACTATTCAACCGTCCAAACCCCGACGCCCTTGGCACCGTTCACAATTATCAGCCGGGCTTCGGCGTCGGATTCCGCTTTTAACCGGGCACGCGGCGCCCTCGGGATAACAAGGAATTTGCCGAACTTGAAATCGAGAGGATGAGTCTACCCGCTCCTGCAACATCAAAGCCTCTGCTGCCTCGGTCACCAAGACTGACGCGTCGGATTGGTGGCGCTTTACTCAACGGGAACGGGAACGGAACACAAAGGCACAAAAAAGAACACAAGAAGCACAAAAATCGGTTTGCACCCTCACTTCTTCTGCCTCTTGTGTTCCGCTCCCGTTCCCGCTGGGGAAAGCGTGTTGTATTATGGCGGCCAGCAGGGAAAACACATGCGCAATATAAGATGGTGTTCGCTCGTCATCTGTACACTTTGGGTTTCCACCGCCCTTCAGGCGCAAACCACCGACTGGCCGATTTACGCCGGAGACTTCTCCGCAACCCGATTCTCACCTCTCACGGAGATCACGAAAGGCAATGCCGCGCAAATGCGCCGGATCTGCACCTACGACACCGGTGAAACCGCGGCCTTCCAGACCGGACCGATCGAGGTCCAGGGCGTGATCTACTTCACGACCTACAACACGACCTTCGCGATCGACGCAGCCAGTTGCATCTTGAAGTGGAAAAACAGCCGCCCCGGTACTCCTGGCGGCGGACTGGCGGTGAATCGCGGTGTCGCGTTTGCAGACGGAAGATTATTCCGCGGGACCGCCGACGGGCATTTGCTCGCTCTGGATGCGGCCAGCGGCCAGTCCGTCTGGGACGTGCCGGTCGCCGACGTCTCCAAAGGCGAGTCGGTTCCGCTGTCGCCCGTCGCCTGGAACGGAATGGTGTTCGAAGGCAACGCCGGTGGAGACGTTTTCGGCGTTACCGGTCGTATCTATGCGTTCAGCGCAACCGATGGACACCAGGTCTGGCGCTTCGACGTTGTTCCCGATAGCGGCCCGGCGCGCGAGACCTGGAAGAACGTCACCGCGCAGAATCCTCCAACCGGCGGGGCCACGTGGACCACGTACAGCCTCGATGCGGACAACGGCGTCCTCTGGGTTTCGACCGGCAATGTCGCGCCGGATTTCCTTCTGGCTCTCCACCCGGGAGACAACCTCTACACGACCTCCGTGTTGGCTCTGGACGCCAGGACCGGCAAGCTGCTGGCCTACGTTCAACCGGTGAAAAAGGATTTTCACGATTGGGATATGACGTCTCCACCGGCTTTGATTCGCACGCGCGGCGGCCGGATGATCGCTGCCGCCGCAGGAAAGGATGGACTGCTCTACGGAATCGACCGCTCGAGTGTCAGTCCCTCCAGGACTGCCGGCTCGCCGTTGAAGATTCTCTACAGCACTCCAGTAACGACGCGCAGTAACGTAAACGTGCCGCTGAGTACAACGAGCGAAACGCATTTTTGTCCCGGAGTTTCGGGCGGCACCGAGTGGAATGGCCCGGCGTTCAGCGCGCCGCTTAATCTGGTATTCGTCAACGCCACGGATTGGTGCGCCTCGGTAAAAGTCGCGGCTGCCGCTTCCGCCGTCGGCAAGCCGGGCGCCGCATGGTCTGGATCCGGCGATCCCGAACACGCCTTTGGCCGCACGGATCCGAAAGAAATGTGGGGCGGCTGGATGACGGCGGTCGATGCGGATAGCGGACGCGTGCGGTGGAAGTACAAGTCCCCTACGCCGCTGGTGGCCGCAGTCACGCCGACTGCCGGCGGTTTGGTTTTCACCGGTGACCTGAACGGCGATGTACTCGGCATCGATGGCGAAACCGGCAATGTCGTGTGGCGCGATTCAACGGATGCACCGATCGGCGGCGGAGTGATCGCATATCAATCCGGAGGACGCCAGCGAATCGCCGTAGCAGCCGGCATGAACTCGCGAGTATGGCCGGTGAAGACCACCACCGCCCGCATCGTCGTTTACGGACTTCCGTAGGATGCCCGTAGGATTGACGGAGGGCCTTTAAACGCCTACCCCGAGGAAAAAGAAGGAACCACAAGAGGCATAAAAGGCACATGTGCATTCTGAGCTTCTTGCGGTTTCTTCCTTACGTCAGCTCGTTCGAGAGGCCATATGACGATTGCCTCGGTTGCTTTGTTACTGATCCTGCAAAGTCAGACCACGAAAGCCAGCATCGAAGGTTTCGTTGTGCGGGCAGGAACAAGCGAACCGATCAGCGGGTCGCGCGTGACCGTAAGCCGGGCGGGTGCGGGCGGCGGCATGCTGGCCGCGACCACCGATAGCCTGGGACACTTCATCATTAAAGATCTGGATGCGGGCACGTACATCCTGGCGGCGCAGCGGAACGGTTTCGCACGGCAGTTATACGGTGAGCGAGCCGTTGGGCGGCCCGGAACACCGCTGAGTATCGCTTCCGGCCAGGTCGTGAAGGACATCGTCTTTCGCCTTATGCCGGCGGGTGCTGTTACAGGGCGAGTTTCAGACGTAACCGGAGAACCCCTTCCCAGCATTACTGTCCAACTGTGGCGCCCAACATACCAGGCCGATGGACAACGCAAGTTTCAGGACGTGGGATCAGCACAGACAAATGATCGCGGGGAGTACCGGATTTTCTTTGTCAGTCCAGGGCGTTATTTCATCAGTGCCAAGGCAGGGCGCGTGATGCCGCTGCTCAATGGCGCTGTTCTCCAGCCATCAGCGAATGAAGTCACCGAGCCGGGTTATCCCCTCACCTACTATCCGGGAACCACTGATCCATCCACCGCCGCGTCCATCGAAGTCCAGGCCGGTACGGACTTGACCGCCATTGATTTTTCGTTGAGGAAGCAAAAGCTTTTTCAGGTCCGCGGTCGGATTCTGGATGCCGTAACGGGAAAGCTGCCAACGAGCGTGCAAGTGCTCATCACGCCGCGAAACAGCGCCAATGCGAGTTTGAACTTTGTGGCCACGCCACCGACTGATTTCAACAAAACGAATGGCACATTCCAGATTCGAGATGTATTGCCGGGATCGTACTGGGTCCAGGGGCTGGCGGCCGGGAATGCCGGTCAGGGGACACGCGGCGGTTTGAGCGCCTCATTGGCGGTCGATGTTTCGGAAAGCGATGCAGAAGGTGTGACGCTGGCGTTCACGCCGGGCATCACGATCTCTGGTCATTTGTCGACGGAGGATGGCGCTTCAATTTCGTCGCTACCGGATTACCGCAGAATGCGGGTCTCAATGACTCCGATGACTTCACGCGGACCGCTCATTCCTAACCTTGCGGCACAGATATCAGCCGATGGGTCGTTCCATATCCAAGATCTGCAGCCCGATGATTACAAAGTATCCGTCTCGTCGGCACCTTCCGGAGTTTATTTGAAGGAAGTCCGGCTAGGGCAATTCGACATCATGAACGGCGTCTCGATCAACGGACCGGTTTCGGAAAGTCTTGAAGTTCTGTTAAGCGCAAAGGCGGGTCAGATTGCAGGAACTATCGTAGACAGCCGCCGCAATCCTGTCCGAAACATCGAGGCCGTCCTCATTCCGAGCGATCGTGACCGCCACGATTTGTACCGTACGGCGACCAGCGACCAGGATGGGCGGTTTTCGATCCCTACGGTCGTTCCCGGCGATTACAAACTTTTCGCATGGGAGGACATTGAGCCGTTTGCCTACATGGATCTGGATTTCCTGCAGAAGTATGAGGGCCTGGGCGTGGATGTCAAAACGTCCGAATCCCAGACCGTGGCCGTCAATGCCAACGTGATTCCAGCCGGCCAGTAACCGCGGCTGCCCGCATTTCACGGAATATGACCCAGAATTGCATTGCGCCTGTAGTCGCGGGCTTCAGCCCGCGTCTTGCTCATACCATGCGACCAGACAATGTTCCGCGAACAATGATTGCGCGGTCATAGGCCGCGCCTGCAGCCTTTTCGTGAGATCATCGGCCATGCCGATTTCCAAAACTTCAATCTGGGTTGCGGCCGCACGGGCGTTTGGAGCTCGCGAGCCCGACACCCGAGTACGCAATCCCGACTGGCTGGCGGAACGGTTCCTTGGTCCGCAGGAGCGCGCACTGCTCGCAGACCACCCCCTCATAACGGCCCTCGACCGGCCCTATGAAGAAGCGGCAACAGACATGGAAGTCGTCGGCCCGGCCCGCATGTTGATCGTGCGAACCCGTTTCATCGACGACCGATTTGAAGCCGCATTGGCGGATGGAATTCGTCAGTTCGTCATTCTTGGCGCCGGGTTCGACACCCGTGCATACCGGCTTGCAGAGCGAGTGCAGGATAAACACGTCATCGAAGTCGATCAGCCGGAAACCCAACGGTTGAAGCTCAACCGTATCAACGAAGTCATCGGCGAGATCCCCCGTCACGTCACTCTTGCTCCCATTGATTTGACAACGATGAAACTCGGCGACGTTCTAACACAAGCAGGGTTCAGGCCGGATCAGCGGACGTTTTTCATTTGGGAAGGCGTAACCATGTATCTGCCGGAAGAGTCTGTAAAGGAGACCCTTCGCTGGATGGCCGACCACACGGCATCCGGAAGCTCAATTGTCTTCGATTACACCTACAACACGGCAATTCAGATGATCAAAAACATCGACATGGACAAAGTACCGGAAGCCGCAAAACCGGCCATGCAGCGATTCCGCAACCTCACTGCCGGCGAGCCGTGGATCTTCGGACTGCCGGATCAGAATGAAAAAGAATTCCTGAATGCCCTCGGGTTCACATTGCGTGACATCATCGGTGTCAACAGCCGCGAAGCTATCGAGAAATACCTCACACGAGGCGATGGCACGATCTTCGGCTCGATGCCCGCAACAGAACGGCAGGGTTACCTGATCCTTGAGGCTTCTGTTTCCGGCGATTCCTGACTTGGTTTTTCATCTTAAGTTGTTTCAAAACGAATCGGTAAGCTTGCGGGACCATGTACGTGCAAACCCGACTTGGCGCCCAGGGTTCGGATGTAGTGGGCGAAAACGTCCTCATGCGGGCAAGGAGTTGGTTACCTTGTCCTCGGAGATGTTACTGAACGTAACCGAGGAAATAGGCGCCGCCGATGACGGCATCTCGAGTCGTTCAAGACTACCTGGGTACACCCTTCGCGAACATCTCCACAGTCGAGAAGTTCGCGGAGCCCGCGACCCCATGGCCGCCGCCTGGCGCTAGCGAGGCGAGCCCGACTTCATCCACCTTGCTCAGGTCCGGGTTTTTCACTTCGAGCATGACCACGATTTTCTGCGGATCGAGCGTGTACCACTTCATTCCGGAGAACGCTATTTCCACCTGCACGAACTCGTCATCGGTGGTGATTCCCCGGTTGCCGACGGCGAGCGTGCCGTCTGCGAGCTTCACCACGGGGTAGAGCGTGTGGATCGCATTCGTTCGCACGATCCAGCGCAACCGTGCAAGACCCGTCAGATCGAGATAGTTTCGCTTGTCCCGGAGTGTCAAGGCGACGGGTGAGGTTGCGAGCCCGGTCCACAAATCGATGCGGCCTTCGTGTTCGGCGGCGCGAACCGGCGCTGAGCCCATACCATACAGCTTTGCCTCGAGTGACGGGTTGGTGACGACCTCCGGCGTGAATCGCGTGTTCTCGTCGGTCGCGGCACCTTCGTGTTTCGGCAGCCGCCAGTCCTCTCTGAACAGAAGAGGCGGTCGCAAAGTCGCCGCGGTCTGCTGTGGTGCGGGGGAAACCGTCTGCCCGAGGCTGAAGACGAGAAGCACGAAAGCCAGTAGTCGCATGGCGGCAATCTTACTTCCGGCAACGTAGCAGGTCGCGAAAAAACTCTTTTAGGACCATCGAATGTCGGAGCTATCCGCACCCAAACGCGGGCTGAAGCCCGCGACTACATGTTCGGACCGGTTCATTGTTCCGCAACCTGTAACAGCCTGGAGGGTTAGGCATACAGGTCGTTTCTGAGGCGGTCCAGGATGTGCGAATCCATTCCTTCACAATGGTCGTAGCGGAGCAAAGCCTGTCGAACCATCTCGACACCGCCTTCGAACTCAGGTTGGATTGAAACATCGGCTCCGATTCGTCGCAATTCTTTCACCTGGTCTTCCCGCGCGGCGCGAGCGATCACAGTCAGGGCCGAATTCAGGCTTTTGGCGGCCCGGATGCTCATGTGGACCGTGCTTGGATCGGGCATTGTGAGCAGCATTATCCTTGCGCGTTCGATGTAGGCGGCATGCAGGATCTCATTGCGAGTAACATCGCCCCATATTGCACGATATCCCCCAGCCACTGCTTCCGCCATCAACCGATGTTCCAGTTCGACGATGACCAGTGGAACTCCCGCTTCGAGAAGAGCGCGCGAAACCACTCGGCCGGTCTTGCCGTATCCGGCGACGATAACGTGATTCATCGGAAGCGAATCGAGTTTATCGACGCGCGTGTCTGGACGGACCGGTGTCCGCGATCCGCGCCACCACCAGCCGAGTGGCAGTGCCAGTGAGGAAATCATCGGTGCCATGGCCATGGTCAGGACAGTGCAGGTGAGCACGAGATCATATGCAGGCTTCGATAAAAAGCCGCTGCTGAATCCAGTTCGTGCGAGGACGAAAGAGAACTCTCCGATCTGGGAGAGTCCCAGGCCGACGAGCCACGGCGCCATACTGTGATAACCGAACAATCGAGTTATGCCACCAATAATCGCTGCTTTGCCCGCAAATATGCTGACCACAACAATTACGATCTGTGCAGAGTGATGTAAGGCGAAACCGGGGTCGAAAAGCATCCCGACGGTCACAAAGAACAGCAATCCGAAAATATCGCGAAGCGGAACCACGTCGCTCAATGCCTGGTGGCTGAATTCGGAACTACTCAAAATGATTCCCGCAACAAACGCTCCCAGCGGAAACGAAAGCCCGGCGGCGTAAGCTGCATACCCGATTCCCACGCCGATAGTCACGACAGTGACCAGGAACAACTCGCGTGACCCCCAGGAGACAACAGTATTCAGCAATCGAGGCAGAAACCGCGTGCCGAGCAAAAACACAGACAGAAGCATCGCCGCGGAGAGCAGAATGGAACGAAACAGATTGGGGCCCGAGCCGGCCGCATTGCTCAATCGCGGAAGAACGATCAGCATCGGAATGACAGCGAGATCCTGAACGACGAGCAAGCCAATCATCACACGACTGGCGAGCGTGGAAGTTACGCCTCCAGCCGACAGGATCTTGACGACAACCATCGTGCTCGACACCGAAATCATCGCGCCGAACCAGATTGCCTCAGTCCGGGGTAAGTGCAAGCCGTAAAGTGCTGCGATCGCACCTATGATGCAGACCAGAAGTATTTGAATGGGACCACCGATGAGAGCGATCCGCATCACGGGCTGAAGGTCCCGGAAAGAAATCTCCAGTCCGAGAGAGAACAACAGCAGGGCGGCGCCGATCTCGGCAAGAAGCTCGATGTCGTGAATCTGAGCTACGGTTGGGCCACCGGTGTACGGGCCGACGAATATACCGGCGAGGACATACCCCACCAGCAACGGAAGACGCGCGGCTCGAGCGAGGATTCCGCCGAATAATCCGGCAATCAGGATTAATACGAAGTCAGCCGCAATTCCCAAGCGGCAAGGCTCCCATGTTTAGATCTATAAATGATCTCACCGAAAACCTGGTTCGTGAGGAAAATCCGGCGGGTGCTTCCATGGTGTTTTGCATAACAATACACTGGAGAACGTACCCCACTCTTTTTCAATGCTATCCAAAATCACTCTGCCCATTCCCCGCCTTAGTAAGGCGGGGAATGCCGGCGCGGAGCGTGAGCCCGATAGGACGAAACATCAAAACACTGTACAAAGACGAACAGTACCTATTAATAAGGCGCGATTCGCGAGCACCTGAAAGTTGGCTTCGCGACGTTGAACCACTCGGGCGCGAAGGCGGGTAACCGATCTTTACCCGCATTGGGCAACACGCCCATCCATCGCGTCTAAGGGCTCAACGCCCCACTAATCCTTCTCAGGCGTCTTGCGGTTGCGGCGGGCGTTTAAGTCCAGGTAGACCAGAATAACGATTACCAGGACCGACATAATAAGGACAAACACTTTTCCTGCGTCCATAGTTGCTCCTCTTGAGTTAGATTTTTTCGAGGCTGAAAATTAAGGCTCTAAGGAAGCAGCCGGGGGCGAGCGGTCGCATGTAACGATATGTTCATAAGCATGTCGAGGGATTACACCGTGTGTTCGCTGGAAGGTTGTAACCAGGCACGGCGCCTGGACAGGCGAAACCGTCGCCAAGGCACGCGAACCGAATGTGCGAATCTTCGGCGTGCTCGAAAGGCGGGTAAGGTGTGCCAGGCCTGTTACTTCCGATATCGCGAAAGGTGGAAGGTCGAAGGCATCGGCCCGTGTAATCGCAGCCGTCTCGGTTGCTCCCGGGGCGGTACGCGGGACAACAAAAAAGCTGGCCTGGATGATCAAAGCAGTCCAGGCCAGGAAGAGAATGACGGAACGGGCGTTTCGACAGCGCATTAGACCCACGGTTCAGCATAGTCAAAAGTGCGATCCGCTGGAACCTATACGAAGGTTTAGATTTTGATACCAACGGATACCCTGCGAGACTGACTTGCGCATTTGGTGCGCTCCACGCTGTCGTTGGCCGCTCGTTGTCGCAAGGGCAGATCCTGAGTTCAGAGGCGAAGAATCCGGGCAAAGGCGGATGAAGAATGAGCCACGAATTGAACGAATTAAACGAATTGAATTCGTTCAATTCGTGGCTCATTTTCATCCGGTAGTCTCTTTTATTCCAACGCGAAGACCCACACGGAGCCGCCTTCCGGCACCTCCGGAAACTCGCCGGGCAAAAAGCGGTTCAGAGTTGCTTCCATGCCGCGGGAGTCGCCGCCCCAGCCGGAGTGGACGGCGATGTATTGTTTGCCGTCGATCATGAACGACGTCGGCGGCGCCAGAATGCCCGAAGAGGTCGGGAATTCCCAGAGAAGCTTGCCCGAGGCCGCATCGAATGCGTGGATCTTTCGATCATTTGTCCCACCGCTGAAGACCAGTCCGCCGGCTGTTGCGAGCATGGCTCCCCAATTCGGGCTCTTCGGGTAGTTGTGAGTCCAGACTTTCTGGCCGGTGTCGACGTTCCACGCCTGGACTTCGCCGAAATGATCGGCGCCGGGATTGATTCCACCGGGACCGCCGCGGCCTGTGCCGGTGTAGCCTCGCCCGGCAACATACTGCACTTCGACGCCGACGCTCGAACCGCACAAATTATTATTGGCGGGAATGTAGATCATTCTCGTTTGCGGGCTGAACGCGATCGGCGGCCAGTTCTTGCCGCCGTGAGCATTGGGACAGAAGTCGGCGGCCTTGCCCGTTCCCGGCTTGCGCGCGGGATCGACTTCAGGCCGGCCGGTTTCCGGATCCAGGCGCGTAAACACATTCTGGTTCACGTACGGCTTGCCTTCGACGTATCGGATCGGACCGCTGCTCCGTTCCAGGAACCACAGGTAACCATCGCGCGCGACGTCGATGAGACCTTTGATGGTGCGTCCACCGCGCTGGTAATCGACAAGAATTGGCGGCGAGACTTCGTCCCAGTCCCAGGAGTCGTTCGGATGGTACTGGTGATAGCCCTTGATCTGCCCCGTCGCGACATCAATCGCGATCGTCGAAGCGGTATAGAGATTGTCGCCCGGCCGCTGATCGCCAATCCAGGGGCCGCCATTGCCGGTTCCCCAATATGCCAGATTCGTATCCGGATCGTAGTTTCCGGTGACCCAGACGGGAGCGCCACCGGTTTTCCATTGATCGCCTTTCGGCCAGGTTTCGCTTCCCGGCTCTCCAGGTGCAGGGATTGTGAACGTCCGCCAGAGTTCCTTGCCCGTATCCGGATCGTAAGCGGCAACGAAGCCGCGAATCCCGAATTCACCGCCTGACGCACCGACCATGATTTTTCCGGCAGCGGCCAGCGGAGCCAGCGAGATGTAATAGCCGGATTTGTTGTCGGCTACGGTCGTCGTCCAGACTTCCTTTCCGGTCTTCGCATCGAGCGCGACCAGGACCGCTTCGCCCGCAGCGTAATAGACCTTGTCGGAATACAGCGCAACACCGCGATTCGTGTCGTGCGGCACCGAAGCGCCGGCGGGACGCGTCCTGCGATAACGCCAGAGCACATTGCCGGTCTTCGCATCAATGGCGAGCACCTGGTTGTTTGGCGTCGACACGAACATGACGCCGTTGTTGACGATTGGTGCCGATTCATGAACCTTCGTCTCGCCGGTCGAGAATCCCCATACCGGCCGAAGCCGGGATACGTTTTGCGTCGTGATCTGATTGAGCGGACTGTAGCCCCAGCCGTCATACGTGCGCCGGATCATCAGCCAGTTGTCCGCCTCCGGATTCTTGAGCCGGTCCCAGGTAACGGACTGATAGTTCCGCAACACCGCCGGCACTGGTCCCGCCGGCACTTGCTGTTGCTGCGGCGGCGCGGCGGACGGAGCGGGCGCCTGCGCCAGGTTCGTGTAAACAAATGCAATGACGGCGAAGGCCGCAGCCGCGACCGCCGCTTTGACATTATTAATACGCATCATTTCTGGGTCTCCCGTCGAAGGTTCGGGAATCATACATCAATTGCCGGACAGGATGCCTGAGACAACACCAGCCAGGCTGCCGCGGCAGCAGCACGTTCGTCCACACGCCACGGAAGTGACTACTGGAGGTGGGCGTTTGCAACACTCGGTGGCACCCTTGGATCCTGAGAACAAAGTTCCTCAACCTGGAAAGTCCAGCATGATCGGTTGTTCAATCGTCTTTTAAGAGCGCCGTAGTTTCGAACCAGCGGCGGCGCCCTTCGGCACACCGTATTTTTGCGTACCAGCTTCGACAGAAATACAGGCGGGCTGACTATGGCTCCCGGCATGCAATCGCTCAGCTCTGAACAATTCAGTTCCGTTATCAGGAGCAAAAATGATCAAACGTGTGTTACTGGTCGCGGCGGTGTTCCCGCTGCTCTACCTGAGCGTCCACGCAACTCAAGATAGTCCGATTATGGATAAGCTGGCCAACAAGGTTATTCAGAAATATCAGCGTGCTTCGTGCGAGGACTTGTCGAAACAGAAAGCCGAGCATGGGCAGACGAGATCACCGCAGGAAGACCATGTGATCGAGATACTGCGGAATGATGCTAAGATGCGCGAGGCATTCATCAATAAGGTAGCACCTCCCATAGCCAACAAACTGTTCGAGTGCGGGATGATTCCATGACCGTGTGCGCCTCCGGCAACCAGATCCGAAGAACGTTCAGAAGGATGACCGCGTTTTCATTTTCTTCGCCGGGCATGGTACGACGCGTAAATTGCCGAGTGGTCGTGACCTTGGATACATTGTCCCCGTCGACGCCGACACCCAGAACTTCCAGGGCCAGTAATTCAGTCGCTATACGAAAAAGAGCTCGACAAGATTTTTGGCCGCTTTGAAACTCGCGGGATTCAAGTGCGGCGTGAAGCATGGGAACGATACGTTGCCTATCTTGACAGAAACCATTCGACGTCGATTGCGATGAACGCAACGTGGGACAGTTCGGCCCCAAGAGCAGCAATGCCTTGCTGAACCTGCCATCGCGCCCCGGCTTTCGGTTGCCCGATGAGATCGTCCGCACAGCTGCCGGTAGTGTGTCTCTCCGGTTTTGAAAACGTCCGGCAGACTTTATTGTCGTAATTGAGCAGAACATACGCAGCCGTCTTCATTCCTGCGACGGTGCGTGCTCCGGCAAGCTGGGACGATGCATATTCGTTCCGGCTGCGGCCTCCCCACGCCTGGGCGATTACAAATTTCTGATCGGCCGCCTTCAGCTGCAGCCAGACATCACGCGAGATCGGCCCCGTGTAGAAGTCCACGTCAATTCCGAGAGCCGTCATCGGCGCACTCTCGGCGTGTACCCCGATTGCGATGCCAACGATGAATGAAATTGTCAGAAGACTACAAAACAGCGTGCGCGATCGCTTCATCACTCCGGACCTTCGATGCCGAGTGCATTTTATAACAGTGCCATCTGAAAGCGGACGACTGCTTCGCCGGCATTTCCGGCCGGACGTGATTCAAATTATCCGGGAAGACTTCATGGGATAAAAGTCCCTAAGCTAGGCGGGGACTGGTCCACCGCGTTAACCCAACTTCCACACGTGGAAGTTGGGTTAATAGCCAAAACAGGTTTACATCGCATCTGCTACATTCAACGTTTACAAGCCATCACGTTGTGGCTCCCGTCCATTCTGTCTGGACACGTCCGGTCACAGACCGCCCCTACAGTTTGGGGTTTGCGACTGCAGGGGCGCTCGATGAGCTCCCTTTTTGTGCGAGGCTCTCCGTACGCTACTTTTTGTGTCCGTCGGCGTCCCACTCTTCGAGAGGGCCGAACTTAGCCAGAAGCTCTCTGATTTTGGCGGCGTCACCGACGGCAACGATCTGGGCGTTGTCGACCGGAATGTACTTCCGCGCGACGCGCTGGACGTCGGCGGCGGTTACGGCGGCGATCTTTTCCGGATAGGTATCCCAATAATCCGCGGGGAACCCGTATTGCCGGATCGTGAGAGCGTTGTTCAGCGCGGTGGCCTGGCTTTCCATGCTCAACGCGAACGCCGCGCTGAGAGCGCGCTTCGCGAGCGCCAATTCCTCCTCCGGAACAGCGCGGTCACGGATGTCGGCAAACTCTTTCAGTAGCTCTTGCAGCGCCGGTCCGGTGACTTCGGTGCGGACCGAAGTGGAGGCTTGAAAGACGTTTGCGTACCAACCGGCAGAGAATCCGCTGCTGATACCGTAGGTATACCCCTTATCCTCCCGGATGTTGCGGAACAGCCGCGAAGCCGGCCCCGACCCCAGGACGCGGTTCAAGACTTGCACAGTCACAAAATCGGGGTTTCGGCGATCGATGGCACGATTCCCCACAACAAGATCTGTCTGGACGGAACCAGGGCGATCGACCAGGATGACCTTCCTCGTTTCAATGGGCGCCCGTAGTGGAAGATCCGGAGGCTTGATGCCCGCTCCCTTAAAGTTCGCGAACACGCTGTCGAATTTCGCGACGGCCTGACGCACCGTGATATCTCCGGTCACGGCGACATAGCCTCCGTCGGGTTTAAACGACTTCGCGTATTCCTCGAGCAGCATTTCCCGCGTGATCCGGCGATATTGATCCGCGGTCGGCAGCGGCCGGCCCCGGATATCGTCCGGATACATCAAACCCTGAAAACGCTCGGATGCCAGAAGCGCCGATTGCGTACGCGCCTGCGCCAGGGCGGCGATTTGACGATCCTTCCACTTATCCAGTTCCTCCTGGGGAAAGGATGGGTGGAAAAGAACGTCGACCGCCAGGTCGAGCGACGCGTCGAAACTTTCGCTGAGGGATCCGATCGAAAGGGTGAAGTATCGATCGCCGGCCCCTACGCCGATATTCGTGCCTAGTTCCGCTTCTTGCTGCGCAATTTGGAGGGCGTTGCGCGATGCGGTCCCCAGGCGCATGAGGGCCGTCATCGCACTGAACACGTTCGCCCGGTCGGCGGGCTCGTTCAAATTCGAACCGGGCATGGCGACCTGCGCGGTGATGGTGGGAGAACGGTGGTCCTCGATCACCAGCAACGTCATCCCGTTCTTGAGTCTGGACTCGGTAGGTTTGGCGAACTTCACGCGCAGAACGTCATTTGAGACGGGCACTTTGTTTTTGCGCACCACGCCTTTGAAATCGCTGGGCTGTGCGGCCGGCGGAGCGTCCTGAGCGATGAGCGCGCTTGTCAACGCCAGCGTCAATGCGGTCAGTGCGATGGAAAATCTCATGGCGCTCTCCTATCGCGGCGCAGGTGTTTGCGCGGCGGGAACAGTTTCCAGGATCACACGGTTCTCGGGTTTCAGATACTGCCGCGCAACGCGCTGAATGTCGGCGGGAGTGGCCGCAGCGATCCGCGCGTTGGACGTGTTGATTCGCTCAGGATCGTTGTAGATGATCGCGGCTTCCGCAAGTGTCTGCGCACGTCCCAGGACGCTGGTACGAATCGCCACGTCGCGACGGCGCATTGCGGTGTGGACGCGCTTGAGCTCAGCGGCGGTGACCGGGGCCGACATGGCGTTGGTAATCTCTTCCTCGATCATAGACTCGACATCTTCGATCTTCTTTCCCGGCGCCACCCTGCAGGTCACCTGAAAACTACCCGGCCCGAGGCGGCTTGGATCGTTCGCGCCGATTGCGCTGCAGATCTGTTGTTCCTTCACCAGCTTCTGATACAAACGCGAGCTGTCGCCCTGTCCGATGATCATTGCCAGGGCGTCCAGACCGGGCATGTCGGGGCTAACGTCGGACGGAATCGGGAATGCGATCGTGACCTGGGCGGCTCTTGCGAGCTTGTCCTGTATTCTCTCTTTGCGCTCACCGGTGTGGCCCGGCTCCGAGAGGTCGGCGGGTTTGGGCGCGGGCTGTCGCGGGATGTTGCCGAAGTACTTTTCCGCTTTCGCCAGCACCTCCTTCGTGTCAACGTCGCCCACAATCGCCAGGGCCGCGTTGTTGGGGGCGTAGTAGATCCGGAAGAACTCCTTGACGTCATCGACGGTGGCGGCATCGAGATCCGCCATCGATCCGATCACCGAGTGATGATACGCGAAGCCGTCGAACAGCAGTTCGTTCAAGCGCTCCGAGCTTGGGCCATAGGCTTGATTGTCCATGCGGAGCCTGCGCTCCTCCTTCACCGCCTGGCGCTGGTTCTCGAGGTTTTCCGCGGTGATGGCGAGAGAGCGCATGCGGTCGGACTCGAGAAACATGCCGGCGTCGAGCTGGTTCTTCGGCATGGTTTCGAAGTAGACGGTACGGTCGGAGTTGGTGGTTCCGTTCATGTTGCCGCCGTAGTTGAAGACGGTGAAGAAGTGCTCGCCCGGCCCGACGTTTTCGGAGCCTTTAAACATCATGTGTTCGAACAGGTGCGCGAAACCGGTGCGCCCGGCCGCCTCGTCCTTGGAACCGACGCCGTATGCGACGCAGATCGCGTAGATCGGCGCGTAGTGGTCCTCGACGACGAGGATCCTCAGGCCGTTGGAGAGCCTGTTATCGCTGAACTTGATCGGCGTGAGTTTGTTCTGGGCGACTGCCTGATGCTGCGCGAGCGCGGCTGACACAAGTATGACCGGCAGGAGGGCTCGGAAGAATGGGCGCATACGATCTCCTTAGCTGCTTGGCGGAACGGAGCCAATGAGAGCCAATGATAGGCACAAATTGTATGAAATTCAACGAAGGGGGCCTGGGGGCGGTGCCCGCTTCCCCGCATGTAGTCGTCGAAACACTGAGCGCTACTGAGCGAACACTCTAGCCAAGAGTGGCCTTGATCCGGCGGACTCCCGCGGAAGACGCCTCTTCCTTCTCGATCTTGAAGACGCCCATCTCTCCAGTGCGGGCGACGTGCGGGCCGCCGCAGACTTCCTTGCTGAAATAGGCCTCGGTCGGCTGGTCCCCGATGAAATAGACCTTGATCTTGTTTCCCAGAGCGGCATATTTGTCTTCGAACAAACCAATCGCGCCGCGCCGTTTCGCCTCATCGATATCCAGAATCTCGAAATGGACGGGCAGATCCTCCTGAATCCGTTCATTGACGATGTCCGCCACTTTTTGGATTTCCGCGGGTGTCATTTTGGCCGGATGAGAAAAATCGAAACGCAGTCGCTCAGGCGTGATGTTGCTTCCTTTCTGTGCGACGTGGGGACCCAGCACCTGTCGAAGCGCCTGATGCAACAAATGGGTTGCCGTATGCAACCGGACGGTATTTTCCGAATGATCGGCCAGGCCTCCGGCAAATTTCTGGGCTGAACCGGCACGGGAAAGCTCCTGGTGTTTCCTGAACTCCTGTTCAAAAACGACACGGTCCACCTGCTGGCCCTTTTCCTGCGCGAGTTCCTGCGTCAATTCGAGCGGAAAGCCAAAGGATTGATACAGGTTGAAAGCATCCAGACCCGAAACCGAACCCGTTCCGGCAAACATTCTTTCGAATTCCTTCAGACCCTTCTCGAGAGTGGTTTTGAACCTGGCCTCTTCCTTCGAGAGTTCGTTCCCGATCTGATCACGCCGTTCAATGAGCAACGGATAGGTCGCCGAATACGTTTCAATGTACGCGGAAGCCACCAATGCGCAGAAAGCCCTTCTCACGCCCAGCGTATGGCCAAACCGGATCGCGCGGCGGATCAACCGGCGAACGTAATAGCCCTGGTCCTTGTTGGACGGCAGGACTCCGTCAGCAATGAGGAATGTCGCGGCGCGAAGGTGATCGAGCATCACACGGAAGGCATAGGCGTCGGGCCCATCATGCCCGGCAGCGCCATACGACTTGCCGCTCGCCCTCTCGATTTCCAATCGAGCCCGGTCGAACAGGTCGATCCTGAAAACATCGGGATCGTCGATAAGGGCCGCAGCCATACGCTCGAGACCGCCGCCAAAATCGACGTTGGCTTTCGGCAGAGGCTCGAATCCCTGTTCCGTCTTCTTGTACTGCATGAAAACGTTGTTGCCGATTTCAAGAAAACGTCCGCAGTCGCAGTTGACGTGACACGTTTTGTCCTTGAATGCGGACCTCTCATGCAGCCCGTGATGCGCGCCGAAATCCCAGAACATCTCCGAATCCGGCCCTCCGGGCTCCCCGATGGGCATGGCGCCGGGAACGCCCGTCCGCGACCACCAGTTTTTCGTTTCATCGTAGAAAACAATACGATCCTTCGCTTCGATGCCCACCCTGGAAAACTGCGCGGTCCAGAGTGCCGCTGTTTCTTCATCCCTGGGAATGCCGATCTTCGGATCTCCGGCAAACACCGTCACGTACAGACGAGCGGGATCCAGACCGAGTTCGCGGGTCAGAAACTCGAACATCCATTCGATTTGTTCCCTCTTGAAATAGTCGCCAAGCGACCAATTCCCGAGCATCTCGAAAAATGTCGTGTGGCGGTTGTCACCTACTTCCTCGATGTCCTGAGAACGGAAACATTTCTGGCTGTCCGCGAGCCGTGATCCGCTGGGGTGGGGTTCTCCAAGCAGAAACGGCACCATGGGCTGCATCCCGGAACCGGTGAACAAGGTGGTCGGGTCATTCTCCGGAACCAGAGAGGCCGAGGGCAAAATCACGTGTGCCCTTGACTTGAAGAAGTCGACATATTTCTGGCGAATTTCGCTTACGGTCATAAATGCGCGCTTTCCAAACAAAAGATAGGCTGGATAACGAGGATCGGCAATGGGATTGATTGGGCAAAGTTGCGCTACGCTACAAATAGATGCACATCGCTATCGCCAGTGATCTCCATTACGATCCGCAGGGCCGCCTGACGCACCCGTCGTTAATTCATGCTTTAGCCGAAGACATCGCAGAAAAACAGCCCGACGCCGTTATTCTGGCCGGCGACCTGGCGCATGGTAGACGTGGCTTTGACGGATGTCTGAATTGTTTCAGCGACATTCGCAGTCCTCTGGCGGTGATCGCAGGCAACCATGACATCTGGGCAGACCGTGAGGAGGGTTATTCGTCAGAGGAACTGTGGGAAAACATTTTAGAGACGACCAGCCGGCAACACGGAGCACTCTGGCTCGAGAAGGAAAACCTGATCCTCGGTTCGACCGCCATTGTTGGATCATTGGCCTGGTATGACTACTCCGCGGTGGATCCCTCGGTCGCAACGAACGAGGAGTTCCTGGAATCCATGAAAAGTTCGATGAACAATGACGGCAACTGGATCGACTGGAGCAGAAGTGACAGGACCTTTGCCAGAGAACTGAATCAGGCAATGCTCGTGCGACTTCAACAGCTCTCTGCCGATCAACGCATATGCGACATCGTCGTCGTTACACATGTACCTGTTCTGGAGGAACAGATCGTGCGCAAACCCCTGAATCGGGCATGGGGCTTGAGCAATGCGTACTTCGGAAATCTGACGTTAGGTCGTGAGCTGTTGAAAGAACCCAAAGTCCGCGCCATCGTCAGTGGCCATACCCACTCTGGAAAACAAGTCAGTGTTGCCCGTGACAACCTGCGCAATGTAGACGTGCGAGTAGTGGATTCCGACTATGGGGCTCCGGCCTACACGATGCTGACTCTGTAAATAAGCAGCGATGAGCGAATGATGCAGAACGCATGGGGCGATTTTATCGAAGCTGCCGAACCGGTGATTCGTCAAGTCCAGGAACCGAGGGATACGGTTCTGGCGATCGAGCCGCTGCTGCGGCGTCTTGTAGCAAGGCCCGATTGGTTAAAGGAGAAATACCGCCGCGCAATCCCGTCAAAGGCCTATTCGCAGTATCTTCTTTATCGGCCTGCCGATCATGCCTTTTCTGTCGTTTCATTCGTCTGGAATCCGGGTCAAGGTTCTCCGATTCACGATCATTGTACGTGGGGAGTCATCGGGCAATATGAAGGCGAGGAAGAGGAGAGCCGTTTTCGAATTCTCGATAACCGCTTAGAGCGGATTGGAATCGTGCTCGCGCGGCCGGGAGACGTGAGTCATGTTTATCCTCCGTCTCGTGATATCCATCAAATCCTGAACCGTTCCACCAGACCAACGATCTCCATCCATATTTATGGCGGGGATATCGGTTCGCAACGGCGCCATATCTACGACCCGAATACAGCGGCAATACAGGAATTCGTATCCGGATACGATTCGGTTGCTGAATCCGACTGACGAAACTCAATCGCCAGCGGGCCGTCAGCTAGGGAGCAAGACTGCCGGAAGCTGTTCTACTCGACTTTTATGAAGTCCTTCAGGCTGGCCTTCGCCTGCCGCCCGATGCGGACGATGAGTTCAGGAACCGCTTCAACGTCCTCGAGCGACGTTCTGAAATTTACGATGCATGCCCGCAACGCAAACTTTCCATTCACAACCGCGTTGGACAAGAACATCTCTCCGCCGAGTTCGATTCGGGAAAGGATGTCCGTGTTCAAGCGATTTAAATATTCTTCGGCTTCAGCGGACCCGACTAGCGGACGCAGTTCTGGCGGCACGTATCGAAACGTGGCGATGCTGAGTCCGCACGACAGTGCCTCCAACTCGGGATGCGCATCTGCGAGCGAATGAAGATGTTTCGCGAGACGAATATCATCTCCGATCATCTTCAGGTAGCCGTCTCGTCCGGCCTGCCGCAACGCCATCCAGACTTTCAGGGCGCGAAAGCCGCGGGAATTCTGCATTCCGAGTTCGAAGTAATTCGTGGCCTGCTCCTCGAAGTGGTAGTAAGACGGGTGATACGAAAATGCGTTCAGCAGCAGCTCCGGTTCGCGTACGAGAGCACAACCAGCTTCGAGCGGCGCATATAACCATTTGTGTGGATCGACCGCGACAGAGTCGGCGTCCTTCAATACGGCCAGGTCGGCCGGACGCTCCGGGAGCGTTAGCGGCAAACGCCCCGTACGCGCCATCGACGTGGAACCACAGTCCATAATCCCGGCACAGGGATGCCAATTTCTCTCAGTGGATCGACCGCTCCTGTGCCGACAGATCCTGCCGTGCCGACTACGAAAAATGGCTGCTCTCCCTGGTCGCGGTCGCGTGCCACCTGCCGTCGCAGAACATCGGCATTCATGCGCTCTTCCTGATCCGTTTCAATCCAGCGAATCGCATCTGTTCCATGCCCGAACAGGTCGGCTGCCTTTTGTATCCACGTGTGCGTGCTGGTCGCCGCGTATATGAGAAGCCGGCTGGAGCCGTTCCCGGCAAGGCCGGACTCCCGTACGTTCCACCCGGCTTTCGCGCGCCGGGCAGCGAGAAAACACACGAAGTTCGCCATGTTTCCGCCGCTGACCATGAGGCCTCCGCAACCCGACGGGGTACCCGATGAACTCTGCAATCCAGCGGACGGTTTGTGCCTCGATCTCCGTCGCCGATGGCGCCAGTTTCCACGCGCCGACATTCGGATTGACTGCGGAAGCAACGAGGTCGGCAAGAACACCGATCGGCGCCGGACCTGACGTGATGTAGCCCCAGAAACGCGGATGGGCATTGAAGAGAGAATGCTTGAGAAGCGTGTCGGTGACTTCATCGAGCAGTACCGACGATTGCGTTCCGGTAACGGGAAGACCATGATCCGCTCCGATAGCACGGCGCACCGTTGCGGGTGATTCACCAGGAGTGACGCAACCTTCACGGATACTCTCGAAATGGCCGGCGATCCGGTCAACCAGCCGGTAACCGAGGGTTCGGAATTCTTCCGGGCTCAGCTCCAGTGGCGTTTTTCGCTGTCTCAGGTCATCCAGACTCATGTGTGCCTCCCGCGTAAGCCTTCAAAAAGATCTGTTTCAATCGTGCGGCCTCCGTTCACACAGCTGAAGACGCGGTAGTACTCTTGCGTCCCCCATAGCGCCCGGTGATGCTCGGCTGAAAGATGTTCAAGCTTACCGTAGATTCGCCATCTGTGTACGGTGACAGGACACAGCCCGCCACACCGTGTTCGAGACATCGCCCGTATCCAGGACGGTGGTCGTTGCCCATTCAGGCCACGGAGAAGCCTGGCGTTCCACGCCGTCCACATGTGACGACCAGCTTCTTGAGCGCGGCTTGATACGCATCCCACTTGGTTTTTTTCCACGCCAGGTAATAAAACTTGGATACGCGATGCGGCGCTTCGCCTGACACCGGTGCGTAGCCGTGATCGGCGGCCAGGAGAACAGCGGCGCACGCGAACTGCGAGATCGCGATGTGGTCCGGATGACCATATGCGCCGTCAGGACCGAACGTCAGAACGATGTGCGGTTTGATGCGGCGTATAAGATGAACGATCTTCCCCTGAACCTCGATAGGGTTGGCACGGTCGAGGTCTCCGTCGATGTAGTCGAGGAAATGAATCTCGCGAATCCCCAGTTCCCGGCCCGCCGCACGTAACTCCGCCTCACGTACTTCACCCACGACTTGGAGCGAGGGTCTCACCGCTGCATCTCCGAAACGGCCGCGCTCTCCTCTTGTTGCCGTAAGGAGATAGGTTTCGATTCCTTCTTTCGCGTATCGCGCGAGCGTCCCGCCCATGCCCAGAGATTCATCGTCGGGATGCGCCAGGATACACATCAATTTGAGACTGCCAGCCATTTTTCACCTCGTCTCTTTTAAGCTCGTGTGGCGACCACGTCGAGGTACTCGGCGTCGACGATCGTGACGCCTCCCTTCGCACGGTTGTGTGTAGACCACAGCGATTCCAGTTCTTGATGAAGGGCCTGCCTGCCGGCCGTCGTCCAGCGATGCGAAGGCCAGATTCGCCGGACCGTAGTAAAGCCGGAAAACGTCCACCACCTCCGAAGGGGGAAATGGATAATTGAATGTGTACGGACGGCGGGACAGATTCAGCTGCGAGACGCCGGAGCCTAAACGTTCGTGCACGGTTGCTTCGTCGCCCCACAAGAGCGGCGAGGGCATATTCGCAGGCGCAATGAATCGAGCAATGGCTTTGAACATCTGGCCCACGAAACCCGACGGGGTCCAGTTCGCCATCGCGATCGTGCCGCCGGGAGCGCACACGCGCAGCAGTTCTCGCGCGACAAGATCGGGCCTCGGGGCGAACATCGCGCCGATAAGGCTGACGACGACATCGAAGCTCAGCGTCCGGGAATGGAAGGGCTTCCGCATCTCCTACCTCGAAGCGGGCATTGAGGCGTTCGGCCGTGGCCCGTTCGCGGGCGCGCTGCACGAGATTTTCCGCGATATCCACGCCTGTTGTATCGAAACCGTCTCGCGACTGCCATGAGCGCCAGCTGACCTGAACCGCATCCGACGTCCAATAACCTGGCGCCGGCCGGAATTTCGAGGCGCTCGTAATATTGACGCGCGCCGTCTTCCATATACCGTGAAAAACGGTCGTAGTCGCCCGCCATCCATGTTTGCTGAAGCCGTGACTTGAGCCGTTCGACTTCAGCAGCGCCGTTCGACTGGGAAGGTAATCCGACAATTGCAGCTTGATTTTCCATAGCCAATCTCCTTTGTCTGCTAAACTCGGTTGTTTTCACAACCATACCTGAAACGTAAATCAGCCTTGGGTTGGGCTGTTTATCCGGGCGTCCGGCTTTCTTGACCGCAGGCTTCGCATGGGACTGACTCGATTGCTCGATGGTCCTGGTTCTTTTGCGGGTCGTCCGCAAACCGTATTTTTATGGATGTCCTTTCGGAAGTTTTGAAGGCGATCAAGCTGGACGCCGCTTTTTTCTACAACGCCGAATTCACGGCGCCCTGGAGTTTCCGCGAGCCGCCTTCTTCGGTAGTCTCATCACATTTTGCGTCAGGCGGACATGTGATCATTTACCACCTGCTCACGGAAGGGCGATGTGTTGCCAGTCTTGAGGGTGGTAAACCGATAGGGATTGGCGCCGGTGAGATCGTGATCTTTCCGCACGGCGATGCCCACATCCTTGGCAACGGCCCGACAAAGACCGTCGACCTCGAACCTAAGCTGCATGAAATCCTGGCTCAAGGTCTGAAGCTCACCCGGGCCGGAGGTGGCGGCGAAATGACCAGGATCGTCTGCGGATACATGTCCTGCGATCCGCAGCTCAGCAGCGCCCTTCTGGCTGGCTTGCCACCCTTGCTTCGAGTTCCCATTCGCGATGACCCGGGCGGTCAATGGCTGGAGAACACTATCGGGTTTTCTGTAAGCCAGACGGGAAGGTCCAGCTTAGGCGGCGAGGCGGTCTTGTCGAAGTTGTCGGAGGTCCTGTTTGTGGAGACAATCCGGCGCTACATCGCGCAACTCCCTCCCGAGGAAACGGGATGGCTCGCAGGAGCACGAGATCCCGATGTCGGGAGAGCGCTTGCTTTGTTACATAGCGCTCCGGCGAAACCATGGACAATCGAATTGCTCGCGCGGGAAATCGGGATGTCTCGAACCGTCATGGCTGAAAGGTTCAGGCATTACCTGAATGAGCCGCCAATGTCTTATCTGACCCGCTGGAGGTTGCTGCTCGCCGCCCGGATGCTGAAATCAAGCAGTCGTGGCGTCGCGGATATCGCGGCCGACGTGGGTTATGAGTCCGAGGCAGCATTCAATCGGGCATTCAAACGGCAGTTCAGCGTTCCGCCTGCGCGCTTCCGCGGGGCCCCGCGCAGAGCGGCTGCGCCGCGATAAGTTTTGCGTCGCCCTTTCCGGCTGGTTTCCGTTTGATTGAGACAAAGGGAGTGCGCATACTCTTCGCATGCTTGATCCCGGCACAAAACTCGGCCGTTACGAAATCCGTTCGCAACTTGGCGTCGGCGGAATGGGCGAAGTGTATCTGGCGCAGGACACCAGTCTGGATCGCAAAGTCGCATTGAAGATCCTGCCGCAAGACGTTGCCGGCGATCCGGATCGCATGAAGCGGTTCGTGCAGGAAGCAAAGACGGCTTCCGGATTAAATCATCCCAACATCATCACGATTTACGAAATCGACCAGACCGGTTCCACACCTTTTATCGCCGCAGAATTCATTGAGGGGGAGACGCTGCGCGAGCGAATGAAAGGACGGCCGCTGCCTCTCGCGGAAGTTCTGAATGTGTCGGTCCAGATTGCCGGTGCACTCGCTGCCGCGCATGCCAGCGAGATCGTGCATCGCGATATCAAACCGGAAAATATTATCCGTCGGCACGATGGCATAGCGAAGGTGCTGGATTTTGGTCTGGCGAAACTGACGGGACAGGAATCGGCGCAGTCGCTACTGGACAGTAACGCGCCGACGCGCGGCCGCCAGACCGCCTCCGGCGTTGTGATGGGCACGGCTAACTATATGTCGCCGGAGCAGGCGCGCGGACAACCGGTCGATGCGCGCACCGACATCTTCAGTCTTGGCATTGTGATTTACGAGCTGATCACCGGACAGCTGCCGTTCGAAGGATCCAGCATCTATGAGGTGGTCGCATCGATTCTGAGCGACAAGGAATCGCCACCGCTGTCCCGGCTATTCACCAGAAGTGCCGGCGGAGCTGGAACGCATCGTCGCCAAGACGCTGCGAAAGAATCGAGAGGAACGCTATCAAACCATCAAGGACCTGCTGCTCGACTTGCAGAGCCTCCGGCAGCACCTGGAATTTGAAAGAACGCATCACCGCGTGATCGCTGCGCGCCGTACGCCACTGCTCGTTTGGGGAATACTGATGCTGATTGCCGGCGCGATCGGTTATGTGTGGTGGAAAAATGCGCACGGGATAAATCAGCCGGAGATCAAATCGCTCGCAGTGTTACCGCTGAAATCACTCGATGGCGGCGAAAACTACCTGGGGTTGGGAATCGCGGATGCCGCCATTCGCAGAGTCAGTCAAACGGGCAGAGTGATCGTGCGCCCGACGAGTGCCGTTCGCCGATATTTGACGGAGGACACGGATGCGCTCGCTGCTGCGAAACAGCTGGGGGTCGACTCGGTGCTCGAAGGTTCCTTTCAGCGCTCGGGCGATCGCCTGCGCGTGACCGTCAATCTCCTGCGCACCAGTGACGGTGCGTCGTTATGGACGGACAGCTTTGATTTGCGGATGTCCGACATCTTCGCCATTCAGGACACGGTCGCGCAACAGGTCGCCTCCCGCCTGCGCCTGCAACTGGACGCGTCGCAACAGGCGCAACTGACGAAGCGCTCCACTTCAAACCCGACCGCTTACGAGTTCTATCTGAGAGGCGTTTACAACTTTGACCAGCGCGCATCGAATAACGAAGCTCAGTTGGAAAACACCATCGATCTTTTCAAACAGGCGACTGACGCCGACCCGAACTTCGCCCTGGCACATGCCCAACTCGCTTATGCCTATTCCATCATGGCTGTGTTTAATGATCCAACAGAACCGGCGTGGGAAAAACTGGCGAAGGAGGAGATCCATCGCGCCGAGGAACTCGACCCGCAACTTGCGGAAACTCACCTGGCGCGTTTTCAGCTTCTGTTCAGTGAGTATGAAGGTTACCAGGTCGAAGGTGCTGTTCGTGAGGTCCGTCTGGCGAACCAGCTGAATCCGAACGTCGGTCACGCCGAGTTGGCTTACCTTTATGACCATCTCGGACTCGAAGACCTCGCCGGGCGTGAACTGCAACGCGCATTCGAAATTGATCCGACGAGCGATTTTCTCCAATCGATGACGACTCTTAACGTTCGAGGTGTTCGGCAAATATGACGAATACTTCGCGCAACGGAATCGCTATCATGGTGACCTCCGGAGTGAGAGTGACGTCTGGTATTTCATGGCCAAAGGCCGCTTAGACGAAGCGCAAAAGGCGATTGATGAATGGGCCGCGAAGTTCCCCGACAATATTGGGTTGCCGCCGATGAAGGCTGTGCTCCTTGCCTTGAAGGGAGACTTTCGCGCCGCAGAGGCCGAGATTCCGATTACCCTCAGCAAACATCCTTTGAAAGACCCGCTCTATCATCACGCCGCCTACGACATCGCCTGTGTCTATGCGCTTGAAGGAAAAAGTGCCGAAGCCGTCAAATGGTTAAGAGAATCGGCCGTCAGCGGTTACCACTTATATCCCCGATACCAGCGCGAAGCTTATCTGGACCGCATCCGTCAATCGCCCGAATTCATCCAGTTCCTGGCGGATATGAAAGCGGAGAATGATAAGTACCGTCGCGAATTCACCGAGTGAAAGCCTGTTAACCTGCATTTCTCACCAGTCTTTGCCTGGGATTGATAAGCCACGGATTGAACGGATTTAACGGATGGGCGCATTAAACGGTCTGTGAATGCGCCCATCCGTTAAATCCGTTCAATCCGTGGCTTGTCCTCTTGTTACCGAAACGTTACTCCACATTAACTGCAAGGATATGACTGCGCGCAGCGCTGGTCCTAACCTCTCATCGTAGCTGTTTATGCCGTCGGTCATACCGCACAGTTCGCATCTCAGCTAATCCGTACATTTACTCAAAGGAAAGGATCAAAACGATGAACCGATTGAACAAGTTTTTGCACGTTATGACGACGCCTCGGAAAATAGTGATATCACGAGGAATTTTAACCGACTGGCGGGTTGATGTTGACAGCATGCCTCGCCGCGCCCCTCTGGGCAGTTCCTTTTTTTCTTCGCCACGGGCAGCCCTGACGGCCAGCTCGGAGCCCTCTCCCGGCGCCCCAGTCCCGGGAACGTGGAGACCGAGACGGCGGATGACTTCTTCCTGACGGCACCTACGGTTATCACGCATGCAACTATTTTCGGATTGTTTCCGTCGGGAACGCCCCTGTCCAGTATCAAGGACGTCGAGGTGGAGGTGTATCACGTGTTCCCTCTGGACTCAGCGCCTGCTTCGGGAAAAGTACCTGTGCGCATGAATTCGCCATCGGATGTGGAAATCGGTACTGCCACTCGCGCAAGGAGTGCAGGAACGCTCTCAGCTTCATCGAAAATCGTAAATGATGTCTTCACCGTAAAAACCACGGTTGTGAACGGCATCAGTGTGAAGACCGGCGGTGAAGGCCCACTGGCCGGTGAGGAAGTTGAGATCGACATAACATTCACCAGCCCTATTATTCTGCCGTCAGGTCACTACTTCTTCCGTCCCGAGGTTCTAATTCCCATCGGCGACTTCCTGTACTTATCAGGCCCAAGGCCCATCGTTGCACCGGCCGGAACGCCCATTACTCCGGACCTGCAAGCGTGGATCCGCAATTCCACCCTGGCGCCGGATTGGCTGCGAATCGGCACGGACATTATCGCCGGCGCCACGCCGCCAACTTTCAACATGGCGTTTTCACTCAGCGGTGAGACTGTGCCCGACGTTGGAACACCGGGACAACCGAATTGCCATGGACAGAGTATCTCTGGCCTCGCTCACCAGTTCGGCGGCATTGATGCTTCGGCTTCAGCTCTCGGGTTTTCGAGTGTGGCTCAGCTTCAAGCCGGATTTAAATTGTTTTGCGAGTAACGGCTGTTTTGCTCCCCCCCCAATAGATAAGGAGAAGGTGCTTTTCCTGGGCGTCCGGACAGGGTTCCGCTCGCGGGAACAGCCACGCCTTACCTTACTGCTCGATAGGAAAGTTGACTCCAATCAACTTCAAAGCTGACCAATTAGGAGAAATAAATGAAAACGTATCGAAACAACATTCTGATAGCTCAAGTCTGTTCAATTGTCTTGTTGATGATATTCGCTGCAGCATCTGCAAGCGCTCAAACGTTGGCCGCGGCCGCACATGGTAAGGAGCCCGAGCCACAACGGAACGGAGAACACGACATCGTTCCACCTTCGGTGCCCACGAACCTACACCTGGATCCGGCTTTGTTCGTCCCGTTTTTCCAGGGCCATGGCGTCGGCACGCAAAACTATTTCTGTAAGCCGACAGGCCCGGCCACCGTTGGGTTCGTGTTGTTCACGCCGCAAGCCACTTTGTTCAATGAAAATGGTAAGCAGCTGATTACACACTTTTTCAGTCCTAACCCGTTCGAGGCCAATGTTGATCCGACAGTGATTGGTAATCGCCAGATTCGGGTAACATGGCAGGATTCGCGAGACAGCAGCAGCGTTTGGGCTAAACTGGATCAGTCCGCCACGTTCGCCACCGATCCGGCTTTCGTAGCACCGGATGCCGTTGCGTGGCTTCTGCTCGAAGTAAAGGGAACCCTGAACGGACCGACAGGTGGCGACACGCTGACACCGACTAAATTCATTCAACGCGTGCACACCGTTAAGGGGCTCGCGCCTTCGACGGGATGCACCTCGCCAGGCGATATCGGCAACCAGGCCTTTGTTCCTTATGAAGCCGACTATATCTTCTTTAAATCGGTCAATTGATTGTTGTGACGGCGGTCCATGACCGCCGCCCGAGCATGTAGTCGCGGGCAGAAGCCCGCGACTACATGCTGTCAAGAAGCGCTTTCGCTTCTCGCAAATCCACAGTGCCGAAACCCTCGGTGAACGTGCCGTAAATCGCAGACAGCAGACTGTGAGCTTCTGCATGCCGGCCCTGATCGCGATAAAGCCTGGCCATGCTCGTCGAAGCACGAATTTCCAGAGACTTCGCCTGTTGCTGGCGTGCGATCTGGATTGAACGATGAAAACACTGTTCCACCTGAATAACCTCAGGAGATCTGCTTATATATTTCGTCAGCAGCAATTCACCTTTGAGCCGGTACAACTCCGCATCGTAGTATCTCTCACCTGTGCGATCAGCTACTGCCAGCGCCTCCTCCAAAACGTGCAGCCCTTTGTCGGTTTGACGCGCCTTGCTGAACGCCTCAGCGAGAAGAGCGAGCATGTGTGGGCGCATGAGTTCCGTACCCGTTGCCTGACGCGCCGCAAGGCCTTGCCGCATATTTTCAATCGGGGTTTCGTCGCGGCCTTGATTGATCATCATTGTCGCCCATCCGCGTGTGACCGTTGCGTTGGCCTGGAACATCGTCAGGTTATGTTCGCCGGCCACCGCGATGGCGGCGTCAGCACATTCCTGCGCGAGCTGATTGTCCCGGCGAAGCTGGTGGAGAATCGCCGTAAAAAGGAAGGCGCGGCAGAGTGTGTGAGGCTCGGATATTTCTCGCGCAAGGTTTAGCGCTTCCTCGATCCGTTGCAGAGCACGATCGGGTTTGCCGAGAAACCATAGCGTCCAGGCGCCAAAGCATCGCATCGAGACTCCGGGGTCCTGTGTATAAAGGAACGCGTCGTCGCGATGCTGCGAAGGATCGTAGAGTAAGAGCGCTTTATCGAGGTGTTCCAGGGAACGAACGAACTCTCCCAGGTGAATGTACATGACCCCCAGCGCGAGGTGACTCCGCAAGGTGTGCCCCGGGGATGAGAGATGTTCTGCCAGAGGAAGGAGTTCCTCCGCGATCCGGCGGGCGGTTCCGAGTTCTGCACCCAATAAATAAAAGGACCAGAGACCCCAGAGTACTTGATAAATTTCCGGGGGATCTCCTAATTGGCGGCACAGTTCCCGCGCTCTCCTATATATCGTACCTACATCCGGCGCGGCGTAACCCTCGATCGCGATCAATGGCACGCCTAGAGTGAGGCGCAGGCGAAGTTCCTGCTGTGCCCGTGCTGGAGTGTCGGCAAGTCTATCGAGCAGTTCCAGGCCCCGGCGTGCCAGTGCGACCGCATCTTGATATGCGAATCGGCGCAAAGCAGTCTCTGCCGCATGCTGGAGATACTTTGCCGCCTGTCCGTAATCCTGGCCACGTTCGAAATGCATAGCCAGCTCCGCGGCGATTTCCCTGACGTGGTCTCCGTAAAGATCCTCTTCACGCGTCCCGATCCGCCGATGCATCTGAATGCGGCGCGACAGAGAGACCCGTTCATACAGCACGTTCTGATAAAGGGCGTGCCTGAAGCCGTACCGCGCCACCGCCGCTCCTTCAGGAATTCCAACTAGATCTCCTTCATGAATGAACTGATGATGACGAGCGAGTTTGTGACAGCGCGCTTCTACCGCCGACACATCTTCATCCAATGCGGCGGACACGGCGTCTATCGAGAACTCGGTTCCCGCGATGCTTGCGGCTTCGAGAGTGCGCTGCTCTTCGGCATCGAGGTGATCGATGTGTTTCTCGATCATGTGCTTGATACTGTCGGGTACGCCGAGCGTCACGTTTTCTATATCTGCAATTAAGTCCCAGCACGATTCGCGAGGGCCGATCAACTTGTCTTCAACGAGGTAGTCAACGGCGTTCACGATGAACAGTGGATTTCCCTCTGTTCGCTGACGAATCGAGGTCGCGAGCCTTGCGGGAAACCGATTACCGGGAAATCGTATATCCAGGTACTTTGCAACTGCTTCTTCGCTGAGGTCCTCAAGCGCCAGTTCCTCGCATTGTTGTTTTGCCGCTAATTCCCGCTTCACAGCGCTGAGCGGATGTCCGCTCGCCATCAAATCCGCCGTGCGATAGGTTCCAATCAGCATGAGCGAAGCAAGTTGAGGCTGTCGTGTGATGTAGGAAATGAGGTCCAGCGTCGAATAGTCGCTCCAATGAAGGTCTTCCAGGATCAGCAAAAGCGGCCGGCGTGCGGTCAATGCCTCCAGGGCCCCTCCCATTTCGCGGAGCATTCGCTCGTGCGTGGCTCCCGCCATTTCCCGGCTCAATATTTCACGGTCTGAAGGGTTGAGCAGAGAAGGCATTTGCAACAGCCACATTGGTGCGTTGGCGCGAAGAAGATCGATAACTTCCGCGTGCTGTCGACACAAGCGCCCGACAGCTTCGAGGACCGGCAGGTAGGCCTCCCCCGTACCGTACTGTTCGAGACATTGTCCTCGCGCTGTACGGACCGCCCCATCGATAGCGATGCTCCGAGTGAACGCATCTACCAACGCAGTCTTACCGATACCGGCTTCTCCAGTAACAAACAGGATTTGCCGTTCTCCCGCAAGCATCCTATTGAAACAGGTTCGTATCCGGGCCAGTGCTTCGTCCCGGCCCACCACTGTCTGAGGTGGAACTGCGTCATTCAAGCGTGGCGGTTGTATCGCCGGGGCTGCCCTCTGCCGGGGCGCTGTAATGGCTCCGATGAACCGATAGCCTCGACGATGGGCGGTTTCAATGAAGCGGGGATGCCGTGGATCGTCGCCAAGGGCTTCCCGGAGCTGGCGAATGACGACCTTCAGAACGCCGTCACCAACAAAAGTGCCTGGCCAGATGGCTTCGTAGAGTTCCTCTTTTGTAACCAGGTTGCCTGGACGACGAACCAGAAAATCGAGCAGCCTGAACGCTTTGGGCCTGAGCGGTATCGCTTGTGCGCCTTTCCACAAACGCTCGCCGGCCGGATCCAGGCTGAAGGAATCAAAGGCGATACGTTTTTCGTCTTCCACCGTTTTACCAGCTTTCAACAGACTTGATAAGCCACGAATTGAACGAATTGAACGAATTGAATTCGTTCAATTCGTTCAATTCGTGGCTTATCCACCTTGTTTCTTCTATGAGAGCAGCGCTTTCGCCTCACGCATGTCGCTCGTATCGAATCCCTCGGTGAACGTGGAGTAAATTCTTGTGAGGAGAACGCGGGCTTCTTCGGGTCTGGCCTGATTCTGATAATGACGGGCCAGACTCGTAGCAGCGCGTAATTCCAGCGACCTCGCCTTCTGCTGTTGGGCAATCTTCATGGATTGATGAAGGCATTCTTCGGCTTTTATCGTCGCCGGCTGGCCGCTCTCAACGGAGCCTTGTCCAGCAGTGGCCATTTTGAAGAGGGCTCGGCCGGTTGACTCCATGAGTAACAGTTCGCCTTTCAGGCGATAAAGCTCTGCCTGGTAGTAGCGTTCGCTGTTGCGATCAGCCAGCGCCAGCGCATCATCGACAACGAGTAGTGCTTCTTTGCCCTGGCCAGCGATGTGTAAGACTTCCGCAAGGAGACCCATGAGGTGTGGACGCAATAATTCAGTGCCCGTAGCCTGATATGCGGCAAGTCCGCGGCGTATTTCTTCAACTTCTTCCTGTTGACCCGGTTCGATTCTCGCCCAGTTCCGCGTAATCGTTGCCAGGGCCTGATAAAGCAGAAGCCGATGTTCCGTTGCAATCGCAAGTGCAGCCTCGGCGTGTTCCTGTGCGACTCGTTTCTCTCTGCGGAGTTGATGCAGGATTGCAGAAAAAGAGAATGCATGGGCCAGCCCATGAGGTTCGGCTAAGTCGTGAGCCAGGGCCAGAGCTCTTTGCATCCGGTCCAGGGCCTGGTCGGGTTGCCCCACAAACCAGAGCGCCCAGGCAACATGAGATTGGGCCGCGACAGCTGAGTTCTGAGAGTAGCGAAAAGCATCATCACGGTGCTGGTCGGGATCATAGAGAGAGAGGGCCCTCTCGCAGTGTTCGATTGCGGGAACGAATTCGCCCAGATGTATGAGTGTGACCTCCATCGTGAGTCGCGAGTAAGGGACACGCTCAGCGACGCGCGAAAACTCCTCGGCGATCTCGCGTGCGGTTCCCAGGGCGGCTCGGACCAGGTAAAACGTCCAGAGCCCCCAGAGCACTTGAGGGATTTCCGGCGCCTCGCCCAGCTGGCGGCACAGCTCTCGTGCTCTCGTGTAACTGCTTCCGACATCGGGAGCCGCATAACCTTCCGTCGCAATCAAAGGAACGCCCAGCGTTACATGCAGTCCGAGTTCCTGTCTGGCGCGATCAGGAGTGTCCGGCATTCTTTTAACTAAATCCAGTCCACGGCGAGAGAGTGTGACCGCCTCCCGATAGGCAAACCGCCGGATGTCGTTTTCTGCCGCCTGCTGAAGGTACTTTACGGCTTGCTTGTGGTTCGCAGCCCGGTCAAAGTGCATTGCAAGTTCAGCGGCAATTTCCCTGGCGTGCTCGCCATAGAACGCCTCGCTCCATTCGCCGATTCGCTGGTGCAGCTGGGCGCGTCTGAATGCCGAGAGCCGATCGTACAGAACGTTCTGGTACAAAGCGTGTATGAAGCCGTAGCGGTTTACGGTTTGTCCGTTCGATAACTCCTGGACACCGCAATCCTGAATGAACTGGCGCCGGCGAGCCAGTGCGTCACATCCCGCTTCAACCAGTGGTCCACCGTGTTCGAGTCCCGCCGCCACGGCAAGTGCAGAGAACTCCGCTCCCGCCACGCTTGCCGTCTCAAGGGTTCGCTGCTCGTGTGGGTCGAGGTGATCGATTTGTTTCTCGATCATCTGCTTGATGCTGTCGGGCACCCCCACCTGTACTTTCTCGATTTCTACAACCAATTCCCAACAGTCGTCGCGCTCCTTTAACAAACCTTCCGCGACAAGGTAATCCACGGCATTCACCATGAACAGAGGATTACCCTCCGTGCGATGATGAATCAACGCGGCAAGTTCTTCTGTGAATCGATTGACCGGAAAACGAACGCTCAAGTATCGGGCAATCGCGTTTCTGCTGAGGTATTCGAGGGGCAGTTCTTTGCATTGCTGCTTCGCCAGCAACTCGCTCTTCACCGCCTTAAGCGGATGCCGGCTCAGGATCAACTCCGCCGGGCGGTAGGTCCCAATCAGCATCATCTGTGCGGCCTGACGATGCGTTGCCAGATATGAGATAAGGTCCAATGTTGAATAATCGCTCCAATGGAGGTCTTCTAATATCAGCACAACTGGCATGTCCGCGGTCAGAATCTCCAGGGCGTCGCCCATCTCTCGCAGCATTCGCTCCTTTGTTGCCCCAGACAATTCCCGCGCCAGAGCTTCGTGAACTGGAGCACTGACAAGAGAAGGCAGTTGCAGCAGCCACATGGGTGCGTGCGTGCGCAGCACATCCACGACCTGCTGGTGCTCCCGGCACAATCGACCGATAGCCTCGAGAACCGGCAGGTAAGCCTCACTCGTCCCATACTGTTCCAGACATTGTCCTCGAGCTATCCGAACGCCAGAACCGATACCGCGGGTGAATGTATCGATGAGGGCCGTTTTGCCGATACCCGCTTCTCCCGTAACAAACACGATGTGGCGCTCTCTTGCCAGAGTCTGTTCGAACCAGCCTCGCAGCCGGGACAGCGATCTGTCGCGGCCAACGAATCGTCGAGCCGAACCTCCAGTAGTTTGGAGTAAACGCGTAAATCCCTCATTGCTGCTGTTTTCGTGATCGTTTACTGCCGTCTGCGCGGTCGCTTTGATCTGTCCGATGAAGCGATACCCCCGACGATGGGCGGTTTCAATGAACCGCGGAGCCTTGGGATCATCGCCTAGAACGTCCCGCAGTTGACGAATAACAACTTTGAGGACGCCATCACCGACAAAGGTTCCCGGCCAGACAGCCTGTAGAAGTTCGTCCTTAGTAACCAGTTGGCCCGGACGCCCAAGGAGGTAATCCAGAACTGCGAAGGCTTTCGGTCTGACTTTGATGGCCTGCGAACCCTCCCACAGGCATTCATTGGACAAGTCCAGGCGAAATCGGTCGAAGCTGAGGAGTTTTTGGTTAGACACAGTGCTCCGGAAGTTACCGAAATTTTACGGCAGGATTATGACTGTTCAACGCGTGCCGGATTATTGTCTCTTCTAAATGGAAGGATGGCAACATAAAGCGGCCTTCGTTATTCAGTTTGGTCCGGAAACTGACATCGAGGCCGGGCGATTCGTGGGGCGGGTGGAGCACTTTACTTCTACCAGGGCAACGCGATTTCATTCTATCGACGAACTGATCGTGTTCATCGCCAACGTCCTCGCTGAAGTCCGCAACTCAGATCCACTGTAGTCGTCGCTGATCTCTACAGTTGTTGAATGAGAGCTGACTGTTGTGCGCTGACTGATGGACTTGGCAAATGATTGACTGAACGGATTGATCAATTCGATCAGTTTCTAAGTTCAGCAGTCAGCGCACAACAGTCAGCTCTCATTCAACAACTGCAGAAATCGTTGTCGTGACAGGATCGACCGCCGTCGCTCCCGCATCCGCTGCTCACTGCATCACCGAAATGTCACCGCACAGTAACCTCAAGATTATGACTGACCTGAACTGGCCGACCTAACCTTCATTGCACGATGAAACATGAAGAGACCAAGTACATTCAAGGAGTAAACCATGAAACGACTATTGCCTGTTTTTATCCTCATTATGATTGTGTCAATGATGGCTCTCGCTCAGGATCCGGCGGTATCGCAGGAATCAGGCAAGCCTGAAACCGGGTATGGCCACGATGGAGGAGCCGAACTGTTTGTGACCGGATTTGGGTTGCTACCACACCAGACAAGCGGCAACTCGATTAGCGAGCAAGCCACGAAAGCCGGCGGCGGTTCGGCTGGATATCGCTTTCGTCTGAACGCGTCGAGTGCGCTGGAAGGCCGGTACGGTTTCAGCCGCAACTCACAGAAGTACACGATCGGCGGGGCTGTTTCCTCCATCCCTGTCTACCTCTCGGAGATCAGCGGCAGCTACGTCTACAATTTCGGCAAATCACGCAACATCCAGCCCTTTCTCGAAGGCGGCGGAGGCCTGGTTCTGTTCAGCCCGGGAAACTATGGTGGAGGCGCAACCACGGCGACGAACCCTTTCGGCTATGGCATTACGGACCCCGGAGTCACCGCTGCTTCCCCCTATGGCGGATCGTCGGGTCTGCCGAAGCAAGTAAAGGGCATGCTTGTATATGGTGCCGGCTTCGATGTGCCGGCGAATTCGCACCTGCATTTCAGATTCGAGTTCCGCGCGTTGGGATATAAAGTGCCCGACTTTGGCGCCGCCGCCCTTCACACGGGTAGCTTCACTTTTGCATATGAACCTTCCGTGGGTGTGGCATACCGGTTCTAGCCCGGATCTCTCATGAACACAGGTGGGTGTTGGATAAGCCACGGATTGAACGGATTTAACGGATGGGCGCGTTAACAGTCTGTGGATGCGCCCATCCGTTAAATCCGTTCAATCCGTGGCTTATCCACTCCGGGACAAAACTCGTGAGAAATTCAGGCTTGACGCGCATACGTCATATACCGATTGTGGCGTTGGACAATCCGTAAGGATAGTCTTTTCGGTGGCCGGCATTTGGAGCTTCGTTGTTTTGTTCGACTCTACTGAGTCGTTAATCTCGATGAACAAGCTGCCGGTTCCACCGAAGCACGTTCGGATCTCGTCCTTTTGGGGGGAATAAACAGGAAGTGGCCCCGCCGAGATCGAGTCACTTCTCATAGTGGAATCAGCCGCCACTTCTGCGGCAGAATGGAAACAGCTCCTGCGACGATTCGAGAGCCTGACCGCAACCTGACACGACGGAGGTACGCCCCATGTCGCGAATCGTTATCACCGGGGCCCCTGGCGCGGGTAAGACCACGCTCTTGCTGGCCCTGCAGGCCCATGGTTACACCATCGTCGGTGATAGCGCGCGCACCATAATCCAAAACCGCCGCAGGCGCGGGCTGAGTCCGCGACCGGATCCGTATGCCTTCGCAGAGGAAGCGCTGCGAATGGACATAGAAAACTTTCTTCATCACGCTGACACTCCAGGCCACGTTTTCTTTGAGCGAGGCGTCTTTGATGCGCTGTGCGGGCTGGATCGCGTCACACTTCTGAACGAGAGCGAATTGAAAATGTGGCTTTCGAAGTACCAATACTGTTCCAAGGTCTTCATATTGCCCCCGTGGAAAGCAATCTACGTGAACGATGCGGAACGCGACCACACATTCGAGCACGCGGAGTCGGTCAACAGGATCGCGCAGGAGTGGTATCGTCGATGCGGATACGAGGTCATCGAGGTACCGAAGGTATCGGTTGCAGAGCGGTGTACGTATGTTCTTCAAGCGCTGGCAAAGAGCGACGCCTGACACGCCTCACCAGCCGGAAAGCCTGCGCTAAATCTCAAACCAGAAAAACCTTGATTGGAATTTAGGTGATTTAGGCAACCGTCCCCGAATTAGACCACTACGACAAATTGACTATCCTTGACTCTTCGAAGCAATCCGAAGCGAGCCGCTCCTCGGCGCTGCTGGCAGTTCAATTCGGATCGGCAGGCACAATCCTGGTGTCGGTGCTGAATTTCTTGCAGTCGGAGTAGCGCTCAACCCCGTTCGCCTTGGCTTTGAAGAACAGAAGCCGCCCGGACACATGAATCTCACTGTAGACCGGCAGCCAGACTTCGTCATTCACTCTGGCCTGCTCCCAGACCATGTTCGATCCCTTCTCCAATGACAACAGCACCCCACCGCCGATTTTCATGGAATCCGTGAAACGAGCTTCAACACGCGCGATTTCGAGCGCCTGCCCGTCGATCCACATCACACCGGCCAGCCGGGAGGCAAAGTTCTCATCGAGTCCTTTGGGCTTGTGATCTGGATCAGGCCCGAAGTCGACGGCGATCACATCCTGCCCGCGGAACTTTTCGCGCCGGGCATTGGTGAAGCGCCAGGCGCGCAGGAAATTCGAAAGCTCCGATTCATCCTTCTCCTCCTGCTGCTTCTGCTTCTTCGGATCTGCGGCCAGTTCGGCTTGCTTCCTGGTGAGCTTGTCGAACTCCTTGTTGAAGCGCTCATCTTCCTTTTTCTTATTCGCACCATCCAACGGCTTTCCATCTTTGGCGATCAGCCGGCGCACTTCGTCACCTGCAACATGGAAGACATCGAATTCCTTGATTGATTTCGTTTTGCCGTCCGGATCCGAGTCTTCTTCTTCGCTGGTCAGGTGACACGTGTACTCTTTCTGCATTTCTTCAAGCGCCTTCTGGTTCTTGTTCACCTGAAGCAGCAGAGTTGAAATATCGGGAAGCGGCGCGCCTTCCGTGCGGGGAAAGGCGAAGACTGAATCGTTTACAGGCGTGTTGTATTCGGCGCGGGTAACGGTAATCAAGTACGCGCGGCCGCCGCGTCGCCATTCGATCCGGTACGGCGTTTGAATTCCGTTCACGGGTCGATAATCGTCGTAGTCGAACTGCTCTTCCCCGGCTTTTTCGCGCAGGATCAGATGCGTCTTCGTGTCAAAGAAGACGTCGCGAGCGACCTTTGGCGCAAGCACGACTCGAAGGTGATACACATCCCGCCCGCGGACCTGTTCGGAACCGATCCATTGCAGAGTCAGTTTGTCTTTTTTTACGTCGACCAGCCGGCCGTTCCAATACCGGCCGGAGCCTTCGGCTTCCTTGGATGCGGCGCCGGTAAGCGTCCGGACGCCATCCGCCGGATTCTGCCCCCAGGCGGACATCCCGTTGTAGGCCGTCACCTCGTGATCCGGCTCGATTAATTGTTCCATGTAAAAGCGGTTTGGAGCTTTTGTGATGAGCGAATACGAACCAGTTCTGCCAGTCGACGTTTCGCTGAGGTTTCCGGCGATGCTCTGCGTCTGTATCCTGGCGAGCATCTTGGCCCCACCCATGGCGTTGACGTATTCCGCGACGATTTTCTCCGGTTTCAAGGGTGTCTCGGCCGTTAAAACTGCAGGGAGACCCACCGCCAAGACTGCGAGAGCAAGCCAAACCGTTCGACGGTCAATCATATCGAAACGCCTCCATGTCCACCGCCATGCGACGGAAAGAGTGTACTGCTCCCAACATTATCGGGTTGCCAGCCTGCCGGCCTCATTTTCTTTTTCCCTTCTCTTGAGCTCAGAAATCGATCGTTCTTTTGACAGGAGCGCGGCTTTGCAACAAACAATGGAATCAGGGAGCTCATAGAGCGCCCCTGCAATCGCGACCCAAGCTGTAATGGCGGTCTGTGAGCAGAATTGTCCAAAGAGCGCGGTCGCTTGGACGTCAACTCCCCGCCTGAGTCAGGCGGGGAATGTCAATGTCAACACAGTTCCAAACCTTTAACAGATGCGGCTTTCAGCCTTCGGGAGCGATGTATTTTGGACACCTGTGGTCTGTGACCACCCGGCCCTTTTTTGTGCGAAGCCTATAAACGTGGACGAGCTGGGGGAGTAGCATTGTCGGTTCAATGTCCTTACTTGAGTCTGGATACAATCTTCTGTGCAAATGTTTTCTCGAGAGTCTTCGTCTCCTCGATGGGGAAACCATAGACATGCACTTCAAAGTAATTATCAGCTTTCTTCACGGTCAAGGTCACCGTGACGGTACCTATCGTGTTGAACACGGCATCATCGCCGACACCGCTCACCGGCGCCTTGACGAGCGTCTTACTCGTGGTCGGAGCCTTCGCGAAGTTGAACGCTGCGCATCCTGAATGGTGACCACAACGGCAGGACTTCGGCCAGGCTGGCCGCCTGATTCGCCCCATCGACAAATCTTGGCCGGAGATTTGGGCGGGACGGTGCTCACCCCCAGAGCGGCATTCACTTCAGCCACTGTCAACAGCGAGCACGCGTCCAGCTGCGCACCCGATACGACGCGTGGGACAGCGCATGCGAACATCAGGCATGCGAGACCAGTCAGAACCGCAGATTGTTGTGAAGACATCGTCAACTCCTCTCACAGGAGCATAACCAGTACAAACACGGGGGTGCAAGTATCGATGCGGAAGTGATCGGGCAGGCCGGCCCGTGGCCAGGCGGGCGGGCCCGACACGGAGACGCAAGTGCAGATTGCCGGTTCTTCAAACAAAGTCCAATTACAGCCACTCCCCGGCCAGCTTGCCACAACTACGGGCGGTCACAGACCACAGCTGTCCAAGATAGAGACCGATCTAGCGATGAGTGTCCACAGTCCCCGCCTTAGTAAGGCGGGGACTGCCCTCGCGCAGCGAGGCTGGGGCGGGGCGGAGCGCGAGCCCGATAGGGCGAAGCCTAAATATCTGTTCAAAGTCGCGAAGCGTCCTTTCAGATATTCGCGCAGCGCACCGATTGATAAGGAGCGCTGCGCGAATATCTATAAGGTGCGCGCTCCACGCGATCTTTGAACAGACCGCCCCGCCTTCGCTTCGCGAAGGCACCCCGCCTGACTCATGCGGGGACTGATCTACCAGCATTACCGCCAAACCAGGTTTACATCGCATCCACTACATTCAAACCTTTACCAGGCGCCACTTTGTGGCTCCCAGTCCATTCTGTCTTGGACACGTATGGTCACAGAGCGCCCCGATTCCCCTCCTGTTTCTATCAATTCGACTGGCTGGCCTTGATTACCCTTGCTTTCTTGACGAGCGAGACGAACTCGGAGCGATAGTCGTCATGGCTTTCCTTCGCGGGTGTTTGCCGGGCTGCATCTAAACTAAGACGCTATCGAATGTCGCCGAGCCCTTGTTGGGCGAGTTGCGCAACAGCATTCTGAATGCGGCAACGGCTGCGGCGAAGCGGAGATCATTTGATGCTTGATCCCAACCCAGGGGTTCATCACGTTGACTTTACCGTTGAGTGTAAACCTTGCTGCCGACTACAAGTGCGGGCGAGCCGCTAATTGGCATCACTTCGAAATCAAGCCCGCTACGTGATTCCTGCGTAGCGATAGTCCCTTGGTCAGGGTTTAGCTTTCCAATTCAGGATGATCGTGATGGGCGAGGCACTGATTGGCTCATTGAAGTTCATGATGAAGGACTGTCCATCGGGAGAGACCATGTACTGATGCCTGAAATAGTTTGGATTCACGCTGGTGGCGAAAAGCGCAGCGGGCGTACCAAGCTCGACGGCCTGACCATCGACAGGCAAGCGGACGGCAACCATCATCAGCCGCCCATCCGGGCCGATGTAGAACAATTCCTTGCCATTGGGGTTCCACCGAACCTGGGTCCCGCCATTCGTTGAAACGAGCACACCGTCTCCTGCACCGTGGAATGGCTGGAGATAAATTTCAGAGTGGCCGGGCTTATCCGACTGGTACGCGATCCACTTTCCGTCCGGAGAGAACTGTCCGGCCTGTTCATTGAATTCCGTGTGAACGACCTCAAATGCCTTTCGCTCTCCCTCCAGCGGCAGTGCCCAGATGTCGGGTCCCCCTCTTTTCGGATCAATGCTGTCGAAAAGCAGGAAGCGCGCATCGTGCGACCAATCCGTTGCCCAATTGATTTGTGGTGACGTCAGTAACAGTTCCTCACTTCCGGGAGAGCCGCTGAGGAGCTTGCGGTAAATATTCATGATGCCGCTGATGCGGTTCGAACTGAACACCACGCTGCGCCCATCTGGAGACCAGAGGGGAAAGATGTCGTCCCGAGAGTCAAAGGTGATCCGGTTCCAGGCGCGACGCGGGATATCGAAGGACCAGATGTCCATATTGCCATTCTCGGGCTTGAACATCGACAGATGGTGGCCATCAGGCGAGAGAGCGGGGCCAATTCCATTTGAATCGTTTGGATAAACGACTTTGTCGATTTCTCTTCCGGACCGGTCGATCCAGACGAACTCCTGCTGGCCGCCGCCTGTCGGAAGGGTGCGGTAGACGATGGCTCCTGCGGCCGACGCCGACAGCACCGACCGACCGATGTGCTCTGCCACAGGAAAAGTGTTTCCGTTGAGCTCCAGCCTGTCCGGATCGAAGCCCTGCGCCAACAGTGTCCCTTGCCGCATGAAAAGCAAATGTCCTGTGGACGAATACACTGCAGGACTATCCGCATCGAACAAGCGGTGAGTCTTCAATCCGTCGAGCTGCCCGACGTAAACGCCACGGGCTTCTGAGTTGCCCGTGACGAAATAGAGGAAGTGATGGCCGTCGGGAAGGAACTGCGGGGACCGCTGACTCGTCTGTTGCGGCCCTTCGTACGGCGTCGCCACAGCCGGCTCCCCACCTTTGGCCGGAATCTGAAAGAGTGGTCGGCCGGGGTTCGGGGAAAAGACTATGATGCCTTCGCGGTTCCAGGCGCCGCCAAGAAACGCCTGAGCGTGGGCCAGTGTTTGCAACGATCCGCCGTCGAGGTCCACTCGCCTCAGTTCGGCATCGGCAAAGAATCCAATCGAGCGGCTGTCCGGAGACCAGAACGGGAGTTCTGCTCGCTCGGTACTTGCCAATGGCCGCGCCGAAACAGAGTCGAGGGTACGCAGCCACAACTGAGACTGGCCGGCAGAGGTGGCCGCGAAGACGATCTTCTGTCCATCGGGTGAAATCGCCAGGGATGCGAGAGATTCCCCATCCCTGACCGCAGGCGTATTGATTTCAAGACGCGCTTCGGCAGCGGTGGGCACAACGCGAAAGAACCGCTCGCCAATCGCAACCACCATCGTGAGGAGCGCGATGGCAGACACCCATGCAAGCCGCACACCCCGTCTTGCGGAAACCGGAGCCATCTGCCCATCGATGCCCCTGATGGCGTCCTCAATTTCGATGCGCGCGTCGCCGGCGTCCCGGAGCCTGAGCTTTTCTTCCCTCTGTAAACAACGGCGCAGCAAGCGCCGAATGCCCTCCGGAGTTTCTCCAGGGAGACGATTCCAATCAGGCTCGGATTTCAATACTTCAGCAAGAATCTCGCTGACCGTCTCACCCTCAAACATGCCGCGACCGGTGAGCATTTCGTAGAGCACGCACCCGAACGCCCATATGTCCGATCGACGCTCGGCTTCTGCCCCTTTTGCCTGCTCGGGCGACATGTACCCAGGCGTTCCCATGATCGTTCGGTCCGTCGACGCAGTCACTTTCGTCGGCGCGTTCGACGAAGCCGTGCCTTCTGTCTTACAGATCTTGGCCAGGCCGAAGTCCAACACCTTGACGTGGTCGTCTGTTGTGATTTTGATGTTGGCCGGCTTCAGATCCCGATGAATGATTCCCTTCTCATGCGCCGCCTCCAGTGCTTCCGCAATCTGCCTGGCGATCCGCAACGCCTCTTGAACAGGGATGGGACCACGAGTCAAACGATCGGCGAGCGTTTCGCCCTCGACGAGTTCCAGAACAAGAAACTGCAACTCCCCGAAATGCCCCAGATCGTAAATCGCCGCGATGTGCGGATGATTCAGCGATGCCAATACTTCGGCCTCGCGTTGAAATCGCGCAACGCGTTCGGGATCTCGTGAAAATGCATCCGGCAACACTTTAATCGCGACGTCCCGTTTCAACTTGGAATCGCGCGCCCGATACACCTCGCCCATACCTCCCGAACCAAGCAGTCCCTGCACTTCATAAGATCCGAAAGTCTGGCCCGCAAAAGGCATTTCCATTTAGCGAAGTTCCTCTAAATCCCGATGTTACAGCCGACAGACCGATTGTCGACTATGTCTAATGACAAATATGGATTCATGAGGCCCGCGACTATACGTCCGGAAATCAGGACATTTACGTCTGCATCACGTTTTTCAATCCAACCATGATGGATTAGAGGTCGAGAAACACATGAGAATTCTGATGGTCCTGACGTCTCACGATCAATTAGGCAACACCGGCCGCAAAACAGGGTTCTGGCTGGAGGAATTCGCGGCGCCGTACTTTGTATTCAGGGACGCCGGCGTGGACATGACGCTGGCTTCGCCGAAAGGCGGGCAACCCCCGATCGATCCTAAGAGCGACCTACCGGAAAACCAGACGCCTGCGATGTCACGGTTCAAAAAAGACAAAGAGGCGCAAAACGCACTCGCCCAGACGCGCAAGCTGGCCGACATGAAGTCGCAAGATTTTGACACCATATTTTATGTAGGAGGCCACGGGCCGATGTGGGATCTCGTCGATAATCCCGATTCGATCGCTTTGATTGAGTCCTTCTACAATTCCGGGAAGCCGGTTGCTGCAGTCTGCCATTCCCCGGCCGTGTTCCATCGTGTGATGTACAACGGTGCCCCGCTGGTCAAGGGCAAGCGAGTGACCGGCTTTACGAACGGTGAGGAGGCCTCTGTTCAGCTAACTAAGGTCGTGCCGTTCCTGGTCGAGGATGAACTCAAGAGGATCGGCGGTCTTTACGAAAAAGCGGGCGACTGGGAGAGCTTTGCGGTAGTCGATGGCCGTGTGGTCACCGGACAAAATCCCGCCTCATCGACTGCCGCGGCCCAGACTCTGATGAAGCTCCTTTTGCAAAAAGCTGCCTAGGATAAGCCACGGACTGAGCGAAATTAAAAGATTCCAATCCGTTCAATCCGTGACCCTTTCTAATTCGCGAAGTCGTTCCCTAATCCCTAAAGCCATTCCCTGACTCCCGAAGTCGCTCCCTGATTTCCAAAGTCATTCCCTGATTCCCAAAGCCGTTCCCTGATTCCCAACGTCATTCCCTGGTTCCCAAAGTCGCTCCCTGATTGCCGAAGTCGTTCCCTAGTTCCAGTCTCCCAAAGTCGTTCCCTGATTCCCAAAGTCATTCCCTGATTGCCAAAGTCGTTCCCTGATTGCCAAAGTCGTTCCCTAATTGCCAAAGTCGCTCCCTGATTGCCAAAGTCATTCCCTGATTCCCAAAATCGTTCCCTGATTGCCAAAGTCGCTCCCTGATTGCCAAAGTCGCTCCCTGATTCCCAAAGTCGCTCCCTGATTCCCAAAGTCGCTCCCTGATTCCCAAAGTCATTCCCTGATTCCCAAAATCATTCCCTGGATTGCAGCTGCAACACACCTGCCTATAAAACTTTTCGCCAGCGTAACCCGTTGGGTTTTCAACAGGATGCGATTTTTCCGCAAAAATCTTCATTTTTCACTTCCGGTTTCTCCTCTGCCGCCGGTTTTACATAGAGAGCGGGCGAGAGATGCGGCGGCAATGGCCGCCGCGGATCTTCCCAAAACCCGTTAACCATTAATAAAGGAGGTGACACTATGCCAAACACAGTTCATTTCAAAGCGTTGGCCGGCTTTTCCAAGCTGTCCGACCTGGATGTCGTCAAAAACGGCATCTCTGTCCAAACCAACTTGACCGGTAATTCGAAATTTGCGAATGCTCCGGTCGACCTGGCGGTCCTGAAGACCGATCTCGATTCGCTGACGGCGCTCATTGCCGAAGCGGCCGACGGAAGTAAGCAGGTTATCGCCAGGAAGAACCAGCAACGTGAAGTCGTGATCGGAATATTGCGAATGCTCGCGCGTTACGTCGAAGTCGTTTCTCAGAGCGACCCGGCGGCGTTCGAGACGAGCGGATTCCAACTCGCTTCAAGGACGAAGGCGCAAGCGGCGCCGTTGTCCGAGAAGATCCGCAAAATCGATCACGGCGCCAACAGTGGGCAAGTTCTCGTATGGCTCCGGGCTGTTCGTAAGGCCGGCAGCTATGAACTCCACTATGGGCCGGCCGTCAACGGCGGCGCACCCACCACATGGACGTCGCAAAGCGTTCTGATGGTGAGGTCGCCGATTGTTCTGACGGGCCTGATGCCGGGAGCGACCTATTTTTTCCAGGCGCGCGCTCTGCTGAAGGACGGTTACACGGACTGGAGCGACCCGGCTACGTTCATCTGCACGTAGCTGAGTAAAGAATGCGGCAATCCAGGCGCGAAACTCTGAAGTCTGGATTGCCGCATTTGACTCGTGATACGGACTTGCACATTACCTGCGGCGTGCATTGCCCCGGAGTGGACAAGCCACGGATTGAACGGATTTAACGGATGGGCGCCATTCACAGACTGTTAACGCGCCCATCCGTTAAATCCGTTCAATCCGTGGCTTATCCAACACCCACCTATGTTCATGAGAGATCCGGGCTAGGAACGCCGGCCCCCCGCAGTTTTGCTCAGCATGCGGCGAAGAATCATCAGCTCTGTTTTGACTTTTTCGAACCTGGCATCGATTGCGGTCAGGTTGGCTTCTTTTGCCTCGCGCTCCAGGGCCTGAGCGGCTTCAAAGGCGCCGTTCGGGCCCCAGTTACCGGAAGCGCCTTTCAAGGCATGAGCTGCGACACGAATCGCTTCAGGATTGCCGGCGCGAACAGCCCGGCGGATTGCGGTTAACATACGCGGGCAATCCTGCAGGAAAGCACGCACCATTTTCCGCGCCAGCCGGCGGTCGCCAAATACGCCGTCGAGGGCGGCGGTATGCATGGTGACAGGGGCATGGACGCCCGCCAATTTTTCAACCGTATTGTAGAGATCCAGCGCGTGAATCGGCTTCGGCAAGTGCGCATCCATTCCGGACTCGAGAGCTTTCTGGCGGTCCGACTCCATGGCATGCGCCGTGACGGCCACGATGGGAACGTGGCCACCCGCCGTGCGCTCCAGCTCGCGGATGGCGCGCGCGGCCTCGTGTCCGCCCATAACCGGCATCTGCACATCCATGATGACTGCGTCGAAATGCTGCTTCTGATAAAGCTGCAGAGCGTCCTTGCCGTTTTCGGCGATTTTGACGTCGTGTCCGCGTTGCTTGAGCAGCAGTTTGACCAGTTCCTGGTTGACTGCGTTGTCTTCAGCAACGAGGATGCGCAGTCGTCGCGACGCTTTGCCGAGGCTTATCGGCATTCTTGTCTTCGAAATCCTGCCGCCGGTCAGTATTCCGAGCACGATATTGAACAACTCGGATTGTTTGACGGGTTTCGTGAGATGCGCCGCCACGCCCAGCTTTCGGCAACGCGCGGCATCGCCAGGGCGGCTTGCCGAAGTCAGCATGATAATTTTCGTCGCCCGGAAGGTCCGGTTACGGATGATCCTGGATGCTAAGGTGAAGCCGTCCATTTGCGGCATTCGCGCGTCGATGATTGCAAGCGCATATGGACGCTTCCGCAGCAACCCCTCTTTCAGCGCAGTGAGGGCGCCCTCGCCCGAGGATTCCGCTAAAGGGGACATTCCCCAGCTCTTGAGCGTCTCAAAAAGGATTTGCCGGTTTGTTGCGGTGTCATCTACAGCCAGGACCGGCAGACCGCGGAGCTCCCGCTGAAGAACGGGATGAGCAGCCCGCTTTTTGCCGGGAGTAATGCCGAACCGTGCGGTGAAAAAGAACGTACTTCCCTTCCCGAGCTGGCTGGTCAGCCAAAGCCGGCCGCCCATCATTGCAGCGAGCTGTGCAGAAATGGCCAGGCCAAGACCGGTTCCTCCGTACTTGCGGCTCATGGTGGAATCGGCCTGGGCAAAAGCCTCGAAGACGAGCTCGCGTTTCGATGACTCGATGCCGATGCCAGTGTCGATGACAGCGAATTTGAGAACCACACTATCTTTATTCAGCGATTCCGTTTCGACGCGGAGAACGACTTCGCCGCGATCGGTGAACTTGATGGCGTTGCCGGCCAGATTCACGATCAATTGACGCAGCCGGTTCGGATCACCGGTCAGCCGGTCCGCAGTCTTCGATTCCACGTGACAGGCCAGTTCCAATCCTTTACCGCTGGCCCGGACCGCCAGCGACTGCAGCGCTTCGTCGACGGTGTCGCGAAGATTAAACTCGATGCGCTCCAGCTGGAGTTTCCGCGCTTCGATCTTGGAGAAGTCCAGAATGTCGTTGATGACGGTGAGCAGTGCATCCGCCGACTGCTGGACGGTATTTAAATACGACCGCTGTTCCGTATTCAGCCTGGTGCGAAGCGCAAGGTCGGTCATGCCGATCACGGCATTCATCGGAGTACGGATCTCATGACTCATGTTGGCCAGGAACTCGCTCTTGGCGCGTGTCGCTTCCTCCGCCTGGCGCCGTGCCACGACGAGTTCGCGTTCGGCATCCTTGCGGATGACGAACTGTCCGATCTGGCTGCCAATCGCGTCAAACAGCAACAGAAGGTTGGAATCAGGCTCGCGGATTTCACTGGTAAAAAACTCGATGACGCCGATAACGGCCTGGCCTGTACGGATCGGAAATCCGAACGCGGCATGTAGACCGGCCTGCGCTGCCGCAGCCGCGCGCGGGAAATTGCCATCCTGCGGAGCGTCGGCAATCCAAACGGACTGATTTGTTTGCCAGACCCGGCCAGGCAATCCAACGCCACAGGAAAACGAGGCCCCTCGCGTCAGCGCGGCAAACTGCCCTGCGTCGAGATCCGGGACGTGCCAGAGTTCGACGCAACGAATCGAGGCGTCCTCAACTTTCCAAAGCGCTCCTATCTGCCACGACAGGCAGCGGCACACTTCACTCAGAATCTCGCGTGCGGCTTGATCGAATTCCGGAGATGCGGCAAGGATGCGCGACACCGCATAGGCAGCAGCGAGGCGTTCGTCGGTACGCTTGTTTGCAGTGACGTCCCTGGCGATGGCGTAAATCAGTTGTTCCTCGGGATACGGCGAAGCATGCCATGAGAGCCACCGATAAGTCCCATCTGCGCACCGATAGCGATTCCGGAAGAAAATGATCTTGGCTCCTTCTTCGATGCGCGAAGCGGTCCCTGTAGTGGCTTCCCGGTCATCGGGATGAACGAACTCCATATAGGGCCGGGCCAGCAATTCGGAGACTGGAAATCCCAGCGTGCTTTCCCAGGCAGGATTGAGCCGTTTGAAATAGCCGTCAAACCCCGCGATGCAGAGCAGATCCAGCGATAACTCAAACAGACGTTCTACGTCGAGTCGGGACGATACTCGGGACGACATGAGGAGGCAGTCTACAATACACATCCATTTTTTGTGCTTTTTGTGTCTTTTGTGGCTAATCTTCTTGCTGCCATGACAACTCCCGCGAAAATCCGCAGGCGTGTACTGGTCGTCGATGACGATCGGGCGCTAAATGTCGGTCTGGTTGGTCTCCTCAAGACCTTCGGACATACCGCAAGCGGTGTCTATGACGGCGCGGCGGCAGTAAAGCGGGTGGATCGTGGATCGTTCGATCTCGTCCTTCTCGACCTCGGTCTGCCGAAAATCGACGGACTGGAAGTTTTGAAACATCTGCGGAAGAACCAGCCGTCACTCAAAATCATCATTATGACGGCCGACGATACGCCGCAAACGGTGTTGCGGGTCGTCCAGGAACAGGCGTATCAATTCATCTCCAAGCCCACACCGCCGAAACAGATTCTCGAAGTGGTTCAGCAGGCGCTCTCTGGCGCCGGAATTCTCCCGATCGAAGTGGTCTCCGCAAAACCCGATTGGCTCGAACTGGTGGTTCCCTGCCAGCTCGAAATCGCCGATCGCATCGAAAGTTTCGTGCACGGCCTGACGATCAAATTCTCCGAGGAGATTCGCGAATCGGTCGGGCGGGCTTTCAGAGAGCTGTTGATGAACGCTATCGAATGGGGCGGCCAACTGGATGCCAGCCGCAAGGTCCGGATTGCGTGCCTCAGGTCCGACAAGATGCTGTTATATCGAATCCAGGATCCGGGTCCGGGATTCCAGCCCGAACGCCTGCCACACGCCGCCGTCAGCAACGATCCGGGCGATCCAGTCGCGCACATGGCCTCCCGTTCGGAAAAGGGCCTGCGGCCCGGCGGCTTCGGCCTCCTCATGACCCGCTCGTTCGTCGATGAGCTGATCTACAACGAATCCCACAACGAAGTCGTTTTTATCAAATATCTGTAAACATTCGGACCGTTTGGAAATTCAGCGCATTCAGCGGAAAATGAGAGTGCTGTCACTCATCAAAAAAGGACGGACGAATGAGAATACCCATTGCCGTTACTGCAGCTGTATTCACAGCGTTGTTTGCCTGCACGGCTGGTTTCGCAGCCGAAGGGCCGGTCACGTTCCACAAAGACGTGGAGCCCATTCTGCAGAAGAATTGCCAGACTTGTCATCGTCCAGGCCAGGTTGCTCCGATGTCTTTCCTGACCTATCAAGATGTCCGGCCCTGGGTAAAGGCAATGAAAGCGGCGGTCGTGACGCGCAAAATGCCGCCGTGGTTCGCGGATCCACACTATGGTTCGTTTCTGAATGATCGTTCACTGAAGCAGAGTGATATCGATATCGTCGCAAAGTGGGCGGACGCGGGCGCGCCGGAAGGCAACATAAAGGATGCTCCGCCGGCAGTTCAGTGGCCGACGGGGTGGTTGATTCAACCCGATGTCGTCGTCGAGGGTCCGACTACCGACGTTCCAGCAAGCACGAAGAACAACGTCGTTGAATGGATGACGGTGATCATGCCCACGGGATTCACCGAAGACACGTGGGTGAGTTCCGTGCAAATCAAGCCCGATTTCCCGTCCGTAACCCATCACATCTGCATCGGCTACGTTCCTCACAATCCGAAATACAAATATGGCGTCGCCTATTGGACGGACAAGGATCGGGACGCAGAAGGCTCGGCGCTTCCCGACAAGCCGACCTTTCTTGGGGCAGGGACGCGGAGAAGCACCGACGCTGAGCCCACGCCGGCGCCTCCCAACGGAGCCGAAGATTGTTATCTGCCGGGAAATTTCGCAGCGGATTATCGCTCGATCAATGCTGCGAAACTGATTCCTGCCGGATCGGACATCACCTTCAATCTGCATTTCACGCCGAATGGCACGGCCGTGACAAACCACGTCAAAGTGGGCTTCACCATCCTGAATTCCCCGCCGGCGCGGCGCTATCTGTCGTTCCTGACTACTTCGCCTACCAGTCCGAAAGACTTCGCCATCCCGCCGAATAATGGGAACTGGCAAAGCCCGCCGGCCGAAGTGACCTTCCTGCAGGATGCCGAACTCGTCTACCTGATGCCGCATATGCATTTTCGCGGCAAGGATATGACGTACATCCTCGAATTTCCCGACGGACAGAAGCAGACGATTCTCAACGTCCCGAATTACGATTTCAACTGGCAACTCGGCTACTACACGTCCGTCAAAGTGCCGAAGGGAACGATTCTTCACGTCGAGGCGCATTTTGACAATTCCGCGAACAATAAATTCAATCCGAATCCAGACAAGACGGTGTATTACGGCTCGATGACGTGGGAAGAGATGATGAATCCTTTCTACGGCGTGGTTGTCAGCACAGACGCCGATCCGAAAAAAGTCGTCCATAGCAAGTACGTGCAGGTCGGCGGCGGCGGGTAGTTGTGGGGCAGTGGGGATCCGATAAGCCACGGATTGAACGAATTAAACGAATTAAATTCGTTCAATTCGTTCAATCCGTGGCTTATCCAGTTCGGGGGCTTCGATGCGCGCGCCATTGTAGTTCTTTACCTCTCCGAAACGGCGATGAGAGGCCCAATCCGCACGGGCTTCCGCGATTTCCTGGCGTGTGCGTGCGACGAAGTTCCACCACATCACGATCGGCTCAGCGAACGGTTCTCCACCGATGAGTAAGATGCGCGCGTCGCGGCCCTTTAATTCCAGTTCATCGAGTCCGATGCCGAGATAATGAAGCGTTTCTTTCTCCAGCGGCTTTCCATCGACAACGACATCTCCCGCAAGTACGAAAATGGCATGCTCGAATGTTGCATTCAGCGGAATGGTGATCGTCTCCCATTCACGCAATGAAATCTCCGCCCCGATAATTGGAGAAAAGGTTCGCGCCGGCGAGCGGATGCCTGCCAATTCGCCGGCGATCAATATCGCCGTGCTGGATGAAAAGTCATGCACGGGGAGCTCCGCATAGTGGTCGAAGAGAGGAGCCGCGTTGCGTTGTTCGCCGGGAAGAGCCACCCAGAGCTGGACGCCATTCAGCCGTCCTGAATTTCCGGCCGGCGTTTCTTCGGAGTGCGCAACGCCCAATCCGCTGGTCATCAGATTCAACTGACCGGCACGCATGAAAGCTTCGCAACCAAGGGTGTCCTTGTGTACGACTTCGCCCTCGAGCAACCATGAAACAGTCTGCAGTCCCATGTGCGGGTGCGGAGCAACGTCCATCGCTTTCTCTGACGTAAAATCGATCGGACCATAGCGGTCCAGAAAGCACCATGGCCCAACCATGCGACGCTGCCGTCGAGGCAATGCGCGAACGATCTTGAGAGAACCCAACGTTGCACTACGCGCCGGCAGGCTTTCGATGGTTAATGGGTGTGTTCTGTTCATTACGCGCTGATCCGATTGACCTGGCCTGCCAGTTTTTCCGACTCTTGCCAGAGCCGCTTCGCCGCGACGTCATCTTGAGCTTCCGCCGTTGGGGTTTTCGTCCGGCACTGGTAGAAGTACTCCCCGGTCATGCCATTCACTTCCTGGGACGAAGCGAGATAAACGATAGTCTCCGAACCCTGGTCCATCGAAATTGCAAACATTCGCTTGGCGAAACGGAAGGCGGAGCCAAACAGTCCTTTGGCATCATCGCCAAAACGACTGTTCACAAATCCAGGATGCAGACAATTCGCGGTGACGCCGGTCCCCTTCAATTGACGCGCAAGTTCCCGGGTAAACAAGATGTTGCAAAGTTTCGACCGGCCATAAGCTTTAAACGGCGAATAGCGCGTCGATTGCAAATCCTCGAAATCCATTTTCATCCGGCGATGAGCTTCGGAGGAGGTATTGATGATGCGGGCAGGAGCCGACGCCACGAGACGATCCCATAATCCGAGGGTGACTACAAAATAAGACATGTGATTCGTGGCGAAGGTCAGTTCCAGTCCATCGCTCGTCACCTGCCGTCGATCGAAGAGCGCGCCGGCATTGTTGATCAAGACGTCGATTCGCGGTTCCGCAGCCGCAATTTCGGCGCCCACCCGCTTCAGCTGCTGCATAAGCGAAAGATCGGCGTAATAAATGCGATGATCGACGCCAGGGGAGACCTTGCGCCATCGCGCCAGAGCCGCTTCGCCACGAGCGGGATCGCGCGCGATCGCGACAATGCGAGCTCCCATTGCAGCCATTTTATCGGCGGCCACGGCTCCAATACCCGAGGTCGCTCCGGTAATTACGACAACTCTTCCCTTCATACTTAACCGCATTGTACAGCGCAAATCCGAAGATTTGCGACTGCCCCTGGAACAGGGCGTCAATCAACATACTTTAGCCGCGGAGCGGCGGCAGAGCCTAGCCACGGCCGAAGGCCGTGGCTAGGCTCTTACGCCGCTCCGCGGCTAAAAGGGCCCTGTCAGAGGAGGTAGAAGAACGCGAAGACGAACAGCCAGATGGCGACCTTCGCGGGATTCGCCTGAAACGTGCCTTCCATCGTGCTCATATTCAGTCTCCGATATAGCTGACAACCTGATTCTGCGGCATGTAGTCTTCGTCTATGTCCTTCCTCGCGTATTCATAAGGCCAGCGATACACGGTCGGCGTGGGCCCGTCCCAGTTTCCATGCGGAATCGGTGAGGGCGCGGTCCATTCGAGCGTATTGGATTTCCACGGATTCGCAGAAGCTTTCTCTCCACGGAAAGCGCTCCAGACGAAATTAAAAATAAAGATCAACTGACAGGATGCCAGGGCAAACGCCCCATAGGACACCAGCACATTGAGCGGTTGGAGCCGCTGCATAAACATGTATTGGGTCGGGTCATAGTTGTGGCGGATCATGCCGCCGATTCCGAGCAGGTGCATGGTGAGGAAGACCAGATAAGCCCCCGTGATGCTCACCCAGAAGTGAATCTTTCCGAGCCGCTCGTTCATCATGCGTCCGAACATGCGCGGGAACCAGTAATAGACACCGGCGAAGGCCGCGAATAACGGCGACATCGCCATCGTCAAATGAAAATGGCCAACAACGAAGTAAGTATTATGGAGCGGAACATCCGTCCACGCCGAACCGAGAAAGAATCCCCCGAGACCCCCCGTGACAAATACAGATATGAATCCAAGCGCGAACATCATCGGCGTTGTGAACTGAATGCGCGCGCCCCATAAGCTGACGACCCAGCAAAGGACGAGAATCGCAGAGGGCACCGTGATCAGCATCGTCGTCAGCGCAAACACGCTGCCGAGGCTGGGATTCATGCCGCTGACAAACATGTGGTGTCCCCACACGATCAGGCTCAGGGCCGCAATCGAGAGCCAGCACCCGGCCATGACCTTGTAACCGAATATCGGTTTACGGATGAACGTCGCCAGGATCTCCGCAGCGATGCCCATCGCCGGAACCACGACGATATAAACCTCGGGATGGCCAAAGAACCAGAACAGATGCTGCCATAAAAGCGGATGCCCTCCCGAATGCCCGATGACTTTCTCGCCCATCACCAGTCCGGCCGGAACAAAGAAGCTCGTTCCCACAAGCCGGTCCGCCAGGAGAAGAACGCCGGCGCCCAGCAGTACGGGGAACACGAGCAAGGAAATGATGGAGCTCGTCAGCATGCCCCAGATATTGAGCGGCAGACGCGACAGTCCCATGCCCTGCGTCCGCATCTGAAGAATGGTGGTAATGTAATTCATCACACCCAGCATCGAAGAAACGGTAAACAGGGCGATGGCGACAATCCAGATGGTTTGCCCTGCTCCCTGTCCGGGTCCCGCATCAGGCACTGCGCTTAACGGCGCGTATGCAGTCCAGCCGGAGATCGGCGCGCCCCCTTCGACAAAGAAGGCGAAAATCACCGTGAGACACGAAAGCAGGTACACCCAGTAAGACATCATGTTCAGAAACGGGAATGCCATGTCGCGGGCGCCAATTTGCAGCGGGATTAAGTAATTACCGAACGCTCCGGTAAAGAGCGCGGTCAGCACAAAGATCGCCATGATCGTACCGTGCATGGTCTGCAACGACAGATAGAACTCGGGCGCCATGACGCCGCCCTGCATGCCTTTCGGGAAAAGCCGGGCCAGCGTGGGCCATACATGCGAAGGCCAGCCCAGCTGCAGGCGCATCATCATCGACAGCAAGCCGCCGACGATGGCCATAGCAAAGGCCGTGAAAAAGTACTGCATGCCGACGATCTTGTGATCCATGCTGAAAACGTAATGGCCGATGAAGCCGATTTTGTGCCCGTGCGCATGCTCATGATCGATTTCGTGAGTGCTCTTCGATCGGGAAATTGCCTTGTCTTCGACAACGCGCATCGTCAATTCCCTTCCCTCGCTTGTTCGGTGAGCCAGCGTTCATAAGCTTCCTGCGGCTCGACCGTCAGGAAGGCGCGCATCCGGTAGTGTCCGAGACCGCAGAGTTGAGAACATGCGATCTCAAATTGCCCTGCCTTTCGCGGCAAAAACCACAGCTCGATTTGCATACCTGGAACGGCGTCTTGTTTGATCCGCTGATAAGGCAGGTAAAGACTGTGGATCACGTCGTGCGACCGAATGCGCACGCGGATGGGTCTCCCTTCCGGGAGGTGCAGTTGGTTGATGGATACAATGTCATCCTTGGCGGCAGGATCCGTTCGATCGATACCGAACGGATTCGTGGATGAAATGAATGCCGGATCCGTTTTACCGAAGACGCCGTCCGGGCCTGAATAACGAAAGTTCCACGCGAACTGTTCTCCCATGACTTCGATGATTGGCGTCCCTGCAGGCGCTGGTCCCCACGCTTTCAGCCAGCCGCTCTCGCCGAGCGCATAGATCGTCACGTCAACACCGAAAATAATGATGCCGGCAACGATTGCAAATCGTTTCTCCAGCCGCGGCCGGATCCAATACCTCGCGCGCCCGGCGCGCTTTTCACCGTAACGAAAGGCAAGGTATCCGAGTACTCCCTGCAGAATGATGAACAGCACTCCGCTGATCGCGAGCGTCACCCCAAAGAGCCGATCGATGTCGGCGCCGTGAAGCGACGCCAGTTCCGGCATCCACCAGCGGCGCTGCGTGAACAGCCACGACGATGCCAGGATCAACAACACAACAAACACTGCGAGCATCGTGCCTTGAATGGAGTGAACGGCCCGGGAAGGATTTCGCTGACTCATGTATGGTCCTCATAAAAAAAGAATCCGCCCGCTCTTTGCAATGAAGCTTCCAATTTGCAAATGTTTGAAATGCCGTAGAGACAGGGCAGCGGCTGGCGGATGCTTTGCGTCAGCGAGGCGAGATCCGGCAGAAACTCAAAGTAAGGTCTGACATTTTGTCGAGCACCGCAAAACGGAAACAGGCGCGGGCTTTCGAAAGCCCGCGCCTGCGCTGCAAAGTTTCAGGCCGTTAATCCTCGGCAGCGTCTGCACTCGCTTGTTGCCTCGGCGCCGGAGAAACCGATTCCATGGCGTTCAGGAATGGAGCGACCACGGTGTTGGGTAAGACACGACGATCCAGCAGGATTTCGTTGCCATCGATACATTTGCCGTAGACTCTCTGGTTGCTGGTGTCGTCGATCTTGATGGTAGCGCCGTCCAACGAGATACCGGCAAAAATCCCATGGGACCGCGAATAGGCGTAGATGCCGGCGTTGAGCAGGATAGGAACGCCAACCTGCAGTTTCCGGCCTATCGGACCCGCAGCAGCGGAAGCATCGGCGTTCAAGGTAAGCTTCCCGCGTAGCACAGATTGGATCGCACGCTCATCCGTAAAGATGAGCACCAGATCCGTTGACTGGTAGCCCGCCTGAAAACCCACGTTGCCTCCAGCGATCTCTATAAAAGAGGGCGGTTGCCAATGTCCATCCGGGTCTCGCTTTGTCATCAACCCTTTTCCCCATCGGCCGCCGAAAATGAAGGCGCCTTTCTTCATGCCGGGAATAACGGCAATAGCCTTCGCGTCGCGGATCATGTCCTGACCAGGGGCGTCCTTGACAACGTTTGCAGCATCAACGGATCGGGCTGCTTCTGCTTCATAGACCTCAGGCAATATTCTCGGGGCTATGCTTCGCCGCGCCTTGGATTCTTCATACGGATTTTGCCGCTGCGTACACGGCCCCGTCGGCTTCTTTGCAGGTTGCGGGCAAGTACTGTCCTGTGCCACTGCCGCCGAAGCAAACGAAACAAAAGATCCGGCCAGCAGAGCTACCAGGTTAAGTCGAAACATTATTTACCCTTCCTTACAGATGGATTCTAAAGACCACCACGGCTTATGACGGGGCACCCCCGATTCCATTTTGCAAGGCATTGGAATTCCTATGCTGCTGCGGGTGGAAGTCAAGATCCGGCGAAATTACTGGGTAAGGATCTCCCGGTAGATTTCCTGCCACAAGATCCAGGCGTGTCGATTAAAGGGTTAAGAAGAGTCGAAGCAAGACCTGTACGAATCTTTGCGGGTCCGCTGTCTGTTTCACATCGGTATTTTTGCTGCTTATATCAATTTGCTGCGAACGGCGTAACGGATGAGTGCGGCGGTGGTTTCCACGCCGAGCACCCGCATCATTTCATATTTGTGCGACTCGGCGGTGCGGGTGGAAATTCCCAGGAGAGTCGCTGTCTCCTTCATTGTTTTTCCTTCAGCGAGCAACTGCAGCACTTCGCGTTGGCGGACGGTAAGCGGTGTTTCACCGGATGTGCCGGAAGGACCGACCCGCATCAGAGATGAAACCAGGTCGCCGGCGATAAGAGGTGTTATATAAATTGTCCCTCCGGCCACCGTGGTGATGGCTTTGACAAACTCCTCCTGATCACAGATTTTGAGCAGGAATCCGGAGGCGCCAGCGCGAATGGCGTCCTCGACGAGCGGAAGGTCTGCGTGCATCGTCAGAAACAGAATTTTGGCGGAACAGCCTTCCTTTTGCAGGATTCGCGTTGCATCGATCCCATTGAGCGACGGCATCGCGACATCCATAACAATGACTTCGGGCCTCATCTTCTTGGCCATTTCGATCAGGCTGCGCCCGTCGCGCGCAGTGCCGAGCACATTGAAATCCCGACGCAGAAGACGAACGAGACCATCCAGCAACATCATGTGATCGTCTGCAAGTAAAACGCTCGTGCGACTCATAATTAATCTCCTCATGCCGTAGCAGAAGAATTTCCAAGCCGCTGATCAGGGCAACCATCTCGTCTTCACAATCGTTCAGATTGTTGCAGCGCAGAATTGCAGGTCGAACGTCACGGCATTTGTAATGTAACGTCATCGAGCAAGTTGTTGCTACCATCACAGCGACCTCCGTTTACTTAACGTCGATCTCGATTTTCAGGTAACCCAACTTGAAGATTCCTTCTTTAAGGTGAGCTGTCACTATTCTGGTTAGTTTTGGTCGCCATTATACGGCAACAGTACGGAATGACAACCTCTAGATATCACGTGCGGACGAAGCGGACCAGATCCGCAATCCGGCAAAAACTTTGCGCGGAACGAAAAGACCGAAGTCGGAGTAACTTCTCAGCGAAATCGTTCTTCATTCCACGGGTCGCCTCGCATGTGATAACCGAGTTCTTCCCAGTAGCCGGCCTGGTCCTCGTCGAGCAGTTCGACAGCTCGAACCCATTTGGCGCTTTTCCACGCATACAGGCGCGGCACAACCAGGCGAAGCGGCCCACCGTGTTCGGGCGTCAGCGGTTGCCCGTCGTGCGTATCTGCAAACAGCACGTCTTCCTGAGCAAAATCGTTCAGGGGAAGATTCGTGGCCCAGTCCGAGTCATACGCCTGAACCAGCACAAATCCGGCTTTTGGATCGGCTTCGACGCGTTTCAGGATTTCACGCGCCGCAACACCTTCCCATTCGTTGTCGAGCCTCGACCAGCGAGTGACGCAGTGGAAATCTGATTTCACTTTCACGCGCGGGAGAGATTGAAACTCCTTCCACGTCCAGGTCATCGGTATCTTTACCAAACCTGTCACCTCGAACTTCCACTTCGACAAGTCCACCACGGGAGGTCCGCTCGCATCGAGAACCGGCCACTTGAGCGTCCTTACCTGATGCGGCGGCAGACGCTTCTCACGCCGGGTGTCGGGGCTGATGATCTTTTCGTCACTCATGGTGGTGCGCTGTCCTCAATGACTAACGTTTTATTCCTTAAGATACCAGGGGACATTGATCATTACGATGCACCGGTCTCCTTTGAGCACCAGCAACGCTGCCAGCAACTGTCCGGTCTTTCAGGCACGATGGGATCGGTTTTGATCATCTTCTGTTTTTCCGCGAATACCTCTTTTTCCGGCATAATTAGCAGAACTCAGCGCGTCGAGACCAAAAACCGAAACGCCACGCGCCGATCCCAGCCGCTGCTCGCTGTCTTCGTCGGAAGCAAGCGGACGTCCGAATGTCCAGTCTAGAAATGACATGAAGGCGCCACGTTTCCAGGCGCGAATCGACTCATGAACCAAGTTAAGAAAAATTGGAACCTTCTACAACGATTCTACGTCTATAGAGCGAGGGTTTTTGCGCCACCTTGAAATTCAGGCTGGCCAATTTCGTATCCATAGTGAGCGTTGACTGTTTCTCATGGAGATTCAAATGACGATTGGTCCTGCCTTGCTGTTAGGCCTCCTCCTTACGCAAGCACCTGCAACAAAGTCCGTGCTCGGCACCGTGACTTCCTTTAATAAGGAAGCAAACGCGCTGGAAGTGAAAGCCGATAATGCTCCCCCTGTCCCGGTAAAACTCCTATCCAACACGGCAGTTCAGAGGATTGCTCCTGGCGAGACCAGCCTGGCCAAAGCAACGCCGATCAGCGCAACGGAAATAGCGACAGGCGATCGCGTCCTCGTCAACTTCGCTGCCAACGGTTCCGATGCGCTGCGGGTAGTCGTTATGGCGGCCTCGGACCTTGCAAAGCGCGACGATGCGGACCGTCAGGACTGGACAAAGCGTGGCATCAGCGGCATCGTCGCCGCAAAAACCGGAGATCAGATCCTCCTGCAGCGCCAGAAAACACCAACGGGCGACATTCAACCGGTCATAAGTGTTTCAGACAAAACAAAATTACGGCGATACTCTCCCGACTCCGTGAAATTTGCGGACGCCACGGCAAGCAAACTCGATGACGTCAACGTTGGCGATCAAATCCGTGCCCGTGGAACCAAGAGCCCGGATGGCATGAAAGTCGATGCAGAAGAGGCCGTGTTTGGCACCTTTCTGACCAAGGCCGGTTCGGTGGTGTCAACGGATCTTGCCGCGAAGGAGATCACGATCAAGGAACTGGGTAGCGGGAAAGCTCTGACGATCAAGCTCACTGCAGACTCCGGCATCAAACAGATGCCGAATGCGGCAGCCGACGGCCGCGGCGGCGCACCGGGAGCGCCCAATATCGCTCAACTTGTCGAGAGGCTGCCCGGCGGCCGGATCGAAGATATTAAACCGGGAACCTCGGTTGTGGTGTCCAGTACAAAAGGTTCGATGTCCGACAAAGTAACTGCAATTCTGGTAATCGCTAACGCCGACGTACTGATCCGGATGGCAAGCACTCCGTCCGGCCGCGGCGGCACGCTGGTTTTCGGCGGCGGTGACGGCAACGGATTAAGTGTCCTTGGGCTTCAATAATCATTATTCATTTTAAAAGCGGAAGGGTTTACCGATGAGGATGGTCGCTGTCATCACATCTGTTGTTTGTCTTTCGATCCTATGCGCAATGGCCGGACCGGCCGGCGCGCAAAATACACCGCAATCCAGCCTGCGCGGCGTCGTTACCGACCCGTCCGGGGCACGCATTCCTCGAGCCACGGTCGAATTACGTGGCCCGAATGGAACGCAGACGCAGACGACAGATGCAAACGGTCAATACGAATTCGCCGCAGTTCCAGCCGGCAGATATGACGTCCAGATCACCGCGCCTGATTTCAAGTCGGACCAGAAACAAGGCTTTGCGATCAATGGGACAGCAACGCTGAACGTTCAACTCGCACTGGAAGCCCAGTCCCAGGTTGTTACTGTCCAGGAAGAAGCAACAGCCGTCAGCCTTGATCCGGATGCGAATGCGTCCGCTACGGTCCTCAATAAAACCGAACTCGAGACGTTGTCCGATGATCCCGATGAACTCGCACAGCAGTTGCAGGCGTTGGCTGGACCGGGTGTGGGACCTGGCAATGGCGGACAAATCTACACGGACGGATTCAGCGGCAGCGCTGTCCCGCCGAAATCGTCCATAAGAGAAATCCGCATCAATTCAAACCCTTATTCCGCAGAGTTCGATTCACCAGGAAACAATCGCGTCGAGATTTTGACGAAACCGGGAGGCGACACCGTGCATGGACAATTCTCGACGCAATACAACAATGAGAACTTCAACACGCGCAGTCCTCTTTACGTGCAATCGTCATCGTTGCCGCCGTACAAGAATCTGCTGTGGAACGGCAATCTCGCTGGTCCGATCAAGAAGAACAAAGCGTCATACACCTTCGACTTCAACAGGCGCGACATCACCGAGAACGCATTCATTCTGGCAACGAACCTCAATAGCGATTTGACCACACACAATGTCAACGAAGCACTGCTGACTCCACAGACATTCACGAGCTTCACGCCACGCTTCGATCTCGCGATCAATGCGAATCACACGCTGACGATCCGTTACGAAGACACGCGCCAGGAGTTCGACAACGTCGGCGCATCCGGTTTTCGTCTGGCCGAAACCGCTTACAACCAGAGAACGCGGTCTCATGTTCTGAGCGCGACGGAAACCGCACTATTGAGCCCGATGCTGGTCAATGAAACGAGATTCCAGTTTTCCCGCTTCAATCGCCAAAGCCTGACGCAAGGCTCATCGGTCGGAATCTGGGTGCAGGACGCATTCACAGGCGGCAGCGCGCCGGTCGGCAATTCGACCAATACGACGAGCCGATGGGAACTCACCAACATGTCGGTGCTGAACCACGGTCGGCATACGTTGAAATGGGGCGCGCGCATGCGCCAGTCATTCAACAACGATCTATCGCTGAATAACTTCAACGGGACATTTACTTTTTTCGGCGGCGCCGGGCCGGAGCTCGACGCCAATAATGCACCGATTCCAGGAACGGCCGTGCAATTGACAGCTCTCGATGTCTATCAACGGACGCTGCTGCTCCAGCGGCAAGGCTTAACGCCTGCTCAAATCCGGGCGGCGGGCGGCGGCGCATCTCTGTTCAGCCTGAATGCAGGAGCACCGTTGACGCGAGTGACGCAGTTCGATCTCGGAGCATTTCTCAATGACGATTGGAAAGTCCGGTCGAACATCACGTTCAGTTATGGCGTGCGCTACGAGATGCAAACCAATATCCCCGATTCCAGAGACTGGTCACCCCGGCTGGGACTGGCGTGGGGAATCGATGGCAAGGGGACAACTCCGGCCAAAACGGTACTGCGCTTGGGCGGCGGGGTGTTCTTCAACCGGGTCGGCGACTTCGCAACTCTGAATGCGATCCGGTACAACGGTGTCACGCAGCAGTCGTATCTGCTGACAAACCCGGACTTCTTTCCGAATATCCCTTCGACAGCCTCACTCGCCAGCAGCGTGCAGCCGCAAACCATACAGTTACTCTCGCCGAAGATGCAGGCCCCGCAGCTCATTCTGGGCAACGTGGGATTGGACCGGCAGATCAATAAGTATCTGCGCTTCAGTCTGAACTATAACGAATTGCGCGCGACCCATTTTATCCGCAGCCGCGACGTGAACGCGCGGTTGCCTGAAACGGGCTTGTTTCCTTATGGCGACAGCACGGTAAGAATGATGACGGAGACCACCGGCTTCGCCCGCCAGCGGCAGTTCGTCATCAATCCGACGTTCAATTACAAGAAGATCACGTTATTTGGGAATTACACGCTCAGTTACACCTACGCGGATTTCGATGGTCCGCCGGCAGACCATTACAACCTGCGCGCCGACTACACTCGGGCGTTTGGGGATGTGCGTCATCGGCTCAATATCGGTCCCACGTTTCCGATACCGTTCAAACTGATGGTAAACACCCTGTTCATTTTTAACAGCGGGGCCATCTACAACATCACAACGGGACTGCCGGACCCATCCGGGGACGGGTCCGCTGTTCAGCGCCCGGCGCTGGTCAGTCTGCCCGCCGCGACATGCACCGGCGCGACACTCCGTTACGTCTCTCAATTCGGATGCTTCGATCTGCAACCATCTCCGGGTACGCCGACCATTCCGAAGAATTTCGGCCGCGGACCAGGTAATGCCAACATGACCCTGCGCCTGTCACGAACTTGGGATTTGATGAAGAAGGAAACACCTGGAGCCGCGGCGGCAGCCGCGCCGGCAGGCGCGGCGGCGGCAGCAAAGTATCACGTCACCTTAAGCGCATACGCAATCAACCCGCTCAATCACCCGAACTTTGCCCAGCCGGACGGCAACCTGACCTCGCCGTTTTTCGGAAAGCCGCTCAGCTTACAGGGCACGTTCAGTCCAGGCAACGCGACTTACAATCGCAAAGTGACGTTCCAGGTTCAGATGACATTTTGATGCGCCTTATTTCGCGCGGCCCTTATAGCCCCGGGCCAACATTTGAATTTTGTAGATGGTCTTGGCGTTGTTGCGGACGCCTTCAGGAGTGGTGAACTCCTGACCGTCAGGACCCAAGGCGCCGCTCCCGACAACGTACAACGTCTTTTTCCCGGGACCGGAGAAGGCCACACTGATCACGCTGCGTGGGCTCGGGATCGTCCCGAGGTATTTTCCTGACCGGTCGAACACTTGAACGCCCGGCCCGCTCGTGACGTAAAGCCTGCCGGCATCATCGATAGCCATGCCGTCGCCGTTACCCGCCTGCAGCCTGGCGAAATCCCGCCGGTTCGTTACCGTGCCGTCCGGCAGGATGTCAAAGGCAAGAATGCTTCCGCCGTTCGTCACGTAGAGAGTCTTTTCGTCCGGGCTCAGCATGATGCCGTTCGAACGGATATTGTCGCCCAGGCTCATCACTTTCCCACCGGGTTTGAAATAATATGCAGGACCAACCGTGAAATAGACGGTGCCCTTTTTGTCGACAACCAGATCGTTCAAGCGTCCCAGTGGCTTGCCTTCAAAATTATCGGCGAGAATCTTCTGCTCTTTCGGCGGGTAAATGATTGCAACAGCCGTCGGCTCCGAACACGGAACGTTGCCACGCCCCGGATCGGTGCAAGTCCGCTCAACTGCAAGCACGTGGCCCAGGGCATCGATGGCAACAGCACCGGCACCGTGCGTATCGCTGATGTAGAGTGCATCATTGTCGTCTTTATCCAGCTTCCGGATGGTGCTCGGCTGTTCCTGTGCAAACAGCAGACCACCATCGCTGGTTCCGGCGATGCCGTCCGCGTTATTGGTGCCCTGCCAGACTTCCTGCCATTTCACGCCCTCGGCGATGACGCCTGGAATTGCGGTGACCGTCACCTCGCGCGGCAGCCGCTCCTGAGGACGCGGCGCACGTTGCGCAAATGCCGAAACGGCAAAAACAACGACAAGCAGATATTTCGATTTCACAGATTACCAGCCGACCGGCTTCCCTTTGATCTGTTCGTCCAGCCAGGCATCGAGTGGTTTGAAATAATCGAGGATTGCCGTTGCATCCATCTGCTTTGTACCGGCAATGGCCTCGAGCGCCTCGGGCCATGGTTTCGACTGGCCCATCGACAACATTTCATTCAGCCTCTTCCCCGCCTCCGCGCTTTCGAAAATTGAACAGCGATGGATCGGAAGCGTGCATCCTGCTGCCTGCGTCAGGGCGCGATGGAACTGGAACTGAAGAATGTAGGCAAGAAAATATCGGGAATAAGGTACGTTGGCGGGTACGTGGTATTTCGCACCCGGATCGAAAAATTCTTCGCCGCGAGGCGTAATCGGCGCGACACCCTGATACTTCTGCCGCAACTCCCACCACGCCTTGTTGTAATCGGCCGGCTTGATTTCACCCGAGAACACTTTCCAGCGCCACTGATCAATCAACAGTCCGAAGGGTAAAAAGGCGATTTTCTCCAGCGCTTTGTTCAGCAGCAAACCGATATCGCGCGAAGCGTCCGGCGCCTTGTCGAGAAAGCCGATCTTGACGAGATATTCCGGAGTGACCGAAAGGGCAATGGTGTCTCCGATCGCCTCGTGGAAACCATCGTTAGCGCTGTCGCGAAGCAGAACGGGCAAGCCTTTGTAGGCGCGCTGATAGAAGTTATGTCCCAATTCATGATGGATCGTAGTGAAGTCTTCTTCAGTCGGCTCGATACACATTTTGATGCGAAGGTCATCCTCCGAATCGATGTCCCAGGCGCTGGCGTGACAAACGACGTCGCGATCTCTGGGTTTCACGAAAAGCGACCGCTCCCAGAAAGTCATCGGCAGGGGCGGAAAACCGATGGATGTATAAAAGCGTTCGCCGGTCTTCACCATATCGGTCGGACTGACCTTGCGATTCTTCAAAATATCGTTGAGGTCGAAGCCGCGATCGAGGTTCTTCGGAGCAACCAGCGAATAGATGTTTGTCCAGTCCTGGGCCCAGATATTGCCGAGCAGATGCGCCGGGATCGGGCCGTTTTCCGGCACGATGTCTCCATACTTCTCGCGCAACTTCATGCGTACGTAAGCGTGCAGCTTCAGATACAGAGGCCGCACCTGATCCCACAGCCGGTCCAGTTCCTTGGCGAATGCATCAGGCGGCATGTCGTATTTCGAACGCCACATCGCTCCGCTGTCGGCGAACCCCAGCTCACGAGCTCCTTTGTTCGAAAGCTCCACGAAACGGGCGTACTGCGGCCTCATGGGAGGCGAGATGGTATGCCAGCCTTCCCACACCTGGCGGAGCTCTTTCTCGTCCCGCGATTTGCGCATGATGTCGGTGATCTTATTGATATCCAGGCAAGTTTCCGGCTTCTTGGGATCCGGACACCACTTGCCCTTGCCGTATTCACCGTCCATGTCCGCGGCGATTTTCGTCAATTCCTCGCCTTCCCTGGGATCGGACGGAGTCGCCATCACCAGCGATACCTTCAATAGATTGAGTTCGCGACGCAGTGTGGGATCGACTGTTACGTGATCGAATTTCACCGAATCTTTCGCATAACGGACTGCAGCATCGATGGCTCGCTGACTCGAACGCGCATTCAATGCCGAAGTATCGTCCGTAATGAAATTTTCGGACACCCAGCCTGCCTGGTTGCTTTCGGTTCCGAGCTTCAGCGACGTTTCATTCGCTTCATCGAGGAACTTGCTGGCGTCGGCGGGAGTCGGTGTGGTTCCTGTCGTCGCATTGCGCGTGCAACCAGAGACGAAAACAAAAAGGGCAAAACCCAGGGCGATTGATCTCATGATATTTTCCTGAGCCGAAGAGTGTATCTTACCTATAGGAGGGGAAATGAAACGAAAAGCTTCTGCAATCTGGCAAGGTGGACTCAAAGACGGCAAAGGAACGATCTCCGCTGACAGCGGCGTTCTCAGCAGTGTTCCGTACTCATTTTCAAAACGATTCGAAGAAGAGAAAGGCACGAATCCTGAAGAACTGATTGCTGCAGCTCACGCGAGTTGTTTTGCGATGGCGACATCCGCCCAGCTGGATGGCGCCGGGATCAAGGCCCAGAGTATCTCTGCTACCGCTACTGTCGCGCTGGAAAAGGTCGGCGACGGGTTCGCCGTGACGACGAGTCATCTCGACGTCACGATTAAAGCGCCGGGCGCAGATCGAAGCAAGGTCCAGACCGCTGCGGATAACGCGAAAGCCGGCTGTCCGATTTCCAAGCTGCTGAATGCGAAAATCACGATGGAAGCGAAGATCGAGGTGTAGACTGGGAATGGGAAGACCACAAGATGCGCAAGACGCACAAGGAATTCGGACCTTTGCGCCTTTTGTGCTTCTTGTGGTTCCCTTCCCCCGTCAGTTTAGTCTTCGAATTCCTTCAAAGCCGCGTCCCACTTGCCCTGGGCGCGCAAAATCAGTTCCACGACTTCACGGATTGCGCCGTGGCCACCGGCAACGCGTGTCACATATGCGGCCCGGCCGGCAACCTCTTGCGACGCATTGGAAACAGCGATGGGAAGTCCGACTGCGGCAAACAGCGGCAGGTCCTGAACGTCGTCGCCGACATAACAGACGCGGTCCTTCGGCAGTTTCGTCTTGCCGAAAATCTCAGTCAGCGCTGATGTCTTGGTGCGGCCGAGGCCGTGATAGAAGAAATCGACCTTCAACTCTTCAGCGCGCCGGGTCAGCGCGGCAGAACTGCGGCCCGAGATAATGCCAATTCTCAAGCCGGCGCGTCGCGCCATAGCCAGAGCAGCCCCGTCATTGACGTTGAACGCTTTCGCTTCGACCACGCTTCCGTCCGGCAGCGGGACGAGCAGAAGCTTGCCGTCGGTCAAAACGCCGTCGACATCCATGAGCAGCAGTTCGATTTTCCACGCCAGCGGCGTTATGTCTTTTTCAGGCATTTGCGTATCTTAACCACTTCCTCCAAAAGCGCGGGCAATAAAGAAAGATTCAGCGCGTTGGGTCCATCGGACAGGGCCTTTTCAGGATTGTCGTGTACTTCCATGAACAGGCCATCCACGCCCGCCGCCACGCCGGCCCGGGCGAAGTGCGGGATGTATTGCGGCTGTCCTCCGGAGCTTTGCCCCTGGGCTCCTGGCAGTTGCAGACTGTGCGTGACATCGAAAACGACGGGACAGCCGAAACTCTGCATGATCGGGAAACTGCGAAAATCGACGACCAGGTTGTTGTAGCCGAATGAAGCGCCGCGTTCGGTCAGCATGATCTGATTGTTTCCGGCATTCCGGACTTTATCGACAACATTCTTCATTTCCCAGGGCGCAAGGAATTGGCCTTTCTTGACGTTCACTATTTTCCCCGTTGCCGCGGCAGCGAGCAGCAAATCCGTTTGCCGCGAAAGAAAGGCTGGAATCTGCAGAATGTCCAGAACGTCTCCCGCGGCTTTGCATTGCACAGGCTCGTGAACATCGGAAAGGACAGGCAGTTTGAGCTCTTGCCGGACGTCAGCCAGAATCTTGAGCCCTTCCTGCATGCCCAGACCGCGGAAAGACTTGATGGAGCTGCGATTGGCCTTGTCATAGGAGGCCTTGAAGATGAACGGAATCCCGGCTGCGCCGGTAATTCGTTTCAGCTCCGAAGCCATGAAGAAGACATGATCCCGGCTTTCGATCACACATGGACCGGCGATCAGGAATAAATCGCGGCCGAGGTCAGCGTATGTCATGTTGACGTTTCGCGCCTGTAGCTTTCCTCACCCTCATCCACGCACACGCGCGGAAGCGGTGGCGCGGCTCATCCGGTGTTCATACGATGCATTAACAAAGGATGCGAAGAGCGGGTGCGGAGCCAGCGGCTTCGATTTGAATTCCGGGTGGAACTGGCAGCCGAGGAACCACGGATGCTGCGCCAGTTCGACGATTTCGACGAAGTTCTTGTCCGGCGACACGGCGGAGATGATGAGCCCATGATCGGTCAGCGTTTTTTCAAATTGGCGGTTGAACTCATAGCGATGGCGATGCCGCTCCGAAATCACCGGCGATTCGTAAATGCGATTGGCGAGTGAGCCGGTTTTCAAGTCGGCCGGATAGGCGCCCAGACGCATAGTGCCGCCGATCGTGTCGATACCAAGAAGATCGCGCAGTTTATAAATGACGGGGTACGGCGTATTCGAATCGAATTCCGTACTGTTCGCACCTTTCAGGCCGCAGACATTCAATGCATATTCAATAACAGCGCACTGCATACCGAGGCAGATGCCGAAATACGGCACCTTCTCCTCGCGCGCAAACTGAATGGCTCGAACCATCCCGGGAATGCCTCGCTTCCCGAAACCGCCCGGAACAAGAATGCCGTCGAACTGACGAAGCTTTGCGGGTTCCTGGCCGTCTTCGAGGCTCTCTGCCTCGATCCAATGGATCTTCGTTCGCAGGCTGTGGACCAGTCCGCCATGGATCAGCGCCTCGCGCAAACTCTTGTAGGCGTCTTCCAACTCCACGTATTTTCCGACAACGCCAATGTGAACCTCGTCCATCGGATTGTGGACGCGCTGGATCAGAGCCTTCCAATCGTCCATCCGGCGTTCCGTTTTCGGCAGATGCAAGTGACGGGTAATCTCGTCATCCAGCCCTTCATCTGCCAGCACCAGCGGAACTTCGTATACGCTTTCGACATCTTTGGCAGTAATGACGGCGCGCTCCGACAGGTTGCAGAACAATGAGATCTTGGACTTCATGTCGGGCGAAAGAAAGCGATCGGTACGGCACAGCAGAATGTCCGCCTGGATTCCGATTTCAAGTAATTCTTTGACGCTGTGCTGTGTCGGTTTTGTCTTCAGCTCGCCGGCAGTTGGAATGTATGGAACAAGGGTGAGGTGAATGAATAATGAATTCTCGCGCCCGACTTCCTGGCGCATCTGCCGGATTGCTTCCAGGAATGGCAGTGATTCGATATCGCCGACGGTGCCGCCGATTTCCACGATCGTAATGTCGACGTGCTCGGCAACGCGATGAACCGCGGCTTTGATCTCGTTGGTGACGTGCGGAATGACCTGAACGGTCTTGCCGAGATAGTCGCCGCGCCGTTCCTTCTGAATAATGGTTTCGTAAATCCGGCCGGTCGTGAGGTTATTTTTGCGCGTCAGTTCCGCATGGGTATAGCGCTCATAGTGTCCCAGATCGAGATCGGTTTCGGCGCCATCGTCGGTGACGTATACCTCGCCATGCTGATAGGGGCTCATGGTACCGGGATCGACATTAAGATAAGGATCGAACTTCAGCAGATTGACGCTGAACCCGCGGCTTTCTAACAGGCACCCGATGGAAGCGGACGCCAGACCTTTGCCAAGCGATGAAACCACCCCGCCCGTTACGAAGATAAATTTCTTTTCCATTCATACTCCAGAAGTGAGGTTCCGCCCCCTGTGGCTCCCTCGTTACGCCTGCGTTGTATAAATCTTTCCAGATCGTCAGGCGTGTCGATCCCCCACGATTCATTCTCAACTTCGACGACGCGAATACGATAGCCGTGCTCGAGCGCTCGCAGCTGTTCGAGCCTTTCTGCAATTTCTAATGGAGTGCGCTCGAGCTTTGCGAATGTTTTCAAAAAATCCACGCGGTAAACGTACAGACCGAGGTGGAGAAAACAGGTCCCTCCGGACGGAATTTTCGATCGAGAAAAATAAAGTGCGATTCCATCCCTGCCGGTAACGACTTTCACACGATTGGGATCGTCGGCCACCGCAGGATCCATTTTTGTCATGAGGGTTACAATTTCGGCGGTTTCCTGACACGCTGCGGCAATCGCCTGGTCGATATCGCCGGGTTCGATCATCGGCTCATCCCCCTGAACGTTAAGGACAAGCGACCCGGAATCCAGCGTCTCCGCAACTTCCGCCAAACGGTCGGTGCCACTTGGATGGTCATTTCGGGTCATAACAGCGGTCCCGCCGAACCCTCGGACGGCTTCGGCGATTCTCTGGTCATCGGTAGCCACCAGGATCCGGCTTACCAGAGCTGCCTGCTCGACCCGCCGGTAAACGTGTTCTATCAATGTCTTTCCGTCGATTCTTACTAGCGGTTTACCAGGGAAACGGGTGGAATTGAACCTTGCAGGGATGATGGCTATGGCGGCACCGACCTTCATGAAAACACCGCACTTCATCCTATCATGACGATGCCGGACACCGCAGGTCCTCTTTGGTAGAAAAGTTGCACGGGATAGGCTGCAGGGGTGGTGCAGATTTTTAGAAAAAAGGAAACCGATCGAGTTGCTTCGGCAGGGATAGCCCCATATAATGGCGCTACTCACTGATCTCTCGGCAGGTTTCCCTTTCAGGAGATAGGGCTAATGACTCGGAACAGATGGATTCTCACCGTCGCCACGCTCCTTTCGATCGCGCTTCCTGCCGTGATGATTGCTCGTGCGGCCCGGAGTCGGTCCCCGCAGGAAGAACTCCGCTCGAGAAGAAAACAAACCAGACACTCAAAGTCGATGTCGATCTTGTGCTCGTCAACGCAACGGTCACCGACCAGTTAAATCGGTACGTCAGCGGCCTCGAGTCCAAACATTTTCAGGTCTGGGAAGATAAGATCGAGCAAAAGGTTTCCTACTTCAACGCCGAAGACGTTCCGATCAGTATCGGCATCATTTTCGATGTCAGCGGCAGCATGAAAGACAAAATCGGAACAGCCCGTGAAGCCGCCGCCACTTTCCTCAAAACCGGCAATCCGGACGACGAATACTTTCTGGTTACCTTCGCCAATCGTCCTGAAGTTGTTGCTGATTTCACCACCGACGTGACGAAGCTTCAAAGCAAACTTTTGCTGACGCCGGCCAAAGGCATGACGGCCATGTACGATTCGGTTTATGTCGGACTGGAAAAGCTGAAGGAAGGCACCAATCCCAAGAAGGCGCTCCTGCTGATTACCGACGGCGAAGATAATCGAAGCCGGTACACATTCCAAAACGTCAAAGACTTCGTCAAAGAACAGGACGTACAGATTTACGGGATCGGCATCGTCGACGAATGGAATTCACAGCTCAGCGCCGGACACACCGGTCGCGCTATGATCGAAGAGCTGGCCGACCTGACTGGTGGCCGCGCATTCTTCCCCGATTCGGTCTATGAACTGGAAGACATCTGCACGAAGATCGCGGTCGAACTGAAAAACCAGTATGTACTGGGCTTTCATTCGGCGAATGGTGCGAAAGGACGGCAAATGGCGCAAGCTCCGCGTAAGGGTCAATCCTCCAAAAGGCATCGAGCACCTCAATGTGAGGGCCAAGTCGGGCTATTATGCTGCGATGGCGGATGCGGCGCCCACGTCCAAAGATTAGTTTTAAGAAGTAATAATGGCCTCAGTGCGTAAGTCTTGCTTTATTATCGCGCTCTCGTTGTCCACGCTGATGCTGGCGGCTCAGGACAAACCCCAGCCACAAAAAGGACAGACCGATAAAGACTACAGCCTGAGGGTCCAGACAGTTGAAGTCAACCTGCCGGTATCGGTACTGGATAAGGAAGGCCGGCCGGTCGATGGCCTGAAACAAGAGAATTTTCAGGTCTTCGAAGACAAAGTCCAGCAAACGATCAAGACTTTCCGGCACGAAGACATCCCGCTCAGCCTTGGACTCGTTATCGACAACAGCGGCAGCATGCGGAACAAACGTGAGCGGGTGAACAGCGCCGCCCTGGCATTCGTGCGGGAGAGCAATCCCGACGACGAGACGTTCATCGTCAATTTCGATGATTCGGCATATCTGGAACAGGATTTCACCGGGAGCATCGGCGATCTGGTGGACGCTCTCGATAACATCGATGCGCGCGGTGAAACCGCATTGTACGATGCGATCTACCTGTCGGCGGACCACGTCAAAGCCGGCAAAAAAGATAAGAAAGCGATACTGCTGATTACGGACGGCGAGGACAACGTAAGCAAGTACGCCATCAATAAAGTCATCGAGACCCTCCGGCAATCGAAAGTGACCCTGTACGCCATCGGCCTTCTTGAAGAAGACGACCAACGCGGCGGGCTCTTCAAAAAACCGCCTTCAAAGAAAGCGAAAGACGACCTCCTGAAGTTCGCTGAAATTACCGGCGGTCAGGCGTTCTTTCCAAAGAACCTCGACGAAGTCGAAGACATTACCAAACGTATTGCGCACGATATCCGGAATCACTACACCATCACGTATACGCCTACAAATGCGAATCTCGACGGAAGCTGGCGCCAGGTCTCGGTAAAGATCACCACCCCAAAAAACATGGGAAAGATCACCTGGAATGCGAAGCCTGGGTATTACGCCCCTAAGGCCGACGCCGTCTCCAGTAACCAGTAAGATAAGCCACGGATTGAACGGATTTAACGGATGGGCGCATTCCAGGAATGTTTAATGCGCCCATCCGTTAAATCCGTTCAATCCGTGGCTTATCCAAATTCCACCTCTGCTTAAGAGAAATCGGGGCTAATCCTGATATACTCACGCTTCAAGTTGCATGGATTTCCATCACAAAGAGATTCTCAAGCGCTACGCCAGGATGGCCACCGGCCGCCCGTTTGCGCCAATCTTGCTGAACGTCCTCATAACCTCCGTCTGCGACATGCGGTGCGTGCACTGCTTCTTTACCGACCAACTCGACGACAAGCCGCGCAAGAAACTGCAAATGACTACCGAACAGGTCGCCCGCATCAGCGAGACTCTGGGCGCTAATCTTGGCGTCCTGATCATCGCCGGTGGGGAGCCGTTCACGCGTAAGGACCTGCCGCAGATCGCCCGGGCGTTTTATGAGAACAACAAACTCGAGTCGATCTATCTGATGTCAAATGGCCAGATCCAGCAGCGGATCATACCGGACGTCTCGCGCATTCTGGACGAATGTCCAAACCTGAACGTCACGGTCGCGCTGGGCATCGATGGACTGAAGGAAGATCACGAGTCGATCCGTCAGAAGCCCGGCAGCTGGGATATCGCCATCGACACTGCACGTAAACTTCAGGCGATCAAAAAAGACAAGCCTCAGCTCGATATCCAGACCTGTACCTGTTTCATGAACAGCAATCAGGACCGGATTTTCGACTGGTATGATTTTCTGAAATTCGAGCTCAAGCCAGACAAGGTGAATTTCAACTACATCCGTCCGCCATCCGCGCGCCCCAGAGAATTGATCATAGATAAAACGCGGTACGACAAATTAGCGCACATGATCAGCGAGGATTCGCGTCATGCCGCCATCAAGAATAACTACAGCGGAGATGCCGGTTTCTTTAAAGCAGCAATCGACGTTTACATGCACGACTTGATCGCGAAGACAGCGTTTGAAGGCCGGCCGCAACTTCAGTGCTGGGCGGGTACGGCGGGAGCGGTGATTTACGACGAAGGTACCGTTTCGAGCTGCGAGATCCTGGGTTCTGTTGCAAACCTCCGCGAGTACGACTGGGATTTTTCCAAATTATGGTACTCACCCGCGATGGACGGGCGCCGCGAGAGCGTCGCTAACGGCTGTTTTTGCACGCACGAAAGCAACTGCTACTATCCGTCACTGCCCTTCAATCCAACTCATCTCGTCGAAATCAAAAAAATCGAAAAAGAGATGAAAGAAAGTGCTGCAGCCGCTCGTCAGTTGGTTTGAAGAGAACCAGCGGCCTCTGCCGTGGCGCGCCACGTACGATCCGTATCACGTCTGGATTTCGGAAGTCATGCTTCAGCAGACGCAGGTCGAAACCGCGCTTCCCTACTACGAACGGTTCATCGCCGCATTTCCCACTCTCGATTCGTTAGCTCAGGCGGACGAACATCGCGTCCTCACCCTCTGGGCAGGTCTTGGCTATTATCGCAGGGCCAAAAATCTGATGGCTGCGGCAAAAATTATCGCCGAACAATACGCTGGAAAGATTCCTTCGGATTACGACGCGCTGATCGAATTGCCCGGCATCGGCCAATACATGGCCGGAGCCATATTGAGCATCGCCTTCAATAAGCCGTTTCCAATCGTTGACGGCAATGTGCGACGCGTGCTGTCGCGGCTGTACGGCTGGAGCGAAGAGAACACCAAAGCGCTCTGGGACGCGGCAGCCCGCGTTGTTCGCGATGCGGAACCGCGGCTGGTGAACCAGGCCATCATGGAGTTGGGCGCCAGAGTCTGCTCGTTCAAATCGCCACGATGTCTGATCTGTCCGGTCCAGGAATCGTGCGTCGCCTTCCGGACAGGCATGCAGGAGCAGATTCCGCCCGTAAAGAAACGTCCCGCAACGGTGCACGTCCACTTGTTCGCAGTTGTGTTCAGAAAGGACGATCTCTATTTGATGAAGCACGTAGAAGGCATGTGGGAGTTCCCGATGTATTCGGACCTGCCTGAAGGGTCCTTCTCGAAGATCGGAGCTTGCAAGCATACAATCACGCACCACCGGCTGGATGTGAGTGTGTACGAAGGTAAGCTCGAGGAGCGGGGATTCGAGTGGAAGGACGTTAACGAGATTCCGATGTCGTCACTCACCCGCAAAATCTTAGGAACGGAACACAAGAGGCACAAGATGGAGTAGCCCATCTTGTGCCTCTTGTGTTCCGTTCCCGTTTTACAGGCCGGCCATGAACTCCTGCATGCGCTTCAACCCTTTATCGAGTTGCTCCATGGAAGTCGCATACGACATCCGGACATGGTCATTCGTGCCGAAGGCCTCGCCCGGCGTTACCGCCACATGCACCTTTTCCAGCAGTCTGGCCGAAAAATCGACACTGTCTTTAATTCCACTGTGCCCGAAGGCGGCCGAAATGTTCGGGTACGCGTAGAAAGCGCCGCCTGGCTCGGCGCACTTGACACCGGGAATCGCCCGCAATCGGTCGAGCACAAATTTCCGGCGACGGGCGTATTCCGCCAGCATGGTGCCCACGGATTCCTGTGGTCCGTTCAGCGCTTCGAGGGCGGCCTTCTGCGATATGGAAGTCGGATTCGACGTGGAATGACTCTGCAGTTTGACAATGCCGCCGATGATCTCTGGAACGGCAAGCACGTATCCGATTCGCCACCCGGTCATCGCGTATGTCTTCGAAACCGAGCCTGCAATGATGATGTGGCTTTTCAAGTCCGTGTGGGAAGCAACAGAGAACGGCTTGCGGCCATCATAAAGAAAGTGCGAATAGCATTCATCGGAAAGCAAAAAGACATCGCGCTCGCGGCAAAGCCTGGCGATGCGGCCGAACTCCTCGTTGTCCAGCACCGCTCCGCTCGGGTTATTCGGGGAATTGACGATGACGACGCGCGTACGCGGCGTGAGGGAACGGGCGAGCAAGTCCGCTGTCAGGCGAAATCCATCCGACTCGTTCGTAGCAACGAAGATCGGGTTGGCATTGACGTATCGAACAATGTCTCCAAACGTCACCCAATAAGGAGTGGGGACAATCACGTCGTCACCCTCCTCGACGACAGCGGAAAATATATTGAAGAGCGCGTGTTTGCCGCCGAAGTTCACAACGCATTCCGGCAGATCGTATTTCGAGCCGAAATCACGCGCATGCTTCTCGACAATGGCTTTCTTGAGCTCTTTGATGCCGCCGATCGCCGTGTACTTCGTGAAATTGTCCTGAATTGCACGGATACCAGCCTGTTTGACGTTTTCGGGCGTCGGAAAGTCCGGTTCGCCGGGGCCGAAATCGACGACGTCAATGCCCTGCTCTCGTAGTTTGATGGCCGCTTCCATCACAGCCATGGTTTTAGACACAGAAATGCGCGAAATTCGAGCCGCAAGTTTCATTCTTAGTTCTCTTTCTTGAATCGTTGCTTCAGACGTTTTTCCACGATGGCGGGGACCAGTCCGGTCACCGAGCCACCCAGCTCCGCAATCTCTTTCACGAGGCGCGAACTGAGATAGGAATAATTTTCGGCAGGCATCATGAAAACCGTTTCAATCTCGGGCGTAAGGCGCCGGTTCATCAAAGCCATCTGGAATTCGTATTCATAGTCGGTAACGGCGCGAATTCCCCGCACGATGACCTGCGCGTGCTTTTGTTTTGCGTAATCAACCAGCAGCCCGTGAAACACATCGACCTCGACATTGCCGAACCGCGTGGTCAAGATCTCGCGCATGATTTCAATGCGTTCTTCCACGGTGAACAGCGGCGCCTTCTGGGCGTTGATCAAAATCGCTACGATGACCTTATCAAAGAGCCGGGCGCTGCGCTCGACAACATCGACGTGGCCGAATGTCAAAGGGTCGAAGGACCCCGGGTAAATTGCGGTGGTCACATATTCTCCCGCGTATAGAATGCCAGTGCAGCATCACCTTGCACAAGGGATCGGATTTTTTGCAGTCCTCCGGCCGATTCCGGAAGCACTCTTCGCTTCGAGTGCTCGAGGATCAGGAGATCGCCCCTGAAGTGCGTCAGCGATGCATCATAGAGGGCATCGCGATCGTACGGCGGATCGATAAACGCAATATTGACGGGCGATTCCACCGTGTCGAGGGCCTTTTTCAGGTCCATCTGGAGGATCGTGAACCCCTCCTGCACGTCCAGTGAATTGAGGTTTTCCCGAATCATCTGGCATGCTTTCCGCGACTGCTCGACAAAATAAACAAAAGCTGCGCCCCGGCTGATCGCTTCAATGCCGATGGCTCCCATCCCCGCACAGCCGTCAAGGAATGTCGCACTGTCTATCCGAGAGCCAAGGATGTTGAAGACGGTTTCACGCAACTTATCGCTGGTCGGACGCAGACCTGGCGGGGGCGTACCTTTCAGGCGCCTGCTTTTAAATTTTCCGGAAATGATACGCATAGGATTAGCCACAAAAAGGCTTAGCGCGGCTACGCCGCAACCAAACATTGGTAGTAACCTGAGATCACGGACGCAGCCGAAGTTCGTCATGAGATGTGAGGAGCGAAGTCCCCGCCTAAGTTAGGCGGGGACTTACCTATTCAACGTCCACCCAGAATCAACTCGGACAACCCCGGAGGTTCGTCGCTTTCTTCCAAAAAACTGGTTAAAAGAACTAAAACTTACAGCCTTGTTACACAAAAAGCACATAAAGTCTGTGCCTTTTGTGCCTTTTTGTGGCTAATTTTTTCACCCCACGGTGACGAACCTTGTCCTGGCCTGGAGCGCCTCGATCAATCGTTCCCGCTCGTCGGATCGCTCAACCCAGCGTTGCGCTTCTTTCTGCGCCAGCGACAAGAGTTCGCCATCGAGGAGGAGGTTTGCGACGCGAAATTCCGGCATACCCGACTGCCGGGTGCCGGCCAGTTCACCGGGCCCTCGCAGCTGAAGATCGACTTCAGCGAGGCGAAATCCGTCAGTTGTCGAGACCATCGCCTGAATTCGCTGGCGGGCGACTTCGTTCAAACGAAACGGCGTCATCAAAATACACAAGGATTGGTGCGCACCGCGACCCACCCGCCCGCGCAGTTGATGCAGCTGGGCTAGACCAAAGCGTTCGGCGTGTTCGATCAGCATAACGGTCGCATTAGGAACGTCGACACCGACTTCGATCACCGTCGTCGAGACGAGAACATGAATCTGCCCCGCGGCAAAAGCAGCCATCGTCGCTTCTTTTTCCTCGCTCTTCAACCGGCCGTGAAGCAGGGCCACCCGCCGCCCCTTGAAGACTTCAGATAATTTGTTAAAGCCTTCGGTAGCAGACTTGAGATCGATTTTTTCCGATTCTTCGATAACCGGATATACCACATACGCCTGGCGCCCCTGGTCCAGTTCCGCCCGAATCGTCCGGTAGATCCGTTCGGCATCGCGATCCATTACATGCATCGTGCGGATTGGTGTGCGTCCGGGCGGCATTTCATCGATGACCGACAGATCGAGATCTCCATACAAACTCATCGCCAGTGTTCGCGGAATAGGCGTCGCTGTCATGACCAGCGTATTGGGATTCTCGCCCTTCGCCATAATCTGCAGCCGCTGCATGACGCCGAACCGGTGCTGTTCATCGACGATGACAAGGCCGAGGTTTTTGAACACAGTTTGTTCCTGAATGAGCGCATGTGTTCCGATCAGGAGGTCTATCTCGCCCGCCGCTGTTTTTTGCAGCAGTTCCTGCTTCTCGGCCTTCTTGACGCCCCGCCGAACCACGCCGATGCGATAGTTCAAGGGCCCAAGAATGCGTTTCGCATTAATGAAATGTTGTTCGGCAAGGATCTCGGTCGGAACCATCAGAGCCGTCTGATACGCATTCTCCACGGCAATGACGATTGCTTCGAATGCAACGATCGTCTTGCCGCTGCCGACGTCACCCTGCATCAGGCGAATCATCGGATAGGAGGCCTTCAGATCGTCAACGATCTCCTTCAACACCCTCTTCTGGGCCGCGGTCGGATGAAAGGGCAGAATCTTCTTCAACCGCTCCCGCGTCCGATCCGGAGTTTCGAATCGTACGCCGGTCAGCGCCCGGGTCTGGGAGCGGCGTAAGGCATATACAAGCTCCAGCAGAAAGAATTCTTCAAAAATCAGACGCCGATGAAACGCTGAGCGACGCTGATTGAATTGCTCGAGAGTGTCTTCCGGCAGCGGAAAATGAATTCTGTCGAAGCAGCTCCGCAAATCCGGCAAATCATGGGAGCGGCGTATCTCGTCAGGCAACGGATCCGGGACATCCTTTACAAGATCGGCGAGAGCCGCAGCGACGAGACGCCGCATCTGACGGCTGGTTATACCGGCCAGTTCTTCGTAGATCGGCACGAAGCGTCCGATATCCAGCGACGTCGAATCGTCACCCTCATCGAGCAATTCGAACTCGGGATTAAAAAACACAAACTTCGATTCGTAGCGGTCGAAATCCACCCGTCCGAACAACACAACTTCACGGCCGGCATTGAAATCGCGCGTTTGCAGATGTGATCCGTGAAACCATTTCGCATGCGCGAAGCTGCTCCCATCGGTGAGAATCACGTCGAGAATGCGGCCGCGGGTTCGCGTTTGAATGACACGGCTGCGATACACTTTGGCGTGAATCGCCACATCCTGGCCGATACGCAGGGACGAGAGGGCAACGAAATTCGCCCGATCCTGGTACGCCTTCGGGATGTGAAGGAGCAGGTCCTGAACGGTCTTGATTCCACGAGACCCCAGTAGCGAGGCTCGGCGTGGACCGACACCCTTCACGTATTGAATATCCGAGTCTAGTCGAAGCATGTTGCGGGGAAATCAGCCACCAAAGGCACAAAAAGCACAAAAGGGATTAAGCCATCCCTTTTGTGCCTTTTGTGGCTAATCATTTCGTGGTCGCCTGCTGTGCCCTGGTCTGCAGGTACGCCTTCATAAAAGGCTCGAGGTCCCCATCGAGCACTCGATCGACATCACCGACTTCAACCTTGGTTCGAGTGTCCTTCACCAGACGATACGGCTGAAGGACGTAAGATCGAATCTGGTTGCCGAATGCAATATCGAGTTTACTGTCTTCGATGACTTTCGAATCGGCCTTCTTCTTATCGACCTCCCGCTCAAAGAGGCGGGCACGAAGCACCTTCATGCAGACTTCCCTGTTTTTATGTTGCGAGCGCTCGTTTTGACATTGAACGACGATGTTTGTCGGGAGGTGCGTAATCCGGACGGCCGAGTCGGTCGTGTTCACATGCTGTCCGCCCTTTCCGGATGATCGATAGGTATCGACCCGCAGGTCTTTGGGTTCGATGACGATTTCGATTTTGTCGTCAACCTCCGGATAGACCGCAACTGAGGCAAAAGAGGTATGGCGGCGTTTGTTCGCGTCAAACGGCGAAATTCGCACCAGACGGTGAACACCTGTCTCGGACGAAAGATAGCCGTAGGCGTATTCCCCAATGACGTTAAATGTCACGGATTTGATTCCCGCTTCTTCACCGTTCTGATAATCCAGTGTCTGTGTCTTGAAGCCGTTCTGTTCCGCCCAGCGCAGATACATGCGCATGAGCATCTCGGCCCAATCCTGCGCCTCCGTGCCGCCGGCGCCGGGATGAATATTGACGATTGCGTTGTTTCGATCGGTCTCGCCGTACAGCAGGACCTTGGTTTCGAGGCTGTCGATGAATTGCTGCGTGTCTTTCAATTGCGAGGCGCAATCGTCCAGCACGGGCTCGCCTTCGCGGGCAAGCTCCATGAGCGCCTGCACGTCTTCCATGCGTTGGATTATCTGACGATGAACGGCGAGAGTTTCTTCGAGCCGAGCGCGCTGTTGCAGGAGTTTGCTGGAGCGATCCTGGTCGGACCAGAAATTGGGTTCGGCAATCTGCTTCTGCAGCTCATCGAGCTGCTGCTGTTTCGTCCCGGCGTCAAAGAAACCTCCGGACGTCCTCACTTCTCGCTCTCAGTTGCGTGAATCGTTCAATCAGGTCTTCAATCATTCGTCCTCCTTATACTGCTGCGCGCTACCGCGCTTGCGCCCAGCCCAAATCAATAACGCGACCGAGGCCAGCACGTTCAAATAAGCGAAAACGTCGCCGTACTCTGTGTAAAACGTGCGGTCCGTGCGGAACTGGGCGGTTCCATCCAGAATCGTGCGGACGCCGATAGCCGTCTCAGCCTCAATTTTGCCATAAGGGTCGATGATCGCGCTGATTCCTGTGTTTGCCGTGCGCACCATCCACCGGCGGTTCTCGACCGAGCGCACAACTCCCATACGCAAATGTTGATATGGGGCAGACGACTGCCCGAACCACCCGTCGTTGGTAATCACGACAATTAATTCCGAGCCTTTCTTTACGAATCGACGGACCAGATCGGGAAAGATGCTTTCGTAACAAATGGCTGTCGAAATCTTATGGCCGTCCATCTGGCTGATCGTATATTCGGTTCCGGGTATGAACTCGCCGACCTGCCGCGTCAGACTCTCGGCGAAAAACAGCAGGCGCTTGAATGGAACATACTCGCCGAATGGAACCAGATGGATTTTGTCGTAGCGTGTCAGTTGAGTGCCTTCCGGACTCAGCAGTCCTGCGCTGTTCGACGGTCCCTCTCCCGCCGCGTCGATATACCCGACCAGAAAATATGCGCCGAGCTTTCGCGCGATGTTCTGCATCCGGTCTCGGAACGCAGCATCGACATTGAGATAAAAAGGCGCGGGTGTCTCGGGCCAGACGACTAACTTGGGCTTTCCGGTATCGCGAGTAGACAGTGTGGCCAATTCGTCGAGCAATTGGTCCGAGTCCGGCTTCTGCCAGGGCTGATCGAGAGAAATGTTCGTTTGAACCAGGCGGACAGGCACGGTATCCGCCGACGACGTCTTGCCAAGTATCGGCAGGAACCAGGCGAGTAAGACAATGGCGGCCGCGGCTCCGGCATAGACTTTACTGCGCTGTAATATGGAGTAGGCAACGAGGCTGTTCACCAGCGTCGCCAGAAACGACAGGCCGTAGACACCGGTCCAGACGACCAGCTGCAGAATGCCGGCATAGGGAACAAGAGCATAGCCGGATAGCATCCATGGAAAGCCGGAAAACAGAACGGCGCGCAGCCATTCCATCGTGACCCACAGCGGGGCGGAGAATAGTAAGCCGGCAGTGCCGAATTTCTTGATGACGAAGTGAACAGCCAGCGCGAACAGCACAAAATACAACGCGTAGCTCAGCGCAAAGAGCGCGCCCACGCCCACTGCCAGAGGAGAGGATAACCCTCCATAGGTAACCATGGTCTCCGTGATCCAGTAGAACGTGCCGGAAAAGAACACCACGCCGGCAATGTAGGAAACCAGGACTGTTCGGGCGAGCGATTGTGCGGCGCCGAGAAGGACGAGGAGTGGAACAAGCGCAATCCAGGCCAGAGGATAAAGATCCGGCTTGGGCAGCGAGAGGACGAGGAGCGCTCCGCTTATAATTGAACTCGCGACCGCCGGTCCGACCTTTATTGAGCTTTTGTTTTGTGAAATAGTCCCCGCCTTGGTGATGCGGGGTGGCCTCGCAATCAAAAAAATATCCCCGTTCTTTGTAAGCCCCCCAGTCGAGGGAGTCTCTCACAATCCCCGCGAGTCAGGCGGGGATGCCCTCGCGAAGCGAGGGCTGGGGCGGTCTGTTCAAAGTCGCATAGCATCCTTTAGATATCCGCGTAGCGCACCGATTAATAAGGAGCGCTTCGCGGAAATCCATAAGGTCGCTTCGCGTCTTTGAACAGACCGCCCCGCCTTCGCTGCGCGAAGGCACCCCGCCTAACTTAGGCGGGGGAATGTCTGCGCATCCGCTAAGCTTCAAACTCTATACGGCGCCACTCTGCGACTGCGAGCGCGCCCACGTCGGCACGCAGCACCCGGGGGCACCGCCAGCTAAGCTATTTTTTCAGTATAGGCTGGTACTTGGCGTCCTCGAGTTTCTTCTTTGCTTCCTGAGCCTCGATGACGTCGGAAAAGGGGCCGACCTGAACTCTAAAATACGGATTCCGATCGTCTTCCGGGGGCGCGAGGATAAACGCCTTGAAGCCTTTCTTTTTCACTTCGGCTAAGAGTTTCTGGGCATCTGCGGCTTTGCGGAGGGCGCCGATCTGGTAGTTGACTACTTTTGAGGGGCTCGGGTTGGACGGAGCGGGTTCAGGTGCATGGGTTTCAGCGGCAGCCCTGACGGCCCCAGCCTTCTTCTCCTTCGGAGTCTCTGCAGCGTCTGCGTCGGGGATAAGGTCTGGTTTTAGCGCGGGTTTCAGCGCGGCGGATTCTTCTTTTTTGACGGAATCGTAAAACGACAAATCCGGTTTCTCATCCTTTGGGGCGCTCTTCGCTTCATTCTTCGCCGAACTGGCGACGGGCGCGTTGGTTACGAGCTTCTGCCCTTGCGCCCGGCCAACCAGCATGCCAAGGATGAAAAAAATCGAACACAGCACCACAATCCCTGTAAATACAAGGAGTGTGAACGTATGGCCTTTCCATGATGTCTGGTCTTCCATCACTTTTTATCTCCGTCTCGAGCCTTCGTGAAGTACTCCAAAATGTCGATCGGCAGGGGGAAAATAATCGTCGTGTTCTTCTCGGCGCCGATTTCCGTCAATGTCTGCAGATACCGCAGTTGCAGCGCCACCGGTTGCGCGGCGATGGCATTAGCGGCTGCCGAAAGCATCTTCGAAGCTTCGAACTCACCCTGCGCGTGAATGACCTTCGCCAATTTCTCCCGCTCGGCTTCCGCCTGGCGTGCCATCGCACGCTGCATGTTTTCGGGTAAATCAACACCTTTGATTTCCACCAGCGCCACTTTGATGCCCCATGGACCCGTGTGCTGATCCAGAATCTCCTGTAATCGTTGGTTCAGTTTCTCGCGCTGGCTGAGCAAGTCGTTCAAATCCACTTCGCCAAGAACAGACCGAAGCGTTGTCTGCGCCAGCTGCGAGGTCGCGTACAGGTAATTCTCTACCTCGACGATGGCCCGGCGTGGGTCCACTACCCGAAAATAGATAACGGCATTCAACTTGACGCTGACGCTATCTCGGGTGATGACGTCCTGGGACGGCACATCCAGGACGATTGTCCGCAGGCTGACCCGCATGATCCGGTCGATCGGCCAGAGCACCCAGATCAATCCCGGCCCTTTCGGCTCCGGTAACAGGCGACCGACGCGGAAAATCACGCCTCGCTCATACTCACGCAAAACATTGACGGAGTTGAAAAGCCAGATCAAAACGATAACAACCGCGAACAACAATACCGGAGTCAAGTCCATGGGTGCCCCTTTCCTAACGCGCCTCAAGCAGTTCCCATATGCAGGGCCCCGGCGTCAACAAAAATCAACTCAGTCGTGATGTATACTCGCCGCCCAGTAAGGAGGATTCTGTGAGGAAATTGCTGATCGTTCTGGCCATGCTCGCCATGGCGGAGATGGCTGCGGCACAGACTGCCGACGACTACCGGGGCGGGTGGAGGACGGATTCCGGCGAGCCACACACCTATGAGTTCTCGATCCGTGGAGATCAGGTACGAGGGATCTATTGCACGCATTGCAGCGATGCCACAACGCTGGCGTTCATCGACGGCAAGTTCGGCCCGGACGGCATTACTTTCGTCGTCACTCACGTGAAGGCCGACGGCAGCACCGCGTATCAGGATCGCGCGACCGCTAGATTCGATAAGGGAAATTTGACTGTTACCGGAACCAGCGGCGGCCCGAACGGTGGCAAATTCCAAAGGACGGTGATCAAAGATCCGCGTGGGCCGGATCCGCTTCCGCTACCGGTGTCGAAACTGCCTGCCGGCAACGGCCCAGTCCCGGCGATCACATTCGGAGGTGGGGGCGGGCAAGCACCGCGTGGCGCCGGAGGAGGCGCAGGTGCGGGTGGTGGTGCAGGCGGCGGAGGGCGAGGAGGCTACGTCCCGCCCGGACCCTGGAGACAGTTGACTCAGGCCGATGTCGCCGGCGTATGGCTCGGTTTCGGCGTCGGGATCAACAAGCAGTACTTCATCATCCGAAAAGTGGGAACCAAGCTGCGCGGCATGGTCTGCGGACGTTGTGACAACCCGTACACGATGGCCGCCCTCGACGACTTCGAAATCAAAGGCGACACCATGACCTTCAACATCCTGCACGAGGACTGGGGGCCCGGCTCGCTTCCCTTCCATAATCAGGCGACGGTGCGCGTTGCTATGAACGAAATGCGCCTGACCACCCGGCAGGACAACATGCCGGCGCCGGCACAACCACCCGGACCGAACGCTGGCAGCTCCCTTCTGGGTCCGATCTCGATCGAAGCGACAAGGGGAAATTAGCCACGAATTGAACGAATTTAACGAATGGGCGCGTTCAAACGATTGTTCATAGCGCCCATTCGTTAAATTCGTTCAATTCGTGGCTAATCTTTCCTTTTCTTCCCGCTGTTTGTATATTTTGTCCACGACATCCACAGCACAGGAGACTTTATGAAACGCACTGCCTTGGCGATCGTGTTCTTCATCACGCTTTCGGCGGCCGGTATGTTGGCGCAGACGGCTAAACCCGAGGAAGTCGGAGTTTCAACGGAGCGGTTGAAGCGCATACATGACCTGATCGAACGACGCATCGAAACGCGGGACATTTCTGGCGCCGTCACGCTGGTCGCCCGCCAGGGAAAGATCGCTCACCTCGAAGCGCAAGGATTGATGGACATCGAGACGAACAAGCCGATGACCAAAGACGCGATTTTCCGCATTGCATCCATGACAAAACCGATCGTGGGTGTTGCCGTACTCATGATGATGGAGGAGGGCAAAATCAGGCTCACGGACCCCGTATCGAAATTCATCCCGGAATTTAAGGAATTGAAGGTCGCCGTCGCACAGCCAAATCCAGCCCAGACCGGAGCGCGCGGCGCCGCGCCGCCGCGGTTTTATCCCGTTCCCGCCGAACGTGAAATCACGATTCGGGACTTGCTGACGCATACATCCGGACTGGTCAGCGGCACGATCAGCACTGCTGAAGCCGCAAAGATCCAGCGAAAACCCGGTGACACGCTCGCCGACTATATCCCTCGACTGGGCCAGGTCCCACTCGAATTTCAACCGGGAAGCCGCTGGAGCTATAGCCCGGGCGCCGGTTTCGATACTCTCGGCCGCATTGTCGAAATCGTCTCCGGGCAGACTCTCGATCAATTCCTGAAGCAGCGTATTTTCGATCCGCTGGGAATGAAGGACACCTCTTTCAACGTGAGTGAGGGGCAACGGTCCCGCATCGTGACGATGTATCAAAAGACTGCCAACGGTTTGCAGAAGTCACCCAATCAGCCTGCTGCGCCAACCAACTACTATTCGGGCAGCGGCGGACTCTCGAGCACTGCCGACGATTACGTCCGGTTTGCTCAAATGCTCGTCAACGGTGGTCAACTGAATGGCAAGCGTCTTCTCAGTCCTCGAAGTGTCGAACTGATGGGGTCTCCTTACGCAGCCGACACGCTGCCCGGCAGAGCGCGCGGCGAGGCCTGGGGCCTCAGTGTCCGGGTGATTACGGACGCCGTGGCCAGAAACACCTCGCTTTCCAACGGCTCGTTCGGCTGGCAGGGAGCCTTCGGCACGCATTTCTGGGTCGATCCCAAAGAAAAACTGGTCGGCCTTCTGATGGTTCAGACATCCAATCAGGAAATGATTCGGGATTTCGAAAACGCGGTACTTCAATCGATCGTGGAGTAGGAATGAAACACAAGAAGGAGAAGACATGAAATCAGCATGGCGATTCTTGCTCATGGCACTGCCCGCTGCAGCTCTGTCCTTGAGCGTGTTGGCACAAGGAACGGATTACAGCAAGATCGAGTTCACGGCGAAGAAGGTTGCATCAAACCTTTATATGATCAGCGGATCTCCAAATGTCGACGTGAACCATCCCGATGCCGCCGGCGGACTGGTTGGTGTGCTGACCGGGCCGGACGGCATTTTCATGGTCGACTCCCAATATGCGCAGGTCTCCGACAAGTTGCTGGCCGCGATCAAAAAGCTCAGTCCCGAGCCTGTTCGCTTTATGGCGAATACGCATATTCATCCGGACCACACCGCCGGCAATCCGTTCTTCGGAAAAATGGGAGTCGTCATTTTCGCCCGCGAAGAGTTGCGCGAGCAGATGGCCCGACCGCCGCGTGGCGCCACCGGCAACGCCGGGCCGGCGCGGGATACGGCCGGTTACCCCGTCGTGACATACGGGATGGGCGCGCCGGTCAAGATGCACCTGAACGGCGAAACGATCGATCTGATTCCGGTTCGAGCAGCGCATACCAGCGGCGATACGATGGTTCGTTTCGAGAACGCGAATGTGATCATGATCGGTGATTTCTACCGGAACTTCGGCTATCCCTTTATCGACCGGACCAACGGTGGAACGCTGAATGGCATGCTCGAGGGCTGCGACCAATTGATGAAGGTTGCCGGACCGGATACCACTCTCATCCCGGGCCACGGAACATGGATCAAGCGCACAGACCTGGTGCCCTATGCCGAGATGATCAAAAGCGTTCGCGATAAAGTTCAGCAACTGATCGCGCAAGGTAAAACCGAGAAGGAGGTTGTCGCGGCAAAGGTCACGGCACCCTGGGACGCGAAAACTGCGGGAGGACTTGGAGCCGCGGGCGCGGACATGACGAGCGCCGATCGATTCGTCGGCGAGGTGTATCAGGAACTGAAGAGTACAGCGAAGTAGGTCCGCAAAAAACCAGAGGGCGGGGAAAATCCGCGACGGATTTTCCCCGCCCTCGCCTGTCTGGTCCATCGGCGGTTACCGAACTTTAGTGGTATCAGGGGAGCGATCTTCGCTTCCAATTCTTCCACTTCCAGGTTCACGATTTCAGTCTCTCGCACTTTCTCGCTATCGTCTTTCATATGCGTTCCCCCTCCTGTCTATTAAGGCGGGAATGGACACCGGTAACTATTAATCGGCGCCGAATCTTTTTCGAAATATGCAATACGCGCGGTCACAGACCGCGCCTACAATAGTTGTGGGGGCTAGGGCGGCGATGCATCCATCCGGCGTTCAATTCGGCTTGTCTCGTGGATTACTTCAATTGAAAGGCGAAGAGGTCCTTTTGTCGGATAAGCTGCTCGAGGCCATATCCCTCGAAGCGCAGGTTCGTTTGCACCTGGGCAAACCGGCGATCGAAGGAAATTTCCTGGTGGAAATGACGGTCCGGGCCGCTCATGAGGCGCTTGGGGATGACCAGACCGGACGAAGGCAGGAAATCGTGCCCTTTTTCGCAGGCTTGAACCGCATCATGTATTACACGTTGTGCCGGGTTGCGGAACGTGCAGGACTGGCGCGCAAAGAGGAACGGCGGCTTATCACCAATCCTGATTTCTGGAACGATTTCAGCACGGCATCGCTGGACATCAAAGTCAAGCCGGGCAAGAGCATTGCGAAACTCCAGAAGGCGCTGTTCAAGGTCTGCCACGAACTGGTTCAGAAGCGTTATGCGCAGAATGATCCCGACAATGCCAGACACGCTGATCTGACCGCGCTCTTCATATTCAATTTCTGGAACGCGACCGGGCTGCTGCCGATGGCGCAAGCTGTCGTCATCTTCGGGTCGAACACCTGAGCATTTTCGCGTGGATGCTGGAGGCGGCTGAAGCCCGCGATTGCAATCTACTGCCCTCGGTTGATCGTGCAGGGAAATGAATAAGCTGTCCGTACAACAGCTCCTCCAGAATTACTCGATCGAAACTACCACCGTCCAGGCGCAGCGGATCGGACGCTTCACCGATATTGTCGCGCCCGGAAAACGCATTTACATCCCTCATACCCCGCACGCTGACTTTGCAGAAATGGTGGAACTGGCCGCGCGCCTGCGTCACGAGAGCATGGAACCGGTCCCTCATATCGTCGCGCGGCGAATCCAGAACATGTCTCTCCTCGATGAGTTTCTGACGCGACTGGCCGGCGAGGCCGGTGTCACGCAGGCGCTGATCGTCGCAGGCGATATTGCCAAACCTGCCGGGCAGCTGGATAGCGCACTGCAAATACTCGAATCCGGAGTGCTTCAAAGACACGGTATCCGGACGATCGGCGTTGCGGGGCATCCCGAAGGGCACCGCGATGTCAAAGAACCCGTTCTGCGCGATGCATTGAAGCGGAAAAATGCATATGCCGAACAGACGGGAGCCAATGTGTATATCGTCACTCAATTCGTGTTCTCAGCCGATCCGGTGATTGCCTGGGAAATATCGCAACGCGACGATATCGGCCGATTGCCGGTGACGGCCGGGCTGCCTGGCCTGGCGAATGCCAGGACGCTTTTGAAATATGCCATGGAGTGCGGCGTCGGTGCATCGCTCCAGGCATTCTCGAAAAGATATGCCAGCTTCACGAAGCTCCTTACGGTTTCCACTCCCGATGAAACCATCGTCGCTCTGGCCCGGCACAAAGAACAGGCCCCGCAGACGTCTGTATCCGGGGTTCACTTTTTTACATTCGGCGGGTTTGAGAAAACGGCGGCGTGGGCAAACACAATAGCTGAAGGAAATTTCGAGGTCACCAATGCGGGCGGCCTGAGAGTCCAGGGATTTGCAAACTGAAACGTGCAAACACTAAAGCGGCACAAGACCGAACAAGGGCCTGCGCGCGGGTTCGCCCAAATGTTTGGTTATGTGAGGGAACAAAATCCCCGCCTGAGTCAGGCGGGGAATGCCCATTCAACGTCCGGCCGAAAATCAACACACCCAGCGAAACGTCGGCAAGGAATTTGTCACTTTCTGTGCCTTCGTGCCTCTGTGATTGATAACTAGTTCTTCCGGCCTGCGCCGATTTTTTCCTGCGCGAACTTCTTCGCAGCTGGATATGTCGCATGGATCCCCATCAACGCGGCAAGTGGATGGGCCCCCATCTCGACAAACTTTGGCACGAGATCACTGACTTTACCGGGATGGCTGCCGACGTCGACCAGGCACTGCGCCACTTCGCGCTCTTTTGGCGACAGACCGTAGTCTTTCGCCACCTGATCGAGGTTCGTCATCACGCGCTGCACGAGCGACGGGCTCAGCCGCACGTCGTACAGAAGCTTGTTGATCTTCGCGGCCTCTGCCGGCGGATGCTTGTAGAACTCGAAACCCTGATCCTTAAACGTGAATCCGGCATACATCTCGCGCTGCGCCATCATGGGTTTCTTCCGTTCGCGTTTCGGCAGGAACCGCATATATCCGTGTCCGTGATGCCATGTCGGCGTGTACTGAAGTAACTCGCCCGGCAGCGCGCCGATCATTCCGAACATGGTGGCCCAATTGAGCATTTCCGTGTTTCCGGTCTCGTCCAGCTGCGTCGGCGTGAGATCCAGAACGGCATTGATGTTGCCGCGTTCAAGTTCCGCGATCATCCAGTAGTCGAAGTCGTATTCCGGATTCGGGTATTTGCTCGTGCCCGGATAGTGCGACATGCCTCCACTGGCGATGACGGCGACCCGTTCTTTCCGGCTCTTAATGACTTCCGCCATCGCGGCGCCCAGGTCGGCACAGCGTCTCGCCGTTGGAAGTGGCGGCAGGTACACATTGGTAAAGAACGGCACGACCGGAATATTCCGTTTCTCAATCAAATATTCGAAAGGGGTCGCGAAGGTGTGGCCCAGGACAGCGTCCTCGGAGTAGGCCATATCGAACCCGGCCTGGATCAACTTTGCGAGGAAGTCTTCGGCCATCTCACGATTGTTCGGAAGATCATAGTGGTGGCCGACGTGGTCCGCTATGACGCGTTCGCCGCAGATAACGGCAAAGGTCGGAACACAGGTCATGCTGAAGGTGTCGAGATGGTCGCTGCCGAGGAAAACGATCACATCCGGCTTGGTCTCGTCGAGAACCTTTCCCATTTCGCGCATAGCCCCGATGCTGGCTTCCGATTGCTCGGGAACCTCATCCGGCGGCCGTGTCAGTAAGTGTGGCGAGTGACAAACACCAAACGCTGCAACAATTTCGCCCATAAACGAACTCCTTAAAAGTGCGGTTTTAAAGCAGAGAGTTTACAACAGAAGGTGGTGGTTATGTGAATAGGCGGTCCATGAAGGTGTGAATGATTTAGCGCCGGAGGCGCGTAAGAACATAGCCCCGGCCGTCAGGCCGGAGACCGAACCACTGAACGTTCAAGGCCCGGAGGGCCGAAAGATTGATGCGACGAGTCTTACGCCACCTTCGGGCCTGGGGTTCCGACGGATACAGGACCCCTGGCAACGGAGGGGGCAGCGCGGTCATAGACCGCGCCTACAATACCCATACTGTAGGCGCGGTCCATGACCGCGCATTTTGCCTAGAAATTGACCCGGGCGTTCAGAACGAACGTACGGGCGCCCGATGCGGTTGTGATCCGGCCGAAACTGGTGCTGTCGATGTTGAGATTTGGAGCTGCAAACAGCGGATGGTTCAGAATATTGATGGCATCCATCCGCATCTCGAACTCCTTGGTTTCGCTGATCTTCACCCGTTTGACAAGATTCATATCCAGGTTCAGCGTCTTGGGTCCCTCGATCCAACGCAGGCCGAGATTGCCGAGCGTACCGGGGACCGGGTTGACCAGAAGGGGATTGTTGTTGGCGTCGGCAATAGCGAAGTTGCTAAAAGAGCCCTGCAGAGTCTGAGCCGCCGTCACGGAATTGACGGAGGGATCCTGAATCTGCTTGAGCCCGGCAAAGTAATTCACGACCCCGCCCGGCTGTTCGGCCACCGACCCCATACTCTTCGAGAACTTTCCGGCGAGCACTGGAGTCCCGCTGGTGAACTGGTTAAAGGTCGAGGTGGCAGCCGTGATCGTCAAAGGCGCGCCGGAAGAGAAGCCGAAAATGCCGCCAAGTTGCCACCGTTCCACAACGCGGGAAAGCCAACCCGGAGCATTCTTCAGGAAAAGCCGGTTAGGACCGAACGGCAATTCGTAGGTTCCATTACTCCGGAAATCGTTAGTGCGATGGAAGCCCAGAAGCGACTTCATGGTTGTACGATTCCGGTCGTTCAAATAGTTCAAGGCTGCGTCATTGTCGTTTTCACCGATCGTCCGGCTCCAGGTGTAGGCAAACGAATTCTGGAAACCGTGCGACAGCCGCTTCGTCAGCTGCAACTGCAATGAGTGGTATGTCGAATTCGACGGATTGCCGTTCAGGGTAACGTTGGCGAACTGCGGATTCGCCACGATGAAGTTCTCGGCAAATCCACCGTTTCGCACCAGGCCGCCGGCGACGCCGGTAATGGTCGTGGAGTTGTTCAGAGTCTGGGCGAACTGTCCGACGCTTCCGTTCGCAAGAAATGTCTTGAAAGTCGCATTGGCGCGCAGAGCGGCCGAACCGGTAACCCCGTTCGTTCCCACTGGTGACTGACCGCTATTCATCACGAGGCCCTTCAGCATCCGGTCGAACAGTGGCGCATCGCCGCCATTGCGCGTGGTGTTAAAGGCATCGAGGATGCCGTTCTCGAAGATATTGGCTATATCGATAGGAACACCGCCGATCAGCTTCGTGCCCTTACTGCCGATGTATCGCGCTTCAAGGGTGAAGTTGTTGGCGATCTGGTGCTGCAACTCCAGATTCCAGTTCTGGATATAGGGCGTCGACATGTGATCTTCAAACGTCGAAAGGCTTTGCGTGCGCTCTGTCAAAGGCGCAGGCTGAAGCGGCGTAATGCGCGAAAGCGGCAGCGTGAAATTAGTCAGATTGATCAGATTGGCGGATGTAAACGTATTCGAATACGCTACACCGGGGACGCCGCCGACAATCCCATCGAGCGTGAAACTACGGCCGCCGCCCTGGTAGCTCATTCCGTAGCCGGCGCGCAGAACGGTCTTGTCTTTGCCGAAGTACGGAATAGACCAGCTGAAACCGATGGCCGGGGAGATATTGTTGTAATCGTCGGCATAAAGTTGCTTGTTCGGGTTAGGCGAATTCTTGCCAACGAACTCGACCAGCGTCTGCGATCCGGCAAGATGTCCCGGCTGGTACATGTCTGCAAAGCTCGTACCCGATATGCCGAAGACGCCTGGCGTGCCGCCGCCAATCACATGGCCGGCCAGTCCCCGCGCATCCCACGGCACACCGTAGTATTCGTACCGTACGCCGATGTTCAAGGTGAGACTCTGCCGGATCTTCCAGTCATCTTTAAAGAAAGCGCTCCATTCATTCTCATGCAATTCGCGAAGTTTTCCGCGCGTATCCCACGTCGTACCTGTTTGCTCGGGACCCGCGATGAACTTCAGATCCCTCGAATCGTTGAGGAAGAATGCCTGCTGGATGGACGACACATTACCGGCGAGATCTGTCAGTAACTGCCGTGCAACCGTTTGATTTCCTCCGACGAGCCCGTTGATCGTACCGTCGATATTTGCAACAGCCGGGCCGCCGGCGCCGAATGTGACTACTGGATAGAAATTGCCGGCCTGCATGGAAAGGGTGTATCCGAAGCGGACTTCGGCACCTCCCCTGAAGGCGTGCTTGCCTTTAATCCAGCTCAAATTGTCGGCAAAGGAGTACAGCGAATTCTTCTGGCCGCGGCTGCCCAGACCATAATTGATAAAGTTTCCGGTAAACAACTGTGTCAGCGGAACGTAGGTAGTCCCGCTGGCTTTCGGCAGAATGTTGAGAACGTCCTTGCCGGTTTTGGTGTTGTCGAACTGCGCGTTCAAAACGTACGTATTCAGACGCCAGCCTCCGCGGAACTCGTTTACCAGGGTTGGAGAAAGAGTCGAGGTCAACGATGCAGTCAACGTGCGGGGATCACGCAGGTTTTCAGAATCATATCCGTTCGGCCAGAGAGCCTTCTCAACACCGTCATAGACGTGTTCCACACTCATGGAAACCGAAGCTTTATGCTTCGAGCTGAAATTCTGATCCAAGCGGAAGTTCAGCTGGTTGCGGTTAACATCGGTACCGGTTCCCTGTGAAGTTTCCGTGCCGTCTTCATGGCGCGTCCAACGGTACCCTGCGGTGTTCAAGCCGTCGCCCATCGTGTAGTCATTCGGCTGCGGCATTCTGGTCAGGAGGGTTTGAATCCATCCGGACGTATCGAATCCAGGCCGCTGGGTATCTCGCGAGAAAACGTTGAATTGCGCGAGATCGCCTGTCGCGCCGGCCGGTTTGAGAGGGTTTCCTGCCAGGTCGACGGTGGGTGTGTTCGCAATGGCGTTGCCGTTTTGAACGCCGGGAAAATATCGGAAAATGCCTTGCCGGGCCTGCGGCGTGAGAACCGGTCCGATGACCGACCGGCGCTGCGCGATGCGTTGGCCTTCATAGAGGACGAAGAAGAACGTTTTGTTCTTGACGATCGGTCCGCCAAGACGGCCGCCGATCTGATTGCGGTTGAGGTAATCGGGTTTAACGTTCCGGAAATTCGAAAACCAGTTGTTGGCATCGAGAGCGCTGTTGTGGTTTGCCCAGAAAACGCTGCCTCTGAACTGATTGGTTCCCGAACGTGTCGACAACTGCACCTGGCCTGAGCCACGGCCGGTTTCGGCGTCTGCCGGTGCGACGATCACTCGAACTTCGTCAACGAGATCCTGGCTGACGTACGTCGCCGAATAAATTCCATTGTCGTAGCGCCCGTCTGAAACACTGATTCCGTCTCGCGTCGTGTTGACTTGTCCGATGCGACCGCCGGCGAAATTACCGACGACCGAGACTCCTGCCGTGCCTGCCGATGCCTGAGTGCCGGGTGTTGTGCTAACCAGGTCCAGCGCATTCCTGTAGGCGAGGGGCAGGTCGCGGATTTTGCTGTCGGGAAGAACGGATCCGACCGACGACGAGGACGTGGCCAGTAACGTATCGGCGGCGACAGTGACTTCAACCGACTGCGCCACTCCTCCGACCTGAAGCGCGAAGTTCAATCGGACCTGTTGCGAAATCCCCAGTGCCACATTGTTGTAGACCTGAGTTTGAAATCCGCCAAGTTCGGCTGAAACCTTGTAGGTTCCGGGTTGCAGACTCGCGAATTGATACGCGCCCGCTTCATTGCTGATGACTGTTGTCACGACGCCAGTCTGCGTATTCGTCGCAGTCATGGAAACACCGGGAATCAGAGCACCGGTGGAATCAGAAACCGTGCCGCCAAGTGTTGCATTGCTCGTTTGAGCAAATGCACTCAGGCCGGACAGCAGACACAGCAGCAGTAACGCGGCTGCAAAAGTTTTCGTAGCCATTGCACCATCCTCCCCAAAAAGAAGAAACACACAAAACTCCCCGGACCAGCAAGTGCGCGGTAATAGACCGCGCCTACAATGGCGCTTTCGAACTGCAGGCGCGGTCTACGACCGCGCGTTTGCACCGGGATTGTCCCCAAGATTCAGTGGGCGCACTTTATTACAGTGCGAATAGTTGAGTCAAACTTCCCTGTGTGATTTAATCCTGCTCCAGATCACGTCAACCAATTCGGAGGAATTGCATGACATTAAAGCCATTTATTTCTGTAGTGATCGTTATGAGCTTGCTCGCAGTGGCGGCGCCGGTATTCGCCCATCACTCGTTTGCTGCCGAGTACGACAGCCAGAAGCCTGTGAAGATCACCGGCAATGTGACCAGAGTCGACTGGCAGAATCCGCATGCCTACTTCTACGTCGACGTAAAGAACACCGACACTGGACGCGTCGATAACTGGGCTTTTGAAATGGGTGCGCCTGCAGTTCTTGTCAAACAGGGCTGGACGAAGAATACCCTGCATGTAGGCGATGTCATCATCGTCGAAGGTACGCGGGCCAAAGACGGCGGGACGCACGGAAATGCCCGATCGGTATACATGGCAAATACTGGTAAAAAGCTCGGTGCCGGTTCAAGTGAAGGCGTGACGCCGTAAGGAGATCTCATGCGTATTCGTTCCGTGGTTTTGCTGCTGGTGTTGCTTGCGCTGCCTGTGGCGTCATTCGCCCAGCAGCGGGGGCAACGCGGGCAGCGCGGCCAACAGGCAAAACCGCCCTCCGATCCGACGCCCCGCTATCCCGACGGGCATCCGATGTTGAGTGCGGCCCCAGGTAAGATCGGATATTGGGATGCCGGTTTCGGATCACTCACCGGGAAGAACCCGCCCAATTTGCCGACCAACATCGAAATGAGCGAAGTGCCGTTCATGCCATGGTCGAAAGCGCTTTACGAGGCGCGGCGTGCGGAACAATCCAAGAGCGATCCACACGCGCGCTGTTTGCCTCCCGGCGGCCCACGGCAGTTTCATACGCCGTACGGGTTGTTGATTTACGAAATTCCGGAAGCCAGGCGGCTTCTTATCCTCTCGGGTGGCGGGCCGCACATGTGGCGGATCGTGTATATGGACGGACGACCGCATCCGTCCGCCGATCTGCTGGACAATGGCTTCCTGGGCCATTCCATCGGACATTGGGAGGGCGACACTCTCGTTATAGACAGTGTCGGATTCAATGAGAAATTCTGGATGGCGCGTGCCGGGCTGCCTCACACCGACGCCCTGCACCTGATCGAACGAATTTCCCGCCCGGATTACAACACTCTCAAATACGAAGTGACCGTCGATGATCCTAAGGCCTACTCGAAGCCGTGGAGCGGTGGCTGGACCATTCCCTGGCACGCCGATGAAGACTTCCCGGAGTACTTCTGTCAGGACAACAACCGGGATGCCGAGCACCTCGTAGGGCAGTAAAGACAAAGACACCAGGAAGGATGCCCTTCCTGGTGTCTCTTTGCCTTTCCGGCCTTGTGTCTACTGGTCCCGCGTAATCTTGAAATCCCCTTTAACATTACCCTGAACCCAGGTTCCCACAATGGACCTGCGAATCGCCGTAAGGTTCTGGATCTTCCCGTCGATCACGAAGTGCGCCGGTTTTCCATCGTCGCCTTTAGCGTCGCCCTCGAAATGCACAGTCCAGTTGCTCGGATCCAGCGCGGTCTTGCTTAGCTTGATCCCCTCGGGGCCGGGATTGATCAATCCGTTGATGTTCTTGCCATCCCAATCCAGCACGAGTGTCACGTCGGTCCGCTGGCGGGGCGTCGGCCCCCAATCGCCGTGCCACGTACCGCTAAGCGGATGACCTTCCTGTGCGAGCGCCGGAACTACCGTGGCCAGGAAAAGAGCACAATAAATCAGTCTTCGCATAAATCTCCCAAGATGGATGCCGCAGTCAACGTGTCTGCAGTCCCCGCCTAAGCTAGGCGGGGACTCAGTCAAAACCCCTGGTCTACCGCGCTGCAATCCGTAGCATACGTCAGAATGAGAAGCGCGCAACCAGCGAACCCTGGCGAGGCAGGAGGTTCGCAGTCGTGCCGAATGCTGTCACACCCGTCGTCACCACCTGTCCGTAGCCTGAAGCGATGTTTCCGTTTTTCTGGAACGTCTGCTGCAATCCGGCATTTGTCAGCGCCAGCCCCGTCGGGTCGTTCCAATAGGAGCGGTTGAAGACATTCGCGAACTCCATCCGGAGGTTCAAGGTTTTCTTCGAATTCTCGCCGCCGATCTTGAACGTTCGCCCGATATTCATGTTTTCCATCGGCCGGCGCTGGCCGCGATAGTCACTGTAATACGCCGCGGCCGTTCCGAACTGCCCCGCCGGAGGATCCGTCCAGGCTTTAGGATTCAGCACGAAAGTCTTGTTGGGATCGTAGCAGTGACAGTTCAAATCGACAGTAAACAGAGGCTGCCCCGGAACCCGATTGGCAAAGCTGGAACCCTGGAAAAGATAATTGTTGAGGCTGCTCTGCGCATTCGGAACCTGCAACGGGAAACCGCTCGCGTATTGAACGAACGCTCCGATATTCCAGTTGGCGAGCGTTGAGGAAACGATCTTGTTTCCCCATGACGCGCGCGGCGTCAGGTAATTCAGCGAGAGATTGAAGAAGAAAGGCTGATCGTAACGCGAAATGTACTTGTTCTGATTCCTGTCGAATACATTGTTCACGACGGCATTCCCCGTCGTGCCGGGATTCGGCTCACCGATTTCCGTACCGATGGTGAGAGCTTTCGACCAGGAGAACGTGCTGGTGGCCGTCAATCCGCGAGAGAAGCGTTGAGTCAGCTTCACCTGCAAGGCGTCGTACCAGGTGCGCCCCATTGGATTCCAGTACACGGGAATCGTGGTGAACTGCGGGAAGGGCCGCAGCGCCTGGGCCAGAGTTTGATTCAATGGAAAACCCGCATAAGGAATTTTGAAACGGCTGCTCACGGCGGACTGCGTGAATGTCGATCGGAGCAGTGCCTGGTCCGCCGGATTCGTCACATCGAGCCCGAAAGATGCAAACGCTCTGGAGTATTCGCGTTCAGATTCAACATCCCGGGAGCTTGCCACCAGGCGCCTCTGTTCCCAACATAGGTAACGTCGACGACGGTGTTCGTGGTGATCTCCCGCTGGAATCCGATGCTCCATTGCTCCTGCCGCGCGGGACGGCCGGCATTGGGATCCATCCAGACCGGCCCCGGGCCGGGAGTGACAGACGTACTGCCGTGCGGCACCGTCGGGAAAAATCCGGCATCATAGCTCGGCCATGGCGCCGGCCTGAAGGAAGCCGGGATGCCTTGAGACAAAGTCGTGACGGGAATTCCGAAGCTCGAAGCTGGCGTCGTCGCACTCGAACCGGCAAGGCCGCTGGCTGCATTATTGTTGGTTGCCGTACCGCTGTAAACAATGCCGAACCCCGCGCGGAACACGAGCTTCGGAGTGATCTGATAGGCAAGGCCAAGGCGTGGACCAAAAGCATAAGGATAGTTGCGCGCGATATTGCAGTTACAGCGTCCGGGTCCGCTGCCGTCGTAAATGGCAGCGCCTGGAATACCGAGAGTGGGATGGATAGTGGTCGGAGAGAACTCCGGTGCGCGGCCGTATTGTTCGCGAAGGTAGGTCGAATAGTCATACCGCAAACCGTAATCCAGGGTCATTTTGCGAGTCACCTTCCACGTGTCCTGGACATAAAGACCCAGTTGTTTCTTACCCATTCGCGGACGCGTTGGGTTGGACATCTGTACCTGATCAACCAATCCCAATAGAAAACTCGCATACCCGAATCCCACGTTGGTGCCGTTGACCGGCGTGCTCTGGAAAGGCTGACCGGTCTCGGCCGCGGAAAACGTATAGACACCATCGGTGTTGCCGTCGACCACCGGAGGGTATCCTTCGGTCCGGAACTCAGCACCGTACTTATAGCTGTGATTGTTCTTCACCCAGCTCATGTAAGCGTTGAATGACGGACTCTGCGTGATCTGATTGGAAGCTGCCTCGGAGCCGATGGTCTTCATTCCACCCGTCCCGTTCGCGGCAAGAAATCCCGACATCGTCGGAAAGAACTTGTTTTCGATTCCGCCTTTCAGTCCCAGTTCTTTCTCCGCGTTGTAGTTCACGATTTTGCCTTCGCGGGTGACGGAGGGAACCAGGAAGTAGTTGCTTCGATAGCCCGCTCCCAGATGCAACAGCATCGTGGGCGTGATGGTGTAGTCGTAGTTGAGGCGATATAGGGGCGCGTTCTGGAAGGTTCCCAGCACTGTGGAGAGGGGATCCGGCAAGCCATCCGATTGACCGAAAATCGTATTGCCGTCGGGATTCGATGTCTGGGTGTTCTGCCAGAAGAAGCTGAGTTTGCCCTTTCCCAGAGTCTGATCAACCTTCACCGATGGCACTTCGGTGTGCCTTGTCGTCGGATACGTCGAAGCATAGTTGCTCGTCAGGTCGTTGGCGTTGGGTCCGTTCGTCGTGGGGAAGAGATTCTGGATTTTCACCGCAACCGGATCGAAAAATTTGGGATCGATCTGGTTATTCTGGAATGGATCCCGGACCAGTTGTCCGTTCACGAGGCGCGTCGTTGTGGGATCATAGATCATACCCTCGAGCATTTGACGCCCAAGTGGATCAACCCCGATCACCTTCGGGTTCACCGGGATGGCGCTGCTGAAATCGCCTCTGCGAAAGGCATCTATCGGAATCGTCTGGAATTGGTTATTAACGAACTGAACCTCACGAAATTGTTCAAAACTGAAGAAGAAAAACGTCTTGTCGCGACGGATCGGGCCACCCACAGTGCCGCCATAATCGTTGCGGCGCGCCCGGGGGCGTAAGTTCGTTCCGGTGCTTGTAAAGGGGTTTCCGGCATTGAACGCTTCGTTGACGAAGTAATCGAAAACCGTGCCGTGAAACTGATTGCTGCCAGATTTCATCGTCACGTTGAAAACACCGCCGCCGACCTGCCCATATTCAGCCGCGAAATTGCTGGTCTGGATTGCGACTTCCTGGATGGCGTCGACGCCAGGCTGGGATTGCGCGGGAACGCCGGGCGTGCCGGTGTTTGAAGCATCCTGGCCTTCGATACGGAACGACTGGGTGTTTGCCGGTGTCCCATTCAGCCGGACCAGACTGTTCGGCGTCCAGGTGCTTCCGGGTATCAACTGCACCATAGCGTAGGGATTGCGGATTCCGGCGCTGCCGGAAAGGACACCTCCGATGCCCAGAAGGGGCAATTCATCCAGCCGCTCTGAGTTCACGTTATGACTCAAGTCGCTGCTTTCGGTACGTAACAGCGGAGCATCCGCATTGACCGTAACCTCGTCGGTTGCCGCCCCGACCTGCAGGCCGACGTCGAGCCGCAAGGTCTGGGCAACCAACACGGTGATTCCCTGCCGGATGTACTTCTTGAATCCGGGCAGTTCCGCGGATAACTGATATGTTCCAGGCGGTAGCTGCGGCAGCGTAAAGTTTCCAGTTTCGGTGCTGATTGTCTCGTATTTCGCCCCGGTCTCGGCATTTGTCGCGACGACACTTACCCCCGGGATGACGGCGTTTGTGGGATCCGAAATGGTACCCGTAATGGTGCCACGGTCGCTCTGTCCGTACGAAAACGACGCGGCAATGACAAAAAGGCAGATTCCAACCACCAGTCGGCGCATGGGTTCCCCCTTCAAAAGCAAGCAGGTTTACAAAACGACAAAATGTTGGGACGAAAATACGCCGATTCGCTGAACGAGATCAAGTCTGGTCTTAAGGCAACAGGTTTTTGGGGTTCCGGACGGCTGATTCTGAAATATCAACTAATCATTGACGTAGAGGGGGCACATAAAAGAATATTGAGCATCAGAAAGACATTTTTTGTCTGGTTAGTACACCAAATCGGGAGAACAACGATGAGACAGATCGTAGTAAGTTTGATGATCGTAGCCACTATTCTTGCCGCCGGCATTCCTCTGATGGCGCACCATTCATTTGCTGCCGAGTTCGATTCCAACAAGCAAATGAAGGTGACCGGCGTTGTAACGAAGATCGACTGGACCAATCCTCATGTCTGGTTCTATATCGACGTGAAGGACGAAAGCGGAAAGGTCACCAACTGGGGTTGGGAAATGGGACCGCCGCACCTGTTGCAGGGCACCGGCTGGACGCGCACCACGATGAAACTCGGTGATGTCGTCACGGTTCAAGGCTCCCTGGCGAAGAACGGCAGCAACCGCGGCAACGCGCGCAACGTCACGACGCCGGATGGAAAGAAAATGGGCGCCGCATCGAGCGAAGGACAAGCCCAGCCATAATTGCTTTATTGCAGCATTGGTCTGCTCGTCGGTGTTTTTAGCCACGGACACATCGTGTCCGTGGCTAAAAAATTCTGGCCGGCCTTTTTCCTGCTGCTGGCTCTGGCCCCACCCGGTTATTCCCAGACATACGGTTTGAAGTTCGGATACCCGACCTCCAGCGTATTTCAAGGAACGGGCGCCGATCCACGAATCGCCTATTCTTTCCATGCCCAGCCCCTGAAAGGCGGGCTCACTGCTGAAATCGCCATTCCTGCCGGACTCCTGCTGGAAATCGACCTTCTGTATAGCCGCTTGAGTTATGCCGCGACCGACGCCAGCACCGATCCGGCCGTTCGCGCTGCCACGACCGCCAATTCATGGGACATTCCGTTTCTGGTGAAAAAAGAGTTCACCAAGTTTCGGATCAAGCCCTTTGTCGACGGAGGTTTGGACTTTCGAGCCGTCAATGTCGATACGGCAGTGAACGGGTCAGACACGAATGCGAACGGTGGAAAAATCCGGACACTCGAATTTGTGCACCAAGCCAGCCCTGGCGTTGCGGCTGGAGCCGGAATCGATATCAAATTCGGCAGGTTTCATCTCCTTCCGGAATTCCGCTACGCGCGATTCGAGCGGCCAAACTTTCGGGCGCCCTTTGGAACATTCCAGTCAAACCTGAAACAACCCGCCATTCTGCTCGGACTCCAGGTCGGAAAGTAGCCCACGATTCCGGAGCCGCGGCTTACGTCCAGCAGTAAAATCAAACGTCAATAGATCTGATCAATAGCTGGTCCGCCGACGCCGCTGGGATTCGCGACGCCGCCACTGGGGACCGCCCCCCCGATCACTCCTGTACCTGCATTATTTGGCGTAGTACCGCTCTGTCCCGCGCCCAAGCCCTGGTTCGGCAGCGTGCTGCTGTTCGGATTCACATTGGGAGGCACGATGTTCGGATTTGTAAAAGGGTTTGTATTCACATTCGGATAGGGACTTCCCAATTGGTTCGGCATGCTCGAGTTCGGGTTGACATTAGGAATTACCGGGTTCGGCTGCTGAATAGGCGGTACTGGATTCGGAAACGGATTGCCGAGTTGATTTGTCGTGCCGTTCAGGTTCTGGATCGGCGTCGCGTTCGGGTCCAGGTTCACATTCGGGTTCAGATTGGGGTTCAGCGAATTCGGCTGTTGCGCCGGATTCGTTATCGTGCCGGTCGTTGTGCCCTGGGCAGACGCGGCATACGCCGCGCCGGCAAGGCCGGTTGCCATAGCCATTGCCAGCGCCAGACGCCTGAGGGGTCGTTTTAGTTCCAACATAAAGACCTCCTGAAACCATCTTGGTTTATCTGATATCTGGCCGCAAGACCGATTCCAGGAGTCCGATCTAGAACACGATACCGAAAGTAAATCGATAGTTGTCCATGCGCTGCCCATTCAGGACGACGGGTTCGATCGCGCCGGCCTGGCTGAGAGTGTTAATGGATTGGTTGCTAAGAAAAACAGGCGCATAGTCGAACTGGAATACGCGCAACTTCAGACCATCGTTGATTCGCCAATCCAGCCCACCGCCGACCCCGAGGGCGAAGTCGGTCGCTCCAGTCTGAAACGTCCGGGAGAGACTCCCGCCCGAAATTGTGCGTTCAGATGAAACGTTGAATCGCGTATGGGCACCGCCGGCCAGAAATCGTGCAAATGGCTGGAAGCGGCTCGAATGGCCCAAACTCAGTGATGGACCGCCCATGAAATAAAAGACTTCCGTTTTGACCGAATTGGAACCTGCCGAAAAGTCGTTCGAGCTGCCATTTTCGTTGAATGAAAAGTCGCCGGTGATTCCCAGGCGGTCCCCCAAAAATGGAGTTACTTCTGTATCAAATCCGTGCAGCGTTGCCCGATTGTTGAACAAACCGTTCTGGTCCTGTAAACCTTGCCCCTGAAGGTTGGAATATCCGACAAATACTTCGGGTTTACGTTCGCTCTGCGCGAACAAAGACGCAGCCGGTAACAGAAGTAAGGGAATGAGGGACAAAATACGTCGTGTCAGTCTCATGGATGTCTTTCTCCTGACGCGCATAACGCGTATGAGGATTAAAGACGGTGGGATTCTGAAAACGTTCTGTCGCGGGCGAATTCCGGGGCCTCATTTCCCGTTTTTGTTGTGCATGGATTCCAGGGTTGTCGGTATCATCTCCAGATCATGATTATCGATTGTCACGGACACTACACGACGGCGCCAAAGCCGCTTCAGGACTATAGAGATAAGCAGATTGCCGGACTCAAAGACCCTTCGTACGTTCCGACGAAAGGAACGCTCAACATAACCGACGACCAGATTCGCCAAAGCCTGGAGGGAGCTCAATTGAAGTTCCAGCGCGAGCGCGGAAGCGACGTGACCATTTTTTCACCGCGCGCTTCGGTCATGGGCCATCATATCGGGAACGAGCTCACCAGCCGTCATTGGACCGAGCACTGCAACGATCTCATCTATCGCGTCTGTTCGATTTATCCGGAAAATTTTGTCCCCGTCTGTCAGTTGCCTCAATCTCCCGGTGTGGCGCCCGCAAATTCAATCGCAGAGCTTGAACGGTGCGTAAATGAACTCGGGTTTATCGGGTGCAATTTAAATCCGGACCCGTCCGGCGGAAACTGGACGGCGCCACCGCTTACGGACAAATATTGGTATCCCTTTTACGAAAAGATGGTCGAGCTCGACGTCCCCGCCATGGTGCACGTGAGCGCCACCTGCAACCCGAATTTCCATACGACGGGCTCACACTATCTCAATGCGGATACGACTGCCTTCATGCAGTTCATCACATCGGATCTATTCAAAGATTTCCCGGCAATCCGCTTTATCATTCCCCACGGCGGCGGAGCGGCGCCCTATCATTGGGGCCGCTACCGCGGACTCGCACAGGATCTGAAACGCCCGCCGCTGGACGAAATGATGCGGAACAATGTTTTCTTCGATACTTGCGTGTATCACCAGGCCGGCATCGATCTCCTCTTCAAAGTCGTTCCTCTTGACAATATTCTTTTCGGCTCCGAGATGGTGGGCGCGGTGCGCGGCATCGATCCGACGACCGATCATTACTATGACGACACGAAGCGCTACGTGGACAAAATCGCGCTGAACGAGGCCGACAAGCGCAAGGTTTACGAAGACAATGCGCGAAAGGTTTACCCCAGGATCAATAAGCGCCTGCCGCGCAAGGCATAGTCCAGATGGGCGAAATTCTGGGCCTGGGGATGACGCACTATCCGCCGCTGGCGGGCCGTGACGAAAACATGTCGGGTATTTTGCGTGGGACCTTACGCGATCCTGCGATCCCTGCCGAGCTAAAAGAGCCTGCAAACTGGCCGAAACTGATGCAGGAAGAATGGGGTACAGATCAAGGCAGGGCCAAGGCCGCGGAGCATCGCGAAGCACTGCTGTTAGGACTTGAGAAAATTCGAGCGGCCCTGGACGAATTCAAGCCGGACTTCGTTGTCATCTGGGGCGACGATCAGTACGAGAATTTCACCGACGACATCATTCCGCCATTCTGCATTCTTGCGTACGACAACATCGAAGCCATGCCATGGCGTCTGAAGGCTCCGGGTATGCCGGGCGGGGCAAACGTATGGTCCGAGCGTGAGGATACCGTCCTTAACATTCGCGGACACCGCGAAGGCGGAAAGCGCCTGGCAAGCGGTCTGATCGAGGAAGGTTTCGATGTCTGTTATTCGTATCGGCCGCTGCATCTGCAGGGCGTCGGTCACGCGTTTCTGAATTCGATTGCGTATCTCGATTATCATCGCAAGGGGTTCGAGCACCCGCTCGTATGTTTTTCGGTCAATTGTTACGGACGCCGGGTCATCAGCTTTCGCGGCGGAGCTGCCAAATTCGGACAAACACCGCCTCCGGAACAGCTCGATCCCCCTTCTCCGTCCCCGGCACGGTGCTTCGATCTCGGCGCTGCCGCTGCGCGAGTGTTGCAAAGAAGTCCTTATCGCGTAGCTCTCATTGCCTCCTCGAGCTGGTCTCACGCGTTTCTGCATGACAAGGCCTGGCGGCTATACCCGGACATCGATAGTGATCGCGCCCTTTATCAGGCTCTACAGGCCGGCAATTACTCGCACTGGCGGGAAACACCACTGTCCGCGGTTGAAGATTCCGGGCAGCAGGAAATGCTGAACTGGTTCTGTCTGGCCGGAGCAATGGCGGAATTGAAGCGCAGGCCGGCGTGGTCGGAATTCATCGAAAGCTACGTCTTCAATTCGAACAAGTGCTTCGCGGTATTCCCTGCTCGATTGTAAAAGGCGCGGTCTAGCTGCAGTGCGCTATAGTCCCCGCCTAAGTTAGGCGGGGACTCGTCCACAGCATTACAGCCAAACCAGGTTTACATCGCATCCACTACACTCAAACCTTACTTGGTGCTACTTTGCGGCCGGTCATAGATCCCGCCTACAATGGCTGGAGAATCCAATTACTGCTTCCATCTGCTTCGCAATCTGCAACAGCATGCCTTCCTGCAATGGCGGGCCAGTCAACTGGATGCCAAGGGGCAGGCCGTTCGCGCCGAGGGCGCAGGGCAGCGTCATCGTTGGAAAATCGGAAAGGGTCCACGGGCCGTTCATGACCGGATCGCCTGTCGTTGAAATCCCATGCGGGGCCGTGCCGGGCGCCGCAGGGGTGAGCAGAACGTCGAAGGTATCGAACAATCCGGCCATCTCTCTCTGATACTTCCGGCGCAGACGTTTTGCCCGCAGGTAATCGTCGGCAGGAACCAGCATTCCTGTTTCTACGAGCATCCGCAGCTTCGGGCCGTACGTTTCAGAGTGCTCGGCAAACAGATGTTCATGGATCGATGACGTTTCGCAGCGCAGAATGGTTCGTAAAATCGATTGCTGGATTTCAAAAATGTCCGGTAGTCGCGCTTCATCGATGTCAATACCGGCCCCCGCCAGTCTCGTGACTAGCGCATCGTTCAATGATCGAACCTCAGCGGTCGCATTCTCATAGAAAAACTGCCGGACGACGCCGATTCGGACAGGACGTCGTGGCGACAATGTGTTCTCCACAGCAAGTCCCTGCATGGCATCGAGCATCAACCGGATATCGTCAACCGACCGGGCGAAGATGCCCGCATGATCGAGCGACCAGGAGAGAGGAAAGACATTCTTCAGACTGATCCTCTGTCGCGCAGGTACAAGCGATGGCAGACCGCAGAATGCAGCCGGCCGCGCGACCGATCCTACAGTCTGCGTCCCGAGCGCCGCCGGGCACATTCCGGCTGCGACCGCGGCAGCGGACCCGCTGCTCGACCCGCCCGGGGTATGCTCGAGATTCCAGGGATTGCGTGTCGGTCCAGGATCGAGGTTGGCAAAAACGGTCGTGACTGTCTTTCCCAGCACTATCGCGCCGGCTTCTTTCAACCGAGCGACGGCATGCGCGTCTTCAGCCGGCACGAAATCCTTGAACAGGACGGATCCCATCATCGTCCTGAGCCCCTTCGTATAGAAGATGTCCTTGATGCCGAGCGGGATGCCATGGAGTGGCCCACGAAACCGTTTGCTCCTGGCTTCTTTTTCGCATTCTCCGGCATCGGCCAGCACCTTTTCCCGATCGATCGTGACCCAGGCCTCAAGCCGGGGCTCCATTTCATCGATTCGTGCCAGCAACCGGCGCACGTATTCGACCGGCGAAAAGTCACCCGATCGAATGCCGGCAGCGGCGTCGATCAGGGAGAGATCTTCAAGGTTCATCTTCCAGCTCTACAGGCGTGGAGCGGAGCCTCCGGAGATCGTTCTCGAGTTGCACGATGTCCGGCCGGAGTTCCTCTGCCCTTGTTTGTCCGATTTTTTCTGCGGCTTCTTTGAAGAGGTCCATTGGAAAGAATTGGACTTTACCATATTCTCCTCTTTGTATGTCTGTACCTGATCTCATACTCGTTCCCGGCCTCATGTGCGACGAAGGCGTTTGGGAGAGCCAAACCCAGGAACTTGGACTATTAACCTCGATCCGTATTGCGGACCACGGATCCACCGAATCACTCGGGGCTATGGCAGATGCAATACTGCGCACGGCGCCCGCCCGTTTTGCGCTTGCAGGTCATTCGATGGGCGGACGTGTGGCGTTCGAAGTCTTCCGCCGTGCACCGGATCGGGTTGCAGGTCTTGCTTTGATGGACACTGCGTACGCCGGCCGGCCGGCCGGCGCTGCCGGCGACGAGGAAGCGGCAAAGCGATATGCTTTGCTCGAGATCGCCAAACGAAACGGGACGCGTACGATGGGCGCGGTCTGGGTACAGAAGATGGTCCTTCGGGATCGTCTATTTGATACGCATTTAATCGATCCGATCCTGGATATGTTCGGACGCAAGAGTGTCGATATCTTCGCCGCTCAGATCAAGGCGTTACTCGAGAGGCCCGATGCAGAGCCCCTGCTCGCGAACATCAAATGCCCCGTCATGGTGCTGTGCGGACGCCAGGACACCTGGAGTCCGGTTGACGTTCATGAACAAATGGCGGCCCGGATGCCGCAGAGCCGCCTCGTGGTCATTGAGGACTGCGGGCATATGTCGACGATGGAGCGTCCCGAACAAGTGACCGACGCGATGCGGGACTGGCTTACTTCTTTGTAAGTTTGAAATCGCCCTTGCGATTGTCGTGATTCCACGTGCCGGTCATCGTGTTCTTATCGATCTTGCCGTCGATCATGAAGTGAACGGTCCCGCCCGACCGCCGATCCATCGTATCCGCTTCCATGTGAACGGCGCCCGTTTTCGGATCGTAGGTGCCTTTCTTGATTGCAATCGGAGCCGACACGTTCTCACCACCGGTAACATTTCCGGTGAGCGCTTTTCCATCAAACTTTAATGCCAGGGTGACAGGGTTGCGGTCTCCGGGGCTCGGTCCCCAATCACCGGACCAGGTTCCGCTCACCGCATCTTGCGCCAACGCCGAAGCACCCATCCCCAGACAGGCAAGGAAACACGCCAAAGCTATGATTCTAATTCGCACTTCGCCTCCATGATTGTTGACTACTTCACCGTGCACGGAGTGGGATTCCATCCTGCATTATCCGGCAGCTTCTTGAAGTCCGTGGTGTTGATCAATGGGCGGCTGAAGTAAACGGGATCGTCGATTCTCGTAGTGATCGTCATCCATTGATCGCCGTTGGGCGTCATATTGAGATCGTAGTATTCCGTGACAGTGGCTTTGTCGCTATGCGGCGCACCGTTTTTGCGTATATACCCGGCGCGGAGATTCGTCGTAACAACTTTCAAATTCCCGGTGCGCGCTCCGCGTTGGCCGGCCGGTCCCAGTTGCCAGTTCGCTGCGGAATGTCCCTGCCAGGTCGGCTCGCCTGGCGCCGCAGCGTCGAAGTGAAACCTTCGGGTCTGGGTTCCCGTGTCCGTATCGATACGGAGCGTGTTGTCGTTTTCCCATGTGATGTGCAGGCGGCCGGGCAGCCGCATAACGTTGGCGGCGCCGTATGCCTTGCACTGCTCTCCCGCTTTTTCATCGCGATCCGGATCCCATGAGTTGCCGACCCGGCGGCCTTCGCCATTCAATGTGAGCGCGTCATACTGGCCCTTGGCCGGTGTCACCATCCGCAATCTCCAGTCTTCATTGATCACCGATACCCAATAGCCGGTGAGATCGATGGCCGCCGCGGCTCGCCCCGTGGCAGGTGGGCCGCCGCCGCGACCTCCGCGCTGCGCATAACCGGACGTACTGACGAAGAGAACAATTGCAAAAACAGCCGGAACGAATCGCATTACTTTTTATCCTTAAGGCTTTTGTAGACCGACTCGATGAACATGGCAGTCGTCCACGGACCGGTATTCGAGCCGTAGCGCCCGTCGAAGTCCATGGTCGGTTTAGCCGCCTTGATCTGGTCGAGCGTCATTCCCTTCCCGATCAAATCCTGCACGCGGTCTCGAACCATGACCATCATATTCCGGTAGGACGCGACATCGGCCGTATCCGACAGCCGGCCGTGCCCCGGAATGATATAGGTGCCGCCCTGGCCGCGGTACTCGGCAACAGCGAGGTCCAGGATCTTGTTCAGCCCGTCGACGATGCCTTGAATGCTGCCGCCCTTCTCGACATCGATGACGGGATAGCTGACGGTCGAAAAGAGGTTGCCTGCGCTGATGACGTCGGAGCGACGGAAAAACACGATGCTGTCGGCATCCGTGTTTGCCGCCGGCGCGTGATACAAAATCACGGCTTCACCGTTGACAAATGCGGGCAGTTTGTCGAACTCATCGAAATAAGTATCGGTTGGTAACGCATCAGCCGGGGCCGCGGCTTGCTTACCTTCCGGGGCGCTCATTCTGTTGAGCACATTCTCGTGCGCCACGATGGATGCGATGCGTCCGACATTCTCGACCGCATTGCCGAATCCTCCCACCCTCGGAAAGAAGCCGGCAGAAGCGAGCTTCTCATTGCCTCCGATGTGCTCCGCAGCCGCGCTGGTGTTGACAATGTATCGGATCGGTTTTGGCGGAGCTGGTGAGCTGATGATGGAATTGATGTATGGACTGGACCATCCCCAGATGCCCGGACAAGTCGTACCGGCACAATTATTGGTTGCGGGCTGCGCCGTCACAGCGCTGGATAATTGGTTGATAGCGGCAAGGATTTTGTCCGACATCGCAGCCGTCCCCGTATTCACGACCAGAACGCCTTCCTGGCTCACCGAAACCGTAATGTTCGTGCCATCAGCGATGAGCATATAAATGTTGCCTTGCACGGGCAACACGTGGACCTGTCCATCCTTCGGGCTCTGCTCCGCGATTCTCTTGGCCACGTCGAAAGCGGTACGCGACGACGGCACGTTCAGACTGGCGAGAGATGTGGCGCCGTTAAGTGTCGATTTGAACTCGGGATAGACGGTTTTCACACCGCCTCGGACGGCCTCTTCAGGTATACCGGGTTCCTTCTTCAGCCAATCCTTCCATGCCGTGTTCTGCCCCGGCAGGAAGTGGGGTACATGGTGGCGGTCGGTCCCGCCGTTCTCGGCGAAGGCCGAACCGTTACAGGTCTCGGTCGCGACAGTCGACGATGTGTCGTAGTAATACGTCGTCGACTGGACATAAGGCTCATCGATATATAGGGGATCGTCCATCCAGGTGATGATGGTCAAGATATCGTCGTGCCGCGTGATGTATTCCGTCATCGTATACATATCACTGGTTTGCGGGCCGCCACGCTTCAGGTAACCATCTTTGAGGTGTGTCGTCGTCACCTTTAACGTGTTGCCAATCCACTCGCCTGTCGAAAAACCGGTCCAGGTGTGCGGCGCCCATGCTGGCGGATGCGGACGGCCATCCATAAAGATAGGCCGGTCCAGCGAACGCATGAACTGGATGTGATACGTTTTGACGTCGCGCGTCAGCGGATCCTGCTCTTTCAGAATGCGCGCTCCGCCGAGACCGCGCCACTGATGAGGGAAGGCATGGGGTCTGCACTGAAACTCCGGCGTCCCCCAGATCGATTCGGCCGTCGTGTCCGACCTCATCCGGCCCGCGTCATTGAACGGAATCCCCAGGTAGTCTCCTAACGGAGGCTGCGCCGTGGTGTCCTCTTCATTGTTTTCCAGGCGCCATTCCCCGGCGATATCCACCGGAATGGACGGTCGAGCCGGCCCTTGAGCCAGTGCCGGAATACTCGCCAGGATACCTGCCACGAAAAGGAGCGAAAAAGCCTTATGCATATCCCCTCACAATTCAAAATGCGATTTTCAAGGTCCAGATCATATCAAGAGAAATGCGGGCTTTTGAAACTGAAATACGGCCCGGTCGAAAGCCGTTTGCTCCCCAACCAGAATTCGCCAACCGAACTCTCCTCGTAATAGCTTAAGATCTCAACCGTGAACTGGCTCGTCAAAGAGGAACCAACGCACTACAATTTCGATGATCTCCAGCGGGATGGGCGCACGACCTGGTCGGGTGTTCGAAATCCCGTCGCGCAGAAACATCTTCAATCGATCCGCAAAGGCGATCGCATCTTCTTCTACCACACCGGAGATGTTAAGGCCGTGGTTGGAATCGCGAAGGCGGCCTCCGAACCCTACCCCGATCCGGAGGACAAAGACGGCAAGTTCTATGCAATCGATATTGCACCCGTGAAGAAACTCAAATCGCCCGTAAGGCTGGCTGCTGTGAAGGCCGACAAGGCGTTTGCGTCATTCCCGCTGGTACGCATATCGCGTCTGTCGGTTATGCCGGTGAGCGATGACGAGTGGAAGCGGCTCGAATCGATGGCCGGCTGAACTATCGCGAACGCTTCTTGATTACACGGCTCGAAACAGCGACTGCACAAATGGCCACTCGGCGTCGATCCACTGCGCTTCGCAATTAAACCTGGCAAGCGAAGACAAGCGGCGGATCTGCTCGGGATGGAATTTATAACTACTCTCGGTCCAGATAGTCTCGTCTTTCTGGAAGGAGAAACCGACCTGATGAACCGTCACATTGACGGTGTGCTCGGTTTTGGCACGGAGATGCATTTCAATGCGCTGCTCAATTTCGTTGTACCGGGCTTCGTGTTCGAAATTGCTCAGATTGAAAGTTCCACTGAGTTCACGATTGATGCGCGCCAGGAGATTCAGGTTGAAGGCCGCCGTCAAACCGAGCGGATCATCATAGGCGGGCAGCATTTGAGCGACGGGTTTGACCAGGTCCGCGCTGAGCAGGAAAGTATCGCCCTCATGAAGGTTGCTGCGTAGCGATTTCAGAAAAGTCTCTGCGACAGCCGGTTCAAAGTTGCCGATCGAACTTCCCAGAAACAAGACCATCATGCTTGTCCCCGGGCTCCGCATCCTGGATGCCGCCGCAAGCCCCTCGATGTAAGAGTCCTTAATCGGAGTCGTTTTCAACTGGTGAAGGTGATCCAGATCGCGCTGGCAGCGTCTCAACGCCGCAGCCGATACATCGATGGGAGCGTAGGTGAGCGGCTTGGCCTTCAGAAAAGACGGTAATATCTCGCGCGCTTTCTCGCCGGAACCGCTGCCCAGTTCAACGATCATCGACACATTTCCGGCACGCTCCGGCAGTTCGCCGGCATGGTTACGGAGCAACCGCATGTCGGCCCGCGTCAGTCCATATTCGGGCAGCAAGGTTATTGCTTCGAAGAGCGCGGTACCCAGATCGTCGTAGAAATATTTCGAATACAGTTCCTTTTGCGGATGCCGGCTTAAACCGCTGAGCACATCGCTTTCGAATTCGGAAAGGCCGATAGGATGACCCGGTGGCCTCATCATTGCTCCACACAGCGAAACGTCGCATAAATGTTCGGATAATGCGGTTGAAACCAATTGCGGAACGATTTTCGGGCGAGCGAGGCCGACGTCCGCGGCGACGCACCTTTCAATACAAAGTGCTTCCCATCAAAAAAGTCTGCCGAGTAGCCGGGGTAGAAAGAAAACGCTTCAAACCCCTCGAAGGGCGCAAACGACGTGCTGGTCCATTCCCAACCGTTTCCAACCAGATCGAAAACGCCGAACGCGCTCGGAGCAAAGCTGCCAACGGGCATCGGATTCCACGATCGAAAGTTGAAATTGCCGGGCAGGTGCCTGGCATCGCTTCCGCCAGGTGAACCAAACGCGGCACGATGGTATTGGGCTTCTGTCGGTAATGCCTTGCCGTTCCAGCGTGCGTATGCGGAGGCCTCAGCATGACTCACATACACCGGCCAGTCCGGAGGCAAAGGTATCTTCTCGAACATCGTCATGTAGAACCAATCCCCACTTTCTGGAATCCAGAACTTGGGGTAAGAAATGCCGGTTTGCTGCAGCCAATCCCAGGCTTCGGCTGTCCAGAGTGATCGTTCCTGATATCCACCGGCGATAACAAATTCGAGGTAATCCGCATTTGTCACATTGAAAGCACCGATCGAGAATTCGGGGACGAAGACGGAGTGCGCCCGAAACTCGTTGTCCCATCCGAACTCCCCATCCGTCTTCTGTCCTAGTGTCGCATGACCTGAAGGAATCATCTTGGTAGATGTGGACTTCAGACGCATTGTTTCTCCCGGCGCCGTAGTCTCCTCCGTCCGCTTTAAATCGAAATCGAGCCAGTGGAGCATGTAGGCGAGCGTCTCGGCATGCATCCAGCGGTGCTCGAGGATGACATGGAAAATCTGCCTTTTCGACGGGTCCTCTAAATCCGCGGTTTCAAGCACAGCATCAATCGTCCGGCGGATCCGGTCACGATAGGAAAGAATTTCATTCACTGGCGGCCAATCCGAAGGTTTGTCTTGAGGCAGCTTGCCGTCGACAGGATCGATGCCGAAGGCAAATAACTGATCGAATGCCGGATTGAACGGCGACATCTCGAAGGCCCACTTGCAGATCATGTTCCAGTCAAACGCTTCGAGATGTCCGAGATAAAAAGCGATGCGATGCCGCTCCGGAATAGGTCTCAGGTGCAAGGCCGCGGGCGCAAGCATTTGAAATAGCTGGTCCGTGTGCATCCGGGCTGAAACGAGTTCCTGGCGAAAGTTTTGCCGCACCGTCTCGCTTTTCATTTAATTCCTTATATCAGAAAGTCAGAACGGAGGGCGAAACTCCAGGGAGCAGGTCAAGCGAGGGCGGTTCGCCAGCTTTGGCCCCGCTCGTGCCAAGTCGTTGGGTGTCGCACAATAACGCAACGTCGTAACGGCATGAAACGGCATCGAAGAACCATCTTACTTACCATCGCTTCCATTTTCATCGTCACTGCGGTGCTGCTCGCTCAGCACATCGGTGACGTACCGGCAATTTCGGTCCATCTGAATGAAGCGGATATCGAGAGCGGGCGCATCTCGTTCGACGATACGGTCAAGTACGGAGAAAAGCTCTTCACCGCGGTATTTAACCGTTTGGATGGACAAGGACGCCCGGCAACAACCGCCGACGGTAAACCACGCCCTCCCGCACAATTCGCGATGCTGCGCACGACCGGCCCCGACTCTCACTCCTGCGCTTCCTGCCATAACCGGCCGCAGCCGGGAGGCGGCGGAGATTTCGCAACAAACGTGTTTGTTATGGCGGACTCGTCGACGCCCGTCAAGGATTCCATCAGCCCTGAATTCGTCAGTGAACGCATGACCCTGAGCCTGTTCGGTTCGGGGCCCATCGAGATGCTCGCACGGGAAATGTCACGCGAATTACAGGCCACGAGAATGATCGCGATAAATAAAGCCTATCTGTGCTCATGCAACGTCCCGGCACATATCAGCGCAAAGGGCATCGACTTCGGTGACATCGTTGCCCATGGCGACGGTACGGTCGACACGAGCCGCGTTCAGGGTGTAAGCGACGACCTGGTCATCCGGCCGTTTCACCAGAATGGTGCCGCCGTTTCCATTCGGCAATTCACCAATGAAGGAATGAACCAGCACCTCGGCTTGCAATCGCAGGAACTCTTCGGCATCGACACCGATCCCGACGGCGACGGCGTCAAAAACGAACTCACCGTTGGAGATATCACCGCGATTTCGTTATTTCAGGCCCAGCTTGGCACTCCCGGACGCGTTATACCTGATGATCCCGTCCGCCGCCAGGCCGTCCAGGCCGGCGAAGGCCTGTTCGAAAAGATCGGCTGCGCGGAGTGCCACGTTCCTTCGATGCCACTCAAAAACCGGATGTTCACCGAAGCCAATCCGTTCAATCCCGAATGGAAACTTCTCGTCACGGTACGAAAACCGGTCGGCTTTGATATGACAACGCAAGGTCGACCGCCGCGGTTGGAAGCGACTCCAGACGGCGGAGCATTGATTCGCGCCTATACCGACCTGAAGCGGCACAACCTGTGCGATGAGGAAGACCGATTCTTCTGCAATGAGCGCGTGGCCGAACGAGGCATCCCGGTCGGGGCCTTCCTGACGCGTAAGCTCTGGGACATCGGAAGTTCCGCCGCTTTCGGACATCGGGGCGACTTATCGACAGTTTCCGAGGCCATCGAACACCACGCCGGTGAGGCACGGCCCGCGCGCCTGAACTATTCCAAATTATCAGAACACGACAGAGCGGCGATTGTCGAGTTTCTGAAAAGCCTGCAGATCTTAGCATCCAAGTGATAGACGACCTCTGGTATAAGAACGCCGTCATCTATAGCCTGAACGTCGGCACGTTCATGGATTCCAACGGCGACGGCATCGGCGATTTCGAAGGATTGTCGCGCCGTCTGGACTATCTCTCGGGCCTGGGCGTCACCTGCATCTGGCTTCAGCCATTTCAGCCGTCGCCGAATCGCGACAATGGCTATGACATCTCCGACTATTACGGCGTTGAACGCCGTTATGGTTCTTCTGGAGACTTCGTTGATTTCGCCAGCCAGGCCAAACAGCGGGGCATCCGGATCATCGTGGATCTGGTCGTAAACCACACGTCAAACCAGCATCCCTGGTTCAAAGCCGCCCGCTCGGATAAGAATTCCCGCTATCGCAACTGGTACAACTGGTCGAAGAGCAGACCGAGGGACTATCGGCGAGGAATGGTTTTTCCCGGAGTCCAGAAGGAAACCTGGAGTTACGACAGGACCGCACGAGAGTGGTATTACCACCGGTTTTTCGATTTCCAGCCCGACCTGAATACGGAAAACCTGGAGGTCCGGACCGAGATACAGCGAATCATGGGCTATTGGCTCGAAATAGGCGTCTCCGGATTCCGGGTGGATGCGGTGCCATTCGTGATCGAGAGTTCTCAAAAAACAAAAAATAGAAGCCTCCATTACGAATACCTCAGCGACTTCCGCGATTTTCTGCAGTGGCGCGAGGGCGATGCCATCCTTCTCGGCGAGGCCAATGTCGTTCCGAAAGACGACATGAATTTCTTCGGCGACCGCGACGATCGCATGCACATGATGTTCAACTTCTATGTGAATCAGCACGTCTTTTACGCTCTCGCATCCGGCGACGCACGGCCGCTGGCTCACGCACTGGAGGCGACGCGCGCCATTCCGCAGTACGCCCAATGGGCATCGTTCTTGAGAAATCATGACGAACTGGATCTCGGACGTCTCACGAAAGAACAACGCCGGCTCGTTTATGAGAAATTCGGACCCGATCCCAAAATGCAGCTGTATGGACGTGGAATCCGGCGGCGGCTTGCTCCCATGTTGGGCGACCGCCCGAAATCGCAGTTGGCCTACAGCTTGATGTTCTCATTGCCCGGCACGCCCGTTCTGCGTTACGGCGACGAAATCGGAATGGGTGACAATCTTCAGCTTCCCGAGCGAAATGCGGTGAGAACACCAATGCAATGGTCCGCCGAGCCTCAGGCAGGCTTTTCAACGGCAAAGAAGACGATCCTGCCCGTCATCGATAAAGGACCGTATAGCTACGATCGCGTCAACGTCGAGACGCAGCGGCGCGACAAGAATTCATTGCTGAATTGGACGGAACACATGATCCGGCTGCGCAAAGAGTGTCCGGAGTTCGGGTGGGGCAGCTACAGCATCATTTCGACCGGGAACCACAACGTCCTGGCCATCCGCTACGACTGGCGAAACAACCGCCTGGTAACCCTGCACAATTTCCATGAAAAGCCGTCGAGCGTCAGATTAGATTTGGGCCCGGGAGAAGGAGTCCACCTCACAAACCTGCTTCCTGGAGAACACAGCGATGCAGGGCCCGACGGAAAACACAAGATCATCCTGGAAGGTCATGGATACCGGTGGTTTCGGGTCGGCGGATTGAGCCCCGTCCTGAAGCGTGAGAAGTATTGAATAATTTGGCAACCCAAATGCTCACATCAAGTTCCAGAACGATGATTATGAGCAGCAGCAGGCGTTTAGAGACAGAAAGTCTAAGAAGTAGATGGATGGAGAATAAACCGCAATGAGCGTTATCGAAGACATTGTCATGGATTTGGCAGTTCTCGTCATTTCTGGTGCGTCCGCCTTGGCACTGGGTCACCTTTTCCTCAGTGTCGTTGTAAAGGACCGCCGGTCCTCCTAATGCGATAATCTGTTGGAGACGGACACCGGGCCAGAGCCCGCGGCTACATCTTCCCCCCGTGTAGTCGCGGCTTTAGCCCGTACCCTTTCCAGGAGGTTCATCGCCGTGCTTTCCTTCATCCTCGCGCTCCTCGTCCAGACCCCGACCGTCAGCGCCACCGACTACGCCCGCGCCGAAAATCTCATGGGTTACAACGTCAATCCGCTGGTCATGCACTCCGGAGTGCGGCCGAACTGGCTTGCGGACGATCGTTTCTGGTATCGCACGACGACCGAAAAAGGCCCCGAAGTCTTCCTGATCGATGCCGCTCGCGGAACTCGCTCAACGTTCACTCCTCCAAGTGCCCAACGGAACCCTTCCAATGCCGTCCTGTCACCGGACGGGAAACGCGCGGTCTTCATCCGCGACTTCAACCTCTGGGTTCGCGAACTGCCGAATGGACGGGAAACCCAGCTCACAAAGGACGGCGTAAAAGATTTCGGATATGCGACGGACAATGCGGGCTGGATTCGCAGTGACAGTCCGGTCGTGCTATGGTCCCCCGATTCCAGACGAATCGCAACTTTTCAACACGACGGGCGTGGCGTCGGCGAAATGTACCTTGCCGACACCCGGGTGGGACACCCGCAACTTGAAGCCTGGAAATACCCACTCGCCGGCGATGAAAAGATCTTTCAAATTGAACGCGTCATCATTGATGTCGATGCCGCGCGCGTCATCCGCCTGCAGATGCCGCCGGATCCCCATCGATCGTCGCTGTGCGACCACGTCAAGTGCGACGATTCGTTCTCCGACGTCGAGTGGAGCGCGGACAGCCAGCAACTCGCGTTCATCTCGTCGTCGCGTGACCATAAACGCGCACAATTCCGGGTCGCTGATGCTCAGACGGGTAAAGTCCGCGATGTGCTCGAAGAGACCAGCAAAACGTATTTTGAAGGCGGCGAGGATCGTCCGAACTGGCGGTTTTTACCGGCTTCGAACGAATTGATCTGGTTCTCCGAACGGGATAATTGGGGACAGCTGTATCTGTATGACCTGACTAGCGGGAAACTCAAGAACCAGATCACCTCAGGTGAAGGAGATGTAGCCGAAACGCTGCGCGTGGACGAGACAAACCGGCTGGTCTATTTTCTGGGCGTCGGGAAAGAGAAAGGCCGCGACCCCTATTTCGTTCACCTGTACCGTGTCGGACTCGACGGCAAAAACCAGACGCTCCTGACCCCCGAAGATGCGACTCACGATGTCTCGTTCTCGCCGACAGGACGGTTCTTCGTGGATAGCTACTCCAAACCCGATTCGGCGGGCATCACGGTCCTGCGCGATTCTGCCGGGAAGCTGCTTCAAACCATCGAAAAAGCGGATATCTCCCGGCTCGTTGCCACCGGCTGGAAGCCGGTGACACCCTTTTCTGTCAAGGGGCGCGACGGCGTCACCGACCTGTATGGTCTGATGTACAAACCAACGCGATTCGACGCCGGACAAAAGTATCCGATCATCGACCACATCTATCCGGGACCGACGCCGGGCAGCGTCGGCACACGCCGGTTCCAGGCGGCGCGCGGCGATTCTCAGGCGCTCGCGGAACTCGGTTTCATCGTCATCGAACTGGATGGAATGGGGACTCCATCACGGTCCAAGAAATTCCACGATGCGTACTACGGGAATATGGGCGACAACACCCTGCCCGATCAGGTCGCCGGGATCCAGGAACTCGCGAAGCGTTATTCGTGGATCGACATCAGCCGGGTCGGAATATGGGGACACTCGGGAGGCGGCTACGCTGCCGCCGATGCGATGTTTCGTTATCCGGACTTCTTCAAGGTTGGAATTTCCGAAGCCGGAAACCACGACAATCGTGATTACGAAGACGATTGGGCTGAAAAATGGCAGGGGCTGCTGAACGGAAACAACTACGACAATCAGGCCAATGAACTCGTCGCCAGGAACCTGAAAGGAAAGCTTCTGCTCGTTCATGGAACGATGGATTCGAATGTGCCGCCTTACAACACGTTACTCGTCGTTGACGCGCTTATTCGAGCGAACAAGGATTTCGATCTACTGATGCTCCCCAACCGCAATCACGGTTTTGCCAACGAACCGTACATGATCCGCCGGCGCTGGGATTACTTCGTCCGCAACCTTATGGGCGCTGAGCCACCCAAAGAGTACGAAATGAAGAGATAAGCCACGAATTTAACGAATTCAATTCGTTAAATTCGTGGCTTATTTTAGAACGTTCTTCCGACCGTGAATTTGAAGTCGTGAGCCGGCTGGTGAATACCAAACGGAATGCCGGTGACCGGTCCGATGAAATTGCCGTCGATGCGGGCTGGATTGAGTACCCAGTCGATACGGAACGGTGCATTCAGCACGGGCAGCACGATCTGGAACTCCACTCCGGTGCTCATACGTAACCCGGAGTTCGTGCCCGGCAGGAAGTCCGCCGGAATGACCTGAGTCACGCCGGGGGTCACGATCTTGCGCTCCAGTTCCTGTTTCTTCAGCACCCACGAGTTCCCGACGTCCATGAAAGGAACCAGAGAAACCGTGCGGCCGACGATCGGAATCCGGTATTCAAAATTGAATACGGCTTGTGTGTCGCCGCCGACGTACACGATGTCGTCGAACTGCTTGTTCACCGTCTGGAACGTTTTGGGATCCGTAACGGGCAGCGTTCGAGTGATGAAGGAAATAGGACTGAGCGTACGGAAATCGAAACCGCGAATATCAAAATCGCCGCCGGCGAAGAATCTCTCGTAAAACGGCACGCTCAGATTCGTAAAGCTCTGGATGAACGATCCCATCGCCCGGATGGCGATCGTGTTCCGGCCATGGTTGACGGGGTGGTAATAACGGAAATCCGCGGACGGCCTATAGAAATTGATGTCTCCACCCAGGAAGCCACCGGTAAATTCAAATGTCCCTGTAAAGCTGTGGCCGCGGGTCGGATTGTACGGATTGTTGACCGTACTGTAGGTGTACGAAGGAAGCACCCGCCGCGCGTTGAAGGTGGTGAACCCACTGCCAGTAGCAAAATTCTGATTCTGCGAACTAACGGTAGAGAAATAGGCCTGAGTGGCTGGATTAACGCCCGTTGTTGACGAGTTATCGAGAACATACGTAATCCCGATCCGGTGGAATATTCGCATCGGGTAACTCGTCGAAAGATTGAAACCCGTATGTTGCTGTTCGAAGTTGAGCCGGTTCTCCAGCCCTAATCCCTGCGGCAGACTGCCGGGATTCAAGCCGAAAGCCTCGCGGGCCTGGTCGTAGCGGAAACTGGTCGAATACAGGGAAAATCCCAGAGAGATCGGCCTGTCATACAGATAAGGTTCGGTAAAGGCTAACTGATACTGCGACTGCCGCGTGCCGCCCTGCAGTGTGAGGGCAAGACTCTCGCCAAGACCAAGAAAATTGTTGGTCGTATAGTTCAGCCCCAGGAAACTTCCGCCGATGCCGCTGACACCGCCGCTGAAACCGATCGAATTCCGGCTCTTCTCTTTGAGTTTCAGGTTGATGTCGACGGTAGGGTCGGTCGCGCTCGGTTTAACTTCGGCGTCCTCAGTCTTGATTTCTTCGAAATATCCAAGCTGATTCAGGCGCAGCAGACTGGTATCCCACAACGCCGAATTGAAAACCTGTCCTTCATCGAGAAGGACTTCGCGACGGATGACTTTGTCGCGCGTGGTCGTGTTGCCGGTGAAGGCGATCCGGTTCACGGTAAAGCGGCGGTCTTCATCGACGTTTATCGTCAGATTGACCAGCTTCTTGTCCTCATCGAGATCCTGGACAGGGACAGCGCTGAAATTGACATAGCCGCGCTGGCCGTAAAGTTTTTTGAGATTGTCGAAACCATTTCGCAGCGCGGTCTCGTTGTAAACCTGGCCGGGGATCAAGCCGAGCAGCAGCCGGATGATCGCTTCGTTCAGCTCCTTGGCGCCCGTCACTTTGACGTCACCGATCTTGTATTGATCGTTTTCTTCGACTTTCAGCGTGATGTAGTAACGATTGACCTTCTTTTTCGAGAAGGGAAACGGTACACCGAACGGGAAAGGCGGCTTAATCAAAGGAAGGGTCCGCGACATTTCAACGGGCTTGACCTCGACAACCGGATCCAGGATGTTCGCGCGAATGTAGCCGTGGTCCGCATAGAAGATGCGGATGCGGGTCAGGTCGTCGGCCAGCTTTAAATCGTAATAGGTATCCTTACTGGTGAAGATCGTGATCGGGTTGGTTTCCTTAACCAGCTTCATCGCGCTCTTGAGCTGGCGCTCGGAGAACACGTGATTCCCTTCAATTTTGATCTTCTGGATCTTTATGGCCGGTCCCTCATCGATTTTGAAGGTGAGCTTGACCGAATTGGGCGGAACGTCCTCCGGTGTGAATTCGACCTTCGCTTCCTGATGGCCCTTTTCCGCCAGCATCGACTTGAGGACGGTCTCGACTTGCTTGACCTTGGCGGGGTCATAGGGCGATTCCTGGCTGATGCTGATTTTTTTCTCTTTCAGCTTGTCGAGGATATCGGAGCGGGTAATCGAATTCGCTCCGGGGAAATCGACGCTGCGGATTAACGGCTTTTCCTTGACGGTGAAGACAATGACAACTCCGCCAGCCTTTCCGTCTTCTGCCTCCACCCGAATATCGTCGAACAGGTTTTGGGCGTAGAGTTCCTTCACGTCACGCCGAATGACGCTCATGTTCAAAACGCCGCCCGGTTTGGTTTGAATGCGGTACTTGATCGAATCAGACGGGACCCGCTTGTTGCCTTCGATACGAACGCTTTCGACCTTCGTGCCGTCCGGAACCTGCGAGACCTGCGCAGCCTGCACAATCAGAACCGGTAAAATGATGGCCAATGTTACTAATGCGACCTTCATTGATCCTCCGACACTAAAAAGGAAGCGCGGCATCGCGAACCAGCGGCTGCACCGTAGTAAATACGGAGCCCGTGAACTGAAGGCCCACCGCATAGCTCTGACTGCCCGGCACCCCTACGATTTCGACAGATCCGAAAAAATTCGCTGGAAGACGCGGTAATTCTTCATCAATAAATTTTGAGACTTGCGACCACGGTTGGATCGTGTCGTTCAAATTAAAATCGATGACCTGATTGGACTGATCGCGGGCAACAACAGTAAATTGGCCCGAAATCGCTGAATCGTTGGCCAGCGAAAAACCCAGCCGTGAGCCATCCCGCCGGTCAACGAGAAACTGAAAGGAGTTGCCCTTCGTCGCAGGCAGAATTGTGGCCTCGCCAAGCTTCTGGTTTGCGGCACCAAAATACGAAAACTGCAATTGCGCCTGCACCGTGTTGGGACATGACAGTTCCGCGTAGCCGGACTTGAGCGGGCCAGTTCCGCTTGTACGCAGTATCTCCGACGACAGGTTCACATGCTGATTCAACAACGCCTGCGACAGCGGACTGAATCCCGCATCAACCACGAAGGTCGGGTAAAGAAACCCATCGAGACCGGTGAGCGACGCACTGGTATTGCGCTGCGAGAAAGTGCACGCCAGGCCGGTCTTGCCGTCAGTGCTGTTGACCGACAGCGTCGAGCGGAAGCTGGTTCCGCCCGACGTTCCGTCAACGATCAATGGAAAAACATACACATTCGCCGGGGCCTGCGCGCCCACTTGCAGCGCGCAGGTCCCCAGGAGTAGAAATGCCGTAAACAAACGCCAGTACATCAGCGCCCCCTTATTCGACAGTAAAGCCGGACTGGAGCGCAGGCTTGAGGGCAGGCTTAACACCAGTTACAGATTTAACGTCACTTAACATCGCGACAGACATCGACGACACAACCAGACTTACGGAACCCGAAAACCCGCCACCAGGCGCAGGGTTGGCTACCGCAATCGAGTACGTGCCGGCGCAACCGATAGGTATCGTTGCGACTATTTGATTTGGACCGCTTAGCACTGTAGACAATGCTTGGCGAAGACCCAGACTATCGCAGGGCGAATCCACCCACACGACAGAGGTCGACAAGAAATTGGTGCCCGTAATCACCACGGACTGATTTATCGTCTGGCCCGCAGGAGTATTCGGATTCCAGCTGACTGCTCCGCCATCGATCGACGCAATCGCCGGCACGGCATTCTCGAAGAACAGCGTCGTAGCATTGGCTCCAGTCGCTGCCGCCACAGACGGAACAACCAGGTTCGCAGGGGCCGACAATCCGCCGCCAGGCTGGGGGTTGGCTACCGCAAGCGAGTACGTTCCAGCGCAGCGGATCGGGATGTTCGCAATGACCTGTTCCGCGCTGTTCCGCACTGTGGACAAGGCCTGACGCAGGCCAAGCTTATCGCATGGCAGATTGACCCACGCTACGGCGTTCGGCGAGAAGTTCTGCCCTGTGATGACGACCGAATGAATGAAGAAGTCATTCGGCGCACTATTCGGGTTCCAGCTGACTCCTCCGCCATTGACGGCAGTAATCACCGCTACCGGGTTGTTTACGAACAGCGGCTGGGCATTCGATGCTGCCAGGTTCGGGGTTGGATTCGCCACCGCTATCTGCAGAACGCCGGGCACGGCCGTGAGATTCGGTGGAATCAACGCCGTCAATTGAGTGGTTGAAATGTACTGCGTCGGTATCGCCGTACCGTTCACCTGCACAACAGCCGTGTCCAGCGGATTGGTCGGACTCTGGCTGAAATCGGTTCCCGAGAGCGTCACCAGTATCGGTTGAGCATTCAGTTCCAGTTGCGCCGTCAGCTGACTCGGCGAAATCTGAGCCAACACCGGTATCGGATACAGAAGCGGCATCTGGAACGGCGTGGAGTCCACCGTGTTCGGATTCTGAACGGTAATCGGCACAAACCCGGGAATCGTTAAATCGGCGGGCAGAACCGTTCCAAGCACCTGATTCTGGTTCACGAAAGTCGTCGGCCGGTCGACGAAGTTGACGCGTACGCGCGTCGCCGGCGTGAACCCGGATCCGTTCACTGTGACCTGGAACGAACTCGTCACCTTGCCCGCAATCAGAGGACTCGGCACACCTGTCACGCTGGTCAATTGCGGAGGTGCGGAACCAACGATGAAAGAGAATGGAACCGAGTCGACGAAGTCGCCGGACGGCCCGAGGTTTCTCACCCGCACCTGCACCGTTCCCGTGGTCACCAGCAACGACGAAGGAACTGTTGCCGTCAGGAAGGTCGGGCTGCTGACGCTGGTCGGAACCTGCGAGTCCGCGAATACGAAAACCGTTCCGGTCGTGAACTGATTGATGTTTTGCGTGAAGATGTTGCCCGTAAAGGTCGTGGGATTTACAAAATTGGTCCCCTGGACGGCGACTGGCAGACCGGCTGCCGAGCTACCCGGGTTAGAAGACACCAGTTGTGCCGATGCCGGATTTATTGTCTGGATACCCGGAGTGGTCAGCCCGATCGCGAAATCGTTGTTGTGGCTGTTGGTATTCGTGATCACAACGGTCGTTCCACCGGGGCTGGCAGTGAAGCCGACCGGCAGCGGCGTCAGCGTATAACGTCCCGGCGGCAAATCGTGGAACGAATATGTGCCTGCCAGGTCCGTGGCGGTTGTCGCTTCAACAGGGCCCGAAAGCACAAGCGCAACGTTGGGAACGCCGATATTCTGGCCGTTGATTCCGCTGTTCTGATCGCGGACCGTTCCAACGATCAGGAAATCCTGTTGCGGAGCCGGCGTAAATTGAGGGGACGCGTAAACCGGGAGCCGCGCGGCAAGCGCGGTGTTGTCGGAACGGCCATCCAGTCCGACGATGGTTATGGGCACGTCGGAGTTGACGAGAATGTATCCGTTTCCAACTGCTTCCGGGAACAGATCCGCCAGTGTCCCGTTTATCGATTTGCCGTGCGGAACAGTGATGGTTTCGCTCGAAAGCGTCGTCCCCTGATCCAGAACGAATGTCAGAGATGCATGCGCATCATTCGCGCCCGGGTTCCGGATGCTGAGACCGGTGAAAAACTCGCGGCCCGTGCCTCGCAATTGCAGAGCAAAAGTGGTCTGGGCTGCAACCGGAGTCAACACCGCAAAACCCGGCTGCGACAGGTTGCCGATCGCGACAGACGCTGTAATCGGCGCCGCCGGGCCTCCGGTCGGATTACCGTTAAAAAGGGTTCCCTGCGATACGGCAGTGATCGTCCCTGTTGCAAAACCAATCGATGTGGAGCCGAACATCTGGGCCATTTCCTGCCGGACCGCTCCATAAGGCGGCAACACGATCGAAGCGGGATTGCTGGTGCCCGGGAAAGGCGTTCCATCCGCTTGTGTCGCGGTTACCGAAATGGTCTGCGTGCTGTTCGAGAGATTGTCGATCTGAACCAGCGTGAAATAGTCCGGACCCTGAGCAAAAAACGGAACCTCTGTTGTCTTCGTGTAAATGTTCGACGGCGTCGACTGAGCGACTGCAAAATCCGTTCGCGTCGCCGCTCCCGCGACGGAAGCTCCGGGTGCAAAGTTACGAATGACAGCCGCTGCCGCTACCGGACTGACCGGACGCAGGATGTTCGACGTCGTGACAAAAGCGTACGAAGCGGCCGCCGACGTTCCCAGGTTGAACGTGTTGCTGTGCAACGGATCGACCGTAGCGGTACGGGCCTCGTTGTGAGCGCCGTTGGACTGGACCAGAACAACTTTCACTTCTGCCTGATTCGGCCCGGGATTGAAGACGTTGACTTCAACCGAGGCACCCTCAGCCGCCGTAATGGGAATCAGAAGAGTGGTGGATAACGGCGAGGGATAGATGAAATCAAAGGCGGTATTGCCTTCGAATTGATCGGCTGAAACCGACAGAGGAATGGCGCTGCTGATGACGACGCTTCCCGTGAAACTCTGCAGAGCGACCGTGGCCGGATTGACGCGAGTCTGCGTGCCCGACGCAAGCTCGAGCGACAGGGAGTTTAATTTCCCGGAATTGTCGTAGAAAGCGACCGTGGCAGTCGTCGGTACAGGATTCAAATTCCCGATCGTGATGTCGTTATTTGTCGTGATACCCGGGAAAATGTATGAATTCCCGGTCTGTGCGTAACCTGTTAGCGTGAGCGCAGCCCAGACTAGCGCGAAGGATAATGGCGAAAGAATTCTGCAGATTGTATTCATGTTACTTCCCTAAATAGAAAACCACACCAGCCGAAGCTCGGACGCTGCGCACGAGACCACCGACAGGTAAAACAGTTGCATTGGTCAAGGATGAAGACTCCGGTAATCCAAAAGTCGGGACTTTGGACAACAGGAAGCTCGCATCCGCACGGAACCCGATACTTTTGGTGATCGGACGCTTAACGCCGGCCCCGACCTCGCCGAATCCCCGGGAAGTCTCAAAGAATGTGTCGAAATTACCTTCGAGTGGATCTTTCGCAGACTTCTGCCCGCCCGTACTGGGCCGGTAGATAACGGCTCCGCCACCGACCTTCACATATGGACGCCATGCGGCATTGGGATCGGGGACCAGATAATACAGCACATCAAGGCCGATCGTGTGGACCTGTAATGGAACCCCGAAGGTGTTGCTCGCCGGCGAGCTTGTGGTGAACTGGACTCCGCCGTATTGGTACCCGTAAAGGAACTCGGCACCGATCCGTTTGTTAGTATAAAAATTGATTCTGCCTTCGTACATGGTCCCGGAGCTCAAGTCCATCTTGCCGTTTATCGGCGTAGCGGACTGAGGTTGACCGATGGTGAATGTCTTGTTCGTAAAGTCGGTATACCCTACCGACAGACTCAATTCTGCGCTCTTTATATTGAGTCCCTGGGCGAACACAGATCCAACCGAGGCCAAAGCGCACAAACCAGCAAGTATCACGTAGCGTGTTATCAACAGACGTTTCATCAACAGACCTTTCATCAAATTCGGAACTCGTTTCTCCTACGAAGGACAGTTTGGAACGGTAGATAAACGAACGACATTATCGATACCGAACAGTTTTGTAAAGAGGAGATGAGGCAAAGACACAACCGACCTTCAAGGTACTAACTTTTTCCAAAATGTCGGTTGGACGCAAATTACGGCGACAGGTTACCGAAAAATCGAAAATTAATCAAAACTCGTCGGCGGCCGTCGCCGCGGATTGAACGAATTTAAGAATTGAATTCGTAATTCGCGCTTATTCTCCTTTCATCAGACGACTTGCGTTTCGATCCACGCAACCTTATGCAAAGTAGTAAACTGTGCGTGTTATGGGTAGAAAAGCCAAAGCAAAAAGAGAAGCCGCCACCCCGAAACGCTCTGTAACAACCATTCGGTATCCGCTGAGAGCCGGGCCCAACTGGCCGCTGCTCGTCCTCAGTGTTCTGGGAATTCTACTGGCTTCATATCTGTCGTGGACGGATTGGGTCGGAAACCATGTCAAAGGCTGTGCCGTAGGCAGCGGTTGCGACATCGTTCTCTCCAGCAGCTGGGCAAGGCTGTTGGGGTTCCCGACGGCGTTCTGGGGACTGATGGCTTACCTGACGCTGGCTGCCACGGCATTCATCCGGCGCGTGGATCGGCACTGGTGGGCAGCATGGGGGATCTCGTTTTTCGGCCTACTCTATAGCGCTTATCTGACGACCGTGTCGTTAACGCTGCTTCACGCCGCTTGTCCCTACTGCCTCTCGTCGCTTGTTCTCATGACGTCCATCTTTGCGTTAGTCACGTACCAGCGACCCACCGTCTTCCCGGACTTTTCATGGCCGCGATGGCTCACCAGGACCGCGCCAATAGCAATAGGCATCATCCTTGTTCTGCATCTTAACTACACTGGAATTCTCGGAGAACCACCCGCTCCGGAGGACCCCGAGGCGCGAGCCCTCGCGATCCACCTCTCGAAAACCGGTGCGAAGATGTACGGCGCCTTCTGGTGTCCGCATTGCCAGCAGCAGAAAGCCATTTTCGGCGCCTCAGCCAACCGATTGCCTTACGTCGAGTGCAGTCCGAACGGACAAAATGCCCCCCAGGCGGAAGAGTGCAAAACTCAACACATTCAAAGCTATCCAACCTGGGTCATCGACGGGAAGCACATCGAGGAAGTTTTAAGCCTGAAACAGCTCGCGGACAACACAGGCTTTCAAGCGGGAACACAGACAAGTCAGAATCCTTAGCATCGAAAAAATAAGCCACGAATTTAACGAATTGAACGAATTCCATGCAAAGACGAATTGGTGTGCTGGCGGTTCTGATTTTGCCTCTCCTTCAAGCGCAAGTACGGAACACCCCTAAGAACGCTGCGGCCGACTGGCCGATGTATAACCGGGATCTTGGAGGTACGCGCTTCTCGCCGCTCGCCCAGATCACGACGAAGAATGTCAGCCGCCTCGTCCCGGCATGGACGTACAAAGTCGGTAAGGTCAGAGCCGAAGGAATCACCGGCGGAACGGAAATGACGCCGCTCGTGGTAAACGGCATGATGTACCTCACGACAAACAACAGGCTCGTTGCTCTGGAACCGGAAACCGGCAAGGAAGTCTGGAGTTATGACCTGAAGAACGGCGAACCCACTCGACGGGGTGTTGCCTTCTGGCCCGGCGACGGCAAACTTCCACCGCGCGTCTTCTTCACATCGGGTCAGCGGCTGATTGCGATCAATGCCTACACAGGAGAAGCCGTGTCGGCGTTCGGCAAGAACGGCGAAATCGACATGGTCATTCCCTATGAATCTGCGCCGCTCGTCTATAAAAACCTGCTGATCGCCGGAACGAACGGCAATCCGGGCGCGACTCGCGCCTTCGATGCGCGTACGGGCGAAAAAGTATGGGAATTCCGCTCGATACCGCAGCAGGCGAGCGATCCGGGCGCGGAAACCTGGGGCAACGAAAGCTACAAGAATCGGCCCGGCGCGACGCAGTGGGGCTTCTCCATGACGCTCGATGCCGGGCGCGGGATCGTCTTTGCAGCCTATGACGCGCCGGGACCAAATGATTACTACGGCGGCGATCGTCCTGGCGCAAACCTGTTCGGTAGTTCCATCGTTGCACTCGAGGCTGAAACAGGCCGGATGAAATGGTCTTTCCAGGTCACGCATCATGACCTCTGGGACTACGATCTTCCCTCCGCTGCTGCGTTGATCGACATCAATGTCAAAGGCGAGAAGATTCCAGCTTTGATAGCCGTGCCGAAGCACGCCCACATGTACATCCTCAATCGCGTCACCGGAAAGCCCGTCTTCGGTGTCGAAGAGCGGCCGGTCGCTGTCAGCGATGTGCCGGGCGAGCGGAGTTCCTTAACTCAGCCATTTCCTCTGAAGCCCCCCGTTCTGGCCCGGGAAAGCTACAAACCCGAGGACATCGTTACGGCAGCCGACACGAACGAAGATCACGCAAAGTTTTGCCGCGATCTCGCCGAACGCAGTGGCGGATTTTATAACGCAGGACCGTTCACACCTTATTTGTATCGGGATGACGGCGCAAAGCCGAGGTCCACGATCCTGTTCCCCGGTTCCATCGGCGGCGTGAACTGGGGCGGTACCGCTTCGGATCCCACGCTCGGATATGTGTTCGTCAACACGCAGGACGAAGCCAGTATCGGCTGGATCGAGAAGACTCCAGCGGGTCAGCGTGGCAACGGATATCGCCGGAACAGCATTGTGGGACCGACGTCGCGTTTCCAGTGGAGCGCGGGAGATCCGCGGTCCGGCAACATCAACAACGCCGGAGCGCGTGCATGGCCATGTCAGAAACCGCCATGGGGCAACCTGATCGCGGTGAATGCGAACACCGGCGACATCGCCTGGAAAGTGACTCTCGGCGTCACCGACGAACTGCCCGAAGCCAGAAAGAATACCGGCCGATTGAATATGGGCGGCCCCATCGTCACGGCCGGAGGCCTGGTGTTCATCGCCGCCACCAATGACAAACGCTTCCGCGCCTTCGATTCCAGAACCGGAAAAGAATTGTGGAGCATGCAGCTGGACATGAGCGCGCACGCGGTTCCGATTACCTATCAAGGCAAGAACGGCAAGCAGTACGTGGCAATCGTGGCTGGTGGCGCCAGCGCGATCGATGATCCGGAGCCTCCCGGCAAGGAGGCACTGGTGGTCTTCGCACTTCCTTAGAGGGGGAGATTAGCCACAAAAAGGCACAAAAGGCACAGAAAAGATCGAAATTTATTTCTGTGCCTTTTGTGTAACAAGGCTGTAAGTTTTATTTCTTTAACCAGCTTTTTGGAAGAAAACGACAAACCCTGTTTGTCCGAGTCGATTTTTCGTCAGGACATAGGAATCGGGGAAGTCCCCGCCTAGAAGTTAGGCGGGGATCCTTCGCGCAGCGAAGGCGGGGCGGCGCGGAGCGCGAGCCCGGTAGGGCGAAGCCTAAAATATCTGTTCCAAGTTCGCTCGCAGCGCGCCCCTTATGGATGTCCGCCAAGCGCTCCTTCTTTAATACGTGCGCTACGCGAATGTTTATAAGGAGCGCGCTTCGCGCGGACGTTGAACAGACCGCCCCGCCGCTGCGCGGCACCCCGCCTGACTTAGGCGGGGAGTTCGCTCCCTCACAACAATTGCGTGTCAACTCCTGCGAGTCTTATGTTTTGGTTGCGGCATAGCCGCGCTAAGCCTTTTTGTGGCTAATCTCCCCCGTCTAAAGTGTGCGCCGGAACAGCAAGGTAGCCGCCGTCATCGCCACAACAAAAAAGACAAAGAGGTACGCGAGATCAAACGAGATGGCCCCGAAGCCGGTGTTCTTCAGCATCAGGCTCTTCAGGGCGTGGACGATGTAGGTGAACGGGTCCACTTTTGCGATGACCTGCATCCAACCGGGGAAAGCTTGTTGCGGATAGACGGCGCCACTCGGGAAGAACAATAGCGTGTTCAACACACCGAAGATCGCGCGCGGCGTCAGGGGATCCGAGACCCGGACCATCAGCAGAAACATCATGCTGACGAGTGCGAGAGAAGCGACGACGATGACGACGAACGCTCGAAACAATCGCATCGGCTCAAATGGATCCGGCAGCCCGGCAATGACCGAACCCAGTGTCAGAACTACGACTCCGGCCATGATGGCTTTGATCGCTCCGGAAAGATTGAAACCCGAAATCAATTCCAGCTTTGTTATCGGCGTGACCAGATAACCTTCATGCAGCCCGCGTGCTTTGTCGTCGATGAAAATGATGCCGCCGCCGATCATCACCATCATGAATATCGACATGACCGTGGAACCAGGCAACAAATACTGAACGTATGGAACGTAGGGATAGACCTCGACGACATCGAGCAGCGGCAGAGTCGCCAGGCGCGACTTGAGGACGGGCTCGTTGTACGCGGAGACGAGTCCGGTTACCGATCCGATCATGGCGGCTGAAACGAAACTGTCGGTGTTGTCTTCAATCAATGCAACGCGTGGATCGTTTTTGTCCACGACCCGCTGCGAAAAGCCGGCCGGAATGGTGAGGACGCCGTTGATACGGCCATTGCGCAGATCGCTCAAAGCCTGTCCCGAATCGCTGTAGTCGATCGTATCGAACGTACGGGCATTCGCCGTGACTGCGCTTGTCAGTTCACGAAGTTTGACCGAAGGCAGCCGATGATCCTGATCCACGATGCCCAGCTTCAGATTCCGAACCTGTCCGCCAAAGGCGTAACCCAGCACGACCAGCTGAATGACCGGAAAAAGAAGCGACATAACGATAAGCGCCGGACTGCGCCGGAACCGTCGCAACTCGCGCTCGACTATGGCCATCATTCGGTGCATCGGAATTCATCTCCTCATCATTAATGCGCTGTCGAGAGGCGACGCCCCCTGCACCGCATCACGCAACTGGCGCCCCGTGTAGTGCACAAACACGTCGTCAAGGGTTGTACTTTGAACCGACAGCGAGTGAACCGGCAGACTGATTTGCGCCGCAGCGTCGAGCAATGCCATGGTGGTTGCAGGGCCGTTGCGTGTCGCAACCCGGAAAACATTGTCATGGCTGGACACGGACTCGACCTCCGGAAGTTGCTTCAGACGGTCTTCCCATCCGGCAGGCGTCGTCGGAAAACTGACTTCGAGAACGTTTGTTCCCGAAATCGAGGCCTTCAGCTTCATCGGCGAATCCAGCGCCACCAGCTTTCCGTGGTCAACGATGGCAATGCGATCGCACAACTTGTCTGCTTCGTCCATGTAGTGGGTGGTCAAAAATACCGTCAGGTCGCGCGTCCGCTTCAGTTGTTGCAACATTTCCCAGACGGCGACGCGCGATACGGGATCGAGACCGGTCGTCGGCTCGTCCAGGAAGAACACTCGCGGCTCGTGCACCAGCCCGCGGGCAATCTCGACGCGGCGCCGCATTCCTCCGGAGAGATTCTTCACAGGTTTATCTTTCCATTTGGTCAGCTCGACAGCCTCTATCAATTCCGCCATCAGGCGCCGCCGGCGGTCGCGCGGCACCCCGTAGAGCTTGGCGTAGATCAGAAGGTTTTCCTCGACGCTCAACTCGAGGTCGCTGGTCATTGCCTGAGGGATGACGCCGATGAGGCGTCGAACGGCATCCGCTTCTTTCACCACGTCGTGGCCATAGATCATGGCCGCGCCGGATGTAGCCGGAATGAGGGTGGTCAACATGCGAATCAGCGTCGACTTCCCCGCACCGTTGGGGCCCAGAAGAGCGAAGATCTCGCCGTGCTCTACCGAAAACGAAACCCCGTCGACGGCTGTGAAGTTGCCGAACTTCTTGCTGATATTGCGAACTTCAATGTCTGACATGCTTGCTTCTGCAGGGGCGGTCCATGACCGCCCGCGATCTTTTGGTGGAAAAGCGTGTCTCACAGTCCCCGCCTAAGTTAGGCGGGGACTGTGAGACACGGTTTACACCCGACCCGGGTTCACTTGGCATCGACTACATTTAAACCTTTAAAAGGCGCCAGAGGCTCCGCGCCTACAGCTAATTTACGGGCAATTCGACGTAAGTCGTCATTCCGACGGCCAGACGGCGATCTTTATTGTCGACACGCAACCTTATCTCGAACGTTTTGATATCTCTCTTGGTCCGGCTCACATCGCGCTGCGTGGCAAAACCGGCATCCATCGCCCGGTAAAAGACGGTTCCGTCACGTTCTTCACCCGAGGGAAGCCGAACCTTCAGCTGGTCACCCAGCCGAACCCTGTCGATATAGGTTTCTTCGATGTCCGCACGAATCCACAAATCGTCCGGGTTGATAACGGTAATGATCGCCTGCCCCGGATTGACCACTTCTCCTTCTCGCGCGGCCCGCACATCCACAACGCCGTCTACAGGCGTCCGCACTTCGGAATAGGAAAGCCGGACGTCGGCAATCTTGCGCTGGGCAGTGGCCGCCTCGCGTTGCCGCTCCGCAGTCCGGACACGATTCTGCTGTACCGCAACCTGCTCCGCATTGGCATTGGAGACGGCTAAAGCAGCGCGTTGCACCTCGACTTGCTTCTCGGCGGCATCGAGCTGCGCCTTTGCGCCGTCATACGAGGTCCTGGTCTGATCCAGTTGCTGTGCCGGAGCGACACCTTCGCTCGAAAGCTTCTGCGTCCGCTCAAACGTAATCCGCGCATTCTCGAGAGCGGCGCGCGCTTCGCCGACCTGAGCGATAGCCGCTGAAAGGGCGGCCTGTGCCTGTTGAATCTGGTCCTCCGTCTGCCGCTCCTGGTAGCGGAGGCCGGCTTGGTTTTCACCGATCTGAGACTGCACACTATCGATCTGGCGCGCATAGTACTCGCGATTTGCCTGCAACTCGTCCGTCGTCATCAGCGCCACGAGCTGATCTTTCCGGATGGGATCCCCCTCCTTAACCAGGAGCCGGGCGATCTGCCCGCCAACCTGTGGTCCGATCATCACATCTTCGGTGGTCACGATCCCGGTTAACACCAATGGCCCCACGGGTTTATGCAGGGAGTAGTAAGCGCCTGCCAGCGCTCCGGCAACTATCAACAGAAGAACAAGACGTTTCAAAATGCGCGACATAAGTAAGTACTCACTTACGAACTTAGTAAGTACTTACTTACACGACTAAGCGGTGTGTTTGCAAGTGAATAAATAGTTGCCCAAAGGTGCGGATAAGCCACGGATTGAACGGATTTAACGGAGGGGCGCTTTAAACAGTCTGTGCAGGCGCCCCTCCGTTAAATCCGTTCAATCCGTGGCTTATCCCTTTCCGGATGCGACAGTTTTTGCAAAACCGCATTGCGGGGTGCCCCGTCGAAAGTCGGATGTCGAAGCGTATCTTTTTGGCCTCTCCACGGTAACTATATTCAGTGACCGATAACGAATTTGAGGCTGCATTCGAAGAACACAAAGACGCCGTGTATCGGTTTGCGTGGCGCATGATGAATTCCGCGGCGGCGGCGGAAGACATTGCTCAAGATGTTTTTCTGTCTTTGCTGCGGGTCCCGGGACGATTCGATCCGGGCCGCGGCCGGCTCCGCTCCTTTCTGCTGGGAATCACGCGCAATCTGGTCCTGAAGCGTTGGCGTGATGAGAACCAGTGGGAAGAATTCAGCGACGAGCGTTTTGTCGCTCAGCCTTTAGGTACGGTATTCAACGAAACCGCTGAAGTGGTCGGCGCCGCGGTCCGCATGCTCCCGCCCTTGCAACGCGAAGTGTTGATCCTGGCGGAATACGAAGAGCTTTCCCTGGAAGAGATCGCGCGGACCGTGGAATCGGAAATCGGCACCGTCAAGTCCCGGCTGCATCGCGCCCGCGAAAATCTGCGGCGCATGCTGGCGCCACTGAAGCCGGCGAACGGAGTGAGGTCAAGTCATGGAACCATTAAATGAAAACGAACTGAATCAGCTCTTGCGAAAATGGGAAGCGCCATCCGCGCCGCCGGGTTTACGGCAGCGGATACTCCCACCGCGAAAGTCGCGGCTGTCGTGGTTGTTGAAGGGCTCGATCCGCATTCCGGTTCCGGCCGTCATTGCAGCGGCCGCATTGATTGCGCTCTGGATTCATTATTCGCGGCCCGCCAGCCGGCCGCGTGTGACTGAACCAGGTTCGGTTTCTCTAGCTGACTTCCGGCCCGTACGACAACTGGAGCCGGTGCTCCTCGGAGGAAGTCAGAAATGAAACCGACACGAAGCGCGCTTGCTATCGCGATCCTCATTCTTTTCTGTTCACCCGTGTTTGCGCAGTCGAAGCGTCTTCTCGGAGGCAGTGCGGGCGGAAATAAGTATCACTTTTTCTACGACACGTTTCTGGAGCCGTCCATTCCGGAGCTCGGGAATCTCGGGGGCGGGACCATCGGCGGCGAAGGAACCATTCACCGCCTGATGTGGGACCGCCTTCAGCGGGTCTATTTCGGATACGACGTATCGATCGAGTCTCTCCCGGAAGCAAACACGTATCGAATGACGTTCGGTCAACTCACGTTGACTGCCGACGATGCGCACGTTCTCGGCGGCGATCCTTCCACCTGGACTCCGCTTCCCGCACCCAACTGGGGCGGGCCGGCCGTTCGGACGATCCGTGCAGGAGAAGTGCTCTCGCTGGATCTGCTGACCAATAGCGAAACAGGACAAAAGATTATCGACTATGTAACCGTCCAGGGACCGTCGGCAAAACCCGCTGCCGATCCATGGCATGCCGATTTCATTTATGAAACCGGCACTCCGCGGGATTTTCGCGCGGAGGACGCCGCGTTGGAGATCCGCCTTCCACGGGTAAGTGTGAACGGCGACCTCGGGACCTCCGCTATTACGACCGGTGTGGTCGTCTATGGAGCGGCTGTCTGGTTCTATCTGCCGATGCACGGCCGGTTCATCCTGTCGTTAACTCCGCACCCGGATCTCGGGTTCCGCAATGCCGGAGAAATCCGCGGCAGCGCGCTCACCTTCTCGGACGGTAATGACACATTCAATCTTGTGTCGAGCGGCCGCATCGCTCCGGGGTCCGGACCGTTCAGCCTGTACGTCCTGCACGATCCCACGTGGCGGCCGGCAGGCAACTCCGCGAATCCGTCGGATTCGTTGTGGGGCGGTGCAGATCGACTGGATCAGTTGATCGGAAAGTAGCCGGCTGCAGGCGCTGCCGTTCGTAAAGCATTTAATGTGTTTATGCGGACGTAAACCTGGATTGCTTTAACGCTGGTTGCGGGCCAGTCCCCCCTAGCTTAGGCGGGGACTGCGGACACGCTAACGACGGCATCCATTTCTTGTTTTGGACAGTTCTGCTCAAGCAATTTGGAGGTAAAAACACATGGACTTATTTGGATCCGCCACTCAGCTTTCGCAACCGCAACCGTGGTTCAATCGGCGATCCGGTACGCCGCGGCTCATGTCGATCGGCATTCATACCATGCTGGTGGCGCTTGCGTTGATACCGTGGACATCCGGTCTGCCTGTCCATCCGAAGTTGAAGGAGACGGCAATCGTCCTCTATTCGCCCAGCGACTTCCTGAGCAAACCGCTGATCCTGCCGGGCCGTTCTGGAGGCGGCGGTGGAGGCGGGAAACATCAACTCACACCGCCTTCGCGCGGCGAACTTCCACGCGCAGCGGAAAAGCAATTCGTGCCTCCTGATCCTGAGCCGCCGAAAAATCCGGACCCGTCACTGATCATGGAACCCACCGTCGTCGCGCCGCAGCTTGCGCAATTGCGGTCCATTACGGTCCTGAACATTGGTGATCCCAACGGTGTGGTCGGTCCGCCATCGTCGGGACCCGGCAAGGGCGACGGCATCGGAAACGGAGACGGCCATGGTGTCGGCGAGGGCGATGGACCAGGAGTGGGACCGGGCCATGACGGAGGAACCGGCGGAGGCAGCCCGCACAACGGAGGCGGCGGCTTGACAGTCCCGTCCCTGATCTATCGGGTCGATCCCGAATATTCGGAAGAAGCGCGAAAGGCGCGGTTCGAGGGAACCGTCATTCTCGAAACGCTCGTTCGAAAGGACGGCCTCGTGGACCTCGTTCACATCGTGCGCAGTCTCGGTTTCGGTCTCGACCAGAATGCGGTCGATGCGGTCAAAAAATGGCGATTCCGCCCGGGAATGAAAAACGGCGCTCCCGTCGATGTCCCCATGAGGATCGAGGTCAGTTTCAATCTACGGTAGACAAGCCACGGATTGAATTCGTTCAATTCGTTCAATTCGTGGCTTATCCTGTCGTGATGTACTTCCACCAGTTTTACCTCGGTTGCCTTGCGCATGCGTCATACCTCATCGGCTCAGAGGGTGAAGCTGCTGTCGTCGATCCTCAGCGTGACATCGACATCTATTTAGAGGATGCAAAAGCGCACGGCCTCACGATCAAGCACGTGATTGAAACCCATTGTCATGCGGATTTCGTGTCCGGCCATCACGAACTGGCGGCACGCACCGGCGCAAAGATATATTTTGGCGCGCGAGCGCCGGTGAAATTCGACTTCGTAGGCGTGCACGAAGGCGACGAAATCGTCATGGGCGACGTGGCGCTGCGTTTTACGGAAACACCCGGGCACACTCCCGAATCGGTCAGCATCCTGGTCTTTGATCTTACGAAGTCCGCAACGGTTCCGGATGCTGTACTCACGGGAGACACATTGTTTGCGGGCGACGTCGGACGGCCGGATCTGCTCGGTTCGCGAATGCCGGCGAAGGAATTGGCCGGTCTGCTCTTCGACTCACTGCACGAGAAACTTCTCAAACTTCCGGACCCGGTCAAGGTCTTTCCGGCGCACGGGGCCGGTTCGATGTGCGGCCGGAACATCTCAAGCGAGACTTCGTCCACCATCGGCGAGCAGCGGCAATTTAATTACGCGCTGCAGCCGATGTCCCGCGAAGCTTTCGTTCAGATGATGACAACTGATCTGCCTGAAGCACCGTCGTACTTCAGCCGCGATGCGCAGATCAATCTCGAGGGCCCTTCTCTTCTCGATGAACTGCCCGACCCGATTGGTTTTCCCCCCGAGGCGGTTCAGAAGATGCAGCGAGGCGGCCACCTCGTCCTCGATACCCGTCCCTCATCGCAATTTGCCGCGGGACATATTCCCGGCTCTCTGAATGTTGCGCTGGGCGGACAGTTCGCTTCGTGGAGCGGCACACTGATCAAGCCGGAAATACCGCTACTTCTCGTTCTGGAAGAAGCCGGGCAGGTTCGCGAGGCGCGAACCCGTCTTGCCAGAGTCGGTCTGGAAAAGGTTTCGGGTTATTTGCAGGGCGGCATACTTGCATGGCACGAGGCAGGACTGCCGCTGGCGAAGGTGGAACAAATCTCAGTCGAAGAATTGCGGCAACGCATCGACGAAGGATCGGTCGATACCGTTATTGACGTGCGACGCCCGCCGGAATGGAGCGCCGGACACATCGCCCAGGCCGTCCACATGCCGCTGAATCATCTGGCGGAGTCGGCGCTTTCGCTGGACCGCGAGTCGAATGTGGCGGTGCTTTGCGCCGGTGGTTATCGCTCGTCCATAGGGACGAGCATTCTGCAGCAATTGGGATTTCGCCACGTTTCGAACGTGGCCGGCGGTATGACGGCATGGGATATCGTCGAAGCAAAAAAGAACGCCCCCGGAGACCCCGAGGGCAGGAGTTAACGGATGAATCGACGATTAGTCCGTCCAGATTGAACCGTTCCAGTACCACTTCTTCAAACGGCCGGCTGGAGATACAGAAAGCGCCGCCCAGCCTTGCTTGTTCTGGGGACGCTGGTCATGAAAGTAATAAATAAAGCCGTAGTTGGGGCAGACGCCGCTGGAATATGCACATGGCAACCCGGTGGTGTTAAATGAAGGATCACCGTTCTGCGGTGAAGAAAATCCCAGCGTCGTGCTGTCAACCGCTGGAGGCGCGTTCGGGCCTGAAGGAGTGGACGTTTCCATTACGGGCGCTTCCAATTCGACCTGAGAATCATGAGTTGTATAGGTACTGGTGTCCGTCGCCAGTTTGACGTAGGCGATGACGCCGTCGGGTTGAGGACTGAAATGGGTCGTCATGGTCTGGTTTTGTTTGACGGCAAGCATCCGGCAGTTCTGAATGACTCCCGCCAGACTCGTCATACTCGACCGGAGCCGCATATTCGAAATCGCCGTCACCATGTTCGGTAACGCGGTCGCCGTAACAATCGCGCCGATCCCGACGACGACTAAAACTTCAAGGAGTGAAAACCCGGCTCGATTACTTTTGGTCATATGATCCAAAGGGCCTCTTCGGCAAATTCGCCGTTTTTCTTTAGCAGGAGTTGGGCCAGGGGTCGCGAAAACCGGCTAAGTCATTGGTTTTGCAGAACCGGGCGGAAATTGATTTCAGACGGGAGCAAACGCGGGGCAAGTCTGATGTTTCATTAATGCCCCACATTGGAAGCCGATTGCCTGTGGGCAGGCCTGGCGGTCACAGACCTCAGCTGTCCAAGATAGAGACGCATGCAGCGTGGGGGTTCGCAGTCCCCGCCTAAGTTAGGCGGGGACTACCCCCCAGCATCCAAACCAGGTTTACATCGCAACTACAACATTCAAACAAACCTTTACAATTCGCCACTCTGCAGCTCCCCCTCGAACCTGTCTTGGACACCTATGGTCACAGGACGCCCCTACAGCATGGGGCTGGCGACTGTAGCGGGCGTTCTATGAGCGCCCGGCCTTCCCCGATGCTTACGGCAGCGCGAAGACGTACAGGCCGTTCTTCTGCACCGGCTGGAGGCCGGCCTGACGCAACAGGCCGGACGACAGGCCGCCGAGGCCGCCCAGAACCGCGATGTATTGTTTGCCGTTGATGGCATAACTGACGGTGCTGTTCTGGATCGGCGCATCCAGCGTGGTCTGCCACAGAATCTTCCCGCTCTCGGCGTCAAAGGCGAAGAAATGGCGATCCAGATCGCCCCAGAAAACCAGGCCGCCGGCCGTCGAGAGTGTCGCGCCGTTACTGGGAGCCTTACCGTTGTACAACGTTGTCGTTTCGCCGGTGGACATGTTGATCTTCGCGACGCCACCGAAGAAGTTCGGATCGGCCATCGCGCGCGGCCCCATCGAACCGCCGCGCTTCTCGGCCTTGGTGCCGTCGCGTGCCGTCATGTCGAGGCAATTGTCGTTGAACGGTACGTACATGGAATTCGTGCCGGGATGATAGGACATCGGCCAGTAACTCTTGGTGTTCCAGAAACAGATGACGTGATGGTCGCCGGGTTTCTTCATCACGAGGTCGTAATTGATCGTGACGCGGCCGCTCTTCGGTTCAATATCGGAGATGAGGAAATTGGGATTGTCGTAAGGGAAAGGATTGGCCCATAGAAACTGTCCCGTGTTGCGATCGAGGGCCCAGATCCCGCCGCCTTCTCCGACATTAACCGATACATCGTGCTGCTCGCCTTTGCGCACGTCGGGATTGATCCATTTCACATATCGCGAGTCCGGATTGATGGCCGTGCGGAAGAGCACTCTTTCATTCGTGTAGTCCTGGTCCCAGTCGTCGCCGGGCAGATGCTGGTAATACCATTTCAATTTTCCGGTGGATGGATCCAGAGCGACGGTGGAATTGCTGTACAGATCGGCCGGAGCCGTCTTTGCCGTACCGGCAGGGTCGCCGTTGTGGCGTTCCATGCGCGTGTTCGGCATTGGATTGGCGATGCCCCAGTACAGCACTCGACGCACGGGATCGAAGGAACCCATCAAGGCCCAGGTCGAAGCCATCATGTTGTCGCCAGGTCCACCGGGTCCCCAGCTGTCGGCGCCGGGCTCGCCAGGCGCCGGAACATTCTGAAATTTCCAGACCGCCTCGCCCGTTCGTGCATCATTAGCGGAAATGAAGCAGCTTTCGCGGGTTCTAGCGCAGGCCCGGCCGGCGATGACTTTGCCTTCGACCACGATGGGCCCGGACGTATGCTGGGCTTCACCGATCTTTTGTTCCCACCGCACCTTCCCATCGCGGGCATCGAGCGCGACGAGGACTCCTTCCGGAGCGGTGTAGTAGATCATGTCCTGATAAATGGCCAGCCCCTTCGTTTTCGTCAATCCTGTCGGCCGTTTGTATTCCCAGATCAATTTGCCATTCGTTCCATCGATGGCCTGAACGCCAGAACCGGGAGTAGCGGCATAGATCACGCCGCGGTAGACGATCGGAATGCTCTCCTGCGTTCCGGTCTTCATTTCCGTCGAAAACACCAGTTTCAGCTGCCCGATATTTTCTTTAGTGATCTGCTTGAGAGGACTGTAGCGTTGCGCGTCATAGGTACGGCTGAACATCAGCCAGTCGTCGGGACTGGGATTCGCCAGCATTTGATCGGTAACGGGAGGAAACGCCTGGGTCTGTGCCCCCTGAGTTGCCAACATCATGGCACTCACACACAATATGGAAAGGATCAGGAAGGAGTTTCTGAGCATCGATGCCTCCGATGTCGGGGAATTTACACCCTGGGGGTTCGGGAAGCCATCGTTTTTGACATCCGTCCATCTATCGCGAACAGGAGACTTACTATGAGAAGACTATCGGCTTTGGTCGTTGCGCTATTGTTCGGCATCGTCTTAACGCCGCAATCGCAGGCCGCGTCGCAGTTTGGCCAGAACCGGGGAAGAGCCAGTGGTGACCGCGTTTGTTTGTACAAAGATATCCAGTATCAAGGTATGGAGCAGTGTTACAACGTCGGTGACAGCATCGCCACATTGCAAGGCTTCAGCGGGCGCACGTCATCCATCCGGATCTACGGCCGCGCCGTTGTTACGGTGTGGGATGACGCCAACTTCCGCGGCCACACGACGGTTTTCAGTCAGAGTGTTCCGGATCTTGGTCAGGTTCGCTTAGAGAGTAAGTCCTGGAGCGACCGCATTTCATCGTTGCAGGTAGCGGCGGAAGGCGGCGGCTTTGGCCGGCCGGGCAACTCTGGTCCGTTACCGAACCAGGAGCGTTATCCTGCACAGCCTCCACAGCAGTTGAGAGAGGGCGTCTGTGTCTATGAGCGGCCGAATTTTGAAGGCCGTTCCCAATGCTGGACCGGAACCGAAGATTTGAGCGACCTGGGCAGGCTCGGCGGCTGGAGCGACCGGATTGCTTCAATCCGCGTCTTCGGCAGAACCAGCGTGATTGTCTATCGCGACATTGGATTCCGCGGCGCCAGCATGATCGTCAATCGGGACATGCCGGATCTTTCGCAGATTTCAGGCGGCGGAATTCGCAACTGGAATCACCAGATTTCGTCGATCCAACTGGAGGGTCACGAGCGGGATCGCCGGGGCGGACGCTAACCTCAATAATCTCAACGTCCGCGCGAAGCGCGCTCCTTATAAACATTCGCGTAGCGCACCGATTAGAACAAGGAGCGCTTCGCGGAAATCCATAAGGAGCGCGCTGCGCGCGAACTTTGAACAGATATTTTAGGCTTCGCCCTACCGGGCTCGCGCTCCGCGCCACCCCGCCTTCGCTGCGCGAAGGATCCCCGCCTAACTTAGGCGGGGACTTCCCCGATTTCTATGTGCTGGCGAAAAAAATCAACTCGGACCAACAGGGTTTGTCGTTTTCTTCCAAAAAGCTGGTTAAAAAAACTAAAACTTACAGCCTTGTTACACAAGAGCAGAATTCCTTGTGCGTTTTGCGCATCTTGTGGTTTCTTCCCTCATTTCCCAATTCTTTGTGCCTTAGTGCCTCTTGCAATATACTCGGTCGACATAATTCGAAGGAGGCTATTGCATGCCACGTCGCAGCTTAACCCTATCCACAGGGACATGTTTCTTGACTTTAGTAATGGCCTGCGGCGCGTTCGCGCAGCAGCGCACCCAAGCTCCTGCCGCCGGTCCGGCCGCGGAAGGACGCGGAGGCGCGCGAGCCGGTGGCGGGCGCGTCACGCGCGCGCCGTTGTTTTTCCGTGAGGAGTGGAAGTCGCAGGGAGCGGAATCGCCGGTCAATCCGGCACAGGCGGTTGGAAATCCGAATCTGGAACTGAAGCTTTACGGCCCTACGGGGAAGGAAATTCTGATCACCGGCAACGCCGGCGATGAAAATAACCCCGTCCATCTCTGGACCGGGATGTGCACTTCACCTTGTGCCTTCACTCTCCGCGACAAAACGAATTTTGCCGACCTGGCCGGTTTGGCTCGCATCAAGATGGTCACCAAGATGTCCGGATATCACAAGGTCCACCCGATTGTGAAGCTGGCGGACGGGACCATGCTTATCGCAGATCGTGAGGAAGGCTCCACCGTCGACTGGCTGGAAAGCGACATCGCCGTCGGCGAACTCAAATGGCGCAAACTGGATCCCGAGCGAATTGTGACGACCGGAGACTGGGTGAACGCCCCGAACCTCAGCAAAGTCGATGAAGTCGGCTTCGCGGATCTGATGCCCGGCAGCGGTCATGGCCAGGGCGGCTGGTCGGATGTTGGCAAAATTGAAGTCTATGCCAAGCAGGTGAAGCGCGAAGGGGCGTCGAACTAGAATAAATTTGCCGGTAGTCGGGTTTCGTGCATTCCCCGCCTTAGTAAGGCGGGGATGCCCTCGCGCAGCGAGGCTGGGGCGGTCTGTTCAAAGTTCGCGCGTAGCGCGTTCCTTTTAGATATTCGCGAAGCGCTCCTTATTAATCGGTGCGCTTCGCGGATATTTGAAAGGATGCTTCGCGGCTTTGAACAGACCGCCCCACCTTCGCTGCGCGAAGGATCCCCGCCTGACTCAGGCGGGGAATTCCCCACTACTCAGCATAAAAAAGCACAAAAGACACAAGAGTGAGTTTTCACCCTTGTGCCTTTTGTGCTTCTTGTGGTTTCTTCCCTCTTATTTATTCGGGTTCGTCTTATCCTCTACCTTGGATGCGCCTTTGCGAGTGGTCTCGGCGCTCTTGTGGACAACCTTTTTTGTAGTCTTTTTGACAGTCTTCCCGGTGGCTTTGGCGGCGTTCTTGGTGTCGTGTCCGACAGCCTTCGTACTCTCTTTAACACTGTCCGGATTGGACGTCTGAGCCATAGCAGCTCCAGCCGATCCTGCCACTAAAGCACCTGAAATTAACAAACCCAGTAAACACTTCATCCGCACCTCCTACTTTTAGACTAACCTCAGCGCGTACTTGATGCACCTATTCCTTGTAGGAAGGTAATCAATTCTTTATGGACCACCGCAGGCTGTTCCCATTGTGGAAGATGACCTGCAGACTCCACCGACACCAGCCGCCCTTGCGGTAAAGTCTTCATAAACCATTCACTTTCCTCGAACGGGACCGTGTGGTCTTCCTTTCCCCAGACCACAAGAACGGGGCGCGGATGTTGTCCCACCCGCTGCAATTGACCTTCCTGATCAAAGCCGGTGTTCGTCGTAATCTCTGAAAGCCTCGCGCGCCGGAAACCCTTGTATTGAATCTGGTCGCGATAACGCTTCGGCCAATCCGGAAATTGTTCGGGATGGAAGAAGTCGCCGAGTTGATCGTTGGCCCAGGACCTTTCGTCGAATATGGCGGTGAGGTAGTTCCAGACCGGGGGCATATCTTCGAGCAACGAGAGCTGATACGGTTTCCGGATCGACGGATCGAAATAAATAAGCGAACGGACGCGATCCGGATATTTATCGGCGAAATTGGTGATCAGTGAACCGCCGAAAGAGATCCCCACCAGATCGATTGGCTCCGAGATATGGATGGCATTGAGCAGTTGATCGAGCTGCCGGACGTACATCTCATCGGTGAAGGCGATGGGTGGCCGATCCGAGTAGCCTCGTCCGTAGTAGTCATATCGTAAGACCCGGAACCCGGCGCCCGTGAGTTCTTTAAATGTCGGATCCCATATGTAATACGGAACGCTGAATCCGGCAGCCAGAACGACAACATGACCCGAGGACGGCCCGCCAAGTTCGTAGTGCGTATAGCCGTCGCCAAGCTGCGCGAACTGTCCTTGCAGCCGTTCGCGACTTGCGGCGTTGAGCGTCAGCTGCTCCGGATCCCAGATCGCGTAGATACCCCAGAACAACCCGATCAAGAGGACGCTCGAGAGGATGAACCAAATTGGCCAGCGTTTCGACTTCATGTAGAATGCTCAACATCTTCCCAGCAAAGGAGATTTGACACAATGGCCAGGCCGAAAAAAAGTGTGGGGGGACCGGACAGCGGTAAGGAGGTCCCGAAGGGACGTTCCGAAGCGATCCGTCCGGTGGGCCCGACGCTATCTAATGTAAACAGGCGAGGGTTTCTCAAGGGAGCGGCTGCAGGAGCTGCGGCAGGTGCGGCGGCTCTCGTTGCAAAACCTTCCGCTTCCGCGGCCGAGCCACAGGCTGCTGCGGGAGCTCAAGCCCGGGCTGCCGCGGCGACGCCGCTGCCGGGAGCCCGGCTGGCTGCCGCCGAAACGAGTCCGCCGCCACGCGCCGACGTCTATACCACGGATCGGCCAGGGTCGGACTTCATGCTGGACGTCCTGAAATCGCTGGGAATTGAGTACGTCGCCGCCAATCCGGGCTCGACGTTCCGCGCCTTGCACGAGTCGATCATCAACTACGGCAGCAACAAAATGCCGGAACTGCTGACCTGCTGCCACGAGGAATCATCGGTGGCCATGGCCCACGGATACGCCAAGATCGAGGGCAAGCCCATGATGATCATGGCGCACGGCACCGTCGGTCTTCAGCATGCTTCGATGGCGATTTACAACGCCTATGCGGACCGCGTGCCGGTTTACATCGTCATCGGCAACGTCGCCGACGGACCGTTCCGGCGAAGCGATGTGGAGTGGGCACATGCGGTTCAGGATGCGCCGCTGATCGTTCGTGACTATACGAAATGGGATGATGCGCCGGTCTCCCTCATGCAGTTTTCGGAGTCCGCGGTTCACGCCTACAAAATCATGATGACGCCGCCGATGGGTCCCGTCGTCATGGTGGCCGACGCCGTTCTGCAGGAAGAACCCGTCTCGGAAGAAGACCGCCGCCGCCTTCGCGTCCCGAAACTTTCGATAACGACGCCGCCTGCAGGCGATCCTTCCGCCGTCGCCGACATCGCGAAGATGCTGGTCGCCGCCGAAGATCCTCTGATCGTGACCGGACGTTCTGCACGCACTCCGAATGGCCTGAAACTGCTGGTCGAGCTTGCCGAACTTCTGCAAGTCCCTGTCATCGACCGCCGTCAACGCATGAACTTCCCGACGCGACATCCTTTGTATGGCACCGGAAATCTCGCCACCGCCGATGTCGTCCTGGCACTGGAAGTCCCGGATTTCTGGAATGTGACGCATGCCCAGACGCCGGTAAATCGGATGGGAATGGAAGTGCGGCCGTTGACGAAAGACGGAGCGAAGCTGATCACGATTTCCTCGATGGATCTGCTCATGAAGAGCAACTATCAGGATTTCGGTCAGTACAACGAAGCCGACCTGGCCGTTGCGGGAGATGCGGAGGCGACGCTGCCCCTGCTCATCGAAACCTGTAAGAAGCTGATCACCGGCGATCGCAAGCGTGTCTTCGATCAACGCCGGGCCCGGTGTGAAGAAGCCGCTAAAAAGATGCACGATCAAGCCCTGCAGGAGGCCGCCTGGGGTTGGGATTCAAGCCCGGTCTCGACAGCGCGCATGTCGGCCGAATTGTGGAACCTGATCAAGACAGAGGACTGGTCGCTCGTATCGGACGTCGTCTTTCAGAGCTTCTGGCCGACCCGCCTGTGGGACTTCAATAAGCACTACCAGTTCATCGGCGGCCACGGCGCATACGGGGTAGGTTATGGCGCACCTGCCGCAGTCGGAGCCGCGCTGGCCAACAGAAAATATGGGCGGCTGACCGTCAACATCCAGTCCGACGGAGATCTCAACTACGCGCCCGGGGTTTTGTGGACCGCTGTTCATCACAACATTCCGCTGTTAAATGTCATGCACAACAATCGCGCCTATCACCAGGAACGCATGTTCGTGGCCGACATGGCGCTCACGGGCGCAGCGGGACGTCAGCCGCGTCGATATCGGAAACGCCTTGACGGGGCCCAACATCGACTATGCGACCATGGCGAAGGCATATGGGATGTACAGCATCGGTCCGATTGAAAATCCTGCCGAGCTGGGACCGGCGCTGAAGAAGGCGATCGATGTCGTCAAACGCGGTGAGCCGGCACTGGTCGACGTGGTGTCTCAGCCGAGGTAGAGGGTTCACATATGAAAAAGATACTTCTGGTCATTATGATGGCAGCGCCAATCGCGGCCTCCGCCCAATCCGCAACGGGTTCGGGCAACGCGGAAAAAGGAAAGCAGATCTTCATGAAGCAGAACTGCTACTACTGCCACGGCACCACGGGCCAGGGCAGCCGCGACGGCGCACGCATCGCCCAGACGGCTTTGAATCTCCAGGGCGTCATGCGCTATGTCCGGCGGCCCACAGGCGGGATGCCGGCCTTTACAGAGAAGATCCTCTCCGACCAGGATCTGACGGATATCTACGCCTACTTGAAATCGCTGCCGGCCGCGAAACCGGCCAAAGATATTCCGCTTCTTGAACAAATCAAATAAGGCACAGAGGGAAATTTTCTTTGTGATCGAGGATTTCGTGATCGGCCGGGTATGCCTGCTCAGGCATACCCGATCAGACTGACACGATAAGTTCCCAAATTTCTTACAGATTCCCTGCCCGCCATTCCCGCCCGAAAATTGGATTTTAATTTGCTATATAACGCCCGGCACAACGCGACGAGGGGTGCGGTTGAACGCGTCGGCCGGGCAACTCCCCGCCTGACTAATGACGATTGACCATTGAGAATTGACAAAGCATTCGGGAGAAATTGTCAATTCTCAATGGTCAATCGTCATTAGTCATTTGTACACGCTGTTACTGGTTCTTGCAGCGTGAACCAGTGCGCGGAGGCAATCCTGGATCACCTTCGACGCACGGGATTGCGCTGAGGTACTCATAGATCGCGCGGATGTCGCGATCAGTCATTCCTTGATAGACCGGCCACGGCATAATCACAAGAAAAGGTCCGTACTCCGGATGCACATGGTCGGGGTCAACGCCTGTCCGCAAAATCGATTTGAATTCCTCGAAGCTGGCGCCGCCTTCCGGAAGCCCTGTTTTGTCGGGCGTCAGATTTCGCGAAACGATCGCATGAGGAAAATTGGGCGGTTGGGCTGGGATAAAAGGCACTCCGCCTCCCAGATACGTCGTGGAGTTCACCTTCTTGGGTTGGCCCATCGTGGGATCGCCGCCCGGATCATACGACGGATTACTATGGCAATCATTACAACCGCCGACGGCATTGACCAGATAACTCCCGATCCCGACCAGATCATGATTCTTTCCAGCCAGATTCAAGCGAACGGGCGCAATGGCAAATCCCTTTTGAACTGTTGATGCCGTATCGTCATCACTGGAGGCCGGCTTGCCCAAAAGCGAAATCGACAGCATGGCGATCAAAACAGCAACTGCAGACACACAGACACGCTTCGCATAGCGAGGATTCATTCTGTTCTCCTTTGTCATCCTAACGAGGTGGTGTCACTCTAGGCCTTTCGTGGGACAGAGGCAACCGATTCCTCAATGGACTAATGACTATTGACCATTGAGAATTGACCAAAGCATTCGGGAGAAATAGTCAATTCTCAATGGTCAATCGTCATTAGTCATTTTGAAATCACAGTGAGATCCTGCCGGATGGTTTGCCCCTTGGGAAGTTCCACGGAAACACCCGCGCCCAGGTACGGCGTCATGAATTCCCTGTTCATGATGGCGCCGACGGGTAGCGCGTCGCGCGAAGACGGAAAGGCAAAAACGGTATATGTCGCAGGTGGAACCGTGATGAACTTGAATCGGCCCTGACCATCTGCCGATAATGTCAGGTATGCCGAACGGTCTTGACGACGATTGACCGGCGGAATCAACAAGACCCGGGCGCCTGCAGCCGGTGCGCCATCCCTGCCTGTGACGATGCCTTCCATCGCTGCGCCCGAAGCGCTTAACTCGATCGTCAGCGGACCGCTGTCGTCATCGTCGATGTCAAACGGCTGCCTCAGAACATCTCGTGTGCAAGCGCGCCGTCGAAACGTATAAGCCCGGGCCGGCCGGGTAATTCAAGATATATCGGCCCCGCGTAACATTGCTCATTGGAGTTGCCAATGGCACTCAGGCCGCGAGGAAGGTTGATTCCAAGAGGTTGCGCTCCGACGGGTAACGCGTCAACAGCGATAAGCCGGGGTACGGGAAAAGACTGCGGCTTCAAAACCGCCGCACTCTCGTCCAGAACAATCTCGATCTTGACGTCAAGCCCTTTGCGAACCTCTACATGAAGATCCGTCACATCGCGGTCCACAACATCAAGCACGGTGTGCCCCACGTAAGCTATGCCGTTCGACGCAGCTACATAGTCGCGGTACGTGATGTACAGGTCGTACGAGCCTGGGGGAACATTTTCGAACTTGAAGGCGTCCTCCCCGACCTGAGGATGCTCGGTCAATCCTATCGTGTCGCGAAATTTCGCATTTCGCGGAGCGAGCGCGTATTCATAGTCCGTCACGCCGCCGCGCACAAACGGGTTCGTAAATTTTCCCGACACGTTGAATGTCGTGGCGGAATTCGGAGAAAACTCGATGCCCCGTATGTCGGCGCCCCCTGCGATCCGGACCGGTATTGCGTCATCTGCCCGCGCGACGCCAGGGTAATAAGTTGGCGAGATCTTCGAGGAGTACCGGATGAAGTATTCTCCCGGGGTTATTCCGGTAAATTGGAATTCACCCTGCCTGCTGGTAGAAGCCGGGAAAATAGAAATGGGAATAGCTGCGATGTTGACGGTCACAAGAGAGCGGTTGCCCAGATCATCGAATCCAACACCGAGAAGCTGTATTGGCGCATCTGCGATCGGCTGCCGATTATTATCGAGCAGTCTGCCGCTCAGCATGCCTGCGCGAAAAAGCGCGAAATCGAAGCGATAGCGGCCCCCCGCCGCTACAGAAAAATTACCCGGAGAGTCCGAACCGGGCATCCGATTCGCCTGTGCAAGGTAGCCATTTTGATCCACCCGCATGTGGTAAGACTCCGGCTCGACATCGGGAATGACGAACGAGCCCGTATCGTCGGTTCGCACATCGCGGTCGTAATTGGGGCCGCCACTCAGACACACTCGTGCGTTCTTGAGCGGCGCTCCGGTCTCTGCGTCCGTGACTCTGCCCTCGATAATCGCTTTGGGCGACGGCTGCTGCAATATCAGGATCAGGAAAAGAGGTGCTAGCATTTATTGGCACTCAGAAGCCGAACTGGCTTAGGATGCACCCATAAATAAATACCACAAAGGAATTTTGCCGTTATGACGACAAGGGAAATCCGGGAGCTCTACGATTACACCGAATGGGCAAACGATCTGGCCTTAGCGGCGGCCGACCAGCTGACTTCAGCGCAGCTGCTGCAGGATGTGGGCATCAGCCACCACTCCATTCTCGGCACGCTCACCCACATGGCAGGCGCGGAGTGGATCTGGCTCGAACGCTGGCACGGCCGGTCGCCGGCCGGGAACGGCGCCTGGACGCAATGGACGACGGCGCAGTGTAAGGATCTTCAGACCCTGCGGGACAAATGGCGGGGAATCATCGGACTCCGGCGGAGTTATCTGGAAAAGTTGAACGATGCCGACCTTCCCGCCGAACTGGCTTTCAAACGATTGAATGGCGACGCCGGCTCCATGCCGCTCGTTCGGCAGCTGCAGCATGTTGTGAATCACTCCACGCTGCATCGCGGACAGGTCGTCGGCATGATCCGCCAGCTCGGATTCACCCCTCCCGGGACCGATCTCCTTTTCTATTGGATGTCGCGTTAGGTACAACCTGTCAAATGTCCAATGTCGAATGTCCAAGTTCATTTGACGTTCGACATTATGGACATTCGACATTTGACAAGTTCCTGCGAATATAATGTCCGTCACGAGGGCCTCAATGAAATCAAAAGCCGCGGCTGCGGGTATCTTGACCTTGCTCGTTTGCTCGGTTTGCAGTGCACAGTGGCTGGACTATCCCACGCCAGGCATTCCACGCCTGGCCGACGGCAAGCCCAATCTTGCCGCACCCACACCCCGTGCGCCGGACGGCAAACCCGACCTGTCTGGAATCTGGCGAGGCGCCGGACCTCTTTACCGGTTCAATATTGCGCAGGACCTCAAGCCAGAGGACATTCAGCCCTGGGCGGAAGCACTTTTTCTGCAGCGGGTGCGTGATAACCGGAAGGATAGTCCGCTCGCACGATGCCAGCCCGTCAGTGTTCCATTCCACAATTTTTTCAATCTCACGAGGATTGTTCAGACGCCGGGTCTGATGATGATCGTGTACGAATCTCCCAACAGCCCGCATCGAACGGTGTTTACCGATGGACGCGAGCTTCCCCAGGATCCCAATCCGAGCTGGCTCGGGTATTCGATCGGGCGATGGGAAGGCGACACTCTCGTCATTACGACAGCTGGATTCAACGACCTCGGATGGCTCGACAGCGCGGGACATCCGCAAAGCGAGTCTCTCCGGATTACCGAACGCCTCCACCGCCGCGATTTCGGCCACATGGATTTTGAAACGACAATCGACGATCCCAAGGTGTTTACGCGGCCGTTTACGATCAAGACCGAACGGTTGCTTGCGCCCGACACCGACCTTCTGGAAGACTTCTGCGAAAACGAAGTCGATCGGGTTTCTTTCTCGGGCGACAGCGGTGTCCGGCTGAACCCCGAACTTCTTCGAACCTATGCCGGCGTTTATGAGTTGCCGGCAGGACGCGAAGTCGTTGTCACGGTCACTGGAGACATGCTGTTTGTGCAGGGAGTCAACGAGCCGAAACTCCCATTGGTGGCGCAGTCCGAAACGCAATTTATGTCGACGGCCACTCCGACTGGTTTCGAATTCATCAAGGACTCTCAAGGTAAGGTCACACACCTGATGGTGCGCGGTGCGGCGGGTGATCAAAAGGCGGCGCGGAAGGGTGCGGCGGTTCCAGCGAAATGAATCGATATTTGATGCGAATCATCAGCCTTTTGGCAGCGCTCGGTGCCTGCGTGACAGCCGCCCAGGCCGCGCCCCAGGATGCAGGTGCGAAGCAGGCAATCGCTCCTGCAGGGACACTCCGTGTGACGTTTCTCGGCGGCAATCCCACGCAGGGAAAGGTCGACCCGAAAACGGGCGCCGTAAGCGGCCCCGTCAAGGAGCTTTCTGAAAGACTTGCCCTGCAACTCGGCGTGCCGGTGACGATCACTCCACTGAATGGAGTTCCGGCGGTTCTGGAAAGCCTGAAGGCGCGCACGGCCGATATCGGGTTCGCGGCTATCGACCCGAGTCGCGCGACCGAAGTGGATTTCTCGCAGCCGTACCTGCTCGGATGGAGTTCGTATATCGTGCCGGTGGGTTCCACGTCGCACAGCGTGAAAGATCTGGATCGCGCGGGCATCCGCGTTGCCGCCAATGCCGGGGACGCTCCGGACCTGTTCCTCGCCCGCAATCTGAAGAACGCGACCCTCACCCACCTCAAGAGCATGGACGAGGCATTGGCGGCGCTGCTGCGCGGCGAGATCGCCGGCTACGCCACCAACCGGCAACGGCTGCTGCAGATCGTGGCCGAGGATTCGCGCTTTCGGGTACTGGAGGATAACTTCTTCGCTGTCGAGCAGGCGATTGCTGTGCCCAAAGGCAATGCCGCTGCACTCCAGGTGGTGAACCAGTTCCTGGATGAAGCCAAGGCGTCGGGATTCCTGCGCGGCGTGATCGACCGGGCCGGTCTGGCCGGCGCAGTGGATCCGGCGCCCCCGCGCACCAAGTGACAGGCTATTCCCTTTCTCCTTTATAAAAATGGCGCCATTCGCCCTTACCTTGCCCCGGGATATTTACATATCGCGCCTCAATGACATAACGGCTGTTAAGGTCCCGGCGTCGACGGTCTGTGAATGATTCAATCCCAGCGCCTTTTCGATAGAAACCTCTGAAATCCCGTCGACTGCGCGCTCCTTAAGAAGGTTAAGAATCTTGTAATGCTCATCGTTGAGCTTATTCGGCAAAAAACCCTCCACTGATTTGGCCGTGACCATCGAATAAACTTGGCCGATGCGGGTTATTCTCTCTGAGGGCAGTGGGTTTTGGGAATCATTAAGAATTCAAGAGGCGGCCTCGTCGATATCGGGGTCAGGTACTCGTGAAGACGAGTTCGTTATCGCACCGATCTCCAAAAGCTAAACGGCGACGGTTTGACTGCTCGGCAACTAATTGCGTCTACTAGACGCACATAAACGACGCAGGATCGCTCCAATTCGAAAAGGTGCCGTCATTTCCAAAAGCGCGGACTTGAAACGTGTACAACACGCCTGGATTTAACCCTGTGACCAGAATGGCCGGCCGGCTGCTCGTGGCCATGATCTCAGTCCAGGAGTCATCGAACTCGGGGTTATCCGCATCGTTGCGGTAACGGATCCGGAAATGGCGGACTTTGCGGTAGTGGGAAGTGGGCGAGACCAATAATTCGCCACTGTGGGGCCCGTGCTTGATATTTTTGATCGCCGGCTGCGGCGGTGGCTCTGCACGCCTGGTAGCAGAAGAAACGGGTTTGAAACCACTTGCCAGGAACTTCGACTCGTCATCTGCAGACGCAATCTCCACATAATGCCCGAGCTGACGCACCATGCTTCCCACAACTGCGCGCTGGCTGTCTCTCTCCGCCAGCGCCAGCTTTCCACGATCCAACGCTGCGGCATTGGCCTGCTCGTACTTGTCGAGGGCGGCTTTGAAGTCGTCCATACGAACCGGCGGGTTGGGATAATCCGGATTCTGGTGCATCCCCTCATAAATGGAACGCGCTCGGATTTGAAAATCCGAATGAGTGGATCTCTCGATGAAAGTCAGCGATGCTTTGATGCGCCTCTTCGAAACGCCCATGTCTTAATGAGACTTTTATAGCACACGTCAGGCTTCGATGGCTAACATGCTGGGGGGCACGTCTGCATGTCACACATGCCGCCTGTAACATGGGGATCCCTCTCTGCACGGTACATGCCGCGCTCGTAACATGCGCATCCCGTCCCGCATGCTACTTACGGCACTCGTAACACGCGGCGCCAGTCCCGCATGCTACATACCACACTTGTAACATGCGGCTCCTGTCCCGCATGCTACATACCGCACTCGTAACATGCGGCGCCAGTCCCGCATGCTACATACCGCACTCGTAACATGCGGCTCCTGTCCCGCATGCTACACACCGCACCCGTAACATGCGGTTCTCGTCCCGCATGCTACATACCGCACTCGTAACATGCGAATCCCGTTCTGCGTGTTACACGCCGCACGTGTAACACGCAGCTCCCGTTCTGCATGCTACATGCCGCGCTCGCAACATGCGGCGCCCGTCCCGCATGCTGCAAGCGGCACGTGTAACATGCGGATTGGATTTGTTGAATAAAGAAAGCTCTAGTCCGACTTCAGGCGACCTGGTCGAGGACGGCGGCGTGGACGGCTGTCGAAATGACATCGGGATCACGGTCTTCCCCGGAGAAGCGGCGGGCCCAGTAGAAATCATTCGGTCCGATGATTTCGACATCCCATGCGTTGGCTTCCTCTTCAGAGGTAATGTCGATTTGCCAAAGACCGTCGCGGTTGCCGATGGCAGAAAAAATTCCTCTGCTCAGCTCTTGTTCAATAGCCTGCGGTACTTCGTTTCGAACCATTTGGATTGGCACGAAGCACTATCCTGCATGCTGCTTTCCACTGTGGGCGGTCTATGACCGCTTCATTTATCTTTGAATGAAAGGCGCGCGGTCATAGCGCCGGAGGCGCGTAAGAATACAGTCCCGGCCGCCAAATGACTAATGACTATTGACCATTGAGAATTGACAAAGCATTCAGGAGAAATGGTCAATTCTCAATGGTCAATAGTCATTAGTCATTTCATTTGGGGAAAACTCCGGCCTGCGGCCGGGGCTTGGTTCTAACGGCGCTCCGGACCTATTTGTTCACACCTTCATAGACCGCGCCCACAGTTTAAACCGCGGTGGTTTGCTGCAGTTCCTGGCGGGCGGTTGCGGTCCAGGCGGGAAGCTTGTCGGCCAGCTTCAGCGCGCTAAGGTGGTCGGACATTGTTACCGGTTTGTTTCTGGTAATTTCTTCGACGAGAGCGTTGGCGATGCTCACGGTTGTCGGAAGATCGAAGGTCCGTTCCAGGGCGGCGCCGGGATTGTGATGATAGGCGACGGCTTCGACAATGGGATACGGCAAACCCCAGAGTCCGAGCAGATATGCACCGACTTCAGCGTGGGTGACTCCCAGAAACTCCGCTTCAACTTCAAATGAAGCCCGGCCGGACTTCTTGCATTCGACCTGGACCTTGGCAAACTTCTCCGGAATACAGACGGCCAGCACCAGCTTGCCGATATCGTGCAGCAACGCGGCGGTAAATGCATTCTGGGCCTGACGCGGATTGGGTGCCAGGCGCTTTGCCACTTTGGCAGTCATTAATGAATGTTCCTGTTCGCCTGAAAAGGAGAAGCCCGCCCGGACAGCCGTCCGTTCCAGAGCGGCAAAGACGTGGACCGTAAGCGACAGGTCCCGGATCATATTCAGGCCGAGATAGTTAACGGCATGTTCGAGACTGGTAATCCGCTTCATGATACCGAAGCAGGCGGAATTCACCAGTTGCAGGGTTTTCGCGGCCATGGGCGCGTCTTTCTCGATGATCCTGGCAATCTTGGGATTTGACACATTTGAACTGGCCATCGCGTTCGTCAGTTCCAGATAGACGCCCGGGATCGGAGGCAATTGCCCCACGGCGCCAATCTTCTTACGGAGCGAATCGGTGAGCAGCCCTCGCAACTGGCAGGTGCGGTCCACGGCGTTCATCAATGCGTCGCCATCCAGGGGCTTTGCCAGCACCTGGTGGACGGTCATCAAGGCAAAATAGGTCGAATCTAACTCATAAGGAGCGCACAACATCACCCGGACTACGTCCGGACGCTCATCTTTTACGATCCGCAGGAGTTCCGGCCCGTCCATTCCGGGCATGTGCATGTCGCTGACCAGGACATCTACGGGCTTGCTTCGTACGATTTCCAGCGCGGCAGTGCCGCCGAGAACGAAATCGGCCTCGATTTGCCCGTCAAATTTCTTCAGGCAATCGCGATGGGCTGTCAGGACATCGGGTTGGTCATCGACAAAAAGTATGCGTCTCATAGCTACTTACCCGGTATCGACGACTGTCGGAGAAACCTTTACAGCTTTGCAAGGAATTTAGCCTGTCCGGACGTATTGGTTGGCCCGGGCTTTTTCTTCATCTGCTTGCTCGTGAACGAGTTTCAGGAAGCAGGACTGGTGGTAATACACTCCCTGATAAACCGTCCGCTTATCCTGAGAGGCAATACGGAGAAAACACTTCGCGCACCATTTCGATTTTTCGGGTTCCATGATGCCTTTTTTTTAAAAATGGACTGCACTTATGTCAAGGAATTAATAAGCCACGATTGAACGAATTAAACGAATTGAATTCGTTCAATTCGTGGCTTATTCAAACCCTCAATCGTGACGCAAGGCTTGAATGGGATCGAGCTGCGCCGCGCGTGAAGCGGGATAGCTTCCGGCAATAAGACTGACGAATATCGAAAAGGCGATGGCACTGCCGATCAGCCACAGGGGCAGAAAGAAGAAGGTTCCGGGGGTTCCCCCCTGAGTGCGAATGTAGATATTCACTCCGAAGTTGATAATCTGGCCGACGGCCCAGCCGATGGCGATTCCCACCAGGCCACCCAGAACTCCAATCACCGAAGCCTCGATGAGGAAAATGCGCCGGATATGGCTGTCGCTGGCCCCTACGGCTTTCATGATGCCGATTTCGCGAGTTCTTTCCAGAATCGACATGACCATCGTATTCACGATACCCAGCGAGGACACCGCGAGGGCTATGGATCCGATCAGCATCAGAAAAATATCGAGAATGATAAAAGCGTTTTTCGCGCCGCGCAGCGCGTCATTGACCGAGATGGCCGCAAAACCCATCTTCCGGATGCGATCTTCCACATCCTGCGTAAACTTCGCCTGTTTCACTTTGACCGTTACTGAACCGTATGTCCTGGCCGCGGCAGGATCGCGCAGGAACGATTGCGTGTCGGTAACAATTTCGGCCTCGATCTTTTCAGCGACGCCGAGAGGAACCATGACGCCGGCATTCGGTCCGCCACCGATCGGCAAAGCTGCCGCATCGCGTTCGACGATCCCGGCAATCCGGCAAGGCAGATCGACCCGGCGGACCTGGAAACCCGCTCCCGCGTCGGCAGGCGTCTCAGCCGGTTTCGACGACGCATAAGATAAGGTCGCGGTTTTACCGATCAGACTGCCGGGATTCTGCTCATCGATTTGTTTCGCCGTATTCAGGTTCAAGACACACGCCTGATCCGCATCTCCCGCGAAAAAACCGCCAAAGGAAAACGTCTGGAATGCGCCTTCGGTTCTGGAGGACATCGGCACACCGCTCAGGAAAACCAGACGCGAAAATTCGCCGATAGTCATCTGCGCCGGTACCCGCACGTTGGGGTAAACTTCGCGGACGCTTTCCATTTCAGATAGCTGTTTCACGGCCTCGGCGTCCAGTTTCGGAACCGGCGACTGTGGATTTGCGGGAAGCCCACCGCGTCCTCGAGCTCCTGGTCGCAATCCGCCACGTCCTTCGAGAAAAGCGGCGGCGCCTCCCAATGCGGCTGGGGATACGACCGTAATGGCGTCGAACACTCCGGCCTGCAGAAATCGCCCGACCACCTGGTCCTGCAAGCCGACTCCAAGCGATACCATTCCGGCGAGTGACGCAATCCCAATGGACACTCCCATCGTGGTGAGAGCCGTGCGCAATTTCGACTGCCGCAGGTTGCGCAGAGACAGCGCAAGGATGTCATAAAAGCTCATGAGGGAGATTGGACCTCCATGCCGTCTCGCAACGTGATCGTGCGATGGGCATATCGGGTGGCGAGGGTGGAGTCGTGGGTCACGAGAATGATGGCCTTGCCTTCCCTCTCGTTAAGGCTTTTGAGTAATTCCATGATCTCGTGGGAGGTTTTGCTGTCGAGATTACCGGTTGGTTCGTCCGCCAGCAGCAGCCGCGGTTTGTTCGCCAGGGCGCGCGATATGGCGACCCGCTGCTGCTCCCCTCCGGAAAGCTGATTGGGCCGGTGACGCTGCCGCCCGCCGAGGCCCATGGACTCCAGCAATTTGCTGGCGCGCAGATCACGGTCGCCTTGCTGGACGCCGGCGAACATCATCGATAACGTCACATTCTCCAGCGCCGTCATCGTCGTAATGAGATTGAACGATTGAAAGATGATGCCGACATTCCGGCGCCGATGCTGGCTGAGTTCCTCGGCGGACATGCCGCCGATGTCGGAACCGTCAATCCGCAGAGTTCCCGACGTGGGGCGATCCAGGCCGGCAATGAGATTCAGGAGCGTGGACTTGCCTGAACCCGAGGTGCCGAGCAGTGCGAGAAACTCGCCTTCCGCAACACTGATCGAGACGCCGTCCAACGCACGAACCACGGTCTCACCCATCTTGTAGTGCTTCGTCAGATTTTGCGCTTCGAGGAGGGCTGCCATGGGTGGCCACCATAATACAGATTCCGGCAATATTTGTGTATCACGCTGCCGGATCGGTGCTCTCCCCGCCAACGGCGTGACCAAGTTTGTTGAAAATAGCTGGAAACCGATTGCTGCCCTGAAGTGATGCACTGTCTTTTCAGCGGTTTAGCATTGGTCGTGGGATTGCCTAACTGGTGGCCAGGAGGTCCGATGAAAACGACATCTTATAGTTTGCTGGTCGTCTCGCCTCAGAGCCCGCGGTTTTACCGCGTTAACATTTCGCGGCAGGTGGTCATCATCGTCGCAGCCTTTTTACTGTCGTTTGCGATCACCGTTGCTCTGCTGACCAGTTTTCCCCCCGCCCGCGTTAACGAGGCCGACCGCTCGCGGCTGGATGCGGAGAACCGGGCGCTGAAAATCGAGAATGAGAATACGGCTATCAGCGTGGAGAAACTGTCAACCCGGCTGTCCCAGATGGAAGATACTGCAAAGCAGATTACGGACCTGATGAATGCTGCGGACTAAACAGACATTGTAGGTGCGGTCTATGACCGCACCTTTTCGCGCGGTCACAGACCGCGCCTGCAAGAAAGGCACGAAGGAACAGCTTCGTGCCCTTTGCGTTTTACGGACTCTTCCCTACTTCGCCCTGCCCTTAATTCCCTGCGCGATCATCGGAATGGTGTAGATCTCATCGAATCTCTGGTTGTTCGCAACCCCGTACAGCGTTTTCTTGTCGGGACCGCTGAACGCCACGGTGATGAAATCGATCGGCGTCGGAATTCCACCGATAACTTTGCCGTCGCGGCCAACCACCTGGACGCCGGCGCCTCTCGTCGTCGTGTACAGACGTCCCTGGGAGTCGATAGCGGTTCCATCGCCGCCAACCATCGCAAACTGGCGTTCATTCTTAAGCGAACCGTCGGGCTGGACATCGAATGCAACGATACCGCCGCCACCGCCGGGGGCTCCGGCCGGCGCGGGTCCTCCGAGGCGTCCGGTGACATAAAGGGTTTTCTCGTCGATGCTGAGGATGATGCCATTGGTGCCCGTAACCGTTCCCTGCTTGGCAATCACGCCTTTCGGATTGGCGTAGTAAACATTCCCCATAGTGAAATAGACGCCGCCCTTGCTGTCGGCCGTCAGATCGTTGAGCAACCCGCCGGCGCAGTCCAGCGCGTCACCGTTGTACATGTTCGCGAAGGTCTGGCGTTGGGGCGCGAGCTCCAATATCGCCTGGGGAAGGCCGCGCGAAACGAGAAACAGCGTTCCCTTCTTGTTCATCGAGAGAGCGCCGCCGGTATTCGTGTCCTTGTAAGGAAACGACACTTTTCCGTCTTTGTCGATCTGCATTACATCGCTGTTGGTATTCTGCGCGGCAAGGATGCCTCCGTCTTTCGTAGCAATGATGCCGTCGGCATTGTTGCCCGTGCCCGTCCAGATCGATTTCCATTTCTGTCCCGCAGCGATGACGCCTGGAATTGCCGTCACGTTGTATTCCTGCGTCGCAGGCGGGCCTGCAGTTGCATTGGCGCCGCCTCGGGCCCCGCCGCCCCGGCCTTCTCCACCGCGGGCATCTCCGCCTCGAGCCTCGCCGCGTGCTGCCGCCGCTCCACCGCCGGCCGCTGCGCCGCGGCCGCCTCCGCCGCCACGGGCGGGAGGAGGGGTCTTACATTTCGCGATCGCATCCGCATATCTTGCGTCCTGTGGTGCCTGGACTCCGGGACCCTGCTGGGGCGCCGCAGCAGGCGGGGCCTGGGCTAAAACGACTATTGCACCCAGGCAGCCCGCTGCCGTAAGAATCATTGCTTTCGAATTCATATGGTAGTGTGCTCCTTTTTGTTAATCGTCGGAAGCGACTCCCTGCCGCTTCGCGGCTGTCCCCCTGGCACAGGGGCAATAACATACTTGCCGCAGGAACTGGTGGATCGGTTGTCCGATGTCCGTTGACTGTTGAACGCCGATAAATGCACTTGTTGCGCTAACAGATGGCCGGATTAACCATTTATCGTCGTAACAAGTCCATTCATCGGCGTACAACAGTCAACGGACATCGGACAACATTCCCGCTCTACTGCCCGGGCTCGATTTTGAGCATGGCGCCGGCCTCTTCGTCGGTCAGCAAATAAAGAAGTCCATCCGGCCCCTGCCGCACGTCGCGAATGCGCTGGTGAAGATCGACGATCAGGGACTCGCGGCGCTGTTCTCCTTTTTCATTAAAAACAATTCTCTCGAGATGGCCGGTACCGGAGATCCGTCCGACGGTCATCGAGCCGACGAACAGATTGTTTTTCCATGTCGGAAAGCGATCGCCGGTGTAGAACGCCATTCCCGATGTTGTAATCGACGGCACCCAGAATATCGTCGGCAATACCGTATTCGTCGGCGCCTCACGTTCGTGCAGCGGCGTTCCGTCGTAATCGTGGCCAAACGTGACGAGAGGCCAGCCGTAGTTCTTGCCGGGCCGGATGATGTTCACCTCATCGCCGCCCTGGGGGCCATTCTCGGTCTCCCAAAGTACGCCGGTCGTGGGATGGAAGGCAAAACCCATCACGGTGCGATGACCGATGGAATAAATTTCGGGGCGGTAGCCGGCTTTTCCGTAGAACGGATTGTCCTTCGGAATCGTCCCGTCGTCATTGATGCGAAGCAGCTTGCCGAGGTCGCTCATGGGATCCTGCGGCCCCTTGTCGTCACGATGATGTGACGAGCTCAGGAAAAGCGTCCCGTCCGGCGAGAAGATCATCCTGGCTGCATCACCGCCCGACAAATCGGCCCAGGGCTCGGCAACAAAGATCTCTTTCAGATCGACGAGAGCTTTGCCGTCGAAACGGGCGCGCGCGACAGCCGTTGAATAGACGGAGCCTTTACCGTCCGCCTTGGGTTTTGACACGTTGTAAGACAGATAAACCCATCCGTTCGTGGCAAACTTCGGGTGAAGCGCGACATCGAGCAAACCGCTGGTGCCTCCACTCTGGACTTTCGGAACGCCCACAATCGCTTCAGGATCGAGAACACCATTACGGACAATTCGCAGGCGGCCGGCGCGCTCGGTCACGAGCATATCGCCGTTGGGCAACCAAACCATGCTCCAGGGGTGGGATAGCCCTTTGGTCACAACCGACACTCGGATACGCGTATTCCGTTCCGAAGTCGTATACGTCCACGGCCCGTCACCCAGCCTGTTTGCCGGTGCCGGAGCCTGACGTGCAAAAGTCATGCTGCTGATAACCGCGACGCCAAAAATCAAAAGATAGATTGTTCGCTTCATGGTGGCAGGAGGCTAACAGAAACAGGGAACGGAACACAAGAAGCAGAAAAGGCTTAGTGCTATGCCGCAACCAAGCAGCGGAAGGAATCTGAGAATCGGATGGAGCGGAAGTTCGTCATGTGATGTAAGGAGCAAAGTCCCCGCCTAAGTTAGGCGGGGTGCCGCGCAGCGGCGGGGCGGTCTGTTCAAAGCTCGCGCACAGCGCGCTCCTCATGATGTTCGCGCAGCGCACCGATTAGAAAAAGGAGCGCTCCGCGGCAATCCACAAGGAGCGCGCTGCGCGCGAACTTTGAACAGACCGCCCCGCCTTCGCTGCGCGAAGGATCCCCGCCTAACTTAGGCGGGGACTCCCCATTTCATCCGCCCAAAACTAACTCGGACAAACCAGAAAGGTCTTCGTCGCTTTCTTTCATACAACACCTTGTTACACAAGAGATGGCTCTTGTGCCTTTTGTGCTTCTTGTGTTCCGTTCCCTGTTTTACTTCAATGGGCGCGATGCGTAATACCCGTCGCGGGCACGCACCTTATATTGTTTGTTGCTGACCGAAATGCGTATCTTGCGGTATGAGCCATCGCGATTGGTATTTGACGAGCGATAGCCCAGCGTGTACTGAGACCTCAGTTCCTCGCTGATTTCGAGAAAGGATTTGGTGAGGTCCTCGACTTTCGTGGGAAGAAAAAGTCGGCCGCCCGTCTCATCGGCCAGTCTTTTGAGAGTCTTGTTTCCACGCTCTCTCGTAGAGCCAAACAGTTCCGGAGAGCTCGTCCCGACGGCATAGATAACCGTATCCGTCTTTTGAGCCATCTCGATCGTCTCGTCGATGGATCGTTCGCTGGCATTGTCGTCGCCATCGCTGATCACAATGACCACATGACGGCCTGGCTGCCCAATGAGCTTTTTGGTCATCGCCATATAGGTGGCATCAAACAGAGCCGTATTACCACCGGCGCGGACTTTACCGATCGCTTTACTGAGAAGATCTTTGTCGTCCGTGAAGTCCTGAGCTAAAGCAATCGTTTTGTCGAATGTGATCACCAAGGCTTTGTCGGTACCGCGGCGCAATGTGGTGTAGAAGAACTCGGCTGCGGCATCCTGCTCGAACTTCAGCCTTCCCAGAATGCTGGTGCTGGTATCGAAAACCAGGGCAACGGACAAAGGCAGATTCGTCTCATTGCTGAAATTCGACATGGTCTGGGACTTATCGTCTTCGAAAACCTTGAAGTCTTCCTTCGGCAGCCTTGTGATGAGTTTCCCGCTCTTGTCGGCGACCGTGAATATGACATTCACGAGATCGACGTTAACCGACAATATCTGAGAATTGCTGTCGGGCTGGGCCGGCTCGGCAGTTTTATTCTGCTGCGCGGTCAGGCTGAATACCGGAAGCGCAGCGCAAACCAGAAACAACAGGCCGATTCGGATACGTTTCATGGAACGTTTCATGAAACTAGGCTTTTTTCCACGCCGCTGAAACTTTGCGTATGCGGGCGATGGCTTCCTGGATATTCTCGAGCGAATTCGCATAGCTGAAGCGCAGGTAGCCGTCGCCATGTGCTCCGAAGGCTGTTCCCCAGAGACAGGCAACGCCGGCTTCGTTCAACAACAGGTTTGCGAGATCCTTCGACGGCATTCCGGTTCCGGCAACGTTCGGAAAGGCGTAAAACGCACCGGCGGGCGATGCGCAGCGGAAACCCGGGATTTCGTTCAAACCCTTCACAATGGCATCGCGGCGGCGGCGGAACTCTTTGACCATCACGTTAACGGCGTCTTGCGGACCCTGCAATGCTGCCATGCCGGCGCGCTGCGTGAAGCTCGCGGTGCAGGAGTTGCAGTTCACCGTCAGCTGATTGACAGCGTTAGCGATCCAGTGCGGCATCACACCGTAGCCCAGGCGCCAACCGGTCATCGAATATGTTTTTGAAAATCCATCGAGGATGATGGTCTTTTCCAGCATTCCATCGAGGCTCGTAATCGACGACGGCTCTTCTTCGTAAAAAATGCGCGAGTAAATCTCGTCGCTGAGGATGATGAGATCCCGATCGCGAAGCATGTCCGCAATCTGCTTCAGATCTTCCCTGGAAACGACGCCTCCCGTCGGGTTCGCCGGGGAGTTCAGAATGACCATCCTGGTTTTTTTCGAGAGGCCGTCCCGCAGAGCGTTCAGATCGAAAGCAAAGCCGCGGCTTTCGATGAGCGGCACCGGAACCGGTTTGGCGCCCAGGAAATTGATGATCGATTCGTAAATCGGGAAGCCCGGATTGGGATAGATAACCTCATCTCCCGGTTCGAGCAGCGCCACCATGCTGAAAAACATGACCGGCTTCCCGCCAGGAGTGACGCACACGTTATCCGCATCGACCTTGATGCCTCTGGTGCGCGAAACGTAGGAGGCTATGACCTCGCGAAATTCCGGGAAACCGGCGCTGGGCCCGTATTTGGTCCAGCCTTCGTCGAGCCCTTTTTTGCCCGCCTCCAGGACATGCGCCGGAGTCGGGAAATCGGGTTCGCCGATCTCCAGGTGAATGATGTTTTTCCCCTGCTTCTCGAGAGCACGGGCCCGTACGAGTACTTCAAATGCAGATTCGGTCCCGAGCCGGGACATTTTTTCGGCAAGTTGCATTTCTTCGCTTTTACCGGATTCGGCCGGTTTGTGCAACGGGATTTAATTCATTGCACAAGCCGCGGGGGTTTCGGATAAGCCACGGATTGAACGGATTTACCGGATTGAATCCGTTTAATCCGTTCAATCCGTGGCTTATCAATTCTTGGGCAATGACTCGTGAGAGTTTCAGCCTAGTCGGAGCTGGCGGGTTTCTCGTTTCCGGTGTATGTGAAATCCATGGTCGCAACAGCTCCAGGCTTCACCGTGACCGTTTTTGAGACCATTCCATATTTTTCCTGCCAGGCCTGAATGGTGTACGTACCCGCAGGAACATTCGGGATTTCAAAATTTCCAGTCTTGTCAGTCACCGCAAAGTAGGGATTCGTCACGACGCCGACGTATGCATTCATCCACTTGTGCACGTCGCACTGCAGATGAAGCATGACCTCTTCATTCTTCGGCTTGAAGGTGTTCACCGCACCGGCGACAGGCTGGCCGTAATTGAAGCTGTTGTCGTGACCCGAGTAGCCGTGCACGTTGTGCAGTAAGGCATCGCTATTCTTCAGCTGGAGCGTCTGTCCGACGCGCATCCCAACGACTCTGGGCGTGTACAGGCAACCTTTTTGATCGATCGTAACCGGCTGCGCTGGCACCGGAGTTTGCGGGAAGTTTCCCTGCAGTCTGACGAAGACATTCCCGACGCTGCCATCCAGACTGACGACGTAGTTTTCCTGGATCACCTGCTTGCCCGCGTTCATTTTGGCGCACATCGGATCCATACCCATCCGGATGATGGGGTTTCCTGGCAGCTTTCCGGTCAGACGAACGTGGCCTTTGATGGTGCCGGTGTTGCCTTGCGCCCAGGCGTCAACGGCAAGCAGACTGCAAAGGAGCAGGAAGACAAGTCCCTTTTTCATATCACCCGCCTAACTGCCGCTCTTCCTCTGGCTCGGAGCGGACTCGGGCTTATTTTCGTTGGGATACCAGTACTGCAGATGGCACTTCTCGCATGCGTTGTCGATACCATCGCCGGCGTCGAGCAGGCCTTCGCTATCTTTTTTCTCGATCGCTTTGAAGGCTGCCATCGTCGCGTCATGCAGTCCGTGTGTGTAGTTGATCCAGCTGGCGCGATCCTTGTTGATCAGCTCTTCGATTTGCTCGGGTCCGAGTTCGACTTTCGGATCATCGGCTTTTTCACCCGCCATGGCCACGTGACGGCCAGGCATCTGAAGCAGGTTTGTCGCTTCCAGCAACATGATGGCGTGATTGCGTACTTGTTTCCACTCTTCGTCAGTATGCGGCGCTTTCTCCTCGGTTCCCTTGGCGCTGACGACCGTTTCAACGGAGTCCCAGATGTAATCCGAACCGGGATCGACCAATGCGTCCATGATGTCTTTGACGGTGGCCGTCGGTCTGAAATCGGCCTGCGGTTGCGCGGACGCTTGCTGTTGCGGCTGTTGCGAGTTGCAGCCGGCCACCAGAAGCAAAACACTTGCGGACACGGCAAGCAGCAGATACTTTCTCATCGAAATCGAAATCCTTCCTGGGGTCTAAAACGCAGATTTTAATGTATCGAGTTCAGCGCGTTTCTGAATTCTTTCTGAAGTATTTGTAAGACAGGAAAAATAGGCCACGGATTGAACGGATTTGAATCCGCTTAATCCGTTCAATCCGTGGCTTATTCACTGCGGTAAGGGCGCTTTTCCGTCGAGCACAAACGCGAGCAGATGCGATGGCCGCACTGGAGGAGGAGGCCCGGCGGGAGCCTGTCCACGTCCGCCACCACCACCAGCACCACCAGCACCACCAGCACCACCACGTCCACCGCCGGCGCCTGCAGCCTGCGCGGGTCCGCCGGCGACGACGACGTACTGTTTACCGTCGAGCATGAACGTCATCGGTGGTCCGGCCTGCGACAGTCCCGTTTGCAGATCGAGAAGCTGTTCGCCAGTGTCGGCGCGATACGCCAGCAGACGGTTGTTCACGCTGGAAAAGACGAGATTGCCTGCGGTAGACAAGCTGCCGCCCTGATTGAAGCCGGCGGCCAGTCCTCGCCATTTCTCTTTCTGTGCGATGGGATCCCACGCCACCAGAATATTTCCACGGCCGGTCGGACCGACGGCCGGCACACCCGGCGCTTGAGGACCGCGTCCGCCACCAGCTCCAGCACCCGCTGCACCAGCCGCCGGCGGTGGACCTGCCGGAGGTGCGCCTGCCGGAGCGCCACCGCGTTGACCGCCACCACCTCGTCCGGCTGCACCCGCTGCGACGGCCGCCGGATCGACACCCGGAGGAGGAGCTCCCGCGCCTGCTCCGGCTGCGGCTCCTGGTGCGGCACCGCGGGCGCCGCCTCGACCGCCGCCACCGTTTCCAGTTCCCATGTTCATCTGACCGCGGCCGGTAGGTCCGATCTCAACCGGCCGGGGAGTAAAGTTGGGATCGGCTTGATACGTGTATGCTCCACCGATCGTGCTCGGAATGTACACGAGGCCCGCGGTCGGATTGTAGGACCATGGTGGCCATACGTGGCCGCCGCCAGGACCCGGCATGACGCTGACGCTGCTGGTGCCATAACGCGCTTCAGGATTCACGATTGGACGTCCGGTTTTCATATTGACGCCGCTGGCCCACGACACCGTCACCCATGGATCTGCGGACAGCAATTCACCGGTGTGCCGGTCCAGCACATAGAAAAAGCCGTCTTTCGGCGCGTGCATGATGACCTGGCGCTGTTTTCCATTGATCGTAAGGTCGGCAAGCATCAGGTCCGCGATCGAGTCGTAGTCCCAATCGTCGCCGGGAACTTCCTGGTAATACCAGACGAGCTGGCCGGTCGAGCCTCGAACCGCGATGATGCAGTCTGTGTAGAGGTTGTCGCCTTTGCCGCGCGCGACTTCAGTCCATGGGCCAGGCTGGCCGGTGCCCACGTAAACGAGGTCGGCATCGGGGTCGTAAGCCATGCCGTTCCAGACCGGCGCGCCTCCGCCGATCTTCCACCACTCTCCGCTCCACGTCTTGGCAGCCTCTGCAAGATCGGGCTGTTCGAACGGCTTTGAGGGGTCTCCCGGAACCGTGTAGAAACGCCACGCCATCTGACCGGTCTCGGCGTCATACGCCGAGAAGAAGCCGCGGACGCCGTATTCTCCGCCACTGACGCCGATGATGATCTTGCCACCCTTGATGACGCGCGGCGCCATGGTGATCGTGTAGGGCATCGTTTCGGGGGACACTCTGGTTTCCCAGACAATTTTGCCCGTCTCGGCATCGAGAGCGCGAAGACGGCCGTCGACGGACGGAGCGATGACTTTGCCCTGATAGAGCGCGATGCCTCGATTCACGACGCCGCAGCAGATTCGGGATTGCCACACCTGCTGATTGACTTCGGGATCCTGATGCCAGAGTTCCTTGCCGGTGCGCGCATCCACCGCGTAGACGACGCTCCAGGGACCGATGCTGTAAAGGACGCCGTTGTAGACCAGAGGCGTCGCTTCCTGCCGGCTCTGCGCCGGTCCAGGTGCGGCCGGAATATCCATGGACCAGGCAAGTCCCAGGCGGCTCACATTGGAAGCATCGACCTGCTTTAGCGGACTGTATCGCTGCTCCGACCAGCTCCCGTTGTAGCTGATCCATTCTTCGCCGGTTTTACCGGCATCTCTTAAAGCGGCTTCATCGACCCTTCGGGGCTGCTGTGCAATCGCTCCCCAGACGACGATCAAGACAAGGATCAGTAGAGAAACATACCTGAACAAACGATTATTCGATGACATAGCTCGATAAGAAATCACATAACCGACAAAATCCGCAAACGTTTTTGCTCCCATGTAACAAAAGGAACCCAAACGGGCAAAAAGTAGGGACAGATCACTTTTTTCGACGCACATGGAAATTTTCCAACGAAAGTGATCTGTCCCTACTTTTTGCCCGTTTGGGTTCCTTTTGTTACATCGTGACGGTTAGCTGACGCGCTTTCCGTGTAACAGCATGTCCAAGGCCTGCTCCATGGAACCGGCGGGGATGATTTCGCCGGAATTGATGAAGAAGATCTCGTCGGCATTGGCGATGGTGTTCAGTCGATGCGCGATGATGACTTTCGTCGTCGAGGCGGGCAGCTTATCGAGAATCTGCTGCAGCTGCTGTTCGGTGACGGTGTCGATGTTCGCAGTGGCTTCATCCAGAATCAGGATTTCCGGATCTCTCAAGACGGCGCGGATGAAAGCAATCAGCTGTTTCTGTCCCAGACTGATCGCATCCCCTCCCGATAAAACCTTCGTCTGGAGCCCCTGGTCGAAGCGCGCAAGCAAACCGCCGACGTGGCGCTGGTCCAGAAGAGCGATCAACTGGTCATCGGAGTAGTTCCGGTATCTCTCGTTGCCGTAAAGAACATTGTCCCGAATCGTGCCTGTGAACAAGAAAGGCTCTTGAAGGATGAAGCCGATCTTTTTTGTACGTTCTTCCGGCGGATACGATCGGATATCGGTCCCATTCAGCAACACACGGCCACCCGTCGGGTCATACAACCGGGCCATGAGCGAAGCCGTCGTGGTTTTGCCTCCACCGGTGGGCCCCACGAGAGCGTAGGTCTTGCCGCTTTCCAGAGTGAAACTGCTGCCGCGCAGAATCTCCTGTCCGCCGGGATAACTGAAGTGAACTCCGTCGAATTCCAGAACACCCGGTCGACGGGTTCTCTCGACAGCGGCCGGAATAACCGGCATGTTCGACTCTAATGCGAGGACTTCGGAAATCCGGTCCAGCGCCGCCAGCGCAAGCTGGAACGAGGACCACAGCATCGCCACCTGACGGAGCGGTAAATAAAAGCTGTTCACATAGAGCAAAAAGCCGATCAGCAGGCCGACTGTCATATTGCCTGCGGCGATCAGGTATATGCCATACGCCAGCACCACAAGCTGTGCGAGATTGAAGGCAAGCCCGTAGACGGGCATGAACACTCCGTTGGCAATCCCGCTGGCGAGGGAGGCGGAAAAATTCTGTTCGTTTGCTTCCTGAAATTTCTGCCGGAAGTAATCGAGGCGATTGAACGCCACAATGACTTTGAAATTGCTCATGCTTTCCTGGATCTCGGCGCTCATTCCGCCCAGGGACTGCAGGCTCTTCAGGTTCTTGCGTTTCACCCACCCGGAAATCAATTGCGTGAACACCAGCACTCCGGCCGCAGGAATCAGCGCGACAACACCCAGCCGGACATTCAACGCCACCAGGAAAATGGCGGCGCCGGTCATCATGAAAACGTTTCCAGCAAGTTGAACGAGGGACTGTGAAAAGAACTGATTCAGCTTATCGGTGTCATTGTTGATTCGCGAAATCAGGTCGCCGGCTTTGTTTTGATTGAAAAAGACCAGGGGCAGATCCTGCAGTTTTGTAAACAGCGTATTTCTCAGCTTGAAGAGGACCGTACGGCCAACGGTGCCCATTGCGAGAGTTTGAAAATAACTGGCAAACAGGCCGCACAGATAAACGCCCAGCAGAATTGCGGCGGAGGTGAGGACACCAGTGAAGTTGCCATTCTGAATGTAGTTATCAACTGTGCGGCTGATGATGACGGGCCCCAGCAGCGACGAACCATTGGTCACCAGCATGGCGACAAATGCGGAACCCACCAGCCGCTTCTCGTCGCTCAAAAGAGGAGCGAGGCGTTTGAGCGCCGTTCCGAGCGCTGCGCTCTGCTGGGGCTTATCGCCCTTATTAAGCGTGTAATTCGTAGTGGCTGGTGCTTCGTTGCGAGTCATAGATTTGGACATATTCGGGCGAACTTTCCATCAATTGCTTGTGCGTTCCTGTCGCCAGGACTTCACCTTCCATCAGGAGCACGATCTGATCGTAGTCCTCGACGGAGGCGATCTTCTGCGTTACCGAAATCAGCGTAATTGCCGGATAGTTCCGGTGGACGTTTTCCAGAATCTTACGCTCTGTCTGCGTGTCGACTCGCGCGGTGAAATCATCGAGCAGCAAAACCTTCGGATTCAGCGCCAGTGCGCGCGCCAGCATGATGCGTTGCTTCTGGCCGCCTGAAAGGCTCGTGCCGCGTTCTGAAACCACGGTGTCGAGCTTCTGCGGCAGGCTGTCGACGAATTCCTTCAACTCCGCCGTAGCAATGGCTTTTTCCAGATCCGCGTCGCGGACCGTCTTGCTGAAGGCGATGTTTTCCCGGAGCGTCAGATTGAACAGAATGGAATCCTGAAAAACGAAGCCCACCTGAAGGTGCAACGAGTGCTTTTCATACTGGTCAATGCCGACGCCGTCGTACTCGACCGAACCGGACTCCGGCCTCACCAGCCCCGTAAGCAGATACAGCAACTGCGTCTTACCGGCGGCGGCAGGACCGATAATCGCCGTTTTGGTTCCGGCCGGCGCATGGAAGGTCACGCCCTTAAGAACGGCTTTGCCGGCATAGCTGACCACGGCATCCTGCACGTTAACGCTGCCGCGGAGATCGGCAACCACGGTTCCGGTCTCTTTTCTGTCCGGCGCATTCAAAACCATTGAAATGCGCATATAGGACGCGCTGGCCTGGGCGATGACAGTGCTCATGAATCCGATAACGATCACCGGAAAAATGAGAATCGCCAGATAGCTGTTGAATGCCATGAAGTTCCCGAGACTCATCGAACCGGTGATGACGAATCGTCCACCCAGAGTGAGAATCATCAGAGTCGCAAGATTCGTACAGAAAATGATGACCGGGATCAGGCTGGCAAAAAGCCGCAGGATCATCAGGCTGATGTCTCGCGCCTCCGTGTTTGCGGCAACAAATTTCTCATATTCGTATTGCTGGGAGTACAACAACCGGATCAGAGCGGAACCAAGAACGCTTTCGTTGATGACCTTGTTCAGCCAGTCAATCGCTTCTTGAGACTTTTTGAACAGTTTGCGGACTTTACCAAGAACCACCGAAAACGTCCCGCCAATGATCGGCAGCATCGCCAGAACGCCGATCGCCAGCTTCCAGTTGAGCAGAAGCAACAGGATGCTGGCGCCAATGATCAGAAAGACCGACGAGATGATGGAGGCGATCGCCTGCGATACGAATGTCTTGACCGCATCCACGTCCGAAGTGAGATTGGTCAACAGTTTCGCGGGAGTCGCCTGCTGGATGAAAGCGTGGTCCTGAGCCGAAATCCTGGTGACAAGCCGCGTTCGTAAATCACGCGCCACCCGTTCGGAGGCATATGTCTGGGTAACGGTTTGCAGATATCCGAATATGAAGATGCCGGCAGCAACCAGCGAAAACTCAATCAACAAGGTCGACAGGACCAGACTTTGCTGTCGATAACTGTCGATCGCATAGGAAATGAGCTTTGGAACGGCAAGATTCAGACCGTTGCCCAGAACGGTCACGACAATGAGAAGGAATATCAGCCTTTTATACGGTTTCAGCAGGCTGAACAGACTCGGTCCAGACGGCCGCCCAGGCCTTTGTTGTGTTTTTTGCTGCACCTGAGGATACTAACCGGCACGAGGACAAAAATCTACATGCCAGGCCGCTTGCGTCTGTTGATTATCGTCATTTTTGCAATATCACAAATCGCGCTTTCCCAGGGACCTCCGGGGCGCGGCCCCGCCCGGGAAATCATCAAAATCACCGACAGCTTATATCGCGCGAGAAATGGCGCATGGTACAGCCTGTTCTATGTCACGCCGGAAGGAATTGTTCTCGTCGATCCCATCAGTACAGACTTCGCGGCATGGCTGAAGGGACAATTGGACCAGCGGTTTCCAGGAGTGCCCGTCCGTTACGTCATTTACAGCCATAGTCATTGGGACCACATCGAAGGTGGCGCGGCATTCGCCGACACGGCGAAGTTCGTCGCGCAGGAGGGCGTGCTCCGGAATATGGACGGACGCTATCCGCACATGCCCGGCGATATGATTGATCGGAATAACAACGGACAGTTCGAACTGGAAGAAATCGTCGGTCCTGCGATGGCGCATCCCGGCATCTGCGGAATGCCGGGAAACTTCTTCCAATCCCACGATCGCAATCACGACGGGCACATGACTTCCGCCGAATACTACGCTGAGGTCCGCCGGCCCGACATTGTGTTCTCGGATCGGATGCAGATCACTTTGGGCGGTAAGACAATTCACCTTATTTATCCCGGGAAGAATCATGCCGACGACGGCACGGTGGTGTTCTTTCCATCCGAACGCGCGGCGTTCGCGGCGGATTTTCCGGCGGATGCTCTCGTGGGAGCCTCACTGCGCTCGTTACCCAGCGCGTGCGGTAATTTCGATGGCCATGCGATGACAGAGTGGATCAAGTCGTACAAGACCATCGAGAGCATTGACTTCGATTTTCTCGCCGGGGGCCATGGCAGCGCATTATTCAAAAAGGCCGATATTGCAGAAGCACGGCAATTCTTCGAAGATCTTCAAGAGGCTGTTTCCGCTGGTATGTCTCAAGGCAAGAGCCTGGACGAATTGAAAAAGACACTGCTGCTCGAGAAATACAAAGATTGGGCCTATTATGCGCGTCTTCGCGAGGACGACATTGAAGCGGCATACAACAACCTGAAAATTTATCGTTAACGTTATCAAAGCCTGGTAGGAGCACTTCATGACCATCAAAAAGGGGTGGACCGGCCGCCTCTACGAGGACTTCGAGGTCGGAGATATCTACGAACATCCCATTGGACGTACGGTGCTCGCCGCCGATAATACGTGGTTCACGCTCATGACGATGAACACGAATCCTGTGCACTTCGACTACAACTACAGCTCAAAAACAGAGTTCGGAAAACCCCTCGTCAATTCGTGTCTCACCCTCGCGATCCTCACGGGTGAGTCCGTGATCGACCTGACACAAAACGTTTTCGCGAACCTCGGCTGGGACGAAGTGCGGATGCCCAGTCCAGTTTTTGAGGGGGACACGATCTATTCCAGGAGCGAGGTTCTCGAAAAGCGGGAATCTCAATCAAGGCCAGCCGTGGGCATTGTCCGCGTCAAAACGACGGGCTATAACCAGAACGGCGCTGTCGTGATGGAATTCAAGCGGACATTTATGGTGTATAAACGCGGACATCTCCCCACGATCAGATAAGAGATGTGCGGCTACGCTGCAACCAAAAAGCCGACGGAACCTGTGAGGGGCGAAGGCCCCGCCTGAGTCAGGCGGGAAGTCTCCCCATTTCAACGTCCGGCCGAAATCAACTCGGTCGCTTCCGTCAAAAAAACTGGTTAAAAAAACTAAAACTTACAGCCTTGTTACACAAAAAGCACAAAAGACTGTAAGTCCGTTTTGTGCTTTATGTGCCTTTTTGTGGCTAATCTCTTCCTAGTACGTGCCGCCTTCGAAGTTTCCGATCGTTTTGCCGTCGGCGAGCTTCGCTCCGACGAACTGGCCGCCAGTGGAGCCATCTTTCATCGGGTTCACCTTGATGTTCACGACGTCACCGGGTTTGAAGGTCGTCGGACGCCATCCCTGCCGCGACAGCGAATTCGGGCCACCGCCTTCAATGCTCCATTCCTCTTTCACGCCCGCCGCATTCGCCACGTAAAGCTGAATCCAGACATGAGGATTCTTCCATTGAAACTCTTTGATCGTGCCGCTGAGTTCTTTGACCTTCTGGTTGTCGAACATCGCAGCCGAGTGATGAGCGAACGCGCTCTGGGCGGCCAGAACGATGGCAATGCTGATGACGAATACTGCAACGATCCGCTTCATGAGGTCTCCTTTATTTCTTGATGATTCGGTCGATCGGCTTTCCATCGGAGCCGAGGGTTAAGGTTTGGCCGGATTCGGTTATGGGATTGCGATTGTTCTCCGAGCACCCGTAGTCATAAACGCGCGTGCCTGCAGGCAGTTTGCGATAGCGTTTGGTGACGGTCCACGGTTTCGTCATGGCTTTGGCGTCGTCAATCGTGATCTGGGCCTCGAGCGTGTTGGCATCGACGTTGTGCATGCGTGTGACGGCATGCATCTGGTCGCTCACGACAAGACCGGTTCTATCAACGATGGCGTCTTTCTCACTCCAGCCTTTCACGGAAACGGTGTCGAAGACCAGGGTTTCGCCTTCCCAACGTCCGACGTTGTCGCCTGTATAGGTAGCCCATCGATCTTCCGCTTTCGGATGCTCGCGGCCGTCCGTATATATCCGCAGCACGCCAGGCCCATTCTCCGCGACGATCCATGTTTGCTGCGGTGTGACTGCGAATTCATAAACGTCGGGGACATTCATGATTCTCGGAAAGCCGTGAGGCGTCCCGCAGGTCGTCACCGGATCCGGAAACAAGCCTTGCTTGATCAGATCGATGTGCTTTAAGTAAAGCGCTTCCCACTCGGCGTTATACGGCGGACGCTCGCGAACACCGGCATCACCGGCCCGTCCGTTTTTAGGTTCGACGGTAGCGGCATCGAAGATCGTAGGGCCAATCATCTGCCAGACGCCACTCCAGTCGGGCAAGGCCGCTGAAGAGCGCTGCTGAGCGTTGGCGACGCCCGCTAAAAGCAACATCCCTAAAGACAATCCAGCTATCGTTTTCATATGCATCCTTGTGACTTTCGACCGAATCTTATAGCTTTATGTGCCGATGATCAATGTACTCGTCATCTTTGAATGCTCTTCCGGATTGACGGAAAAGCTGGCGTTGGCGGCCGCCGTGGGCGCCGTCCAGGCACGGGCAAATATCCGGATGCGGCGCCTGCCCGATGATTCGGCAGAAATGAACGAGACGCTCGCCCGTATGCGGCGCGAGTACGTCGCGCCGATGCCGGCCGACGCGATCTGGGCCGACGCCGTGATTATCGCGAAGAATGGCAAGGTCTGCGGCATCAGTGATAATCCCACGGATGCAACCGCCTTCGGCCGGAGCGTCGCCGAGCGGACCCGCGCCATCAAAATGTAGGGGCGTGGTTGGTGTCTGCCAGTCCCCGCCTTAGTAAGGCGGGGACTGGTTCACGAGCTTACAGCCAAACCAGGTTTACATCGCATCCACTACATTCAGACCTTTACAAGGCACTACTTTGCGCTGGTCTATGACCGCCCGTTTTTAGTTGATTAATTGAAAGCGCGCTCATAGAGCGCGCTTACAGTGGAACCACTTCAAAAGCAGGATGCATGTCCGCAATCGAGGCAAATGCATCGATCGGCGAATCGGCGGCGACGCTGAAGAACCGCTGAACCGTCCCGCGATATTCCTGCAGGTAGGCCTTGAGAATTTCGGGTTTCCTGTCGTCAGTCAGCGGAATTACTCGAAAACGCTGCGATCTCCGGCCTCGGCGCAACGTTACTACACCCGCCGCTAGCGCGTTCTTCGCCCAGGCCGTATGCCCGCGGCCTCCGACAAGATAACGGTGGCCGTCCCTTTCGAGAAGGTTCACCGGAGTGCGATAGGTTTTTCCGCTCCGGCGGCCTTTAACCTCCAATACGTGAATGTACCCTGGACCGATACCGAGTCCTGCCAGTACGCCGACGGCCCGGTTCATCAGACCTTCCAATGTCGATGGCTTCAGAAAATGATCGGAGCTGCTCATGATTTGTTACAAATGCCAATTTGCGTCATGAATTTCGCCGCGAATTGGCTATCGGTCCTCCTATCAACTTGATAGAGCGACGCATGCCGTTGAGCCGCCAACCTCAACCTGCAGTACAGATACGGAGTCTTGAATGGTATCCCAGGTGCTTCCAACTCCTCCGGAGGTAAGTGAGAATGTCCCAAGGGGAAAATGGCGGGTTGAACGGCGAGCGACGTCGCGCCGGCGGCGTCACAGGATTTTTCTTCGGCGAAGAACCATACCAGGCCGAACCCATTCTCCTGCACTTGCCACCATCGACGGAACATTCCAGAAAGGTACCCTTCGATATAGCGGCCTACTCGCGCATCCGCAAAATGATCAATAACACTCGGGACTGATGTCGGTAACCGACGTGACGCTGATCCGTTCGAACTCCCGCTGCCGGATAATGTAACCCTTCACCAGAATCCGATGGCCTTCCAGCGCATCGGCTGAAAAACCTCTGCCGAGATAACCGAAGTCGGCGAGGCGATAATCCCGCAATCCCAGTATTCTCGTTTTCGCGGCTTCGACTTCGTCTTTCGTCCCGATGTCGGGCAGGGTTGCCCGGATCGGATCGGTGGCGCTCGTCAGCATCCACGAAACCGGTTTGTAAGTCATGCAACCGACCGACAAAACCAGCGCGAACTGTGGAGGAGGTTGCACACCGTTCCTGGCCAGAATCTGAACTCTGTCCAATATTCCAAGTGCCAATTCAGTGTTACCAGCAGGGAATGAATTGTTTTTGAAAATATAGGTAATGATATCGACATAGGTGTTATCGGGAAGCGGTTTGGTTTCCGGCGTGCGGAAACGGAGCGGAGGCATCTCCGTTCTGATCATGTCGAACAAAGGCTTGACGCTGTAGTCGTGCCATCGCTCCATGAAATTGTCGCCCTTTAAGGCAGGCACTTCACCTTTTCCGCCCAGATCCGATTGATGGCATCCCGCGCAATTAGCCGCATAGGCTTGGGCGCCGCGCGCCGCCTGCTCAGCAGTGTAGGCGCCGTCCCAGACGCTCTTCTTCGCTGTTGATTGCGCTCCTTCAGCCAAGGAAGAGATTAGCCACAAAAGACACAAAACGCACAAAAGGAACCGAACCCTTTTGTGCGTTTTGTGCCTTTTGCGGCTAATCTCTCTTATTCTTACTTGCACACCCAGTTCGCTGCGTCCTTTAAATCTCCGGTCCCTTTATACTGCGCCGCTTGCGGATAGGGACAAAGAGGACGGGTGAGAGTGCCTTGCGCACCGGTCCCCATCATTTGCTCGGGAGCGACTCCCTTTTCCACCCACTTTTCAAGTGTGCCGATGGAGTCAAACGTGTTTATGCCCGGACCGCCGCCGCAATGGGCCATGCCCGGAACCATGAACAGACGCATCCAGTTGCTTTGATTCTTGCCCATCTTGTTCAGGACGGAGTCGTAGTACCAGATCGTCGTCTCCGGTGTGATGGTGGTATCGGACCAGCCATGCGTCAGCAGCAGCTTTCCGCCTTTCGATTTGAATTTGCCGAGATCGGGATTAACCGAGTCCACATAGCTGAGCTGTTTATCGATGAGCGGCATGTCCCGGTCGAGGTCGAATTTCTGCCAGTCCAGGTTCGGATCGTTGAACGCGATGCGAACGATATCGAAGGTCCCGCCAGGAGATTGGTTCGTCGCGCGTTGTGCCCCGATAGGATTACCGAGTGCTTGCCCCGAAAAGATCAATTCGCCTTTGGAGTTCTTCAATCCACCATAATAAGTATTCACGGTTTTCAACTGCGGCGCCGTGAGACATGTATTGTCGTCCTTACCGGCAGCACAGAGCAGTTTGGAAAAGTCGACCTTGCACTCACCCGGATTGTTTAGAAATCCTTCCTTGAGTGTGTCGCAGGTGTTCATGACCGTCTGATTCACCAGCGTCGCCTTCTCGGCGGGAAGGCTCTCCTCGGGATGGCGCGACAACTCGATACTGCGGGCGACGCCTGCTGTCCACATGTGAATGTGCCGGTTCGCCAGCGAGCCTGCAATGATGCCATCATAGTCTTCGGGATATCGCTGTGCTTCCATCAGAGCCATGCGGCCTCCGGTGGAGCAGCCTTTGAAGTAAGCGTATTTCGCGCTCTGATCATAGAAAATTTTGACCAGTTCTTTGCCCTTGAGCGTCATCTCGTGGGTTGAGCGGTAACCGAAATCGATCATCTTTTCGGGATGACCAATAGCCCAGTTGCCACCCTGCTCCTGATGGCCGGTGTCGGTTCCGGCGGTGGCGTACCCCAGCCGCAAGGCTTGAGGCATATCGTTACCCAGCCCCTGGATGGAACCGGCAAATCCGCCATTCCCGACACCCATGAACTTACCGTTCCACTTCTCAGCCGGCGGTAACCACAGCTCCATATTGATCAAGGAGTCGGCAGTCGGCTTGAGAACCATTTGAACGCGACAATGCGCAGGGATCATCGCCGGCGGTTGAGCCGGCGCGGCCGGAGCTGCGGGCGCAGCGCCACGCGCAGCGCCGCCTCGGGCGCCGCGCGCTCCGCCACCACCACCGCCGCGCGCCGGAGCCGGCCCCTCAGGAACGAAGTCGGCGGCCGTGATTGTGGCTTGCTTCAATTCGACGGTTTTCAAATTCTCGCATGGCGTCGCCGCCATCGCTCCCATGAGTACTAATGCAAAACTGCTAATCATGATTCCTCCGTATTGTAGGGGCGGTCTATGACCGCCCGCGATTTCCCAAAGACGTCAGTGGGCGGTCATAGACCACAGCTGTCGAAAATAGAAACCGATCTAGCGATGAGTGGCCACAGTCCCCGCCTTAGTAAGGCGGGGACTGCTCCAACAGCTTGACAGCCAAACCAGGTTTACATCGCATCCACTACATTCAAACCTTTACTCGTCCATTCTGTCTTGGACACGTATGGTCATAGACCGCCCCTACAAGGTTTATGGCAATAGCGCGGTGATGTTTCGTTTCGGAACCTGTCCTACTGGAATGCGTGTGGTTTCTTTCATCGCCTTGAGATCGACGACGGACACGTAATTCGATCCGGCATTTGCTACATAAGCGGCCTTACCGTCCGGCGTCAGGGTGACCCAATCCGGAGCTCTCCCGACATCGGCGGAGCCAATGAGTTTCAAATCCGGAAGCGAGTAAGCATAAACGGCGCTGTTGAGCCGGCTGTTCACGACAAGCATCTTTCCATCGGAAGTGACCGCCATACCATGCGATTCGTTACCGCCTTCGAGAACAGGCTGCTTCCCTGCTGCGATTTTCGGCAGCTCGATACGGTTCAGTTCCTTGTGGGTTGCGAAATCAACTACTGCGAATCCATTGAACCCGGAGAGTTGGACGAAGACGCGCCTGGTGGAACCGTCTGCATTGCGTTCGAACGCGAGGGGGCGGACACCCAGATCGAAATCCATGGTCCATACGGGCTGTTCGGTTTGAACATCGATGATGGTCATTGTTTTCCCGGCGACAGAGCCGGCGACGACGTATTTGCCATCGGGCGTCACGTAAGTATTGTGCACGGCGCCTTTGATCGGAATTCCTTTCACGCGCTGCAGCGAAGCGGTATCGATGACATCGACGGTCCCGGGAGCAACTGCAATCGAAACATAGACTCGCTTTCCATCCTTGCTGATGGAAATGTTGTTGGGATGACCGCTTAGCGGAATCTTGCTGGTCACTCGAAGTGTTTTGGTATCGACCACGTCGAGCGTGCTGTCGGCTTCGTTGCTGACGTACAAACGGGTTCCGTCGGGTGCTGCGGCAGCACCGTGATTGACTTCAATGCCGGCGATCGATCCAACAACCTTATTGGTGACAGGATCGATAATGTCCACATTGTCCCCAGCGCTGTTGGTCTGGATGATCCGGACATTCTTAGGCGGAGGTGTCGTCGTGCGCGTGTCACCCCGGACCCAGGCCGCCAGCATCTGCCACTCCGGGTCGTCTTGCGACGCCCAATGCTTTCCGCCATCGTGCCCGGGGTCTCCACCTGCCTGCTGCGCCAGGGGGTGAGTCAGCAACTTGCTCTTCAGCGGATTGCCCGCGACAACTCTGGCCCTGATGACATCGAAATTCTTGCGCGAGTCTTCATCGTTCCAGGTAGCGCTGCCCTGGGGAAGCGGCTGCAGACGCATCGGCGTTCCCGAAGCGTGACACGAAACGCATCGCGCATGACCTACACGTTTGGTGGTGAAGATCGGCTGGATGTGCGCTTTGAAATATTCAAAATCCAGCGACGGCGGCGCGGCCGGCTGCTGAACGAGCAGCGCAGTGATGACAGGCAACAAGGCTAAGAGTGGCATGAAGCTGTTCCCCCTTTTTCGCCGGATTATAGTTCTTCAGGGGGAGATTAGTCACAAAAAGGCACATCAGGCACAAAGGTGAAATCTTTTTTGTGCCTGATGTGCCTTTTTGTGACTAATCTTCTTCGCAGTATTTCAGGGCGCTCCGGAGGCCGCGATGGCAAGCGACTACAAGATCAGGGTCAACGAGCAGATGCGGACAGTCTCCGCACCCGCGGATATGCCGCTGCTCTACGTTCTGTCCAACGATCTCAACCTGCAGGGGCCGCGATTTGGTTGCGGGTTAGGACAATGCGGTTCATGCTCGGTGCTGATCAACGGAGTCGAGACTCGATCGTGTATGACTCCGGTTTCATCGGTTGGCGGAAAATCGATAACAACGCTGGAAGGCATCCCGGCCTGGTACGCCGCGCAAAAGAAACTCCCCAGGATTCCCGACCTGCACCCGGTACAGCAGGCGATGATCGATGAACAAGCCCTTCAATGCGGCTATTGCTTCAACGGCATGATCGTGAAGGCTTCCGAACTTCTCGCGAAAAATGCACAACCGACCGAGGCGGAAATCCGCTCGGCAATGAACGGTCATCTGTGCCGCTGTGGCACCTATCCACGAGTGCTGAAGGCAATCCAACGTGCCGCTCTGGCAATGAGGGCCGCGAAATGAGCAGCCGGCGTGATTTCCTGAAAGCAGGCGGAGGTCTCGTCATCGGGTTCAGTCTCGGAAATGAACTCGACGGACAGCAACAGAACGGGCAAAGGGGGTCAGGCCCCTCGTCCCCTCGTTCGCTGGACCCGAGGCAGATCGACACCTGGCTGGCGATTCATTCCGACAATACAGCTACTGTCTATATCGGCTTTGCGGAACTGGGGCAGGGCGCCTCAACTGCGCTGCTGCAAGTCGCCGCCGACGAACTGGACCTGGACATGAACCAGGTTCGATCCGTTCAACTCGACACGAACGTGACGCCCAACCAGGGCGGGACGTATTCGAGCGCCGCTATTAATCGAGGCTCGCCACAAATCCGTACAGCTGCCGCAGAAACGCGCCTTGCACTCCTTCAACTGGCTGCGAAGCGGTTCAATGCTCCCGTTGAACGCCTCAGTGTCTCGAAAGGAGTGGTTTCCATTGCTGGAAATCCAGCACAGTCTGCGACCTACGGCGACCTCATTGGAGACAGGACATTTAACGTCGCATTCACAGGATCTGCCCCCCTGAAAGCCGCATCCAGCTACAAACTGATCGGTGCGGCGGTGCCGCGACGGGATATTCCGGAAAAGGTCCAAGGCACGCATATCTACATGCAACACGTCCGGCTCGCTGGCATGCTGCACGGCCGTGTGGTGCGACCCCGCGGCCAGGGCGCTTATGGCGCAGGCGCAAAGGTGTTGAGCATCGACGAGAACTCGATCCGGAATATCCCCGGCGCTCGCCTGGTCCGCCGGGCAGACTTCCTTGGGGTTGTGGCGGATAACGAGTGGGAGGCCATTCGGGCGGCTCGACAGTTGAAAGTCCAATGGGATATACGGCCGGCGCTGCCGGGCAACGCCCGGATGCACGAACAAATGCGTTCTGCAGGGACTCAGGATCGCGTTGTTCAGGAGAAAGGAGACGTCGCAAACGCCGCCTCCGGTGCACCGCACGTTGTCTCTCTGACCGGCCGCGGGCCGTATCAGATGCACGCGCCGTTCAGTCCGAACTGCGCAATTGCGGATGTAAAGCCGGACTCCGCGCTCGTCATATCAACCACTCAGGACATTTATGGCACGCGCACAAGCCTTGCTCGAGTGCTCGGGCTGAACGCCGAAAAAATCCAGGTACGGTATCAGGAGGGAGCGAGCAATTACGGCCACGGCTGTCAGGATGATGTCGCTCAAGCAGCAGCCATCATGTCGCAGATTGCGGGAAAACCCGTTCGCCTGCAGTTCATGCGATGGGACGAGCATGGCTGGGACAATTATGGACCCTCGCACCTCGGCGAGGTGCGGGCCGCAGCGGACGCCGCCGGCAGAATCATCGCGTACGAATACCACGGCTGGCAGCACAATTGGAGTAACGTCGAGACCTCGGCTCAATTGACAGGAATAGCCGCCGCCGAGCGGGATGGTTCCGCTGCCCAGCAAGTCAGCCCTCTAAATCTCGGCTCGATGTACGACGTCCCCAACTTGAAGCTGGTCAATCACCGGGTGCCCGGCTCCGGCTATCTCAAAGGAGCATGGCTGCGCTCACCCCTGGATCTGTCTTTCTCGTTCACTTCGGAACAGGCCATCGATCAGCTCGCATACCTTGCAAAGATTGATCCCTATATTTTTCGCCGCCAGAACATCAAGGACGAGCGGTGGCTGGGAGTGCTGAACGCCGTGGCGGAGGCGGCGAAATGGTCGCCGCGCCTTGCGGCCGCGAATCTGTCAAATGCCAGAACAGTCACCGGCCGGGGTATCGGGATCGGCACACATCTGGCTTCTTATGGAGCGGCCGTTGCAGAAATTGAAGTTAATAAAGATACGGGTGTGGTCCGCGCGAAACACATGTACGGCGCGATCGATGCCGGTCTCGCGGTGAATCCCGGCAACATCGAAAATCAGATCAGCGGGCAATTGGTTCAGACCGTCAGCCGCATGTTGAAAGAGGAAGTCCTCTTCAACACAACGGGGGTGACGAGCCTGGACTGGAACACTTATCCGATCCTCCGGTTTGAAGAATGTCCGGCCGTCACGCCTGTCGTCGTACAACGGCTGAACGAGCGCTCGACGGGAGCCGGCGAAGAAGTGATGGCGGGCGCAGCCGCCGCGATCGCCAATGCCTTCTTCGACGCAACCGGTGTTCGCCTGCAGGAGTATCCGCTGACTCCGAAGCGTGTCCTCGATGCCCTCAGGAAGAAATAAGGAACTAGTAGGTTTTTAGTTTTTAACACGGTTTTCGGACGGAGACGACAAAATCCGTTACCCACGTTTCGCTGGGTTTGTAGCTCCGGTTATGACCGTTGGCGGTGTGTTGGGACCGCCGTATCCGGTCGCTTTTGTTGCGCCGGATTCGTAAATCGCTCGTTGAGCGATGAGCCGAAAGAAGGATCGCACCAGACGATATAAGGGCGCTCAATATGGCGCCTAAGACGGCATCGGCACTACGAGTATCACGAGAGTTGGTTGTCGTCCCAGGTTTGGCGACAAGCGGATCTGGTTTGTCGAAGTTGATTTTTCGGCAGGATGTCGAAATGGGGGAAGTCCCCGCCTGAGTCAGGCGGGGATCCTTCGCGCAGCGAAGGTGGGGCGGTCTGTTCAAAGTTCGCGCGCAGCGCGTTCCATATGAATTTCCGCGAAGCGATCCCTTGTTCTAATCGGTGCGCTACGCGAATATTCACAAGGAACGCGCTGCGCGCGAACTTTGAACAGATATTTAGGCTTCGCCCTGTCGGGCTCGCGCTCCGCCCCGCCCCGGCCTCGCTGCGCGAGGGCATCCCCGCCTAACTTAGGCGGGGAGTTCGCTCCCTCACAGCATTTGCGTGTCAACTACTGCGAGTCTTATGTTTCGGTTGCGGCGTAGCCGCGCTAAGCTTAATTGGCGAAAAGAGTCGGCTGATTTTCCTGGAAGCTGGCTTCCTTATAAGTTCGTCCCCTGTTTTCTGAAAAAAGCCAGCTTCCCTGCAAATTCGTGTCGTGTTTTTTGAAAAAACCGGGCTTCCTTGCAAATTCGTGTCAGGTTTTTTGAAATAAGCCAGCTACCTTGCCATTTCGTGCCAGCTTTTTTGAAATAAGCCGGCTTCCTTGCGAATTCGTGCCAGCTTTTTTGAAATAACTCAGCTTCCTTGCCATTTCGTGTCAGGTTTTTCGAAATAAGCCGGCTTCCTTGCCAATTCGTGCCAGGTTTCTTGAAATAACCCAGCTTCCTTGCCATTTCGTGCCAGGTTTCTTGAAAAAAGCCGGCTTCCTTGCGATTTCGTGTCAGGTTTTTCGAAATAACCAGCTTCCTTGTCATTTCGTGCCAGCTTTTTTGAAATAAGCCAGCTTCCTTGCAAATTCGTAGCAGGTTTTTGAAAAAAGCCCGGCTTCCTTGCAAATTCCTTTCATATAATCCCGTCACCTTGGATCCGACATTTAGCGGCAAAAGAAACTGGAAGCGGACGACTGCGGTTTGCCGGGAACGATATCCGCCAGGTCATCGAGTCACCCTATTTCTTTGCATGACTCCAAACGTAACGGCTGACGCCAGAGATACTGCACTCCTATATTGAGGTCTTGAAGGTTGCGAGACGGTTTTAATGCGTACTCAAAAATGGCTGATCGTACTTCTTTTGTTCGTTGGACTGATGCTGGGGGGTTGGCCCGTCAGCGCGGCACTGGATGAGCCGGATGGACTTCGTCTGCCGGACGCGCCGACATCACGCGTATGTCAACTCTCTGCAGCGGGAACAAGTGGTTTAGACTGCCTGCAGTATGCGAGTGAATTCGAGTCGTGCCTCGCCCTTACTCAGGTCTTCGATAAGTTCTCGCCTGAAGTGATTTCGCTCAAGGACTCCGATGGATCTAGTGTTTGCCTTTTTCACAAAAGCAAACAAACTCCTAAACCCCATTTCTTTCGCAATCTCTAAGAGAACTGTTACGGCAGGTGACATGATTCCGGAATGAGTTTTTGAGGCCCAGTAGCCAATTTCAGCGCGAGAAAGAGAATTCGACTTAATTTCGACAGCGCCGCAGACATCCCCTTGGACATTAATAATCAGAAAGACAAAATGAGTAGATTCTCTCCATCCCTTGGCAGCCCAATTTAGGAGGCTTTCAGCTTTTTCCAGCGGATAGGGCTGCCCGGCTAGGCTCGACCTAAACAGAAAATCGTAGATTTCTGGTTCGTTGCAAATGGACTGGATGGTCTGAAACGTATTGTCTGAAGCCACGACTTCATTAGCTTTCACCAATGAATACGGCCTATTTGTTTTTATATTTCGAAACGTAACTTTCGTCTGGATGTTTAGGCACGGCTGCTTTAGCTCCATCATACGTCGAGTGTATTTCGCATTTTCATCCCAGTAAATAAACCCAATGAAAAGCAGCCGTCAGGCAGGAATGTAAGCGGCATCAATGAAGGGAACCAATCTCCCGTTCGGCTTGGCCCGTTCCTTTGAAGCAAAAGGACTATGGTATACACTCATCCTCTTCAATGCCTCTATCTCCTGGAACACATCTCGGGCCTTATGAAATCCTCGCCCCTATCGGCGCAGGAGGGATGGGGGAAGTCTATCGAGTCCGCGATTCGCGCATGGGCCGCGAAGTTGCCCTCAAGGTCGCGGCAGAACGCTTCAGTGAACGATTCTCGCGCGAAGTGCACGCCATCGCTGCCCTGAATCATCCCAATATCTGCCATCTTCATGACGTCGGTCCGAATTATCTCGTGATGGAGCTGGTGGAGGGGCCGACCCTCGCCGATCGCGTCCGGATGGGGCCCATTCCTTACGCCGAGGCTCTGGCCATTGCCAGGCAAATCACGGACGCGCTCGAAGCCGCACATGACAAGGGCATCATCCACCGCGACCTCAAGCCTGCCAACATCAAGCTGACTCCGGACGGCGTCGTCAAGGTGCTCGATTTCGGTCTGGCTAAGATCGCTGATCCGGAGGATTCCAGCCGTACATTCGAAAACTCCCCAACCCGAACGCTCGATGGCGCCACGCGAGCCGGCGAAATTATGGGGACGGCTGGCTACATGAGCCCGGAACAGGCTCGCGGCAAGGTGGTCGACAAGCGAGCCGATATCTGGGCCTTCGGTGTGGTGTTTTATGAGTTGCTCACCGGTGAACGGCTATTCCAGGGCAGCGATACCTCTGAGATTCTTGCGGCGGTCATCAAGGAAGAGCCGAAACTCAACGGCGTTCCTGCGGAGGTCCGGCAGCTGCTGAACAAGTGCCTTGCGAAGGATCCCAGGCAGCGTCTTCGCGACATCGGCGATGCGTGGCTTCTTCTCGAACGCGAAGCCGCACCGCCCGTTGCTCCAGTCGTCCGGCCGTCGAAGGCAGGATGGATTGCCGCCGGAACGCTTCTGATTGCCCTGGGCGTGGTTTCGTTCCTCTATTTCCGCCAGGCTCAGGCCCCCGAGCACGCACTGCGAATGCTGATCGCTCTGCCGGAGAACGCATCCAGCCCGCAGTTCGCCATCTCGCCAGGCGGTCGGATTCTCGCCGTCGCCGCTATTGCAAATGGGAAGGGTCAGCTCTGGCTGCGCGCAATAGATTCCGCGGAAGCGCAATTGGTTCCCGGCACCGACGGCGCTTCATACCCGTTCTGGTCTCCCGATGGCCGCTATGTCGCGTTCTTTGCAGATGCCAAGCTCAAAAAGGTGCTGGCCAGCGGCGGCCCGCCACAAACACTGTGCGATTCCCCGGAAGGCCGGGGAGGAACGTGGAACCGCGAAGGGGTGATCCTCTTCTCAACCGTGGAAGGTGGGGGATTCGGAATCCATCGCACGACCGAAGACGGAAGTACTCCCGATCTGGTACTAAAGACAACCAAAGGGATTTCCCGCTTCCCCCAATTCCTGCCGGATGGCCGCCACTTTCTCTATCTCGTCACGCGTGCGTCTGCCGAAGAGAACGGAATCTATTTCCGCTCGCTCGACGGAAAGGAAAACCGGAGAATCCTGCGTGATGAATCGGGATTCGTTTTTAGCAGCGGGCGCTTGCTCTTCATTCGCGAAAATACTCTGTTGGCCCAGCGGCTCGATCCCGGCAGCGGCCAGACCGAGGGGGACCCCGTTCCGATCGCCACCGGCGTTTCTCTGACCACCAATGTCGCCTACGCTCCCGTCACCGCCTCGGACAACGGAATCCTGGTGTACGAATCCGGGGGCGGTTCTCCTCGAACCGACATGACCTGGTTCGATCGCAGCGGCAAAATCCTCGCTTCGCAAGCCGGCAGTGGATTCCAGCCCAGCATTTCTCCTGACGAAAAGTCGGTTGCGTTCATGCGCCTTGGGACCTCGGGATCGGACCTCTGGCTCTGGGATCTTTCCCGCGAAGCCGTACAGTTACTGCACAAGGATCCGACCTTCGGACAAAATCCGCTCTGGTCGCCGAAGGGCGACCGGATTGCTTTTCAATCCAATCGGGTCGCGGGAGTGCCGAACTTCTATGTGATCAACGTAAACGGGACCGGTCAGGAAGAGGAATTCTTCTCGAGCGACAGCCGCAAAACACCCACGCAATGGTCGCGCGACGGCCGCTTTATCGTGTACTCGGAAACCAACTTGAAAACGCGCGAGGATCTCTGGGTATTGCCTTTTGACAACGGAAAGGCCGGGAAGCCGATTTCTTTTTTACATTCGGAGTTCAACGAAGCTTACGGACAGCTTTCTCCCGACAACCGGTGGATGGCCTATACATCGGACGAGTCAGGCCGCCGCGAGGTCTATGTGCGAGCCTTCCCTTCGGCCGAGGAACCGAAGCAAATCTCCAATAATGGCGGCGACCAGCCGCGATGGCGCGGCGATGGAAAGGAGCTGTACTTCATCGGGGCTGATGCCAAAGTCATGGCGGCATCCATCAAAATAGCGGATGGCGCGAAACTGTCCCTCGAACCAGGGCCGCCGCAAACCCTGTTCGCCGGTCGCCCGCTCTCCCACTATCTCGCCAACGCGTACGATTACGATGTTACCGCTGACGGAAAACGTTTTCTGCTCAACGGCAATGTAGCCGATGCGGCCTCCACGCACGCTCTGAACGTTATCGTGGACTGGGTAGCCGCACTCAAGAAATGAATTCGGACGGAGCAGTACGTACCGCATCATTCAGTTTTCCGGCTGGGTGAGATATTTGTACGAGGCCGGAGCGACCGGCGGTGCCCGTGAGGGTAGCCCGGCCGGTTTATGACCGTTGTCGGTGTGTTGGGACCGCCGTATCCGATCGCTTTTGTTGCGCCGGACTCGCAAACGCTCGTTGAGCGCTGTACCGAAGAAGGATCGCACCAGGCGATATGAGGGCGCTCGATATGGCGCCGAAGACGGCATCGGCAATACGAGTCACGAAAGTTGGTTGTAGTCCAGTTTTGGCGACAAGCGGATCTGGTTTGTCGAAGCTGTTTTTCGGCAGGATGTCGAAATGGGGAAGTCCCCGCCTGAGTCAGGCGGGGATCCTTCGCGCAGCGAAGGTGGGGCGGTCTGTTCAAAGTTCGCGCAGCATCCTTTTAATTTCGCGAAGCGATCAGTTCTAATCGATGATCCCTACGCGGAATATCTATATGGACCGCTGCGCGCGAACTTTGAACAGATATTTAGGCTTCGCCCTGTCGGGCTCGCGCTCCGCCCCGCCCCAGCCTCGCTTCGCGAGGCATCCCCGCCTAACTTAGGCGGGGAGTTCGCTCCCTCACAACATTTGCGTCCACTACTGCGAGTCTTACGTTTCGGTTGCGGCGTAGTCGCGCTAAGCTTTTTGTGTTCCTTGCTCCCTTCTTAACACCTTGAACGCGCAGCGGTCCCATTGGCCTGGCGGGCTGATAACCAATTTCTGTTTGCACGGTCCAAGTAGACGTTGAGGTGTGCCGACATGCGGCTTCGGGATCGCGCGTCATTTGTCGCGGCGGTTGCTCTCTTTATACTTCCTTTGTTTTCCATGCCTGCTTTTGCGCTGGACCCGAGCCGAACGCTCACCCAGTATCTGCATCGCATCTGGCAGTTACCGCAAGGCCTCCCGGACGCGACAGTCACCTCGATCCTGCAGACCCAGGATGGCTATCTCTTGCTGGGAACAGAAACCGGCCTTGTTCGTTTCGACGGTGTTCGTTTTTCGGAAATCGACGGCGGCAGTCAAAGCGCATTAAAAGGTGCCTGGATCCGGCACATCCTCGAAGACCGGCAACACGTTCTGTGGATCGGGACTAACGACGCGGGGGTGATCCGCCTTGAAGGCGGAGTCGCGAGCCAATATTTCCAGAAGGAACAACCACCACGGACCACCGTGCAGTGTCTGATTTCGGATCGGAATGAAAATGTATGGGCGTGCACAACCAACGGTCTGGCTCGGTTGGGTCAAGGAAAGGTGGTTGTATACGGAACAGCCGACGGATTGCCGACGGCAAACGTCCGGGCGGCCTGCGAGACGGCCGATGGAACCTTATGGATCGGCGGCGACGGGAACCAGTTGAGTTCATGGACAGGATCCTCATTTGTCAACCACACATTGGATTTGCTGCCCGCAGACACCAGTGTCCGTGCTCTCCTTTGCGCCAGCGACGGCGCGGTCTGGGTCGGTACGACTAATGGACTGATTCGTTTCGCTGAAGGGAAGCAGCGCCTTCTGACCGTGAAAGACGGACTTGCCGACAACTGGGTCTACAGTCTTCTGGAAGGGCACGACGGCACCTTCTGGGTGGGCACGAAAAACGGATTCAGCCGGCTTCGACACGGACAGTTCGAGAGTTACCGGACAGAAGACGGACTTTCTCAAAGCACCGTTTACTCCCTGTACGAGGATCGCGAAGGCAGCCTTTGGGTTGGTACAAAACACGGGCTCAATCAGTTTCTTGACGGCCGCACCGTTCCATACACGATAAGCGAAGGTCTGCCGAGTAACAATGTAGGTCCTGTACTTCAGGACCACGCTGGAACCATCTGGGTTGGAACAATCGGTTCCGGACTGACGCGCTTTGAACAAGGACGGATCAGTGTCTTGACGACCAGGCAGGGATTAACCGGCGACGACGTCTATGCTCTTGCCGAGGATACTAATGGCGACCTGTGGGTCGGAACCAACGCTGGTCTCAATCAGCTTCGAGACGGTCACGTCTACCAGACGTACACCAGTGCCCAGGGCTTGCCCGGCGATCACATTCAGTTTCTGGTCCACGATCGCAGCGGTGTGCTCTGGATCGGGACGACTGCCGGCCTTACCAGGTTCGTGAACGGAAAATTTGTGCTTACAAAAGACGGAGCGCCGCCGGCGACAGTTGCTGGAGGGGAAGACAAGGACGGGCATTTCCTTGCGGCGACCGAAAAAGGCCTCCAGATCTATATGAACGGTAAGTTCGGTGAGTTTAATCGAGGCGAAACGCCGTTGCGCGAAGTGGACACATTCTATGTAGACCATGAAGGATTGTTATGGATGGGGACGCTGGGAGCGGGTTTGCGCCTCATCAAAGACGGACAGGTGTTCAGCTATTTCATGCGGGACGGTTTGTTCGACAATGAAATTTACGGCATTGCCGAGGACGGCCAGGATCGGCTCTGGATGGCCTCGAGCAAAGGCATTTTTTCTGTCAACAGGCCGGACTTGCGCAAATTTGCGGCGGGCGCGATTCACAAGTTTTCCAGCGTTCCGTACAGTCCGCTGGATGGTTTGCGGACGATCGAATGCAAGTCGGGGGTACAGCCGGCTGTCTGGAAAGCGAGCGATGGAAGACTCTGGTTCTCGACGATTCGCGGCTTGCTGGTGCTCGATCCGGCAAAGCTGCAGCGCAATGCTCCCGCACCACCGGTTGTGATCGAGGATGTGACAGTGAATAACCGTAGTGAGAACCCGGAGGAGATTCAGAATTCCCCGCCGGGCCGCAAGGATCTGGAATTTCGATATACGGCTCTCAGTTTTCTAGCGCCCGCGGCACTGCGATTTCGCTACTTGCTCGACGGCTATGACAAGGACTGGATAGACGCCGGAACCAGGCGCACCGCCTATTACACCAATTTGCCTCCCGGTAAGTTCAGGTTCCGTGTGACGGCGTGCAACTCGGACGGAATCTGCAATGAAGCCGGTACCGCCCTCGCATTCAACCTGGCTTCCTACTACTATCAACGCCTCTGGTTCCTGCTGCTTTGCAGCGCGAGCCTCAGTCTGGCCGCATGGTTGGTCTGGCGGCGGCGTGTCCGCAGCCTCAGCCGGCACTTCGAAATCGTGCTTGGCGAGCGAGGCCGTATTGCGAGGGAACTCCACGACACTCTGATCCAGGGATTTTCCGGAATCACGATGGGATTGCAGGCGCTTTCTAAGGGTCTGCCCGAATCCCGGGAACGGAGCAAACTCCACGAGTTGATTGACGACTCGGCGCAATGTCTGAAGCAGGCCCGGCAATCCATCGCGGGATTGCGGAGTACGAACGATAAGAGTGAAAGACTGGATACCGCGATTGCTGATGCCGCCCGGCAAATCACAAAAGCCAGGGATATTCAGCTGAAGCTCAACCTCGAAGATGTCCCCGCCACGTTGCCGTCGGATGTTAAATCGAACCTGCTGCGCATTGCTCAGGAAGCGATCGCGAATTCGATACAACACTCGGAAGCTACGACCATCGAGGTGGGTCTTCGTTTCAGAGATGGATCGATCTGCTTATCTGTGGAGGACGATGGCAAGGGACTGGCCAATGCCGTCGGGTCCAGCCACGCCGGTCATTACGGGCTCACCGGAATGAAAGAACGCGCCAGGCAAATGGGAGCGGAACTCCAGCTCTCGAGTGGCCGCGTGAAGGGAACCACGATCCGCGTGGTTGTACCAGCCGGTTAGCTTCACATGCAACAAGACCCCAAAATCCGCATTTTGTGCGCCGACGATCATCCGCTTGTCCGCAAGGGAATCGCCTGGATCCTGGCCGGAGAACCCGACATGCTGCTCGTCGCGGAGGCAGGTACGGGACGGGAGGCCTTGGAACTGTTTCGCATGCATCTTCCGGATGTGACCTTGATTGACTTGCGCATGCCGGACATGGACGGCATCGCAGTAATGGAAGCGATTCTTCGGGAATACCCGCAGGCCAGGATTATTGCCCTCACCAGTTATGCCGGAGATCAGGAGATCTTCCGGACACTCAAGGCTGGTGCACAGGGCTATCTATTAAAGGAGATGGTCCACACGGAAGTTGTGAGAGCCATTCGCACGGTGCATGCCGGCAGGCGCCTTGTCCCGGCAGAAGTCAGCGAGCGGCTGAGCGAATATCCAGTGCAGCATGCGCTCACTCCAAGAGAAGTGGAGGTGTTGTCACTGGTCGCCCAGGGACTCGCGAACAAAGAAATCGCCGACCGGCTCGGCACATCAGATGGCACCATTCGAATCCATCTCCAGCACATCCTTTCCAAACTTGGAGCCTCCGACCGCACGCACGCCGTCACGATCGCGCTTCAGCGCGGGATATTCCGGCTACGGTAATGGCCTCCTGCAGGTGCGGTCTATGACCAGACTTGTCCAAAACAAATCGATCCCGGAGGTGGAGAGCCGCATCTGTTAAAAGTTTTGGAACTGTGCTGTGACGAATAGGCCCGGTTTTGCATAGTCCCCTCCGAAGTTAGGAGGGGTGGCGCGAAGCGCCGGGGTGGTCTGTTCAAAGATGCGCAGCCACCTTATGATGCTCGCGAAGCGCTCCTTATTAATCGGTACTATTCGTCTTTGAACAGACCGCCCCGGCCCTCGCGGCGCGAGGGCATCCCCGCCTGACTCAGGCGGGGAGTTGCCGTCCCAGCAGATCGCTACGCGGATCTACTTCCAGCAATCGCGCTCTGGTCTATGACCGCGCCTGCAATATGACAAATGTCATATACGGGTATCTGACGTTCTGCAGGCGCGCTAAATATAGCCACCCCGCACACTTGAAGCGCGATGAGTGCCGAATCACTAAACGAAATCAAAGACAGCTCGATCGAGATCAAGGAAACGAAGATAAAAGAACTCCCGCCCGTGCTGCCGAAAGGGCCGCGCCGGAGGCGATGGCTCTGGTGGCCCGTCATCATACTGATCACTGCCACGGTCTACCTTTTCTGGTTCAAGAGCGGCAAGCCGCAGGATGCTCAGGCTGCAAAACAAGCTCCCAGGCGATCAGAAGGCGAGTAGCGGCGCAGTCCCGGTGGTCGCGACCCGAGCCAGGCGCAGCAACATCGGGGTGTATTTCTCCGGTCTGGGAGCCGTCACGCCGATTTACACCGTAACGGTGAAGGCTCGTGTCGATGGAGAACTATGAACGTTCTCTACCACGAAGGCGACGTCGTCCAGAAAGGCGACCTTCTGATGGAGATCGACCCACGCCCTTATCAGGCCCAACTGGAACAGTATGAAGGCCAGCAGGTGCGGGACCAGGCGATTCTCGACAACGCGAGAGTCGATCTGACTCGCTACCGCACGCTGCTGCAGCAGAACGCGATTCCGGAACAACAGGTTGCCAACCAGCAAGCCATCGTGGCGCAGAGCGAAGGCGTTGTCAAAGCCGATCAAGGCCAGATCGACAACGCCAAACTCAATCTGACTTACTGCAAGATTACAGCGCCGATCACCGGCCGCCTCGGCCTCCGCCTGGTCGATCCCGGAAATATCGTTCACGCCGCCGATTCGAACGGCCTCGTCATCATCACGCAGGTGAAACCGATCAGCGTCATCTTTACGATTTCGGAAGATCAACTTCCCGATATCCGCCAGAAGATGAAGTCCGGCAAAACCCTTGCCGCCGAAGCTTTCGACCACGATATGCAGAAGAAGATAGCGCAGGGAACTTTGACGACCTTCGACAACGAAATCGATCAGACCACGGGGACGCTGCGGTTGCGCGCAACGTTCGACAATAAGGAAGACGACCTCTTTCCCAATCAATTCGTCAATGTGCGGCTGTTGGTCCAGGAAAAGCGCGGCGTCGTTCTGGTCAACTCTGCAGGCATTCAGCGATCCGGCACCAACACTTATGTGTTCCTGGTGAAACCGGACTCGACCGTAACGCTTCGCAACGTGACGGCTGGAACGACGGAAGGCGATCAAACCGAGATCACGTCCGGCCTTCAACCGGGCGACACGGTCGTCATGACCGGAGTGGACAAGCTCATCGAAGGGAGTCCGGTTCGCGCGCAAGTTGCGGACGACGCAGCGGCGGCTAAACCGGGCGCAAAACAAGGCGCAAGACCGTGAGCCCGTCCCGAATATTCATTTTGAGGCCAGTGGCAACGTCCTTGTTGATGGCGGGCATTCTTCTTGCAGGGGCGGTTGCTTATAAGCAACTTCCGGTTTCGGCGCTTCCGGAAGTGGACTATCCGATCATTCAGGTCGTAACCTCCTATCCAGGTGCAAGCCCGGACGTCATGGCGTCGTCTGTCACCGCCCCATTGGAGCGTCAGTTCGGGCAGGTGCCAGGCCTGCAGCAGATGACATCGACGAGTTCCGATGGCAGCTCCGTGATCACGCTTCAGTTCAATCTCAATTTGAACATCGACGTGGCGGAGCAAGAAGTCCAACAGTCCATCAATGCTTCTGGAACATACCTGCCTCCGGATTTACCCTCGCCGCCGATCTACAACAAGACCAATCCGGCAGACACACCGATCCTGACGCTGGCGCTCAGCTCGGCGGATATCCCGCTTTCGACGGTCGAGGATCTTGCGGATACACGCCTGGCTCCCAAAATTTCTCAACTGCCGGGCGTAGGCCTTGTCAGCATCAGCGGAGGCCAGAAACCCGCCGTCCGCATCCAGGCGAATCCGACCATGCTGGCATCTTACGGCATTAATCTCGAAGATGTCCGGAGCGCCATCGCTTCAGCAAATGTGAATCAAGCCAAGGGCAACTTTGACGGCGCGCAGCAGGACTTTCAGATCGGTTCCAACGACCAGTTGCTTTCAAGCGCAGACTACACGGGTCTGATTGTTGCGTACCGGAACGGCGCACCGGTGAGACTGGCGGACGTGGCGACGGTTAAAGACGATACGGAAAACGTCCGGCAGGCAGCCTGGATGAACGGCACTCCAGCAGTTATTCTGAACATTCAACGCCAGCCCGGCGCGAATATCATCGCCGTTGTCGACCGCGTGAAGCAGTTGCTTCCGACATTGACGACGAGTCTGCCTAAAGCCGTGCAGGTCAGCATACTCACAGACCGGACCACCACGATTCGCGCCTCCGTATCCGACGTGCAGTTCGAGTTGATGCTGACCGTCGCTCTGGTCGTCATGGTCATTTTCCTTTTTCTCCGCAATTTCGCCGCGACGGTCATACCAAGCATCGCCGTGCCGTTATCGTTGATTGGAACGTTCGGCGTCATGTACCTGCTGGGTTACAGTCTCAATAATCTGACGCTGATGGCGCTGACGATCTCGACCGGCTTTGTCGTGGACGATGCCATCGTGATGATCGAAAACATCAGCAGGTATATTGAGGAGGGCGAAACTCCGCTGCAGGCCGCACTTCGCGGCTCCGCACAGATCGGCTTCACGATTGTTTCTCTGACCATTTCTTTGATCGCCGTCCTCATCCCGCTGCTGTTCATGGGCGATATAGTGGGGCGCCTGTTCCGCGAATTTGCCGTCACGCTTGCCGTTACCATCCTCGTATCGGCCGTGGTTTCGCTGACGCTCACGCCGATGATGTGCGCGAAACTGCTGCGTTATAAGCGGGAGGACCAGCGCAGCCGCTTCTATCACGCTTCCGAGCGCGCGTTTAACAGCGTCATCAACTTTTATGGCAGGACGCTGCAGGTTGTACTGCGTTATCGAACCCTGACGCTGCTTGCGGCTGCCGCAACGCTTGGCTTCACCGTTTACTTGTTTATGGTGATCCCTAAAGGCTTCTTTCCGATCCAGGACACGGGTGTGATTCAGGGAATTTCGGAAGCAGCTCAGACCGTTTCGTTCAAACAGATGTCGCAGGAGCAGCAGGCGCTCGGACAGATCATCATGAAAGATCCGGCAGTCGACAGTCTCTCATCGTTCATCGGCATTGACGGCACAAACACGACGATGAACAGCGGCCGCATTCAGATCAACCTCAAGCCTCTCGAACAGCGCAAAGTGGGCGCGGCCGATGTCATCCACCGGCTCCAGCCGCAGCTGGCGCAAGTCTCCGGTATCACCCTCTTCATGCAGCCCGTCCAGGATCTGAGCGTTGAAGACCGGGTCAGCCGCACGCAGTTCCAATACACACTGGAAGATCCGAGTGCTGCCGAGTTGAACGCCTACCTGCCGCGGATGTTGAAAGCGTTACAGGAGCGGCCGGAGTTGCGGGACGTCGCGAGCGACCAGCAGGTGCAGGGACTGCGCGCACGGATCGTCTATGACCGTGATACGGCGGAACGGCTCGGTATTACCACAGCTGCCATCGACCAGACGCTGTACGACGCCTATGGACAACGCCAGGTCTCGACCATGTTCACACAATTGAACCAGTACCACGTTGTGCTCGAAGTTAAACCCGAGTTTCAACAAAATCCCTATGACTTGAGCAAACTCTTCATTCGGACGGGAATCGGAGCTTCCGGTACCGCGGACGGGCTGGTGTCCGGCGGCTCATCCTCAACCGCATTGTCAAAAGGTCCAGGCAATGCGGCCGCGGCAGCAACGACTTCGATCCTGACGTCCTTTAACGGAAGCAACCGGGCACCTTCACAAGCTTCCGGAGCGGTGTTCGGCGCCGGCACTACACCAGCCTCAGCCGTCTTCCCGACAGGCGGACAGGTTCCGCTCAGCGCATTTTCCCATGTCGAGCTGACGTCGGCGCCGATCACCGTCAATCATCAGGGGCAGTTTCCAGTCGTGACGCTTTCCTTCAATCTGGCGCCGAATGCGTCTCTCGGCGATGCCGTGAAAGCGGTGAACGAAGTAAAGAACCAGGTGGGGTTGCCGCCCAGCATGCAGACGGCGTTCCAGGGAACGGCTCAGGCGTTCCAGGCTTCGCTGGCGAATGAGCCGGTGCTGATCCTTGCAGCGTTGTTGACCGTTTATATCGTGCTCGGAGTGTTGTACGAGAGCTATATTCATCCCATCACGATCCTGTCCACATTGCCGTCAGCCGGAGTTGGCGCATTGCTGGCGTTGATGATCACCCGCAACGATTTCAGTGTGATTGCGTTGATCGGAATCGTGCTGTTGATCGGCATCGTGCAGAAGAACGCAATCATGATGATCGATTTTGCTCTGGATGCCGAACGGAAGCAGGGCATGCCGCCGCTGCAGGCAATCTATCAGGCATGTTTGTTGCGATTCCGCCCCATCCTCATGACGACCGTCGCTGCGCTGATCGGCGGAGTCCCGCTGGCCCTTGGTACGGGTACCGGCGCCGAACTGCGGCGGCCTCTCGGAATCAGCATCATCGGTGGCCTGATCTTCAGTCAGGCGCTGACGCTGTATACCACTCCGGTCATCTATCTCTGGTTCGAACGGTTGGGACGCCGGTTTGCACGCCGGACGGAGCTGAACTCATTCGAGCAGCCGGAGCCTGCGCAGTAGGACGATCATGAATCTTTCGGAGCCATTTGTCCGCAGGCCGGTCGCCACGACCCTCTTGTCCACCGCGGTTGCTCTCGCCGGTGCGGTCGCGTTCGGACTTTTGCCGGTATCGCCTCTGCCTCAGGTCGAGTTTCCGACGATCTCCGTGAGTGCGGGTCTGCCCGGGGCAAGTCCCGAGACGATGGCGTCCTCGATCGCCACGCCGCTCGAGCGCCAGTTTGGACGCATCGCGGCCGTGACGGAGATGACTTCGACGAGTTCCCTGGGAGCGACAAGTATTACACTGCAGTTCGACCTGGATCGCAATATCGACGCCGCCGCCCGCGATGTCCAGGCGGCAATTGCGGCCGCTCGCGGCTATCTGCCCAGCAATCTTCCGAACAATCCGACATATAAAAAAGTAAATCCAGCGGATTCGCCGATCCTGATGCTCGCCCTCACGTCGGATGTGTTGGACAAAGGACAAATCTACGATGCCGCGTCCACGATCATGGCGCAGCGGCTCTCTCAAATGCAGGGTGTAGGTCAGGTCGTTGTGGGTGGAAGTTCGCTTCCAGCCGTGCGGGTGGAATTGAATCCTACGGTCCTCAATAAATATGGAATCGGTCTGGAGCAGGTTAGAACCGCACTTGCCAGTGCGAATGCGAATGTTCCGAAAGGCCATTTCTCCGACGATCAAAGACAATGGGAGGTCGCGGCCAATGATCAGATATTCAAGGCCGTCGACTACAAACCGCTTTTGATTGCCTATAACAATGGCACGGCAGTGCGGCTCGGCGATGTCGGCGACGTCGTGGATTCCGTTCAAGATCTGCGCAACACCGGTTATGCCAACGGCAAGCCATCGGTTCTGGTCATCATTTATCGCCAGCCCGGCGCCAACATTATCGAGACAGCCGACCGGATTCGTGCGGCGTTACCCGAGATCCAGGCCGCGATTCCGCAAACGATCGCCATGCGAATTGCGATGGATCAGACGGTCACGATCCGCTCGTCGGTCGCGGACGTTGAGCGCACCTTGATCCTTTCGGTGCTTCTGGTGATTCTGGTGGTGTTTGTCTTCCTTCGCGACTGGCGGGCCACCATCATTCCTTCAGTCGCCGTTCCCATCTCACTGGTTGGTACGTTTGGCGCGATGTACATGCTGCATTTCAGCATCGATAACCTTTCACTTATGGCGATGACCATAGCGACGGGGTTTGTGGTCGACGACGCCATCGTCGTTATCGAAAATGTTTCCCGCTATGTCGAAGAAGGCATGCGCCCATTCGATGCCGCGTTGAAGGGAGCCCGGGAGATCGGATTCACGGTCCTCACCATCAGCATTTCGCTGGTCGCGGTATTTATCCCGCTGCTTCTGATGGGCGGTATTGTGGGGCGGCTGCTTCGAGAATTCTCGATCACACTGTCCATCGCCATCGCCGTCTCAATGATTGTATCTCTGACCACAACGCCGATGATGTGCGCGTACCTTCTCAAAGGGCATGTGACGCACGGCCGGCTTTATCGCGCGAGCGAACGGGTCTTTACCTGGATCGTCAACGCTTACGGCCGTGCGCTTCGAGTGGTGCTGCGCCACTCTTTTGTGACACTGATGGTGCTCTTCGCAACGATCACGCTGAACGTCGTCCTCTATATTCGAGTGCCGAAGGGCTTTTTCCCGCAGCAGGACACAGGACGGCTCAACGGCAATGCAGTCGGCGATCAGGATACGTCGTTTCAGGCGATGGACCGGATCCTGAAGAGGATGGTGAACGTCGTGTCCGCGGACCCCGCCGTCGATACAGTGCAAGCCTTCAGCGGTGGTGGAAATGGCACAACCGTCAACACCGCAAGAATGTTCATTCTGTTGAAGCCGCTCGAGGATCGCAAAGTAAGCGCCGACGACGTGATTCGCCGGCTGCGCCCGAAGCTGGCAGCAATCCCTGGGGCGACGCTCTACTTACAGGCATTCCAGGATCTCCGGATTGGCGGCAGGCAGAGCAATGCGCAGTATCAGTTCACGATGCGCGGCGACAACCTGACGGACCTGGACGCGGTTGCGCCGAAGATACTGGAGGAGTTACGCCACATACCGATCATCGCTGACGTGAGCAGCGACCAGCAGGATCGCGGCCTGCAGCGCATGGTGACCTACGATAGGAAGACGGCGGCGCGCTTCGGCATTTCGTCGCAGCTCATCGACAACACGCTCTATGACGCTTTCGGCCAGCGTCCCGTTTCGACGATGTATACACCTTTGAATCAGTATTTCGTTGTGATGGAGGTCGCGCCCCGGTTCTCGCAGGATCCGGAATTACTGAAGCAGGTTTACGTGACGGCGCCCGATAAGCAGCAAGTCCCGCTGGCCGCGCTCGCCCGGTTTGCTCCAGCCACGGCGCCGTTGTCTATCGCTCACCAGGGGCTCTTTCCGGCCGTAACACTGTCGTTTAACCTCCAGCAGGGTGTTGCGCTGGGTGACGCCGTGGCTGCGGTTGAGGCCGCGGCTGCGAAGGTCGGTCTGCCACGCACGGTTCAGACTTCATTCACCGGGACCGCGCAGGCCTACCAGTCATCGCTGAGCAGCGAGCCGATCCTGATTGTCGCCGCGCTGCTGACGGTTTTTCTGGTGCTGGGAGTTCTTTATGAGAGCTACATCCATCCGATCACGATCCTCTCGACACTGCCTTCTGCTGGCGGGGGCGCGCTGCTGGCATTGATGCTCACGAAGACAGACTTGAGCGTGATTGCGATGATCGGAATCATCCTCCTGATCGGACTCGTCAAAAAGAACGCCATCATGATGATCGATTTCGCGATTGCCGCAGAACGGAATGAGGGGATGAATTCACGGGATGCGATTTTCGAAGCCTGCATTTTGCGGTTCCGTCCGATCTTGATGACGACAATGGCGGCGCTGCTCGGAGCTCTGCCGTTGGCCCTCGGTACTGGCACGGGTTCCGAACTCCGGCGGCCGCTGGGAATCACGATCATCGGAGGATTGATTGTGAGCCAGATGCTGACACTGTTTACAACTCCCGTGGTCTACCTGTACTTCGACCGTCTCCGTGTGTGGTGGGAAAACGCGCATCCTGCGGCGTCACGTCCGTGGTCCCGCGAGCAGGAGGCTTGATAAAGTGAAACGCTCTACTCTTTTAGTCGCGCTCGTTCCGTTGCTGTGCGCCGCCTGCACTGTAGGGCCATATTACAGGCGGCCCGCGGCTCCCGTAGCGACTGCATTCAAAGAGCAACCACCGGAAGGCTTCAAACAGGCGCAGCCCAGCGACGCATTGCAGAAAGGCAAATGGTGGGAGATTTATGGAGATACCACGCTGAATGCTCTGGAAGAGCAGGTCAGCATTTCAAATCAGAATGTGCTTCTGGCCGAAGCCCAGTTCCGCCAGGCGAAGGCTGCCGTTCGTGTCGCGCGTTCAGGACTCTATCCCACCGCGGCGCTGAACCCATCCGCGGTTGAGGCGCAAGGCGGGGCGCTGTCAAGTTCCGGCGCCGGGCGGCTTGGCTCCACGTTCATTGCGGCAGCAGCCGCCGCGTGGGAACCGGATCTGTGGGGTAACATCCATCGCAATATTACAGCAGCAGCCGCGACAGCACAGGCAACATTCGGCGACCTGGAGAATGCCCGTCTGCTCTTCCAGTCCGAACTGGCTCAGGACTACTTTCTGCTCCACGGAATCGACCGCGAGATGGATTTGCTCCAGCGAACGGTTGCGTCCTACACGGAGTATCTGACGCTGACGAGAAACCGCTTTGCCGGCGGTGTGGCATCGGACCTGGACGTCGCACAGGCAGAGTCGCAGCTCGACGGAGCACAATCGGCATTGATCGAACTCGGTGTGCAACGAGCTCAATTCGAACATGCCATCGCGATCCTGACCGGAAAACCGCCCGCTGAGGTCACGATTGCTTCCTCGTTATCTACAGAGCTGCCGCCGACTGTACCGATCGGGGTTCCTTCAGAATTGCTCGAACGGCGGCCGGATATTGCGGCGTCGGAACGGCGCGTCGCTGCAGCGAATGAACAAATAGGCATCGCCATGGCGGCCTTTTACCCGACTCTTACGTTGAGCGCCGCGGCTGGCTTTGAAAGCCTGAGTCTGACCAGTTGGTTCAGCTGGCCGAGCCGCATCTGGTCCGTCGGTCCGTCTCTGGCATACACATTGTTCGATGCAGGCCGCAGAAAAGCCATTGTTGCCGAAGAGCAGGCCGGCTACGACGCCACCGTCGCCAGCTATCGCCAGACCGTTCTCGGAGCGTTTCAACAGGTCGAAGATAATCTCGCTGCACTGCGGATTCTCGAACAGGAAGCGGCCAAGGTAGAGGAGACGATCGGCGCTACAAACCGCGCCCTCACCGTGTCCACCGCGCAGTATAGAGCCGGTACGACGACGTATTTGACCGTCATCACCGAGCAGGCGGCGCTGTTGAACGCCCAGGATGTTGCCACGCAATTGCTCACGCGCCGGTTGACCGCCAGTGTTTCGCTGATCGAAGCATTAGGCGGAGGCTGGGATGCGTCGAAACTGCCTCCCGCGAAAGATTTGTCGACATCTTCGAATTAGAAGGTACGCGTGTTGAAGAACTCGGAATCCGTTTACAGTCTGGTCCGGCTGATCGATGCCTGTACGCAATGCCGCCAGATCTTTCATGACGCGCCTGTAACCCACGCCGAACCCGCACTTCGGCAACTCACGGAAAGCGTCGAGCAAAAGCTGGATCAGTTCACAGTCGAGTTGAGGAACGAGATTCGGCAAATGGGCAGGAAAACCCTCATGCACGTCATCGAAGACTTCAGCTCGTTTCCGTTCGAACGCCTTTCCGCCGAAACCGGAACGGATGCTCTTCGACAGGTGCTCGATTCCTACGATCAGGCTCTCAAATCGGACCTCCCCACCGAGGCGAGGTCCACGATCGCAAGGCAGCAGAGGGCGCTGCGACAGTTTTACAGACCATTGGCACTTGTACGAGCAACCGACTAGAGAACCATTGCCAACTTCGGCCGATTGGAGAACTTCCCGCTAAACGAGGAGAAGTTACGGATAAGAATCCGCCTGGAACGGAATAGAGGTCCGCCGGTGGTTAGAGCTAATGTAGCGCAGCGTACTCTTTCTTCGCTTCGATCAGGATCGGGACGCCAGGGTCGGCATCCTTCCAGAGGGCGAGGAAATCCTGGTATGCAGTCTTCGCTTTTGCCTTCTCTCCCGCCAACACCCAAGCTCTGCCGATTTCAAGTCGTGCCAACGCGGCGGCCGGATCGGCCAATACGATCCCACGATGATCAATTAATTTCTGGAACTCGGCCGCGGCCTCCCCGCCCTTGTGCTCAACGAGAAATGCCTCGCCGCGCACGTACGCCGGATACATTGCACCGTAGAATGCATTGAGGCTTAGTCCGTTCATAGCGAGTCCATAACGCTCGGCAGATTGGAGTTCCTGTATTGCGTTGGCGGGGGAACCCTCCTTGAGATCGGCGAGCGCGCGAAGCACCGGCAGGTATTGGAATTGAACCGACGTGTCTTCGGGAAACCGGCGATTCAGATCGCTTGCCAGTTTCTGCGACTGCTCAGTATTTCCAAGTTTCGCCTGTACAAATGCGACCGCATATTCTACGTCGCGGCCTTGGGATAACTTCAGAGCAGCCTTTCCTAGCGCGATGGCGTCCGCCGCATTCCCGAGGACGCTTTCGTAAAGTGCGGTTGCGCCCTCGAATGTAGCGGCTCTCTCATGCTTGCCGGACTGCTGGGCCAAATCAATGGCGTGCCGCGACAGGCTTCGTGCGAGTTGCAAGCGCCCCGAGTAGGCTGCAACAAGAGCCTGCGCGTGCGTCATCCAGTCTTCGCTGTCGGGCCGATCCCGGGCCCGCGTAACCTGGCGTTCCATGGCGGCCGCGTCTCCTCTCAAGAACGCGACGTAGTAGCGCAGGAGAAAGAGGTTCGCCGGCTCGAGTTTGTGGGCGGACGCCGCAAGAAACGTTTTCTCGGCCTCTTCCAGGCGATCCAGAATAAGGTAGGACCTCGCCTGACTGATGTAGCCGAAGGCAAAGTCCGGATCGATGGCGATAGCCTTAGATGCTTCATCCAGCGACTTGTCATGACGTCCCTCCATCCGCGAGACAACTGACCACTGCGAGTAGGCTCGCACATCGCGTGGATAGGTTTGTGCCCACAACTCGCCAATCTGAGCCGCGTTCTCGAGATTGCCGGTCACGTCCCGCTCATAATTGAGGGTGATGAAAAACTTCTCCGGATCGCTGGCGTGATTCCGCATCGCGTAGGCCTTCTTGAGGCTGTCCGCGGCCAGGACCGATTCGCCGATGACGCCGTACGCAGAACCTAAATGGGCGGAGGCCAGTGCGAAACCGGGATCCAACTCGGCGGCGCGCTTAAACAGCGGAATCGCCGGCCCGCTCCCCTTCGAAACATTCACCGCCTGAGCCGCGCTGTACGCTTGCAGCGCTTCGAGCGAAGCCGTCGTCGCCTCGATCAGGGGGATTTCATGTTCCTTCACCATCGCCAGTGACTCGCCGACGCGCGTTCGGAATCTGCCGGCGATCTGGCTGAGCGCGTTCAGGACCTCTTCCTTCTTGGGCACCTGGACCTGTTCTTCATCGAGAATGTCCCCGTTCCGGCAGTTCTTCGCGCGGAAACCCAATACATACTGACTGCCGACGGCTGCAAGAGAACCCTCCAGCACGGCTGCACTGCCGCTCCGTGCGCAAACCTCCTTAGCGATTTCGGGCGTGAGTTTTGCATCGGGCGATTGCTTCATCAGCGCCAACATCTGGCGGATACGCTCGTCGGAAATCAGGCTCAGGAATGGGGATTGCTCCAACTGCGCCGCCAGCCCCTGGCGCAGCGTCTCGTCAAAAACCGGGTCACCCGTCGTGTTCTTGAAATCGGCGAGGACGATCGAGTCCTTGTCGGTGAGTTGCCTCGCCTGGCTGCGCTGTTGCCACAAGAAGAACCCGCCGGTCGCCAGAATCAACATCACGGCGGCAATGATTCCGTATTTCAGCCGAGGGCTGCGGCTTCCGTCTCGTGTGGCCGGGCTCAATCCGCTTTGCAATCGCTTTAGATCGTCACGCAGTTCCGCGGCGGATGGGTACCGCAATGCGCGATCCTTTTCCAGAAGCCCGCCGACGATCCGGTCCAGCTCGGCAGGCACCTTTGGATTTCGCTCGCGAACCGGCTGGGGCTTCTTGTTCAGGAGGGCATCGAAAATGATCGGGGAGGTCGGGCCGTCGAAGGGCCGCGATCCGGTCACCATTTCGTACAGAACGACGCCCAAAGACCACAGGTCGCTACGCGCATCTACGAGTTGGCCGCGCGCCTGTTCGGGCGACATATAGGCGACGGTGCCCATGGCCGTGCCCGGCTCGGTGAGCATGTCCACGGTCACAGCGTTGGTATCCGAGTGCTGATCCTGCTTTGCTAAGCCAAAGTCGAGCACCTTGGCGTGACCGCGTTTGGTTACAAAAATGTTGGCTGGCTTGATATCGCGATGGATGATCCCCTTGGTATGGGCGGCGTCCAACGCGTCGGCGACCTCAATGCTCAACGTCACGGCCGCCGGGAGATCGAGAGACTTCCCGGCGATTTGCTCGCGCAGCGTTTCGCCGTCGAGCAACTCCATCACCAGAAAGGGATGGCCTGCCGCCTCACCCACATCGTGGACTACGCAGATATTGGGATGATTGAGCGCCGAAGCGGCGCGAGCCTCGCGCTGAAAGCGTTCCCGCGCAGCCGCAGTCGCAAAAGCGTGAGGCAGCACTTTTATCGCGACATCCCGATTGAGCCGTGTGTCCCGCGCCCTATATACCTCGCCCATGCCGCCGGTCCCGATAAGGCCGACGATTTCGTAAGGCCCAAGCTTGTCGCCCTCAGAAAGTGACATAGATCGTCAGACGAGTCTATCGCAGTGGGACGAAAGACGGGCCCGAATACTGATTGACCGTCACACCGTCGCAGTGGAACGTTTCGTGGTCAACATGCTGTGCGTCACAAGTGACAGATGCCGGTATTGTGAAAATGTGAAGGTGCCTTAGATCCCGAGAACCGCGCTTCCGGAAATTAACGCAGTTGCTCTTTCATCAAACTCTGGATCATTACTTCTTGCGACCTCCCGGCGTTCGATCATCGCCAAAATACTTCTCGCTCCTGTAGCGCAACCACACTCGCAACACCCGGGGCATCATCTCCCGCTCGGTCTCGCTCAAAGTGTCATAAAGCGCCATGGCTTTCCTTCGCTCACGGCAGGCCGGGTTGTTATGCCATTCCAGAAACTGCGAGCCAGGCGGATGCGGCGGCAGGTTTCCTTGATCAAGGCCGCGCCGGGTTTTCATGCCGAACCTTTACCCAGCAATCAACACAGTCGCGGGCCCGGACCCGTTGTAGTATCGAACGCGATGACAAAAATCTACGTTGACGCCGACGGGTGCCCAGTGAAGGAGGAAGTCTACCGAGTTGCTGATCGTTACAAACTTCCCGTCGTACTTGTCGCGAACAAACGACTGAACGTTCCACTTAATTCGCTTCGCGAAATGGTGGTTGTGACTGGCGACTTCGATGCGGCAGATGATTGGATTGTCGAGAATTCAAAGCCGAACGACATCGTCGTTACGGCCGATATTCTTCTTGCCGATCGGTGCGTAAAGAAATCCGTTCGGGTTTTGGGCCCGAAGGGTGTGGAGTTCACCTCCGATAACATCGGCACCGCAGTCGCGACCCGGGCCCTGATGCAGGATTTGCGACAAAGGGGTGAAATGCATAGCGGTCCCACGCCCATGGACAAGAAAGCGCGATCACGATTTCTAGCCAACCTCGATCAGATCATCCAGTCCTTCAAGCGCCAGGGTGCACTGTAGAATCACGTTGTCAGGTATGGGAATTTATCACTGGCCGTTAAGTCGCTACCTCGGACACTGAATTCATGCTCAGCGGCAACAGGACGGATTGCGGCTACTCGCTATCCATGGCGCAAGGGTACCCGTATTTTGACTGCACTCTCGGCCTTAGCGATCTCTTTTGACTGCCTGCTAGTGGATATGCTGTTTAGGTTGCCGCGACAGTGCTCGTCTAGACGACATAACCGATAAAATCCTGAGCAAGGCTCATCACAGCGAAGTTCAGGAACCGATAAAGGAACGCTGAAAATACAATGTAATGTTTCGCCCGAGGGTGAGATGCTCTCGGCGGAGATCCTTGGGCCGATCAGCCGTCCAGTTCACGACATCTTGGGCAACGCTGCACACGAAAACGCTTTGCAATGGATCTTTCGAAGTGGCCATCACAACGGAGCATCGTACTGGTATATAGCTTTGATCTTGTGGTTGAACATGATCCGGCAAACGGGTCCAAGTTCGTATTTGATAACCCCGATTCGATCAAAGTGAGCACGGAACTTTCTGATCGAGTAGTCCCATAAGACCCAAATACAGGTGGCACAAAATCATGGAAAGCTGGTTAGCATCGATATTCTGTCGGAGGTCGACGCTCAGATCGCCGGTAAAAAATGAATATTCTTGAGAGCGCAAAAGGACGGGTGCCCGTATGACTGCTCCAACTGGGTCGCGCAACAGGAGCGACGATCATAGTCTGAGCAGTTCACCGGGTGGGTGTACTCGTTCAAAGACAGTAATTCCCACGCGAACAATGTGTGCAGCGACTTCGGAATCGGTATTCTCGTCGTAAGCGATCAGACTGAAGCGATGCGGCAGCAGCAGGTCATCGAGTGCATCGTAGATCTTTCCAACCGTTCGCCAATCGAGGGACGCGCCGACCAGCGCGAGATCGATATCCGAGCCGGGCCTGTATGTGCCCTTTGCCCGCGAACCGAAAACCAGTGCCCTCTCCACGGGAAATCGTGCCAGGACTTCGGTGATTCGCGATACCGTTTTTTCTGACAGGCCATGACGAAAGTTCATTGCTCCTGTATCTCCAGATCGGTGAATGTGACAAGCAACGTTTCGAACTCCCCCACAAAGCTGGACAGGATTGCATCGGCCAATTCTTTGGCGGTCTTTTCATTGTACGTGTGGCTACTGCGGTTCCGAGTTTGGATCATTGCCATCCATTCATCGCCGTTCGCGATCAGTCCCCTTGAGAACGCTTCGCGTGTAGCGTCCTTGGAACCGTAGATTTTCGCCGCTCCACGCGATTCGAGAAAATCCTTTAGTGTGTTCCATGCCAGTTCGTGAGTGAATTCAAAGGCTTGAATCAGCCCCTGCTGCTCCAAGTCGGACAATTTTCTTTGCTTCGCCAAATCAGCGGCGGCAATTAATTGGGTTAAGGCCTTGCGAAAGCTTTGAAATCGTTGCCGCCACCGAACGTCAGGATTCTGAGGCATCGAGAGGAGACTATCAAGGGAGCTGACGTACAGCAGCAATTATTTACCGCGCTCGATTGAAACGCTTGAATGTAAGATGGGCATCGGGCAGGCCGGGGCACACGAATCCAGCACTGCCTGTGGCGCGTCTTAGAACCAATCCGGCTGGGTGAGATACTTGTAGGACGCCGGAGAGACCGGCGGTGCCCGTGAGGGTGGCCCGAGCCACTCTGCCAACTCCGAAACTTTGCACGTCTTCCGGTAGCCCAGCCCGTGGTCGCTGCGAGTCAGCTCGGCTGAACGTATTATAGATGTTCTGACCAGTTTTCTTCCCGGCAGGTGGGCCTTTGCGGCCTACCACCCATCAAACGTGCTACTTTCTCGTGGCGCTGCCGCCGACGATTCCAAATGGGTATTCAGTCTGACTTCCGTTACCACCCAAGGACCTGCGGAGGGCAAGATATCGGACAAACCTTTCATGCGGGACCGATCTGCATCTGGTAAGAAAAGGTCGCAACTGATCTGCTTACTGAAGCTCACAATAACCTGATCGGGCGTACCGATTTTCCAGACGGGAAGAGATAAGCCACGGAACGGATTTAACCGATTCAAATTCGTTTAATTCGTTCAATTCGTGGCTTATCTTTTCCGGCAGGTTGGTTCACGCCGAGAAACGATGAGCCTATGGAAGTGGCACGCGATAGATGTTTCGCTGAATCGAAGATTTCACATAAGCATACTGTGCACGGTCACGTCCCGGATATTGAAGTTCCTCGCCGATGCTGGCGCCAGCCAGGGCGGCCACGTCGGCTTCGGAGTGGAACCCGTTTGCGGGCAGTGCAGGAAGAGAATTTCCGGGGACTAGCGCAATCCTGAGCGATTTGTTTTGCTGGAATAACCCCCTGATGACGAACTCCTGTCCGCCCGGTGCCCAGTCGGCTTCGCACTCACCGCACAAAGGTGCAGTCCTTCCGTCGCGCGTGGAAAAGGCAACGACGGCGCTGCCGTTATGCTCCTTCGAAGCGACGCGGGCGACCAGCCATGCATCATCGGGTGACACGCTCAGAAAGAATAAAACCGGCTCGGCGACAGCCTTACGAGGCTGACCGCCGTCTTCCTCCATCCGAAAGATGAAGCGGGCCGTACTGTCTCCGCCGCGGAACAGGATGGAGTCGTGCTCGCCGAAGTGTGGGCTATCCGCTTCAATCGCGGAGATTTGACGCGGCGATAGCTTTCCATCCAGTCGTGCGAGCCAAAGATGAGACTGCCCCATGCTGTCCAGCGCTGCGAATACAACCCGCTTGCCGTCGCGCGAGACGTCATAGGCGGTCACATCGAAGCCTGGAAGCAACAGTTCGCGGCGCTCCGTGTCCAGATCGACCACCCACAAGGCTCCCGAGCGCTGATCCAGGCCGACGGGTTGCGCTCCTTGCCGGACCAGGTAGAACAGCTTGCGGCCATCGGAGGAAAACGGTTGCGACATGACCGGGGCTAGAGTGGGCACGAATGCGTTGCCTTCTCCCGACACTTCGCGGTCGCCCCGGCCGTCATGGACCCAGACGGCGCTCCGGGCCGTTCCCAGCGAGGTGAATAACGAACGCCCATCGGGCGCGATGGCGATACCTTCCTCTTCCGATGTACCGTTCGTGAGTTGCTCAAGACTTCCGTGTGGCGAGCGCTGCCGCCAGATATGAAACACACCGCTCACCTTTGCCGAGAAATACATCCAGCGGCCATCGGTCGACCAGGCGGCTGCCGTGCACTCGCCCTCGGGACCAACGCTCTTTCCAGGCGAGCTCCCATCAGCGGGTACGACGCGACACTTCTTAAAGACGTTCGACACCATCTCGACGAGAATCACCGACTTGCCGTCCGGAGAAGGCGAGGAGCGGTGGGCCATCCCCTGCGCGTCAGCCGGCTGGTACACCGAGCGGGTTTGGTTCCGATCCTCTGTCGCCGTGACGAGACCCATGTGAATGCCCATGCCGGTCATCTCCGAGAACAGAACGTGGGTGGCGTCCATCCACGACAGTCCAGAGGCGTTCTTCAGCCACAGCTTTGGTTCGCGTCCGACGAGCGAAACGATCCATGTATTCCACTCGAAGTTCTGGTCGACAGCCGTGTAGGCGACGCGTGAGCCATCGGGCGAAAAGACCGGGCTCATTTTGCTGAGTCCATCCTGTGTCAGCCTTACTGGATCGCCGTCTGGAAGCGCTTTCACGTAGATCTGGCCCGCGCCAAAAAAAGTGGCCGGCCCTCGAATGAACGCCAACGTATTCCCATCAGGCGAGAGGGACGGCGAGGTGGCCGAATCCGACACGTAAGTCACCTGCATGTAGTCGGATGGGGCAGGAAACTTCGGGCGCGTTCGCTGCCACATGGTCACGCCCGCCAGCACTGCGAGGAGGACTGCTCCTATAGCGATACGCCCAGGCCATCCACGTTTGGTGGACGCGAATGGCATTCCGGCCTCCAGCACCCTCAGCGCCTTGCTTATCTCAAACGCGGATGCGAAACGGGCTGCCCGATCTTTTTCGAGCAGCTTGAAGATGATCCGATCGAGAGCCGGCGGCAGCTCTGCATTGATCCGGCTTGGAGCGAGGGGCGTCTTGTGGAGGATCGCGTCGAGAATGACCGGCACGACAAGGCCGCTGAAGGGCGGCCGGCCCGTCGTCATCTCATAGAGCACGACGCCAAGAGAAAACAGGTCCGTTCGCGGATCCAGGGGCTCCGCGCGCGCCTGCTCCGGCGACATGTACGCTGCAGTACCAAGGATCACGCCTTGCATGGTGCCGGCGAGGCTCAACGTGGGAGAGCTTGACAGATTCGCGCTGCCGGATTCCGACTCGTAAGCTTTCGCCAACCCGAAGTCGAGGATCTTCACCTTTCCGTTCGGCGTGATCTTCACATTGGCAGGCTTGAGATCCCGATGGATGATCCCCTTCGCGTGCGCCGTCTCCAGTCCTTCCGCAATCTCCTTCGCGATGCCGAGCGCCTCATCCACTGGAATCGGCCCGCGCTCAAGCCGTTCCGCCAGAGTCTCGCCCAACACGAGTTCCATCACAAGGAACTTCCGGCCGCCGAATTGTTCGATTTCGTAAATTGCCGCAATATTGGGATGATTAAGCGATGCGAGAACCTCGGCCTCTCGCTGAAAACGCGCACCGCGATCAGCATCGGACGAGAATTCCTCGGGCAGGATCTTGATAGCGACTTCGCGCTTCAACTTCAGATCTCGGGCGCGATAGACCTCGCCCATGCCACCTTTACCTAACAGGGCGGTTATCTCATGCGAGCCGAGTTGTGTGCCGATAGTCAAAGACATGATTTCGCAGGTGATTATAGAACATTGTGGGAAAGGACTTGCGGCCGCTACAAGCCTCGTGAGGGTTTTCGGTCTACCGTACCGCGGCCAATATGAAAGATTTTACCGAATCGGAGAGATAAGCCACGGATTGAACGGATTAAACGGATTCAAATTCGTTTAATTCGTTCAATTCGTGGCTTATCTTTTCGGCAGGATTGGTCGTGGTTCACTTTTGGCGTTTTATAAGCCTCAACGGTGGCAGTGAACCCGAGGGCGGTGACTGCTGCCAAAAAAAAGGCCCGTGGATGTAAATCCACGGGCCGAATCGAACACTCCGACGCTCTGCCACCAGTTAGGCGCAGATAAACGTCATCGGAGTGCTCCAATCATTGAATCCCAACTTACCCAACGCGCGGACCTGGAACTGGTAGGTTCCAGCCGGCGTCAGGCCGGTCAGGATGAGCTTGCGGGGGCTGGTCAGCGTGAGCGTGGTCGGGGAACCGGACGCTACGCCGTTGGCCACCAGGGTATAACGGAGTTCGTAAGCGATTGCTCCGATCAGAGCAGCAATCTTTACGGCAATCTCTCCGCTATTGGGACCGCGATCGATCCATTGGAAGCTCGAACCTGTCAGCGGCGCTGGCGCAGTCCTGGTTCTGACAACTGCGCTGAAACCACTGGTATTGAAGATTGCGGGATCGTCGTTGCATGCCGACTCGACGTAATGTCCGAGGTCCGTATACATCTTGATCACCGCCACACGCTGTTTGTCCTTCGCGCTGATGGCCTTCTTGCCTCCATCTTGCGCATCGGTGAGCAGCGTGCCGAAACTGTCCACACCCTTTTCGAAAGTCGCCATATCCACCGGCGGGATCGGATATGCCGGATTGTTCTTCATACCCTTCAGCACTGCAAGGAATTGCTGTTGGGCATGCGCGTCCGACACATTGTGAAACGCCAGTTTGGTCTTGATTTTGTTAGCAGTCGAATTTTTCATATTTCACCTCTTTCTTTTCGTTACGCGCACACGCAAGCGCGATAGCGCGCAGCCTTATTTGAAGTTGATTCCAGCCACGCCAATAAAGGTCGAGAGACATGCGGCCGGATTCCCTGTCTCTCCACATCTCGAACGGAATTGAGATTGGACCCAAAACTGCGCTAACGAAGATGCAATTTTTGATCCTTTCTTCCAAGAGTGTCGGTCATGCGTCACATTTTCGGATATATAGCTTATTATCAATTAGATATATCGACTTTATTTTGAATTTTAGAAATTCCAAGAAATTCGGGATCCTCGCCGGGGAACTTGCTATTGAGGACGAGGCTTCGGGTGAACTCGTCCAACCGCCGATTTTCGCGCTAGTGCATACAGCGGTTCAGCTCGCAGATCGCGAGGGGTTCGGCGCGCCGGCGGTGTTGTGGCGCGTTTTCTCTCAGACAGATGATGTTTGTATAGTACTGGCTGAACGAGCGCTCGACGGGCAGGCGTAGAGGTGATGGCGGGTGCAACCGCAGCGATCGCCAATGCGTTCTTCGACGCGACCGGTGTTCGACTGCAGAAGTATCCGCTGACTCCGAAGCGTGTCCTGTCAACGCCCTCCAGAAGAAATAAGGAATTTGTAAGTACCCTTCTACGTTGGAGTTTCAGCCATCTCATTAAAAACATTTAATGTTAAGCCTGCGTTACAGGGACGCGAAGTCCGTGTTAGGATGCAGATTTCCGGGTGGGTTGCGATTCGATACAATCTGACTGATGAGTTTGCGCGCGGGAGAGTTGATGCCGGAGCATGCTAAAACTGTATTACTTCCAAAACCGAGAGGCTTTTGCGCCGGTGTTATTCGAGCAATCGATATTGTCGAAATAGCGCTGGAAAGGCTCGGCGCACCGGTTTACGTACGGAAGGAAATCGTCCACAACCGGTTTGTAGTCGATGAACTGGCAGCCCGGGGAGCCGTTTTCGTCGAAGACCTGAAAGAAGTGCCGGACGGCGCGGTCACCATTTTCAGCGCGCACGGCGTTGCCCCCGATGTGCGGGACGACGCGGACCGGCGCCGGTTGTCGGTGATCGATGCGACCTGCCCGCTTGTGACAAAAGTGCATATCGAAGTCGTCCGGTACGCCAAAGAAGGCTACAGCATCATTCTGATTGGTCACCGGAATCATGACGAAGTGATCGGGACATTCGGTGAGGCGCCAAATCACATTCACGTCGTATCCAGCGTCGATGACGTCGATGCGCTTGAAAACGTTCAAGCGGACCGCGTGATCTACGCCACTCAGACCACCTTGAGTCTCGACGACGCGCAGGCGATTGTCGATCGTTTAAAGCAACGCTTTCCTTCGATCATTTCCCCTGCAAGTTCCGACATTTGCTATGCGACCCAGAATCGTCAGACTGCCGTCAAGGCGCTTGCCGAACGGGCGAACCTGATCCTCGTGGTGGGCGCGGAGAACAGCTCGAATTCGAACCGCCTTGTCGAGGTAGCGCGCGGAAAGGGTACCGCGGCGCACTTGATCGCAAGTGCCAGAGACATTCAAGCCGAATGGCTTGCCGATTGCGAGAATGTCGGGGTCACGGCCGGTGCTTCTACTCCCGAAATTTTAGTCCAGCAGGTCGTGGAAAGCCTGCGGCAGCGAGGCTTTACCAGAATTGAAGAAGTGGAACTCATCGAAGAGAACGTACATTTTCCTTTACCGGCGCCACTGGACAAATTCGAACGTGTCGGTTCTTAACACCTAAAAATGTCACAGAATCTAGAACTCGAAACACAATCCCTGCTCGAAGAATCGCTCGAGCGCGCGGTTTCGTTTCTAATCTCTCTGCAGTACGAAGAAGGTTACTGGCTGGGTGAGCTGGAAGCGGACACGACGCTCGAATCCGACTATATCTTCTACCTCCACGTTCTGGATAAGTTCGATCACATCCGCGTCCGCAAACTCGCGGAGTATGTGCGCCGCCGGCAGTTGAGCGATGGCGGCTGGAACATCTTCAGCGGCGGCCCTTCTGAAGTAAACGCCACGGTTAAGGCCTATTTCGCGCTGAAACTTGCCGGGGACTCTCCGGACGCTCCGCATATGGTGCGCGCCTGCCGCCGTGTCCGCGAACTTGGCGGCCTGGAACATACAAATTCGTTTACCCGACTTTATCTGGCGCTTGCCGGCGTGATCAGTTGGGAAATGGTGCCGGCCATACCGCCGGAGCTGATGCTTTTGCCCAATTGGGCGTACATCAACATCTACGAGATGTCGTCGTGGACTCGCGCGATCGTTGTGCCTCTGACGATTCTATATGCGCACAAGCCGTGCTGGCCCGTGCCGAAAACCGCGCACCTGGACGAGTTATTCTGCGACCGGTCAAAGACGAAGGCGATGTTTGAAATAGGCGCCGAAGTCAGCTGGCGAAACGCCTTCCTCACTCTCGACCGCGGGCTCAAGATTTACGAACGAATCCCCTGGAAACCCGGACGCAAACGCGCGTTGGATCTGGCAACGGACTGGATGGTCGAACATCTGGAGCGCACGGAAGGCCTCGCTGCCATCTATCCGGCAATGATGAATTCCATTTTCGCTCTGATGGCTCTTGGCCATTCTCCGACGCATCCATTGACCGCGCGGCAGATCAGCGAGTTCGGCAAATTCGAAATCGAAGACAGCATCACGATTCGCCTGCAGCCCTGTTTGTCGCCGGTCTGGGACACGGCAATTGCTGCATTCACGCTGATCGAGGCCGGTTCACGATCTGACGATGTGTTGAAAAGAGCCACGGAGTGGTTGCTGGACAAACAGATTCTGGGGTCGGGTGACTGGCAAATCAAAAATCGGGATGCATCGCCCGGCGGCTGGGCTTTCGAATTTCGCAATGATTTCTATCCGGACGTCGACGACACGGCATTTGTGCTGATGGCGCTTCAAAATGCTCCCTACCCCGACCGCGAACGCTTGGACCACTCCGTCGATCTAGGAATGAAGTGGCTGGCAAGTATGCAAAACCGGGATGGCGGCTGGGGAGCCTTTGACCGCGACAACGATCGCGCCATTTTGAACCATATCCCCTTCGCCGATCACAACGCCATGCTTGATCCATCGTCTCCTGACGTGACCGCCCGCGTGCTGGAGTGCTTCGGCCGGTTCGGCTGGACCGATGCCGACGCTCGCGTCCAACGGGGAATTGCATATGTGCTGAAGGAGCAATACCCCAATGGTCCCTGGTATGGCCGCTGGGGAGTCAATTATGTATATGGCACGAGCGGCGTTTTGCGGGCTCTATATGCGGTTGGATTAAGACAGCATCCGGCGATGGTCAAAGCCGCGGAATGGCTCCGCTCGGTTCAGAACGCAGACGGCGGATTTGGCGAATCGTGCACGTCGTACAACGATCCTGCTGAGATGGGAAGGGGCGAAAGCACGCCGTCGCAGACGGCCTGGGGCCTGCTCGGACTGCTCACGGTCTACGACGTGAATGATCCGGCTGTTCAGTCGGCCGTTGCATATCTGCTGGAACGCCAGAACGATCATGGCTCCTGGGATGAAGTGCCGTTTACAGGGACGGGTTTTCCGAAGGTGTTTTATTTGAAATACCATCTTTACCGTCATTATTTTCCAATGTTTGCACTAGCTCGATATCGACAGTTAGCGAGGGTTTAGTGAGATTTCCACTGACTATGACAACCAGCATGTCCAAGTACATCGCTGGCAAAAGGCTACGCGGCGTCGACAAGTTTCCTCTGGTGATGATGCTCGAGCCCCTGCACGCGTGCAATCTGACGTGCACCGGCTGCGGTCGCATCCGTGAATATGCCGACACAATCAAAGAAAAGCTTTCCGTTGAGCAGTGCCTTGCTGCAGCTGAGGAATGCGGCGCGCCCATCGTTTCGATTTGCGGCGGCGAACCCATGATTTACCCCGAACTCGGGCGTCTTGTGAGTGAGTTATTGGGCCGCAAAAAGCACATCTATTTGTGCACGCATGGAATGTTTCTTAAGAAACGCCTGCACGAGTTCAAACCCTCGTCGCGGCTGTTCTTCAACGTGCACCTCGATGGTCTCGAAAAAACGCATGACATGTGCGTCGAGCGGGAAGGGGTTTTTCAGCTGGCGATTGAAGGAATCAAGGCAGCGAAGGAAGCCGGTTTCCTGGTTTGTACCAACACGACCATTTTCAAAGAAACCGACTTGAAGGAAATCCGCCAACTATTCGAATACCTGTCGGGCCTGGGCGTTGACGGATTCATGGTTTCGCCTGCGTATTCGTATGCCGCAGTGCAATCGAAAGAAATCTTCATGTCGCGCGACGACATTCGCGAAAAGTTCCGCCAGGCGCGCGAACTGCTCGGACACTTTCAGCTCATGACGTCGCCGATCTATCTGGAATTCCTTGCCGGTGAGCGCGACATGATGTGCACGGCGTGGGGTAATCCAACCTACAACCCGCGCGGCTGGAAGGGGCCCTGCTACCTGATGACGGACAAGCACCACTCGTCATTCAAGGACCTGATCGACAAGACTCCCTGGGAAAAATACGGCCATGGTCGCGATCCACGCTGCGCCGACTGTATGGTCCACGCGGGGTACGAACCGTCTGCCGTGCTGGGAGCAAACCGGAAGTTGGGAGACAGCTGGAAGCTGCTGAAATGGCAGTTATCCAGTCCAGCGAAGATGCGCCCCCGGAGCGTCACTGCCTGATGGCGACATTAGTCACCGGTGCGACGGGATTTGTCGGATTGCATGTGACGCGCTTGCTTGTTGAGAAAACAAGGGACGTCCGCGTTCTCGTTCGTCGCACAAGTGAACGCCGTTTCATTCGGGATTTACCTGTTGAAGCGTTCGAAGGAGACCTGCGCAACCAGTCTTCTCTGGATCAGGCGCTCAAGGGCGTCAGCCATGTGTTTCATGTGGCAGCCGACTATCGCCTGTGGTCCAGAGATGCCAATGAACTTTACGAGAGCAACCTTCTGGGTACAAACAATCTGATCGCGGCCGCCCGCAGTGCCGGAGTTGAGCGGTTCATATACACCAGCACGGTCGGGACGATAGCAGTCCCGCACTCACAGAGTCTGCCGGACGAAAGGACAAAGGCGACTGTCGACGACATGATCGGCCACTACAAGAAATCCAAACTGCTGGCCGAAGAAGCCGTCCTGGAAGCCGCGGCCAGGGGTTTTCCTGCTGTCGTCGTCAATCCGACAACGCCCGTAGGACCTTGCGATTGGAAGCCCACACCAACCGGTCGCATTATCCTAGACTTTTTAAACGGTCGCATGCCCGCGTATGTCGATACGGGTATGAACATCGTCGCCGTTGAGGACGTGGCGGCAGGCCATTGGCAGGCGCTCCAGCACGGCCGCATTGGACAACGGTACATCCTCGGCGGCAGGAACATGAGCCTGAAGCAGATTCTGGATTCGCTCGCTGCAGCCACCAACCGCCGTGCTCCGCGTCTAAAGATGCCGTACGCGGCTGCACTGGCCGCGGGCTTTGCAGAAAACATATTCTGCTCGTTAACGGGGCGCGAACCCCGGATTCCTCTGGAAGGTGTTCGCATGTCACGGCACAAAATGTTTGTCGATTGTTCGCTCGCCCAGCGCGAACTTGGCTTCTCAGCCGGCAGCGTGGACGCTGCTTTAGAGCGCGCAGCGCGCTGGTATGTCGATAATGGCTACGTCACGCGTGGCGCAAATCGCGGGGCAGCCTGAGCCAGGTTGAAAAAGACTCGCATGAAGATTTTAGTAACGTTCGCGGTTCGATCGGAGATGCGCGACTGGCGCGGACCTGCAGAACTGACTGAAGACATTCAAGTGGTTTTAACAGGTATCGGAATGCGCCGCTCGCCAGTCGAACTCCGGCAAGCCCTCGCTCGCGGTGTCGATGTGTGCATTGCATCCGGCCTGGCGGGCAGCCTGAAAAGTGAAAACCGCGTCGGCACGATCACCGTCGCTCGGGGCGTCAGAGCTGCAGGCAAAAAGACGGTCATTCCTGGAGACGGAGGTCTGATCGATGCTGCAGTTCGTTGTGGCGCAAAACCCTTGGATTTTTTCTTCACTTCAGCCGCTATCGCAAATTCCGCAACCGAACGGGCGGAAATCGCTCAGGCGGCCGACGCTGTGGACATGGAAAGCTTCCACGTGCTCACCGAAGCACAGCGTGCCGGCGTCCCGGCTGTTGCAATCCGGACGATTTCGGATTCCCCGGAGCAAAAGCTTCCGATCGACTTCAGCAAGACCGTAACCGATCGCGGAGAATTGGCATGGATAAGCATGATCACGGAATTATTAAAGCACCCGGCGCGTTTGCCGGATTTCGTCAGGTTCGGCGTCGGCAGTTCTGCAGCAATCCGCAACCTGGCGGGTTTTCTGGATCGCTATGTGAAATTTCTCATGTCGAATGAAAAGAGTTATCGGATTGCGGCGGAGCCGATATTGCGATGAGTACTCGAGTGCAGACAGCGCCACCCGAATCCCCGGTTCTGATTCCGAACGAAATGCGGGCGGGCGTATATCGCGGCAAAGGCCGGATCGGCCTCGAAACCGTGCCGGTGCCCGTGGTTGGAACGGGTGAGATTCTCATTCGGGTTGCGGCTTGCGGCATCTGCGGAACAGACGTCAAGAAAGTGCGGCATGACCTTGTCAAACCACCGCAGATTTTTGGCCACGAGATCGCCGGCAGCATCGTGCAGGTTGGAGCGGGTGTTGAGCGGTGGTCCATTGGTGATCGCGTGATCAGCTTTCATCACATTCCATGTGAAAATTGCTTTTACTGCGATCGACAATTGTTCTCTCAGTGTACTCAATACAAAAATACCGGCGTCACAGCCGGGTTTGATCCGAATGGCGGCGGCTTTGCCGAATACGTGCGGGTAATGCCGCATATCGTCAATCGCGGTGTGGTGACGATACCGGACGATGTGAGCTTTCAGGAAGCCATCTTCGTCGAACCAGTAAACACCTGCCTGAAAGCAGTCCGGAAAGCGCGTGTCGCGCCAGGAGAGGTCGTCTTTGTCATCGGACAAGGCCCTGTGGGTCTTTTACTGACGTTTTTAGCCCGCGCAGCGGGCGCTACGGTATTTGCCAGCGACCCGCTGCCCTTTCGCCGGCAGATGAGTGTGCGTTTCGGCGCCGAAGCGTGTCTGGATCCTGCGGCTTCGAATGCCGCCGCAGAAATTCGCAAGCGGCGCAGTGGTATAGGGGCCGATGCCGTACTGCTGGCGGTGGCGGATGCGAAGCTCGTTCCCGTCGCACTGGACCTTGCACGGCCCGGTGGACGGGTACTCTTATTTGCGCAAAACGATCCGGTAACGCAGATTCAATTTCCAGGAGCGGCCGTCGGAGTGGAAGAAAAAGAGATTCTTGGCAGCTACAGTGCAGCAGTTGATTGTCAGGAGGAATCGGCGCGCCTTGTTTTCGACAATCACGTTCTTCTGAACGAACTTGTTACTCATCGTTTTTCACTCAACGAGGTCGAGCAGGCTTTTGCGATGGCATCCCATCCCGCAGACAGTTCTCTGAAGCTGGTGATTCTGCCGTGAGGACTGCTCGCAACGGGCACATGATGGCGGCCGTCCTGCACGGTCGAGAAGATCTAAAAATTCAAAAGGTGGCGGTTCCGACTGTCGGAGCGGAGGACCTTCTGGTCCAGGTCAAAGTGGCTCTGACCTGCGGAACGGATTTCAAAGTCTGGAAGCAGGGCTATCACGCCCGGATGATCGTGCCGCCGGCAATCTTCGGACATGAACTTTCCGGTATCGTTGCCGACGCGGGTCATGCCGTCCGCGACAAGTACCCGCTGGGCATGCGGGTTGTAGCCGCAAATTCGGCTCCTTGCAACGAGTGTTTCTTCTGCCGCAAAGATAAGGCGAATCTCTGCGAAGATCTGGTTTTCAACAACGGCGCTTATGCCGAATACGCATTGATCCCTGCACGGATCGTGCGCGAGAATCTGATTGAAATACCACATCACCTCGACTTTATTGAAGCCGCTCTCGTCGAACCGCTCGCGTGCGTGCTCCGGGCTGTCGACGAAACGGGCATCCAGTCTGGTGACACCGCCGTCGTCATCGGGTGCGGCCCGATTGGTTTACAGTTCGTCCGTGTGCTGTCCAGCCGTGGCGCGCACGTAATCGCGTTAGGCAAGCGCAGCAGTCAAATCAAGGCTGCCGAACGGCTGGGAGCTTCCGCAGCCTGGGATATCTCGAAAATCGACGATCCGGTTTCGGCTGTTCGGGACTTCACCTACCGGCGGTTCGGCGCTGACTCGGTCATTGAGGCCGTGGGCTCGGCAATGACCTGGCAATGGGCTCTGCAGATGGTCCGGCGCGGGGGTGCAATAAACTTGTTTGGCGGATGTCCCCGTGGAACCAAGGTCGAGTTGGAAGCCTCGGCAGTGCATTATTCGGAAATTACGATCAAATCCAGCTTCCACCACACACCGCGTTTCATACGCGAAGCTCTCGATCTCATCGCTCGCCGTGAAGTCAGCGCGAAGGATTTTGTGACAGGGGAAGTTCCGTTGAGCGAACTGCCGCAGGTCTTCGAACATATGAAGAACCGGAACGGACAGCTCAAGGTCGCCGTCATGCCCTGAAATTCGGGGACGGTTGCCTGAATGACCTAAATTTGCACCGCAATTTAGGTCATTTAGGCAACCGTCCCCAAATTGCCATGGGTAAATTCTTTGGTTGCGTGAAATGAAACTACCTCCAGATTTCGAGATTGCCCGCCGCTTGCCGCCATCCGGGGCGTCGCTGAAGTCGGCGCAGGAGTACACCCGCTGGCTCGCTAAGCATCACTACGAAAATTTCACGGTCGCCAGCTACCTGTTGCCGCGGCATCTCCGGCAACACTTTTACAACGTTTACGCATATTGCCGGTGGGCGGATGATCTCGCTGACGAAATTTCCGATCCGAAAGCCGCCATGGAGCTGCTGAACTGGTGGGGAGACGGGCTGCAACGGTGCTATGACGGCTCTCCAGACCATGCAGTGTTCGTTGCACTCCACCGTACAATCGACTCTTTCAGCATTCCGAAACAACCATTTGAAGATCTGCTTACGGCGTTCCGCCGCGATCAAACAACGCGTCGCTACGCCAATTGGGACGCGGTGGCAGACTATTGCCGGTACTCGGCAAACCCGGTCGGCCGTCTTGTGCTCTATTTAGGTGGATATCGCGACCAGGAGCGGCAGACACTATCGGATTTCACCTGCACTGCGCTTCAACTGGCAAACTTCTGGCAGGATGTGGCACGGGATCTGGATAAGGACCGTATCTACATTCCGCTCGATCTGCTGCATGCATATGGATTGACGGAAACCGACCTGTTCAACAAAGAATTCGACGAGCGGTATGAGGTATTGATGCGCGAACTCGTCTTCCGCACACGCGCACTGTTTGCACAAGGTTTGCCGTTAGTGGGAAAAGTCGACGGCGGACTGCGCGTCGATATCGAGTTGTTCAGCCAGGGTGGCCTCGCCGTACTTGACGCGATCGAATCCATTGGCTACAACACTCTGCGAATCCGGCCGGCCCTCAGCGGCAGGGCCAAGCTTCGTCTTTTGGGTCTAACTTATGCCAAACGCTACCGAATTGGCAGCTTCTTACGAGCATTGTCGCAACCTCGCGTGGGCCGCAGCGCGTAATTTTTATTACGGTTTCGCCTTGCTGCCTGCCGCGAAGCGCGACGCGCTGTGCGCGCTCTATGCGTTCATGCGGCGAGCCGATGACATCTCCGACGCGGAAGGCGAAGTAAGCGAAAAGGGCAAAGGATTAAAGGCATGGCGCAATGCTCTGGACCAGGCGCTTCAGGGAAACTACAACAATAACCAGCTCTTGATTGCGTTCCACGATACGATCCAGCGGTATAAGATTCCTCCACAGTATTTTCACGATCTGATGTCTGGGACCGAGATGGATCTCGGCATCCGTACCTATGAGACCTTCGAAGATTTGAGCCGCTACTGCTATTGCGTAGCCGGAACGGTTGGCTTGTGTTGTGTGCACGTCTTCGGATTTTCAGATCGTAAAGCTCTCGATCTGGCGCCGAAGCTTGGAATCGCTTTTCAATTAACGAACATTCTTCGGGATATCGCGGAAGATTATTCGATGGGGCGAATTTATCTTCCTCAGGAAGATCTAAAGCGGTTCGGTTGCAGCTCTCAAGACCTCTCGCGGGCCGTTGCCAGCCCCGCATTCGTACAACTGATGCGATTCGAGGCCGATCGTGCCTGGGGGTTATACGACGAGGGAGTCCAGTTGTTGCAGTTGATCGATCGCGACAGCCAGGCAGCTCTCTGGACGTTGATGAGAATTTACAGTGGAATTCTCGCAAAAATAGAATCGATTCATTACGACGTGCTTGCTCAGCCTCATCCCGGATTGTCCGGACTGGCAAAAGCCTGGATTATGCTGCGCGCAGGCGCCGGCCTCTGGAAATCGGGACTGTGCCCCCGCCACACGTAATCGTCATCGGAGGCGGCCTGGCCGGCCTCTCTGCAGCTACAGCATTAGCAGATGCGGGATGCCGGATTTCTTTGTTCGAGCGCTCTCCGCGATTGGGTGGCCGGGCAACGTCTTATGTCCTTCAAGGGGACGAGCACATCGACAACTGTCAGCATGTCACCCTTCGCTGCTGCACGAACCTGGAGGATTTCTACTTCCGCATCGGCGTCTTGGCGAAAATTACATATAACGAAACCTTGTTCTTCGCGGATTCCACGGGCCGTCGCGCCGAAATGCGGCCCGCTGCTCTTCCCGCACCATTCCATTTGTCCGCTTCATTCGCTAGATTTTCGCTACTGAGCTGGCGCGACAAACTCGGAATCGCAAGCGCGCTGATGCGGATTCTACTGAGCGGAGGCCGTCCCCGCCTCCCTGAGACGCTCAGTATGATGGACTGGCTGCGCCGCCAGAAACAGACACGTCAAGCGATTGATCGCTTCTGGCGGACAGTTCTCGTCAGCGCGCTGAACGAGGAACTCGATCACATTGATGCCGGCTACGGTATCGACGTGTTCTGGAAAGCCTTTTTAGCCAACCGGAAGGGATTTGCCATGGGCATTCCATCCGTTCCGCTGGCGGATCTTTACGCTTCCGGCGGGGACCGGATCTGTCAAAACGGAGGGCAGGTTCGAATGCGGTGCGGAATAGCCGAAATCCACGCTAAGGAAATAGTGTCCGGTATCAAGCTCGATGACGGTAGCGTTCTGGAAGCCGACTATTATGTCGCTGCCGTAACAGCCGACAGGCTGATGAAACTCCTTCCCGAACATCTGCAGCGTGACCCCCTGTTCGCGAAAGTCCAGCAGCTGCGCATGTCACCGATAACCGGTGTTCACTTGTGGTTCTCAGGCAGCGTGATGACAGAACCGTTTCTGACATCCGTGGACCAGACGATCCAGTGGATTTTTAACAAAAGGGCCGGCGAATACCTGCAGATTGTGATCAGCGCCTCACGTAGTTTGTCGGATCGTTCGCAGCAAGATGTCGTCGACGTTTGCCTGCGCGAATTGGGTGAATTGCTGCCAGCAGTTCGCAAGGCCCGGCTGCTGCGTTCAGTAGTCATTCGAGAAAATACGGCCACGTTTTCGCCCGAACCAGATTGTGACCGTTGGCGTCCCCAGACGACCACATCAGTTCGTAATCTGTTGCTCGCGGGTGATTGGACACAGACGGGCTGGCCGGCAACCATGGAAGGCGCTGTGCGAAGTGGTTACCGGGCCGCGGAAGCCATTCTCGATATGGAGGGTCGGCGGGTATCCCTGGTTAAACCAGATCTGCCCCCGAGCGGCCTGGCGCGGTGGTTCGCCCGATAAATTCGGGGACGGTTGCCTAAATCACCTAAATTGCTCCGCAATTTAGGTGATTTAGGCAACCGTCCCCGAATTTATCGGAACGGCTTTACAATGCCAGTGTGAATGCAGCGGAGATCATACTGCCGGCGGTGGCTGGTGGAGGGCTGGCGGCCTGGGGAACGTTTCACCCGAGATCCCAGATATTCGGCAAGGTCGTGCGGCGGGCGGGTAGCAGCTGCGCCCTGACGTTTGATGACGGGCCGAACCCGCAAGTGACTCCTCGCATTCTGGCGCTTCTGGAGAAGCACCAGATCCAGGCAACATTCTTTGTTCTGGGGAAGTACGTCCGCCAATATCCGAACCTGGCGTCAGAGATTACCGCTCGAAATCACGCCATCGGGAATCATACGTTCGGGCATCGCAGCCTGGTGTTCTTCAGTACGCGCCGGATCGTCGACGAATTGAACCGCTGCGATGAAGCTGTTTTCCAGGCGACCGGGAAACGCACGGAGTGCGTCCGGCCTCCCTACGGTTTCCGGGGGCCGCAGTTTTTCCGGGCAGCGCAACGCGCTGGCTTCTCCAAAATCGTGATGTGGTCGGTTAACGGACGCGACTGGAAGCCTCAGTCCGGCCACGACATGCGGCGGCGGCTGCAAAAGGTTCGGACAGGAGACATTATTCTTCTTCACGACGGCGATCATCGGACGTCTAACACCAACCGGAGCCATATGTTGGACGCTCTGGCGTTCTGGTTGCCGCGCTGGAAGGATGCAGGACTTCAGTTTGTTAAGATGGCTTGATTGCTGATGGCGACGACGCTTACCAAATCGATCTGGGTGTTTCTCCTGGTTGCAGGAGCAGCCGTACTGGTGTTTGTGGCGGCAACGGGCCCTGGGCGCGATCGGCCTCTCAGGATATCCGTCACCCATGCCGCTCGTCAGGAACTCAGCTCCTGGACGACGGGAAATGGAAAAGTCGAACCGATCGAGCCGCATGTCATTCAAGCCCAGCTTTCGACACGCATCTCAGCGGTCTACGTCAGAGAGGGACAAATGGTAAAAGCTGGAGACCCGCTGCTCGAGCTTGACGCCACGGATGTCAAAAGCGAACTGGCTCGCATGCGAGATCAGCTCATTGGTGCGCAGGAAGAGCAAAACACCGCACTTCAGGGTGGCTCACCTGACGATCTGGCGCAGATCCAGAGCGATCTGGCCAAAACAATCGGACAGATAACGCAACTCACTCGAGATAGAGAAGCTCTCAGCCGGCTGATACAGAGTCAGGCCGCAACACGTCAGGAACAGGACCAGAACAGAATCGCACTGGAAAAAGCCGAAGCGGAAAAACACCTGCTGGAAGAAAAAAAGAACACACTATCCGCCCGCTCCAAAATACAAGCGCAACGGGCTGCTCTGCGGGCGGACGAGGCACGGGAGTCCATTCAATCCATGGAGCAGAAGATCAATTCCGCGGGCGTCACTGCTCCTGTCGGGGGCGCGATTTATTCGCTTCCGGCGCGCTCCGGAACGTTTGTCCGTATGGGCGACACTCTCGCGGAAATGGCGGATCTCAGACGCGCCAGAGTACGCGCTTTTATTGACGAACCGGAACTCGGCTCACTGAAACAGGGACAGATCGTCGAAATCACTTGGGACGCTTTGCCGGCTCGAGTATGGATGGGCGTAATCGAACAGCTTCCTACAACAATCTCGACGCGGGGCTCACGCAATGTCGGCGAAGTGCTTTGCTCGGTCAATAATGAGGCGGCCGAACTTTTACCGAATACGAACGTTAATGTAAAAATTCGGGTTGCCGACCGCGAAAATGTCCTGACGCTACCGCGCGCGGCAGTGCGCACCGACGGCGCCAAACGCTACGTCTTTGTCGTTGAGGACAATAAAGTCAAAAGCCGGGAAGTGATGGTTGGAATCTCGAATCCGACCACGTATGAAATCCTGGGGGGTATTACGGAGCAAGACACGGTAGCTCTTCCGATGGATTCGGAATTGCGAGAAGGACAGACAGTCGCTGGGACAGAACGATGATTCTTGGGACAATACTTCTTTCGCTATTATTCGCGCAGGACGTCGCGCAATCCGCCCACGTTCAATTCGAAGCGGGCAACTATAAAGCTGCCTTGAATACCTTAAACGCAGCCCTCGAGCATTCGCCCGATAATGCTTCACTTCATTACTGGACGGCGCGCACAAACTACGAGATGCGAAATTACGATGAAGCCGTCAACCAGGCGGAGCTGGCAGTAAAGTTGGCGCCGCAAAACGCCGAGTACAACCGATGGCTTGGCCGCGCCTACGGTGCAAAAGCGGAAGAGAGTCACAGCTTTTTCCTGGCAAGAAAGGTGAAGCAGGCGTTCGAAGCCGCCGTCAGGCTCGCTCCGGGCAACATCGCAGCCCGGCGGGATCTCATGGAGTATTGTGTCGAGGCGCCATGGATCGTCGGCGGCGACAAGGAGAAGGCCAAACAACAGATTGAGGCGATTGCAGCGATTGACCCGATCGAGGGACGGCTGGCGCGGGCAGTGTACCTTCGCGCGGAAAAACAATGGAGGCCCGCCGAAACTGAATATCTCGCAGTTTTAGATCAGCACCCCACCCTCATCGATCCATATATGGAGGCCGCAGAATTTTTTGCCGATCGCAAAGACGCAACGAATCTCGAACGAACAATCAATGACGCGGTCCGCGTGGATTCCAGGGATCCGCGCGTCGGGTTCTACCGCGCCGTCGTCCTTATCTTGCGGGGCAGCGATGCAAACAGGGCTGAGCAGCTGTTGAAGTCGTATGTGTCGTCCGTACCTGAAAAGAGCGATTTCCCTTCACACAAATCCGCCATGAACTGGCTCGCCCGCATCAGCCGTTAATGCTGCAGAGCGAACTGTGGAAAATCTCGATCGATGCCCTTCGTGCGAATAAGGTCAAGGCATTCCTGACAACGCTGGGCGTCGTCATCGGCAGCGCCTGCATCGTGCTCGTCGTTACGATTTCTCTGGTCGGCAGGAACTACATCATCACGCAAATAGAAGGTGTAGGTTCAAACCTGGTGTATGCGGAGTTGATCCGGACCGGCACGCAAGCGAACACGCTCAGCGATGAAATAACCATAGACGACATGGAAACCATCCGGCGGGAAGTACCGGCCGCCTCGGAAGTGGCTGCCACGCACGACATACAGATGGCTGTGGTGGCCGGGCGGCGTCGAGCGCCCCGTCACGCTGGTCGCTGTTACGGAAGGCTTTCAAAAGATCAGGAACCTTCTCGTCCTCGATGGAAGATATTTCGACGGTGATGATTTTCAATCCCACAGTAAGGTGTGCTTGCTCACCCAGGATCTTGCGCGCATCGTGTTTGCAGGGACCGATCCTGTCGGACAGGACATCCGGGTTGGAGAATTGAGGTTCACGGTCATCGGCGTCTTTAAGGAACGTATCGCCACTTTCGGCCAATCCGAGATCGCCCGCGAATCGCTGATCGTGCCGTTTGGCTTGTTGAAGAGTTACGCGGGAACGGACACCGTAAAAGTCCTTTATGCTCAGGCACCGCAGCCGGAAGCTGTACCCGCTTTAACGCGAGGGGTGGAGAATGTCCTGCGCTCCCGCCATCGCTCGGGCTCTCTGTACAACGTCCAGAACCTCAGCGCAATTCTCGACGCGGCGAGAAATATCTCGCTGGCTGTGAGCGCGGTGCTGCTGGCCGTTGGATCCGTGACGCTGGTCATCAGCGGCGTTGGCATCATGAATATCATGCTGGTGACCGTCAGTGAACGTACTCGCGAAATCGGTGTCCGCAAGGCGATTGGCGCAGCCAAACGCGAAATCTTGTACCAATTTCTGCTCGAAGCGTTAATCATTAGCGGAACCGGTGCCGTGCTGGGAATTCTGATTGCTCTCGGGATTCCTTTCCTTTTGAGGCCTTTGATGCCGGCTGGTTTGACGATCCCGATCTCCGGCCTGTCTATTGTTGTGGCCTTCGCTGTTTCATGCATGACCGGTGTTGTTTTTGGATATCTGCCGGCCAGCCGCGCGGCCAAACTGCAACCAACCGAAGCTCTGCGTTATGAATAAAAATCGATTTGTCAGGTTCCTCGCAAGTTGCGCCGCCTGTTGTGCGATCGCACCCTGCGCGCTTCAGGCACAGGATTTACAACCCGTCGCCTTGAAAGATGCCGTGAACAAGGCGCTCCGCAGCAGTCGTGAAGTTGCGCTCGCGCAGGCGCGATATGAGGTCGCGGAAAGAGAAATCGGCGTCAACAAGTCTGCGTTTCAACCCAATTTGTATACGGGCTCGGGAGCGGCCTATACCTACGGCTTTCCCTTAACGCCGGGGGGCGCAGCACCCTCCATTATCAATTTCTCTTACGTGCAGGCCTTGTTTAACCCAGTGCAAACGGCTCAGTTAAGAGCCGCAGAGGAGCGCAAAGAAATTCAGCGGCTCGAACTGGAAAAGACGCGGAATTCCGTTGCGCTTCAAGCGAGCTCCGCCTATCTCGAACTTGGCAAGGTACGTCATTCTTTAGACCTGATGCGGAATCAGCGGCAAAGCAACACGCGAATTCTCAGTTTCACTCAACAGCGCGTGAAAGAAGGCTACGAACTGCCTATTGAGTCCAAGAAAGCGGAGCTTGCGGCCGCGAGAACCGAACAGCACATCGTTCAGCTCGAAAGCCGTGAAAGCCAGCTGCAACAGCAACTGGCTGCGCTGATGGGCATCCCTCCGGACCAGCGCATCGACGTTGCAACGGAGCCACTGTCTATCGAGGCAACCGAGCGCGAACGGGACATTGTCGATCGCGCTGTCGAAAGAAGCCTCGATTTGCGCCAGAGCGAATACGATCGCAGAGCGAAAGAACATCTCGTTGCCGGTCAAATCAAGACCAAGTGGCCGACAATCGACGCGGTGGGCGAATACGGCGTGTTTGGCCGGTATAACAACTTCCAAAACTATTACCGGCAGTTCCAGGCGAATAACTTCACCGTTGGGCTCCAGATCAGAATCCCTCTGATCAGTGCGCAGCGGTCCGCCAACATCGCGTTCGCGAAGAGCGAACTGAACGCGTCGGAAATGGAATTACGCAATAAACGCCAGACGCTCGAACTCGAAGCCTCACGCCAGTATTACCGCGTGCGCGAACTCGACGCGGCCCGCGAAGTTGCACGCCTTGAGCTGGAAGTTGCTCAAGAAAACGTAAAGATCATCCAGGCGAACTTCATGGAGGGGCGGGCCAACAGCCGCGATATCGAGCGCGCCAGGTTGGATGAAAACGAAAAGTGGCTCGCCTATCTGGATGCCGACTACGATCGTCAGAAAGCGCAGTTGGACGTTCTCAGCACAACCGGCGACCTTACGAAGATCTATCAATAATCTGGGGCGCGCACTAAGTCAGTAAATCACCTGGCTTGAAGTCCAATTCAGGTAATTTAGTACGCCGTCCCCAGACTTCCAGCGTAGAATAGATCGCTTATGCCGTCCGTAATGAAAACTCTTTTGTTGAATCCTCCCAGTTTCAAGAACTTTGATGGCGGCGCAAGCTCGCGCTGGCCGGCGACCCGCGAAATCGAGTCGTTCTGGTATCCGGTCTGGCTGAGCTATCCAGCTGGGATGTTGCCGGGCAGCCGGCTGCTGGATGCGCCATCGCATCATGTCACACCCGAAGAAACAATCCAGATCGCTCGAGACTATGAGTTTCTGGTGCTGTTCACATCGACGGTTGGATTCGCAAATGACGTTGCCATGGTACGGCAGATGAAGCAGGTCAGGCCGAAGCTTGAAAGTGGCCTTCGTCGGGCCGCCCGTACAGATCAAGCCGGACTGTCTGATCAGCAATCCGGAAATCGATTTCATTGTCAGCGGCGAGTTCGATCACGCCGTCGTCGAGTATGCCAAGGGCAAGCCTTTGAGCGAGATTGCTGGCGCCGGTTATCTGGAGAATGGCCGCCTGCGGCTGAACCCTTCCCGGCCGCAGCTGCAAACCGAAGATCTCGACCAGCTGCCTTTCGCTACGGAAGTGTACAAACGCGACCTCAAGATTGAAAATTACAACGTTCCTTTTCTGCTGCATCCCTACGTTGCTTTCTATACGTCGCGTGGCTGCCCGGCAATGTGCACTTTTTGTCTATGGCCACAGACTTTATCGGGCCATGCCTGGCGTACGCGTTCAAGTGAGAATGTCGCGCGCGAAGTAAAGCAGGCGCTGCAGCTGTTCCCGCAGGCGAAGGAGTTCTTCTTCGACGATGACACCTTCAACATCCGGAAAGATCGAGTCCTTGATGTTTGTGCGAAGCTGAAGCCGCTGAAGTTCCGCTGGTCGTGCACGGCGCGCGTGAATAGCGACTACGAGACTCTGAAGGCGATGGCGGACTCGGGCGCGCGTCTTTTCATCGTAGGTTATGAATCGGGAGATCCCCAGATTCTGAAAAACATCAAAAAAGGCGCGACAGTCGAACAGGCTCGCGAATTCACCAGGAATTGCAAGAAGGTCGGCATTCGGATCCATGGTGACTTCATCATCGGATTGCCGGGCGAAACTCGTGAAACGATAAAGCGAACACTCGATTTCGCTAAAGAACTGGATACGGAAACGATCCAGGTGTCCATCGCTCACGCATACGCGGGGACGGAACTGTACAACCAACTCGCCGGCAACAACTTCATGTCCGGCGAAGCTGCAGCGGACAGTGGAGGCCATCAACTTCCTCATATCGCATACCCGGGGCTGCCTCGCGAAGAAATGATGGCAGCTGTCAATCGGTTCTACGATTCCTACTATTTCAGGCCGCGAGTCGTCTGGCGCATTGTGCGCGACGCCCTGTGGGACTCGAATGAGCGGCAACGGCTCTACGAAGAAGCGGTGGAATACATGCGCGTGCGCTCCGAGCGTTGGAAGTACGCAAGAAAGCGACAGGAACTTCCTTCCTCCTAGAGTACAGCGGTATGCAACCAACAGCTGCGGTTCGCGATGTCAGCAGCATGAATTCCAAAACCTACTCGCTCATTGTGTCCGTGGTGTTTTTCAGCGCCCTGGGCAATGTTCTGCTGAGCAAGGGGATGAAAGAAGTAGGTGCAATTAAGAATTATTCGCCTTCGGCCCTGCTGGCCGTTTTTGTCAGGACTTTCACGTCGGGCACCATATGGACCGGAATTCTGAGCTTCCTGATTTTTTTCATTTCATACCTGCTTCTCCTTTCCCGGGCAGATTTCAGCTACGTGCAACCGGTCTGCGCCATCGGCTATGCGTTCGTCGCGGTGCTCAGTTACTTTTTACTTGGTGAAACTGTTTCACCGATGCGGTGGATGGGCGTCCTTTTGATCTGCGCGGGCGTCGCTCTGGTTGGTGGAACCGCACCGCGTACCATCGGAGATTGAACATGCGTCTCTGGGTTTTCATCGGGATCGTGGTTCTGACGGGCACGGCCGGCGATATCTGTGTGACGTACGCGATGAAAAGAATCGGCGAGGTTCAGAGTTTCAGGCCTTCTGTGGTTTTGCCCATGCTGGGGCGCGCCTTCCGTCTGGGCTGGATGTGGTTAGGTATCGGCCTCATGGCGATTGCATTTTTCTCGCTTCTGGCGCTGCTGTCATGGGCAGATGCCAGTCTCGTAGTACCCGCGACTGCGTTGAGCTATGTGACGGGCGCTTTTGGCGCGAAATTCCTCCTTAACGAAAAAGTCGCGCCCATTCGCTGGGCAGGCGTCGTTCTGGTATGCATCGGCGTTGCCCTGCTTTCCTTCAGTTAAAACGCCGCGATGATTGTTTTGGCGATTCTTTGTATAGTCGGAACACTTTGCAGCATCGGTTATTGTCTATTTTCTCTGTGGAGCGCCGTGGCATCTGGACGGCGGGAGCCGGACCCGGGCACTACGGAATTCACGCCTCCTGTTTCGATATTGAAACCGCTTTGCGGCATGGACCCGCACGCATATACGAGCTTGCGCAGCCACTGCATCCAGGACTATCCGGTATTTGAAATCATCTTTGGTGTTGCAGATCCGGCCGACGCAATCATACCTGTCGTGCAACAGGTGATGACCGAGTTCCCTGACGTTCACATGAAGCTGGTCCCCTGCCCGGACCAGTTGGGAACCAACCTGAAAATCAGTAACCTCGTCCAGATGCTGCCTCACGCCCGTCACAAGTTCATATTGATCAACGACAGCGATATCCACGTCCCCGATGATTATGTTCGTCGAGTCGTGGCGCCGTTGAAAAATGACTCCGTCGGCATGGTGACTTGCCTTTATCGAGGCATAGCTTCAGCCAGCCTGGGTTCAAAACTCGAATCACTGGGGATCAGCTCCGACTTTGTCCCTGGTGTTCTGTGCGCGAAGCGGTTGGAAGGGGAACTGCGATTCGGATTGGGATCGACGCTGGCGTTCTCGCGCGGCGCACTGGATGCGGTCGGTGGCTTCACCCCGTTGGCAGACTACCTGGCCGATGATTATCAGCTCGGCTATCGCATCTCGCAGGCTGGCCTGAGCGTTCAACTCGCAGATTGCGTCGTGGATCATTACCTCCCGCGGTATTCCTTGAAAGAATTTGTTCAGCACCAACTTCGCTGGGCGAGAGCCATTCGTACATCGCGGCCGGGCGGCTACCTGGGATTGCTATTCACGTTCGCAATTCCCTGGGGACTGCTTACGATAGCTCTCCTGCCGGCCGTCACATGGGCGTGGTTTTTATTCGCATCGGCATTAGTCCTCAGGTACGCTGTGCTGCTGACGATCAATGTTCGCGTGCTACGCGATTCCAGGCCCTTTCTTTATCTTTGGCTGCTCCCGTTTCGGGACATTGCGGCCCTCGCGGTGTGGATTTTCTGTTACGCGGGCAGGCAGGTCATCTGGCGCGGAAAGCGATTCGAGCTTGTGAATGGAAAATTACGCGCGGTCTGACTCATGAACAAGCAGCTGATTGTAACTGCCGATGACTTTGGCCTCACGGACGGGGTAAACCGCGCCATTGTCTTCGCGCATCAGCACGGTGTGGTGACCAGCGCCAGTCTGATGGTCAATGCCTCTGCGTTCGACTCGGCGGTGGAACTGGCACAACACAATCCCGGTCTGGATATCGGCCTGCACCTGAATCTCACCAACAAACCTTTCGGGCTGGCTCTCCGGGCGCACCGGCTCCATTTAGAACGCGAGATTCGCTCACAAATCGAAAAAGTACTGAGCGCCGGCCTGCAGATTACCCATCTCGATGGCCACAAACACGTGCATATCATACCTGCCGTTTGGAAAATCGTTCGTACGGTGGCTCCGGAATATGGGATCCGCGCGATTCGGACAATGAACGCGAAAACACCCCGCTTGTTGCCGCTGCTGCGCCGCTATCCGAACGCGCGCGCCGCGATCCTCCAGCAATACATGTTTGCCGCAGGTGCACGGCTCGCCTGGAAGCGCTGCCTGCCGAATGCAATGGCGGGCCCCGACCGTTTTTATGGAGTCGCAGAAACTGGTTTTTTGGACCTCGAGGCATTTGGGAGTATCATTCGAGATCTGGCTCCTGGTGCACATGAAGTCATGTGCCATCCTGGTTATCTTGACGACGATCTTCATAAAACGCCGACCAGGCTTCTGGAACAACGAGAACGCGAACTGAAGATCCTGACTGGCCAGGACATTCGCGATCTCATTAGGAAATCCGGAATCGAACTCATAAGTTACAGGAATCTCGTGGGGACATATGGAATCCATCGAACCGATTCGTTACTCAATCGTTGTTCCGCTCTATAACGAGGAACAGAACGTCCGGCCACTCTATTCGCGGATCGTCATGGCTATGGAAGAATTCGACGATCAGTTTCAGATCATCTTCATCGATGACGGCAGCCGTGATGGAACCTATGAGACAGTGTCCGAGATCTGCCAACGGGATTCTCGAGTCGTTCTGGTTCGTTTGCGTAAGAACTTCGGGCAGACCGCGGCCCTGAAGGCCGGCTTTGATTTTGCGCGAGGCGAAGTCATTATCTCCATGGACGGCGATCTCCAGCACGACCCCGCGGAGATTCCGGCGTTTATTGCAAAGTTGGAAGAAGGCTATGACATCGTCAGCGGCTGGCGATATGAACGCCGGGATTCGTGGCTCATGCGGCAAATCCCGAGCCGCACAGCCAATTGGCTGCTGGCCAAACTATCGGGGGTCGAACTGCACGATTTCGGCACGACCTTCAAGGCCTATCGCCATGATGCGATCAAGGATCTGCCACTCTACGGTGACTCGCACCGCTTTATTCCTGCGCTGGCGAGCTGGTCCGGCGCGACGATTGCAGAGATCCCGATCAAGAATATCCCGCGGCAGAATGGCAAGTCGAACTACGGGATTTCCCGCACGTTCACGGTATTGCTCGACCTCATCTGCCTGAAGTTTCTTCTCGACTACTCCACAAAACCGCTGCAGCTTTTCGGCAGTTGGGGCTTGTTGAGCAGCGCTGCCGGTTGTGCCACAGGCCTGTTTCTCGCGTATGAAAAATTGGTGCTCCACGCCGAAATCATGCAGCAACACGGACCGCTCTTGTTCGCGTCAGTTCTTCTCATTGTCTGTGGAATTCAACTGATCTCCGTCGGCTTGCTTGGTGAAATGCTGTCGCGAACTTACTACGAATCCCAGAGGAAACCCACATACTCTGTTCGCGAAGTCAAAACGCGAGAAGAGATCTGGGGACGCACCCCGGAATTCTAAACAGCTTATACATCACAGATTTCGATTGCACGATTCAATGTCGCGATGGGGTCATGACCGTCGGCTGGAGAATACTCGTGGGCGAAATAGCCGCTATAGTTGAGTTCGACAATCGACTGGGCGATAAAACGGTAGTTCAATTCCTGTGTTTCGTCGATATCGTGCCGTCCTGGATTGCCGCCCGTGTGAAAGTGTCCAATCCAGCGAAAATGATCGCGAAGATTACGCACCACGTCTCCATCCATGATTTGCGCATGATAGATGTCGTACAGAATCTTGACGCGCGGTGAGTTTACACGCGATACGACATCGACACCCCATGCCATATGATCGAACATGTAGTCCTTGTGATTCACCTTGCTGTTCAGCAGTTCCATGCAGATGGTCACGCCCTTGTCTTCTGCTTGAGCCTTCACGCGATTTAGAAAAGCGACGCAGTTGTCCGCTCCTTCACGATCATCCATTCCCCGCCGATTGCCTGAGAACGTGATCACATTGGGAACGCCATTGGCCGCGGCTTCATCGATTCCCGCGCGGAGTGATTTCTCGATGCGCTCGTGGTTCTCGATTCGGTTCAGTGCATCCGGAATCTGGCCACCAGGTCCGGGCGGATACATTGACGGAACGAGACCATACTTCTTTAGAGTCGGCCAATCGGCCGGACCGATGAGGTCAAACCCTTTACAGCCCAACCGCGCCGCTTCACGGCAGCAATCATCAAGCGACATGTTGCGGGCGAATACCCCCCGGGTAACAGCCTGCTTCAGCCGGGCTTTCCGCGCGACGGATTGTGCGGAAACCGGCTGACCCGATGTCACTGCGGCAACTCCGCCGGCCATCGCGAACATAAACTGTCTACGCTTCATGATTGTCCCCTCCTGTGCGCGCGGTTATTTACCGTGCCTACAGCATTGCAAATGCGAACACCGTGTCACCCGCCGCGACGACCAGGTATTGCGTGCCATCGATTTCATAGGTGATCGGCCCGTTGCTGACGGGATTTCCAAGGCTGGCATGCCACAACGGTTCCCCCGTCCGCGCATTCAGGGCTATGAAATTCGCCGCAGGATCACCTGTAAAGACCAGATTGCCTGCTGTACTCAACACACCAAAATGCCCAGTAGCGCCTTCCCACCTGTGGCTCCAGCGAACCTGCCCGGTTTTGTAATCGATCGCCTGCATCATGCCTTCGGAAAATCCACCGCGATCGTTTCCGCCCCAGCCTTCCGGCTTGTCGTCATCGTCGTAGATGTAATACACACTAAACGCTCGCGTGGTGTTGACGTAGAAAAGACCAGTATCGGGACTGAAACTCGGCGGATGCCAGTTTGCCGCACCGGCCTGGTTCGGTGACACGAGGGCGCCATCGAGTTTGGGTTCCTTAGCGGGATTGGGGATCGGCTGCCCCTTCGCATCGCGGCCCAACGTCCAATTGGTTCTCACGAACTCTGAACTGATCAGATTCTTTCCATTGGTGCGGTCGAGCACGAAGAACCAGCCGTTACGGCTGGCCTGAGCAAGCAACTTTCGCGGCTGGCCGTTGAGTTCGCCATCAAACAGTACGGGCGTTTGCACGGCGTCCCAATCATGGGTGTCATGGGGCGAAGGTTGAAAGTGCCAGACCAGTTTTCCGGTATCCGCGTTCAGTGCAACGATCGACTCGGTATAAAGGTTATCGCCGTTGCGGGCCTTACCGGCGATGACAGGCTGAGGATTTCCGGTTCCCAGGTACAGCATGTTCAGTTCGGGGTCATAAGTACTCGGCACCCAGGTCATACCGCCGCCGTGAGCCATGGCTTCGGCATTTGGCCACGTTTCAGAGCCCGGCTCTCCGGGCCTGGGCTCCACGTTCCACTGCCACTGCAATTCTCCGGTTTCAGGAGAACGGGATTGCAAGTATCCGGGAATATCGAGATCGTCTCCACTGACACCGACAATCACGTGGTTCTTCACAATGATGGGCGCCGCCGTCCCGAAATAGTACTGGTTGAGATCGCAGATCCGCTGGTTCCAGCGCTCCTTGCCTTCTTTCAGATCAAGAGAAACCAGATGACAATCCGGAGTTTCGAAAAACAGCGAATCGCCGATGATCCCTGCTCCACGATTGCCGATGTGATCGCCTCCTTGTGATTTCCATGTGTAATGCCAGATCTGACGGCCCGTTTGCGCGTCGATGGCCCATACGTGATCTGGAATCGTGAAGTACATCACACCGTTGACGACGAGCGGTGTCGACTTGACCGTCGCGTTCAAATTGCCGCCTGGGACGGCGCGGAATACCCAGGCGAGGCTGAGGGAACGAATGTTGGTCGAGTTAATCCTGGTCAACGTGCTATAGCGACGGCCCGAATAGTCGCCGTTGTAAGTCGGCCACGAGTCGGACGCGGGCTGACCCAATTTCGCCGGCGTGAGTGATCCCTGACTGAAGGCGATCGCGGAAAATAATGAAACTGTAACGAGGTATTGAAACAGCTTCATTTCAACGACTCCAGATAAGCGACGACGTTATGGATGTCTTTGTCTGTGTATTTGTCGAGCAATTCAGCGTGGCGGGCGTACGGGTCATTTCTTTCAATCTTCAAGTCTTGTGTCCGCTTCCATGAGTGATATTCCCCGGATGCATCCCGTATTGAAACGTTGAAGTCGTCGATCCGCAAAAGAGTTCCGCTAACGCCGGGCCCTGACTTCGGAGTAACCGTCACGCTCACGGGTTTAGTGCGCTGTGGAAACAGGAAGCGTTGCTGCAGTGTCGGCGGATCGTATTTCCGTCCTATCCCTGCGAGATCGCCTGAGACCGAATGGCAAGCGGTGCACGTCCCCGCGCCAGAAAAGTATGCAGCTCCCTGCTTCGCGTCGCCAGTCAGGACATTCTGTACACGATAGGTCGGCGAGCTTCTCAAAGTTTCGTTGAACCGCTGTTTCAGGAAATGCGACAGGTCTTCAAGTTGCTTCTGCGTGAACGTCGATGCGGGAGTCTTGCTCTGAGTCGGATGGCTGTTGCGCAAAAAAGGGCCGATTTCGTTGCCGTATCGGTCTCGCAGTACGATCGCCGAACGAACAAGGTCTGGGCCATTTTCCGTCCCGCGAGCTTTCGCTCCGTGGCAAGTGATGCATTCCGCAAGATAAGTTGTCTTGCCTCGATCGGCTGCGGCCGCATCGACAGATTGCTTGTCTCCCGGACCTGCTCCCGGAGGCGCTTGCGCGTATAGCGATACTGCGAATAACAGAACGGCCAGACTGGGCTTCATGGCGATGTTTTTATCGGCCGGAGCGTTGAAACGCAACGAAATTCGAAGAACAAAAAAGCCACATGAAACGCGCCATACCTTTGTATTTCCCGAGACTGCGGGACTTTATATAAGATAAGCGCCATGCAAATCCGTAGAACAGCATCAGCGGCGGCATTGGTTCTGGGTGTGCTCGCCGCCACAGTTGGTGTTCATGCGCAAGCGCCAGCGGCGGGAGCGCGAGGCGCCCGTGGAGGAGCAATTACGAACGGTTACCCGGCGAGACCGCCGGCCGATCCGGCAATCCTCGAGCGTGGGAAGATGCTCTACAGCACCAACTGCGCTTTTTGTCACGGCAACGATGCAAGGGGTGGCGACGGCGGCTCCAACTTGCTTCGCTCAGAAATCATTTTGAACGATAAAGACGGGGAACTGATTGGGGATATTCTGCGCAACGGCGAATCTTCGATGCCGAAATTTGAAATGAATAAGGAGCAGATATCCGAGATTGCGAGCTTCATTCATAGCTTCCGCGTCGGCGGATATGATCCCTCGCGGCTTCGGCCCGAAACGATTGTCGTTGGCGATCCGAAATCAGGCGAAGCTTATTTCAAAGCGAAATGTGCGTCCTGCCATGACACCGCCGGCGACCTGAGCGGGTTCGCTGCCAGAATCGGTGATCCCCGAATCATGCAACAGACGTGGCTTCTTCCCGGCGGGCGCGGAACCCGGCCTTCCAGGCCGCCAAGCACAAAGGTCGTCGTCACCCTCGCGTCCGGGCAGCAACTCGAAGGCGAGCTGGTGCGCATTGATGACTTCATCGTCACGCTCACAGGCGCGGATGCCGTGGAGTACACAGTCCGCAGGAAAGGCGCGACTCCGAAAGTCGAGGTCCGCGATCCAGTTCAGTCCCATAAAGATCTGCTGCGGGTCTACACCGATAAAGATATTCACAACGTCACCGCTTACCTGGAGAGCCTGAAATGAGATTCGGGACAAAGTTGCTCGCCGTTGTGAGCCTTGCTTTATTTTCCAGTTTTGCAAGCGCTCAGGCCCTCGATCCGGCACAAATCCTCAAGCCCCTTTCGGATTCCTGGCCGACCTATTCCGGCGACTATTCGGGCAAACGGTACAGTTCACTAAGTCAAATCAACCAATCAAACGTTAAAAATCTCACGCTTTCCTGGGTTTCGAGATTGAGTGGCGGCCCCGGCAATATCGGAACCCTGCAAACGGTTATAGGTGGCGAAGGTGCAGGTGAGTTTGCCGGTGTCGCACTTAAAGGCGCAATCCTGCAGGTCAACGGAATTCTGTATGTCTCCGCTCCCGATAATGTCTGGGCAATGGACGCGAGAGATGGCCACGTGATGTGGCACTACTTCTGGAGAACCCGGGGAGGAACTCATATCGGTAATCGTGGATTGGGCATGTGGCGGGACCGTCTCTACGTGGAAACCCCCGATAACTATCTGCTCTGCCTCGATAGCAAAACCGGCAAAGAAGTCTGGCACGTGCCCATCGCCGATTTCGATCTCCAATACTTTTCGACAATGGCTCCCATTGTCGTCGGCGACCACGTCCTGGTTGGCACGGGCAACGATCTGGACGAGCCCGGGATGCTTCAGTCTTTCGATCCGGAAAGCGGGAAACGCCAGTGGGTCTGGTACGCCGTGCCGATGAAGCAAGGCGACGCCGGCCTGGAAACCTGGAAAGACCTGGATGCCGCGAGACACGGAGGCGGGCAAGTATGGGTGCCAGGATCGTATGATCCGGAAACGCACTTGTACATCACCGGCACGGGCAATCCGTCGCCAGCGTATACGTCGATCAGCCGCGGCGAGGGAGAAAATCTTTTCACCTGCGCCATCGTCGCGATCAATGTGGATACCGGCAAAATGGCCTGGTATTACCAGACATCGCCGCATGATACGCACGACTTCGATACCGCACAGACTCCGATTCTGATCGACGGGCAAATCAATGGCCGGATGCGGAAGCTCGTTTTGCACGCCAGCCGCAATGGCTACTACTTCACTCTGGACCGGACGACGGGCGAACGACTGGTTTCGACGCGATACTCGGAGACGGCAAACTGGGCAAGCGGCATCAATAAACGGGGGCAGCCGGTTCGCGATCCGGGAAAGGACTTTCATATCGGAGGGTCTCTGGTCTCGCCGAATAACACGGGGGTGACGAATTGGCCGCCTCCCAGCTTCTCGCCCGACACCGGGCTGTTCTATGTTCCGCGCTACGACACGTACGCCATGTATTATCTGACCGAAACAGATCCGCGAGGAGCGATGGGGCTTGGCGGCAAAGAAGAAGTCGCTGTAGGTTCGCTGGGCAGCCACCTTGCCGCCATCGATTACAAGACTGGGAAAACAGTTTGGGATCACCAATATCCCTCAAGTGCCGGAGCAACAATGAGTGGAGTTCTGACAACGGCGGGCAGACTTTTGTTCACGGGCGATAATGCCGGAAACCTGATTGCGTTTGATCCGGCAAATGGCAACCCGCTTTGGCATAGCCGTATCGGGCAGGTATCGAATGCACCCGAGGCGTATATGCTCGACGGACACCAATACATCCTTTCGGCAGCAGGTGACACATTATTCGCATTCACATTGTATTAAGCACCTAGCGGCGGCGTTTGTGCCGGCATTCCAGGAGAACCAATGCAAAGACGCGACTTCATGAAACTGGCGGCAGCCATGCCGCTGCTTGCCAAGATCGATTCGGTGGTCAGTGGCGTACGACTGGGCACCATCACATACAGCTTTCGCGATCTGCCACGCCCGCCCGGCGCCGATGACGCAGTGGATATCATGATCAAAGCCCTGACGGAGTGCGGGATTGGCGAGATCGAACTGTTTTCGCCGCACGTCGAACCGGCATATCCAGGCGGAAGAGGCGAAGCCCAGCGCTCGCGTGAACTCTTGCGTCAATGGCGCCTGTCGACGCCCGTGGAACACTTCAAGCAAGTGCGGAAGCGTTTCGATGACGCAGGTATTTCGCTGTTTGCATACACCGTCAATTTCCGGAACGATTTTACCGATGAAGAACTGGAAAAAGCTTTCGAACAGGCCAGGGCGCTCGGCGTCAGCATCATTGCCGCCTCGACACAGTTGACTGTCGCCAGGCGGCTTGCTCCTTTAGCGGAAAAACACAAGATCTACGTGGCGATGCATGGCCACTCGGACATCACAAATCCGGATGAATTTGCCAGCCCCGAAAGCTTTGCCAAAGCGCTGGCGATGTCGAATTATTTCAAAATCAATCTGGATATCGGCCACTTCACAGCAGCAAATTTCGATGCCGTACAGTTCATCCGCGAAAACCATGACCACATTACTCATTTACACATGAAAGACCGGAAAAAGAATCAAGGCCCTAACGTGCCGTGGGGAGAAGGAGACACGCCGATCAAAGAGGTTCTGCTACTCCTCAAGGAGAAGAAATACCCGATTCGCGCATTCATCGAATACGAGCACCGCGGAACCGGCGGGCCGGTTGAAGAAGTAAAAAAGTGCATGACGTACATGCGGCAGGCACTGGCATAGGCGCCGGAATGATCCTGAATACCCGCATAAAGCTTTCCACCATGATGTTCCTTCAGTATTTCGTCTGGGGCGCGTGGTCGGTGACGATGGGAACATGGCTCTCCGCGACGCTCCACTTTTCGGGCGAACAGGTGGGGCTGGCATATGGTACGACCGCATTGGCCGCGATGATCTCTCCGTTTTTCGTCGGCATGATTGCGGACCGGTTCTTCGCAACCGAGCGCCTGCTCGCCGTTCTTCATCTGATCGGGGCGCTATTCCTGTTCTACGCCTCGATGCAGACTTCGTTCGTTCCGTTATACGCCGTGCTGTTGGGGTACACCCTGTGCTACATGCCCACGCTGGCGTTGACCAATTCCCTGTCGTTTCACCAGATGAACGATCCTGGAAAAGAATTCCCAGGTGTTCGCGTTCTGGGAACCATTGGCTGGATCGCCGCGGGTCTCACGATCGGCGCCATGCAGATCGAGGCGACATCGACGCCAATGCGCATCGCTGCCGGCGGATCCATCGTGCTCGGCTTGTTTTCGCTGGTTCTGCCTCATACACCTCCCAGGCGGACCGAACACCGCGTGACATGGCGTGACGCTATAGGTCTGGACGCCTTGAAGTTGATGCGGGATTCGTCTTTTGCCGTGTTCGTAGCCGGATCGTTTCTGATCTGCATCCCATTGCAGTTCTACTACACGTTCACCAATCCTTTTTTAAACGAACTGAACGTGACCAATGCTGCCGGGAAAATGACATTTGGCCAGATGTCGGAGATCTTTTTCATGCTGGTGATGCCATGGTTCTTCCGGCGACTTGGAGTGAAAGCAATGCTGCTGGCCGGTATGGCTGCCTGGGCATTGCGCTATGCTCTGTTCGCCTTCGGCGACAATAATGCCTTCGTATGGATGTTATACGCCGGGATCCTTCTGCACGGCGTTTGTTACGATTTCTTCTTTGTAACCGGACAGATTTACGTGGATCAGCGTGCCCCGATTCATCTTCGCGCCGCCGCGCAAGGATTCATCGCCTTTGTCACGCTGGGGTTTGGAATGCTGATCGGATCCTACATGTCTGGAAAAGTCGTGGACTACTTCGGGTCGTCAGTGGCCGGTTCGAGTCACATGTGGCAAAAGATCTGGCTTGTACCTGCCGCGGGCGCCGGTGCCGTTCTGCTGCTGTTCGCGTTTTGCTTCCGATCCGCGGCACTTTCAGAGTCCTCAGCGAAAGGTGCCGCAGATTACGCCAATATATCGCGCTGATGCCGTGCGCGGCCCCTTGCTATTACGGAATATGTAATCGGCAGGACCGTGGCTACGATGAAATACCCGATCGCTTTACGGCGGAGAAACGTGAACGACAACATATGCGCGGCGGAGAGCGCGACAATGGCGTCGGCCAGAAAGGTCTTACGCTGAGTCAGCAACGCAAGTGGAAAAAGCATGCCGATATACCAGGCATAGAACTGAGAACTGGCAATAAAGATGACGGCGAACAGGATGGAAGTCCATCTCTGAATCATCAATAGCGGCTCGTCCAACGATTCCTGCCACGAGACATACAATTCCCGGACGATGAATACAGCAAAAAGCATCCAGAGCACGATCTTGGTGACAGATCCGAAGCCGGGAAGGAAAGTCATAAGGGAGGGCCATACGCGGCCCAGAATCCGGAAAGAGTACACGATAAAAGCATGCAAAGATCCCGAACTCTCGGAAACCTGGGCCGCGATCAATCGGTATTTGAACGACGCGGCTTGACCGATATACGGTACCGCCGTCACAGCAATGACGGCGGCAGACATCAACAGTGCCCGCGCCCCTGCCCTCCATCCTTTTCGCCGCACGAGAAATATGAGCGCGAAAGGAACCAGAATGAAGGTGATGTATTTGATCAATCCTGATGCCACCAGCAACGGGATACTCCAGATCGGACGATCTCGCAACAGAACATACGCTGCCAGCATGACGAGAAATGCAACGAGAATATCGTTGTGAAGGTCGGCTAAATACTGCAGGACGACAAAAGGATTCCAGGTGTAAAGATACAGAACCACCTTCCCGTTTCCTTCCGGTAAAAACCTGCCGGCCTTCCACAACAGCAGGGCAATTCCGGCATGCATGACGAGATTCAGAGAGCTGAATAAAGCCAGAGTCCCCCAGAAGCTTCCCCTACCCAGCCATGCAATGATGCGGGACACCAGGGCGAAGAGAAAACCGTAAGGCAGTGGAATATCCAGCCATGGATTCCGGTTTCGCATGATCCATTCGTTTTGGATCATCGGATCTTCAGCTCCCCCGGAAACGTTTCGCAGCACTCCTGAATATGGATTCCCACCATAATGCGACTGCTGCCAGCCCGTCGCCATATAAAAGAACACATCGGTGGAATCAAACGGCGGCGTGACAAAACCGGCCAGTCCGACCAGCACCGCAAATATCACGACTGTGGATGCAGCCGCACGCCGCGCCAATTTTAATCCGTAAAAATAGAGACCGGCGAGGGCGGCGATTGCCACAATGATGACAATCTCGTCGATTTTGCGGACCTTGAAACTCCAACTGGTCCAGAAGAAAACGGCGAGAACAGTGTACAAAACCAGACTCGACAGCCCGATCCTGCACAACATGCGGGATTCCGGCGTCCGCTCGGACACGATAGCTTTCTCCTCTCAGAACAATTGCGAACAGGGGTTCCCGCGTTCCGCACACGATTCATGCCGCTTGCAGTAACGAGGATTCGCAATTGGGCTGGATTGTAGGAGAGATCCTGTTTTTTTGCATCTCTTAATGGTTACGCCAGAAAAGAATTCCTGAAAGACACTAAAATGTAAGAACACATGCGACGCCCAGCAATAATCCTTCTGCTCGTCCTCCTGATCTGCGGGTGTATCACCAGTGCGAAGGCTCAAAAGTTTGAGATTGCCCCCTATGCCGGTGGTTTTTTTTCCGGCAAGGTTGCCGGACTGCTCGATGTCAAGAATCAGCCGTTATATGGAATTAAAGGCGGTATGTTTCTCAACAAACATTTCGAAGTCGAGGGGCAGTTCGGCTACATCAACAATCTCGCGTTTGTCGGCACTCTGACTAGAAAGAGGGCCTATATCTGGGAAGGCTTTGCGACCTATAACCTCTCAAAATTCTATGGCTCGTACGGGCTGGGGGCGGTCACTACGAGCGTCAGCGCCGACAGTTCGGATTTCTTCGGCAACACGATCCCGGCGCGAGACACATTTCTTTCGATGAGCTACGGCGGCGGAATAAAAGTGTTTCGCAAATGGGGCCCGCTGGGTTACCGCGCCGATGTTCGAGGCCGCACGCTTCCGAACTATAACGGATTCGCTTACAGCTGGCTTGAAGCCACGGCCGGCCTGACGATTGCCTGGGGAGACCGCTAGGCCAGCAATTCGGGGACGGTTGCCTAATTACCCCAAATTGCACGACAAATTTGGGGTAATTAGGCAACCGTCCCCGAATTACTTTCGAGTCAAGCCGACAACTTCCGCCAAACGTGGATGGATGATGACAGGGATACCGTCGCTCATGATGTCCTGGCCGGTGGCGATATAGGAGTGTTCGACCTCCAGAAAGTTCACCCAGTACAACGCCTCCGGAGTCAGCCCGCGAGGATGCACGTAGTCCACAGTTGCCTCGGGCCCCCCGCCATACACAAAAATGAAGGATCGGTCTCCGCTGGGATCATAAGCCTGCATCGCATCATTCGACAGGCCATCGGGAGGCGGAGTCAGGTGGTAGATTTTCGCATCGCGAATCATCGACCTCACAAACTTGTACAGATCCACTTCTCTCTGCGCAAAATCAAACGTCGATCCAGACCATTTCGTGATCTTGTTCATCAGGATGAACGGACCTCCAAACATATAGCTTCGTGTGTGGTATGTGTCGGAGGGCTCGTCCTGCATGTATCGTTCGGTATAACGCGGCGGGAAGGGGTAGATAGCTCCGTAAACACCGCGCCTCGTCGTCAACGCATCGTCGTTATCATTGATGATGGAGGTCACATACCGCTGGATCATGTGAAAAGTCTGCATACTGCCTCCGTCTTCACAGTTCTCCCAGAGCACCCCCGGTGTTTGATCCTGTACGGCACGGATGATCTCATCGACGCCGTCGACGGAATTTGCGTAATTGCTGTCGCCGGGAGCGTGGGTATGCGAAGTCGAGTCACAGAACTTCACCATGTTGTCGCCATCCTGCGTGACCCAGTCCACACCGTAGTCTCGAATGATCCGAACTAGCTCGGATACGATCCAGTCGCGGGCCGGACGGTGGCTCGGGCACAGCGAGGTGGCTCCGAAGTAGAAAAGTTCGCGGCTTGGGTTGAAAGCCTCCCAATCCGGATGTTCCTGCATCACTGGAGAGTCTGAGGCTGCCTCGAGAAACGGAATGTGCAATCCGAACTTCATTCCGCGCGAATGAACATAATCAGAGATCGGACGGATACCATGCGGAAACTTATCCGGATCGGGATACCAATCGCCAATGCCGCGGGCCCAACCGAGGTCCAGGATAAAAACCTCTGCACCCGCGTCTGCTGCGCGTGAGGCAGCATCCAGAGCAAGGCCTTCGTCAATGTGTTCGTTATAGCCCCATGTATCGAACATCACATATGGAAACTTATCGGGCTCCGGCAGCGGAAATGCCAGAACGTTCTCTGCGAAGCGCTGCGTGCGATAACCTGCCTCGTCCCAGTCTCCCTGAAAGACGCCGATAAACGCGTCAGGCACGCGGAAAACGCGCCCGGGACCGACACGATGATTCAGGTCCAAGATCTCCGCGTCCAGTTTCAGGAGTTCGCTGTCATGCGCGTGCTCAGCATGAGCGCGAGCCCGGCCGTCGAATTCCCACGCGCAGATCAGCCCATTATCATGGCTGTCGCGCAATGCCCGCCAGGCGGTGTGGTCGGCATATGCGCCGGTATACATCTCCACCGGCCCCTCGTGCTCGGAGATATTCGTTTCATAAGGCTCAAAGTTCGCTGCCCGCCACATCTTCCACTGTGCGACATAAAAATCGCGGAACGTTTCTCCTGCGTCATCAAATTTCCACGACAGCATATCGGCCTGGCTGATAAAGCTATCGGACGCGCCGGTGTTTGTGTAGGCCGTGCGGTAGCGAATGAAGGGCTGGCCCGTATAAACATCCGCCTCAAACCGGATTTGTCCCGAAGCCAGTGCCGTCGACAAAACGATGGAAAATCGCGTTCCCTGCGCAGGAGCGCTGATAGAGTCAAACGAATAGGAGACCAACGAATAAGACGTGTCCTGGTTCAAGGCAACGCCATCGACAGTCAAGTTGATCGGTGAACTCGGGTTGGCGTCGGACACCCGCCACGAGCGTCCGCCCGTAATATCTCTGATCCAACGGTATCGAAACCGGCCATCGGCCGTTAATTGAAAGGCGGCCTGGACGAAGGGACTGCCGATAACCCAGGTCTGGTCCCGGTGATAGTAGTTCCCATAAGTATCGGGAACGGCTCGTGAGGAAGCAACCGACAGCACGAGCAGAAAGAACAGACTCAGCGATCTGACTGCAATTCGGCTGAATTTCACACTCGAAATTTTATCGGCAAGGCATCCCTGAGCAAAACGAAGATGGAGACTCGAATGGCGCTTTACATCGTTTAACAACGGGCGGTTGAAGACGCGAAAGAATCTTTGCTGGCTTGATCCGGCCTTCACATGGAGGTAGGATTCGTGCGTGGACAACAAAGTCGTTTACGTTTCGAAGGTACAAATCGAGCGCAAGAGAGGGCCGCTGCGGATCGCGGAATTGCCGGGTGAAGCAGTTCCAGTGATCTTCAGCGTTCACGATGAGATCGCGCGGCATTACGGAGTCGATGAGACGAAGCTGCCGGAACCCCATGCCGCGACAATCGACTATGTCGTCGCGGCGGCGGGTGGGTGAATGCTTGGTACCTTTGGTGGCGCGCTGGAAGCGCGCAAGATTGATGCGAGTGACGGCCGATTAACGGCGGCTGTGCGCGGAGAGATCGAGTCTGAAGACGGCGTTCTGGTGATCCGGCGCATCCATATTGAATTCACGTTAAGAGCGCCGGAAGATGTGCGGACGACCGTCGATCGAGTCCACGGTTTCTTCGCTGACAAATGTCCGATCTACCGGAGTCTCCGCCCCGCGATTCAGATCACCTCGGCGTACAGTCTGACTTCGTAGTCTGAGTTGATCAGACACGAACCATTTTCCCATCGGCAACGAGGCGGTAGCGTTCGTTGCGCCAGACGATTTCGCTGCCGGCGAAGCTGCAACACCAGACGATGAAGCCCATCAGATCGCGGAGAGGGTAGAGCCAGCAGAAGCGCAGCGAATCAGGATCGGCGACGGCCCCCCAGCCGGTGACGATCGCCTGGATCATTCGATTCGCACAGGCCCAGGCGAACAATCCAGCTGCCAGCCGCCAATTGCCGCCGAGCAGCCCCGCCGCCAGACCGAGCAAGCCAAACGGCATTGCATATGTGAGGCCTGTGCCCGCATGTCCGGCGCTTCGCGAGAAGCGTGTACTCCGCATCCAGCGAACCTGATGTGCTAAAGAAGCACCGAGCGACGTATTCATTGCGACGTGCCCGATGACATGCTTCGACAGGACGACGCGTTTCCCTGCAGCGTGCGCGAGGTTGCCGAGCATATAGTCATCGGCGCAATACTGGCTTAGTGCGGCCATGCCGCCGATCGAATCGAGAACATCCCGCCGGATTGCCATGGTGGGCCCCAAAGCAAACTTCATGCCTTCCAGTAGATTCGCGACCAGAACGCCTGATGTCAGTTCAACCGACATTCCAAGCGCCTCGAGCTTTGACCAGAAGCCGCCGGCCGATAATCCGCGATACAGGCACGTCACCATTCCGTTTGAGGGATCGAGCAAAGGCGTGACAACGTCGCGCAAGCAATCTGGACGGGCGCAAACATCGCTGTCCGTGATGACCAGATACGAAGCGTCAGCGTGGAGAATCATCTTCTCCAATGCGAATACCTTTGCATTGGGATAATCGGGTGCGCCGGATAGAACCACTCGGGTCTTCACGCCGGGGTATTTCGCTTGAAGAGATTGCACGATGCGGAGAGCCGGATCGTGCACGTCGCGCGCTCCGAAGATGATTTCGAATTGAGGATAGTCTTGCTGGAAGAAGCTTTCGAGATTGCGTTCGAGAAAGGGCTCGAGGCCGTGAACGGGCTTCAGGACTGTAACGGGCGGGAGGGATCCACGAACTGAATTCACCCTCTCGGCAGAATTGCGAAATCGCCAACAGCCGATAATCACCAGAACCAGGTACACGGTACTTGATACAAGTCCAATCGCCGACAGTACAAACAGAACCAGCGACATCAAGCTCTTACCTGCACTTTTGGCGGCAAAGCGGCGGAAGAGTCTTTCGCCGCGCTGCGGCCCGCGTCCTTCACTACATCGAGACCATGGTTTCCAGCGGTGGCCAAGTTCTTACGCTGCTCCCCTGCTAAACCGATTTGCACTACGATCTCCTGGTTCGCCAATAAATACTTCCCACCACTTTCTTTCACGACATGGACCATTGGTCGGCCAACCAATGCTTCCAGATGCGGCAAGTCTTCGTGATCGGCAAGCAAATAATAACGCTCCGGCCCGCACCACAATTGTTGGAATCTCGCGTCATCGATGAACACCTGCGGCGCTCCGGGAGCATACGATCCATACTCCAGATTGTCCTTTCGGCCATTCCAGAGCAGCGCCGTACGATTCGTATAAAAGAAGACGGATGAAAATGCATAGTAGGCGTCGGCTTCAATGAGTTTACCCGGCGGAGCGCTGGTCAACGCGTCGGCCAGTGGTTTCGATCCAAGATAAGGATCGAAGGCAACCATCGCGACGCGGGCCGCATGAAAAAAAATCAGCATCATCAGCGCGGAAGCAAAAACAGGACGCCGCCTCCCCAGAACGCCCACTAGTGCCGCGACGGCCGCCATCGCCAGTGGTAAACGCAAATATGCGAACGACTGCAGCGTCAGATCGCCCATATGACCGAGAGATAATGTATACATTTCCGGGTGCTGGACCAGCGCCGAGGAAATATCTCCGGGCGTCGGGATGTTCCACACTTTAAAAAGGATTACCGCAATGACCGCCAGTGCGGCGGCCGCAATCACAGCGACGGCATTGGCACCGCGCCTCACCCATTTATCCTGCGTCGCAATTGCAGAACCGATCAGCAGCGCGAATGCGGGATAGGTCGGCATGGAGTAGTACTCCTGGGTGGTCGAAAGCGTAAAGAAACCGAGCACCACCAGAATCCAGCACAGCGCCATAAGCCGCACGCGTCCCGCCCGATCGACAGGTTTGAAACTAAGGCTGGAGACACCTCCCGCATACAAAGTCCATGGGAAAAACCACAGCAGATGGAACAACCAGAACAAAGGCCGCGGCACGGTATTGTAATCGCGCGGATAGCGAAGATTGAGAAATCGCAACACGTGTTCATTCAAGAAATAGAACCAGAAGAACCCGTGATATTGGCCTGGTCCACTGTGCATCGTGAATTCGAAAAAGGGCGGATTGTGCAGAGTTGCGAGTACATACCATGGAACTGCAATGACCGCTGTGATCAACACGATCGAAAACGGGCGAAGCCTGCGCCACGTTTCGGGCAAAAAGATCTGTCTTGTAAGGATCAGATAAATGAGCGCGGCACCGAGGGGAAACACCGTCGCGATCAGGCCTTTCAGAAGCAAACCTGCACCCAGGCAGATGCCGATCACGTATGGCCAGACGCGCGGGCGTTGCTCGTGGGGATCGAGGGCTCGAAGGAAGGACCACAACGCCAGGCAGATGGTCAGAGTCAGTATGGCGTCCGGGATAATGATGCGGGTGAAAAGAAATAGCCCTACCGACGTACTCAACACGACGCCGGAATAAAATCCGGCCTTCCTGCCGAACGCCCAGGTACCAAACCGGAAGGTCACAAAACATAGCGTGATGACCGCCAGGGACAGAGGCAGCCGGGCAGCCCAATCGTGAACACCGAAAATCCGATATGACGTCGCGCTCAGCCAGTATCCAAGCGGAGACTTCTCGAGATAGGGAACGCCGTTGAGCCGCGCCGTGACCCAGTCGCCCGATTGCAGCATGTTGCGGGAAATTTGAGCCTGCACGGCATCAACGTCGTCCATCAAGTGTGGAGGACTGTAAATGCATCCAAGAAAGACAGCCGCCGCGAGGAGGATGACGATGAGCCCGCGAACATTTTCCATCTTCCTGCCGACAGGAGCAGGATCATCAAACCCCATAGGTGATAATCCCAGTTAACCGTATCCAGGAGCAGGGGTTTAAGAGCACCGCGCAACCACCCGTGAGCAGGAATATCAAATCCGACCTTCCTTCGATTCAGTATTGAGCGCGTAGCGCCGTTGCCATCAATTCGCGCAACACGAATTTTAAACGGGACTGGCGAATCTTCAACTGCTTAGGTAAAGACGGTCTGCGCAAAGACAGGACGCTTGCGGAGACGGAGGTAGCCTCGGAGACATCCCCGCAATTGGATTGGACGGAATAATGTTATTATAGCTGCCGCGATAGCAAGTTTTTTCATCGTCCGGACTGTCTTGCCGATAGATGACTAACCTAATAGCGCCCTGTAGCGCCTTCGGCGGTCTCGATTACTGGAACTTTTTATTGAAGCGGCTACAATGTCGCCATCAGCTTTCGGGGAAAATCTCGAATGCTTTTTACTTGGAACAGCCCATGAGGCCGGAAGACCAGAATACGCTTGGTAGAACTGGAGGGGCGTCATTCAATGACGCGCCGACTTTTGCCGACAATACGCCTCCACCGACGTTGGATCGCGGGACGCTCCTGTCCAATGGACGGTACGAAATCCTCAACCTCCTCGGCCAGGGTGCGATGGGCGCGGTATACAAAGCGAAAGACAACGAACTGGACCGTTGGGTTGCGATCAAGGTCATCCAGCCGATGCTGGTCAACTCCCCGGCAATTCTGCGACGGTTCAAGCAAGAACTAATTCTTGCCCGCCAGATCAGCCATAAAAACGTCGTTCGGATCTTCGACATCGGTGAAACCGATGGAATGAAGTTCATCACGATGGAGTACATCGATGGCGGCGATCTGAAGAGCCTGATCATCGAGCAGGGCAAGATACCTCCACAAGAGGCGATGGATATCCTCCGGCAGATCTGCAATGCGCTGCAGGCAGCTCATGCCGAAGGAGTGGTTCACCGCGACCTCAAACCGCAGAACATTATGATGGACCAGCACGGCCGGGTCGTCGTGATGGATTTCGGTATCGCCCATTCTCAGGAAACACCGAGCATGACGATGACTGGCGCCCTGATGGGAACGCCGGAATACATGTCACCCGAGCAGGCAAAGGGCGAGAAAACGGATGCTCGGGCTGACATCTTCGCGGTCGGCATCATTCTCTACGAAATGCTGACCGGCAGACTGCCGTTCAAGGCGGCGACCGTCATCGAAACGATGTATAAGCGGACGCAAGAGCGAGCGATTCCGCCAGTCGACCTTGATTCTTCGGTTCCCATCCAGGCGAACAAGATTGTCATGAAGTGCCTGGAGAAGGATCCAGCCAATCGCTACCAGAACGGTAGACGAATCTGTTAAAGGACGTTGAAGCCGTCGATCCAGAGAAGAAAATCGGCAGGTTGGACCGCGCCCGGCGGCAAGTTACGAAACAGCTCGATTTCCTGGAAAACTGTCGCGCTCATCGCGATGGTCTGCTCTTGGTCATTGCGGTGACGGGTTTTCTGATTCGCAACCGTTTCGCACCTAAAACCGAGACAGCGGCGGCGCATGCTCCCGTGACCGTGCTCATTGCCGATTTCACAATCACACTGGCGATCCGGTCTTCGATGGCACGCTTGCGCCGGTCGTCAAACTGGCACTGGAAGGTGCAGGATTCATCACTGCCTATGACCGCACGCAATTGCGCAGTCTTGGTTGCATCGGCAGTCTCCGGCAACTTCGATGAGCATGCCGCACGGCAGATCGCAGTGGCCAAGGCCTGGGTGTTGTAATATCTGGCTCGCTGGACCGCAGCGGAACCGGGTACAGTCTTTCGATGAAAGCGACTCAGGCTGTGACTGGCGACACCATTCAGTTGCCGACGACGCCGCATCCAACAAAGATCAGGTCCTGTTCGCAACCACGAAACTCGCCAGCACCGTGCGAAAGGCGCTCGGCGACGACACATCGGAGTCCGCGCAACGCTTTACCCTGGAGACTCTCTCGGCCGCTTCCTTAGAAGCGGTGCACGAATACGCCACCGCATGGATGGGGTATCCAACGCGAAGTATGAAGATGCGCTGCAGAATTTTTCGCGGGCGGTGGAGGTCGATCCGAACTTCGGACTGGCTTACGCAGGTATGGCCGTGGCCTCCAAAGTCAGGGTCAGCAGCAGGACGCCGAGAATACATCAAAATCGCGCTTGGCCACCTGGACCGGATGACCGAACGCGAACGTTACCGCGACGAGAGGTTTTTATTACGCTCTGACTGGTGAAGGGCAAAAATGTGTCGATGAATACACGGAGTCTGATCAGCCGGTTTCCTTCTGATGCCGCAGCGCATAACAATCTCGCATTTTGCCTGAGCGACCTGCGAATCATGTCCAAGGCTCTATCCGAAGCCCGTCAAGTGGCGGCTATTTTGCCGAAGCGCCTGACATATCGTCTCAATATCTCTTTGTTTGCGTCGTACGGCAGCGACTTCCAGACCGGGGAACAGGAAGCGCAAAAGGCGCAAAATATGGATGCGTCTTCACCATTCGGCTTTGTTGCCCTGGCGTTTGCGCAAATGGGGCAGGGAAAATAGCGGCAGCGGCGGAAACGTATCAGAAGCTCACGGAACTACCGAGCAAGCTGGGCGCTTCCTACGGTCCATCGGGCCTGGCCGATGTCGCTTTGTACGAAGGCCGTTTCAAGGATGCGATCCGGATCCTGGAACAGGGAGCAGCCGAGGACCTGGCGGCAAAGTATCCCGACAGGGCTGCGGACAAATTTGCAACACTGGCCTACATCCGTCTGTCGCTGAACCAGAAACAGCAGGCGCTGGCGCCGCAGAAAGCGCGCTGGCGAGCAGTAAGACGATCAAAAGCCGCTTCTTGGCCGGCCGCATTTTCGCCGCCGCAGGTCAGGCCGCGCGGGCCCAGTCGCTTGCTGATGGCCTGACTTCCGAATTGCAAATCGAGCCTCAAGCGTACGGTAAATTGATTGAGGGCGAAATCGCCCTTGCCGCGGGAGATCCACCTAAGGCAGTCAAAACATTCATCGAGGCCAATAATCTGCTCGACACATGGATTGGCCGCTTTGATCTCGGAAAGGCATATGTCGAGGCCGGAGCTTTGACCGGAGGCCGACTCCGAATTCGACCGCTGTATCAAACGCCGCGGCGAAGCACTGTCGCTGTTCCTGGACCAATCGCCGACCTACGGATTTTTCCCGTCCGGTTTACTACTACGTGGGACGAATTCGGGAAGGATTGAAGAGCAAAAACTTCGCGGATTCGTACCGCACCTACCTGTCGATCCGCGAAAAGGCCGGCGAGGACCCATTGCTACCTGAAGTGCGAAAACGCGCCGGTCTGTGATTCGTCGAACCGCCATTTGAACGCTTTTTTCCTTTTTTTTCGGCGCAATTTCTATTGACGCCCTATACAACGCCCTCCTAGAATCAACGCGTCTCTGACGCATTTCCATACAAATTCAGTTTGCGGAACTCCGACGGAAGAATCTTTGTAGCATCTGCCGCGTTGCCATTTTCAGTTCCGCCAGGCTGTTGCCAAGTTTGCGCTCGCACCGGAGGAAGAAGTTAAATATGGGTAGGAAACCCTTTTCGCAACGATTGTTCAGAACCGCTTTTTGTTTTTCTATTGGATTTCTGGGTCTGTTTTCACAAACGGGAAGCGCCCAGGATGCACTTAACTTCTTCAAAAACTATTTCGTGACCGGCGACTATGTCGCCGGCGGCGTTGGCTTGCGTGGAACCGGAAAACAATCGGCATCAGGCGATCCCTGTTTAGATCAACTGAATTTCGGCAAGGCTTCTGGAAAGTTTTAGGGGGCAGCGCTCTACCCAATGGCAAAATCTCAAATCATCATGTCCGACCTTTAACGGTTCTTATGCGCAAAACTCGATTACGGTTACGGGCGTACCGGTAACCCTCATCAACGGCCAGCGCGTTCCTGCGGACATCGTAGCTGCGTTTCTTTACTGGCAGACGGACGAACCGCCCGCTCCCGCAACGGCAAGAACGCCGCCAAACGCCCCGATGGGAAGGCGCGGAGTGTTCGATGGCCATCCGATTGTGGGTGCGGTGGTGGGTGACGCATCAAATCCGGTCTGCGACACATCGACGGGAGCTCAGTTTGGACGCGTGTACCGTGCGGACGTGCGCAAGTACTTGCTGTATGACGTGGACGCCAGCAACAAAGCCGCGGCCAACAATGGCGTGAACGGCACACATTTTGTAAGTCTTCTCGACAGGGGCAACTCGAATTCCGGTCTGCTGACCAATGGCGCAAGCCTGATCATTATCTACCGGACGGTTGTACCGGGGAATCCACAAGCGGTTCCTTTGTCGGCCGTCGTAATGTATGACGGCGCTTTCTCAGTCAACAAAAGCAGCGGCAAACTTGATCAAACAATCGCAGGTTATTATCAGGCTTATCAAAATGCTGCAAATAACATCATTACTAAAATCACCCCGGTCATAGGCAATGGCCAGCCTGGCTACGTCAGCAGTCTTAATGTAACCACGTCCGATGGGCCGGGTAATTTCAATAAGCCATTCACTGGAACGGCAGGACCACGGTGGGACAGCACGACATTCAATATCCAGCAGAAGCTGAACGCCTCGAATTACTCGTTCCATGTCACTTTCGCCGCCAGCGTTTGTCTGACCTTACGTCATTTGTTACGAGCACTCAGGTCGTAGATACCGACCGCGACGGTTTGTTGGACATCTGGGAGACCAATGGCCTGCATTTGAATACCGCAGTGTCTCCTGCGACATTTGGAACCTCCACGGACTATCCATCGGACCCGGGAAATTGCGTGAATCTGCCCTCGATGGGCGCGAACGCGCTTCGGCCGGACATCTTTGTCGAGCTCGACTGGCTGAAACACTGGATCACCCGCTACAATTCCGCCCGTTCCAGCGCACGAACATAAACCCTGGCTTGGCGCACTTAAAGCGATATCGGATACCTTCGCCGGCCGCGGCATCGCGGTGCATTTTGATGTTGGGACTGCTTCCCGTCCGTCGGCAATCCCTTCATCGTCCCATCGTGGAAAGTCGGGGGCGTCGAATACGATCTGCAGGGTGGTCTGATTACAGACCTCGATGAAACCTCGCCTTCACTTCATTGTCCGAACGCTAAAATCACCGACCGAACAAGTGCATCTTTTCGGAACCCTATTCCGTTCTCGATTGGAAAAACGATTTCCGCGGCATCAAAAGTGGTTTCAACGCACTGGGAATCAACGAGCACTTCCGGCACTACCGGAAAGACGTCTTCTATTGGTCTGCTGGCCCATGCAATTGCAACGTTCACATTCGACGCCGCCGGTAATCCAATCCCGGCCAAAGACCCATTAAGTCAACCGCTGGGCCAGCCTCTCGCCAATTCAGGTGTCGCCGAAACTTACGGCGCTGACTTCATGGTTACTCTGGGCTTGTGGCCTTCGGATGCCGAAGTTCAACCAGATCGGAACCCTTGAACAGCAGGGGGGCACGATCATGCACGAAATGGGTCACCTTTTCGGACTGTTCCATGGTGGGTTGACGCGCACACCAAATTGCAAGCCGAACTATCAGAGCGTCATGAACTATCTGTATCAGACGCGGCTGTTGACGGGCTCAAATCTGAATCCGAACTTCCCGGGCAGCCGGGAGTTCCTTGATTTTTGGATGGCTCGCTGGCTCCCATCGACGAAGGGATTCTTTCGGAGAATCCGAGCGTTCGGTAATCTGAAGTACAAAGTCCGATTCTACACACCGCCTCTTACCGATATAAGGACGGGAGCACTCCTCGAGGGCGCAGCGAGTCGTCATTGCGATGGAACTTCGACAACGGTTCCGACAAATCCCGCGCCGGCTAACAGCATTTTCACCCAAGCATCCGGGGTCCGGCTCGAGGGAACTGATTTCTCGAGCCCGGATTGGAATCGGTCGGGAAGATTGAAAGTTGGCGGTGTATACTCCGCCATTCCATTTGAGGATGTCAATTACGATGGCTGGCTGCCCACCGGCTCGGGCTTGGTCCCTTACGCGGATTCCAATGACTGGAAAAGCCTGAATCTCCAACAGATTGGAGCGAGACGCAACGCGGGCGGATTGTCTGCGGATCTGACCTATCTGGATCTGACAGGTGTCGGTCAGGGTGGCTTGCCGGATCTGGGCGGCTTACCCGATCTGGGCGGTTTGCCGGATTTAGGTGGTCTGCCGGATCTGGGTGGTTTGCCGGACTTGGGCGGGTTGCCGGACTTGGGTGGTTTACCAGACTTAGGTGGTCTGCCGGATCTAGGTGGTTTGCCGGATCTGGGCGGCTTACCCGACCTCGGTGGGTTGCCCGACTCGGTGGGTTACCCGATCTGGGTGAGATCGACTATACGACATTGGTTTCAACACTGGACCCGACGGATCCTGAAAAGCCGCTGCGGGTGATCAATCTGATTGACGCCAACAAACTTTCATTCGGTCCTCCGAAGGTCGGTCAGATCAGGCTGTACAACATTTACCGTTCGACCGATGGCGTCAAGTTCGCGCCATTCCGGACAACAAACGATGGCGTGAATCTCTTCACGTTCGGGAATGTCGACCCGACGACGGTACCCGCACCGCCACCACGACGCGAACGGGTTGTTTTACATTTTCGACAAGGTCACTGACTTCAGAGACGCAGGTTCAGCATGCCCGGATGCTTTGACCTGCTACAACACCCCTTACTGGTACTACATCACTTCGGAGGATATCCGAAGCACCATCAGTAACGGTTCGAACCACGTCGGACCCAGCGACGTGACGCACGTGTTCGTCATTGCGAATTGTCAGGCGAATGCGGGCGCGGACTGCGCCATCAACAGTTCCACACCGAATAACGGACCCGTTGTGTACGGTAACCCGACGGCGACCACCTATCGATCTACGGCACAACCGCTTTCTCCGTGAATGGCAATACGGTTACAACCGTTGCCGCGACCTCGGGATCGGTGTCGACTGTGAGCTGCGTCTACGCTCCCGCCCAACCCAGAAACGCCGGTGTCTACCCGATCAACTGCTCTGGACCACTCGTTGTGGGGGATCCGAACACCTCAACCCTCGGCGTTTCATATGTCGGCGCCGGTGCCGTGGATTCGAAGTCGACTGCGCCCTATTACAACGACGTCAACGGTCAGAATCCCAAGAACCCGGGCAGTTTGACAATCAACCCGTCGCGCTTGACACTCACGGCGCAACCGAACACGAAGATTTACGATTCATCTGGGACTGCGAACGCCGTCCCGACCGTCACAGGACTTAAATACAACGCGGATACTGTCACGAATCTGGCAGAAACGTACGATACGCGGCACGCCAGGGCGGACAAAGCGCTTGTTGTTTCATCGTATACAGTCAATGACGGAAACCCGGTACCAGGTAAAAACTATTGTCGTTCGACGGGTGCCGGATTGCCGATGGTGGAACGGCCAACCTGGTTCCTGTGAATACGGGAGTCGTCAAACCGAAGCCGTTGACGATCACGGCGCAACCCAACACGAAGGTCTATGACAGCACGAAGAGCGCAGCCGCGACACCCCTCGCTACTGGCCTTGTCGGTACGGACACGATCACGGCAACCGAAATGTACGATAATCATAACGTCGGTACCGGCAAGACGCTTTCGGTATCGCCAGGCTATACCGTGAATGACGGCAATTTGGGTCTGAACTACTGCTCTACCGACATCTTTAACGCGAACAACGGTTGTGTGGTGGGAGATGGAGGACGGTCAAGCTGGTCGCCAACACTACCGGCGTAATCAGCCCGGCGCCGTTGACGGTAACAGCGCAGACGAATACAAAGACCTATGACACTAACACCAGTGCGGCGGCCATTCCTGTCGTTACCGGTTTAAAAGGTACAGATACGGTAACGGGTCTGGCCGAAACCTATTACACCAAGAACGCGGGCACCGGCAAGACGCTCACGGTATCGCCAGGCTATACCGTGAATGGCGGCGACAGCGGTCTGAATTACTGCTCTGCTGCGATCGCCGCGTGCGCCGTTAGCGACGGTGGAACCGTCAGGCTGGCCGTCGACACGACCGGCGTGATCAACCCTGCACTTCTGACGATCACAGCCCAGACCTATCACAAGACATACGACGCCACGGAAAGCGCGGCAGCCGGCCCGGTCGTCAGCGGTTTGCTGGGAACGGATACAGTAACCAACCTTTCAGAAACTTACGATACGAAGAACGCCGGCACCGGCAAGACTCTTTCCGTCGCGACATATACCGTCAACGACGGCAACAATGGCAAGAACTATTGCTCGGCGGCCGGTTGCCTGGCGAATGCCGGAGGAACGGTCAATCTGGTCGTCAACAATACTGGTGGGATCACGGCGGCGCCACTCACCATCAAGGCCCAGACCAACACGAAGCCATATGACGGAAATACCAGTGCGGCCGCAGAACCCACGGTGACCGGTCTACAGGGCACCGAATACGGTCGCCGGTCTGAATGAAACCTACGACACACCGAATGCAGGTAGCGGAAAGACACTTTCGGTCAGCAGCACATACACCATCAATGACGGTAACGCCGGCAACAATTACACCGTCACCCTTCTTGCAGATACCACTGGTGTCATTAACTAAGCGAAACTTGGACGGTGCTGGATGGCGGCAACGCCACTGGCACCCGATCCGCAAGAACCGATCATAGATGCGCTCTCCGTGGGCAGGTCCAACTCTTCAATCCTCTTCCGACGTCCAAACTGTAGTCGCGGGCTTTAGCCCGCGTTCAGTCCGCAGAATGTTATATTCTCCCTGAGCAGGGACGCGGGCTAAAGCCCGCGACTACATTGATGAAAGCAACAGGACAGCTGAAGGCAGCCGTTATCGGGCTTGGTTTTGCCGTGTTGAGCTTCTCACAAGCGGCCACCACTGGTACGTACGCGGACCTTCCCGGCGTTCGCATCTGGTATGTCGACACGGGCGGGAAGGGCGTTCCCGTTGTCTTCCTGCATTCCAATACCGGCAGCAGTGCAAACTGGGAGCACCAGATTCCCGCATTCACATCCGCAAACTTTCGCTTCATTGCGTATGACCGCCGCGGATGGGGGCGCTCCGTCACAGAACCGGGCGCGCCGCCCGACACCGGCGCCGATGACCTGCACGCATTAATGAAGCATCTGAAAGTCGATCGCTTTCATCTCGTCGCCACAGCCGGGGGCGGTTTTGTCGGTCTTGATTACGCGCTGTCGTTTCCGCAAGAACTGCGAAGCCTGGTGATCGCGAACAGTATTGGGGGAATGCAAGACGAGGATTATGTGGAACTCGGCAGGCGGTTGCGTCCTCCTCCATTCGACGCTTTACCGCCGGAATTACGCGAAGTCGGACCTGCTTATCGCGCGGCGAATCCGGATGGAACGCGTCGGTGGATCGAACTGGAGCACATGAGCCGTCAAAATGGCGCGCAGGCCCAGCCATTCCGGAACCGCATGACATTTGCTCTGCTCGAGAATATCAAGGTGCCGGCGCTGTTCATCACTGGCGACGCCGATATGTACGCCCCACCGCCGGTGATGAAGTTATTCACTGCGAGGATCAAGGATTCGGAAATCAAAATTATTCCTGAAGCAGGCCATTCGTCGTATTGGGAACAACCGGGGGCTTTCAATGATGCCGTCCTCAAGTTCATCCGCAAACATTAAAGTCGCTGCGCTGGTCGTAATGCTAGTGCTCTCACTAGCCCTTATTGCGCAAATCAGCTTACCGGCAAAGGAAACCTCATCAGAACCGCTGATCCTGGCTCAGGAAGGTTACATGTTTGCCGGCGGCAAATACTCGCTCGTGCAGGAGCATCAACAACTCGCAGGTCAGATCTATGCCGAGTATCAGATTCCTGCAAAGCGAACACATCCTTTTCCAATCGTGATGATTCATGGCCTCTGGCAATCCGGAACTAACTTTAGTGGAACACCGGATGGCCGCGAAGGCTGGGCTCAGTTCTTCTTGAGACAGGGGTATGCCGTCTATATCGTCGATCAACCCGGACGCGGGCGGTCCGCGTTCAATCCGGATCTTTATGCTGCGCAGCGGCAGCCGGACCTCGAAGACGTTCAACGCCGATTCGTCGCGCCGGAGCGCTATAACCTCTGGCCACAGGCGCATCTGCATACGCAGTGGCCCGGGCAAGGAGCGCCGGGAGACCCGGTATTCGATCAGTTCTTCGCATCGCAGTTGCCATCAATCGGCGATCTGACGCTTCAAATCGCATTGACGCGTGATGGAGTTCTGGCGCTGCTCGAGAAGATCGGTCCCGCAATCATCATGACGCACTCGCAATCGGGCGCGTTTGGCTGGCCGATCGGGGACGCGCGACCGGACCTGGTGAAGGCAATCATCGCCGTCGAACCCAGCGGACCGCCGTTTTTCAATACCGACATAGTTCCTGCGCCAGACTGGTTCCGTGACAGCGCGACTCAGCCACGGCGATGGGGAATCACGGATGTCCCGCTAGCCTATTCCCCGCCGATAAACGAGCCGAAGGAACTCGCAATCGAACGGCAGGAAAGACCCGACGGACCAGACCTGGTCCGGTGTTGGCTCCAGAAGGCTCCGGCACGGCAGCTGCCTCATCTCCAGCGAGTTCCAATTCTGATTGTCACTGCGGAAGCGTCCTACCATGCGCCGTATGACCATTGCACGGTGAAGTTCCTTGAACAGGCCGGCGCCCACCCCATGTTTGCACGGTTGGCGGACTCCGGGATTCATGGCAATGGACATATGATGATGCTTGAGAAAAACAATAAGCAGATCGCGGAAATGATGTCTCGCTGGGTCTCTAAAACGCAATAAGTTGCTGCCGCTCATTTTCTGCTCTTTTTTTGGCATTTCCAGTAACTGCATAAACCGCCAGAACGAGCAGCATGGGATCAATCGGCCGCCGGTAATATACCTCGGGGCTGGTGAGGTAGTAACTCGCCGGAAACACCAGTATGAGAATCAGGTAAGGAACAGCCGTCGCATTGCGGCTTTGAAATGCTCTTCGTAAACCAAGGAAGGCCAATATTGTCAAACAGGTACAGAACGGAATGTTATACGGGTCCCATTCCTCCTGTTCCAGGTACGATTTTTCAAGACTCCAATATCCGGTCCAGATGAAGACCATGCGGCGAAGAGACGTCCAGGTGTACCAGGCCGGATTGGATTTGATAAACGCGATTGCCTGCTCCTCCTTGTGATCCATGTAGCGAATTTCTCCGCCCTGGTGGAATTCCTCCCACTCCGCGTTGTAGTGCCAGGGGCCTAGCTCATAGGGACCCCAATAGTCGGAATTGCCTTTTGTACCCAGACGCATGACCATTCCAGCGTTGTCGCGGAATGGAATGAAGCGATGAAAAGTCCGGTAGTTTCGGATGAACCAGGGAGAGACCAGCGCCAAAAAAGCAACAGCGCATGCCAGGTTTGGCACAAACCAGCGTCGTTTTTGCCGATGGCGACGATATGCGATCCAACCATGGAGGAAGGGCATTACGGAAAGGACCATGCCGCTCGTCAAACCCGCGATCGCCCACAGAAATCCTGTTCCAACCCAGGCTGCAACCCGATCGGTATCCTCCAGTTTTAGCGCAATCTGAAACAAGAAACACAACAACAGGGCCGCCAACCAGGTTTCCCAGATGCGTTCGACAGGAAAGTAAATCCCGTATGGAAAAAATACCCATGCCCAGGCGGACCAACGGCCAACGTGTTCGCCAAAGCTTTTCTTTGCAAAGAAGAAGATAGGAACGCAGGTCACAGCCGATATCAGGGCGTTAGAGCAGAGTAGGGCAATGGCCGCAGCCTTCGTATAGATACCGAAAAGCTTAAAGAATCCCGCGACGATATACGGATAAAGCGGAGTCATCCATGCCGTTGGGCCGGTCTCTGCATATAACGGACTGGCGAAGCCATGGCCTTGTACAATTGATCGCGCAATTCTTCCTGTTTCGAATCCAAAGCGGAAATGATCATCTCTGGGGTCCAACTGCTCCGAGTACAGGAATGCCATGGCGATAAGCCGGACCGCAAGCGCGGCAATGACCATCGTCAGCAGCATCCGGCGTGTTCTTGATCGCCTGGCCGCCGCTGTAAGGGTGGGTGTGAGATGTTCGACGGTCAAATCGATGCTCACGCCTGAAAGAGGCCGCCTGCGTTCGCCCTCTCGAGCATCGTTGACATTCGCTTCTTTCAAAGCAACGCCTGCATGGCCGCTTAGACAAGAGCACCAGTAAAAAGAAAAATTTTGAAGCCCAAGATTTGCATTCTTTTACAAACAGCTTTGCAGATGGACGGGGTGATTCCTGGATCTGAGGCTGTTATCTACACCTTATTCAACATCAGTTAATTGGTAATCGACACAAATGATGAGGAAAAGCCGTCGCCTCGATGGCGGCTTGTGCTTTGGCCGTTCCTCCCTGTTGTAGTACACTGCGACCACTTTCAAGATCGACTAGGGTGTGGAGGAGTCTTAATGAAAAGGTACCTACTTGCAGCCACGCTGCTGCTTTTTGCTCTCTGGGGTAACTCATTCGCGCAAACAACGAACGCAACGTTGGGCGGAACGGTCTCCGACTCGACCAAAGCGTTAATTCCAGGCGTGACGGTTACGGCAACGAATACGCAAACGGGAGTCATCTCGACAAACGTCACCAACGAAACGGGATCGTACAATTTTCCGTCGCTCCAAACCGGAGTTTACAAAGTATCGGCCGAACTTCCCGGGTTTCAGACGCAGACGTACAACGACGTTACGTTAGGCGTCTCCCAGCAGGTCCGTTTGAACTTTACCTTGCCGGTCGGAGGACAAAGTCAATCCGTTGACGTGAACGTCGCCGCCGACACTCTGATCGCAACGACATCGGCATCGGTAGGCAATGTTCTCCCCGAATACAAAGTTCGCGATCTGCCTCTGGGTTCGCGGAACATCCTGGACCTGACCACGACGTCGGCAGGAACGCAAGGCAGCAACTTTGCAGGCGGACGCCTGACCCTGCTCAACACAACCCGCGATGGGATTCCTGTCAGCGACGGGCGGTACGACACCGGCGCCGCCACGACCACTTTCGTGAGTCCCGATCTTGTCGATGAAGTGCGCGTCATCGTCGCCCCTGCGGACGCAGAACTCGGACGAGGATCCGGACAGATTCAGATGACAACCCGTTCCGGCACCAACCAGTTGCATGGCAGCCTGTTCTGGGTGAACCGGAACTCGGTGCTGAACGCGAATTCCTGGAACAATAATTTTCAGGGTGCGGGCAAAGACTATTACAACGGTAATCAGTTTGGCGGCCGCGTCGGTGGACCGATCATCAAGAACAAGACGTTCTTCTTTTTCCTTTTTGATGGTCAGCGATTTCTCACAAAGAGCAACTTCACCGGGACGGTATTGACCGACCAGGCAAGGCAGGGCATTTTCCGTTATTTCCCGGGCGTCCAGAACGGCAACATCCTGGCGAACGTCCCGACGGTCGACCGTAACGGAAACCCCGTAAAGCCCTCTACCGCCACCGGGGATCTGACTTCGTTCAATGTTTTCGCCAAACCCGACGGCACACCCTGGGATCCACTACGAACAACTCCCGATAGCTCTGGATGGATCACGAACCTGCTCAGCCGCATGCCTTCGCCGAATGACTACACGGTTGGAGATGGTTTGAATACGGCAGGCATTCGCTGGCTGCGCCGCTCTCAAGGTCAAGATACGGCGAATGGCGATGGCAACGATACAGATCGGAACCAGTACAACGTCCGCATCGATCACAATTTCAACGGAAGTAACAAGGTATCGTTCAGCGGAACGTGGGAGCGGGATTCTGCCGAAACGGCGCAGGCCGGTCTCACGAGTTGGCCCGGCGGCTACGATGGCTTAGTCTCGCGCAAGCCGCGCGTCTTGACAGCATCGTTTGTTTCGACGGTATCTCCGACGATCGTCAATGAATTCCGCTTTGGAACACGCAAAGCCTGGAACTATAGCTGGTCGTCGATCTGGAGACCGGATGCGGTCGGTGCTGCTGCACGTGCCGTGCTTCCGACACACGGCGGCAAGGCGTTCTATCCGACTCAAGCCCTGATCGGCAGCAACATCATTAATAGCGTCAGTGGCGCCGCAACCCGGGGTCAGCAGAGTCCGATCTGGGACTTCGCCGACACCGTGAGCTGGACGCAGGGGCAAGCATGCCTTCAGAAGCGGTTTCGACACACGTTTCACCAGTTCGCTCGGGTTTAACGGCAGCGACAACCCGGACTTCTACACGATTCCGCTCGTTTCGGTAAACTCTGTCAACAACCCCGTCCAGGGAATTCCCAATATTGCAGGCCTGCTTGGTACCAACATCACGACAGCCTCAAACCTTCTGCTGGACCTCGCGGGTTCCGTCGGAGATATCAGCATCGCAAACGGATTCAATGTGATCAATCCGACCGACACCGCATTCTCGGCGCAAGCCAGGATCAAGGATTATCACCAGAACGAATGGAGCGCGTTCTTCAAAGACGATTGGAAGGTTCGCTCCGATTTAACGCTCAATGTTGGAATCCGCTATGACTTCTATGGTGTGCCCTACGAAAACCGGGGTATGAACGTATCGCCTGTCGGCGGACAGGCAGGCTTGCTTGGTATTTCGGGGCCCGGCGGGCAGCCCACACAACTCCAGCTTGTCGGAAAGAATTCTCCCAATCCCGGCACGCTGCTCTACAAGAACGATCGCAACAACTTTGCCCCCGCCATTGGTTTGAGTTGGACACTGCCGTGGGGTGGCAAGGACAAGACCGTGGTCCGTGCAGGATATGGAGTCGCATATCAGGGATCGGCCTCGTTCAATGCCAACCTCAGCCTGTTCGTCGGGAACAATCCCGGATTGTCGACTCTTCCGTCACTGGCATCCTTGGGACTGGGCACGAAGTACTTCAACTTCTCGTCTCCCGATCTGCCGGTGCCGATCCCGTTGCCGACGGGTGTCAAACCGCTGGCCCAGGAACCCTTTGGCGTGAAATCCAACCCGGTGTTGGGCTTTGCCGACAATCGCGTGAACCCGTATATTCAAAACTTCAATTTTGAGATTCAGCGCGAACTCGCCAAGAACTTCACCGTACAGACCCGCTATATCGGTAGCAAAGGCACACGTTTGTACGGTGGACTTTCACTCAATGACGTCAACATCTATGAAAACGGAATCCTGAACGCCTTCAACGTCACGCGCCAGGGCGGCAACGCAGCGTTATTCGACCAGATGTTGAACGGAATCACGCTCAATGCTGGAACGAACGCCGCGTTGGGACAAGGCGTTGTGAATACAACGACCCTTACGGGCTCGGCGGCGTTGCGCGGCAATACCAACTTCAGGACCTTTCTTGCCAACGGCAATGTCGGCCAGTTTGCCAGCCTTTTGAACACGTCAACGACCGGAACCGGCAGGGCCGGCGGTCTGTTTACGAAGAACGGGTTCCCGGAGAACTTCATTACCGCGAATCCTCAATACCAGGCAGCCATCGTTGGCAATAACCCGGGAAGTTCGACGTACCATTCGTTGAACATCGAAGTGACCAAACGCCTGTCGCACGGCTTCACCAACCAATTTGCCTATACATGGAGCAAGGCGTTGGGCGAAAACGACGGTGACGGAGCCATCGAATACCAGGATCCGAGAAATCCGCATCTGAACCATTCCTTGCTGGGTTTCGACCGGAGGCACGATTTCCGCAGCAATGGCACTTTCGAGTTGCCGATAGGACCCGGCCGGCCGTTGCTGGCCAACGCGCCGAAGTATGTTTCAAGAATCATCGAGCGCTGGCAGTTGGGCGGCATCTTTCACTGGAGCACAGGGGCGCCGACCACTCTTACGGCCTCAAGTGCTGAAACGACATTTTCGCCGATACCGGCAACCGTCAATCTCGGCCGCAGTCCCAATACGCCAACTGTGCTTCAGAATTTCCCGAAGAGCAGCGGTAAGGTCACACTATACGACGAGCGGTGCAAACTACTTCGGCGATCTGAAACAGATCCCGGATCCCTCGATTAACTCGATAACGGCGCTGCAGAGCGTGTCGGGATCATTCTCCAACAAGGCGTTGCAGGATGCCAATGGCAACCTCGTTCTGGCAAATCCTGCTCCTGGAACTATCGGGACGCTGGGCCGGCAGTGGGTTACCGGTCCGACGCACGCCAACTTTGACGTAAACCTCGTCAAGCGCATCCGGATTTCGGAAGGAAAGGAATTCGAGATTCGGCTTGATGCCGTCAATGTACTGAACAATCCGAGCTGGGCTTTTGTTGCCGGAGCTACGGACATCAACAACGTGAGCTTCGGAAAGTTGACAGCCGCCGATCCTACCGGCGGGGTGTCTCAGTCACAGAACACGGTCGCCAACCGCAGGTTCACGTTTAACGCCCGTCTGACCTTCTGAGCTGATAAGCCACGGATTGAACGGATTTAACGGATTTAAGGAACAGAAACAAATCCGTTAAATCCGTTCAATCCGTGGCTTATTATCCTTCCATGAAAGAATTCAAACTTTGTGGCCTAGGTAACGCAATCGTCGATATTTTTCTTGAAGTCTCAGATTCCGAATTTGCTTCACTCGGTTTCGAACGTGGCGGCATGCGCCTCGTGGATCTCGATGAACAGAAAATGCTGCTCGACCGCTATCAACGTCACGAACCAAAGCTGGTGAGCGGCGGTTCGGTCGCCAACTCTGTCATCGCCTTCTCGCAACTTGGAGGCCAGGCCGCTTTTGTCGGATGCGTGGGCGATGACCGCTACGGACTCTTTTACGCGAGCGAGTTCGAAGAACTCGGTATCGACATCGGAAACCCGATCATCGTCAATGAGTCCACAGGAACCTGCATCTGCATCGTCACGCCGGACGCCGAACGAACGATGCGCACATGCCTGGCAGTCTCCAGTCATCTCGCAGCCAAACACGTCGAGGAGCGCCGCATCGCCGGTTCCGAGTGGCTTTTTATCGAGGGCTATGTCTTCGCGAATCCGGCAACAGGTCAAACCGCAATCCGTGAAGCCATGGCCATTGCGAAGCGGCACGGGACGAAAATCGCGATCACTTGTTCCGATGCTTTCGTCGTTCACGCCTTCGGCGATGCACTACGCGAAGCACTGAAACAGACAGACCTGTTTTTTTGCAACGAAGCCGAAGCATGCGCCATTGCGGATGAGAAGGACGCCGAGCGAGCCTTCAAGAAACTGAAAGGTACGGTTCCGTCCGTCGTCGTGACCAACGGACCCCATGGCGCCTACATCCGGCATGACGGTGTCGAAGCGCACGTTCCGTCTTTCCCTTGCGAACCCAAGGACCTTACGGGCGCGGGAGATATGTTTGCCGGCGGATTCCTGTACGGAATCACACACGGTGTTCCACCGGTGAAAGCCGCACGCGGCGCCGGTTACCTGGCGCAAAAGGTGATTACCCAGGTTGGCGCCCGGCTCCACCACGGCACGCGTCAATTTTGGGAAGAGTGCCTGGCCATGCATGCCTGATACGTGAAAAATTTGTCAGGTCTCCAAAAACCGTATATTCTCCGCCTAACCCACGATAGGAGAGTTGAACATGAGGCGACTGTTTCTCTTGGCTACGCTTGCAACGGCGCTTGCAATTGCCGGTTTCGGTTTTCAAGCTCAGAACCGGCCACCCCAGCAGCCGGCGCCAAACGCCGACCCGTATGCCAATAATGCAGCGCCGGGAACAACGACCTTCCCCCTTGCCGCGCCAGCCGGCAAAGACAGCAATGCCGGTGAGGTGGCGCCAGCAGGCGCTGTGAATCAGGGACCGTTCGACGTGAAAGGCTGGAAATACGGCCCCGCCTTCAATCCTCCGGCCAATTCCAGGATCTGGAATCCGGTAAAACTGAAGATGATGGAAGGCGGAAAAGTAACCGGTGGCACGTTGTTCAACTCCACAGATCCCGCCGTTTATTGTGCGATGGCCAACGCGGGGTATGACTTCATCTGGACGGAAATGCAACACAACGAGCGCGATTGGTCTGCCGTCGCCAGAATGTGGCGCACATGCCCGAACGCAAAGGCGGTTCCTGGGGTCCGCGTCGCCTATACCGATGAGCGGGAAATCCAGCATGCGCTGGATGCCGGAGCGCTTGTGCTTGTGGTACCGACCATAGACAGCCTTCAGGAAGCTATCGACGCCCGTAATTGGGCGTACTTCCCTCCCCTTGGCCGGCGAAGCAACGGCGGTGGCCAGGCGTTTGACGCGAATATGTGGGGCGGCGTTCCCGGTGGATACCGCAACACCATCAACGACAATATCGTGTTGATTCTTATGATCGAAACCCTGGAAGGGCTGAAAGATGCCGACGCCATCGCCAAAGTTCCGGGCGTGACGGCCGTGTTTGCTGCGAGTGGAGATCTGGGCAATTTCTCCGGTTATCGCCAGGGCTCTCCGGACTACGAACGCGCCATCAACATCGTCCATGACGCGGCGATAAGAGCCGGCGTCCGGCTTTGCGGCCCGTTTGCATGGCGCGACCGCCCGGATTTCACCTGTTTCCAGGCTGGCAGCGAAACCGCAGCGATTGCTGCCGGCGTACGCGCCGAACTTGGCGCTCTCGCGAACACCCAGGGTAAACCGGAGGTCGGCCCGTTTGCCGTCGCTCCCCGCGGTCCGCAGGCTGGAGCGCGCTAATTCATGCTAGGCTCTGAAGATCGTGCTGAAACCTGAGTTTCGCATTCGTATCGCGGCCATTCTTGCGCTCTGCTTTTTCCTGAGTATCGGCTCGGCCGAGGAATTATCTACTCGGCTGACGGACGACGCATTCTGGAAAATCGTTACGGATTTCTCCGAACCGAGCGGACGCTTCCCGCAGGACAATTTCGTCTCGAACGAACTTGCGATCCAGCGCATTCTTCCGGAACTTGAAAGCGGCCGGAGAGCCAACGGCGCTTATCTCGGTGTGGGACCGGAGCAAAACTTTACCTACATTGTCGCCCTCAAGCCAAAGATCGCTTTCATCATCGACATTCGCCGGCAAAATATGATTCAGCACCTGATGTACAAGGCGCTGATCGAGATGTCGACAGATCGTGCCGACTTTCTGTCGCGTCTGTTTTCACGTCCGCGGCCGGCCGACCTCGGAAAGAATTCGTCAGTGGTCGCGCTGTTCGAGGCGTTTCGCGATGTCGAACCCGATCCGAAGATATTCGAAGACAATATCGCCGCAATCACAGACCAGCTGACGAAAGTTCACACCTTCAAACTGACGTCGGAAGACGAAGCCTCACTGAACTACATCATGAAGGCATTCTTCCTCGGCGGGACAAGCCTCGGCTATCCTGGGCCGGCGCAACTGGGACGTGCAGGAACTCCCCGAATCCTCCCGACCTACGAAGAACTGATGATCGACACCGACGACGACGGCCGGCAACAGAGCTATCTGGCAACGGAAGAGAATTTCCAGACCCTGCAGCAGTTCGAAAGGAACAATTTACTTGTGCCGCTGGTTGGCGACTTCGCGGGCACGGGCGCGATCCGCGCCGTAGGCGAGTACTTGAAGAACCACAACACGACGGTCAGCGCTCTGTATACATCCAACGTCGAGCAGTATCTATTCATGACTGAAGATTGGAAAGCATTCTACAAGAATGTATCGACACTTCCGCTCGATTCGAAGAGCGTCTTCATCCGGCCTCTGATCAACACGGGCCCGACGGGATATTCCGCGTCTCCCCAGTTTCGTCAAGGATTCCATTGGGATACGCTTTTGTTCCCCATCCGCGATCTTGTCACCGCCTTTGAAGGCGGCAAGATCGAAACCTACTACGACGTGATTCAGATCCACTAGTGGCCTGTAACCGTTCCCTTGTAGGGGCGGTCTATGACCATCCGAGCAAGACAGGATGGGCGAGGAACTGCAGAGTGGCACCTTGTAAAGGTTTGAGGTTAGTGGATGCCAGGTAAACCTGGTTTGGGTGTAAACGGTGTGAGCCCAGTCCCCGCCTAACTTAGGCGGGGACTGGGCTCACGGCTCTATTGGCCCTTATCTTGGATAGCTCTGGTCTATGACCGCCCCTACAAGGGGCCAAAGGATGACATCGTGGGCGGTCATAGACCGCCCCTACAGAAAACTTCATGTTACAGGCCACTAGAATGCCCGCGGCCTGCACGAGCCGCGGGCGCCGCCGATGACTGGTAACTCAGCCCTGATTGAATTCGAACACGTTACGGTTATGCGCGGCCATACGACCGCGCTCAACGACGTTTCTTTGAAAATCGGGATCGGCGAGCATGTCGCCATTCTCGGACCCAACGGGTGCGGAAAATCGACTTTGATTAAAGCAATCACGCGTGAATGCTACCCCGTGATTCAAGAAGGTTCTTCCGTTCGCATTCTTGGGCAGGAACGTTGGGAGGTATGTGAACTCCGGAAGTTGCTGGGTATCGTCTCCGCCGATCTCATGGCTACATGTACACGCGCCGTATCGGGGTTGGAGATTGTACTTTCGGGCTTCTTCTCGAGCATCGGCATCTGGCCCCATCAGGAAATCACCTCGCCTATGATCGAAAGCGCCCGTCGCGCCCTGGGCACGCTGGAGGTTTCTCATCTTGCAGAACGGTTCACCGACGAAATGTCCTCTGGCGAGGCGCGCCGCGTCCTGCTTGCCCGAGCCCTTGTCCATGATCCGCAGGCCCTGATTCTGGATGAGCCGTCGACCGCCCTGGACCTGAGCGCTCAGCATGAACTGCGGCAGATCCTGAGGAAGCTTGCGCAATCCGGGATCGGCATCGTCATGGTGACGCACCACCTTTCCGACCTGATTCCGGAGATCAACCGTGTCGTCTTGATGCATCGCGGCTCAGTGGTTGCGGATGGTTCAACGCGCGAAATACTGGTGGAGTCTAAGCTTTCAGCGCTGTTCGGACGGCCTTTGCAGTTGTCGGAGCGGGACGGCTACTTCAATCTCTGGTGACTTCTGCAGACGCGTGCGTGAGCACAGTCCCCGCCTAAGTTAGGCGGGGACAGGCCCACCCAAAAGCAGGTTTACATCGCATCCACTACTTTCAACTGTCTTGGACACGCATGGTCTATGGCCGCGCCTGCAGTTCACACCTATTTCGGCTGCGGAACAATGCGCAGATACGGCCGCGGCGCCTTCCAGCCGCTGGGGTATTTTTGTTTTGCTTCATCGTCCGACACCGTCGGAAGGATGATCACATCGTTGCCTGGCTTCCAGTTTACGGGCGTCGCCACTTTGTGTTTGGCCGTCAGCTGGATGGAATCTAGAACGCGCAGGACCTCGTCGAAGTTACGTCCGGTGCTCATCGGATAGCTCAGCATCAATTTGATTTTCTTGTCCGGTCCGACGACAAACACCGTTCGTACGGTGGCATTATTGGCTGCCGTGCGGCCGTCAGCTGTCGTCCCAGCATCGGCTGGCAGCATGTCATAGAGCTTCGCAACCTTCAATTCGGGGTCGCCGATCATGGGGTAGTTGACCTTGTGACCTTGCGTCTCTTCGATGTCCACAGACCACTTTCCGTGACTCCCTACGGGATCGACGCTAAGGCCGATAATCTTGCAGTTCCGTTTCGCAAACTCGGGCTGTAAGCCAGCCATATAACCGAGCTCGGTGGTGCAAACGGGAGTAAAGTCTTTGGGGTGTGAGAACAGGATTGCCCATCCGTCCCCGATCCACTCATGAAAATTGACCGTGCCTTGTGTAGTTTCCGCAGTGAAATTCGGAGCCTCGTCATTTATCCGTAGGGACATTATTCATTTCTCCTTGACTGACGCGATCGTTCTAGCCTGTGTAGTTGAAAGCATACCAGGATTTTTTGTCGCTTGACGGACTTGTCCGCACTATCCTGCATGGGATATCGTGCAAGGGCAAAGGGAGGCCTCATGAACCGACTCATCCACTTCAGCCTGATTGTATTGTCCATGACGACCGGCGCGCTGGCGCAGCAACCGGCGGCAGGACGCGGCGGCGGTAGAGGACAAGCACCTCAGCCAGCGCCACTCTTCTTCAAGGAAACCTGGAAAGATTTTTCCGGTAATGTGCCATTGACCCAGTCCTTCGTCCTCAACCCGGACCTGCAATTAAATTTGTACGGAACCGGCAAAGAGGATTTCAACATTACCAACGAAGGCAATGTACCTCATATCTGGACCGGTCTTTGCGCCACCTCATGCGCGCTGGCACTTAGCCATAAAGAGAATTATGTGGACTTGACGGGCAAAGCCAGAATCCGCTGGTATACGAAGACCTCTGGATTTCATGAAGTGCGTCCGGTTTTGAAATTGGCCGACGGAACATGGCTTGTCGGAGATCACTTTGACGCCGGCACGTTTGACTACAAAGAAAGCGAATTCTATTTGTCGGAAGTGCGTTGGCTGAAGCTCGACATAACCAAAGTGCAGACCAAAGGCAGTCTGCTTGACAAGGTTGATCTCAGCAAAGTCGATGCCGTCGGTTTTGCGGACCTGACGCCTGGAAGCGGTCATGGCACCGGCGGGTATTCCGACGTCGCCTGGATCGAAGTCTATGGGAAGCCGGTCAAAAGAGACGCTCCTCAAACCAGCTCAAAATAGGCCAGATTGAACTGCAGGCGCGGTGTGTGACCATACGTGTCCAAGATAGAGTCTCCACAGTCCCCGCCTTAGTAAGGCGGGGACTGCCCTCGCGCAGCGAGGCTGGGGCGGTCTGTTCAAAGTCGCGAAGCGTCCTTTAAGGTTGCTTCGCGTCTTTGAACAGACCGCCCCGCCTGACTCAAGCGGGGACTGATCTACCAGCATTACCGCCAAACCAGGTTTACATCGCATCCACTACATTCAAACCTTTACCAGGCGCCACTTTGTGGCTCTCTGTCCACTCTGTCTTGGACAGTTCTGGTCTGTGACCGCGCCGGCAGCCGAAGCCTGCCCAAAATCACAACTCTCCTCCTACCCTTTTTCCGAATTTTCAGTCTGTAAGTACTTGGTACGGTCTGACCGTACCTTCGAAAGCGAGAATCCGTTGGCTAAAGTCGTTGCAGGCAAAGCGACAACTCGCAATCTGGCCATCATGGGCCTGCTTGCAGCTCCTTGTGTTGGTTTCCTGGCCGTCGCCCTGAGGCCCAATCCCCGGCAGATGTGGGCGCAGCGATGGCCGACGATTACTTTCGTCGGGTTGTACCAATTGGCGCTGGACAGGTGCGTCCGGATCGAAGGCCTCGAGCATCTTCCCAAGACCGGGCCGGTGATCCTCGCCGGCAACCATATCAACAGAACCGCAAACGACGCCATGCTGATGGGTTCCAAGATCCTGATTGAACGCGGCGGACTCGCGAAGTTCGTCTCCCAATCCGATCCACCGGACCGTATGCTGAAACATTTCCTTCACCTCATGGGCAACGACACGGGAGTCATTCTTCCCATTCAGAAAGGTATGACAACCGGTACGATGGTTGAGTTCCTCCAGAACCCGAAAGCCTTCGGGCGCCAGCAGCCAATCCTCGGCATCTTTCCTGCCGGTCTCGCAGACAGCGATTTTGAAACGCAAATGTTGAGGCCATGGCACACCAGCGCAGCCGTGGCAGCATGCCGAACAGGTGCTTCTATCGTGCCTTTTTATATCGAGGGCCTGCCCTATAGTTGGGGCCCGTTCGATATGCTTAAAGCTGCCTCTCAATCGCTCGTGGGCGGCAAGGCTTTCAATTTAACGATCCGCTTTGGTGCGCCGATTTTTCCAGTATCTGACGAAACCGATTACGTTCAATTAACCGAACGCATCCGCGAAGCAGTCCGCCATCTCGCATCCCAAACTTCGGATTGACAGAATTTAGCGAATGCCCCATGTAGTCGCGGGCTTTAGCCCGCGTTTGTGATTTGCCTGATTTTGCCTTCCAACTGCATGAACGCGGGCTGAAGCCCACGACTACATAACAAATCCCATGCTACGATTGAAATCATGCTGGGGGACGGCGTAACCACACGGATGTAGGCGCGCGCTTTATGCCCGCGTTCAAACTCCAAGCGAAAAGTTTTTGTTTGTATTTGAACGCGGGCGTAAAGCCCGCGCCTACAGTCGCAATTTACGTATTGAGCGTATCCAGCCAACCGCTCTGCCGCTCGAGGCGTTTTGAATGCTCCTGAGCGAAACGCTGGATACCGGCGAATATCGACTCGGAGTCCAGATGAGCTTCCGCAATTACATCTGCTTCCAGACCGCCGCTGAGCCACTGGTTGTCGCTGTCGGCTGTGAGAGAGTATTCATCCGTCAGCGGCCCCACATTGCGAAGGGGCCACATGCGGCGGGTGCCGCTCATCACGAACATGAGATCCTGCCGCGCTTCCGCGGGCAACACCGAATTCCGATATGCCTCGGACTGATGGTCGAACAACTCTTCACTGATCGCGGAAATCACTTTAACGTTAATACCCGCCTGTTCGAGACGCGGCAGGATGCTCACGAGGTTCATCGTCGCGCTGGAGCCTTGCGCCACAATGTATCCGTGCCGCGGTTTTCCAGGGCCGAAGTCGCGAATCACGTAAAGGCCTTTTGCCGCAGCACGCACGTCGTTGTCTGCAAACTTCGTCCGATCCACAACCTTGAAATCCGGACGCGCCACTTCAATAACGATGATTCCTACCTTCTTCTCACGCGCCGCAATTTCGGCCGCAGCAAAGTAGCCCGGAGCGACGTCGTTGTAGTCCCAGAAGCTGAGATTAATCACATAGCCGCGAGGAAACAACTTCCAGACCTGGGGCGAGAAAATGCCGAAGTGGGTTCGTGCATCCGCCGCCGTTTCCGGACCGGAATGGCCGGCCAGAATATGCAGCACGCCCATACGAAACTTGCTGTCTTGATTCTGCTGGCTCCAGACGCGGGCAGGCAGATACATGAGTGGAGTAAACGCACCGTAGGTGCCGCTGAACGCCCAGACACCGGCGAACTTATCCGGATCGACCGAGGCACTCTGGCTGACAAGGCCGATCGCCGTCGAAACGTTTCCGGCCTCCTGAATTGCAGCCTTCAACCGCGTGCCCAGCGGATTGGCTTCAGGATCATAGTGGCCCCAGATACTGCCGTGCTCGAGATTCACGGACTCCGAAAGGTCCGCAGCCAACGTCAAAGCGCGATTCCCGGTCACGTAATTCAGCCACTTGACGATCTCTGAAATGCCGCGGCGCGCACCGGCGGTTTCGCCATACTTTTTGAAAAGCGCGATTTTGACCTGCTTATCGGCGCCGGTGAAAGGATTCTTAACCGTGAGAGACTGCGGCTCCTCTGGAAGGTTGGACACGCGAAGCCGATCGTCGAGAAACGGATCCTGTTTGACGTCGATACGAACCGGGAAATCGTCCTTCACGGTGTCGCCGATTTCCACCAGACGATCGGCCAACCAGTCGCCGAGGCCGTCTCGTTCGAGAACGGACATCGCGACATCCATATTGGTCTTGAACTGAATGAGGCGTTCCCGCGGGTCTGTCACAGCGCCATCGCGGATGCCTGCGAATTGAACCCCATAACGATCTTCGAACGTCTTTGCCAGCGAGACAAAGTATTCCGAGTTCATCTTGAATCCGTACGGATGACTCGGATAACCAACGATCTGGTCCGCGCCTGGTAACTTTCCATTCACTGCGCCCGGCCAATAGCCCTTTGTCGTTTTTCCGAAGACAATCATCGGACGCCGATCGGCAGGATCCCATTCTTCCATTGTTTTCAGAACACCGAGGATCTGGTTGTAATCGTGACCGTCCGGGATGGACAGCACATTCCAGCCATAGGAAGTCCACTGATCGATCAGCCGGTATCCCTCGAATTTGCGATGAACAACGCCGCCAATCAACGCATCATCGATGCCGGCATTGTTATCCGAGAAAAAAATGCGCAGCCGCTTCCCGACTTGCAGTGCGATCGCTTGCGTCTTGAGCTCTTGTGCGTGGCCCGCACACATTGCAAACTCGCCCTCAAAAGCGACTACCTTCGGTGAACCCATGGGCGCCCCGGCCATATCCCAGAATGCGGCTTTGCCCGCAGCGGTCGCCACTCCGACACCGGACGGGCCGCCATTGACATCGTTGGTGAAGTCAGTGGACTCGATATGACCGGAGAGGACGCGAATTCCGCGACCTTTTGCCTGCGCAAACAGCGGGTGATCGGAAAGGCCCTGATCCGAGAGCAGCGTCTTCAGGGCTCCGGCGCCACGCCGGAAACCGAGTGCATCGACGGATAACATCGCGGTTTCGGGAGCGACGTAATACCTGCGATCGCCGGTCGCCTGATACTTGCGGTAGAGCGCTTCGCCCATGATCATCCACAGCGCGTAACACGTCGGAGCGCAGTGCCCTGCCGCCAGCATGAACTTGTCGGAATACGGGTGTTTGGGCCGACGATAATCGTATCGCAGGCCGCCGGCATCAGGCCCGGCGAGGTGTGTCGCTACGTTGAACGGGGTATACGCCAGCGGGCCGCCAAAATGACCGGTTTGCGCGTAATTCCCGAGCAGCGTCAACGTCATACAGGTCACGTACCCGACGTCTGCAAGTTTCTGCTGTTCGGATGGCAATTCGGAATTCGTCGTCGAAACCGGCGAAGCAACACTCATTGTGAATCGTCTCCCCTCAAGTCGAAAACCATCATAATACACCCGAGGTGGGATCGGATAAGCCACGGATTGAACGGATTTAACGGATTTCAATCCGTTGAATCCGTTCAATCCGTGGCTTATTACTTTGCGCCGGAAGCCATCAATTTGCGCAGCAGCGCAGCAGTATCCTCATGGACATCAATGCGCTGTCCGCCGCGGCTGTTACCGCCGGCCTTCCCGAGGGCCGAGTCGACGGGAGTTTTGCTCTGATTGTCCTTGGCATTCAAATCAGCGCCGCGATCGACGAGCAACTGGACGGCGACATTCCATCCCCAGAAAGCCGCGCCGTGAAGCGGGGTCTGGCCGCGGATATTGTCCTTGGCGTTGATCTCGCCGCCGGCATCGAGCAGAAGCTTCAAGGATTCCACAGAACGCTGCGGGGTATCCTCGGTCGTGTAGACGCCGCGGGTATCGGCATCAACAGATCCGAGTCCGGCAGCAGCCATTACCGGTGTCGTACCGCGCATATTCGGCAGATTCGGATTGGCACCGTGCTTCAGTAACAGCGCAATAGCAGGTGCGTCGAGGGCCTTTGCCGCGCGCAACAGCGGTGTAGTGCCGATCGTCAACATGCTGTCGACGCCGCGATCGGCGCCGATGTTGCGATAGGGCGGAAGAAGCTTCAGTTGCAGATTCGGATTGGCGCCGGCATCGAGCAGCATCTCGATCACCTGCAGACTGGTCGTTTCATCGAGCGCCGGTCGATCAGCCCGGCCTCCGTGAGGAAGAGTATTCACATCGACGGCGCAATACAGTGGGTTCCGCCCCCATAAATCCCACTTATCGAGATTAGCTCCGGCTTTGATCAAATATGCCGCCGCGTCGAAGTGCATGTTCGTCACTGCCATGATCAGCGGGGTAACACCCTCCGGATCTTGCAAATCCACATTGGCCCCGTTCTGCAGGAGCGCCTTCACGCATTCCAGACATCCCTCGCGGGTCGCGTAAAGGAGCGGCGTAAGACCGCCAGGAGCACGGTATCCGGCACGCGGTTCTGTACTCACATTGGAAGGCCAATCCAGCGGAGTCGCGGTCGTAAACATTGCGTTTGCCGTTATATTCACGAAGGCGCGCGCATTCACGTCGGCACCGTGCGCAATCAACACCTTGACCATTTCAGGCTGATTTTGCGCAGCAGCCCACATTAATGCCGTCTGCTTCTTCTGCTGCTCGGCCGCATTGACGTTCGCGCCGTGGTCGAGCAGAAGTTTCGCAGCTTTGACGTTGGTGCTTCGCGCAATGACCATGAGCGGAGTCATGCCATCGGCTAATGCCAGATTCGGATCCGCACCGGCTTTCAGAAGCTTCTCAATGATGACGGTATTGCCGTTCATCGCGGCTTCGGAAAGCGGCGTTGAGCCAAACTCGTTTTTGGCATTTACGTTTGTACCCGATTTGATGAGGCGGTCGACGGCGTCATTGTCGTTGTTGTGCGCTGCCCAATGCAAAGCAGTCGTGCCGTCATCGGCGACACCGGCCGCGGCGATATATACCGGGACCATCAAGAGCAGAGCACAAGCAAAAATTCCCGTTCGCATCTAAACCTCCGAGAACACTTTGATGCCGTCGTCCCCGACCTTTTCAACCGGAATGCCGGCTCGATTGACGAGCGTCAGCAACAGGTTCGACAGCGGCGTTTGATCCGGATATTTCAAGTGCTGATTGCCTTTGATTTTGCCATTGCCGCCACCGATGATCGCCGACGGGAGCGGGTAATGATTGTGCGCGTTGCTGTTGCTCATGTTGCTGCCGTAAAACAGGATCGCGTGGTCCAGCATGGAACCGTCGCCATCGGGGAGAGCTGCGAGCTTAGCGGCAAATTTCGCCATGATCTCGGTGTGATACGTCTGGATCTTCACCAGCTTTTCGATTTTCGTTTTGTCGTTCTGATGGTGCGAGATCGGATGGAATGCATCCGGCACGCCAATCTGGTTATAGGTCAGGCCGCTGACCTCCGCTGCCATCATGAACGTGAAAACGCGGGTGAGATTCGCCTGAAACGCCAGCGACACCATGTCGAACATCAGGTTGATGTGCGCGTCAAAAGGCATCTGCGTCGCGGCAGGCGTATCGGGTAGTTTCAGTTTCGAGAGGTCTCGAGCCTCCATCTTCTGGACGCGTCGTTCGATTTCACGAACGCTCTCCAGATAATCGTTCAGGACGGTCCGGTCGCGGGCGCCAAGACTGCGCTGCAAGTCGGCAGCTTCTTCCGAGACGAGGTCGAGAAGGCTCGAATACTGTCTGGCGATGTTCTTCCGTTCTTGTGGTGTGTCGCCTTGTCCAAACAGCCGCTGGAAGAGTTTCCGCGGTTCGGTCTCCATAGGCAGAGGAGTTGACGGCGTCCTGAATGCAATCGTTCCGGAATAGCTGCAGCCGTATTCGCGATCGCAGGAGCCGCCTCCGCCGCGGGCTTCAATTGCAACTTCGAGCGAAGGAAACGGCGTATCCTGGCCGAGGTGCTGCGCCGCCATCTGATCGATCGTCACGCCGCCCCAGGGATCCTGTGTTTTGCGCGGAGACACGCCACTTAACCACGTTCCAGGACTCAGTGCGTGAACCGGTGGAGCGATCGCGGCTTTATTTTCGAGTCCGCTCACGATCGTCAGCTGCTTCTTGAATTTCTCGAGCGGCTTCAGTATAGGAGAGAGTTCAAAATCGGAGCCTTCGGTCGCCGGAGTCCATCGATCCATGATCGCGCCATGCGGAAAATAAATGAACCCCATGCGCGGCGTCGGCTTCGCCACAGTTTGCGAAAGGGCTGTCGCAGCCGGAATCATCGCTTCCAGAAGTGGCAAGCCCACCGCCACACCAGCGCCGTGAAGGAACGTGCGGCGCGACAGATGCTTCTTCGTTATGAACATATGTCTCCTATTCTCTGTGTCTCAGTGCCTCTGTGGTCCTATGAATCAAGGCTCAACGACCTTCTGCATTTGGAAAGGCGAACTCTTCACAATACCCATGACAATCGATGAGAAGCGGCGTCCATCGCGCGATGAGTCGCGCACGATCTTTCGTACTGCGGGCATGTCGTAGTACTCGACGCTTCTTCCCAGCGCGTACATCATCATCTTCTCTGTTACGGTTTGAACGAACTGGTCCGGATGCTTTTCGAGCACTTTTCGTATATCGCTCGGGCTGCTGACGGGCGTTCCATCTACAAGTTTCCCGGATGCATCGATCGGAATTGCCGCCCAGCGATCCTTGGATCTCCAGGCGCCGACAGCATCGAAGTTTTCCATCGCAAATCCAAGCGGATCGAGCACTCCGTGGCAGGCATTGCAGGTGGCCTTCGAACGATGCTGTTCCATGATCTCGCGGACTGTTTTTGGTTTCTCGCCTTCCTTGTTCTCCTTGAAACCCTCGACATCCGGAGGCGGCGCCGCAGGCGGCGTTCCCATCATGTTCTCCAGAATCCAGGCGCCACGAAGCACCGAAGACGTGCGATTGGGATATGAAGTGACCAGTAACACCGCGCCTTTGCCGAGCAACCCGAAGCGGTTCGGATCTGTCAACGTCACGCGCCGGAACAGCGTCCCGCGAACATCAGGGATATCGTAATGCGCCGCCAGCCGCTCGTTAACGAAGGTGTAATTGGCGCTCACCAGATCCATCACGCTGCGATCTTCACGAATGACGTTCTCCAGAAACATTTCCATTTCCTGCCGGAACGCCTGCTTCAAGCTTTGGTCAAAGTTGGGAAATAGAACGGCATCCGGATCAATCTTGTCCAGATCGCGCACCTTCAGCCACTCGAAGGCGAAATTGGTAATGAGGGACTTTGATCTCGGATCGGCCAGCATGCGCTTGACCTGTTGCTCCAGGATTGCCGGGTCACTCAGTTTCTTCTGCACGGCCAGATCGAGCAGCGCCTGGTCGGGCCCCTGACTCCAAAGGAAGAACGAGAGCCGCGAAGCAAGTTCGAGATCGTTGATCTTGAAGATGGTTCCCGGAGCGGCGTTCGCCGGCGCTGGCTCGGCGCGGTAGAGAAATTTCGGGCTCGCCAGAATTGCCATCAACCCTGCCTGGATGCCGGACTCGAAATTACCCGTCGACTTCCCGTCTTTGAAAAACGCGAGCGGAGCGGCGAGGTCGCGATCGGTTACGGGTCGTCGGAACGCAAGACGCGCAATATTGGAAAGAATTTTCGTCGCACAAGGCAATTCATCCGCTTCGTTTGCGGGTTTGCAGATGAAGAGCTTCTGGCGGTTCTCAGTCTCCATTAACGATGAGGCCGGCGTGTAAGGACCGACAACCTGTATCGCACCATTCGGAACACCACCGCGACCCCCACGGCCGCCACCGCCTCCTCCACCGAAACCAGCGCCGCCGCCCGGGATAAAGGACTGCAGTGTATTGTCGGATTCGACAAAGCTTCGCTGCGGCGTAGCCAGCCCAACCTTGTGCAATCCTGCTTTGACAGGAACGCGGCCCGTCGTCGCGACCTTGGACCCATCGATCGTGACGATTCCAGCGCCATTGATCTGGAATTCGTACTCGCCGTCTGCGGGAAAAAGATGCTCGGTGAGCATGACGGGTTGTGTGCCAAGCGGAAGGCCGCCCTCGATATAGGGATTCTGATCCAGGGTGCCGCGCAAAAGTACGCGCGCCGGATTCGAAGGTGACGGCGCCTCACCGATCGCCTGACGGCTGACGGCTCGCGCCGCATTGATGTATTGATCCAGGAACGACGGAGAGACTTTCAGAACATTGGCAATGTTATCGAACCCGTCACTGATGTCATCTGCCGGCAATAGAGCGCCGGCATCGACATCGATCCCGAACAGTTCGTGCATCGAATTCGAGTATTCTGCGCGATTGAGACGATGCAGCGTGACGCCTCCCGGATTTGGCGATTTTGCAGCTGCCTGATCCAGTGCCATTTCCAGTGACGACACGAAAGTCTCGACGACCGCCCGCTCCGGTTGACGCGCGCCCGGAGGAGGCATGAGGCCGCCGCGAAGCTTTCGTACGGCCTTTTCCCAGATATCCGGCTGCCTGGAAACATCCGTGAGGTCCATTGTGTCGAATGCGACTCCGGCGGTCTTCGACCGCTGATTGTGGCAACCGACACAATACTGGTCGAGGAGAGCGCGAGTGGGAGGGGCCGCGGTCGGGGCAGCAGGCGCTCTTTGTTGCCTGGCGGTAGAGCCCACAACGGTCAGCAGCGAAACACAAAAGCACAAAGACACGAAAGCGCAGAGACGTCTGGCTCGCATTAAACGATCCCTCCGATTTCGCGAACGTGTCCCCACAAACCGGGATATGCATTCGTTATGAACAACTGAGGATCGCCCCACCTGGCGTCAAACTCCTTGGTGGGAGCAGCTGCCAGCATATCTTTCGCACTCATGCCTTTTCTCATCATCTCGACGAAACGCGTTCGCATGGTGGCGCACATGTCCGCCTGCGCCTGCAGATCGGCGCGAGTCTGCACCGGCCCTTTGCCGGGGATGATGCGGGTTTGCGCATCCCCTACTCCGAGCAGCGTCTTGCATGCATCGGAGAGCCCTCCAATCCAGCCGCCTGTCGTGTAGTCCAGAATGGGATAGCTTCCGACCGAAAAAACGTCTCCTGTCATCAATAGGTTCGGCCCCGGAAAGAAGACATACATGTCTCCATCTGTGTGCGCCTGCCCGAGATAACCATATTGAATATCCTGTTTACCGAATGTCATCTTCCCTGTCGTATAGAACGTGGTGTTCGGGCGCGCATCCTTCGGACGCGGCTTGTAGGTTCGCTTTTCCCACATTGAAATGATTTCGGCGCCCATCCACAGCTTTGTGTTTTCGTGCGCTACGATTTTGGCGCCGCGCGCCGCAACACCTTCATTCGAACCCGTATGATCGAGATGCCAATGCGTATTGAAGAGCACCTGAACACGGGCGCTATCCGATTGCCCGGAAATCAGTTTCAACAGGTCTGCCGAATGCTCCGACATTCCGCCATCAACCATCAATACGCCGTCCACCGTATTCAGCAGGAGTACATTGCAACCGGCTCCGCCGACCAACATGAAATTATCCGCCAGCTTTGTGGTCGTCAGGTCCTGTCCGAAGGCGGTGCGGGTCAGTGACAGACCGACGGCTCCGCTCGCCATTGTCTTCAAAAAATTACGACGATTCTGGGATGAAAACATGGAACCAAGTCTACTTGAATTGTGAATAGACACCAAGACACAAAGGTACAAAGAAAAGCCGTTATAATTCAGGTGGTTATGCCCACTCTGATATTAATGTGAAAGCCAGAATTACGAAATCGGGCGGCTTGTCCGGACTGCGGCTGAAGGACCGCATCCGGCCTGGTCTGCGAGTGCTGTTCGTCGGCATCAATCCAGGCGTGCGGTCGGCGCTCCTCGGGCACCATTTCGCGGGATATTCGAATCGCTTCTGGAAGCTGCTTTGTGATGCGCGGCTGGTCCCGGAACCCGTCACGTATCGGGACGACGATCGGCTTCCGGAATGGGGTCTGGGACTCACCAATCTCATCGCACGAGCCACCCCGGGTATCGACGAACTTCGTCCGTCAGAATATGCCGCAGGCTGGAAAATTCTCGATCGAAAGATCCGTCGCTACCGGCCTGCCGCCATCGCGTTCACAGGCGTGACACTCTACCGCACGATCTACCCGCTGCTGAATGGCGGTCTGCCTGCGCCAGCGAATCTCATCGGGCCGCAGTCTGTCGTCCTCCACGGTGCGCGCGTGTTCGTCTTGCCAAACCCGAGCGGCCGTAATGCCAACTTCAGTTACGAGGAAATGTTGCAGGCGTACGTTCAACTTCGACGCTGGACTGCAGGGGGAAAATAAGCCACGGATTGAACGGATTTAACGAATTGAATTCGTTTAATTCGTTCAATTCGTGGCTTATTTTCAACCTCCGGAAAGAGCCCCGACAATGTAGAGTTCGTCTCCATCGCTGACCGCACAGGCCAGGTCCTGGACTTTATCTTCACCAAGAAAGATGTTCATGTGCGGACGGATTTGCTGCTGTTCATCGATGATGCGGAACGCAACACCGGGAAACCGGCGATCAAGGGCGGCAATCGCCTCGCGGACAGTCAAGGCGTCCAATTCGACGACTTTCGCGCCAGCAGTATAAGAATGAAGCAGTGGGGCAATCCGGACCCGAACGGTTGCCATCAGTCCAGACGCGCTGCGGTCATCGACATGATCTTCGGCAGACCGGTGACCACAGCGTTCCACGAATCGCCCTCGTCGGAACTTCCCCAGACTTCGCCGGACGTTGTGCCGAACACCAGCTGCAGCGGTGTTCCTCCGTTGTGTGCCATAGCCTGGCGGAGCACCGTGTGCCAGCCACGCGGCGGCAATCCGCGATCGAGCCGCTGCCACGATTCACCGGCGTCGCGACTGCGAAAGACGGCCGGCTTCCCGTTGACGCTGGTCCGCGGCCAGACGGTTCCCCCGTCCATCGGCACGACCCAGATGGTTTTGTCGTCCTTCGGATGGCATGTCATTGGAAAGCCGATGTCACCCGTATCTTTCGGCATGTTGTCACCGATGCGTTTCCAGCGCTGCTGTGTCGCCCCATCCTGCCAATCCAGCCGATAGATACCGCAATGGTTCTGGTGATACCACCGTCTCGGGTTGGCGGGATGAATCACGGCGTCATGTGGATCATGGCCGAATTCGTACTCCGTACCATCTTCTTTTGGCGGCGCAAAATCCATGGCAACACCGGAGTTGATGGGCCGCCACGATTCTCCGGAATCGTCCGAAACAAACAGGCCGCCCCCGGATAGCCCGACGAGGACGCGCTCTGCATTGAATGGATCGACCTGGACGGAATGGCACTTCGGACCGTCCGGGGTGCCGGGCGCGAAGTTGTAGCACCACTTGGAAAGGGCGGGATTATCGTTGAAACCGGTGACACCCTGCCAGGTGACGCCGTCGTCCTCAGTCTTGAACAGGCCGATCGGACTCGAGCCCGCGAACCAGACCCCGGGTTGGCTTTTGTGAGCCGGAGCCAGGAAAAACACGTGATCCAGTGTGAGCCCCTGGCGGCGTCCATCGTCTGCGGCGAGTGAAGAGTTTTCATACTCTTCCTTTGGACGAAATCGCGGGGGACGTTCCGACTCTTTCCAGTTACGCCCATTATCCGTGGAGCGATAAACCGTCGGGCCGAGGTGCCCAGTACGCACTGCCGCCAATATCGTGTTTGTGCCGCGCGGGTCCTGAATCACGTGGTGAACCTGAGCGCCAAAGAACCAGGGCTCATCGAGTCCACCTTCGCGAAGCGCCCACGCCCCTTTCCGAGTTCCGATGATCCAGCTGTTCGACTCCGCCGGGACAACAGGTTGTGTCATAAATGCATCCCCCCTTTATAGACCGTAGTCGAACAGGAAACCGCGAAATCGACAGTTCCGCAAATTTTTTCTGCACAGCTTCATCATCGTCGGGGTGGGCTTCACAATATCGACGAATTGAGCCAGAATTTCGTATAACCTGACTGTTTCGAGAAGCGGATACCTTGACGGGGCATACGGCCGGCGGGGCTCGAATGGATCTCCAGCGGCACTGGCGCTGCAGGCTGGGCAGGCGGTTAAAAATGTCGTCCTGAATATGGTCCCGACAGGCGCGATATCTGGACGTGTGTATGACATTTCTGGCGAGCCGCTGGCGAGTGTCACGGTTCAGGCATTTAAATACTCATACGCTGAGGGAACTCGTGCCCTGATCCCGGTGAAGACCGATCAAACCGACGATCGCGGGGAATACCGCCTGTTCTGGCTTCCTCCCGGACAATACTACGTCAGTGCCTCCCCACAACCGGCGCACTCGAACGGCTTTTTCTTCGTATCGGACGGGTCCTCCGGACACCCTCAAACGCTGGATTCGGCCGGCGGCCTCATGCGGGAGAACCATCCAACGCTCGACAAATTGGGTCAGGCATATGTGCCGATCTATTACCCGGGAGCAGCCGACCTGCAAGCCGCCGATTCCCTTTGGCCACTGACCCCATCTCTGAATCGACCGTTCTGCTTCTCGGCGATGCGCGGCTCCGCGGCGTGTCGGCACCAGTAAGCCATTTAGGTCTGCGGGAGTACGTCGCAGGTAAGCTTCGTCTCCAAGCCGCTCTGGAAGAATTCCGCGTAAACCATGGCTTCGGACGAGCAATTTCCGCCCCGCAAATCGCTGTTCCACTTCGGTTTATTGCTCTTCATCTGGATCGTGCATTCGTCATCGTAAATCCGGTGATTACATGGAAAAGCCCGGAGACTTTCACGATGTGGGACGACTGCATGAGCTTTCCCTGGCTCATGGTTCGGCTCAGGCGCCACCGATCAATCTCCCTGCGGTATACGGACGAGGACGGTCAGACATGCGAATGGCTTGAAGTCGACCAGCCCACTTCGGAACTCCTGCAGCATGAGATCGATCACCTGGACGGCATCCTCGCGATCGACAGAGCCCTGGACCGTAACTCCATTATCAGCCGCGAAATATATGAAGCGGATCGAGCGGCCTTCGCCAGGCAGGTGGACTATGTCATTCCCCAACTGCTGGTTTCACCGAATGAGACTTAAAGGCACGCGGTGGATTCGAACAGGCTGTATCAGCGGTATTTTTTGCATGAAGTAGTACAGCGGAGATTGTCTTCCCTCGCCAGAGATTGCATTCTCCGCGCAGAGATTGCATTCCCCCCACGGAGATTGCATTCCCCCCACCGGAGATTGCATTCCCCCCACGGAGACTGCGTTAGAGCCCAAGCACGGACCTCAGGTGTCTAACGCCATTCATGCTTCGGATACTTGCGTTGCAACTCGGACTTGATTCGCGGATAGTGCTCGCGCCAGAAGTTTGCCAGATCGGACGTCACCTGAACCGGCCGCATACTTGGCGCAAGGATGTGAACGCTGAGAGATACTCGGCCCATCGCGATGGCCGGCGTCTGAGCAACTCCGAATAATTCTTGTATTCTCAGCGAAATATAGGGAGGTGCCTCCCGCTCGTAAATGACCTTGGGTGTGCGGCCGTTCGCCAATGAGACGCGTTCCGGCGCGTACTTGTTCAGGAGGTCGCGCTGGTTTCCCGAGAGCCATGACATGACAGCCGGTTTGATTTCCCGATCCTTCAGGTCCTTGTAACTGACGGCGCCAAGACAAACTTGTTCGATGATATGCCTGCGGTCTTCGTCCTCGATCGGAGGCAACTGCAGATCTGGACACCAGCGGGCCAGAAGGTTCAACCGGAGGATCCATTGCTCCACTGCGTGATCCCAGTTCGGCAATTGCAGCCGCCCGGCGATCACTTCATCGGCAAGAATGCGGGCGGCGGCGTCCGCTGGAGGAGGCTCAATCCGTCTGGAACTCACGGCAAGATCGCGAAAAAATATCACCTCGTCCGCCAGAACTCTCCGGGTCGTCGAATCTAAGGCAACGCGCTCGCCGGTTCTCATATCGGCGGGAAAGACTTCGCGCAGCCATTCCAGTTCGATCGCCGTGACCAGTGAAAGCACCGTGTTGACGTCGCCTTGGCGGCCGCCGAGTTCTTGAACTTCGGCTGCCACCAGCAATGGGCTCGAGCGCACGACGCTTTCCCGCGCAAGCATGCCGCGGCGGCCGTGCACCAATTCACAACGCAGGGTGCCTTCATCCAACCGGCGCGCTACACGGTCGCTGAAGCCGATCAGGATGCACTTCTGGAGTGCCTCTTCATCTAACCTGCGCTGCACGACGTCAAGCCCCTCGTCGGATGCAATGCGCAAAAATTGATCGAGCAGAGGCCCGACCTGTCTCGCCGTAATGCCATGAATGCCAAGCCGCCGGAGCGCATCGAGACGAAATTGATTCTGGGAAGCAAACGAGAAGGCATTCATCAAAAGCCAGAAATCCGATGAGGGCTTCTCGCCGATCAGTTCCTCGCGGGCAAGCGAAACTTCTTTCACTGGATTTCTAAGGAGCAGGTCGCGGCCTTGGGTCAATGCGGCAACCAGGCACGCTTGATAAACACAGCCATACTCCTGAGCCGCAATTAACATACGTGCATAGCGCGGATGTACAGGAAAGGCCAGCATGCGCCGTCCAAGCGCGCTGATTTTCGTTCCTGCCAGCGCGCCGAGATCGCCGAGCAATTCTTCAGCGTGTTGCAGTGCGGGATCAGACGGCGCTTCAAGCCAGCGAAATTTGCGGAGGTCTTCAACGCCGGCAGCCTTCAACGTGAGAACCACTTCCGAAAGATCGAGCCGTTTCACCTCCGGCAATTCCTGTTTTGGTCGCTCGGCATGTTCAGCTTCCGACCATAATCGAACGCACCGTCCGGGCGCGGTTCGGCCGGCGCGGCCGGCACGCTGATCGGAACTGGCGCGACTGATTTTCTCGACGAGCAGGGTGTTGATGCCGCGATTAGGATCGTAGCGAGGAATTCTCGCCAGTCCGCCATCGATCACCAGACGAATACCGTCGATGGTGATCGACGTCTCGGCAACGTTGGTGGCGACGACCACTTTCGGCTGGTCGTATCCGGCAACCGCCGCGTCCTGATCGCGCGGCGTCAATTCCCCGTGAAGCGGCAGCAGAAGATAACCTTTCGCTTGCGACTTGCCGCGGATCGCATCGATTGTTCGATGGATTTCATAGCCACCGGGCATAAAGATGAGGACGTCGCCTCCGGTGGCCGGCGCGTATTTCGCAAATGCATCGGCTGACAGTTCCCATACCGGAGGCGCATTGCTGCCCAGACGCCGGGGCAGATACTCCACTTCCACGGGAAAGGTTCGTCCCTGCGAAGACAGAATGCTGCAGGGCTGAAGATATTTTTCCAGCATCCCCGCATCGAGAGTTGCCGACATGACGACAACAAGCAGGTCCGGACGCTTTGTTTCCTGGATCTCGAGTGCCCTGGCGAGGGTAATGTCGCCATACAGGTGCCGTTCGTGAAATTCGTCGAAGATGAGCGCCTGAATGCCGCGAAGATCCGGATCGTCGAGCATCTGGCGCAGCAGAATCCCTTCCGTTTCGAACTTGATCCGTGTCGCGGCGGACGTCGCATTCTCGAACCGGATCTGGTAGCCGACCTCGCGTCCAACCGACACACCCATTTCAGCCGCAACGCGTGATGCAAGCAGACGAGCGGCGATGCGGCGCGGCTGGAGAATAACGACCCTGCTGTCGGCCAGCAGGCCGTGCTTTAAAAGCATCTGTGGGACTTGGGTAGATTTGCCTGACCCGGTCGGGGCCTGCAGGACGAGACGCTTGACAGCCTTCAGTCTGGCGACGAGGTCCGTCTCAATGTCGTAGATCGGCAGCAAATAAAGAAGAAATCACAAAAGGCACAAAACGCACAGAAGTTTTGCGCTTTTGTGCTTTTTGTGGAACAAGGCTATAAGTTTTAGTTTTTTTAACCAGCTTTTTGGAAGAAAACGACAAACCCTGCCCCGAGTTGATTTTTCGTCAGGACTAGAAATCGGGGAAGTCCCCTCGGGGATCCTTCGCGCAGCGAAGGCGGGGCGGTCTGTTCAAAGTTCGCGCGCAGCGCGCTCCGTATGGATTTCCGCGAAGCGCTCCTTTTTCTAATCGGTGCGCTACGCGAATGTTTATAAGGAGCGCGCTTCGCGCGGACGTTGAACAGGCCGCCCCGCCGCTGCGCGGCACCCCGCCTAACTTAGGCGGGGATTGGACTCACTTCAAAACATTTGGGCGCACCACGCACACGTCTTCCGCTGTTTGGTTGCGGCGTAGCCGCGCTAAGCCTTTTGTGGTTTCTTCTTATCTCAGTTCGTAACTATTCCTGCCGATCGTGATGGTCTCCGCGCGCACCTCGTCTTTGGTCTGCTTGCTCGGATATGCAACGACGCTGGCAGTAACACCTGCTTTCAGGATCTCATCGGAGAGATTTCGAAACTCCATTCGGGGAGGCGGCGCCATGACGACCGTCAGCAACTTCTTGTCGACTTCCATTTTGATCACGGGTGGCTTGCCGCGATAGACGACTTCTTTGATGACTCCGGTCAATTTCTGCTGTTTCGTGAGGTCGTAAGCAGGCCAATCGTGCGCGTCGCCATATAGGACGTTGATGTCCTGATCCTTTGGTCCGACCCATGGGGTGATCACGCCATCGATCAGCGACTGAAGGTTCCCTTCCATACACGAGTACTCCATCAGTTCGACGTCCGGCGTGAGCACAAAGACACGCTCGTTACTGATGGGACGCGTGTAAGTTTTGGGATCATCAAGAACCCATTTGAAGAGAATATGCCCCATGTCGGGACGCTGGAATGACATCGTCAACTTGGCGTCCTTGCTCATCGGATGACCGATCGTGCCGAGTTTCACCCAGCCGTTGAAGTTGAGAGCTTCGATAACGAGGGTGTCTCCTTCCCAATGTCCGCGCGAATCGCCGAACCAGGTTGGTGGCCAATCCTTGCGATGCGGCATCCCTTCGGTATTCACCATCTGAAACATCGTGCTCTGCTCGAAGTTGAATGAAACGTATTCGCTGTTGTGGATGATCTGCATCGGATGCGGCGTAAAAGACCGGATCCATCCAAACGGCATGCAGCTCCCGGCGTAGTCCCCATTCTTAACCGGATCGTAATTATCCCATTGCGCCTGGCCCCATTTGGTGAAAGGAAGCGGATTCGGCTCGCCTTTCACGCTCGTGCCGTTCGCATTCGTAACGGTCCGCGTCAAATCCTGCGCGTTGGGCCGTGCCCAGACTCCGCTGAAATCGGGTTTACCGTTCGGAAGACGGGGCGCAGGCGCCTTCATATCGGGTTTGGTCTTCAGCGTTTGCGCGGCAGACACTCCACCGAACGCGACCGCAAAAGCGATCAGACACAAAGCGTTTCTCACGATGGCCTCCTTCTGTTGGTGCCGTGTGGTTTATGCGGAGTATAGGCGAAGCCGCGATCTAATCCAAATACCGTATTCGTTTGTGAACGTCCGTGTTGACGGAATGGTAGGGCTGGGCAAGATTGCCCGGATTGAAGAGGGTTTGCCGCATATGTTCCGAATCGTCTTCACCAATTGCGCCGGTAAAAATCGGAAGCATATAATCGATGCCCATTTTGGAGGGCTTCATCAGTCGCGAATCGTAAAGCGCGGGATGGAGAAATCGCGCATGGATCAAGCCCCATCGGTCGCGGAAGCGGTTGGCGTCGTAGCCTTCAACGTGGAAACCTTTTTCGGAGTCGTACTGCAGAATGGAAACGGCATTGTTGCGGCCCTCAACCAGCAAATCGACCGCCTTTGAGCCCAGAAGCGCCGCATAGAACCGGTCGAACAGGATCGGACGGCCGCCTCTTTGAGTGTGGCCGACCTTTCTGATAAAGATCGCTTCGGAAGCGGAATTACCGCGACGATAAAGCTGGAAATAGCGATCGCCTAAAGACTGAACGATTCTCTGGCGCAAGGCTTCTGCGGCGCCGGACAATGCCACGTTCCCCGCCGGATCGGTGGATTTCGAAACGGCGCCGAGCTCACGTCCCTCCTCGTCCACGATTCCCTCGCCGCAGACAATCACGACGTTCTTCTGTAGATCGTAGAGATACTTCACCCGCTCGACGAGCAGGTCCATGTTGAGCGGTTGTTCGGGAATCAGAATGATGTCGGGTTGGCCGTATGCGGTGCCAAGGGCGATGTGACCGGAATTCCGGCCCATGACTTCGATAATTGCGATCCGCCGATGACTTTCCGCTGTGGTTCTTACCCGGTGAATACCTTGTGCCGAAACCATGACGGCCGTCGCGTAACCCGGGGTCGCATAGTTGACGATCTGATTGAGGTCGAACATGACGTTCGAATCGGCGCGTTCATAGTGAAACCGATGCGCCGATCCCGGGTCGGGCCGCCGCACCCATTCGTCCGGCTCGCTGGGATAATTCAGGCCGAGATCGTTGTCGATCGTCTTCGGGGCAAGGACTGTCGGGAGCCGCTCCGCCAGGGGTTGCAGGCCGTTGAGCGTGCCGTCGCCGCCGATGGCGATCAGCCCGTCGATGTTCAGCCTCTGCAGGCGTCCGGCGATGAGGTCGAGTTCAGCGCCCCTGTCGGGATCGACGTAGTCCCGGGACGAGCCGATCAGGGTGCCACCCTTCGTCGGGTCAAGCTCGGGAATGCCTTGAAATAGCGGGTTCAGATGAACATGCGGAACGCGGGGATTGAAGAAACAATTAAATCCCTTGATAAAACCGTAGAGTTCGATTTTCAGCTCATTGGCCCGAACGACAGCACCGTGAATCGTGGCATTAAGAGCGGGAGTGTCGCCTCCTGCAGTAAGGATCCCAATCCGTTTCATTGCATATAAATAACATCACTCCACGATTTTGCAGCCATTCCAACGCATTTGTAGGCGAAGGTCCAAAAATGTCAAATGTCGGATATGCCGATGTCGAATTCGACATTCGACACGGGACATCCGACATTTGACGTTCACGTCCAACGCGACGGAGAAAATCAGGCAGCGCGCTCGCGGAGCAGATGGGCCAGGACCATACGGCGCAGCTTACGACGACGGATCATCCGACCGCCGAGCAGTATGCGCAGCGCTCGACGCTCTTCGCCGCCGCTCTCTTCCTCTTCCATCTCCTCGCCCTCACCCTCACCCTCGCTGCCTCCCTCGCGCAGCAGGTGTATCAGGGCCAGGCGGCGCATTCGACGGCCGCGCAGCCTGCGGCCGGCGAGCAGCATGCGCAAGGCTCGACGTCCTTCGCCGCCCTCGTCTTCCTCTTCGCTCTCGTCGCCCTCGCCTTCGTCTCTGTCGCGCAGCAGCTGCGCCAGGCCTAAGCCGCGCATCCTGCGGCGACGGATCATCCGGCCGCCGAGCAGCATGCGCAGCGCTCGGCGCTCTTCGCTGCCACCCTCTTCCTCTTCGTCATCTTCCTCGCCCTCGTCCTTCGCCCCTTCGCGCAGCAGCTGCGCCAGGCCTAGACCACGCATCCGGCGGCGGCGCATCATCCGGCCACCGAGCAGCATGCGCAGGGCCCGGCGTTCTTCGCCACCGCCCTCGTCCTCTTCGGTGTCATCTTCCTCGCCCTCATCTCCCTCGCGCAGCAGATAGGCCAGGGCTAAGCGGCGTAGCTTACGGTTGCGCAGCATTCGGCCACCAAGCAGCAGGCGCAGGGCTCGACGTTCCTCGCCTTCAACTTCCGGTTCGTCCACATTGGTTTCAGTTTCCATGTTCCTTATCCTCTAATAGTTAAAATGTTTCGGTGATTGCTTCCAACTGAGTTACTTCCAACGCGATCCAGGCTGGCAGACTGCAGACGCAAAGGCTAAGCAGATGTCTTCGATCTTTAACGCAAGCTTTTACTGGTGAAGCCCACGTTTGAGGAGCCGGCGCAGGAGCAACCGGCGCAGGAGCAGTTGATGCAGGAGCCGGCTCCGGACAGGGCTTCGTTTGAGAAGTGCGCCAATGAGAAGTTGTCGAAACGCGGTCTCTTCCTCGTCATCGTCCTCCGAGGACTCCTCCTTCTCATCGCCGAGCACAAGCGCGACACCTGCCTCAAATGCTTGCCCGAGAGCAGCCTCTATTTCTTCCACCTCATCCTCGCCCGCCAGCCTTGCGCAGTCCTCCTCCGTGAGTTCCTCGCGCTTCCCGGCCTTGTCGACTTTTTCCAGCTTGACGATTTCGCCCATCGTGGCGTTGAACGTCACCACCAACTGTTCGATCCCTTCGGCCGAGCCGGCAGCTTCGGATCCACCCTTGAAGCTTGCGACTCCCTTCCGCCCGGACTCTCTGTGGGGTTCGGCCATCAACGTTTACCTCCATTTTGCTGGCGATTGATTCAACTGAGTGCCTGAGCAAACCAGTGCCGGTGGTGGTGGCTTTAAAGGAGTAGGTCCCAGTTGGGCTTTCTTTCGCGCCATCACCCGATCCGACTGCAACTCGGTTAGCTCACGCAAAAAAGTATCAGAGCAAAGGTGGCCACGAAACTCCGCAGAACTACGAGGTGGGTTACAAAACTTTACAGGTGAAAATTCACGTCGTAAGACGGAGGCATCACGATCCCTCAATGGCCATGTCGCTGTGGTGTGGCATACCACGGCAATTACGATTGAACATTCCCAACGCTGTGATTCTTGAACCAGCCTCGTTTGGCCTTGTGTTTGCTTTCCTGAGCTGATCCAGAACAATGCGGCACGAATCTCCATCTTACATATGAAACATGTCGGTCAATTCGTTATGAGTTCGCTTGTTGGCGGCCTCCTTATAGTGGTACCTCTCTACCTCTCCGTTCTGCTCGTAGTGAAGGTTATGCAAGCAGTAGGCAGCCTTGTCCGGCCATTCGTCAAGTTGCTCCCGGAATGGTTTCCCGCTGAACAGGTCCTCTCTCTTCTGCTCGTGTTGATCGTCTGTTTCCTCATTGGTGTCGCTGTTCGTGCGCCGGCGGGGAGGGCGGCACGGGAACGGATCGAACAATCTTTTTTCCAGAAAATTCCAGGGTATGCCCTGTTTCGGAGCCTGACTCAACAGGTAGCGGGAAGCCGTGAGGAAAACGTCTGGAAGCCGGCGCTGGCGGAAATCGAAGAGGCACTCGTGCCCGCTTTTATTATTGAAACGTTCGACGACGGACGCTTCACGGTTTTTGTGCCCTCGGCCCCAACACCGGTTTCGGGCTCTGTCTATATCCTCACTCCTGACCGCGTGCATCCCATAGACGTCCCCTTCACGCATGCAGTCAAAGCACTCTCCCGTTGGGGTTCCGGTTCAAAAGAACTTGTCGCAGCGATGGAAGCAAAAAAGGCGGCCTGATGCCTGCCGGACGGAACTAACCTTGTGTCTCTTGTGCTTCCTGTGTTCGAGTTCCCTTCCCTTTTCAGTGTTGATGCATCATCTGCATGTGCGACCCGATGTTACCCGCGGGCCGAAAGTGGAGGAAGACCTGGAATCCGGCGGGATGGTCTCCGTAGGCCTGCTGAAGTTGGGGCGGCACGCCGTACGTTGTCACCTGGAACCCCAGGCCCAGATTTACGGACGAAAGGCCGATCGGTAAATCCCGCTCTAAACCGAACGTGTATGACTGCACTCGGCCGATCGGGTCTTCGTTTCCACCGAGCAGGCTGCGATCGCGGTCAACGTTTTCGATCCGAGTCCAGGCCCAGTTGCGATCGACCTGGACCGTCGATTCGGCAGAATACGAATTTAAAATGCGGGCGCCCGAGCCCGGGAGATCTTTGTTCCGGCCCCAGATGAGGCTCGACGAAATGTGACCGCGCGTGAAACGCAGACTGTGCTCGAGCGATGCCGTGGTGCGCAGCGTGTCGAGATTCGGCTCGAGGGCCTCGCGGTTGTTGATGCGTCCCATCGAAAACTGGCCGACCAGATGGCTGCTGAAACCGGCGGTCACGCGGGATGAAAACGAATCGGGGATGCCCTGGTCGATGTTCCATCGGTTTTCGTCCGTTTCGCGGCCGCGGAAGGTGGAGGCCTCCAGCTGAAGCGGGCCTGCCGAGAGTCCAAGCGTGATGACGTCATCCGAGATGTGCGTCGAGTCTTGCTGATGGTGCCCGAGCATGGCGATCGGATCTTCGGACACAGACGTCCGATGCGAGTAGGCCGTGGGGCCAAGGGCCGGGTCCCCGATGGGGCCGCCGTAGATGTAGAGCCGCGCCCCCTGCTCGTTTAAGCGAAAATCATAGCGGCCGGCAATTTCCATAAAGAAGTCGTGCGGATGCTGAGCGTCGATGATTGGCCGCCCGTAAGCGGTCTCTCCAACCTGGAAGAGCTCAGGGTAACGGCGCTGCGTCACGGTTGCGGGTTCGAGGCTCAGCATGGTGCGGAAGGTGAGCGTCTGCCGTCCGAAATCGCGCGACACCATCGGCATCAGCCAGTTCGTCGAGAAGAATTTGTCCGCGCCCCGCGGGCCCGTTTGCTGCGTCTCGACGCCAAAGACGCTGGCGTGAAACATCAGCGTCCAGTTTCCCAGCGTCGTGTGGATCATGGGCTCGAATTCCGACGTGATCTTCGGCTCGATGCTCGTTCCGGAGGAAAGATAGCCGACGGAATTTTCCATGGCTGCCATGCCGCGCCATGGTCATCTGCGCGCTGAGTGAACTGGTCGACAAGGCATAAAACGTTATCAACAGAGAAAGACGAGTTCTGGTCATATACTTCCCAGCCTTCAATCCAAATAGACAAAAATATGGAATTTGAACGCAGGCGTGACGCCCGCGACTTCGTCAGACTCTCAAGACAGAGGTGCGAATGGACGCAGCCAGGAAGTCCGGTGGTTTTTCCCGGTTGAAGACAGTGATGGCGACATCAGGCGGTAGTGATGTTTTAATGACGGCCGGCACAATGGCCGGAAGGTCAGAGGTCATCTGTATAACCGGACCTTGATCACACGGGCTATGACTCTCGTGCGCCGGATGCTGATGGCAGGGCGGCTCTGGCCGGGAAAAAGAACTGAGCAAACATGATCCGCCGCATTGCAAATGCAGAGCTAAGACGATGGTAACGAACCCGGCGATAACCTTCATGCGTCAGAGCGCGAGAATAACATAATCAGCCTTTAGGCGCGGTATGCGCAATGTGTCTTTGCCGTAACGAGCATCTATTACGGACAACTCCCCGCCTAAGTTAGGCGGGGTGACTTCGCGAAGCGAAGGCGGGGCGGTCTGTTCAACGTCCGCGCGCAGCGCGCACCTTATTGGTATCGATGACCGCGCAGCGCCCTTATCGATTCGGTGCGCTTTGCGGAAATTCATAAGAAGCCGCTGCGCGGGATCTTGAACAGACCGCCCCGGCCCTCGCTTCGCGAGGGCATCCCCGCCTGACTCAGGCGGGGAGTGCAGACACACGCACCGCCGCATCCATTCTTTTTTGACTCACCCCGAGGCACCTTTTGTCTCGGCTTCGGCACCGGCAGTGATCGGGACGCGAGCCTTGATCTCCGTTCCCGCTTGTGGGCTCGAAACAATCGACAGTGTGCCCTTCAGAAGGTGGACTCTCTCCCGCATGCTGATCAGCCCAATGCCACCGGTGTGCATCGCCTTGCCCGGATCAAAACCTACACCTTGATCTCGAATCGTAAGCTGGAGGTAGTCGGCCACTTTTTCCAGCTCCACTTCGAAATGTCGCACGCCGCTGTGCTTCACTGAATATGCGCCCCTGATCGGAATCGTTGCTCCAGGCTTTCCCCCCGAGCGAAACGTATACGTGGATTTCGATCGGCGCGTAACACTACACTTCACCAGGAGGAAAAATGATTAAGGTTACTGTGATGTACCCGAACACTCCCGGGGCTCGATTCGACCATGAGTATTATCGCGACAAGCACATGCCATTGCTGAAGTCGAGAATGGGCGAGATCTGCAAGAGTTACACGGTGGATAAAGGGCTGGCAGGCGGTGCTCCAGGTGCTCCTGCGCCGTACATCGGCATGTGCCACATTTTTTGCGATTCAATGGAAGCATTTCAAACGGCTTTCACTCCACATGCGCAAGAAATCATGGGCGACATTGCCAACTACACCAATCTCTCGCCCGTGATCCAGATCAGCGAAGTCGTTGTCGGTTGATATCCGAAAGGGAGGACAGGCGCCATGTCGAAGTCGAAACAACCCGTCGGCCGCCGCGGTTTCCTGAAGGGCGCCGCTGCAGGCGCGGCGGGCCTGGTAGCAAAGCCGCTCGCGACGGCGCAACAGGCAGGGCAGTCTGCGCCCGCTGAAGGTCGCGGCGCCGTGGAAATTACCGGAAACGAGAAGCCGGGCTCGGACTTCATGGTGGACGTCATCAAGACGCTCGGCATCGAGTATTGCGCGGCGAATCCGGGATCGAGCTTCCGAGGTCTCCAGGAATCATTGATCAACTACGGCGGCAACAAAGAGCCGGAGTGGCTTACCTGTTGCCACGAAGAGTCCGCGGCGGCCATGGCCCACGGCTACGCCAAAATTGAAGGCAAACCGATGATGATCATGGCGCATGGCAATGTCGGCCTTCAGCATGCGTCCATGGCGATCTTCAACTGTTACGCCGATCGCGTTCCTCTCTACATCGTCCTCGGCAACATTCTCGATGTTAATTTCCGCCGCAATAATGCGGAGTGGGTGCACAGCGTTCAGGATGCCGCTTCGATGGTGCGCGATTTCATCAAGTGGGACGACACGCCCGTCTCTTTAGGACACTTCGCAGAATCGGCCGTTCGGGCGTACAAAATCGCGATGACGCCGCCTTACGAGCCTGTCGTTATCGTCGCCGATGGGACACTTCAGGAAGAGCCTGTCGCCGACAAGAACCTGCGAATTCCGAAACTGGTGATGAGCGCGCCTCCCCAGGGTGATTCCGCCGCCGTACAGGAAGCAGCCAGAATGCTCGTTGCTGCTGAAAATCCTGTGATCGTCGCAGGACGCGTCGCTCGTACGCCAAAGGGAGTGGAACTGCTGGTCCAGCTGGCGGAAGCACTTCAAGCCCCCGTCAAAGATCAGCGCATGCGCATGAATTTTCCGAGTTCTCACCCGCTTTACGGGGATCCCGGCGTTCTGCCGCAAACGCCCAGCGTTGCGGATGCCGACGTTATTCTCGGGCTCGAGGTCCAGGACTTCTGGGGCATGACCCACCAGATGACGCCGCTGAACCGGTTTGGCATGGAGTCGCGTCCTGTGACGAAGCCGGGAGCGAAAATCATCACAGTGTCCGCAGTCGAACTGAATCATAAATCGAACCATCAGGATTTCGGCCGTTATATGGAAGCGGATCTTTCGATTACCGGCGACGCAGAAGCGACATTGCCGGAGCTGATTGAGGCCATAAAGAAACTGACGACTTCGGATCGCCGCCGCCTCATGCAGGAGCGTGGCGCGAAGATTGCCGAAGCGGGCCGCCGCTGGCGGCAGCAGCATCGCGAACTGGCGACAATCGGCTGGGATGCCAGCCCGATCAGTACGGCGCGCCTCTCAGCTGAACTTTGGGCCCAGATCAAGAATGAAGACTGGTCCTTAGTCTCCTGGGATCGAATGATCAGTTCGTGGCCAACACGGCTGTGGAACTTCGACAAACACTATCAATTTATCGGAACACACGGCGGGTCGGGCATGGGCTATGGCGCTCCCGCTGCCATCGGCGCAGCGCTGGCGAACAAGAAACACGGCCGCTTGACGATCAACATTCAGAACGACGGCGATCTCAACTACGCGCCGGCTGTGTTGTGGACCGCCGCGCACCATAAAATTCCTCTGCTGAATATCATGCACAACAATCGCTCCTACCATGAAGAGCGCATGTATATTCAGATGTTCGGCGCGAAGTTCAATCGCGGCATTCAAAACGGCGATATCGGCACGGCGCTGGTGAGCCCCGATATCGATTACGCCTCGATTGCGAAGGGTTATGGTCTCTACGCCGAGGGCCCGATTACGGACCCGAAAAATCTCGCCCCCGCAATCCGGCGCGCCATCGAGAGAGTAAAGGCCGGCGAACCGGCGCTTCTTGATGTGGTGACGCAGCCAAGATAGCGCTGAAGGATTAACAATGATGAAGACATTATTAGTGCTTCTACTGCCGCTGGCCGCCACTGTCATGGCGCAGACAAAGACCGGCGATTCCGCAAACGGCAAGCGAGTTTTCATGCGCAACGGCTGTTATCAGTGTCATGGTACGGTCGGCCAGGGCGGACTGGCAGGACCACGGCTGGCGCAAACCAGGTTGACGCCCGCCGGATTTACTTCCTATGTGCGCAGTCCGCGTCCCAGCAACATGCCTCCCTTTCGAAAGCAGGTAATGACCGATCAGGAACTGGCAGACGTATACGCCTATATACAGTCCGTACCGGCGCCCGTTCCCCTCGCTGACATTCCGATTCTGAATGAACCATCGCCCGGCAGCAAATAGCCATCGATTTTGTAGGCGCGGTCTATGACCAGAGATGTCCAAGATAAGGACCAATTAGCAGTGCGCAAAGTCCCCGCCTAACTCTTAGCTTAGGCGGGGACTGGTCCACACCCGTTTACACCTAAACCAGGTTCAACCTTTACAAGGCGCCACTCTGCAGTTCCTCGTCCATCCTGTCTTGGACACGTATGGTCATCGACCGCACCTACATAGCGGCCGCCTTGTAATCGCTTCGGTATCGGCCTGGAGGCTGACCGAACTCACGCTTGAATGCGCGATTGAAAGCTGCTTCCGACTCGTATCCGACTTCTGCGGCGATGTCCGCGACGCCTCGCGATGTTCTTTTGAGCAATCGTGCGGCGAGTTGGAGTCTCCAGCGGGTCAAGTACGTCATGGGCGGTTCGGAAAGATAGCGGGTAAAGCGCTCCACAAGGGCGGATCGCGAGATGCCCACCTCGTTTGCCAGATCTGCGATCGTCCACGGATGCGCAACGCGGCTGTGCAGCAATCCGAGGCTCTTCCCCACGACAGGATCGCGCGCTCCCGCGAGCCAGCCCGTTTGTTGTCCAGGCAACGTGGCCACGTAGCGGCGTATCGTATCGACGAAGAACGCTTCTGAGAGTTTCGCGAGCATCGCCTCGCTGCCGATCCGGCCAGAAGCGGCTTCTTCCACCAGGTGCAGAATCGAATTTTCCAGCCAGTGACCAGAGCTATCCGGCGCGGATATTGGTCTTGAAGACCCGCGGAAGTGAGTTCAGGATCGGGCGGCAGAGGTGCGGATCGCACGTCATATAGCCGCAGACAAACCGCGAAGTATCGCCACCACCTCCCGCACACAAAGGCGTCAGATCACGCGACAGGATCTTCGCACCGATACCGTAATTCGGAAACGGCAGTACGGCCTCTTTGCCGCTGCTCATGTGGTGGGGATCACCATGGGGAAAAACGACGACATCTCCGGGGCTGAGTTCGAGGGACTCTCCATCCAACATCTCGATAAATGCGCCGCCTTGAATGACCAGATGGTACAGCACCAGGTGTTCCGCGCCCGGTGCGTGGGTTGCGGTCAGGACCTTTGCGGTTGGCGTCGAGAACCCCCAGGGAGCGGAGAATTCGGCGCGGAAAAACACAGCTCCGTTCAGTTTGACTCCACTCAGAATTTGCGAGAAGGCGTCCACTCAGTCTCCTGGAATCCCGGCAAACTTTCCTGGCCTCCAGGCAAAGCAATGCGCTTCCGCAGGCCTTTCGAGCAATTCATGGCGACGCTCGAGCATGGACATCTCAACACGCGCGTTGCACCATTGCAACTCTGAAGTCACGAGTGGCAGAAAAGGAGCTCTTATGAATCCGAATAAAGCATTGTGGGAGAAAGGTGACTTCACGGCGATTGCCGCTTTCATGCGTCAATCCGGTGAAGCACTGGTCCAATCTATCGAGGTAACACCGTCTCTGCGGGTTCTCGATCTCGGCTGTGGAGACGGCACCACGGCGCTCCCCATGGCCCGTCTGGGAGCAGAAGTGGTTGGCATCGACATCGCCAGCAACCTGGTGGAGGCCGGAAACCGGCGGGCCGCCGCAGCGGGTCTCACGCGGTTGAAGTTTCATGAGGGCGATGCCTCCAATCTGCAAGGCGTCGCCGACAAATCATTTGATCTGACCGTCTCGATCTTCGGCGCCATGTTCGCACCCAAACCCTTCGATGTCGCCAAGGAGATGGTGCGCGTCACAAAATCAGGCGGCCGCATCGTGATGGGTAACTGGATTCCAAACGATCCAACATTCGTATCGCAAGTGTTGAAGATCAGTTCTGCGTTTACTCCTCCACCACCGGAAGGCTTTATCAGCCCGATGACGTGGGGTGTCGAAAGTCACATTACCGAGCGCTTTGGCCAGGCAGGCGTGGCTAAGGAGAAAATCTCCATGATCCAGGACACTTACTATTTCGCATCGCCCGACAAAACTCCGGCACAGTTTATCGACCTGTTTGAACGATTCTACGGACCGACGATGAACGCTGTCGAAGCGGCCCAGAAGAACGGCAAGGCCAGGGAACTCCACAACCAACTTGTCGAATTGGCGAACTCGCAGAACAAAAGCAAAGACGCCGGAACTTTTATACCGGCCACGTTCATGCGGAGTCACGGTTTCTGTTTAAGCAGATGAAAGGAGTCGCAGGATGCCGAAATTAATTAAAGAACCCACGATTATTCAAGCGGCGGGCACAAAACCGAAACGCATCGAAGAATACGCGGGGCGGGTCAACTCCGGTCATTCCGAGGTGAGCGTCGCTCGGATGGTTTCACCGGAAGGCTGGCTGGAACCGGGACAGCAGCCGGAGTTCGAAGAAATTACAGTGGTTCTCAAAGGCATGTTGCGGGTCGAACACCGCGACGGGATCATCGACGTCCGGGCGGGACAGGCGATCCTCGCCCATCCGGGAGAGTGGGTCCGTTACAGCACGCCCGAACCGGGCGGGGCCGAATACATCGCGGTTTGCCTCCCGGCTTTCTCAATGGACACGGTCCATCGGGACAGTTAGAGGATAAGCCACGGATTAAACGGATTGAACGGATTAAAATCCGTTCAATCCGTTTAATCCGTGGCTTATCCGATCCCGTCCGAACCGGGTTCCAAGTCAGTGCGTCGAGACGTTGGTCAGGTACTGAGGCAACTCCGGGTTGGAAATGACGATCGTGGCCTCTTCGACGTGGATCGGTTCACGCGGGAATTTTGACCTTGCCCGCAGGCGCGTTCAGACCTTCGGGCAGCTGCCGGGTCGGAATGACGTTCAGGAATAATTCGCCGGCCGGCAGATTTCGTACCACAAAGCTTCCATCAACGGCCGTAACAGCGATCGTGTCGCCGATCTTCAGACGCACTCCCTCGAGAGGCGCAAGTTCAGCCGATCCCCGCCGGCGCGTACTTCGCCTGACATAGACGTGGCCGGCAATCGAGCGCAACGCATGTACCGGGATATCCTGGACAACCGACGTTACCGGGGCAACGTGGATGTGGACTGGCTCCTCGGACGCCAGAAAATTCGCAGGAAGTGTGGCTCGGTCGAGCGACAACTCATAGTCGCCCGGCAGGATGTCGAACAGACCGTAATCCCCCGCCCCGTCCGTCGTCAACTCACGGCTGACGCCGTTCCCCTGCAATTTCAAATGAACGTTGGGCATACCATTCGTGTCGGGTTGTTTTTGACCGTCCATCAGATAGTCGTTATAAACCGTCCCCGTCAGACGGGCAAAATTCACAACACCGAAATCGATCTGCGCGGTTTTGCCTTCGTCGAGCTCCATTTCAGCTTCAGCCGAACTCGTCAGACGAATGGCTTGATCAAACTGTTTGACGGCAACCCGCGTTTGATAGAAGCCCGGAGTAAGGCCGGGGAACTCGAACCATCCTTCGCTGTCCGTAACCGTGCTCCGGCCTTTGCTGAGTTCGACACGCACGCCTGAAATGCCTGGTTCCCCGGGCGTGTAAATACCATCGAGATTCAAGTCCCGGAAGACCCGTCCGCGAATCGTTGCCTTCTGGGAAATCGGATCCAGCCAGCGAGGCACGCGGGAAAACGACTTCATGACACCAAAAGTCGTGACCGTCGTGCGTTGGATATTTCGCGTCGTCGGGTCCAGAAAGAAGGCATTTGAAAACGACGAAGTCAATTGAAGCGTCCGGGCCATCTGGTAGGTCAGCGAGTAGCCAAACTGTTGCGATCTGGACGCTCCCTGTATATCCGCCACATCTCGGGAAAACACCACGCTCGGACTGGCGCTGAGTCGTCCGGCGCGAAATTGAGCAGAGACGGTAAGTTGCGTATCCGAGGGCTTGACACCTTCCAGCAATGCGCGCAAATCCGCGGGCAGATCCGACGATTGAACGAACCCGGCAGGATTCAACAGAAACGATTGCTGAACGTCAGGCGGCAGCAAACTGATTTCCTGATTCAAACGCGTCACCAGCGAGGGATCGAGACGGATGTGCTGGACGCCGACGGTCAGCGATCCTGCTGCCGCAAGCGGAATGCTCACGGCGTCTCGGAAATCATATTCGGTATGTGTATTGAGATGCCCCGGATCACTCAGCGATCCCATGACGATTTGCGCCGTGTTTGAGATTCGCTCGTACAGCAAAGCGTGGTAACTGAAGTCGAATCTCTGATTATTCATTGGTGCAGAAACCGCTGCAGCCAGCCCTTGAACACCTCGGCTGTACGTATGATTGAACGTGATCGATTGCCGCGCCGTCATCGCAATGTTGAGATTCGAGCTGTAGTAGGCGGTAGCGGCTTCCACAGGCGAAAACACAGATGCGCCGTTCTGGCTGTACTGGAAGAACAAGGAAGTCGAAATACGCCGGTTAAGGTGAACCGTAGCGCCCGTACTCACGGATGAGCCGCCGGAATAGACGAGTTGCAGCTGATTGAGCGGAAAGGCTGCCGAGGACCTCGTTCCGGAAAGAAATGAGGTCAGCCGCACACCAGTGTAGGAGACGGCTCCCTGCGCCAGAAGCCCTCGTGTGCTGCCTCCTGCGGTTCCCTGAAGAGCCCAGTGAGCGCTTGGCCGGAAAGCAAATCCCACTGTTTCGAAAACGGTGTTTCGCCGCTGCGGGGCCGATAGCAGGCCTGAGATCGGCGAATTGACCCATCCGGTTGTGGAATAGAGGGACAAAACCGCACTCTGTTTGCGAGTGAAATTGAATCCCGCAATGTCGCGTGTTCCTGTCAGAGTCCGAAAGTAGGACGGGATGGTTGTACCGCCAAAAACCTCGTATCTGTCGGCGCCCCGTTTCTGCGCGAAACTCGCACCGCGAATCGGGTAGACATTGTAGGCCGAATACATCGAGACCTTCGCTTCCGGACCCCCATTGATTTCAAGAGGAAAATCCATCAGCGAAAGCTTCGTCCGCGGCGTCTCATAAGAAACCGCAATGGAATTCATGTTGAAACCAGGCAGGCCCGTCGTCGCGCCGTCCTGCAGTTGCGCGTGAATGCCAACCCGGTAGCCATCCTTCAATTGTTGCCAATCCATCCGATGGGTGAAAAAGCTATTTATGTCCCCCCTCGGACCAACAGCCATTTGAACAGAGGATCCAACCATTCCATTGCCAGGTGATTCGAGAACGGACCGGGCGGCTATCCCGTTTGCAATGGAGTTTTTAGCCGGGCGCGCCATAACTCGCAACCGCAAGGTGATTCGCTGATCGCCAAGCCACGCGAATGCGACGGTCTCGCCTCTCTGCAGCCCGAAAAACTGTACCTTCTGATTCGAGATTTCGGCGCGGCTGATGGAATCGTCAAGAACGACGACATCCGTGAGTCCCGGCATCGGAATCGTTGTCGACTCGTTCCAGAAAATATCGACAACCTGCGAGGCAGCATCCTGCGCGCTGCCCGGCACCACCGCAATGGAGATGGCCAGGCAAACGAGAAGCAGAAAGTGCACGCGCGCGGTCGTCACAGATCACTGACTCTGCACGGATTGCAGGGGTGGACCATTTGGAGAAGTGCCGACTGTAAATGGGATCTCTTTTGTGTCCACCTTATCCGGTCCGTAAACCACTGAAAGAATCGCGGTGTAAGTGCCCGGAGCAAGCGCTCCAGACCAGGACACGGAAAGATGATCCTTCTGTTGGGGGAAGAAACGCTGAATGGCTCCTTCCGCTTTACCCGCCAATTCATGGCGGGTATTCAATATGGCGAGCTTCGATTGCGGGAAGATATGCGTATTGCCATTGTTGGAGAGTAAAAAGTCGAGCTTCAGTGCCTGATTCGCGTTGGGAGGTGTCAACCGCGTATCGGACAGATCGACGGCATATTTTTCTGTATTTTCCGCACTCAGCAGGATCAATGACCCAAGACGGATGTTGGCAAAAACGGCCTTGCTCTCCGGCGTTTCGGCTTGCGCCAGCTCAGGTCTCGATTCCAGAAATACAACGGCGTAATACCCGCCGGATACCTCGACCGGCGGAGTGACGACCACTTTGACTTTGCCTGTACCGCCTGCGGGTACCGTGATCTGCGGCGGCACGACTTCCATCCAGTTCGCTGCCGATCGCGGCGATGAACCCGGGGGGTTGAACAGTTTTTCGTTCTTTTCGTTGTACCAGAGATCGGTAATGCTCGCCCGCATGACCTGCGTCTTGCTACCGCCGTTCGAGACGGCAATGTCGAATTGAAACGGCTGGCCGGGCTTGAATGCGTACTGGACTTCAGCCGGCGTCAAGCCCAGGGTCTGAGCATGAGCCTCCGGTACGACCACATTCAGGAGAACCGCTCCGCAGAGCACAAAACCGTATTTGTTTAATCCTTTAAACATCGAACCCAATCCTTTCATCAAGGAACCGTCAAGGTATAAGTCAATGACGCGCTGTCTGCTCCAGTGAATGCGCTCGGCCCGTTGGCATTTGAAACAAACAGACCGAGATACCGTGTGACGTTTGTTCCGCTTGTGCCCGAAGTGGTCAGGGAAGTCTGCCCCCCGCTATTTGTCGAAATTGCTGAATAGGCTCCGCCGGAAGTTGCCGAGTCCTGCATCTGGAGAATTGCGGTGTGGATGAAATTCGCGCTGACGTAAACGGTCAAGTTTGCAGCGGTACCTGAAGAGCTCGAAAATTGCGGGGTCATCACATAGGGCGTACTGTACAGATATCCGCCGCTTGCAGCAGTCGCTGTTAAGCCGGGGGCGGGATTGATTCCCAGGCCGTTGACGGTCCCGAAATCCATCACGTAATCGGTTCCGGCAGAGATCGCCCGGCCGCCTGAGGCTGCACTCAAAGTAAAACTAACGGCTTTCTGAACGTTCACGCTTGCCGCCAGGGTTACAACGTCCGTCTTGCCGTTGTTGCTGTTCGTCCCGGTAAAAGTGATCGTTACGGTGTCCAAACCGGTAAAAGCAGACGCGCCATTTGCATTGGAAAGAAGTACTCCAATATAGGCCGTCCCTATAGCGCCGTCTGACGCGCCCGTGACCACTGTAGTGGGTGCAGCAGAGTTGGCGGACATAAGACCGTAGCTGCTGAATGACGTGCAACTCGAAAAACAGGTATACACCTGCAGGATTGTCGGATGACTGAAGTTCGAACTCACGTATGCCGTCACGATGCCGGTCGCAGAGCCGTTGAGATTGCTGATGTTGTAGTTGTATGGAGTGTAGTAGAAGACTGCCGCCCCCACACCGGATGCGATGAGGCTGACGTGGGAGGCCGGCGTCCCCAAACCCAGGCCGTTTACATCTCCAATGGAACCGGAGTAAGACGGGTGCGCACCTCCGATTGTGATACCGGTACCCGTTAGAAGAACCAGCGTCGGGTTGCTTGCACCGTAAAGAAGGCTTTCGCCAACCAGCAGGACGATGAAGGTCGATGCAACGAGCAGGTGCGAGACCGGCCGGCAGTTCTGAGGTCCGAACGCTTTATGTTTTCCCAAACCTGCCATCGTTCTTCCATGAAAGTCAAAACCCGGCGCCATGCTGTGGCGCCGGGCATGCTCTCATTCATAAGGTCTGCAGGATTTAATTCACCGTCAGGGTATAGGTAATCGTCGCGCTATCCCCTCCGGTCAAGCCGGCGCCGTTGGTCGGATCCACCGACACACCGATATAGCGAGTAATGGGCGCACCGCTTGTCGCGTTTGTCGCAACCGTGGTCTGGGACCCTGAAGCGGTGGACATGGCCGTCAGGTCCGTCACAGCCGCAGGAGCGATGTCCGATTTGACAATCGACAAGTTCGCTTTCGCGAACGTGCTGGATACATAGGCTGTCAACGTATTCGTGGCCACGGTCTGACTTGTGAAGATCGGCGTCACCTTGTAGTCGGTATAGTATGCCGCATTGCTGGTGCCTGGGGTCGCGGGTGCAAACTTGCTGCCGCAACTAGCATTGTTAATACCCAGCGCGTCGACCGTACCCAGGTTGATGCTGTAGTCCGAACCGGAGGCTACGGTACATCCTGTACCGGTGGCCAGCGTCAGACTGATTGCCTTCTGTACAGTCACACTCACCACGAGCGCCGGGCTCACGGTATTGGTGTTGGCTGCATTGGTCGAGGCAAACGCGGGCAACGCAGTTAATATTCCGGCAACTCCAATCAAACTCATTAAACGTTTCGTTATCATTGCTATCTCCTTGAATCTAGCTCCCTCCCTAACTGTATCGACCTGATTCGCGGAAACTTTAGACGACATCCCAATCAGCGTGTGGAATCGCCCGGGCAAACTGCTTGGTAAGTGGTTGAAAAGAGGGCTTTAGGTGCAGCTATGCTTTGCGCTTGTTACCCAGGTAAAACGCGCCGCCTAAAATGCTGGTCAGCACGACGACAAGGGTATACAAGGAAAACAAGTTAGCGCCTTGTTCGCTGCCGGCCAGACGGAACAGGGAGAGGAATGCAACTTGTCCTACGCCTAAACCAACGGGTGAAATCGGCAGGATCGTCGCAAGCAAACCGCAGGGTGTGAAGATCATAAAGTCCACCGCCGTCAGATTGCTCATACCCAACATGCCGCCGAGCAGGTAGAAGCACCAGATCATCAGGGCCTGGTTCGCCAGCGTGTAAGCAACAGCCAGGAATAGTACAGGCAGGTTGGTGGCGTAGAACCGCGCTTCGGCGTACATCTTGTCGATCGCGACATGCAAATGAAGGCGCAAAGCCAATTTGAATACGAATTCCGGGGGCCGCTTGAGGATTCGCAAAAGAACAACCCCGAGCAAGGTCGCCGCGATTCCGGCTAGACAAACAGCCAGTAATCCGGCCAGACGCGAATCGGTAAGCATCGCCGGACGCAGCAGCAGGCCGGCGCCACCGAAGAGCAGCATCGTAAAGACACCGGAGGAACGATCGACAAGGAGACTTGCGACGACCTTAGGGCGGGAGTGCTTATGCGTTCGGATGGCATACAGACCGCGTATGAAATCTTCGCTGAAATAGCCAGGAATAATGAGGTTGAAGAACTTGCCTTCCATCAAATAATAAAACGCATTCCAGATCGAAAGCTCGATGCCTCTGGCTTTCATCAGCGCCAGCCAGCGCAGTCCTTGCGACCAATAGGCGAACAGGGTGATTCCAACCACGGCCACGAAGGTCGGCCAATGCTCGAGAGCGGCGGCTAACCTGGCGGTCTGGATCGCGCCTTTATGGTAGAGCCAGTAGAGAATTATCCCGGCAACAGCAAACTTGGCGAGAGCGGTCAGGAGGGCTTTAGGCGAAGAACCTCCCTTAATGACCTGCGCTTCAATGTTGCCACCGGTCGCGACGTCCGGCTGTCCCTCCAGTTGTTCAGTTCGATCGTCCACAAGTGATCCACATTACCATGCGCAAGAAACCAGAAGAGGCACAAAAAGCGCGAGGCCCCTATGTTTTCTTTGGTTTCCGTCTGGCAATCTTCTTCACTGCCCCGACACCCTGGCAGCGCATACAAATGTAGTGCTGGTCGAATCCGCAGAAACCCGCGCCGCCACACCCCTGGCAATCCTCGTAATCTTCAGCATTTCCTTCGAGTGGAATAACTCCATGGCCTTTGCAAACCGGGCAGGGAACGTCATCATCTTGAAAGCCGTTTCCGTAGCAGGGGGCGCAGCGTACTGCGAAGAATGCTTTATCGATCATGATTTGTTCAAACAACTCCGCCAGCAAATTTCCGCAAATCTTATCGGCCGATCGCGAATGGACATTAGTTCTGATATATTTGCGCTCTCAAATCCCTGACAACTCTCGAAAGAGGTGACGCATGCGCGCTCGAAAGATAACGGTCCTGGTTCTGTCGATCGCAGGACTGATGCTGGTAACGTGGATCGCGACAGGGCAACAAGTCCGCCGCATCGACGATCTTGCGCTCAGAAACGCCGGCAAGGCGGGCGAAGACTGGCTTACATACGGAATGACTCCCGGAGAAACGCGCTACAGCCCGGCGAAGCAGATCGATGCGACGAACGTCAGCCGGTTAGGACTGGCGTGGTCCTATGATCTCGGCGCAGGTGGCGGTAATCAGGAAGGGACTCCGCTCGAATGGAACGGCAACATTTATGGAATTACCAACTGGAGCGTCGTCTTTTCAATAGATGCACGCACGGGTAAGGAGCGCTGGCGCTGGGATCCCGAGGTTAATCAGACCGCGGTGCGTCCGAAGGTCTGCTGCGGTATCGTCAATCGGGGTATCGCGCTATACCAGGGCAAAGTCATTGCCCCCGTTATCGATGGGCGGCTCGAGGCACTGGATGCCGAAACCGGAAAGCCGTTATGGGAAGCACGCGTCGCTTATCCCCAGGACAACTATTCCGTCACCATGGCGCCCCGAATCGCAAAAGGCAAAGTGATCGTCGGCGTGAGCGGAGCCGAATATCCCGTCCGCGGCTTCTTTTCCGCATTCGACGCGAATACCGGGGCCCTGGCATGGAAGTTCTACACAATTCCAGGCGATCCATCCAAACCATTTGAGAATCCGGCCCTGAAAAAGGCCGCCGAAACGTGGTCCGGCGATTGGTGGAAGCTGGGCGGCGGCGGTACGGTCTGGGATGGCGTTGCATATGATCCCGAAGCCGACCTCGTCTATGTGGGAACCGGCAACGGCGGCCCATGGCCTGAAGAGCTCCGTAAATCCAAGGGTAAGGAAAATCTTTATGTATGTTCCATCCTCGCGGTCAAACCCGACACCGGCGAGTTGAAGTGGTATTACCAGAACACACCAGGCGATTCCTGGGACTTCGACAGTGTTCAAGGATTCATCCTCACCGATCTCACGATCAACGGACGTCCCCGAAAAGTCATTATGCAGGCCAACAAGAACGGCTTCTTCTATGTGCTCGACCGCGTCACGGGCGCGTTCATCACCGCACAGCCGTTCGCGACAGTCACCTGGGCGAAAGGAATCGACCCGGAGACCGGACGGCCGATCATCAATCCTGAAGCGCACTACGATCACAACGATGACACGGTAACAGTCCAGCCCGGAGCCGGCGGCGGACACAATTGGTCGCCGATGTCGTTCAATCCCAGCACGGGATTGGTATACGTCCCGACGACAACGACCAGTAGCGGCACATATACCGTCGACAAGAATTTCACGTACGTTCCAGGCCGGTCCAATACCGGATTACTGCGTGGAAATCGAGGAGGAGGAGGGGCCGCAGCCACTCCCGAAAATCGCGGCGCCGCTCCGCAGCAGCAAGCGGCGAATCCGGCGAAAACTTTACCAGCCATCGGCCCCACTCCACCGGAAGGACAGCGTGGCATGCTCGTGGCCTGGGACCCGGTAACCCAGAAAGAACGATGGCGCACGCCAGGAGGCGGAGGCATCGGCGGTGGGACCGTCACGACGGCAAGCAATCTCGTTTTCCAGGTGGTTAATGACGGAAGGTTGATGGCATATTCCGCAGATAAGGGCGAGAAACTTTTCGAAGTCCAGACTGGCCTGCGCGGCGGGATGGGCCCGCCGATTACCTTTATGCTCGACGGTAAACAGTACGTCGCGCTCGCGGGCGGGGTTGGAAACGTCGTAGGCCCGGTTCCCGGTGCCGGAGCAAACGCACCGCCTCCGGATCTGGCAGGCGCTGCAGCGCAAGCCGCACAGCGCGGGAACGCGCCGGCGGCGCTCCAGCGGCAACACCGGCTTTAACGGCGAAGCCGCGGCTGCTTGTATTTACGCTCGACGGAAAGGGTACGCTGCCCGTCAGTAGTAACTAGAAGTGGATGCGGTGTAAACCTGGTTTAGGTGTAACGAGGTTGGACCAGTCCCCGCCTAACTTAGGCGGGGACTGTGCTTACCTTCCGAGTAAGTGGATGAGAAATGAAAATTGATTAGTGAATAACGAAAAATGTCCTTGGAAAATGTGCCATTGACCAAGCGTGTTATTCATTATTCACTTGAGGAATTTCAATGAGACGATTTCTCTTTCTTCTGCTCAGCCCCTTGCTCCTCGCAGCGCAGGCGCCAAGCGACACGACCTTTTACTCCGTCTCGTACGTGGACATCGCTCCGGCATCAAAACCGGCAGCCATAACGGCCCTCAAGCAATATCGCGACGCGAGCCGAAAGGACGAAGGCTTCGAGCGATACGAATTCTTCGAGCAGGTGGGCCGCCCCGGACACTTTTGCCTGATTGAAACCTGGGCGAGCCAGAAAGCCTTCGACAGCCACTCCACTGCCAGTCACACCAAAGACTTTCGCAGCAAGCTGGATCCTGTTCGCCTGAGCGACTACGATACGCGTCCCTACAAGACCTTGTCCCTGGGGGCGAGCCCGAGCACAGCAAATGATCGCGCAATCTTTGTCATTACGCACGTCGACATCGGCGGCCAGGGCACCAATGCTGCCGATTTATTGACGCGGCTGGCCGAAGCGAGCCGAAAGGAGGAAGGCAATCTTCGATTTGATGTCCTGCAGCACACGATGCGCGCAAATCATTTCACGATTATCGAGGCCTGGCAGACCCAGAAAGCTGTTGACGCCCATGCCGCCGCCGCACACACAAAGCAATACCGCGATGGCCTCGCTCCGATAGCGGGCAGTCCCCTGGATGAACGTTTATATAAAATTGTGGAGTAGTCGCGGCTTCAGCGGGAACGCGGGCTGAAGCCCGCGACTACATTCGGATTCAATCCGGCGGAGCCAGCGCGAACAGCAGAACAGATCGGGGCGTAACGGTGTAAACCTCGCCGCTGGAAAAGGATTTCCGTCCCTCCTCGTCCGGAAGATTCGTATCAATCAATGTGGACCACTCGGAACTTCCCGAGCATTCCGGCAAAGTAAAGTTAACGGCGTCGTGATGGCCGTTCAGCACGATGAGCATCGTTGCTTCTTTGCCGCGCTGACGTATGCCTGTTGTCTGGGCCCGCCCGTCGATCATCATGCCAAAGCAGCGCATTTCGCCGTCTGCCCAATGCGACTCTTCCATTTCTTTGCCGTTGGCATTGATCCATGTGACATCTTTGACGTCCAATTCCGCGTTGTACTCTCCCGTTAAAAAGCGATTGCGGTGCAGGATGGGATACACGCGGCGCAAGCGTGCCAGCTTCTGGATGAACCGTTTCAAGGATTCGCCGCTGCCGGCGATGTCCCAGTGCAGCCAATTGATTTCGTTGTCCTGGCAATAGCTGTTGTTGTTGCCCGCTTGAGTTCGCCCTAATTCATCGCCCGCGAGGAGCATCGGAGTTCCCTGCGAGAGGAATAATGTCGCAAGGAAATTCCTTTTCTGGCGCTCCCGCAAAGCGATGATGCTCTCGTCGTCCGTCGGGCCTTCAACACCGCAGTTCCATGACCGGTTATCGGAATTGCCGTCCCTGTTTTCTTCTCCATTGGCCTCGTTATGTTTGTCGTTGTAGCTGACGAGATCGTGCATCGTGAATCCGTCGTGAGCCGTGATGAAGTTGATCGACGCCCATGGCTTTCGCCCCTGATGATTGAATATATCCGGCGACGCGCAAAGACTCGGCGCGAGGACTGCAGCGGACGCTTCTCCTCTCCAGAAATCGCGGACCGTGTCGCGGAATCTGTCGTTCCACTCCGCCCAATCCGGCGGAAATCCCCCGACCTGGTAGCCACCGGGCCCGCAGTCCCAAGGCTCGGCGATCAGCTTCACTTTGCCGAGCACGGGATCCTGACTGCACGCTTTCAGAAACCCGCTCTGATTGTCGAACCCGTTCGGCTCCCTGGCGAGAATCGTTCCCAGGTCGAAGCGAAAGCCGTCCACTTGCATCTCTTCAACCCAATATCGAAGACTGTCGGTCACCATCTGGATGACGCGGGCATGGGACAGGTTGAGGGTGTTTCCCGTACCGGTGTCATTGATGTAATACCGCCTCTGATCCGGGAGCAGGCGGTAGTAACTCGCGTTGTCGATTCCTTTAAACGAGAGTGTGGGGCCGCGTTCGTTTCCTTCGGCTGTGTGGTTGTACACGACGTCGAGGATGACTTCGAGCCCCGCCTCGTGAAGCCGCGCGACCATTTCCTTGAACTCGCGGAGAGTCTCGACGGGCGCGGCGGCATAGCGCGGATCCGGCGCGAAAAAGCCGATGGAGTTGTAGCCCCAGTAGTTCGTCAAGCCGCGCTCGATCAGGAGGTTGTCGTTAATGAACGTGTGGATCGGAAGCAACTCCACTGATGTCACGCCAAGCGACTTGATATAGTCGATAACTTCCTGTGTCGCCAGGCCGGCATACGTGCCGCGCAGATGATCCGGAACTGCAGAGTGAAGCTTCGTGTAACCGCGCACATGCAGTTCGTAGAGGATGGTGTCATGAAAGGCAACCGACCGGCGACGCCGCGGTTCCGACCAATCGAAGTTCGGATCGACCACCGTACATTTGGGCATGAATGGTGCGCTGTCGCGCTCATCGAACGTGAGGTCGTCACCGGACTCCAGGGTGTACCCGAACAGCGCTGGATTCCATTTCAGTTCTCCCATGTGGGCATAGGCGTACGGGTCGAGCAGCAACTTGTTGGGATTGAAACGGTGCCCCGCTTCCGGTTCATATGGACCATGGACGCGGTAACCGTACGGCGTACCCGGATGGACGTCCGGCAAATAACCGTGCCAGATTTGATTTGTATATTCGGGAAGCTCGATCCGCTCGACTTCACGCTCACCCGCGCTATCGAATATACAAATCTCGACTTTGGTCGCATGGGCAGAGAACACGGCGAAGTTCGTGCCCTTGCCGTCCCATGTCGCTCCCCTCGGGCGGGGGTTACCTTCTTTCACTCGTGAAATTTTCGTTTCAGTCATGTTTGAATGCCTGAGATGACGTGCTTTTAGCGGCTGATTACCGATGCCGCGAGATTCTCATCTGTTAGATATATTGCAACTACATCGCCATTTGCGGCAAATGCTTCACGCAGCGCTTTTTCGCCGGGTAGAGGGGGATTAGCCCGGAGGGCCGAAAGATTAATGCGACTAATCTTTCTCCGGGGCTTATGTTCCGACGGATACGAAACCCCGGCCTGCGGCCGGGGCTAGGTTCTAACGGCCCGGGCCTATTTGTTCACCCTTGCATAGACCGGCACCTGCAGCACAAATCCGTTTGCCGAACCGTCGTCTATATACGTTTGTCGAGTAAGTCCTGCGCTGCCTGCCTCAGGTCGTCCGGTTTGCCCAGATCTCTCCAATAGTATGCGTCGGCGCGAAAGCCAAGGATCGTCTCTCCTTGTCCTGCCAGCCTTAAATAGGAATCGATGATCGAAAATGCGCCATCCTCGATCAGCATGGGCAAAAGCCGGGGCGAAATGACGTGAATTCCCGAAAAAGCCAGTCCTGGGCCACGGCCGCGAAGCTGGAGAGCATCATCGAACACGAGGGGACGCGATGTCGGGCGATCGTGCACAGCAAGCGTAGCTAGAGCGTTGTTCCGGGCGTGATAACGGGTCATATGATTGAGGTCGATCGTGCTGATCACATCGACGTTGTGCAAAACGAACGGTTCGCGGTCACCTTCAAAAAACCAGGCCGCTTTTTTCAAACCGCCTCCCGTGTCCAGCAGCGATTCTTCACGAGAGACTTCGATTCGCATCCCAAAATTGTTCTTCGCATTCAGGTAGTCGATCATCATGTCCGCAAAATGATGGACATTGACGATCACTTCCTGAATTCCAGAGACGCGCAAGCGATCAAGCGCGATCTCCAGCAGCGAACGGCCGTCGACTTCGACCAGCGCCTTTGGCCGCGAATTGGTCAACGGCCTCAAGCGGGTTCCCAACCCTGCGGCCAGGACCATCGCCTTCATTGTCCCCGGCTCTCCAGAGCCACGTGCCGAAGGACGACTTCCAGGCCGTTCCTTCCGTGAAAATGCCGGGCCAATTGCTCTGCAAAATACACCGACCGGTGCTGGCCTCCGGTGCAGCCAAACGACACCATCAAGTTTTTAAAACCCCTTTTTTGATAGGTGTTCACGCTGGCATCTACCAGCGAGGTCACATTGGCAAAGAACTGATGCGAAGTCTCCTGTTGGACGAGGTATTCAATGACAGGGGCATCCCTCCCCGTGAGGCTCTTGAACCGCTCCTCGCGTCCTGGATTGGGGATACTGCGGCAATCGAAGACAAAACCGCCGCCGTTGCCCGATTCATCTTTCGGCACGGAGCCGTTATGAAATGAAAAACTGAAGATGCGGAGGACAAGGTTCTCGGTTTCGGATGCCAGACTTTGCAGTTTCTCGGATCCGACAATGCTTTTGAACGCCTCCAGAAGCGTCGGCAGTGCGATAGGCAGTTCGGTATGGTGCAGCAGCCAGCGGATGTTTTTCAGCGCATACGGCACCGATTGCAGGAAGTGCGACTTCCGTTCATAGAAGCCGCGGAAACCGTATGCTCCCATCGCCTGCATGATGCGAACGTATACATAGGCATAGTAGTGATGCATGAAAGCATCACGCTTCAGATTCACGAACGCGGATAGCGCCTCGAGATAGCGATCGAGTAAGTGCTGCCGCAGTTCCGGCGGCAGATCGGCCTTCGCATCGTACAGAAGCGAGGCAATGTCGTATTGCAGCGCGCCTTTGCGGCCGCCTTGATAGTCGAGGAAGAAGGGTTCGCCGTCCCGTAGCATCACGTTCCGCGATTGAAAATCACGGTAAAGGAAGTATTCGTGGTCCGCGGTCAGCAAAAACTTCGTCAGCCGGCTGAAATCGTTTTCGAGCGCCTGTTCGTTGAACGGGATGCCGGCGAGACGGAGAAAATAATATTTGAAGTAGTTCAGGTCCCACGCAATTGACTGCCGGTCGAAACTGGCGCGAGGGTAGCAGACCTTATAGTTGACGTCGCGGCCGGCTTCGACCTGAAAACGCGGCAGGGTCGAGACGACTTTCCGGTATACCTCGACCACATCGGGACGGATTTCGGGTCCACTCCGATTGCTGGACAGGAATTCAAACAGTGTCGTGTCGCCAAGATCTTCTTCGAGATACGCGCCGTCACCAAGCGCTTCGGCATAGATTTCCGGCACGGGCAGACCATGGCGCCGGAAATGTCTGGAAAACTCCACGAACGCGAGGTTCTCTTCGCGAACCGGATACAAAATGCCGATCACGGTGTGGCTCGAATTCGCCAGCCGGACGATGTTTCTGCCGGACCCGCCAAGTTGTCCCTGTAACGGCTGAACACGCTCGGGAGGCGAATGGAAATGCTGCTCGAAAAGCTTCTTCAGAACATCCATGCCCCCAAAGATACACCGAAGCCACGATTCGAAACCAAGGGGTGAATGATTTGCCTGGAGGGATGCCGCCTTTAAATCCGTAGGCGCGGGCATGAAGCCCGCGGCTACATCCTTAACATACCCCGTCGGGCAATACATAGGCGCCATGGTCCGGGGGCGGAGCTTTCCTGCTGCTCACAATACCGAGCAGCATCACCACCAGCGACACAATCGACACCATTGCGCCAATTTTGAACAGGCGCGGCTGGAAGGAAAAAGCCACCTGATGCATTCCCGCGGGTAACTCCACCGCCGGGAATCCGAAATCCGCTGTGATCAACGGCAGTTCGCGCCCATCGACCGTCGCGCTCCACCCGGGGTATGCCATCTGACTGAAAACAACTACGGACGCGGCCGACGTTTCGGTTCTGAATTTCGCACCGTTAACACCCGATTCCAGTAGATCGATTTTGCTCGTGAACGGCCCAGTCCCCTGATCTCGAGCTTGCCGCAATGGCTCGGACACGACGACATCGCGAAGCGGATCAAAACCAGGCTCTTTCAAGCGCTCTAACTGGCGCGAGGGCTCGGCGATAACTTCAACGCCAGACGCCGGCACGGCAAAGGCTCTCGGCAAAGCGGATCTATTTTCGAACACCGCCACGGTGGGCTCCTGATAAACGATCGTAAAGCGGTCCGGGCGGCTCGACAGCAAATCGAACTCGTGTCCCGGCACGGTGACCGGGAGATATTTCACATTCAACATGTCGAACCGGCGATCTGAACTATCCACGATCCGGTCGGCAAGGAAGAAAATCGCGTCGTCGCGGTCCTCTCGCAGTCCTGCGGTGAACAGCCTGGCGCGCTGCGTCGTGAGATCATAGCCTTCTGCCATTTCGAGGCCGTACATCATGCCGGAGTTTGCCGGAATGGGATAGCCTGCTTTCGCGATACGGAAGGGCCCTGCGGATTGCTGGCCCGCGAGAAAATCGAACAACGGAGCCCGCGGAAAGATCTCGTCGATCTTTGCAAAACCAAGAAATCCGCAGCTGAAGCTGAGCATTTCCAACGCGGTCAAACCACAAACCAACGTCTGAAACGTTGCGGCCGGAAACTTCCGGAGAATCCGAAGCATTACCAGAGTAAATGCAGCCGCGAGAAAAATCAGCGAACTTGCAGGGCCGCGGAACCAGGGGGCGGCCGTCTGCGTCGCCCGATGGACCTCGAATATGCCGGCACCCGCGATTGCAGCCGCGATTCCCAGGAGAATCCGTGCAAGCCTTCCTGGAACAATCGCGCGCTCCAGAACCGTTACGCCCAGACCGGCCAGGGCGGCAATGCCAAAGTCCGCGACCAGAATGAGCCGGCCGTTCTTCCAGGCTTTGATCAGTGGCAGGTGTTCCACAATCCAGTGGATGGGTTGAATGCTGAAAGCGATCGCGATTGCTCCGAGCGTGATTGCGATAAAGAACCAGACGAAGCGGCGAGGCCGATGAAACAATGCAAACGGCAGCAGGAGAATCGAAAGCATTCCGGCATAGGACACAGCCTCCGGTACCGGAACCAGAGCAGAACTGGGACTCGTTGCGATATCTCGTGAAAAAAAACCCTGGCCATCGTGACGGCTCAAAGCGGGCTCAGCCCCGGCAAGGTTCTGTTTCAATTCGCCAAGCCATTCCACCGTTGGAAGGATTTGAACGGAAGCCAGGCCAATTGCGAGCGCTCCGGCAAGAGCGAACACTGCGATGAAACGTTTGCTGCAGAACAGAAGCGCCAGAACGCATCCCACCAGGGTCAGATGCGCGGCTGTTTCCGGATGCCCTGCCAGAACCGGCATCGCGAACGACACTGCTGCTAAAGCAATGGTCATCGCCGTCGGCTTCCAGTACAGCCGGAGCACGGCGTAACAAATCAGCGGGAGCCAGATCGCGCTATCCCCGATGACGTGCCCTTGCCAGACAGTCATGAAGCCGCAGCAAGAGAAGACAATCCCGGCGACAATACTGCCGGTCAGCGATCCGCCTATCGCACGCAGGAGCAACGCCATGAAGAAGGCCGCAAGAAACATCCGGATGGCCAGAGCCATCGTCCATGCCCACGGTGTCGGGAACAACAGATAGATCCAGTTCAGTGGGTAAAATAATCCGGATGGCGGACTCGCCTGAAACGGAGCTCCGCTTAAAATGTATGGATTCCAGAGCGGGAACGAGCCCGTACGCTGCTCTCGTGCGGCGAACGCATGAAAAGGATAGATAAGGGCGATCAGATCCGCCACCTCCGGCCCGCGCTGCGGAACCTGTTGCCGGACCGTGTCCCACACCGCATGCCGCAGCAGAAGATCGCGCGGGAAAGGCACATTGCCGGATAACGCAGGCAGATAGGTGACGCCGACGCAAACAACAAATGTAACGATGGCCAACGGCCATTTGAGCTTCATCACACTAGGTTTATAGCCGTGGATGAGACGGATGAAAAATTAAAAGCGTCGATCGCCCCGATCCGTGCCTTATCTTCAATAGAGGACCACATCTGTCCGTCATAAATAACAAAGTGGTTCCGGAACTATGGAAAACGAGACACCACCGCGGCGGCGGGTTACCGCCGAGACCATGGCTGCGAAGCAGCGCGACATTTCCGTCAGCGAGTTCTTCGCGAAAAATCGTCACCTGCTTGGATTCGATAATCCACGCAAAGCACTGCTGACGGCGGTCAAAGAGGCCGTCGACAATTCTCTGGATGCCTGCGAGGAAGCGGGCATCGTCCCCGAGCTCTGGGTTCACATGGAGCCCACGGCCGCCAACCGCTTCAAGGTCGGCGTCCAGGACAACGGCCCTGGCATCGTCAAGAAACAGATTCCCTTGATCTTCGGAAAACTTCTCTACGGATCAAAATTTCATCGCCTGCGGATGAGCCGCGGCCAGCAAGGCATCGGCATCAGCGCGGCAGGCATGTACGGCATGCTGACCACCGGCAAACCCGTGAAGATCATCTCGATGACCTCGGCGAAAAAGCCGGCTCACTACTTCGAAATTCAGATCGACACCAAACGCAACCTGCCGGAAATCATCAACGGAAAAGGCGAAGGCGAGGACATTCCGTCCGGCGAAAAAGGACAGAAATATATCGCCGAACACGGCATTGAATGGGTGCCGGAGCTGCGCAGCGGCACCCGCGTCACGATCGAACTCGAAGGCCGCTACATGCGCGGCCGCGGCAGTGTGGATGAATACCTCGAGTTTACGGCTATCGCAAATCCGCACGTCACGATCCACTATGTCGATCCGGAAGGACTCGAAACGACATACACACGGTCGACGACGGAGCTTCCACGTGAACCCGTCGAGATCAAACCGCATCCATACGGAATCGAACTGGGACAGCTCGTCACGATGCTGAAGGACACGTCGGCCGCGACGATGGCACTGTTCCTGACGACGTCGTTCTCGCGCGTCACCCCGAGCGTTGCACAGAAGATTTGCCAGACTGCCAAGATCAGCACCCGATCGAACCCGCAACGTATCGGCAGACAGGAAGCGGATGCTCTGTATCAGGCCATTCAAGACACCAAAATCAGCCCGCCGTCCACCGATTGCATTTCACCGATTGGCGAGGGTCTGATTCTCAAAGGGCTCCACCACCAGCTGCCCGGCGAATTCTACTGCGCCGCTACGCGGCCGCCCGCTGTGTATCGGGGAAATCCATTCGCCATCGAAGTAGGCCTCGCTTATGGCGGCTGCGAGTCCGACGCAGAAGGTGACAGTCGAGACATTGACCGAGCTGCTGGAAGCCAGCGACTCTCGCTCCCTGCGCCAGTTCCTCATAACGACGTTCGACGGAATCGGCGCCGCCGGGGCCGAAAAGATCGTTACCCAGGCAAAGTTGGCTGCGCGGCAGACACCGGCAAAACTCTCGAAGCAGGAGATCGCCCAACTGCATGACGCCATGAAAAACGTCAATCTGACCGAAGGCCAGACCATGCAGGTGCTGCGCTATGCGAACCGCGTCCCGCTGCAGTTTCAGCCGGCAGCCTGCGCCATCACGCAATCGGTGATTGGCAACAATTGGCGCTCGTATGGGTTATCGCAAGCGCGAGGACAGCTGCCTGTCGGACCAATCACCGTCATGGTTCACATGGCCAGCGTCTGGGTGCCGTTCACCAGCGAATCGAAGGAAGCCATTGCGTCGTATCCTGAAATCATGAAAGAGCTGAGGCTTGGCCTCCAGGCCGTCGGCCGCAAGCTCGCGGTGTATTTGAATCGCCGCAAGAAAGTCCGTCAGGAAGGCGAACGCCGGGAGATTTTCTTGCGCTACCTTGGTGAGGTTGCATCCGCTGTGTCGATGATTAAAGGTTCCGGCGATCGCGGGAAAAAGAACCTCTACGACTGCCTCGTCGAAGTCGCGAAAAAGAAGACGGCGGTAGCGGATACCGTCATGGATGATCGCGGACGTAAGCTTGAAGACGAATTGGGAGACAATGTTTTGATCGTCGGGGCGGAAGCAGAACCTCCGGCGGATCAGGCCGAGCATGCGGAATAAGATTGCAGGCAAAAGGGATGCGGAACTGCAAAGTGGCGCCTTGTAAAGATTTGAATCTAGTGGATGCTATGTAAACCTGGTTTGGCTGTAACCAGTCCCCGCCTGAGTTAGGCGGGGGACTGCAGACACGCTAACCGCTGCATCCGTTCTTATTTTGGACAGCCAGGTCTGTGACAGCGCATATTTCGTTGTTTCACGAAAAACGCGTGGTCACAGACCGCGCGTACAGTATTTGAGAAAGTATCATGGCAAAAAAGCGAACCACTCAAACCCAAACGACGGAAACCAAACTTACGTCCAAAGACAAGAAAACCCTCGGCTCGATTCGCGATCTGGCCGATGGTGTCGTGCATTCCGCTGAGCGCGGGCGGGCACCTTACGTTGAAATCCCGTCACGTTCGCTCTCGAATGTAAAATTCAATCAATCCAAGCGCATCATCGAGATGGGCGGCGGCAGCAATCGCCGCGAATTGTTCAATCTCGCGCAAGCGCGAAGCTATATGCAAACCCTGCTGGTCGGTTCGGGTTGCAAGCAACTCATCGATCAGGGCAAAACAACCAGTATCCGCGGTCTGTTCTATTTGTTGAAGCACACTATCGAGGGCACCAGCGAAGAAACCTTCGACACGCAAAGCGAATGCGATCCGATTATCGAAGACGTCGAGGTCTCACTCGATGCCATGCGTGAAGAACTGCATCTGTATGCCAAGAACGCGGGAGCAATGGTTGGCCCGATCACGCTCGTGGACACGGGCGACGAAATCGATTGCGCGCGGATGGGCTCCGGCGGCTACAGCATTCCGTCGATCGTCGAGCCCGAAATCGTGCAGTTTAAGAAAAACACCGCCAAGTTCGTCCTTCACGTCGAAAAAGACACCGTCTGGCGGCGCTTCAACGAAGATAAATTCTGGCGAACGCACAATTGCATTCTCACCCACGGTGGCGGCCAGCCTCCCCGCGGAGTCCGCCGCATGCTCAACCGCCTGCACCATGAACTCAATCTGCCGGTGTACTGCCTCCTCGATAACGATCCCTGGGGATACTACATCTACAGCGTCCTCAAACAAGGATCGATCAATCTTGCCTACGAATCCCGGCGAATGGCGATTCCCGCAGCGCGCTATCTCGGTTTACGCAGCAACGACTACGAACGTTGTAAACTGACGCCAAGCGTGCAGATCAAGCTGAACGAACAGGACATCAAGCGGGCCCGCCAAATCGCGCAATATCCGTGGTTTGCCAAGAAGGCACCGTGGCAAAAAGAGATCGATATGATGTTGAAGAACGGTTTTAAGCTGGAAGTGGAAGCACTTATCAGCAAGGACATCAGTTATGTGACGGAGCAGTATGTACCTGCCCGTCTGAAGGAAGGCGTCTTCCTCGATTGACGGTTAAAACCGTTCAATCCACGGCTAAAAACAATTACTATTTAATTTCGCATCATTAAGGAGGGAAGTTATGTCCGCATTTGTTAGTGCGCCTGCGCCTGATTTTTCGGGTGAAGCATATCTGAATGGTGAGTTTAAGAAGATCTCTCTTTCGGACTACAAAGGTAAAAAGGTCGTTCTATTTTTCTATCCGCTGGATTTCACCTTCGTTTGTCCAACGGAAATCATCGCTTTCACAGATCAGATCGAAGATTTCCGGAAGCGCAATACGGAAGTGATCGGCGTTTCCGTCGATTCCGCGTTCACACATAAAGCGTGGGCCAACACGGAACGGAAAGACGGCGGAATCAAGGGCGTGAATTACCCGCTGCTTTCAGATATCAACAAGAAAGTCGCAGCGGATTACGGTGTTCTTTTGCCGGATGGCATTGCGCTGCGCGGCCTGTTCATCATTAATAAGGACGGCATTCTAAAACACTCAACGATCAATCACCTGGATCTTGGACGCAACGTCGATGAAGTCGTGCGCCTGCTGGATGCCGTCGATTTCAGCGAGCAGCACGGCGAGGTGTGTCCGGCGAACTGGAAAAAAGGCGACAAAGCCATGAAGCCAAATGCTGAATCGCTCAAACAATACATGTCCAAAGCATAGGACAGAATCTTCGTAAGGAGAATCAATGAGAACAAAGCTATTCGTTGCAGTACTCGCGCTGGCAATCGCGATACCTGCCTTCGGCCAACTCAACGCCGGCGGCCCCGATAATTCCCCCAAAATCGGCGACGCGGCTCCAGACTTTCAAATTCCCGGACCGCAGCGCGGCGCCCCTCCGACGAACCTGAAAGATTTTCAAGGTAAAAAGAAAGTTCTTCTGATGTTCTTCCCGGGCGCCTTTACCCCGGGCTGCACCACGGAATTCACGGAAGCCGGCCAGAATTTCGACAAGTTCGGCTCAATGAACATCGAAATGATCGGCATTTCCGCGGATTTGCCGGGTGCACAAGGTAAGTTCAAGGAAACGGTTGGCGCGAAGAACAGCTTCGTCAGCGACCGAAGTCTCGCCATCGCACAGAAATACGACGCAGTCGCCGCCAACGGTAATGCGGCAAAGCGCTCCTATTTCCTGATTGATGAGACCGGCAAGGTCGTGTGGAAGAGCACCAACAACTCGCTGATCCCCACCGAGAAGCTGTTGGGCGAAGTCGGTCAGATCGCAAAGAAATAAGCCACGAATTGAACGAATTTAACGAATTAATTCGTTCAATTCGTTCAATCCGTGGCTTATTAAAACTTACTCATCGTCATCCCCAGATGCGCCGCCGCAAAAGCCCACTGGTCCGCCAACTCCGCAATTCGCTTATCCGTCGGCCGATAGCCGTGTGATCCTTCGGTCTCCACGCGTATCAGCACCGGATTCGAACAGCCCTGCGCTGCCTGCATTGCGGCCGTAAATTTGAACGAATGGCTGGGCACGACGCGATCGTCATGATCTGCCGTCGTGACAAGTGTTGCCGGGTAACACACGCCCTTTTTCACATTGTGAAGGGGCGAGTACTTGATCAAAAAACCAAACTGCGCCGGATCCGACGATCGGCCGTATTCTGTGGCCCAGGCGCTGCCGCCGGTGAACCTGTCATAGCGGAGCATATCCATGACACCGACGGCGGGCAGAGCCACCCCGAACAGATCAGGCCGTTGCTCTTCGACGGCGCCGACCAGCAGTCCGCCGTTCGATCCGCCCATGATGCCCAGTTTCGCAGCTGAAGTGTACTTTTGCCGAATCAGTTCCTCGGCAACTGCGATGAAGTCGTCGAAAACGTTTTGTTTCTTTTCCAGATTCCCTGCCTTGTGCCAGGCTTCGCCGTATTCGGCGCCGCCGCGCATATTCGCAGTAACCCAGATGCCGGACACCTCGAGCCACGCCGGAAGGTCGGAGCGATACGCCGGCAACGTGCTTATTGAAAATCCGCCGTAACCGTAAAGCATCGTGGGATGGCTGCCATCCTTCACAATGCCTTTGCGGGAAGTGACAAAGAACGGCACTTTCGTCCCGTCCTTCGATGTTGCAAAGAGTTGCGTCGTCTCAAATTGGCTTGCGTCGATTGGCGGCGTTGGCGCTTCGAACGGCTTGCGCGCTTTCGAAGCGGGATCATAAGAAAACACAGTCGTCGGATAAAGCGGCGAGCTGAATGAGAAGAAAATCTCAGGCCAGTCTTCGCGGCCGCCAAGACCCGCAACCGTGCCGGTGCCCGGCAATTCAACATCGCCCTGCGAAGTACCATCCAATCCGAATAAGGACAGGCGGCTGCGCACATCCGACAGATACTGGGCGACAATCCGTCCGCCGATCAGTGCGACGACTTCGATGGCTTCTTTGCCTTCCGGTACAACGGTCTTCCAGGCCGCAGGCTTCGGATCACGGACATCGACTGCAATCACCTTCCTGTTTGGAGCTTCACTATCGCTGCGCAGGAATAAGACCGGTCCGGCATTGCCAAAGGCCGCGAACTCGGCGTGATCATCTTCAATGAGCGGCTTGACCGGCGCAGAAAGATTCGGCTTCATCGGATCGCCGAGGTCGGAGTAGTACAGGCGGTTGTTATTGTCGGATCCCTTCTGCATGAAGACGAGGAGGTAGCGGCCGTCTTCTGTCACCGAACCGGTGAGGAACCAGGTGGGAAGATCCTTCCGCTCGTATATCAATTTGTCTTCAGACTGCGGTGTTCCGGTCCGATGGTAGTACACGGCCTGGCCCGACAATGCAGCTTCGAGCACCTTTCCTTTCGGCGGTTCCGGGTAGCGGGAATAGAAGAAGCCTTTTGAATCCCGCGTCCACGAAATGTTGGAAAACCGCATCCATTTCACTTCGTCGCTCAGGTCTTTCTGCGTATCCACTTCGCGGACGTGAAGTGTCTCCCAGTCGGCGCCGCCCTCGGAGATGCCGTAAGCCAGCCATTTCCCGTCCGGCGACGGCGCCCAATCGGCGAGGGACATGCTTCCGTCCGGTGAAAGGATATTCGGATCCAGGACGAGAGTTGGCTCCGCTTCAAGGCTGGCTCGAACGTACAGAGGAGCCTGACGTTGCAAACCGCTGTTCTTCAGATAGAAGTATCGTCCGCCTTCACGCTTCGGAATGCCGGTTTTGGGGTAATCCCAAAGCTGCTTGATGCGATCTTTGAAATGGTCACGCATCGGAAGAGCTGCCAGTTCAGCGGAGGTCACTTTGTTCTGAGCCGCCACCCAATCGGCGACTTCTTTGGAATCAAGGTCCTCCATCCATCGGTAGGGATCTGCGACCTTCGTCCCGTGGTAGTCCTCGACGACATCCACCGTCTTCGTTGCGGGGTAGGAGACTGGACGCTCCGTTTTCTGCTGATTGCACCCACTCATCAAAACAACCGCCAGAATGGCGGCAAAACCTGGCTTAGTTCCAAGCACACAGCCCCCTGCATGAAGTAGAAATCTCATTGTAACGCAGGTTGGGGTTAAGCCATGGATTGAACGGATTGAACGGATTGAAATCCGTTCAATCCGTTCAATCCGTGGCTAATTAAACGATTCAGGTTAGCGGTGACGGATTCGTGCCAGACAGTGCTTGAAATCTTCCGGCAATGGGCTTTTCACAACAATTTCAGCTCGCGTCAGCGGATGAGGAATCGCCAATTGACTGGCATGAAGCATCAGCCGCGGCGCGGCTGCCCGGCTACTCTGGTTTCCATAAAGGTCATCACCCAGTATCGGCAGCCCGTATCCTGCGAGGTGCACTCGAATCTGATGAGTCCGTCCCGTCCTGGGCGTTGCTTCTACCCACATTCCTCCGGGATGCTGTTCAACCACGCGGAAGCTGGTCTCAGCGAGATCTCCGGCCGAATGGACAGCACCATACCTGGCGCGCTTCGATTTTACAGAAAGTTTTCCGAGGTAATTCCTGATCGTCCATTTCTGCTGGACTCCCCCATGCGCAGGCGCAACGGTCAGCGCCTGATAGATCTTCACGATCTCGTGCCGCGAAAATGATTCTCCGATTGCGGTATTGACGCGGCGTGACTTGGTGAACAACATCACTCCCGAGGTGTCACGATCCAGCCGCTGATGGATTCCGAGATACGGCGGTTCTCCGTCGCGCTTCGTCAAGAACCGCGCAACTGCCGTCGCGAGGTTGTCTCGAGCTTCGTCGATGGTAGGATGAGATGGCAGGCCCGGCGGTTTGCTGACAACGATCAGATCCGCGTCTTCAAACAAAACAAGACCGGATGTGAGCTCAAATTTCTTGTCCTGCGCTGTCCGATCGTCGAACAGCTTTGCGAGATCCACATCCGCTTCAACTTTCATGCCGGAACTCAGCGGTATTCCGGCGCTCCGGATACGAGTTCCCTTCAGGTACACCGCACCGGCCATGATCAGCTTTCGGACCTTTGCTTTTGAAACCGGACGGCGAAGCGCCTCACGCAGCCAATCCGCAAGTGCGATGTCGAGCCGCTTGGCCGCATCTTCGGCAGACGCAATGAAGGTGAATCGCCGGCGAGGTTCAGGACGGGTCTGTTTTCGCGCTTTCAACGAACAAGTGATCACTTCCTGACGAGGGGCAGCCATAATGAACCGGCTGACCCTGTCGAACGGTCCTGCAGCACGATGCGAACGCGATCGCTGGGCCGGTCCGTCGTCACTGTTTCTTCTAATATCAATCCGTGCAACAGCGCGGTACGGAACGTTTCCTCTGGAAGATCGATCAGGCTTGTTTTCATCTGAACAGACTTCTGCTTCGATGATTCCAGGTGCAACGCCACATCCAATGTTCCAGTCCAGTGGTCGCCGCGCCGTTCCAGTTTGAGATCGGCCGGATCAATCCTCAGCACAATACGAAATCCGGCGGCATTACCGGCAGCAGGTTGAACGGAAGCCAGAAGGCCGATCTGCGAAGCGTCGAGCGGGCTCGACAACAATTCCGACATAATAGACTTGCGCTCCTTGTCGTCGGGCACCTTGTCTTTCACCGCGAAGTAACCGGTCCGATGCCGGACTTCGACATCCTTGCGATCGACCTTCACGTCCAGGTTGTGAAACTTGCCGTCAAAAGCGTTTTCCGAAGGATAAAAACCCAGCGTATAGCTCACTTCGGAGTCGGCGATCGCAGTGCGCACCGAACCGGCCAGATCGTTGTTGAAGTAGAAGGCACGGCCGCCGGTCTCGTCGGCGAGGCGGATCATCACGTCCGGTGGCGGATTCGGTGGAGAGCCGCGCCGTCCTCTCGGAGGATCGGGTGCTTGCAAGCCACGCAGGTCTACCGGATAGACCGCGATATTTGCAGCGGTCAGCGTACGGGTTGCATGCTCCATTTCGGAATCTTTGCCGTCCCGGCTGCTTCCCGGCTTTATCGACAAGGGAATACCGGCAGCAGACATCCAGATCAGACTCTTGCGGCCAGGCAGCGCATTCAGATGCCGCGCAATGGATTCGATTGCCTCTTCGGTGGGGTCGGTTCGTTCAGCCACCGAAAACTCGGTTTGTGCTACGGCCGTTCGCACATCACGCCGCGATACACGCCCTACGGCGTTCGACTGCGCTACTTCCTGAACTGTTCTGTTGTCAACACCCGGCAAATCTCCGACTGCCATCTTTGTTGCGGCGCGAACCAGCTGGTCGGAATCATTGGTAAAATCCTGAATCATCTGCAAGTCGTCCGCTAAAATGTAAATTGCCGTAAGATCCTCGCGCCGCGCCGATCTTAAATAAGAAAGCAATTGCAGACGGCCTTGCCGCTGAAAAGCATCGGCCGTGTTGAGCCTGTCAAACAGAATGACGGTCGCGCTTCGGAGTTCTTGTCGCGAACGGCGGTTGGAGACAATTCCTTCGGGCAGCGCAGGCTGAGCATCGTTCACCTTTGATCGTTCGGCAGTGGAAATGGAAAACACATCAACACGCTGCGCTTTTCCATTATCGAATAAAGTGAAATCCTCTTTGGCGAGGCCGGTCACCGGTCCATCCTTGCTGCGTACGACGACGTCGACTTCGACGAGGCGAGTGTTGATACGTAACACATCGTTCTGCGCCGGAATCGTTCGTCCCGTTCCCAGGATCGCGAGCATTGCAAGAAACAGTGCCAAGGGTGATCGCATGCTGCACAGCATAAATCAACCCGCTGGCGGCCGCGCGTTAAATTCTCTCGTCTGCGCCGTTTGAATTCAGTACTGTAGAGCAGTTCCAGATGACTATGGCGGGAGGATTATGAGAAAAATCGCATGGATTACTACCCTGCTCGTGTTTACAGGTTTAGTCGTTGCCGCTCGACAAAATCAGCCGGCCGACGCTCCTGCTTTTGAAGGGAAGACGACATTACTCAGACCGGCGAATTATCGTGAATGGGTTTTCGTGGGAAGCTCCCTCGGCCTCAGCTATGCACCGGGCGCCGGCGGGGGCGAGATGTATCACAACGTCTATATCAAACCCGACGCGTATCGTGAATTTGCGAAGACCGGTAAGTTCCCGGAAGGGACAGTACTCGCTATGGAAATGACATCCTCGGATACAAAAAAGGAACCGGCGCTCCGTGGATCCTTCGAGAGTGAATTCCTGGGACTCGAGGTCGCGGTGAAAGACAGTAAACGGTTCGACGGCGGCTGGGCTTACTTCAACTTCTCGGGAACGGGATCACAATACCGCGCAAAAGCGGACCCTTTCCCTGCCAGCGCCGGCTGCGTCGCCTGCCACAAACAGAATGCAGCCACTGATAACGTGTTTACGCAGTTCTATCCGGTATTGCGCGCCGCAAAGCCCAAATAACTGCAGGCGCGGTCATATACGACAGCTGTACAAGATAGAGACGCATCAGCGTGCGAGTGTCTCGTACTCCCCGCCTAAGTTAGGCGAGGACTGGTCCACCGGCGTTATAGCCAAACCAGGTTTGCATCGCAACCGCAACATTCAAACCTTTAAAGACGCCACTCTGCAGTTCCAGGTCGAACTTATCTTGGACACGTCTGGTCATAGACCGCGCCTACAATTTGATCTCGGCCATCCGCTTCAACAGAGAGTCAATCCCCATAGAACCAAAATTTAAATCCAGGATCACGTGATTGACTCCGGCGTCTTCCAGTTTCTGGAATTCCTCTTTCGTAAAGTGGCTGAACGCCCGGTAATACACTTCAAAATCCTCAGGCCGCTTGCCTTTTGCGGCGGCGGCAGCCCTCATGCCGTCGATCATGCCTTTAAGATGTTCAACCGGCACTCCGGCCGGGTTCCAGCCATTGCCGTAATCGATCACGCGTTCGAAGGTTTTACCCACGAAACCGCCAAAGATAATCGGTGGATGCGGTTTCTGCATTGGTTTAGGGCCGATATATGACTTCGGAATCTTAAAGAACTTTCCCGAAAACTCGACGGGATCTTCTGTCCAGATCTTCTTCATGACTTGCACAAACTCATCGGCACGGCGACCGCGGGTTTGAAAATCGACACCAGCCGCCTCGATCTCGTCTTTCGACCAGCCAACGCCGAAGCCGCAAATGAGCCGGCCCTTGGACAGCACATCCAGGGTGGCAAGCCTGCGGGCCATCGACAACGGAAAATGATTGCTCAATACGATGACGCTTGTACCCAGCCGGATCCGCGAAGTGACCGCAGCGGCAAACGTCAGTGACTCGACAGGATCAAACACGATCTTGTACTCATCCGGCAGCATGCCATCTTGAGTAGCCGGATAAGGAATCATCGGATTCAACGGTACGAGCGTCCGCTCGAGCACCCAAAGGGCGTCATAACCTATTTCTTCGGCGCGTTGCGCGACGGCTCGAATTGAATCCGCTGACGCCAGGCTTCCGATGTGAGGTAACGAGAGTCCGAATTTCATTCTTTATGACCCGTCCTTATTGATTCGCGTGTGAACCGCGGAATTAATTCAAACTTGCTCTTCGCAACTATAATACGCGCATGCAGAACATGATTACGATGATAGCGGCTCCCCCGCAAGGACGAGAATCCTATGCCGGGCGAGCACGCTAAGCGGGAGGGCTCGTGAACCAATACATTCGACCGATCGTTATCGGTATTGCGAGCTTCGCAGTGGGAGCGGCAGCCACGCGATACTACGATGTTCATCGGCTCACCGCTCCCCAGACAGTGCAAACTGTCAAACCGGCTGAGCAACCCAACAAACCCGAAGCCTCCGTTGCGGCGATCGACTTCACTCAGGAACCCCTCTGGGCGTATGGTTTCGACAGACCGCCGCTGCCGGACGAAAAAGCTCGTCCACAAGCGCCACCCAATCGGAACCTGCGGCCGGATCAAGATCCAAACGAGCAGACCATGCCCCGTCATCTGGAAGGCAGCAACGCCACATTTTCGCTAGTGGACGTACGTGACGGTCAGAATGTCATCGACTGGTTCCCGAAAGATCATCCGCTGATGCCGAATGTGATCCAGCATGGCCCGGCGAGTCTTGGCGCATCGACGCGCGGCTGCGGCTCATGCCATCTGCCGAACGGTAAGGGCCGGCCTGAAAACGCCGGCGTCGCCGGGCTTCCGGTCCCCTACATCATGAAACAGATTCAGGACTTTCGGGCCGGCAAGCGGCGGAGCGCCGATCCCAGAAAACCCAACACAAATACGATGGTCGAGCTGGCGAAAGCTCTCAGCGATGACGAACTGCATGCGGCAGCCGAATATTTCAGGTCCATCAAATGCATCGCCATGGATTCGTGTTGTCGAATCAGACCTCGTACCGAAGACGCGCATCGCCGGCAATCTCTTTCTTCCATTGGAGCAGACCAGGACGGAAGCGATCGACGGCCGCATTATCGAAATGCCGGAAAACGAGGAGCAGGCGGAAACCTATCGCAATCCGCACTCCGGCTTTGTCGCTTACGTCCCGCCGGGCAGCCTCGCAAAGGGCAAGGATCTGGTCACAACCGGCGGCGCGAGAATCGTCGGGAGTGAATTCATTCGCGGCAAGACCACTCCGTGTATTACCTGTCATGGTCCCGATCTGATGGGAGTAGCGGATATTCCGCCGATTGCGGGCCGCTCGCCAAGTTACATGGTTCGTCAGATGTGGGATATGCAACAGGGCACCCGGAGCAGCGAAGCAGCGCAGTTGATGAAGCTGGTTGTGGCGAACCTGACGAAGGAAGACTTTGTTGCGATCGCCGCATATGTCGCGTCGCAGAAAGCGAAATAAGCCACGGATTGAACGGATTCAGCGGATTTCAATCCGTTAAATCCGTTCAATCCGTGGCTTATTTGTTTGCTCCCTATCCGCGCCGGCGGAGACGCGGCGGGTATGAGGGTTCAGCCTGCTCTGCCCTCTGAGGGTCATTCGGCATCGCATCAAGCGTGACAGCAATATGCTGTTCGTTGCCGCCGCGCAAGACCTTCAGGTCGACCTTGCTGCCTGGAGACATTGAACTGACGGCAAGGCGTAGAGATCGGCTGTCCACGTCTTTTCCATTCATCGCCACAATGACGTCCTCTTTCTGCAGGCCAGCTTTTGCAGCAGGACCATCGGCAGCGATCTCGCCCACAACGGCGCCCCTGGACGTCTTCACTCCCAGGGCAGAGGCCAACTGCGGCGTCAGTTCCTGAATAGAAACACCAAGCCGCGCGCGAGTGACGCTGCCCTTGTCTTTCAACTGCGTCATGATCTGGCGCACCATATCGACCGGAATTGCAAAACCAACGCCCTGATTGCCTCCGCTACCCGACAGGATCGCGGTGTTTATGCCAATGACTTCGCCTTTTGTATTGACCAGCGCACCGCCGGAGTTTCCGGGATTTATGGACGCATCGGTCTGAATGAAATCCTCGTAGTCTTCGATGCCCAGACCGCCGCGGCTCGTCGCGCTGATGATACCCATAGTCACTGTCTGCCCGAGACCAAAGGGATTGCCGATGGCGAGCGCAATGTCTCCGACTTCAACTTCGCTCGAATTACCCAGATGTGCATAAGGGAGGTTGGCGGCGTCCACTTTAACAAGTGCGACATCGGTTTTGGGGTCTGTGCCGATGACTTTTGCTTTCAGTTCCCGTTTATCTGAGGTTTGAATGGTTACTTCCGTCGCACCGTCGACCACGTGGTTATTCGTAACGATGTATCCGTCCGGGCTGATAATCACGCCTGAACCCTCACCCTGCTGGCGCTGCGGGCGGTTCGGCGTTCGGAAACCGGGGATCAGGTTTCCAAACGGATTGTCATCCTGATCAATGTTGGATGTCTTGATGATCTTGGTTGAAGAAATATTCACTACGGCCGGCAAGACACTCTTAACTACCGGCGCAAATGTTGTTGGCATCGTGACCGGCTCACGCACTGCGGGTGCGGCGGCGACGGCCGCTGCGGGCGCGTGGCCGGCGAGCATCGCCGATCCTCCAACAAAGGCACCTCCGGCGATCGAGCCAATGCTGAGCATAGCTACTGCAACGATCCACAGGCGATATCTGGTGATCCGATTCATGGTTTTCTGCCCTCTCGACAAGGAAAAATTTAAAGCACAGAAAAATCAGACGGACTGACTTCAAGTTCGTGAGATGAATTCTGGGACGGTTGCCTAAATTGACTAATTCAATTCACGGGACTAAATTCAATTCACGGGCTGTTTTGAATTTAGTCAATTTAGGCAACCGTCCCAGAATTAAAAAGGCCGGGGGTCTGATACCATCTCTATGCATGGATAAATCAAACACCTGGCCGCCCTTACCGCTCGGCAGCTGGCAGGATACGTACACAACCCTGCACCTGTGGACGCAGATCGTCGGGAAAGTCGCCCTGGTTTCGACCCCGACGATGAACCACTACTGGAATGTTGCGTTTCTGATCACAGCGCGGGGGCTCACGACCCAGTTATTAAAGGCCGGGGATCGGACCTTTACCATGACGTTTGACTTCGTGGACCATCGCCTGGTCATTCAGTCCGCCTCGGCGACGGAATCCATTCCCCTTCGCCCTCAGACTGTCGCCGAGTTTTATCAGATCGTGATGGATACCTTGCGACGCATGGGTTTAGAAGTAAGAATCTGGCCGATGCAGGTGGAGGCTTCCAATCCCGTTCGTCTGGATAAAGATGTCACCCATCGTTCTTATGATGCCCAGGCCGCCAATACCTTCTGGCGCATTCTGGTCGCGATAAAACCGGTTTTCGAGGATTTCCGGTGCAGGTTCCTGGGCAAATGCAGTCCAGTCCATTTCTTCTGGGGGAGTTTCGATCTCGCATCCACACGATTCTCGGGCCGGCGGGCTCCGGAAAGAGAGGGCGCCGATCCGATCACCCGTGAATCTTATTCACACGAATTGATCAGCCAGGGTTTCTGGCCGGGAAGCGGACCGATCCAGGAGCCTGCGTTTTATGCGTACGCTGCGCCAGAGCCGGCGGGGTTCAAAGACGCGGGCGTCAGGCCGTCCGCGGCCTTCTACAGCAAGGATTTATCCGAGTTCATTCTGCCGTATGAGGCAGTGCGCACGAGCCAGTCTCCGGAAACCGAGCTCGAGGCATTCCTGGTAACGACCTATGACGCCGGCGCACAGCATGGGAAATGGGACCGCGCAAATCTCGAACGAAAGGATTGAGCAATGAGCGCACAGACCTGTTCGCATATCGATGCAATCACTTCAGTTAAACATCCGACGAAACATGAGTGCGAAGAATGCGTGAAAATTCATTCGTCGTGGGTTCATCTGCGTACGTGTCAGACCTGCGGAGTCACGCTCTGTTGCGACTCATCGCCAAACCGCCATGCCAGCAAGCACGCCCGAGCGGTTTCTCATCCCGTCATTGCTTCGGGCGAACCCAGGGAAAAGTGGCTGTACTGCTTTCCCGATGAGGCCTATGCCGAGTATTGACGTTCTGCGGACGGCGTTAATACATTATGGAGTCCGTCCGCTCTATGGGAAGGTGAAACCGTGCGAAAATCAGCCGCTGTAGCATTTGCCCTCTTGCTGGCCGCGACTGCCTTCGGCCAGACAAAGCCGGGCGCAATCAACGGTAGTGTTTCCGATAAAAAACATCTCCCGGTGCCAAACGCCGCGATCCAGGCCAGGAACATTGAAAGCGGTATGGTTTATAAAGCAACGGCTGGATTACTCGGAAACTATCAACTCGCCGGACTGCCGCCCGGGCAATATGAATTCTCTGCGACAGCTGCGGGCTTCCAGCCCTATGAACGAAAAGATCTCGTCGTCACGACCGGGGAGACGTTGCGCGTCGACGTTCCAGTCGGCGACTTCATCTCGCTCGACACGCTCGGTGAAGACCGCATTACGATCGGGACGCTTTTCCTCTCCAGGCCTCAGCCACCGAGCGGCCCGGCCCCGCATACCGCAGACGGCAAGCCCGACTTCTCCGGCCTCTGGTACGGCCCACTGCCGCCAAGCGCAACGCCCGAACTTCAGCCATGGGCCGAAACCGTCGAGAAGGAAAGACGGGCCAATAATCTGAAGGACAGCCCGACCGGCCATTGCCTGCCCTTTAATGTCACGATCGTGAATATGTTCCTCAACAGACTTGTACAGACGCGGGATTTCCTGAGTTCGGTTATTGAATACGATATCCCGGGCTATCGTCAGATTTATCTCGATGGAAGAGAGCATCCCAAAGACCTCGATCCCTCCTGGACTGGACACTCGATCGGGAAATGGGACGGGGATACGCTCGTGATCGACACCGTCGGCTACAACGATAAGACCTGGCTGGGTGAAGCCGCGCCCCATACCGACAAGCTGCACGTCACCACAAAACTGCACCGTCCGGACCTCGGGCATCTGGAAATCGAAACAACATTCGATGATCCTGGCGCCTTGAAGAAGCCCTTTACGTTGAAGAGCACCGCAACCCTCGCGCCCGCGAAAGAAGAAATTCAGGAGTTCATCTGTAACGAGAACAATCAGGACGTCGAACATCTGGTGGGCAAATGAGAGCGACGACGAAATTCCGTTCGGCTGCAGGGGCGGTCTATGACCGCCTACTATGTCGAGTACGAGAGATAAGGGCGGTCATAGACCGCCCCTGCAGCTGCTGGCTCTCTGGTTACTTTTGGCGGTCCCTTCCGTATTCGCCCACCATTCGTTTACAGCTGAATACGATTCCAGCAAAGTGAGACAATTTGTTGGAACGGTAACGAAAGTGGAATGGACTAATCCGCACGCGCGTTTCTATCTCGACGTGAAAGACGATCGCGGCACCGTAACGAATTGGAATTTCGAACTTGGCAGTCCTTTATTCCTGCGAAAGCTCGGATGGAAAGCGGATTCGCTGAAAATCGGTGATCAGGTCTCCGTCGAGGGCTACCTTGCCAAGGATGGCGCGAAGATGGCAAACGCGCGTACCGTGAATCTGGCCGATGGCCGCAAAGTCTTTGCCGGATCATCTGCGGACGGAACTCCCATCAAATGATTCTTCGCACGAGGTGAAGTATGTCGATTCGGCAGGTCAAGCGTTTAATTCGCGCCAAACCAACAATGGAGGGCGCCGGTGTCCATCTGCAGCGCGTCTTCGGATTTGGCAATACAGCCGATTTTGACCCATTTCTATTGCTGGACGATTTTCGTGGTGACGAACCAGAAGACTATCGTCCGGGATTTCCGTGGCACCCCCATCGGGGAATCGAAACGATCACGTATGTACTGGCCGGAGAAGTCGAACACGGCGATAGCATCGGTAACCGCGGCGTAATCGGCCCCGGTGACATCCAATGGATGACGGCGGGAAGCGGAATCATTCATCAGGAAATGCCAAAAGGCGACACGCGCGGCCGCATGTATGGCTTTCAGCTCTGGGCCAATCTTCCGGCGCAACTCAAAATGACTGCGCCGCGATATCAGGAGGTCAAAGGAGCCGCGATTCCGGTCGTGAAAGATGATGACGGGGCCGAGATTCGCGTTGTTTGCGGCCGCTACGGCCAAACTTCCGGCCCCATCCAGGGCGTTGCTGCAGATCCGGTTTACCTGGATATTTCAGTACCACCGGGAAAAACCAAAACCATTCCGGCAGCGGCGGATCACAACGCCTTCGCTTATGTGTTTGAAGGCGCTGCCGTGTTCGGCAACGCATCCGAAGCTGAAAACCACCAACTCGCATTATTCGACGATGGCGATGAAATCGCGGTGAAAGCGGGACCCAAGGGCGCTCGATTTCTGCTGGTTTCAGGAAAGCCCTTACGTGAACCGGTAGCCTGGCATGGACCGATCGTGATGAACAGTCAGGCCGAACTTCAAACGGCATTCCAGGAATTGGAGAATGGAACTTTTCTGAAGAAGCAGGCCACGACGGATTGAAGATTAAAAGCCATCCATCTCCGAATTTTAACGATCGGCCCACGGGAGTGAACATCGATACGGTCGTCGTGCACGCAACCGTATTCGAAACCGTGGACGAAGTCATCCACCATTTTGCCAATCCGGAAACGAACGTCTCGGCCCATTACACCATCGACCGCGACGGAACTGTCGTCTCGCATGTGGCTGAACAAAATCGCGCCTGGCACGCCGGGGAATCCCGGATGAAAGACGGACGCGCCAACGTCAACGATTTCTCGATCGGGATTGAACTGGTGAACCGGAACGACGGAAAGGATCCGTTTCCCGAAGCGCAACTTCTGGCGCTGCGCAATCTCGTCAAAGCCATCACGGTGCGGCATCCCATCCGCCACATTATTCCCCATTACGAATGTGCCTACCCTCCCGGTCGGAAATCCGACCCGGCGGGATTTGATGAGACCTGGTTTCGCGAAATTTTGTAAGAGCGCAGTTTCATTCTTCTCACAAGCCGAGGTGGGATTGATAAGCCACGGATTGAACGGATTTAACGGATGGGCGCATTAAACAGGCTGTGTAATGCGCCCATCCGTTAAATCCGTTCAATCCGTGGCTTATCAATCCTGGACAAAGACTCGTGAGAAATGCACGTCCATGGCTTTGGCGTAACTGATAACAGTGGTCGGGCGGCCGGAGCAATGGTTGTGGGTTGCCATCAGTTAAGGAGAGACTCCGGTCGCCCGCACTGTTTGTTCTTCCAGTGCCTCCTTGCTATAAAGGTTAACTTTGGAACGAGCACAGTTTTTGAGACCGTTGGTTTTCTGTCAAACTAAAGTTGTAAACTGCTGATTCGGCAAGGAATTGCAATCCTGTCTGCGTCCTTTGGAGGAATTTGATGAAAAGACTTTGGGCTGTCTCTGTCCTGTTTTCGGTGTTGCTGTTGGTGGCGTGCTCGCAGAAAGACTCCAGTCAGGCTTCGACGGATTCGGCTTCTCCCCACGCCACAATCGTGCTTCGTGATGGCACAAAGCTAGCTGGTGCAGTTACTTCCAGTACGCCTTCCGAGGTCACGTTAAACATGGACAGCGGTGGCACACGAACTGTGCTGACAAAGGACATTAAATCCCTCGATTACGGCGAAGCCGGTGCGGACAAAGCGCCCGCAGCCGCGGATACGGCAGCGAATACGGCGGCGGCTCCGAACGCTGACACGCCCCGGCCAGAACGAGCTCACCCCGAGCCGACAGCGATCCAAACCAAGACTTTCGTAATACCGTCGGGTACCGAAGTATCCGTGCGCAACGACGAAACCATCGATTCATCGAATGCGGCCGAAGGCCAAACCTACGCCGCTGAAGTGACCAATGATGTACGCGATGCTGCCGGCGCGGTGGTCATGCCAAAGGGAGCCAATGCGCAACTCGTGATCAAGTCGTCATCCAGTGGTGGAAAGATCCGTGGCGCTTCCGATCTCGTGGTCGATTTGAGATCGATCTCTGTGGGCGGAAAGCAGTACTTGGTCGATGCAACCGATCTCGAACAGAAAGGCAAGAACGGCGTTGGCGCTAATAAACGAACGGGCGAGTTCGTCGGCGGCGGAGCGGCCCTCGGAGCAGTTATCGGCGCAATCGCGGGACATGGAAAAGGCGCGGCAATCGGTGCGGCTTCCGGCGCAGGCGCCGGCGCGCTGACGCAGGTCTTGACGAAGGGGGGCTCGATCAAGATTCCGGCCGAAACCCTGATGACGTTCAAGCTGGACCAATCCGTGAAAATCGTCGAACGCAAATAAGCCAAGGATTGGCTTATCACGTCCCCAATCAGCGGTGAATTCGACCAGGATCCGAGTTATCTATCAAGGCGAGAACCTCGTCCACCGTTGCACGGCAAAAGTCTCCAGGAATGGAATGTTTAAGACAACCCGCAGCCACTGCAAAATCAAGTATCGCCTGCCGGTCTGGTAAATTGATCCAACCATAGATGAGACCGGCAGCGAAAGCATCCCCAGCGCCGATTCGATCCACCGAATGAGTCGTATCGTATCGGGGGCCGGTGAAGCATTCCTTCCGGTCGTTCAGGCAAGCCGACCAACAACATTGTTGCCCTGCCACCAGCGGTTCACGCAGACTGACAGCGGTTGCCTTGAGGTTGGAGTACTTGTCTAAAGCTGCCACCGTTAATTCGCGAGCGTCCATCTGTTCCGGAAACCCGGTAACAAAACGCAGGTGCTCTTCATTTCCGATCAAGATATCTGCCGAATGAATCATTTCGCTCAGAACCTGCTGGGCGCTCTTCCCCCACTTCCACAGTGTCCGCCGATAATTCAAATCAAAGCTGACCGTCACGCCTTTGGCGCGAGCCTGGCGCATCGCCTCCATTGCCAGATCTGCGGCGGAAGCGCTGATCGCGGGGGTAATGCCTGTCGTGTGAAACCAGGCAGCTCCCTCGAAGACCTTGTCCCACGAGATATCGCCGGGTTTTGCCAGCGCGATGGCGCTGTATTCACGATCGTAGACAACGCGGCCGGGCCGCTGATTGGCTGACGATTCAAGATAGTACGTACCCAGACGGCCTGCGGCCCGGACAATCCGGCCCGTATCCACGCCAAAGCGGCGCAATTCCGCAATGGCGGCATCGGCAATCGGGTTGTTTTCCGGTAGCACCGTGACGTACACAGAGTTCATCCCGAATGAAGAAAGCGCCACCGCGACGTTGGCTTCGGCGCCGCCGAAAACCGCCGTGAATTGCGGCGTCTGCAAGAAACGCTCGAACCCTGGAGGGGTCAGCCTGAGGAGGGATTCTCCAAAACTGACAACCTTCTGTGTCATGCGCGTGCCCGCCGGATTTCTTCAATGAATTGCTTTGTCAGGTCTGCGATGGATTGGAAGTCAGCGGTTGCAGCCGCGCGCGTCAGATTGCCGCCTATTCCCACGGCGACACAGCCCGCCGCGATCCAACTCCGCACGTTTTCGAGACTCACTCCTCCAGTCGGCATCAAAGCCGATTGTGGCAGCGCCGCTTTTACGGCCTTCACGAATGCCGGCCCGGTGGTTTCACCCGGAAACACTTTGACGATCCCGGCGCCGCACTCCATCGCTTCGATAATCTCTCGAACAGTACCGGCTCCCGGTAGATAGGGAATCTGATATCGATTACACAGTTTCGCGGTTTCAACATTCAAAGCCGGAGACACAATAAACTGCGCCCCCGCCAGAATGGCAAGCCTGGCTGTTTCCGGATCCAGAACGGTTCCGGCACCCACGGTGAGGCCGGAATCGCCGTTCCGCTTCGCCAGACATTGGATCGCATCTGCCGCACCTGGAACCGTGAACGTGATTTCCACAACGGCCGCTCCCCCCTGCGCACACGCTTCTGCAATGCGAACAGCTTCATCGGATGTTCCGGAACGAATGACTGCAATAAGACCTGAATCGATAATCCGGCTCAGGACTGTCAGCTTCAACACAATTACCCCTTGTTACTCCGCGTAGCGTGCACTATTTTACTCGGCATGCAACCTGTACCTCCGAATCAACAACAATCACTGGTTGAACGCCTCACAAAAATGTGCGGAGGCGGCTACAGCCCCGAAACTCGACGTAAGTACTTTATCAGCGGCCCGCAATGGGCTGCATCGTATCAAGGCCAGGCTTTGTTTTGGGCACCGACACGGCGGCCGATCACCTTCGAAGATGTGATCCGCGAATTCGCCAGCATCGGCATCGGCTACTGGTGTACGCACGATAGCGATGTCATTCCAACGGACGCGCTCGGCTCGGAGCGGCAGAGCGAAATCGTCGCCAAGATTCAAGGGACACTCGAACGACACGGCGTCAGGTGTTCCATGGTCACCACAGAGACCTTTTACCACGCGGTGTTCGCGGCCGGACCGGCGCCCGAATCGCCCGAAGTACGGGAGTATGCCGCATTCCGCGTCCGGAATACCGTGGACATCGGACACGAACTCGGCGCTCAGTATGCCGTGTATTGGCCGGGATCTCTCGGGTATTTCACGCAAGGCTCCATCGACGAGATTCAGACGCTCCGCTGGTATGCCGATGCGCTGAATGCCGCCTGCGAGCGCGATATCGAAGTCGCTAAAAGGAAGGGCCGTCCGACACTGAAGCACTGTCTGGAAGCCAAGCCGTTCGAGCCACAGGCCGAAATCCTGTTGCCGACGAGCGACGCGATGCTCGGATTCATCGGCTCAGGAGTATTGAAACATCCACACATGGTCGGGCTCAATCCGGAGTATCTCCACGAACTGATGTGGGGAGGGGCTCCCAGAGCCGCTCTTGCGCGAGCACTGCTGGCCGGCAAGCTGTGGCATTTCGATATCAATGACGGCTACCGGCTGAAACATGACGTGGACATTGCCGTGGGCCTCGTCAACCCTCTCGACTGGTTAAACGTGCTGATGCTGCTCCGCTCGAACGGTTTCAACGGGCCGTTCAATCTGGACTTCAAACCACTCCGCACAACCAGTAATCATGGCGTGTTTGCGGTGAGTTTTCCGAACGCGGTCGACCGCTTCATCACGCTCTGGGAAATTGCAGGAGAAGCACTGGAAGATCCGGTCATTCGCGAAGCCACCGCGGCTCTGAAGGCGGGCTCCGGCATTTCCGCCGGACGCGATGCCGATGCGATCACCGAAGCGAACAAGGAGCTTTTGACCTTGCACGAACTCATTCCGCATCGGCTGGTACAGCTGTTGCTGGGTATGCATCGCGGCCGGACGCATTTTTCGTGATCCAGTCCCCACAAATGTCAAATGTCGAGTGTACTTGACCAGATGACCAGGTGACCCAATTGGGTCACCTGGTCCGTTTGACAACTTCATTCGACACTCGACATTGGACATTCGACAATTAAAACAATGCCTTGAGCTCAATCTCAATTATGACCACCTGGCTCGGAATCGACGTCGGAACCGGCGGCACGCGCGCTCTACTTGTCAACAAAGACGGCAAGATTTTGGCTGCATTCACATCGCCGCACGACGAGATGATAATGGAACGGCCGCTGTGGGCCGAACAGCGGCCCGAAAACTGGTGGGACGCGGCCAAACTGGCAGTACGTGGCGTTCTGTCGAAAGCTCAAATTTCGCCAAGCAGCGTTCAGGGTATCGGGCTTTCCGGGCAGATGCACGGGCTCGTCATGCTGGATTCGTCGGACCGCGTAATCCGTCCATCGCTGATCTGGTGCGATCAGCGCAGTCAGGAGCAGGTGGATGGCATCAATCGACTGCTTGGCGCGACTACTGTTCTTGCCTGCACCGCCAATCCCGTCCTCACCGGGTTCACTTTGCCGAAGCTTCTCTGGGTACGCGATAACGAACCCCGGCATTTTGAGCGCCTGCACAAATTTCTACTGCCGAAAGATTACATCCGGTTCTGTCTGACTGGTGAATATGCCAGCGATGTTTCGGACGCCTCCGGAACGGCACTCTTCGATGTCGTACAACGCCGATGGTCGAACGAAATGACCGATCACCTGGGCCTTCAACGAAGCATCCTGCCGGCTGCGTTCGAATCGACTCAGATCAGCGGCCGCATTTCTCTCGCCGCGGCCGCTGAGACGGGCCTGGCCGAGAACACACCCGTCGTTGCGGGCGCGGGTGACCAGGCGGCAAGCGCGGTCGGAAATGGAATCGTGGAGTCTGGGGCTGTTTCATGCACCCTCGGAACGTCGGGAGTGGTATTCGCGCACATGGATTCTCCCGAATACGATTCTCGCGGACGGGTACATACATTCTGTCATGCCGTTGAAGGTGCATGGCACGTCATGGGTGTCACACAGGGCGCCGGCCTCAGCCTCCAGTGGTTCAGAAATAACCTGGCGCGTGGCGCCTCGTACGAGGCTCTCACTGCAGAAGCCGCCACAGCGCCCGCTGGCTCTCAAGGGCTGTTCTGGCTTCCTTATTTGATGGGAGAACGGACACCTCATCTCGATGCGTCAGCCCGCGGCGGATGGATTGGTCTTATGGCCAGACATACCCGCGCCGATCTTATCCGGGCCCTGCTGGAAGGCGTGTCGTACAGCCAGAAGGACTGCCTCGACGTGATCGAGCAAATGGGCGTATCCGCCAAATCGATACGGCTCTCGGGCGGCGGCGCTCGAAGTCTCTTCTGGCAGCAGATGCTGGCCGATGTCTTTGGAAAACCGGTTTCAATTCTCGAAAACCAGGAGGGATCGGCCTACGGCGCCGCCCTGCTCGCGATGGTGGGAACCGGCGAGTATTCCTCAGTCCGGGAGGTATGCAAAGCGTCAATCCGCGAGCTGCGCAGGTTCGAACCTCAGCCTGCGGAACAGAAACTCTACGCGGAAGCACATCGAACTTACTGCTCACTGTATCCGGCAATCAAAACGGCGTTGGGAGGACCATCGGTATAGCGACAAGCGGTGGGAAGGAACCACGAGGCACAAGAAGCGCAAAACAGATTTTTTGGGCCTCTTGTGTAACAAGGCTGTAAGTTTTAGTTTTTTTGACACGATTTCCCCGGACGGAGACGAGTTTGGCGAAGTTGATTTTTCGGCAGAATGTCGAAATGGGGAAGTCCCCGCCTGAGTCAGGCGGGGATCCTTCGCGCAGCGAAGGTGGGGTGGTCTGTTCAAAGTTCGCGCGCAGCGCGTTCCGTATGAATTTCCGCGAAGCGATCCTTGTTCTAATTGGTGCGCTACGCGAATCGATCACGCGTTAGTCCGCTCTATTCGACACCGGAGTTTAACGCTTGCCGCCTTACCGCGGTTGACGTGGCGATTTCCGCTGCCTGTACGGCTGTCCGGGCAGTGATGGCTGTGGCCCTGCTGTACTTGTTGGCACTTACTTCGACTTCCTGCAGCAGGTTTTTTGCTTCTGCATAGGGTTCGGGCGCGTAGATAGCGGCGTTGGACCACCATGCGATGCGGAGGGCGTTTTTGGCTTCAGTCACCTCGATCGGTTCGATCCTGTCGGAATAGATCGTCGTTACTTCGCGCGCAGGTATGTGCGCGTAATACTGTCCGCGCTCCAGCAGTTGGTAAGTCACGGTACGGTTCTTAATAAAGCATCCTTCATCCGGAATGCCGGACATTTCCATGGCAATGAAGTCGCTCGGTTGATTCACTGCGAAGTATGGCTCAGCTGTGATGATCAAGCCAAACACCGGGAGGTCTACCGCGATGATGCATTCGGCTTTATCGTCCTCATTCGGTAGAAGCTCGGTGAGGTTCATGGTCCCTCCATCCGAAGTGACAGCCCACAAAACATATGTGAGATATTCGGGCCCTAGGAAGGACGCGGGCGTAATGTGTTCGAGTTTTATTTTGATTTCGGTGAGCCCATTCTTACCTTCAACCTCGACGTTGCCGTGTACATCCGGCAGGAGCGCCGTCGGGCGTAAATCGAGCTTCGTCGTTCCGGAGTGAAGGCGGTAGTCCACCATGGTGATAGAGCGTTCGACCATGTTCCGGGAGACTTTGTAAGGTGGGCCATCGGCTTTTCCTGGTAGAGCCACCAGGGATATCAGAAGCGCAGCGCTCAGTGTGATCTGTAACACCTGCCTCACGATTGTCATCTTTCACCTCTCCTGTGTTAGACGCCCGTCTGCTGCGTGAGAGCGGCACGGTTTCTCCCGGTGAGACGTAAGGACCCGTGAGTGCGTCCTTATTAAGAAGATCTTTCCGGTAGAGGAAACTATGTTTGTAAGAAATGTTCTGGTGGGTCTGTTGATTTCGATCGTTCCGTTCGGGGTGTTCGGGCAAACACCGAATGACCCTGCAACTCCAGCCGAGTCATTAAAAGTGGTGCAACACGATCTGGGACTTTCAGATTCGCAGTTCGGGAAGGTAAAAGAATTGGCTGATAAGCGCCGGGAACAGCTCCAAACTATCCGGCAACAGGCCAAGCCCGCATTCGAAGAACTTGTGAGACTTTTGGAAGAAACGGACCCGGATCCGCAGGCCGTCAACGAAGCGGCGATTACCTTCCAGGAGATTCACGAACGGGGAGTTACTGAACAAGAAAAGTCGACGAAGGAATTTTTGAACGTCCTGAATCCGGAGCAACGGCAGACCGTGGACAGCTTGCAAAGCAAGGTTCCGCTCGCTCTCGCGCTTGGCCGGCTGGGACTTTTGACGCCGGAAAAACACGAGAATCCACATGTCATCGTGCAGTGATGGCGTGGGACACGAAGCAGAATGCAGGAAATAGTTCGTCATGGGTGAGCACTTCACCACGCTCGATTTGCGCCAAGCCTTCTTCGACACAGATCTCTCTCCCGCTTTCGCGGGAGAGAGTGAGAAACGCGATTACACGGCCATGCGCGTACCGAATCGCTTCAGTTGGAGTAACCGACATCTCCTTGTTAGCGAAGCTCCCATAATTTTGTTGCTCGGCGTACAACTGTCCCAAATCCTGGGCGGTGCAAACTGGCGCGGAAAGAAAAATAAGGTCAAAACGGCAGTAGCCGTTTTCAGAAGCATCGCTGCGTTTTATGCCAAACGGCGGGAATAAGAAAAGGGGGAGCTAACTCCCCCTCATTCAGGTTGAAGGTTATTGGTCCAGGGCTTCAGGAGAAACCCGCGGATTCGCCAAGGTCACCTGGTTCGCGCTGCTGGTCACAACCAAGGTTGGTGTTGACAAAGCGGCGGCGCCTGTGGCCGTTTCGTAAATCGTCGCCGCACCGTGCGCTTGCGGGAAATTCGCCTGTGCGAAGATATACCCGCTCCAGGTGGCGCCGGCGCCGGCGGAACTTATAATGTCGCTCAAGTTCGCGGCATACGTCGTTCCAGGAGCAACATTCGCTGTCGTGAATTGTTTAACCGTTCCATCATTCTTGAACAGCGAGAAAACGATCGTTCCAGCCGTTGGCGTTGCGCCACCACCGGACGCGCCAAACGGATCGTTGGTCGTGTTCGAAATCGCGATACCGGTGTTGAAGCCAGGCACCACGACGGCGTACGTGATCAACAATGTCGTCTGAGACGGCGGGAAGAGGATGACCGGAAGTCCGGCTGCCGGTTGCGGCGTATCCTGATATCGCGGAATCAAACCGGTTGCCAGTCCTGTCAGGGCGCCACCAGTGCTGCTCAGCGCTGTACCCAGCGGACCCATTTCAGCCTGAACGGTAACAGGAGCCGAAGGCAGCGGAAGCGTGGCACTGCCGGATGAAATACTGGTGCAAGACAGCCACAGGACGTCAACCGCCGTGAGGTCGAGATTACCAGTGAAATTGACCGTAATGATGTTCGATGCAGCCGTAATGCTGTTGGAAGATGCCACTGCTGCGTTGGCGGCGGTATTCGGGTTCGAAGTTGTACCCGTCGGGTCCGTCAACGTGGCAATACAATTCGAAATATTGAGCCCGGCAGGCACGTTCTTGAAGATGAAATTCACCTGTGTCGACGACGAAGGAGAAGCCGGAAAAACGGCGCCACCATTGTACTGGGCCGCGGACTGCCACATTTCCGGGAAATTCTCGGCAACTTTTACTGTGAAATTACCCTTGATCGCGGAGCCTGCCGAATTCAGAAGCGCAGGGCCGCCCGCAGTGGCGGGAAGAGTCGTGTTAGCAGTTACTGCCGATGGAATACTCGTTGCAACGATCGGATCCACAAGAGGCGCAGTTACAGCCGAAATGACCGGAACCACCGTGCTGGTGAGGTTGAGGTTGCCCGACGTTTCCGTCATCGTCGCGTCGATTTCACCGGATTTCCCATTCGTGCTCAGCAGTACGCCAAACAGGTCAAACGTGGAAACCGTACCCGTATGGAAGGTAATACCTGTGTTCGGATTCTGGGGCGCCAGGGCGCTCGTGGCGACAGGCGTTCCAAGACCAATGACGATACTTCCACCGCTGTTACTTACCGAAGAAATACCAACGTTAGCACCGGGCAGGTTGGGAGAGGCGCCTGGGCCCGCCGGGAAAAAATCGCCCTGGCCGTTGTCCACGAAAATTCCTGAAGGGAAGGTGGGTGGGAAAGACTGTGTGTTGGTGATCGGCACACCGAAGCTGATCGTCAATACGACCACGCCGGGTGTCACATCCGGGCCTGGGTTGACGCACCAGATACGGAGCATGCCGCCATTCGGGAAAGGTACACCGCTTAAAGTTGGCAGTCGGGTCGGCCCCGCAGCTATCACTTCCGCATGGCCCGTACTGGCCGCATGAGCGCTGGGGCCGAAGGTGTTGACACCATTAAACAAAGCAATGTTGGTTTGGCCAATCGGGGTACCGCCATTGATTGCAGCAAACGGTCCGATATTCGCCGTCGTCGGGGTATCTGTCATACCGCACGTCACGGTCGATTGTGCGTATACCATGCTGCCCATAGTAAGGCTGATGCCCAGCATCAGCACGGGCGTCAGCAATCTGTTAAAACTTATCAAGAGTTCTCTCCTTTCAATCAAGTTGCTTGACTTACTCTGTGTTGACTCAAGTTCCATACACACTACAACCCACCAGAGACGGGGCAGGCTAACATGGGAGCATAAGGGAATCTACAGGGAACGTGTTCAGATCTTGATCGACAACAGACAGGCGAAAAGCCATGGCGGGCAACGACAGTCGAACAAACAAAAGAGTTGCGACGGGAGCGTTCAGGCAAAAGGTGAGCCGGTGTGGAAGGATCCTATTTCTGAAGAACTGTAGAGCTCTGCGAACCGTCGACATAGGCGATGTAAATCGTCCCTTGTGGAGCGGCAATAGTCTTCGATTCTTTTTTGCCCGATGGTTCGACCGGTCGTTGGCTGACGCCATCGCTGCGCGGCGAAGCCAGAGCCCGGATATTCAACCATGTTCCACTGGCCGCTTGCGCTTTCGCCAGCGAGAAGCTGAGCTTTCCATTTCCGATGCCGAAGAACTTTTTCTTTTTCGGAGTCTCGGTAATTTCGCCGTAAACCAGCGCCCCTTTGGCAATCAACACCGTTCCATCGATCCGAAGGTCTTCGAAAACAGTGAACCGTAAAGGAAGGCCCAAACTGGCATCCGCCGGAATGGCGTCCGCAAGAGCGATTCGAAACGGAGTGCCGTCTGCGACCGCCACGTTCGTGGTGCGGGCCGGGGCCACAGCAGCGACCGCGCCGGGGGTTCGCATTTGGTCGATGACTGTTGCCGGTACTCCAGCCTTAGTCAGCCGGATCAACTCCGATGTGGAAAGATCGAATGAGGTCGTTTTGGTGGAACGGATGTGGCTGATAATTACGTCAACGGGAACCTGCTGCTGAACCAGTGCCACGATACTGTCGTTCGTCAGCGTTTCATCGGCGGTCTTCGGAGCAGGTTTCTGCAGCTGCGCTTCAGGCTGAACGGCAGCTGGCTGCGCCGGCGCGACCTGCGTCTGTCTGTCAGGCTTCCGTGTGGCCCGCAGCCAGAGCCCCCCGCCGGCGATCGACATGAGGGCAAGCGCAGTGGCTGCGAAGAGCATCGATCGATTCTTTTTCGGGGTCGAACCCTGTGCGGAGGCCGGTGTAGCCGGATACGCAGACATCATCGAGGTGTATAACAGCCCCGAGTCCGATTCTCTCTTCAAGACCGCAAGAGCATTCCTTACTTCTTGCATCGTCTGCCAGCGCTGGTCCGGATCTTTGGACATGCACCGCCGTATGACCATTTCAAGCTGTTGGGGGACATCCGGAACCACTTCGATGATCGGCTTGATGTCATCGCGCAAGATCGCGGAGAGTGTGGACACGCTCGTGTCGCCCTCGAACGCGTGCCGTCCCGTCAGCATCTCGTAAAATACGGCCCCGAACGAAAATATGTCGGACCTTGCATCGACACTTTTTCCCTGCGCCTGCTCGGGCGACATGTAATTGACGGTCCCGATGATGGCGCCCTCCATCGTGAGTCCCATGGATGTAACGTCCCGGTCGCTTGACTGCTCGGATCCTGCAGCGAGATTACGTTCCATCAGCTTCGCGAGGCCAAAGTCGAGGATCTTCACATAACCCGAGTCGGTAATCATCACGTTCGCCGGCTTCAGATCCCGATGCACGATCCCAGCGGTATGCGCCGCGCTCAGGGCGTCGGCCATCTGCAGCGCATAGTTCAGCGCCTGAGGAACGCGCAGGCCGCCTTTGGGAATAGCGTCGTTCAGTGTCCTGCCGCTGACAAGCTCCATGACCATGAATTCCGCGTCATTTTGCGAAATCACATCGTGGATGGTGATGATGGAGGGGTGATTGAGAGCGGAAGCGGCTTGAGCCTCGAGCAGGAAGCGCTTTCGGCGCTCCGGATCGCTGGACCTGGCGCTGGGCAAAACCTTGATTGCCACAAGACGATTCAGGCGCGTGTCCTGGGCCTTGTAAATCTCGCCCATACCTCCGGCCCCGAGCTTTTCCAACAATTGATACTGTGCAACAGTCCGGCCAACCATTCAGCGCTCCCAGGGAACAGTCCGAGTGTTGCATAGATTGGAACATCCGTGAAGCCGAATGACGCTCTGGAAAGAGTAATTTTGTGCTCAATTGCCAGATCGGAAGTGCCCGTTATTTTCAAAAGCGACAGTCTTCAAGACCGAAAAAGTCGACATAATCGGAAGCAACACAAACCAACAAGAACCCACAGAGAAGTACGGTTTCCCGAGAATCGCTTCGAAGTGCTTGGGCATGGCGTCCATTCGCGACTTTACCCATGCCACCGTACCCCCCCGCGTCGCGGAGTGCACACGCAAGCCGATTGACTACGGGGATCATTGCTTGCGCGGCTTTGTCCCGGCTAACGGTTGCAACATCAAGATCAATTATCACGAGGGAGGTTGAGCCTGGCTCAATGGTCTCAAAGGCATGGAGTCGGCCTCGTCGAGCCACCACCTTCTGCACAATCTTGTCGGGTATGCCGCTAGGGTGCTGCACTCCCGTCAGTATCACATGTCCTGTCCACTCTCCGAAAGGCTCAAGGGGCGATCTATGCCGCCCCTTCGACCAATCAGAGTATCTGGTTGGGTTCGGGCAAAAACTCCTCCGCCCCCCAAAAAGAAAAATTCCGTGTGCCTCGGAAACCCGCTTGAAGTCTCGTGAGGTTTTACCAGCAAATCATTCCTCGCCCACAAAAACTCTGAGAGAACCCGATACGCCAGATTCGATAGTTTCGTCCTACCCTCTTTGAGCTATCCTCTGGAGCGCTTGGGTAGACGACCGTAACGGCCCCATCCATTTCTTGGCTTCCCGGGGGCAGGAGGAACATGGCAATCCGGCAATCCATACCCGACGTGAGAGATGCACTGCGCCGACGTGATCTCGTTGGCTTGCGCGAGTCGTTGAAAAACTGGCCGCCTCCTGACTTGGCGGAACTCCTTGACGAGGCCCCGGTGGAGGATGAAGTCGTCCTGTTCCGCATCCTGCCGCGCAAACTGGCTGCCGAAACCTTCGCCTACCTGACGCCGAGGCAACAGGAGCGGTTGCTCAAGGCCATGGCAAAGGAAGAAGTCACGACGATCCTCAACAGCATGCCAGATGACGACCGCACGCTGCTGCTGGAGGAGATGCCCGCCGGCGCCACCAAGCAGTTACTCGCGCTGCTGACTCCGGAAGAGTCCGCGGCCGCCCTCAAGCAGTTGGGCTATCCAGAGGGGACCATTGGCCGGCTGATGACTCCGCATTACGTTGCAGTTCGGGAGGAGTGGACGGTACAGTACGTTCTCGACTACATCCGTGAGCATGGCCAGGACAGCGAGACACTGAGCATGATTTACGTCGTCGACGAGAAGGGTGTGCTGATTGACGACATCCGCATTCGCAACTTTTTGCTGGCACCGCTGACCGCGAAAGTCTCCGACATCATGGACTATCGCTACGTTGCGTTGAAAGCGGCTGACAGCCAGCAATCAGCCGTTCAGATCTTCAAAGAACAGGACCGCAAGGCGCTCCCTGTTACCGATTCGGCCGGCGAATTGATCGGGATTGTCACGATTGATGACGTCCTGAATGTGGCCGAGGAAGCAGCAACCCGGGAGATTCAGAAGATCGGCGGTTCGGAGGCGCTGGATGAGCCTTACATGCAGATCTCATTCGCAGATCTGGTTAAAAAGCGCGCGGGCTGGCTGATCATCTTGTTCGTGGGTGAGATGCTGACGGCGACGGCGATGGGCTTTTTTGAGAAGGAGATCGAGCGCGCGGTTGTGCTGGCGCTGTTCATTCCGCTCATCATCTCCAGCGGTGGCAACTCCGGCTCTCAGGCCTCGACCCTGGTCATTCGAGCACTGGCGCTCGGTGAAGTGGAGTTACACGAATGGTGGCGAGTGGCGCGGCGCGAGTTGTGTTCGGGACTGGCACTCGGCGGGATTCTGGGTACCATCGGCTTCTTCCGCGTCTCGATATGGTCGCTTTTCTCCAACATCTATGGTCCACACTGGCTGCTCGTCGCGCTGACGGTCGGGCTAGCCCTCATCGGCATCGTTCTATGGGGGACGCTCGCAGGCTCGATGCTGCCCTTCATCCTGCGGCGCCTTGGCTTCGACCCCGCAACTTCTTCCGCCCCGTTTGTCGCCACGCTCGTCGACGTCACGGGCCTGGTGATCTACTTCAGTGTGGCTCTGGTGATCTTACGTGGCGCGCTCCTCTGAGAGTGGCGGATGTCCCGCGGCTCTCCGGCTCACTTTGCAGGTTGGTGTGAAGCAGTGGAGCTTTCCAGAGTTACTGCAAACTTGTTGCGACCTGTATGCATTGTCCCGCAGCTGCAATTTAAGTTAGTCGCCCGGAGAAGAGAAGGAGCACCAATGAGGCGTGCCAGGAAGGCTAGTTGCTGCAGGACGCTGAACGCGAAGATCGTACGCGATCGGTATTCGCTGCCGGGGCGCAAGATGGTCGAGGGAAATTGCGGCTGATTCGGCGAGTCCGGAAAATGTTGCGTCTCGAGGCAAAATGCAAAGCGACGCTGATACACCCGCCCCGATTTTCCGGTGATCGAACCGTCGAGGAAGTTGCCGGTATAAAACTGGATGCCGGGCTCCGTCGTGGACACGTCCAATACCCGCCCTGTTGATGGTTCGACAACATGCGCGGCGTGAACGAGGCCTTCTGCCGACCGGTTCAACACAAAATTGTGGTCATAGCCCATGCCGTTTCGCAGTTGTTCATCGGCTCCGTTGATTCGAGAACCAATCGTCGAGGGCTGTCGAAAGTCAAACGGGGTTCCGTCGACAGACTGCAGGCTGCCTGTGGGAATCATCGTCGGATCGACAGGCGTGTAACGATCAGCGTCGATGGTCACCTCGTGACCGAGGATGTCCCGCGTTCCTCCCGTCAGATTGAAATAGGAGTGCTGGGTGAGGTTGACTGGTGTGGCTTTGTCCGCGGTAGCCAGATAGTCGACGATAAGTTCGTTACGTTCCGTCAGTGTATACGTCACGTGCGCCTGAAGCCGGCCCGGATATCCTTCTTCTCCATCAGGACTCGTGTATTTGAAGGTGACACCGGTTCCATCGCTATTTCGAAATTCTTCCACCTGCCAGGTGACCTTATCGAATCCTTTATTCCCTCCGTGCAGGTGATTCGGGCCGTTGTTCCTCGCCAGCTGATACGTTTGTCCGTCAAGCGTGAATGTTCCCTTTGCGATGCGGTTGCCAAAGCGGCCGACAATCGCTCCCATAAATGGACCGTTATTCTTCATGTAGCTATCCGCATTGTCGTAGCCGAGAACGACATCATCCAACCTGCCCGTGCGATCGGGTACCCGAATGGACGTGATGATTCCACCGTAAGGGATGGCGTGCACTTCCATGCCTTGAGAATTTTTCAAGATGATGACGTCCTTGAGCGAAGCCTTGCAGCCCCCCAGCAGGCCAACAATGTAGAGCGCAGCAAATGTCCTGGCAAAATATTTCATCACGGCTCGGCTGGAACGACCTCGACGTAATCCAAAGCAGCCGTCTCACGGCCGTCGGGAGTTCCCTCGATCCGAATTTCATCGCCCTTGCGCAAAGCAAGTCCGGCGATGACACGTCGCGAAGATGACGAGCTATCAACCTTGCGCGCCGGCAAACGATCTGAAGCCGACCAATTGTCCACAATGCGATCGTTTACCACAACGCGAAAGCGGGAGAGGCCATCCGGCAGGTCGAAGTATTGTACGATGATGTTGCGCCCACCATCATCTCCTTCATATTTGAAGCTGGCCGCACATTGCTCCTGACCACACTCCACAGCAGTTCCGCCGGAAGCCGATTCCCACGGCGTGACCGGCTTTGCAACGTAACCCGCCAGCGTCATCGATTCGGCTTCAACGCGCCCGGGATGATTTCCCACGCGGCCCGCTACATCTGGAATCCTGGACTCTTTAAAGAACCAATCGTTCACGGCGTCGCGCCACACCACGGCCTGGCCCGCCTGGTATTCCAACTGGGCAAGCACCTCTTGATAACGCCGGTCATCGACGCCGGTCTTCAACGCCTTCCAATCCCGTACATACCGGGCAACGCGACCCGCGCCTTCGTAGTGCGAATCGTATATGTATTGAATGACGGTTTTACCGGAATGCAGCTTGTGTGTGTACGGGACGTGATGCATGAACAGCACAAGATCGTCCGGACAGGTTTCCAGCGACTCGTATACCTTCATCACCGGCGAAGAATATTGACCGGTGAAACCGGTACCGCTCGCCACGGTGCGATCGAAACCGACGCCCATCGCGTCCGCTTTATGCCATTGTCCCCAACCGTTGCGTTCCGAAGCTTCGACGGCAACACCGTAATGATTGCCCACAATGTCGGTCAGCGTCTGCAGACCCAGCGGGCCGGTGTAATCCTCGTAAGTACGCCAGGAGCTGAGTTGCATCTCCACGACTGTCTTCCGGACGGCTGGATCAGGACCAAACGTCAGGCGCGTCCATTCTTCGGCGATCTGACTGGCGGTAAGGTCCGGATTCCATGAAAGCCGGCCAAAACCGTAAAGATTCGCTTGCGACATGTGATTGCCATACCAGCTCTCGTCCATGCCGACGTTGGACACTCCGACGAACCCTGCCACAAGCTGCTTCACCGGAGTGGCACGATCTCGAACGCGCATATCGAAGTCCAGCGTCTCTTTCCACATCGGGACTAGAAAGACCAGATGCCGCGACTGTCCGAAATACTCCTGAGTGATTTGCAGCTCGATGCCCTTGCGCGTATGGTCGAGTGCTCCGAACAACGGAGAAGCCGGCTCACGGACTTGAAAATCAATGGGACCGTTCTTGATCTGGATGATGACGTTGTCATCGAAATCACCGTCAATTCCGTGGAAATTGTCGTACGCCGCGCGAGCACGATCGTTTTTCGGATTTCTCCAATCCATGTTGTGGTCGTAAACAAACCCGCGATAGAAAATCACGCCGCCGTGAGGCTTGAGGGCGCGGGCGACCACGTTGGCAGCATCCGCGTGCGTCCGGTTATACGTCGATGGTCCGACACGGCCTTCGGAGTCCGCCTTGAGGACAAAACCACCAAAATCCGGAACCACCCGATAAACCTCGTCGGCTTTGGCTTTCCACCAGGCAATGACGGCGGGATCCAGCGGATCGAAGGAATTGAGTAAGCCTGATTTTTGCGGGCTCCCGAAGTCGACGGCCAATGCGACCTTGATGCCCCAGGGCCTCAAAGCATCGGCGATGCGCGCGACTTGCGGAATAAGTTCGACGCTGAGGAATTTAGTGTCAGCGTTGACGTTATTAATAGCGCAACCGTTGATGCCGAGCGAAGCAAGCAACCTGCCGTATTCACGGACTCGCGACAAGTCCTCTCGAACGTGGCCGTTCTCCCAGAAAATCGAGGGGCCACCATAACCACGTTCGATAGTCCCATTGATGTTGTCCCATTGGTTAACCCAGCGGACCGCCACGGCCGGTGACTGCTTCTCGTCGAGCTCAGCCAGGGTCTCGCCGGCAGCGATCTTACGCAGGAAAGCGAAGGAACCATACAGCACGCCGGCATCGTTGGAGCCCGCGATTATCGTGTAACGCGTGCCGTTGAGAGTGGTTGATTTCAGCCAATAACCATCGGCATTAATGGTGGCGGTTATGTCAAACCGCTTGCGAATCTCCTCGAGTGTGCCCAGCACAATGGCCGGCTGGCTCGGCAACTGCGAGTCGATGCGCAGAGTTTGCCCGAGCATGCCGCGAATCCCGCGGACTAATTCCTGCTGGGCGCTTTTTTGTAGTGCGGCTTCGCCCAGCGCGACAACGTTTTGCGGAATGATTGCGCGGTACTGCCGCGCGGCAGCATCATCCAGCGCGGCGTAACGGAGCCACATGTCACGGCCTGTCTCGGCAAAAGCTTGAACGGAACACAAAAGGCACACGAAGCACAAGAAACTGACCAACCTGACTTCCATTGTCCTTCTTATGCTTCTTGTGCCTTTTGTGTTCCGTTTGCCCATCATGTATTCACCCCCGATGCGAGATAGCCGCCGTCGACGGCGATAGATTCACCTGTAATAAAGCTGGCCGCATCGGAGCTGAGCAGAACCGCAACCCCGATCAATTCCTCTGCCCTGCCGAAACGGCCCATCGGTGTACGGGCCAGCAATTCACGTCCCCGGGGTGTCCCTTGGATCAGCGTGCTGTTGAGCTCGGTTGGAAAGACTCCCGGGACAATCGCATTCACGCAGATGCTGTCCCTGGCCCACTCGCATCCCAGATTCCTTGTCAACGAGAGAACAGCGCTCTTCGCTGCACAGTATGCGGCCACTTCATGGAAAGCAAGAAAAGAGCCCAGGGATGCAATGTTAATAACGCGTCCCCGGCCGCTGGCCTTCAGGGGTTCGTAGAAAGATTGGCACGCTCGCAGAACACCGGTCAGGTTGGTGTTCATCAACTCCGACCATTCATCTTCCGAAACCTTACTCGTCGGCTGCTTCATCGTATAGCCGGCGGCATTGACCAGAATGTCAACGCGTCCAAACTGCTTCAATACGGCGTCGCGGAAATTGTCAACGGACGCTCGAGAATTCACGTCAGCAACTTGACGAATCGTCGTTCGCCCTAAATCCGCAATTTCGCGGCAAATATCCTCGAGGCGATCGGCGCGGCGGCCGGTGGGAACCACATTCGCTCCATGCTCGGCCAAGCCCAACGCGAGCGCCCGGCCAATTCCAGACGTTCCGCCGATGACGACGGCAACCCGATTCGAAATGTCGAGGCGGCCTGGCATATTCAATAAGGCAACGAAATGGGACGGCTGTCGTTGGGATCGGCCCATCGGTCGTTCGGCACAAGGGGCGTCCAGTGGGGACGGCCCGGATCCTGATCGTAGGGATAATTGCCAAGGCGCTTGAAAAGCTCGCTGTATTGCTGCAGTTTGTCACGATTCAGCTTTACACCAAGTCCGGGCTTCTGCGGCACGCGTATCGCTCCATTCTCATACTTCATCAGGCCGCCCTCAATGATATCGTCCGTGAGTTGGTGATAGTGGGCATCGGCTGCAAATGACAGTCCCGGGATTACGGCGCCGAGATGCAACATCGTCGCGAGTTGGATCCCCAGTTCCCCCGAGGAATGCACAGCAATGCCGAGCTGAAATGTTTCGCATATGCCCGCCGCTTTGACGCAGGCCCGAATACCTCCCCAGAACGTGGTATCCAGAAGAATGACATCGACGGCCGTATTCAGAACGTTAGTGGCGAGTTGTTCAAAGTTTACCACCACCGTATTGGTCGCCAGCGGAACACGAATCATTTCACGCGTGCGCCGCATACCATTGAGTCCGAATACGGGGTCTTCGAGGTAATCGTTCCTTATACCTTCAATCGCCTGTCCGAAACGGATCGCCTGCTCGGTGGACCACACCGCATTCGGATCGAATCTCAGGGAGTCTTCGGGAAAGGCTGCGGCAAGCGCACGATACGCTTCAAGTTCGTAATCCGGATGAAACACTCCGCCTTTGAGCTTGTGAGTAGTGAAGCCATATCGTTCCTTCAATGCGCGTGTGTGCGCAATCAGGTGATCGATTGTTCGCACTTCCCCATTGCCAGTCCCGGGATTCGGATAACGAAAGAACAGATAGGATGCGAAGCGCACACGGTCGCGTAAACGCCCTCCCAGGATTTCCGAGACAGGAACGCCCCATGCCTGGCCCAGAATATCGAGGCATGCGAACTCGAGTGCGGCGAGGATCTGTGTCCGATTGTTGTAGAGCGAGGCAGTTGGATTCGCGATCAGGAATCGCATCTCTTCGATGTCGCGCAGGATCGTGCCCGGCAAGGTAGTTCTTCATGGCGCGAAACACCGCTTCGGCCGATTCCCCACCGCCACCCATTTCACCGAGCCCGATCAGGCCATTGTCCGTCTCCACCTCGACGATGGTCCTGACGAAACGGCCCCAATGTACGCCATTCGCATGCCGCAGAGGCGCTTCGAGGGGAACAGTCACCGTCGTCGCACGAATGTCTACGATTTTCATTTGTTCGCGAACCGCTCAAATCTTACGGTCTTTTGCCCAGGGATTGAACGGATTTAGCGGATTAAATCCGTATCATTCTATGGATCCGTGGCTAAAATTCCTTAATAGCTATGGAATTGTGGAAACTCAGCGCCGTCGAACTCTCGGCCGGCATCCGTCGTCGGGATTACTCCTGCGCGGATGTAGCGGCAAACGTGATTGAACGCATTCGCGCGCGAAATCCCGACTTGAACGCGATCACTGTCGATTGCACTTCAGATGCGCTCGCCGATGCGGAACGCGCCGATGATGCGGTTCGACGTGGGGATGTTCTCGGTGAATTACATGGCATTCCGGTGACGATCAAAGAAAACGTCGATCAGCAAGGCAAGGCGACACCGAACGGCATCCGTGCGTTTGCAAACATCATTGCTCCGGCCGATGCGCCTGTCGTTGCGAATTTGCGCCGGGCAGGCGCGATCATTGTCGGGCGGACCAACGTACCGGAATTTTCGATGCGGGCAACGACGGATAATCCGCTGCGGGGAAGGACGATAAACCCCTGGGACCGGGACACGTCGCCTGGCGGCTCGTCGGGTGGCGCAGGCGCCGCGGCAGCAGCGGGGTTCGGGCCAATCCATCACGGCAATGACATCGGCGGGTCGCTGCGCTTTCCGGCATTCGCCTGCGGCGTGACAACCGTCAAACCCACGCAAGGCAGGATTCCTGCTTTCAATCCTACGGCTGTCGCCGAGCGCGGCATGCTGGCCCAGCTGATGTCGGTTCAAGGCCCGATCTGCCGCGAAGTGCGCGACGTGCGGCTGGCAATCCGCGTCATGGCGCACGGCGATCCGCGCGATCCGTGGTGGGTGCCGGCGCCTTTCGACACCTGGCCGGCTGCAGAACTTCCGCGCATTGCGCTCACGCGGGAGAGTCACGGCTACCCGCTCCACCCCGACATCGATGCGGCGATCACGCGCGCAGCCGCTTGTATGCGCGAGGCCGGCTACGTCGTCGATGAAGTTCAAACTCCCTCGATTCTCGAAGCCGCCCAGGGCTGGTTCAATGTGGGTGTGTATGAAATCAAAATGACCTTCGATGCGATGGCGAAGGAATACGCCAGCGAAACGATGCGCAACATCTTCGAGTGGTATTACACGATCGGGGATCTTGTGGACGCCGACGGCTATCGCACCGGTATCGCCGAACGAACGCGGTTGACACGCGACTGGAGCGTTTTTCTCGAGCAATATCCGCTGGTACTCTCACCGTTTCTGATGCGGCCGATGTTTTCGTGGAACTACGACGCGCAAAGTAAAGCCAATGTGCACGACCTGTTTCGTGCCGCTATCTACAGCGTCGGTGTGAACTATCTCGGTTTGCCGGCTGGCGTCGTACCGGCGGGGCGCGCCGGCGGCCTGCCGGCAGGCGTGCAGATCATCGGACGCCGCTTCCGCGAGGATCTCATTCTCGACGCCATGGAAGCCGTCGAATCACGGCTCGGCGTCATGGCCAGAACTCTCTGGTGAATCGACGGTTTCATGCACGTTTCGGACTCGGCCGCAGGATCTGATCGATGATGACACCGATCAGAATCACGGCGCCCATGACTGCAAAATCCAACGAGCCCGGTATATCCAGCAGGTTGACCAGATTCCTCAAAACCTGCAGCAACGCCGTGCCGATGAGGATTCCGGCAATGGAGCCTTCGCCCCCACGCAGACTGCAACCGCCAAGCACGGCAGCCGCAATTGCATACAATTCGTAAAAATTACCGTGAGTCGAAGGCGAAATCGAATTCGTGTAAAACGCGATGAGGATTGCGGCGAGTCCTGCAAGACTGCCGGAAATGACGTATGCGGCGGCAGCGACATTATCTGAACGGATGCCGGAATATCGCGCTGCTTCAGCGTTACGGCCCACTGCATAAAGGTGCCGGCCATAAATGGATCGATGCAGAATGATCCACATGATGACCGCGATTCCGCCCAGCAGCACGAACGGCATTGGTATTCCGGCAATCGTTCCGGTTGCAAGACCACGCAGCCATTCGAAACCTTGCGCGCCGAAGCCTTTCGTTGTGTCCTGTGCGATGTAACGCGCTATTCCCCGGTACAAGAGCAGACCGCACAACGTCACAATGAAGGGCTGCAATCGCAAACGCGTGATTAACAATCCGTGCAGCAGCCCAAGACCTGTCCCGATGACAAGCACAGCGGCAACCGCCAGCGCTGCGGGCCAATGCCATTCTGTAAGCATCATCGACAGCAGAATGCCCAGCAGGGCGAAGACAGAGCCAACCGAGAGATCAATTCCACCGCTGATGATCACGAAGCCGCCGCCAATACTGAATATGCCAAACATGCCGATAAGGCGGCTCATGTTCTGCAGGTTCGCGGCACTGAGGAATTGCGGATTTTTGAGTGCGACAACGGCGCACAAAAGGACCAGCAGAATGAGGATTCCGAGTTCTTTCCTGGTCATGGCGCAACGTCCACTTCTGTGTCTCTTGTGCTTCTTGTGTTGCGTTCCCGGTTCACGCGACCGCCAATCGCATGATCGCCTGTTCGCTGCACTCCGAACGAGTGAGGACGCCTGTCACTTGACCCTCGCGCATCACAGCGACACGATCGCTGTTTGCAAGAATCTCTTCCATGTCGCTGCTGATCATCATGATCGCGACTCCTTCGCCCGCCAGTTTCCGGATCAGCCGATAGATTTCCGCCTTTGCAGCCACGTCGATTCCGCGCGTCGGCTCGTCAAAGAGAATCAACTTCGGATTGAGCGACAGCCATTTCGCCAGCACGACTTTCTGCTGATTACCGCCGCTGAGATCAGCCGCCTTCATTTCGATCGAAGGCGCTTTCACTTTTAGCGCATCACAGGCTCTTTGCGCTCCGGCGGCTTCGCTCGATCTGCGGATCAGCCAGGCCGACGAATAGAGTTCGAGCGCCGGCAGCGTCACGTTTTCGCAAATGGTCATTTCCGTGATCAAGCCAAAGGCGCGGCGATCCTCCGGGACGAGATAGATACCGTAATTGATCGCATCGTGCGCCGAACGAATCGACAGACTACGCCCGCCGGTAACCACACGGCCCGATAAAGGCCGGTCCACCCCGAACACCGCGCGGGCCAGCTCCGAGCGCCCGGCGCCCACAAGGCCCGCGACGCCGAGAACTTCTCCGGCTCGAACGACAAGAGACACATCATGCTGAGGAAAGGCGCTCGTTCGAAATTTCTGCAGTTCGAATGAGGAAATCTGGCGGGCGGCGGGGACAAATTCTTGTATGCCAGAACCGGGACGCACATCTCTTGAATTCTCGAAGTCGCGGCCGACCATCAACTGGATCATGCGGTCATGATGGATTTCGCCGCGGCTTAACACTCCCGCGTTTTTCCCATCCCGCAAAACGACGACCCGATCGGCAATCTGGCCCACCTCCGCCAGACGATGCGAGATATAGATGATGCCGATGCCTTGTGCTCGGAGCTCGCGGACGATTTTCAGCAACCGTTCCGTCTCAACCGTGGTGAGACTCGATGTCGGCTCGTCCATCAGCATGATCCTGGCATCGAGGGAAAGAGCTCTGGCAATTTCGACCATCTGCCGATGCGCCAGTGAAAGCTCGGAGATTTTCGCACGAGGCGAGATGGGAAGGCCGAGCCGGTCCAGAATGGACTGAGCATTCGCCCACATCTGCCGGAAATCGATCAGTCCATACCGTGCGGGTTCGCGGCCGAGAAAAATGTTTGCCGCAACGTCGAGCGTATCGACGAGTTCCAATTCCTGATGGATGACAGCAATTCCCTGGCTTACGGCATCGCGCGGTGAGCGCAGCTCAATGCTCCGGCCGTCGATGTGGATGGCTCCGGAATCCGGTCTATGGATTCCGGCCAGGATTTTCATCAGCGTCGACTTTCCCGCTCCGTTCTCACCAATGAGGGCAACGATTTCACCACGTGCAACTTCCAGTTCGACAGACTCGAGCGCCTTCACGCCGGGAAACGACTTTGAGATCCGATCGATTTGCAGAACGGCGGTCAATCTAACTCCCTTGATTTCGCAGCTGAGGCACGAAGATTTGAATCAACAGAAGCGCACCAAGATAGGCCGTACCTGCGACAAAGAAAATCGGACGGTAGGCGCCGTTCGAAAAATCCAGCCAGTAGCCGACGACCGGCGAGATCAGCAACCCGCTGACCGCACCCGCCAGGCCCCCCATACCCACAACGGAAGCCACGTCGCGCTTCGGAAACGTGTCGGAAACGAGGGTGAACAGATTTGCGGACCAGCCTTGATGCGCGGCGGCTGCGAGCCCGATCAGAGCAACGCCGGGCCAGAGATTTTGCACCCATAGCAAGAGCATGACTGGAGTCGCAGCGCCAGCGCAGATCAGCATTGCGGTCTTGCGAGCTGCATTGGGTGTCCAGCCGCGCGAGGCAAAGCCTTTGTACAGCCAGCCTCCTCCGATCGACCCCGCGTCCGCCGCGAGATAGATCATGATCAGCGGCGGACCGACAGACGTCAGATCCACGCCATAAGCTTTGCTGAGAAAGCTTGGAATCCAGAACGAATAGAACCACCACACCGGGTCGGTGACGAACTTACCAATGATGAACGCCCATGAACCGCGGTTGGCGAGCAGCGTGGCATAATCCGTGGGCGCTCCACTTCGCTCGGGCTGAAGCGCCAATTTGCTGTCAAGAAGCGGCAGGGGGCCGCTTACGCTGAAGCAGCCAGGGCACGATCCAGAGGTATCCCAGTCCGCCGGTTACCAGAAATGCCGCCTGCCACCCGAAACGCAAAGTGACGGCCGGAACGAGCAATGCCGCGACAATGACTCCGATATTCGTCCCGCTGTTGAAAATTCCAGTCGCGAAGGAGCGTTCCTCTTGCGGGAACCAGTCCGCAACAGTTCGAATGGCCGCCGGAAAGTTCCCGGCTTCGCCGATTCCCAGACTGAAGCGTGCCGCAATAAACTGCGCTGCCGATCGGGCGAAAGCGTGTGAGACCGCCGCGGTGCTCCATATGGCGACAGCCAGAGCGTACCCGACCCGGGTGCCGAGCCGGTCAATCAGTCTGCCGGCGAACGGCATGATGATGGCGTACGCCAGCTGAAAAGCGGCCACGATCCACGAGTAGTCCGATTCACGCCAGCCAAACTGGGCCTGCAATGTGGGCTTCAGGATGCCCAGTACCTGCCGGTCGACATAGTTGATCGTCGTCGCGAAGAACAACAGACCACATACAGTCCATCGCAGATACTTGGCGCGACCCGTATCTAAAGATTCGGCCGCCTCAGTTCGCACGCTTTTGTGTCCATCGTTCGAAATTGCCGCGGAACAGCCGCGTGACATCGCGCTGTATATCGGCCCTGGTAACCTGCCTGCCATCCTCGGCAAGCCGCTTGTATGCGCCGGCGAGGATCGGCGCGATTGTCCGCCGTGTGTTGCGCCACTTATAGATCAATTGCTCCAGAACACGCGCGTCCGAATGCTGCGGGATAAAAGTCGCCCCCAACATCTCCAGACGTTCGCGGGTAATCTCTTCGACGATCGATGGATTGTTCAGGAACCACCAGCAGCCAAACGGAAGCAAATTGTTGAATTTCCGGGCATAGACGCAAAGTTCGTGCTGATTCTCCCGGCTGAGTACGCTGACGAGAAACCGATTGTCCGGGAATTCACAGCACAGCGACTCAATCGCACGAAGGTCCGCCCTGCCGGAAGCGTCTCCAGCAGCGCGAAGAGCGGGATTAACCTGACGGCGCACACCAATCATCAGCGCAAGGGGTATGTCGAGATCGCGGCATACTGGTAGAACGGCTTCCCGAAAACGTTTCGTTCGAACGTCGTCCACAGGGAAGGCAAAGGAATCCGGAAGGGAGACCGCCATGTACAGCGGGTTCATTCGTTGCGCTGCCTGATTAAGTACTGTACGAAGGCGTTCGCCAGACGCGCCGCCATCATCCTGAAGAACCTGATCAATCCTTAAGGCGGCATGAAATCCAGGACCTGCCTGAGAGCCCGCCTCCCACAGCGCCGTTTCGCCGGCGTCTAACGGGTCGTTCGTCATAACGACGTCGCTGACACCAGCCAGCTCAAAAACGCGCCGGACATGTTCGGCAAAGTTTTTTCTGCGAAAGAACTGTCGAAAGGAATCCAGCGAGGTGGCACTGGAATCGAGGTCGAACGCCTGTAAGACGGCAATCACGCCCCGAGTCGCTTCGGAAAGTGGCGTGTTCTCGACAAACAAAGTCTTCCACACCAGGTCGGCGCGCTGTTCCCTGGTCAACGCCCAGTAGGCCTCGGGCCGAATGGGGGAGTAGCGAAAAAGTTCCGCTTCCAGATAGTGGTAGGTGAGGAGCTCGTCGATTCCCCAGAGCGACAGCTCTCCAAAACTCGGATCAAACAGGTGCGTGTGGATATCGATGAACCGCGTGGTGCGAAGGATGTCGTCGACGGCACTGTCAATTTGTTCTGCGTTCACCGGATCCTCTGTAGGCGCGGTCTATGACCGCGCGGCGTCCTTGTCCAAAATAGATCGAACAAAACGGCCGAGGGCTTGTGTGGCAAAGAATTTGAACGTGGCGTGTGCGGATTACGCACGCGGCGTTTGCAATGAGTCCCCGCCTAAGTCAGGCGGGGACTGATCCACAGCGTTACAAAAACCAGGGTACATCGCATCCCTTACTTTCAAACCTTTACAAGGCGCTACTTTGCGGCTCCCCGTCTACGGCGCCTACAGTTCTCGTCTTCTCCGCCCTCATTCCGGCAGCCCAAAGGCGACAATGCTCGTTCCGACGGCAATCGCGATGTACTGTTTGTTATCGAACATGTAGGTCATTGGCGACGATTTCCACGTCTGGTTCGTTGGGAAGTCCCAGAGCACTTTCCCGTTCGCGGCATCGGCCGCCATGAAGGATCCGCTGTTCTCGCCGAAGAACACCAACCCCGATGCGGTGGAGATCACGCCGGCGGAGGCAGTCGCCGGTGTCGTTACCTGCGGCAGATCCCATACAATTTCGCCCGTCTGAATGTTCAGCGCCCGCACCGACTTCGTGTATGTCTCTCCGGGCGCAGGTCTGGCGGCGCCCCCCATGTAGCCCTTGCCTGCAGCCCACTCCATGGTTCGTTTCGAAAAGAGATTACATCGCTCCAGAGCGGAAAAGTAATACAGCCCCGTCGTCGGATTGAAGGACGTCGAATACCAGTTTGCTCCGCCCTGGAAGCCCGGGCAGACGTAGGTTTCGCCTTCCGCGTTCGGCTTCAGATCATTCAGAATCGGGCGGCCTTTCGCGTCCAGCCCCTTTGCCCAATTGAGATTTTTCAGGAATTGTCTGCCGAGCAGAAACTGCCCGTTCGTGCGATCGAGCACATAGAAAAACCCATTGCGGTTCGCCTGCAACAGCAGTTTGCGTGGTTGCCCCTGCCATTGCGTGTCGACCAGCACGGGTGGTTCCTGTGCATCCCAATCGTGGATATCGTGGGGTGTGAACTGGAAATACCATTTGAGTTTACCGGTCTTCGCTTCGAGCGCCAGTATCGAGTCGCTGTACAGGTTGTCGCCCGGGCGGTCATCGCCGTTGTAATCGAGGCCAGGATTGCCGGCAGGCCAGTAGACGAGATCGAGTTGAGGATCATACGTCCCCGTCATCCAGGAGGCGCCTCCACGATGATCCGCCTGCTTGCCCTGCCAGGTTTCGGAACCGGGCTCACCCGGGTTCGGAACGGTCCAGAAGCGCCAGACCTCCTTGCCCGTCAAGGTGTCGTAAGCGGCGACAAAACCGCGTACACCTTCATCGCCACCGGCGGTACCGGATATGACCAGATTGCCAACGACGAGCGGCGCCGATGTCCCGTTGTAGTTCTGGTGCCAATCGGCCATTTCGGTTTCCCAAAGCAACTCGCCGTTATTCCGATCGAACGCGACCATATGCGCATTGTCCGTCAGCATGAACAGACGATCGCCTGAGATGGCAACGCCTCGATTGAAACCGATCGCAGCGTTGCCGGCGATCCCATTCGTCCGCGGCCGCCGGTAATGCCACACCTGCCGTCCTGTGCCTGCGTCGAGGGCCCAGACTTCATTGGCGCTCGAGACATACATGACGCCACCGACAACCACAGGAGTGTTCTCCACCTGATTGACGTTGGGCAATGGAAACACCCACTTCGGAGCCAGCCGGCTGACATTGGATTTGTCGATCTGCGTCAGCGTCGTGTAGTGATTGCCGCCTGGATCGCCGTGATAGCTCGGCCAGTCCTTTTGCGAGGTGACTTCACGATACCGGTCCGCAGGGAGCTTACGCAAAAGATGCAGGTGCTGATCGTCCGACAAAAGCTGCAGATCGGACATACCCTCATTGAGCACACGTCCAGCAACGGTTTTTCCATCCGTTGTCTGAACGGTTTTTCGGACGACGGGTAGCGTCGCCGGCGGCGCCTGCAGCGCTACGAACAGCAGAGAAACGACGATTGAGCGCATACGCGGAGTATCTTAGCCGCGGATGGGACGGATTGCACGAATTCGCTTAGCCCATATGCTCGATCAGACTCAACGCCAGCAGCAGGATAACTGTCACGACAAACAAGCCGGTCCCGAACAGCAAGATCTTAATGACAGAGATCTCTTCAACCGGCGGAGCCCCTGGCTTCGCGGCTTTCGCCGGCGCGGCCGCCGCAGCGGTACCGGAACTCTCCTTGGACACGGGCACTTCGGCGACGCTGTGCCCATGTTCCGATGCCATTTCGGCAGCACCGCGATTCACCGCAGTAATACTGACAATCACAATCAAAATGACGACTAAAAAAAGAATGCCCGCTGAAATCCCTAGCGCGCGCACGATATCAGACATAAACGGTCTCCATATATTCGCCACCATACTAAGGCGAAAGGACTAATAAGGTCCTCTGTTTTGCCGAAGATGTCAATTGGTCAGTGGTCGAAGCCGCCGGCACAGCCCTTTGAGCTCGTTCACCCGCTTCTCGCCAAGGAAGCGCATCGTAAAGGCCGCTTTGTTATGGTTCAGCGGCTCATCGAGGCTGGTATGGGCCTGGCAGGCATCGCCGTCGGGAGTTCCCGGGATTGGAGCGAACTCGGAAAGCATCACACGCGCGCCTTGCTCAGCGGCAAAATGGATCGACCTCTCCAGATCCTGCGCCTGCGATTCCGGGTGGCCGATGATGATGTATGCGGTGATAGACTCCGCTCCCGCGTCCCGCAGCACACGGACCGCGTCGCCAAACTCTTCGGAATAAACTTTGCCACCTGTCTTTCGTTGCCACTCATAGGCGTTCGATTCGAAGCCGAGAAAAAACGTCTTGAACCCCGCCCGCACCATCAGACGCGCGATTTCAGGGGTCATGAAACGCGCGTTAAGCGCATTCGGAGTATGAAACGACAGGTGAAGGTCCTGCCGCAGCACGGCATCCAGAAACGGCAGGAGGATGCGATCCGGCTGGAACAATAGCGCATCATCGTAAAACGCAACATGCCTCGTCCCGAGACGCACAAGATACTGCAGTTCCTCCACGCAAGCTTCGAGCGGCCTCGCCACGAAGTTCGGCGTTACGACAGGCACCGAGCAATACGTACAGCGGAACGGACAGCCATCGGTGATCTTGAGCACGCCGACCTCAGCATCGACGCCTTCCCAGAAAGGCAGGCCATTGGATAGCGGCAGGCCCAGCGACCTCAGATCGGAGCCCTGCAACACCTGATCAGCGCCCAATGACTTCGCGTGCGCGGGACAAAGCGTCGCGTAGACGCCTCCCAGTACGATTTTAGCGTTCGGCTGGATCTTGCGGACGTCGTCTATAACTTCACGAACGCCGATATACCAATAGGTCATCACCGTCTGGATAAGTACGGTATCGAACGACTCTGTCGAGAGGAGGCGGAGGAACTCCTCGCGCGGGCGGCCAAAGCGGTAAAAATGGCGAGGAACATCGGCGAGTGGTGCAGGCTTCGGAACAGCTTGCCGATCGAACTTTCCACGGCCAAACGCGTCCCGGTCGCGCGAAACAAGATAATCAAATGTGGCCAGCCGGCATTGACGGAGTTGCCCGCCAACGCGCAGCAGCCCGTACGGACGTAACCAGAAGTCGAATGCCGTGAAATCGTAAATCGGAGGATTAACAAGAAGCAGGTTCATCTATAAGACTCTGGGAACGGGAAAGGAACACAAGAAGCACAGAACCAAAACTTTTATGTCTCTTGTGCTTCTTGTGTTCCTTTCCCGTTCCCTTGTTCCCTGCGTTTCAATCGCGCGAGAGTTTGAAATCGCCTTTCACGTTGCCGTGATTCCAGGTCCCGGAAAGCGTACGGTTATTGGAAAGGATATTGTCCAGTTTGCCATCGACCACGAAGTGAACGGGATTGCCGGACGAGTCCCTGGCATCGGCTTCGATATGGACGGTCCATTTGGTGGAGTCCAGTGTCACCACCTTCATTGGAATGACGTCCGGACCTGGGTTGATGATGCCTGAAACGTTCTTTCCATCCCAGTTCATGACAATCGTGACCTGGTTCCGATGCGTCGGAGTCGGCCCCCAGGTTCCCGACCAGGTGCCAACCAACGGATGGCCCTCTTGAGCGAACAACAATAATGCGAGTGCCAGTTTATGGAACAATGCGGCTTCCCCGGTCAACGGACTCCTCGTTGCCGACCATCATTGTTCCCGCTCGATTGTTGTCCTGGCAGATGTACTCGGCGAATTCCGCATTGGGACTCCATCGCGAATAGAATCCAGTGGTCCAGGGCCGCGTGTATGCGCCTGGATCGTCGATCGTAATCTCGATCTTCATATTGTCGTGATCCGTGCGGGTGAACTTCTCGATAAGGTGCAGCTTGTTGGTGTGTGGCGCGCCTTGCCGTTCCATCCAGAACTTTTCATTGAACCCGACGGTGTCGACGACGAGCGTATCGCCTTCCCAATGCCCAACCGAGTGGCCGTAGTAGCTCGGAATGAGATCCTTCGGATGAACTCTGCCGTCCATATAGATCACTCGAAAGGTTTGTGGCCCGTTCTCATCGAAGATGTAGATGTTTTTCGTTTCGGGGATATCCACGACTTCGTAGCCGCCGGGCGTGATGAATTCACGAGGACCGCCAGAGGGTTTGCAACGCGTGTGCGGCTCGAACAAATTCGCTTCGCGATATTGATACAACGCCTGTGCCCAGGGCTGCCATGGGACTTCGCTTTCTTTAGGTTTTCCCGGGAAGGGAGGGCCCGAGAAGGCGCCTCGCCCCTGGCCATCCTTGATAGCCGGGTCCGTTTCCGGTTCGGCGAGGATCGGCCGGCCGTTCGGCTGCCAGAATCCCGTTTCACCCGGGTCGGAACTCAATCGCGGATGCCCATCCGGCCAGCGCGGCGTGGGCTTCGATGGTGCCGCAGGAGCCCGGGGCGCCTGTGCCTGCAATGCCGGCGACATGAGACACAAAGCGATCAATGCAGCGCTGAAACGATACGGCACCTTAGATCTCCTCAAGAACTACTCGATGTTGCCCTGACTCGAAGCGGCGCCGAGCTTTTTGCCCGTGCTGGCCATCGTCACGTTTTTCGCATTGACGTTATGGCTTCCATTCTTTGCCAGGCTGCCTTCGATAATGACCTCGTCACCGATTTTCATCGTTTCTCGCGTCCATCCGGAACTGCGGAGACTGTTGGGGCCGCCCATTTCAAAACCCCAATTTTCGATCAAGCCACTATCCGTCTTCACGTTGATGTAGAACCAGACGTGCGGGTTAGCCCAATCGATTTTCGTTACGATACCTTTCACCGTAATCGGTTTTTGTACATCGAACTCCGTTGCAAACGCGTGGTGCGCCAAGGCCGGCATACCCGCGAGCAGCAGTCCTGCAATCACAATCGAAGAAAGAACGATGCGCTGCATTTGGCTGTTCCTCCTGTTGGTTTCAGGGTCGATTATCCTGACAATAGTACGGCGGCAGCTCTTCTCCCGCAACCCATTCCAGGGTCCAGCTGCTCGACCACGTTTTAGTATAGGCGCCCGGATCGTCGACGGTGACTTCGTATTTCAGGCTGTTGAAATCGGGACGCGAAAAGCGCTCTATCAAATGCAACTGGTCGGTGTGCGGGAGCCCACCGGTCGTAAACCAGAACTTTTCATTGAAATTCTTGGTATCGACGACGAAAGTATCACCTTCCCACTGAGCCAGTGCCCTGCCGTAGTAGATCGGGAAATCTTTGTCGTCGGGCTTTAAAGATCGGCCATCGGTATAAATGATGCGCCAATTGTGATTGCCACTACCGATCAAGACGTATACACGCTTGCGGTCCCGGTCTTCTATAAACTGCACTCCATAAGGAAGCTGGAACTGCCGCGGACCCCCAGGTGGCATGCAGGAGAGAAACATCGGGTCGCTCTTCAGAAAACTGCGCTGTCGCAATTCGTAGAGATCGCGAGCCCATCGTTGAAATGGCGCGACTTTATCGATGTCCGCGAGGTTCCGCAACAAGCCATAGCGGTCGATCTGAACATTCGCGCCGGTTTGCACAAGAGATGTCGCACTGGGATTCCCCCAGTAGCCTCTTTCTCCAGGTTCCGGCCCCAGACGCGGCTGACCGTCGGGCCAGCGGGGCGCCGGCTTGGCCGGTTGATTCCGTCGAGGAGGTGCGCTGGCCAGGGTGAAGACGCTCTTTTTTGTTGCGGTGACCACCACCGAGTTCGCCCAGGCCTGTTTGCTTCCGTCCCTGGCAGAGATTCCCTGAACGGTAACACTGTCACCCGGCTTCAGCGTATCCGGTCTCCAACCGGCCCGCTGCAGATCCACCGGACTTTCCAACTCGACCGCCCAGTTGACGATCGTGCTTCCGGTACTCACATTAATGAAGAGATGGGCGTGGGGATTAGCCCAATCGATCTCCACGACCGTTCCATTAAGCGTGATGGTTTTCGCGGGGTCGAACTTGGCAGCAATCGCATGGTGCGCCCGCACCGGCACACTTAGCAGACAAAGAGCAGCAATTGCCAACATCGAGGTGACGCAATGCCTCATGTCGTCCTTCCTTTGCCGGAATCATATACTTCGGGAGGGCTGGAACGAAGGAATCACTCGGACGCGGCGTTTAAACGCGAGTCTTAAATAGTCATCCGTCGGTAATAGCGCGTAGCACGCCTGCTTGGTTTCATGCAGACCGGTGCGATCGTTCGCATTCTTTTAGCTGACATGCAATCTGTTGCACGGTCGAATTAAGCGCAGCGCTGCAGCCCGAGCCCAATTTACGAAGCAGTCCAGCTTGCCATCTGAGGCGTTGATGGATCAAAAAAACGTGTAGCCAGGGTCAGAAGAGCAGAATAAACAGCTCACTGGACTAGACGTTCAATCGTCCATTGACGACCGGCAACACTGCTTTACCCGCCCAGGCTCAATTCTCCGTAGGCATCTTTTCCACGTGCGTAATGACGAACATATCAATGGTTGACTTCCGCGGTTCAATGCGCAGGCCGTATTTCTTTACGGCTTCGGAGAAGGACGGCGCAGGGTCCGACCGGCCATTGCCTTCAAACCCCTGGGGCAATCCCGCGTCCGTTTCCGCCGCGAACGTGAGGCTGAAATCGTAGTCACCGTCGATGCCCGTATCATCGACGACCGGCCGGCTGGTGAAACGGCTGGCAACACCTGCGAGTGTCAGGAGGCTCGCAGAAGGCGCCGTAATTGTCATCGCGGACAAAGATCCACCAAACACTACGGCTGCCCTGGGTTTTCCATCCGTGCCCATGGCCATGGCTTGGTTGGGCGCTTGCATCTGCGCTGGCTTCAACTTCGGCCCGTCTTTACCGGCCAGCAGAGCGTAAATTTGCATTTCCTTAGGTTCGCGCCGCCAGCTGAGCTTGAATCTTTCCTCCAGTAGCGCCTGAAACATCTCCGGAATCTGATCGGTAGTCGCACCGGAAGGCAGCTTGGCATTGACCTCAAAACGCACATTGGACATCCAGTCCGGTCCAACGATCTGGAAATCGCTCACTTTGTATGCGCCACGGATCGCATCGCGCAATGTGAGGTTCCGGTAGCTCACGATCGAAGGGTCCGCCGACATGGTTACAAAGACGGAGTTGTTCGGATCGATTAGCTTCACAGTCGCAACCTCGAAGGCGCGTTTCGCAGACGGCTGCTGGACCGTAGCGCCAAAAACCAGAATGCTGCACAAGAACGGAAAAGAGCCGAGGATCAGCTTCATATTTGGATTTTATCGCTGCTCTGGATTCCGCTGTCCAGTCGTTAGCCTGAATTTCTCACGAGTTTTGCCCCGAAGTGGATAAGCCACCTATGTTCATGAGAGATCCGGGTCAGAAGTGCTTGCCCATCTCAAAGTCTTAGGGGCAAATGGAAACAGACGTGTCCGGTTTCAAATGGGTGCGGCCGAGCCGGGGCGGAGGATTCCCTCGTGGCGGGCAAATCTAAATGTCGGGTCCGTAGATTACAAGGGCTTGTGTCATTGGCAGCAGGCCCGTGGCATTCCAGAAATTGAACATGAAAAGCGCCATCAGGTCGGCGTGGCGGGCATTCTCGGGGTCGTTCCGGGCGTACCGTTGGATAACGAGTTCATGGCAGATCTTGAAGAGGGCTTTCTGAACTTTCGCCACGCTTTTGCCTGGTTTCAAGGTGAGGTCCGCGGCTCGTGTGCTGAAATCGCCCCAGAATTCGGGATCGGTGAAAAGCTTGTCCGGTTCTTTGCGGGCCAATGCGGCACGTTCGGCGACACGGCAGAACGTGTAGTACATGACCCGGTTTAACTGAGCGAAGAACGGAACGATTTCCTGCTGGCGGCCGGCACGGTCCGTGCCTAGAGCTTTTTCGGCGGCCCGGACCGTAATATCCACGAGGAAGTTGCCTTGGATCGGTGGCCGGCGGAGACTGAGATGGGCTTGAGCCTGGAGCGAAATCTCCTCGAGCAGCGCGTCCGAGAGAAGAACTTCATCACCCCGCAATTGAAGCAAGCCCCGCGATAACCCGAACTGGACGCCCAGTGGATGCATATGTCGTTATCCTTCAGCACCTTTCATGTTGTCGGCCACGATCCCGTTTTTCCTCGAGAAGACCACGTTTCGCGAAAACTATCGCGATTTCCTGCGAGACGGCAGCTCTTGTTGGTAAACAATCGCGACTGCTTTTGCACAAATCGCATCCGTTCACAAACATTCGGGTTTGTCTTCGAGCAAATGAGATTCGTTCGAAAAACATCGCGATTGTTTTTGAAACAATCGCTTTTGTTCGTAAACAATCGCGACTTTAAACAATGCGACTGGCTTAGCGCACATTGGATCCGCTCACAAACAATCGCGTCCGTTTTCAGGCAAATAGGATCTGTTCGAAAAAGATCGTCATTGTTTTTGAGACGATCGCTCTTGTTCATAAACAATCGCGCCTGCTTTTGCGTAAATCGGATCCGCTCAAAAACAATCTCAATAGTTTTCGAGCAGATGGGATTTGTTCGAAAAACATCGCGATTGTTTTTGAGACGATCGCTTTTGTTCATAAACAATCGCCTTTGTTTTCGAGAAGACGGCATTTGCTCTTCACCTGTTACGTCCAGTCGAATTCCTCAGGCCCTCGGCCAGCCCCGTACCCGTTATCCGCCCGCCCGTCGTCTAATCCGTGCAATTTGACCAGCCGGTAGAATTTTGTCCGGCTCAAGCCAAGTAATTTAGCGGCCTTCGACCGATTCCCTTGGCAACGCGTTAAGGCCGCCAGCAAGAGCTGGTGTGAATGCGCCCGCATCTGGTCGTGGTAATTGCCAAACTTCAGCGGCGGGGCGGTGACGTTTTGGGCAAAGTTATCGGGCAGGTCTTCCATATTGATGAGTTCGGTCCGGCCCTTGAAGACGGCCCGCCTGATAACGTTCTCCAGTTCCCGAATATTTCCGGGCCACAGGTATTTCTGGAACAAATCCAGAACGTGCTGCGCGACACCAGTGACAAGGCGTTTGGCTTCAGCAACATGCACACCGATAAAGTAATCGGCAAGGAATGGGATGTCGGACAGGCGCTCCCGCAAAGGTGGAATCCGGATGGAATCCATAGCCAACCGGTCGTAGAGATCCTCACGAAACTTGCCGGTGCGGGCCATTTCCTCAAGATCCCGATTCGTCGAGACGATCAGGCGAAAATCGACGTTCACCGGTTTTTGACCGCCAATCCGGTCGACTTCATGGGTCTCGAGAACACGAAGGAGCTTTGGCTGCGCCAGGACGCTGAGTTCTCCGATCTCATCCAGGAGCAGCGTTCCGTTATGGGCCTGTTCGAATCGGCCTGCCCGGCGCTCGGCGCCCGTAAAGGCGCCCTTTTCACATCCGAACAACTCGGACTCGACCAGTGTTTCGGGCAGACTCGCGCAGTTCACCCGGACGAATGGACCCAAAGAACGGTTGCTTTTCATGTGGATCTCGCGCGCAACCAGTTCTTTGCCGGTTCCCCGTTCGCCCCGGACCATGACGGTCAGATTCGTGGGCGCTGTAGTTTCGATCTTGACCCGAAGCTCTTCCATCCCGTCACTCCACCCGATCAACGGCCGGAGGGGATGATTAACCATTCGCCGCCTTTCTCGTCCCCGGTGCTTCAGAAATGAAACATGTATCGTTTCCGAAACAGTTTCCACAATTAGCGCCAGAATGCAAGCAATTGAAAACTAACAGAAACCCGGTGCGCTGGGTTTGGCTGTCGCCGTGCCTTATAAGAAGTCGTTCGAATTCAAAACAGAAAGCAGGTAAAACACTATGGCGACAGTCCCCAAGTTGATCAAAGCAGCATTCGATTACGGCAAAAGGCTGCCGGAAGAACTCCTCGCTGACGGTTATGCGGTGGTGACGGGATTGACCGGTAATACGAAGTTCACGAACTTGCCGGTCGACCTCACGGTTCTGAAGTCGACGCTGGACACTTATGCCGTCGGCATCGGCGAGGCCCGCGATGGTGGAAGGAAAGCCATCGCCACACGTAACAAGCAGGGCGAGAATATCATCCGTATGTTGCGGGAGCTTGCAACTTACGTGGAGCTCCATTGCAAGGATGATATGGACACGTTCCTGTCCAGCGGCTTCAACCCGCGTTCCACGACACGCGTGGCGCCGCAACCGCTGGCTCAGCCTAAGATCCTCAACCTCAATCAGGGCAATTCCGGCGAACTGCTGGTCACGGTACAAGCCGTTCGTAAAGCAAAACACTACGAACTGCACTACGGGCCAGTGGGAGCCGGCGGCGCAACACCCGCCTCATGGGTGGCGCTGATACTGCCGAACGCGAAAATCGCGACGGTCAGTGGCCTGACGCCCGGCACAACCTATGCGTTTCAGGTACGTGCATATGGTGTGCTCGGCTACACCGGATGGAGCAGTTCCGCTACACGCATGTCCATCTAACGAGTAACCTTCCCGCAATCGGCCTTCTTCGAAATGGAGAAGGCCGATTTTTTTACACGAACTCTGGACCTGACTATGGCACGGTAGACTTATCCTTAAAATCCAGTTCCCGGCCGTCTTTCAAGACAACCTTCGTGCCGGGATCGCCGGATCCGATATATGCCACCGGTTCGCCATTCTTTGCCGGGCACAGGATGATGGTGACTTCATCGCCGGCTTGCAGCGAGTGCCTGGTCCAGCCGGCTCTGCTCAGGATACCGGGGCTGTTCGTCTCGATACCCCACTTCACCACCTTGCCGTTCTTTCCTTTCACGTCCAGGTAGATCTGGGAGTGGGGATTGGTCCAGACGAACTCGGTTACCACGCCTTTGATGGGGACTCGCGCTGTTTCGTCGTATGCCGAGTTTCCGTGGTGCGCAGTGGCTGATCCTGCGAAAAACAAAACAGCGGCAATCCAGGTCAGCGGTTTCGACATCGTCACTCCTTTCCTGTACGGCGGGCCGCAGGCTCGCGGATTCTCCTGGCAAATTCCTGTTCTTCCGACGCAACACAAAACGACTCGGGAATTTCCACGCCGGGCTTCGATTTGATCAGGCGCGGCTCGGTCTCCCAGGTTTTTGTGTAGGTCATGGGATCATCGATGGTCAGATGGAAGTCAATCGTGCTGGCGTCAATACGGTGATAACGTTCGGTCGTGCGCATCTGATCGCTGTGCGGCTGCCCTTGCGCGCCCAGCCAGGTCTTGTCGTTAAATCCGATGCTCTCGACGACAAGCGTATCTCCCTCCCATTTGCCGACAGAGTAGCCGTACCATCTTGGATCCGGATCGTCCGGAAGCTTACGGCCGTCCATCCAGATTTCGCGGATCGTGTGATGGCCCTCGAAGAACATCAGAATCCTTCCAGGGATCTGGATGATCTCAAAAGGCCAGATCGTGAACATAATGCGCGGGAAACCCATCGGATCGCATTTCAAGATCGGATCGTTGCCTCCAGGCGCCGCTTTCGGACCGTAACCGGGCTTGTTGGCATTGTACTTTGCCTGTCCCCAGCGCGTGAGTGGCGGAAACACATCGCCGGGACCTTGACCGCCACCTCCCGGCGCCAGTTGCCATACTCCGGACAGATCGTGGGCCTGGAGAGCTGTTTGCGCGAAAACGGAATAAGTGGCCGGCAGAGGCAAAAACATCAGGACAGTAAGGATCGCCATCGAATGAATCAATAGATTTCGCATTGTGATACCGATTGGCGGGAGCCTAACACAAAACCCGTTTTCCCGGTAAACGGGACACTGGCGATAAACGGACCACTACCCGGAACCGGTAAATCCGGTGCATTCTAAGAGTAAGCGTGAAGCTGTGTCGGATGTGTCGCTGAACGCGGAGACGACAGATGCCCACCCCCGGTATCGATTATGACGCCTACCGCCTGCTGGTGCAGGAGGTTAAGGATTACGCAATCTTCATGCTGGATCCGGAAGGAAACATCCTCAGCTGGAATTCCGGGGCACAGCGATTGAAGGGATACACCGCTGAGGAAATCATCGGCAAGCATTTCTCGATCTTCTACGGCAAGGAGGACACGGCCAGCGGCAAACCTCAACGCGAGCTTGAAACGGCAACGATGGAAGGCCGCGTCGAAGACGAAGGTTGGCGCATTCGCAAAGACGGAACGCGCTTCTGGGCAAATGTCGTCATTACAGCCCTGCACGACGAACACGGAAAACTGCGAGGCTTTGCCAAAGTCACGCGCGACGTGACCGAGCGGCGCAAGGCCGAAGACTTTCTCCGCGAACAAGCCGTGCTCCTGGAACGTCGCGTTCAGGAACGTACCATCGAACTGGAAGGGGCGAATCGTCTGAAAGACGAATTCATCGCCACGCTCTCACATGAACTGCGGACACCGATAACTTCGATTACGGGCTGGGTTCAGATGTTACAGGAAGGATCGCTTTCTCCAGATCAACATCAAAAAGCGCTGGAAGTCATCGGCCGGAATCTTGCAGTCCAGACACAACTAATAGACGACCTGCTGAATGTGGCGCGCATCGTCGCGGGCAAGATGCAGATCGAGTTGCAGCCGGTTTACCCGGCGAAGCTTATCGAAGGCGCCATCGATTCGATTTCGCCAACAGCAAAAGCAAAGTCTCTAAGGCTCACTGCGGACCTCGATTCAAAACTCGGACCTGTTCAAATTGATCCCGACCGTTTCCACCAGATCATATGGAATCTGCTGGCAAACGCCTTGAAATTCACGTCGAAGAACGGACACATTCATGTCTCGTTGAAGCGTGTGGACAGTGCCGCGGTGCTCCAGATCTCCGATTCGGGTGAAGGCATCGATCCGGATTTTCTTCCGTATGTCTTCGATCGTTTTCGTCAGGCCGATGCCTCGCGGTCGAGAAGACATGGCGGCCTCGGAGTCGGCCTGACGATCGTTAAGTATCTGGTCGAATTGCACGGCGGCACGGTCTCAGTGGAGAGCGCTGGTCTCGGAAAAGGCTGCACCTTCTCGCTCAGTCTGCCCATTCCGGCGGTTACCACGAAAATGCTGAGTCCCGCAAGACATCCCAAAGATAAAACCGGTCTGAGGGGCGTCCGGATTCTCCTTGTTGAAGACGAAGCAGACACGCGTGAAATGCTCGCTCAGGCTCTGGCGCAACACGGCGCCAAACCGCTTCAGGCCGATTCGGCCAGACAAGCGTTCCACGTGATTCAAAAAGAGAAAATCGATCTGATCATCAGCGATATCGGTATGCCGGACGTCGACGGCTACACCTTCATGCGAAAGGTACGGTCCATGAAATCTGCGATGAACAAAGTGCCCGCTATCGCGCTCACAGCCTACGCCGGAGAAGAAGATCGAAACCGGGCAGGTGATGCCGGCTTCAATTCGCACATCGCAAAGCCGGTCATGCTCAATGAACTGATGAATGTGATCAGTAAGCTGATCCGAGAACGCCGCAAACTCAGCGCCTGAGTTTAAACAATGGACAGCGCGCTCACCCTTCACCGGCTGCATTTCGCGTTCACAATCACCTATCACTATTTGTTTCCGCAGTTGACGATGGGTCTGGCCCCGCTGATCGTGATCTTCAAGATCCTGGCGGTGTGGCGCAACGAGGACCGATATAACAAAGCCGCGCGCTTCTGGGCGAAGATCTTCGCAGTCAACTTCCTTTTCGGAGTCATCACCGGCATACCTATGGAATTCCAGTTCGGAACGAACTGGGCTCGATTCGCCCGCTATTCCGGCGGAGTCATCGCGACATCACTCGCGATGGAAGGAGTCTTCGCTTTCTTCCTCGAGTCGTCTTTTCTGGGCATTTTTTTGTACGGCGAGAAGAGGTTCGGCCAAAAACTGCACCTGCTTGCGGCCATCATGATCTGCGCCGGATCCTGGTTATCGGGATACTTCATCATCGTCACAGATGCATGGATGCAGCATCCGGTCGGTTTCAGTATCGGACCGGACGGCTCTGCACACCTGACCAGCTTCTCGTCTCTTCTCATGAACGAGTGGGCGGGCTGGCAATATCTGCACAATATGTTCGGCGCCTGCGTGACCGGCTCCTTTTTCATGGCGTCCGTTGGAGCTTATTACGTACTCGCACGCAAGCATGAGGAACTGGGACGCCTGTTTTTGAAGATGGGAGTGACCGCGGGGTTGATTGCTTCCATCATTCAACTCTTCCCGACCGGCGATCGAAGCGGACTGCTTATTACTCAGTATCAACCGTCCACGCTTGCGGCAATGGAAGGCCTTTTCAATACCGAGTCGGGCGCCAGCATTGTCGTGCTGGGCCAACCCAACATGGAAACCCAGAAGCTGGATAATCCTATCTATGTTCCAGGGGCGTTAAGCTTTGTCACATATCGGCGCTGGGAAGCTCGTGTTCAAGGACTGAACGATTTTCCTAAAAATCTATGGCCGGATAACATACCGCTCCTCTATTACAGCTATCACATCATGGTCGGACTCGGAACGATCTTCATTGCGATAACCGTCGTGGCCGGGCTCCTTTTGTGGCGGAACCGATTGTTCAGCTCGAAGTGGATGTTGTGGATTGTGATGCTCGCGTTTCCATTTCCGTTCATCGCGAATACGGCGGGCTGGCTGACTGCAGAACTGGGACGTCAGCCGTGGCTGGTGTATGGACTCATGCGAACGGAGGCCGGCTTCTCCCAGAACGTGTCGTCGGGTAACAGTCTGTTTACGCTCTTAGGGTTCATGGGAATGTACACCGTACTTTCCATTCTGTTTCTCTTTCTGGTCTGGCACGACGTGAATCACGGCGCGGAGAACTGATATGGAAACTCTCTGGTTCGTTCTGGTGGCGCTCATGCTTACCGCATATGTGGTACTGGATGGATTCGATCTCGGAGCCGGTGTTATCAGCCTGTTCGTTGCGCATGGACATGACGAACGGAACGTCGTACTGAAAACGATCGGTCCGGTATGGGACGGCAACGAAGTCTGGCTTATTGCCGCGGGCGGGGCGCTGTATTTCGCATTCCCATCGTTGTATGCGGCAGCGTTCAGTGGTTTTTACCTGCCATTGATGATCGTCCTCTGGTTGTTGATGCTCAGAGGAATCGGTGTCGAATTGCGTTCCCACGTTGATAATCCTTTGTGGTGGTCCGCATTCGACTTCCTGTTTACTGCTTCGAGCCTGCTGCTCGCGGTATTCTTCGGGGCGGCCATCGGGAATGTCATGCGCGGCGTTCCCCTCGATCAGGACGGGTTTTTCTTTGAAGCGCTGTGGACCGATTTTCGTGTGGGTCCCAACCCGGGTATTCTCGATTGGTACACGTCGCTCACCGGCGTGCTCGCTCTCGTCTCCTTAACCGTCCATGGCGCTCTCTATGTTGCGACCAAGACGGAAGGCACAGTAAACCTCCGATCACGCCGTGCTGCTGCCATTGGGTGGCCTCTGCTGGTCGGTTTAACTATCGCAAGTCTCGCCGCGACGCTGTCGGTCCGTCCGCAAGTGATGGAGAATTTCAGTACGATATCCATGGGGATGGCTCATTCCGATCGGCGCCGCAAGCGGTCTGGGCGGGATGCGTCTGTTCCTTGCTCGCGGCCGCGATCACGCCGCGTTCTTCTCATCCGTGGCTTATCTGGCATCCATGCTGGCCGGAGCCGCTTTCGGCCTGTATCCCATTCTTCTGCCGGCGAGCACTGCGGCCTCGTATTCACTCACGATTTACAACGCGCGAACGGGTGATTACAGCTTGCGAGTTGGTCTCATATGGTGGATCGCCGGAATGATCCTGGCAGTCGCGTACTTCATATTTATCTATACTGCTTTCGGCGGCAAAGTTCCTACAGTAAGATCTGTTGAGAAGGGATTTAAATAATGACCAACACGAAAAGGCTGCTTGAACTCGCTCTGAAAGGTCTCGAAGCTGAACGAGCTAAGCTTGATGACGAAATCGCTCAGATCAGAACGCAGCTCAATCACCGGCCGCCCGCAGGTCCATCCGCTGAAACCGCCAACGCGCCTGCCGCTCCGGCAGGAGCAAGGAAGCGTCGGAAAATGAGCGCGGAAGCAAAGAAGAGAATTTCAGAAGGTATGAAGCGGCGATATGCGGAATTGAGGAAGGCCGCTAAAGCCCGGTAGGAAACAGCCCGCCTTGCCCAACTTTCCACACAACAGATCTTCCGCAAACGCGGACAAGTTGTCGAAGTTAGATGCGGCTGTAGCCGTAAGGTGCTATGGCACAATCGGTCGAAAATAAACCATTAAAATCCGCGGCGACTGACGAAATCTCCGAATCGCTGTCCAGGACGCCGGAGAAGGCATATCTCCGGAATTCCTGCCCCAGGTGTTTGATCGGTTCACTCAGGCAGATGCCTCAAAAGCACGAAGTCACGGAGGTCTGGGGCTGGGCCTCGCGCTTGTCCGCCAGCTTGTGGAATTACATGGCGGCTCTGTCAGCGCGGAAAGTGCGGGTTTGGGCAAAGGCAGCACGTTTACTGTTATGTTTCCAGTCCCCGACATCCCAGCTCATCCTCACCGGGCGGACAAAATCTCCCTTCACCGGCATCTGAATTGATCGCCGATATTGGTAAGTGATAGCAAAGAAGCCAGTCTTGGTTTTGGCATGTCTCGTGCCGCGTTTACATGAGCGCTTACCGGCGATGCCTGCGTGACTTTCGCCCGTTCGACTCTCAGAATCCGACAAAAACCATGTCGAAAACCGTGCTCAATACGTCCACCGGCAATCAACTGCTCGATGCACTGCCAGAAGGCGATCTCAAGCGACTGCAGAACAAGATGCACCTCGTTGGGTTATCGACGGGCCAGGTGTTATCCACTCAAGGCGAACCAGTAGAACACGTGTACTTTCCGACAACCGCCATGGTTTCGTGCCGCGCCGGCGCATCGGAAGGTAATGTCGTTGAGATATATGCAGTCGGTCATGAGGGGGTTGTCGAACCGGCAGCCATCTTGACCAGCGTTGCGGCCGTCAGCGCAGAAGTCCAGATCGCCGGAGACGCCTATCAAATTGCCATCGATCAGCTTTGCGCCGCCATGCCGGAATCTACCGAACTGCCGCGCGTCCTGCTGAAGTTTGCCTATTCACTCGCCGTGAGGATGGTGCAAGCGACCAAGTGTGCAATGTTCCACACCGTCCGTCAGCGGCTGGTTTTGTGGCTTTTAATGGCCCATCGTGCGCATGGGAACGTTATTCCCTGCACCCATCAAGCAATCGCCGATGCGCTCGGGACGCGACGCGCAAGTGTCACACTCGTCCTGAATGCACTGGTGGAAGAGGGCATTCTGACTCAACAACGCGGCCGCGTCATCATCACCGACCAGCCTCAACTGGAGGGCGCCTCTTGCGAGTGCTTCCAACTGATCAAAGCCGGCCTGAAGCCGGAACTGGAATGTGACATCGGTCGCGGCCACAAAAACACCGGTTGACGATTATTACAAGATCTCGAAAACCTGGTAAATGGCGCCGCCAGCCATGCGATGACCATATGCAACCGACACGACACGGTTCAGCCAGCCGTATTTTTCGGAGGCGGTTTCGTAGTAAGGAGTCGCCCGCATATAGTATTCCGACGGGCTGACCTTCTCGCCTCGCGCGATCCGGTCGAGCACTTCCTTTGGACCATGCCTTAAACCGAGATAGCTCACGCCGATCAGAACATTGTCGTCAGTCTCCATGACGAGGCGGACGTCTAACGTAGTTGCTCCATCCGCACGCAGCGACTGCCAGTCGCTGCCGCCGGAAAGAATCCGGCCACGCAGCCGCTCGCCTTCGAATTGCCCGCCGGTGATTTCACCGATCCGCCTGTCATGACCTGGCGTCGCACCGACGACACTCAGGCCTTTGACCTGAATCTGAAAAGCAAACAGCGGCCGATAACGCAGCTCAGCTATTTCGTCCGGCACTAGCGCGGCCACAGAATCCGTACTCATTGCCCACCACCTCCAGCCAATTAGTGGACCACAGTTGGATTTCGGCATGAAGCAAATTTCGGCAGTGGACTAATTCGGGGACGGTTGCCTGAATAGCCTGAATTATTCAACTCTGCATGTTTCAAATTTAGGCTATTCAGGCAACCGTCCCCGAATTTCACCGGCATCCCACCGCTATCCACCGATAATCGCTCGCCGGAACAGGCGGATTGCTATAAATTCTGGGGATTCGAGGGAGGATACCAATGGCGGACGAGCAAACTGCAGGGATACAACGCGAACCACGTATGCGTTACAGGAGGGATACATCCTCCGGACCGATCGTTGCGATCCTGATCATCGCGACAATCATTTTCCTTGTGACAAACGAATCCCATAACGCAGATAACCGGCAGGGTATCACCGGCGACTCCACGTTCTCGAGTTATGCATTTTTGTCAGGAGTCGAAACCAGGAACAATTCCTCCTCCTTTACCGGCGGATCCGCATCGGCGGTCATGGGAGGCGTTAAGCTTGATTTTCGTGACGCCGCCATGCAAGGAAATCAGGCGACGATCGACGTCTCCGCCATTATGGGCGGCGTCGAAATTCACGTTCCGCGAACCTGGGAAGTCGTCAATCATATTGTTCCGGTCATGGGAGGTGTGAACAATCACACCGATCAACGTGAGGCAACAAAACGGCTCATCATCGAAGGTACCGTACTGATGGGCGGCCTTGAGATCCGAAATTGAAAATAAGCCACGGATTGAACCCTTTCAATCCGTGGCTTACCGGTTCTACTGCGCCACCGACTCCAGCAGAAGCTTCCCTTCAGTGTGACCTTGCTCGATCGCATTCATGAATACTGGCTGTGTGATGACCCCCTTGGATACAACTTCGAGACCATCCTCGGAGTTAAGCAGAATAGCGGGAGCGTTCGCCGCTTTTCGAACATCCGTTATGAAATCGAAACAGTTGCGAAGACCCGACGCAGCATCGAGATTCCGGATCGGAACGGCGAGTTTCTCATTGTGCCCCGGCGTGCCGATGAGCAGAACCTCACCGTTGACAATCTCGGCCTCGGGCTTCAGGTAAACGGGAACCAGAGCGATCAGATCGTCTGGCGTCTTCCAATCCAGCGAGGCGCGGCGGAAGATGGCCAGCATATTCGTTGACATCCAGTCCTTTAATATCGAAAAGCGGATTTGACCGTGCGGTGTAATGATCTCCTTTTTCACTCGAACATATTCCGTAACTCTCGGATTGGATTCCGAATACTGGATCGGAGAATTCTGCGCTACCGGTCTCTTTTCAAGGCTCTTTCGAATATTTTCGGAAATACCTGCCAGAATCCGCTCGTTGCGGTCCCCCTGAGTCGCTAAAGCTCCTTGCATATCGAGAACAGCCGGTGGCTTTGGCGCCTCTGAGCTTGCAGATGCTCTCACTGCGACCTCGGGTGGAGTATTGGAAGTGACGGTTTTCACTACCAACGGCGGCTGCACTTCCCTGCTGTCCGCCGGATGTATGTTTTTAGCCTCGACAAGCTGCGGCCTCTCGGCGAGCGGCCGAACGGGCGCATTGACAGGAAACTCGGGCTGGTTCGTCCGCCGCCTGTACATGGCAACGACGAACGTCACAACAACTGCGGCCATAAGGAACGCAGCAAACTCAACAACCATACCATTTGCCATCGACCTCTCCCTAGTTTGAAGGATCGCCTCTATGATGACGGGACGAAGGACAGAAATGGTCCCATCGTGCCGCGAATTTCAGATGGACCACATCTGGACAGTGCCGAGGCTACGGTCGTGTCACACACGAATTGGGAGTGACGAAAGATGTCGCAAAAAGAAACGGCAGCTCCGATTGCGGATCTCGAAAGAAGCGAATCGGCAAGCGAAAATCTGTCCAGGCTCGCTGAACTCGCGCGACAGGCTTATCAGCAGAAGCGCACGAAAGATTGTCTGGACTTGACCCGAGCTATCCTCCTTATCGATCCAGATCATGCCCAGGCGCAGTCGATGCGTTCCGCTCTACAGTCGGAAATGCATCGCGATCTCGAAAACGCGCGCGAATTTCTCCGCCAGGCCGCCTCTAAAGAAACCCACGAAGAAGAGGCGCAGACGGCCACAGCGTTGCCAGCGGAGGAAACCCCTGTGGAAGAAACGGTGCTCATACCCGGCGCCGGTCGGCAGTCTCGACAACAGTTCAATAGACGATGGGTATTGCGCGTCGCGATGGTTGCCGGCGTTGCGATTATTTTTGCCAGTTTGCCCAGACCGCGAACCAGACCGACACCTGTCCAAGCTGCGCCTCTGACAGTAATAACGCCTGTTCCGGAGCCCGTATCGCCTCCCCCTACTGCGGAAGCAACCGTGATCTCGACAGCGGCCCCCGATCCTCCAACTGTCGAGCAGGTTCTAACGCCGGCTCGATCTGCAGCGACGGTTCCTGCAACTCCTCGTCCGGAAAAGTTGCCCGACCCGAAAGTTGCCCCCGCCAACGGAACGCTGGCTGTCAGTTCTGCCACCTCGATCGACATCTATAAGGACGACGTCTATCTCGGATCGGCGCCGGTCTCACTCGAACTGGCGGCTGGACGGCAAACACTGGAATACCGTCATGGAAGCCTGCGCAAGTTTGTGACGCTTGTGATCAATAGCAATGAAACGACGAAAGCGATGGTTTCCTTTGACGTGAGCGTCCGGATCAACTCGAAACCGTGGGCAGAAGTTTTCCAGGAGGGGACTGAGCGTAAGGATCTCGGACAGACGCCACTCAGTGACGTCCGGGTCCCCATCGGCGGAATACTGAGTTTTCAAAATCCGCAGTTTCAAACCAAGAAGTATCGCGTCACCGGAACTGAAACAGGCATCCAAATCGTCTTTCCATGAGGTGCGCCATGTCCAGAATGTTCAGAAGCATTCTTCCGCTGTTGATCATTGTTTCTGCGAGCGCGTCCGTCTGGCCGGCTCCTGCCGATGAACCCAGCGAGATGCTGGCTCGCGCCGAAGCACTCTATTACCAGGCAGATTTCGCGAAATCCATAGAGGTGCTGTTGCGTGCAGATGAATTGCTCGGACAGCAAACGGGAAACCTGGAGGAGAAAACGGCCGTCAAGCTGCAACTCGCTCTTGGATACATCGGCCTGAATGACAGCACCCGCGCGAAGACATACATGGAACAGCTCTATGCGCTGGATGCGGATCACCACATCGATCCGCAGGTCTTTTCACCCAAGGTCATCCGGCTGGCCGATGAGGCCAGAGCCGAACAGAATGAACTGCGCTGCCGATTATTAACGGATGAAGCGCAACGGCAGTTAGGAACCGGGAATTCCGACGCAGTCGTTAAACTGATCGGAGCCAATGCAGCGAAGTGCTCCGCCCTTGCGGCTCTCAATGCAAAAGCTGCTGAGCTTGTATTCAAGGAAGGTCTGGAAGCGTACAAGAAAAATCACATGGAGGACGCTCAGCTGAAGTTCCGTACCGCCCTGCGTCTCGAGCCGAAGCACGACCTGGCAACGCAGTATCTGGAACTGGCGCAGAGCAAGCTCGAGATCGCAGCCGACCGGACGCTTCTGGCCTGGCGAAAGGATTTCAGTGCGGGCGACTTTACGTCAGCGGCGCGCGAATATCGAGACCTTGTCTCTTTAAGTACTTCAGAAACGGTCGATGAAGTCCGCCTCGAATACCGGCATGCCCTGTCTAGTCTGGCGGACTCATGGGCCGGGGCATGTGCGAATGATGACGGAAATACCATGGACGCGGTGCGCGCACGCGTTAACGCTCTGCTTCCCGAGGAGTCCTTCGGCGACGACATTCTGGCGAAAATGAAGACCTGCGCACACACGCGCTGTATTCAGATGGCGCCGCCACTGGCTCTGACCCGCTTGAAGAACCGCGTGGACCCTCAATTTTCATCTTACGTCCGGTCCTTGGTGAAAGAGTCTCCTGTAACCGTACGCGTCAAGACGAGGATTTCTGAAACGGGCGATGCCACTGCCGCAGAACTCAACGGCGGCAACGCTCTTCTATATGACGGCGTTCGCGCCGCGATCGATCAATGGAAGTTCTCCCCGGCTATCGTGCAGGGCGAAGCTCGATGCGTCGAGACGGAGATTCCGGTGGTCCTGAAATTCGCCGAACGACAATAGCAGGCGCGTCTTATGTCCGTGCGTATTTCACCGATTTCGAAGAGAGCACAGGTCATAGATGGCGCCTGCAAACGGATCATCATAAGATGAGCATTTCCGACGCAAATCCTCTCGCTTATATCGCTACTGTCAGAGCACCGCTCTATCGAAGCATCATGCGCGTTTTCACGAAAGCGAAGGAGCGGTTCAAATTCCAACTGCGTTTGCACGACATTTCAGAAGCGCTGCAGGCTCCCGATTCCGAAGAGATCGAGTCGGCGCTGGCACAATTGTGCGAATGGGGGAATTTAGAAGCGCGTTCGCACACAACGTATGTCACCACAATTGAGGATTTCTTAGCGGCCCGCAAAACATTCCAGATTACGGCGAGAGGTGAAGCGGCCGAACGCGCACTTGAAGTTTTCGAGAACGACCCGAACGAGAACCGGAACCTGGACAGCACGGCTCTGACGGATGTTCTTTACGCAGTTCGAGAGCTGAAACCAGCATTTCCCGTCGGCACGCCCGACGCCGGCAAAGTCCATCGCAATCTGGTCCTGTTGCGAGCGCGATTTGAAGGTCTGATCGCAACGGCGCAAGCGTTGCTTGCTGCATTGGAACGAGGCATTCAGTCCGAATCGCATGATGCACGACAACTGGCGCAATACGGCGAACGTTTTGTAGCGGACCTCGTACTCACAGCCGCGGGCGTCGGAGAGGCAATTCAGGAGATAGAAACGTCGGGGTTAGAAAGATTACTTCAGGCAGTCGCAGAGCGCTGCGGTCCCAGTGTCACGCAAACCACTTCCGAGCACATCCAAAGCGTTCACGACCAATGGCGTCTGTTCTGGCTGCGATTCTGCGACTGGTTTATTTCACGACCTGGTCGCCTCTCCAATGCAGAAGTCTTGCGTGAACGCATCAGAACTGCGCTGACGGCCCTGCTGGCCGTAATCACCAGTCAAAATGAACGGCATATTCACCGGATCGACCGGTCGAATGATTTCCGCGTGCTGGCGCGGTGGTTTGCGGAGGCGGAATCCGATGCCGACGCGCATCGCCTCTGGCGGGCCGTTTTTGGTTTATGCTCCGCGCGGCATCTCCTGATCAATGAAGCGACACTGGATGAACTGGAAGCCCGGCACGTTCCGCCCAACACAACCTGGCTAGACGCACCTCCGCTGCTTATCCCCGCGGGTGTCCAGGACTACAGTGGCAGTGCCCAGGCAGGCGGCTTGACGTACATCGTCGACCGCCGCGCAGAAAAACAAAAGCTTGCTGCCGCCGCTCACGAAGAAGCCGTACGTATTCTGAACGCGCAAAGCCGATTCGGCACCGGTGCTCGCATGCGCTTATCGGAACTGGACCAACTCGAGACCGGTGAATTGGATCTGCTTCTGGATCTACTGGGAGAAGCAGTCTCGGCCAGGCTCCTCTCGACTGAACCGGTGGAAATCTTTTCCGGCGACGGCTGCCTGAAAATAAGGTTGGAACCGGCTGAAGATGGCCGCGACGCATCGATTGTCACGGCGGACGGTGTTTTATCCGGGCCGGACCACTGGATCACAATTGAACACGTTGCCGCCGAAGAGGTCCTGACGTGATCAGCGCTTTCGAATCATCCACCGCAACCCCGGAAATCGAAGCCGATCGGCGCCGTGCTTTAAGAGCATTGTTACGCTATCCGATGCTCACGGCGACGGGCGAAACCAGCGAGGATTACATCCGGGTTCGCCGCCATTCAGAGTGGCTGAAAGACTGGCTTGCGAAGTTTCCGGCCTGGGGTCTTCATATCGATAAAGAGGTCGTCCGGCTCCGCAAGATACCGCCTGATCTTCAAGATGACACCAGACCAGCGATCGATCGTGTGAGCGGAACCTCGTTTTCGAGACGTCGCTACGCGCTGTTGTGCCTGGTTCTTGCGGCACTGGAAGAAGCGGATGCGCAGACGACAATTGGTCAGATTGCAGTGAAAATCATGCAATTCGTTCATGCCGATCGCGACCTGCAGGCCGCCGGCATGATCCTCGACATCGAAAATTACGACCAGCGGCGGGATCTGGTGCACGCGATACGATTCCTTATCGATGCCGGTGTCATGCATCGAATCGACGGAGACGAGCGGCAGTTCCTCAACCGGAACGGTTCAGTTGACGTTCTTTATAACGTCAACCGGCATGGTCTCGCCGCAATCCTCAATGTGTTGCGCAGCCCTTCAGCAGTCGCGACGGAAACAGATCCGCTCAGCAGACTGCTTGACGATGCAACAGCCACTCACGGAGACCGGATTCATAAGATAAGGGCGCGCCTTGTTCGCGCCCTCCTGGACGATCCAATACTTTATTTCCACGACTTGGACGAAGAAGAACGCATCTATCTCGACCAGCATCGCGGCCATCTTCTCCGGCAAATTCATGAAGCCACCGGCCTCATCGCGGAAGTTCGCCAGGAAGGCATCGCGATGCTTGACGATGGCGGAGACCTCACGGATCTCAAGCTGCCGGAAGACAGTACGGAGGGCCGCGTGGCACTTTCGCTGGCAAGGTGGTTGGCAGAGTTCTTCAGGAACTGTCCCGACGCCGTGATTCCAACGGTGATGATTGAAGAGCAGGTGCGCAAAATCGGCGAGGAAGTGCACTTGATCGAGGACGTATTGTTGCGTCTTCGGTCGCTTCGTCTCATTCAATTGACGGCTGAAGGCGTCGTTCCGCTGGCGGCTTGCGGGCGGTACGCGCACAAGCGCACTCAAGAAACCGGCTTAGTCGATTGTGAAGTGGGGCTCAACCAGGAGTAAGTTCTATGCGAGCAGAAACACGAACTCTTCCACATCCGGTCCGGGAACGATGGCAGCCACTGCGTAGCGGGTTCGTCAACCTGTACCGGTACGACCGCGAGGAATTTCACTACGAGAATGGCCGGCTGTTGTTACGTGGGAATAACGGCACGGGCAAGTCGCGAATACTCGCATTACAACTCCCTTTCCTGCTCGATTGCGATGTCAGTCCCCTGCGTTTGGAGCCCGATGGCGATCCGTCCAAAAGAATCGAATGGAATTTGCTCATGGATCGGTATCCGGAGAGAACTGGTTACACCTGGATCGAATTCGGCCGCTGTGACCAGACTGGCGTCGAGCACTACCTGACACTCGGATGCGGTCTCAGCGCACTGCAGGGCCAGAGCGGCGTACGGCAATGGTTCTTTATCACGACGCAAAGAATCGGCAGGCAGCTGGAACTCGCCACCCGGTCGAACCAGGTCCTGGGCAAAGACCGATTGCGCGAGAAGATTGGCTCTGCCGGGCAGGTGTTCGATTCACCCGGCGCCTATCGGCGCGCCGTGAATGAAGCCTTATTCAAGCTCGACGATTATCGTTACGCCAGCCTGGTAAATCTTCTGATTCAACTGCGGCGGCCTCAGTTGACGCGGCGTCTTGAAGAGCAGGAATTATCACGAGCGCTGAGCGAAGCACTGCCTCCGGTTTCATCCGCTGTGATTGCGACCCTCGCCGACGCCTTCTCAAACCTCGAGACAGATCGTGCGCACTTGCATTCTTCTAAAACCGCGCTATCCGCCGTCGAGCAATTTCTGACCGACTATCGCCATTATGTGGAAGTCGCAGCGAAGCGGCGCGCAGACCGAGTTCTGGCAGCACACTACGAATATGATGCGGCCGTAAAGGAGATTCTGACAGCCGAAGCCGAATGCGATCGGTCACTGGCTGAACTGGCGCGGTTGAAAACAGAAATGCAGCATCTCTCGTCGGAACAGGATGCGCTACAGGCGGAGATACGCGCTTTCCAGCAGAGTCCGCAAATGAAGGATCCGCAGGCACTCGAACAGGCACACCGCGACGCAGCCGAGCGGCGACGGGATGCGGAGGCCGCGGCTGCAGAGCTGGCTGAGACATCCCGGCTGCGGAAAAGCTGCACTGACGAACACCTGGGGTTGCGGACGACTCTCGAAAATCGGCAACTTCGAGTAACTGCAGCAGCGGATGCTGCCGCTCATGCCGCTTTGTCTGCGGGTCTGGAACACCTCCATCGCGAAGCGTGCACCCTCGATTTCGATACGGCAGACGAACTTGCATTGCCACACGCTCGAGACAGGATCGCAGCGGGAATTCAAAAGCAAATTGAAAAGGTCTCACATGCAAGGAAATTGAACGAACGGGCGGTAGCCGCACGAGACTCATTCCAACGCGCCAGCGCAGAAAGAGACCAGTTAACCGGCTTGCTGGATGATGCGCGCGAGCGCTTGAATGACGCCATCAAGGAGCATCGCTCGGCGGCGACGGCCTTTCTCGAAGCAGTCTCCGCCTGGACGGCGGACCTGACTGAATTGCCCTTACCTTTCGACGATGCCTTCCTGAACTCTGTGACGGAATTCTGTGATAAGCCTCAGCGCCCAAACCCGTTTGCTGCCGCCACCGCTAAAGCAGTCGAGGAACTGACTGCCACTTTCGCCGGCAAGCGCTCGTTTCTGAAGCAACTCGAAAAAACGCAATCGGAAGAACTGGCGCGGCTCGAGGCGGAACACGAAAGTCTGGCGAACAGCGAATCACAGCCTCAGCAAATCCTGGAGTCACAGGCCGCGATTGCTGACGCCCAGGCACGGCTGGATGCGGTACTGGACGAGATTGACGAACTGAATCGCCGCGAAGGCATACTGCGCAATGAAGCCCATGCAGCGCCCGCGGACCAGGGGCTGCGTGCTGCGCATGACTATTCGGTTGCGGTAGGCCATCATCTGGACGGCCTGCGGAACCGGATTCAGGAAGCCGAAGACCACGTACGGCAAAAGCAATCCCGCCTCGATGAAGTCCGGCAGCAGCGCGATCGCGAAGTAACCGACCTCGGCATTGACAAATGGCTCGATAACCTCGATACCCTGAAAGACGGCATTACCGCGTATCGGTTCGCGATTCTCTCTCTATGGCAGGCCTTGGAGTCTTTCCAGGAAGCACGAGCAGCCAGCGACCGGGCGTGGACGCATTTGAGTGAAGCCAGTGCCAGGGAAGCGCGCCAGAAAGACTTTGTGGGACAATTCCAACGCCGCGCCACCGCTGCGAAGATTGCCTTCGAAGCCGCAGGCCACGCAGTCGAGACAGATTATGCCGAGGTTCTCCAGCGTATCGCTCACGCGCGAGAGCGGCTCGACCAATTGCACGTTCAGGAAAAAGAATTACGGCGGCGCTACCACGACACCGAAGTCGCAGTGACCCGCGTCGACGAGCGCCTCAGGAACCGCACTGAGATGCTAACCGGCGAGACGGACCGGCGGGACTCCGCGGCCGCCTCATTGTTGACGTTCGCATCAACCGGACTGCTGCAGCTCGCCGCTCCAGGGATCGCCGCCGACAATGATCATAAACCTTCAACCACGCGAGCAGTGGAGGTCGCTTTTGAGCTGGCGGCGCGGTTGAAGTCCATTGACGCAAGCGACAATGCCTGGGAACAACTGCAGAAGGCGATACCATCCCAGTTCGGCACATTGATGCAGACCCTTTCGGCCCAGGGTTGCCAATCGTCGGCGGCTTTTCGGGATGATGTGTTCGTCGCTACAGGCGTATTCGCCGGACAAGAACGTCCTGTCGACGAATTGAGGCGACTGTTGTCCGAGGATGTCGCCGCACGCCAGATGCTTCTGGATGCCAGACAAAGGGAAATTCTGGAAAACCACCTCGTCGGTACAGTTTCCAGTCACCTTCGAGAACTGCTTCACAGGGCGGAGGAACAGGTTCGGGAAATGAATGTCGAACTCGAAAGCCGGCCGATGAGCACCGGAATGAAATTACGCTTTGTCTGGCAGCCGGCTGAAGACGGTCCTTCGGGCATGCTAGCCGCAAGACAGCGGCTGATGGAGCCCCGCAACGAGTGGTCTCCGACTGAACGCCAGATGCTGGGCTCATTTCTGCAGCAACAGATCCAAACCGGGTGTTCCGAGACCGACGGTCCAAACTGGCAGGAATCCCTCACCGAGGCTCTCGATTATCGCAAGTGGCATTGGTTCGGCATCGAACGATATCAGGACGGAGTCTGGAAACGCCTGACCCGCAGAACATATGGCACCGGCTCCGGCGGCGAAAAGGCTGTTGCGCTCACCTTGCCTCACTTCGCCGCAGCGGCCGCCTTTTATAGAACCGCAGACCCGCTCGCACCGCGCCTCATCCTGCTCGACGAGGCATTCGTCGGAATCGACGCGGACATGCGCGCAAAGTGCATGGGGCTGATCCATACGTTCGACCTGGACTTCATGATGACGAGCGAGCGAGAGTGGGGCTGTTACCAGACGCTTCCCGCGCTGGCGATTTATCAGCTTTCGACCCGGCCCGGCATAGATGCGATCGGCCTCACACGCTGGGTCTGGAACGGTCGTCAACGGACCCTCGCGCAGAATTCACACGCGGATTTGGCCGCAGTAGCAACCACATAAACGCTGGCTTTACGCCCGCGCCTCCCGACGTTTTTCTGCAGAGCTCACCAACCGGGCTTTGCACAAAAAGGGACGGGCGGTCACAGACTTGGGGCGAATCAGGGCGCTCTATGAGCGCCCTGATTCCCTTTTTTGTGCAAAGCCGACCAACCGCCACACATATAATGCCGTGCAAAGGAGATATGGATTGAATGTTGTTCCGTAGTCTAATCCGTTGGTCGCCGGCCGCACTGGTTTGTATTCTCGCCGCCACACCGCTGGTGGCACATCACGAAGTCCTGGGAAAGTTTGATGCGGCGAAGCCGCAAACGCTGAAAGGGTCCGTCACGAAAGTGGACTGGACGAGTCCTCATGTGCACGTGCTGATGAACGCACCTGATGGAGGACGTCTGGTTAATTGGGCCGTCGAAGTGGAAAACCCGATCGATCTGGAGCGCAGCGGTTGGAACAAAGATTCCGTGAAGCCCGGTGATGCGATAACCGTTCAAGGCATCCGCGCTCGCGATGGAAGTCTGCAACTGTGGGGCAACTCCATCACGCTCACCAGCTCCGGCCGCAAAGTATTGAACGTTTCAGCCGAAGCGCTGGCAGCTCTGAAGCCGTCAACCAAGGCTCCGGCTGCCAAGCCGGCTCCACGATGGCCGGACAGCAAACCACGACTGGGCGCCGCTCCCGGCGAGACGGGATACTGGGCGAAACCAAGTTCAACGTCATTGATGGAAAAGGGAGTTGATGTCGCAGCGGATGCAAACGGTTTGCTGAAGAACATCAAAGACATCGACAAAGTCGCGCCGTTCCAGAAGTGGGCCCGCGACCTTTATGAATACCGGCAGCGGAATTTCATGAAAGACGATCCGATGTTCGTCACCTGTAAACCTGCCGGAGCATTACGCCAGTTTCAGATGCCTTACGGAAATCAATTTCTGGAAGATAAGACCCTCGGACGGATCTTTGTCATGGCCGGCGGCAGCAATCATGAGTGGCATTTTATTTATACCGACGGACGGCCTCAGCAGGGCGATATTCGCGGCAACGACACGAACCCTTTGTATTACGGGAACGCCCGCGGTCATTGGGAAGGGGACACGCTCGTCGTCGACACCAGGGGCCTGAACGAAAGATTCTGGTTCAGTAACGGAGGCCTTCCTCACACCGAGCAACTCCATCTGGTCGAACGGTTCACTCGCACGGATTCGGACACGATGAAGTATGAAGTCACCATCGACGATCCTGGCGCATACACTCGCTCATGGTCGGCAGGCTGGACACTCCAGTGGGTTCCCGAGGAGTTGCCGGTCTCCTATTGTCAGGACAACAGGCCTTAATAACCCGATTTATATATAGATGAGGCAATCATGAGGCATCGTTTGATATTTGCAGTCGTATTGCTAGGTGTTTCGATCAATCTTCCAGCGCTCGTTTACGGCCAGGCCGGAGGCCAGAATGGCGGCCGCGGTCAGGGACAGGGACGCGGCGGAGGAGGTCAAGGAAGAGGCGGACAAGGACGGGGAGCAGCGACGCCGGCACGGCCAGCACCTCGTCTCCCGGATGGACAAATCAACCTGGGACAAGTTCCGGGCGACCCTCCGGGGCTCTGGGACGCCGGCCCTACGAACATTCCATTGGCGCGGCCGGACACAGCCACCGATTTCGGCCTGTTCGCAGCGGATGCACGAGAACCTGCAGACCCGTTTTTGGCCGCAAAACCCAAGCTCAGCCAGATTCCATTTCAGCCGTGGGCCAGAGCCCTTTTTGACTATCGAGTGCAAATCCGGAATGAACCTTACGTCCGCTGCAAACCCTCGAGCGGGGCCCGTCAGGTGGCGACGGCATACGGTACTCAGTTCGTCGATGATCGGGAACAAAAGCGTTTCTACATTTTCGAAACCGGTGGCGCACACAGTTTCCGGAACATTTATATGGACGGGCGGTCTCACCCCGCAAACCTGTCACCCTCGAACCGCGGACATTCGATCGGACATTGGGAAGGCGATACGCTCGTGGTCGATACCGTTGGGTTCAACGAGCGTGTGTGGATCGATAACCTCGGAGTTCCCACAACCGACAAACTTCACATGATCGAACGGTTCACCCGTACGGATTACAACACGATCAAGTACGAAGTTGTAGTCGATGACCCCGGCGCATACACGGCCACGTGGAAGAGCGGCTTCTATCTGAGATTTACACCCGGCGAAAGCTTTGAATTCGTGTGCCAGGACAACAACCAGGCGCCGGAAATGATCGTCGGCGACGGCACGTTTAACATCAAACCACCGGCGTACGTGCCTTAAGAAAGCGGAAGAAAACCACAAGAGGCACGAGAAGCACAAAATTTCTTGTGCCTCTTGTGCGTCTTGTGGTTTCGTTCCCTTCAGGGAGTGTTTATGACTCAACGATCGTTGAAAATGGTAGTCGGTATCGGACTGATCACGGCGTTGACGGCTGCAGCAGGAGCGGCGCTGAGCGAGCAACCGCCTCATGTCGTCATGACCAGCCAGCAGGATCGGCAGAGGGTCATGGACCAGTTGAAAATCACAATGTTTCCAAGTGGCCCGGGAGCGTACCTCGCGTCCACCTACGATGAAAAGACCGCGAATCCTTATCCGACCTTACCCGATCCATTGATGTTCAACAACGGTTCCAAAGTCAAGACGGCAGCACAATGGCGTAAGCGCCGGGCCGAAATCGTCGAACTATTCGATCGCGAGGTGTATGGCCGCCGGCCGAAGAATATCCCGAAGGTCACCTGGACGGTCGCGAATATAACCGAAGGTAAAGCGGGCAACGTGCCGGTCGTGACAAAGCAGCTTGTTGGACGCGTCGACAATTCGGCGTATCCGGATTTGAACGTCACGCTCCTGGCAACTCTCAGCGTTCCGAAGAACGCGCCAAGTCCTGTACCCGTCGTCCTGATGTTCGGTTCCGGGGGCACATTACCCGAAGGAGTTCCACCAACGACACCTTGTGTGGTTCCCGGCACGGGAGCACCTGCCCGTGGCACGCCGCCGGGACCGCCTCGCGGCGCCGCACCGGCTGGCGCGGCAGCCGCAGCACGCGGACCACTTCCCGGTGGCGGGAACGCCGGCCCCTCCGCCCAGGAACAGATCGCAATGCGCGGATGGGCCTATGCCAGTGTCGCAACGGCAACAATCCAGGCGGACAACGGCCAGGGCCTCACGTGCGGGATTATCGGCCTCGTCAACAAAGGCCAGCCGCGAAGTCTTGAGGATTGGGGCGTGCTCTCGGCCTGGGGCTGGGGCATGAGCAAGGTACTCGATTACCTCGAAACGGATAAGGCCGTCGATGCGAAGAAGGTCGCCGTTCAAGGACACTCTCGTGACGGAAAGGCCGCGCTTGTGGCGCTCGCATATGACGAGCGCTTTGCAACCGGGTTCATCAGTTCCTCGGGCCAGAGCGGCGCAAAACTGCATCGCCGCAAATACGGAGAAGCCATCGAGAATATCGCCGCCACCAACGAGTACCACTGGATGGCTGGCAATTACCTGAAATATGCCGGCCGATGGGACACGCTGCCGGTGGACTCGCACGAACTTGTCGCCCTTGTTGCGCCGCGTCCCGTCTTCTTGAGCACAGGCAACGGTCCCGATCTGAATCCAGACGGCTCCATTAAGATGCTGCAACCCGGTGATCCACGATTCCAGGCGGCTCGCGGCCCTATCGAACAACAGGCCGCGAACATCAATGACGCCTGGGTTGATCCGAAAGGCACATTCCTCGCCGGCGTCGGAGCTGGTCCGGTATATCGACTGCTCGGCAAGAAAGATCTCGGCACGACCGAATTCCCGAAGCTCGAGACTGCCGTCATGACGGGCGACATCGCATTCCGCCAGCATTCATCCGGCCATACACCGGGTCCGAACTGGCCCGTCTTTCTCGAGTTCGCCGCCCGATACTTCGATACCGGGCATTCGGCTCCCTCTGCACACTAAGAAAAATAAGCCACGAATTGAACGAATTTAACGAATGAATCCATTCGTTAAATTCGTTCAATTCGTGGCTTATTTTTTCTTAGTGACTTTAGTGATGTCCCTTATCTTTACCGTGTTTCTCTCGAAAATCCCGGTCGTGGTCGTGGTCCCAGTGGTGGTCATGTTCAATGCGGCCACGCTCACCGCCCCAATAACCTGCATAGAATAGCCCGCCTTCGTATCGAGGACCAAACCAACGGGCACCGCCATATGGCGCCTGAGTCCAATAACCCTGGTGCCACTTCCAATGATTTCCCACGGGATACCAATAAGGATCGACCCACACAAACTCCGGTGCGGGTCTCGTCGGCACCACGTAGACCACACGCGGAGGAGGCGGCGCACCGATTCTAATACCAATTGAGACCTGAGCGCCAAAGGCCGGGCGGACGGTCAGAACTGTCGCTGCGAGCAATGTCATCATGACTAAGCGTTTCATGCCTGGAGACCTAGCAAGTGTTGCGCCAAAAGTCGGATTCCTTCTGGAACCGGCCTTGTTTCAGACCTTTAACCTCTTTCGCGCCAGGGCCAGACGGCTTAAGAGATCTGGAGGAAATAAAGAAGTAAGGAAGTTTTCCTAAGATGACAGGATAGAAGAATCCACCAAGTTGATAAATCCATTGTCCATTACGTTAACGCACGCCGAAGATCCAGCCTTCGATATCGTACCCACCTAAGCGTTACTCAAACATTCGACAGAACCGTCGACGAAATGGAAAACACAGCCGCGAAGTATTACCGAAGACGAAGGCGTTCTTAAAGCAGTGTCCTATTCCGCCCGCAGTGCCTGAACCGTATTAATCCTCGCCGCGCGTGCCGCCGGCACCAACGATGCGAGCACCGCTGAAGCGACGATGACCGCTGCCGATCCTAGCAAGGGAAGTGCCCCGGGAAGCTGAAGTGCCGGAACATAATTTCCCGCAAGTCGCGACAGCCCCCAGCCCACCAGCCCGCCTGCGGCAATGCCAATCCCTGCGATCGTCACGCCGTCGAGCAGCACTCCGGCCACAATCCGCCGTGGCGGAGCGCCCAGCGCCAAACGGATTCCAAACTCCCGCGTCCGCCAGCTCACCGAAAAAGCCAACACGCCGGCGACTCCTACCACGGAAATCGCCAACGCCAGAGCAGCAAATCCGCCGAAGACGATGGTATTCACCCGGTTATTCGCCAGAACTACAGTGCGGACATCTTGGAGGCTGCTGGCGTGCTCGACCGGTTGCGTTGCAGCCATGGCGCGAATGGTCTTCGTGACCGTGGGGATCAGCCCGCCGGGATCGTTCTTCGTGCGTACGAACAGTTGGGCCACGATAATCGGGCCCTGTGCGAACGGAAGGTATATGGTGAGGTTGGGTTGGGGAATGATGTTGGCGTCATCGACGTCGTCGATCACGCCCACGATTCGCCGAGGGTCAGAGCCGAGGCCGGGAACAAACTTGATCAAAGGATCGGTCCACATGACGTGCCGATTGATCGCGTCCTGCCCTGGGAACAACTTCTGCGCGGCGCTCTTACTGACGATCACTACGGGTTCGCCTCCCATCCGATCGGCATCGGTGAACTCACGGCCTTCGAGAAGCGGAATTCCCAGAGTGGCGAAGTAGTCTGGGGAAACAGTCCGGAACCGGCTCCGGAGATCGTCCTTGTTGGTCTCATGATTCCGCCCTCGACCGCGAACTGGAGCGTGAAGTTCAAAAAACCGCTGTCGCGCCAAGGCGTGCTTATGCCCATTGAGGCGCTTTCCACTCCCGGCAATGCACTCACGCTGCGCTGGACTTCCTGATAGAACTCGACCGCCTGCTGTGAGGTGCGGCCATCGCCAACCACAGGTAGAGTCGCCGTCAGGACGCGCGCGGTTTCAAACTGCGGCTGCGCTTTTTGCAGCGTGAGCAAGGTTTTCAGCAGCACGCCGGCGCTCGCCAGCAGCAGGAATGAAGCAGCAATCTGGGTCACGGTGAAAACCCGAATCCGGCGGCGGCTTCCCGTGACGCGGCCGATGCTGCTCGTGAGACCGAGTCCGCTCGACGTATCCGGGGAAGGCAGGCGCGGCACGAAAGCAAGGAAGACGGCTGCAGCCAGCGATAAGGCCAATCCCATCCACAGCACGCTGGTATCGACAGTCAGATCCGCCGCCCTTACCGAATAGCGCAGAGCGTACTTCGACAGCATCGCAACCATGGGCGCAGCCACCAGGATGCCCGCCAAGCCTCCGCTGGCGGACAGTACGAGACCTTCGGCCAGTAGCGACCGGCGTAAGGCAGCCGAACTGGCTCCCAGGGCGGCATGGATCGACAACTCCGATTCACGCCGAACGGTTCGCGCGAGAAACAGATTCGCCACGTTGGAGCAGGCAATCACAAACAGCAGGCCGGAGGCCCCAAACAACAAATAGAGGATGCTCGTCGCATTGTGGTTGATCTGATCACGCAGCAGCCGGGCATCGATCTGAAAATGATTCTCAGGCTTGTAGGCTTCCGGATGTGCAGCCAGCATGGTGCCGTACACGGTGCGCAGTTCGGCTCGCGCAGTTTTGAGACTGGCGCCGGGGGCGAGCCTGCCGAATAGATTCGTCATGCGATGCTCGCGGCCCTGCACCATCGTTGCCGAGAGGTGATGCGGGCTGGTGACCAGGTTGGCGATAATCTCCGTGTCGGACGGGTAGGGAATCGACGGTTCCAGAACTCCGACCACGACGGCAGAACGGCCGCTGCCCATACTTCCCAAACGGACTACTTTGCCGAGCACGTTGGGGTCGGAATGCAGCGAGCCGGCCCAAAACTTGTAAGTGAGCACGATGGCGCCATCGGCGGTTTGACCATCATCGCGAGCATCAAGCAGGCGCCCGAGGACAGGATTCAGTCCCATGACGTGAAAAAAGGAACCGTCCACCACTCCCGCATGGATGGTCCGTGTTTCGCCGAATCCCTCGGCCGTGAAATCGACGGTGGAGAAGGTGCCGATTTGGCTGATAGATTTCAAATTGGCGCCGATGTCCGTGAATTCCGGAATGGAGAACGTAGCGTCGTCCACTTGCACACCGGGCTCGCTCTGCTGAAGGTATATCAGGCGGTCTTCGCCGCGATTGACCAGCGGGCTCCACAGTACACTCCGTACGACACTGAAGATCGCGGCGTTGGCGCCGATGCCCAGCGCTAAAGTCAAAGCGACCGTGAGCCAGAGCGCCGGATTCCGCCGCAATGAGCGAACCGCGACTCTTATGTCGGACCACAGGCCGGCGGCGCTTCGGGCCAGGGATGCGATCTTCGTCATTCTGGTCTCCTTGCTGGCCCCTCAAAGGCAAATTCCCTGCCAAAAACAAACGATTGGGTAAGCCACTGAAAATGGACCGAATAGGTTTCACTCGCCACCTTCTACCCGCCGTCGCTAGTGCTCGCTTCCGGTACTTGCCTTTCATACCAAAACCGAACACCCCGTAGGACAGTGTCAATTAGGGTCTTGACGAGCCTCAATGTGTCATCGCGTAGATGATCGAATTCAAACCGAGGCGATACGCGTAAGTGGTGAACTCCGATGGATAATCGGGATCATCCATCCATTCCCAGGCATCGCCGTAATCGGAGTTGTGGGTCATCAACACCATCAGCCGGCCCGTGTCATCGGAGATTCCTCGAATGTGAGGCTGCGTGTCGTCCGCTGTTCCCAGGTACGGGTTCTGCCGCCGGAAGCTTTCCACATTTCGCCAAGGCGCGATTCGGCACCTGGATGATGTGATCGATGTCGTAAAACGTGTGAAAAATTGGATGGGTGATCGGCAGATCCACGATCGCCCGGTCGGGAAACACTTTCTTGATCTGACTCACAAATTGAGCCCACTCGCGCCCGCCGTGAAAATCGTCGACATGCAGGAACCCTCCCCGCAGCAGGTACTCGCGCAATCGGGCCGCTTCGGCATCGTTAAGCTTTAAGTAACCCGGTTCGACCGCATAAATATAGGGGTAATCGAAAAGGTCCTTCCACATGATCGGCAAGGGGTGCGGCTGAACCGAAAGACTGATGTTGGTCAACCGTTGGATGCCCCACATGTACTGAATGTCGGCGTCCCAGGTGTCCATCATCCAGCGCCCGAATATCTGCGTCGCGCGATCGCCATACCCACGGTTGCGTTCCAGTGTCGCCGGGTCGGGCGGCCCTTCGCCAGGCATGGGTCCTCTGTTGTAGATGTCGGTATACATCAAGCGGGTGAAATAAAATTCCTGCGGCCCGTCGTTTGTTTTGGGACCCTGGCTGAAGGCAGGCAGAACTGCGAGCATCACAACCAGCGATACGCCGATTCTTTTCGCGCGTTTCATGGCAGTAATCTATCAGACGATTGAGGACGCATCCCGAATTCTGAAGTGCGAATTCGGGGTGCATTGCCGTCAACCTCTAACTCGAGGCGAGGGCTTTTCCGTAGAGCGCGAGCAGGCGGCTCCAGGCCTTTCTCGGCCTGGGCCTGGTTGTACACACCGGAGTCCGGAGGGCACCAGCCATGCCTGAGCGCCGGTATAGACTTCGATTTCCGCCGGCACGTTTGCTTTGGCGAACGTGTCTTTCATGACGGTTTTATCCATAGGCCCGCTGAGTATCGTCATTCGTCGCGATGGCGATGAGAAACTGCGCCTTTGTTTTCGAAGCCTGTAGATGCGGGCTGTTCGGCATATCGGTGACGGCTCCACGCCATGGAATGAAGCAGGCTGCTCCGACGCGATCGGGACGCGGCTGCCGTGCGAAGGGCAAACGGGCCGCCCATGCAATAGCCCTGCGTCCCCATCTTCCGGTTCTTGGCGACGGACGCTTGTTGGTCCAGCCATGCGATGAACGCTTTCGCGTCGGTCGTCTGTGTGGTTTCGTTCATCACGCCTTGCATGAGGGGCATCAGACCCTGGATTGGCGTTGCCGCGCCCTGTTCCGCGGTCGGGGCCTTCTTGGTGCGATAGAACGGATTCACCACCAGCACCGAATACCCGGATTAGGCGAGCCGTTTGCCCATCTGGCGGAACGCCGGCCGCAGACCGAAGATGTCCGGCCAGACCAGAACGCCAGGAGCCGTACCCGTTGCCGGATGCACGAAGTAGGCAGTCCGCCATGCCGTCCGGCGTCTTTATGGTTACTTCCGATTCGGTCACTTTGACCGCATTCGCGAGTTTGGGGCAGGCGTCATGATGACTCCCGCTCCCAGCAGCACGCCGAATTGCCGCCGCGTTATCAGACCTGAAGCATCTAACTCCTGAAGTTCTTTTTCCGAATGATCCTGATCACACATATTCGCTCCTTATCGACGTGATTGCAGTGTAGAGATGACTTTCGTTCCGCGGCATTCTATCAAAGTCGCCTGTGTGTTCTATAGTCGGCTGAAAAATCATGACTCTCGCTGTCAGCACGCAACTCGGCGTGAACGAAATCACTGCCCTATTAGGCAAAGGGGGGGGTGGGCGAAGTCTATCGCGCGCGAGATTTGAACCTGAAGCGTGACTGTGATGGGCGCGGCCAATCAGTGTACGTCGCGGGCGGTTAGGGCAGGTTTTTGTACACCGTCTCCTCGAAGCCACGCAAAGCACGGATTGCTCCATCGTCGTAGAACGGCAGCAACTGCATCATGTGTACTCCGCCGATGTGTTTAACCGGGTCCGCCCAGAACTCCGTGTTGAAGATGCCGGCCCAGCTCATGCTGCCAGGGCTGCGGAAGCCTTTCATCGCCGGGTCATTCGACGCGATCTGAAATCCGAGACCGAACTTATCCTTGCCAGCGCCGAGGGGGAACGGTTTCGTGCGCTGCTGGTCCGCATCGGGTTGGGTTTGAACAAAGATTGAGCCGATAGCGTTCTGCCCCATCAGCTTGACGGATTCGGGGCTCAGGATTTTTGCAGATCCCAACGTGCCGCCGTTGAGAAGCATGCGCACAAACCTCGAGTAGTCCTCGATGGTCGAATAGAGACCGCCGTCGCCGCGGTACGGTGCAGAGGGTGTCGATGGGACCACCGAGGCCGGCAGCGGCTCAACCTTGCCGGTGTATCGGGTGTATTGCCGCGCCAGGCGCGATTGCTTGCCGGCTGGCACCGCATACGAAGTGTCGTTCATCCCGAGCGGCTTGAAGATGTGCTCCTGATACCAGGGCTCAAGCTGCGAGCCGGTCACCTTTTCGACAATGAGTCCGAGCACGCGCGTGCTGGCCGAATAATTGAACTTTGTACCCGGATCATCCAGCAGTGGCAGTTCCCACTCGTTCCTCTTCGTCTTGTTTACCAGCGCATACTCGATCGGACTGGTGAACGAATAACCAATGCCCGACGTGTGCGACAAGAGATGTTTGATCGTCATCACAGTTTTCGCCGGACGCGTTTCATAAGTCGCATCCGCCCCGTTGAACTTCAAGATGACCTGCAGCTTGTCATAGCCGTCCAGGTACTTGGAGACGGGGTCGTCGATCTTCAGTTTGCCCTGTTCAGCGAGCATCATGATGGCGACCGAAGTGACCGGCTTAGTCATCGACGCGATATTGAAAATGGCGTCGGTGTTAAGCCCGGATGCGCCTTCGTACAAGACGCCTTCGCGATCGACGACGATTTCGGCAATGCCGGGCGCATCCCCGCGTTTGACCGCATCGTTCATTTGCGCAGTCAGGGCGGCCTTGCCTGTATCCGGGATGCCAGATGTTTTTGCGGGCCCTTGCGCACTAATCGAGACGGCTACCGCAACAATAAAAGCCAGGGCGGCAACAGGTTTGAGGGACTTCATAACCGCGAGAGTCTACATGAAGATGGACACAGTTGCACTAACACTCGTACCTCCTTCATTTATGCGTTTTAGGTTGCAGGATATATCGAACCTCTACAGACTTTTCTCCACTGCCGGTCGGCTTCGGACGCTACCCTGATGTTTTGCGCCAGCTTCACGTAGCGTCTGCGCGATCTCGGCGCTTCCTCGCTGCGCGGCCCATGCGAGGCCCAAGGTTTGTTGTGGGTGGCGAATTCCGATTAGCCGATTTGTGGCGGTTCTGGCCGTTTACAACGTTTCCATTTGAAATAGAGGATCGATCAGCTGGGCGCAAAGGATATGACGACGGGACCATCAGTAACAGATGGCTTACCGTACAAAAACTCAAACGTACCGTACTGGCTCTTGAGGGAAGATAGCTGGTTTCCTACGGGATGACCAGCCAGGATGTGCGACGGGGAATTGAAAACGTATATATATAAGGATGGGGGCGGGTAGAGCAGAGACGTTCACAAGTTTAACATTCAAAAGGCTTATCAGCTCTTCAGCAAGGACCATTCACAGAGCGAAAAATATAAGCGCTTTTAATCCAGGCGCTCCGATCGAGGCTCCCGCCTCACGGCAGCCACCCGTAAAAGAATGCTCTTCAACCAATCGTGTATAAATCCGATGCGCCGTCGTCTCTGCTTTCTGGGCTCCTCCTGAGCCGCCTTCAACCATCTCTCCACTACCTCGGCAACCGAGTCCATCACCGCACATGCCAGATTCTCTTTCCTCCGGTACTTCGGCGGCAAACCCTGCAGGGCTTTGCGGACAGTTTTGCGTGTGTGACCCGTCTCCCGCGCAATCTGACGAATGCTCTTCTGGTAAACGCGATGCGCAGTCCGAATGTGTTCGTACTGGTCCATCTCTATCAACTCCTGTTTCTCCCTGCCTCATGTCCGTCCCCTTTCGAAACGTCCACGAAGACAGAGGCTAACAGGGCGGGTCCCGTTTGCTCGATCGAACCCGGCTTTGGTGGGCTCCTTTTACTCTAGCGAAATCAAATCAATCCGTGGCTTATCCGAAAAGAGGGGATTTCAAAGCGTAGATCGGGACGAAGATTTTGAAATTGCGGTTTCAATTTGAAATTCGGGTCCAACGGATTGAGTTTCGATTTTCGAGATCGAAAATGAAATTTCAATTCGTAAATCTGGACGAAGGGACTGAAATTCGAAATTAAAAGCGTCAATCGGGGCGAAGACTTTGAAATCGCGATTTCAATTTAAAGTTCGGGCCCAATGGATTGAGTTTGGATTTTCGAGATCGAAAATGGAATTTCAATTCGTAGATCTGGACGAAGGGACTGAAATTCGAAATTAAAAGCGTCAATCGGGGCGAAGACTTTGAAATCGCGATTTCAATTTAAAGTTCGGGCCCAACGGATTGAGTTTGGATTTTCGAGATCGAAAATGAAATTTCAATTCGTAGATCTGGACGAAGGGACTGAAATTCAAAATTAAAAGCGTCAATCGAGGCGAAGATTTTGAAATCGCGATTTCAATTTAAAGTTCGGGCCCAATGGATCGAGTTTGGATTTTCGAAATTGAAAACGGCATTTCAATTCGTCGATCTGGACCGAGGAATTGAAATTCAAATTTGAAAGCGTAAATTGGGACGAAGATTTTGAAATCCAGATTTCAAATTCAAAATTCAAATTTCAAACTGTCGCCGGGACGAACAAGCTGAAATTTGAATTTCAATTGGTAAATCGGCGCCAATGATTTGAAATTCGAATTTACAAATTATCCGCATTCCTTCCCCTCTCTTAGAGGAGAACGGGAACAGAAGGCCTCCACCGTCTGGGCCTTCCCATCCAGCTGGAACAACGCACACTCGGGGAGCCTGGAACAAGGCGCTCCGTAACACCCCAGCATGCCCATCCATGCCCTGGAGGCCTCTCTTTTATCGATGCAAGTGACTGATTCTACTTAGTTGTAATAGGTTCGTCCCTCTCTCCGCTTTCCTTTGAAAACTGACAATTGATTAGTGAATAATGAGAATTGTCCTTGGAAAATCGTCGATTTGCTGATCTTTCCAACGACAATTCTTATTATTCACTAATCAATTTCCGTTCTCACCCGCTGCCCTTTTCCCCTTTGTGCTCATTGCTTTCGCTCTTAATCGGGAACTTTTTCATACGGCACGCGTAAATGCTTTGTTAATGGCATGCGTTCTGGCCCGTAAGGTATATGGAGACGAAAGAAACAATGGGAGTTGACCTTGCCGGTTGAAACGCATCTCGATACGCAGCGCGCCACTGAGCTCGAGAAGGCGTTCCTCAAACATCATGAAATGGTGTATCGGGCCGCCTTCCGGATCACGGGAAATGCCTCCGATGCCGAAGACGTTCTGCAAACCTTATTCTTAAGACTACTCCGCCGCGAATGGGCTCCCGACTATCAGCATGGATGGCCGGCATACCTGCATCGCGCGGCGGTCAACGTTGCACTCGACATCGTACGGACTCGCACGCGCCAGGCACCTTTGGGAGAGACCGAGTTTGAGCTCCAGGAGAACCGGCCCGACAACATCGGGAACATTCCGCAAACGAGCTTCGAGAATGGGTGACAAAGGAGCTTGCGCAGATGAAGCCGGCCTGGGCTGAAATGTTCGTCCTTCGTTACGTTGAAGGATGCGATGTTCACGATGTCGCGAGGATGCTCGGCACATCCAAAGGCACGGTCACCGTCACATTGTTTCGGGTACGCCGCCGTCTCCAGAAATCAATTCGCCAGTTTCTGGGAGGACGCTGATATGGATGCCAATCACAAAAACCCAAAAGAAGCGCTCGATGCGGCGATCGGAGCCGCGCGGACCGCAGAACCCGACCGGATGGACATGGAAAACCGCGCGGCTCGAGTGTGGGCTCGGATCGGAAACGAGTTGGCGCCCGCGAGCGGTGCAAGTTCTTCCGTAGAACAGATCGAAACTGCGAAGACTATCGGGCTTTGATCCCGGACTTCATCGCCGGACGACTGTCGCAAGCGCGGGCTCTTCTGCTTCGCGACCACACGCACGAATGCGTCGCATGCCGCAATGCCCTCAACCAGGCCCGCGGTGAAACTCCACGCTCGAAGGTCGTGCGGGCAGAACATCGTTTCAATCGGACCGCGGCGCTTGTCGTGATCGCCGCCTCTTTGATCGCCGCCATCGCACTCCAGCAGACCGGCTATTTGAACTGGCTGCTGCCTGTCATGAAGGTTCACGCCGTAGCGCGAACGATCGATGGCAAGCTCTATCGGATCGCCGACCTGAACATGAATCCCGTGTCAGCGGGCGACCGCTCAAGTCGGGAGAACAGGTTCGGACCGCCGCAGAATCGCGCGCGATTATCGAACTCGCGGACGGCACGCGCATCGAAATGCGAGAGCGCTCGCAGGTGTCGTTGACTGGCGCTCACGATGGGATCCGCATCAATCTGGACCGCGGCAGCGTCATTGTGCAGGCCGCGAAACAACGCAACGGGCATCTTTACGTCGCAACCGACGACTGCACCGTGTCTGTCGTCGGCACCGTTTTTGCCGTCAGCAGCGGCGTGAAGGGCTCGCGCGTCTCGGTTCTCGAAGGCGAAGTTCATGTTTCGCGGGCGTCGGCTCCGCAGAGGGCGCTCTTTCCGGGACAGCAGATGACGACGAATCCGAGTCTGACTCCGGTATCGATCGAGGATGAGATTTCATGGAGCCGCAATCTGGACACTCATCTGGCGCTGCTGCACGCTCTGGCTGAGGTCAATGATTTCTGAAGGATCGGATCCCGGGACCTCAGCTTCGCTTCACCTCAGCCTTGCTGCCGACCGTTCCGGCCAACACTGTCATGTACGGCGCGTTTCCAAATGTGAGTTCCGTTCTCGGTCAGGCTTACGATCTGTTCCGCCAGAAGATCGATCAAAACGATTTTCTGAAAGCCTGGTGGGCCGAGCGCAACCAGCGGGGAAATTCCGGTGATCTCACGCTCGAAGAGATGATCGCGCATGTCCGGACTCTTGGCGATCAACTCGGAGAAGAGATCGCGGTTGCCGTTACGGGCAGCGCAGCCGGACCTCAAGACCTGATCGTTCTCGCCGGCATTCAGAACCGGGACGGCGTTCTCGCGGAAATTTCCGCGCTCTCAACACGCGGTTCCGGTGAAAAGCCGGTCGCATTCTCACCGATCCGGCGCAACTGGCTCAGCTCAGCAAGGATAGTAAAGAACCGATTGCCTACATCGGCCCGTCCGCGCTGGTTCTGACCACTTCCGGCCAGGCGCTGTACAACGTTGTTCTTGCGCAGCAAACCGGCAACAGCGGTTTTTCGACGCGTCCTTTCTATGCATCGATCGCGCAGGCTTATGCCCAAGGCGTCGGAACACTGTTCGCCGCGGATCTGGCCACGGTATTTTCCGGCACACAGCGCGCCGATGGAGCGCGTTTCCTCGGACTGGATAGAGTGGATCGTCTGGTCGTTGAGCAAAAACAAGATCTCGGCAAAACAATGACCCGCGCTCAGTTGAATTTCACGTCGCAGCCGTCCGGCGTCGTGAGCTGGCTCGCCCCGCCTGCCCCGATGGGCGCGCTCGAATTCGTTTCGCCTCAGGCTTACGGTTTGGCGTCCGCGGTGACGAAGGATGCCCTTGGAATACTCGACGAGATCCTCGCGTTCGGAGGCGATCATCTGCAAGAGTTCCAGAGTCAAACGGGCGTCGATGCGCGGCGCGATCTGGCCGAGCCTCTAGGCGGCGAATTCGTGATCGCGATGGATGGTCCGTTTCTGCCGGTTCCGTCCTGGAAGGTCGTGGCTGAAGTCTACGATTCGGCTCGTCTTCAAAACTCGATCGAGCGGCTGGTGGCAGCGTTCAACAATACAGCGGCTCAAAACGGCGTACCCAATGTAACGCTGACATCCGAGGCCGTGGGCGGCCAGGTTTATTACAGATTGAGCCACGGCAGCGGCACGGAAGTCGACTATACCTATTACCTCGGATATGTCATTGCGGCGCCCTCACGAGGACTCGTCACGCAGGCGCTTCAATATCAACAGACCCGGTCATCGATTTCGACCTCCACAAAGTTCCGGTCGATGATGCCGGCGGACGGACGGATCATTGTTCGGCGATCCTCTACCAGAACCTTTCCGAGACGGCGAGTTCGCTCGCTGGTTATATACCGGCCGGAATCGGAGGCGTCACATCCGACCAGTTGAAGGTCTTGCGTCAGACCGTGGACCTGACTCCGGCGACGCTGGTCTGCGCGTCGGCAGCGCCCGACCAGATCATGATGGGCTATCAAGGTGATCTCGCGTTTAATGTACTCATGCTCGGCGGACTGCGGAACATGATGGATACGATGCAGAGGGTGAAGTGATGAAGTCACCGCCGAGACCGCATAACAAACTTTGAAACAGGAGAACGATTGGTCCCGGCAATAGAACTCAAGAACCTCTCGGTATCCTTCAACGGTCGCCCGATCCTGAAAGACATCAACGGAACTTTCTCAGGACGGGCGATCGGTCTGCTTGGCCCCAATGGCGCCGGCAAGAGTACCCTGATCCAGACACTCCTGGGCTTTCATCCGCCTTCCAGCGGATCCGCCCGCGTTCTCGGAATGGACGTCACCACACAAGCCCGCGAGATCCGCCATTCCATCGGCTACATGCCCGAAAACGATTCCTACATCACCGGCATGACCGGAATACGCCTCGTTCGCATGATGGCGGAATTGTCCGGCCTGCCGGCGACTGCAGCACTGGAGCGCGCACACGAGACGCTGTTTCACCTTGGATTGGGCGAGGCGCGTTATCGCGATGTCGGCACCTATTCGCTCGGTATGAAGCAAATGGCGAAGCTCGCCGTCGCGATCGTTCACGCTCCGAAAATGCTGATTCTCGACGAGCCGACAAACGGACTCGACGCTGACGGCCGCAAGCGCATGCTGGAGATCATCGGCGAAATCCGGGACAGCCAGGACACGACGATCATTCTGTGCTCGCATCTCCTGCGTGACGTCGAACAGTGTTGCGATGAAGTAATGATCCTGAAAGACGGGACACTCGCGACGTATTGCAATCTCGAAGCAGAACGCCGAACCAACCGCAAGTTCATCCAGATGGAAACCCGCGGCGAAACGGCCGTCTTTCTCAGTCGTATCGAACAACTTGGCTGCGAGCTCGCTCTCAATGGAAGCCGCAAGCTCAAAATGATTCTTCCGGAGACCGTCGAAACTCGCGACCTTTATCGGATTGCTTCGGAGACGGGTGTGCAAATCCGCCGGCTCGACTACAAGCGCGATTCACTTCAAGACATCTTCCTGAATGCGATGGAGGGCAGAAATGGCCATTCATAGACGCGGATACCGTCCCTATGACGGCCCGCGCACAGCGGAACGCTTTCGATTCCGGATTCTGACTCGATATGCTCTGGGCCGGGTTTTTCAGTCGCGGCTTCTTGTCATTTTTTACGTGCTGTGCTTCGTTCCAACGCTGGTCGCAATGAGCGCCATCTATATCAGCCACAACGTCGATCTCCTGGCCGCGATGTTTCCGAGAGCGAACGTTCCCAGCGGGGACCTGATTCCGGTCACCGAAGGGTTCTTCCTGCCTCTGATGAGTTTTCAAGCGACGTTATCCGTATTTGTCACGGCCATTATCGGTCCGGGCCTGATCTCGCCGGACCTGACGAATAATGCGCTCCCGCTCTATTTCAGCCGGCCCTTCTCGAGAGCCGAATACCTGATTGGAAAATTCAGTGTTCTGTTCATCCTGCTCTTCATGATCACGGGCCTGCCGATGCTGCTGATCTATGCACTCAAATCCGGACTCGCGGGTCGGCAATGGCTGGTGGACAACATCCACCTCGCATTCGCGATCGCCGTCGGATCACTGGTCTGGGTTGCGTTGATTTCACTCGTCTCCATGGCCGCCTCCGCCTGGGTGCGATGGCGGCCGGCAGCTGCCGGAATGCTTTTTGCGCTCTTCTTCATCCCGACCGGTTTCGGCGCCGCAGCCAACGGGATCCTGCGGACCAGCTGGGGAAACCTGTTGAATGCCATCGTTCTGATCGGCACTCTCTGGAATTCCCTGTTCTTCGTTAACAACCCCGACGGTTACGCAACTGCCGCCCGCGCGCTGAATCCGACGCCTGGCTTACCGCCGATTCCGGCATGGAGCGCCTGGACTGCAGTCGCCGCGGTGTGCGCGATCAGCGTGCTTTTGTTGAACCGCAAGATCCGCGCGCACGAGGTCATCCGATGACGACGGATTCGGGTCAGATCGTTTTCACAGACGTTTCGAAGTTCTACGGCGAAGTACTCGGCGTGAACAAAGTCAATTTGAAGATCGGTCCCGGAATCACGGTCTGGTGGGCCCGAATGGTTCCGGTAAAACGACCTTGATGAATCTCATGACGGGATTGATTCGTCCCACCAGAGGGGACATCGCCGTTTTAGGAACGCGCGCCGCGGATCCGGAAACGTTTTACCGCAAGATCGGATACTGCCCGCAATTCGACACGTTTCCCAAAGGTGTCACCGGTTTCAACCTGGTCTGCTCCCTGCTCCGCCTCCACAATCGCGGACGGCGGGAGGCTGAAGACACCGCATGGAAAGTAATCGAGCAAGTGCATATGACCGAAGCCGCTCACCGCCGCGTCGCCGGCTACAGCAAAGGGATGCGGCAGCGGGTCAAGCTGGCTCTCGCACTCGCCCATCAACCTGCGGTGCTGGTGCTTGACGAACCGCTGAATGGTCTCGATCCGATACGGCGCGTACGGAATCCATCGATATCTTCCAGCAGCTTGCCGGACAAGGGCTGTTGCGTGATCGTGTCCAGTCACATCCTGCATGAGCTCGACATTATTTCTCAGACTCGGTCGTGATGATGAGTAACGGTTACATCGTCGCGGAGGGAGACATTCACGATGTCCGCGAAGAGATGGCCGAACATCCAATGGGAATTCTTATCCGGTGTGACCGGCCCGCCATTCTCGCCAGCCGGGCGTTTTCCGAAGACCATGTCGTCGAAGTCCGAATCACGGAAGACGGCGCCGGTGTGCTTGTGAGGACACGCAGTCTCGACCGACTGTATAACCTCGTGAACCGTGCTGTACTCGAACATAACTTGACGATCGAAGGCGTCATACCGATCGATGAAGATGTAAATTCCATCTATTCGTACCTGATCGGCACGAACGGATCCGGAAGACTTTGAAAGAAAGAGATGCTCTGATGTCGCAATGGACCAAATGGGCTGAACAGACGGTCGTCGTCGCCGGATTCGAGATCCGCAAGTTTCTTGCTGGACGAAAGTGGGTCTTCCCGATGCTGCTCGCTGCAGCGCCTGTTACCTTGGTTACGATGCTGTTGCTGATCGATCCGACCCCGCCGAGCAACGCCGATGTCACGAAAGTCTTCGCGGTGATGTTCCAGACATTCATGCTGCGTCTGATGATTGTGTTCGGATGTGCACTGGTCTTCGCCAGCCTTTATCGCGGCGACATGGTCACACGGACCATGCACTTTTATTTATTAACGCCTGTCAGGCGGGAAGTTCTGGTGGCGGGCAAATATCTGGCTGGATTGCTCATCACGAGCGCGATTTACTGCACGAGCGTCGGAGTCACAAACATCCTGATTCATTCGGTGAACGGATCGACCGTGGCCGAGGCGCACTTCTTCAGCGGACCTGGCTCTCGTGAGCTGCTGGCCTACGTCGGGATTGCGCTGCTGGGGTGCGTTGGATATGGATCCGTTTTCATGCTGACCGGATTTCTTTTCAAGAATCCCGCAATACCTGCCGCATTCGTCTTGTTGTGGGAATCGGCGAATGTGTTCCTGCCCTCAGCTCTCCAGCAGATCAGCATCATTCACTACCTTCAGTCGATTACGCCGGTGCCCATACCGATCGGACCATTCGCTGTGATCACGGCGCCGTCATCCGTGTTCGCATCTGTCATTGGGTTGGCGTCTTCACCATCGTCGTTCTCATTCTCAACGGCATGATGATGAGGCGAACTGAAATCAACTACACGACGGACTAACCGGCGAAAAACTGTTCTCACCCGGCCGCCCCTTTCCCCTTTACGCTGATTGCTTTCGCCGAATCATTACGACACCGCTGTCCAGGATAGAGACCGATCTAGCGGGAAGAGAAAGAGTAGTAATTTAAGAAACACGGACAGCACAACAGAATTACACTTATATTTTGATGTGGATGAGTGCCCACAGTCCCCGCCTGACTCAGGCGGGGACTGATCTACAGCAACCAAGATCCTTGTTCGCGATTTCCGCCAGATACGACAGCAAAAATTTGGAGTGTCTGGGGCTGCTTTCCGTTGAGAACTGAAAATTGATTAGTGAATAATGAAAATTGTCCTTGGAAAATCCGTCGATTGCCTGACCTTTCAACGACAATTCTCATTATTCACTAATCAATTTTCAGTTCTCAACCGCCGCATCGCAGGGAAAACATTCCCCCATCCAGTTGGGTTCGGGCTCATCGAAGCTTTCCAGAACGCATGTTGCCAGCGGCATTTAACCTTTCTACTGTTTAAGTTAATGAGCAAAAGTGTCCGAGCATTGCCATTTGGCCATCTGTGTGCATCGTCTAGTTCTTTCGAAAGGAGGCAGCGAAGCACGACATGAAATCTCTGAAGCTTATTCTGCCTGCTATTGCTCTTGTGGCAGCCATAACAGTGCAAGGAGCGCAGACACACAATTCGAATTCACCTCAGGTTGACGGCAGCGGGCACAACTCCATCTATCCTGTGGAGCGGATCACAAAGGCGGTGAATTATGCCAAACGTTCCGCTGTCACCAGAGTGGATTTCCAAGGCACTGCCTTGTTGGCAGCTTCACACGGAGAGGCAAGGGTTCAAAACACTCAAAGTCGCGTCGAGATAGCGGCTGAGTTCGACGGTTTGGTAGCTGCTATGCATTTTGGACCCGAGTACTTGACGTATGTGATGTGGGCCATCACGCCCGAAGGTCGCGCTACGAATCTGGGTGAGTTGGTCCTGCAGGATACGAAGAGCAAACTGAGCGTAAGCACCAACCTTCAGACTTTCGGATTGATTGTCACGGCGGAACCATATTTCGCTGTTTCTCAGCCGAGCGACGCCGTCGTGATGGAAAACTTTTTCGGGAAACGTTCTATTGGACAAATCGAAGCAGTCGAGGCGAAGTACGAATTGTTACCACGCGGGTGTTATACCGCAAACGTTTTGGCGTCGAACGTAAAACCCATCGTCCCGGAGCCGAGCACACCACTGGATTTGTATGAAGCGCGTAACGCTCTCTGGATTGCACTTTGGGCAGGCGCCGAAGAAAACGCCTCAGAGTTATTTGCGACGGCAGAGCGATTACTGCAAAAGGCGGAGGCATTTCACGCAAGCAGAGCCGGAGAGACGACTGTTTCAGCAACGGCCCGCCAAGCCGTACAAATAGCGGAAAACGCGAGGTCACTCGCTCTTAAGCGCCGCTCCGAAAATCGAATCGGTTAGCAGAGCGGCCGAGATCGCGCAAGCCAGCGCGACCGTTTGGAGAGTTTTCAAATCTTTGCTCAGGTAATGGGAGTCTTCAAAACGTCGAATCGAAAATGATTTTGTCCGATGACATGATTGAGCCATCGGACAAATAACAATCTCTGGAGGTGTTCCATGCTCTGGACAATCTTTCTTCTGCTGCTGATCCTTTGGTTACTGGGAATGGTTACTTCATACACGTTAGGTGGGTTTATTCACATCTTGCTGATATTGGCTCTTGCCACGGTATTGATACGCATCATTCAAGGGCGAAATCCAATCTAGCAACAGCAGTTTTGCATTGTGATCCATTTGTTGGAGGAGGTCTTATGTTAAGGAGTTTTGCCTGTACCGCGCTCTGTTCTGTGGCCGTTGTATTTGCTTTTAGTAATCCCGTGATGGCCCGGCAATCCAGCAAGAATTCGCCGGAAGCCGAACGCGCCGCAGATGCGGTCAACGTTCTTAGTGAAATAATGACCATTCCCGAAAACTCTATTCCGGAAGAGTTGATGGCACGAGCCCACGGTATCGCCGTCATTCCGCATGTCGTGAAAGGGGCTTTCGGCATCGGTGGTCAGTGGGGCAAAGGCTTGATGTCCCAGCGTCGTGAAGACGGCAGCTGGAGTGCGCCGGCCTACATCGAAATCGGGGGCGGTAGCTTTGGTTTCCAGATCGGACTGCAAGCTAGCGATATCGTGCTCGTGTTTACAGATGAAGACGGCATAAAAGGAATCTTGAAAGGAAAACTGAAGTTAGGTGCGGACGCTTCCGCCACTGCTGGACCAATCGGACGGAAGGCTGAAGTCGGCACCGATGTCCTTCTCAGATCTGCCGTGTTTGCATATTCACGGAGCAAAGGCCTGTTCGCAGGAATTTCATTGGATGGTTCGGTTATCAGTATGGACGATAACGCCAACCGGAAAATCTATGATAATAGTGTGACAGGGGAAGACATTCTTCTGGGTAAAGCCGTACCGACCAGCACCGTCGTGCAACCATTTGTGGCGGAGCTTCAGAAGGTTTCTCCACCTCACGTCCACATCAAGAAAGTGACTCAGAAATAGGACCGAATGAATCGGCTATTCCCAAACGGATTGCGCGCCCTGATGATGAATCCGAAACTCGTGATCTGCCCGTCTTGATGTTCGAACAAGACGGACAAGCAGGCCGCTGCTTCCAGGTCCAAAGCGTTGCACCTTTGAAAAACCTGGAAGCCGGCGGTCCTGATTGCCGATATCGGTACGCCGGATATGAACGGATTTCCGTTGTTCTGGCATATCTGGCGACTACCGAACCGGAATTTAGGTCAACTTCTGCTGTTGCTGTGATCAATTTCGTAAGTTCTGTAACGAGCCCCAGTATGCCCATCGCTGCCCTAGCGTCTTCGCTTTTCTGTCAGTAAGTCACTGATTCGTCATCAGGGGGTGTGAATCTCCCTCTCCGGTCAGCCATCGATAACTTACAGATCGTTGTGGCGTCTATCCACGTCTGCAAACGACGAAGAACCATTTTGCAGTCGCGCCTTCGAGTTGAGATGCGACGTGGATAACGCGAATCGCCGCGGGCACGCCCGAAAAATTCCGAAAATACGCACTTACCTCCTTGAATCGTACCCTGTAGTGAGGTACAGTGCGCGGCACGATTAAAAGGTACGTTATGGTGTGCGACACGTTCGGGGGGATCGCTTCGGAAGGATTCTGACAGGCCACTTGTTCTAATTGCTTTGTTAGAGAGACAAGTAGTCATAAAAGACTCTTAACTGCGCTGGGGCAATCGCAGTGTCATTGATGAAGCCGCCTTGACCGCACCTGGCCGTAAGCGCGAACAGATCAGGAGGATTTATCAATGCGAAGGAAAACTCGCCGCGCTTTCGCACCCTACTGCTGGATTGTCCCGAAGAATATCCTTGCCGTGGTCTTAGTTGTTTTTACTTCTGTTCAGCTGACAAATGCCCAGAATCCCCTCCGTTTAGCACCTATCACTATCGACAGCACGGATATCATCGGTACCTGCAGTAACGGCGCGCAGGTCGGCGGGACCGTTTCTCACGGACCTTATCAACTGTCGATCACTCCAGTGGCCTGCACGGGCGGCCAATTCAAAATAGATGCAAGCTCGATGTTGCTGCGTAATGGCGACTTGATTGAAGTGAACCAGGTGATCGGCGGAGCTACTTCTGCAGACGGAACCGTCGTGGCTGGAGATGCGCGGGAGGATTTAGAGGCCGAAGGCTATATCGGTTTTGCCATCGATACATTTTCTTCCGGTGAGATTCAGAGGTATTACAACCAGACGGCAAACGCCAAGCCGCAAGAGAGGGGCGTTTTCGGCTTGGATTTCGGATATCGCCTGGTTCAGGGCAAACCTCGTTGGCCATTCCAGCTATGGCTTTACGGTAAGACAGCCCACGGCGTCCGGAGCGCAGACGTGGACTGCGCCAAGAATCCGAATTTTCCGACTTGTCTCGACGCGGAAAAGAGCCTCGAAGATCTGGGCAAAAACATCCCGCAAAACGCGCTCTACATGCTTCGAAACGCAACTTCCCTGGAAGGCTCTTCGGATTTCGTTTTGAAGCCTGGCCAGTCAATAAAAACGGCACAAGTCCCGCCATGCTCTACTTCAAGGCGCAAGCCGGTTTCGCCGATGTCGCGGGAAGTGACAGCAACGCTCTTGATATCCATCATCTGGCAATCGGTGCAACGGCCGTCGCCGGCCCTTACAAACGGAGCTACCTGGAAATTGGCCACGGTCGAACGGATCTCTTCGTAACGAACCGATATAAAAGATACAAGGTCGACGGGTACCTGCAGCGTCACATCGGATCGTCCGCCTTCTCAATGTTCGCCCGACTTCTGGTCGATGTCGACTTGAGGAGGGGAACTGATGCCATTCAACCTTCATTTGGTCTGAGCTTCGATGTCCAGCAACTCTTTTCAAGCAAGGCCTTTTCGCAATGAACGATTAAGAGTTCCGATTCACATTTAACGCGGACGAGGTGCCCATGTCCTTTGTCGATTCATGGCTCAAAAAACCGATTGCCAGATGGCTGTTGGGCGGGCTGGTCGCCGCGACGGTGGCAACCGGGCTGGGAGTGAACAGTTTCAAGCCTCAGGAACTCACCTACCACACCCTTCAGTTCCGCGCGCTGAATGGCGGTCTCGAGGAAGCTGCGCAGAAGTTGACGCCTGAGAACAGCGCGCTTTTGACTGCCGGCATCAAGCTTGATTTTCTCTTTCTCCTTCTGTATCCATGCACGCTTTCGCTGGCCTGCCGCCTCGCGATGAACGTGCTCAATCCGTCCGGATCGGCCTGCAAACTAGGCCGCATCCTGTCGTGGTCGGTTCTTTCCGCTATCCCGTCCGACGCCATCGACAATTACACGATGCTGCACTATCTCTCGTCACATTCGAGCGCTCTATTACTGGCGATCGGCGGTCTCTGTACGGAATGGAACTTTGCCATCGCCGGGCTCTCTTTCGTTTTCGTCGTTGGAGTAGTCATCTGGCGGCTGACGAAAGAACCGCGGTCTCTACAGAACGCGGCGTGTTCGTTTTCAGTCGTTAATCAGAAGGAGCGCGTCGTGATTGGCGGACTGCGGCAGGCCGCTGTGGATCAGCACAAGATCGGCGCCGGCGACTTTCTCGGCCTGGCATTTTCCGGCGGGGGCATCCGCAGTGCGACTTTCAGTCTTGGAATCGCGCAGGCTCTTGCCGATTTTCGTTTGCTGCGTCATGTTGATTATCTTTCCACCGTGTCGGGCGGGGGATATATCGGGTCATGGCTGCTCGCGCGACTGAAAACCGCCCCCTCAATCGATGAGCTGGAGAAGAATCTGTCGCCGGAACAGTCTCCGGATCCGAATTCGGCCGCGTGGGAGCCAATCCAGTTTCTGCGTGCTTACAGTAACTACCTGACTCCCCAGTTGGGCCTGTTCAGTGCGGATACCTGGTCGATTGGAGCGATCTGGCTCCGCAATACGATCCTGATCCAGTCCATATTAATACTTGGCCTCGCGGGCGTCCTGTTGATGCCGAGGTGGCTGTATCTGATCCCCGGACTCTTCGTCGGACTTCCAGTATGGGGCCGTGTCGTTGGGTTCGCCGTCCTGTCTACTTTTCTTATCTCTTCGGCCAGAGGGCTGAGGACATATGGAAGCAATCAGACTTTGAAGCAGTGGCAGGTTTTGCTGGCTGTCGTTTTTCCATTATTTGCACTGTGCTGTTACTCGGCGGTGCGGATTCAGGAAATTACGGAGGAGCGCTCCCTGGCAACGGCAGGGTACGTGGCTTTGTCGGTTTTGTTCTCGCTACTGATCGTGCAGGAGGGCGGAAAAATCCGCAGCAGGCCGGCAACAGAGCCATTGCCCTTATGGAAGCTGCTCCTGTTTTCCATGTTGTCGAGCGTGCTGGCGGGAGCTATCACCTTCGCTCTGATCAAGATCTCAAGTGACATTGCGAATAAGTGGACTCTCATTACGGCGGGGCCAGTCGGCATGGTTGCGGCTGTCTCGCTGGTTCTGACCTTTCATATCGGACTGCTCGGACGTTCTCTCGAAGATGGCCTGCGAGAATGGATCAGCCGTGCAGGAACCTGGTTGAATATTTGTGCCGTTGCCTGGCTCGCGCTATTTTTTACGGCGATATACGCGCCGCTGCTGCTCATCTGGGCCGGTGAATGGTTCAGGGCTGCCTTACCCGCGCTGACCATCGGGTGGGTTGTTTCCACGGCCGCCGGGCTGTTCTCGGCATGGAGCCCGAAGAGCGGTGGTTCAGGCAGCCGCGCGCCGAGCGCATCACTCAAGCTTGTCGCGACCTATGCTCCATATGTCTTCGTGGTCGGTCTCTTGTTCCTTCTTTCCTTTGCAACGCATGTTGTCATGGTGCACTACCTTCCCGGTAGCGGGTCGCCGCAGCCGTTATTCAATTCAGGGTCAGGCATTCTGAGCCCCGATCGCTTTACGGCGCTGGAATCGGACTATTGGAAATCGATAGACACGAGCGTAAACAAAGCCCCGTGGCTAGGCTTCACATCTATCGTTTTGCTGGTACTCGCAGGACTCCTGTCTCGGCGCTTCGACCTGAACGAATTTTCCATGCAATATTTTTATAAGAACCGGCTCGTCAGGTGTTATCTGGGCGCCGCGCGCAAAAACAGGGACCTGACCGCAGACCGATTTACAGGATTCGATCCAAATGACGACATACCTCTAAGCAATGTCGCACGGCGACCGTATCCGATCATCAACACAAGTTTGAATCTGGTGCACGGGAAGAGGCTCGCCTGGCAGGAACGCAAAGCAACGTCCTTTGTGATGACGCCCGATTACTGCGGATTCCATCGTACCGATACGTCTCCCGAAACCAGCTGGCTCGCCCAGTCCGCGTACCGGCCAACGACCCACTATGGCGGCAAAATGTATCTTGGCAGAGCGATGGCAATTTCTGGCGCCGCCGTCAATCCGAATATGGGCTCCTTTACTTCACCGGCAACGGCATTCCTGATGACGGCGTTCAACATTCGGCTCGGTTCGTGGCTGGGTAACCCTCGCAACGAGTGGACCTGGGATCGATCGTCGCCCAGGACCGGGATCTTCTATCTCCTCTGCGAGCTGTTGGGCCTTACGAACGAGGACAGGGGATTCGTGAATCTCTCCGACGGCGGACACTTTGAAAACCTCGGAATCTATGAACTGGTCCGCCGGCGCTGCAAATACATTATTGCCTGCGACGGCTCGCAGGATAGCGCGTTTGCTTTCGAGGATCTCGGCAATGCCATACGTGAATGCCGGGCGGATTTCGGCGCCGAAATCAAAATAGATGTAACCCGGATTAAACCTGATCCTGAAACCCGCCAGAGCCGGGCGCACTGTGCCGTAGGAAGGATCAAATACCCCGGATAGAGGAAGAGGGTTATCTGCTCTACATCAAGACCTCGTTGACTGGAGACGAGCCGGCCGACGTGCTGGAGTATCAGAAAATTCACCCGGAGTTCCCGCATCAGAGCACTGCAGATCAGTGGTTCACGGAATCCCAGTTTGAAAGTTATCGCCGGCTGGGATACGACATCGGGCGTAAGGTGTTTAAACGATCGGTGGAAAAGCTGAACGCCACCGCATCCATAGAGCACCCGGCGGTGGAATCTTTCTTCGAAAATCTGAGTCAAACGTGGTACCCCCCAAAGCGCGCGAGTGGAGACATTTTTCGCAAATCACGGCCAGGCATTTGACCGGCTCGCGGAGCGATTGCGGAACAGTCCCGACCTCAAGGGCCTGGCGCAGGAATTTTACGAACGTTCATGGTCCAGGGACATCGAGTCGAAATTCCTCTACTGCAATTCGCTTATGCAGCTCATGGAGGACATCTATTTTGATTTGAATCTTGAAGAGAACTTCGATCATCCAGATAACCAGGGCTGGATGAACATCTTCCGCATGTGGTGGCGTTCAGCCAGTTTCCAGGATGCATGGCAGATCAGTTACACCACTTTCGGGACTAGATTCCGATATTGGTGCGAAACACGCTTAACGGAGAGTTCTGAACAAGTCCGCACGAAGACCAAGGAAAATAGTCCATTTGCTGATCTTTCCAAGGACAATTCTCAGTAATCACTAATCAATTCTCAATTTTCAACGGACGACTGCAGAGACCTACGGGTGCGCGACTGGTCCCAGGCCAATCCTGCTGACCAGGGCCTTAAAGCGTGGCTCGGAGCGAAGCGGATCCAGGCGGGGTTCGACACTCAGATGGATCAACCACGGATAGCGTTCTTCATAGGCTTTTTCGAGCAGGTTGAGCGCTTGCTCTTTTTCGCCGAGGCCGACGTAAATGAGTGCCAGATGGTAGGACGGGAAGTAATGCTTTGCAGAGGACTCCTTCAAGTCATGCAGTAGCATCCGGGCTTCCGCTTTCTTTCCGGTACGGCGTAGGCGTGTCCGAGAGCTCCCGAAAAACTGTAACCCACCGCCGGGATCGTCTCGATGCAACGATGCGGCTTTTGCTGATCGCTCAGCGCCTTGCGCAACTCACTGATGCATTTGGTCAAGTTCTCTTCGTAAACTTCATGGCCTTCCCAGAAGTGCTCGACCAGTTCGTGCCGGGTCACACGACGCGATGCCGCTCTTTTACCAGATACAGCAGGACCTCAAACGCTTTCGGCTGACCGGCGCCGGGGTCGATCCGCGACACAATGAGTAGGTGCTCGGATCCAGTTCGTACTCGCCCAGATGGTATTTCATAGTTCTAGACACTTCGACCTGCACGGAAAATTGCACAGATCTTAACCGATAGAGCCAGGCCGGACAACAGAACTCCATTCCTGTTAGAGGGATACCTCCGTTCAGCTTTTATTCCCGATGCAATTCAGGAATTCTTCAGGATGCTGTCTGCCCTATCTGATTAGGTTCTTCAATATTTTAGTTGCCAAGCCCTTAAAGCGGAAATAGAGTGGGGGGAATTTTCACCGGAAACAAGGACCGTAGAGTTCATTGGGGGAGTTTTTTTGCGGGAGGAGTCGATCATGCGCAGAATATTGGCAGCCGTATCGGTGGTCCTGTTTTGTCTGGTCTACATTGAAACAGCATTGGCACAGAGCACCAATGCATCTGTGGGTGGACTTGTTCAGGATCCCAGTCAGGCATTTATTCCAGGCGTCACTGTTACGGCCACGAACACGCAGACGGGCGTGGTGAGCACGGCGATAACAAACGAATCCGGGGCGTACAACATTCCGACTCTTCTGCCGGGGACCTATAAGCTCACTGCCGAATTGCCCGGCTTCAAAACCCAGGTCTTTAATGCTGTTCAGCTCGGTCAAATCGCCGCCGCGCGGTACAACTTCACGCTTCAGGTCGGCGCTGCGGATCAAACCGTTGAAGTCACAGCGGAGGCCACCGCTGTGATTGCGGAGTCGTCATCGACGATCGGAAATGTCCTGGTCGAAAAGACCGTCTCACAGCTCCCGCTGGTGAGCAACAACGTTCTCGATCTGGTGACCAGCACGATGGCCGGGGTACGCGGTACGGATCTTACCGAGAACACGACTTTTGCCGGTGTCAGCGCGTCCATGGTCAATACCGTCCGCGATGGGTTGAGCGTTCAGAATGGCCGCTATGCCAACGGCATCGGCTCGGTCACCATGTTGAATCCCGATATGGTCGGTGAATTCCGGGTGATTCTCACACCGGTTGATGCGGAATACGGGCGCGGCAACGGCCAGGTGCAGATCCTGACCAAATCCGGCACGAACCAGATTCACGGCAGCGGTTTTTGGACCGTTCGAAACTCCAAGCTGGACGCGAATACCTGGAGCAACAATAAACAGGTCGTTAATGGAAAGTGGTCGCCCACAACGCCGCCCTGGCTCAATCGCAACGAATTGACCGGCAGCGTGGGCGGGCCGATCGTGAAGAACAAAACGTTCTTTTTCGTCCTTGTCGACAAGCAGATCGAACGTGAACGCCAGGTCTCGCGTCCGGTGACGCTTACCGATTGCGCGCAGCACGGAATTCTGCGTTATTGGTCGGGCTGGACGCCGGGCAATATCAACACGCAAACGGTGAGGACGGGCGCCAGTCCGACGACTGCGTCCGTAGACTCATTTGGCAACCCGGTCGCCCCCGCAATCAATCCTGATGGGACGCCGTACACCGGTCAATTGATGTACCGCAGTGTGTTCGGTCCTCTATTGAGCAATCCGACAAAGCCCGATTGTTCCGACGCTGTTGTCGCCGGCGCCCCGTGGGATGCGAATCGCTCGAAGATGGATCCCTCCGGCACCAGCCAGAAGTTTCTCGCCGCCATGCCGCACGCGAATACCTTTGACGGCGGTGATGGACTCAACACCGCCGTAACTCAATGGACCTGGCGTGGGCATTCCCTCGGGGATTACCCCCTCGCCAGCGGAAACACCTTCGATGCCGACCGCCTGCAGTTCAACGGGAAAGTCGATCACAACTTTAATGCCAGGCACAAGGTCGCCGTCAACTACACGAACGAAAGGATAGACTCCGATTACTATAATAGCGGCGTCGCCGGCTTGTGGCCCGGCTATCACCCGCAGCAGATGCAGCTCCGTCCGCAGGTGTTTACGGTGAATTTCACGTCGACACTTACGTCCAACATCGTCAACGAAGCGCGGTTTGGGTACCGGAAAAGTTTTCAGGTGATCTATGGCCCGTGGGAAGTGCCGGATCCCGAACAACGCAAAGTTCCCCTGTCGCTCCTGTTGCAAGGCGGGGCGAATGCGTCCGGACAGAATTTTCCAATCGCTTACGCGCCCTCCGCCGTCGGAGGAATGAGCGTGAATAACTATAGCTGTCTGACCTTATGCGCTATACAGGGGAACACGACTCCTCTGACCAGCTTTGCCGATTCGGTCAGTTGGAACAAAGGCAAGCACGCCTTTAAAGGCGGCGTCGAGCTGCTGCTTACCCACACAAGCGGCGTCAGCACGGCCGACAACACCATGCCGCAGGGCACCGGCGGCAATTCGGCTTTGAATCCCGTCACTGCTTTTGCAAGTGCGGCCAACTTCCCGGGACTCACCCCGACCAGTCAGACGACGGCTGGGCAACTCCTGGCCTTCATGGCCGGCTCCGTCGCCAGCGCGTCGCAGAGATACTTTATTACATCGCCGACTCAGCTCGACCATTGGACGAGCTACCTCGAGCAACAGCGGAGAGTCATGGAACCCCACGAAAACGAAGTGTCCGTGTTCTTCAAAGACAATTGGAAGCTTCGCCCCTCATTCACTCTGAATGCCGGAGTCCGCTGGTCATATTATGGCGTACCGTACGAAGGCCAAGGGCTGACAATTCGGCCGGCTGGAGGTCAGGATGCGCTGGCGCTGTTCGGAGTATCCGGCCGCAGTTTCAGCAATTGGATGAATCCGAACAATGGTGTGAACACCAGCTTGCAGACACAACTGGAGTTTGTCGGGCCCAAGACGTCCAAACCGGGCGACACCATTTTCCCAAATGACTACAACAATTTCGGACCTGCTGTCGGCTTCGCCTGGGAATTGCCATGGTTTGGAAAAGGAAAAACGAACGTCCGCGGCGGCTATCAAATGAGCTACACCGGAGGCGGCCACGCCGGCAACCTTTCGAACTTCATCTTCACAACGCCCGGCTTCCTCAGTAACGTGACCACGACGGGGCCTGTGGACGGCAGCTATTTCGACGTGGCGGCGTTGCAGAAGCAGATTCCGCTCACGCCGGCGACCCTGCCGATGCAGCCGATCCCGCTGGCCAAGTTGACCCAGGGCGCGGCAGCGTTCGATCCGAACTTCTACACTCCATACATCCAGAACTTCACCCTCTCGATCACTCGACAAGTCACTCGTACTTTCACCCTGGATGCGCGTTACGTCGGCACAAAAGGCACCGGGTTGTGGGGCTGGTACGATCTCAACACGCCGGATGTGTTCTATAACACCCCACTCTTCAACGCTCTGCAAACCACTCGCGCCGGCGGCAACGATCCGCTATTCGACCAGATGTTCCTGGGACTGAATCTGAATCCCAACGTAACGGGATGCAACCCGGCAAATCCCACCGCCGTTTGCGCCCCCGTCGACGGAATAACCCAGCGCGGCTCGCAGCATCTTCGGGTCAGCACGACGTTTAGAGACGCGCTTGCCAACGGCGACTTCCAGACCCTGGCAAACTCTCTAAACTACTTTAACGGTGTTGGCGCCGGGCCGTCAGGAACGGTCCCGGTATCCATCACCGGAGAGCGCGGCACTGTGCTGAAGCGCGCCAATCTGGGATTTAATGTCCCCGGCGGCACAACGATCGCCGGCGGTCCCGTGGTGCCGGCCGGACTGTTCCCCGCAAACTGGATCTCTGCCAATCCCCAGTTCAGCACCGGTACCGCCCTCGGTTCTGGCGCCAACTACTGGAGCAACACAGGCACATCGAAATACAACTCCCTTCAACTCCAGGGCACCTTGCGGCCGACCCATGGAATGACTTTCCAGGCCACCTACATCTTCTCCAAATCGATGCAGACTCCGTTGGTTTCGTTCGCCGCGGGAAATGGATTAAGTACCGCCCAAAGCTATACGAATCCAGTGGAACGCAACAAAGACTACCAACTTAGTCCCGGTAACGCGACCCACGATTTCAAAACCTACGGAACTTTCGAATTGCCGATCGGTCCGGGCAAGTTGCTGATGTCAAACAGTCATGGTGTGTTGGCGCGGGTGATCGAAGGGTGGCAGGCCAGCGGCATTGTGAATCTCAGTTCGGGACCGCCTGCAAGCATCTCGGCGAGCTACGTGAACGCCTCAAGCGGCCTTGCCAGCCAGACAGGCCTGTACGGTAACGCGGTTCCGGATATCGTCGGGAAGTTCCCGAGAGATGGCAAGGTGAATTGGGTGAGCGTCTCAAACCCCGCGGACCACAATTTCGGGTCCTACTTTGGTTCGTTCACCAGAACGAAAGATCCGCAATGCGCGGCAGTTGCCACCCAACTGGCAAGCTTCTGCACCCTCCAGGCCATCGCCGACAGCAACGGAAACGTCGTGCTGCAGAATCCGCAACCGGGAAAGCGCGGCGGGTTGGGTCTTGCATCGTTAACGCTCCCGGGTAACTGGTCGTTCGATGCGTCCCTGGCCAAATCGGTCCGGCTCACCGAGTCGAAGTCGCTGCAAATCCGAATGGACTCGACCGACGTCTTGAACCATCCGACGCCGTCGAGTCCGTTCCTGAATACAAACGGAAACACGCCTTTCGGCTCCATCCAGGACAAGGGAACACAGAGACGCTTCTTCAAAGCATCAGTCCGGTTGACTTTCTGAAGCCGTTAAATCAGGGGGCACACATCTGAATTTCCGAATTCGAACGATT
>CAVTWA010000004.1:0-601070 GCA_963738025.1 uncultured Acidobacteriota bacterium | reverse complement strand
AGCCTTGATTCTTCCGCTCGATGAAGCAGCCGACCGCGGGAGTTTCTTTGATCTGAACGGGCTTGCTGTCGCGCAGACTTTCGAGCGCTTCGAGCAGGTAATGTTCGGTGATGACGGTTCGATGCTGACCCAATTCCGGCGCCCAATTATCGATCGCCCCTTTGTAAAGCGTGCGGCCCCGCGAATCGGTGAGAAATGCCTGAGGCGTGGTTGTCGCTGCGAAAAAATCTGCCAGCTTGAACTGGGCGTCCCGGATGGCAGGGAAGCTCATGCTGTACGAGGCCGTAAAGTCATCTAACGTTTTCCGGGGCAGTTCTTCTTGCGAAAAGACGCCGTAAAAGCCGATGCCGTTCTTCGCAAATTGCTGCGCAAGACGGTTCATCGTAGGCATGTAGTTCTGTGACAACGGGCAATCCGTGGCGAGGAAGACGAAGACCGCTCCTTGTTTGTTGTCCAGAAAGGAGGCGATTGGCGCCGGTGTTCGGGCACAGGCCGAAGCCATCAGCAAGATCGCACAAATAATTGCTGCCTTACGCATCGTCTTTTCATCGGAGCGGATAAGCCACGAATTGAACGAATTGAACGAATTTAATTCGTTCAATTCGTGGCCTATCCTCCTATTTTCAGTGGGCTGCCATCCAACTCCTCAGCCCTTTCCACTTTGACAAGGACGCCGAAGCCTTTCTTTTCAGGATCGCGGTCCTTTTCGGGCTGAATCATGCGCTGCCAGATTTCTTCATAAACCGGGCCGGACTTTTGAACAGTGGCGACACCGTAGAACCGGGCGATTCCGCCCTTCGGCAGGACTCCGGCCTGCCGCAATTCCGGTTTGCGGAAAAAGATAGTCACCTTGCTGCCGTCCTGCAGATTCGCGTTGGTCGTGCCTCGGCCACGTTCCCAGAACGCGAAGTGGTCGTCGTCAAAGACCATGGTGCTGCCTCGCGGCGTGACTTGCGCAAACCCGTTCGGCAAAATGGTGGCGATCAGGCAGACATTTACCGGAAACGCAGAATTGATGTGTTCGTGAAGAAGTTTCGGAATCATGGCCACGGATTTGTAGCATACCATTGACTTGACTGTAAGCCGGGGTGTAAAAGGGCTTTCCAGTCTTTCAAACATGAGTAAAGAAGTTGCCCGGCAAAACGATCCGATTTTCCTTCTTCGGCAGATGTATATCGATGCGGCGAAGGCCGGCGATATAGCCGGCATCATTTCGCTTGCAGACGACGAAGTGGTGATCATGTCGCCGAACGACAGCACTTTGTACGGTAAGGCGGAGTGGAAGGAGTGGCTCGAAGAGTACTTCCAGTACTTCCGTTTCGCTGCCTTTACCGAGCCCGAACGCACCATCGCATTCAATGGCGACTTCGCGACCGAATGCACGACATACATGATTGCAATCGCGCCGCTGGGAGGCAGGAACCGGATCCGCGACGACGGCCGATTTCTTACTATCTGGAAGCGGCAGGCGGATGGCGACTGGAAGATGTGGCAGATGAGCTGGAACAGTACGAAGCCCATCGGCATCGGAACAAACCGTTACATGTGGCGGTTCATGCAGAAGAAATCGCGCCAGTCAGGGGAAGCGAAATGACCGGTCCGCAGGAAGTTCCGCATCAGCATGTCATCGACGCGTCGCGCTCCGGCGACGTCGATGCCCTAGTTTCTCTGTACGCCGAAGATGCTGTGGTGATGCCGCCCAACGATACGACGCTTTACGGAAAACAAGAAATCCGCTCCTGGTGGCAGGAATACTTCCAGTGGTTCCAGATCGAATCGTCGGTGGAGACAGATTGCGACGTCACAACCGTCAACGATCAGGCCTTTCACCGGTCTCTCATATCGGTTGTGATCGTCCCCAGACGCGGCGGGTCTAAAATCCGGGATGACGTGCGGACTCTGAGCGTGTGGCGCTATGACCATGACGGCCGCTGGAAAATCTCACATCAAATCTGGAACAGCACCAAGCCCGTGGGGTCCGGCACGAGCCGATACATGACGCGCGTGATGCAGAAGAAACGCTCGTAATGGACAAACCTTCCTTTATTTACGGCACCGCCTGGAAGAAGGACGCAACCACGGAACTGGTTCGAATGGCGGTGACGGCCGGTTTCAGCGCGATCGACACGGCGAATCAGCCCAGGCATTACTCCGAGCCTCTCGTCGGTGAAGCATTGGCGAAGCTGGCAGTCGATGGCCGGAATCGGGACTCGCTGTTCATTCAAACGAAATTCACGCCGCTTAACGGTCAGGATCACCGGCGACCTTACGATGCGCAGTCGGATCTCAGGACGCAAGTGGCGCAGTCTTTTGAATCGTCCCTGAAGAATCTGAACACCGATCGAGTGGACTCGTATCTGCTGCACGGTCCGTACTCGTATCCCGCGCTAGGCCAGGAAGACTGGGAAGTCTGGAGCGCCATCGAAGAGCTCTATCGCGCCGGCCACGCCGGTATGGTCGGTATCAGCAACGTAAACCACCTGCAGCTCGCCATGCTGGTTCAACAGGCGAAGGTGAAGCCAATGGTGGTTCAAAATCGCTGCTTCGCCAATCGAGGCTGGGATCGAGAAGTGCGCCAGATCTGCCGCGAGCAGGGAATCATGTATCAGGGTTTCTCATTGTTGACGGCAAATCCCTACGTGCTGCGTCATCGGCGAGTCCTGGCAATTGCGCAGCGCATCGCTGCTCAGCCGGAGCAGGTCGTGTTTCGATTTGCCATGCAGGCCGGAATGGTTCCCCTGACCGGAACCACGAACCTCCAGCACATGAAGGAAGATCTTCGTGTTTACGATCTCGAACTCACGCCTGACGAAGTCGATTTCATGGAGACGATTGAGGGATAATTCGGGGACGGTTGCCTAAATCACCTAAATTCCCTTTCGGATCGAGCTTTGGAATTTAGGTGATTTAGGCAACCGTCCCCGAATTATCCCTCCCGGCTACGAAATGACAAGTTTCCGGGGCTGTTGAGAGTTATCTTCGAGAAACGATTTCTTGTTCTCCAGATCCTTTTCGGTCGGCTGTACTTTGCCGGTCGAGTCCGTTACGCGGGAAACCAGCGTGTGCTCGCCGGGAGTGGCACCGTTCCAGGCATAGGTGAACAGCTTCCAGGAGAACTTTTCCTTTGTGGTGGGTTCCATGGTTGCCGCCTGCCACGGTCCCTCGTCGATCTTCACTTCGACGGACTTCACCGGAGTCCCGTCATTCAATACCACTCCGAGTACTTTGTATCGTGTGCCGTCCTTCGTCACGCGGGCAATGAACGACTTCAACTGCATGTGCGTCACACCGGTTTCATTCCAGCGCATTTCTCCGTCGATCATTTCACCGCGGACTGTCCGATACCATCGTGTCTGGTATTTGCCCATGTATTGTTCTTCCTGGGCATGGATCTGAGAAAGCCACTTCACATTCGATACGCCGTACCACCCGGGAACGATCAAGCGCAATGGAGACCCCTGATGCCGGGTCAGAGGCTCGCCGTTCAACGCGTACGCCAGAAACGGTTCCGACGACAACGCCTTTTCCCGCGCCAGACTGCGGCCAAAGTTGTAGTCGACCTTGTATTTCTGCGTGCGGAATTCGACTTCTTCTTCCCCGTGGTCGGCGCCATAAAAGACGAATTCTCTTGCCGAGGATTTGACTCCGGCGGATTCGAGGACCGCTTTCAGCGGCACTCCTGTCCACTTGCCGTTTCCGGAAAGACCCTGCAGGGGCCGGCGATTGCCCGAGCACTCGAAGCCCGCAACGAGCTCCGAATTTCCCATCTTTTTCAGTTCATCGAGGGACAGCGACTTCGGGCGGTCCACGAGACCGGAAATTTTGAGCCGGAATGCCGCCGGGTCTATCTGAGGATGCGGGTAATGCTGCGTCGTGAAGAATTCGTCCTTCGGCGTGTATGGACCGTCGATCTTGCGAATATCGTACGTCCGGCGTTCGCCATTCGTGCCGAAGGTTGCATTGGCCGGGATGTCCGTGAACGGAACGATCGTTTCACCCTCGGCAAGCGCGGGCAATGCCCACTCAGGTAAGCCAAAAATGCTCAGTCCGGCAACTGCCAGACCGCCTTTTAGAATTCTCCGGCGCGTCGATTGTTTGTCCATTCGTGAACCCCTTTCCCGGCTGGTTAATGGAGCTTTTATCATGAATTGCGCTGTGCTTCAAAGCGGACGGGTCGCGCCGGCTGAAGCCCGCGGCTGGATTGGAGGGTTCAGCGCAACGCGACGGGGTGTCCTTTTTTGACGTACGAGTGCAGCTTATCAGGATACCGTGAAGGAAAATCATCCCGATAATGGGCGCCGCGGCTCTCCTCGCGGACAATCGCGCATTCATGAATGATACGGGCGACGGTCAGGAGGTTCGAATTCTGGGGGATTTCCGACAATAATTTCAGTCCGGTTTTCAGCCCGGCTTCATTCCTGACGATACCGGCATGGCGCCATGTGATATCGCGAATGCGATTTATGTGTTCCGGAGGGCTTGAAAGGGCATTTCCGGACCGGCAGGACCGCCGGAGCCGCCGACTGCTCTTTCATCGCGTCCGCAGCCCTCCCGCCGAAGACCAGCGCCTCGAGCAGGGAATTGCTGGCCAGCCGGTTCCCTCCATGGACGCCGGTCGAGGCGACTTCGCCGGCGGCGTACATTCCGTGAAGGCTCGTGCGCCCGTGCAGGTCGGTGCAGACACCACCCATGAAGTAGTGAGCCGCGGGCGTGATCGGAATGCGTTCGCGTGTGATGTCCAAGCCGTATTGCCGGCATGTGGAGTAAACGTGGCGGAATTTTTTCTGCAGTGTGGCGGCGGGAATATGAGTGACATCCAGAAAGACCGCGGCTCCCGGACGTGCTGTCAATTGCCGGAACACCGCCCGGCTGACTTCATCGCGTGTCAGCAGTTCGTCAACAAATCGTTCGCCACGTTCATTGACGATGTGCGCGCCTTCGCCCCGCAGCGCTTCGGTCAACAGAAACCGCGGAGCACCTGGAATATTCAAAACGGTCGGATGGAACTGGACAAATTCCATATCGCGGAGGTCCGCTCCCGCCCTGTACGCCGCAGCCAGCCCGTCCCCGGTAGCCGTTTCGGGGTTGGTGCTTTGTGAATACACCTGTGATCCCCCGCCGGTCGCAAGAAGGGTTGCCTTCGCGAAACATGTTTCCACTCGACCCTCGTGTTCAAACAAGACGCCGGTGACGCGGTCACTCTCGACGATAAGATCCTGGAAGAACGTAAAGGGTGTGATGGTTACATTTGCGTTCGCGCGAGCCCGGGCAAGCAGCGTATCGACGACGACCTTTCCGGTCAGGCCACCATTTCCATGCACGATGCGCGCAATACCGTGGCCGCCTTCACGTGACAGGGAAAGGGTATCGCCCTCGCGCTCGAAATCGGCGCCCCAGCGAACGAGCTGTGCGATTTCGCCGGGTCCCTCCTGGACGAGTACGCGTACAGCCTGGTCATCACACAGACCGGCGCCGGCCGCCATCGTGTCGGCATAATGCTGTTCGACGTCGTCGTTCTGTCCGATCGCCGCGGCAATTCCGCCTTGCGCATACATTGAATTGGATTCTGTGATTTGCGCCTTCGTGAAAATCGTGACACGGCCCGCTTCAGCCAGATCGATCGCAGCACGCAGACCGGCAATTCCGCTACCGATGATGATGTAGTCGGTTTTCCCCATCCATATGATGTTAACCGTGAAAATGCGGAAGGAACACAAGAAGCACAAAAAGCACATGAAGATCTGGGTTTCGCCCCTAGCGGGCTCGCGCTGGCTGCTCGATTGTAGGCTCGGTCTAACCACAGTTGTGCAAAGATAGAGACCGATCTAGCGATGAGTGTCCACAGTCCCCGCCTTAGTAAGGCGGGGATGCCCTCGCGCAGCGAGGCTGGGGCGGTCTGTTCAAAGTCGCGAAGCGTCCTTTCAGATATTCGCGAAGCGCACCGATTCATAAGGAGCGCTTCGCGAAAAATCCATAAGGTCGCTTCGCGTCTTCGAACAGACCGCCCCGCCTGACTCAGGCGGGGACTGATCTACCACATTACCGCCAAACCAGGTTTACATCGCCTTCCACTACATTCAAACCTTTACCAGGCGCCACTTTGTGGCTCCCCGTCCATTCTGTCTTGGACACGTACGGTCATAGACCGCGCCTGCAATACTATTTTGGCAAGGTGAAGACCATATAGGCGCCCGGTGCGGCAGGCGCCAGCGTATTGAAGCTGCGCGGCTGCATTGTCTGGCCTCCGGCGACACAGAGGGCGAGGTACTCCCGCCCGCCAACTTCGTAAACGGCCGGGATGCCTTCCGACACATTCGGCAGATCGTATTCCCAGACGACCTTACCGTTGTCCTGGTCGTAGGCACGCAGTTTGCGATCGGAAGGGGTTGCGACGAAAACCAGTCCTCCTGCGGTCACGACGACGCCTCCACGGGGAAACTGGCTGCCTGTATTGGCATCCGGGAGGCCGGGAACCGAGCCGTTGGGGATCTGCCACAGAATCTTGCCTGTATTGAGGTCGTAAGCCGTCAGCTGGGACCAAGGCGGTCCAATGATGGACGTACCCAGGCTCGTGCCGACAAAGAATTGGTAAGGAGCCGCATACCGTGTCAGATCCCCGGTATTCTGCACGGGCGCCGTGGCAGGCGCACCGCCTGTGTCTCCACCTCCACGTGCTGCACCGCCGCGCCCCCCGCCGCCGCGTCCGCCCCGGGCAGCTCCGCCGGCTTCAGGACCGGCTCCGCGGTTTCCGCCGCCCCCTGCTGCGCCTCTGGGAGGCGCCGCAGTATTGCAGTTTTTCCAGGCGCCGTTTGTACCGGGAGCATTGAGTTTGATTCCCATCGGCAATTCTTTCGAGACGACATACATCGTGCCTTTCGTCGGATCGACCGCCGAGCTTCCCCAGTTCGCGCCTCCATTATTGCCGGGCAACTCAATCGTTCCCTGAGTGCTTGGAGGAGTGAACAACCCTTCATTGCGCGATTCGCGAAGCAATTCGCGGATACAGTTTTTCTCTTCTTCCGGAAGGTAGGGATTGATGTCCTTTTCCGTGAACGACTGCCGCGCAAATGGCGGCGGAGCGGTCGGGAATGGTTGCGTCGGGGAACTGTGTTCTCCGGGAACATCACTCTGCGGGACGGGTCTTTCCTCTACCGGCCAGAGCGGCTCGCCTGTGACGCGATCGAACACGAATAGAAAACCCTGCTTCGTCGGTTGCGCGATCGCGTCGACGTTGCGGCCGTTGTGCCGGACCGTCAGAAGCTTTGGCGCCGTCGGCAGGTCATAATCCCAGAGGTCGTGATGTACCGTTTGGAAGTGCCAAAGCCGCTTGCCGGTTTTTGCATCGAGCGCAACGAGGCTGTTGCCGTACAGGTTGTTGCCGGGACGATTGCCGCCATAGAAATCGAAGCGGGCCGTGCCGAATGGAACGTAAGCGATCCCGCGATCCTCGTCGACCGACATCTCACTCCAGTTGTGGACTCCGCCGGCGGTCCGGTACAGTCCGTCCGGCCAGGTGTCATAGCCAAACTCGCCGGGATGAGGCACCGAGTGGAACACCCACGCCAGTTTTCCTGTTTTGACATCGTAGCCATGAACATCTCCGGGTATGGCTTCGTAGCTGGCGCCGCCTGCAGGCAAGGGAATGACGATCATGTCGCCGACGACACGTCCTGGATTCGCCGTGGCATTCTGGTTGGTGCGGTCCTTTTCAGGGTCGAGTCCCGGCCCCATATTGACGACGCCATTCTGGCCGAACGCCGCGATCGGTTCGCCGGTACGCGCGTCGAGTTCTTTTAAGCCGTTGCCGGTTATGATCAGACGTCTGTCGGAACGGTCTTTGCTTTCCCAGTAATTGATACCTCGCGCGCCAACGGAAATCTCGTGCACCCACATCTCTTTGCCGCGTGGCTGCGTCGAGCGCCGCGATTTTATTGTTGGCCGAGACGTACATGACGCCGTCAACAATGATGGGATTGAACCGGTTCGCATTTGTCGGATAGGTCCATGCGACCTGAAGGCGCTTCACGGTATTTTTGTTGATCTGCTTGAGCGAAGAGTACTGCGCGGAATCTCCGCCTCCGCCGGCCTCACGCCATGTATCAAATGAACGTTTCACCGGTGCGGCAAACAAGAGCACAGCGCCGCTCAGAGTTGCCGTAAGCAGTAAGATTCTTCTTCGCATGGATACCGTTCTCCTAGCGTGTCGTTCGCGTATTATAGCCGCGCCCTCTTACGGCTCAACAGCTACTTCGCCCCGTCGAACAAATCCTTATACGTCTTGATCCGCCCGTCGGCGAGACCCGTCAGACAGTCGTTTATCGGAAAGAGGAATGTGCGCCACTTTTCTTTTCCGTCGGGCAGAACGATACCAAGGCGCTTGCTGATGTCCGTTGTTACCGAGCGGATGAAGGTGCTTGATGGGCTTAAGGGCAGCAGAGCCAGATTCGCATAGAACTGTTTGCCGTGCGGAAAGTCGTCAAACAGATAGCGCTCGACATTCGAAACGTAGAAGAGGTCGACGGTTGCATCGTGCCCTTTGAGAAATTTTCCTATACTGGCGAGCGCTTTTTCCCCAGCAAAATCGCCAACGAGCGGAATGACCAGATTGTCCTTCTCCAGTTTCTGGACGATGCGGAAATTCTCCTCCGACGCCAGATAACTCTGGTTCATGCCGCCAAGATCTGTCGTCGCCATCAACTGGGCATATGTCGGGTTTGTGGAGTCGCCATAGCCCTTCAGCGAGTGGGGACCGGCGGTTCGAAACGCATTCATGATGCGTGCGACATCTGCTGTGTCCGCGCTACTTAGTGGAAATTTGTGGACGCCGACGAGGCGATCCATCACGGCTCGCTGATTGGTTTCAAATACCGCCGCGTCCGGTTCTACGGATTGAAAGGCATCGAACAGAGTTTTTGCCGTCGCATTCGGCTGTAATCCCGCGGGCCGCTTGCGAGCAAAGAGGTATGAGAGAAAATCTGCCCGATCCTGCGCGAGTTCAAAAATCGCTTTGTACATCAAGTGTTCGAGCATGTTGTCATGGCGAATATCGACGATGAACGAGAGCCTGGGCTGGGTGGCAGCGATGTATGTGAAGTTCTGTTCGGATCCAACACCGATGTAGACGCCGGCTTTCCGCGTGGCTGCCTTCAGCCGCGGAATGACGAACTGAAACGAGTCTTCGTTCGACATGAACTGCTGCTGGAATCGTCCACCCGGCTCCGAAAGCTCGGATATCAGTCGCCAGAATTCTTTGTCATCGATCGTGTTGGGAAGGGTTTCCGCTTCCGCCCATGGCGCGAAGACGAATAAGGCTGCGGCGGCCGCCAGCATCAGCAAGCGCTTATGCATCTGGATTTCCTCGCCGAGAGTATAGGGGACGGTTGCCTGAATCGCCTAAATTCCTTTGCCTTTTAGTTAGCCGCGGAACGGCGAAAGACCGTAGCCACGGCCGAAAGGCCGTCGTCTTCTTGTTGATCGTAATGAGTCGCGGTAGCGGCGAAAGATTCTTACGCCGCTACCGCGGCTCATTTAGCGTTGTTGCGTTTACCACGGCCTTCCGGCCGTGGCTACGGTCTTTCGCCGTTCCGCGGCTGAAGACAGCGGGCATCCGGCGACGGAACGATAACTGCACCTGCAGAGGGTAGGAAACCATCGCATGAGTCCACCGATTTTCGGCGTTAATCCCATGAATGTGATCGACTTACTGAAAGAAAGGGCGCATTTATGCCGCAAAAGCCTCCGGCAGGCGGATGGCCGGAAAGTGGCGTTGATTGTAGAGGGTGGAGCGATGCGGGGTGTTATTTCTTGCGCCGCCCTGATGAGCCTGCAAGACCTCGGCCTGACCACGGTCTTCGATGAAGTTTACGGCGCCTCGGCAGGCGCGGTAAATGCCGCATATTTCCTTGCGGGTCAGGCGGCATATGCCACCACGATTTACTACCAGAAGATCAATAACACCCGGTTTATCCGCCGTCTCTGGCATCGCAAGATCCTCGATCTCGACGATCTGTTCGATTCAATCATCAGCGGGGAGCGCCCATTACGCGTTGAGCGCGTGCTGTCGGCACAATCGCGCTTCTTCGTGACTATCGCCGATGCCTGTACGGGCGAAGCCTTCCTTATTGAAGCACAATCCAGTGCGACGCCACTCCTTACCCTGTTGAAAGCCAGCGCGGCAATGCCTCTGTTATACAACGGTCTCATCACCATCGACGGCCGCGACTGTTTTGATGGCGCTTTGATCAATCCGTTGCCGGTCCTGGAGGCAATCGAATCGGGCTGCACGGACTTACTCGTGTTGGCGACGCGTCCGCCCGGGTTCAGAGACACGATTCCGAGCCGCCTCGAACAGCGGCTGTTCGAAATGCGATGCGCTCGCGGCAATTCGCAGCTGATGAAGGCATACTGCAACAGCTACGTGCGAGAGAATGCGGTTCGCGAGATTGCTCTGGGGTTTCAGGAGATTCCGGAAGGGATCAACATTGCGACGATCTGCCCGGCGGAAACCGATCCCAGAGTCGAGCGGACGACACGCCACACCGAGACACTCAAGGCCGCGGCGGTCGCCAGCGTCAAACGCACTCTTCGCGTGTTTGGTCATGCCGTCGAGGATGTCATCGAGGTGCTGAGACCATTCCCAGCGGTAGAACCGGATGCGGAACACGGACTCTCTTCGGAGTCGGACGATTCCACGCTTGCCGCCGCATAGCCTGCACTTAGATAAGCAACGGGATTAAACGGATTTCAACCATTGAATCCGTTCAATCCGTGGCTTATCTGTATCCCTATTTCAAGGTTTTGAGGGCTTCGGCTTCGCTATTGAATACTTCAAAGACGGTGAGCAATTTGGTGATTTGCAACAGGTCTTGCACGCGATGGGTAAGATTGAGCAGTTTCAGATGGGCTCCCTGATTTCGAACGGTGGTGAATAACGTCACCAGTTCGCCCAGGCCCGAGCTATCGATGTAATTGACGTCGGCGAGATTCAGCAGGAATTTGCGATCCCCGCCGGCGAGCAACCTCTGGATCTGATCGCGGAGGACGAGAGTTCCTTCACCCATTGTGATGCGGCCGCTGAGATCGAGGATGACAACGTCGTCCAGACGCCTCGCCTTAACAACCAGGCTCATGAGACATCGCCCCGGATCTTCTTGACCATGCGCAAGCGGCAGCCGCCGCCTTCGCGCTGCGACAGGTCGACTTCGTCCATGAACGACCGAATGATCAGGATGCCCCGGCCGCTGGGCTTCAGCAGATTGGCCGTGTCGGTCGGATCGGCCACTTTATCCAGCTTGAAACCGCAGCCCTGATCTTCAACGATAATTTCGATGCTTTCGTTATTGCACGAAATTCTCAGAGTGGCTTCTTTGGCAGGATCGGCTTTGTTGCCGTGCTGGATCGCATTGATCATCGATTCGCTGATCGTGAGCTCGATCCAATGAGCCAATTCGTCGCTTAGTTTATATTCATCAATAGCCTGTTGGATCACATGGTGAACGGCTTCCATCTCTTCCAACCGGCTTGGTATTGTTAATTCGAAGCGCCGTGGCTCCTTCAAACTCATCGCCCCTTGGTAACACGAGGGTTTTTCAAAGTCAATGACCATGCTACGCTGAGCCCATATGACAGAGCGCTTGACCAGGCAAATTACGCCGGCGAATAAAATTAGCGGTGTCGCCGACGTGCCCGGTGACAAAGCCGTAAGCCATCGCCTGGCAATGCTGGCAGCGATTGCGGAAGGCTCGACAACCATCCGCAATTTTGCTGAAAGCGCCGACTGTGCTAGCACGCTGGAATGCTTGCGGCGACTGGGTGTCCCGATTCAGCGGAGCGGCTCGATTGTGACCGTCAAAGGCTGCGGTCTCGAGGGATTGAAAGCCCCGGCGCTGGAGCTGGATGCCGGTAATTCCGGTTCCACCGTCCGGTTCATGTCCGGCCTGATTGCAGGGGCGCCGTTCGAATCGACCTTCATCGGCGATGAATCTTTGTCGAGACGTCCCATGAAACGCATCATCGAACCGCTACGGCGATTCGGCGCCAGGATCGAAGCTCGGGATGGAAACTACCTTCCAATGAAGGTAACCGGCGGACCGCTTACTGCCATCGAGTTCACTCCGCCGGTTGCCAGCGCCCAGATCAAAACGGCAGTTCTGTTTGCCGGATTGCGCGCCCGTGGGACGACCAGGGTGCATGAGCCTGTTCCTTCCAGGAATCACACAGAAATTGCCTTAGCCGATTTTGGCGCTCATGTTCGGGTTAACGGCAGCACGATCGAAGTGGATGGCGGTTATCCGCTTCAGGGCAAAGAATTTTCAGTACCTGGAGACATGTCGTCGGCCGCTTTCTTTATTGTCGCGGCTCTGGCCGTTCCCAATTCCAGACTTACGCTCAGGAACGTCGGATTGAACCCAACCCGGGCAGGATTGATCAGCCTGCTCGAAGCGGTCCACGCCAGGATCGCGGTGACGCACACGGCGTCAGATGGTGAACCGATTGGCGATATCGTCGTCGAAAGTTCGGAAATACCCGCCCTCGAGATTGCCGGATCGTGGATCCCGAACGTCATTGATGAGATTCCCGTGCTTGCCGTGCTCGGTACACGCACGCAAGACGGAATTCGCATACGTGACGCTTCAGAGCTGCGTGTCAAAGAAAGCGACCGCATCCGTGCCGTCGCAACGAATTTGCGTGCTCTGGGTGCGAGTGTTGAAGAATATCCGGACGGATTATTTGTTCCCGGACGACAGAAGCTTCACGGCGGGGTTGTCGATTCCTTCGGTGATCACCGCATTGCGATGGCATTCGGCATTGCCGGGCTGATTGCAGACGGCCCGGTCGTGATCACGAACCCCGATTGCGCGGCAATTTCCTTCCCCAGCTTTTTTGACTTGCTTGAGCAGGTTCGCTCGTAGGGCGGGGGGCGAAAGGGCAAGGAGCACAAGAGGCACAAGAAAAGCGGCCAGGAGGCAATTTCTTGTGTAACAAGGCTGTAAGTTTTAGTTTTTAACCAGCTTTTTGGAAGAAAACGACAAACCCTTTCCTGTTGGTCCGAGTTGATTTTTCGTCAGGACATAAAAATTGGGGAAGTCCCCGCTTAACTTAGGCGGGGATTGGACTCCCCACTTCACATCAAAACATTTGGGCACCACGCACGCGTCCTTCCGCTGTTTGGTTGCGGCGTAGCCGCGCTGTGCTCTTTGTGTTCTTCTTTGTGCCTCTTGTGCTCTTTCCCCTTTTAGTTGTACTTACGCGGGTTTCTGGATACTTGCGGGCGCCGCCCGCACCAGCCGGACGCGCATGATGCGGCGGCCGATGGTCTGTTCGACCCGGAAGACGCAGTCTTCGAAGGTGATCTCCTCGCCTTCTTTCATGATGTGGCCGGCTTTGGCCAGAAGGAATCCGGCCAGGGTGACGTATTGGCCGTTTTCGGGAACATTTAAAGAGAGCCGGTCATTGAGTTCATGGACCGAGATACTGGCGTCGATTCGAGTGCTGCCATCCGGATCGGGTGCAACGGAGTCCACTTCCACGTCGTGCTCGTCCTGGATCTCGCCGACAATCTGCTCGATCAGGTCTTCCAGCGTCACAATGCCCTCCACCCCTCCGTGCTCGTCCACGACAATACCGAGATGGGTCTGGGCGCTTTGCAGCAGGCGTACGGCATTGTTCAGCCGCGCCGTGTCGGGTACGAAGACGGGTTTGCGCAACATCTGAGAAAGCCGGAAAGTCTTTGGATGGTGCAGGTAGGGCATCAAGTCCTTACCATGCAGGATGCCCACAACGTTGTCGAGGACGCCGTGAAAAATGGGAAATCGAGAGTAGCGTGTACTCTCGACAACTCGCAGCATCTGGTCGAACGGCGTATTGATGTCGATGGCAGTGACTTCCATGCGAGGAACCATGACATCTTTGACCTGGCGTTCCGAAAACTCCAGCACCCGCTCGAGCATCCGCGCATGCTCATCGGTTTTCGTGTGGAGCAGGGCGCGCAATCCGGCGCCGGACATTCCTGAACCGGGATTTCCAAGAACGCGGCCGAGCAGAAATTCGGCAGCTTTAATAATGAGTTTTTGGGCGGTCTTTGGGTTTTGGGATGTAGACATTAAGAAACGAGTTTAGGCCACGGGAACTTTGCCGCACGCTTTGGTGACGGCTTTCTCGATCCGATCCTCAATTTCCAGCTCAGCCTGGTTCATCACTGTCGAAAGTTCGGAAATAAGGAGGAAACGAGCACGATCCAGCATCCGCTTTTCGCGGAACGATAATGGCTTTACCCGACTGAGATACACCAGATTCTTAAAGACTTCGGCGACATGGACGATTGAGCCGGAGCGCATTTTCTCCGAATTTTCCTTGAAGCGGTCTTTCCAGTCTTTCTGGCTGAAAAATTGATTACTTGATAGAAATGAAAGGAGTTGTTCTACGTCGCGGCGCTCAATGATCTTGCGGAGGCCAACGTCGCCGGCGTTTGCGGTGGGTACCATCACCAGAATATCGTTCGAACATATCCTCAGGAGGTAAAATCGTTCGAACTTGCCGGAAATTAGACGATTAGAAATCTTTTCAATGATCCCAACACCGTGGTTGGGGTAAACAACCTTATCGCCTATCTCAAATGTATCCATTCATTCTCACCGAAACCACATTAGTGTAATAGCAACACACTACGGCAGTCAAGGACGTAGTGGCTTGAGGCCCGCATCGGGCGTGGGTTGTGCGAAGAGGGAGGTTCCGCGATGCCTGAAACATTGGTCGTCCGCACGTGTGCAATTGGCGATTTCGTTTTCAATCTCCCGGCGTTGATCGCCCTGCAAAGAACCCAACCTGAAACGCGATTCACCCTGGTCGGGAATGCATCGACGCTGGCGCCGGCGAAAAAGTTCGTGGCGGTAGATGCGGTTCACTCGCTCGAATTGCAGCCATGGGCGCGCCTCTTCTACGAACCGATTCCGGGTCTGGAATTTGACAACGCCATCGTCTGGATGAAGAACCCTGTCGTCGCGGATAACTTGCGCACGTCTGGAATTCGGAGTGTGATTCGCGCCGATCCGTTTCCGGAATTCGGTCATGCGGCCGATCATTTGCTTCGAACTCTCCACCTGCCGCGGCCTGGCTTGCCGGATTTATGGAATCCTGATGGAGACGACATCCTTGTCCACTCCGGCAGCGGCAGCGCGAAGAAGAATTGGCCTTACTTTCCAGAGTTGATGACGGCGCTCCAATCGAGCCGGCCTCTACCACAGAATCTCCCGCTCACCGAACTCATGACGCAGATATCGCGCTGCCGGGCATTCATCGGAAACGACTCCGGCATTACCCATCTCGCCGCATACATCGGTTGTCCCACCACTGTCCTGTTCGGCCCGACCGATCCACGCGTCTGGGGACCGCTCGGCCGGCGTGCGCGAATGATATGGAAGAGGAAGCTTGAAGACATCTCTGTCGATGAGGTACTACTCACACTTGATGGAACGTACTCCCGAACCTGACCTGATGGCCGGGCAAGACCAGGCGGCCGCATACGCAGCGACGGACTGGGCCGAATCCCATGGCAAGGTGCCTGTCTATTTTCGCGAGCGATTCCCCGGGTTTTCGCTGGGGCATGTACTCGACCTCGGTTGTGGAACCGGCGACGTGACGGTACGGTTCGCTCAGGCTTTTCCTGCTGCGACCGTACTGGGCGTCGATGGTTCCGATGCAATGCTGGCGTTTGCACGGCAAAGGGTTCATGAAGAAGGGCTGGAAACACGCGTTCGTTTCGAGAAGCACTATTTGCCCGACGCGTCGCTGGAGAAGCAGGACTGCGATGCCCTGATCTCCAACAGCTTGCTGCACCACGTTCAGGATCCCGTCGCCTTGTGGCGTACGGCAACAAAATGCGTCAGGCCGAATAGTCCGGTGCTCATTGTCGATCTGCTCCGGCCGGCCGATCCTGAAACCGTCATTCGTCTTGTGAATCAACACGCCGGGGACGCTTCATCGCTGCTTCGCCGTGACTTCATCGCTTCACTGAACGCCGCCTACACGTTGGATGAAGTCCGGCAGCAGTTGATCGCCGCAGGTTTGCCGCAGTTTCGTGTGGAGCAAGTTGATGAACTCCATCTCGTCGGCTGGGGAGAATAAGCCACGAATTGAACGAATTTAACGAATTCAATTCGTTTAATTCGTTCAAATTCGTGGCTTATTTCCCCCCTCCCCGAATGATTTCCGAAAACCGCCGTGCAGCGAGCCCGAAGCGAGGGCCCGGCACCAGGAAGTAAGATTCGTCCTCGATATAGATGTGATCTTTGGGAAAGTTCAGAGTCTCCCAATCTTTCTGGCGCTGCGCCACTTCCTCCGGACCCACCGGAGGCGAGAGCGTTTCAATGATGAGATCCGGTTTCCGGCTGATCACTTCCTCTAACGTCGGTTGAATCGCCTCCTGATCGACGTCGGCGAAGATGTCCCGGCCTCCGGCGATCTCGATCAGATCATGTTGAAAGGCGCGGTGGCCGACGCTGTAGAACGATCCCAGAGTTCCGGCATTGCGGCCGGTGACCAGCAGAACTTTGCGAGGTAATGGCGGTGCATGAGCCCGCACGTCATCGAATGTCTTGCGGATCTCGTCCACAAGCTGGCGTGCCCGATCGTCGGTGCCGGTCGTGTGACCAAGGTCCACAAGGAACTGCAGCGTCTGCTCGACATTGCCATGAACAAAAGGAAACATCCGGATACCCACCGACTGCAGATTCTTTTGTAGCACGTCCTGCGTCCCGTAGGTGATCACCAGGTCGGGATGCATCGACATGATCTTTTCGATATCCGGATTGATCAGGCCTCCAACACGCGGTTTCTTTTCAACTTCGGCGGGGAAGTGATCGTAATCGCCGACACCGATCACCTTTTCGCCAAGACCGAGGGCATACAGCATCTCGGTGACGTTCGGGACTACCGAGATAATGCGTTGTGGTGGTCCCGGCCTCGGCGAAGATGAAGGAGTGCACGAGATCGGGATCAGGAACACAAGAAGCACAAAAGGCACAAGACATCTTGTGCTTTTTGTGTTCCTGCCCCGGCTTCCGCGAATCACCGGGAGCCGCCGATTCGGATCCGTGTTCCGACAACGACACTGCGGTGCAGGGCGAGGTAACCCAGGACCTCCTGGTAATCGCGATTGAACACGTTGTCCAGGCGAACGAATGCAGAGATCGGCTTCGCGAAGTCGTATGTGAACGCCGCGTCCGAAATGGAGTAGCCGGGATTACTCGTTAGTGAATTGGGTATGACGTAGGCAAAGAAATCACTGTCTGCCCGCCGGCCAATTGCGCGGGTTGACCATCTTGCCGACCACTTGCGCTCGGTCCACGTCAAAGCCAGGTCTGCCGAATGTTTGGGGCGTCTGATCAACGGATCGCCGGGACGATATGGAAATGACGCCTGGCTCGACTCCTCGACCATACCATCGAGGTACGCATAGTTGGCCTGCACCGATAACTGCCGTACACGGGCGCGTATCCGTGTTTCCAGACCGCGCGTCCGGATACGACCTATGTTCTGGTATTGCGCTGAGAAATCCGGCTGATTGACCAGTTGAATCCAATTCCTGAACTGGTTGTCAAACCACGTCAGGTCCGCAGTCAGCCGGTTTTGCAGGAAGGACTGCTCGATTCCGGCTTCCCAGCTGCGCGAACGCTCGGGCGCCAGATTCAAATTCCCCAGGAAGAAAGTGTTGGAACTGAAGTTCTCCGTGAACGAAGGCTCGGTGATCCCGGTTCCAGCGGCAAATCGCAATCGCGTGGAGGGTTGGATTCGGAAAGAAAGCCCGGCCTTCGGATTTGCCCGGGTGCCGAATGTCGTATTGTTTTCGAGGCGCACCCCTGCACTGACGCTCAATCGATTCCAGGCTTCGAATTGCTGTTGGACGTACCAGCCGGTGTTGTTACGAAGGTGTGCTGTGCCGGCTACCGTTCCATTTTCTCGATCGAAATCCATTCCATAGGTCAGAGTACCGGCCATCGGCGTTGCCAGGTCGCCACGATATTCGCCGTGGTGGCGTGTGTGAGCGGTCGGGGAGGTGCCAAAGGCGCTGAAGTAGTTATAGTCGTGGTCGTAGAAACTGTAATTAAGGTGCTGGGTCAGTCTGGATCCAATGAGCGCCTGGTACGTCACACCGACGCCGCGCTCCAGATTTGTCGCATGATCATGAGGCCCGAACGAGGTAAAGCCGGGAGCATTATCTCCAGGAGTGCCCACGCGATCCGAGGTGTGGAATAGTGTGCCCCGCAGCGTCTGGCGTGATCCCGGAGTGAAACCGAAATTTCCGAAGTAGCTGGCGTTGCGATAATCGTTATTCGGTTCGATGTTATCGGTATCGACGCGGCTGAAGCTGTTCGACCAGTCGAAGCTGCGCCACGAACCCTGCGTGGCGGCCGTCTCTTTGAGCGTACCGTAGTTTCCGCCCTCGATCGTGTACTCGCCTTCCGGCGAACCGCTGCCCCGTCGAGTCAGGATCTGAACCACACCGGCCATGGCGTCAGAGCCATACAGGTTGCTTTGAGGCCCGCGAACGACTTCCACGTGCCCGACGTTGTCGGTCGGCAGATGAGCGAAATCGTAGGTACCGCCGGGCTGATTCAGTGGGATCCCATCGAGCAGGATTTTCGTGTGGTTGGAATTGCCGCCGCGCAGAAACAGAGACGTGATGCCGCCGCGGTTTCCCGTCTGGACGACATCGATGCCGGCCACATTCCGCAACAGATCGGCGGCGGTTTCGATGTGTGACGTCTCGATTTGCTCGCGATCGATGACATCGACATTGGAAGCGATGTCGCTGGTCGAAGCCAGCGAGCGTGTTGCGGTGACAACCGCAGTTGCCTGGACGGGCTGGATGTGCAGAACGATATTTTCGACCGGCAGTGCGCGTTCGACGACGATGTCTTTTTCGAATGTCGAGAATGCTTCGGCCAGAACTCGCAGGCGATATTTGCCCGCGCTTGCGGCGAACCCGAAACAGCCTTTTTCGTCGGTTTGTGTTTGCAGGTGTGTTGAACGATCGGCGCTGACAAGACTGACAGCGGCGCCCCGGATAGCCAGATGGGTCTGATCTTCGACGCATCCGGACACCGATGGCGAGGACTGGCTGAACAATGGAACAGACGGAACGGACGACAGGAACAATAAGCAGACAGCGCGGCTCAGCCACGCCAGGCGTGATGTAAACATGGTGCCTCTCCCCCGAAAGGTAAATTCCTCCGGCAGGTGTCTGACTTGACGCGGCTCAAGAGCCTCGTCTTACAGTTGCGGGGCAGCAGCGGACTTTCACCACTTTCCCTCGCTCGGAGTACGGTTAAATTGTCGGCGCGTATACTATCATGACCATCATGGAGTTAACCGAATACGTTCCCCGCGAAGATCTCGAACGGCGATGGGCAAAGGTCCGCGGGTTCATGGATTGCGATTCGCTCGTTGTCGTGCAAAACGTCGATCAGTTCTACTTGACCGGCACTCTGCAAACCGGAGTTCTGTGGTTTCCGCGCGAAGGGGAGCCGCTGCTGGCAGTACGCAAGAGTTTTGAGCGCGCGAAAACGGAATCGGCCGTCAAGAACATCGTTCCGCTGAAGAGTTATTCCGAATTACCGGGACTGATTCCCAATCCGGGGGAAACGGTCGGCTTCGAAACCGATGTACTGCCGGTCGCGACATATCAGCAGCTGTCGAAGTATTTTCCGAAATCCAGGATCGTCGATGGCTCGATGCCCGTCCGGAACGCTCGTGCCGTCAAAACGCCGTACGAAATCGAATGCATTCGCCGCGCGGCGAAGCAACTCGACACGATGTTTCTCGATATACCGGCGCAGCTCCATGAAGGATTGGCGGAATTCGAACTCGCGGCGCGAATCGAGTATGTCTTGCGAATGGCGGGACACCAGGGATTTACCAGGGTGCGCCGCTTCAACATGGAAATGCATTACGGAGCGGTGTCGTTTGCCGAGACGGCCGCCTACCCTCACGCCTTCGATGGCCCGGTGGGTGTGCGCGGTCTCTACGCCGCCGTGCCGATGATGGGCAGCCGCCGGACGCTGAAGCGTCACGAGCCGGTGATGATCGATATCTGTGGCGGTTACGCGGGCTACATCTCGGATGGGTCAAGAACCTACTCCGTCGGGCCGGTATCGCAACAGATGCTCGACACGCACCAATACATCCTCGAGCTGAATAGCTGGATCGAAGACCAGTTACGTCCGGGGAACATCCCGAGCCAGATTTATCAGAATATTCTCGACAGGGTCGCCCGCACGTCGTTCTCGAAGCACTTCATGGGCGCAGGGGAAAATCAGGTCAAGTTTGTGGCGCACAGCGTGGGACTGGAGCTGGACGAGATTCCGGTCATTGCGCCGAAATTCGATGCTCCCCTGGAGCCGGGTGTTGTTCTTGCGGTGGAGCCGAAGGTCTTTTATCCGGGGCTGGGTGGAGTCGGTGTCGAGAATACCTACCTCTTGACTGAGAAGGGTTGCGAGCGGCTGACTCTCTGCCCGATGGATATCTATATTTCGAATAGGGAATAAGCCACGAATTGAACGAATTTAACGAATTCGTTCAATTCGTGGCTTATTTATTCCCCTTCTGCAGCGTCTTCACAAAGAAGTCCGCCATCGCGGTGATCGACGTCTTCCAGTTCCGCCACAACAGCGCGTCATGGACATCGTCCGGAAGCACGAGTTCCTCGACCTTCACGCCTTTTTCCGTAAGGCGACGCTTGATGTCCACCGTCTGATGGAATTCGACCGTACGATCATCGTCACCATGGATCAGCAGGACCGGTGATTTCCAGGTCTTCACCGCCGCGATGGGAGAGGACTCAAACTGCACCTGTAACGCATGCTTGAGGTCCGCCTCGGTGATCCCGTCTCCGACAATCGCGTGTGCCAGCTGCGTCGTATTGACGGCGGGCAGCCGGTCCTCGACTCCATGCACATCGACACCCGCGGCAAATACCTCGGAGTTCCGGCCGAGAGCCAGCGCGGTGAGATAACCGCCCAGCGACGCTCCCCAGACGCCAATCCGGTTGGGATCCACATCTGGCCGCGACTGCAGGTACTTTCCGCCGGCCAGAATGTCGCGATACTCGGTCGCGCCCCGTGCTCCCGTATTGTCTGCGAACTGAAATGCTTTGCCGTAGCCGACGCTCAACCGATAGTCGACCGAAAGAACAATGAAACCAAGGCTCGCGAGATATTGGTTGGCGCCGTAATCGTTGGCATATTCCCAGCGGTTATGCCAGCCCAGCATCATCTGCCGCGGGCCGCCGCCATGGATGTAAACGACAGCCGGTTTGCGCGCCGCACCACTGGCAGGTTTGAACAATTGGCCGTGGCCCTCCACTCCGTCGCTTGCGCGGAAACTGACCAGTTCAGGTGTGACGAGTTGAGCAGCAGGGAAATCCGCTGCCAATCGATTGGCAGCGATCGCACGCGGCGCTCCCCCCGAGATCGAGATGGCCGCAGGAGCCGGCGGACGCTGCGCTCCAGCATTCAGATACGCGATCGTCTGGCCATCGGCTGTCACGGCCGGGCTCCACTCGATTCCGCTTCCCGGTGTCAGCGGCAAGGGGGTTCCGCCGGTCACCGCCACTTTGAACAAATGACGCCGGTCGATATCGCTTGCGTCCGGCCCCGTGTTGGCGGTGTATACGATCGAGCGTCCGTCCGGGGTGATCGTCACGTGTTCGACCATGAACGATCCCGGAGTCAGCAATGCCGGCCGGCTGTTCGTTCCCGGATGCTGCAGCGAGTAGAGATGCGGAAACCCGTCGCGGTAGGACATGAAGACCAGGTAATCGTCGGCTGCCCATCGCAGCCCGATGCCGCTGGGATTCTGGACGATAGGATCCACCGGCGACTCGCCGCTTGTGATTACACTCGTGGCCGGAATGTTCGGCTCTTTGGCCGATTGAATGTCCGCAACCATGACCTGCCATGGCGTCTCGACGCGCGCCAAAGGGGAACGCGGTGTTCCGCCGGTGCCGGGCTGTCGCAGGAATGCGATCTTGCGTCCGTCGAGCGACCAGACCGGCTGGGTATCGCGAGACGTTGAAGGCGCGATGAATCGGATCGGTTCGCCCGGTGTAAATAACCCAATGAAACTGTGATCGGTGCGATTTGAAATGAAAGCCAGCTTCTTGCCGTCCGGCGACCACGACGGAGACTCACTGTTGCCGCGGGCATAAAAAAGCGCTTGAGGCTGTTTCGAGCCATCGATCGGAGCCAGCCAGACCTGCCGGTTGCGCACGAAGGCAACGCGTTCGCTGTCGGGAGCGATCGCCGGCTCGTCACCGTCTGCTACAAGTTTCGGTGTGCCGCCGGTAACGGGCACCGACCATATCTGAATCCGGGGCTGAACGGGCAGTTCGGCAGGATTCGGCGGCGTCTCTCCGCGGTTGGATCCGTGATCACCGCCGCGAACGTAGACGATCGTTTTTCCGTCTTTCGAGAAGGATAGTTGAGTCAGTTCCTGGCCGTCGTCATCCGTATAAGCCGTGACTTTGTGGGCTTCGAATGCGGGGCCGCTGGCGGTATAAATGTTACGGACGCCGCGCTCGTTGAAGGTCCAGGCAACGGTCGAGCCGACCGGCGATGCGATCAGATTGTCGGGCGATGGAAACCCGAGGATCTGCTCGACGGTGAAAGCATGGCCCTGGGCGTGGAGCATTGAACACAAAGACGCACAGGCACAAAGGCACAGCAGAGCCGCCCGAACATTAGGTCTGATTGCCATGGTGAGGCCCTCCATTATTTGCACACGAAGCTTCCGGGTTCCTCGGTATTGCCGCTGCCCTTATAGGTGGGAACCTTTGGATACTGACACACGAGCCGCTTGCCCACCTGCATTCCATTCTTATAGTGCTCGAAGACCAGTTCCTCCGGAGCCTTCCCGGTCTGCTTCCACTGTTCAATCACGCTCAACGCGTCGTAGTTGAAATTTTCTTCGCCGGTCGTCCCCGGCCCGTGCCCCATCGCCGGCACCATGAAAAAGCGCATGGAATCCTGAACCGTCTTCGCCCCGAGTTTCGCGACGACAGCCTTGTAATAGTTGATGGCAACCTTCGGCGGGACACTCGTGTCCGCCCAGCCATCGACCAGCAGCAGCTTTCCGCCGCGGGCGAAGAACTTTCGCAGGTCCGGATCGACGGCGTTGACCGGCGCGACATCGGGCCGATCCGCAAGCGCGACGTCGCCGTCGAAGTTGACGGGACGGGCTTTGTAATCCCATTTCGGATCGCGAAATACGAAGTACTTGAAGAACTCGACAGGAATCCCCAGCGGCTGATCCCCTCCGGCAAGTTGAGCCCAGCCCATCTCGCTGCCCGGATACATGGGGGAATAGACCTCCTGCTTCGTGCGGGGATTCATCGGGCCCGAATAGATCTTGCGGGCCGCTTCGACCTGAGGGCCGGTTAGACACTTCGCGTCCGGCTTATCCTTGCACTGGATGACGATCGGATCGAACTTGCAGGACTCGGGGCTGCTGATGATGCCATCTTTCAGTCCATCCTTCGCGTCACAGGCGTTGAGCGCAGCGTCGTGCAAGACACGATACTTGTCCGGCGGGATAAAGCTTGCCTCATCTCCATGTGTTGCCTGCCAGTACCACATTTGTCCGAAAGTATGGCGCGATAGATACGATGACATGCCGGTGATGGCGATGACATCGTAGTCCTCCGGGAAACGCTGGGCAGCACTGAGAGCCGCGATCGTTCCCCCGCCGCCTTCCGCCATGACCGAATATTTGAGCGGCGTGTCGTAATAGGCCTTGATCAGCGCTTTCGAGGCGACGGTCATCTCATGCGCCGCGCGGTATCCGAAGTCCTTGATCTTTTCAGGATGATCGATCGCGTAACTCGAATCGCCTTCGTGGCCCGTGTTGTTGCCGGCAGTCGCATAGCCGAGGCGCACGCCATTAGCCAGCGGGTTTGCATTGACGGCGGCGCCGCCTCCAAGGCCGCCGTTCCCCGTACCGCGAAATTTCCCGTTCCAGCTGGTTGGAACCGGCATCCACAATTCCATCCTGATGTCGGAATCCGACGACGGTTTCAAGGTCGCCTGGATGCGGCAAAAGGCAGGTAATGTCGTAAAGGGATTGGCGCCGCCTCCGCCTGCCGCGTCCAGCCGGAGCAGGGAATGCACCGGCTGCGACAGTCTGTGCCATCGTGATTGTGGTGTTGGGCAGCGACGTTCTGGCTAAGTCGTCGCATGCCGTAGCCGCGAAGACCGCTGTTGGTACACCGAGAACAAATAGCAGCGAAATAGCAGAGCGAAACATTTGCGCGAACCTCATGGAGGAAATTGTGAATCTTCCGCGATGGAAACGGGAAGGTAATTCGGGGACGGTTGCCTAAATCGCCTAATTCGGTTCAGAGTCGCGTTTCTGAATTAGGCGATTTAGGCAACCGTCCCCGAATTACCTTCCCGGCCGTGTCTGATTCCCGCTAATGGTATATTCCCCAACTGCGCATGAGATCACTTGGTTTCCTGCTTTCTCCCTGGGGCATCATTCTGCAAGCGGTGGCGCTCATTCATTTCATCCGCCGGCGGCCCGACACCTACTGGCTCTGGATCATCATTTTTCTCGGGCCCCTGGGGGCGCTGATCTACATTTTTGTCGAAGTGCTCCCGGATGCCGGCCTCCTGCGGCAGTCCTTCGCAACGTTTCCGCGCCGCAGCAGAATCCGTCAGCTCGAGGCCGTCGTTCTCGACAACCCTGCAGCGGGGAATTATGAAGAGCTCGGCGACCTCTATTTAGATGACGGTGATTTTCTCCGTGCGCGCGAGTGCTACGACAAAGCCATTGGATCCCGTGGATGTTCATTCGATGCCTTCTACAGGCGTGGAATTGCCGAGGTTCAATTGGGCGACTTTCCCGGGGCTGTCGTCGATCTGGAGTACGTCGTGTCCACGGAAAGGAAGTACGATTCCCATCGTGCCGCCGGACTCCTGGCCCACGCCTACGCGAACACCGGCGAGCCGGCGAAAGCGGAAGCGCTGTTTGAGGAAGTCACCCGGATATCGACGCTCTCGGAAACCTATTACAACTACGCGAGCTTACTAGCCGAGCAGCACCGCACCTCCGAAGCGCGAGAATGGTCGCAACGAATCCTCGCCAAGAAGCCAACTATGCCAGGTTATTTGCGGCGGCGCGAGCGGCCCTGGTTTCGCAAGGCCAATGGCTTGTTGAAGCGGCTGGCCGCTTTGAAATGAAGAAGCAAACGCTGACGTTCGTGGTTATTTGCGTGGTCATTGTGGCGGTGATCTGGTTTGCAGATTCGGGAGCGCTCGTTCGAGTGCCCGTATCGAATGAGGAAGCCATCACGACGTTTCTGCGGGAAAATTTCGGGGAATCGAAAACGTCCTGGCTGGATGACATCGATTCGGTTCAGACGGCGGGAAACACCGTGGTCGTCACGGCACGGAAGGCCCGGCGCAACGATGCACTCGATATGTGCGAAGCCGTTTCGACATACATCTATTCAGTGAATAGCGTCGCCAAACCGCCGCTTACCAATATTGAGATCCGTTATTCCGGAAAGATTATCGCCAGACGCAACGGGCAGTCCGACCACTGCGGTTGAATACGTTTCTGACCGTAGTTATTTAGGCGCGGTCTATGACCATACGTGTCCAAAACTGGCGCTTTGAAAACGTTTCAATGTAGTAGTTGCGATGTAAACCCGGTTTGGCTGTGACGCCGTGGATCAGTCCCCGCCTAACTTAGGCGGGGACTGTGCTCACTGCTCCAAAGGTCCTTATTGTGGACAGCTCTGGTCTACGACCACGCCTACAATCGACGCGCTCGGAAAGGCTACTGAATCGCTGCCAGATTTTGCTCGGCGAGGGCGTAGTGGGGCCGGATTTTCAGCGCCTGCTCGAAATGAGCTTTGGCATCGGCAACTTTACCTTGCTTGACAAGGAGTTCCCCGAGGCTGGTATGTGCGTCGTGCCGGTCGGGGTCGAGGCGAATCGCTTCCTGAAAATGCGTGATCGCACCGCTGAGGTCCGCGAGCTTCACCATGGTGGTCCCGAGTTGATAGTGCGCGTCCGCAAACTGAGGGTCCAGCACGAGGGCCCGTTCCTGATGTATCCGCGCCTGGGTTAAATCACCCAATTTCGCGAGCACCATTCCGAGATTGTTCTCAGCGAGAGGGTATTTCGGATCGAGCGCGATGGCGCGTTCGAGTTCGGGTTTGGCGCGCGCCAGATCGCCTTGTTCATCGAGCACGATTCCGAGGTCGTTGTGAACTTCGGCATTCTTCGGATCCAACCGGAGCGCCTGTTCAAAATGCGTTCGAGCACCCGGCAGATCATGTTGGTCGGCCAGCAGTATCCCGAGAAAAATGTGCGCCGGAAGCATGTTGGGGGCGTGCTCTAACGTTTGTTCATAGTGATCTTTGGCTTCGCGCAGCCGGCCATTTTCCTGGAGTTCGCGAGCCATCTGGTAATGAGCTGCGGCCGAATCGGGAAAAGCGTCGAGCACGTTCTCATACACCTGCATCGTTCGCACATTGCCTTGCGATTCGACAGCGCCGAGCGCGACCGCCGGAATGACGAACAGCGGCCACAGGAGAGCCTGCATTCCCCAGGCAGGAAGCAACGAGCCCAGACGCGCCGGACCGCTTCCCGCGCGCACGCCAAGCGCCGCGCCGGTGTCGCTTTCCCGGATCTTCCAGATGAAACCGTCCAGGTAATAATGCAACAGGGCTGCTGAGGTCACGATCGAAGCCACCATGCGCACGATGGCGTCATTGTGAAACAGGCTCCAGGCATGGGTCAGCGTTCCAAAAGCCAGGCAAACGGCGAGGTAGGCAGCCACCGTGACCGCGCGTGGCCGGAAGAAGAATCGAATGAACGAGCCGGCTTCAGGATTTTTCCGGGTCCTGCTCAGATTGAAAAACCAGACGATCGCCAGATATTGGACGTCGTGCCAGGACTCGAACATCAACAGGCCCATCTTCGGCCGCTGCGCGACGGAAACCGTGTACGTCAAATAAAGCGAGGTCGCGGCGATGAACGCGAACTTCAGCGGATTGGGCTTCCTGCCGGCTCGAAACGCTTTGAAGACCTCGAAGACATAGTAGATGGTCAATGCAATGGTCGCGACCAGCCAGCTGCGAGTGAACCAGACGAAGGCGGACGGCGGGATTGCCGGGCCGCCGCTTTCGTAATAATTCGTGAGATACGACGGCAGATCGTTATTGAAGACGAAGACGGCCATTCCGAACCATGCGAGGCAGATCAGTTGATCGAGCCATGCCGGCATTCTGGCCTCGGAATCCGCTTTCGCGTCGTAGATGCGGGCAAACCCGTACGATTGCATCATCCAATGCCACATCCCCCATAAAGCGGCGAGCAGAAGGACGATGTGGAGACTGCGGTAAGCGAACCACGTCGTGAGGCCGGTCAGGAAAATCGGCGCGGCAATCAGTCGCACCCGGAATCGCCGGAACAAAGCGCGGTCGCCATACGCGCGGAGCACGCCGGGCAGATAATGCGCCATGGCGAGAACAAGTCCGAACGCCAGCAGCCCGTCCATCCAGGCGCCATATTGAGCGGCCGCGAAGGCAAGCAGGATCAGCACAGGCGTGAACATGACAAATGTCACATCCTGTAAAGGGCTGAAAATCCAGTGTCGTCGCTCTACTGTCATTGCGCGATGTGTACTTTAGTTGGCCCGCGCGCCTGCGTCAATGGCACCAAGGTTGGTCCCGCCAGGATCAGGGACGATCAGTCGCACTTGGCATGGATTTCGGCTTGCCGGTAGCGTTCGACGTGGTCTCTTTCGTGGTCTCTTTTATGTAGTCGCGGGCTTCAGCCCGCGTTCGTTGCGGCTAAGAGCGATATAGAAGATTGCGCGAAACCCAAACGCGGGCTGAAGCCCGCGACTACATGAAGAGCCTCAATGGTGCGGAGGCCCTGGGGCCGCCGGAGGTGGCGCAGGCGGCAGAGGCGCCGGATGTGCTGCCGGTGGCGGCGCTGCCGGTGGTTGTGGTGGAGCGGCGGCATGCGGCGCAGGCGTCGGTGCCGGCGTTGGCGGAGTTGCCGGATGAGGCGGAGCAGGCGGAGGAGTCACCGGATGAGGAGCCGGAGGCGGGGAGTGGTGACCTGCGGAGCAACCGGTGGCGGAGTTGCCGGATGGGGCGCTGGCGGCGGAGGAGTCACCGGATGGGGAGCCGGAGGCGGCGGAGTGGTGACCCGCGGAGCAGCCGGTGGCGGAGTTGCCGGATGGGGCGCTGGCGGCGGAGGAGTCACCGGATGAGGAGCCGGAGGCGGCGGAGTGGTGACCCGCGGAGCAGCCGGTGGCGGAGTCCCCGAATGAGGCGCTGCAGCCGGCGGCGCCTCGGGTGCCGGTGTGGTTTGCGGTGCACCTTGTGGCGGTCTTGCCGGTCGTGTTGCAGCGGCGGGAGGCGCCCCGGGCTGGCGGGGGGCTCGGGTTTACGACGGGCAGTTACATTGCCCTCAATACCGGCTCGGGATCTATCGACGTGGCGGTCAACAACTCGTCTATCCACATGGACGTTTCGGAATTGATCGTTCACATAATAATGATTCCGGGGATTGATGAACCGTCTGTTGGCTCCGATCCAGCCCCCGCCGTTCCATCCGTGGTAATAAGGGCCGGCCCCGTACCAGTCCCAGTCGCGGTTCAACCACGTGCCGATGGCGAAGCCGGAGCCGAATGAAATCGCCTCACTCGCATAGTTATCCGGGTAGTAACCCTCCAGAATTCCAGGGTCGTATTGAGGAACATAAATAACCTGCGGTTGGGCGGGGTCGATCCGGATGTAATCCGGCTCGACGATGATTTCCTGCTCGGCATTGCTCCGGAGAATTCCGGCTCGTTCAGCCTGGAAACGCAGACGTTGAATCGACCTCTCCACGTCCGCCCTCTGCATAACGTATGCCTGTCCAACGGCCGCAACCCAGTCCGGATTCTGGGACATCATCTGAAGCACGCCCGGATAGTGTGCAAGCGCCTTGACGCTGATATCCCAGGGCTGCGCTTCAATCAGACTTTCGTTCACCTGGCCGCCAAGCATCGACTGAGCCTGTGAAATCTGGTCTACGAAACTCGCAGCCGGCAGAAGTTGAGCCAACAATGGATCCGGATACAGGGCGATAGGCGCGAGCATCTGGTCCAGCTCGTCCGCGCTATAGGCGGACGCGGCATATTGTGGAGACGCATAGGAAATTGGCGCTGACGACAGTAAGAACAAGACTGTCAGAAGGATGGCGAGAGATTTAAATGCCCCCATCTGGGCCTCCGGCAGCAGACTCTCTGTTTGTAGTATTAAACAGTTTTCTGGAATTTGCTGTCGGCCCCCGCCTGACGGCCGGGCATGTATTCTTACCCGCCTCCGGGCGACCGCGCGTATGTGTTCGAACATGTAGTCGCGGGCTTCAGCCCGCGTTCGGGTGCGGATAACTCCACAATATTCGATACCCGAACGCGGGCTGAAGCCCGCGACTACATGGCGGATCGCAATCGTCGGCTTGATTCACACCTTCGAATAAGACGCGCCTAGGTGATCTATGTGCAGAGCATCGTGACCGAGTCACTCCAGTCGGTGTAGGCGTTTTCATGCAAGGCACTCACCTGAAAAGCGTATGTCACACCAGGGATCAGATCTTTAATCAAGGTCGCCGGCCGTGTATTGATCACGTTGATGACGATCCACTCATCGGCAGTATTTACCGCCGCGTAGCGTAATCGATAGTGAAAGGCCTCGCGGTCTGCAACAAGTTTCACGATCATTGAGCCGCTGTTCCGACCCGGCTTGATGCTGCGGATCGTGTGGGAAAACGGCGGTGGCATCAGTCGTCCCGTAGGCGCCGGATCGAATCCGCTCAATCTGAAGATCTCCATATTACCCCTGCAATTGGCTTCGACGTAATGCGCCAGCGTCCGCAGGTTGTGGACAAGTACGTCCCGATCGTGTTTGCTTTGGGCAATTGCGCGCTTGCCGCCGTCCATTGCCTCAACATGCGAGGCCGTGTAAGTGTCGATCGCGACCCGCAATTCGGATATGTCGAATGGCAGGTTGGGAAAATGCGGATTATCCTTCAATCCGAGATAGACGCCGTTTGCTCTCGAGATGAGATCTCCAGGCTTGGCCCGGACGAAGTTCAGCCATACCTTGATGCGTACGTTCATATTATAGTCAAGCTGGCAGGGCATGCTAGCACTCTCAGTTCGATGAGGCTAGTGTTTTCTTAGAGATAGGCAGGTCGTCGGGACCGCTGCGCAGGACGCGAACGAACAACGTTGCTGGTGCGAATTCTGTGCAGGAAGGGAGCGAACAACGTTGTCGGTGCGAATTCCGTGCAGGACGCGAGCGAACAACGTTGTTAGTGCGAATCCCGCGCAGGAAGGGAGCGAACAACGTTGTCGGTGCGAATCCCGTGCAGGAAGGGAGCGAACAACGTTGTTGGTGCGAATTCCGTGGCAGGAAGGGAGCGAACAACGTTGTTGGTGCGAATTCCGTGCAGGAAGGGAGCGAACAACGTTGTTGGTGCGAATTCCGTGCAGGAAGGGAGCGAACAACGTTGTTCGCATGAATTCCGTGCAGGAAGTGAGCGAGCAACGTTGTTCGCGTGAGTTCCGTGCAGGAAGTGAGCGAGCAACGTTGTTCGCGTGAGTTCCGTGCAGGAAGTGAGTGAACAACGTTGTTGGCGAGGATTCTGTGCAGGGCGAGAGCGAACAATGTTGTTGGTGAGAATTTCGTGCTGGAAGCGAGCGGACAACGTTGTTCGCTCAAGTTCGCTGCAGGATTTTCGGGAACAACATTGTTCGTAGCGTTTCCAGACAGGGAGCGAGGGAACAGCGTCGCTTGCGTGACTTCCACGCAGGAATCCCGGGAACAACGTTGTTCGATCAATTTCCACGCAGGAAGAGCGCAAGAAGCACGGAACACGCCAGATCTTTTGTGCTTCTTGTGCCTCTTGTGCTTCTTGTGTTCCTGTCTGCCTAATTCCGTACGACGCTGCGCAGTATCGCTGGCTGAACGATCGGCCTCGCAGGACCGGGCACTCCCGGCTTTAATCTGAACGCCCCCTGGCCATCGAAGTCGCCGGGCCGATAGGACGCGATCTTTTCAGGTTGCGCCGCGCTGTGGTCCACGACGACGCCGAACCAGGGAAGCATCATTTCCTGCGACGTCATTTCTCCCCAGGCGGCGTCTTGATCCGGCGCCGGATTGAGCGGATTGTTCGCGGAATTATCATGATGCGCGGTGACGATCATGCGCGTGCCTTTGGTCACCTTGATCGGTTCCTCGACCTCATACCCCAGTTGCCAGTGGAAGTTGAATTTCGCATTCAGTACTGTTTCCTCGCGTCCGTTGGGGTAAATCAACCGGAAACTCATATCTTTGCCGCGAAGGTGCATGTGCGGCATGAACCAGACGAGTTCGGCATCCTGGTTGAAGGTGAGTTCGCCTTTGGTTTCCCAGTTGTTCTCTCCGGCTGGTATCGGCTTTCGGGCGTCCACCAGGTGCTCCGGCGCCATGATCACAAAGCGGCGCGGCGCCGGACCTTTGGCCAGCGTGAAGCCGACCATGGTCTTGTCGGAGGTCTGCTTGCCGTTCGGCGTGTAATGGACTTCGATGCGAATCGGCTTTCCGCCACGGATCAATTTCGCAGAATTGGAGGAGCGGAAGTCCAGCGGCGAGCTGCCTGGCGCGTAGACGGCTTCCATTGTAGTGAATACTCCTTGTCCGGTCATGCGTTCGCGCATTTTGGCCAGTTGATCGGAGTAAGTGCTCCCGCCCTGACGCGGCACATCGTTCACCACCAGCGGGTTGGCGGCGAACGTCTTTTCGATTTTCTGGACCTGCAAGTCCGAGGTGCAGTCGGCGCAGACTGTCGCCGAAGCTTTGCTGACGGTGTCCCGGAAAACAGCCGCAGCTGCCGGCGACTGCTCCGGAATCTGCACGATCACATGATGCACGACCGATGGGTCGCCTGGCCGGATCTCAATCGAACTGACCCAGGTATCCTCTTTGAACGGATTTGGAACGAAGAACGACTGGATCTCTCCCACACCCTTTGCCGGAACGACATGGGCCTCGGGCATCGAAACAACGACATCGGGCTTGATTCGCCAGCCGTCCGTCCATTGAATCGCAGACGGCTTGTCGGCCGGATTGCCTTCGCGGGCGCCGGTATCCGCCCAGGCGGTGAGAGTGTGGATATCGGCCTCAGTCAACTTCGGCGCATTGCGGAACTCGCCGAAATGAGGATCTGCAAACCAGGGCGGCATCTGTCTGGTGACGACGGCTGTCTTGATTGCCTTCGCCCAGGGCCGCGCGCTTTGATACGTCAGCAAAGACATTGGCGCGATACCGCCGGGCCGGTGGCAGGTCTGGCAATTGTTCTGGAGAATGGGAAGGACATCCTTATTAAATGTCACGACCGGGGCTTGATCGGGCGCTGCCGGAATTGATGAACTCTCTGTTCCCAAGGCCGTTATACCCGCGAGCAGAACGAAAACGAGAAATCGAGTCATAGGCGCTCCAAATTTGAAACGATCGTTGTGAGGTGTTGCAGAAACGGGATTCCATAATCCTAGACAACATTTCGGGCAAATTGGTTCCCGGAAAAATCCTGTTCGGTTTTTTTGCTGATTGAAGTCGGGCTTATTCGGGGTTTATCCTACGAAGATCTGCTAACTGTCCGATAGAGCTCGTTCATTAACCGCGTACAAGCGCATCGACTGGTTCGCGAAACCACGGGGAGGGACATGGAATGACGGTGGCGTGCAGAATCCTGGTAGTTGAGGACTATGCTCCGTTCCGGGAGGCCATTTGTTCATCGCTTCGGCAAAGAACAGAGTTTCAGGTCATCGAGTCTGCGGACGGCCTGGACGCCGTCGAAAAGGCGAAACAGCTGCAACCCGACCTGGTCCTCTTCGATATCGGCTTGCCGAAGCTGAATGGAATTGAAGCCGCCAGGCAGGTCCGGACACTCGTTCCGAACGGTAAAGTGATGTTCGTCAGCCAGGAAGCCAGTTCAGACGTCATCCGGGAGACTTTTCGTCTGGGAGGGCAAGGCTACGTTCACAAACAACATGCCATGACCGATCTGTTTCCTGCGATCGAAGCCGTCCTCGCGGGAGAGCAATTCGTCAGCAGCGGTTTAGACTTTGATGACGACGGTATCGCCACTTCGGTGCGGAAAAAAATCGTCCGCGTTGATGACCTTCCCTGCCGGAGTGTCGAGTCTTCTCAGAGCGAAGATCATGAACAGTTTCGCCTTGTTGCGAACACGGCTCCCGTCATGATCTGGATGTCCGGCGTTGATAAACTCTGCACCTATGTCAATCAGCCCTGGCTCGATTTCACCGGGCGCCCCATCGAAGCGGAGATCGGAAACGGTTGGGCCGAGGGTGTGCATCCTGACGATTTCAAGCAGTGTCTGGACACCTATATCAACTCCTTCAACCGGCGCGAGCCTTTCAAGATGGAATACCGGCTCCGCCGATATGACGGAGAATATCGCTGGGTCTTCGATTCAGGGGTGCCTCGATTCAACAAAGACGGGTCCTTTGCCGGCTACATTGGCTCGGCTATGGACGTTACCGAGCGTAAGCTGGTGGAAGCCACCATGTCCACGATCAGTCAACGGTTGATTGAAGCCCAGGAACAGGAGCGTGCCTGGATCGCCCGCGAACTTCACGACGACATCAGTCAACGGCTCGCTTCGCTGGCGCTGAATCTTTCGGGCTTGAAAGCACAGGCCATGCCGGCTGAAATCCGGGACGGCATTGGAAGGGCAATGCTTGATTGTTCAATCCTGAGCAAAGACATCCGAGCCCTGTCGCACCGATTGCACTCCGCACACCTGGAATACCTCGGGCTCGTGGCAGCTGCCTCCGCCTTTTGCCGGGAGCGATCCACTCAGCACAAGGTAGAGATCGACTTCCGTTCAGAAAACGTTCCGAAAGAGTTGCCGTATGAAACAGGGTTGTGTCTTTTCCGCGTTCTGCAGGAAGCGATACAGAATGCAATCAAACACAGTGGCTCAGCGGAAATTTCCGTATCCGTCCGTGGCGCTGCGGACGAGATCGAACTGGTTGTCCGCGATGGCGGGATTGGTTTTGATGCCCATGAGGCCGGCAAAGGCCGCGGCTTAGGCCTCACCAGCATGAAGGAACGGCTGAAACTCGTGCGCGGAAGTGTGGTCATCGAGTCGGAGCCGGGCCGCGGCACAACCATTTATGCCCGCGTCCCCGTCGAACTACGGGAGGTACGGGAAGAAGTTATTGCCAAGCGCAATGCTTCCTGACGGTCATTCCACGGCGGTTTCCAGCCGCGGAGCGGCGACAGATCTTAGCCACGGCCGCAAGGCCGTGGTCGTGGCTCATTACATCCGAACAAGCTGACCACGGCCTGACGGCCGTGGCTAGGATCTTTCGCCGCTCCGCGGCTGAAAAGGAAAACTGCGCCAAACAATCACATCGTCATGATTGCCGTGACGGTTGTGCGATAGGCGACCTGCTCGTAGGCATCGATCATGCCGTCGAGCGGCACGACGGTAGTAGCCAGCGACTTTGAATCGAACTGGCCGCTCTCCAGCATTCGCACGAAGCGGGGGATGTCGCGCATCGGACTGGCGCCGCCCGCCTGTCCGGCATGGTGGGTGACTCCGCCGATCGAGAACAGGTTTCCCGGCAGCGTGATGTTGCCGCGCACCAGACTGGTCGTAATCAGATGCCCTCCGAAGGCGCACATCTGATAGGCCTGTTGCATCGGCTGAATGCCTGTAGGATCGGGTCCCGCTTCGAGCTTCGGGCGAACCTGTTCCGCCCCCGCCGCCTCGACGACAAAGTCCGCTCCGACGCCGGGGCGCCGCCCGGCGGGGTTGCGGCCGCCGGACCACAAGCGGTCCGTTGGCCAGGTCGTCAGTTCTCTGACGCGTTGAATCAGATTGTCCTTCTCGGCGTTGGGATCCAGCGCGTCGGTTGCGCCGACGCGAAGCGCGACATCCCGCCGGGCGCGAATCGGGTCGATCGCAATGATTTTTGATGCGCCGGAAATCCTCGCGCCCTGTATAGCGCTCAAACCCAGCGGGCCGCAGCCGACTACAGCCACTGTCGAAGCGGGCTGAATCGCAGCCAGACCCTGCGAAGCCGCCGCACCCAGGCCGGCGACGGTTACGCAACTGCAGACCATGGCAAGCGGGACGACGTCCGCCTTCGTGAAAATCGGCACGACCCATTCTTCGGGAGTCACGATCAGTTCCGCCAGGCCGCCGATGTGCGAGTTCTGGAAAACCGGCGTACCGTCGCTCAGATCTCCGATCGGCTCCAGGTCATCGGCGCCGATGGCGCTGAGAAACTGGCACATGTCCGAGCGGCCCCTCAGGCAGTGATAGCACGACCCGCATTGCGGTGTCCCGGACACGCAGACGCGGTCGCCCACCCGAACGCGCCGCACCTCCGGCCCGACTTCTTCGACGATGCCGATGCCGCCGTGCCCTTGAATGACAGCCATGTCGTTCATCCGGCGCGTCCCGGCAGGGGCTGCAAGGGCCGATGGCGCAGCCGGTGCGCCGGCAGGTTGCACTCCAAGCACGGCGCTCACGTTCGAGTAGCAAAGATTCGTCGCTTGTGTCCGGACCACCACCTGCCTGCCGCTGATCGGCCGAAGCGTGATTTCCTGCAACTTGGTGCGCCCGGGGCCGTCACCGCGCGAAATCCATGCTTTGAACCTGCGGCGTGTGATCACGGCAGGAGCCTGCAGCAGTCCTGAAGCCGCCACCGCGGCCCCCTTCTTCAGCAGCCCGCGACGAGTTAGATGGGTTTTCATGACCGCAACAATATCGTTCCTTGAAGGTTGGTCGCAACTATGCACGCGAGATAATTCGGAAAAACGGTGCCAAATCACCTAAATTGCAGAGCAATTTAGGTGATTTAGGCCTCTCCGAATTATCTCTCACCCCGTATTTCGCAGACCCGCCGAGATCCCATGCATGGTCGCGGCAAGCGCATTGCGGAGTTCCGGGGAGTCCATGCCGGAACGCTTACGCCGGAGCAGTTCGACTTGGATCAGGCTCATGGGATCGACATATGGGTTGCGGAGCCGGATGGATCGCGCCAGAACCTGGTTCGTCTGCAGCAATTCCGTTTGATCTGTAACTCGCAAGACGGCGTCCGTGGTGCGGTTGAACTCTTCAACGATCATTCCAAACATCCGGCCGCGCAATGCGGAGTCGTCCACCAGTTCGGAGTACAGACGCGCGATCGCGATGTCCGATTTCGCCAGAGCAATCTCGACGTTACGGATCAGATCTTCAAACAGCGGGAACTTCCGGAGCATCGTCTTCAAGAGTTGTTGATCCGGAAACCTTTCGAGCGCGCGTCCAATACCGAACCAGCCGGGCAGACCGTGGCGGCTTTGCATCCATCCGAAAACCCATGGGATAGCGCGCAGTTCATCCAGGCCGTGGCTCGGCTTTCGGCGCGCCGGACGCGAGCCGATTTTGGCAAGATCGAATTCACTGGCCGGAGTTGCAGCCTCGAAATATGGAATGGTGTCGGGGTTGTCGCGAATCGAGCGGATGTAGTACTCATAGGATTCCGACGACATCGAGTCCATCGCCCCGCTCCACTCCGCTTCGATCGGATGGCCATTCGGCCGCAGCAACGCTTCAAGCGCGGCGGCGATCATCAGTTCGATATTCCGTTCTGCGAGGACCCGATCCGAATACTTCCAGTTGAGGACTTCGCCTTGTTCCGTGATTTTGATCTGACCGGAGAACGCACCCGGCGGTTGCGCAACAATGGCGCGATGGGTGGGGCCTCCACCGCGTCCTACGGTGCCGCCGCGTCCATGAAACAGTTTGAGCTCGACGCGGCATTCACGAGCGCAGCGATGCAGTGCTTCATGAGCCTTGTACAGTTCCCAGGTGCTGGTCAGCATTCCGCCGTCTTTGTTCGAGTCGGAATAACCCAGCATGACTTCCTGCTGGCGGCCACACGAGTCGAGCATCCTGGAGTATGACGGGTCATTCCAGATGACGCGGCAGATCGCAGGACTGTCGCGAAGGCTGTCGATCGACTCGAACAGCGGGACAGGTTGCAGACGAGCCGCATCGATGCCACTCAATTCCGCAAGCCATCTGAACGACAGAACATCCTCAGCAGAGGTCGCGCCGCTGATGATGTAGCTGCGCAGCGCTTCGGCCGGATAGGCATCCTGTAAACGGCTGATCGTTCGCAAGGTATCCAGCAATTCCCGGGCTTCAGGAGTCCGTTCGCGGTCTCCGCTGAGTCCCGCCAATGCCCCCGCATGGACGCGGGCGTGCTGCCGGATGTCCAGACGATGGAGGTGAAAACCGAACGTATCCGCCTGTCGAATCAGCGGATCGACGAAGAGCCGCGCCATGCGTTCGGCTTTGTGAGCGGCGAGACTTTCACGCATGATCCGCAAATCAGCGGAGAAATCCTGCGCGTAGCGGTAGGCCCGCGGATCGGTTTTATCGGTCAGAGCAAGGCGCAAACGAAATGCGATGCAACTCGATAACCGACGGTAGGGTTCGTCCGGTCTGTCCGGTATTTCGAAGCCGAGACTCTGCTGGTAATACGCGAGTTGATCCCGCAGTTCGTCGGAAATGTCGGCATGCGCAACGGATGAACTGAGGCGCTTTCGCAGTCCGTCCATGGCCTCTAAGTAAAACTCGATGGCGGCGTGCCGCGCGGCGTTCAAAGCAATTTCGGTGCATTCCGGAGTGACGTGCGGATTCCCGTCGCGGTCGCCGCCGATCCATGAGCCGAACTCCAGCATCCGCGGCAGGGAGCGCGATTCAACCGGGACATCCCATGTCGTGCGGGCTGCCTGCGCCATGAAGTCGTAAAGCCCAGGCATGGTTTCGAGCAGCACCCGGCTGTAGTCGAGACCCATGTAGATCTCGTCGAAAACAGATGGCGCCTTTCGCCGCACTTCTTCCGTCTGCCACAACGACGTAATCTCCGCGGTGATTTGCTGCTGGATGGCGGCGGCTGCCGAGTCCGCGAGAGGCAGGGCGTCGGTGGCCTCGAGCAGATCCGAGATTTGTTTTCGCTTCCAGAGCACTGTCCGCCGGGCGACTTCGGTCGGATGAGCCGTAAAGACCGGCATTACCGAAATTTTGATTAAGGCGTTCAGAACGTCGTTCCACGAGCGGCCGCATTTTTTGATTCGAAGCAGCGTTCCTTTGAATGTACCGGGCTGAGAAGGCGCTTCGGGAAAGAGTTCGGCAGCCCGGCGTCTGCGCTTGCGATGATTGGTTTCTGCGATATTGGTAAGTTCGAAATAGATGCCGAAGGCTTTCGTCAATATCGCCGCATCGATCAATGAGAGGTGGCGGACGATTTCATGTGCTGGACCAAAATCAGCCTGCACGGCCCGATGGGCGATGGAGAGTTTGCGCAGCGTCTCGACTTTCTGGAACAGAGCATCGCCTTCCTGCTCCTTGATGACGTTTCCCAGCAGGTATCCGAGAGAGCGGACGTCGCGGCGCAGCGGCTCTTCTTTGATGTCGGACGGGATGCCGGCAAGTTCGTTCAGCCGTTGATGTTGGTCCGGCGCATGCCAGAATAGATCCTGTTCGCTCATGTGTTTCCTAAATAGGTACGTTGGTGGAATGGAGTGGCTAGTCCCCGCCTAAGTTAGGCGGGGATGCCCTCGCGTAGCGAGGCTGGGGCGGTCTGTTCAAAGTTCGCGCGAAGCGCGTTCCTCATAAATATTCGCGAAGCGCACCGAATTGATAGGTTCGCTTCGCGATCATCAATAAGGTGCGCGCTGCGCGCGGACTTTGAACAGACCGCCCCGCCTTCGCTGCGCGAAGGCACCCCGCCTAACTTAGGCGGGGACTCCCGGCCCGGCTCCGTTCCCCAAACATCAGTATCTCGAATGCCAATACGAGCAGTCTCCGCGACCTTCACTTCAGTTCGATTTGAATTTCGACGGCTCGCTTCTCGCCGATGTTCTCGGTTTCGTGCTGCAGCGCGTCGCGCCATGCGACTTCGCCGGACTTGCGCGGATTATCTATTTTCCGCCCATCGCCCAGCGTCATGGTCGTGTGCAATTCCGTGAGATAGACAACCACATACGAGGGGTGCTCGTGCAACGGACTCTTGATGTGCGGATCCAGAATTGTTCGCAGTATCCGTACTCTGCCGTTCTCGACGGGCACCAGGTGGTGTCGGGGATCGAGTTTAACCGGATCTAGCTTAACCGGCCATCCGGCAGCTTTCGGCGCGCCGGCCTTCAGTTCGACGATAATCTTTTCGAGTGGTTTATCGGAAACGTTTTCTTCCATCTCATTCGCGGACTGAAAAAACGCAACGTCGCCGGCCTTCTTTTTCAGATTGCGGATCTTACCGTCGCCGCCCGTCACTCTTTGCTGGAGATCGGTAAGGAAAACGACGACGGTTGCCGTCCGCTGCTGCCGTTCCGACTTCTCGTGCGGTGCTTGCGTGACTCGAATGACATGCACCCAGGGGTTGTCGATTTCCGTCTTTTCCGATGCCAACCCGGCGGTCACAAAACAGAGGCTCAACAACAATGTCGTTACGAGAATTTCAGCGGACTTACTGAGTGAGTCCATACTGCAGATTGCCGAAATTCGGCACCTTTCCCCGTTCAATGTCTGCAATCCAGATCTGGAGCGCGCTCTGGCCGCGCGGCCACAAGGTGAGGCAATTTTCGAGGTATTGGAGAACCGAATCCCGTTCACCCCGGTCCAGCAGTTCTTTAGCGAGCACCAGCGAAGGTCCTGAGATCGCAATATCCTTGGCGGCCGCTGGTCCTGCGGAGTCCAGCAGGTACTGTCTGGCGCCGGTCAGATCGCCCGAACGCAGTGCAATCCGTCCGAGTATCGTATTGGCGCGCTGAATGGCGGAGCGATCCTGGCTTTGCAGATGAATCCTGGCCAGCGCGGCAGAACCCGCGAAATCACCCAGCTTGAATTCATCCTGAGCCATGTCACCGGCCAGTGAATCGCGAGCTGCTGGGTTCCTGGTGAGTTCGAGCACGCGTTTGTAAGCTTCCTGCGCCCGCTGTGCAGGATCGTCGATATGTTCATCCGGAATGCCGAACATCCGATACAGCTGTGCCAGTTCGGTTGGCCATTCCTTGTTGTTCGGTTCTTTCGCCGAAATCTGATGGATCAGGTGATCGGCTTCGGCGGGGTCCCTGCCGAAGAAGAATTTCTCGGCGTCTTTCATTACCGCGACTTCGTCGCCGCGCAATTCCAGGTTTTTTAGCCAGAGCGCCAGAATTTGATCATTGCCATCTCTGTCGTCGGGCAGATCTCGCAGACTCGGCTCGGCTGTCGCGGGATGCTCGGGATGGTTTTCAATCATCCACAAAACGTGCCCACGCAGCCGCGAACGATCCGCCGCCGTCCGCCCGTTGGCATTGTAATAGCCGATGAGAACCAGCCGCGGCTCGATCTTTTCAGGATTGTTCTTCAGTTCGCTCTCGAGTTCGTCGGCTCTGGATTTCGATATGGCTTTTCCAGAATAGAGCAGCAGAATGGCGCGGACCGACTCCGGCTGCGACAAACCCAGCGAGTCCAGCGCGCTCGTGCTCGATGAAGGGCGCACGGGACGCCGCTGCGCACCCTGGGCACTCAGCAAATGGGGGCCAAGAAGCGCTGAAGCCGCAATTAAGACGGCCAGGAAAGGCTTTCGGACCATTCTGAACATGTACTATAACTCACTGGGGGTAAGCGAGCATGTGGCGATATGTCCTGATTATCTCGTTGCTGTTGGACGCCAGTTGCAGCACGCCGAAGCCGGCATCCACAACCAATACCGCAAATTCCGGCGCAGCGGACTTCGATAAACTAAACGACGACCTCATTTATGGCAGTCTTGCGCTTTCTCCTGTGAGTGCGACTCAGACGGGATATCACGAGCACAATGGAGTCCAACTCGACGAAATGCTCGATGACTTCAGTCCTGCAGGCATCGAGGCCCAGCGCAAGTTCTATCAGGATTTCCAGGGGCGTGCGAACGCATGGAACGCCAGTTCTCTCGATAAGGAACAGGCAGCGGATCTTGAGGTCATAAAGAACGATCTCAATCTTTATCTGCTGGATCTAAATACGATCCAAAGCTACAAACATAACCCCACCGTGTACGTTGAACTTGCTGGAAACGCTGTCTTTGTACCCTCGATTCTGGATTACGCACCCCTCGATAAGCGCTACCACGACATCATTAAGCGCCTCGAGAAGTTTCCGGTATTGTTCGAACAAGCGAAGGCAAACCTGGTAGACGCTCCTGAAGTCTGGAACCGGGTAGCGCGAGAAGAAAACGAGGGAAACGTCGGTCTCATCGACAAGGAATTGCGCTCGAAAGTTCCGGACGCGCAGAAGAGCGACTATGAGCGGGCTGCCGGGCCGGCTTTGATGGCTCTGAAAGACTTCGATAGTTTTCTCGAAAAAGACCTGTCGAACAGGAAGAGTGATTGGCGACTCGGCAAAGAGAAGTACGCCCGCAAATTTGACTACACCTTATCTACTGGAAAAACTCCGGAGCAATTGCTCGCCGAAGCCGAGGCCGACCTGAAAACGACACGCGGGGAACTCGAGAAACTGGCGGCGCCGAAAACCGTCGAACAGGCGCTGGCGGATGTCGCTAAACAACACCCGACGCCCGCCACCTACATGGAAACCGCAAAGAAGGATCTGGCTGAGGCCACGGCATTCGTTCGCCAGAAAGACCTTCTGACGCTTCCTCCTCGATCCAACCTGGAGGTGATTCCGACACCCGAGTTCATGCGTGGGATTTATGCGGTCGGCGGCTTCAACCCGGCTCCGCCGCTGCAGCCGGAACTCGGTGCGTTTTATTGGATCACGCCGATTCCGAAGAGCTGGCCGCAGGATCGGATCGAATCCAAATTGCGTGAGTACAACAACTTCGGCCTGCAGCACCTGACCGTTCATGAAGCCATGCCCGGCCATTATGTCCAGCTCGAATATGCCAACGACGTCCAGCCGAAATCGCGGCGTTTACTGCGAAACGTGTTCGGAAACGGGGCGTATATCGAAGGATGGGCTGTTTATGCACAACAGCTGATGACGGATCAAGGTTATGCCGACAGCGGTCCCGGCATGCGCCTCACCTGGTACAAACAATTGTTACGCGTGCTGGCGAATACGATCCTTGATATCCGCCTCCAGACGATGGGGATGACGGATCAGCAGGCGCTCGACCTCATGATGAATGAAGCCTACCAGGAAAAAGAGGAAGCCACCGCGAAGCTTCAGCGGGCGCAGCTCTCGTCATGTCAGTTGCCAACCTACTATGCCGGCTGGAAAGGCTGGCTCCAGCTGCGCGAGCGGTACCAGCAAAAGCAGGGCAATAACTATTCTTTGAAAGAGTTCCACGAGCGCGCGCTCAAGGAGAGCGCGGTTCCCCTGCCTGTCCTGGACCGTCTGCTGACGCAGTAGCAGGTGCGGTCTGAGACCAGAGCTCTCCAAGATAAGGACCAATGTAGCGGTGTGCATAGTCCCCGCCTAACTTAGGCGGGGACTGGTCCACGCCGTTTACACCCAAAAACCAGGTCCACTTGGCATCCCCTAAACTCAAACCTTTTGGTCACAGACCGCGCCTGCAGTGATTCATTTCAATGGTTTGCAAAAATAGCGGGAAACAAGCCTTGTCCTCTGATTTATAGTTATTCCCTGTTTCACCGCACTCGGAGGTCGAATGGCAGGACTGAGACGTAAGCTGGGATTGTTTGGTTCTTTGGTTTTGGCAATTGCTCTTTCCGTGGTTCCCAAATATTGGGATTGGAAGATCGAATCAGTCCCACCTCTTGTACCGCCCCCGGTAACCACCGTCCCGAAAAGTGAGGTCGTTGAGGACACGATTCAAAAGAACACAACCCTGGTCGCAACGCTCGTCGATTACAACATACCTTCCGAGATCGCCAATGAGGTCGCAAGCCTCGTCAGACCCGTTTTTGACCTGCGGAAACTGCGGTTTGGAAATCCCTTCAAGCTCGAACGGGAATTCGACGGCACGCTAAAGGTTTTTGAATACAAGATCGACGACGAAAGTATCTTAAAAGTCCACAAGGACGCGGATTCATACGCGGCCAAAGTCGAGAAGCTCGACCTCGAAACGCATGAAGCGACACTTACCGCCGAGATTCATAGCTCGTTATGGGAAGCTCTCGAGGATTTGCCGAAGCGCGAATACTTAGCCACGGAACTCGCCGAAATGTTTCAGTGGCAGGTGGATTTCAGCACCGAGATGCAGCCCGGCGATCAAATCCGTCTGTTGGTTGACGAATCCATGCATGACGGCAATTTCGTCAAATACGGCAAGATAAAAGCTGCCGAGCTCGTCAATTCAGGTCACCGCTATCGCGGGTTTCTCTTCAACGACTCCTACTACGACGAAAAAGGCATCTCTTTGAAACGCGCCATGCTGGCGTCGCCGTTGAAATTCACGCCGCGCATTACATCTGCGTTCACGACTCGCCGAATGCATCCGATCCTCGGAATCGAGAGATCGCATCTGGCGACCGACTACGGTGCTCCTTCCGGAAGTCCGGTGGTGGCCGTCGCAAACGGGACAATCACCTTTGCGGGTTGGGATGGCGGATACGGTAATCTTGTTCGAATCAAGCATGCCAGTGGATTGAGCAGCGGTTATGCGCACCTTTCGAGGATTGCGCAGGGAGTGAAAGCCGGTCATGCCATTAAACAAGGTGAATTGGTGGGACTGGTCGGACAGACTGGACTGGCAACCGGCCCGCATCTTCACTTCGAAATGGCCAAGAACGGCCAGCCGATCAATCCGGTGCCGGCGTTGAAGAAGGGGGAGCCTGCTCCGCCCATTGAAGGGAAGCTGAAGGCGGAGTTTTCAAACCTGGTTCTTCCCGCTCAAGCGAAGCTGGACACGCTGGCGTCTAGCTCCCCAACGTTGACAGCTGCTCATCAATAAAAGCCGTCACTTTGCCGTTGTTAATCGCTTCGCGGATATGCATCAGGCCATCGCGAGCCTGCTCGTAATTTTTCTGAGCCACGCTGGCGTTCACCATCAGCAACCACGCATCAAGGAGATCGGGTTCCATGGCGGTGGCTCGCTGGGCTTCGGCCTGCGCCTCCGCGTATTTCTTCTGCGCCCAATGAATCCTGCCGATGTAGAAATGAGCTAACGCCATTTTCGGATTATCATGCAGGACCTTCTTGAGAAGCTTCATTGCGCCACCATAATCCGCTTGTTCGGTCAGGGCAATTGCGATGTTCAGGTTAAGGACAACGTTGCAGTTGTCGATGTCTTGCGCCCGGCGCAGGAAGGTAAGAGCCGAATCCGGCCGGTTATACAGGATGAAAATCGTCGCCAGATCACTCAGCGCATTGACATAGTTGGGGTACGCGCGCAGCGCTTTGCCGTATTCAACGAGCGCCTCTTCGAGCTTGCCATCGCGATGGAGTTCGACTCCCTTCTGGTAAGCCTCGCGGGCCGCGTCCGGGACCTTTTCCTGCAGCGACCGGAGCGAAACCTTATAAGCAGCACCTGGCTCAAGGCGGCGCTCGTTACGAAAAGTATGAAGAATGACGATGCAATGATCCAACGGCCGAACTTCAGATTTAAAGTCAAAGTCGAGTTTCGCCGGTAGGTAGGAAGGCGAAGAGATTTGAAGTTCGTACTTGTCTCCGCTCAATCCATCAATGGTGAATTCGCCGCTTTTGAAGTGCTTGCGTTGGAACAGTTCGGGCTTATTCGCAATGTGTCTGACGACGATAGAGAACTCCGGTACCACTGTGCCATCAATGGTAATCACTACCCCACGGACACTGTGTGCCGGCCCCGCATAGGCGGAAGATATTTGACAGCAGAATAAAAGGAAGAATGCTGAGCAGACCAACCAGACCGTCCTCGTTGTCATCATGCCCTGGAGAGAGCATGCGGCGGTCCACGGTGTTGCGGCTCAGGAGACCGGCTGGCCTAGATCCACGAAGATGGGTACGTCGGTATCCACATCGACAGTCTTGGACCATATAATGTCCTGGCCTGCCGCTGTCGTTTCCCCTAAAAGCTGATAGGTGCCGAATGGGATGCCGCGAAATTCGAACTGACCACTCGCGGGAGTATCCTTGATGTACTTCGATGCGCCTTCTCCGAGTTCCCTCCGCATTGCGGAAGTTACGAAGCGGAATGACTCCAGGTGCGCCATGCGGAAGATCTCGGTGACGTGATCTTTGTTGACCAGCAATTCCGGTTTGAAAATCTCCCAGTAATTATCCAGTCGCTGCTGCACCTGTTTGTTCCACATATCGGCATACTTCGGAGGCAGCAAAGTCACTTTGGCGGCTTGCGCAGGTTTGGAATCGTTTGGCAGCTTCACCAGCCCGACCACCGTGCCTGTCTGCGATGCCTGGACGAGGGCGAGAAAAGCAGATAAGGCGAACGCCAACATGGGGCCTATATTACTACAAAACTCGCGGCTCGAATGTCAGCGTCACTTGCAGGCGCAGTCTATGACCATACGTGTCCAAGACAGAATGGACGGGAGCCGCAGAGTGGCGCTCTGTAAAGGGTTTGGCTGCAACATTGGTGGACCAGTCCCCGCCTTACTAAGGCGGGGACTGCAGACACGCAAACTGCGGCGGCTATTCTTGTTTCGGACAGCTGTGGTCTATGATCGCGCGTCTTTCGCTGATTCCAGAAGAAACGCGCGGTCATAGACTGCGCCTACAATACCTGGTCGCCGATTTCCTGAATCGTGGTCAGCATTTCTTCAAACGTGCGGACGTCCGTTGTGGGCTGTTTGCAGGTGAAGTTCTCGCAAAGATAAACCGTGGGCTTGCCATCAATCATCGGCCGGTCCTGGCGCAAAACGACGGTTCTCGGGAGATAGCGTTTCCTCACAATTTCCAGGAAGGGTTCGGGGGAACCCGCGAAGACGATTTCCTTTGACGGGCCGAGGTAGAAGTCCAGTGCCGCAAGCATTCGGCCGAAGCCGGAGGCGTACTGCTTCATCAAGCTCGCAGCAGTTAAGAAGATGTCTTCGGCTTTTTTTCTGTAATCATCGCGTTCCAGAATGGCTGCCAGTCTCAGGAGAACGTCGGAAGCCACCGAATTGCCGGATGGAGTCGCGTTATCGAAGAAATCTTTTGTCCGCGTGAGCAGTGATTCGTGGTCCTGACTGGTGAAGTAAAAACCTCCTGCGGAATCCCAGAACTGCTCGATCATTCGATCGGCGATCCGGACGGCGGCATCCAGCCATTTCGCCTCCAGCGTGAGTTCATACAGAGCGACGAGGCCGTCCGTCAGGTTGGCGTAATCATCGAGGTAGGCGTTGAAGCGCGCCCGCCCGTCCTTGTAACTATGGACCAGACGAGTGCCGTCCCACATCGTCGAGAGCAGGAAATTCGCATTCGATTCCGCGACATCGCGATAGTCCGATCGGCCGAGAAACGCTGCGGCCTCGGCAAACGCGCGGAGCATCAGGCCATTCCAATCGGTTAAAACTTTTTCATCGCGGCCGGGCTTGACGCGTTGGAGCCGTGCGGCGTAAAGCTTCTTCTTTGCAGCCCCAATCTTGTCCTCCATGGCCGGATCGGCTTCCTGGCGAATGTTGAGGATGTTGCTTTCCTCCCAGTTTCCGTGTTCGGTGACATCGAAATAATCCGCCAGTTGTGTTGCGTCATCTCCGACGACCTGCCGGAACTCATCGAGACTCCAGACGTAATACTTTCCTTCGACACCTTCGCTGTCCGCGTCCTGAGTGGAATAGAACGCCCCGTTCGGATCGCGCATTTCGCGGATGACAAAGTCCAGAGTCTCTTCCGCAACACGCCTGTAAAGCGGCTTCTGCGTGGAGCGATAAGCGTCGAGGTACACCCGCGCCAGCAGCGCATTGTCGTAAAGCATCTTCTCGAAATGCGGAACGAGCCAGTGATCATCGGTGGAATATCGATGGAATCCGCCGCCAACCTGGTCATACATACCGCCGTAGGCCATCTTGTCGAGCGTCAGTGTGGCCATCTGCAAGGCATGTTCGTCCCGGGTGCGATGGTGATACCGCAGCAGGAAATCGACGGTCATGCTTGGCGGGAACTTAGGAGCTCCGCCAAAACCGCCCTCTCTGGCATCGAACCGGCTGCCCATCGCACGATATGCGGCCTCGAGTAGAGAAACGCCAATGGTTTCGTCTTCGGATTTTTGAAAGGCCTGCCGCGCCAGCTGCTGCCGGAATTCTTTGGCGTTTTCCAGGATCTCCTGCTTCCGGGTGCGATAGGCGTTCGCGATGGTTTCCAGAACGCGAGGAAAGCCGGGACGGCCGTAGCGGTCTTCCGGCGGAAAATAAGTGCCGCCGAAAATCGGTTCTCCGGTCGGGAGCAGGAACACCGTCATTGGCCAGCCGCCGCTGCCCGTCATCATCTGGACGGCGGTCATGTAAATGTGGTCCAGATCCGGCCGCTCCTCTCGATCCACTTTGATGCTTACAAAGTTGTCGTTCATCAGTTTTGCGATGGAGTGGTTCTCAAACGATTCGTGCTCCATCACGTGGCACCAATGACAGGCAGAGTAGCCGATGCTGAGCAGAATCAGCTTGTCTTCGCCGGCGGCGCGTTCAAACGCTTCGGGACTCCAGGCATACCAATCCACCGGATTGTTCGCATGCTGGAGTAAATACGGACTAGTTTCGTTGATGAGCCGGTTCGGCATAAGCCTTCAGCGCATTGCTGAGTGATTCGGATGTGATCGCCCAATGCGAGGCGTGCCAGACGACGCGGGCATCCTTGATCAGAAGCGCCTGAGGGGATTCATGGCGGATACCGAAGCGTTCGGCAATGACGTTGGACAGACGCCGGTTTTCGATGACGAGGACGACGCGGGATTCCAGACCTGCAGTTTCTTCAGCAAAGTTCATGAACTCGTTATGCGCTTCATTGCTGACCGGGCACTGCGTGCTATGCTTGAAAATGAGAACGGGATTGGTTTTGGACTGCTCTAAGAGTTGTTCAAGATCGTGATCTTGTTGTAGTTCTCCTACCATGTTTTCAGGGTAGCAGATTCTACCTTGTCGTGGAGAAGCGAATTGCCGAGCAGGGAAATCACGGATGACCTGGAATTGCTCTTGCGGGTCATGCCTCCGTACATCAGGGACGCGCTGCACCGGCAGGCGGATCTGAAGAATCTAATCGAAGTGGTGATGGATCTGGGGCGGCAGCCCGAAGGCCGTTTCCCGAGCCGCGCCATCAATCTCAGCGAATCCACAATCACACGTGAAGATATCGATTATGTGACGCATCGAGTCGGCTCGTTTACACAGGATAATCGCGCCGGCATCGAACGGACATTGCATCGCATATCCGCGATTCGGAACCGTCGGGATAGCGTCGTCGGGCTGACATGCCGCGTCGGTCGCGCGGTTTTCGGAACGGTGGACATCCTTCGCGACGTCATTGAATCCGGAAAGAGTCTGCTGCTGCTGGGCCGGCCGGGAGTGGGGAAAACGACGTTGCTGCGCGAGGGTGCGCGCGTGCTTTCAACGGAACTCGTCAAACGGGTCATCATTGTGGACACCTCAAATGAGATCGGTGGTGATGGTGATATCGCGCATCCCGGTATCGGAGCCAGCCGCAGAATGCAGGTGCCGAGACCCGATCTGCAGCACGCTGTCATGATCGAAGCGGTGGAAAACCACATGCCGGAGGTCATCGTCATCGACGAAATCGGCACGGAAGCCGAGGCTCAAGCCGCGCGGACCATTGCTGAACGGGGTGTCCAGTTGATTGCGACGGCGCATGGCCGAACGCTGGACAACCTGTTGATGAATCCTACGCTGTCGGACTTGCTTGGTGGTATTCATGCGGTAACGTTAAGCGACGAGGAAGCCCGTCGCCGGGGCACCCAGAAAACCGTGCTCGAACGCAAGGCGCCGCCGACCTTCGATACGCTCGTCGAAATCCGAAATCGCGATGAGTTTTCCGTGTATCACGAAACGGCTTCTGTTGTGGATGCGTTCCTGCGTGGCCGCTCGACCAGACCTGAAGTTCGCATGCGCAAGGAAGGCGGATATGAGGTGGTCGAGGTAGCGGCCGCTCCAGTCGCCGTCGAAGAACCGTCGAGGAAGCGACGGCCGTCACGCGAGGAAGCTGCGTCTGCACCAGGGACTGCTGCTGCGCCTGCCGGCAGCGGCCGGAAAACCATTCGCATTTATCCTTATGGCGTCAGTAAAGACCGGCTCATGCGCGCAATCAATGATCTGCAGGTGTCCGCGACGATTGCAAAGACTCCCAAGGACGCGGATCTGGTACTGACTCTGAAAGCCCACGAAAAACGCCAGCCGCGAACCGTGAAGGATCTGGAAGACCACGGCCTGGAAGTCGCGATCATCCGAAGCAATACCGTCAGCCAGATGAAATCCTTTCTGATGGGTATTTTCGGTTTGCAGGATCAGAAGCAGGAAGAAGATTCAGCGTTGAGTGAAGTCACCGAGGCCGTCGACAAAGTCATGTCCTTCGGCAAACCCGTCGAGCTGGCGCCGCAGTCCGCACACATCCGCCGCCTGCAGCATCAACTCATCGAACAGCACGGCCTCGGCTCGGAGAGCCACGGTGAGGTGCCCTGGCGGCGGGTCATCGTCTTACCGACACGGGGATAATTCGGGGACGGTTGCCTAAATCACCTAAATTGCGGAGCAATTTAGGTGATTTAGGCAACCGTCCCCGAATTATCTTGCGCAGGTTTGAGCCCGGCCGCCATCGATCGAGTAGGTCACTCCGGTGATCCATCCTGCCTTTGAGGAGGCAAGGAACAGGATCAAGTCCGCTATCTCCTCCGCTTCGCCGATGCGCCCGATCGGGTGCGTCGTTTTGCTGCGTTCGACAAAACCGGCATAAGCATCCTCATTCATACCTGAATTCCGGTGCAGGTTCGTGCGGACGACGCCTGGATTTACCGCGTTGATGCGGACGCCTTTCGGCGCCAGTTCCAGCGCGGCGCAGCGGGTCAGTTGATCGACAGCCGCTTTGCTGACGCAATAAGCCAGTACACCCGGGAAAGCCCTGAGGCCCGTCACGCTGGATACGTTTACGATATTGCCTTTGCGCTGGATGATGGAAGGTAATGCCAGTTGTGTGAGTTGAAGGAGTGACCGGACATTGATATTCATCATCAGGTCGTAGTCGGCCAGTCTGGTATCTTCGATCGTTCCGCTGGCGATGATACCGGCGGCATTGACGAGAATGTCGATCCCGCCGAAGTCTTTCAGCACTCGGCCAACGAAATCGGCGGTATCCCGCTCGCTGGCCAGGTCGGCGGTGTACGTCTTGATCTTCGAACTTTCGAGTTTGGCGAGTACGTCCTTTTTTCTTCCCGCTGCGGCAACCTGGCCGCCCTGTTCGGCGAATCGCCGGGCCGTTGCCATTCCGATCCCGCTGGTGGCGCCGGTCACGATTGCTACTTTCCCTTCGAACTCCATGGTCACTTCTCCTTGTATGTCAGATCAATTGCCCACAATCCGGTCTCTCGAATATCGATCGGGGCAAGAACAAACCTGCCGTCGGGCAGCATATCGAAACCCGGCCAGACCAGACGGTCGGCCGGAGGTTTCGCAAAGAATTTTGGTCCTTTCAGAATACGCGACCAGACTCCAGCGACCGGTTGGAAAATGTCGCGCGCGACTTCGGTCGGATTCTTCCCGTCTGCCTGCATGATCCACAAGGCCTGCCGGTTCCAGAACAGAATCGACTTCGAATCCGGAGAATAGCGTGGCGCGTATCCACCGTCGTTAATGCGAAGCCGCTGCCCGCCGGATGCCGGTGTGGTCCAGATCGAGATTGCACCGCCGCGTGCCGAGGCGAACGCGATGGATTGTCCGTCCGCGGACCAGTCGGGTGTGATATCGATTTCGTCGGCGTCGGTGACGCGTTCGGCGGTGCCATTCCGGATATCGATTTTCCAGACATCGTCATTGCCGGACAAGTCGGTGTGCGTGTACACAATCTGAAATCCATTTGCTGAAAAACGCGGCTCGCGGCCAACTGCCCGGAAGGTCGCATTCTCGCCGTGCACACCAGCCGTCCAGATCTCGGATTTGTTGTCTTCACTGACAGTGTACGCGACCAGATTCCCGTCCGGTGCCGCCGCTGGCTGAAACTCGATTTTCGGTGAGTTAGCGACAACCGTGCCGTCCGAAAGAACGATGTTCGAGTCGACGAATTGACGCGGCACAACGATGCGATCTTTCGAAACGGCCATTCCGAGCCGCGCCAACGGAATCGTTACAAGGGGTTGGGTCAGGGGATTAATCGTCGATTTCGCGAAGTCCACGAACCAGATCGAGTAGGCACCCGCCCGATTGGTCAAATATGCCAGGTCCTGCCCATCCTCTATCCAGCCCACATCGAGAGGATTTTCGGCCGGCCGGTCGGCGACGAGCGGCCGCGCCATGCCGTTTGAAAGATCGACGACCCACACTTCTCCGCGCAGCCCGAGCTGTGACTTGATGAATGCGATCTGCGACGCATCCGGGGAAAAACGCGGAGACACGATCGTGATGTCGGCAACGGCATCGGCATCTACGATCTTCTGTTCATTGTGTCCGCCGGCGTCGGTAAGCCACAAAGCCCGGTCCCGAACGAAGGCCGTACGGTTTGTGAGCGACCATGAGAGCGCTACCGCCTCCTTGCGCAGCAGTTCTTCGGTGCCGGAATCGATGTTGTAGACAAACGTATCTGTTCCACGCGTGAACGTTATCCGTTTTCCATCGGGTGTCCAGGCCGGAAAAGATTCCGGTTCGGGCGTTTGCGTGAGCCGTTTGCGTTCCCCGGTTGCGGGAATGACCAGCCAGAGATCGCCGGAAACAATGACTCCATAACGGCTACCGTCATTCGATATTGCGACTTCCGTTTCGATGCCTTCCAGATCCAAAAGGCGTGTTATCTTGGGTACATCCAAAGTGCGTTGACCGGGTCTGGATGCATTGAACCAGTACCAGACAGCGCCTAACAATACTGCTGCGACAATGGCTGGAATGATCGGTAATCGCATGTGCAGGCGAGATGTTACTACATGGCTAGTCAGAGCATTTAATTCGGGGAACTTGCCAATCCGCAAGAAAGCGGGGCCGCACGTAACTCAGGCAATTTCGGCACCGTTCGGCGAATTTTTGCCATTTAAGACTAGCTAATTTTGAAGTTTTGCCTATAATACCCCACGGGCTCTTCGAAAAACCGCGAGACAGGCGACCGAGACCACCTTTTTCTACATCTGTTTTGCAAGCAGTTATAAGTTCATAGTTTGCGAACTGGCGACGTTGCAGTCCGAAGGAAGAAGCCCGTAACTTAATAGGAGGCTGAATATGGCAGTTACGACGAAGCCGGTAAAAGGGGAGTTGGTTCTGAGCCATCCCACGATGTGTCTTCATTGCCACCTGATTGTGGAGATGTTCCATGAGCGTGGCGCCGATCCGGTCAAAGGTTCGTGGCAATGCCCGCGTTGCGGACATAAGTACCTTTTCTCCCACTGGAAAATTAAAAAGCAAGTCCGTGGGAAAACAGAAGCCGCGTAAGAAATTCGAGATAAAAGAGGCACAAGAAGACCATGAGTTCTTGTGCCTCTTTTGTTTATTTGCCTGATGTCCCTGAAATTACCCCGCGAGTTTTACTCCCGCCCTGCGCTCGAAGTCGCCTCCGATCTTTTAGGCAAAGTTCTCGTCCGGCGTTTGGGCCGCAAGAATCTTTCGGGCAAAATTGTTGAAACTGAGGCATATGTCGGTCCGCACGATCTGGCGTGCCATGCTTCGAAAGGGCACACCCCGCGCACATCCGTCATGTTCGGCCCTCCTGGTTTTGCCTACGTTTACATGATCTATGGTTTTTACTTCTGCCTGAATGTGGTGACGGAGCCACCAGGACATCCCGCAGCGGTGCTCATTCGCGCCGTCGAACCTCTCGAGAACGTGGGTTTGATGCGCAAACTCCGCAAGAATCCTGAGCGTGAGACCAACATCACAAGCGGTCCCGGGAAACTCTGCATGGCCATGTCGATCGATAAGCAACTCAACAGCGCCGATTTTCTGGGTAGCGTCCTCTGGATCGAAGATCGTTTACTGGATAGTGGACCTATTCGCACCAGCCCTCGTGTCGGAGTCGATTACGCCGGGGAATTCAAAGACAAGCCGTGGCGATTTTTTGAGGACGGCAATCCACACGTTTCGAGAGTGCGTTTCAAATAGGAATCAGCACGCTGCGATCGCATTGAGAATGTCCTCAATACCCGGACGCTCGACTTGATTCGGGCTGACAGCGATCCAGCAGATCTTTCCGTCTGGGCCAACGATGAATGTTGCCGGCCGCGCGATGTTGAAAGCATCGACTCCGAGGGCATGGTGCACGCCGTAGGCGCGGGTCACGCGGCGGGTTTCGTCGAACAGTAGCGGGAAAGGATACTTATGCTCGTGGACGTATTGTTTACCGCGAAACAGGCCGTCGATCTTCTGCGCGGCAATGACGCACAAGCGCGCGCCGCGTTTACTGAATTCATCGTAGGATGACTCCAACTGAGTCATTTGCCGCCGGCAATTCGGTCACCAGGTGCCGCGGATGAAAACAAGAACCAGAGGCTTTCCGGCGTACTCGGAGAGGCGGATCATCGTACGGTCCGCTGTAGGCAGCTCAAACGCAGGCGCCGTTTCGCCGATGTGAAGAGTGTGGGATTCCGTCTTGAGCATTGGAAATACGATAAGCCACAAAAAGCCAGAAAAAGGGATAATTCGGGGACGGTTGCCTAAATCACCTAAATTGTCGAGCAATTTAGGTGATCCGGCTGAATTTGCGTCAGATTGGCGACTGGCAGGACCGCCTATCTGGGCCTTGCTGCAGCGCATATAGTGCGGCGGTAGTTAACACAAAGGGGCGAATCAGACTATTTTTCATCGAATTTGTAGACGGGATCGAAGTGCGCCTCGTCGCCAGCGCATTCCGTACGATATTTTGCAATTCTGCTCTTCATCAATCGCGACGGCCCATCGCCGGGGTTGAGGGTCAACACATGATCGAAGCCTATTTCCGCGGCATCAAAATCCCCCTTTCTGTAAAGTGCCAATGCGTGTTCGTACATACTGGTGATTTCGATCTGTTCCGGCGTGACGACGATGCGGTCGGAACCCAGCCGGCGTGGTCCCTGCCGGCGTTCTCCATGTTGCATCATCACGATCGTCCTCTTTATTTTCTTGTACAGTGTCGATTGGCCGCGGCGGTCGGTTCTGCGTCTTTCGAACTCCAGCGGCTTTAAGCCGAGCGGTTCGTAAATTGTGACCGCCTGGGATTTGCCTTTGACCTGGATGGTGTCGAGCTGACGGCAGAACACCCTCTTCCTGAACTTCCTGGAATGTGGTGTCGGAAATAATGATTTTCGTCCCGTAATATTTGTTCAACGACTCCAGCCGCGAGCCGAGATTCACGTTGTCGCCCATGACCGTGTAAAACAGCCGGCTTTGCGATCCCATGTTGCCCACGACCATCGGTCCTGTGTTCAACCCGATACCGATTTCGAATTTGGCGCCTCCCGGTAATACGAGAACACCGCGCAGATCCTCGACGCCCTTGATCATCTCGAGAGCGGTGACAACTCCGCGGACCGCATGATCCTTGGTTTCGACAGGACGGCCCCAGAAGCACATGACGGCGTCGCCGATCAGTTTGTCGAGCGTGCCCTTGTGCCTGAATATGATGACGGTCATCTTATCGAAGTATTGATTGAGGAAGTGCACCACTTCGGTCGGTGCCATCTTTTCGGAAAAACTGGTGAACCCGCGAATATCGGAGAAGAGCACGGTCAGTTCGCGTTTTTCACCACCGAGTTTCAGCATCTCCGGCCGAGTCATCACCTGCTCGATGGCGTTTTGATCGAGGTAGTACTGGAATGTGGACTTCGTCCTTTTCTTTTCTTTTTCCTCGGTGAAGTACTTGAAGGAGATGATGCTGCTGCCGGTCACGACAAGCGCCAGTCCGGGATACATGAAACTAAGGACCCAGTGAGCCAGCAAGAACGACAATATGTTCAGCGTCGTGAACAGCCCGAAGAGAAAAACCAGATAAAAGACGCTGCGCGCCGCGTTCATTCGCGGCAGGTAGATGCCCACTACGAGACCGAAAACAACAATCAAAGCAAGGTCGATGACTTTCGCAGGTCCGGTCCGATACAGAAAGTCCTGGTGGATGAAATTTTCGATGACGTTGGCGTGCAGCTCCATTGCGGGCAAATTGGGATCGAACGGAGACGCCACGATATCCGTCAGCCCGATTGCAGGTGACCCGATGACGACGATCTTGTCTTTAAAGACCTCCGGCCCGACTTTGCCATCCATGACATCAACCATCGAGATCATTTGATGCCATCCGCGCGGGCCGTCAAAATTGAGCATGTAACGGCCGAATTTGTCCGTCTGTAACGTATATTGGCCGATCTTGACTTGCGTAAGATTTCCGTGAGCGATTTCCAGCTCCGGCGAAAGCGCGTTCAGATAGCGTCGAGCGAGCTGAATGTCTAATGACGGCCAGATCCGCCCCTGGTATTCGATGAACTGGGGCTGGTATCGCAAAGTGCCGTCGGGATCACGGTGGAAATTGACAAAACCAAACGAGGCGCAGGCTTTGATCAATGCCGGAATTGCCAGTTGCAAGCCCTTGCCCTGCACCACCGCATCGAGCTTTTCGCCCTGAATCACCCCACCCGTGTTTCCCGCTGTACTCTGTTCCGCGTATTCGACAGGAAATACCTCTTTCTCGACCACCAGGTTCATCAATTCCGGAGTCAAGGGAGTAGCCCGGCGTCGCTCGGCAGCGTTCGACTTCAACTGGAGATCGATGCCGAGGATGACATTGCCGGCACGCTGGATTGCGTCGGCAAATTTCTGGTCGTTCTCGGGGGTGGAGGCATCGGGATAAGTGATATCGAAGCCGATTACTTTAGGTTTGGCCGCAGAGAGATGGTCGATGAGTGAGGCAATCTTATCGCGCTCGAATAAACGGAAAGTCCCGTAGCGATCGAGGGTTCTGTCGTCGAATCCCACCATCACGACTTCATTGCCGGGCGGTTGAAAACCACGCAGCTTGAACTTTTGATCCATGACGAGAAAGTCCAGCCGTGTCAGGAGCCCTGGATCGATCAGATCGCGGTTTTTGAACCCAAGGACGAAAAACGCCACCGTCAGAACAAGCGCAATGATCGAGGGTATGCGTTTTTTTAAGGATTCCGGGAGGTAGCTTCGTGCCATTCAATAATTCCGCTAAAACGAACCGGCAGAGTGCGTTAAAGCCAGTCCAGGGTCAAGCTTGGTATACTCATAGAGACAATTCCAGGACGTTGCCTGAATCACCTAATCGGCAGATTCGGAATTCTAATTAGGTGATTCAGGCAACCGTCCTCGAATTCTACCCGCTAGCCTATGAACCCAACCGTCCAAGCCAAGCTTAAGCAGATCCCGGGCGGCCCCGGAGTGTACCTGTATAAGGACGGGGCCGGGCAAACCATCTATGTAGGGAAGGCCAAATCACTCCGCAACCGGGTACGAACATACTTCCAACTTTCTGCGGATTTCGATGAAAGGAAAGACCAGATGATGGGCTCCATCGAAGACGTGGAGTTCGTCATGACGGATACGGAGGGTGAGGCACTTGCCCTCGAAAACAATCTCATCAAGCAGCATAAGCCCAAGTACAACATACTGTTGCGGGATGATAAGACGTATCCCTACATAAAACTGACGATCAACGAACCCTATCCCCGGACCATGATTACCCGCCGCGTGCGCAAGGACGGCGCCGCCTATTTCGGGCCCTTTTTCCCAGCAGGACTCGCCCGGAAGTCATTGAAACTGATTGAGCGATATTTTCTGATCCGCAACTGCAACATCCAGATCGACGGGAAGCGGCCACGCCCATGTCTCCAGTATTACATCCATCGATGCCTGGGGCCTTGCACGGATGGCTTGACGACCTTTGAGCAGTATCAGGAGGCCGTGAAGGACGTGCGGTTGTTTCTGGAAGGCCGCAACCAGGACCTGATTAAACGTCTCCAGGCCAGGATGGAGGAGGCTTCAGCCAACGAGCAGTACGAGGTCGCAGCCCACTATCGCGATGCCATTGAAACGATGGAAACGCTTGCCGAGCGGCAGAAGATGGCGGTCATGGGCTATGACGACATCGATATCTTCGGTTACCACCAGGAAGACAAGATGGTCGCCGTTTCAGTCTTCCATATGCGCGGCGGCCGGGTTGTCGATAAACGTGAATTGTTCTGGGAGGATCAGGAGAACTTCACTCCGGACGACTTCTTTGGATCCGTCTTGAAACAATATTACGTGGACGCGCCATTCATTCCGGTCGAGATTCATGTTCCGGCGGACTTTGAGGACCACGACCTACTGGAACAGTGGTTATCGGATCGCAAAGGCAGGAAAGTCGAAATCCGGACGCCGCAGCGTGGAGCCAAACGTGAATTGATGGATCTGGTTCATCGCAACGCCCGCCTGTCGTTTTTGCAACGGTTCCGTGCCGCAGCGGCGTCGTCCGCCGCAATTTCGAAGGAAGTCGAAGAGACTCTGGATCTGGAGAAGCCGCCGCGGCGCATCGAATGTTTCGATATTTCCAATTTGCAGGGAAGTGACATCGTTGCTTCGATGGTGGTCTGGGACGACGGGCAGATGAAAAAGTCGGATTACCGGCGATTCATTATTCGTTCGGTATCCGGTTTGCCTGACGATTTTCAGAGCATGCGGGAAGTGGTGGCGCGCCGCTACAAGCGGGTTCAGGAGGAAGGACTCGCGATGCCCGATCTCGTGCTGATCGACGGCGGCCTCGGTCAGCTGCATGCGGCGCAATCGTCCCTCGACGAGTTGAATATTGTCGATCAACCGCTCGCCAGCATCGCAAAACGTGAGGAAATCATCTACATTGCCGGTCGTGAAGACGATCCCATCGTCCTCGAACGGCGTTCGCCGGTCCTTCGTCTGATTCAACAAATCCGCGATGAAAGCCATCGTTTTGCCATTACTTTCCATCGTGAGCGGCGAGGCAGACGCACGCTGACTTCCGAACTGTCTGCCATCGACGGTGTTGGGTTGAAAACCACACAGAAATTGCTGACCCACTTTGGATCGCTGGCCAGGATCCGAGCGGCTTCGGTGGAGGACCTGCAAAACGTCGTCAATCGCCCACAGGCCCAGGCCGTCTGGCGCTACTTCCATACGGAAGGGAAGGCGCCGGAAGAGGCGCAGAAGGCACAAGACTGAATATCGGTTTTCTTGTGCATTTTGTGCTTGTTGTGCTTCCTGCGGCATTTGTCACGTGTGCTACTATGGGCCCGTAACCTCCGAGGAGAACGAAGATGAGCGATAACAACAACGGTAGCGGCGACAAGATGGTCTTCTTTTTGGCCGGCGCAGGTCTCGGTGCGGTGCTTGCGCTTTTATTCGCGCCGAAATCGGGACGTGAAACGCGTGACATCATCGCGCGGACGGCGACCGACAGCCGTGATTTCATTACCAACAAAGTAACTGAAGGACGGCAAATGGTCGAGCAGAAGGGCCGGCGCTTCAGTGACGACTTCACCAGTTTCGTCGATAAGAGCAAAGAAGCAGTACAGCGCCAGAAAGAGCAATTGACCGCAGCTTTCGAAGCGGGAAAGGCAGCTTACCGGGAGGAGAAAGGCCTGCCGAACGAGTAGGAGGGTGGCTTGGAGATCTTGCTGACAGTTTTTGTGGCTATAACGGCCATATCGTTTCTCGTGAACGCGCTATGTATGGTTGGAATCTTGATGAACTACAAGCGCCTTTCCGATCAGATCGAACGCTTCATGGGCGAAGTACGAGAATTGATTATTCCCGTCCGTTCCATTTCGGAGAATCTGCGAGTGGCTTCTGCCAATCTGGTCGAAATCGGTTTGTCGGCGCGAGATCAGTTCCGCCGCGTCGAAGCGATGGTGACCAGCACTGGAGAAGCGCTGACCGTTCAGCTGGAACGGTTCGATCGCGTCAGTCAGAACGTTATGGATCGCATTAACGAAACAACCGAGATCGTGCAGGATTCCATCGTCAGACCCGCACGAGAAGTGGCTGCGTTCGCGAGGGGGCTTTCCGGTTTCGGATCGTTTTTCTTCCGAAGAGGCCGCAGTACCGTCGATCAGGCACGCCAGGACGAAGAGTTGTTCATCTGATGAATGCCGGGTGAAATGGAGATACCCCTTTTCCCCCTGCCCAATCTAGTTCTGTTCCCCAACATCGTCGTTCCTCTCCATATCTTCGAAGATCGTTACAAAACGATGATCAATAGCTGCGTCGATCACGCCGAAGTGTTCGGGCTGGTCCTTCTTCGCAGTGGAGCCGAAGAGGAAAATGAGCAATCGATTCACCGCGTCGGTGTGAGCGTTCGCATCGTCGAAGTGGAGCGGCTCGAAGCAGGCCGCATGAACATCCTCTGCGAGGGCGAATCACGTTTCCGGATTCATCGGTTCACGCAGCAGCTACCCGTCTGGAAGGGAACTGTCGAGTTCTTTGAAGATCAGGAGTTGCGTGCCGCTGAATCGCTGTACGAACAAGTTGCGGAGTTATACCGGGGCGTTGCCGCACTCAGTGCAAAGCTCAGCGGTTCCGATCCCGCAGAACTGATTCTGCCGGAATCTGCAACCGACTTGTCGTTTATGGTGAGCTACGTTCTCGATATCGAGGGCGAAGAGAAACAGAGATTGCTGGAAATGACGTCCACTACCGAACGGCTGCGTATGCTGGTCGCCCATCTTACCGACACGTTGAGGAAACTCGAGCAGCAGAGAGCTTTCAAAGAGACCGCTTCGAAAGTGCGCGGCAATGGAGATCTCGGGAGACCTCACAAGGAAAATTAGCCACAAAAAGGCACAAAAAGCACAAAACTTTCTGCAAACAGTTTTGTGCTTTTTGTGCCTTTTTGTGGCTAATCTCATTTTTTCAAAATGCGCAATCTCGCTGTAAAGTGCCGCCCCGATGAGTCCGAGAACATGTTTTTCGTCGGCGAATTCACGTTCGAATCTACGAAACGTGGATTGAAGCGATTGAAAAGATTCGTGGCGCCGATCCGGAAGGCGACCCGTTTCCCATTGGCAAAGGGAATTGGCAGCTCTTTCTCGATGCCGGCGTCCGTTTCAAAATACATCGGCATGACATGGCTGTTGTAACCGCCGACGGTTCGGTTCAGATCATCCACCAGCGTATAAGGAAAGCCGGAGCGCGCTTCCACGGCAAATGAGACGAGCATCTGCGACGGCAATGGGAAATAACCCCAGCCCACAAAGCGATGCGGTGTGTTCCACGCAACCGGGAGCTTGCCAAAGGCTTCGATCGACGGATCGGGAAAATCGATCGAGAGCGACGGGCGCGCCGTCGCCATCGAATAAGTGTATGAGCCCAGGATATGAAGGTTGGTTCGAATCGGCCGGTCAATGCTGAATTCAACCGCACGATAATCCGATACCCCGGAGTTGTTGTACACCAGATCGAATCCGGTGGGGTTGGTTTCGGCGGCAAGACGGACCTGATTTGCTCCGCGCTTCTGAACGTATTCGACATGAGTTACCCAGCGGGGCGCCCACTCCTGGTCCCATCTCAAATTCCAGTGTGCGGTTGACGGATTGCGCAGAGTTGGACTTGCAAAAACCGAAGTCGCTGCAGCTGCCGGAGTCGGAATGCCATCCGTATAGGTCGTGGTAAGGCGTCTTTGCAAGTTCGGCAATTCCAGGTCGAGCAGACTGAGGTTGTCGTAAAACAGGCCAACTCCGCCACTGATTTTCGATCGCGGCGTTCCGAACGGCAGGAATGAAAACGCAACGCGAGGTGCGACGTTGTCTCTTTCGGTCACGCGTTCCCGGTCGTATCTCAACCCGATTTCGCTTTGAAACTTGCTGCTGAATACGATCCGGTCCTGCACAAACGCGCCGTATTCCTGGTTCTTTATTTCCGTCCAGTTCGGGCCGCTGAACATGACCGCCTGGCGGATATTGCCCTGATCGTCCAGCAAAGTGTATGGACGCCGGTCGAGTTGCAGAGTGGAATCGACCCAGTCGAACTCTCCTCCGGCTTTAATGCGGTGAGTTACATGACCCGTCTCGATGTTCCAGGCCACCGACTGCGCCCCGTGCACTTGTTCGATATGTTCCCGCCGGTCTTGAAAATAGTTGCCGGACCAGATTTGTGGCGCCACCTCGAGAGGCTGTGTGCCTTTTGCGAGATCGGATTCGCGCCGGCGCGACAGTTGCAACGTCGTTTCCAGGAGCTTTTTGCCGAGCGTTTGTCTGTCCGTTATACCGGCGGTGAATCCGCGCCGCATAAAATTCGTCGTTGTATCTTGAGGACGGACCACACTGAGCCCGGTATTGCCCAGATAGTCGCCGTTATGCAGCAACTCCATCGTGAGGACGTGAGACTCGCGCAGGTTCCATTGGAGTTTCAGCAACTGATCGGTAGCGGTTTCCGTTCTTCTGTTGTCTGGAGTCGGAATGTCCTGCAGATAGCTGTTTATGTAGCGCAGCGTGCCGGAATACATGAACCATAGTTTGTGCTGCGCCACGGGGCCGGAAAACAGCAGCCGTGGAGAGAAATCGGCGACAGCTTTCTGGCGGAGATCGAAGCCGGGAACGAAGTCCGTTACGTTAAAACGGTACTTATCGCCTATAAACTGGCTGTGTACGTTGACGACACCGCCGGAACTCTTGCCGAATTCAGCGGAGTAATTTGCCATATTCAAATCGACGCTCTCGATCGAATCGATCGGAATGTTTGAACCCAGACCGCCCGCCGCTACATCCGTGAGATTCAGCCCATCCATCTGATAGCGGACCTGATCGGCGCGGGAACCGTCGATATGAATCTGATTATCGTTGTCGCGCACGACGGCCGTGTTGAGCGCAACTGCATTCAAGAAATTTTGCCGTCCCGTATATGGAAGGGCTTGAATGACTTCGTTCGTGACGACATTCTGTGAGGCGACTGAATCGACGTTGATCGGCTCGGGACGGGCGATTACGTCAACGGCCTGCTTTACGGTTTCGGCCTGAGCCAGAGTGAACTCCACGCTCTTGCTCGCTTCCAGGCGAACTTCAGTGGAAGTTTCGAAATAGCCTTGAAGATTTACCGTGATCCGATAAGTGCCGAACATCAGCTGGTCGAAGTGAAATGTCCCATCGGGCCTGGTCTCCGTATCCCATGTTTTCTGCGCCGTCGGCTCTTCCAGATGCACGTGAGCGGAACCGACCGCTTTGGCATTTGCATCAAAAATGGTTCCGGTGAGCGAAAGGGTGTCGGTTTGCGCAAACAACAACGGCATGAACAGCAATAGAAAAGGAGCCATCAGACAAATTCGAGGACGGTTGCCTGAATCACCTAAATTGCAAAGCAATTTAGGTGATTCAGGCAACCGTCCCCGAATTTGTCTGATTCCCATAACTATGGCTGCACAAACTCGCCGCGTGGAAGAATGCCAAGCTGGCGGGACACGGGAAAGCGGCCGTACGCCTCCGCCTTCCATTTTTCAAAAACGAGGGGGATTCCATCACCCTTGCCCGGATCGGCATTACTCATGACATGAAAGTGCAAGTGAGGTTCAGGAGAATCGCCGGAGTTTCCAACTTCGCCCAGCACATCTCCGGCTTTCACGTGAGCCCCCGCTTTCACCGCGACGGTGAACGGCTTCAGATGAGCGTAGTACCCGAACTGGCCGTTGCCGTGATCGACGACAACAACGTTTCCGCCGGGCGACGTTAAATTAGTCGTTTCTCCCGGGACATTCTCCGCCACATCGCTGCGGACCAAAACGACGACACCGTCTTTCGCCGCAAGCACTTTTTTTCCATAAGCGTAATAGTCACTATTGGTTTTCCCGTCGCTCTGGTAGCTCTTGCCATTCGAGCCGATCTGAAGGAAATCGTACGCGAACGCTTCGGCCAGGAACCGTTTGTGCGGATCGAGATAGCTGTGCTCCGCTGCGACATACCATGTGCCATCAAATGGCAGCCGCCCGGAGAAACCCTGCTCGCGTGCGAGTTGAACGGAGTGCTTTTTGGATATCTCCTTACCGCCCGATTTGTAGTCGACTTCAACCAGGAGGTTTTCTCCAACGAAACCTTTTGGAAAATCCAGAAAGATGTCGGAAATCGCTTTCCTCTCACCGGGAGCAATATTGAGACTTTGTCTGGTGGACGGTTCAATCCGCCGGCGTTCCATTGCGCTGTCGAACAAATCAGTCAGGGCGGTGCCGGAATACTGTCCGGAGAAGAGAATGCCTTTGGAATTAACCACGTCGAAACGAAGCCACTGAATCTCCATTGAACCTTTTGATTGGTTTTCTAGAACGATATGGAAGAAAATGCGCTCCATCGGGACGATATTGGCCGTGAACGTCTCCACGAATACGGCATCGGGACGAACCCCAACGTCGAGATCCTGTGCTAGACAAGGAACAGCAAGCAGAAAACTCAGCATCAAGGCGCGCATTGTGCCTTGAAGGCTAAGACAAAGAAGTGTAAAAAAGCAACGGGAGACGGTGTGCAAAGTATTGGTCTTGTATTCAAAGCCTTCTGGGCGCCTGCTGAAGCAATGTTTCTGACCGCCAAGAATCCGCGCGTACTGGGCACGCTGATCGTGTTGGTCGCATTCTCCCTTGCAGTCGGTCTGGCAAGCTTTACCAGAATCGATTTTGGCGATATGGTTCGACAGCAGCTGGAAAAGACGCAACGCGGCCAGAGCATGCCCGAAGAACAGAAACAGAGCGTTGTCCGGATTTATCGAACCCTGGCCCCCATAATCGTCGTAGCCGGTGCTTTATTTCCCGCTCTTCTCGTTACTCTCGCGGCGGTGCTCTACTTCGGAATATTTACGATTCTCGGGCGTGAAGGCACCTTCAAGTCATTTTACTCGGTGACCGCTCTGGCCTACGTTCCGCTGATCGTCCGGCAAATCGTTGCCGGAATTCAATTGTTCGCGATTCCCGCCACGCAGATCGACCTTAACGATCTCGGTAATCTGAGCGGCCAGCTCTTTCTCGATCCCGCGTCGGGTTCAAAGGTGCTTTTTGCGCTAGCCGGTGTGGTGGACGTGACTTCACTTTGGATCATGATTCTGCTTTGTATCGGATACAAAACGGTCACGCGCAAGAGTCTGGGCTCGCCGTTGCGGGTCGCCGGTGTTGTGGTCCCGTATGTAATCGTTTCTCTTATTCTCAGCGCGTTGCGCTTGCTTCAGGCGGGCTAGTTGACGTTTTAATTCGTTAGATTCGTTCAATTCGTGGCTTACTCCCGCTTTAGCCCTGAATACCGTAATCCATGAGCTTTTTATAAAGACTCTTCCGCGAAATTCCGAGCATTTGAGCTGCAAGCGTCTTGTTGCCTTTGCTCTTGCTCAGCGCGTTGAGAATCAGTTGATGTTCCACTTCTCTCAACGTGTACACCTCGTCGCCCAGAGAACCGGGTTTCGCGGTGGTGCTGCTCTGCAAAATCGTTTCCGGGATATCGCTGTAGCGGATGATGGGCGACTTGCTGTAGGCGAGCAACATCTCCACCAGATTTTCCAGTTCACGAACGTTCCCCGGCCATGAATATTTCATCAGCGCATCGATCGCCTGAGCTTCCAGTTCCGTAACAATCTTGTTGTAGTCCTTCTGGTGTTTCTTCAAGAAATGTTCGATCAGTAGAGGCACATCTTCAGGACGTTCGCGCAGCGGCGGGATGTGAATCATGATGACGCTGAGCCGGTAGTAAAGGTCTTTGCGGACGGCTCCGGATTCCAGCGACTCCGGCACATCGCGGTTTGTCGCCGCAATCACGCGAACATCAATCGGAATTTCTCGTGTATCGCCCAGATGACGAATCGTGCGCTCCTGAAGCACACGCATCAATTTGACCTGCAGTTCCGGCGGCATCTCCATTATTTCATCAAGGAAAATGGTTCCACCGTTCGCCGCGAAGAACAGTCCTTCCGAGTCGCCGACGGCGCCCGTAAAGGCGCCTTTCTTGTAGCCGAACAGCTCGCTTTCGATGAGATCCTTAGGCAGAGCGCCGCAATTGACGGCAACGAAGGGCGCGTCATCTTTAAAACTGTTGTAGTGGATGCCGCGCGCGACAAGCTCTTTACCGGTGCCGCTCTCGCCGGTAATGAGGACGGTGGCACGGTTGCCGCAGGCCGCGGCCATTTTGTCGTGGATGACCTGCATGACTGCGCTTTTCCCGATGACATTATCGAAGCTGTATTTGCCCTGGAGTTCCGCGCGAAGGCGGTCGACCCGCTCTTCGAGCGTCTTCTTTTCGATGGCACGCTGGATCAGAAGATTCAATTCTTCATGATCGAGCGGCTTCTGAATGTAGTGGGCGGCGCCCAATTGCATCGCTTCAACGGCTGTTTTGACCGTGCCATAACCGGTCATCATGATGAATTCGATGTGTGGATACTTGCCTTTTACTTTACTCAACAGTTCAATGCCGTCCATTTCCGGCATTTGAAGATCGGCAAGGACCAGATCGACTTCACCATTCTGCGCAAGCATCGAGAGCGCTTCGCGCGCAGACGTGGTGGCGCGAGCCTTGTAGCCTTTACGTTCGAGCAGGCGGGCGCACATTGCGCCGTGATTAGGATCGTCTTCAACGACGAGAATTCGGGCGGACTCAGACAACGGCTATAACCTCTTTTCTGGCTGTTGCAGGCAGGTAAACGCGGAAGGTAGTTCCTTTTCCGACAGCGCTGTCGAATTCGATCGAACCCAGATGATTTTCAATGATCTTGTAGCAGATCGAAAGTCCGAGGCCGGTGCCTTTCCCGACCTCCTTAGTCGTGAAAAACGGCTCGAACACTCGAGTGCGGTCGGATTCCCGGATGCCTGAGCCGGTATCCGAGACCATAATACAGATCCGGCCGGTATTTTCGTCATAATGCGTCAGCACCCGCAGTTCGCCCCCGGAAGGCATGCTATCCGCTGCATTATTCGCCAGATTCAAAATAACCTGCGCGATCTCATTTTGATTCACCGACGCCACTGGAATCGCCGGGTCCATTTCGAGCCGGACGTTGACGCCCTTCATCGCGAAATCGTGTTCAACAAGCGATAAGATTTTCACGACGATGTCGTTGATGTCCGAGTTGATCTTCTCAGTCGATGAGCGCCGGGAGAAATTCAGCAGGTTCTTCACGAGATCGCGGCAGCGCCCCGCCTGCCCGATGACTTCATCGACGTCCGGCAGACTGCCGGACATTGCGGGCTGTTGTGCGAGGTCTTCACGGAGCATCTGCGCGTAGCCGATAATGGTTCCCAGCGGCGTGTTCAATTCGTGTGCAATACCCGCCGCGAGCTGGCCGACTCCGACCATCTTCTCCTGCTGCACCATCGCATCCTGGGACTCCTTCAACTCGCGTGTCCGCTCCTGCACTTTTCGCTCGAGGGTCTGGCGCGACTCTTCGAGCTTCGATGCCATGGAATTGAATTGTTTGCTGAGCAGCTCGATTTCGTCGCCGGACTCAATCCTCAAGCGATGATCGAGCCTGCCGCTTTCGATGACCTCCGCTCCTTTCCGCAACTGATCGATGCGCGCAGTGACGCGCTTCGAGAAAAATGATGCAATTCCGATCGCCACGATCAGCGATATCAGCGCGGCCAGGATGATGTAAATGTTGGTTCGGCTCTCTGCTGTTTTCTCGATTTTTGACTGTGCCTTGTCGATCGAAGCTATGAATGTCAGCGGACGTCCGATCCAGATCGCCCCTATGACCTGTTCTTCGTAATTGCGCAATGGCTCGTAGCGGCCCAGCTGCCTGTCGCTTTTGAATTGATACAATTCGCCCCGGCTCAGAACACGATCGCGCTCCGGATCGAGCAATGTCCCGATAAGACTCTGGCCTTTATTTTCTCCGCGTCCGATCTTCGCGTTGCTTGCGATGCGGACATCGCCGAGAAAAATCGATGCCGAATCACCCAGCAGCTTTTGAATGTCGGTGACGATCGACACATCTTTGTTCAAAAGACGTCCCGCGAGAAGGGCTCCGGTGATTTTCCCCGCCGTATTGCGCACCGGCATGGTCACGAGCATCAAAAGGCCGCGTTCTTCAAATGTGTCCGGCGGCGCCACGCGGTTGCCGCTGCTTTTGAGTTGAATTCTAGCTTGCTCGGCCAGGTGTTCCCTGGCCAGGATTTCGGGAGCGAAGGTTTCGAAAGATTGAATCGTCTTTCCAGTGAGGGCATTCAGCAGCAGCCGCCGGACCGACGACGCCGGTTTGGGCGAGTCGTCGTAATCGCGCATGAGTGTCTCGTCGCCGTAAGCGTCAGGATCATTCGCCCGAACCAGTACGCGCCCTTCGAGGTCGACGACGGTGAACAACGACAGCTTTGCTTCAGACTCTACACGCTGGAGCATATCGGCCATTCTTTCGCGCTCTATGCTGGTTCGTGGAAGACGGTCGCCGATCGCGCCCGATTCCGCGAGCGCACCCACTGCAGTTCGGGTACTTTCGAAAATATCCTCAAAGGCATCCTTGAAGATCGCGACGTTCGTGCGGATTTCGCGGTCGCCCTGTTCGGAAACGAACTGCAGACGCACTTCCGCCAGCCGCTGGAAGTAATCGTTCATGATTCCTTTGATGACAATCGCGAAGAGTAGAACCGTCAGAAGGGAGCCAACGAGAAACGTGTAGATGAGCTTTTTTCGGAGAGACAGCCGGGAACTCATAAAGCGAATATAGTATTGTAAGCCACTGATCGAGCGGATTTAACCGATTAATCGGTTAAATCGGTAAATCCGCGGCTTATTCAAACAGCCGGACGCGGCGAAGCAGGACGTCGGCGACGTACAAAATGAGCGCCAATGAAGCAAGGATGGGCCACAGCGGCGTGGGCAACGAGGTGCTTTCGCCATTTGCGTCGAAGATATCCTCGACGCGCGGCTGGAAACGGCCTTTCGTCTCGTTGCTGAGCGATCGCAAGGCTTCTGTGTTCGGCGGATAAAAGTGATATTCGTCCGGATAGGAATAGGCCAGAACCCGGGACGCTCCGCCGCTCTCTTCACCGACGGCGCGAAAGAGGTAGGCGCCCTTCTTCGTCAGCGGGTATTTCGCCTCGTATTCGCCTGGTCCGACCTGATGGATATTGACGTCCGAGACCGTCTGATCGGGCCCGATCACACGAACTTGCGCGTCCAGTTTGTTCCGGAATTGACCATCTTTTCGGATGGCATTGATCGAGATCTTTGCTTCGTTTCCGTCTTTAATCACGCGAAAATCGAATTCATTGTCGTCGCGCCGGCGCATGGTCTCGCGTATGAGCTGCGACCAGAATTTGGGATATCCGTTCCAGGTAAGCCATTCCACGGCCCAGCGGTCTTTCAGGTCGGAAAGAAAGGCAGCAGTCTTGCCGAGGCCGTACTGCCATCGGGCAAGAATCGGATCCTTCCTGCGGGATTCCAGCAATACTTCAGACGTATCTTTAGATTTTGTCGCGACGTAGCCGAGCAGCGGCGGCGCTGAGTTGAAGTCGATACCCTTGAACGCTTCAACGTTCTTCTTGAGGACGGGCTTGAACGATTCTTCGCGCAGAGTCTTGCCTGTCGCCAATTCTGTTTCTTCGGTGAAAATCTGCGGCACGGCGGCAGGGTCTTCCAGATAGTACGTTCTGCCGTGGCCCCAGCCGGCGATTTGCGAGAGGAGTTCGCGATCAGCACCATTTCCAACAGCGACCGTTGAAACGGTGATCTTCGAGTCAGCCATCTTTTTCGAAAGCCCTTCGAAATCGTCCGGCAGCGACCGGCCGTCCGAGAGCAGGATGACGTGCTTTACTTGTGTGCCGGCTCCTGCCAGCTGAATGTACGCCTCGCGCAGCGCAGGATAGATGTTGGTCTCGCCGCCGGCGATGATCGTACTGATCGATTGTTCGATGGCGCTGCGATTCACCACAGTTTGAAATTTGACCGGCCAGTAGAAGTTGTAGTCGAACGCAACGACACCAAAGCTATCCGTATCTTTCAACAGAGCCAGCGGTGCTTTGGCCGCTTCCTTCGTCATCTCGATCTTCTGGCCGCCCATACTGCCCGATTTGTCCAGCACCATGATCATTGCGACGGAATCGGGTTTTTCTTTCTTTGCTTCGAACGTAACCGGCAGGATTTCTTCGAGAGCCGTCTTGGAATAGCCGCCTTCCCCATAATTATTTTCGCCGCCCGAGAGAATGAACCCGCCGCCAAGATCGCGTACGTAGGTAGCAAGCGTCTGCATCTGCTGGTCGCTGAGATTATTTCGCGCCACATCGCTCAAAATGATCGCGTCGTACGCGTCCAATTCCTCGATGGTTTTTGGAATTGAGGCGGCATCTACCGTATTTACGGTCAGACCCTCGGTCGTGAGCGCTGTCTGAAGGTATCGTGCGCTTTGCGGATGTCCCTCGACGTACAGGATCTTGGGCCGGCCTTGAACGATGATCGAGGATCGAAATTTGTTGTTTTGGGGAAACGGATCATCCGCGGCTTTGACTTCCGCGTCGATGACGACAGGGCCGGCTTCATCCTTGATGCTTGTTTCAAAGGCCACCCGGTTCAATCCGCGGACAAGTTGCACCTTCTTCGATCCGAGGGTTTTGTCGCCGTGTTTGATTTCGACTTCAGCCGATGTATCGGATTGACTGTAAACGTGTGTTTCCAGCGGGAAGAGTTCTTCGGCTGTGACTTCAGCCGGCGCCATGATGTTCTCGACCCAGACGTCGCGGTTGTTTCGCGATTGAGACGGAACCGTATAGACATGAATGCTTTCGGATTTCAGCCGGGAAAGCATATCCATCATGTGGCCGGAGTTTTCATTGCCGTCGCTGAGCAGCACGAGCCGCTTCAAATGATGCGGAGCAAAACTGCGGATCGCAGCGTCGATAGCACTTTCGATATCGGTTCCACTCTGATCGATCGAACCGCCGGAGGCTGCGTCGGCAACCTGCACCTGTTTGAGCTGGTCGAGTTTGTCAAAGACGGTCGAATTTGCCGCGAATGGAATGAACCTCGCGTGGTCCGGGTGACCTGCACTGTTTGTTTGCTGTATCCACTGAATGGCCGACTGGATGGCCTGAGGCGATACGCTTTGGGAAACGTCCAGCAGATAAACAGCGGAAACGAAGGCGCCGGACCGATAGAGCACAGGCTGCATTAATGCCAGCGCAATCAGCGCCACAATTGCCGATCGAAGCGTGCCCGCCACTTGCAGGTGTTTGGGGCTGAGATCGGTCTGGGTCCTGCGTTGAACCCACCACAAGTAAGGAATCATCAGGAGCAACGCCAATGGCCAGTACGTATCGAAGGTGAATCTCACAGCGTCATCCTTCGATGATAGGTAAGCCACTCGACGCTGACGAGCACCAGCGCAACCACCAGCATGTAAAACCAGAGTTCGCGGCGTAACCAGAAATGTTCTTCGGCAGCGCGGCGGTCCGACTTGAAGACCGATCGATTGACATCCGAGAACGCCTGGTTCGCGAGATTGACTGCGACATGAATCCGTTCATCACCCTGAGAGGCGGAATAGAGTCCCGGGTCGGATGTTTGGAAAATGGTTTTCCCTAACTGCTGTTCGGACGGAATCGTTTTGCCGTCTATCGTTCGGATCTGTGCGTTGAGCAGCGGAACATCCACGACGCCGGGGGACCGCTTTATCGCCAGTTGCTCGCGGTTGAACCACGAGAGGACGTTGTCGATAAATACGGGAAATCCCACGTGAAAGGGGAAATCCGACGAATCGAGATCGAAGGTGAGCATGACCCACTTGGGTCTGTCGGAGGCTACGATCAGCGGTGTCTGTCTGGAGGCGGCGATCACTGTCAAATCGCCCGGATCGATTCGCGAGGCTCGCTCGATTGCAACATCGTGTACCGATACATACTGCATTACCGGATGATTGTCCGACCATGCGGTGATCTCCGGCTTCTGTACATCACCCAATGCCGGTTTCAGCCATGGGGCGCTCGGCGTCCCGATAATCAGAGCCGGGCGCGAAGGCGCCGAGGCCGGCGCAAATCGATCGAAGATGTAGGCGTCGATCTCCGGCGATTCGCGGAAATTCTCCGGAGCGGCGACCATCAGCTCGACGTAATTGTTGAGCTTGAGCGCAGTTTCGAGAAAATGATTGCCCTTCGTGACCAGCAACGTGCGCGTTTTCCGCTTGATGGGGAGGTAGGCAAACGCCACGTCGTCGAGCGGCAGAGCATCATCCCGGGTCTGAACTGCCGCTCGGACGCCTCCGCCAGCAAAGTCGGACAGGTCAAAGACGTCCTTGAAGGTCTCTCCCGTTCCAAGACGAACCGTTCGGTTGACGCGCTGCCCGCCGGTTCCGCTCAACGTGACTCCGACTTCCGCCGGCTGACCGAAGTTTTGCACTTCCAGATACGCCTCATAGCCCAGCGGGGTGGAAGGGACCGAGCGAATCTCGAAGGCCGTAATGCCAACGTTGTTTGCGGCCTCGAAAACCGAGATCTTTCTGACGAAAGAAGGCGTGCTGTGAATGGCCACGCCGTCCGATACGAAATACACCTGGGCGTCGCGGCCCTCGACTTTTGGAAACTGCGGATCGGAAGTCTTCGGAGACATCTGGTCGATCAACCGTCGTACTTCGTTGCGATCCGTCGTGAACGCGGATGCTGTCGCTCCCGAGGTATCGATGACTCGAAATTCGGTGGTCGGGCCGCCACTGTCGAGGAGTCCTTTGGCCTCCTGTACGGCGCGCTGCCATCGAGTCATGCCTGCGCCCGTCTGGGTATTCATCGTAGGCGATGTGTCTATGACGATGACGATGCGTTCATTTTTACCGGTTAATGAGGCAATTTCCGGTCGCGACAGTGACATTGCAATGAGTAGCGCGATTGTGACCGCAATCGCTGCCGATATGATCTTTCTAAGCTTTTCCCAGAGCGAGTGCGACTGCCGTTCGTCGAGCACGCGCCGCCACAAGATTGAAGAGGAGATCAGCACCCGGCGGTGCCGCAATTTGAGGAAATACATTGCGATGACGCTTGCGGCGGTGATCGTGGCAAGCAACAGGGTCTGTAAGGGCGTCAGCGCCAGAAAGCTCATTTGAGAAACCTGCCTTGGCGAAATACTTTCAGGACGAGTTCCTCGAACGGGAAGTCCGTAACGGTGCGGACGTACCCGAGTTGATACTTGCCGCAGTACGATTCAATGGCCTCGCAATACTTTGCATATTCTGCGCGGTAAGCCGTGAGAAGCGACGGTGTGATCGTAATCTCGCGCGTCTGATTGCTTTCTGCGTCGACAAGCAGGAGTTCGCCACGCAAGCCGGGATCGATTTCTTCGTGACTGGCGATGTGAAGCACGAAAATGTCGTGCCGGAAATGCCTCAGGATGTCCAGGGCAGCCTCAGAGCCATGCCCGTCGAAGAAGTCGGAAATCACAACCGCCAGACCGCGGCGCCTGGTCTCGGTACAGTAGGTTTTAAACGATGTTCGAGCATCGGTCTGGCCGCCTGCCGCGATGTCGTTGAGAAACTTGAAAATCTTGAAGATGCGGCCCTTGCCGCGTTGCGGCGGTAATTCCGATTTCACGCCGTCTGCGAACGAGATCACATTCACGCGGTCCAGATTCGCCAGACCGATGTAGCACAAAGCGGCCGCGACTCGACGGGCGTAATCGAGCTTGGTCGGCTGCCCGTAATTCATGGATTGACTGCTGTCGACGAAGATATAGATCGGCAGGTCTTCCTCTTCTTCGAACAGCTTCAGGATCAGCCGGTTCAGGCGGAGGTAGGCTTTCCAGTCGAGGTGCCGGAAGTCGTCTCCCGGCACATACGCGCGATAATCGGCAAACTCAAGTCCTGTGCCCCGCCTTCGAGTGCGCCGCTCTGCCCGGAGCTGGCCCGCAAAAAGCCGCTTCGAAATGATGTTGAGATACTCGAGTTTTTTCAAAAACTCGTCGTCGAAAAGTGTTACCTGGGCGTTTGCGGTCGACATATTTCTTAATTGCTCTGACTATAGTGGAATCGCATGCCTTTCGTCCCTGCCTAAGTTGATTCTAGGCGCGGTCTATGACCAGAGCTGTCCAAGACAGCAGATGCCGTGGTTAGCGTGTCCGCCATTCCCCGCCTAAGCTTAGGCGGGGAATGGTCCACCAGCCTTACAGCCAAACCAAGTTCACTTTGCGTCCACCACATTCAAACCTTTACAGGCACCGATTCTTCAACTTGGCTCGGGCGTACTCTCCAGAATTCCCTTGATAACGGTGTCGGTTTCCACTCGCTCGGCTTCGCCTTCAAAATTAAGCAGCACGCGATGACGAAGCGCTCCATAACAAACCGAGCGGATATCCTCGCAGGAGACGTGCAAGCGATTATTCAGGAGCGCGCGGATCTTTCCGCCAATGACGAGCGCCTGGGCTCCCCGCGGACTCGATCCATAGCGCACATATTTCATCGTAAGCGGATGGGCATAGGGCGGCCGCGGATGCGTCGCAAGCGTGATGCGGATTGCGTAATCCTGAACCGGCCGCGCAATCGGGACGGCTCTCACCGTTTTCCGCATTTCGAGAACTTCGCCCTGGCCGAGCACACGATCTACATGAGGTTCCTGAACCTTCGTAGTGCGGTTCAGGATGGTGTGAAGATTATCAACGGTGGGGTAGTCCACTCTCAGCTTCATGAAGAAGCGGTCGAGCTGGGCTTCCGGCAGCGGATAGGTGCCCTCCATTTCAAGTGGGTTCTGTGTGGCAAGCACGAAGAAAGGAGAATCGAGCCTGTGTGTTGTTTTACCAACCGTCACGCTTCGTTCTTCCATGGCTTCCAGCAGCGCCGACTGCGTTTTCGGAGTGGCCCGGTTCACTTCGTCGGCCAGTACGATGTTGGAAAAAATCGGCCCAGGCTGGAACTCGAGGAACTTCTCGCCCATCGCGTTTTCCTGAACGACGTTGGTTCCGGTAATGTCGGCCGGCATGAGATCCGGAGTGAATTGGATACGGGAAAACTTCAGGTGCATCACGTCGCTCAACGTGGAAACCAGCTTCGTTTTCCCCAGCCCCGGCACGCCTTCCAGAAGAACGTGTCCGCTGGCGAGCATACTCATGATCACGCCATCGATGATTTCGCCATAGCCGACGATAACCTTGCCGACTTCTGTTTTGGCGCGGTTGAATTGCTCCTGGAACGTGACGATCTGTTGATCGATGGCAGTGCTCATTAATTGAATACCTACTTCTTCTGGTTCGTCCCTGGCCGGATGGCTTGAAAGTAGTCCTTGATCAGCGGCCGATACTCCCACGGAATGCGGTCCTGATTCAGCAAATCTTTTTGTGCGGGACTCAAATCGGATTTCACATTCCGATAATCGAGCCTGGAACGCTCCTGCTTACTCGGTTTCTTCCAGGGTCTCGGGTTTTTCGCCGCCGTCCGGCATGCCCGCAACTTTTTCCTGCTGCAGCTTTACATCGAGTTTTGTCGCTGCGCCTTCACGCGGTGCATCGCCGCCGCCCTGGCCTGAAGGCATGAGACCATTGCCGTCGTTGCCGCCGGGCATTGGAGCGCCGGATTGTCCGCCCTGCGCCGCCTGATCCGACGGTTCTCCGTCCGCACCCTCCTGCGGTTGTCCCTGGCCGTTCTGGTCGGACTGGCCCGGCTGCGGTTTTTGACCTTGAGCGCCCTGCCCCTTGCCCGATGCCTGTTGTTGCTGGCCGCGGCCTTGCTTTTGACCCGCCTGCTGGCGTTGTTGCAGTGAATCCTTCAGATTCTGCAGTTGTTTGCTGGCCAGGTTCTTCAGGTCCTGGCTCTCGATCCGTTGTTGTAACGCGTCGAGTTCCTGCGCCGCGCCATCCAGTGCCTGCTGCGCCCCTTCCTGCTGGCCATTCTTGAGGTTTTCGGCGGCTTCCTTCAGCATTTTCGCCAGTTCTTCGAGTCCCGGACGGGTGTTCTCGGCGGCCTGTTGCAGGCTCTTCTGCATGTCTTTGGACGATTCAGGTGTGTTCAATCCGAGCTTTTCGGCCAGTTTGCGGAGTTCGTTCGCGGCATCGCTCAGTTGTTTGTTCTGCATGGCCTGCGCGGCAGGATCGAGCTTTTCCGACTGTTGAAGGTCCTTGGCCATTTCCTCCAGGCCTTCATTAATACTTGCCGAGTCGAGATTGCCTTGTTCGAGTTCGCTCTGAACGTTGTCCAGCATCTGAGCCGCTTGCTGCGCGTCGATCTTTCCTTGCTCTAATTGCTGAACAATATCTTCGAGCTTTTGCGCAACGTCGGACTGCTTGAGCTTCTCCGCTTTGCGCAGCAGTTCCTGAGTTTGCTTCAGCAAAGCGGCTTCTTTTTCGTTCAATGCAAAGGCGGGCGCGGCCTGCAATGTCAGCCAGTTATGGTTCCATGGCAGTGGCACAAAGTTCAAAACCACGAACAAGCCCACCATCGCCAGCGCCGCATAGCCGGCCTTTGGAATCTGTCGCGGGAACAGGTGTTCCAGCTTCAGGCCTTGCGCGTTCCGGGCAGCGCGGCGCACCTGCGCGTCCACCCAGTCTGAAGGACGTGGATTGTTTACAAACCAGAAGGCCGTCTTCAATTCGTCGTGCAGATCGCCTTTCGCGTCGGCAGAAACTGCAGCCTGGTTCAGAGTGCCTTTCTGGAGGGCACGCCAGGTTATGTAGGCGCCAAAAAGTAGTACCCAGATGCCAATAATGATACTGATCGTTACCCCTCGGAACGGGTCAAACAGATCCCATAACTTCAACAACAGGGGAATGGCGAAAAAGAAAATTGCGCCAAACGTCAGTTCGCTTAATAGCCGGTTTACTCGAATTCGCCTCTCGATACGCGCGAGAGCCGCGACGATGATTTCCTTATCCGACATTGAATGGATAGGCTCTTCCTCTTTCCTAACATTAAGATCCGGTACGCCTACCATACCTTAGGTAGCCGCAGTAAGAAAAGGCGGAATTCGGCTTCCGGGCAATGCAAATCCTTATGCAGTATTAATGATCAGGCGGAAATCTTACAGAAGAAATCAGGCGCCGGTGGCAAGCCGGCGCCCCTCCTAACGGAGAATCTACAAGGAGAATCAATGTCGCTGTTTGGAGAGCAATTTGGGGACCGTGTGCCGGTTCATCCGCCGCCTGCAGCTGACGCCTGCGGACGAGTGCACGATTTTTGAAGCAAAACGGACTTTTGTGGTTTCTAATTAATGCAAATGAAAAAGGTCGCGATTCTCGGACTCGGGGGCTTGTTGCTGGCATTCGGCCTGTTTCCGTCGAAGCTGTCCTCCGATGCCCCACCTCGCGATTCCGAGTTTGTGTACGCGCGCATCCGCTACCATATGACCCCTGACGCGATTTTTGTGCGTGAAGTGCCGTGGCATCACGACTATGACTACAGTGACATACAGTTTCCGAGTGTGGTAGCCGAAGTCACAAACATCAAAACGTCGGGCATGGCCTATCAGGTCGTGGACATCGACAGCCCGGAGATCTTCAAGTATCCGTTTGCCTATCTGTGTGAACCCGGATATCTGCAGTTGAATGCGAAGGACGTCGTCAATCTGCGGGAGTATCTGGATCGGGGCGGGTTTCTTCTCGTGGACGATATGCGAACGGCTGCGTACTCGGCGCAGACCGGCATGGGCCCGGAGGACGATATTGCTCATTTTCAGGCGGAGATGAGGAAGGTCTATCCCGACCGTAGTTTCGTTCGTCTCGATCTGTCGGACCAGGTGTTTAACACCTTCTATAAGATCAGCTCGCTGGACATGACCGCTCCATATATCTTTCCCGGCCAGCGTCCCGTTCAGTTCATGGGCCTCCGCGATCCCCACGGTAACCTGCAAATGATCATCAACGACAACAACGACATCAGCGAGTACTGGGAGTGGCTGAATGAAGGCCGCCGGTCGTTGCATGATGCAGCTCAGTCACTCGAGTTTGGAATCAACGATCTGATGTACGCGATGACCCATTGACTCCCATGAGCAAGCTTCTCGCGATCATCGCCGTTTTGATCGTGCTGTCCGTGCCCGCAATTTCCGATCCGCCGAAAGATGCCGAATTCGTTTTTGCTCGTCTGGAGGTCCCGAACCGCCTGGCGTACCGTGATTTCTGGGACGAGGTACCGTGGCATCACGATTATCCCTATTCCGACGAGTTCCTTCTCGGAATGCTGCAGGAATTGACGGAAGTACACGCTACTCCAACCGCCTATAAAATCGTAGAGCTCTCCAGTCCGGATATTTTCAATTACCCGTTCATCTACTTCTCAGAGCCAGGGTTTATGGTCCTCAATGATCAGGAAGTAAAGAATCTCGGCGAGTATATCCGCCGCGGCGGCTTTATTCTTGCCGACGACTTTCGCACAGCGAACTATCTTCACGGTCCGGAAGAGCTCGAAGTCCTGCGAATGTATTTGAAGCGCGCCCTTCCGGAACGCGAGCTTGTGCGCCTCGATATTCGAAATCCGATATTCCACACCTTTTACGATATCGATACCCTTCAAATGGATCCGCCCTACGGACGTGAACCCGGCCGCGAGACACCCGGATTCATCCCGCAGTTCTGGGGGATGGCCGACGAACGCGGCAATATTCAGTTGATCGCCAATTACAACAACGATATCGGCGAATTCTGGAAATGGGTGGACATGGGCACAATGCCCTTTCGCCCCGCGAAACGTTCGGTGGAGTTAGGCATCGACTACGTCATCTACGCGATGAGCCACTGAGGAGAAGTGAATAAGCCACGGATTGAACGGATTCAACGGATTTCCATCCGTTAAATCCGTGGCTTATTCTGCTTCTTGTGTTCCTTCCCCCGTTCCGGATGTTACCTTACCGACCATGAGTACTTTTCAACCGACTGCCAAAACCACACTCAAGCGCCTGCCCGAACGCGGTTCATTCGATCGTACCGTGGTGAATTCAATCCTCGACGAAGGTTTTATCTGTCACGTTGGATTCGCTGCAGAAGGACAGCCTTTCGTTGTGCCGACCAGCTATGTCCGGGTAGCCGACAAACTGTTTATCCACGGCTCTGCCGCCAGCCGTATGTTGCGTTCTTTATCGGAAGGCATCTCAGTCTGCGTTACCGTGACATTGGTCGACGGCCTTGTGCTGGCCCGTTCGGCATTTCATCATTCGATTAACTACCGCTCTGTTGTGATCATCGGAGTTGCAACCGCTTTAACCAATCCAGACGAGAAACTTGCAGCGCTTCGGGCCTTTACCGAACACGTCATTCCGGGCCGCTGGCCGCAGGTGCGCGAACCGAACGACCAGGAATTGAAGGCCACAACCGTCTTGTCGCTGCCGCTCGAAGAGGTTTCTGCGAAGGTCCGAACGGGCGGGCCCAAAGACGACGAACCGGATTACGCAATACCCGTCTGGGCGGGAGAGTTGCCATTGCACGTCGTACCCGGTACGCCGGTGCCGGATAGCCGCTCCAGGTTTCATCAGCCCGTCCCCGAATATGTTTTACGATATGACAGGAGAGCAAGCAAATGAAGTCGAGACCTGATCCAGGCGAGTACGCGCCCTATTACGAAAAATATGTGGGCCTCGTGCCGGAGGCCGACATTGTTTCAACGCTGAATTCAACGATCGAAAATACGCTTTCGGTACTCGGCGGTTTGACGGAAGAGAAGGCCACGAAAGCCTATGCCGAAGGGAAATGGACCATTAAACAGGTTTTGGGTCACGTAATCGATTCCGAACGTGTTTTTGCTTATCGCGCGCTCCGCCTCGGCCGTAACGATAAAACGCCGTTACCCGGCTTCGAACAGGATGATTACGTCGCCAGTACGAACTTCAATGCCCGGCCTCTCTCCACGCTGCTCGAGGAATGGGTGGCGGTCCGGGACTCCGGCATACATCTGTTCAAACATTTTTCTGACGAGGAGTGGCTGAGGCGTGGTACAGCCAACCAGAAGGAAATCACGGTGCGTGCACTCGCTTACATCATCGCCGGCCACCATTTGCACCACGTGAACATCGTCACGACTCGCTACCTGTAAGAGATGTATCGCTTTCTTGAAAGGTTGAACTTGAGAAAGCTGATCGAGCTTCGAAATCTCAATCTCGACGACTATTACCTGCTGCCCAAAGCCAGAATCGCCTACGCCAATGACCTCCTTTATACGGAGCACAATGCCGATTTCATGAAGGAACCGAAGTTTGCAGAGTCGTACCGGCTGTGCAAGGAAATCGGCGGCGATTTGTTGAAGGATTATGACATTCAGTGGCGCATCCACGTTTTGTGCTGGGCCGCCTCACAGGCGAAGCATCTTGAAGGTGATTACGTCGATTGCGGTGTGCATACCGGTTTTTGTCCGAGGGCGGTGATTCACTACATCGATTTCGACAGGCTCTCGAAGACCTACTACCTTCTCGATACATTTTCAGGGATGGACGAACGGTATAGCTCGCCGTACGAAATGGACCGGAACCGAAAACTTGGATACGATAAAAAAGCCGGCCTGTATGAGCAGGTTCAGAAAACCTTCTCTACCTTCAACGTGAAAATCATCAAAGGAGCCGTGCCGGATACGCTGTCATTGGTTGCCGCCGAAAAAGTCTGCTTCCTTTCGATCGACATGAATTGCGTCGTTCCCGAAGTGGCCGCCCTCGAATTCTTCTGGCCGAAACTCGTCAGCGGCGGTCTGGTCATCCTGGATGACTACGGCTATCCCGGATGCCTGGAACAGAAACTGGCCCATGATGCTTTTGCCAGATCCAAGGGCGTCCAGGTGCTTTCGTTACCGACCTGCCAGGGATTGATCCTCAAGCCGTGACGTCCTGTAAAGGGTTGAGTAGAGTCGATGCCAAGACGGGCTTGTAGGCGCGGTCTATGACCAGAGCTGTCCAGGCCAGAATGGACGGGGAGCCGCAAAGTAGCGCGCCTTGTAAAGGTTTGAAAGTAACGGATGCGATGTCACCCTGGTTTTTGTAACGCTGTGGACCAGTCCCCGCCTGAGTCAGGCGGGCCGGCGGTCTGTTCAAAGGCCGCGCGCAGCGCGTACCTTATGGACTTCCGCGAAGCGCTCATTATTGATCGGTGCGCTTTCTATTCCTACTGTAGCGGGGTTATGAGGCAGGCTTATCCGAACAACTTGGGGGAATGGGTATGATGAACGCGTTGCTGAACTGGCTGTTGAGCGCCGTCAGCCTGATGATTGTCGCTCACCTGATCCGAGGCTTTGACGTCAGCGGCTTCGGGGCGGCTCTGATTGCTGCGATTGTGATCGGGTTGGTGAACGCCACCGTCGGTTTATTTCTAAAAGTCGTCACGTTTCCGCTGACGCTGATCTCCCTGGGCATTTTCTGGTTTCTAATAAACGCTTTGATGTTGAAGCTGGCCTCCGCCTTCGTACCAGGATTCAGTATCGAAGGGTTTATTCCAGCGTTCTTTGGCGCCATCGTTCTCAGCGTGGTGAATTTGTTCCTGAAGGCGGTCACCAGCGGCCTCAGACAAACGCCGCACCGCGACGAATTCTGATCCACCTTGTGCGGCGATGTGCCGTCTGCCATACTTCGCGAAATTCAGGATGGAGTAATGTATGAAATCAATCGCGATGGTTATCGCTCTGGCACTCATGGTTACGGCATCGACCGCTCGCGCGCAGACCGCGCCGGCACCCGCCTATGGCATGCCGATTGGCCTGGAAGGGGCAAAAAAAGTTGCGACGGCCGCCGTTGCCGAAGCCCGGAAGAACAACTTCACGATGGCGATCTCTGTTGTCGATACAGCCGGCAACCTCATCTATTTCGAAAAGATGGATGGCACACAAACCGGCAGCGTCAATGTATCCATTGAGAAAGCGCGGTCAGCGGCTCTTTTCAAACGGCCGACGAAATCGTTCCAGGACACGGTAGCCCAGGGCGGCGTTGGTCTTCGCATGCTCGGTCTTCCGGGCGCTGTCCCCGTTGAAGGCGGCATTCCGTTGATGGAAGGCGGAAAGATTGTCGGCGCCGTAGGGGCTTCGGGCGGCACGAGTGAGCAGGATGGGCAGTGCGCGCAAGCTGGCGCGAACGCGATGAAGTAAGGCCTAATTCGGGGACGGTTGCCTAAATTACCCAAATTGCAGTTCGACTTTGGGTAATTTAGGCAACCGTCCCCGAATTTACCGAACCCAGGGGCACCTGAGCCGTAATCTTCAAGCCGTAGGCCTCCAAAGCCACGAGTTTTCGCGGGTGGTTCGTGAGAATATGCATCGTGCGGATATTCAGGGATGCGAGTACCTGCGCGCCAATCCCGTACTCACGCTGTTCGCCGCGCAGGCCGATTGTTTCATTCGAATCGGCCCCGTGTTTGCCATGAAATTCAAGCAGGCCGCCGCCGCCCTCGCGCGAGCGGCCCATCTCGTGCAAATACAGGAGCACACCCCGTCCGGTCTGCGCGATGGTTTGCAGCGCGCGATCCATTTGTTCATGACAACTGCAGGCCGGTGAGCCGAAGACATGACCCGTCAGGCAGTGCGTCTGCACACGCACCAGGACGTCCTCGCCATTTTCGATATTGCCGCGCACCAGAGCGATATGCGACTGCTGGTCGAAAATGCTTTCGAAGACGAACATCCGGAAATCACCGTGGCGCGTCGGTAGACTCGTCTCGCCAACCTTCCGGATAAAGCGTTCGGTGCGAAGGCGGTAACGAATCAGATCGGCGACGGTAATAATCTTGATTTGATGGTGTGCGGCGAACTCGATCAGATCGGGAACGCGGGCCATCGTGCCGTCCTCTTTCATGATTTCGCAGATGACTCCGGCAGGTATCAGACCTGCTGCAGCGGCCAGATCGACTGCCGCCTCAGTTTGACCTGCCCGAATCAAAACGCCGCCGTCGCGCGCCCGTAACGGGAAGATGTGACCGGGCCGGGCAAGATCGCTGGGCCGCGTTTTGGGATCGATCGCGGTAAGAACAGTCTGCGCGCGATCGAAGGCGGATATTCCGGTGGAAACATTCCGCCGCGCCTCAATGGTGACGCAGAAAGCCGTACCGTACGACGACGTGTTGCTGTAGTCGGAAACCATCAGCGGGATATGCAATTCGTCGAGCCGCTGTCCGGTCATGGGCAGGCAGATGAGACCGCGTCCGTATGTCGCCATGAAGTTGATGGCGTCGGGCGTGACCTTCTCAGCCGCAATCATGAGATCTCCTTCATTTTCGCGGTCTTCATCATCCACGATGATGATCATGCGGCCGTCCTGGATCTCGGTAATGGCTTCTTCAATCGTTGCGAACTGCATGGGTCCTGCTTAAAAGATTCTCGACATACTTTGCCAGAATATCGAATTCGAGGTTCACCGGGTCGCCCGCTTCAGCTGCCTTGAGGTTGGTATTCTCGAATGTATGCGGAATTATAGCGACGGAAAAAACGCGGCCGCCGCGTAGAGACGCGACCGTCAGGCTGATGCCGTCCACTGCAATTGAGCCCTTTTCGACGATATAGCGTGCGGCTGATTCGGGATACTCGACTTGCAGGTCCCAGGCATCCCCTTCGCGTTTGAAGTCGACGATGCGCCCGACGCAGTCGACATGGCCCTGAACAATATGGCCGCCGAAACGCGCATCGGCGCGCATCGGACGTTCGAGATTTGCAATCGAGCCCTGGTGCAACCGGCCCAGACTGGTGCGATCCAGCGTTTCGCGTGACAGATCGGCGGCAAAAGTTTTGTCGGCGACCGACCGCGCCGTCAGACACACGCCATTGACCGCGATACTCGAGCCGATCTTCAGATCGTCGAAGATGGAGATTCCGCCGACCTGAATCGTCCTGAAATCGCGCCTGTCGCTGATTCCCGCAATCGAACCGACTTCTTCAATGATGCCTGTGAACATACGCCGTTATAACGAGATCCGTCCCGGCACGATCAACGGTCCAGTCCCGCAGTCGAATTGCGCCGGACAATGCTTCGATGCCGTCGCCGCCTATTGCCGGAATCTCACGTCCGCCGAGAATCCTGGGGGCGACAAAGACCATTATCTTATCAATGATTCCGCTCTTCAGAGCGCTGAAAGCCAGATCTGGCCCGCATTCCAGCAGAAAAGTCTGTATCTCGCGGCGGTAAAGTTCGGCGGCAAGCGCCTCGAGTGAATCGCGAAAGATGAAGGCATCGGCATAGCTGGAGATTCGGCCGCGTCTGTCCAGAATGACGCGTAATAAGGAGCGTCGCCGGGGAAGCCCCGTGCGGTCGGTTAGTTGCGGTTTGTCGGCGAGAATGGTGCCGCTTCCAGTGATCAGGGCGTCGCATTGATGCCGCAGTGTCTGGACGCGTGCACGCGATTCTTCGGACGTAATCCAGCGTGACTCGCCGCTGCGGGTTGCGATTTTCGCATCGAGAGTCATCGCGATTTTCAAGATGCCGAAAGGGCGGTGCTCTGTCTTGTAGACGATGAAGGCTTCATTGAGTTGGCGGGCTTCGTCAGCGAGAATGCCGGAATGAACCTCGATGCCGGCGCCCTGCAGCATCCCGATGCCCCGGCCGTTTATTTCGGGGTTGGGATCCTCGATTGCGCAAACCACACGGGAAATTCCCGCATCGATGAGAGCCCTGGCGCACGGCGGAGTTCGGCCCTGGTGGGAGCAGGGTTCCAGGCTCGTGTATGCCGTGGCCCCGCGCGCCCCTGCCCCGGCCTGCTCGAGCGCGATGATTTCCGCGTGCCGCACACCGTCATAGGTGTAGAACGCTTCGCCGAGGACCCGGTCATCTTTGACGATGACTGCCCCGACCATTGCGCCGGGGCTGGTGAGGCCAATGCCTTTTTGGGCTAACTCGATGGCGCGGCGGATGTAAGTTTCGTCATTCATCTGTGTAACAAGTCGGAAGAAAGCAACGAAATCCCTTTCTGATGGTCCGAGTTGATTTCGGCGGACGTCGAAATGGGAAGTCCCCGCCTAAGTTAGGCGGGGACTTCGCTCCTCACATCATATGACGAAGTTCGGCTACGTCCGACTCTCAGGTTACTTCCGCTGTTTGGTTGCGGTATAGCCGCGCTAAGCCTCTTGTGCCTCTTGTGGTTTCTTCTTCAGGCTGCAAACAGCGACTCGATAAAGTCGTCAGCGGAGAATTCGATCAAGTCGTCCATCTTTTCGCCGACGCCGACGAAACGGATCGGTATCTTCAGCTCTTTGGTAATGGCTGTCACGACGCCTCCCTTTGCGGTGCCGTCGAGCTTTGTCAGAACAAGACCGGTTACTCCTGCGCTCTTCGTAAACTCTTTTGCCTGCGTCAGGCCGTTCTGGCCAGTTGTTGCATCGAGCACAAGCAGAACCTCATGTGGTGCGCCTGGCACCTCGCGTTTTGCGATGCGAGTCATTTTTTCGAGTTCCGCCATCAGGTTATGTTTCGTGTGCAGGCGGCCCGCCGTATCGACGATGACGTAATCAATCTTTTTGGCCTTCGCCGACTGAAGAGCGTCGTACAGGACTGCAGACGGATCGGCTCCGGCCTTTTGTTTCACGATAGGCACTGCGGCGCGAGTTGCCCAGATCTCGAGTTGTTCGACGGCTGCAGCCCGGAATGTATCGGCGGCGCAAAGCATGACTTTCTTGCCGTCGTTTCCGAAGCGGTTGGCGAGCTTTCCGATTGTCGTTGTCTTACCCACGCCGTTCACACCGACCATCACGATGACAAACGGATCGCCCTCGGCAACCTGTTTGGGCGGGGTGTAATTCACGTTGAGGATCTTGCGCAATTCTTCTTTGATGGCGTTACGAAGTTCCTTCGGATCACTAAGCATCTTGCGAGACATACGATCCTTGATCACCTTCAATATGTCATTCGTCGTCGCCACACCGATATCGGCTCCAATCATGATGGCTTCGAGCTGCTCCAGCATGGTGGCGTCGATTTCTTTTTGACCCTCGACCAGGTCCTGTATCTGCTCGGTGAAGTTTTCTTTGGTTTGTTTGACGGCTTCTTTGATCTTCTCGAAGACCGTAGGCTCTTTCTTCTTCGGTGTGCCAAATAGGCTGATGAATTCCATATGTTATGTTCTTGGGGCATTGGGTAAATCAGGCAACCGTCCCCGAATTACCAGCCGTTCTATTCTTCCTTCAACCTTCTGTCCATCAAGTCGTTGATGGCGTCCTGCGGCGCCAGACCTTCGTAGAGGACCGAATGCATTTTCTCGGTAATCGGCATTTCCACGTTGTGCATCCGGGCAAGCGCAACGGTGGATTTCGCCGTTTTGACGCCTTCGGCAACCATTCGCATATGCGAGAGCACCTCCTCGATATGCTTTCCCTGTCCGAGGGCGATGCCGACGCGCCGGTTCCGGCTCAGACTACCGTATGCCGTCAGAACGAGATCGCCAAGCCCGGCAAGTCCCGACAGCGTCTCGCGTTTACCGCCGCACGCAATGGCAAGTCGGGTAATTTCAACCAGACCTCGGGTGATCAGCGCGGCTGTCGCGTTCGAGCCGAGGCCCAGCCCTTCGACGACGCCTGCCGCAATCGCGATGATGTTTTTGACGGCCGCAGCGATTTCGACTCCGATCAAATCCGGATTGGTATAGAGACGGAACCTTGGCGCCGACAGTTCGCGCTGCAGAAAAAGCCGTAAGGTCTCGTCAGGCGAGGCCACGACGAGCGCCGTCGGTTCTCCCTGCGCGACTTCGAGGGCGAATGTAGGACCCGAGATAGCTCCGACGCGCGGATTGAAGCGGGTTTTGGCCACATCGGCGATGACTTGGGACATCCGCAGCAAGGTCTCGTTTTCGATCCCTTTAGCGGCGCTGACAAAAACTACATCTGCATCGAGCACCGGCAGCATCTGTACCAGCACCTGCCGGTAAACGTGAGACGGAACGGCCATGACCACGACTTTCGCGCCTGCCAGAACGTCGTGCATGGTGTTGCTGATGCGTACGCTTTCAGGCACCTGCACGCCCGGCAGATACACAGGATTTTCACGCGTGGCGATCAGTGTTTCGACGAGATATGGTTCGTAGGCCCAGAGCCGGACATCGCGCTCATCGCGGGCCATGGTGATGGCCAGCGCAGTGCCCCATCCTCCGGCCCCGATGATTGCGATTGGCGCCTTCATGCGTCCTAGAGCAGATACTCTTTCAACTTCTCGTAGACCGATCCTGCGGCTTGCAATGTGCTTTGAAAGAGGTAGACCCGGTCCACTGAGAACGCCCCGAACTCGTGTTCCCGAAAAGGCTCGGATGCGGTGACCAGTGACGATTCGATTCGCGTATCGCGCGCCCTCGCCAGCGTGATGTGGGGGCGAAACGCGCGCTTCTCCTTGTCGAATCCCAGGCGCTCCATTCGCGTATCCAGTTCCTCCGCCATATCCCTCATGGTTGGAGCTTCCATGCCCGCCCAGAACACCCGGGGAGAGCGATTGCCTGGAAAGAAACCCACGCCGCGGACGGTGATTGTGAAGGGCTTCCATGTAAAACCCGTGAGAGCGGCGTCGATATCTTCGAGGCGTTTCTCCGGCATTTCGCCGATAAACTTCAGTGTGACGTGGATCGCCTCGGGCGACACCCATCGCACGCTGTTGGACATGGGACGAAGCTCATGCTGAACGTCGGCAAGGGTTTTTCGGATTTCTTTCGGAATATCGACGGCGATAAAGACTCGCATTACAGTTTCATCAGTTCGCGCCGAACCATGTCGAGCGCGGCTTGTGACGCTTGCCAGCGGATTTTTTCACGATCACCTGGAAAGAGAAATTGGCGCTGCACAGTTCCCGAAGGTGTTGCCGCCGCAACATGAACGGTTCCTACCGGCTTTTCGGCGGAGCCGCCGTCCGGACCAGCAATGCCTGTAACGCCCACACCAATCGTCGTCCTCATTCGAGTTCTGATTCCTTCAGCCAATCCCCGGGCAACCTCAGCGCTGACTGCGCCCTGCATTTCCAGCAGAAGAGGCGGAATGCCCGCGAGTTCCATTTTCCATTCATTGCTATAGCAGATCACGCCCGAAATGAAATAGCGGGAACTTCCCGGGACGTCTGTCAGCCGCTCTCCGATAAGACCGCCAGTGCATGATTCTGCTGTGGCAATCGTCGCGTTCTTCATAACCAGAAGCGTGCCGACGACTTCTTCCAGCTTTTGTTCGGACCTGGCGAAGATGAATTCCTCCAGCTCCGCATCGATCTGATCCCCGAGTTCCTTTAATAACCGTTCGGCCTCTTCGCGATTCTTTCCCCGGGCGGTCAGCCGGATTTCGACCTGCCCCGGCTTTGCGAGCACAGTCGTCTCCGGATTCTTATACCTGGTATAAATCGGGGCGATTCGCGCGTCGAGTAATGATTCCGGTAGACCCGCAGTCCGAAAAACACAGCGTGCCATGGCCACTCCGCCGGCCAGCTCGTGGAGTCGGGGTGTGCACGATTTCTCGAACATGGGCTTCAGTTCCGACGGTGGGCCGGGGAGCAGGATAACGTGGTTTTTCTCCGCTGAAACCCACAGGCCGGGCGCCGTGCCATGATTGTTCTCGAGAACATCCGAGCCCGTGAGTACGAGTGCCTGCCGCGCATTATTGGCCGGCATTTCGACGCCGCGTGCTTTGAACCGGCGCTGCAGTCTTGCCAGAATTTCGTCATTCAGAACGAGCTGGCGCTGCAGTACCCGGGCAATGACTTTCCGTGTGACGTCGTCTTCAGTGGGGCCCAGGCCGCCAATGGTGATGAGAATCGGCGAGCGCTCGAGCGAGTTTCGCACGGCTGACTCCAGATAATTCTCATCGTCCCCTACGATCGTCTTCATCACGACTGGAATGCCAAGTTCGTTAAGTTGCTCTGTCAAATACAGTGAATTCGTATCCTTAAACCGCGGCGTCAGCAGTTCCGAACCGATTGCGATGATTTCCGCCGATAAATTCATCTTATGACCGCAGGCTTAAACCCGGGTTTCACGGTAACGGCTTTCCCATGATGCCGAGGCGGACGCGATATAGCGAGCCCGAATCGACGACCATCAGGTTTTTTTGCAAATCAAAAGCCAGGCCCACCAGATTCAGCCCGGCGACCAGAAGCTCGGGCTTCTTCGGATCGCGGAAACGGAAAATCCCGCGCCGGCCGCGATAGGAAGCAACAGCGCACAGATGGCCGTCAATGTCGAAGGCCAAACCCTGCGGCCGGCCAAGTCCGGTGAAGAAACGATCCACCGCGCCGCTCGGAGAGACTCTGTAAATCGAATCGAAACTCGATGTTGTCGGTCCCGCTACGTAAAGATTATCGTCAAAACCGAACGCCAGGTGGTATGCGGCAATACTGGGTTCCAATGTCGCAAATACGAAAATCTCTTTTGAGGCGCTGATTTTGAAAATACTGCCGCTGCGGTCGCCGACATAAAGATTGCCATCATGATCGAAAGCGATGCCGCTGGCGATGCCCATGCCTTCAATGAACAATTCCGTCCGTCCCGAACGATCGATGTGGTAGACATTCCCCTCGAATCGGCTCGATACGAATAAATCGCCAGTCAAACTGAATGCCAGCCCGGTGGCGTTCATGATATCGGTCACGAAAGGCGTTACCGCGCCCTTCGGGCTGATTTTATAGATGGAGACAGGCGTTTTCTGGCCGCGCCTCCCGCTGTAAGTTGCGTAGATGTTCCCTTCGGCATCGATGGCGGGATTAGCGACAGGATGCAGGTTCGCGGCGACCTTCTTTCCAATCTCGTACGGAAACGGCACGCTGGTATCGCCGTTTGTTGCAACCACTAATTCGGAAGTCCCCAGTTCCCCTGACGGTTCAGGAACCCTGGCGATGATTTGTGCGCTGGAGGCCATCGTTACTTGCGCACTGAAATCTCCGAACCGAACCTCCGGCTGCGATGTCCCGGCAAGCTCCCGTCCGGAATATTCGATGACGACTTCGCCTCCGGGCAGCGCCGCTTTGGGTACAACGTTCTTGATCGTGATATCAGCCATTTCTCGATTATCTAACCATTATGTATCGAACCAAAGTCAGGATTGCGAGAGCGTAGAGCCCGGCGCCGACATCATCCGCTATTACTCCGAGCCCACCTTTGAGGCGTTCAAGATGCCGAATTGGAAAGGGTTTCCAAATATCGAACAACCGAAAGAGCCCAAATCCCAGAAGAATATAGAATGCCGAAAGCCGATACCTACCCGCAGCGTACCCGAATGTGATCATCTGTCCTACGACTTCATCAATGACAATCCGCTGAGCATCATGTCCCCACAGATGTTCAACGCGTGACGAAGACCAGATGCCGACGATGAAGAAAAAAATTATAGCATGCAGATAGTAGCTGCCTGCTTGTAACCCTTCTATCAAAAGATAGATCAAGACTCCGACCAGCGAGCCGGCAGTGCCCGGAGCTACAGGTGAAAACCCGGCGCCTCCGGCGGTTGCAATGCCGATTGCAGCCCAATCAGTCCTCGTCTTCACGATTTCCGTTTGATTGGTGGACTTCCTCAGGAGGTCTTTCTTTGGTGGGAATCCGAAAATCTCCGCCTGCCCACTTACCAAGGTCCAGTAATTTGCAGCGCTCGCTGCAAAACGGCCGGTAAGGATTGCCGGCGTATTCGGTTTCTTTCTGGCAGGTTGGGCATTTCATCCGTAATATCCGTGATTAAATTACCCTTCCAATGAGATCGTATTCCAGGTTTTCCGTAATCTGGACGTCGTAAAACTGACCGGCGGCGAGCTGCCTGTCGCCCGCATCGTTGATTAAAACGTGACCGTCGATTTCGGGAGCCTGCGTTTCCATTCGACCCTGCAGCAGGAGCTCCGATTCATCGGATTCGCCTTCCAGAAGGACTTCAACGGTCCGCCCGATCATCCGCCGCAATCGGTCTTTTGAAATCTTCGCCTGTTCCTTCATCAGTGTGTTGCGACGCCGGACCGCGACGGTCCGCGACACCTTGCGGTCGAGATCAAACGCGCCGGTCCCCTCCTCATCCGAATACAGGAAGACTCCGACATTGTCGAAGCCAACGTTCTTCGAGAAAGTGAGAATTTCCTGAAAGTCGTTCTGGCTCTCTCCGGGAAATCCAACAATGAACGACGTACGAAGGCCCGCATCCGGCATCAGCTTGCGGATGCTTTCCACTTGCCGTTCGTAGATTTCACGATGGCCGCCGCGCTTCATTCGTTCGAGAATCGGCCGGCTGGCATGCTGAAAGGGAATATCGAAATAGTTGCAAAGGCGTTGTTCCTGCGCAACAAGCTGAACCAGTTCGTCGGAAACCATGTTCGGATAGCAGTACAAAAACCGGATCCACTTCAGCCCGTCGACTTTCAGAAGCGCCCGCAATAAGGTCGTGATGCCGTTTGCCAGGCCGAGGTCCTTGCCGTACGCCATGGTGTCTTGAGAGACGATGATCAACTCCCGCACACCTTGATCTGCCAGGCGTTGCGATTCGTTGACAAGGTCGGTAATCGGGCGGCTTCGAAAACGGCCCCGGAAGCTCGGGATTGCGCAAAACGTGCAGACATGATCGCAACCCTCCGAAACTTTCAAGTACGCCATATGCGGCGCCGTGGTCAGCATTCGGGGAATCGTCGGAATCTCTTTCGATGAATACAGCGCGTCGATCGATACATCCGGAACTGAAGAGGAATCCAGCTGAACCGCTTCCAGGATCCGTCCAAGCTCATCGGGACCAAAGATGAAATCGATCTCCGGAATTTCTTTCTGGATTTCGTTGCGATAGCGCTCCGCGAGGCAACCAGCCACGACGAGTTTCTTGCAGTTGCCGTGTGTCTTCAACCCGGCCATTTCCAGGATCGTATCGATGGATTCCTTTTTTGCCGTATCGATGAAACCGCACGTATTCACGACGATGACATCGGCATCTTCCTTCCGGGCAGTAATGGAGTAGCCTTGCCGTGCCAATGTTCCAAGCATGACCTCGCTGTCCACCAGGTTCTTGGGACAGCCGAGGCTGACAAACCCGACCTTAGGCGTTGTTTTATCTGACATTCTATAGATGAATACCGTTCAATGACGCGGCGGCCGCTCATGGACGCGCTTCAAGTCATTGTCCAGGATCTCGATTCCACGATCGAGTAGAGAGCGCACCGCGAGGAGTCCTTCCCTCTGAGCGTTGACGAGGTGTTCGGCCGTCCGGCGTGGAAAGAGTCCGAGAACCTTGTCCGTGACCGTATCCCGCCAATCGTGGACCTGATCGGTGAATCTGGTGTCCTCTTCTCTCGCTTCTTCAGCCATATTTCACTCCTATCCTCACATTGTATCAAGAATTTAACTAATGGATGGGATAAGCCACGGATTGAACGGATTTAACCGATGAGCCTCATAGCATCCGGCCGGCTTTGCGCGCACGGCGCACGCGGAAGGGGTAGCGTTGAGGGTTAGGCAATAAGAAGACGAGGGTTATGAGCGAAAAACTGATGATCAGACCCAATGCAAGGACCACGACGCTGCCGATGCGCAAATACAGAATGCTCGTGACAACCGCGAGGCCTACACCGGAAATCGTCATCACGACGCGGCGGAAAAGGTGCGAAATGAACTTTTCAAGCCCATCCATATCCGCCGGGTGGATACGTATGCGCAGCTGATCGCGTCCCGCTCGGGCAAAGACGTCTTCCATATCTTTCAGAAGGTTATAGAGCGCGAAACCTTCCTTGGTCAGGCGGTCCTTGACCGTCGGCCAGACGGACGGACCAAGAGAACGCTCCAGGATTCTTTTGTAGATAGGAATCGCTGTCATCATGCTGTTGAAATGCGGGTCATATGCGATGCCCAGGCCCTCGATCAGCACAGCAGTGCGCAGGATGTAAACCAGGTTGGAAGGCAGGCGTAACGGGAAACGATAAAAGGTATTCAGGATGTGGTAGGTGATCTCCTGAATTTGCCGTTGCGTCAGCTGCTTATCGAAATGAATTCCGATAATCGCCTGGGCCGCCTCGCGGATCGTCGAGGGATTGACGTCGAGTTCCAGCATGTCGAGCTTGTAAACCGCGTCGATCAGCCCGTCCACGTCACTGCGAACCGCCGCCGTGATGGCGCGGACGAGTTCCTGTCTGAAGTCCGGCGTGATTTCAACCACCATGCCGTAGTCGACCAGCACGATCCGGGCATCAGGTTGAACGAGAATGTTCCCGGGGTGCGGGTCCGCGTGAAAGACGCCGTGGACAAGCAGTTGTTCCCCATAGAACTCAATCAGGTTTTCGACCATCCGCCCGGTATCGATATCGTGCCGCTTGATCTCCTGCACCTCGTCGATGCGAAAGCCCTCGAAGAACTGCATAACCAGAATGCGGGTTGTCGTCACTTCACGGTAGACCTTCGGAATGATGACGAAATCGCTGTCCCGGTAGATCTCGGCGAAACGCTCCACGTTCTCGGCTTCGTGAAGAAAATCCATTTCTTCCGCAATCACACGCGAGAACTCCTCAACGATCGTCTGCGTGGACCGGATGATGTGATGATCAATGAACTGCTCCAGAACAAAAATGAGGTTCTGAACTACACGAACGTCGATCGCGACCAGTTCTTCCACCCCTGGCCTGAGGACTTTTACGATCACTTCCGCTCCGTGATATCTGGCCCGGTGTACTTGTCCTAACGAGGCGGCAGCCAGCGCCTGGCTTTGAAACGACTCAAAGACGGCGTCTACCGGCTGTTTCAGTTCGGCCTGGATACGTTTACGGACTTCGGGTGTAGGGAAGGGAGGGACCTGATCGTGGAGTTTTGCCAGTTCTTCAATGTAAATCTGCGGAATGATATCGGCGCGTACTCCGAACACCTGGGCCAGTTTAATGAAGCTTGGGCCCAAAGACGCGATGGTGCGGACGAGTTTGCGTGCGCGCGCCCGGTGTATTTCGTCACCAAGAAAACGGGGAGGCCCCGCCACGATCCAGCGCCGCCGGTCGCGCAGGAACATGATAAGGAACGGAAAAAGCCGATACCATACGATGAAGATTCGCAGGATCATGAGTTGTCGCCTGAGGGCGGGCGATCAGCCGGCGGTCCGGAGCCTACGAACTGCTTCTTCCAGTAGCGCAAAATCCCCTGTTGAAACCGGCATCCGCCCGTATTTCGCCTTTTCGAAAATTTCCAGTGCTTCGGTCAGAATAGATCTGCCGTTCGAATCGGGCAAACCCAATATCCATTCCCGCCAGGTTTCAGCTGCCTGCCGCTTTTGCGCTTTGCCTTCGGCAATTCGGGCCGCGCGATAAAACATCTGTTCGACAATATCGCCATTTGCCGTACCACGGCCCCGCCGCAGGCGCCAGATGTGAAGTTGCATGCGCATCGCGCGCCGGTTGTGGTAAGCGGCTGCCGCGATTGCCGTGAACAGCGCCACTAACTGGAATCTCAGCGTCTCAATCCGGCGCGTCAACCACGCGCTGAGCCGGTCCGACAGTTGCTGTCCCTGAATCAGCCATTGTTCGGATTTATGCCGCAGCAGCACCTGGCTGGATTGAACCCCATCCTGAGCGCTTCGGAACAGTTGCAATTGGGCACCGGAGTCGTAAACGATGACGTAGGAATTCCAGAATAACTCCATGGCGTCAAAGTAGTGCGAAACCTGCATGGCCAGGTCTACTTCGTGATTGCCGAGATCCGGCGGAGTAGGATCGAACTCCACCCAACCGCGACCGGGCACATATACTTCCACCCAACTGTGAGCGTCGGATTCACGGACAATAAAATCCTGGCCCACCGGGTTGTACTCGCCCATCAGAAACCCGTTGATCAGCCGCGTCGGAATTCCCGCCGCACGCAAGAGAATCACCATCGAGGATGCGAAATATTCGCAGTGCCCCGATTTCGCATCAAACAGGAACGTGCTGACCGGTTGAGGTCCGGGCGTCCACACCAGGTTCAGGGAGTATTTGTAATTGCGCTTTAAATACGTTTCGACCATCGCCGCTTTTTCCAGCGTCGATTTACCCTTTGCCGTGATTTCGGTCGCGAGATTCGCAATTCGTGGATCCAGGTCTTCCGGCAACTGCAGGTATCTGCCGGGCACTTCGGCTTTATCGGCGTTTTGCTCATCAGGCGTGTCGATCATCCGGCCGCGTTCCGGTATTTCGGAAAGGACTTGGTAGTGAAGCCTCCTCGCCGTCGGAAAACGCAAGTACAGCGAATCATCACTGTCGTATTCCACGCCTTGCAGCTGTCCGAAGACGGCGCGCACCTGATGCGGCCCGAACAGGGCGCTGGTCGCTAACGGCTCGAGCAGAATTTCGTATTGCGCCGTGTCGCGCGATTCGACGACAGGATGGATTTTGTATTGGTCGTTCAGCGAGACCGGCAGGATCGTGCGTTTGCGGTCCGTCTTGAACCAATTGTGGCCATCGAACCTGTCCAGTGCGACCCCTCTCCACTTTAGAGCGGCGAACGGTTTGCCGCTGATTTGCCTGGCGTGCATGACAACAGCCGTACTCTTCTTTACCTGCCCGATCTCGCCGAGTTGAACGGAATCGGTGAATCCTGAGACAAGCAGCGACTGAGCCGCTGCACGCGTGAAGTAGCCCGTGCCGACGCGCGGAATAATCAGGAACAGCAAGGCCGCCGTCGAGATGATCCAGATCGTTGCCCACAAGCTCATTCCGGTTAACGGAGTCCCTATCTCCTGCGCCGGGGCGGTGCTGTTTCTTTCGGACCGGTACATGTCGAAACTCATCAGGGTCGCGACTAGCGCGACTAAAAACAAAAACAGAGTTGCGACGAACGACATGTCGATCGTCAGGGACGAAGCAGCCAGGATCTGCAGAAAGGACAAAACGATCAGATAAAAATAATCCTTGTCGTCTTTTTCCTGGTAGACCTTGGCAAGCTGCAGGAACAGGACCAAGTGAATTGATGCCGGTATAAACGACCGCGAAATGAGGATGCTGTCAAAAAGGAAGAAGATGATGTAACCGCATGACAAAACAAAGGCGCCCCGCGACGATAGCGGGGGAGGCAATCCCCTGATGGTTCGGATGACGCTGATTAAGAGTCCGACACTGAAGATCCCGATCGCCGGCAGGTCCAGGCGCCCCGTAAACGCCAGGGCGAAGAACGCGGTGATCATCAGAGCATGACACGACAGCTGGAAATATTTTTTCATGCGAGTTGCTGCTGTAGGCGCGGTCTCTGACCGCGCGCTGGGTTAGCGTGTCCCCAGTCCCCGCCTTAGTAAGGCGGGGATGCCCTCGCGCAGCGAGGCTGGGGCGGTCTGTTCAAAGTCGCGAAGCGTCCTTTCAGATATTCGCGAAGCGCACCGATTAATATTGAGCGCTTCGCGGAAATCCATAAGGTCGCTTCGCGTCTTTGAACAGACCGCCCCGCCTTCGCTGCGCGAAGGCACCCCGCCTAACTCAGGCGGGGACTGGTCCCAGGTTTCCATCCCATCCACTACATTCAAACCTATACAAGGCGCCACTTTGCAGCTCCCCGTCCATCCCGTCTTGCACACGTATGGTCATAGACCGCGCGTTCAATTCCTTCCTGCTTCACCCTCTGATCGACAATCTCACTCCTTCTTCATGTGGTGCGGCTGCACGGCCAGACATCTGGACCAGCGCCAGATATTCCAGAATGGAATCCCGCACCGCTTTGGCATCGCCCTGACCGCTGTGCCATTCATCGGAAGACAACGAAACTTCCACCCCACTGTTGATCAGGTGATATGCGAGCGACGCGCTGAACGATACGAGTTTCTCGAACCGTTCGGCATCGCCCGGATGTCCATACCGGTCGAAGGTCAGGAGCACACTTCTGCTTTCTTCGGCAGCGTATTCTCTTGTTTTGAGCGTCGACGTTTTGGCCGATGCTTTCCAATGAACGTGACGCGCGCTGTCGGACGGGAGGTAGTCGCGAATCATGTACAGATCCTGCCCAAGCCCTCGTTCAAATCGCTGGTTTTCGCCCTGCAGGTCGACCACGGAAATATCCATCTTTTCGAGCGGAATAATTTCTGGGTAACAAATACAACCGGCCTCTGCGGGGTATGTCCGATCTTTCCGAAAGAAACCGAACGGAAAGCGCGATGACGCTTGCACCTCGCTCATCGTAAACCTGCCGCGCTTTGCCAGCATCGCCTGTCCTGTCTGCTGCGTATTGCCAAGGCTTCGCACCACCGGGACATAAAAGGTTGAAAACCGGAAGGTGCTGCTTTCGGCGGGCTCAAACTGAAGCGAAAAACTCGGGAAGACGCGCTTGTCGTTATTGATCTGAATCGATATAGGGAACGGTTCCCGCGCGAAGCAATGCGACGGGACTCGGACTAAAACCCGAAGAAAACGGAAATTAAGCCCGGACAGGAAACCTGAAAGCAGGAGGACCGCCAATAACGCGGATAACACCATGTACAGAAGGTTATTAGCCGTATTGATCGCTGCAAAGACGACAACGACGATGGCTCCAAAATAGATCCATCCTTCACGTGTCACGTGATACCGGGAAAAGAATGGCAGCCATTCCCAATCGACGTTCGATGCCAGACGTGGAACCAACCGGATGCCAACCAGAATGGCAATGCCGAGCGCGAGAAATCCGGAGATTGCCGCCGCGGCAACTCGCCCGTCACGGCCTGCGCTGGAGGAATAGAGAGCAGAGAGAAGGGCGATCGCGAGCAGGCCGATTGCCGTCATGAAATTCTTCCACATGACGCGCTTTATGCGGGTACGGCGGTGTGATCGATGATTTCTTGCAGAACCGTTTTTGCCTCGCGATGGGTCCGGGTTCCTGACCTTACCATCGCCAGGCGGTGTTCAAACACCGGGTGCACAAGCTTTTTGATGTCATCGGGAATGACGAAGCTGCGGCCGTCTAACATCGCAAGCGATTGCGCTGCCCGAAACAGAGCCGCGGTCCCGCGCGGGCTGACTCCCAGTTCGATTTCGGCGTGCCGTCTGGTCTGGTTCACCAGGCTGATGATGTAGTCGACGAGGGCCTCTTCCACATGAACTTTCCGGCTTTCGTCCTGAAGGAACAAAACCTCGGTGGGACTGAGCACCGGCTCGGCCGAACGTTGATGATCGGACTTCGAATATCGTTTCAGAATTGCCTTCTCGGCAGCCGCATCGGGATAGCCAACTTCGATTCGCATCAGGAAACGGTCGAGCTGTGATTCGGGAAGCGGATAGGTTCCGTGATGTTCGATTGGATTTTGCGTCGCCAGCACCATGAATGGACGCGGCAATTTGTAGGTCGCGTTCTCGATCGTGACCTGGCCTTCGTTCATGGCTTCGAGCAGGGCACTCTGAGTTTTTGGCGTTGTCCGATTTATTTCGTCCGCCAGAACGATGTTGGCGAAGATCGGACCGGGCTTGAATTCGAACTCGTTTTGCTTCGGGCTATATACCGAAACGCCAAGCACGTCGGATGGCAGCAGGTCGCTGGTGAACTGAATTCTGTGGAATTCGCAATCGAGCGATCGAGCCAGCGCGTGTCCTAAGGTCGTTTTACCGACTCCGGGCACATCCTCGATCAATAAATGGCCTTCAGCAAGCAGCGCCACGATAGCCAGATCAATGGTTTCACGCTTACCTTTTATGACCGTGCCGATCGATTCGCGAAGCGTGAAAATCTTGTCCTTAGCCGTAGTTTCGAGCGTTTCCATCGTGACTGGAGCCGATTCTAGCATAGGGACGGTTTTGCAATTGCCTTTCAGTTAGGACGCCTAAACTCAATAGCTATCGGACTATACGCGTCCGTCTTCTGTTTAATCGGCAGTAATCGATTCGACTTTACCAGATAATGGAATTACTGCTGTTTGCCGAAAAAGCTGTACATGGAGACGGGTATTTCGGCTCTCGAACGGACCCTGGAAGAGCTTTGGGGAAGGATACGTCAGAGCAACCTCTATGGCGGACGTCCCCGCAATGCCCTTTCCGAGGAGAGCGTCGCTGCCGCCCGTTCGGCCTTATCCGTTGCGGAAGAGTCGGGTGATCCCCGGTTCCTGCGCGAAGCCTGGCACATGATGGCTTATGCCTTGACTGCAAATGAACAGTGGGTCGAAGCCATTACCTATTACCGGCAGGCGATCCCGGCGTTCGACCAGGCAGGCGAGACCCAGCGCGCCGCACGGATGCGCCTGGGGTTCATCTCCTCACTTTCCCTCACGGGGCAGTCACGGGAAGCGCTGGCAGTTGCTGCCGAAGCGGAGCAGATCTTTCGTCACGGCGGCGACAATGCTTCGCTTGCGAAACTCGCCACAAACCTCGGAGCCGTCTATCAGCGGCTGGACGATTATGAACGCGCTGTTCAATGCCACTTCGAAGCCGCCGAACTTTTCAATCAGATCGGCAATGAAAGGGCGCTGGCGCAGGCCTATCTGAACTTGGGAAGCACGCTGTGCTTCCAGGATCGATTCGCCGAATCCGAGGAGATGTATGGGAAGTGCGACGAAATCGCAGCACGGCTGAACTGGTCCGATTTACGTGCTCATGCCGCCTACAACAAAGCTTACGTTTACTTCCTCTCCGGCCGGTTAAGTCAGGCGCTCATCATGTATCGCGATGCGCGCCAGATGTTTCTTAACGACGGAAGTCATTTGCATGCGGCCCTGTGCGATCTGGACGAAGCCGAGATTTACGTCCAGCTCCGGCTACCCCACGATGCATTGGTTCTGGCGCAGGCCGCGGCAAAATCGTTTGCCGAACTGGACATGCCCTACGAACAAGGCAAAGCCATTGTGTTTGGTGCGGTGGCGCTGACACAGAAGAGGCAATTTGGAGACGCGCTTGCCACCTTCAAAGAGGCGCAATCCGTCCTGAAGCAGGACGGTAATTCGTTCTGGACCGCGTTGCTGGATTTATATCGCGCCGAAGTTCTGTTCTCGATCGGCCGCTTATGGGAGGCGCACTCGCTCGCCAGTGCCGCCGACGCGAAATTTGCGGAATTGGGATATCCGGCCAAGCGGCTTATTGCGCTGGTTCTGCTGGGACGCGTCTGCCTGGGATTAGGACGCATCGATGAGGCGGAGCTTCACGCGCGTGTCGTTCAGGAGCTGGCCGAGGAAGCCAAAATCGCGCTCTTTCTGTTTGCCTGCTATGCGTTGTCCGCCGAGATCGCGGAACGGGAAGGTGAACTGGCGCGCGCCAGCACCTTCTATCAGAAGGCGGCGCGGGAAATCGAACTGCGGCACACCCATCTGCACCACGATGAACTCGGTATAACTTTCTACAAAAGTAAGGCGGAGGTTTTCGAGTCGCTCGTCTACCTCACGCTTTCGTCGGAGGAGACTGCGGAATCGAACGCCCGGGCATATACCTGGAGCGAGAAGGCGAAATCGCAGATTTTTGTCGATGCTCTCGCCCCCCATCTTCCATCCATCCGCAGTAAAGCAGACGAAAGGCTGATCGCCAGGGTCGAGCGACTTCGTGGAGAACTCAATGGCTCGTATCTGCGTTTTCGTCCGGAATTTCTTGCAACACCCGGCCTGCCGCAGGGCGAGCAAGTCGAGGTGCGCGAAGATGAACTGGTGCGGACATTAACGGAGCTTTCAAAATCCGATTCCGAATACGTGTCGCTTCAGGTCGCATCCAGCGTCCGACTCGAGGAACTTCAAGAAGCGCTCCCCGACGATACGACCGTCGTCGAATACTTTTTCGTGCGCGACGAGGTCATGGCGTTCGTCATGTCGCGTTCGAAATTCCGCGCCGTACGGCACGTCACTCCCGTAAAGCGTGTTCAGTTCTTTGCCGGCCGGCTGCAATATCAGATGGAAAGGTTTTCGGCGCTGTTTCCCAACAAAGAGGCCGACGTCGCCGTACGCCGCCACGCTGCCGACCAGTTGATGCATCACTTCTATCGCGAATTGGTACTCCCCATCATGCCGCTGTTGGAAACGTCCGGTCTGATCGTCGTTCCGCACGGCGTATTGCACCGCATTCCGTTCCACGCGTTTTTCGATGGCGAGCATTATCTGTCCGAGTTGTTCGACATCTCTTACGCACCCAGTGGTTCCGTTCTGAAGTACTGCCTCGAACGCCCCGACGTTATCGATAACACGCCATTGCGCGCTGTATCGAAACCAGCGAACAATGTGGTCGCCAACTACATCCACACCGATGCGCGCGTTGCCCTGAAGCATGACAACCCGATTCTCTCCCGATTGGAATTTGCCGACGACCCGTTCACCATTCCTGACATTTATGCGTCCCAGTGGCAGACGAATCTGCTGTCCATCTGTTCTGGAGAGACGTTTATGAACGTCAGTGGCGATATCGAGGGATTGCTCGGTTTACTTCGAGCTCTTTTATATGCCGGGTGTCGTTCAGTGTTGCTCGAGTTATGGAAGATCCGGCCCGAGCCATCGGTTAAATTCTTTGAGCTGTTTTATTCGCAATGGTGTGGTGGAAGCAGCAAGCAACAGGCCTTAGCTTCGGCTCAAAAGGCCTTACGGAAAGAGTTTCCGCACCCGCTGGACTGGGCGCCTTTCATCCTTGCTGGAAAGAGGTAATTCGGGGACGGTTGCCTAAATCACCTAAATTGCAGCGCAATTCAGGTGATTTAGGCAACCGTCCCCGAATTATGCAAACGCGCGCAGAAATGCGTCGATGACTTTGGGATCGAACTGCGTGTTTGAACAGCGGGCGATCTCGTCAACCGCACGATTGTGTTCCCAGCATTTGCGGTATGGACGGTTGGTGGTCAGGGCATCGTAGGTATCCGCAACGGAAACGATACGGGCGCCGAAAGGAATCTGCTCGTGCGACAGTTCGCCCGGATAGCCGCCACCGTCGAAACGTTCGTGGTGATGAAGAAGGATGAGGCTGGCTTCCTCGAACCCCTCAACGCCGTGCAAGACCATCCAGCCAAACTCGGAGTGTTTCTTGATGTACTCAAACTCGTCATCGGTTAACCGACCTGGTTTCAGCAGGATGTGGTCCGGTACACCGATTTTGCCGACATCGTGAAGCGAAGCTGCCAGAAGCAGTGTTTCCGTCTCCTGGTCATTCATTCCAAGCTCGACGGCAATCCGGTGGCTGTATTCCGCAACCCGTGTGCTGTGACCCCCCGTATAACAATCCCGAAGGTCGACCAGCGACACCAGAGTCGAAGCCATAGCGAGGACCTGTTCGCGAAACGTGTCTTCCATTTTGAGCATATGGAAGCGTGTCTGTGCCGGCGTAAGTTTCGATGTTTCAAGGGTAAAGGAATGCATGTATCCTCCAGGCCAAGTTCTGCGTACTCCGCTATATCGGCAGTTGTCCTGCCGGACTTTAGGCGTTAGTATTCGGAACTCGACTAAGCCAGAGGGTTTTTAGGAGGAAGTTAATGCAATCAATTTTCGCGCGTACGGTCTGTATTCTCGCGGCTATCGCGATCGTAGTACCGGCCTTCGCGCAATATGGCTACCCGCTCAAGGGTACCTTCAGCGGCGACTGGTGGACCGTGAAGGGAAAAGAAAACCACCTTCTTATTGAATTCAATTACGAAGGTGAGAAAGATCAGGTCACGGGCATGTACAGCCCTGGCCCGGAAGGCGTCGCCCTGCAGAAACTCAATGTCACGCTGCCAAATCCCGGGGCGGTTAGCGAAGGTTTGAAGCCATGGCTTGTCCACTTTGAAGTGGATGCCAAAGATGATGCCGGCAAACCGGTCCATCTGGTATTTGACGGAAAGCTCGAGAACATAGGCGCCTTCAACAAGCACCTGAGCGGCACTGTCACCGCGAACGGCCAAAAAGGCGAGTTCAAGAGCATAATGCAGTAACACCGGTAATCTGATATGTTAGTGACCCAATTACAAATTTCCCCGGAGGAGATACGTAAATGACCAAGTTGAACGTTGTCGCCGCCAGCCTCGTATTGCTCGTTATGGCAGCAGTGCCTGTGCTCGCACATCATTCATTTTCTGCAGAGTTCGATGCATCAAAACCTGTAAATTTCACTGGAACAGTAACCAAGATTGAATGGACGAACCCCCACAGCTGGTTCTACATCGACGTGAAAGATCCCCAGACCGGTAAAACGGAGAACTGGGGCTTCGAAACGGGTAATCCCGTCGCGTTGGTTCGCCAGGGCTGGACTCGGGACACCATGAAAGTCGGAATGGTTGTCACCATCGAAGGCACCCGCGCGAAGGACGGAACGAATCGTGGCAACGCGCGCAACATTCTTGTCAACGGCAAGAAGTTGAGTGCCGCTTCGAGCGAAGGTACCAACCCGTAAGGAGGCTTGATCGTGCGTAAGCGTTTACTTGGCCGGTTTTTTGTTTTTTGCGCCGGCGCTCTCTGGCTCGTCGCAATGACTCTTGTTGCGCTCAGCCAACAGGCGCCCGCGCCTGCTGCAGGCGCTGCAGGTGCTGAAGGTGGAGCACGCGGTGGCGGCGGCCGTGGTGGCCGCGGCGGTGGCCGGGGCGAACCCTCTGTTGAGCCAGCCCGCCTCGAAATTGCCTGACGGCACCGTGAATTTCGGTCGTGAGGCTGGTGAAAAGGGAATCTGGAATCTGCCCTACATTACCAATATGGGCGCCAGAAACATTGTCGTCGGAGCGCCTGCTGCCCCAGCTCCGGCTCCCGGCGCTGCTGCCCAGCGTGGCGGCGGTGGAGGAGGCGGTGGCGGCGGTCAGCGTGGCGGAGCTCCATCCGAGCCATGGGTCCCCTTCAAACCCTGGGCTGCTGCGGTCTACAACTATCATTCGATGAATGAAACCAAATACGATCCGGAAAGCATGTGTACTCCTCCGGGCGGCCCGCGCATGTTTGCGACGCCCTACCCGGCAGAGATCATCCAGATTCCGTCGGAAAAGCGTATTTTCATCGTTTATGAAGGCGGGACGCATGTGCTGGCGCGAGATCTACATGGACGGACGTCCTCATCCGGGGTCTCGCAGCTTTGACGGCTCCCATCTGTGGATGGGCCACTCGGTTGGCCACTATGAAGACAACGGTCAGACGCTCGTCGTCGATATCGTTGGCTTCAATGAAGGCACGACCCTCGATTACTTCGGACATCCGCATACCGAGCAACTGCACGTAGTCGAACGCTATACGCGTCCGAACAAAGGCACGTTGCACTACGAAGCTCTCATCGACGATCCGGGCGCTTACACCAAACCCTGGTCCGTTGCCTGGGACATTCCATGGAATGCGACGGGCGAACTGATCGAATACATCTGCCAGGGGAATAATCAGTACCTGAATCACCTGAAAGACGACTTCGGCGAACCCGTCCTGCTGCGCCAGCAGTAGAAAAAGAAAAACTCGGACAATCGAGCACTTCTCGCACTCCGAGAAGTGCTCGATTGTCCGCGTTTTTTGCGTTTTACTTCTTCCTTATATTAAGGGAACTTAATCTTCGCCTAATCGCTTCTTAATGCTGCCACCGTAGATTGGTTGGGCTGTCGCAGTTGGTATGTGGCAGTAACCAAACACGAGGGAGACTAAGGAAATGAAGAAATTTACGACGGCAGCTTTCGCAGCTTTCATTGCTCTGGCATTGTCAATGCCGGCATGGTCACAGGCCACCCCGCCAGCTCCGGCAACCAAAACCGGTAAAGCGGACACCAAAGATACGAAGAAGGACGCTTCCAAAGACGGCAAGGACGCCAAGAAAAATTCCAAGAAAAAAGACAAGAAAAAGAAAGACGCAGCACCAACAAAGTAAGCGCGTTACACAAAAGGGATAAGCCACGAATTGATAACGAATTAATTCGTTAAATTCGTTCAATTCGTGGCTTATCCCTTTGTTAGCCTGCCGGCCTACTTCGACAACGAAAACACGTCGACGTACGACTGAATCTTCCCGGCCTTGACTGCCGCCACCGTATCCTGCATGGACGCGATAACATTCGGTGCGCGCATACCGCCTCCGCCAAATCCCCGGACGCCGCCTCCTGCCGAACGGATGAACGTACTCGAGGCGTCCAGCGGAAGATTCGCGACATTGTCGTAGAAATTGGTCCACCCGCCGTTCTGATTTCCATTGCCCTGAAACAAATACTGTTCAACGTTTGACAGGTAGAAGGCCGTAACGGTCGCGTTGTGATCCTTCAAGTACTGACCGACGGCGCGAATGGCCCTGGTGCCACCGAAGTCTCCGGTAAGCGGAACGATGAGGTTCTTCATCTCCAGTTCGCGGAGGAACCGGTAATTATCTTCTGTGGCCAGATAGCTTCGTTTTTCGCCCCTCAGGTCCGTAGCGGTCATGAGTTCTGTGTAATTGGGCATGCCGCCGCCCCGTCCGCGTCCTCCTCTGAAGCTGCCGGAGTTGTAGTCGAGCTGTGGTCCAAAAGTCCGGAATACCGTATAGACGTGCGCTATATGTTCCTGATCTTCAGCGGCCAGGCCGAATTTGTGTTTCTTCAACAGCAGGTTCTGAATCTCATCCAGGTTTTTCTGGAAGCCCTCGTTATCCAGCGGCTGCGCCCCGTCGAACGCGTTGAACAGTTCGTCGACGGTCGATTTTTCGCTTAACCCGGCGGGTCGTTTCAGAGAGAAAAGCCGCGCAACGAAATCGGCCCGGTCGGCTGACAGCTCGAACACGGCTTTGTAAATCATGTGCTCGAGCATGTTTTGCCGGCGGATATCGATGATGAATGCAATCTTCGGCCGGATACCGCTAATGTACGTGAAGTTCTGTTCCGGCCCGACTCCCATATACACGCCACCGGGCTTCATCGTTTGCAAAAGAGTGGGAAGCACGGCCTGAAATCCTGTTTCGTTGGAAAGGAAGTTTTCGGACTGAAACTCCCCTCCGGATTCCGAAGAGCTATCGATGAATTTCCAGAACGCGTCGTCGGCGATTTGGGCCGGCAGGGTGTCTGCCGCCCGCAAAGCAGGGGAGGAGAACAAGAGCGCAGCGATAATCGAGAGCAACGCGTAACGAACTGTTGTCCGCATAAACGAAAACCTCCGGTTATGTAGCGAGCTGGCCGCGTACAGTATCACATTACATGTTCTATGCCATTTCGGCACTACATGATAAGCCACGGATTTACTGTAGGGGCTATGACCATACGTCCAAGACAGAATGGACGGGGAGCCGCAAGTGGCGCCCTGTAAAGGTTTGAATGTAATGGATGCGATGTAAGTCTGGTTTGGCTGTAACGCTGGTGGACCAGTCCCCGCCTAACTTAGGCGGGGACTACGAATACACGCTCACCGGGGTATCCGTCTTTATCTTGGACAGCTGATGGTCTATGACCGCCCCTGCAGTAAATCCGTGGCTTATTGATTTAAACAACGGCGACACTGAAATCCGAACCTTCCCACTGCCCGTTAGCCCATTCAAAGGTGAACTGCAATACAGTTCCGGCGGGAATTTCGCTGGTTGGAATGTCTAAAAAATAAACTCCGAGGCGCGTCATATGGGCAGGATCGGTAAGCTTCGACTTCCATGCGTCTCGGCTCCAGACAATGGTTGCGGGAGCGAGCAGTTCGATCCTTAGAGTAAAGCCTAGCGGTACCGAGCTGCTTTTCTGATTGAAGCGCCAGACGGTGAATTTTGCGGTTCGTTTCTCGACCAGATAGCGCTGGACGGTTTGCGGAGGCATATCAAACACCCGTCCATCACGCAGGGAACGAAGCAATTTGATGTATTCCGCGTGCGCCCACATCAACGGCATGGCGGAGCCCGATGGTTTTCCGTTGAACAGTTCGAGCTCGGGAATGTCGTCAGCATCCCAAACCTGCTCCGGCAGGAATCCGCCGTCGCTGCTCTGGGCTTCCATGACGTGCAGCAGCCGTTCGGCCTCCTCTCGATTGCCGCGGGCGAGTTCGTAATGCGCGCGCTCCCCGGCGAGCAGCGGCCAGCCGCGGCCGACACCGGTGCCGTCGAAGGCACTGCCGTCTTCATGCTCGCCATAGCCGTCTTCGTTGTACCGGTGCCATACGGGCCCGGTTTTGGTTTCTTTCTTCAATGTTGCGTCGATGAGGCGCACCGTATTCTCGATCCGTGGATCGTCGGCAGCGCGTAATCCGAAACGGACCAGCGCCAGCGCATCCGGGCTGACGATGCTCGCGGCGCTCGCTGAACTGTGGTCCGGCGTCCGGTTTTTAATCGGCACGAAACCGAAGTAGGGCGAGGCGGCATCCGCAACATCGGCAGACCCGATGCGGACGTAATGACCATCGACTCCGTGTACCAGCGCCAGTTCCGAACTGGTCACGTAGGTCCATCGTTCGATGTTTGTATTCCAGATATCCGCCGTGTCTCGCAAATAAGTTGCCGTGTCTGGCTCGCCCGCCTGATCAGCGAAGTCGGCCGCTGCGAGCAGTGCCGCAACCTCGACTGCCAGAGTAAATGGAGAGTAGCCCGCATCTTCCTCCCAACGGTCCTCAGGAGTTACCGGCCCATTGCATACGAGGTAGGTTGCGGCCTTGCGTACGGCAGGCCACACATCCAATTTGCCTAAACCGTCAGCCCGGCGGAGCACATCCGCCAGCAGGATGGGAAACGCCGTCTCGTCCATCTGAATCCCTATCCAGTATGGCGTTCCTTCGAGCCACATATTCTGCGGCCAGTGTCCGTCCGGTTCCTGTGTGGAGAGTAAATAGATAAGCACCTGATAGGCGCCTTCGACGTCGCCGGCAGCAAGAAGAGCTCCCGCTCCTTCGGCCTGGTCGCGAGTCCAGACGAGATGGTACCCGCCGAGATCGTTGTCGCCCTTGGCGAAACCCCAAGGAATCGAAGGGCTGGCGATAAGCCCGCCCGGAATGTCCTTCGATTCACATGTCTTCATGAGCGCCGTGCTCACCCGATAGTAATTGATGCCATTCGCCAGGTTATCGAGCAGTTCGCGTCGCTCCTGATATTGCTGCCATTCTTCGATGTACCTCTGCACCGAATCATCAAACGGCTGCACCAGCGAACTCAACCCTTGCTGTCCGGCTTCGGGGGCGTCGCGCCCGAAACTCAGGGCCAGTATAAATTCTCCATTTTGCGGAACTGCGATCTCGCCCGTCAGCGCAACATTTCCTTCGGGCGCGTTATCGTAGAACCATGTCATGCGTTTGTGTTCACTGATATCCCGCCATCCGTCGCTCACTCCTACATAACCGCAGCTCATCGCCAGGAAAGATGACGAGCAGGCAAGCGCTAACGCTGTTCCCCCGCGCTGGGCGAATAGCATGGGCACACCTTTGTGCTGGCCGGTCCATGCGTTATTTGCAGAACCGCTGTTCTCGATGTGTGGCGCAAGTAAAGCGTAAACGCGGTAGTCGGCCACCGACCCGATCAGCGCTTCGAAGCGGATCTGCTGCAGAACGACATCGCGCCGCGGATCTCCAATGATTACTTTCCGAATGCGGTAACGGCCGTGTTTGCAGGTATTCGTCAGGATGTATCCGGGGATGCCTGTTGCTATCGGCGCGATCTCGCTGTTCGTGTCGCGCTTTTCTTCCGAAAAGAATTCAGCGCCGTCCGTGACCAGCAGTCCAAGGTCACGCGTGTTCGGTTGGTCGATAAAGGGAAAATAAACTTCATCCAGGATTCCGTGCGAAATCGTAAACCACACACGTGCATGTGTTCCCGCTGACGTGCCCACTCCTGACTTCGCACTGGAGGTCCAGGTCGGCGGAATTCCGGGTTGTCCCGGCGGTAGAACACTGTTCATTGCCCATGCATCTTCACATTTCGCGCATGGAAGCTCAAATGCTTCTTTCAGCCGCGGATGACGCAAGAAGAAATTCGGAGAAGGATAAGCCGCGGATCTAACGGATTGAACGGATTCAATCCGTTAGATCCGTTCAATCCGTGGCTTATCCGTCCCCGCATTTTTGCGGTGAGTCTGGGGTTCATCATCATTGGCGGCCTGATACCTATCATCTGGTACTCTTTTGCCGCCGATTCGCGCGCCGATGCCTTAGCCCAGGGAATAACCCGATTTCAGTTCGCCCGCATGCGCTATCCCGGCGGCATACCGGATTACGTGAAGAACTGGTACACGGACTATCCGAACATGGATGACCACTTGACGACACTCCTTCACCGCCTCACGGGAATGGATGTCGGGCGGCCAGTTCTCGTCGACCCGTCAAGTCCTGCACTATTCCAGTACCCGTTCGTTTATTCGGTCGAACCGGAGCAGATGGTACTCGGACCAGCGGAAGTCAGGAATCTACGGGAATACCTCGGACGCGGAGGTTTATGGTTTGCTGATGACTTTCACGGCGATGAAGAGTTCGACCAGTTTCTACAGCAACTTCGCCGCGTGATTCCGGACGCGAAACCCGTCGAACTGACAACCTCTCATCCTTTGTTTCATTGTTTCTACGATATCGACACAATCATTCAAGTGACGAACGACTCCATCGCGGAATGTGCCGAATGCGACCAGTGGGAAAACGGCCCATCCGGCAAGATTCCCAAGGTCTTTGCCATCTTCGATGAACATGGCCGCATCATAGTATTGATGGCCTGGAATACCGATCTCGGCGACGGTCTCGAATGGGCAGACGACCCCGCATACCCGGCCGAGTATTCCGCCTATGCGTTTCGCTTTGTTTCAAACGTTGTCGTATACGCAATGTCGCACTAGTATCTATCTATGAACCTTCAACGCGCCGCACGAAATCTGGTTCTCCTGGCGGCACTCTTACTGGCTACGAGTGTGCATGGCCAGCGGGAGCGGCAAGTCCCGCCTGCGCAAGACGACGATTACGGCGCTAAATTCTTCGACGAGCTCCGCCGCATTTTCGGACGCTTTCGCGATACCGATCTGCGGCGCGTGTTTGAATCCGCCGGGCCGATTCCATGCTCTGAACTCGTAACAGATAAAGGCGAGTGGCGCGAAGTTGCGTTCTTCAATGAAAACCGAAAGCTCGGCGATTGGTATCGTACGTCGCTCGATGAGGTAAAAGGTGACCTCGCGGTGTACGTCTTCAAGGGCAGCTGCGGCGGCCGGCGCTCAGCGGTGCAGCTTACAACGAAATTTCCCGTCACTGAAAGCGTCCATGCCTTCCAGGACGGCAGGATATCCGGCAAAGACATCGATGTGAACGTCAATGCACCGGTGACGGCTTCATTCGATCCCGCAAGCCAGGCTTATGCTTTCGATCTTCCATATCTATTCCGTGATACCGATCAGAATGGCGACCGCGTTTACACCTTATATCCGCGGCGGCTTTCGGACCGCTACGCAACCGACGTAACGAATCATTGGGAATGCAAAGCGGTGAACGCAGAGGACGTGACGTACCAGTTCTTGATTTGCCGCACCAGCCTGACAGGCCGTTATGCAGCAGGTAGAACCGAGGACCATGGATTCGGTTCCTCCGCCTATTCCATCCTCTCCGACGGAAGAGAAGCATCGTCCACTGTGACGTTATCGTTCGGCGGGACGGCCGAACCGGCTGCCGACACTCCGAAACCGAGGCCGCCGGAGCCTGCGCCGGACAACGTGAGGCCTGCCGAGGCAAGAGCCTGGCGGCCCGCAGCAACCCCGGCGCGTTTAACCGATGTCGGTCAGAGTGAATTCAGGCTGCGATTCAGACCTGAACAGTGGAAAGGGAAAATCGACAAATCGTTTAATATCGTTGATGGCGTCCTGACGTCATCCAGCCTTGTGCCCCCGCGAAACAAGGACTATTGTGCGTGGAAGCCTACCGCGCCAGGTCAAGTCAACCAGTTGCTCGATGCGTCCACCGCCGATTCAACCGTTCACACTCTGGAATTTAGAAAGCAGAGTCCATCCGTAGTTTCGGCTGTTTTCGAATTGCAAAACGATGCGGGGCAGTCGTTGGGTACCCTGCAGTGTTTCTTCCAGCAAGCCCAGACACCGGCGGATATCACCGTCGGTCGATGGACCTCGATCGTGAATTCGAATCTCTCGCTCGAAGTACCTGCGAAGTAAATCCACTCCGATCGTTTATAATCTCGCGATCGATCAAAAGGAGCCACAACGATGCCTACAGCCAAGTACTGTGCACCTATCGGTATTGTTATCGTCGTTTGCCTGTTGCTGGGAGCATTGCTTTCGGCCCAGACGCCCGCGCCCAGTGCGCGCGACATCCAACTCGTCGGCGATCGCTTCAAACCGCTTAAATACGATGAGATGACGCCGGCGCAGAAAACAATGATGGATCATCTCGTGAGTGGCGAGCGGCGAGGCGCCGGCGGCCCATTCAACGTCCTGCTGCGCAGCCCCGAGATGGGGGATCTGGTCCAGCAGTTCGGAGCGTCGATGCGCTTCCATTCGTCGTTGCCCAGGAAGCTGAATGAAATGGCGATTATCATCACCGCCAGACAATGGATGGCGCAATACGAATGGAACGCCCATCGGACTGCCGCAGCCCAGGCCGGACTCAACGAGGCGATTATCAAATCGATCGCGAGCGGCAAGCGGCCGGAATCCATGGACGCGGATGAAACCGTGATCTACAACTTTGCAACAGAGCTGCTGAACAGCCATCAGGTCAGCGATCCTGTTTTCAAAGCGACCAAAGACAAGTTTGGCGAGCGCGGTGTTGTCGACCTGATCAGCGTGATGGGATATTACCAGCTCGTCTCGATGCTGCTGAACGTTGACCGCTATCCATTGCCTGCAGGAGCGAAACCGGAATTGCAGCCGTTGAAGTAAGGTCGATTGCAGGCGCGGTCGATGAAGGTGTCCGGATTAAATAGTGGATGAGATGTAAACCCCGTAGTAAAGGCGTGCATAAAGGCGTTAAAGGTGTGCATAAGGGCGTGCATAAGGGTGTGCATCAAGGGTGTGTGTAAGGGCGTCCCCAGTCCCCGCCTAAGTTAGGCGGGGTGCCTTCGCGCAGCGAAGGCGGGGCGGTCTGTTCAAAGTCCCGCGCGCAGCGCGCACCTTATTGATGACGCGAAGCGCTCATTATTGATTCGATTCGGTGCGCTCCGCGGAAATTCATAAGGAAACCGCTGCGCGGGACTTTGAACAGACCGCCCCAGCCCTCGCTGCGCGAGGGCATCCCCGCCTAACTTAGGCGGGGAATCATGCGCTCAAACCCAGGCCTGATTCGCCCCCGCCATCTTCAAATTCTTTACCACTATCGCTGCTACGGAATCAGCAGCACCTTCCCCGTCGTTTGCCGTCCGGCAAGTGCCTGGTGCGCCTCCGCCGCCTCATGCAGCGGGTACGTGTGGCCTATCCGCAATTTCAAGTCGCCCTTGCCGATCCAAGCGAACAGCGCAGCGGTGCGAGCCAGGGTTTCCTCGCGAGTCACCGCATAATGGGCCAGGGACGGGCGCGTGAGAAACAGCGATCCTTTGGCAAACAACACGGCGGGATCCACCGGCGGAACCGGCCCGCTCGACTGTCCGTACAACACCAGATATCCCCTCGGCCGCAGACAGTTCAGGCTTTTATCGAACGTGGTCGCTCCTACCGAGTCGTATACGACGTCCACGCCACGGCCCTCTGTCAGGCGCTTCACTTCCGCTTCGAAGTCCTGTTGTGAGTAAACGATAGTCTCGTCCGCGCCAGCCTGCCGGGCAAGCTCAGCCTTGGCTTCGTTGCCAACCGTTGCATAAACCTTCGCTCCGAGTTTCTTCGCAACCTGGATCAACAGAAGCCCCACACCACCGGCCCCGGCATGGACGATCGCCTTGTCCTCCGGCTTTAAAGAAAATGTGCTGTGCGTCAGATAGTGGGCCGTCATGCCTTGAAGCATGATCGCAGCGCCAGACTTGAAGTCGATGTGATCGGGCAGTTTTACAAGCCGCCACGACGGAGCCACCGCGTACTCGGCATCTGTCCCGAGGGCCATGGCATACGCGACACGATCGCCGGCTTTGACCTCGGTGACACCTTCTCCCACCGAAACCACCGTTCCGGCGGCTTCTGATCCTGGAGTGAAGGGAAGTTGCGGGGCTTTGTAAGTGCCCGTCCGAAAATAGATATCAATGAAATTGAGACCGGCGGCAGCGATCTTGATGACCGCTTCGCCCTTGCCGGGTTTTGGCTCCGGCACATCTTCATATTTCAGCGCCTCGGGGCCGCCGTACTGGTGAACACGGATTGCTTTCATGGAGGAATAAGATAAGCCACGAATTGAACGAATTTAACGAATTAATTCGTTAAATTCGTTCAATTCGTGGCTTATTCCGGCTCTACAATCGACGATCGATAAAGCCGGAGAGGCTGGCAACGATGGTGAGGAGTTCCCCAGGTTCAACCGGCTTCGCGACGTGCATTTGATACCCGGCGGCAAGCGATTTGACACGGTCTTCGATGCGTGCGAATGCAGTGAGAGCAACCGCCGGAACCTTCCGTTGCAGAGGACGTTCGAACTCCCGAATCCGGCGGATAAATTCATAGCCATCCACGTCTGGCATTCCCACATCCGATATCAGTACATCCGGTTGGAACGAACGATAGGCCTCGAACCCTGCTTCGGCGGAGGTCGCGGTTTCGACCTGAACACCGCACTGTTCGAGGGCGGCGCGGATCATGTCGCACGTGTCGGCATCGTCATCGACCGCGAGTATCTTCAGACCGGCAACTTCAGGGGGACATTCCAATGAAATTTCGCTCCAGCCGGCTTGCGGGTGGGTCCGCTCCTCGGGGACCTCACGGCTGAGCGGCATCAAGGGAAGGTTCAAACGGAACGTTGCGCCCTTTCCTTCACCTTCACTCGTTGCCGAGATCGTTCCGCCGTGAAGTTCCATGATTGCCTTGGTAATCGCCAGCCCCATACCCAGCCCACCATGAGTGCGAGTCGTAACGGCTTCGCCTTGCGTGAAACGATCGAAGATGTAAGGCAAAAAGTCGGGCTTCAGCCCCTGCCCCGTATCCGTTACACGTACTTCGATATGCGAATTCACCCGTTCCAGAACAATCTGAACGCGGCCCCCCTTGGGCGTGAACTTGATCGCGTTGGATAAAAGATTCCAGAGCACTTGCTGAAGGCGCTCAAAATCGCCGGCGATCGGGCCGGCGTTGAAGTCCAGTACCGTCTGGAGGCGGATCTGGCGCGCATCTGCCGCAAAGCGCAGCGATTCCACTGCCGCCGTAATAATAGCTGCAGGCTGGACCGGCCGCACATCGAGTCGAAGTTTGCCCGCCGTGATGCGAGAAATATCGAGGAGATCTTCGATCAGTTGCGCCTGCGAACGGACATTCCGGTCGATGACTTCAAGAGCCCTCAGCTGCGTCTCGATATCCAGTTTTCCGGAGCGCATCATCCGGACCCAGCCGAGGACGGCGGTTAATGGCGTGCGCAACTCGTGGCTGATCGTTGCGAGGAATTCATCTTTGATACGATTGGAGACTTCCGCCTCATGACGCGCCTTGCTGGCCTCATTCAGAGCATCCAGCTTCTCCTGTTCGGCCCTTTTTCTTTCGCTGATGTCCCGCAGAATTTTCGAAGCACCTATGATCGTTCCGCTTCTATCCTTTATTGGCGAGACGGTGAGTGACACGTTCAGGTGCCGGCCATACTTGGTGACGCGTATGGTATCGAAGTGCGAAATCCGTTCTCCCCGCTGGATTTTGCGTAAAATTTCGCGCTCTTCGTCGTGCAGTTCCGGTGGGACCAGGGTAAAGATGGACCTACCGATCATCTCGGCGGCGCTGTATCCGAGGATTTTTTCGGCACCCTCGTTCCAGGTTCGGATCGTTCCATCGAGGGCTTTGCTGATGATGGCGTCATCGGCTGACTCGACGAGGGCAGCCAGATGGAACTGAGCCATCTCCGCCCGCTCCAGCTCGGCAACACGGTGCTTGAGAATTTCTATCTCGTCTCTCAGGTCATCCTGTCCACCGCTTGCCATAAACCGCCAGATTGTTCAATGTGTTTGCCAAATTGGCAAGACCAAAGTTTGAGCGACAAAATGGCATGCTGGCTGCAGGGATCTTTTTATGAAGCGGGTACTGATGCTGATCTATATCTTTGGACCGGCGATCGCGATTTTCCTTTCCGTCCACATCGTCAGATCGATCCATGCTTCCTCGTTTCCAGCTGAGGAAAGGACTTCCGGACGTCTGGTCGTACCTCCAGGCACGGTGGTCCGTATCCGGTTACTTCAGGGGATTTCGCCCGAGACGCGATCTGGTGAGAATCTTCAAGGGGTTACCGCCGACGCTTGCTTTTCAGGTACTCAACTGTTGATACCCGAGAACACCCGCGCACTCGTCCAGGTCCAGGACATTCATAAAAGCCACCCGCAAGCCGCGGCCGTCACGGTGCAGCTGAATGAGTTCCTTTTCAAAGATCGCGACGTACCCGTTCGCACCGCTCCGATTACTGCCCGCCTCGATCGTCTCTCCGACCTGGACCTGATGTCACGGGCGGCAGGTGGGCTGATCGGCGGCGCTGTCGGCGCTGCTGGCAGCGCTTCTATTCACACCAGTCCGGACGTCGGCGCCACTGCACTTGGGGGTATGGCAGCCGGAGCAAACAGCGAACCCGGCAACGACAAAGTGCTCAGCTTTCAGATCCAGGGACCGATCGATCTGACCGGAATCCGCTGGTAGTGATACACGGATGGTAATTCGGGACGAATTACCATCTGTGGCTTATCACTACCCGTTAGTCGTGGTGATCGTGTATCGCCTTATGTTCCTCGTACTGCTTGTCCTTGTTTACTTTGGTGGCGGCCTTCCTCGCCGATTTTAAATGCGACTGCTGCGTCGATTCGGAACTGACGGCGCATAAGGAAACCTGCTTATTGAGCTTTTCGCTCTGGCACTTCGGGCATTGCGGCGTAGGCGATACGGGCAAAACGAGATATTCGAAGTGGTGCCCGCATTTCCGGCATTCATATTCATAGATGGGCATATTGCACTTCCTTTTCAGACCGCAGATTATGCGGATCGGACCTGAATCCGCAAGCCATCCGGATCGTGGAACTGAACCACTCCAGGAATTTCAGCAGCCTCAACGGCGGTGCCGGACTGCTGCAGCTTACGGACGGCATTATTGTAATCGAAGGTTGCGGCCGAAATGCAAAAGTGATGAACTCCAGCGCGCTCGCCGGCCGGCGTCTGGATGAGCCCGATCCGGGACGCTCCTGCCCGAAACCAGATTCTGCCGTTTCCGCGCTCGACCATGGGGCCGAGAAACCGGCTGTAAAAGGCGGCGGATTGGTCTGGATCCGCGACATTCAGAAGAACATGGTCCAGCGCGATGGGACGAAAGATCGCTTCGTCCTGCAGCAAAACGTCTTCCGCCGGAAAATTCGGAGTGTTCAGGAAACTCCATCCATCCTCAGGCGAAAGCTGTGTGCGGATCCCATCGGCATCGGTAATGCCGGTGTCGCGCCCGCTCGGATAATCCTGGAACATCACACCGCGCTGCTCCAGAAAGGCATGCAGCTTCGGCATCTCCAGCCCTTTGACAGATACCGAGAAGTGGTCCACCCGAATCTGTCCCCCATTGCCGCGCGGCGCTTCAAACGCCATGTACGTTGAACCGAGTTTGAGGTAGCGTTTGCCGTTACGATTTTTCAGGCTGTTGCCGAAAAGCCGGACAAAAAAGTCCCGCGATTTTTCGACATTCGAGACGTAGAACTCGATGTGATCGAGTCCAAGATAATCGGGCTCTGCCGATTGATATCGGGCGGCAAGGGCTAACCCGAAAAGTCCAATAATCTCTCGTCGGTTCATAAAAACGAAATAAGCCACGAATTGAACGAATTTAACGAATTCAATTCGTTTAATTCGTTCAATTCGTGGCTTATCCCTCCCCCTAGAAACTAAACCGCAACTGCGCCTGAAGCATGCGGTGTAGGTTCGTCTTTGCTCCTGTTGTTCCACTTGTCGTCATCAGGCCGAAATTAGCGGCGTTCGCGCCCGTTATATTGAGTGTTGGAGCGTTCGGCTCGGGATGGTTCAAGATGTCTGAAGCGTCGAGCCTGAACTGCAGACCTTTCGATTCAGATAACCGAATCGCCTTACTCAGGTTGGCGTCAAAACGCCATCGGCCGGGTCCGATAATTGAGCCGAGACCCATCGTCGGGACCGCTCCGGGCAGGGCGTTCTGAATCAGAACTTGACCTGTTTTCGCGTCGGTAATTGCATTGAGCGTACACGCGGACTGGAGACCCGGAGCCACCACCGCTGAGTTTAAGCATTGAGGGTCCTTCACCGTTCCGAACGTCCCCGGTTTCCAGTAAGAGCCGGTGGCCGCCCCTGTTCCTGCGAATGTCACATGGGCATCTTTGACGGGGAATGGACCGACGACGTCAGGCCTGCCGTTGGCATACAGCGAATTGTTGGCCGTAATTGTCGTCGGTGCTCCTGTGTTCACATTGACGACCCACCCGGTTTGCCAACCTTCAATTACCCGCGCCAACGTGCCCGACGTCTTGCCCAGGAATGCTTTGTTTGGTCCGATTGGAAGCGCAAACGTTCCGTTCGTCCGGAAATCGTGAACTCGAGTGTCCGTTTGTAGAGAGTAATCCGCGTGCCGGTTGACTGGGTTTGTGTAGGTGGGGCCGAGTCCGAATGGTCCGCCGACGCCAAAGTTCTTGCTCCATGTGTATGTCGACTGCATGGTCACGCCTTGGGTCGGGCGCATGGTCACCTGCGCTTCAAGGGAGTGATAGTTCGTACTGAAGTCGTTGGTAATGATGTTGACGTTGCCAAATTGTGGGTTTGCGACGATGAAGTTTTCAGGGAATCCGTTGACTCTCATGACACCGCCGTTCACACCAGCTGGAATTACCGGCAGCGTAGGGTTAAATTGGCTGCTGTAGTTCAGGGTATTGAGCGCGCTCGCAAGAGAAGAATAAGTACCGTTAGCAAGTGCAGATTGGATGGTGCAGCCGACTCCGCAGGACGCTGTCGAGTTTCGCAAGTGCAAACCGGCCGTCTGCAGAACCCCATTGACCGTTGTACCGACTGGCCCGAATCCAGTTCCGGCGATATTGATTCCTTTGAACATGCTTTCCAGAACTTGCGCCTTAGGATTGAGATCATCGCCGGCACGTACGGCATCGAATGCATCCTTCAACCCGTTATAAAGGAAATTCGGTATATTGATGTTCAACACCGGATTCCATTGCTTTCGAGATAGTGTGCCCACGTAACGTACATCAAGGGTCAAATTGGAGCTGAGGCTTCGTGTTATTGCCAATGTCAGATTCTGTGTGTACGGCGTCACGATGCCCTTTTCCGGGTTGTACACCTGCTGTGAACGATCTGTGGTGGGGACTGGTTGCATCGGCAGCTGCGTTGTCGGCACAGGGACCAGGGACGACACACTTGTCAGGTCGATGTAGGGATTGAGACTATCTCCCGCATAAGTGATATTGTTCGTGCTGCCGGGAACGGCATTTTCCTGGAATATGTTATTCCCCGATTGTCCGATTTGATATGTGATCTGGTAGCCTCCCCGAATTGTAGTCTTGCCCATTCCAAACCAGGGAACCTGCCATGCAAAACCGACAGCGGGACCAAAATTGTTGTAATCATTCTCGTACCATGGCGTGCCGGAATTCGGCGAACCTTTGCCGAAATAAGCGATGGATGTGTTTGAACCGCGAATGCCGGGCTTCATCCAATCCGAAAACCCCGAGCCCGATACGCCCCAGATTGCTCCGGGGCCACCGACCGTGGCCGGCATCAAGCCATGAGTTTCATACGGGACACCATAGTAGTCCCAGCGTAATCCCAAGTTCAGCGTGAGAGTGCTCCGCACTTTATAGTCGTCCTTGAAGAAGATACTTCCTTCATTGCCATGGAAGTCTCGAGTCCTCCAGGGGAAGGTCTTGTAGTCTTCATACCCCGAAAGTTTCGTGGGACTCTCCATGAATTGGAGTTGCGTGACGCTAGCGAGAGAGCCAGCGAGAAAGTCCAGAAGGTTTCGCATGGAAGCGTTATTGCCACTTGCGCTAGTGCCGGCCAGTCCAGTCATATTTGTGCTGCTGATGGCCGTCGCAGAGATAGACGCCAGTCCGGTTTCGCCGCCGGTGGCTCGTGGAATGGTTGTGGGGGCGATCCCTGCGTCAAATCCGAGCGAGTGTCCTCTCCGAATTTCGCCGCCGATCTTGAACGCGTGTTTGCCTTTCGTCAAACTCAATGAATCGCCAAGCGTCCACAGCACAGTCGTGTCCAGGTACGAACTGGTGCTCCCGCCGCCGATAATCTGATTCGCCTGGAAATTCGTTGCTCCCGCTCCCAGCGCTAACATTACCGGGTAGCCTGAGTAATTCGGAAGAAACGCCTGGGCGTCCTTACCACTGCTTCCTGGAATGTTCAGCGCGTTATAGGTGTTTGAACCGGTGCGGCGCATGCCCATGCGTGCTTCATTCACGAGCGTCGGTGTGATGGTCGAAACAAAATTGGCGGACAGCGTCTGGGGTTTCCGGAAAACTTCGCCCTGGAAACCTCCAGGCCAGGTTGCGTAGTTGGCATTGCCGCTGGATTGCTCATAGGTGTAAGCCACACCTAGCTTGTTTCGCGCGTCAAAGTTATGATCGACCTTCAGGTTTATCTGTTTTCGAGCAAGGTTCCCGTTGTATCCGAAAATGTTCTCTGTGCCGTTGTTCTCGTTGCGAGTCCATTTATATCCTGCAGTGTTCAGTCCATCACCGACTTCGTAGTTGTTTGGCGTCGGCATCTTGCCCATCAGTTTGGTGACGTATCCAGTCGAATCCAAACCCTTGCGGTAGGTATCCCAGTTCGTGCCGGACTGTACGAGAGCGGCAAGGTTGGAACAATCCGAGTTCGCCGCAGGCATAGCGGCCGGGAGTTTGCCAAAGACGCTCGCATAACGGAGGCTGCCGCTGAACGGCGCACCGTTGGGGTTCGTTGCGGGCGTGAGTGGATTGCCTAGTCCGTCCACTACAGGAATGGTCGGTGTCCCGCCCGTCGGTTGAACAGGAGCGATCGCGTTCCCGTTGTTCCAACCATCAAAGTATCGGAAAATTCCATTCCTTGCACATGGAGTCAGAACGATAGGATTTTGAAGGGTACGAGCGCGGACCAGAACGTCGTCGAAGAGTGTAAAAAAGAAAGTCTTGCTCTTGATGAGGGGACCGCCGACATTCCCCGTGAATTCGTGTGTATTATTCCAATCCGGCTTTGTGGGTTTCCAGGCACCCGTTTTGGGATCGACTGCTCTGTTGTTGAGCCAGTTATTTGCGTCCAGCCCGCTATTTCGGGCATACCATACTCCACTCCTCGAATCTGGTTGGTTCCCGAACGAGTCAGAAATTGAACTTGACCATTACCTCGCCCAAGTTCCGCATCGACGGGCGCCATAATGATGCGAATCTCTCCGACGAGATCGGGATTCACGAATGTGGCGGTCTGCGCTCCGGCCTGCACGTAACGGGCGGAAGCACTGGCATCGATGCCATCTCGCTGGACGTTGATTTTATCCGCCGAAAGCCCGGCGAAGGTTCCGGTCACGCCGTCATCATTCATACGCACGCCGGGCATTAAGGTAAAGAAACTGAGAACATTGTTTCCGACAATCGGCAGGTCTTCCACCTTCTTTTGCGACAAAACTTCGCCGATTGAAGAACTCGAGGCAGCCAGCAATGTATCCGCGGCCACTGTGACTTCCACAGATTGTGATTGCCCTGCAACCTGTAGCGAAAAGTTCAACCGGACTTTTGCGGCATTCCCAAGTTCGACGTCTGTAAACGTCTTGGTTTGAAATCCAGGCAACTCGGCCTTAACCGTATATGTGCCGGGCAGCAGGGTGGTCATGTTGTACGCGCCCGACTCATTGGTAACGACGTTGGAAACCACGCCGGTTGCATTATTCGTCGCCGTTACACTTACTCCGGGAAGTAACGCGCGGCTGGCATCTTCAACGGTTCCACTCACTGTTGCATAGGTGGATTGCGCAAACGTTGGTACAGAGAAACAGACGCATAGCAGCAGCGCTGCAAAAAATGAGCATCTCCTCACAGGTCCCCCTCTATCGAGGAACGCGGGCTGAAGCCCGCGACTACATCCTGACGCTGGCCGTAGCCGCGGGTTTCAGCCCGCGTTCTTGTTAAAACTGCACCGCAAAAGTTGGTGTGAAGGTATGACTTAAGTACTGTGATGTCAAGGCAATTTCGGTTTCTGCATGCAAGCTGTCGGCCGGATATGTTACGGTTCCCGGCGTATGACAAACGAACTCATTGAGCGCGCAAAAAACGTCGCGCATGTCGCCGATATTCACGCGGATTATGGCGACAAACATGGACAATTGGCCGATCCGGTAGTTGAGGCTCTCCACCGTGAGGGACTCCTCGGCATGTGGGTTCCGCGCTCCGTCCCTAGAGGGCACGAACTGGATCCGGTTTCATCCCTCAAAGTGCTCGAGAATGTTTCATATGGCGATCCGTCTGCCGGCTGGGTATTGATGGCGGCAGCTCTCGCCATCGGTACGGGTGCGGCGTACCTGGAGGACGCCGCGGTACGGGAGTTATTCGACGGCGAGCGTCTTCCGGTCATCGCCGGCCAGGGAACCCGACCGGGCAAGGCGGTGCCATGCGACGGAGGGTTCCGGCTTACCGGCTCCTGGAGTTTCGCCTCCGGCATCAAACACGGTACTCATATCCACACGCTTGGCATTATCGAGACAACCGGTGAACCGCGCATCTTTGTCCTTCCGGTCGGCAAGGTCCGCCTCGTCGATAACTGGGATGTCATGGGTCTGCGGGCGACGGGCAGCATCGATTACACGATCGAAAACGCGTTCGTCCCCGAGGCCTATACGCATTTTGCGGTTACGGAAACGCCGAAACGTGGCGGTTCGCTGTACACGATCGGGATCATCGGCTTTGCTCTGATGTGTCATTCCGGCTGGGCATGCGGGATAGCGCGCCGGATGCTGGATGAACTGTCGGCGATCGTCCGGTCCAAAGTCGGTCGTGCGGGATCCATCGGGGACAGCGATGCCTTTCAGGAAGGCTATGCCAATGCCGAGGCTGGTTATCGAGCCGCCCGGGCATTTATTTACGAAACCTGGGGGGATATCGCGGAAACGCTTAATCGCGGAGACAAGGTTTCGATGCGGCAACACACGCTGGTCCGCCTTGCCCTGTCCAATGCCACCTGGTCCGCACAAGAGGTCGCCGCATTCGTTTACAAAACTGCCGGCACTGTTGCTCTGCGCGCCGGCGCCCTTCAACGCCTGTTTCGCGATATGCACGCCGGCACGCAACACATCACGTCCGCCCCCGGCGTCATTCGTGCAACCGGCCGGGAACTGGCGGGCCTCGCCTCGGGAAAGCGCTGGCAGTTTCTGGATCTGGTGGAGTAGTGAAATTGTAGGCGCGGTCTGTGAGGCTGTGAATGGATTAGCGCCGGACCGTGAGACGGCGAAATCCCCGTCTGCATTCGAATGAGCGCAAAGTATTCCCCGCCTTAGTAAGGCGGGGATGCCCTCGCGAAGCGAGGGCTGGGGCGGTCTGTTCAAAGACGAACAGTACCGATTAATAAGGAGCGCTTCGCGGTCATCTATAAGGTGCGCGCTGCGCGCGGTCTTTGAACAGACCGCCCCGCCTTCGCTGCGCGAAGGCACCCCGCCTAACTTAGGCGGGGACTAAAATCCCAATCCCCCAATCCCCCAATCCCCAAACCCCCAAACCCCCAAACCTCCACCCCCACTCCCCGACTCCGAATCCCAACACAACTGCTCGAAAGATCCGTAATAAGCTTGCTGTATGCACACACATCATCCTGATCGCATGCCGGTCGTCTTTGTGCCGCATGGCGGGGGACCCTGGCCGTTCATCGATACACCCTTTGGCGAACCCGGAGAACTCAAGCGACTGGCCGAGTATTTGCGCTCCATCCGGACGGTGCCGAAAAAGAACCCGCGCGCACTGCTGGTGATATCGGGCCATTGGGAAGAATCGGCTCCCACCGTGATGACGTCCCCGCATCCGCCCATGCTGTACGACTACTACGGCTTTCCGCCGGAATCGTACAAGATCTCATGGCCGGCGCCTGGGGATCCCGCTCTCGGGGCCCGTGTGCGCGAACTGCTCGACGAGGCAGGTTTCAAAACGGCCGAGGACCCGAACCGTGGCTTCGATCACGGCACATTCGTGCCGCTGAAGCTGACCTATCCTGACGCGGACGTTCCCGCAATTCAGCTGTCCATGAAACGGGGACTCGATGCGAAAGAACACATCGCGATCGGTCGTGCGCTTTCACCGCTCCGCGATGAAGGCGTGTTCATCATCGGCAGCGGCATGACGTTTCATAACTTGCGAGCTTTCACGCCTCAGGCCGCCCCTGCCGCCGAAGCGTTCGATGGCTGGCTGCGTGAAGCGATAACGCTCGATGAACAACAACGCAATGAAAGGCTGGCGCAGTGGACCGCCGCGCCTGCGGCGCGGATCGCGCAGCCTCGGGAAGATCATTTGATCCCGTTGATGGTAATTGCCGGAGCCGCCGGAGCGGACCGCGGAACTGTTCCCTTTAACGGCACGATCGTCGGTCTGCGAATTTCAGGTTATCAGTTTGGCTAAGGCGTGTTTACCGCCGCCGCGTTTCTTCCACGAATTCGTTGAGGAACCTGGCGCCGGCATCCCGGCCGCGGGGCGTGCCGATGCACTGTTGTACCGCCATGAAGCGGCCGTCGAGCATGCGTGATCCCGGGATCTTCTCGACCATCATGGCCAGCCATGGCTTTATTCCCGCGAGCGCATCGAGTCTGTCGTTGACGAACAGAGCGTACGAACCCGCCATCCCGGTCGCTCGCAACAGCATCGCGTGGCGAAGCGCGCGGGTCAGAAACAAGTCGTAGGCGCTTTTCGTCGCGATACCAATGCGGATACCGGGGCTGTCCACTTCCGCAACATCTTGAATGGGAGATCCCGGAGGCACCAGATAACCGGCTTCGATTTCCAGGTACGGCGGCGTGAACAGAATTTCACTGGCGCGTTCCGGCTCGTTGGCGAGGAATGCGATGTCCCATGCCCCGGTTTTCACTGCGTCCGCCATGTGCCCGGCAGTTTCGAAAGTGACGAACTCCACGGAAACATCCAGGCGCGCGGCGATTCCCCGGGCCAATTCCGGCGCGATACCCCGCGGTTCACCTGTCCCGGGATCTTTTGCAGCAAGGACGAAGTTGCCGTAATTGATGCCTGCACGCAGCTTGCCCGTGGGGGCAAGATCCGCACGAACGGCAGGAGTAACATCGGGAAACATCTTGAAAATCTTAAAACGAATTGCCGAGCCAGGGCAGCATGTGGCCACAGAACAAAACGGCAATCCAGATGACGATCGCCGAGGCGGCGACGAGCTTTGTCAGTATTCCAGCGTCATCTCCTTCGGTGACCGTCCATGGTTCTTTACACAACATGAAATAAAGGACGTTGAGAGCGCCGAACACCACCAGCATCATTTTCAAAAAAAACAGAAAACCCGTGTACTGTTTGGGCATTGCGACGAAAAACATCATGCCGGTTATGAGATTCATCGTGAATCCCAGCATGCCCAGCGGCAGCAATTGATAAAGCGCAGCAAAAGATAGGGCGTTTTTGCCGACACCGAGCATTCGCAAATCCAGTGTTAACACCACGCCGAACAGCATCGAGAGACCTATGAAATGGACTGTTTCACAGGTCGGCCAGACCCAGGAGTTATTCTCCACGAAAACGGCCCAGGACCGCGCCAATGTCGGACGATCTGCGTCCGGTGGGATCGCCGGTCCATTCTGAATCTCGGTGTGCTGGATTTCACCGCCCAAATCGGCGGCCCGCGCCATCAGACCAAAGGTGACGAGCGCGAGGAGCAGAACGATTGCCAGATTCCAATTCGCGATCCGCGACAGCCGCCGCATCATCCATAAGCCGAGCCATGCGAAAAAGCCTGTCGCCTGCATGAACACGAATGCGATCAGCGCAGCGCTTTCGTGCGCTTTCACGAGAGATTCCGGAAAGTTGCCCGAATCTCGAATCATTTCCTGTGCATCGTTTCCGCTGACATACGTGGCGATGGTCAAAGCTGCCGTCACAAAGAAGATCACCAGGCCTGCCTGCTGCAGGTCTAGACTCCTTCGCAGCAGCGCGATGACGAACAAGGCGAGCCCGATACAGAACCCGATCGTTGGAAAGTGATTCAATAAGAGATGGATATGAACAGAATTCATCGGCTCTCCTATTTCACTCCGCTTCCGGGACCAACATAGGCGAGCAACCGTCCCGACGTGATCGCACCCAGCCAGAACAACAGCGAGGTGACGGCGAGGATTTTCGCTCGCGCCGAAGGAGGGACCTTATCGATCAGCGGGTCCTGAAATACCTGTTTATTCAGCATTCGAAGATTCACGATGGCAAGCGCAATGAAGACCATCTTCACGTAGAAATCCGGATTCCTCATTTTGTTGACGGCGTCTGCGCCCAGCAGAATGGTTCCGGTGATCGCATTCATCCAGAAGCCGAGCCATAAAACGGGAAAGAACTTTTGCAGGGCCGAGAGACGTACTGCCGGAGCGAACCCCAGGATCCGGATATCCATGGTGGCATTCACGCCGACGACGAAGCCCATTCCGATCGTATGAACAAGGAGAATGCCGGCGAAAGCGAAGAGCGATTCGGATTCGCGCACCCATTGGGAAAAACCGCTCTCCTGGATTTTGAGCAAAACATCCATCATTGACGCGTTCCTTTACCTCTGCATGCAAATTTGCCGCGCAGCATATCAGAAGAAGGCGATACCGCGGGACGCAAAGATGACCGCGATCCACAGCGTCAGCGAGAGATATGCGGCAAACCGCGCCCGCGGAAAGAGCAGGGCAATGACGCCCAGCAGGATCAGCAGCAACATCTTCAGTCGGAAGAAGGCGCTGGCCCAATAGCGGACGGGGCTGGAGACGAACAGAAGCACTCCCGTGAGTGCCACGACCATGAAGCCGATCCATCGCCAGCCCCGTAATTCGGTCGTGACTCCCAGGAGGCGCAGATCGGTGACAAGCACGGTCCCGCCAAACAGAGCCATGCCGAGCACATGAAGCGCGCTCACGATGGGGTATCCCCATATCGAGTGGCTGATGATCTGGCTTAGATTCACGGAGGCAGAATAAGCCACGAATTGAACGAATTGAACGAATTAATAAACATCGAAGTCCGCGATCGCCCGGCCGGCCAGCACCACACAACTCCACAACACAAGCGACACCACCGCGGCGAGCTTTTCGCGTCCTGCATGGGAGCGGTGAATTGTGAAGTGAGTGACAACCGCGGCGCCCAGCAGGACCATCTTCAAAAGAAAGGCTGGATTCTTCAGATATCGCGTGGAGTCCATCCAGAACAGTAGCGGACCGGTGATCAAGACCGTAAGCGCTCCAGCCCAGGTCCAGGGTGCCAGCGTCGCGGCCACGGACACAGGCTTCAAATGCCGAAGTCCAAGCCCCAGAAGCCGAAGATCGACCAGAGCGATCGTGCCGACCAGAAGCGCCACGCCGACCAGGTGGATGGACTCGATGACGGGCTGCACCCGCTAATTCTTCTTGTCTGCCCCGAACAGCGGCTTGTAATCGCGATTATTCTCGCAGACGAACTCCATGATCCGTTTCAGCGGCGGAACATTGAGTTTGTATGTCCGGGTCTCCGTCCAGGGGGCGACGAAAACATCCGGATCCTCGATCTTCACCTCGTACTGGAAGCCGTCTTCGGTGCGAGTCAGGCGTTCGACGGTATGAAGCGCGTCGGAATGTTTAAATCCGCTTACTTCGGTTTTGTCGTTGTATCCGATGGTATCGACGACCAGCGTGTCGCCTTCCCATCGTCCGACAGAGTCGCCCAGCCACGCCGGATCCGGATCGGGCTGATGCGGTTCGCCATCGAGCGGAATAATGCGGAAAGTTCCGGGATATTCATGCATCAGGACAAGGGTGTCCTTGTTCTGAACGATCTGAAATTGATACGGCACCCCGAACGCGTCCGGAGGACTGAGCGGCATGCAATCCGCAGTTCGTCCGACATCCTGCGGTCCGCGATCGACCTTGTACTTCTCCGCGCCGGGTTTCAACTGGGGACCGCCACCCGCGCCGCCGCGGGCTCCACGGCCACCGCCGCCGAACGCGTAAACGCCCGAAAAGTCGGGTTTGCCGTCCGCAGTTCGCGGGATCCCTTTGTTAACGGGCTGATCCGAGGCAACCGCGTTCACCGCAGTGGTGCCCGCAACCATGACGGTCACTGTGCTGGTGATCGGCGTGTTGTTCGGTCCGCGCATGCTCAATGTGTAGGTTGTCGTGGCAGCGGGCTTGATCTGCCTGCTGCCGCGCGGCGTGACGGGCCCGATACCAGGGTCAATCGTCAACCCGGTGGGATTCTCGGTGCTCCACAGCAATTGCGTCGTTTCTCCAGGCTTGATCGAAGCCGGCTTCGCTTCAAACGAGACGACGCGCGGCGCCGGCTGCGGCCTGGCGTTTCCGCGGCCTTGCGCCTGCAGTCCGGAGCTCAGACCTGCAAAAGCCAACACCAGCATAACTGTGGTTTTCAAGCAAACCTCCCGCGGATTTGAATCCGTTAAATCCGTTCAATCCGTGGCTAATTCCTGCCTTTACGATTTGATTTCTCGGCCGTCCGCCAGCTTCATGCGATTGCTGATCATCGAGGGCGCACCGCTTTTTGCCGGCGATCCGGTGCAGGAAATCATGTCGCCCGGTTTCACGGTTTTACTGGTCCAGCCATAAGACCGGAGATGATTCAGACTCATCATTTCCACTTCCCACTCGACCGCGTTGCCCTTTTGATCTTTCACTTCGAGGAACACGAAGGCGTGCGGATTGGTCCAATCGAATTTCTTCACCATGCCCGTGACGGTGACCGGATGCTCGTTGTCGTACATCGCCGTCGAATGGTGCGCAGTCACCGGGCCTACGCTGATTAGCAGGCAAAACGCTGCCAGTACGATCACCAGTTGCCACTTCATCTTTAGCCTCCGATATTCCATGCAAACTCGAATTTTTGGATGGATTCCCTGAATCGACAGCAATGTTGCCACAGGGTACGAGTTTTCGTATAGTCCTTTCCACTTACCTTGGATGCGACAGGAAACAGCCGCGACGTACGCGAATACTGCAGGAGGTCCCGTGAAAACTGTACTCAGCCTGATGCTTAGCATGGCGATTGCCTCAACCGCTCTCGCGCAACAGGGAAGGGGAGCCCGAGGCGCCGCTCCCGAACCGCGCATCGTTTCATTCGAGGTGCGGCCGACTTCGATCAGGCCTGGAGAGTCTGCATTGCTGGTGTGGAGCACGGAGAATCCGTCGGGAGTTTCCATCGACCAGGAGGTCGGGCCGGTCATTCCCCGCGGAAGCAGGCAAGTGACGCCCGCTGCAACGACAACGTACACCCTGTCGCTGCGTAACGGACCCTCCAAAACAGTGACGGTGACGGTTGCCGGTGCTCCCGTCGCCAGGCCGGTACCAGCTTCGGCCGGCAATGCGAATTCGAAAAACTTCCGGATGCCGGACGGAAAGCCCGATCTCACCGGCGTCTACAACTTTGCCGGACTTCCCGCCGGCGCAAAGGCTCCAGCCGTGAAACCGGGCGCCGAAAAATTTGTCATCGTGCGCGGGCCGAACGACGTTCGCGGCAGGACGACATTGGGCACGGATTGCAAGCCGCTCGGGATCCCGCAAACCTACATCACGCCGTATCCCTTCCAGATCGTTCAGACGCCAAAGCTGATTGTTCAGATATTCGAATATCCGAATGCGATACGAATGATTCCGCTGGATGGCCGGCCGCAGGCTATCGATCCGGATCCCCACCTGGATGGGCAACGCCGTTGGCCGCTGGGAAGGAGACACGTTAGTCGTGGACTCGATCGGCTTCAACGACAAGACGGAAGTCCACGGCTTCATGCACACCCAGGATTTGCATGTGGTCGAGCATTTCAAACGGCTCGACAACGGTAGTCTTCAATATGACGTGACGGTCGAAGATCCCAACGTGTGGGTCGGTCCCTGGGTCATCCCGACCCGGACGTTTGCCTACCGCCCCGAAGAGGAGTGGGTCGAAGAGTTCGTTTGCGACGCCAACGTCGATTACAACAAACTGTTCAAACCCGCCAAATGACTAATGACGATTGACCATTGAGAATTGACCATTTCTCCCGAATTAGTCATTTGGCGGCCGGGACTGTATTTTCACCGCTTTACCTCGAATCAAGGAAATAGGCGCGGTATCGCCGCGGTTTGAGTGTCTGCAGTCCCCGCCTTACTTAGGCGGGGACCGGTCCACCCACGTTGTACCAAACCAGGTTTATCCTGCCTTGGCCACATAGGTCACAGACCACGCCTGCAAGCAACTTACCGGAACTGCTCCGGATGCTCATGCCGCCAGTTCCAGTACGCGCGTTGTTGCTTCTGGCTCAGCTTGGAGTAGTCTCGATAATCCCGATGCTGTTCCCGCAGCCACTCTCGATACGCGTGGTCTTCCCGATCGGACCATTCGTGATAGTCCTTATGGTCGCGGTCGTAGTAACGATGCGTCTGGTCTTGAGGGTGATCGCGGTCTTGAGCGATAGCTCCGACCGGCACCAGTAGTGTTCCTGCCACAAGAATAGAACCCAGGTATCTGGTAATGAGTTTCATAATGGTTCCCCCCTTTTATTAGTTATGGATTAATCCGTCTTTGGCTCGCCCTTCGGCGGAAAATGTTTGAACATTTTTTCGACGGCTTCATTGAGCTTCTTGGTATTTTTCTCCGCATTATCGGAGATGGTGTCGCTGGCTGCGCCCCACCATTTCACCTGTTTCGTCTGGCGTATCGAACAGGTCGACAACCAGCGTTCCGACCTCATAGGTTTCGACTGTCACCGTTTCCGGCCCCCAATAGCGATGCCAGCCCCAGCCGTTGAACCCGTTGTAGAAACTGTTGAGAGTCTGCTCCTCTTTAGTAGCAGCGTTTGCAGAAACGCCCAGATCGGCGTTCCCTGAAACAAGGCGCAATCCTTTTGCCTCCAGCTGCGTGTTGACGGCATCGATGATGCGCTGCTGCATCAATGGATTTTGAGTTTTCGGTTGCTTGATCCAGGTGAAGGTTTTGTATTTTGAAAAATCCGTCGTGTGGTCGTAATCGCTCTTGATGTCCTGCGCGAGCACGGCCAACGGAATCATCACAAAGACACAAAGGATAAGTATTTTTAAAATTCGCACGGGTCTACTCCTACGTTATGCCATGCAAAATACGTGCCACCCGTAGTAATTCGAGAGAATTCAAGTGGTTGGCGCAGACGCGCGGGCGAAATTTCGTGATAGACCGGGTAAATAAGCCACGGATTGAACGGATTGAACGGATTTAAATTCGTTCAATTCGTTTAATTCGTGGCTTATCGATTCCGTCCTTTTCGCAATTCGAACCGGGCACGCTTGTATAAGGCAGGAGGAACGAATGCGCGGAGCGTCATCCGAGCGACGTTCTGAAGCAATGCAAGGCCCCAGCCGTATTCCGGAACGGCATAGCGCCGGATGTACTTCAGAATCAATGAGGGAATTTGAAGGTAACGGTGCGATTGTCGCGCCAGTTCGATCCTTCGGGAAACAGGATACTCGGCGAATTGATAACGGTCGAAATCCGGCGGAAGCGCGATTTTTTCGGAAGCGGCCAGCTCAGCGGCGCGACGAAAGACTTCCTCTACAACCTGCAGCTGTGCAACCAGCGATTCCGTTGTGAAATTGTCGAAGAACGCATTGCGCGAATGAATATTGTAGATCCCCAGGGCTTCATCTACTGAGGCGATCTTGCAGCAAAGTGCCGCGAGCACGGCGAAATAGCTGTCACATCCACCGGTCTTCATTTGAGCCGGAGCCGGAAGAAATTTGCGCAGGAGGCTCTTCCGAAACAGAAGCGCGCTGGTGGGCATGTAATGGTAGCGAGACGTGAGAGCGTCCTGGCGGACCCATCCGCGGTTCAGGGATTCTCTCAGCATCCTTTTGGTTGCAATGCCGTTTTCGTAAAGGTTCATCTGGTGTTGAACCATTCCCACTTCCGGATCGGCAAATTCGGGAATGCATCGGCGAAGTTTGTATGGAAACCACACATCATCGGGATCCAGGAATGCCACGATTTCTCCGCTGCTTGCGTTAATGCCTGTCAGGACCGCCACTGCCTGCCCCTGGTTGGATTGATCGATCTGCACAATCTTTCCTTCGAATCTTTTCAGGACATCCATTGTGAAATCAGACGATCCATCATTGACCACGATGATTTCAAATGCATCGGCCGGGTAATCCTGGTTCAGGGCCGATTGTATGCATGCAGGTAGAAACTCTGCATAGTTGTATGCGGTGATGATGACGCTGATGCCGGGCTTTCCGGAACTCATATACTGTCCGGTTGGGATTTCCTGGAAAATCTCTGTCTGCTGTGACGTACCCATCTTCTGGGTCTCGCCATCATGGTTTTTCCAAACCTGACTTTAAACCGGAATTGAACCGAATCGTCCCGAGCCTCGATCAAAACTCGCTTCAGATGAAACAAATCGGTATCGATGGTATTGAATCCCTCTTCCGTTGTTACTGCGTACTGGAATCCACAATCCTGAAGAGCGGCGACAAGTGTGCCGGGCGGCACGGATCCATAGGGATACGAAAATGCATGAAGCGCGCATCCGCGGGATTGCAGCGCTTTTGCGCACTCTTCGATTTCCTTTTCAGCTTCCGGCCCCGGAATCAGCGTCAGATCGAGATGATGCGCTCCATGGCCGCCGAATTCTATCTGCTCTTCGAGTCGTTGTATGTCTTCCCAGGTCATCAGATTCTTGATTTGATAATGATTTCCTTCATCCCATGTATTGTGCCGGCCGACCATCGATGTGCTGAGGAATGCGCAGGCTGGAAGATTCTTTTGCTTTAACAGCGGCGCAACGAAACTTGAAAAACTCTGGTAACCGTCATCAAAGGTCAGGATCAACGCGCGCTGCGGCAATGGCGTTCCCTCCTGCTTCCATGAAACAAAATCACGGAACCGGATGGCCTTATAACCGAGCCGTTCCAGCAACTTCATCTGTTTCGTGAACGCGGATTGGCTGACATCGAGCCAGCTTCGGGGATCGAGCTTCGTGGGCACATCGTGATAAGCAAGAATCAGCACTCGCGTTGCGAACAGGTGCTGCAATTCGGTCCAGGCAATTCCCGAATCGCGGACTCCCAGCCAGAAGTGCAAAAGGGAGTCGGCGCGAAACCGTTTCTCTTCCAGCGGAATGCCTGTTGCAACCAATCGCGCCAAAGCGGGCGCGTTCCAGCAGAGCCGGATGTAGGCGCGGATCCGCCGTTTTCCATGGAAGGCTTCTTTGAGAGTTGAATGCTGCCGGTATGATGGGTGATTTCGAACGAAGAGCACTTCGTTCCTTCCTTTGGCACGCGCATACGCGCCGGACGCCTCGGCCGGAGTTTTGACATAAAGCTCCGATGCCATCGCCTTCGGCTCGTACAGAAATGTAACGCCGCGATTCTTCAGGCGAATTCCAAAATCTGCCTCTTCCCAGCCGTATCCTTTGAAGGCGGTGTCGAATCCCCCGGCCTCAAGCATCACCTCCCGTGGTATTGAAAAATTAGCACTACAAAAATAGAACGGATCTGTTGAAAGTCTTTGCTCACACCGGCTGAAATAGTAGTGTTTCCATGTATCCATATTCCGGCGCAGAAAAGTATCGGGAGATTGTGGGTCCGTGCCCACGGGACCGAATACAACGATTGCCTTATCTGTCGAATCGTGAGCTGCAAGGTGTATCTTCAGCAGATCCGGAACCGCTTCAATGTCGTCATCGAGGAACACCAGGATGCGGCCTCTGGCTTCGCGGGCGCCGCGATTCCGGGCCGACGCTGCGCCGCTTTGCTCCTGGTCGATCATCCTGAGCTGGAATTCCGTGCCTTCGACATCCTTGGCGGCAAAACGTTCCGGCCGATTTCCGTCAAACACAAGAATGGCTTCGAACTCGGCCGCTGGAAGCGTCTGACTCTGAAGAGAGCGGAGCGTTCTCAGGAACGTGATTCTGCGGAAAACCGGAATGATAACGCTGACGGCAATGTATTCGGTCATTGCTCGCTGACATTATACCCTCGGGCTTTGTCAAAAAAGCCGGGTCCGAAGTATCCTTTCCGCAATGGGAGAGCCCGTTCGACGATCGTTTCTTCAGAATTCCGCTTTTGTCTACGCTGCGTTTGCGGCCGATGTCATTCTGAAGCTTTTCCTGGTTCGATTCATCCTGGCTCGATTAGGTGAAGGCCTGTTTGCGACATGGGGGATTTTGAAAGCGGCCACGGCATTCCCATTGTTTGTGCAGCAGGGCCTGGGATTTGCCGTCTTTCTTCAGGGCGCGAGACGCGAGAGCCGGAACAATCTTTCGGAGGTATTGCTTCTTGTACTTGGGTTTTCAGGATCTGTCCTGATCGTCACTGCATTGCTTGCTCCCTGGCTGGCGCAATTCTTCCGGGTTCCTGACGTTTATCGTGAAACTGCGGTTCCTGGCTTTCGCATAGCAGCTCTCTCCTTTTTTTGCGCCTCGCTGAACCAGATTTTTCTGGCTCGTTTGCAGGGCGCCGGGCGATTCGACCTTGCGGGCATCGCTGCAAGCGTGTTTTCCCTCTTGCTGTCGACAGCTTCTGTTGCCGTTTTGTACCAGGGAGGAAACCTGCTGTCGATAATGACGGCAGAACTGGTCGTCACCGGTATTACCGTGCCGGTGCTGATTCTGCTTTGCTGCGATCAGCAAATTGCGCGGCTCAATCCTTCTCCGACGCTTGCATCGATGCGCGAACTTCTTCGTTCGACATGGACGCAGATTGTCTACAACGGCTGGAGCAAAGCCCTGTGGGAGCTGGATATTTTCGTGATTCCGCGATTTTTCGGTCTATCAGCCATGGCGCAGTACATCATTGCGCGCAGGATTCCCTATCTCTGGGGGGACATGCAGTGGGCGGGCGCCTGGCCTGTGATCAACGAACGATCCGACTCTTCCGAGCAGTACACGACACAGGTCAGGAGTATTCATCTTGTTCAGTCCTTCCTCGTTGCCTGCGCCGCTGGTTTCCTGCTGATCCGCGCAGATTCGATCGTTGGCTTGTGGTTGGGCGCCGACCGGCAGCATTCGGTATTCTTGATGAGGATTCTCGTCATCGCCATTGCCATCGATCTTTTCCCATCCATCTTTGTTTCAAAACTCTTTGCGGAACACCAGGTGCAGGCAGTGTCGAACGCGCTTATGATGGGCGTCCTCGTCAAATGTATCACTCATTGCCGTCGCTTGCTTCTATGGGACCCTGGACGTCGTCATTGCCTCAACGGCGGTTCGGAGCGCTGTTGTTTGGGGGCCTGGTTCTGATGAAAATTTCGAAGAATGCGGGCCTTTCACTTTCCTGGATTCTTCTGCGCTCCGCGCCGGCGTTGGTTTCCGTAATCGTTTTGTCTGCGGCGTTGCTATTTGTGCCGGCGCCGCAGTCATGGATGGCATTGATTCTGCAAGGAGCCGCGTTTGCGCTTTTCTCCGGCTGTCTCTTTGTGCTCCTGTTGCGCGCGAGTTTTCGCGATGACTATGGTCAATTGCTTCGATTCCTGATCCACAATTCATTCTGGTTCTGGAAAATGTACACGCTGGCTTATTCGTTCAAGCGCAGAGCCCTCCTTCGTTCCGAGCAGGAGCACGCGGTTCGCGAACAGAGGTTTGAAAGCCTGTATCAGAGCAGAGTGGATCCATGGCAGTTCAAGACTTCGGAGTACGAAATCTCGAAGTACCAGACAATGATGCGGTTATTGAATGAACGCCGCTTTAAGAAAGCGCTGGAGATTGGATGTAGCGAAGGGCTGTTCACTCATCAGCTTGCCGCGATTTGCGAGGAAGTGATTGGTCTGGACATTTCGCAAACCGCGATTCAGCGCGCTCAAACTGCATATCCGGATCTGGCTCATGTGAAGTTCTCGAAAAATGATGTTGTGAACGATCCCATACCACCAGGGAACGACCTGGTGGTTTGCGGTGAAGTCTTGAATTTGATTCCGTCGAAGGATCAACTCGCAACGGTGCGCGGAAAGATCATGAGCGCCCTGAATCCGGGCGGCTGGCTCATGATCGTAAACCTGAATCTCATGCCTGACGATAGGAAGGGGTTCTCGCTGAAGGACATTTCTTTTTCTTCATCGTTTGTCAGAAACTTCTTTCAAAGCGAAAGCCGGCTTCGGACAATCCATGAATTCGAAACCGAAATGTATCGAACCACTGTTTTTGAGAAAACGAGAACATGACCGCGCCAATCGGTCGATCTTCCGAATCAAACGCGTAATCCGGGTTTAGAAGGGTCGATAGCAAATCGGATTTCAAGGAAATGGGGGGACGGCATGCATTTTCGTTCGGATCAAACCAGGGCGAACGCCTACATCATTCCGCTAGCCTTCGGCAGAGGTTTGTTGTGCTGTGGATTCTTATTTTGCGTTCCTCGTTGCGCTTGATAGAAGAGAGAGAGCCCTTTCAGGTAAGCGCAGAATTGTTCTCTTTTGGAAAGGACCTTCGGCACCGCCACATCGTTTTGCGAGCGTTGCGAGGGAGGACGAAGAAACTTGAGGAAACTCATTGTAAACTTTTTCAATGAATCCCATCGATGGCCTTTATCTTCCACGAGCGACTTGAGCCTGCAGGCCACATTCGCGGCATATAGTTGCTTAATTCGACGTTTGCGGTTTATAGGTCCCTGTCGAAGTAGTGTGTGACGACGGCCTCCGGATTGTGGAAAATCCTGAAGCCATTTTTTAAAACCTGAACATACATGTAATTTTCGTCGCCCGCCCCTATCAACGATCCGGCACCCAGATCTTCTGGAAATAACGTGCAATTTTGGAGAAAGTCCCCGCGAAAGGCCATGTTGCAACCAAACCCGATCACACTCCCGCGCAAAACGGCCTGGTACCAATTGCCTTCCGGCCCTATCGTCCAGGCAGAAAGAGCCCGGTCACCGAAATAAAATCGCGTGTCCTCGGATGGAAAATAGGTTGGTCCGTCAGGTACGACTCGACCCACCGCGCAAGCTACCGATTGGTCACCAAAACCTTTAACAATTTCGCGGAGCCATTGAGGATGTGCGACTGCATCGTCGTCAATGAAGCAGAGGACGTTTCCACTCGCTTGCTGAATTGCCTGGTTTCGCGCCCTGCACACGCCTAAATGTGATTCATAAAGAAGCCGGATGGGATAACGCTTTAACGACGGTATGAGAGCTTTCGCAGAGTCTCCGTTCAGTACAAACGAGAACTTCAAAGTTTGGATAGCTTTGGGAAAGGACCGATTGCAGGCACGGCTCAAGCGATTGGCGAGTACCTAAAGTGCAGAGGATAATGGAGGCGAATGGGTCACGTAGTTCTTTGGTGTCTGTCGTATGCTCAACCACGGCAATCATTCCTGGAATAGATCATTTAGCTTGAATGTTCTCGTCCTCGGTCTCTCGACGTGATCTATCGCCATGATCTCGAGCAGCTCGTCGATCCCAATTTGGGTCCGAGTTCCTGAATGTCGGTGAAGATGGATGGCCATGGGAATAGCGCGCTTGTGCACTGCGCCCGTTGCGGCTTCCAGTTTAGGATCGGACGTAACCAAAACGAAATCAGAGACTCCTGAGATGCCGGTTCTATCCAAAACGGGACGGCCAATAGAATTTAAACCCGACACTCAAGAGCGGAGACTCGTCTCAACGCGCTGTAACAAATTTGATAGCAAGCTTCTTAAGTATCTGAAACGTGCCGGGAAATGTGGTTTCGACGAAGAGGACAGCCCGGTTTCGCAGGTTTGCCTGATCTTTGGGACGTGCAACCTGCATCCCATCGATATCCTCGAATTTAGAACGCACAACTCTTGATTGAAGTTGCAAGAAACGATGGGACCGAGGGATATAATGGGCCGTGAAGGAGCGGCGGGAATATTCGGGCTGTGAAGTCGGAAGGCTTCCATGAATTGTTTTGGCGTTCCAAAACAGTGCGTCACCTTTTCTCAAGGCCGGGGCTCGGCACTCAAGATTCTCCTTGCTTATGATGTCGCACACCAGCTGCTTATAGCGGCCATGATGGAACGCGATGTCGAAGTCGCCGCCATTTTTTTTCATGTCAATTTTATGACTTCCTGGATACACGAAAAACCGGCCACAACCAGGAACGATGTCTTCGGCCGCAATCCAAATAGCCGTCATCGCGCCGATATGTTCCGAATCCAAATAATAAGTGTCTTGATGTGGCCATGTCATTGGATTTCCGTGAAAATACATACTCTGAACCAGCTTGCCTGGTTCACCGAGAATCAGAGGGAGTACCCGCTGAGTAGTAGCGGCCGTAAGAACTTTCTCTGCTGTTTTCCGAAATGAACCGTAATAGCGGGGATCCAGGCTTTGCAAGTTCAAGATTGAATTGACCATGAATCCCTGAGCCGTGAATGAATGTCGCTCAGGATTGGCAGTTGCTTGTCTGTAGATAAAGCGATTTGAGGGGATAATTTGTTCGTCGAAAGCATCATTAGCAGCATCTAAAAGATCATCCGATATCAGTCCACGTATCACGACGTAACCATTATTCTCATAATAGCTTGCTATGGACTCTCCAAAATCACCAATGCAAAAATACGCGAAATCGTCTTCCGGCTTGAATGGAACGCTTATCTGATTGCCGATATTATCAATGAGACTATATCTTCCGATGGAATGAGGTCGCACGCGTTTTCCCCTTAGGCTTTGCAATGAAGATTAATGTTCTAAGGAATGATTCGCAATACGAGAATTCGGGAGAGAGTTTTACCAGCCCGCTTTCTTCCGATGTTGTGTTTCAAAGGACTGGCAATTTGAAACTTAGGAGAATCGTATGGCAACAAAAGTAAAGAAGATCAAAGCATTCCTTGGTCTCCACGGAACGACCGATACCGGTCTGCTCAAGCGGTTCAACGCACGCGCACGACGGGGTGAACGGTAATCCGGCGTTCTCGACTCCACCCGTCGATATAACGACCTTCAGGTCGGGTACCGACTCGCTGACGGTTCTGGTTACGGACGCGGATGATGGCGGTAAGAAAGCCATCATCGCGAAAAACAAACAACGCGAACCTGATGATCAAGCAGTACACGCTCCTCGGTATTACGTCGAGGCCGCGTCGAACGATGATCTGCCGACATTCAATACCAGTGGATTTGTCGCCGCTCCGACAATACGTGTTCTTCCGCAACCGTTGCCGCCGGCGTCCCTTGACTGGATCGACCGTGGTCCGAACACCAGAGAAGTCGTGGTCAAGGTCAAGGGTCTTCCCAATGCCCTCAGCTACGACTTGCATTAAGCCAATCGTAGTCTCTGCAGGGAAAGGGAAGTTTGTTTTGACCATCAAACTGATCTGCCGGACGGTCAAGGTAGTGAAGCCGCTGCCGACTCCATTCGTTCGCACAATCAATTTCCAACCTGTCAGCATTGAGGAGCCTTCGAAAATCGTGCTTGGAATCCTCGACGATACTCCAACTGCTTCTCACCTTTTTCCTTCCGATCAGACCAGGGCGAATGCCTACATCATTTCGGTAGCCTTCGGCAGTGGTTTCTTGTGCAGTGTATTCTTATCTTGCGCTCCCCGCCGCGCCTGAAAAAAGAGAAAGATCCCTTTCACGTAAGCACAGAATTGTTCTTTTTTTGAAAGGACCTTCTGTAACGCCGCAGTGTTTTGCGTTTCCAGCGAACGAGGACGAAGAAACTTGAGGAACCCCATCATGAGCTTTTGCAATGAATCCCATCGATGGCCTTTATCTTCCACGAGCAACTTGAGCCTGCAGGCTACATTCGCGGCATATAGTTGCTTAACTCGACCCTTGCGTTTTACAGGATCCCTGTCGAAGTAGTGTGTGACGACCGCCTCCGGATTGTGAAAAATCCTGAAGCCATTTTTTAAAACCTGAACATACATGTAATTTTCGTCGCCCGCGCCTACCAACGATCCGGCCCCCAAATCTTCTGGAAATAACGTGCAGTTTTGGAAAAAATCCCCGCGAAACGCCATGTTGCAACCAAACCCGATCACATTTCCACTCAAAACTGCCTGGTACCAATTGCTTTCGGGCCCTAGCGTCCAGACAGAAAGAGCCCGGTCACCGAAAAAAAATCGCGTGTCCTCGGATGGGAAATAGGTTGGTCCGTCAGGTACGACTCGACCTACAGCGCAAGCTACCGATTGGTCAGAAAAACCTTTAACAATTTCGCGGAGCCATTGAGGATGTGCGACTGAATCGTCGTCAATGAAGCAGAGGACCTCTCCAGTTGCATGCTGAATTGCATGGTTTCGCGCACTGCACACGCCCAAACGTGATTCATAAAGAAGCCGGATGGGATAACGCTTTAACGACGGTATGAGAGCTTTCGCAGAGTCTCCGTTCAGTACAACAAGAACCTCAAAGTTTGGATAGCTTTGGGAAAGGACCGATTGCAGGCAGGGTTCGAGCGATTGGCGAGTACCTATGGTGCAGATGATAACGGACACGAATGGGTCAAGTAGTTCTTCGGTGTCTGTCTTGTGCTCAACCACGAATCATTCCTGAATAGATCAATTTAGCTTGAATGTCCTCGCGGGTGCGAGTACGGAGATGGATAGGTTTGCAAGAATCATGGCATCTAAGTTTTGAAAGGGGGCTGGTGTTATTTCTATACCGACGCGATGGTCATTATGAGGAATCTGCAAGATTCACCATATTGTGTTGAACACCCTTGCATCATGCCACGGGAACATTCGGCATTCGGCAAGGAACATATCGTCAGTCCGTAAGCCGCCGAGGATACCATAACGGCGTTAGGAATTTCTAAGCACATATTGTCAAAACTAAATCATGTGCCTGTCCGAACCCTGAGCAGTTTTTCGCCACCTTCCGCCTTCAAATCGGCATCGACCATCAAGTGCACGAGTTCCCTGAATCCGACTTTGGGTTTCCAGCCGAAGACCTCTCTTGCCTTGCTCGCGTCGCCTTGCAAAATATCCACTTCAGTAGGCCGGTAGTATCGGGGATCGATCGAAACAGACTTTTGCCAATTCAGGTTGACATAGGTGAAAGCCTCGTCGAGAAACTCACGGACAGAGTGGGTTTCACCGGTAGCGATCACATAATTATCGGGCTGCGGTTCCTGCAGCATGAGCCAGATTTCTTCAATAAAGTCTGGCGATCACGTGCCACGATCTGCCTCCAACTGCGCCGGTAATTCCTTACGGTGGCAGCGTGCTGCCACCGATAATTATCGGGAGCTACATCATGCAGTGTTTGACGCTGTGTTTGCATCCGTACCATAATTCTTATGGTGCAGCATATGAGGACGAACCGTAACATCAATGCACGGTTTGGCGTTTATGCAAGCTGTTGCGGAGCGGAGATCGTAATCAGTAAAGGGTCGCGCTTCCCTGTTGTCCGAAACATTTCGACTGTATTACGACACGGAAATTCATCGTTGATGAGCCGACGCCTCACGACAATCCGATAATGAGCCCGACGAAAACGCTCGTGATGCCGCGTAATTTAATAGGGAGCGGCGATGCTTTCGTTTCATCCTTCATAGCTTTGTGACAATAAAAGCTATCGTCAGGCGCGCCTTTTTCACATTGGGTTTTGATCTGGTTCGTCACGACCCTGCCTACCCTATCAGCCGTTCTATAGATACTAAAGGGGTTGAACTTCTCGCCGACGCCGAATTTCAAGCTTCTTGTGAAATGCTTGGTAACACCACTTTGCTCGATACACCCCGTTTAGCGAATTTGTGGATGCTGTGCCGTATAACGGATCCAACTGGCGCAATTGCTGAAATTGGAACCTATCGAGGAGGCGGAGCGCTTCACCTCTCGAATTGTTGTCCTGAGCGGCTGATCGTTGTTTGCGATCCATTTTCGCAAGAAAATTTTGAGAGACTGGATCCCGAATTAGATAAAATTTTTTCACACGGACAGTTTCCAGGTGCCAGCGAGCAGGAGGTTCGGAATTTGTTTAGGCACAGACGCGCCCGGATCATTCCGGGTTATTTCCCCGATTCTGTGAGAAATTCCCCGCTGCCCAAATTGTCATTCGTTCATTTAGATGTGGATGTCTACGAGGCCACCAGACGTTCTTTAGAGTTTTTGCTTATGGGGCAGGTTTTATGCGACAGATCTTTAATCGTGCTTGACGATTACAATCGGAAAGCTGATGGAGTCCTGAAAGCTGTGAAGGAAGTCCTTGAGATTGCAAGTGGAACTTCAGTGTTCCCGCTGTTCCCCGGTCAAGCACTCATAGTGCCGAGTTCATGGCGCAGATCGGCTTAGGGCCCCTACGGTTTGAAATTCTTACCATTCTCCTTGCATACACAACGAAGCGGGACTCCACTCGGGCCTGGAACCAGAAATCAATGGTATCCAGTGACTAGAATATACGCCCAGCTGCAATCACTGCAAAAAGCCAGTGGACAAGAGAGTCCTTAGGCCTGAGCAGATTGATTGCCGCAACTCCTGCGAGCTGTGTGAAGGCGCCTCCGACCAACTTGAGGGTGAAAGTCGTCCCAAGCACCTCGTTTTGATGTTCTGGACTTTGTGCCAGTTCGCGCACAACGATGCCGTTCAGTCCTAATGAGGCAAACATACTGAACAGGACAACGAACGCGGAAGCATAGCTGAAACAGGCCGTATTGATCGGGTCCCAGAAAGCGAGCGGTCCAGACGCCGATTACGAGCCCGAGAGCCATTCTCAAAGTCAGATCGGCGAAGAGCCAGCCCGTATTCCCGATAATTTTTGCAGATTGTAGCGGCCGTAAAGCTGTTGCGAACGTAAGCGGGGAGATACCTGACCCAAATGGAGTTCATGCACGGCCGTTATCCCTCGACCTCGCTGGCAGCATGAACGAGTGGCTCCCTCCCGTGTCCGGATAGCTTTGCGTCGACCAGCATCTCCACCACATTCTGGAATCTTATTTTCGCCTCCCATCCCAATTTGGACCTAGCCTTCGTGGGGTTGGCTCTGCCAACGGCGAAGTCCATCGGCCTCAAAAGCTGCGGGTCCTGCGCAACGTGGTCGCGCCAGTTCAGGCCGACCCTGGCAAATGCGATATCGATAAATTCTTCCAGACTATGGGTCTCGCCAGTGGCAATAACGTAGTCCTCAGGTTCGTTTTGTTGCAGCATCAGCCACATTGCTTCAACATATTCGGGAGCCCATCCCCAATCACGGTCAATCGACGTATTCCCGAGACTAAGCGTTTCGTTGCTGCCGTGCGCGATCCGGCACGCAGCAGCCACAATCTTCTTTGTGACGAAACGCTCAGGGCGCAATGGTGATTCATGATTAAAAAGGATGCCGGAGCACGCTTTTAACCCATATGCCGAACGATAAGTTGCAACTTGCCAGATAGCGGCCGCTTTGGCAATCGCGTAGGGGCTGCAAGGGCGGAAGGGCGTTGTCTCATCCGCTGCCGCATCGCATACGTTGCCAAAACATTCACTCGATCCTGCCTGGTAAAACCGGACTGGTCTGGGCTGAAATCGGATCGCTTCCAACAAATTCAAAGTTCCGATCACGACGCTTTCCATGGTCTCTACAGGTTGTTCAAAGGACAGACCCACGGATGTTTGTCCGGCAAGGTTGTAGATCTCATCAGGTGCGACCGTTTTCAACGCGCACATTACGCTGTGAAAATCGTTAAGGGCCATTGATAAAAGATTTACGCGATCCCGGATTCCCAGAGAGACAAGCCCTTCGAACCTCCTGCCTAACACATCCCGCGACGTGCCATATACCTCGTAGCCCTTGGTGAGTAACAGTTGGGCAAGATACGCACCGTCCTGCCCTGAGATGCCACATATGAGTGCTTTCTTTCGCAAGCAACTAACCTTTAACTAAGTGTACAGTTTGGCGGTTATAGCAGTCGATCGTTTGCCGTAGCCCATCACCGAGACGTACGTTGGCCTGAAAACCGAAAAATTTACTTGCTTTTTCTGTATCCAGCATTCTACAGGGCTGTCCGTCAGGCTGCGTCGTATCCCATAGGATCTCCGCGGTAAAGCCGGTTGGTTGTGTGCCCCAGTCGAAGTTAACATAAGACCTCATATGCGCGGCAAACTCGCCACCCTATAAACGGCGTACTCCGTTTAAAATTCTGGCTCTTCCGGCTTTTAAGTTGTTAGGGAGCCAGATCCAGACCGCCACAGTGGAAGTAAATGGCGCTGATGAAGTTCTTCTGATTGCGAAATCCGCTGGCCTTGTATTTCACCCATTCGATTTTGGCGTCAGGGACTCGCTGGCTGCAATTGCGCCAGTGCCCATAGCGCTCGTTCACGTCGAGCTGCCCACTAAAATCCCTGAATTGCCTTAAAAGGAGCCACTTCGGCCGGTTTCGGGTGAACCAAACTCGATGTTTTGAAGGCATTCCGGGCGCACACATCATAAAGCCACTTTCCTATGTGCGGCTCGGACTGAGACATCCCCTTTGAGACGTGACGATAAGCTTACAAGGAGCGTAACCGTTCGGCGTCACCCAGGGGAACATGAACTCTGAAGTAAAATGCAAAGCTGCAACCGAGCAGGGCGGCTTAGTGCTGCCAATTGCATAAACGTCTGCACCATTATATTAATGTGTAATGACGAATGCCTGCGCAGCTCAAAGCACGTCGACGTTGGCTTCTATGGAGCAAATACGTGAGTCGAAAAATAAATGGTCTGGTCTTCATCATTATTATGGCCTTCGCGATTATGGCCTTCGCGCGAATCGGTCAGGCGCAACTGGAGGATGACTTCAAGACACCACATCAGTCCGCCTGTTGTCTGCCTTTCGTGGCGCAAAGTTTGTTGGAGCAACTCCAGGATTTTGCAAATGCCCGGCTGGCTCCGGGCGAAACGTTCATTGGTCGAATGAGAACCTTGGTCGAAGATCTTCAGGATTGGAATCAGTTGAGCTATTACAACGATGCCAACAAACCACTCCGACGCAATGAGCCCGTAAAGGGACGCATTGTTTTCATGGGTGATTCCATAACCGCGAATTGGAAACTCGATAAGTTTTTCCCCAGCAAGCCATATATCAATCGCGGAATCAGCGGGCAGACGTCTGCTCAAATGCTGGTCCGAATGTTTCCGGATGTGATCGATTTAAAACCGCAAGCCGTAGTGATTCCGCCGGTATCAACGATCTTGCCAGGGCCACAGGGCCGAGCACGGCAAACATGATTGAAGAAAACATTGAAGCCATGACCGAGCTAGCGTCAAGCCACGGGATCCGCGTCATACTATGTTCAATTACTCCCATTAGCGACTACACAACGAGTCCGCAAACTAAAATACGACCGCCGGCGGACATCTTGAAAGTCAATGGCTGGATCAAGTCCTATGCGACGCGGGCTGGGGCGCTTTGGGTCGACTACCATTCCGCACTCGTCGATGACAGAGGAATGCTTAAAGATGTTCTTTCGCAAGACGGTCTACATCCGAACGATCGGGGCTACAACGTGATCGCCCCGATTGTTGAGACCGCGATTCACGAGGCTTTGTCCAAATAAAACACATTGGTTTCTGCCGATATCATGAAAAACGGAGAGTTTGAATGTCAATGAGCGTTCTGGTTACGGGGGGGCTGGATATATAGGTTCCGTTCTGGTGCCAGCATTGTTAAGGGCTGGTTACCGCGTTACGGTGCTTGATAATTTTTTGTACCGGCAGGATACGCTGTTGGAGTGCTGCCAGTATGAAGATTTTCAAATAGTCCGCGGCGACAGCCGAGATCCGGACGTCATAAGGCCCCTGGTGCAGCGGGCAGACATCATCATTCCATTAGCCGCTTTGGTCGGTGCGCCAATCTGTGACAGGAGGAAGTCCGATGCCACGTCCGTCAATCTTGAAGCTGTCAAGATGCTTGTTTCGATGAGTAGCCAGCAGCAGCGTTTTATATTTCCTACCACGAATAGTGGATACGGCATTGGCGAGCAAGGAAAATTTTGCACTGAAAGTACCCCGCTTCGTCCGATCTCGTTGTATGGAGTGACAAAAGTTGAGGCAGAGAAAATCATTTTAGAACGTGAAAACTCTATCAGTTTTCGATTGGCAACCGTCTTCGGTATTTCGGCTCGAATGCGTCTGGACCTCCTCGTGAACGACTTTGTCTATCGCGCCGTTTACGACCGCGCGATCTTGATATTTGAAGGCCATTTCAAACGGAACTACCTTCACGTACAAGATGTTGCCAAGGTTTTCCTGCACGCCATACAACGGTTCGACGCTATGAAGGGTCGTCCGTACAACGTTGGTTTGGAGGATGCTAATCTTTCAAAGTTGGAGTTGTGCGCTGAAATTCGAAAGGAGTTGCCGAATTTCGTCTACGTCGAAGCACCGATTGGAGAGGACCCAGACAAGCGGGATTACATAGTTTCGAATGCGCGAATCCTCGGCAACCGATTTCCTGCCTGAATGGACGTTACAGCGCGGCATTCGAGAGCTAATAAAGGGATTCACCATACTTCGAAACGGTGCATACACGAATGTCTAGAGTCACTCGATGATAATTGCACGGGCCCCTGTTCGAATCAGCTTCTTCGGCGGCGGTACTGATTACCCCGAGTATTTCTTGAGTGAAGGAGGTGCTGTTCTCGCAACCGCAATTGACAAGTATTCATATGTCAGCTGCATACCATTCGTGAGCGACCTTTTTGATTACTCGATAAGTGTCTCGTACCGAAAAAGAGAATTGACTAAATCGGTCGATGAAATAGAACACAACGTTTATCGTGAATGCCTGCGGATGTGCAGATTAGATCGTGACATCGAATTGCATAACGTTGCGGATCTGCCTGCCTTTACGGGACTGGGTCATCTTCAACGTTCACGGTTTCCTTGCTGCACGCTCTTCACAGTTACAAAGGCGAATTTGTAACGCCGCTGCAATTGGCATACGAAGCGATCCATGTGGAAAGACACGTACTCAAGGAAAACGTTGGATGCCAGGATCAGGTTTTGGCAGCCGTCGGAGGCTTCAATCTCCTCGAGTTTCGCAAAGAAGACGAAGTCATCGTTCACCGCTTGCCCCTGTCGCCGAAACGGATGAGCGAATTTGAGCGCCACTTCTTCATCGTTTTCACGGGGATTCGCCGCAGATCGTCCGATGTTGCGGCACGTCAGGTTGCCAACATAGAAAGCAATCGTGAGACGCTGAAATGCATGCGGCGCATGGCTGAACAGGGCTGGGATATTCTGCTGGGTGACAAGCCATTAGAACAATTCGGAAGGCTTTTGCACGAGGCCTGGGTTTCCAAAAGGAAGTTAAGTCAGGGCATCTCCAATCCCGAGATCGATAACCTTTACACAATCGGAATGGAAAGTGGCGCGTTTGGTGGCAAACTGTTAGGTGCAGGTGGTGGCGGGTTTATTCTGTTCGTTGCTCCTCCAGAGCGGCATGCGGTGCTCAAGAAGGCGTTCCCCAATAATTATCTTCTCGAAGTGAAGATTAATGCGCCCGGTTCAGAAATAATTTTTGCTTGACTGTTACGAGTGCGAGAACTTTCAACCATTCGGTCGGCTTCCGTGGTTCCGCGGTTAAGACTACGCCTCAAAACCCTGTATTCATCCCAATTTGTTCGGGACGCCGTCGCACTGTTAGTGCTGAACACTACAGCCCGTGGTATAGCTTTCTTCGGCGTCGCCTATGCGGTCCGCTGCCTTGGACCCTTAAAACTGGGTACTTCGGCTTTAGTGCAAACAACTTCTCAGCAGGTGGCTCTGGTTTATAACGGTGGCTTTGACATCGCTGCGGTTCGCAAAATAGCACGTGATAAGGACAACGCACACTTAACCACAGCAACCGTCCTCAGCTTTCGTTTGTCGATGGCGTTGATTGTATCGGCGATATGGGCCGTTCTGTGCTTGATCCTCGTCAGTCCCGCTAATGTTCCCGTGTGGATGTTGGGCGTGCCGTTGATGCTTACTGGGGCAGGCACGCTCACATTTGCTTTCCAGGGCCTGGAAAAGCTTCCAATTCAGAACGCGATTACTGCGGGTAGCGCCTTGCTTACTGCAGTTTCCTATTTCGTGTTTTTTAAGCCCGGCGTCTTTCTGGGGGCGGATTTAGTAGTTACGGCAAGCCTGGGCGCGATGGCTTGCGCATTTTCCTGGTACGTCTATCACAGCATCTTTGGTAAGTGGCCCCTGATCCGAGTTCGGTGGACTGATCTTTTGCCGCTATTGCAAGAATCGCGTCACTACTGGGCGCTTGCCATTGTTATTTACTTCTACAGTGTTTTTCAAATTCCACTTATCGCCAGACTCGTGGGCCCTCATGACGCTGGCATCTTCCGATCAGCATTTCTATTGGCAGGCGGTCTTGAATTGCTCTTCAATAGCGTCAACAGCGTGTTATTACCGCGTTTGGTGGCTTGGAGCAAATCTGGAGTCTCTGCATTATGGCGTCAGCAACTTCGGCTTTTAGCCATTTATTTAGCGCTGGGGTTGCCGCTGGTCGCCGTCTTATTTACGACCGCCCCAGTCGTATATCGACTCGTTTTAGGTCGGGATTTTATTGAGGGCGTTGGGGTGTTCCAGGTGCTTATCTTTGGCAGATTGACAGTCTTTGTGGGTCAAATCTACGCATGGGGCCTGGCTGCGATCGGACGGGACAGACAATTTCTTTCTGCTACTGCCATAGGAGCGTTGTTGAGCATAACGTTGAATCTCATTTTGATACCACGATACGGAACCATAGGGGCCGCTTACGTGTCGGTAGGGTGCGAACTCTTTATCCACGCTTATTGCTTCTGCTCTTTTCGCAACGCCGTAGTTGCGGAGAAGATGACATGATTTGTCGTATCTGTGACTCGCGACAACTCGATTTAGCGCTCGATCTGGGCAATCAGCCCTGGTGTAACAATTTTCTCCGAGCGGAAGAAGTCGGCACCGAACCTTTCTACCCACTTCGGGTCGTCTATTGCAGGAATTGCTCCGTGGCTCAATTGGATTACACCGTTCCTAAAGAAGTCATGTTCCGGGACCATACATACCTGTCGGGTGTTACCCGATCGTTGAGTGGTCATTTTCAGACGGTCGCTTCAACAGTAGACGAAACTTTTTTTAAAAGCGTGCCGGACAAATGTGTTCTGGATATCGGATCTAACGACGGGACACAGCTTAAGCATTTTCGGGCAGCCGGCTATAGAGTTCTTGGTGTTGAATCTTCGGTTACGGCTGCAAGGGTGGCCAATGAGCAACGCATCGAGACTCTCAATGAATTCTTCAACCTGGAGCTTGCCCGGAAAATACGGCAGAAGTTTCACGTTATAAATGCGGCGGGTGTGTTTTTCCATTTGGAGGAGCTACATTCCGTAACGGACGGAGTTCGCCAAGCACTGCGCGATGACGGAGTCTTTGTCGTGCAATTTCTGTACATGAAGAGAATTATCGAAAATGGCGCTTTCGATCAGATCTACCATGAGCATCTTCTTTACTACAACCTCGCAACTCTCGAGGCGCTTCTCAGCCGCCACGGTTTAGCTTTGTTCGATGCCCGTCTCGTCCCAATTCACGGCGGCTCAATCGTCGCCTTTGCCAGCCATGCCGGCAAGTATGCCTCGAGCAAACGGCTCGAAGATCTTCGAGCCCAGGAAAACCGGGACGGTTCAAACGAGTACGGGACATATGTGGCCTTCTCCGATCGCATCGAGAAGATGAAAGCAGATAACATTGAATTCCTGGCCAATGCAAAAAGCGCGGGTAAGCGAATTTTCGGTATGGGCGCACCGGCAAAAGGTAACACCCTGCTCAATTACTTTAGAATCGGAAGAGAATACCTTGATTGCCTCGTCGAGAAGAATGAGTTACGCCGAGGGCTGTTCTCGCCGGGAATGCACTTACCCATCGTCATCGAGGGGGAGATAGTCGCAGTTCCGAACATCTATTACGTTTTAGCGTGGAATTTCAAAGACGAAATCCTTAGTAACAATCAAAAGTTGCTCTCACGCGGCGTGGAGTTCTATTTTCCTGTTTCTCCGAAAGAGATATAAGAAGTGAACGTCTTAGTAACAGGGGCCACCGGATTCCTCGGCAGAAGGCTCTGCGCTCGCCTTGAGGCACAGAATCATCGCTTGGTCCCCCTTAGTTCGAAAAATTCTGATCTTACGGTGCCGCAATCGCTGGATCCCTTCAATGACAGGAGGTACGACCAGATCTATCATCTGGCAGCCTGGACACAAGCAGGCGACTTTTGTCTTTTTCACCCCGGCGAACAGTGGATTATCAACCAGCAAATAAACACAAATGTTCTCAATTGGTGGCAGAAATGTCAGTTTCAGGCGAAGATTATCTGCATAGGTACAAGCTGCGCTTATGCGCCTGACATGCAACTGGTCGAACAGAATTACCTGCTGGGAGAGCCGACGAGCAGCTTGTTTACCTATGCAATGACTAAACGCATGCAATATGTGGGGCTGCTTGCGATCCATAAGCAATTCGGCGGCCGCTATTTGTGTGTGGTGCCATCGACGCTGTATGGGCCCGACTACCACACCGATGGGCGGCAAATGCATTTTATTTACGATCTTATTCGCAAGATCATCCACGGCAAGTTGTATGGCAAAGAAGTCATCCTGTGGGGCGATGGATACCAAAGACGCGAATTAATATATACCGATGATTTTGTAACGGCCGTGCTTTCCCTGGCGAATAATATCGATAATGAACTTGTAAACATCGGTGCCGGAGAGGAATTTACGATCCGGTATTTTGCCGAGCGCATTTGCGAGCGAGTGAATTACGAATTCAATCGTGTCCGCTTCGATGAATCACGCTATGTAGGCGCACGATCCAAATGCTTAGACATCACTAAGCTGAAGCGCCTGGTGCCGGACTTTAAACCCGTAGACCTTGAAGCGGGTTTGACGACAACTATCGACTGGCTAATGAATCAAGAGAAGTTACATGGTAAGGACGAGCGTTCATTCTAAACCAACTGTTTGCGTCGTGGTACCGGTCCTAAATGAGGTGCGTTACATCCGCGAATCGATGGATTCTTTGCTCGCTCAGGACTATGAACCCTTGGAAATCATCGTTTATGACGGGGGATCTACAGACGGTACTCTGGAAATCTTAAAGACGTATCCTGTACGTTTAATCGTACAGCCAGGTCTTGGTCAGATGGCCGCTATCAACAGAGGATGGCAACAGACATCTGCCGAATTTGTGACGTGGTGGGCGGGAGACGATCGGTATCGCCAGGGTGCGATTAGCCGTCTGGTTTCAGAACTCGTGGCCCATCCGGATGCAGCGGTTGCCCACGCAGACGCCAATTTAATTGATGCGGATGGCAATTTCATGGAGCACTTGCGTTCGCGTGACATTCAGCTGCAAGACCTTATCGTCTGGTTTTGGATAGTACCCCAATCTGTATTGATCCGCCGTTCGGCCCTGGCACGTTCCGGAATGATGGACGAAACAAGGAGACTGGCGGCAGACTGGGATTTGTTTCTCAGGTTAGCGCAATATTATCCGATGCATTACGTCCCGATCGTCATTTCGGAACGCCGTCAACATGAAGGCAGCGAAGATGTTAAGAATTTGGGCCCACTAGCCATGGCATGCATGGACGTCGTTGAAGCGTTTTTCAAAAGGGCAGACTTGACAGAGAAGCAACGGCATCTCAAACCTTTAGGAATTGCCGGCTCCCGATTCTGGGCAGGATGGTACTACTGTGCAAGCGGTAATGTTCGGATGGGATATCAAATGCTTTTTGCCGCCATGAGAGCCTCTCCCAAAACGTTCTTCGCCAGCCCTGCAGCCCTTCGTCTGCTAGCACGACTGCTCCTACCCGAGTCTGCAATTACAAGGTTGAAAAGAGTCGTGCGGACCGCACGTTGTAGGAAGAATGGCCGTGAGAATGTTAAATACAAAGACCAAGTGGCGCTATGAGTTATTTAGTCTGGGGCATCGCGACCTTACTTATCGCCTTCATCTGGATACGGCTCACCAGGAAGCTATTCAATGATTTGACGTGTCCGTTGGCCTTGCTCCTTCCTGGTTGGATCATCCCGCTGATGTTAAAAAGTCTGGGTCTTTCGACGTTTGAGAAGCCCTGGAAAACAGACACCATCGCGATCATCGCCTGGACGACTTTTTCGTTAATTGTCGTTTGTGTGTTGGCAGCTGCATTTATGACTAAAAAAGTAGCTTTCAGCCGGAACGAGGTGTTTCTTGCGATGCTTCGCTTGCTCGAAAACAGGCTTTTTAAGACTGTGGTCATAGTCTGGTATTCGATTGGTTTCGCCGGATACATCTACAATGAGTTCATAAATAACACAATCAAGGTTCCTATTTTCACGTTCATTAATGACCCAGATATTTCTAGAGACGCGGCATGGTTAGGCGGCAAGGATGGGCCGTTGTGGCCGCTGTCTATTCCGGCTTTAGTGATCCCCCCCATCTTCTACCTCATGTCAAGGCTTAGTACTACGAGGCGGCAGAAGGTCTGTTATCTTGCTCTCGCTTTAGCGTATCCGCTTATGTCGTTAATCAAGATGTCCCGGTCGGACGTCATGTATTCGGGTATAAGTATTTTGATGGCGGCTTACTATTACCGCTTATATTCATCCGGCGGTGTTGAGCGAAGAAGACTTGGTGGCCGTTGGATACGAAATGGGATCATTGCTGTCGCTCTCCTGGCGGCTTTCTTAGTTTCTGCGACTATATTCCAGCAGATACGCGGCGGAAGTCCAATGGCAGAATATTCGGATACACTCGGGATCGACCTCCCTTTGCCAGAACCATTCGATTCTGCGGTCACTGAAATTTATTCGTATCTAGCCCTACCATTTGAAAATTTCTCGAATTTTGTGAACTCGTACCGCGATCTTAAATTCCATCCAGGAATTGGTCTTCTGCGTCCGATATATTCCATTCTTGGTCAGGGAAAGACGGCGAGACGAGAGCTGGATTCGATCGATTTTCCTCTGGAATTGCTGCCGGTGAATACGTTCCCTTTTATAACGGTAGTCTTTGCTGAATTTGGCTGGCCTGGAGTGTTGGTGGCGCCGATACTATATGCAGCCCTCGTAAACTGGATCTATTTGAGATTCCGTCGTTCGCCCAATTTCGTTAATTTTCTCGCATACTTAATGTGTCCTTATTCATGGCTATGGATCGCAACTTGTGCAAACTTCACGAGCATTGTGTTTTATCTATATCTGCTGTTCCCCGTTTTTATCTATTGGCAGTACAAGGTGTTATCAGGTGCCACCGTAAGACAAATGGTGCCGGGCCCCCTGCCTGTCCGCGAAGCACCAGTCCCTGATATGAGAGAGTCGCCGATTTAAGTGAGTTCCATGTACCGTATCCTGCTTCTTATATTCTTCTTCAGCTTTTACCCAATTAAGGTTATGGCTGCCTCGACAAACGATTGCGAAGAGTTTTCTGGTGCTACGGCCGGTGAAAAAATCGCGGCATGCATCGCGGCGTTACCTCAATTTGGCGGAATCGCGGATGCGAGCTCATTTCGAGGTCTCCAAATTATCGACACGGAGATCTCAACGGGCGATAAGGCGTCGGTTAGCTTGATGCTTGGACATGCTGTTTTTCAGGTCAAGGCGGGTTTCAAAATAGGCGGCGGGTTCACTGTGGTTGGGGCGGGGCGAGGCATAACTATCATCGAGCAAATGGAGCCTGCCGTTACAGTATTTAACGTCGGGGCAGGAGCGACGTCGTTTGAGATTCGCGACCTCAGCGTACGGAGTGCTTCTGAGCAAAGCGGCGGCGCCGCTGTTGTTTTGGATGGGAAAGGTACGTCGGCAAATGCGAACAGTCTGATTCAAAACGTCGAATTTGTCGGACAGTGGATAGGCGTCGATGCCAAAGTAGCGGCAGGCTGGAGGACTGACAAATGCTCGTTCAACAATGTACGCTTCCGGGGTATCCGGATCAACGATACCGCGAATGGCGATGAAGGAGATAACTGGATCACTGACAATGTTTTTTCTTCAGATCCTGGAATTGATGCGATAGCAATCGAGCACATAGCCGGCGGAGGGTTGAACGTAACTGGAAACAAGTTCTTTACCTTTGATATCGCCTACCTGATGAACTGGACAACCTCGGCGAACAGCGGACAGTTGATTATTTCCAATAATCGATTTGAGTCTCAGAAGTCCTCCCATATTCAATTTCAACGCGGGGGGGCGGGCGGTACCTTCAACGGAGTTTCGATTCATGGGAACTGGTTGCGTTCTGATGAAGTCTATCCTGGGACGCACATCCGTTTTGTCTCAGCCGCCGACTTATGGGTTTCTGGAGTTTTAATCAGTGGCAATTTTATGGAAGTGTCCACAAAGACTGTCGCGATCAAGTTTGAAGGACGGGCTGGCGATGGGGCCCTGATTGATGGAAATCTCATTAGAGGCACCGGCGCTAGCGGTGGTATCAGCATTTCGTCTGATTATCACGAAATAATGATTGGAGTTAACTCGATTCTGGTCGGCAGAGGCGGCGCTTATAACATTAGCTCTGGACTTAGGGGCACTTATTTGACTGACAATCTAGGTATTGGTGTCGACCCATCCATCACGATCTCAGAGCGGGCCGTTTTGCCCAATGCGAATTTCCTTTCGGCCCGAAATCATGCGAATACAAGAAGCGACAGGATCATCGGCCAAGATTCGACGGATTTTGTCCAAATTGCGCCGGCGGGTCAACCCGTAATTATCGGCGGGGGAAGCAGCGGAATAACGACAAGCTCGTACAAAACGTCGTCCACTTGTTTCGTTCCAGCTGACGAAAAGAACGTTGCTGCATGTGGATCGGCGGCGGCTGGTGGCGTAACCATTCGTCCCGGACAAACTTCAGTTCAGATCAACAGCACGGCGATTACTTCGCTCAGCCAAATCTTCGTAGTTATGGATACCACGCTTGGCAGGAGGCTGGGCGTTGTGTGTAACACAACGAGTGCAAGCTCGGACGGTGCGTATTTTGTTGATGGCGTTCGCCTGGAGCGCTGGTTATTTCCACCAATGTTCCACCGACAGAAGTCCCAGCATGCCTCAGCTTTTTCATCGTTAATTAGCTGATAACCTAATGCGCATAGTGTACGACAATATCATCTTCTCGTTTCAGCAAGCCGGAGGAGTGTCGGTCTACTGGTACGAATTAATACGTCGAGCCATCCGTGACGGGCTGGCTCTAACGGCAATTGAAGCGAAGGGTGCCGAGAATAATCTCTTCCGAAAGCAAATAGCTATACCTCGTGAGCGCATTTTGCACGAGTTGAAATTGCCGGTTCCGATCATGCGTTACCTCCCGCCCGCGGTCCGCATACCACGGGGAGCTCTTTTTCACTCCAGCTATTACCGCCTGCCATTCAGTAAATCACTGACAAATGTTGTGACTGTCTATGATTTCACGCACGAACGTTTTCGGAAGGGGCTTCCTCGTTTAGTCCACTCCCTCCAGAAGAAAATCGCGGTGAATAACGCGGATGGAGTTATTTGCATCTCGGAGAGCACTAAGCGCGATTTACTGACATACTTCCCGCGGCTTGAAGCGAAACCGATCAAAGTCATCCCCCTCGGCTTTGGCGAGGCGTTTCGACGTCTTGCAGCGACTGAAGTGTCTGCGGTTTCGCTTGGCGCCGCAGACCTGCACGGCCGGAAGTTTGTTGTATTCGTCGGGCATAGGCATGGCTACAAGAACTTCCGAGTTGCAGCCGAGGCGGTGAGTCGGATCCCCGACCATAGCCTTGCGGTCGTTGGAGGTGGGCCGCTGAATGTTCATGATAAAGACATGCTTGAGAAGAGGCTTGCGGGGCGATATGTTGTAAAAGACAGCATTTCGAGCGCTGACTTGAACCGTTTATTAAACAATGCCGTCGCGTTGGTATACCCATCGAGCTACGAAGGTTTCGGTATACCGATTTTGGAGGCAATGGCGGCAGGTTGTCCCGTGATCGCAACCAACGCGTCTGCAATTCCAGAGGTGTGCGGAGACGCTGCTCTGCTTGTAGACGAGCCGTCGCCCGACTCCATCACAAGCCAGATCGAGAGGTTGAGGAATCCGAATCTTCGGAATGCCATTATCGAACGAGGTCTCCGGCATTCAGCGAAATTCTGTTGGGAAGCTTGTTACAGAAGCACGATCGATTTTTATTCAGAGGTACAGAAAGCTAACTTGCGCGGGAAAATACGTTGAGAACGTCCAATCTCCTTAAACAAGCACAAGATATATCTGTTATCTCAGCCAGTCGTGACATGGCCCCAATAGGAAGCGATGAGGTCCACTCGACACCTGGGCCTTCGAAACATCTGCCGGGTTTGGACGGCCTCAGAGGGGCTGCGGTCCTGTTAGTGATGGGCAGCCATTTCATCGGCTTTTATCCTGTCGAAACGAATGCGATTCATAGAGCCGTCCGCCTGACACTAAGTGTCGGTTGGTGCGGTGTCGACTTGTTTTTCGTTCTGTCCGGTTTCCTGATCACGGGAATATTGCTTGATTCAAATCATAAACCGTCCAGGCAGTACTTTCGTAACTTTTACATTCGACGGATGTTGAGAATTTTTCCGTTGTACTACTGCTTTATCGGTGCATTGGCTTTCCTTGCCCTGATGTATCCGCGCTTATTCGATGTGCAGCACGAGTTGCTCTGGTATTTCTTGTACTTACAAAACTGGAGGCATGCCTTTGGTCATGTTCCAGAGGGGATCAGTCACTTTTGGTCGCTGGCCATCGAGGAGCAGTTTTATCTAATATGGCCAATCGTCATTTTTTATACAAACAAACGTACGATTTTAAAGGCCATCGTCCTCGTTTCAGGGTCATTGGTTGTGCTTCGTCTGATTCTGGTACTAAAGTTTGCAGTACCAGCGGTCTTTCTGTATACGGCCACGATCACAAGATTGGATGGCCTTGTACTTGGGGCATTGGCAGCCCTATGTCTTAGACATCCTTACTGGTCCCTCGTCATCCGGGAATGGTCAAGTTCGTTAGTATTGGCATCGCTTGCGACGCTACTATGGTTGGCTGCGGTATCTCATTCAGTGAATATTTTGGGAAGTGTAACTCCGTTTGTAATATTTTCTCCGGTAGCTTTCGCCGTTCTATTTACGGCACTAATAGTGAAAGTCGTAGCTAATAATGCCGGCCCATGGCACTGGAGTTGGCTTCGAATGGTTGGAAAATACAGTTACGCAATGTATGTCTTTCACTATCCCATTTTTGTTTGTGTGAGATCCGAGGTATTTCGCAAAAATCTATTTGACTACACCGCCCTTACATCCGGGCCAATGTGGCGGGGGGTCTTTTGGGGGACCACGCTATTCGGCGCGTGTACAATTTTGAGCTTTGCAATAGCTTCGTTTTCATGGTGGATTTTGGAATCAAGAATGTCCGCCTTAAAAGACAGATTTATTTAGAGAAATTGGCTCTTCGTAGCCAGGAGAGCGAGCGTTTAAGCAGAGTAGCCAGCATCCGGTTTACTGTCAGAGACTTTGACAAACTATCGATTACGAGGACGTACGAGGTTTCAGAAGTACTTAATATCTGCCACTACCGCGTTTAGGCTTGCTGCAGATCCGTGTGCCTGGCAAGGCCTGTTCACGTGGCCGCAATTTTCCATTACTTCTTATATCATGGTATCGAGCTTGTCCCGGCAAGGTCTCAAGCCCACAACCCTAATTGATGTCGGAGCAAATGTTGGCCAGTTCGCGGTCGCAGCTCTGAAGCTGCTTCCAACGCGAGCGGTTTATTGTTTTGAACCGCAGCCGGATTGCGCTGCGAAGCTCGCTCAGAACCTGAAAGGTTGGCCTAGCGTAACTATCTACAATATCGGTTTGTCCGACATCTCTGGTTATCAATCGTTTCACGTGAACAGTCATCGACATTCAAGTTCATTCCTGGCGCTAACCCCGGGACATCGAGGGGCATTTCCGGAAGCAGTAGATGTGGCGACCACCACCATCCGAATTTCAACATTAGATGCCGTCCTTGATCCAGTCGAGTTTTCACCGCCGGTTCTCCTCAAGGTTGATGTTCAGGGATACGAAGGGCACGTGCTGCGAGGTGCGGAGGCGACTTTGCGGCGAGTCGACTATGTCATTTTGGAAGCATCGTTTCGTCCAATGTACGAAGGTGAATTGCTGTTTTTGGATCTCGTGAAGCTCCTGGACAGTTATGGCTTTAGCTTCTCTCGGCCTGTGGGGTGGCTAGCTGACCAGAACACAGGAGAATATTTGCAGATGGATGCGCTTTTCGTCCGCAAATACCAACAGTAAAACCAAGTCGCTTAGAGGTTTATTCTTAAAACAATCGCGTTGTTTTGCGGTGTCCGTTGTTTTGTACACACGACATTGTGTCTGGCGTAATTGTTGAAGGGCACATTGAATGCGTATTCTGATTCATGGGATCTATTTCAGACCTGATTTAATCGGAATCGGAAAGTACACGGGCGAGATGGCCGCTTGGCTGGCGGAAAGAGGTCACAATGTAAGGGTTGTTGCTGCGCCTCCTTTTTATCCGGACTGGCAGGTCCGGCCGCCATATCGTGCCAGAACATATTCGTTTGAACGTGACACCAACCTTCGCGTGTGGAGATGTCCGATTTGGATACCCCGCAACCCGTCTGGTTTGAAGCGGGTCTTGCACCTGCTAAGTTTCGCAATCAGCAGTGCCCCAATCATGCTGGCACACATCATTTGGAAACCCGATATCGTCCTGACCGTAGCTCCTCCACTCTTTTGTGCTCCGGCTTCATGGCTTACTGCCCGTTTGACAGGTTGCCGAGTTTGGCTACATATCCAGGATTTGGAGGTCGATGCCGCGTTCGGTTCAGGTTTGCTTCGATCAACCCGACTGCGGACTCTTGCGTACTGGTTTGAGAAGAAATTGCTGCGAGGTTTCGATCGCATTTCGACGATATCGGCACCAATGAAGGCACGCCTCCTACACAAAGGGGTTCTCAACGACCACTGCACAGTGTTCTTGAACTGGGTTGATGGAAGAGCAATATTTCCGCTAGATGGTGCAAATCCGCTAAGGCGTGAACTCCAAATTACTGACGGACAAGTGGTTGTTCTGTACTCCGGCAACTTTGGGATGAAGCAGGGGCTCGAAACACTCCTAGAGGCAATTCGCATGCTCCAGGGGGACGAGTCGCTACAGTTTGTGCTGTGTGGCGAAGGAGCTTCACGGAAAATTCTGAGGGAGAAGTTTGCTGATCTGAAAAGTGTGATTTGGCTCCCCTTGCAACCGGCAGAGCGTTTGAATCAGCTGCTCAGTATGGCTGATATTCATCTATTGATGCAGTTGGCGGACATGTCCGATGTCGTAATGCCATCTAAACTCACTGGCATGTTAGCTAGTGGCCGCCCAGTCGTTGCTACAGCTCTTGAAGGCACACAGGTTGCGAAAATTGTCTCACGATGCGGAATAGTAGTTGAGCCTGGAAATGCAGCAATCCTGGCTAATGCGATTCGCGAGCTATCGGCAGACCCCAAGAAAAGAGAGTGCTTCGGAAAGGCCTCGCGAAACTATGCCGTTGAAAATCTGGATTCAACATCAATTCTCGAATCCTTCGAAAGTGAATTGATTAAGTGCCGGATGGGTTCGCACAAGTGAATAACGGCATTCATTATTGTTTGTGGTGACATTATGAGGGAGGTTGATATAGTGAAATAGTCGCGTCGAAGCCGAAGTTAGAGATACCCAACCTGAAAATTGGATTAGAAACCATCAACGTTTGACAATACTGAAATGGTGCTACGAAATGTCAACGAGTCTGAAGCAGGTTCGGATTAATACCAAATATAACGACAGTGAGAATGAACATCGTTCGAGAGAGGCCATCAACCGTAAAGTTAAACGCACGTTCGATATCCTGATTTCGGTCCTGCTCTTGGTGATCCTGACGCCGGTTCTCATCTGCGTGGCGATAGCCTTATTTATCCTCGAGGGTCGTCCTCTCTTTTTCGTGTCTACACGATATATCGGACTGAATCGTCCGGTCCGTATCATCAAATTCCGAACAATGGTTCGCGACGCTCAGTCTCCTAAATATAAGCTGAAAGAAAGGTTCATGAGAGACGGCTTTTTGGACATACCCACTAATTGTGAGGTGTACACACCCATTGGCCGCATTCTCGAAAGGCTTCAAATCGTAGAATTGCCTCAGTTGATCAATGTCATAAAGGATGGGATGAGTCTTGTGGGAAACCGGCCGCTCCCGAAAGAAAACCTCGAGCTGTTGTCACAGTTTCCCGAATGGGAGAAGCGGTTCAGAGCGCCATCTGGCATAACCGGTGTCTCGCAGATTGTTGGCAAGTTGAACCTGACGCCGCGTCAGCGACTGGACCTGGAAGCAAGTTACGGAAAAGTGTTTGCTTCTGGAAATATCCTGAAATGCGACATTTTGATCATTTGGAGTACAGTAGCCCGCGTCTTGATGCGCAACCGGGGACTGAGTCTCGACGCTGCGTCCGCGATGCTGGATGTGTGTCTCATCAAAAAACCGGCAACGGTTTATCGTGGGCCATCCAGGATCTCGACAACTCATGAGCGCCACGATTGACATTCGTGTCTGACACCTGTGGCCGCAAAAACCATGTCTACCCTGATCCTCGGATCCCGTACCCGACTTGCCCGATCGTTGCTTCAAGAGATGACGGTTGGAGCAGAATCAACGTTTCTGGTCGCCTGGAGTGAGAATGAGAAGGGCATTCTCGAGAGCGCTCATCCCACCAATCCGATTTACCCAGCTTGGCAAAATTGCAGTTTGCCAACTGGATCCGCGCAACTGGTGATTTTCGTTTGTGCACTGGGGCCCGTGCATCCGGGTTTGCCAGATCCAAGCGCAGATATCTTACGCGCCACTCGAGATTTCGAGATTCTCAAGCGTATTCTGGATGAGAATCGAAATGGTCTCGTCCACATTGTGTTCGTATCTTCAATTGTCGCCTTGTTTCCACGTCGGGCAAGGGCATATTATGCCGGTTGGAAATCAATGGTTGAGGGCGTATTGCAGTCGCTGTCTGCTTCACATCCTCAGTGCTTCTTAAGCATTCTCTACCCGGGGCGTCTCATTGAGCAGTATGACGGCAAACGGCCGGTCAGTTTTCTCTATACGACCTTTCGCAGCCTTGCGAAGGAAATGATGAAAATCAAGGGGACCCAAAAACCTCTTCACAGAATCGTAGGCATCGACGCGCGACTTTGGCTTGCGACACAAGCCATGCTTGCCTGGCGTCCATTTGTTTTTGGGCGCCCTATCTAATCTTCGAAAGAGTCAGAACCTGAAACCACATTTCAGCTATTTGACGCGCTTGTCTTCGCTTGGCGTGCGTGTGAGCTATAACCGGCGTAATACGTTCGATAATAAGAGTAGCCGGAATAGTAAGATCGTCGTCGAACGTCAACATCATTCAGAACTACGCCGCCTATCCGGGCATGCGCATTCGTCAGATGTGCGACTGCACCTTGAGCTTGGTGACGCGACGTAGAGAAAGCCTTAACAACAAGTATGGTTGAATCAGCAGTAGCCGCGAGAATTCGAGCATCGGAGACATTTCCGACAGGTGGTGAATCCATCACCACGAAATCGAAATATTCCCTCAAAGCATCAAGCATCTTACCAAAACCGGTAGAAAGTATCAGCTCACCCGGATTTGGAGGTGTAATCCCGCAAGGTATGACGAACAATCCTGATATCGCTGTTGGATAAATAACATCTTTAAGTTTCGAGCTGCCCGTCAGAAACCCCGACAATCCAGTGGAACCGTTTAAAGAAAATATCGTATGAACGCGTGGCTTACGCATGTCAGTGTCAATCAAGACCACCTTGGAGCCCGTCTGAGTCAGTGAGATTGCCAAATTGACAGCAGTTGTAGTCTTCCCTTCGCTTGGAGCCGCACTGGTCACTACGATGACCCGCGGTGGACGACCTGACGACGACAAGAGCAAAGATGTTCGCACAGATCGGTATGCCTCCGCCATTAACGATGAAGGAGAATCATGAACAATGATGTTGACGCTAGCGGTCTTTTCAATCGTGGGAGTTGTATTACCATAGCCAACATAGCCGTTGGTCTTGCTAGATCCGTGGTCACCGTAGCCGTTCTTCCCAATCAGGCTGGCCAGGCTCGGTATCATGCCCAAAGTTGGCAGGTTAAGATGTCGACCGATATCCTCAGGCGATTTGATCGAATTGTCGAGGTATTCTTGGAAAAACGCGAAACCAACGCCGAATGACAGTCCGAAAACCAAACTAAAAAATATATTTAACGCCTTTCGCGGTCGCACAGGGAAATCAGGCACTTCTGCCGGATCGACAATCCGTATATTGGACGCCGTTAAACCGGCGGAAACACTAGCCTCTTTCAGCCTTTTTTCAAGGCCGTCATACAACTGCCTCACTGACTCTGCATCACCTTTGTAGATCGCGTACTGGATTATGTCTTCGTTGACTTTGTTGACAACGTTCCGTTGTTTTTCTAATTCGGCAGCAAGTAATTCTTCTCTTTCCTGAGCGGCCGAGTACTCGGATCGAATCACGGATATAACGCGCGCGTTTTCGGCCTCGATAGCGCTGCGGATCTGGGCGATCTGCCCTGCATTCCTCTGGCGAATTGGATAGTCCGGACGGAAAGTTACAGCCAGCTCGGAATCTTGTCTTTGGAGATCTACCAATTTTGCAGTGAGATCGGCGATTAACCTGTTGTCAACCACCTGAGGAAGAGCATCCGTGTTTCCGTTCTGCAGTAAGCGGTAATACGACTCCTTTTGGATGCGATCGTTCTGTGCCTTAGTATAGGACTCTTCGAGTTGGCGCAGCTTTTCGGTGGCGGTATTTTTGCCCTCTTCAGTAAAGAGGATTTGATTTTGTCGGCTGTACTCCTGGAGCTGGTCTTCAGCCTTTTCCAGCTTCCCTCGCAGAGTTACGAGGTTTTGCTGTAAGAAATCTGACGCTGCTTCGGTTGCCTCAACCTTATATTGCAGGTTCTGTTCAATAAAATGTTTCGCATGAGAATTGATAACTAGAGTCGCAAGTTCTGGATCCTTCGAGGTGAAGCTGATGTTCACCAAGCGAGATTTCTGGACGGGAACGACATCTAAATGATCGAGATAGGTATCGATAATGGGCCGCAACGGGTCCGAGGTTTTGGAATCTTTGGAGGTTTTGGACGAAAATAGCTCCGTGACATGCTTCCAGATGGTGGCAACCCCGCTTGGTTCCTTGGGACGAAACTCGTCATTCTTGTCCAACTTCAGGTCTTCAATAACGCTTCGTGCCAATCTACGAGACTTCAAAACCTCAAATTGAGTGCGCAGCGTATCGTCCGATGCGGTCTCGATCTCATATACGTCCTTGAATGACAAAACGTTGGGGTTCTCTTTATCGATTTGGATGTTGGCAGTTGCCTCATAGGCCGGTGTCTGTTTAAAGGTGTAAATGGTGGCAAATGCAACAATGGTTGCAAGAATCGCAAGGATCGTCCAACGGCGAGCAACAACGATTCGCCAATAATCGAGGAGGTGAATCTCTTCATCATTCTGATATTCACCATTGCCGGCAGTGAGAACCTGCGGATACATTGCTGCCGGATATTGATTACGTGGGACATGAACCGGTTTTTCACTAGACATATATCCTATTTACCTGCGTTTACGTTATTGCCAGGGAACGAAAGGTACGCCGATTTTGAGCCCCGCCATTGCAACCGGCAAAAGTGAAGTTTCAACATCGTGCCAGATTAAAGAAGCGAGTTCACGACAAAAAGAATATTGAGAAAAGCCTTTATACGCAAGATTGAACCTCCGTCCCAGAATCGCGCAGGGTGAAATCAATAGGATCAGGATTTGGGTTAAACTTGTTGAAAACAAAAGCATAAATCGATGCTTGTGGTATTATCTGTTGCCGAACCACGTTGATGATGCGGATACCTTGCCTCAAGGTTAGCGTGCGTTTACGGCAGTTTTACGGTTCAGGAACAATCTCAAGAGACGAGGTGCTGCATGAAGGATGGCAGGCGAAGATCGCTGTTTTTCGTGGTTCTACTATTATTAGGTGGTCTGGTAGTACACGCCCAACAGTCACAGCCGACGGCTCCGACTGTAACCAACTCGATCGCCTCTGGCGTGAGCTCCCCTCGATTGGTGAAGTTTGGTGGAATACTCAAGGATGGCCATGGGAGACCGATTTCTGGAATTGTGGGAATCACTTTCGCGCTCTATAAGGACGCGCAAGGCGGAGTACCCCTTTGGCTTGAAACCCAGAATGTTGAGGTTGATTCGCAGGGGAACTATGTAGCCCTCTTAGGCGCTGCAACGAAAGACGGTCTGGCGCTCGACTTATTCACTTCAGATGAATCCCGTTGGTTGGGCATCGAACCGCAAAGCGATCTTGGAATTGACGTGCCTCGCGTCTTGCTTGTAAGCGTGCCTTACGCCTTGAAAGCTGCGGATGCAGATACTGTTGGGGGGAGGCCGGCATCGGCCTTCATGCTCGCGCCGCCGGGCGCGAATTCCGATACCGGGTCTACTAATGCCGTATATAGAGCGGTCTCACCTAAGGCCGATAACAGTAAACTGGGCACGCAAAGTTCTCTGAGCAGCAACGGCCCCAACACGCTTGCCAAATGGGATAATTCTGGTTCAAATCTTGTCAATTCTGCTGTTGTGGATAACAACGGCAATATTGGCATTGGGACCAGCAGCGCAAGCCAACGGTTGGTTGTAACCGGTACCGGGGCGAACGTCTGGACGCAATTTGACGCTGCCACCGGCTTTAACTCTGGGCTAATTTATTCTGAGAACAATATTCCCAAGGGCTACCTCTACCACCTCGCTGGAACGGGCGACCTTAGATTTGCTGACGGCAACGGAGCTGATAAAGTGGCAGTTCAGCTCAGCACGGGAAACGTGGGAATCGGAACCAACAACCCATCACAACGGTTGGTGGTAACAGGGAAAGGTGCCAATGTTTGGACCGAATTTGATTCGGCGACAGGTTTCAATTCCGGATTGATTTATTCAGAAAACGACGTTCCAAGAGGATACCTCTATCACCTTGCTGGATCGGCTGATCTGAGATTCGCGGATGGCAATGGTGTTGATAAACTGGCAGTCCAACTCAGCACAGGCAATCTGGGTATTGGAACAAATAATCCCGCACAAAAGTTGGTTGTGACTGGTCCGGTCGGAAACGTTTGGTCTCAGTTCGATGCTGCTCAGGGTTTCAATTCCGGATTTATATACTCGGAAAATAATATTCCGCAGAACTTCCTTTACCATCCTGCTGGGACCGCTGACCTTAGGTTCGCCGACGGCAGCGGTGCCGACAAAGTGACGTTGCAATTGGCAACCGGGCGCATGGGGATTGGAACGAGCGCACCTACACAGAAACTCGAGGTTGCAGGCACCGCAAAGGTCGCTACGCTCCAGTTCGGAGACAATACGACAATGAGCACAGCTGCCATGGGAACCATAACCGGTGTCACGGCTGGTGCTGGGCTGACTGGAGGCGCGAGTTCTGGAAACGCTCCGTTGGCTCTGAACGCCGCGGCCTTAACACGAGCGATAACGTATCTGGGTGGGTGCGATACCTGCAGTGTTCTGGCAGACACTGATAGTCAGCGGACCATCTTCGTTAACTATGTCGGTCCGATGACGATCAATTCAATTACTTGTTTCGCGGACGCCGGTAGCCCCGTTGTTAACGTGCAACGTAATGATGGATCGCCGGCAAACATTCTAGCCACCAATTTAACTTGTTCAACTTCCGGCGCCACGAGCACGAATATCGCCGTTGGTGAAGGCGTGTTGAACTTGAATGATCAACTGGACTTCGCGATGATCACTGCCGGCGGAGCGGCGCGGCGCGTCACTGTCATAATTAAAGCGACAGTGAACTGACAAATGGAAACGGGAATAAAAGAAGAGGCCACCTGCGACTATTCGTGACTTTTTCTCGGTTCCTCTTAGTGTGTTAGGCTGTGACCGAGTTCCTGCCCTGCTTCTGGCCTCTCGTCTTATCATTAGGGCGCTTCTTTCAAAGGACCGATGTGCGTGCGGCAATTTGATTCCTTGACAACCATTCTGAGCGAACCATAACTTGTTTCCATTGGAGGGCGAATGAGAATCGGTTGCATCGTCATGATTCTGTTGTTTTCGATACTGTCTTGGGGGCAAACGCAGCGGCCGATACTTCCCGTTCCCATTTTCCAAGAGGATTTCAACTCGAATCGGCCCTCATCAGCACCTACTTCCACGGGACAGGAGTACCGCATCGGACCGGATGATCTGATCGAAGTCGCAGTCTTTGAAGCTCCGGAGCTCGGAGGAGTAAGCCGCGTCACGGCTTCGGGGACTATTTCGCTGCCGTTAGTCGGGCCTGTAGAGGTTTCGGGGCGGACGCCGCAAGAAGTGGAGCGTGTGGTAGAAGAAGCGCTGAAAGAGAAATACGTCAATAACCCGCACGTTACCGCTGCTGTCCGGGAGTACGCGTCGCAACCAGTGTCCGTTTTGGGGGCTGTAAAATTGCCAAGCATCTATCAGATCAAGGGCAGAAAAACGCTGCTCGAAATGATCGCGATGGCACAGGGCATTGATTCGACGACAGCCGGTAAGACGATTCAGATCTTGCGGAAGGGAACGGACCCAGAGAGTGCCGCGAGCGAGACGATCACTATCGATACGGAAGAACTCTTGGACAACGGCAAAACGGAGCTGAACATTGCCATTCAAGCGGGCGATGTTATTAATGTCGTTCGCGCAGGTTCTATTTTCGTGGTTGGAGAAGTAGTTCACCCGAGCGAGTTCGTGCTACGCAATGGCAAGAACGTCACTGTGACTCAAGCCGTCGGGCTGGCCAACGGGCCCACGAGGGATGCAAAAAAGAGCGCCTGCGTGATCTACCGCTATCAGCGTGACGGGACGAAGGAAGAGATCCACGTTGATTACGCAAAGATCCTCCGTGGAGGCGTAAACGACGTCACCATGCAGCCGAACGATATTCTCTTTGTTCCGGCGAATAAGGTTAAATCCGGGTTGAGCCGAGCCTTGGACACTACGATCACCGTCGCAGTGGGTCGTGTCATTTATTCAGGATTCTAGTGTTTGCCGTAGCTTCGGTTCTTCTGATTTTCGCGCTCATATCGTTCGGTGCTGTCCTAAAGCACACCTGGCTCGCCATTGAGCTCATCTGGATATTGAGTGCTGGCTTCGTTCTGACTCAGCATTTTTTGCGGCGTCGATCGATTGACGCTGATTTGCTCGTTTTAACGGTTTCCTCCGGATTGATTGGCTTTTTTGCACAGCCCAGACTGGCTGTTGGTTTGATGGCCACGGGATGGGCTTATGTCGCTGCGCGGCGCACCACAGCAAGTAACATTTTGCGATTTTTGCGTTTTCTGCTTCTCCTGGGAATCCTTGAAGCATTTTTGGGACTGGTGCAGCACTTTCTGTTTCCGGGTTGGATTCTGGGATATCAAAATCCGGCTTATCCAACAACGGGAACGCTGATCAACCGGAATCATTTCGCGGGTTTGCTGGAGATGTTTATCCCAGTCGCCTTCGGGCTCGCCTATATGTCGTCCCGGCGTTTCGGAGAATTGGCCCGCCCTTATCTGTACCTGCTGGCAGGCGCATTCATGGGATTGGCCCTGCTGTTTTCGATCTCCAGGATGGGCATCTTTTCCTTTCTAGTGACGGTTTTCTTCCTGGGCGCTGTGCTTCAGCTTCGAAAATCGCAACGGCTAACGGTGGTAGCGCTGGGCTTTGGGATGCTCGGCTTAGTGCTGGTGGGCGCCTTGTGGATCGGAGTGGATGGCATCGTTCAGCGTTATTCCGAATTAGTCGGCCCGGATGCGATCTTGCGAGAGGGTCGCGTAATCGTCTATCGGGATGCACTTCGGATGATTGGTGCAAATCCGGCCGGAGTAGGAACCGGAAACTTCCAGGACCGATACCGGAAATACCAAACCTTTCGGCCCGACATGCTGTTCGACCATGCACACAATGACTATCTGGAAACCGCCGCGGAGTGGGGGTTGCCGCTGGCTGCGGTCTTCTGGTCCTTGCTTTTCTTCGTCGTGATTCGCTGCGTTCGGCTGTTCGTTTCGATCGACTCACCGGAGCAGAGAGGCATTCTGCTCGCCTGCGCAGGCGCAATATTTTCGATCCTGGTCCACAGCTTCACAGATTTCAATCTCCAGATTCCTTCCAATGCGATGTTGTTTTTCACCTTTGTCGGCATTTCTCTCGCCCTGCCGCTTCCGGAGAAGATCCACCATTCCGAAGCTTAGCAGTGCTTTTCGTAATTACGGTAACGTTCGGATAAGCGCGAATATTCCCCGCCTAACTTAGGCGGGGAATAGCTGAGCTCAGGTTGTCCTCGAATCCACTTCTCATACGTTACCGTAATTACGAAAAGCAGTACTTAGAACGAAATCGTCATCTGCAGACTGACCGTCTCCGGACCGGAAACCCATCGTGTCATTTTCTTGTATTTTCCGGCGGGTCTTAATGCTCATAGAGAGTAAGAAGTATTTTTCTTGAGCAGTCAGCGGGACCGATGTGGCCGACATCGTACGGGTGTGCCGTGAAGCAGTTCATTCGGTGCAGGCCGGAGGACTGACCAGTTGCTCATGCTGGGATCGAGGAAACAAATGTTTGGGAATTGCGGAAGTATGGCGGCGGCAGCCGTCGGATGTTCGGGAGTGGCGGAAGGATAGCGGCGGCAGCCGTCGGATGTTCGGGAGTGGCGGAAGGATAGCGGCGACAGCCGTCGGATGTTCGGGAGTGGCGGAAGTATAGCGGCGGCAGTCGTCGGATGTTCGGGAGTGGCGGAAGGATAGCGGCGGTAACCGTCGGATGTTCGGGAGTGGCGGAAGGATAGCGGCGGCAGCCGTCGGATGTTTGGGAGTGGCGGAAGTATGGCGGCGGCAGCCGTCGGATGTTCGGGAGTAGCGGAAGTATAGCGGCGGTAGTCGTCCGATGTTCGCGAGTGGCGGAAGTATGGCTACGGTTTCCCTTTGCGGCGCTGGCTATTCCAAGTAATAGTTGGCAACGTCTATTATTTTATCGACAACGCATACTAATTAGTTGACAAGTACTAGTAGTAGTTGTATAGTATGTCTCGTCAGTCAGCAACACCGATTGATGGTTGTTAGGGCCGTAAAGGGAAGTGATTTGTAACATGTTGAAAAAAGAGACACTCGGACAGTTTGAACAGCTGGTGCTCCTCGCCGTCAAGACGATCGAGAATGCCTATGCGGTACCCGTTCACGTCCAGGTCGAACGGAACTACGGGCAGGCGGTCAAGATCGCGTCCATCTATTCGGCGCTGGACCGGTTGGAAGAAAAAGGTTATGTCACCTGGCGTGTAGCGGATCCCACGCCTCAACGCGGCAATAAGCCCAAACGTTATTACAGCATCGCTTCGGCCGGAGAGGACGCCTTGCAGCAATCGGCGGCAACAGCGGAGCGGTTTCTGGAAACATTGAGGGCAAACGAATGCGACCCAATTCCGGGGACAATCAGGCAAAAGGCCTGACACTCCGCAACCTTGTATATAAGATCGCGAACCTCATCCTGCCGGCCGACCGGCAGGACATCGTCGGCGATGCCCTGGAAATTTCCTGGCCGCACCGCGCCTATGAATTCGCGCGCTCGAGTCTGAGCATCCGGAGAACTGAAATCCGGCGGGGTCTGATACCTCCGCTGAAGATCAGGTGCAATCTGCCGGACCGTCCAGAGAAGCACCGGAGGATGAATCAGGTATTCGACATCCTTCAACGCGCGATGTGGTGGTTTGCGTTGACGCATCTGGCCTACATCAGCCTGAACGCGATGCTGTTGCCGGACGACAACGTACTGCAATTCACGTTCATCGTCGGCTCGACCATCCCTCTGATCTTTCTCGTCCGGCTTCACCGGGAAGGCGTCGGCACGAAGTTTTCTACCCGGACACCGCCGTCGGTCACGGGCGCGATGGAGATCGAGGAACTGAAGCGGAAGCGAGACCTGCTGTCGGGCGGGCACTTCAACCCCTCGGGATTTGCCCTGGTGTCGGTACTGGAAGCGACCGTTTTCATGTTGCAGTTCTTCGGTCCGGCATACGCCGCAATCCGCTGGTTCCAAGGCGAACCGCTGCCGATCTATACGGACTGGACAAATATGGCGTGCCGCTTCGTCGTCGGAATCATCTTGCTCTTCTTGTGGGTGTGCATCCGGAAATCCAACATGCTCGCGGCAGCCATCTTTGACGAAGAGATCCATGCGCTCCAGACGGACCGGTACGAGCCAGTGAGCGCCTGACCATCGTTTCCTGAAGCCAGATCTTGTTTTCGTTTTTTCACGACGCCCGAAGTGTGTCCAGACGGGAGAGGGTTCGTTGAGAGAAGGCGGCCGCCCTTCTTTCAACTTTTAATCACGCGGCCGGGAAACACCTCAACCAAAGCAGAAGGAGTAGCTATGTCCACAACGACTACGCCGAAGCTCATTCGGCCACAACTGGGGTTCACGAAGTTGAAGGATGACGGGTTCATGACTCGTCTCAACGCGATCATCAAGGGAATCGACGGCAATCCCAAATTTCCAACGCCGCCGGTCTCTGCAACAGAGCTCAAGAATGCCGCCGACGGTCTTTCCGCCGCAATAACTGCCGCTCTCGACGGAAGCAAGAAAGCCATCGCGGAGAAGAAACAGAAACGCGAGGAACTGGCGGTGACGCTCCGTTCCCTCGCTCACTACGTCGAGGGTGCGGCGAATGGCGACCTGGCTACGCTCTTGTCGAGTGGTTTCGAGGCGGCTTCAACCACACGTAACCCGCCGCAACCACTGGCTCAACCGTCCATCCGTAAAATCGTTCAGGGCAATACCGGCCAACTGCTCGTCACGATCAAGGCGGTTATAAGAGCCCGAAACTATGACCTGCGTTTCGCCGCCATCGCAGCCGGCGCGACGTCCGGTTCATTCACCACGATCACTGTGCCGAGCGCGAAACAATCCACCCCGGTCAATGGACTCCTGGTGGGCACCTTGTACACGTTTCAGGTTCGCGCCTACGGCAGGCTCGGTTACACCGATTGGAGCGACTCGGTCACGCGCATGGTGATCTAAGCCGCAGATGACGCGGATGCAGGGGGTCGCATCCGCGTCGCCTGGGCTCCACAAGGAGGCCACTATGGATCGCCTGGATCAAATTCTACTGATCGTCGGCCGGATTGAGGGGCGGCTCGAAAGATTTGAGAAGCTGCCCGAGCGCGTCTCGAAGCTCGAAAGCTGGCAAAACTGGCTCAAAGGCGCATGGTGCGCGCTCGTCACTGCATACGTCTACTTGTGCCAAAAGTAACCGTGACCCATGCAAACAACAATATTGACGGAGGTGCCTGTGTTTGAATTTTTGCTGCAACATCAATTCTGGACTGCAGTCGTCCTCTACTGGATTTTCTCGGCTGCGGTCTCGTCGATGCCGGATCCCGGATCGAAGGGGAGTCCGGTTTACCTGTGGTTCTACCGCTTCTGCCACACCACGGCCGGGAACGTCGCCACGGCCTTCGGCAGCGGGATTCCCGGATTGAAAGTCCTCGTTCCGGCGTTGCTCATTCCACTGCTGCTGATTTCCACGACGGCCTGTGCCGCGCACTACACGATCCATCCGGGAGCCGTCGATAAGACTGATTCGGCAGCGTACGATGCGCTGCTCATTGCCCAGAAGCTGATCGATCAAGGCCGCACGGATTATGAAGCCGGCCAGCTTCCGGCGGAGGCGAAAGCGGCGTTCAACACGCTCATCCAGTCGTACAACGTTGCCCGCGAGTCCTGGCTCGTCTATCGCGGAGCAATCACGACCAATACTTCAGCCGATGTTTACTTGACTCAACTGACAAGAAACGTTTCGGATCTGATCGACGCGATCCGAAACCTCGATCCGAAAACAGTAAAAAATTAGGAGGTCCGATGGATTACGAACTGCTTCTCGAACTTGCGACGATGGCTGCGAGTCTGGCGGAACACCTCAGAAGCGGCGACGGCGATGGTTTCTTCATCGAAGAAAGACTACGGGAGATCGTCCAGCAAGGAGTTGACGTCTACGAGGAATTCACGGGACTGCCGGTCGACCCGAAATTGATTCACTCCGAAGCTTCACTCTGACTGATGGAGTGATCGCGGAAATAGCGGACGCGATCTCCACGAGTGGATAAGCCACGGATCAATCCGTGGCTATCCCCCCTTCCATTGTTTCCCGAATCCATTTTGGAGCGTGTTTGGAATTGATTGGAATCCGATATGCTTTCCGGCCATACTTTTGAATGGGATGCGTGCCAGAAAATTCGACAGCAGAACATGAAAAAGTGCTGGATTTCTCTTCCCCGTCAAACTAATCTGATAGGTATCTAGGTGAGACGCCTTAATTGCTAGTTGGGTTGCTTGTACCAGGAGGATTTCAATAATGCTGAGCTGCGACTACAGAAAGCTGATGGCAGTTGGGTTGGTGTTGACCACGGCCTTCATCACGATGCCCGTATCGGCGGCGGATTTTTCGAACGCCCGGCCTGTTATCGGATCGGTCAATGCGGTGGGATCGGTCTATTTGCGTGGCATCGGCATCTCGCAAGAGGGAACGCTGTTTTCCGGCGATAGTATCCGGGCTAACGAGAAGGGATATGCGAAGGTTCTTCTGGGCACCGGCAGCAAGATTGAAATCACCGAAAAAACCGACCTGACCGTGAATCACGACGCGCAAGGCGTGAAGATCGCGATGGCCACCGGCACGATCGGCTTTACGGCTCACTCTCCGTTGCGCATCGACGTCATGCCGTTCGAAGTGACGGCGACCGACGACGCGTCGGGTAACGTTGCCATCATGAGTCCCACCACCGCCGGCGTCCGGGCCATCAACGGCAAGGTGACGGTACGCAACCTGAAGACCTCCGAATCGTTCTTGATCACGAAAGGTCAGGAACGGCTGCTTGGTTTGCAAAATGGCGTGCATGGGCCTTCTCTGGGTGAGATTGCCTCCAACGTTCCGACCCCGGTTCCGCCTCCGCTTCCGGATCCGGCCCCCCGGCAGACACCGGCTGGAAAAACCAGCGGCGGTCTGGCGATGGACACAGGCGCCTGGCTCGCCGTCATTGGCGGCGCTGCGATCGCCGGTGTGGCCATCTGGGGACTGGTCGTCGCGCATAACAATCATGACGATATCGACAGCTTGAAGGGCACCATTAATAGCCTGAACAACACCATCGCGGCGGGGAATTCGGCGGCGGTGAAGAACATTTCGAATGCATCCGCTATCGCAAGTGCAGCAGCTCAGCAGCAGGCTCAACTGTCTGCTGTCATTTCACTGGCGGGACAAGCTCAACTGGCATTGACTGCAGCCGGCAATGCGCCTCAGGCCGCCGCTGCGTTGAGTCTGTCACAGCAGGCTGCCGCGAACCAGACCCAGCTGGCCGCTCTGCAGGCGCAGATCCAGGCAGCGCAAGCCGCGCTTGCGGCCGGAACGGGATCGGCGGCGACGTTGCAGAGCCTGTTGTCTCAGGAAGAAGCGCTGAGAAATTCGACTAATAACATCATCACTCAGCTGAATACATTCCTGTCCACTAACAGGAACACACCGGGAGTTCCGGCAGTCACGCTTCCGACGATACCCCCGGCTGTCTTTGCATCGGCCAGCATTCCCGTCTAGGCACGTCTAGGCAACGATAAGCCACGGATTGAATTCGTTAAATTCGTTCAATTCGTGGCTTATTCAGTATCCGTTTCCATCTCAGACTATCCTCCCCAAAATTGATCACCAGGCCCGTATCCACACGTACTGCCCTCATATAAGAGAGTATCTGCGCCACATGGACGGCGCTGATTCCAGCGACGGCCTTGAGTTCTATGACGACGGCGCCTTCAACCAACAGATCCAATCGATGCTTGCCCACGACCAGCTCTTTATAGCCGATTTCAACGCCTAACTCACACTGAATCGCCATGCCACGAAGTTGAAGCTCGTGTAACAGGGCGTTCCGGTAAATGGATTCCAGGAAGCCTGGGCCGAGGGTGCGGTGGACCTCGAGGGCTGCGCCGATGATGGGGCGAGTCAGTTTGTCGGAGTTGAGAGAAGAATAAGCCACGAATTGAACGAATTTAACGAATCAGGCAGGCGTTCCTCTGTTCGCATAACTCAATGAAGCGGTTGACGTGCAATGGCCGATGCGAGATGACGATGGTGGTTCGGCGGCCGCGGCGTTCGTCGATCAACGCCTGGACGGCGAGTTCGGAGTGGGGATCCAGGTGGCTTGCCGGTTCGTCCAACACGAGGATCGGGGGATTCACCAGGATGGCGCGGGCGATGGCCACGCGTTGACGCTCGCCGCCGGAGAGAGACAGTCCGCGTTCGCCGACGACGGTGTCGTACCCGTCCGGCAGGCGCGAGACGAATTCATCGACGCGAGAGGCTCTGGCGGCGGCGCGTATGTCGGCAGCTGAGGCGGCCGGGCAGCCGAGGCGGATATTGTCGGCAATGCTGCCGTTGAAAAGAACGATCTCCTGAGGAACATAAGCAATATCCCGCCGCAGGCATTCCAACGTGTAGTCGCGCACATCGACCCCATCGATGAGAACCCGTCCCGAGGCCGGTTCCAGCAATCGCGCCAGCAAACCCACAAGACTCGTTTTTCCGCAACCACTCTCGCCGATGATGCCGACACACTCTCCGGCCGCGATCTGGATGTCGAGGCCCTCGAAAACCGGCAGCCGCGAGCCATATCGAACGCTGACATTCTGGAACTCGATGGCGCCCTGCAACGGCCGGTCGAGGGCACAAAGGCGCTGTCTGGCGCTTTCAGAACTCAGTTCCAGCACCTCGCCGAGCCGATCGGCGGCGATGACGGCGTCCTGAATCGATTGATTGGCATTCGCCAGCCTCTCGATCGGTCCGAGAATCATCCCGAGCATCGTATGCAATGCCATCAATTGCCCTATGCTTAAAGCTCCGGCGAGCACCTGATGGCCGCCGAACCAGAGCAGGCCGAGTGTCGAGATTCCAACCATCAGCGAAGACACCGTCGTCGAAAGCACCCCGAGAATTTGCGAGTTGAATAAGGCTTCCTGCATCTCGGCAAATCGCGCCTCGGTCTTGATCTGGACGCGAGGCTCGGCCCGGAATGTCTTGATCTCGTGGATGGCTCCGACCGTTTCAACCATCAGCGCTTCGCAATCGGCTGCTTTTTCCATGGCCGCGCGCTGGTAACGTTTCATCGGTTGATTCAGCAGCCATACGCTGCCTGCGAGAGCCGGAACCAGCTGAAGAGAGCGGAGCGTGAGCTCCCAGTTCAGCCACATCATGACGGCGGCAGTTGTCACAACGAGGAACGAGTCCACGATCACGGACAAGGTGGTCGCGCTGATGGCGACGCGAAGCTTGATCGCGTCGTTCATGCGCGACAGGATTTCGCCGGTCCGGCGCGACGAGAAGAAAGAAAGCGGCAGTCCAAGCAGATGACGATGATAGCCAAGCACCGTCTCTGCATCGATCCTCTGGCTGAGGTGGGCGAGAAGGTAGGATCTCAGACCCTGGAAACCGGCCCGCGCCAGCGTGACGAACAGCATTCCCAGTCCGAGCCAATTTAAGGTGGGTTTTCGCCCGAGAATAAAAACAACATCCACGAGCGCCTGGATGAAAAATGACGATGTGAGCCCGAGGACCGTCATCAGGACTGCCGCTAAGAGAGCATCCAGGAAGAGGTGATAGTGAGGAAGGAGAAGCGAATGTAATCGTGAGAAAGACGATTTCGATTTGATGACATCCCCGAGGCGCGGCGTCGGGATCAGGAGAAGGAGGACGCCGGTCCACTGCTTCAGGAACTCCTGCCGTGACAGCTTGCACAGCCCCGCTGCAGGATCGCCGACGATAACGCGCCGTTTCGTTATCTTGTACACCACCACGTAATGATTGTGAAAATGGGCGATCGCCGGCAGCGGCACTTGCTCTAAAGCGTCCGCCGTTGCGCGCACGGCATGCGGTCTGAAGCCGACTTGCTCGGCTGCCGCGCTGAGGCCCGCGAGATTCGTGCCTTTCCGGTCCGTGCCCGCCAGTTCGCGGAATCGTGCTATCGATATTCGTTTCTTATGGCGAGCCGCGATCATCGCAAGAACCGCAGGACCGCAATCTGCCGCGTCGTGTTGGTGAACGATTGGATATCGCATGCCGGCCGCTGTAATGCAATTTGCGCGCCGCAGGGGTTGTAAGCAGTTAGCGCTGAAAAGTTCGCGTAGTGCGCAACCTTCGCGGCTTTTTATCGGCCTTTTGCCGGATAAGTTTGCGAGGTTGCAGGCGCACGTGTCCAAGACGCGAGTGGCGACTTATAAAGGTTTGAATGTTGTGGTTGCGATGTAAACCTGGTTTCGCTGTAACGCTGGTGGCCCAGTCCCCGCCTAACTTAGGCGGGGACTACGAACACATTAGACTGCGCCTGCAAACCGATTTAATGTTTAATACGGTTGAACAGTGGAGTTTTTCTTGAACTGCAGAGCGGACACGAGGGCAATGACCGGTGAGACGGCGAGAGCAAAGGAAGCGATCTGAAACTCGTAAGGCGTGATGGCCTTTATGGTCGAGTCTTTCTCGAAAATCATCGCGACCAGAAACAACGGGATCAGCGGCGCTACGGGATGTTCAAAGACTGCCGCGGCCGCCATAAGGACGGTCGCGAGGAACAGCACTTCGGCATTCATTAGATACAACGTCCGGGAATCGCGAAGGAACACACCGGCAAAATTAACCGTCACCAGACACATGGAATAGAGCGACAGATATTTCGCGGTGATCAGAGTGAGAGGACGGACCGGAAGTCCCAGAAGCAGCGGCAGGCTGCGCCGCGCGCGTTCGATCATAAAAACCATATACATGTAACCGAACGCGGCGGCAACCAGAATACCCGCCATCATGCCTTCTTTGATGTCGTTGCTCGGGATGAAAAGCGGTATGAACATTCCGCCGGTAAACATCAGAATGTTTTTCAAATTCAGGGTCCAGTCTTTCTTGACGATGTTGGCTGTTATCCGCACAAAGCTCATTGCGCGAACTCCGCTACCTGGCGGCCGTCGCTCAAAGTAAGTACACCATCGGCGATACGATCGAATTCGTCGGGGACCTGGGAAGACAGCACAATGGTGACTTTATCTTCCCGGGCCAGCTGGCGCAAAAAATCCAACATGTCGTTACGGACGGATGCATCGATGCCGGCCGTGGGCTGGTCCAGGATCAGCAGCGACGGCCGATGTCCGAGAGCCGCAATGAGCCCGACGGTGCGGCGGCCGGTAAGAGAGAGACTCTCGATTTTCATTTCGCCCGTCAGATCGAATCGTTCCAATAACGAATTCGTTCGGGTCTGGTCCCATTGAGGGTAGAAGTTCCCGATGAAGGTTAGAAACTGCGCAATCGACAATTCGGGGTAATACCAGGTGAACTCCGCCATGTATCCGGCCCGCAGACGTACTTCCATCTGTTTCAGATGCGGCTTCATGCCGTACACCTCGACAATACCCCTGTCCGGCCGCGAGAACCCCCAAAGCAGGCGCATCAGTGTGGTCTTACCGGCATCCTTCGGGCCGACAACACCCACGATCGCGCCCGGTTCGACCCGCAGATCGAGCGGGCCCAACCGAAAGGAGCCTACGGATTTTCGTAAACCGTCGATTCGAATGATATCCATAGTTTTTTTCAGGTTGGATGAAACGGAAATTGTAATCCGTTTCATCCGGTGGATCACGCGTCTTTTAGAAGCCGAGACACATGAGGAGCATCCCGACGCCGGCGCCAGTCAGGCAGCCGACCCAGTCACCACCCTCGATTTCGACCATTTGTTCATCAGTCAGTGTTTCCATTCTTTCTTCTCCCGTTGAGTTTTTCCTGGGCCGGGATTGCTCGTACTGTAGAACGTTCAGTGCCATAGCGAACGCGCTGAAACAAAAGGACCCGCCGCGCAGAACTTTCGCGGTTATCGCGATCTGCGCGATTTTTTATTCGCGCTGCAGCCGACAATTCCGGCGAGCAGGCGGCGGCTCCGGGCCAGGTCCATCTTGACGGCTGAAATGGATCGAGCCTGCAATCTGGCGATCTCGGCGACGGAAAAATCCTGGTGATAAAACAATTCGATCAGCAGCCGCTTGGGCGGCGGGAGCTGGGCAATGCTGAGGCGCAGCAGTTCGGTCTGACGCCGCCGATCGACCTCCCATTCGAGTTGCGGCATGTGAGAGAGAAAGCGCTCGTCGATTTCGTTGAGGTCCTCGGACGTACGCCGGCGCCGCCAATGGTCTCTGACGGTATCGCGAACGATCTTAGCGAGAAGCGCTTTTGGATAAGCGATCTGTTTCAGCCTGTGAGTGGCCTCGAGAGCCCGGACGGCGATGTCCTGTTCGAGATCTTCGTCGTGCAGCGGTGTGCCGGTTTTTCGCGTAACGAAGCGGATGAGAGTTCGAATCTCGGCCGGATTGATTTTCATTTTAAATGTGACCGTTCTTCCTGAGGTGCGGCTATACCAAGCATGATTGGACAAAGCTCAGCCATGCAGACCTTGAGAGAAAAAGTAAAAGCGGCAGCGCGCGTTTCCGGATCGGTTCTCGTCACCGGGGAGTCCGGTACTGGCAAAGAACTCGTCGCCCGCTCTATTCATGAACACAGCGAACGCGGCACGGCGGCAAATTCGTTCCGGTCGATTGTGGTGCGCTTCCCGACGATCTCATTGAGAGCGAATTGTTCGGCCACCGTCGAGGTGCGTTTACCTCGGCGATTGCCGACAAGGCCGGACTGTTCGAAGAAGCGAACGGAGGCACGCTGTTCCTCGATGAAATTGCGAATACGTCGCGGCGTTTTCAAGCCAAGCTACTTCGTGTGCTGCAAGACCGGCAGCTTCGCCGGCTGGGTGATGTGACGATGCGCAAGCTGGATCTGCGCATCATCGCAGCGACGAATTGCGAGCTCATGACGATGGTGCGTCAGGGTGATTTCAGGGAAGACCTTTACTATCGCCTGAACGTGTTTCCGATCCAGGTTCCTCCGTTGCGGCGCCGTCTGGAAGACGTGCCTTTGATTGCGCAGCACATGCTGCGCGGACGAAAAACGATACGAGCAGAGGCGATGGCAAAGCTCATGGAGTACCGCTTCCCTGGAAATATCCGAGAACTGGAGAATATCGTGGAGGCCGCGATATGTATGGCCGCCGGCGACGTCATCGAACCTGACGACATTGCCCTTCCCCACGAAGTGATGAGCGGCTGGCCTGTCGAAGAGGTAATCGTCGGAAATTTCTGGGATACGATCGCCCGGCCGTATTCCGAGCGGCTGATTACGAGGAACCAGGTCGAGACTGTGATCCGCCAGGGTCTGGAACGTACCCGGGGCAGTTACAAAAAAATGCTTCCGCTGTTCCGAATTCCGGAAAGCGACTACAAGCGGTTCATGGATTTTTTGAGGCGTCATAACTGTAATCTGGATTTCCGGACCTTCAGGAAGAAATAGCGGCGAAAGATTGTAGCCACGGCCGCAAGGCCGTGGTAGCGGCGATGTAATCCTGGTTTGGCTGCAACGCTGGTGGACCAGTCCCCGCCTAAGTTAGGCGGGGTGCCTTCGCGCAGCGAAGGCGGGGCGGTCTGTTCAAAGACGCGAAGCGACCTTACGGATATCCGCGAAGCGTTCCTTATTAATCGGTGCGCTTCGCGAAAATCTATAAGGACGCTTCGCGACTTTGAACAGATATTCAGGCTTCGCCCTATCGGGCTCGCCCTCCGCCCCGCCCCAGCCTCGCTGCGCGAGGGCATCCCCGCCTTACTAAGGCGGGGCCTGCAGACACCCAAGCCGCGGCGTCTATTCTTGTTTTGGACATAGACAGCCCTGCCGAAAGGCGAAGAACCTTTCACGCATGGGCTCCCGTCGCCATATCACTGGCCACACGAAATAATTTCACAACGAAGTCGCCGATCAGCAGGTGCTGGGTGCGGGCGACGAAGTGCCGGTAAACGCGGCTGGAGTGGTAGTGAACGCAGTCCTGCCGCGTTTTCCATAAGGTGAGTGAGACCGCCATGCGGCCGTCCTCCTCGACCATCAGGCGTGCGGAGGCAAAGCCGGGCTCCTTTTCGAGCTCCGGCAGGACTTCGTCGATATAGATGCGGGCAAACTCCTGGACCTGTTCTTCGCTGTTCGCTTCGCCGATGACCATTCGCGCATACATGTCTCAGCCCTTCTTGGCAGTCGATGGGCGCCTGGCAACGAGCGAGCTCTTGAACTTGTCGTACTGGTCTTTCGTCAGAACTTGCCGCGTGACGAGATCGCGTTTTGTGCGGTATGGCCGCCCATCGACGATCTTCCTGGCGACGGTGCGTTCAAGACCGAGATTAACGAGATCGGTTTCGCTGCCTGTGTTGATATCCACGACCTTCGCTTCATTGATCGGTTTGATCGGCGTTCGTGGCATTTCCTTGATCTGTGCTGCCAGTGCGGCCGTCGATAAGAGCGCGGCCGCGACGATCCCAATTACATTGCGACGTAACATTGTTTCAGTCTCCTTTTCGCGTCGTTCATGTTGGTCAGTGCATTTCGCGGTTACCGGCGGCCAACGCTCTGCGGCCCCTTGCCGATTAATAAATACACAGAGCGCCCCCACGGCCGCCGATGATCCGCGAACAAACGCGATGGGCTTTTCGAAGGAGCCGGCCCAACTACCCTCCTTCGAAGCCCCTACCCATCGCGGGCGGCATCAATGCCGGCCGTTCTGATAAAGGCACGTAGGGCGCCGCCCGTAAGTGATTGAAGCTGAAGTGAGGAGGTTGAGAAGTCCGGCGAATCAGCGTTCGCGAATGTCGCGGATAACGCGAATAATGCGTTCGGCGGCATGGCCGTCCCAGTATTCAGGAGGACCAGCGGGCCGGAAATCGCCGTTGACGATGCGGCGAAACGCTTCCAGGATGCGCTTCTTATCGGGGCCAACCAGGATATTGGTTCCCTGTGCGATGGTGACGGGGCGTTCGGTATTGTGGCGCAACGTGAGGCAGGGCACGCCGAGGATCGTCGTCTCTTCCTGCGCCCCGCCGGAGTCGGTGAGGACGACCGCCGCGCTCGATTCGAGATTCAAGAACTCGAGATAACCAAGCGGGTCCATCGTACGGAGATTTTTCAGAGACAGGCCGAAGTCCTGGATCCGCTTCGCCGTGCGCGGATGAATCGGAAACAGGACGGGCATCGTTCTGGAGATCTCGTCCAGCGCTTCGACGATTCCTCGCAGCACGTTGGGATCGTCGACGTTTGAGGGGCGGTGCAGAGTCACCAGGGCATATTGCTGTGGCTTTTCGAGCTTGAGCATGGCGGCTTTGGCCCGATGCTTCAGCAGGGTGTCGATCATCACGTTCCCCACAAAGAAGATTTTTATCGGGTCCACGCCTTCGTGCTTGAGGTTTTCGTCGGCATCCTTGCTGGTCGTAAAGAGAAGGGAAGCCAGAGCGTCGGTGACCAGCCGATTGATTTCCTCGGGCATCGTCCGGTCGAAGCTGCGCAGCCCCGCTTCGACGTGGGCAACAGGAATCCGAAGTTTAGCCGCGACGATGGTGCACGCCATGGTCGAGTTGACATCACCGACCACCAGAACCAGGTCCGGCTGCTCCTTCAGGCAGACTTTTTCGAATTCGACCATGATCCGCGCTGTCTGTTCGGCATGACTGCCGGAACCGACGCCCAGGTGCACATCCGGAACGGGGATACCCAGCTCGCGAAAGAATACGTCCGACATCCCCTCGTCGTAATGCTGACCCGTATGGACTAGAACTCCTTGGAGATCAGTAGTTTTACTCATTTCTTCGACTATCGGTGCAATCTTCATGAAGTTGGGTCGCGCGCCCACGATGTTGAGAATTTTCATGCTAAAATCCTACAGCATATTTTCTTTTCGCAATTGGAGATTCCATGTTCAACCTCGTCTTTGGAGTGATGTTTGCCGTAAGCCAGCTGAGCGGAGCTGGAGGAAGTCTGCCGCAAATCCTTCATCCGGATTTCAAGCCTGCTACCCCGATCAAAGCGGGGAAGCGCGGTGAAGTGACTGTGTCATTCACGGCTGCCAAAGGCTACTCGATCGATCGGACATTGCCGCTGACATTGAAATTGATTTCCGTGCCAGGGGTGAGACTCGAGAAGACGGATCTCGCGGCGCCTAGCCACGATCCTAAAGCGAAGGATAATTACTACGTCGATCTGCCGACGATCAAGGTAGCGGTGATTGCCGCGAAAGCCGGCAAGTATGAAGTCACGGGCAAGCTGAAGTACTTTTTTTGTTCGAAGACAGACGGCTTTTGCTCGTTTCAGGTCCTAGATGTCAAAATTCCAGTAAGCGTGGAGTAAGAGGAGCGCTTCGCGGATATCTGTAAGGAGCGCGCTGCGCGCGGACTTTGAACAGACCGCCCCAGCCTCGCTACGCGAGGCATCCCCGCCTGACTCAGGCGGGGACTGCCGGTCGGCTTAACTGCACGAAAAAACGCTGGCCGAAAGATGAGCAGAAAAATACCGGCGAGTACTCCCCGCCTGAGTCAGGCGGGGTGGCTGCGCGAAGCGCAGACGGGGCGGTCTGTTAAAAGACCCGCGTAGCGGCTCCTTATAGATATCCGCGCGAAGCGCGCACGTCATCAACATGTCCACAAGAATCGAACAATACCGAAGTGCAGTCCTCACGACAGCCAACCAGCTGACGATCCTGCGTATTGTCTTCGTTCCTGTGTTCATCATCCTGCTCGCCTACCACGAACTGGGATGGGCGCTCGGCACGTTCGTCGCGGCAGGAATAACCGACGTGCTTGATGGCCTTATCGCGCGGCGTTTCGGGCAGAAAACGTCGATCGGCGCTGCGCTCGATCCCCTGGCGGACAAGCTGTTGATGACCTCCTCCATCTTGATTCTTTCTCTTCCGCAGATGGAATTCATGAACGTCATCCCGCGCTGGCTGATGATTCTGATCATGTTCCGCGACGTTTTCATTGTGATGGTTTCGCTGATCGTTGTGCTGATGGTGGGCTGGCGCGTCTTCACACCATCGCCCTATGGCAAGGCGAGTACGGTCATGCAGGTCCTGACGGTGTTCGGCATTCTTTACTCGAACTGGCGGCACACCACGATTCCGGAACTTCAAATCGTTTTTTATATGACTGGCCTGATGACTGCATTTTCCGGCTTGCACTATCTCGTGCGCGGCTTGCGGCAATGGACTTCGGAATGAGTGACAGCAAGAAACAATTTTCCGCCTCGGCATATGTTCGCAAAGCCGTGCACGAATATCGCGATGCGCCGGCGCATCGTGGAGCGGAAGGACAGAAGCTGCGCGTCCTGGGTGTCGAATCCGGCTCGGTCGCCGAGCGGATCGGCTTGAAAGCCGGCGATGAGATTCATCAACTGAACGGCAAACCGTTGCTCGATGTGATCGATTTTCAATTCAATGCCGGAAACATCGGGCGTCGCACGACGATTCAGACGCAGGACCGCAAGATCACGTTCGTCCGCCGGGAATGGGAATCGTTTGGTCTGGAGTTCGAAGCGATCGAACCGATGACTTGCCAGAACCAGTGCGTGTTTTGTTTTGTCCATCAGAATCCGAAAAACGTCCGCAGATCGCTGCACATCAAGGACGAGGATTATCGGCTGTCGTTTCTGTTTGGAAATTACCTGACCCTGACCAACGTCAGCGAGGCCGAAATGCAACGGATCATCGAACAGCGGCTCTCGCCGTTGTACGTTTCGGTGCACGCCACCGATCCGGAACTCCGCCGCACGTTGCTGGGCATCGAAGACTACGACGGCTTTATGGCCAAGGTTGAGCGTCTGGCGGCGGCGCGAATTCAGATGCACGGTCAGGTGGTGCTGTGTCCAGGCTTGAATGATGGCCCGCAGCTGGAGCGAACCATAGACGATTTCAGAAAGTTTTATCCGAGTACGGCATCACTGGCGATTGTGCCCGTCGGTTTGACCGATCATCGCAAGAATCTGCCGCTGCTACGGCCGTTTACTCCGGAGTACGCGCGAGACTTGATCGCTCATATCGCGCCGCTGCAAAAAAAGTTGAAGAAAGAAATCGGGACGCCGTTCGCCTATCTGGGAGACGAGATCTACATCATGGCGGGTGTGAAGATTCCGCCGGCCAGCCATTATTCGGATTTTCCGCAAATGGAAAATGGTGTGGGTATGGTGCGGACGTTTTTGACACAGTGGAAGGGCGCAATGCGGACCTGGAAGAAGCCGGCGGATGTGCACGGGACGGTGTGTACCGGGAGGGTCTTTTACCCGTATCTCAAGGATTGCGTCGAGCAGCTCGGGGTGGATTTAAAGATCGTCGCGGTAGAGAGCCGGTTCTGGGGCGCGGGGATCGGCGTCGCAGGCCTGCTGACGGGCAGCGATTTCATCGATGCGCTGAAAGGCCGGGTCGCCGGGGATTTTGTCGTGATCCCGTCGGAGTGCATGGTCGGAGATGATTACCTTTTTCTGGATGACCTCACTATTAAGGATGTCGAACGCGAGCTGGGCGTGCCGGTCGTTCCGTCCGGATATGACGCCCGGGATTTTGTGCGGTTTCTGGGAAAAGGCGTGCGGACGTGAGGAAAAAGGAGCGAGCTTCGCGCGGGCCTTTAAACCCACCGCGCCGCCTGTTTGTATTGGCGCACTCATTACCCGCCTAACTTAGGGGGCAATGTATTTGGCGCAGTGAGCGGGTTCACCGGTCCGATGTCCGTTGACTGTTGTACGACGATAAATCGACTTGTTACGACGATAAATGGGTAATCCGGCCATCTATTAGCGCAACAAGTGCATTTATCGTCGTACAACAGTCAACGGACATCGGACAACCGATCCGACCAGTTCCTGCGGCAAGTATGTTATTGCCCTAACTTAGGCGGGGACTTAGGACGCAACCCCTAGCGTGCAGCAAGTCCGCGCGAAGCGCACCCTTTTTACTTTCTCTCGATCTTGACGCTTTTCATCACCACATCCGTCACGGGCTTGTCGCCACGGGCCGTTGGCGTTTTGCCTATCTTTTTGACGACATCCATTCCCTCGGCGACTTTCCCGAAAACCGTGTGTTTGCCATCGAGGTGCGGGGTCGGAGCAAGCGTAATGAAAAACTGGCTGCCGTTGGTGTTGGGGCCGGCGTTTGCCATGGAAAGGATGCCATCCGTGTTGTGCTTCAACTGCGGATGGATCTCATCGGCAAATTGATATCCCGGACCGCCGCGGCCGGTGCCCGTGGGATCGCCGCCCTGGATCATGAAGTTATCAATGACACGATGAAAAATCCCCCCGTCATAGAAGTTCTTCTCGGCCAGTTTGACGAAATTACCCACGGTATTCGGCGCCTGAGCTTCGAAAAGCTCCACGGTGAAGTCGCCGATCGATGTTTCAAATCGAGCGTATGTCCCGGGTTTCATTCGATTGTAGCTTTCTTGATGTAATCCAGTTTGGGGAAGCTCTTGCCGAGATAGGCATTGCCCTGCGCTTGAATCTGTCCTTGATCGGGCTGTTCACCGTACCCGCTATAGATCTTATTGACGACGTCCATTCCCATAGTCACCTTGCCGAATGGAGCAAACCCCTGGCCGTTCAAGCCGGAGTTATCTTTGAAGTTGATGAAGACCTGGGTCGTGCGGCTGTTCGGCAGCGAACTCTTGGCAAACGTGATATAGCCCGGCGCGTTGGATTCCTTGACGGATTCGTCTTTAATCGAAGCGTCCTTCCAATTCCGTTGAACAGCGGGATCGCCATTGATTCCGAATTGGACCATGAAGTTGGGAACGACCCGGAAGAACCGGCAGTCGTCGAAAAAGCCGCTCTTCACGAGGTTGTAGAATCGATCGGCTCCAATCGGCGCCCAGTCCCGGTGGACCTGGATGACGAAGGTGCCCGCACTGGTGTCGAACTTCGCGTTGAACATGGCCGGCGCTTTTTCGCTGAGCGATGCCGGGTTCGTCAGAGATGGTTTTGGCGCCTGCGCAAGTGCGATCGATGACGCCACAAGGAGCAAAACGAGAATTTGTTTCATGACAGAACCTCCATAGGGGTTTCATAGCGGTCAAATGGTCCGCGGATCTGGACCCCCTGGGCCATTCCGCGAACTTCCTTCAAAATTTCCTGTGCGATACGAATGCCTTCGGCACGCGCCTGTTCCACGCTCCTGGACTCCGCGTCGCGAAGCCTCTTCATGATAGCTTCCGGCACCGAACAACCGGGCACTTCATAATTCAAGAACTCGGCCATCTTGTAATCGGCCAGCGGCAAGATACCTACAATGAGAGGGATTTTGCAATGTTCAATGCTGCGTGCGAACCGTTCGAAAACGGATGGATCGAAAACGGGTTGGGTAAGCGCGAATTCCGCTCCGGCTTCGACTTTGTATCCGAATCGCCTGAGATCCTGGGGATCATTGATGATCGTGGTCGGGTTGGCGCCGACTCCGATCAGAAATCCCGTGGGTTGCCCGATGGACTTGCCGCCGACGTCAGTGCCATGGTTGAGACGGTGGACCATGTTCGTCAGACCGATGGAATCGACTTCGGATACTGCCGTGGCATCGATGTAGTCGCCAACCTGATGCGGATCGCCGGTGGTGAGCAGAAGGTTGCGCAGACCCAGCGCGTAGGCGCCTAACAAGTCGGCCTGCATGCCGAGAAGATTCTTATCGCGGCACGTGTAGTGCGCCAGGCTTTCGATGGCCGTGGATTTTTCGAGGAGGATTGCCAGGGAGATGGCGCTCATTCGCGCACTGGATCGTGGCGCGTCCGGGACATTGACGGCATCGATATCGTGACTCTGGAGGTATTTTGCGCGGTCGACGGCTTCAGTGAAATCGTGGCCCATCGGGGGGATCATCTCGACGACCTTGACGAATTGCCGGCTGGCGAGTTTCGTCGCTAATTTCGATTGCGTCGCGAGCGGAGGGAGGGGATTAGCCACGGATTGAACGGATTGAACGGATTTCGATCCGGGGAGGCGAGTTAAGGGGCCGCCTTGGACCGCCGTCCGGATCGCGCGGATGTGTTGAGGAGTTGTACCGCAGCAGCCGCCGACGATCCGGACGCCATACTGGACGAACTTCCTGGCATAGGACGCCATGTACTCCGGAGAACATAAGTAGATGTTGCGGCCTTCGATGTTCCTTGGTTTTCCGGCATTCGGCTGCACTGATAAGCTTTTCTTGGTGACGCCGGCAATGCGCTGAATCGCGTCCAGCATGGTGTGTGGCCCGACGCTGCAGTTAAGGCCGATGACGTCGGCGCCCCAGTCCGCGAGCTGCCTGGCAAAAACTTCCGGGGGAGTGCCTTCGAGGCTGTTGCTGTCGTCTTCGACCGACATCTGGACGATCAGCGGCCGGTCGGTAATGCCGCGAACAGCCTGCATTGCAGCTTGAACTTCGTTCAGATCGAAAAACGTTTCGAGGATAAATAAATCGACGTTGCCGTCGAGCAGTGCCTGCGCCTGCTCGCGAAAGATATCACGAGCTTCAGCGATGGACATCTTGCCCCAGGGCTCGATCCGGATGCCGAGGGGGCCGATCGCTCCGGCAACGAAGGTGTTTTTGCCGGCCGCTTCGCGGGCGATACGAGCGCCTTGAAGATTGATCTCGTGCGTCTGTTCGGCGAGACCATGCGACATCAGCTTCGTTCGATTGGCTCCAAAGGTGTTCGTCTCGATGATGTCGGCGCCAGCCTGGACGTATTCGCTGTGGACGTCGCGGATCAGCTGGGGATTCGAGAGATTCAACTCATCGAAAGACCGGCTGATAAAAATCCCCTTGCTGTACAGCATCGTTCCCATGGCGCCGTCGCAGACCAGAACACGAGAATCAAGGGCGGAGAGCAGGTCGGGCATAACAGAGAAGTCTAGTATGAAAGGAGCGCGCTGCGCGCGGACATCTGTAAGAAGCCGCTGCGCGGGACTTTGAACATTTGTTTACGGCTTCGCCCTATCGGGCTCGCGCTTCGCGCCGCCCCAGCCTGCCTCGCGCGGGGCACCCCGCCTGACTCAGGCGGGATTGAATGTTCGCCGGGAAAAAACGCTGATTGACTGAGAATTTGTAGCTTTTGCTGCAAAGTAGCCGAGCCGCGCAGTCCCCGCCTGAGTCAGGCGGGGTGCCTTCGCGAAGCGAAGGCGGGGCGGTCTGTTCAAAGTCCGTGCGGAGCACGCTCCTTATAGACGTCCGCGCGAAGCGCGCTCCTTTTTACAGGCTATACTTTTCTAATGAAGGAAATTGTTATCGTCGCCGCCAAACGGACACCCATGGGCGAGTATGGCGGCGCGCTGCGCGACTTATCTGCGATCGAGCTGGGCGCGATTGCCGGCAAGGCTGCGATCGCCCAATCGCAATTCGAGGCCGGTGATTTCGATCATGCGATCTTCGGCAATGCTCTGCAGACCAGCGGTGACGCAATCTACGGGGCGCGTCACGTTGCTCTCAAAGCGGGTCTTCCCATCGAGGTTCCCGCGTTAACCGTTAACCGGCTGTGCGGATCGGGCATTCAGTCCATCATTTCGGCAGCGCAACTGATCCAGCTCGACGAAGCCCGCGTCGTGCTTGCCGGTGGAATGGAGTCGATGAGCCAGGCGCCTCACGTCATCCGTGGCGCGCGATGGGGATTCAAGCTGGGCCAGGGTAAGCTCGAAGATTCGTTGATGGTTGCTCTGCTCGATACCTATTGTGGCTGTTACATGGCGGGGACGGCCGAAAACCTGGCGCGCAAGTACGGCATCCCGCGCGAAGCACAGGACGAGTTCGCCGTTCGCAGTCAGCAGCTGGCCGCGGCGGCATGGCAGGCAGGCCGCTTCCGGGACGAAGTCACAGCGGTCGATAAATTCGCGCAAGATGATCATATGCGGCCCGATACGACCGTCGAAAGCCTTGCAAAGTTGAAGCCCGCGTTCGCCAAGGATGGATTTGTAACCGCGGGAAACGCCAGCGGTATAGTCGATGGCGCCGGCGCCGTTGTCGTGACCAGCCGGGAACAGGCGAAGACAGCGCCTCTGGGGCGGATCGTCAGCTGGGGCATTGCCGGAGTGGCGCCGGACATCATGGGCATCGGCCCGGTTCCTGCAACAAAGATCGCCCTCGACAAAGCGGGTTTGAACTTATCGCAGATCGATCTCGTAGAAGTAAATGAGGCGTTCGCAGCGCAGTATCTGGCGGTCGAGAAAGTACTGGAACTGGACCGTCGTCGCGTCAATGTGAATGGCGGCGCCATCGCGCTCGGCCATCCTTTAGGTGCGACAGGGACACGGTTGGTCATGACGCTGTTGTATGAATTGAAACGCAGCAAAAAGAGGTATGGGCTGGCCGCAGCGTGTATCGGCGGCGGGCAAGGCATCGCAATCATCGTGGAGGCCCTCTAATGGCGATTCAGAAAGTAGGCGTGCTCGGTTGTGGATTGATGGGCTCCGGCATCGCGCAGGTTGCAGCGACAGCAGGTTTCCCGACCATCGTCAAAGAGGTTGCAGACGAGTTCCTGAAGAACGGCCTGGCGGGCATCGATAAATCGCTGGGCCGTTTTGTAGAAAAGGGAACTCTCAGCGTCGACGATCGCGCACAGACGATGGCACGGCTGCGTGGCACGACAAAGTTCGAGGACCTTGCCGACTGCGACATCGTCATCGAGGCCATTACGGAAAACCTGGATGTTAAACGCGAGACCTACGCGACCCTCGACAAGACAGTCCAACCGACGGCGATTTTTGCCAGTAATACGTCGTCTCTGGTCATCACCGAGATGATGACCGCGACAAAGCGGGTCGATCGCTTTATCGGGATGCATTTCTTCAATCCCGTGCCATTGATGAAGCTGGTCGAGGTCGTCGGGACAATTACCACGTCACCGGCGGTGATGGATGAGGCCATGAAGTTTGCCGAGAGCATTGGCAAGGTTCCGATTCGCACGTCGGACCGGTCGGGCTTTATTGTCAATCGGCTGCTGGTCCCGTATTTACTGGATGCGGTTCGAGCTCTCGAGGAAGGCGTGGGCAGCGTCGAAGACATCGACAAAGGCATGAAGCTCGGGTGTGGATATCCCATGGGGCCGTTTACGCTCCTGGACTTCGTCGGGCTGGAGACTACGCTTTATATCGCGAACATCATGTTTGACGAGTTCCGGGAGAAGCGATTCGCGCCGCCGCCGTTGCTGAAGCGTCTGGTGCTCGCGGGACATCATGGCAGGAAGACGGGCAGGGGGTTCTACGATTACAGCGATCCGGCGAAACCGAAGCCGTTGTTTTGAAAGGAGCGCGCTGCGCGCGGCGCGGTTCCGATGTCCGATGTCCGTTGAGTGTTGTACGACGACAAATGGACTTGTTACGACGATAAATGGGCAATCCGGCCATCTATTAGCGCAACAAGTGCATTTATCGTCGTACAACACTCAACGGACATCGGATGACCGATCCACAGTTCCTGCGGTAAGTATGTTATTGCCCAACGATGTTCAAAGTCCCGCGCAGCGGCTCCTTACAGATTGGTCGCGCGAAGCGCGCTCCTTTTCAGGGTAAAATCTTGCCTCGATGCCGTACAGCTTTGTAATAGTTGCCAGCGAATACAACTCGGTGATCATGGACAGGCTCATCGAGGGCGCAAAACAAGCACTGAGGGATCACGTGCAAAAGGTCATCCGCGTACCCGGATCGTTTGAGATTCCGCTGGCGGCCAAGCGCGCAGCCGCATCGAAGAAGTATGATGGGATCGTGGCGCTCGGCTGCGTTGTCCGCGGTGAGACGCCACATTTTGAATATATCAGCGCGGCGGTCAGCAACGGCCTGCAGCAGGTCGCGCTCGAAACAGGACTCCCGGTGGGTTTCGGTGTGCTGACTGTGGACACGGTGCAACAAGCGATGGATCGCTCCGGTGAAGCCGGAAACAAGGGGTCTGAAGCGGCCATGGCCGCACTTGAGATGGTCAATGTGTTGCGTGAGATTTAAGTCAGGAACAAATGGGACCACGACGCAAAGCCAGAGAATATGCGCTTCAGATGTTGTTTCAGTGGGACATTACCCACGATTCCGTCGAGCAGATCGTCGCTACTTTTTTCCAGAATCAGCCCGAAGAGAGCGCGACGACCGTGGCTTTTGCCCGTGACCTTCTTACGGGTACGATCGAGCATGTCGAAGAGATCGATCGATTGATTCAGCGACACGCCGAGCATTGGCGGCTGGATCGAATGGCTATCGTCGATCGCAACATTCTCCGGCTTGCCGCTCAGGAATTCATGTACGGTGACGGAACGCCGAAAACCGTCGTCATCAACGAGGCCATCGAGATCGCACGACGATTCAGCTCGCAGGAATCGCCGCAATTCATCAACGGCATTTTGGACAGCATCAAGAAGGAACTGGAAGCCTAATGGACCCACTCGAACAGGTTCGTATTCAAAAGCTGAAGCAGATCCAGGAGCTTGGATACGACCCATATCCGACCTTTTACCAGAATACGCACACCCTGGCCGATGCAGCGAAGCATTTTGCCGAGAAGACAGCCGAAGACCTCGAGCACAACCAGATCAAAGTACGTGTTTCCGGACGTATTCTCACAAACCGCCCGTTTGGAAAAGCAGGCTTCATTACGCTTTCGGATGGCGAGGGACAGTTGCAGGTTTACGCGAAGAAGGATCAGCTTCCCGAACGCGACTTCCAGCTGTACAAGCTGCTCGACATCGGCGACTTCATCGGCGTCGAAGGCACTCTGTTTCGCACCCGTACCGGCGAACTGACGGTGCTCGCCGGCGAGATGATGTTTCTGGCCAAGTGTTTTCTCCCCCTGCCGGAGAAATGGCACGGTTTGAAAGACGTCGAAATCCGCTACCGTCAGCGCTATGTCGATCTCGTCGTCAATCGGGAAGTGCGGGATGTTTTCGTCAAGAGAAGCCTGGTCGTGCGTGAACTTCGTGCATTTCTCGACGAACGCGGCTATCTCGAAGTCGAAACACCGATTCTGCATCCGATCGCCGGCGGCGCCCTGGCGAAGCCCTTCAGGACGCATCACAACGCGCTCGACATGCCGCTGTATCTGCGGATCGCCCCTGAATTGTATTTAAAGCGCTTGATCGTCGGCGGCTTGAATCGGGTTTACGACCTGAATCGCATCTTCCGGAATGAAGGAATATCCACACGGCACAATCCGGAGTTCACGATGCTCGAGTTCTATCAGGCCTACAGTAACTACACAGAACTGATGGATCTGACCGAAGAGATGTTCACCGGCATTGCTCAGAAGGTCTGTGGTTCGAAGACGATTAAATACGACGAATACCAGATCGATTTCGGCAAATGGACCCGCCTGTCCATGAAGGAAGCGATCTCGAAGTTCTCGCCGGAACCGGTGGACACGAGCGATCGCGCGGCGGTGGAGACCTTACTGAAGAAATTGCATGCCGACTTTGACCCGCGCATGGCTCTGGGAAATCTCATTGGTTTGTTGTTCGAGGTTGTTGCCGAAGAACATCTTGTGCAGCCGACGTTTATCTATGACTACCCTCTCGAGCTATCTCCGCTCTCGAAACAGAAAGCCAGCGATAAGAATCTTGTCGAGCGTTTCGAGTTGTACATCGGCGGGATGGAGATCGCCAACGGATATTCGGAGCTGAACGATCCGATGGACCAGCGCGAGCGATTTCTCGCCCAATTGCGGGCGCGGGAGCGCGGCGACGAAGAAGCGCACGAGATGGATGAGGACTACATTCGGGCGCTGAGCTACGGCATGCCGCCGACCGCAGGAGAGGGAATCGGCGTGGACCGCCTCACCATGTTGTTGACGAATTCGACGTCGATCCGGGACGTCATCTTATTCCCGCACTTGAGGGCGGAATAAGCCACGAATTGAACGAATTTAACGAATGAAATTTGAGCTTTTAGTTGCGGTGCGATATCTGAGGGCCAAGCGCAAGCAGGCTGTGATTTCGCTGATTACCGTGATTTCGATTATCGGCGTGGCCGCAGGCGTTGCGGCACTGATCATTGCTCTGGCGATTAATGCGGGGTTTCGCGCAGACCTCACAAAGAAGTTGCTGGGCGCTCAGCCGCACGTGACAGTGCAGTCGCGAGAGCGGACCCGCGGCATCGCGGATTACATGCAGGTTGTCCAACAGGTCGAGCAAGCTCCCAATGTCGTAGCCGCGGCCCCGGCAGTGTATCAAACGGTTTTGCTTTCGGGTCCGGCCGGCAACAAGGGAGTGGTCATGAAAGGCATCATTCCCGAGCGGGAAAGCCGGATGTCTGCCTTGTCGGAAAATATCGTCGAAGGCAGCCTCAAGGATCTGCACGATGATTCGGTCATTATCGGGAAGGAACTTGCGAAGACGCTTGGAACCTTCAAGGGCGATCACCTGCAGATCATCACAGCAGAAACGCACATCTCCCCTCTCGGTGAGCTTCCGCGTTCGCGAGTTGTTGAGGTCGTGGGGCTGTTCTCTTCCGGACTCTACGATTACGACAGTTCCTGGATCTACGTTCCGCTTGCCACTTCCCAGCGCCTGCTCGGCCTGGGCGACCTGGCGCAGGTCGTCGACGTGAAGGTTAACGACATCTACCAGGCGAAAGAGATCGGTCAAGAGCTGGTGAAGCGGCTGGGCGATAGTTTTGACTTCACCGATTGGATGAGTTTGAACCAGTCAATTCTCCAGGCGCTGCGTCTGGAGAAAGTCGTGATGTTCATCACCATCGGGTTGATCGTTCTGGTGGCTGCTTTGAACATCGTATCGACACTGATCATGATGGTGCTGGAGAAGACCCGGGATATTGCGATTCTGCTGTCGATGGGGGCGACCGGTGAAAACATCCGGCGGATCTTCATTCTTCAGGGGGTCATCATCGGGGTCGTGGGAACCGTCTGTGGCGTCATTCTCGGCCAGGTTATCTGCTACTTCGCTGATAAGTATCATTGGATCAGCCTCGCGGCGGACGTTTACACGATCGCGTACGTTCCGTTCAAGGCCGCACCCCTCGATTCGGTCATCGTAGCGGCTTCGGCGATTTTGATCAGCTTTCTGGCAACGTTGTATCCGTCGGCCGCCGCCTCGAAGCTGCAGCCGGTGGAAGCGCTGAGGTATGAATAGAAAGGAGCGCGCTGCGGGCGGTCTGTTCAAAGACCCGCGAAGCGGCTCCTCTTAGATGCCCGCGCGAAGCGCGCACCTTGTTTAACAAATGATTGAAGCCAGGTCCCTCACCAAAATCTACAAGACTCCCGGCTCGCAAGTTGCCGTTTTCGAAAACCTGAATTTGAAGGTCGATCAGGGCCGACTCGTCTCGATCATTGGTCCTTCGGGTGCCGGGAAGAGCACTTTGCTTCATCTGTTTGGTGGTCTGGATTCCCCCACCCAGGGTGAAGTGTTGTTTAAGGGCGAAAACATTTTTTTGTGGGGAGCGCCGCAGCTGGCGAGGTTTCGCAACCGGTATGTTGGCTTTGTCTTTCAGTTCCACCATCTTTTGCCGGAGTTTACGGCGTTTGAAAACACCATGATGCCGAAACTGATCCGCGGCGATGACCGGACCGAAACCGAGGCTGCCGCGCGCCAGATTCTGGACCGGGTGGGGCTGTCGCACCGCCTGGATCATAAAGTCGGCGAAATCTCCGGCGGAGAGCAGCAGCGCGTCGCGATCGCCCGAGCGCTGGTCGGCATGCCGGAACTCCTGTTGGCTGACGAGCCTACAGGAAACCTGGACCATCGGACCGGCGAGCATATATTTGAATTGTTCCGGGAACTCCACCGGGAAAGGGGGCTGACTTCCCTGATCGTCACGCACAACGAGCGCATTGCTCTCAAATGCGACGAAGTCTGGGAGTTGGAAGCCGGCGTTTTCCGGCTCGTTCGGGGGTGAGTTGTCGAAGCAGCCCCGAAATAACCCATTGTTCGACCTAGGCGCTTCGTTTACAATCAGATGAGCCACAAACAGGCTGCTGAGAGAATCAAAAATTTATGTTCGAAAGATATACTGAGAGAGCCCGAAGGGTTATCTTCTTCGCTCGTTACGAAGCAAGTCAGTTCGGTAGCACCACTATCGAGACCGAACACCTGCTGCTGGGATTAATTCGCGAGGATAAGAACCTGACCAACCGCTTCCTGCGGAATCATTCCTCGATCGAAAGCATCCGGAAAGAGATTGAGGGGCGAACTACGATCCGAGAGAAAGTTTCGACCTCGATAGATCTACCGCTTTCGAACGAATGCAAAAGAATTCTGGCGTATGCCGCCGAAGAGGCGGAGCGGCTGAATCACCGGCACATTGGCACCGAGCACCTGTTGCTCGGAATCCTGAGAGAAGAGAAATCGGTAGCGGCGGAGATCCTTCACGAACGCGGCTTGCGATTAAACGCGATCCGCGAGGAACTGGCCCGTTCGGTGGTCGACCGCCAAACGCTTATCAAGCCGAAAGAAACACCTCTACTCAGCGAGTTCTCTCGGGATTTGACACAGGCCGCGATGGATGGAATTCTGGATCCACTTGTCGGCCGCGATCAGGAAATCGACCGGGTGATTCAGATCCTGTGCCGGAGAACCAAGAACAATCCGGTTTTGATCGGCGATCCCGGTGTGGGTAAAACGGCCATTGTCGAGGGACTGGCGCAGCGCATCGTCGATGGCGAAGTGCCGTCATTCCTTGCCGACAAGCGAATCCTGGTTTTGGATCTTTCCTTGATCGTGGCGGGAACCAAGTACCGCGGCCAGTTTGAAGAACGGCTCAAGACGATCATGAAAGAACTGGTCGATAATCCGAACACGGTCGTGTTCATTGACGAACTGCACACCCTTGTCGGAGCCGGCTCCGCTGAAGGTTCACTGGACGCGGCCAATATCCTGAAGCCCGCTCTGTCCCGGGGTGAGATCCAGTGCATCGGCGCGACGACGCCTGCCGAATACCGCAAATCGATCGAGAAAGACCGCTCATTGGAACGGCGCTTCCAGGCTGTGAAGGTGGGAGCCCCCAGCGAAAACGAAGCCGTTCGGATTCTGCAGGGCGTGAAGTCCCGCTATGAAAAGTTCCATATGGTGAATTACACGGACGAAGCGATCGAATCGGCCGTGTATCTTTCGAACCGGTACATTCCAGACCGTTTCCTGCCGGATAAGGCGATCGATCTTCTCGATGAGGCCGGCGCGCGCGTCAAGTTGCGGCAGGCGACATTGCCTTCCGAGATGACGGATATCCAACGCCGGATCAAGTTCATCGTGGCGCGGATGGAAAGCGCCATTTCCAGCAAGGACTTTGAAAAGGCCGAGCACTACAAGAATCAGGAACAGCTGGAACGGGAAAATCTGCGTAACGTGCGCGAGAAGTTCAATATCAGCGAAACGACCAGTATGGGCGTCGTAACCAAGCCCGATATCGAAGATGTCGTGTCGCGCTGGACGGGCGTTCCTGTCAACTCGATTAAGGAAGAGGAAATGCAACGCCTCTCGCGGATCGAGGAAGAGTTGCATCGGCGAATCGTCAGTCAAGATCAGGCCATCAACGCTCTGGCGCGCGCCATCCGGCGTTCGCGAGCGGGTTTGAAGTCGCCCAACCGTCCGGCAGGCTCGTTCCTGTTCCTCGGGCCGACGGGCGTTGGTAAGACAGAGATGGCGCGATCGCTCGCTCAATTCCTCTTTGGAAGCGAGAAGTCGCTCATCCGCTTCGATATGTCGGAGTTCATGGAAAAGCACTCGGTATCGAAACTGATCGGATCGCCTCCGGGTTATGTCGGCTATGAGGAGGGCGGCCAGTTAACGGAACGCGTGAAGCGTAATCCGTATTCCGTCATCCTTCTGGACGAAATCGAGAAGGCGCACCCGGACGTTTACAATATTTTGCTGCAGGTGTTCGAAGATGGTCATTTGACCGATGGTCTTGGCAACACCATCGATTTCAAGAACACCATCATCATCATGACGTCGAATATCGGCGCGCGGTTCCTGTCCAAGCACACCAGTCTTGGATTCCAGGGGCCGAGCGAAGAAGCGACGGCTCAGAAGATGGAAGATGCCGTCATGCAGGAAGTGAAACGGCTCTTCAATCCCGAGTTCATCAACAGGCTGGATGAGATCATCATCTTCAACTCGTTGACGAACAATGACCTGAGCCGCATTGTCGACATGATGATCGGTCAGTTGAATGAGAACCTCGCCCACAAGAGGCTGGAGGTCGCCATCAACGATGACGCGAAACAGTGGATTCTCGATAAAGCCTGCCGTGACAAGAATTACGGCGCGCGGCCGCTGCGGCGCGCGATCCAACGGTACATCGAAGACCCGCTCTCTGAAGCTCTGATCCAGGGGAATCTCAAGGAGTTGTCCAAAGTCGAGGTTTATATGGACGGTGGTCAGCTTTGGTATCGCCCAATGGATCGGGATCGCGAAGAGGTTGGCGTCCCCCTCTCCATGTGAAGGATAATTCGGGGACGGGGTCAGTTTGAATTTGGGGCCGAGGGGTCAGACCCCCGGTGGCAGAGAGGGGTCTGACCCCTCGGCCCCAAATTCAAACTGACCCCGTCCCCGAAGCTCACCCAAAGCTCCAAAGTCAGTCTAAGTACTTCCACTTCTGTAGTAAAATCATGCGATTGGAGGCGTGTCGATGGGCCTTACAGTGTGGCTGGCCCTGTCTTTTACCTTCATAGAATCCCGAATGATTCAGACTCAGAACTACGACCCGAAGCTCGTTGAAGACGTGAGGGTTGAGAACAGCCATCGGATTCCGGCCGACAGCATCAAGTACCGCTTGCAGACCAAGGCGGGCGACCGCTTTGACTTGAGCATTATTGATGCCGATGTCCGGAGGATCTATGCCATGGATCAGTTTGACGACATCCGGGTCAATTACGAAGAAGGTAAGATCGGCAGGATCATCATTTTCTGGGTTAAAGAAAAGAAAACGATCCGCAGCATCAAATACGAAGGTCTGAAATCGATTACAAACTCCGAGATTATCGATAAATTAAAGGAAAAAAATACACCCATCGCTCAGGAATCGACTTATGATCCCCGCAAAATCAAAAAGGCGGAATCGATCATTAAGGGGATTTTATCTGAGAAAGGGCATGAGGATGCCCGGGTGACGGCCACGACGGAGGATGTTCCTCCCAGTTCGGTGGCGCTGACCTTCAAAGTGGATGAAGGACCGAAAATTCGTGTCGAGAAGATCACCGTTCAAGGCAATAAGGTGTTTTCGGCGAGCGAAGTCAAAAGCGCAATGAAATTGGTCAAAGAGGCCGGTCCCATTAACACGCTGCTTGGCAAGGACACGTATTTCGATCTGAAACTGGCGGACGATATTTCGCGGATCCGCATGTTTTATGCCGAACATGGATATGTCCGGGTGAACATCGCCGATCCCGTGGTTGAGACCAGACTCACTTCGGTGCAGCGGCGCTTTCCTCCCTTCTCACTGGGGATTCCCGTGCCGTTTTCATCGAAATTGCTTCGCCGCTACTACATCACGATAAAGCTCGAAGAGAACAAGCAATATCGGATTGGACAAGTGAATGTCAGCGGCGGCAAACAATTTGATGAAGCCAAAATCAAAAGCACACTCGGGTTAGTACCCGGTGAAATTTTCAATGAGGTCAAGATTCGCGAAAATTTCCTCGAGCTCAAGAAGCTCTACGGGGCTCGCGGCTACATCAATTTTACGGCGATCCCTGTACAGACATTTGACGAAGCGAACCGACTCCTGAACCTGAACATCAATATCGAAGAAGATCGCCAATTCTACGTCCACCGGATTTCGTTTTCAGGCAACACGACGACGCGTGACCGGGTCATCCGGCGCGAGATCCTGATCGACGAAGGCCAGCTGTTCAACTCAACGCTTTGGGATCAGAGCTTGCAGCGCCTCAACCAGCTTGGATATTTCGAGCCGCTTCGCACGGAAGATGCCGATATAAAGCCAAGTGCGACGGATCCCGAGGTCGATATCCGACTGAAGGTCAAGGAGAAGGACCGCAATCTGATCGGCCTCAATGGCGGTGTCAGCGGAATCGGCGGAAGTTTTGTCGGGCTCAATTATCAGTCCAATAACTTCCTTGGGCTGGGAGACACGTTGGGCCTTACCCTCCAGGGTGGTACACGCCAATCGGAATACCGGCTGAGCTTTACGGAGCCATATCTGTTTAACCGTCCGATTGCAGCGGGATTTACCGGATACGCGACGAAGCTTGAGTATGATCAGTCGCAGAATTTGTTTGGATTAGTGCCTGTTTCATCTTCACTGGGGCTTACCGATCAGTTGAATTTCACACAGAAGACGGCCGGCGTGGACTTGTTCGCGAGCTATCCGATAAAAGTCTGGAACCGCGTCGGCCTTACTTTTGGCATCAATCACTCGCAAACGAGCGCTATCAATCCGGCGACGGCAGATTTCTTCGATGCCGTTAAGACTCAAACGGATCAAACCCTGATATCTTCGGAAACCGGGACGAGCTTTTCAAATTTTCATGGCCATACGCTGACACCCAGCTTTACCACAAACCATACGCATGGACCCGCGTTCAGTCCGGCGAAAGGGTTCAGCCTGTCGACGACGTTCGAATACACGGGCGGCGTGCTGGGTGGTACGGTGAATTACTACAGGCCGAGCCTGGACGTCCGCTATTTCCACCCGATCAATAAAGGTCGCAACACGCTGGCTTTTCGTCTTCTGACGTCTTATGTGCACGGATACGGCGGCGTGGCGGTGCCGTATTATCAGAGGCTGTTTTTGGGTGGTGATTTCGATATCCGCGGCTTTGACTTCCGCGAGATCACGCCGATTGCGAACATTGTACGCAACGTTACGACGACCGATGCGCAGGGGAACAGCACTACGCAGTCCATCGACGATGTGGTGTACGTTGGCGGAGATACTCAGGCGGTATTCAATTTTGAGTACCGTATACCGATTGTCGGCCAGATCGTCACATTGTCGCCGTTTTTCGACGCGGGGAATGCCTGGGTTACAGACCGGTCGCAATTGACCCGGCAGGTTTTGAACAGTAACGGACAGTTTCAGACGGTGCCCGTAACGTTTCTGCCTGGAACGAACTCCGGTATCAGGACGAGTACGGGTGTCGAACTCCAGATTATGTTGCCCGTGATCCGGGCGCCGTTCCGGATAATTTTCGCGGAGAACCCGAACCGGATTAACAATACGTTTTTCGGCCCGACGACGGGCGCGCCCTTCTCGATCCAGGAGAAGGCGCACGATTTCAAATTTACGATTGGAAGAACTTTCTAAGAGACGAGGGTGAGATGAGAAAACTCAGTTTAGTTGTAATGATCGGATTATTTTTGCCTGCAGCGCTGTGCGCACAGGCTCCTGCAAGCGGTGGAGCCGCTCCTGCGACAGCAGGCGCTCCCTGCTGCAACAGGTGCCGGACGCGTGGCCGTAGTCGACCTGCAGAAGGCGATTACAGAGAACGCCGAAGGCAAAAAGGCACAGGAAAAATTCATGGCCGAATTCACCAAGAAGCAGCAGGAATTCGATTCCAAACAGAAGGCTTTAGCCGAAGCGCAAACGAAACTTCAGAGCGGCGACAAGGCGATGAGTGAAACCGCTAAAGCGGACCTGGCGAAATCCATCGACAAGATGAATACGGAACTCCAGAGGATGAACGACGACGCGCAGAAAGAACTGCCCGATCTTCAGCAGACGCTGTTCAAGCCTATCGCCGAGAAAACTCAGGAAGTCCTGAAAGCATATTCAACCGAGAACGGTTTTGCTGTCGTGTTCGATGTGTCGAGCCAGGCGAGCAGCATCATCTACGTCCAGGACGTGGCTGACATTACCACCGAAATCATCCGTCGCGTCGATGCGGCCCCGCCGACGAAACCCGCTACCAGCGCGGCGCCGCCGAAATCTACCCCTGCGGCGCCGGCCGCCCCTGCGGTGAAGAAATAAGCCACGGATTGAACGGATTTAACGAATTCATTCGTTTAATTCGTTCAATTCGTGGCTAATCTTCGTATGGAACTGCGAATCGCCGAAATCATGCGGATTCTTCCGCATCGCTATCCGTTTCTCCTGATCGACCGGGTTATCGAAGTCGATCCGGACAAACGGATCGTGGCGTTGAAGAACGTTTCGATCAACGAGCCCTTTTTCAACGGGCACTTTCCCGGGGCGCCGGTTATGCCCGGAGTTTTGACGATTGAAGCAATGGCCCAGGCCGGTGCAATCCTCGGGCTTCTCGAGAAGAAGGCCGACCTCAGCAAAACCATTGTCTATTTCATGGGAATAGACGAGGCGAAGTTCCGCAGACCCATCGTTCCGGGCGATCAAATGCGCATCGCAGTCGAAGTCATTCGACGCAAGGCGATCGTCTGGAAGATGAAGGGGGAGGTCTACGTCGGCTCTGAGTTGGCTGCCGAGGCGATCCTGCTTTCTTCGATAGGTCAGCAGCCGTGATTCATCCGAGTGCGATCGTGAGTCCTGAAGCTGAAATCGGGGCAAATGTGCATATCGGGCCGTACTGCCGGATCGGCGATCACGTCGTCATTGGAAACAATTGCCGCTTCGAGTCACACGTTATCGTCGAGGGGCCGGCCACCGTCGGTGAGGACAATCAGTTTTATCCGTTCGGCACGATCGGTTTACCGCCGCAGGACCTGAAGTTCAAAGGTGAAGAGACGTTCCTGACGATCGGCCATCACAACATCTTTCGCGAATACGTGAATATCCACCGCGGAACGATGGGCGGTGGCGGTCATACAAGAATCGGGAGTCACAATTTTATAATGGCCTACGCCCACATCGGCCACGACAGCACGCTTGGCAGTCACATCATCATGGCGAATGCGGCGACGCTGGCCGGCCATGTCACCATTGAGGATCACGCCACGATCGGAGCTTTCTCCGGAGTTCATCAGTTCTGTCGAGTGGGTACTCACGGATACGTCGGTGGATATAGCGTGATCACCAAAGATGTCCTGCCGTATTCCAAAACGGTCAGCGAACGTAATACTCATTCGTATGGGCCGAACATCATCGGGCTCGAACGAAAGGGACTTGCGCCCGAGCAGATTCAAAACATCAAGGCGGCTTTCCGGATCCTTCTTCAATCGAAATTAAATACAACCCAGGCGGTGGAAGCGATCAGGGCAGCGTTGCAGTCGCCGGAAGTAGAGACAATCCTGGATTTCATCGAGACTGCGGAACGTGGCGTCATCAAATAGATATGGTCTGATCGCCGGAAACGGTAAGTTTCCGTTCCTGGTGCTCGAGGCGGCGAGGAGCCAGGGAATCGACATGGTTGTTGCGGCGATAAAGGAAGAAACTTTTCCTGAGATCGAACAGCATGCGACCACCGTGCACTGGTTGTCTCTGGGTCAACTTGGAAAGTTGATCAAGACCTTCAAGGCGGAAGGCGTCGGCCAGGCCGTGATGGCCGGTCAGGTCAAGCACAAACAGATTTTCAGCGGGATCGTGCCGGATCTGAAAATGATTCAGTTGCTGGCAAGCCTCGCCACCAAGAACACGGATTCTCTCATTGGCGCCGTGGCAAAGGTACTCGAGCAAGAAGGAATTCGCCTGATCGATTCGACGCTGTTCCTTCGGCCCCTCATCCCGGACCCGGGCACTTTGACGCGGCGCGCGCCATCGGCGGAAGAAAAGCGGGATCTCGAGTATGGATTCAAGATCGCGCGCGAACTCGGACGGTTGGATTTGGGGCAAACGGTGGTGATCTGCGATGGCGCCTGCGTCGCACTCGAAGCAATGGAAGGGACTGATGCTGTTATGGAGCGGGCGGCGTCGCTGGTCAATGGCCGGATATTGCGGGTTGTCAAGCTTGCCAAACCGAATCAGGATCTGCGCTTCGATGTCCCGGTCATCGGCCCGCCAACGGTACAAGTAATGCGGCGTCTAAACGTCTCGGCTTTGGCGATCGAGGCGCGCAAAACTTTGATGATCGATCGCGATGATGTGATCCGGCTTGCGAATGAGGCGGACATCGCAATTGTCGCGATTGAATAAGCCACGAATTGAACGAATTTAACGAATTGAATTCGTTAAATTCGTTCAATTCGTGGCTTATTACTACGTTCAGTTATGAGCAAAATAGCAGTTATTGGAGTAGGGCACTTAGGAAAGCAACACGCGCGGCTTTACGCGGAGCTTGGCCACCTTGCAGGCGTGGTGGACATCCTGGAATCGCGCGTTAACGAGGTTGCTTCTCTCTACAACACGACGGCATATACCGGATACCGCGATTTATTCGGTAAAGTTGATGCGGTCAGTCTCGCCGTGCCGACGACCCATCACGCGGCTATCGGCGTGGATCTTCTGGAGCATGGCATCGATGTTCTTGTCGAGAAGCCGATAGCGTCGTCGAGGGAAGAGGCCGATGCTTTGATCAAGGCGGCGCGGAAAAACGACCGCATCCTTCAGGTGGGTCACGTCGAGCGATTCAATCCCGTGGTCCGGGCGGCGCGAGAAGTTGCGACCCGGCCGCAGTTTTTCGAGATTCACCGGTTGGCGGCATTCTCGCCGCGAAGTCTCGACATCGATGTCGTCCTGGATCTCATGATTCACGACCTCGATATCGTCCTGAGTCTCGTGCCTGCAGCCGTGCGTGAAATTCGCGCTGTGGGCATTCCGGTTCTGTCGCAGAAGGCCGACATCGCGAACGCCCGCGTCGAATTTACCGATGGCTGTGTTGCCAATTTCACGGCAAGCCGGGTCAGTTTTGAGAAGACCCGAAAGCTGCGATTTTTTCAGCCGCACGATTACATCTCAGTCGACTACGCAAGCCAGACCGGAATAATGATTTCGTTAAGAATGGGCGCGGTAAAGGAAACGAAACTCGAGCCACCCGGCGAGGAGCCGCTGAAGCTGGAACTTGCATCTTTTATCGAATGTGTAGCGCAGCGTCGCACACCCCTTGTGACCGGTGAAGATGGGCTGCGCGCGCTTGATTTAGGGATGCGCATTAACGATGCTATCGCCGAACGACTTATGTTACGTTGAGCTGAACGGGAAAGCGAAATTTGTAAAATGCTGTTTGAAAAGGACGAGGAGATCGATCTTCAGCCGAAGCGCACCAAAACACTGCTGATTTCGATCGGAATTCACGCAATTCTCCTCATTTTTTTCGCACTTAATCCGGACCTGCTGACTTCTCCTCCCAAACGCATTATCAAAGTGATGGGCCAGGACTATGATCTCAGCCGGGAAGAACTGACTGAACTCGTTATTCCCCCTGATGCTCTGCATCCGAAACCAGCCGTTCCCGAAAAGCCGCTGGTTCAGCCTCCGGTTCCTCCGCAACAGAATCCACCGGCCCCGCAAGTTCAACCGCCGCCACAAGTGCAAGAACAACCGCAACAACAACCGCCGCCTCCCCCGCCTCCTCCTCCGCCACCGCAACCGCAGATGCCACCCGTGGTTATCGGGCCGGATGATGTGCTGAAAGAGGGCGCGAGGCCCGATGCGGCTCCGAAAGCCTCTCGCGGCGATACGACAGACCCGGCGCGAGCGGGCTCGCAACAGCAACAACAGCCCAAGCCGGAACCGCCCAAGCCGGTCCAGCAGCAGGCGGAGAATCGGCCGTCTCTCCTGCCGCCAAACACGAATCCGAACGCCTTGCACGTGCCTGGTCCGAACATTATGGACAGTGCCAAGCGGACCGTTCAGCAGCAGATCGACGAAGAGCGTCGCCGCTCCTCGGTGACACCGGGCGGACGAACTGGTTTGCCGAACGGCACGGAGGATCCCGATTTTTCCACGGAAGAACCCAAGATCCTTTCCGATACCCGCGGTTACGACTTCGGACCTTACATGAACCAGGTGGTCAATCGCGTCCGATACAATTGGTATAGCTTGATTCCGGAGAGCGCCCGTCTGGGCAAACGGGGCAAGGTGGTGCTCGTTTTCACGATTACCAAAGGCGGGATCATCGCCAACCTGCACCAGGTGGCCAATTCAGGAGATACGGCGCTGGATCGCGCCGCGTATGGTTCGATCACCGCCTCCAATCCGTTCGCTCAACTACCGGCCGGGTTTGACGGCGATCACCTCGATCTTCAATTCACTTTTTTGTATAACATCAGGTGATGGCCCAGGTTTCAGTTCGTTCCATTCGTTCAATTCGTGGCTTATTCATTCTTCTTCTGCTCGTCATTTCCCGGGCTCAGGCGCAGAATGAACCGGTCATACGGATCGGTTTAAACCAGAACGCGCCAACGGTCAGTTTGCGTGCTGCCACTGCATTCAGCATTGAACAGAACCGAACGCGGACGGCGAAATTTACCATGGTTATGGCGCTGGATCCGTCTGCCAGCGGTGCGGTCACGAAAGCGAACCTTCAGTACCGGACGTTGGTTGAGCTTGACGGCGGGAAGCTGATTGTTCTGCCGAAGAACGCTAGAGTTCGGATCGACCCGCCCGGCGACGTTCCAATTGAGTTCGACAATCGGACCTATCGCGGATCCATTGAAGTATTTGGTAATTCCCGAAACACCTTCACCATAGTTGATGAGCTGCCGCTCGAGCAGTACCTGTTGGGTGTCGTTCCCAACGAACTCAGTCCGACGACATACGGTGCGCTCGAGGCGTTGAAGGCGCAAGCGGTCGCCGCGCGGACGTATGCCATGCGCAACCTCGGGCAGTCCAAGAAAGAAGGTTACGACATCTGTGCTACGGATGCGTGCCAGGTTTATCAGGGGCAGGGCTCCGAGAATCCGCTCTCAACGCAGGCGGTGACGGAGACCCGCGGCGTTATCGCGACGTATCAGAATCAGCCGATCAATGCGCTTTATAGTTCCACCTGTGGAGGGCGGACCGAAGACGCCGAAAACATTTTCGACGAGAAGTTCCCGTATCTGGTGTCGACGGACTGCGAGTTTAACCACCCTCAGCCGGTTCCATTTTCAAGCTCGCGATCTTTCCCCGACTGGAAAGATGCCGTTCTGTCCGTGGCCGGTGTTTCCAATTTTACCGAGGCACGAGGCTTCATGGGTTTGCCTGGACAAGGGGAGCCTTCGTCCATGGATCTTCCCGTTCTGGCGGCATTCATTCGCGAGTCGTTCTATCCAGCCGTGCTGGCGGCATCCGATGTGTCGTTCGTGACTGAGCAGGGCATCGTGCCGCCGTCCGGGCCGTTTACTTCCAAAGAGATCCTGTTCCGTCTGATCGATAAGAAGAATGCCTTCGAATGGCAGCAGGGGGTACTGACCTCGTGGGATGGAACCACGATGAAATTACTGGTTAACGGCCAACCGCGCCAATTCCAATTAAGCCCGGACGCGCCTGTTTATCAGCGCGTCGCGGATGAGCGGCTCCCGTTGCGGCAGGGCACGTGGATTGGTGGAGAATTGATGGATTTTCGCGCCGTTGGCGACACGATCCAGATGCTGGTATATCGCATCAATTTTGCGAATCCGGCTGCGGACCGGTATTCGCGCCTTGCGTTGTGGCAGGTCCATAAGACCCGGCAGGAGTTGGATACTGCACTGAAACCGCTCAATATCGGCAGCTTTCAAAACATGCGCGTGCTCGCCCGTGGACCTTCCGAGCGGCTGTTACGGACCGAGATCGTCGGCTCGTCCGGACAGGCCACCGTCCGCGCCCTGCGCTTGCGGACGTTGCTGGGATTGAGAGACAGCTTGTTCTCATTCGATATCGAGCGGAACGCTCAAGGTGAAGTCCTCGGAATCACGTTCTACGGGCGCGGCTGGGGCCACGGTGTCGGGATGTGTCAGGTCGGTGCTTACGGCATGGCGCTTCAGGGCGCCACCTACGAACAAATCCTGAAGAAGTACTACAAAGGCATTGACCTCAAAATGCTGTGGTAGCGCACCGTTTCGATTGTGGTGCGGTCTGTGTGATCCAGTCCCCGCCTGACTCAGGCGGGGACTGCAGAACTCAGTCGAAATCACAAATGCACTATTCACAAATTCAGAACTAAATATTCTCGATCCAACCACCCTCCATTCACCATGCACCCGGTCATCGCAATAGTTGGTCCCACCGCCAGTGGCAAATCGGACCTGGCGATTTTTCTCGCCGAGCATTTCTCGGGGGAGATCGTCAATTACGATTCCGTACAAATATTTCGCCACCTCAACATTGGTACAGCCAAGCCAACGGTTGAGGAGCAGCAGCGCGTGCCGCACCACATGATCGATATCCGCGAGCTCGAGGACGTCTTCACCGCGGGAGATTATGAGAAGGAGGCACGGCGAGTTCTCGACGAACTGAGGATCCGGCGGAAGGTCCCGATTCTGGTTGGGGGGACGGGGCTGTACTTGCGGGCTTTGGTCGAAGGTTTATTTGAAGGGCCGGCGCGCTCGACTTTTTGGAGGAATCGTCTGGAGGCACTGGCTGAACAAAAGGGCCGGCCCTATTTGCATCGGCTTTTGAACCGGCTCGATCCTGCCACAGCGTCCCGCATCGCACAGCGTGACAAGCCTAAGCTGGTGCGAGCACTGGAAGTCCGGCTCGAAACAGGAAAATCTCTTTCACAACATCTGGCCGAGAAACCGCGCCGGCCGCTCATTGGCTTTCAGATACATTTCGTAGGACTGAATCCTGCGCGCGAGGAACTTTATCGGCGCATTGAAGACCGCGTCGTGCGCATGTTTGAGAACGGTTTGGAACAGGAAGTCCGGACGCTTCTGGCAAACGGAATTCCGCCGAGTGTAAAGCCTTTTGAGGCTATCGGGTACCGCCACGTCATTTCTGATATCGATTCCTGTATCCCACGGGAGGAGACGATTCGTATAATCCAGCGTGATACAAGACACTATGCCAAACGTCAAATGACCTGGTTTCGCAAGCAGTCGGACGTTCGCTGGTTTGATGGACCCGGAGATAGCGATGAGATAAAAGAGAAGGTCTATCAGTTTCTTGCTAAGCTCGTAAATTTTTAGGGAGTTCCTTATGGAAAACAAGACACCTTCCCAGAATATTCAGGACGTTTACCTCAACACCGTTCGACGTGAAAAAGCTCCAGTCACAATTTTTCTGATCAGCGGTGTAAAATTGATAGGAAAGATCAAAGGTTTCGACAAATACTCCGTGATCCTTGAAGCCAACAACCAGGAACAATTGATCTTTAAGCATGCGATTTCGACGGTCACTACGGCCAAGATGGCATCGGCTCCGCCGCCGCCGCCACCTATACCTCAGTCGGCCGCCACGACGACTGAGAAATAATGGAAAACGCGATTCTCGTTGGTAGTCACGCTCTCGATGAACTGCGTGAGTTGGCGGTTTCCGCCGGCGCACGCGTCATCGACGAGGTGATCCAGCGCCGCGATCGTCCGGATCCTGCTACCTATATCGGCAAAGGCAAAGTTGCAGAATTACGCGAAGAAGTTCTGATTGAAGGTGTTGACGTCGTCATCTTCGATCAGGAACTATCGCCCAGCCAGGCTAAAAATCTCGAGGAAGCGCTTGAAACTAAAGTTGTCGATCGGACAGGTCTCATCCTCGACATCTTTGCCCGCCGTGCGCGGACTAAAGAAGGTAAGTTGCAGGTGGAACTGGCGCAACTGGAATACCGCCTCACGCGCCTGACCGGCTTCAGAGAGTACCTTTCACGGCTTGGCGGCGGTATCGGCACGCGCGGTCCCGGTGAAACAAAACTCGAGATGGACCGCCGCCAGATTCGTCATCGGATCGCTGCCTTAAAGCGCGATATCGAACAGATTCGCAAACACCGCCAGCTTCACCGCGAACGCCGCCGGCGGGAACAGTTGCCTCTGGTGTCGCTGGTCGGATATACGAATGCCGGCAAGTCGACTCTTTTCGGTGCGTTATCTAAAGAGGATACTCTCGTTTCACGGCGGCTCTTCTCAACGCTCGATACGCTCATCCGGCGCATTCAGGTCGGGAAGAACTTCCCGATCCTGATTTCCGACACTGTCGGGTTCATCCGGAATCTTCCCCATCAGCTGGTGTCGGCGTTCCGCGCCACTCTGGAAGAGGTTGTGGAAGCGGATTTGATCCTGCATGTCATCGACGTTTCTGATCCGGACCGGGAAGAGAAGCGGCAGGTGGTTCTGGATGTCTTGAGGGATATTGGAGCTGGTGATCATCCGACAATGACGGTCTACAACAAGGCTGATATGTTGGACTCCGTTGCGCCGGATGATGGTGTGCTGGTGTCGGCCACGATGGGGGACGGATTGAACGAACTTGTCAGTAAGATCGTTCAGCAGGTAGGCCCAGTCCGCGTATGAATATGCTGGTGCTCGTGTTCCTTCTGCAATCCTTGTTGTTGCTCCCGCCCCGGACAGCGATGGAGAATCCTGCGAACATTTCAAAGGCTCCACCGAAGATCGCAAAAGATTACGACAAACTGTGGTTACGCTTCGTGGCGGGACGGGAAGACGCGAAACTCCGGCGCGATCTTGACAGCTTTGCGTACAAGCAGAAGACATTTGTCCCGGCAGTGATTCTGCAAGGCTATCTGAATCTCTACAACGGCGACTATTCCGCCGCGGTACAGAGATTCAACCAGGTGTTAACGCTCGATCCGAAGAATGGTATTTCCATTTACTATCTTGCCGAAATCGCTTACCTGCAACAGGACTATGCCCGCGCCGCGGGTCTTTACGGCAGACTGTTATCGGTTGACACGAGACGCCCGGAGATTGAAACCAAGCGGCAGAAGGCGCTTTTACTTGCGACGGACGCGACTCTTCGTTCCGGGGCCCGTGCAGAGGCCGAGAACCGCCTCGTAGATGCCGAGCAGTCCTACCGGCAGGCGCTGACGGTCCTTCCGAACGAACCATCGCTACACGAGCGATTAGCGGATTTGCTTACCCGGGAAAACAAAAGCGACGAAGCAGCCGCCGAACGGAAGGCAGCTCAGAGTTTAATGCCCAATAGTGGAGGCAGCGCAACGGGGATTACCTTGCCGGACGCTGACACGCTCGACGATCTGGGACGGTGGGGCGGTGACATGGCCCGTTTCCACGAAATCCGGTCAACCCAGTCGCTGACGCGCGAGCAACTGGCAGTGCTGCTGGTCCGTTACTTTCCTCAAGTGGCGGAAATGCGGCAGGTTTCGCAAATTCTCACCGACATCCAAAGCTCATGGGCACGGCCGGAGATTCAAATTGTCGCCGGCATCGGGTTAATGGCGCCATTGCCGAATCATACGTTCGAGCCTTTGACTCGGGTCAGCCGTGGAGAGTTTGCCCTGACCCTGGCCCGTCTGATGCGCGTCCTGGGCTTATCTAAGACTGCTGCCCCACCGATTGCCGCGCCGGATCTGGATCCATCAAGCGCCACCTATACGGAAGTCCAGATGGTCCTGAGTTCCGGCGTCATGGCTCTCGCAAACTCAGGCAGTTTCAGCATCAGCGGCGATGTCTCCGGTAAGGAGGCCGTCAATGCTGCAGAGCGGCTGCTGCGACTTTTTCAACAGGGTCCGCACTGACCGAAAACGGTGCAAAGTGCTATAAGGCCTCAATTTGTGAGGGCTTATAGGTCCACGACAGGCTTTTTCCACAGACTTATCCACAGCTTGCTGTGGAACGCATATGCCACCGGAAAATGAGCCACGAATTAAACGAATTTTAAAGCTGTTGTTTCAGCCAGAGTTTGGCTTCCCGATATTGCTCGAAGCGTTTTTCTTCGAGCCGGAACTCGGGCGTGTGAACGACGATGCGCGCTTGATGAATCCGGCAGCGATGCTTCACGTGCAGCATTTCATGGTACATCACGTATTCGCAGACATAGGGTGGCGCGCCGGGTGAGTCGAAGACGCGACTGATAAAGATTGTATTATGGGTTGCATCGAAGCGACCGAGCACGTAGCGGGATTTTCTTGCGGACCACGAGAGGCGTGGTTTCGGGATTGAGCCGCCGAAATAATAGCCATTCAGGCGTTCAAAGATCTCATCCAGGTCGATGTGCCGTCCCTGAGAACCGCGAACCCTGGTTTGTCTGCACCGGTCATTCCGGGTGGCTTTCGTCCGTTCCTGAATATCGGCCTGGAGGATGAACGTTCTGTACGTGTGATGATGTGATTTGTCGATCTTCTTGCCGTAAAGCTTGGCTAGAAGAATCAATGCGAGCGAATGGTAGACATGGGGCGGAGCGTCAGTGAAAATGTCGCTAACGCGCACTCTCAATTGATTTTCATGCAGCCGTGCAGTGTGATTCAGACCTGCGAAGGGAAAGAACTCGATAGTGATTTCCGGAAGCGGTGTTCGAGGGCGAATTTCGCGGTGAGCAGCCGCGAAGATTTCATCAAGGTCCGGAAAGAGCGGGAGCGATCCGACAAATTTCACTGCGCGCGTTTTTTCTCGGTTTTGGGAACGACCTTCAGTGCCTCTCTGGCCTCGCCGGATGCTTCGTTGGCCTTGTCTATGGCATCCTGCAGGGCAGAACGTTCCCCCTGACTCTTAGGCTTGAATTTCTCGAGCAGTGGAATCGTATCGCGGGTGAATTTCGCCAGATCTTCAACGGAATCGCGTACGTCCAGCTTGCGGCCATAGGCATCATCGATGTTCGTCATGATTTCATCGAGCGCCTGAATGTATCCGCGGAGCAATTCGGCGGGAGTGAAGTCTTCAAGATACGAGGTGTCGTCCAGGGGAGCTTTGTCCGCATTAGCGCGGCTGTCGAGGCCGCCTTTTTTCTGCTCCTTCACGCGCTTTTCCTTCTCCTTGCGCTCCTTTTCGATCTGCTGCTGGCTCCTTTCCATAATTCCCAAAAAGATCAACCGGCGCTCGGCGAGTTTGAGATAGGTCGGCACCCGCATATTGAGCTCTTGTGCGTCGCGGATCAGATCCAATTCATCTTCGGTGAAGTATTCCTTTTTGGGAGCGGCTGAGACGACAGCCGCAAAGGAGATAATGAGAAGCAGACTAACTTTTGCGTGATGGCGCATTTTGTTCTCCGAAAAGAGCCTTCAGCAGATCGTCCCGGATGTCGGAGGCTTCTTGTTTGGCTTTATCGACCGGCGTGCGCTGATCAAACGTCAAGCCTCTGCCGATGTCGTCGAGCATGCGGATCTGCCGCCGCAGAGCGATTTCCAGATCCTTGAATCCCTTCGGCTTTTTGTGCGCATCGCGTCCGGTTTTCATCATTGCCTGGTGCGCGTCCTGGATGGTGTCGACGTATTCCGTGAGACGTTTCTCCAGAACTTCCGGCTCGCCCGAGCGAACCGCGTCACTGGCGAGGCTGAGAAGAATCTCGGATATGGCGATATCGCTTTTTGTGCGATCGACAGGATCGATTTCTGCCTTGAGCCTTGCTCTTTCTTTATCGAGCCGCTCCAGGCGTTTATCCACTTGCCCTTGGAGAGAGGCCGTTCGAACAGCACAGGAGCTCAAAACCACAACGAGCAGAATAAACAGCAAGTGAATGCGCATGGGGTTTTGCCCGGCTCACCTCTTTAAACGGCGCTCAAGCGTTTTCGCTCGCTCTCGTGCCTGGAAAGACCTCGAATCGTTCGAGCCGTCGTCGAGTCGTAGGAATTCATTATATTGCACGACAGCTTCCTTTGCGTTTCCTAATTTATCCAGACACGTAGCAAGGACAAAGTGTCCAACGGGTTCCCGTGGGCGAATTTCGATGACACGGGTGAGTGCCTGGGTTGCCCGCACCCAGTCTTCGAGGGCGTAATAAATGGCACCCAGCGTCGCATACGCTTCCACAGAATCGGGTTTGATCCGAATCGTTTGTTGGAGGAGCGCTACCGCCTGCGGGTACACTTTCGTCGCCTCGTAAGCTTTTCCGAGCATGTACAGATAGTCCGCATTGGCCGGATCAGCTTTGACGACCTGCTCCAACTCGGGAATTGCTTTTACATAATCTCTGGCATCAAAGTAAGAGACGGCTAATTGGCTGTGAAAGCTGGAGTTGCCCGGTTCCAGCGCAAGCGCTTTTTGAAGATATTCGCGGGATTTCGCTTCGTCTTTCCGAAGGTGTTCCACTTCACTCAACGCGGCGAAAAGTTCGCTCGTAGCGACGCCTTTTTGAGCGGCTGTGACCAGGTGAGGATAGGCCTTCTCCAGTTCGTTACCTCGAACGTAAAACATTCCCAGGTTCAGGACAGCCTGAACATCATCCGGCCGCAGTGCAAGCGCCTTCTCGAACTGTTCGCCGGCATCCGGACGCTCGCCGGTTTGCTCCAGGAGAAGCCCCAGGTTGACGTGAGCCTCATAGATAGCCGGGTCCTGGGCGAGCAGTGTTTTATACGCGGCGATTGCTTCTTCCAACTTGTTCAGTTTGGTATCGCAGACGGCGAGATTGAATCGAGACGGGACGTTGCGGGCGTCTTCCTTCAACACCTGTTCATACTTCGCAGCCGCTTCGGTCCATCGGCCCGCGTCGAAATCTGCATTCGCGGAGTTGTAGGTGTCCTGAACGGATTGAAAGACCATCAGGATGAGGATGATGAGCCTGGCCATTTGTTAACCCTGCTTCGCCTACGCTAACACTTTTTTCAGGTATTGCCCCGTAATGGATGCCGGATTTTCGGCAATCTGTTCGGGCGTACCGGTTGCGATGACATATCCGCCGCCGGCACCGCCTTCAGGTCCGAGATCGATCACCCAGTCTGCTGATTTGATGACATCGAGATTATGTTCGATGATCAGCACCGAACCACCCGCCTCAATCAGACGCCTGAAGGCGATAAGCAGCTTATTGATATCGTCAAAGTGTAAACCGGTCGTCGGTTCATCAAAGATGAATAGCGTCTTCTCGCTGGTCTCTCGTGCGAGGTACGAAGCGAGCTTGATTCGCTGTGCTTCGCCTCCGGAGAGAGTGGTGGCGGACTGTCCGAGCCGGAGATAGCCGAGGCCGACCTCGTCGAGTACTTTGAGTTTCTTGGTGATTTTGGGGACATTGGCGAAGAACAGCAGGGCTTCTCTAACGGTCAGGTGCAAGACCTGATATATGTTCTTACCCTTATACAGGACCTCGAGGACGCTGCTTTTATAGCGAGTGCCCTTGCACTCCTCACAGACGAGTTCTACGTCTGCAAGAAATTGCATCTCGACCGTAACGGTCCCATCACCCTGGCAGACCTCACAACGGCCACCCGGAATATTGAACGAGAAACTGCCGGAGTTGTAGCCACGGGCCTGCGCTTCGCGTGTCGATGCGAAAACGTCGCGAATGTGATCGAAGGCTTTGATGTACGTGACAGGATTCGATCGCGGGGTGCGTCCGATGGGGCTCTGGTCAACGAGAACGACATCGGAAATCCATTTCATGCCCATCTCGACCACACCCACTCCGAGACTTGGATCGCTGTTCTGAAGAGCCGCGCGAAGGGCCTCGAACAGGCATTCGTGGACCAGTGTCGATTTCCCTGATCCGGAAACACCCGTGATGCATGTCATCGAGCCGAGCGGGACCTCGATGCTGACGTCCTTGAGATTGTGCTTCGCGGCATTTCTCAGCTTGAGCATCTTCGGACCTGGCGTACGGCGTTTTTTCGGAATTGGAACTTTCAGTTCGCCAATCAGGTATTTTCCCGTCAGGGACGCAGTGCACGACTCTATTCCATCAAACGTACCGGAATAAACAAGCTGGCCGCCATTTTCCCCGGCGCCTGGACCGAGGTCGAGGATGTGGTCGGCGGCTTTCATCATTTCGGCATCGTGTTCGACGACCAGAACGGTGTTTCCGATGTCGCGAAGCCGCTTCAATATTTCGATGAGACGCTGACCATCTCGTGGATGAAGACCGATTGACGGCTCATCCAGAACATATAATGCGCCAACGAGAGTCGAGCCCAGCGATGTCGCCAGTTGGATCCGCTGAGCCTCGCCACCGGACAAGGTGGAGGACAACCGTTCCAGCGTCAGGTATTGCAATCCCACGTCATTCAAGAAGCGCAGCCGCGATTGAATTTCGCTCAGTATGCGTTCGGCGATTTTCGCCTGTGCCGGTGTCAGCTCGAGATGGGAAAAGAAATCAGCTGCCTGCTGAATCGTTGCCCGGCACACGTCGGCGATGTTTTTACCGTCGATGAAAATGTCGCGCGCGTCCTGCCGCAGGCGGGAGCCCTTACATTCGGGGCAGACCGTGTAACCGCGATAGCGGCTGAGAAATACGCGGACGTGCAATTTGTATTTTTTTGTTTCCAGATAATCGAAGAACTCGCGGACCGCAATCATGACGTAAGCCCGGTCGTCAGCTGAGAGATCCCGGTACGGTATGTCGAGTTTTAAGCCTCGTCCCCGGGCGGTCTTTCGGAAATCGTTGAAGTAGGTTCGATATCTCGGCTTCGTCCAGGGTTCGATGGCTCCTTCCACGAGCGATTTGCTCTTGTCTGGAATCACCAGATCTAAATCGAGATCGATCGTATTGCCAAAGCCCTGGCAGCGCGGGCATGCGCCGAACGGATTGTTGAAAGAGAAAAGCCGCGGTTCCGGGTCTTCGTACCGGATTCCGCATTTCTTGCATTCGAACGCTTCGCTGAATCGGAATTGTTTTTCATGCGGAGTCGAGCCGTTTCCAGACGGCCAGTCGAGCACTTCCAGAACGACTTCACCGTTGTTCTCGCGGAAGCAGATTTCCACCGAGTCGATGAAGCGTTGACGTATGTCCGGCGCGACTTTCAGACGGTCCACTAAGACGTATGCCGGCTTTTTGAAATCTACGTCCAGTAGTGACTCGGGGCGCGAGTAATCAAAAGTCTGTCCGTTCTGATAAATCCTGCTGAAACCTCGTCGTTTCAAATCAGTGAGTAAGGCAGCGAGCTGCTCCTGCGTCTGGCCTGTCGGCAGGGGGTAAAGCACATAAAATCGCGTATCGAGCGGCCATTGCATTACCGAGTCGGCAATCTGATCGACCGTGTCTTTTTGCACGACAGAGCCGCAATTGCGGCAAACGGTTATACCGATGCGTGCAAAGAGCAAGCGCAGGTAATCGTAAATCTCCGTAGAAGTGCCGACCGTTGAACGCGGCGTCCGGGCGGTGTTGCGCTGCCGGATGGCAATTGCTGGTGCGATACCATGGACTTCGTCGATTTCGGGTTTCTCGATCCGCTCGAGAAATTGTCGGGCATACGCTGACAACGACTCGATATAGCGGCGTTGTCCTTCCGCGTAAATCGTGTCAAAAGCCAACGAAGACTTGCCGGATCCGCTAACTCCGGTGACGATCGTCAAGGCGCCGTGAGGGATCTCGAAGTCGATATTCTTCAAGTTGTGGACGCGAACGCCGCGGACAACGATGCTGTCGTTCCCAGTGAGATTCGGCACTGTGGTCATAAACCGACCATTATACAACGGCGGGAGCGGGACATGGGGCTGCCCCCCGGCGGGCAGCCGGAGGTGGTATACGCCTGACCCCGGTTATTGCGTGAAGTCTTTGGCGTTCCCCGGGGTGATCGTGACTTCGCGAACCTGGCCCCTTTTGCCTAGCGGTTTCATGGATTTGTCATTCAATTTGAGGCTCAATCCGCCGGCGTTTCCAACTGAGAGTCTGAGGGAGGTCGAAGCCGTAAACTTTCGTGCCGTGCCGGGCTGGAGAACCTCCCCTGCGGCGGCTGTTTTACCGTCGGAAACGACTTTTATCCAGGTTTGCTCTAGTGCTTTGACTTCAAGCGTAAGGGATTGTGCAACTTGAGCCGGGGCGGGAGGAGCAGAGGGCGGTGGCGTCAGGTCAGGGTCCGGTTGTACTGCACTGTTCTCTGCCCCAGCCGTTGGGGTGCTTTGCGGCGCAGGCGGAACGGGCGCAGCCGGCGTTTGTGTTGGTGAAACCTGGGGTTGCGCCGGCGCAGTCCCTGTCTCAGCGCCGCGCCCAGAGTCTCTCGTGACGATGTAGAAGATGGCTACGACTACAAGGAGCGCTGCGACAGCGACGGGGTACAGAGGTCGCTGTTTCCTGGCCGGGGTGACTTCCGGTTCAGGTGGCGCCTCAACGCGATGAGGGGCACCTGTCAGACGCTCGTAATCGGCAATCGCCTGGTCGGCGTCGAGTCCCACCTTTTCCGCAAACGCACGAACAAACCCGCGGTTAAATATGCCACCCGGCAACAGGCTAAACTCTTCATTTTCGATCGCTCTCAGGAATCTAGTGCTGATGCGAGTCTCGGCCGCAATTTGCTCGAGCGAGACACCTTTGGATTCCCGAGCCTGCTTGAAACTTGCACCAAAATTGGTCATGTCGACCTGCAAGACTCCGTTTTCCTATAACTTGCGAGCATCATAGAGAAACGAGTTTGTCCGGTCAATTGCTTTTGTGTTGGGTTTCTGTTACGTTTCCCGCCGCCCATGATGAAACATGTCAAATGAAGCGTTGGGAATGGTCGAAACGCGCGGTCTTGTGGGAGCTGTCGAGGCGGCTGACGCGATGGTCAAGACCGCAAATGTGGAACTGATTGGAAAAGAGTATCTTCTAAATGGTTACGTGGCGGTGCTCGTTCGTGGCGATGTAGGTTCCGTGAAAGCTGCGATCGAAGCGGGCTCTGTAGCTGCACGGCGAGTCGGAGAATTAATCGCCGTTCACATTATTCCTCGTCCGTTCGACGAAACTGAAAAACTCATTAGTCATTGGTCCGGCGCGGACAGCAAGCCGGGCGAAAGCACTCCCGGATAGCCGTGATGGATAGAGATCTCGAATCTGTTCAAGAAGCTCGTAGCCTGCTTCAAACCGCCCGGGATGCCTGGCATCAGTTTGAAAATTTTTCCGAGGAGCAGGTTGAACGCATACTTCTGGAAATCTCGAAGGCCGGCATTGCGCATGCGGAGCGGCTCGCGAAGCTTGCTGTAGAGGAGACGGGCTACGGAACCGTCGAACACAAGACGCTCAAAAACCTGTTCTGCGCCGACGATGTTTATCGGGCAATCCGCCCGATGAAGACCGTCGGAATTGTTAAAGAAGACCCGGAGAGCAAGATTTTTGAAGTCGCCAGCCCGATCGGCGTTATCGCTGCCATCATTCCCTCGACGAATCCGACCTCGACCACTATTTACAAGGCTCTTATCGCCCTCAAGGGTCGAAACACGATTGTGTTCAGTCCGCATCCTTCAGCAGTTCGATGCATCAACGAGACGGCGCATCTGATCAGTGAAGCCGCCGAACGCGCCGGCGCACCAAAGGGTGTGATTTGCTGCATGAATATCTCGACGACGGAAGGGACACAGGAACTGATGAAGCACCCGCTGACTGCGCTGATTCTCGCGACCGGCGGTACGGGTTTAGTTCGCGCGGCATACAGCGCAGGTAAACCCGCTTTCGGTGTGGGGCCTGGTAATGTGCCGACGTATATCGAGAAAAGCGCAGATGTCCCGAAGGCAGTGCGCGATATCCTGACGGGAAAGTGTTTCGATAACGGTACTCTGTGTTCGTCGGAACAATCGATCGTCTGCGATGAAGCGGTGCGGGACAGCGTCCTGGACCAATTGAAAAAGCAGGCCGCCTACATTTGCAGCCCGCAGGAAAAAGCGCAACTGGAGCGTACGATTCAAACGCCTCGCAGGACACTGAATACCAAGATCGTCGGAAAGTCCGCTGTGAAGATCGCCGAGATGGCAGGTTTCACGGTCCCGCCCGGCACCCGCGCGCTTGTCGCGCATGCGGATGGCGTAGGTGCCGATTTTCCAATCTCGATGGAAAAGCTATCGCCGATTCTGGGATTTTACGTCGTGAAAGATTGGCGCGACGGATGTGCGAAATGCATCGAGATTTTAAACTTTGGCGGTTTGGGACACACATTGAGTCTGCATACCAAAGACGATGCCATTGTGCGTGAGTTTGGTCTTCGCAAGCCTGCATTCCGCATCTGTGTGAACACTCCGGCGGCGCTTGGCGCGGTTGGCTATACGACGAATCTGTTTCCGGCAATGACCCTCGGTTGCGGTGCTGCCGGCGGAAATATCACTTCCGACAATATCTCACCGATGCACCTGATCAATTTGAAACGAGTCGCGTATGGCGTGCGGGATGTTGTGACCGCGGCTCCGAAGACGGTCGCAGCAGGTGCTGACCGTACTTCGACGGCGTCGGCGCGATCTACAATCGAGCAGGTCGTTGACCAATGGCTTGGTCGTAAAGTGCAAAGAAGCGCGGCCGATCCGATTGCGTCTTCGGCTGCGGCCGCGGTTTCCGCTCCTGCTGTTTCTGCTCCCGTTGCTCCGCCCCTGGCGTCATTTCAGCAACTCGAACCTTCAAAGGTGAAGGTTGAAAAGAAAGAATCCAGGCCCGTGGGGTTTGTTTGTGAAGACGATGTGCGGGCTGCGATCTTATCCAATGCAAAGATAACGATTGGAAAAAAGACCATCATTACTCCATCGGCCCGCGATCTGGCCGAGGCCAGCGATGTTTTTGTGACCGCCGATTCGTAGGGTTTATGAGTGCCGCTGATTCTTTGATGTTCATCACCGAGCGTCCGGACGTCGTCTTTGTGAGAGGCGATGGCTCCTGGCTTTACGATGAGCAAGGAAATCGTTACCTCGACTTCATCCAGGGATGGGCCGTCAATTCGCTCGGCCACGCTCCTGCTCTGATCCGCGAAGCGTTAGCCGCACAGGCGGCGCTCGTAATCAATGTGAGCCCGGCATACTACAGCGAACCGATGCGCCGGCTGGCCGGGTTGCTGTGTCGATTATCGGGAATGGATCGAGTCTTCTTTGCAAACAGCGGCGCCGAGGCGAATGAGGGCGCTATCAAACTGGTTCGTAAGTGGGGAAGCAAGAAACGCGGTGGAGCGTTTGAGATTATCGCTTTCGAAAACGGTTTCCACGGCCGGACGCTCGCAACGATGTCTGCGTCGGGAAAACCGCAATTCAAGAATCTGTACGAACCGAAAGTGCCCGGATTTTTCCACGTCCCCGTCAATGACATTGCGGCTGTTGAAAGCGCGATCGGCCCGAAGACGGCGGCAATCATGCTGGAACCTATCCAGGGGGAATCCGGCGTCGTCCCATTCTCGGATTCCTTTCTTCGCGATTTGCGTGAAATTGCAAACCGGCACGGCCTGCTGCTGGTCCTCGATGAGATTCAAACCGGCATCGGCCGGACGGGCCGCATGTTCTGCTTTGAGCATGCGAATATTCATGCAGATATTGTGACTCTCGGCAAGGGCATTGGTGGTGGTGTGCCTTTGGCCGCAGTTCTGGCCCGCGAGGAAGTCTGTCTATTTGAGCCTGGCGACCAGGGCGGAACATTCAATGGGAATCCCTTAATGACTGCCGTCGGCTGCGCCGTCGTGCAAGAGATCTCACGGCCGGAGTTTCTGACACAGGTTGCGCAAAATGGTGAATACCTCACCGCCCGGCTCCGACAACTGTCGGCAGAGTTCGGACTGGGGGAAGTTCGCGGCAGGGGATTGCTCCTGGCACTCGATCTAGGGCGGCCAATCGCTTTTCAGGTGGTCAAAGGGGCACTTCATAACGGGCTGCTGATCAATGCTCCAAAGCCAGGCGTGTTGCGATTTATGCCGGCACTGAATGTGAGCCGGGAAGAAATCGACGAAATGCTCCGCATTGTGCACGCCATAATACGGCAAGCGGTTCGGGAGGCATGAAAAATGCGCTTTGGGGTATTCACCAGCTTGACGGGCACGTCCTGGGATGAAGTTCTGGAACTGTGGCGCCATCTTGAAGCGACGGGCTGGGACATTGCCTGCGTTACCGATCATTTCATGCCGAGTACGAGGGGCCGCGAAGGTGCGGTCCTCGAGTCCTGGAGTACGCTTTCTGCACTGGCGGCACTGATACCGCGTATTCGGTTGGGCACGATCGTACTGGGAAACGGCTACCGGCATCCTGCGGTAGTTGCCAAGATGGCCGCTCAGGTCGACATCATTTCCCGGGGGCGGCTCCTCCTGGGGCTTGGCGCCGGTTGGCAGGAGAACGAACACGCGGCATATGGGATCCCGTTCTACACGACGCGCGAGCGCCTCGAACGGCTGGACGAGGCATGTCAAATCATCCGAAATCTGTGGACCCAATCCCGCAGCAATTTTGAGGGACGCTATTACCGGCTTTCGGATGCTCCGCTCGATCCGAAGCCCGTGCAACAACCGCATCCTGAACTGATGATCGGTGGAGGCGGCGAACGCGTGACGTTGCGGATCGTTGCCCGGCATGCCGATCATTGGAACGTGTGGGGCGGTCCGGACGTTCTCGCGCGCAAAAACGCGATACTCGAAGAACACTGCGCGAAAATCGGACGAGACCCCAAGACGATCAAGCGATCCGTCAATATGGCTTTGCTCATAACGGATAACAACGCCGAGATCGACGGACTTGCTGCGGGGATTACAAAGCGCCTTGGTAGCCACGCTTCCGACGCCCGGGATATTTGTCTGGCTGGAACACCCGTTCAGATTCGCGAGACTCTTCGAAAGCTTCAGAGAGCAGGTGCGGATACGGTTTTCATACCTACAATGTTCAGGCCTTTGGCTGATTTACGGCGGGATATGGACCGGTTCATCGGGGAGATCGCTCCGGAGTTCCGGTAACTAAAGAGCAGAGACACAAAGGGCACAGAGATGTTTCTCTGTGCCCTTTGTGTCTTGTGATTGTTACAGACGGCGAAGGCGAAAGTCGCCTTTGGTGTTGCCGCATGTCCACGTCCCGACCATGGTGCGGTTGCCGGCAACGGGATTTTCGATCTTGCCATCAAAAACGAAATGGTCCATCGCGCCGCTTTTGCTTTTCGCGTCCACCTCGAAATGAACGAAGAATTGTGACGGCGTTGCCGGCGTTCCGCCTTGACCACCGCGTTCGCCACGTTGAGCGGGGGTGCCGAGCTTCACGTCCATCCGTGCTGACTTGATTGGAACGACGTTTGGGCCTGGATTGACCATGCCACTGACGTTGGAGCCGTCCCACTTCAAAATGACAGTAAGATCATTTCGCTGGCCAGCGGTCATTCCAAAATCGCCATACCACGTGCCGGTCAGGGGATGGCCTTCCTGAGCGGCGACGGAAACCGCCGCCGCAATCAGTAGTGCAAAGATAAAAAACAATCGTGCAAATTTCATCCGCGTCCTACCTCTTACGGAACAAAGAATTTCGTGTTGTCGATTTCGGTCTGGCTGCCGAGCATCAATTCCGGACCGTGATTGTTGTCCTGACAAATGTATTCAAAGGGATCGACATTGGCTGCCCAACGCATGGTGAATACACCTGTAGTCCAGGGCGCGGTGTAGGTGCCCGGGTCGTCGATTGTCGCCTGATATTGCAGGGTGTTCATGTCGGTACGCGTGAACCGTTCGGTGAACTTCAGCTTGTCGGTATGAGGTGTTCCCCGCGTATCCATCCAGAATTTTTCGTTCAATCCGACGGTTTCGACGACGAGTGTATCGCCTTCCCAGTGACCGACGGAGTGCCCGTAATTAGTCGGGGTGAAATCTTTCGGGTGCTCGCGACCGTCCATGTAGATGATGCGATAAGAATTCGGTCCGCCCATATCGAGGATATAGATGCGTTTCAAATCCTTTTCCATATCGACGAACTCGGTGCCGTATGGTGTGGAAAACTGGCGGGAAACTCCCGAGGCTTTACATCGGGTATGCGGCTCGAACTGATCGATCTGGCGTTGATCATAGACCGCGCGGGACCATGCTTGGAAGGGGACCTTTTCCAACATCCCTTGCGGCAGCGTCGTTGGCCCACCGTTCCAACGTCCCGGCTTTTGTCCTGCGGCGGAACCAATCCAGGGCTTTCCATCAGGTCTGCGTGGAGTGGGAGCGGCTGGAGCTGCAGGCCCGCGTTGTCCGCGGCCGCCTCCGCCACCCTGGCCGCGCCCTTGTTGCGGCGGCTGGCCCTGTTGTTGTTGCTGAGCTTGTCCCTGTTGTGCAAACGCGCTTGTGCTAAGCGCGAAAGCGAGGACTACGACTGCGAACATGTAATTCATAGACCGGATTCTCACGATAGAACCCTCCGTTTAATTTGAAAAATTATGGCCTGTTGTCCTGGCAAAGAAAGAATGGCGTCTCCTCGTTCGGGACCCATTCAAACGTCCAACTGCTTGTCCACTGTCTTGTATACGCGCCCGGATCGTCGATGGTCACTTCGTATTTCATCGTTTTCATATCGGTGCGCGTGAATTTCTCGATCAGGTGGAGCTGATCGGTATGCGGCAGTCCGCCATTGTCGAACCAGAATTTCTCGTTGAAACCTTTAACATCGACGACCCACGTATCGCCTTCCCAATGCGCGACAGCACGGCCGTAATACAGAGGGTTGTCCGCATCGCCATTAATTTGTCCGACCTGCTGACGGCCATCCGTATAGATCACCCGTCGATTGCGGTTTCCACCACCTAGAAGCAGGAGTACGCGATTGAAATCCGTATTCTCGACAAATTGAAATCCGTAGATTTGTTCGAACTGTCGTGGTCCCCCCGGCGGTTTGCACGCGAGGTACATCGGATCGTCTTTCAGGAAATTGCGTTGACGATATTCGTAGAGGTCTCGAGCCCACTTCTGCATTGGAGCGACTTTATCGGCGTCGCTGATATTTTTTAAAAGTCCGTAGGCATCCATTTGGACATTGACGCCGTTTTCCACCAGTGCAGTTCTGCTGGGATTTCCCCAATAGCCGGTTTCTCCAGGAACTGGTCCCAGTCGTGGTTTGCCGTCCGACCCGCGGGGTACGGGGCCTGAAGCTACACGTTTCGGAGCAACCGTGCCATTGGTTCCCGAATACACCTTTTTACCGTTTGCCAATGTCACAGAATTACCTGATAGCTGTTTGCTTCCGTCTCTTGCCGTGAAACCCTGGACCGTTATGGTTTCGCCAATCGGCAGATTGGCCTGGCTCCAGCCGTTCCTGCTCAGATTGATTGCGCCATCGAGTTCTACCGCCCACAGCACCGGCCGGGGTGAGCCGGGCACTTTCAGCAAAACGTGGGCATAAGGATTAGACCAATCCATCTGTGTGACTGTGCCTTTGATGGTCAGGGGTTTGGTTAAATCGAATTTCGCCGCCAGCGTGTGCTGTGCGGATGCAACGAATGCCGATAGCAATATGGCCATACCTATAATCAAAACGAACCGGGTATGCCTCATTAACGTTCTTCCTCCTAAGCTTTGTAGCGGCGCAATCATATACTTAGAGGGCCATTCCAGTCCAACCATCTGCTTTCGCGCTATAATCCCGCTGCTTGGAGTCCCTGAAATGCAAATTGTAGTGGCCGCTTTGCTCCTGCTCCAATGGCTTCATTACCCAGCCGCGGATGTTCCTCGGACTCCGGACGGCAAGCCCAATCTCGGCGCTCCGCCACCCAGGACGAGGGACGGCCATCCGGACTTTTCCGGCGTCTGGGATATCGAGCATAACCGCCCCTGTCCGTCCGAGGGCTGCAATGACATGCAGATCGGCCAGGAGTTCATTGATATCGGCTGGAGCTTGAAAGGCGGGTTGCCTTATCTGCCGTGGGCCGAAACGTTGATGAAGGAACGTAAAGCACAAAACGGCAAGGATGATCCAGGGAGTCATTGCCTGCCAACCGGTCTCGTCAAAATGCATACCACCCCATTGTTGAGCAAGATCGTTCAGGCGCCTGGCCTTATCGTCATTCTCAGCGAGCGGGAAACTATTTATCGCCAGATATTCACCGACGGAAGACCACTGCCTGACGTCGACCTTCCCTCATATAACGGATACTCCTCGGGGAAATGGGATGGGGATACGCTGGTCGTACAAACCACCGGCTTCAAAGACGGAATGTGGCTCGATCGGAATGGCAGTCCAATGACCGACGCGGCGAAAATCACCGAGCGCATCCGGCGCCCGTCTTTCGGAAAAATGGAAATCGAACTTACGGTGGATGATCCCAAAGCGTATACGAAACCGTGGACGATCCAGTTGAATCACTTTCTCGTGCCCGACAGCGAACTGATCGACTACCAGTGCCGTGAGAATGAAAAAAGCGCCGAACACTATGTCGGCAGGTAATAGAAATTAACTCTCGCGGACCGCCGCAGAATAGTCCTCCAGTAGAATCAGGACCGCGCGTATTTCGTAACCAACCGGGGAACTGCGCGGTCATAGACCGCGCCTACAATAGATTCGCAGATGAGGAGAGGGGGCCTGCTATTGTTCCTGGGGGCCGCCGCGGCGTCCGCCGCCCTGTGCCGGGATCCCGCCTAGTGTGATCACCACTCTGCCGTCGGCGCGTGTAAGGCCTCCGGCCCACGCGTGTTTGGAGCCATCGCGAGCGGCGTATGCGGTGACCGTCACCTGTTCCCCGCTGTTGACGAGCGTCTGATAGATGGTTCGATCGAAACCGTTGCGGACCACGACATTGGGTGCTGGAATCTCGAGCGCCCAGTTGACGACTCTGCCCTGATCGTTCTTCGCGTCGAGATAGATCCAACCGTGGGGATTCTCTTCGACGACCTTCGTCAGTTTTCCAACCAGCGTCAGAGGTTTACTCTGATCGTACTCGGCCTGAAATGAATGGTGGGCCCAACCGGGAACAGAAGCGGCCAGCAAGCCGGTAATTACCAAAACAACCGATATCCTCTTCATGGAAAGACCTCCGAAGTTCTTAACTCATGGGTTCTCGAACGACGCGGAACCCTACATCACTGACTCGCAATGTCGAGCCGTAGTAGCTGTATCGAGCCGAGACGCGCACAAAAGTTGCGGGATTGTCCCAGGCGCCGCCGCGCATGATTGGAAGACCTCCACCGGGCCCGCCCGGGCCGCCTGGTCCTCCGCGCCCGCCGCCAAAGCCCCTGGCTCCATCGGGCGGAGGTGGAGCATCAGGCGGCGCCGCCGGCGGAGGTCCACCGAATCGTCCACCACGACGCCCGCGGAAGCCGCCAGGTCCGTCCGGCGGAGGTCCTCCGCGCCTGCCGCGTCCACCACGACCGCCACCGCGCCCACCCTGGGGACCAGTGGGGTCAACGGCGGGACTGTTGCTGTAGTAAGTTGCGGAGTAGTAGTCCTCGACCCATTCCTTGACGTTTCCTTCCATGTCATACAAGCCCCATGCATTCGGCTTCTTTTGTCCGACCGGGTGGGTTTCATCTTCGGAGTTACCGTTGTACCAGGCGACTTCGTCCAGTTTGCCTGTATACGAACTTGTTGTGCCTGCGCGGGCGGCATATTCCCATTCGGCCTCTGTGGGCAGACGGTATCGAAAGCCGTCATTACGGGCGTTGAGGCGATTCAGGAATTCGTGAGCCTCATCCTTGCTGATGGTTTCAACCGGCCGATCATCGCCCTTGATGGTGCTCGGATTGGATCCCATAACCGCCTGCCACTGGGCCTGTGTTACTTCGAATTTGCCGATCTGAAAGGGTTTTGTGATCTGTACCTGATGTATGGGACGCTCGTCGGCGTTGCAATCGATATCACCGACGGAACAACCCATCATGAACTGGCCGGGCTGGATCTGGACGAAGGCGATCCCGGCATCGCTGTTGAGCTCAGCCGGCTTCGATTTCGACGTCAGGTTTTGAGCCACAACTACGGATGCAGCCAATAGCAGTGCCGCAGCGATTATGCGCTTCATCGTTTCATGTCTCCTCGGCTCTTCGACTGGATTATAGGCTGATGGTTGCATCGCGAGGCGCAGGCTTAACAATCATTTACATGGCGAAACAGGAAGATCTGACGTTCAGGTCTGCGGATCTTTTGAGCAACGGAGGTATGCCGTGTGGGCGCCTTTCATAATCTCTTTGATGCGGCCCTGGCGGATCAACGTTCGAATCGCTTGCTTGATTTCGCGAGCGTCATGCCTGCGGAATTCGCCCGTAATTTTCGATTCCGTGCGGGGCGTAGAACAGAAATTCGCCAGCGCTTCCGCAAGCTGATTCTCCCGCGCGTGCAAAACCTTGCGCGGATAGACGATGGTGACGCCCAAGTTGCCTTCGAAGTCCTCACCAGGCTGCCAATCGAGGCTGTCGGTTGCTTCTGCGAGAAATTGCCTGAACTCCCGTCGAATCTTGCCACCTTCGCCGGATGAACCCCATCCATGGATGATGCGCAATGGCTCACGGCTGCTGCGGACGTGGCGGTTGAAATGATCGATAAAAGTCTTGATCGCCTCATCTACCGTGAGACCGTGCAAATCCAGCTCACGCATCGGTGCAGGATCAGGCGATGCCTTCATTGTGGACGACCTTGCCGCCGACTACAGTAAGCACTGAACGAATCTGCTTCACTTCCTCGTCGGTTACCGTGAAGTAGTCTTTGTTAAGGACGGCGAGGTCGGCCAGCCTGCCTGGTTCAATGGCTCCGATCTTGTCTTCCATCCGCAAAAACCAGCTGTTGCCGCGTGTGAACAGCCGTAACGCCTCTTGCCTGGTGATTTGCTGGTCCCCGTTGACGCGCGCACCGAAAGAGTTGATTCCCGTCGTAGCGAAATAGATGTGAAGCCAGGGATTCAAGGGCGAGATATGCACGCCGTCACCGTGCATTCCGGCCTGAATGCCGTGATCTAGAATGGTTCGGAAGGGCGCCCCCACAACCACTTTGGGATCCGTCGACGTCACCCAGCGAAATCCCGCCATCTGGACGCCGCAGCCCAGCCGCTGGAGACGGGTGAGCAGATCGTTCGTAACCGCGGGCACGTGGTGGACAACCCAACGCAGCTTCGTGATGTCGAACTCTTTGTTGACCTTCTCGTAAGCATCGACAACCTGGGTGAGTCCTGCCAGATTCTGAACTGCATTTTCGTTACGCCACCCGGCCTGGGCGACAAGTCTTTGCGCCTCTTCCCAAACGGCTCCGGCGCCAAGCGGCGCTGCCCACTCACCGATCGAACCTGTCATCATCATGTCGTCGCCGAAGAATTGAAACTGATTGCGGAGACGCTCCTTTAATTCCGGCAGCTGTGGATCAGTCTGGTTCTGCAGGAAGTTTGTCTGCAGACGAACGGTTGTCCTGCCTTCCTGGTGGAGCGACAGCCACGAGTCATACATCCGGTACTGGTCCAGGTTGGAGAGAATCTGATTCGGGTGCAACGGTCCAGGTGTGGGAAACAGGACCTGGTCGAGATGGGCGGTCAAGCCGAGGTTTGCCGCGTAGTTCATCGCATCCACAGTGCTGCGTCGTTTATCCTCGAATGTCTGCATCCGGCGAAGATAGTACAGCGCGCTCGCCGAAGGTCCGCCGCCGCTTTGGCTTGTCCCCGCGATCGCGCCATTCTCGGAGACATTGATCTTTACAATTGCCGGATGGACAGGCGCTGCGGCATCCGCGGCGTCAAAGAAGGCTTTGCCAAGGCTATTCGTAGCGCACGGTCCTGTGAATCTTTCATAGAGCAACACCGGGCGATCCGGCACAGCTTCATCCAATTCGCGCCTGGTCGGGTGCCGGTGTTCGGCCCATTGATTGGGATGCCATCCGCCCATCGACGTGATCCACTGGCCTTCCGGCACGTCCTTGCGGCGGGTTGCGAGGGCGGTCTGAATATCTCGAATGGAAGTCGTGTTTTCGAGAATGGTGTGATAGCCCGGGCGGTTTGCCAGACTCACGATGTGAACGTGTGCCTCAATCAACCCCGGCACAACGGTGCGGCCTTTCAGATCGATGATGCGAGTTCCAGCCTGACGCGCCGGCGCCGTGTTGCCTACGGATACGAAACGGCCATTGCGAATTAACAGGGTACTCGCAACTGTGTTTCGCGAGTCCATGGTGTGGATCCGGCCGTTGATGAGGGCGAGGTCTTGAGGGGGCGCGCTGTTTGCAACCGGCACCTGCGGCGCCATCGATATAGCGGCGCCGGCGCTCGCGGTAAAAAAGTCTCGGCGTGACAGGTTCTGTTTGCTCATTTCGCCGTCATTACTACTCTTTCGCCGGCTTTCGTGTCAATCCAAGGCTTCTGTTCTGTTCCCGTTCCATCGCCGTTTAAGCCATAATGTCCTCTTATGACCCGGCAATTAAATAAATACAGCTCCAAAATTACGCAGCCAAAGTCGCAGGGTGCTTCTCAGGCGATGTTGTACGCCACCGGCCTGTCCGAAGACGATATGGACAAGGCTCAGGTCGGTATTTCGAGCGTCTGGTACGAAGGCAACTCCTGCAACATGCATTTGTTACAGCTCGCAGAAAAAGTCAAAGAGGGTGTGCGGGCTGCAGGCCTGGTTGGTTTCCGGTTCAATACAATCGGCGTAAGCGACGGTATTGCCATGGGCACCGACGGTATGAGTTATTCGCTGCAATCGCGCGATCTGATCGCCGATTCGATCGAAACGACGATGAGCGCGCAATGGTATGACGCCAACGTTTCGATTCCCGGTTGCGACAAAAATATGCCTGGCTGTCTTATTGCCATGGGCCGGCTGAACCGTCCATCCTTAATGGTTTATGGCGGAACAATCCGGGCCGGCTCGAGCGAGGGGCAAAAGCTGGATGTGATTTCGGCTTTTCAGAGTTACGGCGAGTATCTATCGGGAAAAATCGACGAGAAGAGGCGTTCCGAGATTGTCCGCTACGCCTGTCCCGGCGCGGGAGCCTGCGGAGGCATGTATACAGCGAACACCATGGCATCCGCGATCGAAATGCTCGGCATGTCATTGCCATACAGTTCCTCCACCCCGGCGGAAGATCCTTTGAAAATGGTGGAATGTTTGCAGGCTGGCCCGGCAATACGGAACCTGCTCGAACTCGATATCAAGCCGCGTGACATCATGACGCGAGAGGCATTCGAGAATGCCATGGTGTTGATCACGACTCTCGGCGGATCGACAAACGCAGTATTGCACCTGATTGCCATGGCGCGGTCCGTGAACGTTCCCCTCACAATCGACGACTTTCAGGGCGTCAGCGATCGCGTTCCATTGCTGGCGGACTTTAAACCGAGCGGTTTTTACGTCATGGAGGATCTACACAGCGTTGGCGGGATACCCGCGGTTATCAAAATGTTGCTGGGTGCAGGATTGCTCCACGGCGACTGCATGACCGTGACAGGAAAGACCGTGAAAGACAATGTCAAAGACCTGCCGGAATTGTCGTCGACCCAGCAGATCGTGAAGCCGCTTACAAATCCGATCTATCCGCGAGGGCACATCCAGATCCTCAAAGGAAACTTGGCTCCTGAGGGGGCCGTGGCGAAGATTACCGGCAAAGAGGGTTCGCGGTTTTCCGGCCCAGCCAAGGTTTATGACTCGGAAGAAGACATGCTTCACGCGCTGGAAAGGAAGGAGATTCAAAAGGGCGATGTCATCGTCATCCGGTATGAAGGACCGAAAGGCGGACCGGGGATGCCGGAAATGCTCACGCCGACTTCCGCCGTGATGGGGGCGGGCCTTGGAAAAGACGTCGCTTTGATCACGGACGGACGATTTTCCGGCGGATCGCACGGCTTTATCGTCGGACACATTACCCCCGAAGCTCAGGAGGGCGGTCCGATCGCGCTCATTCGGACCGGCGATCGAATCATTATTGATGCGGATAAGAACTTACTGGCTGTGGAATTATCCGATACTGAACTGTCCCGCCGCCGTGACGCCTGGAAGATGCCGCCGTTCAAAGCGACTCGGGGGACCCTGGCGAAGTACATTCGAACGGTGAAAAACGCGAGTTATGGTTGCGTGACCGACGAATAACCCAGTCGCCACACCTTTAGTCCGCGAACGCAGGTTTTTGTCGACGATGCCGCCGCAACGACTGGACGCGTTGAGCGACTCGATCGAACGCGAGATATACGACCGGGACCGTGTAAAGCGTGAGAAGCTGACTCACGATTAATCCGCCGACAATCGTAATGCCCAGCGGGCGGCGTAGTTCCGAACCGACTCCCGTACCGAAAGCCAGGGGGACGCCGCCGAACAACGCAGCCATCGTTGTCATCATGATTGGCCGGAACCGCAACAGGCATGCCTGATAGATTGCCTCGATGGCTTTTTTGCCTTCGTTGCGCTGCGCTTCCAGCGCGAAATCGATCATCATGATGGCGTTCTTCTTTACGATCCCCATCAGCAGAATGATGCCGATCAGCGCTATGACGCTGAAATCTGTTTTGGTGATCAGGAGCGCCAGAACAGCGCCGACTCCAGCGGACGGCAAAGTGGAGAGAATCGTGATCGGATGAATATAGCTTTCGTACAGTACGCCGAGCACGATGTATACGGTGATCAGCGCTGCCAGAATCAACCACGACTCGTTTCCCAGCGACGCCTGAAATGCCTGAGCCGTACCCTGGAAGCTGGCTTCAATGCTGGCCGGCATCCCGATTTCCCTGCCAGCTGCCTGAATCGCGTTCACGGCCTGACCGAGTGATGCTCCCGGTGCCAGATTGAATGAGAGCGTAACCACAGGGAACTGACCCTGGTGACTGATCGAAAGTGGAACGCTCTGGGTTTGGAAATGGGTGAAGGACGAGATCGGGACCTCCTGTCCTGTGTCCGTGTGCACATAGATGTCATCCAGGGAGTCTGAATTGACATCAAAATGCGGTTCGAGCTCCAGGACAACGTGATATTGATTCAATTGCGTGAACATCGTGGAGACAATGCGTTGACCGAAAGCGTCGTATAGAGTGTTGTCGATCGTTTGCAGCGTGATTCCCAGCCGCGCTGCGGTGTCCCGATCAATGACAAGTGTCGTCTGCAGTCCTTCCGTCTGTTGATCGCTCGCAACATCGCGCAGTTCCGGCAATGTCTGCAGCTTATCCACGAACTGTGGCGCCCACGTGTTGAGTTCGGCGGCATCTGAGTCTTCGAGGCTGTATTGATACTGTGTCCGGCTCACTCTGTCATCAACCGTGATGTCCTGTACGGGCTGCATGAGCAACCGTATGTCTTCAACTTTTTCCAGCTGCGGTCCCAGCCGTCGAATGATATCCGTCGCGCTTACTTTCCTTTGATCGTGCGGCTTCAAATTGATTTGCATTCTGCCGCTGTTAAGCGTTGCGTTGGTGCCGTCGATACCAATAAATGATGACAAGCTTTCTACGTCGGGATCCTGAAGAATGATTTTTGCCAGCGCCTGCTGTCGATCTGCCATGGCCGAGAACGATATGCTCTGCTCCGCTTCCGATACACCGAGAATAGCCCCTGTATCCTGCACCGGGAAAAAGCCTTTGGGGACATAGATGAACAGCAATATCGTGGCCACCAGCGTCGCCACAGTAACGAACTGTGTGGCGAGTTGATGGCGCAGGACCCATCGTAAAGTTTTTGCGTATCCGAGCATCACGAAGTCAAACCCCTGCTCCGAAAGCCGGTAGAGAGTGCTTTGACGTGACTCCGGCCGGTGCTTCAGCAGCTTGGCGCACATCGTCGGCGTCAAGGTCAGCGAGACAAAAGCGGACATAATAATGGTCAGGCTCAACGTTATGGCGAACTCCCTGAAGAGCCGCCCGACAATATCACCCATGAAAAGGAGTGGAATGAGAACGGCGATCAGGGAAATGGTCAGCGAAAGAATCGTGAAACTGATCTGACTCGAGCCCTTCAACGAAGCCTCGAGCGGCGACTCTCCTTCTTCGATGTAACGGGAAATGTTTTCGATCATCACGATCGCGTCATCAACAACGAACCCCGTCGATATCGTCATCGCCATCAGGGTCAGGTTGTTAACGCTGAATTTCATGACGTACATCAGGCCGAAAGCACCGACCAGCGACAAGGGAACCGCAATGCCCGGTATAACGGTTGCGGCAAGGTTGCGGAGAAACAGGAAGATGACTAATACGACAAGAGCGATGGTGAGCAACAATTCGAATTGAACGTCGGCGACCGAAGCTCGAATCGTGGCTGTGCGGTCCGTCAGTATGGAGATCTCGACCGATGGCGGTAAAGAGGCCTGGAGTTCCGGTAAGAGGGCCTTTATGCGATCGACCACGGCGATCGTATTGGCGCCCGGCTGCCGCTGAATGTTTACGATTACGGCGGGCGCCTCGTTCATCCAGGCCGCCTGCTTGGTGTTTTCGACGTCGTCCAGCACAGTGGCAACTTCCAAGAGGCGTACGGGGGCTCCGTTGCGGTATGCGACGATGATTTTTTGATAATCGCTGCTCTTCAGGATCTGATCATTGGCGCCGATCGTGTAGATCTCGTACGGGCTTTCGAAATTGCCTTTGGCCTGATCGACACTGGCCGCGACAAGGGCGGCCCGGATGTCCTCAAGGCCCAGGCCATAGGATGCCAGTTCCGTTGGGTTCGCTCGAATTCGCACCCCGGGTTTCTGTCCTCCGCTGATTTTGACCAGTCCCACACCCGGCAGTTGCGACATTTTCTGGACAAGCTCCGTATCTGCCAGATCTTCAACCTTCGGTAATGGAAGAGTCTTTGAAGTGAGCGCCATCGTCAAAACCGGGGCGTCCGCCGGATTGACCTTGCTGTACACGGGAGGATTCGGCAGGTCAGCCGGCAGGTAACTGCTTGCGGCATTGATCGCCGCCTGAACCTCCTGTTCCGCGACGTCGATGTCGAGATCCAGCGCGAACTGAAGCGTAATCAGTGAGCTTCCGAATGAGCTCGTCGAAGTCATCTGCTTCAAACCCGAAACCTGTCCAAACTGCCGTTCGAGCGGAGCCGTAACGGATGATCCCATGACATCCGGATTTGCTCCGGGATAGAACGTCACGATTTGAACCGTCGGATACTCGACCTCGGGCAGCGCTGCAACTGGCAGCTGGTAATATGCGATGCCTCCAGCCAGCAGCACGGCCGCCATCACGAGAGATGTGGCAATGGGGCGAAGAATGAACGGCTGCGAGATATTCATTTAATAAATTTCTTGTGAAGAGTTTGTCGTGAATTTGGCCGTCAGGATGCGAAATGCGCTTTTGCAGGAATGCCGAATTCGTCTGGTACGGCCTTCAATTCATCCTGGACGTAGCGGAATTGCACACCATCATCAAAAAAAACCAGGTGGGTCCCATAAGGATCTTCCGGGTAGATTCCGATAATTACACCGGAGCGACCCGCGTAAGGTGAGCGAATGCTTCGTTTTACTCGAACGCGTTGTCCGACTCTAAGAGGCATCACGATAGGATCTTTTATAAACATGCATTCACCGCCGACGGGTTAGACCGGTGGGGATGAATGAGGGTGTAATCGAGCAACGAGATTTTTCGATTCTTTACAATTCGGAGAGCGGCGCAGAACGGTACGCACCGTGCGTTTGATTAATTTTGAATAAGGCTCGGTTAATGCGGATTTAACCTGCGCACAGTCTATCTCCAATAGAATCGAGAGAGAGGCTTTTCTGGGAGGAGAGATCATGCAGGTTCGAAGAGTTTTAGCCGCAACAGCACTTATCTCATGTTGGTTTACTTTTGCTTTGGCGCAAGCACCCTTGCCGGTGCCGCAATCGCCGCCCCCTCAGCAGGTACCTGTTCCGCAGGCTGCGCCACTACCGGTGCCGCAAGGTGCTCCGACTTATCCGCCAGCGGAACTTGACCGAATTACTTCACCCATTGCGTTGTATCCGGATCCTCTTCTTGCACAGGTTCTCGCGGCCGCTACGTTTGCCGACCAGATTCCTGAGGCAGCCGGCTGGGCGGATCAGCATCATTATTTGTCGGGCAGCGCGCTGGTAGCCGCGATGATGGCCGACCAGGTGCCGTGGGATCCCAGCGTTCAGGCTTTGGTCCCGTTTCCCTCGGTGTTGGGCATGATGGCGTCGTCCATGCCATGGACCCAGGAATTGGGAAATGCGTTTTTGACGCAGTCCGCCGAAGTGATGGACGCTGTTCAGCGAAACCGTCAGAAAGCGGCGAGTTATGGCTACCTGCGATCCAATGGTCAGGTGCTCGTGGTTCCAGGGCAATATATTGAAATTCGGCCCGTAAATCCCGACTACATCGTAGTTCCTTATTACGATCCTCTGATCGTCTTTGCTCCGCCGCGGCGAGGCTTCGTTGTTGGCGGCGCGATCCGGTTCGGCTTTGGCATTACGTTAGGCGCGGCCTTCGCTCCCTGGGGTTGGCACGCGACGAACTTTGGATGGCGGGATCACGTTGTCATCGTTAATAACGCGCCGTGGCGTCGAACCTGGGTCAACCGCACGACCTATGTACATCCCTATACCGCCGTGCCGCGCTATCCTGCGCGCGCTGTGGAACAGCATCGCGTCATGGAACGGTCTGCCAAAGAACGGCGAGCCGCCGGCGCGGGACGAGGCTACAAAGAAGAACACCGCGACAGACATTAAACAGAACGCAGTCGTTGTAGGCGCGGTTTAGACCGCGCCTACAATCAATGAGTGCCGGTAGTTCGCACAGTATTGATCCGACCGCGCAGAGTGTGAATCGCAGTTCTGATTCGCGGAGTCGCCGTACGACATGAGTCCCGCCCCACCCGTAAAAAAATAATCAGTAGTAAGACTGCTCGCGGACTGCCTGGTACGCCAGTTGCAGAAACGTCGATGTCGCGGTAACAGGTGTGCATGCGTTCTTAGCTTCACGTCCGGACGCCGCTAGATATCTGTCTTCAGGTTTGGCGAGCGAGGACTCAGCAATGTCAACGGTATTGAATACAGATACGATAGTGCCGGACCTCACCACCGTGAGTGATCTCGACACATTCAATTCGCTGGAACAGCAGTGGAATCGAATGGTCCTGACGCATAACAATTCTCTTTTCCTCAGGCATGAATTTCTGCGTGTCTGGTTCGAAAGCTTTGCGCCGCGTGAACGAGTTGAAATCCTTATAGACTGGTCTGCGGACGGGCGCCTCGTTGCGGCGCTTCCGCTGATCCACCAGCGCGGGTCGATTCGAGGAATTCCAGTACAGCAGATTGTCGGGGCCTCCAATACGCATTCGTGCCGGTTCGATATGGTTGCTGAAGATCCCGCCCGGGCAGGTGAGGCGTTCTTCCGGCGTCTGGCGAGTCGAAACGATTGGGATGTGCTCCAGATTGCCGATGTGCCCGAAGGCGGGCAGGCATGGCATCTCTATCGTGCTGCAGCGGCTGAGGGATTTCCAGTGGGTGCCTGGCCGTCGCAGAGCAGCCCGTTTCTTCTCCTGCCGTCATCTGAACCCGAGTTGCAGGGTCGCGTCAGTTCTAATTTGCGGTCGAATGCGCGCCGCAAGTTCCGGCAGATGGAAAAAAGTGCGCTGGCAAAGGTTGAACGGATACAGGCTGTGAATCTTGCGCCGGTGCTGGAGGATTTCTTCAGGCTGGAGCGGCAGGGCTGGAAGGGCAGGAATGGAACAGCTTGTGATCAGGATGATCAGACTCGAACGTTTTACACGCGCCTGGCTGAACTGGCTGCTGAGAAGAACTGGCTGTCTTTTTTTCGTCTGACCCTGGACGGCCAGACAGCCGCGTTCCACTATGGTCTGACCTACGATGGCGTTTACCTCCTGCCAAAGTTGGCATTTGACGAACAGTTCAGCGACCTCAGTCCCGGCCTCGTCCTGATGCATGAAGTCATGCTCGGCTGTATCAGCCGGCAGTTGAGCTCTATCGACTTCCTTGGAGGCGATGATGAGTGGAAAATCCGCTGGAGCCGGGCCGTCATGCCGCACTACTGGCTTTACATCTTTCCAAAAACCATCAAGGGCCGCCTGCTTCAGAAACTGAAATTCGAATGGACCATTCTGGCCAAACGTATCCTGAATCGAGCCGGAACGTTGAAGAAGGCGAACGATGACAGGACTAGCGAGGCCTCAGGAGCGTAAAAAAATATGGGCCCGGCAGCTATCGTTACCTACATGGGTTATTCGGGGTTGGGAATCGTCCGTTCACTCGGCAGGCGAGGCATACCCGTCATCACGCTGGATCCCGACGTCAGCGAGATCGGGATGTCTTCCAGGTTTTGTACGAGCCGGCAGTGTCCGGCAATCGAAAAATCGACAGAGCGAAATCTCGATTTTCTGGTCGGCCTCGCCCGTTCGCTTCCTGCAAAGCCGGTTCTGTTTCCGACCAGCGACAACGCCGTTCACGCCTATGCCGCCCGTGAAGACGTTCTGAAACCGTATGTCTGTCTGACCACTCCCAGCAGTGACATCATAGCGAAGACGGCGGCGAAGGACGCCTTGTTCCGCACAGCCCGAGAGAAAGGAATTCCCGTTCCGGAAACCTACGTGCCAAAATCGCTCGACGACGTGAAAGCATTTGCCTCGTCGATTCCGTATCCGTGCCTTATTAAACCCGTTCGCTCGAATTCCTGGCACCAGCAATCGGTGCAGAAAACGTTGAAAGGAATCTCCGGCGGAAGCGAGAAATCGATTCTTGCCAAAACACCGGAAGCGCTGATTGAAGCGTATACGCGAATTTCCGAATTGGATGCAGATGTCATCGTCAGCGAGGCAATTCCGGGTGACGATCGCGATCTCGTATATTTTGCATTCTATCGCGCCGCCGACGGCAGAGTCTGGCATGTCTCGGGCAGGAAGGAGCGGGTGACGCCAATTCACTTTGGCAGCGCCAGCTACGTTGTTTCGACCGCAGATCCGATCCTGGAGAGGATCAGCCTGGATTTCCTCGAGAAGCTTAACTATCAAGGTCTGGGCGGCATCGAGTTCAAACGAGATTCGCGTGACGGAAAGCTGAAGCTTATCGAACTCAACACAAGGTACGGGCTGTGGGATGCGCTCGGTCAACTCTGTGGAGTCGACACTGCTTATGTGGCGTACCTCGATGCGATCGGCGAGAAGCTTCCCCCGCCTCGTCCGGCGCGTTCCGGCGTGAAATGGATTTCGATATCTCGTGATTTCGGTGCCCTGCGCGGCTATCGGCGCGAAGGTACGCTGCGGATCGGAAAGTGGGCCCGGACGTTAACCGGCAAGAAGATGTGGGCTGTGTTCGCGTGGGATGATCCGCTGCCCGCCGCCACCGCCGCTGTGCGGTTCTCCCAGCGCATAGGGCGCCATCTGCTGCAGAGCGCGCTCGGCGGCTTGTCCAATCGCAACGGGGGCCTGGCGCAGGAAACACAGAAGTGAGGCGCTCGCGCTACACTTGCTGGGGCAGCCTGCGATGTTCAGCATCACAAACATTGACCACCTTGTGCTTCGGGTTGTGAACCTCGACTTGATGATCGATTTTTACGTCAACGTCATCGGGTGTTCGATGGAGAAAACCCAGGACGACCTCGGCCTGTATCAGCTTCGAGCTGGAAATTCTCTGATTGATTTCATTACTGTGAATGGACCGTTGGGCCGAACCGGCGGTGCGGCTCCCGGTCCGGAGGGGCGAAACCTGGATCATTTTTGCTTTCGCATCGAGCCATTTAATGCAGAGGAGATTATGGAATACCTGCAAGGTAAAGGAATCGATCCCGGACAGGTTGAAAGCCGATACGGCGCCGAAGGTGATGGGCCGTCGCTCTATGTAACCGATCCCGAAAGAAATGTGGTTGAGCTGAAAGGGCCGCCGTGGAAAAAATGATTCCGTCCGCTACCGGCTCGACCGCCAGTTTTCCTGCCACACACTTGAAGAACCGATCGATAACTCTCCACGTCCTTTTCGAACACCTTGCCGTTAATCGTGATTTTAACGTGCATACGGGAATCTCTTGTTGGGGCCGTATTGTAAGATGTTTTGAGCCACGGATTGAACGGATTAAATGGGTTTTAACCCACAGCGGTTGAACGCGGCGAATCCGTGGCCCGTCTTCATATATGCGTTTAGAGCGGATCTTTACACATCGGCTGGTTCGAACTCTTCAGTTGCTGTTGCCGATTCTTGTACTTGCCCTGGTCGCGATTCCCGCATGGAACTATTTCGCAAAGCTGTCACAGAAATCCGCTCCGGCGAGGCAACCGCGGAAATTACCGGCAGGCGTGTCGGTGCATACCGAAGGCTTCACGTTTTCGCAAACCGAAGGCGGGCGCACGTCTTATACGGTACGTGCGAAAACCTATCTGGGTGTCAAAGACAACACCAAACAGCATGCTTGAAGATGTCGATGTCACGGTGTTTGGCGCCACAGAAAAAGATCCGACCCGTACGATTCGGGGCAAACACTGTACCTACGATCAGGAGACGAATGACTTCGAGTGTAACGGAGACGTGCATCTCGAGCTCGATGAAAGGACGAGCATCCTGACGGATGAACTCCTCTACAATCATGCCGGCAGCATTGCAACCGCTCCACATCGTGCATATCTGGTTCGCGAAGGCACCTCTGGTCAAGCCGATCGCTTCGAATACGGAGTGAGCAGTGGCCTGCTGAAACTGTACGGGAACGTCAAAATCGACACCGAAGACCGGACGCAGTTGCAGTCGGATGAGGTCATTTTTCAGCAGAAGGAAAATTGGACGACAATGTCCGGAGTGTTCACATCCAGTCGCCGACTTCGTGGATTCGCGGAGCCAGGGGCCGTGCAGATTTGCTGCCGGGCACTTTCAAACCCAAGTCCATTACCATTGAAGGAGCTGTGACGGGTGAATCCCATCCTGCGCCCGGTCAGGAGACATGGAAGATCCGGACAGATGTCTTCGACGCCACGATCTCGCCGGCCGGCTACGCCGAGAGTGTGAAAACGCACGGGAACGCTGAAGTCGAGAAAATCGCAGGTGGTGCAACGCAACGTCTGACGGGGGCTGAAATCGACACGACGTTGAAAGCGGGCAAGATCGACCTTGTTCAGGCGCATCAGAATGCCCGGATGGTCATGGGTTCGGACCAGATGCTCGAATCTTCTGAAATCTGGACCAATCCGAGTGGCTCCATCCACACAGTCGATAAGTCTATTCTGAAGGTCGGTGACTCGACTATCGAAGGCCGCGATTTCACGATGGAGAACGGCGAGGATGTCGTGATATTCAGCACGAGTCGTCGCGCCACGCTAAAAAAGGGCACGGAGCAGGAGAGTTCGGCCGATCAAACGAATGCGCGGTTCGACAACCGTACGAACATGCTGTTGGACCTCGTACAGACCGGTAATTTTCTTTTTCAGACTCCTCAATACCAGGGTCGTGCTGACAGCGGCCGGTTCGCAGACGGCGGAAATCGCATTACGCTGGAAGGATCGCCGCTCGTCAACGATGCTCAAAAGCAACTTCAGGCAGCGACAATCGAGATCGATCAGCAGAAGAACTCTTTTGTTGCCACGAAGAACGTCACCACCCTGATGAAGAACTCCGACGAGCGTGTCCTCGTCAAGGCCGCCAGGGCTGAAGGTGGCTCGGATTCCATGTTGTACACCGGGAATGTGCAATTGTGGCGTGGCGATACCTATGTCAAGGCGGAGCGCTTGACGGCATCCGGAGATCAGGAAAACAGCAAAGTCCATGCCGAATCCTCCGGTAAAGGTAGGGTTCAGTCCAACCTGCAGAATGTCCGTGCCACATCCGATTCCCTCGATTATGACCAGACGGCCGGGACGATTTATTATGCGGGCAACGTGCAAGCCCAAAAGCAGGATATGATCGTAACGGCGCCCGAGATGACGGTTCATTTTCGCGACAAAGATGTCACGGAGATCGCTGCGAGCGGCGGCGTAAAGGTCACCCGGGATGACCAGACAGGTAATGGAGATCGCGCTCTCTACGATGCGGCGACCGATGTTGTGACTCTCACGGGAAAACCAGCGCAGGTTCTGGATCGTGAGCGCGGATGGTCAAAAGGTCCCACAGTCACGATGCGAAAAAAAGAAAAGAGCGTGTTGATTCAAGGTGGTCGCGGCGAGCGGACAACGACCCAGCACCCCGTGAAAAAATAGGAATGACGGCACTCCGTACCCTCGAGGTCACCAAATCCTACAAAGGCCGTAAAGTTGTTCGTGAGGTCAGTTTGACTGTGGCCCAGGGAGAGGTCGTTGGATTGCTAGGACCAAATGGGGCAGGCAAGACGACAACCTTCTACATGATAGTGGGATTGACGCGGCCAGATTCGGGTTCCGTACAGCTTGGAGAGCATAACATCACGGATCTGCCCATGTATCTGCGGGCAAAAAATGGAATTAGCTATCTTCCGCAAGAGGCATCCGTGTTCCGTAAGCTGACTGTCGAGTCCAACATTATGGCAATATTGGAAACCCTGCCGCTTTCGAGTAAGGATCGACGAGCAAAGCTGGAGAGCCTGTTGGAAGAATTTGGAATCGACCACGTGAGAAAAAGTCTGGCGGACACACTGTCCGGAGGAGAGCGGCGGCGGGTGGAGATTGCGAGATCGCTGGTGATTTCACCCAAGTTCATTCTCCTGGACGAACCGTTTTCCGGCATCGATCCGATCACCGTACTTGAGATCCAAAAGATCATTAAGCACCTTAAATCCAAGCAGATCGGGGTCCTGATCACCGATCATAACGTCAGAGAAACCTTGCAGGTCACTGACCGCGCTTATATCATCAACAATGGATCGATCTTTCGATCCGGCACTCCAAGTGAGCTCGGGAACGATGCCGAGGTTAAGAGGGTTTATCTTGGGGAGCATTTCAGTCTAAATTAGAAGTAGTTCCTTTATATGGCGTATCTGGAACCAAAGTTAGTCACGAAACTCGCACAAAAGCAGGTCCTTACCCCGGGTCTTGGTCCAAATGGTAAGCCTGCTCACATTGAACAAGCTCGAACTGACGGAAATGATTCAGCAGGAGCTGGTTCAGAATCCCGTCCTTGAGGAAGGCACCGAGATCGTCGAAAGCGTAACGCCGGAAATCGAGTTGGGTCAGGATAGCCCCGACACGTCCGGCTCAGCCTCCGAAGCCGAGGTGGACGGGACCGATGCCGAATACCAGGCGCTGCGCGAAGCCGCCGAGCGGGATCATTGCGTTACAGAACCAGAGGCGACTCCGGAAGTCACCATTGAGGCTGCGGCGCCTCCTGAACCCGAGCCGGCGACGGATGATCCTTATGCCGATATCGATTTTCAAAGCTTTGATCAGTATCTGAACGACGGCGCCTCCCGGCCGCGTGAAACCGAAGTTTTTGAAAAGCCTTCTTTCGAAAATTTCCTGGCGAAACCGCAAACGCTGACCGACCACCTGGAATGGCAGCTGGGATTGGCGACGATGGACGAAAGTGTCCGCCTCGCCTGCCACTCGATTATCGGAAATCTGAACGAAGACGGTTATTTGTGCGCGGTCGACGAGAATGGCAAAGAAGTTCTCATCACGCTCGAAGAAATCGCCGAGAGCGGCGAGCACACGCTCGAGGATGTACAGAAAGCCCTGGAAGTTGTCCAGCATTTCGACCCGCCCGGAGTTGCGGCACGGGACTTGCGCGAATGTCTGTTGATCCAATTGCGTTTTATAGGTGAGGACGAAAGCCTGGCCGTCGATGTTGTGCGCGACCATCTCCATAAACTGCAAAACAAGCAGTTTAAGGAAATCGCCAAGGCTCTGAACAAGCCGCTCAGCGCCATCATGGAGGAGGTCGACATTATCAAGCAGCTCGACCCCCGTCCCGGTCAGAAGTACAACCGCTCGCAGCCGCGGCTGATTGAGCCGGATGTGTTTATCGTGAAAGTCGGTGGCCAGTACACGGTCGTGACGAACGAGGACGAAGTTCCACAGCTGCGATTGAGCCCGACCTACCGGCACATGCTCGAGCGCGATTCGCTGAATAAAGACGTCAAAAATTACGTCAAAGATTGTTTCAAGTCTGCAGTCCAATTGCTGAAGAATATAGAGCAGCGCAAACACATCATCGTGAAGGTGTGCGAAGCCATCATCCGGCGCCAGGCCGACTTTCTGGACAAGGGTATAGATCAGCTGAAACCGATGATGATCAAAGACGTTGCTGAAGAAGTCGGTGTTCATCCCTCGACGGTCAGTCGTGCGGTGGCCAATAAGTTTGCCCACACCGCCCAAGGGGTGTTTGAATTGCGCTTCTTTTTCTCGGAAGCGGTGAATGGGCCGTTGGGCAATGGCACATCACTGCTTATCGTCAAACGTAAGGTGAAGAAATACATCGAGAACGAGGATCCGCGAAATCCTTTGACCGACGAAAAAATTGCCCAGATGCTGAAAGAAGAGGGCATATCCGTTACGCGCCGCAGCATCACGAAATATCGCGAAGATTTGCGGATTCCCAGTACGCATCAGCGCCGCGTCAGATCGTAAAAGCCTCGGGCCTGAGCCCCAGGCTTCGCAGGGAGGGTCAATGAGTATCGATATCACGGGCCGGCATATCGAGATCACCGAACCCATTCGGAAATTCGCCACGGATCGCGTTGATCGATTGCGTGGCGCGGACGATGCAGTCCAGGAAGTCCATTTCATCCTGACTGTAGAAAAGCACCAGCGTCACATTGCAGAGTTAAACCTGAAGACCCGGCGGGATTTTTATCACGCCGAAGAAGTGTCGACAGACATGTATACGTCTATAGCGGCTGCTGTCGACAAGGTCGAAAAGCAAGTATTGAAGGATAAAGAGCGTCTGGTCGCGAGGAAACGGCACAATAACCATAAAGGCGAAGTGATCACGACGACTTCTATTGTCGAGGTCGAAGAGATACTCGGGCAGGGTCTGCCGCGGATCATTCGCCAGAACGAGACAGCCGCAAAGCCCATGAGCGTTGATGACGCAGCCGTCCAGGTCGGCGATTCGGACCATGATTTCCTTGTCTTTCGTAACGCCACGACCGAGCGGCTGAACGTGGTTTTTAAACGCAAGGACGGCAACATCGGGTGGATCGAACCGGAAGCCTGAGGGTTCTTCCGGGGATACGAGAATTTCAAGGCGCCGGTCTCCAGAATTCCGCCGGAAAAACGTTTCTATTTTCTCCTGTCCTCCGGATTAGGCTCTGTTACCATTTCCCGACATGCAGCCTTCGCCGTTCATCATCATCACCGGCCTGAGTGGGTCAGGCAAGGGAACCTTTCTCAGGGCCCTCGAGGATCGTGGGTTTTTTTGCGTCGATAATCTTCCACTCGGCCTGCTGGGTAAATTCTACGAACTCATTCTTAAATCCGACGCTGAATCGACCAAGACGGCGATGGTCACGGACGTCCGCGAAGGTCAAACCCTCAGCGACTTTCCGGCCGTCTATCAGGAGCTGAAAAAAAATCCGGCTCTGGAAACGTCTTTGTGGTTTCTGGAAGCGTCCGACGCCGTTCTGGTCCGCCGCTTCAGCGAAACGCGAAGGCCTCATCCCGCCGATCCGAACCGTTCCGTCCTCGAAGCGATCGCGCTCGAGCGTGAGTTGCTCGCGCCGATTCGAGCAATGGCAGACCACACTCTCGACACCTCCCGGTTTACCATTCACGAACTTCGCGAGCACGCGGTGCGGTTGTTCGAGGAGCGGCGGGCGCAGCATTTATTGGTATCGCTCGTCAGTTTTGGCTTCAAGTACGGCGTCCCGATCGATTCGGATCTGGTTTTCGACGTCCGTTTTTTACCTAATCCCAATTTTGTTCCTCATTTGAAACCTCAAACCGGTGCAGATCCTGCCGTCATGGAATACATGAATGGGCACGAAGCGACGCACCAATTCCTCGAACACGTCTACGGTTTCGTCGATTTTCTGCTCCCGCAATACGAACGGGAAGGCAAGTCTTACGTAACGATTTCTATCGGGTGCACCGGCGGCCGACATCGCTCGGTGTTCATTGCCAATGCGATTGCCGAGCATGTCCGGCAGAACGCCTATCACGTCAAAGTTTCGCACCGGGACTCTGATAAGAAAGGTTAGTATTGACGCCAGCGCGCAGCCACTGAAAGCATGAGCACCGGTTGCAGGCGCGATAACGCGTCGCCCATATAGATATGATTGGCGGGTTGATTGTTACTCACGGACGGCTGGCTATCGAACTTCTGAATGCGGCCGAGATGATCATCGGGGAGATCCATCACATTACGGCGGTCTCTCTGGGCTGGCACGACGATGTTGACATGGCGACGACCATGATCCAGAAAGCGCTCGAGCGTGTGAAGGGTCCGGACGGTGTTCTCATCTTGACGGATATGTTCGGGGGAACTCCCACGAACATAGCGTCTACTTTTCTCGATCAGGACAAGGTGGAGGTAGTTACCGGCGTCAATCTGCCGATGCTCATCAAATTCGTCCAGATCGGTGAAGGGCAGACGCTGGCTGCTGCTGCAAAAGCCGTAAAAGAACAAGGGCAGAGCAGCATCTATATCGCAAGTCAGCTGCTTGCCCCCAAGCAGTAAATACATGAGAGAGCGCGAGGTCACAGTCGGTCACCGGCTCGGCTTGCACGCCCGTGCTGCGGCAAGGTTGGTACAGCTTTCCGCCCAGTTCCAGTCGACGATTGTCTTGTCGAGAACCGATTCTTCCAACGCCGCGAGTTCGAACGAAGCAGACGCGCGGAGCATTTTGAGCATCCTGCTGCTCTCCGCCGGATACGGGGCGAAAATAAGTGTCCGGGCGGATGGTGCAGATGAGGACGAAGCCGTGAACAGTATTTGTGAATATTTGGCAGGCTGAATGTGAGCGAAGAACGCATCATACACGGTGTCGTCGCGTCTGTAGGTGTGGCAGTGGGAAGGGCGGTCCGAACATTCGATCCGCTGTTTATTTCGTTTAACTTCAAATTGCGTGCGGATCAACTCCAGAATGAAGTTCAGCGATTCCGCAATTCGGTCGAGAAATCGCGTGAACAGTTAAAGCGCATGCAGGCCGAATTGGCCCGTAAGAGCGGACCGGAGTCGTCCTTTCTAATCGATGCCCACTTACTGGTTCTGCAGGATCGATTGTTCGTTGACCGCATTGTGGAGAAGATCCAGTCGGAATCCATCAATGCCGAATGGGCGATTCAGCAGGTCAGCGATGATCTTTTTCAGGCATACGACCGGTTGAACGATGATTATTTGCGCGAACGACGTGGCGATCTGGACGATATCGTTCGCCGTTTGATGCACAATCTGCAATCAAAGCCTCTCCCTTCGTTCAACAAGCTTCCTTATGATGCAATCCTTGTAGGCAAGGTCGTTCCTCCGTCTACATTATTCGAACTGCGTTCTCATCGGGTTGTCGGCCTTGCAACGGAGACGGGAAGTCCGCTTTCCCACACCGCGATCATGGCCCGATCGTTGGAAATCCCTGCGATCGTTGGTGCACCGCAGCTGGCTGAGGTCGCATCCGGTGACTCGCTCATCGTGGATGGCGAACGCGGTCTGGTGATCTGGTCGCCTTCGGACGAAACCTTAGCTGCTTACAAAGGACGGGACCGGGACGGGAAAAAGCTGAGAAAAAAAACCGGTGCTTCCGCTTCGTCTCCTGCTCTGACCGAAGATCGCATCCAGGTTTCACTGGGTGCCAATATCAATTTCAGCGAAGAAGTGCGTTCCGCCGTCGCTCACGGATGTGAATCGATCGGTTTGTATCGCACGGAATTCGATTTTTTCCGTGAAGGAAAACAGCCGGACGAGGAGTCGCTCGTCGCGGATTATTCGCTGGTTCTGAAGACGGCCAGGGGTCTGCCCGTAACCTTCAGAACCATCGACGTCGGCATCGACCAAAGGAGCTGGGATGGAGTGAATTCCAATCTCGGCGTCAGAGGCTTGAGATTCTGCCTGGAAAACAAAGACGTCTTCAAGAAACAATTGCGCAGCCTCTATCGCGCCTCCGTACACGGCCCGATGCGAATTCTGCTGCCCTTTGTTTCGACAGTCGACGACCTCGACGCAGCGGTACACATCCTCGGTGAAGTCCGCAGCGAACTGGACGTGCGGCATCTTCCATACGATCGCAATATACCGATCGGCGTCATGATCGAGACGCCTGCTGCGGCGCAAACGTGCGATCTGATGGCGCCTTGTGTCGACTTCTTCTGTCTTGGCACCAATGATCTTATTCAGTACTACCTGGTCATTGACCGGTCCGACCAGTCGGTCGTGCATCTCTACAATCCGTTTCATCCTGCGATTTTGCGATGTCTTCATCAGGTATACACTCTGCTGCGGCCCACCGGTAAAGCCATAACGGTATGCGGCGAAATGGCGGCAGATCCGCCATCTGCGGCAGTTTTGCTTGGACTGGGCTTTACGTCGCTTTCGGTGAACCTGACGGCATACGCGCGAATCAAGCGTATGATTCAGTCCGTTTCGATGTCTCAGCTGCGCGAATTATCAGGACAGATTCTGAAAATGCACAAACCGAAAGAAGTAGAGGCGAAGGTTCGAGCAACGGTTTACCGTACATGAAACCTGTTGCTGCGCGCTTGTGGTCGTACGTTCGCCCCTATGGATGGGCTTTGACTGCATCTCTCCTTCTTGTCGCCATTGTTGGAGTGCTCGAGGCCGTCACGCCTTTTCTGGTAGGACTCATTTTCGACACTCTCCTGCGAGGTTCCTCCGCTCCTTCAATCACCATTCCGATGATAGCTGCGCGGTTCGACGTTGCGGCTCTCGATGGGCGCATTTTTCTGGCGCTGCTCATCGGTGTGACAGTGGTCAAAACGAGCGCGGAATACGGTTCCATTGCGGCAATTGCTTTTCTGGGACACGCGGTAGTCCGTGATTTGCGTAACGACGCGTTCGGGAAAATCATTTTTCAGCCGCTTCGCTTCTTTCATTTCAATCCCACGGGTGAACTCATTTCCCGTGTCTCCGGCGATATCGAGCGCATCCAGGCGTCCGCTTCTGAAACACTTGCAGAATTTCTGAAGCAAACGGCGATTTTGATCTTTCTCCTTGTGGCAATTTTCGTAATCGACTGGAAATTGGCAGTGATGTCGCTGATCCTTCTGCCGGTTGTGTTTTATCCCACGCTGTGGTTCGGCAAAAGGCTGCGCCTGCTCAGCAAAAGCAGTCAGAAAGAAATGGCGGAGATGGCGAATACGCTGTACGAGGCGGTGACCGGCAACCGCATCGTCAAGGCGTTCACGATGGAAGACTCCGAGACCGGGAAGTTCCGCAAAATCACGCAGCGGATCTTTCGATTGAACGTGCGTCAGAAGATGATGCACGCGCTTTCATCGCCTCTGATGGAGATTCTTGGCGTTCTCGTCATTGCCGCCTTCCTGCTATACGCCAGGCAGCAGATTCTCAGCCAGCGCATGACTGCGGGTTTGTTCGTAGCCTTCATCATCGCGCTCATAAAGCTCTACGATCCTGTTCGTCGGATCAGCGGAATCAACAATTCGTTTCAACAGGCCTTTGGAGCTTCAGGAAGGATTTTCGAGATCCTGTCGCTGGCCCAGGAGACTGATGATGGCCACCTGCCCCTCCAGGCGTTCTCAGACCGGATTGAATTCGATAACGTACGGTTTGCCTATGAGCCCAATGATCCCGTTCTCAATGGCATCTCGTTCACTGTCCGCCGCGGCGAGGTCGTCGCCATAGTCGGGTCCAGCGGAGCAGGAAAAAGCACGCTGGTGAACCTGCTGCCGCGATTTTACGATGTTACTGCCGGACACTTGCTCATTGATGGTACCGATGTCCGTGAGTTTCAGCTGGAGTCTCTCCGGCGGCAGATCGCGATAGTGACTCAAGATGTGATTCTGTTCGACGATAGCGTCCGGGCCAACATAGCCTATGGTGACCCAGGCGCCGGCGCCGACGATATCGAGCGTGCCGCCAGGGCGGCTCTCGTTCACGAATTCGTCACCAGCTACGATTCCAGGATCGGCGAGCGGGGGTTGATGCTGTCCGGCGGTGAACGCCAGCGCATCTCAATTGCACGAGCGATCTTGAAAAATGCGCCCATCCTGATCCTGGACGAAGCCACCTCGTCGCTCGACACCGAATCGGAGGCACTGGTTCAGCAAGCGCTGCAGAACTTGATGGAAGGACGAACAACGATTGTCGTCGCGCACCGGTTATCGACGGTCCGCAGGGCGGACAGGATCATCGTGCTTGCGGATGGCCATATTCGTGAAATCGGTAATCATGAGGAGCTTGTTGTCCGGCGCGGTCTATACTGGAAGCTCTATAATTTGCAATTTCAGGATGTGAACTCATGATCTACAGCATGACCGGTTTTGGATCCGCTCGGGCAGAGGCGCCCAATCTGGGGGTGCTGATCGAAGTCAAGAGTGTCAACCACCGGTATCTGGATGTGCATACGAAGATTCCTGGTGAGTATCAGAACTTCGAGAACGTCGTCCGGCAGAAGATTTCGGCTGGCTTCAAACGCGGAAGGCTGGATGTGTTCGTCCGGATCGATTACAAGCGCGAAAACATCAGACTCGATGTCAATCATGAGCTGATTCGAGCCTATGCCGAGATGGTCTCGTCTTTGAAGCGAACACTTCCATTACAAGGCGAACTGACGCTGGAAATGATCACCCGACTGCCGGGTCTCGTCACCGTTTCTACCAGCGATTTATCCAAGGAAGAATTAGACCTGATCGGCGAAAAAATTGGCGAGGCCACGAATGCTGCTCTTCAGCAGCTCAAACAAATGCGGATCACAGAAGGCGAATCGCTGATGGCGGACATCGATGCGCGGCTGGCAAACATCGACCGCCACCTGCAGACAATCCTCGCGCACGCTAAAGATTTCGTCGAGCATTATCGTCAGCAACTTATCGCCCGCGTCACCGAACTTGCTCCGCAACTGGTCGCCGAGAGCGGCCACCGGCTGGAAACAGAGGCGCTGCTTTACGCCGAGCGCAGCGATATTGCAGAAGAAACGACCCGCCTTCGCAGTCATCTTGACCAGTTTGCCGGGCTGAAGGGCATGCAAGACGAAGCCGGCAAGCGCATGGACTTCATCCTGCAGGAAATGAACCGGGAGGTGACGACCATCCTGTCGAAAACCTCTGGATTGAATGAACTCGGCGCCGGAATCGGCCAGTCTGCCATCGAAATTAAAGTCGAAATCGAAAAGCTCCGCGAACAGGTCCAGAACATCGAATAATGCGTAAGGGGGTCAATGGGGTCAGACCCCTCGTTTCTTTGAAAGGGGTGCTATAATGAAAGTTTTCGAATGTACGGAAACTTATACATTGTGTCGGCCCCTTCCGGGTCGGGTAAAACCACTCTTCTGCAGCACTTACTTCGCACCTTCAAAGATTTGAATTTTTCGGTTTCGTACACGACCCGGCTGCCTCGTCAAGGCGAGCGGGACGGTGTGGATTACTTCTTCGTCGATCGTCCTGCATTTCTGAACATGGTCGAGAGCGGTGAGTTCCTCGAATGGGCGGAATTCAATGGCCAGCTTTACGGCACCACACGAAGATTTGTGCAGGATCACCTGGAACAAGGCAAGGATGTCATTCTCGACATCGATGTCCAGGGAGCCAGACAGGTAAAAGAGAAGGTCGGCAACGCGACAGCAATTTTCGTACTGCCTCCATCCTTTAAGGAATTGGAGCGCCGGCTGAAATCGCGTATGTTGGAGCCGGACGATGTGATCCGCCGTCGTCTGGAAATCGCCAAAGGTGAAATCCTCTTTTATCGCGACTACGATTACATCATCATCAACGACATTCTTGAGAATTCCATCCTTCTCCTCGAGTCCATCGTGCGTAGCGGTCGAGCCGTACCGCGCCGTCAGCAGAGTCGTATCGAGGAGATCATTGCATCGTTCGGAGGTCTAGCTTGATTACCATTCCCGATAATATTGATAGTAAATACCGCTTTGTTATCCTTTCCGCATTGCGAGCGCGCCAGATTCAGGGCGGCAGCGCACCAATGCTCAAGGAGCCCCGCCACAAAGCGACGCAGATCGCTCAAAAAGAGATTCTGCAGAACCTCGTGAAATTCCGCATTCCAGAGCGTGCTGGCGACATCCCGCAGGTAGAACCTCAGCCGGAAGAATGAGCGGAGTGAATGAAAGTAGCGCTTGGCGTCAGCGGAGGCATCGCATGCTATAAGGCCGCAGAGATTGTACGTCGTCTGCAGGATCGTGCAGTCGACGTGACCGTCCTGATGACGAAAGGTGCAACGCAGTTCGTGACGCCTCTGACGTTCAGAGCCTTGTCCGGCAACAAAGTCTATATCGATCTTTTCGAAGGCTCCCATTCCGGCAGCGACTTCGAGGGGGCTTTCGACCATATTCTTGTGGCACAGTCGATCGATCTCTTCCTCGTCGCGCCAGCCACGGCCGATTGTATTGCGCGGCTGGCAGCCGGTACCGCGGATGATTTTCTAACGACGTTCCATCTGGCTGTCACGGCGCCCGTGGTTCTGGCGCCGGCAATGAATGCGCGGATGTGGGAGCACGCCTCGGTGCAAGCCAACCTGCGAACGCTGCGAAGCCGCGGGGCCCGGGTGATCGATCCGGAAGTCGGGCAGATGGCGTGCCGTACTTACGGTCCCGGGCGGTTAGCTCCCGTCGAAGAAATCGTTGAATACGCGATGCGGATTTTGGACCGTGTCCGTGATCTCGAGGGCCGGAAAGTTATTGTGACGGCCGGGCCGACGGTCGAGGACATCGACCCGGTGCGCTACATCAGCAATCGTTCTTCCGGAAAAATGGGATATGCCATTGCCCAGGCGGCACGTAACCGTGGGGCGAATGTCGTGCTCGTATCCGGCCCGACGGAGCTTGACTTTCATGACGTCATTCGCGTCCGTACCACCGAGGAAATGCGGCGCGCCGTGCTGGATCATGCCGGCGATGCGGACGTGGTGATCAAGGCGGCGGCGCCGCTCGACTTCCGTCCGAAATCGGTAGCGGCGCAGAAGATCAAAAAGCAATCTGGCGGTCTGACCATAGAACTCGAGCCGACCACCGACATTTTGAAAGAGCTCGGAACGCAAAAGAACGGAAAAATTCTGGTCGGTTTTGCCGCCGAGACCGAAAATCACACCAGCAATGGCCGTGAAAAACTGAAAGCTAAGAATCTCGACCTCATCGTTGTCAATCCTGTGAGTGGTCCTGATTCGGCCTTCGATAGCGATATGAATCAAGCAACCATCATTGATGCGTCTGGCGATGCGGAAGAAGTTCCGCTGGTCAGTAAACATGTGTTGGCCGACAAGATTCTTGATCGCGTTGTGCAATTGCTGAAATGAATTCAAACGAACTCGTCGCTCAATTGGGATTTTTTCGCGATATCGGTGTCGAAACTCTCTCCATCCAGCCGCAGACAGCGGAAATTCACTCCCAGCCGCTGAAGCGTCATGAGGACCAACAGGAAATAATGCCGTCCAAGCTGTCCAATCTCGAGTCGATCCGCGCCGAAATCGGCGATTGTCAACGATGCAAACTGGCTCCGAAACGCAAGAACATCGTTTTCGGAGTGGGTGATCCCAAGGCCGAGCTCGTTTTTGTCGGTGAAGCTCCTGGATCCGACGAAGACGCGCAGGGGGTGCCATTCGTCGGCCGAGCGGGTCAGTTATTGACGAAGATCATCGAGTCGATCAGTCTCAAACGAGAAGATGTGTATATCTGCAATGTCTTGAAGTGCCGCCCGCCCGAAAACCGAAATCCCGAGCCGGACGAAGTTGCCGCTTGTAACCCTTTTCTCAAGAAGCAACTCGCGACGATTCGTCCGAAGGTTGTTTGCTGTCTTGGCACTTTTGCAGCGCAAACAGTGCTTCAGACAACGTCGCCGATTTCAAAATTACGCGGACGATTCTTCGACTTGGACGGCCTACGCGTCATCGCAACGTTCCATCCCGCTTACCTCTTGCGATCGCCTGAGAAGAAGCGCGAGGTCTGGGAGGACATGAAACAGATCCGCGCGGAACTCTTACGGCTGAAGTCCTAGGTCTGCATGTATGCTGATGTAGCGGTGTGTCTGCCGCTCTCGCGGACGTTTGTCTATTGTGTCTCCGATCCTGTGGAGCCCGGGTGCCGTGTCGTGGTTCCGTTCCGCAAGCGGGACGTAGAGGGGTTTGTCGTTTCACTTCATGAGACGACGCCTGAAGTCAAAGCTCTTACCGTAAAAGCCGTCATCGATAACGCTCCTCTCCTTCGTCCCGAAATTTTCGAGCTCTGCCGATGGATCTCGGAGTACTACGTCTCGCCCCTGGGAGAGGTGCTGAAGGGCGCATTGCCGCCCGGGATTACCGCTAAGCATGTCGAAAGGGCCGGTTCGGGAAAGGCGACCGCCGCGGCCGAACGCCCGAACCCTTCAGTGTTCCGGCCGGCTCTGACCGAAGAACAATCCGGGGCTCTTGAAGTTATCATCAGCCCTCAAGCTTTTCGGCCTGTCCTTCTCCATGGCGTTACCGGCAGCGGCAAGACCGAAGTCTACATGCGTGCGGCCCAGCATTTCCTCGCTGCCGGAAAAGCGTCTCTCATTCTGGTTCCGGAAATCGGGCTTACCCCCCAATTGACCGATCGTTTCGCCTCGCGTTTCCCCGGGAAGACCGCAATCCTTCACAGTTCTCTCACGAAGCGCCAGCGGATTGATGAGTGGCTGCGGATTTTCAGCGGCCAGGCGCCGATCGTCATCGGCACACGCTCGGCAGTGTTTGCGCCGCTGGCCGACCTTGGTCTGATTGTGGTCGATGAAGAGCATGAAACCAGCTACAAGCAGGAGGAAGTCCCGCGCTACAACGCCCGTGACACAGCGGTGATGCGTGCAAAGATTACGGGAGCCGTTGCTGTTCTCGGATCGGCGACGCCTTCTATGGAGTCCTTCCGAAACGCCGAGACCGGGAAGTATCGACGGCTTACGCTGGCGAAGCGCGTCGAAGATCGCCCGTTGCCGGACATCGCAATCGTCAACATGCGCGAAGAATATGCGGCCGCGGGAAAACAAGTGGTTTTCTCACGACCGCTGGTGGATGCCATCGCTATACGACTGGCGCGCGCGCAGCAGACGATGATTCTGCTGAACCGCCGCGGGTATGCGGCCTTCCTTCTCTGCCGCCACTGCGGATTCACATTCCAGTGCAGTGCCTGCAGCGTGGCGTTGACCTATCACCGGAACATCGAGAAGCTGCTGTGCCACTACTGTGGTCTTGCACGCCGTCCTCCGGCGCGATGCACCGAATGTGACAGCGAATACATCCACTACGTTGGCGAGGGAACCGAACGGCTCGAGGCTGAGCTCAAGGAAATGTTTCCTGATGCGCGTATCGGACGAGTGGATCGCGACACGATGCGCCACATGCGCGATTTTGAGCGGGTTCTCGGTGGTTTCAGAAATGGCGAAATCGATATTCTGGTTGGCACGCAGATGATCGCAAAAGGTCACGATTTTCCCGGCGTTACGCTCGTCGGAGTGATAGGCGCGGATGCACCTCTTGCCCTGCCTGACTTTCGCGCCGCAGAGCGCACATTTCAGTTACTCACTCAAGTTGCGGGCCGCTCCGGCCGTGGTGCTGACCCTGGAGAGGTTGTGGTCCAGAGTTACTTTCCGGACCATTACACGTTTCAACTCGCGGTGAATCAGCGGTTCGAGGATTTCTACGCGCGGGAGGTTCGCTACCGGAAAGCTATGTTTTATCCGCCATTTACTTCGCTGGCCGGCATCATGGTGACCGATCAGGAGCCCTCTCGTGCCGTTGAGACCGCTCGAGGCGTTGGCGAATTTCTGGATTCGATCCGGTCTGATGCCGTCCGGATTCTCGGGCCTGCTCCCGCTCCTCTCGAGCGTATTAAACACGTCCATCGGCATCAGTTGCTGATCAAGTCGTCGTCTCGAGCGACGCTTCACAGCATGTTGGAGCGTCTCCAGGCCTATGTCGAGGAGAAGAAAATCGGCGCCACCAAAATCATCGTCGACGTGGATCCTATTTCACTCATGTGAGGTGGGGTTCGGATAAGCCACGGATTGAACGGATTCAACGGATTGAAATCCGTTAAATCCGTGGCTTATCAACTCCTTTGGCGAAGACTCGTGAGGAATTCAGGTTAATACGTCAGCTTCAAACCAAATTGGATTCGTCGCGAATCGGTAGCTAATGTCGTGATCAAGCCGGCGGAGGGACTCACTGCTCCGGTGCTGGCGAACACGGTCGCATTCGGCGCTCCCAGGTTCACATGATTTAATGCGTTAAAGAACTCTGCCCGGAATTGCAATCCCACTCGCTCGGTCAGCGAGGTGTTTTTAAGCAGCGACAAATCGAGATTTGCGAGTCCCGGACCACGCAGCGTTCCTCTTCCCACACTTCCAAACGTACCCGTCGTCGGCAGGACGAAAGCGCCTGGGTCAAACCATTGAGTTTGCTTCTTCAACAATATCGGGCCGGTGAATGCCGGATTTGGATTGGGACGGTCGGGATTACGTGTATTACCGTCGCCGGATCGATTCGAGCCCACCTGGGGGGTAAATGGAAATCCGCTTAACAAGGACGTTATTCCGTTGAGTTGCCAGCCGGATGCCAGTTTCGCGATGCCTTTCGCACTAGTCGAACCGAAGGGAAGATCGTAATGACCGGAAATAGTCGCCTGACTTGTCGGCGTCAGCGCCGACGGGCCCCAATCCCGGCGGAGATCTGTCCGGTCATATACCATCTGAGGCTGATTCTGCGCCTGGGCAATGGTCAAGGCGGAGTTCATATCCAGACTCTTTGCCCATGTGTAATTTGCCCGGAACTGCAGGCGCTGACTGAGCCTCCGATTCACTTCGAACTGGAGCGCGTTGTAACTGCTGTTTCCGGCGGCGTACCAGAAGAATCCCGCGCCAAGATAAGGATTCGGACGCGCCGAACTCGCCGGCGCAGGAGGTGTTGGAAGCAGCGGAATGTAGCGCGTGCCCTGGGGAACCGTACCGCTCCTGCAACCGGCTGGATCGCTGCACACCTGAGCCGGAATGGTATTGGGATCGATGCTGAGCAACGAATGATATCCGAAGGATCCCACATAGCCGATGCGAATGGCTGTGCTGGATCCAACCTGATGCTCAATAGTCAAGTTCCATTCGTTGACCGCAGGTGTTTTCGCAGCCGGTTCGATTCCTTGAGGCGCGAAGGTGCTGCACGTAGTCGTCACGCCGGGCCCGCAAGCCGGAGGCGGTTGAACGCCTTGTGCAATCGGCAGAAAGTTCGAGAGTGGACCTGAGAACGTGACCGAGCCGTTGTAAGGCGGCAACGAGTTCAACAGGAACGACAGATTATCAATCAAGGAGTAATAGACTCCGAACCCGGCCCGGACCGCCGTTTTGCCTTTTCCAAAAGGATCCCATGCGAGAGCAACTCGCGGACTGAGCAGCCATTTCGCTTTGTTTTCAGTGAAGACGGAGGTTCCGATCTGTGGATTGGTCAAAAGGACACCATTCGCATCGGTTATGTAGTTTGCGGCTCTACCGTACTTCTCATTCCAACCGTTTGTGAACTCGTGGCGGAGCCCGACGCGGACCGTCAGGTTGCGGCGCACTCGCATTTCATCTTCCGCATACCACGCGCCAAACAAGCTTCGGAACCCCAGTTCCGTAGCACTGGGTACAACCTGGAAGCTGCTGGTCGTTCCTTGAAGGAACGTGGTCATGTTCGTGAAATTGGCAACTCCCAGGCGGCGCGAAGCGGTGTTTTCGTTGTCCTGTATTTTCTGAAACCAGCCGCCGACGTTGAACTGGTGTACGCCGCGGCTGACCTGGACGGTATCGGAAAGCGTGAACAGATTTCTGTGGTTCTGGGCACCCGCGGCGTTATTGGGTCCCGCAGAGGTGAGTGCTGCGGCAGCGGTCGTCGTCGTGGTGCCGCCGATGATGACACCCCCAGGCCCCTGGCCGGAAACAAATGACAGGCTGGCCGGAAACGTACCAAGTAACGAGGAGTCCAGCGCAAAACCTGCACGGGACACGCCCGCGCTGAAAGTGTTCAACACACGTGGCGAAATGATGTGCGTTTCGCGGACGCTTGCTACCTGGGATCGAAGCGTCAGGTAGTTTGCAAATAAGGGATCGGCCAATGGCGAGAGGTTGTTACCATCATCGATCGTGTAGGAAACGGAGAGTGAATCCTTCTTACTCAATATGTAGTCGCCCTTCAGCGTTCCGAAGTCTTCATTGATCGACTGTTTAGGGCTGTTGTAAGAGTATGCGCTTCCACTGGGCACCAGGCCCACGCCGGCCGTTGTCGAGGGCACCAATATTTCCGGTCCGTTCGCTTGCGGCCACAACTGGAAGTAGTTCAACATTTCCGGCTTGAGTCCCGTGACGGGCGTATAGACGCCGGTCGCCGCACTCGGCACCAGGCCTTGCTGAACCTTTGAATCGGGAACTACTGCAATGCTGCCTATTCCCAGGCGATGGCGGAATCCTTCGTAATTTCCAAAGAGAAACAGCCGGTCTTTCTGGATCGGGCCGCCGGCACTTCCACCGAATTGATTTCTGCGGAATGGCGCCGCGGAACTCTGGGCGCCGGGAGTCGGATTGATATCGAAAATCGTTCTCGCATCCAGTGCGCTATTGCGAAGAAATTCAAAAACGGAGCCGTGGAATTGATTGGTCCCGGATTGTGTGACTACCGCGACCTGCGCGCCTGCGCGCTTTCCGTATTCTGCGGAATATGTTCCGGTCTGGACATTGAATTCACGCACTGCATCGATCCCCAGCAGATAGCCGCTGACTCCGCCCGGCGTGATCGAGAGCTGGCTCGAGCCGGTGTACTCGATGCCGTTGAGCAGAAAGATATTATCCAGCGGCCGCCGGCCGGCGACAGAGAAGGTGAAACCGCTGCTGGTCACCGTGCCGGGGCTTTTATATGTGTAATTGATACTTCCGGCGTTCAGGGTGATTAAGCTGTCAAAACTTCGCCCGTTGAGGGGCAGTTCTTTGATTTCGCGTTCGGCGACCAACCCTGAGACCGACGCCGTCGTCGTGTCGACCAAAGGACTATCGGCCGATATCGTTACTTCCTGCGCGACTTCGCCCACGTCGAGTTTCAGATTGACGACGGCTTCCTGGCCGACAAACAGATTGACTCCGGTTCGCACGGCTGACCTGAAGCCCGGTTTCTCCGCGCGGACTTCCTGGGCCCCGACGCCAAGGGAAAGAACCCGATAGTTGCCGGTTTCGTCTGTGGTCACAGTCCGGGTAGCCCCCGTTTCAAGGCTTTTGATCGTGACGACCGCACCCCCAACGCTGGCGCCGGTCGCGTCTTCCACCCTTCCGGAGACTGTAGCCGTCACCTGAGCCTGCGCGGCGTCAAAGCTCCCCGCGAGAAGCAATGTTGCAAAAACGAGGCTCAACAACCCACCGAAACTTAGTTTTGTCATACGTGGACTCCCAACCTTCAAGGGGGGCAGTGTATCGAAAAAAATCATTTCGAGGCAAATGGGCAAAATTCGATCCTCACGTGGACACCCTTTCAAACCCGTTGCACAGCGACATAGATGGTACTCCTTCGACCGGAATCCTTCAGCGTTATTAGCCGCTCCGCGGCTAAAAGCCCGAGGGGATGCGTCAAGTATGTTAATCGCGTGAGCACGTGGTACTTGATATCCTTGTCCTATGGCGGAAACGAGGCTACCGAGCAGCGCAGGTTTGGAATTTATAGAAGGACTCTATGCGGACTACTTGCGTGATTCGCAGTCGGTTCCTCCGGATTGGCGCGAGTACTTTCAATCCATTTCGGGAGGAAACGGTTCGTCTCAGGCGGAAACATCTGCCCCTGCATTCAAACCGTGGAGCATTTTCAATCCTCCTTCTACACACGGCAATGGTGCCGCAACCGAAGAGGCAACCACAGCGGTTCTGCAGGAGCGAATCGACCAGCTCATTCGGAATTATCGGGTGCGCGGCCACATGGCGGCGCAGCTCGATCCGTTAGGGATACCCAGGGCGAAGCCTCCTGAACTGGATCTCGATTTCTATGGTCTCGGCGAATCCGACATGGACCGCCGGTTTGCCTGCGAGGCGATGTGTGGCGGTGGATCGCTTACGTTGCGCGAAATCCTCGAGCGTCTTCGCAACACATATTGCCGGACCATTGGCGTTCAGTTCATGCACATCGACGACAGCTTTGTGCGCCTTTGGCTGCAGGAACGCATGGAGAGTTCGGGCAACCGTTCAGACCTGAATCGTGCGGAACAGATCCGAATTCTGACGCGGTTGACCGATTCCGTCATTTTCGAAGAATTCATCCGCAAGAAGTTCATCGGCGCCAAAAGCTTTTCCCTCGAAGGCGCAGAAAGTCTGATTCCGTTGCTGGATCTGGCGATCGAACGAGCGGGCGAACAGGGTATCGACGAGATTGTTCTGGGTATGGCGCATCGCGGCCGCCTGAATGTGCTCGCGAACATCATGGCCAAGCGTCCCGGCCAGATCTTTCGCGAGTTCGCGGACCTGGATCCCGACCTTTATATTGGCGGCCGGGGCGATGTGAAGTATCACCTGGGCTACAGCTCGGATTGGGAGACGGTTTCGGGCCGTAAGATCCATCTGTCGCTTTGCTTCAATCCAAGCCACCTGGAGTTCGTGAATCCGGTAGCTCTCGGAAGAATGAGAGCCAAGCAGGACCGCTCCGGTGATACGGAGCGGAAGCGCGGCATGGTGATGTTGATCCACGGCGACGCCGCTTTTGCCGGTGAGGGGGTGATTCAGGAAACCCTGAACCTGAGCCAGCTGAGCGCCTATACCGTTGGCGGCACGATGCACATCATCGTCAACAACCAGATCGGTTTTACGACTTCCCCCGCCGAAACCAAATCCAGCGTTTATGCCAGCGATATTTCGAAAATGCTCCAGATCCCGATTTTTCATGTCAATGGCGAGGATCCGGAAGCTGTGGCGCAGGTGATCCGGCTTGCCATGGATTTTCGGCGGAGGTTCAAACGCGACGTGGTGGTGGATATGTGGTGTTACCGGCGGCTGGGCCACAACGAAGGTGACGAGCCGTTCTTTACGCAACCTCTGATGTATCGAGCCATCAAACAGCGGAAATCCGTTCGCGAGGGGTATCTGGAGCATTTGCTCAAACTGAATGGAGTGACCCGGCAGGAAGCCGATGAAATTGCCGTGCGGCGCCAGGAACTCCTCGAACACGAACTGTCCCAGGCTACCAGCGACAGCTATACCGTTCCCTCCGAAATTCTTCGCGGCATCTGGACCGGCTACGTCGGAGGGGCAGACGAAAATGTGGAGGAAGTCGATACGAGTGTCGATCGCGACCGGCTCGTAGAACTGCTCGAGATGCAGTCGACGGTGCCGGACGGCTTTCGGCCGCACCCCAAGATCGAGGCCGGCATCCGCTTGCGCCGTCAGATGGCGCGTGGTGAGCGTCCCCTGGACTGGGCGGCGGGTGAAGCGCTTGCATTCGCTACGCTCGCCACCGAACAAGCGCGAGTGCGATTGTCCGGGCAGGATTCCGAAAGAGGAACCTTCAGTCACCGCCATGCTGTTCTCCATGACGTGGAAACTGGAAGGGAATACAAGCCTTTTCAGAATCTCGCGCCGGATCAGGCACCGGTCGAGATCTACAACAGCCCACTTTCTGAAACGGGCGTCCTTGGATTTGAGTACGGCTACAGCCTCGATACGCCGGACGGACTTGTCGCCTGGGAGGCACAGTTCGGCGATTTCTGGAATGCTGCTCAGGTAATCGTCGATCAATTCATTGCAGCGGCGGAAGACAAGTGGAGGCGGCTCAGCGGTGTCACGTTGTTGCTGCCGCATGGAATGGAAGGGCAGGGACCCGAACATTCGAGCGCGCGGCTGGAACGATTTCTCGAGCTTGCCGCGGACGACAATATCCAGGTTGTCCAACCAACGACTCCCGCACAACTGTTCCATTGTCTGCGACGACAGGTATTACGCCGATGGAGGAAGCCGCTGGTTCTAATGACGCCAAAGAGTCTTCTGCGGAATCCCCGGGTAACATCCCGCCTGGACGAATTTGCCACGGGCCGGTTTGAACGCATTCTTCCGGATGCAGCGCCTGCAAACGGAGTTGAAATCACACGAATTCTGATGTGCAGCGGTAAAGTGTATTCTGATCTCGAGCGCGAACGGGAAAAGTTGGCCCGGAAAGATGTGGCAATCATTCGTCTCGAACAGCTGTATCCCGTCAGCGATGCGAGTTTCGAAGCAGCGTTTCGATCCTACCGCGATGGGACGCCGGTGTACTGGGTTCAGGAGGAACCCGAGAATATGGGGGCCTGGCGTTTCCTGAAAATACGATTTGGGGAAAGCATGCTGAACCGCCTGCCGTTCAAGGGGATTTCCCGCCCGGCGTCCGCGAGTCCTGCGACTGGTTCGCACAATAGTCACAAGCAGGAGCAGGAAAAGTTGATTGCGGAAGCCTTTGCATAATAGGTTACTGGGATGCCTGTTGAACTAGTCGTGCCATCAGTCGGGGAGTCGATCACGGAAGTCGAAATCGGGGATTGGCTCAAAAATCAAGGTGAGACCGTGAATCAGGACGATCCTGTGGTCGTCATTGAAACAGAAAAAGTCACAGTAGAACTGCCGTCGCCTGCTTCTGGAACAATCTCTTCGGTTCTGAAACAAAAAGGCGATAAAGCCTCGGTGGGCGACGTGATCGGTTACATAGAGCCTAACGGGAATAAATCGACCGGGACTAAATCGAGCAGTGGCGCTGTGGCGGGCACCCGTGCTCCGGCCGCTGTGGAGGTCAATCCCGAGCGCCTGCCTGTAAAAACAGCTCCATCTCCGGCCAATGGCCGGGAAGAACAAGTCGTTCCCATGACTCCAATCCGCCGCCGGATCGCCGAGCGTCTCGTTGAAGCTCAAAAATCCGCGGCTCTTCTCACCACCTTTAACGAGATCGACATGTCGGCCGTAATCGCCTTGCGCAAACAGCATCAGGACGCCTTTCAGGCGAAATACCGCATCAAGCTTGGCTTCATGTCGTTCTTCGTGAAAGCATCGATCGAAGCATTAAAACTCGTTCCGCAGGTGAACGCCGAAGTTCGCGGCCATGACATCGTGTACCGCAATTACTACGATATCGGCATTGCAGTTGGCGGCGGCAAAGGCCTGGTCGTGCCCGTTGTCCGTAACGCCGAACGAATGAGTTTTGCGGAAATCGAGCGGGCCGTTGCGGATTTTGCACAGCGGGCGCAGTCGAATCAGCTCAAAGTCGATGAGTTGCAAGGGGGCACCTTTACGATCAGCAATGGCGGTATCTACGGATCAATGCTTTCCACTCCTATCGTGAATCCGCCGCAAAGCGGTGTCCTCGGCTTGCACTCCATTGAAGACCGGCCCGTTGCCCGCGACGGCGCTGTCGTCATTCGTCCAATGATGTACGTTGCGCTTACGTACGATCATCGCGTCATCGATGGGCGCGAAGCCGTCACTTTCCTCAAGCGAATCAAGGAACTGATCGAAGAGCCGGCGCGGCTGCTGCTGGAGGTCTGAGAGATCTGGCGCCGCCCCCGGCGCTCTCATGTAAACTGCGGTTGTATGCAATTACCGACGGCTGTCGTCATGGTCAGACCCGCTTCGTTCGGCTTTAATCCGGATACGGCCCCGTCATTCCTTTTTCAGCGGGAAATCACAGATAACAATCGAAAAGAGATCGAACGGCGGGCGCGCATGGAGTTTGACATCCTTGAAAATCGCCTGAAGGGCGCCGGAGTCGAAGTCATCATTGTACGAAGACAAAGAAGAACTCCATACGCCCGACGCGGTGTTCCCAAACAACTGGGTTTCACTACATCACGACGGGACCATCGTCCTGTATCCCATGCTGGCGCCCAGCCGGAGACCGGAACGGCGGAGAGACGTCATTGACAAGCTTCAGGCGAGTGGTTTTCGGATTTCGCGCGTCATCGATCTCACCCATCACGAAGATCATGGGCGGTTTCTGGAGGGTACGGGGAGTGTGGTTTTTGATCATGCAGATCATATTGCTTATGCCAACATTTCTCCCCGTACGAATGAGACCGTCCTGCAGGAAATCTGCGGAACTCTGGGCTACAATCCCGTAACCTTCCACGCTACGCAGGAGAACGGCGAACCCATATTGCATACGGACATGACCGTCAGTATCGGGGACCGGTTTGTGATCTTTTGCCCGGATTCCATTCGGGACTCAGCGGAGCACAAACGGGTGTGGGATAGTCTGAAATCGACGGGCCGCGAATTCATCAACATTGATGTCAAGCAACTCGAGCGTTTCGCCGGGAATGTATTGCAAATCCAGAAGAAAGACGGCCGAAGCGTGCTGGTTATTTCGACTTCTGCCTGTCTTGCGCTGCGGCCGGATCAACGCGACGCCATCCAGAAATTTGCCCAGATCGTAGAATCGCCATTGCCCCTGTTTGAAGGCATTGGCCGTGGCAGCGCACGCGGAATGATGGCCGACGTTCATTTGCCGCGCCAGTAGGTACTTCAGGTGCAGCAATAGTTTACATGCGTTATCACGCCTTGGCCTGCGACTATGACGGTACGATCGCTCACGACGGTCGAGTCAGCGAAACGACCATCGACGCCCTCGCAGAAGTCGGCAAATCCGGCCGTAAGCTCATCCTCGTCACCGGTAGAGAACTTGAAGACCTGATGAGCGTATTTCCGCGGCTCGATCTCTTTGACCGGGTAGTCGCAGAAAACGGGGCACTGTTATACCGCCCGTCCACTCGAGAAGAACAAACGCTGGCCGAACGACCCCCCGAAGAATTTACTCGCGAACTGATACAGCGAGGGGCTGAGCGTGTGTCGGTGGGTCGCGTTATTGTCGCGACCTGGCAGCCGTACGAACAGACTGCGGTCGAAGTCATCCGCGATCTTGGCCTGGAACTACAAGTTATTTTCAATAAAGGCGCGGTCATGATCCTTCCTTCCGGCGTCAACAAAGCGACGGGATTGCGTGTGGCGCTTCAGGAACTCGGACTTTCCCCGCATAACGTGGTCGGCGTAGGAGATGCCGAAAACGATCACGCATTCCTATCGCTCTGTGAATGCTCTGTAGCAGTTGCCAACGCGCTGAACACCCTGAAAGAACGGGTCGATTGGGTGACATCGCACGGACACGGCGAGGGCACGACAGAGCTGATTCAGGCGCTCATTGCGACAGATTTAGGCCAGCTCGAGCATCGTCTTCATCGCAGGATCTGTATTGGAAAACGTGTGGACGGCTCGGATCTCTGCGTCTCGCCTTACGGCAGCAACATACTGATCGCCGGCAGCTCCGGCGGCGGAAAATCGAGCCTGGCGGCGGCATTCCTGGAGCGCCTTGAAGAGCAGCATTATCAATTTCTGATTGTCGACCCGGAAGGCGACTATTCGAGCTTTACGGACGGGATCGTGATTGGAGACGAGAAGAGGCCCCCGAGCATTACCGAGGCTCTCGATCTGATTGTAAAGCCGGAAGAAAACGTCGCGTTGAACATGATTGGCGCCGGCATGAGCGAAAGACCAACGTTGTTTCAGCAATTGCTCCCACGTGTCCAGGAGTTGCGGGCAAAGACGGGACGGCCGCACTGGATCGTGATCGACGAAGCACATCACGTTTTGCCCTCCTCGTGGGAGGCTGCGGGGCTTACGGTTTCGCAAAGCATGGACAGCTTGATACTGATCACGCTGGAACCCGATCGCGTCTCCCCGGCGATTCTTTCGACGATCGATGTCGTGGTTGCGGTTGGCGAAGATCCGGCCGCAACACTGAGCATTTTCGCCGGTACCGTGGGAGACGCGGCGCCGTCTGTCGGATCAATCACCTTGAATAGCGGTGAGGCGCTCGCATGGTTCCGCGACAGCACGGAAGGTCCGATCCGTTTCCAGGCCGCTGTACCTCGTGCCGCACGACAACGGCATCGCCGCAAGTACGCGGAAGGCGAGTTGACTCCCGACCTATGCTTTTATTTCCGCGGGCCGGAGGGAAAACTCAATCTCAAAGCGCAAAATCTCTCCATGTTCATCAATCTTGCGGACGGCGTCGATGACGACACCTGGCTGTTTCATGTGAAGAATGGAGATATCTCACGTTGGTTCCGGGACGTCATCAAAGACCCGATCTTGCCCGGCAGGCGGAGCCGATGGAAAGATCCGAGATCAGCGCGTCAGAGAGCCGGAAACACATTCGTTCTGAGATCGAGAAGCGCTACATACTTGCGGCATAGCGGATAAGCCACGGATTGAACGGATTTAATCCGTTTAATCCGTGGCTTATCCGAGCTAAAAAGCGCTGGATACTACTTCTCTCCGACCCCGAATGCCAGAAGGACATTACCCGGCAGACCGTTTCGTTGCGCGGACCCGGAGTTGACGAACACCATTCCACCTGCGACCACGGGACCCCCGACATCGAGCGAGCCGCCGTGGCCCGGAATGCCATTGGTCGTCTTGAACTCCCGATCGGTGTCGTAGTCCCAGATAATCTTCCCGGTCGTTGCCGCATACACTCGTAGATGCCCGTCAAGCGAGCCTGAAAATACCGCGCCTGGAATCGCTGTGACCGCCCCGGATTGAGCTGGACTGCATGGCCTGCGATCGCCGCAGCCGAGAGGGGGCGTCTGCCAGAGGAGCTGGCCATTGTCCGCGCGTAATGCGAACATCCCGCCACCTTGTTTTGGATCGAGTTCGTATTGGCGATCATTGGAGCCTGGCTTCAAAGAGGCCTCGTAGACGACATCCGATAACGCAACGTAGAAGTTGCGTCCATCGGTTGCGCCTCCCCATTCAATTCCACCGACAGTGCCGCCCTTTCCAATGCGTGTTTGCCACAGTATCTCTCCTCGTCGATCGGGATCGATTGCATAGGCCACGCCGGACTTCTGTCCAAGCAGAAGCGCGCGCCGACCGCCGGGTAACGTCACCAGCGCCGCGGACGAGGCGAAATCAAAATCCGGACCCTCGGAATCCGGGCAGTTCACTTTGTTTGCGAGGGGGCAGGAACTGTTCCAGGAATCGCCGGCGGTGAGTTGTTTCGACCACAGGATCCGTCCAGTGGATATCTGCAATGCTACGACAGCATCGCTGAACGGCGTCGGTGGATCCGAATAATTATCGCCGGTCGTGACATACATGACGTCGCGCGCCGTATCGAGAGTTGGCGCGGTCCAGACACCGATTCCCGACGGCCCTTTGACTGCCGCACCTCGTTTGGTTTTCGGCTGATCTTTTGCGGTCTCCTCGATCATGTGGGTTTTCCACAAAACTTTTCCATCCGCCGCCTGCACCGCCGATACACTTCCGCGGAACGTGCAGCAAACGTATCCTGGCGACACCGCCAACGCCTCTTCGAGCGAGGACACGCCGACGTATAAACGCCCCCGGTAGAACACTGGCGTGGAGGTGGCTTTCGCAGCCGGGTGTTCGTCGAGACTCAGCTTCCAGAGCTGTTTTCCCGTTGCTGCATCCAATCCGTAGAGATATCCAGACGAGTCCCCAAAGAAGAGTGCAGGTTTACCGTCAGGTTCGGCTACCGTGATGCCGGACCGGACTTCAGCCTGCACCGTAGTGATCCAATACACACAGCCGGTCGCCGCATCCAGAGAATAAACGCTTCCGTCCTGACCTCCGGCAAACACTCTTCCTCCGTACACTGCCGGCTGCGATCGAAGGGCAGAGCTATCCGGGAACGCGAAAGCCCATTTCAACCTCAGGTTTCCTGCGTCTTCCGCTTTGATTCCTGCATCCTTCGCGGACTGGAACCGCGTGTTCATCATGCCCGCGCCCCAGTTGCTCCAGCTCGGGCCAGTTTTCAATCCACCAGCCGCGGGACATCGATTCGTGATTTCATCGCGCTTACGTTCAACCGTCACCGCCGTGCCAAGAAAGTTCGCGAGGGACTGACGTTCGTTCGTCGAGAGTGCCGCCGCCTGCGACCTCATGACTCCGGCTTCCAGCGCTCGCAATATCGCTGTCGGCGACATCGTCTTAAGGACCGAAACCGGCGGAATTCGCGCACCTGGAGAGTTGGCCGCTGTTTCATGACACTCCGCGCAGTTCTGTTTGAACAGCTGCGCGGCATAGGGATCCTCGGCCGCGCGAGCCAGAATCGGCAGCAGCAGAAAAAAGGTCAGGGAAACAAACCACAGTTTCATCGCGGTTCAACCTCGTATTCGTCAGGGATAGTTCGCGATTATAGATGAACGGAGCTATGATCTCGAAAAAACGAGTCGGTTGCAAAGCGAGGGTTATGTCGATGTCACCAGAACTTTCACGCCGGGAATTCATTGCGATGTCGGCTGCCGCGGCCAGTGGAATCGCGCGCCGGACAAGGCAGGCGCGCTCGTCAACTCTGCCGCCGTATGGCAATGGCACGATTGCCGCAGGTATCCGGTCCCGAATTGTCGCAAACGTGAACGGCCTGAACGTCCACATGCTCGAAGCCGGCTTCGAACGACCGGGACGCCCGGCGGTTCTCCTGATGCATGGATTCCCGGAACTCGCCTATAGCTGGCGCAAGGTAATGCTTCCCCTCGCAGCCGAGGGCTATCACGTGATCGCTCCAGATCAGCGAGGCTACGGGCGCACCACGGGATGGGACGATTCTTATGACGCCGACCCGGATCCCTTCCGAATCCTCAACATGGTACGGGATGCAATCGGGCTCGTATATGCTCTAGGCTATCGCAACGTTGCCATGGTGGCCGGTCATGACGCTGGCGCGCCGGTTGCATCGTGGGCGGCTCTCATCCGGCCCGACATCTTCCGCACGATCACAATCTTGAGTTCGCCCTTCGAGGGCCCGCCCGCGCTTCCGTTCGATACTGCAAACGGCGCTGCACCACCTCAGCGAGCTATTACAGACGATGAACTCGATGCGGAGCTGGCGACGCTCAATCCGCCGCGGAAGTATTATCAAAATTATCAGCGCACGCGCGGAGCAAACGACAACATGCTGCACGCGCCGCAGGGACTCCACGCGTTCTTCCGCGCTTATTACCATTACAAGAGCGCCGATTGGAAAGGCAACAAACCCCATCCACTGAAAGCGCGCACTGCCGAAGAGATGGCGCAGATCCCCACGTATTACGTGATGGAGAAAGACAAAGGTATGGCGGAAACGGTCGCGCCTTTCATGCCGTCCGCAGCCGGGATCGCCGCGTGTAAATGGATGACCGAACAGGAAGTGGAAGTCTATGCAATGGAGTACGGCAGGACGGGGTTCACCGGAGCCCTCCAGGGCTATCGCGTGCGCCGCGGCTCAGATCCCAAAAGCGGCGCCGAGAGCTGACGTTTTCAGGCCGCAGTATCGATGTCCCGTCGATGTACATTGCCGGCAAGAGCGATTGGGGCGTCTATCAGATGCCTGGCGCCGTGGACAAGATGCAAACGACCGCGTGCAAGCGTATGGTGGGATTTCACCTTGTGGATGGCGCCGGCCACTGGGTGCAGCAGGAACAACCGGAAGCAGTAAGCACCCGGATGATTGGATTTCTCCGTCAGTACGCTGGAGGTTGAAAATGAAGGAGCGATGGGAAGATGTGCCGGTGGTTGCCGGCAACGGGCTGCTTCACCGGCGCGCGTTTCTTCGCGGCGGTGCCGCGTTCGCTGGGGCACTGAGTGGGTTCACACTCGTTCAACCCGCAGCCGCACAACAGCTGTCTGATGATCCATGGAGCCTTGCACCGGGCACCACAGTCGCAGATTACGGTACGCGATCCCGGTTCGAAAAGAACGTCGTGCGCACCCTCAGCAATCCTCAGGGCGAGCCACGCAATCAGCACGCGCGCACGCCTCACCATTTGCTCAATGGAACACTGACGCCAGAACAGCCTTCACTTCGTGATTTCGCACGCCGGCGATCCCGACATCGATCCGGAAAAGCATCGTCTCGTAATTCACGGTCTGGTGAAGCAGCCTCTGGTCTTCACACTTGAGGCCCTGGCGCGATATCCGATGGAATCCCGCATGGCGTTCATCGAGTGCGGCGGTAACGGTGCGCCGCTATTTTCGCAGGAGCCAATCCAGGCGAACCTGCAGGCGCTCCACGGCCTCGTGTCGTGTGCCGAATGGACGGGAGTGAGGCTTTCGACGCTGCTCGAGGAAACCGGTATTGATCCAAAGGCAAAATGGCTGATCGTGGAAGGAGCGGACGCTCCGCATTTAAGCCGCAGCGTCCCGATCAGCAAGGCTCTCGACGATGCCATGATCGCCCTCTACCAGAATGGCGAGCGGCTCATGCCGGGCAACGGCTACCCGATGCGGCTGCTCCTGCCGGGCTGGGAAGGCAACATGAACATCAAGTGGCTGCGGCGGATTCAGCTTACGGAATTGCCTGGTATGAGCTACTACGAGTCGAAGATCTACGCACCGATCCTGCCAGGCGGGAAGGCGTATCAGTTTTACTTTCTGCAAGAGGTGAAATCCTTCATCACTCACCCATCACCCGGGCTTGCAATGAGAGGACCGGGGTTCTATGAGATTTCCGGTCTCGCGTATTCCGGAAACGGCCGGATCTCGAAGGTGATGGTATCTGCCGATGGCGGCACAACCTGGGCGCAGGCAGCGCTGCAGGAACCGGTCCAGAGCAAAGCCTTCACCAGATTCCGGATGCCGTGGCGATGGGATGGCGCTCCAGCAATATTGCAAAGCCGCGCGTGGGACGAGGCCGATAACGTTCAACCCACTCGTGCGCAGTTCGTCGCTGTTCGCGGTGAAACTACACGCGTCCCGGCAGTCACTGCATTTCCCAACGAACATTACAACGCCATCACGAGTTGGATGATTGATCGCAACGGCGAGGTGAAGCATATCTATGCGTAAAGCTGCGGGACATCTTGCGGCGCTGTTATTCCTCTTCAGTCCAACACTGGCTTTCGCGCAATCGCCGAACCTTGGAAAGCCCCTCACGCCGGCTGACATTGCCGCATGGGACATCAACATTCTGCCCAACGGCGTTGGACTGCCTCCCGGCAGCGGTACGCCGATCGACGGAGCGCGTATCTACGCCGCAAAGTGTGCGATGTGTCACGGTGAAAACGGCAAAGGAGGTGCCAATGCGCGCCTGGTCGGTAACGATCCGATCAAAAATATGGAATCGGAGAAGACCATCGCCAACTTCTGGCCTTTCGCGACGACTCTCTTCGATTACATCCGCCGCGCCATGCCATGGCGTCAACCCAGGTCGCTTACCAACGATGAAGTCTACTCACTAACGGCTTACATCCTCTCGTTGAATAAACTCATCGGAGAAAACGAAACGATGAACGCCCAAACGCTGCCGAAAGTGCCGATGCCCAACCGTGACGGTTTCATTCTTCGGTTTCCCGAGCGAGTCCCATGAAGGCCGTAGTCAACGGCCAGGACCGCGGCAACCGCTCCTGCAATTATCACCAGCCCAGCCAACTCGTTCGGTAACGGTTTCGTTTTCATCTTTACGCTCCTTTCTTCTGGCCGCCTTATTGCGGCGCATACTTCATAAATGCCGCGAGAAAAGAAATCGGTTCATGGTAAATGTGGGCTCGAAGCGATCGAGAGGCGATATCTTGCAAAAAGCCAACACGTTACGGACTCAAAATATTGTTTCGCTGAGGCTGATTTTCGAGCTAAAAAGCGGGGCCGAAAAAAACGACTGTGGCCACATGCAGGCATTCTTGAGGTGTCTTGAGAGCAGAACGGGATCTGGGCTCGGCAGAATACGTTCTGCAGAAGGCGAAATAGGATCCGCCGTCGGCAGATTAGAATTCGCGGAAGGCGAAATAGGATCTATCGCGGCGGGTCAGATTTGACATTCGTTGTTGTCGCAGTAAACCAGCCAATAATTCGTTAAATTCGTTAAATTCGTGGCTTATTTATTCATCTGTCGAATAATTCGATCCACAGTCTCAATCAGGATGTGAAGCTTCTCGTCCGTGGCTTGCTGTGACTCCCGCATTTTGTCGCCCATTTCAGCAATCGCATGTCGTAGCTTGTCGATTTGCTCTCCGGTCTGTTGATGAGAATCGAGAAGCGTCCGGCCTAGCACGATCAAATCCTGGATCGCTGCGGCGTGCTTCTCGAGTACCGCATTTTGCTTGTCGAGTACTGCATTCTGGTTTTCGATTACGGCATTTTGCTTTTCGATCTGGCCATCATGCCTCGCCTGGCTCTCAACAACGGTCGCCAGCAGGTTCTCAATCCGTGTGAGCCGCTCTTCAGGTGTCATGTCTTGCATTGTGCACTCGCGCTGCCTTTCAGCAGGGATTACTTTACAACAACCTGCCCAAAACTTGTCCGCTGAAACGCCGACAAATAAGCCGCGGCATCGGCGGATTTCGCGACTTCGTTTTCCGATCAGTGCTGCGAGGGAGACGTTGCGAATTCTTTTTTGCTTGAGTGAAAATTGGAAAGGAATTCGAGAGTGAGGCAAAATGCAGGATCAAAATATGGATGTCTCTCCCGGACGAGCGGTGGCACTGACATGAGCACGAACGTGAAGATTAAGTTTTATGCGGTCCGCGCCGGATTGAACCCCGGCATCTACCGTTCATGGGAAGAATGTCGATTGCAGACGGAAGGTTTCTCTCAGGCTGAATTCAAAGGATTCCGCAGCTTAGAAGATGCACGGGCCTACCTGGCGGGTCCCGGCCAAGCGCCGCAACCCGGGGCTCAACGGCAGACGTTGCCGCCAATCAAGCCCGGACCGCAACAGACCATCGACGCTGGAAGCCGCAAGAAAGTCATCGTCTATACCGACGGTGCATGCACCGGCAATCCCGGACCGGGCGGATATGGTGTCATCATGCTTCACGGCGAGCGGTGTAAGGAACTGTCCGGCGGTTTCCGGCTGACGACGAACAATCGAATGGAAATCCTGGCGTGCATCGCCGGGCTGCGCGCTCTTAAGGAACCGTGCGACGTCGTAATTTATTCCGATTCGAAATACGTGGTGAACGCCATGACAAAGTCGTGGGCGTTGAAATGGAGGGGCCGGGGCTGGAAGCGAAAAGACAAAAATGGCGAATTGCATGATGCCCTGAATCCGGATCTCTGGGCCGAAATGCTCGAGCTTTGCGATCGCCACTCCGTCCGGTTCGAATGGGTCCGCGGCCATGACGGGAACGAAGGCAACGAACGCTGCGATACGCTCGCCCGCGCCGCGACCGCTTCTTTCAATTCATTGCAAATCGACGCCTATTACGAGGACTTTAAAAGAATTAAACCAGATTGCTAAAGTGCTTGAACGGCGTGCGGCCAACACTTGTGACCTGAAAACGAGGCTTCTGCGGCACACAAAGCCGACATTAAGAAAACTTCTTCTCTACCATGAACACGGAACGCCCCCCGCGCCGACCGCGGTACAAAGGAAAGAATCCGCGACACTTTTCCGAAAAGTATAAGGAGCACGCGCCGGAACGTTACGCCGGCGATGTCGCCAAAGTGATCGCCGGGGGCAAGACTCCCGCCGGCACTCATCGACCGGTGATGCTTGCCGAGATCATGGAAGTTCTGGTTCCGCGGGCAGGCGAACTTGCAGTAGATTGCACGCTGGGTTACGGCGGTCATGCGCTCGCTCTCCTGTCAGCGCTCCAGCCGGGTGGCCGGCTGATCGGACTCGACGTCGATCCGATCGAATTGCCGAAAACCGAAGCCCGTTTGCGCTCCTTCGGATTTGGTCCCGACGGCTTGAAAGTGCACCGGACGAATTTTGCGGGCCTTGCGAAAGTACTTCCCGAACCTGCAGACATTATTCTGGCGGATCTTGGAGTCTCGTCCATGCAGATCGACAACCCGGCTCGCGGTTTCACATACAAATACGACGGCCCACTCGATTTGCGCATGAACCCTCGACGCGGCCAGCCGGCCAGCGCCTTTCTCGCAACCCTTGACGAACCGGCGCTTGCGGCGCTGTTACTCGAGAATGCAGACGAACCCGCTGCGGATCGCATGGCGAAAGCCATCCTACAGACCTCGGCGTCGACGACGACGCAACTTGCCACAGTCATTCGCCGCGCCGGAGGAGACGAGGACTCCGTGCGCCGTATTTTCCAGGCGCTGCGAATTGCGGTGAACGATGAATCTGGCGCGCTGAACGCATTCCTGCAGAATCTCCCGCTCTGTCTGAAGGCTGGCGGCCGCGTCGCCATTCTCACTTTTCACTCCGGCGAAGATCGCCGTGTAAAAAAATCTTTCGTGGCCGGTGAACGGCTCGGTGTGTACTCCGAGATCTCGCACGAAGTCCTGCGGCCTACGTCAAAAGAACTTCGCTCCAATCCACGCAGTCGCAGCGCCAAGCTACGCTGGGCGCGACGAAGCGCAAATCGTCAGGAATAATCACGTGATTGATAACCATAAACTTGCCATAATTTTGAGAGATTTTGCCGCGGAACGCGACTGGGATCAGTTTCACACTCCAAAGAATCTCGCCACTTCAATATCGGTCGAAGCGGCCGAGCTATTGGAATTGTTTCAGTGGTCGCGCGGGCAGAAGGGCTGGGATGACGTTAATGACCCTTCCATCCGGGCGAGAGTCCAGGACGAACTGGCCGACATCCTCTTATACGTTATTCGTTTTGCCGACAAGGCCGGGATCGACCTGGAAGCAATCGCCGAAAGAAAGATCGCATCGAACGCGGCGAAGTATCCGGCTGATAAGTTTCGCGGTTCAGATCGCAAGTATGACGAATAGGCATTTTAATCCGATTCCTTCGCCACCGCTGCGAGGCTCTGCGTCAAAATTATGAAGGCCTCTTTCCATCTGCAGCGTTTCGTCGAGGCTCAGGATTCGGTCTATGAACAGGTATGCTCCGAACTCCGCGAAGGCTGCAAGCGCAGCCACTGGATGTGGTTCATTTTTCCCCAAATTGAAGGCCTGGGATACAGTCCGATGGCTCGAAAGTTTGCGATCGCGTCGCTGGACGAAGCGCAAGCCTATCTTCAGCACCCGGTCCTGGGTCCCCGTCTCGTCGAATGCACGACGCTCGTCACGGCAGTGTCTGGCCGCACCGTCGAGCAAATCTTCGGATCCCCGGACGATATGAAGTTTCGCTCCTGCATGACGCTTTTTGCCCAAGCCGCCCCGGATCAGCCAATCTTTCGACAGGCTCTACAGAAATATTTTCAAGGCGAACTCGACCGGTTGACGATCGAGCGTCTTCGCGGCTGATCTGTTCCCGTTGGCTAGCTCACTTTGCCGCGTTCCGGATCGTTCCGGTCAAACCCTCGGGTGAGCACTTGAACGGCTCGATTTTCAGATTGGAGGGCGAATACTCCATGGTGTTGCGCCCAGGCGGCTGCTTGAAGAACTCCGGTCGGTGAAATCGACGTCGACGATGAGGCGCTGGCGTGCGGCATCGACGTGGAGTCGTTCGACCGTCGTGAGCATCGCCGAGTGCAGCAGCCCCCTTGTCGGCTGGCCCGGTTGTTCGACATACTGTTCCAACACGCCTGCCGGATAGTTTGCCGTCTCGATCACCAGCGTGTCGCCTTCCCAATGCCCGATCGAATGGCCGAGCGAACTGCGCGCGCCATCCTTCGGATGCGTCTTCATGTCCATATGAATGACCCGGCGCACGTCCATCCATTCATGATGCAGAATCACGTCATTGCCGTTTCGCAAGATTTCGAGCGGCGTGCTTGGCGCTTGCCATACGCGCGCGACGGCAACGGGATCGCACCGGAAAACCGGGTCGTCCTTGAACGGATCGTAGGCCGCGACAGCCTTTTCGCCGGCTGCGGTCATCTGCATTTTCGGTTGCTGGCTGCCCGTGTTCCGGTTCCGGTTCGGCGTCAGCAACCACGTTCCGAAGATGTCTTTACGCGGTGGTAATTTCGCCTGTGGCGGGGTTTGCTGTGAGCCTCCCGGACCGTCGACGTTGAAGCTGCGGCCATCAGCCAGCTCCACGACCTGGAAGAAACACATGTACGGACTGTGGCGCGACAGGGGACCGCTGACCCGTACTTTTGTCCCCGCTTTCAAGAGCTGCGGCGTGATTCCGATGCGGCTGAGCTGTGTGACGCCATGCGATTCGCAGACGTATTCTCGAGTCCTGCCGTTCTCGTCGACGGCATCGACATGGAGGTAGCTGTGCGGATTTCTCGCCTCGTACACCTTTACGGTGCCCGAGATATCGACCTGCCTGGTCCTGTCAAAGTGGGGCGCAAAACTGTGGTGTGCTGCCGCAGTCGAAACGGCCAGCAGGACAGCCACGATGCCGGCGATCGAGCCGTGAATCGCAATTCTTGAAAGCATGATGCCTCCGAGCTCGGATTCCGGGTTTACTTGCGGTCAATGCCCTTCGCCTTCAGCATGGGCGTGGCCTTCGATCCTGTTACACACGCGATCACGGCTTTGGCTGCCTGCTTGTCGGAAACCGCTGTGCTGGTTGCGGCGGAGAACTTGATATCGGACTGGAATTCACCCGGGAGCGGCCCCAGGATATCGACTCCTTTGATCGGCAGGATCTCGCTGAATAGCGTGATTACAAATCCTGCCTTGCCGTCGGCGACGCTTTGCGTGGCGGGACCCGAGCCTTGCGCGAGGATGATCTTCGGTTTCACTTCCGCCGCGATTCCGAGACGTTCAAACATTTTGTCGATATAGCCGCGGCTCGCGCCATCCTGCGGATATGTGATGGACTTCGCTTCGCGCAGCGCTTTCTTCAGCCCGTCCACAGTCTTGATGTCCGGTTTGGGTACGCCCGACTTGATACCGATGCCGAGTTCGGAGCGGCCGATCGACATCTTCGTGTCTCCGGCAAGCTTTCCTTGCTTGACCAGATCTTCGACCGCCTCCGTCGTAATCATCGTTACATCGAAACGCTCTCCCGCTTCGATGCTTTTCTTCACGGACGCCGTAGAGTTGTAGCGGATATCCAGAGGATGTCCCACACTCGCTTCGCAGGTTGTCTGTAAATCCTCGATAGATGCCTTCAGACCGTTCGACACCAGGACATGTATCGACGGACTTTGGGCGGCGGATGCCGGAGCAGAGCAGACAATACCGGCCAGGCTTGCAATTGAAGCGAAGAACAGAAGTCGGGTATACATTGCCGAGATTGTATCCGCCTTCTGCGGTTTAGCGTAATTGGATTATCGTTACCAATTCGGTTCATGCTCACTCCAGCTGGCGCGGCCAAAACAGATCCACGACCGTCCCGCCGTGGACGTTCGTGTGCTCGCATTTCTTCAACGCCAGTCAGCCTCGCCGCGCTGCCTCGATGGCGGCGATGTCGATCTTCTTCATCGGCATCATTGCCTCGAAGGCCCGCTTCGCCTCACCGCCACCTGCCGCGAGCGCCTCGGTCAGCGCGCGAGGGGTGATCTGCCAGGATAGGCCCCAACGGTCCTTGCACCAACCGCACTGGCTTTCCTTGCCGCCATTGCCGACGATCGCGTTCCAGTAGCGGTCCGTCTCTTCCTGATTCTCCGTCGCGATCTGGAAGGAGAATGCTTCGCTGTGCTTGAACTGCGGACCGCCGTTGAGACCGAGACAAGGAATGCCCAGAGCGGTGAACTCCACCGTCAGCACATCGCCTTGCTTGCCGCCCGGGTAATCAGCGGGCGCTACGTGAACGGCGGTTACTTTACTATCCGGAAAGGTGGCGGCGTAGAAGCGCGCCGCCTCATGAGCGTCCTTGTCGAACCAGAGGCAGATCGTGTTCTTTGGCTTCATGTTCGTGTGCTCCTTGTGCTTCACCATCGCGAACGCCACGGCCTTCGCGTCGGAATCATTGGGAAAGTCGACAATACAAACTTAACGTAGAGTGCGCAGAACCCTCAAGCATCAAGGAAACCCCGGCTGCGTGCATCCGGGGCGAAAGAGCCCGGCGATGCTTACGCGCTGTTTTTCAACCCTCGCCTGTACTTGATGGGGATTCCGGTTGGAGTGCGGTAAAGTCTCCAATGCCGGAATTATGTTATATGGGGAGGACCAGGGCGGGAATAGCCTCGACATCCGGGATGCTAGCTCCCGGATGATCAAATGCATACTAAAAACGCCTTGGCTATCCGGCGCAGAATCGCCTTCCGATATGCATTACGGACAATGGCATCGTGGAATATTTCCAGCACTGGCGGTTGTTTTTGTTCTTCTGCTGGCCCGTCCAGTTGCACAGGATCCACCCAATACCCTGAGGCTCAGGGCTGCACGAGCGCAGGAGTTCGTAGACCAGCTGCGCGCGGCGCTGAATATTCGTAATGAGGTCCAGATAGCGGAAGTCACTTACCACCCTCTCGTGTTTTCCGTTCAACCCCTGACAACTGATAGAAATCGCTTCCTGCTGACGATGGAGCTCGGGTTCCTTATGAACCTCAGCGATGATGAATTGCGGGCTGCCCTTGCCCACGAACTGGGGCACGTGTGGATATACACGCACCATCCGTTTCTGCAAACGGAGCGGCTGGCGAACGTTATCGGACAGCGCGTCGTCGAGCGCCGCAGTTTTGAAAAAGTCTACTCGAAGTTATGGATGTATGAAGGGGCGTCCGGAGTTCCTATTGATGATTTGTTGGGACAGCCTGAGCTGGACTCAAACGTGCAAAAGTCTCTTATAAACGAAACGCGGCCATAGAGGTGGGAAAGTGAAATTCCTCGCGATTGCAGCCTTCCTTTTGAGTGCAGCGCCGGCATGCACCAGCCTGTGGGCTCAGCCTGGCGCCCGTCCCTTCATCGCGGGCCTTGATGGCGCCCAGTACGCCAGATACCATCACAACACCATTCAACGTGTTCAAAAAGCGCTCAGGGAACGGGGACTGTATGAGGGGCCAATTAACGGGATTCTCGACGAGCAGACGATGAAAGCGATCTACGCATTTCAGGAAGCGAATAACCTGCAGCGTTGCGGCGTCCCCACTCCTCATACGCGGAAGAAGCTTGAACAGGGGTCGCATACGGACCTGCCGTGAGCACTGTAGGCGCGGTCTATGACCGCGCGCTTCGCCTCGAACAAACGAAACAGGCGCGGTCTATGACCGCGCCTGTTTCGTTCAAAGTCCCGTGCGCGCTCCTTCTATAGTCTCAGCCTACTTTTCCATTTCGATCCGGGTGGCGTTGTTGCTGCCCTTCTCGACGCTGTAGGTGATGTTCAGTTTCGTGCCGGACTTTGCCGCCAGACCCTGAATTGAGTTCTCTGAACCAACGACTTCGGTCTTTTCGGTGTAATGAAACACCATCTCTTTGTTACTTGCATCCTTTGCAGTCAGAGTCTTTGCATCAGTATCAACCTTAATCAGTGTGCCCTGGAATGGTTTTTCCGCCTGTGCGGCCGGTGCCTTGGGCGCGGGCGTTGGGGCCTGACCGGCGAAATTGTACGATGCGAATGCCAGAACGAACACGACCAGCAACAATCTGCAAACGTTTCTCATTTCTAGAACCTCCCTAAAAAACTCGGAATGGACTCAGGTCATGCACGACTCGTTCCCTGCGGGTGCTTCTTCAGCTAAGTCCTGTGACGAGCGGACCTTGTCGAATTTAGCAACCATGCGGTGGTCGCCGCTGTTGCGGAAGCGGCGTGGTTGAGTCGGCAATCTCTCCATGAACTGACGAACACGACAAGGCTCAGGAGAGTCTCTGTTCGGAAGTGCTGATCTTCATCAGTCGTCGAGCGCTGCCTGTCACTAAAAGTTGGTCGCGCCCCCGGCCCGTTCCATGATCGGCCACTCATCTTCGACCACATCGCCGCGCACGCAGAAAAATCGATCGTAAAGGTTCACGGTTGGGTCGCAGTGCGGCGCGATCAAGCGGAGGCGGTCACCGAGACGAATCTGGTCGTCATTCACGAGAAGCCGTCCGTGTTCGTCGCCGGCGAATTCGTAAGCGATATCCTTCATTCCGAGAACTTCGGGGCCAAAAGCGCGGTCGGTAGCCAATGCCTTGATTCCGGCATCGACGATGGCTTTCTTCCCCGACCGATGGATGACGGTGGAAAGCACGCAGAGAGCGGGGGAGAAGTCTTCGTACACGGCACCGGATTGTCCGCCAATCCGCCGGTATTCGACGTCCATGAAGACGTACGATCCGGATTGCATTTCTGTCATTCCTTTAATATCGGCATCGATGTTGTAGGTCCCGGTGCTCGCGCCACTCATGATCTCGATGGAGTGACCATGCTGGACGAGCAGGTCTCGAGTAGCGAATGCCTGGCTCAGCGCCGTACGCGACGCTTCGCGGCGCTTTTCAAATCCGACGACATGGGCGGCATGGCCGGCGTAGGCACAGATTCCTTTAAGCTCGAGATTCTTTGAACGCCCGATGCTCTCGGCCAGTTGCAGTGCGGGTTCGCCGGGCTGCACGCCGGTGCGGTTCTGACCAATGTCCAGATCGATCAAAAGTCTGATCTGAACGCCGGCGTTGGACGCGGCGCGTTGAAGATCGGAGACGTTCGACACATGGTCCACCACGGCCATCGTATCCGGCGCTTCCGCGACGATTCGCATCAACCGGGCGATTTTGGGTTCGCCGACCATCTCACCGGTAATCAGCAGCCCTCGCAGTCCTCCACGCATCAGGACCTCGGCTTCAGCAATTGTGGCTGCGCAAACACCGATGGCTCCCGCTAGCAACTGGCGCTTAGCGATGTTGACGCATTTGTGCGTCTTGGAATGCGGCCTGAGCGCTATGCCCCGGTCGCGGGTAAAGCGGCTCATTTTCTCGAGATTTGCTTCAAATCGATCCAGTTCCAACACCAGACATGGGGTTGGAAGATCAAGGATTTTTTTCACGAGTGGCAGTCTACCATCGCATTTATCAACAAAGTTTGTGGAAAAGCAGGCGCGGTTTATGTTGCGAAACTGCCCCGAAACAAAGACCGTGCAGACACCCACAGTGTAAGTGCGCGGAAACGCAGGTTTGACAAGGATTCGGACGCGTTGGGCAGATCGATTGCTATGAATAGGACCGGGGTTGCGCTCTTTCGCATACAGGAGAAGAAATAAATGAATCTTCCATGCCTCAGAACCCGCTTCATCGCGGCGCCCGCTCTGTTGCTCTTCGCGGGCATCGTTTTGAACGCTCAGGTTCGCAGCGCTACTCAAACGAATTCTGCAACACGAGTCGCTGCTGAAATGACGAAAGGGCGATTGAATCCGGCCGAAAGCAAGCCAGGCGACATCGTGTCCGTGAAATTGAAGAATGACCTGAAATCGAACGGCTACGTGGTGCTGAAGAAGGGAACAACCGTCACTGGTGTCGTTCGCAATGTCAAATGTGCCGACGCTAAAACGCTTTCAATCGATGCCAAAGAGCAAACGCGGTCTTTGATTGAGATCGAATGGTTTACTCCCGCTTCTGAAGGACGAGCCATTCCAAAGATTTCCATAGCTCTGCAGTCCGTTATTCAGGCCGCCTCGAGTGTTCATGAGGACACGATCGAGCAAGATTCACCCGGCGATTCGAGTATCGCTCCAGGAATACCGGCGAGCAGTGCCGACCGATCCTTGCGAAACTCCAGCGTCAATGGCCCCGGAGAAGTTGTTCCCTCTGCCGCCAATCCAGCATTAGTGCGTATGCCGTTTGTCGTCGCCGTGGATCCTCAAACAAGTACGGCGATCGAGGGTGGTCTCGAGTCGTCAGCTTCAGGCCAATTGTTCAAGGTCGGTCAGGGCGAGCTGATGACGCCGAGTGGCTCGCAACAGTCTGTCGATCTTTTTTCGCATCTCGACAACGATACGGTGATCGCTGCTTCCGGAAAGAGCTTTGAAATTTCGAGCGGTGCGCAGATGCAGTTCCTTGTGGGCATGCATGGTGCAGTCGTCCGGTGAGGTAGACACTATGAGAATCAAGTACACCTCGATTCATAGCGTGCTCGAAAGCAATTCTTTCGCCCCATGGGTTGGAACCGGATTGGCAGAGAGGCTCCGGCGGGAGGCCTTGCTGGACCGGGCGAAGAGAGAGAAGAAACAGGATACGAGAAATGAACGGGCGCTCGCCTGGTTTCGGCGAAGCCGGTAGGAGATCAATCAAATGAAACGAAGTCTTCAGCTCATTAGTGTTCCTGTTTTGTCGATATTGCTGGCCGCTTGCGGCAAACAACCAACGACCACGAGCGCCGATTCCATTGCCGAACCGGCCCCTGCGGTTCCAGTTGATTCCCGGGTTGATTCCTGGGAGAACACCAAACCGGTTGTCGCAAAGACCAAGATACCGGAGGGAACGAAGCTTCGAGTTGCTCTCATCGACACTGTCAGTTCCGACAAGAACCGGTCCGGAGATCAGTTTCAGGCGAGCCTGGTGGAGCCGGTCGTCGTGGACGGAAAAACGATCCTCGAAAAAGGAACCAAGGTACGTGGCCGCGTTCTGGATGCAAAGGAGTCCGGTCGTGTCAAAGGCCGCGCGACTGTCGAGCTGACGTTAACCGAAGTCGTTCTGAAGGATGGAAAGTCCTTAAACGTTTCGACCCGGCCCTACAGTGCCGTTGCGGCAACAACAAAGAAACGTGATGCGGCCATGATCGGCGGAGGCGCCGGCCTTGGCGCTGCGATCGGAGCTATTGCCGGCGGCGGCAAGGGTGCATTGATTGGAGCTGCAGTTGGCGGAGGCGCCGGCACGGGTACCGTCTTAGCTACCAAGGGCAAGGAAATTCACTACGCTCCTGAAACTCGCCTCCAGTTCACTTTGGCGAGCCCCATCGAAATTTAGAGTTGTCGTTTCTGACAAGCCGGTAGCTGTCCGAGAGCAGCTGCCGGCTTTTTTTGCTGCCGCACGCTTCACTGCGTTGGGGACAGACCCCTCGGTACCTAAATCCTGTAACCCAAGGATTTAGGTACCGAGGGGTCTGTCCCCGGAACCGCCAGCCACGATCCTTCACTTTTCGTAGCCATAACACTAAAATGCAGCGCAGCATGTCGACAAAGGAGTTTCATGAAACGAACGATTCTTCTCTGCATCACGGTAATTGCGGCAGCTGTAACCACCGCATCGGCGCAGGCCCCTCAAGGTGGTCGTGGCCGTCCGAACATATTCGCGCCGGAAGCGCAGGCAACGGGCCCGATCGCCGATTTCGTGAAATCGATGGTTACTGCCTTTAATAACAGGGATACTGCATTTTTCCAGAAGTCGATTGCTCCGGACGCAGTCTGGCTGGATGAAGATGGCCATCATCTGCTGGCGACGGTCTGGATTACTCGTCTTCTTTCCTCAAACCCGCCCCGGAAGCTCAGTATTACCAATCTGAGAGTCGGGAATCTGGATGCGGCCGCAGGTTGGGCGGGGTTCAATTACATCATCGAGGGCACCAGTCAGGTCAAGGGAACCAACAGCCTGGTTGTGAAGAAGAACGGCAATGACTGGCAGATTGCGCTGATCCACGGTGCTGTGGATACAGCGATCATTGCGCATTAGTCGCGTCGTCTTTGTGGATGTATTCGGGGACGGTTGCCTGATTCGCTAAATCCGTTTCAGGCAAGTTCCGGCGGTGCCCTGCAGGATGACGAAACAACCCTCCAGTGAAACGTTATTGATCGACGGGCGGGAAGTCCGCGTGACTCATCCGCAGAAGCCGTATTTCACCAGACAGATCCGGCTCTCCAAGATCGATATTGTTCGCTACTACCTCGCTGTTGCGCCGGGTGCGCTCGCGTGGATCCGCGATCGTCCGATCGTCTTGAAACGTTTCGTCGATGGTGCCGAGGGCGAGGCTTTCTACCAGAAGCGTGCCCCGGCGAACCGGCCTTCCTGGTTAGAAACGGCGACGCTTTCATTTCCTTCCGGGCGCACTGCGGAAGAAATCGTGGTCAATGACGCGGCCGGACTTGCGTGGATCGTGAATCTAGGCTGTCTGGAACTGCATCCGCATCCAGTTCGGGCCGGAGATCTTGAACATCCGGATGAATTGCGGGTCGATCTGGACCCCGGTCCTGGAGTTCCGTGGGAGGACGTACGCCGAGTGGCTCTGGAAGTCAGGGCTTTTCTTGAAGATGTTGGACTCCACGGCTGGCCAAAGACGAGCGGTTCGCGCGGCATACACATCAACGTTCGGATACATCCCCATTGGAGCTTCGCCGAGGTTCGTCGTGCAGCGTTGGCGCTGTCGCGGGAGATCGAGCGGCGAGCGCCATCGATTGCAACCTCGAAGTGGTGGAAGGAAGAGCGCCACGGCGTTTTTCTGGACTACAACCAGAATGCAAAGGATCGAACGACATGTTCGGCCTACTCGGTTCGTCCGCTGCCTGATGCCCGTGTGTCTGCGCCTCTGTCGTGGAACGAGGTGCCGGACTGTCTTGCCGAAGATTTCACGGTTTCGACAGTACCTCAACGCTTTCAAGAGATCGGCGATCCCCATGCGGACATGGACTCCGCCGCGGGTTCGCTGGGAAAGCTTCTCGAACTGGCAGACCGCGACGAAAAGGCGGGAATTGCAGACGCTCCATGGCCTCCTCACTTCCGAAAAATGAAAGGCGAGACTTCGCGAGTAGCGCCATCACGCGCAAGAAAGAAAATGCCGCTGCTCGTGATTGCAAATTCGCCCAGCAAAGAGGCGGCATTATCCGGTCTCGAACGATGGAAGCAGAAATACCCGGACGTTGCGCAGTACCTGGCCGTGGACGATGTGCTCGTGGACTCCATGCGAGGCAGGTCCACCACTTGGACGCGCATCCGGGTGAACCTGCGAAATGTGCCGGACAATTTGCGTCCATCGCAGGAAACTCCGGATCCTGACGACGACCCGACAGCGGAGTGGCGGAATCGCCGGTCCATTCGTTAAATCGGCTCAAGTTGCGGCTAATCCACCCGCGCGGACCTGGTGTAGTCCGTCATAAATAATGTAACGAACCTCAGAGGGTGGCAGTCCCGGCCTAAGTTAGGCGGGGTGCCTTCGCGCAGCGAAGGCGGGGCGGTCTGTTCAAAGACGCGTAGCGACCTTATGGATTTCCGCGAAGCGCTCCTTATTTGATCCGTGCGCTTCGCGGATATCTAAAAGGATGCTACGCGTCTTTGAACAGGCCGTCCCAGCCCTCGCTTCGCGAGGGCACCCCTGCCTAACTTGCCTAACTTAGGCGGGGAATGGCTGTCACGCAATTTGAGCAACACCCTTAGCGCCGCAAACCCGCTGCGAAAATCTCTTTCAACTCGTGAGGCGCGACGACTTCCAGCTGAGCATATGTGCAATCCGTTGGTTTCTTATCGAAACGCCAGCGCCTGAACTGCGCCGTGTGACGGAACCGGTGGCCTTGCATGTGATCATAGGCGACTTCGAGAACGAGTTCCGGCCGGACCGGCTCCCATGAAAGATCCTTCCCCTGACTCCAGCGGCTCTGCGCCCCGGGGATTCGTTGCAAGTCTACGCTGGCCCATTCCTTCCAGGGATGCGCTACGAGCCCGTCCTCGCGATAAGGCTTCAGAAACTCAGTCAGTTCGAGCCGCTTTTTCATTGGAAAACTGGCGCATACTCCAACGTGCTGAAGCGTTCCCGAGGTGTCGTAAAGGCCCAGAAGCAATGAGCCGATGGCCGTGGAATCGTTCTTATGCCAACGAAATCCGGCGACGACACAATCGCACTCCCTTTCATGCTTGATCTTCACCATGACGCGCTTGTTGGGCTCGTACGTTTTTTCGCCCAATTTTGCCATGACACCGTCCAGCCCGGCGCCTTCGAAGCGGCGGAACCAATCCTCTGCAATGTCGCGATCTGTCGTTGCTGGTGTGATGTGGATTGGAGGCTGCGCGGACTCAAGTATCGATTCAAGAGTCCGCCGGCGCTCGCGGAACGGTGCATCCATCAGACGTCGATCGCCTTCACAGAGGATGTCGAAGACAACAACAGAAGCCGGCGTTTGCCCGGATAGAAGCTTCACGCGGGATGCAGCCGGATGAAGGCGGAGTTGCAAAGCATCAAAATCGAGCCTTCCATCGCGGGCTATAACGATTTCTCCGTCCAGCGCGCAGCGTTGCGGCAGTTGCGCCAGCAGTGGCTCGATCAATTCCGGGAAGTATCGGTTCAATGGCTTTTCATCCCGGCTCTGAATCAGAATTTCATTACCGTCGCGAAAGATCAAAGCGCGAAAGCCGTCCCATTTCGGTTCGAAAATCCAGTCTCCATCGGGTGGCAACGACGCCGCACGTGTCGCGAGCATGGGCAATACCGGTGGATTAACCGCGAGATGCATCATCTGATCTTATCAGCGGTCCGCGATAAAGGCTTCCGGCAGATCTAAGGGGGTAGAAAGTCTCAGGCTACGTCAACTCAATCCCTGCGGTTTTTCGCAGAACAAAACTCTTGTAGCGCAATTTGCCGCTTTGAAAGCCTTCGAACAAAACCGTTCCTCGCATGCCGGCGAAGGTAAGGAAAGACGGTTGAAGAAATTTCGGAACAATGCCCTTGATGAATACGAGCTTCGAATCATTGTCGATTTCGAGGGCGGCGAGGACGTTTCGCGTGATGTCGGCCTCAACAAGTACGGTCAATCCAGAACCTCTCAAACTGTTGCGCCACACCTCGACATTCAGTTCGTCCCGAAAGTCTGCATATAAGAAATGCCCTCCATGCCGCAGCACCCGCCGAACCTCTGAAAGAAATCTTTCGAGTGACGGATAACAGTGAGATGACTCTATGTTAACCACCACGTCCGCCGAGCAGTCATCGAGCGGCAGGTGTTCCGCGTCGCCAACGCGAAACTCCAGGCCATCGACAGGATGCAGTCTTCGACAAAGGTCCACAGCGCTCTTTGATAAATCCATGCCGACGACCCGTTGTGGATGCAGATAACGCTTGATAAATGAGGCGCCGCCACCGCGCCCGCTTCCAACCTCGACGACTTCGAGACCTTTCAAGTCCACCGCTCCGGCGACATGATAGTAGAGTTGAATCCAGCTTCGATTCGGCTCGTCCTGCGGCGCCAGCACAAGCGGATCCGATTCCGATATGTAACCGTAGTTCATGAATGACCAGTCTGAGGCGTTGTACCAACGGGCGAGGGAGCCATACAAGGCGCGCCAGAGCTTCTTCTTCAGTCCTGGTAAATTGGAAAGCGCAACGAAGATTCGCTCCAGCATCGCGGGAATTATAGGTGAACGCAATCCTGTTGGAAGATAATCTGCTTCGAACACGATGGCGCAAAGCCACGAAGAGTTAGATATTGAACCTGTCCGGCGGCGAAACATGACTGGTGATCTGAAACCACCGCAAATATTTCTTTCGATGCCGCATCCATGCAGCTATCTGCCGGAGCGGACCGCGGCGGAACTGTTCCTTGACCCGCATCATCTGCTCGACAGCCGTCAATATGCGAGTTTCGTGCGGCTCGGATTCCGCCGCAGTGGCGATTTTATCTATCGTCCGCACTGCAGCCAGTGCAACGCCTGCGTCCCGGTGCGCGTCCCGGTGGATCGCTTCCATCCCGCTCGCGGACAAAGACGGGCCTGGAAATCCAATCGGGACCTCTCCGTTACTGCACGGCCGGCGGTTTACGATCAAGAACACTTCGATCTGTACCAGCGATATCAAGCTGCCCGGCACACGGGCGGCGGACTGGACGATCCTGATCCCGAGAAGTACATTAACTTTCTTGCGGCCGAGCGCATCAACACCGTCTTCTATGAATTCCGGCAGGGGCAAAAGCTGCTGGCCATTGCTGTTACCGATATCCTTCCCGATGGCCTTTCGGCGGTGTATACCTTCTTCGAACCGGAAGAAGAACGCCGGTCGCTCGGCGTTTATTCGGTCCTGTGGCAGATTGAAGAAGCCAGGGCTCGTTCCTTGCCCAGGCTCTACCTGGGTTACTGGATCAAACAGTGCCAGAAGATGTCGTACAAAGCGAACTACCGTCCGCTGGAGATGTTCCTCGATGGCCACTGGATCCTGCAGGAGAATCCGGGAAGTGTCTGACGCTCGGACGTGCGCAGCATTATCCGTGGCGCTGAAACGTTTCGTTCCGCGTCGTTTGCGGGCTCCGCTGCGAAAGTGTTTGCAATTTCTTTCTCCCTCTTCCCGGTATGCCGCTCGGATGCAGCGAGAACTTGCGAACTATAGCAGGATCCAGAACGTCCATGACTTGCCGGCGATCGCCAGCTACTGGTCCGAGAAGTACGTGGCGCCGCTCATGATTCCTTTCGGATTTCGCAGCGCTCTCGAGTGCTTCCGGCTTTACCTTCAGCGGATGTGTGCCGGTAACCCTGCAGGCCGGGTTCTTATTCTGAGTGTGGGGGCGGGCGATTGTGCGACTGAAGTCAATATTGCAGAGTGGCTGCGCGAAAACGGAGTCGATAACTGGGAATTCGAATGCCTCGATGTGAACGCCGAAGTGCTGGGACGTGGGCGAAATGCCGCGGAGACTAAAGGACTGATCGATCAATTTAGCTTTAGTGCTTTCGACGTCAACACGTGGAAGCCCTTACGATCTTATGACGCCGTTCTCGCGATTCAGTCCCTGCATCACTTCGTGGAACTCGAACTTCTGTTCGACAAGATTCGCAACGCACTGAGACCCGGAGGATACTTCATGGCCGACGACATGATTGGCCGCAACGGGCATCAGCGATGGCCAGAGGCTTTGAAGTTCGTCGATGAACTGTGGAAGGAATTGCCGGATAAATACAAATACAATCACCTCCTGCAACGTTTTGAAAAGACCTACGAGAATTGGGATTGTTCAATCGAGGGATTCGAAGGAATCAGGGCACAGGACATCTTGCCGTTGCTTCTGACAAGATTCAATTTCGAGTTGTTCATCGGCTTCGGGAATGTTATCGACATCTTTGTCGATCGATGTTTTGGTCATAATTTTGATCCTGCTCAGGAAAGCGACCGGCTTTTTATCGACCGCGTTCAGGCCATTGACATGACGGAAATCGACAGGGGCCGGGTCAAACCCACACACATGGTGGCGGTGATGACGAAGACACCTGTCCGTGAAACCAAGATGCATAAGCATCTTTCACCGCAGTTCTGTGTTCGCCGGCCCTAGTGATAAGCCACGGATTGAACGGATTAAACGGATTCAATCCGTTCAATCCGTGGCTTATCCGAATCCCACCTCGTGGTTTTGCCTAGAACGCTTCTCCCGGGATGTTGGTCAGGAAGCTACCCAAGCGCTGATCCGTGATCCCAATGATCTGCAAACCATAAATCGGCGTCGTAGAGGTGACCCGGACGAAACCACCCATTTGATTTTGTAGAGTCGGGAACAGTTCGTTGATCAGACCCACCAGCCGCTGGTTGGTCCCGAGCGTCACGGTCTTTGAAGCCAGCGTCGTCCCGTCCGCCGAGTCGACTTCAATCGTCACCGATGCTGTGGCTCCCGCGTTCAGAAGCGCGAGACCGGTGAAGTAGCCGCCGCCCTGGGCGATGTCGGAGAACACTAGCCGGGTCTGAGCTTCACCGGCGACCGGAGTGGTTGTCCGCATCAGCCCGCCGGCCACAGCGATTTCAACAAATCCGCTGACGCCAGGCGCATTGGACGGCGCTTCCACCTTGAGATATCCCGTGGATATGTTCGCGCTCGAGAGATTGAACATGTCCGCGAGCGACTCGTCCAGGCGGCCAAATGCGGGAATCGTCCGTTGGACAGTCGTTCCGTTCAGGGTCAGCTGCAGTTGTTGTTGAATGGAAGCGGCATTCACCAGCGTCAGACGGCTTGTGTACCCGCCGCCCGTGACGACATGGACGGCATAACCAGTTTGCACGGTTTCGGAATCCCGCTGAGCAAGGACAATTGCCGCGTCACCGCCCTGGTGGCTTTGCATGCCGACGAGCGTCTCCGAGGGCGTCGCAAAAGCGCCGCTCAGAGTGTCGACAACCACATAACCGTCGAAGGATTGTGAAGATGGAAGCAGATCAGCGATATGTCCGCTCCACCCTGCTTTCGCACCAAGGGATAAAGCTGCGCGATTAGACAGCGCTCCATTGTTGTCATAGAGGAGAACAGCTGTCGAGGAAATCGAATTGTCGCCTGTGTTCACGACATGAAGGATGGTGTCCTTATCGACGTGAGGGAAGACAAGGCGCGCGGCCGGAGCAACGGGAAACGGAGCACCATCAGAGTTGGATAACGCACCGTCAAAAAGCTGGAAGAAGCCATCCACGCCGGCGTCACTTGCCGTCAGCTCCATCCACCCGGCGCGACCGGCTACGCCTGCACCGAAGATTTCCACCCCAAGGCGCGCGATCTGGCCGCCCGCTGGAATTGTCAGGTCCGCAGGGTTCTGGATGCCGTTTCCGGCGATCAACTGTCCATCATAACTGCGCGCTGTCGCGCGCAACGTTATCGAGCGGTTCGACGTGTTGGTCCAGGCAACGCCCAATTGGCTTGCGTTTCCGGACCCCAGCGCCGGTACGGCAACGGTCCGGCGTTGAGTATTCGTCAAATTGAAAGTAGCAACTGATGCTGTCCCCGAGCTGGCAGTGACGTTGTAATTGCCGATATTGAAGTTTGCTCGAGCGTCGATTGCGGCCTGGCCGGAATCGTCGGTGACCACGGTATTGCCTCGGGGAAAGATCACGCCGGCATTCGTTGTTGCATCGGATGTGAAGCTGACGGTTGCACCGGATACAAGATTATCGAAGCGGTCCTTTACAGTGACTCGAAGGGAATTGAGAGCAGAACCGACCTCGACTGTCTGTGAAGTTCCCGCAATTGCTGCGATCGTTGCCGGCGGTGTGGATGGCGACACGGTGATCGCTGATCCAAACGAGATGATCAATGGATTCGTGGCCGCCGCAGGTGGCGCAAAGCGTGGAATCAGGCCCGTAGTCAAGCCAGTCTGCGCAGCGCCTGTCGCCGACAAAGCAGTACCTGTTGGGCCGGCAAAAACTTGTGCGGTGACCGGTGTGGATGGCAGAGGCAAAGTCGCACTGCCTAATCCGACTTTCGTACACGTTATCCAAAGCACATCGATATTGGCCTGGTCCACGGGTGATGTGAAAACAACCGTCAGAATGGTCGAGGCGGGCGTGATGGAGTTTGTCGAGAGCGATGCGCCTCCAGGAACTGCCGGTGCTGCGCCGGTTATGTCGGTTAGAACGGCCGAGCACCCCGCGATTTGAAGTCCAGCCGGTACGTTGCTGAAGGCGACATTGACCTGAACGGTCGATGCTGCAGAGTTCGGAAATACCGCTCCCGTGTCGAATTGCGCGGCCGACTTGAAGAAGTCCGGATAGTTTTCCTGGACGCGAATCGTAAAGTTCGATTTGAGCGCTACTCCGCTCGAATTGACGACTGCGGGGCCACTGCTGATCGGAGTCGTGCCCAGATTCGGAAGTGCAGTCACCAGCGCCGGCAAAGCTCCTCCCGGAAGCGTGGGATCCTGCAAACTCGGTTTAACGTTCGTGATGACTTGAGTGCAGACGCCGCCGGACGCGGGGCACGTTCCGCCACCCGTCGCCACCTGGACGCTGCTGCTCGCTGTCAAAGTTGCGCTGATTGGCCCCGTTTTCCCGCTCGTTGCAAGCAGCCAGCCGGCCAATTCGAACGAACTCGTTGCTCCTGCCGAAAACGTGATGCCTGTCGCCGGAACCACCGGCGCTGTACCTGCGCCACCCGCTGTCGCGCCTGCAGTTCCCAATCCGATTATGACTTTGCCACCTGCATTGTCGATCGAGGCGATACCGACGTTGCCCGGGTTCGGCGTTGTCGGACTTGACGGCCCCGGGGTAACAAAGTCACCCGTGCCGTTGATGAGCCGGATACCTGCTGCCGTACTCGGATGCGTTTGGCTGTTTGTGATCGGCGCTCCGAAGCTGACGGTCAAGACCGACACGCCGGGGTTAATCGGCGACGAAGCGCCGCCGGACGGATTCGCATTCGTACAGGTGATGCGCACCCTGCCCCCACCGGGCAGGTCTGCGATTCCATTGGTTCCGGAAGCTCCGACTTCCGTCAGACCGATATCGGACGCGTTAATGGTGACGCCGGGCAGTGCAGGCACCGCTCCAATCGCGCTTCCGCTCGAAGAGATGGCACACGTAATCTGCGCACTCGCCGGACTCACCAGCGTGAACAAAAGGCCAAGAAACGTAATCGGCAATAACAATCGTTTGATCACTCGAATTCTCCTAATTCTCAAGTCCGCTGACGCCCAGCATCATTGATGCTCGTGTTTGTACTCTAAAATACAATCACCAGTAAAGTCCGAAGTCCGCTGAAACGCACGGCCGACGGGCAATAGAGCCGAACGCGATTGCGAATTCATTGTTCGTAATCGAACTAAAATGCCTGCCGCGCTGCCGGGGTATTCACGACAAACCGGATCCCTGCCGCTCTGTCTGACAGCAAAGAAAGTGTGAAGGGTATTGGCAGCGGCGCGCTGGTGGATTAATGTAGGTGGCCATGCGTCACCTTATCTCGTTTGGACTGGTTTTGTTGGCAGGTTGCCTTTGCGCGCAAGCTCAGTGGCCGAGTGAGCCCACTCCGGGAGCTCCCCGCACGCGCGATGGCAAGGTGATTATGACGGGGCCAGCTCCCCGTATTAATGGAAAGCCGGATCTCTCCGGCATCTGGCAAGTCGAGGCTGAGCCCCGCGCCGCGGGTGGTTTGTTCGGATTGGGCGAGTCGCCGAACTCGAAATATTTTCGCGATGTCCTGTCCGATTTCCCACGTGGTGAGGAGCCCCTGACCGCGGAAGGCCAGGAAATTTTGCGGCGAAACACCCAGCCCGGCGTCGTTGGCCCCAACTTAAGATGTCTGCCGGACGGTGTGCCCCACGCCGATCTTTTACCGGAGCCGTTCAAGATCATCCAGACGCCGCGGGAAGTGGTCATCCTGTACGAAGTGGAGACGATCTTTCGCCAGATCTTCACCGACGGCCGCAAACTGCCGCCCGATTCGGCTCCCGCCTGGCTGGGATACTCGATCGGAAAATGGGAAGGCGACACGCTCGTGATCGACACGCTGGGCTTTAATGATCTGACATGGCTCGATGCCCGGGGACACGGCCATAGCGAGGACATGCGCGTTCAAGAGCGATTTCATCGGCGCGATTACGGGCATATGGAAGTCACCGTTACGATTACGGATCCGAAAGTGTTTACGAAACCCGTCACGATCAATTTCGTCGAGGGGCTTCTCCCGGACACTGATGTTTTTGAGCACATCTGTGCCGAGAACGAGAAAGATACCTCGCATCTGCCGGGCAGAACCGGCAAATGACCCGATCTTATTTCAATTCCAGGCTGCGCCAGCAATACCAGCTTGCGACGCTGGCGTAAGGCCGCCACGAAGCGGCGATCTTGTGACTGACTTCTCTGGTGGGCAGGTCGGCAAGGCCATAAAGGTTCCGGATAGCGACGCGAACCCCCAGGTCATCGTGCGGGAACACGTCGGGTCGTCCAAGTGAGAAGATCAGAAACATCTGGGCGGTCCACACTCCGATGCCTTTGACTTGAACCAGTGCTTCGATTACTTCTTCATCACGCATGCGGGACATCCGGCTCAGTTGAATTTCGCCATTGCGCACGCGTTCCGCCAGGTCGAGCAGGTACCTGGCTTTCTGGCCGGATACGCCGAGGCTCCGCAGGGTTTCCAGAGTAAGCCGTCCGATGGTTTCCGGTGAAATTGTTTCAGGCTTGAGGTGTTCGATAAGGCGTCCCCGGATTGCTGCGGCGGCTTTACCTGAAATCTGTTGGCCCAGGATCGAGTACACCAGAGCACGAAAACGATTGCGATGGGTACGCATCGTGAAAGGCCCGGCTTTCCGGATAACTGCTTTCATGATCGGGTCTTGCCGGCGCAAATGCCGGACTGCCTGTTGGATTTCTTCACTTCGCATGGTTATCGGTAGTCAGGCGAACAGTATAATCAGGATTTTATGCCTGCTCAATCCGATCAATTCAAGCGCTTGCTGGTTCTGATTGCCGTCGCCACGGTCGATATGATCGGCGGAGCGATGGTGTTTCCGCTCATCCCGTTCTATGCATTGAAGTTCCACGCTTCGGCAACGACGATCGGGATGATCATCGCATCCTTCTTTATAGCGCAATTGGTATCTGCGCCGCTTTGGGGCCGGGTTTCCGATCATTACGGCAGAAGGCCTGCTCTGCTCATCGGGCTCAGCGCCTCCACGGCGGCCTTTTTTGTCTTCGGGTTTGCAAATTCCGTGTGGCTGTTGTTCCTCTGCCGCATCGTGCAAGGCCTCGGGGGTGGTACGACTGGAGTACTCCAGGCCTATGTCAGCGACAGCGTTCCGCCGGAAGATCGTGCACGGTCCTTGGGTTGGCTGTCGGCCGGGACGAATGTCGGGACCATGATCGGGCCGGTCGTCGGTTCGTTCGCAACCTATTGGGGACACCAATACCCGGGAATTCTGGCAGCCTGTCTATGCTTCACAAATGCATTGTTTGCTTATAAATGGCTGCCGGAATCGAAGCAGCCGAACGCTCATGTTCCGGTGCGCAAACCGGTCTGGCATGGTGTGTGGTCGGTGCTGCGCAATCCGACTGGCGCGGTGCAGCGGTTGACCTTGATTTATGCGGTCGCGATGCTGGCCTTCTCATGCCTGTCTTCCGTGCTGGCTCTGTACCTCAGCGCGGAGTTCGGGATCACCGAAAAAACGATCGGATATGTCTTTCTTTATGTCGGCGCTTTTTCCGTTTTGATGCGCTCGGCCCTGATCGGCCCGATCGTCGACAGAATCGGCGAGCCATGGTCGATTCGTTGCGGAGCGGCAATACTCGTGCTTGGTCTCCTCGCGTATCCGATCGCGCCGACGCTGTGGTCGCTCGCGTTCATTGTTCCGCTGGTGCCGATTGGAACATCTCTTTTGTTTCCGGCAACGACCGCCATGATGTCGCGGTATTCGCCGAAAGGAGAACTGGGGCTGACCATGGGTATCGCCCAGACTTTCGCAGGAATTTCCAGGGTGATCGCGCCGGTGCTTTCGACCACGTTATTTCAGCGAATTAGTCATGGAACGCCATTTTACTTTGCAGCCACTTTCGTCGGGCTGGTCAGCCTGCTTGCATTTCAGGTCCAGCGCCAGCCGGTGGCAGAGCCTGTCCGTGTGTTAGACTGATACGCATTGAGGTGAATAAAACCGTGTCGTCGTTGCCAAATTTCGTTTTTCACAAGGGTCGCGTCGTTCCCTATTCGGAAGTGAAATTCGGCGTGCTGATGCACGCGATGAACTATGGAACCGCGGTATTCGGGGGTCTGCGTGCGTACTGGAACGAGGACGAAAAACAACTATTCGTTTTCCGTCCGAACGACCATTTCCGGCGCTTTCTGCAGTCTTCGAAGTTGTTATGCATGAATTTAGGCACATCCGGCGACGATTTGACTAAAGGGCTGATGGAATTGATCCAGACAGAAGGTTACAAGGAAGATCTATACATCCGGCCGCTGGCTTTTTATTCCGATGAGATCATTGGTGTGCGCGTTCACGATTTGACTGCCGACATGACGATCGTCGTCATGCCTTTCGGCTCCTATAACAAGAACGAAGACAACATGCACGTCACCGTTTCTTCATGGCGTCGGATCGACGACAACTCCATTCCGGCTCGCGGCAAAATTGCAGGGGCATACGTCAATTCCGCGTTCATCAAAACGGACGCCGTCCGGGCTGGATTCGATGAAGCTATCGTGCTCAATGCCGACGGGCACGTCTCGGAAGGTTCCGCTGCGAACTTCTTCATGCTGCGCAATGGCGTTATGTGTACCCCTCCGATCACGGACAATGTTCTGGAAGGGATTACGCGCCGGACCGTCATTCAACTTTTGCGCGACGAGTTCAAGATGGAAACACAGGAGCGGCCGATCGATCGCACGGAACTCTATCTGGCGGACGAGATGTTCTTTTGTGGAACGGGCGCACAAATCAGTGCCATTACCCGGATCGATCATCGCGTCGTCGGGTCGGGTAAGATCGGCGAGTTCACCGGCCGCTTGCGTAAGCTGTATTTCGATGTGGTTCGCGGCCGCGTCGCGAAGTATCGCGATTGGTGCTATCCGGTTTACGACGTGAAGAAGACGGTCACGACCAAAGAGAGAACTCACGTATCCGTTGAATAACAGCGATTTTGAAATCCGCCAGGCAACAGCCGTCGATGTTCCACTGATTCTTTCATTTATTCGGCAACTTGCCGAATACGAACGCCTGCCGCACGAAGCCGTTATGACCGAAGAGATTTTGAGACAAAGTCTCTTCGGTCCTCGTCCCTCTGCCGAAGTCCTGCTTGGTTACTCCGGCGGCGCACCTGCGGCGTTCGCCGTGTTTTTCCATAATTTTTCTACATTTCTGGGCAAGCCTGGCCTGTATCTCGAAGATCTGTTTGTCATTCCCGAGATGCGTGGGAAGGGATTCGGGCGCGCCATGCTGATCCAGCTTGCGAGGATCGCGCGCGAGCGCAAGTGCGGCCGGTTCGAATGGTCCGTACTGGATTGGAACGAGCCTGCGATCAATTTTTACAAGAGTTTAGGGGCCGTTCCTATGGACGAATGGACGATATTCCGGGTTACGGGCTCTGCTCTGGACCGCCTGGCGGCCGGCGGCCTGTAAACATATGTTAAAGCCGGACTCACGGGTTAGCTGATTTCGCCGGGTAGGAGTATAATCTCGTCTCATGAATCGAATCTTATCGATCGCTGTCGTTTTGCTTCTGACTGCTTCGGCGTTCGCGACGGACAGATTCAGCCGGGATCCCGAGCAGATGTCGATCGCGACCACTGGACGCGTCATTAAAATCGATGCCAAGAACAAGACGATGAAAGTTCGCGGCTCGGAGGGTCCAGCGGTGCGCAACGCTCTTCCACCGGACATGAAGGAAAGCCTGTGGCAGCGGATCGGTGTCAAGATGCCGAACATGAAAATGCCCGGAGGCATTACGATCTCACTGCCAGGTCGCACGACCAAAGCACCGACCGCAAAGCCCGCGCCAGACGCCACGACCTGTCTCAACGAATATACAGTCGTGACGAATAATGACACGGTCTTCCAGGATGGTATTGATTCTCTCCGCTTCGAGGATTTCAAGACGGGCGAGACGATATCTATCCATGGCCTGCTGAGCGGCAGCACCCTCACCGCTTCAAGAATTGCCAAGTGGGATTAAGCACAGAAGAACGGTGATCTGCGCGTGGCTGCCTATGTAATCGTGGATGTCGAGATCATCGACCCGGAAACCTACGAATCCTACAAGAAACTCGTGCCGGCAAGTCTTGAAAAGTACGATGGACGTTTTCTCGCACGCGGCGGCAGAGTTGAAACGCTGGAAGGCGCCTGGTCGCCAGGCCGCTTCGTGATGTTGGAATTTCCATCAGCGGAGCGGGCAAAGGCCTGGTTCGAGTCCGCAGAATACGCGCCTGCGAAAGCACTGCGGCATAAGAGTGCGCAGTCCCACATGATTCTTGTCGAGGGCATTGCATAAGCAATCCGTGGCTTATTAACTCTTGACGATTTCTTTGACCCGCCCGACGATGCCGTTATCTAGCATGACCTTGATTCCGTGCGGGTGATGTGGCGATTTGGTAAGAATCCGCTGAACGATGCCTTCCGTCAGTTGACCGCTGCGTTGATTTTGTTTCTCGACAACGCGTACCCGCATACCGCTCTGAATATTTGCTCGTGTTTGCCCTTCCATGAATGGAATTGTACTTAATTTCTCTCGTGAGCCCGCGGCGCGAAGTATCCGTGCCGGCAACGCACGACATAGCCTTTATGCGAAGGAACAACGTGGATCGTCCGGAAGCTGCCATCGCGACGACCGTTTGTCGGGCCATAGGCCAGACTGTATTGCGCGCGGATTTCAGTGAGAACGCGATCAAACGAGCGCGTGAGGTCTTCCATCCTTGCCGGAAACAGGGCGCGGCCGCCGGTCTCGGCGGCGAGTGTCTTCAGGTTACTGTCGCCCAATTCCGGCTCCAGCGAAAAGACACCTTCGATGCGATTAGTGCTGATGGTATAGATCACAGCGTCATTCTCCTGGGCGATGTGAAGGACATTTGCGAGGTCGATGTGGCTCGAATTATCGAGTCCATCGCTGAGGATAATGATGACGTGTCTACCGTTTTCATTAGACCCTTCACGCAAGGAAGCCTTTGCCACCGCGTCGTAGAGAGCCGTCGAACCGCCGGCGACCATTGAGTGCATGGCCTGCTGCAGCACCTCTGGCTTGTCGGTGTAGTCCTGGACAAGTTCAACCCTCGTATCAAAGGTCATGAGAAGCGCTCTGTCCCGGCCGGAGCGAAGCACCGCATAAAAAAATCGTGAAGCTGCCTCGCGCTCGAAGCGGAGTTTGTCGCGGACACTACCGCTGGTGTCGACGAGCAGCGCAATATTCAGTGGCAGATCGGCATCCCTGCTGAAATTCGAAATTGCTTGCGGTTCGCCGTCTTCGAAAACCCTGACGTCGTTCCTCGTCAGGTTGGTAATGAGCTTGCCGCCCTTTCCGGCAACCGTAAACAAGACATTCACCCGATCCACAGTTACGGAGATCGTCTGTTCCACACTGACATCGTTAAGGCTCGCTTGCTTATTTGGACCGAGCGGGGATGCCAGAACGGAATATGCGAAGAAACTCAGGAAAACCAGCTTCAGCCGCATACCTGGACCGCTGCAAATGGTCCGCCATCGGTGTGCAAAATTGGCTACCAGGTTGCTCTGATTAAAGTCGGAATGCGGATTTTACGTGCGCGGAGTGCGGATTCATGACGGCTAATCAGCGACGATGGCTACGCCGGTTGGTTGTGCTCGCTGTTTTTGTTGTGGTCATCGTAGTCTTCAATCATTCCTTTCAGAAGAACGCGAAGTCCGCACAGCCACCCGCGCCTCCATCGATACCCGTAGTAACGGCAGTCGCAAAAAAAGGAGATCAGCCGATTTATCTGACCGGTTTGGGGACAGTTACGGCTTTCATGACCGTGACCTTGCGGACGCGGGTTGACGGCGAACTTCTGAAGATTGCGGTTCACGAAGGACAAATGGTGTCTGCCGGAGACCTCATTGCGGAGATCGATCCGCGTCCATTTCAGGTTCAACTGCTCCAGGCCGAGGGGCAGCGCGACCGGGATCAGGCAGTCCTGGAAAACGCGAAGGTCGATCTCGAGCGCTATCGAATTCTATTCAGCCAGGATTCCATTCCCAAGCAACAGCTCGACACCCAGGTGGCAACGGTGAAGCAATCCGAAGCCACGGTCAAATCGGACGTGGGCCTGATCGAAAGCGCCCAGCTGAATATTACCTATACGCGCATCACCTCTCCGGTGACCGGGCGAATCGGTCTGCGGCAAGTTGATCCAGGCAACATCGTGCACGCTGCCGATACAAATGGTCTTGCGGTGATCACTCAGCTGCAGCCCATCGCAGTTATCTTTAATATCGCGCAAGACAGTATTCCGGCTGTGATGAAGAAGCTTCAAGGGGGCCGGCGCCTGCCGGTGGACGCATTCGACCGTGACTTCAAAACAAAAATAGCGACGGGCACACTTCAGACCATCGACAACCAGGTCGATGTGAATACCGGCACGGTTCGCTTCAAAGCGGTTTTCGAAAACAGCAACAACTCGCTCTTTCCGAATCAATTTGTGAATGCGCGCCTCCTGCTTGATACGAACCGGGGGGTTGTCCTCATCCCTGCCGGGGCGGTACAGCGTGGGCCACAGTCCGCCTTCGTCTTCGTGGTCAAACCGGATAACACCGTGGACACGCGAAACGTCGTTGTCGGCCCGATCGTAGGAGATGTGGCGGAAATCGATCGCGGGCTGTCTGTCAATGAAAACGTAGTGACCGAAGGTGTGGATAAGCTTCAGTCCGGAATGAGGGTCACCGAACGGCAGGCAGGCGCGACTCCATGAGCTAACGGCTCAGCATATGAACGTTTCTCGAATTTTCATCGTCCGGCCAATCGCAACCTCGCTTTTCATGAGCGCGATCCTTCTTGCAGGAATTGCCGGTTATCGTCAGCTTCCCGTGTCCGCTCTTCCGCAGGTGGAATATCCGACCATTCAGGTCGTTACGTTCTATCCGGGGGCCAGCCCGGATGTCATGGCCTCATCGGTGACAGCTCCGCTCGAGCGCCAGTTTGGCCAGGTTCCCGGGCTGAACCAGATGACTTCTTCGAGTTCGGGAGGAAGTTCCGTCATCACGTTGCAGTTTTCGCTCGACCTGAGCATCGATGTCGCCGAACAGGAGGTGCAGGCTGCAATCAATGCCGGGTCGAATTTTCTTCCGCGGGATCTGCCAAATCCGCCGGTTTACAGCAAGATCAACCCGGCAGACACGCCGGTTCTCACGCTGGCGTTAACGTCCAGGACGCTGCCGCTTTCGAAAGTCGAGGATTTTGCCGACACGCGCCTGGCCCAGAAGATTTCGCAGCTCTCGGGAGTCGGGCTCGTCAGCATCTCGGGTGGCCAGAAGCCTGCCGTCCGGATTCAGGCCAATACCGTAGCGCTTTCGAAGTACGGCCTGGGGCTGGAAGACCTCCGGGCGGCGATCGTCGCGGCCAACGTTAACCAGGCAAAGGGAAACTTCGACGGGCCAAAACAGGCGTATACGATCGCCGGCAATGACCAGTTGCTGTCCAGTGATCAGTACCGGCCGCTGGTTATTGCCTACCGCAACGGTGCTCCTGTCCAGCTATCCGACGTTGCAACCGTGGTCGATGGCGTCGAGAACCTTAAACAGGCGGCATGGATGAATTCGGTGCCCGCAATCATTCTGAACATCCAGCGCCAGCCCGGCACCAACATCATCGAAGTCGTCGATCGCGTGAAAGCCTTGCTTCCGCAGTTGAGGAATACTCTTCCATCCTCGATCGAGATTTCCATTTTGACGGACCGGACCAATACCATACGTGCTTCCGTAAAAGACGTTCAGTTCGAACTGATTCTGACAATCGTACTCGTCGTTCTCGTCATCTTCGTCTTCCTGCGTACCCTTCCCGGGACCGTGATTCCCAGTATTGCCGTGCCCGTATCGCTGGTTGGGACGTTCGGCGTGATGTATCTGCTCGGATACAGTTTGAATAATCTCACCTTGATGGCGATGACGATCGCCACGGGTTTCGTCGTCGACGATGCCATCGTGATGATCGAGAACATAGCGCGTTACATCGAAGCGGGCGATGGGCCGCTCGAAGCCGCGCTGAAAGGCGCTTCGCAAATTGGCTTCACGATTATTTCACTGACGGTGTCGCTGATTGCGGTATTGATTCCGCTGTTGTTCATGGCGGATGTCGTAGGACGCCTTTTTCGTGAGTTCGCCGTCACGCTGAGCGTCACAATTCTGATCTCTGCAGTTGTCTCCCTGACGCTGACGCCGATGATGAGCGCGCGTCTGCTGCGCCACAAACCCGAATCCCAACAAACATGGTTCTATCAAGCGACGGAACGCACCTTCAATTCGATCATTGACTATTACGGACGCACGCTTCGCTGGGTGCTCCAGCATCAGGGCCTGACGTTGCTGGTTGCTGTAGGGACGCTTGTGCTCACCGTTCTGCTTTATCTCATCATTCCTAAAGGATTCTTTCCGGTGCAGGACACCGGTGTGATTCTGGGCATCTCCGAGGCCGAGCAGACCGTTTCATTCAGCGCCATGGCGGAACGGCAACAGAACTTGAGCCGGGTTATCCTCCGCGATCCTGCTGTGGAGAGTCTTTCATCGTTCATTGGAGTTGACGGGACGAACACAACGTTGAACAGCGGAAGAATTCAGATCAATCTCAAGCCGCTGGACCAGCGCGCAGAACCGGCGAGCGACATTATCCGGCGGCTGCAGCCGGAACTCGCCAAGGTTGGAGGTATTCGTCTCTATATGCAGCCGGTGCAGGACCTCTCGGTGGAAAACCGCGTGAGCCGGACGCAGTACCAGTACAGCGTCGAGGATCCGGACACCGATGAACTGGACCAGTGGGTTCCACAAATCGTCAGCAAACTGGCGTCACTGCCGGGACTGCGGGATGTGGCGAGCGATCAACAGAATCGTGGGCTCCAGGCCCAGCTCGTAATCGATCGCAATACGGCAGCTCGCTTTGGTATCACGCCCCAGTTGATCGATGACACGCTGTACGACGCCTTCGGGCAGCGCCAGATTTCAACGATGTTCACCCAACTGAACCAGTACCGCGTGGTGCTGGAAGCCCAACCTCAATTTCAAGACAGTCCTGAAGATCTCCGCGATATCTATATCCGCCCTGTATCCACGACGACCCCCCTGGGAGCCGTGCCGCTCCACGCGTTTACTCAATTTGAAACACGATCGGTTGCGCTGGCGATAAACCGGCAAGGACAGTTCCCGGCGGTGACGATTTCCTTCAATCTTGCGCCGCGTATCTCACTTGGCGAAGCTGTGGATCGAATCGACCAGGCTGTCCGGGATCTCAAGGTGCCTGGCGGAATGCAAGGCAGTTTTCAGGGTACGGCAGAAGCATTCCGGACATCGCTCAGCAACGAGCCGATTCTGATCCTCGCCGCCCTGGTGACGGTGTACATCGTCCTGGGTGTGCTTTATGAAAGCTACATCCATCCGATCACAATTCTCTCGACACTTCCGTCGGCAGGTGTGGGCGCCTTGCTGGCACTGCTCGTTTTCGGACAGGAGATGGACGTCATTGCCTTGATTGGAATCATTCTTTTGATCGGCATCGTCAAGAAGAACGGAATCATGATGATCGACTTCGCCCTCGATGCCGAGCGAAACGGAGGCAAGGCTCCGGAAGAGGCGATCTACCAGGCATCGCTGCTGCGTTTCCGTCCGATCATGATGACGACAATGGCCGCATTGATCGCCGGAGTGCCCCTGGCGTTCGGTGGCGGAACTGGAGCAGAGTTGCGCAGGCCGCTCGGCATTGCGATCATCGGCGGCCTGCTGGTGAGCCAGCTCCTGACGTTATACACAACCCCCGTCATCTATCTGGCGTTCGAACGTCTGTCACGGCGGTTCGGGCGTCACCATGGCGGCGAGGGAACTGAACCTTCCGCTCCCTCTGCGCCTTCGAATCATCCGGAGGCGGCATGAGCATTTCCTCGCCGTTCATCCGGCGGCCGATCGCGACCACCTTGCTTACGGTGGCCGTTGCCTTTGCCGGAGCGCTGGCATACACGATGCTGCCGGTGTCGCCATTGCCCCAGGTTGAATTTCCGACAATTTCGGTGTCGGCGAACTTACCCGGCGCAAGTCCTGAGACGATGGCCTCCTCGGTCGCGACGCCGCTCGAACGATTCCTCGGCCGCATTGCCGGCGTTAACGAAATGACATCGTCAAGCAGTCTGGGCTCTACTGGAATCGTGCTTCAATTCGATCTCAACAGGGACATTGATGCCGCCGCGCGGGACGTTCAGGCTGCGATCAACGCCGCGCGCAGCCAGTTGCCGTCGAGTCTGCCGAACAACCCGACTTACCGCAAAGTGAATCCCGCAGATGCACCTGTACTGATCCTCTCACTGACCTCCGATACTTACGACCGCGGGCGCATCTATGATGCCGCATCTTCGATACTTCAGCAAAAGCTCGCGCAGATTGAAGGCGTGGGCCAGGTCACCGTCGGGGGCGGCGCGCTGCCGGCCGTTCGCGTCGAGGTGAATCCGACATTGTTGAACAATGCCGGTCTGGGTCTGGAAGATGTGCGTCTGGCACTGGCCGGCGCAAATGCGAACCGCCCGAAGGGCGAAGTCCGAAGCGCAGACCAGACCTGGGAAGTCGGCACAACAGATCAGCTTCTCAAAGCGAGCGAGTATCAGCCGCTCATCATCGCCTACCGTAACAACGCGCCTGTGTTGCTCTCGCAAGTAGCGGACGTCGCTGATTCGGTCGAAGACATCCGTACGCTGGGCCTCGTGAATGGCAAACCTGCAATTCCAATCATCATCTTCCGGCAACCGGGAGCGAACATCATCTCGACGGTGGACCGGGTGCGCGCTTAATACCATCACTGCAGTCCTCAATACCGCCCGCTATAAAGATGTCGGTCGTGCTGGATCGCACGACCACGATTCGGGAATCCGTTAATGACGTAGAGATCGCACTGGGATTGTCCATCGTTCTCGTGGTGCTGGTGGTCTTTGTGTTTTTGCGGGACGCCCGCACGACTTTCATTCCCAGCATCGCCGTTCCAGTCTCCCTCGTCGGAACGTTCAGTGTGATGTATCTGGCGGGCTATAGTCTGGATAACCTGTCGCTGATGGCATTGGCGATTGCGACTGGTTTCGTCGTCGATGATGCCATCGTTGTCATTGAGAACATCACGCGCTATCTCGAACAGGGATTGACGCCCCTCGAAGCCGCTCTTGCCGGCGCCAGGGAAATCGGCTTCACCGTGCTGTCGATCAGTCTCTCGCTGATCGCTGTCTTCATTCCGATTCTCCTGATGGGCGGTATTGTCGGACGGCTTTTCCGCGAATTTGCCGTAACTCTTTCCGTGGCGATTGCGGTCTCCCTTGTCGTATCGCTCACGACAACACCAATGATGTGTGCGCGGCTGCTGCGCAAAGAAAGTGACATCCAGCGTGGCCGGTTTTATCGAACCAGCGAGCGTGGCTTTCAATGGGTGCTCGATAACTACGAGAGGACGCTGACATGGGTGCTGCGGCACCAGCCTTTAATGCTGTTGGTCACGCTTGCCACGATCGCTTTCACCGTTTATCTGTACTTCATCATACCGAAAGGGTTTTTCCCGCAGCAGGACACCGGCCGCCTCACCGGAAATATCCAGGCGGACCAGAACACATCCTTTCAGGCAATGAGCGAGAAACTCAAGCAATTTGCAGATGAGGTCGGAAAGGATCCGGCAGTAGACGATGTGATCGCCTTTACCGGCGGGGGTGGAACCGCGAACACCGGCCGAATGTTTGTATCGTTGAAACCGTTGAGCGAACGCAGGGCTGGCGCCGATCAGATCATCGGGAGACTACGCGGAAAGCTCTCTCGAATTCCGGGTGCGACGTTGTTCTTGCAGTCCGTGCAGGATGTCCGGGTCGGCGGCCGCGCCACCAATGCGCAGTACCAATACACATTGCAGGGGGATGACCTCAATAGTCTGATTATCTGGACTCCGAAACTCTACGAGAAGCTCCGAACGCTGCCTGCGCTTGCCGACGTGAATACGTGATCAGCAGAACAGAGGATTGGAGATCGGTATCAATGTTGATCGCCAAACAGCGGCGAGGCTTGGTATAGCCCAACTGGACATCGATAACACCATTTATGACGCGTTTGGTCAGCGGCAGGTTTCCACCATGTATTCGCGGCTGAACCAGTATCACGTCGTGATGGAAGCCGATCCTCAGTTCTCTCAGAATCCGGACGGTCTCAAATACATCTATGTTCCTGGATTTAACGGAACTCAAGTGCCGTTAAGCGCCTTCGCGGTATCGGGCCGGGCAACGACGCCGCTGTCTATCAACCACCAGGGACAATTTCCGTCGACGACTATTTCATTCAACTTAACGCCAGGCGAACCCCTGGGAGATGCGGTCGCTCAGATACAACAGGCCGAGCTCGAAATGGGCGTACCGGAAACCATTCATGGAAGCTTCACGGGAACCGCACAGGCATATCAGGAATCCGTGGCCAATGAACCGTTTTTAATCGCGGCCGCATTGCTGGCGGTTTACATCGTTCTGGGCGTCTTGTACGAGAGCTTGATTCATCCGCTCACCATCCTTTCCACGTTACCGTCCGCCGGAGTGGGAGCCCTCCTCGCATTGCTCATGTTCAAGATCGAGCTGAGCATCATGGCGTTGATCGGCATCGTTCTATTGATAGGGATCGTTAAAAAGAACGCCATTCTGATGATCGATTTCGCGCTGGCCGCCGAGCGAAACGAACGAAAGAGTTCCGTCGATGCAATCCATCAGGCATGCCTGCTCCGATTCCGGCCAATCCTGATGACCACCATGGCGGCGTTACTTGGCGCACTGCCGCTGGCGATAGGGACGGGGACAGGTTCTGAATTGAGACGTCCGCTCGGCGTCGCCATCATCGGCGGCCTGATTTTCAGCCAGATGCTCACGCTGTACACGACGCCGGTGGTTTATCTCTATCTGGACCGTCTCGCAATCCGGTTGCGTTCGAGAGGCGGGCTGCCTGCGCCAACCGAAGGGGAGTCGCAGGCATGAAGCCGGAGACAGAAGCACAAGAAGCACAAAAGGCACAGGAACGTTTTGTGCTTCTTGTGCTTCTTGTGTTCCTGACTGCCCTCTCCAGCTGTACAGTTGGGCCAAAATACAAAGTTCCGACTTCTCCGACAACTGCAGCATTCAAAGAAACAAAGGACTGGAAACAGGCCGAACCGCAGGACGCCACGCTTCGCGGCAAATGGTGGGAAATGTATGGGGATCCGGACCTCAACGCTCTCGAAGAGCAGGTCAATGTGTCGAACCAGAACATCGCCGCGGCCGAAGGGCGCTTCCGCGCGGCCCGGGCAGCGGTTCGCGTGGCGAATGCCGGACGGTATCCGACAGTCACTATTGGAGCGAACTCCTCGACATCGCAGATCTCGGTCAACCGTTCGACAGCCAGCCGGACGGCATTCAGCACCGGCACGGGATCGGTCTATCAAATTCCGATCGACGTGTCCTATGAGGCAGACGTCTGGGGGCGCATTCGCCGGACGATCGAGGCGAATGTAGATGCAGCTCAGGCCAGTGCGGCGGATGTCGAAACGATCCGGCTCAGCAGCTATTCTGAACTTGCGGACGACTATTTCCAATTGCGTGGGCTGGATGAAGAGCTGAAACTCTTTCAAACAAACATCGGCGACTATGAACAGGCGCTTCAGTTGACGATGAACCGCTACAACCAGGGAGTCGCTTCGGCCGTGGATGTTGCTCAGGCCCAGACTCAGCTGGACACCACACGGGCTCAGGCAACGGACCTTGGCGTTGCCAGAGCGGAATTCGAACACGCGATTGCGGTGCTGATCGGCAAGCCGCCGGCGGAACTGACGATTTCTCCGACGCAGCTCACAACGGAACCTCCGTCTATTCCTGTTGGGCTTCCTTCGGAGCTTCTGGAGCGCCGGCCCGATGTTGCGGCGGCAGAACGCCGCGCCGCTTCAGCCAATGCCGAAATCGGCGTCGCGAAAGCGGCTTACTATCCCCGCCTGACGTTCAGCATCTCGGCGGGCGTCGAAAGTTCGTTGCTCGGAAATCTGCTTTCCTGGCCCAGCCGGTTCTGGTCGCTTGGTCCCGCGCTAACGCAAACCGTTTTCGACGCAGGAGCGAGAAAAGGTCTGACCCAGGAGGCCGAGGCAAACTACGATACCGCAGTGGCGACCTATCGGCAGGATGTGTTCTCGGCTTTCCAGGACGTTGAAGACAATCTCGCTTCGCTGCGAATTCTCGCTCAGGAAGCGATGGAGCAAGACGTCGCGATTGCGTCGTCGGAACGCTCTCGAGACCTGGCGCTCAACCGGTACCGCGGCGGGATCACCACTTATCTCGAAGTCCTCACCGCGCAGAACGTTCTGCTGACGAATCAGCGCACCGGAGTTGAAATCCGCGTCAGAAGAATGACCGCGAGCGTTCTTCTGATCAAAGCTCTGGGCGGCGGTTGGAATGTGGCCAATCTGCCCAACGTCAAGTAGCCGATGCTAAACACGGGACAAAAAACATAGCGCGGTCTGCGGCCACAGCTGTCCAATATAGAGACCGATCTAGCGAGTGTCCAAAGTCCCCGCCTTAGTAAGGCGGGGATGCCCTCGCGCAGCGAGGCTGGGGCGGTCTGTTCAAAGTCGCGAAGCGTCCTTTCAGATATCCGCGAAGCGCACCGGTTAATAATGAGCGCTGCGCGGATATCCATGAGGTCGCTACGCGTCTTTGAACAGACCGCCCCGCCTTCGCTGGCGAAGGCACCCCGCCTAGCTTAGGCGGGGACTGGTCCATCATTACTCACTAATCAATTTTCAGTTCTCATCCAGGAAATCAATTTATTCACAACTCTATTGCGACATGTTTATGACATCGGAATAGGTTCGAAGATCTCCGGTCCCGAACGCTTTCAGCAGATCTGGAATTGACGAAAGCAGCGAAACCGAGCGGAGACCGGCGTTGGACTGATATGTCGGGGCAAGTCCGTTGAAGACGGAGCGAATGAAAGTGGCGCTGGAATCGAGAGGAAGGGTCTCCACGTTTTTATAGAACTTACTCCAGTCGTCGTCCTGCTGAAAAAGGTATTGTTCGACATTCGACAGGTAGAACGCGGTGACGAACGCGTTGTGGTCTTGTAGATACTTTCCCACTGTGCGAATGGCTTTGGCGCCTGCGAAGTCACCGACGACCGGAACGATGAGGTTCTTCTTTTCCATTTCCTGGAGCGCTTTGAAATTCGTCTCGTTTCCGAGGTAGCTTCGGTTTTCACCCTCGCCGTCATCCGCCTGCATGAGTTCGCCATAGGTGGGCATGCGCGAGCGCCCGGATCCTCCTGCGCCGACACCGTTGTAAGTCAGATCAGGACCACCGCTATAGAAGGCGCGAAACACGTATTCGATATTGGCTTCGTCGTCGGAGGTGAGCTTGAATTTGTGCGTTACTTCAAGGTGCTTCTTCATGGCTTGCATTGTTTCCAGAAAAAGCGGCCGGTCCGGCTCTACATTTCCAAAGGCTGCGAACAATTCTTCTGCGGTCGATTTGGGCCCGACGTTCTCAGGTCGTTTCCGTGAAAACAGCCTTGAGAGGAATTCGGCTCGATCTGACGAGGTTTCGATGAGCGCCTTGTACATCAGGTGCTGCATCGCGTTCTGCCGCCGAATATCGAAGATGATGGCCATCTTCGGCTGCATCGCCACGATGTATGTAAAATTCTGGTCCGGTCCGACACCGAGATAAACGCCTCCTGACTTCGTCTTCTTCAAATCCTTAATCACGTACTGAAACGTCGTCTCATTTGAGACGAAGTTGTCGGACCGGAAGTAGCCGCCCGTTTCGGAAAATTCTGTGACGAGGTTCCAGAATGCTTCGTCGCTGAGTTCTGTCGGCAACGTCTCCGCTGCGCGAAGACCTGATGTCAGTGTCGACGGCCCGGCGAACGCTAAAAGCGTTCCCACGACCGCAAGGAGGATGCGGCGTCGAATTTTTAACATGAGCCCATTCTCTCCGACTTACGAATCACTGGCAATCAGAAGATGTCCTGCGGCAATTTTCACAGGTGTGAAGACATCTCACAGGTTTAGATACTTAGACGCCTGAAACATCAACGACTTATACAATGGCGGGGGAGTTGCTAATTGTCGCCGGTATGAGACGTTTGATTCTATTTTTGATTCTCCTGGGTCTATCACGTTCGCCACTGGGAGCCATGGCACTGCAAAGCCAGACGGGCGTCAATCCTCACGGCATTGTGGAAAGCGTGGCGATTTCAGGCGTGGACGAAGACGCGATCAGCGAAGACGTCCGAAACGCCATTCACCGATTACAAGGAAAACCCTTCGATCAAAATGAAGCGGATGCACTCGTCGCCCGCATTCAGGCGGAACAGTCCACATGGACGGCGACCGTAAGGCTGACCGAGGGCGGCGACAGCAATCGAGTGAAAGTGTTGTTCGTCATCGAAGAAACGAATGGCCCGCCGGGCGGACAATCGAACATCAATTCACGCTACACGGTCGAGCGCGTCGATGTTCAAGGTTTCGACGAGTCGAAGCTCAGCAAGACTGTCCGGGACGAAATGCAGCAGCTCGTCGGGGAGAAATTGGATCAGGAAAAAGCCGGTCAGATCCTGGGTGAGATTAATCGGGAGTTGCAGCCGAAGTATTCCGCCGTCAAGAAGGTGATGAAAGGCAGTGATCCGCAGCACATTGTCGTGATCTATGACATTCACAAGGCGCGCTTGATTCCGTTCCTCGATATTCCCGCCAACCAGTTCGTGTATAACTCGAAGCAGAACTTCAGCTTCGACGCGAACATCGGTTTCGGCAAAATCAACCGTTTCTACGTTGGTGGATACGATGACCAGGATCAACTGATTGAGCGGTTCGCGGGTTTCAATCTGGGTGTCGAGAGCGCGAAGGTGGGCACCGACCATCTCGGCCTCGCGTTGCGCTATGGCCGATTTCACGAACGCTGGCAGCCGTCTACCGTGCTGGCCGATACGAGAGGCCATTTACCGCGACCGTAATTCTTTCGATCCTTCGGTGACGTTCGCGTTCGACGCGCGATTGAGGGTTATTGCCGGCGTCGAACTTTCGGAGCTGGAGTTGCAATATCCGGAGGTTCACCGCGCAAACTCCGGTGCGGCTGCCGCATCCGTTGTGTTTCACAATATCTGGTCCAAAACGGACCGCGTACAGCACACGGTCGAAGCCAGTTACGAGTTTCATAACGGCAATCGCGAACTCGATAGTGATTACATTTATCAACGGCACTTCATTGATGCCGCATATGTGTTTGCGCACGACAAAAGCCGATTGTTCCTGTCGTTTCTGGCGGGAACGATTTCCGGAAATGCGCCGCTGTATGAACGCTTTTCGCTGGGGAACACCTCAACTTTGCGAGGCTGGAATAAATTCGATATCGCGCCGGCCGGTGGAAATCGAATGGTTTATGGGTCCGTGCAGTATGGATTCGGGAAGCCGGAAATCGGAGACTTCGATCTCGACTGGGACCGGAGCAAACACATCGGACACGTCGGGCTTGGCTTCCATCTGTTTTACGACGTGGGCGCCGTGGGCGATGCCGGAATCCCGATGCCGGCGCGGCACTCCGCCGGATTTGGCTTCGGAGCGCCGAATGCATCTTCGTTTTTTATCGAATTAGGCTTTCCGATTCGTTCCAGCGGTGTCGAACCAATCTTTTCAATGGGGTTCCGGTTTTGAAGCGCGCTGCGGCCTTCATGGTTTTTCTCGCCCTGGTTTCGGTTTTAGCTGCCCAGTCGCTGACGGCGCGGATCGAGGCCGAGCAACTGCATATCGCCGCACCGCGGGTTCATCTCTTGACGGGTGAAGCGTTGCTGCGTTTGCACGACGGGGCCACAGTGAATTACGAACTTCAACTCACCGCTCGTGCCGATAAAACCAGCAACGCACTGGCACGCGCGATTTCCAGATTTGCTGTCAGCTATGATTTATGGGAAGAGAAATTCGCGATTACCAAGCTCGGCGGTTCGCCGAAATCGGTCTCGCGCCTCACTGCCGCCGCGGCCGACGCGTGGTGCGTGGACAATACATCCCTGCCGATTGCCGCACTGCCGCCTTCGCAACCGTTCTGGATTCGATTAGATTATCGTGCGGAGCCGTCGGGCGTTGCTGCGGAACAAGTCGCGAATTCCAGTTCGACACTGAGCAGTCTCATTGATATCTTCAGCCGGCGCCAGAGGAACGAGCAGGTAATCGGATCGGAGGACCTGGGACCAGTGCGTTTAAGCGAGTTGAAAAGAAAATGAGTGGAAGTGAAGCAACGTCCACTTTCTTCCGAGAGTTATGCACCGTCTTCGCAACCGGTTGATCATCGCGTTTGCCGCGGCGACGCTGATTCCGCTGGCCGGCACTTTGTGGATCGCTACGGCATTGCTGGACCGCAGTCTTGCTTATACTGCAACGCAAGAACTTGATGCCCTTTCCAAATCACTGGAACAAACGGCGCGGGAGTTCTATCAAGAGGCTCGCCAGAATCTGAAGCAAGACGCTGCGGTTGGCCGCCGCGTGGCGGCGCAATACACGGTTGCGGCAAAGGACCGCTGGCCCACCCCGGTCCAGGAATTCTGGGAAAGCAGCGATCCCGAAAGATTCGTCCTGTCCGGTGAATCCGGAAATCAGATCGACTACCTTGTGCGGCGCGATGACGGTGTGGCCGTATACTCCCGCGATCTGGGGCCGGTCCGCATGCAGCAACTCTCGGACGAATACCGCCACGCGCGAGAAGCCGTTGCCCAGGCGCGGGACCGGGACCTGCGTCGCGGTTTTACGATCACTCTCATCGTCCTTGTTGTCGCGCTATGGTTGCTGGCCCTGATTTCACTAGTCTATCTCGCGAACAGAATCAGCCGGCCGATTCAAGTGTTGACGGGAGGGCTTTCGCAGTTGGCAGCCGGAGATCTTCAAGTTCGGCTCCCCGTCGAAGGCGACGACGAAACCGGGCGTGCGATTCAGGCGTTCAACAACATGGCCGATCAGCTGCAAGAGAGCCGCGATAGGCTCATATATCTCACGCAGGTTGCGAGCTGGCAAAGCCTCGCAAGAAAGATGGCGCACGAGCTGAAGAATTCGCTGACGCCGATCCGTTTGACGGTTGAAGAAATCGCAGCGCGCGAAGTCCAGGCAGATCGCCAATTCATGAATCGCGCCGTTCAGATCGTCGTCGAGGAAATCGAAACGCTTGAAAGACGTGTCCGGGCATTCTCCGAATTTTCGAGTGAGCCGGAGGCCCGGCCGGTCACACTGGACGTGAACGGCCTTTTGCGCGAACGCATCTCATTTCTCCAGTCCGGACATGTGGACGTTCGCTACGTTGTGCGCCTTGCGGAGAGCGCGCCTCAGGCATTCGCAGATGCGGATCAGGTCAAAGGCATTCTCACCAATCTTCTCGAGAATGCTGCCGAGGCAGTCGGCAGTTCGGGTAAAGTGCTGGGTGTGACGTCCATGGCAGACGGCCGAGTGATAATCGAAGTTCACGATTCTGGACCGGGTTTGAGCGAAGATGCTGCCCGCACACTCTTCGAACCTGCGATTACTTTCAAAAAACGTGGAATGGGATTGGGTCTGTCCATCGCGCGGAAAAACGCATTGTTGAATGGCGGCGACATCGTGCTCGTTCCGGGCGAATTGGGCGGCGCCGCATTCCGCATCATCCTGCCGAAAGCGTGAGTATGGCCGTCAAACGCGTTCTCGTTGTCGACGACGAACCCAACATTGGAATTTCTCTGCAGATGATCCTCGAGGGTGAGGGTTACAACGTACTTGTATGCCGGACAGCCGCGGAGTTTCGTGAGCGGGCTGCGCGATACCGGCCGGATGCTTGTCTTCTCGATGTACGTCTTCCCGACGGTAATGGAATCGAGCTGTTGCCGTTCCTGCAAGTCCCGGCGGTCATGATTTCCGGCCACAGCACCATCGCCGATGCCGTACAGGCATTGCGCGCCGGCGCCTTCGACTTCCTCGAGAAGCCGCTGGCGCGGGATAAGGTGCTGGTTGTCGTCAAGAATGCGATCGAGCAGGCGAGCCTCAAGCGTGAAAACGAGCGCTTCCGGGAAATCGTCGGCGACGGCCCGAAGATGATCGGCTCGAGCGCGGTGTTTCAACATACCGTCGAGCAGGCGACGCTTGTGGCCCGCTCGGACGCGCGCGTCCTTCTTAACGGAGAATCCGGGACGGGCAAAGAGTTGCTTGCCGCGCATATTCACCGTGAGAGTCCTTTCAGCGCTGGACCGTTTGTCAAAGTGAACTGCGCTGCAATCCCGTCAGAGTTGCTGGAGAGCGAATTGTTTGGCCATGAGAAGGGCGCCTTTACTGGTGCGATATCCGCCCGCCGCGGCAAATTCGAGCTTGCCGACGGTGGAACCATCTTTCTGGACGAGGTTGGCGATTTGCATGAAGGGTCGCAAGCCAAACTGCTTCGCGTGTTACAGGAAGGGGAATTTCAACGGGTTGGCGGCGAACAGACGGTCCGGGTATCCGTGCGGGTGATTTCTGCGACGAATCGCAATCTCGAGCAACTGGTTGCAGAAAACAAATTCCGCGAAGATTTGTTTTACCGTCTGAGTGTGGTTCCGATTCGCGTTCCACCTCTTCGTGATCGTCGGGAAGACATTCACGACCTCGCCGAATACTTCCTCGAGGACTTCTGCCGTCGAAACAACTTTCGCCGAAAGATTATTGATGAAGAAGTCTTCAGTACTTTCCGGAATTATGCATGGCCAGGTAACGCCCGCGAGTTGCGGAATATCGTCGAGCGCATGGCAATTCTTTCACCACAAGATCGTATTCCAGCAGCTTCTGTTCCTCTTGAAATCCGTCTCGCTCCGCCGGCCGACCGGCGGCCAAACCTGCACGATACCCGCGATTCTGCTGAACGTGAAACGATCCTGAAGGCGCTCGAGCAGACCAACTGGAATATATCGGGTGCGGCCCGGATGCTCGGAATCGAACGGACCAACCTGCACAAGCGCATTCGCGCTCTTGGCATCGGTAAATCCAGGTAAACCGGATCCTTTTTGTGCCTCTCATGGCTCCTGCTCCGAGGTACAATCGCCGCGAAATGAGGTGGCTCAGCGCAATTCTGCTCATTATCGCCTTCGCAGTTGCCGGATGCGGTCACAAAGGCTACGCGGCCGATGATAAATCCAGGGTTCATGTCGGCATCGTCTTCGATATCGGCGGCAAGGATGATCATTCCTTCAATGCTGCGGCCTGGGAGGGCGTGCGCCGCGCCGCCAGGGATTTCCCGATCGTACTGCGGGATGTGGAACCGGGTGATCCGACCTCCATCGAGCCTGCAATGCGTGCATTTGCCGAGCGGGGATATGACTTGATTATCGGAGTGGGCTTCTCGCAGACGGCAATCATCGAATCGGTCGCGAAAGATTATCCTTCCTTGAGCTTCGCCATCATCGACGGGGTGAGCCAGCTTCCGAATGTCGCATCACTCGTTTTCAGAGAACACGAAGGGTCTTATTTAGTGGGCATGATTGCCGCCATGACCTCCAGGACGGGGGCGATCGGTTTTCTCGGCGGTATGGACATCCCACTGATCCGCAAGTTCCAGGTCGGATATGAAGAAGGAGCGAGAACGGTTAATCCGAAGATCCGGGTCATCTCAAACTATATCGGTGTGACCGACGCCGCATGGAATGATCCTGTAAAAGGCAAGGAACTCGCCCAGACTCAGATTGAAAAAGGTGCCGATGTGATCTTTGCCGCAGCCGGCAATTCCGGACTCGGGACGTTCGATGCCGTTGAGCAGTACGGCAAAGATGCACAAGGCCGGGCCAGGCGGTTCGCCATTGGTGTCGATTCAAATCAAAATTGGGTCAAGCCGGGTTTCATTCTCACGAGCATGGTCAAACGCGTGGATAATGCGGTCTACCAGATCGTGAGAGACCGTGTGGCTAATCAGCCGATCGGCGGTCTCCATGTCTATGGCCTTGAGAACCAGGGCATCGGCTACGCACTGGACGACTACAACAAAGATCTGATCTCTCCTGCAATCATCAAAATCGTCGAAGCGGCGAAACGGAGCATCATCGACGGCCAGATCAAAGTTACGAACGCGATGGAGAAGTAAGAGCTGGATGCTCGAACTGCGAAATATCACGAAGCGTTTCGGAAAGGTGCTGGCCAACGACCGGATTAACATTCGGATCGGCCCCGGAACGATTCATGCTGTCGTTGGAGAAAACGGGGCCGGGAAGTCAACGGCCATGCGCATCGCGTATGGATTTTACCGGCCGGACTCCGGAGAAATTCTCGTCGACAACAAGACTCGTGCCATACAGGCGCCACGTGACGCGATAGCGCTGGGGATCGGCATGGTGCACCAGCATTTCATGCTCATCGATCCGATGACCGTCGCGGAGAACATCATTCTCGGCGCTGAGCCCGGCAGCGCTGTAAGTCTCGATCTGCATAGCGCGGAAAAGCGAATCGGCGCTTTGTCGGAAGAGTTTCACCTCGCCATCGATCCGCGCGCCACGATCGACAAGCTCTCGGTCGGAGAACAGCAGCGCGTGGAATTGCTGAAGGCCCTCTACCGTCAGGCAAGAATTCTGATCCTGGACGAGCCGACGGCCGTGCTGACCCCGCATGAAGTCGAAGAACTGTTCCACATCCTGAGAGTCATGCGCCAGCAGGGCAAAACCATCGTGATCATTACTCACAAACTCGAAGAGGTGCTCGCGATTTCCGATGAAGTAACGATCATGCGCGATGGCCGGATCGTCGGAGAGCGGCGCACGCGCAAAACGAACGCCGCCGAGCTGGCGCGATTAATGGTTGGAAGGGAAGTTTTGCTCCGGGTCGAAAAGACGCCTTCCCGCCCGGGCGATGTCGTTCTGGATGTTCGCGGTGTTTCGGTGGCGACATCGGACGGCATGCAGGCAGTCGATCGTGTTTCATTTGCGGTCCGCAGCGGTGAAATCGTCGGTATCGCGGGTGTCGAAGGCAACGGCCAGACACAATTGATGGAAGCCCTTGCCGGTCTGGTTGAACATCATCGTGTCAGCGGAGACGTTGTCTTTGAGGGCAAAATCATCACGAAACTGAATGCGCGCCGGCGCAAAGAACTTGGGATCGCGCATGTTCCAGAGGATCGGCATCGTCGCGGCCTTCTGCTGGATTCGTCGCTTGCCGAGAACGCTATTCTCGGCGTTCACTATCGCAAGCCTGCCGTAAGACGCGAAGGCGGCATTTTGCTGGACGAGGCGGGAATTCGTTCACGGACAGAGCAGATCATCAAGGATTTCGACGTCCGTCCGGCAAATGCGGAATTGCCCGCCCGGGCGCTTTCGGGCGGAAATCAGCAGAAGCTGATCATCGGACGGGAATTCGAGCTGCCTCCGAAGCTGCTGCTGGTGTCGCAGCCTACACGTGGCGTCGACATCGGCGCCATCGAATTCATTCATCGCAAGATCGTCACCTTGCGTGATGCCGGTTGCGCCGTGTTGCTGGTCTCCGCGGAACTCGAGGAAGTCACAGCTCTGGCAGATCGGCTCATGGTTATATATCACGGCCGGATCGCCGGAGAAGTGGATCCTGCAAGCGCAACGAAAGAACAGATCGGCATGATGATGACAGGCGGAAAGTGAGGCTTATGGCCGTATTGGTCAAGGATCGATGAAGTTCCTGCGCGAATTGATTTTTCCGCTGGCGGCGATTGCGGCGGCATTCGTTGTTGGCGGAATCGTCGTGGCGTTGATCGGCGATGATCCGGTGGCAACCTATCGTTTATTGATCAGCAGCGCCGTGTCGTGGCCCGACGGAATCGCGTACACGTTGTTTTACGCCACTCCTTTGATCTTTACGGGATTAGCCGTAGCGGTTGCCTTCCGTTGCGGTCTTTTGAATATCGGTGCTGAGGGGCAGTTGACCATTGCCGCGTTCGCAACCGCGTGGGCGGGCATAACGTTCGCGAATGCACCGTTCTGGATTCTGATTCCGCTGACATGCGCAGTCGCAATCCTGAGTGGCGCTGCCTGGGCCGCCATTCCGGGTATTCTCAAAGCGCGATTCGGGTCGCACGAAGTCATCAACACGATCATGATGAATTTCATAGCAGCCGGCGTCGCAAGTGCGCTGACACAGTCTTATTTTCGAGTGCAGGGGGACCCTGTTCTCGAGACTCTTCCCATCGCGGCGCAGGCGCACATCCCACGTCTCGGTCAAATTCTGCCGGGAGTTCCGGTACGGCTCCCGATCAACATGGCATTTGTTCTGGCGCTGGCCGCCTGCGGCCTGGTTTACGTATTTCTGTGGCGCACGACATGGGGTTACGAAATTCGCGCCACAGGTGCGAATCCTGGCGCCGCGGAATACGGCGGTATTTCGGTAAAGAAACAAATCGTTCTTGCGATGGCTGTGTCAGGAGGGTTGGCGGGCCTCGTCGCCATCAATGAAGTTCTCGGCTATCGATATCGCTACTATGAGGGTTTCTCTGCGAACTACGGCTTTACCGGTATTGCCGTGGCGTTGCTTGGCCGAAACCATCCGTTGGGCGTCCTTCTCGCTGCATTATTTTTTGGTGCGCTGAACCGCGGCGGTTTGTTCGTCGACATCTTTACCGAGCACGTCTCGAAAGATCTCGTTTTCGTTTTGCAGGCCCTCATCATTCTCTTTGTCGCGGCAGAGGCGCTGTTCCGGCGCCAGTTCGCGAAAACAACCTCATGAGAGAGATTTTCACTCTCGGGATCCTGTATTCAACGGTGCGTCTCGCCACACCACTCCTGCTGGCGGCGCTTGGCGGCCTGCTTTCCGAACGGTCCGGCGTCATCAATATTGCGCTCGAGGGATTGATGCTGGCCGGCGCCTTCACGAGCGCGACGGTGACTCATTATGTGGGAAATCCATGGGTCGGTTTGCTCGCCGGAATTGCAGCCGGTCTTTTCATCGCGTTGATCCATGGCGTCGCCTGCATCCATCTCGAAGCCGATCAAGTGGTCACCGGGACTGCTATCAATATTCTGATGCTGGGCGTGCCGACGCTCCTCAGTGGCGCCTTGTTTGAAACGACCGGCTCCACGCCGCAAATTCCCCGTGCAAACTTGATTCCGGTCGCACCGATCCTGCTGGCTTTCGGGCTTGTGCCAGCAGTCTGGTACCTGCTGTACCGGACGCCTTTCGGACTCCGCCTTCGCGCGGCAGGCGAAAACCCTGAAGCGGCGGATACCGCGGGCGTGAACGTTATCCGGATCCGGTATGCCGGCGTCTTGCTGTCCGGTGCGCTTGCAGCCATTGGCGGCGCGTATCTTTCGACCGGTCAATCGTCGCTCTTTACCCGGAACATGACTGCGGGCCGCGGTTTCATTGCATTAGCTGCTTTGATTTTTGGCAAATGGCGGCCCGTGCAGACGATGCTGGCATGCCTGTTGTTCGGTTTTGCCGAAGCGGCTTCGATTCAGATGCAGGGTGTGATTCCGTATGTTCGCGTCGAATACATTCAGATCATTCCTTATGTTCTGACGATGGTTGTTCTGGCGGGATTTATTGGTGCTTCCCGGGCGCCGCGGGCTCTCGGCCAGCCGTATGAGAAGGAGTAGTTGTTTGTTCATGTCTGCAGCTGCGTTTAGTGGATGCCAAGTAAACCTGGTTTGGCTGTAAACGGTGTGGACCATTCCCCGCCTAACTTAGGCGGGGACTTTGCTTACCGCTACGGTGGTCCTTATCTTGGACACGTCTGGTCTATGACCGCGCGTATTCCATTGGATTCCAGGTAAAGCCTGCAGTGGCCAGTACGCGGGGCTGAAGCCTGCGACTACATCCAGCCCATCCGCTGGCGCAATGACGTGATCTGCGCGACATGGTGTTTTCCGTGCCATGCATATAGCGCGATGTATTGATCAATAGAGACAAGTCCCAGCTCCGGATGCGTGAACCGCCGCTTCACATCCTCGCTGGAGAGCGATCGCAGCAGGACGGCCCAGCGGTGATGTAACCCCTCCATTAGTTTGAGCGACGGCTCGATCACGGCACTGCGGCCATCAATCATGTCCGCCCACTTTGCTTCATCGTAAGGTTTGATGGTTGGCTCGTCCTCTGTCAGAGCAAGCTTGAAGCGGATATAACTGTTCATGTGGCTGTCAGGCACGTGGTGTACAACTTGCTGCACGGTCCATCCACCGTCTCTGTATGGCGTGTTGAGTTGCTGCTCGTTGAGCCCCTGAACGGCAATTCGCAGCCGTCGTGGTGTTGCCGCTATATCGTCGATGAATTGGACGCGTTGCTCCGACGTGTTTGGACCGGCCCATTTAAATTGTCCGATGGGGTATCGTGGATCCATTATTTGCTCCCTGCTTGCAACATGGCTGAACGTCTGCGTCGCAGGTAACCGAATATCAGATAACCGATCACGCCGCCAACGATCAGACCGACGGCCACGCCTTTTTTTTCATCAAGAGTGTGAAGGACGTGATTCCATTGCTCACCCAGAACATAGCCCAGTGTGATGAACACGGCAGCCCAGCAGAATGCGCCGGTGTAGGCGAATAATGCGAATTGTGAAAAGGCCAGTTCGGATGCGCCGGCTACGTATCCTGTCAGGTGGCGCACACCCGGGATGAAATATCCGACGAGCAACGTCCATCGGCCGCGACGCTCAAACCACGAATGCACGCGGGCGAGGCGTTCGGGGGTGAGGTGAAAGTACCTGCCGTACTTGACCAGTACGTACGTGTCTAAGATTCGGCCCATCAGATAGCTGACCGTGATTCCGCAGCTGCTGCCGAAAAACGCGGCGCCGAATGTCGGCACGAAGGACAGAGTGCGTTTGAAGACAAGAAACCCCGAAAATGTAAGCAGCCATTCGTCGGGCACCGGAAGTCCCACGATGCCAAATACAAGCAGCGAAAATATTCCAGCGTAGCCGTGCTGCGCAATCCATTGGAAGGCGGCTTCTCTCATTCTCAATTCTAATGTTATACACTCTGGCCTTATGAGGGACGTTGTTTCATCGATCGAAGGAGAGTGGCGCCGTTACAAAGCATTAGGCGAGGGCGCCTTCCGGCAATTGCGAGACGATGAGATCGGCAAGAGTGATGGCTCAGGGGAGAATTCTGTTGCGATCATCGTGTGGCATATTGCCGGCAATTTGAAATCCCGCTTTCAAGATTTTCTGACCGCGGACGGTGAGAAGCCGTGGCGCAAACGTGACACGGAGTTCGAACCGCGGCCGAATGTCACACGCGCAGAGCTGCTGGAGAAATGGAACGAAGGATGGACGACGCTATTTGAAGCGCTCGCGCCACTCCAGGATTCGGATCTCTCGAAAATGGTTACCATCCGCGGCGAAAAATTTGCAGTCCACGATGCATTGCTTCGTCTGGTCACCCACACCAGTTATCACGTCGGGCAGATCGTATTTCTCGTAAAGTCGTTCCGTGGCAGCGACTGGAATTCGCTGTCGATTCCGTTAGGGAAGTCCGAGGAATTCAACCGCAATCCGGTTGGTCAAAAACCGCCCAGGTAGTTAGAAATTCTCGGGACAAACATTATAGGCCCGGCGTAAGACTCTAGTCGCATCAATCTTTCGGCCTCCGGGCATCGAACGTTCGTTGGTTTGGTCCCCGGCCTGACGGCCGGGGCTATATTCTTACACGCCTCCGGCGCTGCGCGGTCATAGACTGTGCCTGCAGTTCACCGGTAATCTATACATATGCGCATCGCGACCTGGAACGTCAATTCGCTGAAAGCCCGTCTTGAAAAGGTCCAATGGTGGCTCGATCGCACCAGACCGGATGTCCTTTTGATGCAGGAAACGAAACTTGCGGACCGGGATGCTCCGTCTGCTGTTTTCGCTGATGCCGGCTATGCGCTGGCGCACCATGGAGAAGGGCGATGGAACGGCGTTGCAATCGCCAGCCGTTGCGGCATCGAAGATGTCGTGACAAATTTCGGCGAACCGCTGCGTCCTGCGGAGACTTCGGATGCCGGTGACGAACAGCCTCTGGCGGAAGCGAGGATGATCGCCGCATTATGTGGCGGGGTGCGCGTCGTCTCCGTGTATGCGCCAAACGGCCGGGTGGTCGGTTCACCGTTTTATGAAGCCAAGCTGGCGTGGTTCGATCGCTTGACGCGATGGCTTGAGAGGTCGGCCGACGTCAACGCTCCGGTCGTTGTGGGAGGCGACTTCAATGTTGCGCCTGATGACGCCGACGTCTGGGATCCCGCCGCCTGCCATGGCGGGACGCACGTCTCAGCCCGGGAGCGGGAGGCCTTCGTACGGGTTTGCCAGGTCGGTCTGATCGATGCGTACCGCCTCCAGCATCCCGAACCAGGCCGCTATACCTGGTGGGATTATCGTGCCGGAAATTTCCAGAAGAACTTTGGAATGCGTATCGACCACCTCCTGGTCAGTGCACCTCTGAAGTCGCGAGTCCTGGCGACAGAAATCGACCGCGAAGCGCGCAAGGGCAAACCAATTCCGTCCGATCATGCTCCGCTGGTCGTCGACCTTGACGAGCCAGGATGTCCGTTCGATGCCGGCTGGGCTTCGGCCGATGAACGTATTGCCGGTCGCCGCGCACGTTCGACAAAATGAAACAGGGCGAGTTGTTCGGAGGTATGCAATATCTGCCTCCGGGTTTTGTCTATCAACCGGATTTCCTCAGCGCCGGGGAAGAAGCCACCCTGCTTGCTGAAATTCTCAGGCTGCCTTTGAGCGAAGCAAAATACAAAGAGTACACGGCGAAGCGGCGAATCATCAGCTTCGGAGGCCGCTATGATTTCTCCAGTAATGAGTTGATCCCCACCGGACCTATTCCACTATTTCTGGGCGGGTTACGTCAGCGTATCGCCGCCTGGGCCAATTTTCCGGCGACGCGATTTACCCACGCTCTGATTGCGGAGTACCAGACTGGAACCCAACTCGGCTGGCATCGAGACGTCCCGGAGTTCGAAATCATTGTTGGCGTGTCGCTTGCGGGCTCTTGCCGCATGCGCCTGCGGCCTTATCCGCCGAAGAAGGGCCGTAATCCCGAGAGTCTTTCAGTGAAGCTTGAACGGGGTTCCGCCTACATCATGAGGGGCCAGGCGCGTTGGGCCTGGCAGCACAGTATCCCGCCCACCACGGCAACGCGGTATTCTATAACCTTCCGTACCCGATCGGACGCACGGGGAAAAACCAGACGGGAACAAATCGCAGAACCTGGTGTCTAACTGGAGGTTCAGCTCAACGGGCGGAGGTTTCAATGAAGGCGAGCGCTTCTATGACTGCGTGTCTCATTGCAGCGTTGTTCACTTCCGGAGTTTTCCTCCGGGCGCAGACTCCGGAGCCTTTAACTCAAGCACGAGAGACTCTTAATAAAGGTGTTGCTGCTTTCCGGAATGCCGATTATGAATCCGCTATCGCATTTTTCAGGCAGGCCGTAGACCTGGATCCGAATTTCATGGTCGCGGAACTGTACCTGGCTACCGCTTACGCTCAGAGATTCATTCCGCGGAGTTCAAACGCGCGAAAACAATGGTTACGCCGACAACGCGATCGAGTCATTCAAGCGCGTCCTGCGTGCGGATCCGAATAGCATTACCGCGCTGTCGGGGCTCGCCAGCATCTATCAAAATGCCAACCATCTCCAAGAGGCGCGCGAGACATACCTGACGGCTTCAAAAGTCGATCCACAAAATCCGGTCACCTTTTATGCGCTCGGCGCGATCGACTGGATTCTCGTCTATAACAAGAACAGTCCGTTGCCCTTCGGGCAGCAATCGCTGCTCATCGAAGAAGGTCTGACGAATTTAGATTCCGCGCTGGCTCTCAATCCTCAATATGAGGACGCCATGACATATAAGAATCTGTTGCTGCGGGAAAAAGCCAGACTCGCCGTCGATCCCGCGGAAAAGGCGAGGCTCACAGCACTTGCCGACCAATGGTTCAATACGGCTCTGGAGACGCGCAAAACGAACGCGCAGACCAGGCGAAACGGCCCTTCCGGCGCCTTGAACCCCAGCGGCCCCTTACCGCCCCCGCCGCCCCCACCGGTCCGTTAAAAGAATTAGCGACGGAGGCGCATAAGAATATAGCCCCGGCCGCAAGGCCGGGGACCAACCTGGCGAAGGGGTGAGGCCCGGAGGGGCCGAAAGATTAAATGGCCGGCTCTCCCGGGCACACCTTTTGTGACCGCGCGCATTCCCTTGTTTCTGCGAACAACGTGCGGTCATCGAAGCTGTGAATGAATCCGACCATTGCGATCCAGCATGTAGTCGCGGGCTTCAGCCCGCGTTCGGGTATCGAATAATGTTGGAGTTATCCGCACCCAAACGCGGGCTGAAGCCCGCGACTACATGTTCAAACCGTCTGATTCGATTTGTTACGCCTTCATAGACCGCACCTGCAAAGCCGTCGTACGTGTAAAATATCTGGCGATGTGCCGCCTGTATGAATGCAAATGATGCGCTGGTAATTCGAAACGCCACAATCGACGATGCGCCCGCGATTGGCTCCATGGTGGACGAGTTCCGCTCGTACTTGCGGGCCCTCGGCGACGTTGACGCGTGCATCAACTTCGGAAGCGAGCAGTATCGCCGCGATGGTTTTGGAGCGAATCCCGCTTTCCAGGGTTTGATCGCCGAACGCGGCGGTCAAGCCGTGGCCTATGCACTTTATGGCTCCGACTACAGCACCGATACGGGCAGCAGAACCGTATTTCTACACGACCTTTTCGTTCGCTCCGGCTGTCGTGGGCAGGGCATCGGCGAAGCGCTGATGCAACGAATCATGGAAATCTGCAAAACGGACGGCGCCACCTCGATGAGCTGGCTTGTATGGCATGCGAACGAATCGGCGCTTCGCTTCTACGAACGTATGGGCGCACATACCGTTGATACCGTGCGCTTGATGCGGATCGACCTGTGAAACCGGGACGTCACATGTAGTCCGGTTTTAAAAGGAAGTATGCAGTAACGCATGAAACGCATTGAACGCATGAAACTCATACGCCACACACACTGTTTCATAATTGCGCTCACATATTCGAATAGCTCAACCTCCGAAAAGCTCCTTGTACAAAACTTCGATCCGAGTTACCTCTTCGTCAGTCAGAGCACTGAAATTCTTTTTCCCGCGCCCGTCTTTGACAGATGTCCGCTTCCCTGAGCCAGAAAGCCGCGAAGCAGTTCGATTTCTCGATCCGGCATCTCGACGATCTCTTTTACCGCCGCCGAGAATTTGTCAAATGCCTGCAAGAAGCGAATTTCTTGTGGCAGATCCTCCTCTACTGTTTCTTCGACACATGAATAAAGAAATTCGGCATGTGCCGTTGCGTCGAAGTAGCGATAGTAATCGGCCGTTTCATTCAGAATCTCCACATTGTTGTCGGGAGTCGCACGCCATTCGATCAATGGCAGCATCGCAGCAGAGTACGATTCGAGCACAGTTCGATACTCATCGATTCGTCCGAAGAATGGCCGCACTTATTGGGAACACAACGCCGAGCGGGGTTATAGCCAGCCGTTGCGAGCACATGATGAATCAACCACCGATGTAATCGGCCATTACCATCGACGAATGGATGAACATAGACGAATCCAAAAGCGATAGCAGCCGCCGCACTGACAGGATCAAGCACCACCAGTAATCGAACGGCCATCGTACTCAATGATGCCACCAACGAGATCTCGAAGATCCTTGAGGTCGAGCGCTGATGTGGTCGGGAACCGGTTCTTGTGTTTCCCTATCGTGAGTCCCCACGAATCCACCTTCATCGCGGAGCCCGAGTTTCACAAAACGTGCATCGCCGATGACGACGCGCTGAAGCCGTTCCAGTTCGTCAATCGTGATCGGGCGAACACCTGCCTCGCCGATTGCGCGAGCCCATCGCGCTCGCGCGGGCGCTCGACGGCGCTTTCACCCTTCGATCGCGAAAGATGATTTCGAGTCACTGAGGAGAAGAAAAGCGGCCGCCCTGGTGATAAGGTCCTTTCGGGTTTGACCGATGATTTCTCGGGCGCGGAGCGTCGAGTCCTTTTGCGTTGGCTGCTCGAAGCGCAGGTGTCCACTCGTATCATCGGGACAAAACCGACGCGTACCCGGCAGATTGTCGATGACCTTGTGGCGAGGCGAGGTTGTACCCTTGTTAAGTCCGACTTGTTGGTTCGGTATCGACAACATTCACAAGTCGCACTTTTCCAGGATCTGGCACATCGAGTTCGCATCCGGTAAGCCATTCATAAAGGAACCAGATTCTGCGTGCAAAGGAACCCGGTCGGAGTCGCTCGTACAATCTCTGTTGATTTCTTCAGGTTCTGATCAACTTTGAATAGATGCCGTCAGGACGCCAAGATCCAGAGCCTTCCCACTTCAACGCGAAAACAATTTGACCTTCAAGTGTGTTGGGCGGACGATGCCGTGGTGTCAACAGATTCCAAGACAGATTTGACGCCGGGTGATGACGTTCAGCGATTGCGGTCAGCCGCGGCGGCATGGGAACCGATAATTCAAAATATTCAATAAGAGCTGCATAACCCACAGGTATCGCTTGTTCCGGAAGCGCCCTATCGTGAAAACGGTTCACCGGTTGTGAAATCCACTCTCTCATTCGACAATGGTGTGAAATTTACGCTCTTTCACGGAATAGTAGGCCGTGCGAAATGTAATCACTCCTTGCGAAATAGTATCACTGAGCGCTATTTTTGAGAAAATATCGCTACCGCTCCGTTTATATTAGGGCAATTATTCACCATGGCGATCGAAGTGAGTTTCGTTCATCAACACTCCACGGCTGACCCCAAGATCCGGCTCTTCCGTTCGCTTTTCCGTGGGCGAGACGACGTTTATCCGCGCCGATTCGAAAGCCGAAAAACCGGCAGATCAGGTTATGCGCCCGCCTGCGGCAACGAATGGGTTCGGGTATTTGCGAGAAGCCGCGAATCAAGTGCGCGGAGTGCCAGTATCGACAGTTCCTTCCGCTGACTGACGATGTGATTCGTTGGCATCTATCAGGATTCGATCACGCCGGCGAGCCGTTTGTCGCGGGCATTTACCCCATGCTTCAGGATGAGACGTGCTTCTTCCTTGCCGCCGACTTCGATAAGGAGGGCTGGCTCGATGACAGCCGAGCCTTTCTTGAAACCTGTCGTGCTCTTGGCGTTTCGGCTGCACTGGAACGATCCCGTTCCGGACGCGGCGGACACGTCTGGCTGTTCTTCGAGGAGGCAGTCACTGCGGCCTCCGCGCGAAGATTGGGTTCATTCGTCCTGACCGAAACGATGGAACGTCATCCGGATGTTGGCTTCGATTCCTATGATCGGTTCTTCCCAAATCAGGACACGCTGCCGCACGGCGGCTTCGGTAATCTGATCGCGCTACCGCTTCAGAAGCAGCCGCGTGACTTGGGCAACAGCGTTTTCCTCGACGATCAGATGGTCCCTTATACCGATCAGTGGGCGTTTCTGTCGTCGGTCGAGCGGATTCGGCAGAGGCACAATCGAAGACCTGATACGCGACGCTGAGACGTCGAGGACGTATTGTCGGCGTTCGATTTCCGCCAGTGGACGAAGACGATCCCGAACCTTGGACGACACCGCCCTCCCGCCGCCGGAAAGATCCTCCGATTGCTGGTGATACTCCGGCCGACCTTGGAGCTCGTGTTAGGAACGAGATCTACGTCGCGAAGGACCGTTTGTCGCCGGGACTTCGAAACCGGTTGCTCCGTGTTGCGGCCTTTCAGAATCCCGAGTTCTACAAAGCTCAAGCCATGCGGCTGCCCACCTATGACAAACCGCGCATCATCGCGTGCGCGGAGGAGTATCCCCAGCACATCGGTCTGCCGCGCGGCTGCATGGAAGACGTGCAACAACTTCTATCGGATCTGAACATCACAGCCGGTCGTGCAGTGACGAGCGTTGTCATGGCCAGCCTTTGAGACGTCGCCTTTCAGGGAACGCTTCGGCCTGAGCAGAAGGCAGCAGCCGACTCCATGCTGAAGCATCGAAACGGGTGTGCTGGCTGCGACGACGGCGTTCGGGAAGACCGTTGTCGCTGCCTGGTTGATCGCGCAGCGCGGCGTCAACACACTCGTGCTTGTGCATCGACGGCAGTTGCTCGATCAGTGGGTGGAGCGGCTGTCGCACGTTTCTGAACATCAACAACCGTGAGATCGGACGAGATCGGCGGCGGTCGCCGCAAGCCGACGGGCAGATTGGACGTTGCGGTTATACAAAGTCTGGTCCGCAAAGGCGTTGTCGAAGATTACGTTGGCGAATACGGTCATTTCATCGTCGACGAGTGCCATCATCTATCGGCGCATAGCTTCGAACAGGTTGTCCGGCGTGCGAAGGCGAGATTTGTCACTGGGTTATCGGCGACCGTCACCCGAAAAGACGGTCATCATCCGATCATCTTCATGCAATGCGGTCCTGTCCGGCATCGCGTCAATGCGAAGGCCGAGGCGATTCGTCGTCCTTTTACGCATACCGTGTCTGGTTCGCCCCACCGCGTTTCAGCCAACGACGCCGGCACCTTCGGACAAGCGAGTCGAATTTCAGTCGCTTTACGGCGATCTGATCGCTGACCAATCGCGAAATCGCCGCATCTGTGAGACGTCATCGAGGCGGTGCAATCCGGCCGATCGCCGCTCGTGCTCACGGAAAGAAACGATCATCTTGACAACCTCGCCGCGCAATTGAGCTGGAAGAGTTCGTCACGTGATCGTGCTTCGAGGCGGCATGGGGAAGAAGCAACGCGAAGCCATCGCGGCGGAACTTGCGGCGATCCCACCGGAGAGTGAACGCGTGATTCTCGCGACCGGCCGTTACATTGGCGAAGGATTCGACGACGCGCGATTGGACACGCTTTTCCTCACCCTGCCTGTTTCCTGGCATGGAACAATCGCGCAATACGCCGGACGTCTTCACCGGCTTTACGACGGAAACGCGAGGTGCGCATCTACGACTACGCCGATTTGAATGTTCCCATGTTGGCGCGCATGTTTGATCGGCGGTGCCGCGGATATGAGGCTGTCGGATACTCGATCTCTCTGCCCGCCAGTGCCGTTCCGGGCTGGCCCGCAGATGTGCTTCTTCCATCGGACCCCGAGTGGAAACGTGACTATGCGGCAACCGTGCGGCGACTCATTCGCGACGGAGTCGATACTCCTCTGGCAAATCTGTTCGTCAATGTGGTCAAGCCTTCATCGCCGGAAGTGACGGGTTGGCAAGAGCGCGCAGTGCGAGCGAAGCGTTTCTCTATCGCCGTCTTGAAACTCTTCCCGAAACAAAAGGCCGTTTCCAATTGAACGTCCGCGTTCCGATCCCGTTCGATGGGCAGAGTCAAATGGAGGTCGACTTCCTCAACGAGCCTCTCCGAATCGCTGTTGAACTCGACGGCTCGCAGCATCTTTCCGATGCTGAAGCCTACCGTCGCGATCGCCGAAAGGACCGTTGCTGCAGCAGAACGGCTATCTCGTTCTCCGTTTCTGCGGAAGATGTCGGCAAGGATCTCGATAGTGTCTTGGATTCCATACATGCAGTCTTTGGCAGGAAGGGAGGACCGATTAAGGTAGTGGAGTATGCGCTTCGTATGCACAAACACGAACTCCCGCATCATGTACAGGAGTTGAGGTCTGCAGAAGCTTGAACGCTGTACTAATTTAAATGAATACCATACCGGAGAAAGGACTTGAACTTTCAAACCCTCCGTGTTTCCGTAACTTACAGACTTTAGTAACGCACTGAACACATAGAACGCATAAAACGCATGCGTTACACACACTCGGCACGCACACATTTCACAAAAGATAGATAGCCCGATCATACTCACCGCAAGCGCAGTTGGTGTAGGGAGTACTACGAGTTCTTTTTAGAAAAAGACCGACTGAATGAATTTGGCTGTGACGATGCTTGGGCAGAAGGGATACATGAAGCGAGTCTTCATGCCAGCTGAATAGTCGCGAAATGGCGGTGGGCATAACAAATCTCATATCCGGCAACCTGCTAACGCGTGAAATACACACCATCAAGTAACAACCATGACGATTCCCACTGAGCCAATTGGCAGTATCCCAAGACCGCTTCAACTGATTGAAGCCGTCACAGCGTCAGGTGGCGGCCCCGACCCGAAATTGAATTCGCTTTATGAGGAGGCCATTAAGGACACCATCGAACGATTCGAGGCCACCGGTTCGCCGGTGATCACCGACGGCGAACAGAGGAAGTATCACAACTTCTGGACGTATTCCGTACATGGGCTTCCCAACACCGCGCTGGATGGCTTCAGGATTCCTTTCACCGCCGGTCACGTCCGCCGCATGCTTCGGCTTACGGCCGGGCCGTTTCGTTACAACGTATATGCTGACCAATACCTGGACGTCGCGATGCGTTACGCGCACACGTCCGTGAAGCAGGCGATCATCTCGCCCTCGGCATTGAGCCTAATGTATCCAGACGTAGGGATTCCTGGTTACTCGCGCGAGGAATTCGTCCAGGATCTGCTGCGCGAGCACGAGACCGAGGTTCGCCGGTGTCTGCAAAAGGGCGCGCACAAGGTTCAGATCGACTTCACCGAAGGGCGCCTGGCAGTGAAGCTGGATCCCTCCGGGAATCTTCTCAACAGCTTCATTGATCTGAACAATCTTGCGCTCTCGCGATTCTCCCCGGAAGAACGCCGGCGCATCGGAGTGCATACATGCCCGGGGGGTGACCGTGACTCGACCCATAGTGCGGATGTCGACTATACCGAGTTACTGCCCAGTTTGTTCGAGCTGAAGGTGGGGAATTTTTACATCGCGCTCGCGGGCGAGCCAGATCGCGTGCGGGTTTTGAAAGTCATCCAGCGTTATATAAAAGCGGACCAGCGGATATTCATCGGCGTCGTTGCTCCAATAGACTCGCGCATTGAGGATCCTGCCGAAATCCGGGATCGAATCCTCGAAGCTGCCGACTACATTCCGATTGAGCAACTGGGGACAACGGACGACTGTGGATTCTCACCCTTCAGCGATGACACTTCCACGAGTCGCGATACGGCCTTTGCGAAGATCCGAGCGCGCGTACTCGGCACGGCTCTCGCAACGGAGATAATCGGAGGCCACTGATGGCAGACGAAAATGAAGACGATCTGCTGCGCTCTGTTGCTCTGCAAAATGCCCAGGCCGTTCTCCTCGCACGTCAGCGCGCAGAGCAGGAACTCATCCAGGCGAAGGAGGCGTTGGAGCAAACGACTGAAGAGCTTGCCCACGCCAAGGAGCTATTCCAAAACGTCTTCGACCAAGCCGCCGTTGGCATCGCGCGTATAGACGCCACCGGACGCTGGCTTATGGTGAACCCGCGCCTGTGTGAAGTGCTGGGCTACACACCTGAGGAGTTGCTCGCTGTCCGTTTGCCGCAACTGGCGCATCCGGACGACGTCGCGGCGGATTCTGAAATGATGCCGCGTCTGCTTTCGGGCGAAGCACTCGCCTGTCACCGCGAAAAACGCTATTTGCGTAAGGACGGCACGGTGGTGTGGGTTAGTCTCACTCTCTCCGTCGAGCGTGAAACGGCGAGAGCTGCGGACAGGTCCTTCATTGCGGTCATTCAGGACATCACCGAACGCAAGCACGCCGAAGAGGCGCTGCAGAGGACCCAGGCCCTCAACCAAGCTGTCCTCGGCTCCCTGGCGGCCAACATCGCCGTGCTCGACAGGGAAGGAGGCATCATCGCAGTCAACGAAGCATGGAAACGTTTTGCCTGTGAAAACGATGGCGCGGCCGTTGCCGATAGCGTTGGCATCAATTACCTGCGCGTCTGTAGGGATACCCCGGAGAGTAAGGATGGAGGGCGGGCGGCACTGAATGGGATTCAGGCGGTGCTCGACGGCACACTTCCCAATTTCGCAGTCGAATATCCCTGCCACTCGCCGAGCGAGAAGCGCTGGTTCCTGATGTCGGTCACACCGCTGCTGGGTGAGCGCGGGGGGGCTGTCGTCACGCACACGGACATCACCAAACTCAAGCAGATCGAGGAAGCGTTACAAGAGAGTGAAGAGCGGCTTGAGTTGGCTATGGAGGCGGGCCGGATCGGGACCTTTGAATGGAATATCCGTACCAACGCGGTCGTCTGGACGGAACAATCGAAAACCGCATTCGCCCGGCCTTCGAGAGCATCTCGCGGCGTGTATGACGATTGGGCCAGGCGAATCCGCCCGGAAGACCTGCTGGTCTGTGAGGCAAGGATTCAAGAGGTTTTCAGAAAGAAGCAACATCACTGGCAGGCGGAGTATCGAATGATAAGCTTCGATACAGCCGAGGAAGGGTGGATCAGTTCGCAGGGTCATATTTTCTATGACGCGCAAGGCGAACCGTTGCGCATGGTCGGCGTCAACATCGACATCACCCAGCGTAAGCGCATCGAACGGACTCTGCAGGAATCAGAAGAGCGATTTCGGCTCACGATCGACGAAGCCCCCATTGGGATGGCATTGGAGGCGCTCGATGGTCGTTTCGTCCGTGTCAATCGTGCGCTCTGCGAGATCGTCGGCTATAGCCCCGGCGAGCTGACAGGACTCACTTTCCAGGCCATCACCCCTCCCGACGATGTCGCCGCGGAGCTTGCGCTCAAAGGTCAACTCGCTCGTGGGGAGATTCCTCGATATCAGCTCGGCAAGCGTCACATCCGCAAAGACGGTACGATCGTCGATATCCAACTCAGCGTCTCGATTCTTCGTAATCGAGAGGGCGCGCCGCTCTATTACATCGTTCAAATGGAGGACATCACAGAACGGAAACGTGTAGAAGACGCTCTGCAAGAGAGTGAACGGCGCCTTACGCTCGCGCTCGATTCTGCTCAAATGGGTATGTGGGATCTGGATCTCCTCACCGATACGTCCGTGCGGTCTCTCCGGCATGACCAGATATTCGGATATTCGGCCGCCATTCCTACATGGGGAGCGGCGGTCTTCATGACTCATGTTGTCCCCGAAGATCGAGAAGTTGCAAAACGAGCTTTCGAAAAAGCGTTTGAGTCCGACAGCTTCGATATGGAATGTCGAATACTTTGGGCGGACGAGTCCATTCACTGGATCTCGGCCAAGGGTCGTGTCTATCGGAACCCAAAGGGCGACCCCATGAGAATGATGGGCACAATGCTGGATATCAGCGAGCACAAGCTCGCAGAAGAGGCGCTGCAGAGGAGCGAACGCGAGTTTCGGGAGCTGGCCGAGTCCATGCCGCAGATCGTCTGGGCCACCACAGCCAATGGATTGAACATCTATTTCAATCAGCAATGGGCGGACTACACCGGCCTCAGTCTGGAAGAAAGCTACGGCGAAGGCTGGATCATTCCTTTCCACCCGGACGACCGGCAGCGAGCGTGGGATGCCTGGCAGCGTGCGATACAACACCGTGACATTTATTCGCTCGAATGCCGTTTGCGGCGCGCCGATGGCGTCTACCGGTGGTGGTTGATCCGCGGAGTGCCCCTGCTAAGCGCGAATGGGGAGATCCGTAAATGGTTCGGGACTTGCACCGATATCGAACAGATCAAAATCGCGGAACAGAGGCTTAAGGAGTCCGAGGCAAAGTTTTCCGGGATCATTTCGATTTCAACCGATGCGATCATTTCCATCGATGAGGAGCAGCGAATCACCCTATTCAACAATGGAGCGGAGGAGGTCTTTGGTTACTCCAAGTCCGAGGTGATAGGCGCTCCGCTGGACATCCTCATTCCGGATCGATTTCGCAGCGTCCATCGTCAGCACGTGGCGCGGTTTGCGGCTGGCCCTGTGACCGTGCATCAGGTGGGAGAACGCCTTATCACAATCGCTGGTTTACGGAAGAACGGTGACGAGTTCCCGGGGGAGGCTGCGATCTCAAAGCTGAGGGTTGGTGAGAAGACAATGCTCACAGTGGCGCTGCGAGACATCACCGAGCGCAAGCGGTTTGAGAAGGAACAGGACTTTTTGGCTGAAGTTAGCGTGGTGCTGTCTGCTTCGCTTGACTCCGAGCAGACGCTGTCTTCCGTAGCTGACCTGGTAGTTCAGAATATTGCGGACTGGTGTGCTGTTGACGTGATGAACGAACATGGGAATCTCAATCGACTGAAGGTGGCGAGCGCTGATCCTGCCAAGGCTGCGGTTTGCGCGGTTCTCGAGCAGCTGCCGCCCGATCGAGATCTCCGTCACCTCATGCGGTCTGTGGTTGAGAGCAAACGGCCCGTGCTCATCGAGCACGTGACGCCAGAGTACATCGAGTCGCTGGCGCAGGGGCCGAAACACCTGCAAGCGCTCCTGGCCACTGGCGTCAAGTCGTTTGTCGCTGTGCCGCTTCTGGTGCGGGGACGGCCTCTCGGCGCGATGATGTTGGGCTCCTCAACCCCGTCTCGCGTCTACCGGCTGGACGATCTTCGTTTAGCCGAAGAGCTGGCTCAGCGGGCAGCTATGGCAATCGAGAACGCACGTCTCTTCCGCGCTTCAGTCCACGCCACGCAACTTCGTGATCAGGTGTTGGGCGTTGTGGCTCATGACCTGCGGAATCCGCTTTCGACGATCCTATTGCAAGCTGCGGTACTAAAGCGTCACGGCCCGGGACCCGAACGGCGATCTCAGAAGCCGGCGGAGGTCATCCAACGCGCGGCCAACCGCATGAAACGCCTGATTCAGGATCTCCTAGATGTCGCACTCATGGAGGCAGGGCAGTTGACCATCGAGCGATCACGACTATCCGCCAGTGGGTTGATTGTCGAGGCGGTGGATATGCAGAAACCACTCGCGTCTTCGTCCTCCCTTGAGCTTCGAGCCGAAGTGGACCCCGCCCTTCCCGAAGTGTGGGGTGATCGAGACCGGCTCCTTCAGGTGTTCGAGAACCTCATCGGCAACGCGATCAAATTCACGAAGGCTGGCGGTCGTATCACGGCCGGCGCGACATCGAGAGATGGCGAGGTCGTCTTCTGGGTTGCGGATACGGGCTCGGGCATTGCGTCTGAGAACCTGCCCCGTGTCTTTGACCGATTTTGGCAAGCAACCAAGGCTGGGCGTCACGGCGCTGGGCTCGGGCTTCCCATCACCAAGGGCATCGTCGGGGCTCACGATGGACGCATCTGGGTCGAGAGCACAGCGGGAAGCGGGAGTACTTTTTTCTTCACGATTCCCAGAGTCTCTGCAGCGCAGGATAGACTTTCCGATGGCGGTCGACCTGATCGCGCAGCCTAACCACGGAACTTTGAGTTCTGTTACTCTGCTACGTCGGCGTGTCCACAATGGCGGCGTGATGCAATCGGACTGGTTCAAGTGTAGTGAGCCTCAGTTTAGCCGCCCTCGTGTCTGGAGGCTCACCTGATCGAAAGAATGCGCGACAGGAGCACTACCCTCGCGGATCACAACCAACTTTCGACTCTGGATCGAATCGGAGTCGAGACAAGCATCATTTCGCCGAACAGCTTGGCTGCTGTACGCGTTTCCTGGAATCCAGCATCCGAGAATTGTTTGACAGATTTACTCTGAGAAAAAGCTCAAGCTCTTTGAGGGCGCCGAGAGACGAGAAGTGATGACCTTTGAAAGTTGGCGCGCGCTCTGTCGTGCCAGAAAGGATTTCGAGCAAAGGAAAGTACTGCTGGCACACACAATAGAAAATCAGACCTGTAAGCCATTGCTATTAAATGATTTGATGGATGCCGGAGGGGGGACTTGAACCCCCACGGGGAGTGAACCCCGGCAGATTTTGAGTCTGCTGCGTATGCCAATTTCGCCACTCCGGCCAAGAGAACTATGAAGCTAACACCTTGCAGATCAAGGAGTCAACAGTGGTAAGCCTTGGTGTTTCTGACTCCAGACAAATAGTCTGCCGCGTATGCCCATTGCACCACTTCACCGGCATAATTCTCAACAGTTTAAGAGGGGTTAGTAATCCCATTAATTCGTCGCCTATTTGTCGCCTACAGCGGTCGCTTCGACAAGCAGTGTGGGGGTGGGCTTGCGCTCGTGAATGAAGCTGGAACGTGTATATTCAACCGGTGACGGCCATGGTTCCAGAAGCGAGTCTCGTTCATCAATACTCTCCTGCCGACGCCAAGATTCGACTCTTCGTTCTCTATTTCGCGGCCGAGATGACATCTATCCTCGCAGGTTCGAAAGCCGAAATACGGGTCGATCCGGCTATGCGCCCGCGTGTGCGAACGAGTGGGTTCGTGGGATTTGCTAAAAGCCGGGAATCAAATGTTCGGAGTGCCAGTTCCGTCAGTTTCTTCCAATCACTGACGATGTGATTCGCTGGCATCTTTCAGGATTCGATCCGGCCGGGGAGCCGTTCGTCGCGGGTGTTTATCCGATGCTTCAGGATGAGACTTGTTTCTTCCTGGCCGTCGATTTCGATAAGGACGGCTGGCAGTAAGCGGCACGAGCATATCTCGAGGGCTGTCGTGCGCTTGGTGTTTCAGCTGCCCTCGAACGGTCCCGCTCCGGCCGTGGAGGACATGTCTGGCTGTTCTTCGAGGAAGCGATCACCGCTGTTTCGGCGCGGCGATTGGGTTCGTTCATCCTGACCAAAACTATGGAGCGTAACTCCAGCATTGGCTTTGGCTCCTATGATCGCTTCTTTCCGAATCAAGACACGCTGCCCCACGGCGGTTTCGGAAACCTGATCGCACTTCCACTTCAGAAGCTGGCGCGAGAGGTGGGCAACAGTCTTTTCGTGGATGACAACATCTAACTCGACGGAGAACAGCATCTTTCCAATGCCGAAGCGTACCGGCGAGACCGCCGAAAGGATCGCCTCCGGCAGCAGCAAAACCGCTATCTTGTTTTGCGGTTTCTTGCACAAGATCTTGGTAAGGATTTGGACGGCGTTCTGGATTCCATACTGCAGTCTCTGGGGGCGTCAACGTTCAGCCTCAACGAGTTAGCCTTGACTCGCTGGTATGTCGTCGATCGAAAGGAAACACGTTCCAGGCCTCTAACAGGGCGAAAGTTTGACTCCGATGCTTTGGAACCGCCTTCTAAGGCATCGATCTCGCAGCAGAGCAGCGTGCTGTGGGTGAACGGGCCAAGCTATATAATGGTTTCAGGTTTTGAACACTATGGCCAAGCTAATCGATCGACCGTTAATCAAGAAGGTCACTCCAGTAGCTCCGGAGCATCTCGTCGGAGATTTGATTCAATCCGGGCATCCGTTGTTTGGACTTGTTTGGATCAACCCCGAGCGCGTAAGCGGCGCGCCTTGCTTCTACGGCACGCGAGTTCCAATCAAAACCCTGTTTGATTCGCTGGCGGCCAGCCAGACGCTAGACGAGTTCCTTGAGGATTTCGAAGGGGTCTCGCGCGAGCAGGCAGAATCGCTGCTCGAATTGGCCGGATCTCAGCTGCTTGAAGATTTGCCGAAGCCGTAACAGTGAAGATTCTGTTCGACCACAATCTGCCCCGCAGGTTGCGCGAACACCTGCCTGGACACGAAATCCGCACAACACGAGAGATGAAGTGGGAACTGCTCCGCAACGGCCCGTTGATGTCCGTCGCCGTTGCGAACGGATTCGAAGTGTTCGTCACAATTGACAAGCAGATCGAGCATCAACAGAACCTCGCCACGCTCGTGTTGACTGTGGTCGTTGTGGACGGGAAATCGAACGCCCTACCAGCGCTCCTGCCTTTCGCACCATTCTTACGTGACCTGTTTGCGTCTTCACTTCAACGCGCGCTCTACGTCGTCGAGGAAGGCGGAAAGGTTCTTCAGTTGAAGGAGCCCCGCAGTCGCTGAGGATTGGGGTAAAGAAGGTAGGCTGCGGGCGATTCGATGTCACCTATATGTCGCCTATGAATTTTCGGCAGCTCCGCTTATGGGTTTCACGTAGATGCGGTTAAAGGAGCCGCTAATAACGATGAGACCTCGGCGCTCAGCGCGAAGGCGCGACACTACGGCAAGATCATTCGGCATGAAGATGGTTTGGAGCATGAAGGGCTGACTCGCCTGCCAGTTTCCAGCAAGCAGGAGGGATACCTCAAAAAATTGGGCGACAAGGATTTCACGGATCTGCTTGGTCCGTTGCACAATTACCTCAGACAGAGTTGCGGCCGACCTTGGGATGATGTCTATTCCGAGATCCCCGCACGCTGGGACGATGCTGGTCCTGGGGCGTGCGGCATATCCTCAGCGCGCATCTGGTGGCCGTCCATACCTATCGCGGTACCGACGGCAACGTCTGGATTTGCGGATGGCCACGGCGTTCACAAGGCCGGAGGCCTTTTCTATGACTATTACGTCGAACCGGAGACTGGCATCCTTCGTGAGGGCGCGCAATATCGGAAATGGCGCTCCATTGCCCGGGTAAAGGAAGCAAAGAAGGTTCCCGACTTTTTGCCGATCGGCAACGGCAAGGAATACCGAAAGATTGACGGGATCTGGTATTTCCACGAGTTTTCGGAAGTGGAGACGAAGGCGCCTGTTTTCTGGCGGGGTTCATTCTACGGGTGGGATTCCAAGACACCGGTGATTTGCCGCGTGAAGCGTCAACTCAGTAAGAAGCAGCTCAAACAATTGGGAGTTCGGAACGGGTAGTTGCTGGCGCGCACTATTCGGGCTGAGTTTGCGTTAGCAACCGCGAGAGCACGTGAGTCAGGTTGTCAAGCGCCGCCTTGTCCGGCAAAGTGAAGGTAAACTGCGGCCGCCCGTGCTCGTCCGTTTCCACGAGGTCGGCGAGGTTTTGCCCCAACCTTGCCGTCAGGGCGTTGGCGGCCGAAGTAGATGCTGAGGAAGGCGTCGGTGCCGGTAACAGTTCACCAAGAAATTGAAACGCAGCGCTGAGTAGTTGACCGCCCGAAAGAGCAAGCCTTGTCCGGCGAGCGGTGTCTGCTTCGGTGTCGCGGCGGAGGCTCTCATCACGCGGAGCTTCGGGGTGGGCGCCGAGCAGTACTTCCAGACGACGGCGCAGTTCTTCCATGCCACCCACAAGCTTCAACTGATCCACATCGCTCTCAACGTCCAGAGCAGCAAGGGCCAAATCGTGTTTTGCCGAGAGAGTGCTGAGCATCCGCTCTTCTATGGTCCCTTCTGTGATAAGGATGAACACTTGTACGGGCTGTTTTTGGCCCATGCGATAGGCTCGGGCAACCCGCTGTTCCAGCACGGCCGGATTCCATGGAAGATCGACGTTGATTACCGTGTTTGCCGCCTGCAGATTTAGTCCTGTCGAGCCGGCATTCGTCGTCAGAAACAGGCGGCATCGCGGATTGCTCTGAAATTCGTGGACGAGCCCCTGCCGCAACTTTTGCGGAACGGAGCCGTCGAGGCGCACAAAAGCAAGTCGGCGTTTTCTTAGAAGAGGCTCGATCAAGTCGAGCATCGTGGTCCATTCCGAAAAGAGGAGTACCTTGCGGCCTTCCTCGGAGAAGAGCCGGTCGAACAATCTGTCCAGTTCTTCGAGTTTCGACGAGTATCCGGGCGCTTGCTTGTCGACCAGGAGCGTACTGTCTGCGGACATACGGCACATCAGAAGATGCTTCTGCAGCCGGAGCAAATCCATCTCAGTTAGGAATTTCTTCTGCGTAATCTGAATAACAACCTGCATGTGCGAGCCGTGCAGGCCTAGTTGTTCCTCGGTGGGCGTGACGCGTATGATTTCATTCGTTCGCCCTGGAAGCTGCTGGCGCACCGATTGGCGTGTGCGTCGAAGCAGCACCGGTTGGAGGTTTTCGCGCAACTCGGACAGATTCTTGTAGCCGAGCACTTTGCCCCTGTCGTCCACGACGCGATGGCGGTTGTAGAAGCGGAATGCCGGGCCAAGCCGCCGGTCGTCGATGAACTGCACGATGGAGTACAGATCGTCGAGCCGGTTTTCGACCGGTGTGCCGGTCAACACGAGCGCGAACCGCGAGCGAAGGCCTTTGATCACGCGGCTGGTCTTCGCCTCCCAGTTTTTGATGCGCTGGCCTTCGTCCAGAATGATGAGATCCCATTTCGCGCGTTCGATCGACAGGATGTCGCGCAGAACCTGCTCGTAATTGCACACGGTAAAGAAACAGTTGTTGGCGTACTGCTGGCCGCGCGCCGCGACGCCTCCGAAGACCAACTGACAGTCCCGGGTGCAGAAACGCTCGATTTCGTTCCGCCACTGCGATTTCACGGATGCGGGGCAGATGACGAGCACCTTCGAGATGCCGGCTTCGCGCGCGAGGAACTCCGCCACTCCGATGGCTTGAATGGTCTTGCCCAGACCCATGTCGTCGGCGAGAACCGCGCGGCCGGCGCCCGCGGCGAATGCGATACCGTCGAGTTGATAGGGCAGCAACTCGACCTTAAGCAGTTCGCGCAGCAGGGGATGAGACTCCGGATGCCGGCGAATCTCTGCAGCGCGTTTTGCGATGTTGTCGAGCAGGAGCCGCCGCTGGATGAACTCTTCTGCATCCGGGTAGATATGGACTGTCCGACCGCGCCGTTCGAGAGACTGTATCCGCTTGAGCAGGCCCGTTACGTCGTCGATGTCGCGTCCCCGCAACTGTTCGACGACTTTCGCAGACTCAGGATCGAGCTTCTCGGGTAGAAGGAGCCGTAGCGCCGCTTTGCCGCCGTAGTTTATGTGAACGGAAATCGTCCGGCGTTTGTACGGCTTCTTTAATTCCGCCGCTGCGAACCGCCGCTTCAACTTCGTAACCACGTGCAGGATGTGCTTGCACGCACCGAGTGTGTTCGTACGGAAGTCGGGGCAGGAGCAATACGACTCGCCGGGCTCGAATCCACGCAAGGCGACGCGATAGGTCTTGCCGGAGATCTTGCTCGCAACGGTATAATCCGTCCATGGCTGACTCGGTTCAGCCGACTGCACCGTCATCCGTTCTGCGCGTGCCCGCTCCCACCGCTCTTCAATCGCTCTTTTAAGGAGTTCTTCTTCGCCTAAGCTCTCAGCCGGCACGCGCTCCAGCGGCGGCCCGGACAGCCCGAGCGCCATCTTCTCATCCAGGATCAGCGAGAACGCAGCGCCGACATGCTCGCACAGCGATTCGCACGCGGTGCAACTCCAGTGCAGCCGGTCGTAAGAGTCAGCCATTAGCCGGATCGTCACGGCAACACGCGCCGATTCACTTTCGCTGGTTCCCAGCGGGAACCGAAGGCGGAATAAGTCCTCCCCCAAATATACGTCTTCATCCAGCCGGAAGTCCCACTTGGCGCCCCCGCGCAGCAATTTCGGAGCGTTGCTTCCCAGCAGCTTCAATGTCTGTCCATACGACAATCGCGATAGCTTGTCGGGGAGGGTCAGATCCGTGCTCTTCTTTGTTGCTCTGGAATCGAGATCGGACATATCAGGGAGCCTCTTCTTTTGTTAAAGCCTGCGCGTTAACTTCCGGCTGCTCGCAGTCGGGTGTGGGCAGCCATCGGAACTGCGAGACGTAGCGTGAGATGTTGCGTTCGCCTCCTTCCGCTTCGGCGCCCTTGTGTTTCATGGAGCATGACGTCAGCGATCATGTCCATGATATGAGCGCGATCGAGGCCCTTGCGCCGAAGACGAACCAAAGTCTGACGGACTTTGGGCGGCCTCTGTTCTCGAACCGGACAGGGATCGTTACGTGAAATGGCGAGCCTCATGGCAAATATCATAACGCGCTCTTGATGTGTCAGAAACGTTCCTGCTCCAATTTGAGTCCGCAACGTGAAAGCGATTCAATGAGATTGCGCGCGGCCGAGACATCGTCATCTGAAATCCCTTCCATCTGACCCTGGAGGCGCGTCAGCGCTGCACGTTCGGACGAAGATAGCGGCGTGCCTCCTTTCTGAACTTCGTTGTCCAGCCACTGCGCTGTTGTACGAAACAGTTCTATCGGTCGCTGGAGTTGGGAACGAAGAAACCACCAAATGCGCAGGCCTCCAACGTCTGCGTCGCCCCAATGACGAAGGCGGAGGTTGGGCAGCCGGTCGCAAAGGAGCCGCAATGCGGATATCAAGCCGGGAGTTGGAAAACCTGCGGTATACAGAGCGACTTCGCTGCGTTTGCCCAAGCCGTCGGGACCCCCGGCTTCCTCGACGTACGAAAAGAACGGGTATTCGTTTTCGATTGTCGTGAGGATTTGAGCTTGTGCTTGCTCTACGGCGTCGACCCATGCCTCTGCCCAGGCTTCCGGCAAGTGTGCCACCGGCTGGAAATCGCGGACGTCATAGGATCGGTCGCCAATTCGGAAGGTACCAGAGCCAGCACATCGGATGAGTCCAGGTTTTCGACGCACGCCATAGGCCTCAAGCAGATCGGGGGCTTCCTCAGAAGGCACTCCCTCCCATCGTGGGTCTGCCCGAACAAGGATCGCAACTACATGAGACCGAATGCGACCCAGGAGTTTGGAGTCATTGTACAGGCGTTCGCTGACGACTCGCTCCCACGCTGGAGTAATACCCTGCGCGAGGGCCACTGAGGCTGTCAACGCCGGTTGAATACTGCGCCATTCTCGCTTAAGCCGCTCACGCTTCATTCCGAGGATGGACGGGTCAGCCTCTTTCAGTCCGTCACGCAAGCGTTCGAGAAACTCGCGCATCCAATCGGGTGTAGGGGCAGGCGCCGGGCCACTCAGAAGGTGGACTGCATGGGAGCCTATTTTTTCAACGGCGACCGAGAGAGGTTCGTAACCGAGTTCCTGCGCAGCTGCATAGGCAAACAGCACCTGCTCTGGACCAAGGCGAATCTCCCTCGGTTCTGCAGTAAGCGGTCCTTTAACATGACGCACGATACGCAGGCAGCACTCCTCTTCAAGCTTCGATAAGGTGGCAAGGAGGGACGCTCGAATGGTCCGCCCTGAGGGCGCGAAAGCTTCCGGGAATGTCTTCGCGTCGAATTTTATGATTACTTCACGCGGCCATGGGGCCGGCTTTCCGTAAGAGATGCTTCGCTCATGTGCGTCCAGCACCATCGTGAGCAGATCTCTCCGCGGAAGGCGCGTTGGAGCTGTCATGTTGTGCAAATTCCTTTGTGAAATCCAATACCGTAGGTGCACCGCCGATGGGTTCCTTATAAATCAGGAGACTGCGTTCGACCCGCGGGGCAACCAGTTCGCTCCTTTCCTTCGGTGTTGCCAGGACAAGTTGAAGATCCAGATTCCGCGCGAAGGTCAGCGTTGCGGCGATTCGGGATTCATCCATCTTTCCAAAGGCTTCGTCGAGAAGCACAAGGCCGCATGTTGGGCGGCCATCCAGAGAGCGACTTCGATACAGGCGATACATCGACGCAAGAACGGCGATGTAATAGGGCGTTTGCGTTTCGCCTCCGGATTTGTCCCCGGAGACTTTGTCGTAGAATGAATGCCTCCCGTCGGCGTGCAGGATCTTGAGGTCGTAGTTGAAGTACTCGCGATAGTCGGCTTTCGCTTCGAGTTCGGTCTTGACCTGCCTTGCCTCCGCTTCGACAAGTCGATCCAGAAGGTTTCCCAGTGTTTCTTTCAGTTCCGGCGCTGCAAGGGCGGAAGCGCCGAAAAGAGACTCCTTCTCAAAGCGCCCGGCGTCCATAACAAGGTTGTGGAAGTCACGATGTGCCGGATCGATCTCAACCGTGAATTGATATTGCTCCGACCCGAAGGGAACATCTTTCAGGGCCTTGTTCAAGTCGTCGATTTGGCGACGAACCAGAATCAGATTCTCCCGCAACCGGAACACAATATCTTCCGCGAGTTGCTGAAGAGCCTTGGTCTTGGCTTCGCTGATCTTCTCTTTGTATGAAGGCAACCGGCTTTCCCGCCATAGATCGAGCTCGACTGAGAATTCTTCGAAGCCGGCGCCTTCAATAGCCGCCGCGAGGCCGTGGCGTTCGACATACTTCGCTTTCAGGCCGATCAATTTTCCTTTCAGTCCGTCAATGCGGCTTTCTATATTCCGGCGTTGCCTCTCGAACGTCTCGTGAATCTCTCTTTGCGTTCGTTCCACCCGTTCCCGTTCGTAACGTTGCTCGAATGCGGCCAATTGTGCGGCATCCAGTTGGGACGAGAACGATTCGCGCAAGGCGTCCGCGGCTTGGAGTTGGCCGGTCGCTGCATTCACTGTCGCTGAGAGGTGTGCGATCTCGTTCGTGCTGGAGCCGATTTCCGGCCCGATACGATTTAGCTCGGAGTCCAGCTTGGTGCGCGACCTCATTGCAGCATCCCGGTCCTCTTCGAGTTGCCGAATCCCGCTTCGATCGAGCTTTTCCTTTTGCGCCGCCAGACGGATTGCCTGCAACTTGAAGCCGGCGAGTCCTTCAGCGCGTTCGACCAATTCCGGCAAGCGTCCTGCGACAGTGTTTGCTCTGGAAATTGCGGCGATGACACTGTTCAGCCAGGTGAGTGTGCCGGCGCCAATAATGACCTGCGCGTGCAGTTCGGCCATGTGTGAGGCGATTTCCTGCAGTCTGCGATTTCGAGCGGCTTCACCGATATAGTGCCGGGAATAAATCTCGCGTCCGGTCTGCCTGGCCACATGATTCCGATACACCATCACCGTGTCGGTAATAGCCGAACGATGCTTCCGAAGAGACTGCTCGTCGCCGACGCAAATGACATCGCCGAGCAGGAAGTCGGAATAGGCGCGGGCATACGGATCCTTTGTTTCCACCTTCTCGGCCAGAGACCGCGGTTCGCATCGGGCGGTGTGACGCAGGATGCGCTCCATATCCACCAGTCCGACTCCCGAGATGAAGACCATTCCGATGCCGGGAAGCGCATACTCCCGCTTGTGCTTTTCGTAGAGCGACAGGGCGCGGGAATAATCGTCCGGCGCGATGACGACATCAAAGCGCCGAGTATTCAGGTAGCCTTCCACTGCGTTGCGCCAGCGCTCATCGGGAACCTCGATTAATTCGCAAAGCGGCCTGGGTTCTCGCTGGCCTTTGAGCCGCGACGATAGCAGGTGCAAGAGAGCGGCGGCTCCGTTCGGATACTTTTGACGGCCGGATTCCAAGAGGCGCTGCTCTTCCTGCAGCGCCTGGCCTTCCGCTTTCGCCCCTTCCAGTTCGGATTCGATGATGACGCGCGCATGCCGGACGCGATCGGCGGCACGATCCAATCGGCGTTCCCATGTGTTGAGATCCCTTCCCACGAGCGCCCCTTCCGATGCCAAAGTGGCGTGAAGGCGCGAAACCGTTTCGGGCGCTTCCTGGGCGCCGAACAAGTCGTCACGCTCAAACAGCAGGGGGCGTGATCGCCGGAAGTTTTGCGCTTCCGGCGAAAGCAGGGAGTCGAGTGCACTGGTTTGCAGAAGGAGCAGCTTGCGTGCCTCATGGTCTGCGGCTTCGGCCTGATCTCGCTTCGACTCTGTGTCCTGGAGTTGCCGTTCCAGGTCTCGCAGGTGGCGGTATATCTCATGCCCTTCAAGCAATCGAAGCAGGCGCTCCCACTCCTGCTGCAGCGCCTCTATTTCCGTCCGGATCGTTTCGCTCCGGAGTTGGAGCCCGGCCTTGTGCGCCCGCTCCTGGGCCAAGGCATCTTCGACTTGCTGAACGTGCGTTTGGGCCGCTTCGCAATCCGCGCGCAGTTCCATGTAGCGATGGCTGTCCGCCGTGCGCTGCTCTGTCCGAATCCGCTCGCCTTCCCGCACGATCTCATCGAGTTCGTTTATGCGCTGCTCAGCCTCTTTCGCTTCACCTTCCAGGCGTTTGTAGTGCTCTAAGTTGGCCTGTAACGCAGTGGTATTGATCGGCCGCTCGTCGAGCAGGTAGTCGAAAACGAATTGACGGACTTGCCCAATAGGCTTGAATGCCAGTGCTTTCACGATCAGGCGATGGAATGAATCGGGCAAAACCCCGAGCCGCTGGCGGAGTTCTTCGCGGTACGTGCCTGCATCGTTCCAGTACCGTCCCGTTCCACTTCGAACCCAGGTGCGAAAATCGCGCAAGGACAGCACGATGTCATCGGAGACACATTCGATTTGATTGGCCGTTGCGCCTGGGATGAGGAAATACAGTTTGTTGACAGACGTATCGGTGGTCGTTGCTTCAAAGCCCAAACCGCATGTGAAGACTTCGGAGAAGTTCTCAGTGTCTCGAAATTCCAGTATCACGTATGACGTGCAACCTTCTCGGGCGAAGTGTGTTTTGCCGGGCTGGGTTTCATCTTCGAATCCGAGTTTCCATCGAACATATCCGTAGAGAGTGCGCTGGCTCTTTTCGTTGGCGGCTCGATTGAGCAGGACATCGTTGAAATCGGCGACAACTGCGCATTGAATGGCATCGAGTATGGTGGTCTTTCCGCTGCCGTTGTCGCCGAGCAGAAGACAATTGCCTCCAATGGGGAGAGTTTCGTCCTGAAAGTGGAACCATTGGACCAGGCGCACGGCGTCCAGGCGCTTCATTCGGCGCCCTCTGCGAGTTCGTTGCTATCGTCTTCCGTGTCGGCTTCAGCAGTCGTGGCGTCGAGGTCCATCGCACGTGAGGAAAGATATGCCTGCAGCTTCTGCTCGATATCCTGAATGCGTTCTGGGGGCAAGACTTTCTCAATGAGGGGAGTAACGGTAATCAGTTCGTCGTCCCGTCCTTCGAAACCACGAGCGATCTCAACTAGCGAGTACCGCGCCAATCGTCGAAGCGATAGAGCCAGGGAGCGCGATGAAAGTTGGTTGGCGGGTTTGCCGGCATGGACAAGGCGTTCTCTGAGCGAGCCGACATCGATTTCACAATGCTCGTCGTCGGAGACGGTTTGCATTTGTTCGTGGTAGAAGAGTCTGAGCATACACAACAAAAGGCTTTCGGCCTTGGTGAACCTCACGCGTTGTGCTCCGACTTCGTGCACCGCACGAGCGAGGCGAAGACCGAGGTCGATATCCAGACGCCATCCTCCAAACCTCAGGTAGGAGTCGATGATCTCCCTGAACCTCTCCGCGAACCGCCAATCCGGATCCGGTTTGAGTGCAGGACCTGGCGTAAGAACTTCGCCGGACAGTAGCCGCGTCACGATTTGTTGAAATCGCTCCTTCTGGGCAGGTTCCAGGTTGGGATAGTCTTCCAGAAAATCCATCAGCTATTTGTGCTCGATTCGACCGGCCGGATGCCCGTACATGCCCTTGCGAACCCGTTCAGCAGATGGCGTGAATCGGAACGATGAATTGCGATCGATACCATAGGATGCAAGGTAGAGCAGCCGGATGTATTCGTCGTCCGTTTCGACCGGTACTTCTTCTATTCCCATCTGTTGCCGTCCCGCAAGTATTTCATCAACGAACTCTTCCACTCGACGACGATTGAACATTCGCCGCACTTTCCGCGAGGCCTCTTTGCGAATGCGGTCCCCATCGACCTCAGTCTGCTTTGAAAGCCTCTGAATTTTTGGACGGGGCCGATCCGTTGGAGGAGTGTAAAGGAATCCATCCGCCAGGAGTTCGCACCTGTAGACGTCGAAGTCGAGCTCCGGGCCGCCGCCCTTTGCCAACTCGTGAACGATGAATTGAAGTTGCCCTTCTGTGCGACGGTCCTGCCGCAGCAGATAGCGGATTCTTTGCAGCGCTGCTCCAGAAAACCGGGAGTTGCGGATATCAATGTCGTCAATGATGCGGGGGATCGCGTCGAATTGCGCGCGCAACAAGGCGAGATCGTCAAGCACATTAGCGCGGCCCTGTTGTTTGCCGAATCCCCGCTGGATCGCGTACCACTCCGCGGCCTCGTCGAGCGCGAGATCGTCTCGTTCAATCATGTCGAGGCGATCGAGAATTGCCGATCGCTGGCGATAGACATTGTCCACAGTCTTTAACCGATGGTAGTTCGCCATGACCGCCTGCTCATAACGCTCAAGACCCTCCTCAAGGACGTTTGCCGCGGTTGCGGCCTCGGCGAGAATGCGCTGTGTAAAAACATGAATGTTCCGTTCCAGAATCTTCAGCTCTCGAACGAGATCGATTGCGTGCCGCTTGGCCTCTGAGAGGGAAACACCCGGGCGTTGGACGAAGGTTTTTGAATCGAGTAGAGCCGCAATCGAGTGCACATAACCTTGGAAGATTGGTTGCTCATCGCGAGCGATTCTGAGCAGGGTTTCCAGGATTCTTGCAGCATAAGGATGAAAGCTGAGGATCTCGCCCATCCCGGATCGATATTGGAAGTGAACCCATCCACTTCGTTCAACCCGCGCAATGAGCCGCCTTGCGAGGGCTCGCACAACCGTGGCTTCATCGCGAACGCCATCGATTGCGACGTCTTCGTCCCCAATCAAGGATTCCAGTTCCTGCCGTCGAGCTGTCCAAAGCGGCGACTCGCGGATAATGTGCTCCGCCGCCTCGACGGCCATTGTCCGCGTGACCATAAACGGTTCGCGCTCGAATTCAAAGGCATATAGGGTCGCCAATACTTCCCAATATAATTCCGCATACCCGTCCCCCAACGGTCCAAAAAGTGTTCGTGGTGCCCGATCGAACAGCTTTGGGGTTAGGTCGTTCATCCGCGGATGATACCAGAAGCTTTATACCGAGCCTGTCAGAGAGTTAGATGCCATGTCGTGCGTCCGGATCAGTGTAACTTTCTTGAAATTCCCTCTCCAGGCTCAGGACTCTGTCTCCTGCCTTGCCGTGACAGAACGCTACCCAGCAGGCTTGATCCGCCGGGCTTCCGATAGCCGGCGCCACTGGCTGGCCGTAAGGAATCCGCTGGTGAGGCAGCTCGAAGTGAAAGCGACCCGCAAAATTAGATATTCAGGCGCGAAATCAATACTTTAATCGCTGAAACGCAGGCTTCAATCAAGCCGCAACGTCTGATCGCTCCCTTCTTTCACTCATTGAATATGCGCGCTTCTGTGAAGTCACGTGACGGGCTATGTACGCCGCGATGTCCGCATCCGTCAAATATAATTTGTTGGACTCGAGCGCGTCTTCTCTCGCGAACAGTTGTACTAATTTCTCGTACGCCATCGGAGCGGCATCCTGAATCGAAATTCCAGATGTGGCTTTAAATGACGCATCTGCGATCTCGACTGTGATGTCGACCGAATCATGGCCGTGAGACTTTACAGAAAAGCTGAGGCAACGACCGCCGCCAATACCTTCGAACCCAATGTAACGCACGCGAGCCCGCGCTATCGTGTTCAAAGGTTCAGGATCAAACGGCTTGACGGCTAAAGGTGCATTGAAATGTTTCTTCATACTTTGCCTTTCAGACTTGTGCCCAGTTTGCGGTGGATAACCCTGCAGAGGGCCCTGAGAGCCAATTAGCCATCCATGACCGGTGCTGCAGAGCTGCGAGTCTGTTGTCGCCGGTCAAAACGAGCTGTGCTTTTCCCAATTCTGTAATGGCTTTAATCAAATCACCAGATGTCGACATGTCGCCCTCCGTCCCCAAAAATTTCCTGAGACTCCCCTTGAGGACTAATTTCTCTCCTTGCACTAGTGCGCCTGCCGGGTTCGGGGTTTTGAGTGTGCGCGCGCCGAGTCCTACTTGCTTCTTCCTCGAAGACCTACATGGAGCACAGGACTGGCCAAAGGTATTGGAAAATGCCAATTCGGCTGCAAAGTAAAGGAAAGATGGATCGATCCGAAGGAATATTTCCCACTGTTGAAGCGGAGCCGTTGGTTGGCAAATGGTGCTGTAAGGAAGTTTTCGTAGCCTCGGGGAACCCTCAACAAGGTATGTCTCCTTAATTGACGGTACCCGCGTGCCGCTGCCAGTCCGGACAGCCGAGCGTTTCTTGATTGCGGGAGAGCCATGGCCCTCTTACAGGCGCCGCGTTTAATTGAAATGTGTTCTGCCTTTCGCCGGCGCGCTGACCGGTTTTGGAAAGATGCATCGGGGGCAACAAAAACCCTGTTCCGCTCGAGCTAGGTTCTCAGGTTCGGTAGACTGCATAAATTGCAAGGATCGGTGCACCTGGTAATCGTGGTTGGAGCGACGGTTGCATATAAAGCGTTGGTACACGGACCAATGTCCGAAGTTTTCAATCCAAAACGGGTCGCCATTGCAGGAGCTACTGGTTATATTGGCGGGCGCCTTGCGCCCCGGCTGCTGGATTGTAGTTACACCGTCCGTTGTCTCGTCCGGTCTCCACGCAAGCTGGAAGGCCGGAAGTGGGTCCAGAACGCGCCAGTGGAAATCGAGCCGACGGACCTCGCGGATGCTGAATCCGTCGCGCGAAATCTCGACGGATGCCAGGCTGCTTTCTATCTAATCCATTCCATGACGTCGGCCGGAGCAAGGTATGCAGAGCGGGACTTGCACCTCGCGTCTGTCTTCGCTGCGGCGGCCCGCAAAGCAGGCGTCGAACGGATTATCTACCTCGGCGGACTCGGCGAGACTGGTGCGGATCTCAGCGAGCATTTGGCGTCGCGCCGGGAGGTCGAGACAGCTTTGGCATCGTCCGGTGTTCCTGTAACGGTACTTCGGGCTGCGATGATCATCGGTTCCGGTTCCGCATCTTTCGAAATCCTGCGATATCTGGTCGAACGTCTCCCGGTCATGATCACTCCGAAATGGGTGAGCACGCCATGTCAGCCGATCGCGGTTCGGAACGTGATCGGTTACCTCGTCGGAACCCTGGCCAGGCCGGAAATGGCTGGGGAGGTCTTCGATATCGGCGGTCCCGATATTTTGTGCTATCGCGACATCATGAAGCTGATGGCCGAAGAAGTTGGATTACCACCGCGTTGGATTCTTCCAGTTCCAGTCCTGACGCCGCGCCTGAGTTCCTATTGGATACATCTCATCACCCCGTTAAGCCACCACATCGCCAAGCCCCTGGCCGAGGGTCTTAAAAACCCTGTCGTGTGTCACGAACGCCGCATCAGCGAACTGATTCCGCAGGAATTGCTGACCGTGCGCGAGGCGATCCGCGCGGCCCTGCACAAGATGACGGAAAACGACGTCGAGACCAACTGGGCAATGGCCGGACCGATACCCGGGGATCCGGACTGGGCAGGCGGAACCCTCTTTCGCGATGAGCGGCAACTTGAGATTGAAACGCCGGACTGGGCAGTTTTTCGAGCGATTTGCCGGGTCGGCGGCGGACACGGCTGGTATGCCGCCGATTGGCTGTGGAGGATCCGCGGCTGGATGGACGTTCTCGCCGGAGGTCCAGGTCTTCGCCGCGGGCGCCGCGATCCCGAGACGGTCGGTTATGGTGAAGCCCTCGACTTCTGGCGTGTGATCGGGTTCGAGCGAGACAGAAGACTGGCGCTGAGGGCGGAAATGAAACTGCCCGGCGAAGCTCTGATCGAGTTCTGTATCGAGGCTCGTGGGCAACACCAATGTACTTTGCAACAACGAGCGCTGTTCCGTCCGCGCGGCTTGCTGGGGTTGCTTTACTGGTATGCCGTAGCCCCGCTGCATCACGTCGTTTTCCGTGGGATGCTGATGGGAATACGTCGAGAAGCTCTGAGAATTGCTTCCAGCGCGACTTGAGGAGCGCTCCCAGCGTTTTCTCGCCGCTACCGCGGCTCTTGCTCTTTGTAACAAAACCATGGCCTTTCGGCCGTGGCTACGCTTTTCAGACGGAGGGGAGGGCTCCCAATAATACGCAGCTGCCGGCTGTCTGAACCGGTAATCGGCGTCTTCATGCTCTGACGAGCAGCTCGAGACAATTACTTTTTACGACGCCCTCGTGTCGTCTGGGCGCCCAGGGTGCAGCCTGGCTTCCATCTGGATTGCCCGGGGAAAGAGAATATTGTTTTCCAGGTGTATGTGCTGATGGAGATCCGATTCGAAGTCTGCGAGCGCTCGATACAAGGTTTGATAACTGATGCAAGCGTCTGCTGGAACCGAATAGTTCGATGTCACTTTGCGAAGCAGGCTGAGAAGTTCTCCTGCAGCCTCATGTTCCACGGACATCATTCGAGCCGGATTTTGCACCGTACCGAAACATGGCGATTCACAATGTGAACCGCTTCGGAGGGCCTTTGCCATTTCGATGATGTAGGGAAACAGGACGTTCTCTTCCTTTACGAGATGTGGGGCGAGGTCGTCGTACAACCGCAGAAAGATTTCTTGAACCTGGAAGAGTTCTCCATGGCGCATTCCGTGAACGGACACTACCTTCTCGATCAGCCTTGCCAGCCTGGCCAGTTCGTAGCGCGTAAAAACGTGGTGTGTGCTGATAATGTGCTCGACGAGGGCCTGCTGTTCGAGCTTCGCATGTTCTTTATACCCACGCTCTTCTTGGTACTGTCTCGTGATCTCCGATAGATCCAACTGCTCCAGCACCAAATTCCGCACGAAATTCACCAGATCGTCTCTTTCCACCAGGTCTAACGCTGTTGGCGGAAACATCACTGCCTGCTCCGGATTCCATTCTCGAAAGGTCTTCGCCATACTTGACATTAAACCTCTCCTTAGAGTCAGTCCTGGTCCCAGCTGCTCATTACTTGGACAGGCTCCTAAGTTAGGCGGGGATGCCCTCGCGAAGCGAGGCTGGGGCGGTCTGTTCAAAGCCGCGCAGCGTCCTTTTAGATATTCGCGTAGCGCACCGAATGAAATAAGGAGCGCTTCGCGGGAATCTATAAGGTCGCTACGCGTCTTTGAACAGACCGCCCCGCCTTCGCTGCGCGAAGGCACCCCGCCTAACTCAGGCGGGGACTGGTCCACCAGTTTTCCAGGTAAACCAGGTTTACATCGCATCCACTACATTCAAAATCTTTAAGTCCAGCAACCGTGCTATTTGGGACAGCTTTGCTCTGTGACCCGCCTTTTGTGCAAAGCTACCTTGTACTTTGCTGCAGAATTCGCTCAAGAGCCCGGTTAACGATTCGGTCGCAACGCGCTCCCAGAAATTGGAAAGCCACATCCGCATTTGCGCCGACGAGCGAATATAGCTCGCGCTGCAGGACCGCGCGAGCTCGATGGAGGCGGGTCTTGACGTTTTCTTCGCTGATCTCCAGGCACTCCGCGGTTTCGGCCGTACTCAATCCCTCGATTGTCCGAAGCATGAACACCGACCTGTAATCGTCGGGCAGCGCGTCGAAGGCCTTTTCTAGCAACATTTTCAGTTCACCATCATAGATTTGCTGTTCAGGATTGCGTCCTTTAGCTTTCACGTCCATGCCTTGGCCTTCCATGACAGAAATGCTATCGACCTTTTGATAATCGACACGGCGGATCCGGGCGTAAGCCTCGTAAATGGCGATCCTTGTCAACCATGTCGAAAATCGCGCGCGTCCTTCGAATTGATTGAGGTGTGCGTAAGCTCTCACATAGGCATCTTGAATGATGTCTTCGGCCTCCAGGTCGTTTGTGACTATCGAACGGGTCACTCGGAAGAGTCTCCTGTTGTAGCGCCGCATCAGAATTTCAAAGAGCGCACGCTGGCCCCCAAGTACCTTCCGCACGACTTCTTCGTCGCTGAGCCCCAGGTTCGCGGCCTCGACGCCAATTTCCTCCACCATCATTAAAGAACCTCCATTAACCAATACAGAGTCGGAAGTTTCAAAAAGGTTACACGAAGCCAAAAAAGTTTTTCTTTGATCAAAAACCGCAACGGAACTCGTGCTTGCCACTCTCTGTGTTTGTGGAGGAAGGATCATGAAAGATGTAAAAGGCATGTCGAGAATATTCCTGATTGCGGTAATCGCGAGCATCTGTGGATTGCCGTTCGCAATCATGAGCCAGAACCGGAATGCCGGTCCAAAAGATCGTAGTTTTGATGATGTCATTCAAACGAATGCACGAGACTTCATGGAGCAGGGACAGAGAACATTTCGCTTCGATACATTCGGAGACGAAGCTTTCTGGGGCGACAGCCTGAAGCTTCATCAAGCGATTGCAGGCTCCAAGCTGGGTGGAGTCGGCCCGGGCGTCAGCCCACGCACCGCACTGGCGGTCGGTTTGAAAGTAGATTCGGACGCATTGCCGTCCGACGTTGCGGAGGCTATCCGAAAAGGAAAGATCGATCTCGACGACCCCGCAAGCACGTTAGCTTTGCTGCGGCTGAATGCCGTCGTCGGCGTGACAGGCATTTTCAATCAACAGGGCGGGATCACATCGATCGGGATTCAGTGCTCGTTGTGTCATTCGATAGTTGACGACTCTTTTGCACCTGGAATCGGCCGGCGACTGGACGGATGGGCGAATCGGGACCTTAACGTCGGTGCGATTGTCGCGTTGGCGCCGGATCTGTCACCTGTGACCAGTTTGTTAGGAGTGGATGACGCCACGGTTCGCAAGGTTCTCAACAGTTGGGGACCCGGAAAATTCGACGCCGAAGTTTTCCTCGATGGAAAAGCCTTCCGCGATGACGGGAAATCTGCTGCTACGCTCATTCCCCCTGCTTTCGGCCTGGCAGGTGTGAATCTTCATACCTGGACCGGTTGGGGTTCGGTGACGCATTGGAATGCCTTCGTCGCAAATCTCGAGATGCACGGAAAAGGGACGTTCTACGATCCCCGGCTGAATGACGCAGGACAATTCCCCATAGCGGCGCGGTCCGGATTTGGAAATGTGCGAAGCGATCCGGATTTGATTACTCCAAAACTCGCCGCTCTCCATTTTTACCAGCTGGCGATCCCCGCGCCTGCGAGCCCTGTTCTCTCGATGACGAGTGGGAAAGCAGTGTTTGACGGTAAGGCGAAATGCGCAACGTGTCACGTTGCCCCGCTGTTCACCGAACCGGGTTGGAATATGCATACGGCTGCAGAAATCGGCATCGACGATTTTCAGGCGAATCGTGCTCCAGATCGACGATACCGGACCTCGCCATTGAAGGGTTTATGGACTCACCAGAAAGGTGGTTTCTATCACGATGGCCGCTTTGCAACACTGCGGGATGTGGTTGACCATTACGATCAGTTTTTCAACCTCGGCCTTACTGAAGGCGAAAAAGGCGACCTCGTAAAATATCTGCTGTCCTTATAGACGATGGAGCTGAATGGAGCGGCATCTTGCGGGACTTGCTAGTCCCCGCCTAACTTAACTTAGGCGGGGACTACGAATACGCTGCACCCGTCTTTATCCTGGCCAGCTCGGCTACTACTTCTTTCCTTTATTGAAGAGATTGAGTAAGTCGTTCACCGGGTTCTGTTGTTGCTGTGGTGCCTGCGGTGCGGGCGCCAGGCCCGGTTTCCCCCGCAGGATTTGTCCAAAGAGGGCGTTCTCCAGTCCGGCGGGATTATTAACGCCCGGCACTAAATTCTTGAGTTTCATACTCGCGACGGCTTGCAGATCCGGGGCGAATTGCGGCTGCTGGAACGTTCCTGTGACAACAACCGGAATGACGAGTTCGCCGTTGCTATTGGCCAGGGCCGTGTTCAAGAACCCTCCGATATTCGTCCCTCCCACCGATTGACTGTAGTTCTGGGCAAGCACAGCGGTGAGACGTAAATCGAGCCTTTCATGGGCCAGATCGACTGTGCCCGTCACAGCGACGCTTCCGGCGTCGATTGCGGCTTTTAAGTCGTTCGTGCGTGCGACGCCGTTGTGGATATCGAAGTCGCCGGTCAACTGCACTAAATGCGTAAACGGTTCGACAGCGCTGGCGCTGCGCTGAAACTGCGCGATGCTCGCCAGTTGATGCAGAAGATCGACATTCGCAATCTTGCCGTCCTTGAGATTGAGCGATACCTTGCCATCTAACGTCGGCAGAATGCTTCGCGCTCCCGCAGCAGTTGTGAAGTGAGTATCCGCGTTTGCAGACAGGGCTCCATAGAGCGTCTGTTTGACAGGAGAAATAGCAGACAGGAGTTGATTGGCATCGACACTCTGCAGTTTGCTGTCGACCGTGTACGTGATCGGCGTGGTGTGAGTGTTCACGACTATAGTTCCCATCTCTTGACCGTTATAGAGATTCGCGGTCACCGGCTTTATGGTGATCGTTCCGTGATCGAGCAAAACGGTCGAACTGACATTCGTCAACGTTAGATCGTCGTAAACCACTGTCTGTGCGCTCAACGACCCTGTTCCCGTCGTCCTGGCCATCACGCTGTCGTCGTTCGTCCCTTTTGGCGTGGACGCTGGCGCTCCGGCCCCCTTTCCTTTGGGCTGGAAGAGTTGTTCCCATTCGGCAACATTAATGTGATTGGCCGACATCGAGAACTGCACCTGGGGTGAGCTGAAGTTATTCACCGTTAAATTACCCTGAGCTGTAGTCTGGCCAATCGCCGCGTCGATATTATCCGCCGCGGCTCCATTACCACTGAATCGGAGATCGGCTTTCCGAACCGCCAACGGTTTAGCCATGGATGGAAGGTCCAACGTTGCGTTGCGGACCATGCCGCTGCCGTCGTAAGTGACGTCCTTCAAATTATTGATGGGACCGTTCGCCGATACATTTAAGGTCATCGTTCCGGAACCGTTCACGCCTTGAATGGCGAAAACACCGTACGCCTGCGCGATTCGCAGCAGTTCCTGTATGTCGGCGTCGTTGGTGTTGAGTTTTGCCTGCAGCTTCGGTGAATCGGAAACGTAGTCCGTCAACGTGAACTGGGCTGCGGCTGCGGTATGGCCTGTCTTCGCCGTGAATTCGTTAGATCGTACGGCATCCGGCGCGAACCCCAGGTCGATAGCGTCCACAGAAACCGGTTCCCGGATCTCGCCACCGGCAATCCGGATGTTCCTGGCAGACAACTGGCCATTGAGCACGGGCTTCGTCACCGCACCCTGGGCATGAATATTCATATTCAAATCGCCGCTGATCTGGCTGCTGGCATTAAATGCCATGCCAAAAGCGGCAGCGAGCCGCGCCGCCTCGGCCAGCGAGGCTTTTGAAGCTTGCGCGGTGATGTCGATCTGTGCCGGTGTGTTTTGTGCGTTGACGCTGCCGTGAAACGACAACGGAGTCTGGCCCAGTTTGAGATTTGCTTTGTCGATCTGGATAGTGGATTGATTCAAGTTGCCGGAAAGCTGGTAATCGATGTCGATCGGATACCCAATGTCGACGCCGCGGACTCGAGGGCTGCGAATGTCCAAGTTCCCGGTCGAAGAGAACCCGCTGTCACTGTTCTTCAAATCGGCATTCCCGGTGAGAATACCGTTGGAGTCCGAAAGTGCCGGGGCATTGATAAATCGCTGCAAACCGGCGAGCGAGACCCCGTTCAGCTTCAACTTGCCGTCGATTGGCGTGCGCTCCATCGCATCGTGTTGGATCGGTCCCACTTTCCCTTGCAAAACGAGTAATTGATCGCCGGCTCCCGGCAGGTGGGCTCGAACATCGGCCAAAACAGGCTTGCCGGGCGCGAAATCCGAAATTAAAGCATCAATGTGGTCATAATTCGCGCGGGGCGTGTGCTGCTGCTGGTCGGTGATCGCCACCTGGCCGTTGACAATTTGGACCTGGTCGAGATTGAATGCGTTCGGGTTCTGCGTTTGTTTTTCGTCGGGAAAGAGGCTCGTAAAGTTCCAAATGCCTTGTTGATTTCGAACCAGTTCGACCGCCGGCCGGCCTAACTGCAGGCTTTTGATCTGCAGTTCATGGTGTAAAAGAGGCAGCAACCGGGGCTTGACGTATAACGTTTGCACCTGAGCGAAAGGGTGGCCGGTATTGAATTCAGGGTCTTCGTCGATCCGGACGTCGTCGACTCTGAACGCCAGAGGAATGAAACTGAGGCGCATGGGGCCCAGAGAAACGTTGCGGTGCAACTGATCCTTTAATTTCGCTTCGATTTGAGGCCGATAGCGATTGACATCAATAAATCTCGGGGCAGCCAAGGCTGCGATGAACACGAGAATCAGGACGATTGCAAGGCCAATGAGGCCTTTATTTCGCATATACACCTCCGGCGGCCGGACTGTAAGAGCTTTACTTAAATAGACGTAGGAATACGTTCCCTGTTAAAGAATTCTTGACATCAATCCAGGCCTGGCGTAATCAGACAAGTACTTCTATGTCATAAACGTGCGCGTATTCGACGGAGGTTCAGTGAACACGAAATTATTCGTCGCCGGTTGTGTGACTGTCATGTCAGTGGCCCTTGTGTCCGCACAGTCGGGGCAGAGTGTGCGGCCGGCCGCAACAACCACTAAGGCTGCGACTGCCCAGGCACCGGCGGCGCAGCCGCTGGTAAACAAGGCCAGGTCCGCAACGACGGCTTCTGCTGCCGATGTTTCAACTTACCGGGCGCTGCTCGATCAGTACTGTGTAACCTGCCACAACGCCCGGCTGAAGACGGCCAACTTGCTGCTCGATCAACTGGACTTGAGCCACATTGCCGATCAAGCAGAAATCGGAGAGAAGGTCGTCCGGAAGCTTCGTGCTGGCATGATGCCGCCGACCAATATGAAGCGGCCGGATGCCGCCACGCTCGATGGCTTTGTCCATTGGATGGAGGGCGAACTCGATCGCGCTGCCGTAACGCATCTGCCGGCTCCGGGCTTGCATCGCCTGAACCGCACTGAATACGCGAATTCGATTCGCGACCTGCTTGGAATCGATGTCGACGCTACGAAGTTCCTGCCGGCGGACGATTCCACGCACGGGTTCGACAATCAAGCGGGCACTCTGACGATGTCCCCGGCGCTGATGGAAGCGTATCTGTCGGCCGCAGGCAAGATCGGACGGCTTGCCATTGGCGATGTGTCGGCACCGACGCAAGGTGTTTTCGAAGTTCCACCGGATACGGCGCAGAACTACCATATCGAGGGACTTCCGTTCGGAACTCGCGGTGGCATTCTGATCAATTATGAATTCCCGGTTGACGGTGAATACACCTTCAAGGTGAAGGGCGTCACGGGTTACTTCCAGGCGGTCCTCGGTCAGATCAAGGGTGAGCAACTCGAAGTCACGGTCGATGGAGAGCGCGTGAAGGTGTTTGATTGGGATCGTGATATTTCCAACACGACCGGTAATGGCCGCGCGACACCTCGTGTTCCGGTCAAGGCCGGGCATCACACGGTTGGTGTGACATTCCTTGCCACTAACGACATCCCTGGCAGCGAACTGAATAAACCGTTCCAGCGAACCATGAACACGCCCGGTACGATTCCGGGCTTCCAGTTCTATCCCCACGTTGGTCAGGTCGTGATTGAAGGGCCGTACGGCGCCGCGGGGTCGACGGACACGCCGAGCCGGCGCAAGATCTTCGTTTGCCACCCGGCTTCAGCACGCGAGGAAGGTACCTGCTCCCGCACGATTATTTCGAATCTGGTGAAGCACGCATTCCGGCGGCCCGTCAGCCCGGCAGATCTCGAAGTTCTGAATGACTTCTATCTGGCTGGACGAAAGGACGGCGGAAGCTTCGACGACGGCATCGAAGCCGCACTGCAACGCATTCTCGCGGATCCCGAGTTCGTTTATCGCGGCGAAGCCGAACCGGCAACCGTGCCGGCAGGGAAGAGCTACCGCGTCGGCGACCTGGCGCTCGCCTCACGGCTGTCCTTTTTCCTGTGGAGCAGCATTCCGGATGACGAACTGCTCGACGTTGCTGCGCAAGGGAAACTGAAGGATCCTGTTGTATTCGAGCAGCAGGTGAAGCGAATGCTGAAGGATCCGAAGGCCAATGCGCTGATCAACAACTTCAGCGGACAGTGGTTGAGCGTGCGGTCGCTTCAGGCAAGCGAACCGGTCGTCAATCTGTTCCCGGACTTCGATGACAATTTGCGCAGTGCGTTCCAGCGCGAGATGGAACTGTTCTTCGGCAGCATCGTGCGCGAGGACCGCAGCATCATGGACCTGTTGACTGCGGATTACACGTTCGTCAACGAGCGGCTTGCCAAGCACTATGGCATTCCGAACGTGTATGGACCGCAATTCCGCCGGGTCACTCTTGGGCCGGATCTTGATGTGCGTCGCGGGCTGCTCGGAAAGGGAGCCTTACTCACATTGACGTCGCAGGCGGCCCGTACCTCGCCGGTTTATCGCGGCAAGTGGTTTCTGGTGACGTTCCTCGGTGTGACTCCGCCGGATCCGCCGCCGAACGTGAACACGACACTTAAGGAAAAATCGGCGGATGTGACCGGAAATTCCAAGGTGCCGTCGATGCGCGAGATCATGCAGGCGCACCACGAGAATCCGACGTGCAATACCTGCCATCAGATCTTCGAGCCGATTGGACTGGCCATGGAGAACTTCGACCCGGTGGGCGCCTGGCGGAAGGACGACGATGGAATCCCCATCGATACGGCAGGAAAGCTGGTCGACGGAACACCAATCGATGGCGTTGGCAGCCTGCGCAACATGCTGGTGCGCCGCTCCGACACTTTCGCTCGAGTCGTCACCGAAAAGCTTCTCACTTACGCCCTCGGCCGCGGGGTTGAATATCAGGATATGCCGTTGCTCCGTTCAATCGTGAAGGACTCATCGGCCGGTAATTACAAGTTCTCTTCGCTCATACTTGGGATCGTCAAGAGTCCTGCGTTCCAGATGAACATGAAGATGACAGATGCCCGCAGCAATCAGCGGGCAGCACGTTAATTAAGGAGAGACATAAAACATGTTTATCACGAAGAAACACATTTCACGCCGCACCGTTTTGCGCGGGGCCGGCGCCGCCCTGGCGTTGCCTTTTCTCGAATCGATGGTGCCGGCCGCGACCGCTCTGGCTCAGACGGCGGCCGCTCCAAAGCCTCGATTTTTTGGTGGCTTCGTCTGTCACGGCATGGCGCCGGGCTATTGGATTCCCAACAAGGAAGGCGCGGGCTTCGAGTTTCCGTTCTGCTGGAAACCGCTGGAGCCGTTTCGCGATCAGGTCACGCTTCTCAGCGGTCTCCATTCCCGGTCCGCTGAACCTCCTCCGGGAGTGACTGGAGCCGACCACTGGGTGGCGGCGGCGTTCCTGTGTGGCGACAAGCCCAAGAAGACGGCTGGCGCCGATGTACGCGCCGGCACGACGATCGATCAGATCATTGCCAAGAAAATCGGCCAGGATAATCTGCTGCCTTCCATGCAGTTTGCCGTGGAAGATCCGGGTGCGAATTCGAGCAACTGCGGTGAAGGTTACAGTTGCGTCTATACGAATACAATCTCGTGGTCCTCGCCGACAGATCCGCTCCCGATGGAACTGAATCCGCAAGTAGTGTTTGAACGCATGTTCGGAGACGGCAGTACTTCCGATCAGCGCGCCTCACGCCGCAAACGGGATCATAGTATTCTCGACTCGCTCACCGGCAGTCTCTCCCGTCTCCGCAACCAGTCCAGTTCTTCCGATCGCGAACGCCTGGATCAATACACGGAGGATGTGCGCGAGATCGAACGGCGGCTCGACATTGCGATGAAGGCGTCGACGGTTGCGCCGACCGATATGACGGTGCCGGTCGGTGTACCTCAAACGTTCGACGAACATATCAAACTGCAGTTCAGCCTTCTGGCTCTCGCCTTCCAGGCCGACATCACGCGGGTCGGCACCATGCTGTTTGCGCGCGACCTCACGGGCCGCACGTATCCAGAGAGCGAAGCTCCGACGCTGGGTTTCCACGGCGGCTCCCATCATGGCGAGGATCCGAAACGCATCGACCAGTTTTCGAAGATCAATCAGTATCACGTGAAGATGCTGACGTATTTCGTAGACAAACTTTCCAGAACGCCCGACGGCGACGGAACGCTGCTGGATCATTCGCTGATTGTTTATGGCAGCAACATGGGCAACCCGAATCAACACCTGCATTACGATGTCCCGCACGTGGTGATCGGAGGTGCGAATGGAAAGCACAAGGGCGGCCGTCATCTTGCGTATCCGACGAAGACGGTGCCCACCGGCAATCTGTTGTTGAGTCTGCTGGACAAGTTTGACATTCACCAGGAAAGCATCGGCGATAGTACAGGCCGTCTCGATAACCTGTAACTGTAGGCGCGGTCTATGACCTCGCGCAGTTCGATTAGTGGAGGATTTGTGAAGAAAACTGTGGTGCTTCTGGCCGGACTTGCAGCGCTTGCATTATTGTCGATGGCTATCTTCGGGGCCGGCCGCTCCGATGTCGCTGACGCGGCAGCCAGGGGAGACAAGGCGGCAGTTCGTACATTAATTCAGCAGAAGGCCGATGTGAACGCCCCGCAGCCGGACGGCGCTACGGCGCTCCATTGGGCTGCGTTTCGCGGCGATAAAGAACTGGCGGAGATGCTCCTCAAAGCCGGAGCGAACCCGAAGGTGGCAAACCGTGAAGGTTCCACTCCTCTCTGGTTGGCCTGCATCAACGGCGACGCCGGCATGATCGGCACGTTGATCGCCGCCGGAGCTGATCCTAACGAGCGTTTACCTCTGGGACGAACTCCTTTGATGGCGGCATCGCGAACCGGCAATGTCGAAGCGATGAAAGTCCTCGTCGACCTTGGCGTCGACGTGAATGCGAAGGAAACAGCGCGTGGAACCACGGCTCTCATGTGGGCAGCAGATGAAGCCCATGCGCGGCCGTTCAATTCCTGATTCAGCATGGAGCGGATATCAACGCGCGCTCGAACCCGGCGCCACGCGGACGAGGACCGGCACTGGGCAAGGCCAATGATCCGAGAAGGCAAGTTGCTGCGCAGGGCGCTGCCCTCGCTGCCGGAAATGCTCTGGACCTCGCGGGCGTTCGCGCCGCGGCCGATGGTGCAGCTCCTGCCCAGGCCGCTGCGAACGCGGGACAGCGCGGCGGTCAACGCGCTGCCGGCGGACGGGGTGGACGCGGAGCCGCGGCAGCAGCGGATGGAGCCGATGGCGCTGATCAGGGCGATGACGCGGCGGCTGCGGTTGGCTTCGGCGGCGGCCGGGGCCGGCAGGAACCTAACGATGGCGGGCAGCTGAGCGCAATGATCTATGCTGCCCGCTCCAATGACGTCGAGTCCATCAAAGTATTGTTGGCGGCCGGGGCGGATATCAACCAGGTTTCCGGGTATGGCTGGAGCCCTCTGCTGGTAGCAACCCAGAATCGTTACTACAAACTCGGAGCCTTTTTGCTGGACCACGGCGCAGATCCGAATCTCGCCAACAAGGGCGCCTGGACGCCTCTCTATCTTGCGACCGATAACCGCAATATCGAAAGCGGCGATTATCCGGTGCGCAAAGGCGACATGGACCATCTCGATTTCATCAAGCTGCTTCTGGATAAAGGCGCGAATGTCAACGCGCGTATGAAAGACAGCACCGAGACGCGCACCGTGTTTACGAACCAATGGCTGGACGAAAACGGCGCAACTCCTTTCCTGCGCGCATCTCAGTCCGGCGACGTGACGCTGATGAAACTCCTGCTGGCTCATGGAGCCGATCCCAAAATCAACACCACCCTGGGAGTCACCCCCCTGCATGTTGCGGCTGGAATCGGCTGGGTCGAAGGAATTACCTACGAGTGGTCGAAGGAACAAACGTTAGAAGCCGTCAAATTGCTGATCGACCTTGGCCTTGACGTCAACGCCCAGGCCGACACCGGCCGTACGGCACTGCATGGCGCTGCTCACAAAGGAAGCACCGGGGTCGTTCAACTTCTGTTCGATCACGGCGCCAGGCTCGACATTCGCGATTACGGCAATACCGATAACCGCGGCGGTAAATTGGCGGTTCATACGTGGGAACCTGTGGATTACGCAGACGGTCTGGTTCGCGTTGGCGTGCAATCTGCTATTCCGCATCCAGAGACTGGCGCCCTTATCCGCAAGTTGATGACGCAAGTCGGGCTCAATCCACCGCCTTCAGGCCGGACGTTGGAATCGATCTGCATCACGGATGCCTGCGATACGGGACAGTAAGTAATCCAGCGAATCCAGGCCCGGTTCGGACGCACGTCCGAACCGGGCCTTTTTATTTTCAACGCCCTTCCGATGACTGATCCTATGGTAATCTCCCTGAGCACAATTCACGAGAAGGTAACGAAATCTCCCCGATAAACGTCTAATCTCCCTTTGATTCGTGTGTAAGGAGTTAACGCTTTTTTCTAGCTGTTGCGGAAACAAGTGAGCCTGCTGAGTTCGCCAGAGTTCCCGTCCAGCCAATCTTTTGCGATGTCTAAATCCAGATTTGTTTTACTTCCGGGCTGTGTTTTGTCTGTGCTGATCGCGTCGTCCGGCGCCCTGCTGGCCCAGAACGCCGTCCGCGACCGGGTTACCCAAGTGATAAACCGCGATCGGAGGGCCATTGTCAGAGGAAATCTCCATCCCCTGGCGACGGCCGAGCGCGATAGAGGACAGGTAGGCGCGTCGTTCAGGGTACGGAGAGTCACCATGATGTTCAAGCCGAGCGACGCTCAGCAGACTGCACTGGACGATCTTCTTCGCCAGCAGCAAGACCCAAATTCGGCAAATTATCACGCCTGGCTTTCACCTGCGGAATTTGCCGCCCGGTTTGGAATAAGTTTGAACGATCGCAGCAAGGCGGTGTCGTGGCTGAAGGCTGAGGGTTTCACCATCGATGATATTGCCCAGAACGGGCGCTCCGTATCATTTTCAGGATCCGCCGCGCAGATCGAGTCGGCGTTTCATACGTCCATCCACGAATACAACGTCAATGGTGAACTGCACTATGCCAATGCGGCGGAGCCTTCGATTCCTGCCGCTTTTGCGGAGATCGTCCTCGGCTTCCGTGCCCTCAACGATTTTCGTCTGAGTCCCCGGCCAGACAAAAGGTCCGTCACGGCCCCACCATCTGCGCAGTTTACATCCAGCCTGAGCGGAACCCATTTCCTGAGTCCTGCGGACTTCTCGACGATATACAGTCTCAATAGCCTCTACGCTGCCGGGATCGACGGACGCGGACAGTCTATTGTGGTTGCCGGGCAGACCGATATCGATCTGAGTGATATACGTGCGTTCCGTAGCGCGTCCGGATTACCCCCCAACGATCCGGCTGTCGTCCTGGTTCCGGGTTCAGCGGACCCGGGTGTCGTAAAGGGCGATCTCACCGAGGCAGATTTAGATCTGGAATGGGCCGGCGCGGTGGCGCCAGGTGCGCGCTTGATTTACGTCAATGCAACAAATGTTCTGGATTCACTCCAATACGCTATCGATCAGAATCTTGCGCCTGTCGCCAGCATCAGCTATGGGAATTGCGAAAAGAATTTCAGCGCGCAGGATATCAATATCCTTTCCGCTCTGGGTCAGCAGGCAAACGCGGAGGGCATGACAATCATTGCGGCCAGCGGGGACACCGGCGCTGCCGACTGTGAATCTCATACCGCGACGATTGCGACGCACGGGTTATCGGTAGATCTGCCGGCGAGTCTTCCATACGTCACAGGTTTGGGCGGCAGTGAATTTCATGACGCTGCCGGCTCGTGGAGCAACGCCAACACGGTGAACTTCGGCTCAGCCCTTTCATACATACCCGAGGGCTCATGGAATGACACCGTTGCCATCGGCAGTCTTGCTGCAGGCGGCGGTGGCCGCAGCACCTATTTTTCAAAACCAACGTGGCAGTCTGCGCCCGGCGTTCCCAACGATCTCGCGCGCGACGTCCCGGACCTTGCCCTTAATGCTTCGAGCAGTCACGATGGGTACTTGATTTGTTCCGGTGGGACTTGCGTCAATGGCTTTCGTTCATCGGCGGGGGGATTGATGGTTGTCGGCGGAACTTCGGTAAGCGCTCCAACCTTTGCCGGAATAATCGCTCTGATCAATCAGAAAACAAATTCACTTCAAGGCAACATCAATCCGATTTTGTATAGCATGGCAGTAACGTCGCCCGGCGCGTTCCATGACATAACGGCGGGTGACAATCAGGTGCCCTGCTTGCGTGGGACTCTGGATTGTGCGAGCGGTGGAACAATCGGATACAGTGCAGGTCCTGGATACGATCAAGCCACCGGTCTGGGATCCGTCGACGCTTTGAATCTGATCACCGCATGGCCGATGACTGCGGCCGCTCCGGTTCAGAGTCCGCCGTCGGCGTCTGGGCCGGGTGCTCCAAGCGCCACTGGAACCGAACCGGTCCCGGCGCCCCCACAACCGATCTCCGTAGTCGAGCAAGGCACGATTCGATCGGGATATGTGATGATCACTCCGGACGCGAATTCCGTACTTCCATCGCCGACTGTCACATTTGGGATGGTCAACAATGGCGTCATTCAGGCGCAGGCAGGCATTGTACCGACGCCGGTACTGACCGATGGCTCGCTGTTCGTGGACGTCATACCGGCAATCGGCCGCAATCTGGGCATTGCTCTGGTAAATCCAGGCTCCGGTTCAAGCACCTTGACGTTAACACTGCGTGATGCGAACGGCACGCCTGTTGGATCTCCGGTGTCGATCAACCTGCCAGCGCATCAGCAAATAGCGCGCTTCGTCACTGAGTTATTCCCGAGCAGCGTGATCGGTGCTGCCTTTACCGGCAGTATGCGGCTGCAGGGATCTGGTTCCTTCAGCGCGCTGGGCCTGCGTTTTTCAGGAACCGAATTCAGTACTTCGGCCGTTGGCGTTACTGTGGCGGCAACCGACGGAAACGGCTCGCTTGCTCTTCCGCAATTTGCGCTGGGTGGCGGATGGGCGACGCAACTTGCACTGGTCAATGGCGGAAGCTCCGGGTCCTCCGGCCGGATTGATGTCTATGATCCTTCCGGTAATCCGATGCCGGTGCAACTGAACGGTACACTGCAGAGCAGTTTTACCTATTCGATTGCGGCAGGCGGTACATTCGTGCTTGCTCCGCGGGACAGCAATGGCCAATCGCCGTTCTGAACTCAGATCTTCTTCAATTTCCAGCGACCTCGCCGGAAGAGCGTTACGCCGATAATCGCTATCGCTGTTTCAGCTACCGGCACTGCGGCGAAAACACCCTTTGGCCCGAGCGTCGTGTGAAAAGACAGCCAATAAGCCAGCGGAATCTGAAAAAGCCAGTACCCGAAAAAATTAACTGTTGTCGGGGTGAATGTATCGCCCGCGCCGTTAAATGACTGCACCATTACCATTCCGTAAGCGTAGGCAATATTCCCGTAACTGAATATCCGGAGACAATTGACGCCGAACGGAATCACGTCGGGATCGTTTGTGAAAAGCCGGATGAGCTGTTCGGGAAAGACAATGAACACGACGGCCACCGCTCCCAGAAACACCATATTGTAAAGCGCTGTGCGCCAGACCGACTGCTCGGCCCGATCCGGTTTTCCGGCGCCCAGATTCTGTCCAACCAGTGTGGCGGCCGCTCCACTGAGTCCCCACGAAGGCAGGATGGCGAAGATGATGATGCGAACCGCGACGGTGTAGCCGGCGACCGCCGCGCTGCCGAACGTGCTGACAATGCGCACCAGCACCATCCAGCTGGTCTGGCCGATCCCATACTGGAACATGCCGTTGACGGCCACTCGAACCAGACGTTTCATCACGTCCCAATGAATACGGAGTTGCGCGGTTCGAATCTTTACCCGGCCATTACCGCCGAAAAGAAGCCACACCTGGAAAACGACGCCGATGCTTCGCCCGATCGTCGTCGAGACGGCAGCCCCGGTGACGCCAAGTTTCGGGAATGGTCCCAGACCGAAGATGAAACAGGGGTCGAGAAGCAGATTGATGATGTTGGACAGCCACAGAACACGCATGGCAATCGCCGCATCGCCGGCGCCGCGGAACACGCCGTTGTTCACGAAAAGCAGAACGATGCAAACGCTGCTGCCCAGCATCACTGCGGCATAACGCTGTCCGGTAGCGATAACGTCTGGAGACGCCCCCATGATCGCCAGCAGTTTAGGAGCGAAGACGATGCCGGCTGCCGCTGTTACGATGGCGGCAGCGATCGCGACGATCAGCGCTTGAGCCGCTGCGGTGCCGGCGCCCTCCGCATCCTTTTCCCCGATTCGGCGCGCGACCATTGCCGTGACTGCCATAGACAGTCCCATCGCGCCGCAGTAGACGAGCATGAGAATGGATTCGCTGAGACCAACGGTGGCGATGGCATTTGCTCCCAGGTGCGCCACCCAGAACACGTCAACGATGGCGAACAGCGACTCCATCACCATTTCGAGCACCATGGGAACCGCCAGCAACATGATTGCTCTCCGGAGGTTGCCTTCGGTGAAATCCTGCTCTGAACCTTGGATCGCTTCCCGTATCGCGCTCCAATAGCGCGTCCAGGCGGGTGCGACGGCTACGGCTGTCTTGGACATATTCATTGATGCTACTATTAGTGGTTGGATTATCGTTAATGGGAGTTACTGATGCCTGAAGCTGAAGTCAAGAATCCGGAAGTCACTGAGAAACCTAAGTGTTTGCGATGCGGGGCAGAGCACACGGTTTCTAATTTAGGACACTGGTTGAAGGGCTGGTGGACTTGCGCCGTTTGCAATATCCGGTGGGAAGAAGACGAGTTCGATTAGACACGATAAGCCACGAATTGAACGAATTTAACGAACGGGCGCAATATACTGCTTTGATTGCGCCCGTTCGTTAAATTCGTTCAATTCGTGGCTTATTAGTGCCTTCCGGCCTTTGTGTCCTCGTCTTGTTTCAGGACTTGTCTCGCTGACTGGAACACACTATCGAACATTTCCACGGTCAGTTTTCCGGTTTGCGTATTCTGCTGGCTGGGATGGTATGAACTGATCAGGGTGATACCGTCTGCGAGTTTCTCCGACTTGCCGTGCCCGAATGCAGGCAAGGGCGAGGGATTGGGTTTCCCCAGTTCTTTTCTCGCCGCAAAGTAGTTCTTGAAAGCAATAAATCCGAGCACCACGACCACTCTCACCTTTTTCAGTTGTTCCAATTCATCAAGCAGGTACGGCCTGCAATTGCCGTATTCCGATGGCAGCGGTTTATTGTCGGGCGGAGCACAGTGAATTGCCGCTGTGATGTATGAATCGATGAGTTTTAAGCCATCGGTCCGGTCCGTAGATGTTGGTTGGCTGGCGAAACCGAAATTGTATAACGCACGATAGAGCCAGTCTCCCGAGCGGTCGCCCGTAAAGACTCGTCCTGTCCGGTTTCCGCCGTGTGCCGCTGGAGCGAGCCCGATGATGAGTAACTGCGCGTTCGCCGATCCAAAGCTGGGCACCGGCCGTCCCCAGTAATCCCAATCCCGGTAGCGCTTGACCTTATCTCGCGCAATCCGTTCACGGTAAACCACCAGGCGGGGACAGCGCCGGCAATCGACAATCTCCTGCTGTGCGGCCAACTTTGCCATAAAGGACTATCGTAGTACACTTGACCGGATACATCGGCAACATGAAAGCGGACTTATCATTAGCTGAGCTTCTGGCGCTTGTGGAAATCGTGGACGAGCACGTCGACCGCAACTTCCCCGGCGTAGATCCCCCTCGTGTCCTGCGTGAAATCCAGCAGAAACTGGACAGTGTCATCGTCCGTCACCGCAAAGAAATCGATACGGTCATCAAATCGGCGAGAAAGACAAAGTCGGCGCGGAAGGGCTGAAACTGCCCGTCTCTAGAGTAGAATTGCCATAATGAAATCCAGTTCATTGCGTGTCATCCTTTTTGTCATTTTGGCGTGCGCCAGCGGCTACAGCGCTGCTGAAACGCATGTGGTGATCATGCATACGAACGATATCCGCGGCCATGTACTTCCGGGACCTGATGCCGGCGGCAGCGCGCGACTGGCAACGGTCGTGCGGCAGGTGAGGCCGGACCTGATGCTGGATGCCGGGGGGATGCTTTCAGGTTCTCTCATATCCGATACGTTTCTGGGGGCGCCCGTCATCGATGTGATGAACGCCATCGGCTATGATGCGGCCACTGTCGGAGGGAACGAATTCGGCTTCGGTATTAACGCGTTGGCAGCCCGGGTCCGCGAAGCGAATTTCCCGGTACTTTCTGCAAACGCGGTTTCGCCCATCGACGAAATTCAGGTTGCCGCTATTTTCAATGCGCAGGGAGTTCGAATTGCCGTCGTTGGTTTGACAAGTGACGAGTTGACACGCACCGGTCATCCGCAAAACGTCAAGTATGTCGACGTCGCTGACACTCTCCTTACGCTCGAGAGCGTTTTGCCGCGCATTCGCGAGCGGGCCGATTGCATCATCCTGCTGACGAATGTCAGTCCGGCCGAGGAACAACGTATCGCTCGGGCGTTTCCCGAAATTCGCCTCATCATCGGAGCCCATGAAGAAGCGGAACTGCCGGTACGCGTCGGGCAGACGACGATCGTATCTGCGGGCAAATTCGGCAAGTTTGCCGGGAAACTCGATCTGACCTTCAGCGACGCGAAATTGAAAGCCGTCGAAAGCCGTCTGGTCTCGATCGAATCGGCCGAGCCGGATCCGGCAATTGTGAAAGTGCTGGAACCATTCGAGGCCAAGTTGAATGAGACACTGCAGCACGTCGTCGGTCACGCCGCAGCAGATCTTTCCCGCTCAACGGCACAGGAATCGCACATCGGGAATCTGGTAGCCGACGCAGTACGGGCGAAGACAGGCACCGCTATCGCTTTGGTCAATGCGGCCGATCCCCAGAGCGGAATTCCCAAAGGTCCTATCACCAGCCGGATCCTTTTCGACGTACTTCCGTCCGAAAACACGCTGGTGACAATGCGGTTAAGCGGCGCTCAGATCAAACATATCCTTGGACGCGATGTCATGAGCCTCAGCGGGTTGCGGGTCAAACTCGATGCGAGCAAGCCCGAAGGAAAAAGGCTGATATCGGTGCGGTTTGAGGACGGAACTCCGCTTCGGGACAAAGAGTTCTACACCGTGACGACGAACGATTTCCTTTTTATGGGCGGCGATGGGTATAAGGATTTCGCCGAAGGTATCGATGTAGAAGATACCGGAATCCTCGTGCGTGACGCACTCGCCGAGCATATCGCGCACCTTGGAACCGTGTCGCCGTACCTGGATGGCCGCATTCAGGTGTCGCGCTAGCCCGCCCCAAAAACTGTTACAAAACGAAACAAAACAGCTAAAAACGAGGGACAGGTCACTTTTTGTGACAAATTTTGTCGCGGACCGGATTTGGCCGGTTCAGTGGTACAGTGACCACTGATGGCTTCGGTGAACGCGCTCATTGAGAAGTTGTTGGAGTCTCCACCTGCGAGCGTGACTGAGGCGGGTGGCCAGCTTCTTGGTCAACTTTCAGGCCAGCAAATCCAGCGAGAACACTTCTTGAGTGATCCCCTTGTGCTCGTTGGCCCTCCCTATTTCGCGTCCCGCTATCTCGCGCAGGTGGCCCTGCGTGCTTTGCAGGGCGAGTACGAAACGACGGATGAGGTTCTTGCGAGCCTTGTCGCGCTAATCGAGCGCAATCCGCCGATTCTTGAACCGAAACGCGAAATCGCGGCCGGACGTGTCGTTCTGCCCGAGGCGAAGGTCCTCGAATTGGGTTATCCGGCGAAGGACGATCAAGGCGTATGGGTTTCTTCGATTGATGCACTCGTTACCTCGGGACCACTGCGGGATCAGGAAATCCAGATCCGCATCCGATCCAACCAGAATCACATCGCCTGTTTTCTCATTCCCCATCTGTGGATTCACGCGTCTTTCGCCGCTTACAACCTGGCTCCTGTAAACAATCGGTCATTTGAAGCGATCCCCGAGACTTTCCTTGTCATCGAACCGATGCGGCAGGTCAATGCGACCTCCATTGCGCGCAGCCTGCAGTGCACGAAACCGCAACTGGATCAACTGCGCCGCGGTAAGGGTGATGTAACGGTGCACACACTGAAGGGGCAATTGGTGCATGCCCTGTTCGACCGCATCCTGGAAGGCGGGGCCGATCTGGAATCCGCTTACCACTCGATGTTGCCGGCATACCTCGTGCCTCTCGCATCCGTAACGGACGAGTTTTTCGACGAGGATGCATTCCGCGCGGACGTATTGCGGCACACATCGGCCTTGAAGGAGTTCATCGGCCGGAATCCGCACCTGCTCGAACACACGCAACTCGAGTTGAAGCGGTATTCGGCGACGATCGGCATCCAGGGACGCATCGATGCCGTTTTTCGCGAAGGCAACCGGATCGATATTCTAGAGCTGAAGACTGGCGCCAGAATCCGGCCTGAGGACCACGCACAGCTTTTTATCTATAGATTGTTGCTTTCCGATCTGATCCGCCGATGGCAGCGGAACGACGGCAAGGATGTGGAGATCACGAGCCGCCTTTTGTCGTCGGTTGACGGGTCATTCGCTCCGCTCCGTGTCATGACGGACTTCTACCAGGTGCTCGATGCACGTAACAGGCTGATTGCGGCGCAATATGGGCTGGGGCGGAATCAGTCGCACATCGCTTCGAGATATGAGGGTTTCAACGCGGAGGTCTGCTCGCCGTGTCCGTCATGGACAAGAAGCCGGTGCAAGGATTCATCGGAAATCTTTGGCGATCGTCCGCATGCAGTAATAACGCCGGATCTCGAATACTTTCGAAAGTATACGCGTCTGGTTCAACGTGAACGCTGGCTTGCAGATCAGGACGTGGCCGATTTGCTCGATGACAGCCGGTTGCAGTTCCGAGTGAACAACTTTCGCACGATTTGCGGGGCGACGATCCTGCCTGACGCCCAGTCATTCACCTTTGCGTTCGAACGGAATACGTCCGATCTCGAAATCGGTGACAGCGTGTTGATCCATGCGGGGCGAATTTCCAGCACCGCTACATTTCATGGACACGTTCGCGAAGTCAGCCCGCACCGAATACGCGTTTCCATTCCATTGAAAAATTTGAATGCAAGTGTCTTTGAAGGACAGACCTGGATTGTCGACCGGTTTCCCAGCGATGTGACTGCCGAAGCAAGTCACACTGCGCTGTATGACTTTCTAGTTTCGCCGTTGAACGATAAGAAGCGGGTGATTCTGGGACACGACGGAGCGGAGTCGATGGCCGCGCACCTCCCTGCGGAATCCGTAGCGGACCTGAATATCAGCCAGAGCGAGGCTGTTCACCGGGCGGTCCACTGTGACACGTTCCACCTGATCTGGGGACCGCCAGGTACAGGTAAAACGCGGGTGGTTCCGGAAATCGTTCAACGAGTTCGGGGCCCTTTGCTTCTGGGCGCCTTTACGAACACCGCGGTCGATAAGATGCTCCTGGCCCTCCTTGCGCACAATCCTTCCGCCCGCTTCCTGCGTGCGGGCAGGTCATCGGATTCGCCTGAACTCGTCCGGAGGATTTCGGCTGACCCGGCCGATTTCTTTACGGAGGATGTTGCCGCCAAGTATGGAACAGTGCACGCCGTCAAAGAGGCGCTGCAGCAGGCGCCGATCGTTGCAGCGACGGCGCATCGCGCCTCGACGCTTCCTTATTTGCGCAATCGACCTTTTGAGATGGCGATTGTGGACGAAGCCGGCCAGTTGACCGAGCCGCTGACCCTCGGATTGATCCTGCGGGCACGACGTTTTGTTCTGATCGGAGACGATCGTCAGCTGCCGCCTGTGGTTCGCACTCAGGGACTGGCGCACTCGATGTTCGAACGGCTCAAGCAGCAGGCGGGCTCTGTTACATTGCTGGAGACACAATACCGCATGCATCCCGAGATCATGGGTGTATCGAACCGGTTCTTTTATGGAGGCCGGCTGAAATCGGGTGTCTCCGAAAAAGATCGCGTTTCATCAGATGGCAGGCCCGTTGAATTCATTCCCGTCGAATCATCGCACGACGGCCGATCCAATCCGGACGAAGCGAACGTGGTTGTCAACCTCGTACGGTCATTTATTCGGACCCATGGAGTGGCGCCCGAAACTATTGGTGTCGTATCGCCGTTTCGCGCGCAGGTCGTCCTGCTGCGGCAGATGCTGGCGGATTCGAACGTCACTGTCGATACGGTCGAGCGGTTTCAGGGTGGCGAGCGTGACATCATGATCATCTCCTTCGTCCGGTCACGCGGCACCGGGTTCGTCTTCGACGACAGGCGTCTCAATGTTGCAATTACGCGCGCCCGGCGAAAACTCGTTTTAGTTGCCCATCCAGAACTCTTCCGGAAATCCAGATACGAATGGATCTGCACGTTTACCGAAACTCACAGGACCGCTGGCACGACGTAAGATCCGCGGCTCGGGAACGGGGAGCCGTGCTGGCGGTTAACGCAGTAACGGTGGACGAACTGGTCCAGCGGATTACACCGGATGTGCAGACCGCTACTCTGGGACAGCGCCTGATTGCATTGCAGCAGGCGTTAGCGCAGGCGAAAGAGCGCACCGTCGCGCCAGGCCACGCATCAAGCGACATCGTCGCCGGCCTGAATCCCCGTTATTTCAGCGACGCAGTTTCCGAATTGAAAAATGCCGGAATTCGCCCTGCCGAGCTGCAATCTGCCGGGGCGGAACTGCTTGCCGGGATTCTGGCCGATTACGAGGAGTATCTGCGTGAGGCAGGCCTTTGCGATCCGCAGGACCGCCGGGCTCTCGCGGCAGCCCGCGTACAGGAAGGTACATGTGGGCTGGCTGCAGCGATTCGATCGCGTTGTTCTGCACGCCCTGTATGACCTCACAGAAGCGGAGTTTCAACTCGCCCGCGGAATAATCGAGACCCTGCGGGACGGTGGCGCAGTGGTGTTGTTCAATGCGACCGCGAATATAAAACCGACGCAGTTTGCCGAGTGGACGTGGAAGCGGTTTATTCAAGACGAGTCCCTTGCCGAAAAGACATTCCCCGAATTTTGCAGACCGGGCCAACAATCGCGCGAGGTGCTCGAAAAATTATTTATTTACGAGCCACACGAAGCGCTGCCTGCCGACGATTCGCTGCGCATCATCGAAACGTCTGGACGTTATAAGGAGGCGGAGGCGATTGGCCGCGAAATCGCCGATCTGCTCGAGCACGGTAACACACCGAACGAGATTGCGGTCGTTGTTCGCCATATCGACCTGTATGGTGAAATGCTCGAGGACGTTTTCTCACGCTATGGAATCCCCCACGGATTTGAAACGGGAGTGCCGCTGCTGCGGGTCCCGTTCGTCAAATACTGGCTGGCGCTTCTGGATCTGGTAACGAGTGATCGTTCACGCGAGGCCCTCGCCCGTATCATGTCGAGCGCTTACTTCGAGCCGCGGCTTTCTCCAGCCGTCGATGTCGAAAGGGAACTTGCGGTAATGGGGTATATCGATCGTCAGCATCTTTCGGCTTCGGCGCTTGCCGCGCGGAAGCACTCGCCCTTAACGGCTGAGTTCCAACGTTTCGAGAATTTCCTCAATGAGCTGGAGAATCGGAAAGGGACCGTAGCGGGTCTGCTTGAACGTGTAACACCTTCCCGGTCTCTTACCGAACGCGATCGTCAAGCCTGGCGGATTCTGTCGGAGGAATTGGAATCCGTTGGCAATTCCGCGGAAATCACTTTTGCCGGCTTCCGTAAACTGGCTTCCGAACTTGCGAGTTTACGCACGGTCGATCGCTTGTCCACGACTGACACGGCTCCCGGCCTGCCGCGGGTCCGCATCATCAGTCCGCACTCGCTGGGCTCCCGGTACTATAAGTGGATTTTCGCTCCAGGTTTTGCCGACGGGGAATTCCCAGGCCGCTCTTCTGTGAACCCGTTGCTGAATGAAGCGGCAGTGGAGGCGATCAATGCCCGGATCCGGCCGCGACGGCTTCTGAGCGCGCGTGACCGGAATCGACGTGAGCCCCTTTATCTGTTCATGATTCTGGATTCTGCCTCTCATCGTGTGACGCTCACCTATCCGAACAGCACATTGGAAGGCGAGGCCATGTATCCGTCGGTGTACATAGGAGAAATCGCGCGGCATTACGAAGTATCGCCGATTCTTTCTCAGGACAGTGATCCTGTTCCAAGAGGAGAGGGCGAGTGGCGAAGCAGGGTTGCTGATGCATGGCGGCGGGGAGTGCTGGTGGAGCAGAGAGCACGAGTACTGCTCGGGGACAATATCGTCGAGCGAGCGCAGCTCGAGGCGAAGGGCATTGGGCGCGCTCATCTGGGCCGCGGGGCATTGGCCATCGACGGCGTATGGCATCCGAGCGAATTGAATACGATGGATTCCTGTCCTTTTGTATTCCTCGCACGCCATCGGCTCCGACTGCGTGCGCCCCAGACGCCGGATTTCGAAGTTCCGGCCCCGGAGATTGGAATTCTGGCTCACACGATTCTCAAAGACTTCTATTCTCAGCCGCTGCCGGCATCTGCCGAGCGGGCGCATGCTCTGATGCGTGACATTATTGCGCGCAGATTGGCTGCTGCAGACGTGAACGGGCAGGGGCCGTATTCCGTCTTTGACCCGTCCTTATGGAAGATTCGCCGGAAGCAACTGGTTTCCGTGTTGAATGAATATGTCGAATTCGCCGTCCGCGATGCAGCGGACGGTTTCCAGACACAACCGGAGTATCTGGATTCGCCCTTGCCTTCCGCGCGAATCGCCGATGTGATGCTCGGCGGGAAGCCGGACCATGTCGCCGTGCACCGCGACCGTGACCGTATCGATGCAATCCGCATTGATGATTTCAAATACTCCGCCGCATCCAGCACGACGGCGAAACAATTGAAGCAATCGTTCCAGATTCCCGTTTACGCTTATCTCGCCTCGCGCGCGCTGAATGCTGACAGCGCGGTTCGAATCGAAGGCCGATACCTTTTGCTGCGATCCCCCGGAAATCCAGTTGTTGCCCAGGCGCTCGATAAGACAACCTTTGAAGAAGTTCGCAACCGCATTGAAGACCTGATGGAAAAAATTCGCGATGGCCAGCTGTTGCCCGATCCGGCCGATAAGCAGGCTTGTGCTTCATGCGATTATCGTCGGCTCTGCCGTTTGTATGGAGGCTGATGTCCTTTGATAAGAACACCGTCGTACTGGCGAGTGCGGGTACAGGAAAAACCCGCAAGCTGGTCGACGTGTATCTCGAGCTGCTCGAGCGCGGGATGGATCCCCTGCGTATCGTTGCGGTGACATTTACTGAAAAAGCGGCAGCCGAGATGCGCGACAGAATCCGATCGGCATTGTTCACACGGCCGGGTCAGTGGATGAAAACAACAGCCTTATTGCCGGCTGCGCCAATTTCCACCATCCACGGATTCTGCGGGACTCTTCTCCGCGAATATGGATTTCAGGCCGGTATCGATCCGTCCTTCACTGTTCTTGATGAACAGCGCAGCCTGGATCTGTCGCGAGAGGCTGCCCGTGAAACGATTCGACAGGAAATCCGCTCGGGAAATGAAGAGGTCGAGCAGCTCTTTGGTGACTTCGGCCTCGACTCTCTTGTGGAGACGCTCGTGTCCGCCGGTTACTGGCTGAACAGTCTGGGAGCGGACAGCAATTGGTTACAAGCGCGTATTGAGGCCCAGCGCCGGGCCGCTGTCGATGTTGAGACCATCATTGCTGCGGATCTTCAGCAATTCGGCAGCGATTTTCAGAAGATTGGTCGTTTTGCCGATGAACTCGAAGCCAGACGAGCCAGGCATCCGCTGCGCAAGCGTGACGATCCGGGCGCCTTGCTGCCCAGGATTGGCCAGATAGCCGGCGTCACGACTGCCGCGAACCTGTCTCGACTCGTCGGTCTTTCTTCCGCCCGGATTCGCGCCAAAAAGCGTGCGGCGACAGCCATGGATTTCGATGATCTTCTGCTCGGTGTACGCGATCTTTTGAGGAGCGTTCCCGAGATCCGCCGTGAGTGTCAGGCCCGCTTCCAGGCGCTGCTCGTAGACGAGTTTCAGGATACGGATGAAGTGCAGGCAGAGATCATTTCGCTATTGGCCGAGGATCCCGAGGAGAAAGGACGACTTGTCCCTGGAAAGTTGATGATCGTCGGCGATCCTAAACAATCCATTTATCGTTTTCGCCGGGCCCGGGTCACGGTGTTCTTCCGTATGCTGGATCGTATCGTTCGAGAAGGCGGATCGGTCGAACACCTCCAGGACAATTACCGTTCTGCGCCTCCACTCGCGCACTTCTCGAATGTCCTTTGCGAACACATGATGGACGGCCGCGGGAAGATGAATGGGCTGGATAGCCAGACTGATTTTTCGTATCGCATCCGTTTCACGGAATCGGATTCTTTAAGGCCGAAATCCGAGTCTGCATTTCTCGGTATCACATATGTCGCCGCAGAAGAGGGCGCGAAGGCAGCCCAGGGCCGGGAAATGGAAGCTGAAGCGATTGCGCGCCTGCTCAAGCAATGGAAGGCTTCTTCCCGGATTCAATCCTGGCGGGAAGTGGCGATCCTGATGCGCGCCATGACGAATGTCGATGTGTATCTCAGTGCGCTCGGCGCCCATGAAATACCGGTTTACGTAGTGCAGGGAACTGCGTTTTATCAGAAGTCGGAAGTTTCGGACCTGATTGCCTTTCTCGAACTGGTACTTCACCCCGATGACGAACTGCTCCGTGCCACCGTTCTGACGTCCTCCATGTTTGGTATCCCGTTCAACGATTTATTGAAAGTTCCCGGCGGTCCTCACGTATGCGATGAACTTGTATCCTTTTGGGGCGAGAGGCGCGATATGGCGACGGCCGCAGAAATCCTGCAGGACATCCTACGGAAGACCGATTTCGATGTCGTCATGAGGGCGCAGAAGAATGGTCCGCAACGCGTGGCCAACATCGGCAAGCTCATCGAGATCACTCGGGAGCTGGCAAGACAGGGCACTACCGCCCTCGACGATGTGGTGCGGTATTTGCGCGAGCGCGCGCACGATACGAGCATCCGCGAATCCGAGGCGCAGATTGTGTCACAGTCCGACGAAGTCGTCCGCTTGCTGACCATCCATCAGGCGAAAGGCCTCGAATTCGATATCGTGATCATTCCCGACCTTGCTGCGCGCGCCGGCAGAGCATCCGGCGACAGGACTTTTTTCAGTGAGCGCTGGGGGATCCTGTCCGGCGCGGCCTACGGTTTGCACCGAAGACCACTTCCGCATTCCCTGATACTCGAAGAAAAAAAGCTGGAAGACGATCAACAATACGAGGAAGAGAAACGATTGCTCTACGTCGCGGTGACGCGCGCGCGCAAGATGCTGGTCCTGGGTGAGGGATTCTCGAAGCAAGGCGGCCCGTGGCTGCAATGGATCAGCCAGGTTTTTGAAACGGTTCATCCTGGTGCGATCGACAGAGCGCGCGAAGGCCAGGTACAGACGATCAAATTCAAAGGCTTCTCGGTGAAGGTGCTGCCGGCCTCTCAGTTGAATGTGCCAGAGCAACTGGCCTTCTCTGCGGCTCCTATCCTGATCGGCGAACCGGAAATCCCGCTCGCCAGAAAAATTCGAGCCTATCCCGCTCTGGACATGACTCCGTCCGATCTGGCGGTTCTGTCAGGATGTTTCCGTTTCTTTCATTGGACGCGTATTCTGGGAAAGGCCGAACCGGGCCGGGAACCGTCAGGCGATACACCGCAAATGAAACTGGGATCCATCGCCCACAAGTTCCTCGAATCGCCTGTGAAACCCGCTGAGGGCGTTCTGGCTGGCGCGGCGGTTCCCGATCTTGTGGCCGTGTTTGAGTCAAAGGACTGGCAGGACCTGACTTCATCCTTTCCCGAACGGGAATTGCCCTTCATCATGTATTTGAGCGTCGAGGGCCGGGACTGCTGGGTGCACGGCCGGATGGATGCTGCTGTTGCATCGGAAATCCCGCGTGTGATCGACTACAAATATGCGATTTGGCGGGAATCTTCAGACGGCGCCTACGAGCTTCAGATGACTGCCTATGCTCTCGCCCTGATGAAGGCGCTTAATGCGGATCGCGCGATCAGTGAATTGTGGTTTGTGAAAAAACCAATGAAAATCGTGCGGCGCGAATACAGGCATGACGCGGCAGAAGGCAGATTGACCGATCTGTTCTCACGTTACTTCGCCGCCGTTGAGATGGATCTATGGCCTGCTGCCGCACGCGCTCATTGCGATGCGGTGGAGTGTGGTTTTCGCCATCATTGCTGGGGCAGTACGTAATCATGCCATCATGGATATCCGCTCTCACGTTTGCATTCCTGGTCGTTGTAATTCCGTACACACTGATCTTCAAAATTCTGTTGCAACTTCCAAAACCTGTAGCGGCATCCTACCGGAAATGGCCCCTCGTCGCGAATCTGGCAGTAATCGCGGCAATAACAGGTTGTGTCACCCTGTTTATTCACGGAGCGTATTATCGCCGCGGCTTTACCAATCCCTGGGCGGTCCTCATGGAATTCCTGATTGCGGCGCTGATATATGCATTCGGTCTGGTATTGATTCTGCGGCAGTTTGCCGGGCTGTATCCTGATTTCTTCGTAACCACGGGCCGTTCCGGCTTGTCTCTGCGCAAGACAGCCTACCGGAATGTCACTGGCGTTGAAGAAGTAAACCGGATATCCGGCGAGGCGCACCTTCGTATCGAGACAAACTACGGATTGGTCGTTCCGCTCAGTTTACCCACAAAACACGTTCCTATGCTTTACGAGCGTGTGAAGCCCCCGTTATGATCTAGATGAATGGAACATGTTATACGCCAGTATTCGCTGGAATCCGGCGCTCTCGAAGCTCAATACATCGAGGAGCATTTTACCGAGTTCTGGAACAAGAAGACCGCAGACGAAATCTTAGGCCGTCTGAAAGATCGGGAACATCTGATCCTGATGTCGATGGCCGAAGATGACGAGGGTGTTTTGATCCCGGTGGCCTACAAGATCGGCCACGAAATACGAGCAACAGAAACGAACATCAAACTCTCCGAACTCGTGAATGAACTTCGCGATGTTGTGGAATTCGCGAATCGAAAGATTTTCTACAGCTGGATTGGCGGGACACGTGAGGAGTGGCGCAATCAAGGACGCTATCGCGCATTGACCGAGCAGCAGGAAGAATGGGCGCACGCACACGGATTTCATGAACTGCTCGTTAAAACAAAGAACCGGTTTTATGGCATGCGCGCGACACTGGATCACCTGAACTTCGACGTCATCAAATTCCAGCGCCACCTGCGTGACAACCGGGAATCAAAAGTATATTTAAGCAAGAAAATCGCTGCCGAGGTGTTGAACCAGCACCAGACGAGCCGGTCAGTGGTCGAGGCGGCCTAGCGAGAGATTTGGATAAGCACGGATTGAACGGATGTGGGCGCAGTCACAGAACGTTTACTGCGCCCATCCGTTCAATCCGTGGCTTATCCATTCACCTTCTGGACGGCGTTTCCGCAAAAACAAACTCCTCTACGGGTTTGCCCTCGATCAGATGCTCTTGAATGATTCGCTCCAGAACTGCGGGAGTTACGGAGTGATACCACGTGCCTTCGGGATAGACGACGGCGATTGGCCCCAGTTCGCAAACTCTCAGGCAATTGGCCTTCGTGCGGAAAACGCAATCTTCGTTCTTCGTTAAGCCCAACTCTTCAAGACGCTTCTTCAGGTAATTCCAGGACTCCAGTCCCTGCTCCTTGGAACAACAGGCGGGCTTGGTCTGGTCGGCGCACAAAAAAATATGGCGGCGGATTTTATTGATCCTCAGCAGATCAACCAGTTCCGCCAGTCGTTTTGAAACGTCTCCCATCGATTCCACGAGTCCTATATTAGCCGAAGCTGGAGATTGGCGTGCACGGTCCATGTGGGAGGCGGTATGAAACTCCTTTGGTGTGCACTCTTACTGGTAATCTCTATTCCTTTGATTTCGTTTGGTCAGGGCACAATTCAGACAGGATTTGTAGTCATTACACCGGTTTCCGGAACCGGCGACGGCCTGAGCGTTTCGGAAACGTTCGGGGAGCAAGTCGGCGCTAATTTCTTCCAGTCCAGCGTGCCTCAGAGTCCGCTGGTAACTCTGACAAATGTGGTGGTGAATACCGATCTGAATACGGGACTGAACACGGGGCTCGCGATCGTCAATCCGAACAACTTTGCCGTCTCGGTAGTACTGACATTCCGGAATGGGCTGGGCCTTGTCACGGCAACACGAACGATAACACTGGCTGCACTCCAGCAGGAGTCCCGGTTTGTGACGGAAATTTTCGCAGGCGACCCTGTGACTGCGGGACCGATGGTGGGCTCGTTGTTCATCAGTTCGAGCGGTCCGGTGGGAGTGCTTGGCCTGTCATTCAACGGGTTCTCGTTCACTTCGTTACCCGTCGCTACCCAATTGGCCGCCAACAATGTGACGACGGTTGGTGTTAATACCGGCATAGTTGCAACGGCCGGGGTCAGTAATCCGATAACTACGGTCGGAGTTGATGCTGGTATAAACGCGGTTGCAGGATTGCCGCCGGGAGTACCATCCACGATCACGGCCATTCCGGACACAATCACGCAAATCCCGGCAACCTTCCCCGGGCTTGTTCCTCAACAGCCGGTACTAGCCATAACGACACCACTGACAGGCATCCCGCCATTCGGAGCGGTGACGGCGATGCCAGTCACAACGCCACTGACCGGTGTCACCTCGACCTTCACAACGGTTAACGGACAAATCGTGACGACAGCCTCCGGGGCAACCATTCTCACGCCGTCTATAGTGATATTTCCCGCGGTCGCAGCAGGTGTTGGTGGAACCGGCGCGTTCTTGCTTCCGCAGGTGGCGGCGGGCGGCGGATGGGTGAGTCAAATCACAATCTCAAATACATCCGGCGTAACCCAGGCTGTTCGAATCGACTTCTTCGGCTCGAACGGCGCGCCACTGCCGTTGTCAACGGGCGCGACTATTCAAAATGTCGTCATTGCGCCGGGTGGCGTGGCGACCATAACCACGGCGAGGTAAATTCATGGAAGGGGCGGCGGAACACGACGTTTCGTCGCCTGTTCGAACGCGTAGCCCAGTTCGATGAGGCGGGGCTCACTGCAAGCCATGCCTGTGAAGCTGACGCCGAACGGCCCGGGTTTCGCGTCGAAGCCCTCGGGAAATGGTGGCAGCTGGTCATTGGGCACCATTGTGTACGGCACGATAATGGTTGGATACCCCGCCTTCGCTGCGATCTCCGATCCATTAGAGCCTGGGAATAGCAGCGCATCCAACCGATTCGAGGTCATGGCCTCATCGATGCCGTGGGTTGCGGCAAGCGCGATGTCCTTCGTCCGGTCCGCCTCGTAACGGACACGGTCGGATTCCACATCCATCTCATCTGAAATGTCCAGATTCGATTGGCCGTATTTGATCGCCCCGGCGCGCTCGTGTTTGAGGTTCCACTGGCGAAGTTCGGTCAATGTTTTTACCGGAGTGGCCGGTCCGAGAGTCGAAAGCCATCGATTGAAGTCCCGCTTCATACCGTATTTCAAAACAACGGAACAATTGTTGTCTCCGCCCTTTGCACTTCCTGCGCCGGAGCATATGTACCATCGATCGAAGTTGCGTTGCGGATCCGAATCCGTGATGCTTGGAATATCTGCCGGATCAACGATGATCGCGCCGCTTTGCTGGAGTATTGCAATTGCGTCCGCCATTGCTTTCGCCCGTTCGCTATTGACGCGATCGTAGAACGACATCCGCGGAATTCCGATGCGTGCTCCTTTCAAGCCATCCGCTTTCAGGAATCGCGTGTAATCGTTACCCGACGGTCGGGGGCAGCGGTTTGTTGCCGGATCGTTGGAGTCGGGTGTTTTACCCTCCAGAACCCCAAGCAAAATCGCGGCATCTGTTACGGTTTTAGCCATTGGCCCAGGTGTGTCCTGGTCCGCCGTGATTGGAATAACGCCATATCGGCTGATGCGGCCAACGGTCGGCTTTATTCCAACCAGCATCGTTGCGTTCGATGGAGTCAGAATCGACCCCGAAGTTTCGGTCCCGACATTGGCAGCCCAGAAATTGGCGGCGGTTCCTATCCCCGAACTCGAACCTCCCGGAAACAGCGCTCCGCGTCCATCTCCGCCTTCTCGAGGATCACGTCTTGGATCGTAAGGATTAAGGCCGAACCCCGAGATCGGATTGTAATTGGTGGGCATCGGCGTCGGGGCGCCCGCGACCCAGTTTGCCAACTCCGTCAAGCTCGTTTTCGCAATAATGATAGCTCCCGCTTCGCGAAGATTTTTCGTAAGCGTTGCTTCGTAGGGCGGTACGAATCCCTCAAAGGCCAATGCGCCGCCAGTTGTCGGCATGTCCGTTGTATGGATGATGTCCTTTAACGCGATTGGAATGCCATGAAGAGGCCCGCGCAATCTCCCCGCCGCTCTTTCGCGGTCCAGTTGATCGGCTTCGGCCAATGCATTCGGATTCACCGTGATCGTAGCGTGCAGTTTTGCATCGTACTTCGCAATACGGGCGAGGTATTGCTGCACGATCTCACGTGATGTGATCCGTCTCCCGCGCATCGCCCGCTGCATGTCGGGGATGGTCGCTTCGATAATGCTGAACGACCTTCTTTGCGCGCTCGCGCTAAGAATCGAGGATGCGAGCAGAAAGCCGATAATAACGATTCGTCTCATGCCTGAACGTGGCGATTATTTTGAAGTCTCGATTTTCATACAATTGAGTAACGGTAACACCGGATTGCACTCACGGAGGTGAAAGTTTATGTCCGAGCACAAGGCAACGATAAAATGGACTCAGTCGCAGGGCGATTTTCTCAAAGGCACTTACTCTCGCGAGCATACATGGACATTCGACGGAGGGGTGACGGTACCGGCTTCGTCTTCACCTGCAGCCGTGCGCGTTCCGTTTTCGAATCCTGCAAATGTCGATCCCGAAGAAGCTTTCGTTGCTTCGCTCTCCAGTTGCCACATGCTGACGTACTTGTATGTGGCCTCGCGGAAGGGCTTTGAAGTGAGTAGTTATGAAGACGATGCCGTCGGCGTCCTGACGAAAAACGAACGGGGTATTCCTTGGGTGAGTACCGTCACACTTAATCCCCGGATTACCTACGGCGGATCAAAAAAACCAACCCAGGAGGAGCAGAGCGAAATGCACCACGCCGCGCACGAGGGTTGCTTCATCGCGAATTCGGTAAAGACCGAGGTCAATGTGAAATTCTAAAGCTATTGCTTTTTCTTCGTCTGATCGGCGACCGCCTGCGCAGCTCGTTCGACGGCTGCGGCATCTCCGAGGTAAAAATGCCGGATCGGCGTCAAGTCGTCGTTCAGCTCATAGACGAGCGGAATTCCCGTCGGGATATTCAAACCGACGATTTCGTCATCGGAAATGTTGTCCAGATATTTCACCAGCGCCCTCAGGCTGTTACCATGCGAAGCAATGAGCACCCGCCGGCCCGTCCGGACCATGGGTGCAATGGTGCCATGCCAATAAGGCAGCACCCGGTCGACGGTATCCTTCAGGCACTCCGTCAGTGGAGCTTCGCCCGGTTTGAGATCGGCGTAGCGGGGATCGCGCGCGGGAGAACGCTCGTCATCAGGGGCTAGAGCCGGCGGGCGAATGTCGTAACTTCTGCGCCAGATCTTCACTTGTTCTTCGCCATGTTTCTCGACGGTTTCCAATTTGTTCAGTCCCTGAAGGGCGCCATAATGGCGTTCATTCAGGCGCCACGTTTTATGAACCGGAATCCAGATGCGGTCCATTTCGTCGAGTGAAAGCCAGAGCGTACGGATGGCCCGCTTCAGCACGGATGTGTAAGCGATGTCGAAAAAGTATCCGTCATCGCGCATCTGCCGGCCGGCGGCTCGCGCTTCCTCGATACCTTTTGGGCTGAGGTCGACATCCGTCCAGCCCGTGAAGCGGTTTTCCCGGTTCCAGGTGCTTTCTCCGTGACGCAGCAATACAAGAATCTTCATGGCTACCTTGTTTTAGCGAACTTACCGGTTTTTTTCAACCTTGAGACCTGTTCTGGCCGCCGAAAGCTTAAAGCTAAGGTTATGGAGCCATTGCGATTCATTCATGCCGCCGATTTGCACCTGGACAGTCCGTTTCGAGGCATCGGAGAGGCTTCTGCCGCTCGGAAGGACCAACTGCAGGCCGCGACGCTCGGGGCTCTGCGGCGGGTCGTGGATCACACCATTGAAGCGAAAGCCGACTTCCTGATCATTGCAGGTGACATTTATGACTCGAAAGATCGCAATCTTCGAGCCCTCGTTTCATTTCGAAAAGAGATGGAGCGCCTGGCGGAGCGGAATATTCCTGCCTATGTTGTTCACGGAAATCACGATCCGTTAAACGGTTGGGGCAGCGAGTTCCAGCTCCCGCCGAATGTCATCACATTCGGCGGCCAGGCCGATACGGAACCATTCATCCGGCGCGGCCGGGAAGTGGCGCATATCACCGGCGTCAGTTACATGCGCGAGCGAGTAACCGACAATCTGGCTTCATCGTTCAAACCTGCCGACAATACTCCATATTCAATCGCCGTTTTGCATGCGAATGTCGGCCGCCAGACCGGGCATGCCGATTACGCGCCGGCCGCACTCACGGAACTACTAGACGCCGGCTTTGATTACTGGGCCCTCGGGCATGTTCACACCCGTTCGGTTCTGGCCGCCGAACCGGCAATGATTGTGTATCCCGGGAATACGCAAGGGCGCAATCCGCGTGAGACGGGACCGCGCGGTTGTTATCAGGTCGATGTCGATACCTACAGCCGGGCGCATCTGGAGTTCATTGATACCAGCGTTGCTCGCTGGGTCCATCTGGAACTGTCGATCGCCACATTGAGCGGCATGGACCAACTCATCGATCTGATGCTCGACAAAGGGCGGACCGAAGCCGCCGCATTTGACGGGCCAACGGTAGTTCGATGCACCATTCGTGGAAATGGTGTTCTGCATCGAGATTTGCAGCGCGATGGCATGCACGAAGAACTCGCGGAAATTTTAAGCTCCGTCGTCATCCCCGAATCTGTGCGTATTGCGACCGGCCCCGAACTGGATCTGGAAGCTCTTGCTCGCACCGAAACGATGGTGAGTGATTTCCTCCGGCTGACCGAACGCGCGCTGGCCGATGAAGAAATTCGGCAGCGGCTTGCCGACAGCCTGAGCCCTTTATTCAGACGAAAGGACATGCCGCCGTTGGACGACGGCAAGCTCCGGGAATGGATTCAACTGGCATCCGCAATGGGAGTGGATCTCCTGTTGGATTCTTAATGGTGGCCTTCTGTTTGCCGAACAATGAAAATTGAAAACATCCAAATTGACGGTTTCGGGGTTTGGAACGACAAGAACTGGAAGCCGCTGAATCCCGGCTTGAACGTTTTCTACGGCCCGAATGAAACCGGCAAAAGTACGCTGATGGCGTTCATCCGTTCCATGCTTTTCGGGTTTGAAAAACGGGGAAGCGCCAAACGCTACGAACCCGTGAATGGTGGGTCGCACGGCGGTTCATTGGATATTGTCGTCGGCGACACGCGGCTGCGTCTGGAACGCAAGGCAGGGCGGCATGCGCGTGGAAGCGTCGGCGTATATACCGGAGACGCGGCAGCCGATGATGCGGCGCTGGATCGTCTGCTCGGCGGTACGACGAAGACGCTGTACCACAATGTTTTTGCTTTTGGCCTGGAAGAGCTTGAGCATTTCCACACCCTGCAGGAAAGCGAGATTTCCACGCACATCTCCGGAGCTGGTCTGGGCATCGGCGCTTCCCGCTGGGCTGCCGTCCAGAAGGATCTGGAGGATCGTCAGAGCGCATTGTTTCTGCCGCGCGGCCAGAACAGCACGATCAATGTCGCTTTTAAAGAACTGGAATCCGTCCGGGATGATCTTGAACGAACGGAACATCAGCCGCAGGATTACCTTGCCGCGCATGAAGCGCGAACCAAACTTACAGCAGAGTTGTCGGTCCTGGAAGACGCGGTGGCAGAGGTCAGCCGTCGAGTCGAACAATATTCCAGAAGGGTTAAAAACCGGCCGTATCTGGAACGGCGTACCAGGATTGAAACACGGCTACGCGATCTGCCGGCCGTCAATGCTTTCCCGGAGGGCGGCATCGAACGGCTCGATCTGCTGATCAAGCAGCGACGCACGCTGTTGGCGGAACGGGGCAGAAACGAAGTTGAGGCGGAAGGGCGCCGTTATCGGCGTCTGCAAATGCACGTCGATCGCGACGACTGTGCAAAGCGGACCCAGGTCATCGAAGCGCTCCGCTCGCTTGCGCCGCAAGTGGATGCTGCGCGCCGTGTTTATGTCGCCGGAATCGAACGGAGGGATGCCGTAACTCAGGAAAAACTAGCGCTTACCGCTGGTTTAGCAAATCTCGTGCCGCCCTCCAGCGCTGCTTTCTATTTATTCATCGCTTTGATCTGGGTTGGAGTCCTGGGTTTGGTCCTGGCAGAGCAACCTTACCTGGGCGCTATTCTTGAAGCCGTTTCCGTTGTGGCCATGTTCTGGTATCGCCGCCGCCTGAAACGCGCTTCCGCTGTCGAGCAGCAGCTCAAGGCATGCTCTGGCCGCCTGGACGCCTGCGAGAAAGATCTACGGCAAACGGAGAATGAGGCACGCCAGATCGAGGCCGATATCCGGAAATTGACGGGCAAGAACGAAATCGCGCAAACCGACATTGACGAACGTGTGGCGGAACTCGACCGTTTGCTGAAGGTCAATGAAGATCTGCGTGGTCTCGAAGAAGCTGCAGGGCGAGGTGAAGCCGACCTTTTGCGCATTAACCAGCAACTGGAGCAACTGCAGGAGAGCATCGGCGCGCTTCTGACAGAGGCTGCTGCCCCTACCGAGGAGGAATTTCTCCGCCTGGCAGACGTTTTCAAACAGCGGCAGCAGTTGCTGAACGAGCTGGAAAAGATTCCCTCTGAAAATATCGAGTCGCCGATGCTTTTCGATTTGCACGTAAATGAAGAAGCCGCTTTTGAAACAGCGCAGACCGAACTGTCAGAACTGGAAAAGCGTCTCGTGCAAGCGCGTCACGAATCCGGACGCGTTGAAGAGCGGATCAACATGATGGAGCACAGCGAAGAGCGTTCCCGCGCTCTCTCGCGTCAGGAAACCATCCTGGCTCGAATTGATGAAGCCGCCGAACAGTGGGCCGTCATTACGCTATGTCAGGCGTTGTTGGAAGAAACGCGCAAAATATACGAGACCGAACGCCAGCCGGAAGTTTTGCGCCAGGCGTCATTCTTTTTTAACGTGATGACTGAAGGTCGCTACGCTCGCGTGATCGCACCCCTCGATGGAGGGGATATCCAGGTTGAACGCGCGGACGGCGCTCGACTCTCGCCGCAGCTTCTAAGCAGGGGCACGGCTGAGCAGTTGTATCTGGCAATGCGGCTGGCTCTTATTCGAGAATATGCAAACCACGTCGATCCTCTTCCCGTAGTTTTTGATGACATCTTCGTCAACTTTGATCCTGGACGAAGCCGAACCACGTTCAAAGCCATTCGCGATCTGTGCACAACGCACCAGGTGCTTCTTTTCACCTGCCATCCGCACCTGGTAAAACAGGTCGAAGAAGTGGTTCCCGAAGCGACTGTCTTTCCACTCGCCTGAATCCGCCACATCGGCGAGGGCGATTTGCCTGTGTTTGCTTCAGTTTGGCCTTACGAATCTTTGCCAAGGACTGATAAGCCACGGATTGAACGGATTTAACGGATGGGCACATTCACAGACTGTTTAATGCGCCCATCCGTTAAATCCGTTCAATCCGTGGCTTATCAGTCCTTGGCTTGTCCGGGCTAAATGCAATCTGGCAGTAACACGTGGGTGGGTTTCTGGGCAACCAGATTGAAGCCCACTTTCCGGCGTGGATTGCGTCCGGTTTTTCGTACAATAGCGGCACTCGGTTATGGAAGTTCGAAATATCAAAGATCTCATCCGATTTTCCGATGAGAAGATGCAGAAATTGCCGGTCTTCGAGTCCCCGAATTACTTCTGCGACTTGTACTGCCTGAAACCTGGACAGGATCAGCGAATTCACAGTCATGCGGAATCGGATAAGATCTATTTCGTCTTACGCGGGGAAGGTTCCTTCTACATCGGCGGTGAAGAAAGGAAGCTCGGGTCCGGCGAATCGGTCATTGCGAGACCCGGGCAAGACCACGGCGTAAAGAATTCCGCAGCCGAAGATTTGGTACTACTCGTTTTCATGGTGCCTCGTCCATAATCGGGCGAACACCGGGCAGGAGAGATAAAACAATGGGTCGAAACGCACAATTGATCCGGCAGTGGGCCATGCTGAAGCAGATCGAAACCAACCGCTGGACCACGATAGCCGATATGGCAGAGCATCATGTTGTTTCGACCAAAACCATCCGCCGCGATCTTGCAGCCTTGATGGAAGCGGGCTTCCCGCTATACGACGAACGGTATGAGGGAAAGGTCTATTGGCGGCTCAGCGACGAATACAAAGGTCTGCCGCTCGCAACGCTATCGCTTTCCGAAACGGCCGCACTCTATTTCAGCAAGAAACTTGTTGTGAACCTGGCTGCTCCGCCGTTTTCAGATGATATTGCGTCCGCCTTCAAGAAGATCGAGAGTGCGTTGCCGGATCGGAATATTAAATTTCTGGACAGCCTGGACAATATGATCAGCGTTCGGGCGGATGCTCCAAAGGATCTGGAGCACCGTAAAGTAACGATCCGCATATTGATGGAAGCCGTAGGCGAAGAAGTCAAAATCCGGATGCAGTATTATTCCGTTCATAGCCAGCAGAAGAAGACGTATACGATTCATCCTTATCGCTTAATGTACTTCCGTGGAGGCTTATATCTATTCGCATTCGTCGAAGAGTATGAGCAGATCCGGACCTTCGCTATTGAACGTATCGAAAGCATCGAGAAAACCCGTGACGCTTTCGAGAAGCCGAAGGACTTTACAGTCGAGACTTACCTGGAGTCCGCGTTCGGGGTTGTGAAAGAGGATCCTTTCGACGTTGAAATCGTCTTCAATTCAGACATCGCCGAATATGTGCGATCGCGCGTCTGGCACCCGTCCCAGCAGGTGCGGGAAATTGGCGGGGGCCGCATTTCGATGAAGATGCACGTTGGCGGGGAGTTTGAACTGGGATCCTGGATTCTGAGCTTCGGTCCGTCCGCGATGGTCATTTCCCCGGAGCGATTGCGACGGCGGGTTGAGACTGAACTTGCCCGCGCGCTCGAGAATTACCATAAAGAAGTCACTGTCGCTCCTTCCCGTAAAGCCAAAAAGGTAGAATCAAAGAAGGTAATGGCTGCCGCGGTCCGGCGCGGATAAGCAATGGATTGAATGGATTCAGCGGATTCAATCCGTTAAATCCGTTCAATTCGCGGCTTATTGAAGTATGTCCTTATTGAAATCTCTTCGCGATTCGCAACGCTTCTTCCTCAACGTTGAAATGTGTCCGCCTCGCATGGATCTTCCGCTCGAGCAAAGCGTGGATGCCTGGATCGACAGCAATCAACTGATGCGGAAAATTAGCTCGCTCGGCCGCTTTGTTTTCATGACCGACGGTGCGATTGGCCGGCGGGAAGAGCCGAACCTCCGGCACGTCACGATCAATCTCGGAGCAGACGCCGACCGCTCGCGGATTGTTCCCATTCTGACGACGAAACATACGCTTGAATACTGCCTCGACTTTGCCGAACGTTCGTACACGCTTGGCTTTACTTCGCTTGTGGTTCTCGGAGGCGACAAGAGCGATGCTGTACCTCGCTGCGTTGAACACGCCTATGAGTTGCGCAAACTCATCCGGCAGCGGGTGCCGGGAATCACGCTGGGAGGATGGGCCAATCCGCACGGTGGTGTCCGGCAAGTCGAACTCATGCTGGACCCGGATTATTCGGCCGATTTTTATCTTGCGCAGATCGTCTCGCATTATCAGTCGGATGCGATCGACCGGTTCGCGAAGGAAACGGAGCGCCTTGGGGTCAAGATTCCGGGAATTTTCGGAGTCTTCTATTACCGGAGCGCGAATGCCAGGACGTTCGATTTCTTAGCCAATTTCCTGCCGGTTCCGATTGCAGGTCTGCAGCGTGACTTTGCCGCAAACGTGCAACCCGAGGAAATTTGCGCGCGCAGCGTTCATGCATTGCTGCGGCGAGGAGTGCAAAACGTTTATATCAGCAACCTGCCCATGGCAACCGCGGTACAGACCTTCAGTCGGATCGAATCGAGGGTTGAAGAAATGCTTGTGATATCGTAATTACTGGAGGGCCGAACGTGTGGCATGACAGCATTCTGGAAGTCGTTGGCAAGACGCCACTGGTTCGCCTGAATCGTGTGGTACGCGGCGTCCGGGCGACGGTGCTGGCTAAGCTGGAGTACCTCAACCCTGGAGGCAGCGTCAAGGATCGCATCGGCATCACGATGTTAGAAGCCGCGGAAAAGGCCGGTAAAATCAAGCCTGGCGGCACCATCATCGAGGGAACCTCGGGAAATACCGGCATGGGACTGGCTCTTGCCGCGGCAATCAAAGGTTATCAGTGCATTTTTACGATGCCCGACAAAATGAGTCAGGAGAAGATCGATGCTTTGCGCGCGCTGGGAGCCGAAGTCATCGTCACGCCAACTCAGGTTGATCATCATGATCCTCGCAGCTACCACTCGGTAGCGCTCCGTTTGAGCCGCGAAATTCCGAATAGCATTTTCCCGAACCAGTATGAAAATCCTGCGAATGTGGAAGCCCATTACAACACCACAGGCCCGGAAATCTGGGAACAGACGGAGGGAAAGATCACGCACGTTGTTATTGGAGTCGGTACCGGGGGGACGATCACCGGTGTCGCCCGCTATCTCAAAGGCCAGAACCCGAAAATTCGCGTGATTGGAGCCGATCCAGCCGGTTCTATTTTCGCCGAGATGTTCAAAACCGGCCGGAAACCGCAAGTTCAACCTTATAAGATCGAGGGCATCGGACAGGACGAGCTTCCTGGTAATGTCGACTTTTCTGTCATTGACGAGATCCACGCCGTAACGGATAAGGATGCCTTCCAGTTGACCCGTCAGCTTGCACGAGTTGAAGGCATTTTCGCCGGTGGATCTGCAGGAGCCGCGCTTTGTGCCGCGCTCAAATCGGCCGGCAACCTCAGCGAAAATGATCTGATGGTCATTATCATTCCGGACTCCGGTACCCGGTACTTAAGCAAGATCTACAACGATAACTGGATGCGGGAAAACCAGTTCCTCGAACCCCGCATCAAAATCAGCGCCGGACAGGTGGTTCAGGATAAGCAGCGGCATGCTGAAAACCTGGTTTCCGTGCCGCTGGGAATCACGGTCGAACAGGCCGTAAATCTGATGCGGGAGCACGATATCTCTCAAGTGCCGGTCATCGAAGGTGGTGAAGTCGTGGGCAGTATCAGCGAAACGAGAATTCTCGATATTCTCGTTTCCGATCCTGTCGCGAAACACAAGCCTGTTGCCGAATATATGGAGAAACCGTTTCCCGTTATATCGGAAGATGCGTCAATCGAGGAAATTGCGCACAACATTGATCATCAGACGCCCGCGATTCTGGTGCGGCGAACGACCGGTTTCGACATCATCACAAAGTCGGACCTGATTTTCTTCCTCACCAAGCAAAAAGGAAACTAGCTGCTTTTTGTGTTTTTTGTGGCTCTTGTGGCTAATTCTTCGTTTCCGGTTGTGCTACGATCAGTTCATTAATGAGTGATCTGAAGATTTGCAAATCCACTGATCACCTTTTCGTTCCAATCCTGGAAGTTTCTATTCCCCTTCTGCGCTGTATCCATTGCAATGTGTTTGCATACCACGAGACTGTCAAGCAGCTTGCAAAGAACAGAAGCTATCGTATGGACGACGACGAGCCGAAAGTCGCCAAGGCCGTACCCTACTGGCGGAGGCTCTGGGCTGGACTGAGGAGACGATTCGCTTCAGCAGGATAGGTGCCGGGCTTGTAATTCGGGAATGATGGAGGCGGAAGCATCGACGTCCTGAACGGCGAAGCCGCGTGCTCAGACATGACTGACACGCTCCCATGCGCTCGTCTGCCAGTTGTCTGCGGATTGGGCGGCAATCTTCCAGGCTGGCAACGGCATCAGCAGATATTCCGAGAGTGCATGAACGTATGGCTCGTACATATTCCGCAGAGCGGACAATCGTTCATGAGACTGCCTGTCCGCTTCGAGCGAAATGCCGTGGGATTTCAGAAGCTCGCTCATGCGGGTTAATTCGTCGGGCGGCAGCCGGTCTTGATGAGGGTGATGCGGAGTTGTATTGAACACATGCGCGATGTCGACTACAGCGTGACGCGCGATCGCAAACGTGAGTTTTGCCTGATGATTCGAGGCTGCATCAATGCCTGCTATCACCAGCGCACTGGTGTCCAGGATTGTCGTCAGTGCCGACAGCCAGGATTGATTGCTGTGCTGGGAACGATAGTAGGCGAGCACCGGATAGGAAAGATGGCTTTCCAGAAGTTCGGCCGCCCAGCGTTCCCAATCGCGAAGAAACGCTGAAAGTTCGACGAATGCGTCGCCGTCGAAGTGGCGGATCAGCAATTCCGCTGCAGTTGACGGCGAGCCGGCGCGTGCGTCAAGCAGTGAGATGTTGAGTTCCCGCCGGGAAAATGCCTGATAAAGCACAGGCAGGTAGCCAATCACGATGGCAAGGAAGCCGAGACCGAGCCCGGCCTCGAGGATCGTCAACGCTTTGCCCGTCCACCCTTGCGCGAGAACATCGCCCAGACCCAGCGTGAAAAATGTTGAACCGCTGAAGTAGAGGTTTGTCAGAAACCCAGCGTCGCGGGGCTCCATTTTCAGCGGTGTTCCAAGCGAACGATGAAGCCATGCGAAACCTGTAATTAACCCGGTTGCCCATATGCCGAGGAGAAAAACCAGGGAAAGAGGTCCATAAAAACTCAAAAAGACTTCACGGCGGGCGCGCTTTGACATGTGCGCTGCGGCCCATGACCATGGCCGCCAGGTGCATCGATAAAAGAACCGGGCTAAACGGAATTTTCTGGTCACACGGCGAGGCAGAATAATCACCTCGAACGCATCACCGAGGACGATGAGAATAAGACTGATGCTGGCAATCACTGAGAGCGTGCGCATAGTTACCGCAATAGTCAGGAACTCAGCATATACCGGTTTGTGGTACAAAGGATCCTTATGAATCCGTTTGCAACCATACCGATCGAGGACCGTTACGCCGAATTTCACAAGCGTTACCCGGCTCTGAATTTGATAGGAAACACGAGAATGGCCGAGATTCTGTGTTTCAGGGAAGAACTTCCGGAAGTGCAGATTTATGCGAAAGCAGAATACGCCAATCCCGGCGGCAGTCTGAAGGATCGGCCCGTGCGGCGCATGCTGCTCGAAGCGCTGATTGCGGGTAAAGTCGGCAAGGGCCAGATCGTATTGGATTCAAGTTCCGGGAATGCAGGCATCGCTTATGCCATGCTGGGCGCGATGATGAATCTTCCTATCCACATCGTCGTGCCGGGAAACGCCAGCAAAGAAAGGAAACTCCGCATTCAAGCGCACGGGGCGAAGCTTATCCAGACCGATCCGCTCGAGGGCTACGATGAAGCACTGCGTGAAGGGCACCGGATCGCCGAGCGCGAACCGGGCAAATACTTTCACTGCGATCAGTACTCGAACGAGAACAACTGGATTTCTCACTTCGAAACCACAGCGCCGGAGATTCTGGCGCAAACCGAGGGTAAGCTGACCCACTTTGTCGCAGGTATCGGTACGGGCGGCACCATCACGGGCGTAGGACGCCGTTTAAAGAAAGACCTTCCGGGCGTCGAAATTGTCCAGATCGTGCCGGAGGATTTTCCGGGTATCGAGGGCCTGAAGCCTTTGGAAAGTCCCGGCGATATCATCCCGAAAATTCTCGACAAATCCGTCATCGACCAGAAGATCCGCGTATCCAGTACCGACGCCGCACGAATGTGCGCCTTGCTCGCCCGTCACGGCATCTTCGCCGGGCAGTCATCGGGGGCCTATCTTTATGGGGTCTATGAGACTGCGAAGCGGATCCGCAAAGGTGTCATCGTGACATTGCTCAACGACATTGGTGAGCGGTATATGAGTACGCAGTTGTGGGAGTACCAATAGGGAAACAGTTTTTAATAAACCACGGATTGAACGGATTAAACGGATTAAAATCCGTCGCTTGTTTCTTCATTCCTGGCGCATCCCCGGCATAAGCGCTGTTAACGAAGGGCGCTGAAGTTGCCGGTAACAACGAATCCCGACCAGTAATAAGGGTGTCTTTGTTCGGGAGATGACGAATGTAGAAAACTCAACTGCGCTCCGCGCAACGCCTGGGCAACGGGAACCTGCGTGTTCGCAAAAGTGTGGTGGAACTGTATCATCAGGTCCGCCGTGTTCGTTGATTCAACGGGCCACAGCGATCCGACGACGGCGGCCGCGCCGCCGATCAGAAACGCGGAGGTCAGGCCGCGCATCCCGACACCATCGCGGGAGTTGCCGACCGACGAATCGCAGGACGACAAGATGATGACTGCATTGCTGGAGAGCCGCTGCTGCGAAATGTCCACGGCTGTCACGCTGTTCGGTCCGGAGCGGTTGCCGTCCAGAAGAATCGATGAACGCAGCGGATCCGCCGCATCCGTCACCGAATGGCCGGCATAGTGGAAAATCGCGGCTTTCTTCATTTCATTAAGGAAAGTCGGTTTATCGACTTGCTGGCCGGAGTACAGGCGCGCGCTGTGGTAAATGCGGGCGAGTTCACCCAGTTCCTTCAACTCCGATCCACCACCGTTTTGAGACCCGAAGCCGACTATGGCGTCTCGCCGTTGCGGCGCACCCCCCGTGCTTCCGGCCATGAGGTATGTCACGCTGGGACTCATACCGATCAGAAATTCTTCAACAAGATATTGACTTCTTCCAGGGCGCCGCAGCGCGGCAAATGGCAGTCCGTTCAATGCCCGGTCGGGAATGATGACGAGAGCGCGGTTGGGATCCAGAAGATTCGCCACGGGGCCGATCAGAATATTTCCGAGATCGGCGAGAAGTGCGTCCGAGTCGCCGCCCTGTCGAAGCGTCTGAAGAGCCGTCTGTACTTTGTCTTCAAGGGCAGAACGGCTGATGTCCACCGTCCGTACGGCAAATATTTTGTCCGTCACCACCCAGACCAGCAGCCTGTTCTTGAGCAGAAGATATTCGACGATCTGGCTGTCTTTCGAGATTCGTCGTTGTACCTCATTGCGATCGAGCTGAGCTCGAGTCTGCGCGACCTTCGGGTTGAATGCTGCTAAGAATTCCAGGAACAGTTTTGCACGGTATTTCTGAAGGTATTTCCAGGCGGCATCGGGCGAGTTATTTAACTCGAATTCGATGGCGGAGTCGTAAAGCTCGCGGCGTTCATCATCAAACTTTACCCGCAGCCCTTCGTCTTTGAGATATTCATCGTCGTTTTCAACCACATCGATCGCTTCATTGAACTTCTTTGCGGCTTGATCGATGCGGCCGGTTTCTGCGTAGACTCTTGCGCACAGCATCAACGACTGCGAAAGGATCTCAGTGGCAGAAAAAGGCTGCTGCGAGTAATTTGCCAGAATTTTCCGCAACAAAGACTCTGCGTCATCGTATTTCTTCTCGTTCACCTGGAGTCGGGCTTTGGCCAGATCGAGCGACAGTTCGGTCCGGCTGCGGTCGAGGCCTGCCGGCATTCGCAACACGGCGTCTTGCGCAATCGTGATGTACTGACTTGCGAGCGCATCCTGGGACTGCGACTCATACAGTTGCGCAACGACTGTTGATGTAGCTGCTACAACGACGGCATAAGGAGCATCTTTACCCCTTTCTACGGCTTCTCTCGCAAAAAGCAGTCCACGCTCCGCTGCACCACGGCGATAGAGAATTGTCCCAATGAGATAGTCCAGCGTCGAAATGCGTGCTGCCTCGTGATCGTCATCGACGAGGAGCAGACACTCTAAGGCCAATTGCAAGGCGGAATCTTCATCTCCTGCCCCGTGCCGGTATGCCGCCAGATAATACAGGACACGTACTCTGTCGTGGGGTGCGTCGATGCTCGCGAAGCTTCGATCCGACTGGGACAACAGATTCAGCAGTTCGGCATAGCTGCCCGTTAGCTTGATGCTGTAACCATAAATCGAGAGGCCGCGTGCCATTATCCAGGTTAAGTGATTGGTTCGCGCCGCTGATACTACCTGCCCAATCGTTTCCCGGGCCTCTGCGAGTTCCCCCATCCTGATCTGTGTATCGATGCGATTCAAGCTTATCCAGAGCTTGTCGAAAATCGAGCTTGTCTTGCTTTCAAGTTTTTCAGCCTCGGCATATTTCCCAAGACTCTCGGCGAAAGCACCGCGCTGGTACAGATCGGCGCCCTGATTGACGAATTCCCGGATGGCAACAATGGTGTGCCGGTCAGGGCCCAGCAGGGGTTCGATCATGGCAGAGATCGTCTTATCTCCGTAGCGGGCTTCCGTTTGAGTCGCTATGAACCGGAGTAAAGCGGGCGATTCCGGCTCGTTTTTGAGAGCGTAGCCCATAGCCAACCTGCGGCAAAGTTCGGGATTAGCCTGAAAGAGCCGCTGCGCTTCGCCGAGATCGTTCTTCTCGGCCGCGACCGTCAGTTGATCGTGGATCGATGCCTCATCGATTGTGGTCGGATGTTCGAGTTCGCGACGCCATGCGGAATTTGCGTCGAGAGCGGAATACCGGTGAAGCGCTTCATCCGCACGCTTCAGCAGGTGCAGCTTCCTATAGGTGATCACAAGATTGAATAGCGGTGCCTCAGCGTTAGGATCCGCCGTCGCCGCCTGATCGAACGCGTCGAGCGCCTTCACGAGATAGCTCGGGTTTTCCTGGGACAAGGCTAGAAAACTGGCGCCGAGATTATTCAAAGTTGCAGCGTCAGTCCTTTGTCGATCTGGCAGCCGGGTATACAGGGTCGTGAACTTGTCCCAATTGCCATGCGCGAGGTAAATGAGACCCTGTGTCTGCAATCGCGCCTCCGATTCCGGCAATTTCAGCAGGAGAATCTGTGCTTTCCCGATATCGTTTTGCGCCTCCGGCAGAGAAGACAGCGAACTGTATGGCGCGTTAAAAAGCCGCCCTCCACCCGGCCTTCGACTGTTGTAGGCCGGCTTGACCAGTTCCTGGATGCGGCGTGGCGAACGAGGATCGTGCTGGAGCAGGTAAAGGCCAATAGAACTGAGTGAGACGATCAAAACAGCGATTATTGAGATCGCCCACTTTCTATTGGCCAATGCCTGGTTTCTCCTTCACGCAAGCAGCAGGAACTATGGGACCGCAACCAGGCTGCACAAGACGATATTGTCCAGCATCATGAAATGATGCCCCTCGTGCGGCGTAGAGGCCGGCGCAGTTGCGCCACCGACCCGTCGCGGAACCACATCAAAATCCAAAGCAGCGGGACGCTCGACGTACGGAAAGTAGTGGTGAAAATGATCTGCAAACGGATCCGCAGAGTCGATTTTTTCCGCTGTATATTCGACACGCAGCTCGCGGGCAGTTCCCAACGGAATTACTTTGCCATCATCGAGTTTCAACGTGCCGGCAGATGATAGATCAATCTTCAAAGCGTCCGCAACCTGGCGTGGCCTGAACGTTGTTACTTCTTCGCCGTTGTCGGCACGAACGAAGGTGTAGCGGGCCGGCGTCACTTCGGCTGTCGTGACGGACCGGATGGCATTGCGCGGTATGGTGATCAGGCCCGGGCACTGATCAATGTGACCCTTGACATCATTGCCGTAGAATTCCTTCATTCGAATCAGTTCCGGCACCACGATCTTTGAATCCGTGGAAGCGACTCCGGGAGCTTCAATAGCACCTTTTCCTTTCATCGGTACGACTTTCTTTTCGCCAACTTGCGGAACGATCGACAACATGGCCTTATGGCCGGGAGCCTTTGGGAAACCGAGCCGGATCAGTTCGGAATTGCCAAGGTCAACCATAACGAGGCCTTTGACATACAGAGAAGTGACATCGGCGGCTGTTCGGTCCGCTGTCGAAGTTGAAGCAAAAGCCGGCATAGCCATAGACACAGCACCGGCACCCGCGACTACACTCAGGAATTCACGTCGATTCATTCGTTTCATTTCGAAACTCCTTCTTTAGGTTGTGTTTTCGTTTTGGGACGGACTTCGGGTTTCAGCCCAGTGAGCTGAAACTCCGGTTACTTAAAAAGACGTGAAACTACCCTGCGGACATTCAGTAATTTTTCGGGGTGGAGAAGTTTTTTGCGTGTCGGGGCGGTGAACTTACGTCTTGTTGTTTAGGAGGGTATGCGGGTGCGAGCTAATGATCATGGTCAGTGCCTCACGGAAGAAACCCTGACCGAATACCTGGAAGGCAGTCTGGACACTGCGTTGAAGGCCGTCAGCGAAGTCCATCTGGTAGCGTGCGATGGCTGCCGGACGCAGTTGGGGTATTACATGCACTTGCTGCGGACGGAGGTCTGTGCGGAAGAGCAGTCCGCGCTCCAGACCATTGCGGCAAAATGGCGAGACCATAGCAATCGGTTACCGCCCACGACTGGAACCTTTCCGGCCTGGTTTCTGGCTTCGGCCGGTGTGGCAGCAGTTCTTCTCATTGCCGTCGTGGTCGGTTATTTCATGGAACTGCGGAGTGAACCGAAATCCGCCAGCGATGTCGTTCAGTTGCTGCTGGCCAATCAACGGCCATTCGAATCCCGCATGTCCAACGAGGGTCATGTCCCGCTGGTCCGCACTCGTGGAGCGGCGGATCCCGGTGTCGACTACGGTCTGTTGGAGATGCAAATGGTTGAACGTGTCCGCCGGGGTGCATCGAGATGGGCCGCTTTTATCTGCTTCAAAAGAAATTTGTACCCGCGACTCAGTACCTGGAAATGGCGGAGCGGGAAAACGGAGCCTCCGCGGCAGTTCACAATGACCTCGGTGTTGCTTACCTGGAAGCCGGCGATCCTGCGAAGGTGTCCAAAGCGGGTGAGGAATTTCGCCACGCCCTGGCATTCGATGCGATGTTTGCTCCGGCAATTTTTAATCTGGCATTGTTTTACGAACATACAAACGACTCCGCGCAGGCGGCGGACGAATGGAGGCGCTACCTGGACGTCGATCCGCAGTCGGATTGGTCCACGGAAGTGCGCATACGGCTCAAAAATCTAAGTCGCTGAACTATGTCTGAGAAAATCCGGCGGTTCGCCTGGCGAAAAGCCGGCAACACCGCCGCGGCCGATCTATTACGCGAGTGTGGCGAGAAGTTGACGGACCGCGCCTTGTGGACGCAATTTCAGGAGCGGTTTCAAGGCCTGATCTTCTTGTATCTGATGCGCGCACTGCGTCTCGGTCGTATTCAGGACGACGTCGCCGACCTCGTGCCTGATCTCGCGCAAGAGGTTTACCTGAAGCTCGTTCAGCACGATGGCCGGGTCCTTCGCGGATTCAGAGGAACAACGGAGTTTTCTGTTATGGCTTTCCTGGCAAGGGTCTCATCGTCGGTCGTTCAAGATCATCAAAGGGCCGCCAACAGCGGAAAACGGCACGGTCAGGTTGTTTCTATCGATAGTCTGCGGGACATTGATCAAGGCGGCGTTGCGTTGCACGGATTGCCGCCAGCCGACTCGAGTCCGTTCAACACGATTTTGCGCCTGATTGATATCGAGAAAGTCATTCAGGAAGAACCGGACCGAAAGAACGCTCGCAGAAACGCTCTCATTGTCAAACTCCATTTTCTCGATGAATTTCAGGCATCCGAAATTGCCCAGTTTCCCGGTTTCGGCCTCACAAAATCCGGTGTCGAGACCATCATCGCCAGGTTCAGGAAGAGATTTGAGTCATGAACTACGGCAACACGAAGCAAGTGATCAAAGAACATCGCGGAACCAGTTTCGTTATCAGCCTCCCTCTTTAGGCTGCTAGGGCGGGAATCGTTCTTCATGATGAAAACGTCCCGCCCTGTATTTTTTTCCCATCGATCAAATCTAATTGCAGGCGAGGTCCAGGCCCGGAGGGTAAGCCACGGATTGAACGGATTTAACGTAGTGGGCGCATTCACAGACTCTTGACGCGCCCATCCGTTAAATCACGGTTCAATCCGTGGCTTATCCAACACCCGACCTATGTTCATGCAGAGATCCGGGGTAGAACCTGGCCCCGGCCGGGGTCTTCGTTTGCATAGATCCCCGCCTAACTTAGGCGGGGACTGGTCCAGCCGTTTACACCCAAACCAGGTTGACTTGACATCCACTGAACTCAAACCTTTACAAGGCGCCACTCTGCAGCTCCTCGTCCATCCCGTCTTGGACACGTATGGTCACAGCCCGCGCCTGAAAGCGTCAGATCCCTGGCTGAAATCGTTTCCTTTTGAATTACAATCGCCGCCTATGTCTGGCAAGCGATTGAATTCAAGTTCGATACTTTACGTTATCTTCTTTTTGTCGGGGGCCACCGGCCTCGTCTATGAAGTGATTTGGGTCCGCCTTACGGGCCTCGTATTCGGCAACACATCGCACGCGATAGCCACCGTACTCGGTGCATTTATGGCGGGCCTTGCGTTGGGAAGCTGGAAATTGGGCCAGAGAGCGGACCGCACGCCGAATCCTTTGAGGATGTACGGACTGCTTGAAATCGGCATCGGCATTTCTGCCGCTCTCGTTCCCCTGGTGTTTCGAACCCTGGACAGCTTCTATTGGACGATTGCGCCGGCTGCCTCTTCGGTTCCCGCCGGCGCGGCCGCCATCCGCTTTGCAACGAGCTTTCTCGTATTGATCATTCCGACGTTTCTGATGGGCGGTACGCTGCCTGTTCTGACGCGCTTCTTTACGGAGCGACTTGAAGATGTCGAACGCAAGGTTGGCGTGCTCTACGCACTGAATACGTTCGGCGCGGCGGCGGGATCCTTGCTCGCAGCGCTCTTCCTGATTCCCGGCATCGGAAACATACGCACGACGCTGATCATCGCCACGATCAACGTGGGCATCGGTCTCTTTGCCGTATGGATGTCGAATCGCGCGGCCCGCGGCGGCGCCGGACATAGCGATCAGATACAGACGGCGGCAGCCTTCAACGCGGAAGAAATACGAAGTTCCAACCCCGCTGCAGACCGGCTTGTCCTCATGACCCTTGCCGTCTCCGGCTTTGTGTCGATGATGTATGAGGTTTCCTGGACGCGTGCGCTATCGGCGATGATCGGCAGTTCGACGTATGCGTTTTCAATAATGCTGGTGACCTTCCTGATCGGAATCGCTCTCGGCAGTTCGATCATCAGCCGCAGGAAGCCCAAAGCCAATCTGTATTTGCTCGGCATGATGCAGCTTGGCGTCGCTCTCGGGGGCGTGATTTTTCTTGCCGGATATCGCGCCGCGCCATACGCCCTGCTGTCGATGATCCGGGCGTTTTATTACACGTTTCCTGCGATCCTGACGATCCAGTTTGTCTTGTGCGCCGGTTTGATGATTTTCGCTACGCTCTGCATGGGCGCGACGTTTCCGGTGGCCAGCCAGTTGTACTCCAGTAAGTTCACCGTCCTCGGCCGGAGCATTGGCAATATCTATTCTGTGAATACTGTTGGAGCCATCATCGGTTCATTAGTCGCCGGGTTTGTTTTGATGCCCCTGATCGGCACCGAGCGAACCATTCTCGTCGGCCTGTTCTTCAATGCGGCGATGGCGTTGCTTCTGTTGACGGAAGTCAAAGCGGCTCGCCTCGCACAAATCTTCGCAATCGCCCTTCTGGTCGTCGCGACGATTTCAATGCGTGGCGGGATGTTCTGGAAGGCGGATGCGATGGATCGCGGCATCCTCGTCTATTCGAAAGCTCTCGACATCCGGCCGGAACTTACGATTGACGAGCATTATGAAGATACGGATGTCGTCTATTTCAAAGAGGGCAACAACGCGACGATCTCCGTTCGCAAGGGCGAGAATTACATGGCGCTTCGCACGAATGGCAAAGTCGATGCGTCGAACCGCGACGACATGATTACGCAGCTCACGGTTGGCTGGCTTCCCGGTTTCTATCATCCCAATCCGAAGGATGCGCTTGTCATCGGCTACGGTTCCGGAGTGACGGTCGGCGCCGTAACCTCTATCAAAGACATCGAAAACATCGACTGCATCGAGATCGAACCGGCGGTGTACGGCGCCGGACCTCATTTTTCGCAGATCAATCGCCGGAGCTACGAAAATCCAAAGGTCCATCTGACCTTCAATGACGCGCGCAACTACATGAACACGACGCGCAAGCAGTACGACATCATCATTTCGGAACCTTCCAATCCCTGGATTGCGGGGGTGGCGAGCCTCTTTACCGCAGAGTTCTATGACCGTGCCGCACAAGTGCTCAGACCGGATGGCGTCTTTGCCCAGTGGATTCAGCTCTATGAACTCGATCCCGAAGATCTGCGGATGGTTTTATATGAAGTGCAGCGGAAATTTCCGGAAGTATCCGTCTGGGTGACCGATTCCGATCTCATCATCATTGCAACCCGCCAGCCCCAGAAGCTGAATATGACGCGTGTTGCGAATATCGTTCGTTCGGACCCGAGCATGGTTCGCGACTTCCGGGATTTTCTTCACAGCGAACAGCCGGAGGGTTTGCTCTCCTATTACGTCATGTCCACCGATGCGGTGAAGCGCTTTGCCTCTAAAGCGCGGCGCAATACGGACGATCATCCGCTGTTGGAGTTCCATGCTCCCCGGCAGCTGTTCACGGATACGCGCGATCTCAACATCGATCTGCTGTATGAAGCCAAGGACGGTTTGCTGCCTCATGGCGCTGAAGTCGAGGATTTAGAGAGCGCCTATGCGGGGATGGTCGAACCCCTCCTGGTATTCAAGCGGACAAACCTTGCGAATCAGGCAATGGCGCTGCTCGCGCAAGCGCCCAGGAAAGAGGAAGGATCGCTTCAGCTGGCGATTGCAAAATTGAACATGGATTCCGGAAATTTCGTCCGCGCCGAAGAAGCCCTCAAACAAGCCGAAGCGCAGTCGAAACCCGAGAGCCCGCTCACTGCTGAAAGGGAAGAGCTGTTCGGCTTGCTATACGAGGCCTGGGGGAGCGTCGATAAGGCGAAGCAACACTTCATCAGTTCCGCCATGTCCGACCCTTCGCGGCCCCTGCCTCTGCGCAAACTCGCGGAGCTTGCGGCAAAAGACCAATCCTGGAAGGAGGCGGGCGACTGGATGGAACGCTACGTCGCCACTCAGCCTCAGCAATTGGCTCACTTCTGGGCCATGCTGGGCGATTACCGGCTGGCGGCCGATCAGGTGGAGCAGGGTGGACAGGCATTGCAGACCGCACTGCACACCGATCCCTACGTGTACTGGGCGCACTATCGCTTAGCGCGGGTATTTGAAAAGAATAAAGATACCGACAACGCAATTAAGGAATACGAGTTCTGTATGCGGTATGCTTTTGACAGAGACCCCGATATCTACGTAAAGCTAGCGGGCTTGTATAACAATGCCGGACGGAAGAAGGATGCCATGAGGGTTCTCACCAAGGGGCACCGAATTCTTGCCACCAATCCCGCAATTTACCGTCTATACCGGGAGGCCCAGGAATCCGACTGAAATGGCAGATAGAAATACACCAAAGCACAACGGACCGGTTCTCATTGCCGTCTTATTTGCAGCGTTGTGTTTTGCTGTCTTTGTGTCGCACGTGCTGGCACAGCAGACGCTCAAGGTCGAGGTGAACCTGGTCAACGTCTTCGCGACCGTTAAAGACGCTCAGGGCAGCTTTGTGAAGGATCTGACGAAGCAGGACTTCCGCCTGTATGAGGATGATAAGCCTCAGGATATTCAAATATTTGAAAAGCAGGAGAGGGTCGACTCCGCCATTGGCTTGTTAATGGATAGCAGCGGCAGCATGGTGGACATCATGCCGTTCATGAAACGCGGCATACGCGACTTTACAAGGGCCCTGCCGCGATCTGATGAGTATTTTGTCGTCTCGTTCGGTACCAACGTCAAGCTGCTGCACACATCGTCCCAGCCGCAGAAGCATCTTGAGGACACCATGACCGGTGTGCACGCCTTTGGCACCTCTTCGCTATACGACGGTCTGCTTTACTCCATGGAGAGGGTGGAAAAATCCGAGCGTCCCAGGAAAGCGCTGATCGTCTTTACGGACGGCGACGACAATGCGAGCAACATCGGCCACGGCCGTGTTGCGGAGGAAGTGCAGAGCTCAGCCGTATTGCTGTACTTCATTGCCATCGGATCCCCGGTTCTGGTGGATTCGCATAACCTGGAACCCCTTTCCGAACTGAGCGGCGGACGTACCCTTTACGTACCGAAACAGGAAGCGATCTCGCCGGTGATGGAGCAAATCCGCAACGAACTGTCGCAGCAGTACTATCTCGGCTACTATGCCCCCAAGCGCCCCGGATTCCATCACCTGCGCGTCGAAGTGCCGGGGCGGAACCTCAAAATCCGCGCCAAAACCGGCTACAGCGCCGGATCTAATTAGCGCAATAGCCGCGTAGCGGCGAAAGATTCTTTCGCCGCTACGCGGCAAAAACCCTAATTAGCCGCTGCAAAACTGAAGATCTGCCTGGTGCCTGCCTCGTGATATCCGTTCCACTGTGCTTCAAACGATTGATCGTCAATCTTGTATATTCGGAAGAGGGGCAATGGCGTGCAGACAGAGTGGGTCGGGCATGATCTATTGATCTCTAATATGGTCAGCGCCGGTTGGGCCGTCAGCTTGCGGATGAGCCTCAGTTCAGCATCGGTGAACGTATCCATGCAGTTATCTTAATCGATCCACTTGGAAATTGGACCACATCTGTCCGAGGTCCGGGGCATAAAGAACACAATTGGTTGTGTTCGAAAACGTCCAGGAGGCAATTGATGGTCGAGCTAAGGTTCCGCATCCGAAACAACGTTTTCAGCGCGCAGGAGATTGCCGCGCGGCGAGCCACGATTCGTCCGCTCTCTTTGTGCTTACCCTCGGTGGAAGAGGCGGCTCTGCTTGGGGAAGTTGACGAAGCCGGACGCGTTATTCCGCGCCGCGGAGTTTTCAACACCGGTCTTCTCCGTACAGGTCCGGTCATCGAGGGCTTTGAAGATTGCGCTCTCGGTGAGTTCGTGAAGGCGCAGCTGGAAGCGTTATCTCGAAATGGCGAACCGCCGGCGCGCTGTGAAGTCCATGGTCTCGACCCGTTCCTGGAACTGGCAGAGCCGGAACAAACGGAACGTTTGCGCGACCTCATCAGCGTTTGCGAGTTTCGCTCCAATGAGTTCACCCCCGAATCTGCCGTGCGGTTCTTGAAGGAGAGCGGCTTTTTCGATGAATACATCATCGTCGGTGTGAAACGCGGAAACGGCTGGCGCCGGTCGCGCTGCATCACGACATTCGAAGGCCGCCCTGCAGATGCCGCCACGATCCTTGGACACCTGGCGGAATACTTCGGCAAAGAACAACAAGACGATAAACCACATGACGACCGGCACCTCTAAACCCTCACAGGTCGAACAAATCGAACGGACCTGCCCGAATTGCGGGGCGCACCTCGACGAGCAGAAATGCAAACTGGTGTGCCCCAATTGTTCGTATTTCAAATCCTGCAGCGATTTTTAATAAGAATGAATAAGCCACGAATTGAACGAATTAAACGAATTTAATTCGTTCAATTCGTTTAATTCGTGGCTTATTCATTCCTAACTCTTTGTGACTAGTCTCTATCCGGTCGGATAGCCGCTCCCGCCCGCCACATCCATCCTTCAACAACTTACGACGCCTATGCTGCGGTTGTCGGGTTGCTTGATCTAAACATATGAGTCTCTCGATCGAGCTTCGACGAACCGATCAGGTTGTCATCCTGGAACTGGCAGGACGCCTCTCCGTACTCGAACCCAGCCTGCGGGATATGGCGCGGGCACTGATCGAGGAGGGGGAGCGCTATTTCGTAATCAGCCTCGGCAATATCTCCTATATGGACAACTCCGGCTTGGGACAATTGTGCTGGATCTATACTGTTCTACAAAAGCGTGGTGGAGACATGGTGCTGGTCCGGCCGACGGCCAGGATCAAAAAACTACTCGAGATGACGAAACTGGATACGATCTTTCAGTCGTTCGAGTGTGAAAAGGATGCGATTGCCTGCATTCCGGCGCTTAGATCCGCTGTTTCAGCATGAGTGCCAGCGGATACTGCGCGTAGGTGCGGAGGAGTTCCTCGAGCGCGCGTTCCGCTTCCGCTTTCTTCCCGGCATCGAAGAGCCTGGCCGCGCTCAGGTATTTCCTGTTCGCGGCATACGCCTGGTCGAGAGCCGCCCATGGCCCCGTTTTTGTACCATGGTGCACTCGCGTCCTTGTGCTCTTTAAAAACGCTTCTAGCATTTCCGCCGCCGCCCGCGGTGTCGCCTCGCTGTTGAGCACCTGAAGGACTTTTTCTTCCGTATCGGGGTCGCGTGCCTGCGCCAGCAGATCGGCCAATGCCAGAAGATCCTCGCGGTAGGCTGGATCGCCGCCGTGTACGACCAACTCTTCCAGAATGCGGTCCACTGCCGAAGCCTCGTCAGAATCGATCATCAGCTGGAACCAGCGGAAAGGGATGTCTTCATGAGAATGCGGTTTCAAGGAGTACAGAATGTAGTGCCGCGACATGGGCCACATTGAAAGCGCGCTCCGGTAGGCTTTGTTCTCCAGTTCTTCCGGAAGAATGGGCTCGGAGATGGCATAAGTCAGAACCCTGGCACTGATTGCCGACGGGGCGGAGGTGAGGATGTCCAGAGCTGCCTCCGCTGCGGCATGATTTTCCGGCGCCTCGAGCAAGACATCCGCGGCATCCGTAATTCGTTCATCCGGATCGACCGAGGCGCATTCTTCGAGCCGCGTAAACAAATAGCCGGTATAGCTCTCGATCATTTCAGGAAAGTCTCGAACCTGGGCTTCGATATCTTCCATGGCGTGCAAGAGACGGCCCGCGCGGCCGCCGGAATGTGTGCGAAGCCGCATGGCGATTGCCGCCCGGATGTCGAGTTTCCGCTCGACGTGTTCGGAAATTCCAGCATCAATGACGTTGCGGAATTCCGCTTCGTCGAACGATGCTTTGTCTTCTTCGATCAATCGTCCCAGCTCATAAAGAAGGAAATCGTCGCAAGGCACGCGGTAATCGAAGTTGTTCAATGGGTTCATGATCTCAGAGTGCTCTGAATCGCACATCACCTCGCGCGGGATCAATGGTTTCAATCTGGACCTCGATGACGGTTCCAGGCTGCGCTTTGTTCAGCGCTGTTATTTTCGCGCGCAGGTAGTAGTCCCGCAGTTCGATGGTTCCTTTGCTGTCGAGAAGGATTGCCGCGAGACTTTCAGTTTTCTTATATCGGGCCAGGTATTCGAGGAGCCAATAGCTTGTGGAACGGTCCTCGATTCCGCGAATCTCCTGCTCGGCCGATTCTGCGGCGGCGAGTATGCGTAGCAACTCTTCGCGGTCGTATGGAATGTCCTGGCCCTGGAGCAAGGCGGTAAACTGGCGCTGGGTGATGAGATCCGCATACCGGCGGATCGGTGACGAAGCCTGAGTGTATGCGCTCAAGCCAAGCCCGGAGTGCAATCCGGGCGTTAACGACAGACGTGACCGTTTGAAAGTCTTTCGCAATCTTTCGAAGGCGAGTGCTTCAATGACCGGCGTGTCTTCTGTCGCCAGCGCCTCGCGTGGTTCCTGGGTACGATAGATCACCGGCAGCGCATGAACCGACGCGAAATCGGCCGACAGGCCGTTCGCCAGAATCATCATTTCGCTGACGATAAGCCGCGACGGCGAATTCGGGTCGATGGCTTTCACCTCGATATTCCCGTCATGTACCTGGATTTTCAGTTCGGGACGACGAAATGTGATCGCACCGCTCGCCGCGCGTGCATCGTGGAGTTGTCTGGCAAGACGCTGCAGGGTGGCGAGTGCCGGATCGCCGGAGCCGAGAGCGCGATCGGCCTCGTCGTACGACCATCTCTTCGCAACTTCGATAGTGGACAAGGCAATACGATAGCTGAGACGATTGCCGGCCTCATCGAAAGTCACCTCGACGGTATAGGCCGGCCGGGGGGCGCCCGCATTCAAGCTCGCGAGGTTTGTGGAGAGCCGTTCCGGGAACATCGGAACCGTAGTATTCGGCAAGTAGATCGTCGCTCCGCGCTTTGCCGCTTCCAGATCCAGCGAGTCGGCTTTGTGAACGAAAGCCGATACATCGGCAATATGGATGCCGACCGTGATCTCATTCTCGTTTCGAGTCACCGTCAAAGCGTCGTCAACCTCTCGTGTGTCTTCGTCATCGATTGTGAATGCCGGGAGAGGCTGGAGATCGAGGCGGCTGGACGCGTGAGTATAGGGTGCGAGCTGTGCAGCTGCTTCTTTGAGAGGCGCCGCGAATTCGCTTTCAATACCGGCGATTACCAGAAAGCGATCCTTGGCGGAATCGATTTTGCCGGCGCGAAGCAGAATTTCGTATGCGGCATCGCGGGCCCTGGCCGCCCCGGCGATTTCTTCCAGAAGCGTGCCGACCTCGTCGCCCGTCCGGTAACGGAGCCAATTCTGGATGCGGTCGATGATGTTTTCGGCGCCGGGCGGGACGGCATCCTCTTTTTTCTTCAGCAGCTGGCTGATGATCCGGGAAGCCTGTTCGCGAAAATCTTTCTTCTCCCGCTCGCGCTGCCGCCGCAGCAACTCCGTGCCGACCTGCTCCTGGGTCTTGGCCTGAAATTGGGCTCCCTTCCGCTTGAAAAACAAATTGTCCTCGGACAGCGCGCGAAATACCGCCGAGGCGGCCTCCGGCGTCACTTCCGCAAAAAAGAGTTCGGCAAGTTCTGCCGTTTCCAGCTCGCGCTGAGTTCCACCCACGGACTGCCAGAGCAGCTCAACGTCGATTTCGGATTGGTGTGCGGCAATTTTCTCTGTGATCTGTCGCGCGATCGAAGGGAATTCACCTTCCTGAGCTGCACGATGGACGACGACCACGCGATCCCCGTGCACACTGAGGTTCCGGCCGCGCGGGTCGACCACGTGCAGGCGGTCCCGTTCCTGCTTGCGGACATAGACGAGGTGCAACTGTTCGGCGTCGAGGAATTCGATGATCCGGCCTTCTAGCGACATTTCTCAACAATTCTAACGGCGATGCGGGAAGAAACCACAACATGCGGCTCTACATTGGAACGGTAACGGAACACAAAAGGCTGAAAAGGGAGAAACCTGAGACTTGCACGAACTCCCCGCCTTACTTAGGCGGGGACTCCCCCATTTCAACGTCTTGCCGAAAATCAACTCGGCAAAAAAATGGCTAAGAGAACTAAAACTTACAGCCTTGTTACACATAAAAGGCAGGGCCGGGAGGCAATTTCTTGCGCTTTTTGTGGTTCCTTCCTTCCGCGTCGATACGAGGTACACTATCGATATGTCCAATGAAATGCTCAGTCCCCTGATCGGGTCTGCGCTGCGCGTCGAAGACAAAGAACAGCTCGATGAATTCCTCTCGCGGCCGGATGCCGTCCATGTCGTCCGGCACGCCTCTTTTGAGGAGGTATTCTTCACAATCAAGCTCGTTGGCCTGGCGGACAGTCTCGATCTGCTCCCGCTGCTTTCCGGCAAGCAGATCCGTGGCTTCATCGATCTGGATTGCTGGCGCAAAGACACCTTTGTGCGAAAGCCGTTCATGGAATGGATCGCGGCATTCATCCAGGCCGGACCGGAAGAAGCCATGAAAGCGATCTCGGGGATCGACGACACCGTAACCGCGATGTTCTTGAAAGATCTTTTCCATGTTTACGAAGTCGATCGGGACGATCCTCCCGACCGGGACGCAAATGATATTCACACCCGATAATCGGTTCGGTGTCGAACCCCTGGAAGAGGGTGAGGCCACGACGATCGGAATGCTGATCCTGGACGCCCTGTTTAAATACAATCCTCCCCTCGGAACCCAGATCATCACCAAGTGTCGCTACACCACGAGAATCGAACTGGAAGAAGTCGCTTACGAGAACAAAAACCGCCGTCTCGAGATGCATGGATTCGTCGATTATTACGACGCGATGTCCATTTATGCGGCGCCTCCCGCAGGCGAAAAACATCCCCCGGCCGGCCGCGAGGAGCTGACCGAACATATCCAGGGCGAAGAGAAGCCTGGAAACCTGCCTGCCGTATTCGCAGATTCGCTGCTGGGTGGTGCATTTTTAATGAAGGCTTTTGACCAGATTACCGATCCGCAGGAATCCGACCGCTTTGCTCAGGAACTGACCGCACTCGGCAATCGGATACTCTCGGCGAATCTGGTGAATCTCGGGGAGCTCGAAGGGATTCGTCCGGCATTGGAGGAAATGCGTGATTTCCTCACCATCGGGCTGGAGCATCTGACCGGTGGCCATACGGAATCGGCGCCGGCCGTACTGCGGAAAAGCTACGTCCAGACCATTTTCAAAATTGGTTTCGACCAGGTGGCGCGGCTGCGCGCCGAGGGCGACCTGCTGGGGCAGATTCAAGGCTTCCAGGTCACCGCTCTCGACGAGGAGGATCAGCAGTTTCTCGAGGCTGTACGGCGGTTTAAACCGCTCTTAATAGAGGACGGCCACTATCGCAATTTTCAATCGCTCGCCGATGTCGAACGTGCCCGCGTCCGGCTGCAGGAATTGCGCAAAATGGTCGAGGCGTTCATTGCAGCGTTCCCGGGAGTGTCCGGCTCGTTCCGCAAGGCATTCAACACCGCGACCGTCCAGTTCGCGATCAACGGCAAGCTCAGCGCGCTGCCGCCGTCGGCCGCCGAGGTTGAAGCATTTCTGTCGTCCGGGTTCAAACTGCCCGACGTGGAGCTTCCGGCTGCGTTAAAACCATTTTCCGAGCGGTGGTGGAAAGAGTTGCGCGAGGAACTCGAGCCATTGGCCGGAAAGCCGATCGATCCGCGTTTCATCGGCAGTATTTACGTCAAATGAGCCGCCAAGGGTTGTTGCAGAAGTGAAGGGAAAGTCCGTCATTCTTGCCGGAGGGTCCGGAGGACTCGGCGCCTCTGTCGCTGAAGCGCTGGCCGGGCGAGGCGCCATTCCGATCATCGGCTGCCGGAGCAACCGCGAACGGGCCGATGCGCTTGCCGGCATGATCGCCGAAAAATATGGTGTGGTGGCGCCTGTCGTCTCCGGTGACATCCTGGAAACGGATGTCCGCCGCCAGTTGATCGACGAGGCAAAGCGCGCGGGCAACCTGTACGGTCTGGTGCCTCTGGTCGGATCGCCGGCCAGGGTTCCGATCGAAACCGCCAGCGAAACCCAACTCATCGATTCCATGAGAAGCAACTTCGCCGGACCCGTCCTGCTGGCGCGGGATTTCGCCGCCGCCGCCGGAGATCAGGACGCTGCAATCGTGTTCATTTCGACCATGCAGGCGGTCGGCGTCTTTCCGGGCAGCACGGTTTATGCGGCGCCCAAAGCGGCATTGATTCATACCGCCCGCATCCTCGCCAGGCAATGGAAGATCCGGGTCAACGTCGTGGCCCCCGGTGTTAACAATGCGGGTATGGCCGCGGAAAGCGTCAAAAGCGGTAAATACGATCCCTTCGTCGAGAAAAAGATGATTCCCCGCTTTGGCCGTCCCGATGATGCCGCCCGCGCCATAATGTTTTTCCTCGAACCCGATAACTACGTGACCGGGCAAGTCCTGACCGTCGATGGTGGCCTCACTTTAAAGATGTAATCAAGGTCCTGCGTGGAACGGGAACGGAACACCAGAAGCACAAGAGGCACAGAATTTGTATCTCTTGTGCCTCTTGTGATCTCCGTTCCCGGTTACCTGGCCTTGAGCACCTTATCAAATCTCGTACTGAAGCGACGCGGCGGCAATCCAGTTCGCTTCCTTCAAATACTTCCACGACACGACTGCCGTGCCGAACGCGAGCAGGTGCGCCGCAACCTGCAGGGGGCCGCCCGCCGGGGACTGTCCCGCGACCCAGGGCCAGACTCCGTCAAGAATCGACACCGCCAGTTCGATAAACAACAGGGTTTCGAGAAATACCGGGACGTGATAAAACGGATCTCCCTTCTGCACCACATGCAGCAACATTTCTTTGAACCGGATCAGCCGCTGCGTCCTCCAGCACACGAGGATCGACAACAGCGTGTGCCGCCGCAGCAAACCATTGCGTCCAAACATGATCAACAAGCCAAATGTCTCGATCGGCGCGAAGCCCCGCAGCACATCCAGCTTCGAGTGCGGATCATCGTGACGTCCATCGCCACCAGCCCGTAAAAGGACAGCAGCCACAGAAGGTTGAACAGGCAAGTCCGCCAGAACAGAATACTTACTAATCAGTTCTCAGAAAAACTGACTCGCGGACAACGGGATGTTTCGCACCAGGCTGACGCTTTATTCAAAAAAGCCAACACGTTACGGCGGTGAAAGCCTTTTTACGAAAGGGGTGTTTTTTGTAAGAAAAAATCGAGTTTCAAAAAATTCCGGCTCGAAAACGAGGCCCTTAATAGCGGCCGTGTGCGCGGCCGTGACGGCCGTGAGAGAGGAAATGTCGGCCGTGTGCGCGGCCGTGACGGCCGTGAGAGAGGAAATGTCGGCCGTGTGCGCGGCCGTGACGGCCGTGAGAGAGGAAATGTCGGCCGTGTGCGCGGCCGTGACGGCCGTGAGAGAGGAAATGTCGGCCGTGTGCGCGGCCGTGACGGCCGTGAGAGAGGAAATGTCGGCCGTGTGCGCGGCCGTGACGGCCGTGAGAGAGGAAATGTCGGCCGTGTGCGCGGCCGTGACGGCCGTGAGAGAGGAAATGCCGGCCGTGTGCGCGGCCGTGACGGCCGTGAGAGAGGAAATGTCGGCCGTGTGCGCGGCCGTGACGGCCGTGAGAGAGGAAATGCCGGCCGTGTGCGCGGCCGAGACAGCCGTGAGAGAGGCACCAATGAGGAGGTTCTTCTGACACCTCTCGAGAGGCGTATTCGTGACGTACGGCAGGGGCCTGACGGACTTCTGTACATTCTGACGGACGCAACACGCGGCGCTCTCGTCCGCATTGAGCCGGCTGATGATGCCACAGTGCACTGAATCTTGGAGGAAGTGAGTGGCGGCGACCGCATCTACGTCTACGCGTATCGCGGAATCTGTGCATAACCGCATCACGGTCTGGCCGTATCTGCTGGCCACATTTGCCGTGTCTTGGGCATTGTGGGCCCCGGTGATATTCGACAAGACGAATCCCGTATTTTTGAATCTCGGAAGAGGGCCGGCTCTTGTGGCGATGTGGTTCGCGGCCACGGGCGGCTTTCCCCGGACGGAACGAAAGCGGCTGCTCGCCTTTGCATTGCTAATTCCCGTTTGTTGGACGGTTGTTGTGTTGAACGTGCGCGCGGCGTCTTTTCCCGGAGACCCAGTGCGTTTTGATTGGAGATTGCTTCTGCCGTCCTTTATTTCTGCCTGGATCGTATCCGGAGCGTTCTCGAACAACGCTGGCACTCGCTCTCTTTTGCCGACGCTCGTTGTTCCCCGAAAGCCCGCTTGGTGTGTCATCGCTCTCGTATCACTGCCAGCATTTATGATTGCGACAGTCATTTTCGAATACGCGCTTGGGCTTCCGGTAATCACACCCGCCGTAGTTAGTAACAGGGCTAGTGGAAGCAACCCAACCAGTCCAGGACTGGCGAAAAAACTTGAAATAACGGGCCATCCAATGCTAACGACTACGGTTCTAGATTCCTGACACTCATCGGGAGGATCGTATGAGATGGCTTACGCTCGTATTGGGGCTGGCTGTAATTGCAATCGCGCCGACGCATGCACGTTCACAGACAGCGCCGGCTGCAGGACTGTCGTTTGAAGTGGCTTCGATCAAACCGATCAACTCCAGGCCGACGAGCCCGGACGATATCCAATTGGGTTGCCGCGGCACCGACAGCCACAGTCCCGGCATGACCATTCCGGCCGGCCGCTGCATTGCGAAATTCGAGCCGCTGAGACTGATCATCGCCCTTGCCTACGACGTCCCGCCGTCGATGCTGTACCCGTACGAAGGAGCGGTGGTGTCCGGGGGACCGGATTGGGTCCGCACCCCCACGTACATGATTGAAGCAAAAGCTGAAGCTCCCGCGACTCTGGCAGAACTCCGGATGATGCTTCAGACGCTCCTGGCCGACCGGTTCAAGCTGAAGGTGCATCGAGAAATGAGGCAGCTGCCTGTCTATGCGCTGACTCGCGGAAAAGGCGAACTGAAACTCGCGCCGGCGCCCGGCGATCGGGATTGCGGTGACCAGGTCCGGCGCGATCATCAATTTGAATTGGGCGCGACGAGCCTGTCCGGCCAGTGTCATGGGTTTGTCCCCGACAAAGGCGCACTGACCGGCCGAAGCGTCGATATGAGTGACTTCGCCGAAATGCTGGGGATATGGGCGGGGCGCGTCGTGATCGATAAAACCGGTATCGCGGGGCTTTTCGATATCAAAATGCCACAAATGACGTCCGCCAACGTTCAAGTGGCGGGTCCCCGCGAGGGCGGTCCGGGCCAGGCGGACTCGCCAAAGATCCTTGGCGAGCCGATCCCCACCGTATTTGCCGCCGTCGAGCAAATCGGACTGAAGCTGGAATCCACGAGAGGCCCGGTCGAAGTCATCGTCATCGACAATATCGAGAAGCCTTCGGAAAATTGAAGTGAGCTTACTCGTCTTCCTCTTATCCTGAAATTCCCGGAGGCCATCAATGCGGCAGAAGCCCGTTTGGATTGCACTTGCGCTCTTCTGTTTGAGTGCTGTGTTCGGAGTGGCGCGGCTCTCCGTGAAGGCTGCGGAAACCCTGCCGGGCCGCTACACGGACGCAGAGTTCTGGCGCATGGTGACGGATTTCTCTGAGCCGGGAGGAGACTATCAGTATGAAAACTTTGTATCGAATGAAATCTCATACCAGGAGGTCATTCCGGAACTGAGCCGTCTGGCGAAGCCGGGCGGCGTCTACCTGGGCGTTGCCTCAGAACAGAATTTTACGTACATCGATGTCGTACGTCCGAGCGTCGCGTTCATTTTCGACGTCCGGCGTCAGAATACACTGCTGCTACTGATGTACAAGGCGCTGTTTGAAATGGCAGACAATCGGGCGGATTTCGTCTCTCTGCTATTCTCGCGGAAACGTCCGGCGGGACTCAGCGCGAATGTATCCGCAGACGCTCTGTTTCAGGCCTTCGCCGATGCGAAGCCGGACCCGCAGCTCTACGCCGCAACCCTTAAGGCCATCAAGGATCGTTTGACGCAGCACCAGTACGCGCTCAGCGCAGACGACGAGGGGAAGATCGAATACATCTTCAACGTGTTTTTCCGCGGCGGTCCAGGGATGGATTACGGATTCGCCAGTTCAGCGCCCAACCCTTACGTTCCCAGCTACCACATGCTTACGGTCTCCACCGACGGTCATGGAAAGAACTGGGTGTATCTCGCCCGGGAAGAGAGCTACAAACATATTCGTGACATGCAGCAGAAGAACTTGATCGTGCCGCTCGTGGGAGACTTCACGGGACTCAAGTCGATCAAGACCGTCGCGCAATACGTCAAAGATCACGGTTCGACGATATCCGTCTTCTACATCTCCAATGTCGAGGATTACATCCAGTCGACCTGGTCCCGCTACCTTTCAAATCTTGCAGCATTGCCGGCCGACGACTCGACGCTTTTGATTCGCTTCGAACCGTACAATTACACGACGCTGGGAAAGATCAAGGACGTGCCGCCTCAGTGGCCTGGCCGGTACTTTCATTAGTTAATGCTGCACGCTTCAGTAGATGTTTCGCGCTTCCGCGCTCACGCTTCGCGCGCGCTTGCGCTTCGCGTGAAGGCAGAAGTCAGTCTTTTGGTGCAAGTCGCACGATGATGTCCCAGAAGGCAGGCCCATCGAGCTTGAGCGGCTCCTTCTGAAGGTCCACATCGCCGTAAGTAATCGACTTGAGGCGATACGCCTCTGGAATGTTGCGGACCGAGATGGCGTTCTCGCCGTTTCCCATGCTCATGACGAATGGGCTTTGGCCTGTCACGCGGCTCTGCGAGGTTCCAGCGGGGCCTTTGCTTTCGACGATCATGGCGGGCGTTACGGTCTGCGCACCGTCGAGGATCACATGTCCCGAGACCATGATGTCGCGCGGATAGGCAACCGTGACGCCCGTGACATCCTTGTTACCAACCGTAACCTGCGTCTGGGCGCGAAGCCTCAGGTACACAATGTACGTGCCTGGTAGGACCTTCGGGAATGTAAATGCGCCATCGGCGCCGACCGAAGTTTCGAGCGGCGCGGCAAGATCTCCGGCAGTCGGTTCTCGCAATGCGATTCGGCGGGGTTGTCCTTCGGCAATTCCTGTTACGCGGCCGCTGACGCTCACGGCCGGCGGCGGCCCGTTAATCGCCAGCTCGATGAGCAATTCGGTCGAACCGGCCGGGGCGATCTTCAGCGGACTTCGCAGCAGATCCGTCCCACCGTACACGATCGATTTGAGCGTATATCCGGCAGGGAGACCCAATGGCGCGCCCACGCGGTACTCGCCCGGAGGCAGCAGCACCCGAAAGGTTCCATCGATTTGCGGCCGGATCGTCAGCGACGCGCCCGGCATCAACGGCAGGGTGAAGGACGAAGGGGCCGGGGCGTCACCTTCGAGGGAGAGGCGGCCCGTCACCTCCCGGGGAACGAGTTTCACTCCTGCAGCTGGCGCAGCCGTCTGCAGCAACAGAAAAACGGAAAACAGCACTGATGTCATTCCATTCGCTCCGGTAAGCCTGAAGATCCGCCACTTATTAGTGACAAATCCAGTCTCGTTTGCAACTTTTTCAGCACTACCATTTTTGCACGGGAAAGGAAATTTGCCCGCGGCGCGACGAGAAAGAAGCCTTTCTTTTGAGTGGAGCTCAAACGGCGAATGCTCTAAGCGAACTGGTTCGGCCGCACGAGAGTAATGAAACGCATTTTTATGAGGCACTGGACCGAACCTTGAAGAAAGAGTTCAAGGACGCCATTGGCCGGCGCGCTGTTGATTTATGAAGAACTCGGGCGTAGACTGGGCACCTCTTACAGCGTCGGATACGTACCTTCGAACAGCAAACGTGACGGAACATTCCGCAAGATCGAAGTCAAGACTCGCGATACCAATCTTCACGTTACGCAATCGCGCCTGGGCTACTACGCCTCAGCTCGTTGATAGACGCGCCTTCACCTTCAGACCACGAAGCTTTCAGGCGTTCTCTGCGTAGTTCTTCGGCTTGAGCCTGCCTCGATCCAGCAACATGATGGATCATGCCATTTCCATTGGCATTCGCAGCGGTACCCGATGGCCGATGAGCGCGGGCGCGACCCCGAACGGCCGCAAACGGCAGCCGAGGCTGCATCGCGAGCGGCCGAAATGGCGGTCGAGGCCGCACGGGCAGCACAACGCGAGGAGGCCACAGCCCGCTTCGTTGAAGAAGTGGCGCGCGTCGGGTCAGCGGTCGCGCACGAACTGGCCCTGCCACGAATTCTGGAAGTGATCCTTGACCAGAGCGTCCGGACGTTAGGGGCACACTTCGCGTACGTGTATCTGGCCGCTGAGGATCAGAGCACGCTCGAACTCGTCGGATACCGCAACCTGCCGAACGACCTCAAGGAGAGATTGTCACGCGTCCCATTCGATGCTCCAGTGCTCGCCGCCCGCGCCGCCTCCACGCGGCAAGCCCAGATGATTTCTTCGATCAACCAGATTGATCGCGCGGCGGACCTTACCCACGAGCTGTTGTCCAGGATGTGCTGCGAGACGATTGTTGCCCTGCCGCTCATCGTCCGGGACAGCCTGCTGGGGGTGTTGATATTCGCGCTGCAGACCCCGCACGAGTTCACACGCGAGGAGCGCACCGCGCTCGACAATTGCGCCGACATTTTTGCCTTCGGCATTGCCAACGCCATCGCCTACGGCCAGGAACATCGCCTTCGCCTGCTCTTCGAGGCGGTTGGGAACGCGACCGTGGCCATCGCCAGCGAGTTCGAACTGTGGCCCGTGTTGCAGAACATCGTCGACGAGGCAAGGCTGGTCGCGAATGCCGAGTACGCGGCGCTTGGGATTGTCGTTGGCGCCGACCAGGAAATCGCGCCGTTTGTCTTCAGCGGTATGACGAAGGAGCAAGAGTCCGCCATCCGTCGGTGTCCAGGTCCCCTTGGGACGTTGGGCATCCCTGCGGAGCAGGTTCGGACGGTCAGGATCGCCGACGTTCGCAGGAACCCGGTTTTCCGCGGCCTCACCGAGCCGCTTCCCGCGATCATCAGTCTGCTTGCTGTGCCGGTTCGTTATAAGGGCCACAGCCTGGGAAATCTATACCTCGCCAACAAGCTTGGCGCGTCCGAGTTCAGCGTCGAGGACGAGCGGGCGGTTGAGCTTCTTGCCTCGCACGCGGGAGCGGCTGTTCACCAGAGACAACTGCAGGATCAACTCGAGATGGAACGGGCGAGGTTCAGCGCGATCGTGGACCATGCTCCGCATGGCGTGCATTTTGTCGAGGCAGGAACCGAAAAGGTCATCGCAAACCGGCGTGCGTCCGAGATCGTAGGCCAGTCGGATGTTCCCACGCTGGAGGACTATAGAGGAGAGATCTGCACTCCGGACGGAAAACTGGTGCCAAGGGAAGAATGGCCGGCGCGCCGCGTGCTGCGGGGGGAGACGTTCAAGACTCAAGAAATGCTCGTGCGGGGGCCGGACGGTCGCGAGGTTCCCGTGCTTCTCAGTGTCGCCCCGGTACATCGCCGGGATGGTCAGCTCGAAGGTGTCGTTGTCGGCTACGAGGACATCTCCACCCTGAAGGAGTTGCAGCGGTTGCGGGAAGAGTGGGCTTCGATGGTGACGCACGATTTGCGGCAGCCACTCAATGTCATCACGACTTATGTCGGCATGCTTCAGCGCATGGCCGCGAGTCCTGATCCGCGGACGCTCTCCAACGGGATCGGGCAGACTCTCAAGGCGGCGCGTACGCTGAAGCGGATGATCAGCGATCTGGCTGCCGTATCCGACATCGAAACCAGACGGCTCGAGGTGTTGCCTCGGCCGATCGATCTCGAGGCCCTTGTTTGTGAGGCCGTGGACCGGCAACGTGTCATGTCACCCGATCGGATCATCACACTGCAGGCCGATTCTTCGATTCCGAAACTGGACGCCGATCCGACGCGTATCGAGCAGGTGCTCGGCAACCTCCTCGTGAACGCCCTCAAGTACTCCGATCCTGAGACAGCCATCGATGTCGAGGTTCGTCAGGCAGGTGACGAAGCGCGCGTTCTGGTCGCCAACAACGGACCGGCCATCCCCGCCGAGGAACTGCCGAAACTGTTTGATCGCTACTACCGCACGGCCAGCGCGCGCGCCGGACTGAGGGGCGGCTTAGGGTTGGGCCTTTACATTTCCAAAGGCGTTATCGAAGCGCACGGCGGTCGCATCTGGGCAGAGAGCCGGCCCGGCCGGACGACGTTTCAGTTTGCGCTTCCCCTGACGCGAGAGGGCGATTTGCATTGAACAAAGCCGCCCGCGGCCACGCCGCGAATGACGCCGGAATGATCATGTGTGGACGGCCGCGATCTCTCGGACTGCCGCATTTTCCGGAACCAGGCGCTTCGCCGGATCCACCTTCAGCCACAGCCACGCCCCTATTAAGAGCAACGCTGCCATCGGAATGAACGGAAGGTTATAGCTGCCGTAGCGATCCACGAGATATCCGAAGACCAGCGCAGACGCGAACGAGCCCGCCTGCGCTGCTGTGTTCATCGCGCCGACCACAACGCCGGCATACTCGCCGCCGATGTCCAGACACGCCGCGAACATGATCGGCTGCTGAAAAGTAATTCCGCCGTAAACGAGCGATAACAGAATAAGGGCGGCAAGCCATTGCTGCGTAAACAAGCTGGCGACGGTACAGACCGCAGCGGTGGATAAACCAACGACGCCGATATAGCGGCGGCCCCAGGTCAGTCCGACTCTCTTGACCAGCGCATGGCTGGCCAGTCCACCGCAGCAGTTGGCGCAGGCGCCCACAAGATACGGAAGGGAAGAGAGAAGGAGATCGTTCTCGCTGTATCCGCGAGCCTTGACCAGATACGTGTGAAACCACGATTGGAAAAAGTAGTAGGTGTACACGTAGCACAGGGCGACGCCCATCGCGGCCCAGAAGTTCCCGGAGCGGAGAACCATCTTCCAGGGCAGACTGTGGTTAGCCTTGGGGATCAAGTCTCGAGTCTCCGCCAGCTCGGCATCGCTGACGCCCGGCTTCTCCGCAGGAGAGTCACGGAACCACCAGTACCAGACGCCGCTCCATGCCACGCCTAAAATACCGAACAGGTAAAAGGACGCGCGCCATCCGTATTGAACTTGAATTGGAACCACCAGCAATGGGGCAATCGCACCTCCCAGCTGGCTCGCCATCAATGAGAACCCTAAGGCCCGGCCACGCTCATGAACGGGGAACCAGCGGGCGACCGCAACCGAGGCATTGGGGAAGGCGCCGGCTTCGCCCATTCCGAACAGAAATCGCGTCAACAGTAGCGGGGCGTAACCGCTGACCACTCCGGTCAGGGTCGTGAATGCGGACCACCACAGGACAATCCGGGTGAGCACCCGCCGCGGACCGATGCGGTCGCCCAGCGCTCCGCTGGGGATTTCGAATATGGCGTAAGCGAGGGTAAAGACGCCAGTCACCCAGCCCCATCCGACGGCGCTGATGTGCAGCGCTTCCTGCATGCGTGGTCCAGCTACGGCAATGCACACACGGTCGAGATACGTGATCACCATCAACAGACACAACAACAGCATGACGCGGTTGCGGTATCTCGTGACTGGTTTCCTGGGGGCGAAGGACATACAAGCCGCATTCGGCGTTTGCATTATCCGTTGATCGTGAGGTTTCCCCTAAGTTTTTGCATTTCCGGCGGTCAACTATGCGCCTTGTGGATGGGGTTGCGAGCGCCGAACAGCGTCGAGTAGAAGCTGAGCTTTGCTGTCACATTTACGACCGCTGGCGCCCAAAATAACCCTGCCATCATGGCTGTTAAAAAATGCATCTTTCGTCCAAGAAAATTGTAAGAAAGTTTCGTTCAACATTCCCCGCCTGAGTCAGGCGGGGTGCCTTCGCGAAGCGAAGGGGGGCGGTCTGTTCAAAGCCGAAAAGTACCGATTAACAAAGTTCGGTCTTTTGTCTTCGCTATCTCCCCCAACCGCGCCGCGACATTCCTCGCTAGTTTTTTGTCAAAACCTTCAGGCCAAAAAAATCGGGTGAGGCACTCCTCGCATTTTTCGGGGTCTCTTGAGTCGGGATCGAGCCCCGAACTCTCGACTCTTCAAGTGCAGCGATCGGAAAGAACCCAGAGTCTCGACGTTTGGAATGCAGCGGTACGTCAAGTAATGTTTATGAAAAGACCTCGCCGACGATTAAACCCACCGCGCGATTTGTGAAACGGATGCGACTTCCTGATGCCGCTGCCCAATCACATCCGAGTGAACTCGGAGTTCTGCGCGGCTTGAATGTTTCACATTTCGCGTGCAATGTAACTCGCCGAGCGGATACCTGCGTATTACGCAGGCACATTACACGGATTTCCAATCTGCCGTAAGATCGAGGCATCATGGTCTCGTTCGATGCGGCACACAAAGCTGTTCACTATCCTGACGACCGGCGGTTCCGACTTTGGGTACAGTCTTCAATTCCACTCGGAATCGGTATCGCGGTTCTCTGTGTGTTGGCGGCATCGTGGCTCGAAGTGGTAGTCTACGGGCTGCCGCAAGTTCCAGCCGTCCCACAGATCTATCCAAACAATTTTGAAGGACCGCACGGCTTCCCGGTCTGGGTGCGCTACTGCCACTTCTTCAACTTCCTTTTTCTGATGATGCTGATACGCAGCGGCCTGTCCATTCTTGCGGATCATCCCCGTCTCTATTTCAACGACGGCTGCACGCCTGGCAGCGAATGGATCCGGTTTACGCCCCTGAAGGTCCCGCGCGACCGCTTGTGGACAGCGAAAGAGGATGCCCGCTATATTTCGCCCCTGATCGGTACGCCGGGCTATCGGCACACCATTGGCATTGCCCGCGTCTGGCACTTCATCAATGTTCATGGATTCATTGTCACCGGCATTTTCTTCGTCGGCATGCTGCTGGATACCGAGCAGTGGCGGCGGATTGTGCCGACTTCACCGCTTGTCCTTGTACAGGCATGGAACACGTGGGTGCACTACGCCACATTTCACCTGCCCCCCGAGCCGAACGGGTTCTACGGCTACAACGCGCTGCAACAGATTGCGTACTTCACCGTGGTGTTTGTCTTCGGTCCTTTGGCAATTCTTACCGGTGCCGCTATGTCGCCCGCGGTCGTGAACCGGTTCCCGTGGTACGCGCGGATCTTTGGCGGCAGGCAGGCGGCACGGTCGATTCATTTCCTGACGATGCTCAGCTTCTTAGCCTTCATTGTGGTTCATGTAACGCTGATTGTGATGACGGGCTTCGTACGCAACATGAATCACATTGTAATGGGTACCGACAGCCGAGAACCCGTGGGGATGTATCTCGGCATTGTGGGCATTGCCGTAGTCGTGTTCTCGTGGATAGCGGCACACTACATTTCCTGGCATCATCCGCGCGGCCTGCAGCATGCGCTCAAGTCCGTCACCTATCCGATGCAACTCTTGACCCTGAACCGCCTGACACCGCAGCAGCAGTATGCGGAAGAGGAAATCTCGCCCTATTTCTGGCCCAACGGAAAAATGCCGGTCCGCAGCGACTGGAAACGTTTGACGGAAACCGGATTCCGAGATTTCCGTCTTAAGATTGGCGGTCTTGTCGAAAGACCGGTGGAGCTTTCGCTCGCGGATCTGGAACGGTTGGACAAAAGCGAACATATCACCATGCATCATTGCATTCAGGGATGGAGCGGCATCGCCAGGTGGGGCGGCGTTTCGATGCACGCGCTTATCGAGTTGGTTCGGCCAAAACCGGAAGCCAGGGTCGTCGCGTTTTTCTCGTTTGGCGAGGCTCTCTACGGCGGTCCTTATTACGACACGCAACGACTCGAGAATCTGCTGAAGCCGCAATGCTTGCTGGCCTCGCATATGAACGGGCAGCGGCTGCCGGATGTCTACGGAGCACCGCTGCGCCTTCGAGTCGAGAACCAGCTGGGTTATAAGATGGTCAAGTGGATCGAGCGTATCGAGTTCATCGAATCCGAGAAGACGCTAGGCAAAGGAGAAGGCGGTAAAAACGAAGATGACGAGTACTTCGATCTGCTGCCGAACATCTGATGGGCAGCCGCCATTCCTCCAGCCATGAGCAGGGGTGTCCGGGAGTTGTGTCACACTCTGAAATGACCTGCAGCGACAAATCACAGATAGCCGAGAAGCAGCGGCCGAGAGGGTAGCGGCTCGAGCAGCGGCGTTGATGGAGCAGTGAGCTGGAAAAGTATCGGGGCGATTGAACCTTCGGGTCGAACAACCATGGGAAGGGATCAAACGCCAGTTGCCTTTACGAGTACCAAGGTTTCATCATCAGTTTGCCGTCCATAGCGTCGGACGGCCGCAAATATCGTCTCCGGCAAGTCTGCCAGGGAACCCTCGGCATTCCGAGCAATAATTTCGCTGATTCGCTCCAGTCCAAATTGCTTGTCGTTGGCATCCGTCACTTCCGGTAGCCCGTCGGTTAACAGCATCAGAATGTCCCCCGGCTCCACTGTGACAAGGCCGCTCTGAAAAGTTGCGTTTGCAAACAATCCCAGCGGAAACTGCTCCATACCCAACTGCGACACGGATTTCTGATGGGTGTGATAGTGGAGAATCGGTCCGTGACCAGCAAGCGTGTACTCGACCTTTCCGCCCTCACCGCATCGAAGGCAGGCGAACGTCACGTACGTCGGCGACTCGCCCTTTATATCAAAGAGGACCTTGTTCAGATCTGCCAGCAGATCCTCCAATGGCCTGGGTCTGAGCAAAGCTGTCCGGGCGCTGCTCTTCACCATGCTCATAAACACACCGGCTTGGATTCCATGGCCGGCGACGTCAGCGACGTAGCAGGCCATTGCCCCGTAGTCGTCTACGGCGTCAAGCAGGTCTCCGCCCATTTGGCTGCTCGGCACGGACCTCCCCAGGATTTCGTATCCTGAGTTGCGCGCTGCGAGTGGAGGAGCAAGCGTTTGCTGGAGCTTCTCCGCCAGTTCAAGTTCAGCGCTAACGCGAATGTGTTTGACTCCTTGTGTCCCCGCGAAGATCACGAATACGACATAGCCTGTTGCCGCTGCCGCACCGGAGAGCACACCGCCCGTGGCCAACCGCCATCGGACATACTCGAAGCCGGGTCCAGTCAACATCGTGTTGGCTGGGATGCCCGGCTGGATCCTTGCCAGAACGACAAGAAGAACAAACAGAGGAATGACGACCAGGAAACGAACTTTGGGATTTCGGAGAATGGTCGCGAAGGACAAGCCGCCGATGGCACCGAAAACCGCAGCCTTGGCGAGTACCCACCAAAAAGGCCATTGCAGGCCGTCGATCAGCCCCGTTGTCATCTCGACCGAAGCGAAGGTAAGGAAGGACGTCACCGCTATCCACGCCAATGCGGATACCGGCACACTGTGCCAATAGCGGCGCCGCTCCTCCGAAGCAATCCAGGCCATTTTTAGTATTCGCGGTAGTGGATAACTTTGAACGCTGCAAAAAAACGAATTGTCGCAGGCTCAAGAGAGAATGTCATCAAAGGACACGGCATCGGGTGTGCCGCCAGAAGCGAACCCTCCCCCATGGCTCGAAAGATGTTCATGGAGACAGGCAACGGAGTGTAATTCAAGAGGCACCATAGCCTGCGAAAACGATTGTCGGAAGCACGCTATGTATACTACTCCACTTGAAAGAAGCCAACGGACAACTAGCGCCGTTTCTACAAAAAGCCTTCGGAGAACCCGAAATTCAAGCCGGCAATGAAGCAAGGCAAACCGGTCAAGGTTTTCCTCGACGTCAAAGCGAATTTCAATCTGAGTCCACCGACAACTCTAAAACGAAGAAAGCGGCATTTTTTTCGCGCCACAGAGGGCAGAACCCGCTGAGATCGGTTGAAACGCGAGTTTTTCTGCAAAGCGGCCTCCTTCGCTGCTGTCCGATTCTCTCGCTCCGGTAGAAGTAAGCGATAGAGGGCTAAGGCCTTACTGTGGTCCGTCGCGCTGTAAAGAAATGCCCGGGCGTGCCGATAAGTACTTCTTGGTCTATAGAAAGGGGTCGGTTCGCGCCCAGTAGTTTTACTGGGTTCCTGCCGAACCGGCCAGGGGCCTGGGGCGGAGACCCGTACGAATCAGACAAAGTTAGTTGACATCGGTCGACGGACGGCCGATTATCTGACCAGAACGGTTCAGCGCCTGGACTCTCACCCCCTCGTTACTTAGGGCGTAACTGCGTGCCACGCATGAGATTTTGCAGATATTCGAACACGTTCATAAATAGTCCTGCCCTAAGTGACGTTAAGTTTCAAACACTAATCAAAACAGGATGTTTTCAACCTTTTTCGCAACTCTCAGAAGGAGGGTCAGTGCATGTTTGCTAACAAAGCAACGACAGCGCTCATCGCATTGGTGGTGGTCGCGCTATTCAGCTTTGGTCCGAGGACCTTCGCCCAAACGAGCGACGGCATCATCCTCGGCACAGTCAGCGACGCGACAGGGGCCGTGATTCCGAATGCCTCGGTCACGGCAACGAACAAAGCGACCAACGTTCAATACAAAGCGACGACCAACAATGTCGGTCAATACCGGATCAATAATGTTCCGGTGGGCACTTACGACGTGGATACCTCTGCGTCCGGGATGACCCCGCAGAGACTTGCGAACGTCGCTGTGGACGTCAACCGGACGTCGACCGTGAATCTGACGCTGCAGGTCGGCGCAGTCACCGCGGATGTGGTCGTCCAGGAGGCTCCGCCGCTGATCGATTCGTCGACTTCGCAGCTCGAAAGCGTATTCCAGGGCGAGCAGGCGCTCAACCAGGCGGCGGCAGGGAATCTTCAGAACGATACGGGCGTGCTGAATCTCAGTTTGCTCGCGCCCGGAGTTGCTCTCGCCGGAGGAATGGGATATGGCGAAGGTCCGTCCGTTGGAGGACAGCGTCCGACGAATAACAGCTTCAATATCGACGGCGTGGATAACAACCGGCACGATGTGACGGGACCGGTCGTCTCGATTCCGAATGATGCAGTGGGACAATTCTCATTGCTCGAGAACCAGTTCAGCCCGGAATTCGGCGGCTTCTCCGGCGGTATTTTCAATACCGTCATCAAGAGCGGTACGAACCAGATGCACGGGTCGGGTTACGAATATTTCAACAACCGGAAGCTGAATGCACTGAACTCCAATCAGGCAACACAGGGATTTCCGCATCCGAGTTGCGCGGCGGCGCCGACGGATCCGGACTGCGGCGTGCGTATTCCGCGCTTCGACTACAGCCGGCTTGGCGGAAATATCGGCGGGCCGATCATCAAGAACAAGTTGTTCTACTTCGGAGACTATGAGTATTCGCCGCTGGGCCAGGCGTCGGTTCCGGGCACCCCGATCCTTTCGCCCACGGCCGCCGGGTACGCGACTATTGCCGCGACCCCGGGCATCAGCAAGACCAATCTGGCGATACTGCAGCAATTCGTCCCCGCCGCGGCCTCACAGAGCTCATTCATATCGTTGACCAATCCCGCGGGTGGTGCAGCCCTCCAGATTCCGGTAGGAAATATTCCGGTAATCGGGCCGTCTTATAACAACAAGCAGAACCTTGTTATCGCTGTGGACTATGATGCGACGGCCAGGGACAAAATCCGAGGGCGTTACATCTACAATAAAAACACGCAGGTCGACACGTTTGCGCAGTTGCCGGTCTTCTACACGCCGATTCCGGACAACCGGCTGATGTTTACTCTGTCCGAATTCCACACATTTTCGTCTACCGCGATCAACGAGTTCCGCGTCTCGTACAGCCGGAAGAATAATAATTACCCTGTTGGGAATTTCAAGTTCCCCGGGCTGGATCAATTCCCCAATCTGGTTTTTCAAGACCTCAATGGGTTGCAGATCGGCCCGGACCCGAACGCGCCCCAGGGCTACATTCAGGGACAGCTCGAGGCGAGAGACAACTTCACGAAAACATTTGCGCGGCATACCGTGAAGGTCGGGTATGACTTCACCGATGTGATCGCAAGTAACGCCTTCGTTCAGCGGGCCCGTGGGGACTACGAATACAATACTCTGGACCTGTACCTGCGCGACCTGAGCCCCGACATCATCGGTGAACGCAGCACGGGCGTGACCTCGGGAATTCCCGCGGGATATCTCTTCCATAGCCTTTACGTTAACGATGACTTTCGTGTTAAGCCGAATCTGACTTTGAACCTGGGCTTACGCTACGAATACATGACCGTGCCTGTTTTGACCCGGTATCAGAGATTCTCGGCGCCTGCGAGTGTTCCCGGCGTCATCACATTCGCCGAACCGACGCCGCAAAAGAACAATTTTGCGCCTCGCGTCGGGTTCGCATACTCGCCGGGGGGGGCGAACAACTGGGCAGTTCGCGGAGGATTCAGCCTCAATTATGACCAGACGTACAACAACCTGAACATCAATGCAAAGCCGGCCTATTTCCAGCAAACCGAGGACGTTCCGAGTTTGACCAATCAAACGCCGAATTTTCTCGGTAGCGGCGCCCTCGCGCCATCGACTGCGGTCGTTGTCACTACGGATCCGACAGCATTGCGCCAGGCGGTCTCCGCATTTATGCCGAACGAACAGATCCGGCCGTACTCGATCAATTACACTCTGGGCGTGCAACGGAGCTTTGGCAACAACTACACCGTCGAAGCACGCTATCTCGGGACGAAAGGCGTGCATTTGTTCGTTCAGGATCAGATCAACCGTGTCTCGCCGCTGTCACCGACGTACACTCTGCCGACCTATCTCACTCTGCCGAGCGTTGCGACGCTGGCCGCGCTGCCGATCTCTCTCGGCGATATCCGTGCCACGCAGAACGCAATGACGGGAGGGTTCGGGTCCAACAGCTACGGACAATTTGGCTTCACCAACACGATTACAGCGTACATGCCGGAAGGAAATTCGAAATACAACGGCCTGGCGTTGCAATTGACAAAACGCTACGCGAATAACTTGTCCTACAACGTTGCGTTCACATGGAGCCACGCCCTGGACGACTCCACTGCCACGGTGAACAGCACCTGGTTTACTCCGAGACGGGCCCAGGACACGCGCTTTTTGCGCAACGACTGGGCGTCGTCAGCCCTGGACCGCCGTTTCCGGCTCACGATTGCTCCCGCTTACGACTTCAAGATGTTTGCGAATAGCGGCTGGGTGATGAAGAATGTCGTAGGAAACTGGAATGTTACCGGGACCTACACTTTCCAATCTCCGGAGTATGCCACCGTTCAAAGCGGGGTCGATTCCAACCTGAATGGGGATTCGGCTGGAGACCGCGCCGTATTGAATCCGGCGGGTTTAGCGTCCGTATCCAGCGTATTCTCGCCGTGGATCGTACGGGAGTCACAACACCGTTTAAACTGCCGCCGACGCAACTCGACCGTGGCGTACGTCGCGACAACCTCGAATGCGAGGTACATCCAGGCAGGTCTCGGTGTGTTCGGGAATGCCGGCAGGAATACGTTCCCGCTGAGCCGCACCAGCAACTTCGACCTGACGTTGTTGAAGCGTTTCGCGATGAGCGAATCGAAGCGCTTCGAAATCGGAGCATCGGCGTTTGAATCTGTTCAATCATCCGCAATGGACGGGCGATCTGGTCAACGATGTTTATCCGGTCACCAACTACAGCAGCATTCCGCGCAATCCGCTGCTTGCCGGCGATCCGAATTTCGGCCAGTTCGATCAGTTCTTGAGCAGCAATTCGCGTCAACTCTTCCTGGTTGCACGCATCGTGTTCTAGTTTCGCAAAGAGCAAGAACGTTAAAAGGGACTAAGCGGCACATGCCGCTTATCCCTTTTTTTAGGCCAACCGGTCGCGGTCAGCCAATTCGTCTCTGTTCGTTACTTCCCTACGGACGATGCAGGAGGCGCAGTGCGTCCACCGCCGCTGACTGCACCCGAGGTCGCGATTCCGCCGGATGCTGTCGCGGATCCGGGATTACCTGCGAAGCCGCCATTGAAACCGCCGCCCCCGCCCCCGCCGCTCGCCACGCCGCCCCCGGAATTCGAGCCCGCGTTCGAGTTGTTCGGTGCGCCATTCGCCGCATTTGCGCTCGAATTGGGCGGACCGCCAAAGCCGCCCCCGCCCCGATAAACGGGTGTCACATTTTGATACGCGTAGCCATAAGGAGACCGGTAACGATATCCGGGCATATAGATAAACGAACCGAATGCCGGATACCAGAGCCACACGTCCTGGAACGAACCGACAGGGACGCCGGGAGTCTGGCTGAGGCTCCGGGCGACATTGAGATTCGCCTTTGCGATTTGCGCATCGCGCTGCTGGCTCCACTGTTCAAGTCCGGTGGTGAATGTTTTCACTTTCTGAGCGCGATACCCCTGGTCATCGGAAATCTGATAGCCCTTTCCGTACACCAGACCATTTTTGGAGTCGCGAATCTTGCCATCGACGACCACCACCTTTCCGTCGGAAAAGAGGTAAATGCCGTCTTTGATGATCTCCATCTTCAGGTCGCCAGTGGTTACCGTGAGCGGGACTTCTTTGTCGAATCCGTTGGATTCGATAATGGCAGAGCCATCTACGATGTGGACTGCGATGTCGTAGAGCTCGACTTTATCGAGGATCACGTGCGTGTTCTCGCCCATGCGCAGATAGGATCCCGGATTGAGCAACAGTTCGACAGCACCACCCGGGCCTGTCGCAATGACCTTTCCTGCAGGGACGCTTGTTGCCGCTTTTACGGTTGACGCACCTCGGACATAGTTGACGACGCCGGCCTTCGTTGAAACGATGAAACTCGTGCTAGCAGCTTGCATCATCAACAGGAACACCAGAGTGTTCATATTGCGCTCCTTTTATGGATACTGCGGCCATTGTACTCCTGTGGGGGGTGGATAAGCCACGGATTCAACGGATTTAAGGGATTCAATCCGCGGCCTCTTGCCTGCAATCTGACGGCCACCTGTCCAATGAGTCCTGACCTGTCCGCCCGGCCCGTAAGCTGTGGGAATGGGACAGCCCGCTACCCTGATTGTGGATATCGAGACCGTTGGACAGAACCTCGAGGGCATTCCGGCAAGAGCCCGGGAGATCCTTCTGGATGTGGAAACCGACGAAGATCGCCAGAAAGTCGTCGAATCCTTCGGCCTGGACCCCTGCACCGGCAGAATCATCTGCATCGGCGTGCATTGGCTCGAACTCGAGCGCTCACGGGCGTACTGCCAGCCCGACGAGCGCGAGCTGCTGGCGAACTTCTGGTCGGATATCGGCCAGATCCGGCCGCAGCGGTTTGTCACGTTTAACGGAAAATCATTTGATTTCCCTTACATCAACATTCGAAGCGCGATCATGGGTGTTCCCATTCCCCGCGACATTCTGCTGGATACCCGCCGGTTCAGCACCGAACGGCATTTCGATGTGCGCGAGGTGCTGACCAATTTCGAGCGTTACCGCAGAGGCACGCTCGAGTTTTTCTGCGAAATCTTTGGAGTTCAGTCACCCAAAAACGGCATCAATGGCAGCAAAGTGGGCGATTATTTCCGCCAGGGGCGGCTCGACGAAATCGCACATTACTGTCTGGCGGATTGTAAAGCGACGGCGGAGTTGTATCAGCGATTGAAAAATTATTACAGATAAATTAGAACGAAGGTATGGGGTCCGGATCTCTGCTCCAATACGCCCTTCTCTTCGTTTGTTGGCTTGCTGCCCTCGCCACCCTGCTCGTCTTTCTGGAAACCTGGTTCGGCATTTCCGGCCGTAACCGCTTCATGGCGCGCCGTGCGTCAGGCGCTTACGGGGTTATTTCCATCTTCGTACCATTGCATGGACCGGCGGAGACGGTGGAGAAAATCCGGCGCGCGATCAGTTCGATTTTCGGCCAGTCTTACCCTTTTATCGAACTTGTTCTGGTTTATTACGAGGAAGACCGCCGTTTTGTGGATATGGCGAAACAATTCCGCAGCGGCCGCTCCCATATTCCGGTTCGCCTCGTCTCCACGGTTTTCCCCATCGATACCGTTAACGACCGGATCCGCGCGCTGGAGCAGGCTCAGTCTGCCGCTCGCGGCCGCTGGTTTGTGATCCTGGAGTCGGATGTCGTTTTAGACCGGTTTGCGGTCGAGACGGCGCTGGAATTTGCCGGATCCAACGAAATCTCGGCGTTGATGCTGCGACCCGGCGTGCGTTGCCGGTCGCTTCTGCAGAGAATCATCGCGCCGTCGATGGAGCACATCCTTCAGATGGTCCGCATCGCCAATCGCCGCCGCGAACGGCGAAAAGGAATGGAGTTCGAATCCTCCTTCCTGCTGCTCAATCGCGAAGCATTCGAGGTCATCAGCAAGATCAACCGGATGCCCGGGATTCTCAACGACGCGGCCTGGAACTTGTGGGGCTACCAGGTGGACGGCCTGCGCACCTTTGCGTCGGATGGCTCCCGATGGATGTGGCGCGATGCGAATGTGCGCTCATGGTCGTCCTCGGTCGATCCGGAGCGGCGTTACGGTGCCAGTGCTTCCGGTTTTGTCGTCGGCAGCGCCGTGATGGCCGTTCTGAGCGTCGTCGGCTCCGTTTTCGGGCTTGTCCACGGTGTCGATAACTTTGCCGGCGCCAGCATTCTGGCTTTCTCCGGCGTCAGCTACCTCCTCATGTGGACGAGTTACTTCCTTTTTGCCCGGCGGCTGCGCGCCGCGGGCTGGTTTGCGCCCATCTGGGTGCTGAGCTACATTCCCGCCGCGATCCTCACCTTGATCGAGATACACCGCGTCCGCACGGCGTCGAACCCGGGGAAACATTCACCCAGCCTGACAAGCTCTAAATAAGCCACGGATTGAACGGATTTAACGGATGGGCGCATTCAAACAGTCTTTGAATGCGCCCATCCGTTAAATCCATTCAATCCGTGGCTTATCTTCGCTTCAACCGATTCATGGTGTGCTTCGGAATCTTGGCATCCCGCATGTGATCCAGATTGTAGAAGACCGCGATTGCTGCGGCGACGACGGCTGCACCTGAGGCGATGGTCAATGTCAGGCTGGTCCTGAAGGCGCGGGCTAAAACATAGAGCGCCACCAGGAAAAAGATCACCGAGACCGTCAGCAGAATCATCCGGAAGGCGATCGTCTCGCGAAATGGAATCACCGCTTCCTTCTTTTTGATCCGCATGCGTCCCATGCTCGGTATTATAGGGTTGATTCCGCATGGGTCTTGAAGAATATAAGAAAAAGCGCCGGTTCAACGACACGCCAGAACCGCCGGGCGAGGTGCAGACGCGGCGCGGAAACACCTTCGTCATTCAGAAACACCATGCCACCCGCCTTCATTACGATTTCCGTCTGGAGATGGAAGGCGTCCTCCGGTCGTGGGCGATTCCCAAAGGCCCGAGTCTCGATCCGGGTGAGAAACGCCTGGCGATGTTAACGGAGGATCATCCGATCGACTACGGCGGCTTCGAAGGTGTCATTCCGAAAGGGAACTACGGGGCGGGAAACGTCATCATCTGGGACAGCGGTACTTACGACATGGTCGATCCGGAAACGCCGGATATCGGCTGGAAGAAAGGCAAATTTCACTTCGTTCTTCACGGCAGGAAATTGCACGGGGAGTGGGTGCTGGTTCGCGGCAGCCGCGAACCGCGCCAGTGGATCTTTTTCAAGGTCCGCGATGAGTATGCCGATCCCCAGGCCGATATCACCGAAACGCGGCCGGAATCGATCATTTCCGGAAAGCTCGTCGACGACGTCGATTCCGGGAAGAATGCGAAGCAGTGGGTAACGACCGTCGAACGCGAGCTTGAAAAATATGGCATGAAAAGGGCGGGGCAGGTGGCATTGCCCGGAATCACACAGCCGATGCTCGCGACGCTCTCTGAAAAACCCTTCAATAACAAGGACTGGCTGTTCGAACTGAAGCTCGATGGCATGCGCGCCATCGTGGTCAAGACTCGCCAGAAGGTGGAGATGTGGACGCGCAACGGCAAAAGCCTCAGCCCCCGGTTTCCAACCCTGGCAGCGGCTGTCGCAGCGCTGCCCGTCGAGAGCATTATTCTGGATGGCGAGATTGTCGCGCTCGACGACAAAGGGCAGGCGCACTTCAGTCTGCTGCAGCCTCGCATTCATCTGTCACGCGCGAAGGACATTGAGGCCGCCGATCAGCAAACCCCCGTCTATTTTTATGCCTTCGACTTGCTTTATCTGAACGGTTACAACCTGATGAAATTCCCCTTGATCGAACGCAAAGCGGTTCTGCAGAAGCTGCTCGAAATGCAGCAGGGATGGATCCGCTTTGCCGATCACGTTGAAGAGACGGGCATCGGCTTCTTCAAGGTCGTCGAAGAACACGGGCTCGAGGGGATGGTTGCCAAACTCAAAACCAGCGAATACCAGCAGGCGCGTTCCAGGTATTGGCTCAAAATCAAAACCCAGCACACCGATCATTTTGTCGTCGGCGGTTTTACGCCGCCCGAAGGGGCACGCAAATATTTCGGATCGCTGCTTGTCGGTTTGTACAACAACGGCGATTTGATCTATGTCGGCCGCAGCGGCGGCGGCTTCGACGATCAGACGTTGGCCGAAACCATGAAGGAGCTGAAACCACTCGAGACCAGGACTTGTCCATTCAAGGAAATTCCCGCCGAAGTGCGACGATCCACATGGGTTCAGCCCCAACTGGTGTGCGAAATCCGCTTCGCCGAGTGGACATCGGATAAGAAGCTGCGCGCGCCTATCTTTCAGGGCTTTCGCGACGATATCGACCCGAAGCAGTGCCGGTTGCAGGATAGCTTGCCGGAACGCGGGCTGGGGGCAATGGGGTCAGACCCCCGGTTGAAACGTGGATTACCGTCTTCAGCACGGTTCGTGCCGCGAGGGGGGGCTGACCCCATTGCCCCCCCATTGCCCCCAGCCCGCGTTCCGGCCACAAGATCGAATTTACCAATCTCGACAAGATTTTCTGGCCAGAGGATGGCTACACGAAAGGCGACCTGATCGAATATTACGATAAGATTTCGCCCTTTCTGATTCCGCACCTGCTCGACAGGCCGCTCGTCTTCGAGCGTTTTCCAAACGGGATTCACGGCGACTCGTTCTATCAAAAGGACGCACCGGACTACACGCCCGCCTGGATACGCACTCAAGAGCTGTGGTCGGGTGACGTCGAGCGTTACATCCGGTACTTTATCGGTGCGGATCGCGATCAACTTCTGTACATCGCGAACACCGGCAACATCCAGCAGAATCCGTGGATGTCGCGCGTTCAGCATCTGGATTATGCGGATTACCTGGTCTTCGACCTCGATCCGGTCGAGGCTCCTTACGCAACGGTTCAAAAGGTTGCCATCGTCTTGAAAGGCGTCCTCGATGAGCTTGGCCTGCGGGGATATCCCAAGACGTCAGGAGCAACCGGCATCCATGTTCATCTGGCGGTCCTGGAAAACACATTCACCTATGATGATGTACGGCGATTCGCCGAAACCATCGCCTCGATTGTGGTGCAGCGGATTCCGGAGTACGCCACCATCGAGCGCGTGGTGCGAAAACGCAAACCGCATGAGGTCTACGTCGACTATCTGCAGAACATCCGGGGAAAAACCGTTGCATCGGTGTACTCGCCGCGGCCGCGGCCTGGCGCTCCCGTTTCGACGCCGCTGAAATGGGAGGAGTTCAAGAAGCCCATCGATCCGCAAGCGTATACGATCAAAACGATTTTCAAGAGACTCGACAAGTTCGGCGATTTGTTCGAAAAATCATTAAGCGACCGTCAGGACATTGGCGGTTTCCTGAATGTTCTGGGGCAGGGCGAAAAAAAATCGCGCCGGCGTTAAAACAGCCAGCGGCTAATCCATTCGACGCCGAACCAGAATGTGTAATACAAGGCAGTCGCGAGCAATATCACTGCTATCGCGACTGCTAATGGAACGGCGGACCCAACAAGTCCCCGAATAAACGTAGGCTCCTTAGGCATGCAAGAAATTTTAGATGATTACCGGCCGGATTTCTCTCCGGGTGAATGGTCCCAGCGCGATCTCCATTTTCTTGAAGCATTTACAACGAATCCCAGCGGGATCATCTCGGTTTTGAGAAATCTGCCTCCGGAAATTACCGGCGCGCTGTGTTCGCGGGCCAGCCGGGCGTCGGGTTCGCTGTTTGAAGTTTTATTGAACGAATATATTTATCCGATCGTGAATGGTGACGATCCGCGGCTTGCGCGCGAACTCGAAGATACGGTTGTATTCCTCAGGGATCACGGCTTCAGACACATTCTCAATAACCAGCGTGCGCAGTCGTTCTACTCGAAGTGGCTGTCGCAATATGGCGACGATTCGATTGCTCAGGTCACCGGGACGCACGTGATTGCCTGGGGAATCTCTCAGGTGGCGATGAAATACCTCGAAGATCAGCGTGTCGGGCTGGAACCGATCGAAAAGTCCACACGTTACGTGAATTTTGGTTCGAAGGTAGGAGACCGTTATCTCTACTACATTCCGAAGCCGGATCTTACCCGCCACGGCTTGTCGGGCGAATACCTTGCCGTCATGGACCAGTTGTTCGATACCTACGTCGCGCTGCTTCCTCGTTTGCAGGACTGGTTGCGGAAAAATTTTGAAGAGAAAGACTCCATTCTGGAGAAGAAAGCATTTGATACCCTTCGTGGGCTCCTCCCCATGGCGACGCTCGGTCAGGTCGCCTTTCGTGGAAACGCCCAGGCGTTTGAATATCTGATCAATCGCACGGCGGCACATCCTCTGGGAGAGTTAAGGTGGTTTGCGAACGCGATCAAGACGGAGCTGGATAAAGAAATCCCGTCGCTGCTGCTGCGGCTCTCGGATGAAAAGTCGAAGGATTACCAGCATTACCTCAGCGGACGCCACGGCGCCGTGCGTCAATTCCTGGGCCCCGACGAACCACAAGCCGAACCACAAGGTATTTCCAGGCCGGAGGTCCGGCTGATCGACTTTGATCCTGAATCGGAGACGAAAATCCTTGCCGGCATCGTTTTCCAGCAGACGCATTCCAGTTGGGACGACGCAACAGCCCGAGCCAGGTCCATGTCGTCCGCAGAAAAACTCGAACTGCTTCAGCAGTATCTTCCGAAGCGTTCCGCGCGATGGCAGAAAGTGGGGCGAGCTTTCGAAAATGCCTACCTCCGCTTTGAGATCGTGATGGATATCGGCTCCTATCGCGATCTCCATCGGCACCGCATGATGACGCAGGAGCGCCAGGCATTTTCAACCTTCCACGGATACAGCGTTCCTCTGGAACTGCAACAGGCCGGCCTGGCTGAACCGTTCGAAGAAGCGCTGCAGCGCGCCGACCAGCTTTTCCGGAAGCTGGAACCCATCGATCGTGATCTGGCGCAATACGCCGTCCCGCTGGCGTATCGCGTGCGTTTTTATCAGTGGCAGAACTTCCGGCAATTGTTCTGGGAGACGGAACTGCGCACGGTGTCGCAGGGCCATCCCGACTATCGGTTCATCGAGCAGGAAAAGTATCGTCTGGTGAAAGAGAAGTTTCCGTTGATCGCTTCGTTCATGCTGGTCGACCTGAACGAGTATCCGGTCGCGCGCCGCGGGACGGAGGAACAGATTCGCGCGAAAGAGAAGAAGTTAATCGAGAGATTGAAGGAAAAGACGTGACATGCAACCAAACAGCGGTAGTAACCTGAGACCACGAACGCAGCCGAAGTTCGTCATGAGATGTGAGGAGCGAAGTCCCCGCCTAAGTTAGGCGGGGACTTACCCCCATTCAACGTCTACCCAGAATCAACTCGGACAACTCCGGAAGTTCGTCGCTCTCTTCCAAAAAACTGGTTAAAAAAGCTAAAACTTACCTTCTTCGAGTTAGAGCAACGCTTCCAGCGCGCCTTCCAGCTCGCTGCGGGTGTGTTCGTCCCCCGCCTTACCCGCGACGGTGATTCCGGTCCGGAACGTCTTCTCCGCGTCATGGGTGCGGCCCAGCTTCTGGTATAGCTGGCCGAGCTGGAAATATGTCGCGACGTAACCGGGATCGTTGCTCTGGACGGCCTCGAATTCCTTCACTGCATCATCGTGCTGACCCAGCTTCAGGTATTCGAGAGCCAGAGCGTAGCGGGAAAACGAATCCGACGGATTTTCTTCCAGGAAACCTTTCAAGATCTCAATTCGGTTCATAGGCTTGTTCAGATCTCCGCCCACTTCCCGTGTCCTTCCCAGACGCGGAGAGTGAAGGGATGTTGCAGGCGTTCTTTCAGCTTGCCGCCGAGTAGTTCACAGATGTTTTCGACCGAGGGATACTGGAGAAAATCGTTCCAGGACCGGTGATCGTAGGGGCGAAGGACTTCCCGGATCACCTGCTTCATGTCGCCGAAGTCCATGATCATGCCGCCTTTCGGCTGTCCTTCAATTGTCACTTCGACTTTGTAAGTGTGGCCGTGCAGAGGACCGCATTTGGGGTGGCCGGGAAGAAAGTGCGCACAATCGACGTATTCGGTCACACCTATCCGCATGGTGTGAGAATAGCACAGGGCAAGAGGAGACGATTTCGGGCGGCCACTGGGGCCGCCCTGAGGTGTTACTTGTGGTGGCCGTGTTTTATAGTCGTCAATGGCAGAACGGTCTCGCCGCCGTCCGGGGCGATTTTGGCTTCGAGTTCTTCGATCTGAATTTCCAGTTCGAATCCTTCGTTATTGATCATTGGGTTCATCCTGTTCCCCTCCTGAATTGTCAGTGCTTACCGTGGTGCTTACAGAAAGCGATAGAACCGTTTCGCCTCCATCCGGAGCGATTCGGTTTCCAAGTTCTTCAATCTGCAAGTTCAAGTCGAATGTTATGCAATAGGGGCGCGGCCAAGTAAAGTAAAAAAGCCTTGTGGAATTGTTAAATTGATGCAGATCCGTCGCCGGGCGGCAGATCCTCAGGACCACAGATACGGCCCTGAACCGCAGAAGCTGCTACAACATAAGGGTTTGCGAGGTAGGCGTCGCCTTCACCCATACGCCCCGGCATGTTGCGGTTGGTGGCAGAAATGGCGACCTGGCCGCGCTGAGGCCCGCCGGGGCCGGCGTTGATACATGCCCCGCAGCCGGGTTCTTCGATCATCTGTACACCGGCCTGCAACAGGGTTTCGTGCAGTCCGCGGCGTCTGGCTTCCTCACGGACGCGCTCGGAACCGTACTGGATGAAAGTGGGAATGCGCACATGACGGCCGGCCAGTACTTGCGCATACATGGCAATCGATGTGATATCTCCGGCCGTGCAGGATCCCGCATAGGCCATGTCCACTCGAGTGCCGCGTACCTTCTCGAGGGGAAGGCCATTGCCGGGATGTCCCGGTGTGGCAACGAGTGTTTGAATCTGCCCGAGGTCAAGGTCGATCGTCTCGTCGACCTGCGAATCCGGATCCGCATACACGATCATCGACTCCGCCTGCACACGGGTGAGGCCGCGATGCTCCGTCAGATACCGGATCAGCGGTTCTGTGGGTTCCATAATGGCGGTCAGCGCGTTGCATTCGACCGCCATATTGGCCAGGACGGCTTGCTCCTCGAAGGTGAATTCGGCGAGCCCCGGTCCGCAGAATTCCATGACTTTTCCGGTAAAGGTTCCTTTGAGTTTGCCATCGTGAGCGAGCTGCAGAATGACGTCCTTGGCTGTGCAGGACGAGCGCAGTTTCCCGGACAGCCGGATACGCACGGTATGAGGCACCCGTCCGGCAATTTCATTGTGTTCCCACACGCAGGCGATTTCGGTGTTGCCGATGCCGTATGCCAGGCAGTTCAGTGCTCCAGCCGAGCACGTATGCGAATCCGTCCCCAGGATCACCTGTCCGGGTAAGGCAATCTCTTCACGCACAACGGTGTGACAGATCCCGGTGCTGCCTCCGGAAGCCGTAGCGTGAAATTGAATGCCCAGTTCCCGGGCAATCCGCCGTTGGCCGGCTCGCAGATCCTGGATGCCGGCAAGTGCTTCCGCGGTGATTCCGGGCAGGTTCCCCGCCAGCGAGAGATGATCCGGAAATGTATGGATGGACGATGGATTGAGAATGCGTGGAGGGCGGCCGAGCGCCGACTGGACCATGGCATAGGCAGGCGCCGTGGTGTAGTCGTGTGAAAATCCGGCATCGACCTGAATGAATCCGGCATCTCCAGCCTGGACGGCGCCGTGTCTGGTTTTCATATGTCGCGCCAGGATCTTCTCGGCAAGAGTCATCTTCCTGGATGGGCTTTCGATCGGCGAATCGGCCTCCCGGCCCTGCGCGCGCGCCTCCAGAAAATGAAACAATCCGCCGTAGTGGACGACGCGCCTCGATAATTCATCGAAGTCCCGGATCAGCTCTTCAATTTCCACCCGCTCCCGCGCTGCAAGCCGTTTGGCGAGTTGCTCATCGCTGACCGGGAACATCCCGTTGTTGATCAGGTTTTGCCGGTGAATCGGCGCAATGGTGGGGGCGAAGACGATGCCGATCCCGGCGTACAAAAGCGCCAAGGCGGCGACTTCACGCGATGAGCCCTCACCCCAGCCCTCGCCGGCCAGAATCATGCCGAACCCGCCGCTTCGTATATCGCCCGGTTCGACAAATCCGCCATTCCCGAGCGAGCGCAACACGAGTGTCCCTAACCTGTCGTCATAGTAATAACAATCCGGATTGGCTTTGATGATCGCATCCGTCGAGACGTGGCTGTAAAGGGCAGCGGCGGGTGGCGCGGCCTGGAGTGCCTCACCGCGAAATTGTTTCCTGAGCAGCGACGGATCTGCAGTCAGGTACAGAGGACGGCCGGTGAGCTGGATGGACTGAACGAATCCGGCGTCGTCAAGAAAAACATCGACATGCCCAACCTTCCGGACATTCATATTTTCATGGTATCAGCGTTTCTTGAGCTCTTCCATGGCGGTAATAATCAGCGATTTCGAGTCTTCAATCTGCTGCATGACAAGGCGGACATCCATGGCAGGGAATTGCGGCTGCCGCTGGCTCCTGCAATAGACTCCATGCTGGCCGACCAAGGCGAGCGCATCCGTCAGAATATCGAGCGCTGTGGCGAGTCCGCCACGCACCGGGCCCATCTGAAAATCGTAGCGCTCTTTGGCTTCACGATAGTTGTCGAGCAAGTGATCCCCTTTTTTGCCTCTGTATAACAAGGCTGTGAGTCAGTCTTTTGAACCAGTTTTTTGGATTGTAGGCGCGATCTATGACCAAGGTGTCCGAAACGAAGGGATGCCACAGTTCGCGTGTCTGCAGTCCCCGCCTAAGCTAGGCGGGGATGCCCTCGCGAAGCGAGGGCTGGGGCGGTCTGTTCAAAGTCCCGCGAAGCGGTTCCTTATGGATTTCCGCGCAGCGGCCCGAATTGATAAGGAGCGCTTCGCGGAAATCCATAAGGTCGCTACGCGTCTTTGAACAGACCGCCCCGCCTTCGCTGCGCGAAGGCACCCCGCCTAACTTAGGCGGGGACTGGGGCAGCAGCGTTACAGCCAAACCAGGTTTAGATCGTATCCACAATTTCACCATTCTGTCTTGGATACCCATGGTCATAGACAGCGCCAGGTCCTACAGCCCGTAATCACTAAAGCGCTCTGCGACATCGACGAGCGTCTTGAGGCCGAAGCCGATCGCACCGGCTTCATAGTATTTCCAGTCCTTCTCGCGAATGAAGGGCCCGGCGATGTCGAGATGAGCCCAGGCCGTGCGCGCAGGAACAAACTCTTGAAGAAACAAGCCTGCCGTCAGGGCGCCGGCCACGGGTCCGCCGATATTGTTGATGTCCGCATAGGGCGTTTTGAGCAGGTCCTTATATTCTTCGGGCAACGGCAGCTCCCAGAAAGCTTCGCCCTGATTTTGTCCCGATTGAATGACGGCGGCGACGAGTTTGCTGTCATTGCCCATCACGCCGGCAACACTGAGGCCGAGAGCGCGCACGCAGGCGCCGGTGAGCGTGGCGATGTCGAGAATGTGTGTGGCTTTTTCCTCGCCGGCCAGATGCAGACCGTCGGTCAGAATCAGGCGGCCCTCGGCGTCCGTGTTGTCCACCATGATGGACTTGCCGTTCTTTGCGTAGAAGATATCACCCGGCCGTTGCGCGTTCGCGTCCGGAAAGTTTTCAGCGGTGGGGATAATGCCGGTTACATTTACTTCCGGTTTGAGTTTCCCGATGACCTGCATTGCATACAGCACGGCAGCGCCGCCCGACATGTCACCTTTCATTTCGTACATCTTGTCGGCGGGTTTGATGGAGATGCCGCCGGTATCGAAGGTGACGCCCTTGCCGACAAATGCCAGATGTCGTTTGGCTTTTTTCGCTCGATAAGCGAGCCGGATCATCCGTGGAGGGTAGATGCTGCCGCGCCCGACTTGCAGCAGCCCGTTGTAGCCGTCTTTCTGAAGCTTCTTCTCGTCCCAGACTTTCAGATCCAGATCGGATTTTTTTGCGACATCGCCCGCCGCCTGCGCCAGGTATTGCGGAGTTACGACGGAGCCGGGTTCATTAATGATGTCGCGCGCCTGGTTGACCGCCTCGGAAACAAGGGTGTACCGCGAAACGTAACGCCGGTTTTGCGAATCGTTTGTTTTCAGCGCGACGATATCGAAATCGACTTTGTCGAATTCTGCTTTTTCTCTCTTGTAGCGGTCAAAGCTGTAGCTGCCGAGAATCGCACCTTCGACAGCCTTGCCGACATAGTGCAGCGCATCCTCGGTGTTCAACAATAACGACACCTTGCGGAGGCCATGATCACTGGCCGAGCGGATCGCGCGCCCCACAAAAATTTTCAGATTCTCCCAGCTGTTGTACCCCGGATTCAGCGCCGTCGAATACAGCGCCAGGTTCCCGGCGGGCCCTCGTGAATCGAGCGAGGTGAAGTAGTCCGTTTTCAGCCGCTTCTCTTTGACGTCGCGCTCGATTCGCCGGACGGTCTCGTCCAATGGTGAGCCGCTGAGATCATGAAATCGGATTTCGGAGTCCAGAATAACCACAAGCAAGTCCGTCTTAACCCGCGACGGCTGTTCGTACGTGAGCTGAATTTTCATGTATTGACTGTAACAAACGCGGGCTGAAGCCTGCGACTACAGAATTCCAATGAAGACGAGAGAAGTTGTAGGGGCGGTCATAGACCAGACTTGTCCCAGACAGAATGGACGGGGAGCCGCAAAGTAGTGCCTTGTAAAGGTTTGAATGTAATGGATGCGATGTACACCTGGTTTGGCTGCAACGCGTTGACCATTCCCCGCCTAGTTAGGCGGGGTGCCTTCGCGCAGCGAAGGCGGGGCGGTCTGTTCAAAGATCGCGCGGAGCGCGCACCTTATAGATGGCCGCGAAGCGCTCCTCATCAATCGGTGCGCTTCGCGAATATCTGAAAGGACGCTTCGCGACTATGAACAGACCGCCCCAGCCTCGCTGCGCGAGGGCATCCCCGCCTTACTAAGGCGGGGACTGGCAGACACCAACCGCGGCATCCATTCTCGTTTTGGACAGCTCTGGTCTATGACCGCCCGTTCTTCGTGCAATCAACGAAAAACGGACGGTCATAGACCGCCCCTACAGAAAACCGATCGGAGAATTGTTGGTGTTTCGATTGGAAACACTTGTATCTGGCAGATGCGCCCAATCGGTACAGTCGCGGTAATCTGCAGCGCGAGAGTTTTATCAGAATTACAAGGTAAGATATTGATCTGCAATATTTTGCTTGCGAATGCGCGTGGCTTATCCCTTTGGCACTTCGCCTGCATTAAATCGAGCACGCTGGCGTTAAATCAGAGTTGTAACCAGTGAAGATTTTGGAGCGTACTGGAAGTTTGAATTCATAAATTTTATTAATTTTCTCTCCCTCGCCCACTCCTCTCATAGGCGCGAAAGGCGGTTTCGATGGTCCGCTCCCAACGAAGCCGCCTCTTTTTTTGTCCAGCGGACCTGATCTGGGCTCCGTTCGTCGCATTTTGGGCTTCATGCGGCCAAAATCACAGTTGGTCCTGCGAGACTCCGCTTTAACCAGACCATCAACGCTTCCCGAGTATCTGGGAGAACTCCGGAAGAACGACTGCGTTTCGGGTTATCACTATTTTCCGGCACGCCCACCGCAGTTCGCAGAGTTTCCCGCCGGGATGAACTCGCAGCTCGAGCGCGCGCTGAAGCGCCGCGGAATCGAGCAGCTCTATACGCATCAAGCGCGAGCGTTTGATCTGGCGCGCGGCGGTAAGAATGTCGTGATCGTTACGCCCACCGCCTCCGGCAAGACGCTCTGCTACAACCTTCCTGTCCTTCAGCGCCATCTGGAAAATCCCGACGCGCGGGCGCTCTGTCTGTATCCGACGAAAGCCCTCACCTACGATCAGCTGGATGATTTCATGCAGTGGGCGAACGATCTTGCCGGGAGCAGCGCTATCGGCGTCTATGCTTACGACGGCGATACGCCGCAGGATGCCCGCTCGGCGATCCGCTCGCGAGGACACATCGTGTTGAGCAATCCCGACATGCTTCACAAAGGCGTGTTGCCGCACCACACGAAGTGGAGTCGTCTTTTCGAGAATCTGCAGTTCATCGTCCTGGATGAATTGCATACGTACCGTGGCGTATTCGGCAGTCACCTTGCCAACCTGTTGCGGCGTCTGGCGCGTATCTGCCAGTTTTACGGCAGCACGCCACAGTTCATCTGCACGTCGGCGACGATTGCGAACCCGCGGGAACTGGCGGAGAAGCTAACGGGCCAGCCTTTCGAACTCGTTCAGGAAAGCGGAGCGGGTGAAGGCGAAAAGCACCTGTTTTTTTACAATCCGCCGGTAGTCAATCAGCAGCTTGGGATCCGGCGGTCTTACGTCAAGGAAACCGAGCACATTGCCGGCGCGTTCCTGAAGCGGAAGATTCCGGCGATTGTTTTCGCAAACAGCCGGTTGATCACCGAAATCCTTGTTCGTTATTTGAAAGAATCGCTCGAAGACGGGCCATTGCCCGAGGACATGATTGTCGGATACCGCGGCGGTTACCTTCCGAATGAGAGGCGGCGTATTGAACGCGGGCTGCGGGAGGGCCGCATTCGCGGCGTCGTATCCACCAATGCACTGGAACTGGGTATCGATATCGGCAGCCTCGATGTTGCAATACTCGCCGGATATCCCGGCACGATTGCTTCCAGCTGGCAGCGGATGGGCCGCGCCGGCCGCCGCAGCGGGACGTCCGTAGCCGTGCTGATCGCCTCCAGCAATCCGCTGGATCAGTTCATCGTCAATCATCCGGAATATTTTTTAAGCCAGCCGCCTGAGATGGGGCTGATCAATCCGGACAACATTCATATTCTGATAAGCCATCTGCAGTGCGCCGCGTTCGAACTTCCTTTCGGCGCATCCGAAAAATTTGGCGGGCACGACGTCACGGAAATTCTCGAGTTTCTGCGCGAGCGCGGCTTCATTCACCTCGCGCGGGAACAAATGGCACTGGACGAACGATTCGTACCCGGCGGATTCGATATCGTTACGCAGCATCAGTTCGGATAACTTTGTCATTGTCGAAATGACCGGCGATTCGCGAATCATCGGGGAAGTCGATTACACCAGCGCCTTTACGACGTTGCATGAGAAGGCGATTTATCTCCATCAAGGCCAGCAGTACTACGTTTATCAACTGGATATCCCGGGGCGGCGCGCCTATGTGAAGCAGGTGGATTCGGATTACTTCACGGATGCGATCACCTATACGAAGGTGCGAATTCTGGAAACCATGGAAGTCGCTTTCGAGCACAACCACGGCGAAGTGCATGTTGCACATCAGGTCGTGGGGTTTAAAAAGATCAAGTTCTACACGATGGAGAATGTCGGATCCGGAGATCTGAGTCTGCCGACCCAGGAAATGCACACGACCGCGTATTGGGTGACGATTCCTCGCGAGGTGTTCGAGTCTCTGCCCTACTCCACAACCGACCGGCTGAACGGTCTGCACGGTCTGGCCTATGCTGTCGCGAACCTTTCCTGCGTCTTCCTGATGTGTGATCGCCGGGACCTCGGTTCGGCTGTTGAGGCTGGTATCGAAGATCCCGCATTCAATCCGACTATTTTCATTTACGACAATTTCCCCGGTGGAATCGGACTCAGCCGGCCGCTGTTTGAAATCCATGATCAGGTGTTGCGCGCGACGCACCAGCTCATCTCGTCATGCAAATGTGAGGACGGCTGTCCGTCCTGCGTCGGTCCGACGATTATGGCGAAACAAGTCGCTCTTTCGCTTCTTGATTGTTTGAACCATGCCTGACTTTGCTAAAGCGTTACGAGGTCTGGAACGCGGGCTGAAGCCTGCAACGACAGACTGGAAATCACAACTGGCCAGATACGCGCTGGCGGGAGGCAGTTCGCTGACCGTCAGCCCGCGTTCGATTTTGCCGCCCGGCGAGATCTGCAGAAATGATTCCGGGTCGCATTACGTTACCAGAGCCACATACCCTCACGATTATTTTCACGGACGCGTCCGTCTCAGCCGTCTCTGTTCGCCGGACCTGGCGTTCCTCATGCAGCTCATGCGCGAGAAAGGCCTGGCGCCGCATCGTGAGCGGATTGTGTTTCTCGACACCGAGACAACAGGCGTGCATGGCGGTACCGGGATATGCCCGTTTCTGATCGGTCTGGGGTATCTGGTCGATGATGATTTCCAGATGATTCAATTCTTCATTCGAGATTTCGATGAAGAGCCATCGATGCTTCTGGCTCTCGCCGGGTTGCTTGCGAAGTTTGAACTGGTGGTTACTTACAACGGTGCCGCTTTCGACATCCCTCTGCTCGAAACCCGCTTCACGCTCGCCCGCCTGGATAGCCCGTTCGAACGTATGTCTCATTTCGATCTTCTGTTCAGCGCGCGGAAGCTCTGGCGAAATGGGCACGGGAGCTGCCGACTGGCTGCGCTGGAGCGCGGGTTGCTGAGTTTCATGCGTGGACCGGATATTCCGGGCGCCGAGATTCCGCGGGTTTATTTCGATTACCTGCAGCGGCGGGCGAGCACCACGCTCTACTCTGTTTTTACGCACAACGTGGACGATGTCCTGTCGCTTGCAGCACTCACCGTCCATGCGTGCGATCGTGTCACATTCGAGCCAGCGTCTCTGGATGAACCGCTGGACCTGTATTCTCTTGCCCGGATATTCGAAAGCTCGACAGATTGGCGTCGCAGCATTCCCCTGTACGAGATGGCTCTGGCCGGCGGCGTTGCAGGACCGATGCGCCAGAAGGTTCTCGAGCGCCTCGCCCTGGCGTGCCGGCGCGCCGGTGACCACGAACGCTCGCGCGATGTCTGCCTGGAACTGACCCGTTTCCCCGAATTCAGCATCGTCGGTTATGAAGGCGCTGCGATTCATGCCGAACGCGTGACCCGAGATTACGACGCAGCCTCTCGTCTGCTGGAGGAAGGCCTCCAGAGGACAGACAATCCGCGCACGAAAAAGCTGTTACAGAGCCGGCTGGACCGCCTGCAGCAGAAGGTTATCCGCTTTTGAATTGGATCCTGGCGTTTGTAGGCGCGGTCTGTGACCAGAGCTGTCCAAGATAGAGACGGACAAAAAGGGCCGAGAGCTTGTGCGGTAAAGAATTTGACCGTGGCGTTTGGCCGGGTCAACTGAGGCGCAATGATTCCCCGCCTGAGTTAGGCGGGGACTGGTCCAACAGCTTGACAGCCAAACCAGGTTTACATCGCATCCACTACATTCAAACTTTACAGGCGCCACTTTGCGGCTTCCCGTCCATTCTGTCCTGGACACGTATGGTCTATGACCGCGCCTGCAACCTATCCGGTCATCGGACTCTTCGTGAACAGTTCGACGATGTAATCTGTCAGACAGTCGTAGAGCAGTTTCTGGAATGTCCAGGCGAATTGGGAACTCTGAATATCGCGGGCATGCAAAGAGATTCTATACGTTGGCGAATGCACGTCCGGTATTTTGGAGTGAATGATCAGTTCGACGCCCTCATCTTTCGGATGAGCTTCGAACCGGAAGAAAGGATGCTCGTATTTCTCCAGCTCTTCCCGGAAACGCTCAATGGAGCTCATTCCGCTTATCCTTCTTGACGATCATTTTAACAATCCAGGTGAACAAAGCGAGCGTGCCGGCGACGGAGACGATCGCGATACCCCACTGAAGCAGACCGAGCGCGACGGTGAAAACCTGAGCCCACGTGAAGTTCCGCATATCACACCGTCTTGTCTTCGGAGTAGCAGAGATCCTCGATCGGACATTCCCCGCATTTGGGCCGCATTGCCGTACATTTGGCGCGGCCATGATGGATAAGAAGGTGGGCAAGCATGATCCATTTTTCCGAAGGGAAAAGCTGCATCAGATCCTGCTCGATTTTATCCGGCCTTTCCTCTTTCGTGAAATCCAGACGGCGGGACAGTCGTTGTACGTGCGTGTCCACCACGACTCCATCGGCTTTGCCGTAGGCGACACCGAGGACAACGTTTGCGGTCTTTCGCGCGACTCCGGCCAGTTTTAACAAATCGTCCATCGTGTCGGGTACTTTGCCGCCGTATTCGTCCGCGATCACCCGGCTCGCCGCCTTGATGCTCTTGGCTTTATTACGGAAGAAGCCGCTGGAGTGGATCATGGTTTCCAGTTCTTCCGTAGTGGCTTCGGCGAACTGCCCGGCAGTCCGGTATTTCTTGAACAGTGCCGGAGTGATGGTATTGACCATCTTGTCCGTGCTCTGAGCGGAGAGGATCGTCGCAACCAGCAGCTGAAGAGGGTTTTCGTGATCCAGCGCGCATTTTGCGTCCGGATAGGCGGCTTGCAATCGGGTATAGATCTGTTCGGCCCGGAGGTACTTAGTCTTTTTGGGTGCCGGACTTGGCGCTGCTGTCTTTCTTGCTGGTCTTTTCGGAGCCGGTTTTGCTGCCGCTGCCTTCCTTGTTGCCATTGGATGAAGAGTCTTTCGCTGAAGTCGTTTCTTTGGTTTCTTTGTTTTCTTTTGATTCGGTCGCTTCTGTTTTCCCTTTGCGGGCGTAATCCGTCACATACCAGCCCGTCCCTTTGAACTGGAAACCGGCCGCGGAAACCAGCTTCTGGAGTGTTCCACCGCAGTCGGCATGCTTTTTCAAGGGTTTGTCGGACATTTTCTGGATGACTTCGATCCGCTTACCGCACTTCGCGCATTCATACTCGTAGATCGGCATACCGCTTTAATACCACATTTCCAATGGATTGAGTGTCCGAGACGTCGTCAGCCGGATAACATCGCCCGCGCAACCCGAACGCAAGTTAACCTATACTAGTCGGGATGATTGATGAAATCCGGTCGATCCTGCAGCAGATCGGTGAGGATCCGAACCGGGATGGCCTCCAGAATACGCCTCAGCGCGTCGATCGCGCGATGCGGTTTCTCACCAGCGGCTACAAGATGGATCCGGAGGAGCTCCTCAACAAGGCGCTCTTCGATGTGGCTTACGATGAGATGGTCATCGTCCGGGACATTGAGGTCTTCAGCCTCTGCGAACACCATTTGCTACCGTTCTTCGGGAAGTGCCATGTCGGCTACATTCCGAATGGCCGTGTTATCGGGCTCAGCAAGATACCGCGTCTTGTCGACATGTTTGCCAGACGGCTGCAGGTGCAGGAACGCTTGACGAAGCAAATTGCCGAGACGATTAACGAAAAGATTCATCCACGCGGTGTCGCCGTCGTCATCGAAGCGCAACATCTGTGCATGATCATGCGCGGGGTCGAGAAGCAGAATTCAGTGGCGGTCACGAGTTCAATGCTGGGAGCATTCAAAGACAATCAAAACACCCGGAACGAATTTCTGAATCTGGTACGCATTCAAAGGTGATTTCCGCAGTTATCTTCGATCTGGATGGAACACTGACGAAGGTTCCCAGCCCCTGGCGGTATGTGCACGAACGGTTGGGAGTCTGGGAGACCCTGGCATGTTCGTATTTTGATGAATGGATGTCGGGGCGTATTACTTATGAAGAGTTTTGCCGCCGTGACGCCGGCCTGTGGAACGGCTGCTCGCTGGACGAGATCTATTCATATCTCGACGAAATTGAACTCAACCGGCACGTGCCGGCCGTTATCGACGCGCTGACGGCAGCCCGGATTCCCTCCATCATCATTTCGTCCGGATTCAAATACGTTGCTGCCAAAATACAGGATCAACATCGCTGGGCCCCGCTGACCATCTTTGCGAACGAACTTACCGACGGGCCGAAGGTGCGGATCAATGTTTCCGGAGATTTTGAGAGTCCCATCTCGAAGCGGGCACTTGCCCGGCAATCGCTGGCGAGGATCGGGTCGTCGATGGCGGAAAGCCTTGTCGTTTCAGACACCACACGGGATCTCGAGCAACTCTGCGATTGCGGACACAAGCTGCACATTCAGGAAGAAGATGATCTGCAGCGGGTGAGCGACTTTCTGTGAGCGACGAGCTCAAGCGACACGCCGCCCTTGCCGCGCTGGAAGAAATTCGCGACGGCATGATCGTAGGTTTAGGTTCCGGGTCAACCGCTTCCATCTTCATCCGCGAGCTTGGCAAAGCGGGGCTCAACGTAGTTGGCATTCCGACGTCGGAAGAATCGGCGCGAATCGCCCGGGAGGTCGGCGTGCCCCTCACCACGTTCGGCGATCATCCGGTGATCGATGTGACGGTCGATGGAGCGGATGAAGTGTCGCCCGAGTTACATCTGACCAAAGGTCTTGGCGGGGCGCTCGTACGCGAGAAGATTGTCGCCCACGCGTCGAAGCGAGTCGTCATTGTTGTTGACGAGAGCAAGCTGGTTCAAAAACTTGGCTTGAAAACGGTTATACCTGTTGAAGTGATACCTCTGGCGGTTCCGCGGATTCTGCTTCAACTGACCGACGCCGCCGTGCGAACAAAGAACGGCAAAACCTTCATCTCCGATAATGGCAATTACACCGTGGACTGGAAGAGTGGTCCGATTGATGATCCTGTGGCTGTTGAGAAACAATTAAAAGCGATGACCGGCGTCGTCGATTCCGGGATTTTCGCTAACGTCGCCGACCTCGTCATCGTGGCCGGATCGTCCGGTATTCAACGAAAAGAATAAGCCACGAATTGAACGAATTTAACGAATTCAATTCGTTAAATTCGTTCAATTCGTGGCTTATCCTTTCCCTTATCTCAATCGCGCACTGCGTATCATCTGCTCGAACAGGGGTTGATACATCGGAAACTCGTCTTCCGGCGCGACGAAAACCAGATAAAACAGGCTCTTGTAGTACACGCGGGTCACGACCCACACCACCTCGGACGAGTTGTCGCTGTCCGATTTGCCGATCATCACCGTACGCAGTCCGGGCTCATCACTGACAAGCGTCTGGGTTTGAGCCCCGGGAACCATCTTTAAAGACGGGTTGTGTTCATGCAGGAACACGATGAGGCGGTTGGTTGCCTGTTCGAGCGTGAGCGATCTGTCCGGGACAGCAATATCGAACAGGTCGAACATCACCCCGCGGCTGACGTCGTTGCCATTCAGCGACGATTGGACGCCGTCGGAAGGTGCGATGATCGCGCCGTTGGTTCCGTTTCGGGTCACCTGCCATCCGGTGGGATAACTCACCCGGTAATAATCAAGCGGATGCGTGAACACACTCGCTAAGGGCGCCGGCATGTCCGGTGTGGACGGCGGGGCTGTTTTTACAGCGATTGCAGGAGGCGTCTTCTGCAATGCCGTTCTGAAACTCTGGAATGCGGCAGAGGCTCGTGCCCGATGTGCCGGCAGAGCGAGTCTTTCGATTTCTTCTGCCAGTTCCGGCGAAAAATCCTCAGATTGCGGATGATTGAAGACGAATGCGGTCTGCGCTTCGTTTATTTTTTCAAGCAGTGTACGGAAAGCATTCGGATCGAATTGAGCGTTGGCCATGAGCCGGACCGCCATAAGACTGGCTTCTAATTCCTGGTCGCGGCTGTAACTCAAAAATGGGGCATCGACACCCAGAGAAATGCCGAGCTTTGTGATCTGTTCCTTCCACACTTCCGACACGGGCACGCCCGCCGCAATCGCGATCGGCTCCTGGACAAGCAGCTGACGCGACAATTGTTGCGTTCCATGGCGCGATGCCACGTGGCTGACTTCGTGGGCCACAATCGCGGCAAGCTCATCATCGTTCGACGCCAGATCGACGAGCCCTCTGTACAGATAGATTGAGCCGCCGGGGAATCCCAAAGAGTTGACGTCTTTTGAGTTGACGATCTGCAGCCGGTATTTCAGCACGGGTAGTGCGCGATTCTGCAAAATGCGCTGCCCGATCGTGCTTACGTACTGATTCACAGGCAACGTTTTGAGGAGTTGCAGCGAACGTTCGGCTTCCTGGGACGACTCCGCCCCAATCTCGACATCTTGCTCTAACGAGAAGAAATTAATGCTGCGGCCGGTCGTCAGGAGCAGCAAAACTCCTAACAGGAGAGGTCTCATCGGGACATTCTAAATCACAAAGCGGTTTTTGCGGCCACATCTGAAAATAGGCGCGGTCATAGAAGGTGTGAATGAATGAGCGCCGGGGGCGCGTAAGAACCTGATGACTAATGACGAATGACCATTGAGAATTGACAAAGCATTCAGAGAAATGGTCAATTCTCAATTCTCAATGGTCATTCGTCATCAGGTTCTACGGCCCTCCGGCCTCCGGGCCTACGACCGGGAGGAGAGTACCTTCATCCCCAGGCCGGCACCCAGGAATAGCGCTCCGATCAGCGCAATCAACGGCAGTTCGCCAGCTGTCCGCGGCAGTTCCTGCTGAGCGTTCGCCTGGCTTTCTTCCGTTGTCGCAGGGGTCTCAGCGGGTTTCTCGCGTTGAACCTGCGTTTCACTATTTTCTATCGACGTCGACTGATTCTCGTTCTGATTCTCGTTTAACGTTGAGGTCGACTTACTCTCGTCCTGCTGCACGGCGGGAGCGGGTTCCGGGACCACGGCTTCTTCGCTTGGCAGGTTGTTCTCTGCAATAGCAGGTGCCGCGGGCTTCTCCTCGGTAACCGGCAGGTTTTCGACTTTCAATACATTGGCTGCGCTTTCGCTAGTGGCCACCGGTCTCTCTTTGCCGAGAGGTTCGATAGCTTCGACGCTCACGGAAGCGAGGTCATGGAGATCGCCCGGGCTTGCGGCAAGGATCGGTTCTGTCGCATGCTGCGCAATTTCCATTGCCTGGTCCTTCGGATAGATGAACTCCAGACCATTGGTGTGGCCCGGGTAGAACCATTCTTTAATCGGCAGTGGATAACCCGGCTCCGTTTCAATAAATGTAAAGACTGTATTGTCCGCTACTTCGTTGCGTTGGTCGGAGACGGCCATAAACGTCGTCAGCAATTTGGTTTCGTCATTGTTAAAAAGCTGCACGACATGACGCTCCGCTGGAGAATCGTACAAGCGGACGACATATCGAGTATTGGGTTGAAGCACCATGCCCGGTACTTCAAACGGGTGGTTGACGGTGAAGCGTGTTTTTAAGTCCCATTCGTCGCTATGAAGAACCGCCGGGGCGACGAGGACAAATGCGAATATGAAGCAGCACACTGCGATCGCTGCCTTTTTTGTTGAAAAATGCATACACAGACCTCCAAATTTTCATGAACGCCTACAGGTGTGTATGCAGATGGAACTCCGAAGGTACGGGAATTCCCATAAGTCTCTCTGGGGCGTGCGACTTAGCCTTGCCGGTAAAAACCGGGGGCGGATACCGGGATATGCCGAACCGGGGATTTTCTGGTCGATACGTTCCCTCAAACCTTCACAAATACTTCTCCCTCCCGAATTTCGCACTCCCAGACTTTGGCTCGTTCCCGCTCGCGCCGGCAAGTACCGTCTTCCAGACGGACATGCCAGCCATGCCAGCTGCAGATCACTTCGCCGGCTTGCATCATGCCTTCGCTGAGCGGAAAACCGAGATGAGGGCAGAGGTCTTCGATCGCATAAACCTTCTCATTCCACTGGAACAAGGCGATATCCAGCCCATCGGCTTTAACCGCATGTCCTAGACCTTCGGTCGGCAACTCTGTAACGCTTGCGACGCGCATCCACTTATCACTCACAGCAATCGTGACCTCTCGCTAATGTTATACTTTGAGGTCATTTCGTTCGAGAGGGAGTTCGCTGAGTGAAGCTGGAAGCGAAAAGCCGGATCGCAAAGAGGATGCAGGGTGTTCATGGCGAAGGCGCATTCGAGATGCTGGGGCGTGCCAATGAATTGGAACGGCAGGGCCGGAGTATTGTTCATCTCGAAATCGGCGAGCCGGATTTCGATACTCCCGATCCCATTGTGCAGGCCGGTATCGAGTGGTTGAAGAAGGGCGCAACGCACTATTCGCCTGTACCCGGCGTATGGGATTTGCGAACAGCGATTGCCAGGCACCTTTCATCCGAGCATCCGGCAGCGGTGGATCCGCGGAATATCCTCGTCACGCCGGGCGCCAAGATGATGATTTTTTCGATCATCCAGTCCATTGTCGATCCGGGAGATGAAGTCATTTGTCCCGATCCTTCCTATCCGGCATACGAGGCTGCCATCCGGATGGCTGGCGGAACGCCGGTCCGGGTCAAATTGGAAGAGTCCAAACACTTCAGGTTCGACCTGGACCAGCTTGCCCGCCAGATCACGCCGAGGACGAAATTAATCGCGATCAACTCGCCGCAAAATCCGACCGGCGGTGTTTTGACCCTCGACGACCTCAAGAAAATCGGTGACCTGGCTCGCAAGCACGACGTGATGATTCTTTCGGATGAAATTTACTCCGAGATCTATTACGCCGAAAGGCCGCCCAGCATTCTCGACGTGCCGAATATTCTCGACCGGGTATTTGTCGTCAACGGTTTTTCAAAGATCTATGCCATGACCGGCTGGCGTCTTGGCTATGGCGTTGTTCCTGCAGATACGTTCGCCGCGATCGATCTTTTCATCAATAACAGCGTGTCGAGCACGGCAACGTTTACGCAGCGGGCTGCCCTGGAGGCATTCACGCCGGAAACCGCGAAAGCGACGGCATCGATGGTTGCCGAATTCCGCAAGCGGCGTGACGTTTTCGCCGACGGTCTGAATGCGATACCGGGTGTTCGATGCCTGAAGCCGCTGGGAGCCTTCTATCTGTTCCCCAATGTCGCCGCGGTGGGCCTATCGAGCGACGAATTCGCCAATCGCCTGCTGAACGAAGCCGGCGTCGCCGTATTGCCCGGAACAGCATTCGGCGAATACGGCGAAGGTTATATCCGATTGTCTTTCGCGAATTCGCTCACCAACATCGAAGAAGCGCTGGAAAGAATTCGTAGTTTTGTTAACTCCTGCATGGGTGGTTAATCGATAGTGTTCAAAGCCCTTTTGTTGGATGGCATCGATCCGGCCGGAGTCGAGGTCATTCGCCGCTCCAATTCCATCGAGCCTGTGGTTCACGATAAGATTTCTCGCGACAAGCTGCTGGAAATCGTGGCTGACGCCGACGCGATCATCGTTCGCAGCAGTACCGCCATCGATCGTGAGCTGATGCTGAAAGCCAGGCAATTGAAGGTCGTTGGCCGCGCCGGCGTTGGCGTCGACAATGTTGATCTTGACGTCGCCACCGAGTTTGGAATTCTCGTGATGAATTCTCCCGGTGGCTCGACGACGACGACCGCGGAGCACACCGTCGCGATGCTTTTTGCTCTCGCGCGCAATATCCCGCAGGCCTACCGGACTCTCAAAGATCACCAATGGGAGAAGAGCAAGTTCAAAGGTGTCGAACTGGCGGGTAAAACTCTGGGCGTCATCGGTCTCGGCCGCATCGGCAGCGAGGTTGCCCGTAAGTGCCAGGCGATGGGTATGCACGTCATTGCTTTCGATCCTTACATCAATCCGGACGCGCATCTGTCGAGCGGATTCGATCTGGTGGATGTTCAAAGGCTTTTCGAGGAGTCCGATTTCATTACCGTCCACGTTCCCCTCACCGACGCGACGCGCAACATCGTCAATAAAGACAGTATCGCCCGCATGAAAGACGGTGTGCGGCTGCTGAATTGCGCCCGCGGCGGCATTATCAATGAGGATGACCTGTACGCCGCCTTGAAAAGCGGGAAGGTTGCCGGTGCTGCTTTCGATGTTTTCGAGAAGGAGCCGAATACCGAATCCCCGCTCCTCGGGCTCGATAACTTCATTGCGACCCCTCACCTGGGTGCTTCCACCGTTGAAGCGCAGCGAAAGGTCTCCGAAGACATCTGCCGGCAGGTCTCCGACTACCTGTTGAAGAACACGATCGATGGCGCTCTCAATTTCCCGCGCCTGGATGCTGCGTCGGTGGAACGCTATCAGCATTTTGTCGATCTGGCGGCCCGGCTTGCGACTTTTGTGGCCCAGATTTCCGACGGCCGCATGCAGACCGTGTCGATCCGCTATTCGGGTGACGTCTCCGAAGTAAACCTGAACTACCTGACATCGGTCATTGTGCGCAGCCTGCTGACACCCGTCCTGCGGGAAGGTATAAATCTCGTCAACGCGATGCACGTCGCAAAGCAGCGCGGCGTCCGGGTTCAAGAGACCCGAGTGCCGGCTCCTGAAAATTTTACAAACCTCATCATCATCGAGCTGAAAACGGACGTAGAATCGCATCGGGTTTCAGGAACCGTGTTCACCGATAAGCTGCCGCGGATCGTGAATATCGACGGCTATCCTCTCGAGGTGGTGCCGCACGGACACATGATCTTCTTTACCAATAACGACCAGCCAGGCGTCATCGGCGCCATCGGAAGCGTTCTCGGCAGATGCAGCGTGAATATTGCGGGAATGCATCTGGGGCGCGAGCAACAGGGTGGCAAAGCTCTGGCGCTGTTGCTGGTTGACGATGCGGTCGGCAAGGACGTCATCGAGCAGTTCCGCCAGATTCCCAATATCCTCTCGGCTAAAGTTGTACAGGTATGAGTCGGCTGCAAGAGCTACGAAAAGCGCAAAGATCCTTTTTGTGCTTCTTGTGCCTTTTGTGGCTGATTCCATCGGTTAAAGCCGCAACGCCCACGCTCGCCGGAAAATCCGTGCCCGGCTCCGGTATTCGAATCATTGCCCCGGACGGTCAGGTCACCGAAGCCACCGCCGATAAGCGTGGGGCCTTTCGGGTTCAAGTTCCGTCGCGCTTTTATCTGGAAATCCGCCATGCCGGCTACCGCTCGGTCCGCTCATCAGAGGTTTCGCTGGAAACCGATTCCGAGGGGGCTTATCAGGTGGACGTGCCGCTCCGGCCCGGTAACCCGGATGATGTCGAGCCGATCGTCCTGCAAGTTGAACAGGTTTCTAATCCAGAAGCTCACGACGACCCGAATGCGCGCGAAGCGCTGCCGAAATCCGACCGGCTGTTCGGTCTTCGCGGCGGCGTTAACGTGACGAACATCAAAGAGGGGGCCGGCCAGCAGTGGGTTGCCGCGTCGGGAAACGTTTTTACGAGTTCGTCGGCATCCACGCCGATTGCCCAGACTTCGGATTTTTCTGCGGAACTGGCTGACCCGGCCGGTACCAATGACTCGCTTCCTGCGGGCGGCCCGGCGTTCCACGGCAACATGCACTACTTCGGTCGAAACGATGCCCTGAACGCGAAGAATTTTTTTGATCCGGATAATGCACCGATCCCTCCCTTCAAGTACCACTTCTTCGGCGGAGATGGCGGGGGCATGATTCGCGATGGAACCTATTTGTACTCCGAGTACTGGGGCCTTCGGATCAATCAATCCATCACTCGCGCTGCTACGGTGCCCGATCCTGTCCTGCTCACCGGTGACTTCTCATCGATTGCAGATCCACTCATTGATCCCGATACCGGTTTTCCGTTTCCGGGCAACCGTATTCCTGCAGCTCGGATGAATAATGAGGGTCTCGCTCTGGCGCGTTTGTATCCCGCGCCTAACGTTTTCGACGGCAGCCCGCAAAATTATCGCGCTGTCGGAACGCTTCAAACGGTCGCCGATGCCTTCGGTTTCCGGCTGGATCATCGTTTGACGATCGCAGATGAACTGTTCATGGAATACCAGTTCAATCGCGATACGACAGACGATCCGTTCAACCTGCTGGGTGGTATTACGAACCTTCCGTCATTCGGGGTCCACGATGCCCTGCAAACGCAGACGTTCCGTCTGAACGACACGCATGTATTCTCGGCCGCACTGATCGATCAGTTTCGTATTTCCGCCGGTTATCTGAAGCAACCGAGAACGATTCTTGGCGACCCGAGTGCCGCCGTACCTGCCGTTCTCATGACCAGTTTTTCGCATCTCGGTCACGCGACCAATCTGCCGCAGGAGCGCCGGAGCCGCAATTTTGAGTTGGTGAACGACGTCTCCTGGCAGCATGGAACGTCGCAGACGAAGTTTGGCGCTACGTTGCGATATCTTCCTTTCCACGCTTCACTCGATCTCTACAGCCGCGGCCAGTATCAGTTCACCGGCGGCATTTATACCGGGAACGCGCTGGCAAATCTGCTGCTCGGTCTTCCGACCAACGCGCTGCGCCTGACTGGAAATACGACAAGAGATTTCCGGACATGGACATCGAGCTTCTACGTTCAGCATGAATGGCAGCCGTTTCGCCGCCTCTCGCTGAACGCCGGAGTGAGGTATGACTATCAAACGCCATTTCGTGAAGCTCACGATCTCGTGTCGAACTTCAATCCGGCGACCGGCCAGATCATAAAATCGCCCGAGAGGCTATACGAGTCCGACTACAACAATTTCGGTCCACGATTCGGGCTCGCCTGGCTGCCGTTGAAAAACGTTGTTGTACGGGCTGGCTATGGCGTCTTTTACGACACCCTCTCGGTTGGCGACAGCCTGTTCCTGCTTGGCTTGAATCCGCCCTTCGTCCATTTCGATGTGAAGAATAACGGCCCGGTGTTGCCGGATTTCGATCTCACAACTGCCTTTCAAAATAATGATGCCTCGGCGGCACCGAGTATCTTCTCGACCTCCCGGCAGCTTCCGAACCCCTACGTCCAGCAATGGAGCACGTCGATCGAAGTTCCCGTGCAACAAATATTCGTGGTTGACGTCTCATATTTCGGACAGAAGGGAACACGATTGCGCCGCCAGGTGAATTTGAATCAGCCCAGCCCGGGCCCCGCTGGAACGCTCGATGACCGGCGCCCGTTCTCGGATTTCAAAAACATTTTTCAGTTCGAAACGAGCGGTTCGTCGATCGCGCATGCGCTGGAGTTCCGGGTGGAACGGCGTTTTAAATCAGGCTCCGCCTTCGCCAGCTCGTACCGCTTCTCGCGATCCATCGACGACGTCACGTTGATCAGCATTCTGCCCCAGGATTCGCACAACCTGCGCGCGGAACGGGCGCTTTCGGATTTCGATATGAGACACCGGCTGGCCTTTTCGGGTACATACATGCTGCCGGGCTGGCGTTACGGTATCACTCGTGGCTGGCAACTGCAGGCGATTGGGACGCTGCAGTCAGGAACACCGCTTTCGGCAATCATCAGTCAGGACATTTCGGGTACTGGCAGTCCGATCGTCAATCGTCCGAACCTGATTAAGAATCCGAACATCGCTAACGCAACTCCAGCACGGTTTTTCGATCCGACAGCGTTTCAGATTCCCGATCCCGGTACATTCGGCAATAGCGGTAGAAACGTGATCATCGGTCCCGGCATTCAAAATATCGACCTCACGCTGGCGAGACGATTCCGGTTGTCGGATTCCACTCGAGTACAGCTCCGGACCGATTTCTATAACGTGTTCAACCACCCCAATTTCGTAGCTCCGCCAACCATGCAGAATTTCGCCGATTCGTCTGATTTCGGAGCGCTGTTCGTCGCCCGGTCGCCACGAATCGTGCAGTTTGGATTAAAATTCTTATGGTGAGAAACTTCCTGATTATTCCCCTGGTTCTGGTGCTGGCAGCGCAAAAACCTGTCAAGAAACCCGATGTTCACCCCGACTTTCAATTCGGCTCGTATCCCTGGTCGCGCTCGGCCGAAGCATTAATGAAAGACGATCTGACGCGCCAGGTAGTCGTTGCTTATTCGCAGGGCTGGTCGATCGACAAGATGGCGAAGATGCTCAAAGTCTCGACCGGAGATGTTTCGAAAGTCTCCGACAGGCTCGAGGACGAGAAACTCACGGGCCGGCGCGATGAATATGACACGACGCCGTTCATGCCTGTGATCCGCGAGCGGGAGCTCGACCGGATGAAGGAGCCATTACGGCGTCACACCCAGGAGTTCACGAAAGTCCTGGTCGACAACTGGAAAGATATCGAGTCCATGGTGGACTCGCTCCAGGGCGCGAAAGCCGTACCTAAAGGGCGCATCATGTACGAAACGGTTGTTTCGGGAATTCTGCTCGGCGGAATGATGGATGCCTTTTACGAAGACAAGACATTGATGCCGCCGCCGCCCCGCCGGGGAAAGAGCGACCGTTACTATGCATGGCTCGTCGAAAGCAGTCCCGATGCCGCCGGAAAGTTAAGGCGCGAATTGAGAGAGTCCGCAGGCTATCGCGTCGTGACCATCGGAACGGCCTTGCCGGATGAGAAACTCAATCCGGACGATATGCGCGGCAAAGACACGATTCTGGAAGATGAAGACGCCGTGAAATACCGCAAGTTCGTCGGTATTTTTTCACGCGACAAATTGCTTCCTTACTTCAAGAACCAACGCGCCGAGTTCATTAAACTTGGCGCCGGCATTTCGTCCGGCCGGGACGTCGCCTTTGGCGAATTCTTCGCCTGGTATTACAACGCGATGGCGAATGCCGTGGCGGAGACCTTGGCGGCCAACCGGCGCATTACGCCGCCGGAAAAGCTCTACACCTATGCGGTGAAAGCTCCGCAATAAGCTCACGGGTGGCGAACAATTCAAAAATAGAGTGGACCGATGCGACGTGGAATCCGGTGCGCGGCTGCACCAAGATCAGTCCCGGGTGTGCGCATTGCTATGCCGAGACATTTGCGGAGCGTTTTCGCGGAGTACCGGGACACCCATATGAACGTGGCTTCGATCTTCGGCTCGTGCCGGAAAAACTGGCTGAGCCTCTCAAATTGCGATCCAGCAAGATGATCTTCGTGAATTCGATGAGTGATCTTTTCCACGACGGCATACCTGACGAGTACATCTGTGAGGTAGCCGGGATCATGATGAAGGCAAACTGGCACACCTATCAGGTATTGACCAAGCGTTCGGAACGTATGGCATCGCTGCTGCAAACGAAGCTGCAGTTCGCCACGCAAAGCGCGCACATCTGGTGGGGCGTCAGTGTCGAGAACCGTGCCGATGGTCTTCCCCGGATCAACCATCTGCGCTCAGCGCCCGCTGGAATCCGCTTTCTGTCTGTTGAACCCCTGCTGGAAGACCTCGGAGACATCGATTTGTCCGGTATCGACTGGGTCATTGCCGGCGGAGAGAGTGGCAGACGCGCGCGTCCTATGAAGGAGGAATGGCTTCGCCGGTTGCGAGATACGTGCCGCGACCAGGGCATCGCATTCTTTTTCAAACAATGGGGAGGCGTCCAGAAAGCCAAGAACGGCCGCACTCTCGACGGCCGCACCTATGACGAGTTTCCGTCCGTTCCCTGCAGGCGCGGTCTATGACCGCGCGCGCCTGGTGCCTGGAATCAACGAATACGCGCGGTCATAGACCGCGCCTACAAGATCAGACAGACTTATTGCACATCCGAGCGGCGAGTCTGTAGTCTGTAACCCATGACGGAATCGTTCGACGTTCTCGTGATTGGCGCAGGCCCGACTGGACTGGCCTGCGCGATTGACGCGCTGAAGGCGGGCTTCCGCGCAGTGAATGTGGACAAGGGTTGTCTGGTCAACTCGCTTTACCACTATCCGGCCAACATGATCTTCTTTACCACGCCGGAACTTCTCGAGATCGGGGACATTCCGTTTACGACTGCGCACCAGAAACCGAACCGTCCGGAAGCGCTGGAGTACTACCGTAAAGTTTCGGAACACTATCGTCTCGATGTACGACAGTACGAGACGGTCGAACGCGTCTCCGGCACCGACGGTAAGTTCATCATCGAAACCCGCGACCGTACTGCCGCGGCGCGGCAGTATCGGGCGCGTAAGGTGGTGATCGCTACCGGGTTCTATGATCTGCCGAACATGATGGGCATTCCCGGCGAGCAACTGGCGAAAGTCCATCACTATTATGGCGAGCCGCATCCCTACTTCGATGCAGACGTGATCGTGGTGGGCGCGAAGAACTCTGCTGCCATTGCTGCCCTGGAATTGTGGCGGCACGGCGCCCGGGTCACGCTGGTGCATCGTGGTCCGGCGATCCATCAGAACGTCAAATACTGGATCAAACCCGATATCGAGAATCGGATTAAGAACGGAGAAGTCGCTGCCCATTTCAACACGATGGTGAAGGAAATCACGCCCACGACGGTTGTGCTCGAGACGCCACAAGGCGAACTCACGCTAAAAAATGATTTTGTTCTCGCCCTGACTGGCTATCATCCCGACCTCGACTTTCTTCGCCAGGTCGGTATACAGATCGGCGAGCCACCCGAGTGCCGTCCGAAATTGAATCTCGAGACGATGGAGAGCAACGTCCCAGGCATATATCTTGCCGGCGTCGTCGTGGCAGGAAACCGAACCGCCGAGATCTTCATCGAGAATGGCCGGTTTCACGGCCGCGAGATCGCCGCAGATCTCAGGCGTAAGTTAGGCAGCGCCGCAGCTCAAGCTCATCCGTCTGGTCACAAGCCGGATCGGGAGAGACTCCAGTCGGCCGAGTGACGGTGTCAGGTTGCCGTGACAGCGGCGGAGGGGCCTGCGGGCAGGCGAATCGTAAAAAGGGAACCGCGCCCCGGTTCGCTTTCACACTCGATTTTCCCCCGGTGCGCGCGAACGATGGCCTGGGCAATCGCCAGACCTAATCCACCGCTTTGCGTTTCGCTGGATGGCGCGGCCCGGAAAAATCGCTCGTATATTCGCGGCAGGTCTTCTTTCGCGATTCCTATACCCTGATCCTGAAAGCAGACACGAACATCATCCTGCTTCGTCAGCGTGATTTTCACTTTCGTGCCGGCAGGCGAATACTTGATTGCATTGTCGAGGAAGATCAGAAAGAGCTGGCGCAGAAACGTCGGATCGCCATCGATCAGAACGTCCGGTTGTAACTGCCGCTCGATTTTTATTTTCTTGTGGCTGGCAAGAGGAGCGGCAAGACCGCAGGATTCCTCCAGGACCTCCTCGAGATACAGCGGTTCCGGCGCGATCCGGAACTGCCCGGCATCCGCCATTGATAAGGTAAAGAGACCGTCGACCATGCGACTTAGCTTCTTCAGCTCGGAATCGATCACCCGGGTCGCCTTTTCATATTCGTTCGTGGTCCTGGGGCGCGCGAGCAGCAGTTCGGTTTCGCCCTGCAGGACAGCAAGCGGAGTGCGAAGTTCGTGCGAGGCATCGGAGACGAACTGCCGGAGCTGTCGCACGACGGCATCGATTCTGGCGAGCAGTTGGTTCGAATAGAAACCGAAGACGGCAGCCGTCAAAAAGAGGCTGGCCGGCAGTAGAACTAAGGCTGATCGGCGGAGCGCCGCGAGCGCTGAATCTATTTCACGTGTGGAAGCGCCGGATACAAAGAGCCATTGGTTCGTCCCGGCTTGAAAAGGTATCACCGTCCATCGGATCTCACCGATATCCGGCAATTGAACCGTGTGAAAGCCTCCCTTCGCGCTGATCGGGAGGTCTGTCTTCAAATTTCTGGATCGCTGCAGAACGGTTCCAGAGGAGTCGAGCACCTCGAAGTACTCATACGGGAGATCGAGTTGAGCGACATCTTGATCCTGGGGATCGCCGGCGATATCAATGACAATCGGCGCCGCAATCTCGGTCAGCCTGCGGTCGAACTGATCGCGCAGGACGCGCTGGAAGATGAAATAAAATCCCGCGTAACAGACGGCAAGCAATGCCCCGGCCATCAGGCAGAACAGAACCGTCATGCGCCATCGCACGGAGCGTTCACGAATCATGCGGGGTCCGCCTTCAGGCAATATCCGACGCCGTGTACCGTATGAATCATCCTGGCTTCGCCTTCTACGGCCAGCTTTTGTCGTAGACGATTGATGTAGACCTCGAGAAGATTTGTCTCGGTATCGTAATGAACGTCCCAGACGTGTTCGAGGATCTCGCTGCGCGAAACCGTTTCCGGGGCTCGTGCCAGGAGAAACTCGAGCAGCGCAAATTCCTTCGCCGTCAGCGGAATTGCATTACCGGCGCGGGATACCCGCCGCTGATGCCGATCCATTTCGAGATTCCCGTAGCGCAGCACCCGTCCCCCGTCACCGAGCCGGCGTCTGACTAACGCCCGCACGCGCGCCAGCAATTCGGCAATCGCAAATGGCTTCGTCAAATAGTCGTCTGCCCCGGCGTCCAGACCTTCCACCCGCTGGTCAACCATGCTGCGCGCCGTCAGCATCAGGATTGGCGTGTCGACATGCGCGTTCCTCAGCTCCCGGCACACTTCAATGCCGCTGACACCCGGCAGCCGGATATCGAGAAGAATACTGTCGTAGGACGTTTGCGTGGCGAGTTCGAGTGCCTTTTCACCGCTCTCGGCAAGATCGACGATGTAGGCATTTTCACGCAGCGCCCGGCTGACGACGCTGGCGACGCGCCGCTCGTCTTCGACCAGCAGGATTCTCATGAGGTCATTATAAAGGAGCCGCGGTGAGCGTGAGCTGCCGGCTGCGGGAAGGGGGACTCCACTCCACAAATATCGTAGATAAACAGAAATTAATATCGATTTAATTTCTATCTGTCATATGTTGCGGTACTTACCGACCATATGGGGAACTCAGCTAAGGAGGATCGATGCGGAAAGTTATCACGTTAACTCTGGCGGCGTTGTTTGCGCTTGGTGCATTCGCTGCGCCAACCGGCTGGAAGATCATCAAAGAAATCAAGATCGGTGGTGACGGCGGTTGGGATTATCTGACGATGGACAGCGCCGCGCGGCGTTTGTATGTTTCGCACAATACGCACGTCGTCGTTGTCGATCCTGACGCCGGCAAAGTCGTGGGGGATATACCGGACACGCCGGGAGTACACGGTATTGCGCTGGCTCCGGAATTGAATCGCGGATTCGTCAGCAATGGCCGGGGCAACAATGTCACGATTTTCGATATGAAGACGCTGAAGATGATCAGCCAGGCCGCGACAGGAATGAATCCGGACGGGATCCGCTATGAGCCGAAATCCGGGAGAGTCTTCACGTTCAACGGCCGGTCCAATGATGCCACGGCGATCGATGCAAAGACCGGAATGGTCGTGGGTACGATCCCGCTCGGTGGCAAACCCGAATTTCCGGTTGCCGACGACAAAGGGCACGTATATGCGAATATCGAAGACAAAAGCGAAATCGTAGAGATCGATGCCGCGAAAGCGACAGTGACGAAGCACTATCCGTTAGCGCCTTGTATGGAACCCTCGGGGCTTGCAATTGACGTCAAGAAACGCCGTCTGTTTTCGGTTTGCAGCAATCGTGTGATGGCGATATCCGATCCGGATGCGGGTAAAGTGCTCGGTTCGGTGCCGATTGGTACAGGTTCCGACGGTGTCGCTTTCGACGCCAGCACCGGGTATGCCGTGAGTTCCAACGGCGATGGCACGTTGACCGTCGTCGAAGAGAAGGGCGGAAAATGGGAAGTCGTCGAGAATGTTGCCACGCAGCGCGGCGCCCGCACGATCACGGTTGATGAGAAAACGCACAATTTCTATCTTCCCGTGGCCGACCCTGCTCCTGCGCCTCCGGGTGGTGGACGTGGCCGGGGTTTCGTGGCCGATTCGTTCCGCGTGATCGTGGTAGGAAAGTAACCACAATGTCTGCAAAGGTTCGTGTAGGCATGACTCGTGAGCGACCCCCTGCCGCCTGCGGCGACTGTCCCCCTTTTCAAGGGGGACAGTTGCGGCTCAAGGCGATCGGCCGGCGAAGCGGGTTCGCAGTGATCTTGATATTGCTTCTGCCGGCGGTACTGTCCCTGCACGCTCAAACGCCCGTCACACCCCTTCAGTTGGTACATCCGCAAGGAGAAAATGCGCCGCCGCAGGTTTTCACCTTGCAGGATGCTCTGGATCGCGCAAAGAGATTCGATGTCCAGGTGCAGACGGCAATATCCGATGCTGCAGCCGCACGTGAGGACCGCGCTCAGGCGAAATCGTCGCTTCTGCCGAGCATTATCAATACCACGCAGTATCTCGGCACGCAGGGCAACGGTGTGTTGCCGACCGGACGTTACGTCACCAATGACGGTGTCCACGTTTATCGCGAACAGGGCATCGCTCATCAGGACATCAATGCCAATACATTTGTCAAAACCAATATCCGCCGCGCTGACGCCGCACAGGCTCTAGCCCTTGCAAAGATCGAAATCGCGCAGCGCGGGCTTGGCGTGACGGTGACAAAGAACTACTACGCGCTTGTGACGAGCCAGCGTAGATACGTCACTGCCCAGCAGGCACTTCAAACCGCACAACGCTTTCTCGACGTCACACAAAGGCAGGAGAATGCGGGGCAGGCCGCGCATGCAGACGTCGTGAAGGCTCAAATTCAGTACGAGCAGCAACGGGCGGGCTTTCAGGAAGCGATGCTGGTCATGGAGAATGCGCGTATCAATCTGGCAGTTCTCCTGTTCCCCGGGCTGAATGAGAACTTTACGGTTGTCGATGATCTGGATTCGCCACGCAACCTGCCGCCCTTTTCCGATGTTCAGACAATGGCTCAACGGCAGAACCCCGACCTGCGCGTCGCCGAAGCAACACTTCGGGAAGCCGACCTGGACATCCGGATTGCGCGCGAAGCCTACCTGCCGCTGCTGGCGATCGACGCGCATTATGGCATCGAAGCAAATGCATTCGCCTTGCACAGCACCGTTGCCGCCAATCCGGAGAAGGGACTGCTGCCGAATCCCGGTTATTTCATCGAGGCTCATTTTGACGTGCCAATCTGGGATTGGGGCATCCGCAAAAGCAAGGTTCGCCAGGCCCAGACCCGCCAGGAACTGGCCCAAACTCAGCTGACCCAGGCTCAGCGGCAGATCGCCGCGAATCTGTATGCGTTTTATAACGAAGCCGTTGCGGCGCGTGAAGCGGTGGATGGCTTGCGGCGTGTCGCAGATCTGGCCGCCCAGAGTCTGCAACTGGTGGAGTTGCGCTATGGAGCCGGGGAATCCACAGCTTTCGAAGTCGTCGATGCACAGAAAACGCTGGTCGATGCGCGCAATGCATACGACGACGCCCAAACGCGGTATCGTGTGGCTATATCAACGTTACAGACGTTGACAGGGAGCTTTTAATGAAAACCCGCGCGTACCTGCCGTTGCTGGCGGCGATCCTTCTTTTTGCAGGCTGCTCTAAAAAGACGGAGGAGAAGGCAGAAGAAGAGCACGTGATGACCGTGGATGTGGCGCCCGTGCTGGCGTCTCCGATCTCGCAGAAGGTTACGGCGGACGCTCTGCTCTATCCCCGTGATCAGGCGGCGATCGTGCCCAAGTTTGCGGCTCCGGTAAAGAAATTCTATGTTGAACGCGGCGCCCATGTACGCGCCGGGCAGCTTCTCGCCGAACTGGAAAACCGCGATCTGGCCGGCGCTGTTAACGAAAATCAGGGCGCTCTCGAGCAGGCCGAAGCTAACTATCAAACGGTGTCGAAAGGCACTGTCCCGGAAGAGCTGCAGAAGGCGGAGCTGGATGTGCGGACGGCAAAAGATGCAATGGATACCGCACAGAAAGTTCTCGACAGCCGGCAGAGCCTGTTTAAAGCTGGCGCGATATCTCAGAAAGAAGTCAACGACAGCCAGCTTGCTTTTGTCCAGGCCCGGGGGCAATACGAACTGGCAACTAAACACCTTGAGACCGTTCAGGCGGTCGGGCGTGAGCAGGAAGTGAAATCTGCCGCCGCACAACGTGATGCGGCCAAAGGCCGTGTCGAAAGCGCCCAGGCGCAGCTGACTTATTCGAGAATTACCAGTCCGATTGATGGCATCGTCACGGATCGGCCGATCTATGCCGGTGAGATGCCGGCGAACGGCGGTCCGATTATTACGGTAATGGATATCTCGCAGGTCGTGGCGCGCGCCCACGTATCGCAGGATGATGCCAAATTATTGAAAGTCGGCGATCCGGCAAATTTCATATTACTCGACGGGAGCGCTCCCATCGCGGGCAAGGTGACCTTCATCAGTCCGGCGCTCGATCCTTCGGGCACCACCGTGGAAGTCTGGACGCAGGCTCCCAATACCGGCGGCCGGCTGCGTCCCGGGACCAGTATGCGCGTCGAAATGATCGCGAAGACTGAGCCGAACGCCCTCATTATCCCGCAGGCTGCCGTGCTGACCAGTGCCTCGGGAAACACTTCCGTCGTTGTCGTCGATAGTGAAAACAAGCCGCAAAAGAAGAGTGTAACGCTCGGCATTCGTGACGCCGGCAATGTGCAGGTGACCGAAGGGCTTCAAAGCGGGGAACGCGTTGTAACCGTCGGCGCCTTCGAACTGGCAAAGCTGGATCCAGACGTTCTGCAGAAGACGAAGGTCCAGATTCAGCCTCCGAAGGAAGAAGGCGACGACGACGAGAAGTGAACCGCTTACTTAACGCGCGGTCAATAGACCATAGGTGTCCCAGACAGAATAAAGGGGGAGCCGCAGAGCGGCGGCTTGTAGAGGTTTGAATGTACTGGATGCCATCTAAACGTAGTTTGGTGAAGGGTGTGACCAGTCCCCGCCTAAGTTAGGCGGGGACTGGAGACACGCTAACCGCGGCATCCTTTCTTGTTTGGACAGTGATGATCGACAATAAAGAAAATCCCGATACCTACTGGTTTGCACGGCATTCGAAATCGATCATCTTTTTGATCGTCATCCTGGCGATGATCGGGATTTATGAAGCCTTCGAGCTTCCGGTTGCGGTTTTCCCGACCACGAACTTCCCCTTGATTGTGATCGGCGTCGACAATGGCGTCATGCCCATCGAGCAGATGGAAGTGACCATCACCCGGCCCATCGAGCAGGCAATCAACAGCGTACCCGGTCTGGAATCCGTTCGCTCGGTGACGAGCCGGGGATCCGCCGAGGTCAATCTGCTTTTCAACTGGAACGTAAATATGATTCTGACGCTGCAGATGGTCGATGCTGCAGTGTCCCGCATCCAGAGCAGCCTGCCCGCGACCGCAAAAATCGAAACCCATCGCATGGATTTTTCGAGTTTCCCGATCATCGGTTACAGCCTCACGTCCGACAAAATTCCTCAGACGGATCTATGGGAATTGGCCACATATGACATCAAGCCTCGTCTCAATCGCCTGGCTGGCGTGGCGAATGTTCTGGTCCAGGGAGGGCAGCAGCCGGAATTCCAGATCACCGTAGATCCGTCGAAAATGCTGCGGACCCATGTGTCTGTGGGCGATATCCTCGCCGCGATCAACCATACGAACATTGTCGACTCGCCGGGTCTGATGAGCCGGAACCACCAGTTGTTTCTCGGTCTCGTCAATGGTCAAGTTCACAACGCCGACGATATCAGCGCCGTCGTCGTCAAAAACGTCAATAACGTGCCTGTGCGGGTAGGCGATATCGGCACGGTAGGATCTTCCGTCGCCCCCGTCTATACGTCCGTTACCGCAAACGGCAAGCCTGCGGTATTGCTCAGTATCAACCGGCAGCCGGACAGTAATACGGTGGAGGTCGCCAATCTCGTCCACAGCGAGATGGAAGCGATCCGGCCGAGTCTGCCCGCTGGTATTGACGTCAAACCATTTTACGATCAGTCGAACATCGTGAATGAGTCCATCAAGAGCGTCCGAGACGCCATCATCATCGGATTGCTGCTTGCGGGCCTTGTCATCTGGCTCTTTTTGCGCGATTGGGGTACAGCACTGATGACCGGATTGGTTGTGCCGGTCACGATGTTTGTAACGTTCATCGCAATGAAGCTCGTCGGCCAGAGTTTCAACCTGATGACATTGGGCGGTCTGGCGGCTGCAGTCGGACTCGTCATCGACGACAAGATCGTCGTCGTCGAAAATATCGTGTTACACCGCGATGCGGGGCAGGGCCCGTTGGAGGCTACCGCCAGCGCCTTGAAAGAACTGACCGTTCCTCTGATCGGGTCGACGCTGACGCCAATCGTCGTCTTTCTGCCGCTGATCACCATTACGGGAGTAACGGGTTCTTTCTTCAGTGCGCTTGCGATTGCCATGAGCGTTGCGCTCTTGACGTCGCTGGTTCTCGCGCTTGTCTGGACAAGCAATCTCGGGACCCGCCTGATCCGGCGCCATGGAGCCCATCACGACGAGACCACTCACGGCTTCTTTGGCCGCATCGTCCGGGTTTATGAGCGGTGGGTGCGCCGTTCACTCGAGCATCCGGTGTTTCTTGGAGTGTTTTGTGTTCTCCTGATTGCCGTTGCATATCTGTCGTACCGGCAGCTCGGGAGCGGTCTGCTTCCGGCCATGGACGAGGGCGGCTTCGTTCTCGACTACACAATGCCTCCGGGATCGTCGTTACAAGAAACCAATCGGGTATTGAATCATGTCGATCGCCTCATCCGCGAGGTTCCGGAAGTCGAGAGCACGTCCCGCCGTACTGGATTGCAACTCGGGATCTTTCCTGTAACAGAACCGAATACCGGCGACTTTACCGTCAAGTTGAAAGATCAGCGTAAGCGTGGAATTGACGACGTCATCAGTGACATCCGGGACAAGATCAAAAAATCCGAACCGGTGCTCGATGTCGAATTTGTTCAGCTGCTGCAGGATATGATCGGCGACCTCAGCGGGGGCGCTCCGGAGCCGATCGTGGTCAAGATGTTTTCAGACAATGCCGATGTCCTCAAAGAATGGGCGCCTCACGTCGGCGATGCGCTGATGAACGTCACGATTGGCAACAAGAAACCCATCGTCGACGTTGAAGACGGCATCGAGAACACCACGAGCGGCCCGGCAGTCACCTTCAATGTGAGCCCGGAGCGTCTCGCCCGGGCCGGATTTGCGGCCGACGACCTGGAGATTACGACATCCGCAATCCTGGATGGCGAACCCGCCGCTCAGCCCGTGATCGTTAATGATCGGCCATACACGCTGCGCATCCGGTATCCCGCAGCCAGTCGCGCTTCGCTGGAAGCCGTGAGCAATACGATGCTCGTCAACTCCAATGGCGCACCGTCCACGCTCGGCTCATTGACTGGCATCTCCGAGGAACCTGGACAGACGGAAGTCCTGCGAGAGAACCTGCAGCGGGCTGTCTACGTCACCGCCCGGCTGGAAGGAGTCGACCTCGGAACCGGTGTGCAGGCCGTGCAGAAGGCCGTTGCCGATTTGAAGCTACCCCCTTCGATCCGGGTCGAGTGGGGCGGCATCTACGAACAACAGCAGAAATCATTCCGTGATCTTGTTACGGTGCTGGTCCTTGCGATTGTTCTCATCTTCCTTGTGTTGCTCTTCGAATTCCGTTCGTACACTGCGCCAATCGCGATTCTTTCTTCTGCAGTGCTGTCGACTTCCGGGGTCTGCTTTGCTCTGTTGATTACACGGACCGAATTCAATGTCGCGTCATTCATGGGGCTCATCATGGTCGTCGGCATCGTTGCTAAAAACGGTATTCTCCTGCTCGACGCGAACCATAAATATCTGGATGCCGGGATGCCCGTCGAAGAAGCGATGATCCAGGCCGGCCGACGCCGGCTTCGGCCGATCGTCATGACCGCACTCGCTGCGGTTGCCGGTATGCTGCCTCTGGCGCTGGCCATCGGGGCCGGTTCGCAGATGCTTCAGCCTCTGGCGATCGCGGTTATCGGCGGGATTCTCGTTTCAATGGTGCTTTCGCTGATCATCACCCCCGCAATTCATTACTACCTGACGCGCTCCTGAGGGTCTGATTCGGGGACGGTTGCCTAAATCACCTGAATTCATTCGAGGTTAGTTCGAATAATTCAGGTGATTTAGGCAACCGTCCCCGAATCAGACCACTATCACATTTCCAACGTGTGATTTGGAATGGCATACTGGTGGCCATGATGGTTCGTCACAAGCTTGTTCAATGGAGCGTATTGCTCGTTCTCTCTATCGCTCTTTTGCCGTTCCTGATCCCGGTCCGTGCCGCGGAGTCGCTTCCGGAAAAGCTTTCCGACGAGGCCTTCTGGAAAACGATCAGCGATTTTTCTGAAGAGGGCGGCTACTTTCGTTTTGAGAACTTCCTTTCGAACGAGCTCGGCTTCCAGTTGGTGATCCCTCAATTGAAGGAGATCACGAAGCCCGGCGGGGTATATCTGGGAGTAGGGCCGGAACAGAATTTCACCTACATCGTTGCGCTTCAGCCCAAAATAGCCTTCATCATCGATATCCGCCGGCAGAACATGCTTGAACTGATGATGTATCGCGCCTTTTTCGAACTGTCGCCCGACCGGGCGGATTTCTTGTCCAGGCTGTTCGCCCGCAAACGACCGCCGCGTCTGGATGCACGGTCGACCCCGGAAGAACTGTTCGCCTCCTATGACGGCGTGCAGCCGGATCCTCTGCTGTTCAAGCAGAACATTCAGGATGCGAAAAACCTGCTCGTGAACCAGCATAAGTTCGCCCTGTCCGAAGAAGATCTCTCGAATATCGAATACGTTTATCGAGTCTTCACCGAAGCCGGTCCCGATCTCGATTATCAGGTGGGCGGTGGGTTTGGAGGGGGAGGTGGCTCGCCGACATATATGGATTTGATGACAATGACGGACGGCCAGGGCAAGAACCGCAGCTATCTCGCCACGGAAGACAATTACAAGATCATGCGGGATATGGAGATGAAAAATCTCATCATTCCGCTCGTGGGCGATTTTGGCGGTCCAAAGGCCATTCGCACGGTGGCCCAATATCTCAAGGACCATGACGCCAAAGTTACCGCGTTCTATCTATCGAACGTGGAGCAATACCTTTTTCAAGATAATGCCTGGCGCCGCTTCTACGCCAATGTCGCGACACTTCCGACGGACGATGCAAGCCAGTTCATCCGCACCGTTAACGGTGGGAATGCCCGCGGCCAGTTCCCCAGCTTCGGTATGAGGTTCCAGACGTTGCTGAGTCCGATCCCGGAAGTTATTGCTGCATTTCAGGGTGGGACGGTTCGCTCTTACAACGACGTCATCGACAAGTCTCATCAGTGAGCCGTTCGAAAATCGCGCCGTAGCGGCGGGCTTCAGGCCGCGTTTAAATGCCAGGCGTAACCTGCTGCACTTGCATAATTCGGTCTGCGGCATAAGTTCAGACGCATGGTTACCAATTCGTCTTTGCTCGATGCCTACTCTGAAGCCGTAATCTCGGCGGCTGAGCGCGTTAGCCCCACCGTCGTCAAAATTGAAGTCCATCATTCCGGGAGACGGAGTGGATCCGGTTCCGGCTTCGTATTTACGCCGGACGGCTTCATTCTGACGAACAGTCATGTCGTTCATGGCGCGACCGCGATCGAGGTCATCTTCCCCGATGGCCTGCGGTGTCAGGCGGACAACGTCGGCGACGACCCGGATACGGATCTTGCCGTGGTCCGGATTACAGCGGCCAACCTGGTTCCTGCTGCCCTTGGCGACTCTCAGACTGTCCGGGTCGGACAGCTCGTCGTAGCGATCGGCAATCCATACGGGTTTCAAACGACGGTCACCTCTGGAGTCATCAGTGCTCTCGGGCGTTCTCTGCGCTCCCAGTCCGGCCGGCTTATTGACAACGTTATACAGACGGATGCTGCTTTGAATCCAGGAAACTCCGGCGGCCCGCTCGTTACGGCCAGCGGTGAGGTGATCGGGGTCAACACGGCTATTATTCTTCCCGCTCAAGGGATTTGTTTCGCGACAGCAATCAACACCGCCAAGTTCGTTGCCGGCCGTCTGATCAAAGATGGGAAAATCCGGCGCGGCTATATCGGGGTTGCGGGGCAAACCGCGCCGGTCCATCGCCTTCTGGTACGCGGCCATCATCTGCCGGTCAGTAGCGGCGTCTTTGTTGCGGGTTTAGAGCAGAACAGCCCGGCCCAACGGGGAGGGCTTCAGGAAGGAGACATCATTGTTGGCCTGGGGGCGGAGTCTATCCCCGACATCGATTCCCTGCATCGCCGGCTGACCGATCATGACGGCCGTGAAATTTCCCTGACTGTTCTGCGAGGCACCGAAAAGCTTGTCCTGACTGTGATACCAGCCGTGCGGTGAGGTTGGTGGTATCCCGCTACCACCAACGATTAGAATACCTCGCTGATTTTTCTCCCGTCTTCTCGCTATTCTAGAAGGATGCGAGAAAAGTTTGCCAAACACCAGCCGCTCTCCCTCGTGGAGAGCATCGATAACCGTTTGCTGCTGCGCGTCCTGACGGACTTCCGAAAAGGTGATTTCAGTGCACGGCTGCCTGTGGACAGTACCGGCATTGCGGGAAAAGTCTACGACACGATCAACGAAGTGATCGACCTCAACGCCCGCCTCACAAAGGAACTCGAACGCATCAGCACGGTCGTGGGAAAGGAAGGCAAGATCCGGCAGCGCGTTTCACTGCCGGGTGCGGCCGGCGGATGGGCCGACTGCCTGAACTCGGTAAATAGCCTCGTTGGCGATCTGATACAGCCCATCACGGATGTCTCACGCGTCATCGGCGCGGTTGCCAAAGGGGACCTCTCGCAGACCATGGATCTCGATGTGGAAGGGCGACGTCTGACAGGCGAATTTCTACGAACTGCAAAAACCGTCAATACCATGGTGGATCAGCTCAGCACGTTTACTTCGGAAGTCATCCGCGTTGCCCGCGAAGTGGGTACGGAAGGAAAACTGGGCGGTCAGGCCAAAGTAAAAGGCGTGAGCGGGGCCTGGAAGGATTTGACGGACAACGTAAACTTCATGGCCGCCAACCTCACGAATCAGGTGCGCAACATTGCTGAAGTTACAACGGCGGTAGCGAAGGGCGATCTATCGAAAAAAATCACGGTTGATGTGCGCGGCGAAATTCTCGAACTCAAAAATACCATCAACACCATGGTGGACCAGTTGAACTCGTTCGCATCGGAAGTAACGCGCGTGGCGCGTGAAGTCGGAACCGAAGGCCGGCTGGGCGGGCAGGCGGTGGTCAAAGGCGTTGGCGGGACCTGGAAGGATCTCACGGACAGTGTGAACTTCATGGCGAACAACCTGACCCGGCAGGTCCGCAACATCGCCGAAGTGACGACGGCCGTGGCACGAGGAGACCTGTCGAAAAAGATCACGGTTGATGTGCGAGGCGAGATCCTCGAGCTGAAAAACACCATCAACATTATGGTGGACCAATTGAACTCGTTCGCTTCCGAAGTCACACGTGTGGCGCGTGAAGTCGGGACCGAAGGCAGACTGGGGGGCCAGGCCGACGTGCAGGGAGTTGCAGGAACCTGGAAAGACCTGACGGACAGTGTGAACTTCATGGCATCCAACCTGACGAACCAGGTGCGCAATATCGCGGCGGTCACAACCGCCGTCGCGAAAGGGGACCTCTCCAAAAAAATCACCGTCGACGCGCGTGGCGAAATTCTCGAACTCAAAAACACCGTGAACACGATGGTGGACCAGTTGAATTCCTTCGCATCGGAAGTCACACGCGTCGCGCGTGAAGTAGGAACGGAGGGCCGGCTGGGCGGCCAGGCCGACGTGAAAGGCGTTGCCGGAACCTGGAAGGATTTGACGGACAGCGTGAATTTCATGGCCGGCAACCTGACGTCGCAGGTGCGCAATATTGCCGACGTCTCTACGGCAATCGCCAAAGGAGACCTCTCCCGGAAAATTACGGTCGACGCCCGGGGCGAGATTCTTGAGTTGAAGAACACGATCAACACCATGGTGGATCAGCTCTCATCGTTCGCATCGGAAGTAACGCGTGTCGCGCGTGAAGTGGGAACGGACGGCCGGCTGGGCGGTCAGGCGGACGTGAAGGGAGTGGCCGGAACCTGGAAGGATCTGACGGACAGTGTGAATTTCATGGCCGGCAACCTGACCTCGCAGGTTCGAAACATCGCGGAAGTCTCAACCGCTATCGCGAACGGCGACTTGTCGAAAAAGATCACGGTCGACGTCAAAGGCGAAATTCTCGAACTGAAGAACACGATCAACACGATGGTGGACCAGTTGAATTCGTTCGCTTCGGAAGTGACGCGCGTGGCGCGCGAAGTTGGCACCGAAGGCCGGCTGGGCGGCCAGGCGGAAGTGGAAGGCGTCGCCGGCACGTGGCGGGACCTGACGGAAAGCGTGAACTTTATGGCATCCAACCTGACGAACCAGGTGCGCAACATCGCAGCCGTCACGACAGCCGTTGCACGCGGAGATCTATCCAAGAAAATTACCGTGGATGCCCGTGGAGAGATTCTCGAGTTGAAGAACACCGTCAACACCATGGTCGACCAGCTCAATTCATTCGCCTCGGAAGTGACGCGCGTGGCGCGCGAAGTGGGAACCGAAGGCAAGCTGGGCGGCCAGGCGGATGTCCGGGGAGTGGCAGGCACCTGGAAAGATCTGACGGACAGCGTGAATTTCATGGCGGGCAACCTCACGGCTCAGGTGCGCAATATTGCCGCCGTGACGACGGCCGTCGCAAACGGCGATCTTTCGAAGAAGATTACGGTGGAAGTGCGGGGCGAAATTCTGGAGTTGAAGAACACCGTCAACACCATGGTGGATCAGCTGAACTCGTTTGCGTCGGAAGTAACGCGTGTCGCTCGCGAGGTGGGCACCGAAGGCCGGCTTGGAGGCCAGGCCGAAGTCAAGGGCGTCGCCGGAACCTGGAAGGACCTGACGGACAGCGTCAACTTCATGGCATCCAACCTGACCAATCAGGTGCGCAGCATCTCCAAGGTGGTCACGTCTGTCGCCAATGGAAACCTGAAACGCAAGCTCGTCCTCGAAGCCAAAGGCGAAATCGAGCAACTCGCCGAAACGATCAATGAAATGATCGATACGCTGGCAACATTTGCCGATCAGGTCACTACCGTGGCCCGCGAGGTCGGTATCGAAGGGAAACTGGGCGGCCAGGCCAATGTACCGAACGCTGCGGGCACGTGGCGGGATCTGACCGACAATGTGAACCGCATGGCTGCCGCCCTCACTTCGCAGGTGCGCGCTATTGCCGATGTCGCGACTGCCGTCACCAAGGGCGATCTCTCGAGATCCATTACTGTGGACGCCGCCGGTGAAGTCGCCGCCCTGAAGGACAACATCAACGAAATGATCCGGAATCTGCGCGAAACCACTAAGCGCAATACCGAGCAGGACTGGCTGAAGACAAATCTGGCGCGGTTTACCAGACTCCTGCAGGGCCAGCGGGATTTACTGGCCGTATCGAAACTCATTCTGGCGGAACTCGCGCCGCTCGCGGATATCCAGCATGGGGTTTTCTATATCAATGACTCCAGCGAGGGCGATCCGGATCTCCGGCTGCTCGCCAGCTACGCTTTCAATACACGGAAGCGCGTCATCACCCGTATTCATGCCGGTGAAGGCATTGTCGGCCAGGCGGCCTTCGAGCAGCAACGCATCCTGCTGACTGAAGTCCCGGCCGATTACATCCAGATCGGATCGGCGCTGGGAGAGGCTTCGCCGGTAAACGTGATCGTTTTACCCGTCCTGTTCGAAGGGCAGGTTAAAGCCGTCATCGAACTGGCATCCTTCCACAAGTTCAGCGACATTCATATCACGTTCTTCGATCAACTCACCGAGATCATCGGCATCATGTTGAACACCATCACGGCGACGATGCGGACAGAAGAGCTGCTCAAACAGTCGCAATCGCTTGCAACGGAATTGCAATCCAGGCAGGCCGAGCTGACGGAAACGAATGCTCAACTTCAGCAACAGGCACGTACATTGCAGGAATCCGAAGAACGGCTGAAAGCGCAACAGGAGGAGCTGCAGCAGACCAACGAAGAACTCGAGGAAAAAGCCCGCTTGCTGTTCCAGCAGAACAAAGAAGTGGAACGGAAAAATGCCGAAATCGAAAAGGCTCGCGCCTCGCTCGAAGACAAGGCCGCACAACTCGCCTTGACCTCCAAGTACAAATCGGAATTTCTCGCGAACATGTCGCACGAGTTGAGGACGCCGCTCAACAGCATGCTGATCCTCTCCCGGCTGCTGGCAGAGAATGAGGAACACAATCTCACCGGGAAACAAGTCGAGTACGCACAGACGATTCACACGTCCGGCGACGACCTGCTGCAGTTGATCAATGAAATTCTCGATCTCTCCAAAGTCGAATCCGGAACGATGGAGGTCGAAAGCAGACGGGTCCTGATTCCGGAGATTCGCGACTATGTTCAAAAGAACTTTGACGCCGTGGCCGGCAGTAAGGGGCTGAAACTCTCGGTTGAAGTACGAAAGGCCGTTCCGCGCTCGATGTTTACCGATCAGGGCAGGTTGCAGCAAATCTTGAAGAATCTGCTGTCGAATGCTTTTAAGTTCACCGCGCAAGGTGGTGTGACGTTTCGCATTGAAACCGTATCCGAAGGATGGAGCGCCGCCCACAAGGAACTCGACGCTGCGGACCAGGTCATCGCTTTCTCGGTGATCGATACCGGCATTGGAATCCCGGCCGAGAAGCACCGCATCATTTTCGAAGCTTTCCAGCAAGCCGATGGAACTATTACCAGGAAGTACGGCGGGACAGGTCTCGGGCTTTCCATCAGCCGCGAGATTGCGCAGTTGCTGGGCGGTGAAATTCGCGTGAAAAGCGAACCGGGGCAGGGAAGTACTTTTACGTTGTATCTGCCGCGCAGAGGGCCGAATTCCGTGCCGGCCGAAGACGTCAATATTAGACAACCGGCGTACGAGTCATCGGCTGCCAAAGTCGAAGGACAGAACCGGGTTGTCGATGACAAGGAGAATATCCAGGAAGGCGACCGCGTGCTCGCTGTGGCTGCTTTCGACCCGGAGGGGGGGCAACGGGTTCTGAGGATCGGCCGCGACCAGGGCTTCAAAATCGTCATCGAAGCCGATCCGGACAGTGCCTTCGGAACAATTCGTGACTACAGTCCGGACGCCGTAGCTCTTGTCGGCGATGACGAAGCCTGGCTGGTACTGGACCACCTCAAGCACGATCTCCGGACCAGTCACATTCCCGTTCACGTCATCGGCGACAGGAAAGACAGGCAGCGTGCGTTGAACCTGGGGGCCTGGTCTTTCGTCGAAGCCGACGTCCCTGACGATCTGCTCGCCAGGAGTGTTCAATCGCTGAAAGAGTTTATTGAGCGAAAGGTGAAGAGTCTGCTGATCGTCGAGGATGACGAGAACCAACGCAAGGCACTCGAAGACTTGATAGGCGATGGCGACGTCCAGACCGTTGCAGTCTCGACGGGCGATCAGGCTCTCGAGGCATTGACGACGGATCATTTTGATTGCATGGTCGTCGACCTCGGTCTGCCCGATATGTCGGGCTTCGATCTTCTGGAGAAGCTGAAGAGGGATCTCGGGCTGCATGATCTTCCAGTCATCGTGTATACCGCCAGGGATCTGTCTTCACCGGAAGAAACCCGGTTGCGTAAGCTCGCAGAATCGATTGTTATCAAAGATGCCCGTTCGCTCGAGAGGTTGCTGGCGGAAACGTCATTGTTCCTGCACCGTCCTTCCCACAGGATGTCTCCCAAGAAGCGCCGGATGCTGGAGGACCAGAATAAATTGGATCCGATGCTGGAGGGTAGAAAAGTTCTTGTCATTGATGATGATGTACGGAACATTTTCAGTCTGACCAGTCTGCTGGAACGGCATCACATGGAGGTTATGTTTGCCGAGAATGGCCGGGATGGCATCGAGATGTTGAAGAACGCACAGGATGTCGACGCCATTCTCGTGGACATCATGATGCCGGACATGGACGGCTATGAGACGATGCGCGAAATCCGGAAAATGCGGCGGTTCAAGAAGACACCGATCATCGCCCTGACCGCAAAAGCGATGAAGGTGGATCGCGATAAATGCATTGCCGCCGGGGCGTCCGATTACGTTTCGAAACCTGCCGATGTCGACCGTCTTCTATCGCTTTTGAGGATGTATCTGAACAAATGAGTCGTCAAGAAACGCTGAATCAAAAGACCAACATCCTTCTCGTCGATGACCGGCGCGAGAACTTGCTGGCGCTCGAGGGCATCTTGAAGAGCCTCGACCAGAATCTCGTTCAGGCCATGTCCGGCGCCCAGGCTTTGAAATATCTGCTGCGCAACGATGTTGCTGTCATCCTCCTCGATGTGGAAATGCCCGACATGGACGGTTTTCAGACAGCCACTCTGATCCGCGAACGCGAAAAGACCCGCCACACGCCGATCATTTTTCTGACCGCGATCAGCAAGAGCGACGTCCATGTCAGCCAGGGCTACTCCCTGGGCGGAGTTGACTATATTTTTAAACCCTTTGCGCCGGACGTCCTGAAATCAAAGGTGGCCGCTTTTGTCGAAATGTTCAAGCAAAGGCAGGACGCACAGCGTCAGTCCGCCCTGCTGAAAGCCGAACGCGACTTCGTGTCCGCAGTTCTGGATACGGTCGCGAGTTTTGTACTCGTGCTGGATTCGGAAGGACGCATTCTCCGCGTGAATCGCGCCTGGGAAGGAATGACCGGGTTCAAGTCGGCGGACGTCAAAGGGAACTATCTCTGGGACTATGTCGAGGACGGCGAACAGACAAAGCAGTTCCTCAAGGCAGCCCGGGCCAATGCCGAATGCGAGGAGTACTGGTTGACCAAAGGCAAGGCGCGGCGCCGCGTCTCGTGGTGCGCCACGGCGTTAGGGAATGATATTCGCGGCGTCAGCCATTTTGTCGTTACCGGCCGTGACATCACGGAACTACGCCAGCGTACCGAGGAATTGGAGGGATTTACTTACTCTGTCTCCCACGATATGCGCGCGCCGGTTCGCGCAATCGACGGCTTTACGCGCATCCTGATCGAAGAATATTCCAACTCGCTCGATGAAGAAGGCCGGCGTTTGCTGGCGATCGTCCGCCAGAATACGGAAAAAATGGGGGAACTGATCGATGGACTGCTCGCGCTGTCACGCCTGGGCCGCGAAAAGATCATATTCACCGATATCGACATGAACCAGCTTGCAGCCTCCGCTTTCGACGAGCAGAAAGCCGCCGGCGGTCCCCAGCGCAACATCGAGTTCAAACTCGGGCCGCTGCCGGCGGCCTACGGTGATAAAAGGCTGATCACCCAGGTGTTTCAAAATCTTTTATCGAACGCGATCAAGTTCACCCGCCGCACGGATGCCCCTGTGATTGAAGTGGGCTACGAAAAAGGATCCGGAGAAGACGTCTATTTCGTGCGCGACAATGGGGTCGGATTCGACATGCAGCATGCCCAGAAGCTCTTCGGCACCTTTCAACGTCTCCATGCCGCAAATGAATTCGAGGGTAGCGGCATTGGCCTGGCGACCGTCCAGCGGATTATTGCGCGCCATGGCGGGCGGGTGTGGGCCGAAGCCAAGCCAAACGACGGCGCTACGTTCTATTTTGCGCTGCCTGTCAGAGAACAACGCCGCGCCTCGTAGGAAGAACGGCAATTCACTGAGGGAAATGTTCCTTCCCCTGCAGGGCAATTTTGAACCCTTCCTATAGGTAAAAAAAGGGCGCTCACCGAGCGCCCATAGAAAGGTTTTAAGCTGCTTGATCTGTGCGGGTATCGAGCGTGTCTCGATACAGTTTAGTCAAGTATGAACGAATAAGAACGCAGTCAAAGCTGGACGCGCGGCCGTTCTTCGGTTCCTCTTGTTCGGCTCCCTGCGCCCTGCCTTGTAGGAACGTCAGGTACTTCAGTGCATAGCTACGCATCGCACTGTTCGACAGACCTAAACAGTAGCTTTCCGCTGCCTGCGTAAACAGCGCGAAAGCCTCTGATCGATCTGTTGATTGAATGTTCATTCGGTCCTGTCACTCCCTTGTGGAATAAGTCTTCCGGTAAGTAGTACGCAATTGGAGTGCCAGACTTTGTAGGCCGGTCTATGACCGGCGCTTTCCGTAAAATTCGGAGCGTGCCCGTCATAGACCATATACGGTGTCGCGGCAGAATGGCGCCTTGTAAAAGTTAGAATGAAACTGGATGCGACCGTAAACCAGGTTTGCGCGTAACGGGTGGACCATTCACCACCTGCTCAGGCGGGGACTTTGCCGCTCCCAGCACATCGCTGCGCGGATCTACTGGCCAGCAGACCGCGCGCATGCAGCAGGCCTCAGTTAAGAGGCATTCTGGACGGCGATGGCGGAGACAGAATCGCGCAAGGGAAAGGTGACCGTGAACGTTGCGCCACGGCCTTCTCCTTCGCTGCTGGCTTCGATGATTCCTCCATGCAACTCGACCAGATGCCGCGCAATAGAGAGGCCGAGGCCAAGTCCGCTGGCGGTGCGGCTCACCATTGTTTCGGCCTGGCGAAAACGGTCAAAAACGTACGGCAGGAAGGCAGGGCTGATGCCCTTGCCGGTATCCGTGACAGTAAGCCGGGCTTCGGAGCCGGGATATTCCAGCTTTACTCGCACGACGCCTCCCGCGGCGGTAAACTTCACTGCGTTTGACAACAGGTTCCAGACGATTTGCTGGAGCCGATGCTGGTCGCCCGAAATGGCGCCCGCATCGGCTTGCAGTGTGGTCTCGATCCGGACGGACTTGGCTTCTGCGGTCGGCCGGACCGAATCCAACGCGGCATCGACGGCTTCCGACAACTGCACAGGCCGCAGTTCGAGACGCAGGCGGCCCGTGATGATGCGCGACACATCGAGCATGTCTTCGATCAGTTCGGCTTGCGATTTTGCGTTGCGCTCGATCGCCTCGAATGCGCGGGCTGTCGTCACTTCGTCCAACCGCTTGGAGCGCAGGATCTGCGTCCAGCCGAGGATTGCGTTCAAAGGTGTGCGCAGTTCATGTGACAGGGTAGCGAGAAACTCGTCCTTGGCGCGGTTTGCTTCCTGAGCCTCTCGATACAGCCGCGCGTTCTCGAGGGCGAGACTGATCCGCCGCGCAAGATCCTGCGCGAATATCAACTCTGCCGACGTGTATCGAGCAGCCTTCGGCGAAGCAAATCCGATAACGCCCATCACCGAGTGCCGGCCTGGAATGGGTACGACGACCGCGGAGCGAAGGCCCAATTGTTTGAGTGCGGCGAATTTCTGATCGTCCTGGACGGTATTCCGCAGTTCGTCCTCGTTGATATCGTCGAATAATTCCGGCGTGCCTGTCTGAAACACCCGGACGACGGGAAGCGTTTCGCTGGACAAGTCTTCAGGACGGATTTCGACCTCTTGAGCCAGTTGTTCTTTTTCCGGATCAACGTGAGCGATCAGCGCGGAACTGATCTCCGTGCCCTCTAATGCGAGATAGACGAAGCACCAATCGGCAAAGGTCGGAATCGCCAGCCGCGAGATGTTGATCAACGTCTTTTCATAGTCCAGCGTTGCGGCCAGCATACTGCTTGCTTCCGCCAGGAATGTCGACCGGCGTTCCGCTGCTTCAGCGGCGCTGCGTGCGGCTTCTGCGCGAATGAATTGTTCCCGTTGCTGTTCGACACGTTTACGTTCGGTGAGGTCGTTGGCGGTCAGGACAACGTGATCGGCAGTAAGCCGGGTTTTCGACCACGCGATCAGGCGGGACGAGCCATCTTTGGCCAGCCAATAGTTTTCGGCCTCTGCCAGATCCGTCCACGGTCCGGCCGAGACAAAGAAGGATGAGAGTGTCCGCCCGTTCGTCTCGTAGCTGGAATAGCCCAGAATCCGTTCGAACGCACGACTGGCGCGAACAATCTTCTGCTCGGTATCGATAATGAGCACGATGCTGTCTGCCGTATCGAGAACGGTAGAGACGGAATCGCGTTCTGCCTGCAGTTCTACGTTGAGTTTTCGAATCTCGTCATTGCTGCTGGCCAGTTCCGAGACGATTTGCTGGAGGAGCTTTGCCTGTCGCTTGACCTCTTCTGTCTTCTTATGGAGTTCGACGAATGCGGCGACCTTCGCCCGCAGGACTTCGGGGACGAAAGGCTTCGTTAAGTAATCGACCGCTCCCAGGGAATAGCCTCTGAATACGTGTTGATCGTTCTTATTGACAGCGGTCAGGAAGATGATCGGAGTATGCCGGGATTTTTCGCGTTCACGGATCAACGCAGCCGTTTCGAAGCCGTTCATGATCGGCATATCGACATCCAGGATAATGAGCGCAAATTCGTTGTGAAGCAGAAGCCGCAGCGCATCGAGTCCGGATTCGACACGGACGAGGTTCTGGCCGAGATCGAACAGCAGGGCTTCCAATGCGACGAGATTCTCGACGTGATCATCGACAAGTAAGATGTTGACCTTGTCGTTGCTCATACTTCGATTCCTTTGACTGGCGTGCAAAGGCTTACCAGAGACGGACCAATTTCGGCTAACGAAAGGACCTTGTCGATCGTGATAGACGAAATTGCCGCCTGAGGCATGACGTGCCCTTCCGCTTCCGCGGGGTCCTGGACAATCGCGATGCCGCCGCAATCTTTGATTCTGGCAAGTCCTGCAGTGCCGTCCTTGCTCATTCCGGTCAGAAGAACGCCGATGACGCCGTTATTGAAAGCATCCGCCGCCGACTGAAAAAATACGTCGATCGACGGTCGCGCGTACAACACTGCAGCATCGGTAGAGAGGGCAAAATGGCGGTCGTCCACGAGAAGATGATAATTCGAAGGGCATATGTAGATATGCCCTTCCTCGATTTCCTGTTTATCATCCACTTCGACCACGGGCAATGGCGTGTGTGCTGCCAGCATCGATGCGAATCCTTCCGAATCGTCGGGGCTGCGGTGCTGAACGACTCCTACTGGAACTTGAAAGTCTTTTGGTAAGGCTCCCAGAACCGTTTTCAGCGCATGGAATCCGCCCAACGACGTTCCAATCGCAATGAAGTGACCTGACGTCATGCAATTCTCCGGTACAGCCGCGCCGCGCTGTCGATTTCCTCGTACGCGGTTTCGTGCGGGCTGAACTTCATGGTCTCCTTTGCTCCCAGACCGAGAACTCCGAACATAACGAGACTCTCGTGCAGCAGACGATGTACGTGAGCCTGGAGTTCGCTGTTGAAGTAAATCATCACGTTGCGGCAAAGAATCACATGAAACTCATTGAATGAGGCATCCGTAGCTAAATTGTGCTGCGCAAAGACGACATTCTCGCGCAGCGACGACTTCAGGATGACGCGTTCGTAAGCCGCCGTGTAGTAGTCGGAAAATGAGCGCGTTCCGCCGGCCTTGATGTAATTGTTCGTATACGTCTGCATCAGATCGATCGGGTAAATACCCTCTTTCGCTTTTTTCAAAACCGCGTCGTTGATATCGGTGGCATAAATACGGCAGCGCTCGTATATGCCTTCCTCGTGCAACAGGATAGCCAGAGAATAGACTTCTTCGCCCATCGAAACTCCCGCCAGCCAGATACGCACGAAGGGATAGGTCTTCAGCAAAGGCACGACTTCGTGTCGGAACGTGCGGTAGAAGTGCGGATCCCGGAACATTGCGCTGACGTTCACCGAAAGGGAGTACAGCAAACGTTCCAGCCAGGTGCGGTCATGAAGGACTCGGTCCTGAAGTATAGAGATGCTGCCGACATTCTCTTTTTGCATGAAATTCCACACCCGGCGTCGCAGCGACGAGAGCGCGTAATTGCGGAAATCGAATCCGTAGTGCCGGTAAACACCTTCCAGAAGAAGGCTTAATTCGATTTCTTCGACAGATTGAGCTTGTTGCGAAAATGCCAGCATAGGATTTCCCGTACTGCAGGCGCGGTCTGTGACCGCGCCTACAGTTATTTAAACAACCACACTCTCAATAATGACAGCAACTGCTCGCTGTCGGCGGGCTTCGTAATGTAATCCGAAGCCCCGGCTTCGATGCATTTCTCGCGGTCGCCCTTCATCGCTTTGGCGGTGAGGGCGATCAGCGGTGTTTGTTTGAACTCCGGCATATCGCGGATCTGACGCATGGCTTCATAACCGTCCATTTCCGGCATCATAATGTCCACCAGGGCGACGTGGATTCCGGGGATGTTCTTCAGCATTTCGATCCCATCCCTTCCGTTTTCCGCATAAAGCACTTGCATGTCATAGCGCTCGAGCAGACTGGTCAGAGCGAAGATATTCCGCATATCGTCGTCGATGATCAGCACTTTCTTGCCGGCCAGAACGGGGTCCTTCTTGCGTAGCTGTTCGAGCATCAGCTTCTTCGGTTCCGGCAGATTTTCTTCGACACGATGGAGGAACAATGCCGTTTCGTCGAGCAGACGATCCAGCGAACGGACATCCTTCACGATAATGGTTTCGGCAAGCCGTCTCAGTTCGGTCTCTTCTTTGGGGCTGAGATCCTTGCCCGTGTAGATGATGATGGGAATGTTGCCGATGTCGGATTTGATCCGCTCCATTAGATCGAAGCCGTTCATATCCGGCAGACCCAGATCGAGCACGACGCAATCGTAGTGTTTATTATGAAGTTGCGCCATCGCCTCTTCCGCCGTTCCGACCGCGATGGTTTCGACGTCGCCGTCGCCGATGAGTTCGATGATGCTTTGCTGGGCGACTTCGTCATCCTCGATGACCAGCAGGCTTTTTACTCCCCGCTTTACGAAATTCTCGATCTTGCCAAGCGCATCCCGCAACTGTTCGGGCGTTGCCGGTTTATTTTCAAAAGCCATGGCGCCCATCTTTAGACCGCGTTGCTTTTCTTCCGCAACCGAAATAATGTGCACCGGAATATGCCGCGTGGATTTGGTGTGTTTCAGGCGGTCGAGAACACTCCATCCGTCCATACCGGGCAGTTCGATATCGAGAGTAATGGCGCTTGGTGCGTATTGCCGTGCGATTGCCAGTCCGGCGTCGCCCCGTGTCGCCACCAGTACCTTGAAGCCACGCTCTCGCGCCATTTCCATCATGATTTTGGCGAAGTTGAGATCATCTTCGATGACGAGCAGAGTCTTGTCGCCCGGTTCGATATTCGAGCGGTCGTCATCGACGATGTTCTCCATAATCAGCGGTTCGGGCTCGACCACTTTTGCCGGTGCGGTCGTCGTTTCGAAATGCGCACTGACGTGAGGCCGCCGCTTCGTGTCAGGAGTGTATGAGGCGGGCAGATAGAGGGTAAATGTGCTGCCCTCACCGACCACGCTGTGGAGCTGAATTTCGCCGCCCAGCAGCATCGCGATTTCGCGGCTGATCGAGAGGCCCAGTCCCGTCCCGCCGTATCGGCGTGTGATGGTTCCGTCGGCCTGCTGGAACGCTTCGAAGATGATGCGATGCTTGTCGGGAACGATTCCGATACCGGTATCCTTAACCGAGAACGTGACGACCGACTCGGCATTGCTGAGGATCTTGTTTTCCGGATTCCATCCCGCTTTAGCCGGCGTCATGTTGATCGATACGCGGCCTCGTTCAGTAAACTTGAAGGCGTTTGACAACAGATTCTTCAAAACCTGCTGCAGCCGTCGCTGGTCGGTATACACACCGTGCGGCAATGCCGGATCAACATTAATAGAGAACTCCAGGCCCTTGTCGTGTGCGACCTGCCTGAACGTCCTCTCGACGTATTCCGCGAGGTCCTTATAAACAACCCGGCCGAGTTCGACCTCCATCATTCCGGATTCGATCTTGGACAGATCGAGAATCTCGTTGATCAAATCCAGCAGATCGGAGCCCGATGAGTAAATCGTTCTTGCGAACTCACGCTGCTTGTCGGTGAGGTTTTCCTCTCCTTCGGCCAGCAGTTTCGCCAGAATCAGCATGCTGTTGAGCGGTGTGCGCAACTCGTGCGACATGTTGGCCAGGAACTCCGACTTGTATTTCGATGTCAGAGCAAGCTGCTCCGCTTTTTCCTGGAGCGCCCGGCTGGCCCGCTCGATTTCCTGATTCTTGCGTTCGACTTCCAGGTTCTGTTTGGCAAGAAGGTTGGCTTTTTCCTCCAGTTCTTCGTTGGTCTGCTGGAGTTCGTCCTGCTGTTGCCGCAGTCTTTCTTCCGATTCCTGCAGCGTTTTGGCTTGTTCCTGAAGGCGGCGGTTGGTTTCCGTCAATTCGGCCTGCCGCGTCTGCAACTCTGTTGCAAGAGTCTGTGACTGCTTGAGGAGTTCTTCGGTTCTCATTGTCGCCGTGATCGTGTTCAACACGATACCGATCGATTCAGTGAGCTGATCGAAGAATGTCAAATGAATGTCGCCGAAGCGGTGGAACGAGGCGAGCTCGATCACCGCTTTGATCTGTCCTTCGAAGAGAACCGGCAGGACAACGATGTTCAGCGGCGGCGCTTCACCCAGTCCGGAGTTGATGTGGATGTAATTGGACGGCACGTCGGTGAGCAGGATGCGCTCTTTCTCGAAGGCGCACTGTCCGACCAGTCCTTCACCAGCCTTGAAGCGGTTCGCGATGTTCTTTCTCTCGCGGTAGGCGTAGCTGGCGAGTAGTTTCATATCCGCATCGCCCTGCTCCGGACCCTCGTTGAGGTAGAACACGCCGTGCTGCATGGAAACCAGCGGAGCCAGTTCCGAGAGAATCAGCTTCGACACGGCAAGCAGGTCGCGCTGTCCTTGCAGCAAGCGGGTGAATTTCGCGAGGTTCGTTTTCAACCAATCCTGCGCCGTGTTCTTTTCGGTGGTTTCGCGCAGGTTGCGGATCATTTCGTTGATGTTGTCCTTGAGGGCCGCAACCTCGCCTGCAGCGTCGACGGCGATCGACCGTGACAAATCGCCTTTGGTTACGGCAGTAGCGACCTCCGCGATTGCGCGGACCTGAGTCGTAAGCGCCGCAGCCATGCGGTTGACGTTGTCGGTCAGATCGCGCCACGTGCCGGCTGCGCCGGGTACCGACGCCTGGCCGCCGAGTTTTCCTTCGATACCGACTTCGCGAGCTACCGTGGTGACCTGATCGGCGAATGTGGCCAGCGTGTCGATCATGTTGTTGATCGTTTCGGCCAACTCTTCGATTTCGCCTTTTGCCTCCAGTACGAGTTTGCGTTTGAGGTTCCCGTTTGCGACAGCAGTTACAACCTTTGCAATACCGCGCACCTGGTTGGTCAGGTTCGAGGCCATCAGGTTGACGTTGTCGGTCAAGTCCTTCCAGGTACCGGCGACGCCTTTCACTTCCGCCTGGCCGCCGAGTTTCCCTTCGGTTCCGACTTCACGGGCGACGCGGGTGACTTCCGAGGCGAAGGATGACAGCTGATCCACCATTGTATTGAAGATGTTCTTCAGCTCCAGGATTTCGCCGCGAACATCGACCGTGATCTTCTTCGACAGATCGCCCGTCGCGACAGCCGTTGTTACTGCGGCGATGTTGCGCACCTGAGCGGTCAGGTTCGAGGCCATCGAGTTGACGTTATCGGTGAGATCTTTCCAGGTGCCGGCGACGCCACGTACATCCGCCTGGCCGCCAAGCTTCCCTTCGGTGCCGACTTCGCGGGCGACGCGGGTGACTTCCGAGGCGAAGGATGACAACTGGTCCACCATCGTGTTGATGGTGTTCTTGAGTTCGAGAATTTCACCGCGGACATCGACGGTAATCTTCTTCGACAGATCGCCGCGGGCCACTGCGGTTGTCACTTCGGCGATGTTGCGGACCTGGTTGGTGAGGTTCGACGCCATGAAATTCACGTTGTCGGTGAGGTCTTTCCAGGTTCCGCCGACGCCTCGCACCTGAGCCTGGCCGCCGAGTTTTCCTTCGGTACCGACTTCACGGGCGACACGTGTGACTTCCGATGCAAACGAGTTGAGCTGGTCCACCATGGTGTTGATGGTGTTTTTGAGCTCGAGGATCTCTCCTTTGACGTCCACCGTGATCTTCTTCGAGAGGTCCCCGTTCGCCACCGCCGTTGTGACTTCGGCGATATTCCGGACCTGGTTGGTCAGGTTGTTCGCCATGAAGTTCACGTTATCGGTGAGGTCTTTCCAGGTTCCGGCGACACCCTTTACCTGAGCCTGACCGCCAAGCTTCCCTTCGGTGCCGACCTCGCGGGCGACGCGGGTGACTTCGGATGCGAACGATGACAGCTGGTCCACCATCGTATTGATGGTGTTTTTCAGCTCGAGCACCTCGCCCCGCACATCAACAGTGATTTTTTTGGTCAAGTCGCCGCGGGCCACTGCTGTGGTGACTTCGGCGATGTTACGAACCTGAGTGGTCAGGTTCGAAGCCATGAAGTTCACGTTATCGGTGAGATCTTTCCAGGTACCGCCAACGCCTTTCACCAGAGCCTGGCCGCCGAGCTTTCCTTCGGTACCGACTTCGCGGGCGACGCGTGTGACTTCGGATGCAAACGATGACAACTGGTCCACCATGGTGTTGATGGTGTTCTTCAGTTCGAGAATTTCACCTCGGACGTCCACCGTGATCTTCTTGGAAAGATCGCCGCGGGCGACAGCGGTGGTCACTTCGGCGATGTTGCGCACCTGGTTCGTGAGGTTCGAAGCCATCGAGTTGACGTTATCGGTCAAGTCTTTCCAGGTACCGGCAACACCGCGCACATCGGCCTGGCCGCCGAGTTTTCCTTCGGTACCAACTTCACGGGCGACGCGGGTGACTTCGGATGCGAACGACGACAGCTGATCGACCATGGTGTTGATGGTGTTTTTGAGCTCGAGTACCTCGCCCCGGACATCGACAGTGATCTTCTTCGACAGGTCGCCATTGGCGACGGCCGTGGTGACTTCGGCGATATTGCGGACCTGGTTGGTCAGGTTGTTCGCCATGAAATTCACGTTATCCGTGAGGTCTTTCCAGGTTCCACCGACTCCTTTCACAATGGCCTGGCCGCCGAGTTTTCCTTCAGTGCCGACTTCGCGGGCGACGCGCGTCACTTCCGATGCAAACGAAGTGAGCTGATCGACCATGGTGTTGATGGTGTTTTTGAGCTCGAGAATCTCGCCGCGGACGTCGACTGTAATCTTCTTTGTCAGGTCGCCGTTGGCGACGGCCGTGGTGACTTCGGCGATGTTGCGGACCTGAGTCGTCAGGTTGTTCGCCATGAAGTTCACGTTATCGGTGAGATCCTTCCAGGTACCGGCGACGCCTTTCACCTGAGCCTGGCCGCCAAGTTTTCCTTCGGTACCGACTTCGCGAGCGACGCGTGTGACTTCGGATGCGAAGGAGGACAGTTGATCGACCATGGTGTTGATGGTGTTCTTGAGCTCGAGAATTTCGCCCTTCACGTCGACTGTGATTTTCTTCGACAGGTCGCCGTTGGCGACGGCCGTGGTGACTTCGGCAATGTTGCGGACCTGGTTGGTGAGGTTCGAAGCCATGAAGTTCACATTATCGGTGAGATCTTTCCAGGTACCGGCGACGCCCTTCACCTGAGCCTGGCCGCCGAGTTTTCCTTCGGTACCGACTTCGCGGGCGACGCGTGTGACTTCGGAGGCGAAGGAGGAGAGTTGATCCACCATCGTGTTGATGGTGTTCTTGAGTTCCAGAATTTCGCCTTTGACGTCGACCGTGATTTTCTTCGACAGATCGCCGTTCGCCACCGCCGTCGTCACTTCCGCGATATTCCGGACTTGAGCCGTAAGGTTCGAAGCCATGAAGTTCACGTTGTCGGTGAGGTCCTTCCAGGTACCGGCGACGCCCTTCACTTGAGCCTGGCCGCCGAGTTTTCCTTCGGTACCGACTTCGCGGGCGACGCGTGTGACTTCCGAGGCGAAGGAAGAGAGCTGATCCACCATCGTGTTGATGGTGTTTTTGAGCTCGAGAATTTCGCCTTTCACGTCGACGGTGATCTTCTTGGAAAGATCCCCGTTGGCGACGGCCGTCGTCACCGCAGCGATGTTGCGCACCTGGCTGGTGAGATTTGAAGCCATCGAGTTCACGTTATCGGTGAGATCTTTCCAGGTGCCGGCGACGCCGCGCACTACAGCCTGGCCGCCAAGCTTTCCTTCGGTACCGACTTCACGGGCGACGCGGGTCACTTCCGAGGCAAAAGTCGACAGCTGATCCACCATCGTGTTGATGGTGTTTTTGAGTTCCAGAATTTCACCTTTGACGTCGACCGTGATTTTCTTCGAGAGGTCGCCGCGGGCCACCGCGGTGGTCACTTCGGCGATGTTGCGGACCTGGTTGGTCAGGTTGTTCGCCATGAAGTTCACGTTGTCGGTCAGATCCTTCCACGTTCCGGCAACGCCTTTCACCTGAGCCTGACCGCCGAGTTTTCCTTCGGTACCGACTTCACGGGCGACGCGAGTCACTTCCGAGGCAAAGGTCGACAGCTGGTCCACCATCGTGTTGACGATTTTGGCGGTCCTGAGGAATTCTCCGGTGAGCGGCCGGCCTTCGATTTCGAGCGCCATGGTTTGCGACAGATCACCCTTCGCCACCGCTCCGATCACGCGCGCCACTTCTGTGGTCGGCTGAACAAGATCCGCGATCAGGGTGTTGATCGAATCGATACATGCCGCCCAGGAGCCGGTCGCCAGGGAAAGGGAAGCGCGCTGTTTGATGCGGCCTTCTTTGCCCACGACATTCGCCACGCGATCGAACTCTTTCGCCATACGCTCATTCATGTCGATGACTTCGTTCATCGCATCGTAAAGCTTGCCGGTGAGTCCGGTCTGCTCTGTCGGCAGCCGGGTTGTGAAATCACCTTTTCGGAAGTCTGAGAGGACTCTGAGCAGCAGTCTGGCGTCGATCGTCTCGGTGGCCACCTCGGTGACCTTGGCAGGCTTTGCCTTCATAGTGATTGATTCTCCGTGGAAAGAGACACCCGTATCCCCAATTAAACGCGCCCTGTGAATGCACCCTGTCTGCCAAAGCACTCATCGGGTTAACTTGTTGGAGCTAAAGATGCTTATGATGAGACTTGCGCATCCTTATATATATGCGCGTACGGCAGGCGAGGCTTTTCTCCCGCTTGAGGCAGGTCGAGGCGGGGAATTTCGTCCGGAAGGAGGTACTTGCGTACCACTTTGCCGGATTTCATCTGACCGATTACGTGAGGTACTTGACGACTTTGGTTAACACTCCGTCGGGGTTATCAGCGTGTAACCAATGACCTCCGGGCAGGATATCCGCAGTAATCTGTGGATTGGATTTCGCAATGGCGAGAGCGTGTTCACGATCGGCTGCCGAGTACGAGTCCGAATGGGCAGCGATGAGCAAGTGTACCCGTAAGGCTCCCGGCGGTTGCTCGACTACCGGCCAGAGATCGCGGTCGAAATAGTCGAGTAACAGCGCCCGCATTTCGTCCAGATTGAGAGCGAACCGAATGCGAGCGCCGTGTTTTTCCAGCGAACTCGCCAGCCATTCTGCGACCGTTCGTGTTTGTCCCGCCGCAATGACGGCGTGGATGAAATCTGTTTTGGATGAAAAGGTAGGCGGGAAGGACTCGATGATGTCGAGCACAGCAAGCGCGCTATCTCCATCGCGCAGAGGCTGGCGCGACCCGGGAACACTGTCGATGCTGATAAGGTGCTCCAGAGACGCTAACCCCCTGAGCCTCGCGACCTCCAGCGCTATCTTTCCGCCGAAGCTGTGACCCAGAATTGCACCAAATGGCAGGTCGGCACGTTGCGCAAGCTCTACCACATCGCGTGCGACGGCTTCGAGTGACGGTCCCGCGCTCCCCTTGGGCGATCGGCCATGACCGCGCAGGTCCAGGAGCCAGGCGCTCCAATTGGGCCGCGCTTCAACAAACCGTCTGGCGATAGTGCGGAGGTTCAAGCCGCGGCCGAGAATGCCGTGCAAGAACGCGATGACTCGTTCCGGCTGCGCCCCATCGACTCGGTCAAACGCAAGGTCCACACCTACAGGTTAGGTCAGTCCTCGAATTTGTCCAGTTCCGGAAAGTCGAGATCTTCGGGAAGCAGCAGGTCCTCCGACGAAAAGTCGGGAAGTACAAAGACTTCTGCATCACGCTCGGTTGCGTATCCGCGCTCTAACGTGCTGAATCGATTACTGTATCCATCAAATTGTATTCGTCGAACTCGCATAAGCCCTCTGGCTTCTTATCGGCTTCGACTTGGACAAAATTAGCCAATTCGTGCTTATCCTTTCTTTTCTTCCAGTTCGGCCCATCGCGAATACAGCCGGTCCACGGTTTGCTGGGCTTCTTCGACGGCGGTAATCGCGGCCTGGAGCTGCGGAGCATCACTGGCGATCGCAGGATCTTCCAGTGCGGCGCGCCTTGCTTTCAATTCTTCTTCTGCTTTGGCGATCTGGTTTTCAATCGCCGCGTACTCGCGCGCTTCCAGATACGACAGTTTCTTCCTTCCGCCGGCCGGCGCTGCGGATTCGCCAGCGCTGCGCGGAGCACGGCTGGCGGAGGCGCCGGCGTCACGTGCCGCCTGTTCAGCGCGCTGCCAGTCTTCCCATTGGCTGTAGTCCGCAAAGACCTCGAGTTTCCCGAAGCCGTCCAGGCCGAGAATCGTCGTGCAGACCCGATCCATCATGTAGCGGTCGTGGGTGACCAGGACCACAGTTCCGGCATATTCAGCAAGGCTGTCTTCGAGAACTTCGAGAGTTGGGATGTCGAGGTCGTTGGTCGGTTCGTCCAGAAGCAGGACGTCTGCAGGTTGCAGCATCAACTGCGCGACCAGCACGCGGGCCCGCTCGCCACCGGATAGTCGGCCAACCGGCTGGTCCAGATATTCGGATGAAAAGAGAAAGCGGGAAGCCCATGACGCAACATGGAGCTCTCTCCCTTGATAGACAACCGAGTCTCCATCGGGCGCTAACGCGCGGCGTAACGTGACGGTTGGATCCAGATCCCGAGTCTGGTCGAAATAGCGGATGTTCAAGTGTTCGGCCCTCCGAATATGTCCTGTAGCCGGCTGAATTTCACCGCGCAGCAGACGGAGCATGGTCGTCTTTCCGCTGCCGTTAGGGCCAACCAGACCCATACTCATACCGGATTTCAGCTTGAATGCCACATTACGGAACAGCGTTCGATCACCGGCGACATAAGCAACGCCATCGATCTCGATCAACTGCTTCGTGCGGCGGTCGGTCGCCGAGAATTCGATGTCGACGGTGCTCGTGCGGGTCCGCGCGTTCAACTCGGCCAATCCCTCAATCAGCTCGTTGGCTTTCTTCACCTGCGCTTTCGCTTTAGTCCTTCTGGCTTTCGCACCGCGCCGCAACCATTCGAGTTCGTTGTGAACCCGGTTGGTAAGCGACTCCTGCCGTTTCCCTTGCACCTGAAGATAGTTTTCCTTGGCCTGCAGGAAGCTGCTGTAATTCCCCTCGACTCGCAGCAGACCTTCCTCGTAAATGCGATTGAGTTCAACGATCTCATGTCCGAAGTTTTCAAGCAGGTAACGGTCGTGACTGACGACAACGCATGCAAACGGTGCGCTTTGAAGAATGCCTTCGAGCCATTTAATGCCTTCAAGGTCCAGATGGTTCGTCGGTTCATCCAGAAAGAGAATGTTCGGCGCCGGTATCAGCCCCTCAACAATCGCCAGCCGTTTTTGCCAGCCTCCCGAAAGCGCCGCTGCCTCGACTTCGAAATTGGTGAAGCCGGCGCGGCCCAGAGTCTCCGCCATGCGGGCGCCTCGTTCTTCCAGGCTGATCGATGCCCGTTCAAGGGACCGTTGAACGACAGCCGCAACAGTTTCGCCAGGTTCAAACTTCGAATTCTGCGCAACATAGCCGACCCTCGTTCGTTTCCGGACGGCAACCTCGCCGGAGTCGGGCTGCACAATGCCGCATAGGATCTGCATCAACGTGGATTTGCCTGAACCGTTCGGGCCGATAACGCCGATTCGATCGCCTTCCGAGACGGTGAACGCGATGTTCTGGAAGAGCGGAAGGATGCCGTAAGTCTTTGAGACTTCCTGTGCGTTGATGAGCGGCGTCACAACTTGAGAATAGCAGGTTTGCAGGTGCGTCCACGAAGGTGGGAATGAATAGGCCCGGCCGTTAGAACCTGGCCCCGGCCCCCAGGGCGGGGGGCCTACTCATCGGAACACCAGCTCCGGAGGGGCGGAAGATTACTCGCATTAATCTTTCGGCCCTACGGGCCTCGAACCCTTGCTGGTTTGTAAGCGCCGGCCTGCGGCCGGGGCTCTATTCTTACGCGCCTGCGGCGCTGATACATTCACACGTTCGTGTATTCTTAGAGATCGACCTCTATGACTGGACCATCCTATCCTGCAGCGAGAATTGTGGCCAAGCGCCTGGCGGCGCGAATGGCGGCCAGTACCATCGCTGCCTTCAAGAACAGCGCCGTACCGAAACCCGATGCGGACACCATTGAACGGATCATCACGACCGCATTCTGGGCCAGTCTTCGGCGCGAGGAAGGGCACGCTCCGACCATCTCGCTCGCGTTCCTGCCGCCCGACCAGACCGAACGTCCGGTTCAATTCAGTCCACGGGTTCCGCTCGAGGCGAATCTGCTCGCGCGGCTCGCGCCTGCCGTAGAAAAACCGGGAATTCACATCGGTGTATGGTCGTACGACGGCGAATTGTATGTGTGGGGGCTGACTCGCACTGTTCCAACCTGGTGCTTTGTCATCGAGGTCGTCGAGCCAGGATTGCTCATTGTGAAGTATCGCCGTGACGACCCGTCGACAAAATTTGCCAATGTTGCCGTCCTCGATGGCGCCGATGTCAAGTTCATCGAACAACAGCCCCGGACGATTTCGGACGTCCCGCGCGCGCTCGGCTCGCTGCTCACGTTTTACTCGTCGGCGGGCCGGAATGATTCCGATAATCTTCTGGTTAAGATTGCGATCGGCATGCGTGCGCACGGGCGGGGCGGGTCGTTGCTGGTTGTGCCCAGGAATACGGACCAGTGGCTCACATCCATCGTCCAGCCGATTCATTATTCTGTAGTTCCACCGCCGCCGGACGGCGCTGTGGTGGATGCTCTTGCCGGTCTCACAGCGGTGGACGGGGCGACCGTGATTTCCGACCAGTTTGAACCGCTTGCATTCGGCGCCAAAATCCTGACCCGCGATGGGGTTCATCGCGTCCAGCAGGTTCTGCTGACCGAACCTGTCGAGGGAACACCAGACAGGATCGTGGATCCCGCTCATCTGGGCGGCACGCGGCACCTGTCTGCGGCCCAGTTTGCGATCGATCAGCAGGACTGCATCGCGCTCGTCGCATCCCAGGACGGCCAGTTCACGGTTTTCGCCTGGTCCCCGACCCATGCGATGGTTCACGCCCACCGCGTCGAAGCCTTGTTGCTGTGAGCCGAGCCGCTCTCCTGAACGAAAGCGGGGAAGGAACACAAGAAGCACAAAAGGCACAGAAATTTGATGACGACGAGCTTTTGTGCCTCTTGTGCTTCTTGTGTTCCTTCCCCGTGTTATCCCATCCGGACACGGCCGGCAGGCGCTGGCTCACTCTGGAGTTGCCAGCTTCCGGGTGATCGCCAGGATCACGCTTCCGTAAAACGACGGCCTGTCCCCCTCAGGGTTGTTCGAGCCAGGCAAACAGAGCCTGCGAGCGAAACTTCCAGCCTTCTCCTTTGAGTGGCTTCAAGACGTCCAACGCCTCGCGCTTGCCGAGTCCAGACTCTCGTATCATGGCGATGACATACTTCCAGTCTTCCTGTCCATTGAGATATACAAGAACGGATTTCCGCAGGTAACGAACATTCAGTGATTCCGCGACGCCAGTAGGTCTCGTAAAATCCATCGGCCCTCCTGTTGCTGGTGTACTCACATTGACGGACAACGGAGGACCCGGCAGCGGATCCAGCCGTATGAATTTAAGATTACAAGCGCGGATCTGAACTAACCTGGAATCCGGAGGATCGATGAACCTGCCGCAGCGAATCGCCGTCTGCCTTTTCATTGTGGTGGTTTCCGGTTTCTTTTCTTTTGGCTTACCTCGCTCCAACTTCACGATTGTCGATGCTGCGCGTCATACGCAACCAGTAGACGCCGTCCTTCGGCAACTTGCGGGCAAGCGCGTAGTCTTCATTGGCGAAGAGCACGAACGTTACGACAACCATCTCGATCAGTTGGACATCATCCGGCGGTTGCACGCGAGTGCGCCGGATCGCTGGGTGGTCGGCGTTGAATATGTGCAGCGCCGGTTTCAGCCATATCTGAATGCCTATGTTGAAAAGAAAATCGACGAGCGAGAGTTCCTCAGGCGGACCGAGTATTTCGAGAGATGGGGCTACGATTACGCGCTTTATCGTCCGATCTTCCAATATGCCAGGGATAACGGCATTCCGATGGTTGCCCTGAATGCGGAGCGGGAATTAACGGATGCGGTGGACAAATCCGGGCTGGCTGGAATGACGAGTGCCGACCGCTCCCGTTTACCCCAGCACGTCGAGAGTCCGGACCAGGCCTACCGTGACCGCTTGCGCAAAATATTCCAGGAACATTCGGGCGCTTTCGATTTTGAGCGGTTCGTGGAGGTGCAATCCGTCTGGGACGAAACGATGGCGGAACAGATTGCAGATTATCTGACGAAGTATCCGGATAAGGCGATGATCGTACTTGCCGGTGAAGGTCACGTCGCGTTTGGTTTAACGATCCCCGATCGTGTGAAACATCGGTTGCCCGGAATTCAAACCGCCGTCTTTGTGCCCGCCGACGATCCCAGGGCCGATCTCGAAGGCGCCGATTACCTGCTCGTTTCACGGACGGTGAGGATCCCGCCGCCGGGGAAATTGGGTATGACACTGGATACAAGCCATGGAGTCACCGCGAAAGGCGTAACCGCGGGCAGCGCAGCCGCCAAAGCCGGTCTCCGTCTGGGTGATCGCGTTACCGCAATCGATGATCAGCCGGTGGAGTCGTTAACCGACTTTCGTCTCGCACTCCTCGATAAAAAGCCAGGGGAACAGGTGCAGGTCCGGATCCGCCGCGGGGCCGCCGAAGAAGATTCCGGCGATCTGACCCTTCACGTTCGGCTGCAAAAGTAAAAAAGAGGGACAGGTCACTTTTTTCGCCGAAAGTGTTACCAAACGAAACACTTTTTGCCAAAAAAGTGACCTGTCCCTCTTTTATTGCCGGTTGTAACGGATACCGGCGGCCTGCGCTTTCTCGATCGCGATGACCATTGCCGGCACCAGAGTGACGCCGGGCAGCATATTTTCCGTCAATTCCTTCTGGATCGCGTCCGCCTTACCCTTGCCGCGGGCCTGCAGTTCCAGACACCAGGCGCCGAAGGCATTGCCGCACAGCAGGAACTTCGTTCCCATCTTTTGCAGGCTCTCGATACCCATTGCCGGAACGGCGTCGAGCAACTCCGGAATGTTCGGCGTCTGAAAGGCCTGAATTAACAGGTGCCCATCCGCTTTCGTCGGCCGATACAGGACGTTGCGCGTGTACGCTTTGCCCGACGCGTCCTTCATCCCGGTGTAATCGCCCAAGGCATACTTCGCCCACATCGCATCGTTGAACGCCAGCGAAATGCTCGCCTGGTTGCCGATGCTGTAGAACGTACCGACAGCGCCGGCCGCACCGGGCGCCACCTTGTAGACTTCCTTGTAGGTGTTCAAGTAATTCAGTACGTGGAGCAGCGGTGCGCCGTTCTTGTGTTGTGGAAAATCGAACAGGCAGCGATGCGTACCCTTCACGTCCCGGATCCAGGCATCCGGCCCGTTGTCCGGCGCTGGAGCAGCAGCCTTGTTCTGAGCTTCTGCCGTGCCCATACTCATGAAACCGCCGGCGGCGGCCGCGCCTAAGATGCGTCCAAGAAACCCGCGACGATAGGTTAAGTCCGTTGTCTTCATGCTTCCCCCTTTTGGCACATCAATATACCCGAACGCCCTGATTCTAGGAACACCGCGCTCATTGAGAAATTCGCGGCGTCGCTTCGCTGGTGATACCATCCTCCCGGAGGCATCCCATGAAGCGAATACTGTCTTTTGCATGTCTGGCTGTTCTGCTCATTGGCGCTACTGCCGCCTGGATGCAGTCGCCGCAGGCCCAGCCGCAGCCGAAACCGTACAAGGTCGTATTCGACCTCACGAGTTCCGATCCCCTCGACCAACGGGCGGTCCTGCGATGGATCAAAGAAGTCTCCGGAGTCAACTCCAGGAACGAAATGGAAGTCGTTATGTATGGACGGGGACTCGATCTCGTCGTCTCAGGAAAGAGCACAATGGCGTCCGACGTCGCAGATGCCATAAAGACGGCGAATGTGAAGTTCGATGTCTGCGCGATCGCCATGAAGAATCAACAGGTCGACAAAAGCCAGCTGCTTCCGGACATGCAGATCGTGCCTGACGGCATCGGTGAAATCGTTGCCAAACAGCACGCCGGCTGGGGATATATCAAAGTCGGTCATTGAAGAGAAAGAGATCAGCGACAAAAAGGCCCAGCGTGGCTACGCCGCAACCAAACAGCGGAAGGACGTGTGCGTGGTGCCCAAATGTTTTGAAGTGAATGTGAGGGAGTCCAATCCCCGCCTAAGTTAGGCGGGGTGCCGCGCAGCGGCGGGGCGGTCTGTTCAACGTCCGCGCGAAGCGCGCTCCTTATAAACATTCGCGTAGCGCACCGATTAGAAAAAGGAGTGCTTCGCGGAAATCCATAAGGAGCGCGCTGCGCGCGAACTTTGAACAGACCGCCCCGCCTTCGCTGCGCGAAGGATCCCCGCCTAACTTAGGCGGGGACTTCCCCGATTTCTATGTCCTGCCGAAAAATCAATTCGGACAAACAGGTCTGTCGTTTTCTTCCAAAAAGCTGGTTAAAAAACTAAAACTTACAGCCTTGTTACACAAAGAGGGGAAAGGCCACTTTGTGCTTTTTGTGCCTTTTTGTGGCTGATCTTTTTCTATAATTCGCCGCAGGGGGATTCTCGAAATGCGAAGACTAGCGTGTTCGGCCGTTCTTTTAATGGCGCTCACCAGCGTCACTGCCACGATGTTTGCTCAGAACAAGGGCACTGTCGAGCACATCATGGTGCACGGCAAATCGCTTGAAGGAAATCTGGAAGGCGATTCCGCCGACCGGGATGTTTTCGTCTACCTGCCACCGAGTTACAACGCGAATGCGAATCGGCGGTATCCGGTTGTCTATCTCCTGCATGGGTATGGTCTCACCGGCAGAGCGGTGGATGTCGTTTGCAAACCTTGCGGAGCTTTCGGACAAGGACATTGCGGCGGGTACGATGAAGGAAATGATTCTGGTGAATCCCGATGCCCACACCAAATATGACGGCAGCATGTATTCAGCCTCGCTGACGACGGGCGACTGGGAAGTGTTTGTCGCCGAAGACCTCGTGTCTTACATCGACAGTCATTACCGTACGATGGCGAACCGGATGAGCCGTGGTCTCGGCGGCCATTCGATGGGCGGCTATGGCACGGTCCGCATCGGCATGAAACGGCCCGATGTGTTTTCCAGTCTCTACATCATGAGTGCCTGCTGCCTTCATCAACTAACCCCTATGCTCAAGCGAATCGCGGGGCCGCCCCTGCCGCTGGAGCAACTACGGCAGCGCCCGGGAGAGGAGGCGCTGGAGCGCGCGGCCAACAACCTGCGGCAGGTCAAAGAGGACAGGGCGGGCAAGGACGCGGCAATGGGTTCGCCAATGTCGGCTCGGCGCAGGCGGCGGCATGGGCTTCCAATCCGAACAATCCGCCCATGTATTTTGACCTGCCGACCAAAGATGGCGTTGTCCAGCCGCTGATCGCCGCGAAATATCTGGCGAACGCGCCGCTGGTGATGATCGATCAGTACGTGACGAACCTCAAAAAGTATCGCGCCATTATGGGCGATGTCGGCACGCAGGACACGCTCGCCGCTTCCAACCGCCAGATGGACGAGATCATGACCGCGTTCGGGATCAAACATACCTTCGAAACCTACGAAGGCGACCATACGAACCACGTCAAAGATCGCTTCGAGCAGAAGGTTCTCCCCTTCTTCTCGAATAATTTGTCTTTTGGTGGCGGGAGCAACTAAAGAAAAAGGGGACAGGTCACTTTTTTCGTCAAAAGTGTTTCGAAAGGAAACACTTTTCCTGAAAAAAGTGACCTGTCCCCTTTTTACGCGATAATGGACGGCGATGAAGACGCATCTTGTTCCCAGCCCAACCGCGGATCGGCCGTTCAGCGCGGCGCAGGAGAGCTTTCGCGCCCTGCTTGCCAAGGTGGAATCCCTGCGCGAATCCATCGACGCCGAAGAGCGAGAACTCGATGCCAACTTGAGTATTTATGCGGAAGAGGTTGTCCCCAGGCTGGCGAGGCGGACGGCCCTGCAAAAGGAGCTTGTACGCGACCTTGCACCCTATGTGAACAAAACGTTTTTCCCGCGCCAGGAGGAACGGGTTGGGTTCAAGGAACTCATCTGGAAATTGCTCGATGAGATCGCAGACAGCGAAAGAGGATTGATTGACGACGATCTGCGCCAAATCTATAACGCGGTCCATGGCGTCGGTTATGCCCAGAACGAGCGAAAGACCATCACCGCCCTGAAGGCGGCCCTGGCGCAGACCTTTGCCGAAGCCGGCCTCGAGGCGGATTTCTCCGATCTCGAATCGGCAACCTCCGAGGCGGAGTTCATGGCAAGAGCAGAAGCGATGATCGCTCGCGCGCGCAAGATGAAAGAGGCGGAAGCGGAAGCCGCCCACTGTGCGGAGCATGGCCGTCATGCGGGCGAGGACGAGCACCTGCGCGCTGAGGAAGAGTTTCGAAAACGCAGTATCGCGAACATCTACAAGCAGCTTGCCCGAGTGCTTCACCCCGATTTCGAGCGTGATAGCGAACGCCAGAAGGACAAAGTTCAGTTGATGCAGGAACTCACCGTGGCATACCGGCAAAATGATCTGCACACGTTGCTTCGCCTCGAGATGCAGTGGATCGAGAATGAGGGCGGCGACCTCGATCGGTTAACGGAAGAAAAACTTGGCGTGTACAACGAAGTTCTTCGAGGCCAGGTCGAAGGCCTGGAACAGCGCCTGAGGGATCTGATGTTTCATCCGCGTTACCGGCCCATCGTGGCTTTCAATGACGGGCCTGTGCGGGTGATCAACAGTCCGGACAAAGCCCGCGATCTGGACGCCGACATTGCTGCCATCGAGTCCTGCATCGCCCTGATGCAAGCTGCAAAGACCGCTGACGATGTGCGCGCTGCGGTTCGGGTGTTGTCAGCTATCCGTTGACTTTGTTGTACGACGATAAATGAACTTGTTTCAATGATAGATCCCGAATTCGCCGCTTGTGTCATCTGTCAGTGCACTAAGTTCATTAATCGTCGTACAACAATCAACGGACAGCTGACAGCGGCATTTACGGTTTCACCGGGACGCGTGCGTAGGCGCGCCCGACTCGCAAAACGAAAATGATGCAGAGAAACAGCGCATAGCGCGGCGCGCGCGCAGTCAGAGGCCAGTACGTGTGCAGGACACTGGCGACTGCCGCTGGATAGGCGAGGCGGTGCAGCGCCTGCCAGCGCCGCCCGCCCAGCCGTCGAATCATGCCGACAGTGGATGTAGCCGCCAGCGGCGTCATCAATACAAACGCAGCCAGCCCGATGGCAAAAAATGGGCGCACCAGATCCGCCCCGATTGCCGAGAGCGTGTGCACCGCTGCGGTTGAAGGCACCGCCCGAACCGGCGCATCCAATTTGGCGACACAATCGAACACGACATATGCGGCGGTATGCACTGCGGCATAGAAAAAACCAAAAAGCCCCAGCATCCGCCGGAACTTTACCAGCGAATGCCAGCCTGTCAGCCACCGCAACGGTGTAATGGCCAGCGTCAGACAGAGAAAGCGCAGAGACCAGAACCCCGTGTTTCTGACGATCGCATTAAACGGGCTGGCGTTGATTTTCGTCAGTGCGTCCCACGCCATAAACGCGACGGGGCTCAGGCTCGCTGCGAAGACGAGCGGCTTCCAGATGCGGCGAGTCGCGTCCAGCATGTGCTGCTCAAACTAATGGAAGACCGCTTCCATTTGCAACGAAGCAAAATGACTAATGACCAATGACCATTTCTCGAATGCTTTCTCAATTCTCAATGGTCATTAGTCATTTTGGTTTCGCGGGCTGAAGGCCACGCCTGGCGCCCCACAATAGACTTCCATTTTTTTTCGTTCGGGTGAATACTCGGGCGCAAAGCAACAATATGAACCCTGCGTGTTTGGAGGCTCATTTATGTCGACGCGGATCGCGTCTTGTTTTGTTTCTCTAATCGTTCTGTTGTTATTAACGACAAATGTTTTCGCCGCCGATTGCGATCGTGCGTGTCTGAGGACGACCCTCGATCAATATCTGAACGCGGTCATCAAACACGATCCGGCCGCCGCGCCCTTATTCATCGCTTTTCGCCAGACGGAAAACGCGACGGTCGTGAAACTCGGATCGGGGTTGTGGAAAACGGCCACGGCGCTCGGAAAGGTTCAGCGACGTTATATAGACCCTGTCACGGAGCAAGCGGCTTACTTCGGCCTTATTGAGGAAAGCGGGACCCCGGCGATCGTGACGCTGCGCCTGAAGGTCGATAACAAAAAGGTTACGGAAGCCGAATGGGTGATTTCGCGAAAGGGAGACCCTGGCCTGAACGGGCCCGCCGGCGGAAATGTATTTGACGCTGATTATCTGACCGCCAATCCGCCGCCGGACAAGCCGCTCTCCAAAGAACGTATGTCCCGCGAAGAGATGATCGCGGTGACCAACAGCTATTTCGACGGCATCACTACGCACGACGGTTCGATCATTCAGGCTTATCCCGGCTGCATCCGCATTGAAAATGGGGTGGGGATGGCTGGCCGCGGCGTGCCTCCACGCGGCGGTGGCGGTGGGGCTGCGCGAGGCGGTGCACCGGCGGCTGAGCGGGACTGCACGTCCGGGTTGGAAACGATCAACATTCAGAATGTCGCGGCCCGCCGCTATCCGGTTGTCGATGAGGAAGCCGGGGTTGTTCTCGGCATGGCCGTGTTTATTCGAAAGGCGGGCACGCCAACGCGCCGGAACATGTTTGGCGAATGGTTCTTCCTCGAGAATCACAAGATTCGGACGATCTATGCGACGCTGTTTTACCCGGCGCCGGAGATGCCTGTGCCGAACTGGCCGCCGTTTGACGGGAACTGGCCGTTGCCGCCGTCATTTACGGCTCCCCCGGCGCGGTAAGCATGAAACGTTCACTGGCGGGCGTGGGGCCTCGGGCGTCGCTCCTCCAAGACGACGTGGCTTGCAGGGGCGGTCTATGACAAGAGCTATCCAAGATAGAGATGGATCAGCGGTGCGGGTGTCTCGTAGTCCCCGCCTAAGTTAGGCGGGGGAATCTATAATGAATAAGGAGCGCTTCGCGGGAATCTATAAGGTCGCTACGCGTCTTTGAACAGACCGCCCCGCCTAACTTAGGCGGGGACTGGATCACCAGTGTTAGCTAAACCAGGCTTACATCGCATCCACTGCATTCAAAACCTTTACGGACGCCACTTGCGGCTTCCCATCCATTCTGTCTTGGACACGTCTGGCTATACCGCGGCTTCTACAGCTATCGGCTTTTTTGAGCTTCCATTAACACACTGTTGTCGATCAAAGACGCCAACTGCGCCCGTGAGCGTGCGGGTCTCTTCTGGACTCCGGCAACCCAGGGTTCCACGTCATTCAGGGACTCGGCGAGCCGCGGCGAGAGCGACGCGGGAAATCCGAATTGACGCCAGACCGCCAGCACCGCCCGATCGGTCAAGCCGACTCTTGGCGACAGGGACGGTATGAGCCGCGCCGGCTGCATTCGGAGGCGAGCCGATGCCGCACGGATTGCTTCGATGAATTGAACCATTGCGGCGCGACCGGCGGGTTCGGATAACACCTCGGTGGTCGTGTTCAAATTGAATCGTTCGGTGTATACCGATGCATCTTCGAACACGACGGCGTCCTGGCCGATGGCATCCATTGAATTCTGTGCGTGAGGCTCCCAGATCGACACTGCGTCAACCTTCCCGGTCTTCAAAGCGGCGGCCATCTCCTGCCCTTCGAGCGGGACGATCTCGATATCCGACTCGGCGAGTTTCGCTGCACGCAACATCCCGGCCAGGTAATACTGCGATGACGTGTTCGGTGTCGCCGCAACCTTTTTTCTTCGCAAGTCGGCCATGCGCCGGATTCCGGCGGAGCGGCGGGCGATGATCCTGTAGCGGCATTCGGAAAGGGTTAAGACGATCCGGATATGAGGATCGGCGACGGAATTGAGCAGAGCTTGGGTCTCGGATCCGGTGGCCGCGTCCGCTGCGCCACTGACCAATTGGGCCATGGCCGCCCGTCCATTCGGCAGCGGCACAACCTTCACGCGAAAATCGTGATTGCCCGAAGAGAACGATTCAGCCGCCAGGAAAATCGGGAATGACTCGATCGTCGTTGCATTCACGGCGATCGTCAGCTCCCGTTCGCGAGGACCCGTCGCCCTTCCCGCTCCTGCCGGGGAGGCGCTGTGGAATGTGGGCGCAAGGATAGCGAACACGATGAGCAAGACGATATATCGAACTGGCGTTGCCGTGACCAAAGCGCGATCATTCTAATCTATGGCTGATGATGTCGTGTTCTTTTTAGACGTCGATAACACTCTGCTTGATAACGACAAGGTCACAGAGGATCTGAAGGCGCACCTCGAAGACGAGTTCGGGAAGGAAAGTCGTGATTTGTACTGGCGGATCCTCGAACAGCTGCGCGAAGAACTTGGCTATACCGATTACCTGGGCGCGTTGCAGCAGTACAGGCGTGCGACTTCATACGATCCCCGGCTGCTGACAGTCTCGTCCTTTCTCGTCGACTACCCATTTGCCAGGCGCTTGTATCCCGGCGCGCTGGAGACCATCAATCATCTGCGAAAATGGGGGCTGACCGTGATCCTGTCGGATGGCGACGTGGTATTTCAACCCCGGAAGGTCCAACGCTCAGGTTTGTGGGATGCCGTCGAGGGGCGCGTGCTGATTTACGTCCACAAAGAACAGATGCTGGATGATGTGAAGCAGCGGTATCCCGCCCGCCACTACGTCATGGTTGACGACAAGCTACGAATTTTGACTTCCATGAAGAGCAATTGGCGAACGCAGTTGACCACAGTGTTTCCCCGCCAGGGCCACTATGCGTTGGACCCCGAAGTCCTGTCTTCGTTCCCGCCGGCAGATATCACCATCGACCGCATCGATGCGCTTCTGAATTACGATCTCGAAAGTTTCCAGTAAAGATCGTATTTGTGGGAAATATACGGGCTTGCTGAGGCCCACTGTGCGGCCCTCACGGAAATGTCGGTAAGAACCGCAGAAGCCACAAATATGAAATCATGCGCGTCCTTGGAAACCGAACCGTAGTCTAGCCTTATTCGAAAAGCGAGCCGCAGCAAGTTGCTTTAGAAAGCTGCAGGCGCGGTCTATCTATGCCGCGCCAACTGCACGATCAGGTGACGGAACTTTGACGCGGGCGGGCGGTGGCCCGTCGCTCGAACAGGACTAGAGGCACAAGACGGTTCAGTATCGAAGGCACTTCCGTTCCCGCCTTCATCATTTCCGGCCTTCGAGGTAGCACTCCGGCGACCCAGTCCGGCAAGCGAGCAATACAAATAACGCGTCGAACGTGATTGGTTCGATACGTGCTCAACCTCTGATGAGGGCGGATTGATGGCTTATCGACAATCTTCAAGAAACAGCGCGCGGGAACTTCTCCTGTCCATATTGTCAGAGGAGGAGTGGAACCGCTTCAATCAGGCAGGGGTGTTGGAAATTGCGGCCAAATGCGGCGTTTATCGTCTGAACGTGAACGGCCCGACGCGGCTGCTGGATTCCGGAACGCGCAACGTGGTGGCGACCACGCATTTTCAGATGTCGCCCGCCGGATCTGCTCGCGACCGCGTTATCGCCGAGTATCTGCTGATCCGAAATGATGAGAATCTGTACTGGCAAACCGTCAGGATCACTCCCGAAAAGTCCCGGTCGCGCCTGTATCTCTTGTTATCAATCGCCGCTCTCGATATAGCGCTGCTGGTGACGCTGTTCGCTCAATTCCGCTGATGTCTTGAAACAGCGCAGACGCCTGTGCATCAACACTCGTGTTGCGCGACATGAATGTCGAGTGCCTCCTGGGCCATTCGGGCATTCATGCGCAACAGTTCTACGTTTCTGTAGGTTTCTTCGTACTCTCTTTTTGTCATTACACCCATATTCCGCCTCAGTTCCATGAGCGCGTTCGAGTGGGCGGACACTGCCTCCTGATAGGCATCGAGAAGACGAGTCTTTTGTGGACAGGTGTTTGGCTTCATGCCCCGTATTTGTACCGTAGCATACACATCCGCAAAACCCGCAAGAACGCATTTTTCGTGGCTATTCAGCGGTAATCGAGTGCCATTCTTGCAGCAGATGAGTGGAAACGCTCGCTCCACGAGTACAACAATTGTCAGGCAAGGTTGGGGCGGTCCTGCTGTAGCTGAATGTCCCAGAACGTTGCGGTTTCGCCATCAACAAACGCGACCTGGTATTTGTCCAGGGTGCGTGAATGCCTGCTTAAGGTAACCGCGACGATCTGACCGTTGCGGTAGCGATATCGCGACGCGATGCTCTCGTTGATACATACGGCATCTCCGACGCAGAATCGCGGCTTGTCGTTCCGTACGTCCTTCATATACCGCGCTGCTCTCCTTCATTTCCATTGTGCGTCCTGCCCAACGAGATGGCATTCAGGAGAAACCCGAAATAACAAACAAAAATCCCTGAGGAAAAATGCCCTCTTGGCCGAAGTTTTTCGCCGCGCCCGATTATCCGCGGCGGGCAAAACCGATTCCGGCGAGGACGATCAGGCCGCCGGCAATCTGGGATGGACTCAGCGCCTCGCCCAATAGCAGCCAGGCAATAATTGCGGCGATGACAGGTTGAATCAACAAGGTCAGGGATGAGAAAGCGGCCGGCAGCCAGCCGAGAGAGTACGTTATGAATGTCTGACCGGCGACTTGACTTATCCAGGCAAGGCCGCAAAGGATTGCCCATCCTGTCAATGTGGCTGGAAAAAACTCTCTTTCGAAAGTCATCGCAATCGGTAGCGTACAAATGGCAGCGGAAACTGTACTCCACAGCATGATGGGACCGGCCTGGAATTTCTTTCGCGCCCGGCCTACTACAAGAATGTAGCCTGCATAGAAGGCCGATGCGGTGAGCGCGAGCGCATCACCGAGGATATGGCCGTCCCCTCTACCAGCAATGCTTCCTTTCAGCACGATGATTCCAACCAGGCTGAGCGCGAGGCCGACAAGAAAAGCCCGGCGGATCGGTTGACGCAGGATGAGCCATGATGCGAGCGTTACAAAAATGGGGGCCATGTTGGCGAGCAGTGTGGCATTGGCGACTGACGTCAGGTGCAGGGATACATGCCAGACGGCCAGGTCTCCGGCCAGGAAAACTCCCGGCAGCGCCGCCAGGATGTGCTCGGCGGGGAGCCGGGGATGTTTCCGTTGATCGTCGGTTTCACTGCGAAGGCGAGACAATCCGGCGAGGGGAATCAGGGCCAGCGATAACCGCCAGAAGGCTGTTGTAAGGGGGCCGACGGTTGAAAGCCGGACGAAAATCGGCGAGAAACCGATGAAAATGCCGCCAAGAATCAGCGCTGCGAGGGGGCGATTGGACGGTTCGCGCCTCACTTCTCCGAAGGATTCTTTTTGTTCGACACCATCTTTTCCAGCGCCGACCTAACGCGCTTCGTGCGGGTTTCGCTTTTCTTCGCTTCAACAATCCACGTCACGTATTCCCGCTTATTGGTAAACGAAAGGCTGTCGAAAAATGCTTTTGCTTCGGGGTGCCTCGAGAGGACTGCAGCAAGGTCCTTTGGCAAATGGATGACGCGGTTGACGCGATCGACCACCAACGTGCCATCCAAGTCCCGGATTTCTTCGGCCGCGCGGTTCTGCCTTTCGCTTTCGAGATTCGGCGCGAGTTTGAAGCGTATTCCGGTCCAGTTATCGTCAATCGATGCAGCAGCGACCGGTTGCCAGGGACAGCCGTCGGCAACTCCCCAGCGGTTACCGGACATGCCGGTCAGGTCAGACGGGATGCCGGACGTCTTTTTCGGATAAGCGACCCAGAAGACCGCATCCTCTTTGAGTGCCGGAATGATCCGCTTCCACGCCGGTTCCAGTTCCTTCAAATTGGTTGCAAACAATAAAACGAAGTCGAAGAACTCTTTCTTCCCTGAAGGGATAGACGCCACGGGCTTGAACGGTTTGAATTCGCCGAGAATGTCCTTCGGTGAATTGACCAGCGCCACCGCGCCGGGCCTTGGTTTCAGCTTTTGAATCAGTGTCATGTCTAATCAACCTGTACAGAACATGAACCATACTCGTAGTTTTGCCGATTACGCAACCTTCGCCTCAGAAATAGCATGGAAAATGACGCGCTGTCTGCTGCTGGACAGTGACGCTCAAATACAGGATCGCTCGGCTTCAGTGCAGCAGTTGCCCTCGCGTAACTACCCCTACGCCAGGTGATTTATCTTCGCTGAATATCCGGGCGATCCTGTATTTGAAGTGTAAATTGGCCACGGGATTTAACGGGTGAATGGATTCGATACTTAGCGACGCGCCGAAGGCTCGCCGGTTGGCGGTGGCGCGACGTATATGGCTGCGGGCGGGCCGAGTAAAACACGAAATATCGGCTTCAAGGAGTCGGCCCAGATCTGATAACCCTTAACCGAGGTTCGTGTGCATTTTGTGCCTCTTGTGGTTTCTCTCTGCCCGTTCGTCAACGCGACCGGCCGAGCAATTTGTCCGCCCATGGAATGAAATACTTCCAATTCGGCCCATCGGTGTGCCCGCCGTCGTGCTGCCGCCAGGCGAGCTGGCCGTCGAGTAGGGAGACGTTGACGGCAGGCATTTTTTCTTGTTTGTAATCGTCGGATCTTCCGAGGTCTTTGGCGCCGAGCAGCCGGAACACGGGTTGGGCGGCGATTGCGGCCATAAAGCTGCCTTGATGGTCGAGCCATTTCGCGTCGCCTTTTTCCGGAACGCCGTAGCTGATAAAGGTCGGACGCGGCGCGCACAAAGCCAATAGTTCGTGCGAATCGACCGGAAGGTCCCCGGGGTTCTTGCTGCCGAAATCCGCTTCCTCGGCTCCGTACTTCAGGAAGTTGCCGGCCATCCAATGATATTCACCTGAGCCCGTCAGGTTCTCGACCGCCTCTCCCCAGTTGCGGCGATGCAGTTTGACGCCACCCTCACCGGAAGATCCGATGAGCACGACGGCGAATCGTGTGTCATAGGCCATGGTCACAAGTGCTGCTTTGCCGTAGCGTGAAACACCTTCGATTCCGACTCGCCTCGCATCGACAGATTTATCGGTTTCGAGATAGTCCAAACCGCGTGAGGCGCCCCAGGCCCATGCGCGAAGCGAACCCCAGTCATCGGGTTTACGCGGCTGGCCTTTGTTGACCAGACCAATGACGCCTTTCGTCAAGCCGGCGCCGTTGTCGGCCTGAATACTTCCGGGATTGATGGAGGCATAACCCCAGCCGTCCGCAATCAGTTGCTGGGTTGCCGGGGGATCGGAGCCGGCCGGTGGCGCGCCTCGTCCTCCAGCCGGAGCCGCGCCGGTGAGTGGCGCAAGGTTTCCGCCGCCTCCGAACATCATCATGACGGGCACCGGCTCTTTCGCGTCAGCCGGAGTGACCAGTGTCATCTGAATATCAACGCTGATGGCGGGGAAAGACGCATTATCCACGTGGCCGACGAGCTGTTTTCCGAGAACGGGATAAGTTCCGACCATTCCCTGAACCGAATTGCTGACCGTCCAGGTGATTTTTGGAACGTTCTGCGGAACTCGTCCCAGAACTTCGCGATCAAAATCTTCGAGAATTTCGGGCCGCCGTTGTTTCCACCACATGTCGGCGGAGGTCACTTTCTTGCCATTCTTCAGCATCAAAGCATCCGGGAGGTTGGGATACGGATTGGCCGTCGCTTCGTCGTAGTTGGCATGGTTTGGCGCCGATTCGGTGCCGCTCGGGCCCGGCCGCAGCTTGCGAATTCCAAGTTGACCCATCATGTTCTGATGGTCTTCTGCGGCGGTCCAGGTCTTGAGTTCCGGCGAGGCCCCGGATTGAGCCGCGATCGTTGCTGCCCCCAGCGCGACAAAAATGGCCGCGCTGATTCCATAAGCTGCTGCCCGTGACATAGTTCGTCCCCCGAAATCACCCTTTTATCGCATTGGTGTGACGATAGAAAGGACAAACCCGATTGTCAAAAGATTTGGAAGCCGCATTCAGCGGGACGCTGAACGGTTGCTGAGGCGAAGGTACAAGTCCTGGGTTTTTTGCAACATGGATCCTATCGAGAACTCTCGTGCAATCCTCTCACGCCCGCTTTCCCCAAACTGCCGGCCAATATGCGGACGATCCAGCAAAAAAGCAATCGCTTGCGCCAGGGCCGCGTCGTCTTGAGGCGGGATAAGAAGCCCTGTCCGGCCATCCTGCACCAGCTCGGGATTCCCTCCGACGCGTGTCGCCACGACTGGAAGGCCAGCCGCCATGCCCTCCAGGACGACATTGGAAAGACCTTCCGTCAGCGAAGGATGCACCAGAATGTCGACGTCACGGAGAATGTCGTCCACATTATCTCGCTGGCCGGTGAAGATGAATCGTCCATTGAGCTGCAGTTTGAGCGCGAGAGTCTCCATTTCGGATTCGCAGTTTGTCTCGGCAGAGTGGGCGCCGATCATCAGAAAAGTGACGTTCCGTTTTTGATCGGCAAGTATGCGGGCCGCCCGCAAGTACACGTCGATGCCTTTGCCGGACACAACCCGGCCGACGCAGGCGCACACCGGGGTATCCGCCGGTATGCCGAACTCCTGTCGAATTCCGGCGACGCTTTTTTTGCGGTCCGGTGCTGGAAAGGCGACTCCATTGCGTATGACCTCGATCTTCTGCTCCTTGACCCCTTGCGCGATCAGCCAGTCTTTTCCCGCAGCGCTATTGGCGAGGACACAGTCGGCAAGCGTACACGTCAATTGAAGGGCTCGAATCTTGGAACGTGTCATATAGGCCCCGGCGTCCCGAACGGAGGCGATGCGGACCGGGCGAAGCGCTAACCATGCGGCCGGGATGGCGAAAACATCCGGGTACCAGCCGTACGCATGGACGATGTCGATCCTTCTGCCTCGAATGTCTTTCGCGAGATGAAGCTGGCTCAGGATGCTTCGAAACCGGTAGAAACTGCCCTGGACGGGATACCAGCGCACCGGCATCTCCGGCCGCAGTTTTTTCAGGAGCGGTCCATCGCGCAGAAAACATGCGATCTCGACATCGAATCTGGAGGAATCCAGCCCGTTTGCGGTGTAAACGAACTGCCGTTCGGTGCCACCGACACCAAAGTGGTTGAGGAACTTCAGAACTTTTATGCGATTCATCGAAAGCGGACAGCCCACTCGCCGTCGATACGCGAGATCAATGCGTTTCCGGCGCGGATCGTTTCAAGAATCCGAAGATCTCTGGCATGAACGAGCATCATGCCCTGGTGGCGGTACAGGATCGGGAAATGGGCAGGCAGCGCCTGAGCCAGATGCGGTTCGAGGCGTCCCGACAGTGCGATCGCACGCTTGCTTACCACATCGCTGAACAGATGCGCGACGACATCTCGTGCAGAATCGGGGTTGCAGCCTACTTGTAACACTTCGGCACTTCTGTCCTGCGAAAGGTGATAAATGTACCAACCGGCGATATCACCGCCCGGCCGCCGGAGCAATATTCGATGAGTGCTGCTGTCGATGCGGCTCTGCAACTCGCCGACCTCGTAGCAGGGCTTGAGCAGATAATTCATTTTGTTCGATATCAGCTCAGGCACAGACTCCACGGATAAGTTTTCAGAAACAAGCGCCGGGGGCTGATCCTTGAAGAGTCTCTTTCTCATGCAAAGGTAGGCAGCATCGGCGAGACATCCCAGAGGAGCGGCAGCCTTCATGAACGGCTTCCATCGTGCCGGTCCTTTGGAGGTCAAGAACTTTCCGGGGTGAAGCGGCGCCGTCCAGTGCATGCTGTACGGTGCAGCAGTAGCGCCTCCCAGGCTTTCCCAGATTTTGCGCGACTTTTCGTTGGACTCGTCCGCAAACGAAAGATCCTGAGGTCCGCTCAGAAAGTGGCGGAGCAGCATGAAACCCGCAAACTTCTTTCGCGCTTCTTTCTGCACCACAAATTGCGAACTCAAAGCCGCGGAAACGCGCCGGCCGCCGATCATGAAGCGCCGACCGACGATGCCGAGGAAGCCGGTGATCCGGCCGTCATCCTCTTCGTGAACCAAAGAGTGAATTTTCGGAAGTGTCGGGCCAAGAAAGGTGCACAAGAAATATTTGCGGTATCGGTCATGGATGTCGGGGGTTGCCGGTACCTCGAATACTTCCTGATGCAGATTTGCGGTCTGAGGGATATCGGCTTCACGAAACGGTCTTGTAACGCCCAACCTCGATCTCCTTTACCTCGCGTTGGCTGGCGGTCAACTCCGCGATCCGTTCGTCGGTCCGGCAGATGGGTTCGGGCTTAACCATTCGTTTGTATTCCGTTCTTGAACTGTTCTCTGAGCAGAGGTCGGTCCACTTTGCCGTTAGCGTTCCGTGGCAGCGCTTCCAGGTGCAGCCATCTCGTCGGCAACATGTACGCCGGCAGCCGGCCCTTGAGGCGCAAGCGAATTTCCCGGGGGACAACCGCGGCCGTTGTCGGACAAAAGGCACAGCAGATCAGATTGTTCTCAAATCCTTCCGAAGAAACGGCGACGACGGCGGATTCCTTCAGTTCGTCGATGTCGTTCAGAGCTGCCTCGATCTCTCCAAGTTCAATGCGGTAGCCCCGGCTTTTAATCTGGGAATCTTTCCTGCCGACGAAGTAAACCAGCCCAGCGGCATCCGTTCTGGCGAGATCACCCGTTTTATAGATGCGCTTGACCGAGGTGGCCTTCACCGGATGCCGGATAAAAGCGGCATCCGTTTTTGATGGATCTCTCCAGTAGCCCGGACTCAATCCGCAGCCGCCTATAAACAGATCGCCTGTTTGACCGGGAAGAACGGGATGAAGTTGATCATCCAGGACGAAGAGGGCTTCTCCAGGACACGGTCTCCCGATGGGTATTTCGTCAGTCGGCTCCGGCGGTTTCTCCAGGGTGAAATAGCTGCTGGCGATGGTCGCTTCGGTGGGCCCATACAGATTCGTAAAACGGACGTGAGGGAGACGATCCATCCAGTGACGCAACACGGGAGTCGGGAGCGCCTCGCCGCACCAGAGTACACGCTTGAGATCGGGGAAGTCTCCGAATGCAACGGCATCGAACTTCGCCATGTATGTCATCAATGAAGGTACGGAAAACCATTGTGAGAGGCGCGAAGAACGGATGAAGGCGGCGGCCGATGGCGCAGAAAAGTTGATCTCGCCTGGAGCGAGATGCAATTCGGCGCCGGCCGCGAAGGTTCCGAAGATGTCGAACACTGAAAGGTCGAAGTGCAATGGCGGATGGCCCGAGAGGCGATCGCCGGCACTCAAATCGAAGTATCGGACGGCCCACTCGATGAACGAGGTCACGTTGGCATGGGTGATGACGACACCTTTCGGCATGCCTGTCGATCCCGACGTGTAGAGGATGTAGGCCATGTCTTCAGATCGGACCGGCACGTCAATGCAGTCTCGTTCAGCCGGCGGCAGTTTGCTGATGTCCAGAATCGTGGCGGAAACGGGGTCCGCCAGAACTGAAGAATGCGAATCGTCGGTCAGAATCACTTTCGGGTCGGCGGATCGAACGATTGCAGAAGCGCGCGCTGGTGGACTGGCTGGATCGATAGGTACGTACGCGCATCCCGCTTTCAGTATCCCGATCATTGCTGCAATTGTCCGGGGACACTTCGGCAGAACAAAAGCTACGCGGTCACCACGTCCGCATCCCGCCGTCACGAGGGTACGGGCCACCTGGTTGCTGAAAGCCGCAACGTCCCTGTAAGACCATCGCTCCTCCCCGAGTACAACAGCAGTTGCGTCGGGCTGTTGCCGGGCTGAACCATCGACATAGTTCTGCAATAGACCGCTCATTAGTGTTCACTCCACTGCGTGACGGAGCTGATCCGTGACAGGTATTCTTCCCCGGAATAATCACTGGGCTGCGGAGCCGTCGAAAAGATCCGTACGTGTTCGTTAATCGTCGCTTAGCAATTACTTATGTTTTCCATCGACGCGACCGCTGTCGGAATTGCAGTTTGTCTGCCAATTTCCGCTGATTGGTAGGCCGCCCGCATGGCACGCCTGTATCGACAAAACGCTGCATAAGATGATGCCGGCGGTCGATGCAGGATCGATCGTTTATCAGCCTCTGTGTTCCATCGAAGACTCCGATAATGCCCTTTCAGTCAGCACGAAGTGCACGCATGCCGGTATTCGTCTGATAGCGAGCTTTGCTTCCTTTGGGCTTCAAACCGACCCCGATCAGATTCCAATTCGCCCGCAAATCCCGCATGAACGGGAATATTTCGATGGTCGGACACGGCGGCTTCGTGAGTGGCATGTGTCGGCGAGACAATTCGAGGTTCTACTGACTGTGTGCGTTTCCTGAAGAACGCGCTCGTTTCCAGGGGCAGTGGGGCAAAATCGTTCTCAGCCTAATCACTCCGGCCTCCGACCTTATTAAGGATAAAGAAGTCAGAGGTTGAGCTGGACGGTGATCAATCATAAGATGTCGTCCAACGACCGGCGCGGAGGACGATTTTGCATACTAAGAGGATCATCTTAACAGTACTGACCTGCCTGACCGTGGGGACGCTCGCGCCTCTGGGTGCGCAGGACTTGACTATCACGAATGCCCGGATCGTCGTCGGCAATGGAAGCGTGATCGAGCGCGGATCCATCGTTGTGCGCTCTGGAAAAATCTCCTCCGTTGCTGCGGGTACACCTGCAGCAACGGCGGGGCGGACCATTGACGCAAAAGGTATGACGGCGATGGCTGGTTTTATCGACGCGCACCGGCATATCAATACGGGACCGAATGAAAAGGTGCAGATGCAGGCATTTCTCGAGGCCGGCTACACCACCATTCTGTCCGGAGGCGGGCCGGCGGAAGGCAACATCACTCTCCGAGACCATATCGACCAGGGCGTGATCAATGGCCCGCGCATTATCCCATCGGGGTCGCTGAGGCTGAACAACAACACGCCGGAAACGGCTCGAGCCGAGGTCCGCAAAATGGCTGCGATGGGGATCAAGTTCACCGGCGAGATCGCGCTGACGCCGGTTCCGGGTCCGAGTGAGAAAGAGCTCGAAGTGCTCCGCGCCGTGGTGGACGAAGCAAAGAAGGCCGGAGTGATGGTTCAGGTGCATGCCGTGAGTTCGAAAGCGATGGTGGCTGCTATTGACGCTGGCGTGCCGCTGCTCGTGCATCTTCCCAATAAAGACTGGATGAGCAAAGAGGACGCGAAAAAGCTTGCCGCGTCAGGCGCGAAGATTCTGGGCACCGTCGGGTTCGGTACGCCTGTTTTCGGAGTCTTCGCCGACGACAATCTCCCGCGCTTTCGCGATGGCAAGTCCTGGCCCGATTCGATCGTTGACGGCGTCCGCCTCGGCGAGGAAGCCGGATATATGCCCGTCAATGCCCGAACCGCCTGGGATGCCGGCGCCATACTGGGGTACTGTACCGATACGACGTATGATCCGAAGGCCGGCCTCGAACACGAGTTGAAGACGATAAATCCGATGTTCTCGATGGTCGACATCATCAAGATGATGGGCCCGAATACCGCTTCCTACATCCAGATGGCCGACCAGCTGGGAACCCTGGAGCAAGGGAAGATTGCCGACATCATCCTTCTGGACGGAAATCCGTTGGAAGGCTATTGGAACATGCTGAAAACCAAAGTGGTTCTTAAAGGTGGTGCGGTCGTGGTGGATAAACGGTAGAGGAGACGACAGATCCTTTAAGCGGCAGTGTCGTCGTTCTTCTTCCGGCCGTTTCGGAGGTCATGCGCCTGCCGGATCGGCTCGTCCGTAACGGATTTCCATTTGGTCGACAGCTTGGGATGCCGCGGGCAGTCTGGAAACTCAACACCTTCGGCGATGACGATCTCGGCGCCACAACAGACACTTCGATACACGCCAAATTCCATATTGATTTGTCCGTTTATCGGCATTGCGGTCGGGATCCCTCCTACAAACGTCTGTACGCCAGCATACAGAGTGCCAGAATACTGACTACCACTTTTCAATGATTTACAGTGGCAACCGATTACCATGCGCGTAAAAACGTGGGAAAAACGGTGCGGACCGTGACATTGCATGCCGGGCAAATTCCCGGTATAACCATTCGATGAGTACAGATATCAAGCTTCTCGGCCCTTTAGCGGTCCTCGTCGGAACCTGGCAAGGTTCTATGGGAAACGACACGGCGCTGGACGGCGGGCGCTTCCCGGAAAACACCCCATTTCGAGAGCAGCTCGTGTTCACGCCAATCGGTCCGGCCGTGAATCATGAGCAGATCGTGCATGTGCTTAGTTACACGCGGACAGCGTGGCGACTGCGGGAAGATGCGCCATTTCACCTGCAGCTGGGTTATTGGCTGTGGGATCCGGCGGCAAAGCAGGTTATGCATTCATTCATGATTCCCCGAGGCCTGACGGTTCTGGCCGGAGGCGACGCGGAGTCCGACGCCACTGTCTTGCGCGTCAGCGCGGTGGTTGGGTCACCAACTTTCGGCATCTGCTCGAATCCCTTCCTCGATCGCGAATTCAGGACGGTCCGCTACGATTCGACCCTGACCTTCAACAGTCCATACTCTTTAAGTTATGAGGAGGACACACAGATTCAGATGAAGGGGCGGGATGCGGTCTTCCACCACATCGACAGGAACAGTTTGGAGAAGGCAAAGGATTAGCTATACCGGTCTCGTAGCGGGCAAACCGCTACGAGACACAGCAATTTGCCTCTCGTCGTCCCGACCGCTCCGTCGCACCAGATCTCTCCACGAAATACAGGCGTTGGCGAACGATGTGCACTTAGTTTCAGCGGCGGAGCACTCGAATGACGGTCACACCGATCCGCAAGAAGTATTGGGTTGTCGGTGGTTTCATTTGTGTTCTGCTGGTGTTGCTCGTGGTTGTTCCGTTGGTGCTGAATCATCGGACATCGGAACTTATCGTCCAAATCAACCAGCAGGGCGACCCCTCGGACCGCAAGAACGCGGAAATCCAGGCGGACCTGTCGCACGAATTTTCCGGTCTGCTCGGTTTTCAGCAGACAGGGGAGAAAAAATATTCAGATCTGTACTTCCAGGAAGAGCGCAACGTCACAACCTTAGTTGAACAGCTTCGGGAAATTGCTCCTTCATTAGGTCCTACCGTCCAGTCGCGATTCGAAGAACTGGAAGACACCGTCAAGAACTGGCATCAAGACGTCGAAGAGCACAAACTGGCGACAGTTCAAAAGCCTCACGGTGGATTCCAGACCATACTTTTTGAACGGGAACATGTGCTGGAAGCGGCACACCAGGCCTCAACCAGATTTAACGAGGCTGTCGGGCGTTGGCGCGCCCAGCAGCGCGAGAGTATCAGCAATCTCACGCGGGCATTTGCGGTGTTGAGTATCGCGTTTGCCGGGTTCGCGCTTCTGGCCATTATTATGGTGCTGAATATTTTGCGGCGCTTGAGCGCCACGTCGTCTTCGCTCGAGATCCGCGCCAGAGAGGAAGAGGCGTTGCGCCAGGTGGCGCACGAACTGACCCGCGCATTTACGCTCGAGGATGTGCTGAGAAGGATCACGGAAACTGCAGCCGCCGCCGCCGAAGCCGAGTCGGTATATGTCGAGTTAGTCAACGAGCAGGAAAATGAAATTACCTGTGTTGCCGGGTACGGGCCTGGAGTTCCCGAAACCGGCAGCAAGGGGGCTTATCAGGGCTCGCTGGCCGCCGACGTACTCACCACGCGAGAGCCTAAAATGATCCGGGATACGTCGGCTGAAACAAACCGGCCATCCGTATTCGGCCTTTTCGCACAAAACTGCGGCAGATGCGCTGCCATGATCGTTCCGCTGATCGCAGAAAATAAAAACCTCGGCGCCTTATTCCTGATCCGATACTACCCCCGATATTTCAGCAGTACAGAGTTTCCGCGGCTTAAAATTCTCGCGGACATGGCATCCCTCGCTATTCAGAGAGGCTTGATTCTGGAAAAGATCCGGAAGATGCAGGTATCCGAGCACTTCTTATCCGAGGCTGCGGAGGTCCTGGCATCGTCATTGGACTATAAAGCGACCCTGAGAGCCATTGTCCAGCTTGCCGTACCTCGGATTGCCGACTGGACGGCGGTTCATGTCCTTGAAGAGGGGCGCGTCGTTACTGCTGAAGTTGCCCATGCGGATCCGGGAAAACTCAGTATTGCTTACGCCTTGCAGGAAAAGTATCCGCCGCGATTGACTCTACAGGATCGCGTCGGCCGGGTCATACGAACGGGGAAAGCCGAATTCTATCCCAACATTTCGGACGAACTGCTCAGAGCGGGCGCGCAAGACGCAGAACACTTCGCTTTGCTGCGGGAATTAAAGCTCAAATCGGCGGTGGTGGCGCCCCTGAACGCGGGCGGAGAAACGTTTGGCGCCATCGCGTTCGTGACTGAGGCGAGCCGGACCTACGATGCCGGCGACCTGGCCTTTGCGGAAGATGTGGCGCGTCACGCCGCGCTCGCAATACAGAACGCCCGCCTTTACACCTCGGCTCGTAACGCTCTGCGTTCGCGTGACGAGGCTATTCAAGTTCGCGATGACGCGATTCGCGCCCGCGACGAAGTTCTTCGAGTCGTCTCGCACGATCTGCGTAATCCCGTCAGTAATATTCAGATGACGGCGACAATGCTGACCTCCGAAACGATTCCTGAAGCGAAGCGCCGCAGCATGCTGGAGATCATCAATCGATCAGCCGTTCGGATGCGCCGGTTGATCGACGATCTGCTGGCGGTCGCCCGTCTTCGGGAAGGGCAACCATTCGCGCTCCAGGTTCAACGGGAAAACCCTGTCGACATCATCCACGAGGCTTGCGACTTGTTTGCTGCTCAGGCGCGACTGAAGTCGATCCACCTTCGATGTGAAGGGCCGGCCAGCCTCACGCCGATCAAGGGGGATCGGCATCGCATCCTCCAGGTGCTTTCTAACCTTCTGGACAACGCGATCAAATTCACTCCGGAGGGCGGGACCGTTACCGTCAGGTGCGAACCATACAAGCAAAGCGTGCGTTTCGAAGTCGCCGACACCGGCCCGGGGATCGAACAGCAACACTTGAATCGTATTTTTGAGCTGTTCTGGCAGGCCAAACCCACCGCGCACATGGGCGCCGGTTTCGGCCTGGCGATCGCAAAAGCCATTGTCGAACAACATGGCGGAAGGATCTGGGCCGAAAGCACGCCCGGGATCGGAACAAGATTTCTTTTTACGCTTCCCCAGGCCTGCGGAGATGAAGAACAGTTGGATCGCGAGCGTGCAGGCTAGGCTGCTGCCTGCACTGCGCCCGTTCGAATTGCTCATCTTTCAGCGAAATCCCACCGTTACGCCGCTTTTTTGGGTTTGTTGTTGTGTGGAACCTGCACTGTCATCCACACGGTCAGCCCGAGGCATTTCGGACAACGCGGGAAGCTTTGATCTTTTACGAGCCCCGCCTCTTTTAAACAACACTCACTCGCATACAGGCCATTTTGCAGTACATCGGATCCGGTTTTCATAAGTACTCCTTCACAAATTAAGTCGTCGCTACGCCGGTTTCGCCTTGCAATGTAACTGCCATATGCCCCGTTTTATCAGACGCATCGCCTCGCGTCGGAAAACCCACATAATCATTGGTGTTTATGCGGGTGTGGAAAATGAGTGCCACCTTTGGTGAAGGGCGTCCCGAGCTCCAGGCGGGAATAAAAGTCCTGCTTTGGGTGGTACGAGGCGTACCCCCGCGAGGTCGCCTGGCCTCGGTATATGGTATCCTGCCCGCCCATTATGACCGTGGCGATGGTGAAAAATGCAAAGTCGTGAATCCTCGATCGAAGTGACGACGCATGGGCGGTACCTGATCAGCGGGACAGGCCGCGCGAAACCCGTTCTTGTTGGGTTTCACGGCTATGCAGAATCTGCCGAAATCGAACTCGATCGTTTGCGTTCCATACCGGGTTCGGAGCGCTGGCTCATTCTGGCAATTCAGGGGCTGCATCGATTCTACCGGAGGCGAACCAACGAGGTAGTGGCGAGTTGGATGACAAAGCAGGATCGCGAACTCGCGATCAAGGACAACTCCGCCTATGTGACGAAGGTCATCAACACCGTTTCGGCAGAGTATTCGTCGTATGGCCCGCTCGTTCTTTCAGGGTTCTCACAAGGTGTTGGCATGGCGTTTCGTGCAGCCGCAGCCGTGGACCGGCCGGTCAGCGGAGTCATTGCTCTGGGTGGGGATGTGCCACCCGAGCTCGGTCCGGCTGCATTGTCGCGAATTTCTGCTGTGCTGCTTGGCAGCGGAAGCAGGGACGAGTTCTACACCCGGGAAAAAGCAGTTTCCGATGAGCAGCGCCTCCAAGCCGCCGGTGTCAACCTGCAGGTGTTTTCATTCGACGGCGGACACGAGTGGACGGACGCATTCGCGGAGGCCGCAGCCGGATTTCTGTACTCGATTTCCAGCCCATGATGGTTCTGGCTAGTCTCCATTGGCGGCGGGCTCTGTACGGACCGATACCGTCCGCCAGGAACCGGACTCTGTCTGCACCTCGATAACTGCGCCCGAAAAGGGACCTCTTTCCAGGCGTAAGCAATATGGACAATGTACGATGTAGTCGCGCGAATTATCGAAATTGTCGCAGCGTGCTCGATACCGCGCGCCGCAGCTACATTTCCAGGTGATCACAGATGGCATGCTGACCCTTTCAAAGTAACTTCCTTTTTGTTCCGACAACACGGCGGTGCAACTGAATTGCCAGAGAATCGACTCGAACGTGATTGGATACGGGCAAGTATGACCAACGGTTTTGCGGTCCTCCTGTACGGTAAATGACATTCTGTTTCGCTCCAACGGCGTGAAAGCGGGAAATTTTGCTCTTCCCCGTCCTCGCTAAAATTCGGTTTTCACTGCAGAAGCGCCTGTAAGCTGCTGGTTTTCCGTTCCCTCGGCTTTGGTTCCTTTAATGCTAAGAAAGAGAGGTCCGACTTTGATTTGTGAGAAAACGCAATGCCGAACACTGATGAGCGGAACGATGAGTTTGGAATGTATGTTAACGACTGTTGCGGATCGGAGATCGTGATTGGCCCGGGAGCAGTTTTTCCCCGTTGCCCCAAACACCAGACGCCCACCGGCTGGATCAACCTCGAGTCTGGAGAGTATTTTCAGGACCTGGAGGCTGCCTGAGATAACGGACCCTAAAGCGTCTGCCACAAAGGGGCCAGTGAAGATGTCGAGCGTAACGGGTATGGAGGTGCCGGAGGCACGAGTTTTTAGCCCGCGCCCGGCTTGGCTTTACCTGGCGCGATGAAGAATGACGGCTGCACCGCCGCCGCGTCCACCGCGTCCACCACCGCCGCCCGCACCTGCACCAGCGCCGCGTCTGCCATTGCCAATCTGGCCTTCATCAAAACAGTCTCCTTAACCATTAGAGTTTGGATTTGCGGAATACTATCACGGCCGGCTCGCACAAGTTGGCGCGGGAAAGGACACTCATTGTTCAGAAGCTCAGTGTGATCCAAATTCGATGCAACAAGGAAGACCACAGACAGACTTAACGCATCAGATCCAGCGGTTGCGGCAGCTTGTGGAGCAGTTCCGGACTGAATTCCGCATCCACATGAAAGAAGGCCATCCGTGCGACGTTGTCGGATCGGTTTTCCCAGGCATGATTTGTGCCTCGCTGAACGACCACGTCGTTTTTCTTCAGGGTGACCTCACTGTCTTCGAGGATGAGAACCACCTCTCCCTCGATGACGACAGCATAATCAAGGGTCCTGGTTCGGTGCATTACCGTGCGTTTGCCGCCGAGTTGCGGCGGATAAACGTCGATGATGCGAAAGAGATGGCCGGAAGCGGGCATGATCGTGAATTCACGCTCGTTCGGCTCGCCGGCTTGAGTGGAGGTGATGAGCGGGACGGGTCTCGCGTCGTTCCACACTTCGAAGAAATCTGCACCGATAGCGGGTCCCCGCATCGGATGATCCTGTGGAGGAGCGCCATCGGACAATACGACGGATTTTCCGCTTTCGTCGTGACCCGTGACGACACGTCTGATGGGTTGTCTCACTGAAATCTCCTTCTCGACCGACTTCTTTATTGTTGTGATCGCTTGACTGATTTTCCCCAGAGTTCGAATGCGGAGACCGCTATCCATCCGCCATTAGGCGGCGCGGGCTGCTTTTCCACCGGCAGACCTTCGGTGTGTGCTCCGCTACCCGGGATCACATCGAAGTAACCGACTTCGTCAACCTTGCTCAAATCTGGATTTTCAACCCAGACGCCGAGAGTAACACCGCGAACCGGATCCAGCTTGAGCCAGCGGCACTCGCTGAACGAGATTTGATAGGGATGGTAATCGGCGACGGAGCCTTCAGCCTGATCTCCGATCAATAGTGTGCCATCGGCGAGTTTAATCAGCGGCCGCACGCGATGGAAGCCCGAGACGACGGTTGTGAACTTTATGTTCGCCCTCCCTCTGAGATCGAAATAGCTGTTCCTGTCGCGCAGCGTGAAGCCACAAGGCTTTTCGCATAATCCGAAGAATGTCCGGGGAAAGTTTTCACCCCTCCCAACGGCGGTCACAATGTTCTTGCCGTCCCCATAAAGCTGCAGGTCGACATTTGGAGTGGTGAGCGAACTCTGAGTGAGAGGCAGACGTGTTTCGTTCTGCAGGGTCATATTGAATAACAGTTCAGGAGCTGCAGGAGCCGCTGCGCCACGTTGCCGCGCGAATGCGTGCCCGGCCGGAAGTGAGATCAGGCCGAAGAGTGCCATCAGGGCCATGCTTTTAATGCTGTTCATATTGCCTCCTGGGCAGGGCAGTGCACGTACATGGTAACGACAAGTGGAAAAGTAACAAAACCTTTGCCGGCGCGCTGATCTGATCTGGTCAGGCTCTGAGGTGTGCTGGTCTCCAATTCGGCCTCGACTTTACCGCACGCAGGGCAGTAATGAATGGAGGCGATAAGTTCACCTTCCGGAGCCAGGGGATCCGGTATGAGTTTCTCGGCGTGGCGGTTCATGAATCCGCCGCAACGTGGACAGTGCATCGTTACCTCCTATTCCAAGGTAATATTTTCTCTGCCATATCGGAGAACTTTTGCCATCCAGATCAGTTCGCTGACGAACTTGTCGGCGCGGCTGACATAAGTCTGATCCAGCAGCTGTCCGGTATCGTCGAAAACCTTGTGGACCCTTGCAAAATTTACGTCCCAAAAGATGGAAACGAGTCCCAGTTCGCGCAAAACCGGTTGAAAATGCTCGATGACTCGCGCGCCGCCAAATATGCCGGCGGAAACTCCAACGATACCGGCCGCTTTATGGACGTATTCCTTAAGGCAACTGTCGAGAACATGCTTCAGGAGCCCCGGGAAACTGTGGTTGTACTCCGGAGTGACAATGACGATCGCGTCCGCCAGTTCCATCGCAGTTGAAAAACGAGGATCTTTGATGGTTTCACCGGCATCGTCGACGGGAATATTCAAGTCCGCAATATCGATCAGTTGAGTACTAACACCGGGACGTTTCTCCAACTGGCCGAACATGAATCGTGCGGCATGGGCGCTCATTCGGCCTTTTCGCGTTGTACCCAGGATGACAGGGATAAAGAGCGGCCGCGGTTCCTTCATATTTATCGGCCTTTTCTCCGTGTCAGAGTCCGCACTTCATTGTGCCTAAAGCAATCTACGGTGTGATCATTGACCAGGCCGACTGCTTGCATGAATGCATAGCAGATGGTTGACCCGACAAAACGAAAACCGCGGCGCCGCAGGTCCTGGCTCATGGCGTCGGATTCTACTGTTTGGCTCGGTACCTTCTGCAAAGAGCTCCACTGATTCTGTCTGGGAACGTGTCCGACGAATTGCCAGATGTAAGCGTCGAATGTGCCAAATTCATTTTGAACAAGGAGAAAGGATTTCGCATTCTGGATAGCCGATTCGATTTTCAGGCGGTTGCGGATCAGGCCGGGATTGGCAAGCAGCTTATCGATTTTCGGTTGCTTGTATCGCGCAATTTTGGCCGCATCGAAGTTATCGAATGCCGTTCGATAATTCGCTCGTTTTTTGAGAACCGTCTCCCAACTCAGCCCCGCTTGTGCGCCTTCGAGGGTAAGAAATTCAAACAATTCGCGATCGTCATGGACGGGCACGCCCCACTCGTCATCGTGGTAGGGGATTAACAGTTCATTGCGCGCCCAATGACAACGCTCTTTTGATTTGTTCTGTTCACTCATTCGTTAAAGGTTAGGATAAGCCACGAATTTAACGAATTTAACGAATTCAATTCGTTTTTTCCCCTAAAGTCTTCCGCCGCTCCTGCCGATAAGCAGATGGACGGTTTTTAACAATTTTCCAGGAGAGGCTGCTTTGACTATCTTTGAAACGATCGGCATTGCCTATACCATTCTGGCGACGACCTTTTTCACGGTTGAGCTAATTTATTGCTCCGTCAAGGGAGTAAGCAATCTGCGCCACTTTATGGCTCGCGGCCAGGGGGCGCCGGAACGCCGTGGCTCCCCCGAGAGCAAGAGAAGCCTGCTGAAGATAAGCTCCTAGGGATTCGCAATTCTTTCGTGTTCGCGTTCCTCATGCTGCACGCCCGGCGTGCAGCATTGGGGGAGGCGTCCGCATTTAACGCGTTCCTCCAGTTGCAAGCGTGGTAAAGATCAGTCTAGATTCTTCTGTCAGGATCTTTGATGGATCTGTGGAGGCGCAATGGCTCTCATTTCATGCCCGGAGTGCAAGCAGCAGGTTTCGACGGAAGCGGTCGCATGTCCGCATTGTGGCAAGCAACTGTCAGGTGTTGCTGCCGCCGGCCCAGTCGCCGGATCACCGCTGTTCTCTTCAGCCGCGCCAGGTCCCGAGCAGGTATTGTGGGAAGGCGGCCCGTCAATCGCTCTGGTTTACGGCAAGATTGCGAGGGTCATAATCCGCTGCATCATCTTGTTGGTGATCGCGTATTTCGCCATTACCATGGGGCTGCCGGCCCTGGCTTCGATATCGGCTCAGGCGAGTTCATTCATCGAGCAGAACACGACCGGCCTTGAGCTTGGGATTGTCGCAGTTCTCGCGCTCGCGGTCATACCTTCGGTCGTTGGGCTCCTGCAGGCACTTGCGCAGATCAAGAACACGCACTACAAGGTAACCAATCAGCGCATCGTCATCGAGACCGGTGTTTTATCCAAATCAGCTGGAAGAAATCGACATGCGTTCGGTCGACGATATCGAGTTTCGTCAGACTTTTCTGGAGCGGATCTTCAATATCGGAGAAGTTTTCGTCGTGTCGACCGACAAGGTCGCCCCCAAACGCGCTCTGCATGGGATCCATGATCCGCGGCAGACGCGTGAATTGATTCGCGCCGCAGCATACCAGGTGAGCCAGCGTCAGTTGTTTACCCGATCTACCTAGGATACCTTCAACCAGCGCTCGCGCTCTTCAGTGCGGCGCATGATGATCACGACGATGAGCACTAAAACCACCTGGATGACTCCCAGTGCGGCGGCAGTACCGTAGTTTGCATAGTACAACTCGTCGTTGATGGCAATGGAGAGCGGCCGGTAGCGGGGCGTATATAAAAGGATGGACGCCACGAATTCGCCGATTCCATTGACGAAGGCCAGCAAGGCGCCCGCCGCAATACCGCGATACAGCAGCGGCAATACAATCACTCGAAACGTGTACCACCATGTCGCGCCCAGGCTGCGCGCCGCTTCCTCGATACTCTCGTGCAGTTGCGTCAGGGACGCGGCAGTCGAACGGAAAACCAGTGGTGTGAACCGTACAAAGTAAGCGAGTGGAACAATCGCGAACGTTCCTATCAACACTCCGCCGAAGGCGAATACCGATGGATTGGCGAAAGCGGTGATCAAATTTATTGCGACGACGGTGCCAGGCAGCGCCCAGGGCAGCATCATCGCGATATCGATGACGGTTTTACCCCGGAAATGCATGCGTGTAATCGACGTAAGCCGCTGCCAGGCCGACCACGATTGCGCCAAACGCGGCGAGCGCACTCATTTCGAGGCTTGTCTTGATCGCGCTCAGCGATTGAGGATTGGCGAAGAGACTGACGAAATTGGCGGTGGTATATCGCGACGGCAGGGCTGCTGTCCGCCACGAGCCATTCACCGAAAACGCAAGGATGAAAATCATCACGATGGGAAGAATTAGAAAGAGCGTCGAAAGCGCAGCGGCAACGAATATGACCACCTTCCACAACCGACTGGTGATCCGCTGCGCCTTTCGGCCGCCGCCCTTGGATTGTGTCGCATATGCGGTCCGTTGTTCGTAACGCCGCAGCAGGATCAGGAAGATGATGGAAATGACGCCCAACATCACCGATACCACGGACGCCAGCCCCATTTGTCCGTTCAGTTTGGCAATCACGATCTGTTGCGTCATGACCTTGTCGACATGGAAAAGAAGCGGAGCGGTATAAGAGGACATCGACGACATGAACGTGAGCAACGCACCGGCAACGACGGAGGGGGTAAGCATGGGCAGCAGAACGCGCGTCCAGGCCTGGAATCTGGAGGCTCCGAGGCTGTAGGCAGCCTCCTCCAGCGAATCGTCGGTCTGTTCCAGCGCGGCAGCGACAGTCAGATAGAAGTACGGATACATTGTCAACGTATGGACAAGCAGCACGCCCGTCACGCCGTCGATCGCGAAGGCGGCCTGTTTCGTGTGGAAGAAGCCGGCCAGTAGCTGCGGAAAAGTCCCTCCGATCCCGTAAAGAAGGACGAAAGCCTCGACACCCATCAGGGGCGGCAGCGCGATTGGCACCAGAACCAGCACCTGACAGACTCGACGAAAAGGAAAGTCCCAGCGCCTGAGCAGAACGGCCAGAAATACACCTGTGATTCCAGCTGTCAGGACGCTCAGAAATGAAATCACGATGCTGCCGAGCATCGATTCGCCCTGGGCGCCGTTGCGAAAATCAAAAAAGCGGCTGTATTCGGGCAGTCCTCCGCCGATGCCAGTCAGGCTTTGTCCGAAGGTGGAGAACATCGGCCCGACAACGTACCCCCAGAGAACCAGCGCAAGTAATGCCAGGACTGCGCCCGTCGCAAAACGACCGCGAGTCTTGTTCATACAGAAGGCACCAGGTGGAGGGCTGCCGCGTCGACGTTTAATGTGATTTTTTCTCCCGGTATCGGGCGGCTGCCCGATGCCGGTACTTCGACTTCGATGTCTCCCCCGTCCGTGGACACAATGCAGTATCGTGCGGCTCCGGTGTATTCCACATCGCGAACCGTCCCGGAAAATATCCCCGGGCCGCTCGACAGCTGAATGGATTCTGCGCGAATGCACACGCCCACGCGCGCGCCTGTTTCGATCGTCACGCCCGTCGCTCGCTGTTGGGCCCGGATTTGAACTTCGTTGCCGTTGGCGAAACGAAGTACGGCGCATCCTTCGCTGAGACTGGCGACGGTGGCATCGATCACGTTATTTCGCCCGATAAAACCGGCGACGAATCGGGTAGCGGGGCGCTCATATATCTCTTCCGGTGCACCGACTTGATGAAGTGTTCCTTTATTCAGAACGGCGATCCGGGTGCTCATCGCCATCGCCTCACCCTGGTCGTGAGTGACATAAATGGTCGTCACACGAGTGGAACCGTGCAGGTTGCGTAAGGCGGACCGTGTTTCTTCGCGAAGTTTGGCGTCGAGATTGGACAGTGGTTCATCGAGAAGGAGCAAGCGCGGCCGGATGACGAGAGCGCGGGCGAGGGCGACACGCTGCTGTTGACCGCCCGAAAGCTGGTCGACGCGGGCATTATCGATTCCTGCTAATTGCACCTGCTGGAGTGCCGCTGCGACCCGGCCCGGCAATTTCTTTCGGAGCTAATTTTCGCACCTGCAAGCCGAATGCGACATTTTTGAAGACACTCAAATGAGGGAAAAGAGCGTAATTCTGAAAAACAAAGCCGATATCGCGCCGGTTCGGCGGATCGTGGGTGACATCGATATCGTCAAACAGAATGCGTCCGGCTGTGGGCTCTTCAAAGCCGGCAATCATCCGCAGCGTCGTCGATTTTCCGCAGCCGGAGGGGCCGAGCAAGGTGAAAAACTCGCCTTGCGGGATGTGGAGATCAATCGAGTCGACCACTTTCCCAGCGCGCGGGAAGGTCTTGCTGAGAGCTTCCAGCGTGAGAGCGGTCACCGTCCGCCCTTATCCTTGATGTTTTGGGACCAATAGTTCATCCACTCGGTCTGCTTTTGACTTAGCAAGGTCCAGTCGATCTTCATTTCTTTGATTTCGAGTTTGGCGAGCCACTCGGGTTTGGCGGAGTCGGGCAAATACAATGCCGGAATCTGATAATAATCCCTTGCGAGCTGAGCTTGAAGTTGGGGCTCGAGCAGGAAGTTCTCGAAATCCGTAGCAGCCTGAGTTGTTTTCGGGTTATTCACGATGCCGACCCCGTCCAGCAGGACGGGAACGCCCGATGCCGGGATCACGAATGACCAGGGCCGGTTGTTCTTCATCGGCTGAATGAAAGCGTCCTGCAGATTCCATAGCGTCACCGTGCCGACGCCGCGATCGAGCTTGAGATACATGTCGTCGGGCGTTGGCGTGTAGACGGCCGTGTTGGCATCGAGTTTTTTGAGCCAGTCGTAGCCGGCATCAGGCGATCCGGTCCGCTCGTATTGCCGATAGATCATCGCGCTGTAGATCGTGCGCATTGTTCCCGAGGCCATGACGTCGCGGATGACGAGCTTGTCTTTGTAGGCGGGAGTGATGAGATCGTCCCAGTCCTTCGGCGCCTGGTCCGGTTTGAGCAGGTCATGATTGTAAATAATGACTTCGGGAAGGAGCATCTCGGCGTACCAGCGGCCCTGAGGATCCTTGCGCGAGGCGTCGATCAGGTTCGCGTTTGCCGGATTGGATTGAACGAGCAGGTTTTCACTGGCGGCCTGCTCGAGTCCTTGCAGTGTTCCACCCCAGAGAAATCCCGCCTGAGGATTGGACTTTTCGGCTCGCAGTCGGTCAAGGGCGGCCTGTGCACCTAACGTGATCGTATTGACGTTGCCCTTGTATTGCGGAAACTTCTGAGTGAAGAGGTCGATGACATGGGCGACCTCGTCTTTGTCCCTGCCGGTATAGATGGTGAGTCCGGTCCCGGATTCGGGAGTTTTTGTGCATGCGCTGACGAGGAGCAGCAATAGCAGAACACGTCGCATCGCGAGGATCGTAACACAAAAGGGGACAGGTCACTTTTCGCGTCAAAAAGTGTTTCGAAACGAAACACTTTTTGACGCGAAAAGTGATCTGTCCCCCGTTTTGTAACGTTTTGTTACCAGGTCTTCTTGATCCGGACATCGAAGGCGAAGCCGCCATTCTGGTCGCGGACTCCGCTGAATGCAACGCGAGGCGTTGCCTGGTATTCCAGTTTGATGACCTGGCCCTCGGTAGACGTTGCGTCGGTCGCGAAGGTCACAAATACATTACCGGTAACGCGCTGTTGAACGGTGACGCGCGCGCCCGGGTTTTGGCCATTGCCGCCCAGCACCGGATCCACAGACAGCTGCGAAATTCCGGCGATCTTTTCAACGCGGTTGGTCAACTGGCCGCTGACTTGCGAGGCAATCATCGATTCGGCCCCCAATGTTCCCGGCGTGGAGTTGGCTGCCTGCGCTTCTGAGGTTTTACCGAATACCAGCAAATTGATGATATCGGATGGCGGCAAAGCCGGTTCGGACGTGTACGTTGTGCGCATCCGATCGACCGTGCCGCGGAATGCCATATGAACGTCGTATTGCTGGACCGTCGTATCGACGTTGAGATTGATTCGCGGCGAAATCTGGAAGGGATCTACGAAGTCCAGGGTGCTCGGCTGCAGCAAATACCTGCTTCCACGGAAGATCAAATCCCCCCCGGTAAGATTCACCCGTCCGAGCACACTTGGCTCGGCCGCCGTCCCTCGGATTCGCAAGTTCGCCGAACCCTGGAGGCTCAGCTTGCTGCTTGCAAGGTTCAAGTCATTCGTCGATACGAGATTCACGTCGAGATGCAAATTCTGGGCAAATTTACTTGGAGGGGCCGCACTGCCGGTCGTGCCGCCCACACTTCCCAGGATGTCTCCTAAATCAAAGGTCGGCGAGAACGAAACTTCGGTTAACTGAACTTGCCCTCGTAACGACGCGTAGTCAGGAGACCCGACGAACGTCAGGTTCGCACTCGCGCCCTCGCGAACACCGTCTGGAAAAAGGGTCCGGATACCGGTCCCACTAAGCGCGATGTTAAATTGCACCGAAGGCCGGTAGGTGATGCCGCCGGTAGCCGTAAGTGTTCCGCCACTCACGTTTCCCGTCAATTGCTGGATATCGAGCCGATTATTCGTTAAGACAAGAGTGCCGTTTCCATTCTGCAGGCCGATCGGAAGATCATCGCCTGCGAATGACGCATTCACGATTTGTACCTGTCCCTGGACTTCAGGATTCGCTCTCCGGCCGGTCCCATCGATGTTGAATTTGATCTGTCCCGAACTGGTGATGTCGGGATTGAACATTTGTCCCAGCGCGAGATCGATGGTGCCGAGCGCGACGATGGTCATTGGCGCGTTACCGACAACCGGAATCGTCCCCTGGAGCTGTAGATCCGTGCCGGTTCCCCGAATCTGTGTACGCTGCAGATTCAGAACGCCTCCGCTATAGTCCATCCGGATGGGCTGGGCGGCCGCCAATTGGACATTGTTTTTGTAAGCCAGCGTGAGTGTGGGGATCACAACATGAGCATCCAGGCGGCTCTGATCTTTAAGCGGACCGCGGATCGTTGCGTGAAGCTCCGTTTGACCCATCAGATCGTTGGCCTGAGTTGGCGAGTACAAGGCGATCAGCGGCTGAAGTGAGATCGATGCCGTGTCGATAGTAGCTTCCGTTTCGTAAAGGCCGGTGAGATTCACACGGCCAGTACCGCGCACAAAGGTGTTGAGCGCCTCTGATTGCGAATCCAACTTTACTGTAGCGACGTGATCCGCGACACCGCCCTGGAGCTTGATGTCGTTGATCCGCTGATTCTGATTCTGATTCTGAATCTGGAGCTGTGGAATCTGTGCTGTCAATTGGATGCCGGGATTGTCCAGCGTTCCACTTCCGCGGGCATCCAGGCTAAGAGTACCTGTCAGGTTCAGATTCCTTGCGCGCAGCGTGCGAAGCTGATCCAAGCGGAAACCGGCTGACTGCAACTCGCCATCGTATGCTTTCCGCTTCGGGAAATAGGTCACATTGCCTTGCGCTGTTCCGGCAGGCATTCGCAAACCGATTTTGGCTCGGATTTCATCGCCGGTTCCCTGAAAGTCGATCGACGCTGATTGGATCGTTTCAGCCGATACTGTTGCCTGCGTCAGCGTGATCGTGCCTTTGCCGATCGGATTCAGTTCCGAACCGTTCAGCGACACATTGGCCGCCAGAGTGCCGGTAATTGCTGTTTGTATTCCCACGAGGTTCTTGAGTTCAGCAACGTTCAACTGTGCGGCGTTGACGTCGATTTGCAATGGGTTCGTATCGCGGAATGTCCATCGATCCAATCCGACGCTCAAGTTAAATGTCATGCGTCCGCGGTTCGAGGCCGGGACAAGTTCCCCGTTTCGCAGGGCAACGTGCGATGGATTCGCATCGACGGTAGTTCGTACGGTCCGCCACTCGGTGCCTTTTACTTTTAGAGATGTTGCCGAAAGTTGGCCGGCAATCTGCGGATCAGCCGTCGAACCGCGGACGGTCCCGTTGAAGGTCGCACTACCGCCGAGGCCAAGTGGCTGAGGCATCGCTCCGAAAGCGGAGGCGGTGGTCTCGACCTCCCGCAGGTCATTCGATTGGACCTGAACATTCAGGCTTGCGTTCTTACTGACGGTGCCGTTCAAGTTGATCGTGGTCTGTGGGAGCCGGATATAACTTTGATCAAATGAAACTTCCTGCTTTGCCGCCGAATATCTCGCGTGCACCATCCCCTCCTCGGAGAGTGGGGCAGATTGTGCCTTCGTTACCGTTCCCTTGAACTCGACATCGGTATGAGCGACCAGGGTATCGAAGGTTTTTCTCCAACTCGCGTCGACCTTGCCGCTCGCGTCGCCAGTCAGCTGGATATCCCTGGTTGCCTGCGTATTCACCAGTGCCTGGACGTTGGCTAATCCCACATTGTGCAACGCCGCATGCAGCTCGGAGACCTGCGCGCCGGTGACGTCGTGCATTTTCAGCGACCCGTCCACGCCGCCACCGAGCGCACGCGCACGCAGATCCCGAACCTCGGCATCACCGTTCTGGAGGATGTATCTGGCGCTGATGTCCTGAACCTGAGTATTGATCGTGGTCGTGTGGATCTGCAGCGCTTTGCTCGTCATGTTGCCGTCGATCCAGACCGTCTTAATTACCGGTTTCTTTGGATCGCTTTCAAATCGAGCGGAGCCAGCCAGCTTGACGACGCCGACCGGCAACGTCGCGTCTTTCAAGATCTGACGCAGTTCACCGGTGTCGAGCGACGACTGATATGTGGCCGTTATCTTTGGCAGAACGTAATCGTTAAGAGTTGCGGTCAGGCTGAATTGAGACGCACCACTGGTCAGAGTGCTTCGTTTGAGTGTAAATGTGTCCGGAGTCGCCTCGAACTCCGCCTCCAGATTGTGGACCATCGGATTCAGATTCTGGAAATGGATCGTACCGTTTTGATACCCCAGGCCGCCGGAGTAGCGCTTTGGTTCCGGATCAAAACTCGATTGAAACTCAAACTCATGCAAGTCGGCATCGAGCGCATTCTTTTGATCGTTGTAGTAAACCTCGCCATGCCCGAGCATGACGTGGCGGACACCGAGATCGAACACGCTCGTACTCTGTCCGCTGCTTTTTGTTTTCGGGAGATTGGTATCTCCATTTTCTGTGACGAGGACATGGGCAACAGGATGATCGATCACGATGTCCTTCAGATACCACTTTCGCGACAACAGCGAAACGATCTGTATACCAACGCTCAAATGGTCCACTTGCAGCAAAGGTGGCGTGGTATACGGCGGGGCGCCGTCGATGACGACGTCGTACATATCGACGGCAGGACTCAAGCCGGACAGATGAACGGAGAAATCGCGCATCTTCAGTTCGATCCCGACCGCTTCGCTCAGTTTGGTGTGAGCGATCCGCAACAGGTATTGCCGGAACGAGTTGTTGTGCAGCAGCGCAACAACGCCTATCAACAAGATGGTAACCAGAACGACCAGACTGCCTGTGATCCACGCCACGATCCGCTTCCAGTTTCGATGGCGCCGCCGAGGCGGCTGAGGACGTTCGTAATAATCGGGAGGTAAAGGTCTGGTACTCAAAACGCTTGCCCCAAAGTAATGAAGTATTGTGTGGCGCTGATGCCGGGGATGGGTGACAAGTTATGCCCGACATCGATTCGAATCGGACCGACCGGTGTTGCATAACGCAGTCCCAGGCCGACCGAGTTCGTGTAATTAGCGCCGAAGTTTTTAAAGCCCACCCGATCGAACACATTTCCGCCGTCGTAGAAAGTCACGAAACTCAATCCTTTCTTTATGGGTAATGGAATGCGGAGTTCGGAGTTGAGAATAACCAGCTGGCGTCCACCGGTAGGCACGCGAATAAAGGCGCACGTCGACGGATCGGAGGGGTTACCGCAAGCTGGAATCGTCCGCTGCGGTCCTGCACCGTTTAAAGGAAATCCACGAAGCGTGCTGCCGCCTCCTGAAAAGAATTCCTGTCCGATCGGGACATGGCTGCTGGCGGTTGCTTCCTCGATGCCGATTCTAAGGCTGTTGGCCCACACGATACCTCCGATTGGCTTGTATGCTGCCACTTGAGCGAGGAACTTTCCGAAACTGACATTCGATCCAAGAAGCTGCGGATTCAGGTCCAATTCCAGACTGTCGTACAGGCCTTTGTGCGCGTCGAGCGGATTATCCCGAGTATCCCGATTCCACACGACCGCGACAGTCGAGAGACGCGTATGTAGATCCTGCGCTGGAACCAGTTCGGGAATCAATAGATTCGAGAGCGCCGCCTGCGTGTACGTATACCGGAGGAATAAATTTTGCGTGCGTTCGTCATCCAACTGTCTTTGGAGTTGGAAGCCAGCCTGGCCTTGCCGGGAGTCGAAGATGGGATTCTCCCTGCTGTAGTCACCCGACGTCGTTAAGCTTGCCGTCCACCGCGTCCACCGGAAGTTGGGATCCTGGTATAAGAACGAGAGCCGGCGATCGAGCGGGCTGTACAGTCCGCCGAACGTCACGCTCTCTGCTTTTCCGCGAAGGTTGTTTCTTGAGTATTGAAAATTGAATCGGGGGCCCGTGAAGTTCTGTTGGCTTGTTTTGAATGTGGATGGCAGACCGACCGGTGGCAAGCCGGGAAGGGCAACGGTTCCTGTAGGAACACTCCCACCACGGTTGATAACCTCGAATCCGAATCCGTATGTGAAGGTATTGCGCTTCGATTCGTGGACCTTGACAATGACATCTTCCTGCTCTTGCGATGTGACCTGGCTGCGGGTATTTACTTCCGCCCAGTCGAAGACACCGGTGTTGTAGAGACGCGTCTCCGAGGAAAGGATTTCCCGCTCTGTTAGAGGATCACCCTGCTTGATGCCTCTCAGGCGTGTATCGATGAGAGCCTGCTTGCTGATGCGGTGCCCTACCGTGAGAATCTCGTTGGTCTTCACCTGTGGGCCTTCAGTGATCTGGTATTCGACGTCGAACTTATGCGGATCGTCGGCCGAGGCATGCGCAACAACATGAAAGGTGGCCGTCAGGTAACCGTTATCGAGGTAATGCGACATGATTTTGCTTCGATCATCGTCGATGGACTTTTGTGCATAAGGTTGTCCGGCGGCCAGCCGGATGCCGTCCGGCGCAAATTGCTGCATCGTCATCGAGTGGTTGCCGACGATACGGAAATTTTCGATGGTATCCTGTGGGCCTTCCTGGACGGCGAAGGTTATGACGACGTCATTTCCTTTAGTGTTGAATGCCGGCGTGACTTTGACCTGGTTGAATCCTTTCGACTGGTAAAAGGCTTGAAGCGTCTTGATGCTGCCTTCGTTGTAGCTACCTTTCCACAGAAAACTCGATTCCTGCACGGCGACATGTTTTTCCAGCTCTTTTTCATCGAAGTGTTCGTTTCCAGTGAAAGCGACGTCGTTAATCGTCTTACGCGGGCCTTGCTTGACCTTATAAAGGACGGTTATACCATTCGGTTCAACGTGTGTTTCCGTGTCAACCTGCACGTCATGGTAGCCGCCAAACAGTCCGCCTTGTCGAAACTCCTTCAGCAGGTTTTGACGGCCCTCCTGAATCAACTCTGGTGTCAGTCCGTTTTGTTGATAAATCGGGAGCAGCTTGTGTTTCGTCCACGGCCATACGCGCATGCCCACGACTTCGCCATGCACGATGGGTCCAATATCGACATCGTATGTAATATTGGCTTTATTGGTTTCGGCATTGTAATTCGCACCGATCAGTTTGACTCGAGCGGCGAGACGGTTTTCACTCTGGAGCCGCGTTTCGAGATACTGCGTTGCCTTTTCGAGTGACTTGAGGGAATAGCTTTTGCCCTCGCGAACGGACGAACCCTTAAGTCGGGCACGGAGCGAATGAAGGATATCCTTCAGGTGTTGAGCCTGATCTGCCGCGGGTCCGTTGATCACGAGATCGCCATATTTCGCCAAACGGTTCAGCTTGATCTGGAAGTCCACATTTGCCAGACCAGTTGTTTCGTCAACGTGAATCTCCGGATGAACTTCCGATTGGAAGTATCCATTGCGATGAAGAAAAGTCTGGATTGATTCCACGCCTTTCTCAATGTCGACGGGGGAATAAGGCTCCTGCGGCGAATAATTCGCGACCTGCAATAGGCGCGTATAAGGGAAATCTTCCGCACCTGAGAATTGATAAGTTCCGAAATAGACTGCCGGTTGCAGAACAAACATCACGCGCACGCCTTCCTGGTCTGGACGCAGATCGAGTTGGACGGCTCTGAACTTTCCGGTACGTTGCAGTGCGGCGATGGACTGGTCGATTTTGGCTGCCGAGAATGTCTCTCCGCTGTGTTGTTCAATGAGAGGCATGAAGTCGGAGGCATTTAAGTCGGGCTGGCCGGCGAGTTCCACCGAGAACACTTTTTCACCTTCGTAGGAGGGGACTTCGATTCTCGTCACCGGGCTGTCCGTTGGGCTCTGTAAGCCTCTGGCTCCAGCTAACAAACTTGTGCTCAGCAGCAACGCTAGCAGTGCTAGATTACAACCATGCAGCAGGCTTGTCTTTTTTGCAGAATTATTGGACGCGACACACCGGCGGACTTTGTACATGAAGACGACCTCGTGGTGGCATTCAGGGATCTCCGGCCGCAAGCGCCGGTGCATCTCTTGATTGCCCCAAGAAAGCACATCCCGACGTTGAACGACCTGACGCCGCAGGATAATGCGCTCGTCGGCCACATTTTTCAAATTGCCAAGACATTGGCCATGCAATCGAATGTCCATCATAAGGGCTATCGCACAGTGTTCAACGTGAATGCCGCTGCGGGCCAGTCCGTTTACCACATCCATTTGCATTTGCTGGGTGGCCGGATGTTCAGTTGGCCGCCCGGGTAAGGAATTGCTTTTGACAAGTTTTGGGGACATTCCAAAGGGTGCTAGAATACGCCCTTATCGAGGGGGCACAATGCGCAGGTATAACAGTCTGTTGATTCTATTTGCTGTGATGCTCTTGAGCGTCACTGCATTCGGTCAACCGGCTCGCACCCCGAATCCCCCTGATATTTCCGGCGAATGGCGCCTCGAGAGTGACGAGGATCCGGGCGCCCTTGGCCAGCTTGGCCAGCCGCCCTTAGGGGATTACCTCGGGATTCCATTCAATGAAGCCGGTCGCATGAGGGCGGACACGTCTGCCGAATCGATCTGGGGCACGCCCGAATATTCGTGCAGGCCTCACTCGGCTCCGCATCAGTGGCGCGGACTCGGCGGAGTACGCATCCTTAAAGAGCAGGATCCGCTGACGCGCGATATCAAGGCTTACCACATCCAATTCATGCGGTCCCTCGATTGGCCGGTCTATATGGACGGTCGGCCGCATCCGCCGGCATGGGCACCTCACACCTGGACAGGCTTTTCCACGGGCCAATGGATCGGAAACACGCTGAAGATTACGACGACGCATCTGAAGGACGGCTATATTCGCCGCGGCGGTCCCCAGACCAGCGATGTCTATTCGCAAACCGACTATCTCACGCGGCACGGCGATATTCTGACGATCCTTACCGTTACCGACGATCCGATCTATCTTGACGAACCTTTCGTGCAGTCCACGACATACGTTTACGACATCAACGGCACAACCGCGACGGAGGTTTGCAACGGTTCGGCGTTCGCCGAAAACGGCGGAACCGATCGCCACCATGTGCCGCATTTCCTGCCGGGGCAGAACACGGCTTTAACCGATTGGTTGAAGGTGGAGAACTGGGTACCCGTAGAGCCTACCCGCGGTGGATCGAAGACGTTATATCCGGAATACAAATCCACGCTGAATGGGACCGCAAAGCCGGACAGCTTGACCGTTCCCTCGTCCCGCTCGGCAGTGTCGCCGGACAAAAACATTGCGGATCAGAGCCCCAGGGACGGCGAGGTCCATGTTCTTCCCGTGCAGGACAACATATACATGCTTGTTGCGGACGGGACGAACATCGCGGCATCCGTCGGCCCTCAAGGCGTTCTTGTCGTCAACACCGGTTCGGCCAGGATGACCGAAAAACTCCAGAGTGCGGTCAACCAGCTTTCTGCTGCGGTTGCTGCTGCCACGACCAATAAATGCGGGGGCGTGAACTGCCCCGGCACCTTCGGTTGGGCCAGCCCCTACATGAATACGGTCATCAGCTCTCCGGACCCGCCGAAGCCCCTTCGGTACATCATTAATACGAGCGACGCTCTGGAACACATCGGCGGAAATGAAAAGTTTGCGACGTCAGGTTTCTTTCCGCGTGGTGGTGGACTGGGCGCGGCGACCGGCGTCGGACGGACCGCTTCGGTCGTCGCGCACGAGAATGTATTGAACCGGATGAGTGCGCCCGCTGGAAAACAAGCCGCCACGCCGGAGAAAGCGTGGCCGACGGACACGTACTTCGACGATTTCTACAAGCTGCCGGAATATTTCAATGGTGAAGCGGTGATCGTTTACCACGAGCCGGCGGCGAATACGGATGGCGACAGCATCGTGTTCTTTCGCCATTCCGAAGTCATCAGTGCTGGTAACATTTTTTCGACAGTCAGTTATCCCGTTATCGAGCTTGAAAAGGGTGGCAGTATTCAAGGCGTCATCAATGGTCTGAATCACATACTGGATCTCGCCGTGGCCGAATACCGGGGACAGGGCGGAACGTGGGTTATCCCGAGTCACGGTCGGCTGTCGGATACGGCAGATGTCGCATCGTACCGCAATATGTTGACTATGATTCGTGACCGCGTTCAGGATTTGATCAACAAGGGCATGACACTCGATCAGGTGAAGGCAGCCAGACCCACAATGGATTTTGATGGAAGATATGGTTCGAACACGGGTTCCTGGACAACAGCGATGTTTGTCGACGCTGTTTACCAGAGCCTCAAGGAGAAAAAATAATGCGCAAAGTTATTCTTCTCGCAATCGCTACGGCAATGCTGGTAGCTACGGCAGCGTACGCGCACCATTCATATGGTGCGACCTATGACACGAGCAAGGAAGTCCGGCTGCAAGGCAAGCTGGTGCAGTTTGTATTTCGCAATCCGCATGCGTTTGTTCACATCCAGGCGGCGGATGAAAAAGGTGTGATGCAGCGATGGGCTGTGGAATGGAGTGGTACGACGCAACTCGGCGCCGCCGGCATCACGCATGAATCGCTGCGCGTCGGCGACGACATCGTCATTGTCGCCCGGCCGTCTCGAGTTCCCGGAGAATACCGGGCATTGATGGTGACGCTGAAGCGTCCAAGCGATGGATTTGGCTGGGGTTCGCGTGACGGCGAGAAAGTCGACTAGCGGGCGGGAACTCAAGAAGGACCTGGGCCGCAGGATCCTTGCGCTCCTTGCTTTGCTTGTGTTCCTTCTTCCCGTCTATTCTTACGCTCAGCGTGGTCGTGGCGGGAACGGTCCTGCGAATCCGCGGCAGAATGCGGCTCTGGATCTGACCGGATATTGGGTGTCTGTCATAACGGAAGACTGGAAATTTCGCATGGTGACGCCCAATAAAGGGATTTACGAGACGCTGACGTTGAACGCCGAAGGCCGGCGTGTCGCCGATACCTGGGATCCCGCTAAGGACGAAGCCGCAGGAGAGCAATGCCGCGCCTACGGCGCCGCGAATATCATGCGGCTTCCCGGCCGTTTGCACGTTACCTGGCAAGATGACAATACATTGAAGATCGAAACCGATACCGGCACTCAGACCCGGCTGTTTCACTTCGGTGCCGGGCAGCCTCCTGCCGTCGAACCGGGCCTGCAGGGATATTCTCAGGCTCAGTGGGAATATGCCGCCGGTGCAGGTCGAGGGGCAGGGCCGCGCGTGGGAAACTTGAGGGTGGTAACGACGAACCTCAAGGCGGGGTACGTGCGCAAGAACGGAGCACCGTACAGCGCCAAGGCGACTGTCACCGAATACTATGACCTGAACACTCTGCCGAACGGCGACCAATGGCTGACGGTTACGACCAGAGTTGAGGACCCGGTCTACTTCACACGCCCGCTTCTCACCAGTTCTGACTTCAAAAAGCTACCCAATTCGACCGGCTGGAATCCGACGCCCTGCTCGGTAAAGTAACCTCGATCCCCGAATTTGACTGAAATCACCTGCTGGAATATCCTCCGCCCATGAAACGCACGGCGGTTTGGTTGATGCTCGTGTCCTGTCTCAGCCTGCACGCTCAGGACGGCGCCAGAAATGGGGAGTGGCGAACCTACGGCGCCGACCTCGGCAATACGCACTACGCGTCGCTGGACCAGATTAACGCAGCGAATTTCAATCAGCTGGAAATCGCCTGGCGGTTCAAGACCGAGAATCTCGGGCCAAGGCCGGAAACGAATCTGCAATCGACGCCGCTCATGGTGAATGGCGTCCTGTATTCCACTGCCGGCTCACGTCGTGCCGTAATTGCTTTGGACGCGGGCACGGGTGAACTTTTGTGGTCGCACAGCGAAAAAGAGGGCAAGCGTGGCGACAATGCGGCGCGCGCCTTGTCGGGGCGCGGTCTGGCTTACTGGAGCGATGGGACTGAAGAGCGGATTCTCTACGTCACACCGGGATACCGCCTCATTGCGCTCAACGCCAGGACCGGACTGCCGGTTCCGGCATTCGGCCGCAATGGCATCGTTGATTTGAAACTCGATGACGATCAGGATCTCGACCTCGACACCGCCGATATCGGTTTACACGCCACACCCGTTGTCGCCGGCAATACCGTCATCGTCGGCGCCGCGCATCGTGCGAGCGGTTCGCCCCGGGTGAAGAACAACGCCAAAGGATATGTTCGTGGTTTTGATGTCCGGACCGGCCAACGATTATGGATTTTCCACACTATTCCCAAGGCCGGCGAATTTGGCCGTGAGACATGGCTGGATGAATCCGCCGATAACGTCGGAAACACCGGAGTGTGGGGCCAGATCAGCGTCGATGAAGAACTCGGATTGGTCTATCTACCCGTCGAACTGCCTACGGGTGACATATATGGAGGGCATCGCCCGGGGGATGGATTGTTTGGAGAAAGTATCGTCGCGCTGGATCTGAAGACCGGCCAGCGTAAATGGCATTACCAGCTGGTGCATCATGGCATCTGGGACTTCGACATACCGTGCGCTCCCATGCTTATCGATATCACGGTGAACGGCCGCACCATCAAGGCTGTCGCTCAGCCGACAAAGCAAGGGATCCTGTACACGTTCGACCGCGCCACTGGACAACCGATCTGGCCAATCGAAGAACGGCCCGTTCCCAGAGGCGATGTTCCAGGCGAATGGTATTCGCCGACGCAACCGATGCCCACGAGGCCCCCCGCCTACGGCGTCGCGGGAATTCCGTCGGTCGATGACTTGATCGACTTCACGCCGGAGCTTCGGGCGCAAGCCGAGAAAGTGGTTTCAAAATATCGCATCGGGCCGATCTTTACTCCGATCGTTGCCAGTAAACCTGAAGGACCTTACGGAACCATTCTGACGACTGGCGTTACGAACTGGCCGGGAGGGTCGTATGACCCTGAAAGTCACATTTTGTATGTTCACGCATCGACTGGAATCGTGGCGAATGGTCTGGTGCCCGGCCAGCCAGGGCGGACCGAGTTCTCGTGGGTTTCCGGCATGGTGGCGCCGCCGGGAACGGGCGCTTTGAATGTTCAGGGGCTGCCGCTGCTCAAACCGCCGTACGGGAGCATTGTTGCCATCGACATGAACAGGGGAGAGATTCTGTGGAGAATCGCTAACGCCGAGACTCCGGACAACGTCCGGAATCATCCGGCTCTGAAAGGATTGAATATCCCGCGTACCGGCCGCGCCGCAAATACAATCGGAATCCTCGTCACAAAGACTCTTCTAATTACCGGCGAGCCCGGGACGTTCACTATGCAGGACGGTCATAAAGGCGCCATGTTACGAGCATACGAGAAATCAACCGGTAAGGAAGTGGGGGCTGTTTACATGCCCGCGGGACAAACGGGAACGCCGATGACCTACATGCTGGACGGCAAACAGTATCTTGTCGTTGCCGTTGGTGGTCCGGGCTATCCGAGTGAATTCCTCGCCTTCAAAGTTCCCAATTGAAAAGCGAACGCCGCGAGAAACAGCGGCAGTGACCGGAGAGTCGGACGTAGTCGAAATCCGTCATGTGATATGAGGAGCGAAGTCCCCGCCTAAGTTAGGCGGGGATCCTTCCCGTTTCAACGTCCGCCCAAAATCAACTCGGGCAAACCGGACAGGGATTTCGTGTTCCTGCCCCTTTCTTATTCCGGCATATCCCGCTCGGGCGGGCCATCGTAGGCGATATCATTTAAATCGACGACGCGGAATGGCCGCTCACGCGTCGTCTCTTCAACAGAGTGCGCGGCAAGCCCGACGACGCGCGGAATGATGAAAAAAGCGCGGCCGTATTGCCAGGCGATTCCCATGTCCGAGATGAGCCCGGAAATGACGCCGTCGATATTGGCCGGAAGCTTCAGGTCGGTCGAGATTGCCTTCACTAAGGCGAGATGCGGGCCCGCCAGATTCCATTCCTCTGCTTTCGCCATGAGTTTCAGCGTACGGGGATCGCGGTCATGCCAGGGGTGGCCAAAACCCGGCACACGCTGCTTGCGCGAACGATAGCCACTGACGATTTCCGTCGCCGGCGTTTTGGCGGGCACGCATTCCTGAAGCATCCTGGCACATTGCTCGATGGCCCCTCCGTGATGGTCGCCAAGAGAAATGACTCCCGCGGCTATGGATGCTTGCAGCGGAACGCCGCCGGAAGCCACAAATCGTGCCGCGTCAATAGATGGAGCCAGAAATGAATGATCCGTGCTGGACACCATGATCATTTCGATCATCTTTCCTTCATTCGCCGTGGGCAACTCGCCTTTGAAGGTGAGATAAATGATGTCGCCGAACGTGCAACGCTCCATCAAATCCTGGACCCGATATCCCCGTATCAGGATTTTGTTCTGCTCGACGGCGGATAGGGAAGTCCGCCAGAAGGGTTTGCTCATCGGTTACTCCTCGCGATTGAGAATGCACATCTTCCGCAGCTGGGACCGGTAGATCTGCCGGATGCGCAAAAAAAATTCCTGATAGTCTTTCGACTGATAGTCCGGATACGTCCACGGAAAAAATTGATAGTTATTATTTTTGAAATGCATTGTGAGCTCAGCGAAGATCCCGCCTCTCAAATAAATTCTGTGATAAAAATTCTTCGTAGAGGCGAGAATCACTTTCGCTTGTTCGATATAGCCTGGATCCAGGTTAATCGGGCGTTTCACGCGCGTGAGCAGCGGTGCCAGGCTGTCTTCCAGCTCATTGCTTTGCCTCTTGATTTCCGGCAATTGATCCGCTTCAATAAGCCGCTCGAACGAGAAGAATGCGCGATCGATGATGTCCCCCATTTCCGGTTCGTAGTAATCCGTGAAGTCGAAGGGAATCACCGGAGAACGATGGTCGATCGGACCATACAATGTGATCAGCTGCTGCTCGACATCGGCCAGCAGTTTCGTATGGGAGACGAGAACACCGATGAAGAGTTTCACGGGAGTGAACTGGCGGATGGCGCCCATAGGAATCATGAAACAACTATCGCTGAAGGAAATCCAGGACAAATACGCGGCTGACGCAATTGTGTCTCCTGCCATCTTGCGCAAGCTCCAGCGCGATCCGCGGACCGGCGCCCGGCGTTTATACAAGATGCTGGCAAAGCGCTACGACGACCAGAAGAAGGAAAAGAACCGGCTCGACGCGATGCTTCATTTCGAGCGTCTCCTCTGGAAGGCAGGCATTCAGCATATTGCCGGTGTGGACGAGGTGGGCATGGGGCCGCTGGCGGGCCCCGTCGTCGCGGCAGCGGTGGTGTTTCCTCCCGGAAGCGAAATCGCTGGAATCGACGATTCCAAAGCGCTCGACGAGCAGACGCGGAACCGCCTGGACCACGAGATTCGTGCCAGGGCAACCGCGTTTGCGCTCGGCATTGTTGAAATCGAGGAGATCGACCGCATCAATATTTACCACGCCGGAATTCGAGCGATGCAGCTGGCTGTCTCCCAGTTGACGATTGCGCCGCAGCATATTCTCGTCGACAGCCGGACGATCCCGGGCTTTAGTCAACCCCAGAACAGCTTTGACAAAGGCGACGGTATTAATTTCTCCATCGCATCGGCATCAATAGTTGCGAAAGTCTACCGGGATCGGTTGATGACCGAACTGGATGCGCAATATCCCGGTTACGGATTTGCCAGCCACAAAGGGTATGCCACGCCGGAACACCAACGCGCTATCCGCGATCTGGGGCCGTGTGCCATTCACCGGCGATCCTTCGATTATATTCGCGAGTTGCGCGGAGAATACTGCGAGCTTTACTACAAATTGAAAGAGCGGGGGCATGCGTGTGTGTCCCGTAGCGCGCTTTCATTGTGGGAGGCCGAAATGAGGGCAGCAGAACCGAACCTGTCCGTCAACGAAAATAAGAAGCTGCACTTGATCGCTACCCGCCTTTGGAAGCGACTCGCCACAACGCCGTAGTTCAATACGGGCCGTATAACACATTGAGCATTGAACCGCCTGTGCAGTTATTGTATATTGCGCCCACTTTGTGAAAATGCACAGCAACAGGTTCCGCGATCCGCTGATCAGTCGCGCTCAGCCCGTAACGATCATTACGCCGGTCGTCGACGAGACTCTGCGGCTTTCAGGGATTTCCTCGGCTCGCGAACAGATTCTGGACCGCTTCATGGCAGGACAGCCGCGAATCGCAGTGGTTCATGGCGGGGAGGATCATCCTCCGAACATCGGATCCAGAGAAGTCATTCGCCGAATTATCCGCCAGATATGGGCGAATGGAGGCATTCCATTCGAAGTGTCGCAGTCGGCGCCTTGTGAGGAACTCGCCTACGGAACCGAAGGCATGAACTATGCCTTGTTGAGTCGCAACTTCTTTACGGCATCTCTGGGGGCTCTTCTCGAAGCGCATGGCTATGACGGATCTATCGTGATAGGGGCATGCGACAAGATGATGGTCGGAAGTCTGCGAGCTCTGATCGAGGCAGATCTGGCACACCAGCGTCGCAAAGCCCGCCCGGTTTTCGCGCTGATGATCCCTTCGGTGATCGGACGTGAAGTCTATCTGGGCGAAGACGATCGGCGGAAGTTTGAGCCTCTCAGGCATCGTTTGCCGGAAGAGGAACGGGCTGAATTGGACGAACTCTTCAATCGGCCAATGAAGCCTTACGTCTATGCGCAGGTGAAAGGCCTGCTCGACCGCTGCTTCCATCGCAGAATCGTTCAGGAGAGCGAGAAAGATGAGATGGAACGCGCAATCGCAAAGTGTACCTCTGTTCCCGGTGCGAACTGCGCCTCTTCGGAAGCGTCCATGGCGCATCGCATGATGCTCGCTTCTTTCGGACTGGTTCCCCGTCACCTCGATGTTTGCGCCAAACCCCCTTCGGAGGAACAGACGTCCTCAGCCGTTAAACGGCTCATTCATGCGATTGCCAAGCGGGAGCGACGGATGAGCGTAGCCAGTCTCACTCGCTACAACCTAATCAATGCCGCTGCCGTCTGGAGCGCTACAGGTGGTCATCCCGCATGGTTGCTTCATCTGACATACCTGGCCGACGCGGTCGGCAAGAAGCTTTCGATCGCCGACATCACGAAAAAAACATTCAAGGTACCGCAGATTCTGGGAATCGATGAGGCGGGTGGCCACTCCGGTTATTCCATGGCCGTAGAAGCAGAGAATGGAGGCAATTCCGGGATCGACACCATCATGCGAACTCTGGCCGAGAAGCGTCTGATCGAAGATCGGGCGCCGACGCTCGACGGACCCTGGATGCAGCGGATCATGGAAGCGCGATCCGCTAATGGAAATTTCGTCTATTCGACAATGACGCCGTATTCACCGACTTGCGGCCTGGTCGGCATGCACGGCAATGTTTGCCAGGGCGCCATTGCCCGGATGAGTCCGCGAAACCGCAACGGCAATCTGAAACTTTTCGACCTCAAACTTTACCTCACCGTTTATTACCTCGGGCAGAAGGAGCTCCATGCCGATCTCGCAATTCCAGATGGAGTGCTGGAACGGCTGAAACGCAAAGTGTCGCTGGAAGATCTGTACTATACCTGGATCTATAACTGGCATTCGAAATCACCAGACGGTTCGCTGCCCGAGCTTGCGCAGTGGAATAAAGCAAAGCTCTGGGATTATTTACTGAACGAAAAACTTCTCCGCGTAATGGTGGTGATCGCCGGAGCAGGTCCCCATGCCGCCGGAATGCCGGAACTGCAGTTGGCGATGAATGCGCCTTCTCATTCGCTCAGCTCGATCTCGGTACTCGTTACGGACGGACGTGTGTCCTTCCAACATGACGGTATCTCGATCTCACACGTGGTGCCCGAGGCGCTGGATGGCGGCGGTCTTGCCGCGATTCGCACTGGAGACTGGATTCATCTCGACGTATCACAAGGTGAGTTTCAGGTCGTCACCCATGCAAACCACGGATACAAAGTTCTAGGCGCGAAAGAACTCGCAAGCCGTTCGGATCTCAAGAAGCGCATCAATGAACTTGAACGGCGCCGCCTGGACTTGTTGCCTTCATTCCGCATTCTTCTGGATCAGGTTTCTTCAGCTGAATCCGGGGTTTCTCCCGTAATTAAATCTTAGGCTCGCTTTTATCCCACGAGTCTTCCGTTCCCCTCTATTTGTTACAATCATTAGTTATGGCTTACGAACGTGTGCTTTTTAAGAATATTGACGATCCGCGGGCGAAGGAACTCGACCGCTACATGGAACTTGGTGGATACAAAGCCGCCGAAAAGGTTCTTAAGGAACTCAGTCCGAAAGATGTCATAGAAACGACAAAAGCGACCGGGCTGCGCGGCCGCGGCGGCGCTGGTTTTCCGACGGGGCTCAAATGGAGCTTCGTTCCAAAAGATACGGGTAAGCCGATTTATCTGTGCTGTAATGCCGACGAGAGTGAGCCGGGGACATGTAAGGATCGTGTCATCATGGAACGCGATCCGCATCAACTGATCGAGGGCATTATCATTGCGGCGTACGCCGTCGATTGCCATCTTGCCTTCATTTATATACGCGGCGAATTCTCGCTTGGCTATCGTGTGCTTGAGAGGGCTCTGGACGACGCGAGAGCGCGCGGTTTTCTCGGTAAAAAACTGTTCGGCTCAAATTACGATCTCGACATCGTTCTCCATTCGGGCGCGGGTGCCTACATTTGCGGTGAAGAGACTGGCTTGATCGAATCACTGGAAGGTAAGCGCGGACAACCCCGGCAGAAGCCGCCGTTTCCGGCTGTACAGGGACTCTACAACTGCCCTACCGTTGTGAACAATGTAGAAACACTGGCGAATCTGCCACACATTTTCAATCGTGGTGTCGAGTGGTTCAAGAGCATCGGCTCCAACGAGAAAAATACCGGTCCCAAGCTGTACTGCGTCAGCGGGCACGTTAATAAGCCCGCCGTTGTCGAGCGCGAACTTGGGATTCCTCTGATGGAATTGATCGAAGTCGAATGCGGCGGTGTGAGAAAGGGACACAAACTGAAGGGTGTGATTCCCGGTGGTTCGTCTGTCCCGATACTTCGGCCAGAAGAGTGCGACGTGCGGATGGATTTCGATTCGCTCGCATCCAAGGGTACTCTTCTCGGCTCGTGCGGAATGATGGTCATCGACGAGACAGCCTGTATGGTGCGCCTGGCGTTGAGGACCGCCCGGTTCTATGCCGAGGAAACCTGCGGACAGTGCACGCAATGCCGCGAAGGCACGTGGTGGATGGAACAGGTGCTCCACCGCATAGAGCACGGCCACGGCAAAATGGAGGATTTGAAGATGATTCTCGACATGTGTTCCAACATGAAAGGCGTGACCATCTGCGTACTCAGTGATGCCTGCGCCATGCCCGTCGAAGCGATGATCAACAAATATCGGGAAGAGTTCGAGTTTCACGTCACGCACAAGAAGTGCATGATCAACTAGAAGAAGATCAGTCACAAAAAGGCCACAAAAAGCACAAACAGATGCATGCATCTGTTTGTGCTTTTGTCTAACAAGGCTGTAAACCAGTCTTGTGGACGCAAGCGACCGAGTTGATTTTCGGCAGGTCGTTGAGATGGGAGAGTCCCCGCCTAACTTCAGATCTCCTGACATAGCTCATGTCGAAAATGTCCGGTCAGGGCCGGGATTAGCGGGCTTGCGGCGGCGAACCGGGAAAAGCAAGTCCGATGTGGGGAGATGGCTGGACTGCAAAGCGGATGCGGAGTGAAGAGCCTGGGAAAGATACGACAGTTTGATCGAGCAGGTCGCAGAGAGCATGTGCAGCACGATTGCGATGTGGCGAGCTCAAGGGAGCCAAGGTGACCCGCAGTTCCGAGCCGGAGACCTGGATCTCACCGGCTGCAGAGAACAGTTCGTGCAAGAGAGTACGGCCTTCCTGGTCCGCCCGTTTGTAGTGAGGGCGCAGCGAGTCCAACAGGTCGCTTTCGGCCTGGTAGGCGACCATCTTGATGAGATCGGTCAGGTGTTTGCGCTCTGTGGAGAGTTTGACCACAGAGCCTTGGCTGAGGTCTCGGATTTCGACGCGGTTGGGAAGATGACGTCGCTGGTTTAAGAGCTTGGTGAGACGGGCGCGGGCCTTTTGGAGGGTTTTGCCGATCTTGGCATGAGCGATTTTGAAGCCGCGCATGGTGGGGTGGCGTTGCTCCACGTTGTCGGCGGCAGCAGCACCGTAGTCGCGCTCGATTTGGGCAAGATCAACGCGGGCATCGCGGATTTGTTTATCCAGAGCGCGGCGTTCAGGATTAGGAACAGTGCGGCAGGGATCTTCGGCCTCGATGCGGTAATCGACAAGGGCATCCAGTAGGAACTCTTCACGCATGTATTTGAAGAAATTCTCCTGCCGCCAGCGCTCGAACATACGGTAAGCGACTTCGATATCGCGAAGATCCCATCGGGATGTGAGCACCTGGGTTTGGTGATCGTTATCGCACAATCGTGTGATCTGCCGCATGCGGAGTTTGCCGTTGAGGAAACGCACGGGTTGATCGTGTAGATCATAGGTTACCCAATTTCCGTCGAGCTTGGCTCGGCGGCGGACGAATCGGCCCGCGTTAATCCGGCGGCTTTTGCCTTTGCGGTAGGTGAGGATGTCGAAGCCGTCATGGAGCATGGTCTGGAACAGCTTGGGGCTGAAGCCGCCGCGGTCAAAGACGATGGTGGCGCGTCGATCACCCAGCAAGCCACGCACTTGGGCAAGCAGACCGGGGAAAGCTTTAGTCAAGGCGGTATTGACCTCGCCTGTGATCACCAGCAGCGGATCGCCGGCTTGATCATTGATCCAGTAGTCGGTGGTTGCGGGCATGGCCAGATGGCGGCGGGCCACGTAAGCGCTGGAGATGTCGTGTTTGCCATGGTAGGCGCGCACGTGGCCGTCGACGTAGAGAAATCCCATCAGATGTCCGCGCTGAGCGACGCGCCGGCGGGCGAGTTCAGCGCCCAACTGGTCTGCTCGTTCATAGGCCGCCAGCCGCGTGAGCTTGCGCCTTAGGGTTTTCACTTCCGGTGCCCGATCCAATCCAAGCAGTCTTCCCAGCACTGCCGGGTCTCGCTCTTTGAGATGCTCGGGCCTTTGGATGCGTAACAGGGCCATAAAAAGCAGCGTCAGCAATGTCGTGCGCAGCCCATAGAAGGCTGGCCCGATTTCTCCGTAAAGTTTCCGGCTGATATCGAAGATTCCGCTCTCGATCAACGCGGGAAGCGCCAGCAGGACACCCGCGCCCGGAATATGAGAGCCGTCGCGGAATACCGGTGCGGCATCGCTGAGCTTTCCCAGATAGGCCAGCATCCGGTCCAGACTCCGATCCGCCGCATCGCTGTCGAAGCTAAGCACCGGCGGTTCGGTGCCACCGGCTACTTCCGGCGATCTCTGGCCGGAGGGATCCTTAGCCGGGGCGGACTCCGATGGGCGGATGTCCTTGTCTGCAGGAGCCACCGGCTTTGACGGTTGTTCGGTCCCTGCCTCCACCGCCAATGATAGCTGCTCGGCCTTGTCTGACTTGGAGGAGCCCACCAGCTTGCGGATTGCTTTCTCGGTGACACCCAGACGATGCGCCACGATGCGGTTGCTCAGCCCCTGCTGCTTGAGCGCCTCTATCGCACGCAGCCGTTTCCCGGCAATCCTGCGTCGTCCGCGTCGCCATCCTCCGGCTCGCCCCAGCGCCTCCATCCCTCCTGCTCCATAGCGCGCCTGATAGCGCCGCACGGTGCGCTCGGACTGGCCAAACGCTCGCGCCACTTCACATTGCTGCGCAAACCCCGACTCCACCAAGAACACCATGGCGTACGCTTCCGCGACGGCATCTTCGGTTTGATAGTGATGCACCGGCAATCCCGCGACGAGAACGACGCGCTGTTTCTCTTCGATACGCAACAGGCAGCGCGCATTGATCACCACCGAATCCGATGCTGGCTGCAGTGGCAGTGCCAAGTCGAGTTGGGCCTTCATGCGTCCCAGCTAAACCGGACACGATTGAGTCCGCAAAACCTTTCCGAAACATTCTGCTATCTCAGGGATTTAGGCCTGGCCGCGAAAAAAACCGGACAGGTATTGGTCCGCACCCCGAACCGAAAAAACCTGTCAATTTCCGAGAGATTTCAGGGCTATGTCAGGAGGTCTGAACTTAGGCGGACTTCGCTCCCTCACATCACCGCAAAACATCTGGGCGACACGCACACCGATTCTTCCGCAGTTTGGTTGCTGCGTAGCCGCGCTAAGCCTTTTTGTGGCTGATCTTTTTCCTATGGTTTGGGTGCCGGCGGAGGCAACACGCGGGCCTCTACCACGGACTGGAATCCATTCCGGGCATGACTTCCGTCACAAAAGGGTTTGTTCCCTGAATGGCCGCATCGACAAAGTGAGATTGTAGTTCGGCCTGATAAATCAAATTCCTTCCCTTGCCCGTCCTTTATGACGAAATTTCCGGAAATTCTAAGAGGCCCGTTCGGCGAAACAATAATATCCGCGCTGTCTGGCATTGAGTTCTCCTTCTGGTCAATTCTAATCCCAGAAGCAAGCGTTCCGCGGAATGATGACGACACCGGATTCAGTCACGGTGAAGCGACGGCGATCTTCTTCAAGGTTGTAGCCGATCTCGATTCCGGGTGGAATGCGAACGTACTTGTCCACAATGACGCGACGTAATCTCGCATGGCGGCCCACATCGACGGCGTTCATCAAAATGCATCGATCGACTTCCGAGTAACTATTGATGCGTGCTTCCGGCGACAAAATCGAATTCTTCACCCGGCCTCCGCTGACAATCGATCCTTGCGAAATGATGGAATTGATCGCAGCACCGACGCGGCCTTCGTAATCGAGATCCCAGATTGTTTTGGCCGGAGGATATGAGCGGACATACGTTCGTATCGGCCACTCTTTATCATAGAGATTGAACTGTGGATCGATAGAGACGAGGTCCATATTCGCTTCGAAATAGGCGTCGAGCGTGCCGACGTCTCGCCAGTACTTTGCCTCCTTTTGATTCATATCTTTGAAATGGAAGGCATAGACCTGCTTTGTTTCGATGAGATTCGGAATGATGTTCCTGCCGAAATCGTGACTGGTGTCCCTGCCCGCATCCTCGAGCAGCGCCTGAATCAAAACGGGCGTGCTGAAGACATAGATGCCCATGGAAGCGAGAACGAGATTCGGATTCGAGGGCATCGGTTTCGGATCTTTCGGCTTTTCCTCAAACCCGACAATCCGCTGGTTGCGGTCGATCTCTAACACCCCGAGATGACTTGCTTCGCTGCGCGCAAATTCGATGGTCGAAACCGTTACATCTGCGCCGGACGCCACATGGAACTCCAGCAGTTCGCTGTAGTCCATCTTATAAATGTGGTCGCCACACAGAATGACCACGTAAGCGGGACTTTCACGCTCGATCGTATAGATGTTCTGATAGACCGCATCCGCCGTGCCCTGGTACCACTTTTCAGAAGCACGGAATTGAGGCGGAATCGTGAAGATGAACTCGCCGCGATCGTATGAAAAGATGTTCCATCCCAGCCGGATGTGACGATCGAGAGAATCGGATTTGTATTGCGTGAGGACGCAGATTCTCTTCAACTGCGAGTTAATACAATTGGATAGAGCGAAATCTATGATCCGGTATATACCTCCGAATGGTACTGCCGGTTTTGCCCGATGTTTTGTCAGGGGATAAAGTCGCTCCCCCTGTCCTCCGGCCAGAATGACAGCGAGAGTGTCCTGAATAATCGCGCTCGTTCGCGGAGCAACTCTTTTCAACGGTTTTTCCTCAATGTTGCACTGTTAGTCCGCACACGCCACCATGGGCATCACATCGCGCTCCTTATGCAATTTCAGTCCCTCACGATATCCTGTCAGTCGTTATCTGACAAATATTGATTTAAAACGACTTAGACGTTATGGCCGTTGCGATGGTGCCGGGAAAAGTTTCCAATGGAATTCGGCTACCAACGGGTATTTTTACCGCTCGACGATCGCAAGCGCGGGAACCGAACGATCCAGTTGTGATCCTCAGTAACGCGCGGACGCCTCGTCTGTTTCGCATTCTAATCAAATTATCGAGCTTAAGTGATTTGTCTTTGACTTTGGTACAGCAGTTGCTCAGGATGGTGATGCTTTGTAGGTTCGCGCCAAAAATTTTACAGCTGGCGCTTTTCGTGCTGTACCTGTTCTGGACCTTGATTCGTCAAACTGGTCAGTTGACAGTGCGATCTTGACGCATATATTCCCATTTCCCAGTTGCGAACCATGAGGGTTCTGGAGGAACGAGAGAGGACATTATGGACGACAAAAAAACTCAAAAATTCCGGCAGCGATTGTTGGAGGAATACCAGAAGCTGATTCGCTCGATCAATCGGAACAGGTTGGCAGAGGAAGAAATCAAGCTCGAGAACACCGAGGACGAAGGCGACTTGGCGACGATCAGTCATAATAAGGAACTCTTGTATAACCTTCATGAGAGCGACTTCCAGCGTCTTAAGTCCATTCAAGAGGCACTGAAGCGGATGGATCGCGGCGAATATGGCGAGTGCATCCGTTGCGGGGAAGACATCAATGAAAAACGACTCATGGCCGTGCCATGGGCGACGCTATGCATCCAATGCCAGGAAGAAGCCGAGCGAGAAGGCACGCCGCAACGTCCGGTGATGGCGGGCATGCTGAAGACTGACGAAGAAGAAGAGCCCGAGGCATGAATGAACTCGTTGGAAGTTGCGTTATTCGAGGTTGCTGCATTGAACCGGAAATGCGGCGACCTCCAGTGGCGCAACTTCCAACAGTTCTCATACTTTCGCTAGCCTTCTGACCAGCAGGAACAATCCCATCCCCGCAAAAACAACGACTGCCATTTTTACTCCCTTCTCACGATTGACTTCCGGCATCAGATCCGTTGCCGCGACGTAAAGCGTCGAACCAGTCGAGATGGGAAGAGCATAAGCGACGCTTCCACCGACCAGATGGACGGCCATCACGCCCAGCAGTGTCGACGCGCCCAGTGACACAGCTGCGCCAAGAGCGGCTCTGGCGGAACTTCCTGAGGTGAGGATTATCGAGGAGATCGTAAAGCCGTCCGGAATCTTGTGCAGGAAGACCGCGAGAAAAATGAGCAGCCCAACGCCTGGTGAAATCGTGAAGCCGGCACCAATGGCGACGCCGTCGAAGAAGGTGTGCACCAGCATTCCGATCAGCGCCGAGATGCCAACAGCGGGATTCGTGACTTCGTCGTGATGGGTTTCTTCACCGAAGTGCAAATGCGAAGCAAAGGTGTGCTCGAACATGTGCACGATGCCATATCCCAGAAGCGCAAGGACGGGCGCCGACTTTGTCAGAGCTATACTTTCCGGAAACATTTCCAGGAAAACGGTTCCCAGCATGAAGCCGGAACCCAGCGCAATGAAGTACCTCAGGAACTGATGGGCCCATTTGTTGTACGTGACAATGATCCCGCCGATCACATTGGCGCAAGCCGCGGCGACAGCAAAAAGAAGAGACTCTGTAAATGGGCTCATCCGCTGTGCCGGATTGTCATGATGTCACCATCTTTAACCGTATATTCTTTTCCTTCCAGGCGTAGAAGGCCTTTTTCCTTGAGGGCTTGCATGGAACCGTGTTTCACGAAATCGTCGTAATGGCACACTTCCGCTCGAATGAAATGATCGGCAAGATCGGTGTGTATCACGCCGGCGGCATTCTGTGCATTAGTTCCGCGTGTGATCGTCCAGGCGCGGCATTCTTCCTCACCGACGGTAAAGAAGGAAATGAGTCCCAGCAGCCGATATGTTGTCCGTATCAAGCGCTCGGCGCCGGACTCCGTCAAACCGTAATCGGATAAAAACGTCTTGAGTTCGTCGGGAGGTAACTCCGCCATTTCTGCTTCGAGCTTTCCACAGATGAGCGCCTGTTCGGTGTTCGGCCGCAGCGTTGCGTGAGCCTCAGGATGGCGCAGACGATCGAGTTGATCCTCACCGATATTCTCGACATAGATCATCGGTTTCTCGGAGAGAAATGCGAAACCTTTTACCAGCTTCTTTTCCTCTTCGCTGATTTCCATTTCGCGCAACGGCTTCTCCGATTCCAGCCAGGATTTCGCACGTTGCAGATACGCGAGTTCCTTCTCGAGGGCCGGATTCTTTAGTTTCTTCAAATCCTTTTCGAGGCGCTCCGCACGTTTCTCGATCGAACCGATGTCTGCGAGCATCAATTCATAATCGAGATCGCGTTTATCCCTTTCGGGATCCAGCCCGCCTTCGGAATGGGGAACGGACTCGTCTTGAAACGCCCTGACGACGTGAACGAGGGCCTCCACCGCCCGGACAGGCGCAAGCGCCATATCCTGGCCTTTGCCCCGCACGAGTCCTTGAACATCGACGAACTCGACTGTCGCGTATGTGGTCTTTTCGGGGTTGAACTTCGCTGCGAGAACGTCGAGCCGTGCGTCTGGCACCTTGATGATCCCGACATTCGGCTCTTGTTTTCGCCCGACAGGGCCGGCCGCGGCCTTCCCCTGCGTCAGCACATTAAATATGGTTGTTTTTCCTACTGAAGGCAGTCCGATGATTCCAGCTTTCATATCAATCTCGTAAGCATAACTGAACGTGGGCTAAATCCTGCGATCCCAGATCGTTTTCTTTCTTGACACGTTTGGGACGCCTGAGTAGTCTGAAGTGGCCAAAAGTGGCCAAATCTGTTTATTGTTGGCTTTTGAGGGACTGTCATAGATGTTGCGTGGGAACGCACCGGCTACCATCGATGAAAAGGGACGGCTTAAAATTCCGTCCTCGTTCCGCGCGCATATTGAAGAGTCCTGGGGCAGCGACTTCTACGTCACGTCTCTCTCGGGTGAATCCGTTTTGATTTATCCCCTACCTATCTGGCAAGAAATCGAAGAAAGACTCGCCAAGCTCCCTTCATTAAATCCCACGAAGAAAAAGTTCCTGGACCGGACTAATTTTTACGGCCAGGTAACCTCAGCTGATAAGTCAGGCCGGATCCTGATTCCGCCGCTACTTCGCGAATCAGCCCAGATGACGGGAGAAGTCGCTGTCCTCGGTTATTTAGATCGTTTGGAAGTTTGGAATCATAAGCGGTTCTTTGACCGCATCATGGCGGAGACCTTTACCGCCGAAGATCAGGAAACCTTAAGCAAGTTAGGAATTTGATAGTGAGCGCGAATGTTCGGACATACACCCGTCCTGCTCGACGAGGTCATGAAGTTCCTGGATCCCCGACCGGGCGGACGGTTTATCGACGGGACGCTGGGTGCCGGAGGGCATACCCGCGCAATTTTGGACCGCACCGGCCCGGACGGCCGAATGCTGGTCCTCGACCAGGACGAATCGGCGTTGGCGTTGGCCAGGGAAACGCTGCAGTCATTTGGGTCGCGGGTCGAATTTATCCATTCCAATTTCAAGGAATTGGCGACGCTTGCCGCGGAATATGGCTTTCTGGGTTGCGACGGCGTTCTGGCGGATATCGGGATTTCATCCATGATGGTGGACGATCCGTCCCGGGGGTTCTCCTTTATGCGTGAGGGACCGCTCGATATGAGAATGGATCGGACTCAATCGCTCACCGCCGCGGATGTGGTCAATACCTACTCCGAAAAAGAGATCGCCGACATCCTGTACACCTACGGCGAAGAGCGTCGTTCCCGGCCGATTGCAAGATCTATTGTTCGCTCAAGGCCGATGCGCCTTACCACGGACCTGGTTGGCGCTATCCAGCGAGTTTGCGGCGGCCCGAGATACGGCAAGATCCATCCCGCGACTCGAAGCTTTCAGGGGCTGCGCATTTATATAAATGATGAGCTGAAAAGTCTCGAGTCGTTTCTTGATTCCTCGATGGCAGTCATTCGTCCGGGTGGACGGATCGTGGTGATTGCATTTCATTCTCTGGAAGACCGGATCGTTAAGCAGAAATTTCGCGCCCCGGCTGTTCCGGGTCGCGTGCTCACGAAAAAAGTTGTGACTGCAGTTGACGCTGAGGTGCAACGGAACCCGCGGGCGCGCAGCGCCAAATTGCGGGCATGGGAGAGAAGTTGATGGCTATTGAAGTTCATTTCGAAAAACTCATCAACAATCATGTCATTCGAGAAGCGGACGTAAAGAGTCATCGCGACTACATCGTAGTAACGATCCTTGCGTCGATGTTTCTGTTTGGGCTGTTTACCTACGGTTGGCAGCACTACCAGTCGACTCAATACGGCTATCGCATTGAGGAAGCTAAAAAGAGGAAGGAGCAGCTGGCCGAGGTCGGGCGCCAGCTGATCCTCGAGAAAGAAACCTTGCGTAATCCGCAACGCATTGATTCCATTGCACGTCGGGATTTGGGTATGGTTGTTCCAGCGGCGGGACAGCTGATTACTCTAAATGCGGATGCGCCCCTGGCCGCCCCTGCTCCTCAGGTACCGGAGCTTCAGCCGCAGCCTGCTACGCTTGCAGCGAAACGCTAATCACGAGACTCGGACGATGAAGAATGAGGGAGATGTGAAGTCGCAAAAATGGAATGAGGGTCGGCGAGTTTTCGTCCTGATCGGAGCCATGGCGCTATGGGCTCTCGTTATCGGTACGCGCCTCTACTTTCTTCATGTAGTCCATTCTGCCGATTACCGGCAGAGGGCCGAGCACCAGCAGCAACGAACCCTGGATGTCAGTCCCCGCCGCGGCGTCATCTACGACCGGAACGGCAACGAACTGGCGGTCAGTATCAAGGTTGATTCCGTTTTTGCAGTACCCGGCGAAATCGATGACCCGGTCGCAACTGCAAGTCTTCTCTCGAGGATGATCGGCGTTCCGGCGAAAGAGCTGGTGGGGAAGTTCCATGCGCAGCGGTCCTTTGTATGGATCAAGCGCAAGCTGAACCCCGGTGAGGCGACCGCGGTCCGGAATGCGAAAATCCCGGGCATATATTTCCAGAAAGAAGACAGGCGATTTTATCCAAAAGGTGAACTGGCGTCGCAAGTTCTGGGTTACGTCGACATCGACGAAAAGGGGCTGGGCGGACTCGAGTATCGCTACAACGGCGATGTTCGAGGCGACAGCGGCCGAGTGCTGGTGATGACGGATGCGCGCGGACGCAGTTTCGATAGTGTTGAGCAGCCCGTGCTTCCGGGCGCCGACCTGGTCACAACCATCGACCAGAACGTTCAGTACATCGTCGAAAAGGAAATCGCTGCGACGGCAGAGAAAACTCATGCCAAGGGGGTTTCCATCGTCGTCATGGATCCGCGCTCGGGAGAGGTCCTGGCGATGGGCAACTATCCCACATTCAATCCCAATGAATATGCAAAGTATTCGCCGCAAGCGTGGATTAATCGTGCCGTCAGTCACACGTACGAGCCTGGTTCAACGTTCAAGATCGTAACGGCGGCTTCGGCCTTCGAGGAAGGCCTTGCGGAGCCGAGCGACGTCATCGACTGTCAGATGGGTTCGATTGTTGTTTTTGGACGAAAGATTCACGACTGGAAGCCGTTCGGGTTGCTGACAGTGAAGCAGATCATGGAAAACTCCTCCGACGTCGGGGCAATTAAGATTGCGTTGCGGCTCGGAGATGAGCGCTTTGCCGACCACATCGAGCGAATGGGTTTTGGGAAGCCCGCCAATATCGATCTGCCTGGAGAGGAGCGCGGCACCGCAAGGCCGGCATCCCGCTGGACCAAGAGTTCCATCGGTTCGATCGCGATGGGGCAGGAAGTCACCGTCACGCCGTTGCAGATCGTTCGAATGGTTTCGGCTGTCGCCAATGGCGGAATTCTGTATCAGCCTTATGTCGTGAAGAGAGTTCAACATGCGCAGAACGGAGTTCTGAGCCAGACCGATCCGCATGGTGAGCGGGTGATCTCCTCAGAGACTGCGGCAAAGCTGCAGGACATGCTGGAATCGGTTGTGACCGAAGGTACCGCGAAGGCTGGAAAGCTGGAGGGTTACACGGCGGCAGGCAAGACGGGAACCGCGCAGAAGGTTGAGGGCGGGCGCTACTCTCAAACAAAAGTTGTCGCTTCGTTTGCCGGCTTCGCACCTGCAACAAATCCGGTAATTTCCATGATCGTGATGGTCGACGAGCCTGTCGGTGCGCATCACGGCGGGGACGTCGCGGCTCCCGTCTTCAAGCGCGTCGCCGAGCAGGTGTTGCGATACATGTCAGTGCCGCCGGACGTTCCGATGTACGCACCTCAATATAAGATCCAGCAGCAGAAGCCGCTGCAGCCGGAGAAACCGCTGCGGCAGCGTGAATCCCGTGTGATGCTCGTGCCGGCCGCTCTCACTACATCGGAGATTGACCCGCCGCAGATCGGCGACGTTACGCTTCCCGATTTTCAAGGAAAGTCCTTGCGGCAGGTTACTGAAGAATGTCTGAAAGCCGGTTTGCGATTGCAGTCCGTCGGTTCTGGCGCCGCCGTTGAGCAGTTGCCGCCGGCAGGTGTCAATGTGCGCGCAGGGGCGCGTATCCAGGTGCGGTTCTCGAGTAGAGTAGGGGGGAAGTAGCCGCAAAGGGCGCGGATGCATATTGTGTGCCGTACGCCTCTTGCGGTTTGGGTTTATGACGTTGCGAGAGCTGCTCTCCGGCATGAAAGTACGCAGTGTCGCTGGGGATCTCGACACGGAGATTCTCGGTCTCGCCTATGATTCGCGGGCCGTACGGCCCGGTTTTCTTTTTTTTGCAATTCGCGGCACGCGCCTCGATGGTAATCGGTTCATGCCGAAGGCCATTGTGAAGGGCGCGGCCGCTGTAGTTTCCGCGCTTGCTCCTGTTTCCGGGCTGGCGATGCCGTGGATCCAGGTGGATGACGAAAGGGCGGCAATGGCTGCGATGGCGGCCAATTTCTACGATCATCCGACGCGCAAGCTCAATTTAATAGGTGTCACCGGCACAAATGGGAAAACGACAACGACGTACATCGTGGAATCCATTTTGAAGGCTGCTGAAAGGCCGGCGGCCGTGCTCGGGACGATTGAATATCGCGGGCCGGAATTCAATTTCGTTGCGGAACGGACGACGCCCGAAGCGCCGGACCTGGAGAAGCTGTTCCGTCATATTGTCGATGCGGGATGGCAGTACGCAGTGATGGAGATTTCGTCGCACGCGATCCAGATGAAGCGTGTCGCAGGCTTGAATGTCGACGTTGCCGTATTCACCAACCTGAGCCGGGACCATCTCGATTTTCACGGCGACATGGAAACGTATTTCCGGGTTAAGCGGAAAATGTTTGAAGGCCTCAACGGAGTTCGACCCAGGAAGATGGTTCTTAATCGGGACGATCCGCGTTACGAAGATCTGAGGCGAATCGATCCCAGCCGCGTGATCAGCTATGGTATGCAAGTTGCTGCCGACATCTGTCCTCTGCGATACCAATTTGGCTGGGAAGGCACCGACGCGATGTATAAAACGCCGATAGGCGAGCTGCAGGTGCGAACGTCCCTGATGGGTAAGCCGAACCTCCTTAATATCGGTGCCGCTATCGGCGTCGCTATCGCTCTCGGCGTGCCACCCGATGCCATTGCCCGTGGCATCGAGCAGCTACACAATGTGCCCGGGCGGTTCGAACCGGTCAGGGCCGGCCAGCCATTCCGCATTATCGTCGACTACGCGCATACCGACGACGCGCTTGAAAAAGTCCTGCAGTCCGCCCGCGAAATTACCACCGGACGGCTGATCCTGGTGTTTGGCTGCGGCGGTGATCGCGATCGTTCGAAACGAGCTGTGATGGGAGCCGTTGCTGTGCGCAACAGCGACTATGCGATCGTCACATCGGACAATCCGCGAAGCGAGGATCCGGCCGCCATCATCCAGGAAATCGAGCAAGGCATGAGCGGTATAGAGCACGCGGCTGTGGTCGATCGCCGGGATGCCATGCGCCTGGCGCTTTCCCGGGCGAAGAAAGGCGACACCGTTCTCATTGCCGGAAAAGGACATGAAAACTATCAGACAATCGGGACCGTGTCACATCCGTTTGATGACCGGCTTGTAGCAAAAGAGCTCCTGGATGAACTTAACGCTGGAAGAAATTAATCAAGCTGTCGGCGGGACGCTTCAAGGTCCAGCCGGCATGACAGTGCGTGGTTATTCGATCGATACCCGGACGCTGAATTCCTCGGATCTGTTTTTTGCAGTCAAGGGACCGAGGTTCGACGGCCACGAGTTCGTGCAACAGGCTTTCGACAAAAAGGCGGGTGCCGTCGTTATTGAGCGCGATGTCCCGGGTCTGGGGCAGCGTCCTGCGATTCGTGTTGCATCAACGATCGAAGCCTTGCAAATGCTGGCGCGCGCCGTCCGCCGGCGCTGGGGGAAGACGATCATCGGCGTGACAGGAAGCGCCGGCAAGACTACGACGAAGGAAATGATCGCCGCCGTTCTCGGGAAAAAGTTCACTGTTTTGCGCTCTGTTGGAAATCTCAATAACGAGTTTGGTCTGCCGTTGTGCCTGCTTCGCGTCGAGCGCTATCAGAACATCGCTGTTCTGGAGATGGGCATGTCTGCCAAGGGCGAGATTCGTAAACTGGCGTCGATTGCCGAGCCGAATGAAGGCGTCGTCACCAACGTGAATGCCGTTCACCTCGAGTTCTTCAAATCAGTTGATGAAATCGCCGAGGCAAAAGCGGAGTTGCTCGAAGGTTTGCACGACCCGAAGATCGGATACTTGAACAACGACGACTCCCGCGTGCGCGCCATGGCTCAGCGGTTTTCCGGAAAGATCGTGGCCTACGGGATCAAGTCAGGCGCCTCGTTCAAGGTACAACAGATTGAGGATCTGGGACTTGAAGGCACCTCTTTTACGGTTCGTCACGCCAACCGCGATATGCAATTCATTTTGCCTCTTCTGGGGCAGCATAACGTTGCCAACGCGATCGCCGCCATTGCCGTTGCTACGACGCACGAGGTGTCGTTTGATCAGATTCGCGAGGCGCTCGCGGAAATGAAGCCGGAAAAGATGCGCGGCCAGGTGGTCAAGTTCCGTGAAGGCTTCGTGGTCATTGACGATTCTTACAATTCCAACCCTCGAGCTTTATCCGAAATGATTCGATTCACCGGGCATCTGCAGGGTTACCAGCGCAAGATTCTGGTGGCAGGAGAAATGCTTGAATTGGGCCCGGAAGGTCCGGAGTTGCACCGCGGTTGCGGCCGCGAGGCAGCAAAAGCCGGCCTGGCCGCCATTATCGGTGTGCAGGGGCAGGCGACCGAAATTCTCGAGGGGGCCCTCGAGGCTGGAATGGATCGTTCGCGATTGAAATTCGCTCGCGATGCCGTTCAGGCCGGCGAGTTGGTCGCGCAGATGGTGAAGAAGGGCGATGTTGTTTTGATCAAAGGTTCGCGGGGAGTGAAGCTCGAGCAGGTGCTCAACACACTTCGTGCAGCATTTTCCAGCATGGAGCCATAAGATGCTGTATCACATTCTTTATGAATTTCTGTACCCGCTGAACAAATACTGGGCGCCGCTGCGCGTTCTCAATGTTTTTCAATACCTCACGTTCCGCACCGCCTACGCAAGCATCACGGCTCTCCTCATCAGCTTGTTCCTCGGTCCGTGGTTGATCAACCGGTTACGCGATTTCCATCTCGGCCAGAATATCCGGGAGGAGGGGCCGAAGTCGCATCAGAAGAAGGCGGGCACGCCGACGATGGGCGGAGTCTTGATCGTGGTCTCGATCATCCTGCCGACTCTTCTATGGGCCAGTCTCCGCAACCGCTACGTCTGGCTCGCCGTTCTGGCGACCTTCGCCTATGCGACGGTCGGATTCACTGATGATTACATCAAGATTGTCCACAAGCGTTCTCTTGGTTTGACAGGGCGGGAAAAAATAGGCTTTCAAGTATTAGTCAGTCTCGCTGTGGCCGTTTTTCTTCTCTACCTGATGAACATGCATGAGTACAACACACGGTTGAATGTTCCGTTCTTCAAGGCCTTCGCCCCTACGCTTCTGATTGAGCGCCTCTTCTCGACGCGATTCTGGTTCTTCGGCTATCTGCCGTTTTTGATTTTCGTCTCGGTCGTGATCGTCGGTTCATCCAACGCCGTCAACCTGACCGATGGTCTGGACGGTCTTGCGATCGGTTGTACGCTCATTGCATCGACCGCGCTGACAGCGCTGACCTACATCACCGGCAATGCGCGATTTTCGGATTATCTCGACATCTCTTACATCCGGCAGGCTGGAGAACTCACGATCTTCTGTGGCTCAATGGTCGGCGCCAGTCTCGGCTTCCTCTGGTATAACGCGCATCCGGCCGAGGTGTTCATGGGGGACGTCGGTTCCCTCGCTCTCGGGGGCGCTATCGGAACCATAGCCGTCATCATCAAGCAGGAACTTCTGCTGATTTTCATAGGAGGCGTCTTCGTAGCGGAAGCCCTCTCGGTCATGATCCAGGTTGCATCGTTTAAGATGCGCGGTAAGCGCGTCTTTAAAATGGCTCCCTTACACCACCATTTCGAACTGCTGGGTTGGAGCGAGTCTAAGGTCATCATCAGGTTTTGGATCGTGTCGTTGATCCTTGCGTTGTTCGCTCTCTCGACACTGAAACTGCGGTAGCTCATGGCGAAAAAACTCCAACCCGATAGAATCCTCTTCTTCGTGACTCTGGTGCTTGTCGGCTTCGGGATTGCAATGGTTTTCAGCTCATCCGCCATTGTCGCGAAGGAGAAGTTCGGAGACCCGAATTACTTTTCATTCAAACAGCTGATCTTTGCGGCGCTTGGTCTTGCCGTGATGTTTGTCGTGATGAAAGTCGACTATCACAAATACAAACAGCCGGCTGTCGTCTTCTCGGCACTTGCAATTGTCGTGGCGTTACTGGTTGTCGTGTTCTTCCTTGCCGCCGCTGCAAATACGCACCGCTGGATTCAGCTTGCCGGCTTTTCGATCCAGCCGTCGGAACTCTCGAAGCTGGCCCTGATCTTCTTTCTGGCGTACTTCCTGGAGAAGCGTAAGGGAAACGTGAATGACCTTAAGTTTACGCTGATCCCGGTTGCCGTGATTGTTGCGTTCCTGGCTGGCCTGATCGTCCTGCAGCCGGACCTGGGCACAGCCATATCGCTTCTGGTCATCAGCTTCGTGCTTCTGTTCGTCGCCGGACTCGATCTTCGCTGGATTGCCGCCTCGGCGATTTTTGCTTTGCCGACTTTTTATTTGCTGGTTTTCCGTGTGAGATATCGCCGCGAACGCATTCTGGCGTTCATGAACCCCTGGGAAGAGCCGCTGGGCCGCGGGTTTCAGATTATCCAGTCCCTTCTTTCGGTGGCTTCGGGCGGAATTGCCGGTCTCGGATTCATGGAAGGTAAGCAGAAGCTCTTCTATCTTCCTGAGGCGCACACCGATTTCATATTCGCCGTAGTTGGAGAAGAGCTTGGAATGATCGGAACGTGCGCGCTGCTTCTGTTGTTCAGCATTTTTCTCTGGCGTGGAGTGCGCACCTCGCTGCGAGCTCCGGACCTGTACGGTTTCTATCTGGGGCTGGGCATCACGATGATGGTGTGTGTTCAGGCCTTCATTAACATGAGCGTGGTTCTTGGACTTTTGCCGACCAAGGGCATTCCGCTTCCTTTTTTGAGTTATGGAGGCAGTTCTTTCGTGGTCATGCTGGCCGCCGTCGGAATTCTTCTAAATGTTTCGCAACAATCGAGTTGATCTGGTCCTGACTTGGGACGCATGAACGTGATCATCGCAGGTGGGGGAACCGGGGGACACTTGTTTCCCGGCATTGCTGTCGCGCGCGAGATCCAGCGGCGTCAGCCTGCGTCGCGAATTTTATTCGTAGGAGCGGAACAGGGAATTGAAACACGCATCGTCCCGAAGGAGGGATTCGAGTTGCGGACATTGCCGGTAGGCGGAATCAAAGGCCTTGGCGCCGTGCGTCAGGTTCGGAACCTGATGGGTATGGTGAGCGGTTTTTTCAAGGCCCAGAGTATTCTGCGGCAGTTCAAGCCTGATGTTGTCATCGGCGTGGGAGGATATGCATCCTTTCCAATGCTGAGTGCTGCGACGGTTGGCCGGTATCCGCGGGTGATCATGGAGCAGAATGCCATTCCTGGCCTCGCCAACCGTGTCATCGGCCGATGGACGGATTTTGCCGCCGTTACCGACGAACGGACACAATCCTATTTTGGAACGCGTGCCGTTGTTACCGGCAACCCGATCCGGCCCGAGTTCAAGACCATCCCGCCGAAACTTCACAGCACGCCCTACACGATCCTGATTTTCGGGGGAAGTCAGGGCGCGCAGTCCATCAATCGCGCGATTCTCGAAGCCCTCGATGAGCTCACTGCTTTGCGCGACCGGCTGCGCTTCGTTCATCAAACGGGAGAACGGCAGCTGGAAGATGTGAGGAAAGGCTATTCGAGCAAGGGCTTTCAAGCCGATGTGCGGCCCTTTTTCAATAATTTCTATGAACAATACGCCGCCGCGGATCTGATTATCGCCCGCTCCGGCGCAACCACCGTTGCCGAACTGAAGGCTGCAGGCCGCGCCGCCATCCTTATCCCGTTTCCCTTTGCAACCGACGACCATCAGACCAAGAACGCGCGCGCCATGGCCGATCAGAAGGCGGCCGTGTTGATCAGTAATTCTGAGTTGAGCGGGAAGCGGCTGGCGGATGCCATTCGTGAACTGATCGAAGATCCGCAGCGGCTGGCGGAAATCGAAACAAATGCGAGGCGGATTGCCATACTCGACGCCGAATCCAGAATCGTCGATCTGGTAGAGGCAGCGGTCCGCCGCAGGCATAAGAATGTTTAAGCGTATCAAGCACGTTCACTTTGTCGGAATCGGCGGCATTGGTATGAGTGGAATTGCCGAAGTCCTGCTGAACCTCGGTTACAGAGTGACGGGCTCGGATGTACGCAGTACGCCGATTACGGATCACCTGGAGCGGTGTGGCGCTACCATTCACAAAACCCACGTCGCGGAGAATATCAGGGGCGCCCACGTCGTGGTGACTTCATCGGCCGTGCGTCCGGACAATCCGGAAATCCAGGAAGCCCAGCGCCGTAATGTTCCCGTTATCGCGCGCGCGGAGATGCTGGCTGAACTTGCCCGGCTTAAATACAGCGTCGCGATCGCCGGCACTCACGGAAAAACGACGACAACGTCGATGATCGCAACGATTCTGGACCGGGCGGGCGTCGATCCCACTGTCGTGGTCGGAGGTTTGCTCAACACCATCGGCAGCAATGCCCGGCTGGGAAAAGGTGACTTCATCGTCCTCGAAGCCGACGAAAGCGACCGGTCGTTTCTGCTTCTGTCGCCGACGATCGCCGTCGTAACGAATATCGAGGCCGACCACCTGGATAACTATCGCGATCTCGACGACATCCGATCCACATTTCTCTCCTTTATTAATAAGGTTCCGTTCTATGGTGTCGCCGTCCTTTGCGTCGATGACCCGGTCGTCCAGTCATTGATTCCCGAGGTCAAAAGGCGAATTGTCACTTACGGCACTGCGGCGACCGCGGACATCTGCATTACGAATGTGAAACTGCAGGGGTTAGGGTCGAGCTGCAATGTGCGTTTCAACGGCGGATCCTCTCAAACACTGAATCTGAGTGTTCCGGGCACCCACAATATTTTGAATGCTGCAGCCGCTTTCGCCGCGGCCCGCGACATGGATGTCGACCCGGGCACGATCGCCGCGGCCCTGCAAACCTTCAAAGGCGTCGACCGCCGTTTCCAGATCAAATCGCGCGACGGCATAACCGTCATCGACGATTACGCGCACCACCCGACGGAGATTCGGGCGACGCTCAGCGCCGCGAAGGGTGGCAATTTCAAACGCATCTTTGCGGTGTTTCAGCCGCACCGCTTTACCCGGACATTTCATTTGTTCGACGACTTTGCCCGTGCTTTTAATCTGGCGGACGTGGTTTTTATTCTGGATATCTATCCCGCCGGCGAAGCCCCGATTGAGGGAATTACCACCCCCGCTCTGGTCGAAAAGATCAAGAGTTTCGGTCATAAGAACGCCATATACGCTCCGAATTTCGAGATGATCGAAGCGTATATCGCCGCGAATGCTGCGCAGGAGGATGCCATCGTCGTGATGGGCGCCGGCAGCGTGACAAAACTCTCAGACACGCTCTCACAGCGATTTTCGAGGACTGCATGAAGCTCACTGGGAAAAAACTTGTAGTGGTTGCCTCCGGCCTGTTCGCTTTATGTCTGATCCCGATCGGATGGGCCGCTTATTCGGCAGTGGTTTTCCTGACTACCGATGCGAAATTCGAGGTCCAGAAACTGTCGGTCTCCGGATTGAAGCGAGTCGAAGAAAATCAGGTGCTCGCGAAAGCCGGTTTTGAATTAGGCATCAATGTCTTTCGCGTCAATCTGGATCAGGTTCGCGAGCGCGTCGAAGACCTTCCGTGGGTACGCAATGCAATCGTCGAGCGCGTGCTGCCGGACAAAATCATCATCAAAGTCATCGAACGCGAGCCGATTGGACTCAGCCGGATCAATGGTGAGGTCTTTCAATTCGACGCCGACGCCAAGATCCTCGAACCCGATCCCCTGAGCCCTGCCAGTTTTCCGATCCTGGATGGACTCCGGCCAGGAGACCATAAACGCAATCTTGAAAAAGTCGAGATGTATCAGAAGGTGCTCGAAGAGGTCGGGCAAACGGCGTTATCTGAAGTTCACATCAACGATTCACAGGAAGTCACCGTTGTTTCAGCCAGCGATCCGGTGATCGTCAACCTTGGTGCTGCCGATTTTCGCAGCCGGTGGATCCGATATCTGCAACTCAAACCACAGATCCAGCAGCAATATCCGCAGGCTGTTCGCGTAGATCTGCGATTCCGGAATCAGGTCATCGTCAGGATGAAAGATGACGAGAGTAGTGAAAAGATCGTATGGGGCGTAAAGAAAAACACATTGTAGGCCTCGACATCGGTTCGACGAAGGTGTGCACGCTGATTGCGGCCGCCCGCGAGACCGGTCTGGAGCCCATCGGAGTCGGCATTGCCGAGTCCAAAGGTCTCAAGAAGGGCGCTGTCGTCAATCTCGAGGCGACTGTCGAATCGATCAAGAAGAGTGTAAGCGAAGCCGAGGCAATGGCTCGCTGCGAAGTCGAGACCGTTTACGTTGGTCTTGCCGGCCCCCACGTCAAAAGCTTCAACAGCAGAGGCGTGACGCCAATACCGACGCGCACCCGAGAGATCAACAGTGACGATGTCCGGCGTGTCATCGAGACCGCCCGTGCAGTCGCATTATCGCCTGATCGTGAAATTATCCACATCCTGCCTCAGGAATTTACGGTGGACGACCAGACCGGTATCGGTGATCCGCTGGGCATGATCGGGACACGGCTTGAAGTGAATGTCCACATCGTGACGAGTTCCACAACGGCCGCGCAAAACGTCATCACCGCCGTCAACCGAAGCGGACTGCTCGTCGGAGACACCGTGCTCGAGCCGATCGCGCTTGGCGAAGCGATACTTACCGAGGACGACAAGGAACTTGGTTGTGTGCTGGTCGATATCGGCGGCGGGAAAACAAATGTTGCGATCTATCATCGGGGCGCCGTGCGGCATACCGTTGTGGTGCCGTTGGGCGGCGAACTCTTCACGAACGACATCGCCGTCGGTTTGCGGACATCGATCCCTGAAGCGGAGCGTCTCAAGCGCCAGCATGGCTGCGCCCTCTCGTCGATGGCCCAGAGCGAAGACGTCTTTGAAGTGTCCGGCATCGGGGCCCGCCCGCCGCGCGCCATCGCTCAGACCGTCTTGACGGACATCGTCCAGCCGCGTGCCGAAGAAATCGTTCATCTTGTGAGAAACGAAATCCGCAATGCCGGTTACGAACGGCAAGCCGGAGCCGGAGTTGTCCTGGTCGGCGGAGGTGCGATGTTGCGCGGTTTTGTGGAACTTGCCGAGGAGACTCTCGACATGCCCGTTCGTATCGGAACTGCTTCCGGCTTCGCTCAATCCTTCGACAATATGCCCCAGTTGGCTGGAGCAGAGTTCGCCACAGTTACCGGGTTGGTGCTTTACGGCGAGCGGCGGAGAAAGACACACGATTTTCATGAGAACTCGAATTCAGGTTTGAAAAAATTTGTAGCTAAATTCAGGAGCTTTCTATGACGGTAAATGTACCTGTCGATACTTCTATCAAGTTTCTCTTCGATGAAGGCGTGCGTCTCGGTGCATCCATCAAAGTTGTCGGAGTGGGCGGCGGCGGCTCGAACGCTGTCAACCGCATGATCGACGCGGGTCTCGAGGGCGTGGATTTTCTTGTGGCCAACACGGACGTGCAGGCCCTGAAACAATCGAGAGCGCCTGTGAAACTCCAGATCGGGGCGAAATTGACGAAAGGCCTCGGTGCCGGAGCCAATCCCGATGTCGGTCGGGAGGCTGCGCTCGAAGACACCGAAAAGGTCATCGAATCGCTCGAAGGCGCGGATATGGTCTTCGTAACCACCGGACTCGGTGGCGGCACTGGCACGGGAGCCGCGCCGATCGTCGCCAGTCTCGCAGCCGAACTTGGCGCATTGACCGTGGCGGTCGTCACAAAGCCGTTCGCCTTCGAGGGTAAGAAACGTCAGGCGCAGGCTGAACGCGGTCTTGCGGACCTGAAAGAATGCGTCGACACCGTAATCACTATCCCGAACGAGCGCCTGCTCGCCACCCTCGAGCGCGGCACCAGCCTTTTCGACGCTTTCCGCATTGCCGACGACATTCTGCGCCAGGCGGTTCAGGGTATTTCGGATCTGATTATTGTGCCGGGCTTGATCAATCTCGACTTTGCCGATGTTAAAACGGTGATGTCCGGAATGGGTATGGCCCTCATGGGGACCGGTAGTGCGACTGGCGAAAGCCGCTCGGTTGAGGCCGCGAAGAAAGCCATTTCGAGCCGTCTCCTGGAAGAAACTTCCATTCAAGGCGCGCGTGGCGTGCTGATCAACATAACGGGTGGACACGACCTCCTGCTTCACGAGGTCAGCGAGGCTTCGAATATCATCCATGATGCGGCCGATCCCGAAGCCAATATCATCTTCGGCGCAGTTCTTGACGAGACCATGAAGGGCGAGGTGAAGATCACCGTCATTGCAACCGGGTTTGATAAACGTCCCGAGAGTGTGATGACAGCCGCCGCTGCCGCCGGCGCAGGCCTCAAGCCCTCCATTTCTGGATCCGATCTCGAAATTCCTGCCTTCCTTCGCCGGGCTCAGAAGTAGACTAGGAGGGAATTCCGGGACGGTGCCTGAATTACCTGAATTCGACCTGCGATTCAGGTAATTCAGGCAACCGTCCCCGAATTACCCATCCCGATGGCAAGGATGATTTTAATCGCAGACGATGACGCCACCACGCATCTCGATTATTCTGCCATCGGAAGTACCGTCAATCTTGCCGCCCGGCTGTGCGGTCAGGCACAGGCGATGTCCATAGCGGTGTCGAAAGCGGTACATGACGGCGCCGCCGGCGACAGACGCCGGAACTTCCATTCGAAACGCGAAGTGGTCATCTGCGGTATCAAAGACCCTGTAACTGTTTACACCCTCAGCATGCGATAAGTGCAATTATGACGATCAAGGTACTTGAGCTTCACCATCACGGCATCCGCATCGGCACAACTCCAGAGCAGGTGGAAAAGGCGCGCCTGTTCTACAGCGACGTGCTGGGTCTGCAACCCGATTCTGCGCGGCCGGTTCTGCCAGGCGTCCCCGGGTTCTGGATGTTTGTCGGCGACGACAGGCACTCGGCCTCGATCCACCTGATGGGAGCAACAGGCATTTCGCCACTGGCGCGCAGCGTCAAAGAAGATCCGACGCTGCCACACGTGGCACTGGCCGTGGAAGATATTGAAGAGGCGAAGCGCGAGCTGCAGGAGAAAGGAATCTGGTTCTGGCAGATCCAGGGCCTTGTCGGAGAAAATTCCGATCAGGTGTTTGTTGAAGACCCTTCTGGAAATGTCATCGAACTTCACCAGATCGGGACGTGCCGCTGCAATAAGGCCGCGTTCCTGTAGGCGCGTCAGCGTAATCGGCAAGAACGCATAGCCAAGCCATTCCCCGCCTTAGTAAGGCGGGGACGCCCTCGCACAGCGAGGGCTGGGGCGGTCTGTTCAGAGACGAAAGTACCGATTAATAAGTATCGCTTCGCAAGCATCTATAAGGAGCCGCTACGCGGAACTTTGAACAGACCACCCCGTCTGCACCTTCGGCGCAGACACCCCTCCTAAACTTAGGGCGATAACATACTTGCCGCAGTAACTGCGTGGATCGGCTGTCCGATATCCGTTGACTGTTGTACGACGATAAATGCACTTGTTGCGCTAATAGATGGCCGGATTACCTATTTATCGTCGTAACAAGTGCATTTATCGTCGTACAACAGTCAACGGATATCGGACAGCGAACCCGCTCACTCCGCCAAATACATTGACGCCCTAACTTAGGAGGGGAATGTTCTGAACCTAGACCTCTCAGCGACGTCCACCTCCCGATGATTCGCAAGATCGGCGAGCCTTTCGATTCGGCAACGCTGGCCGATCTCGTAGGCGACGGGAGTGATGCGCGGCGGAAGGCAGGTATCAAATTCGGATCGAGCGATCATATTGAATACGGTGCCGATCGTGATCAGCGCCATTTGTTCATGGGCCGAGAGACAAAAGCTGCAGTCCCCAGGCTGGAAGTTTGGCCTTCTTCGACGTCTTCAGGCTGTCCTTTGCGGCACGGATGGCGTTCGCGAGCGACCGCGAGGAAATTCCGATCAAATTGCGGTACGGCTTGGTGTCGGTCGCCTCCTGGTATTCGGCATTCTGGCACCATCGAACACAGCCGTCGCACACAGCATCCGACTCGATCTGACGTTGACGATCAATCTTGTTCATGTGCACCCGTCGTGTTTGGATGTCACGCATTATCAATCAATTGCCGCACTTTGTAGCAAGATTTGTACATCTCTGGATAGGTAAGCCCAGATTTTTAAGGCATAGAGTGCGCCCCTTCGACTGGAGAGTTTTCCGCGGGGGTTTAGTACAGACCGATCGGCTTAGCGACCGCTGAACCGAAAATCATGGGGAATTTGAGCAGCCGCCGCCGGGGCTGTGGTAAATGTGGGAAAGCCAGAGCGTCTTTTGCGCAGGCTTTTCCAAGCAACTCGTGGAAATCATCAAGAAGATATTGCCGAAGGTATCCTCTTTCGATTTCCATAGTTGCGGCATTTTCCACAGCCCCTCGCGCCCGCCGATTTCGTCGGTTGGCGGACGAGGAGCCCACTATTCGTAATGGGAAAAATCCGAAGAAAATTCGAAACCGAATTCAAACGACAACTCCTCGATCAGATCGAGGCCGGCCAGCTAACGGCCCAGCAGGCGGCGCGCGAGCACCAGTTGTCGCGCAGCCTAATCGAGTACTGGCGCCAGCAGTACCGCAACAACGCGCTGGTCGATCGTCCATCGAAACGGGAGCGACAACTGGAGGCCGAGAACGAGAAGCTCAAGGCCAAGATTGGCGATCTGGTCATGCAGATGGAGCATATAAAAAAATTGCAAGCCTTGGTTCAGCGGAAGAAAAACGCCGATACATCCGTGATCACCGCCAAGAACTTGGACCAATTTCGAAAATCTGCGAAGTAACCGGGCTCGCTCCCAGCAGCTTCTACTACAAACCCAATGCGCAGCATCGGCGCCCGCGGGATGCTGACGATGAAAAGCTGCGTGAAAAGATCGAACATCCGCCATAGCAACAAGCAAAAGCCGGTCGCTGGCAATGTGCGGCAATGAGTCGACCAAACGCGGCTCCGGATACAAAGCGAAAAGGCGCTTGTGTCCCAAGAATGCAAGCACTCATTCCGGGACGCGAATCATTTCGTCAGGGTCCTGAGTGACTGAAAAAACCTTATGCCATGAGAGTCTGTTCCTCGCCGCACGCTGGACACTTCACCGTCGACTCCGCCAGAGGATTATTCCGGTCGATTTCTCCGATGACTCTCATAGCGCCAACTCGTTGATGATCATAGAGGTAAGCATTGTATGCCTGTCCCAGCCGGTAGGCTGTAAGGCGCGAATCTGGCAAACAATTCGTTTATCAAGCGTTGCTGTAACCGCAAACGAAATAATAGAGAATGAACTTTTTGCGTGTTCCGGCGTGCTTTTTACGTCTTCTTTCATTGAGGGGTTCGAGGGAGCAACGGAGCGGCACCCGATAAGATTTATCTAAAGGAGATTGCTGCTAACGTTCCGATACAGTCGTGCCTTTTATGAAGGATTTCGGTCTGGGGACGGAGGTGTGTATTACTCACCGCTTTAAAATTGGAGATCGGATTCATGTCATTGGTGTCTTGGCCAGCTTCTATAGCGGGAAAACGGGTGTAGTCGTCGGCGTCGAGCCGAACCCAAACGGCATCCAGGAATTGGATCGTTATGCCGTCGAAATTCCAGGTGTCAAGATCGGTGACACAAAATTTGCTGATTTTCAATTAGCGGCGGCGCCCGATATAACCCGGAGAGCGCAACTGTTAAGTAACTAATTGATCAGTTTCTCGTGCTGAATATGTCGCTCACCTCGATAAAATCCTTGCGTGCATACCATATTCACGATTCGATGCAACTCCCGATAAAGTTGATCACTGGACGCCCGAATCGCACTGGAGCGCCGATTGTTGACACTGGGTTGTCGACTGCGAATATTGCCTGCTCTTCATTATAGGTTTCCCCGCAAGCCTCCACTCGCAACCGTCCTTTGAATTGCCTAGAATTTGCTGCAGGGGATCCGCTTGCGACCCGCCCGGTCCGGCGTGGAATTATTCCCCGCCCTGCTGAACGCATAGAACACCAGGATTGCCGTGGCCCAATGCAGGAGTTGAGACACACCGTTGTAGCGCGCGATCGGCCCGGCTCTCATATCGTTTCCATCTAAACGCACTTTATCCGAATGGGAAGGAGCACAAAAGGCACTTCTGACCAACCGCCTCACGGCAAATGTTGTTGAACGGTTTGAACTTGCCCAGGATCCCAACACAACCGATGTGATGACTTCTCGCAAACCGATGAATAGGGTCTTTCGGGGGACTAATCCGCAGACTTCCCGTTTTGGGATTGAACGGAGTTTAATCCGTTCAATCCGTGGCTTATCTTTTCCATTTCGTACGTGCACTGGGCGGCGGTGACGATTGCACATCTCAATGACGTACTTGTCGTTTTTGGCTATTGTTGCAAGGGGTTAGCACACCAACCTGTGTCAGGTTTGACCTTGCCACGGTTGGTCGGGCAAAAGTTCAATCAGGAGCGACGAAACGTTCATGGCATCCGCGTCAATGTCCCACGAGACACCGATGGCCGGCAGCGGTTTGATATCGGCGGTAAATTGTGGCGATCGCAGCTTGCGCCGAAGTTTTCCTCGAATTGCGCGATCCGGCGGAACAATCACATAAAAACCACGTGCCGGCGACGCCACTGCTCTTTGTTTTGCAAGTCTGTTGAGAGCAAGTTTGCTGCATCCGGAGAAACGCCCAGTGCAGCCTGGGCATCGGCTGTCGCGCAGATCTAACGCGTTTGTCGCTATAGTTAGCCGGAAATCTTTTTCCACCGGGCACCAGGATTCCACGTTTTCTGATAGGCCGCTCCCTCGGCGACGGAGGTCAAAACCGGAAGGCAAAAATTCGCAATCAGAGCGACAACGTCTTCTAACTTTTCCGGCAGAGCACGGACCGCTGCAGCGTCCGAAAGGCTCCGATCTTGGCCGGATCGTTTGCAAAAGCCTGCATGAGGCCGACGAGCTGACGTTCGATTGGGGTCGAGCGATTTCGAAAAGTTGCTGCGATCGCTTCTGCCAGCAACTCGCCCTCGAATCGATAGAGTCATGATAGAAGCCAGATGTCGAAGTAATCCTTCATTCGGCTGTTGAGCATGCCGAGGGCGGTGAGGGTCGAGTTTTTCTGCGATCACCGTTTCACGCGGATAGGCAAGCAGGACTGGCGCTGGAAAAGCGAGAATCGTGGGGCATTCCAATGTTGAAGGTTTCGGAGTAATCACGTCGCCGAAGCCGACGTCGAGCTGCATCCGGATTCGCGCTCGGGCAAGCTCACCGTCGAATCGGGCGCACGCCTTCGTATTCGGCGTCTTCCTTGATTCGTCGAACTTCGAGGGAATCCGGAACGAAATGAATGCCATCAGGGACCGATTCGATCCGGCATACGTCCCGGATGACCTTCGCCATGGTTTCCGGGTCATTATTCAGCCGGCCTTCCAGATCGATATCGACGGTCGATCGGGATTGCGGCGCCTGGCAGGCGGCCAGCAGAGGAGCACCTTTCAGGATAAACCGCTCAGCGTGCGGGCAGTTCGCCAGCCGGTAAAGAAACCGCTCCATGGCGTAGTACTGGAGCAGTTCCTGAAAAGGTCTTCCTTCGGATTTTGAACGGTCGAGCAATTTCTGACGGACGGACGCGGCGAGGTCACACGTGTCACGTCATCGCCTCCGGGTAGGGCCGAATCACGCTCTGGGCGCGATTCATTTCCGCATACTGAAGCACCATTTTGAGATTTCGGCCGTTTCTCCCGCTCCTTATATGTCCGGAGCGCTTCGACGGCGACGTCGAGTCCGACCTTATTTCTATACTTGAAACAGTCGGCGATGGTTTTCTCAGCGGAGTAAGCGCGCACCTGAATCCCGTCCGTCGGAACGGTTTCGACGCCGGAACTGTATGCGGGTTCGGGAAACCAGAATATGCGGATCGGAGGATTCGTCAGCTTCGGCACCCGTGCGTGGCTCGGAAGCGCGATATCCACCACATGCGGTATCTGAGCCGTCAGACCGTGATGGAATAGAGCGGAAACCAGACAGATGACGGCCTGCGGAATCTGGGCTCCGACTGCCGTCCAGTCCGGATTTTGCAGGGGCGCGCCGGCAAGCCGATAGAGACCGCGGGCGATTTGCTCGATTTCGCCGCTATCCCGCAGGGAATAAAGCGTTTCAGGATGGATCCCCAGGCGGATCGCATCGCTCGTCCGCAGCATGTTGCGGTGCTGCCTGAAGATCTTCTTCGCCCGTGTCTGGCTTGTGGGTATAGCTGCCATACGATAGTTCCGTCGGATATTGTATGCACTCTCCGACGATTTTATCGGACAGGATAAGCCACGGATTGAACGGATTAAACGGATTTCAATCCGTTAAATCCGTTCAATCCGTGGCTTATCCGAAAAGGGGGATTTCAAAGCGTAGATCGGGACGAAGATTTTGAAATTGCGATTTCAATTTGAAATTCGGGCCCAATGGATTGAGTTTGGATTTTCGAGATTGAAAATGGAATTTCAATTCGTAGATCGAGACGAAGGGATTGAAATTCAAATTTAGAAACGTAAATCGCGCCGAAGATTTTGAAATTGCGATTTCAATTTGAAGTTCCGGCCCAATGGATTGAATTTGGATTTTCGAAATCTAAAATGGAATTTCAATCCGTAGATCGGGACGAAGCAATTGAAATTCAAATTTAAAAACGTAAATCGGCATGGAGATTTTGAAATCCGGATTTCAAATTCAAAATTCAAATTTCAAACTGTTTGCCGGGACGAACAAGTTGAAATTTGAATTTCAATCTATAAATCGGCGCCAATGATTTGAAATTCGAATTTACGATTATCGCTGTATTTTGCCTACGGCTGAAAAATCACACACACCGCGATCCCGTTTTCGACGTTCGATCCGTCACATCTAATCTTCGAAACTGTTTTCGAAGCTTAGATCCGTCGCATTGAGATTCGGGGCGGGGAGGTCCGTTATATCGTCCGGAGCGCTTCGACGGCGATCTCGAGTCCGACCTTATTTATATACGTGAAAGAGTCGGCGATGGCTTCAGCCGGGTGACGCGCACCTGAATTCCGCCCTGGCGGGTACGGTTTCGACGTCGGAACGGTATGCGGGTTCGGGAAACCAGAATATGCGGTTTGGAGGATTCTTCAGCTGGCACCCCGCGTCTGGCTCGGAAGCGCGATATCCACCGCGTGCGGTATCTGCGTCGTCAGAGCGTGCTGGAATAGAAATCTTAGAAGGATCGATCGAGTGTCTGTTTGAGGAGTCCGTATAGTGCCCTGTGTTTGTCGGGATTTGCCTCTTTGAGGGTTCGCAGATTCCTCGGTTTCCAGGCGACAGCAGGGAAACGTTCAAATTCACAGATGGTCCAATCCGGAGTCAGTCCCTTGACGCTCAGAAGAAAGCCCCGGTCTTCAGCAGTGAGGCTTCTGTTTATGATGCGAACCAGCTCTTCTCGGGTCTTTTCAAACTGCTCATAAGTGAAGGCTTCGGCAGCCATTCCGGCGAACTGAGTTTCCAGCACGGACCTCTGATCCTGAAAATTCGGACTGAGGATTTCGTGCATCGGCCGGTCGCCACAGACCAGGCTGTAGAGAAATCCGCGGCGCATCTCGTCGGAAAATCCCTCGGTCTCGAGCAGAGCTTTTACGTCGAACAGGTCGTGTGGGTGCTGTCGATCGAGGGCTGCTCGAATTTTTCCTCCATACAGTTGTCCAGGCCCCGTCGCGCGTTGACGACGGGGCCACGGGCAATTGCTGAGCTGCCATCACCGCAACCAGTCGCTGTTCATAGCCACCCGTGGGCCTCCATGACGATCAACTGGGGTTGGACTTCTATCATCATCTCCACCAAGCTCACCTGGCCATCATGGTCATAGGTAAATGTTGGTGTCGATCATCCGGACGAATATGAATGTCGAAATGATCTTTAGAAATACCGATGCCTACAAAGCGAGAAAGTTTATCCAAAATGGCTCCTGATCGACCCTTGCTTGCGTTAATTCGAGCTCGTCGTAACGGCTCCGTTGACTGTTCGGGTTCTAAGGATGATGCAGGAACTGGGCGACCCCACACTATGCTTCGGTTTAGATGACCCTAGCCACGGCGGTCTACCCAGTTCCTGTTCTTTGCCATCTTGGTTCTTTCGGAGCCGAAGCCGGCGGACATCGAATCGAAGGCGCCGGTCCGGTCCAGCAGATTTGGGAGGCATTCGCAAAAGTTCCAACAGACAAAACCCTGACGGCAAAAAACCATGCGGCAATTGTCGATCGGCTGAAGACTCACGGTTTTACTCTGACAAGGAATCTTCTCAGCTGGATCTTTTGCTGAACGCGTTTGTGGAGTATGGCCCCGCAATCACGACAAACAGCGGCAGCCGTGGCCGGGGCGGAAACAGCGCTTCGTTCGAAGACCTGACCGGCTGGTCGCTGGATGACAGTGGTCATCCGCAAAGTTTTCTTTCGACAGACGAAAACTATCAGTTTGTCAAAACTCTCCAGGAAAAGAATCTGCTCATCCCGGTCACTGGCGATTTCGGAGGACCCAAAGCCCTCCGGGCGATCGGCAAGTACCTGCACGAGCACAACGGAATCGTTCGCGCTTTCTATCTTTCCAGTGTCGAACAATACCTGTTTATGGATGGCAAGTCCGAAACCTTTTACGAAAACGTCGCCACGCTTCCGCTCAACGACGCCAGCGTCTTTATTCGTCCCTACGCCATGCGCCAATATTCCGGGCCTGATCCGCTGTGCGGGATCGTGAAGTTTCTTGCGGCCGCCCAGTCGGCCGCGTCCGGACCAATAACGACGCGATGCGTTGCGCGCAGTGAATTCCCGGTCTTAATTCTCAGTCGGCTTCTGTACTGAATCGATGACGAGGACTTCGAGGGGCGCCTTCGTCGATTCCAATCTTAATCCGAGCTCCTGAACTGCTTTGAATATCGGAGGTAGAGGTTCGCGGAAAACTCACCACCCTATAGACAGCGCACTCCCTTTAAAATTCTTACCATTCTGCTTCTTGTGTTCCTCGCCTTCTTTGTTACAGACCGCGAAGGTGGTAGACTCCTCGAAAATCGATGAAAAAGCTGCTCATTCGCGGCGGAATCTTCCTGATTTCGGCGGGCCTTGCGCTCGGCCAGAACCTGGCGCCGCGAGCTGTTCTCGACACCTACTGTGTCACATGCCATAACGACAAAACCAAGACTGCTGGGTTGACGCTGGAGAAATTAGACCCGCAGCACATTGCGAGAGATACAGAGACCTGGGAAAAGGTGGTTCGGAAGCTTCGAGCCGGAATGATGCCGCCTCAGGGCATGCCGCGACCGGAGCCTGCAGCTTACGAGGGCCTGACGGCGGCACTCGAAACTGAACTGGATCGCTTTGCCGCTCAAAAGCCAAACCTGCCGGCGCCCGATGTTCACCGGCTCAATCGCACCGAATATGCAAATGCCATCCAGGAAATCCTGGGCCTCAGCATCGATCCCGCAGCCTATTTGCCCGCGGACGATTCCAGCTATGGTTTTGATAATGTTGTCAGTGGCCTTCAGGTTTCTCCCGCTCTGGTGGAGGGATACGTTTCGGCGGCTTCGAAATTAAGCCGGCTCGCCCTCGGCCATGAGACCTCTCCCACGAGAAAGATCTATTACGCGCGCGAAGATTATTCGCAGGAAGAAGAAGTAGAGGGTCTGCCGTTCGGCACACGAGGCGGAATGCTCGTTCATCATTACTTTCCTGCTGACGGCGAGTACATAATCTCGTGGGTCCCCGTTCGGAACACAATCGGAACGTTATACGGCGGCGATTCGCAGAATGAACAGATCGAACTGACGATCGACGGCGCGCGCATCAAGCTGTATCAGATTGGAAAGGACATTCCGCTGACAGCGAACGTCCAGGCCGACAAGAATGAAGTTCGCGTACCCATGAGAGCCGGCGAGCATGCGGTCGGCCTCACATTTATTGCCAACACGTTCATCCCCCATCTTTTCCTGAATCGGTCGTACAGGCGTAGCATCCTCGACGACAATCCTGTCGAAGGGATCATGCAGTCGCCTCAGATCAGCCAGATCACTATCCAAGGTCCATCAAAGGGTTCGCCTCCTCGCGATACGCCGAGCCGCCGGAAGATCCTGTCCTGCACTCCTTCTTCTGCACGAGATGAGTTGTCGTGCGCACGAACAATTCTCAGCACGATTGCCCGCAAGGCGTATCGGCGGCCGCTGAACGAAAACGATATTCCGGCTTTCATGAATTTTTATCAGGCCGGCCGCCAGAATGGCAGCTTCGAGGATGGGATCGAGAGAGCTTTGCAATTCGTCCTCGCTCATCCGGAGTTCGTATTCCGGACCGAGAAAGCGCCGGCCTCGGTCAAGCCAGGCGAAGCGTATCGGATCAATGACCTGGAGCTCGCTTCGCGGTTGTCCTTTTTCCTGTGGAGTAACGGTCCGGATGACGAACTGATCAGTGTCGCAGCGCAAGGAAAGCTGAAAGAACCGGCCATTCTCGACCAGCAGGTCCGCCGGATGATAGCGGATCATCGTTCGGATGAACTGGTAAAGAATTTTGCCGGACAATGGCTCGGCCTGCGGACATTGCAGACCCAGACTCCGGAAGGAACAATCTTTCCCGACTTTGACGATAACCTGCGTCAGGCGATGCGGACCGAAGCAGAGATGTTCTTCAAGAGCGTCCTGAGCGAAAACCGCAGCATTTTTGAATTACTCACTGGAGATTACACGTTCGTCAACGGTCGGCTCGCCGCACATTACGGCATTCCGAACGTATACGGCCCACAGTTCCGCCGGGTAACGCTGCAGGGCGATTTGGACGTCAGACGAGGTTTACTCGGTAAAGGCAGTATTTTGCTGGCCACTGGAAACTCCGATCGAAATTCTCCGGTGCTTCGCGGTAAGTGGGTTATGGAAAATCTTCTGGGGACCCATCCTCCGGATCCTCCGCCGAACGTTCCTCCTTTGAAACCAAACCCTTCGAGCGGACCGCAAACCATGCGACAGCGGATGGAAGAACACCGCGCCAATCCGGCATGCGCGAGTTGCCACAAGATGATGGATCCCATCGGCTTTGCTCTCGAAAACTTCGATGCGACCGGGAAATGGCGGCTCAAAGATGCCGGACAAGCGGTGGACGCGTCGGGCGTCCTTGTCGACGGAAGTAAACTGAATGGAGTTGCGAGCCTGCGCGAAGCCTTGATGCGTAATTCGCCGCAATTCGCCAGAACATTCACGGAGAAGTTGCTTACCTATGCACTGGGCCGCGGCGTCGAATCCAGCGACATGCCGTACGTCCGCTCGATTGTGCGCGAATCCGCGAAGAGCGACTACAAATTTTCAGCGGTTATCCTCGAAATCGTCAAAAGCATGCCTTTCCAGATGAACCGTAAGGCGGAGAAAGGTTCATAAGATGTTTATCAGCAAGAAACACATTCCTCGACGAACATTCCTGCGCGGGGCGGGAGTCGCGCTGGCGTTGCCGACGCTCGAATCGATGGTTCCGGCGCTCGTTCCGTTTGCTAAAGCCGAGGTGACTGCAACCCGCCCGCGGTTCGTCGGCATCTTTAATCCGCACGGCTGGGAGCCGGCACACTGGGCACTGCCTGAGGGGTCACTTGGCGACCTTCCCTTTATTCTGAAGCCGCTCGAACGCTTCAGGGACTCCATTACCGTCATCAGCGGTCTGGACGCAACCTCGTCCATGCCGGGTCCAGGCGAGACCGGCGGCGATCACTCACGAAGTGCGGCGACGTTCAGCGGTGTGCAACCGAAGAAAACGGTCAGCGCGGATATTCATCTCGGCATGACGATCGACCAGATCATCGCGCGGAAGTACGGGCAGAATAACGCCCTGCCATCGCTTCAGGTGAAGTGTGAAGATCAGAGTTCTCTCGCCACGTGCCCGTGGGGTTACAGCTGCGCCTATGTGAATTCCGTCTCGTGGGAAGGCGAGGCGAAGCCGCTTCCCTTCGAGGCAAACCCGCAGGTTGTGTTCGAGCGGCTTTTCGGCGATGGCAGCAACCCTCGAGAACGCGCAGCGCGCAAGCAGGCACGGGCAAGCCTGCTCGATGCCGTTTCGGTCGAAATAGCGCGGTTGAACAGGCAACTTCCTTCGACCGACCGCACCCGGCTCAACGAGTATCTCGAGGATATTCGCGAGATCGAACGGCGGCTCGGCAATGTTGCTAAGGCTGCGGAAGCGTCACCCGATGCCGAGGTCCCCTTTGGAATTCCGGAGTCGTTTACGGAACACATCAATCTGCTCTGGGACCTGCAGATTCTCGCGTTCCGCGCCGATATCACGCGGGTCTCCATGCTCATGTATGCGCACGATGTCAGCATGCGCGTGTATCCGGAATCCGGTGTTAAAAGCGGGAATCATCCGACTTCGCACCACGGTGGGATGCCCGATATGGTGGAGGCGTGGTCGAAGATCAATCGATATCACGTGCAAAGCCTGACACCGTTTTTAACTAAATTGAAGTCTACGCCGGACGGCGACGGCAGCTTGATGGACAACACGCTGATCTTTTGGGCCAGTAACATGTCGGATGGCAATCTGCACAGCCACAAAGCCGTGCCGAACATGCTCATCGGAGGAGCCATGGGCCAGCACAAGGGTGGACGTCATATCCACCGCACCGGTACCACGGCGAACCTTCTTCTGAAGACGCTGCACATGTTCGGAATCGAACAAAACAGCATCGGCGATAGTACGGAGCCCTTGTCGCTGTGAGACTGCTTTCCCTGTTGAGCCTCTGTGCCTTTGTGCCGCTGTGTTTCCCGGCACCCAACAGCGATGTCGCCGACGCCGCCATGCACAAAGACCCCGTCGCCGTCCGCGCTCTCCTGCAGAAGAAATCCGAGGTCAACACTCCACAAGCCGATGGAACCACAGCACTGCACTGGGCCACCCGATGGGATGATCTGGAAATGGCCGCTGCCCTCCTCCGTGCCGGCGCCAACCCGCAAGCGGCGAATCGCGACGGCGCAACTCCGATGTTTCTTGCGACACTCAATGGCAGCACTCCCATGATCGAAGTTCTCCTCCAGGGAGGCGTCGATCCGAATGCTCCGATTCTGTCCCATGGTGAAACCGCCCTGATGATGGCCGCACGCACCGGCAAACCCGAGGCCGTCAAACTGCTGCTCGACCGGCACGCAAACGTCAACGCCACGGAAGCCCTGCGAGGGACGACCGCTTTGATGTGGGCAGCCGAACAGGGACACGTAGAGATCGTCCGGCTTCTGCTGGGTAACGGCGCCGATGCTAATCTGCAGTCGAAAGTAGTTACGCCGATCCGCCGGAATGGCCTGGGATTCGCGCGCAGCCCGAACGGACAGCCAACCGGCGACCCCATGGGGGGCCTCACCGCGCTCCTGTTCGCTGCGCGGCAGGGGTCGCTTGAAGCCGCTCGTCTTCTCGTCGCTGCCGGCGCAGACATCAACGAGGGAGCGGCTGACGGCAGCGGCCCCTTGCTGGTGGCCGTCCAGAACGGGAACTACGACATCGCGAGATTTCTGCTGGAGCGCGGCGCCGACCTGAATCGAGCCAATGATAAAGACTGGACGCCACTCTACCTGGCAGTCGCAAACCGGAATGCTCTGGCGACTGCCGTGCCGGCGCCGAACTCGGAGGGCGTTCTCGATTTTATCAAACTGCTTCTGGATCGGGGAGCCGATCCAAATACGCGCATCAAAGTCCATAACGAGGTCCACCAGGCCAATACTTCTCTCTGGTTGCAGGAAGCCGGGGCAACCCCGCTTCTGCGCGCCGCACTTTGCGGTGACCTCAACGTGGTCCGCCTTCTGATGGCACATGGCGCAAATCCGCTCATTTCCACCTTTGATAAAACGACGCCCCTGATGGTCGCTTCCGGCGTCGGCTGGGCCGAAGGCTTCACGTTTCAGTATTCGGAAGACGAGACACTACAACTGGTGAAGTTATTTCTCGATGCCGGCGCCCCAATCAACGACGCCAATGACCATGGCATTACCGCATTGCATGGGGCCGCTTACAGAGGCGCAAATAAAGTGGTGCAGTTGCTCGTCGACCGCGGTGCCAACCTGGCGGCAACGGATAATGGCGAGGATTTCGGTTTTGGCGCCAGTTCAGTAAAGATGACTCCCTTGAATTGGGCAGAAGGCGTCCCCATTGGAATGTCGTCCGCAATTTTTCACGACGACACCGTTGCCCTCTTGACACGCCTGATGCAGGAACGCGGGATTCCGGTCGTCTACAACACCTTTAAAGTGAAGAAGAATTAGCCACAAGGCTTGGCGCGGCTACGCCGAACCAGAAGATTACTGCAGTGTTTCTTATGACACCGACGTACGTAAGAGTAGTGGCGCTGTGGACCGCAAAGAGTCCCCGCCTAACTTAGGCGGGGAATAACCCGTTCCAGATATTTCAGCGTGCCTTTTTGTGGCTAATTCTTTTCCTGATTTCCCGCTGCCGATGGACTGACTTTATCGTCCCAGCGGCCGACCACGGTTCCATCTTCAAATTTCGCCGCAATGAAACCGCCGGCAGGCGCGCCGTTCTTTGTTGGATTCGCGCGGAAGGTCACCTTAGCGCCGGCAGGAAAGGTAGATGGCCGATAACCCTGGCGGCCGAGAGAATTCGGGCTTCCCCATTCAAGGCTCCACTCCGTGATTTTGCCATTGGCATCCGGGACGAGGACCTGGATCCATGTGTGCGGATTCTTGAATTGGAACTCTTTGATCGTTCCCTTGAGCTCGACCACGTGGGCACTGTCGAAACCAGCGCCCGAGTGATGGGCTGCGGCAGGCTGGACAGAAACGAGTAAAGCGGCCGCGAACATCAGAAACACCAGTTTATAAACCGAATTCATGGGGTTAACCTCCAAGAGCCTTAATCGTTTCAATCGATATTGAGTGGCTTTCCGTCCGGACCCAGCAACAGTGTCTTTCCCGTCTTGTCATCAACAGGATTGCGATTGTTTTCGGCGCATCCATAGTCATACAGCCGCGTTCCGATGGGCAATTTGCGGAATTGCTTCGTAACGGCCCAAGGCTTCGTCAATGCCTTGGAATCCTCGATCGTCATGACAACTTCAATAGTGTTCTGATCCACTTTCTTTACACGCGTTGTGGCATGTGCTTTGTCGCTGAGCACCAAACCAGTTCTATCGAGGATCGAATCGCCATCGCGACTGCCTTTGAGTCCGATAGTGGTGAAGACGAGCGTGTCGGCTTCCCAACGGCCGACTGAATCTCCAGTATAGGTTTCCCATTGATCAGGCAGATGCTTTCGTCCGTCGGTGTATATGCGCATGACGTTGGGACCGTTCTCCGCAAGGATCCAGACCTCGTCCGGCCGCACGACAAACTCATACGGATCGGGCAGGTTGAACATGCGAGGAAACCCGACAGGAACGCCGCAGTTCGAGATCACATCGGGGAACAGGTTTTTGTCGCGTCTGTCCAGATTCTTCTGATAAATCGCTTCCCACTCCGCGTTGTATGGAGGGTGTTCCCGCACGCCAAGGTTAATCGCTCCACCCTGGCCGGTTTGCGTCGCGCGGTCGAAAACCGTTCCGCCCATCATCTGCCAGGCCCCGCTCCAGTCGGGAAGCTTGTCCCAGGGCGTAACAGTCTGGACATAATCCGGCGCTTTTTCCTGACCTCGCCCCTGGCCATACGACAGACTGGACAGCAACAGAATAGCGATGACCACTCCGAGCGATGAGGTTTTCTTCCTGTTCGTCATTCGATGGACCTCTATTTTTCCGAATAGTCATCTCCGCCCGAAGAGCCGGCAAAGAGCTTCTTGCCATCGGCAAGAGTGACCGTGCGGGCGCTGACGAGGGGTTGACCGTTCTTTGCAAGACTTCCTTCAAAGGTGACGATATCGCCGATCTTCAAGGAATCCTTTCTCCAGCCGCGCCGCATGAGGCCGCTGAGGTTACCCCCTTCACCTCGCCAATTCGTGACCTTCCCGTCCGAATCCTTCACATCCACGTAGAAGAAAATGTGCGGATTCATCCATTCAACCTTCGTCACCGTGCCCGTGAGCGTGATCGCTTTTTTTGCATCGTACTCCGCAGCAAACGAATGATGCGCAAATGCCGATACCACAGTAAGCAACAGCGTGGCCGCTACAGCCAGGGCAAGCAGCTTGATTCTCATGCGTCAAATCCTCCTGCTCAATTTTTATTGGCGGGCAAATGATCCTTGGTGGACACGAAATTCTTCGTGTCTTGTTCGTTGTCGTTGCAAAAATACTCGAGAAGTTCAGGAAGTCCCTTGGTCGCCTTGATCGGGTGCATATCCCCCGCATGGGTCCACGGCTTGCTGTAATACTTCGGATCGATCACAGTGACTTCATAGTGTAGAGTATCCTGCGCCGTGCGGCTGATCCGTTCGACGAGATGAATATCGGACGTATGCTGATGACCCGCCGTATCCAGCCAACTCCGGTCATTGATCCCGACCGTATCGACGACCAGCGTGTTTCCTTCCCAATGGCCGATCGAATCACCCATGAAGGTATCCGTCACATCCGTGTGATGCGGCCGCCCATCCGTGTAGATCAGGCGCCAGATCTTCTGGTACTCGAACAACTCCGTGACAAGTCCTGGCGACTGCATGATCAGCATCGGAAACGGAGAGTGCAACATCCGAGGCATACCTGGAGGAAGACAATACGCGGTCGGATCATCGGCCGCGTCACGCTTTAGAAATGCTTCTCGTCCGGCTGGAGTGTACGGGATCTGGTCTTCATGGCCATCCGCCAGGTTGCCGTTGAATCGCAACGCCTGAGGCAGATTCCAATAACCGGTGAGATCGGGCTTACCATCCGGCGTGCGCGCCGACTGAGCTGCAGCGATAAGGGGTACCAGCACCACTATCAGTACGCCTGACACTACGTTCTTCATGTATTTATCCTGAGTTGCTCCTGGAATCTTAGCCATAAAAGGCCCATAAGGCACTCCAATTTTACGAGACAAGGGGGGCAGACCCGTGGTGTCAACGCCAGGCCCCATCCCCTAAAACACGTACTTCAGCGCAAATTGCATGATTCGCGGATCGTTGGCAGTCTGGATTTTGCCGAAGGTGGTGTTGTTGATTGCCGTGACCGGATTTCCCGGATTCATATGATTCGGAACGTTGAATGCCTCCGCGCGAAACTGCATCGACTGAGTCTCACGGATTTTGAAGGTGCGAGTCAGTCCCATGTTGATCGTAATGGTACCCGGCCCAAGAACATTGCTTGGGCGCACACTGGAATACGAGCCAAGAGTCGGCTGAGTGAAAGCCTGAGGATTCAGATAATGATCCACAGTCTTATTACTGGAGTAAGGATCCGCCAGGAGCTGAGCGGCAAGCTGTCCTCCCTGTCCGGTCAGAGCCTGGTCCACGCCGCTCGTGATGCTGAGATACTGTCCCGTCGTCAAGCGTACGATTCCCGAAACCTGCCAGCCGCTCGCCACCGTCCGCAGAGCCGCGCCGTTGAATTTGGGCGTTTGATAGACCGTGGACAGATTGAAGTTCTGCCGCCGGTCTGCTGTCGAGCAGTTGCCGCGGCTGGATAGCCGGTCGTGCGCAGCGATGTAATTGGAGCCCGCAACACCAAGTTCCGGATTCGTCAAGTCGCTGATGCAGTGCGCCCAGGTGTAATTCCCCTGAACCGTCAAGCCATTTCGCGCACGGTGTTGAACAGAAAGCAGCAGCGCATTGTAGTTCCCTGTCCCGTTGGGGTCCAATTGCGAAATCGAGCCATAGTACTGGCCCTGGCTCGGATTCTGAAGATACAGTGCGCGGCGGAAGTTCGTATTCGCCGTGCTGGAGCACGGGCCGGCGACCGTCAGGCCATATTGGCCGGCTGGGCAATTGCCCGAAATATAGCTGGCTGGATTTGCCTGGTCTCCGTCCCACAAATGGACGCTCTCCGTGCCAATGTAGTTGCCGGCGAACAGCCAGTCCTGCCCGATCTGTCTTTGAATACTGAGATTCCACTGCTGTGAATATTCGGTTTTGGGATTGAGGATGAAGTTCTCAAAGCCGCCGAAGTTTACAAACGGACTGGTAGAGCTGATGCTCGCCGGGAACGGATTGCCTCCCAGCTGCCCCTGCCAGGGATTCTCGAAGCTCGCCGGAAAATTCAAGGTCACGTTATTGCCGAAAGGGGGAGCTTGCGCGAGACCGATATAGTTGTTCAGCGACAGCAAATCGTAGAAGATTCCGTAACCGGCGCGAACCGACAACCGGCCATCTCCTTTCGGATCCCAGGCCAATCCAACGCGCGGAGCGAAATTCATCAGGTCGGAATGCATGACCTTGAGTCCCGGATATCCTGCGTCACCCGGGAAGATGAGTCCGGCCGGAGCGTTCACATAGACAGAACTATGTAAGCCCTGGGCAAATAAATTCGGCTCGAAGTGCGGAATGTAGCCATTCTTGTTGGCATGAACGCCGAAGTTCGGATCCCATCGCAGGCCTGCATTGAGTGTCAGACGGGAAGTCGCCTTCCAGGCGTCCTGGGCGTAAAGGCCGATGTAATTCAAGCGATAGTATCCGAGTGATGGGCTGCCTTGCGTGAGGGCGGACGGCTTCCCCATCATGAAATCCGCCAGACCGAGACCGTAGACCTGGCCATTGAATGTAAACGGTCCTGTCGCGTTGAGTTTCGAGACTCCGTTCAGCTCTCCATGGACCCAGTCAAATCCCACACTGATCTGATGTTTCCCTCGAATGAGGCTCAAATCCTCAGCAAGCTGCAACGACGTCGTATCGTAATTGCTCGGTGTGGCGCTCGTTCCTGCGATATTGAAACCGTTCGTGACGCTGAATCGCATGAACTTCGGCTGCGCGACCCACATGTTGATTCCGAGGTCGGTCGCATCGAAAAATGCCGGACTGGATTTGTCGATCTTCGACCGATTCAGCGTCGCCCGAAAATTGCTGACCGTTCCGTTTCCGAGCAGGTAGGTATCGCCGACGACAAGAGTATGAACCCAGAAAGGCAGTGCCGCATTGACGAGAGCCAGCAGATTCTTGGGATCAAAGTCCGATTGTTGATCCAGATGCGCCTGAAGGTACCGGCCGAACAAAGTATGTTTGCTGTTGACCTGGTAATCGATTCTTCCAAGAGAGTTGTATTCGTTACTGTTCACCTTCCGGCCGAATCGGATCTGGCCGCAGGGATCGGCGGTCGTCGGCATCGCGGGATTCGTCAGGATCTTCATCGCCGCCGGCGAGAACGATTTTGGATCGATTTTGTTGCCGACAAATGGGCCCGTCAGGTTGATTTGCTTGTTGGAACTGTTGCACGCGGGAGCGGTAATCGCCGTAAAGTCCCCGTTCAACATTGCAGCTGTCGGAACGAAGGCCGGAGCGGTCGTCGGAGCCGAACGCAGAAATGTGGTTTGCTCTCCAAGGAAGAAAAACACTTTGTCCCGTTTGATCGGCCCTCCGATAGTCCCGCCGAATTGATTGCGTTTCAAGCCGTCTCCGGTCGTCGCAAACGCGTTGCGGGCATTAAGCGAGGTGTTTCGCAGAAACTCGAAGGCGTCACCGTGAATCTCGTTGGTCCCGGACTTCGTCACTCCATTGACGGCTGCCGAAGCATGGTGCCCGTACTGTGCAGGCAGGGCGCTCGTCTCGACTTTGAATTCCTGCAGGGCGTCAGGGAAGGGCAACGGTAAATTGAGGTTGTTGTACGGGTCGTTGTGTGAGGCTCCATCCAGCATATAAGCGATGCCGCCCGACTGGCCGCCCGCCACTGAAATCTCGACGGTCGGGTAGTTCCGCACACCGGAATTCAGACCCGCTCCGGTGGTGGGAGTGGCAATGCCGGCAAGAAAAATCAATTCGGTTGCCTGGCGTCCATTGAGAGGCAGCTCCAGAACGCGTTGATTATCGATAACCTGCCCGACTCCGGTCTGGCGGGTTTCCACCAACGCCGCATCCGCCTGCACTTCCACTTGCTCGGAGACCTGCCCCACTTCCAGGACAGCGTTGACGACGGGGTTGCTGTTCACCTGCAGAATGATGCCGGTTTGGACGTACGAGCGGAAACCGGGCAAAATCACCTCGACTTTGTAGGGACCAACCGGCAGGTTCGTCAGCGTGTACGATCCGCTCTCATCGGTGATGGCGCTGCGCTTGAGCCCCGTGTCGGTCTGAGCTGCATCGACCTCCGCTCCCGGCAGTACCGCCCCAGTCGCATCTTTGACGACACCGCTCATTTGAGCGGTGGAAACTCCCTGAGCCCATGCCGCCGCACAGCTCAGGATGAAAACCAGAAATCCTCCGAAAGCCCTTCGCGCAAAGTTCATACAGAGTCCTCCACACGCGAGATCCGTTTTCTAAAATTGAAGTCGAAAGTTGGGGCAAGCCTAGCACTTGCGCGGGTGGGATGGCAAAGAGATTCAGGCAAGAGATTCAGGCAAACGAGCGGGTCCCTTAGTGCTTTCAGCCGCGATGCGGCGTAAGATCCAAGCCGCGGCCGAAGGCCGGGACTAATGTCTTACGCCGCTCCGCGGCTATGAAAAAGGGGAACGCGAATGTCACTGGAGATCATCGGGGCCGGGCTCGGACGCACCGGAACACTGTCGCTGAAACTCGCACTGGAACAGGTTGGCTTCGGGCCTTGTTATCACATGGTCGAGGTAATGTTGCATCCGGAGGCGACGCCGCTCTGGATAAATGCAGCGGATGGGAATCCGGACTGGGAGGCGATCTTCAATGGATACGCTGCAACAGTGGACTATCCCGGTTGCGGATTCTGGAGGCAGCTTGCCGATTTCTATCCTGATGCGAAGGTGTTGTTGACCGTTCGGGATCCCGACGAATGGTTCGAATCGACGCAGGCGACTATCTTTTCACCGGACTCGATCAAGAGGCTGGGCGCGACTCCGATGCGGCCTTTCATCGAGAAAACGGCATGGCACGCCTTCGGTGATCGGATTCACGATCGCCAGTTCATGATGGACCATTTCAAGCGGCACAACGAGGAAGTGGAGCGCTCGGTCCCCGCAGGCCGTTTGCTTGTCTATCAGGTCAAACAAGGTTGGGAGCCGCTTTGCAAATTCCTGAATGTTCCTGTTCCGTCCACACCATTTCCGCGAAGGAATTCCCGCGAGGAGATGTCCGCTCTGATGGCTTCCCACCGCACTGAAGGCGGCGAGGCATTGGATCTCGGCCGCCTCCAGCAGACGCTTCGGGAGCATTTGAAGAACTCGTAGTGATGCGGCCGAGGCTACGCGTATGCGCCGAATAGCGCCTGCCCGGCTTTTCGGTATAAGCGCGGCATGAAAAGACTACCTCGATCTTTCCTGATCGGAATGTTTGCTGCCGCGTTTTTGTCTGCGGACAATGCCTCCGCGCAATCGTGCGACCGCGCGTGCCTGCTGGGAATTGCGGACGCATACCTGGCGGCACTGGTCGCTCACGATCCGTCGAAGGCGCCGATGGCTCCCAATGCGAAGTTCACGGAGCAGGCGCAGGTGACGCGTGCGGGCGAGGGCGTGTTGTGGAAATACACCACGGCGGTCTCGCCGACGTTCAAGCTTCCTGTGCCCGATCCGATCGCGGGCCAGATCGGGATGATCGTCATGCTGAAGGTGTCCGGCAATGCGCCGGGCGCCCCGGCGCGTGGCGCGGCTCCGGTCTCGACTTCAGGGGTTCCGCCGGATCGCGATGTTCAACTCGCGCTGCGGTTGAAAGTCCTAAACAGGCGGATCACGGAGGCCGAGCACATCATGGCCACGATCGGCGCAAACTTCATTGGCAATCTGCAGACGCCGCGTCAGGCGCTGCTGGCGCCGGTGCCGCAGGCGCAGCGAACGCCCCGGCAGTTCATGCTGCTGATCGCGAACGCGTATTACGATTCGATCGTTCAGAGCGATGGTGACGCCGTGCCCTATGCCGACGATTGCGGGCGACGGGAGAACGGCATGCACACCGCCGGCGCCGGCGCTCCTCCAGGAGGAGGCGGCGGTGGCTTTGGCGGCCCACCGCAGACCTGCCGGGATCAGATCTTCTCGCGCGGCTTGAGTTACATCACGAGCATCGACCTGCGCCGCGTCTGGATCGCGGATGAAGAGAAGGGGCTCGTGTTCGGATTGACGATGTTTCGGCAGCCGATGGAGTCGAAGTCTGTGACCATCCTAAATATGGACGGCACGACGCAGGACCGCCCGATGAACTTCAATCCGTTCGATCTGGAAGCCGCGCACATCTTCAAGATCTACGGTGGAAAACTGCACGAGATCGAAGCCATGGGGTTCTCGCTGCCGCTGAATTCGAAGAATGGGTGGAGTCCGTTTACGAGGTGACGGGAATGCGCTCGGCGCGGGTGTTTTTACCGTTTCGGACAGACTGCCAGCCAACGCCATGCCGGCCGGCCTGCTGAGATTCGAGCGATCGTGAACTCGATCGAATTCGACCAGTAGCTACCTTCCCCCCGCAGGCGGCTGTTTGAAGGAGCGGCCGTCGCTGAGCCTGGCGCCTTGATACTGGCCGCCGCGAGAGCCGTCTTTCATAGGATGCGCATCGACGGTGAGCTTGTCTCCCACTTTCACGGTGTCGGCTTTCCATCCTTGAGCGGCGATCTGGCCGATGGATCCCATTTCGAAGGCCCATTCCGAGGCTTTTCCGGTAGCGCGATCGACGACATTCACATGGAGCCAGCAGTGCGGGTTGGTCCATTCGAATTCTTTCAAAGTGCCGTCGACCGTAATCGTCTTTTCCTGGTCGAACATGGCGAAGGAGTGATGAGCCTGGAGCGGAACGGCCAACACACCCACGATAACGGCGGTACATGCAGCAATCTTCAAGGTCATAAAGTTTCCCCCTGACGACATGTGATCGATTGTGTTTCCCGGTTTTGACCTGTTCTTATACCATGAGTTTCAAACGCCCGATAACTGAAAGGGAGGAGCCATGCGCGCGATCGCGTTGATGATGGTGGCCGTGCTGGCGGCAGCCAGTCCGGCGGCTGCGTCCTGGAAAGAGTATCCGCAACCGCAACTCGGATTCGTCGTCGAGTTTCCCTCCGATCCCGCGAGCACGACAGGTAATTACAAAACGACGCTCGTGCCGTCGGCGACGGCGCACGTTTACTCGGTGAAAGACGATGAGTCGGTTTTCCTGGCTACGGTCGTCGACCTGCTTGATCGGAAAGAAGAGGGAGCCACGCTGCTCGGCGAAGCCGAATCGATGGTCAGACAACTCGGCGATGTGACTTCCGTTTCGGCCTCACGCGTCGAACCGGGCCGCGCCGCGGTGTTCGGAAGATTCATCACGATCGTGTGCCGGAGTGCGCATGTACCGGATTTGCTCGGACAGACGGCGGAAAGCGTTCGCGCCTGGTTTAAAAACATCACCGGAGCCGAATGCGCGGATGGAAGCCGGCTTATGGCCAACATGTTCTTCCATCGAGGCAGGCTCTACATCATTCAGGGGATGAACCTTCCGACGGAAGACACGCTGTCTCCGGCGGCCTTGAGGTTTGCGAATTCCATCAGCTTCTTCGCGGCCGATGGAAGCCGCAATTTCGCGGACACATTCAAGTAGAGAGGCAGATGGACGGCCTGGCGACCGTTCCCCTCCTTGAAACCGGAGGGGAATGATCGCTAAGCTAACGTTAGCGCCGCAGACGGGGTGGTCAAGTTGGCCGCGATTGTTGCTCGTGACGGAGCATTTAACATAAGACCCCATATGGCGAAAGACTCACACCCCCACTCGCCCTTCGCCGTTTAAAATTCTTACCATTTATGCGGCTGGCTCGAAGAGGCCTCATGAACCGGATAATACGTTCGGCCTTATCGCAAGTTTCACAATCGGGGCCATTCTTCGTCGTGTGATTTAACAGGTATACTCGTGCTATGAGCAAGGTTCCGCAGCCACTTCTGCCGGTGATGCTTGACCCATCGCCGGTTATCGAGGTCTACAAAAAGGATGTGGACCGTACTCTATTGCGCGAGAATCTGAAGCTGACGACCGATGAACGTATCGAAAAAATGATGTCGGTGCTCAGATTTGTCGAGGCTGTCCAGAATTCCAAAGTAAAGGCCGGGCCCAAGTGACGGACTTTCCGCGTCTGCTTGCTATCCTGACAGGCTCGAACGTCGAGTTCATTATCATCGGCGGATTTGCTGCAACAGCACACGGCTCGGCGCACATCACTGTCGATCTCGATGTCGTCTACCGGCGTACGGCTGAGAACATTGCGCGTCTCGCAAGCGCTTTGGAACCGCTGCAGCCCTACCTGCGCGGCGCGCCAGCGGGGCTGCCTTTCCAGTTCGACGTCGAAACTATCAAGCGGGGACTGAATTTCAGGCTTCGAACCGCTGCGGGTGATCTCGACCTCCTCGGCGAAGCCACCGGCGGCGGAACGTATGATGCGCTGTTGCCGCATACCGAAGTTCGGCAACTCCTGAGCCTGGAATGCAGATTCGTCGATCTCGAAACACTTATCCGCCTGAAACCGCTGCCGGGCGGCCGAAAGACTTCGAACGTATTGCCGAACTCGAAGTGTTGTGGAAAGAACGGTTGTCCTCGAACGAATAGCGCTGCAGCGCAGACCGCATTTTCTCTTTAACGGGATCACGCCAGCCGTGGCCCAGCTTTAGAACGGACTCAAGCCGCTGGCATCTCTCGGCGCGAATGTGACAATTCCGTGAGCCGGGTGTATTCGGCCCTTCCCGAATCCTGTGTGGCGTTCGGCGGCTGACCACCGTCGCCCGGTTGATGCCGGCATGAATCATCGAGTCACGAGTATTGTGTCTGCGGCAGCTGTGGTAGCGTTTCTCTCCACGCTACCTTTTGGATTCTCCCAAACAAAAAATCCTGGGCCGCCCAAATCGCCCAATGGACCATGATGTGGGACACGGGCGAGATTCCGGATTGTGCCTTCGCAGCAGGCGTTTCCCCGGCAAACAGGGCGCCTTCACGGTGGATCGGCCGCTCCTTCCGCAGCTGCAGGCGATCGGCTACGCAATTGTGGATCCAGCACGATTACACGGCGGGGAGCAAACGTAAAATAGCGCCAGAGTTACGACTAGGGTCCAGTATTGTAGTCGCGGGCTTCAGCCCGCGTTCAGGTTGCGAAAACCGCTGGACTCGTGCGAACCCGAACGCGGGTTGAAGCCCGCGACTACATACTCGATTGCGATGTTGTTACAAACCAATTTCAATTTCGCCTCCGGGCGCAGGGTCGCTCGGGGCGCCGACCACAACTTTTGTCCCATCGGGTCTGATAAAGGTGCATTGAAACTTGAAATGGCCATGCTTTTGGATGGGGACGAAGCGTGGACTTTGCTTATTGAACTTCGTGGAGGTGTCGCTTGACGGGGATCCATTCAGAAACTCGACTTCGAAGCTGCCCGGATCGTCACAGGTGAAGACGCACGATTCATTTTTATGGATCTGTTGGGGACTGGGTCCTTGGAGTCCCTTCGGTTGTGAAGAGTAGCTGAGTTTAATTTCTATTTCTTTCATTATTCATCCTTTCGCTTACTGCTGGTTTTGGGAATCGGGAATCGTTTGTGAACTCTGTCAAATCCGGTTGACGGCGCAAGTCTTTGAGCTGCTGCGCCGACACATGAGCCAGCAGCGGATATGCATCGGCTCGACGGCCCAGCGCGTCGAAGGTCATAATCGTCCAGTAAAGCGGGTAATAGTCGGAGCCGGCCAGATTGATGGCTTGTAAAGCCTCATCCGCAGCGAATGTCCGAATGCCGAGCTGAACCATGCTATAAGCAAGGCGCGCCCGAGATACGGCATCGCGCGGATTGAGCAGGAGCGCAGCTCGGGCCAGGTCATTGGCGCGCTGATAGTTTTCACGCGCTTCGGCAATGTTGCCGGTACGCCGGAGCGCGTTGCCAAGATTCAGCCGGATCGTGGCATCGTCCTGGCCCCCAACGAGGGCGCGCTGCATCACAGGAATTGCTTCGCTATCGCGGTGCTTGTAGCGAAGCAGGACGCCGAGGTTATTCAGGGCCGACCTGGTTTCTCCCAGCCTGAGCGATTGCCGCAGGGCCACTTCGGCTTCATCCTCTCTTTCGGCGGCAAGCAAAACGCCGCCTAGATCGGAATAGCCCTCGGGCAGTTCAGGCGCCAATTGCGTCACGATGCGGTACTCTTCGATGGCCTCGGTGAATCTCGCCTTTCGGCCATAGAAGGTTCCAAGATCGCGGTGCGGCCGAAAATAGTCGGGCGCCAGTTGAATGGCTTTGCGCAGCGCCGACACTGCCTCTTCCTGGCGGCCCGCACCATCGAAGGCAGTTCCCATCTGACGCCAGACTTCCGAACTGTCCGGCTCCAGTTCTGCCGCACGTCGTAACTGTTCCAACGCGAGTTCAGGCTTTCCTTGGGCCTGCTCGACAAAGGCGAGCACGAGCAGAACAGGTACGGAATCCGGATTCAGGCTTTGAGCTCTCTCGGCGATCACCGATGCCTGTTGCAGCCATCCGGCGTTCTGGGTGGCTCGATACTTCTGGATATAGGCCTCCGCCATCGCCGCAACAACCAGTGGTGACCGCGGATCGATTTTTTGAACGGCCTCGAAGTGCAGGATGGCTTGATCGTAACTCGAGACATCGCGGCGGAGAAGCGCCAACCCCTGAGCGAAGTCGGGATAAGCTGCCGGCAAAACGCTGGCTGCAGGAATGCTGCGCAGATGAAATGCAGACGTCACAACTCCTGCGAGCGAGGTTGAAAGAGCCGCAAGATCCTCGGGACGGAATGTACCGTCGAAGCGCCGCAGAACATTTCCGGTTTTCAGTTCGGTCAGAACGGCGTGAACACCGATGGCATTGCCCTCAGCATCCACTTCACCCGACAACGAATGCGTGGCGCGCAGGCGCCTTGCGGCCAATTCCGTCGAGTCGACTTTATAGTTCAGCAACTCGTCCGGCGAAATCACGATAAGCCGTCGCTCTCCCAGCACGGCAAGACGGGCGGCGATATCCGCTAAACTGCCGCGCACGCTTATGGCCGATTCGTTGTTGGGAGTTACCGCCGTCGGCAAGGTGAAAGGCATGATGGCCAGACGCGCCAGAGGAGGCGCCGGAAAGACGCTGTCGCGAAAATAGAAACCGAAAGCGATGGCGAGAATCACTGCAATAACCGCTAAGATCCATTCCCGCCGATAGGAAATCGCGAAGGTGCGTTCGATCGACCGCAACACTTCACCCGGGGAGGCGAGCCGTTTACCAGGGTCGGGCTGAAGACAACCCAGAACAATGGAATTCCATCGGGAATCGACGCCAGTTTTGCATTTGCTTGGTGCATCCGGAAGGCTCTTCAAGCGATCCTGCAACGGGACCTCGGGACCGAAGGGCAACCGGCCCGCGAGCATTTCATACAGAATGACACCGAGGGCGTACACATCGGAGGCGGGGCTCGCCGCTACGTTCTGCCACCGCTCGGGTGCAATATAATTTGGCGTGCCGACTGCTGCGGACGACGTCGGACTGGCTCCTTCGGCAACAAATTTTGCCAGACCGAAATCGGTAATCACGACGCGCAATGTACCGTTTGGATTGCGGGTCAGCATGACGTTTTTTCCCTTCAGGTCGCGGTGAAGGATGTGGACCCGATGGGCGGCTTCGAGCCCCTGGCAAAGCTGTTTCGCTATCTCGAGCACTTCTGCCTGCGAAAGCGGCTGTCGCCGGCAGCGGCTCTGCAGCGTCTCACCTTCGAGAAACTCCATCGAGATGAAATCCATCGGAGTGGCACTGTCGGCCGTATGAATTTCGTAGGTGCGGCAGATGTTCTCGTGAGTCACGCGCAAGGCGCTGCGGGTTTCGGGCGGAATCTGGGCGGAATGTCCCGACTTGGCGAATTTCAAAGCACGGCGTTCCCCAAGTTTTTCGTCTTGAGCTTCATACACCACAGCCATCCCGCCCTCGCCAAGTTTGCGCACGATGCGAAAACGGTGGCCAATCAGGTCGCCGGCATTCAGTGAGACGCCTTCTGCCGGCACCGAGGCGGCAAGAGTGGACTGATCGCCGAATTCGGTTGGAGTCATAGTAAGGCCTGGCACGTTCTATTTTCCGTGCGAGAAGGTAACCCACCCGACGGGCAAGCTACAAAGCGATTGAGAAATTGGAGCGCGGCTCAATTTAACACGGATTACAGAGCCGTCACTCGTTTTTAAGACATTGCCAAAAATGAGTTACTTCAGTACCGTTTCCGACTGCGCCAGTCGAGGCTTTTCACTTTAATCAAGTTACCATTCTGTAACTTGCGGAGCAGGCTTGATGGGTTTACAGTGGGCATTCATCGAGGTGAACTCATGACACGTATTGCGCTGGCTCTGCTGCTCGCATTCGTTCAGAACACGCCGCCTCCCGAAAAAGCAACGATTACGGGAACCGTACTTCGCGTGGGAACCGGCGAACCCATTCCTCGCGCAACCGTGACGCTCATCCGGGGAGTCGGAGGATTCGCGGGGATCACAGCGGAAGCAACTGCGCCGGTCGGCCGTGGCGCTGCGCCGGGACAACCCGGCCAGGCAGTGCCACAGGGAGCAATCACTGTGCAACAGCCCGGACCTCTTCCTACGGCGACGACAGACGAGCGGGGACGTTTTCAAATTCGAGATGTCGATCCCGGGAATTATCGCGTCGCAGCGGCACGGAACGGCTTCGCCCGCCAGGAGTATGGTCAGCGTTCATTCAATCGCACCGGAACGATCATCTCAGTGCGCGCGGGCCAGCAGGTTCCGGAAATCGAGTTCAGACTGGCGCAGGCGCCGACGATCAGCGGGCGCGTCGTCGATACCTATGGCGACCCTCAACCCGGCATTACGGTCCAGGCATTGCGAACGACGTACGACGCGAACGGCAAGCGGACGCTTCAGACCGTGCAGTCCGCGAAAACCAACGATCTTGGGGAATACCGGCTGTACTGGTTGAATCCGGGAAGGTACTTCGTGAGCGCCAGCGGAACAAAGTCCGCGATGGAGGCCATTTCCTCCACATTGTCCCAGGCAGTAGCTATGGCGCCGACGGCCCAGGACGCTCAAGCGATGAGCCAGCTTTCGGGAATCTATGGGCCTGGGGCGCCTGCCAACGAGGTCGCGGATTCCGGGTATACGCTCACCTACTATCCGGGAACCAACGACATTTCCCGCGCGTCGGTGATCGATCTGCAGTCGGGTGGGGAAACGCGCGTCGACTTCAATCTGAGTAAAGGCCAGCGGTTCCGCATTCGCGGCAAAGTGATTGATGCGAGCACGGGCCGGCCGCCGCTCGCGGCGCAGCTTTCCGTCTCTCCGCGAAATCCTGTCGGCGAGGCGTCGCCGCTGGAGGCGCTTCTCGGAGGAGCTACGGGAGCCTTGCAAGGCAACCGGTATAGCGGGGGCACAGGAGATTTCGAAGTGCGCGACGTCGCGGCCGGATCGTATTGGTTGATGGTTCAGACGCAGCCGTCCCCGGCCGCCCTGGCCGGAGGTCGCGGCGGTGCGCAGATAGATGCGGCTGCAATTCTGTCGTCGATCAACAGAGCGCAGGTAGCCGTGGAAGTGGATCACGATATCGAGAACCTTCCGGTGATCGTGACTCCGGGCATCAGCATTCCGGGACGCATCCGCATTGAAGGCAATCTTCCCGCAGGTGAGAATCCGTACTCGCGCCTGATGCCGATACTGCAAACCGGCGGCGGCTCGATTCTGGCTGCAGCGCTGCAGGGAGGCTTGCCGCCGCGGCCCGCCGCCGACGGAACGTTTACGATGACGAAGATCACGCCCGGAGATTACAAGCTCGTCGTGAATGGGTTGGAGGCGAACATGTATATAAAGGATGCGCACATCGATCGCGCCGACGTCCTTCAAGGGATCACGATCGGCGATCGCCTCGAGGGAACGCTCGACGTCGTCGTCAGCTCCAATGGCGGCGAAATCGGCGGAACCATCGTCGACGCCGCGGGCAAGCCGGTCAGCGGCGTCCAGGCCGTGCTCATCCCGGACCGCCTTCGCAACCGTACAGACCTTTTCAAGACTGCGGTCACCGCTGTGAACGGCCGCTTCAACATCCGTGGCGTCACGCCCGGCGACTACAAGCTGTTTGCATGGGAAGACATCGAGCAGTTCTCGTATTTCGATCCGGCAGTGCTGACGCCGTTCGAAGGCAAAGGCAAACCGGTCCCGCATCCTGGAGAACTCGAAAGAAACCACTGAAGTGAAGATCATCCCGGCCGGGCAGTAGAGACGCTTCACTTGTCCCGGATTTATCAGACGTCGATACCCGCGCGCCGGAAAAAGCTGTACCCGTAACTCGCCATGCCCGTGTCCAACGTTGACATAAGAGCACTTCTATGATGGAGGCGCGAGTCGCGGGCGTACCAAGTCCGGTCTCTTTCATCGCACCCGAAAGTTCGCCCCTCCGGGATGTCGATGTAATGGTGAGCGCCGTGTTGCCGAGTCGGTGGTTCCTTGTCCTTCGCGCGCCCGATCGCGAACGTGCGGAAGCACATCTTCGAAGCAAACTGGCCGCCAAGGTGTCCGAGTCCGCAGATCCCGAGGACGGCGACGGTTTGCCGACGGCGTGTCCGGGCTTCCACCGCGGCACGTCGTCACCAACCGCATCGATGACTCCTGCGATCCCATGTCCCGGAACTCTGGGATAGTGGGCGCGTGCCGCTATCAATGGCAGAGCACGCGCCGAGAGACTTTGTCTATTGCGGAGTGGTCCTGCCCTTGAATGCGTTGCATGAAACGTTGGCGTGCCAGTTCACAAACGCTCCGGTGGGACTGTCCTTCCATGCCCAGACATGCAGGGAATAAAACGCCGGCAGTCCGAAGCGGTTGGGGGTTTCGAAGAGTTGAAAGAGCTGTCCCATCAGTTGCGGCGGCTCCGAGTGCGTCCGATTTGACGTACACCAACTTCACGTGGTCAGAACACTGGATTCGACGTCGATCGGAGTCTTGTAACCGATTGACGAATGTATGCGGCTTTGATTGTAGAAGCCCTCGATCCAGTCGATGATATCGAGCTTGGCTTGCGCTCGTGACTCGTAGCGGACGCGATGGATGCGTTCGACTTTCAGCGTTTTAAAGAAACTTTCCATTGGCGCGTTGTCCCAACAGTTTGCCCGTCTGCTCATGGATTGAACCATTCGATACGTCTTGAGGAGTTCCCGATGCTTTGCACTGGCGTATTGGCTGCCGCGGTCGCTGTGCATGATGACCCCGGCGCACGGTTTTCGCTGACCATAAGCGGATTTCAACGCATCGGTCGACCAATTCAGCTTTGATTCGATCACTCATAGACCAGCCCACAATTCTTCGGCTCGCTAAATCCATAACGCAGGCCAAATAAAGCCAGCCCTCTCCGGTTTGAACATAAGTGATGTCCCCGACCCAGGCTTTGTTGATGGCCCAGCCGTCGAATCGGCGACTCAGTGCGTTGGGCGCAATGGGATTGTGATGATTCGAATCGGTCGTCACCCGATACGGTCGCTTATACACCGAGCGCAGCCCCTGTCGCTTCAGGCTGTTTCGAACCCTTTCGTGGCCGACAACAACCCCGCGATCGCGCAGCCCTCGAACGATCCGCGGGCGGCCGTAGCTACGCTGACTGCCTTCGTGAATCGCTGTCACCTGCGCATCGAGAGACGCATTCGCAATCGATCGTTCACTCGGTGGCCGATTTCTCCACTGGCAGTACCCGGTTCGTGACGTGTCCAGCTGCCGGCACATCCGCGTCACGCTGAACTGGTCGCGATGCTCTTCGATCCAGGCATACTTCACCGCGACTCCTTCGCGAAATACGCCGCCGCTTTTTTTACGATTTCCAAGTCCAGTTTCGCGCTCGCCAATTCCCGCCGTAACCGGACATTCTCTGCCTCAACTTCCGTCAGCGATCGCTTCACAGGCACCGCGACTCCTTCCGACGCCTTGAACTTGCCCGCTCGCTTCAGCTGCACCCAGTTATATAAACTCGAATGCGGAATCCCCAATCGTTTGGCCGCGTCCGTCATCCCCAGCGATTCACTCAATCGAACCGCTTCGACCTTGAACTCATCCGTGTACTGTCGATTACCTACCAACTCTCTCCGGCCCATTTCGTTCTCCGTTCATCAGCAAAGTTAACAGCTATTTGATGTACGTCAAACCAGGGCAAGGTCAGTCGCATTCCACGTGTCAGCAAACACCAGATAGTCCGCACCGATGAGGCGCAGTCCTCCATTCGGTAATGGTTCATAGATCACGATCTCCGGGCCGCGTCACGTCGATCTGTCCGTCGTTTATCAAGGGCATGTTCAGAAAGTGCATGCCCATCGCACCGGAATCCGGTCCGGTGACGCAGCCGAATTGCAGTTGATACCCTTCGGACTGCGCTACCGATAAGTCCTTGGAAGCGCGTAGTCGCCTGGCGGACTGCCGTCAGCAAGGGACAGTACATTCGGGTTATTGGCCACATGGATAAGCCACGGATTGAACGGATTTAACGGATGGGCACATTCACAGACTGTTTAACGCGCCCATCCGTTAAATCCGTGGCTTATCAAAACGGCGTCAGCGCGAGACCGGTGCCTGCAGTTCCTTTACTATTTTTTCAGAAAATGCGACGTTCTCGGCCGTATCCGTCATGACAATCGAGCTGTCGAGAGCAGAAATCTGCCGGATGTTAAGGAGCGCCCGGAGCGCCGTCACGATTTCATTGGTATTACCTGGAGTGCCTGCACGCGGCGCCAGGCTGATCGTCCTGGTCACCTTTGGCAACAGGTCCGCGCGCGCTTGGATTGTCCGGCGCCACGAGCACCGTGTTATCGTCCATCATCTGCCAGATGGTCCTGGTCTGAAGCGAAAGAAAATCGAGCGCGTCGCTAATATTGACGTTCTCGACCTTGAATGGCGTGGCGGCAGAGTCCTGAAACCGGCTGTCAAAAACGATGCGAAGACCTGCCATGGCGGCGACCGCTTCATAAGTGGCGCGGGCCGTGTCATTCGCATCAAACGAAAACGGGCCGCGAACTGTGAATTGCAGCGCCAACGCCGGAGCCCCGAGTGTCTCTGCCGCACGCCGGCTCTGGACGAATCCCGCTTCACTGCCTGAGGGAAATCCCGCCGTGGCAATCACGCTGCTGGGTTTACGCAAGTCCGAAACGATCCTTTCTGCAAGCGCCAGCTTGTTCGCCGAGTCGCGCATGACAATCGCGTTCGAATCCGAGACTGTTGCCACGTATCTGGCGTTTAAAATGGTTCGAAGCGCGGTGACGATCTCAATCATCTCCGTGCGGCCAGCGTTTGGTAAGTAGAATGTTTTGACCGAAACATTCTGGAAATCGCGTCGTTTGGCCTGATTATCGGGTGCCACCAGTATCGTCTTGCTGTCCACTGCTTCCCAGAAACTTCGCGTCTGCAATGCCAGCAGTTCGATTGCGTCCAAAGCATCAAGATTGTCGGCCTTGAATGAGAACGCATCCAGGCTGCGGAAGTCCGGATCGAAGATGACGTTCAGCCCTGCCGTGCGCCCGAGCCTTTCAAAAAGTGAACGAGTACTGTCCTTCGCATCGAGAGAGACTGACGCGGAGCCGCTGACCGCCAGCATCGCACGCGCCGGCGCCGAGTCTTTCACCATGCCGTTTTCGAGCGTCAGGATGTGACCATTACCGATGCTCTCACCCATCGTGGATACAGCGGTGCCTGTTACAAGGGGCATCGACGATGCGACAATCTTTTCCGCCGCTGCGACACGCTCCGGCGTATCGCGCATCACGACGGCGTTCGCGACCGTACTCTGTGCGAGATACCTGATGCTTAAAGTGGTGCGAAGTGCCGTTACGGTTTCAGTCAGACGCTGCGGCGCCGCGCCATTCGGCAGATAAAACGTCTTAAGGACCATAGATTCATAATCACGACGCTTCTGCTGATTATCCTGCGAAACAATGATCGTGTTGCTGTTGAGAACCTCCACAAGGGCGCCCGCGCGTGCGGATAGGAGGTCGAATGCCTGAAGCACATCCGCATTCTCAATCCGGAAAGGCGCGCCTGGACTGTTGCGAAAATCCGGATCGAACACGATGTTCAGCCCCGCGATTTCCGCAATCTTCTCATATGCCGCGCGTTCCCCTTGATTGACGGCAATGGAAACCGGCCCGTTCGTTTTCAGCTGTAGCTGATTGCGAGGGAAATCACCGACAGTTTCCTTCAAACGGAGAGGCTGCAGACCCTGCGCCAGAGCAGATCCCTGCACGAGCAGTGCGGCAATGAAAACGAACTGTTTCATGACTGATCTCCTGCTTCAAGGACAACAGCAGATACCGCAGCAGTTCAATAAAAACTTTTATAAGCGACGCTGCGAAGTTTCAGGCCGGAAACATGTTGGCGCGGACCGAAGTTGGGGATTGCAGGACCGGAGTTCCGGTTTGCCGAGCCGGAGTAATGGTCGGAATCGATTACTTCATGCCGGGAAATTCGGTTTGGCGGGCAGCCAGATCCACAGTCACACAGTAGACAGAGTGATGATATTCTTCCCGCCATGATGCAACGAATAACGCGCATGGTGTATGTGGTGGCTGTCCTGGTGCTTTTCTCAATGCTGCCTCTGGGGTTCTCTCAAACGCGAAAACCGGCGGCGCCGAAATCGGTTCGCCTTTATGTTTTCGATTGCGGGCGGATCACGGTCGCCAACGGTGACTCGATGGGTTTCAAGCCCGGCGAGCTTGCGACGTCGAATATGGTCACGCCGTGCTTTCTGATCGTGCATCCCAAGGGGACAATGATGTGGGATACGGGTGAGATTCCGGACAGCGCCTTCGCAAACGGCCCCGCGCCAGCGAAACAGGGCGCGTTCACGGTGGATCGGCCGCTCCTGCCGCAGTTGGCCGCGATCGGATACAAACCGTCGGACGTTACTTATCTGGCTCTCTCGCATTACCACGGCGATCATGTTGCGAACGCTAATGCATTCGCGGGCTCAACCTGGATCGTGCAACAGGCCGATCGCGATGCAATATTTGCGCCGCGCCAGAATAACGGCCAGAGATTGGGCGCCGTCGCTGACCCCGCTTACTTTACGGAACTGGCGAAAAGCAAAACGATCGTGTTGAGGGGCGAGGATCACGATGTGTTCGGCGACGGAACCGTAGTGATCAAGT
>CAVTWA010000003.1:0-578886 GCA_963738025.1 uncultured Acidobacteriota bacterium | reverse complement strand
GCGGCGAAGTAAGCCGATGCCGTCTGCGGCACCAGCGGCTCGATTTCTGCGATCGTCATCTGTTCCATCCTCGGATCGATGGACACTGCGCCTGCGGTAATTCCGGCGCCGCAACCGATAACGAGGACAGATCGGGCATTGCCGGAAACCAGAGTGGTGAGGTGCCCCAGCATCCGTTGAAGTCGCATGTCGCGGGCTGACGTAGAGGCCTGGATCTTGCCGGCGACGTGAAACGTCCGGATGCCGTCCGAAAATTGCGACACAGCGACTGATGAGTTCAGTCCCTCACGCGCATACACGATATCGCCCTTGCCCACCCAGGTGGCGGCATAGCGGCCATATGCAATAAGGAGTTTCGAAACCGGTGGGACGCTAATGATCAATAGAGCACTGAGCAATACCGCGACTGCAGACAGACCCGCGAGGTCCAGCGGCCCGCCACAGGCAGCAACACGAATAAACCGGCAAACGCCGAAACTGCGATGAGCAACTGCTCTGTGTGCTGAGATCCCATCCATCCGATCAGAACCAGACTGGCGCCCAGGGCGCCTACGATGGCGCCAAGCGTATTGGCGGCGTAGACGCCGGCCATCATCCGGCCGGTGTCGGATTTGCGCGGCCCGGTTGCTGCAATTGCGAGCGGAAAGCTTGCGCCCCATAGGAGCGTCGGTGGTAACAACGTCCAGAATGCGCGGTCGAGATCGAGCTGAAAATTGAACCAGATGCTGGAGGACAGGGACGGGTTCACCGGCCAGTAGGGAAGCGACGCGCCAGCATTGTAGGCAGTCCAGGCGATGGCGCCCGCCCCGAGCAATTGGCATGTTCCCAGCGCGGAGCGCGGGTTCGAGAGAGTACGGGAGAGCCACGAACCAATGCCGCTGCCGATTCCGAGACCGGTGAGAAACACGGCGACGATGATTGAAAGTGTATATACCGATGCTCCGAACAGGAGCCCTAGCGTGCGGGTCCAGACGACTTCGGCAGCCATCGCGCACAGCCCTGAGAGAGCTATTGCGACGTAGACTGAGGGTGCGCGGTCATAGACCGCGCCTGCAGTCGGAGCATACTGTAGGCGCGGTCTATGACCGCGCATTCCCGAATCTGCTAACCAGAACGCAATCGCGCGCAACAACAGCGTTGACTGCTGCGGCGATGAATGTCGCGGTACTGACATCGAAGTTGCGCAACAAGTAAAAACCGGCAAGCAGGCACCCGAATACGGCTCCGGCAATGTTGCTTCCGTAGAGCAGACCAAGCCATGAGATACCGTTCCGGTCTGCCGCGACAGCCCGCGCGAGCGTCGGCAGGGTCGCCCCCATCAGAACCGTTGGCGGCAGCAGACAGATGGCGGCGACGATTCCGCGCAAGGCGAACGTCCGCAGGCCGAATCCGCTCCACTCCGTGTAAACGCTGCCCGCGAGTGGTGTCAGCAGAAGCACGGCGATCGCGAGAGCCGCGATACCGAGCTCGATACAGGCATACACTTTCAGCGGATCGTAATGCTCGGATACCAGGCGGGGCAGGAGAAGACTGCCGAGGCACGTCCCTCCCATAAACGTGGCAAGAAGCACCGCGAGCGACACGGCTGACGATCCAACGATCAGTTCGAGGAGCTGAAACCAGATAATTTCGTAAATGAGCGCTGCGACGCCGCTACCGCAAGAGAGCAGCAGCATGGGTGCAGGGTGTCGTTGGATCTCCAAGCGGACAACATCATAACAGTCTGATCCTCCGGCAGGCGCGGGCTTTAGGCCCGCGCCTGTGTTTGTCAGAAGGTGATGCGTCCGACTAATGTCCCTTGACGCGGCAGCATGGATCCACTCGGGAATGAGCCCGTCGCGAAGACTTCATTGATGACGCCAAACCCGCCGGTCAACTGGCCTGAAGAGTTTCTGGTCGGAGCAGCCAGCGGATTTGTCGTGATCGGGTTCGTCATCAGCGTCCTGTTGAAGACATTGGAGAACTCCGCCCGGATCGAAAAAATCACGGGCCGCTCCTCTCTTCCTATCCGGAAAGCGCGGCCGATGTTGAGATTCTCGGAAGGACGGCGCTGTCCGCGGAAATCCGAGTACTGCAGGTTCGGGCCTAAGACGGAAATCGGACCAGGACCGTAGATGCCGGCTGGCGGATTGGTCCAGGCGGCAGGATTCAGCACTTGATCCGTGGTTGGATTGAAGCAATGGCAATTGAGGTCCTTCAGATAAAGCGGCTGGCCGGTGCGGACCATCTCGTTTCCGCCCGGCAGATTGTTTGTCGTGGTCGCGGTTGGAGGGGTGAGCGGCAATCCGCTGGCGTACTGCAGGAAAGCCCCGATCTGCCAGTCTCTGGTCACTACATCGGCCAGGTGACTGCCAAAATACTTTTGCGTCTGATAGAGAATATTCATCGAAAGCACGTGCGGCTGATCTGTGGCTTGAATACTCTTCGATGAACTCGCAGGGTTGAACAGGTCTTGCCGGGTGCTGACGAAAGCTTTCGAGAACGTATAGGTCCCGTTGACCTGCAGGCCTTTCGACATCCGCTTGGTGAGCTTCACCTGCAGGGAGTCGTACCAGGTGTTGCCTGTCGGTGAATTCGTCACGGTGATGGTGCTGAATTGTGGGAAGGGCCGCAGGGCATTCAACAGCGTATTCGAAGTGCTATAGCCGGGGTAAGGCAGAAAGTTGCCGATCCTGGCAATGACTTGCGGGCTGCTGAGCGGAGAGCTGAGCAGCAGGTTGTCGTCCGGATTATTAAACGGATTCAAGCCAAACTGGCCGAATCTGGCCGGAGACACCTGATTGAGATAGCCGAGAGGACCGGCCCACCATACACCGCGATTGCCGACATACGAGGCATCGAAGACAAGATCCCGTGTCATCTCTCGTTCGATCCCGATGCTGTATTGGTTCTGCCTTGGAGGCCGGGCGGCATTGCGGTCCAGCGACGTGAAGCCCGTAAACCCGGTTATCTGGCCGGGCAGCGGCGTCTGGCCCGGATCGAAGTTTGGCCATACCGGCTGCGGCAATGCACCTGCTGTACTGACATTAGCAAAGGCATTCGTGCCCACCGGTGTGTTGGTCTGGTTCGCCGAAGTGCTCACATTGATGTCGGGTGCGAAGCCATAAATGAATCCCCATCCGCCGCGCACAACGGTCTTGGGGCTGAACTGATAAGCGAAGCCGATTCTCGGTCCCAACGCGTACGGATAGGAATGAACGAAGTCGCAGTGGCAAGTCGCCTGAAATACTGCTGCGCCAATAGCGTTTCCCGCAGCCGGATTCGGAACCAATCCGAGGTTCGCCGAGCGGCCATACTGTTCCTTCGGGACGGAGGCGTAATCCCATCGCAGCCCGTAATCGAGCGTCAAATTGCGCGTCGTCTTCCAGGAATCCTGCCAGTAAAACGAGCCTTGTAGGACTAAATGCCCTGCACATATCGTCGGCTTCTGCTGATATGATCTTGGTGCCAGAAGAACTCGTAATGCGATGCCCTCGGCTGGTCACCGGCGACCACCCGGCGGTATCAGTGATGGTTGAGCCGGTGCCCGTTCGGCAAGAAGGTGCAATACGCCGAACGGCGGGCCGTGATGTGGCCCTGAAACCACACTTCGCCGCCCCACTTGTAGTTGTGGCTGCCGCGAATCCAGGTCATGTTGGCGTTGCACGCGGGTCTATGACCGTATTCGTGTGCGTATGCAGTTGCGCATTACCCATCTGTTGCATGGCGGAGAACGCCGCCAAACTGGCTCCAATCATCGTTGTGAATGTAGTGGAAATGTAAATGCAACCTGATATCCGGGAAGATTGATCGTCGTGCAATCGAAGCGTCCGCCCTTGTGGGTCAATGGTGACTCGTCGATGAAACGGATCAGCGAATAACCGGCCCCAGGTGCAACAGCACGCTGCTCGAAACCACGCGATCTTAGTTGAGCCGCGCCGTCAGCGAGTCATAAATGCTCCGCGGGCCTTCGTGATGATATCCGGCAAGCCGTCTGCGTTTCCGTTGGGCATCGCCTATTGGCTTTCGGTGCCGGTGGTCGACCAGTACAAAGAAAATTTATCCTTCGCGTTAAGATTGTGATCAGCTCTGGTCATAGACCGCGCCTACAGCTTACTTTTTCGTGGCTTGCTCTTCCCGGCGTGCGCCGACGAGGATGCCGGTCAGGCCGTAATTTCCTTCGTGGCAGGCCGAGTCGAAAATCATATGGCGGTGATCGTCGGTCTTTCCCATCTCGATCATGATGGTCCACGGCCGTGTCCAGGTTTTGGGATCCTCGAACGTGATTTCGCGGCGCAAGTTGTTCGCATCCACGCGTGTGAACCGTTCCGTCATCTTATAGGTGTCAGGATTGGCTCCGCGGTAACCCTGGGTGAAGTTCGTCGTTTCGACGACCAGCGTGTTTCCTTCCCAGTGGCCGCGCGAATCGCCGAGCACGCTCCTGGCGTTGAAGTGGGGGCGCCCATCCATGAAGATGACGCGGTTGCCGCCGCCGGCATGATCGTCTTCCATATAGATGCCCATGGACTTCGGGCCCTGGACAACCTGCATGACCGTGCCCTGCGCGAACAACGTGTTCAGCGGAAGGAAGGGCATCTGTACTCCGAGACAGCGTGGTGATTGCGCCGTCGTTTCCGGATTATCATTGGGATTGCCGCCTCCGCGGCCACCGCCGCCGGCAGGTCCGCCGCCGCGACCACCGCGTCCTTGCCGTTGCTGGGCTTCCGCTGTCAGAGGCGGTATCTTTCCGTCCGGCGGATCGATAATCATCGAGGTGCGCTTACTCGTCTTCAAAACGGAGTTGAACACTGCGTTATAGGCACCATTGACATCTTGCGCGCTATTGGCTGAACGAGCATTGCGGCCCGGGTCCACGGTTTTCGCCTTATCCGCTGCAGCGACCTCATCCTCGGTCAAGAATTGCTTATTCGCATTTGTGGCGGAGCGCTCCAGGGGCACATTTTCCATCACGAACCAGGTGCCCTGTAAATCCGGCTCGCCCCACGGTGTCTTGGGCGCCGCTCCGGGCCTGGCTGTGGGCGCAGCCGTCTTCGGCGCGGCGGTCTGTCCGCGGGTGGACATGGAGGCGAATGAAATGAGCACCGCCGCGAGAGCCAGCGCAGCCAGTGATGCAAGATATCGGTTCCGCATAAGCATTCCTCACAGTCGAGCGGTCTATGACCGCGCTCCTCGCCTTATTTCGTATCGATACCGGGGCGCTGCACTTCGTACGGAGCGCCGTCACCCGAAGACCCGAGGAAGAGTTTTGATCCGTCGGGCAACGTGAGGTCCCGGCCATTTGCCCGGTGCGATCCGTCTTTCGACTGATATCCGTCGACGACGAGCTTCTGTCCGACTTTCAAGGTGTCTTTCGTGATGCCGCGTCTCAGCAGGATGTTCGGGCTGCCGGCTTCAATTGCCCAGTTCTCGACGCTGCCGTCGGGTTGCTTCACGTCGACATAGATCCAGCTGTGCGGATTGATCAGCTGAACCCGGGTTACGGTGGCGTCCTTGAAATTGACGGGTTTTTTCTCGTCGAATTCTGCAGCAAATGCGTGATGCGCCCACAGCGGAACCTGGGATAAAAGCAGCGCGCTTCCGGCAATGATCGTTCCAACAGTCAGTTTGATTCGCATAAAAACGGACCTCCGAATTTACTTCGCGGGCGGGTTCCCCGAAATGTAACGCTCATGCACCGCCTCACCCGGTGGGATTGTGCGCGTAATGTCGACGGTCATCGTGTTCCCGACCCACCGTTTCACCAGTTGCTGTTTTCGAAGATGACCGTACATCGTTTCTTCAACCATTTCGACGCAGCGGAAATCCATCAGCTGCGCATTCGGCTCCAGCCGGCGATAGAGTGGCATGCTGATCTTCCATGGCTTTGTGAAAACCTGGGGGTCTTCAATCGTGGCTTCGTACCGAATGGCGTCCCGGCCCATGGCACTGTACCGCTCGATGACATGCAGAGCATCGCTATGGAAATTCCCTGATCTGTCGAACCACGTCGCATCGGTGAAATCTTTGACGTCGACGACAAGCGTGTCTCCCTCCCAATGCCCGACTGAATAGCCCATGAATGCCACATTCGGATATTCGTCCATCTTGTTCAGATGAATCGTCCGCTGCGCATTCGCATATTCGAAGACCATCATGATTTTCGTCGCGCTCTCGATGATTTGAAACGGGTGCGGCATGTACATGGCGCGGGGAACACCAGGCTGGAAGCACTTGATCTCGGGATCGCGGTCCATCCAGTGTTCCAGGTTTTCTTTCTTGCGAGCTGCGGCCCATGGCTGGTACGGGATCTCGTCGCCTTCCACAACGCCTGCCCCCCGGGAACCCAGCCGATAGAACCGAGGCCGAGCACCGGCGCCGCGAGAACGACGGAATTGGCAACGAAACCGGGTTGCGCCACCATCGGACGCGCCTCGTGCGTTTGCAGATCCCAGTTCGCCGTGTTGTTAGCTTCCCAGATCCCGCTGAAATCGGGTTTGCCGGCCACGCGCGGCAGGGCGGCCTGTCCACCGCCTTGAGCTGTTGCCATGCTTCGCGTCATGACTGCCAGAATAAACACGCCTGTCACGGCAGTGATCGCTGCAGCGATTGTCCAACTTCTTCGCCAGCTTGGCATTTGCGGGCTCCCTCCTCAGATCTCTGGTGCCGCCGATAGTTGGGCGAATTATATTACATGTTGTTGATTTCGACGGCCGCGGTTCGACTTACCTGTGAAGGAGAAATTCCGCTCGCAGGCGCGGGCTTTTAGCCCGCGCCTGCGAGCCTGACTTTATTGCCGCATCTACAATATGGCCTACTTACTGCAGCCCTTCTTCGTCTCTTCGAAGCCTTCGAACAAACGGCTGGCATTCGCTCCAGCAAGCGTTTCCATCCGATGGGGCTGGCCTTTCTCGACGGTGTAGTGCGCTACCGTCCCTTTGGAACGCAGGAATTCCGCTTCCTTCTGCATCTCAGGGTGCCACATGTATTCGTCCAGCTCGCCGACGTACATGAACACGCACATCTTCGAGATCGCCTGAAGCTTGGCATTGGTCGGTTCCCACATGTATCCCGGGAAAGCGGTTACCGACAGGAAGTACTGTGGGTTTTTTGCCGCAACATGAAACGCCGCAATGCCCCCGTTCGACGGCCCGGCAATGTGAAACTTGTTTCCCTCGATTTTGTAGTCCGCCAGGATCAATTTCAGAAATTCCGGAAAGATCCGCGCGCCGTCTTCGAAGAACAATTGATCGTCCGGCGCTGCCGGAGCGACAACGATGTAGCCGCGCTTCTCGGCTTCGGTGCGGAGGTTCCGGCTGAGCACGCTGTCGACCGTATTCATCGTCTGCGGCCCGCCGCCAAAGGCCAGAATCGCCGGGTAGGCCTTCGCGGGATCGTATCCATTCGGAAGGACCACCTTGTACCGGACTGTGGTGGCGCCAACCTTTTTTGTCTTTTCAACCATTTCCGCGCGCAGCGGTTGGGCCATGAAGACCGCGAAGGTCGCCACTACGGAGAGCACCGTTATCCATTTCGAGCCTGGTTTGTTCATTGAGAGTTCCTTCCGCCCAGAATTCTATCGCCGAAAGGCGATGAACAGAACCGTTCGGTCGCGTTTTTTCGCCAGATTGCCTGCCACACGAACGGACCACAGCGTTTTTCCCTTTGCAAGCGTGTTACTTTGGAGCCTGACTTAACCACAAACTATGCGAACTCAAGTCGGCATTATTGGTTCGGGTCCATCGGGACTGTTGCTCGCGCGGCTTTTACATCTGCACGGGATTGATACGGTCATCCTGGAGAGTCGCAGCCGCGACTACGTTCTCGGCCGCATCCGTGCAGGTGTCATCGAACAGGGCATGGCGGACATGCTGAGGCAGGCCAAAGCAGGCGATCGAATGGACCGCGAGGGCCTGATTCATGAGGGAATCAATCTCGCTTTCGATAACCGCCTCGAACGCGTTGACTTTCCGAAACATACCAACGGCAAAGTCGTGATGGTCTACGGTCAGACCGAAATTACCTACGACTTGATGAAAGCGCATATCGACGAGGCAGGCGGCATTGCCCATTATGAGGCGGCCGCCGTACGCGTGGAGGATTACGATACGGATCACCCGCGGGTGATCTTTCTCCAGAATGGCGAGCAAAAGGAACTTGTCTGTGATTTCGTGGCGGGCTGCGACGGCTTTCACGGCGCGGCGCGAAAGAGCATTCCCGCGGATCAGATCACGACGTTTTCAAGGGAATATCCGTTCGGCTGGCTCGGAATCCTTTCGGATGTTCCGCCGGTCAAAGATGAACTGATCTATGCAAACCACGAGCGCGGCTTTGCACTGTGCAGCATGCGATCGCAGACCCGCAGCCGTTACTACATACAATGTGATCTCAACGACAAAGTGGAGAACTGGACCGACGACGCTTTCTGGGATGAGTTGTGCCGCCGTCTTCCTGCGGAAGAAGCTAGTCATCTTACGCGGGGACCGCGTCTGGAGATGGGCATTGCTCCGCTGCACAGTTTTGTAGCCGAGCCCATCCGATTCGGCCGTCTCTTCCTGGCTGGAGACGCGGCGCACATCGTGCCTCCGACGGGAGCCAAAGGCCTCAACCTTGCTTCCTCCGACATTTACTATCTTCACCGCGCCCTTATCGCGTACTACAAAGAAAAACGAGCCGACCTGCTGGACCGTTATTCCGGAACGGCGTTACGGCGCGTGTGGAAAGCGATTCGATTTTCGTGGTGGTATACGAACCTTCTGCACAAATTTGACGATGATCCGATGAGCAGGCGTCTGCAAATTTCAGAACTGGATTACCTCACCGGCTCGGAGGCAGGCCAGACCGTAATTGCGGAAAACTACGTCGGTCTGCCTTATGAACAATTCGAGTAAACCCTTCTGACGTGGAGGGGAGAACGTGTAGACGCGGCGAAAAGCCCGCGCCTACACGTTCTATCGTAGAGGGGGTGCGGGAGAGTTGGGTGGCGGTGTGTAGCCGGGGATACTGGAAAGGTCGACACGATCGATAAGGCTTGGATTCATGTATTTTCGGGCGTACTTCAGGTAAACACGTTCCCAGATGAAGACGTCAAACAGATCGGGATCGATTTGCCCGTTGAGCTTGAACTTCCCCATGATTTCGAGTGCTTCCGACAGGGTTTTTCCTCGTTTGTAGGGGCGGTCCGTTGCCGTCAGTGCTTCGAAAATATCGGCGATACCCATGCAGCGCGCCTGCACCGACATCTCGTCGCGCTTCAGTCCCCGCGGATAGCCCTTGCCGTCCATCCGTTCGTGGTGACCGCCGGCATATTCGGGCACATTCTTCAGGTGACGAGGCCAGGGCAATGCTTCGAGCATCTGAATCGTCGAATCGATATGGTGATTGATGATCTGCCGTTCTGCGGCCGTGAGCGTTCCTGAACGTATTGTCAGATTTTCGACTTCGTCAGCCGTGAGGAAGTCGGTTTCGGTGCCGTTCGGATTATGCCAGCGGTATCTGGAAGAAATTTCCCGGACGCGCTGTTCGTCGTTCGGATGCATGCCTTCGCATCCGATGTTGCTGAAGCGCAGGAATGCACGGTCTTCATCAATCTCGCGGATTTGCTGACTGAAGCGACGGGCCGCTGCTTCAGCAGATTGCGGATCGCCTTTCAGGACAGCTACGAGCTCGGCGCGCAGCAGGGCAATTTCGGCATCGCGTTTGATGATTTCGAAACGGGTATCAATGGTTTCGATTCGATCGTAAAGCGTCTGAAGCTTTGTGGCTTTTTCGACGACGTGAACCGGAGTGGTGATCTTGCCGCAATCGTGCAGCAGCCCGGCAATTTTGAGTTCGTACCGGTCCTTTTCCGTCATCGAGAATTCTTTCAGGGGACCTATCTTGCAGGAACTGACGGCGTCCGCGAGCATCATTGTGAGAACGGGAACTCGATCGCAATGTTGCCCGGTATGCGGCGACTTGTCATCAATCGCCCGGTTGATCAATTGAATGAGCGACTCAAACAGATGCTCCAGATGGCTGATCAACAGCCGATTAGTCAACGCGATGGCAGCCTGAGAGGCGAGGGATTCGACGAGCTGTTGATCTTCCATCGAGAACTCGGTAACGCTGCCCGTTTCCGGATCCGTTGCATTTAACAGCTGAAGAATTCCGATGATTTCGTTTTCATGATTCTTCATCGGCACCGTCAGGAAGGATTTCGACCGGTACCCGGTCCTCTTATCCATATTTTTGGTGCCGGAGAAATCGAAGCCTTTTTCAGTGTAGGCATCGGCGATATTCAACGAGGTATCGTAGTGATAGGCGTACGAGACCACGTTGGATAAAGTTCGCTTTCCGGCGCTGTCATAGAGCTGCACCGGATCGAATGGGATTTCAACGCCGGTCGTTCCGCCCATTGCGAGGCCCAGGGAATCGGTTTGCAAAATCTCGAATTCAAGCGTCCGGTTTTCCGTAACGCGATAGAGCGTTCCGCCATCGGCCTTCGTAATACGTTTCGCAACAGCCAGGATGGTTTCCAGCAGCCGGTTTGTGTCTCTCTCTTTCGACAGCGCGATTCCGATCTGACTGAGTTGTTCCAGCCGCTCGAGAACCTTAGCCGAACCCATGCGCACCGCGTGATCCGGGTGAACGACGCCGGGATTCAGTGCAAACCCCGTGTTCTGATCACTTTCTGTGCGCTGCCTGATCATCGTCGCTCTAATCGGCTAAAGGTCCGCCGCGGGTTAGAGAAAATTCTTAAAATTCTGGAAATTTTGTTGAATCCGAAAGACAACAAGACTATCTCTGGCTGGTGAGAATTGAAGTTGTAGCGGCGGTCATCCGGCGGGACGGCAAGATCCTGATCACGCGGCGATTGGACAACGTTCATCTGGGCGGCCTGTGGGAATTCCCGGGTGGTAAGGTCGAACCGGCAGAGTCATTGGAAGGGGCGCTTTTGCGGGAAATCCGGGAAGAACTGGGGGTGGACATCGTTGCCGGAGATGAGCTCTTCACAGTCGAACACGACTATCCCGGCAAATCCGTTCGCCTGCATTTCTTCAACTGCACGATCAGTTTTGGTGAGCCGCAGCCGCTTGATGTGTCAGACCTCCAGTGGGTTACGCCGACGCAACTGGCTGAGTTCGATTTCCCTCCCGCCGACGCCGAACTCATTCACAAGCTGATGTCGGAGTAATGAGCGGGGACGAGCGTTTTGGAACAGAAGCTGCTTCTTTCATTGCAGGAGGGGAGCGGTGGTCGCATCATGGCTTAAGAAAGTCCGAAACTGGTTCCGTCCGCGGCAACCGTTGCGGCAATGCCTGCAATGCGGCCTGTTTCCGGGTCGCGAGTATATGGTTCACACGGACGAGCCCATCCTTCATCCCCACGAATGCTCCTGGTGCAAGAGTGTCGTGTACGTGCCCGGGCCCATGTTCGAGTGTAAGACCTGTTCGGAAAACGTGCGCGAACACGTGGCCTAGAGACTAAGCCTAAGCCGCGTCGCCAGGCTGATCCTTAGGCGGTCTCGTTTTGCTGAACTGCTTCGCAAAAACCTCGAGTACCTGCTGGCACTGTTCACACCCCTGAAGGTGTTTTTTCTCATCCTCGTTCAACTGAAATCCACTTGCCGTCTCTTGCGCCTGCGAGAGACTGAATAAGCGGAGTGGCTGGATATGTTCGTCGGCGTCCATAAGAACCTTTCGAAATCTACGAAATTTACGCTAGCAATCATGGTGCCACTCAGCGGAATTCACTGATTCCACGAGAACGCCGTCATAGAATTTATGAATGAATTAGCGCCCGAGGCGGGTAAGAATAAAGCCCCGGCCGAAAGGCCGGGGACCAAACCAGCAAAGTTTACAGGCCCGGAGGGCCGGTTTTACGCCCCTCCGGGCTGGTGTCCATATAGGTGGGTGTTGGATAAGCCACGGATTGAACGGATTTAACGGATGGGCGCGTTATAACAGTCTGTGAATGCGCCCATCCGTTAAATCCGTTCAATCCGTGGCTTATCCAACACCGCGCCTACAGGGTTTGGAACAACCGGATGCCCGCGATACCGGCTGCGCCGGCCTGGAGGACTGCTGCCGAGTTTTCGATGGTGATGCCACCTATTGCAAGAACCGGAATCTCAACGGCGCTTGCGGCTTGTCTCAGGGAATCCAGCCCGACGGCGGTTTTTCCAGGCGACTCGAAGACCGGTCCGAAGACGACGAAGTCGGCGTGCGCCTGCTGCGCTTCGAGGGCTTCAGTTACCGAATGCACCGAGACCCCGAGGACACGGACGAGCGAGCGGACTCTGCCGGCCGGCAAACCATTGCCCGGCAAATGCACGCCGTCGAGACGGGCGGCGAGTGCGACGTCCAGCCGATCGTTCATCAAAATGCGAGTGTTTGTGTTCGACGCAAGATCGCGAATCGTGCAGGCGAGTTGCAACAGTTCCCGGGCGCAAAGGTCTTTTTCGCGGATCTGGATCATGTCGACGCCGTTACGGATGGCGCGCTCAGCACAGTCGATCACATTGCCGCGCCTGCGGTCGGTGACGTAGTACCGGATCATCTATTGATGATTCTAAGCGATTTCCAGAAACGATTGAGTTCGCCCAGCCCGAGAACGAGGTCCACAACACCGAGACCCGAGACGGCGCCACGTACGAAGTTATTAAGGAGAAGGTGCTGAAGAGTGAACGAGTAACCCAGCAGAACGTTGTGTTCCCACAGCGCAGACCATGGAACAAAGACCAGGAAAAGACCGATCTCGAAGCAGAACAGGATGAAGGCAACGGCGAGAAGACGATTCATGAATGCTGAGAATGAAACCACAAAGAGTACAAGAGATACATGTGCTTGTGCTTCTTGTGGTTTCGTCCCTGTTTTTTACTCTGCTGCCGCTTTCACTTCTTTAATGCGGGCGGCTTTGCCACGCAATTCACGGATGTAATAGAGCTTCGCTCGCCGTACCCGTCCCGGAGCGGACTACTTCGACCTTGTCGATGATCCTTGGAATGCAGCGGGAAGATGCGTTCGACGCCGTGGCCAAACGAAATCTTTCGAACGGTAAATGTCGCGCGCGTGCCACCGTGTTTTTGTGCGATGCAAACGCCCTCGAAGACCTGAATGCGTTCTTTGTCGCCTTCCTTGATTTTGACGTGAACTTTGACGGTGTCGCCCGGTTTAAAATTCGGGATATCCGTCCGCAGCTGCTGTTTCTCAATCATGTCTAGTGCATTCATAAGTTCTCTCAAATTGCGCAATAAGTCCGGCCGGTTTCTTTCCGTCTTCCTCTGAGCGGCGTCATGTCGCCATTTCCTGACCGCCTCGTGATCGCCCGAAATCAAAATGTCCGGTACCTGCCAACCACGAAAATCAGCGGGCCGCGTGTAATGCGGGTACTCGACCAACTGTGTTTCCAGTGCTCGGGTCGGAGAACGAATCGCGCAATATCGGACTCTTCCTTACCGACCACGCCCGGAACGTATCGCGCGATACAGCATCCACGATGACCGCCGCCGCGATCTCACCGCCCGAAACAATGAAATCTCCTATCGAGATTTCGGCTGTCGCGAGGTGTTCGACCACCCGTTCATCAATCCCTTCGTACCGGCCGCAGATCAGGATCACCTGTTCCGCCTTTGAAAACCGCAACGCATCGGCCTGATCGAATCGGCGGCCGGCTGCGCTCAGCAAGATGACTTCAACGTGCTGAGGTTGCCGGACCGCTTCCACAGCTTTGAAAATCGGTTCCGGCTTGAAAACCATCCCTTCGCCGCCACCGAACGGCCGGTCATCGACCGTCCGATGCCGGTCCGAAGTGAAGCTCCTCAGGTCGTGGATTCGGATCTCAAGTAGACCTTTTTCCCTACCACGCCGGATAATGCCGAAATCGAACGGACCTCGGAAGAACTCTGGGAAAATCGTGATGATGTCGAATTGCAGCGACATATCACTTGTTCAGATCCCGTAATCCTTCCGGCAAATCCACGTCAACTCGGCGCTGCGCCAGATCGATCGTTTTCACGAAGTCCTTCGCGAATGGAATCAGCGTCTCTTCGTTATCGCGATCAACCTTCAATATCTCCGTTCCGCCGGTCAGCACATCGGTGATCGTGCCGATATACTCGCCATCGACGGCATATAACGCGGCATCCTTTCAATTGAAAGGTATAAACCGAACCTTCCCGCAGCGCCGGCAACGAACTGGTATCGACCTTGATCTCGCTACCGACGTACCGTTCAGCTTCCGAGATCGAGTCGATTCCCTTGAACTTGGCGACGCAACGTCCATGCTGGCGGCGAAACCATTCAATTTCCGTTTCGTGTTCCGCGCCCCTGCCGGCCACGGTCACCTTCCGGCCAGGCTCAAAGACCTCGTCTTCCTCGAGCAGTTGCTCGATCCGGACTTCACCGCGCAGGCCCTGAGTTTTAGTGATCCGCGCTATGGATATATAAGAGGCTTCCGAATGGCTGATGAAGCGTTACTCCAGAATCTCGAGCGTGAACCGTTTTTTAAGCTTCATTCCCGCAGCGCTCAGAATGGTTCGGATCGATCGTGCGGTTCTCCCTTGCTTTCCAATCACTTTACCGAGGTCAGTCTGAGCAACCCTTAGCTCAAGAACTGTCGTTTGTTCTCCTTCGATCGGCTTAACAGATACCTGGTCAGGATTATCCACTAGAGCTTTCGCAATCTGCTCGATGAGCTCTTTCATAGCCACCTCCAACGTTCGCCGTGTGCTTTGAGCAAGAAATAAGGGCTACGAATAGTATGAATCCACGGCAGAGGGAGCGGAAAGAGCTTTTATGTCATTTTACAAGTTCTTTTTTGCGAAGGATGCTGCGTACCGTCTCAGACGGCTGGGCGCCCTTCGCGAGCCAGTATTGCGCCCGCTCTGCGTTGATCTCCATTTGAACGGGATTGGCAATGGGGTTGTACTGCCCGACCACTTCCAAAAACCGGCCGTTCTGCGCACGGCGTTTGTCGATCACCACAATCCGGTAATGCGGGCGTTTTTTCGACCCGATCCGTGATAGTCGTATTGTTACCAAACGGTTAGCCTCCTTACATTGTCCGAAACCGAAAAATTATATCAAATAATTCGGGGACGGTTGCCTAAATCACCTAAATCGCTGCGCAATTTAGGTGATTTAGGCAACCGTCCCCGAATTAGCCAACTAAAACGGCATCTCCGGCAGCTTCATACCCTTCAGGCGTTTCCCAAGGAAGGTATTCTTCATCCCCTTCATCATTTTGCGCGTCTGCACGTACTGTTTCAGAAGTTGGTTGACCTGCTGAACGCTGGTGCCACTGCCTTTTGCGATACGCTTCCGGCGACTGCCATTGATCAGCTGGTGGTTCCGGCGTTCTTTGGGCGTCATCGAATTGATAATCGCCTCCACTCTGACCAGTTCCTTTTCATCCACCTTGGCCTTCTGCATTTCCTTGAAAGGGCCGATGCTTGGAAGCATGCTCAGAATCTGTTCCAGCGAGCCGAGTTTCCGGATTTGCTTCAGCTGGTCGCGGAAATCGTCGAGCGTGAAGCTGTCGGAAAGCATCTTTTCCTGCATCTCGACGGCTTTCTTCTTGTCGACGACTTCTTCGGCTTTCTCGATGAGCGACAGAATATCGCCCATGCCCATAATCCGGGAGACGAGGCGATCCGGATGAAAGAGTTCGAGAGCATCGTATTTTTCGCCCGTCCCGACGAACTTTACAGGTTGGCCGGTGACCTGCTTGATCGACAGCGCGGCGCCGCCCCTGGCGTCGCCGTCCATTTTCGTCAGCACGAATCCGTTAAAGCCAAGCTGTTCGTGGAACTGATGGGCGCTCTTGACGGCGTCCTGACCGAGCATGGCATCGGCAACAAACAGGATTTCATTCGGCCGGACTTTTTCCTTAATTTCGCGAAGCTCGTTCATCAGCGCTTCGTCGATATGGAGCCGTCCTGCGGTGTCGATCACGACCACGTCGTGTGCGGTATTCCGGGCTTCGCGCACCGCCTCCTGGCAGAGTTGAAGCGGCTTGTCTGCCGCGTTGCCTTCCCACAGCTTGACGTTAATCTCTTTGGCAATCACCTTGAGCTGGTCGCGCGCGGCGGGCCGATAGACGTCGACGGAAACGAGAAGCGGCCGATGACCGCCTTTTTGAAGCCACTTGGCCAGCTTTCCGGAGGACGTTGTCTTACCCGAGCCCTGAAGTCCGACAAGCATCAGGACGGTCGGCGGCTGAGACGCGAAATTGACGCGGACGTTCTCGCCGCCAAGCATCTCGACCAATTCATCCCGCACAATCTTTACAACCTGCTGTCCGGGACTGAGGCTCTGCATCACCTCCTGGCCGATCGCTTTGGCTTTGACCGCATCGGTGAATTGCTTCACAACCTTGAAGTTCACATCGGCTTCGAGCAGCGCCATGCGAATTTCTTTCAGCGCTTCGTCCAGGTGAGCTTCGGTAAGCTTGCCCTCGCCCCGCAGATTTTTAAATACGCGTTGTAGTTTGTCGGATAAGGTTTCGAACATAAGTTTCGATTATAACAAGGCGTTATTGTCGATGGATTCTTTCGATCCGGCGCGCCTTCCCGGTTTCGGAATCGACATCCACAAGCACCCCATTCAACTGAGCATCCTGAGATGCTTCCTCAAACCTTTCAGGAATGGACGTGAGGAATCGCCGGATGACTTCCTCTTTGATTACCCCGATGACGGAATAAAACGGTCCCGCCATGCCGACGTCGGTCTGAAAGGCCGTGCCTCCAGGAAGAATCCGTTCATCCGCTGTCGGGATGTGCGTGTGCGTACCGACGACGGCTGAAACACGTCCATCGAGATACCAGCCCATAGCGACCTTCTCGGAGGTCGCCTCGCCATGCATGTCGACGAAAATGACTTTGATATGTTTGGGGACTTTCGCGAGTTCTGCATCGGCGACTCGAAACGGATCGTCGGTCGGGGGCATGAACACGCGGCCTTGCAGATTCAGAACCGCCGCTTCCTCTCCCGATCGTGTTTTCAAGATGGCCAGGCCGCGTCCCGGATTGTCCGCGGGATAATTGGCCGGCCTCAGGATCCGCGGATTTTTGGAAAGGTACGGCATGATCTCTTTCTTATCCCAGATGTGATTGCCGGAGGTGAGGACATCGATACCCCAATCGAAAAATTCATCCGCAATTCTCGGTGTCACGCCAAACCCGGCCGCGGCATTCTCGCAGTTGAGGATCGTCAGATCCACTGCGTGATCTTCCTGCAAGTATTTCAGCTGGTCATGGACAATGGTGCGGCCGGCCTTTCCGACCGTGTCTCCGATAAAAAGAATTTTCATTGGGAAAAAAGAAAGGCCCGCATGAGGCGTGTGGCACCACTTATTTGAACCTGTTAAACAGGTGGGTCGTCCTATCCACGTTTTAGGGGACCTCGGGACCCCGAAGGGTAAGGCCCGCACACCACGCGTCAATCGGACTCCCTATCAAATAAGCATTGGTTCAAATTTTGTTGATACCATCACGCTCTCTGCAGGGTGATTTGATCATAGCACGCCGGCGAATTACTTTTTCAAGACTTGCTCGAGTGCCTTGGACCACTCATCGGTCTTTTGTTCGCAGTTGTGTTGAAGTTGACGGTACTCCTGTGCTAGGTGCAGGGCCGTCAGAATTGCGACTTTAAGCGAGTCCGGCGTGTTCGCCTGCGCGGCGATGTCACGCATCCGCGTGTCGACCTCTTCGGCGAGCTTCCGGACGTCGGCCTCGGGCAGCGCAGTCTTCAGGACGATCGAATACTTCTGGTCGTAAATTTCGACATCGATCGTGCGCTGCTTCGTTTTAGACAACGGGTTCCTCGGTGAGCTCAGATAAGGTTTCCAGTAAGGTTTCCACCTTATTCTTCACCAAATCGCGCTCGCGTCTCAACTGTTCCAGTTCTCGCTCCATGTTCTTAATCTGCGCGCGAGCGGCTGCAAGGTCCTGCCGGGTCGTTTTGACGAGATCGATTGTCCGGATAATTTTGGTTTCAAGTTCAGCAAAATGGTCGGGATTGGAGATCATGATTATTGCCTCAACTCAGCGCCCAGGCGCTGCTTTAATGATTCGAGAATTTGTTTATCGTAACCCTCAACTTCCTGGTCCGTCAGCGTGCGCTCCGGCGACTGATACGTCAAGGAAATCGCCAACGCATACTTTGCCGACGGGAATGATCCGCTTTCCAGCCGGTCGAATGGTTCCACCTTCACCAACTCCGGAATTCCGAGACGCTCGACGGCGCGTTGGACTTCGGCGTAGCGCGTACCCTTCTCCACGAGCAGTGAAAAATCGCGCCGGATCGAAGGGAATTTCGGGACCGCTTCGATCGTGAGCGGTTGCTGGAATTCTAAAATCATATCCACATTCACTTCCGCGATATAAATCCGGCTGCGAAGTTTGTACTCTTCCACGTAGTCCGGATGCAACTCGCCCAAGACCATCACGTCGCCAATGCGCAAGGCGCGGCCCGGATGATAGTACGCGGGCACCGGTTCACCGTTTGGCGCAAACGGAACGTTAAAAGCCGTCAGGATGTCTTCAACGTCGCCCTTGAGATCATAAAAACCAAATTGCTGTTCGGGTTGATGCACATTCTTGGATTGGAGCACTCCGGCAGCCGCCATGATCAGGGAACGGCTCTCGCCATTGGATGAATATGTTTTACCGATTTCGTACAGCTGCAGGTCCCGAATGCCGCGGTTCATATTCCATTGAATGGTGCGGAGCATTCCTGGAATGAGAGACGTACGCAGAATCGCTTCATCCTCGGACATGGGGTTGATGAGTACGACAGGCTTCAGATTCGGCCGGAATCGGCGTTCCGTGACTTCGTCGCTGAACGCCATCGGGATGGTTTCCGAATAACCGGCCGCTGCCAGCCGGTTTCGAAGCAACCGCTCTTTGGATTCTCCGGGTAACGCGGCGCCGAAACCTTCCCATTTCGGCAGCCTCGCTGGGAACTTGTCGAATCCGTGATGCCGGGCAATTTCTTCCAGCAAGTCTTCTTCGCGACTGATGTCCGGACGATGGCTCGGGACTTCGACGGACCAGCCACCGGATGTGTGCTGGACTCTGAAATCCAGCTTTTCAAAGATCCGATCGACGATGGCGTGTTCGACCGGAGCTCCGAGGAAGGCCTCAATGCGTTTGGACCGAAGCGTGGCGGTGGCGGGCTTCCATTTGCGCGGATAAACGTCGATGACATCGCGATAAATCGAACCGCCGGCAAGTGCCTGGATCATCGCCGCGGCGCGCTCGCAGGCGTAGCGCGCCATTTCGGCATTAGCGCCCCGCTCGAAGCGGTACGATGCTTCGCTCAGCAGGCCGAGTGCACGTGAGGTTTTCCGGATCGATAACGCATCGAAGTTGGCGCTTTCCAGTAGAACGTTTGTTGTCGCGGGCGAAATCTCCGTTTCGGACCCACCCATCACTCCAGCGATGGCAACGCCGCGTGTTGCATCCGCGATAACCAGCATGGATGGGTTCAGTTGACGATCGACGCCATCCAGCGTCGTTATTTTTTCGTCGAAATCGGCGCGCCGTACGATGATCTGCCGGCCGGAAAGCGTGTCGGCGTCGAACGCATGCAGAGGCTGACCCAGTTCGAACATGACGTAATTGGTAATATCGGCGACATTATTGATGGATCGTACACCGATTGCCTCCAGGCGATTGCGCAGCCAGTCCGGTGAAGGGCCGATTTTCACGCCCGAGATGTAACGTCCGCAGTAGCGGGCGCAAAGGTCCGAATCCGCAATCGAGATGGAGAACACGTCGTGCGTGCGTCTGCCATCCTCTCGAAGCTCGAAGTGCGGCGGCTTGAGCGGAAGAGCGTAAACTGCCGCAACTTCGCGCGCGACGCCGAAATGGTTCAGGCAGTCAGGACGATTGCTGGCAACGTCCAGTTCGAAAACAGAGTCATCCGCTCGCGACTCGAGCGCATCGACCGCCAGGCCGATATTGGTGAACCGGCTCCCCAGTTCCATGGGTCCTTCAGGAACGTCGACGAAATCTTTCAGCCAGTTGTAACTGATCTTCATTGCGTAACCCAGCGTCTAGAATTGTTCCAGAAACCTCATGTCATTTTGAAAAAACAACTGCAGGTCATTGATGTTGTATTTCAACATCGTGTAGCGCTCGATTCCGCCACCAAACGCAAATCCGCTGTACTTCTCCGAATCGTAGTTGACGAAGCCGTACAGATTGGGGTGCACCATGCCTGCGCCCATTACTTCGATCCATCCGGTCTGCTTGCACACGCGGCAGCCCGAGCCTTCGCAGAACACGCAGGATACATCGACTTCGGCGCCGGGTTCGACGAACGGGAAAAAGCTGGGGCGTAATCGTGTTTTTGTCTTCTCGCCGAAGAATTGTTTATGAAAGCGTTCTAACGTCCCCTTCAGATCGGCGAATGTGATTCCTTCGTCAACAAGCAGGCATTCGACCTGATGGAACATCGGCGAATGTGTTGGATCGAACGCATCCCGGCGAAACACGCGGCCGGGGCAGATGATGCGAAGCGGCGGTTGCATTTTCTCCATTGTGCGAACTTGCACTGGCGATGTATGTGTCCGGAGGAGCATGTTTTCCGAGACATAGAAGGTGTCTCGAGGATCGCGTGCCGGATGGCTTACAGGAATGTTCAGGGCGTCGAAGTTGTAGTATGTGCTTTCGACCTCCGGACCGTCTTCGACGGTATAGCCCATCGCGATAAAGATGTCCTCGATTTCCTTCCGGACAATCGTCAGCGGGTGACGGTGTCCGATCCGCCGCCGATTCCCCGGAAGCGTGACATCCAGTGCTTCCTGCTCCAATGCCGTGTGTTTTTCGCGCCCGGCGATGACGGTTTGTAAGCCCTCAAGCCCTGCCTCGATCTTGACTTTGACTTCGTTCGCTATGCGGCCAAATTCGGCGCGCTGGTCTTTAGGAAGCTTTCCGAGGTTCTGAAGCTCGAGAGTGAGAAGGCCGGATTTGCGAGAGAGGTATCGGGTCCGCGCGTCTTCTAACGATTTGCGATCGACGACGGACGCACGTTCGCCATCGAATTGCTGTTCGATGGCTCGAAGCCTGCCGATCCCGTCATCAGAAGACACGTCGTAAACCCCATAAAATTTGGATGGCGATTAACTCGCCTTTTTGGCTGCGCCTTTTGCTGTTTCGGCCAGCCGGGTGAATGCTGGCGGGTCCTGAAGCGCCAGGTCGGCGAGAATTTTCCGGTCCATGTCCACGCCGGCCTGCTTGAGCCCGGAGATAAACTGGTTGTAGTTCAAGCCATTCTGCCGCGCCGCAGCGCCAATGCGAACGATCCACAGACGCCTGAATTCGCGTTTTCGCACCTTGCGGTCGCGATAAGCGTACACGAGCGCTTTCTCAACGGACTCTTTTGCAAATTTATATAGCTTGCTCTTATTGAGGTAATAACCCTTGGCAAGTGTGAGAAGTTTTTTGCGGCGATTATGCCGTTTGGTTCCGCGTTTAACTCGAGGCACTGGTAACTCCTAATTTTTAGCGACGGCCCATCAGCCCGTCGCTGTCGATACGACCATGGGCAAGGGCCGGTTCCCCTCGCCCGCCTACCTCAGGCGTAGGGCAACATCCGGCGGATAATCTTGGAATCCGGATCGCTTGCAATCGTTGCCTTGCTGAGTTTTCTTTTTCTCCCGGCCATCTTTTTCGTCAGGATGTGGCGGGCGAAAGAATGGCGGCGCTTGACTTTGCCGGTTGCCGTAATCTTGAAGCGCTTGGCAGCGCCTTTATGGGTTTTTAGTTTCATGTTTCTCTGCTGCCTTTTCTGCTTTCGCTGGTTTGCTGCTTCCGCCGGTTGCCGGTTTCGGAGCAAAGATCGCGATCAAATTCGGACCTTCCATTTTGGGCCGCGCTTCGACGGCACCGACGTCGGAAAGTTCCTCGACCAACCGGTCCAGCAACGCGCGGCCGATCGCCTGGTGGACGATTTCGCGTCCTCTGAAAAATACGGCGGCCTTAACTTTGTCGCCACCTTTTAAAAACCGGACGATGTGATTCTTTTTGAACTCGTAATCATGCTCATCCGTGTTCGGCCGAAACTTCACTTCTTTGACAGTGATGTTTTTCTGATGCTTCTTCGCCTCATGAAGTTTCTTGTTCATTTGGTAAAGGTATTTGCCGTAATCCATGATTCTGCAAACCGGAGGAGTTGCAGTCGACGCTACCTCTACCAGGTCCAGGCCTCGCTCTTCAGCGATCCGCAGCGCTTGTTGCGGCGCCATAATTCCAAGTTGCTCGTTCTGGTCACCGATAACGCGCACCTCTCGAGCCCGGATTCGCTGATTAACCCTTATGTTTTTGTCGATGGCTTAGACCTCCTGAAAAGTCCCCGAAGGGACAAACGCTAAAGATAACACACGAAAACCGCTACGAATTGGTAATTCGGGGACGGTTGCCTAAATTGCTAAATTTCGAATACAGACCATTGAATCGAATTTAGCAATTTAGGCAACCGTCCCCGAATTAACCAGAACGGTCCCCAACGTGCCATCGGTTCAGTATGAGCTTAATGAACCAGCTCGCTCAATATCATTCGGAGAGCCGTCCCACATTCGTCCTGGTCACGGAATTCGTGGCGTTCGTTTGTACGATGGCGACCATGGTGGGGATCGCTGTCTTGTTCTCGTTCTTCCGGTAAGTTACCATTCTCCATGCGATATGCCGTGATGAGTACTCCGTTGGGGGAGTTGACCCTGGCCTCCAGCGATAAGGGACTCGTTTCGATCCTTTTCGGAAGCCACGTTCCACAGGGCTCCGTCCAGGATGAGCAATCGAACGGAATTTGCGTTCAGCAGATCGCGGAGTACTTCCAGGGGCATCGAACGGCGTTCGATTTCCCGCTGGATTTTCAGGGAACGGCGTTCCAGATGGCCGTCTGGCGTGAACTGCTGCGGATTCCGTACGGAGAAACACGCACTTACGGTCAGATCGCCAGAAAACTCGGCAAACCAGCCGCGGCGCGAGCCGTAGGAATGGCGAATCACGACAATCGCCTTCCTATCGTGATTCCGTGTCATCGCGTCGTCGGACATGACGGTTCATTGACGGGCTACGCCGGCGGACTCCACATCAAACAACAGCTCCTCAACATCGAAACACGTAAACTGTTCTTGTGAAAAACGAAAAACTTGATACGAAGCGTCACTCGCTGGCCCACATTATGGCCGCGAGTATTCAGGAAATGTTTTCCGAGGCGAAGTTCGGTGTCGGGCCTGTCATCGAGGACGGCTTTTTTTATGACGTCCACCTGTCCCGGCCGCTCACACCCGAAGATCTTCAGGCCATCGAGAAGCGCATGCGGGACAAGGTCAAACAGAACCTCCGCTTCGAGCGTTCTGCTATGCCTCTTGACGAAGCCGTTCAAGTCTTCGCCAAGATGTCCCAGGATTTCAAAGTGGAACTTCTCGGGGACCTGAAAGCCCGCGGCACCACGGCTGTTGCGGATCTCGGCGATGCCAATCTCGTGGGCGGCAGCGTCAACGAGGTCAGCGTCTACAAGACCGGCAATTTTACGGATTTGTGCCGTGGCCCGCATGTCCTGCAGACTGGTGAGATCGACCCCGATAGTTTCCGTTTGACACGAGTATCCGGAGCCTACTGGCGCGGCAATCAGCAACGCGAGCAAATGCAGCGAGTGTATGGTGTCGCCTTCGAAACGAAGAAGGAACTCGAAGATTATTTCGTTCGCCTCGAAGAAGCGCAGAAACGCGATCACCGAAAGCTCGGTCGCGAACTCGGGTTGTTCATGTTTCATCCCTGGGCGCCCGGTGCCGCGTTCTGGCTGCCTAAGGGAACGACGTTATACAACACGCTGGCCAACTACATCAGAGGTGTCCTGTTTCCTGCGGGCTACGTTGAGGTGAAAGCGCCCCTGGTGTTTAACAAGGCTCTCTGGGAAACCTCCGGCCATTGGGCGCACTACCGGCAAAACATGTTTCTCATCCAGGCCGAGGACGAGGAGATGGCCGTAAAGGCGATGAACTGTCCGGGGCACATGCTCATTTTCGGAAGCGAACTGCGAAGCTATCGCGACCTGCCGTTGCGATTTCACGAACAGACGCCGCTGCACCGCAACGAGGCTTCGGGCGTACTGTCCGGATTGACGCGCGTCCGTCAGTTCTCGCAGGATGACGCGCACTGCTTTGTCACGCAGGAGCAGATCGGCGATGAGGTCGAACTCCTTATTCGTCTCGTGCAGCGGGTGTACGGCGACTTCGGTTTGGCGTTCGCCTCCAAGCTGTCGACGATGCCCGACGAACACATGGGCGAAGAGGCAACGTGGCACCATGCGGAGAGCCAGCTCAAAAATGCGCTCCAGCGCGCAGGCATGGCTTATTCGATTAACGAAAAAGATGGCGCCTTCTATGGCCCCAAGATCGATTTCGATGTGACCGACGCTATTGGCCGCAAATGGCAGTGCGCGACGATTCAGCTGGACTATCAGCTCCCGGAGCGTTTCGATCTGAAATACATCGGAGCCGATAACACCGAACATCGGCCGGTCGTCATTCATCGCGCCATCTTCGGAAGCTTCGAGCGCTTTATCGCAATCCTGATAGAGCATTACGCCGGCGCCTTCCCAGTCTGGCTGGCGCCGGTTCAGGCGATGCTCATTCCCATCGCGGACCGGCATGTCGAGTACTGTAAGGGGGTCAAGGAACGGTTGGGCGCGGCTGGCCTGCGGGTGGAAATCGATGCCAGTGTCGAGCGAATGAACGCCAAGATCCGCAATGCCCAGATGCAGAAGATTCCCTACATGCTGGTCGTTGGCGATCGCGAGCAGGAACAAGGAGCTGTCGCTGTACGGTTGCGGTCCGGTGAGGATTTGAAGTCCAAGTCGGTGGATGAGTTCCTCAAAGTTGCTAACGATGCGATAAGCAAAAAAAATTAGCCAGGAAAAGGGCATAATTCGGGGACGGTTGCCTAAATTACCTAAATTGCGTCCGCAATTCAGTAATTTAGGCAACCGTCCCCGAATTATGCCCTTTTCCTGGCTAATCCTTCAGGCCGAGCGGCGCCACCAGTGTTCCAGCTGCTGCATTTGTCCGCGCGTCGCAGCTCCGAACTCCGCGATGTGCGCCGACACGCCCTGAAGGTTCTCGACCGCCTTTTGAAGGGGGCCGAGAAAATTGCGCGTCGCATCCATGGCTCGATCCGCCTGGCGGCTCAGCTTCGTCGAGAGGAAGAAAAAGCCTACCAGGATCCCCGTCTGGATCAAAACAGCCAATGTGGTCAGCGCAATGAAAATCGTTAAAAGGTTTTGATCGACCATGATGTCCCCCGCGTCAGCGGCCGGCTAGATCTCACCCTCGAGCGATTCGTTGAATTTTCGCTTGCCGGCTTCAATGGAATCATTGATTCGCTGGCGGCCGATGCTTGCGACGTTTTTCCCTTTTTCCACGACGTTATTCCACGTCTGGCTCGCCGTTTCCCCGATGCCGGATTGGGAAATCTTCTCTTGCATTCGATGCGTGAGATCGTCCACTTTGGTGCTCAGGTTATGGCGGATCTCCTCGCCCGATTGGGGCGCAAACAGCAGACCAAGAACCACGCCGATGCCGCAACCTGCGCCCAGGTAGATTAGTTTGTCGCTAACGTTGATGTTCATTTTGATTGCTCTCTTTCTTAAATGCTAAGCCGCTTTGTCCAATGCCCGGATCCGATCATGCGACCGCTTGATTTCAGTGAACTGGTGCTTCGCTACAGGAAGAACGTTAGGAGGCAAGTTCTGCTTTAGAACGCGTTGGTAATTTTCGAGTGCTGTGTCTTCACCGCGCTCGCATTCGGCGACGATCGCGTCATCGCTTCCACCGGTCACGATGGCTTTGATATTCATCCAGCCGCGGTGAAACGCGGCGGAGACACTCCCGCTCTTTGCGGGACTTCCACCGAGTTGGCGCACCTCGGACTCAAGCTCCGATGCAAACTGCGCTCGCTGTACCGAACAATCGCTGAACAGCTCCTTCAGGCTCCTGCCTTTCACATGATCCGCGGCAGTTTGAAAACCGCTCTCGCCGTCACGGCAGGTCTGTATGAGATCATTCAGACACTCTATGAGCTCCTCCCGATTCACAGCCATGATTACCCCTCCACCACAATGAACGCAATTAGGCTTCCATTCGGCAAATGAAAATAAATTGCTGGTCCTTGGTCACCTTGCCGTCGCAAATGCCACATTTCACAAGTACCCAATGACGCATGCCCACTAACGAGTCGTCATTTTCGACTGGCCCAGAGCGGAATTTTTCCCAGCGTCGCAATCCAGTACCATTAGAGTTGATGCCGGATATCTGGGAGCGAATCGTCCGCGGCTTGGGCGTTCTGACCGTTGCAGGATTCTTGATCACGGCCATGACGCCACTGAGCAACGTCGTTGGCCGCCGGATTGCGGTCGCTTCGCGCCAGCTTCAACCGGCAGATGCGATCGTCGTTTTAGGAGCCGGTGTGATGGGAAATGGAACCCTGGATTCAGATTCCCTGAGGCGTGTCATCGCGGGAATACAGCTGTACAAAAAAGGCCTGGCGCCGATCGTCGTTTTGTCAGGCTCCGGCATGGGACCAGGGACCCATGAAGAAACAGAGGCTCAGCTGAGAACAGGACTGGCCGAATCGATGGGAGTCCCGCCCGCTGCAATCATTAAGGAAGAGACGGCGAACACCACCTTTGAAGAATCGATCCACATCTCTGCGGCTTTGCATGCGCGAGGGGCCGGACACATTTTGCTGGTAACGGACTCTCTGCACATGCGACGGGCGATGCGTGTTTTCGCGCATGCCGGCCTCGATGTACAGCCCGCAGTGTCCGCGGATTATCCGGCCGCGCTCACATCGCCACAGGGCCGGTTGTGGCTTGCCATGCGAATCGCCCAGGAGAGCGCTGCGATGATTTATTACCGCCTCGCCGGGTACATATAGGCCAGTGATGCATTACGGGCAGATCGTTTTCGCCGTCGGACTCGTTGCCATCACGAGTCTTCTCACGTATCGAGGTGCAAATCAATCCCGCCGGCGGCCACACCAAAACATATCTGCCGCCTTTGGGGCCCTGTTCGACTGGGTTGGAGTTTTCACCTTGTTTTTTTCGGCGAATCTGGCGCTCGGGGCTGTTGTGATTTTTCTTTTCCGCGCTGTTACCCGGCGTTTCTTCGCCTTATATGGGCTTGAAAATTTTCTGTTGTTGGTCCTCTCCGCTGCTCAGGCTTTTGTGTTTCAGACGTGGTGGCGACACGACTGAGCCGATCGTTAACGGTTTTGTCGCGAAAAACCGCCCGGCACCTTTTCCCATCTGCGAATCCAGAGGAACATCAGGTCTGTGCCAATGCCTGCTCCAAGGACACCTGAATAACCGCGCATATGCGCTTCTTTCCTCAATTAATCGGTTTGACGACGGAAAATTCGAAGATCTGGCGATCCTGGCATGATTCCTGCAGTTCCATCTAGAAAGCCATTTCGACATTTACTATAGGGAGAAATAGCATGAATCGAACGCAGAAAGTCAGTTTGTCGTTGATCTGTGCGCTCGCGCTTGTTCTGTTCCCGCTGTCCTATTCTTCGTGGGCCCAGTCGACGAAGACCGAACTACAGAATCAGGCGGGTCAGGCTGATCGGAACACCATTGATGAGAATCAGAAAAACACCGATCAGAATAATTCGAACCAGAACAGCGTCGATCAGGACCGAACCACCGATCAGAACGTGACGCGCGAAAAGCCGTCGCCGTCGCCATCGACGACTACGACGGAACCGAGTGCGACGCAACAGAACTATGATCAGAACAACACCAGCGGTTCGCAGAACACACAAAGCCCGAGTAATTCAGATCGCGACAACGTGGGCACCACCAACAGCGAAAACCGCAGTACGAGCACCGAGAGCGAGAGTACCTCGACGACGACCACCGAGCAGAACACCGCAAACGACAAAGGACTGCCGAGGACCGCGGGCGAACTACCCTTGATCGTCCTCATTGGCGTTCTATCCTTACTGGCGGCGGCCGGGACCCGAGTGCTGAGCGGCGTAAAATCCCGCTGACGCGCTTCAGCCGATTTATCTCATCGGACGGCGCTCCAGCTCGACCTCCTCAAGGGCGCTGTCCAGCTTTCCTTGTACCCCCCGCCAAAGAATTTGTTGACAGTCGTCGACGTACTCTGTTACAAAATTGTCGCGCCGCACAAAGCTGTGCGGTAAAAAATTCTGAAGACGACGGCGTCCAGTCTTGCACCTCAGGTGGTGCAAAATCTGGGCGTTTTTTTTTGCACTATAGAAGAAAGGCGGGTTTATACCGTGAAGAGTTTTAGAGTTCTTTCAGGATTGTTCGTTGCATTTTCGTTCGTCGTGGCTGCACAGACGGCAATGGCGCAATCGACAATTTTTAACATTCCCTCAGGCGATACCGTGGACAAGGGGAAGGCATATGTCGAGTTCGACTTCCTGGCTCAAGCACCCGGCCCGGATGCCGGTTCCAGGTCGTTTTTGTACAATCCCCGTCTTGTTGTCGGCCTTCCCCATGACGCCGAATTCGGCGTGAATTTCCCGACGTATCACACAGGAGGCGGCAATTCCTTCTGCTCCTCGGCCGCCGCTACGGCGACTTGCGCGTACGTGGAGCCGAATATTAAATGGAAGTTTTACAAGAACGATGACCAGGGCCTGTCCTTCGTAACTGGAGCTCTGCTTCATCAACCGCTCAACGGTCGAAATGAGGTTGCCGGCGTTCAACTGAACGAGACCTGGGGGTTGTTTTACGGGAACTTTACGAAGAAGGTAAAGACGGGCGATTACGGTCCTCGTTTTTCCGCTGGTCCTTATGTTGTCGCCGATAGCGGAAAGGCTGATTTCGGTAGTGCCGCTCATCGCGGAGGAGCGATCCTTGGATATGAGCAGCCTCTCTCCAAGAAAGTGAGCTTCGTTGCCGACTGGTACAGCGGCAAGAACTATTACGGGTACTTCACGCCCGGAATTTCGATCACCTTGCCGGCGAATGGCCTGTTCAACGCTGGCTACAGCATCGGAAACGACAGCTGGGCCAACTCGAATGCCACGAAAAACCGTTACCTCTTCGTGTATTACGGCGTGACGTTCTAGGACGGAAATCGCCAGGTGGTTGTAGGCGTGGTCACAGACTACAGCTGTCCAAGATAGGGACGGATCTAGCGATGAGTGTCTCCAGTCCCCGCCTTAGTAAGGCGGGGACTGATCTAGCAGCATTACCGCCAAACCAGGTTTACATCGCATCCATTACATTCAAAACCTTTATGGATGCCACTTTGCGGCTTCCCGCCCATTCTGTCCTGGACACGTATGGTCATAGACCGCGCCTGCAATCCTCGAATAGAATGGCGCCATGCAAGTCGTAATCTTAATCCTTGCTGCGCTTCAAATCGCGCAATCCCCGTCAACAGCGCGTGGCGACCGTTTTCAGATCGCCGTACCCCAAGGCTGGAAAGTCCTGACGTCGGGTAGCGACGTCGTGATTGAGCATTCGACCGGAGCGTCGCTTCTGGTCCTGCGGACCGACCCGGTGAAGAACCTGGCGGAATATGCTCTGCAACAGGCGGAGCGTGTCATGTCTCCGCTGGGTTTCGCCAGCTTGAGCGATCCCCATACCTTCAAAGATGCCCACCAGGAATGGATCGAATATGAAATTCACGGCAACCGCCTCGCCGATCATCGGCGGCTTCTGTACCGGGCGATGCGGCACGATTCCAGTTTCTACTCGATTGTTTATGAAGCCGGTGAAGATCAGTTCGACGCGCTGTTGACCGACGCGCATAGTATTGCATCGTCGGTCCAGGCCGTGATCGAAGCGCCGCCGGCCCGAAGGCCGGCCGTTCGGCGCGTTGCGCGTTAGTTCCCGAAGAACGGGTGGGTGAGCAGGGCCGGCGTCTGTTGCGTGCCGGTCGGGTGCTTCAACTCCATCTCCTCGAGCAGGACGGATGGGGCGACAATACTCGTGGGAGTCGGCAATTCGTTGCTTCCTGCCAGACGGTTCACAATGAACGCGTCATTGCCAACTCCTTCGATCTGCCGCAGTGAACGGATCGGAACACCCTGAGCAAATGCTCCGCGAATCAGTTCTTCATGCCCGTCGGACACGTAGACCTTGTACGCCAACACCGGCGCCCCGATAGGACTGCGGCCATCGGGGACCAGCGATTTGATCAGGATCCCGTACGGAAGATTTTCTTCCTGCGACATCTTGATGAGCTGCTGCTTCAGGTCCTCGTAGCTCTTTCCTTCACTGGACTGAATAAACAGGTTTCCGATCTGTGCCGTTTCTCTTCCAGGGACGCCGGAACGGCCATGACCATTCGATTGCGGCATGTCTTTCCCGGGCCGGCGCGACATCAAGAAACTCTTCAGAACCCCCTGCTCGATTAATGAAACCCGACGGGCAGGTACGCCCTGGTCATCGACCTCGTAGTGGCCGAGCAATTCCTGACTTCCCACACGCTGTGCCGTGGGATCGTCGTATACCGTCAGCGATCGCGGCAGCACCGGCCGGTTCAGGCGATCCAGGAGTTCGCTGCGTGTGCTTTGTCCCTGCTGCTGGTCCGTCAGGGGCAGCCGCTGTCCTGAAAGATTGGGCGCCAGAACGCGCGCAAACATCTCTGCCGATGCCTGTCCGGTAAGCAGGACAGGGCCTGAATAATCAGCGTCGAGAACCGGCGCAGAACGCAGCGCGGTCAAATCAGCTCCCATCTGCTGAATCGTTTTGGCGACTTCTTGAGCTGGCGGAAGCTGCTCGAAACTGCCGGCATTGAAGGGAATCCAATGCCGTAGCCGCATGCCGTCAGCCGCTTCGGTGCTGGCTGAAACTTCGACGGACACCAGCAGTGAGGGTTGAAGAGTCCGTGTGCCTTCGCTATTCACCAGGTACCGATGTGTCAATTGCGCTTCCAGGACGACGCTGGATTCCTCGATTTGAGGAAACTGCTTGAAGAGCGCAGACCATTCTCGTACCTGCTTCTCCCACAGCGTTTTGTCGATTTTCAGTTCGCGGTGAGAGTCGACAACGGTTATGGCCTTTTCCTTCGAAAAATCCGGAATCTGCTCGCCTCGAACTTTGTTCTGCACAAAGGCGCGCTTGCGCGCCAGTTGTTCCACGGATTGTTTGTACGCGGCATCCGTAGCCAGCCAAAGTGCGTGCCGGATCGAATCGTAGTCGTTATCGATAACCGTTTGTGTTGTTACACCTGAGGGCGGCGCTCCCTGGAAACCGCCGCCGCCTGCCGCAAACTCCGAGTTGTCGAAATCGTAATCGCCGACGCGCACTTGTGCCTGCAAGATACGCGCGTGCCCTGTATCGGATGCGGTTAAAGCGCCAAAGGTCGCCGATGCGCGGTACCTTTCCTGATCGACCATCGTGTACTGAATGAAGTAGGGCTTTTCCAGATCCTTAAACTGCAATTCCGACACGGATCGCTGTAGTTCATCCGTCATGGCGCGCATGACCGGATCGGCAGGCTGGCTCTGTCCCACGAATACCGGGACGGAGCACAACAGGAGCACGAAACAGAGAAGACTCGTCTTCGCTCTCACCGCGAACCTCCATTCGCCGCGATCGGCGGAGGAAGAATGGGCGGCCGGTCTGAAGATTTTGCTTTTTTCTGAACTTCAATCTGCGTGGTCAGGATGGCCGGGGAAACGGCAGCAACCGGAACATATCCGGATTCTGCGCCGCAGAATCCGTTGAAGACCTCGGGTGTGTCTCCAGCAGCAACAATCTTGCTGAAAGAGGTCAACGGCGTACCGATGAGATCGACACCACGAACCAATTCGTCAGGCCGCCCATCGGCATAAATCCTGTAAACCATGATCGGCGTAACCTGGAATGATTGCGTACTCGCTCGCCCCGTCATTGTAAAACCACCTGAAATATCTTTGAAAAGAAGACCGAAGGTCTTGCCCTGCTTTTTCGCCTCGTCAATCAACATGGCCCGCATCTTTGCGTCGGAGACTGTGCTCGAGGCTTGCACGATCAGATTTCCCTGGCGGCCGACCGTCCGATAACCCGGTGCCTTGCGGCCGTGACCGTTGGAATTTTCGAACCCGGCTACCGGGGAACGTGACATCAGAAAATTCTTGAGAATGCCTTTATCGACGACGGTCACTTTCTGGGCTGCCACGCCGTCGTCATCAAATTTGTAGTAGCCGTTCAGATCAACGCCACCAATGCGTTCCGTGGTCGGGTCGTCGATCACCGATAGAAAATCCGGCAGCACGGATTGATTTACTTTCTTGGTGAACGTCTGGCCCTCATTGTCGCTTTTCTGGCGATGGCCTTCGATACGATGGCCGAAAATCTCGTGGAAAAACACGCCGCTGGCCCGGCCCGACAGGATTGCAGGGCCAGTGTAGGGTTCAATTAGCGGCGCCGCCCGAAGGGCCTTCAAATCGACCACCATTGTGTCGATCGTCTGACGGATCTTATCGTCGTTCGGAAGGCCGTCGAGGGAATGCGCATCAAACGCTTCGAATCGGTACAGTTCCATGCCATCGTCTGCCTTGGTGCGGGCATAGATGGAAAGCCTCGCGCTGTCGCGGCCATGCTGAATGGAAGTGCCTTCGCTGTTGACCAGATAATCATTGTCGGCGTTAGAAGACAGCGTCACGGTTCCGTCGTAGATTTCGGGGTACTTGCTGAAGATTGCCGAAAGCGCTTTGACTCTTTTCTCCCAGGCACTGGCATTCACATCGAATTTGGCGATCGGCAGCGCTGTGCTTTGCTTCGTCTCGCGTGACAGGTCAGCCGAGGTGTCCTCTTCGTCTACCTTTATGGTGCGATTGGCTTTAACTTGAATGAAGCGCTCGACGGCGGCCTTGTATTTCTGATCCGTTTCCAGCCAGATGACGCTGCGCAGCGCGTCCACATCGTTATCGATTGGCATGAGAACGGGGTAGGAGAACGCGGGGCCCGTGTTCGATCCCCTCTGACCGCGAATCTGGTGGGTACTGTCAAGGTCGTAATTGCCGACCCGGACGTCGACGTCCAGGAGACGTGACCGATCCTTCTGGCTGCTGCGCAGGGAACCTAAGGACGCTTCAATGTCGAGACTGTCGTTTTCCCGGACGGAATAACTGATGAAGTAAGGCGCCGGATTCCCTTTCTGCTTAAGCAGTTGGAACGCTCGTCCCATTTCGAGTTCAAGCGCTTGGGAGACGGGACTGGCAGTTGGCCTTTGGGCCAATGCCGTGTGCGTGAGGAGCGCGGCACTTAGACACAGCGCAACCAGCGCGACGGGCTTCTTCATAGCTTCACCTTCCGATTTCGACTCTGGCAATTCTACACTTCACGGCGGTGAAGGCGGTAAACGAAATCAACCCGGTGGAAGGAAAGCTGTTAAGAATTGTTAAAGTCGGGCGTCAGGCGGCTGTCGAAGCCCGCTCATCCTGCGATGCAGCAAGGACAAGATGCAAATTCAAGATGCGGCGGATTTTGCCGTTGAAGTCCACTTTGCAGCGTTGAGTACCGCCTCCGAAGAGAACGCTCGGGTATACCTCGAGAACCCTGCCGGTCAGTCCAAAGCAATCCGAATGCACCAAACCGCGAATGCTGACATGGTCGCCGATTTTCATTTTTGTCATGCTCTCCGTCTCCGTAAAATTCCTGAAGACAAACAAAAATTATGCTGTGCAGGCGGTCAGAAAAGGAAGAAATTTCACCAGGGAATGACGAATTTCTCTTCAAACATCGTTTAACCATCGCAACTCTGTTTCCATCATTTGACCTCAGCTCACACGGCGAAATTTGCGGCAAGTTGATGTATAGTCCTGCCGTTGCAGGCGCGGTCTGTCTGAAGGTGTGAATCCGACTTCATTTTCGCCGGATGATTCATTCACAGGTTCTGCGTGACCGCACCTGCAAGCTACAAGGCGGGAGGACGGCTCGTATGCGATTTTGCCGGTTTGGCGACGGGAAATTAGGGGTCGTGGAGGGTTCGAACGTCAGAGACGTCACTGCCGCACTCGACGTGCTGCCGAATTTCCGATATCCGTTTCCAACCTACGACCTGTTCATTGCCAACCTTGACAGAGTAGCCGAGCGGGCGCAGGCTCTTGCGGCGAATTCAACGCCCATTCCGGCCGCTGAATTGAAGTTTCTCAGTCCCGTCGCCAATCCCAGCAAGGTGATCGGCGCGCCTGTGAACTATCAGAAGCATCTCGACGAGGTGAAAGGCGACGCCCAGATCCATCAGAACAATCCGCAGCATATGGCTGTAATTCACAAAACAGGTCTGTTTCTCAAAGCGTGCAGTTCTCTGGCGGGTCCGGCAGAAGGTATCCGGCTTCGTAAACTGGACCGCCGCAACGATCACGAAGTGGAATTGGCTGTCGTCATCGGCAAGCGCGCAAACAACGTCTCGCGCGCCGATGCATTGAATTATGTCGCCGGGTATGCCATCGGGTTGGATATCACCATCCGCGGCCCCGAGGAGCGCAGCCTCCGGAAATCAGCGGATAGCTATGCGGTCTTGGGTCCCTGGTTGGTGACGGCGGACGAAATAACGAATCCCGGCGACCTCAATCTGAAAATTGCCGTCAACGGGGAAGAACGCCAGAATTCCAATACGAAATACATGATCCTCGGGGTCCCGGAGTTGATTGAGTTCGCGTCTGCGTTTTATACGCTGAATCCGGGAGACATCATCATGACCGGCACCCCCGAAGGCGTCAGTCCGATCGAGCCAGGCGATCATATCGTCGCCACTATCGAAAAGATCGGAACTATGGAAGTCACGGTGTACGCGGCCTGATGGATCCCGCAAGCTTTTATAACAAGCCGGAGACTACCCCCGAGTTTCGCGAATTCTACCAGCGACTGGAAAAAAAGAATGCGGCGCCGCTCTGGGAATCGTTGGCAGAGCTCGTACCTGTCGTGCCTCGGCCGCGATCTGTTCCGACCATCTGGCGTTATGAAGAACTCCGTCCCTTTGTCATGGAATCCGGCAAGCTGATCACCGCCAGGGATGCCGAGCGCCGCGTTCTGATTCTCGAGAATCCTGGAGTTCGCGGATCTGGTCAGGTGACGGACACGCTCTACGCCGGCCTGCAGTTGATTCTTCCAGGCGAGGTCGCGCCAACGCACCGGCATACGGCTTCGGCTTTGCGCTTCATTATCGAAGGAAATGGCGCATATACCGCAGTCGATGGCGAACGAACCACGATGCATCCTGGAGATTTCATCCTCACACCGTCATGGACCTATCACGATCACGGCAATCCCAGCGACACGCCGACGATCTGGATGGATGGTCTGGATATCCCTCTGGTGAATCTTTTCAACACCGGTTTCGCAGAGCACTATCCGGAACCGGTGCAGCCCGTAAATAAGAAAGAGGGTGACGCATGGGCGCGATATGGCGGCAGTCTGATGCCCGTCGAATACACGCACCCGCGCAAATCTTCTCCGATTTTCAACTATCCTTACTCCCGGACGAGAGAGACGCTTGCACAGTTGTACCGGAACGGGCCGCTCCATCCTTCACACGGCATCAAGATGCAATACATCAACCCGGCGACAGGCGGATATCCCGATGCCGGCGATAGGGGCATTTGTGCAATTCCTGCCGTCCGGTTTTCGCGGAGAGAAACACCGTTCCACTGATGCGACGGTATATTGCGTCGTTGAAGGACAGGGCCAGAGCCGCATAGGCGACATGATTTTCGAATGGCAGCAGCACGACATCTTTGTTGCGCCTTCCTGGTACGAGCTTTCACACCTGGCTCGAGCTGATTCCGTCCTGTTCAGCTTCTCGGACCGCCCTGTTCAGAAGGCGCTCGGAATCTGGCGCGAAGAATCCGGAAAGTTGGGGATCGGATAAGCCACGAATTGAACGAATTTAACGAATTCAATTCGTTAAATTCGTTCAATTCGTGGCTTATCCGATCCCTGGGCAAAGGGTCTTGAGAAATTGAGGTTAGCGCATGAGTACGCTGGAGACCGCGCCCGTTGCCGCTGTTGCTGGTCAGAATCGAAAGACCATCCTCATCATTGCCCCCACCATATTCTTGAGCGCCTTCCTGTTGTTCTGGTTCGAGCCGATGGTGGGAAAGATGATGCTGCCTCTGCTGGGCGGCGCCGCAGCGGTATGGATCACCTGCCTCCTCTTTTTCCAGCTGATGCTGCTGGCCGGCTACGGGTATGCATACGTATTGGAGCGATATGCAAAGGTACGAACGCAAATTGTCGTGCACGCGGCAATGCTTGCCTCAGTTTTGTTTTTTCTGCCGATCCACTTTGCCGCGAGGCCGGATGCAGCCGCGTCCGCGCATCCTTCGGCGTGGTTGCTCTGGCAATTGATCAAAACGGCCGGCCTTCCCTTTTGCATCGTTTCGACGACGGCGCCGCTAATCCAGAACTGGTTTTCCAAGACGCCTGCGGTTTCCGGCCGGGATCCGTACTTTCTGTATGCGATCAGCAATGCGGGGAGTTTGATTGCGTTACTGGCTTATCCGCTGTTTGTTGAACCTGCGGTTGGAGTTCGGAATCAAAGCGTGTGGTGGTGTGCCGGATTCGTGATCCTTGCCCTGTTGGTCGGCGTCGTATCTCGACTCGTCTGGCGAACGGCGTCAAACCAGGTTCGCAGCCATGACGGCGTGAAAGCAGACAGGCCCGTCTGGAAAACTCGATTGTTCTGGCTGGCCTCCGCCTTCGTGCCTTCAGCACTGATGCTGGCGGTCACGAATCATGTGTTGCTGAACCTTGCGTCTGTACCCTTCCTCTGGATCCTTCCACTTGCGGTATACCTCGTCACATTCATGATTGCTTTCGGCCGGCGCATTCAGCTTTCGTTAGAATTCGTTTCAACCCTTGTCGCCGTGATTCTCCTCCTGCTGTTTCCTTTTGCAGCGACCAGCCGCGCCGTGGAATCCAGATATTTATTGTTCATCGTCGCCGTCCACATGTTGATCCTGTTGGCGGGCGCGCTGCTATGCCACACCGCGCTTGCATCACGACGGCCGGCTCCCGAACACCTGACAGAATTTTATTTCTGGATAGCCGCGGGCGGGGTGCTGGGCGGTGCTTTTACCGCTGTCGTCGCGCCATTCATTTTCCAAAGCACGATCGAATATCCGCTGCTCGTGGCCATGATTGCCTTTTTCCGCAAGTCAGAGCATTCGCAGAAGGAGATTGAGGGTGGCGACTTGATCTTTCCGGCGTTGCTTGGATTCCTGGTTATCGGCGCATCCAAACTGATGCGATGGGCGAGCGTGGATCTCACTGCCGATTTCAAAACGACGATTGCCGTCGATGTCGCGATCATACTGATCGCCTACCTGTTCCGCCGTCGCGTCCTTCGCTTTGCTTTGGCGCTGGCGATACTGATTGTCGCGTACCAGCGGGTTCTGCCTCAGTTTTTTGGCGGCACGCAGTTCATCTACACGGCACGAAACTTCTTCGGCGTGAAGGGAGTGAAATTCGATCCAGGTACGAATTCGCGACGGCTGTTGCATGGAGACACGCTGCACGGCATCGAGGGCATGGATCCGGAGTTGGTCGGGCGTCCGGTGTCGTATTACGACGAAACAGGACCGGTTGGAGATGTTATGAAGATGCTGAGCAACCGAGGTGTTCAGCATCTTGGCGTCGTCGGACTTGGAACCGGCAGCATGGCGGGATGGACCGCGCCTTATCGGCGGATCACCTTTTTTGATATCGATCCCCAGGTTTATGAAATCGCCTCGACTTTCTTTACCTTCCTCCCGAGTTGCGGCACCAATTGCGACGTCGTGCTCGGCGATGGCCGGTTGTCGATCGAGAAGGCGAACGCGGGCGAGTTCGATCTCTTGATGCTCGATGCCTTCAACTCCGATTCCATCCCGGCTCACCTCGTTTCGCGCGAAGCGATCCAAATGTATTTGACGAAGCTCAAACCGGATGGATTACTGATGTTCCACGTATCCAATCGCTATATGGACGTCGAGGCTCTTATATCGGCTGTCGTGACGGATGCAGGATTAGAATCCTTGCTGCGTCACGATGACGAACAGCAGACAGAGCTCAAGACGCGGTCGCATTATGTCGTGGCCGCCAGGAATGCGGAGTCACTAGGCTCCCTGGAACATGATGAGAATTGGGTAAAGGTGAAGAAACCGCCCTCCGTTGCCCCCTGGACTGACGATTACTCCAACATGTTAGCTATTCTGCGCTGGCGTACGTAGGCGCGAGCCTGACGCCCGCGTCTACGTCTGATGATTACTCGGAAGCGGGGATGGACTTGCTGGAGTCTCTGACGACTTGTTTCTGGGAATCATTCAACAGAGACAACAGGGTTCGCTGATTCGCAGCCTGGGTGTTCTTGAGAGCCTTCTCGGATGCATCAAGAGAAAGGACTGCCATGGCGGTGAGGACGGGATCGCCCTTTGCAATTGCCGAGTTAAGCGCCTCTTTCGCCGCCTGAACCTCGAGGTTCAGCGTGCGAAGTTCTTTAGTCTCAGATAGAAGCCGGGCCTGGATCTTGAAAACCTGAGAATCCGACAGATTCAGATCCTGAGCAAAAGCGGTCAATCCGGTCAAAGTCATTGCCAGCATGGCAGCCAGCGCGAAAGTGGCGATTCGTCGAAGTTTCATAGATTGCGTCCTTTATATGATGTCGTAACCGTTATGTAACCTACCGTGCGTCTAACTTCCTGTATTCACTGATAAATACGCGCGAAGGGCCGTGGAGGATACACAAATTTTGCGGATATCAAAAGCTTTTTTTGTGGACAATATCGTGCCGGCCATGTTTTGCCCGGAGTTGGATAAGCCACGGATTGAACGGATTTAACGGATGGGCGCATTCACGACTGTTAACACGCCCATCCGTTAAATCCGTTCAATCCGTGGCTTATCCAACTCCGGGGCCAGAGCTAACACGCCAACCATCGCGATTTCGATCTATTGGCGAGGCCGCGGCCCACCTTGACTTGCCAGGCTGCCTAACATAGCATTCGCCTCAACAAACCAAACGCTCGTCCATTGTTTGAAAACGCCGTTGAACCTCGGGGTGCCGAGAGAGGAGATGTCATGACATCTGACCGCTTTTCTGCTCTTCTGCTTTGGATCGTGCTGGTGATCACCGCATCGATAGCGCTCACGCCTTCACTGCTGGCTCAGTCCGCTGGTACCGGGGCGCTCACGGGAACCGTGAGAGACGTCAGCGGTGCCGTCGTTCCAGGCGTCATGGTCACCTTGACCAGTACGGACACAAACCAAACACGCACCACCATCACCGGGGAGGAGGGTAGTTACAGGTTTGCCTTGTTACCGCCCGGCACCTATGCAGTGAGGTTCACAATCCCGGGCTTCAAGACCTCCGAAGTGTCCACAGTGACGGTGCGCGTAACCGAGACACTTGTAGTCGACCGGGCACTCGAAGTCGGCGCGCAGGGCGAGGAAGTAACGGTCGAGGCACAGACGGAAGCTTTGCAGACGGCGACGTCGACGCTGGGAGCCACGGTAGGCGCAACTACCGTCAACCAACTCCCTCTGAGCACGAGGAACTACACCCAGATTCTGGCTCTATCGGCGGGGACCAATACGACCGCCAACAACGCCACAGCTTTCGGGAAGGGTACGCAGAACATGTCCGTGAACGGCAACGACCCCGGCCAGAACAACTTTCAGATGGACGGCGTCAATGTCACCAATTTCGCTAACAGTGGAACCGCCAATGATTCGGGCTTGTACGCCGGAATTGGAATACCGAGTCCAGATGCCCTCCAGGAGTTCAAGGTTCAAACCTCGACCTACGACGCCAGCTACGGGCGGAATCCAGGCGCCAATGTAAACGTCGTTACGAAATCCGGAACGAATCAATTCCACGGAACGGCATTTGAGTATCTGCGAGACTCGATTTTCAATGCCAATTCCTTCTTTTATAATCGCGACAATCCGGCCAGCGCTACAACGAAGCAGATCTTGAATCAGAACCAGTTCGGCGGCGTCCTGGGCGGTCCGGTCATCAAGAACAAACTATTCGCATTCTTCAGCTATCAGGGAACGCGCCAGAAAAATGGACTGGGCGCGCAGGGTTTGACCACCGCCCTTCTACCGCCTATTCCTGCCGGCGACCGGCGGGCGCCGGGATTCCAGAGCGCTCTCGGCGCGGCAAACTGCCAGACGAATCATTCCGGCGATGCGAACTTCGGTACGTTTGGCGGTCCGAACGTGGCTTGCGACGGATCGAACATCAATCCCGTAGCGTTGAATATTCTCAATATCAAGCTCGACGACGGCAGCTATTTCTTCCCCGGTTCCGGTACTGCCGGCTACCGGCAGACCACTTTCAGCAGTCCGGCGATCTATAACAGCGATCAAGAACTGGCCAACTTCGATTACGTGATGAATTCCAAGCACACGCTGTCGGGCCGTTGGTTCACTACGAAGGATCCTCAGGTGATCCCGCTGAACGGGCAACTGCCGGGTGCGCCAACGACGATATTGTTCTCCAATACGTATTCCGTGCTGAAGATGACGTCGGTTCTAAGCAACTCTCTGGTGAACGAAGGTCGCATATCGTACCAGCGAAATCTCTCGGCCCAGAACGCGCCCGCGCCACCCAACAGCGACAACTCGATTCTGGGGATCACGCCCATGAGTCCGGGCGTGACCAAACCGCCGGCCTTCACGATTCTTGCGGGAGGGTACGGAATCCTGGGTGTTTTTGGTCCTACTTTCAGCGTGACCAATCAGTACCAGGTGGCAGACCAGATTTCCTGGTCACACGGGAAACATACATTTCGAGCGGGCGGCGAGTTGGAGAGAAACGATTGGCCGATTCTCTGGTCCGGTGTCCGAGGAAATCTGTCCGTGGGAACGTTCAACGACCTGCTGGTTGGAGGTCCCGCCAACCCTCAGACCGGAACCCCCGGCAACATTCAAGGTTGCCTGTTCTGCTCGCGCAGCGCGGCCGCGGGAATCATTCACGGCTACAGCGCGCGCGGCGCCAGCGCTTACTTTCAGGACGATTTCAAGTACAACTCGCGGCTGACGTTGAATCTGGGACTACGATGGGAGTTCAACGGAGCGCTTACCGATAAGTATGGGAACCTTACCCAGACCTGGGTGAGCCGGATTCAGGCGGTGCCGCTCCCACCAACCGGGCCGACGACTTCCGGGCCCGGCGTGAGCCAATGGGTAGTGCCGAACAATTACACAAAATTCTATCCGCAACCGCCGGATGGCATTCTTATCAACTCGAGCAACTCACCCCTGCGCAAGCACGTACCCCTGAGCAGTTTCGGACCGCGCCTCGGATTTGCCTACCAGGTGTCGAACAAGCTGGTGGTGCGCGGAGGAGCCGGCATTTTCTATGACCGCGTCGGCGGGGACAGGATCGTGTATTCGGTGGAACAGGGCAACCCCTACGCCGCTACCGTGGACTTCAATCCACAGAATCAGCAAACGCTCTCAAATCCATTCCCGGCGACACCCGCGCTCGGTAGTTTCTCGTCGCGCTGGGCCAATTTCGAAACGGGCCAGACCTCGAACTTGAACGTCCCCTTGCTGGCCGAGGTCGTACACAACCCGCTAATCCGGCAGTACAACCTGGGCGTGCAGTATCAGTTTGCCCCCGGCTGGGTCTTGGAGCTCGGCTACATCGGATCCGGCGGGATCAATCTGATGACTCAGTACCACAACCACAATACGGCGGGCCTGGCGAGTCCGGAGCATCCAATCAACGGAATCACCACGAATACCATTGCCAACGTACCATTCCGTGTACCTTACCTCGGCTACCAGGCTGTGGGCGTGCGCGGTACGGATTTCGATGGTGCTTCCAATTACAACAGCTTGCAGGCGACCGTACGCAAGCAGTTCTCCCGCGGCTTCATGGTGCAGGGTGCTTACACCTGGAGCAAGAACATGACGAATCTGGCGAACAACCAGGCCAACAGCAATAACGCAAATGATATGTGGCAGCAGTACGGTCCATCGCAGTTCAACCGTCCGCAGCGTTTCGTGGCGAACTACAGTTACGATCTCCCCTTCGGGAAGCACACGGGTGTACTGGAAAGGGTGCTCGAAGGATGGAATCTGTCAGGAGTTACCGTGCTGCAGGGCGGTACTCCAATGACTATTGCTGATCCCAACGCCGGGACGATCTACGGCACTGCAGGCAGCGGCTTCGCCGGATTCGGCCGGGCTCAGATGTGTCCGGGGATGAGTTACAAGGACATCGCTACAGCGGGTGGAATCGAGCAGCGGTTGGGCGGCGCAAGCGGCGGCCCGGGCTACTTCAACAAAGCCGCGTTTTGCGCCCCGCCCGCTATCGGAAATGGAACCGACTACGGCAATTCGGGGATCGGCGTCATTCTCGGCCCCGGCCAGTTCAACTGGGATCTGGCGGTCTTGAAAAGAATCAGCATCAAGGAGAATCATTCGATCCAGTTCCGCAGCGAATTCTTCAACGCCTTCAACCATCCTCAGTTCAACAATCCGAACTACGGCACTGGCGCCACATATGCCCTTCCCAACGTGAGGTCGGGAGCCTTCGGACAAATCACGTCCACCAGCGTGAACCCGCGGGTGATCCAGTTCGCACTGAAATACAGCTTCTAGCGCCTGGCCTCATTGATTGCGTCCTCTCCCGCGAAAGGGGAGAGGACGGCCCCCTGCCAGTCGCCTTCAATTCGTGACGGACAACGGGATCAGCAGTGACAGTTGGCTCCCTGCCCGCTTTTTATGTGCTTCTTGTATTCTTTTTGTGCCCCTTGTGCTCCTTCCCTTTTCTTTTGTTTCTGGCGGTTCGCCAATTGCGCGTCCTTTATCTTCAGATCAGCGACTCTTTCCGAAATCATTTGTTGCCGAGAGTCAATCGCCGCGGATTGTTGTGGCGATGACAAGTCGATGGAGGCAACTTGCCGGAACTCACCGGTGCCGGTCGAATCGGCAAATTCGAAAATGATGTTGCTACCCATTCCTTTCAACTCCATCGTTGGCCTCTTTTTTTTCCATACTTATATAAATCCCCACAGAACGCAAAGTGACTGAACAATTTTTAAGTTGCTGAATGCGAGCGACTTAGTGCGACGCAAAAACTACCGTGTTGGGGCCGAAACCAGTTTTTTGCAAATCGGCAGGTAGTCGATCGTGACGAACACGTGTTGATCGCGACGAACGCGTGTAAATCGCGACGAACGCGTGTTGATCGCGACGAACGCGTGTTGATCGTGATGAACACGTGTCGATCGTGACGAACACGTGTCGATCGCGACGAACGCGTGTAAATCGCGACGAACGCGTGTTGATCGCGACGAACGCGTGTTGATCGTGATGAACACGTGTCGATCGTGACGAACACGTGTCGATCGTGACGAACACGTGTAAATCGCGACGAACGCGTGTTGATCGCGACGAACGCGTGTTGATCGCGACGAACACGTGTAGATCGCGACGAACACGTGTCGATCGTGACGAACACGTGTCGATCGTGACGAACACGTGTAAATCGCGACGAACGCGTGTAAATCGCGAGGAACACGTGTCGGTCGTGACGAACACGTGTTGATCACGACGAACACGTGTTGATCACGATGAACACGTGTTGATCACGATGAACACGTGTCGATCACGATGAACACGTGTTGATCGCGACGAACGCTTGTCGATCGCGACGAACAGCTGTCGGTCGTGACGAACACGCGTCGATCGTAATGAACACGTGTTGGTCAAAGCCAACTCGTGTTGTTTTTCCGGGCAAGACTATTTCCTGGCGGACAAGACCATTTCCTGGAGAACATGATCATTGCCCTGCGGTTCCCCACTTCATACGTAAGCCTTCGCATTGCCACTGCTCTTGAGGAGGCCGAGGATCTGAGGGGCGAATCAAAGCAGACCAACAAAAAACAAGGCTGCATTAAGCAGTTTTACGATCAACAAAAAATTGCCAATGTTCACTGTTCAATTGTCATTTTAAGGTGTGGTTTGTCCCCCCTAGAATCCGGAAGACGCAGAATCCAGCCGCAGTCGGTTGCGCACCGATTGAATGAGGGCGCGAGCGTGTGCGTAGTCGTCAACGGTTTCTGGTAATGCGGGCGCGACAACTGGAAATTCAATCCGCACCATTCCGCCAAATGTAATTTCCCGCCATTTATCGACCATATTTTTCACAGCGTCATTCATTCTTCTCACAGTTGCTACCTCCTCATTCGGTTCCCATCGTGACTGCAACTATGAGACCCAAGCTGTCCTCTGCAGAATCAATGATCTAGGGGCGCCAGTCCCCGCAAAGTGACGAAAGTTGTCATTCCTGACGACGAATGCCGGCATGGCGCGCGCTCGAGCCATCCCGCGCGCGGGACTGCGGTTTGCACCTCTGTACACCGTGTCGGTGCGAGGGAGCGTTGTCCAATTTCTGGTTCTGGTTGAGCCGACCTCGGGCCTCGACCCCATCGTCCGGCGGGAGTTTATCGAAACAGTGAGCGGCGTCTATCAGGAAACCGGTCCGGGGAACCGGACCATCTTTGTTTCGACGCAGCTCATCAGCGAGTTCGAAGGGCTGATCGATGAGTTCACGATCATGGACTCGGAAAGGCTGTACTGACGCTCTTAGCCGACGACGCGCCGCCAACGCTACCAGAAATTCATCTGCTCCAGCCGGTCTGGTTGCTGACGCTATCGTAGTTTGCGGTGCTTCCATGTCGTGAAGCTTTACAGCTTTTGCACTTTCAGGAATCGCTGAACCGACAAATCGTGCTTTCGGCGAGTCGCCATCTACGTCATTGTTTTTCAAAGCTTTCGCCTGCTAGGTTTCCACTCCCATCGCCTTGATGCGACCGCAATCGAAGAGATAAACCCGCAAAGACGGCGGCGCTTGCGCCGTGGGTTGTTGCGCTCCAGCCGAACATGTGCCGAGGGCAACAATCAGCGCGACTACCCCAATCTTGTTTCGATTTGCCATACTCGCTCCTTAGACCGGTAGAATATCGGAATTTGGCCATGATCCAACAACTTCCGCCTCACGTCGAGGAGCATCGCGACGCACATTGGTGCCGTCAGGAAACGTCGTGTATCCAGACCGTCGCGTCATGCGGAGCGGTTCATTGAGCAGGTCGGGTTTGCCGCGTGTCTTACAGACAGCCGCCGGCCGGGACCTTCTTTATACATCGGAGTCTGTGGACGGCGTGACGCGGTTATGCCGCGTAACGTCCAGAAGGATCCCGAGAGTTCGCATACCTGGTTGCTGAAAGACGAGTTGCTGAGGCGAGGCCGCGTTTATTACGGAAAGCTGCCGCGTGGCAAGCTCATGTTTCTGACTCCCGGGATGATCCGGTACTTCAAATCTCTCTTTGGCATTCCGAAGCGGGAAGAGAAGAACCGGTTGAGTGAAGGAGCGCTCGCGGTGCTGCGGGTCCTGCGCAAAGAGTGGGAAATGGGGACCGCGGACCTTCGGGCCGAATCCGGCCTTGCGGATCGAGCGGCATTTTTGAAGGCTCTGGATGAACTTCAAGCGGCGATGATTGTCGTACCGAACGATGTGGTTTACGAGCCGAAGTTCAGCTACCTCTGGGGCCTCGCCGAAGAGCGGTTCCCGAAGGAACTCTCGTCAAAAACCGATCGGGCCACGGCTTTGCGCGAAGTCGCCCGTTGTTTTCTGGCCGGCGCTGGCCTGACTGTTCCTGGCGAACTTGCACGCGTCACCGGCCTTTCCCGACCCGATGCCGGACTGGGCAATCGGTCTCTGGTCAAGGAGGGCTACGCCGTTATGATTGCGCCCGGAACATATCGACTGGCCGATTTTGGTCCGGATAAGCCACGAATTAAACGAATTTAACGAACTTAGTCCAATGGTTCGAGTTTTACGATCGATGCTCCGTGGTTGTTGCCGACCCAGAACGTTACGGGTGTGGTGGAATTATCAACGAAGACACGCCGGACGTTGGTGAAACGCGGAAGCAGGTATTCGATAATCTCGCCGGTTTTCGGATTGAGGCGTTCGATGCGGTCGCTGAATTCGCCGCCGGACCATACATCGCCGTTTTTATCGGCCGTGGCATCGTACGGCCAGGATTCTGGCGTGGGTGCCACCCATTCCTTGAAGGTATTGGTTTTCGTGTCGAACATTCCGATCCGGTTGGCGCGATTTTCGCCGAACCATAACTTTCCTTGCGAATCCATCATTCCCCGCCGCGGTGCCGAGCCGCGCGTCGGTGTCTGATACAGCGCGACCTTTCCGGTTTTTGCATCGATCTTGCCGATGTTTTCCCGCCCGAAGACGGTGAAGTACACGTTGTTCTGTGCGTCCGAAATCACATCGTAAATATTGGGCCGCGGAATCGGATAGGGTTCGAAGACCTCGAACTTGCCGGACTTCACGTCGAGGCGCAGTACGGTATAGGTACCGGCGTCTTGCAGCCAGACCTTGCCGTCGACATTGTGATGTTCGGGACTGACCTGATTGATCTGAACGTGATCCCCGTTCAGACCGGCAGGCAGGCTCCAGGTTTGAAATGTCTCGGTTTTTTTGTCGAATTTTGCCAATCCGCCCTGGAACTGCATGCCGAGCCAGATATTTTCGTCTTCATCAAACCGCACCGCGAGGACGCCCGTCGGCATGTTTGGTTTCAGTACCGGGATCTTGTATTCCGTTGTCTTTCCCGTCCTGGGATCGAGTTTCGCAAGGATCTGTTCGCCGAAGCTGGCGTACCATGCCATGCCCTGCGAGTCGACGATCACGTCATGCGGCTGCCGGGTGCGTTGGGGCAGATCGTATTCGGTATAGATGACTCTTGTCGCCCTCCCCTTTGGCCGTGCAAGCGTTTTGATGTGGTAGTTCCATTCGGGCGACGCGCTGAGGTTGAGGCGTACTCAGGTATTTTGCCTGGCGCTTCCAACCTTCCTGGCGCTGCTCGAGCGGCTCCTCGCCTCCCCCAATCCGCGCTGCGACCAGTTTCTGGATCATGAATGGAAACGAGAGTTGAGGATACGTGGACATCCTTTCAATAACGGATGTCAGTTTATCTGCGTCATACCGCGATCGCGCGACGCGCTCGAGGGTATGGCAATGCGTACAGGCGCGAATCGAAGACTTCTCCTGCTCGGTCCCTGGAAAACTCAAAAGCCATTCTGAATTGGAAAGCTGTGATGCGAGGTCGTGCGCAGGATTCAGTTTCAGATTGGACGTCGTTGTTCTGCCCTGTGCGACTTCGACGTTAAGTGCCGAATCGCTGTCGTATCCAACCGCCCGGACGCGAAGCGCATATTGCCCTGGAGAAATTTTTGCAGCGGGGAAACCATAGCGGCCTTGCTGATCGGTCACCACCGTAACCGTGATCGTCGAGTTCATCTTCCTGGCGCTGACCAGCACTCCTTCCATCGGGCCCTCTGCTGCGGATGTGACCTGACCAGTCAATGCAACTGCAGAGTCGGTTTGACCATGCACGGCGAGAGCAAGCCCCAGAACTATCAGCAATAACCAAGCCCGCGTGCGCATTCGGCGCCTCCGTTCCATGTGAGCAAATTTCTTTCAGGCTATACCACTCTTTATCTTTATCGTGCAAGATATGGAGACTATGAAGACGAGCCGCGAACGAATTCTGGTTACCCATGTCGGTAGCCTGCCGCGAAATGAGGAACTCTCCGATCTGCTGATCCAGCGTGAAGAAGGTGGCGCCGTCGACAACGGCAAGCTTGCGCAGGCCATGGATAAATCCGTGCAGCAGATCGTGGAGAAACAAGCCTCCGCAGGGGTCGACATCGGCAACGACGGCGAACAACAGCGAGTCGGGTTTCAGACTTACGTCGCACAGCGAATGTCCGGATTTGCCGGCGAGTCCAAGCGTCGCCGTGGGCGCGATTATGAGGAGTTTCCGGAACTGGTCGAAGTCCTCGCGCATCGTTTTCCGAAGCGAAGCCGGATGCAGAATGCGCCGGAGGCCAGAAGCGACCTTCGCTATCTCGGAACTGGCCCGATTCAGGAAGAGATCCATCGATTGAAGCGGGCGGTCCAGAGCAAAAATGCGTTTTCCGAGTCCTTCATGACGGCGCCTTCCCCCGGCATCGTTTCGACGACAATGCTTAACGGTTATTACGATTCGCAGGAATCGTACCTGATGGCGCTGGCCCGGGAGTTAAACAACGAGTATCGCGCCATCCACGAAGCCGGATTTCTGGTGCAGATCGATTCACCGGACCTGGCAATGGATCGCGCCATGTTCTACCGCGACCTCTCCGATTCGAAATTCGTTGAAGCAATCGAGACTCATGTCGCCGCCATCAATAAAGGAATTGAAGGCATTCCCCGGGAGCGGGTTCGTCTGCATTGCTGCTGGGGCAATTGGGATGGTCCGCACGTATTTGACGTGGCGCTCGATCTCATCCTTCCGGTGCTTTATCAGGCAAACGTCGGGGCATTGAGCATCGAGTTCGCAAATCCACGTCATCAGCACGAATACGCAGCGCTGCGGCGGCATCCTCTACCGGATCATATGGTCCTGCTGCCCGGCTGCGTTGAAACGACCAGCAACATCGTCGAGCATCCGGAAGTTGTGGCGCGGCGAATCGAGGAAGCCGTCAGCGCCGTCGGCGATCGCGAGCGCGTCATTGCAAGTTCCGATTGCGGTTTCGGCACGTTTACGGGCCGGGAATGGGTGATCGCGCCGGCGGTCTGGCTGAAATTGAAATCGCTGCGTGAAGGGGCGGACATCGCCTCGCGCCGGTTGTGGGGCGCACAGAACTGAGCTGCGCATTTGTAATTACGGTCACGTCTTCGAATGAGCGCAACATTCCCCGCCTGAGTCAGGCGGGGATGCCCTCGCGCGCGAGGGCTGGGGCGGTCTGTTCAAAGACGAAAGTACCGATGAATCCGTTCCATCCCAGGCGCATTTTTTGGTAAGGTCTTAGCCTCAATAAGCAACAGGAGTATCCATGATTAATGCGGCTATCGTCGGACTGGGATGGTGGGGAAAAACGCTGGTCGAATCGGTGCAGGGAAGTGATTTTATTCGCTTTGTTGCCGGCGCCACCAGGACCGTCACCCCCGAAATCAAAACCTTCGCGGAAACGCACAAACTGCGGCTCGCCGACAGTTACGAAGCCCTTTTAAAGGATTCCAATGTTCAGGCCGTCGTGCTGTGCACGCCGCACTCGATGCATTCGCAGCAGGTGGTAGCAGCCGCGCAGGTCGGGAAACATGTCTTCTGCGAAAAACCGTTCTCGCTTACCAGAAAAGATGCGGAAGCCGCGGTTCAAGCAACGCGCAAGGCCGGTGTTGCCTTGGGGCTCGGCTACAATCGGCGCTTCCACCCCGAAATGACAAAGCTTCGCGAGCGCATCCGCTCTGGCGGCCTGGGCACGATTCTGCATGTCGAAGCAACGATGACGTTCGCCAACGCACTGCTGCTCAAGCCGACGCAGTGGCGCGCGCATCGCGAGGAAACGCCCTGTGGCGGGCTGACGCCGCTGGGTGTGCACGCGGTCGACGGTATGATTGACCTTTGTGGTTCAATTGATCATGTGTACTGTCAGAGTTTCCGCCGCGTCGTTGAGGTCGATAGCGACGACACGACTTCAATTCTTTTTCGAATGAAGGACGGAATGTCCGGATACCTCGGAACCATGACGGCAACCGGACCGGGTTTCAGTTTTCAAGTTTTCGGATCCAAAGGCTCCGTCCGGCTCGAAGGTATGACCCATATCGCCGGCGCCTCATCTGAAGAACGCCGGACACGCCTCTTCGGCACGTGTAAGTTTCAGCCGGCGAAGGGCGAGGCGGAAGTCTGGCAGGCCGCCACTCTCGACGTGGGCCGCGAATGCCTGGATGCATTTGGCAAGGCGGCGAGCGGAGGTCCGGCCTTTCCAATTCCTGTAGAGGAGATGGTTCACGGCGCAGCCGTGACCGAAGCGATCGTGAAATCGGCCGCATCCGGAGGCGTCGAGAAGATCGCATAAGGATCAATTTCATTAGGGAGCAATCATGCTGAAAGCAACTGCTGGTAAGATTTTGCCGACAACGATCATCGGTTCGTTGCCTCGTCCGAGCTGGTACACCGAGAATCTCGGGACGAAATCGTTCGTCGATGCCATGACAAACAACCGGTTCCGCGAGCAATATACCGACGCGCTCGCCTGCTACCTGCGCGATCAGGAGAACGCGGGACTGGACATTGTTACCGACGGCGACTGCCGCTTCGATCAGGACGTCGGCGGTCAGACCTGGACGAGCTATCCGCCACGGCACATGACCGGCTTTGACACCTCGCATCCGCAACTTGCCCGTGTAGGCGCCGGCGGCATCGGTTTCCCGCGCGGCCACATCCTGCACGACTATCTCGAAGCCCGCGTGATGCCCAAGATTGTCGGGCCCGTCGGCCCCGGTGAAATGCAGTATCCGGAAATCTTCAAGGCGGCGCAGCGCATGACGAACCGCCCGGTGAAATTCGGAACGGTCGCACCGGAACTGGTCGCCTATGCCGTACAGGACGAGCACTACAAGGATCTGCCATCCCGCGTCATGGCAATGAGCGACGCCTTCAATAAGGAGTTACACGAACTGGCGGACGCAGGCTGCCAGGTCATCCAGATCGAAGATCCCCAGTTGCACCTGCTTGCCGCCCGGCCCGTACCGAACAAAGACATCACGCTCGATTTCATGCTGAAGGTCTTCAACAACACGGTGAAAGGCCTGCGTGCCAAAACGGAGGTATGGTGCCATACGTGTTGGGGCAATCCGTCGCAGCAACGCATGTTCGCGCATGTGCAATCCTACAAACCGGCCCTTGAAGTTCTCAATCAGGTGGATGCCGACCTCATCACATTCGAGATGAAGAGCTCAAACGCAATGGATCTCGAGGCTGTTTGCAAGCAGATTACCGGCAAAAAAATCGCGATCGGCGTTATCGATCACCATACGTTGCAGGTGGAAAGCCCGGAAGAAGTGGCGGACCTGTTGCGTCAGGCCCTGAAATTCATTTCGCCTGACCGCCTGGCCGTTTGCACCGACTGCGGCATGGGCCGCGAAGGCATGAGCCGGCGCCACGCCTACTACAAGACAGTTGCCCTGGTTCGCGGAACAAACATCGTTCGGCGCGAAATCGGTGCCCCGGAAGCAGAGTGTCTGGCGGCTGATCCGAGGTATTCGCTCATCCGATCGTAAGAGATTTGAAATGACTAATGACGATTGACCATTGAGAATTGACCATTTCTGCTGAATGCTTTGTCAATTCTCAATGGTCAATCGTCATTAGTCATTTTAAAGCAACTGACCCTTAACCCACTCCAGTTCCCGGCAGACATAATCCACGACATCCCCCGTTTTCATACTCGCCGGCAGGACGTCCCAGGTATAGGTCTCGATTTCAAGCTGGCGTGAAAGCGGGTTTGCCTTGTGGAATCGCAGGGCGTCTTCGATCGCGAAACGCGTCGTCCGGAACATGCCGAGGTCGTCCAGAAATACCGGTACGTGGATATGGGTGCGCCACTCGCGCGCGCCCGAGCCGCTTTGTTTCCAGGCCGCGAACGCATCTTCGAGATTGAGGAAACGGTTGAACCGGCCGTCCCTCTTTTCCATGGTTTGCGTGAGGTAGATCGTGTCGGCAAACCGAGTCAGCGCGTCAACGACAGGGGCGTTGACTTCGGGCATATAGAGCGCTGCCGCTTCCTGGAGCTTGAATATCGGAATGCCGGCATTGACCAGCTTCTGCAGCGATTCTGAGATGTTTTCGTACTCGACGGCCTGATGGCAGATGTCGAATACGACGCCGACGTGACGGCGCAGCGCGATGTGGGCTTCCGAGATTGGAATGCCGGCGAGTTTGGCAAGTCGTGCCGCGGCGGCGCCGGAGTAGAGGTGATTGGTGAAATAATCAACCGCTTCGTCGGTGGTTTCCAGAAAACAGAATGGTTCCGGTTCCAGAGACAGTCCCACCATTCTGCCGGTGCGCGCGTGGATGTCCACAAGCCGCGCCGCGACCTGCAGCACATGCTCGGTATAGCTTGCAACGACGTCGGGGCCGGTTACGCGCGGTTTGAAACCGAGGGGTGCGCTCTGGATCGACGGCGAACTGCCTTCCGGCGCAACATCCCCGAGGATCTCGGCGACATTGATCGTGTACTGCGTGCGTTCCTCGCTGCGCCAGTCCGGCTCGTACACCTGTTCCTTAACCCGCGTGCCCTTGAACGGTCCGTAGGGAAACGCATTCACGGTGTAGAGATACATGTCGTTGTCGGCAAGAAACTTCTTCAGCTTCTCCCGCTCTTTCTTGTCGTTGACCAGACGTTCGGCCGAAGCCGCGGCAAGCCGTAGCGAGATTCCGAACGGTTCTTTTGGTGAAATGCGCTCTTTTACCTTGGGCACGTAGGTTATGAGGCTGTGCCACATGTCTTCCCACGTGTCTCCCGGATGAACCAGGGTTGAATATGTCAGATGCCCGAGACCTTTACCTAAATCCATACATTTACTCCTTGCTATGCTCGCCACCCGCGTCCGCACTGTAGGCGCGGTCTACGACCAGAGCTGCCAAAACAAGAATGGATGCCGCGGTTAGCGTGTCTGCCATTCCCCGCCTGAGTTAGGCGGGGATGCCTCGCGAAGCGAGGCTGGGGCGGTCTGTTCAAAGTCGCGTAGCATCCTTATAGATATTCGCGAAGCGCTCTGAATTGAAAAAGGAGCGCTTCGCGGAAATCCATTCGGCGCGCGCTGCGCGCGAACTTTGAACAGACCGCCCCGCCTTCGCTGCGCGAAGGCACCCCGCCTAACTTAGGCGGGGACTGGTTCACACCGCTCACAGCCAAACCAGATTACCCTCTCAACCACTACATTCAAACCCTTACAGTATGGCCATTTGCCGGCCTGACCCAATCTGTTTTGGACAAGTGCGGTCATGGACGCGCATGCAATAACCTTCCAACGCGCACCAAAATAGCACGGCCGTCCGTTTCACTCCAGACCGCTGGACCGTGCCTGTTCGCGCGCGAGAACAGCCTGGTCTTTGTCCCCGTCGCCATGCGCGATGGCGCCAAGCAACCGGTCGCGGTAGACATTCAGGCTTGGCATGGGCACGCGGGCGATGTCTGCTGCCGCCAAGATCAGATTGGCGTCTTTCAGGCCGACGGTAACAGGAGAACCAACCCGATCATAGGTGCCATCGACCATGGTTTTTCCATAGCCGGTGTACGCCGGTGCGCCTGCAAAGAGACCGTCCGTCATCACGTCGTAAAGAACCTGCGGCTCGACATTATATTTGCGCACCAAAGCAAATGCTTCTGCCATGGCGATCATGGCGGCTCCCAGGACGCCATTATTGGCCAATTTGATTGCCGTTGCGGCTTCGGGGATGCTACCGGCGGTGAACGACCGGCGTCCGATGACCTCGAATAGCGGGGCACAGCGCTCCAGAGCTTCTGCCGGTCCGGCCGGCACGATTCCGAGCTTACCGGCCGCTGCCAGATCGGGACGGCCCAGGACCGGAGCCGCGACCAGAATCTGCTTCGCCTGTGCGTGCTCTGCCGCCAGCGTCCGGATCGTGGCGACGCCGTATGTTCCCATTGCGAGGTGGATGGCGCCCGCAGCCAGAGAATCGCGCATTCCACCCTTTGCACGCACGACGTCCAGAACGGTCGAGTCTTCAACCAGCATCGTAACGACGACGTCGCGACCTGAGCAAACCTCTGTAACCGAAGGAGCTACGCGTGCGCCTGCAGCGGCGAACTCGGCTGTCTGTTCGCGGACGACGTCAAAAACAACGAGGTCGTGACCGGCATCCAGGATGCGGCGCGCCATGCCTCGTCCCATCCGGCCGAGCCCGACGAATCCGACCTTCATCTTATTGGAGTTGCTCATTTGTCCCTCCCCGGCTTCGACATAATACGGTAGAATCTTTCGTCCATGGCAAATTTAGGATACGTCGGGTTAGGTGTGATGGGCAGCCACATGACGGAAAGGCTGCTGGAAAAAGGCCACACCGTCACGGGCTATAACCGCACAAAGTCGAAGGCACAGTGGCTGATCGATAAAGGAATGAAATGGGCGGATTCGCCTCGCGCGGTCTGCTCGGCCGCCGATGTGATCCTCTCGATGGTGACCAACTCTCAAGCGTTGTCACAGATCGCCGAAGGTCCCAACGGTATGCTCGAAGGTCTCGTCCCCGGCAAAGTCTGGGTCGATATGAGCACTGTCAGCCCCGCTGTGAGCCGCGGCCTCGCCGCGCGGGTGCGGGAAAAAGGCGCCGATATGGCCGACGGTCCGGTGTCGGGAAGCGTCGTCACCATTCAACAAGGAAAGCTCTCGGTAATGGTTGGCGGCCGCGCGGACACTTTCGAACGTGTCAAGCCGATCCTGCTCGACCTCGGACCCAAAGTAACGCACGTTGGGGAGAATGGTCTGGCGCTCGTGATGAAGATCGCGACCAACCTGGCTCTTCCGACGCAGATCCTGGCGTTTACTGAAGGAGTTCTGCTTGCCGAAAAAAGCGGCATCCCCCGCGAGACCGCCGTGGACGTCCTGCTGCATAGCGTTCTTGCGTCGCCAATGCTTCAGTATCGCGGCCCCTTCGTGCTGAACATGCCCGAAGAAGCATGGTTCAACGTGAACATGATGCAGAAAGACATGCAGCTCGCCCTCGAGCTGGGCAGGCAAGTCGACGTGCCATTGCCAACCAGCGCCCTCGCCAATGAATACCTCACGGCTGCCCGGGCACTGGGGCTGGCAGAAAAAGATTTCGCTGTTATTTTCAGGGTTCTTGAAAAACTCTCTGGAGTTTCAAAATGACAACCGCTGTAGATCCATCCAAAACCCAGGCTCAAAACGAAGCTCAGCAATCGCTCGCCATGTACAGGCAGATGCTGATGATTCGCTTGTTCGAAGAGGCCGTGAATGACCTGTACATACGCGCGCTCATGCCCGGCCTTGCACATCTGTATATCGGCGAAGAGGCTGTTGCCGTTGGCATTTGCCAGGCACTTCGTCACGACGACTACATTACGAGCACGCACCGCGGGCACGGCCATTGCCTGGCGAAGGGAGCCCGCCTCGACCGGATGTTTGCCGAGCTTCTCGGCAAGGAAGCGGGCTACTGCAAAGGCAAAGGCGGATCGATGCACATCGCCGATCCCGATACCGGCAATCTCGGGGCTAATGCGATTGTCGGCGGCAGCGCCGGAATTGCTACGGGCGCCGCACTCTCGGCCAAACGCTTGAAGACGAATCAAGTCGCTGTCTGTTTCTTCGGCGACGGCGCAATGGGGCAAGGTCTGCTGTACGAATGCATGAACATGGCCGCGTTGTGGAAGCTGCCGGTGATTTACGTCTGCGAAAACAATCTTTACAACGAATACACCCACAACTCCGAAACGCTTGCCGGCGATATCATCACGCGTGCCGCCGGGTTTGGCATTCCCGGTGAAACGGTCGATGGACAAGACGTGCGGAAGGTATATGCGACAGCGAAGCAGATCGTCGATCGCGTGCGCGGAGGCGCCGGTCCGTACTTCCTCGTGTGCAACACATATCGCTTCCACGGCCATCACGTTGGCGATGTGAAACGCGACTACTACCGCTCGAAACAGGAAGAGTTGATGTGGAAGACCGAACGCGATCCCGTGCAGATGGCGGCAGACTGGTTGACGGCAGAAAAGCTGGCCGATCGTGCCAGCCTGGATCAGATGCGAGCCGAAGTGGAGGCTGAGGTTAAGAAAGCTGTGGCTTTTGCGATCGAGTCTCCGTACCCGGGTGTCGACAAGGTGGATCAAGATATTTATGCCTGAAACTCGTGAATTAACTTTGGGAGAAGCGGTTCGCGAAGCCCTCGCGGAGGAGATGCGGCGCGATTCCAGCGTCTTCATTTGCGGAGAAGACATTGCGGAAGCGGGCACCGTGTTCAAGGTGCTCTCGGGTCTGGTTGATGAGTTTGGCCCGGAACGCGTACTCGATACGCCGATTTCGGAACCCGGCTTTACAGGTATTGCCGTCGGCGCGGCGATGACCGGCCTTCGTCCGGTAGTCGACATCATGTTCGGAGATTTTTCCACGCTCATCATGGATCAGATGGTGAATCAGGCTGCAAAGGTTCACTACATGTCCGGTGGAAAGTGGAAGGTGCCGATGGTCATGCGGGCCACGCTTGGCGCCTCGCGCCGTTCTGCTGCACAGCATTCGCAGTCGTTGCATGCGTGGTTCTGTCATATCCCCGGCCTGAAAGTCGTCCTGCCATCGACGCCTTACGATGCCAAGGGCCTCATGAAGACCGCCATCCGCGACGAAAATCCTGTCGTCTTTTTTGAAGACAAGATGATGTACAAGCTCAAAGGCCCGGTGCCGGCGGAAGACTACACAATTCCGTTTGGCGTTGCGGATGTCAAGCGCAAGGGCAGCGACATCACGATCATTGCCACCAGCAGCATGGTGCAGGTGGCGCTCGGAGCCGCCAGAATGCTCGAGGGCGAGGGCATCAGCGCAGAAGTGATCGATCCGCGGACCGTGTGGCCGCTTGATGAGGAAACGCTGATCGAATCGGTGAAGAAAACGTCGAGAGCGATTGTGGTGGATGAAGGCTATGAACGGTACGGCGTCACCGCGGAAATCGCCTCCGTCATCGCGGAAAAGGCATTTTTCGATCTGGAGGCGCCCGTAAAGCGAATCGGAGCGATGCACGTGCCGATTCCATTTTCTCCGCCGCTTGAAGATGCCACCGTCCCGACGGAACAGGCAGTCTTCGAAGCGGCACGTAAACTGTGCGGGTGAAATAGAGGTCTTTCGGCGTAGGCGCGGGCTTTATGCCCGCGTTCAAATTCAAACAGAAAATTTCTGTCGGTAATTGAACGCGGGCGTAAAGCCCGCGCCTACGTGGGATCGAAAAGAACAAAACATATATGGCAACTAGCATAGTAATGCCTGCGCTCGAAATGGCGCAGGAAACGGGCAAGATCATTTCGTGGCTGAAAAAGGAAGGCGACGCCATTACCAAAGGCGAGCCTATTCTTGAAGTCGAGACCGACAAAGCCGTTGTTGAAGTCGAGGCAATGGCCGACGGCGTTCTGGCCGGTATCAAATCTCAGGAAGGTGACGTAGTCCCTGTCGGCGTCACGATCGCATGGATCGTCGCTCCCGGCGAGAAACCTCCCGCCGATACACCAACCACGGCTCCGTCGGCGCGCAAGATCACCGAACAGGTTTCGAGCCAGTCTCAGGCGCGGCTGTGCAGGCTCGTTCGCAAGCTTCGCAGGATGAACCCCGGACGCAAATTTCTCCTAAGGCTCGCCGCCTTGCTAAAGAAAAAGGTGTCGATCTCAGCACAGTCAAAGGCACCGGGCCCGACGGGACGATCACCAGCGAAGATGTCATGGCCGCCGCCGCAAGCCCTGCCGCGGCTCCTGCTGCAGCTGGACCGGCCCTCAGCGGTATCGCGCGTCTCATGGCCGAGCGGACGACGCAGAGCTGGACTCAAGTACCCCATTTTTTCCTGACTCGCGACCTCGAAGCCTCGGCGCTCCTCCAGTTCAGAGAGAAATACGGCCGGGACAAAGTCACGATTACGGATTTGCTTGTCGCGCTTACCGCGCGCGTCCTGAAGAAACATCCGAAAATGAACGCGAGCTGGGTGGGTAATACCATCCAGTTGAATGCCGCCGTCAACATCAGTATCGCCATGGCTGTAACGGACGGCGTCGTCGGCGCAGTAGTCCCGCAGACCGACGCTGCATCCCTTTCGACGATCGCCCAGACGCGCAAGGAACTGACGGAGCGGGCGCGAGGTGGCCGCTTGAAACCGGCCGACGTGGCGAACGGAACATTTACCATCACCAACCTCGGTATGTATGACGTGGACGCGTTCAATGCCATCATCGCGCCGCCTCAGGCGGCAATTCTTGCCGTCGGCCGCATCGCCGACCGCGTCGTCGCCGTTGACGGACAACCTGCAGTCCGCCCGATGATGACACTTACATTGTCGAGCGACCATCGCGTTGTCGATGGCGCTCAAGCCGCCGTCTTTTTGAATGATCTGGCTGAAGCTATACGCAAGCCAGCGGAGTTGCTTTAATGAAAAAGGTAAACCGACCCGAATTTCTTCCCGTCAATGAAGACGATCTGAAGCCGGCTCATCGCTGGCACCGGCCGCTCCAGGCGCCCGGCGTGACTCAAGTCGATTTCGAGGAGCGTATCGATTTCAAGCGTCTGCACCGTTACCGTCTCGCCCGCACTCGTCAGTCGCTGGCAACGTCCGGTCTCGGCGCCATGTTGTGCTTCGATCAGCACAACATCCGCTACATTTCGAGCACTGTCATTGGCGAGTGGGCGCGTGACAAACTGATCCGCTACTGCCTGCTGACGGGAACAGGAGATCCATGGGTCTGGGACTTCGGTTCAGCCGCACGTCATCATCGTATTTACTGCCCCTGGCTGCATGAGGATCACGTCCTCGCCGGCAATCCCGGAATGCGCGGTGCGATCGGACCGGAAGTCGGCTTGTTCAAAGCGGCCGCCAAAGAGATCAAAGAAATCCTCAAAAAAGAGGGTGTGGCGGACATGCCGCTCGGCCTGGACGTTTGCGAACCGCCGATGCTTTTCGCCCTGCAGGAAGAAGGTATTGAGGTACGCGACGGGCAGCAGATGATGCTGTATGCCAGGGAAGTGAAGAACAACGACGAAATCACGCTGCTCAACATTGCATCGGCCATGGTTGATGGCGTTTACCAGGACATCGCAGCGGCGCTGAAGCCCGGCATCAAAGAAAGTCAGATCGTTGCGCTGGCAAGCAAGCGGCTTTACGAAATGGGTTCCGATTGCGTGGAGGGGATCAACTCCATTGCTGGAGAGCGCTGCAGCCCGCATCCGCATAACTTCACGGATCGCTTGATCCGTCCCGGTGACCAGGCTTACTTCGATATCATCCATTCCTTCATCGGCTATCGAACCTGCTATTACCGGACATTCACCGTCGGCAGTTCCACCGCGCCTCAGCGCGATGCTTACAAGCGCGCCCGCCAGTGGATGGATGACACGATCGAGATGCTGAAGCCCGGCGTCGGTACAGACAAAGCTGCCGAACAGCTCCCGAAGGCATCGGAAATCGGTTTCGAAACCGAGATGTCGGCCTTCGGTTTGAACTTCTGTCACGGTCTCGGACTGGGTCTTCACGAACGGCCTTTGATTTCACGTCTCAATTCTTTCGTTGAGCCGTATGAATTGAAGGCCGGCATGGTCTTCGCCGTTGAGACATTTTGCCCTGCTACCGATGGTGTATCCGCAGCCCGCATCGAAGAGATGGTCGTGCTCGCACCGGATGGCGCGAAAATCATTTCCTTGTATCCAGCGAAGGAATTGCCGGTCGCGAACAGGTACTGAGTAAATTTTTAGAAAGCGACGAGAGCCCTTTCTGATTTGTCCGAGTTGATTTTGGGCGGACGTTGAAATGGGGCAGTCCCCGCCTAAGTTAGGCGGGGACTGCGCTCCTCATATCACATGACGAACTTCGGAAGAGCGAGGAGACTGACACAATGAGCATCACGGTAATAGATACGAACCACCGCCGCAAAGAATCCGTTCCAGCCGGGACGGTTCGCCACATCATCACCTCCGACGACGGAGCCAGGGACGTGCGCGCGGCTATTCAGGAGATCGAGCCCGGCAGGTCATTGGAACTCAATTCGGAGAATCGGAGTCACTTGCTTTACGTCCTTGAAGGTGAAGGGGGCCAGTTCTCATTCAAGGGCGCCAAACACGTTGCCAGAAAGGGGGCCGGGCTCTATCTGGAACCGGGTGAGAGGACGGCGATTTCCGCCGGCGCGACCCGGCTCAGTCTGCTGCATCTCCATGTGCCCAAGCACGCCAGCAAACCGACGAACACACCGCCGATCAGCTATTACTTTGACGAAGACCGCCTGCAGTCGCTGATTTCCGCCGGAAAGACGAGGATCCGCAGTTTCTGGGTCAACAAGGAGACGGGCCTTTCGGGTTCATGGGACATGCAGGCAGGCTTGATGCGCTACACGCCCAATGGCTTTTCACCACGGCACAAACACGAAGGCACTCCGACCAACCCCGGTGGCGCTGTCCACTTCTATATGATTTTCGAAGGGACCGGCAAGGTGATCGAAGACACCGGCACAACGGCAATCGGACCCGGGTCTATGGTGCTTATTCCGGCGGGCGAGTGGCACCAGCTTGTCGCTGGGGATACCGGTTTGCGCTACATGGAGTTTCAGGGCCCGTTCGACTTCGCCAGCACGATGGACAAGGATCCGGAAGGAAAGGATTGGTTCATCAACGGATCCGATGACGGAACCGGCAGACCGATTAAGTGGGTACAGAGCTGAACGCCTGTAACACTCACACAAAAAGATACAGAATTTGATGTGCTTTTTGTGCCTTTTGTGGTCTCTTCTTGTTTCAAATCGCATCGAACGGAGAATTATGAGGAAGTTCGTCGTGTTGACGCTTGCTTTGGCTTTCGTTCTGGCGGCAGGAATCTTTGCCGCTCCACAACAGGGCTCTCCGGCAGCGCCTTCGCCCTGGGCATACGGCTTTGATGCGCCTGCACCACCGGCTGGCGCAGCGCCTGTGGCTCCAGGTGCCCGCGGTGCCGGCGGTCCCGCTCCGGCTCCGGACACGTCGCTTCATCAAATTCCCGGCAGCACGTTGTCATTTACGCTGGCACAGATTCGTGATGGATATGGACCGGCAGACTGGTTTCCGGGCGATCATCCGCAAATGCCGGAGATCGTCGCCCATGGCCGAAGAGACGCCCAGGTCAATGCCTGCAGTCTTTGTCACTATCCCAATGGGAAGGGGCGCCCGGAAAATGCCGGCGTTTCCGGATTGTCTTACTCGTACTTCGTTCAGACCATGATGGATTTCAAAAATGATCTCCGGAAGAGCGCTGACACCCGCAAGGCTAATACGAACCGCATGATCGCTTTCGCGAAAGCGATGACCGACGACGAGATCAAAGGCGCAGCAATGTATTTTTCATCCATTCCATGGACGCCGTGGATTCGAGTGGTCGAAAGCGCCACTGTTCCGAAGACGCGCATTGCCGGCGGTATGTTCCTCTCGCTCGAAGGCGCTGAAGCGGGTAAAGAACCGATCGGCCAGCGGATCATCGAAGTGCCTGAGAAAACTGAAGACACGGAGTCTCTGCGCAACCCGCATTCGGGTTTCATCGCATACGTTCCTCAGGGCAGCGTGAAAAAAGGTGAAGCACTGGTGACGACGGGGGCGGGCAAGACGACTCAATGCGCCGTCTGCCACGGCCCGGCTCTCGAAGGGCTCGGTCCGGTGCCTGCTCTGGCCGGCCGTTCTCCGAGTTACATCGTGCGGCAGATGCACGATATGCAGATCGGTACGCGCAAAGGCGTGTGGAGTGATCTCATGAAGCCTGTCGTCGCGAAGTTGTCGGCCGAAGATATGTTGAACATTGCGGCATATACGGCCTCGCGTGTTCCCGGAGAGGCTCGTCGCGCTGGCAGGTAACTTCAACGTTTTTAGCCGCGGAGCGGCGTCAGATCCTAGCCACGGCCGAGAGGCCGTGGTTTTGTTTAGAAAGAGCAATGAGCCGCGGCTTGGGCCCGGCTGGGAATTGAAACCCACTGTCCAAAATAAGGACCAATGTAGCGGTGAGCCCAGTCCCCGCCTAACTTACGCGGGGACTGGCCCACCAGTGTTACAGCCAAAAACCAGGTTTACATCGCATCCACTACTCAAAATCTTTACGGGCGCCACTCTTTGGCTCCCCGTCCATTCTGTCTTGGACTCGTATGGTCTATAACCGCGCCCGCGCTCCCGCCTGACGCAACTGCTCGGCGAGGACCGCGTAAGGCTGCGCGCCCACAACCTTCGAGCGTCCAGCCACGAAGCTCGGAACGCCGGTAATGCCGTAGCGCCGGGCCTTTTCCCAATCCGCATCGACGGCGTCTTTGAATGTTCGTTCCGTCACGACGATACGAGCCGCATGGCCCGGCAGTCCGACTTTACCGGCAATGTCGGCGAGGACCTCCGCATCGCCGAGGTTTCGGCCCTCGACAAAGTACGCTCGATACAACGCACCATGGATCGCCTCAGCCCCTGGCTGGCCGTCCGCCCACTTCGCCAGTTCCTGAGCCAGTCTGCTGTTGTACGTATGCGTTCGCCGTTCGTAGGGCAACCCTTCGGCATCCATCAGGCTTTTCATGCGTGCGTGCATAACGTCCAGGTCGAAACCGCGCCCTGCAAACAGATCTTGCAGAAGAAGTCCTTCCTGAGGCGTGTCCGGATGCAATGGGAAATAAACCCACTGCACATTGATTTCAAAATTCCGTTTCAGCTGTTCAATACGCCCGGTACTGAGATAGCACCACGGTCAGACAAAATCTGTAAAGACCTGCAGTGTGATAGGTTCGCTCATTAGTTAATGTGTCCTGGATTGGATGTAAAAATTCACTTGTTGTTCAAGCACGTCGAGGGGCACATTGCCTGTATCGAGCACCACGTTGTGAAACTCTTTCAAGGAGAATTTGTCGCCAAGCGCCTTTTTCGCTTTGTCCCGTAACTCGATGATCTTCAACTCGCCGATCATATACGAGGTCGCCTGACCAGGAAGAACGACATATCGTTCCACCTCACTCGGCTGGATACCATAATCGATTGCTTGCTGGCGAGTCCAGTGCATCGCGTGGATACCGGTATCTACGACCAGTCGCCGGGCGCGGAATAATTCAAAGTTGAGCTGGCCGAGCAAACCTTCGGGATCGGTATCGTACCATCCGGACTCTGCGGCGAGGCGTTCAGCATACAGCCCCCAGCCTTCACCGGATGCCGAGATGAACGGAAATATCTGAACCTGCCGGAACCGAGGCAGGTTTGTATTCTCGATCTGCAGACCCATCTGGAAGAAGTGTCCGGGCACCGCTTCGTGATAAGTGATACTGCGAAGCCCGAACTTCGTCATCCAATCGCCGCTTCTGGGAAACAAAAAGATGCCGGGACGGGATCCGTCTCGAGAGGGTGGAGACGATCTCGGCGCATTATTGGATTCCTGAAAGGTGGGATAAGGCTGCGCCACCACCGGTGCTTTTGGACGTTTATCAAAGAGGAGGGCGGACCGTTGTTGAGCGTCGCGAAGAATGACATCGATGTCCTTCATGACCTTTTCGCGGCTCTCGTCTGAAGCAGGGTTCTCATATGCGAGATCGGCCTGTAATTTTGCGATGCGTTCTTCCAGGCTTCCCTGTACCCGGCTCAAACTCTCAAAAACCTCTTCCATTTGCGCTTTAATCGTCTGTACCTGGCGAAGGCCGAGCTGATGGATTTCTTCAGGCGTCATGCTCGTCGTGGTGTAGCGGTGCAGGAAGTATGTATACGCCTCAGAGCCGCCCTTAAGCCGCCAGAGTCCCGCATCATCCGTGGCGCGGGGGATTTGCGATTGCAGCAGCGCGATCGCTTTTTTGTAAACCGGGTACACCTGCCTGCCGACGATGCCTTCCGCCTGACTGAGAAGCGCCTGACGCCTGGCCGCGGGCAGTTCCTTCATCGCATCCATCTTCTGGCCGAGTACGGTGACCAGAGGATTTTGAGCCGCAGCACTTTCCGTGAAGCGATTCATCTGGTCGATAGTTGCCTGCAGAATGAATTTCGGCGGCAAAACACCTTTCATGGCAAGCCGCTGTGACTCGGCCATCGCTTCCTGAAGCCGCGAGCTCACCTGGCCCAAGGCTGCGACGTAGTTTTCAGCATCGCCGGCCGTGACCAGCGGATGAGTGAAGATCAGAAGGTTAACCAGACCGACGTTCGCACCTTGAAACTGCTCGAGCGGAAAGCTGAAGTCCAGGTACGGTTCCTCATTCGCAATCGTCTGAAGTTGCCACTGCATCAAGCTCGGCGGAAACGCGCTGGTTTTCGTTCAGGCTGGACCGGTCGAATTTATTCAGTTCTGCCAGGCCGCGCTTCGCCCGCTGAATGCGATCCAGTTTCCACGCTGACGTTTGCGGCGTGATTTGTCTTTCGAGGCGGTTCTGCTCGTCACCGGTAAAGTAACGGGTCGCCGTTGCCAGTGACGGATCGTGCCGGACCCAATCGGCGGAAAAGTCGCTGAAAAAGTTTTCGAGCGTGCTCTGTTGCGCAGGAACCACTTGAGTCAGAACTGCAATGAGCGCAGTCAGCGGGATCATCTTAAGGGACATGGCAGAACTCCTCCGGTGTTACGCGGACATCTAATTCGGGGACGGTTGCCTAATTACCCAAATTTGTAATTCAATTTGGGTAATTAGGCAACCGTCCCCGAATTACAGTTATCGCGACAACGTGTAATTGAGCAGCCAGACGAGCGCGAGTACGAGCGGTACGTGCACGGCGAATTGCAGCATCGAATAACCGACGATGTCGCGGGCTTTCAGTCCGAGGATGCCCAACAACGGAAGCATCCAGAAGGGGTGAATGAGGTTGGCCAGCGCTTCGGTCGCGTTGTATGTCTGAACGGTCCAGCCCGCGTGAACGTGCAACGATTTTGCTGCATCCAATATATACGGCGCTTCGATGAGCCACTTTCCGCCCGCCGACGGTACGAAGAGTCCCAGGAAGGCGGAGTAGATTCCGACCAGAACTGGAAACGTGTGCTGGGTCGAAAACTCCACGAAGAAATGCGCCAGCCGTTTTGCCAGTCCGGATTCGGTCATCATTTTCACGATTCCGCCATACAGCGGATATTGAATCAGCACGCCTGCGACCGATGGGACTGCGGCGCTGATAGCCTGCACGAAATAGCGCGGCCGCCAGTGAAGAAGCAGTCCACTGATCAAAAACAGAAACAGATAGTGATTCAATTCGAGAATGACGCTGGCGCCTTTGTCGCTGATTTCGCGGAAAAGATAGGCACCGCCCAGGAAACAAATGAACACGGTCAGAATCGGACTGTATTCCAGCCACTCGCCTGGCTTTTCAGGTTTTCCTGCCGGGGTGATGACAGGCTCATATGTCGCCCCCATGGCTTCGATGCCGCGGGCGTGTTCAGCAGCAGGGTGTGAATAGAACGAAATCGTCATCGAGACGAGAATCAACACCGCCGCAATGGAGAGGCTCTGCCACAAACCCAGAGTCTGCGAGAGCGGAATGACCCCGGTAATTTGTGAGATCGATTGAGGAAGCGAGGCCGGCGCCGCCATGATCAGCGCCGCAGAGGAAGACAAGCCGAGCGCCCACACGCTTCCCACTCCCAGATAGCCGGCCGCGCCGACTGCGCGGTAATCGGCGCCCCGCACCCGATGAGTCACTTCACGCGCAAGCAGCCCGCTGAAAATCAAGCTGAAGCTCCACGATAACAGCGACGACAGCATGGAGAAGAGACCGACAAATGCAGCGGCCCCTCTGCCTGTTCTGGGAATTCTTGCGATTCGCAGAATTACAGAGTAAACCGGCGGCGCCGTCGCGAGGGCATAACCGCTGATGATGATCATCGTCATTTGCATGGTGAAGGTGACAAGATCCCAGAATCCGGAGCCGAACCACTGTGCCGCCTCGACGGGTGAGTTGCCGATGGCGATGCAGGCAACAAACACGATGATCACCGCGACCAGCGCAAGAGCGAAAGCGTCTGGAAACCAGCGCTCAAACCATTTCGACAGTTGCAGCCCCACGCCTGCAAGCCACGGTCCCTGTGCTTTTTGCTCGATTTTCACGCGCGTGATTGTATCAAGTTCCTATTGCTTTCTAAGGATTGCCTGACTAATGTAATCGCGGGCTTTCGCCCGGAAGGCAGACCATGAGTCATAAAAATTTAGAAGAAGCTTTACACGCCGCCGGCAATCCTGTCCGGATGTTGCGAAATTCGCAGATCGGGCCATATGCGTTTCCGGTTGTCCGGTCCGAATTTACCAACTGGAGGGATGAACAGCGCTCGTGGCGTGAAACCTGCGCTCTTTTTGATCAGTCCCACCACATGACCGACCTGTACGTCGAAGGGCCGGACGCTCTTAAATTGTTTTCCGATCTCGCCATTAATACGTTCAAGAACTTCAAAGTCAACCAAGCGAAACAATTTGTCGCCTGCAGTCACGATGGTTTTGTCATCGGCGACGCCATTCTCTTTTATCTCGACGAGAATAAATTGAATCTGGTGGGGCGGCCTCCAGCTGCCAGCTGGGTGCAATACAACCTCGAGGCTGGAGGCTACAACGCCAAGGCAGAAAGGGACGAGCGATCGGCCGTCAATCAAGGACGCCGCAAGGTTTTCCGCTTCCAGATTCAGGGCCCCAATGCCGTGAAAACGATGGAAAAGGTTACGGGCAAGGCTGCGCCGGACATCAAATTTTTCAACATGGACGTTTTCAAAATCGCAGGCCATGAGGTCCGGGCTCTACGGCATGGAATGGTCGGGCAACCGGGATGGGAACTGTTCGGCGCCTGGGAGCACGGCGACGATGTGCGCAACGCGATCGTCGAAGCAGGCCAGGAGTACGGGATTCGACAGGTTGGAGCGCGTACGTATCCCACAAGTTGTCTCGAATCGGGATGGATCCCGTCTCCGCTTCCAGCCATTTACACCGGCGAAAAGATGAAGCCGTACCGGCAGTGGTTGACAGAAAAGAGCTATGAGGCGACAGCTTCACTGGGCGGCAGCTTTAATTCCGAGAACATCGCGGATTATTACCTCACGCCTTATGACCTCGGTTACGGACCATTCGTTAAATTCGATCACGATTTCGTGGGACGAGCCGCTCTCGAGAAGATTGCTGAGAGTCCGCGACGCAAGAAAGTGACGCTCGTCTGGAACGGGGATGATGTTGCCCGCGTCTTCCGATCGCTGTGCCAGCCCGGTTCCGACATCACGAAGTACATCGATCTGCCGTTGGCGAATTATTCGAGCTTGCCCTACGACAAAGTGACCAAAGGCGGAAAGATCGTCGGGCTGTCCACTTATACCGGTTATACCTACAACGAACGGGCAATGATCTCGCTGGCAATGATCGACATCGAGCATAGTGAATTGGGTAATGAGGTCACTCTGGTCTGGGGTGAAGAAGGAAGAGGGACGTCGAAGCCTACCGTTGAACGGCACGCCCAGACCGAAATTCGTGCGAAAGTGGCGCCGGCTCCTTTTGCCGAGGCCGCGCGTGTGGCATATCGTCCGAAGTAAATACGTAGCCGCGGGCGACGCTGGAGAAGCAAGAGCACCAGGTCGAGAAGGGAATGGGCCTGTACCTGGGGCCCGCCGAAACGGCTATGTTTCAGGCAGCGCAGATAGGCCCGGAGGGCCGTTAGAACCTGGCCCCGGCCGCAGGCCGGGGCTTCGTATGTGTCGGACCATCAGCCCCGGAGAGGGGCGGAAGATTATTCGCATTAATCTTTCGGCCCTACGGGCCTTGAAGCCTTGCTGGTTTGTAAGTCCCCGGCCTGGCGGCCGGGGCTATATTCTTACGCGCCTCCGGCGCTAATTCATTCACACCTTCACAGACCGCGCCTATAGTAGTGGTTTCAGAGTCTCACGCTGCCAGTACCTTACCCTTCGTTTCAGGCAACAGGAAAGCCGCCACTGCCATCGTCGCGTAAGCAACGGCGGCGAAGAGCCCGATCGCTTCGCCTAATGGCATGTTCTTAGAGAGGAATCCGACGAGTGTCGGGAACAGCGCGCCGGTGCCGCGTCCAAGGTTGTACGCGAAACCCTGACCTACTCCGCGGACGCGCGTGGGGAAGTGCTCCGTATAGAAGGCTCCCATCGCGCTGAACACTCCGGATGCAAAAAAGCCGAGTGGAAAACCGAGAAACAGCATCGTGCTATTTCCGAACGAGAAGCCGGTGTACGTAACCACCACGATTCCCGCGCCGATCGCAAATACCAGGAATGTCAAACGGCGTCCGATCCGGTCTGCAAGATAACCGCCGCTCATGTAGCCGAAGAACGCGCCAGTGATCAACACCAGAAGATAGCCCGTCGAATCGAGAATGGAAAGGCCGCGCTCGGACCGCAGATAGGTTGGCAGCCACTGGGTGACCGCGTAATAACCGCCTTGCGCTCCGGTGCCCATCAGGCCGCCCAGCAGAGTTATACGCAAAAGCGGCGGCTGGAAAATCTCAAAGAAGGACGGTTTGTCTCCAGTCGCGGCGAGTTCCTCGCGCGATTTCAAGTAAACCGCGGGCTCTTCAACGTACCTTCTAAGAAAAAAAACCAGCAAGGCCGGCGCAATGCCGACCAGGAACAAGCAACGCCATGCGATCGAGGTTGGCAGCAAGGAAAAGAACACGGCATTGAGCAGCGCAGCCACCGCCCATCCGACGGCCCAACCGGCCTGCATGGTGCCCAGAGCCTTTCCGCGATGTTCTGCACGCATCGATTCGCCGAGCAGGACAGCGCCGGCTGCCCACTCACCGCCGAATCCAAGGCCGAGCAGTGCGCGTGCTACAAACATTTGCTCGTAGTTCTGAGCAAGGCCGGAAAGGAATGTGAAGACGGCGAACCAGGCGATCGCAATTTGCAGCGTCCGGACGCGGCCATATCGGTCGGCGACCCATCCTGCCAGCCAACCGCCAACTGCGGACATCAGCAGCGCGGCCGTTGACAACAGTCCGGCCTGCCCGCGCGTAATGCCCCAGGTCGCGATCAGAGCAGGAATCGCAAAGCTGAACATCTGGACGTCCATCGCGTCCAGTGCCCAACCGCCGACGCATGCGCCGAATGCCCGTTTTTCACTGGGAGCGAGCTGCGATATCCACGTAAATGCCCCGGTTTCATTGGCGACGGCTTTCATGCCTGGGGATTGTAACAGGGACGGGCCGTTGCAGGCGCGGTCTATGACCATACGTGTCCAAGACAGGATGAATGGGGAGCGGCAGAATGCTGCCTTGTAAAGGTTTGAATGAAGTGGATGCCATGTAAACCTGGTTTGAGTGTAACGGGAGGACCAGTCCCCGCCTAAGTTCAGACCTCCGGACATAGCCCCCTGAATTTGGCGGAAATCGGCGTTTTCATGCGGTTCGGGTGCGAACCAATAACTGTCCGCATTTTTCGAGACATGAGGCGAAACCCTGAAATAACGGAGGTATTTCAGGGAGGATTGCGTACCCAATAGTGTCCGGTTTTAGCTTGAGGGCATGAATGCCCAACTTGCGTTAGCGCTGCCCCCGCCGCCAGCCTCGAACACTGTGGTCATCAATGGACGCTGTCAGTTGCGCTTCGAGGACAGTCAGCGCGTCATCGTGGTGGCAGGTTTGCCCGTACATCACTACCAGGTTGAAGACACGGTTGCCGAAGCCTATGCGATGGTGCTGCTGGTAGAGTCGGGCTTTGCGCAGCAGGTGGAAGTTGCACGGGCGTTCGGTCATTCCGAACGTACGATACGCCGTTACCAAACGCGCTATGCAAAAGGTGGCATGGCCGCACTGGGGCAAGGCCGGGGATGGCGGCGGGGGCGGCGGCGAATCGCAGGCAAACGGCTGCGGGCGATAGAGGCATTGAAACAGCGCGGGCTCAGCAACCGCACCGTCGCGCAGCGGCTGGGTGTGAGCGAGACAGCGATCCGGAAACTGGTTGGCCCCTCCAAGCCAGTCAAAGCCGGGCAACTCGCGTTGACTGAGATGACGGGAACCGATCAAAGGGAACCGTTGATCCCGCTCGTTGAGCCAGACAAACCGGCAGAACCGGACACAGTTGTCCCGACTGAGGGTCAGGGTGATCCGGTATCGTCGGAAGTGGGCCGCGAGGAAAAAGGGCCACCGGTGAATTCTGATGACGATGCTGCGGATCGAAGTCTGGACCGGATTCTGGCTTATCTGGGAAAGCTCAGCGATGCCGCACCGTTGTTCCGCGACGGCTCGCATGTTCCGGGCGCGGGAGTCCTGCTGGCGATTCCCGCGTTGATCGACAGCGGAATCTTCGACATCAGCCGGAAACTTTACGGTGAAATCGGCCCGGCCTTCTATGGCTTGCGCACGACCTTGCTGACGCTGCTGTTCATGGCGCTATTACGCATCCAAAGGCCGGAGCATCTCAAGGAGCGAGACCCGGCAGCATTGGGAAGGCTTCTTGGACTGGACCGGGCTCCGGAAGTGAAAACCCTAAGGCGTAAGCTCACGCGGCTGGCTGCCTATGAACGAGCGGACCAGTTGGGCGCCGAACTTGCCCGCCTGCGCGTCGCTGAGCGCGGACATCTGATGGGATTTCTCTACGTCGACGGCCATGTGCGCGCCTACCATGGCAAACACGACATCTCCAGCGCGTACGTGGCCCGCCGCCATTTGGCCATGCCCGCCACCACCGACTATTGGATCAATGATCAAGCCGGCGATCCACTGCTGGTGATCACAGGCGAGGTCAATACCGCCTTGACTAAAGCTTTCCCCGGTCTGCTTGCCCAAGTGCGCGGCCTGTTGGGTGAGCGGCACGCCACCATTGTCTTTGACCGCGGCGGTTTCAGCCCCAAGCTGTTCCAGATCATGCGTCATGATGGCTTCGACATCCTCACCTACCGCAAAGGCAAAAGCCGCCGGATTAACGTGGGCCGCTTCGTCCGCCGCCGAGCCAAGCTCGACGGGAATTGGATAACCTATGATCTACATGATCAACCCGTGCGTTTCCTCAACGGCAAACTCCGCCTGCGGCAGGTCACGCGATTGTGCGATAACGATCATCAGACCCAGGTACTCACATCCCGATGGGATCTTCGCGATATCGAAGTCGCTTACCGTATGTTTGAGCGTTGGCGTCAGGAGAATTTCTTTAAGTACATGCGCGAAGAGTTCCTTCTGGATGCCCTTGTCGATTACCGCATCGAGGCCGAAGATCCCACCCGCACTGTTCTTAATCCCGCACGCCGCACTCTGGACAAACAAATCCGCGATGCCCGCACCGATCTTGCCCAAATCGAGCGCGGCTACGGCGCCGCTGCCGCCGACAACGTGGAGCAACGCCGCCCCACCATGCGCGGCTTCAAAATCGCTCATGCCAAGATCGGCAAAACCCTCCAAAAAGCGCGCGCCCGTCTCACCAAGCTTTTAGACCAGCGACGTCATCTTCCCAAGCGCGTCGAAATCCGAGACCTCAGCCAAGGCTCTGTGGTCAAACTCTCCACCGAGCGCAAACACCTGACCGATCTCATCAAGATGGTCGCCTACCAGGCGGAAAGCGACCTGTTGGCCTCGCTGCGCCCTCACTACAAACGGGTGGACCAGGAAGGCCGCACCCTCCTGCACGAACTGTTCTCCTCAGCCGGTGACATCCAGGTCTGCGGCTCGGAACTGCGGGTCACCCTGGCTCCATTGAGTTCGCCCCATCGCAATCGTGCGGCACGTGCTCTCTGTGACATGCTCGATCAGACTGCGGTAACCTTCCCCGGCTCCTCACTCCGCATCCGCTTTGTAATCCAACCATCTCCCCATATCGGACTTGCTTTTCCTGGTTCGCCTCCGCGAGCCCGCTAATCCCGGCCCCGACCGGACACTTTCGACAGGACTATGTCAGGAGATCTGAAGTTAGGCGGGGTGCCTTCGCGTAGCGAAGGCGGGGCGATCTGTTCAAAGTCGCGCAGCGACCTTATGAATTTCCGCGAAGCGCTCCTTATTAATCGGTACTGTTCGTCTTTGAACAGTGTTTTGAGGTTTCGCCCTATCGGGCTCACGCTCCGCGCCGCCCCAGCCCTCGCTTCGCGAGGGCATCCCCGCCTGACTCAGGCGGGGAGTAGCCGTCCAGCATATCGCTGCGCGGATCTATTCCTGCAACCGCGCTATCTTGGACACGTATGGTCTATGACCGCGCCTACAGTCTTTACTGCGCCAGCTTGAATTCGACGTCGATTGTCGTCAGGACCTGGACTGGTTCGTTATTCAGAAGAGTCGGTTTATAGCGCCACTGGCGGACCGCGTCCATTGCTGCATTCATCAAGTCGGCGTTAATAAAATTCAGAGGACTCAGGCCGATTAACGTGCCATCGGTCCCAATGAGACCCTGGAGATGCACGATACCCTCGATACCTGCATCACGTGCACTTTGTGGATAAAACGGCTTGACCTGGCTGATCAGATTTGCGGCAATAACATTTCCGCCCACTCGTATACGTTGAGGCGTTCCAGGAAATGATGCAGGCTTCGGTTGTCCGACGGCGGTGACTACGACCCGTTGGGTAACACCGCCGACAGATAGCGTGACTTTTTCTTTGAGCGTCTGGCCGAGCTCGATCTGAAGTACCGACCGATAAGTCGAGAACCCCGGAAGTTCCGCTATCAATGAATATTGTCCAGGTGTTAACGCGGGGAAATTGAAAGCGCCTGTCTCGTCACTAGGTCGCGTCTCTACTTCCGTTTCTGTAACGGAGTTTCCGTTAACGGTTCTGCTGAAAATAGTCAGACGGACACCCGGAATGACCGCGCCGGTCCAATCAGATACAGCTCCCGACAAACTGCCAAGTCCCTGCGCTGGCGCAGGTTTAGCCGCGGTTTTCCTGGGCGCCGACGTTGCGGCCGTTGCCGCCGCCACTTTAACAACTGAAAGGGGGCCCAGAGCCGCAGGCGGCGATGCGATTAAGGGCGGTTTGATTTCTTCGCGGGCCTGAACTGCCGCAAGTGGAATCGTCACCAGAAGGGCGAGAACACACGTGACGATTACGACCACTCGATTAACAGGTGTGCGATTGATTGAAGGATTCAGCATGGCAATAAATCTCCTTTCAAGATGAGGCGGCTGGGCCATGGCAAGCACCGGCGACCATGTTCGTCCGCGAGTCTTCAAAGCGCGCGCGAGTTCCAGCAGATGCGTCGCGTAATCGCCGGCATCGTAGCCGGCATTGAGGACGACGTCGTCGCACGCGAGTTCGCTTTCCGAGCGCAGGCGCCGGCAGAGAAACCAGAATAGAGGATTGAACCAGTATGCAGCTCTTGCCAGTTCGGCGACGATTTGTACCGGCCAATCCATTCGCTTGATGTGCGCCAGTTCGTGTGTGATGACGATGCGCAAGCGGTCGGCGGACCAGGTGTCGACGTCCTCTGGAAGTAGAACAGCAGGACGAACGATGCCCCATGTGCCGAGGATTGCCCGCTGGTTTTGCAGCAGCTGGATGGGTCGTTTTATGCGGAGGTCGTGGGCCGTTTGATCGGCCATTCTTTTCAACTGCCCATTGGCGACAAGCTGTGCATGTCCCGTCACACTCGAGACCCGCAACATTCCGGAAATGAAGAACACTACGGCGACAAGCGTGCCGCAAACCCACAAAACGAATGCCGCGAAACCCTGAGTTCCGGCCGATTTATGAATCGAGCTGGCGATTGTTGAATCGGATATGTAGTCGCGGGCTTCAGCCCGCGTTTCTTGCCGAGGCGGAAGCGGGCGCGGGCTGAAGCCCGCGACTACATGCGTGAATCTGCCAAGCCGAATATTTATAGACGGAACCATCGAACCCAAAAGCGGCACAACCGCAGATGCGAACAGTGCTACGGTCAAAATCCAGTGCCGCGTTGCCGCCGACAAACGGCGGCCGATGAGGCTGACCACGGCAAACGCGATCAACAGAATCGTCGATGACTGCAGAACGGCTAAAATCATCCCTTGCCGCCCTTCTTCGCTTTGTCGATCAGGTCGGCCAGTCGACTCAATTCTTCGTCAGATAACTTCGAACTGCCGGACCCGAGCAGTGTGGACAGCATCTTTTCCGCGGATCCCTCGAAAAAAGTTTCAATGAGATGCCGCAGCGCCGATTGGCGGACAGTGTGGCGCGGGATCGTCGGCGAATAGATATAGCGCAGACCTTGTTCTTCGTGCCGGACGTGCCCTTTGTTGACCAGCACTCGAAGCTGGGTGCGCACCGTCGAGTAACTGGGCTCGCCGGGCAACTCGGCCATGACCTCGTTGGCCGTTGCCCGTCCCAGACGGTACAAGATGTCCATGATCTGCCGTTCGCGGCGGCTGAGGGTCGAATGCAGTGTCTTCGGCATAGGTGTTATTTTTATAACACCGTGTGTAGAAAAATAACAGCTAAAATTTGCCCGAAAGAAGCGTGCCCGCGTCCGGCACGTATGTCTTGAGGCCCAGCCGCTGAAGCATCTGGTGCGTCGTGCAGACAGCGGCCGACACGACGGGTAAGCCGCATTCCTTCTCGACGAGGGGAACCGCGGCCAGTGAAGGCATCTGGACGCAGGATGAAAGAACGAGGGCGTCGATACCGTTGATCTTCAAGTCCCGGTAGATGCGCAGGAGCGCCATTGGGTCCTGACGTCCGACCTCGACGTTGTCGGCGATTTCGAGCGAAATGCTGTCTGCTACCTGAATGCCTTCGGCTTCGATGTAATCGACAACCAGACTGGTCAGCGGCTTCAGATACGGTGCGACCAGCGAGACTCGTTTGGCTCCCAGTGCTTTCAGTCCGGCAACCAGCGCTCCCGCGCTCGTGACGACCGGGGTAGGGTTGCCTTCCTTGATGGTGATCTCATGCAGCCGCTCCTCGGATTTCCGATGATAGCCCTTGCCCATGCTCATGATGGCAACCAGGCAGGCGTAACCCAACACATCGACTCGCGCGTCCACCAGTTCGGCGGCGCAGCGGCCGGAATCCGCATCCATTGCGGCCAGCTCTTCTTTAGTCACCTTTTTCATCCGCATACGGCTGGAATGAAAGGTGAATCGTTCCGGTTCGACACGTTCGCGAGCGTGCAGCATCGCCGGTATTTCCGTTTCCATCGTGGTGTTAGAGCTTGGAACGATCTGCCCAATACGATAAGTCCGATTCGCCATAGGGAATGGATTGTATCTGACAATGTTCTATTGACATAAGGTCCCGTCGGGTGTGAAATTCTCCGGATATACGTGTTCCCGATGCAATAATACCTTTCGATGTTTCTTCAGGAGGAAACATGAAGCTGAAATTGGCCGTTTTATTGATTGCCGCTGCGGCGCTGATGTCCGTATCCGGCAGTCAGCTTCTGGCGCACCACTCGTTCGCGGCAACGTATTTTGAAGACAAACAAGAGAAGGTCGAAGGGGATCTCGTACAGTTCCTCTTCCGCAATCCGCACTCGTTTGTCCATCTGGAAGTGAAGGCGCCGAATGGAGAGCTTGTTCGTTATGCCGTGGAGTGGGGCGGCGGCGGTCAGTTGGGCCGTCAGGGCGTCAATCGCGAAACCCTGAAAGTCGGCGATCACGTCACGATCATTGGAAACCCCGGCCGCAATCCCGAAGACCACCGCTTGCGTATGATCCGCCTCGAACGCAAGGATCCCCCATTCACCTGGGGCGGTCGCCCCGGCGAGACCTTCGATTAAGGATCCTTCATCCCCTGGACCGAAACGAGAGGTCAGACCCCTCATCCCCGGAGTCAACGCGTGGATGAACGGTCTGACCCTTTGCGTCTGCGGCCCCGCGCAAGTTCATCGCGTAAAAGCACTTCCAACAATCAAAAGAGCCGGATTGGATGTAACCTGTGCGGAATGGGCGCGTAGACACTTAAGGAATGTGTGCTATAAGACATAAAATTCATGGCGCTTTTTGAAAATATTGGGGTGTGCGGCTCTGCCGCGAAGGTTCTTCGATCAGGAGTGAAACCAATGAGAACGAGGCTGTTCCTGTTTTTGGCCACATCGCTATTCGCCGTAACAGGTATGATCATTTTGAGCGAGACGGCTTATACGCAGGCGCCACAAGCTGGTGCTGGTGGACAAGGTGGGCGCGGCGGCGGGCAGGGCGGACGTGGCGGACAAGGTGCGCGAGGCGCCGGCAATGGCCAACAAGGCGGCGGTGGTCAGGGCGGCGGTTTCGGGCGGGCGAATACGCCGACCTTCCCGGGTCCACCGGCCGGGATGCAAGCCCTGCCAAGCGACATGTTCACGTCCAAAAACTTCTATAAGGACCAGGACCTCTGGTCGGACAAACGCTATTTCCGCTGCAATACACCCCGGCAGATAACCGATATCTGGACTTCTCATCGGATCGGCGACAAACCGCCCGCCTCCGCGTCATGGGGCGACTGCAGCATCGATTACCCGCGTGAAAAGATCGTCAGCCCGTATCCGTATAAGACCGCCAAGGAACATTACGAGGCGTTGATGGCGGCGGCGAAGGCGAAGGGTGGTCCCACCGTTTATACGAAGGCTACGATACCCGACTGGGATGGCTGGTACACCCGGGACAATTCATATACGGATTCGCAATGGACCTGGGGCACGATCAATCAGGTCTCCACGGTCCTTTCTGTGCTGACTCCGGAATATCAGAAGCGCATGGTGCAGATGGATTATCACGAAGGGGTAGATAACTCTCCGCAGTGGAACGCGTCATTTTGTTACCCCGAAGGGTTCATGCGCTGGTGGTCGCAGGCCTCGCAGGGCGGGAATTTCCAGCTGACAATGAACGTCAACAATATTCAGTTTCTTTCAGGAATCGCCGCCAACTTCCTGCGGCAGGTCCTCGTTGGAAAAGAGCATGTGCAGAAAGTCCCGCAATGGTATGGCGAGACGGTCGGCTTCTGGGATGGAACGACGCTGGTGACATGGACAGCGAATGTTCAAGGGTGGACGATCTCACACTCGATGTTTGAATTCAGCGACAAGCTCGAAACGGTCGAAACGTATGCACCGGTTTTCAATAACGGTGCATTCGTCGGACTCAAGCACGAAGCCGTCTTTTATGATCCCGATGCCTTTGTTCAGCCGCTGCACGTCACGATGCAGTTCAACCGGCAAGCCGGCCTGGACAATGCGACGCGGCGATTTACCTATATTGAATGCTTGAGCAATCTCCGCAACACTGACGGAAGGCCCAGCCAGCTCACCGCGAGCGATCCGCGGTTCATCGATTATTATGGCCGTCCCTGGGCCAAAAACTGGGAAAAGTACTTCGAAGTAGGCTGGGACAAGCCGGATGACGACCTTCCGGCTAATGTGCTTGATTTGTTAAATCAGCTGGACGGAAAGAAATAATAGACGTACGTGAGGAGAATTTATGTATAAACAACGTGCCATCGCCGCACTGACTGCGCTCGTTGCCGGTGCCATGTTTGTCGCACCCGCAATAGCCCATCATTCTTTCGCGATGTACGATCAGACCAAGACCGTGACATGGACTGGCATCGCCACGCGGTTTGTCGCTCAGGCCAATCATGCTGAACTCCACTTTGTTCCGCTGGGACCCGACGGAAAACCGCTGCGGGGCGCCGATGGGAAGCCGATAACCTGGGGAGTCGAGATGGCCGGCGCTGCTGCTGTGGCCCAACAGGGAATCACGGCCAGCAGCTTTGCTGCCGGAACCGTTTTCAGCGTAAAGCTCAATCCCCTGCGCGACGGGAGTAATTTCGGATCACGCGTAGGCGCCATTGCCAAGTGCCCGGTGGATAAGGACGGCAAACCGCAAGTTCCCGCTGCCGGTAAACATTGCGACTCCGTGATGGGCAATACAATTCTGGGCGGCACCGCATTTTAACAAGGGGAAAAACATATGCAATCGCGGGCGAAGCTCGCGGTTGCATAAGAAACATCTGTGATTCACTTTACCCAATGGCTTTCTCAAACCTCGCTTAGTCTGGCGATTCAGACCCACGAATGGATTATCCCGACGATTCAATCCATTCATATCGTTGCTATCGGTGTTGTTCTGGCATCCGTCTTCATGATTGACCTGCGCGTTCTTGGACTGGCAGGACGGGATCAATCCCTCCTTGAAACGACGGAGCGCTTCGGGCCGTGGCTGTCGGGTGCGCTCTGTGTTTTACTGGCTACCGGCATCTTCATGATCATCGGCGAGCCGGCGCGCGAACTGTTGGCATTTTCGTTCTGGTTCAAGATGTCTCTGATCGCCATCGGCACCGTTATAGCCGCTGTGTTCCAGATCACCTTGAAGCGGAACGAGCAGTACTGGGAAAAATCGCGTCATCGCTGGAGCGTGAAATTGCTCGCGGTCTCTACGTTGTTGATCTGGGTTGGCATCGTCGTTCTGGGCCGTCTCATCGCCTATGACAACGTCTGGGGCAGCTGGTCTTTGTCTCCGAAGGCATGAAGAAGTAACATGACGATTGCCGACGCCCTCTCGTTTCTCGAGTCATCCCAGGTCGCAGATAGAATCCGCAATTCCCTCTATCTGTTTCCGCTTGTCGAATCCTGTCACGTTCTGGGACTGACGATGGTTTTCGGTACAATTGCCATCATCGATCTGCGGCTGCTGGGTGTTGCGTCGACTCGCCGTCCGTTCCGTCGAATTGCATCGGATGTTCTGAAATGGACCTGGGCGGCTTTTGCACTGACTGTCTTTACCGGGTTCCTGATGTTCATCACGAACGCCGCGGTGTATTACCACAACTTCTTCTTCCGGACGAAAATGGCCCTCCTGTTTCTCGCGGGCATTAATATGTTGATATTCGAACTGACGGCTGCCCGGACAATGCACCGCTGGGACAGCGACCGCAGGGCGCCCATCGCGGGCCGGACCGTTGCCGCCTTTTCACTTCTGCTGTGGATTGCGATCATTTTTCTCGGCCGCTGGACGGGGTTCACGACAACTGGCCGTCCTGATCTGAAATCCGAACCCGCCGACGATATAAACATCGAAAATTTCCTGCCCAAGTAGTCGCGGGCTTCAGCCCGCGTTCCTGCTCAAGCCAGAGTGCAACATTCTATAGTTCCTGAAACGCGGGCTGATTCCTGCGTGCGGCATTTTTCGGGAATCAGCCAAATCGTCCGCTCCTTGCCATCACGCCTCAGCCCGGATTAATCCGGATCTCTCATGAACATCCGTGGCTTATCCACTTCGGGGCAAAACTCGTGAGAAATTCAGGTTAAGCCTATCGGCGCCAATCTTTTGTATTACTTTGACATCAAGCAAACGAAACGAATATATTCCGCCCAGCATATCGGGATGGTTGAATACAGTTGTTGTCTTTTGAAGGTGAGGAGGAGGACATGAAACGCGTTTTAGCGACAGCTATGGTTCTGTTGCTCGTTTCCAGTCTCGCATGTGCCGCGGGGTCTCCGCAGGCGCAAGGGACGGCTCAAATTAACGGCACGGTAAAGGATCCATCAGGCGCCGTGTTACCCGGCGTAGAAGTAACCGCAACGCAAACCGCCACGAGCATATCTCGGCAGGCGGTCAGCGACGAACGAGGCAATTTCGTGTTGCCGAATCTTCCAGTCGGGCCATATAAAGTCGAAGCTGGCTTGCCTGGTTTTCGTACATTCGTGCAGACCGGCATTGAGCTCGGCGTCAATCAGAATCCGAATCTGCCGATCACGCTTGAAGTCGGGCAGGTCAATCAGGAAGTAGAAGTTCAGGCCAATGTAACCATGGTCGAGACTCGTAATCTTGGAGTCCGCCAGGTCATCGAGAATCAAGAGGTTCTCGACTTGCCGCTGCAGAGCCGCAATGCAACCGACTTCCTTACATTGCTGGGAGGAGCGGTTGCAGACACAGCCAATAATTCGTCGACGCGTTCCCTACAGGGCGGCATCGGCATTTCAATTACAGGATTGTTGGAAGGTTCCACGACGTTCACGCTCGATGGCGCGATTCACACGAATACGTTCGACAACCTGAACCTGCCTATTCCGTTTCCGGATGCGCTGCAGGAATTCAGTCTCCAGACGGGGGCCCAGAATTCTTCAAGCGGCTTTCAGGGCGGAGCTCAAGTCGCCGCGGTGACGAAGTCGGGCACCAACAATTTTCATGGCGACGCGTTTGATTATTACCGCAGTGATTCACTGGCGTCCCGTGCTTATTTCTCCCCGACGAAGGGAACAAAGAGCCGCAACCAGTTCGGGGGCACAGTAGGCGGGCCGATCCTGAAGAACAAGTTATTTTTCTTCGGCGGGTATCAACGGACGAAGAGCGACCAGGCGCCCACTCAAAGCGCCGTCGTTGTTCCAACCCCGGCGATGCTGGCCGGTGATTTCTCGCAATTTTTGAAGGTGTATACGGATCCGACCAACCAGAGGGGAGGTTGTCAAACCACGCCCATTAACAACTACGGGTACGGGGGCCACGCCGGGACTGCTCCGGCTGACGGATGGTCCGAATAACTTCATCAATCCCGCCCGCTTCAATAAGGCGGCGCTCGCGCTGGTGCATTTGTGGCCCCAGGTGAATGGCCAGGCCGATGACACGCAGGGTGCCAACCACGCACCAATGAGTTTGTGGGCTGACAATCCGATGCAGACCGGTCATAGTGGCACGATCGGCAACGATCCTTGCGGCCGCGTCTGGATGACCAACAACAGCCAGATCACGCAGCAGGAGATCGTCGGTAGAGTGGATTACCAGCACAATGCGAAAAGCACCGTGTACGGGCGCATGTACCTGACGCCGCAATTCACGGCAATACCCAACGATCTTGAAAGAGCCGCGCTCGGGTTTCAGGACGTAGCGAATCTCCTCGGGAATGGACAGGATAATAAAGGTGCTTTCTTCACCGTCGGTGAGACGCACGTTTTCAGCGCCACCGTCGTGAACACGATCAGCCTGGCGGCGAATCGGACGTACATTCACCGCACGGGGCCGACCGCATACGATGTCGGTGATCTCGGCATCAATGCCTTCACCTACCTGCCAAAAACCTTCTACTTGACCGGAATGTCCGGCTCCGGTACGGCCGCCGGTGTGAGTGGCCAGAGTGGTGTGGGAACGCAGGCGACCAACAGCACGAATGTCTTCAGCGTTAACGACAACGTCAGTTTGATTCGCGGCAGGCATCAATTTTCGTTCGGTGGCTCTCTGTCGACCTGGAAAATTATCTCTTACGCGAATGTTCGATCTGTCCCGACGTTCAGTTTTGCTGTGACCGCGGGCGATCCGAACAGCACGGGTTTGCCGATCGCCGATTTCCTGTTAGGAAAGTTCAGTTCCTTACGGCAGTCCAGTCCCAACGGTCTCCTGATGCAACAGTGGTATACGGGCTGGCACGCGCAAGATCAGTGGAAGGTGAATAATAAATTCACGCTGAATGCGGGCGTGCGGTGGGAGCCTTTCTCTCCGCAACAACAACTCGATGGTCACATTTACAACTTCGATTACCAGCGCATGCTGAATGGCCAGACAAGTCAGGTATTCGTCAACGCGCCTCCGGGCTTCACCTTCCCTGGTGACCCGACCTTTCCAAACGGCCGCGCCGGCATGAACCGGAACTATAAGACCGTGGGGCCGCGCCTCGGATTGGCGTACGATCCAAAAGGCGACGGTAAAACCGCCATCCGGGCGTCTTACGGTATTTCCTACGCCTTCATCGACGGCCAGTTCCATTTCAACACCAACATCGCGCCGCCCTTCGGCAACGACACAACGATTCTTCGCGGCGCAAATGCGACGTTCAGCAACCCGTGGGCCGACTTCCAGGGAGGGACCGGTTTCGCGCCCGGTGTCAGCGCGTTTCCGTATGACAATTCCACCAAGAACAAGAATATCGGCTTTGCTCCGGGCGGCGTTTTCCTGAGCCTGCCTCCAGACCAGCCGACAACTTACGTTCAGAATTGGAATCTCACGGTGCAGCGGCAGTTGCCGTCGAATATTTTCTTATCGATCAGCTATACCGGGAATGGTACGCGCCACGCCTGGGGAACTTACCCGCTCAATCCTGCGATTTTTGTTCCGGGTACCGGCGTATCCACAAACGGCTGTATGGTTCCGGACGGCAACGGCGGAACGCAGAGCCTACTTGTCGCTGCCGGAACAGTGACGAGTCTGGCAGCGGCCCGCACATCGGCCGCGCAATGCTCCACCACTGCAAATACAAACTTCCGCAGAATACTTTCGCTGACCAGGGCGAGCGTCGGCAAGTATGCGGCCGATCTGGACACTTACGAAGCCGGCAACAACAGCGAGTACAGCGGTCTCGTGGTTAACGTCAGACGGAGTGCCACGAAAAACCTCAATATCAATGCCAATTACACCTGGTCGCATTGCGTGAATGACATCAACCAGGGACTGTTGGGCATGCCTAACGTTGCCACAGGTAACACCTATGTCAGCATCAATGGCAAAGACCCCGGAACTCCATCGACCGCGTTCTTTGACCAGAACGGCAATTTCCTGCCCGGCGTAACCAGTTTGACCGCAGCGCCGGCGCACCGGGACGATTGGAATCGCGCCAATTGCAATACCGATCGCCGGCAGACATTCACGGCTACTGGAATTGCCCAGGTGCCCCGATTCAACAACTTCGTGATGCGAACAGCGCTAACGGGCTGGAGCATCTCCAACATCTATCAATACCGCACCGGCAGTTATTTGTCCGTTGCAAGCGGTGGCGATGTGGCGCTCATTGGTGGAAACACGAGTGGCCAGACTGCGGTTCAGACCGGTCAGGATATTTATAGTCCCGGCAAGCCCACTGGCCCGGGCGCGCAATACCTTTGCTGCGCTGTCGCCGATCCCGTTACCGGAGTGAAAAAGGTCGTGCCGCAATTCACCACAGCGCCGACGGGAACGCTCTCTCCCAACCACGGCCGGAGTAACATCGTCGGTCCAGCGTTCTGGCAATGGGACGCATCCGTCTCCAGAAATTTCCAGATCAAGGAGGGACAGCGAATTCAGGCAAGGATTGAAGCATTCAACGTCACGAACAGCTTCAGGCCTTTGAATCCGTCGACGACGATTACTGGCGGCACCTACGGCCAGATCCCGTTGACGGGCGCTCAGCTTCCCAGCGCGGCTTCGACGGGAACGAATCGAGACGTCCAGATCTCATTCAAGTACCTGTTCTAAGGGAGCGGAACACAAAGAGGCACAATTCGGGGACGGCAACCGTCCCCGAATTGTGCCTCTTTCAGCGCAAGCGGCTAAGATTTTGGTAGCGACTTTGCTGTGCTATGCCGTGTCGTCTCCAATCCATTTCGTACGGCAGCCTTCAACTCAGGCGGCCCGGTAAATAAATCATCCGGGAACTTGTTGTAAGAAAGAATCGCGGTATAGATCGCGTCCTGGTTGTAATCGTTGAGCGAGAGGCCTGCCAGATACTGCAGCCGTAGACTTCTGTCATCATTGATCTGAGCGTCGGCCAGCCACGGCGCCAGATCGCTTCCACGCCCGACATACAACGACGCAAGCTCGACGGCGGAATGAACTCCGACATCCTCCAGTGAGTATTTGACGTTTTGATAGTCCGGCCTCTCCAGTCGTTCCGTCAGTTGTGTCAGATCGATGGTTGCATCGCCCTGCCTCGCCATCAATACAACATCGTAGCCGGCGCCTTCGAGACTGTTTCCCCACAGGGTTCCGTTTGGAAAGACTTTCACAAAAGTGGCAATCTGGCTCTTTGCCGCTTCCATGCTGCATTCGTAAAGCGGGACCCATAGCGAAATGGTTCCTCCGGGTTTCAAATGCTTCTTGGCCAGATTGAAATATTCATCGGTGTAGAGCGTGGCTGCGCCTTTGACCCAGGGATGGATGGAGTCGTATGAGATCACGTCGAATGTCTCATGCGTGGTGCGCATGAAATTCCTGGCATCGTCGTAAACGATCTGAACTCTCGGGTCTTTCAGAACATCATAATTCTGTTTGCGGAAGTAGCTGGCAATGGCCTGCGGTATGAGCGGTTCGATCTCACATATGACGATCCTCTCGACACCGGGATACAATGTGAACGCGCCTGCGGTGACTCCGGCGCCAAATCCGACGACCAGAATCGAGCGCGGCGCCGCGTTATATAGCGCAGGCAAGTGGCCCAGCATACGCTGCATCTTCATGTCCCGCGGTTCGGTCGAGGCTTCGATCTTGCCGCTGACGTGGAAATTTCTCGTGCCTGTCGGTAACTCCGTCACCGCAACCGAGGAGTTCACACCTTCCGCCGAATAGATAACCGTGGGCTTGTTCTTGCGAAGATTGTACGAAACATTCGCAAAAAACCGTCCGTATGCCACGAATCCGCCCGGCAGCTCAGGCGCTGTGATCACGAACACAATCGCCAGCGCGGCAGCTACCGCCGCGAGAGCGCGCGATCGACTTGAGCCGCGCTGCGGGCGCAGCAGGACCAGGAGAGCCGCAGCAGTCGTAATGACAATCAACATCTGTTGCGCTTGTTGGGTGCCGTAGCCAAAGACAAAAATGAGGCTGAACGCGGCCACTCCTATGATTCCGCCAATCGTATTGGCCGCATAAACGCTTCCGACCAGCCGCCCCGGATCCTGACCCTGGTGCGCTGCAGCAGCCAAGGCAAACGGAAAGCTTGCGCCCCAGAGCAGTGCGGCCGGGCCGATCGCAAGAGCGCAGCGGAAAATATCCATTTGAAAGTTGTGCCAGAGGTGCATCGTGAGGGTGGGATTGATCGGCCAGTACGGCAATGAACTGTTCGTCATGTATGCCGACCAGGCGATTGCAGCAATCAGCAGAGCCTGACAGATTCCGAGATCGCGGCGGGGGTTCGTGCTCCAGCGGGATAGCGCCGAAGCCCGGCTGCTGCCAATGCCCAGCGCAGTCAGGAAGACGGCGAGAATGATGGAGAAGGCATACACCGATGCGCCGAACAGCATCGACAACACCCGGGTCCAGATGACTTCCGCTCCCAGGGCGGCCAGACCGGAGAGGCCAATCGTTATATAAACCGGCCATGCGCCGTCCGCGGCCCCGCCGGATTGTTTCGAATTCGTTTCCGGTGAAACGTATGGCGCCCGGCTCGCTACGACAAAAGCAGCCAGTGCGACACAGAGATTGATTGCAGCGGCAGCATACGTCGCAACGGCCATGTCATAGACGCGCAGCAGGTAAAATCCCGCAATAATGCAGCCCAGCACGGCTCCGGCAATGTTTCCGCCATAGAAAAAACCAAGCCAGGAAACCCCGCTCGGCGTTGCCTGGACCCAGCGGGCAATGGCAGGCAGCGTTGCCCCCATCAGCATTGTGGGTGGTAGCAGACAGAGGACACAGATTGCCGCGCGAACGACGATCCCCCAGAACCCGCTGGCGCCGATGGCGGCGTAAGCGTTGCCGATATAGGGCACGCCAAAGAAAATGAGTAAGCCGAAAAGCGCAGTTCCCGCTTCCAGAATCGCGTAGACGCGAAGCGGATGCTGGCGATCCGAAATCCATCGCGGAAAAATCAGGCTGCCCAGACACATTCCACCCATGAACGTTCCCAGAAGGACGCCTAGAGAAATGGCCGATGCGCCAATAACCAGCTCCAGGAGCTGCGACCAGACGATCTCGTAAATCAGAGCGGCACAACCACTGCCGACAAACAGGGCCAGCAGCACCGGCAACAAACGGGCCGTGACAATGCGGTCTTTCATTTGCGCGCCATTCTAGCAAACAGTAGATGAGGAAGGGTGGCCGCCGTCGAAAACGAACGCAATCCGCTCGCAAAATACATTTACGCCGGTTGACAAGGCATTTTCCGGGAATTAGAGTCCAGCGCATGAGCGGAGCGAATGCAAGCGCGACAGCGCGCAGCCATCAATTAATCTTAATCGCGTTACTGCTGGCGCTCGTGTTGATTGCCGCGTGCGATCGGCAGAGTTCCCAGGAGGAATTCAATACCGCCGTGAAGTTGCAGAACGGAGACGGCGTTCCCAAGGACTCGGCGAAGGCGGCAGAATGGTACGCGAAAGCGGCAAAGCGCGGTTATGCGCCGGCTGAGTTCAACCTGGCTGTGATGTATCAGAGCGGCGACGGAGTGTCGAAGGATTCGGCTCAGGCGGCCTACTGGTATGGGCAGGCGGCCGACCACGGAGACCACGAAGCACCGTCGATTCTTGCCATGATGTATGACATGGGTGACGGAATTCCACGCGATGCCGCAAAAGCTGCTTACTGGTATCGAAAAGCCGCTGAAACGGGGGACGCGGATGCGGAAGTCAGTCTCGCCACAATGTATGGCAGAGGTGATGGAGTTCCCCTGGATCTTTCGATTGCTGCGGAATGGTACACAAAAGCGGCGCAGCAGGGACGCATGCACGCTCAATTCAATCTCGCCATGATGTACGCACGCGGTGAAGGGTTGACCAGAAATTCCGCAGTGGCTGCCCAATGGTACAGGAAAGCAGCCGAACAGGATCATCCGGTGGCCCAGTACAACCTCGGGGCCTTGTATTACAACGGAGACGGTGTGCCGCGAGATATTATCGAGGCCGCAACCTGGTTCAAAAAGTCAGCAGCATTCGGAAATTCCGACGCTCAGAATGCTCTCGGCCTCATGTATCAAAAAGGAGAGGGCGTTTCGAAAGACCTGACGCAGGCTGCGGAATGGTTTAAAAAAGCAGCAGAGCAGAACCATGCTGAAGCTCAGTTCAATCTTGCCAGCATGCAGTACTTCGGTGACGGCGTCCCGAGGGATCCCGGTCTTGCCGCCGCCTGGTTCAGACGAGCTGCCGAACAGGGACACTCTGACGCGCAATTCAATCTGGCGATCATGTATCTGAAAGGAGAAGGCGTCCATGAGAGCCTCTCCGAAAGCGTGCAATGGCTGAAGAAGGCTGCGGATCAGGGCGATGCGACGGCTCAGTTCAATCTGGCGATGTTGTATTCATCCGGCCGCGGAGTCCCGCGGGATCCGGTGCAGGCATACATGTGGGCCGATCTGGCGGCATCCGCCGGAGAGCCGAACTCAGCAAAGCTTCGTACCGGTTTGCAGAGGAGTGTCCCACCGGATCAGATTGCGGCGGCCCTCCAGCGTGAACACGAATGGAAGCCCAGCGTACAGTATTCATGGAGCATTCGATGAGGATCGGGAAGGAACACAAGAGGCACAAAAGGCACAAGAATGGTGTGCTGAAACTCGTGTGCTTTTTGTGCCTCTTGTGTTCCTTTTTCCTCCTTACAGTTTCACCCCTGGCGCACCACGGCACAGGCGGCATCTACAACATGGAGAAATCCATCACCTTGAAGGGCGCCGTCACCATGTTCAAGTTTGTGAATCCCCACGTGCTCCTTTATTTCGATGTTCCGGATAAGGGCGGGACTGTGACCTGGTTGGGCGAGGGGCCCAGCGTCAATAACTGGACCAGAGCGGGATGGAACAGAAATTCGGTGAAGGCCGGTGATCAAGTCACCGTCACGCTGTTCCCCGCCAGAAGCGGAAAACCCGAGGGTGTGGTTCATAAAATTGTGGCAGCAAACGGCAAAGAGTGGTGTTGCGAAACCAAGTAGCCCCAAAGATAAATCGAGTCATATTAGTGACTTGACCGCAGCGTGGGCGTGTAGTATCAATGTCGCCTCAGCCTCATCTTTTCGCAACAGGCAGGAGGGAATAATGTTCAGGGTTCGACGGAGCGCGATCATCGCACCGTTATTCCTGCTGGTCGTCATGTGTGCCGGGCGTCCCGCCTTCGCTCAAATGGACTTTTCCGGCGAATGGCAGCCGATCTTCTATGAAGACCAGCCGGAACGCGTAGCCGGTCCCGAGATCGGGGACTATACCGGAATTCCGATCAATGATGCGGCGCGCATGCGGGGCGATACCTGGAAAGCCTCGGTCCAGACTTTGCCGGAATGGCAGTGCCGGCCCCATAGTGCGGATTACATCTGGCGTGGACCGTCGCAGCTTCGCATCAGCAAAGAAGTCAATCCGGTCACGCGTCAGATCAGTGCGTTCCACCTGGAGTGGTTGCGTTCTGTCGATACTCCGGTCTGGCTTGATGGCCGTCCTCATCCCCCTGAATTCGCCGAACATACCTGGGGCGGTTTCGCGACAGGCAAGTGGGAAGGGCAGACATTAACCGTGACGGTAACCCATCTGAAGGAAGGCTATCTGCGGAGGAACGGCTTACCACGAAGCGATAAAGCGACCGTCGTGGAGCACTGGACAAGACACGGAGATTATCTGACGGTAGCCGTCGTCATGAATGACCCCGTCTACCTGGCTGAACCTTTCGTGCGCACCACCGACTACCGCCTGGCGCTCAATGGGCTTGTGGCACCTTACCCGTGCAGCGTCGTCGAGGAAGAAACGCGCGAGAGGGGCGAAGTGCCGAGCTGGATGCCTGGTAAGAATCCCGATCTTCACGAATACGCCGATAAACACAAAATTCCCTTTGATGCGACTCGTGGCGGTCCGCAGACCATGTATCCGGAATACATCTCGAAAATGAAAACGAAATAATGCTCAGGCGTAAGGAGATTTCCATGAAAGGCAAACTATTTCTTCTATTCGGCGTCGCCTTCCTTGTCTCCGGCGCGCGCTTGTACGCGCACCATTCATTCGCGGCAACGTACCACGAAGATCAAACGACGAAGATCGAGGGGACAATTGTTCAGTTCCAGTTCCGGAATCCACATTCGTTTGTTCAAGTGGATGCTCCTGACGCAAAGGGCGTCATGCAACGCTGGGGAGTCGAATGGGGAGGGGCCGGTCAACTCGGCGGGCAAAACATCAATCGATACACCCTTAAAGCTGGCGATAAAGTCATTATCACCGGCAATCCTGGCCGTAACCCCGATGAGCACCGGATTCGCATGACCGGCCTGAAGCGGCCCTCTGATGGCTTAAGCTGGGGCACCAAGCCCGGCGAAACGTTTGATTAACTGACGGAATGAAATTCGGAGACGAAGAAGAATTAGCCACGAATTGAACGAATTTAACGAATTCAATTCGTTTAATTCGCTAAATTCGTGGCTTATCCTCTCCCTCCCCGAATTTCCCTGGCAGCAGGTGCACGCATGAATTTGAGAAATATAACGATGGGTCTGGCGCTGCTGGTGTGCCTGGCCGATTCCGCGCACGCGCAGCGTGGTGGCGGAGGAGGCGGTGGCCGCGGTGGCGGCCGTGGCGGCGCCAATCAGACGGCCCAGGCTGCGGCGCCCGTGGACCTCACTGGTTACTGGGTTGCCCTGGTGACCGAAGACTGGCGCTGGCGGATGATTACGCCCGACAAAGGTGACTTCCCCAGCATTCCGCTCAATCCCGCGGGTCGCGATCTGGCCATGGCATGGGATCCCGCGAAGGACGAAGCGAACGGCGACCAGTGCAAATCTTACGGCGCCGGTAACGTCATGCGTCTCCCCGCGCGTTTCCACATCACGTGGGCCGATCCGAACACCCTGAAGGTGGAAGTGGACAATGGAAACCAGACACGCTTGTTTCACTTTGCAGCAGGACAAAAGCCTGCAGAGCAGGCGCCGAATCCAGCCGATTCCAAAAACTGGCAGGGAAACTCGGCCGCCAGCTGGGAGACTGCCGGCGGCCGTGGAGCAACGCGTGGCGGCGAATTGAAAGTCGTTACGACGGGCGCCCGGCCGGGATATCTGCAGAAGAATGGGGTTCCTTACAGCGCCAATGCCGTATTCACGGAATACTTCAGCCGTTACGACGAGCCCGAGGGCTGGTCATTATTAGTAGTTTCGACGTTGACGGAAGATCCCATGTATCTCCAGCAGCCGCACATCCGGAGTTCGCAATTTAAGAAGCTGCCGGATGCGGCAGGCTGGAATCCCACGCCTTGCTCCGCCAAATAGGCAATTTATGAGAAACGATGCAATCCTGAAGTCCTTTGTAGTGCGAGGAGCAATGTTGCTGGTCATCGCTGGTGCCACCGCCGGTATCGGCGAGCAGGGCAAGGCGTACGCGCAATATCAAGGCGTCGTGCCTTCCCTCAATCCAAACAACAATCCGCTGCCTCCTCCACCAATGCAGTTCTGGCGGGTGCGCAACACCCGCGTGTTTCTCATTCCCGGCGCGGGCGGTAATGGCGCAAATGTCGCGGTTCAAGTCGGCCGGGACGGCGTTGCGATGGTCGATACCGGCTCAGCTGAAATGGCCGATAAGGTTCTGGCCACCGTCAAATTCCTGCAGAATTACGAAAACTCGATCCCGCAACCGCTCGGCTATGCCTCCGAAACGCGCAGCATGATCAATTTCAATAGCGTGGCGCCAGCCGAGGGTATCCGATGGATCATCAATACAACCTTCGCTCCCGAACATCTCGGAGGCAATGAGAAGATCAGTGAAGGTGGCGTAACTATTTCAGGTGGAAACGTCGGTGGATATGCTCCGCCCGGCGCCGCGATCTTCGCCCGCGAAGAACTGCTGGCCCGCATGAGCAGCTCAAAACCCGGAGAAAAGCCCGCGCCCCCCGGCATGCTGCCCACCGATACCTACAGCCTCGAGCAAATGAAGTTCAGTAATTTCGTGAACGGCGAAGGTATCGTGCTGTTCCATGCGCCGCACGCCACAACGGATGGAGATACGATCGTTTATTTCCGCGGATCCGATGTGATCGTAACCGGGGACCTTTTCCGCCAGGACACCTATCCCGTTATTGATGTGGCCAAAGGCGGAACGATTCAGGGCGTGCTGGACGCGCTGAATCACATTCTCGATCTCTCCGTTCCTGAATTCCGTGAAGAGGGCGGCACCATGATCATCCCCGGTCATGGCAGGCTCAGCGATTCCGCCGACGTCGGCTATTACCGCGATATGTGCACCGTTATTCGAGATCGTGTTCAGGACATGGTCAACCGGGGTCTGACACTGGCTCAGGTCAAGGCCGAGAAGCCCACCGTAGATTACGATCTCCGTTTCGGCACAACGTCGGGACCCTGGACCACCGATATGTTTGTTGACGCGGTATACAAGACCTTGAAACCGAAAAAATAAGCCACGAATTGAACGAATTTAACGAATTCAATTCGTTTAATTCGTTTCAATTCGTGGCTTATTAATACCTCGTGTGCGGCAGTGAATCGATCCAGTTCCCATCCTTGTGATAGCCGATTCGAACCGGCTCATCCGGAACCATTTTGCTCGTACCGCAGACCGGGCAGTCGACCGTCCACATGGCGCCGGTCCGAACGGGCTCGGTGACAAATTCGATTCTCAGGCGGGCGTTGCATCCCTGACAGAAGGAATTGAAAAAGACGTTACGTTTCAAACAAACCTCCGGTTTGTATTATACGCAACGTTGCGGACGCGTTCAGGGCTGAGGCTTCTTGTTGCTTCGCAGGTGTTCGACGTCCTTGTTATTTTCTTCGCAGGAATACGCCATGACACGATCTGTATCCTTGCCGCGCGTGAAAGTACGCGTTACCGACCATGGCTCGGTGAAGAAAACCGGATCGTCGTAGGTGACGGTCCACTGGATGTGGTTGGCATCGATCTTCTGCAGCCGCTCGATCAGGTGGAGCTGCGCGCTGTGCTCGTGGCCCGCCGTATCGAGCCAGCTGCGTTCATTGATGCCAACAGTGTCGATAACCAGCGTGCCGCCTTCCCAGTGACCAATGGAGTGCCCCATGAATTCGGGATAATCCATGATTTCCGGCGGGTGCGGCCGGCCATCCATATAGACCATGCGGTAGATGGTTTGATATTCGAACAGGAAGGCGATCATCGTTGGACTCTGCACAACCTGGAAAGGCATCGGCGCCGTAAAGGCGCGTGACGGTCCGACAGGCAGGCACGTGCCCGTTGGATCATTTTGCGTATCGACGCTTTTCCAGCGATCGAGCCCGAAAGCTGTGTACGGCGGCTCATGCCCGAGCGCGGTAGCAAGGTTCGGGGTGTATTGATTGTTCCAGAAACCACCGAAGTCCGGGGGAGTTTGAGCGAAGGCGAGGCCTGGCAGGAACCAGAGAGACACAGCGATGCAGAGCCGTATTGCTCTGTGCCTCCATGTCTCTCTGGTTCTTAACATGCGCGGTTACGGATTCTTAGTGCCCGGGCCGCCATCGTCGGCCGATCCGGCAAATACCTTCCGGCCGTCGGGCAGCGTGACATTTCTGGCATTGACGGTGTTCGATCCGTCTTTCGCGCGGAAGCCGTCGATCGACACCATATCGCCGACTTTCAGTGAGTCTTTCCTCCAACCCTGACGGTATAGACCGTTCGGCGCGCCCGACTCCACGGCATAGTTCACTGATTTACCCGTGTCGTCTTTAGCATCGACATAAAAGTAAACGTGAGGATTCATCCATTCGACTTTTGTCACTTTGCCCTGGAACTTGATCGGCTTGTTGCTGTCATATTCTGCCGCGAAAGAATGGTGCGCGACCAATGGCGCCGCGACGGCGAGCAAACCGAACAGAGTCGTAACGATGAGCAGATTACGTCTCATTGACTTCCCTCCCGGGAGCTGATGTTAAACCGCAATATTCCTCGAAATTATTGGAGTCCGGACGGATTAAGTCAAGAACAAGCGAAACGCAAACCGCGTCAAGGAAACTGGCGGAATCTTTGAAAGTTGTGATAGTTTTGGCTGCATTCGGGAGGAACAAATGATTGGAAATCTGGCTGTCGTACTATTCAGTACGGCGCTTGCGGCGACGCCTTGTGCGAACTTGAAATCGGTTTCGCTTCCCAACACTACCATTACTCTCACAGAAATGATTCCGGCGGGAACGTTTACACCCCCGGCGGCCCCACCCGCGGCCGACGGCGGTGGTGCCCGTGGTGGCGGTGGTGGTGGGCAGCGTGGCGGCCAGCCTGCCGCTTTGACCGTGCCGGCCTTCTGCCGCGTTGCTGCGACGCTGCATCCCACAGCAGATTCCCAGATCGATATGGAAGTCTGGCTGCCTGAAAACTGGAATCAGAAATTTCAGTTCGTCGGTGGCGGCGGCTGGGCCGGAGTGATCAGTTATCCCGCCATGGCCACGGCCCTGCAGGAGGGCTACGCGACTGCATCTACCGACACCGGACACAAGGGCGGCACGGCGAACTTCGCCATTGGACATCCCGAAAAACTCGTCGACTTTGCTTACCGGGCGGTTCACGAATCGACACTGAAGGCGAAGACGATCATGACTACCTTCTATGATCGTCCCATCAAATATTCTTACTGGAATGGCTGTTCGACCGGCGGCCGCCAGGGTTTGATGGAAGCGCAGCGCTATCCTGACGACTTTGATGCCATTGTTGCCGGCGCCCCGGCGAACTATCAGACGCATCTTCACAGCTGGGATCTCAGTGTCTCTGTTCCGGTTCTGAAGGATCCGGCTGCTGTGGTTCCGGCCGCCAAAGCCACAATGTTGAACAAAGCGGTCCTTGCAGCATGCGATGCCAAGGATGGTGTGAAAGATGGTCTGCTGAATGAGCCGAGAAGCTGCAAATTCGATCCGTCCGTGCTGCTGTGCAAGGCAGGCGACGCGGAGAATTGCCTGACCGCGCCGCAGTTGGAAGCCGTCAAGCGCATGTACGCTCCCGCCAAAACAAAGGGCGGCGAACTGGTATTTCCTGGAAAACAGCCGGGTAGTGAAACGAGTTGGACCGCGATCGCCGGTGGCCAGGGCCCGGCAGGCGTTTCGTTGGGTTCATTCCTTGTCGCCTATGACAATGCCAACTGGGATTGGAGAGCATTCGATCTGGATCGCGATCTGAAGGTTGTCGATGAGAAGGTCGGCACGATCGTGAATGCCGTCAACCCCGATCTCTCCGCATTCAAAGCTCGTGGTGGAAAGTTGATCCTGTACCACGGCTGGAGCGATACGGCGATTTCACCGGAAAACACGATCAATTACTACAGCAGCGTGCTTTCAAAAATGGGCGCCAAGCAGGAGAACTGGATGCGCCTTTTCATGATTCCCGGTATGGGACATTGCCAGGGCGGCCCCGGACCCAGCCAGGTCAACTACATGGGTGCGCTGGAGCGCTGGCGCGAGTCCGGTGTTGCGCCCGATCAGATGCAGGCATACCACGTCACAAACAATCGGGTCGACATGGCACGGCCTCTTTGTCCCTATCCTCAGGTAGCGCAATACAAAGGTGTGGGCAGTACCAATGATGCGGCGAATTTTGTCTGCAAGGCGCCGCAATCGAACGCGAATTGAACGATCCTCAGGAGGATTGAAATGTCCAAGTCCAAACAAAGCTCTGTGAACCGTCGTGGTTTCCTGAAAGGCGCTGCCGCTGGTGCGGCTGCCGGCGCTGCTGCACTTGTGACCAACGTAGAAACGTCGGAAGCCCAGCGCGCCGGTGGTGCAGGCGCAGGCCAGCGCGCCGGCGCTGCTGCTCCGGGAGCCGTTCCTGGCCCGACGCCGGAACAACTCGCACGCGATGCCGGCAATGTGCAACCTCCCGCCGGCGCCCGCGCCGTGACTCGTCCCGGCTCCGATCTGATGACGCAGGTTTTAAAAGACCTTGGCATCGAATATGTTGCCGCGAATCCGGGGTCGAGTTTTGAAGGCCTGCAGGAGTCGCTGATCAATTACGGCAATCCGCCGAACAAGATGCCCGAATTCATTACGGCGCTGCACGAAGAGTCCGCCGTCACGATGGCGCATGGTTACGGCAAGGCCGAAGGCAAGCCGATGTGCGCGCTGTTGCATGGAACGATCGGTATCCAGCACGCGGCCATGTCGATTTACCAGGCGTATTACGATCGGACGCCCGCCCTGCTGCTGGCCGGCCGCGACGAAGGTTTCATTGCCGCCCATACGGCTCACGACATGTCCGCGATGGTTCGCAGCTTCACCAAGTGGGATGCTCAGCCGAAGACCCTCGAGGAATCTCTGACTGCGATCCAGCGCGCTTACAACGAAGCCATAACGCCTCCGCAGGGACCGACGCTCGTTGTGCTCGATATTGAATTGCAGAAAGAAGAAGCCAGGACAATGAAGGTTCCGGCGTACCAGCCGGCGCGGATCACCGGCATTGAATCCGCGCAAGCGAAGGACATCGCGAAGGCGTTGCTGGACGCGAAGAATCCCCGGCTCGCGGTCGGACGATTGCGCACGCCTCAGGGCGTTAAGAACGCCGTCGAACTGGCAGAACTTGTCGGCGCATCGACATCTACCAGCGCGACGCAGGGGCCTATGAGTTTCCCGCAGCGGCATCCACTGTGTGGGCCCGGCGCGGATACGGCATATGACTACACGCTCGGACTGGAAAGTGCCGGCGCTCAGGCATCCATTACCGGTCCTGGCCTCGCAACCTTGCTCAGCCGTGACGCCATGAATGTCGGCTTCGGCGGCATCGCTCCGAACGGCGGCGGCAGAAATGCCGGTGGTGGCGGACGAGGCGGCCGCGGCGGCGGCGCTGCAGCCGGCCCGACTGTCGCTTTGACCGCAGATGCCGAAGCAAGCCTTCCGGTCATCATCGATGAAGTGAAACGGCAGATAACCGCGGACAAGAAGAGAACGATTCAAGACCGCGTGGCGAAGCATACCGAAGCGAATCAGAAGGCTCGGGTGGAAGCGATCACTCAGGCCGTTCAGGCCAAGCGCGCCGGCTGGGACGCTTCTCCGGTTTCAACCGCGCGGATTTATTCCGAACTGTGGCCGCTGATCATGAATGAAGATTGGTGCCTGTCTTCGCCCAGCAATTTCTCCGGCGGACACAACGCACAACTCTGGGATCACAACAAGCCCTACAGCTATCTCGGCGGCCAGGGCGCCGGTGGTATGGGATATGGCGCCCCGGCATCCGTGGGCGCCGCACTGGCAGCGAAGAGCCGGGGCCGCATCGTCATCAACGTCCAGACGGACGGCGACCTGAATTATGCGCCAGGCGTATTGTGGACCGCGGCGCATCACAAGTTGCCGATGCTGACGGTGATGCATAACAACCGGGCGTGGCATCAGGAACTGATGTTCGTCGAGTACATGGCCGGCGTTCGCGGCCGCGGAACGGATCGCGGGCATATCGGCACCAGTCTGCGAAACCCGTACATCGATTACGCCAAGATGGCGGCCGGTTACGGCATGGCCGGCGAGGGCCCGATTCAGGACCCGAAACTTCTGGCCGCCGCGCTGAAGCGCGGCGTCGACAGCGTCAAACGCGGTGAGCCGTACATGATCGATGTGATTACGCAGCCCAGGTAATAAACTCCCCTCCTGGGACAGGAGGGGTGGCGCGAAGCGCCGGGGTGGTCGGTCTAGAATCGACATGATTTGTGAGCAACCACCCCGCCCTTCGGGCACCCCTCCTGTTCCAGGAGGGGAGTTCACTCACCGCGCTTGCAATCGGAGGTACGAACGTGAAGAGAAATACAATTTTAGGGATTTTCCTGATCGCACTTGTCGCCCCGGCGATCCTCATCGCGCAGGCAAGGGGCGGCGGCCGAGGAGCAGCGCCGGCTGGCAACGCCACGCCTCCGACCAGTCCGGTCACCGGAAATCCGACGAACGGCAAAGCGCTCTACTACAACTACAGCTGCTACGGCTGTCACGGGTTCAACGGTGAAACGGGCCGCGCCTTCGTCGGCAACTGGAGCACGAACCTGTCTACCGAAGACAGTTTCATTAAATTTCTCCGCGGACGCGCGAACGTCGCGCCACCGGCTCCTTCCACGAACATGCCCAACTTTGCCGAGAACACGTTGAACGACCGGCAGGCCAAGGATATCTACGCCTATATTCGGACTTTCAAGAGCAACGCTCCGCCGCTGCAGAATATCCAGACGCTCAATGAGATCGTGAAGGCCGCGTCCCGGCCGTACAAGCCGTAGCCTGATGGAAGTTCGTAAGACCGTCGATATTGCCGACATTCTCGACAGGAGCAATGTCAGCGCTTTTCAGATCGGGATTTTCATCCTCTGCGGACTGTGTCTGATTATGGACGGATTCGACGTCCAGGCCCTCGGTCCGGTCGCCCCCGCCATAATCCGGGACTGGCATGTATCGGCGGGGGAAATGGGACTCGCCATCAGCGCTGCCCTGGTCGGGATTCTTGTGGGCTCGATTCTGTTCAGCATGATTGCCGACAGGATCGGCCGCCGCCCGGTTTTGATTTTCGCCACTCTGTTTTTTGCGGTGGTGACGCTGATGACAGCGCGCGTCCACACCATCGGTGAATTGCGCACGATCCGTTTTCTTGCGGGTATGGGCCTGGGCGGCATCATGCCGAACTCCGTTGCCCTGGTTGGCGAATACTCGCCTCGAAGGTTGCGTGTTTTGCTGATGATCGTCGTGACGAACGGGTTCAATGTCGGCGCCGCAATAGCAGGCCTGATCTCGGCATGGATAATTCCGGCATTCGGCTGGCGATCGGTATTCATCGTCGGCGGCGCGATCCCTGCCGTAATCGGGGTCCTCATGCTGGCGTTTCTTCCCGAATCGCTTCAGTTCCTCGCCCTGCGCGGCACGGCTCCCGGGAAGCTGGCCAAATGGATCAAACGCATCAACCCGGCGATTGCCGTCGATGCCGCAACGAAGTACACCGTCCACGAGCAGAAAAGGGGAGGTGTTCCTATTTTTCACCTCTTCAGGGAGGGCCGGGCTGTAGGTACCTCGCTGCTCTGGATCATCAACTTCATGAACCTGCTGAATCTCTATTTTCTCGCCAGCTGGTTGCCGACCGTGGTGAATGCAGGGTTTGGTTCCATTGCGCTCGGGGCCTATGCCGCCCTGACCCTTCAGGCCGGCGGTGTAGCAGGGACGTTCCTGTTCGCGTGGTTAGTGGAAAGGATCGGGTTCGTTCCGGTGCTGGGCACCGCGTTCACGACGGCGTGCATCGCGATTGCACTTATCGGACAGCCTGCCTGGTCCCTGACGCCATTATTCCTGATCGTGTTTGTCGCCGGATTCTGTGTCGTCGGCGGGCAAGGCGCAATCAATGCTCTGGCTGCGACGTATTATCCGACACACTTGCGCTCGACCGGAGTTGGCTCCGGCCTTGGGGTCGGCAGAATCGGCGGCATCGCCGGTCCGTCCATCGCCGGCGCCCTTCTCGGAATAGGGTGGATGCCGCGAGACCTTTTTTACGCCGCGGCCGTTCCGGCGCTCATTTCAGCCATAACGATGTTCTCGCTGCGCTGGGTTATGAAGCCGCAGCAAGAAGGCTCTGACGCCACATCTGAGGTGCTTGCGCACTAGTGTTATTCTTACATTCCCGTGCACGATCAACATAAAAATCCAAAGTCCGATATTGAAATCGCCCAGGAAGCGCGCATGTTGCCCATCGCGCAGGTGGCGAACCGAAAGCTTGGCATCAACTTGAGTGACCTTTTGCTTTACGGTCACTATAAGGCAAAGATTTCGCTAGATTATCTGAGGACGCTCGAGCGGCGTCCGAACGCAAAACTGATTCTCGTTACCGCCATAACTCCCACGGCCGCTGGAGAAGGTAAGACGACAACGACCGTCGGGCTCGGCGATGCGCTCAACCATATCGGCAAGCAGGCGATCATCTGCCTTCGTGAACCCAGTCTGGGACCGTGTTTCGGAGTCAAAGGCGGCGCTGCGGGCGGAGGCTATGCCCAGGTGGTGCCGATGGAAGATATCAATCTCCATTTCACCGGCGACTTCCATGCCATCGGTGTGGCCAATAATCTTCTCGCCTCCCTCATCGACAATCAGATGTATTGGGGCAATTCGCTTGGCTTCGATGCCCGTCGAATCTCATGGCGGCGCGCCGTCGACATGAATGACCGTTCACTGCGGGAGATCACGATCGCTCTTGGCGGCGTCGGGAATGGCTTCCCGCGCCAGGACGGCTTCGACATCATTGCGGCTTCTGAAATCATGGCGGTGTTCTGTCTGGCGGAAAACATCGATGATCTGAAGCGGCGGCTTGGCAATATCGTCGTCGGCCAGACGCGTGATCGAAAGTATATTCACGCCTCGCAGTTGGAAGCTGCCGGCGCGATGACGGCGTTACTCAAGGACGCTTTTGCGCCCAACGTGGTACAGACCGTCGAAAACAATCCCGCCCTGATTCATGGCGGGCCATTCGCAAACATTGCGCACGGCTGCAATTCCGTCATCGCCACGAAGAGCGCCTTGAAACTGGCCGATTACGTTGTGACCGAGGCCGGATTTGGCGCTGATCTCGGCGCCGAAAAATTCATGGACATCAAATGCCGCAAGGCCGGTCTGAAGCCCGATTGCGCCGTCATCGTCGCAACCATCCGGGCTCTCAAGATGCACGGCGGCGTGCAGAAAGACGGTTTGAAGAACGAGAACGTCGAAGCAGTCGAAAAGGGTTTTTCCAACCTCGCGAAACACCTCGAAAATGTGCGCAAATTCGGTGTTCCGGCATTGGTGTGCGTGAATCGATTCAGCGCCGACACCGAAGCCGAGACGGCAATGCTGAAATCTCTTTGCGATCAGGCCGAAGTACAGTGCGTCACCTCGGACCACTGGGCGCGGGGCGGAGCTGGCGCCGCCGATCTGGCGCATGCCGTCGTAAAAACGATCGAGACGAAGCCGTCCCAGTTCAAACCCATTTATTCCGACGACATGCCACTGTGGAAGAAGGCGCAAACGATTGCGCGCGAAATCTACGGTGCCGACGATATCATCGGCGATCAGAAGGTGCGCGACCGTTTCAAGGAGCTGCAGGACCAGGGCTACGGCCATTTCCCCGTTTGCATTGCAAAAACGCAGTACAGCTTCACAACAGATCCTGACAAGAAAGGCGCTCCGAAACACCACGTCGTACCGGTTCGCGAAGTCCGCCTTTCCGCCGGAGCCGAGTTCGTGGTGGCGATTTGCGGCGACATCATGACCATGCCTGGATTGCCGAAGGTTCCGTCCGCAAATAAAATCGATGTCACACCGGACGGCCGCATCGTCGGGCTGTTCTGATGCCCTGCAATGGTCAATAGTCATTAGTCATTTTGGGTTCTTCCGGCGAAAAATTACCGAATACCTTCTGAAGAACAACGGGAGAGCCATCTCTGGATTGGCGCTTGCATTCTTTTATGGCGAACGCCATGAAAACCATTCTTATCTTTCTCACGATTACATTGATGGCCGCATTCACGTCCGTGCAGGCCGGACGCTCGATCGCACAAACCGAAACTCTCAATGTGCTCTGGTCGGATCCGGGTGACGTAGCGTCTTTGGACTTTACTTACGGAATAGGCGGTAGCGAAGGCCAGCCGCAACCCCCCTTCCAGTTCGTTAACGAAGATTTTGCCGGGACGACTCCCAAGGTGAATGTGACCGATGGCCGCGGAATGAAATGGAATGTGAAGTGGGGAGAGGAACCGAGCCCGAGCACGTTCTGCAGCCGCCTGTTGTGGGCCTGCGGATATATTGCCGAAGTTGAGTATTTTGTCCCGAAGGGGCGGATTGAAGGCTCGCATGCTAAGGGCCGGGCGAAGGAGTTCATTTTACAGGACGGCTCGTTTATCAACGCCCGTTTTCAATTGCGCAAAAATTCACCGAAGTATTTACGCGGCCAGCACTGGGCCTGGGCGAATAATCCTTTCGTAGGCAGCCACGAACTCCAAGGCTTGAAAATCCTGTTGCTGCTTGTATCCAACTGGGATCCCAAGGCAGACAATCTGGCTATTTTCGAAGACGACAGCTCCGGCGTCACCCGCTATTTATACGCTGATGACGATTGGGGGGCCGCTTTCGGTAAATCGGGCAACCGATTCACCAGGACCAAATGGGATTGCGCCGGATTCGCCAAGCAGACAACCAATTTCGTCAGGATCGACCCCGCGGGAGCCCTGGAATGGGGTTTTGCGGGCAAAAACAAAAGGGAGATGACGTCGGGCATCAGCGTCGAGGACGTGCAATGGCTGCTGCAATTTCTCGGTAAAATCTCCGATGAGCAGCTCCGTGCCGGTTTCATTGCAAGCGGAGCCACAACCGATAATCTGGACTGTTTTATCCAGTCGCTACGGTCCCGCATCCAGCAGCTGGAAAGCCTCCCGGGCGACAGCGCAGCTCGGTAAACTTTCCATGATTTGCGCCCGGGCCCCGGGCGCAAAGATCCCATCTTTCTCCCTGTAAATCAACTGTATTGGCGACTGGAAACGACGTTGCACCGATTCCGGTGTGAACCTCATATCTATAACGGAGTCATAAAGATGGACTATATCTTTGTCTTCATTGCTCTTGCCTCGATCGGTCTGGTTTTCGCTGGTCTGAAAGGAGTCAGCGGAAACCAGAAGAAAATCACTCGCTTAGAACTATAAGCTCAGCGGCTTGGCCTGCCGATAGAGACTAGGTCATGAAGTCTTTCGACGTTGAACCAGGTCAAGCCGTTGGTCCTCCAAGGACGACCCGGCTGGGTGACATTCTTCTCAACGGGCAATTCATCACGAAGGAGCAGTTGGATGAAGCCCTGAAACATCAAAAGGTTAAAGGGGGCAGACTGGGAGTCTGCCTTATCAAGCTCGGCTTTCTGACCGAAGAAGTTTTACATTCCGTTCTTTCCCGGCAGTTCGGACTGGACGTTATAGAACCAGCCACCACCGAAGTCGATCCAGAGATTCTAAAGCTCGTTCCGCGTGAATGGGCGGTTCGTCTCCAGACGATTCCGATGCGCCGGGAGGCGAACGTCCTTTTCGTGGCGGTTTCCGATCCCCACGATTTCATCACGCTGGACGAATTGAAGTTCCGGACCGGCCTGAAGATCATGCCCCTGCTGGCTTCTGAGGCTTCGATCCGCGAAGGCATCGATAGACATTACGGCAGTCCGAAAGACGTCGAACTGCAAAAAGTTTTTCAGGATCTTCCCGAGACGGAAGCGCCGGAAGATTCCGAGAGCCTGCAAGTTATCGGCGAAGATCAACAGGAACTCGACAGCCAGACGCTCAAGGAACAGTCGGAAGAAGCTCCGATCATCCGCCTTGTTAACTTTATCCTGGTGGATTCTCTGCGCAGCGGAGCCAGTGACGTCCATATTGAACCCTTCGAAAAAGAGCTCCGCGTGCGTTTCCGGGTGGACGGCGTTTTGAAGACCGTTATGAATCCGCCGGTCAAACTGAAGGACGCCCTCACCTCGCGTGTGAAGATCATGGCGAGGTTGAACATCTCCGAAAAACGCCTCCCGCAGGATGGACGCATCCGGATTCGAACCAGACTCTCCGGCAAGCTGAAAGATCTTGATTTCCGCGTATCCGTTTTGCCCACCCTTTTTGGCGAAAAGATCGTGCTCCGATTGCTCGACAAAGAGAACTTGATGTTCGACATGATGCGGCTGGGCTTCGAACGCGAGTCGTTGAAGAAGTTCGAGACGGCGATCTACAAGCCGTTCGGGATGGTTCTGGTGACCGGGCCCACGGGCAGCGGCAAAACCAACACGCTGTACTCGGCAATCTCACAGTTGAACAAGCCGGACACCAACATTATGACGGCCGAGGATCCCGTCGAATTCAACCTGCTGGGTATCAACCAGGTTCAGATCAATGAACAGGTGGGACTCACTTTTGCCGCGACCCTGCGGTCGTTCTTACGTCAAGACCCCAACATCATCCTCGTCGGAGAAATTCGCGATCTGGAAACGGCCGAAATCGCGATTAAAGCTTCTTTAACAGGTCACCTCGTTCTGAGCACGCTGCACACGAACGATGCCCCGGCGACCATCTCTCGTTTGTTGAATATGGGGATTGAACCTTTCCTGGTTGCCACTTCGGTTCAGCTCATCTGTGCCCAGCGGCTGGTACGGCGAATTTGCAAGAATTGCAAGGTTGAAATCGAGACGCCCACGCCGGCAACCCTGACAGAACTGGGATATACGGCGGACGAGGTGGCGACTCTCAAAGTGTATCGGGGCGCCGGCTGCAAGACTTGTAATGGTTCGGGATACAAGGGCCGCGTCGGTCTTTACGAAGTCATGGAAATGACTGCCGGGTTAAAGGAAGCGGTCATCTTGAACGCTACCGTAGTGGAACTAAGGAAGATAGCCATTGCCGGCGGCATGATCACGCTCAGGAGGAGCGGTTTGCTCAAAGTCCAGGAGGGCGTAACCACCATTGAAGAGGTCGTCCGGGAAACTGTCCATTAAGGTCTGGACGGGTGCCGGCCGATAAATAGTACGGATGGATATTGTTATGAGATGGTTTAGATCACGCAATGTCGCTCGCCCCCCGGCCCCCGAGCCGATTCCGGCTCCTGCCCCGGCGCCGAAACCCGCGGTTGCTGTTACACCCCCTTCGGCCGCTGTGACACCGAAGGTCGCTGTTGCGGTGGCCCCGAAACCTGCGGTTGAGGCAGCGTCCAAACCTTCACTCGCGGGTCCGTCCAAACCGCCCGTCGTCGAAGGCTGGTCGGAAAATGAACTGGTCGGCGTCTATAACGCGGCGCCCCTCCGCTACGTGAGCAGAAGAGAAGCAATCCTCACGGATGTGGAAGAGACCGATTCCTTTTTCGTGCTGTTGGATGGCGCGATCGAAGTCATCGTCAAGTTAAACGGACAAGCAGGACGTCCCGGAATCTTTCAGCGGGGCGATGTGGTTGCGCCCCTGCCGAAGTCGCCGGGGCTTGCGTACAACGCTCGAGCGGTCGAGCCCAGCACTATCATCGAAATTACTCCGGCCGTCATGAAACATCTGCCGGAAAAAACACAGCTCTCGATCTATAAGGTCACTGTCGCATCGACCAGCAAAATCAATGCGTATATCCGCGGCGTCAACGGAGAAATCAGTACCAAGAATGTCCGTCTATCCAAATATATCTGCAGCCAGACTGATGTCTGGGCGGCGGCGGTTAAAACGGAATTTGTTCAATCTTTCCTGAAGGGAATGCCGCGCATGCCCGTTTATGCAACGGAGCTTGCGGCGAAACTGTTGGATGATCGAACCAGCGTTCAGGAAGTCGTGGAAGGCATCAAACGAGACCCGAATCTTGTCGGCGTTGTGCTGAAAACGGTGAACTCGCCACTGTATGGCTTCGACAAGAAAATCGAGAGTTTCTATCACGCATGCATGATTCTCGGGTTCAACAACATCTACAACCTGATCATGCGCGGAGCCGCACAATCCACGATGCCGGTCAATCGCGACACCTCGCGAATTCTGAAACACTCTTGCTTGATTTCGGTACTGTGCTTCGAAATCGCTTCAGGGACGAAAGAACAGCAGTCCCAGACAGCGACCACAATCGGATTGCTACACGATATCGGTAAGGGCGTTCAGGTCGTAATGAAAGCCGCGCATCCTGACAAGACCGACTTTATCGACACCCTTCCGACGGCCAGGCTGGGCGCCGAATTATTGCGGATCTGGGGCCTGCCCGAACGCATCTGCAATATTGTCGAATTCCAGAACCATCCCGAGTTCAGTTCATCGGATCTGATTCCAGCAGACCACAACCGCGAAGCCGGAATCATCCATATTGCTCACGTTCTGGAACACCTTGTGGTCGGGCAGCCGCTCGACCCGACGCGTACCATCTTTACTCAGGAGTACATGTCGTTGCTGGGCTACGGACAACTCACTCCAGAGCAGTTATTGAAGGAACGCGTCTTGCCGAGCCTGATGAAGAATAGGAACAGGATTCCCCCGGAGGTTCAGAGTCTCTTTAAACCAACCCTGGGCAACAGTTAAGCTGCATCACACCGTGGGGCCGCGATGTGGCCGCACGAAATGCACGATCAGCGAGATAATCGCAAGAATCAACAGGAGATGGATTGCGAAACCCGCCACGTGGAATGCTGTAAACCCAAAGATCCACAGCAACAGCAGAATAACGAAAAGAGCGATGAACATATGCCCTCCTACTATATCTGACTGCCAGGAAAGTATTTTCGTCACCGCGATTGTCAGCCCCGGCCGCAGGCCGGGCCTTCCCAAGAATGACTAATGACTATTGACGATTGAGAATTGACCATTTCTCCCGAATGCTTTGTCAATTCTCAATGGTCAATAGTCATTAGTCATTCTTGGCGGCCGATTTCGATCTTTTTGACGCCTGTTTGGTGAGGGTTGTCAGGGCCTTTACCAGGATAGGACCGGCGACCTTGAGGTCGGCCTTACGGGACGCGACCAGTTTTCGAAGCATCGACTCACCCTCCTTGGTAATCCGGACGAAGACGAAGCTCCGATGCACATTGCTGCGCTCTCTTTTGATGAGTCCGCGTTTTTCCAGCCGATCCACCAGTTCGACCGTACTGTGATGGCGGGTGCCAAGTCGATCGGCCAGGTTCTTTATGCTCGCTTCCATTCCATCGGGCATGCCCTTCAGGGCGAGCAGCAACTGGTATTGCCGCGACCGAAGACCAGCCGACTCCGCCGCCTGATCTCCGAATGCAAGATAACGCCGTATCTGATATCTGAACTCTGCGAGTGCCCGGTAATCGGACTGAGTGACGTCGTTTGTATTCGTATCTCTGCGCATATCTTCGGCTGCCGCCGTGACCACAGAATACGATGTTGTGCCGGACCGATGATAAGGAAATCATAATCCAGCCGGCCGCGAATTCCGCTATTGGGCGGTAACCGATGGCGACGATCCCTGGGAATTAGCCAGCGCTACGGTTACTGAAGCGACGGCCTTGACGGTGCCTTGTTTGATGACAAACGGCTGCGTATACACAAAGGCTCCTCCTGCCGGATCCGACGACGGTGACTGATAGTAGGTCACGAACGACGATGTGACATCGGGCTGCAACTCCGCCGTCAGCAGTTTCTGTCCACTTGCCGCACCGAAATCAAATGTTGCGGTGCCGATCTCTCTGGAGGTGGAATAGCCTGTTATTTCGACGTCGAATCCCGCAGATGTCCGGTTGATGATCCTGACGCTTGTAATGACCGGCGGCAGTCTTGGGATCTGCACATCGAATCCAGTGTCCGCAGGCGCTACGTCCATTCCTCCCATCTGTACATCGCTGATCGCAAGCTGGATCGTGCCGGCGACAGTGCCCGCCTGCAGCACGCCGTTTGGCAGCGAAAGGTCAGCAGTCGCTGTATTGGGCGCGAATGTAACGGTCGCACTTCTGGTACTTGTCTGAGCGTTGACGAATGTAACGTTAGGATCATCCGCGGGTATGCTCGCGTTTGGATTGAATGTAAGTGTTAGCGTACCTGACACGGGATCCGGAGAGGCATTGGCCAGTGAAACCTGGATCGGTGTGTTGTCTGTCGGATTCAGCATTTGCGGCATCGTATAAACGAATGCAAGACCCTGGGGCTCAACGTTCAAAGTCAATGCATTGCTGCCTCCGCCTGCTGTGGAGGCCCGCACGTTGTGATCGCCGACGTTCGCACCCGCAGCGACAATCAATGTGGCTGTCAGCGAAGTGGGACTGGCGACCGTTACGTTGGTAATCGAAATCCCGCTTCCGTCTGCAGCCACACTGGTAGCGCCGGTCACGAAGTTCGTACCCGTCAACGTCAGCGTCGCGGTTGTTCCCCGCAGCTGTGCCGGTGGTGTGATGGAAGTGAGCGTTGGTGGAGGCACCGTCGGAACGTTGAGCGTAAATTGGACCGGCCCGCTTGTTCCGCTGTCCGTTGTCACCGTCACGTTGCGAGGACCGGTCGCAGCGTTTGGCGCAATGCTGAAAGTCGCCGACAGAGATGTATCGCTGGTGGCATTGACATTGGCTACCGCGACACCTCCACCCTCGACGAAAACCGTTGTTCCATTCAAGCGGCAGGCAGCGGACCCCGCGTTTGTTCCGCCGGATCCCAAGAAACCCGTTCCTGACAGAGTAACGGGGACTGCCGCTCCAAGTGCGGCGTTGGCGGGCGAAATGGATGTGAGCGTCGGCGGCGGACTATCGCTATCGAGCGTAATCAGCCAGATTCGGTTTCCGCTTTCGTCAACGATATAGAGGAAGCGGCCGGATGCATCCACGGTAACGTCATTGGGAGCTTTCAATGATGAAGTTATAGCCGCGCAGCCATCCCCGCTGACGATGGTCGTCATAATACCGGTTTTAGCGCTGACTCGCCGGATACGCTGATTGAACGTATCCGCGATCAGAATATCGCCGGCCGCATCCACATCCACGCCCATTGGTTGATTCAATTGCGCCGCCGTAGCCGGCCCGCCATCTCCGGTGGCCCCGGGCGTGCCGTTTCCGGCGACTGTAGTGATAACACCGCTTTCAGCCGCAACCTTCCGAATGCGGTTATTACCGGAGTCCGCAATATACAGGTTCCCCGCTGAATCGAAAGCAATGTGTACAGGATGGTCCAGCTTGGCGGATGTTGCCGGACCACCGTCTCCACTGAAACCCGCAGTACCCGTCCCGGCGAAGGTGGTGATCTCACCGGTGGCTGGATTCACCTTCCGTATGCGGTGTCCATCTTGTTCGGCAGTGTACAGTTGGCCCGAGCCGTCTACTGCAAGGGCAACGGCGCCATTCAAGACTTCCGCGATCGGTACGGGACTGATGATTCCCGTTGCGGCATCAACTCTGTGGAGCCGGCTGACGAGGGTTTCCAGAAATTCCGCAATGTAGAGGTTGCCGCTTTTGTCGATAGCGACGCCGGACGGGCGGTCGAGGCTCGCATTCTTGGCCGGCCCACTCTCAAAGAACCAGCCGGCGTCTCCATTGCCGGCGAACGTCGTGATTACACCGTTCGCGTCGACTCTGCGGATCCGGTTATTGTTCCGGTCGGCGATGTAAAAAGAGCCGTCGGGTCCGATTCCGACTGCAGCGGGATCGCTGAGTTCTGCAGCTGTGGCCTGGCCTCCGTCTCCTGAGAACCCTGCGGTGCCGTTACCGGCTGCAGGTGAAATCACACGGGTTTGGGCAAACGCGCCCACGGCCAGTGACATTAACGTGACGAAAATTAGAATGCGGTAAAAAGTTGTTTGCATGAACCTGTCCTCCGCCCGAGCCGCAGGACCCCTTAAAATTGCGAACCTCTTAATGGAACGAACGTGATTCGAGGCGTCGCCCTGTTAGCATCGAAAAGAACAACCGGACCGCCTGAAAAATCGGTCAGACGGAAAACCGAGTCGGTGTTAGTTGGAAATAAACCCGTCAGGCTGCAGTTGCAGACCAGCGCCTGGGAAATAGTGCCGTTCGGCCCGATTGTCGTTATGGAACCGGATTGAGAGCTGCCGACGAAGACGCGTTGATTGTCGTTTGACACTCCGATCGAATTCGGCTGGGCAAAGCCATCCTGCGCCGAAGCGATCGGGAAAACCTGACCGTCCGTAAGGGAATAGATCGTGTTTGTGGCGTCGTCCGCAATCACCGCATCACTGCTGTTATGCAAAAACGCAATCGCTGCCGGGTGAGTCATCGATGCAACCAGCCGCACCCGGCCTGTAGCGAGCACGAAGAGCGCCCCTGTTTGCCCGTCGGATGTGCCGGCCACAGCGGTTTTGCCGTCATCGCTGACTGCGAAAGCGCTCAATGTGCCTAGTGCGCCCACGTTGAACTGGCCGGACAATGTGGGCACTTGATTGACATTCGCAAAACTATAAATCTGGCCTGCGGATGAGCTGTAGAACGCCGCTCCAGAACCGCTGGGACTTAAAGCAACCTGATCGATCGCCGCGCCCGGATCGACTGTTGCGGTTGGCGAACAGACTGGTCGCGAACTGCGTCTTGGGCCGGCCTGGTCATCATCATTGGAGCCATCGCAGCCGGTCTGGTCCTGTCCAATGACGAAAGCGTTGGGTTGCATCGTGATCGCTCCACCGCGGACCTGCAGCATCATGGGCCACGAGCCAGGACTCCCCGTCGCCAGGATGTAATCGTGAGCCGGCGGCACTGCGGCCTGGCTCACGTCCATGCCTACATCCAGTGCACTGCCGATCGAAGCAGCTCCGGCGACTCCGATCATCGGCCGTAGATGGTGTGCGCCATCCACAACAAAACCGAGGGTTGGTTGACTCACGGATCCGGCCGGGATCGCCGAACCTTGTGCCCGGAGTGGAGCGGCACTGCCGACCAGAGCGAGTACAGAAAAAATGCCGAATACTGTTTTCATATGAACCGGCCTCTGCGGATTAATGATTGGGTGTCGATACGGATGGTGTTCCAGCTGCGATCACCGTACCGAGAGGATTTGAAGGATGTGAACTGTCGTCGCCTCCTCCAATACCGCGCAGGAGGAGGATGACTCCTACGACCGCGCCAGTGACGATGAGTGCCGCCAGAATGACCCATTTGCTTTGCCCGGGCGCATCGACCGACCTCGGCTGCGTGGTGGGTTTTCCCGGCGCCGGATTCACCGTCGGCAGAGTGGAACTGAGGGCCACAGTTGGGAACGCCGTTGCTGTTTTGGCTTTGGGCAATTCCGGTAGAACCGGGTTATCCACGATGGGACTCTGTTGACCTTTCGCACTGTCTGCCGACTCCTCGTTTTGCGGTGCAACGCTTACAGAAGCCGCGTCCTGCGTGGTTTGCGCCATCACTGGTGAAAGAGTTAGGGCTAGCGTGATAGTCCATGACACCACTGCAGATAAATTAGGATGTCGCAATCTCATCTTCGATCTCTCCTGTGGCTGCTAGGCCAAATTTCCAGATGCAGCTTGTGCATCCGGTGTTCCTTTTCAGAAGAGAAAGAAACGGGATTATTTTCTGGTTGGAGGTCGTTTGGTTTTTTTCGGCGTGTTCTGCCAGGCGAACGTCATGGCCTTTCCGATGGTGTCCTCATCTGCTGCGGCGAGATGGACCCGTGTGCTTCCGGCTTTGCCCCATGCTCCGCTTTCTGGAGAAAACATTTCAGGATTGTCGCGCATGAACTCCTGCTGCTGATCGGGCGTAAGTTTGATCATTCCCCAGCGATTGTCGGCATGCAGGGTTGCAAAGATCCGCCCGTTCGCGCGGAAGTCGGGATGTCCCATGTGTGCGCCTTCGGCGGCGCCCGGCATCCGCAGCGCGATCCGTCTGAAATCGTTCGCAGTCATAAACCCTATTTTAAAGAATTGACGTCCAACTTAGATCCGGCAATATTGCTCGTACGATGGACAGGGGGCGGCTCGAAGCATTCAGTGACGGCGTGATCGCAATTCTGATCACAATCATGGTTCTTGAACTGAGAGCGCCGCAGGGATCGGATTGGCGCGCCTTTCTGCCGATAATCCCGACACTGCTTCTTTACGTTTTGAGCTTCATTTTCGTCGGCATCTATTGGAATAACCATCATCACATGCTTCAGACCGTAGACCGCGTCAACGGCCGGATTTTGTGGGCGAATCTGCATCTGCTCTTCTGGTTGTCGCTTGTTCCTTTCGTCACAACCTGGACAGGGCAAAATCATTTTGCACCGTTGCCGACGGCATTCTACGGAGCCGTGCTCATCATGGCTGCCCTCGCTTACACCATCCTGCAGCAATGCATCATTCAACTGCAGGGACCCGATTCCAAACTGGCCGCAGCGGTGGGCAAAGATCTGAAAGGAAAGTTCTCTTTACTGCTCTATGCTATCGGGATTCCCGTGGCGTTTTTCGGACATCCCCGCATTGCCTGTGGGTTGTACGTGATGGTCGCCTTATTGTGGCTGGCGCCTGACCGCCGGATCGAGACCCGGTTCATGCAGTAAGTCGATTCAGTCGGCGATCAATGAACCGGGTTCTGGCTGCGGACCAGATGATGAGCTGCGTCGTTGCCGTACGCGCGTTGCTTCTAGCGGGACTGCCCATTCCCCGCCTTACTAAGGGGATTGGCGCCAAGCCACGCCTGCTGCCATGAATATTGTGCCAAACCCTCATGGGGCGTGGTTCTCCGACTGCCCGTGCAGTTTAATTTGGACAGTTCTGCCTGACTCAGGAGGGGACTAACGTCAAACTCACCTGCTCGCCACGACTGGAACAAGGCTCTCCGTATTCCGCTCCAACTTAATTTGGACATGTTCTGAAATTTCAAAGACTACGCCGGATCTTTCATACGATCAATTTCCCAACCACTTTTTGACGCATTTGTTTGAAACCTTTATTCTTGATTCCACGTCGGGTTGCTAATCGTCATCACTGTTTTCTTGTCCGCTCACTTCTCGGGAGGAAATGAATATGAAGCGCGTGTTGCCCGCTGTCCTGGCAATCGATTTACTGGCCGCCGGGGTTCTCCTGATGTTTGCAAACTCTGCATTCGCTCAAGCGGTGATTACCGTTGCCCAGTTGAACGGAACGGTACGAGACACCACCGGTAGCGTGGTAGCGAATGCAACGATAAGCCTCAGGAACCTCGACATCAATCGCACCTACACGTCCATGTCCGACGTGTCGGGGTATTACATTGTTCCTAATCTGCCACCTGGCACGTACGACCTGAATGTGTCGTACGGCGGCTTTGAACCGTATATCCAATCGGGCATTCAACTGAGAGTTGGCCAGTCCGCGACGCTCGACGTCCGGCTCGCGGTGCAAGGGCGCCGCGAAAGTGTAGTGGTGACTTCGGAGCCGCCGGCGATCGAGCCGACGCGCACCGAGATCAGCAATGTCATCGAGACGAACCAGATCCAGAGCCTGCCGATCAGCGGCCGCCTGTTCACCGACTTCGCTCTACTGACACCGGGCGTGACCTCGGGCCGCACCAGTGTCGGATCCACGATCACGGAATTTGAAGTAACGCGCGTTTCATTTGCCGGCATGCGCGACCTCAGCAATCAGGTCACGGTTGATGGCGCCGATAACATCAATACGGCGACGGGATCGCAACGCGCCACTCCGCCACAGGAAGCCGTGCAGGAGTTCCGTGTGGTCAACAACAGCTTCGGCGCCGAATACGGCCGCGCGCTGGGCGGTATCGTCAACATTGTGACGAAGTCCGGAACCAATACCTTCCATGGATCGCTATATGATTACTTTCAGAACGATGCTTTAAATGCCCGCTCTCTTCTGCAACCTGCGCCGCAACCCAACGTCGTGCGCCAGAATCAGTTCGGTTTCACGCTCGGCGGCCCCATCTATAAAGATAAAACGTTCTACTTCATGAACTATGAAGGACAGCGGCGCGGCGAGTCGCCGACATACCCCGCTGTGCTTCTGAATAACATCGGCTTGATCAATGCCTCGAAAGCGGCGCTGGGAATTGCGCCGGAGAATCTCAACGTTTTAAAAACCAAAGACAACGATTACGGTATCGCACGTCTCGATCACCAGTTCAGCCAGCACACCCAGTTCGGCCTGCGCTACAACATCGAGGACGGCCGTGATTTGAACCAGCTTGTCGGCAACACGCTGGATGGGGGCGGCATCGGTGCTCCCAGCAGCGGACACGACGTGTTCGTGCGCGACCAGTCGCTGGCCGGGACGCTCACGTCGCAACTCGGCAGCAATATCGTCAATACCGCGCTGGGCCAGTATGCGCGCCGGCACTACAACTTTCCCGGGGTGACTGGCGAGCCCAATCTCGATATTCCCAATGAACTGCTCCTGGGACACAACTTTGGCGTCCTGGACAAGATTTACGAGACCCGGCTCCAGGGTTCCGATTCCATGTCCTGGATCAGTGGAAAACACTTTGTCCGTTTCGGCGCCGACGTGAATCATGTTCGGAACTATGTGCTGTGGCCGGGCTTCACACCCATCCGCATTGTCCTGCCCGGTATCAACTGCCTTGTGGACTTCGCTAATTTCGTTAGTCCGTCTGCGAAGATCCCATCCAACTTTGCCGCAGGACCGTGTCCCATGGCGCTTCCTCCCAACGGTGTGCCGGGTCTTGCGCCGTTTCCAGCCGTTCCGGGGCCGAATCCCGCGGATATCGCCAATGGAGTTCCCATCGCATTTCAGTCGGCGCCGCTCGGCAATGCCGTGAACTTTACTCCCGGCGTAGCAGAGACGCTTCCCACGAATGGCTGGCCCAGTGCATATCTGCCGGAACAGGAGAACAGTTTCTCGGTCAACCTCAACCACGGTTATTACGGTTTCTTCGCCCAGGACCAATGGAAGGTCACGCCAAAACTGACTTTCAACTACGGCTTGCGATATGACTTCGAGTCGGGCTTGTCTGATCAGATGGATGTGAGTCACAAGGGCTTTCAGCCCCGCATTGGATTCGCCTATTCGCCGGACCGGAAGACAGTGATCCGCGCCGGATTCGGCCTCTTCAACGACCGCTATAACCTCTCATTCCTGTTCATCACGTATCCACAACGGCCGGCAATTCTGGCAAACGCCGATCTGCCGCCGAATCGGAAAGGTGCCGAGAGCGCCGGCTATGAATTGAATCAGTACCCCTTCATACCGGTGCCTGGAGTGCCCACGCCGGCTCAGATCGCGGCGACCTTTTTCGCGACAGGCCAGGTGTTCTCCCATAGCGTCGTCGGGACGGCCGCTGCCCCGACTCCGGTTGGGTATAGTTACACGGACCGCCGTAGTCCGATTCCTTATTCGGAGCAATCCAGCCTCGAGATCAATCGGGAGATCGGCCGCGGGCTTACCATCGGTGCGGGTTACCTGTTTGTGGCCGCGCATCACCTGTTGCGTTCTACGGTGGGCAATATCTGTCCGGTCCAGGGGATTTCCAGCGGACCGTATCCCTGCGCCCCGGCCGGTTCGCCGCCGCCGGGTTATCCTGCCGGCAAGAATTATTACAGTGGAGTTCCGCGCTACCCCGCAGGTCTGATTTGTTGCAACGATCTGACCGGCAATTCCGTGTATCACGGCGGCACGCTGCAACTGAACAAGACGGCCGGGAAGTATGTCAATCTCAATGCCAGTTACACGCTTTCCCATACCCTGGATGACGGAACGTTTGCGACCTTCATCAGCGTTCCGGAAGATGTTTTCCGCCGGGGTCTGGAACGCGCAACATCGAACCAGGATGCGCGCCACCGCTTCGTCACAAACTTCTCGCTCATGGGCCCGGCGAATTCGTTTGCGAGGAATTTCCTGCTGAGCAACATCGTCATTCTTCAGAGCCCTCGGCCGTTTACGCTGTTTGTAGGCTTCGATGCCAACAATGACCTCATCCCGACCCCCGATCGTGTTGGAAATCTGTCGCGCAATACGTATCAGGGTGACAGCCTTCAGACCTGGGATATCCGCCTGACGCGCACGATCAACCTCGAGCGGGAAAAAACAAAGCTCGAACTCGCCGTTGATGCCTTCAACCTGCTGAACCGCGCCAACGTGGACGAGGTCGTAGGCGTGTATGGAACCTACAATCTCTGCGGTGGACAGCAGCCCAGGAGTTATAAGGATGCCGCCAGCCGGGCGATCCAGACCGGTCAGGTGGGCGGTTGCCCCGCGGCTGGCCCGCCAGTGCCGAATCCCGATTTCGGTACGCCGAGAACGATGTTCAATCCGCGGCAGTTGCAACTATCGATGAAGCTGTCGTTCTGATAAGCCACGAATTGAACGAATTGGTTCGTTTAATTCGTTCAATTCGTGGCTTATTCACGGCCAAAACTACAGTAAGGAGAAGAGCGATGGCTAAGAGGAGTGAAGTACCGGTATTGATCGTCGGCGGCGGCGCAGTCGGCAGCGTGTTATCGATGGAGTTGGCGCGCCGTGGCGTCGAATACCGGTGCATCGAACGCATGCCGGGCCCCGGCCGCGAGTCGCGAGCCATCGCCATGCATGCGCGCACCGTCGAGCTGTTCGATCTCGTGGACAAAGAGCTGAGCCGGCGCATCCTCGAACGCGATCTCTGGTGCAAGGGATACGTGATGCATTTCGTCCGCGACGGCGAGCGGACGGAAATCCGTCCGGGTCTCGACTACACGACGGTCGATTCGCGATACAACTGCATTTTCGCGCACAACCAGAGCGAGACCGAAACATTCGTGCGGGATTACACGCGCTCGCATTTTGCCAGGGGCATCGAATACAACGCGACCTTTCAGGACCTCAAGCTGGAGCCGGACGGCGTCACCGCGCGCATCACGCACGCCGATCGCGGCGACGAAGAAGAGCTGGTGCGCTGCCGCTACCTCATCGCTGCCGACGGCATCAATTCCCGCGTCCGCCGCGGTCTTGGAATGTCGCTCAAGGGCAAGGACTATGCGGGAAGCTTCTTTCAAAATCTTGATATTTATCTGAACGGCTTCACCGATTGGACCGATTACTTTCACTACTGTGTCGGCACCGATCATTTCCTGATGGTGGCGCCGCTGCCTGGCGGTCACTTCCGTTTGCTGTTGAGCGACCGTGGTGAAGCGGCGGACCCGACGATCACGCCGCAGCAGGCCTTCATGCGTCTCCTCGAACGGCACTTCGACGGCATCACAATGGGCGATGTCGTGTGGCATTCAAAGTGGGAAACCTGGGTCCGTCTGGCCGATACCTTCCGTCAGGGCAACGTCTTTCTGGCCGGCGACGCGGCACATGTGCACTCGACCACCGGAGGGCAGGGGATGAACTGCTGTATGCAGGACGCGTTCAACCTGGGATGGAAACTTGCGCTGGTCCTGCAAGGCTACGCCCGGCCGGAACTGCTCGATACGTATGAGGCGGAACGGCGTCCCGTCGCCGAACAGGTGATCTGGGCGGCGTCATCGCTGCACGACATCTTCATGACACATGGCAAGGATCTCGCGCAGCGAACCCGCACGATGTTCGAGCCCGGCTATACCGAGAAGGTCGTGAACTACTGTTCTGGTGTGGCCTATACCTATCGGGACTACGTCCAGAAACCCGCGGGCTTGACTGAGTCAACTGGCCCAGCCATCGGTGATCGTGCGCCCGATGTCGATTTCGAGCAGGGCGGCACCCTTTTCGATCGGCTGCGCCACCAGTACTTCACGCTGCTGGTCCTGCCGGGTGACCGGGACAACTCTGCCGTTATCGACCGGCTGCAACAGCGCCTGCCCTCCGTGCTCGTCGTTGAAAGACTTCCCATATCCGAAGCCCTCGCGAAACGCTACGGGCCAGCGGACGGCCGGCTGATCCTCGTCCGTCCCGATGGATATATCGGTTTCAAATGCCCCGCTGACGAGGCGCACCTTCTCGAAGCGGCATTGCAGGGTGTGCTGACCATGCCGGGAACTGAATAAGCCACGAATTGAACGAATTTAACAATTGATTCGTTAAATTCGTTCAATTCGTGGCTTATTCTGCATGAAGCGCCAGAAAGCGCCTGTAGATATTCTTGAGCGTTTCCAGTTCCGCCAAGGCGACGTGCTCGTCGATTTTATGAATAGAGGCGTTCGGAGGACCCAGTTCAATAACCTCTGCACAAAACTGCGCGATGAAGCGGCCGTCGCTGGTGCCGCCCGTGGTGGAAAGCTCCGCGTGAATACCGGTTTCGTCAAGGATCGCCTTTTGCACGTCCTGAACAAGACCACCCGGTGTCGTGAGGAACGGTAACCCGCCAACAGTCCACTGCAGGTTATAGTCGAGGCGATGGCTGTCGAGAACCGCCGCCAGCCGCTGTTGTAATTGTTCCGGCGTGGATTCCGTGCAAAACCGGAAATTGAAATCCACGGTACACTCGCCGGGGATCACGTTGCCCGCTCCGGTGCCGGCATGGATGTTGCTCACCTGCCAGCTCGTCGGCTGGAAAAACGCATTTCCTTTGTCCCATTCGATGGAGACGAGTTCGGCCAGTGCGGGCGCCAGTTCATGAATCGGATTCTTCGCGAGTTGCGGGTAGGCGATATGGCCTTGCACTCCCTTGACGATGAGCTTTCCGCTCAGCGTGCCGCGGCGGCCGTTTTTGATCATGTCGCCGGTGCGCGCGACCCCTGTCGGTTCGCCGACAATGCACCAGTCGAGCCGCTCGCCACGGGTCTTCAACCGTTCGCACACCTTAATCGTGCCGTCCACCCCCGGACCTTCTTCATCGCTGGTCAAAAGAAACGCGATCGATACGGGAGCGTCAGGGTGGGCCGCGATGAATTCTTCACATGCGACCACCATCGCGGCGATCGATCCCTTCATGTCGGCAGCGCCACGTCCGTACAGTTTGCCGTCGCGAATCACAGGAGTGAACGGATTGCTCGTCCACTGATCTAACGGGCCGGGCGGCACCACGTCCGTGTGCCCGGCAAATACGAATGTGCGGGCGCCGTGTGAGTTGCTGCGGCGGATTGCCCATAGATTGCGGACACGAAAGGTTTCAGGTCCGCTGTCCATGCGCTCGCAGACAAAACCGAGTTCCGCGAGTCGTGCAGCAATCAGCTCGAGGCAACCTGCATCCTCGGGAGTGACGGAAGGACACGAGACCAACTGCTCTGTGAGTTGCAGCGTGCGCGACATCAGTCCCGCAGCAAATCGTTCAAGGTCGTTTTCTTTCGGGTTTGCGCATCCACGCGTTTGACGATCACCGCGCAATACAGACTGTACTTGCCGTCCGAAGACGGCAGGTTTCCCGAGACGACGACCGATCCCGACGGCACCCGTCCATAAGAAACTTCGCCTGTGGAGCGGTCGTAGATTTTGGTGCTCTGACCGATGTAAACACCCATCGAAATGACGGAATTTTCTTCGACGATAACACCCTCGACAATTTCGGAGCGGGCGCCGACGAAACAGTTGTCTTCGATGATTGTCGGATTCGCCTGCACCGGTTCCAGAACGCCGCCGATACCCACGCCGCCCGAGAGATGAACGCCTTTTCCAATCTGCGCACACGAGCCGACGGTGGCCCATGTATCGACCATGCTGCCTTCGTCCACATACGCGCCAACGTTCACGTAGGAAGGCATCAGTATCGCGCCTTTCGCTATAAAGCTGCCGCGTCGCGCGACTGCCGGAGGCACGACGCGCACGCCGCTGGCTTTCATCTCTTCTTCGGTAGAGCCGGCGAACTTGGTTGCGACCTTGTCATAGTAAGCGAGATCGCCCGATTTCATGATCACGTTGTCACTGAGGCGGAATGACAACAGGACGGCTTTCTTGATCCACTGATGCGTGGACCACTTTCCGACGCCGGAGCTCGTCGCCACGCGCAAACGGCCGGCGTCGAGTTCCGCGATCACGTGTTCGACCGCTTGCCGCAGTTCCGGCGTGGCGTTGCCATTGTTGATCTCCGCCCGCTTTTCCCAGGCATCGCCGATGATGTTTTCCAATTGAAGGCTCACTGGCATTACTCCCTATTGCTACGTGCATGATTGACAAAGGCCACGATGCGCCCGGCGGCCTCCACACATTCTCCGGTCTCCGCGACGAGGGCCATCCGGATCCGGCCCGCGCCGGGATTGCCGCCTGCCGCATTGCGGGCGAGATAACTTCCAGGCAGCACCGTCACATGGTATTGAGCCATCAGGTCGCGCGCGAAACCTTCGTCGTCGCCGCCGGGCACGGCCGCCCAGAGATAGAAGCTCGCGTCGGGCAACCGGACATCCAGAACTTCGGCCAGCATCGGCGTCACCGCGGCAAATTTCTGGCGGTAAAGTTCGCGGTTCGCGATGACATGCATCTCATCGTTCCACGCAGCGATGCTGCCGGCCTGCACCATCCCGCTCATGGCGCATCCATGATAGGTGCGATAGAGAAGGAACTGTTTCAGAATTCCCGCATCGCCGGCCACGAAGCCGCTGCGCATCCCCGGCACATTGCTGCGCTTCGATAAGCTGGTGAACACGACCAGATTCTTGAAATCGGCCAGACCCGCTTTCTTTGCCGCTTCCAGGCCGCCGAGCGGCGGCTCGTCGCGAAAGTAGATCTCGCTGTAGCATTCGTCGCTGGCGATGACGAATTTGTGCCGGGCGCTCAATTCGAAAAGCTTTTCCCAATCCGCCATGGGCATCACGGCGCCGGTGGGATTGCCGGGCGAGCAGACATACACCAGTTGCGTGGCGGCCCACACGTCGTCGCGAATTGCGTCCCAGTTGATGTTGAAGTTTCGAGCCGGATCGCTCGGCGCGTAGTACGGCTTTGCGCCCGCCAGCAAAGCGGCGCCTTCGTAGATTTGATAAAACGGATTCGGGCAGATCACGGTCGCATTTGTCTTTGCGTCGACCACCGTTTGAGCAAAGGCGAACAACGCTTCGCGCGAACCATTCACCGGCAGGATCTGCGCGCCCGGATCGAGAGTCACGCCATAACGTCGCTCAACCCAACCGGCGCAAGCCTGACGCAAGGCGGGCGAACCTGCTGTTGGCGGATACACGGCCAGTTCACGCGTCGCTCCAGCCAATGCATCGAGGACCAGTTGCGGTGTGGCGTGCCTCGGCTCGCCGATCCCCAGACTGATGTGGCGGTAGGCAGGGTTTGGCGTCACGGAAGCAAAAAGTTGTTTCAAACGTTCAAAGGGATACGGCTCAAGGCTCGCCAGGAGGTGATTCATTGCAATCGATCATTATAAACACGCTGATTGAACGAATCTAATTCGTTAAATTCGTTCAATTCGTGGCTTATTCCCCTGGCGGCAACTTTCGATATAATCTCGCCCCATATGGCAATCACCCCAGGAACACGTATTGGCGCGTATGAAGTTACCTCGCAGCTTGGTGAGGGCGGTATGGGTGTCGTCTATCGAGCGCGCGATACAAAACTCTTGCGCGATGCGGCATCGAACCGAAATGGCGTCGCGATGGGCGCGAACTGTATTATCTCGCCCTCGACGGAAAATTGATGGCTGTCTCGATCAAAGGCGAGAAGACAATCGAAGCCGGCACGCCAGTGGCTCTATTCGATACTCCACTCACCTTTCAGCGAGGGCAGCTCCCGAGAACGCATCGTTACGATGTCGCACCGGATGGCCGATTTCTGCTCGCCGTCCCGAAGGCAACGGCAGCAGCTCCTCCGATCGTCGCCGTGATGAATTGGACAGCCGGCCTCGAAAAGCAAACATTAAGCAATAAGGACTTGACGCCATCCCGAGGCTTCACGAGCACCAGCAAAAACTCTCACGCCTGATAGGAAATCTACTGGATTGACGGCGTTATTATGGAATCTCGGCGAAAACGCCGTGAAGTATCAACGGGACGCAGTGCGGCTGCTGGTTTAGATCCATGGACGCATCATACCGAACGCATACGAATTCACCATATCCGACAATGGCAACGGAATGTCGTCATTGGAGATCAGCCATGCCTGCGAACCGTTCTTTAGAGGCAAGGATGCACAGTCCAGTGCGGGCAGCGGCCTTGGCCTGTCGATCGTGAAGCGTGTGATTGAAGCGTCCGGTGGTAGCGTGTCGATCGATTCCATGCCGGGACGAGGCACGACTGTCCGGATTCGCTTGCCTTTAGTTGCAAGCCAAAGGGCCGCCTGAGGAGTCGTGATCTAATTCGGGGACGGTTGCCTGAATTACCTGAATTCGATTCATTGCGTTCAGGCCACACGATCATCAGGTCGACGGCGAACGGAAAGTCTATCCTGCGCTACAGAGGCTCTGGGAATCGTAAAGAAAAAAGTACTACCGCTCCCCGCTGTGCTCTCGACCCAGATGCGTCCTTCGTGAGCCTCGACGATGCCCTTGGTGATGGAGAGCCCCAGCCCGGCGCCGGCACGCCCGGTCCTCGATGCTTGCCAAAATCGGTCAAAGACATGGGGCAGGTTGTCCGAGGCGATGCCATCGCCCGTATCCGCAACCCAGAAGAGGACGTCATCATATCTGGTGGCCGCACCCACGGTGATACGCCCGGCGTGGTGCGTGAATTTGATCGCGTTGCCGATAAGATTATTCAAACACCTGAAAAAGCCGATCCCGATCACCCCAGACCTCGGCAACATTTGCGTCCACTTCGGTTCGCAACTCAAGAGAAAACGACGATGCCAGCGGTCTCTGCACATCCACTGCCTCCGCAATCAAACCACCTGCAGATAGTCGCGATCGATCGATGGTCAACTGCCCTGCCTCCATGAGCGCGACATCCAGAAGATCCTGAATCAGGCGGTTCATGCGCGTGACCGCGCGGTGGATGACCTCGACCGGCTTCGTAGAGCGTCCTTCGGGCGCCGCGCCATGACGTTCTAATAGATCTGCCTGCATCAAGATATTGGAAAGAGGATTCCGCAAGTCATGAGCAACAAAGCTGAGCACTTGATCACGAAGTTGTATTGCGCGGACAGAGGCGCGATAGAGACGTACGTTCTCGATCGCCATAGCTGCACGGTCCGCTAATTCTTCGGCCAGACGAACATCGCTCTGTCCGATGACGCGAGACAGGGTCGAGGAGCCGATAAAAAGCGCGCCAACGGGCTGTCCTCGCATCAAAAGCGGCACCGCGACGAATGATGTGACGCCGGTAGCCAGGAGTGCTTGCAGGTGTGCGGGCCCCTGCCCAAGCGACTCGATGTACTGTAACGTAACCTGCTCGACGACGATGGGCCGTTTGCTCTCAATGACGGACCGCATCAGGTGAGGCAGATCCCGATCTGGCGGCATCTGCTCGAGAACCGCGCAAAGCGCAGTCTTTGCCGGGTCCGCGCTCGCGACTGTCAGTCGGCTGAGTTGCCCTTCCTCGTTTATCACGTCAACGGCACACCAGTCAGCGATATTCTGAACGACCAGACGACTCAGGTTCGCCAGCGTCTGCTCGTATTCGAGCGAAGCAGACAGCCCCAGGCTGACCTCGGCCAGAAACTGCTGTTCCTTTTCGATCCGTCTTCGCTCAGTGATGTCTTCCGAGATACCGAGCAGATAAATCGGTTTACCGTTTGTATCGAGGATCGGGACTTTTTTTGTGTGCAGGATGCGAACGCCTCGATATCGAGTCAGGATTAATTCTTCCGGTATATCGACAACCCCGCTGCTTTTCAGGGCCTCACGATCTTTCTCGATGAAAAACTCCGCCTCTTCCTTTGGCCAGAAATCGTAATCGTTCTTGCCTATAAGTGTCTCCTTTGGCCAACCGAGCAAGTCTTCGCCATGGCGATTCAGCCGTATGAACCGCAAGGTCTCGCATTCCTTGATGAACAACATGAGAGGAATGTTTTCGATGCTTGCGTCGAGAAACGCGTTCGCGGCTCTGAGTTCTTCCTCGATGCGCTTGCGCTCGCTGATGTCGATGTTGACGCCGATCATGCGAAGCGGTTCGCGTTGCGCGTCGTAGAAAATATGACCCTGGCAGTGGATCCACCTTTCCTCGGTTGTATCGAGTCCCGTCATTCGATACTCCGCCTGCCAGTGATCCTGCTTCGTTCTTAAGACCTCTTGAATGCCAGCCTCACAGACCATCAGGTCTTCCGGGCGAACCCTTTTCGCCCAATCGTCATAAGCGCCGCGCGATCCTCCGGGATCCCGGGCCAGTGCGGTTTTTGACCGTTCCGTCCAGACGACCGCGTTGGTACGGATATCCCAGTCAAAGGTCCCGATCCCGCCTGCCTCCATAGCCAATCCCAGCCGTTTTTCACTCTCTTGTAACGCTTCCTCGATCTCCTTGCGTTTGGTGATGTCCGTGTGGCAAACGACCGCCCCGCCCTGCTCGCCAAGCAGTGGTGTAACCGACATGAGGAACCAGCGATTTTTATTCGGCGAGTGGCAGGCATATTCGAGTGCGAAATCGTGAAGTGTGCCGTCGAGCACCGCTTGAATCCCATTCAGCGCGGCCCGTCCTTCATCCCTGCTATCCAGGGCATTGCTGCACACCTGCAGGTAATTGACGCCCGCGCTTTCAGCGACAGCCGCACCATCGTTTTCATAAGCAAAACGTTTCCATGCTTTGTTGACAGCGATGATGTTTCCTTCTTTGTCGAGCACGGCGATGTTGGCCGCCAGGGAGCCGAGGACAGCCTGGTTGAGCGCCTGGGTTCTGCGCAATCCCTCTTCCGTCTGCTTGCGTGTTGTAATGTCCTCGAAAAGGATTGCGACTTGCCGTTGCTCGGGCCTGCCGATTCGGAACGCATAGACGTCGTAAAACCGGTCGACGGCACGGGCCAGATTTTCAAACCGCCGCGACTCGCCGGTCCGGGCAATCTGCCCGTAAATCTGCAACCAGTACTCCTCCATTGCCGGCGCGATCTCGCGCATCCGGCGTCCCACGGGGTTCGAGATGCCAGTCTGCTTCTCAAAGACCCGATTCACTTCCAAAATCCGGCAATCGACCGCATTCTCGGCGTCATCGAACAGTACCTCGAACACGCAGAAACCCTCGTCAATCGAATCAAACAGGGCGCGGTACTTCTCCCCGGACTCACTCAGCTGCCGGTTGACCTCCTGGACTGCCTGGCGTCCCTGACTCATGAGAAACGTCAAATAGACGATGACAATCCCATCGATGCAGAACAGTAGCGACTGAAAGACCGCCTGAGAAAGAGGATAGCCTGCACCCACGGCGAACGTGTAGGCGACGAGTGGCACGCCCAACAACGTTGCGCAAGTTCCTGGCCCAACTCCTGCAAACAGGCTGGTCACGAGAACCGGCGCAAAGAACAGCACGAATAGCGCGCCTATGCCGGCAAAGGGAATAAGCCATATCCGGACCGCATACATACTCCCTGCCATGGCAATGGCGAAGAGATACCGAAATATGGTGTTCTGGAACAGGGTCTGGACGCGAAACTTCATACGATCACGAAAGTGATGCGCGACGTGCATTAGGGCCCAACTCCATCACTGCAAATGCACCGCCAGAGGCAACTGGTCCGTACTTTTCCTTCTGCTGGTTCGTAGAAATTGCAGGAAAGGTGGAGGTGGCGATGCCAATAGCTCTGAGCAGGTCCACAAGCGCTCTCATGAGAGTGTCCTGAGTTTACGGGAGAGGTCAAACCAGTAACACGAAACACAAGATTCACAAGTGTTCACCCACCGGATGCAAATCTGCTGACCGGCATACGTCTTGACTGTGCATAGGTAACTTAATAAGATAACTATGTATGGCAAAGCAGGATGCGCTTCAAGGTTCCCTTCCTCTTCTGGTTCTCAAGATTCTCGATCGCCGGGGGCCTCTGCACGGTTATGGCATCACTGCTCAAATCGAGAGCTTATCCGATCTCCTGCGAGTCGAGGAGGGCTCCCTTTATCCGGCCTTGCACCGCATGGAAGAGGCTGGTTTGATCAAGGCGAAGTGGAGCACGACGGAAAACAACCGCCGGGCCAGGATGTATGACGTTACTGCGGCCGGCCGCAAGCAGCTTCAGCAGGAGGAGCAGCGCTGGACAGCAATTGCTGCGGCGATCGGACAGGTCCTCAAACGCGCATGACTGCAAGATCTAACCTTTAAGCATCGATTATGTCCTGGATTTCCCGCATCGCGAATGTCTTCCGTCATGAACGGATCGCCTCGGACCTCGACGAAGAGCTTCGTTTCCACGTCGCGGAGAGAACCGAGGGTTTCGTCCGCGATGGAATGCCGCGCGCCGAAGCGGAACTGAGGGCCCGCCGGCGACTTGGGAACAGTCTGCTTCTTCGCGAGTCGAGCTACGAAACAAAGGCGGCAGCCTGGCTCGACGCCACACTTCGAGACTTCCAGTTCGGCCTGCGCATGCTTCGCAAACACCCTGGATTCGCGGTTTTGGGCACGATCACTTTGGCTTTGGGAATCGGAGCGGCCACGGCTGTGTTCAGCATGATAAATGCAATGCTCCTGCGCCCGCTGCCGTACCCGAATCCGGAGCAATTGGTTTCTCTCTACGAACCCAACCCCCATATACCGGGCGTGCCCCCCGAGGCGTTCGGTCCCTCGATTGGAGACTTCTTCGACTGGAAGAAGGAGAGCCGGTCATTTTCGAACCTCGCTTTGTTCACCACGGACCTGATGAATATGGCGGTGAACAACACCGCGGTGCGCGTAAACGGGTCTCGCGTCACAGGAGATTTCTTTCGAGTTCTCGGTGTGTCTCCGGAAATCGGCCACCTTCTGGAGCCGGGCGACGGCCAGCCGGAAGAATCGGAGGTAGCGGTGATCAGTCACGCGCTCTGGCAGTCCCGCTTCGGTTCTGATCCTGATGTGATCGGTAAAAAGCTGTTACTCAATGCAAGGACCTATCAGGTTGTCGGGATTATGCCCGCGGGTTTTGCGTTTCCAAGCGTTGCCGAGCTGGTCGATATGAACGGCAAAGGAACCGACGTCTGGGTGCCGTGGGTGATGACTCCGGAGGAGAAGGTCTCGCGGAACGGCGGCTACGCGGAGTTTGGGATGGGGCGGCTGCGGCCGGGCGTGCCTTTGGGCCAGGCTCAAGCTGAAATGAACACCATTGCGGCCCGGCTCGATCCCTTGCACTCCGATCTCCGGGACTGGGGAGCGGTGGTTCAGCCGATGAACGCCTATCTGATCAACATGGCGCGCGCTCCCATGCTGATCTTCATGGGAGCCGTAGTTCTGGTGCTGTTGATTGCATGCAGCAACGTTGCCAGCCTCATCCTTGCCCGGGCGAACCGCAGGACGCTCGAAATGACGGTGCGCACGGCGCTCGGTGCACCGCGCCTGCGCCTGGTCCGACAGCTGCTGGCGGAGTCGCTGTGTCTGGCCACTGCGGGAGGGATCCTGGGCGTGTTTGCCGCGTTCGGCGCAATGCGCGTTCTCAGCCGTGTTGAATCCGGCGTCCCGCGCCTCGACCAGACGTCTATCGATGGTCGGGTCTTGCTGGTCGCCCTCGGCGTGACGTTAGCGACAGCCTTGCTGTGTGGGCTATTCCCTGCACTCTCCGCGTCACGCTGCAATCTGAATCAAGTACTCACGCGTCCGGGTTCACGCTCAATCAAAGGAGTCGGCGGCCGCCTGCAGCGCGGATTGATGACTGCGGAGGTGGCGATTTCCTTCGTTCTGCTCGTGAGTTCCGGCTTGCTGATGCGCAGCTTCATCCGCGTTCAGTCGGTCGAAAAGGGTTTTGTGCCGGAGTCGATGATTTCCGCGCACATCCAGCTTGATCCGCGATACGACAAAACCGAACGTCAAGCGGCATTCTTTCGTAACTTGCTGGAGAGAGCCAATGCACTTCCAGGTGTCGAGGCGGCGGCAGCCATCGACCACCGGCCCTTTGTCGGAGGGGAAACTTTCAGCTTGCTGGAGGTGGAAGGATCCCCGTTTGACGAAAAGCAGCCCTTCGAATCACGGGTGGTCTCGCCCGGTTACTTCGGAGCGATGCGCATCCCGCTGCTCGAAGGCAGGGTTTTCACCGATGGAGACACCCAGCGCCGGCCGCCCGCTTTTCTCGTGAACCGGAGTTTTGCCGAAAAGTATTTCCCGGGTCAGAGCGCCGTGGGAAAACGCTTCCGCTATCGTGACGGAGATGCCCGCTCGGAGTGGTTTACAATCAGCGGTGTCGTGGGGGACGTGCGCTACATGAGTCTGGCAACCAGTCCGCCTCCGCAGCTCTACCGGTGTTTATGGCAAAGCGGCGCCGACGCGGCATATGTACTGACCCGGACCAGCGTTCCTGCGGATCGTGTGGCTTCGGATCTGCGCAAATTGGTTCGCGATCTTGATCCCGCCCTGGCCGTCGCCGACGTGCACACGATGAGTGAACTGGCTACGGATGCATCCTTAGAGCAGCGCTTTTCGACCACGGTTATCGGCGGGTTTGGCTGCATTGGCCTTTTTCTGTCGCTGGTCGGTCTGTACGGCGTGATGACCTACTTCGTCCAGCAGAGAACCGCGGAAATCGGCATTCGAATGGCCCTGGGAGCCCAGCGCCGCAATGTCATGCGCATGGTCCTCGAACAAGGATCGAAGGTGGCGTTCGGCGGGATCGCGATCGGTCTGGTCTGCGCCTGGGGCGCAACCCGATTTCTTGCCAGTCTGCTGTTTGAAGTCAAACCGACGGATGCGACGACATTCCTCGCAGTTGCGGCGCTGTTTGGAGGCGTCTCGATGATTGCCTGCTATCTGCCCGCGCGGCGCGCCACGCAGGTCGACCCTATGACAGCATTACGATATGAATGATTTTGTGATCCGGGCCCTCAGTTTCATTCTCTTAATGCCCTGCGGAGCGTTTGCCGCGGATCTGGTTTTCTCGGGCAACCTGCAACGGTTGACGCTGGTGTCGATGACCGTCAGGCTTGACGATGGCGGGTTGGTCGACGCGCGCCTTCCAAAGTCCGGCCTTCTCGCGGCGGGAACAATCATAGGCGGCTTCGAGCTTGCAGACCGCGTGCAAATCGCGTGCACGTCTTCTTTTGAGCTGAAGAAGCTTCAATATCTGCGGCCGGGGTCTGCGGATGAACTGTCCCAGGTTGTTACATCCATATCCTGGCGAAGAGAAGAGAATCTTCTGAGGCATCCGGACCCGCCGGCGCAGGCGGCCCATGGCCCGGACGCGGCGCAAGCTGAGTTTGAGCGCGCGCGCCAGACAGGTCTGGATCGCGCCCGGAACCTTCCAGGCTTCGTGGCAGACGAAGTCGCCAGGCGCTGGACCGCCCGGCGAGACAAACCCACGGCCTGGCAACTGGTGGACACGATCGAATCCGAGATCAACGTCAAAGGCGGCACTCCCGTACGCCAGAACATTCGAATCAACGGAAAACCCTGGAAGAAGGCCGGCGATCCGATCAATTGGAGCGCCGACTTTGGAACCGAACTCAAAGAGGTGTTTGGCATCGAGTGTCCTAACACGTTCGACTTTGAAGGGCGCGAGGAAGTACGCGGACGCCAGGTTCTGGTCTACCGGTTCAGCTCTCCGCCGGATGGATGTTTCGGCTATGCCGTCGTTAACGGCAAACGATACATTTCTGCCCGGACAGGTCGCATATTGATCGATGAGCAGACGGGCAATTTGCTTCAGTACGAAGAAGAAGCGAACCAGTTTCCGCCCGGGTTCGGCTTCGTGTCGCTCAAGGAAGTGACTCGCTGGGACTATCTGAAGTCCGGTGACGCCACGTATTTAGTTCCCATGGAATATGAGTCGTTTATTGACCTTGCTTCAGGCGAACAGTGGCATATAAGCGCGGAATTCAAGAACCATAGGCGGTTTCAGTCTTCGGTGAATCTAAACTTTCAATAGAACAAGAGAGAACCAATGACGAGTCATATCAATCTTGGCGGCAGCTTCAGGCTTGCAAACCCTCCAATGACCGTAAACAGGATGGGATATGGCGCGATGCAACTGGCGGGCCCGCAGGTGTGGGGACCACCGCGCGATCCTGACGGTGCCGTCAGGGTTCTGCGGGAAGCCGTCGAGACCGGTGTGAATCACATCGACACGAGCGACTTCTATGGCCCTCATGTAACCAATCAGATTATCAGGCAGGCGCTCCATCCGTATCCGGACGGTCTCGTGATCGTCACCAAAGTGGGCGCCCGACGGGGACCGGACAAGTCCTGGATTCATGCTCTTTCGAAACAGGAACTGATCGATGCAGTTCACGATAACCTGCGAAATCTCGCGCTGGACAAACTCGATGTTGTCAATCTGCGCGTCGGCGGCTTTATGGGGCCATCCGAGGGATCGATCGAAGAACCTCTGACCGTGCTTGCTGAACTGAAGCGACAGGGACTGATCGATCGTCTCGGTCTAAGCAATGTCACTCCGGGGCAACTGGCGGAGGCGCAGAAAATCACAGAGATCGTTTGCATACAGAACCTCTATAACGTCGCACACCGGGACGATGACAGTTTCATTGACGAACTCGCGAAGCAAGGCATCGCCTACGTGCCATTCTTTCCGTTGGGCGGATTTACTCCGTTGCAGTCGGCATCGCTTGACGCGGCCGCGGCGTCCTTACATGCGACCCCGATGCAGATCGCACTGGCGTGGCTTCTTCAGCGCTCGCCGAACATGTTACTGATTCCCGGCACATCTTCTGTCAAACATCTCCGCGAGAATCTGGATGCCGCGACGCTGCGCCTCCCTTCCGAAATGATTGCGGACCTGGATCGCATCGCGCGGAGCGGGGAAAACTGACGACTTAGTCCGACTTAGTTCGGAGCCGGGCCTGCGGCCAGGGGCAGCCACACTTGAAGACGTGTGTCGCCGGGTTTCGAACTGACCTCAATACTGCCCCTGTGCTTCTTCACAATCCGCAGGGCGGTGTCGAGGCCCAGTCCTGTACCTTCGCCGACTTTCTTAGTCGTAAAGAAAGGCTCAAAGATGCGAGGCTGGATCTCGGGCGGAATCCCGGGACCATTGTCTGCGATCTCGACCACCACGGAATCATCATCGCGCCAGGTCCGAACTCGAAGTTCGCCTTTACCGCCCATGGCGTCGATGGCGTTGTCGATAATATTCGTCCATACCTGATTCAGTTCGCTGCCGAATGAATTCACGAGAAGGGGGACGGGCTGGTACTCACGCTGGACCACAACGCCATGTTTCAGCTTATGGTTCAGGATAACAAGCGTCGTTTCCAGACTCTTGACGACGTCCACGTTCTGGACAGGAGTCTGATCCATGTAGGTGTATTCCTTGATGGCACGGACCAGATCGGATATTCGCGAAGTACCACTCTCAATTTGATCGAGTAGACTGGCGATCTCGACCGAAGCGGCGATTCTGATGAGCGCAGCCCGGGCAGTATCGGCATCCAGTATCGCAAACAATGATTCAAGCGCCTCCGGCTGGACGTTCCTTTCGGCGAGATGCGCCGCCAGTTGCCACAAGTCGTTCTGCCCGTGACTTTGCAATAGAGAATCAATTCGCCCTTCCAGGTCGCTCCGTTGCAGTGGGTTCAGCGGAACTTCGCGCAGCTGAACGATGGAAGTTTCCAGCTTCTCGACTTCTGATCTCTGCGCGGCGGTCAGCTCGCGCCCGCCTAATTCCTGGCTTGCATCGCGGACTTTTTTCAAAACCTCCCGCAGCTGAGCGGCGGCGCGTCGTGCCGCCGAAGCCGGGTTGTTGAGTTCATGGGCAAGGCCTGCCGAAAGCTTTCCCATCGAAGCCAGACGGTCGCGCTGCTGTTCCCAGCGAGTGGTTTCGCGAATCCTGTCGGACATGAGGCCGACGAGACGTTGCGTCAGTTCCGGCATCTTCTGCACAAGCTCCGGGAAAAGAGACGAAGGAAAACGCAGGATCCTTGCGTCTGTGGATGCGCGCGCATCCAAGGAAACTGCTTCATTCTCGAAAAGGGCAGGACACCGGTTACGTCACCCGGATTGCTGGTGAGCACCACAGTTTCGCCGCCGAGTTCACCGCGAAGCTGGAGCTGTCCTTCCAGCATGACAAACATGGCGTCGGCCGGGTCGCCCTGGCGGAAGTGGATCTTTCCCGGGTCGAGGTGCAGCTCTTCCGCATGGCTGAGGAACCAGTCGATCTGGTCCTCCGGAAGATCGGCGAACGCCGGGACGTGCAGCAGATCCGATCTCTCTAACATTTTATGTATTGTTTCGCCCTATCGGGCTCACATTCGCTCCGCTCATGTCTTCCTGGCTGCGCCCTGCCGGGCTTGCATTCGCTGCGCTCATGTATTCCTGGCTGCACCCTGCCGGGCTTGTATTCGCTCCGCTCATTCACACCTTACTCAAGTATTGATGGATGAATTGTACCGCTACCGACCCTTCACCTACTCCGGAGGCCACCCGTTTGACGGAACCATGTCTCACGTCCCCTACGGCGAATACACCGGGAACGTTGGTCTCGAGCAGGAAAGGATCCCTTTCAAGTGGCCACCCCTTCGGCAGTTGTCCGTCCCGCATCAGGTCGGGGCCCGTCAATATGAAGCCGCGTTCGTCGCGCTCGATGACATTTGCGAGCCAGTCGGTTCGAGGCAGGGCTCCGATGAAGATGAACATCGCACTGGCCGGAACCCGCTCAATCTTATTCGTGTCCGAACAAAGAAAAGAAATCTCTGCGAGATGGGTTTCGCCATGAACTTCAGCCACGCTCGCGCTGGCCCAGATCTGGATGTTCGGCATCTGTTTGATCTGATCAATCAGATACTGCGACATGCTGCTCGATAAAGAACTCCCGCGCACGACGATAACGACGCGCTCGGCATGCTTCGCGAAATTGATGGCTGCCTGACCTGCGGAATTTGCTCCACCTATCACATAGACCGTTTCGCCCTTGAACGACAGCGTATCGGCCGCCCCGCCGCCATAATAGATACCTGCGCCTTGCAACCGATCGACTCCAAGGGCTTCAAGTCGCCGCCACTGAACTCCTGTCGCAATCATCAACGCATGACAGGAGATCTCGTTCCCGTCCGCCAATTTAACGAACCGGTAAGGTCCTTCGATCCGGATGTTGACCGCCTCCAGCGGAGAGAGAATTTCGACGCCGAAACGCTGAGCCTGTACCACAGCGCGGCGCGCCAGATCTCCCCCACTAAGGCCGATCGGAAATCCCAGATAGTTCTCGATGCGGGCACTCATTCCCGCTTGTCCGCCGGGAGCCTCCTTCTCAATCATCACGGTGTGGAGGCCTTCGGAGGCTCCGTACACGGCGGCGGCAAGCCCCGCCGGCCCTCCACCGACGATCGCCAGATCATAGAAATCGGTTTGCGCGCGCGTCCGCAGACCCACCCTTTGCGCTACGTCCGCCGGGACACCTTCGAGGAGCCTTGTTCCGTCGGGAAAAAGCACGACCGGAAGACTCGTTGCTGCGGGTCCCAGGTATTCCAGAAGCCGCCTGGTCTCCGGGTCGTTTGCGGAAATTTCGACGTCAATCCACTGATACGGCACGCGGTTGCGCGCAAAAAACTCGCGCAATTCATACGACTTGGGCGACCAGCGCGTCCCCAAGACCCGGATTCCCTCGAATGCCGGCCGATATGAAGCTCCCCAGTCATCGAGCAAATCATCGAGTTGCGGATACAGGTGTTCGCCGGGAGGATCCCATGGCTTCAGGAAAAAGTAGTGGATGTTCGCTTCATTGATGGCGCTGATCGCCGCATTGGTGTCCGCGTAGGCGGTGAGCAATGCCCGCTTCGCATCGGGAAAGATCTGCATTCCTTCCCGCAAAAACGCCACGCCGTCCATTTGGGGCATGCGCTGATCCGCAAGCAGCAAAGCCACGCTCTCGTTCCGCACCTTCAACTGTTTCAGAAGGCTGAGCGCTTCTTCGGGGGAATCACTGGCGATCACACGATACTGGGCACCGTATTTAGAACGCAGGTCGCGTTCGATCGCCCGCAGCACATCGGAGTCGTCGTCCACAGCCAGCAAAGCTGGTTTTGCCATGATTTTGCTATTTTAAAACTTTCAGCTTGTACGGATACAAACGATGACGGAATTCGTGATTCACCGAGGTTGAAGTTGCGCTTTCGAACCCCGTCTCCGCCAGTCTCTTTTCACTTACATGGCCAATCATTGCTTGGCTCTTACCCGACTGAGCCGCTTTCGCGAACAGTGACGGGAACTGCAGTTTGGCCCCTAAATCCGGTTAGAAGGGAATTTAACTATTAATAACCTCTATTAATATAAGGTCGATTCTGTTCCGCGAAAAGAGCCAGCTCCTGGAAAAAAGACCGAGCGAATTTGCAAAAGAGCTGGCTTCCTGGAAAATCAGCGGCCTCGCGCAATTTCTCTCATCTTTTTCCGAAGAATGTGCCCCCCCTGTAAGCTGTTTGTATAGCATTGATAAATAATGTGATAGGCCCGTTCGGCGGCAGGCCGCGGGGCTTGGCAGGACTTAACGAGAAGGTTCAAGTCTGCCCCGCGCGCGAAATTGAGTTGAACATTTGTCTGCCACGATTCCCCAGAGAGAAGCTAAAAGGCGGGCTCTATGCCCGCCGCTGCGAGTGTTCTACGGTTGCTTCCAATAGATGAATTGTTATCAAACGACTGAAACGATTGTTTGGACTCAAGCTGTTACGACAACTTCTCAAAGTGGTAAGAGTCTCCCGCCAATTAGCCACTCGAGATGCGTTATTGCAGCGATATGGTCCATGCGTGCTACCGTACATACGTATTTTGCCGGATGAGCTGTAAGTATTTTTGCGGGTAGGCGCGGAACATCGGACGTACCAACACAACAAAAAAGGATTAAGAGAGCCCGCCTGAGAATACATTCGGCTTGATACGGCCGGACAGGGTTGCCGCCTCCACGTCCGAGGATTCGTCGCAAGCTTGAATTCTCAGCGTCACCCGGAATATTGCGCAACGGATACTTGCTCATCCACGCTATTGGGAGAGGCCTCATGTTGAAAGCTAAATATAAAGGCTACCGTATTTGGGCGATTTTGCAGACGAACGGCAAGTACCGAGCTTGCTTCCTTAAAACTCCGGTCGCCGTTGGTGCAGGGATTGATATCAGTCGAATAATCGAAGGTGTCAATCAGGCAGAAGCAATTGCCAAAGCCAAAGAGTTCCTGGACGGGATTCCTGAACGGAACTGGATCTTGCAACGGACCGGCAGTATTTGATGTTTCGCGGTTGAATCAGATTGCAAAGCCGGCAACGTTGCCCGTCTCGGCCCTGTCCATGCAGATAAAATGAATCCCTCAGAACACGAGTGTCGCCAGATGATCGATGGGATCCCGATGCTCGCCTGGAGCTGCCTTCCGGATGGAACCTGCGAATTCCTGAACAAACAGTGGTTGGAGTACACGGGGCTTTGCAAGAGGCATTGGGCTGGCAGTGGAAAAGCGTTGTTCATCCGGATGACATACAGGCCCTGATGAATAGATGGGAACGGTATTGGAATAACCGGCCTCACATTAAGTGACGTTCAGGGTTCCCGGCAGTTTCTATCCGGAACCGCCGAATGTCGCGCATTTCGCGCGCACCGGAGACAGGCCGGTCGTCGTTCAGATAACCGGTTATGGACCAACTGGAATTCAATACGCCGAATCAGGCCAAACAAAATGAAAGACCGGCTAGGGCGCACGCTTTATCATTATTCTGACGTTTCTTTCCGGAACGATAGCATTGGCACAAAACAGCAAATACGAATCGCTGACGGCGAATTTGAGCGCGGTGCGGCTTCACTACTTAAAAGCCGGCACCGGAAAGAAGACGCTCGTACTGATTCACGGCTTCGGTGACACGTCGCACATGTGGATCCCGCTGTTCGATGATTTCGGCAAAGACTACACCATCATCGCGCCCGATATGCGCGGTCTTGGCGATTCCTCCCGGCCGGAAGGACATTACGATAAGAAGACGATCGCTGCCGACGTTCACGAGCTTGTAAAGAGCCTTGGCTATACACGTATCGACCTTGTCGGCCATGACATCGGTTTGATGGTCGCTTATGCATACGCCGCCCAGTATCCAGATGAGGTGGAGAAACTTGCGTTGCTTGAAGCGCCTATCCCAGGCGTTGGGGACATCTGGGACAAAATCTACACGACGCCCGCGCTTTGGCATTTCCATTTCGTGAACAGCCCGATTGCTCTGGATCTGGTCAAGGGTCGGGAACGGATTTTCCTCGAGCATTTCTGGCAGACGCTGTCTCCGCATCCCGAAACGTTTTCCGAAGCCGACCGGCGCCTGTACGCGAAATCGTACGCTCAGGAAGGCGCTATGAGGGCAGCTTTCGAAATGTTCAAGACGTTTAATACGGTAGACGCAGCGGACAACCGCAACTTCGCCCGCACGAAATTGCAGATGCCTGTTCTGACTGTCGAAGGCGATAAAGCGATGGGCGGTGCCCTCGAAGCTCAGGCGAAACTCGTAGCGACGAACGTGACTTCAATCGTAATGACCGACACGGGACATTGGTTGATGGAACAGCGTCTGGCCGAGACAAAAACGGCATTAAAGAAGTTCCTGGCAAATTGAGTCCCAGGCGCCGAAAGTGACGGTTTTATGTTTCTCACGCTATTCACACTAATCCACGTCGCGATCAGCTTTATAGGGATTGGCTCCGGTTGCGTCGTGATGTTTGGTCTTCTGACGCGCCGGATATTCAAGGGTTGGACGCCTCTGTTTCTCATCACGACGATTGCCACGAGTGTGACCGGCTTCGGCTTCCCGTTTGTAAAGTTCCTGCCGTCTCACGCCGTCGCTATCCTGTCGCTGGTTTTGTTGACGTTCTCGGTGCTCGCACTCTATCGATTTCGGCTTGCCGCACCCTGGCGCTGGATCTATGTAATCACCGCAACTCTCGCGTTGTACTTCAATGTGTTCGTCCTTGTCATCCAGGCTTTCGAAAAAATCGATGCATTGAAAGCCCTTGCTCCAACCCAATCTGAACCACCATTTGCAATCGTGCAACTAGCCGTCCTGGCGATCTTCGTCCTGACGGGTATCCTTGCGGTTATACGATTTCGTGGGAATGTCGAAGGGCAGGTTCACGCCGCCGCTCGCTGAGGCTTCTAGGCCTTTGGAAAATAGTTTTTCAAAAGTTCGGACAATCCTCCTCGCAGGGGTCTGCAGTTCAGGTATGAATCGTGCGCTCCCTGCGTCAGAGCAGAACTGTCCAAATCAAATTGTACGGATAGTCGGAGAACCATGTCCCATAAGGGTTTGGCGGCCACTCCCCTCCTTAGTAAGGAGGGGCAGGCGCGAAGCGCCGGGGTGGTCTGTTCAAAGACGCGCAGCCACCTTTTAGATGCCCGCGAAGTGCTCCTTATTAATCGGTACTGTTCGTCTTTGAACAGACCGCCCCAGCCCTCGCTACGCGAGGGCATCCCCGCCTAACTTTGGCGGGGAATGGCTTTGCTGACTTGGACAGCAAACGCGCAAGATAGGTGTTACTAACTAACGAGAAATATCCCCTTACCAAAAATGACGATTCTGATTCCGGCGGGCTTCAACTTATACTTGCGCCAGACCGCCGTCGACGCACAAATCCACTCCCGTAATATAGGAGCTTTCATCGGATGCGAGAAACAGCGCCACAGAGGCGATCTCCTCCGGTCGGCCGGTACGTCCTAAGGGCAGTGCAGAGATGAAGGTCGAGAACTCTTGAAGTTGATCCTCAGAGAGTCCCATCTTTCCGAAGATCGGAGTCTCAATCGGCCCGGGACTGAGCGAATTCACCCGAATCTTGCGCTCCTTGAGATCCGAGGTCCATGTTCGAGCAAAGGAACGCACAGCTGCCTTGGTGGCATTGTACACACTGAAGCCGCCAATCCCTTTTCGCCCTGATACCGAAGAGTTCAATATGATCGAGCCGCCATCCTTAAACAGCGGTAACGCCTTTTGCACCGTGAAGAGCAGTCCCTTCACGTTAATGCCAAACATCTGGTCAAAATGGCCTTCGCTGACCGCACCGAGCGGAGCTGCGCCGGCTATCCCCGCATTCGCAAACAGGATGTCGATGTGTCCACGCGTTTCCTTGACGGTAGCGTAAAGGCGATCCAGGTCTGCCAGGCGCGATACATCCCCCGGAACAGCCAGAACATTCTTGCCGATCGAGGAGGCTGCCTCGTCCAACTCCTTCTTGCGACGGCCGGTGATCACCACGTCCGCACCCTCTTCTGCGAATCGCTTCGCCGAAGCGAAACCTATCCCGCTGTTACCGCCAGTAATTACCGCAACCTTTCCTGAGAGCCTGCCCATTTGAAAACCTCCTTGAACTATTGTGAGCAGAGCAAATGCAATAGATGTACCAAAGGGGTAACCTGCGGAACCTGCTGGTAGCGATGAGACAGAACCAGAAAAAATCTCGAAACGCTCCGTGAAATCGCGGGTGGGCTCGCGATTTCACGGACCCGCCATAAATCTCCCGCCATTAGACCTGCGCCATGCCGCCGTCCACGAACAGTTCGGATCCAGTGACGTAGCTGCTGTCGTCGGATGCGAGAAACACGACGGCTTTTGCAATTTCATCAGGGCGGCCCATTCTGCCGAGCGGGACGTTATTGATCATGAGTCTCTTGCGTTCTTCGGCCGCGCCGCTTGAGGCGACGAGATCACTGAGGCCTGGAGTATCGATCGGACCGGGGCTCACCGCGTTCACGCGAATCTTGCGGCTCTTCAGGTCCGTCGTCCACGTTCTGGCAAAAGAACGGATGGCCGCCTTGGTAGCGCTGTAAACGCTGTTCATTCCGAGTCCTTTGCTGGCGACGATGGATGCATTCAGGATGATCGATGCGCCATCCGGCATCAACGGAAGAGCTTTCTGCACCGTAAACAGCGTCCCTCGCACATTGACATTGAAGATGGAGTCGAAATGTTCCTCGGTAATCTGGCCAAACTGGGCAAACGTCGCCACTCCGGCGTTCGCAAACACGATATCGAGTTTGGCCTTCTCGCTCTTGATTTGAGCAAAGAGCCGGTCCAGATCCGCGAGCTTCGAGACATCTCCCTGGATGCCTTTAACATTTCTTCCGATCTCCTTCACTGCGGCGGCCAGTTCCGGTTCGCGTCGTCCTGTGATGAAAACGAAAGCGCCTTCTCTAACAAACTCTTTCGCGGTGGCCAAGCCGATGCCGCTGTTGCCACCGGTAATGAGTGCGATTTTTCCTTCAAGCTTTGCCATGGGATCGATCCCTCCTTAGCGAACAGTTACAGTTGGTTCCACTGACATTCCAGGCCGCAGCGTGTGCTGCGAATCCTGGGTCGGATTGAATCGAATGCGGACCGGCAGACGCTGAATCACTTTCACAAAATTGCCGCTGGCGTTTTTCGGGAGCGGAAGGCTAAACAGCATTCCGGCCGTGAAATCTCGCGAAGTTTCGTGAGGCCCTGTCAGGTCGCACCAGACAGAGAGACAATAAAACTGCGGTGCCACGATTTCGCAAAAAGGATCACTCATAGTTTTCCGGTAAAATCCGCAATCGTAATTGTCCCGAATGAGGCGGTGCTCGTCGAGCGATCGATGAGGCCCGGCCTTCGAAACTGGAATCAAAAATCAAGCAGTTGAAAATAAATATACAGAACTTTTGAGTGCTGTTTGCAAGAGATATAAGAGCGGAATTCAAAAACCATACTCAGCCTCCTAATGCTCATTCTTTTGCTTCGCGTCGGTTTTCTTCCGCTATTGGTCAGTCTTTTCGCCACCATCTGGCTGTCGAACATGCCGTTAACGTTTCAGACGTACGCCTGGTATTTCAACATAAGCCTTGCCGCTCTTTGTCTCGTCCTTGGCCTCGGCGTGTGGGGTTTCCGCACCAGCCTCGGCGGCCGTCCAATGGTGGGTGCGTTGACGTCTGAAGAGTGACCGTCAAGACGAAGCAGGTTGGGCCGGAAAGTTCTGGCGCACGGCTCAGCCGGCGTACAACCAGCGAGCCAGATCGCGGTTGTATTGGAACTCCTCCGGCTTCAGCTGCACTTGCGCGTTGTAGATCAGCAGCGGCACATCCATTTCGTGCAGCGAGCCGTGGGTGCGATACTCCGCGGGAAGCGGCTCGGAAGGCGCATCCAGCTCGCCGAAGGCGGTATCGCGATCGCCCAGCACGATCAAGTCACCAATGCGCGAGGGCATCAGATGAAAGCGCCTGGCTGCTTCGCTGCGCGTCAACACGCTTTCGACGCCGTCGATGCCGGTCAGGATCCTGGCTACCGAATCAATATCTCTGGTTGCCTTGCAATACACCCATGCCACCCCGCCGTAACCGCGATGGTGTTTGACATATCGATCTCGTTCCACGGAAATGGCGGTGCGAATCGGCATGCCGTGCTGCGCGCAAACCTTCTCCAGATCCAGGCAACGCGACTTATGGTTCATACCGTGATCTGCGGTGAGCAGGAACGCCGCGTCAGGCGCGGCGGCTGCTGCTTCCGCGAAGAACTGATCCAGGCGCGCGAGATGTTCCCTGGATTCGACGGCCTCGGGAGGCCAGGTGTGCATCGGGTAGTCCGTCGTGTGCACATACAGGCAACCTAGATCGCGGCGATTCCTGAGCACATCAATCGCGGCGGTCATCAGCCAGTAATTGATCTCGCGGCTGTAGATTTCCGCCGGTGCGCCGAGCCGCCGCACCCATTCTTCGGACGGCTCCTCAGCCGTGAGAACCAGATCGGCGCCGGCAGGCAGCAGTGTGGTCGTCTTCTTCTTGGAGGACAGCAGCGCCGATTTGACGCCGTGCTTCCGGGCTCGCTGAAAGAGCGTGGGAGCGAGAAGCAGGTCGGCGGTCTCCATATATTCTTCGCGTCCCGAGCGCTCGTCGAAGTACGAATTGCCGGTGATGCCATGCTGATCGGGCCACACGCCGCAACAAATGGAAGCATTGTTGGTATTGGTGACGGACGGCATCGTGGCCCGGCCGCGGCGGAAAAGCCCCTGGCGGCGCCATGCGGCGAGCGTCGGCATGGCGCTCTTCTCCATGTATTCAAGACCGAATCCATCGAACATGATCACAACCGCACGCTGCGGCGGCCGTTGGGCGAAGGCGGGACCGGAGAGAAGCGCCGCGCTCGAAGCAAGAAACTCCCGTCGCGAAAACCAGGAAGTTCTCATATGTGTCCTCCTCAGGAAGTTCCGGCGATGATCAGGTACAAGGTGTGACGGCGCGGATTATAGACCATCGAAAAGTTGCATGAACAATTAAGAAAATGTGACAGACGGCGCTCGTGTGAGCGTGTGAATCATCTTTCCCGCCTCGATCGCGATCGGTTACGGCATTGAGTATCCGGTCATTCATAATTCGCTCACGTACTAATCATGAAGTCGTAACCCGCCATTAATATTTGCCCTCGATACTCTGATACCTGATTGGAGTCTGCGGTCGTCCTTTTCCGATTCGTCATGTGAATCTATTCGTGATGAGGAGTCAGTCTCGACGAGCCTTAAACCTTATGCACCCGCTTCATCGTTTTCAAGGCCGTGCGATCCATCACTGATTACCTTAAAAGGAGTAACCAAGTGCGATCTCGATGCTTTCGAATATTGGTATGCCTTCTCGGTGTGTTTCTATCAGTCAGTTACTTCTCTACCCACCTTTTCGCACAAAGCGCGTCCGTCCACGGCCAGGTGCTCGATTCCGGCGGAGCCGCGGTCCCGGGCGCCGCAGTCGCGCTTCTCAACACAGAAACTCAGGTGACGCTGAAAACTGTCAGCGACGCCAGCGGCGTGTTCATCTTCTCGCCGCTGACCTCCGGCGCGTATCAAGTGACTGTGACCGCCGCCGGGTTTTCGAATTGGGTCGAATCCGGCATCGTGCTGGAAGTGGGTGAGAAGGATGAGTTGAGTCCGGTGCTGAAGATTGGTCCCGTGGTCGAGACCGTATCGGTGACCGCCCTGGCCGAGGAGCTGAAAGTGTCAGACTCCGACCTGAGCACAGTGACCGAAGCCGCTCTCGTCGCGAACATCCCTCTGGACGTCCGGAATCCCTTCCAGGAGGTTAACTTTACCCCCGGCGTCACGCAAAGCAACTCTCTGAGTGCCGGGACGAACGCTACCACCCAAAGCACCACCAACACCTTCTACATCAATGGCGCGAAGGGCGGCGAGGAGGAAATCATAGTCGACGGGGCAGCAAATACGATCAACTATGACACCCACGCGGCCGGCGACATTCCCGGCCTGGATGCCGTGAAGGAATTCCGGATCTACACCTCCGCCTACTCTCCGGAGTTCGGCCACACCGCGGGCGGGGTCGAGAGCTTTACGATCAAGTCCGGCACCAACACCCTGCACGGAGGGGCTTGGGAGTACAACCGCAGTGCCGCGTTTGATGCCAATGGCTTCAATGCCAATGCCGCAGGCCAACCGAAGCCTTCGTTTTCAAGAAACCAGTTTGGAGGCCAGGTGGGCGGTCCGGTAGTCCTCCCCGGGTTCAGCGGACGCAACAGGACTTTCTTCTTCGGCTCCTACGAGCAGCTTAACGACAGCACGCCCGGCGCCGGCTTCACGACCACCGTGCCCACGACCCTGGAAAGAACTGGCGATTTCTCGCAAACATTCAACTCCAATGGCACGCCGCTGGTTATCTATGATCCGAGCACGACCCAGCAGGTGGCGGCCGGCGGAAAGTACACTTGTTCCAACGGCACGTTTACCGCGACCACCGCAGGTTTCTACCGCTGTCAGATGTCGTACAACGGTAAACTGAACGTCATCGATCCAGCGCGGTTCAACCCCATAGCTCAGAAGCTGTTCGCGATGTATCCGCTGCCGAATCAAAAAGGTGTGGGCGCCAGCGATCAGAACAACTATTTCTCGAGCGCTCCCAACACCGATAACAACTACAGCGAAGACATCCGGATCGATCACAAACTGACCGACAAGCACAGCATATTCGGCCATCTCGACATCTTCGACAATTACATCATCTATGGGCAGGTCTTCGGACCAGGTACGCCGAGCTATACTCCACAGAATTCAAACGATCACATTCCCGGACGCAACATCATGGTTGATCATACGTGGGTCATCTCACCAACCGTGGTCTTCGATCACCATTTCTCCTGGGCGCACATGCAATCGGCTCGCGCCTCTGTCAATCCTGTGGGGACTGCGATGTTCGGCATACCCGCGTCGGTGACGCCGGGCTACACGGCGACCTTTACCCCTCAGGTCACAGCGACTTCGGGTCAAATCGGGACGATCGGTAATTTCGAACCCCTGGAGGCTAACCCCAACTCCGTCTGGCAATATGCCGCCTCTGTTTCGTGGGTCAAGGGTATTCACACCATAAAGTTCGGTGCAGACCTGAGAGTCTACCGCGATCAGCTGTGGGATCCGCAACTGCTGACCGTCAACACCTCCAGAACGTTTACCGGCGGGCCGATTGCGAATTCGCCCTCGGGAACAACAGGAAATGCGGTCGCGGAACTGCTGCTCGGTCAGGCCACCGTGACCAGCGGCTACGCTCCATTGGTGAAATTCGGTCACGGCTATGCGGCGTTTTTCGTCGGGGATAACGCAAGAGTCACGCGTAAGCTGACGCTCAACTATGGTCTGCGGTACAGCTATGAGACGGGCGACATCGCGCAAGGCAATCAATTGAGCTATATCGACCAGACCAGTCCGTCTCCCATTGCCGCTCAGGTTCCGTCGATTCCGAATCTGAAAGGCGGTGTCGGGATTGTCGGTCTGAACGGCACGAGCCGATCCTTGCAGATTCCCGAAAAGCTGCATTGGGAGCCGCGGTTCGGGTTCGCCTACAGCATCAATAGCACTACGGTGATGCATGGCGGATTCGGGATCTTCTGGCATGCGGCGGCGACTTACCAGACCAATCCGTCATCGTTTGGGTTTACGCGAAAATCCACTTCAATCAATGCGGCGCCCGACGGAGTTACGCCGCTCTATAACCTCTCTAACCCGTTTCCGGCCGGGCTGCCGAATGTTTATGGCAACAATCCTGCGCCTTTACCAGGGAACAACACCGGAAGCGGACCTCTCAGCGTCGAACTGGGGCAAAGCGTCTCGGGGAATCCACGCAGCGAGCAATTTCCCTACCAGGAAAACTGGTCTTTCGACCTTCAACACTCCCTGCCTGGGAATTTTGTCGTCACGGCAGCATACGCCGGCAGCGCAGGCGTACATCTATTCGGCGCGGTTCAGCTCAACCAGCTCCCGGCTTCAGCCCTGGCCCTGGGAAGCGCTCTCAATACGGTTGTGCCCAACCCGTTCTTTAATGTCATCACCGACGGAAGCTCACTGCTGAGCAAGAGTACGATACAGCAAGGCTACCTGTATCGACCCTATCCGCAGTTCCAGAATGTTACGTTGACGAACAGCCCCTGGGGCCACTCGACCTACCATGCCTTCCAGTTGACCGTCGAACACCGGCTCAGTAAAGGCCTCTCTTTACTCCTGGGCTATACCCACAGCAAAAGCATCGATGATATTGGTGAATCCGGCACCAGCTCCAGTATTCAGGACAACGGCTGTCATCGCTGCGAGCGGTCGATCGCCGCCCTGGATCAGCCGAATGTTGTACGGTTGAGCACCTTGTACCAGCTTCCCCTGGGCCCGCAAAAGCAATTTCTCAACCATGGGTTGTTCAGTCAGATCATTGGAGGCTGGGAGCTTGGCGGCACCTACCAGTACAACACGGGTCAACCCCTTTCGCTCACATCGCCGCAACAGTCGGCTTCTCTCAGTACCGCTGCAGCGATGCGCCCGACGCTGACTGGTGCACCCATCACGACGAAGGTAATGAATGCAGCGGGCCAGCTGTCCGATTTCAACCCAGCAGCGTTTAAACAGACAGGGACGTATGCCTTCGGGAATGCTCCGCGGTTCATGTCAGCTCTGCGAAATCCGGCCTACACAAACCTCGACGCGCTTCTCCAGAAAAAAATCCAATTCCGCGAACGTATGGGTTTCACGATCCGTCTCGAGGCGCAGAATGTGCTGAACACTGTGGTCTTTGGCGGTCCGGACACCGGTGTAGCGGATACAGCCTTCGGCTATAACACTCACACCCAGAAGAATAACCCGCGTATCGCTCAAATAAGCGGACGGTTCACCTTCTAAGCCGTGGATACCTGGAGACGACAAATGAGAAACCGCTACAGGAGCGTGATCGCGGGTTTCGCCGCCTTGGGGGCTTTGCTTGCGATGATCTTGACGCCCGCGCCATACCAGGCACAGACGCCGGCCCAGCCGTACCGGGCGCCGCGAACGAAGGACGGCAAACCGGACTTGAATGGAATCTGGCAGGCGGTCAACTCGGCAAATTGGGACATTGAAGGGCACGGGGCAGCGCCTGGCCCATTCTGGCAACTCGGTGCGGAATTCTCTGTCCCGCCCGGGCTGGGCGTAGTTGAAGGTGGTCCTATTCCTTACAAGCCCGAGGCGCTTCAGAAAAAGAAGGAAAACTTCGCCGATCGGCTGAACCGGGATCCGGAAATCAAATGCTATCTGCCTGGCGTGCCGCGCGCCATGTATATGCCTTACCCCTTTCAGATCATGATGAGCCCTCAGGACATCATGATGGCGTTTGAGTATGCCGGCGCCGTGCGAACGGTTTACATGAATCATAATGACGCGCCTGCCGACAGCTGGATGGGATGGTCCAATGGCCACTGGGAGGGTGAAACCCTTGTTGTCGACACGACCGATTTCAACGACCTGAGCTGGTTCGACAGAGCCGGCAATTTTCACAGCGACGCCTTGCATGTTGTCGAACGCTTCACAGCGGTGGACAAGGATCACCTGAACTACGAAGCCACCATCGAAGATCCCAAAGTTTTCACGCAGCCCTGGAAGATCAGCATGCCGCTGTACCGCATCGTCGAAAAGAGTGCACAAATACTCGAATACAAGTGCGTGGAATTTTCCGAGGACGTCCTCTACGGAAAACTGCGCAAGGCACCAATCAAATAGGAGGCCCACATGAGCGGAGCGAATGCAAGCCCGATAGGGCGCAGCCATCACGTGAGCTGCGCGAACGCAAGCGCGATAGCGCGCAGCCATCACGTGAGCTGCGCGAACGCAAGCGCGATAGCGCGCAGCCATCAATAGGAGGCCCAATGAACCAACGACTCATTACACCGTTTGGCCCGATTCTCACTTTCGTGCTCATCGCTGTTTCCCTGATGCCTTCGCCTGCGGCCGGTCAAGTTAAGTTGGGGACGAACGCTTTGAATGTCGCCCCAGCCGCAGTAAAGCCATGGGCGGTGACCAAAACGCCGGACGGCCAGCCCGACCTGCAAGGCTACTGGACCGATAACACCATGACCCCGCTGCAAAGACCCGGCGGCGTGACGAAAGAGTTTTATACGAAAGAGGAATTCTTCGAGGCGTTGAAGAAGCAGGCCGAACGTGACGGAGAGGAGGCCACGCCGGGAACGGTTGAGGATGTCCATTACGACCACTCACAATTCGGGCTGGACAGGACCCAGGGCACACTGACGCCGAATTTGCGAACATCGATGATCATCGACCCGCCTGACGGAAGGATTCCTCCGCTGACGGCAGAGGGACAAAAACGTGCTGCCGACCTGGCAGCGCAAAAGCGCAAGCAAGGCGCTCAATACGATCAGGCCCAGAATCTCCCGACAACGACGCGCTGCATCTACATGGGTGCCGTCCCCATGCTTCCTCCCGCCTACAACAACACGTATCAGATCATTCAGAGCCCGGGATACGTGATGATTCTCATCGAGGAACTTCACGAAGCCCGCGTCATACCGATGGACGGCCGTCCCCACGCGCCGCAAGCCATCCGGTCATGGCTGGGCGATTCGCGCGGACACTGGGAAGGGAACACCCTCGTTATCGAAACCACGAATTTTAACGACAAAGTTGCCTTCCAGGGAGCAAGCCGGGATCTGAAACTGACCGAACGCCTGACTCGCACCGGTGAGCAAACGATGAAGTATGAATTCATGGTTGAAGATCCGCACACGTGGGCCCAGCCGTGGAAAGCAGAAATGCCGGTTACCAAGGCCGAGGGGCCGATATTTGAGCATGCCTGCAATGAAGGAAATTACAGCATGAAGAACATGCTCGCAGGAGCTCGAGCTGAGGAGAAGAGAGCGGCCGAGATTGCTGTAAAGGAAGGAAATCAGTAATGCGCGCGTTAATCGGAGTCGGTTTAATGCTGGCCGCGTTGCCGGTGTGGGCGCATCACGCTTTTTCGTCGGAGTTTGATATCAACAAACCGCTGACGTTAAAGGGAACTTTCACGAAGTGGGAAATGATCAATCCTCACTCCTGGTTCCATATCGACGTGAAAAACCCGGACGGCACAGTCACCGAATGGATGATCGAAGGCGGCAGCCCGAATACATTGATTCGCCTTGGAGTCACCAAGTACACCGTCAAAGTCGGAACAGAGTTGACGATTGAAGCCTACCAGGCAAAGGAAGGCACGAACAAAGCAGTCGGCCGTAACTTCATTCTGGCGGATGGGTCGCGGCTCTTCCTGAGCGAGAGCAGCGCCGTTCCCGGCGGCAAATGACTAATGACTATTGACCATTGAGAATTGACCATTTCTCCCGAATGCTTTGTCAATTCTCAATGGTTAATCGTCATTAGTCATTCAGGAGATCCGGGAGAACTCCTTCGAAAGGGTGTCACGCGCATGAAACGGATGGTGATCGTCATCGCGTTAGCTGCAGTCGTGCTGTTCATGCCGGCGGCCGCGTTCGCGCAGAAACTGGTCTTTGTCGTTCGTCATGCCGAGCGCGCGGATGCGGGCATGCAAGCCCAGACCGATCCGCCACTGTCCGCTGCGGGTGAGGCGCGCGCGCAGAAACTCGCGGCGATGCTGGCTGACGCCGGCGTGAAAGACATTTTCGCGACCGAGTTCAAGCGCACGCAGGGCACGGCAAAGCCGCTGGCAATGAAGACTGGCGTTGAGGTCGAGCAGGTTGGCTCGAAAGACACCGCTCTGCTCATCGCGAAGATCAAGTCGCATCCGAATGACGTCGTGCTCGTCGTCGGTCACTCGAACACGCTGCCTGCGATTCTCAAAGCGATCGCCGGCATTGAGCTGGCGATTGCGGACAACGAGTACGACAACCTGTTCGTTATCGTGCCTGCGACGGGAACGATGACGCGTATTCGCTACTGATGCGGGTGCACTCAGGCGCCCTTTGATTTGCGCGGAAGGTTTACGTTTCGAGTAACACAAAAATAACACTTAAGCAGTTTCCTGTTAACCCGGTTGTAACGCAGCCTCGATACGATCTCGGCTACTTACCGTAGGAGGACGACTTTGACCAAGAGACTTGTTCTGGCATGTTTCATCTGTCTATGTGCGGTCAGCTTCAACAGAAGCGTGACGCCGTCGAATGCTCAGGCGCCGGTGTCCTTCAGCAAAGACATTCAGCCGATACTGGAGCAAAACTGTCTGGGCTGTCACGGCCCGTCGATGCAGAGTTCCAGGCTCAACTTGAGCACTCTCGAAGGCGCGCTGCGGGGCGGCGCGCGCGGTTCCGCCATTGTTCCCGGACAGGCCGAGGATAGCAGGCTCTATCGCATGATCGCCGGTCTGAATACACCGTCGATGCCTCTGGGCGGCAACAAACTCCCGGACGGGCAGATTGCTGCCATCAAGAGCTGGATCGATCAGGGCGCTCACTGGGATGCCGACGCCCTCGCAGCAAAGACTCAGCCCAACGCGGCTTCCCCGACCGCAGATCCGGAAAAAGTCCAACTCCCTCCCGCCGCCCGCGAATACTGGGCCTTCAAGTTGCCGGTCCAGTCGCCGGTTCCCGCCGTTGCACGACAGTTCTCGAATCCCATCGACCGCTTTCTGGAAAAGGACCGGCAGGCAAAGGGTCTGAAGGCGGCGCCGAAGGCCGATCGGCTCACATTGCTTCGCCGGGCATATATGGACTTGATCGGTTTGCCTCCGACGCCTCAAGAAATCGACGCCTTCATGAAAGACACTGCTCCGGGCTCCTGGGAACGGTTGATCGACAAGTTGCTCGCATCGCCGCACTACGGCGAGCGCTGGGGCCGCCACTGGCTGGATGCGGCACGCTATGCAGACTCGAGCGGTTATGAGAACGACACGGACCAGCCGAACATGTGGCGATATCGAGACTACGTCGTCAGGTCCTTCAATGACGACAAGCCCTACAACACTTTTATAAAGGAACAGATCGCCGGCGACGAGATTCCCAACCGGACCGACGACAGCCTGATCGCCACCGGCTTCCTGCGCGCGGGTCCTCGCGTCCGCAATCATGAACACGCCAATCCGGCACGGCGCTACGACTATCTGGACGATGTGCTTGGCGCGATCGGCAAGGGCATGCTGGGAATGACCGTTCAATGTGCGCGCTGCCACGACCACAAGTTCGATCCGATCCCGCAGAAGGATTATTACGCGATGGAAGCGGCGATCTTCGGTTACGTGGAGGTCGAATATCCGCTGGGACCACGCGAGCAAGCGGATGCCTACATGAGAAAGATCACCGAAATCGAGGAGAAGGGTGCGGCCTTAAAGGATCAGGTCGACGAAATCGACAAACCCTACCACGATAAGCTCGCCTTGGAAGAGATCCGGAAGAAGTATCCGCCGGAGGTGGTTCGAGCAGTCGAGAAGCCGGAGAGCGAACGGACGCCGGGCGAGAAATTGATCGCAATCCAGGTGCTCGACAGGGGCGTTCGCTCGGCCGATGCCGACAAGATCATGAGTCCCGCAGATTTGGCGAAGAAGAAAGCGCTGAATGAGCAGATCGCCGCTCTTAACGCGGAAAAGCCGAAACCGCTGCCGATGGCGTCGATTGTTACGGATGGCGATTGGCGCAGCGTCGCGCTGGGCTACGGAGACCGTAACGAGGGCGCTTGTCCGAAATGCGAACTGGAGTACGTGGGGGCCGGGAAATTCATCGAGTTCGGACCCGGCAAAGCGAACTACAAGGTCCCTCCGTCGTACTTCCTGATGCGCGGCGATCCGGACAGCAAGGCCTATCCTACCAGGCCCGGTTTTCTCAGCGTGATCACGAATGGAAATCCACCCACAGAGCTTCCGCCCGCTGACGGAAGGACGTCGGGACGCCGGCTGGCGCTGGCGGAATGGCTGATCTCACCAGACAATCCGCTGCCCGCCAGAGTGATTGTCAACCGCATCTGGCAGGGCCATTTTGGAAAGGGAATCGTACCCACGCTGGACAATTTCGGCAAGATGGGCGAACAGCCGACAAATCAGGCGCTGCTCGATTGGCTCGCCGTGGAATTCATGAACAAAGGCTGGAGCATTAAACAGATGCAGCGGCTCATCATGACGTCGGAAGCCTATCAAATGGCGTCGGAGTATAACGACGCCGCCAGCGCCAGGAATGATCCCGAGGACACGTACCTGTGGCGGTACCGCATTCAGAGACTCGAAGGAGAGATCATCCGCGACAACATCATGGCCGCAGCGGGCTCGATCGATTTGACGATGGGCGGCCCGGCAGTCTTCCCGCACGTCGATGAATCGTTTATCAAGACGTTGTTTCGCGGCATCTATAGAAATCAGGATGACGCCCCCAGCGTGTGGCGGCGAAGCATCTATGTATACGCCAAGCGCACGCTGCCGAATCCTATGCTGCAGGTCTTCGACTTGCCCGATATGAGCCAGTCTTTCGGCGCCAGGTACGTATCAACGGTACCGACGCAGGCGCTGCAGCTGCTGAACGATGATTTCGTCCTCAACCAGGCGCAACTGTTCGCGGACCGTATCAAAAAGGAGGCGGGCAATGACATCGGCAAGCAGATCGATCTGGCCTACCGGATCGCGCTGACGCGGCCACCGACGCCAACGGAACTGTCATTAGCGACCGATATGATCGGCTCGGGCTCGTTAGTGGACTTCACGAACGTCATGCTCAATCTCAGCGAATTCTTATACACGAGGTAATCGAAATGAAAAATATCTGGAATCGGCGCGACTTTCTCTTTCAGTCCGGTGGCGGCATCGCGGGGCTGGCCCTCGCTCAAATGCTCCACGATCAAAAACTGCTGGCGAGCGCGCAGACGGCGGCGCTTGACGTTTGCTCCGCGGCTCCGGTCGGCGGTAACCCTCTCGCGCCAAAGCCACCGCATTTCAAGCCTCGCGCGAAAGCCGTCATCTCGGTCTTCAATACCGGCGGGGTCAGCCAGATGGAGACCTTCGACTACAAGCCTGCGGCGGAAAAATACGCGGGCCAGGTTTTGAGCGGCGATGTCCGCGTCCACGACGGCCGGCCGGGTCCGATCATGCCGGGCATTTTCAAATTCCAGAAGTATGGACAATGCGGCAAGGATGTTTCGGAGATCTTTCCGAACATCGGCACGAAAGTAGACGAGATTGCATTTCTGCACTCCGTGTGGGGAAGGTCCGACGACCATGTCCAATCGACCTACGAGATGCAGACCGGGCAGCTCCGCATGGGTTATCCCAGTATGGGAAGCTGGATCACATACGGCCTCGGCTCGGAAAATGCGAACCTGCCCGGATTCATCGTGCTGCAGGACGCGCACGGCGGCCCGCTCGGCGCATCGAACAACTGGCTGTCCGGCTTCCTGCCTTCAACATTTCAAGGCACTCCATTCGGAGCCGCCGACAATCCGATTGTCGATTTGAAGCGGCCTGCCGGCGTGACTGCGGAGCAGCAGCGCCTCCGCCTCGACATGCTGGCGAGGTTGAACCAGTTGCACGCAGAGCGCTATCCCGGCAGTTCGGAATTGGCAGGACGTATCTCCTCCTACGAACTCGCGTACCGGATGCAGGGCTGCGCGCCGGAAGCCGTGGACATCAACAGAGAGTCGGCCGCCACAAAAAAGCTGTATGGATTGGACGAAAAAATCACCGAACCGTTCGGCAAGCAATGCCTGATGGCAAGGCGTCTGGTCGAGCGCGGCGTCCGGTTCGTGCAGGTCTTTTCAGGCGGGTTGGGCGTCCAGAATAAGGATACCTGGGACGCTCACGCCGATATGAAGGAAAACCATTCGCTCCATGCCAAAGAAACGGACCTGCCCCTCGCCGGCTTGCTGACAGATCTGAAGGCGCTTGGTCTGCTGGATACCACTCTGGTGCTCTGGCACTCCGAATTCGGCCGGATGCCCCTCTCCGAGAACGGCGTAGGCCGCGATCATAACCCGGGCGCGATGACGGTCTGGATGGCAGGCGCAGGCATCAAGGGCGGCCAGTCGATCGGATCGACCGACGAAATCGGCTACAAGGCGGAACACCAGCCGATCTCCTATCATGACTTGCATGCCACGATACTGGCTTTGCTGGGCATGGACCATAAAAAGCTGACGTATCGATACAATGGCCGCGACATGCGGTTAACGGATGTCTCCGGCGAATTGATTCCGCAGATCGTCGGGTAGGAACTGTAGGCACGAAATGGGCGGGGAGCGGCAAATGTAGTGCATGCAGTAACGCCGGTGGACCAGTCCCCGCCTTACTAAGGCGGGGACTGTAGACACGCAAACCGCGGCGTCTATTCTTGTTTTGGACAGCTGTGGTCAACAGACCGCGCCTGCAGTTTATTTTTCCCGCCCGTACTTACTCGCCAGATAATCCACCAGAATGTCGACGTCCCGCGCGGACACGCCGGCATCTTTGCCGTTCATTCTCGTGACGATTTCGAACCATTCTTCCTTCGTCGCCTTTGTAGTACGGATCAAACCTGCGTCGTGACAGGAGGAGCAAATGCCTTCGATGTACCTCCTGGCTATCTTCTCCTCCGGACTGTCCGGTTTTGCGGCCGCCGCCGAACTCTCAGGACCGAAGTGCTTCGTCAGATACTCGGTCGCAATATCGACCTCTTTGTCGTCCAGCTGAGCACCGTATCCCACCATCTTGACGACCAGCTCTTTCCATGCACCCTGGCTCTGCTTCAGGCTGACCACCGGTTTCAGACTGTGGCAGCTGACGCACCGCTCTTCGAGGAGTTTCTTACCTTCGCCTTCCGGCAACTCCTGCGGCACAGCAATCGAGAGGGTGGCGAGTGCAACAGTCAGGACAAGCCAGATCGCGGTTCTTCCGAACATGCGGCACAGTATAACTCTTCAGAAAATGCGTTCGGTTGACCCTGATGATTGTTACAAACTGATCAATAGCTGGTGAAAATCTACTATCAAAATAGAAGCCCGTCGGGTACAACTATTTCCAGCGGTGATCTACATGAAAAACGTAAACCGGTGGACTGCCTGGTGTTTTTTGCTGCCACTGGTACTGGTTGTGCCGTTGTGTGCGGAAGCCGAGACGGTCCAGGAGACAGCACAGTCCTATATCGAAATGGGCGAGCATTTCGCCGCTCATAGAGACTGGGTACGCGCCATCGGTGCATACACGATTGCCCTCCAATTTGCGCCCAGGTCCGCGCAGACGTTCTTCCGTCGAGGGCAGGCTTTTGATGGCCAGGGCGACACGGCCAAAGCCATTGCGGATTACAGCACGGCGATCGATTTGGCGCCGGCGTTCGGCCGGGCCTGGTACAACCGGGGCAATCTGCGCCTGAAGAGCGGTGATTACGAAGCCGCCTTGTCGGATTTAAGCAACGCTGTCGAAAGGGACCCCCGTTACGCCCGGGCGTATAACAACCGGGGAATCGCCAGGCTCGCAAGCGGGAATTTCGATGGCGGCATGGCGGACTTCACCGAGGCGATCAAGCTCGATCCTGACGATCCACAAGCCTACGTCAATCGAGGACTCCTCTTCTTCCGGCAGGGATTGAAGACGGAAGCCGCAAAGGATTTTGCGCGCTCCATTGCTATAAATCCCTCAATGAAAGCATTCATTGACGCGCGGCTCAGCCACGCAGCGTTTACACCAGTAAGGTAGCCGCACCGATCGCTAACATGTTCTGAATCTCAGGCCCGGAGGCCGTCAGAGTATAGCCAGGCCTGAAGGGCGTGGCTATACGATGGCAAGCGGGATAGAGCCACAGAGTGGCGAAAGATTGTTCACCCAATCTTTCGCCACTCCGTGGCTGGGATCTTTCCGGAAATTCATACCCACGGCTCACGCCGTGGGCTACGCTCTTACGGCCCTCCGGACCTCAGATTCGTTGCATTATTTGTGGCGGACTACAATAGAATGTTCCAACAAACCATCTTTCCCGTGATCCAGATTTCGGACAACGGTTCGGCGCATTTTTTCTAGGAGTTCGAGAATTTAGGAAGAATGCGGCACATCGTAGCCACGATGCCGGTCTCATATCTAGCATCCGGCTCATTGTTCCTGCAATTTTTGCAATGTTGCGAAGAACACGGCGCATCGTGGCGACGATCTCGATTTCATAGCTACGATCCGGCTCGTTCTCCTGCGATTCCAGAATTCTTGAAAGCATCCGGCGCATCGTGGCTGCGATCTCGATTTCATAGCTACGATCCGGCTCGTTGTTCCAGCGATTCCGGAATTCAGGGAAGAATACGGCGTATTGTAGCGACGATCCCGATTTCGTAGCTACGATCCGGCTCGTTGTTCCTGCGATTCTGGAATTCTTGAAAGAATGCGGTGCATTGTAGCGACGGTCCCGATTTCATAGCCACGATCTGGCTTATTCGTCCACGATTTCGGAATTCTGGGAAGAATACGGCGCATCGTGCGACGATCCCGATTTCACAGCTATGATCCGGCTCGTTCGTACTACGATTCCGGAATTCTGCGAAGAATGCGGCGCATCGTAGTGACGATCCCAAGTTCATAGCTACGATCCGGTTCGTTCTTACTGCGATTCTGGAATTCGGGCAAGAATGCGGCGCACCGTGGCGACGATCCCGATTTCGTCACTACGGTCCGCCTCATTCTCCCTACAATTCTGGAATTATCGGAAGAGTGCCTGCAGTTCTGCGAATTGTCCGCGATTTTGTCCGCGCGGACAGACAGTTGTCCGTGAACCCGGACAATACTTCGCCCCCCAGTCGCACATTTCTCATAAACCATTGGAAAATCGTGTTCGGTTCTGTCCGTTCCGGTTGGTATGGATCGTGCGATTTATCTGCGCGTCACGACGGCTGGCGTAAGCAGGCCGGTGAACAGAAAGAGGAATATCTATGACTGACAAAGTGAAGTTGAAGAAGATCAAACCCGCTGAGAACTATGGCGGCATGAAAGACAATGACGTCCACACACTCGGCGACACGGTTACGGAGAAATTGATGGCCCACACCACAACTTTTCCAAACCCACCTGTCGATCCGAAAACGCTCAAGACCGACAATGATAATTTCGGGGCCGGTATTGTCGCGGCTCAGGACGGCGGCAGAACGGCTATCGCCCAAAAGGACCAGTTCCGCCAGATTGTGATCAAGGACTTGCGTCTGATCGGGCGATACGTCGAGGAGACCGCCAATGGCGACGCGTCGATCTTCGCCTTGAGCGGCCTCAGGCCGATTTCCGGCACGAGAACGCCGCAGGATCCGTTGTCTCCCCGTTTCCGCAACATCAAGCACGGCAAACTCACCGGGCAGATCGCTATTCAATTCAAAGCGGTTCCTGGCGCGTTGAGTTACGAACTGCATTCCGCGGCGATGGCCAACGGAATGCCAGGACCATGGACAAGCCAGCTCGTTACGAGTGTGAGAACACCGGTGACGTTGAGCGGCTTGACGCCGGGAACGCTGTACGCGTTTCAGGCCCGTGTCATGGACAAGGCGGGATATTCCGATTGGAGCGATCCCATCACGTTTATGTGCACGTAGCGGCAACCGCAACCGAGCTGGCAGGGTCTGACTCAAAGCCGGAGGTTCCTTTCCAGGACCTCCGGCATTTTTTGCTTCCCAGCCTCGTCCTGCCTATAGTAAAGCGTTTTCCCTGAAGCGAACTCAGGAGGCACCGATTTTGAGCGACGCGCTTTTGAATCCCCGGCTCCTGGTAATCTCCGGCCCGAATACCGGCGCGGTGTACTCCATCCCGATGGACGGCGTCGAAGTCACTGCCGGCAGAGCCGCCGACAACGCGATCTGCATTCTCGACCCTCTCGCCTCAAAACACCACTTCGCCCTCCGATGGGAGGGTGATCGCACGAAGCTGTACGACCGGAAAACGGCAAAAGGAACCAAAATCGACCGGAAATATTACATCCATAAGGATATGAAACACGGCGAGCGGATTATGGCCGGGACGACCGCGCTGATTTATCTGCTGCATCCAGATCCACTCGATGCTGTTGAAAACCTGAAGGATGAAATCGATAAAGAACGGTACCGCACGCAGACCGCCGAAACTCTGCGTGTTCAAGAGCCGGCAAGGGAAGAGGAAACCCTGTATTACCGCGACGTCTGGAAGGCACTGTGGGATACGTCGCGGTATGTCAATGCTATTCCTGATCTGAACGAACTCCAGGTCCGGATCCTGGACACGGCGTTCGATATTATTCCAGCCCGCCGCGGAGCGATTCTACTGAACGGCTTCCGCCTTAGCCCGGATCCTCCCGACCTGACATCGCAGGTTTATCGCGAACTCGATTATGACGGGCCGCCGCGTTGTTTGCTGAATTCCCTGGATTCTCTTGCTCTATCCAGCGTCTATGCGACGAGAAAAACATACATCAGCAACAAAGTCATTCCCGTTTTGTGTCTTCCGATCCTGCAGGACGGCATCATGAAAGGCGTGCTCTATTTCGATGCGCCGCGCCGGAACATCACTTTTGAAGCAGAGCACCTCTCCCTGGCCAGCGCATTTACGGAAAACCTGACGTCGGCACTCGCCTTACAGCGAAAGATTGAACACGTGCAGAATCACCGTGACCTGCTGCTGGAAGCGCACAAGACCGAGCAACCCATTATCGGCAAGAGTCCGGCAATCCAGCGAGTTCTGACAGCGATCGCGAAGGCCGCGGCATTTGACGTTACCGTCCTGATCTATGGCGAAACCGGGACTGGAAAAGAACTGGTCGCGCAGGCGATCCACAGATTGAGCGCCAGAAGAGACAACCCTTTCGCGGCGGTGAATTGTGGCGGGATTCCGGAGAATCTGCTGCTGAGCGAACTGTTCGGTCACGCTAAAGGCGCTTTCACCGGCGCCGTCAACGCTCGAAAAGGAAAATTCAGGCAAGCCGAAGGCGGTACGGTTTTCCTGGACGAAATGGGTGAGTTGCCCCTGGATTTGCAAGCCGCCCTGTTACGTGTTCTGCAGGAGAAAAAAGCCGATCCTGTCGGTGAAGATAAGCCTGTCGACATTAACGTCCGAATCATTGCCGCGACCAACGTCAATTTGGAGAAGGCAGTCGAGAGCGGCAAATTCCGCCGCGATCTTTACTACCGCCTCAACGTCGTCACCATTCATGTTCCGCCGCTCCGCGAACGAGTGGAGGACATCCCGGCTCTGGTCGATTATTTTCTCCAGAAGCACTGCGACGGGAACGCGACGATCGCGATTGCACCAGAAGCGATCGATGCCCTGTTTTCCTATTCCTGGCCCGGTAACGTGCGCGAACTGGAGAATGCGATCCAGGCGGCCATCGTCAACATCTACCGGACGTCGAACGTGATCCGCGTCGAAGATTTGCCGAAGTGCATCCGGTCCAGCGGACGGGCCGATATATCCTCGGAGATCCGTGGCATCGAGCACAGCCGCAACACGGCCGATGCGGTTCTGTTGGCCAGACTGCAGCATCGCATGATCGAAAACGGCGGCAATGTTCGAGACGCGGCGGCTGCCATGGGCATCGGGAAGACAAAGGCATACGCACTGCTCAGGGAAACAACCAGAAACTCAGAGCCACCGGCCGACCCTCAATAAAAAAATCGCCATCGACTGTAGAAGGTGCGGTCTACGACCATCCTTTCCCTTGGGGTCCTTCGTGCCTGCCGACACGAAGGTTTAACTGGCTTGTAACCATTAAGCAATAAAGTTCTCCTAAATTTCGGGGCTACGGCCAACCTGATTGCGGTGAATCCGTGCGAATCGAGAACTTCGGCAACATCCGTTTCGATTACCTCATCAACAACCGCCATACCATGTATGTGCGCTATTCGCGTGAACACGGCGAGGCAGTCTCGCCGAGCGATATCAGCGGAAGCGGCACTTTCAACCACACTATTCCGCAGAACGGTCTGGCAGATCTGACGAGCATCCTGAAACCAACGCTCATCAACGATTTAAAGTTCGGTTACAACTCGGCGAAAAACCGCTACACGCTCCAGGGTCGTCAATCTGCCCGGCGCCGGTTCCTGAATAAGCCACGAATTGAACGAATTTAACGAATTAATTCGTTAAATTCGTTCAATTCGTGGCTTATCTAACGAGGCTTCGTCCAGAGCCATAACGCCGGAGCATAAAACTGCCGGCCACGAGTAACGCCGCAGTATTTACGCATCACTGTTTCAACTCCCGTGAGCAAAACCCCTTGACATTGATTCAATCGACTGATTGAATCAGACGTATGCTAGAAGGCGACACGAAGCTCCGGATCCTCGATGTCGCCGAGCAGCATTTCGCCGAACAGGGTTATGCGGGAGCGTCGCTGCGGGGAATCATTGCGGCGGCCGGCGTCAATCTTGCCGCCGTTCACTATCATTTTCATTCCAAGGAAGCCCTTCTGGAAGCTGTGCTGGTGCGGCGCATCGAGCCGCTGAATCTGGAGCGGACGCGACTCCTTGCCGAATACGAGACCCGCGCAGGCAAGCCCGGCCCTGCGGTGGAGGATATTCTCAACGCGTTTATCGGACCGCCGATGCGGCTTATTCTGAATCCGAGCGGCGAAGGCCGGATCTTCGGGAAGCTGGTGGGCCGTCTACACGCGGAAACCGGTGAGATGTTCTCGCAGATAGCCACGAAACACTTTACGCCGGTGGCCAGGCGTTTTGCCTGCGTACTTCACCGCACGTTTCCCAGGCTTCCCGAGGAAGAGATTTATTGGCGGATTCACTGCGTCTCGGGGGCAATCGCTCATACCCTGACGCACTGGGACCAACTGCAAATGATATCGGACGGGATGGTCAAGACGGGTGACGGCGCATCAGCCATCAGGCGTATGGTGTGTTTCTTCGCTGCCGGATTCAAGGCTCCTGCCGCTTACGTGAAGCCGAAAGTCAAGACGCAGAGAAAGACATGATGCGCACGGCACGGATGGCTGAGCGCGCCAGTTTGACTGGAGGATTGTGAATGTTTCGATCTCAATGGCCCGGTATGGGGATTGTCTTGCTGGTTGGATCCCTGACTCTGGGCGGATGCGGCAGTGCCGATCCGAAACCTCAAGGAACCATGGCGCCGCCGTCCGTCCAGGTGAAAGCGGTCGAGCGGCGTGACGTTTCGCTGTCCAGCGAATGGATTGCATCCATGGATGGTTACGTCAATGCCCAGATACAGCCGCATGTCTCGGGTTATTTGATCCGCCAGAACTACCGGGAAGGGTCCGCCGTGCGCCGGGGCGATGTATTGTTTGAAATCGATCCGCGGCCATTTCAGGCGGCGCTCGACCAGGGCCGCGCCCAGCTGCAGCAAGCTCAGGCGCAGCTTGCTCAAGCCAAGGCGCAGGTCTCGCAGACCCAGGCCCAGGTGGTCCAGGCTCAGGCGCAACTCGAAAAAGCCGGCCACGACCTTACACGCGATACGCCTCTGGCCGAAGCCAAGGCGATCGCGCAAAGCCGGATGGACGACGATATCCAGGCCAAGGCCGGGGCGGCGGCCGCGGTAAGCGCGGCCCAGGCCACGGCAGCGGCCGCACAAGCCGCGGTTGGCGCCGCACAGGCAGCAGTGTCGGCAGCGCAAGCGGCGGTTGAACAGTCGGAATTGAACCTGTCGTTCACGAAGATCACCTCGCTGGTGGATGGAATCGCGGGGATTGCACGAGCTCAGATCGGCGATCTTGTTTCGACGACAACTGTGTTGACTTCCGTTTCACAGGTAGATCCCATCAAGGTGTACTTTCCTATCAGCGAGCAGGATTATCTGCGGGCTCAGACGATCGATTCCCGGGCAAGGGCAGCATCAGGGACGCCGCTGGCGGGGATCTCTCTTTCCCTCCTGCTGGCCGACGGCCGCCTCTATCCCCATCCCGGCAAAGTGTTGTGGACCGACCGGCAGATCGATACGAGCACCGGCACAATGCGCGTTGCCGCCGCCTTTCCCAACCCCGGCAACATTCTGCGTCCCGGTGAATATGGAAAGATTCGCGCGGTAACGGAAGAACGCCATAACGCGCTGCTGGTACCGCAGGCGGGAGTAACGGAGCTTCAGGGCAATTTTCAGGTAGCGGTGGTGAACGGCGATAACAAGGTGGAAGTGCGGCCCGTCAAGGTTGGCGCACAGGTTGACGGCAACTGGGTCGTGACCGAAGGCGTCAGCTTCGGCGAGCGCGTCGTTGTCGGCGGAATGCAATACGCTCTTCCAGGGGCCACAGTGAATCCCGTGGCGGCAAGCGCTGCGGCGAAGGAGCGATAAGCGGTGGCCGATTTTTTCGTCAGACGTCCGATTGTCGCGATCGTTATCGCCATCATTACCGTGCTTGCCGGTCTGGTGGCGATGCGCGGTTTGCCCGAGGCGCAATTCCCCGATATTGTTCCGCCGCAGATCATCGTATCCACTTCCTATCCGGGCGCTGACGCTCAGACCGTCGAACAATCCGTCGCCACTCCTGTCGAACAACAGATGAATGGCGTCGACAACATGCTCTACATGCAGTCGACAAACGGTAACGACAATTCGATGGCGTTGACCGTTACATTCGACGTGGACACCGACGTGGATACGGACGAAGTGAACGTGCAGAACCGTCTGGCGCAAGCTTCTCCCAATCTGCCGACGGATGTCGCGCGGTTCGGCACCACCATCCGCAAGTCCACAGGTTTGCCGCTCCTCGCGCTTGCTTTGTATTCGCCGAATCGCACTCACGATTCGCTGTTTCTGGCCAACTACGCCAACATCAACATCAACGATCAGCTCTTGCGGGTTCCCGGCGCCGGGCAGGTGTTGCTTTTCGGCGCAACCGATTACTCGATGCGCATCTGGATCAAACCCCAGGTCCTGGCGAAACTGGGGCTCACCGTGGCGGATCTGGCAAACGCCCTCAACCAGCAGAATGCGGTCAATCCCGCGGGCCAGATCGGCGGCAATCCGGCGGTGCCCGGAACGCAGATGACGTACGCCATCCGGACGCAAGGACGCCTGGTCAATGCGGAAGAGTTTGGTCAGATTGTCGTTCGCGCCAACCCGGACGGCTCGGTGGTCCGGCTTCAGGATGTTTCCCGCATCGAACTCGGGGCGCTCAGCTACAACGAATTCTCGCGCTTTAATGGACAGCCCAGCTGCATCCTCGCCGTTTTTCTAACTCCCGGCGCAAACGCGGTTGCGGTTGCCGACGGTGTTCGAAAGGTCATGGCGCAACTGCAGAAACAGTTTCCACCGGACCTCGCTTACAGTGCGGCGCTGGACACGACGCTCCCCGTCACTGAGGGCATCCACGAAATCCTGGTGACGCTCCTGGTGGCAATGGCGCTCGTCATTCTGGTGGTCTACTTGTTTCTCCAGAACTGGCGCGCCACACTGATTCCCATGATCGCCGTTCCGGTGTCGCTGATCGGCACCTTTGCGATTTTTCCGGCGCTCGGTTTCTCCATAAATACACTGTCGCTTTTTGGCTTAGTACTGGCGATCGGTCTCGTGGTCGACGATGCCATCGTTGTTGTCGAGGCGGTGGAACACCACATCGAATCCGGAAAGAGCCCTCGGGACGCCACGCTTCAGGCGATGCGCGAGGTCTCGGGACCGGTGGTCGCCATTGCGCTCATTCTTGCGTCGGTGTTCGTTCCGATGGCGTTTATGAGCGGAATCCAGGGCAGGCTCAACAAACAATTTGCGGTGACGGTCGCCATTTCCGTGATCATTTCTGCCTTCAACGCCCTGACGCTCGCGCCGGCGCTCTCCGCCATGCTGCTTCGGCCGCGCAAAGCCGTGCGCGGACCGTTAGGGGCCTTCTTTCGCGGGTTCAACCGGGCATTCGACAAGCTGAAAAATACCTACGTCGACGTCAGTCATAGCCTGGTCCGCAAGGCGTCAATCGGAGTGTTGATTCTCGCGGCCTTTGCCGCTGCCGATGCCTGGGTCGGCCGCAAACTACCCACAAGTTTTCTTCCTGACGAAGACTACGGATTTCTTTTCATGAATGTCCAGCTTCCAGCCGCGGCGTCCCTGGAACGGACGGATGCGGTTGCCCGCAAGGTGGACGGACTTGTCTCGAAGACTCCCGGGGTGAAAGATGTCACGACGGTCGCGGGGTTCAGTCTGCTTACCCGCGTCTCGACTACAAACAGTGCCTTCTATTTCGTTACTCTGAAGCCCTGGGATGAACGGTCGGCAGCCGGCCTGGATTCACGAGCTATTCTCGCGAAGATCAACGGACAGTTGCACACTCAAGTGCCGGAAGCCGTCGCCTTTGCGTTCAGCCCGCCGGCGATTCCGGGGCTGGGAAATTCGGTCGGCTTCTCTCTCTGGCTACAGGACCGCAGCGGCGGCACGGTGGAGGATCTCGATAATAATGTTCAGAGATTTCTTCAGGCCGCCAGGAAGCGGCCGGAGCTGGTCGGCGTCGATTCGCAGTTCTCGTCGGCAACGCCGCAGTACTTCGCCACAGTGGATCGGGACAAAGCGCTCACTCAGGGAGTTGTCATGAGCGACGTCTACCAGGCGCTTCAGGCATCGCTGGGCGGACTATACGTGAATCAGTTCAATCGCTTCGGACGGCAGTGGAGAGTATTTCTGGAAGCGGAAGCCGAGGATCGCGCGACCACATCGGCGATCGATCAATACTACGTGCGCAATCGCGCAGGCACAATGGTGCCCCTTTCGAGTCTGGTATCGCTGCGTCCGGGCAGTGGACCGGACTACACCAACAGGTTCAATCTCTATCGCGCCGCGCAGGTTCTTGGCGCCGCCGCGCCAGGGTACAGTTCGGGCCAGGCTATGGCGGCGCTCGAAGAGGTGGCGCATGAAACGCTCCCTCAGGGAATGGGTTACGATTGGGCGGATCTCTCCTATCAGGAGAACAAGGCTGCGGGAACGGCGGGTACTATCTTTGCGCTCTCGCTGCTCGTCGTCTTCCTGATTCTGTCCGCGCTCTACGAAAGCTGGACGCTGCCTTTCTCGGTGCTGCTTTCCGTTCCCGTTGCCATCTTCGGCGCCTTCGCCGGATTGTATCTCCGCCATTTCGATCTCGATGTCTACGCGCAGATCGGACTGGTGATGCTGATCGGCCTTGCGGCCAAGAACGCGATTCTGATTGTCGAATTCGCTCGCGACGAAATGCACAAGGGACGTGGGATTGTCGATGCCGCTCTGGAAGGCGCCAGACTACGGCTGCGTCCGATTCTGATGACATCGTTTGCGTTCATTCTGGGTTGCATACCGCTGGCGATCGCCTCCGGGTCCGGCGCGAGCGGCCGCCAGATTCTCGGCACCGTGGTTGTTGCCGGCATGATGGCTGCGACCGCGCTCGCCGTTTTCATCATTCCGCTCCTGTTCGTGCTCTTCGAACGCCTTGCATTCAAACTCCGCAGGACTCCGGACCCGGAACAGGCGCGCGCTGCGGAAGGCGGTGCGTGATGCTGCGAATTTCTTCCTGCATGATGTTGGGCGCGCTGCTGGCGCTGTTGCTGGCTGGGTGTAGGGTTGGGCCGGAATATAAGCCTGCGATCTCTGCGCCGAATACCTTCCGCGGCGCGACGGACTCTCCTGACGCCATGTCGTTTGGTAACCAGAAATGGTGGGACGTGTTTCAGGATCCGCAACTGCAAGCACTGATTCGCACAGCTCTTCTGCAAAACTACGATGTGCGGATCGCTGCGACTCGCGTCCTGGAGGCTCAGGCGCAGGCGGGGATCGCACGGGCGAACGAATATCCTTCAGCCGCTGTGATAGCGGATGGCAGCAACTACCGGTACTCCCGGTCGAAATTCCTGTCTCCCTACCAGACGAGCAACACCGAACTCGGTCTGGGCTTCCAATGGAATCTGGATTTCTGGGGCAAGTACCGCAGCGCCACCAGGGCAGCGCGAGACCAGCTTTTGGCTGAAGACTGGGCGCGACAGGAAGTGGTGGATTCGCTGGTAGCCGATGTCGCCTCCGGATATTTCACATTGCGCGAGCTGGACCTTCAGCTCGAGATCTCGCAGGAGACGCTGGCCTCCAATCGCGATTCCCTGCAACTCACGCAGTTGCTTTCCGATCGTGGCGCCACGTCCTTGCTCGACGTGCGTCAGGCCGAGCAGTCGGTATATGCCGCTTCCGGCGCCATCCCCACTCTCGAGAAGCTGATCCAGCAGCAGGAAAACCTGATCAGCGCTTTGCTGGGCGAAGATCCAGGGGCCGTCGCACGCGGGCTGGACCTGACAGATCAGCCACACTTACCAGAGGTTCCTGCCGGATTACCGTCATCGCTGCTGGAACGCCGGCCGGACATCCGTGAGGCGGAGGCCCGCCTCATGTCACGGAAAGCGCTGATCGGCTCCGCGCGGGCCGCGTACTTTCCTTCGATCAGCCTGACCGGTACCAGCGGCCTTCAGAGCATCGCACTCACCAGCCTCTTCAGCGGCCCGGCAGGCATCTGGACATTTATCGGTTCACTCACGCAGCCGCTTTTCACCGCGGGTAGCCTGAAGAAAAATGTCGAGTTGGCAGAGGCGCAGAACCAGGAAGCGGTGCTGGCCTACCAGCAGACAATCCAGCAGGCGTTTCGCGAAGTCTCCGACGTGCTGATTGCTTATTCGAAAGACCAGGAATTCCGCAAGCAACAGGAGTTGTTGACTCAGGCGGCCCAGGATGCCCGCCGGCTCTCCGACATCCGGTATAAAGGTGGCGCCTCCAGCTATCTGGAAGTCCTCGACAGCAATACGCGCTATTATGCGGCGCAACTCGTATTGGCGCAGGCGCAGTTGAAGGAGTTGCAGGACTACGTGCAGATCTACTATGCGCTGGGCGGCGGCTGGCAGCAATAAAACAACTTTGAACTAATGGTGTGGTCAAAATTATAAGCGCTCCTCGCGTGCCGTGTTCTCCGTGCTCTTAACGGGCGCGTTCCGGCGAAAGCAGCAGGATGGCTTTCCAGGCTGCGCCTGGTTGCGGATACGATGCTGGTTACCCGCCCGTCGTAATTGAGATGATCCTGTGGGCAGAAAGAGCATGCTCGTCACGACACACGGGGCATGTAGCGACGACGCTTTGATCGTGACCAATCCGCGCTCCATCCGTTTCTGTCACAACTTTCACCTGGATTCCACATTTGCAGCGCCAGACGGCTACGGTCGTAATCAGGGATTCCATCGGATTTTAATTCCTCAAGTAAATATTCTGCCAATGTGTAGCCTACGAAACCCTTATGACGAAGTGCAATCAGGGGAAACCTTAGTTCACTCGCTTTTACCCTTAGAACGCCGCTGGGGTTCGCCTCGTTGGCGAGCGGACGAGTAAAAGACCGGATACCACCGGCGCCCTATGATCCTGGCTGGCGGCCTGTCCGGTATAGCGACAACTGTATTAGCCGCACTACTGAGCGCCATCGGCGCATTGGGTCTTTTTGCAATCTGGCATGATCCAACCACTCTGAAAGCCATCGAAGGCAGCGGCGGACTTGGCGAGGCGTTTTTCCTGCCCGTGATGTTGGTCGTCCCCGGCATGCTTCTGGGAAGTATTGGCGGAGTGGCTGGCACTGTGGTTCACAGGAGCGTGCGCCGCTCGTTTTAGCCCGGTGGGTGTTGGATAAGCCACGGATTGAACGGATTTAACGGATGGGCGCATTCACAGACTGTTAACGCGCCCATCCGTTGAATCCGCTCAATCCGTGGCTTATTCACTCCGGGGCAAAATGCCGATCATTCCCCTTGCCGGTTGGTGTTGTACTTATCTGCTTTGTGTGCGCGGCGGGCTCGAATCCCTCGCGAAGTTCGTCAGACACGTTTTCAATACGTCGGCCACCATCTGGGCGTGATCGCGCATATACGTATCATGGTTTCCCGGAATGCTATAGACCTCGACTCCGCCGGAAGCCGGCCAACCGAACGTCGGATCGGACTTACACCATTGTTCATTCGCGATGATCGTAATTCTGCCGGGGAAGGGCTTCGCCTCATAGATCCGCACGGCCAGTCCGTAAGCGATGCTGGCTTCTTCCCGTCGTTTGGACTCAGGCCGGAAGACGATGTTGCCGCCCATGACTCCTCGAGGTTGTGCCTGGGCGCTTCTCGTGGCAAACGACCTGGTCACAGCGCCGATCGTTCTTCCCAGGCGTTCAGAAACGTAACGCATTCGGTCGGCGCCGCGCCGCCTCCTCAGTTGTTCCACGAGAGCGGGGATCGCGGCCTTAAGGTAGATCCACTGTTTCGAGTTGTGAATAATAGAGATGCGGTCGCGTATCCGGGCGCCCAGCCTTCTCCCAAGCACTTTGTAGTACCAGTGCCGTCGCATCCGGCCGTCCAACAAGCCGAGGAAGGCATTGCTTTCGCCGCTTCTCCGCAACTGCTGCACCATCTCGTAGGCGACGGGCGCGCTAAAACACTCGCCCAGCACCATGTATGGACCTTCAGGCTGGACGGTCTTCATTTCCGTGATGTAAGCCGCGGCCATTTCTTCGACGGTCTTGTGAGGTTGAGAAACTCCGTCGGTACCCCGCGCCATAAAGGCGTAGAAGGAATAGTCCGCTCCGACTTGTGAAGCCAGACGCGCAAAGCTGAAGAATTCATTCTTGAATCCTCCGTCATACAGGATGCAGAAAACCGGCTTCTTTCCCCCGCCGGAGTGAAGCCTGACTAACGATGACCAGGATTCCGGCGCTCCTTCCTGACGCAACATCGAGGCAAGTTGTTCGACAGTGGGTGAGCGGAAAAGCGCAGCCGGAGGCAGGCTCTTTCCAAACGCGTCCTCGACGCGCGCGAGCACCTGCAGGGCAGCTAAGGAATCGCCGCCCAACTCGAAGAAGTTATCCGACACGCTGATCGGATGAACGTGAAGCATCGTTTCCCACATGTTCGTGAGAGCGCTTTCGAGTGCATCCCGCGGCGGTACGAACGCCACAGCGGAACTCCTCGTTTGTTCCGGCGCCGGCAAGGACTGGCGGTCCACTTTCCCACTGGGTTTGCGCGGAAGCGTTTTGAGGAATACGAAGGCGGAAGGCAGCATGTAATCGGGAAGTTTTTGTGCAAGGAACGCTCTCATTCCCGCCGGTTCCAGCGCCGCATCCCCGGAGGGGACGACATACGCGACCAGGCTTTGTGTTCCGCTCGTTTCGTCTCCCACCGCCGTCGCTACGGCTTCCTTAACGGAAGGATGCAAATGTAAAGCGGCTTCGATCTCCTCCATCTCGATCCGAATACCGCGGATTTTCGCTCTGAAGTCCTTGCGGCCCCGATACACCAGACAGCCGTCGGGCATCAGGCAGCCCATGTCCCCAGTGTAGTAGATCGTCTTGCCCGGAAATCTCGGATCATGCCGGAATGCGGCAGCAGTTAACTCCGGCTGCCTCCAGTATCCCGGCGACAGGAACGCGCTTCGAACTGCGATTTCCCCGACCTGTTCGATACCCAATTCGGCGCCGTTCTCGTCCAGGATGAGGATTTCCTTGTCCTCGACCTCAAAGCCCGCAGGAACTGTCGGACTGCTGATATCCGTGGTCTTGTTGATCACAAAGTTTCGCAGCGGCCCGGTCTCGTTGGAACTGAGTGGGCAGACCAGAAGACAATCCGGCGAAAAATGTCTTTTGTACAGCTCGACATCCTTCCGGATCGTCGCTTCACCACCGAGAATAATGAGGCGGAGCCTGCTGAAATCTTCGGCGCCGCTGAGGTTTGCCGTCCACTGCCGGAAGACACTTGGAACCGACTGGTACGTCGTCACCTCCTCGTTCACCAGCCAGTGGCTGAGCTGCACCATTCCGTGATCCAGAATCTTAAACGGGTAAACGGAGGCGCCATTGAGCAGCGCGCCGAAGAGGCTGCGCATCGAGGCGCTATAAGTCGGCGCTGTCAGAAGAGACATGCGGTCATCGGGGTTGATGCGGTAGGGATTGGTTGTCAGCATGACCCGGTGAAGCACATTGCGGTGGGTCTGGATCACGCCTTTCGGATGGCCGGTAGAGCCGGAAGTATAAAAAATCGACGCGATGTCGTTTGGTGCCACGGTCAATCCGGGGTTGCCGGAAGACCGGGTCAAAGCCAGGTCCTCCACGGCAAGCAGGACGCATGGATCCGGAACCAGTTTTCGGATCGAGTCGATCCGTTTCCGGTCGGTGATCAGAACTTGAACCTGAGACTCAACCAGGAGTGAAGTAAACCTGTCGGGCGGAGTCGATCGGTTTAAGGGTACGTAGAACCTGCCCGACTTCAGTATTCCAAGCATGGCCGCTATTGCCTGGCATTCCTCATCAACAAGAAGTCCCACCGGTTCCTGAGCCTTTCCACGCAGGTCGAGAAGCGACCACGCAACACAATTCGCGTCTCGATTGAGTTCGCTGTAGGTCAGCAGACGGGTTGGGCTTTTGACAGCGAGTTTTTCGGCGTGGACAAGAACGATCCTCTCGAAACGTTCCGTGACGGACTGTTCAAGCTCGGTTCGGTCAAATGGGACGAAGAGATGGTCTGTCATCTGGAGAACTCGCGAATCATCGGAATGCGATCTTTGCCTTGAGTTCCTCTTCCGCCTTGATTTCGGAGCCGAAGAGCTGTTCGAAGAAGCCGGCTTTTACAAGCCGGTCGACAACACTGTTATCGAGGACGGCGCGGAAATCGAACCGCCTCATCCGGGCGCCTATCTGCTCGTCGATCGGGTGATCCAGCATGTAACGAACGGCCGGAGCAAGGATGTAAGGAACGCGCTCATACGCATTGCTGTGGACGTAGTGGTCATAGACCCGGCCGACCAGAACCGGGTCTTCCTTGTTGTAAGCCAGATAGGCTTTGATGGCGAATGCCTTGTCTTCATACAACCGCTTGATGGCTTCGGCGTGCGCCCTGATCAAGAGTTCCGGCAGCCCGGGATTGGCCGCTACGAAGCTTTTCTTGAACAGGAAAACGGACGGAGCATAAATCTCGTCGAAATCACTGATATTCGCCAGGCTCTTGAACCCTTGCTGCTCGAGGCGGAAATAAGCCGGCGCGGCAACCATCGCAGCATCCACGCGATGAGCCGCAAGAGCCAGGGCCGGTCCGTTCCCGCTGCTCCCGACCGCTACCCACTGGATATCCCGTGCCGTGAGGCCTGCGTTTGCGAGCATCGCGACGGCATATGTATATGGCGTGTCGCCCACCTGACTCACCCCCACACGTTTGCCCTTGAGATCGCGAAGGCTTCGAACATCCGTGCTCGTCATCATGGCCATCAGGCTCTTCCTGAACGGGCTTCCGTAGGCGACAAGAGACCCGTCCTTGGAACCGGCCTGCATTGCCTGTTCGAGACCGTAATTCGTCATCGCAGCTCCGTCGCTCAATACCATGGCGATCCCTGCCGGATGGATGCCGTAGACCAGATTCACGTCGAGCCCGTACTTCGAGTAATACCCTCCCGCTTTGGCAACGTACAAAGGCCAGGTGGGTCCTGTTATTGCCGCATAGTTGATGGTGATCTGCGATTGTTTCGGCGCAGCCAGAACGCTGCCGAAGATGAGTACCGAGCTGAAAAAAACGATGAAAATAATACGCTCCAAACTGGCAGTCATCAAGGGGTCTCGCTTGAAATCTTGCGATCGGGTTAGCTTTCGGCCCAACGGGTTCAACGTATTCCCCGAGATCCGCGTGCATCCTGCGCTAGCGTGATCTGGGCCAGGGTTGGCCGGCGCCCCTAAGGTCATACTCATCGAAACGATCTCCCTGATTGTGTCGAGTGGCCGAATCGTTCGACAGTCTGGCCCCCCTGCCATAAGGCGTAAACCATGGTCACGAACACGCAAATGTCTTGCATGCCCGAAAAGAATTTTACGTCAGCTTCTGGAAATTCGAGTATCCAGTGCAGCTATAGGTTCAAATCGTGTCCTCTGTAAGTCAATAACTTAGGTGACCGCGCACGAGTTTTGCCCCGGAGTGGATAATCCGTGGCTTATCCAACACCTACCTATGTTCATGTGGCGGCGCGGTAGGGGACGAGGGGTCTGACCCCCTGTCCCCGAAAATGTGAAGTTATTTTTTGCGCGGTCCCTTAGGAGACCGTCAGGTGGGAAGTATTAAAAACTGACGGACGGCTTGAATTGAAACCACCAGAGACAGTATCCATTCCGCGACGATCTAGTTTTCGCCGTGTCCTCTATTGCACCCGGAGATGGTCGATGACCGACGTCACTCCTTCGGTTTCCTTCGCAAGCTCCACAGCGCGTTTCCGCTCAGCGTCAGAATCGACGACGCCCGTCAATGTGACAACTGTGCCATTCGTTTCAACGTGGATGTTGCGCGCCTTAACGAGATCGTCCAGAACCATCTTCGATTTGATCTTCGCCGTAACCGCGCCGTGCTTGATCGCGTCCTCCGCCTGATTTGCCGCATTTGCCGTGGCCTCGCCGATTCTGGCGCCCGCGTCACGGGCTTTGCTCGTATCGACCGGCCCCGAGGCACGCACCGGTGAGTCCGGCACGACCTTCGCATTTGTGGTCCATCTGCCAACGAGAAAGGCGCCCACACCGACCAGAACGATCACCACCAGCACCAACTTGAGTAAACCTCTGATCATGCACACCTCCCCACTCTCCATGAGTGCAGTTTTCATGCCCGAAGAATTTCTTTCTGTATGTGGTTGAAACCGGCGGATTCAGACATACGAAAAGACAACAACAACGGAGTCCGAACCTCGGAGCCGGACCAAAAGTCCCTGCTGACCCGGACCTGTCGGGCTGCTTCTACAATCTTTGAAAAACTCTCCAGAGTGCTTCACACAGTGCTCCCATCTTTTGAAGCAATCGTGAGCTACCCGCGGTAGAGAGTTGAGTATGATGTATTCGCGGCTGCTTTACGTATTGACCATCGCCGGGGTCCTTCATGACAACTTCGCGACAAAACCAGACTGGACATGTTTTCCTCGCTGTTTTGCTGCTGACGCTCGGGGCAGCCGAAGTTCGCACGCAGATCCGGACACAAGTGGATCTCGTCGTGGTTCCGGTAACGGTGAAAGATTCCAAGGGAAAACTGGTGACCGGCCTGACCAAAGAGGACTTCACGATCCGCGAAGACAAGACGCTGCAGAGCATCACGAATTTCAGCATCGATCCTCAGCCTTTGTCCGCAGCTATCGTCGTCGACGACGGCATGAACGGCAACCAGCTTCGCCGCTTGTACCCGCGGTTCTCGCCTTCCGTCTTCACAACGCTCGGGGCGGGTTTCAGCTCGAACGATCGTATGGTTGCATTCCGCTATGACGGCCAGGTCTATAAATTGTCGGCTTTCACCAGCGATCCCGACGCGATCGAAAAAAGCTTCAAGCCCCTTCAAGACATCGCCGTGACGCGTCCCGACGAGACGGCCGACGTGCTCGGAGAAAAGGGCCCCCGCGTGCTGCGCTCGGTTATTAACATTCTCGGTTCAACAATGCCCAGTGAACGGCCCACGTACGGAGCTCTGAACGATGCGCTTTACGAAGCCGTCAGCGCTTTTCAAGACGGCCAGGCCGATCGGCGGAAGATTGTGATTCTTATTTCAGACGGGAAGATTGCCGGCCCAAACATGCACGGCTTGCAGCAAACGGTCGATGCCCTGTTGAAGGAGCAGATCCAGGTCTACGGTGTCGCCGCCAGGTACGCCACGTTTGGTTCGATCGGAGCGCTGACATCCTACGCTGAGGCCACCGGAGGCGACGTCTATCCCGGCACGTCTACAGATTCCATCGAAAAGTCTTTGCTCAGAATCACGGAGCAGGCGCGAAATCAGTATGTCCTGGGCTACGTTTCAACGAACCGCGCGGAGCGCCCGACCTTCCGCAACATCGAAGTCACCACCCGATCGCGCAACTACACCGTGATCCATCGCAAGGGATATACGCAGCAGCCACAATAAGTGACAATCCCGAGTTGGACGGGAACCTTCACAGGCTGCTATTAATCTGTACTGTTCGTCTTTGAACAGACGGCCCCAGCCCTCGCTGCGCGAGGGCATTCCCCGCCTGACTCAGGCGGGGAATGGCTGTCACGTCATTTGAGCACCCCCCGACTCTGACGGCCCTCCGGGCCTGAGTTTCGTTACATTATTTATAACGAACTACACTAGACTCTCTGTTGGCGGGCCAACGAAACGGAGCCATGATGCTTATAAGAAAAAGGTTCGGCATCTGGGTATTTGCCGGTATTGTCCTCTGTCTGCTGCCTGGTGGCACTCACGCCGCTTCGGGCTACACGATAGTTCCTATCGATGCTCCGGCGGGGAGCTTGACCGTCGCCTGCGGCATCGATGTTCGCAGCAGCATCGTCGGCTATTACGCCAATGCTTCGGGAACGCACGGTTTCCTGTTCTCGGATGGCGACTTCGTAACCATTACATTTCCGGGAGCGCCGTGGACCGCTGCATACGGCATCAACAACTCGGGCCAGATCGTCGGTGCTTACGGCCCGAACGAACTGAGCGGCCGCCGTGGTTTTCTGCGCAGTGGAGGGCACTTCTCGTCGATCGAGTTTCCGGGCAGCAGCGACACGGTAGCGCGCGGCGTGAACAGTCGCGGGCAGATCGTCGGCGATTACCAGGCACCGGATGGCTCGAGGCGCGGCTTTCTACTGAGCGGTGGTAACTACCAGAGTCTTGTTCTCAACGGGGAGACCGTCAGCGAGGCCAATGGCATCAACGATGCGGGACAGATCGCCGGCGTGCTGGGTTCCGGGCCCGCTGCGAAGGGAGTAGTGATCGACTCAGGATCCTTCGCTGCAGTCGAGTTTCCGAATACAAACTACACGGAAATCGGGGGCATCAACGATCTCGGAGATATTGTCGGTAAGATCGACAGTCCGAAAGCACCCTATCGGGGATTTTCACGGACAAGCGGCGCTTTCAACCTGATCGATCTAGGTAACTATCCGGCATCGTGGGAAGGGCGGGGAATCAACGATCTTGGCCAGATCGTCGGCTCGTACACCGGAAGCGACGGCAGGACTCACGGCTATCTCGCGACTCCCGCAGCATTGAAAACGGGTCCTGCCGATCCAGCGGCGCAAGTCCGCGCGTCCGGCCTGCCGGGCCCGCAGGGACAGCCCGGTCTTCAGGGGCCAGCTGGTCCTCCGGGCCCGCCGGGACCTCCGGGTCTTTCCGGTGTTTCTAATGTGGGAATTCCCGCATCCGGAAGTTCGTTGAATTCGGTTCGCGATGCTTTTGAAAGAGCTGCAGATGCCTTACTAAAGGCCGCGAACCAGGCCGACTATGTGCAAAAGGCGATCTCGGACATCGACACGGCACTGGACGATGCGAATGCGGCGATAGCCTTCAGCAAGTCGCATCCGGATTCGAGCCCGGCGCCGATTCCGCCGGCGGCGCGGCCGAACTTCACCGCAACGCCGCCGCCCGCGCCGCTGCGCAATGCGATGTTGTACTCAGCCCTGACCAGTCTGCGTTTTGCGTACGACGCTCTGTCGCGCACTCCGGGAGGCGACCTCGGCGGGTTCCGTACGAAAATCAATGCCGACATTGCAACCGCCGCAGCCGGATTGGTCAGCGGCATCGATAGCTATAACGCGAAATACTCCAGGCCCCATTAGCTGCAATTGGGGACGGTTGCCTAATTACCCAAATTGGAACTGAAAATTTGGGTAATTAGGCAACCGTCCCCTATTGCGCGATGAATTGCAATTGAACACTCGTAAGATCTTTGTCAGCGACAACGACATTTACCGCAGTGGATGCAATTCTGGACGCGCTGCAGCCCCTGCAGGTTCTCAGGACAATCGCCTGATACGTCCGGGGCAAGACGTTTCGGACTTCGAAGGAGCCGTCGGTAGCAACATCGGCACTCAGGATCACTCCGGCAGGGCGAAGGTTTTCGACCAGTGAGACGCGAAGGAGTTCGTTTGGTTTGAGGCCGGCAATGCCGGTGATGCGGCCCGTCACCTTCCGTAGCGCCGGGTCTTGCCGCGAGTTGGCAAGCAGAGCGGGGTCCACGGTGCCTCTCAGAACTTCCGAGAAGTTGGTTGGCGCTTTGTTGATTTTATAAAGATCCACCAGCTCGGAAATCGGCGACATCATGGTGACGACGGGGCCCATGTCGAGGGTGTACCAGGGCACCGACGGTATCGTGGGGCGCGGCGACCAGCGGATCAGCATGCTGGAGGAATCGATGGGGAGAGTTGAAACGTTGGACTGAAACGTCTTCATTGTCGGACCGCTCAGGTAATACTCCACGTTCGACAGGTAGAACGCCGTGACAATCGAGTTGCGCTGTTTCAGGTATTCAGCGACGCGGCGAATCGTCGTCGATCCGGCGAAATCTCCGACGAGAGGGACGATGAGATTCTTGCGATGCAATTCCCGGATGTATCGATAGGCTGCTTCCGACGACAGGAAGCTCCATGCTTGTCCATTCTTGTCGGTCGCCGTCATCAGATCCGTGAACGTGACGGGAATGCCTCCGGGCGAACCGGGACTCGAGTATTCGGCCGTGATCGACAGTCCGCCGCGGTTGAAGGTTTCCTGAATCAAGGAAATGCGCGCAACATCTTCGGCGCCCAGAGTATAGCCATGTTTCGCGAGCAGGCCTTTCACGGCTTCGATATTCCGTTCCAGACCCTCGCTTGGAGCGCTGTCAAAAGCCGTCATCAGCGCTTTCGCGCTGGTATTAGCATCGAGGCCGGCAGGATGGCGCCTGGAGAAAAGGTTGGCGACGAAGTCCGCGCGATCCGCTGACATTTCGAAGAGCGCTTTATGCAGAAGGATTGTCAGCATGTTCTGCCGCCGGATATCGATGATGAACCCCATCTTCGATTGCAGCGCCCACATATACGTGAAGTTCTGCTCCGGCCCAACGCCAAGATAAATACCGCCCGGCCGGGTCAGCTGCTTGAGCGGCGGAATGACATCCTGAATGCTCGCTTCGTTGGAAATCCAGTTATCGCCGGTGTAAAGCCCCTGAGGCTCTGAGAATTCGGTGATCATGCGCCAGAATTCCTGATCGGTGATCTGCTCGGGCAAAGCAGCCGACTGTCCGAGCTGAAGCGAGAAGGAACCCCCGATCACCAGACAGACGATGAGGGTCACAACGGGTAGTATGAAACGGATACGACGATAGACACTCATACGAGACCTCCGAAGCAATGTCAGCGATCGGTTTCTCCGGCCGCCCGGCGTCCGTGACCGGGCCCCGGCGTCACACGTCATTCCAACCGGAGCGAAAGCGCCGGATCGATGCGCGCGGCGCGCCCCAGCGGAATCAATGTCGCGATGAACGTGACGCCCACCACGACGGCAAGCGCCGACCCGAGGATCCAGGGATCGGACGGCCGTACCTCATACAACCAGCTCGAGGCCAGTCGACCGGTCCCATAGGCGATTCCCAGACCGATCGCCGCACCGGTCGCAGCGACGACGAGCCCCTGTCTCGCGAGCAGCCAGAAGATGTTTGCGCGCGTGGCGCCGAGCGCCATTCTCGTGGCGACTTCACTGTGCCGTTCCGCCGACGAGTACGCGATCATGCCGTAGATCCCGATCGCCGCCAGCACTAAGGCCATCGCCCCGAATAACAGCATCAATGTGGTTCCCAGCTTCTGACGGGTCAATGTCGCAGCAACCACCTCGGTTACCGGTTCGACGGTGAACGCCAGCTGCGGATCCATCTTCTGTACTTCGCCACGGACCGCGGGAATCACCACGCGGGGGTCACCGACATTCGTGGCGACGACGACATTCAGGCGAGGGGCCAGAGGCACCTGCTCTTCGACGAGATAGAACGCCGGTTCGGCACTGCTCCACAGCGATCCGTACTTCACATCGTTGACGACGCCGACGATCGCGCGCTTTGTGGCGGGGTTCACATTAGGAAAGCCAAACGACATCTGTGCCGTCAACGGATCGCGATCGCCGACATATTTGCGAACAAAACTTTCGTTGACGATTGCCACCGGCGCCGTCTTCGCACCATCATCATCGGTAAACCCGCGACCCCGTTGGAGGCGAATCCCCATGGCATCGAAGAATGCCGGCGTCACGATGCGCATCCAGGCCACGACGTGCTCGTGCGATTCCGTCCAGTCATCCAACTGAACGAGCGGCCGGGATCCACCGTTTTCCGGCCGCAGGGGAAAGTCGGACGAGCCGGCGACGGCGGTGACCCCCGGGATATTGCGAAGATCGCTGAACAGCGTTTGCACCCATGCGCGGCGCACGCCCGGATCGCGATATTGCGGGAAAGGCAGCAACACGTCGAACGTCAGACGCCCGCGGCTGGCGAACCCGGGGTCGTTGCGCTGCAGATTGAGAAAGCTCCGCACCAGCAGTCCCGTCCCCGCCACGATGGTGACGGCGACTGCAACTTCGGCGATGATCATCATCCGCAAGGCGCGATACGTTGATCGCGTGCTGACGACCGTGCGTCCACGTTCACGCAGCCATGTCTCGATGCCGGTCCCGGACATTTGCAGCATTGGCGCTAAGCCCACGCCCAGCGCGCAAACCACCAGCATCGCTATCGCAAACAGCAGCACCGGTGTATCGAAGGGTACCGTCGCGAGCCGCGGCAACTGTGAGGCGCCATAGCGCAACAGCAGCGCGCACTGCGGCGTATGCTACGGCCACACCAGCCAGCGTGCCTGTCGCGGCCAGCACGGCGGACTCGGTTAATAATTGTGCCGCAATGCGGCCGCGGCTGGCGCCCAGTGCGGCGCGGATCGCGACCTCGCGTGAACGGCGCGACGCGCGCGCCAGCAGCAGGTTCGCCACGTTGACGCATGCCAGTATGAACAGCAGTGCGGTCGCCGAGAACACGATGATTAACACCGGCCGCAGATCGCCCACCACGGCGTGCACAAACGGCTCGATCACAAAGGCGCGATTGCCTTCCGGCCCCGGGTAGTCGTGCCCGAGGCCAAGCGCGACGGCTGTCAGTTGGCTGGACAGCATCTCAGGCGATGTCCGCGGACGTACCCGGAGATAGCCGTCAAAACTGTGATTGGTTCCCTGGGGATCGAGCTGCAGATTGAACCACACGTCGGTCCCCGGCGGTACATCCATCTCGGGCGGTGCGACACCAAGGATCAGCTCGCTGCCGGATGTGAGAGTGAGCGTCTTTCCCACAATGCCGGGATCACCAGCGAACGCGCTATGCCATAGCCGCGACGAAATCACCGCGCCTGTCGGCCCGTTTTGGTGAAAATGCTCCGGCGTGAATCCGCTTCCCATGATCAAGGGAACGCCGAAGAGTGGAAAGAAGCCCTCATCGATACCCGATCCCACGATCGCCTGCGGCGTGCCGTCGTTCCGCAACAGGGTCAGGTCCTGATGTGCGGACAGTGCCGCGTTCATGATCGGCAGCGTAGGATCCTTCAGCCGGGTCAATTCGAGCGGTCCGACGAGCCCGCTCGTCACACGTCCGTCCGTGAATGCCGTGTGGACGGTCCAGAGATCGTCCGGGTGGGGATATGGCAACGGCCTCAACAACGCCGCATTGGCCACGCTGAAAATCGCGGTAGTCGCGCCAATCCCCAGCGCGAGCGTACTCACCGCCGCGAGCGTGAAGCTGGGCGTTCGCAACAACGAGTGCACCACATAGCGGAAATCTTGCCGCAGCACGTCGAACCAGACAAATCCGCGCTGGTCCCGCACATGCTCTTTGATCTGATCGACCCCGCCGAACTCTCGACGAGCGGCCGCCCGCGCGTCAGCGGCCGATAAACCACGCTGTCGATAATCGGCCGCGAGCAATTCCAGATGGGCCGCGATTTCATCGGCGAGGCCCTCTTCGTGACGGCGCCGGAGAAGAGCGCGGATACGCGCGATGAGTGTGCGAAGGCCGCTCATGATTTGTCCTCCAGCATCTTCGACATGATCGCGACCGTGCGTTCCCAGCTTTCGGTTTCAACGGCCAGCTGCTTTTTTCCGGCCCGCGTGATCTCGTAAAAGCGCGCGCGGCGATTATTCTCACTCGTGCCCCATCGGCTCGTGATCCACCCTTTCTGTTCCAGCCGCAGCAGCGCGGGATAAATCGTGCCCTGATTCAGGGCGAGCATCCCCTGCGCCAGTTGCTCGATCCGCCGGGCGATGCCGTAGCCATGAAGTGGACCCATCGCCTGTAGAGTTTTCAATACCATCAGATCCAGGGTGCCGTAGGGAATGTCCGCATCTGCAGTGGGCATATTAACCTTTATGTTGGAAGTCAACAGGAGACTAGCACGCGCTCCTGTGGCCCGTCAACATATTCGAATTTGTGTAGTCGCGGGCTTCCGCCCGCGCCCTGCTTCACGCCAGAATGTGGGAAGCGGGACGCGGGCTGAAGCCCGCGACTACATGGCAGCGGCGGGACCGGCGAGGGCCATGAGTCAGGGCTGTACAGACGGCCAGGCGTTTATAAGATTGAAGGCGTTCACGGAGCCCAACCCGGTAGCGAGATCATAGCCTCGGCCTGCCGGGTATCCGAGAAGTCTGTTGCGAGGACAATCCAGCGAGCCTGCACTGCAGGGCATCCAATTGCCACCGGTAACGACATCATGAAATGCGCTGGGAACGCTGGTCGCCAACGTATAGAGTCCGGGATTCACATTTCCTTGAGGCGCCGACATCTTTTGATTCATCAGCGCGACGATGCCGGCGAAGATAGGAGAACCTACGGATGTTCCGTTCACGGCGAAGAGAGTGGTATCGCTGGCGCGAAAGCCATCGACGCAGCTTCCGCCGGAACAAATCAAATAGCCTGTGTGCTCTGAAGCGGACAACGAGACATCCGGAACGTCGCGAACCGCATCTGCGGGAACTCCCGGACCCTGCTGCCAGACTGGCTTCGGAAAAACGGAACTTCTTCCTCCGCCTCCACCGAGTAGAGTCATTTCTCCGAACACCAGCGTATCGTCCCATGGAACTTCTGGAATATAGGATCGCGCCGAGCCGTTCGCCGCAGTATTCGTAGTGCTCCAGTATTTGCTGCCCGGCACGTCATAGAACGTGGTTCCACCGACGCCAGTGACGTAGGGCAGGCTCGCCGGCATATCGACGGTTAATCCAAGCGAGGCAAACTGCCGGTCCGGGAAGTCTCCGTCGCAGTCCGCCGCTCCTGCATCACCAGCGGCTGCAACGATGGTCATTCCTTGCGCGTTCGCCTGCTGTGCAGCGGCGACCAGCATATTTCTGTCTGAGGATGTGAAGTCGGCTTCGCAGCCGCCATAAGTCATGCTGACAACGGGCGCGATATTCTGGCCGATGCTGTAAAACAACGATTGAAAAACATCAGTGGAGTTTACAAAAATCAGTTGAGCGTTTGGAGCTGCCGCGCCCGCCCATTCCAGATCGAGGTCCGATTCCGTAAGGTCACCGTCATTGATTCCCGGGTCGCGCGAACCCGGAATGCGAATAATCGCAGGATCGTTGGGCGGCAGCCCGGAATTGCTGCGGAACGCGCGGATATCGGAAAGGAAAATATCAGTCTGTCCAACGATCGCAATCGTCTGTCCTGTGCCGTCGATGCCCGTGTTGTAGAGGCTCTGAAAGTTGTAGATCGTCGAAATATCGGCGGGTACCAGATAATGATTTCCCGTTAAATTAGACGTGAAGTGAACTTGCCGGGCCTTGACTCGTGGCTTGAAGCGGAAGTCGTCGAGCCCCCGGATTGCAAGCGCGACTCCGCCGAAGGCCGCCGGCACAGAGGGTTCCGACGCTGCGCCGAAATGGTCCGTACCGTCCACCGCGTAATGGTGAATCGCCATGCGAAACGCCGATTGAGCATGCTCTGCGGTCCCGCTGAAAACGATCCATGACCGGCTTGGCGGAATCTCGTCGATGGTGAACCCCTGCGACTGAAGCCACGACACAACTTTGTTCAGATCGTCAGCGCTGAGTCCGAAGCGATCCGCGAATTGCTCCGGACTAAGCCACAAATGATAGTCGCGCGATGCCGGATCCTGCTGTTCTTGAAGGAAACTCTCGAGATCGGCCTGCTGTTCGGCCGTTCTCTTAAACATCATCGTGATATGGGACAGCGCAAGCTGCGGATCGATTGGTCCTGCATCGGCTTGAGTCTGGTTTGCTGAACGGACGTGTCCTTGTAACGCCGTGCGGACTTCATTGTCGATTCTTGCCCGGATGCGGCTGGTTCGTCGGCCTTGCGTTACGGTAACGGAAGTCGATGCTCCAAGCAGGAGCAGGGTCAGAACAAACAGGTTTTTTCGCATGTTACTCTTTGTGGAACGTCACACCGAATAGTATTTCGATCTGGTTCAAGTTCGAACTCAACATACCGTCCGCTGACGTGAAGTTTGCGTGTTGCCACCTTGTGTAACGGATTTCCGGCTGAAAGTGGATCGGACCCTTCTCATAATCCAGACCGGCTCCAGCAACGAATCCGTGGTTTCCTGTCGAAACAAGATCCGCGGCAGCGTCCGTCGTCTGAAAGTTGCCGTTGGTGAACGTTGTGCTGCTGCCGTTGATGTGACTGAAAGACACGCCGCCATTGAAGAATGGACGGATGCCGGTGGTTATATAACGGCGTACGAGGACCGGAAACTCCCATGAGTTTGCGGTTGTTACTGCCCGAAACGAGGTAAAGCCAAAGGGGTAGAAATTGTAGCGCAGGGGTTTGTAAAGCCCTTCCACATCGATGGAAAAATGATGCGGTAGATGAAGTTCGAAGACCGGCCCGATGGTGTACCGGGGCGTGTCATCACTGTAGCTGGCCGGATTCGAGGCCTGGGTGTTCGCCTGAAATTCATCCGTCGCCGGCGTGCCCGCCTTTATTCCAAAGGAAATGCTTTGAGCCGCGGCCGGCATCAGGCTCACGCTGGTCAAGACCAGGAAACAAACAAAACTTTTACGAACCAATTTACAAAATCTCATTCGAATATCATGAGACGAAACCGCCAGTAGATTGTCACGTTAAGAGTTGTAAAACCCGGGTCTCTCAAATGTTAAGATACGGGGCCACACTCCCAGAGAGGTTAACCTTATGAAGAAATGTCTTTTCCTGATCGCCTGCGCCGCCACGACCGTTTTGGGCCAGGGCCGCGGAGGGCCACCCAACCGCGAAGCACCCGTGACGCCGGTTCCCTTCGAGCGGATCCTGCGCTCGAATCAGGAGCCCCAGAATTGGTTGACCTACTCCGGGAACTTCAACAGCCAGCGCCACAGCGGCCTCACGCAGATCAACCCGGAAAATGCTGCGAACCTCGTTCTCAAATGGGTCTTTCAATCGCGCTCACTCGACAAGCACGAGGTCACTCCGCTCGTCGTCGACGGCGTCATGTATACGATCCAGAGCCCCAACGACGTGATCGCACTCGATGCCGCCACCGGCAAGACCATCTGGCAGTACTCGCATAAGCCGGCCGAAGGCACACGCAATCCCTGCTGCGGCAACCTCACCCGCGGCGTCGCCATCCTCGGCGACAAGCTCTTCCTGGCCGGCCTCGACGCAAAAATGATCGCGCTCGATGCAAAGACCGGCAAAGAACTGTGGAACGTCGAGGTTGCCGACTACAAGCAACAGTACGCGATGACCGTGGCGCCTCTCGCGGTCAAGGATAAGGTGATCACCGGCGTTGCCGGCGGCGAACACGGTGTCCGCGGCTTCCTCGCAGCCTTCGACGTGAACACTGGTAAAGAGCTCTGGCGCTTCAACACGGTTCCCGGACCCGGCGAGCCCGGATACGAGACATGGCTCGGCAAGGACGGCAAACCCAACGACGCTTACCTGCATGGCGGAGCCCCCATCTGGGTTACCGGTTCCTATGATCCCGAAACGAACCTCACCATGTGGGGCACCGGCAACGCCGGTCCCGACTATAACGGCGACAACCGCATTGGAGACAACCTCTACAGCTCCTCCGTCATTGCCGTCGATGCCGACACCGGCAAGCTCAAATGGCATTACCAGTTCTCTCCGCACGACGAATTCGATTGGGATGCGACCCAGGTTCCGGTTCTCGCCGACATCGCATTGAACGGCAGTCCCCGCAAAGTCATGATGTGGGCAAACCGCAATGGCGTGTTCTACGTGCTCGACCGCACCAGCGGTCAGTTCCTGTCGGGTACCCCGTTCGTCAAGGCCAACTGGCTGACCGGATTCGATGAAAAAGGCCGGCCGACGCGAGCGCCCGGAATCGTGCCCACAACGCAAGGGACGCTGGTGTACCCCGGCAACCAGGGCGGCACGAATTGGTACAATCCGTCGTTCAGTCCGGTGACGGGCTTGTTTTATATCCCCTCGTGGGAGAACAGCTCCAGTGTTTACCGCAAGGGCGAAGATCCTCCGGAATTCCACGATGGCCAGAGCTTCACCGGCACAAGCCCAGGGCGCGGAGGTGCAACCGATGACGTATTCAGCTCCATCATCGCCATGGATCCGAAAACCAGACAGCGTAAGTGGACCTTCCGCATGTCTGCTCCGTCCACCGAAGGCGGCGTACTCACCACCGCTTCGAATGTGTTGTTCGCCGGCGGCCGCGACGGCCAGTTTCTTGCCCTCGATGCCCGCGATGGCAAGCTCCTGTGGGAGACCAATCTCGGACCGTCCGTTTCCGCGGGTCCGATGAGTTACATGGTCAATGGAAAGCAGTATGTGAGCGTCCAGTGCGGGACGTCCCTGTACACGTTCGCCCTGAAATAAGGAACGCAGATGAGACTCGCCTTTGCTGGCACATTGGCCATTGCCGTCACTTGTTTTGTGGCGCAAGTACGCTCAATAGCCCAGACGCGAGAGCTGAAGAATGTCATCGGTATGGAGTTTGTGAATATTCCCGCCGGCGAATTCATGATGGGGTGCTCGCCAGACGACAACAGTTGCAAGAACGACGAAAAGCCGCAGCACCAGGTTCGCATCACGAAAGCCTTCGAGATGGGGAAGTACGAAGTGACCCAGGCGCAGTGGAAGGCCATGATGATGGAGAATCAGAGCGCGATTGCCGGAGACAACAATCCTGTCGAGAACGTGACGCGTGCCGAGGCTATCGAGTTCGCCAACAGGCTGAACATGCGCAACGATGGCTATAAATACCGGCTACCCACCGAGGCGGAGTGGGAATATGCGGCGCGCGCGGGAACGAAGGGCGCCACCTACGGCCCGCTCGATGAAATTGCCTGGTACGAAAAAAACGCGAACGACGAGTCGCACCCTGTCGGAACCCGGAAGCCGAATGCATGGGGCCTCTATGACATGATCGGCAACGTCCGCGAATGGACGGCCGACACCTATCTTGCGACTTACTATGCCACCTCGCCGACGGACGATCCGCCGGGAGCGCCCCCGAATACAGGCCTCGCACCTCCCGGACGCGGCACGCCGGGCGTGGCCTTACCGGTTATCCGCGGAGGCGGCTGGCCGAACCCGGCAGACTCGCTTCGGGTGTCTGAACGTTACCACTATTTCGGTCCCACGCTCCGCGTCAGCGACGTCGGTTTCCGCCTCGTTCGAGAACCAGTGGCGCGCTGAGATCATGTGTGTTTTCTGGAGGTACAACCATGAAGAGAACTCTTATTGCCCTTGCTGTCACTCTGGCCATGCTGCCCGTTGCTGCTATGGCGCACCACTCGTTCGCCGCCGAGTATGACAGCAGCAAGCCGATGACGCTGGTCGGAGTCATTAATAAAGTCGACCAGCAGAACCCGCATGGGTTTATCTACATGAACGTCACTTCCGCGACGAACGGCCGCGTGACCAACTGGGCCTTGGAAACGCCGGGCCCGAATCAATTGGTCCGGAATGGTTTCACCCGGGACCTGTACAAAGACATGATCGACAACAAAGAACAGGTCACTGTCAAAGCCTATGCCGCCAGGGATGGTGCGAAACGCGCCTTTGCGGAAACCATCACCCGCGCCGACGGCCGCACGGTCATCACGATCAGCGTGGGTGGTGTTAGCGGTAACGTCGGACGTGCACCGCAAAGCGGCTCCGTGACCGTCGAGGGTGTTGTACAACCCGAGGCAGACGCCCGCGGTCGTGGCGGAGCCGGCGGGCGCGGCCAGCGCGGTCCGAATCCTCAGTAAAAAACCATCATAACTGCTTTCGCCCTTGCCGGTACTTGCCACGATAAATGCATGAACTGTAGTCGCGGGCTTCAGCCCGCGTTTCGAGAGTCGAGCAAAACGCGGGCCCTCGAAAATTTCACAATCGTATAGCGCATGGCGAGACCATCAGCGTTATTCTGAAATTTGCCCGCCTGAAATTTCCCCAAACCAGGAGATACCAACCATGCCTCTCACGACCGACCAGAAGATGTTGACCCTCAGCCGCAACGTTATCGAAGCGTTCGATAAAGCCGAACACGGGCCTCATCCCGGGTTCCGCCCTGCGCATGCCAAAGGGATTCTGCTGACAGGCGAGTTCAAAGCGTCGACGGAGGCGAAATCGCTGACGCGGGCGCCACATGTTGAGCGTGCTTCCGTCCCGGTGACCGTGCGCTTGTCCGACTTCGCGGGAATCCCTGCCGTTGCAGACAATGACGCGCAGAATGCCAGTCCGCGCGGGTTCGCGATTCGTTTTCATCTGGCGGAGCACGTTCACACCGACATTGTGGCGCACTCCGTGGACAGCTTCCCGGCGCGGACCGGGGATGAGTTTCTGGAATTCATCACCGCCCTGGCCGCTACGGATCCGGCCGGACCACATCCGAACGCCATCGAGCAGTTTTTTGGCAAGCATCCTGCCGCGCTGGCATTCGTCCAGATGCGGAAGCCGATACCGACAAGCTTTGCACGGGAATCGTTTTTTGCGGTGTCTGCATTCCGTTTCACGAATGCGGCAGGCAAGAGCTGCCATGGGCGGTATCGGGTCGTGCCGGTTGCCGGCAACGAATACCTGGACGACGCGGCTGCGGCCAAACGAACGCCGAACTTCCTGTTCGATGAGGTCGAAGCTCGTGTGGCCAAAGAACCGGTGCGGTTTCGAGTCGTCGTTCAGTTGTCACAGGATGGCGACATCACGGACGATTCGACCGTCCGCTGGCCTGAAAGCCGTCAGCTGATCACGTTCGGAGAGATCGCGTTGACAGCCGTTGTCCCGAACAATGCCGGCGAACAGCAGCGAATCATCTTCGACCCGATTCCGCGCGTTGAAGGTATCGAGGCCTCTGCCGATCCGCTGTTCGATCCGCGCGCTAACATTTATCTGATGTCCGGCAGGCGGCGCCGGGAAGCCGGGAAAAAGCCCGCCGCCTAGCTTGATAAGCCACGGATTTAACGGATTCAATCCGTTAAATCCGTGGCTTATCCGAATACGATAGCGTAATTACGAAAAGCACTACTTAGCAGGGGCGCCGAAGTAGGACTTGATCGGCCTCATCAAAGCAGTCAGGACAACGGCGAAGGCTGCGACGAAAGCAATGACGACGAACCCATCGGCGTATGCGAGTGTATAAGCTTGTACCCTCATCTGTCCGCCGAGCAGTTGCAGGGCCCTCCCCTGCGCGTCGTCCGACCCTGGCGAGCCAGGCAGCAGCCCGCCGGTAAGCATTTTCAACCGCTCGTCAGTGAGCCAGTTACCCGAAGCGACATGGAGGCCGATCATGTTCGAGTGGAATTTCTCGCGGACGGCGACCAGCCGTTGCATGATCGCCGAGCCCGACTCTCCGCCGAACAGCCGGACGGTGTGGACGAACGCCGAGTAAGTGAGCACGTTAAAGGGGTTGGAAAGGCCGCCCGCGTCTATCACATTCTGGACCAGAAGGGCGACCAGTCCGGTGAATGATAGAGCAAGCCCGCAACCCATCACGATCTGCGGCACGAAGAAATTGTCGTTGGCCCAGGCGCTGGTCAACCGGGCATTCAGGAGACACGCCGCTGCCATCACTACAAAACCCGAGCCGAGCACCAGCCGGTTATCGAACCGTCGCAGCAGCTGCACGGAGATCAGACCTGCAAGAATCAGCGGCACGACCAACCCCAGCATCACCCGGCCCGTTTCGAGCGGGCGATACCCCTGGGTCGTACCGAGCACAGCCGGTATCAGGAACGCGATGGCAAGCATCGCGAAGCGAAATGAGAAGAGGCAGGCGCCTAAGATCAGGGTGTTCCGGTTGACAAGAAAAATTGGGTTTACCAGCGGGTTTGGCGACAGCAACCTGCGGATCACGCACACGACGAGCAGAAAAACTCCCGCCGCCACCAGTCCCACAATCACACCTGAATTGAGCCAGTCCAGCCGCTCGCCCTGGTCGAGGGCACCGTAGATAAGAGCAAGCCCGAGGCTGCCGTAGAGAAATCCACGCCAGCTCAGGACCGGCTTCGGGCCTGAACGTCCGGGCGGGTTCGGGATCGCCACATAGACGCAAAGCATCATCGGCAGCGTGATCAGCGCGCTTACCCAGAAGAGCCAGTGCCAGGAGAGGTGTTCCGTCAGCCATGCTTCGAGCGGCACCGCGAGGCTGGTCGCGCCCACAATATCCAGCGGATAGACGCCGATGGCGTAAACGACGTACCGCAATGGAAGGGCTCGGGCCGCATAGGTGAATGTCAGCGGATAGAAGGTGCCGGAAGAGAGGCCGCTGATCACTTGCAGGCAAAGCAGGACGTTCAGATTTGGCGAAAGGGGCAGCAGGAGCGAGCAAAGAATAAAAATCGCCGCCGACCAGAGTAGTACACGCCGGACGCCGAGCAGCCCGCCCAGATAGACTGAGAATGGCCCGATGAACATCAGCGCCATGTTATAGGCCGTCGGGATCCAGCTGGCCTCATCAACTCCGAGTCCCAGTGCGCCGCGCAGGTCGGGCAAGCCGACGCTGATGAGGCGGCCATTCAAGGTCGCGATCCCGGCGCCGAGAAACACGCCCACGGTCCCCACATACACATTCTGGTTAAGGGAAAGGATGGCCCGGCCGAGTCTGGGCATTGAAGCGAGAAACGCGTTCGGTCGCGTTGCGCTCTGGCCTGTAACGGCGCTCATCAGTTAGTACTCGCTTCAGCCTTTGTGTTTTGCTCCGTCCTGATCGCAGCGATGACGGACATACCGGGCCGCAGGCGTTCCGCCATGGCGGGATCGACATTGAGCACAATCTTTACGGGAATGCGCTGCACAATCTTTGTGAAGTTTCCAGTCGCGTTGTCCGGCGGCAGGAGGGCGAACTGCGACCCGCTGGCAGGCGAGAGCTCTTCAACGTGCCCGTGCAGCACGACACCGGGAAAGGCATCAACCGTGACCTCCGCCTGGTCCCCGCTGGCGACGTTTCTCAGTTGCGTCTCTTTGTAGTTCGCCTGAACCCATATTGCGTTCTCGACCAGTGAGATCACCTGAGTGCCAGGAGAGACCAGCTGGCCGAGCCGTACTTTCCGCTCACCCACCATGCCTTCAGTCGGCGCGACGATCCTGGTGTAGTCGAGATTTGTCATCGCGACCTGAAGCGCGCTCTGCTTTGCGTTGAGGTCGGCCCTTCGTTGCGTTTCTTCCGTGTCCACTACGCTGCTCTGCTTGTGCTGCGCGTCAAGTTCTGCCGATTTGCTTGATATTTGAGCAACGGCGCGCTGCCGTTCTGCCTCTCTCAATGCCAATTGGGCGCGGGCCTTGGACAACTCGGCCCGGCGGCTTTCGACCAGAGCGTGCGTCTGCGTCAGCTCGGCCTTCCGGCTGTTGAGGCTTGCGGCGAAGCGTTGTTGAGTCGCAACCACCTGTTCCAGATTCTGTCTGGTCGCAGACCCGTCGTTGACCAGAGCCTCCTGTCGCTTCCTTTCCAGGAGCGATTGCTCGGCTTCGGCCGCTGCTGCCTCGATGTTCGCCTGCGCGTCGGGGATCTTCGCCCGCGCCTCATCCACGCCGGCCTGCGCGTTGGCAATGTCCGCTTTGGCCGCTTCCACCGCGGCCTCCCCCTGCGCCAGTTCGGCTTTAGCGCCCTCAAGTACCGCGCGGGCCTGCATGATTTTGGCGGCTTGCAGCAGCTTCTGTTTCGCGTTGTTCTCCAGGGCGGCCTGCGCAGCGGCTACGCCGGCCTCCGCCTCTGCGACCTGCGCCCTGAAGTCGTCGTCTTTCAACTGCACGAGGAGGTCCCCCGCTTTGACGTGTTGATAGTCCGCGACCACGACCTGTTGGACAGTGCCGGACACTTTCGTACTCAAAGGTGTGATATCGGAGCGCAGGTATGCGTCGTCCGTCTTCACCGTGCCGCCGCCGACCCATCGATTCCAGCCCGCGATGATTGCAAACAGAATGACGGCAGCCAGTAAAAGCACGAGCCACGGAATGAACCTCTGAAAAGCCGGCCGGCGCTCAGGGGGCGCGCCGGCCTCGGGCGCAGGTTTCGTCTCGTCGCTGCGACGCTCGTTAACTGCGGTCTCTTTCGGTTCGCCTGCTTTTTCGTCTGGCATCGAAGTCAAGCAGCGGCTTTTGGCGAATCGCCGCAGTTCGCGTCACGCATTTCCGGATTTTGCCAGCCTCCGGCAGGTGATACTGTCTGATTGACGACGCCGGGTCCCCAGGTATCTGGTTCGTATTCACACAAAGCCGTATCCGCTTTCAGCACGGGATCGACGATCCGCCACGCCTCCTCCACATAATCCTCTCGTGCGAACATCGTCGGGTCTCCGACCATTGCCTCCTCTAACAACCGTTCATACGCTTCCGGTTCACCGGGAGGAGCGCAATGACTCGCGACCATTTCCACAGGCTGCCCACTCATTTCCTCTGTCGGCGTCAGCGCCATTACTCCGACAGCGAGCGTTATCTCCGGGCTGATTCGAAACCGGACGTGGTTCGGCGCCAGACCCGCGGAAGAATACACAGAAGGTGGCTTGCGAAGCCGGACAAAGACTTCAGTACAGGTTACCGGCAAACATTTCCCGGCACGGAAGTAAAAAGGGACTCCCTGCCAACGCCAGGAATTGATTTTCAGACACAGGGCGGCAAACGTTTCGACTTTCGAATCCGGTGCTACGCCCGGCTCTTTTCGATATCCGCGGAATTGACCGCGGATGACTTCCTTCGGATCCAATGGTTCGACGGCCTTCAAGACCCGCACTTTTTCGTCACGAATGGATTCGCTGTCCGTGCGAATCGGAGGCTCCATGGCGAGGTTGCTCAAAACCTGGAACAGATGGTTCTGAATGACATCACGGATAGTGCCTGTCTGCTCATAGAAGGCGCCTCGGCCTTGCACACCAAAATTCTCCGCCATCGTGATCTGAATACTTTCAATATAGTTGCGATTCCAGAACGGCTCGAGAAACGAATTTGCGAACCTGAAGTAAAGCAAGTTCTGAACCGGCCGTTTCCCGAGGTAATGGTCAATACGAAATATCGATTTCTCTGGGAATGTGCTCGTCAAGATCCGGTTCAGTTCCTGAGCCGTGACAAGGTCCCTTCCAAATGGCTTTTCGATGATGATGCGTGAGCCAGCAGCAAAACCGGATTTCTCCAATTGTTCGACGACCGTCTCGAACAACACAGGTGGTATTGCAAGATAAAAGGTCGGGCGCTCCGCGGAACCGAGCTCTTTGCGGATTGCACTAAACGTCGCGGGATCGTTGTAGTCGCCACGCACATATCGCAACAACCTGGCGAGTCTATCGAAAGACTCAGGATCGAAACCCCCGTGTTCTTCGAGGCTCGCGCGTGCACGTGCGCGCAACTCGTCGACGTTTCTGGCGGCTCTGGCCACACCGATTACCGGCACGCTAAGCTTGCCACGTTTGACCAATGCCTGCAGCGCCGGAAAGATCTTCTTGAAGGCCAGATCACCCGTCGCACCGAAAAATACGAACGCGTCAGCATGTGTCTCACTCATTTGTGTTCACCATATCCGCAGAATTGCAGTTTTACAGCCAGGCAATCAATCTTTCTGAGCCTAGTTACGGTCACTAACAAAAAACAAGACGTAAAATTACGAATGATTTTCCTCAGGCAGAAAACTGTCAGTACGTCCGAAGTTCTCCGGATTGTTTCCCTCCAGCAACGAACTAGACTGAACAGAAATCTTCAGACGACACGATCAGACGTCGAGAGAGGAACGCAAGTCACGCAACGTCCCAGGGACTAATAATGAGGAGCAGTAACATGTTGCGCCGCCTCGGCAGCGTGGCGGCGGCATTCGCAGGGGGGCTGTTCTTTTTCATCATTGCCGGAGTGTTCGGCGTTGGATTCGCCCTTGCGGGGCTCGTCGTATTCATAATCGCTGCCGTTGTTCTCTATCGCATGTTTCCGGCAGAAGGTGCGGAACTATGAGCCTCGATCCCTCGACTCTTGCCAGAATTCAGTTTGGTTTTACGGTGAGCTTTCACATCATTTTCCCGACGATGTCGATCGGTCTCGCTTCTTTCCTGGCGGTAACTGAAGCGCTCTGGCTGAAGACCAAAGATCCCTTATACATCCAGATCTATAAGTTCTGGCTCAGCATTTTTGCGATGGGCTTCGGGATCGGGGTCGTTACAGGAATCGTGCTTTCCTTCGAGTTCGGTCTCGGCTTCGCTCGCTTTGCGGACATGGCTGGACCAGCAATCGGCCCGCTGATCGCGCTTGAGGTACTGACGGCTTTTTTCCTGGAGGCGGGCTTTCTGGGAATCATGCTCTTTGGTCTCCACCGCGTCGGCCCAAAGCTGCACTTTTTTGCTACCTGCATGGTGGCGGGCGGTACGCTTGTATCAGCCTCATGGATTCTTTCCGCAAATAGCTGGATGCAAACGCCGGCCGGTGTCGCAATACGTGATGGCCATTTGACCGTCCTGAACTGGCGAGACGTGATCGTGAATCCGTCGTGGCCATACCGGCTACCGCACATGCTGAACGCAGCCTACCTTACGGCCTCGTTCATGGTTGCAGGAATGGGTGCCTGGTATCTCCTGCGAGGCAAACACCAGGCTTTTGCGCGCAGGACGGTGTCGTTGGGAACCGCGTTCGCCACGGTGTTGATAGCGGGGCAGGTGTTCATCGGAGACCTTGTCTATGGCACGATGCTCAAGTACCAACCATCAAAGATGCAGGCTGCTGAAGGCTTCTGGGAAAAGCAATCGGAGTCGCCGGCTCCGTATTACTGGTTCATAATCCCCGACCAGGCCAATCAACGAAACCGGTTCGAAGTGGGAATACCGTACCTCGGAAGCATCTGGTTGACTCACAGTCTGCACGGGCGTGTTGAAGGCCTGAAAAATACGCCGCTCGACCGGCAGCCCGTGATGGGCGTGGTGTTCTATGCCTTCCGAATCATGTATGGCCTGGCAATTCTCATGTTCACGGTGGGAGTTGTTTCGCTATGGTTGCGATTCCGTGGGAGACTCTTCAGCTCCAGGTGGTTTCTCTGGATGCTGGTGTTCATGACACCTTCCGGAATTATCGCGACATTGGCCGGCTGGTATGTTGCGGAGACTGGACGGCAGCCATGGGTCATCTACGGCATCCTGAGAACCGTGGACGCAGTCTCTCCTGTCCCTGCGCAGGCGCTCCTGTCAACTCTGATCGCATTTGTGTGCGTTTACGCGGTCTTCATAAGCGCCTTCCTCGTTTTTGCCTTACATATTGTCCGGCGTGGCCCGGCTGCAGCGCCGGCACATGCCGAAGCTTCGGGTTCTCTAAAGAACGCATTCCGGCCGCACGTGCTGGATAGCCCGGCACGTGTCGTGAACAGGCGCATTGCGTAAAGGCATTAACGAAATGGATCTTCCACTGCTGTCGTTTTCTTTTCTGGCTTTCGCGCTTGCTCTTTACGTCATTCTGGACGGATTTGATCTGGGAGTGGGGATACTGCTCCTGTTGCAGCCGGCGAGCGCGTCCCGCGACCATATGGTGGACTCGATTACGCCGACATGGGATGGCAACGAGACCTGGGTCATCATGGCCGGCGTAACGCTACTGGCGGCATTTCCGATTGCATATTCGATTTTGTTACCGGCCTTCTATCTTCCAGTCATAGTCATGCTGCTTGCGTTGGGATTTCGTGGCGTCTCCTTCGAGTTCCGCATGCAGCCGGGACGACATCGCCGTAAATGGGACGTTGCATTCGCAGTCGGCTCGGCAGTCGCAGCATTCATGCAGGGTCTCATTGTGGGTGGCCTCATCCAGGGAGTGACAGTCCAGAACCAGCGCTTCACAGGGAGTGTTTTGAATATTGTCCATCCTCTTCCCCTCATCAGCGGCGTCGCTCTCCTGTTCGGCTACGCCGTACTTGGAGCTGGATGGCTCAAACTGAAATCGAATCCGTCGGTGCAGCGTTTTGCGAGTCGCTCCCTGCGTATTGCTGCACCGGTCTTCGCTGCTCTGTTCGGCACAGGTTGCATCTATGCGTTCAACATCCAGCCGGCAATTCGCTTGCACTGGGCGTCACATGGGATCGCTCTTTCCTGTCTTGTTGGTTTGTTTGCTGTTGTGGCAGCAACATTAACAGTGCTGCCCGAAAATAGCAGCCCCGCACTTCCGTTCTCGCTGGGCCTGTGCCTCTTTGTCGTGGGTATCTCGGGAATGGCTTTGATTGTTTTCCCATACATTGTGCCGTTCAGTCTGTCACTGTGGGATACGGCATCATCATCCACAAGCCAACAATTCATCCTCATTGGTGCCGCCTTCGTCACCCCCGTGGTGCTCGCGTACTCCGTATTTGCTTACTGGATTTTCCGGGGCAGGACACCTGAGAAGGGATGGGGAGAATGACGACCCGGCAGGGCCAGATGTTGTGGTTTCTTGTAATTTACGGCCTGTCTGTGGCGACTTTTGCCCTTCTGGCACTGCTCACTCGAATGTTATTACGTGGGACTTGGGCACAATGAAGATGGCGCCTGTGCCGTCGGTCAGGTCGAGTGACGCGGCCAGCGCACGGTAAAGGTGGCGCCGCTTTCCGTGCTTGATTCGACTCCGATCGCCGTTATAGATGCTCGCGAAGCGCTCATTTAATCGGTACTGTTCGCTTTTGAACAGACCGCCCCAGCCTCGCTGCGCGAGGGCTTCCCCGCCTTACTAAGGCGGGGAATGGGCACCAACGGGCCGCTTTCTTTGGTTCACGCAGCCCGGCGACCGAGTTGCTGTTTTGCGGCGGTCACAATTTCGTAAGGCTCGAAGCCAAATTTCTTTTGCAATTCTTTGAGCGGCGCCGACGCGCCGAACGTATGCATTCCGATCACTCGACCGCTTAAACCGACGTAGCGTTCCCAACCAAACGTTGAGGCCTGTTCGATCGCGACTCGCGCCGTGACATCGGGAGGGAGAACGCTGTCCCGGTACTCCTGGGTCTGATGCTCGAAGATATCCCATGACGGCATTGAAACCACCCTCGACCGGATTCCGTCCGCAACGAGTTTCTCGTGAGCCTCAACGGCGAGACTGACTTCACTGCCCGACGCAATAAGAATGACGTCGGGCTGGGCGCCAGGCGAGTCCGCCAGGACATAGGCACCCTTCGAAACACCAGACGCGGCTGCATATTTGCTGCGATCCAGAGTCGGGAGCACCTGGCGCGACAACGCCAGCACGGCCGGCTGATGCCGGAGTTGCACGATGTAGCGATACGCCTCGACCACTTCGTTTGCGTCGGCGGGACGCAGCGTTACCAGACCTGGAATTGCACGCAATGAAGCCAACTGCTCGACGGGTTGGTGTGTCGGTCCATCTTCGCCATCGCCCATTGCGTCATGGGTGAACGCAAAGATCACCGGCAGCTCCATTAACGCCGCAAGCCGGATGGCCGGGCGCGCGTAGTCGCTGAAGATGAAGAACGTTGCACCAAACGGGCGCAGCTTAGACAGGGACATCCCATTCAGGATGGCGCCCATTGCATGTTCACGTATGCCGAAGTGCAGATTCTTGCCCCCCGGCGTGGCAGCCTCGAAGTCTCCGGCGCCCTCGTAGTTGAGCGTGGTCTTGGTGGATGGCCCGAGGTCCGCCGAACCGCCAAGAAACCACGGGATATTTTGCGCAAGCACGTTGAGTACTTTGCCCGATGCATCTCGACCGGCGATGCCTTTCGGGTCGGCGGAAAAGACGGGGAGGTTGCGATCCCAGCCGGCCGGCAGTTCACGCCGTTGCATTTGCTCGATCTGGGTCGCCAGCTCTGGATATTTTTCACGATATGCCGAAAAGAGTTCCGTCCACTTCTGCCGGGCGTCGTGGCCACGCTTGCCGATACCGGCTGCGAAATGGTCGTACACGCCTTCGGGCACGAGGAACTTCGCCTCCTCAGGCCACCCGTAGGCGCGTTTGACGAGGCGGACTTCATCGTCGCCGAGTGGTTCGCCATGCGCCGCCGACGTGTCCTGTTTGTGGGGTGAGCCGTAGCCGATGTGGCTGTCGAGCACGATGAATGTGGGTTTGCCCCTGGTCTGCTTAAAGACATCCAGCGCATGCTCGATGCTGCCGACATCGTTCGCGTCGTGGACTCGCAACACGTTCCAACCGTAGGCGACGAAGCGGGCAGCGACATCCTCTGTAAAGGTGATGCTCGTGTTGCCTTCGATCGTGATGTGGTTGTTGTCCCAGACCCAGCAGAGATTATCGAGTCCCAGATGGGCCGCGAGCGACGCCGCTTCCGAGCCGACACCCTCCATCATGCAGCCGTCGCCGCACACCGTGTAAATCTTGTAATCGAAAATATCAAAGCCCGGGCGATTGTAGTTGTTGGCGAGCCACTTCTGCGCCAACGCCATGCCGACGCTGGTGGCAACGCCCTGGCCGAGTGGGCCGGTAGTGTTTTCTACACCCGAAACCCAGTGATATTCCGGGTGTCCCGGAGCCTTGCTGTCCAATTGGCGAAAACGCCGGATGTCGTCCAGGGTCACCGAAGGCTTTCCGAGGCGCTCGTACTCGGCGTTGACGGCCTGCACCTGGGTGAGGTGCAGAATCGACCACGTGAGCATGGACGCGTGCCCGTTCGAAAGCACGAACCGATCGCGGTTCGGCCAGATCGGATCCTGCGGATCGAAATTCATTACCCGGTTCCAGATGGTGTACACCAGCGGCGCCAGTGCCATCGGCGTACCCGGATGGCCCGACTTGGCTTGCTGAACAGCATCGATCGAGAGCGTGCGGATGGTGTTGATAGATAACTGGACAACTCGTTCGTCGCTCATTGGTCTTTCCTCACTAGCGTTCTGAGTTCTCAATCGCTGCGCTTCAATCGAAGCGACCTTGCGAAGACGGCGCAGATGCCGATCAGCCTGGCTGTACTCCGCAGCCAGATATGTCTGCACAAGGTCCCATGCCACAGCCGGACCCACCGTCCGGCCACCCATGCAGAGTATGTTCATATGATCATCTTCGACACCCTGACGGGCGGAGAAATGATCGTGGACGAGTCCGGCACGAACACCCGGCACTTTGTTGGCACAAACGGACGCGCCGACGCCACTGCCGCAAATAGCCAGACCACGATCCACCTTGCCGGACACCACAGCCTCCGCGAGAGGCACCACGAAGTCGGGATAATCGTCCTGCGGGTTCAGGCTATGGGCGCCGAAGTCCACCACCTGATGCCCTGCCTCTTTCAGTCTGGCAATGAGATCTTCTTTGAGACCGAAGCCACCATGATCGGTAGCAATTCCAACCCTCATGCGATCTCCCTCTCGCCTCCGCCGGCAGCGGATCCAGCCGCCGCGCTGTCGGCGAGTAACACCGCGTTGTTTTGCAGTACGCGTCCCGCCGGTATCGATGGATCGGCGGCCTGCAGGCGCTTGTACATCGGTACCTTCTCGCCGCCCGTCACCAGCCAGAGAATGTGGCGCGCACGATTGATGACCGGATAAGTAAGTGTCAATCGATTCCGTCTCTGATACACCCCGGTTACCGCAACATCGCGGTCCGTGACATCCAGCACGGGATCTCCCGGCACCAGCGATGCCGTATGACCGTCAGGCCCCAGGCCGAGATGAACAAGATCAAGCACGGGTGGTGAGCCGGCGATCTTCTGGAGTTCGGCGGCATACTTCGCCGCGGCGCCTTGAAGATCGGGCATCTCAACCGGCATGGCGTAGATCTGCCCTGCGGGCAGGGGCGCATGCTCCAGCAGAGACTCACGCAAGTGCGTCAGGTTTCGATCCGGATCCCCCTCAGGCGCAACACGTTCATCGACCTGGAATATGTGCATGCTTGACCATGGAATGTCTTCCTGAGCAAGAGCACGAAGCATCACCCATGGCGTGTGCCCCCCACTGACAGCCATGACGAAACGGCCGCGGGCCGCAACGGCCAGGCGCGCCTCCTCGGCGATCAGCGTCGCAGCTTTCCGGGCAACCGTATCCGCGTCGCTAAGCACTTCGATTCGCATGATTTCTCTCCTTCGTCTGCGCGTTTCATATAGTTGCTTTATCACCCGGCGCCATCGTCGTCACACCAAGCGCGATAGCGGTCTCGGGACTGATGCGGAAACGAATATGATCTGGCGTCATCTTACTATCGCGAATTAATGCTCATGCAACCTTCTCGAGGTGGCCGCCGAACCCGAATCGCATCGCCGAGAGGAGTTTGTCCTGATAGTCGGCGTCACCGCGCGAGATGAAACGTTCGTAGAGTGCGGTGGTAAGTACCGGGGCTGGCACGGCCTCGTCAATAGCGGCCTTCATGGTCCACCGCCCCTCGCCGGAGTCTGAGACACGGCCGGCGAAATTTTTAAGCTCTGCGTCTTCGACCAGCGCCGAAGCCGTCAGATCGAGAAGCCAGGACGCGATGACGCTGCCTCGGCGCCACACTTCAGTGACATCGCGGAGGTTCAGATCGTATTGATAGTGTTCCGGATCGCGCAGCGGTGTAGTTTCGGCGTCGATGGCAGCCTTCTGCTTTCCGATATTCGCGCCGTGCAGAATTCCAAGACCCTCGGCGTAGGCAGCCATAAGGCCGTACTCGATGCCGTTGTGGACCATTTTGACGAAATGGCCTGCGCCGTTCGGACCGCAGTGAAGGTAACCCTGTTCCGCTGTACCGCCAAGCTTCTCGCGGCCCGGTGTACGTGGAACGTTTCCAGTGCCGGGCGCGAGGCAGGCGAGGATTGGATCAATGTGTTTGACCGCAGTGTCTTCGCCGCCAATCATCATGCAATAACCACGCTCCAGCCCCCAGACACCGCCGCTCGTGCCTACGTCGACGTAATGAATTCGCTTCGGCGCAAGCTCCTTGGCGCGCCGGATGTCGTCGACGTAGTAGGAGTTGCCTCCGTCGATAAGAATGTCTTCAGGCTCGAGAATTGCTGTGAGGTCGCCGATCATTTTGTCCACCACCGCTGCCGGCACCATTAACCAGACAGTCCTCGGTTTCCGCAACTTCTTGACGAGGTCCTGCAGTGAGGACGCCCCCACAGCTTTCTCCCCGACGAGTTCTTTGACTGTTTCGGGTGACCTGTCGAAGACCACGCATTCGTGGCCTCCCTTGATAAGGCGTCGTACCATGTTGGCGCCCATTCTTCCCAGACCGACCATTCCTAATTGCATCGATGTCTCCTTCTGTTACTCGATCAATCTGTTTGCGACCTATGCCGCCGGCTCCAGACAACCACGCAGTTTGTTCATGGCCGCTGTCACACCCAGCGTGTCGTCGAACACCGACGTTCCCGCGACTAATACATTGGCTCCTGCCGCAACGCCCATAGCTGCCGTTTCCGGATCGATTCCTCCATCCAATTCGAGCTCGCATGCCGGGTTAATTGCGTCGATCATTTGCCGGACCCGCTTGACCTTTGGCAGTGTGGTGTACAGAAAGTGCTGGCCGCCAAAACCCGGGTCGACAGTCATCACTAATACCTGGTCGACCTGCGCCAGAACTTCCTCCAGCACGGATGCCGGCGTCGCCGGATTGATCACGATCCCGACGCGTTTGCGCGACGCTTTGATGCGCTGCAAAGTTCGATGCAGATTGTTATTACCTTCCCAATGAATGAGAAAGGAATCCGAGCCGGCATCGACAAATTCATCCAGGAAAAAGTCCGGGTCCGAGACCATGAGATGGGTTTCGAGTTGCAGCGCGGTCAGCTTTCGTAGTGCCTGCACGATCGGCGCTCCCATGGAAATGTTGGGCACGAAATGGCCATCCATGACGTCAACGTGAATCCGGTCGGCTCCTGCCTTAACCGCTTCGTCGACCTGCGCTGCAAGATGGCCGAAGTCGGCAGCGAGAATCGAGGGAGCCAGTTTCACGCTGCGTCGGTCCATCGGGCACCCCTCGCGCGTTCGAAAATGCTCACGAACTCCGTGTAGCGTCGCGCGACCTCGGCGACGGCAGACTCCCGGGCGAGCTTACCGGCCCGCCAATCAACCACAGGCTCCCAGAAGGTGGTCCGTCCGACTGCGAAGCCAATGAAACCGGGGACCGGCGCGGCTATTTCCAGCCACTCGGAGACCTTCTTGTCGTCTGCACCCCGTCCCAGAATGATGCAGCTGACCTTGTCCCGACCACCCTGCCTTGCAGCCGCCACGATTTTCTCGCAGTCTTCACGCCTGTCGAGCCCTTCGATCTTCCAGATGTCCGGGTCCACACCTGCGTTCTGCAACTGTTCGATGGCTCCGACCATTAACTTGGGGCGCATTTCGACGTCGTAGGCCTTCTTGTCGCCCTTGAGGCGGTCGAGTTGCTCCTTCTCCGGCGGTACAAGCAGTTCGAACAGCATTCGGCTCCGGCCTTTGCTTTTTAAATAGTCCGAGAGACGACGCAGTTGCTCAGCCTGACGCTGATTGAGAGCCGGGTCACCTTCAGGGTTGTAACGCACGAGAACCTTGCAGAAGGCCGGGTTGAACGCCTCGATATGCGCGGCGAAGTCCTCCCCGTACTGAAACTCGAACTCTTCCTGCCCGCTCTGTTCGGCCGGGCAAGCCGTCGTGAAACCGTTTGCCGCGGCATCGCGCAAAATGGCGGCGCCAAACTGTTCGTCGACAAGAATTCCCGCCTTCTCTTTTGGGACTCCGCCGTCGATCGCGGCCCTGAAGCCGTCGTAGATGACTTGCTTCGCGGCAGCTATTTCCGCGGTCTGCGCGGCGGTCAGGGGCTCATGCCAACCGAACATCTTGAGTTCGAACGAGCCGCGATGGTCGAACGGCATGAGATAAAGGGGATGGTCATAACCGAGACCGGACGAGGGCGTCTCTTTCTGCTGCCGATAACGAAGGATCAGGGTATTCGTCGAACTGTCGTGCGCCAGAACAGGTTCGGCAGTGCTCTCGAGTTCAGGGATGATGCGCTGGGCCAGCGCCTTGCCCAACTCGACACCCCACTGATCGAAGGAGTCGATACCCCAGACAGTACCTTGAGTGAAAACGCTATGCTCGTACAGCGCGACAAGTTTCCCGAGCGTTTCCGGCGTGAGCTTATCCGCGATGATTGTATTGGAAGGATGGTTACCCTCGAATACCCGGTGGGGCACGAGCGAATCCGGTATGCCCTCCGCTTTCGCCTGCTCGGCAGTCTTGCCGAACGCCAGCGCTTCGGTCTGAGCCAGGACATTGGCGATGAGCATGTCATGATGGCGGCCGAGCGGATTCGTAGTCTGCGTGAAAGCGATAAAGTCAGAAGGAATGAGCCTGGTTCCCTGATGGATCAGTTGATAAAAGGAGTGCTGTCCATTGGTCCCAGGTTCGCCCCAGTAGATCGGACCAGTGTCACAGGACACCTTTTTTCCATCGACTGTCACGTGTTTGCCGTTGCTCTCCATGGTCAACTGCTGAAGATATGCGGGAAAGCGCTTCAGATACTGCTCGTATGGGAGGACAGCAACCGTCTGGGCACCGAAGAAGTCGTTGTACCAGATGGCCAGAAGGCCCATCAAAACCGGGAGGTTGCTATCGAATGGAGCGGTCCGGAAGTGCTCGTCCATCTGGTGGAAGCCATTCAGCATCGCCCGGAAGTTGTCGGGGCCGACGGCCAGCATCGTCGACAGCCCGATCGCGGAGTCCATCGAGTATCGGCCGCCCACCCAATCCCAGAACCCGAACATGTTGGCGGTGTCGATGCCAAACTCGGAAACTTTGGCAGCGTTAGTCGAGACGGCCACGAAGTGTTTTGCCACGGCCTTTGCATCGCCGCCAAGGGCGGCAAGCGACCAGTCGCGGGCACTGTGGGCGTTTGTCATCGTCTCCAGCGTCGTGAAAGTCTTTGACGAAACGATGAACAGGGTCTCGGCCGGATCGAGATCGTGTGTTGCCTCGACGAAGTCGGTGCTGTCCACGTTCGAGACGAATCGGAACGTCATATCGCGCTTGCTGTAATGACGCAGTGCTTCGTAGGCCATGACCGGGCCGAGGTCCGAACCACCGATGCCGATGTTGATGACGTTCCGGATGCGCTTACCCGTGTGTCCCTTCCACTCTCCGCTGCGCACGCGGTTGGAGAAATCGGCCATCTTGTCGAGCACTGTGTGGACATGTGGGACGACGTTCTCGCCATCGACGACGATCGATGTTCCCCGTGGCGCACGCAGGGCAACGTGCAGCACGGCCCTGTTCTCGGTGATATTGATTTTGTCGCCGCGAAACATCGCGTCGATACGCGCGCGCAGACCGCTCTCCTCCGCCAGACCAACGAGCAGCCTCATTGTCTCTTTCGTGATGCGATTTTTCGAGTAGTCAAGGTACAGACCAACTGCTTCCGCCGTCAGCTGCTGGCCGCGCTGCGCATCGTCAGCGAACAAGTCGCGCAGATGCCAATCGCCCATCTCCTTGTAATGCGTCGCGAGGGCTTTCCACGCCGGTCGTCTGGTGAGAGATTTAGTAACTGACTTCATGCGGCCGCTCCTTTCAACGGATTTTTCTGAATCAATCGAGTTTTCCGGTTTTGGTGAGGGCTGGACTTCTTCCGAACGGCGAACAACGCCTTGTTACGCGGAACGCGTGGCAGGTGGTCCTCTTCCCACAAGCGAAAGCCTCCGAGGAAAGCGTCGACATTGTCCCCGCCGCGACATCCCTCCGGGAGTCTTTGCAGTTTTTTGACGTTGCCTCCCCCCAGAACGACCTCATCCAGCTGAAGGGCCGGGACGAGGCGGCCTATGCAGTAGGCCACCTCCTGCCGCCATTTCTTCTTACCGAGCCGTTGTAATCCACGGAGCCCCAGATAGTCTTCGACGGTCCCCTTTTTGTATGAAAGTTGCCCCAGTTCGAATGGAATGACAACGCCGTCCAGGACCATGGCCGAGCCAAGGCCCGTTCCCAAGCCCAGGAAGAGCATCGTGCCACCGCGGTAGCTTCCCAACGCCTGCATGGCGGCATCGTTGATGATCTTCACGGGACGCCGGAAGGCGGCCTCGAAATTGAAACCGACCCAGCCCTTTGCAAGGTTGCGTGGCTCGGCGATCGGCCGATTGAAGCGAACCAACCCGGGGAAACCAATGGATACCAGCTCATATTTCCAGTCTTTAGCCAACTTTTTTACAGTGGCAACCATGGACTGGGGAGTCAGCTTGAGGCCAGACTCAAACTCCTGTCGCTCGTCCTGTCCCGTGGCCAGAATCTTCACATGAGTTCCGCCAATATCGATCGCGAGCACTCGTTCATAATTCACTTCACTCATATTTCAAGCTACTCGCTTTAACAGTTCGCTCTTCGATTTGATTACCTGCATCAGGTCGTTCCAGGATTTGACGAAGGACTTCGCACCTTCATCCTGAAGTTGAGCACCCAGAGCATCTACATTCACACCGGCTTTGGTCAACTCCGACAGCACCTGTTCGCAATCGCCGCCATCCGCCGGCAGGATCGAAGCGAGTTCGTTGTGTGCGGCGAGGGCTTTCAAGGTTTTTTCGGGCATCGTATTCACGGTGAACGGTGCTGCGAGGCCTTTGACATACAGGATGTCTGAAGCAGCTGGATCCTTGGTTCCTGTGCTGGCCCACAGCAACCGTTGCGGGCGGGCGCCGGCATTGTAAATGCGCTGCCAGCGTGGCGAACTGAGAAGCGCGCGGTAGGCTTTGTAGGTCTGTTTGGCGACGGCGAGCCCCAGTTGATTGCGCAACGCGGCTGGTACTTTGTCGGCAACGGCGGCGTCCCAGCGGCTGACGAATACCGATGCGACCGAGGCGACGTTCGGATTGAGACCGGCTTCCATCCGCCTTTCGATGCCACGTAGAAACGCCTCGGCCGCCGCCACATAGTGTGCCCGTGAAAACAGCAGCGTCACGTTGATCGGAATTCCAGAGAAGATCGCTTCTTCGATGGCCGGCAAACCTTCCTTAGTGCCCGGAATTTTGATAAGCAGGTTCGGACGATTCGCACGTGCGGACAACTGTCTGGCGGCCGCAAGAGTGCTGGCCGTATCGTGGGCCAACAGCGGCGAGACTTCCAGCGATGCCCAACCATCGACGGTGTTGGACCGATCGTAGATTCCGCGAAACAGGTCCGTGGCACGCGTAATATCGTCGAGCGCGAGGTCGAAGAACAGTTCCTCCCCGGACTTGCCTTTCGACAGCCCGTCACGAATGCCGGCGTCGTACGCCGAACTGCCCTTGATGGCGTGATCGAATATTGTCGGGTTCGATGTAAGTCCGGTCACCGATAGCTCGTCGATGTATTGCTGCAACGTCCCGCTGTCGAGCAGGTCGCGCGTAATATTGTCGAGCCAGAGGCTCTGTCCGAGGTTATGGAGCAGTTGCGTGGCTTTCATATTCATTAATCCTTTCCCGGCCCTTATAGATTTATTCTGGAGCAGAGCTGCGCGTGGCAGGATGAAGCGTTCCACCCCATTGGCAAAACCCTCGTCTTCATATGAAGTCGTTACGAAATTCGCCTGCTTCTGCACTTCCGGGCTTGCATTGCCCATCGCGATGCTGAGACCACTCCGCTTGAACATCAGAACGTCGTTAGGTTGGTCGCCTATCGTGGCGATGGATTCCAGTGGCATTTTCAAAGACTGCGAAAGCCGTTCGATCACGGTACCCTTGTTGGCCATCGGGTGTGTCACGTCGAGGTAGTAAGGTTGTGACCGCGCGGCAGAAACCTGCGCCCCCAGCTGGGCCTGGGCCGCCGCTTCACAGCGGGCGACTGAATCCAGGTCATCGCTGACCCCCACGATCTTTACGACCCTGTTGAGCAAGCCATCGAACGTCGGGACAACAGTAGGGGGAAATTGCACGGTCGCCGATTCACGATCTACATGCGGCGCTTGTGCAGAGCGGATGTACCACTCTGTACCGCGGTAAATCCAGACATCGAGGCCGTGCGCCAGAAGAGTAATGATGACCTTCGGAACCACATCGTCGGGCAGCGGACGCTCGTCAACGACCACAAGATCAGGGTGCACGATCATACCGCCGTTGAATGCCGCCATCGGCGTCTTCAGCCCGAGAGGCTCAACCAGCATTCGCATTCCGCGGGGAGGTCGTCCGCTGGTGATAAAAAAAGCGATGCCGTTCTCGTGGAGCCTTCGCACGGCCTCGATCGCGCGCTTCGTGAGGACCTTCTCCTTCGTAACGAGCGTCCCGTCAACGTCGGCTAACAATGCATCGATCGTTCCGGACCCGCCTATCGGAGCATTACTTTTGCCCATAGTGTCCCACTGCTTTTCCTTCGAAATCGTTGTGACGAGATTTCCGCAGACGTTGACAGTAATGATGCCGGGGACGGGCTGGGACAGTTGTTCGATCATACGTGATCACATCTCGCGCAACGTTACTTAACCGCTTCGCTGGCCTATTCTTGAAAGTCCGGGTGGAGCGGCTGTTCTTATGTTCAGGCTACCGCTGGAACGTTGGTTCCCATCACGGCAGAAATACCTGGAAATCACTGTTTTCTTACGAGGTGAATCGGTTGACAGCGGAGGACTCCTGTTGACCGCCCTTGGTTTGATGCGCCTGGAGCTATGACGCAAGCCTTCTGTCGTCTTCGCGTGTTTTTGTCAGAGGCTCAATCGCTTTTAGAATTACGTCGAGCGGACTCATCACTCCTACGACTTTTCCGCTGCCATCCATACTGGCGACCGGCAGCAGTTCAACGTCTTCGCGAAGCAAGACTACGGATGCATCCAGAAGATTTTGATTATCCAGAACAACCGGCGGATCTCTTCGCATAAAGTCACGTATCGGCGTGTCTAGAGCTCGGCCGCTCCTCAAAGCGCTGAATAACTCCGTGCGCCCGCAATACCCTTGCAAGCGCCCGTTCTCGTCCACTATGGGATATGCCAGATTGCCGCCGCTGAAGCGGTGGACGGCCTCCCGCAGTGAGGTGTCCGGCGAGAGGGTTTCGGCAGGACTTGACATGACGTCTCGAACGGTCAGAGAAGCAAGCCGAGGCTGTTCTCTGGCCATTGTCATTAATGCTTCATAACCCGTGAGCGCTCCTTCGGACCTCTGGATCATTGCGCGTAATGAAGTAACGTTCTGCGCAACTCGCTCGAAATCATTCCGGCGGACGCTGATCAATTCAAGCGGAGTTTCGGCCTTCACGGATACGCTGTGGAGAGGCTTTCCGTTGCCCGACGTCGACTGCTCACCGAAATGCTCTCCGGGATGGAGGATTACGGCCGGTTGAGCGGATTCGTCCAGATATACTCCTGCCGTTCCTGATTGAATGCCGAAGATATTCCCCATCGGATCCCCCTTATGAAAGATGAACTCGCCCGTTGCGTAATGAGCGAGTCCCACGCCGCCCGTGCGGGACAATGGTAATTGCACGATGTTGGGAGAAAACAACGCAGTCCATGCCCAATCGACCATGACCTCCAGTTTTCGCGACAGGGTGGGGAGCTTGGAGAGGTAAATACCCCGCCATAAGATCCAGGCGAGAAATCCTGATACGCGTACGCCCATAATCTCTGCGACGGCGCTGCGATTGCCTAAAGATGCCAGCATTCCCAGGTTCTTGAAAGAGAATGGCTTTGTCGGTTGACCGCTGAAGGTGCGCACCAGGTTTGCCGCAAGTTGTTTTCCCTGCCGCATAGCGAACTGTGCAGTCGTAGGGCTGGGCCTTTGATCAACGGCGTTCGGAATCATCGCGCAATCGCCTAATGCCCAGACATTCGACGCGCCCGGGACACTCATATCGGGGTTCGTTCCGATGCGGCCATGCTGGAGCGGCAGCCCGAGTTTCTGGATCAAAGGATTGGGTGACGTCCCGATTGTTGATACGACGGTCGCGGCCTCGATCAATTCACCACCCATCAGCCGCACGCCTGCTGCCGTAATTTCCTGCGCGCCACAGTTGAGACGCACATCAATACCGGCGTCGCGTAATTTGTAATGGGCAAAGTTCGAGAGTGACGGCGCATTTAATTCGGGGATCAGCAAGTTACCATGTTGCAACAGGATGATGTTTGCGCGCTCGCCTTTTAGAGCGGGATAAAAGCGAAGCGCGTGGTGGGTGATTTCCATAATCGCGCCTGCTACTTCGACGCCGCTGAATCCCCCGCCAATGACGACGAGGTTGAGCAGTCGCCTTCGCCGCGTGGCATCGGTCTCGACCGCAGCCTCTTCAAGTCGCAGTATCAAGTCGTTGCTGAGATAAATCGCATCTCCCAGCGTCTTCATCGGGTAGGCGTAAGCCGCGAGACCCGGCATCATCGTCATGTTCACTACGGAGCCGCAGGCCAGCACCAGGTGGTCATACGTATACGACGCGCTTTCGCCGCCCTCGCCGACGTAGCGAACAAGATGGGTTTGCAAGTCGATGTCCGTGACCTCCGCCGTCAACCACCTCGTGCGGCGCACCATCTGGCGGCCTGCAACAGCCATGTGCGACGGAGAGATCGAACGTCCGACCACCTCGGCAAGCATCGGCGTGAATACGAAATGATTCCCACTGCTGATGAGAACAATCTCGATCTCGGAAGCAAGTTTGCGCTCGAGGTGCTGAGCGAGCGTAACGCCGCCGAATCCGCCCCCCACGATAATCACTCTTCGTTCACTCATCGTACGACCTCCGTCTGTCCGCATCAGTTGTCTTCGCCCAGAGCTTTTTCAAATTCGGCCCGTGCCGTCCAATAACCGAGCAGCGCCTGCTGGAACTGGTGATTGGCCTCGGCGAGCGTCGACTGCGATTGCAGGACATCGGACAGGAGCGCTGCCGTCAGCTTGTACTTGCTCGTGTTGACGCGCAACTCCTCGCGGGCCGCCGCTTCCGCGAATCGGGCGACCACGAAAGCCTGGCGCGTCTGTTGGAGGCTCCGGAACTTCTCGCTCACATCCATCAGGACGCGGCTCTCTGCCTGGCGCAGGAGTTCTCTTGCCTGTTCGATTGTCTTGGCTTTTTCGGCCAGTTGATCCCGCTTCCTCCCCCAGTCGAAGACCTCCCACTTAAACGCGAGGCCTGCGCTCGCCAGGTTTTTCGGCAAGAAATCATCGAAGTTTTGAAAGTTCATATAAATAAAGCCGGCACTCAAATCGGGAATGTACTCGGACTTCTTTATACGACGGTCGACTTCGGCTTGCTTGATCTGGAGTTGTGCCACTCTTATTTCCGGACGCTGCTCGAGTGCGCGATTTCTTGCACTCTCCAGGTCGTCAGGAAAACCACTCACGTCGGGCGCTGCGTTCACCTGGAATTCTGTACGTACGTCACGGCCGAGTACGTCGTTGAGTTGTTCCTTTTTCGTGGCGAGTTCGTTCGAAAGATTGAGCGCTTCATACTCTGCTTTGGCCAGGCGCGTTTTGATATCAAGGCTCGCACTCTTTAACGACGCTTGTTGTGTTACCTTGTCGCTCGTGACACGGTCCAGTTCGCGATAGCTTGTGATGGCTTCCTGAGTGCTCTCGAGCGCGCTCTGAGTTTGCAGAATTCCGTAGTAGGTTTGCTTCACACGGTCAATCGTGGATTCTTTGACGAGGCGTAGTCGTTCTCTTTCGGTATCTCGCGTTAACTTTGCCTGTTCGACATTCAGGCCCAGACGGTACTGCTGCGTGAGCGGCTGAAGAATGAGTCCGGCAAAGACATTCGTCGGCCTGCGTGGAACGCCGACGGAAAAGAAAGGACCAACACCGGGGAAAATATTGGATAGCGGGTTGGGAACGTGAACGGGCTCTACAAATTGCTCGCCGGCCAGAGAGAATGCCTCCATCGAAGGCAGCCGGCCGGTGCGTGCGGCCGCCAGTGTGTCTCCTGTTTTGCCCGCTTCCAACTCTGCGCCTCTGACAACGTGATTCTCATGCAAAGCCAGAGCTATCGCCTGGTCCAGCGTTAAGACTTCATTTGCCACCGAAGAAATTTGCCGACTCCAGCCACTGACGGCAGTTACTAATAACAGCAACAGCAGCGCAGTGCGGCCGTGAAAGATCACTCATGGAGTCTAGGAAGAGGGCAGCCTGGTATTAATCCGTACAAATTCTGAATGAGGTGTGTTTTTTTTCAGAAATGTTTGGTTTGGGTGGAAAGGTGTTGAAGACAACGTGAATCTGAAGGCAGGCCTGGCCCAGGTGGGTTGAGACAGGTTTTGAGTCGATGTCATTCCCCTCCTTAGTAAGGAGGGGTGGCGCGAAGCGCTGGGGTGGTCTGTTCAAAGTTCCGCGTAGCGGCTCCTTATAGATACCCGCGAAGCGCTCATCACTAATCGGTACTGTTCGTCTTTGAACAGACCGCCCCAGCCCTCGCTGCGCGAGGGCATCCCCGCCTAACTCAGGCGGGGAATGAATTTGGAAAGAGGACGATATGGCCGTGGCATCTGACCGCATAGCTATTTTGTTCCCTCTAGGCGTGGCCATAATGATGACCTTCTCTACAGTCATCATCCAGGCGCTATTCCTGATGCCAATTATCCATTTTGTGCGCTTCGAATTAAGAATGGGCCGTGCCGGCGTCCACTTCTGGAGGGACGTCGGGATCATAACTGGAGCTACGTTGCTCTCACTTGCAGCCCATGTGCTCGCAATAGCCATGTGGGGTCTGGTGTTCCGCTTCAGCGGGGAATTTCCCCAGGTCGCAAGAGCGGTTTACCATTCGGCAATGAACTACACCACGCTGGGCGATTCCGATAAGGTCATGTCTCCCTCCTGGAGACTATTGGCACCTCTCGAAGGAGCGAACGGCATGCTGATGTTTGGCGTATCAACGACGATGCTGTTTGCCATCATTCAGCGATTAATTCAGACCAGACTCAGCGATTCGAGCGGCCATGACATTAACGAGGGCAGACGGGCAAGTTGAACCCCTCTACTCCCGCTTCCGCCGGGCGATGTTTACCATAATGTGGTCGGTTGCTTCTCCGTATGGTCTGCTGCGACCCCTTTGATTTTGCCCGGACTGCCTGAGCCGCGAGCTTTTGCCGCAGCGACTTCTGGCGCGTGGCGTCAAAAGACCTTGGAGTGAGACGTGCCTGTGAAATGCGGCTGATCTCTCGATTAAGCGGCCAGCAGGACTTGGAGGCAAGCATGACCCCAATCAAACTATTGATCTCGGATGTCGATGGGACATTGGTGACGAAGGACAAAGTGTTGACCTCCCGTGCGCGCGAAGCCGTGGGACGGCTGCGGTCCGCCGGCATCCAGTTCACCATCACCAGCAGTCGACCGCCTCAAGGAATGGCGATGTTGACCGAAGCTCTCAAAGTCAACGTTCCGATCGCGCCATTCAACGGCGGTATGTTCGTTGAGCCCGACCTGACGACTGTGCTGGAACAACTGACGATTCCGCTCGGTGTTGCAACCCAGGTGGTCGATTATCTGCTGGAGGAAGGAATCGACGTATGGGTATACAGCGGCGGAAACTGGTATCTCCGTCGCCCTGACGCGCCCCATGTCGCGCACGAGCAACAGTCTGTGCAGTTTGCGCCATCCGTGGTCAACGAACTTCACAGCGTCCTCAATGGAGCAGTGAAGATCGTCGGGGTAACCGATGACGCGCAACGGATGGCGCGCAGCGACGCCGAACTGCGGCGCCGCGTCGGGCCATTCGTTTCTGCCACATGTTCACAGCCCTACTACATCGATTTCACTCACCGGGACGCGAACAAGGGCATGGTCGTGCGAATGGCCTCGAACTATTTTCATATTTCCACCAGCGAGATCGCGGTGATCGGCGACGGTCTCAATGACATCCTTATGTTCGCGAATGCGGGCTTGAGCATTGCCATGGGCAATGCAATCCCCGAAGTTCAACGCATGGCCCGGTACGTGACGAAGTCCAACGAGGAAGACGGCTTCGCCAGTGCGGTCGATCAGATCATTCTCGGCCAGGAACGCAAGCCGGAAGAGAGACTCGGATTACCTCCGCTCACACGCGCCTGCCTCTTTGATCTGGACGGCGTCCTTACAAAAACAGCGAAGCTCCATGCGGCAGCCTGGAAACGAATGTTCGACGATTTCTTGCGGCAATGGTCGACGCAATCCGGCAAAGCTTTCGTCCCCTTTGACGCCGTTCACGATTACCAGGTCTATGTGGACGGCAAACTCCGGATCGACGGCGCCCGGTCGTTCCTTGCAAGCCGCGGTGTTCAGTTAACGGAGGAAAAGATTTCGGAATTGGCCGCCACCAAAGACACGATGATGCTTCAATTGCTTCAGCAGGGACACGTTGAAACCTACGAAGGATCGATCCGCTACCTCCATGCGGCACGCGAAGCAGGTTTGCGTACGGCCGTAGTGTCGTCCAGCAAGCATTGTGAACAGGTGCTGGTCTCTGCGGGGATCGCGGATCTATTCGATGCTCGAATCGATGGCAATGTCGCTGACACCGAGCATCTGGCAGGAAAACCGGCTCCAGATACTTACCTGGCGGCCGCGCACGCCTTAAGTGTAGAACCTGCGCAAGCCGTCGTGTTCGAAGATGCGCTCTCGGGTGTCGAGGCCGGCCGTGCCGGACAGTTCGGCTATGTGGTCGGCGTCGATCGGGTGGGCCACGCTAAGGAGTTACACCGCCACGGAGCGGACGTGGTGGTAACCGATCTTGCCAGCTTATTGGAGGTGGCTGCGTGATCCAGCATCCTTCATTTCGCGTCGAACCGTGGTCGCTTCATGAAACCGCTTTGAATCTCGAAGTTCTGGCGCAGACGGAGTCACTTTTCGCTCTCTCCAACGGCCACATTGGCGTGCGAGGCAATCTTGACGAAGGCGAGCCACATGGGCTGCCTGGATCGTATCTGAACGGTTTCTATGAACTGCGCCCGCTGCTGGAAGCCGAGAGCCAGTACGGGGCTCCGGAGTCGAGCCAGACGCTGATCAACGTGACTAATGGCAAGCTCATCCGCTTGCTCGTCGATGACGAGCCTTTCGATGTTCGTTACGGCCACCTGCTGTCCCACGATCGGGTACTCGATTTCCGTGCCGGAACCCTGACTCGAACTGCGGAATGGTGCTCTCCGGCGCGGCGCACGATCCGAGTTACGTCGGTTCGTCTCGTGTCGTTCACCCATCGCGCGATTATGGGCATCATTTACGATGTCGAGCCGCTAGACGGACCCGCCAACATTGTCGTGCAATCCGAACTGGTAGCCAACGAGCAGTTGGTGTCGTTTGCCGGGGATCCGCGTACAGCCGCAGTCATCGGATCTCCACTCCTTTCCGAAGAACACCAGATCCGCGACGGGGAGGCCCTGCTGATTCACAAAACGCGAGAGAGCGGCCTCCGCATGGCGGCAGCGATGGATCACATCATCAGCGGCACACCGCAATTGCATATCTCGAGCGAGTCTGTGCCGGACTCCGCCCGCGTGGTTGCAACCGATGTCCTCGTGCCGGGACAACGGCTTCGGCTCATCAAGTTCGTGTCTTACGGTTGGTCTCACGATCGCAGCCTGCCGGCGATGCGCGATCAAGTCGCTGCGGCCCTCGTGGCGGCGCGGGCTGCCGGCTGGGACACCCTGCTTGCGGAACAGCGGGGCTATCTTGACAAATTCTGGCAGAATGCCGATGTCGAGCTCGATGGCGCCCCCGAACTGCAGCAAGGCGTGCGATTTTCGCTATTCCAGATCATCTCGTCGAGCGCAAGGTCTGAAGGCAGAGCGATCCCAGCGAAGGGCCTCACCGGCACCGGATACGACGGTCATTCGTTCTGGGACACCGAACTCTATATCCTGCCTGTGCTCACGTTACACGTCTCCCTCCGTTGCCTCGGACGCCTTGCGTTGGCGACGCTCGATTCTGGACACGGCCAAGGCGCGTGCACGCGATCTCGATCTGGCCGGTGCGGCGTTTCCCTGGCGAACGATTCACGGCGAAGAGTGCTCGGGCTATTGGCCGGCAGGAACTGCAGCATTTCACATCAATGCGGATATCGCCTTCGCGGTACTCCAATACGTCAAGGCTACAGGCGACGACGCCTTCGGGCACGATGTGGGCATCGATATTCTCGTAGAGACCGCGCGTTTGTGGCGCTCGCTCGGGCACTTCGACCTCGACGGACATTTTCGCATCGACGGCGTCACGGGCCCGGATGAGTACAGCGCCATCGCCGACAATAATCTCTATACCAATTTGATGGCTCAGCAAAACCTGCGTGGCGCCGCCGGCGCCTGCCAGCGCTATCCGGACAGGTCAACCGAACTCGGAGTTACCGCGGACGAAACCGCCTCCTGGCGTAACGCGGCAGATCACGTGGTGATTCCCTATGATGAAAAGCTCGGCGTCCATCAGCAGTCAGAGGGATACACGCATCACGAGCTGTGGAATTTCGAAGCAACGAAAGACACCCAATATCCGCTGATGCTGCATTTCCCGTATTTCGAGCTCTATCGCAAGCAGGTGGTCAAGCAGCCCGACCTTATACTGGCCATGCTGGTGGGTCACGACTCTTTCTCGCCCGAACAGCGGGCTCGCAACTTCGAATATTACGAGCGCATCACCGTCCGGGACTCATCGCTGTCCGCGTGCACCGAGGCGGTGGCCGCCGCAGACGCCGGCCACCTCCGGCTCGCGTTTGATTATGCGGCCGAGGCAGCCCTCCTGGATCTGGAGGATTTCGAGCACAATACACGTGACGGGCTGCACCTCGCTTCGCTCGCCGGCGCCTGGATCGCCTTCGTTTTCGGCCTGGGAGGTATGCGCGATTCCGGTGACATCCTGGCGTTCGCTCCAAGACTTCCGGATGGACTGATCCGGCTCAAGTTTTCGATCCTCTATCGTGGCCATCGGCTTAGCGTTGAAGTAAGCTACAGGCGCGACGAAATACGCGCTGTCCAAAGGCGAAGGGCCCATTCGCATTCTGCACCATGGAGAGACCTTGACGCTGACTGGTTCAGAACCGATCATCCGTCCGATTCCGCAGGCTCCCGAACGTTCAGAGCCCAGTCAACCGCCCGGCCGGGCGCCTCGCCGCCGATTAGCGGCATAACAGGACCGCCATTTTTCGTCAGCGCCTGGAACTCATGCCTCACGTCTCTTATACACATGCTCGAACTGACAACGTAATGGACAACTACCGAGATTCAGCGAAAGATTTCCTGTCCAGTAACTTTTCACTTCGTTGACGACGGAGTCTGCGCCTTCCGTTGCTACAGAGACCGGTGTCCCGTTTCGTTACGAAGGGGACACAAGTCAAACGGAGGTCTTTAGAGAAATGACATCGAAAGCGAAATTGCTTGGTCTGCTTATTCTGGTGAGCGCTGCGTTCGTCCCCGCATCACTGTTCGCGCAAGGGACTTGCAATCCGCCCTGTCAAAGCCCAAGTCCAAATCCAAGTACAGGATTTTCGACTCAATTTGAAATCAGTCCGTACGGCGGGTATATCTGGCCTGGCAGCTCCGGCTCAGTGCCCAATTTTTTCAACACTCAGTTGATTGGTGCTCGCGTAGGTTTTTACATCACTCCAAATTTTGAGATTGGTGGAAACTACAGCTGGAATAATCACTTCCAGCCAGAGTCCGACGCGCCTGAATCGAGTTTCGCGGGAGCTCTCGGTTTCCCTCAAGGTAAGAGCCGAGCCCACATCTGGGAAGCTGAATTCTCTTACAACTTCGGAAAGCGCACCTTCGGCGGTGCGAACCTAACGCCATACGTTGTCGGCGGAGCGGGAGGTTTGACTACCCAGATATCCAACCCCAGCCAATTTACGTTGAACGTGCGGCCAGTGGTAACGACAACGCCCTTTGGTACCCCTGTGAGCGTGTTCGTGCCCAATGACGTTGATGACGACCTCAGAAACATTCTTCACGTTCAGCTATGGTGGCGGTCTGAAAGCCGAGCGGCTGGTGGGCCCCCTGGGGTTCTTTGGAGATATTCGGGGCCGGACGATCCCGAACTTCTTCACCAACAGCTTAACCTATCCGGAATTGACCGCGGGCCTCACCATTTCCTTCGGCGAACGCTAACAGTCCCAATCCGCGTTAGGAAAGATCAGCAGAGATGTCGCCGCGGGTCGCCCGCGGCGACCAATCCCTACGATACACCGGCGACCGGATCGCTAAGGGAGTTAGCGGGCGCTGATCGTGCCAGGTACTGTGACCGCGAGCACCACAGGTGGTATCGACCGATCCTGAAACGGGCTGGGTTTTATGAGTCGTTCATCCTGCCGGTCGAAGACGGGCACGTGGCATGCCCCGTATCTCTCCGGAATCCCGTCGCGAGATGTACGGTTCGATTCTTCGGCGGCACGCAATCGTTTCTGCGCGGCACGGCGATTGCTTCCTCTTGTCACGTTCAACTTATGTAACGCGCTCGGTGGTATTTGCCAGTGGGCCGGCGATTTCGGAATCCATAGCAAATGTCGGTTTTTCATCGTTCGACAGGCAATGCTGACGTGAACTGTGCTTCGGTGCTCAAAGGCGAGTCTGATATTCGCATCTTGCGGGGCGCTTCCCAGTGCACCGTGACCGTCGCCGGACGCCTGACGGTGGATTCATCGCCGGAACTGCGATCCAGGTTGCTCGGATACATTTGTGGAAGACCATGTCCAGTTCTGTTGATCGATCTATCCGGAGTCTCTTTTTTGGACACCTCAGGACTCGCAACGCTTCTCGAGGCTTTGAATATTGCTCGCGAACGTTCGGTACGGCTGCATCTGACCGGCATAAGCGGGCAACCGAGAAAACTCGCGGAACTCGTCGAACTCGACAAAATTTTTAGAGCTCTCGGAGCGGAGGTGGAGTTCAGATGAGTTTTGTGGAACGAGTCGGGCGCCCGGTGATCCTGTGGTCTCAGGACACCGGCGCATTAACGATGCAGCTATGGGCGACCCTTTTCCAGCTTCCGCGCATATTGCCTGTAGTGGGCACGAGACGGCGCTGGCGATCTGCTGTACAACAAATGTTAGTCATCGGAGCGAGCGCACTGCCGATGGTGGGTATCATGTCGCTCTGCCTGGGGTTTGTTCTCGCACTGCAGGGCGCTGCAGAGTTGCGCCGGTTCGGCGCTGTGGACTTCGTTGTTGAACTGGTTACCGTGGGGTTCACTCGAGAAATGGGCCCGCTCATTACGGCCATTGCGGTGAGCGGACGCTCCGCATCGGCTATAGCGGCGGAGATCGGAACGATGGTCGTGACGGAAGAGATGGATGCGCTGCGCGTGATGGGACTCAATCCGGTTGAGTTCACGCTTGCTCCGAAGTACCTGGGCGCGTTGATTACTGTGCCCTGCCTTACGGTACTGAGTGTTGCCTGTGGAATTCTCGCCGGTTATCTCTTCATGACGTTCAGCGTCGATATGAGTTTTCGGATTTATATGGACGAGGTCTTCGAATCGATTCAGGTACGGGATATCTGGATTGCAGTGGTCAAGAGTCTTGTCTTCGCAACAATCATTGTCCAGGTGGGCTATCACCATGGATTGCACGTCAGCGGTGGCCCCGAAGCGGTCGGGCATGCGACAAACGCTGCGGTGGTTCGGTCCACGTTTCTTGTCATTGTTGCGGACCTCTGCGCCACATCGATTTTCTACCTGATGGGATGGAGTGCCGCGGGATGAATTCAATGATCGACGCCCGCGATACCATGATTTCAATACGTGACGTATCCGTTTCGTTCGGCACTAAACGTGTGCTTGCCGGGGTCAGCCTGGATGTCTACCGTGCCGAGATTGTGGTGTTGCTCGGAGGAAGCGGCTCCGGAAAAACAACTTTGCTGAAACAGGTGCTCGGGCTCGCAAAACCGGATACCGGCAGCATCACAATCATTGGGACGCAGATCACGTCCTGCACGGATTCCGATCTGGCAGCGGTTCGCCGGCGCATCGGGGTGTCGTTCCAGGGGGCGGCACTCTTCAATTCTCTCTCGGTGGCAGACAACGTTGCTTTGCCTTTGCACGAACTGACAGGGCTTGCCGATTCCACGATAAAACTAATGGTCTGGATGAAGCTGAAAGCGGTCGGAATGGAAGACGCAAGCGAACTTTACCCGCGAGAGCTTTCAGGAGGCATGAAAAAACGGGCCGCCATCGCAAGGGCGATCGCGTTGGATCCAGATATTCTGATCTTCGACGAGCCTTCGGCCGGGCTCGACCCGATCGTTGCGGCGGAGCTGGATGAGCTGATCCTGTTCCTGAAGCGCGCGCTTGGTATGACGATTCTCGTTGTTACTCATGATCTGGCTAGCGCTTTCCACATCGCCGACCGCCTGGCAATGCTCAATCAAGGCCATCTGGTTGCGGTTGATACAACGGAGCGATTTCGCAACAATACTAACCCGCTGATCCGTCAGTTCCTCGATCGGCGGCCCGACCCTCTGGCAGGAGCCGAAGGCTTCGTCACCGCATATTTACGGAAGTTCGAACATGAGCACTGAAGCCAAGGTCGGCGCGTTTGTCCTCCTCAGCCTGCTCGTTCTCGGCGCTACGATATATTTTGTCCACACCACCCACAACCTGAAAGGACAGGTCGCATTCAAGACCTACTTCCGCTACGCCGGCGGCCTTGCTCCGGGCGCCCCGGCCCTGTTTGGCGGTATCAAAGTCGGTCAGGTTACAGCCGTACGGCCCTCCAGCGAAGATCCAACCCGGATCGAGATCATGTTTGACGTCAAGTCCGGCATCCCGGTCAATCAGGACTCGACAGCTCGGGTCGGATCCGTAAGCATCATGAGCAATCCCGTCCTGCAGGTCACGACGGGAAGCAACGAAGCCCGCCGTCTGAACTCGGGCGACGTGGTTCCGTCCGAGGAAGCGGTAAGCCTCGACGAGATCTCGCGCCACATCGGCAAGGTCGCGGAATCGACTAACGCACTGATCACAGAACTGCGGCAGGAGATGCCGGGATTAACAGACCAGGCACGAACAGCTCTCGCGAACGTGAACGCGCTCACCGGTCTGGCGAACCAGAAACGAATCGCGGGAATTCTCGCGGAATTCAACTCGATCCTGGATCGCGAGTCGCCCAGGATCGCTCAAATCACCGATCAGATCTCCCTGTTGGCCAAACACGCGGACTCCGTCGTCGTTTCAGCCAAACCGGTCATGCCCAACATCGACAGGACCGTAACGAATGTCAACGGCATGGTCGACGAAATTCGCCCCCCTCTCACGAAAAGCATCTCGGAACTGGATAGCGCGGTACAAGAAGCCCGCGCGCTGCTGGGCGGCGTACGCCAGGTGGTCGGCACGAACGAAGGAGAGTTGGCTGAGACGGTGCGGAACCTGCGTGCGACTTCGGAGAATCTCCGTGATCTCAGCGAGACAATCAAGCAACGACCATGGAATCTCATTCGCACCACACAGCCACCCGATCGAAAGGTTCCGCAGTGAAAAAGGAATGGTTTCCATATCTGGTGACGCTCGTGTTTCTCGGGACACTCGTGCTCGGCGGATGCGGACATGTTCGCTATCCCACGAACTATGTCCTGAACTTCCCGCCGGCCAGTGCCCGGATGGCGCCGCCACCAAATGCTTTGGGAACGCTCGTCGTCCGTGACTTTCAATGTCCGCAATATCTTTGCGAAGGCCGGCTCGTCTACCGTCCAACCCCGTCGGAAATCGGATTCTATGAATTTCATCGTTGGGCGACGAATCCGCGCCGGACCATCACACAATTTGTCGTAGACAGGGTTCGGACCAAGCCGTTGTTCAAGAATGTTGCACTTGAAGATGCCGGCATCCAGCCCGCATACGTGCTGAGCGGCAATATCGAGCAGTTGGAAGAAGTAGACCATGGTCGCGATGTACAGGCCATCTGCACCATCTCTGCGCAACTTGTCGATGCTCAGACCAAATCCGTTATATGGAGTCACACCGCGTCGGAGACCGTTCCAGTGGGCAAACGGGCTATGGCAGACGTCGTCAGCAGCCTCTCGGCTGCAGTGGGAATCACGGTTGATCGTCTGGTTGCGTCCATGGAAGGGACACTCACGGCGATGCCGACTCAATGAACGCAAATGTCTGGCGGTTCGCTACAGGAACTGCAGGAGGAGATGGACAACTGGAAAGTATTGCGGCCGGATGGAAGGTAAAGTCGAGGTGGGGAAATTCAGATTTCTTTTTGACTTTTCACGTGCTCTCAACTTCGGATAGACCAACCTCGGTCAAAGGGCGGGCAGAAAGGCTGAGCCTACCCGCTTAACCCAGCAACGGCCCCGTTGGCCTGGCGGATGAGAGCGAGTTTATTGGCAGCATTGAACGCTGCAACTTTGTAACATTCCGCAAGGGTCGGATAGTTAAAAACGGCATGTAGTCGAATCCACCACCGAGTCCGAGAACCGCCTGACCGATGTGAATGAGTTCGGTGGCGTTGGTGCCGATGCAGTGACAGCCAGGAGCCGGCCCGCCGTGCTCGCTCGACATCTCTCACCGGCAGCATGATCACTTCGACTGAAAACGTTGGCATTCTCACGCGCCTCCTTTGCACCTGCCACAACGAAGGTCCCATCGGTCAGGCCTCACAAATCGATGACGACATCGCGAACCGGTTGTGAGCAGCAAACAAGAACGTTGCCCTCGGCGGGCTTTTCGAGTGGCTCCGGCCCGTAGACGACCGCCCCGGAAACTAACCCGCTCTCACAGTTGTGACAAACACCGGTCCGGCACGACCAACGAACCGGGACGTCGCACGTCTCGGCCAGCTCCAGAATGCTCTGGTATGCCGATGCCTTCCAGTGCGCGGCGATGCCACTGCGCGCAAACGATACCAACGGACCGGTGTTCGCGTCATCCTTCGGCAGATGGGGAGTTCGCATCGCTGCGCCGACGACACCAGGCGTCATCGACTCGCTGCCGTTGAAGAGCTCGACGTGAATCCGTTCCGCCGCCAATCCCAAAGTTGCGAGCGCCTGCTTTCATGTCAGCCATGAAGTGAGCCGGCCCGCACAGGTAGATATCCGCCTCTCGTGGGATACCAACCACGTCGAGAACCGATCGCGACAGGTGGCCGGCAGCGTCGAAATCCTCGCCTATCTTGTCGTGCGAACCGGGCCTGCTGTAACAAACGTAACTGGTGCCGTGCGCCAGCACGCGCATGAGTCCGCGGACTTCCGCGGCGAATGGGTGATGCTGCCGATCGCGAGCCGCGTGCAGCCATAAAACCTGGCGTGTCGAGCGGGCCGCCGCCAGCGCGTGCAGCATCGCCAGAACGGGTGTCGCCCCGATTCCCGCGCTGAGCAGCACGACCGGTCTCTCTCCGGACTGTAGAATGAAACTTCCGCGGGGCAGACTGACGTCAAGAGCATCGCCCACCCGGACATGATCCCGAAGGTAGTTTCCAGCCACACCATCCGGCTCGATCTTCACGCTGATTCGATAGCGTTGCGTCGAGAGGGGCCCCGAGAGCGAATAGCTGCGAAAAAGTGGCGGGCCGCCGCTGGCCGGTTGAAGACGCACGACTACGTATTGGCCTGGCAGAGGCATCAGCAGCGGCGTACTGTCCGCACTCTGCATGGTCAGCGAGAGAACGTCCGCGGACTCGTCATTGATCGCCGTCACAGTGAGCGGCCGAAAACCCGGCGCAACCGGATGCGCCGCCACCGCCGGTGCAAGACCTGCGTTACCACCTCCCACGGCAGTCGTTTGCTGTAACGCCTCGAACGACGAGCGCCATCCCGGCGAAAGCGCTTCGATTCGCAACGCGTGCTCCAGTCGATCGTGTGGATGATCCGGGGAATAAAGGAGCGCGTTGATTTCCGCAACCGTCATTCGCTCCTTCGCCTCCCCCACCTTCACAATTTCGTCGCCGGCTCCAACCTCGCCTTCCTGCAGGACACGGAAGTAGAACCCTGGCCGTCCGCCGGATGTCAATAAGGCCGGCATGCGGGGTTCGTTCATTCGAATGCCGACGCGATAGCAGGTGGTGCGAGGTTGGGTGACCTCGAATACGGCGCTGCCGATCTGATAGCGGTCGCCGATGCACACGGCATCGTCGGGCAATCCTTCAATCGTGAAGTTCTCGCTGAATTGTCCGGGGACGAAGTCGGCCCTCTTCAACTGCTTCTGCCAATAAAGATACGACTCGATCTGGTAGACGAAGACCGCGCGCTGCTCACCCCCGTGCCCAGCCAGGTCACCCTGACCGTCTCCGTCCAGATTCAACCGGCGGACTTTACAGCGGCCATGCACCGGATCCTTCCAGATCCCGGTGTGTACGGTTCGGCCTTTCCATTCAATGTCGCGCGGAAGTGCGACGTTCACCGACAGTAGTCGAGTCATCATGGCTGTTTGCCACGGGGAAGCGCCTCGTCTACGGTGAGGTTGCGATCCGGGCTGTGCGAAATCACCGACTGACCCGGCTCGAGATGGAGCGGGTAACCATCGAGCTGTACCGACACGATGTCCGCATCGAATGAGACCAGACCGCAGATGCGATCGAGTCGTAATAGCTGCACATCCCTTTGTATGGGCAGAATGTCTGCTGTTCTACGGGAACCAGCGCGGACTCCGATTGCTCCCGACGAGAGCGGACCCTGTTGCCAGGACAGTCCCATTGCTCTCCCTTCCATAGGCAGCTGACCAGCCGTGTATGCTTCTAAATTAAAACCTACGCCGCAGATGAGGCGGCCGTCAATGGAAACGGGGATCGCAAACGCTCCCCTCCTGGTACTCTTTTTCGCAATTACTGTGACGAATTCGGATGGCGCAACAACATTCCCAGCCTGAGTCAGGCGGGGATGCCCTCGCGAAGCGGGGGCTGGGGCGGTCTGTTCAAAGTCCCGCGCTCGCACACCGGTTACGCGGCTATTCCCAAATCCCTTTGTCGTCGGCGACTTGGGGGCAGGCCGAGTGTGTTGACAGCACTGAAGCCGTACTTGATGTTTACGGTAACATCGCGCCGAGCATGGAAAAGATCAGCGGGATACTTACGAGAGTGACACATGGGCCTGCTTTAAAAGCTCGGCGAAGACCGCTGGTCCACGATTCCACTTGGCCCCTCCGTGGACCTTCCTTTTCAAAAGAATCGTGGGGATGCTTCGTATTACCGATTGTAACCGGCTTGGCAACGCACCTGCACGCCATGAGAGGTATCGTTTTCTCATGCGCCCGGAGAGGCGACAGTAGAACTACGGTGCAGATTTCAGCGACGAGTTCACCGCATGAAAAATAGCAAACGGTCTGTCAGGACCACGGAAACAAATTCGTCAGCCCAGTTGTCGAAGAAGACGGACATAGAGGAGTACGATCTTGTAGTCCTCGGTAGCGGCACGGGCTCGAAAATCGCGGCATGGACGACTGCGGAGCAAGGAAAACGAGTTGCCCTGGTCGAGCGCAGATATATCGGTGGCTCATGTCATAACATCGCCTGCATGCCCAGCAAGAACATCATTCACAGTGCGAAGGTTGCCTCGTACGTGCGCCGGAGCCGGGAATTCGGCATAGAGATCGACGACTTCAGAATCGATATGTCCGCTGTGCGTGAGCGCAAACGTCGGATGGTGTCCCACTCGATCGATATCCATCTCGACATCTTCAAAAAGACCGGCGTGGAACTCATCGTCGGCTCCGGCCGCTTCACCGGCCCCAGGACTTTGGAGGTCTCACTGCAGGACGGAACCCACCGCCAGATCCGTGGGGCCAGGGTGATCATCAGTACGGGTACGCACGCGTCGTTAGAAGCCATTGCCGGTCTGTCTGAGGCACAACCGCTCACGCATGTCGAAGCACTTGAACTGGATGAGATTCCCGGGCATCTCATCGTGATCGGCGGAGGCTATGTCGGCCTGGAGCTATCCCAGGCAATGCGCCGCTTCGGCAGCCGGGTGTCCATAATCGACCGCAATGATCGCGTTCTGCATCGTGAGGACGAGGATGTGAGTGAAGGCATTCATGCTCTTTTCGAGGACGACGGTATCGACATTGTTTTGAATGCATCGGCCAAAAGTGTATCGGGAAAATCGGGGCAGAAAGTCCAGGTCGTCATTGAGCAGAATGGGGTGGAAAAGACGTTGGAAGGCAGTCACTTGCTCGTCGCAGCGGGCCGCACTCCGAACACAGCAGATATCGGCCTGGAACTGGCTGGCGTCGAACTGACAGATCGCGGATACATTAAGGTCAATGAGCGGCTGGAAACAACAGCCGAGAGTGTCTGGGCGCTCGGCGAAGTTGCAGGCAGCCCGCAGTTTACGCATATCTCGTTTGACGATTTCCGGGTATTTCGTGACGATATCAGTGGTGGTGGCCACAGGACTACCGGCAGGCAAGTTCCATTCTGTCTGTTTACGGATCCGGAATATGCCCGGATCGGGCTCAGCGAAACTGAAGCGAAAAAGAAAGGCGTCCCGTACCGGTTGTTCAAAATCCCGATGGAGCAGGTGCTGCGTGCGCGCACGCTTTCTGAAACGCGAGGATTCCTGAAGGCGCTGGTTGAGATGGACAGCGATCGCATTCTTGGCTTCGCAGGCTTCGCTGTTGACGCGGGAGAAATCATGGGCGCCATTCAGATAGCAATGATTGCAGGGCTACCTTACACCGCGCTCCGCGAAGCCATCCTGACTCACCCGACTCTCATCGAGGGCCTGAACTTCCTGTTCGCGGCTGTACCTTCGGCACCAAGTCAGTCGGTGCGATTGGCTGATCAACGTCGAGAGCAAGATCATCCGAAGAGGAAGCTCGCATAGTCTGCTGACCTGTATCTCGTTGTGCATTCAACTTTGTATAAGTGAACTTGAATATTCATTCGCAAAGAGCGCGGGTTGTCCGCCAGTGTGCCAGAAGAGTACCGTCTCACCTTTTTTGAAGAAGCCTTTCCGGATCAAATCAAACAGCCCTGCCGCCGCACGCCCGGTGTAAACAGGATCGAGCAATAACCCCTCATTTCTTGCGAACAGATGAATTGCCCCGAGCTCGGAATCGGTCAGGACCCCGTAACCGGCGTGGCAGTAATTATCATTTGCCAGCACATCGGCCGGGCCGAATTCGATGCGCGGCCCAAGCATTTCACTCGCGGAAGAGGCCAGAACGGAGACATGCTTTTTCAGCCACTCCGCAGACTCGTCAATGCTAATGCCCAATACCTTACCTTCGAAACCGAACATCCGTTGACCGAGCACAAGTCCCGCGTGGGTGCCGCCGGAAGATGTGGCGAATACGATCCAGTCTGCACGAATGCCTTGCTTGAGAAATTCCTGCATGGCGAACGCGTAACCCAGCGCACCCGTGGGACTCGATCCGCCATAGGGAACGAGATAGGGTTTCTTTCCCGCAGCCACCGCCTGATCGAATGTTTCCTGCAGGACACGGTCACGGTCCCGGCGATCGGCGATGTTGACGAGTCTTGCGCCGAACAACTGGTCGAGCAAAATGTTGGCGGAAAGGCGACTCGGCATTTCGCCTGTCAATACCAGGGTGCACTCGAAACCATAACGCGCCGCCGCAGCCGCCGTCTGCCGGCAGTGATTGGATTGGATGGCGCCGGCTGAGATCAACATGCGTGCGCCCTGCTCCTGCGCTTCGGCAACGAGGAATTCCAGCTTGCGAGTCTTGTTGCCGCCGAAGGCCAGTCCCGTCTGGTCGTCGCGCTTCACGAAGAGACGCGGCCCGCCCCACGTGCCGGAAAGATGCGGCAATTCCTCGATCGGAGTCGGCAGGTGGGCTAAGCGGAGTCGCCGGATCGGGTTCACGGCTCGATCGTACCGCATCAAGCAAGTTGAATCACACCCGATGTTGAGTGCCGGTGAAAGAGCTGATGACAAAGTTAAGATATGCCACGTCACGGCAACGGAAGCGGTCACGTCATTGAAATCGGCCATCATGCTGTGCCGGCACATCTCGCCCATAGTGACAGTCTGGATGCCGCGTTCGGCTGGACCACGGAGACTCTTGCGAGGTCGCCGCTACCGCGGCTTACGGCTGGCTGGGAATAGAAACCCACAGCCTTCGGCCGTGGCTCTGACGCCTCAGCGGCTAAAAGCACGTCGTCTGACGGTTTTGCTTTTACCTATTGCCTTGTCGATTCTTTCCAATAAGCTTTCGAACGATGAGCAGCATCGATATCAGCGACGCGCGTGAGCGGTCCGAAAAAATGAGCGTCTGGCAGAGCGGTATGCTGGCGGTTACTGCCCTCGCCGTTTTCAGTTTTATCCTGCACATGCTCTTCAACAACCGGTACGGCTATTTCCGTGATGAATTCAACTACATCATTTGTGGAAATCATCTAGCGTGGGGATATGTCGATCAACCGCCTCTCATGCCGCTCCTGGCACGTATCAGCCGTACGCTATTTGGTGACTCGCTGCGCGCCATCCGGCTGGTTCCCGCCCTCTCCAATGCAGCCTTAATCCTCCTGACCGGCGAGATCACGCGTGAGCTGGGTGGCAGGCGATTCGCCATCTGGCTCGCTGGGTTGTCGGTTTTCATCGCGCCGATCTATCTGGCAGGCGGCAATCTTCTGACCAGCAACTGCTGCCTCGAAGCATTACTGTGGATGGGATGTGTTTACTTTGCAATCCTCGCCGTCAGGCACAATGAGCCCCGCTACTGGTTGTGGTTTGGCGTCGTCGCAGGAATTGGTTTAGAGGAGAAGTATTCCATCCTCATTCTGGGACTCGGAATAATGATCGGCCTCGTGCTCACCGCTCAGCGACGCTTTTTGTTTAACAGATGGATCTGGATCGGCGGAGCCGTGGCATTTCTCATATTTCTGCCGAATCTGCTCTGGAATGTCGCCAACGATTTTCCGTTTGTCCAGCTGATGCGGAACATCAAAGCCGAGGGGCGTGACATCGTTCTGTCGCCCTGGCAATATGTCGCGCAACAAATTCTGCTGATCCATCCCTTAACCGTCTATATCTGGACTACGGGAGTGCTGTCGCTGTTGTTCGCCCGCCGCTTCCGGCAGTACCGTTTCCTGGGATGGGCCTACTGTGTCGCACTGACGACATTTATCGTACTCAAGGGAAAGAATTACTACCTGGCGCCGATCTATCCCGTGCTGCTTGGCGCGGGAGCCATTGTGATCGACGAGGCTATCGAACGTTTCCGTGCACTGTGGTTGAAGCCGGCGCTGACCATCGTTTCGTTGACCGGCGGCGCCATCCTTGCACCCCTCGTTATGCCCATTCTGTCCATTGACCACTTCATTACATACACGAACAAGCTTCCGATTGCGGTCCCCCGGAGCGAATACAGCCATTTGCAGGCTGCATTGCCTCAGCATTATGCCGACCAGTTCGGATGGGATGAGATCGTGAGCGAAACGGCAGTAGCCTGGAGTCGGATTCCGCCGGCAGAACGGGCGGACTGCGGAATTTTCGCGCAGGATTATGGACAGGCCGGAGCTATCGATTTTCTCGGTTCGAAATATCAATTGCCCCAATCCCTGAGCGGCCACCAGACCTGGTGGCTGTGGGGACCGCGCGGATATTCCGGTAATTGCCTGGTCGTTCTCGATGACAACCGCGAAACTCTTGAGAGGCTGTTCCAGCAAGTCGAATTGGTCGGCACATCGCCGGACAATCCTTACGCGTTAGAGAAGCGACTGCCCGTGTTTATCTGCCGGGGATCGAAGTTCGGGACACTCGCCGATCTCTGGCCAAAACTGAAGAAGTGGCGCTGAATCTATTGCAGGCGCGGTCATGGCCCGCGCCTGCAATAACTGCTTAACTCTTGGCGAAGATTCTCGACCCGGGCCTATCCTTTTGTAACCGATCGCACACCACAATTGACGGCGTGCCTGCCGGAAAATCGGTTGCTTCGGTGATCATGTTGCCGTTCGGATCTCGATACTGCACGATCCAGATCCCCCGGTTCGAGTCGATTAGCGCGAGGAAATAAGTTGTCATGATGCCTCGTTATCTGTGGCGAACAAGATAGGTTCGATTTTCATAACTTAACTTCCTCTATATTGAGTGCAATGGAGGGTCCAAGGACACCAATCGCCGGCAAGCCGAAGATCCTGTTGGGCTTTCTATCACGTATTGCGATTGTGGCTCGCGAATTCCGGCCAGCCGGCGCCATGGAACATTGGGATGGTGAACTCTTACCGGGCCGGTTCGATGCGGAGTACGGTTCCATCCGCATCAGTGCCGCCGGATCGTTTCTCGGTCGCAACGTAGATATTCCCGTCTGGTCCCTGCTGGACATCACGGATTCGGATACCGAGTTGGGATAGCAGCGGTTCTCGCCGCTCGGCCTGCGATGGTTGATTGAACGCGATGCGTTGCAGTTGTTGTCCGTTCAGCGCTCCTACGAAGAGGTTTCCTTTCCATGCCGGGAACTTGTCGCCGGTATAGAAAATGATGCTCGACGGGCTGATGGACGGCACCCAGAACATGCGGGGATTATCCATACCTGGCCGAACCCATGGCTGGTCCGACACGAGACTCCCCGTGTAGTTGCGTCCCATCGACACCAGAGGCCAACCATAATTGTGTCCCGGAACCAGGATATTGACTTCGTCGCCTCCCATCGGACCGATCTCGGCTTGCCACAGCGCTCCAGTTTCGGGCTGGAACGCCAGCCCGTAGGTATTGCGATGACCGTAGGTGAAGATCTCCGGCCTGGCGTCGGGACGTCCGACAAAAGGATTATCTTTAGGGACACTGCCGTCATCACGAATCCGCAGTACTTTGCCGACATGATTGTTCAGTTGCTGCGCCTTCAACCGCAGACTGTTGTCGTCGGTTCCGTTGCAGCAGATCCTGTCCCGGTCGCCGACGGTCACGTAGAGCGACCCATCCGGAGCAAACATGATCCGGCCCGCCAGGTTTCCGCCGGTTTCCCAGGCATCCGCAACGAAGATATCGCGAACCTCACTCAGTGTTCCTCCATCCAGACGCCCGCGCGCCACGCCGAGTGTAAATCCGCGATCACCACGCTTCGGATATGAGAAGTAAACGAAATGATTCTCGGCAAATTGCGGATGTACGGCGACGAAATGGAGATTGTCGGAGCTTGTCCCCGATGGCGTCGTCCAGACCGGTTGAGGATCCAGTACGCCGTCGCGGATGATCCGCAGCCGCCCCGTCTGCTCGGAGACCAGCATGGTCTTTCCGTCCGGCAGAAAAGCGATACTCCATGGGTGAACCAGGCCCGTCGCGATCGGCACCACGCGGATCCGCTGATTGCCGCTCACATCGAAGACATGCGGCACCGTTGGGTCCAGGGGCGCTGCGGCCTGCCGGGCGTGGTTGGGCATCACCAGGCTGAGCATCAGCAGTGCACCTGCGCATGTAACGAATAGATACGATCTCATTGTGGAACCTCCCCGTCGATGGGCTTCTGGAAAACTTCGCTAGAGCGTAGGTGAAACCGCCGGTTTTTGCAAACCAGGGCCGGAGCCGCTACCGCGGCTAAAAGCCCGGTGAACCCGAAGGCCTTCCGCGGCGTCTTGTTGAATGAAGACAATGATTCGATCCCATGTATGACCAGGTAAAAACAATCGCCGGTGTTCTCCCCGCTATGGAGGAAGATTTCAAGCAGGAATTTGAAGCCCGGATCGCGCAGACGGGAAGGCTGACGTTTCGCGTGGCGTTTGCAGTACTGAGGAATTCGGAGGATGCCGAAGAGGTCGCACAGGAAGCGTTCGCGAAGGCGTATCGCCGTTTCGGACAGCTTCGAGACCCGGATCGTTTCCGCGCCTGGCTGGTGAGGATGACCTGGCGGATGTCGATCAATCGAGCGCGTTCGGAGCGGAGGCGCATAGTGCGGGAAACCGCGGCTGAAGTCGGGCCGTCCGGAGCGCCATCTCCCGTGCAAAGCGTCATCGAACGGGAACGGGCGGAGAAGTTGTGGCAGGCCATCGACGCGTTACCTGAGAAACTGAGGATCGTGATCGTCATGGCCGGCATCGAAGAGCAAGATGTTCGTGAGATCGCGTCGTTGCTGCGCTTGCCGGAAGGAACCGTCAAATCGCGCTTGTTTCTCGCGAGGCGGCGCTTGAGGGAATGGTTGCAATGAAAAGCAAAGATCCGGCAGATGTGGAATTTGAAGAAGGGATCGGGCGCGAACTTCGCAATCTGTTGTCTGTCGATCCACCGCCCGGCTTCGTAGCCCGCGTGCGCGCCCGTGCCGGTCGCGAACCGGAACGAGTCTTATCGAATTCCCGCTGGACTCTTGCTGCTGCCGGGTTTGTCGCATCCATCGTGGCGGCGCTTCTCGTTTTCCTGCCTCGAGGAGGTACCATTCCGCCCCGTCATGCGACAACGGATCTGGCGGCAACGACCTCGAGTCCGGCGTCCGCGTCTCCGGCCGTTGCGTCTCTTACAGTGAAAGCACCCGAGCCGCATCGTCGAGTCTCGAAGGCTGTGAAAGGCGAACCGCAACTGTTGATTGCCGCCGATGAAACCCGCGCGTTGCACCGTTTGTTTAACCGCGAAGTGGGCGAGTTGCCACGCCCTTTTGAACCCAAGGTTGAGGAATTTCAAACGCGCGAGATTGATGCCGAGCCGCTGCCGGCGCCGCCGCCCATCACAGTTGAGCCGATTGAACTGCCGCAACCGGCGGTCGAATAGATAAGGAGATGATGATGAGAAATTATCGAGTCATAGCATGCGTGTTCACGCTTTTACCGCTGCTCGCGGTTGCCGCGTTGGGACAACAGAAGCCGCCGGAGCCGGAGAAAGGGCCCACCGTCAAAGTTCAGGTCGTCCTGTCGCGTTACGAAGGCGACCGCAAGACCAGCAATCTGCCTTTCACAATGCTGGTAACCGCAAACGGCGATCGAGTCTCCGTGCGGACCGGCGCGCAAGTGCCGGTGCCGAGCGGAGCGACGGCAGCCGACAAACCGTCTTTCAATTACGTTGACGTCGGCACCAATATCGACTGCGGTGTAAAAAGCGCAGAGAACGGCCGCTTAAATGTGACTCTCTCAATCAATGACCGGTCCGCCGCGGATAAACCGGCTACCGCAGGAAGCGGTGCAAATCTGATTACGGCTCCGGTTCTTCGAAATTTTACCTATACGAATTCCATTCTTCTCAAGGATGGCGAATCGAAGCAATTTGTCGCCGCCAGCGACAAGGGTAGTGCGGACATCGTCAAAATCGACGTCACGATTAATGTGGAAAAATAGTAATTAGAACGAAGTTCGCGAATGTTACGGAGACTTGAAGGAAAAATTACGGGGCGTTAGCACAATCTTAATTCCCGGGAAACATGCTGGTCACGTTTCCGTAACACAGACCTCCTATTTGTGAAGGTGCGGCCCGATCCGCAAAGCTCACAATTGGAGGATAAATGTCAAAGTTCAGACGCGTTCGTGTGTTTGGTCTGCTCGCACTCTTTATAGTGTCCGCCAGCCTGTCTGCAAGAGCCGAAGAAATCAAAACTGTTTTCGTCATTGCGATGGAGAATCACAACTGGACCCAGCCGGTTAACCAGTTCACCGGCAGCATCCAGCAGATTTATCAGAACCCGGCCGCGCCGTTCATTAACAGTCTCGTCAATGGCACGGCGGTGGCGTTTGTCAATGGTCACCTCGTCAACATCAGCCAGCAGGTCTCCTATGCGACTGCATACCACAGTGTTTTAGCCACTCCGAATGGAGGCAATCCTCATGTTCATCCTTCGGAGCCGAACTACATCTGGGCGGAAGGCGGCAGCAATTTTGGTGTGTTGAATGACAGTGATCCGTACTCATTTGCCATAGGGGCGAACATAGGACAGCCGGTGACGGTTCAGGATACTAACTTCCACCTGAGCACCCTTCTGACGAATGCAGGCAAAACCTGGAAGTCATATCAGGAAGACGTCGATCTCGCAAAAGACAGCACCGGAAACCTGATAAACACCCCATTGCCGCAGAGTCAGTGGACGGTGCCCTTGCAAAGCATTTCAGGAAACTTCGCTGCCGGCGTCAATAAGTACAACGGATCCAGCCAATACAACTACGCTTCCAAGCACAATCCCATGGTGTTCTTCACGGATACTGCCGGAGGCGGGGATAGAACGACGATGAACCCGATGTCCTCGCACTATGCCCCTCTGCAACAGCTGGAAATCGACTTAGCCAACAACGATGTGGCCGACTACAACTGGATCACTCCGAATCAGTTTAACGACATGCATACGACGCTGACCGGCGGATACAAAGGACTCAGCGGCGATCCGGCAAAAATCCTGCAGGGCGATGATTTCCTGAGCCAGATTATTCCCGTCATCATGGGATCGGACGCCTACAAGAACCACGGGGCGATCATCATCTGGTTTGATGAATCGGAAGGCGATGGCGTTGCTAATGACAACCAGGATGACTTCAATCACACGATCGGCGAGATTGTGATTTCATCGCGCGCTCATGCAAACGTTAAAGGGCTTCCTTATGCGAGCCCGGTCAACTATACGCATTCCTCCGACTTGAAGACGCTGCAGGAAATCTTCCGCGTCGGACCTCTTGTACGGGATGCGGCCGACGCCAATGATCTTTCGGATTTGTTCGATCCCGGCGCCGTACCGAAGAAGCCTTAGTCGCCCCCAGTTAAATGTCCGTTGACTGTTATGCGCCGATCAATGCGCTTAGTGCGATAGCTGAATGCGCAACGTCGGACTTGCATTGCTCATTCATCATCGAAACAAGTGCATTTATCGGCGCATAACAGTCAACGGACATTTGACATTCTGGCGCGCAACTAGATGGAGAACTTCAGGCCGGGACGGATGAATTGCGCAATGTAGTTACAGATGTCTTCTTCGGTCCGCCGTTTCTGTGGATCGTAAGTTTCATAATGAACGATGTCTGTCAGGTTCTTTAGATGGCGTGGCTTCGGGTAGTACCTGGGATAACCGACCGGCATGGTGTCGTAGATCTTATAAAGGCGTGGTATTCCGAGAAGGTTTTTCGTCATTCCCGCGAGCCACGGTGAACCGAAGTCGCTGAGCCATTGAGTCGCAAGCCCGAGCGTCGCGGCGGCGCAGTGCATGGCGAAAACCGCATTCGCCATGCTGCTGATAATGTGTTGGGGCCCTTTGTCCAGCCAGGTGCGGGAGGGAAAAGCATTTCCCCACCGCTCATCTGCGAGAAAGAAAATCATGCAGTGGGCGCCACGAAAAGGAGCCTTGCCTTCGACGGGCCGCTTGCCGACATACAGCCGCATTTCTTTCTCGCGAGTTGACTCGAGCCACTTCTTTTCCTTCATCTGGTATTCGTACAGGCTTGCGAGTTCCTGAATGGTTTTTCTGTTCTCGACGACAAGAAATTCCCAGGGCTGTGAATTTCCTGCCGACGGCGCCCAACGCGCAGCTTCCAGGATCTTTCCAATCATCTGCTTCGGAACGGGTTTATTGCGAAATCCGCGGACGCTGCGGCGAAACTTCAACAGGGCGTAATAAGCGTCATAATCGGCGACACCCATCTTGTTGAATTGATCCTTGAATCGTTGACCTGAAATCATCGTTCTGTCCTTGGACACATCTGCATCGCGGTTCTATTTGCAACGGTCTGCGAGCCTCGGCTTTTCACGCCATTTCCTGTGACAACCGGCACACGCCTGCGTCAACGTATCCGAGGCTTCGATCATCTTGTCCTGATCCTTGGTCAGGGCTGCCTTGTAGGCCTTTCCTCCGGCGTCCCGAAGATCTTGAACAAATCTCGCCCAATCGGGACTGTCGATTGGAGCGGGCACGCCATTTGCACACTGTCGTCCGGGGATCAAAAGGAGATTAGCGGAGTCCGTAAGAGCGAGTGCCGCGTTCTCGACAGCCTGCCAACCCCCGAACGTGCTGACCAGGGGATCTGTTGCCAATGAGGGATCCACCCCGGGCGGGCGCTTTCTGGTCGCGGGGTCGTCGGTTTGCGCTGAGAAAACCACGTTCGCAGCCGGGTAGAGGACGCCACGCATCAACTGGTTCAGATTGGACTGAACCTGCATCGCCGCTGTGGACGTTTTGGGTGTTTCTGCACGATTGGAATCCGTTTGCGCCGGCAAAACCAGGCGTAGACTCATCACGACGATGGGCAGAGACAAAGCCAGTCTAAACATTGGATCATTCTAACGCGGACCTGCGCGTTGCGATGTCTCCTGTTCGGTTCCCCAAAATGACTAATGACTATTGACCATTGAGAATTGACAAAGCATTCGGCAGAAAATGGTCAATTCTCAATTCTCAATGGTCATTAGTCATTTTGGGGGCGAAAGGGGCCAAGCCGCCACTGGCTTAGAAAGCAGGCAATGAGTATGCAGGAAGAATTGATATGAAGCGGATTCCTTCGATTGTGGAACCGTGCGCCGAGGGCGTCATTCTCGCTCCGCCGACTCTGGCTCCGTGTTCGTCCGACGCAGCGCCGTGGATTCTTGCAGCGACGATTATCGGGTCGAGCCTTGCGTTTATCGACGGAAGTGTTGTCAACCTCGCGTTACCTGCGCTGCAGGCGAATCTCAATGCAACCGTCAGCGACGTGCAATGGGTCGTCGAAGCTTACGCTCTTTTACTTGCGGCTTTGATGCTGGTCGGCGGATCTCTGGGCGACATTTATGGCCGCAAACGAACCTACATGGTGGGCGTCGTCCTTTTCGCCATGGCATCGGCCTGGTGTGGTCTTGCGCCTGACATCGGTCAATTGATCATTGCGCGCTGCGTACAGGGAGTGGGCGCCGCGTTGATGTTACCGGGAAGCCTCGCGATCATCAGCGCTTCATTTGATAAGCGTGATCGAGGCCGGGCCATCGGCACATGGTCCGGTTTTACGTCGATCACCGCTGCGGTGGGCCCCGTTCTCGGAGGTTTCCTGATCGAGCATGGTTCGTGGCGTTGGGCCTTTTTCATCAATATACCGTTGGCCGCCATCGCGTTAGCGCTGACAATCAGGTATGTACCTGAAAGCCGCAATGTTCATGCAACCGGCACGCTGGATTGGGCGGGCGCCGTTTTGGCGACCATCGGACTAGGTGGCGTCGTATATGCGTTGATCGAATCTTCAAACCGTTCATGGAACGCCCCGGGAATCATCGCCGCGTTTTGTCTGGGCGTTTTGGCGCTGGTTGCGTTTGTCATGGTCGAGGTTCAAAGCAAGACACCACTACTTCCTCTCGCCCTGTTTCGGTCGCGGGAGTTCGCCGGGATGAATGCGCTGACGCTGTTTTTATACAGCGCGTTGAGCGGCCTGTTCTTCTTTCTCCCGCTGAATCTGATTCAAGTGCAGGAGTACTCGGCTACAGCGGCGGGAGCGTCCATGCTGCCGTTCATTCTCCTGATGTTTCTCTTGTCGCGCTGGTCGGGTGGATTGGTGGATCGTCATGGCGCCAGGCTGCCGCTGGTCGTGGGACCTCTGATTGTGGCAATCGGGTTTGTCTTGTTTGCGTTGATCGGAATGGGGGGCACCTACTTAAAGACGTTTCTCCCGGCAGTTATCGTACTTGGGTTGGGCATGGCGATAAGCGTTGCTCCGCTTACGACGACGGTAATGAATTCGGTCTCCGAAGCGCACGCTGGCACGGCTTCAGGAATCAACAATGCCGTTTCGCGACTGGCGGCTCTCCTGTCGATCGCCATTCTCGGTATTGTCATGCTTGCCGGTTTTAATCGGGATCTTTCGTTTCGCTTATCGGCGTTAAGTCTTGAGCCCGGAATCCGTCACGCCATCGATAGCCAGCGCGCAAGACTGGCGGCAATCGAAATACCTCAGAACGCCGACGCAAATGTGAGAGAAGAAATTCACCAATCCATTCACGCGTCTTTTATTTCCGGTTTTCGCCTGGTCATGCTTTCTGCTTCCGGACTTGCCCTGCTCAGCGCCGCGACCGCCTGGATAACACTCAGGCGCCCAACGGCAAAGTAGCGAATTTCCCCTTCCTTTATTCTGAAAATCCGTATCCTGGAAATATCGACGTGACGCTTATGGCACCGAATACAAACACTGGCATCGTCAGCAAACAAAGCAATCATACGGTAGATGAGACCTTGAAAAATCTCACGCGCGCACTCGAAACGAAAGGCGTGACCGTGTTTTCGATCGTCGACCATTCCGGCGAAGCCGAAAAGGTCGGACTGAAAATGCGTCCCACCAAGTTGATCATCTTCGGCAATCCCAAAGCGGGTACGCCGCTGATGCTGGCTGCGCCCAGCGTCGCTATCGACCTGCCCTTGAAGATTCTGGTTTCGGAGGACGATGGGGGAAGAGTCTGGATTTCGTACAACAGTCCTGACTACGTGATGCAGCGGCACGGTGTGCCCGCCGATCTTCTGCAAAACATTGCCGTTGTCGAAACACTGGCTACTAAAGCTGCAGAGTAAGCCCGCGACTATATTGGGTAGATCACAATCAGGCGGCAGGTCTCTTCGCGATCGATCCCAGAGTTTCCGCGAGCTTCTGGCACGCCAGTTCGATCGCCGCTTTGGTGGGCGGCGTTCCGGCCAGAGGGTTCAGCATCGCAAAATCGTGCATTGTTGCGAGCATGCGCACGGCCGTGGTTTCGACGCCGGCCTGGGTCAATTTTCTTGCGTATTCGTCGCCTTCGTCGCGAAGAATATCGTTTTCGTCGACGATAACCAGGGCTGGAGGCAGACCCTTCAATTGTTCTACCGTCGCCGCAAGAGGTGAAGCCATTGTTTTCTTACGATCTGCGGCGTTGGGAGCATAAGCGTCCCAGAACCATTTCATTGCCGGGGTCGTCAACCATGGACCATTGGTGAACTCCTTGTAGGATTCCTGCGACATACTCGCATCCGTTACCGGATAGAAAAGTACCTGATACCGGATCGGGGGGCCTTTGCGTTCTTTGGCAAGCTGGGCGACAACGGCGGTCATATTTCCACCCACGCTGTCACCTGCCAGCGCCATCCGCGTCGTGTCGAATCCAAGCTCATCGCCGTGTTCGTAAACGTATTTCGCGGCCGCAAATCCCTGTTCGATCGGAACCGGAAATTGCGCTTCGGGAGAAGGTGTGTAGTTCACAAACACAAATGCCGCGTTGGTGCCGTTGACCAGATCGCGCAATAAACGATCGTGCGTGTTCTTGCTGCCCAATATCCAGCCGCCACCGTGGTAGTACATCACGACGGGTAAGGCGTCCTTTGATCCTTTGGGGCGATAAATCGTTACCGGGGTCTGGCCGGTGGGACCGACCGGAAGCATCTTCTCCTCAACATCCGCCGGCAGTCTGGTAACGCTTGTCGACGACTGAAGATTTTCCAGCACTTTGCGTGCATCTGCATAAGACAACTCGTACAACGGCTTGCCGCCTTGTGAAGCGAGAGAATCTACAAGGGCCTGGGCCTTCGGTTCGAGCACTATTTTCCGACTATTCATTTGTTCTTCCTGTCGAGGGGTTATCGGTTGAAAAGACCAACGTGTTCGCATAGCAAGGCCCCTGCCAAAATCGGTGCTGCGGTCGACATCAGCAAAACGCTCCTAATTAAGTAACTGACAACGCTCGGATCATGTTCGAGTACTCATGCGAAAGTCTGACGTGGGTTCCACCCGGAGTGAACGTAGAGACCGTGGGTGGTCACGGGTAACCTAAGCAGATGCGTAGAATTTAGACCTTTAGCGAGCCACGGAATCCTCTGCCGGCATAGTAAGACTCCGCACCGTTGTGATACACGAAGACATGGTCGAAGCGGCGATCGCAAAAGAGGGCGCCCTCGAGTTTCCGGATTTCAGGAGGTGTTTTCACCCAGCTCGACGTTTTCGTATCGAACTCTCCAAGTCTCTGCAACTCCCGATATTGTTCTTCCGTTAAAAGCTCGATGCCCATTGCAGTTGCCATGCCCACAGCGGAATCTTTTGGCTTATGTTCTTTCCTTGAATCTAACGCTTCCCGGTCGTAGCAAATACTTCTGCGGCCTTTAGGACTATCCATTGAACAATCATAAAAGATGTACTCGTCCGTTTTTCGATCATGACCGACAACATCCGGTTCACCGCCAGTTCTTTCCATTTCGTGGAGCGACCACAGTTTTTCAGGATCAGCTTCCAGCTTTGCCTGTACTTTCGCCCATTCAAGACCTTTATGGCGGTTCATGTTTTTCTCAAAACGTCCTTTCAATGCTCGGAGTAGTTCTGCACGTTGTTCCGCTGACAACTCTTTTTTATTGCTCTTCACGTTCTTCATACTCAGACAGCCTGCGGATACTCGAGCTTCGCATAGAATTCACCTCGGCCCTGTCGCGTGAGATCGAGGAGATTCCAGATCGGGACCAACTCGTCGATGCCACGTTCTTTGAATTCGCTCGACAGCCATGGATGACCGGTATAGGCGTGATAAATCGTACCGTCGTTGTCGCGAGTGAAAACGGATATCGCCGAATCCTGGTTTCCTTCCTTGTCTTCGCTTCCGAGGTCGTATTTGAATGTGCTGGAGCCGGCGCTTAGAAGACGCAATCGGTCCCACCCTCGCGCGCGGGCATGGCTGCGCAGCGTTGGTAAATCCGTTGCGGCGACGATCGCAAAATTGACACTTTGCGCGAGGTGATGCGCGATTCCGTTGAAACCATCGATCCATGCCGTGCACATTGGACATGGCTTCGTCTGTTTTTTGCCGTACATGAACTGATAGAGAACGACAGAACGATTTGATCCGGTAAATAGATCGCTGAGGCGCACCGTTCGGATGGGTGAATCCCCGGACTCCAGGCTCGCGGCGACCTCCTCGAATATGTAGTCCTGCACGGCGGGACCTTTCGGAAGCTCTCGCCGTAACTCGGCGACACGCTCCCGCTGATTCCTCAACTCGATTTCGGCGAGGCGCAACTCTTCCCGCCTTGAAAGATATTCTTCACTTTCGTTCGGCAAATTGGTTTGTCGCAATCTGCCGTTGATCGTCTGTAACATGGCCGTCTCCTTTACATTGAGGGCAACACGCTGGCGAATCGAATGCCGAAGCCGTCTGGATCGGCTATGGTGAAATCGCGCAGGCCGTAATAACGATCGGCAATTGGAATGATGATCCTGGCCCCGATGTCGGCAGCCAGTCTCCAGTAGTCGTCGACGTTGGCGACCATCACTCTCACGTTGGCGAGAGGAAATGGTGGCGGCGTTGTCAGCGTTGCGGCGAGGTCGTTTCGGAATGCGGAGGCCTCAGCCAGAAAGAGGCGGTGGTTCTCCCAGGTCAATTCCACAAAGTCGCCGCCATCTCTGAGGAGTTCGAAGCCGAGACGGCGATAAAAGGCGACCGAACGTGCCATTTCGCTTACGACTATCTCCGCCACGAGTTGCTCCGTAGGATCTACATATCCCTTCACAGCTGTGCCTCCTTTCTCACAGACCACAGCTGTCCAAGATACTGCAGTTCTGAGGAAGTGGATCGCGCAGTTTTGGCGGAGCTGTAAGCTGGAAACTCTCCGCCTGAGTCAGGCGGGGATTCTTTGCACCCAACTTGACTCCGGCCAAACCGAACCATAATCCACACAGCACGTTCAATTCTTTATCGCACAAGCTCTCGCCCGTTTTGTCCGATATATTTTTGGGCAGGCCTAAGGTCAGAAAGCGACCTGCAATGGTCGAATTCGTTTTTTTTGTAAGGAAAACCGAAGAGGCTGGACTAACGGGACGCATTTAACAGCGAGCCGCCGTACGCGCGTTTGCTTCAAGCTATCCGGAGCCTGCCGCTTCAATATCGGGCGGTCGTTACTCTGATGCTTGAAGGAATGAGCTACGCGGAAATTGCGGATGTCGCAGGACTGAGGGAGAGCAACGTAGGCGTCCGGCTGAATCGGGCGCGGGATATGTTACGTGACGCATTGGAGGACAAACCGTGAACAACGGAGAATTTTTGAGGTGGCAACAACTGTGGCAATCCCACCGTCTCGTTCCGATAGAACTGGTACGGCGGGTCGAGCGTCAGACTCTGCGCATGCAGGCCCTGCGCATCGCGGAAATAGCCGTCACGATCGTGATGGGTGGCGGTCTGATTGCCGCAACGATTGTGCATCCTTTGATGGAACAGACTTATTGGGTCGCACTGACTTTGCTCACATGGGTATTTATCATTGCGGCCTGGACCGTCAGTCTGCGCATCACTGGAAGTGCCTGGAATGCGGCGGAACCCTCAGTCTCCGCTTATGTCGATCTTCAGGTCAGGCGCTACAAGCAACAGATAAATGGCATTCGCTCCGGCAGCATCGCGAGCTTGCTCTTCAGCATCGGTGTGTTAGAGCCGCGAAGCGGCGAAAGATCTCAGCCCCGGGCGTAAGCCCGGGGTTTTCCGCCAAGTATGGTGATAAGCCCCGGAGGGGCGACAGATTCCTTACGAGTCTTTCGCCCAGGGGCTTGTTCTTTAAACAATACCTTAGCCATGGGCTTGCGCCCGTGGCTAAGGTATTGTCGCCGCTACGCGGCTCGAATCCGCTAACCGCTATTCGCTGCGCAGCGCTGCCAGGGGATCGATCTTCATGGCGCGGCGGGCCGGGAGGTAGCTGGCGAGCATTCCGACGACAAGCAGCAACACGCCGGCGCTGACGTACGTCAAGACGCTGTTATTCTGCACGCCAAAGAGGAGCTTCGAAAGAAATCGCGTGACGCCCATTGCGGCGCCGATCCCAAGAACGAGACCGCCCGCCAGGATTGCGAAGCCGTCCCTGAGAACGAGGCCGAGTACTTGCACAGAGCCGGCCCCCAGCGCGAGGCGCGTCCCGATTTCTCTGGTCCGCTGCAGGACCGAAAACGACAGCAGCCCGAAGATGCCGATGCATGCCAGGAGAACGGCGGTTCCGGCAAACATTCCAAACAGCAGGGCGTCGAAGCGCGAGTCTGCCGTGATGGCCGCGATGGTGTCATCCATCGTCACAAGATTCTGGACCCGAAAACGTGGATCGACCTGGACTACTGCTGCCCGGAGTTGCTCGGCAAACCCTTTTGGCAGATCGCCTCGGATGATCCAGTTCCAGGTACTTGAATCCGTCTGCGTATAAGGAATATAGACCGTCGGCCGGGGACGCTCTTTGATGTCCGCCGTCCTTGCATCACCGACGACGCCGACAATGGTGCGCGGCGGGTACGGTGTCGAACCTTCCGGCACGGCCTGGCCTTGAAATAATCCAACCACGATCAGATTGCCGATCGTATTCCCGTTTGGCCACCATCGCCGGGCGACCGTTTCACTGATAGCGATGACGGGCGTGGTGCCCGAACTATCGGCCGCATTGAAACCGCGACCGGCGCGAATAGGAATCCCCATCGTTTCGAAGTACTTCGGGCCAACGACACGGATCTCCATTCCACCGATGCTCTGTTCCGGATGGCCAAACCGTTGCGTCGGGAAGTTGTTCGGCCCGCCGAACGGCAGAAAATTGACATTGGCCACATCTTCCACGCCGGATAAAGTGGCGAACCGTTCCGCTAGCGCACTTATTTGAGAGCGCATTGCCGGGGCGCTGCCGGCGGCGCTGGAGTTCATGGTCAAATGAAATGTCGTGAGATGTCCGGGCTTGAAACCGAGTTCCTGATGGCTGAGATGATAAAGGCTTTCGCTCAGGAGCAGCGCTGAAACCAGCAGCACGACGGAGAGCGCAATCTGTCCTGTAACAAGCACGGTTCTCGTCCGGTTTCTCGAGGATGTCAGTCCGCCCGGCCGCCCGCCGCGCTTCAATGCGTCATGAATTCCCATTCGCGAAGATGACCAGCACGGCACCACGCTCAGCAACACCCCGGCGGCCACAGAAACTGCAGAGGTGAATAACATTACGGGCAGGTTCAGTCGAATCTGTCCTGCGGCAGGCAGCTGAAAAGGAATGAGGCTCAGCGCGGCAGGCAGTGTCCACCACGCGAGCAAAAAACCCAACGCGGCGCCGGCCAGAGCCAGAATGAGATTTTCCGCGAGAAATTGCCGGGCTAGACGTCCGCGGCTGCTTCCAAGCGCCAGCCGGACTGCAATCTCCCTTTCACGGTCGACCAGCCTGGCCAGAACAAGGCTGGCCAGATTGGCGCAGGCGATGACAAACAAGACACCGGCTGCCGCGAATATCACGAGCAGCACCAGCCGCACGTCTCCCGTCAGCCAGTACTGAAAGGGCACGGGGCTGAGGCTGCCCTGATCCTCGAGCGGCACCGGATAGGCAAGTGAGGATTCCCTTTGAAATGGTTCCCGCAAAGCCGCGCTTTCGGCCGCCGCCTGGCGAACACTGACATTCGGCCGCAGTCTGACAATCATCGCGGTGTTCGTTCCCGTGTCGGCAACACTGCCCGTTGCACGGAGAGGGACAAACGCGTCCACGGGCTCGGGAAACCAGAAATCGGCAGGCAGTATGCCGGCCACGGCGGAGGGCTTATCGCCAAGAATGATCGTCCGGCCGAGGATGGCCGCATCGCCCCCGAACGCGGTGTTCCAGAGCTTGTGCGTGAGAATAACGGCGTCAGGGCCGCCGGCGCGCGTTTCATCGCCATCGAAGTCTCTACCCGCCGCCATTCGAACGCCCAACGTTCTGAAGAATGCTGAACTGACCGCCACCGTGTTCAGGCGTTCGGTTTCGCTTCCAGCCTGCAGGTTCCGGTCTCCGCCGTAGCGATACGCGCCGGCGGACTCAAAAGATTGGGCATGATCCTTCCAGAATTCGAATTCCGGCATCGTTACATACGTTTCGTCCGTGCCGTGGATCAACCGCATCAGGCGATCCGGTTGTTCGTATGGCAATGGTCGCAGCAGTACCGCATACACCAGCGTGAACAAAAGCGTGTTCGCCGCGATTCCGAGCGCCAGTGAGAGCAGCGCAACCGCCGTGAAGCCCCGGTTCCTGCGAGCCATTCGAAGCGCATACGCCAGATCGTGCCAGAGTGTCCTCATCGCCTTGCCTCTTGCTTGTTACATCATAGCGACCTTAGGCAAATCGGACTCCACGTTCAATTGACTGAAAATAAAGCCATTCACCGTAAGGGGTGTTCGGAAACGGGAACGGGCATCCCGAAAGCGGTCAGCTCGCGCGGTCCTGACACGTTCGGCTGAAATCCAGAATGGAAAGATTCACCGATTTCGCTAAGGCGCATTCGAGCCGGCAGAAGAACTCAGGTGCCGCTTCCAGTAATAGTCCGGGCATAACTGGCAGATTTCCAACTGCAGTTGGCAGTGATACCGGCGGTACACCATCCTGGTTGCGGGATTGCCATTCTGATAGCACGAACTTCAACCCGAGGTTCAAAAGGAGGAGTTGTGTCCACGAACATTGATATCAACACGGCAACTGAACATGAACTTTCGAGTATTCGGGGCATAAATAAAGACAATGCCAGGAAGATCGTGGAATATCGCAACCAGAATGGACCGTTTTCAGCTTGGGAAGACCTTAACCGAGTACCCGGAATCCAAAGCACTATTCTGGATTCTCTAAAACGTCAAGGATGCACAGTAGGAGGTAGAGCGGCCTAGACTGCGATCCAGGGTTTGCCTCTGCAAAGCCTGCCATATCGAAAGATGGGCAAGCTTTTCAGGGCGCTCATAGAGCACCCCTACAGTCGAGAACCCCCACGCTGTAGGGGCGCTCTGTGACCATACGTGTCCAAAATAGATCGGAAAAAATGGCCGAGGGTTTGTGTGGCAAGGAATTTGAACATGGCGTGTGCGGATTACGAACGCGTTTGGCCGGTGCCAATTCGGACGCAATGGGTCCCCGCCTAAGTTAGGCGGGGATGCCCTCGCGAAGCGAGGGCCGGGGCGGTCTGTTCAAAGTCCCGCGCAGCGGCTTCCTTATAAATTTCCGCGAAGCGCCACCAATCTTCCACTATACTGCCGCACAGAATTTAAGAGTCCCGGACAACCGAGGTGAACTTATGACGAAACCAATCGTCGTTCTTTTGTCGGTTCTCTCCGTTTTTGCAACGCCGCTGTTTGCGCATCATTCATTTGGCGCGGAATATGATGCCGGCAAACCAATCACGATAACGGGAGTGCTGACCAGAATCGAATGGACGAACCCTCACAGCTTCATTTACCTCGATGTGACGGATGAAAAGGGAAGCGTTGCCAACTGGAAGATGGAAGGATATCCGCCGAACGTCTTGTATCGGAATGGCTGGCAGAAGAGCTCCACGATGAAAGTGGGGGACAAGATCAGCGTCACCGGATGGAGATCCAGAGACGGCTCCAATTGGGGACAGTCACGAGAAATCACGCTGCCCTCCGGCAAGAAAATGATCTTTGGTCCTCCGGCAGGAACGGGCGATGGCGGCAATGCGCCAGCTGTGGAGGTGAAGTGAATGCGGCGTCTCTACGTTTGTCTGATCCTCATTGCGATTTCTGTTCCGGCAGCCCTGCAGGCACAAAGCAAAACACGAGCGACCGGCGTGCCACGAACTCCGGATGGAAAACCCGATCTTGCCGGAGTCTGGCAAGGCGGCTCTAACGTGCGCGGCGACTGGCAGGAGGCCAACTCCGGCGTCGGGCTGGGAGGTAACGGGACCAATCCGGCAACATCCAGCCCGCGGTCTGCGTCGGAACGCGCTGCAGGTGAAACCGCGCCATACCAGCCGTGGGCTGCGCAGAAAGTACTGGAGGCGTATAAGCGAAGAGGAGTCGATGATCCGGTCGCTCTGTGTCTGCCTCCCGGTCCGACGCGTGCAGAAACTCAGGGATTGTTTCCGATTCAGTTCATAGTGTCGCCCAGGCAGATCACCATCCTCTATGAATACATGAACACGTTTCGCGTCATTCCCCTGAATGCAAAACATCCCGACGACGTTGTGCCAACCTACATGGGCGATTCGGTCGGACACTGGGAAGGCGATACGCTCGTCGTCGATGTCAGCGGATTCAACGACCGTACATGGCTGCAAGGGACGGGCACATTCCACACGGAAGCGCTTCATGTTACCGAGCGTTTTACCCGGATCGATAAGGACCAGATCAACTACGAAGCAACAATGGAAGACCCCAACGTGTTCACGAAACCGTGGACAATCCACTCAACGATGATGCTGAGAGAAGGCACTCGCGTCCGCGAAGCAGTTTGTGCCGAGAATAACGTGGATGCCGCGCGCTTCCAGAAATACGAGAAGGATGGCGTCAGCTTTGCCCGATAAGAAAACGGAACAATCCGCTGATAGCTGTTCGTTGACTGTTGTACGACGACTGATGGACTTGTTGCGCTGGGAAATGACGCAAATGATCATTTAATCATCGCAACAAGTCCATCAGTCGTCGTACAACAGTCAACGAACAGCTGTCAGTTAAAATACGCGTAAAAGCTCAGGGGAGTCTGCGTACTTTTGCCTAGATCCACAGCTGACTTTACTGGCGTCGGTTGTCATTGCGTCATGGACAGTGTTATACGCTGATCAGCATGAAAGAACGAGTGAGTCTCGTCAAAGGCACTGTCTCGATCGTGTCCATGCCCAACGGGGGAACGTTGATCACGGCCCGTTGCCCTCTGTCCGATTAACCGATGCCGCGCGCCAGGACCATCCTCGTCGTTGAAGATTTCGAACCATTCCGCACGTTTGTGTGCAGGACGCTCGAGCAAAGATCGGAATACCGGATCGTTCAGGTGTCGGACGGATTGGAAGCTGTCCATAAGGCGCAAGAACTGCAACCGGATCTGATCCTCATGGACATCGGCCTGCCGAAACTCAACGGGCTCGAAGCCACCAGACGAATCCGCACGATCGCTCCGGGTGCGCAAATCCTACTCCTCAGCCAGGAGTCGGATCCCGACGTCCTGCAGGAGTCTTTTCGTTCAGGAGCGAGAGCTTATATCCACAAACCGTTTGCTCTGAGTCATCTCACGCCTGCGATCGACGTCGTTCTCTGGGGAAGGCGGTTCGTCAGCGGCCATCTGGAGTTCCAGGACCCTGATCCGCAGCCGCGGCACGAAGTACAGTTCTATTGCGATGATTCCGGTTTTTTGTCTGGTGCTGCCCGTTTTATCAAGGACTCGCTCAGGACGGCGGACGCCACGGTAGTACTCGCGACAAAGTCCCACCGGGACAACCTTTTTGAACGACTGGCCGCAGAGAACTCCGGAATCGAACAGGCAGCTCTGCAAGGGACGTACATAGCTCTGGACGCCGCCGACACGCTGTCAACGCATTACGGTAAATGGAATACCCGACCCCGTGCTGTTTTCTGCCAGCCTTCGCGGTTTGATCGAATCGGTCTCTAAAAGTAACCGGATCGAACATCCCCGCATCGCGATTTTCGGGGAATGCGTCGCTTTGTTGTGCGCCGCGCACAACACCGATGCAGCAATCCGTTTGGAACAAGTCGGCAACGACCTCGGCCAGAAGTACGACCTGAATATCCTCTGCGCTTATCCATTGCCTGAAAACGGGGCTCTCAAACCCATTTGCGCCGAGCACACCGCTGTTTACTGGCAATGAGATTTTTTCCAGTGACACGCTGACAGATAGCGGGGCAGAACAAAAAGGGCCGGATCGCTCCGGCCCTCTTTGCTTCTTGTTCGCCCGAAGGCGAAGTGATTACTTGGGTGTCACGTGGATCAGAGCGCCGGCATTGGCGTCTTCCAGCATCCATAGCGAGCCATCGGGGCCCTCTGCCACATCGCGGATTCGTTTGCCCACAGCCCAGCGCTCGGCGGTCTTGGCGCCGCCCTTACCATCAAAGATGACGCGGGTGAGCGATTGGGTTCCCATGCCGCCGATGAATCCGTTGCCGTCCCATTGCGGAAAGGTCTGTTTGCCGCGGTAGAACATCAGATTGCCCGGCGCGATCACCGGCACCCAGTAGATCGCCGGTTTCGCGAAGTCAGGCCGTGTGTCGGGGTGAGGGATCGCTACGCCGTTATAGTTCGGAGCATATCCGACGAGCGGCCAGCCATAATTCTTACCCTTCTCGATCAGGTTCAACTCGTCACCGCCGCGCGGGCCATGCTCGAGTTCCCACAATTCGCCGGTCGGCGAAAACGCCAGGCCATAGGGCGTGCGGTGGCCCATGGTCCAGGTTTCAGCCGGTGTCAGGTTGGGGCCGGGAAAAGTATAGGTGCTCACCACCTTCGCAGTCTTGGCGGCTTCGGTGTCGCTGGGCGGATCGATCAGGGGAATGGTTGCCGCACCAGTTTTGCCGAAGTTGGGATTGCCGGGCGCGGGTTTGCCGTCCAGCGTCAGACGCAGGACCTTGCCTACGGGCTGGTCGGGGTCCTGAGCCGGGGTGAAGCGCTGGCGGTCGCCGACCGTGAGGAACAGATACTGTCCGTCCGGCGAGAAGGCGACCGCGCCGCCTTCCTGGCCACCTTTCCCCTTAGGCATCTGGTGCCAGAGCACTTCGAAGTTTTGCAGGCTGGCCGAGGCAGGTGTGATGTTCAGCTTGGCGCGGGCCAGCGCTAAGCCGCCGCCATATTCGCCGGGTTCGGCATAGGTGAGATAGATCCGCTGGTCGGTGGCGTAAGTTGGCGAGAGGTAGACGCCCAGCATACCGTTCTGCCCCTGCCAATAGACCGAAGGCGTATTGCCGACCATCGTCTTCTGACCCTGCTGGGTCACCAGCCAGAGCGGCCCGATCTTTTCGGTGATCAGCATACGGCCATCGGGCAGAAAGGCCAGCCGCCATGGAAGGGTAAAGGTGGTCACCGTGGTCATGTTAAAGGGCATGCTGGCTTCGGGCTTCTGTTCGCCCGCATTGGTCTGTGCCCAGACCGCCGCCGACCCTAAGATAAGCAGCAATGCCGCTTTTGCTAATCTCATCATCGCTTCTCCTTATTTATATTCGCATTAAAACGGATTTTGTTTCGGTGTACAACTCTATCCCGTCGGCCGCCTGTTCGCGGCCGATACCACTCTGCTTGAAACCGCCAAAAGGCAGCGCCGGATCGATCAGATGGTGGCAGTTCACCCATACCGTGCCGGCTTCGATCCGTTTAGCCAGACGATGCGCGAGGCTAAGGTTCTGCGTCCAGACGCTAGCAGCCAGACCGTATACCGTGTCGTTTGCCTGCGCGGCAATCTCGTCGGCATCTTTAAAGCTGTTCGCGACCAGCACGGGGCCGAAGATTTCTTCCTTATATAAGGTGGATGCGGAGCTGCAATTTTTGAAGATGGTCGGTTGCACGAAGTAACCCTTGTCGCCATGCCTGCCGCCGCCGGTAAGCACTTCGCCGCCTTCGCGAAGCCCCCTTTCGATGTAGCCGAGAACGCGATCGTGCTGCTCCTTGCTGACCAATGGTCCCATCTGCGAATCCGGATTGCGGCCGCCGCCGAGTTTCATGGAACCAGCGATTTTCGTCATTCCGTTCATCACATCGTCAAAGACAGGTTCTTCCACGAACAAGCGGGAGCCGGCCACGCAAACCTGGCCTTGATTGAAGAAAATGGCATTGGCAGCGCCGGCGATCGCCTCGTCGAGGTCGGCGTCCCGCGCGATGATCACCGGACTCTTGCCGCCCAGCTCCAGCGACACACGCTTCAAACTGTCCATCGCGGCTTTGCCAACTTCCTTGCCGACCGTCGTCGAACCGGTGAAAGCAATCTTTCTAACAAGTGGATGCTCCACAATGGCTCGCCCCGCGGTTTCGCCGAAACCCGTGATCAGATTGATCACGCCTTTGGGAATGCCGGCTTCTTCGGCCAGTTCCACCAGGCGAATTGCGCTCAACGGTGTTTGCTCGGCCGGCTTGAGAATGCTGGTGCAACCGCATGCCAACGCTGGCGCCAGCTTCAGAGCCGCCATCACGAGCGGAAAATTCCAGGGGATGATCTGTCCTACGACGCCGACAGGCTGGCGAAGAGTGTAGGCATGAAATTCAGTGTTGGGAATGCCGATTGAGACGTTGGCAGTCGTGCCTCCGATCTTGGTGGCCCAGCCGGCATAGTAGCGAATCAACTGCACGGCGGCCGGCACGTCGATCATCTTCGCGTACATGACCAGCTTTCCGTTGTCCAGCGATTCCAATTCCGCCAGCATATCCGCATTGGCTTCCACCAGGTCAGCCCACTTAAACAAGAGCGATTCGCGAGCCGCCGGAATCATCCGCGACCATTCGCCTTCATGGAACGCCTTGCTCGCTGCCCTGGCAGCCCTGTCCACATCTTCCCGGGCACCTTCGGCAACCTCGCAGATCACCTGCTCACTGGCTGGATCAATCGTACTGAACGTCCTGCCTGAAGCGGCCTCCACCCATTTCCCATCGATGTAATAGTTTTTTGGGCTTCGCGATAAAGGCCTTGACGGCCGCACTGAGGTTCGCGAATTCAGTAATAGCAATGGCTTGGTTCATGGCTGACATGCTCCTAACTTTTGAAGTCCGCCCGGGAGTATATCCGAAGCATAGTTAGTGTGGCGTAATGGCTTTTCCCGTCACTGCGATATGAACCAGGAATGCCTGCCACTCGCTGCCATTCTTCCTGAAGACCATGGTGACGGTTCCATTGATTTCATTGGGCATCGAAGTGGACTGACCGCGAGGGGTGACTGTTTCTTTCAGGTTATAGTTGAAAGCCGCCCAGGCGGTGTCTCCCATTTCAGAGACCTTCAAGGGGCTCAATCCTCTGCCTCCCAGAACAGTCAACGTTTTGGATCCGGTAGCGGTGAGTTTTGTAATCCACTGAGCGATGGGATCGAAATGGCCGTCTTCGTCGATCAATACCGCATCCGCAGTTACCATCTTCTGCAGCGCTGCCGCATCCTGCTTGTTAACGGCGTCTGTAAATTTCGTCACCATATCGGCAATAGGACCGGTGGCCGGAGGAGCGGGCGTTCCACGGCCACCGCGCGGGAATCCGCCACCAGGACCGCCTGCGCCTGGGGCGCCTCCGCCCGGTCCACGTTGACCGCCGGCTGCGGGGTCCTGCGCCATCGCAACAGCGGCAAATAATGCTGTGCTCGTTACCAGTACAAAAAACAATCTCTTCATAGTGCTCCCTTGCTTGGTTCGTGAGAATTCGAGACGATTGTGTCCTCGACGTTTGCGACTTGCAAGGATGCCACGGAAGGGCCCGCTATAAACCGTCCAAATTGATCCCGGCGCTTTTTCTGAGAGTAGCGCCGATCCGATCCCGGCGCGTCATTGTCTCCTCCAGGGTATGTGGGTCCTCTGAGGGACCGGGTGCCGGGTTACCATAATAAGGATAACGGACTAACTCAGAATTGGAGATTCGATGAACCGACCGAACTGCATTAAACAATTGCTCGGCTCCGCGCGGATTGCTGCTCTGATCGCGCTGACTTCAGGAACACTGGCAGCGCAAAACATCACAGAAATCACACTCCCCGCCACGCGGGTATTTCCGGAAAGTATCAGCTCAACCGCTGATGGAACTTTGATCATCGGCAGCCTGGGGCATGGAAACGTTCTGCGAGTTCTGCCGGGGAAGACAACGGCTGAAGAATGGATCAAGCCAGGCACCGGAGGACTGAACAATGTGCTCGGTGTCTATGCCGACGAGAAGGGCAAAATGTTGTGGGTCTGTTCCAATAATCTCGAGAATAAAGGGAAGCCGACATCCGTGAAAACCTTTGACCTCAAAACCGGCGCTCCCAAGGGTACTTATGCGTTGCCGGGGGAAGGGCCGCTTTGTAATGACATCGCAGTGGCGACGGATGGCACGGCCTACATTGCCGACACGCGCCTGAACAGCGTCCTCATGCTTAAACCAGCGGCGAAGACTTTAGAAGTTGCCGCAAAAGATCCGCTTCTGGCCGGTGCCGACGGACTCGCATTTGGCGACAAGACCACCTTGTACGTCAACAGTGTAACAACCGGAAAGCTACTGCGCCTGGATCTCGGCCCGGACGGAAAATCGAAGCATATTACCGATCTGAAGCTTCCACGCATGCTGGACCGGCCCGATGGCATGCGAGGCATCGGAATGCATCGACTGTTGCTCGCAGAAAATTCCGGGAAGATGTCCATCGTCACTTTCGAGGGCCCTGAAAAGCAAAATGCCGTTCTCAAGACGTTGAAGGAAGGACTTGAGAGTACGCCTGGCGTGACAGCCACGCGAGGCATGGCCTGGGTCGTCGAGGGAAAGCTGAATTACCGCAACGACGCTGCCCTGAAGGATAAGGATCCAGGAGTATTCAAGATGTTTGCCGTTCCTCTTCCGAAGCAGTAGGATCGAAAGACGCCGAAACATTCTTGTATTTTTTGCTCAGCGAAAGAGCGTCCAGGTATGTCGCTGTGGTTCTGGCTCGCATCCAGGTAAAAGTCAACAAGGAGTAGCAATGGAAACCAGCACGATTTCGATTCATGCCCCACACTGTGTGTTTGTAAATGGCGCCTGGGCGACGCCCAGCGGGAAGCAGTTGCTGTCCGTCGTGTCTCCTGTGACCGAAGAGGAGATCATGACCTTTCCTGAAGGAACGCCGGCAGACATGGACCGTGCCGTCGCGAGCGCACGTGCTGCATTCGACAGCGGTCCGTGGCCGCGTCTTTCTCCTCAGGAACGCGGCGCAGCTCTGCTGAAGGTCGCCGCCGCGCTCAGTCGGCGGTTACCTGAGCTGGCTGCAGCGTGGACTGCTCAGGTCGGTGCGCCGATATCTCTAACTCGCCACGCGTCAACTCAGGCGCCGGGGCTGTTCGAATTCTACGGAAGGATGATCCAGACCTACCCGGTGATCGATGAACGCAAGCGCGACGATGGACGCTCCGCCCGAATCGTCAGTGAGCCTGCAGGCGTTGTCGCTGCGATAACACCCTGGAATGCGCCCATGGTGTTGCTGTGTTACAAGGTCGCTCCCGCCCTCGCCGCCGGCTGTACTGTTGTTTCGAAGCCGGCTCCCGAAACGCCGATGGATGCGTATCTTCTGGCGGAATGCATTGAAGAAGCCGGTTTGCCGCCGGGCGTTTTCAATGTGGTGCCAGCCGGGCGTGAGACGGGTGATTATCTGGTCCGCCATCCGGGAATCGACAAGATCAGCTTCACAGGCAGCACTGCCGCCGGCCGTCACATTATGGCAGCGTGCGCCGACCGCCTGGCGCGTTGCAGTCTCGAACTCGGAGGCAAGTCTGCCGCGATTGTGCTGGAAGATGCCGACATGGGACAAGTTTTGCAGTCATTGGCGCCGTTTTCCATGCCGATCACCGGACAGGTCTGTTTCTCCCTTACTCGCGTGCTCGTGCCCCGATCCCGCGCGACGGAGATGCGGGATGCATACGTCGCCGCCGTCAGCAAGCTCAACGTGGGCGATCCCTTCGACACGAATACGCACATGGGACCCCTGACAATGAAGCGCCAGTTGACTCGCGTGCAAGGCTACATTGAAAAAGGCCGCGCCGAAGGCGCAAAGATCGTGCTGGGCGGCGGCCGGCCCGGGCACTTGAAGAAAGGCTACTTTATCGAACCGACCGTGTTTGCCGATGTCGACACGCGCATGACCATCGCTCAGGAAGAAATTTTCGGTCCAGTCGTGTCGTTCATTACTTATGAGGACATCGATGATGCGGTCGCCAAAGCCAACGACACGATGTACGGGCTGCATGGCGCGATATACACTCGCTGATGCTGAACAAGGGTACCGGGTGGCGCGCCGCATCCGATCGGGAAGCGTGACGGTGAACGGCATGATCGTGGATTACAAGATGCCGTTTGGCGGATTCAAACAATCCGGTCTGGGCCGTGAAGGCGGCATTGAGGGTCTGCAGAACTATTTCGAAGTGAAGACCATCTATCTTTGATAGAGGGCGCTCATAGAGCGCCCCTGCAGTCACGAACGCTAAACCTCGCAGGGGGGAGGTCTGTGACCGTACGTGTCCAAGACAGAATGGACGGGAAGTCGCAAAGTAGCACCTGATAAAGGTTTGAATGTCGTGGAATGCGATGTAAACCTGGTTTGGCTGTCAAGCTGTTGGACCAGTCCCCGCCTAGCTTAGGCGGGGAATCATTGCGCCTCAATTGGCCCGGCCAAACGCCACGTTCAAATTCTTTACCACACAAGCTCCCGGCCTTTTTTGTGCAAAGCCGGGCTGACCGACTGCTACCGAAGCAGCGTTCCGCCGCCGAAACTCATCTGCACCGGCGTGGGGCCGCCTTTGGACGCCCGGACGGCACAGTATTTGAATTCCGGAATCTTGCCGAACGGATCGAGCGCCGGATTGGTGAGCGTGTTTGCGGCCGCCTCGTAGTAGCAGAACGGCACAAACACGGAGCCGAGCGGCGTGCCCTCGTCAGCTCTGGCGTAGAGCGAAATCTTTCCGCGCCGTGACTCGATGGTCAGAGTTGCGCCCGGCGTCACTCCCAAGCGCTCGAGCTCGAGGGGATGCAATGAGGCGACCGGTTCCGGCTCGATGTAGTCCAGAACGGAGGCACGTCTCGTCATCGATCCCGTATGCCAATGCTCGAGCTGCCGGCCTGTGATGAGCACCATGGGATACTCCGCATCCGGCCGCTCTGCGGCGGAGATCAGATCTGCGGGCACAAACTTGCCGCGGCCGTTGGCTGTCGGAAAGCGTGTGGTGAAGACCACGGGCTGTCCGGGATCACCTTCTTTTTCGCACGGATACGTTACGGACGACTCAGTCTCCAGGCGTTCCCACGTGATGCCGGCAATCGAATTCATGCACTGACGCATCTCGGCGAACACTTCGCTCGGATGAGAGTAATTCCAGTCGAGGCCAAGGCCGCGACCCAGTTCGTTGATGATCCAGAGGTCGCCTCTAGCGTCACCGGGCGGGTCGAGGGCCTTGCGGCCGAGCTGCACCATCCGATCGGTGTTCGTCACGGTGCCCGTCTTCTCAGGCCATGCCGTCGCGGGAAGTATGACGTCGGCGAGGTAGCCGGTCTCGGTGAGAAAAATGTCTTGCACCACCAGATGATCGAGCGCGGCCATCGCTTCACGAGCATGGTCCACATCGGGGTCGGACATCGCCGGGTTTTCGCCCATGATGTACATGCCGCGGATTTCGTGCTTCTTCGCTGCGTTCATGATCTCGACCACGGTGAGTCCCGGCACGGGATCGAGTTCCGTGTCCCACAATTGCTCGAATCGCTGCTTCGCTCCGGGCGCCGCCACGTGTTGGTAGTCCGGATAAAACATCGGGAATCAATCCTGAATCCGACGCGCCTTGCACATTGTTCTGACCGCGCAGAGGATGCAACCCGGAGCCGGGCTTGCCGATTTGCCCGGTCGCCAGCGCCAGGGCGATGAGGCAGCGGGCATTGTCGGTTCCATGAATGTGCTGCGAAACGCCCATTCCCCAGAAGATCATCGAGCCTTTCGACGTCGCGTACAGCCGCGCGACTTCTCGAATGGTGCCCGCATCGATGCCGCAGATCGGGGCCATCCTCTCCGGTGAGAACGTTTTTACGTTTTCGGCCAGGGCTTCATAGCCGGAAGTACGGTCGCTGATGAATGTCTTGTCTGCCAGTCCTTCCGACACGATGACGTGGAGCATCGCATTCAACAGCGCCACATCGGTATCCGCAGTGAACTGCAGAAAGTACGTTGCGTGCCGCGCAAGGTCGGAGCGGCGCGGATCCGCCAGAATCAGTTTCGCGCCGGCTTTGGCCGCATTTTTCATCCAGGTGGCGGCCACGGGATGGTTGTTCGTGGGATTGGCGCCGATCACGAAGATGACTTCGGCCTTGTCGACATCGCGCACCTGGTTCGACACGGCTCCGGAGTTCAAGCCCTCCATGAGCGCCGCAACGCTCGATGCATGACATAAACGCGTACAGTGATCGACGTTGTTCGATCCGAAGCCGACACGGACGAGCTTCTGGAACAGATAGGCTTCCTCGTTCGTGCCTTTTGCCGAGCCGAAGCCGGCAAGCGATCTCTTGCCATGCGTATCCCGGATTTTTCGCAGGCCGCCGGCGGCGACGGCGAGTGCCTCCTCCCAGGATGCTTCCCGGAACACCGAACGCCAGTTGTCGGGATCTACTTTGAAGTCTTTGCGTTTCGCCACCTCCGGCTTCCGGATGAGCGGAGTGGTGAGGCGATGTTTGTGTTGTACGTAGTCGAAACCGTACCGGCCCTTCACGCACAGGCGGCTCGAGTTCGCCGGGCCTTCCTTACCCTGCACGAAGAGAATTTTGTTTTCCTTGATGTTATAGGTAAGCTGGCAGCCGACACCGCAGTACGGACACACCGAGTCCACCTTTTTCTCGGGCACGATCATGCCCACGTCCCGGGCCGGCATAAGCGCACCGGTGGGACACGCTTGCACGCATTCGCCGCAAGCCACACAGGTGGAGTTGCCCATCGGGTCGTCCAGGTCGAACACGATCTTCGAATGCGCGCCACGGAAGGCATAGCCGATGACGTCGTTCACCTGTTTTTCGCGGCATGCACGAACACAACGTCCGCACTGAATACAGGCGTCCAGATGTACAGCCATTGCCGGATGAGACACGTCCGCCGCCGGCTGATGGCGGCTGCGGAAGCGCGGCTTGCCTACCGAAAGCCGCGTCGCCCATTGGTCGAGTTCGGAATCGCGCGTGTAGGACTCTTCGGCAATATCGGAGAGGAGCAGCTCGATCACCATTTTCTGGCTGGCTAAAGCGCGAGGACTGTCGGTGGTGACTTCCATCCCGTCTTTGGGGGTACGGCAACATGAAGGCGCCAGGACGCGCTCCCCTTTGACCTCGACCATACAAGCCCGGCAGTTGCCGTCCGCGCGCATTCCGTCGGTGTAGCACAAGTGGGGGATCTCGATGCCGTGACGTTTGGCCAACTCGAGAATGGACTCGTCCGATCGTCCGGAAACAGACCGGCCATTCAATGTGAACGTGACCGGCGGCATTACTTTACCTCCTGCGGGAAGTACTTCATCACGCAGAGCGCCGGGTTCGGGGCCGCCTGGCCCAGGCCGCAGATCGACGCGTCAACCATTGCGGACGACAATTCCTTGAGCAGCGGCTGGTCCCAGGCGCGCTCTTCCATCAGCATCACCGCTTTCGCCGTGCCCACACGGCAGGGTGTGCATTGCCCGCAGGATTCTTCGGAGAAAAATTTCATGAGATTACGCGCCGTGCCGGCTGCCGTGTCCTGTTGAGAGAGAATCACGATCGCGGCCGATCCGATGAAGCAGCCATACTGGTTCAGCGTGTCGAAATCGAGCGGGATGTCGCCCATGGACGCCGGCAGGATCCCGCCGGACGCTCCGCCAGGCAGGTATGCATAGAACGTGTGGCCGTCGAGCATGCCGCCGCAATATTCGGCGATCAACTCCCGGACGGTGATGCCGGCCGGCGCGAGTTTTACGCCCGGCTCCTTTACGCGGCCGCTCACTGAGAACGAGCGCAGACCCTTTCTCCCGTTCCGCCCGTGGCCGGCGAACCAGGCGGGACCTTTCTGCACGATGTCACGCACCCAGTGCAGGGTTTCCATATTGTGCTCGAGCGTCGGCCGGTTGAATAAGCCGACCTGGGCCACGTAAGGCGGGCGCAGGCGCGGCTCGCCGCGCTTGCCTTCGATCGATTCGATCATCGCGGATTCTTCGCCGCAGATATAGGCCCCGGCGCCGCGCCGCAGATGGATCGGAGGTAAGCGGACATGGAGGATTTGCCTGTAGCGCTGCAATTTCGCGCTCGAGGATGGCGCGGCAGCCGTGATATTCGTCCCGCAGGTAAATATAGATTTCTGCGATGCCGACTGCCCAGGCTGCGACGAGCGCCCCTTCCAGAAAGCGGTGCGGGTCGCGCTCCAGGTAGTAGCGGTCTTTGAACGTGCCCGGCTCACCCTCGTCGATGTTAATCGCCATGAGACGCGGCGCCGGTTCCGCCGCGACGGCTTTCCATTTTCGTCCTGCGGGAAACCCTGCGCCGCCCAGGCCGCGCAGACCGGAGTCTTCCATAGCTGCGATCACTTCATCGCGGCTTTTCGAACCTCCAAAGCAGGCTGCGGCCAGTTCATATCCGCCCTTCGCTCGATATGCCTCGTAGTCGATGTGTCCCGGGCTCACGATCTCGAAATGCGGATGCGAAGCGCCGCCGCCGGGCTGAGGATGCGTCACGGCCTTCGCCTCGACCAGCGCGGTCACCTTGTCCGAGGTCGCGTACGGGACAGGATTCTGGCCGACGACTGCGACGGGCGCCGTATCGCAGCGGCCCACGCAAGGCGCGCGCAAAACACGCACCTCGTGGCCGAGAAGCGCCGGCAACGCGCCGAGCAACTGGCGTGAACCGGCGATCTCGCAGGCGATGGAGTCGCAAACGCGTACTGTGATTGCGGGGGGCGACGGCTCTCCGTCCTTCACGACGTCGAAGTGATGGTAGAACGTGGCGACCTCGTAGACTTCCGTCATCGCCAGTTTCATCTCCGCGGCAAGCGCCACGAGATGATGCGCCGAGATGCAGCCGAAACGGTCCTGAATCCGATGCAAGTGCTCTATCAGCAGATCCCGGCGGCGCGGGGAGTCGCCGAGAAGCGCAACAACCTCCTCGCGCGCTTTTGGATCGACGCGGCGGCCCTTAGGCGCGCCGCGGAAGCGCTTTTCCGGCTGCTCCGTTTCACGATTGGACGAAGAGGACACTGAGACTCCATCGGGCATGGCGTCATTCTAACCCGGACCCTGCAGCTTTTTCAGCACGGGATCTCGGCAGAACGGCTTTGGACAAAAAGGGATCAGGGCGCTCATAGATGGCCCCTACATTCGCCATCAAACAAGCATGTAGCGGCAGTCTGTGACAGCCCGCCTTTTTGGTGCAAATCCCGGCAGTGCGAGCCCATGGGCGGCAATGTGGTAGCATCAAGCGAATCATGCGTGTCGAGTTGTTTGGTATTCCGCGCGAGCGTGCAGGCGTCGCCGAGCTGGAGTTGCAGGCTGAGACGCTTGGGCAGTTGCTTTCCGACGCTGGCGGTTCGCTTTCCTTCGCTTGGCGAACTCGTTCACTCCGGCCGTCTGCAATCCCCGATTCTGGCTAGCCTTAACGGTGATCGGTTCGTCACTGATCCCGCGACGCGATTGAATGAAGCCGATTGTGTGCTGATTCTCTCGGCCGACGCGGGAGGGTGATGAATGGACTCCCGGCCGTCCGGCTACCATGGCTGCTATCTGCGCATTGATGTCTCGAATGGAAGCGTCGAGCGCGTTCCGCTTGCGGAGACCGTCCTGCGGCAGTTCATCGGCGGCAGCGGACTGGGGGCATGGCTGTTGCTCGAGGAGAGCCGATCCTGTCCAGATGCTCTCGCACCCGAGGCTCCTCTCATATTCGTCTTCAGTCCATTGGTTGGCAGCCCGCTCACCACTTCGGCCAAGTTCGCGGTCGTCAGCAAAAGCCCGCTAACCGACCGGATCAACGACTCGCTGGCCGGCAGCGGATTCGCGATCGCCGGCAAACAGTGCGGATGCGACGCCCTGGTCATCGTTGGCCGGGCGGCAGTTCTCTCGACATTGATCATAGATGACGGCAGAGTCCGTCTGGAGCCCGCAGAGGATCTTGCCGGGCTCGGATGCTCTTCCGCAGAGGCGGCGCTCAAAGCCAGACTTGGCGCCGGATATCAGGTGGCGTCGATCGGTCCCGCCGGCGAACACCTTGTCCGTTATGCGACGATTTCTCACGATGGCCGCCACGCCGGACGTGGCGGGAGCGGCGCCGTCCTCGGCAGCAAGAACCTGAAAGCGATCGCGGTGCGCGGCACGCACCGCTGCGAATGGGCGCGAGCCGCGCGCGCTGGCCGACTACAGCAAGGTGCTTTCGCAACGCTCCTTTGGCCCCGCTACGGCCAAGTATCGTGAGCTCGGCACGGCCGCGAATCTCCTGACCTTCAATCGCCTCGGCGTACTGCCGACGCGTAACTTTCAGTCCGGCACGTTCGACGGCGCTGCCGGCCTCTCTCCCGAGGAGATCCGGCAAACGCACAGCCGCACGCGTGCGAGTTGCGTGGCTTGTACCATCGGATGCGAGCACATCTATGAACTCGGAGACAACAACGGCGTCCGGCTCGAATATGAAAGCCTGTTCGCCCTCGGCCCGCTGTGCGGCGTAAGCGATCCAGACGTTGTGCTGCGAGCCTCGAAGCTTTGCGACGATCTCGGCGTCGACACGATCAGCGCCGGAGGCACGATTGCCTTTGCGATGGAGTGCGTCGAACGCGGGTTGCTCGACGAGCCATGGCTCTCGTTCGGAATCGGGAGAAGCGATGTTGCGCGCGATCGAGTTGATCGGCCGCCGCGAAGGCATTGGCAATCTGCTGGCGGAAGGAAGCCGGCGCGCGGCCCAGGCGATCGGCCATGACAGCATCGCGTTCGCGCCCCAGGTCAAAGGCCTCGAGATTCCAGGATACGAGCCGCGCGGACTTCAGACGATGGCGCTGGGCTTTGCCGTGGGCACGCGCGGCGCGGATCACAATCGCAGCGGCGCTTACGAGATCGATTTCTCCGACAAAGTGGACCGCAAGAATGTGACCGTCGATGCGGTGCACTACGCCATCGAAACCGAAGACAAGGCCGCGATCATGGACTCGCTCATCCTCTGCAAATTTCTGCGCGGCGTTTTCGAAGACTTTTACGCGGAAGCCGCCGAGATGCTGCAGCTCGTCACGGGCTGGGACGCAACCGCGAGTGAACTGCGCGAAACCGCCGGCCGCATCGTGGGCGCCAAGCGGCAATTCAATCTGCTGCGCCGGCTGGACGGTTGACGAAGATACGCTGCCCGACCGGTTTCTCGGCACTGCCCCCGCCGGCGACCCGGCAGCGACGCTCAGCCGCGAGCAACTGAGGCTTCTTGTCACCGAGTATCATCGCCAGCGTGGCTGGTGATGCCGGCCGCCAACAGCGCGTTCCGATAGTCTTCAGGCGTGTTGAAATTGCGCAGTGTCAATAGTTCGGGGTCGACGGCGGCCATTTCCGCCGGTTGCACGCGGCGGGTCCGCACAGCGTCGAACAGGAACGCCGGCCGCAGTCGATCCGCCGCCAGCAGTGCTTCGACGTGCGGTAGCGTACGGCGCCGGTAAACGGCCGACAGCGGATGCGCAAAGCCGTCGATTTCCATGACGGCGATGTCGTCCTCGCCCAGGAGATCGATCATCCGCCTCGCGAACTCCGGTACGAGCAAAGGCACATCGCAGCTCGTCACGTACGCGCTCTCGACGTCCGGGCCAGCGCCTTCAACCCGGCGCGCAATCCTTCCAGCGGTCCGCGGCCTTCCCGCTCGTCGCGGGTTATGGTCACGGATGCCGGCAACTCGGGCAGCGCCTGCTCCGGCGCCGCGACGACCACCAGCGGAGAGACGACTGTGCCAAGCAGCCGAACCACACGCTGAAGCATGGTCTCGGAGCCGAAAGGCAGAAGCGCCTTCGAAGATCCCATCCGCGTTGATCGGCCGCCGCACAGGACGATGCCCCCGCGTAATCACTGTAGCAAGCCTTCATTCCGAGACGCGCCAGCGCATCCCGTGTCGAAGGCTCGTTCAGCAGCTTCTTGAAGGCCACGACGCCGGCGCGATTCGCGCGCGATTCGGGCACAACGAAATCGTATCGCTCCTCCTGCAGCGGCAGAAAGCCGAGGCCGGCATTGCGGCGCAATCCTCTCCAGCGTCAGTCCCCAGTCCGCCCGGCCTTGCCAGACGGCGGCGGCAACCGCGTTGTGATTGCGAGGCTGCACGGGATACCCCACGGGCTTGACTCCTTCGAGCAGGCGATCGATGAGCGCTCGTGTCCCGCTCCCCTGATTGCGGTTGACCATGACGCATGACGGATCGCGTTTTGCCGCCGTAACCGCTTCGTGCGCCGTCTTGCCTTCGAAGCGTACGTCACCCTTACGGAAGACGACGCCCTGGACGCGGCCATAACCGCGAACCAGTTCCAGGCCCGGACTCAGAAAAGGCAGGTTGTACTCGTCAGTTTTCGGATCGAGCAGGTGGATTCCCGCAACATCGCATTCGCCTCGCCTGGCAGCGTCCAACCCTGCGGTGCTGCCGACGGCGAGGAACTTGGATCGCACGCCACGCTGTTGCAGCACGCCAAGCAGGAAATCGAGGCCGATGCAGTGGCTGCCGATGACGACGAGATCGGCCAATTGCAGTTCGCTGCCGAGCAACTGCACCTCAATGTGCGTTCCGGCCTCGACAATCTCTTCGTGGCGGCCGATCGTCGCGAAACCATCGGCGCGGCTGAAAGTTGTAACGCTTCCGGACCCCTGTCCCATCGGATATGCAGCGAGGGATACGCTGGACTTCGGGGCATCCGACGTTGGCGCAGTCTCGACCAGTCCCACCAGCAAGTATTCCGTCCGGCCGATCTCGCTGTTGACCTTGACGGCCAGGCGCGCCGAAACCGTTGTCCGCTTCGTGCCACCCCGCCCAGCCATCTCTCGAATGACCGGCGCAACGAACTCGTGAAACGTGAAAATCGCCGATGTCGGAAAGCCGGGAAGCACGACGACCGGCCGGCCACGAGTGGCCGCCAGGCAAATGGGCTTGCCGGGCTTCAGTGCGACACCGTGCGCGACGATGCCCGGATCCCGAAGTTCGGCGACGGCGCGATACGACAAGTCGCCCGCGCCCTTGCTGGTGCCTCCGGAGAGCAACACGATATCCGCGGCGCCGATAGCCTGCCGAAGGCTTTCGCGGAGTTCAACGAGGTTGTCGCCGATAATGCCCAGTCGCATCGGCTCGCCGCCCAGCTCGCGAACGGCATCGGCGAGAATCTGCGCATTCGAGTCGTATACTTTCGCCGGCTGCATCGGCTCGCCGGGAGCGATGATTTCGTCGCCGGTGGAGAGGATGGCGACGACCGGTTTACGCCAGACGTCGATACGGTCGACACCGATGGCGGCCAGCACTCCTGTGTCGCGGCTCGTCAGCACGTGCCCGAGCCGAAGCACCGTTTCGCCTGCGGTGATGTCCGTCCCCGCGAACGATATACCGCTTCCGGACGTCACCGCGCGCGCCACATGCAACTCGTTGCCGCGCACCTCCGCGTGTTCGACCATCACCACGGCGTCGGCGCCGCGCGGCACCATTCCTCCGGTGGCAATCGAAACGGCAGCTCCGCTGCGGATTACGGTATGCGGCACGACCCCGGTGTGGATGGTTTCCTCGCTGAGCTGCAGGCAGTGCGGAACTTCCTCGGATGCGCCGAAGGTGCTGTCGGCGACAACGGCGAAGCCGTCCACGTTCGAGCGGTCAAAGGACGGAACATCGACGGGCGAGAGGACGTCGGCCGCCAGAACGCGGCCAAGCGCCGCATCGAGCGGCACGCTCTCGATGCCACGCGGTGTCGCGTCGATCGCGGCGCGAAAACGCCGCTCCGCTTCGTCGCGATCGAGTACCTGCAGAAATTGTTCCTGCTCACGCATAGAGCCAGACTTCCACTTCACTGCCGGGCGCGAACCCTTCGCTGTCGGCCGGGACGATGACGAAACCGTCGGCGCGAGTCGTTGAAGAGAGTATCGATGCGCCACCGACAGCGATCGGTTCGACATCGCCGTCAACGAGCCGCACGCGCGCGTAATCGAGGCGGCCGATCGGCGAACTGATCTTACGGGCCAGTTTCGCGCTGATCGAACGGTAAGGCCACGTCAGCGAGCGGCCTCCCAGCGCGCGAATGGCGCGGCCGGCGAAAAAATCGTACGCGCAAAGGCATGATACCGGGTTTCCCGGCAGCAGAAAAACCAGGCGATGTTCGAGCCGGCCGAAGCCGGTCGGGCTGCTGGGCCGCATGGCGATTCCATGAACGGCGAGTTCGCCATGGCTCGCGAGAAGCGTCGGCGCAAGGTCCTCCACTCCGACACTCGATCCTCCGGAGACGATCACTACGTCCGCATCCGTGTACAGGCTGTCCAGGATAGCGTCGTGTTCATCAGGGACCAGGGAGGGGAAATCGACAAGCCCGCCGTCGCGTTCAACGAGGGCCGCGAGCATCGGACCATTGGCGTCTGCGATGCAATGTCCCTGCGGCTGCGAGCCGGCCGGCAGCAGCTCATTGCCGGTCACCACCAGGCGGACCCGCGGCCGGCGATAGACGTGCACTTGTTCAACACCGACGGAACTCAGCACTCCAAGGTCTTGCGGCCGCAACAATCGTCCATGCGGCAAGAGCGCCGTCCCCTGGGCGATGTCCTCTCCCCGGCGACCGACGTGTTTACCAGGAGAGACGGCGGCGACTGCGACAACCGTCGATGCCGCTTCCGCGCTGTCGACCCACTCGGCGGGCAGAACGGCGTCACAGCCCTGCGGCATCGGCGCCCCGGTCATGATTCGCACGGCCTGACCGGCGCCAACGTGATGGGGGAAAGGACGGCCAGGAAGCGAGTCGCCGATTACCGTCAAAGGCAGGCGGTTATAGGATGTCGCGCCTTCTGTACTCTCGGCGGCAAGCGCGTATCCATCCATCGTTGCGCGATCGAATCCGGGCACATCCACGTTGCTCGTGATGGATTCGGCTAACACGCGACGGGCCGCCATACGCAGTGCCACGGGTTCTGGATCGAGGGGCTGCAATTGCGCATCAAGCCATGCGAGAGCGCTCTCGACGGACTGCCGCCGCGCGAAGCCGCGCATCCGAACGTCGTCTGTGGTTCGCCGGTTCTGCTCGTTCATGCCGGACGTCAGAATACCCGAAACCCTTCGCGAATGGCGGCCTCAATGATATGCGATATTTGACGGACGGCCTTTAAAACGCCTACCGTCAGAGAGTAAGCATCATGCGCGAAACTGCAGATAACGAATTGATGGTCCTCATGAGATCGATTGTTGCAGGCGATAGTGCGAAAGTGCGTGAAATCGTAAGCGCTTCTCCGAAGCTCGTGCAGATGCCGGCGATTCTCGGCGCGACCCGGGAGTCCGCATCGGAGTACTTTTTCCCGGAGATCCGGCACTACCTGTATGGCGGCGACACGGCTCTTCATGCAGCGGCAGCCGGATTCAGGTTCGAACTGGCTCAGTTCCTGATCGATCGTGGTGCCAGCTGTGCGGCGAAAAACCGTCGCGGCGCCGAGCCGCTTCATTACGCAGCGGACTGCAACACGTGGAATCCGTCTGCCCAGGTAGCAACGATCGAGTGTCTGGTCCGTGCCGGTGCCGATCCCAATGCTACCGACAAGAGCGGGGTTGCGCCGCTCCATCGTGCCGTGCGCACGCGTTGTGCAGCCGCCGTTCAGGCCTTACTTTCCGCTGGAGCGAAGGCAGATCTGCCTAATAAGAACGGGTCAACGCCTCTTCACCTTGCGGTCCAGAACACGGGCCGTGGCGGCAGCGGCAGCCCCGAAGCGATCGAGCAGCAGCGGCAGATTATTCTGGCGCTTCTTGCAAGCGGAGCCTCGATCAAGAAGAAAGATGCTGCCGGAAAGACCGTCGAGCAGGCTGCGACCGCGGGTTGGATTCGCGAACTCCTGCAGGTCCGGCCTTAATTGAGTCACCTGGGTTGATACTTCTTCACCAGATTGTCCAGGGTCGTTCGGTTCCCGGCTTCGAAAAAACGCGCATCTTCAAGGTTTTGAGGGACGTCCACAAATCAGAATGGAGCCGGGCAGCAAAGGCGGCATGGGTAAGGTGTGGAAGGCTCAGGATATGCATAGACCATACGTGTCGGTTGCAGAGTCGCGACTTGTAGATATTGAACGTTGTGGTTTGCGATGTAAACCTGGGTTGTATGTAACGCTGGTGGACCAGTCCCCGCCTAAGTTAGGCGGGGTGCCTTCGCGCAGCGAAGGCGGGGCGGTCTGTTCAAAGACGCGAAGCGACCTTATGGATTTCCGCGCAGCGCTCCTTATTAATTCGGTCCGCTTCGCGGAAATTTATAAGGAGCCGCTTCGCGGGACTTTGAACAGGTATTTAGGCTTCGCCCTATCGGGCTCGCGCTCCGCCCCGCCCCGGCCCTCGCTTCGCGAGGGCATCCCCGCCTAACTTAGGCGGGGACTATGAACACACCCTCACGCTGCATGCGTCTCTATCTTGGACCGTAACAGTTTTGCAACATCCTGGGGTTTCACTGCCGCCGCAGGACGAAGTTGCCGGCAGCCCCGCAGGATTCGCTGCACGGTGGCGGAGGGACGTAGGTGGCCTTGATCTTTTTCCGGTACTCCGGATAGAGCGTCTCGCGATAGCCGAGCACGGCCTCTCGCGGCAGGTGATAGAGATTCACGAACTCATCGGCGAACGGATTCTGATCCGGGGCGTAATGGGGAACGCTCTCGCCTGGTTCCCGCCCTTCGTAGGCCGTCTCGCACTCCGAGCGGTAGTCGAGCGGCGTTCGCGACAACCGGAAGTTCTTCGAGACGATTTCCGGCTCCGCGAGGTACACCGGATCTGTCGCCACCATCAGGACGGTCACGACGTCGCCGTGGCGGAAAAAGCGCCAGTCGATGGTGGCCTGATCGCTCAACGGCACGCCCGTCTTGCGAATGAAGGCCGCCTTCAGTGCGTGGTCCGCGCCGCGAGCGCGCCGCCTTCCCAACGACCCACGGTAAAACCGGCCTGGGTGTGGAGGGCATGGTCGGATGGCCGAGGGCGGTCATCCATCCAGATGATCATTCCGTTCCAGTCTTCCCACGGCAGGATCGTGAACGACACGACCCGGTTCGTCACAGGATCGGTCTGGCTCGTCACTCGAAGGCCAAAGGGACCGAGCACCATGTAGGCCTCGCCCCAACCGAAGCACTGCCGTTCGATCATCGACTTTTGCGACTCGTCGTAAGAGAGGGCGCGAGTGCGGGCCTCGTCGGTGAGTGCGAGACCGAGGTAGTCCACCGGCACCGAGTCGTTCTGGACGTCCTCGGTACCTAGAGGCGCCCACGAGCCCACGAAGTCGAATTGTGCCGACGCCCTGCCCGCCGCGAGAAGGACGAGCAGGAACGCGACTGCAGAGCGGCGGGTTACCAGGTGGATGAGCATGGTGTAGGATCCCATTTGGAGCCGTCCGGCTCCTTCTTGAAGTGTGGACTTACGATATAAGGACCTGTCAGGTAAACAGGATCTTCGACGGTGGTGGTGACGAGCAGGAGTTTGCCTCCATCGGGGAGCGGCGCGACGTCGAAATGCTCCGTCACGGTCGCCCGCTCGCTGTACGGCACGCCGTTTTTCCGCAGATAGCCGGCGCGGAGGTTCGCTGTGACGACGCGCAGGCTGCCGCCCCCGTCAGTTCCGGTTGCACGTTCCCATGTCGCGGTCGATTCACCCTGCCAGCTGGGTTCTGATGCAGAAGTGCGTGGCGAAAAGTGGAACAGGCGAGTCTGCGTCCCCGCGTCCGTTTCGATGCGCAGCGTGTCGGCGTCCTGCCAGGTGATGTGCAGGCGGCCGGGCACGCTCATGATGGCGCCTGCACCGTAGGATTTGCACTGGTTGCCTGCGCGCTCGTCGGCGGCCGGATCCCAGGCGTTAATGAGAGGCAGCGCCGCAGGCGATGCCGGAATGCGGCGGTACTCGCCCTTGGCGGGCGTCACCATCCGGTAGCGCCAGTTCTCCGTCACGTACGATACCCAGTAGCCGGTGAGGTCGATCGGTGCGGCGTCGCGCGCCGAAGTCGCGCCGGCGCGGCCTTGCTGTTGCGCGCGCACGGCTGCCGGTCCGGCGAGGGACCAGAGGAGGAGCGGTACAGTGAGGGCGGCCACCAACCAAGTTCTCAAGACTTCTCCTTGGCGAGACTCCGGTATACAGCCTCGATGAAGAGATCCGTTGTCCAGGCGCCGCCCGGGTTGCCGTAGCGTCCCATGTATCCTTTCGCCGGCTGGGCGGCCTTGACCTCGGCAAGCGATCGTCCTGCCTTGATCAGATCGCGGACCCGGTCTCGAATGATCGTCACCATGTCCCGATACTCGACGACGTCGTATTGATCGCAGAGGCGGCCGTGCCCGGGGACGACGATCGTGCCGGCCTCGCGCGTCACGACGGGTACGGAGGGTACGGCCAGTTCGACCAGACGATTGAGCGCCGCGATCTCGCCCTGGATGCTGCCGCCGCGTTCGACATCGATGACGGGAAACTGCCGCGTATCGAGTACGTCGCCGGCGACGACCACATCGGATCGCCTGAAGAACGCGAAGACATCGCTATCGGTGTGCGCCGCAGGCTGGTGCAGCACTTCGATCGCTTCGCCGTTCAGGTACATGTATTTGCGCGAATAGTGAAACACCTCGGAAGGCCAGCCGCCGGCTGGAGACTTCGCCATGTGCCGCAGAACACCCTCGGCCGAGAGAATTGGAACCGCGGAGTCCGCGGCATTCGCTGCGGCGCCCGAGTTGCTGCCGCTGACGAGTTTTTCTCCGGCCTTCGAGATCGCTTCGTTGCCGCCGACATGATCTGCGTCGGGCCCCGTATCGATAACGTAGCGAATGGGCTTCGGCGAGATACGCTTGATCGCGGCCAGTATTGCCGGCGCGTCTGCGGCCGGGCCGGGGTCCACGACGACAACGCCGTCCTCGCCTACCTGCACGCCGATGTTCGAGCCGGAGCTGACGATCACGAAAAACGAGGGGCGAACCTCCAGGACTTCCATGCCGTTTGCCGGCGCTGCGGCTGCCTGCGACGCCGCGGCCTTCAGAGGTGCGAGGCCGCCTCCATGTCTCAGGGAAAGTGCCGCACAGACGGCCACCATCGCGGTAACCCGCGCGCGGCGGCACCAATGTTGCAACGTGATCGTCATCGCTGTAGGTACCGCGGAGGCTAACACATAATTCGGGCGGGCAGCAATAATGAGCCCCGGAACGCTTTGCACAAAAAGGCCGGGCGGTCTGTGACCAGAGCTGTCCAAAACAAGAATGGATGCCGCGGTTGGCGTCTGCCAGTCCCCGCCTTAGTAAGGCGGGGATGCCCTCGCGCAGCGAGGCTGGGGCGGCGCGGAGCGCGAGCCCGATAGGGCGAAGCCTAAATATCTGTTCAAAGTCGCGAAGCGCCCTTTCAGATATTCGCGAAGCGCACCGATTGATAATGGAGCGCTTCGCGGCTATCTGTAAGGTGCGCGCTCCGCGCGATCTTTGAACAGACCGCCCCGCCTTCGCTGCGCGAAGGCACCCCGCCTAACTTAGGCGGGGAATGGTCAAACCAGGTGTACTCGCATCCACTATATTCAAACCTTTACAAGGCACTCTGCGGCTCCCCGTCCATTCTGTCTTGGACAAGTCTGGTCACAGACCGCCCCTACAGCTTGGGTTCGCGATCCTCCGGAATGAGCCAGGAAGTCCGGGCTACTTCTTGACGTCGGCCAGCCAGTTCGTGACCACCGTCAGCGAACTGGTGTGGGCGGCCTCGCTGCTGTCGGTCAGAACATGGAACCGCTTACCGTCGGGACGGGGCGTGTCTGCGGCCCAGTTTCGAGTCCCTGGCCTGATACACGTCGCCCATGCCTCCGGAACCCAGGTGCGCCGTGATTTTGTAATGCGCGAGTTTCGTACCGATGTGTTCCGACAGTGCGGCGAATTCTACCAGAGGGGTACACGTAGACGCTCAATTACTGAATTTTGCGCCCTGGCCGACGTGTCTCCGGGAAGAAAGAACTTAGGTACTCCTGCAATCAAATAGAACATAATGGCGCGACTCCGAGGGGCTTTGCACAAAAAAGGGGATCAGGGCGCTCTTAGAGCGCCCCTGCAGTTGCGAACCCCAAGCTGTAGGGCCGTCTGTGACCGCCCGGCCCTTTTTTGTGCAAAGCTACTTCGAGGGGAGACCACTGTGCCATTACCGTCCGGAACACGTTTGGGTCATTACGAGATCATCGAACTGATTGGTGCGGGCGGTATGGGAGAGGTTTATAAGGCGCGCGATCCCCGTCTGAACCGCACGGTGGCCGTGAAGGTGCTTCTAAAGGCTGTTTCGGAAAAACCCGAAGCGAGCGCCCGCTTCGAACGCGAGGCGAGAACCATTGCCGGGCTCCATCATCCCCACATTTGTGTTGTTTACGACGTTGGCCGTCAGGACAACACCGATTTTCTGGTAATGGAGTTCCTGGAAGGCGAGACGCTCGCAAGCTGTCTCGAGCGAGGACGCTTGCCGCTGGATCAGACGTTGAAGTTTGCGATAGAGATCGCAGATGCCCTCGACAAGGCTCATCGAAATGGCGTGACGCATCGGGATCTGAAACCCGGCAACATCATGATCACCAGAGACGGCGTGAAGTTACTCGATTTTGGTCTGGCCAAGCTGCGGGATAACCAGAATTTTTCCACTTACTCTCAAGCGCCGACCAAGGCGGATGTGACAGAGGAAGGAACCATCGTCGGCAGCCTGCAATATATGGCACCCGAGCAGCTGGAAGGAAGAGAAGCAGACGCGCGTACGGATCTGTTCGCATTTGGCGCCACCCTCCATGAGATGGTGACAGGGCAGAAGGCGTTCGAAGGCAAGAGTTCCATAAGTCTGATGAGCGCGATTTTGAAGGACACTCCTGAACCGATAACCGCCTTACAACCCGTCGCGCCCGAAACGCTTGAACGAGTGATCACCACGTGCCTGGCAAAAGATCCGGACGATCGTTGGCAGTCGGCGCGTGATCTGTATCGCGAACTGAAGTGGGTGGCGGCCGGCGTTGCAGGCGCCGCCAAAGGCGTTTCAGGTCATGCCACGGCCGGCGCGCCGGGGTGGCGGGCAGTTCCTGTAAAGATTGTCGCGGCAATTGCCGTCATCGCGATCCTTATTACTGGCGCCGCTGTCTGGATGCTGAAGCCAGCTGCGCCGCCAGCACCAGCCGGTATCGTTCGCCTGACGGTCGCGTTAGAACCGGGCGAAGAGCTTCAGGGCATCTCCGGACCACCCGCTGCGCTGTCCTCCGACGGTAAACTACTTGCCTACGCAAGCACGCGCCCGGGAGGCGCCCCGCAGCTTTATCTGCGGAGCATGGACAATCCGGAGCCAAAACCGGTGCCGGGCTCGGATGGCGCCACCAATCCGTTCTTTTCACCGAATGGGCAATGGGTCGGTTTCTTTTCTCAGGGCAAGTTGAAGAAAGCTCCAGTAATGGGCGGAGCCGTGGAAACCCTGGCGGATGCCCGGTTCGGAGTGGGCGGAGCCTGGGCGGCGGATGACACGATCTACTTTGCGCCCACCAACACTACTGGCTTATGGAAGGTATCCGCTTCCGGCGGAGGCGTTGCGCAGGAAGTGTCCACGTTGGATCGCGACAAAGGAGAAGTGAGTCACCGGTGGCCGCAGGTCCTGCCCGGAGGCAAAGCTGTTCTTTTCACCGTCTGGACGGGCCCGGGCTGGGACGAAACCGAATTGCACGTATTGAACCTGGAAACGAAGCAGCGGCATGTCGTGATACATGGGTCACGTAACGGACGCTTTTATCCGAAGTCGGGTCATCTGGTCTATTTCCGGGACGGAACCGACGCATTAATGGCAGTCCCCTTTGACCTGAACCGTTTACAAGTGACTGGCAGCCCGGCTGTGACGCTGGCTGAACACGCAAGAGACACAAGCGAAGCGGGAGAGTTTACGATTTCGGATTCCGGCGCGCTGGCTTACACCCCAAGCAGTCCCCAATGGTACGAGTCTCGTCTGGTTTGGGTGGATCGGCACGGAGGCATCAAGCCATTGGCAGCGCCACTTCGCGCCTACCAGGAACCGGCGATTTCTCCCGATGGCCAACGAATAGCGATCAGTATCGCCGGTCCGGCGTATGGCGTCTGGATTTATGACCTGGCGCGAACCACGCTGACTTCCCTGACTTCCAGCGGAAGCAGCCAGGCCCCGATATGGAGTCCGGATGGAAAGCGCGTTGTTTATCGGGGAACGCGGTTGGGCTTTCGCAATATCTATGAGCGTGCCGCCGATGGCAGCGTCGATGAAACGCGGTTAACCACTGGGGAGAGTATCCAGACTCCCGGTTCGTTCTCCGCGGATGGAAAGCTCGTTTTCCAGCAGGCCGGTATCCGGGTTCTGTCGATGGACGCCGAACGCAAAACGACCCCACTCTGGACAAGCACGTATTTCGAATGGAACCCCCACCTGTCGAGAGATGGCCGCTGGCTGGCATATGAATCCATGGAGTCCGGCAAGCAAGAGATATATGTGCGGCCGTTTCCGAAGCTGGATGGCAAAAGGCAGATTTCCACTGAAGGCGGAACCGAGCCAGTGTGGTCACGCGACGGCCGCGAACTGTTCTACCGCATTAACAATAAGATGATGGTGGTGAGCATCGCCGCGGGTGATGCTTTTGCTGCCGGACTGCCGCAGGTGCTGTTCGAAGGGCGCTATCAATTCAGCGCCACATCGGTATCGGCATATGACGTTTCTCCGGATGGAAAAAACTTTCTGATGGTCCAGCCTGCGGAAACGGTTCAGCCCGCCACTCAAATCCACATCGTTCTGAATTGGTCCGAAGAACTGAGCAAGTAAGGTGTAATTCGGGGACGGTGGCCTGATTACCCGGATTGGACTGCGGATTTGGCTTATCAGGCCACCGTCCCCGAATGCTGCTCGCGCGAGCGGAGGAGGCAGCGTTCTTGATCACGAAACGTACCAAGTGCGAGACTCGGGTTATGGCCAAGCTTGAAATGGATATCAACAAATTGAGTCCCGAAGAGCGATTGAAGTAGAAAGCGAATCGAAACGAGGTCACGTGATGAAGGCACTCACACTGTTCATGCTTCTGATGCTTGCTTTTCCGGTACTCGCGCAGACGCCCCAGCCGGCGATGCGCCCGCCGCTTTTCTTCAGCGAGTCATGGAAGCCGCTGCCGACGCCGCCCGACGACCACGGCGCATGGCCGGCATCTCAAGGCGGAGTGGCGAGTTCGAACCTGGAGCTGACACTCTATGGAACGACGAGCAAAGAGATCCAGTTGGTTGCCGGCAGCGGCGGCAGCAACGTCGTGCCGACGAACCTGTGGACGGGCACCACGACGACGCCCAGCGCGGCAGCTCTTCGCGACCGCAACAACTTCGTCGATCTGAGCGCGCCGCTAGCGAAGATTCGCTGGGTGGTGCGGACATCCGGCTTCCATCAGGCATGGCCGATTCTGAAGCTTGCCGACGGCACATGGTTGGTCGGCGATCGGCCTTCAGGTCTTCAGGCCGACTTCAACGAGGGCGAGATCACGCCGATGGATCTTCGCTGGCTCAAGCTCGACATCACGCGCGTGGTCACCGCCGGCACGTGGATCGATCATCCCGATTTGAGCAAGGTGGATTCCGTCGGCTTTGCCGATCTGATGCCCGGCAGCGGTCATGGCCCGGGCGGCTACATCAACGTCGGCCGCATCGAGGTCTACGGAAATCCAGTCAAGCGATAACAGGAATACTTGGGGACCTGATAGCTATTTCAAGCGGTGCAGGCCAGTCCGGAATGTACAACACGAGATTATTGGCCCCAGTGATAAGCGCGATGAGCGGAGAGCACGTTTGACCTTCCATACCTTCGGCACAGGCTTCGGGCGCAGGGGAACCTTTAGCCGCGGATTTCATTGCGTCAGGTCAGGCAAAAAATAAGGCGACGAGAGGACTTGGCGAAGATCGAGGTTTCCGGTTTGGGGGACGTCGGGGAGATCCACGTCCGGATGGGCTGCCCTCTGTTCGTCCAGCGAGTTCTGCAAAACAGGTTCGGAATAGATGCGCACCAATTCCTCGCGAAGAACACGATGGAGGACGTCGATATCGCTCGGGAGTTTCTGGCGCGTCTTCAACTCGAGTTGCTCTGCAAGAATGGCGTCCGCCAGCAGTTTCAGAGCGTGCCCAATCAGATCCTGAACCGGCTTGGAGTCCGTCGCCAACAGGTATTCGCGGCTCTGGGCGTATCGAAGCAGTCCGTCATGAACGGCTTCGGCCTCGAGCTTCATTTGTCGATCGATGTCTGTCACAGGCGGCGAGATTGTATATGAAACGAATTTGCAAAAGAGCCGGCTTCCTGGAAAAAACATGGAAGGGATTTTCAAAAGAGTCAGGTTCCTGGAAAAAACTGACAGGAATTTAGAAAAGAGCCAGCTTCTTTTAAAAGAAGTCAGCTTCCTGGAAAAAAGACCGAAGTAATTTGCAAAAGAGCTGGCTTCCTGGAAAAAACATGGAAGGAATTCTCAAAAGAGCTGGCTTCCCGGAAAATCAGCCGCCTCTTTTTCGCAATTCATGTCATCTTTTTTGGAGAATTTAGCGCCTTTTCACATGTGCTGCCGCAGTGATGACCAACATAGACCACAGCTACCGTTTTGTCGGGGTTGAAGCCGACGGCTGACAACTCGATATAACCGCCAGACTCGGGAAACTTCGTATAAAAACCGTCCCATCCGCCTGGGCCATCAAGAGCGGCGCGAATTTCGTCAAAGGCAACCAACTTGAACGGCAGTTGAATGTTGAATATCGGGGACTTGAAGCTGCCATGCATGCGAGTTCAAGACAAAGACGAGCCTGGCAGACGTCAAAGCTTGCACATTTAGACGTCAAAAAGCGCGTTACTTTGCCAACTAAGTTTCACGATGCGTGAAATTTGACCTTTGCCCGCCTGGTTAAAGCTGGGGATTGCGGAGCCCCGTGACGGCAATGCGCAATCGTTTTGCTTTGCCAACATTCCGGCCCGACGCACGATCATCTGATCAGTGATGTATACCTATCGATCAGCGGGAGAACCGTGTCTCGTTGTGCGGCTGGCAACATAAGTACGGCACGCTCGACTCCTGCTTTCGCCAACTCATCGAGCGTGGCCGGTTCAGGGTTGGCCCCAAAGACAGTTATCGAGACAGTCTTCGGATCACGTCCGGTTCCTTCGGCTTGCTGTCGGAGATCCGTGATCTTCTGAACCAATTCCGTTACTTCCGTCCCGAAGCCGATCGGGAGCCAGCCGTCGCAAAACTCGATCACTCTGTCAAAGGTGGTTGGACCATAACCGCCCATCAAGACAGGTGGGTGCGGTTTCTGTGCCGGCTTTGGATGAGACCACACCTTATCGAAGTTGACGAACTCGCCGTGAAACTCCGCTTCTTCCTTGGTCCATATTTCTTTCATCGCGAGCACTCGCTCTCGTAGCACCCGCCATCGCTTTTTGAAGTTGGTGCCGTGGTTTTCCATCTCCTCAGCGTTCCAGCCGCCGCCGATACCGAAAATGAACCGGCCGCCCGAAAGCACGTCGAGACTGGCTATTTCCTTTGCGGTAATGATCGGGTCACGTTGGATGATTAAGCAGATGCCCGTAGCAAGGCGGAGTTTTTTGGTCGCGGCCGCGGCCGCTGTCAAGGCTAGAAACGGATCATACGTGTGCCAATATTCCTTCGGCAAGTCTCCACCCATGGGATAAGGCGTACGGCGGCTTGCCGGAATGTGGGTGTGCTCGGGAAGCCACAGCGATTCATACCCTCGTTGTTCCAATTCGCGAGCCAATTCATCCGGACGCATAGCGTAGTCGGTTGCAAATATTGCCGCACCAATAAGCATGAGTTCGTCCTCCTGGAAGAGATACTGGATATTATCTTCTCTCGGTAATGGGCGGCTGGAATAATCATTTTTGGGGAGGAATGACGCGGAATGCCTGTGGAAATCGAACCCCAGATTCGTCGATTTATCGAAAGCCATCGCGTTGCGCATCTGGCGACCGCGAATGCGGATGGGCGCCCTTCCGTAATTCCGATTTGTTACGCATTCAGCGACGCGGTCTTCTACTCCGTGATCGATGAGAAACCCAAAACATTGCCTTCCAGCCAACTGCAGCGGATCCAAAACATCCGAAGCAACCCCCACGCCGCTTTGGTGATCGACGACTATTCCGAAGATTGGGAAGCTCTCGCCTATCTGCACGTGCGTTGCCTCGCAGAAATCCTTGAGCCCGGTACAACCAGGGAACATCCCGCGGCGATAGCCGCCTTGCGAGCCAGATATCCGCAATACAGCTCGATGCATATCGACGCGCGGCCGGTAATCAAATTGGTACCGCAACGAGTTCGGTTCTGGTCCGCGCGATAGCTGGGTGAGTGACATGCGGTTGTTTGATAGAATCCGCAGCCAGATTTCGTTCACAACCATGATCGGCAGAAACTCGCATATTACGTCTTTGAATAATTAATCCGGCCCGACGGGTATTGGCCCGTTTTTCAATCCAGAGCCAGGATCCCGAGTTCCTCAAGGGTGAGGTCGATCAGGAAGGCGCGGAGCAACGTCGAGATGTTGGAAGGATAGATAGCATATGTGAGGAAATCCCAGCCGCAACGCCAACGTGTGGGGTATCGTCACGGCCGGGAGCGACTTGCGGACTCATGCCAGATCCGCAAGCATGCACCGGGAATTGCGAAACGCCGCCGGGGTGCAATCTGGTCTTACCGGTAGAGTGTCGAAGTGTCGTCGCGCTCTTCGGTGGTGATCCAGCATCAAGAGCCTTTCGACACGCTCCAGGCGCAGTATGAGATCGCCGACGACAGCGGCACTTGCCTTGTCGGAGACAGCTTCCCTCACGTATTTCTTGACGGCTCTGGCTGTCACTGCCGCCAATGCTGCTAGTTCTCATGTCAGCCGCCTCCAAACGGCCGAACAGGAGAATGAATCGCTTATTCGCGCACGTAGAGGCGGCTTCCCACGACATGAATGTTCCGTTCGGCATATCAGGGCGCCGCAGATCATCCGCCAGTCTTTCGGAGGTTTGGCGGCGCTCCTTCGCATCACGTATACTGAGTAATCCCCTCGTCGTGTTTCGATGGGCAACTGAGTTTTTGTCGTTGGGCAGACCGACGATCCAGCCTGTTCGCTTTCCGGAGAGATCGAGTGACGCGAAACGACGTCTTAATCATCGGGGCGGGCCCTTCAGGGCTGTTCGCTGCCGCCGAGCTCGCCCGCCACGGCGTGGAAGCACGGCTCATCGAGCGCGACGTGCAACCGCACCGCGAGGCGCGCGCTACCGCGATCCAGCCCGGCACGCTTGAGATCCTGAATTCCGTTGGCCTGTTGCCGCCGTTTGTCGATGCGTCCGAGCACGTTCATTGCTCACGCATGTATGGCCCGGATATGTTGGAGCTCGGCGCCATGAGCCACGATGGCATCGACTGCTGCTGCGACTTCCAGTGCAGCTTGCCGCAGTATGAAACCCAGCGGATCCTTGAGACCCATCTCACGTCGCTCGGCGGCGTGGTCGAGCGCGGGGTGAATGCGACCAAGGTAGAAACCGATGCAGACGGGTGTCGTCGTCGAGCTCGTCCACGCAGACGGCCGCATGGAGACTGTTCGACCAGGCGTCGTCATCGGCGCGGGCGGCGCGCACAGCGTCACCCGACACTCGATGAGCGAGCCGCTCGAGGGCACGACCTATCGTGGGCATTTCCTGGTCGCCGATGTCGCGATGTCGGCACCGTTCCCGCGCGACGAAGCTGGCGTCATCTGCGGTCCGAATGGCCTGCTGCTCCTTGCGCCACTCCCCGGCGGGCGCTGGATCAGTTTCCAGGATCTGGAAGAGGATGTGGAGGCGGTATCCCCCGAAGAAGTCGTCGCCCGGGTCGTGGCACGCCTCGGCGAGAAATATCGACCCACCGACGTCGCCTGGTTCGCGCCGTTTCGGATGCACCGGCGGATCGTCTCGCGCCTGGCAGACGGTCACAGATTCCTGATCGGAGACGCCGCTCACCTTTCGAGTCCGTTCGGCGGCGAAGGACTCAACGCGGGCCTGCACGACGGCTACGACCTGGCATGGAAGCTCGCGCTCGTGCTGCGCGGGCATGCGAGTAGCGTCGCTGCTCGACGGCTACATGACAGAACGCCGGATTGCGGACCACCACGTACTGGACGTCTCCGACCATGTGCACTGTTCGATCGTCGACGTTGCCGACGCCGCTCGACAGCGCCGCGAGATTCACGCCGCGGTCGTGGACCCGATCGCGGCCGCGCTGTTGCGCAACTCGCGCGCCATGATCGACGTCGATTACTGCGGGAAGCCCGCTCGTCGTCGACCATGGCGGAGGCGGAGCAAACGCCAAAGGGCCACGCCCCGGGCAGTGGTATCCCGATTGGTCGCGCTTTGGTGGAACGTCACATCGCGTGTTAGTTTTTGGCGCCGTCGCAGACGCCGAGTCGCTCGCGCGGTTTGCTCGACGGTGGTCGAAGCTCGTCGAGATCTCTCACAACCCAAACGTCGATCCAGCGCGCGCCGGCGCTCCAGTCCGGCGGCGTGATCTTGATCCGTCCCGATGGCCACATCGGCTTCCGGTTCCCGACCACCGAAGCTGATGCGTTCACGGCACTCGACCGCCACCTCGCCTCGTACCTGCTTCCGGAGAGTTCAAAAGATGTCTGATTGCGCAGCCGTTTCAGCGTCGAAGGCAAGAAGGCTCTCGTAATAACGCGCGCCTCAAAAGGAATCGGAGCAGAAATCGCGGCCGTTCTCGCCGATGCAGGAGCCGACGTCGGCATCGTGGGCAGAAATCAGAAGGGCCTGGAAGCGACGAGGCAAGCCGTCATTAGCAAAGGTCGCCGTAGCGTCACCATCCAGTAGGATCTGCAAACGGTCGAAGGTCCGCGCGCCGCCGGTGCCCAGGCGCTCGCGTTTTTCGGAACCGTGGACATCCCGGTGAACAACGCAGGAGTCTTTCACCGCCAGAGCATTCTCGTCGAGAAGGGATGCATCACGTGCCATGTCCACCGAGCCTTCGAGACGCCAAAATGGGCGCGACCGGGATCGAACCGATGACTTCTACCGTGTCAAGGTAGCTCCAGCTTTGTATCCTCATGGTTCTTCGTTGTCCTGGCCAACGAAAAGTAACCAAACATCACCCCATTTGGGCAGAAATTGGGCAGTCGGGTCCAATCCTTTTTTCTAGCGACAGGACCGCCACGTCCGTTCCGCCGCTGCTATCCGAACACACAGTATCCTCGACGCAGTGGTCGAACACTTTTCGTGCCACTTGAAGCGAAGACTCTGCATTTGTCTCGCTTGAGAGCAGGCCGTTCGCCTTTGGGTGCCCCAAGACACTTGAGGCAGACGAAATCAACTCAAAGGCGAACACAGCATGTATTTGAATCAGCTCACTAAAAGGCAGAAACCACTGATGGACGGTTATAGGAGTTCCAAGATGTCGACGGCGAAAACGGCGAAACTATTCCGGAATGGTCGCAGCCAGGCCGTTCGGTTGCCACGCGAATTCAGATTTGAGAGGAACGAGGTCCGCATTCGACAGATGGGCGTCGGGGTTCTGTTGGAGCCCATGATTTCTGATGCGCGTCAGTGGTTCGACGAACTCGACCGGTTCAAATCCGAACCATTTATGAAGAAGGCGAGCCGGAATCAACCGCGGACCCCATGGCGGAAGATCTTCGATGACCTATTTGCTGGACTCGAACGCCTGCATCGCATTGATCAATGGTAAGCCGGCTGGTGTGCGCTTCCGATTCCAGAGAGTCATAGAGAAAGGTGCGCACGTGAACGTCTCTGCTATCGTGATATTCGAATTGTGGTATGGAGTTGCGAAAAGTATATACAAGGAAGGAAACGCGAACCGATTGGAGATCTTCTTGGCGGGACCCATCAGCATTTTGCCCTTCGATGAGGAGGATGCAGAAGCCTCCTGAAGGATGCGAGCGGAGATCGAAACGGCGGGTAAGCCAATCGAAGCCTATGATTTGCTGATTGCGGGGCCAAGCCCTGCGCCACAAAGTGACGTTGGTTACCGCAAACACTAAAGAGTTTCAGCGCGTTCCAGGTCTCGTTCTCGAGGATTGGGCGAAAAGCTAGTTCTAAAATGAGCCGGAATCGCCAGCCATCTGTAGCTTCGTCGTCTCTCGTTCTGCCAGTATCGCTCCTTCATCGGTGCGGTCTTGTACGTGCCGCGTGATGTCTGCAATTCGCCACGAAAAAGTGAATTGTTCGGTCCCCTTGCCGAAATGCTCGCTGCAGTGCATGGGAATGCGGAAACGACATGAAGCGGTGGCGAGAAATCGTGCTTCGGGTTGGGAGCTTAGGGGAGTCAGCAGTCGGTTTTAGCTCGCGGGACGTTCATGAAACGTACTGGCGAGAACAAGGCATTTCATATCGGTTTGGGAACGATAACGTCCTGTATCATTCACTACTTGGATCGGCAAGCGGCGAGAGGTTCTTGGGGCCATTATCAGGAATGGGCGGTTTTCGTCGAGTTGGGTTGGCGTACTTTGTCGGTAACACTAAGAGAACGCGCATCGCGCGAAAGGCTGACTGATTTACACTAGAAATATGACAAATAGTCGAATCATCGAACTGGCAATTAAGGGACTCGAAGCGGAACGCGCGAGAATTGATGAGGAACTCGCCGGACTGAGAAATCAACTGCCCACGAAACCGTTGGTTACGCGGAATCAAGCAAGTCCTGCTGCACGTGGTGTTCGATCGGCACCGCCACGACAGGGTAGCCGAATCACAGCGGCAGGCCGGAAGCGGCTTTCGGAACTGGCGAGGAAACGGTGGATAGTGAGTCGAAAGTTCGGCAAAACGACTCTTTAGAATTACGCCTACGGGTTCATGGGTCAATAACGCTCCGACCGGCTTAACTCGCACGCCATCGGAACCACGCTCAAGTCTGTTCAGGATCTCGACCGGCATAGGTGGAGTACAAATTCCATACGGTACGGGTCCAATTGGGGCAGTTACGGCTCACTCCAATCGACGAGCGTTTTGCGGAACAGCCTCGAAAGCGAACTTGCAAGTTGCTGATTCTTCGATGACGGGAAAAACACCGTACTGACCGAACAGCTAGTCGCCATCCTTGCCGATCTTCCTTTGAAAGCCTATGCTACCGGGGTGCGCTTTCTTGGGGAGGCAGCGCGTTTTACACAAAAATGTTAGGGGGCGATCGATGCGACTCGGTGGTGCCATTTTGGCGATCATGGTGTTCGCTTTTGCGGCATTTCCACAAGCGGAGGTGTCTTCGGGCGACATAAAAGGGACGGTGACTGATGCCACCAATGCAGTGGTCCCAGGCGCGAGGGTTGAAGTAACGAACATCGACACCGGGGTCTCCCGAGAAACATTGTCCGACGATGTAGGTGTGTTCAGAATCCTCTTACTGCCGCCGGGAAATTACGCATTGAGAATTCAGGCGCCTGGATTCGCAGCCTACACCAGGCGTCCACTACAGGTGACGGTCGGAGAGGCGGTCATTGCGGGCGCTCAACTGCAACTTGCGTTGATTCAAGCGGAGGTCCTCGTGCAGGACGAACCGCCGCTGGTTGAAACCGAGAAAACGCAGCAATCGAACACGCTGACGAATTCTCAAATCGACAATCTTCCGATCAACCAGCGGGATTTCTTGAATTTCGCGCTACTGACGCCCGGAGTCACGGATTCCACAGCATTAGTCACATTCACCTTGCCGCAGACCGCATCCTCCGGCTTGTCATTCGCCGGCCAGGGCGGGCGTTCCAATAGCGTCGTGATCGACGGCGTCGACAACAACGACGACGCTGTGGCCGGCGTCCGATCCACGATGAGCCAGGAAGCCGTGCAGGAATTTCAAATCAATCGGTCAAACTACTCTGCCGAGTTTGGCCGCGCTTCGGGCGGTCTAATCAACATTGTCTCGAAGTCCGGTTCAAACCAGTTTCACGGCGACGTTTTCGGATTCTTCCGCGATCAGGCGCTCGACGCCAGAAACCCGTTCGCATTTGGCGCCGGCGGAGTCTCGATTCATCCTCCTTATTCCCGGCAGCAGGCGGGGTTTACGCTGGGGGGACCAATCAAAAGTAATCGAACTTTCTTTTTCCTCTCGTACGAGGGACTGCGGCAGCGGGAGTCTCGTTTCGTAAGTTTTCTGCAAACGGACCGTTTCTTCCAGCCCACTCCTTCACAGAGCGCTCTCATCTCTGCGCTAAACGCGATGCCAAGTCTTCAATTGCGCCTTGTTGCGGGTTTATTGAACACATACTTGACGACGACCGAACAAATGTTTCCCGACACCGTGCATCTGCTTCAGGCAAACAGCGGAGCATTCCCATACCGCAACACTCAGAACACCTCGTCTTTACGACTTGATCACTCGATTAGTTCATCCGACCAGATATTCGGCAGAGCCACGTTTACCAAGGACGACGCCATGGGAGTGGATTTCGGCGGCTTAAAGGGGCCCTCGCGGGGAACAAACAATCAAATTCAAGACTCCGGCGGCGTCTTCGGGGAAACGCATTTCTTCAATCCGCGTCTGGTCAATGAATTCAGATTTCAATTCGCGAGGCGCTACTACGGAGCGCAGTCGCAGGATCCGTACGGACCGGCGATTGAGATCAACGGCATCGCCGAACTTGAACGGCATTTCTACCTGCCGTCGGTTCGCAGCGAGAAGCGATCGCAGTTGCTGGATAACCTGATGTGGGTGCACGGGAAGCACGAACTCAAAGTCGGCGGCGATTTCGATTACATTCCGTTCGATACCACGACGGAGGTGTTCCTCGGAGGGACATTTATCTTTGGAGGTGCGCGGCCTTTGCGTACCGACACAAGCTGTCCGCCGAACATCTTCAAAACGTGTGCAAATGTTATACCGCCCGGACCTGCCGAGGTTGTGCCATTGGGCCTGGTCATCGATAGCGTCGTCGGGCCCGGCACGTCGGCTCAACTAGGCGCCGCGCTGACAGGAGCAGGAAGGCCGGATCTGATTGCCAATCTCTCGGACCCGATTACACCCATTCAATCATTCAATCTCGGATTGCCGCTGGTTTATGAGCAAGGTTTTGGCAATCCCAAAGCGCAATTGACCAACAAGACCGTGTCCGGGTACATACAGGACAATTTCAAGGCGTCGCCGTCACTGACTTTGAACTTGGGCCTCCGGTACGATTTCGAATTTCAGCCGACGCCGCTTCATCGCGACAAGAACAATTGGGGACCCCGTTTTGGCTTCTCGTACAGCCCGGACAAGAAAACGGCCATTCGAGGCGGAGCCGGCGTCTATTATGCGCCGGTTTTCGAGGCGATCGCGTTTATCGGCCGCGTCCTGGATGGCACGCAGATTTCACAAATCTTTGTTCCCCTCACGGGTTTGCCCCAGATCGGTATCAATACGACTTCCGGACAAGTGTGGTCGGTGGCAAAAGGTCTTATCGGCAAACGATCGCTGACAGCGTCCGACATCAGCGCTCTTGGCTTGCGACCCGGAACAACCCCTCCGGTACTCCTCGGCACGGATGCTGGAATCGTCAATCCCTACAGCAATCAGTTCAGTTTCGGCGTCGAAAGGGAACTCGCCGGGGACTTCAGCCTCGGAGTGAATTACATGGGCAACCATGGCGTCCATTTAATTCGATCTCGTAATACGAACCTGATGCAGACCGGAACGAGTGCCTATGGACCGACGTTCGGCCCGATCGATCCTCGCCTGGTGCAACGCAATGTAGCCGAATCGTCGGGTAATTCGATCTACCACGGAATGGCGCTGAGCGTTAAAAAACGCTTTAGCCACAATAACCAGTTTCAAGTCAGCTACACCTTGTCCAAGGCCATCGACGATGTCACCGACTTCATCACCGACCTTCAAGCTGCAAATCAACTGAATCTTCGCGCCGAGCGCTCGCTTTCCTCATTCGATCAAAGACATCGGCTTGTAGTAAGCGGCATCCTGAATTCACCGTTCGAAGCCGGACGCGGCTGGCGCGGGGCGTTCGCCGATATTAGTTTTGCGCCGATTGTCACCTATTCCAGCGGGCATCCCTTCAATCTGCTTTTGGGCTTTGATGCCAATCAGGACACCAACTCGAATACAGATCGCCCGGTAGAGGCCGGACGTAACACAGGGCAAGGTCCCAATTATTTCAGCGCGGACATGCGCCTTGCAAAGCAAGCACGATTTGGTTCGGACGGACGATACAGGGTGGAAGGTATTTTCGAAGCCTTCAATGTTTTTAACCGCGTGAATTTCTCAGGTGTCAACAACATTGTAGGAAACGCAGTGTTCGCGACGTATCGCGTCCAGGGCCGGCGCGACGTTGATCCGACGGATCCGTTAGGCTTCACCACGGCTTTCGATCCCAGGCAGATCCAGTTGGGCGTGAAGTTCAGGTTCTAAGCCGGAACGTTTGAAGCCTTTGATCGCTTCAACGCTTTGATGAATTCTTTGCGGGGCGCGAAGGATCATCCAACACTTCCAGAGAGCGCGATCCCATCCGTAGGAGTGATAGGGCAATCCGTTTTCCTCGCAGAACCGTTTAACGAGCACGCTCACGCGCGGATAGTGGAAATGGCAAATGTTCGGCAAGAGGTGGTGCTCGATCTGGTATTCAAGTCCCGAACAGATAACACGTCCGAGGAAACCGGTTTCGAAATTGACCGTGGTAGCGGTTTGGGACAACACGTCGCTTGGGCGTTCGCCGTCACCGCGGATGTAAACGGCCTCGGCGGGAAGGTGTCCTGGACCCAGCACAAAGAACGTTGCATAGCCCATGAGCGCTATGCGGATGACGTAGATTCCAAGAACGGCGCGAAAACCGAAAAGGTAAAAGGGAACGGCGATCGACAACGCAAAGTGAAGCCCCAGAGCGACCGCGTCGATAATATGTGAGCGCTGCCGGCGCTTGGGATCGGCGAGGGCGCGAACGACATACACCAGTCCGAGACGCTGTATGTTAAAGCCATACAGTGCGAGCGCGATGGGAAACAGCAGCCACTGGAGCTTTTTATAGTAAAAACGCCGCAATCCTCTCACGCCTTTGAAGTCGTCTTCGGTGACCGCGAACCACGGCGATAAATCCGCGTCGAAATCTACGCCGACGACATTCGGCCACAGATGGTGTATCGCTACATGCTGATTCCACCAATAAGTGGCGGATAGTCCCACGAAAAACGGATAGCCGAAGTAGGTCAGCAATTCATTGACCCACCTTTTATCGCTGGTCGCGTAATGCGACGAAGTGTGCGTGCTGGTGCCGACCCCGATTGAGCCGGCCGTGGACAGAATTAGGCCACAGCACTTAATCCAAATGTTGGAGCCCGAAAAGAAGAAGTACATTCCCGCAACGGCCACGAATAATTTGATCAACATTTCGGCCACAACCTTTACGGGCTGCTTTCTATTAAGGCCGAGCTTCGCAACTTGCTTTCGTAGAATCGCGAGTGAGACGTTGTAGTTCATAGCAATCGATCCAGGGAGCCGGGGAATTTATTCGCCTGGGAGAGGAATAGCGCTTTGGACGAATATGCTATGCGGAATCTCGCCGCTCGGCTGAGGCAAAGCTCGAATAGGTTGGTCGATGTCTACCTGCCTCTTGATGCGGGTTCGCGATGTCCAATCGTTTTCCAATGCGCCTGCTTGCCGCAAAGCGCGAATGGTGTCGGGCGGAAGCGATGGCAGCGCCCGAAGAAGAGCAAGGGGTGGTGGCATGGACTCGCCTGAAACGGGCGCAGGACGTCGCAATGTCAGGGTCTTCATCTTGCGACGAGACAGATAGCCGGCAATTTCGCCGACTCCTACTTCAGGGTGTGTGATCATAGTCGAGCTTTCTGTATAGCAACCGACATGGCACCGCGCGTCGCATTGTGGAATTGGGCCGTGTCTTTGTTCACCGAGTTTGATCGTTTTGTAATAATCGCCGATTTCCAGGAGATTGCCCGCCACTTTATTCAAGGGCGAGCATGGATAGAACAAATCGCCGTGGGGGTAAACAACCGGATGCGCCGTGGGGTAACACTCGAACCGTTTGAAGTCCCGAATCGTGCGCAACACTTCCATGTTTCCGAAGACGAGCGCTCCTTTAGCTTTTGCCCTCGAGACTTCGTCGATCAACTCCTGCCAGCGCGGATTGTCGACAAGGCCGGGATTGGGATATTTCCCGACGATATGGGGCATCGGCGACCAATAGAATCCGTTCCGCATGCAGAACTCGAATACATCCCAGGCGTCGTCGATGGTTTCGGGAAAGATGACGGTATTGATTATGAAGTCAAACTTCAGCTTCTGTTCGGCCCGATATGCTCGCGCAATTTGAAGGTTCCGTTTAACCCGTACCGTCTGGCCCGGCTTGCTCAGGTTGATTAAGCTGTCACTCCTTTCCTCGCGGGCAGAGTCGAGGCTGACAATGAGGTAATCGACGTGTTTTAGAATAGGCAGGTGTTTGTCTAACAGGAAAGCGTTGGTATTAAAAGTAACTGGAGAAAACCCCAGCCGGCCGATGTGTAAGAAGATTTCTTCAATATCTGGCCGTAACGTGGGCTCTCCTCCCGTAATGTTCAGGCCAGGGGAAGCTTTCGACAGAATTCTCAGGACCTCGATGGTTTTGTCGGTTTTTAACCTCTGCTCTGGAATATCCGGGTACATAGAGCCGGACCCGTCGTCGCAGTAGGTACACCGGAAGTTGCACTTCATCGTCAGATAAAGACTGGCAACCATCGGTTTGACAAGGCCCTTCCGTTTCGGGCCCGCAATCCTCGCGCGAATGACATTCGCTGAATATCTCAGGAGAAGTCGATAGGGAAGTCGGCGCATCCGGTTTCAGCCAATCTTTTCCTTGCCAGAGTTGAGAAAGCGCGAATTCTAACGTATGGGGTTTGTCCAATCAAAGGAAAAACCCGGAAAATGGGCTAAATTGACACGCGGGCGAGGCAGTCTCATAATACCTCCTCTTCCAATGTCGATCCGAAGATATGTCAGGTAAACCCCAAAGGGATTTTCGTGGTACGGACCAGTTTTCTCTACTTCGCCGTTTGGGAGAAGGCAGTTTCGGCATTGTGTATGAGGCGTTCGATCGCAAACGCAGTTCGATCGTTGCTCTCAAGACACTAAGTCGGGTCGACGCCGCGTCGCTGGCGCGCTTCAAGCGGGAATTCAGAACGCTTGCAGATATCACACACCCGAACCTGGTAATGCTCTATGAACTGCTTTCGCAGGCTGACGAGTGGTTCTTCACCATGGAGCTCGTCAGTGGAGTGCACATCCTGAAGTACGTGCGGGGAGAGAATCCTTCGGCGTCGGCTATTTTGTCGCTACTGCCGGATGGCCTCGACCCGCGTGAAACCTATGCTGCGGATGCGCCCACGCTCGAAAGTAACCGCATGTCGTTCCTTGAACAGCCTCAACGTCCACAGGCCACTCAGCCCGTTCAATACGACCGATTGCGTGGCGCCTTCGTTCAGCTATGCGAGGGTGTTGCCACATTGCATCAAGCCGGTTTGCTTCATCGCGACATCAAACCGTCCAACGTGATGGTTGCCGACGGACGCGTCGTCTTGTTGGATTTCGGACTCGTGGCGGAGTTAGGCCCGGAAGACACTTCCGCCAGCGTGAATATCGTAGGCACACCTGCATATATGTCTCCTGAACAGGCGGCTACTGGACCGGTGGGAGAAGCGAGCGACTGGTATAGCGTAGGCGTGATGCTTTACGAAGCCTTGACGGGCGTGCTGCCTTTCACCGGGAATATGTTCGAAATGCTTGCGGCTAAAAAAGCTGCCGCACCTCGCTGCCCCAGTAAGCTGGTGCCCGACCTGCCCTCCAATTTAAGCGATCTCTGCCGCGACCTCCTGCAGCCCGATCCAAAGCTGCGCCCGACCGTGTCAGCCATTCTTGCGCGATTTGGCGCCGAACAAGGATGGTTGCGGCCGCAACCGGCCGGCCTCCCGCGCCGGAACCGGGTCTTGTACGGCCGCGAGCGCCATTTGAAAACAGCTCACGAAGCCTATCTGGATATGCGCCAGGGACGGTGCGTGATGTTGTGGGTCCACGGTCGGTCCGGCATGGGTAAGACGGTTCTGGTCAGAAAGTTCCTGGACAACGTTAAAGATCGCGAAAAAGACGCTGTTTTACTCAGTGGCCGCTGCTATGAACGCGAGTCCGTACCTTACAAAGCGGTGGACAGCCTGATCGACTCACTTGCTCAATACCTGAAAGGCCTTCCTGCTGGTGAAGCCGCGCGCCTCCTGCCTCGGAACATTCAGGCTTTGGCACGCCTCTTTCCGGTCTTACGCGATGTGCCTGCCGTAAACACGATTCGGCAACGAGTGGCCGATATCCCGGATTCGCAAGAATTGCGGCGCCGGGCATTTGCTGCATTGCGCGAGCTGCTGGGCCGCATCGGCGATGAGAAGCCGTTGATCCTGTCGATCGATGACCTGCAGTGGGGCGACCTGGATAGCGGCGCTCTTCTTGAGGAACTCGTTCGCCCGCCGGATGCGCCGGCGATGCTCCTGCTGTTGTCGTACCGTCAAGAAGAGCTCGAGAGCAGTCCACTGTTGCAGCGGCTGATTGCTTTTCGTAACCGCAGCGGGAGTAGCCTGGATGCAAGGGAGCTTGCCGTCGGCGAGCTTACGGAGGAGGAGGCTTGCGCCGTAGCACTTGCGCTGATCGGCGGCAGCGAATCCGAGTCGATCGAGCGGGCAAAAATTATCGCTCAGGAATCCATGGGATGCCCGTTATTCGTCGACGAGCTGTCGCGCTATCACCGGCAAAAACCCGCGGGTAACACGGCCACACTGAACGAAGTCCTTCGCCAACGTGTAATGGGCCTTCCGCAAGAGCCCCGCCGGTTGCTCGAGGCTATAGCCGTCGCAGGCCAGCCAATTGACCGCCAGGCCGCGTGCGAAGCCTCCGGCATCAGAGGGGACGACAACGCCGCTCTCGCTTTGCTTCGCTCCGCACGTCTGGTGAGAATACTTGCGTCCGGCCAGATGGAAACCTACCATGATCGAATTCGTGAGACGGTGAGGGATTCCCTGGCGACGGAAGTTTTGCACGAGTTGCATTACCGGCTTGCGATTGCCTGGGAAGCAATCAACGCGGATCCCGAAACATTAGCCGTCCACTTCCACGTCGGCCGCGAGGATGACCGCGCCGCACATTACGCGGGCATCGCCGCCGCACGGGCCGCCGAGGCGCTGGCGTTCGATCGCGCTGCGCGCTTCTACCGGATGGCGTTGGACTTGAGCCCCGAATCCCCTGCGTTGAACAATGGCCTGCGCATCGCTCTCGGCGACGCTTTGGCAAATGCCGGGCGTGGAGCGGAAGCCGCTCAGGTTTATCAAGCGGCTGCAAGGCTCGCCGATTCGGCTCTGGCGATCGATCTGGAGCGCCGGGCCGCCGAGCAGTTGTTGTTCGGAGGCCACATTGACGAGGGCCGCGCTGCGGCGCACGCCGTACTTGCACGGGTTGGAATGCACATGCCTGTGTCCCCTCAACGCGCGCTGATGTCCCTGCTATACCACCGCATGCTGTTGCGATTGCGCGGACTGAAGTTTCGCGAGACGCCGGCTGCGGACGTTTCGCCCGAAACACTGCTGCGCATCGATACCTGTCGGTCCCTCGCCCTGGTCCTCGGCGTTTATGACGTGATTGCCGGAACAGACTTCCATGCACGTAACCTTCTTCTGGCGCTTCGCGCCGGGGAACCCTACCGGGTTGCCCGGGCACTTGCGACCGAAGTAGCGTATTCCGCGATTTCAGGCGAGCGCAACCGGGCCCGCACAGCGAAGGTGCGAGCAACACTCGACCAGGTCGTCAGCCACACACAGAACCCGCTTGCCACCGGCTTGACCCAGCTCTATACGGGCGTTACGGCATTTCTCGAGCAAAGATTCCACGACGGTTGCGAACTGCTGGAACGCGCTGAAGCGGTACTTCGAGAGAAATGTGCGGGCGCCATTTGTGAACTCGACACCAGCGTCATTTTCTGGAGTTTTTGCATGCTCAATGTGGGCGCGTGGATCAAGCTCAGCCGTCGCGTACCCCTGCTCATCAAAGAGGCTGAGGAACGCGGCGATCTCTATGCGGGCATCGCGCTGCGTGGGCGTACTGCTTATCTGCTGCATCTGGTCGCAGACGATCTCGAGGCTGCGCGCTTGCTTGAGCGCGATGTTCGCACGTATGTACCTTCGACAGGCTTTGCGAGTCCTCATTACTGGACGTGGTTTGCGCGTGTCGAGACCTCGCTCTACGCTGGCGACGGCGGCGAAGCATGGAACGAAATAGAAAGAGTTTGGCCGGTGTTTGCCCGTTCGCTGCTGCCGCGCGTGCAAATGGTTTACCTGGAATCTCGCTACCTGCGTGCGCGTTGCGCATTGATGGTTGGCCGCTTGGATCAGGCGGAATCGGAACGACGAAGGATTCAACGTCAGCAAAGCGGATGGGGTAACGCTCTGGCAACGCTCATCTGGGCGTCCGTCGCATTGGCGCGTGGGAATCGCGCTGAAGCTTTGGAAGCGGCAGAGATTGCTGAGCGCTCATTCGAAACGTTCCGTGTCGATCACTATTGTGCCGCGATCCGCCGCCGCCGAGGTCAACTGCTGGGCGGAGATCAAGGGCGTGCCCTTATTCAGTCAGCCGATGCTCGAATGGCAGAGCAAAATATCCGGAATCCTGAACGATTCACAGCCATGTTGGTGCCCGGTCGCTGGTGAAGCGGATTTCGTGTTCATGCCACGATTGGCGTTTGGTATAACCCATGGCAACCTGTGCATGGCGAATTCTAAATTAAATTACGCTGAATCTCGGCAGCGGTTCGTGGTCATCCGGGCGCACGGTTCGCACTCCCGTCGTATTTCTGGGCGATCAATCTTCGATGCCACGCCAACAGAGTCTCGGGAGTCACGACGATTTAAAATTTCGCTCACAAACCGCTTAAAACAGTGGCCAGCCGAACGGACGCCTTAAATTGGCGATAGCGTCCTTTATCATTCACTACTGGGAATGGCAAGCGCCGAGAGCTTTGGGGCCACTTGCCCAAAGTGGCCGTTTCGTCCAATTGCCATCGGCATACAACGCTAGCCCCCGGCGCGGAAAGAAATGCCGTTAGGCGAAATCAGACAATTTGGGTTCGGAAGTCCATACTGCTTGAGTTTGACCCGACCGGTTCGCGTGGTCACATGTATATCGAATGGGTTTGGGATAACGTAGTATGTTCCCAATAGTTCCAGTCGGAACCGACGCGTGCGGCTCCAGATTCATCACCGGATCGAAGATGATGTAAGCGCATGGATAGACGTCGTTCCAGCTACCGCCGAACCGCTCCGCCACGTCAAGCGACAAGTCTGTGAGGTATTGAAAATTGCGTATTGCTGCAAACGCAATGAAGCCCGAAATCATTCCTGCGACCATAGAGCCATCAGGGCGGTCCGATGCCGACGACCGAATCCTACTAAGTTGCGCCAACGCGCAGCCGAAGCGACGTTCTGCAGAGCCGGCGCGGCAATCCCGCTGGCCTGGAGGAAGGATCCAACCGCTTCACAATCTCGCCGACATCATACGTCCACCGGCTGTTGCTGATTTCCGAGATTCAAGAATGGGTGTCAGAGCTGCGGGAAAAGAAGTATTCGCCGAACACCGTTGAGAGTCTGCATCGAGCGCTGACTTCCATTTTCAATCCAGCCAAGGCCTGGTTCGGACTCACACCGAATCCGGCGCATGGCGTCCTCATCGGAAGGCTGCACACCGTCCGACAGAAGTGGGCTCTGACAGACCTCGATAGCCGAAGACGGTGGCCGGGAAACGGACTGCAATCATTCCGGCTGAAGTAATGGATCTCGTTCGCGAGCGGAAGCGCGTATCGAAGCGAACGAAGCCGTCTGATTTTATTTTCGCGCGCTCAAAGGGAAGCCGCCGATCGGAAACTTGATCCTCCGCAGACACGTCTATCCAGCCTCCGAAGCGTTAGGTTTGCCACGCGCGAGTTGGTTGACCTTCCGTCGCACGTTTGACAACTGGTTACACAAAAACGGAATTCCCGCGAAGGACATTGCCGGAATGATGGGCCATGCCGAAGTGAAGATGCAGGGTTCGTCTACACGGTTGGTATGGATGAAAACAAGCGGATCGCAGCGGACCGCCTCGGTAAGGAATTAGGCGGTTTGAAAAACGAATTGGGCAGAATTGGGCAGTTTTTGCCTCTTGCAACCGATCGGGTGAATTAACAACAGGCCGGGAAAACTTATGAAGCGGAAGAGGTTAGAACCAATGGGCGCGACCGGGATCGAACCGATGACCTCTACCGTGTCAAGGTAGCGCTCATTCCAACTGAGCTACGCGCCCGAAGGATCAAATTCTACAACTTAAGCGGGTCGGAAAGACCCGCTTTTTTTCATGTCCACATGGATCACTGCGATCAGCGTTTCAGGGACGCGACATCCTGGGCGATGAGATCGAGACGGCGGAGCACCTCCTGATACTGGAGTTCTTCTTTAGGAGGCTTTTTGGCAACGAATGTCAGTGTGCCTCCGGGTTCGAGGACCGCGCGTTCGATCTCTTCGAGCGAGGAGAAACCCTGCTTGTGGGCGGCCTCCTCCAATTCCGTGACGGTAATCAGTTCTTTTTTTAATCGAGCGTGTTTCAGTTCGCCGTCTTCCATGAGCGGGTCCGCATCGCCTTCGACGAGACGGTCGAGAGCTTCGTGCGAGTAGAGAAAGCGGACGACCACATAATTGACGAGGAGGAGGGTTGTGGCGCCGACGATGCCCCCGAGGACGGAGTTGTCGTTACCGATGATGGCGTTCTGGACGGTATTCGACAACGTCAGCAGCACCACGAGGTCGAACGGGTTGAGCTGTGCCAGTTCCCGCTTTCCTGCAAGACGCAGCGAGATGATGAGAAACAAATAAACAAGAATCGGCCGAAGAATTTTCTCGAGAATCGATACGTCGGAGTGAAAAAGATCGCGCCACAACGCGGAATCCATACGAGGCCCTCCCACTTTCGCGGTATTCGGACGGCAGATTTTAAATCGGATGTATGGCGGATGAGGGGCTTTAGAGAAGATTAACGCGAATCAACGTCTGATAAAACTCCAATGCGAGTCCTGATATTGGAACCCGATCCAGGAGTCACCGTCGAGCACGATTTCCGTACCGCCAGTAGATTTGTGGCAGCGCACGATGTAGGAGTCCGCTTCCTGCAACTTCTCCAGTTCAGTGGTAACGCCGCGTACGTTTGAAAGAATGACGTGTCTTGCGGGTTCGATGGTCTTGTCCGGTGGTTGCAATGTGCCTCCTCGTACCGAGGGCCGACACGATTGCACGTTGTTGCCCATATAAACCAACGTGCAAGTCATTGAAGAGGCGTGCTAGGTTGAATAGATAGCGGAAACGTTCTACATAAAAGGTATCAAAACGAAACATGCGCCTCCTTGTTTCATTCATCCTTTTACTTCTTGTCGGACCTGAAACCGTTCCGGCGCCCAATGTAATTCCCCGGGAAAAGGGAAGTATTCAGGTATCCGGCGCGGGCAAATCCCAGCGGTGGACCGCGGAGTGGACCATGGAACCAGCAAACGAAAACGGTTTGCCTGCTGTCCATTTCACGGAAACCGGACGCGGTCAGTACAGCGGTTTTGCCGAACCCATCTCGTGGACCATCGATGCGCTCTGGACTGCCGATCGCGTCTTTCGTCCCTTGCGCTTTGAAAAGATCATTAAGAATATGAGCGGCCACGTCGTCGGGAGTGAAATCAAGACCTTCGATCCGGCGAAAGAATCGGTTCAGTTCGAACGGAAACGCGAAGGACGCAAGACGGAAGCGAAACGACTTTCTACTCCCGCCGATACTCTGGCGCCGGAAGGGATTGTCGGCATTTTGCGTTATCTCCCGTTCGACCATTGGCGGCCGATAACAGTGCACCTGCTCAGCAATGAGCCCAAGCTGTACGAGATGAAAGTCGAAATGCGGGGCCGGGAACAGGTCAAGACGCCGGCGGGAACCTTCGACTGCTACAAAGTAGAACTCGTGCCGCAGCTCGGTGCGTTGAACTTGTTCAGAGGGTTTTTACCCAAGGCGGTTTTCTGGTTCAGCGTGGCGCCGCCGCATTTCTGGGTTCGCTACGAGGGACCGGAAAGCGGCCCCGGCACTCCGGACATCGTCATGGAGTTGAAGACGTACGAACGGTGAGAATAAGCCACGAATTGAACGAATTTAATTCGTTAAATTCGTTCAATTCGCGGCTTGTCCTACTTCACACTCTTTAGAGCATTCAGCATGTCGATTCGGCCGGAGCCGAGTTCATTCTTATAGGCCGGGTTCAACTTGTCGATGTTCAGGGCGCCCCTGGCGATCGCTTTGTCGGCGTCTTTCCAGGTGGCTGCACGGATCAGTGCGGCTTCGGCAGAAACGAAAGGTGCGCTGAATGACGTCCCCGAGGCTACGGCATAGTAGCCGCCGGGATAGGCGGAGATGATGTTGACGCCCGGGGCATCGACATATACGTCGCTTCCGTAATTCGAGAAGCTGGCTTTCTTGTCTGTGAGATCTGTTGCGGCGACTCCCAGAACATCGGGAAATGCGGCAGGGAATTGCCGGATGTTCCCGTTTTCATTGCCGGCCGATGCCACAACGTCGATGCCGTGGTCCGTGGCAAACTGGACCGCGTCCTTCACGACCTTATATTCCGCATCCATACCGAAGCTCATGTTGATGACATTCGCGCCGTGCTGGACGGCGTAGCGAATGGCCTGGGCAATTGTAAAAGCATCGGCATTGCCGTTGTCGTCGAAAGCGCGCAGCGGCATGATCATGGCGTCCGGAGCCAGGGCCGCGAGAATACCGGCGCAGAACGTTCCATGTCCATGGGCGGGATTCGACGCATCCAGAAAACTGGCGTTCGATTGATCGAGAAAGCTTGCATTGGATTGATCCAGAAACCCGGCTGTGGACTGATCCAGAAAACTGGCATTGGATTGATCGATGAAACTCGCATTCGACTGATCTAAGAAACTGGCGTTGGATTGATTCAAAGAAGCGCCATTCGCGGTTTGTCCGTCAACGAAATCATAACCAGCCGTCAGGTGTCCGATCAGAGCGGGATGGCCATAATCGACTCTCGAATTGATATCCGCGATGACGATGCTGCGCCCCTTCGAAATGGCGGCCGCTTTATCGGCATTGACCAGTTTCATGGCCGGCTGCTGACTGTACCATTCCGCCGGTTTCGAAGCCGGCATTTTGAGAATCAGAAACCATGCTGTCGGATGGACGGAAACATCATTATCCAGCTCAGCTCCGAGGACACCCAGTGGCGCGGCCTGATTGAAAACCGCCGCCGATGGAACCTTCATCAAGTAGAAGTTGGTTCCCGCAATCGAGCGCTCGATTTCGCCCCCGACTGCAGCCGCGACCGCCCCGGCCGGGGCCCATGAGGATAATTCGACAATGACATGATCGGAGCCCGCCCAGACGGTCAATTGACCGAAGGCGATCGCTAGTAGAACTGCAATCAGCTTCCTCATGAAAAACGCCCAACCCCTTCTTGTGCTTGTCTATGAACGTATCGGCAGGTCGGCAAAAAACTTTAGAGACTAACTGAAATTTATTCACAACCGATAAGGAGAGAGATGAGCAGGTTCGATCCCTATCTGAAGGCCTACGTTGAAACGAAGGACGGCGAACACCTCCGCAGCGAGATTGCGGACGTGTGGACCGGCATTCGGACCCAGAATATTTATTCCGGTGGTCCGCGGGGTGCTCAATCCGAACTGGCAATGGTCCGTTCTATCACCGCGCTCAAGCTGGCCTCTCAGACCAACGACCGTGGCCTTCTCGCGGAGGCGTGCCGCTTAATGGCTCATGCTCTGAATCTTGACGAGCAATACAAGCAATCCATCGAGTACTACCAGAAGGCCATTGTTTTGTTCGAAAGCTCCGGCTCATCGGAAGAGGCGGCTCGAACACGATTGGGATTCATGACCTCGCTCTACATGATCGGCAGGTACGACGAGGCCACGGGCGTCGCATCGGAAGCGGAAGCATGGTTTTCCACAAACAGACAGCCTCTCGGCCTGGGGAAGGTCTACACGAACATCGGCAATCTGAATTACCGCAGGGAACTTCACAGAGAGGCTCTCAAAAATCATTCGAAAGCCCGCGCTCTTTTCGAGCAGCTTAAAGACGAGCCCGCCCTCGCGATGAATTACCTGAATATCGCGAATGGTCTTGCCTACATCGACCAGCTCGACGAGGCGGAGAAAATGTACAAGGCGGCCGAAGACCTGAGCGTGCGCCATAACATGCGAGAGTTGTTCATGCAGGTGCGCTACAACCGATCGTACCTGCTGTTCCTGCTCGGTCGTTATGTCGAAGCTCTCGAAGCGTTCGAGGTGGTCCGCGAGTATTTTGTGAAGACCGGAAGTCAGCATCATGTGAACCTCTGCGACCTTGACGTTGCTGAGATTTACCTTCACCTCTTGAGACCGGCAGAAGCGGTTGCTGTGTCAAAGCGCGCCGGCGAAGCGTTCGCTTCGACTGCCATGAAATATGAGCACGCCAAGGCCCTGGCGTTTCTTGCGATGGGCCTGGCTCAGATCGATCAGCTTGCCGAAGCCGAAACCGCCGCCGTCGCCGCGCGCGAAATGTTTGAAATCGAGGGAAACAAGTACTGGATTTCCGTCGTGGACTTCTGTCTGGCGTATATGCGAATGGCAAAGGGTGACGTTGCGAAAGCGAGGCTGCTTGCGGCCCAGGCGAATTTGCAATTCAAGAAAATGGAAATCAAGGACGGCATGGCCGAAAGTCTGACCCGGCTGGGATCGATGGCTTTTGAATCGTCGCAGGTCAAAACCGCCGCGTCCTGCATGGCCGAGGTCCTGAAACTGACGATCAATAAGCGCCGATAGTTTCAGGAAGCGGTGAGCGTTCGTGTGTTGGTCCCCGGCCTGGCGGGGCTGTTGCCCAAACGCCGAGAACCACTCCCCTCCTTAGTAAGGAGGGGAGCCGCGCAGCGGCGGGGTGGTCTGTTCAAAGCTGCGAAGCGACCTTATAAATGCTCGCGAAGCGTTCCTTATTAATCGGTACTGTTCGTCTTTGAACAGACCGCCCCAGCCCTCGCTTCGCGAGGGCATCCCCGCCTTACTAAGGCGGGGAATGGCTCCACGCCATTTGAGCAACAAGCTCTTCCGGCCGGCGCTAATTCGCCTTACAACAAAATTACCCCAACCCCTCCCAGGTCTTTCCCTGCTTCACATCGACGGTGAGCGGGACATTGAGCTGAACGACATTCTGCATGAGTTCGCGGATCATTTCCTTCACCGGGAGTTCGTCTTCGGGTACTTCAAAGATCAGTTCGTCGTGGACCTGCAGGACCATACGGGTTTTGAGGCTTTGCCGCTTCAGTTCGGCGTGAATCCGGATCATCGCGATCTTGATGATGTCGGCCGCGGTTCCCTGGATTGGCGAGTTGATCGCTGTTCGCTCCGCCATGCCGCGCCGCATTCCGTTGCGTGAATTGATCTCGGGGTGCTGACGAATACGGCCGAACAACGTACGCGTGATGCCGGTGTCGCGGGCGTGAGCCAGGCAGTTCTCGATGTAAGTCTGCACCCCCTGGTATTGGGCAAAATATTTTGCGATGAAATCCGCGGCTTCATCGGGACTGATGCCGAGCTGCTGCGCCAGCCCGTAAGGGGTTTGCCCATAGACAATGCCGAAATTGACGGCCTTGGCACGACTGCGTTGTGTTGAAGTGACCTGATCGATCGGCAGCCCGAGAACGGCGGCGGCGGTTCGCCGATGAATATCTTCTCCTGCCGAGAATGCCTCTGCCAGCCGGGCATCGCCGGACAGGTGCGCCAGTATCCGCAACTCGACCTGCGAATAGTCGGCCGATACGAACCAGCCGCCTGGTTCTGCAATGAAAGCGCCGCGGATTTTGCGTCCGAGATCGGCGCGTACAGGGATGTTCTGCAGGTTTGGATTGCTGCTCGAAAGGCGGCCGGTGGACGCCGCCGCCTGGTGGAAAGAAGTATGGAGGCGTCCGGTTTTCGGATCGATGAGTTTCGGAATGACGTCGATGTAAGTCGATTTGAATTTCGAAAGCTGCCGGTATTCCAGCACCAGCTTCGGTAATTCATGCTGCTGCGCGAGTTCCTCGAGAATCTCGACAGCAGTTGAATACTGTCCGGACTTCCTCAGTTTTCGCGGTCGCGGAAGGTTCAGCTTATCGAACAAAATTTCGCCCAGCTGCCGCGGAGAATTGATGTTGAACTCGCAATCCGCGAGTTCGCAGATCCGGCGCGTCAATTCGTCGAGCTGCGTTCCCATTTCGCGAGACATGATGTCCAGTACACGGACGTCGATCTTCAGGCCGGCCAGCTCCATATCGACCAGTACTGCCGACAAGGGAAGTTCGATGTCGTCATAGGGCCCGGCGACCTCCTGTTTTGTGCGAGGTTCAAGCTCGGCGAGGAGCCGGTTGATCCATGGCGCCCGTTCCTCTTCGGGCGCGACCGTCTGGCCCATGAAGTCGAAGACGACATCGGCCAGTTCGTACTTTCCGCGATTTGGAAACAGGAGATACGTCATCAGCATCGGGTCGTCGTATGGAGGCAAGACCTCGAGACCTTGCCGTCGCAGACGAAGCATGGCCTCTTTGAGGTCATAGGTGACTTTTCGAAGGCCCGGATCCGATAAGAGCGGCAACACGCGATCATCGAGTGGGACGCTGAAGATCGTGCCATCGCCGGACCATAACGAAATCCGCCCGTCGCGGACTTCGAATACCACGCTGCCGGAGATCCCAGGCACGACATCTGTCTGTGTCACCTCGATGGTTGGACCACTTTCCGGCGGCAGATACTCTTTAATCAGGCCCGTGAATTCCAGCTCCTTCAACAGAGGCATCAATGCGGAGCGGTCCGGCGGTTGAACTTTGAAATCATCCCAGTTTGTTGTGATGGGCAACTGCGTGTCGATTGTGACGAGCTGCCGGCTCAAAAGGATTTGTTGGCGGTTTTCAACCAGCGACGTTCGTTGCTTCACGTTCGAGACTTCGTCCGTACGGCTCAACAGGGCTTCAATGGACCCGAATTTTTGAATGAGATCCCGCGCCGTCTTTTCACCGATACCGGGCGCTCCGGGAACATTGTCGGAACTGTCGCCCCAAAGGCCGAGCAAATCCGGAATCTGCTCAGGTGCGACGCCGAACAATTCCCGGACTTTGTCGCGGTCGACGATCAAGTCGTCCTTCGAAGTGTTCAGAATAAGGATCGTGTCAACGAGTTGATACAGATCCTTGTCGAGGGTGACAACGACTGGATTCAGGCCGGCCGTCAAAGCTTTCGTCGAGACCGTGGCGATAATATCGTCCGCCTCGTGGCCCGGCATTTCGAGCACCGGGATACGCATCGCTTCACAAAACTTTCGTAAATAGGGCATCTGCTGGGCGAGATCGGCAGGCATCTTCTTCCGGGTCGCTTTATACAAATCATATTGGGTGTGCCGGGTTGTCCGTTCCGGGCTGTCCAAGGCGACGCAGATATAATCCGGCGGATATTTCTCGATCACTCGCTTCAGCATGATCGCGAAGCCATAAACGGCGTTGGTCGGCAGTCCCTGACTTGTAGCGAGGCCTCGAATCGCGAAATACGCGCGATAGGCCTGCGACATTCCATCAATGAGAAGAAAGAGCGGATGCTTCAACATGTTTTTTTCAGGTTGCGCGGCTAATCCACAACATGCTGTGCACAAATGTACACGCTTTGCTGCCGCGTTTGGTTCGTAAGTTGTTCATTGCTCACGTTACGAAGTTCCGGCCAGTCAATTGCTTATTTCTGGTGATGCGCGAACAAACAATCGCGAAACCCGTCGAGTTCAGCGGAATCGGGCTCCATACCGGCGAACACGCTACCGTTCGCATTTTGCCCGCGCCGGCCGGCAAAGGCATTGTTTTTCGCCGCGTCGACCTCGATGATTTTGAGCTTCGTGCGGACGTCGGATCTGTCGCGCGAGTCGCTTACGCGACTACATTGATGAACCGCGGCGTATGGATTTCGACAGTGGAACACCTGCTGTCGGCTCTGTACGGCGTGGGTATCGACAATGCTTACATTGAACTCGATAACTTCGAGGTTCCGATCCTGGACGGCAGCGCGTGGCCATTCACGGAAGCGATCGGCCGCGTCGGTATTCAAAAGCAAGAGAAGAACAGACAATATATCCGTATTACCAAAGAATTTGTATTGACGGAAGGCGAGAAGAGCCTCGGCATCTATCCGTCCGATGTATTTGCCATTCAATATGCGATCGATTTTCCGCATCCCCTGATCGGCAAGCAGAGCCTTGAAGTTGAATTTGAGGGCTCGAATTATGCGAAATCCATTGCTCCGGCCCGAACCTTCGGTTTTTATCATGAAGTGGAACGGCTCCAGTCGGGCGGCTTGATCCGGGGCGGGTCTCTGGACAACGCGATTGTGCTGACCGAAACGGGTATGTTGAACGATACGGCACTGCGTTTTTCCGACGAGTTTGTGCGGCACAAGACGCTCGACCTTCTGGGTGATTTTGCGCTGATTGGACAGCCCGTGCTGGGCCGCCTGGTGGCGGATCGCGGCGGTCATGCCCTTCATACCCGGTTTGTAGCGGAACTGCTGGAAAGCACTTCTCATTGGGAAATGGATACTCCGTCCGAATTGTCGGTATCATCGGCCCGATAAAGATCGCTCGCGACGCGCGCCACGGTGAGGACCTCGACCCGCTCCGCCCCTGCCTGTTTCAGTGTTCGTGCGATTTCGTTCATAGTGGATCCTGTAGTATAAACATCGTCGACAAGGATGATTCTGCAGCCGGCTGCCTCGCCCCGAATTTCGAAAGCTCCGGCCAGATTGCGCTTTCGTTCATTGCGCGTCAGACCGGTCTGGCTGGGCGTGTTTTTGCGGCGGCGCAGCAGGCGAGTCGCGATCGGCAGGCCGATGCGGGAGGCAATCAGTTCTGCTTGATTGAACCCGCGAACCCGCTCTCGCGAGCGATGCAGGGGGACCGGGACGAGAAGATTGCCTTCGAATCCCTCTTGTTCAAAACATCGCTTCAACATATCGCCTAACGGCCGTGCGAGTGAAACACGATCCGCATACTTCAAATGATGAATGATTTCGCGCAACGCGGGCGTGAACAGTAAGGCGGACCGGGCAAAGTCAAAATGATGGTCACCCCGCAGGCAAGGACCGCACAATCCTTCGATGGCCGGCGCCGGTTCGCCACATTTCGGGCAGAAAGGCGGCTCGAGACGAATCAGGCTGGACCAACATTCCGGACATGCCCCTCCCCACCTGCGCTCCAGAACAGGAGCATGACAAACCGTGCATGTGCTTGGGAACAGGAGATTGAGGATGTGGTCGAGCAAAGCGCGTTTGGGGAAACGCAAAGGGCCATTTCAGTATAGCGAAGACAAGATCATTTGGAACATCGAAATTGCATGCGCGGTCATAGCCATACGAGGAGCTGCAGAGTGGAGCTTGGAAAGGTTTGAGTTTGTGTGGACCAGTCCCCGCCTAACTTAGGCGGGGACTATGCGCACTGCTACATTGGTCCTTATCTTGGACAGCTCTGGTCACACCTGACATTCACCGTCACTCGGCGCGCCGGTTTCCAGCATTTCCAGGTTGAAGGGCGCACCCCAGAGCTTGTCCTTTCTTATGGTTATGAATTGGTCGTCCGGCTGCACTACGGGCACTACTCAAGGAGGAGTTGTGACGAAAACTGGACGTCTCAGGATATCCGCATTCATTATAATGCTTTCGATTTTCGCGGCGACCGCCGCTCATGGTCAATCCCCGACCGCTTTGCTGACCACAAATGATGCCAACGCGATCACGTCGAATTCGGCCACGCTGAATGGCACGATCGCATCGACAGGCGTGTTCGCGGCAGTGTGGTTCGAGTGGGGGACGTCCACGTCGCTCGGGAACAGGTCCGACGTGCAAATGTTAAGTTCAACCAGCGATGCGTTGAAATTCACGCAGATGCTGAAGAATCTTCAGCCACATACGACGTACTACTTCCGGTTTGTCGGTTACCGCGCCGTCGCAGGCGGGGGGAATGTCAGTGGCGACGTAAAGACTTTCACGACGATGGGTGATACGACTCCGCCAGCCACCATGACGGTGATCACCAACGATGGGACGTCATTAACAACCAATTCGGCCGTTTTGAATGGGACGGTCAGCGCGAGTGCCGGCCCGATTGCGGGATGGTTTGAGTGGGGCACTACAACCTCTTTGGGAACGAAAAGCGACGTACAAACGTCCAACGACCCGAAGTTGAGTCTGGCGCAGACACTGCATAACCTTCAGCCGGGGACAACGTATTACTTCCGCGCCGTCGGTTATGGGGCCGGTGGCAGCGTGCCAGGCGAGGTGCACGTGTTCTCTACGCTGCGACCGACGACATCGACAACAACAACCACGACCGTGTCGATTCCTGAAGTGGAAGGAGGAACCCTCCATTCAGGATATGTCGTGATCACTCCGGATTCGAATTCGGGAGCGCCATCGCCCATGCTGACGTTTGGAACCGTCAGCGGCGGCATGGTCCAGTCACAAGCCGGGATCATTCCGACGCAGCTGGCGACGGAAGCGACGATGTTCGTGGACATCGTTCCGAGTCTCAGCCGGAACATCGGGGTTGCCATCGTCAACCCGAACGACACGGTCAATTCAGTGACGTTGACGTTGCGGGACGAGAACGGGAACGTCGCGGGAACTCCGGCAAACTTGTCCATTGCGGCTCATGCGCAAGTGGCAAAATTCGTCGATGAGCTCTTTGGATCGGTGACCGCAACGGGCTTCCGCGGCAGTCTGCGCATGCAGAGCACGGCATCCTTCGCGGTGATTGGATTCCGTTTCTCGGGGTCGGTCTTCAGCACGGTCGCTGTCGCGATAACCACGCCGGTTTCCGGCGTTCCGCCAATGATCCTCACGGCGGGATCCACGCCGAACAGCCCGCAAGCGGGCACAGCAGGCGGTCCGGCCGCAGTCGTCATCCCGCAGTTCGCGCTTTCGGGTGGCTGGTCGACACAACTCGTGCTCGTCAATAACACCGGGGCGACGGTCACCGGCCGGGTTGATGTGTTCGATGCGTCCGGAAAGCCGATGCCCGTCAAACTGAACGGCCAGACCCAGAGCACATTCCCATACTCGATTCCTGCGGGAGGTGCTTTCGTTCTTGCCCCTCGCGACTCGAATGGTCAATCACCCCTGTAGTCTTTGAATACATTTTGGTCACGTCGCAGGCGCGGGCATAAAGCCCGCGCCTGGATTTCGTTCAGTCGTCCCGGCGTTCACGGTCTTTCCGGGTTACCTGGAATATGGAAAATTGTTGATGATGGCGAGCGCACGGTAGATCTGTTCAAGCAGCAGTACCCGTGTGAGGTCATGAGTAAACGTGAGCGGTGAAAGGGACCACAATACCTCCGCCTGTTTTTTCAATGAATCAGGCAGCCCGGCGTAGTCTCCGATTACGAAGGTAAGCCGGCGGGAATCGGCCACCATGTGTTGCTGGACGAATCTGGCGAATGCTTCGGATGTCCAGGATCTGCCTTTTGGATCGAGTGCGACAATGCGATCAATAGCGTCGAGCTTGGGTTCTTTGACTTCGGATATCTGGAGCGGCAGGAAGTGGCGGATCCGGGAAATGTAGTCTTCGCAGAGCTTTGCCATTGGCGGGCTCTTCGTCTTTCCGACCCAGACGATGCGAAGCTTCATGGTTTACTCAATGCCGTATTTCTTCCGCTTCTCGAGCAGTGTCTTCCGGCTGATGCCGAGGATCTTTGCCGCCTTCACTTTTTTGCCGCGCGTCTGACGAAGAACTTCTGTGATGTACTTCTTTTCCATCTCGTCCAGAGTCGGCATTTTATTTCCCGAATGTGATGGCGCATACCAGGAGGACGGCAGGACTTCGGGCGTGATCTCCTGTCCGGGAGCCATCAACATCGTCCGCTCCAGTGCGTTGCGCAATTCGCGGATGTTGCCTGGAAACTGGTATTGCGCGAATACCGCCTGGCAGCTGTCGTGGAGCCGGGAATTTATTTTGTATTTCCGATCGAGTTGAGCCAACAAAAATCGGGCCAGCTCAAACAGTTCGTTCCGCCTCTCCCGAAGAGGAGGAACGCGAATGGTGATCAAGTTCAAACGGAAGAACAAGTCCTGACGGAACACTTGCCGGTCGACAGCCTGGGCCAGCGGGATACTGGAGAGCGCTACGATGCGCGAGTCGAGTTCGATGCACTTCGTTCCTCCGAGCCGGTAAAACTGCTTCGCCTCCACGACGTTGAGCAGCTTGGCCTGAATCGTCAGGTCGATATTTCCGATTTCATCGAGGATGACGGTGCCGCCCTGGGCCAGATCAAGTTTTCCGAGCTTGGAGGATATGGCGCCGGTGAATGCGCCCCTTTCATAGCCGAACAGTTCCGACTCGACGAGATCTTCGGGCAGGGACGAGAAGTCGATCTTGATGCAAGGTGCGTTTTTGCGCGGGCTGTTGTAGTGGAGCCATTGCGCGACCGCATCCTTGCCCGTGCCACTCTCTCCTTCAATAAGGACGGTAGTGACCGTTTCACGGACGCGTTCCAGCGTGCGGTAGACGCCCAGCAGCGGTGAGTCCGCGGAGAAGACAAACGGATACGGCTGATCGCCGCTGCTGGACATCAAAGGGCGCAAGTGTTCTAAAGCGCCCGCGGGCTCACGAATTCGTGCGCGTCCCGTCGCTTCCCGGCGCGCCACAGGCGTTCGAGATCGTAAAACTCACGTGCCCGCGCCGAAAAGATGTGCACCACAAAATCGACATAGTCGAGCAGTATCCATTCGCCTTCCGTTTGTCCTTCGACGTGCAGCGGGCGAACGCCCTCTCTTTTAAGGGTTTCTTCAATGTTTTCGGCAATGCTCTGATTTTGACGAGTCGATGTTCCGGTACAGATGAGGAAATAATCGGTGAACGAGCAGATCTCGCCAAGTTCGATCACCACAGCATCCTGTGCCTTTTTGTCGAGAGCTGCTTCAATAGCTTCGGATAGTTGATTTTCTTTGTTACTCAATGGACCTATTTGTTCTCCTTGTTTCCGTTCACGAATAAAGTTTGTTTCTCTCAATATAGCTCCATACCAGCGGCGGCAACCGATGGCTCACCTGCTCTCCTTTTTTGCAATCGTCGCGAATTTCAGTTGATGAGATGGGCTGCTTGACGAACGGCAAATAGAAAACGGTGACGTCGGTTGGCAGCGCTGGGGTTTGTTTTTCATTGAGGACATGAAAAGGCGCAATGTCTTCACGGAACGGGAATCCCGGCCGGTTCACGATGACGAGGTGGGCCAGTTCAAACAGCCGTCGGAAATTTTTCCAGGTTTCGATTTCCTGGTACATATCGGTTCCGATGATGAACAGAAGTTCCGAACCGGGATAAGCGTTCTTCATCGTTTCCAAAGTTTCAACCGTATACCGTCTTTCGAGGCTATCTACTTCTATAGTAGACGGTCGGAAGCGGTCAATGGAAACAGTTGCCAGAGCAACCATGGCAAAGCGGTGAAACGGCGAAGTTATTCCGCGCGATTGCTTGTGGGGAGGGGAAAAAGCAGGAACGAAGTGAACTTCATCAACTTGGAAAGTTTCCGCGACCGACTGAGCTGCAGCGAGATGTCCGTTATGGATGGGATCGAAAGTCCCACCCATTATCGCAATCCTCATGCTTCGGGCCGATTCTAGCACGGGGAATTCGGGGACGGTTGCCTAAATTGCCTAATTAGCCCTGCGCCCATCGGGCCCGCTAATTGGGTAATTCAGGCAACCGTCCCGAATTCCCGTTAGCGTTTGGCTGATTTCTTTCGCGTGGGGCGCCGTTTCGCAGGGCGCTCCATAAACCAGAGCGGATCCTTCTTTTCGGGATCGCCGTTGTAATTAATCGTGATTTGCTCGCCCTGCGCGATGTCTTTGATCGCGATGATTTCCATCATCAGCTCGTCGAGCATCTGCTCCAGTTGTGCGTTGGGCGTATAGGAGTGGTTGTAAATCGAAATGTAGCCGAGTGCGATCGCCGCGTGCTCGTCTTTTTCGCCCCAGTCGAAAGCGTAATCGGAGAGGATCGTCTTTGCCGCGTTGGGCCATTGCTTTTCGTTGACGGGGATGATGGGCGCCCTTTCGATCAGCTCGCCCTTGAGGAAATTCCGTACCGCAAACATACCTCGGCCATGCCCCTCGACTACGCTCATCCGCACACCCTTGGCATTGGGGTCGTGCGGAACCGGCACGATGTAGTGATCAACTCTGCCGATGCATTTGGGTGTGCCGCATCGGCAATCGAAGTTGCGCCGGTCATCCCATTTCGGCAGGATGGCGCCGGACCTCATGTACTTGTCGAGTGTTACCTCGTTGTACATGATGGTGAGCTCTTCACCCTTCTGTACCTTGCGAAGCGTCGTCACGTCGAGGCCGGTTGTGACGTAGCAGTTTGGATCGCAGGAATGATTCAGACGACGCGCCTGAATCTGAGGAACGATCCAGCGATCATCATCGGTTTCAAATGCATTGCGAATGTCGGCTTCCGGAATTTTGCTGTACGGAACAGGACGGCCTTCCAGCCGCCCCACAACTTTTCCTTCTTCGACAGTGTCAGAGGCGATTAACCGGCCGGCAGAAGTTTCGTCCACGTGCGATGGGTATGCTGTCGTCTTCATAATGAAGTGTCAGGATATCACTCGTTTCAAGAGGCTAAGGATGCAGTTTTTTCAAAACGGCCCGCTTCAATTCGTCGAGGCCTTCGCCCGTAACTGAAGAGATCTTGAGGAAGTCGTAATTGTTCTTCTTGCACCAGCGGGATAGTTTCTGAACCTTCATGTCGTCTGCGGCATCCATTTTCGTGGCGACAATGATCTTCGGCTTTTTCGGCAGATCCGGGTTGTGTTGCGCCAGCTCGGAATCGATCGCGTGAAATTCGTCCACCGGATCGCGATCAACAGTACCGGATACGTCGATCAGGTGCAGCAGCACGCGAGTACGTTCGATGTGCCGGAGGAATTGAATGCCGAGGCCGTGACCCAGATGAGCTCCTTCGATCAGCCCCGGGATATCGGCGACAACGAACGTGCGATCGCCGCCGTCCACCGAGACCACACCGAGTTGAGGCTCCAGAGTCGTGAACGGATAATCGGCGATCTTCGGCCGGGCCGCGGAAATGCGCGAGATCAGAGTCGACTTACCGACGTTCGGATAGCCGACGAGTCCGACGTCGGCCAGTAGCTTGAGTTCCAGGCGCAGTGTTTTCTCTTCCCCTCTGGCGCCATCCTGGGCTTTGTTGGGCACCCGGTTGACGGAAGAAGCGAAGTGGGCATTGCCGTGTCCGCCCCGGCCGCCTTTGGCGATCAGCATCCGCTCATCGGCTTTGGTGAAGTCGTGGAGCACTTCACCGCTCTGATCGTCGACCACGACGGTACCGATAGGGATTTTGATTTCAAGATCCTCGCCATTGCGGCCATGGCGGGTGCTGCCCTCGCCGTGACGGCCTCGTTCGGCGCGGAAGGCGTGGCTGAAGCGAAATTTCAGGAGAGTGTTTTCGTGAATATCGGTGGAGAGGTAGATGCTGCCGCCGTTTCCACCGTCGCCGCCACTGGGTCCGCCCTTGGGGACGAACTTCTCTCTGCGGAAGGCGATGCAGCCATGCCCGCCGTCACCGGCTTTGACTGTGATCTTGGCTTCGTCGATGAACATCGTTATGGACACAAGACAAAAAAGCACCAGGGCACAATGAAGGCCGCCGATTAAACCCGTTAATGGCGGCCTTCGTTGTGTCCTGGTGCCTGTGTGTCTTCGTGCCTATTGCACAGGTTGGATCGAAATAAATCTTCCGGTTGCGCCCTTATCTTCGAATTGCACAATCCCGGATATTTTGGCGAAGAGAGTATCGTCTCTGCCGATGCCGACATTCACGCCGGGTTTGAATTTCGTGCCGCGCTGGCGGACGAGAATCGAACCGCCCGTGACAAGCTGACCGGCAAAGCGCTTGACTCCGAGCCGCTGGGAGTGACTATCGCGGCCGTTTCGTGAACTGCCGACTCCTTTTTTATGCGCCATAACTTCTCCTAAACAATGATGTTATCGATGCGGACGGCGGTGTAATCCTGCCGGTGGCCTTGAGTCCGCCGATATTGCTTTTTGCGCTTCTTCTTGAAAACCAGAATTTTTTTGGCGCGGTCATGCTGGAGCACCGTTGCCTGAACTTTGGCGTTCGTAATGAGCGGGCTTCCGACCTGGACGTTTCCTTCGTTTTCGACAAGAAGTACATCCCCGAGCTCCACCTTTGCGCCGACTTCGCCGGCCAGCGTTTCCAGCCGAATCGTTTGCCCGGGCGCCACGCGGTACTGTTTCCCGCCCGATCGGATCACGGCATACATAGTCGCATCCTCCTATAAAGACAAACCTCGATTATATAGGAAGTGGGGCCAGCTATTGGAAGCGAAACATGCGGCAGGCTCCTACTTCTTCGCTTTCGGGTGCGCCTTGTCGTATTCCGCCCTGAGATGTTCAAGACTGACGTGTGTGTACTTTTGCGTGGTAGCCAGGCTCGAATGGCCCAGAAGTTCTTGAATGGCGCGGAGATCGGCGCCGCGTTCCAGCAGATGCGTGGCGAAGGTGTGCCGCAGGGTGTGAGTCGTAAGATGGCGTCCGGACGGCAGCTTCAGTCGCGTCTTCTCGACCAGTTGCTGGACAGCCCGCGGGTTGATCCGCCGGCCGCGAACACTGACGAACAGCGGCAGCCGGCCGTCGTCTTCCGCGATGGAAAGGCCTTCACGGTCACGGATTGCGAGGTAGTCCTCGAGAGCTTTTGCGGCAGGTTCGCCGAATGGAACGATTCGCTGTTTTCGCCCTTTGCCGAAGACGCGCACCAGCCGCTGCGGTAAATCCAGACTTTCGTCATTCAGACCCGACAACTCCCGAAGTCGGAGGCCGCTCGCATACAACAGTTCGAGGATTGCGCGATTGCGGCGGTCCATGAACGACGTACCCTGGGGGCTTTCGACGACAGCCACGGCTTCGGCTTCGGGCAAGTACGACGGAAGCTTTTTAGGCAAGCGAGGCGATGATATGAGTTCTGCCGGGTTCGACTTCAGCCGGCCGTCACGCACCAGAAACTTGAAGAAAGTGCGGAGGCAGGCGAGTTTCCGGGCAACGGATGACTTTTGCAGCTTGCGTTCATAGAGGTAGCCGAGAAAATCTCGAAGAACAAGATGGTCGATGGCAGGGAACTCGATTTTCCGCAACTTCAGAAATGCTTGAAAACCTCTCAGATCGAACCCGTAACTCGACAGTGTGTGCTCGGACACCGCCCGCATGCGGAGCGCTTCAAGGAAAGCTTCGATGTTTTCTTCCAGCATTAGTCCTCCAGCGCGAGGCGTTCGATCGCTGTGCGGTATGCCCGCAACAGCAGGAGAGTCACGGGGCCAGGGTGTCCGCCGGCCACAGGTTTCCCGTCGACGCTTGAAATAGGCACGATTTCCCGGGTCGAACTGGTCAGGAACATCTCATCCGCCCGGGCTATCTCGTTAACGTCGAAAAGTCCTTCGACGACCTGCAGGCCCATCTCGCGCGCCAGGTCCAGCACCACAGCTCGAGTTATGCCTGCCACGATACCGGCTTCGTGACCCGGCGTGAGCAGTCTACCCTCCCGGACGATGTAGATGTTGCTCGTGATTCCGTCCGACAGTTTGCCGTCCGCGGTAAGCAGGATCGCTTCGTAAGCGCGTTTCATTTTGGCTTCTCGACGGGCGAGCACCTGATGAATCAGACTGCCAGTCTTGATGTCTGCAAACCGGGGACTTCGCCGCACGGTTGAAATCACAGTGTCTACGCCTTTTTGGTAGATGCGTTCCGGAGGTACGACCAGTGGCACCACGATAATAATTGCGCAGGGGTCAGTACAGGTCTCGATGTCCGCAGCGACTTCCCCAACGCCACGGGTAAAGATCAGTCGAATCCGGCATTCTCCGGCAAACAAAGTCTTCTGGATTTCACCCAGCGTTGTTGCCTTTGTCCATGGCAATTGCAGTTCGATAGCTCTCGCGGAGTGTTCGAGCCGGGCGTAATGGCGCGAAAAAAGGAAAGGCTTTCCGTTATACGTTCGCAGTGTCTCGTAGACACTGTCGCCGAACAGAAGCCCATGATCGAGGACCGGGATCTTCGCCTCGTCGGGTCCGGCTATAACGCCGTTGATATTGATGCGGGTGGGCATAATTCGAGAGCGCGCTCACAAAGCAATCGCTGTCTGTCGACCTTTGATGCGTGCCGCGGTGCGTCAATCGGCGGCAGGAGACCGAAATTGATGTTCATGGGCGCGAAGTGTTTTTGCGGAGTGGCCACATAACGGCACAACGCGCCGATCGCCGTCTCGGCGGGGGGAACCATCAAGTCGTCGTCCCGGAATGTGCGTACGGCGTTGATTCCTGCAACAAGGCCGGACGCGACATTTTCAATGTAGCCCTCTGTTCCGGCAAGCTGACCGGCAAAGAAGATTCGCGGATCGCGTCTGGCCGCCATGGACGGCAGCAAAATCCGTGGCGCATCGATGTAGGTATTTCGATGGATCTGGCCCAGGCGGAGGAATTCCGCGCTTTCCAGGCCGGGGATCATCCGGAAGATCCGCTTCTGTTCCGCGAACTTCAGGTGGTTTTGAAAACCGACGATGTTATAGCTGGACTGCATCAGGTCTTCCTGCCGCAGTTGAACCACGGCGTGAGCCATACGGCCCGTGGCTGGATCCTGCAGGCCCACCGGCTTCATGGGGCCGAATCGAAGCGTGTCACGGCCGCGGCGGGCCAGTTCTTCTATCGGCAGGCATGATTCGAAATAACGGGCTTCTTCAAACTCGTGCACGGTGACGCTCTCGGCAGAAATCAGTGCCTCATAAAAGCGATCATATTCTTCGCGGTTCATCGCGCAGTTCAAATAATCATCGGCCGCTTTGCCATACCGGCTGGCGCGAAAGACTTTTGAAGAATCGATCGTCTCGGCATCGACGATGGGGCTGATCGCATCGTAAAAGTAAAGATGCTCCGTGCCGCAAAAAGCCCGGATCGACTGGGAGAGTGTCTCGGAGGTCAGGGGCCCACTGGCGATGACAACGATTCCTTCGGGCGGAATCTCTGTAACTTCCTCCCGAACCAGTTCGATGCCGGGATGATTGCATATGGCGTCCGTCACGCCTGCGGCAAACCGGGTGCGATCGACGGCAAGAGCGCCGCCCGCAGGCACGCGAACGCTGTCGGCGATCTGCATGAGAATCGAGCCTTGCCGCCTCAGTTCCTCTTTCAGGAGCCAGGAAGCGTTATAAGGCTGGTCGGATTTCAGCGAGTTGCTGCAGACAATTTCGGCAAGATGTTCGCTGCGATGTGCGGGAGTCTGCCGCCCCGGCCGCATTTCATACAGGCGCACAGGCAAACCGTGGCGCGCAATCTGCCAGGCGGCTTCGCAACCTGCCAACCCGCCACCGACGACTGTAATGGTGTCATGCATTCAAGATCCAGGGTGAAAGACAGAGACACAGAGACACAAGGGGCACAGGGGTCAAAGTCAATTCATGAAGAACTTCAGCGACTTCGCGATGAATGCCTTCAGGTCTTTGCGTTGAACAATGGCGTCGATCATGCCGTGTTCCAGGAGGAACTCGCTGCGCTGAAACCCTTCCGGAAGTTTCTGCCGGATGGTCTGCTCGATGACCCGCGGCCCGGCAAAGCCGATCAGTGCGCCGGGCTCCGCGATATTGAGATCGCCCAGCATGGCGAAACTGGCGGTGACGCCGCCGGTTGTCGGATCCGTGAGAATAGATATGTACGGAAGACGTTTCTGATCGAGATGGGCCAGGGCGGAGGAAATTTTCGCCATCTGCATCAGGCTCAGGGCGCCTTCCTGCATGCGGGCGCCGCCCGAACATGAAACCACGACCAGCGCCGATTTGATTTCAATAGCGCGCTCGATGGCGCGGGTGATTTTTTCGCCGACAACCGAACCCATGGAACCGCCGATGAAGTTGTATTCCATGGCCGAGAGGACGATGGGATAGCCTTCCATGCTTCCCTGAACGTTCACAACCGCCTCGAGCACGCCGATCTTCTGAGGCAGCGATGCGAGGCTGTCCTTGTATGGCTTGCTGGCCTTGAATTCCAGCGGGTCGGTCGAGTACAGCGACGCGTCCTGTTCAACCCAGCCGGGGTCCATAAGCAGGTTAATACGATCGAATGCCGAGATCTTGTAGTGATAACTGCACTTCGAGCAGACCTGAAGATTGCCTTCCAGGTCCTTTTTCCAAAGTGGTCCCTTGCATCCCAGACACTTGATCCAAAGGCCTTCCGTAACGACGCGGCGTTCGTCCGGAACCTCGATCCCTTTCTTCTCGCGTTTGAACCAAGTCATAAGACGAGGATTATATCAGCCGAAGGCGAGAGATCGTCTTTTCCCGGCCCAGCAGGAGCATTACGTCGAATAGTCCTGGCGCAACTGCCTGTCCAGTCAGGGCGACGCGGCACGGGTTCATCAGCACGCCCGGCTTCACCTGGAGTTCGTCGGCGAGCACCCGGGCTGCATCCTCGAGACTCTGGTGGTTGAACTCCGGCAGGCCTTCGATCCGGTCCGCAAGCAAGTGCAGGTAACCTCGAACTTTCTCGTCCTTGAGGAACTTCTCCACAGCTGCGGGATCGTACTCGACATGGTCGATCAGGAACATACGCGATTGCCTGGGAAAATCCTGAAGCACCTTTGCCCGCGGCCGGTAAAGATCAATGAGGAAGCGGAACCACTCGCTTTCCTCTTTCTCGAGTGAGTCTCGCCAGAGGCCGGCTTTCTGGTACTCGGGTTTGAGGTATTGCACCATTTTCTCGTACGGCAGCCTGGCAATGTATTGCGTGTTAAACCAAAGCAGCTTGTCCGGGTTAAAAACGGCATTTGCCTTTGAAATTCCGTTCAGGGAAAAAGCTGCGATCAATTCCTCGTCGTTAAAAAGTTCCTGATCGTTACCTGGCGACCATCCGAGCAAGGCGAGGAAGTTGCGCATCGCTTCCGGTACGATGCCCTGGTCCTTGTACGATGTGACGGAGGTAGCCCCGTGCCGCTTGCTGAGCCGCGTCTTGTCCGGCCCGAGAATCAGCGGGATGTGGGCAAACTCGGGGATCTGTGCGCCGAGCGCGCGGTACAGCAGAATCTGCTTCGGTGTATTCGAGATATGGTCGGCGCCGCGAATGACGTGAGTGATACGCATGCTGATGTCGTCCACCACGACGCTGACGTGATATGTAGGCTGGCCGTTGGATCGAAGCAGGACGAAGTCCTCGATCATGTCGCTGGCAATGGTAACTTCGCCAACCACTGCATCGCGGAACGACACGGGACCGTCCGGTACTCTGAAGCGCACCGCTGCCCGCTCGCCTTTTTCCAGCCGCTGTCTGGCTTCGGCGGGGGGAATATTGAAACAGGTCCGATCGTATTTGAAGTCGGTTTTCTTCGCTGCAGCCTCTTTTCTCTTCTGGTCCAGCAGTTCGGGCGAACAGAAGCAGTGGTAGGCATGACCGGATTCGAGGAGGCGGAGGGCTGCCGTTCGATGCTGCTCGAATCCTGCCGACTGCATGTAGGGACCTTCATCCCACGGGAGCCCGAGCCATTCCATGGCTTCAAGGATTCCCCGCGTCATCTCATCGCTGGATCGTTCGGTATCGGTGTCTTCGATGCGAAGCACAAACGTGCCGTTGTGCTTTCGTGCATAGAGCCAGTCGAACAATGCAGTTCTGGCGCCACCGACGTGGAGGTACCCCGTGGGGGACGGAGCAAAGCGAACGCGAATTTGGGGTTGGCTCACCTGCCCAGTTTCCGCAGCGCGGCGACGGCTTCGCGCACGACTTCCGTATTCGGATCATCGGACAGTGCGCGAACCTGGTCGGTAGACGATGGATCGCCGATGTTGCCGACTACCCTGACCATTCCCGCCCGGACCTTCGGGTTCATGCTCCGCATGTAGCGATAGAGTTCGTTGAGCTGACCGTCGAATTTCCCCAACTCGAAGAGATAAACCTCGACCTGGTTGGACTGCCTGCTATCGAGGCTATTCGCCAGGTTGTTGATATAGTCGAGATTGCCCGATGCCGCGAGGCCGAAGGCGAGGCCATTTCGGACGTTGGGCTTCTTTTCCTGCTCGAATCGCGTCTGCCAGCCTTTTGCATCGGGGTATTTCAGGCGAGCCAGGCCCTCGGCCGAAAGTTCACGGAAAGAATCTTCCTTGCTGTCCAGCAGCGAAACAAACAGTGGCGCGCATGCCGGGTCGCGAAGCAGTGCAAGCGATTCGAGAGCCTGCGTTTTCAGGCTGGCGCTCGAACTCGTGCGGAAGATTTCTTCCAGCGTCGGACGGGCGGCCGTGTTGCCGACCAGGCCGACGGCAAGCACCGCTTCGGCAACGACCTGACGGTCCGGATCACGGAGCGCCTTCTCCAAGGCAGGTCCGGCAGAGGGATCGCGCAAGACGCCGAGCGTATGAACGATTTCAGCGCGTACGGTCCGATGCTCGCGATTTTGCGGATCTTCAAGGCTTGCTATCATCGCCGGTATCTGATCTTTCGCCCGCAGCGAGCCCAGCGCCCGCACCGCTTCGACGCGAACCTCGTCGTTGAAATCCTTCTGCATTGCCGCGGCAAGCGCTTCTTTAGCCGACGTATCGACCTGTACTTCCGGGCCGACCAGGGGCGCATTCGGCTCAATCAGAGCGCTCTTCACCTTGTTGAAGATCGTACGGACCGGGCCGGATTCCTCGACGAGGATATAGAAGCGCAGCAGCGAATCGATCGCCTGCGAGCGAACGTCTTTGTCAAGATCGTTCCGCAGCGTATCGGCAAGAACCGGAATTGCCGCTGTATCGCGGATCCGGCCGAGCGCCGCAACCATTTCCGCGCGGATGTCGCTTTTCGACTCTTTCTTCAGCGCAGCAGCGAGTTTTGGAATGGCTTCCTTGTTTCCCAATACAGCCATTTGTTCAACAGCGGCCTGCCGCTCTTTCGGACTTTCGCTGTCGAGCGAAGGGTTTTGGAGAAGCAGGAAAACGATAAATGCAAAATAATAAGTCACGATATGTCCCAGGCGCCAAAGTGGCAGTTGCAGGATTCGATGAGATCCTGCTGAATATTACTCTCTTCGATTTGGATTGTGGAGTGGTCGATCCGGAACTGTTCTCGCGCAAGGCCGTTCACCCTCGAGAGAAGGTCCGTACGATTGTAACTGTCGTTTTCGGCCACGATATGGCAGCTCATCGCCAGAACACCTGATGTCAGAGTCCACACGTGAAGATCGTGAACGGAGCCAACTCCATCGACGTGGCCCAATTGTTCACGCAAGCTCACGATGTTGATATGTGCCGGGGTCCCCTCGAGCAGAATATCGACGGCATCCCGAATCACAATCCACGAACTCCAGAGGATCAGTATCGCCACGACAACGCTGATCAGCGGATCCGCTAAGGCATACCCGCTCAGAATAATCGCAAGGCTGGCCAGAATCGCACCCATTGAGCCGATCGCGTCCGTCAACACGTGAAAGAACGCGCCGCGGATATTCAAGTTCTCATGATGCTTACCAAAGAGCAGCCAGGCGCTCGAGGTGTTTGCAAGCAGCCCGATGATGGCGACAACGAGCATCCAGTTCGCCTTTACTGTTTCCGGACTCTTGAACCGGGTGAACGCCTCATAAAAGATGTAAATCGAAACAAGTACGAGAAAGACTCCGTTTACAAGGGCTGCCAGAATCTCCACTCGATAAAAGCCGTATGTCATCCGCGGGGTTGCTCTCCGGGTCGCAAACCGGATGGCGAATAGACTTAGACTCAACGCGGCGACATCGGTCAGCATGTGGCCGGAATCTGCAAGCAGGGCCAGGGAATTTGTGTAGAGCGCGCCGATGAATTCCGCGACCATGAAAGCAGCTGAAATGATCAGAGCAGTTTTCAGGCTGCCACTTGCATGATGATGGTGATCGTGATCGTGGCCCTTGCCATGGGAATGAGGCTCCATACCTGACCGTAATTATAAACGGCGGCCCTGGATCTTACGCTGAGGGATTTTAAACGGGTTTCGGATGACGAGTTGATAAGCCAAGGATTGAACGGATTTAACGGATGGGCGCGTTCACAGACTTTTAACGCGCCCATCCGATAAATCCGTTCAATCCTTGGCTTATCCGCCATCAAAGAGAACTCAAGAAGGCGACCAGATCCGCCTCTTCCTGCCGCGTTAGGATGAGGCCGAAGCGATTTTCATAAAAGCGTACGACGTCGAGCAGGGATTGAGCGGAACCGTTATGGAAGAACGGCGCGCGGGCGGAGAGTCCTCGCAGGACCGGCCCTTTTATTTTGCCGACGTGGTCGAAGCTGCCATCGATCAACGCCTGACCGAGATCGGTTGTCGTTTTGCAATTGCTGGTTGGCGAGCCCGTGGCCGGATCGGTTTTACATACCGTGATGGACGGCAAGTAACTTATATCGAGATTCTCCAAGGTTCTCCGACGGCTTAGAGGGGTGCGGGTCACCGGTTCCGATATTCAAAGGCGTCGGGAAAGAATGATTACCGACGTTCGGCGTATCGTGGCAGGTGCCGCATGTGCCCATTAGGGAAGGAATGCCGCCAGGCACCAGGCCGCCACCAGACACATCGTCGTTTATTCCGGCAACACCCGTGATGTTGATGGGTTTGGAGTTGAAAATGGCCTGGCCGCGCGCAACGGCTGCGCGCGGATCGGCTTTAGGCAGCTGCGCCCATGCGTCGAATGGATTGAAAATTGATGGCGTGAACTGGCCGTCCCCCGCGGTGAGGAGCCCGCCGGGCGCTTCGAATTGAGGGAGCAGGAAATGGACGCTGGAGTTGATGCTGACAAAGAATGGCTGATTCACGAGCGGTAGCGGTCCTCCGTTCGCTCCGTGCGCGTTCAATGGACCGGTGAGGAGCCCATAGGCTTGCGCCGTGACCAGCCCCATCTCGAAATTGACGATCTGTTGTTGCTCAGACGGGGTGGGCCTCGTCCCGTCGCCTTGCGCGTGGCCAACGGTGGCGTCCACTGTCTGGTGCGCCAGATCGTCTACGAGAGACTTCGGGTAGTTGGTATTCAGGATTTTCGTCGTACCCGTAGCTAGCGAAGACTCCCTCCCGTCAAACATGACCGCGGTTAAGAAACGCAGATTTGTCGAGGGAAGCGGTCGACGATACATCGAAATCACCTCGGATTCGTTGCAGCCGTAGGGATTCTTGACGTTAACGACCTTGTAGTCGGCGTTTGCGGGGACGGCGATGGCGACACGGATCAAGCCGCGCGTTCGCAGCAGGCTATAGGCGGCCTGCCTTCCGGAACGACTCGAAACGTCGATATTGTGGTTGCAGTTGGCACCATCGACAGGGCGGAAAATGGGGTCCTGGCCCTGCGTCAGCATAAATCTCAGTTCGACGCCCGCCGCGGAAACGGACATGCCGTCGCTGGGCTGGTGGCAGGTCGCGCATGAGCGGCCATTGGTACCCAGGCTTTGGAAGAACGGCCCGGTCTGGTCGATGCCCCCGCCGGTTGTACTGTGGGTTTGCGACGCGCCGGCAGGGTTCGGAAAAAGTACGCCGTTGGGAATGAAGGGAAAGAGCGGAATCTGCTGCGCGTTCACGGCGGCAATGATCCCCAACAAAAGAACCAGAGAAACGGCGCTGAGGATGCCGCGCCTGTATCGACGGGGCGAGCGCCTAAAACGGGACCCGAAATTGCGCAATCCGTTGACGAAGGGTGCTTGCATTCAAAACCTCCATGTCATCAAAAATCAGTGACCCGAATGTTGCGGAGAAGTTGCTGGACTGGAATTAGAGGCGATACGGCATTCTGGCAACAGGCACCAGTAACGTAGTGTACAGACGTGTTTGTGGCAACTACTTTAGCGGTTTATTTATACGCAGTTTGGTCTGTTAGCGCACACTCTGCGGCTGCTCGCTTCAGCGCTCGCCGCGCCAGACGGCCTTCGGTAGTTGTTTAAGTCTCCCGCGGTACTCGGGATAGATGGTTTCAGCCCCGCCCAGCGTGGCCTCCTGTGGCAGGTCATGCGTTGCGGCGTATTCGGACATCCACGGATTGTCTCCCGGCATATAGCTCGGGACCTCTCCGCGTGGGCGCTCGCCCTCCTCGATATATTCGCAGGGCCAGAACGGATTGAAGGCGCCGGGGTCGTCATTGAGGGCGAACTCTTCGCTCTTGACCAGCGGTTCAGCCAGATAGACCGGATCATCCGTGACGCTGATGTGAGTCAGCATATTCCCATGCCGGATGTAATGTTCAATCAATGTGACTTCATCGCTGGCCGGAATGTTTTCCCGACGGATCCAGCCTTGTTTGATATGCGTCGTGGTGACGGTTAACATATTTCCGTCCCATAATCCGGTTGAAAAGCCCATCCAGGTATGTGGCGCGTATTCCGACGGGTGGGGACGGCCGTCCATCCAGATTGTGCGGTTCTGTTCGTACGTACTGATCGATTCGTGAATCGCCACCAGTTGATGCGTCACCGGATCCCGTTCGTCCCAGATCCTCATCTGAAGAGGTCCGCGATGAATGTATTCCACAACATGGACCTGGCACTGATGTTCTGGAAGCGACAACCGTCCAGGGCGGTAAGCGAGCCCCCACTGGCGTGCGAAATCATTGACGGGAAGACCGACAAATTCGACCAGCGATGGCCCGGGGCCGCGTTCCGGTTCGTCTTCGTCATACGGCCTCGGAGGCGCCCATATTCCAGTCAAATCGACCTGAGCGAATAATGGAATATTCGCCCACAGCAACGCGACCAGTGACAGCAATGGGAAGACGAGCCTCGGCCGCAAAAACTGGAAATGCTTATGCATTGCCGTTTACTTTAAAACAAGGGTGGCCGATGGTGTTATTGAAATCTCACAGGATTTGGCTGGGGATCGCTGTTATAATACGCGATTTTCCCGCGATGCCGGTCCGGCATGAGGTGTTGATATGAGTACTCCTCTGACAGTTCTATCCGACGATGAGCAGTTGTTCCGCGATACGTGCCGCAGTTTCGCCGAAGGCCGGATCCAGCCGCTGGTTCACAAGATGGACGAAGAGGCGAAACTGGACAAGGGAGTTATTCCGGAATTGTTTGAGCTTGGATTGATGGGAATTCACATTCCGGAAGAGTTCGGCGGCTCAGCCGGCAGCTTCTTTATGTCGGTTCTTGCAGTTGAAGAGATTTCGCGTGTGGATGCGTCGTTTGGTGTTTTTATTGACGTTCAGAATACGCTGGTCAACAACGCTATCATGCGCTGGGCGAATGAAGGACAGAAACGGAAATACCTGCCGCGCCTGGCGAAAGATCTGGTCGGGGCGTATGCGTTATCCGAGGCGGGTTCCGGCAGCGATGCGTTCGCGCTGGCCTGCCGCGCCGTGGACACAGGGGATCATTTCGTTCTTAATGGCAGGAAACTCTGGATTACGAATGCGGTCGAAGCCGGCGTTTTCATCGTGTTCGCGAACGCGAACCCGGATCAAGGGTACAAAGGAATTACAGCTTTCCTCGTGGAACAGGACTTTCAGGGTTTCACTGTTGGAAAAAAGGAGGACAAGCTGGGTATTCGGGCCTCGAGCACTTGCGAATTGATCCTGGAAGATTGCAAAGTTCCCAAAGAGAATGTTCTCGGCGATATCGGAAAAGGCTACAAGATTGCTATCGAGACGCTGAACGAAGGTAGGATTGGTATCGGCGCTCAGATGGTCGGCATCGCGCAGGGAAGCTGGGAACATGGCGCTGCCTACGCCAAGGAGCGGACCGCGTTTGGAAAACCATTGGCGGATTTTCAGGGCATTCAATTTCAATTGGCTGAAACTGCCACCCAGATTGAGGCCTCGCGGCTTATGGTTTACAACGCTGCCCGGTTGAAAGACGCGAAGCAGGACTTTCTGAAAGAGGCAGCGATGGCGAAATACTTTTCGTCTCAGGTGGCGGAACATGTCACGTCGTTGATCGTCGAGATCTACGGCGGATATGGTTATACAAAGGATTATCCGGCCGAGAAATATTTTCGCGATTCCAAAATCGGGAAGATCTATGAGGGGACTTCGAATATGCAGCTTCAGACGATCGCGAAGTATTTGCTGAAATAGGCCACGCATTGAACGGATTTAGGGTGGGCGCGCAGCCGCAAAGAAAATGAAGAGAGTTCGAGTTTTATATCACGACAATTGTTTCGACGGGGTTTCGTCTGCCGCAGTTTTCTCACGCTTTTTCAGAGCGCATATCGACGCGGCCGCGGAAATCGAATACGAGGGCCTTACACACAAAGCCGGACAACATATAGGTGAGGATCAGTTCGGTGACGGGGAGAACGTCATCGTCGATTTCAAATATTCGGCGTCCGAAAAGCTCACATGGTGGTTTGACCATCACGAGAGCGCTTTTTTATCGTCCCAGGATGAGGCGCATTTCCGGCACGACCGGAGTGGTCAGAAGTTTCATGACGCCAGTTACAAGTCGTGTACGAAATTCATCGCGCACGTGACAAGAACGGTGTTCGATTGTCCCATGCCCGATCTGGATGATCTTATCCACTGGGCTGACATCATCGACGGCGCTCAATTCCCTGATGCCAAAACGGCAGTCGAGTTAAAAGAACCTGCGATGCGTTTGATGCTCGTTATCGAGGCGAGCCACAGCCCCAGACTGATCCACAAAATCATTAATGAGATTCAGCACAAGTCGCTTTCCGATGTCATCAACGATCCGGAGATCCATTCGACGTTCGAAAAGCTGTACGCGCATCACTTTGAATCCATCGAGATCATGCGGCGCGTCACGAAATGCACGAACCGCGTTATTGAATTCGATGTCAGCGATCACGATCTCGATGGGTACAACAAATTTATTCCGTACTATCTTTTTCCCGAAAGTGTCTATAGCGTCGGCGTCAGTCAATCGCCTGTTCGTGCGAAGGTTTCGGTCGGGACCAATCCATGGACCAAGCGCGAACATCGGCAGAACCTTGCAAAACTCTGCGAACAATATGGCGGCGGCGGGCATGCCGTCGTTGCAGCGATCTCTTTCAAGCCGAACGAACTGGATAAGGCCCGCGAGGCAGCCCGCGAAATCGCGCAGACATTGCAGCTCGATTTAAAGGGAGATTAGGACGAGAGGGAGCGGGATCGAATTTGATCCCGCTCCAAGGAAAATGGTTCCTGAAGATCACCTTGAGTTTCTTCGTGCCGTCTGGACGCGGCGCGCGACGTACACCTACGTCTTCTTCGGCCTCAACATCGCGGTGTTTCTTCTGATGGCGCTCGCCGGCGGAAGCACCAATGAGCCAACCCTCATGGCCTTCGGCGTCAAAGCCAACCGCGCCATTACGAATGGCCAATGGTGGCGCTTCGTTACACCGATTTTCCTTCATATCGGCTGGCTGCATCTGATCTTCAATTCGTACGCATTGTGGATCGTCGGGCCACAGGTGGAGAAATTGTACGGCTCCGCGCGCTTTGTCATTCTGTACGTCGTTACCGGCGTGGCGGGAGTCTTCGGAAGCTACATTTTCCATCCGTATTCGGAGTCCGCAGGCGCCTCAGGAGCAATCTTCGGGCTTTTCGGAGTTCTGCTCGTCTTCGGAATCCGCTATCGCAGTGCGATCCCGCCTTTTTTCAAACGGGCAGTCGGCACCGGGGTCTTACCTGTTATTGTTATCAATCTGATTATCGGTTTGACGATTCCAGGCATCGACAATTCCGCGCACATCGGTGGCCTGCTTGCAGGCGCCCTTCTAGCTGCCGTTGTACCGTTTCAGAAGCCGGGCGCGGAAACCGCTCCGGTCTTCAGAACCGTTCAGGTGGCGTTGCTTGCCCTGGTCGGCGTCTGCTTTTTCAGTGTGGCCAAATATTATGACGGGCCAAACCTTTCAATCTCGAATCTCGGGCGGGGGCTCATTCCCAGTATCACCACAGGTTCTTCGAGTCAGGAGTTTATCGAGGCAGTGAATATCGCTCAAAAAACTTTTGAGGCTTCAGCCGAGGCTCTTCAGGCGAACCAGATCGATCGTCTGACTGTTTTGAGAGCGAATACAGCGAAGGCGCTGGATCGCCTTCGCAAGATCCCTTCGCTCTCCGCAACCTCCGATTTGCTCACTGCGGGCCTTGTTCGGCTGCTGCAAAATCAGTACGAACTCATGCAGGAGGTCCAAAACAGCCATACCATCACCTTCGGTGCTGCCCGTCGCCTCAAACAAAATGAGGTTGAATATGAAAAGATTATGGGGCAATTTTCTCAATGGGCTCAGACCGAGGGCACCCGCTTTGGAATCCAGATGGGAAAACACCAATGAGTTCTGGCATACTTTTTACTTCTCATGTTTAACTCTGAAATCCTCCTCAGGATCAGCAAAGAGGCTGGCGCTCCGGTATCCCGTGTTGAAACCACGATCAAACTACTGGAAGACGGGGCGACCGTTCCATTCATCGCGAGATATCGTAAAGAGGCCACAGGTAATCTGGATGAGGTCAAAATCCGGGATATCGATGAAGCCCGGCAGTACTATGGCGACCTCGAGGCCCGGCGAGCCACAGTACTCGCATCGGTCGAGAAGCAAGGCAAGCTTAGCGACGAATTACGAGCCAGGATCACCGCTACCTACAACAAGAACGAATTAGAAGACCTTTACCTGCCGTACAAGCCGAAACGTAAGACCAAGGCGAGCGTCGCTTTAGAGCGCGGTCTCGAGCCTCTGGCGAACTACATCTCGGAACAGACAGGCGAGCAGCCTGCCGGCGAATTCGCGCAACAGTTCATCAATCCGGAAAAGGAAGTTCCTACTGTTGAAGCGGCCCTGGAGGGCGCGCTCCATATCGTCGCCGAGAGGATTACGGAGACTCCGGATATACGGAAGCAATTACGTGAACTGATGCTCAACGAGGGCAGGGTTCGCGCCAAAGTCGTTGCGGGCAAGGAAACCGAGAAGACGAAGTACGAGATGTACTACAACTTCGAGGAGACGGCTCCCAAGATACCCTCGCATCGCATGCTGGCCATCCGTCGCGGGACGCGAGAAGGCGTGTTGACGTTTGCCATCGAAGTGGACAACGAAAAGTTTCTAGCTTCCCTGATTCCGCAGGTTTTGCGTGACCCTCAGTCGCAGTTTGCTCCGTTGCTGGAGAGCGCAGCGCGCGATGCGTATGAGCGGCTTCTTTTACCGTCAATTCAGAATGAGGTGCGGTCGATTCTGAGGGAACGCGCCGAGTCCGAAGCCATTACCGTTTTTGAAGAGAACTTGCGGACGCTGTTGCTGGCTCCCCCGGCGGGTCCAATTGGTGTCATGGGCGTCGATCCGGGCCAGAGAACGGGGTGCAAGATTGCGGTTGTCGATGTAACCGGGAAATTTTTAGAAAACCAGACGATCTATCTCACGGAACCAAAGCAGGACCTGGAGAGTGCCGAGAAGACGCTCGTCGATCTTGTTCAGCGGCACAACGTTCGTGGTATTGCGATTGGCAATGGCACGGGTTCACGAGAAACCGATTCCTTTATTCGAACGGTTGTCGAAAAGAACAAGCTGGATGTCTTCGTGGTCGTGGTGAATGAATCCGGCGCTTCGATCTATTCCGCCTCCAAGCGCGCCCGGGAAGAGTTTCCGAAACTCGACGTGACGGTCCGGGGCGCCATTTCCATCGCACGGCGGTTGCAGGATCCTTTGGCAGAACTTGTCAAGACGGAGCCGAAATCCATCGGAGTCGGACAGTACCAGCATGATGTCGATCAGAAGAAGTTGAAGCGCAGTCTCGCCGCCGCGGTTGAATCGTGCGTGAACCGGGTGGGCGTGGATCTGAATAGCGCCTCCGTCGATTTGCTGAAGTACGTATCGGGAATTGGCGACAGGCTGGCACAGAACGTTGTAGCGTTTCGCGATCAACACGGATTGTTCCGGAACCGGACTCAGCTTCGAGAAATCGAAGGATTTGGCGACAAGACTTTCGAACAGGCCGCGGGATTCCTCCGGATCAAGGACGGCGAAAATCCGCTCGATCGCACAGCCGTGCATCCGGAGTCGTACAGCGTCGTCGAGCGCATGGCAACTTCCCTCGGCATTTCGCTTGCAGAGTTGATCGAAAATCCTGCACAGGTTCATTCAATCGACTTCAAAACCCTGGAGAATGAAGCCGGCAAATTCACTGCGGCCGATATCCGGGAAGAATTGTTGAAGCCGGGCCGCGATCCTCGCGACAAGTTCGTGGTGCCGAAGTTCCGCGATGACGTAAAGGAAATCGCGGATCTCAAGGAAGGCATGGAACTCGAGGGGACTGTAACGAATGTGACCAACTTCGGAGCCTTCGTCGACCTCGGTGTTCACCAGGACGGCCTGGTGCATATTTCGGAGTTGTCGCATAAGTATGTGCAGGATGCGCGCCAGGCGGTGAAAGTCGGCGAGATCGTCAAAGTGAAGGTTATCGGCGTCGATCCGACAATGAAACGGATCAGCCTCTCGATGAAAGCGATCATGCCGAAACCGGTGCGTCATCCGCGGCGCAAAAAAGCGAGGCCAATGCCCGCAGCTGTGCCGGCCCTGGCGCAGGTGGTCTCCGACGCGGCTGTTCCGGCCGCGGGTCCGATTCAAGCCAAAGTCCCGAGGCCTCAGCGGCCTGCTCGAAAACCGGCCGGCGGCCAGTCGCCGATGCGTTCTCCAAAGCCTTCCGTGGAAACCCTGCCGTCCGCACCCCCGCCAAAGCAGTCCATGGAGGAAAAGATCCGGCTGCTCCAGGAAAAGTTCGGGCGCGCCCGATAGATAAAAAGGGGACAGGTCACTTTTTCGGTACAATGTGTATCGTTTGGTAACACTTTCCGCGAAAAAAGTGACCTGTCCCTCTTTCTATGAATTTTGCTGAAGCTGTTCTGATCGCGCTGTCTTCATTGCGCGCAAATCGTCTTCGATCCCTGCTGACACTTCTCGGAATCGTGATCGGTGTCATGGCGGTGATCGCCGTTGTGTCGATTATTTCGGGCCTGAATGACTATGTTGCCGGCAAGATCTTCAATCTCGGTCCGGATGTACTGACAGTCAGCCGGACAGCGCCGGTGATCACATCCTTCGACGATTGGATCGAAAACCAGAAACGCAAATATCTGTACCTCCCGGACATGGATGCCATCCAGGCAGTCTGTAACAATTGCAAGGCGGTCGGGGCTGCGGTGAATGCCCGTGCACAGGTAAAGTTCGGGCGTGAGTATCTGGATTCGCAGATACAGGGCTATACGGCAGAGACGGCGACGATTCTCGGGACGGAGCTGGATGGCGGCAGGTCCATAGGCCAATACGACGTGGACCATGCCCGTAATGTAGCCGTGATCGGTTCAGACATTGCAGAGACACTATTTCCTTTTGTCGATCCGATCGGCAAAACAATGGTCATCGACGACCGGCCGTTTGAGGTGATCGGTATCGGAACAAAGCAGGGATCCGTCCTGGGTCAATCGCGCGATAACTGGGCCATCATTCCGTTGAGCTTGCATCAAAAAATGTACGGTTCGCGCCGTTCCGTAACCATCTACGCCAAAGCGCTGGACGAGAAGCATGTTTCGGACGCTGAAAGTGAGATCCGGCTGAGTATGCGGGCCCGGCGGCACCTGGCTTACAACGACAAGGATGATTTTGCCCTCAATACAAACGACAACTTCCTGCAGATCTGGGCCAATATCAGCCGGACGTTTTTTGCCGTCACGATCGGAATTGCCTCGATTTCGTTGATTGTCGGCGGCATCGTCGTGATGAACATCATGCTTGTTTCGGTAACCGAGCGAACGCGCGAGATCGGCATCCGGAAAGCGACGGGTGCGCGGAGGCATGACATTCTGGTGCAATTTCTGGTGGAATCCGCAACGCTCGCCCTGGTCGGCGGACTGATCGGAATCCTGCTGGGCGCCTCGATTGCTCTGTCGATTGCGTATTTCACCCCCCTCCCTGCATCCATCAAGTGGTGGGCGGTAGCCCTCGGTTTGACGGTTTCGACCACCGTGGGCCTCTTCTTTGGAATTTATCCGGCCACCAAAGCTGCGAATCTCGATCCCATAGTGGCGCTGCGCTATGAGTGAAATCCTGCTTCTTGCGCTGGATTCTTTGCGCAAGAACACATTGCGTTCATTTCTTACGGTGCTTGGAGTTGTCATCGGAGTTGCGACGGTCATCGGCATGTCGTCGATCATCAGCGGATTGAATGACAGTATCGCGACCCAGATCGAGGATCTCGGTTCCAATTTGATTTTCGTGCAGCGGATTCCTCCGACCATCGGCGGACGTCTTCCTCCTGAGGTGATCAACCGGAAGAAACTGACGATGGAAGATGCGAAAGCGATTGAACAATTGTCCCGCGTCAAAGCAGTGGCGCCCGTTCTGCAATACTTTGCGATCAATACCGACGCTAAATCGTTCTCAGTTCGCTACCGGGACAAGACTGCCAAGAATACGATTTTTGTCGGTGCGTCGCCTGATGTCGCCGTCGTCATGAATCTGCATCTGGAAGGAGGCCGGTGGATCAACGAAGCCGACCACACGCATAATACGAACGTCGTGGTGCTTGGCCACGACACTGCGGATACCATTTTCCCGGCGAATGTCGACCCGGTCGACAAGGAAGTGGAAATCGAAGGCCAGCCATTCCGGGTGATCGGCGTCCTGGAGAAACGTAAGGATGCACTGCAGGGTGGCGCCAATCCCAACGACAATGTTGCTGAAATGCCGATCGGCACATTCTGGCGGCTGCATCCGGAACAGAAAGATTTCATGTTCGCCGTGAAAGCCTCGTCACAGGGCGACCTGCCGCGCGCGATCGATCAGATCGAAGCCGTATTGCGCATCCGTCGTGGCGTTCCGCCGAACAAAGAAGACGATTTTTCGATATCGACTCAGGACACATTTACCGATTTGTGGAGGCAGATATCCGGCGGTATCTTCACCGTGATGCTGGCCATTTCATCTATCGCGCTGATTGTGGGTGGGGTCGGAGTCATGAACATCATGCTCGTCTCGGTTACCGAACGCACGCGCGAGATCGGTGTCCGGAAAGCGATCGGGGCGACTCAGCGGAACATTCTCACGCAATTTCTGTTTGAGGCAATCGTGTTGACTGCGCTGGGAGGAATGATCGGAATTATCGTGGGAAGTGCCATCGCATTTATCATCCGGACTGTCGTCCCATTTTTGCCGGCGACTGTTTCGGTCTTGTGGGTGGCAATCGGTTTTGGCACGGCCGTGAGTACCGGCTTAATCTTCGGACTGTATCCGGCCTATCGTGCCGCCATCTTGAGCCCGATTGAGGCACTGCGTTACGAATAAAGGCAGAGATTCGGGGACGGTTGCCTGAATTACCCGATTGAAGACCAGTATAAAAACTTCAATTCCGGTGATTTAGGCAACCGTCCCCGAATCTCTTGATAAACTACATTTCATGACGAAGGAAGACTACTTCGAGCAGGCCGTCAATGCGTTCGGCGACGAGAAGCTGGACGAATCCATTGATTACTACAAAAAAGCACTCGAGATCGATCCCAACTACCAGGATGCATTGCACGGGTTAGGTATGGCTCTGTTCAATCGCGGCCGGGTAGAAGAGGCGATCTCTGCTGCCAAGAAGCTCATCGAAATCGATAACGATGACATTCTCGCCCATACCAGCCTATCGATGTTTTATCAGTCCCAGGGACGAATCGAAGACGCCGAAAAAGAGGGGAACGTCGCTCGCATTCTGGGCTGGAAACAAGAACTTCGGGGAAATCCGGGTTCGACGCACTAACTCCTTTGACTTCTGCATATCCCGATGCGAGACTAGCGGCAGTTTCGTCCGGGAAAGGAAGCCATGGATGGCAGACGCGTGAATCCGAAAAGCCCATGCCCGCTGTAGTTAACGAAGCCGAGCAGCTCGGCCAATTCCTGAAGAACGTTAAGCTGTTTGCCGAACTGGGTCCGGAGAGTTTGGCGAGACTCGCAGCCTGTCTCAAAGTAGTGGATTTCCCTCCCGCCGAAGTTATCGTCCGCGAAGGCGCGCCCGGCGTTTCCATGTACATCATCAAGTCCGGCCTGGTGGAAGTTCGCAAAAAGGACCCGGCTACCGGCATCGATTTCCTCGTGGCGCAACTCTCCGCCGGCGCAGCGGTTGGCGAAATGTCGCTGCTAACCGGTAAACCGCGGTCGGCCACCGTGACCACGGTTCAGCCGACGGTGGTCTTTACACTCACGCGCGCGGATTTCCGCAACCTCCTGACGCAACATCCTGAAATCTCGCTGGGTTTAGCTCGAATTCTGGCCGAACGCCTTGAAGATGCGACGAAGCAAGTCGGTATCGAGTACGTCAATCTCTTCAAGGGCAAGTTCGACGCCAGGGTTGTCGGCTTGTTGCCGCAATCGCTGTGTCAGCTCCATAAGGTCATTCCCATCTCGTACCTCAACAATTCCGTCACCCTTGCGATGGTTAACCCATCCAACCTGCTTGCGTTCGACGATGTCCGTCGCTATATCAAGGGCGCCATCATCGAACCTCAGGTTTGTACGGAAGAAGATTTCAAGAAGTTCATGGATACGGTGTATCCGGACTTGATGGGAATCAAGGAAGAGAAGCGGGAAGCCGATCACCGGAAGGCCGAGGAGCGAGAGCGCCACAAGGATAGGAGGCGGCCGGCGGAATTTCAGTTCCAGAGCCTCGAGGAGTTGCAGAACGAAATTCTGGGTGGCATGGAGGTCCAGCAGGACGAAGAAGACAAGACCAACGTAACCGACCTTGCCACCGCCTCGGAAGACGCTCCAGTCGTGCGTCTCGCGAACAACATTCTTGCCCTGGCCATCAAGAAGGGCGCCAGCGACATCCACATCGAGCCTCAGGAAAAGGGCGTTGTGTTGCGGCTGCGCATCGACGGCGTTCTGTATGTCGAGAACGTTCTGTCCAAGAAGATCCAATTGCCGCTCGCGTCGCGCTTCAAGATCCTGTCGAGGCTGGATATTTCCGAACGCCGTATGCCACAGGACGGCCGTATCTCGATCAAGATCGAGGATCGCTCGATCGATTTCCGCGTTTCCACGGTGCCCGCAAAATTCGGCGAGAAGATCGTCATGCGTATCCTGGACAAGAGCGGATCGCTGCTGCCGCTCGACAAGATCATTGTTCATACGCCGACTGTAGAAAAGCTGCGAGGGATGATTACTCACCCGTACGGCATCATCTACGTAACCGGACCGACGGGTTCCGGTAAAACGACGACCTTGTACAGTTCGTTGAACGAAATCAATTCTCCCGAGGTCAATATTTCCACCGCCGAAGACCCGATTGAATACGATCTCGCCGGTCTCTGCCAGGTTCAAACACATAAAGACATCGGCCTGGATTTCGCGCGCATCCTGCGGGCATTTTTGCGCCAGGACCCTGACGTGATTCTCGTCGGTGAAACACGCGACCCGGAAACAGCTAAAATTTCAGTCGAAGCGGCGTTGACCGGACACCTCGTGTTCACGACACTTCATACCAATGACGCTCCGAGTTCTTTTACCCGGCTCGAAGAGATGGGAATCGAGCCATTCCTCATGGCCAATTCCACGATCGGCATCATCGCCCAACGCCTGGCGCGGCGCCTGTGCCAGCACTGCAAGGTGCAGACCGAAGTGGACGAGGTAACACTGGGATATTTCGGCTACACGAAAGAGAACTCGCCGCCGTTTTTCAGAGGTGAAGGGTGCGAACAATGCAATCACACCGGCAAGAAAGGGCGCGTTGGTATCTACGAAATTCTCACGATGAATGACGATTTGAAGCGCGCTGTGGCCAGGGGAGCACGGACCGACGAGGTGCGTACGCTGGCAATTCAGGAAGGAATGTTGACGCTCAAAGAATACGCCATGGTGCTGATGGCCGAAGGGCTGACGAGCGTCGATGAAGTCCTGCAGAACCTGGTCGTGTCAAATTAGTTGCAGCTGCGGTCTGGAACCGTCTGGGACCACAACTGCAAAAATCAATCCGCCGCCGAAGCCGTTGCTTCTTTAAAAAACTGAATGTAATCGCGGACGTCTTCACGGCTGCCGATGATTAACGACACTTTCTGGTGGAGCGAGGTTGGTTCGATATCCAGAATCCGCTCTGCCCCGGTAGTTGCGGCACCCCCAGCCTGTTCGACGATCATCGCGAGCGGCGCCGCTTCGTAAAGCAACCGCAGCTTGCCTTTCGGTCCAGGATACAAAAATATCCCGCCTTTCAAAAGGTTGCGATGGAAATCGGCGACCAGCGATCCGATGTATCGGTGCGAATAGGGATGGCCCATCTCCTTTTTATCCTCTTTGACATAGGCGATGTATCGGCGCGTGCCGGCATCCCAGGCATAGGTGTTGCCTTCGTTGATACTGTAGATTCTGCCTCGCATGGGGGTCCGGATGCTTTCGTGAGAAAGGAGAAATTCGCCCAGACTCGGATCCAGGGTAAATCCAAACACGCCGTGCCCGGTCGTGTAGACCATCATCGTGCTCGAGCCGTAAATGAAATAGCCGGCCGCGATTTGATCGGCGCCTTTCTGGAGACAGTCTTCCAGCCGGCCGTCAGGCGAGTGGTTGGTTACTCTGCGATGAATCGAGAAGATCGTTCCGATACTGGCATTCACGTCGATGTTGGAGGATCCATCGAGCGGGTCGAACATCAGCACGTATTTCCCTTTTTTGTTTCCATCGGGTATGGGAATAATATTTTCCGATTCCTCCGACGCCATAACGCAAAGGTGCCCGTTGTGTCCCATGGCTCGAACGATCGTCTGCTGCGCGAATTGATCCAGTTTCTGGACCGACTCACCATGAACATTGACTTCGCCGGTTTCGCCGAGAATTTTTACCAGACCGGCTTTGTTCACTTCGCGGGAAATGATTTTCGCCGCGAGAGTCAAACTCGTCAGTAGCGCCGTAAAATCGCCGGTTGCCCCGGGATGTAAACGCTCTTCGTCGAGAATATGCTGCTGAACTGTCTTGATTTTGGTTTGCATTCAACCCCTCTGATAGCGAATTAACCTTACAACGGGGATGACTTTGAAGCAAATACGATGAAAGAGGCCGCGAATTAAGCGAATTCGCCGAAAAAATCGTTGAATTTCTTCTATTCGTGGCTTATTTACATACGAAATTCGCCGCATCGTCCGTACTGCCGCTACCTTCATAGGCAGCGGCTTGCGGATAGGGACAGAGCGGCCGGGTCCGATCGACTTTGCCTGCCGTTTGATGCGACGCCGGGATCCGTTCGGGCGCTTTGCCGCCTTCTACCCATTCGGATAGCGCAGCGATGCCATCAAACTTATCCGTGCCGTCACCTCCCTGGCAGTGGTTCATTCCCGGAATCATGAATAGACGAATCGAGTTTGTTGTTTTCGATACGCCGCCAAGGGTAGTGACGACTTTTTTGTAATACTCGACGGTGTTCATCGGCGGGATCCCCGGATCGCTCCAGCCGTGGTACATGAGAAGTTTTCCTCCTCGATCGACAAATTTCTTGAGGTTCGGATCTGTGGCATCCATGTTCGTTCGGATCGCTTTTTCGGCGAGCGGAAAGTCGGCTTCCGGATCGAGAGTTTTGTAGTCCCAATTCGGATTATTCAGAACGAGGTATTTGTAAACATCGGTCGCCAACGACATCGGTTGCGGTCCGGCCAGCATGTTCCATTGCAATTCGCTGCCCGGCTGAAGTCCGGGAAAGAGCTGCTGTCCGGTTTTGGAATCCTTCGGGCCGGCATAAAGCCTGGATGCGGCTTCCACCTGTGCAGAGGTGAGGCAAGACGATGCGTCTCCCTCCTTGCAGGCAAGCATTCTCGGGTCGAACTTGCATTTCGTCGGGTCTTCCAGAACCTTATCTGTGACGCCATCCAGCGCGTCACATTGTTGCAGCACAGCGCTGTGGATCATCGGGTATTTGGTCGGAGGAATGTAGCTCGCCTCGTCTTTATGCACCGTTTGCGAAGCCCAGACCTGCATGCCCTGGAGGCGGGACGCATAGATTGCAGGAGCGCCCGCAAGTATGCCGTCATAGTCCGCGGGATATTTCTGCGCCTCAGTCAAAGCCTGACGGCCTCCTGTTGAGCAGCCGTTCCAGTAGGCAAACTTGGGACCGCTTCCATAATAAGCGTTGATAACGGCTTTTGCCGCGACCGTCATCTCGTGCACGGCCCGGTAACCGAAATCGTTCACCTTCTCGGGGTGGCCAGTAATGAAATTCGGATTATTACCCGTGTGACCGGTATCGGTGCTGGCGCTCGCGTAGCCGCCGGCAAGCGCGGTTGCCATAGCGGGGTAGCCGATGGTACCGGCCCAGGCGCCATTTCCTACCGACTCCAGCTTGCCGTTCCATCCAGCCTCCGGCAGCCACACCTCAATTTTGATGTCCGAGTCGCTTGTCGGTTTCAGCGTGGCAGCGACACGGCAAAAAGCCGGTAGCTTCTTGAACGCGTCGGCCCCGCGGCCGCCTTGTGGGGTGAATCCGCCGGGAGGCACAGATTGGGCAAGTGTGATCGTGGTGTTGGAGATAATCAGGTTTTGCAGCGTGTCGCAAGGTACTGAATATCCTGCCGGAGCAATGGCAAGAATGACCAGGGTCGCAAGCAACAGTTTCATCGAACCCTCCTCGCAGGAACGCGGGCTGAAGCCGGCGACTACAGTGAAACCGCTTGTCTTTACCATGTAGTCGCGGGCTTCAGCCGCGTTCATCACGCTTACTTACAGACGAAATTCGCAGCGTCGTTGGTATCGCCGCTGCCTTTGTATGCTGCAGCCTGCGGATAGGGACAGAGAATCCGGGTGCGGTCCGGCTGGCCGTTTGTCAGGTGAGCCGCCGGAACCGTGTCGGGAGCTTTCCCTTTTTCGACCCACTGCTCGAGCGAGGTTAACATGTCGAAGCTGGTCGGCCCGTCGCCACCGCCGCAATGCCCCATGCCGGGAACCATGAACAAGCGGTAGTTATCTTTGACTTTCCCGATTCCGCCCATTGTATCCAGGACGCTCTGGTAATACTCGACGCTGCTGCCGGAAGGGATTTGCTGATCGGCCCAACCGTGATACTGGATCATCTTGCCGCCGCGGGCAAAAAACGATTTCAGATTGGGATCCATTGCGTTGATGGCGCCGTTTTCGATCTTGTCTACGGTTGCCATATCGGAGTCGAAGTTCAAAGTCTTGTAATCCCAGGTCTGGTTCTGAAAAACCATGAACTGATACATCTGCGTTCCGATTCCGAACGGTTGGGGGCCGCCAAATGTCGACCAGCCTGTTTCGCTGCCGTATTCAAGTCCCGGAAAGATTTCTTTCTTCGTCCGCGAATTGACCACGGGCTTGTACATGGTCTGTGCCGAGAGTACCTGCGCCGACGTCAGGCATGATGCGGAATCCGCCGCGCTGCACTGCAGAACTTTCGGATCGAACTTGCATTGGCGGGGATTCTCGATGACTCGATCTTTGACGCCGTCGAGCGCATCGCAAGCCTGGAGAACTGCATCATGGATGGCTGGATACTTGGCTGGCGGTATATAGCTGGACTCCTCTTTGTGCATGTTCTGGGCAATCCAGACAGCAAACGTAGCGCGGCCGGTTGTATTGAGTGCAGGCGCGCCGGCGACGATGCCGTCAAAATCGTTCGGGAAAACCTGCGAGGCTTTCAACCCCTGCCGTCCTCCGGCGGAGCAGCCATTGAAGTACGAGAGTTTTGCGTCGTTACCATAAAACGCATTGATCAGGCTCTTGCCTTTGATTGTCGTTTCATGAACTGCCCGGGACCCGAAGTCGATGCGCTTATCGGCATTCTGCATCCAGACGCCTGCGCCGCCTTCATGGCCGGTATCGGTCGCGGCCGCCGCATATCCCCGGCGGAGTCCGGTAGCCAGGGCATTGTTGTCGATGTTGCCGTTCCAGCCGCCGTTCCCGACCACTTCGAATTTTCCATTCCAGTTGGTTGCAGGCATCCACACTTCCATTTTTATGTCGGAGTCCTTCGTGGGTTTCACCGTCGCGGCGATACGGCAGAACGCCGGCAGATCGGCGAATTGCGCGCCACCTCCCCGTCCGCCTCCGCCAGCCGGGGCAAAGGCGCCCGCAGCCACGGCCTGTGCTGATGTAATTGTCGTATCAGCCAGTTTCAACGCGGCAAGACTCTCGCAGGGAGCCGCCGACGCAGGAACTACGCTGACAAGGAGAACCAGTAACACGGCAGATGACAGGACGATTTTGCTCATTCGGACACCTCGAGAATGTTCGGTCAATGTTGGGGGAATTATAGCCTCGGAGGTAAACCGGCGCAAAGAGAACGCCGTCTGAAGCGCGCGTTCCAGTCGCCGGAAAATAGTTGACATGAACCGGGAATGACAGTCAATATATCGGTACACGTTATATCGATGAAGGACAGATAACCATGACTGTGCGAAGAAAAGCCACGGAGCAGAAGCCGGTGGAGACGTTTTTGCCGCTGACTCCTGCCGTATTTCATATCTTGATTACACTCGCCGACGGCGATGCGCACGGCTACGCGATCATGCAGGAAGTCGCGCACAGAAGCGGCGGGAGCGTGCGGCTGGGCCCGGGCACCTTGTATGGCGCGATCAGTCGCTTGTTGGAAGACGGTCTGCTGGAAGAATCCGAAGACCGGCCCGATCCCAGCATGGATGACACCCGGCGCCGTTATTATCGCCTGACGAATCTGGGAGGCCGCGTGCTCGCGGCAGAGACGGAGCGGCTTGCGGAAATGGTTCGAGCCGCGCGTTCGACAAAGTTAGTTCGAAAACTGAAGCCCGCATAGCGACAGCGATCAAGGTATAAGCGGAGCGAATGCAAGCCCGACAGGGCGCAGCCGACAACTGAAGTGGAGCACGTATGAACCTGACGTTACATTATTCCGAGCGCGTTTATAACGCGCTGTTATCGTTGTATCCCGTCCGTTTCCGCATACGGTTTGCGCCGGAGATGTTGCAACTGTTCCGCGATTGTTGCCACGACGCGCTGGAAAAAGGGGAAGTTGCCGTTCTTGCCGCATTCTGGCTGCGAGCGATGCGTGATTTGTTTTTCTCCGCCGTACGTGAGCGGCAGCGCGAGGTCCTGGGCCCGCTGAACAGCGAGCACCCCTTGATGGGCATCATTGACCTTACGCTGATTCCAACTATTGTGACGGTGAACCTGATCGCGCTCGGTCCGATACTGACGTTGCTCGTGCGAGGAGGATTCCCGGCTTCTCAGGAGCAGTTCGTGATGATGTCCGGTTTCTTCTCCATTGTTATAGGGACGCTGGCGGTCGTCGCTTCCGTCGTGATCACGAAGTTGCGTCCGCATGTACGGCTTTGGGTGAAATTGTCGTAATTCTCCCTGTGGCGCGGTCTCAAAAGTAGTGGTTTGGCTATAGCACTGGTGGAATCCCCGCCTACCTTAGGCGGGGACTATGAGACGCTCGCACCGCTGATCTACCTTGGACAGCTGTGGTCTGTGACCGCGCCTGCAGAAGGAAAACCAATGTCGACGCTCGAAGTTCGCAAATTAACAAAACGTTACCGTCGGGTTCCGGTGGTGAATAACGTCAGCTTCAGTGTCAAGGCAGGCGAGATCACGGGTTACCTCGGTCCAAACGGATCGGGCAAGTCGACGACGGTGAAGATGCTGACCGGCCTTGTCGAGCCATCACAGGGTGAAATCCTTCTCGATGGTGTCGATGTTCGGCGGGACCTTATTGGTTTTAAGCGTTCGCTGGGTTATGTGCCTGAAGAGGCGTACGTATATCCGTCCCTGACGGGGATGGAGTACCTGCAACTCGTCGGCAGACTTCGCGGTCTGCCCGAGCGCGCCGTCAACGAAAAAGCGACTGAGCTTTTGAGGCTGTTTTCGCTCTATCTGCACCGGCATGCGCCGCTTGCTGCTTATTCGAAAGGCATGAAACAGCGCGTGCTGATTTCCGCCGCGCTGCTTCACGACCCGGACATCCTGATTTTTGACGAGCCGTTATCGGGGCTCGACGTCTCCTCGGCACTTTTGTTCAAGCATCTGGTTGCGGAGCTTGCGGCACGTGGAAAAATCATTCTCTACATTTCGCACGTTCTGGAGGTCGTGGAGCGCATTTGCGCCAAGATCATCGTCATCTACAAAGGCGAGATCAAGGCCGAAGACAGTGTCGGCCATCTTCGTGATCTCATGCAGTTGCCTTCACTGGAAGAAATTTTCACTCAGCTCGTGCAACACGAGGACATGGAAGTCGTCGCAAAAGGTATCGCCCGGGCGATTGGCCGCTGAATGATGGTGCCCCGTTATGAACGACCGGTTACGCACGCTCATTGATCACTTCTTCGACCGTTTTTTCGATAAAGACTCGTTGTCAGCCGCTGCCGATGAACGCGCAAACGTGGTTCAGATCATCGCGATGTTGGCATTGCCGGGAGCGATTCTTTCACTTTTCATGATTGCCGATCATCCGACCATACGTTCGGAAATGACGCGGTTGTGGCTACGCGCGGGTGACCGCTACGTTTTCGTCTGTTACGCGATGGTCGTCATGGGCTTTGTGATGACCTTCAAGTGGGATTCGCTGTTTCCCGACCGTCGCGACTATCTCATCCTGACGCCATTGCCGATTTCGCTGAGAGAGTTCTTTGTGGCAAAGGTAATTTCTCTCGGCGGCTTCCTCCTGTTATTCGTCAGCGCTATCAACGTTTTTTCCTGCGTCCTGGTTCCTTATGTTTTCGTTGTCCGCAACAATGCGTGGCGATTTTTCCTGCCGGGATTACTGGCACATGCGTCAGCGGTGCTCAGTGCATCGGCGTTCACTGCGTTGTTGTTCGCAGCATTGCAAGGCGTATTGATCAATGTGATGAATCCATCGACCTTCCGGCGTATATCGCCGTGGATTCAGATGGTCTCGATGATGGCCCTCGTAACTGTACTTCTCATAATTCCCGGTATCTCGGGCAACCTGCGGATTATTGCCGAAAGCAATGCCCCTGTTCTCAACTACATTCCTGTGTTCTGGTTTCTCGGTATCTATGAAGTGCTGAATCCGGAAGGAACCCTCATTCCAGCGTCTCATCTGTGGGCGGCGACCGCAATTGAAGCCATGTCTGTGCTGGCTTGCGTTTTTGTAGCGACGTATCTGATCAGCTATCGGCGGTATTCAAAGAAGATTCTGGAAGGTGTCGAAGCGGATCACTTCGGGGCATGGTGGCATCAACGCGCGCTTACAACAATTGCCTGCGCCGTCCTTTTGCGGCACCCGCTGCAGCGAGCGGCGTATTACTTCATTGGAAAAGTTTTTGGACGCAGCAGCAAACATCGGTTGTTTATCGCGATGTATAGCGGCATTGGTCTAGCTTTGACCGTTTCGTCGCTGTTCGTATTGCGCCGCGACACGCATTTTGTGCTGTCGATTTCCCGAACCGGACTGGTCGACGCGCCTTTGATCTTGTCCTTCTTCATCGTCTCCGGGTTACGTGCGACTTTCAATATCCCCTATGAACTTGGCGCCAACTGGATGTTTCGCATGACGGGCGGATCGTCTGCGGCGGAATACCTTAAAGCGACGCGCCGTTGGGTGCTGCTGCGCGGAGTTATTCCGATGTATGCGGTGCTGGCGCCGCTCGAGTTTCTGCTCCTGAATCGGAACGAGGCCGTGTTTCAACTGGCGTTTGGTCTTGCGGTCGCTGTGTTGCTGATCGAGGTTTTCTTTTTCAATTTTAACAAGGTTCCGTTCACGTGCTCGTATCTGCCTGCAAAGTCGCACCTGGCTTTTCTTGCTGGCGCTTACCTCTACGGCTTCACGCTGTATACGTTTACGATGGAGAGCTTCGAAAGGTGGGTCGGTGAGAGTTCGGTTCGAACGGGACTATTCTTTATGTTTACCGCCGCCACGCTCGCCTGCATTTTCTTCTACAGACGCGGCGCCGGGGATGCGCGGCTGGAGATCGTCTATGAGGACGACCGGGATCCGCTCGTGCGCCAGTTGAATCTGACTTGATTGCAGGCGCGGTAACAGAATGGACGGTGAGGCCGCAGAGTGGCGCCTGTAAAGGTTTTGAATGTAGTGGGTGCGATGTAAACCCCGTAGACCAGTCCCCGCCTAACGTTAGGCGGGGACTACGAGACACTCGCACCGCTGATCCGTCTCTATCCTGGACAGCTCTGATCTATGACCGCGCCTGCAATGTTCTATGCGATTTTCTCTTCCCGGCCGTCGGCGTGTTTGGCATAGCGGCCGACGGTGCGGGGAAGGACAGGGCCGTCACTGGGCCAGGGCCAACCGCCGAAACCGGTACTGCGGTAATCGTCAAAGGCCTGCTGAATGTCGGAACGAGAGTTCATGACGAAGGGTCCGTACTGGACAACAGGTTCGTTGATGGGACGACCCTGCAGTAACAAGAACTCACCTTCTTCATTTCCATTGTGCAGCGTCAATTCAGCTTCAGGCCGGAGAACAACCCGGGAGTTGCGTGGCACGGCATGTTCCTGGACACGCAGCTTGTTGCCGCGGAAGAAATAAATCGAGCGGCTCGACGTGAGATGCGCAGGCTGAAGAGTAAAGCGCGCGTCGGGGGCCATTTTTACGGTCCAGATGGCCACGTCGCTGTCGCGTCGTGCGGCCCACGATTTGGGCGGTGGTGGCGGGGCGTCCACATTTCCCAGATGTCCCGCGACGATCACGATTTGTGTCGCACGTTCTTCTGAATCGTGGACTGTGATCCTGGGAACCGTCTGGTCCCATAACATTCCGAAGTGCGGCTGAACGAACTTGTCCGCGCCGGGAAGATTCAGCCATATTTGAAACAGCTCCAGCGGGTTCGGACCGTCGGGTCGGAGCAACGGAAACATCTCCGAATGTACGATACCTTTTCCGGCGGTCAGCCACTGCACGTCGCCCGGCCCGAATCGCGCCGTAGCCCCGAGAGAATCCGAGTGATCGACGAAGCCGTGGCGCATGATGGTCACCGTTTCAAAGCCACGGTGCGGATGTTGCGGAAAACCGGGCACGACATCGCCGTGGTACATCCTCCAGCCATCTTTACCCTCGAAGTCCTGACCGATGTTCCTTCCCGTAAGCGAAGCGGCAGGTCCGAGATTGTTGTTTCCTGCCGGATAGGCGTCATTGTGGTACATACAGAAGAGAAACGGATCGGATGTTTCCCACGGTATACCAAGCGGATTTACGGCGAGCACTGCGTCCATGGTCATATGTGTTTCCTGTTTGTCTGAGGCGCGGTCTATGACCGCGCCTACAGTTATTATGGCAAATCGAAGAGCAGAAATTCGCAGCTTGACGGACCATTCACCGAAAACGACAGCTCGCGCTCATCGCTGACAGCGGCTCCGTCGCCCTCGTTGAGGGCGTGCCCATTCATCTCGACATCGCCGCGCACAACCTGAATCCATGCGTGCCGATCAGGCGCCAGGCCTCGTTTCAGCGCCTCTCCTGAATCCAGTTCCGAGACGTAAATCAGCGCGTCTTGATTGATGGTTGTCGCCGGTTGTTCCGGACTCATTTTGGGGCCCGCAAGCAGGCGGAACTGTCCGCGTTTTTCGGCGGGTAAAAAGGAAACCTGCTGATACGACGGCGGCACATCCTCTTTCGCGGTGTGAATCCACATTTGAATGGAGTGCACCGGCTCTGTTTCCGACACATTGAATTCGCTATGGATAATGCCGCTGCCGGCCGACATGGTCTGGACTTCATTGGGTCTGAGTACATGCTGCTCGCCGGTGCTATCGCGATGGAGCAGACCGCCTTCGAGCACGTACGTCACGATTTCCATATCGCGATGGGCGTGAGGGCCGAAGCCCTTGCCCGGCGCGATACGGTCGTCGTTGAGGACTCTCAAAACCCGAAAGCCCATGTACTGAGGATCGTGGTAGTCCGCGAATGAAAACGAAAAATTCGCGTTCAGCCATCCGCGGTTGACATGGCCACGATCCTCGCTTTTTCGTACTTTGATCATCTGCGAACTAGACTGGAACCGCAGCCTTGTTTTTTGCCAGCCATTGGTCGAATGACTGGAGTTGCGGATTCAATTGCCTTGCGACATCGGCGCTACGGGCGGCCAGGCATTCTTTTTCGAAATCGCAATAAACCTGGAACATGTTGCCCATCTCGTCGGCGCCGGGAAAACCGAAGCCCCGGTACGTATTGGGGTCAACGGCGTTGTACTTGACGGGACCAATACCAAGGCCCTTGGAAAGCTTGTCCCCCATTTCTTTCATCGTCAGGTTTTCGCCCGTGATCCCGACAGTTTTCCCGATGTATTGCGGACCGGCCTTGAAAATCCCGTATGCGCATTTGCCGATGTCTTCAGCGGCGATTCCGCCCAATTTGGCGTCGCCCATCGGGAACGTCCAGCTATAAGCGCCGGTGTCATCCTTCTTCGGCGCCAGTCCAAACATATAAAGATTGTCCCAATAGAACGTCGTTACGAGGAATGTCACAGGCAATCCTGAAAAGTAGGCGTCGGCTTCGGCCTTAGCGTCGAAGTGCGGAACTCGATATTTCTCCTGAAGCATCGGCATACGTTTGTCGTCTGCCTTCATCAGCTTCCGCGTGTCTTCAAGCGTGGACCAGATTACGTGCTTGACGCCTGCAGCCTTCGCCGCTTCCGCGATGTTTTTGGCCTGGGTCTTTTCTTTTTCGGCGGAGAAGTGTTCCCAGAAGTTGGTTACGCCGAATACGCCATATGCCCCGGCGAAAGCTTTCTTCAAGCTTTCCACGTCGTCGAGGTTGGCCTGTACAACTTCCGCGCCGCTGCCAGCAAGTGCTTTCGCCTTGTCTTTGTTCGCATCGCGGGTGACTGCCCGTGCGGCAAATCCACCATTGGGATCGCTCAGAATTGCACGAACCAGACCTCCACCTTGTGAACCCGTCGAACCGATTACCGCAATAACCTTCTTATCAGCCACGTTTTCTCCTTTGTTCTTGTTTGCGTGTATAGCCGCGGGCGGTGACGCCCGCGTTCAGGTGATTACTTGTTGCCCATGACCTCTTTACGGACGATCTTTGCCCCGTCGGCAAGCGCCCTCAACTTCATCTTCGCGACCATGCGGGCCAATGGCTTCATACCGCAATCCGTGCTCAGCGTCACGCGATCCGGCGAAACGGCCGCAATGACCTTCCTGATGCGTTCGGCAACCTTTTCAGGTGTCTCGATCGCATTCGTGCGAATATCCAGGACGCCGATCTGAACCTCTTTGTCTTTGGGCAAATTTTTCAGGAAATCGACATTGGCCATGTTGCGGTTCGCATAATCGAGAACGAACTGATCGATCCCCTTGGTCTCGAAGAAGTGAGGCAGAACCGTTTCGTAACCGTTCGGGTAATTCGCGCTCAGAATGTCATTGCCCCAGGCATTGCCAAAGCAGAAGTGCCAGCCGATTTTGGCATCCACGCCATCGCAGCACTGTTCGACGACTTCCCGGATCCACTTGTAATCGTCTTTGTTGTTAGTGAACAACGGCAGCCACGCTCCGAGATCTTCGAACTGCAGGTATTTTGCGCCGGCCTTCACAAGGTCCTTCATTTCGGCATTGAAGATGGGCGCCAGGGCGAAGCTGAGGTCCTTGGCATTCTTGTAATGTTTGAAGTAGACGTGCCAGGCGAGGTTTGCCGGACCCGCTCCGACCGATACTTTGACTGGCGATTTTGCATGTCTAGCCGCAATCGAGTACAGATCTGCCAGACGGATTGGACCATGGGAGACAGGACCACTGTTCACGACGCCGCCCCAGTCATCCAGGATCTCTTTACCCTGGCTCGGACCAGCATTGACCATGGAAGGATGCGGATCCCGTGCATGTTCGAAACCGCCGATGCGTTCGTACATGTACCAGCAGAATGAGCCGATGACGCCGACGTAGTCGTCGTACCACATATTTCCATCGGTTACGATGTCGAGGCCTGCTTCTTCCTGATCACGAATCACGGTCGCGACGGCGTCGTGGTAGGCCTCTTCATGCTGGACTTCTTTAAACGCGATGCGGACATCGCGGCCAAGCAGCTGATGCTTGTACCACTGAGGTCTGGGATACGATCCGACCATGGTAGTCGGCAGAATAGTGTCGACGATCTTTTTGGGCATTTTGGCGTACTCCTTCGATGGCGAGTGACTGTTTATGACTTCCGTCTCTTTGTCGTGAACCCGAAATCCTACCCCTCCGTTACGAGACACGTCAAGCGACAGCATTTTTTGGGGAGGTTCTAATTCGGGGACGGTTGCCTGAATTGCCTGAATTCGCTTCGAACTTCCTGTTTTGAATTTCGGAATTTAGGCAACCGTCCCCGAATTATGAGTCATATAATGCGTGCGTCGCATATGTCCATCGAACCCGGTTCGCAAATTGGTCCTTATGAAGTCACGTCCCGGCTTGGTGAAGGTGCGATGGGTATTGTATTCCGGGCGCATGACAAGAAGCTACAGCGTGACGTCGCGCTCAAATTACTGCCGGAGAATTTTGCGAAAGAGCCTGAACGTTTATCCCGCTTTCAAAGGGAAGCGCAGCTCCTGGCATCGCTGAATCATCCCAACATCGCGCACATTTACGGGCTGGAGGAAGTGGAAGGCTCCGGCTGCATCGTGATGGAGCTCGTCGAGGGCGAGACTCTGTTCGACCGGCTGAAAAGGGGTCCCATTCCCATCGATGAAGCGATCGCGATTGCGAAGCAAATTGCTGAAGGGCTCGGTGCGGCACACGAACGGGGGATCGTCCACCGCGATCTGAAGCCGGCGAACATCAAACTGACGCCGAACGGCACGGTCAAATTGCTGGATTTCGGTCTGGCGAAAGCGCTTGGAACGAAGACGCCGGAAATTCATGTCTCGTCTTTGCCGACCCTGGCGAGCGGGTCGGTTGCCGGGTCGATCGTCGGAACGGTGGCTTATATGTCGCCGGAACAGGCCAGAGGTCGCGAGGTCGATGCCCGGACCGACATCTGGGCGTTTGGATGTGTCCTTTTCGAAATGCTGACGGCACGCCTTGCCTTCGAGGGCGAAACGTCGACCGACATCATGGCGAGAGTCGTTACAGGCCAGCCGGATTTCAATCTGCTGCCCGCCGGGACGCCGCAGTCCATCCGGCTCCTCCTGGCGGCGACGCTCAACAAGAACGCGCAACAGCGACTGCAACATATCGGCGATGTTCGACTGTTTCTGGATGACAGCCTTTTTACCGCCAATAAGCAGATGGCTGGAACGCAACCAGCTTCCTCCAGATTGGGGAAACTGCTGATACCAGCACTCATTCTTATTCTGATCATTGCCCTGATTCCCGCTGTCATGTACTTCCGCCGTGCGCCTGCAGATTCTCCAGCTATGCGCTTTGAGCTCTCGCTGCCAGGGCTGGTTGGCGGGACGGTCGTTTCGCCCGACGGGCGGCGGATCTCTTTTGCTGCGCAATCGGCTGAAGGACAACGAAACCTGTGGGTTCGTGGCATCGGAGATGAAGCACCTCAGCAGCTGCGCGGAACCGAGGGTGTCACCGGCTCTGGTCTCTGGTCTCCCGATAGCCGGTTCCTGGCTTTGCTTCTGAAGGTAAGTTAAAGAAAATCGATGCCTCGGGCAACAGCTCGCCGCAGGTCATCTGTGATCTGGTGGGCGCCCAGGGAGCGACGTGGAATCGCGATGGTGTGATTCTCTATGGCCGTCTTTCCGACCACGTCATCGTCCGGGTTTCAGATTCAGGAGGCGAAATAAAGCCTGTCACTTCCCTGGATGGATCCCGTAAGGAAACGACGCATGCAAACCCGGTGTTTCTGCCCGATGGGAACCACTTTCTGTACGCTGGTTTGAGTTCCATCCCCGAAAATTCCGGCATCTTTGTTACTTCGCTGGACGGAAAGACGGCTCCTAATCGCATCTTGGCATCCTCACTTCTGCGGTTCGGCGGATTGGGTTATTCGCAGGGTTATTTCCTGTTGCTGATCGATGGGAAACTGACGGCGCAGCGATTCGACGAGAGTGCCCTGAAGCTGCAAGGCGAGGCTGCCGTCATCGCTGAAGGTACCGAGAATGGTTTCAGCGCTTCCCAGACTGGAATCCTGATGTATCGTAAGGTCGTCTCCGATGCGGCCAACAAACAGCTGACATGGTTTGACCGTACGGGCAAGCTCCTCGGTGAACTCGGCACCCCAGCGAACTACGGCGGTATCGAGCTTTCTCCTTCCGGCGATCGGGTTGCCGTCGACATCACTTCCAGCAACAACCGTGACATCTGGGTTCTGGATCTCGCGCGCGGGATTCCTGCCCGTATAACCTTTGATCCCGCATCCGACTGGAGCGCTAAATGGTCGCCGGATGGGGCGCACGTTATCTTTGCTTCGGCGAACCGCACCGGGAATGGCAATCAGATTTATCAGAAGTCATCGAGCGGGGTCGGTAATGACGAGCTGGTTTCCCCTGAAGATGCCGGTGGGATCCCAGTCGACTGGACCTCCGACAATAAATACATCGTGTATTCCCGCTTCATGCCTCGAGGCGGTGGAAACGACACCTGGCTTCTGCCGTTGTCTGGTGAGCGAAAGGCCAAACCATTCCTGCAATCCCCGTTCGACAAAGTTCTGGCCCAGGTTTCACCGGACGCCCGCTGGATCGCCTACACTACGAATGAATCGGGGACGTTTCAGGTCTTCGTTCAGTCTTTTCCCGATCCAAATGGCGGGAAATGGCAGATCAGCGCCGAGGGAGGCGTCGAACCCAAGTGGCGGCGTGACGGGCGCGAGCTTTATTACATTGCGTTTGATGGCAAGCTGATGGCGGTCCCTGTAAAAGTGGATCGCACCTTCGAAGCCGACAAGCCAGTTCCGTTATTCCAGACCGGACTTACCGTCAACCGCACGCGACCGGACCGCGACCGCCGTTATGACATCACTCGCGATGGGCGATTTCTGTTCGTCATGCCAGGAAAGACTACGGCTCCGCCTGTCACGGTTCTCGTCAACTGGCCTTCCGCAGTCAAGTAGGGCGGGCTCCCCACTTGACCCTCGCGATGGCTGCACGCATAATCAGTTTCCCTCAAGTTAAGTAGGGACGCCCTGCACATCAGACACTAAATAAAGGAGAAGCTATGCGGTTCATACGTGGACTTATGGGACTCATGCCAGTGCTGGCGTTTATGGCTGGCTGTACGAACAATACGCCGCCGCCGTCCGAAACGAAGCCGGCGGTTTCGGCTGCCGCTGCACCGGCTCAATCGCCGGTAGAGCGCGGCAAATATTTGACAACCGTTGGTGGTTGCAATGATTGCCACACGCCAAAAAAGTTTGGTCCCAATGGGCCCGAGCCGGACATGTCGAAAGAGCTATCTGGCAATCCGTCGGCCGATAAACTGCCGGCCGTCCCAAAGGGCCTGTTTGCTCCCGACAAATGGGGAACGCTTGCCAATAACCACCTCGGTGCTTGGGCGGGACCATGGGGAGTCAGTTTCGCCATGAATCTCACGCCCGACAAAGCCACAGGGCTGGGAAGCTGGACGCCGGAAATGTTCATGGGCGCACTACGAACCGGTAAACATCAGGGAACCGGCCGGCCGATTCTTCCTCCAATGCCATGGAATTGGTATCGCAATATGACGGATGACGACCTCAAAGCGGTCTTCGCCTATCTTCAGTCGTTGCCGCCTGTCAATAACCCCATACCCGATCCTCTGCCACCTGATAAATAATGGTAGGGGCGAATACAAGCGCGACAGCCGCGCAGTAATTAACGAAATGATAGAAATGAAGAAATTTGTAGTCCTGCTGGCCGCAGTGCTGTTCCTGAACGGCTGCGGTCAGGAACAGGGGAAAGACAACCCATCCAGCCCTGATAAAACGTCATCGACCGCCGCAGGTCCGACAGGACGCATTCGGGGTCTGGTCCGCCTCCAGGGCGATGCGCCTGCCGCCACCTTTGAACCGATTACGGAAAACCAGACTACATGCGGCGACCGCACCGCTTTATCACGGCTCGCATTGGGGAAGGACAAAGGCGTGCAATACGCCTTCGTGTATCTTGACGGCGTGAAGAGTGACGAAAAATTGAGTCCGCGACAATCACTGTTAGTCGATCAAAAGAATTGTCAGTATGCTCCGCATGCCATGGTGGTGCCGGTTGGAACCAAGATCGACATTACGAACAGCGACCCGATCCTGCACAACGTCCACGGTCAGCAGATCACGGACGAGGGATCAAAAACGCTATTCAATATTGCTCAGCCGGTTCGCGGTCAGCGGACGACTGTCGAATCGCCTCTCACAACTCCGGGTATCGTATTTCTCACTTGCGAGGCCGGCCACCCGTGGATGAACGGCTATGTGTTCGTGGCCAATCACCCTTATGTGACCGTCAGCGGGAACGATGGCGAGTTTGTTATCGAAGGCGTGCCCGCAGGGACCTACCATATAAAGATGTGGCATGAAGGCGTGAGATTGAAGCGCAACATCAAAAGTCTTCAGCGCTACGAATACGAAGATCCATATGAAAGCACGCAGGACGTGACCGTGCCGGCTAATGGCGAAGCTGTTGTGAATTTCGACATGACGTTGCGGCCGGCGACATAAACCTCCGCTATCCCAGGAAAACCTATGAGCACCATCCCTGATAACTTCAACGATCTGTTCCAGAAGAAAACGTTCGCGCAGCTTGCAACGATCATGAGCGACGGCTCACCTCAGGTGAGCCCGGTCTGGTGTGAATACGACGGAAACCATGTCGTGATCAATAGTGCGAAGGGGCGCGTAAAAGACCGTAATATGCGGCGGAATCCGAACGTTGCGATCAGCATTCAGGATCCCGAGAATCCGTACCGGCACCTTTCATTGAAAGGCAAAGTCGTTGAAATCACCGAGACCGGTGCCGATGCGCATATCGATAAGTTGTCGAAGAAATATACCGGTAAGGATGTGTACCCTAACCGCCGTCCCGGTGAGGTTCGCGTCATTTATCGGATCCTGCCGGAAAAGATTTTCACCAAAATCTAAGAGAGAATAAGCCACGAATTGAACGAATTTAACGAAGGGATCCATTCGTTAAATTCGTTCATTCGTGGCTTATTCTCTCTTACCAGTTCAACGTGCACTCGCGTATAGGCCGGATTAGGCACGGTCGAAAACGGATTTACAGCCTGGATATTCCGGTTTCGCAGATAACCGAAGGCCGTGCCATGGATATCGCTGGTTCCCGATCGCGTAATGATGTTGACGACTCCGCCAGAGGCGCGGCCGTATTCGGGCGCGTAACCATTGGTGATCAGCTGGAATTCCTGCACGGCTTCCTGCGAGACGGTAGACCGGACGCCATTGGTCGAATTGTCGATGGCGTCCTCGCCGTCAACGTTTACCAGATTGGCTCGCGCCCTCTGGCCTCCAACATTCATGCCGGACGTCGGCGCCGCGCCGATCGATGGCGCCGTGTCGCGCGCGACTTGTGAATTGGTCAATGTGAAGTTGATGTAGTTGCGGCCGTTTATCGGCAGGTTGTCAATGCGAGTCTGATCCACCGTTGCTGCAACAGAGGTCCGTTGTGTCTCCAGCAGTTCTGCATCGGTGGTCACAATCAATTCCTGACTTACACCCGCAATCTGGAGTGTGACAGGCAGATTGGCGACTTCACCGACAGTTAAAACCACGCCTGTGTTTGTCAGCCGGCTGAAACCAGGTGCTTCGACCGAAAGTGTGTACTGGCCGGGAGGAACAAAGAGAAAGTGATATTCCCCGTACACGTCAGACACGGCGGAACGGTCAATCCCACTGGCATTGGAGCGTAACCTGACTTTCGCTCCTGGCACTGCAGCTCCTCCGGGGTCCAAGATGGTCCCGCTCAATTGCGCGCCTGTGGAGGTGGACTGTGCCAGCAGGGCGGGCGCGATTGCTAGAAGAAGATAAATTGCGGTTCCGCAGACGATTCGTTTCATTCAGATTGTCTCCACGTTGCTGTTTCAATAACGGTAGATCCGTGAATTCGGCTCGCATACCGCGGCTTCAAAATAATAGTTAAACGGCATGCGAGATCAACGGTTCAAATTGGAGTTTTGGGAAGTGTTGTGTAGCGTACAATCCGGCGTTGCACCGAATCGGGTGGTTTCGCAACCTGCCAATCGTCATCGGTCAATCGCACAATCGTGCCCACGCCGAAGACGACAGGTGCAGGCTTATAGACCGCTGTCCAAGATAGAGACCGATCTAGCGAAGAGTGTTCGCAGTCCCCGCCTTAGTCAGGCGGGGACTGGTCCACAGCGTTACAAAAACCAGGGTTACGTCGCATCCATTACATTCAAAACTTTACAAGGCGCCACTTTGCGGCCCCCCGTCGTCTTGGACACGTATGGTCATAGACCGCGTTTATTCCACGCCGAAGGCCAGCAACACATTCCCGGCGGAGGCACCGCTGCTGATGCCGTAGCCCGAGCCCACAAATAGCATGCCACCGACGGCGACGGCGCCGGAGGTGCTGATTGCGCCGCCATGCCCCGTGACCTTGTTGACGGTGTCGAATTGCTGAGCTGTGTTGAATTCCCAGAGCTGTTTCCCATCGCCAGCGGAAATCGCATACAGCTTTCCATCCGCGGCCCCTTCGAAAATGACTCCGGGGATTGCGGTCGGCGCCGCTCCGAGCGCAGATCCACGCCCGCCGGCCACGGCTGGAGGAGCCGTGAAGGCCCACGCCTGTTGACCGTTCGCCGGATTCAATGCAACGACGCCTGCTCCACCGGCCCCGTAATAGACATGCTGATCGTCGACCGCGCCACCCCAGACGATCGAGCCGCGGCCGCCGCGATTCGCACCGACGGGTGCCCCTCCGACATTAACGCGAAACACCAGCGCGCCATTGTTGTCGGGGTCGACGCCGAATACATCGCCGCCTTTCGTGCCGCCGATCAGAACGCGCTTGCCGTTCGGCAGGGTCTTCAAAATCGGTGAATTCCCGATGTCCATATCCGGGCCCATCGGACTCGGGCAAGCCTCGCTCTTCGTCGTACCGTTGCAACCGCCCATGAACACGTCATTCTCGGTTGCCTGATAAGCCCAGAGGAATTCGCCGGTGTTGATATTCACCGCCATGATGCCGTCCGTCGTTTTGGGCGCTGGAGCCGTTGTAGCGTCGCCGGTGCCGAAATACACCGCATTGCGGGCAGGATCTATTGTCGGGGAGTTCCAGACTGCTCCGCCTGCAGGCTTGTAGAGCGTGACGCCGTTCGCCATTTTCATATAGGGCTTCGGCTCATCCGGAATGACCCAGGATTTCCATAGCTGTTTTCCGCTGTTGGCATCGAGGGCGACCACGCTGCCGCGCGAGGTGCAACAGGGATACTCCGGATTGCCGCTGCGAAACTCTTCTGAAGAAGAGACGGGGACGAATAATTTGCCGTTGTAGAGTCGGGTGCCCGCTGTGATGCGCGCGACGAAATGATCATCAACTTTCGTCTTCCAGAGCAGTTTCCCATTCTGAGCATCGAGCGCGAATACGTTGGCTTTGCCGTCTCCGAAGTACACGGCATAACGCGTGGAACCCTGGCCTGTGACGGGCCCGAGCGTCAGGGCGTTCCGGACGATCGAACCATTTTCGAAGGACCAGTACACACAGCCAGTCTGCGCATCCAGGGAATACACGTAACCATTGTCGCTGCCGACGAAAACACGGCCGGAAACGATTGCAGGCTGCGCATTCGCTGAGACGCCCGAGGGAAATGCGAAGGCCCATTTCAACTTGAGACGGGGAACCTGCGCGGCTGTCAGACCGGCTGCCTGTGCCGGTTGAAAGCGGGAATTCGACAGGTCCGCTCCCCAGCCGTTCCATGCCGGTTCGCGTGCCGGATCGGACAACGCAGGATTGCTCCGGCATTGATTCGGCATGTTTTTAGCGTCGCCTTGCTGAGCGCTGCCGAGCGGTCTGCCGCTCATGAATTCGGCAACGCCGCGTTTGTCCTGATCGGAAAGTTTGTCGCCTTGATCTTTCATGACGCCCGTCGTCAGAGCGGCATAGATTCTCTCCGCCGGCATTTCACGAATCGCGTTAGGTGACGGCGCCCGGTCGACATTCGGGTTGCCGTGACACGATATGCACTGCGTCTGAAATACGGCGATGCCGTTTTCTGTGCCCGGCGCGCCGCGCTGCCCGCCCGCTTGCGGCGCAGCTGGTGCGGCCGCAGCCTGTTGCGGTTGTGGTGCTTGTGCGTAAATCCCGATTGCGATGACAAGTGCGACCAGTCCCAAGAGCACGCAAGATTTCTTCATTGAAAACTCCTCATTGGATTGTAGAAGGCGCGGTCTGTGACCACAGCTGTCCAAGATAGAGATGGATCAGCGGTGTGCGCGTCTCGTACTCCCCGCCTAAGTTAGGCGGGGACTGGTCCACCAGTGTTACGGAACCAGGGTTACATCGCATCCATCACATTCAAACCTTTGCCATGCACTGTACTTTGCGGCTTCCCGTCCATTCCATCTTGGACACGTATGGTCTGTGACCGCGCGTATTGCGTTGATTCCAGGCAATGCGCGCGGTCATAGACCGCTCCTATAGGGGCTGATCCGTCACTATGCTTAAGGCAACGAGTACACATACAAGGATTCGTTCTTCGTCGGATCCGGATCTGTAATTCCGCCGCCGCCTGAAGCGGTGATCGCGACGTATTGTTTACCTTTGGCCTGATACGTCATTGGAACTGCAATCGCGCTGTTGTCGAGCTTGGTAACCCACAGTTCCTTTCCGGTTCTTGCATCGAAAGCGCGGAAACGCTTGTCATTGGTTGCGCCGATGAAGACGACTCCGCCGGCCGTTGCGATGGAGCCGCCCATGTTGATGCGGCCCGTGTTCTTCTTTCCTTCGGGAAGTTCGTCGGTAATTCCAAGAGTCACTTTCCATGCGACATCGCCGGTATTCGCGTTGATGGCATAGAACTCGCCCCATGGCGGCTTCTGGCAGGGCCAGCTTTGTTCGCCAAGCAGTTGTCCCTGCGCATTGACTTTCCGGTCCCAGAATTTAGAGGCGACGGGATTGCCAAACACACTGGCCCGATCGTATGGAACGCGAGAGCTATCCGGACGTTTCTCGATCCATCCGAGACTGCCGTAATTGAGGATGTTGACAAAGACGTAGCCCGTATTCGGATCGGCCGAGATGCCACCCCAGTCCGTGCCGCCGATATCTCCGGGAAAATTGATTGCCGTTCGCGGGGGAGCACCCGGCGCGCGATAGGCCCACGGAGTATAGGGTCCTTTGTTAATCAGGTTACCGCCGCTTTTCTCGACCAGTTCGCTGCAGGCCTTGGCATGAGCCTCTGTCGTATCGGCGGCGGTTACCAGGTCTTCGGCCTTGTAATCGTGTTTGCCGAGCACCGCCGGTTTGAGGGGAAACGGCTGCGTGGCCGAGGTGAATTCGCCAGGTGCGTCGCTCTGCGGCACGGGTTTCTCTTCCACACCGAAAACCGGTTCGCCGGTGACGCGATTCAAAATAAAAACGAGTCCCAACTTTCCGGTCTGAATCAATGCGGGAATCTTCTTTCCCTTGACCGTGATGTCCATGAGGATCGGGGCAGGAGGCAAGTCCATGTCCCAGAGGTCGTGATGCACGACCTGGAAGTACCACTTCAGCTTTCCGGTCATTGCATCGAGCGCGACGACCGAGTTCCCGAACAGATCGTTGCCTTTGCGATCGAAGCCGTAGTAATCGCTGGCGGGCGCGCCGAAGACGCTATAGAGCGTCCCCCGCTCGCTATCGACCGTCATGTAAAAGCCCCAATTGTTCGCTCCCGTGCGGTCCTTCCAGCCATCTGCGGGCCAGGTTTCGTTACCGACCTCTCCAGGCTGCGGTACGGAGTGGAATTCCCACACTTTGGCGCCCGTGCGAGCGTCATAAGCGCGTGTGTTTCCGGGCTGGCCGGTTGCCGGTTGTTCAGGGACATTGGCTCCGACAAAAAGCAGATTTCTATAGATGGTCGGCGGAGAATTGTAGGGTACGACGATATCGACTTCGCCTTTATTCCCGAAACCGAGCACTGATTCTCCTGTTGTGGCGTTCAGCGCGATAAGTCTTCGGCCTGCAGTTACGAAGATTCGGGCAGGTATGTTCTGTTCACCGGGCCAGTAGGTAACGCCGCGCTTGGAAAGAGCGCCAGCCTGACTCGGAGGCACTTCGAACTTCCAGATTTCTTTGCCTGTCGCGGCGTCAAGAGCCAGCACGCGATTTTCGGCTGGCAGATACATCACGCCGTTGATGACGAGGGGCGTTACCTCGGTCAGACCGCCCAGGCCCCCGGCGGCTGCACCACTGCGATCTGCGCGGTACGGCAGGGTCCATGCGACTTTGAGCTTCGACACATTCGCTGCTGTGATTTGCTTGAGTGGTGAATACCGCGTGCCTGCCAGATCGTGGCTGAACATCGGCCAGTCCGTGGCCGGGCTCGGTGTTTTGACGGCTTGCTGCGCCGTGATGGCCGGGATTTGTGCTGCGAGGAGTATCGTGGCGATAAAGAATAAGACTCGATTCCGATGAAACATCAATCCGCTCCTGTACATAATCGAAACCACGGAGGCACGGAAATGCAGAGAAAGGCCGCAAAAGTAATATCAAAAGGCGGCCTTTCTCTGTGTCTTCGTGTCTCTGTAGTTCGTGAACCCGCCAGCATTCTAGCGCTGTCCAGCTTTTTCTTGTATAAGTATCCGGGTTTCCCGAAATCAGGAGGCAATCATGTTCAGGAAGTCGGTGGCTGCTTTGATATGCAGCTTGGCGCTCGCGTCCGTGGTCGCGGCGCAAGATGCGAAAACGGTTCTCAACAATGTATCGAAAGCGATGGGGTACGATCAGCTCAAGTCGATCGAATATTCCGGGTCGGGCTTCGAAGGCACGGCCATGGGCCAGGCGCAGAGCGCCGCCAAAGGCTGGCCGCACTTTACCGTGAAGAATTTCACGCGCTATGTCGACGTCAATGCCGGAACGGGTCAGCAAACGGAAACGCGTTCACGCCCTGCCGAACCAGACGGTCAACTTGCGGGCGGAGGCGGACTCGCGCCTACCGCTGAAGCGCAAAATACGGCGGTGATCGCCGCGAATGCGGGTTGGAATGCAAAGCTCGATGTCGTTCTTTCTCCACCCGGGTTCTTGAAAATGGCTTCTGCGGCCAGCAACGCGACGGTGATTCAGCGTACGGTCAATGGCAAGAAGTACACGGTTGTTTCATTTCCAGTCGAGCAAAAGGCTCCGTCTGGCGTGCCCTACACCTTGAGTGGATATATCGACGCGCAGAACATGATCGCCAGGGTCGAAACGAAAGTCGAAGACGCCGTCGTTGGCGATATGCTCGTCGAGCAGAGCTACTCCGGCTATAAAGACTTCAGTGGCGTGAAGTTTCCGGCGAAGATCGTCCAGACCCGTGCCGGGTTAGCCTGGTCCGACTTCAGTGTGACGGACGTGAAGGCGAATGCTCCGGCGCCCGCTCCGCCGGCCCCCCGTGGTGGTGGCCCTGGCCGTGGTGGCGCAGCTCCTGAAGGACGTGGACCAGCAGCCGGAGCCGGTGGCGGCGGACGCGGCGGTGCCGCTCCTGAAGGTCGCGGTCAGGCAGCTGGCGGCGGACGAGGTGGCGCCGGCGGCGCAGGTGGCGGTCGTGGTGGCGCAGCACCTGAAGGCCAGGCGGCAGGCGGCGGACGCGGTGGCGCACCTGCTGCTGCGGCCGTTACATCGAAGAAACTCGCAGACGGTATTTACCTCATCACTGGCGGCTATCGCAGCGTTGCGGTCGAAATGAAGGACCACATTGTTCTTCTGGAAGCCCCCCAAAGCGAAATGGTCACCACTAACATCATCGCTGAAGTCAAAAAAGCCATCCCGAACAAGCCCATCAAATTTGTGGTCAACACTCATACACATTCGGATCACTCGGGCGGTTTGAGAGCTGCAGCCGCTGAGGGCGCGATCATCATCACGCATGAATCGAACAAGCCGCTTTACGAAAAGTGGTTCACGAATCCTCGCACTCTACTGATGCCCGACAAGCTGTCCCAGTCGGAGAAGAAGGCGAAGTTCGAATACATCGGTGAGAAGAAGGTTCTGAAAGACAACGTGAACACGATCGAGCTGTATCACATCAAGGCGGCGCACGCCGAAGATCTGATCATCGTCTATCTTCCGAAGATCAAAGCCGTACTCGAAGCGGACGCTTTCAATCCGCCGGCCCCGAGTGCCGCGCCGCCCCAGACGGTGAACGGGTTTGAGCGCTTGTTCGCCACCAAGCTGGATGAGCTGAAACTGGACGTCAACACGATCATCTCGGTGCACCAACCGGCCGGAGGCGATCGCGATGTGACGAAGGCCGATCTCTTGAAGAACATCGGAAAGGGCGACTAACAGAACCAAGCCACAAAAAGGCACAGAAAGCACATACGCTTTTGCGCTTTTTGCGCCTTTTGTGGTTCTTGTGTTCCGTTTTGTTCCCGTTGGCAAAGCTACCTGGACCAGAACTGACCAAAGCATAAGACACCATTCGAAGATGGACTCGTCGAGGTCTACGGGAAACCGTTTAATGACGCAACTACATCGAAGGCAGCAGTGATCCCTTTTCGCATTCGCGATGAACGTGTCGAACAGACTCCGTTCGCGCCGGAGCCCCGCAGTTGATCTCTGAAACCCAGTACACGCTCGGCGAGGCCGCACTGTCGGAGGGTATTGCCAACAGCTTGCAGGCGCTCCTGCCAGTCAGGATTCGTCCGATCGTTCGACACAGGCTGGTGCTGCTGGACACCTTCAATGGTCTCATCGCAGCCGCAGGCGGACGGCTGACCGCGCGCTCCGGAAACAAAGGTGAATGGTTGGAGTGGCAGCCGCGGGACGGGCAGGTTCGCTTAGAAGCTCCGGTGACGGCACCGGTCGCCTTCGCGTGGGATCTGCCATCCGGCCCATTGCGTGCGAGTCTGGAGCCAATAATTGATATGCGCAGGTTGATGCCTCAAGTGGAAGTCGAACTGCAGGGTCGCTCGCTCGACGTTCTCGACAACGACCGCAAAACAGTGGCGAGAATCCGAATCGAAGAGGGGCGGGCACGGACTCCGGGGCGATCCGGCTATTGGCAAGGTATTCCGGCGCTCGTTACGCTCAGCGGCATGAGAGGTTATGATGCGGCCTACGAACGGCTGCTTCGGATCATCGAGAGTCGTCCGGACCTGGAACGGTCACCCTCCGGCCTGCTGGCGATTGCGCTCAAGGCGTTGGGTATGTCGCCGTCTCGCGACGCATCGCGGTTCGATGTCGCGCTCGCCCAGTCGGTGAGCGCGGAAGCCGGTGCACGTCAGATTCACCAGGCTTTGCTGGACATCATGGTTGCTAACGAACCCGGCGTGCGCGCCGATCTGGACACCGAGTTCCTGCACGACTACCGCGTATCTTTGCGGCGCACCCGATCGCTGCTCGGCCAGATCAAAGACATTTTTCCGGTGGACGCGGTGACGTTCTTCAGAACTGAGTTCCAGTGGTTGGCCAGAAGCACCAGCATGAAGCGCGATCTGGATGTGCTTCTGCTTAGCCTTCGCCAGTCATCCGAAAGCCTTCCGGGCGGCGATCTGGCAGATCTCGTCGCTTTCCTCAGCCGAAAGCAATTGCACGCACACAGCCTGCTGCAGCGGGTCCTCGAAAGTAACCGCTATCGAGACCTGCTTGCAAGCTGGCGGGCGTTTCTGCAGGAGCCGCCGCGAGCCCGCGAACCCGCGGACGCAGCTCGTCCATTGTTGGAGGTAACCTCGCGGCGGATCCTGCATGTCCATCGGCGCCTGATCGATAGCGCCATGGCGATCCATGACCAGACCCCAGTAGAGGCAATCCACCAGGTGCGGATCAAGGCGAAGAAACTGGGTTACATGATCGATGCAACGCGCTCGCTGCACGACTGCCGTGATCTCGATGGGATAATCGACAGCCTCCAGAAGGTACAGAGTGTTCTGGGTGACTTCATTGATGCCCAGGTGGAGGAGGAGCACCTGCTCGTCGCCGGTGATGCTCTTGTGGAAACCGGCGCGGGAAAGAGCGGCGCGTTTCTCAGTGTTGAGCGCCTGGCAGAAAATGCCCGCGACCGCGCGGCGTCATTGCGCCCGCAAGTCAATCGGGAATTGTCTCGGTTTTGCAAGGCAAGTACGCAGGCCGACTTCAGCCGGTTCTTTAAGCGCTTCGCTTCACAGGAGGCCTTGCCGTGATTGTTGTCGCGATTTATAACATGAAGGGCGGCGTCGGCAAGAGCACTACGGCCGTTAACCTCGCATACGTCGCTGCCGCATCGGGCGCGCGAACCCTGCTATGGGATCTGGATGCGCAGGCCGCGTCGAGTTTCACTTTCCGCGTGCAACCCGAGGTCGAAGGCTTCGGAAAGGAGTCGCTGAGCCAAATCGATACGCTGAGCGAAGCTATCAAGGCCACGGACTACGACAACCTGGACCTCTTGCCGGCTGACTTCGCCTATCGCAAGCTCGACCAGTTCCTTCAGCAGCGTGGCCGGCCCGACCGCGACCTCGCTGAAGTCCTCCAGCAGCTTGGCCGCGAATACACCTACGTATTGCTGGACTGCCCGCCAGGACTATCGACATTGAGTGAGAACGTTTTTTTTGCCGCCGACCTGATCCTTGTTCCAACGATTCCAACCGTGCTGTCACTCCGGACGCTGTCGCGGCTCGTCGAGCATGTCGGAGGACGCGGAATGGGAGCAAAGTTGACGGCCTTTCTCAGTATGGTCGACAGACGGAAGGCTTTGCACCGGCACCTCTGTGAGTGGGCTCTGCAGCATCCGGAGTTTTTCATCTCAGCGCAAGTACCTTATGCCAGCGTCATCGAGCAGATGAGCGTTCGTCGGAACCCGATTGCGGCGGTTTTCCCACAGGATGCTGCAGCCATCGCGTTCGATACCCTGTGGTGCAATGTGGAGGCAAGGCTGGCGCATTCCGCGCCGCGGCGTCGTCGGGAAAGCAATCACCGATCTGATCGCCAAAATTGGAGGAGAGGCCGACGGCGACCGTCTCGCGTGCGCCTTCGCAAACCGCTACCTCGGTAACGGCTCCTCCGGATATACAAGGCGTCACACACCGGTTAAGGCTGGGGGTCCACAGCGAACACGCCTTCGAGTCGCTGGCGCTCGCACTATCTGCGGTCATGCCTTCAGGCTCAACAAGCCTCTCGCACATTTTCGACACGGAAGACGGCGTCCTGCTCAGCGGCGGATACCTGCTGGAATTATTGGAAGACCCCGGGGGCTTTGCTGTAGCCTTGGAGACCGATCGAAACGTCGAACCTGTGCCGCAATACGAGGAGGCTCAAGTGGCTGCTATAGACAGCTGCTGGGCCGCGGACATCCTGGCGGGGTGCTTATCCCCGATGACCGTGCTCGAGCGCCGGCTCAAGAATCCGCTGCCGGAGTTGATTTCCGCAGCCGCCGCGGCGATCGGAAAGCGGCCATTGCGGCGCGTCACCTGGCGCAAGCGCTTACGGCGCCAGGCTGGTCCCATTCTCATTCCATATGACCAGGCGAAAGTCACAATACACTTTGCGTTCGATCGGATCTGTAGTCCCGGCAATGAAATCGAATACCAGATTGATGCAACGCTGTCGGGATCGAGCGCCCGCAATTGCGAACAGGCAGTCTTCCAGCTTTTCTCGCGTGCCGGAATCAGTTGGCATCCTTTGACCGTTCGGCGCCTGCCGCCCGCGAAAACCGGCGACAACACTCGCACGGCGAATTCGTCAAAACGAGATAGGTTAGTAGGAAATCTAAACGCCGACCGAAGAGTAAGGGGAGTCGGAGTTGCCTGTCCCAGTGCCGTCTTATGTCCACTTCTGGCGGACAAGACTATTTCCTGGCAAACATGAGCCACTAGCCGGATTTCGCTAACAACTTTCTAACCCATGAACGGCATTTGTTTCACAGCTTGCAAATCGATCAGTATGGTCCAAAAACTCAAATCATGCGGCCTGCCGGTAGTAGTAATTCAGCATTCCTCCGAGTCGACGACGGACCTGCACCCTTCCCGTTCTTTCAGCCCTACATTCAAAAAAGGATTTCCAAGTCCCAGCCCGACCTTTATTGCCGAAAAAGCCTTCCCGGTACATCCCAAGAGAGGTTATTCTGCCGCCCGGAACCCGGCTTCCCATCCGTCTGTGTGCCGGCTGAAGATGGAAAACGATTTGCCTGCGCCGCCGAGTTGAGGAGATCCACCATGACGAAGTCCAGTCGCGTTTGCTCGTTCGCGCTCTCCGCTCTCGTTGCTGCTGCGTTGGTCGTGATGGCGCACGGTCAGACGAACCGGGAAGCATCTGTTCCTAAACCCACGCTGCCGAATCCCTATCGTCTGGTGCCCGACTGGCCGACGCTGCCCGCGAGCATGAAGGGCCCGAACGGCATCGTTGGGGAGAGGTCATCAGAGTGCACGTGACCGCCGACGGCAATATCTGGGTATTCCACCGTTGTTTCAACGACAAGCCGTCCGGCGACGCCACGTGTCTTGAATCGAGGCGACGCGAATCCGCCAATTCTGGAGTTCAATCCGGCCGGTACGACTGCTCAAGAGCTTCGGTGTCGGCCTCTTCGCGCATCCTCACGGATTCACCGTCGACAAGAACGGGAACATCTGGACCACCGATACCAACGATGACGACACGATCCTCGGCATGCCTGCCCGAAACGCGCAGGGCGCCAGGATGGGGCACGCGGTTCTCAAGATCAGTCCGGCGGGCCAGGTGCTGATGACGATCGGCACGCCGGGCGTGCCGGGAAAGGACCGTACACGTTCGATCGGCCGACCGGCGTGGCGATTGCGCCGAATGGCGACATCTTCGTGGCGGATGGGCATTCGCCAAACAAATCGAACAGCGGCCGCGTGGTGAAGTACCCGCCAGACGGAACGTTCGTCAAGGAGTGGGGACGCGTGGGCTCGGAGCCGGGCAATTTCAAGGAGCCTCACGATATTTTCGTCGGCGGTTCCAAGGGATATGTCTACGTGGCCGACCGTCAGAACAATCGCGTCCAGGTCTTCGATCAGGACGGCCATTTCATCGCCGCGTGGAAACAGTTCGGTCAGCCGAGCTCGGTCTACGTCGACGAGACACGACAACCTGTTCGTCGGCGCTATTTATCAGAACGCCGCAGCCGCGTCTCGAGGCGAGTCGGTCACGGGGCCGACGACCGGCGCGAACGACAGGGCCATCGTCGATCGGCAACGCGATCACGGGCGAGCTCAAGTACCTGATTCCCGATCCCGGCGATTTGAGCAAGATGACCGACACAGGCACCTCGGCGTCGGGCATTGCCGCGGACGAGCAGGGCAACATCTACGCGGCCGATGTCGGTTTGAACAACCTGCGAAAGTACTCGAGGATCCGATAGAAAAGGACGACACGGTGTAAATACCCTTCAATGCAAACTATTTGTGAATAATACCGGCTCAGGATCCCGATCGTTGTTGAAGGTAAAGTCATTTCCGGATGGCACGCAAAAAAGTTCTGGACTTCTGTTTGGCCGTGTTTGAACTTCTTCATTTCGCTCACCCACGTCTTCGCATACGCTTTCGGATCAGTTAATGTGATCGTCAACTCCAGCGTATCCCGATCGACCCGTCGGTATCGCTCTTCCATGCGCGCCTCTTCGCTCACGGGATTGCCAAAATGATCCAGTAAGGTTCTCTCGTCAAACCCATGGAGTTTATGACAACCGTGTCTCCTTCCCATCGGCCGACGGATATCCCATCCATGCGGGTCAGGATCCTTCGGCAGGTCGCGGCCTCGATCCGGATCTGTCGATAGACGTTGCCCCATTCGAACTGCTGCAGCACGCTTTGATGTCTGTATGAATTCCATCGGGTAGATTGAAACTTCGAGGAACAGATACCCCGGCATACCGACTGGATCGCAGGTCATCAACGGATCATTTCCGAGTCCGCCTGCCACGGCCCGCGGTCCTATACCGGTTTAGCGGCGTCGAATTTCGTTTTCCCCCAAGGCGTCATCGGAGGAGCCTCGTTGCTCATTGCCAGAACGCGGTTCGTTCATGTCCAGGTTCCAGTCAGGTCGTGAGCGTCCTATGGCGTCTGCGCCGTGTAACGAATACGAAAAAAAGAGCGCGCCAGCAGCGGCAAGAATTGAATTTCGCATCTCATGAGTCCTCGTCAATCGACTGCGTTTGCTGTTCCGTCGGCTTTCAACACTTCCTTCCCGTTACAATTTACTGGGGTATTGCCAATCCCACGCCAACACCCGTGCGGCTGCGGCACGCAGGAGACGATCTGATCGCGATACTCTCCGTTTCGATCCGGCTCGCGTGCCGACGCCCGGGCTTTTCATCTCAATGGCCCATTGACGATCTTGCCGTTTTCTCTTGACGTCCACGAACATGCGGCAAGCTGGTTCGTAAATGCTTTTTCAGTACTTGCCTGCCAGCGTGACGGATTTGGACGAAGTCATATGTTCCGGTTCCATGATGGGCAGGAACGAACGCTGATCGCGGACAACGCATCGACGTAGCGATCAACAATCCGCGCAAAGTTTCTCAAATGTGGACTCTGTGCGGAATCTACGGTCCAGATTCGATTGATCTCGATCAAGAGTAGCCTCTGTGCCAAGACCTTCGAATCCTGGGCCCTCTTTCGCTATAATCGCGCCCAGTTCCTGGCAATTTCCCTTCGTACGCAATTCGACTCGCATTTGATCACGGCTTTGCCCGGCAAAGGCGGAATGGGCGAAGTGTATCGGGCTCACGACGTGACGGCCGAAGCGGACGTTGCGATCAAAATGCTGCCCGAGCAATTCGCGAAAGAAGCCGATCGGATGAGCCGGTTTCAACGCGAGGCGGAAATCTTTGCGACCTTGAATCATCCCAACATCGCCGCCATCTACAGCCTCGAAGAAAGCGAGACGTCGTCGCGTTCTTGTCATGGAACTCGTCGAGGGGGAGAACTCTCGCCGATCGCATCGTTCGCGGCCCGATTCCTCTCGACTTAGCGCTCCCCATCGCCAAGCAGATCGCGAGGCGCTCGAAGCCGCGCACGAGCAAGGGATCATCCATCGCGATCTGAAGCCGGCGAATATCAAAGTGACGCCGGACGGCACCGTGAAAGTCCTCGACTTCGGACTCGCGAAGCGTCGTGCGCGGTGCGAGCTCGAGTGCGGCTCGGTTCATCTCGAGTTCGCCGAAGTTGACGCCGCCCGCGAGCATGACCGGCATCGCATGCATCCTTGGCACGGCGCGTATATGAGCCCGGAACAAGCGCGCGGTAAAGTCGTCGACAAACGCGCCGACATCTGGGCGTTCGGGTGCGTGCTGTTACGAGATGCTCACCGGTCAACGCAGCGTTCGAGGGCGAGCTGATCTCGGACGTGTTGGCTTCGGTCTGAAGACGGACCCGAACTGGCAGGCGTTGCCCGTTGACACGCCTTAGCAGGCCCTACAACGACTGCTCCGCCGCTGCCTGAGAAAGATCCGAGACGCCGTCTGCAGGCAATCGGTGAGGCGAGAGTGCAGATCGAGGATCTGCTTGCCGGCGCGCCTGACGGCACAGACGCGATCGCTCATGGCGGCGCGCGTCGCCACGCTGGCGGCGCCCGCTGCCGTGGATTGTGGCCGGCACGGCGCTCGCTGGAGCGATGCTGATGCTTGTGCTGTGGGCGACCGTGGCGCCCAGGCCGCGCCGCCGGGCGTCACGCGCCTGACCATTGCGACCACCGGTACGGCGGCGCTGACGATCAACGACACCGATCGCGACCTGGCCCTCTCACCCGACGGGACGCACGTCGTCTACATCGGCAACAATGCCACGCAGCTCTTCGTCCGCGCGCTCGACGCGCTCGAACCCGTGGCGATTGCCAGCGGCGTCGGCTTGAAGGAGCCATTCGTTTCGCCGGATGGTCAGTGGGTCGGCTTCATCGACCGCGGAATCCATAAGGTCGCGATCACGGGCGGCCCGTCCGATCGCGCTCGCCAGCCTCGACGGGCCTCCAACGGCGCGACGTGGGCTCGCGACGACACGATCATCTTCGCGACCAACAACCAGGGGACGGGGCTGCAGCGCGTGTCGGCCGAAGGGGGGACGTCCCGACGTGCTGACGCGGCCCGACCGCGCGCAGGGAGAAGCCGACCACCTCTGGCCGGAAATCTGCCCGGTGGTCGCGCCGTCCTCTTCACGATTACGTCGCAGACAGGCGGGCTCGATGCAGCGCAGGTGGCGGTGCGTGATCTGCGCGCTGGGACCTAAAAGTCCTGCTGCGCGGCGGGAGCCACGGGCACTACCTGGCCGGCCACCTGGTTTACGTCGCGGGGGGGACGCTGCGCGCGATCACCTTTGATCCGTATCGGTCTGGAGACGCGCGGAACGGTCCATGTTCCGCTGCTGCCGCGGCTCGCTGTCACAAATAATGGCGCCGGCGATTTCGCCGTGGCCGACCGGCGGCGACGCTTCGTCTACGTTCGGACGTCGGCCGGGAGCCCTCGGGGCGAACGCGCGCACGCTTGTGTGGGTGAATCGGCACAGGTGCAAAGAGGAGTCCCTCAGGCGTCGCCGCACGCTTACGAACATCCGCGCGGTTCTCGCCCGACGGTGGGAGTCGCGCTCTCATTTCTTCGATCAGGCGAAGGCTATCTGGATCTGGGACCTGGGACGGGCGACGCTGACGCGCCTGACGCTCGACCCGGGCTCGAACCACTTCCCCCTGTGGACGCCGGATAGCCGGCGTGTGCTTTTCACTTCGCCTCGCGGCGGGTCTAATACCAACCTGTTCTGGCAGGCGGCAGACAACACCGGGACAGCGGAGTTGGTCCGACCACGAGTCCCAACTGGCAGGGGCCGATGTCTGTCTCTCCGGATGGGAAGTCGGTCGTGTTTGTCGGAGATGTGACCGGGACGGGACTCGATCTCAATTTGCTCACGCTGGATGAGAAGCGTACGACGGCTCCTCTCGTCAGTACATCCTTTAGAGAATATGATGGCGAAATCTCTCCCGATGGACGCTGGCTCGCTTACGAATCCAACGAGTCGAGCCAACCAGATTTATGTCCGTCCGTTTCCGAACGTCGATTCCGCCGCTCTTTCGACGCTCGATAATGGGCCTGCCTGGGCGCGGAGCGGCAAGGAATTGTTCTATGTGGATAGAAGGATGTGCTCTGGGAGTCCCGGTTCGCTGGGAGCACGATCTTCGTCGAGCACCATCACCTTTGCTGTGAATGTTCGCAGGCAATACGCATTGCGACGTCTCCCCAGACTGCCGGCGATTTCTGCTCATCAAGGACAGTGTCGGCTCCGACCTAGGCATCCACTGCTCCGACCGCCGGCATGGTCGTCGTTCTGAATTGGCTGGAAGAACTGAAGGCGAGAACGGGTTCGTGAAGGTGCTGCTTCAGCCCTTCGACCATGATCTCATTGTAACTGGCGGCGCCCGGATCTTATCGCAGGAACGATGGGGCCCCGCCGGGTTTTCAATGCCTCGAGTTCTTTCTGTTGAGAGCTGATCAATTTCTGCTGGTTGCGCTCCTTAGCGCGCTGGTTTTCAATTTGTTGTTGCTGCTGATGTATCTGTGTTTGTTGTTCCTGAATTGCGTTGAGCATCGTCCGGGGTCGGATCATTGTTGACAAGCAGGTAGCCCTTGTCGTTCTTAGTCACTGCTTCTGGAATGATCCGTTGCACCTGTTGCGCGCTGAAGCCGATGTGTTCACCTTCGGATTTAATTCCCAGCACGTTGTCAGGCTTGTATTCGTAGCGTAAGGGAAGTGACCTGCATCACCGCATTAAGACCGGGGCTGAAGCGTCCTTTAATATTCTTCAAACGTTCATCAGAAAAGACACCCCACGATCCGCCGCCGGGCTTGTCGACGTTACCGTTCACTGTCAGTTGAGTATCAGGCGTAGCAGTGTTGATGCCTACAAGGCCGCCAGGAGAATTGAGCGCGAGGGTTCTCGGGACACCGGCCCCATAATCATAGGAGAACAGGTAGCCAATATCGGGTGAAGGTCTATATCACTCCTCCACGTGGCGCGAAGGCGGTTTGTGTGTCGCCCTGAGACTAGTGCCGACTGCTTCTATGGCGATGCCGCCCTTGATACCATTCAAGCCTGTTTGACCTAGTACCCCGACGCCGCCCGAACTCACACCCCAAACACCTCTCGCTCCGCCAGTGCTGAGCACGCCCGTCGCAATTGAAGACGTTGCCACAACTCCATCTCCTGAGGAACTGGTGCTTGATATACCGTCAACTGCCACACCAGTACTTTGAACGTCCAGCCGGGCATTCGGCGACGTCATGCCGATGCCCATGTTGCCGCCCATAAAACCGTTACCACTAATGTTAAAGTTGCTGCCCGATTGTTGTGTTGTCGTATTCTGTATGTAGTTAGCGCTGCCACCCGGCACTCCGGCCACCGGAATAGCTCCGCTTACTTTGCTTCCCGCGACTGAATTGATCTGTGAATTCTGCACGCAACTAACGCAGGCGCTCGATAACCCATCTGCTGTGGTGGCACTAAGCGTGCGAATGGCGTAAGGCGTTGAGCTGATCTGTTGGCGTGGAGCAAGCGTTGTGAAAGTTGGACCACCGGCTGGTCTCACACTAATTTCAAGAAAGCGATCCGCTCCGGGGAACGTGCTGACGCCGAAATCCAATTGGACCGTGAACACTCCATTAGCAACGGCCACGCTTGAACGGGGGACTGTCACCGGAGAAGGCTGCGGTTGTTGTGTGCCAGCGGTCAACGCATCCCACAACGTGAATTGCAAATCATAATTTCCATTGGCGGGCGACCCGCCATCAGTCAACTTTCCTTGATACGTGAAGGTGGTTGTTTGAGCCACCGCGGTTGTAGCGCTAAATAGAAAGATGAAAATAAGTGCGAGCAACAGCGGAACGAAGGAAGCTGAGTTTATTACAGACTCCTGTGGATCTTGGGGGCTTTGAGCCATTCTTCATTAGTCTCTCCTGGTTTGTTGCTGAAGTGCTGTGCGCCCGGGGCGTTCTTCGGTGCGATTCCGCTCTGACATTTCCGTAACTTTACATAAAAATCCGATTGCCCGGTACCGCTTACCCGCGTTTTAAAACTCCTGCAGGTTGATCTGACGCTGACGCTCAATATTGTTCACATGCAACCATTCGTGTTTGGATGTCATGTATTGTCAGCCATTTGCGGAGATTTGTTGCAGGATTTCTACATCTTTGGAGAGATAGCGCCGATTTTAAAGACAACTTCTGTTCCATTGTTTTCTGGCTGCGCGCTTCTATGATTTACGTCTTCGCGCTCCCGCTCCCCCTCCGCCGACCGCCGACAACTCCCGGCAGCCGCACGCTAACAAATTCCAACGCATGAACGGAGTTTGTTCGATGTTCCCGCAGCGCCGTGAACCTGCCTTCAGCGTTCTGTTGCGTTCCAAGAACCTGATTGACACACGTTGTCCTCGAATGCTTAAGTCTGTCCACCTCTCTCAAGGAGCAGCACCATGAACACGGTTCGAATCGGCTTCGTGATCGCGGTCGTTGCGCGTTGACGTTCGTCACGACGACAGTTTCGCCCAGGACACCTCTGCGCGGGAAAAGGACCGCGCGGAAATTGAAGAGTTGATGTGGCGTTACACGCGTGCTCTCGATACCGGTGACGGGACCACCTACGCCGCCACCTACACTGTCGATGGACAGTCGGAACAGGCGCGAACGCGACCAAGGGACACGAGGCGCTGAAGAAGTTGGGCGATGGACTCAAGCCCCAACCCGGCGCACCGCCGCGAGCTCCGCTGTATCACATGGAAACCAATCAATGGATTGAGTTCATCGATCAGGATCACGCCAATCATCACGCGTACTACATCACCGTAACCGGAGCCGGGCCGGACAAGGCGCCGCCTCGCATCGTTGCCTCGGCCGCAGCGTCGATCATCTTGTACGCGTGAACGGCAAGTGGCTGATCCAACTGCGCGACGTTTCGCCGAAGGAATAGCCACTCTCCTAGAAGAGATAAACCACGAATTGAACGAATTTAACGAATTCAATTCGTTTAATTCGTTCAATTCGTGGCTTATTACTTCGTTGAACAAGGAGATGCGTTGAATCCTGCCGCGTCAGCCTGCTTTTTGAAGTTCGAACTCGTCACGAACGGTTCGGTGAGATAGGTGGGGTCCTCGACGACCGTTGTTACGATGAACCACGTATCACCCCGGGGCTCTTTGAACAGGTCATAGAACTCCCGGACAACGGCATTGGCGCTATAAGGCGCACCATTTTTGCGAAGATAGCCAGGGCGCAATTGTGTGGTAACAACCTCGAGCGAGCGGCCTTGCAATCCTTGCCGGACGGCGCCTAATGCCGGCGCAGGCGTGCCGGTTCCTCGCGGGGCCTTTTCCCAGTTCGCTGCGGAATACCCTTGCCACGTCCGCTCCGCAGATGCCGGCGGCTTCTCGTCGAAATGAAGCAGCCTTGTCTGTGTTCCTTCATCCGTATCGATGCGCAGGGTATTGTCGTCCTGCCAGGTGATGTGCAGCCGACCCGGCCGGCGCATGATTGCGGCGGCTCCATATGCTTTACATTGTTCGCCAGCCGATTCGTCCTTAGCCGGATCCCAGGCGAGTCCGACTCTTCGGCCCTCGGCATTAAACGGAATACTCGCGAAGTCGCCGCGTGCGGGAGTCACCATCCGCCAGCGCCAGTCCTCCGAGACGACAGAAACCCAATAACCGGTAAAGTCGACCTGCGCTGCTGCACGCGGGCTCGGTGGCGGAGCCTGTCCGCGGCCCTGCGCGAATGCCGTGGTGGAGAGCAGAAGAACTGCGATGAAGAGAATCGTTCGTCCTTTCATTTCTTTGCCGTCAAACTTTTGTACACGGTCTCAACGAATGCGTCACCGGGACCATACTCCGTGTCGTAGTCGCGGGACGGCCGGGCTGCCTTGACCTGATCCAGGCTCATTCCTTTTTTGATCAGGTCCTGTATGCGATCGCGGATGATCGTCACCATGTCCCGATATTCGACCACGTCTGCTTCGTCGCAAACGCGGCCGTGTCCTGGAATGACGTATGTTCCGCCCTCCTGGTATTTGAGCGGGACCGTGAGCTGAAGAATTTTATTCAATGCAGTGATGAGGCCCTGCACGCTACCGCCGTTCTGCAAATCGATCATAGGGTAGCGGCCGGGATTGAAGATGTCGCCGACGCTGAGGACATTCGAACTGCGGAACAGGACGATGCTGTCGCCGTCGGTGTGAGCTGCCGGCATGTGGTAGACGACGATCGCCTCACCGTTGAATGAGAAGTCTTTTTGCGGAAGAAAATATTCGTCGTTCGGCCAGAGCTTGTCCGGGACAACGGGCTCCGCTCCCCGTGGAGCAGACGTCATACGATTCACCACATTTTCGTGAGCTACGATTCGGACGCCCTGGCGCGTTGCGGCATTCGCCAGCTTCGGCAACGCGTCGTTTCCGCCGATGTGGTCGGCATCGATTGAAGTGTTGACGACCCAGAAAATCGGTTTATCCGACAGTTTGCGAAGCGCAGCGAGAATTTTCGGAGCCAGCGTTTCGTAGGAGGTGTTGACGATGACAATGCCTTCGTTGCCGGCCTGTACTGTCACATTGTCGCCAGCACCAACGAGCATGTGAACGTTGCCCTGAACCGGTATGGTTTGAACCTCGACGCGATCAAGGTTGGGGGTTTGCCGGGCCAAAAGCAGAAATCCGATTGCCAGCAGGTGTCGAATCATCGTTTGATCACCGCGTCGGCGTTCGGCTGGGCTGAACGTTGCATCCGTTCCCCAGCAGCGTTAAACATGCGCAGTATCGGGTGCATTGTTCCGGCGGCTTGTATTCCAGCAGCTTCGCGCGATATTCGGGATATAGAGTCTCCGCTCCGCCGCGCGTCGCCTCGAATGGCAGGGCGTACCAGTTGGCGAATTCGCGAAGATTGGGATTGGCGCCGGGCAGCCAATGCGGAACGGTGCCTTCGGGCGCCGGTACTTCCGCGGCGGTTTCACAACCAAACACGCCGATCGCCTGGCCTGGATCGAGGTACCAGTTATCGCTGCGGACCAGCGGTTCGGTGAGGAAGGCCGGATCATCAATTACAGTGGTCACGGTCAGCCAGTCGGCATGGCGCGTCCAATGTTCTGTGAAAGTTGCTTTGTCACTCCGCGGGACGCCATTCCTGCGGATGTAGTTTTCCTTCAGGTGAGTCGTTGTGACGGTCAACATGTTGCCTTCCCACACACCTGTTGAAAATCCCTGCCACGTGTGCGGCGACAGTTCGCCGGGGTGCGGCCTGCCGTCCATCCAGATCGTGCGCTCGCTGTCCCATGCCAGAAAATGAAGATGAAAGGCAATGAGGCGTTGTGTTGCCTGATCGATTTCTCTCCACACTCGGATGTTGCCGAGTCCTCGCATCGCGTAATCCGCGCCGTGAGGACGGCATTGATATTCCTGGACTACAGAGATGCGATCCGCGTCATAACTGTCCGCGCGCATGCGCGCCGCATCGTTGATTGGCAGTTCCAGGTAATCTCCGAGTTCCGGACCGGGAAGCCGCTCCGGTGAATCCTCGTGATAAAGGGGAGCCCATTCGCCGCTGAAGTCGACCTGCGCCAACGCAGGTCTAGCCAGCCTTACCAGCAAAGCCAGAAAGCCAATAATCCTACCGCGATTTTTTGGTTTCATAGGCCGCGCAGTATACCAGAACGCCCGGCCGGAATTCCGGACAGAATAAGCCACGAATTGAACGAATTTAACGAACGGATCCATTCGTTAAATTCGTTCAATTCGTGGCTTATTCTGTCCCCGGAATCGGGGTGTATACTGGCAGGACTTCTTGAGGAGGATTCCAATGCCAGCCATTGAGTTCATTCTTAATGGGAAACGACAAAGTGTCGAGGTCTCACCGCAGATGCCCTTGTTATGGGTCCTGCGCGACACGCTGGGCTTGACCGGCACCAAATTCGGCTGTGGCCTGCAACTCTGCGGCGCTTGTACGGTGCACATCAATGGAGTTGCGACCCGTTCGTGTGGCACGCCGATTTCGAGCATTGCGGGGAAGAACGTGACGACTATCGAAGGTTTGTCCCCGGATATCAGTCACCCGGTGCAGCGCGCCTGGATCGAGGCCGATGTACCGCAATGCGGCTATTGTCAATCCGGACAGATCATGTCGGCATCCGCGCTGCTTGCCCGCAAACAGAATCCGACCGATGCCGAAATCGACCAGGCGATGCGCGGAAACCTGTGCCGGTGCGGTACTTATTCCGCTATCCGTGCGGCGATTCACCGCGCTGCCCGATATGCTCCCGGGTCGAAAGTCGAAACCACGGGAGGTGCCGAATGAGCGCATCCATTATCCAGAAGCTCGATCGCCGCGGCTTCCTCAAGACAAGCGCTGCCGCCGCCGGAGGCCTCGTCCTCGGTTTCTATCTGCCGGAGAGTCATGAGGCAGCAGCGCAGGGTCCTGTCGGAAAACTGAACGCCTACGTTCAGGTCGGGACGGACGACACGGTGACTCTCTACATTCACAAAGCAGAGATGGGGCAGGGAACCGTCACGTCATTGTCGATGCTGCTTGCCGAGGAACTCGAGTGCGACTGGAAAAAGATCCGCACCGAATTCCCTGGTGTCGATCCTGTCGCGTTTGGACCCATGCAGGGCGTTTTTGGAAGCATGAGTGTGCGCACGTCCTGGGAACCCTTGCGCAAAGCCGGCGCTACGGCCTGCGAGATGCTGGTTCAGGCGGCTGCTCAAAAATGGAACGTGGCGAAATCGCAGTGCCGCGCTGAAAACAGCACTGTTCTCAACATCAGGACAAACGAGCGGGTCAGCTTCGGCAGTCTTGCTGAAGCTGCAGGAAAACTTCCGGTTCCGCAGCAGAACGTTGCTTTGAAAGATCCCACGCAGTTCAAGCTGGTCGGCAAGCCTCAGAAGCGCATGGACACGCCGGGAAAGGTGAGCGGAAAGACCACGTTTGGTATCGACGTCAAAGTGCCAGGTATGTTGTATGCGACGCTGCAGCGCTGTCCCGTTTTCGGCGGAAAAGTGAAGAGCTTCGACGCCACAAAGACCAAGGCCGTTCCGGGTGTCAAGGACGTCGTACAGATCTCCAATGGAGTGGCCGTTCTGGCGGACAGCACATGGGCGGCAATGGAAGGACGCAAGGTCCTCGTGGTGCAATGGGACGAGGGTTCGCTGGCCGCGACATCAAGCGCGACCATTCGCAAGGCATTTTCCGATCTCGCAGAAAAGCCGGGCGCCGTTGCGCGCAAAGAAGGTGACGTTGCAGCAGCCTTGTCTGCTGCGGAAAAGAAAATCGAAGCCGTTTACGAAGTGCCTTATCTCTCGCATGCTCCGATGGAACCTCTGAATGCCGTGGCTCACGTGCGGCCGGACGGATGTGATGTATGGAGCGGCATGCAGATTCAGAGTGTCGCGCGGCAGACTGCGGCTGCGGCGTGCGGTCTTCCCGCGGAAAAAGTTCAGATCCATACGGTATACCTTGGAGGCGGCTTCGGACGCCGCGGCGGTGCCGATTTCGTTGGCGAAGCCGTGGAGATTGCGAAGGCGGCTAAAGTACCTGTGAAGCTGCAGTGGACGCGAGAGGATGACCTGCAGCACGACACGTATCGTCCTGCGTCGTACACGAAGTTCGCATCGGCGCTCGATGCGAATGGTCAGCCAACGGTGTGGAATGCGCGCGTGGTGTGTCCGTCGTTTGCCGGGCTGCGGAACGGAGTCGATCGGACCGGCGTTGAAGGAATTGCGGAAATCCGCTACACGATTCCGAACATTCTGGTCGAATACCATCCGCCTGAAGTCGGAATACCGGTCAGCTATTGGCGGTCGGTAGGGTATTCGCATAACACCTTCTTTACGGAAAGTTTCATGGATGAAATGGCCGCGGCCGCGAAGCAGGATCCTGTCGAGTTTCGCCGCAAGTTGCTGTCGAAAGCGCCTCGTATGCTCGGAGTCCTCGAATTGGCCGCCGATAAAGCCGGATGGGGGAAACCCTTGGCCGCTGGCCGGCATCGCGGTGTCGCCGTGGTCGATAATCTCGGAAGTTTCAATGCGCAGGTGGCGGAGATTTCGATCGAAAAAGGAAAACTCCGCGTTCATCGGGTCGTCTGCGCCGTGGATTGCGGTCAAGTCGTGAATCCGGCGATTGTCGTACAGCAGATCGAGAGCGGCATCGTGTACGGATTGAGCGCTGCGCTTCGCGGTGAGATCACGCTGGATCGCGGCCGGGTCCTGCAGACGAATTTCAATAACTACGAACCGCTGCGTATCGACGAGATGCCGGTCATTGAGACCTATATCGTGCCCAGCACGAATCCTCCTGGCGGCATTGGCGAGGCCAGCACTCCGGCCATCGCGCCGGCTGTGACCAATGCCATTTTCAGCGCCACAGGTAAGCGCATCCGCAAGCTGCCGATTCGTCCGGAAGATTTGACGTAGGCGCGGGCGGTGTCGAGCAGCCAACAAAAAGGCGCGGCCTTACGGCCGCGCCTTAGTTGTGCCATGTGTGGCGAACTTACATGCACATATGGCTGAGAGGATCTGACCAGTCGCCGAAGCCTGTCGGGCCGCCCCAAGCACGTACCTGGACGGCGTAGATGGTTCCCGGCGTTAAACCGGTCAATGTCATCGATCGGGATTTGGCGAAGATGCCCACCGGTTGAAATGGACCCACTGTGTTGTTGGCGCCGACAGCCGCGATTTGTACCTGGTACATCTTGGCGTGTGGAACCTTTTTGACCGTCACCACAAGTTGCGTGGTATGGCCGTTGTCGACACTTTGGATCTGCGCTTTGTCCGGTGGCGCAGTGGAACGGACGGAGACCCGTCTGGCCTGGAACCCGCTGTTCGTCACGAGCTGCAAATCATCGTTACAGGTCGCTTGAACGTAGTGCGCGAGTTTACGCAAGACACCATTAAGGACCTCACGTTTCGTCTTCTTCGCCACGGTTGCCGCCGTACCGCCTCCTGCGGCCTGAGCAGCAATCGCTCCGTTCAGATCATTGACTGCGGTTTCGAGAGTCTGTTGATCCACCGGCGGTGTCGCAAATGCTTTCTCGGCATAGACGCCTTTTACAACAGCGCCAGCCAAAGCGATCACGTCCGGATCCGACAGATTCTGAAAACCGGCTTTGACAATTAATTTTTGATTATTCATGGTTATCACCCCCTTTCCTCTTGAATTTGCGTCATGAGCGGGAGCATCCTAGCACGTTGGCTTCCAAATAGTCAAACGGAAAAATTCAGTTTTATTTTCAATGAGCTACGAGCTATCGCGTAAGGATTATCGGCGGCGATGCTGCAAGGACAGCAATCAACGTGCCGAAATCGATTGACAATGACCTCAAATCAATCATCAATGCGCTGAAGACGTATCAATCTGAGACGATGACGTCTCGAGATGAAGCGGAAACACATGACTCTAGCCTGAAATCCAGCAACAAGGGCTCACAAACCATCGACGCCAGCTTGAAGTCACACATCGGCGTTTCAACAGGACATCGGGGCGGCTTAATGATCGTCATCTATGGCTTAATGTCGATCGATAATGACTCAATGTCGATCGACAAAATGCCGCTCGCCAGATCTGCAGATTCTAAAGGAGTACAGTAGGTCTAGAAACGATCGTTCTGACCTGAAAACGACCGCTGTTGAGTCAATAATGTCTCTTTAGAAGGCAAAGCGCGGCCTATGACCATGACTTGTCCAGACAGAATGGACGGGGAGCCGCAAAGTAGTGCCTTTTAAGGTTTGAATGTAGTGGATGTGTAAGCCTGGTTTGGCTGTAAGCTCGTGACCCAGTCCCCGCCTAAGTTAGGCGGGGTGCCTTCGCGCAGCGAAGGCGGGGCGGTCTGTTCAAAGATCGCGCGAAGCGCTCCTTATCAATCGGTGCGCTTCGCGAATATCTGAAAGGACGCTTCGCGACTTTGAACAGACCGCCCCAGTCTCGCTGCGCGAGGGCATCCCCGCCTTACTAAGGCGGGGACTGGCAGACACCAACCGCGGCATCCATTCTTGTTTGGGGCAGCCCTGGTCTAAGACCGCGCGGATTTCGTTGATTCCAGGTAAAGCCGCAGTCATAGACCGCGCCTACAAGCAGCTGAGCAGTTTTGCAAATACACACGGACCGCGGCATGCGTCCTGCTTACAAGGAAACCGTGCACTATCAATTCAAGGTCGACTATGATCCTCTGCTGTTCCAGTAATGCCAGGATGTGCTAAAGCCTCCATCAATGATGCCGCAGTTCTTCAGACGACTCTTCTTCATTGCTGCATTGATTGCCGCCGTGATACTGATCGGCACCACCGGGTTCGCATTCGTTGAAGGCTGGTCCGTTTTCGACGCCTTTTATATGACGCTTCTCATCTTGACCACGATGGGCGGAGAGGTTCATCCGCTCAGCTTCCACGGCAAGGTGTTTTCTTCATTTCTCATGTTGATTGGCGTTACGACTCTTTTCGTGTCTATCGCCATCCTGGGAGAAACGCTGATCCGCCTGGAAATGGCGGATTACTTCGGACGCAGGCGGAGGGACCGCATGCTTAAAGAGATATCGGGACACTACATCGTTTGTGGCGCCGGACGTGTTGGCCGCAGCGTCATTCAGGAACTGCTGCGCAGCGAATCCACCGTTGTTCTGATCGACAACCGTGTCGAGCGGGCGCGCTGGGCAACCGACAAGGGCGTGATCACGCTTGTGGGTGACGCAACCAAAGACGAAGTATTGCGCCAGGGCCGCGTCGAGACGGCAAAAGGTCTCGTCGCGGCCATCAGCAGCGATGCGGAGAACGTGTATGTCGCTCTTTCCGCGAAAGTTTTGAATCCTCAACTGTTGATCGCGGCCAGGGCAAGCGATGATCAGGCCGAGGAAAAACTCCGGCGCGCCGGCGCAACGACGGTCTTCACTCCTTATTCGTTTATCGGGCACCGTCTGGCGCAATCTTTGCTGCGCCCGCACGTGGCGAGTTTTATGGATATCGCGTCGGCTTTCCGGCAACCTTCGGATCTCGATCTCGAGATCGAGCAACTGCCGATCGGCCCGGGGAGCAGGTTCGTTGCAAATTCACTGGAACAGTTGCGTATCAGCAGTAAATATGGCGTGATCGTCCTGGCCGTCCGCCAAAAAAACGGTGTGATGAAATTCAATCCATCGGCAGACTTGATCATTGAAGCGGGGGATGTGCTGATCGCTATGGGTGAACGTCCCAAATTGAAACGGCTTGAACAGGAAATCGGGAGGCAGTGATGAAATTGCAAGGCGCGACGGCGCTTGTTACCGGGGGCAGCAGCGGCATCGGGTTCTCCATCGCTAAAACTTTAATTGATGCCGGGACTCGCGTCGCCATAACCGGGCGTGATGAAAAGAAATTGTACAAGGCGGCGGAATCCTTGAATGCAGTTGCCATTCGAGCGGATGTGTCCAATGAGGCGGACGTGCAAAGGACGCTGCGCGAGGTCCTGCAGGCTTTTGGACATCTGGATATTCTCATCAATAACGCCGGTTTTGGCGTTTTCAAGAAGCTGGTGGAAATGGATAAGGACAGCTTTGATGCAGTCTTTGCCACCAATGTTACCGGTGCGATGTTGATGGGCCGGGAAGCCGCCAAACATTTCATTCAGCGCAATGCCGGTAATATCGTGAATATCTGCTCAACGGCCAGCCTCCGCGGTGCTCCGAACGGGACCGCGTACTATGCCAGCAAGTTTGCTCTTCGAGGGATGACCGAATGCTGGCGCGGTGAACTCCGGCAGCACAATATCCGCGTTTTTCTTGCGAATCCCAGCGAGGTGTTGACGAACTTCGGGGCTGCGGCGGGCTTTACTCAAAAAGACAATCCGACGAAGCTTCGCGGCGAGGATATCGCCCACATGATCAAAGCGGCCCTCGAGATGGATGACCGCGGGTTCACGCCGGAATTGACGGTTTTTGCCACGAATCCCAAAGATTGAATAAGCCACGAATTGAACGAATTTAACGAATTAATTCGTTAAATTCGTTCAATTCGTGGCTTATTTTGTCTTTCTCGCCTGCTTTTTCGCGGTGCGCAGCTGTTTCGTATATGCCTTCTGTTGGGACTTGAGTTGCTTCCCGGTTTGTTCGTTTTGTTTCTTGAAGGCCTTCCGCGCGGCCTTTTCTCCTGCCGTCAGTTTGGCGGCGGGCGGCTTGGACGGCTTGGGCGGCTTCTTTACCTTCGGCGCCTTCGCTTTCTTCGGCGGCTTGAGTTTTACCGTTTTGGAAGTGGAAGTCTGTCCGTAAACCGAACCGCCGCCAACGAGCATCAAAACCAGGCACAACAAGAGAATACGTCGAAACATATGGCTACGCTCGCACACCTGCGCGGTTTTCGCAATGGATGTTAATATCCATTTATGTCTTACCGCCATCCCGACCTGCGGGCGATCGCGCGACAAGCCATGCTGGATCGTGGATTTCTCGTAGAGTTTCCGCCTGACGCGCAACAGGAATTGAAGGCTGAAATAGAACCCGATTTTCGTGCCGTTAAGGCGCGTGATCTGACGTCCTGGTTATGGTCGTCGATTGATAACGACGATTCGCGTGACCTGGATCAAATTGAATATGCCGAGCAGGAGGCTGGCGGGATCCGGATATTCGTCGGCATCGCCGACGTGGACTGGTATGTTCCCTTACGCTCTCCGTTGGACAACGCGGCGGCACATAACACGACCTCCGTGTACACCGGCGTCCGGACATTTCCCATGCTTCCCGAGCAGCTCTCGACTGATCTGAGTTCCCTCAACGAAGGTGAAAAAAGACTCGCCATCGTGGTCGAACTGCTTGTGTCGGACGACGGGGCCATCAAGGATCCCTCGCTGTATCCTGCAATCGTTCAAAATAAGGCCCAATTGGCCTATAACTCGGTTGCTGCATGGTTGGACAAAGAACCTGGGGCAGCGACGCCCGAGAAGATTCAGCGCAATGGTGATTTGCAGTCTCAACTTGTATTGCAGGACAAGGCAGCCTCGTGGCTGCGGGCGCGGCGGCATGAAGCCGGAGCTCTCACATTTCATACCACCGAATTGCAACCGATCATGACGCCGGAAGGAGTTGTGACTGATTTGCAGTCGAAGCAGCACAATCGCGCGACGCTTTTGATCGAAGACTTCATGATTGCCGCGAATCAGACCACTGCGACGTTTCTCGAGCAGCGTGGTCTTCCGAGCATCCGCCGGGTAGTCAAAATTCCCGAACGGTGGGATCGAATCCGCGCCCTGGCAGCCACGCTGGGCGGCAACCTTTCTTCCGATCCGGATGCCCGAAGTCTCGAGGCCTTTTTGCAGCAGCAACAAAAATCGAATCCGTCTCACTTTCCCGAGTTGTCTCTTTCAATCATCAAGCTGCTGGGCCGGGGTGAATACACCGTCAAGATGCCCGGGGGAGATGCGCCGGGTCATTTTGGTCTCGCGGTCGAAAATTATTCGCATTCCACGGCGCCAAACCGCCGGTATTCGGACTTATTGACGCAGCGTCTATTGAAGGCCGCTTTCGCCGCGAAACAAGCACCGTATTCGCAGACCGAATTAGTCGAACTTGCCACCCGCTGCACGGAGAAAGAGGACGACGCGAACAAGGTCGAGCGTCTCGTCAAGAAATGCGCCGCGGCCGCGATGCTCCGGCCGCGAGTAGGCCAGGAGTTCGATGCGATTGTTTCAGGAATCAACGCCAGTGGAACGTGGGTACGTCTGCTGAATCCGCCAATTGAAGGGAAGCTGCTGGGGGAGGCCAGACACATGGATATCGGCCATCGCGTCCGGGTGCGGCTGGAGTCGGTGAATCCGGAGAGAGGGTTTATCGATTTCGAATTGCGGTAGGCTTTCTCGTGGACTACTGCAGGGCGGTCTACGACCACAGCTATCCAAGATAGAGACCGATCTGGCGATGAATGGTCCACAGTCCTTGCCTTAGTAAGGCGGGGACTGATTCACCAGCATTACCGCCAAACCAGGTTCACATCGCATCCGCTACATTCAAGCTCATTCAAGCAGACACCCGCTGGCCAGCCAATAGTCGCAAAACTTCAGCCGACTGCATTCAGCCCGATCGTTTTCACCTCAACAATAAACTTTTCGTAAGAACAGCAAGAACAGTTTGACAAGGTGAATCGAATATTGAAATATGCTCTCACTAAATTGAGTAACACGTTAACTGATCGCAAGACTGGGGGTAGGTGGATGAAAGGAATTTCTGTAGCTGCAACCGTGTTTGCTTTGCTTGTCGCAGCGACGAGCGCTTTTGGGCAAGCCGGAAACGGGCAGGTGTTCGGCAGCGTTCAAGACGCGTCGAAAGCATTGATGCCCGGCGTGTCGATTACATTGACAAACAAAGGTACGAACGTGACCGACACGCGCGTCAGCAACGAAGCGGGTGCATACACGTTCGGTAGTGTTCCCCCGGGGACCTACAAAATCACGGCCGAATTGCCTGGTTTCAAGACGGCCGCAGCCGACAACCTGGAAGTTGGGGCGACCGCTCAGGTCCGCTGGAACTTTTCGATGGAAGTCGGCAGCGTCGGCACTCAAGTCGAAGTGACGGTTGCCGCCGACCAGTTGATTACCGAAACATCTGTATCGGTGGGTACGGTCCTGCCGCAGCAGCGCGTCACGGACCTTCCTCTTGTTGGGCAAAATGTACTGGACATTCTCCAGGTGTTGCCTGGATTCCGCCAAAGCTTGACGGGCAATGACACCCAGTCTACCGTCGGCGGCATGAGTCTCGATACCGTCAACACGACGATCAACGGACTCAGTTCCGTCAGTGCGAGAGACTCGGCTTCATTGTGGGGCCGCCAGACCATGACCACGACCGTGATCAACCCCGACCTGGTCGGTGAAATGAAGCTGGTGACGACTCCGGTGGACGCCGAACTCGGCCGCGGCAATGCGCAGGTTCAAATCCAAACCCGTTCTGGAACGAACCAGTTCAGGGGCAGCGGCGTCTGGAACGTCCAGAACTCCGCGTTGAATGCGAACAGCTGGGTCAATAACAGCAATGCCGGCGCCGCGACCCGGCCAAACTGGTACAACCTGAACCAGCTCACCGGCAGCCTGGGCGGCCCGATCATCAAGAACAAAACGTTTTTCTATGCTCTTTATGACAAACAGCTGATCAACCGCCGCAGTATAGTGAACACGGCAGTGCTCACGGACACCGCCCGGCAAGGCATCTGGCGGTATTGGGAAGGCTGGAACCCGGCGACCGCCCTGACGCCCAACCCGCTGATTTTTGCCGCGGCCGGCGCGACACCTACAGGAAGCATCGCTGCCGTCGATTTCAACGGCAATCCGCTGGCGCCGGCATTCAATCCCACCGGCGGCGCGTACACGCTGGGTGGATTGAAGTGCTTCAGCATCTTCGGCAACGTCAAGGCCGACGGGTCACCATTCACGCAAAACGATTGCGCCGGCGGCACGGCTGTGGTGAACCCCACGCCTTGGGATCCGCTCCGATCCACAGTCGACCAAAGTGGAATCATCAAGAACGTTCTGGGGCTGATGCCGCATGCCAATTTCTTCGCCAATACGGGCGCGACGGGAACGGACGGTTTGAACCTTGCGACTTACCGCTATCTGCAAGGGACGCACGGACCCGACCCCAGCTCGATCAATGCGGATATCGGCGTCGCTCAAAGCTCACTCGACCTGAACGAGCGGAGCCAATTCAACGCGAAAATCGATCATAACTTCAATCAAAAGCACCGCGTCGCCGTGAACTGGACTTACGAACGAACCGGAGGCACGACGTCACTGGCAGGTTGGGGCACCGGGCTGAACGGCGACGTCCGCCGGAGGCCGTACTTTATCATTGCGAATTTCACGTCCACGCTGTCACCGACGCTGCTGAATGAGGCCCGCTTCGGCCTGAACTACAGCAACGAATTTGCAACTTCCCCCTGGGACAATCTGGACAACCCGAGTATCGCTGCCAAATCGCAACAGTACATCCTGTTTGGAAACGCCAATCCCGCTAACGGAAAGAAATATCCCATCCTCTTCAACCCAGGGACGGCCTGGAACGGGTATATGTCTCTGAGCGCCTTCGATTTCGGCAATCTGACCCCGCTCTGGGACTACGGCGACACGATCCGCTGGTCGCACGGGAAACACAGTTTCAGCGCCGGTGGTGAATACCGGCGGCCAGAGACTACCGGATACAACAACAGCCCTTACGTCCCCGCAGCAATCGGAAATGCAAGTGCGGGATCGACACCGCAGTTCTTCAGCAATGCCAATTTAACTGCAGGGGCATCACAACTGCCGAACTTCCTGGCGACGACGCGTGGTCTTGCCGGCACGTTTCTGAACACCTTCAATGGCGCAATCAACGCGCCGACCACGACCTATTGGATCAACGGGCAATCGGATATTACAAAAGGAACCTGGCAGGACGTAACCACAGCCAACAATACCATCCCGAGCGCGGATAAATACGGACACCAGACGCGCAGCCAGGTCCAGCAGGAATACGCTTTCTTCGTCAAGGATGATTTCAAAATCCGCCCCCGCCTGACGCTCAATATCGGCTTGCGGTGGGATTTGCAACGGTCGCCGTACTTCTCCGGATTAAACTCGGGACTCACCAACCGGTTCGCCGGCGACGGCCTGGGTGTTTTCGGAGCCGGCCGGCCTTCCGGCAGCAATCCGTTCCAGGGCTGGTTGACGCCCGGCAACCTTTATCTCAGCGGTTACGGTTCCAATGCGACCAATCCGCTGGCGTGCGTCCAGGGAGCAGCGAATCCTAACGGCATCCCTTCATCAAGCTGCGACCCGAGCCTGATGTCGACTGTCGTCTTTGTCGGACCCGGCTCGAACCATCCCAACCAGAGTCTCGTACCGGAAGCCGGCCGATTCTCACCCGCGATTGGCGCAGCCTGGCAGGTACCGTGGTTTGGCGAGGGCAAAACCGCAGTGCGTGGGGGTTTCCAGCGAACTTACGGCCAGGCCGCATCGCTGTTTACCGGCGGTCTCCTGAGCGGACCCGGAGCGGACGGCAGCAGTGCCACCAATTTGAGCAACCCTACGGTCGCCGCCGTCCTGAACAATCGCGCGCTGAATTTGACGGATCTGCCCTTGCTGGTTCCGGCTCCTCCCGTCCGGGCGCCACAGACCAACATTCTTCCAGTGGGTGCGCAAAGATATAACAGCACTTATGGAATGTATTCGCCCGATTACTACACGCCGTATACCGATAACTACACGTTGTCGATTACACGCACGCTTACGAAGACCATGACATTAGAGCTGCGGTCCATCAATACCAAAGCCAACGGCTATGGTCCGGCCAATGCAAACACGGCTACCACTGGCGGCGGCGGCTCGTTCGGTACCGCCGGCACTTTCGATATCAACACTGCCAACGTGTATCACAATCCGGAACTCTTCAACGCTTTGCAGAATACTCGCGCTGGTATCGACGACCCCTTGTTCGACCAGATGCTGATGGGGCTGAATCTGAATCCGACGACCGCCGGTTACGGCCCAGTCGGGACAGTTGTTAACGGCGTTCTTCAGAGAGGATCGGCACACTTGAGGAGGAGCCTTGCAACAGGTGCAGCCCTCGGGTCGCCTTCGATTACTTCGGCTCTTGCGAATGGTAATTACCCGGCAGTAGTCGCCGCTATCCTCAACGCGAACACGACGGTTGGTTTGCAGACCTTGCCTGTCGATCCTTCGACGGGGCTCCTCCTGACCACGTCCCAGCGCCTCCTCCGCAATGGTTGCGACCGGCTCGCGAACGGCTTGACCAGCGGTTTCACCGATCCGAATTCGGGCAAGCAGGTTGGTCCGCGGTGCTTCCCGGAGAACTATCTGATCGCGAATCCACAGCTGTCGACTGCGGAGTATGCGGAGAATCTGGGTTACACCAGCTACCACGCCTTTGAAGCGCAATTCACGATGCGTCCGACCTACGGCTCCACGGTTCAGGCGACTTACGGCTTCAGCAAAACGATGGCTCAGCCCGGCAGCGTTTTCACCGATCCGCTGAGCCCTCAGCTGGACTACGGAAAAACGATAGGCAGCGTAGGCAGCGATTTTCGTGCCAACGGTACCTTTGAAATCCCGGTCGGGCCGAACAGGCTCCTCCTGGCCCAGACCCATGGCTGGATTGCTCGAGCCGTGGAAAAATGGCAGACGGGTTTCATCTTCCAAATCGCGCAAGGCGCGCCTCGCAGTTTCCTGACTGGAAACAACTTTCTCTATGCCAATGGCCGGCCGAATATTGTCGGGCCATGGAACAATCCGAAGGGTCATATAACCTGGAGCGGAAAAACCGGTAACTACTTTGGGAACACCCAGTACGCGACCTTCCAGGATCCGCAGTGCCAGAACGTCACCACAAAGGACAATCTGCAGGCGAATTGCACGCTGGTCGGTTTGGCGCAAGTCTCCTCTCAAAGCGCGACAGGGGCTGTCCCGCTCTCTTCGGGACTCTACGGAACTCCGTTGCTCGAGAACCCGGCGCCTGGAACTCAGGGCAACCTGGGGAACTTGACGATGGGCACATTTCCGAGATGGGCTCTGGACGGCAATTTGAGCAAGACGATTCAGATCAGCGAATCGAAGTCTGTTCAAATTCGTTTCGATGCGACCAACATCCTCAACCATGCGACGCCGTCCGATCCTGTGGGCTTAGCCAACACGGGAAGCAGCTTCGCTAATACGCTTGGCAATGGCTTCGGTCAAATCCTGACCAAGACCGGTCAAAACGGATCAACACTCGGCCGGACCTTCCAAGGCAAGGTTCGTATTAACTTCTAAACCCCAGCCACGGATTGAACGAATCCGTTCAATCCGTGGCTCATTCCCCAGATCGATTCTGCCAGGATTCGTTCCATTCCTCTGATCCGCCCCGCTGTGCGTGAAAAACGTTGCGCGATAAATCACTGACATCTCTCCTGTGTCAACAACAATATGTTCCTGTCGCGTCGCTAAAGTCTTGATCCTCTTACAATTTTCAGGGCTGGCGGCGACCGGTGTGAAATCGCAGTTTGCGGCGTGTTACGCTTTTCTTAGAGGCTAAAACTCGGGAGGACGGTCCACATGAAGTTCCTGGCCGGTTCCTTAACTCTGTTGTTATTTACAACCATCCTGCAGGCTCAGATGCCGTACGCCGGGTCCAACTTGCAACCTTATTACCCCGGCGCGACGGCTCCGCCTTATTACCCTCAGGCATATTACCCGCAACCTGCTTACGTACAGATACCTGCTTATGTGCAGCAACCTGTTTACGTTCCGGGACCTTACGGTCCGCCGCAAATATCTGTGGCCGATAACAGTGCGGAGGTCGATAGCTTATCGCGGCAGGTCCAGCAGCTGAGCGATCAGCTAAGACAGCTTGAGGCGCAACTCACGCTGAGCCAGGCGCCACCGGCCGCGCAAGAGGTCGAAGCGCCCACGTCTGCGGAGCCCGCCAGTTCCGTTACGCTGGTTTTCAGAGACAGAAAGGTCATTCACGCGCAAGGTTACGTTGTCGCCCGGCAAACATTGTGGATTCTTGGCCCGTCTGGCAGTAGCGAGCGTGTTGCGCTCTCACAACTTGATCTTCCAGCAACGCAGAACGAAAACCTCAGGAATGGCGTCCGTTTCCCGGATTTGGGAAACTCGACGCCGTGAGAAGGAACCCAAGAAGCACTGTGCGGGCTACGCCGCGTGAGACTCGGACGTGATGTTGGTAGTGCCTTTCGTAATTACGGTAACGCATGGAGACGTGGATTCGAGGACAACCTGACCTCAGCTAATCCCCGCCTAAGTTAGGCGGGGATTCCCCCATTTCAATGTGCGGTCGCTTTCTCCAAAAAACTCACAACCTTTCTTGTGCTTTTTGTGCCTCTTGTGTTCCTTCTTATTCCGCCGATCGCAGCAGCCTGAAGATCGCCTCATACTCCTCAGCGGCCGCTCGACCGTGTTTAGATCCGTGTATGGCGGATTCCAGCGGTGAACATCCGAACATGGCATCCCGCAGTTGAACATGCGCCCCGGATTCCAAGAGCAGGCGAACAATTTCCGGGTGGCCGTGCCAGGCTGCTGCGTGCAATGCGGTGGCGCCACTTTCCCCGAACCCGTCCGGATTGACGCCAACTTCAAGCATCAGCTTCACGACATCGACGCGGCCATGCGCGGCGGACTGTACCAGGACCTCATAGTCCTCCTCGTTCAAACTGCGCAGAACTTCGGGATGATTTCGAATAATCGACCATGCCGCCGGGGAATCCATGCGGCGGCTTGCGCCGATCAGTTCGTCCGCCGGCCGGATTCCGTCCGGTTGCGCTCCGTGCGCCTTTAATACACTGGCAACAGGAAGATTGCCGAAGCGTACCGCTAAGAAATACGGCGTCTTCCCGTCCGCCCGTGGCAGATCAGGATCGGCGCCATTTTTAACGAAGAATTCCGCCATGACAGGATCGCCATCCCACTGCGCCAGATGGTGTAGCGGGCTATCGTGGCTGGTATCGCTCCAGTCCGGCTGGATTCCCTTTTTGATCAGCAACTGCCAGATCACCACGTTGAAATCCTGATTCGCCGGGTAAATCGGGGCGTAAAAATCTTTGGGAGACAGTGGTTCATTGGCTGCAGACTTTGGAAGCCAACGGGCGTTAACTTCGGCCATTCGGCGGTTTATTTCCTGCACGGATTCTGAATCCTCAAAGAGCATGGCTAAAGTCTGATCGAGACGGGCGGGATCCTCCGGAATACCCCAGAATGCTTCCTTATGTGATGTGTCGTTGGAAACACTGACCGCGGCCGGGTTGACTCCACGCTGATAAAGAACAAGCGAGGCGGAACGGTTGCCGGCTAAAAGCGCCCGCCTGATCGGGGATAGCTTGTTTGGATCGGCGCCGCGGTCCAGCAGCAGCGTGACGCATTCAGCGATGCCTGCGGCATGACGTTCACTCAACTGATGAAACGGAGACGCGCAAGCGTAAACCAGCGGGGGCCAACCCGCCTCCTCCGCATCGAGTAATGTCGGGCTGGCATCGAGGTTATGACGAACGACGTCGGCATGACCGATGGCGCACGCGGCATGGATGCTTTCTTCCAGGATCGCAGGCGAACGCTGCAGTTCGGTTTGCGCCGTCTTCAAGGCGCCTCCGCGAACGGCCGTCAGAAATCGAGCCAACGGCGCATCGTGGCGTTTCAAATCACCCCAACTGGGATAGCCATTCTCGCGGGCCAGGGCCTGATGAATATCGGCGAGCTGGATTTGCCGGGCGAACTGTCCGGCATCCTGAACGGCCAGCCGGGGCAGATGCGGACGCACTCGTTCGATGACAACGAGGTTTTCCTCCCGGCACTGTTTGAGAATGGATTTTGCTTGTTTTCGAAGAAATTCGAGATTGAGAGACCTGGACATTCTACGACCTCCGTTTGCCCGTGTCCGCACGGCGGGTCAGAAGGTTCGTAGTCATTTGTAAATGTCAGCTCAGGCGGGAAACTCCCTTTCCGCGGACGGGGTGCGCCCTGTGCGCAACTTTGGAATATATCACAACATCCTGGGTTACACTGTGGCCGGCAGAGCGGGGACGGTTGCCTGAATTGCTAAATTCGATTGAAGCGTTTTATCGCGAATTTAGGTAATTTAGGCAATCGTCCCCGAATTAGACCTCTCCGGAGAGGACTGATGGCAAAGAGATCATTCTGGGTATTATCGAAACAACCGAAGGAAATCGGCGGGTTCGGAAAAAGACCGGTCCCCGCACAATTCAAGACCGTCGAGGAAGCCAGCAAATATGTCAAAGAGCTGAACCTCAAACGCGGCGCGTATCATCCCGGTTATTTTATTGAAGAGCGGATCGGCAACACACCTGTTTCAGCGCCGAAAAAGAAGGCGGATGATGCAGAAGAAGTCGAATGAAACATTCTGCATTGAGTTTTTCCGTACGGATTGCCGTATTTCTGACCACATTTTCCGGACTAGTATTTGAAATTGGTCTGACCCGCATCTATTCGGCGACGATCTGGTATCACTTCGCTTTCGTTGCTATTTCCATCGCGCTCCTGGGATGGGGGCTGGGTGGAATGATTGCGCACCTCTGGCTCCGGAATCGGCCGGCAACCATACAACACGCCGCGGCTGCGCTGTTGCTTTACGGCCTGAGTTTGCCGGTCTGCCTCTGGGTGCTGGCGCATTTCCCATTCGATTTCTCGCGCCTGCCGCTCTATTTTGTCTTGCCGCTCGTGCCTTTTCTGCTTGCCGGCATCGCCTTGTCGATTGTCTTCGACATCTATCGGACTCGAGCGGGCAACCTGTATTTCGTCGATCTTCTGGGTGCGTCGCTTGGTGCCCTGGGAGTGACGTTTCTTCTCCAATTCGTCGGCGGCGAGGCGACGGTGCTCGTTGCAGCAGCAACGGCATTTTTCGCAGCGGCATGCTTGTCTTTCAAGCTGCGGCCGGTAGCCATTCTCCTGGGCATGGTTGTCTTCGGTACTGCGTTCGTCAACGAACGTGCAGGTGTTTTTCGTGTAATACCGGGCACGATCAAAGCGATGCGCAAAGACATGGATCGCCATCCGGGCGCTGCGGTTGCGCAGGAAGGCTGGAATGCGTACTCACGTATCAGCGCCGTTGAAGGTGTGACGGGTCTCGCCCGTCTGTACATCGATTCAGACGCCTGGACGAGTGTCTATCCGTGGGACGGCCGTGTGGAAAGTCTGCAGGGAGTTCGCGACTCGTTTCGCGCCTTGCCGTTTCGTTTCACGCCCAATGCGGAGACGCTTGTCATTGGTCCTGGAGGTGGCGCCGACGTCGTCGCGGCGCTGGCTTCCGGCAGTCGCCATGTGACCGCTTGCGAGATGAATCCGCTGATGCTGAAGTTTGTGCGCCATTATGGCGCTCGTGCGGGCAACATCTATGACAGGCCGGACGTTGATGTCGTTCAGAGCGAAGGCCGCAACTTCATCAGCCGTACCGACAAGAAATTCGACATCATTTTTCTTGGATTTGTGGATTCCTGGGCATCCGTTGCGTCCGGCGGCTTGTCGCTCTCGGAAAACTATCTCTACACCACCGAGGCTTTCCGCGCCTATTACGATCATCTGACGGACAACGGCATGGTCGTCATCCTGCGATGGGATACCGACATTCCGCGTCTGGTCTCCAATGCTGTCGCTTTGCTCGGCGCGCGCGATGCTGAAGCCCATGTCGGGGTGATGATGGAGGATCGCGAGATCAACCCGGACGGCTCCGATCCACCACAAATGCTGTTCATGCTGAAGAAGACGCCGTTCACTCCAGCGCAGACTCACGAGATGACCACGGATTGGAAGTCCCTGGCCAGGCCGTTCATTCTGTCCGGAGTAAAGGCGCAACATCCGTATGACGACCTCCTGAGCGGCCGCGTTACGCCGGTAGCTTATGAAGAGGCTTCGCCGACGCGTGTCGGGCCCGTCTTCGACGACGCGCCCTTCTACTTTGCAACGGATCGGCCGTGGGGAATGGCGACTTCCATCGCCAACGGCTTCTTTCGCTGGTTGTTTGCTCCCAGCCTGCTTCTTCTCGCGCTTTTTGTTTTACTGGGAAAACCGAGAGGCGAGGGCACTGTGCCTTACGCGGCATCCATTGTTTACTTTTGCGCGTTAGGCTTTGGATTTATTGCCGTCGAACTGTCGTTATTGCAGCATTTGACCTTGCTCGTAGGGCACCCGATCTTCACCCTGTCCGTCTTGCTGTTCACGCTCCTGGCGTCCGGCGGGATTGGCAGCGCAATTTCGAGGCGGGTGCCGGTTCGACTGGCGTGCCTGGCCATTGCGGTTCTGGGCATCGGCGAGGCTCTTCTCCTGCCTCGACTGGTTCCGGCTCTTCTACCGCTTCCACTTTCCGGCAGGGTGTTGATGGCGGCATTGTTCATCGCGCCGATCGGGGTATTTATGGGGATGCCGTTTCCCCGCGGACTGCAGCGGACCGGTCAGGGGCCGTTTCCCGCTCCGCCGTTCTACTGGGGCCTCAACGGTATTCTCTCGGTAATCGGCTCGGTGACCACGGTGTTCATCGCTCTGATCGCCGGTTTCCAGGCCGCCATGCTGGTCGGCTGTGCCTGCTACATAGTTGCCGCGAGTTTTGTCCCCGCCGCGGTCGCATTGGATAAGCCACGAATTTAACGAATTTAACGAATTGGACCCCGTTCGTTAAATTCGTTAAATTCGTGGCTTATCCAACTATTCGTAGCGCAGCGCGTCAATCGGATTGATACGGGACGCTTTTACCGCCGGATAGGCTCCAAACAAAACGCCGACGGCGACGGAAACGCCAAACGCCACGACGACGGAGGCGGTGGTTACAATCGTTTTCCATTCGGCAGTCTGAGCGATCAGCCATGCGAGGAAAAAGCCGAACGCGACCCCCAGCACTCCGCCGCCCACCGAAATCAGAATCGACTCGGTCAAAAACTGGCGAAGAATATCGAACCGCCGCGCGCCTACCGACCGGCGTATTCCGATTTCGCGCGTGCGCTCGAGGACGGTTGCCAGAACGATGTTCATGATACCGATGCCGCCGACGAGCAGCGAAATCGCGGCGATTGCGACCATGACGTACGTGAAGATCGTCTGTGTCCTCTGTTGTTGAGCGAGCAACGCCGCGGGGATAGTGACGGTAAAGTCCTGCACTTCATGATGCGTGGAATTCAGCGCGGCCGTCACGATCTTCGCCACTTCGATGCTGTCCGAGCCAGGCTTCAGCCGGATTTCGAGCCCTTCCAGATCATCCTTCATATAGGCGCTCTGGTCCCAGAACCGGTATTGAAACGAGTTCAGCGGGATGTACACGATATTGTTCACATCCTGCATCGTCGCGCCGGTATTTTGCGCGCCCGCCATCAATTGTTCCTTGAGAACGCCGATCACCTCCAGCCAGGTGTCGTTGACCTTCACAAACTTACCAACCGCGGGCTCGTATCCGAGCAGACTCACCTTCGCCGATTCACCGAGAACACAGACAAGCGCGCTGCGTTCATCGTCGGCCCCGTCGAAGAAACGGCCTTCGGCAAATTGCAGGCTGTGGATCAGCGCGTATGAAGGGCGGACGCCAAACAGTTCGGGAATGGCTTGCGACGGTTTAGGCAACACGGAAGCCGGATGCAGTGAGCGGCGTGGTGAAAGAACATCGATGGCGTCGATGTTGGCCTGAAGGATTCGCACATCACGTTCCGTCAGCCCGGGAGAAGATCGCCGCCTCTGTTGCAGTTCCTCCTGAGTGAGGGCCTGGCGGGAATCGATCAAAATATTGCGAACACCCAGTTGTTCGATGAACCGCAAAGTTTCTTCTCGAGCCCCTGCGCCGATAGACATCATGCCGATCACGGAGCCGACTCCGAAGACGATACCCAGAGCGGTAAGGAGGGTGCGCGTTTTTTGTGCCCGTAAGTTGCCGAAAGCCTGCCGGATATCTAAAGAGACGATCACTTTTGAAGTGCTTTCATGACGCCCCCGGAGTCGGAGGATTTACGCTGCTGTCCGGGATTCGAAAGTGCAATGACGTCGCCTTCATTGACTCCGGCAATGACGGCCTGGCTCTCGCTGCGGCGAACCAGCTGGACGTCTTTTGAAACAAAACCTTCCGGAGACTGGAGATACACGAAAGAGCGGCCGCCGCTTTCAAATAAAGCCTGCAAGGGAACCCAGAGCACGTTATCCAGCGATTCGACCGTAATCAAGATATTGGAGGTCATACCCGGACGCAATTCGGGTCCTGCCTCGTCCAGCGCGATGCGGCATTCGAAGCTGCGATCCCACGCGGATCCTGTCGCCGCGCCGACACTCTTCACGTGTCCCTTGAATTCACGTCCTGCGATCGCCGCCGCGTGCATTGTCACTTTCTGTCCGGGCTCGAGGTAGCCACGATCGCTTTCCGGAATTCTGGCGTTCACTTCCCAGTTCCTCATATCCGGAATCTGAGCGACAGCTTGCCCGGCGCGAGCGGAATCGCCGACCTGAAACGAAGGAAGTTGCTGTCCCCAGTACAACCTGTTCTGGTTGCTGTTCTGCTGAACGTTGACGTAGCCGCCGGTTTTTGACTTCAGCACCATGCTGTCGATCGTGTGCTGGGCGTTCTCGGCCGCCGCTTTGGCCTTTTCGACGGCGGCCTTCTGAATATCGATACCGGCATTCGCGCTGGCTTTTTTGTTATTGAAGTCGTGTTCTGCCTGACTCTGCCGGTTATGCGCAGCATCCAGCGCAATCTCATTCTGCCGGGCAGTTACGGCCGACAGCACGCTGTTCTTACGGACTTCGAGTTCAGCTTGCTTGACATCGGATGCGGTCGAAAGCATCTGATATCGCGCTTCCTCCAGAGTTGAGTCCGCATCGGCCTGTGCCTTGATCACCTGCTGTTCGGCTTCAGCCAGGTCGGCCGCCGCTTCACGGAGGTTGAACTCCTGCTGTGTGGTATCGAATTGCGCGACGAGATCTCCAGACTTGACGAATTCGCCGGGCTCGCGCAGATAGGTGAGCGCCATGTCGCCGCCCCCGGTCATGGGCGCGGTGAGGACTTCCGAATTACCGCCCTGCAGTTCGCCGCGTGCTGCCACGGTGATCGTGACGCTGCCGCGCTTCACGCGACTTGTTGGAACGTCGGGCCCGGCGTCTCGTCCCATAAGCCGCGCGACGCGGACGCCTCCCCATACGCCGCCCATCAGGACCACGATTCCAAGCACTGAGATGAGAATCCGAGTTTTCATACTTGTCCAAGACAGAGACGCATCAGCGGTGCGAGTGTCTCGTAGTTCCCGCCTAACTTAGGCGGGGACTGTCCATCAGTGTCACAGCCAAACCATGTTTCATCGCATCCACTAGATTCAAAACCTTTACCGGTGCCACTTTGCGGTTCCCCATCCATCTGTCTTGGGTACGTAATAGTCATTTCTTTGTGTCCTTGGTCTCAGGGTTTGCCAGAGCGATCATCGAACCATCCGGAATCCCGGATACCGCAACGTCATCGGGATTGCGCGCCAGGACTTGTACCTCGGCAGGCAGGTAATGCCCATGGTCGGCAATGTAGACGATCGGCTTCCCGGCACGGGTGAACACCGCTTTCGCTGGAATGCTGATGGCATCTGGAATCCGATTGACGATGACATCCATGCCGCCGTTCATTCCCGGACGCAGTCGAGGATCCGGATTCGTCAATGCCGCATAGGCTCGGAAGCTGCGCGTCGGCGGCCATTCCGCTCCGAGCTCGGTGAGCGGGGAAATCGATGTGATCTTTGCCTGAATCGCCAGTTCGGGCAATGCGTCGACGTGAACGCGTACGTCGTTTCCCACGGCCATATGGCCCCGGTCGATCTCCTCGGCCTTCGCATCCAGCACCAGAGAAGTCATGTCGGGCATTTCGGCGAGATTCATCCCGGAATAAACGGTGTCGCCGACCTTGAATGGATTTGCATTCAGCGGTCCCTGATTGTAGTTCTGCACGAACACGACGAACCCGGTCAGTGGCGCACGAATCTCCATCTGGGCGATTCGGCGATTTGTCAGATCGACATCGTCTTTAGCCTGATCGCGCTGCCGGGTAAGCGATGCGATCTTTGCCTTGTCCGAGGCAATATGGAGAGCATTGTTGGCTTCCTGTACTTTCAGCTTCTGTTCGGCAACGCCGAGGTCGATTTGAGCCTGCTCCGCCTGGATGCGCCCGATGAATTCATTCCCCAGAGTCTGGAGCCGCGCCTTTTCCACGTTGTATTTGCCGTCAGCAAGATCGCTCTCGTCCTGCTGCATCGTGAGTTTCGATTGAGCTGCCGCCTGGTCCAGGCTTGCCTGAGCCTGCTTCAGCTGCGCGTCTTTTTGAATCAGCTGCTGTTGGGCGCTGCTCGAATCGAAGCGGATCACCGGCTGACCCTCACGGATCTGTTCGCCCGCCGGCGCCATCCAGGCGATTGTCAGATTCGGAACGACGGGAGCATAAATCGGAACAGACCGGCTGGCTTTGAGGTCGCCGCGGCAGCGGATGATGACCAGGAATTCGCCCTTGTGAACGGCAGTAACCGGCAGCTCCGCCGCACCTTGCGCCTGGCGGAAAAGATTCGCACCGGCCCATGCCACGCCGGCAATTGCGGCGAGCACGGCAAGCACGATAACTGGGCGCATCCAACGGGCTATCATTTGCCGGCAACTCCCGGATCCGGTTCGATCACGACGGCGGCCGTAAGGTCCGGGAGAAGACGCGCGTCGGTTTTGTCGAATTTGAATACGGCTGTGAAGGTTTTGATCGGACTTCCCAAAGCCGAGGACGCCATGGGGCTTCCGAATTCAAAGTGAGCCGGAAGTACCAGGTCCGGATAAGCGTCGAGGTAGACCTTGACGTGACTTCCGGGCGCGAGAGCTGCGCCATCGGGTTCACCAACCAGACAGCGCACCAGCATTTCAGTCGGGTCGAAGATGTTCACGATGGCCTGCCCGTTCCATAGTTGATCACCTTCCTGAGCATGGCCATTTGTGTTGCCGCGAAAAACATTCTGGTAGGCAACCATTCCCGGAAGCGATGCATGAATCTGGAGACGGTCGATGTTCGTCTGCGCGCGGTCCATCGCTACCTTTTGCCGATCCCGCTGCAGTTCCAGTATCCGCAAAGCCGCAGCGTCGGAGGTGTCGTGCAATGCGTTGGATTTCATCAGGCTTTCGACGTGCTGTCTGGCGATTTCGGCTTTGACTTTGTTCTTTTCCTGATCGATTTCGCCGAGGATCGGCGCCTTCTCAACTTCCAGCAGCGCCTTGCTCAGGTCTGCCTGCGCTTGAATGAGGTCGCCGCGGCGCTTTTCGGCATCGGCGCGATTCTGTGAAGCCTTCTGTTCCACCTGATGGCTCAGGTCCTCGTATTTTGCCCGCGCCGTAAATGCGGCGTCGAGCTGCTGGGTCGGATCGAATTCGGCGATGACGTCGCCTGGTTTTACCTGTGAACCGTTGCCGATTAAATGAGTCAAGGTCTGGCGGCCGCCATTTTGACCTGGAATTTGTGGAACCATGACTTTCGATGAATGGACGGCCTCGACGATCCCGGTCAACCTTAATTCCCGCTGCAGGCGGGTTTGCGGCGGTGTCGAAGGAGGCGCGCTGGCGGCCGCCGTCTCCGCCATGTGCCGGCTACATGACGCCAGGACGATCAGGGATAGAGCGGCGATGATCGGACGCATCTTTTTCTACTGCTCCGGGAGGATAAGACAAAAATTATATGGTTCCGGTTGGCATTCGCGCCAGCGCGAAAGAGGGAAGGAACACAAGAGGCACAAAGGGCACAAGAAGATAGGGTTCAATATCTTGTGCCTCTTGTGCGTCTTGTGTTCCTTCCCCACGGCTCTTCCGCGGTCAAGTCTAGTCCCAGCCGGAGCCGGCGCTCGCAGGCATGACTTTCATGAAGGCTTCCACGGCATGGATCTGGCCGCCAAAAACCTTGAAGGCTTCCCAGACGATCAATGCATTACCAGCGCCGTAGGAGCCGGTATCCCCGAAATTCATCCGCAAAAGAACGATTCCGAGTTGTTCGTCGACGGCAACAACGCGACTGGTAATGGCGGGGTGCTTCATGATGGTCTGAGTCTTAACGTTTTCGCAGCCCGCGCGGGAGCACCCGGGGCCCGCCGTAATCCGGCCATTTTCAAGCCGGTAAGCCTCGGAAGCGAACGGCGCATCTACAGAAACAAAACTGCCCACTTTCAGGCCGGCGGGATAGGACTGAGCGATCTTTATCGCTTCATCGCGAGATGGCAACTCGGACTTCCGCGGCGCGTCGGACATCACTTTATTGGGATTCTGCAGGGATTTGACTTCGAAAATGGCGCCGTCTTTCTGGTTGCGGGTGACCTGCGTTTCGATCTCGGCGATTTTTCGGTCGACGATTTTCAACCGCAGCATCAGCATGTCGGGTGATCCGTTCTCTTCAACCACGACTTGTGAAGCCGCCACACCCTGCCGAACGTCGAGTATGTCCTGGCGGTATGGCCGCACTTTTGATGCGTTCTTCCACAACCCCTCGCCAAGACGCATTTCCACCGTATCTTCCGTGAAGCGGACCTTGTCGCTGACCGTGAGAGCGTGTGGGTCGTGAGTTACCAGCGCATCGAGGTACTGCGTTATAAAACCGCGCAGGCATTCGCGGTCGCAGTTTTCCGCCGCCGGTGACGGGGTTGTGCTGAAAACCAGAACCGCCAAAACGACCAAAGCTGAGATGAGGGGTTTCATGACTGCCGATTCTACCTCAACCGCCCGGTCCGCCTGTAGGGGCTGTCTATGACCACCCGCTTTATGCGATCAACGAAAGCGCGGTCAAGACCATACGTGTCCAAGCAGTGGATGGGTGAGCCGCAAAGTGGCGCGCGCTGTAAACGTTTGAATGTACTGGATGCGATGTAAACGTGGTTTGGCTGTAACGCTGGTGTACCACAGTCCCCGCCTAACTTAGGCGGGGACTGCGGGCACGCTTACCGCTACATTGGTCTTTATCTTGGACAGCTTTGGTCATCACCGTGGCCTACACGGTCAGGAGAGGCCGGAGATCCAGGACGGTCTTGACGGATTCGAGTCGAAGTAGGGTATCCACCAGCTTCGTGGTCTTTGCCGCGCCGAAAACCGGTGCGATAAGGTCCTGTGCCTTCGCTACAACCTCTTCACGGGTCATCGGATTTTCCATGGTGCCGCGCACGGCTTCAACTCGCTCGGAGAACCGCATGCCGTTATTCAGGACGACTTCAACGATCGCCTGACGCTGGGGCATTCGCTTTTCGAGTTCCTCGTCAGGAATCAATTGCACCTTGGCACGCTGACGCATCACCGCAGGGTCCTTCATTCGAGCCGTATCGTGGGCAGACTTAAAAGTGACGGTCCCGTCCACGACCATCACGGCAGCAAGGTGCTGGAGGCAAATATCCGGGATTTCGCGATTGTTCACGATGGCGGCTTCATTCGTGGCGACGCGGACGAGCACTTGTTTGATGTCATCCGGAGCCATGCGGTTTCGCTTGAGCATGATCTCCAGCGCGTCGAGCACGGCTTGAATCGGCGCCCCCACCGTCCATTTCTTGAAGCTTGTGCGGGTTATTTCATAACGTTCACCCAGCTTTTCGACAACCATTCCGGCATCATTCTTGGGCAGGAATGCCTGAAAGAAATTGTCGGCGCCGCCGAATACATCGTCGACGCCTGTGCCGCCGGCCTGAACCAGCAGCGCGGAGGTGACGCCGTTCCGCGCCGGCATACCCCCGAAGTCGAAAGCCTTTTCGATGTGGTCTGTATCCCGTTGCCATGACGCGAGCCCGGAAGTCTGCTGCGCTGTATAGGACAGCAGCCATCGCATCTGCTTCGCGCTGAGGCCGGCGGCACAACCGGCGGCAGCGGCAGATCCGAAGGTTCCGGAGATCGAATGCGTGCTGCGATGTGTTTCGGCCATGTACGGCGATCGCCCGAGCGTAATGGTGACGCGCGGCCCGATGTCATAACCCAGTGCTACGGCGCGAAGAAAACGGTTTCCGTCGATGCCGAATTGTTCTCCCAGGGCCAGCGCAGCAGGGACGACAGAGCACCCGGGATGCGATTGAGAAAAAGGATGCGTGTCATCGGTCTCGTCCGCATGACCGAGCATTCCATTCGCCAGCGCCGCCTCGATGGGACCACAAAGAACATTGGAAGCGATAACCGTCGAGACCTTTTCGCCTTTGTAACCCCGGGCGAACTGGATCGCAAACCGGCCGGGTGGAAGTTCGGAACCGGAGATGATGGCAGCGAGAGTGTCCAGGATCGCGTGCTTGGTTTTCTCGATGACGGCGTCGGGAAGTTTCCGTGTGCCGGCGTCGGCCATGAAATCCGCAAGTGTCGACGTGAGGTCTGCCGCAGTTACAGGGAACAGCGAACCGCTCATTCCGGCCAGGCTCAGGCCTGCGCCGAACCTCAAGAGATCGCGTCTGGAAAGATTATTTGCCATTCTCATTGTCCTTCGTGAAGTCGTTTTTCACGACTGTACCGCCCTTCATGACGAATCGGACGCGCTCCATTTCGCTGACGTCCATAAGAGGATTGCCGGAAACTGCGATGATATCGGCAAATTTGCCCTTCTCGATCGTGGCGAGCTGATTTTCCCATTCGTAGTTCAGCATGTGAGCAGCCGGCAGATACGCCGTCTGCAGCGCCTGGACCGGCGTCATACCCCACTTTGTGTAATAGCGGAACTGATCGGCTTGTTTTCCGTGAGGAATTGCAGCAGACGTGGCGCCGCTTCCAAACACGATCGGGACGTGGGCCGCGAGCGCCCGTTTGAATGCCTGCTCGAGAAGACGCATCCGGCTGTTCCGGCCGTCTGTCGCCGTCAGGTCGTCTTTCTCCTGCGCCACGAGATCGTCGATGGTGACGACATAGGGCAGCTTCTTTTCGAGAAGAACTTTGACGCCTGCGTCGTCCAGCTCCAGAAGGTGGTTCGGGGCATCGACACCGGCAGTCAGACAACTGCGCATGCCTTCGCCGCCATAGGTATGACACGCAACCTTCAGTCCCAGGCGGTGCGCTTCATCGACGACCGCTTGAACCTCTTCAAGGGTCAGCGAGGGGCTGTTGATAAGCGTCGCATCGGCTTTCCACATATGGACGGGGCCGACAAAATCCTGGGTGGTGTAAATCTTGATCCAATCGACACCGTGTAGTTTCGCTTCACGGACCGCGGCGCGGGCAAGCCACGGTGAATTGACGTCCTTGTTCTCGGTAAAGCCGTCGAGGAAGCGGATCGATTGATTATCGGGGTAATAGTTACTTGCTCGCTGATTGATCGATTGGCCAACGACCTGCATCCGAGGCCCCATCACGAGACCGGAATTGATGGCGTCGCGCAGATCGACCGTGTTGAAGCCTCCGCGGGAATCCATATCGAGGACGGTGGTGAAACCGGCCTGAAGATCGGTTTGAGCGTTGGCCAGGGCAACAATCGCGCGCTGAGCAGGGGTATCGCCTCCGGTATTGACGTGGACGTGAGCGTCGATCATTCCGGGCATCACCGTCGCGTTTGTCAGGTCGATGACGCGGGCTTCCCGGGGTATCTGGACCGAACTGCCCGTCTCGGCGATGCGCTCGCCGCGGATCAGGATGATCTGGTTGCTGAGAAGCGTTCCCGACCGTGAATCGAACATTCTGCCGGCCCGGATGGCGACCACTTGTCCGGGCGGCGTGATGAACCGGTGCACCTGCGAATGGACGAAACCGGCCCCCAGCAGAGTGGCCACAATCACCAGCTTGATCATTTTTCTCATAGAAGCCTCGTTTGCAAGGGCTTTGCACAAACAGGCCGGGCGGTCAAATCAAGAATGGATGCCATGGTTACCGTGTCTGCAGTCCCTAGCCTAAGCTAGGCGGGGATGCCCTCGCTAAGCGAGGGCTGGGGCGGTCTGTTCAAAGTCGCTAAGCATCCTTTTAGATATTCGCGAAAGCGCACCGAATTAATAATGAGCGCTTCGCGGAAATCCATAAGGTCGCTACGCGTCTTTGAACAGACCGCCCCGCCTTCGCTGCGCGAAGCCACCCCGCCTGACTCAGGCGGGGAGTGGTCAACCAGCGTTACAGCCAGACCAGGCGCCCCGATTCCCTTTTTGTGCAAAGCCCAGTGAAAGGGGAACCGCAGTGGTTCCTTATATACCGGCATCCGGACCCGCGCAATCAAACGGTGCTAAAATTCCGCCGCATGCTTTTTCGTTGTTTTACCGTCGTGGCGATCCTTCTGGCATTCTCTCTTGCAGTCGGCGCCCACCCTGTCCCATTCAGCTACCTGGATGTCCAGTTGCAGGCGTCATCCATTGATGTTGCGTTAACGATCCACATTTACGACCTGGCGCATGATCTCCAGGTCACTCCGATGGAGAAGCTCCTTGACCCGGCATTCCTGAAGGAGCGCGAATCTGCGATTCGACAACTCCTCACGCCCCGGCTCGATCTCGAAGCGGACGGGCGCCATCTGGTTTCCGAATGGCTGCCGCCCGAGATTTTGCAGGAACGCCAATCCATACGCTTCCACCTGCGTTACTCCGCCAATGCCGGGCCGGGCAAGGTTGCGGTTTCGACGGTCATGTTTCCATACGACGAGAACCACCAGACGTTCGTGAATGTGTATGAAAATGACGCGCTGACTTCACAGGTCATTCTGGATCGTAACCACTCGAAAACCGAATATTACGCAGGCACGCGCCAGGGAGTGCTTGCCGTCATCCGAAAGTTCGTACCAGCGGGTGTTCACCATATTCTGATCGGGCCCGATCATCTGTTGTTTCTTGTCGGACTGCTGTTGCTCGGCGGATCGATTCGCCGGCTTGCGATGGTCGTCACGTCATTCACGATTGCGCACAGTGTCACGCTTTCATTGGCGGCCCTCAATCTGTTGACGCCGCCGGCTCGCGTGATCGAGCCCGCCATTGCGCTGAGCATTATTTACGTCGGTGCGGATAATTTGCTCTCCAAGGGTGGACGCGATGTCCGCGCCTGGATTGCATTTGCTTTCGGCTTCATTCATGGATTCGGTTTTGCGAGTGTGCTTCGTGAAATGGATTTGCCCGGCCGGGCCCTCGGCTGGTCGTTGTTCTCGTTCAATTTCGGTGTCGAAATCGGTCAGTTAATGGTCGTTCTGACGGTGGCGTCGCTGTTTGCCGCGCTGCGTTCACGCAGCGAATGGGCCGGACGCCAACTGGTGTATGCCGGATCGATTGTGGTAATCATCGCCGGCACGTTCTGGTTCGTTCAACGAGTCTTTTTTCCAGGAGGAGTCTGATGAAACGAGCAGTCGTATTGGGTCTGCTGCTGGGTCTCGGTGGTATGTCGATGCTGGCAGCAGAATTTCAAAACCCGCCTGCAGGGGGACAGAGACGTGGTGGAGGTGGCGGCGGGCAACAGGCGCAAGGGCCGTTGATGACGCAAAAAGTGAAGGACAACTTGTACATGATCGTCGGGAATGGCGGGAATACCGCAGCGTTCATTACCGATGGGGGCGTGGTGGTTGTCGATACGAAGAATCCGGGTAACGGACAGGCAATACTGGATCAAATCAAGACCGTAACGCCGAAGCCGGTCGTCATGATCATCAATACCCACACCCACAATGACCACGTTGGCAGCAACGATCAGTTTCCGGCGACCGTGGATTTCGTTGCCCAGGAAAACACCAAGGCCAACATGGAGAAGATGAACAACTTCAAAGGCGATAACGCGAAGTTTCTGCCAAAGAAGACCTTCAAGGACAAATTGAAACTGGGCAACGGCAAAGACGAAATCGATCTCTTTTATTTCGGTCCGGCCCATACCAGCGGCGATGCCTGGGTCGTCTTTCCGGCGCTTCGCGCGATGCACGCCGGCGATGCCTTTGCCGGTAAAAGCACCCCGATCATTGATGGTATGAACGGCGGCAGCGCGGCGGAATATGGCAAGACGTTGGCGAAGGCTGCTGCCGGGATCAAGAACGTCGACACGATTATCGGAGGTCACACCGACCATCCCATGACGTTCGCCGATCTTAAGGAATATGCCGCGTTCAACAATGATTTCATCACCTGGGTCCAAGGGGAAATCAAGGCCGGGAAGTCCGTGGATCAAGCGTCGATGGAGTACAAGGTTCCCGAAAAATACGCGGGCTATACGGTCAGCACGTTCCTCGGCGGAATCAAAGGAAACATCCAGCTGGCATACGACGAACTGCAGAAGAAATAGATAAGCCACGAATTGAACGAATTCAACGAACTCAATTCGTTAAATTCGTTCAATTCGTGGCTTATCCGCTTTCACCGTTTCTACGGCTTCGCGGCGTCGGAAGGCGGTCCCTCAGGACCAGACGAACCAAGGAAGATTTTTTTGCCGTCCGGGAAGGTCAGGTCGCGGCCGTTCGCGCGATTCGATCCGTCCTTTGCCTGATACCCGTCCACCAGAATCTCGGTGCCGGCAGGAAGTGAATTTTTCGTGAAGCCGCGCCGAAGCAGGGTGTTCGGAGTGCCACCCTCGATCATCCAGCGGGTGGTCGTGCCGTCTGGATTCTTCACATCGATGTGAATCCACGAATGCGGGTTGATGAGTTCAACCTTAGCGACGGTACCACGCAGCTTCAACGGCTTTTTCGCGTCGAATTCCGCAGTAAAGGCGTGATGCGCGAACACCGGCAGCGCCACGGCAAGTAAACAGACGCCAGTGAGTGTAATGAGAATTCTTCGTTGCATCGTCATCTCCTATTTGGAACTGGATGCTTTTTCTTCAGCGCGCGCGCCCGCGAGCATACCTTCCATAGCGTAATTGCCTTCATGGCACGCGTATTCGTAAATCGGCCCATCGGTTTTGCGCATGGGAAGCTCGATCTTCCATGGTTTGGCCCAGGTTGATGGGTCTTCGACGGTGACTTCGTACATTAATGTATCAGGATCGGTGCGGCTAAACCTCTCGACGAGGTGTAAATTCTCGCTTGAACCCCGGAAAGCCGTCTTCTCGGTGAAGTTGGTGGTATCGACGACCAGCGTGTTTCCTTCCCAATGGCCGCGAGGGTCGCCCATCCACAAACGGACATTCGAAGGCAGATGCGGCCGGCCATCCGTCGGGATCATCCGTACGTCGTGAATCATCTCGACCATAATGGCGACGTAGCCCGGTCCCTGCACGATCTGGTAATTGTTGTTGTAAAAACTCGGCAGCATGGGTGGTCCGAGCGTCGGCCAGATCAGACAGCGTTCGGCCAGCGACCGGTTCTCGGGGCCGTCGAACTGGTGTCCACGAGTTTGCGCAAGACGCGCCTGCTGGCGTTTCGCGGCTTCCGGAAGCATTGCAGGAACGTGACCGTCCGGCGGATCGACGATCAGCGATGTGCGCAGCGTCTTGACGACTCTGGTTCCGCGATCGTACCACGCGTCATTATAGGCACGGCCAACGTCGGCTTGTGCGCCGCCGTCACGACGGTCCGCATTGTTCTGCTCAACGATTTGTCTTTCGAAAGCGGCGGCTTCTGCAGGTGTGAAGAAGGCTTTATCGCTTAAATTCTGAGGGCGTTCCAGCGGCGTAACGGTAACGTTTGTCCAGACCCCCTGCAGGTCTGGTTTTCCGTCTGGTGTTTTGGCCGCCGTGTAGGACCGGGTCTGGGCGGCGAGATAGAACACAGGCAGCAGGAGGGCTGCGAAGATCAGATACGCTGCTGTTTTCATTGCACCCATTGTACGCGCGGTCTATGACCGCAACTGTCCTGGATAGAGACGCATGCCACGGTTCGGGCGTCTCGCAGTCCCCGCCTAAGTCAGGCGGGGATGCCCTCGCGAAGCGGCTCCTTATGAATTTCCGCGAAGCGGACCGAATTAATAAGGAGCGCTGCGCGGAAATCCATAAGGTCGCTTCGCATCTTTGAACAGACCGCCCCGCCTTCGCTTCGCGAAGGATCCCCGCCTAACTTAGGCGGGGACTGATCACCACCGTTCACCAAACCAGGTTTACATCGCCACATTTCGGCTGCCTACGGATTTTCCGCCCCGCCGCCGTTCGCGCCGGGCGCGGAGCCGCCGAGGAATAACCGCTTTCCGTCAGCCGCATACGTCAGATTCGCGCCGACGGCCCGGTTCGCGCCGTCTTTAGCTTGATAGCCTTCGACGACGATTTCCGTTCCCGCAGGCAGTGAATTCTTGTTAAAGCCGTTTCGCAGCAGCGAATTCGGGCTGCCGCCTTCGACCATCCACTCTGTTACTTTGCCGTCCGCTCCTGTCACGTCCAGATGAATCCACGAATGCGGATTCACCAGTTCCCATTTGGTGACTTTGCCCTTCAATTTAAGGGGTTTACTGGCATCATATTCCGCCGCAAAAGCGTGGTGCGCCAAGACCGGTATCGCTGCAAAAAGTAACCCGATGGCAGCGCTGATAACAGCGAGCTTGGTTTTCATAGTTATTGCCCCGCCTTTTTAGAAGCCGCTTCTGCAGCCTTTTTATCCGTGGCGCGCGCGCCGCTCAGATTATTCGCCATGCCATAGTTACCTTCCTGACAGGCGTATTCGAAGATCGGGCCGGCCTCTTTTGCCCATGTCACTTCTGCCGACCAGGGTTTCGCCCACGCGGTCGGATCTTCAACCGTAAACTCGTATTTAATGCTTTCGTCACCGGTCCGGGTGAAGCGTTCGACAACGTGCAGCTTTTCACCCGAGCCGCGAAATGCGGTTTTGTCCGTGAAGTTGGTGGTATCGACGACCAGGGTGTTGCCTTCCCAATGGCCTCGTGAATCTCCAAAATACAGGTGAATATTCGAAGGGAGATGGGGCCGGCCATCCGTCGGGATGACGCGGACGTCGTGGATCATTTCTTGCACAATAGCGATATATCCCGTGCCCTGCACGATCTGCAGATTGCTGTTATAGCCGGGCGCCAGCATCGGCGGTCCTTCACTCGGCCAGATGATGCAGCGTTCTGCGAGAGGACGCGACTCCGGGCCGTCCCACTGATGCTCGCGTTGAAATGCGGTGCGTTCGGCTTGTCTCTTTGTGGCTTCAGGGAGAAGTGGCGGAACCCGTCCTTCGGGTCCGACGATCAGCGATGTGCGATTGCTCGTTGCGACAGTTGCATGCGACCGGTCCAGGCCAAACTGACTCGTATCGTAATGGACGGCGAGATCTCCGGTTTCCGTTGCCGCACCCCGGCCGCCGCCGCGTCCGCGACCGCCACCTGCGGCGCGTTGCGCCTGAGCGGCCAGATCTTCGGGGGTATAAAATTCCTTTGCCCCGAGGTTCGCCGGCCTTTCCAGCGGTACGCTGGTCAAGGTGGACCAGATTCCCTGCAGATCGGGCTTTCCATCCGCCGTCTTAGACGGCGTATACGGTTTCGTCTGAGCTGCAGCGCCAATAGACATAGACACGACGAGGCCCATCGTCAAAACACAGATCAAAATAAAATGCCGTTGACTCATGTTGAAGTCTCCTTAGCTGCTACTTGCCCGCTTGCTTGCGAAGATGTCCGTAAATCACTTCTTCCGCAAACTCCGGGCACTTGTACTCCATAATTTGCGCATTCTTCTCAACGCGGCGGTACAAGGGCATGCTTATTTTCCATGGCTTCGTGAATACTTTCGGATCTTCAATGGTTGCTTCGTACATCAATGTATCGGCGCTGCGCGGCGTATAGCGTTCGACGACGTGCAGCATGTCGCTGTGATAATTGCCGGCTCTGTCGAACCATGTCTGTTCATTCAAACCTGTAACGTCGACGACGAGCGTTTCGCCTTCCCAGTGACCGTTGGACCATCCCATCCAGCTATCGGTCGGCGCCTCGGTCGGCTTTCCCATATTGATGGTGCGGACGCCTCCCGGCAAATTCATAAGCCATCATGATCGTTCCGGAACCTTGAATGATCTGGAACGGATAGGGCATGTAGGTGGCCCGCGGGACCCCGCCCATATAGCACTTCACTTCAGGATCGAGTTTCGCCCGGTTGGCGAAGTTCTCTTTTTTCTTTGCGAGTGCGTCGGGTTTATACGGGATCGATCCGCCTTCCACTACACCAATGCCCGGGGGCACCGAGAACTGAGCACCGACGGTGAGGAGCGAGCCCTGGTATGCGGCATGAGGTTCCAAGTCCCAGTTTGCTTCGTTGAGAGCTTGCCAGATTCCGTTCAGGTTCGGTTTGCCGTCCGCTGCGCGTGGCGCGCGATACGCCGGCGCAGTTTGAGTTGCGCCGGCTGGTGCGGGGGCCTGAGCCGTGGATAATAACTGCAAAAACAAAAGCCCGGCACCAACGCTTGTGACGGTAATGACGGCGCGAAAACCAATTCGCATGTGATCGAACTCCGTTTTGATATGTTACATTTTGCGGACTGGGCGGACAGATACTGGATTCTGAAGTACAAGAATCCGTGGCCTGTCCCCACAATTCCGCAAAATCTGCAAATTTGTCCCTGAGTCTAAATCAAAGGAGCTGTTGAATGAAGAGATTTCAGTCCGGCTTACTGGTGCTTGCAGTCGCCCTTTGCGGTATTGCTTCCCAGGCCCAAACCGGTCCCGCACTCAGCCAGACCGGTGCCAGTGAAATAGACGCAATCGTTCAGCGCGCCGTTCAGCAGCACGCGGTGCCGGGCGTTGTCGTCGCCGTCGCCAGCAAAGATCGCATTCTCTACTATAAGTCTTTTGGTCTCATGGATGTAGCGAAGGGAAAAGCGATGACCAACGACGCGATCTTTCGCATCGCATCCATGACGAAGCCTGTCACTTCCGTGGCGGCAATGATGCTGGTCGAGCAAGGGAAGCTCCGGCTGGACGATCCGGTGTCAAAGTATCTACCCTCGTTCAAGGATCGTCAGGTGATCGCAAATTTCAATGCCGCAGATGCGACGTACACAGGGAAGAAGGCCACCCAGGAAGTCTTGATCCGGCATCTGCTGACGAATACCTCCGGGCTCGCGTATGCGTTCGCGAACGATACATCGAATCGCCTGCAGCAAAAGACCGGCAAAACTGCTGAAGAACTGCCTTTGTTATACGAACCGGGAACCCGCTGGACTTACAGCGGCAGCACCAAGGTGCTGGGTCAAGTCATTGAAAAGATTACTGGAGCCGGTCTCGATAAGTTTGACGCTGAACACATCTTTCGCCCGCTGGAATTGCAGGATACGTTTTACACGGTACCGCCGGCGAAGATGAATCGTGTCGTCACCAGTCATCGCCGGGAAAACGGGAAACTGATCGAGGTGCCGAACAGCGACAAGCTGGAGTCGCCGGTCGCCGGCGACGGCGGTATTAACTCCACGGCTGCGGATTACATCAAGTTTCTTCAAATGTTCCTGAACGAGGGAAGAATCGGGGGAGCAACTCTGCTGAAGAAGGAATCCATTCAAATGATGACGAAGAACCAGATCGGCGACGTCATCGTTCAGACCCAGCAGACGACGGATCCTGCCCGATCTCTGAATTTCCCGATCGGCGCCGGGCGCGACAAATTCGGTTTCGGTTTTCAGATCACGACTTCTAATAAGGAAAATCCGAACCTGCGCTCACCCGGCAGCTATACCTGGGCTGGAATTTACAATACGCATTTCTGGGTCGACCCGAAGCGCCAGATCGCTGCCGTCATCATGATGCAAGTTTTGCCTTTCTATGATGAAGCGTGCATGAAGGTCTATCAGGATGTCGAAGCGGCCATAGGCAAGAACCTGAAGTAAAAGACGGGAGCGCGGGGGAGCCACAGAGTGGCGCCTTGTAAAGATTTGAATTAGCGCATGCGATGTAAACTTGGTTTGGGTGTAACGTTGGTGGACCAGTCCCCGCCTAAGTTAGGCGGGGTGCCTTCGCGCAGCGAAGGTGGGGCGGTCTGTTCAAGGATGCGAAGCGACCTTATGGAATTCCGCGAAGCGCTCCTTATTAATTCCTTCCGCTTCGCCGAAATTCATAAGGAGCCGCTTCGCAGGATTTTGAACAGATTGCCCCCTCCCTCACTAACTTAACTTAGGCGGGGACTGCGGACACCTTGCCCTCAAGCCACGGCAAGATTCTTGTTTTGGAAAGCCCGCGCCTACCGGCTCTTCTTCGTCTCTTTCGTTAAATATGCCTGTTCGAGCAGAAATTGTTTGAGTGGGCGGGCGGGTGTTCCAAAAAGGACTTCACGGCCGCGTACACGTTTTCCGCTGAGCACCCCGCCCTGGCCTCCGATGATCGTGCCATTACCCAGCTGCGCGTGCTCTCCGATCCCGACCTGTCCGCCGATCAGGCAATGTGCGCCGATGGTCGAGCTTCCCGAAATCCCCGTTTGCGCAGCAATGATCGTATGCTCGCCGATTTCGACGTTATGCGCCACCTGGACGAGGTTATCGAGCTTCACGCCACGCCGGATAATTGTCGTTTCAAGAGAGCCGCGGTCGATACACGTATTGGCTCCGATCTCGACATCATCTTCGATGATGACCTTTCCCACCTGCGGAAATTTCACGTGTCCCTCGCCATCCCTGACGAAACCAAAGCCGTCCGCGCCGATAACAGCACCCGCATGGACGATGACGCAATTGCCGATCTCCACGTCTTTATAAATGACCGCGCGGGGATAGATCGTGCAGTTGTTTCCGACCTTGCTTCGTTTTCCGACATAGCATCCCGCTTCGATCACGGTGTGGCTGCCGACGACGACACCGGATTCGATTACCGCTGCCGGTCCGATTTTGACGCCTTCACCAATAATGGCGTCCGGCGCTACGGTCGCGCTGGGGTGAATGCCCGCGTCGTCCGGCGTTTCGGTAAGCAGCCAGGCCGCGGCGCGGGCGAAGGCCAACTTTGGATTCTTGGCCATGATGAGTGTTCTCGACGGAACCGCTTCGGATTGCACGATCACGCACCCCGCCCCGCTGTCTGCGATTTCGTGGTAGAACTTTTCCTCTGCGTAGCTTAGATCCGACGATCTGGCGTTTTTCAAACTTGCAATGGAATCGATCGTGGTGAGACCGTCGCCACGAACCTCGCCGCCGACGTAGTCGGCAATTTCCTGCACCGTTCGTTTCATTATTTTCTCCCGAGATATTGCGCGACTGCGTGCGCGGTCCGTTCGCCCTGTTCGATGCATGCGGGAACGGAAACTCCTTCGAGATAATTCGCCGCCAGAAACAATCCGGGGATGTTCTTGAGTTCGTCTTTGACTTCGCGCACCCATCGTTCATGGCCGATCTTGTATTGCGGAATCGCGCGGCGCTGGCGAAACAGCGCTACGGGCTCTGGCATGTCCGAACTTTCCAACGCAGACTTCATCTCAGGGCATACGGTTTCCCACACTCGCTCGTCGGACCAATCGATCGCTTCCGGCTCGAACATTCCACCGGTGAAGCATGTGAGCAATTCCCGGCCTTTGGGAGCCCGGTCAGGAAACAGAGCAGAGCTGAAGATGGCCCCCAGAATGTGCAGTCCTTGATTGCGCGCCACGAGAAACCCGAATCCGCTTAACGGTGATTTGAAGCTGAAGTCCGGAAACGAAAGCGCTGTGATCACCATCGGCGCATATTCGATTTTGGTCAGCCTTGAAGAGAGTCCCGGATGCGAGGATTGAAGCAGCTGAGCGGCGCGATAGGCTGGAGTCGTCACAACGGTGACCGGCGTATCGCCAATGCAAGCATCGCTGCAATTGTATTGAATGGCCAGTTCCTGGGCTAAACGGTGAGGTAGCGTTTCAACGCCATCCTTAAAAGAAAAAGTCCCACCCTTAGGTTTCGGGTGGCGGCCCGTGTCCGCGGGTGCGCTTTTCCTTTTCCGGAACAAAGTTTTCACGAAAGCAGCTGCCAGGCTGCCGTTTTCCCGCTCCATTTCGACAATTGTGGGGAAGACGGCAGCCATGCTAAGTTCAGCGGTGTTTCCGGCGTAGATGCCTGTCAATGCCGGCGCAACGATTCGATCGTGCGCCTGTTTGCCGACGCGCCGTATGAAGAAATCCCGGACCGACTCGTTGTCGGAGGACTTTGAGCGGACCAGGGGTTCGCTCAGAATTCGAAGCATTCCCGTCGCTGTCAACGGGCCGAACGGGACCTTTCTCAGCTTTTTGTCCCAATAGATGAATCGCGGGGCATTTGGTGTTGGAGGCACCAGGTCATCCCATAAGCCCGCTTCTTCGACAAGACGCAATGCGGGCGGAGCAGACTGAAAGCTGTTCGGGCCGCGCTCGACCTGATAGCCGTTTATCTTTTCGGTTTGAATAACACCGCCGGGCCGCGCAGTCTCCTCGAGAATGACCGTCTCGATACCGAGCTTCTTCAGAGTCCATGCACAGGACAGGCCGCTGATACCGGCGCCAATAATGATCACATCGGGCATGAGTCCAGCTTAATTGTAGGCGTGGTCTATGACCGCGCGTTTCCAAAACACGAATGGATCCGCAGTTAGCGTGTCTGCAGTCCCCGACTAACTCAGGCGGGGACTACTCCACGCGATCTACGCGACATCGAATAACACTCAGAACCTTTACAGCAAGCTAATCTGCAATTTCAAACGGCTATCACGCCTTCAACGATTTCCGCGAGGGCACGAATGAAGACTGGGTCGCTGTTTAGAGCCGGAACCCGCCGGAAGTTGGCAATTCCCGCCTCCTGCGCGACCTTCTTATAAAGAATATCCAATTCGTACAGCGTTTCGATGTGCTCTGAAACGAAGCTGATCGGGATAACCAGCACATCGGCAATGCCTTCTTTCCCCAGTCTGACAATAACGTCATTTGTGAAGGGTTCCAGCCATTTCACAGGCCCAATCTTGCTTTGAAAGGAGAGTTGATAGGGGTTTCGCCTTCCGATTTGATCCATGATCAGCTCAACGGTCGTCCTGGTCTGATCGAGATAGGGGTCGCCTTTTTTGACGTAGCTTTCCGGAATGCTGTGAGCACTGAAAAGAAGGTGTACATTGTCCGGATTCTTGAACTTTTTCAGTTCGCGCTGAATGGATTCTGCGAATGCGGTGACGTAAGTCGGTTGATCCTGCCAGGAGTTCACCCAGTGCACTCCGCGCTGTTTAAACCGGCCGTGCGCGGCGAGTTCTTTCAAGACGCGGAAGCCGGAGCCGGTGGTTGTGACGGAGTAGTGTGGGAACAAAGGCAAAACCACAAGAGTATCGATATCCGTCCGCTCGATTTGTTTCCAGACTTCGTCCAGAAACGGATTCCACGTGCACATGCCGACCCACGTATCCACGTTGCGTCCGCGTCGACGAAGCTCCTCCTTCAGAGCGTCTGCCTGTTCTTGCGTTAAGCGTCGTAATGGTGACCCGCCACCAATCTGACGGTAATAGCCCTCGGATGTTTTGCGGCGGATGGTTGCGATCGCGTAGGCAACGGCTTTGCGCAGCGGAGGAAATTTGATGTGAATGATTTCAGGATCGGAGAACAGCCGGTAAAGGAACGGTTTCACATCTTCCAGCTTTTCGGGCCCCCCAAGATTAAACAGCAGGACACCCAGCTTCATTATGCTTGCTGGCCGTGCCGGTAATTTTGACCGAACTCGATAAAAGCGCGCGCATTTTCCACGGGCGTCGGCGGCAGGATTCCGTGGCCGAGATTGAGGATATGGCCCACTGGACCAGCCTGTTCAAGGATCTCCTTAGTTTTGGCCAGCATCCGTTCTTTCGGGCCTAAAAGAAGGCACGGGTCCAGGTTACCCTGGAGCGCCACACGATCGCCAACGCGCCTGCGGGCTTCTGCGATAGGAATCCGCCAGTCGATACTGATGACGTCGGCGCCCGAACGTGCCATCGATTCCAGGATTGCTGCGGTACCGTTCAAATACAGAATGCGCGGGACGCGAGTTCCGACCGCATCAAAGATTTTCTGTGTGTACGGTAAAGCGAATTCCTCATAGTCGCTGCGATTCAGTTCCCCCGCCCAGGTATCGAACAGTTGAATGACCTGTGCTCCGGATTCGATTTGAAACAGCAGATACGAGCTGACGGTAGATGCAAGCTTGTCCAGCAGCGCGTGCAGCACTCGCGGTTCGCGATACGCGAGGCCTTTGATCTCGGCAAAGTTCCTGGAGCCGCCGCCTTCGATCATGTATGAGGCAAGCGTCCATGGGGCGCCTGCAAAACCAATCAGCGGCACTTGATCCTGAAGCTCCTGCCGGAGCTTTTTGATGATGGATCCGACGAATGGGACCTCCGCGGCCGGATCTGGGATGCGGAGCGCGTCCACCGCGCGTTGATCGCGGATCGGCTGTCCGATCTCGGGTCCTTTATCTGTGAGGGCGACGTGCACTCCCATCGCTTCCACGGGAATCAGAATGTCGGAGAAAAAAATCACGGCATCGACGCCCAGGATTCTGAGCGGTTGCAGTGAAACTTCCGCGGCGAGGTCGGTGTTCTTGCAGAGTTCCAGAAACTCTACCGTCGAGCGGATGCTGCGGTATTCCTTCAAATATCGGCCTGCCTGCCGCATCATCCAGACCGGAGTTCGGTCGACCGGCTGACGGCGGCATGCGCGGAGTAACCTGTCGTTCATATATCTAAACTTACGATGATACAATACGGCACTTTATGACGGCATCGGAAACCTCGACAGGGAGGGACGCTTTGGCGGTTACAGACGGCAGTCCTCCGATGCTTTCCATTGTTGTACCCGCTTTCAACGAGGCGGCGCGGATCGGCAATTCGATTGAAAAAATTGATGAGTTCATGCGCCGCGCCAAAATTCCTTTCGAACTGATCGTTGTTGACGATGGTTCTGCGGACAACACTCCGGACGTCATAAAAAAGGCTTATGTGAAAGATGTACAGGTCCTTCGCAACAGTGTGAATCACGGCAAAGGACACGCCGTCCGGCAGGGTGTGCTGGCGGCAACTGGAAAATACGTATTGTTTACCGATGCCGATCTATCGGCGCCCATCGAGGAGGCCCGCAAGCTTCTCGATGCTGCGGTGAATGACGGCATGGATGTGGTAATCGGGTCCCGGGCTATCGATCGAAGCTACATCGAAAAACATCAAGCACGGTATCGCGAGCTCGGAGGAATCGTTTTCAATTCTATGGTTCGTCTGTTGCTCGGCTTGCACATTCACGATACTCAGTGTGGCTTCAAACTGTTCGATCGCCAGAAATCGCGGCGCATTTTTGAGATGCAGAGAACTTCCGGTTTCGGTTTCGATCCGGAGCTGTTATTTCTGGCCAGCCGGCAGGGACTGAAGATCTGCGAAACGCCGGTCCGCTGGAGTCACGCCGAAGGCAGTAAAATCCGCTTTTTTCGCGATAGCTTTGCCATGTTTTTCGATCTTCTGCGAATCCGCTGGAACTCGCTAATCGGAAGGTACTCATGACGCTCCTGTCTGTAAATATTGACCATATCGCCACCATCCGGGAGGCCCGGCGAACCAATGAACCCGATCCGGTCGCGGCAGCCGCGATTTGCGAGCTGGCCGGCGCGCACGGTATAACCGTTCACCTGCGCGGTGACCGGCGGCACATTCAGCATCGCGATGTGAAGATCCTCAGAGAAACCATAAAGACGAAGCTGAACATCGAGATGGCGGCGACGGACGAAATGATCGCTCTTGCGCTCGACCTCATACCCGATCAGGTAACACTGGTCCCTGAGCTGCCCGGAGAGATTACGACGACCGGGGGGCTGGACTGCACGCGTAACCAGCAGGCCATCACCAACGCGATAAAACGTCTGCAATCCAACAATATCAATGTGAGCCTCTTTATCGATCCCACAGAGCCGCAGATTCGCGCTGCCCTTGGGCTGGGAACCCGTACCATCGAAATCAATACGGCCCGGTATTCCGATGCGACATTGACGACCCATCCCAATAAAGAGGGCGCCGTCGCTCTGGAGGATGTGAAACAGGCGGCCGAGTTCGCGCAGTCAAAGAATATGCAGGTGCTTGCCGGTCATGGTTTGACGTATCGGAACGTCGGCGCAATCGCGCAAATTGCACAGATCGTCGAATTGAATATCGGACATAACATCGTCGCCCGGGCGGCGCTGGTCGGGTTGGAACGGGCCGTTCGCGACATGCTCGCTCTGTTGCACTGAGCGTTATTCATGAATCTATCTGCCGCAACTGGCCTTGGGCGTTGGGTCCCTTATCTTGGGATTCTGGTCGCTGCCGCGATTGAAGGCGAAGTTGTATATGTCAGCGCGGCCGTCGCAGCTTCACTCGGCAAACTGGATGCATTAGGGGTTCTTCTTTCGGGTTCCGTCGGTGGTTGGGCAGGTGACCAGTTCTGGTTCTATGCGGCCCGCGGACCCCTCAGCAGCTGGCTCAACGGTTTTGAAAATGTTTCGCGACGTCGCCGCGCAGTTCAAAACAGAATGCACCGTCACGCGACGAAGCTCATTCTCGGAGTGCGTTTCCTTCCCGGTCTGAGGATTGCGATCCCCATTGCATGTGCGTATTCCGGCGTTACGGCTGTTCGCTTTTCGGGCCTCAGTTTTATCAGCGCCCTGGCCTGGGCCAACGCCATTATGTTCATGATCGTCGAACTTGGCCCTTCATCACTCTCCGCTTTGGGACTTAAGACCTGGTGGGCTCCCGCGATTCCCGCCGTCATTGTTGTGCTGTTTTTCCGCTGGCTGTCGCGAGCGGGCCCCCAGGGCGACCCACCCGTCTAGCAGCCTGTAACGGAAATATTGGTACCAGCCGTTCCGTTGTAGGGGCGGTCTATGACCAGACTTGTCCAAGACAGAATGGACGCGGAGGCGCAAAGTAGTGCCTTGTAAAGGTACACCTGGTTTGGCTGCAACGCGTTGACCATTCCCCGCCTAAGTTAGGCGGGGTGCCTTCGCGCAGCGAAGGCGGGGCGGTCTGTTCAAAGATCGCGCGGAGCGCGCTCCTTATCAATCGGTGCGCTTCGCGAATATCTGAAAGGACGCTTCGCGACTTTGAACAGACCGCCCCAGCCTCGCTTCGCGAAGGCGTCCCCGCCTTACTAAGGCGGGGACTGGCAGACACCAACCGCGGCATCCATTCTGGTTTTGGACACGATGTCATCCTTGGGCCATTGTGGGCGGTCATAGACCGCCCCTACAGGGACTCTACGGGAAAATTGTGTTCTCTCCACCCGTCCAGTCCGCCTTGGAGAGGAAGGGCACGGCGCAGTCCGAGGCGCCGCAGCTGAAGTGCCACTCGAGCGCTTGTCGCTTCATTCGGACAGGTGCAATAGAGAACAATCTCCTGATCAGGAGCGAGATCTTCCGGTTGAAATTCGATATGGTCGGGCAGCACGTGAAAAGCTCCGGGAATGCGTACAGGGTCTGTATCGCGATCCAGACGGTTGCGCATATCGAAGATGACGATATTCTCTCCGGTGTCCATCTTTGCTTTGAGTTCTTGCGGTGTGATGCGCAATATCGAAAGCGTCTTTGAAAATCTGTGTCGCTCTTCGATCTTGAAACCGATATAGACAGCCAGGGCGGCTGCGATCAACACGGACAGCGACGTTCCAAACCTTGACAGATACAGAATGATGCGTTCGATTTCCTGGCTGAACGCATAACCCAATAATATGTACGTGGCGCTCCACAGCGTCACACCGGCGATGTCGAAGGTCGTGAATCGAAGGCGGGGGATTTTTATCATTCCGGCCATCGGCACGGCGGCCGCATTGAATCCGGGAATAAACTTGGCGGGCAACAACGCCCACATGCCGAGCCGTTCAAAGGTGTCTTCAGTGCGCCGTACGCAATAATCGGGTTCGAGGGCGACCCTGCAGAGCAGTCGAAGGACCGATCGGCCGTGAGCCCGGCCGAGCTCATACCAGATCAGGTCTGCGGCGAGTGCGGCAAAGGCGGCGGTAGCAATGACAACGGGTAGAACAAAGTGGCCGGAACGCGCAAGGGCTCCCATTCCGATAAGCAGGGTGGCGGCGGGCAGTGGTATGCCGATCTGCTCCAGGAAGGCAGCCGCAAAAGTCACCATGTAACCATACTTCAAAAGAAACTGCAGAAGGTCCGTCATGCCTGCTGTTAGCTTACAGCCTTTGGCGCGTCACGGGCCATGTTGCCGGTTACAAGGCAAATACAAATAATGCGGAACCAGCGGCAATAGCGACGTACTGCTTTCCGTCGACCGCGAATGACACCGGGTTGGCCCGGATGGCTGCGCCCAACTGGAAATCCCACAACGGCTTGCCGGTCTCTGCATCGAGCGCGAAGAAGCTTCCTTCCTCAGTTCCACCGAACACCAGATTACCCGCGGTCGATAGCAGGCCGGCCAGCGGCGGAGTCAAGAGCTTGAACTCCCACTTCATTTTGCCTGTGGCCGCTTCCCACGCCTTCACACTGGCAAAAGCGACATCGCCATCCATGCGGCGGCCGCCACCTGCGGTGTAAGCGGTACCCGGTTTATATTCCGGTTCACCTTTGTAGTAGGTGGTGCCGACTTCTCGCGCCGTATGGTAGAAAAGTTTCGTCTGCGGGCTATAGCTCGGGCTGTACCAGTTTGCGCCTCCAGTGATGTCCGGATACACCAGCGTTCCTTCGAAGCTCGGCTCTGTCCCCGCCTTCACCTTTGGCCGGCCTTTCTCGTCGATACCGTCGGCCCAGGTCTGCTTCACATATGGTGTTGCCGAAAGGAACTGGCCATTCTCCCGATCGAGCACATAGTAGAACGCGTTGCGATTCGCCATAGCCACGAGTTTCCTGGCGCGTCCGTTGAGCGTGGCATCGAACAGGACGGGAATTTCAGTGGCATCCCAATCGTGAACGTCGTGAGGGGTGAATTGGAAATGCCATCTGATTTTGCCGGTGTTGGCATCGAGCGCCAGCAACGAGCAGGTGTATAGATTGTCCCCTCGCCTTACGTCTCCATTCCAGTCCGGGCCCGGATTACCGGTACCCCAGTAAATCAAGTTCAAAGCAGGATCGAAAGCTCCGGTAACCCACGTCGAGCCGCCGCCATTCTTCCAACTGTCCCCGGCCCATGTCTCTGAGCCAGGCTCCCCGGTTGCCGGCACCGTATATGTACGCCACGCACGCTTCCCGGTTTTTGCATCGTAAGCATCGATGAAACCCCGGATCCCGGTCTCGGCGCCCGATATTCCGATGATGATCTTTCCGTCGATCGCCATTGGCGCGAGAGTCATGTAGTAACCCTGCTTGTTATCGTCAACCGTTGTGTCCCAGCGTACCGCGCCCGATCTTCGGTCCAGTGCAATCAGATGCGTGTGAACGGTGGCGAGATAGACGAGGTCGTCAAGGACGGCAACTCCACGATTGACCGGTGGTGAGCCGATGATGATGACGTCTTGCGGAATATTCGGCGTGTAGCTCCATAGGGGCCTTCCTGTCCTTACATCGATAGCGGTCACTGTACTGGGCGGCTCCGTTATAAACATAACGCCGTCGGCGACGATCGGCGTCGTCTCCACGATGCCGGCATTCCGCATCTGATACACCCATGCGGGTTTCAATTGCGCGATATTCTGTCGATTGATCTGAGTCAAACCGGAATATCGCTGCGCTTGATAATTTCCGGAGTACGTCAGCCAGCTCGCTGGATCCGTATCCGATGCGGCGATCCTGCGGTACGGGACCTGTGCGAAAAGGCTGGCGCTGATCAACACGACGGTTGTAATGATGGCGCACGCTTTCATCTCGCACCTCCAAGGCTCGCAAGATACGCAACCAGATCATCGACGTCGGAAGCGTTTAAACGATCTTTAAAAGACGGCATAAGGCTCTTCCCGAATTCCTTTTCGATCTGGCGCAATTCCGCCTTTCGAAACGAATGAAATTCTCCGTTCGAGTCGCGAAGCTGAATCGTGAACGTATCCTCGTTGATACGCGCGCCGCGAACTTCGCGTCCATCTTGCGTAATGACTCGGACGGGAAGAAACTCGTCGAGATTGCGCGATGGTACAGGCAGCGTTCCGTGAGGAAGCTCAGCCGCCGGATCGATTAACGCCTGACGCAAATAATCGGACCCGCGTTGCAGACCAATGGTCGTGAGCTCAGGGCCGATGGTTCCACCTTCGCCTTTAATCATGTGGCACGTCCCGCAAGTATTGCTCTGATAGAGGGCGGCTCCCTTTTGCGCATTGCCTCCCCGCAAGCCCCGAGCTGCCCGGCCAAGCGATCGAACATAAGCCGCGAGTTGTCGTTGTTCGTTGCCTGTTGTGCGCCGCACACGAGGCATGCCGCGGTCGGGAATACCGTCACGGATGATAGCCAGAAGCGATTCATCGTCCTGAGCGCGCGGGAGGACGGCACGATTCAAGTTAGGGCCTCGCCCGCCTGTCCCTTCAAATCCGTGGCAGTCGGCGCACAAGCCTTCAAAGAGTTGTTTGCCTTGTTGGATGTCCCCTGTTGGATTTTGCACAAGGACCAGCGCAATGGTCAGAACGGATACAAACATGCCCGACTCCTTAAATAGCTGCGTGAGTTGGGCTGTATGTATCCCAAACCGAGCCGAGATCGCAAGCGAAGATTAGGCTGCGATGCTCCGTTGAACATTGTTGAGCCGCGGAGTGCCGGCCGATTGTAGCCGTCTGATCGGACTCGACATTCGATCGAATTGCCGAAAACCGAAGCATGCCGCTCGACGGCTCGCGGCTCCATCAGACAGCGCCACCTCATATCGCGGGATGGTACGCGACACATTGACATCGGCTCAAACATCGCATTTACTATGCGGGCAGACTGAAGGTCAAAAATGAAAACTCTCTTCAATGCAATCATCATGGTCGCCATGTTTGTGGCGATTTCACCCTTCGCGGTGGCCCAGTGGCCGGATTATGCGCTGCCGAATGTTCCCAAGGCAGCGGACGGTAAGCCGAACATGGAGGGGCCCACTCCGAGAACGCCGGACGGAAAACCAGACTTATCGGGTATCTGGGCTTTACGTGGCGGCGGCGGTGGCAATGGACAGCGAGGCGGCCAGCCTGCCGGGCAACGAGGGCAGGTAGCCGGGGGCGGCCAGCGCCCCGAAACTGCTCCTGGCGTTCCCGTGCCAGCCGCTCCGGCCGGCCGCGGCGGTCAACGCGGCGCGGGAGGACCTCCGCCCGTGCCTCCGCTTCCTCCGGATGGGATTCCCGTCGCTACTTTTGGCAACGCGGGGCAGGGGATGAAAGATGATCTTCCCTTTCAGCCCTGGGCGAAGGAACTTCTGGATAAGCGCAGAGCCGACAACAGCAAAGACAACCCGGATGCGCATTGTCTTCCGATGGGGTTTCTTCAGTTCCACAACCATCCTGAACCCCGCAAGATGATTCAGACACCAAACCTGCTCGTCATTGTTTATGAAGCAAACAGCGGCCTGCGCCAGATTTACCTGGACGGCCGGAAGCTACCCAACAAAGATGACGTCGAACCCTGGTACTACGGTTATTCGGTCGGTCATTGGGAAGGCGACACGCTAGTGGTCGAAACCACGGGCTTCATGGACGGTCAATGGCTCGACGTCCGCGGCAGCCCGATGACGGATGCGGCGAAGGTGACCGAGAAGTTCCGCCGCCCCAACTTCGGTAATCTTGAAATCGAGATCACGGTCGACGATCCAAAGGCCTACACCAAACCCTGGACCGTAAAAGTGAACCAGCGCATCATGCCCGGCACCGAACTGATCGAGTTTATCTGCGAAGATCGTGACGCTGGACACTACGTCGGAACCAGTAAGTAAAAGGCCGGCTCAGTCCGGATTTCTCACAAAGTTGATGTGGAATTCGGATAAGCCACGGATTGAACGGATTTAACGGATGGTCGCAGTCATCGACCGTTAATGCGACCATCCGTTAAATCCGTTCAATCCGTGGCTTATCCGAACTTTGAAGGCGTCCGCGCGTTCTCGCTTCGTTCCTGGATTTGGTCTGGATTGGCATCGTCCGGCAACCGCGGAGGGCGTTGCTCCGGGCTATGCCTCTCGAATCCGAACAACGGAAGGTCTACATGCCAGGCCTCTCGCATGTTGGGATAACCGTGTTCTGCATTGCATTGACGGCCGAAAAGACCACCGGCAGGTCGGGCTTTTCCAAGCCGTTGTTGTGCCCGTCTGCTGGCCTGGCGCAGCAGTTTCAAGGGGGTAACGAGATAGCCGCCTTCGGAAAGCGACGTCCACGGAGGCGGTGGAACGATCGGTGGCAGGTAAACCGGACTCGACAGGGACGCCAGCGTGGACTCCTGCTTTGCGATCCATTCGCTGGCCGGCGTGGTGAGCGCAATTGTTGTTCTTTTATGCTGGGCCTTTTTGGAAAAAAGATGGAAGGAATTCTCCAAAGAGCCAGGTTCCTGGAAAAAAACTGACAAGAATTTTGAAAAGAGCCAGCTTCTTTATAAAAGAAGTCAGCTTCCTGGAAAAAAGACCGAACGAATTTGCAAAAGAGCGGGCTTCCTGGAAAAAACATGGAACGAATTCTCAAAAGAGTCAGGTTCCTGGAAAAAAACTGACAAGAATTTTGAAAAGAGCCAGCTTCTTGTAAAAGAAGTCAGCTTCCTGGAAAAAAGACCGAACGAATTTGCAAAAGAGCGGGCTTCCTGGAAAAAACATGGAACGAATTCTCAAAAGAGTCGGGTTCCTGGAAAAAAACTGACAAGAATTTTGAAAAGAGCCAGCTTCTTTTTAAAAGAAGTCAGCTTCCTGGAAAAAAGACCGAGCGAATTTGCAAAAGAGCTGGCTTCCTGGGAAAACATGGAACGAATTCTCAAAAGAGCTGGCTTCCCGGAAAATCAGCCGCCTCTTTTCGCAATTCCTGCCATCTTTTTTCCGGTGCCGCCGGCCCCTCTTTTCGGCGATTACAAAGACGATCACGTATCTCATTGATAATGTTACGGAGCACCTTATTCCAGGCTCCCCGAGTGTGCTTTGTTCCAGGTGGAATGGAAGGCCCAGCGGGGTAGGCCTTCCATTCCCCGTTCTCCTTTAAGAGAGGGGAAGGAATGCAGGTTGGCGGCCGGAGCGGGACAAATGGGGAGCTGGACAAATGCGAGTCCGGCAAAGAACGCCGGCGGTCGTCGCGTTGGTTTCCGAGGCTTCAGCTCAGAAACCGATCCGGCTGGTCCTGGTCGATTCTGATCGATCTCCGGACGATTCTGCTTTCCTCCGGTCGAAGCGTGACGCCGGAACATTCCGGGAAGGCGAAATAAGGTGACGCGTAACAGCTGACCGATGGGTAAGACGGAGGAAAGAAGGCCGTCAGCGCCAAGGACAAACAACGTGTGGCGGTGATCCAGAAGTACGGCCTACTCGGACATTACGTCGAGGTAGCATGCAACGGCCTTCAATACCAGCGGTTTCATCGCAGTCACCAGAACCAAGACAGCGCCCCAGCCCCTGGCAGGTTCGAGCTTTCAGTGGATCGATCCGAATAGCGGAGACATCGGGGTGAAGATTGCTGCCTTAACGGAGCAATCGCTTACGAACTCCGCTACACCCTGGTGGCGAACGGAGCGCCCGGTTCCTCGACTACGCTCACGCTGACCAGCGCCCGCAAGGTGCCCCTCACTGGTCTGACGCCGGCCGGAACTTACCAGTCCAGATTCGCGCGTTGGGTAAGTTGGGCTACAACGACTGGAGTGCGCCCCCATGACATTCATTTGCGCCTAACTGTAGCAGAGGTCGTGTTTAATCAGCCCAAACGAGTCCGTCGGCCCGGTCCCAAAGGGCCGACGAAAGAACTAATCGACGCGGTCGTTGACATGAAACGGCGCGAAATCGACCGCAGACCCGTTAGACCCATGAACGGGATCGGCGGTCGGCTTCAACATGTGGTATTACGGTGCAAAGTAGCCGTTAATATCCAGAATCAAATCGGTCGTATCGGTTGAGAACGCGCTAATCGCACCGGTGTTCGTCGGTACGATGGCAGCGTTCGAGACGATGCTCGCGTCCGGCGAGTTCAGCGTCGAGACAGTCGGCTGTGGACTTCCTGCAGGCCACAATGTGAGGAAACCGAGTGGTCCCTGCGGCACAACGGTTGAGTTGAACGAGTACGCTTGTGTCGTTCCCGCCACGCCACACGGTCCAGCCAGGACATTGAAGTCGCGCTGTCCGGATAATGCAGGTCCTCCGAATGGTCCTGAAGCATTCCGCGTATCGACCACACGGCATGGCGTCGCGGCATAGAACAACAGACCACCGCTGGCGGGCGGCGCGAAATATCCGTTCACGTCGATGATCAAGTGAGTTTGATCGGTAACGAAAACATTGATCGATCCGCCTGTTCCCGCCGGAACAATCGCCGCATTTGCCACGATCGTGCCGGTAGGATCGTTCAACGTCGACACCAACGGCTGTGCGCTTCCCGCAGGCCACGTCGTCAGGAAAAAGAGCGCACCTGTTGGAACAACCGTCATATTGAGCGAATATGCGGCGGCCGTGCCAGGAATTCCGCACGTACTCGACAGCATCGGCACTGTTCGCGTGGATCCGGCAGCGAGAATCGGTCCGCCAAGCGGGCCAGTTGGATTACGTGTATCCATTACGCGGCATGGAGTCACTGGATAAAAAACCAACCCGCTGGGCGCGTCCGCCGGAGTCGTGAAATAACCATTGATGTCCAGAATCACATGGCTTGTGTCGGAAACGAATACACTGACGGCGCCGTTCGTCCCTGCGACGACGATTGCGGCGTTCGCCTTGATTCTTCCATCGAGCGAATTGAGCGTGGAGACCAATGGTTGCGGTTGCCCAGTCGGCCAGATCGTCAAAAAACCAAGCGGTCCCGGGGGCACCACAGTTACGTTGAGCGAATATGCCTGAGCGGTTGCTGGAATGCCACAACTGCTGGAAGGGACGGTGAAGTTCCTGGTTGTATTGCCGGAGATTATAGGACCTCCAAACGCTCCGTTGGGGTTGCGCGTATCCGCAACACGGCAAGGAGCGACCGGTACGAACCTCAGTCCGGTAACGGCGACGACCGTGAAATTGGCCGTAACGCTCTTGGGGCTGTTCATGACCACAGAGATCGGATTCGTCGAGCCCGTAGCGTCGCCACTCCAGGTGTTGAACGCAAAGCCGGCACTTGGAAAGGCCGACAGTTGAACCGATGTGCCGGAATTGTAGAAGCCGTCTCCTGACGTTGGATTGGTACCAATGGTGCCTCCGCCGGATGGCGAGACACCAAGGGTCAGCAAGAACTGTGTCGTGAAGTTGGCTGTGAACGTGGTCGGCGCTGTTGGAGCAACAAGGTGAGAAATGGCGCCGCCATCACTCCAGTTTGCAAAAACATTTTGGGTGCCGCCGCTTCCCTGTGGTGAGGTTGTTGCGATCGTGTGGCTGGTCCCGGTAGTCCAGGTAAAGTTTTGCGGTGCTGTGAAGGTCGTGCCGTCCACCGTAATTTGCAGTCCTGCGGGACTCGTCTGAACGGTAACGGCAATAGTCGAAGCCGCGATGGTGTAGCCGAGCACGTCGAGTGACCGCACCTCGGCCGTTGTCGTTGTGAGCGTTGGCGCAGCGCTGAAGTTCGTAAATGCGTCCTGAACCTGTGACGGCGTATGCGTGATCCAATCACCGTAATCGCCACCATTGGCGCAGTTGTTGAACTCATTCAAATTGGTAGTGCCTCCGTCGATGGAGAGAAAGGCACGAGGCGTCGCGGCGCTGCAGGGAACGGTGGCGGACGAATTGGCAGAATAGCTTCGAACGCCCGGACTGGCCCACCGGAAAAGATCATTCGTCCATGGGGTGGCGGCAGTACTCGTTCCCTGGAGGGCGGAACCCAAACCCAGAACTTCATCGATCTCGTGCTCAAGCACCGTTAACAAAGCGCCATTGGCATTCGCCAATGCAACGTTGATCCCGATGCAACCCGATCCGGTAAAGTTCGGGCAAGGAGCACCTGTTCCGAAAAACTGCTCGGGCGTATCGAGTCCGACCGCTCTGCCATTGGGGGACTTTACACCGATACTCGAATTGCCATTGATCGGATTCGTGGCACCTTCGGGCGTATTGGCAACCGCGGCTGTATCGTCGGCGCTTGTTGCCGTGCTAGCCCATGCCGTTCGCCACGTTGAGTAGGGGACATTGAAAAAGAAAACGAGGCTCGATCCCAACCCGCTGTTCATGTTGTAAAAGTAGATGTTTACCGTAATGGGGGTGCTAATGCTGCTTTGGTAGAACGCAATCGCCGTATTGATCGCGTTTCTCGTCGGTCCATCCACGTTGGCGTCGAAGGTTGGATTAATGATCAGGCCGGCACTGGTCTTCGCGTTGGGCGTCGGAGCGACCGGCGTGAAGGGTCTCGGCGCGAAGGTTCCTCGTGGGTCCGGTAGGATAACCCTCAAAGTCGGCGTTGGCGCGAAGTCGGCGCTCGGGGCGCCCGATTGCGCGCACAAGATATTGCCGTAACCTGCAATGACACTCAAGGCCACGGCAATAGCCCAGAGCCATCTCAATAGCGACGTACTACGACGAGATGTAAATCTCAAAACTGCTTCACTGGTGACCATTGATGCTCCTTTGCTGACCTGGCAACGTGTTTGTAAACGACGAAATCTTTCTCTGCGTTCTTGATTTCTTTGGACTGAGAGGTGCCGACTCTACGACCGGCCCGCATAATTGGTCAACCAGGAATTTCTGGCCAACAATTTCTGGCATGCCGTGATTTATGCGATCGGCTGAGGTACTTACCGGTAGACTTGCCAAGTTAGCTTTCCAAAACTCTGGATCTGCTTATCGGGGTTTCGAATCCCTGCGTCCCAGTTAATTGAACGAAAAGAACTTATCAAAAGCGGGCGTTCAGAATAAATTGGAATAACAAGTGGCCGCTTAATGGTGGCCTTGACATAAATCAAATGGTCGCCACGTTGGCGGTCGAAGCTGAAACCGTCCCGTTCAAAGACTCTGGTGAGAACTGGTGAGAAGCTGGCTTGATCGCCGGCATCAAATCAGAGTGTCATCGTTAAGATGTTAAACGGGTCTGGTGATGGGTGAGGCCGTGCGCGAGGCCGCCGCAGTTGGGTTCTTATCTCAACGAGTGGCAGCCAACGCGGGCTAAAGCCCGCGACTACAGTTTCTCGGTCGGAACCCGTGAGAAATGGGCCTTAATCAGTCAGCTTAAGTTGCGGGGCCGCGACGAAAAGAAATGTTCATTTCTCGTCCGAAAGTTTGTCCAGCGGCAGCCATAGCGCGCCGGTAGATCCGGTGGCCTGATCCTGGACTACGATCCGGAGTCGATCACCGGCCATGCCCGGCAGCGTCGATGTCAGCGGAATCCCATTCGCCAGGGCGACCTGAAACTGATCCTCCGGAACGCTCACTGGAATTGTCGCTGTCTTCACATTCTTGTCCTTCGACGATTCCAGCCGGGTCGCCAGCACAACCTTCGCTGTCCGCCGATTGTTCTGCATGTCGAACTGAAGGTCGCGCGCGCTGACGCGGATGGCGACACGGTAATTTCCGGGAATCGTCGGGTCCGGCTGAGCGACGGCGCTCAAGCCGATTTGCGACCCGTTGAGCGGGCTGCCCAGCAACTCTCCAAATAGCTCCTGCCGCTCACGGTCCGTTAGTGCTCGTGTATCGTCGGCATAGTACCCGCCGCGGTAATGCACCTCGACGTCTTTGCGCTTCACCTTTACTGTCAGTGGATGAAAGGTCTTGTCTGCGGCATCTGCTGCGGAATAGAAACCGAGCGTGTAGCTGATCTTGCCCTGGGCTACCGCAGAGCGAACAGCACCGGCGAGATCGTTCGTATGATAAGCAACCTCGCCCCCCGTCGCATCGGCCAAACGCTGCATCACTTCCGGAAATCCGCCGGCCATCCGCCGCACATCAACCGGATACAAGGCAACATTCGCGTCATTCAGGGCCCGCGAGGCCCGTTTGAGCTGTGCTGAAAAGTTGTCCGGAGTTTCCGGAGCCGCAGCGCCTCTTGCATCTCCCGGACGTCGAGCTGGCGTCGGTGGTGCGAAAGGGAAACCGGCAGAGATCCAGACGAGATTCTTGTGTCCGGGGACCCCCCTCAAGTGGCGCCCGATCGCTTCGAGCGCAGCGCTGGTCGCGGTCGCCTGTTCGACTGCGGAAGCGGCTGCGACGGCATACGCCCCTGGCACTACAACCCAAACCGACGAGCTGCCGCCGATCGTAAAATTCGGAGGCCGCAGCAGACCAATCAGCTGGCTTGGGCTACGAAGCTCGACCCCGGCCTGTTCGCTCGCCCGGATCGTCGCTGCGATCTGCGTCAGCCTCTCAGGATCACCGGTGAAATCCTGAACCACATATAATTGCTGCGCCAGTATGTACAGGGCAATCCGCTCTTCGCGACCTATCGTTTTCAGATAATCGGCGAGTTGCTTGACAGCTTCGGCCTGATCGTCCGCGGTGGTATTCAGCATATCGAAGAGAATGACCGTCGCGCCATTCGGAACCTGTCCAGACGAATCCGTGAGGTTTGAAACTGCACCCGTTCGGGACGGAAGGACGGTCGTTGGTACGCTGCTCCCGTCCAGCATGGAAAACACCTCGATCTTCTGTTCTTTCTTGTTATCGAAAACCGTGAAATCCGACGCCTTCAGGCCCGCAACCGGCCCGTTCTTGTCGCGCACCACAACATTGACCTGAACCAGTCGGGTAGTGACCCGGATAGTGTCGTTCTGCGCCGCAAGTGTCGCGCCGCCAAGCGTCAGGAGAAAAATCAGCTCTAATCTGGTAGTAAATCGCACTTCGCCAAATCTACTGAAACCTTGGAAATCCCTCAAGACTTTATGCAGGCGCGGCCTCTGACAAGTGGATAAGCCACGGATTGAACGGATGGGCGCATTCACAGACTGTTAACGCGCCCATCCGTTAAATCCGTTCAATCCGTGGCTTATCCAATACCCATCTATGTTCATGAGAGATCCGGACTAGAGATCGAGGTCTGGTCCCCGTCGAGATGCCGACCTTCAAGTCGGGTATCGACTCGCTCACTGTTCTGGGTTACGGACGCGGCTGATGGACGCGAACTGATCCCGGATGTCAAATGTCAAATGTCGAACGTCGAATGAAGTTTACCAACCAGCCACCGATCCAATGGGTTAAATGGGCCGTTTGACCAACTTCATTTGACATTCGACATTTGACGCTCGGCGTTTGGCATTGGAGATCAGCCCTAGGCGACAACCGATGGGGTGCTGGACGTGTCCGGCGTTTTGCGGGATGGCGGTCTGCCCGTGGAAATTCGAATCGTGTGGTTTTTGCGGTCGTCTTCCAGGCGAAATTCGTGCGTGGAAGATATGCCACCGTTCTGCACCTCAATGCGATATTCAGTTCGGCCAAAGCGGAAGGTGAGGACGTAGCCGGGCCACTCTTCAGGTAAAGCAGGCTCGATTGATAAATGATTGCCGCGGAGCTTGAAACCGAGCACGTCCTCTAACCAGACTCGATACATCCAGCCGGCTGAGCCGGTGTACCACGTCCAGCCACCGCGGCCCTGTTGTCTCTCCAATGAGTACACATCAGCTGCGACGACATAAGGTTCGGTTCGATATACCGCATATTCCTCCGGGGTGCGTGCATGCTCGATCGGGTTAAGCATTTGCAGGACATCCACGGCCCGCCTTCCATCTCCCATCCGAGCGAAGGCCATTGCGACCCATAAAGCGGCGTGGGTGTATTGACCGCCGTTCTCGCGCACGCCGGGCGGATAACCCATGACGTAGCCAGGATGCGGCTTGGACTTGTCGAACGGCGGGGTGAAAAGGAGCACGATCTTCTCCTTCGCATGGATCAACCACTTCTCAACGGAACGCATCGCCTGTGCGGCACGATCAGCATCACCTGCGCCGCTAATGACCGACCATGACTGAGAGAGCGAATCAATGCGCGCTTCTTCATTCTGTTGCGAGCCCAAAGGAGTCCCATCGTCGAAGTATGCGCGCCGATACCATTCGCCATCCCAGCACGTCTGTTCGATTGTTGCGCTCAGGTTGCGTGCGCGCTCGCGGTACTGGTCCGCTAATAGTTGCTCGCCGCGCCGATCGCACAAGCCGGCGAATTTCGTCCATACGTCCACTAGAAACCAGGCCAGCCAGACGCTCTCGCCTGTTCCTTGATCGCCGACGCTATTCATCCCGTCGTTCCAGTCGCCCGTACCGATCAAGGGCAATCCGTGTGGTCCGTGGGTCGTGCCTTTCTCAATCGCTCGCCGGCAATGTCCAAATAACGTCTCACGCTCGACCGAGATCTCCGGCTGAAAGTAGGCTTCGAGCTCATGCGGTTTCAACTGCGGCCCTTCGAGGAAATTCACGGTGACATCGAGAATATCCATGTCGGCAGTGGCTGCCACATATTGGCACGCCGCGTACGGCAGCCACAGCAGGTCGTCCGAACACCGGCTGCGGATACCTTCACCGGAAGGTAAATGCCACCAATGCTGAACATCTCCTTCGACGAACTGCCGGGCAGCAGCCTGCAGAATCATGTCTCGCGCAATTTTCGGTGCTGAATAAACGAACGCCAGCGCGTCTTGCAGCTGATCGCGAAATCCAAACGCCCCACTCGATTGATACAAAGCGGAGCGTCCCCATATACGGCAGCTCAGTGCCTGGTAGAGCAGCCAGCGATTCATCATCAGATCGACAGATAGAACCGGCGTCTCGACCTGAACTGTAGTCAGGAGGCTATCCCACCAGTCGCAAGTTCCGACGAACGCTTCCTGGACCGCGACGGGGTCACGGTATCGGTTCATCAGACTCCGCGCTTGAACGGCGTCATCTGCTTGCCCCAGCATGACGATTACTGTTTTCTCCTGTCCCGGACCGAGGGTGAATTTCGTTTGCAACGCTCCACATGGATCAAGACCGGCACCCGTGCGATTCGAAAGCGATAAGCGCCGCAAAGCGGCTGGCGATTCCGGCGAGCCGTTGCGGCCAAGGAATTCAGTGCGGTCGCCTGTGTACGACGTGGCTTCGGGGACAACCGTGGCGAATGTGACTCGCCGGCCATAGTCGCGGTGGTAAGGATTGCGCGCAAGTAAAGCCTTGGAGTTTTCGTCCCAGGAGCTGGCGACATGCATCTGAGTGGTCTCAAGATCGGTGCCGAGTACGAACTCAGAATAGACCGTGACGGACAGTTGCCGCGCCCGCGACGATCGGTTCCTGATTCGCAATCGCTGTATGCGTATCGGATCCTTCCGTTCTGCATGGGCGGGGACAAATGTCAAAAGCGTTTGTTCCAAGGCATGACTGTTGTGCTCGAACTCCGTGTATCCTTGCCCGTGGCGCGCCCGATACGCGTCGAGCTCCCGCGTGGGCAACGGCGTGGGCGTCCAGAAGACGCCGCTATCTTCGTCGCGAATATAGATTGCCTCGGTCGAACTGTCGGAAATGGGATCGTTGTTCCACGGCGTTAAGCGATTTGACTGACTGTTGCCGTACCAGCAACAGCCCGATCCGGATTCGCTGACAATTGATCCGAAGACGGGGTTCGCCATCACGTTGATCCAGGGGAGCGGAGTAACGGCGTTCGGCCCGAGGTAAATGGCGTACTCGCGGCCGTCACGTGTAAATCCACCGAGACCGTTGAAATAAGCAAGTTCAAGGAACGGCAATGGTGCTGAAGGTTGTTCGTCGAATTTCTTGAGTTGCAGCGGGGCCGGAACAGAAGCCCCTTCTGCAGCACTCCCGAGCTGTTTCGAAAGCGGTCCGCGAATCGTGCCCAGCGTTGCCTGGGCAACCGTGAGAATTAAATTCACGTCTTCCTCAGGCATCTGATCCGCTCTGCGAAGGAATACGCCCCCCGGCTGATTCACTCCTGTGTGTAGTGAATGCGCCTCTACCAGACGCAACAACTGGTAATGGAGCGGTTGTTCATAACTGGCCGGCTCGCGATTCAGAATTACCAGATCCGCCTTGAGGCCGCGCAATCGCCAGTATGTGTGGGCGACCAATAATTCGCGTGCCAGAGTCAGCCCCTGCGAGTCGGCAACCGAAACGACTGCGATCGGCAAATCGCCCGAAATACCGTATGCCCAGAGTTTCGACTGTCTAAGAACATTACGGCGCAAACGCTCTACTGGCGCCCGAAGCCGGATGTTCGGGAAGAGCAGGTGACTCGCGACTTCGGCGAAGCGGAACGCTGCATCGGCCTGAATGCCAAGGTAGCGGTACTCGAGTTGCGCGTGCGACCATGCGAGTTCGAAGGTCCGGCTGCAGATATTCAGGTCACGGTATTTCGCAATCAAGCGCATGAGTTCGTCACGCGACTCCGCCGCGGCTGTAATGAACGCGATCTGTCTCTGTTGCCTGGGTTCAAGTGAAAACTGCCGCGTCATCGCGAATACGGGATCCAGAACGTAGCCGTCGGTCTTCGTGAACGCCATAACGGGGTTCTGCCAACTGCGTCCGCGCCCGAGGAAGACCGCGCGATCCGTTTCATAATTGAAAGACCCATCGTCCGAAGGACTGTCCACAATGAACTGCGCTGTCCAGACCGGCGTGTCATCATCAGATCGCAGGCGGCGCCAGGCGAGCAGTGCGCGCAAATCGGGAAGTGCCTCAGTCTGTATAAAGAGCTTGTTGAATGCCGGGTGCGCACGATCCGTGCCATGTGGGGCAAGGCTCAATTCAGCGGCACTGATCAATTCCAGCTTCCGCGTGCGGAGTCCGTGGTTGGTCAGCGTAATGCGGCGGATCTCCACGTCATCTTCCGGCGACACCGTCACTTCCACGTACGATTCGATGCCCCGGCGACGCCGGCGGAATTCTGCGCGATCTGCGCTGAAGACCGCGGTGTAAGCCGGATCTTTAACATTCAGAGGCTGATGGGTTGGGGACCATAGAGTGCCGCTTTCTTCCTCGCGAAGATAAAAGAATGTTCCCCAGTTATCGCGAGTGGAGTCCGCACGCCATCGGGTGATATCGAAGTCGCGCCACCGGCTGTATCCCGCACCGGAATTGGTGACCATCAGCGCATAGCGGCCGTTACCGAGGAGATGGCAGAGCGGAATCGGGGTGTCCTCATCGAGCACACGGTACGCAGGCGGGGAGGGCTCCGAAATCGGCCGCATAGCTGCATGATCGGAAGGAAGGTGAACGAGCATTGATGGCTGCGGTGGTATCCGTTCGAACAACAAGGGTTCCACGGCCTTGATGCGGCGATCCGCATGGAAGCGCCGGCGCATGATGCCGCTGTTCAGCGCGTTGTTTATCGCCATGAGACTCATGCCCTGATGATGAGCCATGTAGGTGTAAACGATGACTCCCTTGCCGCCTTGCCGTTCGGGTTGCCGCGTGTAGTCCAGCGACTCAAAAAAGCCCATGCGTCCGTACATGCCGGCCTTCTCCAGACGCCTTAAATTTCGAATCGATTCCACCGGCTCCACGAGCAATGCCAGAGCCGTCGCATAAGGCGCGACGACCAGTTCGTCCTCCAACCCCCGTTTCAACCCAAGCGAAGGAACACCGAAAGCCTGATATTGATAGATCTTATTGATATCGAGTGCGCTGTAAGCTGATTCCGAGATTCCCCACGGAACGCCGCGCTCTCGTGCGTACTGCATCTGGCATGTCACCGCTGTGGCGCAGGCGTTCTCGAGAAGAGAATTACGGAAACTGCGGATGAATAAGAGCGGCATCAGATATTCAAACATCGTCCCGCTCCAGGACAGCAGAACTTGCCCGTTCGTCGTCGTGTATGGTCGTCCCAACGCCAGCCAGTGGTCAACCGGTACGTCATCTTTTGCAATGGCTACCAGACTCGTCAGACGTGCTTCGCTCGCGAGCAAATCGTAGTGAGAAGAAAAAGTATGCGGCGCACCTACTTGATAGCCGATTGCGAACAGGCGCCGATCGGCATCATAGAGGAACTGCAGATCCATCAACGCGGCGCAGTCTTCGCTCATTTGGGCAAGGTGTCTGGCGCGCTCGAGAAAAGCGTCCGATGCTGCGCGCACCGTCTCAAGCTCACTTCTTAGATCGGCCAGCCAGGACCGAAGGTGCGGCGGCAATCCTTCTTCATCACTGCCGTTCGGCAGGATGTCTGGAAGCAGGTTCGCTTCTCGTCGACACAACTCACTCCAGGCAGGCAAATGGCGAAGCAGCCGGCGCCGCTCCAGCAGTGCATTTTCTCCCAACGGAAGAAGGAACTCGTCTGGCGGGGCCAGCAGAATGTCCGCCCATCGCAGATAGCGATCGAAGTAGAGGATCCAGGCCTGTACTTGTTCCTCCAGTCGAGTAAACCAGTAAGTGCGTTCCTCAGCTTCCGAGATGGTCCAACGTAATGAGTCCGTCAGTTTCCGTGCAGGTTCCGCTGCGAGCCGGATTCGTTCCATCATTTCAATGCCGGAAGACTCTTCCTGGAACAAGGTTCGCAGCGTCTCGAAGGGAACAGCAGTTGTATGATCCGGTGCGAATCGAGCCAGAATCACCGCCAGAGTATCGGCGAGGCCTCGGAGTGCGCGTTCCTCGAGTTGCGGTTGCGCTTCCATCTCCCGACATGCCTGTGCAAGCACCCATAGGCTGGCGATAAGGTTTCCGCTGTCGACCGTGGAGACATATTTGGGCTGCAAGGGCTCGAGAGTCCTCGTGTTGTACCAGTTGAGAATGTGGCCCTCACAGCGCTCCAGCTTTTCAAGCGTCCCCATGGTGGACGAACATCGGTCGATCATCGCCTCTGGAGTCAGAAACCCGAGATCGTGCGCGGAAACCGCGGACATCAGCCACATTCCAATGTTGGTCGGCGAGGTCCGGGCGGCAGTTTCGACGCGTAATGCTTGCTGAGAATTGTCAGGCGGAAGCCAATTGTGATCCGGACCGACGAGATCATCGAAGTACCGCCACGTTTCTCGCGCGACGCGGCGGAGATATTCTTGATCGTCGATGTCGATCTGCTCCAGTTTCCGCACAGCGCGCCGTTGCCAGCCGATCCAGTACTGAACCGCCGGAGCGGCAACCCACAAAAGAAGAAAAGGCGCCCATGCCGGTTCCCAGAAAAATCCTCGAATATCCAGCGCCAGCAATGACAGGGCTGCTAACGCTGAGATGAGCAGGAACTGCGCTCTAAAAGCATCCAGGTGAGCCTTCGCCGCGAGATGCGACATTTCCGCCGACTGCCACTCCAACAGATGGCGCCGGCTCACCCATAACCGGTAACAGGCGCGACCGATCGCGTCCAGTGCGAGATACGCTTGATGTGGCAGGAATGCTGCGATCACGATGGCTCGATTCAAATCGCTGCTTGCCTCGTGCAAGGCACGCACATCCCCGCGCCATCGTTGCGCCACCCGTTGCAACAATTGAAAGAAAAGAGGTATCAGCAGTACGGCTGCCACAAGGCCGCTGGCGGCAACAGGCGCTGCGTTGAAAACCCAACTGCAAATTAAAACTGCCAGTGCTGCTGGAGCCAGCAGACTACGGCGAAGATTATCGAAGATTTTCCAGCGATTGATCAGTGTGATCGGATTCGGTACGCGCCCCGTTCCCGCTGCATCCGGAACACTGCGCAAAATCCATGAAGCAATCTGCCAATCGCCGCGGATCCAACGATGTTGACGCTTGCTGTAGCTCGTATAGTCGTAGGGAAACTGTTCGAAGAGTTCTACGTCTGTGGCCAATCCGACACCGACGTGCGCCCCCTCGATGAGATCATGACTCAGCAACCGCTGCTCAGGGAAACGGCGCGTCAGTATTTTGTGAAAGGCCTGAACGTCATAAATGCCCTTTCCGTGATATATCGCTTCGCCAAAAACGTCTTGATAGACATCCGAAACGGCCTGGCAGTAAGGGTCGGTTCCGCGCGCATCCGTGAATAGCCTCGAAAACCGCGACGCCGTTGCCGACGGGAGAGTGATACTGACACGCGGTTGAATGATCGTGTAACCACGGACGCGGTCGCGCTGATCCGGCGCCAGTTCGACCTTATTCAGCGGATGCGCAATCGTTTCGATCAGTCTTCGCGCACTGCCGTGTGGAAGTTGAGTGTCGGCATCAAGCGTGATCACATAACGGATGGCCGCCGGCCGCTTTCCTGTATATACAAACTGTCCGACGTCCTCGCCATTCAGAAAACGGTTCAGCTCTTCCAGTTTTCCGCGTTTCCGCTCCCATCCGATCCATCGTTGCTCGGTTTCGCACCAGACGCGGGGTCTATGGAAGAGAGTGAAGATGTCGTTGCCATGACGTGCGTTGAGCTGTTCTATACCTTTCGCGGCCAACCCAAGCAGTTCGTCGTCCTCCGGCATCTCCGGTTCTTCCGCATCCGTAAAGTCCGCCAGGAGCGAAAAACAAAGGTTGGGCAGCGGATTAGCCAGGTAACGTACTTCCAGCTTTTCGATCTCTCCGCGAATGGAATCTGGTGTCAGGAGCATCATCGGAACAACGACAAGAGTCCGGCAGTCTTCCGGTATACCCTGATCGAAGGACATCTTGGGAAGCGTTCGCGCAGGGGCAAACCAGGTGAGCCACATCTGGACGGAATAAAGCGCCAGTTCACTGGCTGGGAAAAGCGCGATTACTCCGAGCAACAGGAGCATCAGAGGTGAACCTGCTCTTAACGTATACGCCGCAAACAAGAAGGCGCTGACAATACCTGTGGTGAGTGTGCCGATACCCCCGAGATAGAACAGCGTTGGATGCCGGAGTAGCAATCTCAACCGCCGTTCGCGCCACGAAAGGCGGCGACCCACGCGCCTTTCAAGCTCCAGCAGTCCTTCATCCAGCAAATAGAACGCGACGCATCCTTCACGACTATTCTGCGACGCGCCTTGCGCTAACTGAACAGCAAGGCTCGCTACGATCCATTCGGATTTTTTCGATTGGCGTGCTGATTCTTCAACGATGCGCCGGCACTGGTCACGCGTCGCAAAATCGCTTCGGGCATGAACGCCGGATGGATCTCCGCGCAGAATTGCTTCCATCCGGCTCACCGCCTCGACGATTTTCGGGTATTCGAGTTCAGAGAGCTGCCGCAGGCTTCCGATCGCGGCGGTGATAAACATCAGGTCATTTGCTTCTTCGGTATGCTCACGCAGAACGATGTCGGCTAAATGCAATCCCGTTCTGGCCTCGATCCATTTCTGAATCGGAACCAGCGCGGACTCTTCTTTGTCCAGTTGCTCACCGAGACGCGCAATGAAGTGCGGAGTCAGTTCCTCGCCGTCGCGATCCAACTCAGCGACGACTTGCTCGAACTGTTTGGAGCTGCGCTGCGCGGCGCTCAAAAGGCGGTTCGCCCAGAAATCCGCCATCTCCTTCTGGTGCTGTCGCAGACTCGCCAATTCCGACAAACGCTGCAATCTCTGCAGGAGCACCAGACGTAACATCAAGGGGAACACCCACAGCTCCGCAATTGTCAGAGGAGCTTGCTGCTGATACGCATTGAGATAACTGACGATGCTCTCCGGCGTTATCCGGTATCCGGTGCGACACATCAAATCGGCGGCGATGTGGTAGATTCGCAGCTGCACTGCAAAGCTCGTGTCCGCAATGACGGGCAGAATCTTGTTGTGATTGTCTGGCAGATTATGGCGAATCTCGGCGATATGCGAACGGATCAGGTACGTATTGTCCAGCAGCCACTCGGCTGCGTGCGTGATTCCATAGTCTAGACGCGCAGCTTCGCCAAGATCGGCTCGCGCCCGCTCGATTCCAGATTCGCATTTGCGCAGGATCGGCAGCAGCGGCCGTGATTTGCTGGATATATCTAACTGGTGAGTAGAGGCAAACTCATTTGCGCAATCCGGCAGGTCCGCCATCGCGACGGATTCGCGCAATGATTCGTCAGCCTGGCTCGAAGAACTCAGCCGCAGCCCGGGACGAATTGCGAATACTGATGGATTTGCGATCCGCCTTAGAACTGCGATGACGTCCGTTGTGCGGTTTTCCGTCTCCTGTACAACGACAAGGCTCTCTCCAGGGAGCACGAAACGGCCGTAGTGTTGAAGAGTCTTCTTTGGAAGTCCCAGGCCCAACCAGAGCGATCCGAACCAGGTGATCAGAAATCCGAGGGTCGGCAGGAGAATCTGTGCCCATTGTTCTAAGTGGAGAGCCTTGCCTGGAAGAGTGACGGCCAGCGCGAAAGCCGCAGCAAATGCGCCTCGGCTGTAAGGCGAAAGTCCCGCGTACAGGATCTTGGAACGGCCATCTTCCTCGCGATGAACGATCGCGGACCGGCGAAAATGATTCTTGCGGACCTCGTGAAGTGCTTCCTCCGCGTGCTCCACACTGCCGTAGAACGCTAGAATCAATCTGGACACACGAAATTTTCCGGTTACGTCATGCAAGGGAGCCACAAGACCATAGTCCCATTATGCGCCCCCTTTAGCCAACTGCCGGCCAGCATATGCTGAGCCCTGTTAAGGCAGCGGTTCAAGTTGAGTGTCCATCTCGCGGCATTTCGATCAACCGGTTCTCGATAAGACTGGCCTCCAGGGTGATTTTTCATTCACACTGCACTGGATGCCGGATGTGAATCCGCCGGTGTCCCGTTGGACGTTTTTTCGGCCAGCCGGCATACAGGCGATTGAGGATCAAGACGGACATTACGACGGCATTGTCAGGGACTTTCCTGACAAACGATGGCGCGGCTACCCGCAAGATCCGCTCCAATCATCTTTTGGATTTTCAAACACCATGCGCAGAGCTATCGGCATTGATTTTGGAACAACCAACAGTTCGGTCGCGCTGGCGTGCGAGGGTAGCAAGGTCGAGCAGGTGCGATTCAAAACCAGCGCGGGAACGACCGAGACCTATCGCTCGGTCTTGTACTTCGAGCCGAAAAAGCCCGGCATCGGCGGACCTCTCGCGATCGAGAACTACCTTGCAGCAGACGAAAAAGGCCGGCTGATTCAGTCGCTGAAATCTTTCCTTGCGAGCAAGCTATTCACGGGCACGAATGTTTTTGGAAGGCACTATTCGCTCGAAGACCTCATCACGATCATACTGCGCGACATCCGAATTCAGTCGGAGGAGCAAATAGGGAAGTTCGACGGCCCTATCGCTGTCGGACGCCCGATCCGCTATTCCAACGCAGATACCGAGGAAGACAATCAATTCGCTCTCAGCCGGCTGACCCGAGCATTGACGAAGGCCGGAATCGGGCCCGTGATCTTCGAGTACGAACCTGTGGCGGCTGCGTTCTTTTACGAAAGCACGCTGGATCACGACGAACTCATCCTGATTGGCGACTTTGGTGGTGGAACGAGCGACTTTTCCATTCTCCGCGTAGGACCGGCTGCGCTGCGTGACCGGGTGAATCGAATTCTCGGCACAGAAGGTGTAGCGCTTGCTGGTGACGCATTCGATTCGCGCGTAGTCCACAACTTGATTTCGCCCAAGCTGGGCCGCGGCACTGAATTCCGCTCACTCGACAAGATTCTACCGATGCCGGAGTGGATCTATTCCGACCTTTCCCGCTGGCACTACCTATCCTTCCTCAAGTCCAACGACACGATTGAGATGCTCCGCGGCATACGCTCGCAATCGCTGGCTCCGGAGCGAATCGCGGCCCTCCTGCATATCGTGCAAAACGACCTCGGGTTCTATCTCCACCAGTCTGTCCAGGCGATGAAGGTGGAACTGTCGTCAGAAATGTCCGGACGTTTCCTGTTCGACGACCATGTGGTCCGGATGAGCGGCCAGGTCCAACGATCGAGTTTTGAGAAGTGGATCAATGAGGACCTCGACAAGATTCAGGGATGCGTGGACCGGTTGCTTCAATCGACGGGCATCGCTACCTCGAACATAGACCGCGTCTTTCTGACCGGTGGATCGTCCCTGGTCCCGTCCGTCCGGAAGGTCTTCGAAGACCGCTTCGATCCGGGGCGAATCTCAGGAGGAAGCGAGTTCACTTCGGTGGCGAAAGGGCTCGCGTTGAGAGCGCTCTTCGAGTCGCCGCCGGAGATTTAAACGAACGGCTGGTCCAATTCTGCGAGGATATTCTTAGAGGCAGCCCGTACTTGATTTGACCCTTAAGCGACCGTTCTGGCCTTTGGCTCGGCTAGCGACCTCGCGCGATCGACTGCGTCGCTTATCCAGCCGACTGCCGCTTTCATCTCTTTCTCCGTAGGCGTTGCGATTTGGAGCAGTCCTTTTTCGCCGAAATTTTGAGGCAGGCCGAATAGATTCTGGTTTTCCATCACAACTTCGAGAATGCGCGCCAGACCTCCCGATTCATATCCGTTATCGAAGTGGACGCCGGTGCCATGAGATGGTGAAGCGGACATCCAATACGTACAAGCCAGAAGCCAATAGCCTCGCCTTATGGATGACCAGACTTGGAGATAATCCAATTTAGCGCACGGCGCGAAGCCATATTAAAGATGAACCAGTCCGCTCCTGCCGCGCATTAGGTCTGCCCAGTTTGCAACGATCGCGGCCTGAAGGATTTGTTCGAAATGTTCGTCTTGCTCATGCAAGTTCATAGTGATTCTTGTTTTTCCAGACGACTTTTCCGACACGGCGCTCCTCCTCTAAAAACTAGAGTGTGAGCTTGATCGAGCAAAGGCACTGTTCACAATTGCACAGTGTGCAATTGTGGACAGTCGTTTCCAAACCGTAGCCTCATAATTGGAAAGTGGCATCGAGTCTGCGGAATGGTTGTTGCTTCCGATAATCCGGGCATTGCGACTCAGACGCAGCATACCGCCAGAGGAGATCAAGTGTCGCAAACGAAAAAGTTCGATGGTGTGCTCGCCGAGCTTCGGGAGCAAGGGCTCAACGTGACAGTTTGCAGCCCGTTGAACGAAACCTGGTACATCAAGGATGGTGGACTTTTCACCGGTTACATCGCAAGCGGCGACGAACTGCTCGAGTTGAAAAGCGCGAATAGATTGAACATGCTCGGTCTCAAATCACTCGGCTAGCTGGCAGCCAACTGCCCCAGTGAACTCAACCGGTTTCTACCGGCAACATTCACATTACGCAGACTTGAATACAGAAAGGCCGTCGTGGCTCCGATAATCTCAGAACTCGATACTGCGCTGGCGGATCTTCAGCAACTGGGACTGACGGTCAGACTGCATAACCGCCTCGATAATACCTGGCATATTTCTGATGGAGGACTGTACAGCGGCTACGTCGTAAGGGCCGGGGAACTGGTTGATCTGAGGCAAGCTAAGAGACTTAACATTCAAGGTATCATAGACTTAGTTACGTCAGTGCCCTGGAAAAACAAGTAATCGAATTACAGTTTGAGTCCACTTTTATCGACCCTCACGCACTGGCAAATTCACGGCGTGGCGCAGCCAGGCAGTACGGTTGATCAGCCGCGGTGTGCAATTGTGAACAGCGATTCTGCAAGCGCAGCCTCATACTCAAAAATCAGCCAAGCTGGATTCATGCCGCAGGCAGAAATTGTCGCCAGCCATTTGCCGTCGGCTTTCAATAGTTCAACGTAAGGAGATTCAATCACATGTCATTAAGACCTTTGCACGATCGCGTTCTCATTAAGCGCATCGATGAACAGCAATCCGTGAAGGGTGGAATCATCATCCCCGACACGGCTAAGGAGAAATCACAGGAAGGTGAAGTTGTGGCCTTTGGACCGGGCAAGATACTCGAGAACGGCTCCATCGTGCCACCGGAAGTGAAAGAAGGCGACCGGATACTTTTCGGGAAGTTTTCCGGAACCGAAGTCAAGGTCGCGGATCAGGACTATTTGATCCTCCGCGAAGACGAGATCATTGGCATTTTGACCCAGGCCGGCAAAGCAGCCGGGAGGAATTAGGATATAAATGGCGAAACAGATTGTTCACGGTGAAGATTCCAGGCAGGCGATGTTGCGAGGCGTCAACATCCTTGCCGATGCAGTCAAGATCACTTTGGGTCCAAGAGGCCGCAACGTGGTTCTCGATAAGAAATTCGGCTCTCCGCTCATCACTAAAGACGGCGTGACAGTCGCAAAGGAAATCGACCTGAAAGATTCGATGGAGAACATGGGCGCTCAGATGGTGAAGGAAGTCGCATCGAAAACCAGCGATGTGGCGGGTGACGGCACCACCACCGCGACGGTGCTGGCACAATCCATCTTTCGCGAAGGTGTCAAGACGGTCGCCGCAGGCGCGAACCCGATGGCTGTCAAGCGAGGCATCGAACGCGCAGTTAAAGTGGCTATCGAAGAGATCAAGAGACTGTCGAAGCCGGTCAGCGGTGAAATGATCGCCCAGGTGGCTGCGATCTCGGCCAACAACGATTTTACCATCGGCAATATCATTGCCGAGGCGATGAAGAAAGTCGGCAAGGATGGTGTCATCACGGTCGAGGAGGCGAAGACCATGGAAACCACCTTGGATGTCGTCGAAGGGATGCAGTTCGATCGCGGGTACCTTTCGCCGTACTTCGTGACAGATCCGGATCGGATGCAATGCGTGCTTGAAAATTGCCTGATCCTGATTTCCGAAAAGAAAGTCAGCTCGATGAAGGATCTCTTACCGCTTCTCGAACAGGTTTCCAAGATGAACCGTTCCTTATTGATCGTTGCCGAAGATGTCGAAGGCGAAGCACTTGCAACTCTCGTGGTGAACCGGCTGCGGGGCACGCTGCAATCGGCGGCAGTGAAAGCGCCCGGATTCGGCGATCGCCGGAAGGCTATGCTGGATGACATTGCGATCCTCACGAACGGTCGCGCGATCACGGAGGATCTTGGCATCCGGTTGGAGAATGTGAAGATCGAAGACCTCGGTACGGCGAAAAAAGTGGTGATCGATAAGGACAATACCACCATCATCGAAGGCGGCGGCAAACGCTCAATCATCGAAGGTCGAGTTAAGCAGCTTCGAGTCCAGGTCGAGGAGACGAGTTCCGACTACGATCGTGAGAAACTACAGGAGCGGTTGGCGAAGCTTGTTGGCGGTGTTGCGGTGATTCATGTTGGCGCGGCGACCGAGACAGAGCTGAAAGAGAAGAAGGCGCGCGTCGAGGATGCCATGCACGCAACTCGGGCTGCCGTCGAAGAAGGCATCGTGCCGGGTGGCGGCGTGGCTTTTCTTCGAACCATTCCCGCTTTGGAGAAGCTGAAGTTGGAGGATGACGAACAAATCGGAGTGAACATTGTGAAGCGCGCGCTTGAAGAACCGCTTCGATTGATAGCGTCCAACGCAGGCCATGAGGGTGCCGTCGTTATCGGTAAAGTCCGCGAGTCCGCTAAGGCCAACTATGGCTTCAACGCCGAAACGGAGGAATATACCGACATGATTGCTGCCGGCATTCTTGATCCCGCAAAAGTGACGCGTTCAGCCCTCCAGAACGCGGCATCGATCGCGGCGCTGATGCTGACAACCGAGGCTTTGATTGCCGAGATTCCTGGCAAGGAACATGCCGGTGCGATGCCAGGCGGTGAAGGCCCGATGTACTAAGCACGCGACCGGATCAACCACTGTCGTTCGTCAGCCCACAAAATCCGCCGGCAAGCCCTTGTTACAATCCGGCCGGCGGAATGGGTTGCCGCTGAGATCGCATCGTAAACTCAGTCACAGGACCCCTCCAGCTTCGACAATGACGAATGTTTTTCGCCCTGAATATCGAGTCAGGCTTAGAGCACTTGCGTCCCGTTGAAAGCCAGGCGAAGTTTCATATAGCGAAATCAGCGTATTATTAGCAGTGCCCAGAATAAAAAGGATAACAAGAGTAATCACTGGACTGGCGGATCCTTACGTCAAAAACCTGCTTGAGCACATTTCAGAGGGCAAACGCGTCTGGAATCCCCAGAAAGGTGAAAAGATTTTTTCCCAGGGCGATCGGGCTGACGCCATTTTCTATATCCAGAGCGGCAGAGTGAAGATTACCGTAGTGTCAACTGCTGGAAAGGAAGCCGTCATAGCGGTCGTTGGTGCTCACAGCTTTCTCGGTGAAGGTGCGCTGGTAGGACAACCCCTCCGAATCAGTACAGCGACGGTCCTGTCGCCATCCTGCATCTTCCGGGTCGAAAAACCGTCGATGCTCCGAGCTCTTCATGAACAAGTTGAACTGTCTGAAAAATTCATTTCTGCATTGTTGGTCCGTAATATCGCTCTCGAAGAGGATCTCTGCGATCAACTCTTCAACCACAGCGAAAAACGGTTAGCTCGCGTTCTCCTGAAGCTTGCTCGATTACGTGATCACGACGCCGCGGCCGATGCCAGAATTCCGCTCTTGAGTCATGAGACCCTCGCCGAAATGGTGGGCACAACGCGTTCTCGCATTACGCACTTCATGAACAAATTCAGGACATTGGGACTGATCGACTACAACGGAGAACTTACGGTGAGAACGGAGCTGCTGACCGATATTGTCCTCCACGATTGAGCTGCGATTTCGGGTTAGCTGTCATTGGTTAATTTATGTAGATAGTCAAGACTAATCATGTAAGTTAATTTACTAAAATTGGTAAAGTCATGACATAATGAATCACGACTAGCGCACACATTTGAACTGCTCTGACGGGAGGAAAACATTGAGACCGACTTATTGGGTCCGTTCCAAGCAACCTAACGAAATCGGTATCTTTGGCCGAAGGCCGGTTCCCGCTCAGTTCAAAAAGCTCGAAGACGCGAAACAGTATCGCCGCGAGCTGAATTTGCGCCGGGGCCCCTTTCATCCCGGTTATGTCGTCGAAGAACAGGCCGGTGTTCCCGTATTTTCTTTTGGGATTCGAAAAATCGTGATCGCTGACTCCTAAACGGCGACAGTTCTGGAGGAGCTATGCCCGTTGCAATAACATCAAGGCTCGTTTCAGGTGTGGTAATCATGGACGTCACCGGACGACTGTGTTTTCTCGAGGTCGCTTTGCGTGACCAGGTCAACGAATTGTTGGATGAAGGCCATCTCGACTTCGTATTGAATTTAGCCGGTGTTCCATACATTGATAGCTTCGGTTTAGGTCAGCTGATGAGTATCTGGACGTCGATTCGGAGCAAAGGCGGAGAATTGGTCCTTCTGCGTCCGACAGATCACGTTCAGCAATTGCTTGAACTCACCAAGCTCAACACCGTCTTTCACATCTCGGGAGAAGAGGCGCAGGCCGTGAGAAGCGCACGAACAAAGGTCACGGTTACGGTTTAAACGACTTCCGTCGGCCCGGCTATTCCCGCCCCGGTCTTTCCCCATTTAACATAGTTCCGGCAATATGAGACTTTGCCGCACTCCAACCGGAATCCCCACTTCCGAACAGGACTGCTTATTCCGCTGGAGTGGCAGCCAACGATGTACTCTCTGTGTCAGAATACGTCACCGACGGGGAGGCCAGAATGAACTCACGCAATTTCACTGGAGTTGTTGCAGCAGTTCTCGCGGTTCTTATATCGACAGCAGCATTCGCGCAGTCGCAACCGCCAACGCGAGGGCTGGCCGAGAACGGATCACCGGCGTGGTTTCTGCAAGGATCCTTTCCCGATCCTGGCGGCAACACTGTCGTCGATGCGGGTGGTCATGTCACCGTTCCCGCCCGATCCGCGGCTCCAATAAGACCCGCAGCGACGACTGCAGCCCCGTCCCCTGCACTTCCGCGTACACCCGGATGCAGTCGCTCGCCACTGTGCGGAAACCGGCTGACGCCAGGTCGTCAGGCACTGCAGCGCGTAGAGTGGGAGCAGACTATGGGCTACACGTTCACGTATCCATACCTGCTGCCACCCGGCGCTGGCGGAGTTCCATCGGTAGTTCTGGATTCAAAAGGCAATCTCTGGGTCTTTCAACGAAAGGCCGCGGGCAGTCCTCAACTCTACAAGTTCGATCCGGATTACAAACTGATTCTTCAACTTGGTGATGACGTGATTGGACATCAGGACAAGGCTCACGGCATGGCGATCGACTCCGACGACAATATCTGGATCGCCGACACGAACGGCGCCACCGTGATGAAACTCAGTCCCAAAGGCGAGCTGCTCATGACTTTTGGAGAACGCGGACGCCGGGGTGATTGGAATGAAGCAAAAGGGCAACGACTTCTGTGGCAGCCGGTCATGATCGCCTTCGGACAGAACGGCGATGTATACATCGCCGAAGGTCATGCGGACGAGAGTCCCAATGACACCGATTCCGATGATCCCGCCAACAATCTCGGCGCGGCTCGTGTCATTCATCTCGACAAGAGTGGGAAATTCATCAGCCAGTGGTACGGCAATAGTGTCGGGCAGGGAAAATTCGATTCAGTACACGGGCTCGCCGTGGATCCGATAAACGGCGACGTCTGGATTGGAGATCGCGAGCAGTATCGAATCGTTGTCTATACCAGCGATGGAAAATTCCTCAGAACCATGCAAACGAGAAACCTCGTTTGTGCCCTGCATTTTGATCCGCACGGCAATCCGTGGATGGCGAGCGGTCAGGATGGCCAGTTCCTGAAGCTGGACCGGAGCGGCAAAGTCATCGGTGCGATCGGCAACGGCATGGGAATCGGAACGGGCCAGTTCATCGAAGCCAGCTACTGGGTTTTTGATAAACAGGACAACCTGTATGCCGGCGACACCAGTGTCGGCCGCGTCACGAAGATGGTTTCACCACGCAAGTAACGGTCATTTCCACCCGACGGCGTTCTGTACTTAGCCCCCCTTGCGTCGGCTCTGCCGCGACAATCGCACAAAGTTACGAGGTGAACCGCGGAAACGACGAAGCCCGTCGCTATCGGGGAGACATTAGGGGCTGTTATCAGTCGTGCAATACGACGTCAGTCAAAAGTTCCGTCCGTACCGAGAACCCATCGTGGTCGTAATCGATCAGCCCCATTGTCCTGAATTTGTTCATGAAGTGAGTCACCCGTGACCGCGTTGTCCCCACCATTTCGGCCAGAGTCTCGTGACTGATTAAGGCGATTTTTGTGTCGGGCATGACTTCATGCTGACGCATACGAGCCAGTTTCAACAAAACGCGAGCCAGGCGTTTTTCACTGTGATTGAAAAGCTGATCACAAAGATCTGCCTCGATATCTATATTGCGTACTAACAGGGCCGTCATGAATTTGTCTGAAAGCCCGGCCTGTTCATGTAGAGCTCGAGACATCGCGGCCTTTTCGACCCGGAATATGGTGGATGGCTCTATTGTCGTTGCGGTGCTTATTCGCAGGGACTGGCCCACGAGAGCGCCTTCTCCAAAGAAATTGGGGGAGTCCAGAATCGCAATGACTGCTTCTTTTCCCGCAGCGGATACCACCGAAATCTTCACTTTCCCGGACTCGATGAAGAAAACCGCATCGGCATGTTCCCCTTGAGCAAAAACGCGTTCACCTTTCCCGAGGCTTAAGAGGATCTTGCCTTCCGACACCTTTTGCAAAAGCATCATCACGTAAGGGTCGATGGTGGTTATGACGGACGACTTCTTCGTTCTGGACAAATCCTCTCCCGGTTTGCTTGTAGGACAACGATGCCATACTTTTGCGACATTCTCCTACGTCAAACTTTCGCAACAGGCGGGGGCGGGAAATTGTACGCCTGCCGCGATCCCTCCCAGTTTGCGGAAGAACGTATCCCGGTGCGCTGCGATCACGACAATAAGCGATTGTAATGGCCGCTGTGAACAACAGCACAGCGCACCCACGATGGTTTTTCACATAATCTTCATAAGAGATGAAGGACGCGGTTACGTGAACTCCATGGACGCGTCGAGTCGCCAGCGTCGAAATCGCAGAGAGTTGGTTGCAGCGGCGGCATACAGTCGGTCGGGTTAGGATCTCTTCAGTTAATGATTCAGCTGGACCGTTCTGACTGTGCAATTGCGCACAGCTTTCCTCTTCGCTGACGTGCACACTTCGAACTGAGCGTAAATCAAATCACCCGCGCGGGTCCTCGCTCTCCAAACAGAAATGCTGGTGGCTGCGATTGCAAACTCGGCAGACGCGGCCATCAAAAATGAGGCAAAAATCATGCGATCGACAAGATTCTTTATAGTTGCAGCGACCGCGGTGGTCGCTCTGATCTGTTCCGCGGCAATGTCATCGACTCAAGCACGCAGTAGCTCGGCCCAAAATACCGACGAAAGGGTTCGTGCAGAACATGCGGCTTCAGTTCTGGAAGAAATTACGGCAGCTCCGGATCAGGGCATACCTGACGCTCTTCTGAAAAAGGCCTATGGTATCGCTGTCATCCCCCATGTCGTAAAAGGCGCATTTGGAATCGGCGGCCGTTATGGCAAGGGCCTCGTCGCTCAGAGAAACGCGGACGGGGGTTGGGGAACACCTCTATTCGTCGAAATCGGGGGAGGAAGTTTCGGCTTCCAGCTGGGAGTCGAGGCGACTGACCTGGTCATGGTGTTTACAAACAGCGACGGGATCAAGCCCTTGCTCAAAGGCAAGCTAAAGATTGGCGCTGATGCGTCCGCGACGGCAGGGCCCGTCGGCCGAAATGCAGAGGCCGGAACGGACATTCTGCTGAATTCCGCGATCTACTCATATTCCCGCTCTAAAGGTTTGTTTGCCGGAGTGGCTTTGGACGGAGCTGTGCTCGAATTGGACGATGATGCCAACAAGATTGTTTACGGAAAGAAATCCGTGGCTGCGGACGTGTCCGCACGCAAGCTCAGCATCACGGCTACGGCCATCGTGCAGCCGTTTCTTCGCGCCCTGCAGAAGTGCGCCGGTGCAGGAGCGCCGCAGACCACACACAAGTAGGAATCCCAACGACGACGCGGTTGCGAGAATGCACGCCCTTTGCGAACGGAAGCACGACAGCGCTCGTAAAGGGCGGCAACCGCCCTTAAAAAGAGAATTCTTTCCAGGTCCTGTGACGGAAGGCAAAACCTTGCACCGCGGCACGGCCGTACTGATCACCGCAGATGATTTCGAAGGAGGAGACCCAATGCGCAGCCGCATCATTCAGCCGTTATTTGCCGCCGGGTTGCTATTTCTGTCGACCGCGTCTTTCGCGCAGGTTGGCGTATCCATAAGAATCGCTCCCCCTCCGCTGCTCGTTTATGAGCAGCCTATTTGTCCCGGCGAAGGTTATATCTGGACGCCCGGGTATTGGGAGTGGAGTGATGAGTATTACTGGGTACCAGGCACATGGGTGATAGCTCCGGAACCTGGGTTTCTATGGACTCCGGCATATTGGGGTTATGGCGGCAACGGATTTATTTTCAATGAAGGCTATTGGGGCCCGTCAGTCGGATTCTATGGTGGGATCGACTATGGCTTCGGTTACTTTGGCCATGGTTATGAAGGCGGACGCTGGGAAAACGGACGCTTTTTCTACAACACGGCGTTGAATAACCTGAACGTCAAGGTCATCCACAACGTCTATAACACACGTGTGAACCGGCCCGGGCTCAGCCGCGTCAGCTACAATGGCGGTAACGGCGGGATCAACGCGCGCGCCACAGCTCAAGAAGAAGCGGCCGGTCGTGACAGGCATATTCCGGCTGCAGCCCCGCAGACTCAGCATGCGCTGGCTGCCCGCAATGCCCCCCAGCAGCGGTTTTCAGCGAACCGCGGCGCGCCGCCAGTTGCCGCGACTCCTGCGCCGGGGGCGTTTAGGGGCTTCGGCGTCGTACCGGCCAGACGGCCCGCCGCGGCTGCATTCCATCCTAAGGAGTTGCCACCTGTCGAACGCCCCGCGTCACCCGCCACGGGCAACCCGAAGTTGGACCAGAAATACCGAACCCAGCAGGAAAATCTAATCGCGCAGCAGAACCAGGATCGGCAGAAGCTCCAGCAGAATCAGGACAAGGAACATCAGCAGCTGGCAAGACAGCTGGCTACTCAAGGAAGAACGCAGCAAGTGGAGCAACAACACCAGCAACAAACGCAGCAATTGCAGCAAAAACACACGCAGCAGATACAGCAGATGCAGCAGAGGCAGCAGCCAAGCGGGCGCGGGGATCGTGGTGGTGGCCCACGTCGTTAGTCAAATGCAGTATGAAGTCAAATACGGAACTCATTAATGCTCTGAGAGCAGCACCTGAACCGTGGATGGATGCGGCAATTATTGTGGCCTTCGAAAATCGATTCGAATTCGTTGCCGAGGATCATCCGTATCCCATGAATCGCCTGAACTCTCTCCAGGCGCAAGGAGGTCTCGCTATTGGACTAGCCGGGGTCCAGTTGGGTGAATCTGCGGATCGAGCTTTCCGGGCTGAGTTATTTCAAGAGTACGAAAGCCAATCGTGGGCTCATCGTTACATGGATCTATTGCGCGGAATTGTCCGTCTTCACTCTTCTGGCATGTAAATAATTCACAACGGTCCCGTTGTTTGTATAAACAGAACATCCCTGGATGATGATGGTCGGCATCATCGACAAATGCCACTGGTCACTCCATCAGGAACGAGCAGCAGCTTCTAAGTCGCTTTCAACACCACTCCAACCGGATATCAGCCTTTATGGCTGATTCCACACCAGAGTCCCCCGCAAGGACGCAATTTTCAGAAGACGGCTTAATGAGCGTCTTTGCAATCCGTTCCGTGCGGGCAGCCTTTCAACGGCCCTGCAAGTTGAGAGAGGTTGTGCGCCAGATCTACATCATTGGATGGCGCTCGTTGCCGCTGTTGATGACGTCAGGTTTTGCCATTGGTGCCGTTCTATCGATGCACACTCGGGCGACGATGGAATGTTTTGGTGCAGAGGCACTGATTCCGCTGCCCTCGCCATTGCGATGATCGACGGTATCGCCGGACCGCTTACTCGGCAGGCCATCGGCGACTCGTCCGCCATGCTCGGTGATCCAAAAAATACCTCGTGGCGGCATTGCACTTCTTGTACAAGCCACCCGAGGTGGAGAGCGAATGAAGAAAGTCGAAGCTGTTTCGTAGTATCAATTTGCTGCGAATTCGGCCGTGCTGACTAGAACTCGGTCTCTTCGGAGTCGTGTCCGGCCAGGGACATTCGTGATGAAGTCTGCTCCATCTCCGTCTCTTCCTGACATCTGATGCACATCGTGACCCACGGCACAGCGTTGAGCCGTTTTTCATCGATGTCGTTTCCGCAACGTTGGCATTCCCCGTATTGACCACGTTCAATTGCATTGATGGCTTCCTGAACCAATCGCAAACGAGCGAAACCACCTTCGTGGAGATTGTAAAGGAGATCCCGGGCATGGCTGATGGTGGCCAGATCGCCCTCGTCTTCAGTGTTTTCGAGCTGGATTTCTTCTGCGGCCATCCGGCTGCGGTTTACCGAGTTGACGAGCTTCTCGTACTCACTCTTGAGTCTTCGTCGCATTTCTTTGATCTGCTTTGCGTCCATTTTCGGCCCTCGGGTCTGTCGACACTAACAAGTGCTGCGAACCCGGCGAAACATCAGCGAAGGGGGCAGCCATAACTGAGTGGAACTATCGTCAATAAGCGGAACGAAGGATGTACAAAATTGCACACAAGTCGAGACGTTCTTCGCACCAATTGTTTGGGTCTGTCGAACATGGTCAACCGTTAGTGTGAGTGTGCTGCGTATCGGTGAGTTCATGTTCGGCTTTTTCATAACTTGCGCCAATCGGGTGTGCACCACATGCTTCGGGCAGAGACCCCGTCAGTTGTTGCGATTTGGAAAACAACCAAAACAGCCGCGTGCAAGCCAGGGAAAACGGTGTGATCCACGCCGCCCCGGCGGAACAGGTCGAGACAACCTGGCGCATATTGGGCGCACAACCTAAGGCAACAGGTGAAGCTCGCGCGGACCACCTATAATTGCTACTGCTGCCCTATAATCAGGGATAACGTTTAATTCGGTTACCCACAGCATCTGCCGTGTCGGTCCCAAAGCGAGCGTAACCACTGGATTCCGGCCCTCTACAACGTCCGTGACGTCGACGTCCGATAAGGGTATGGACAGACCTCGACCAACAGCCTTAATGACCGCTTCTTTGGTTGTCCAGAGCCGCAGGAAACCGTCTTCGGTCCTCCTTAACCATTCAACCTCGCGAGTACAAAAAAAATGTTCCGCAATCTCTTGCTCTGAGAAATGTACTTGAGAGCGTTCGATATCCACGCCACATTGGGCATCGACGCCAATAGCGATCAGGACGTAGTCTCCGGAATGCGAAACATTGAACTCGACATCCCGCGGCGGTTTGAGCAGTGCGGGCTTTCCATGATCGCATGCGTGAAACGTTAGAGCCTCAGGTTGAATTTGGCAGTAAGAGGAAAGAAGCCACCGCAAACCACCGCGCGCCGTGATTGATCGCGCACGATCGGCCGCAAAAAGAAACCGGGCAGCGCGCGCCTTCTCATCGTCTCCAAGAACTTCTTCGTAGATCTTCAGCTCCGCTGCATCTGTTTTGACCGACAGGAGCCACACGTCAACCCGCTGGGAATCACATTCGCGCGGCCGAGCTGTCAGGTCCCGGATCTGGATTGGCGTTAAAGCGAACACGTTGAAAGAATATCCTACCTTCTGAACCGCCGGCCCTGCCAACAGATGGGTAAAACCACTCGATGGGTGTCATTTCCTATAGGTCGGGAGAAGTTGTTTTTTGGGGAGCAACGGTACAAATCACAACAAAATGAGAGATTTTTGCCCTTCGTCATGCGCACCTCGGATCAATAAAAAGAGAAAGCCTTCAACGCTATAAAAAGGCTCTGGTGTCCTTCGTGGCCGCACCGTATGTTTCTCGCGAGGTTTGATCATGGATGTGGGAGGGTGTAGTGGAAAGACCGGACGGCGATGACACAACCATCTATAAGGTGGTCGTTAACCACGAAGAGCAGTATTCGATTTGGCCTGCCCATCGCGACCTCCCGAACGGTTGGACGGAGGCGGGTAAACAGGGATTGAAGCAGGAGTGTCTAGTCTTCATAAGAGATGCCTGGACCGACATGAGACCTCTCAGCCTGCGAAAGGAGATGAAGGCCTAAGTGCTTAAGTAGGCTGATATTATGACCCATCGTCTTCATCCCAGCGAGTCTTTCCTGGAGTTCGGGAATGAGGAACTCGACCGGTCACTGATCGATAGGTTCGAACACCAAGTCCATAAGTACCCACAAAAAGTAGCCATTGTTACAAAAAAGCATACGCTGACATACGAAGAGCTGAACCGGCGTGCCAACATTATCGCGTTGGCGGTTCTGAACCAAGGTGCCGAGAGCCAGGTGCCGGTTGCGTTGCTGCTGGGTAATGACGCACCCATGATTGAAGCGATTTTAGGGGTGCTTAAAGCTGGAAGAATCTACGTTCCGTTGGACGCCTCGCTTCCAGCATCGAGGCTCGGCTACATCCTTCAAGACAGTCTGTCCCGCTTCGTCTTGACGGACATGGACCATGCTGAACTGGCTGACTCTCTTGTTCCCGAAAACGTTTCAGTCATCAACATTGATTCGCTGGATTGGCAAGCGGAAGCGGCTAATCCCGGAATTGACATTCCACCCGATTCACTCACCTGGATTATCTATACGTCGGGTTCAACCGGGAAGCCGAAGGGTGTTGTTCAGACGCATCGCAACGTTCTTCAATTCGTAAGAAATTACACGAACGGTTTGTTTCTCTCCTCATTCGATCGTCTCGCTCTGCTGTTTTCGTTCGGTGTTAACGGAGCAGCTCACGAGATGTTCTGTGGATTGCTAAACGGTGCTTCCCTCCATCCTCTCGATATAAAGAAAGAGGGTTTAACAGGTCTGGCGGATTGGTTAACTGACCAGCAAGTGACGACGTACGCCTCAGTTCCGACCGTTTTTCGTCATTTTTGTGAAGCGTTAACCGGGAAGGAGTACTTTCCCACGCTGCGATTTATAAAACTGATTGGTGAGCCAGTTTTGAAGAAAGATGTGGATCTTTACCGGACGCACTTTTCATCGCATTCCATTCTCATCAACAGACTTGGAAGTACCGAAACCGGAACGATTCGTTGGCACTTCATAGATGGCGCTACGCAAATTGAGGGCAACTCCGTTCCAGTCGGATACCCGGTGCCTGACAATGAAGTCGTCTTACTTGACGAACAGAGGAACAAAGTCGCGCCGGGCGAGGTTGGTGAGATTGCCGTTAAAAGCCGTTATCTCTCGCCGGGTTACTGGCGCAAACCCGAAGCAACGCAAAAGGCCTTTCTGACAACAGCGGAACCGGGCGGGGAACGCATCTATCTCACGGGAGATATGGGGCGAACGCTTTCGGACGGGTGTCTCCTGCACATGGGCAGAAAGGATTTCCAGGTCAAGATACGCGGGTACCGAATCGAAACGGCAGAGATTGAAATGGCGCTACTGGGAGTTTCGGGCGCCAAGGAAGCAATCGTCATGGACCGCAAAACTCCCCAAGGCGAGTCACGGTTGGTCGCCTATTTATTAGTGCGCGATCAGCCGGCTCCCACTGTCGGTAACTTGCGTCGCGCGCTCCTGGATCGTCTTCCGGAATACATGATCCCTTCAGTATTTCTGGTCCTTCCCAGTTTTCCGTTGGCACCCAACGGAAAAGTCAATCGCGGCGCACTGCCACTGCCCGATACTTCACGGCCGGATCTGGAAAACACCTTCATAGCCCCATCTAGTCCAACCGAAGAGGCAATCGCACAGATTTGGAGCGAAATACTGTCCGTGAATCCCGTAGGAATTCATGACAATTTCTTTGAACTCGGCGGACACTCGATGGCGGCGGCTCAAATCGTCTCCAGGATCGCACGAGAGTTAAATGTTGAATTGACCATCAACGTTCTATTTGAGGAGCCCACAGTCGCGGCAATGGCGAGGAGACTGGATTCGGACGAAGTGCGGGATCTGGTAGCGCTGTCTATTCAACCTATCGCCGAGAAGCGGTGAATTGCCGCTGTCCCTGGCTCAGGAACGACTTTGGTTCCTGGACCAATTGATGCCCAATAGCGCCGCCTACAACGTTGTTTCAGCGATCCGTTTAAAGGGGCCGTTGCGGGTCGAGATCCTTCAAAAGACTATTGAGATCATGGTGACGCGCCATGAAGCACTGAGAACCAGTTTTGTGGAACGTGCGGGACGCGCAATTCAGGTTATAGCAGAACGCGTAACCATCGATGTGCCGATCGTCGATTTATCCCGTCTGCCACAACACCAGCTTGAGGCCGAAGCAGGAAACTTCGCAAAAGCGATGGCACAACAGCCGTTTGATCTAACCGATGCTCCGCTGTTCCGCGCAAAATTGTTGCGGTTTGACCGCGACGATCATGTGCTTGTCACCGCCGCCCATCACATTGTGACCGATGGATGGTCCATGAATGTGTTTTTCCGCGATTTGGGCATCGCATATCGGGCCCTTTCTCATGGAGAGCCCCTGTCGTTGCCAGCGTTGCCGATCCAATATGCCGACTTTGGTGTCTGGCAGCGCGAGTGGCTAAGCGGCGAACGCATCGAAAAACAACTCGCGTATTGGATGCATAAGCTCGGTGGGGATCTTCCGGTGTTCGAGTTACCGTCTGTCAAGCCGAGGCCCGCGGTCAAGACTTACCGGGGCACAAAAGCATCGGCGGTCCTTTCGCAGACCACGGCCGATGGTTTAAAGGTTCTCAGTCGGCGGGAAAAAGTAACTTTGTTCGTCCCTCTGCTCGCTGCCTTTGTTGCCTTGCTCCATCGCCATACAGGTCAGGATGATGTTTTAATCGGAACGGATGTCGCAAACCGGAATCGTGTCGAAACCGAAAACCTGATCGGGTTCTTTGTTGGACTCTTGCCTATTCGGGTGAATCTATCCGGCGAACCAACATCGCGCGAACTCTTGCAACGCGTTTGGGACACGATGAGACAGGCATTTGCACATCCGGATGTCCCTTTTGACAAACTGGTTGCGAAGCTGAACCCGAAACGTGATACCAGCCGGAATCCACTGGTTCAAATATTGTTCAATCTGCAGAATGGCCCGGAGTACACGCGCGCTTTTTCGCCGGATTTCAACGCCAGTGCATTTGAAGTGAATTCCGAAATCGCACGCTTTGATTTGGTCCTTTTCGTGAAGGAAGCCAATCAACAGATCATCACGACCTGGAACTACAATACGGATCTCTTCGACGAGGCCACGATGCAGAGCATGATGCGCCAATATGAAGAGGTTCTTAATTTAGTCGTCACGCGCCCCTTCGATCGAATAAGCGACTTTAGTATCGGCGAGATTGGAAAGCAGGAGCCGAAAGTAGTGCGAGCAAGCGCGACAAAAATCACCGACTTAAAACGCGCCAGACGAAAGGCTGTCGATCTCTCGCGCATGACACTGGTGACCACCGGCTATTTGCAACCCGGTTCCATGTTGCCCCTGGTCATCCAGCCAGATGCAAACGACATCGACTTGACCAGTTGGGCCCAAGGGAACGTTGAATTCATCGAAGCGCAGCTGTTCACACATGGGGCGATTCTCTTCCGAGGGTGCGGGCTGAGTTCAATAACCGATTTTGAGAACTTTGCCTCAGCAATCTGTCCGCAATTATTCGTAGAATATGGGGATCTTCCCAGGGAACAGGCCAGCAGCAAAGTTTATCACTCAACTCCGTATCCGGCAGACCAGCCCATTCTGTTTCATAACGAAAGCTCCCACATGCATCAGTGGCCAATGAAACAGTGGTTTTTTTGTATGGAGACAGCGCAATCCGGAGGCGAGACTCCCATCGTTGATTGTCGCGAAGTCTACCGGCAGATCGGGCCGGAGGTATCAAAAAGATTCGAGCGTGAAGGAATTCTCTATGTCCGAAACTTCACGCCCGCTCTTGATGTTACCTGGCAGGACTTTTTCAAAACCAAAGATCGATCGGTTGTCGAGTTTTATTGCAGAAACGCGGGCATCGATGTCGAGTGGAAAAACAACGATCATCTTAGAATACGCCACATTTCTCCGGCGGTCATGAAGCATCCGAAAACAGGCGAGATGGTCTGGTTCAACCAAATCCAACATTGGCACACAGCATGTTTAGGTTCTGACATGCGCGAATCTATGGCGTCGTTATTCGGTGAAGACCACCTGCCACGCAGTTGCTACTACGGTGACGGTTCCCTGATCGATGATTCGACCATCGCTCGCATCAGTGAAGTGTATCGTGGCGCAGCCGTAGCGTTTCAATGGCACATTGGGGATGTATTGATGGTTGACAACATGCTGGTAGCCCATGCGCGGCAGCCGTACCAGGGACCAAGAAAAATTTTGGTGGCCATGGGAGAAATGATGCGCAAGCCGGAAAATCCAGCATCCAACTCCATACACTCCGAATCGGCTGTTTAAACGGTAAATCAAGTGGAAGAACGCGTGATTCAAGGTTTTCGACTGTCTCCCCAACAACGGCATCTTTGGCTTTCACGGCCGAACGCTGCTGCAAATGTGTGCGTCGTGTTGATCGAAGGCGGTTTGGATCTCGATCGGCTGAAGCGAGCCGTACAAGATGTCGTCGATCGGTACGAAATTCTCAGGACTGGTTTTCATTCTCGTGCTGGATTCAAGTTTCCATTTCAAGCGGTAGTAGATGGTTTCACTCCGCCTTGGGAAACGCACGACTTGACGCAGTTGGCGAAAGCGGAGCAAGAAGCTGAGGTCGATAAGCTGTTTCGGGAGCAACAAAGCGCTGCTCCATCCCCGGAAGAACCCTCCCTCCGCCTTTCATTGATCGTCCTTTCGGACTCGAGGCATCTCCTGGTCGTAAGCATATCCTCCCTATGCTGTGATTCCATCACGTTCGACAATTTCGTCCAGGAACTCGGTGAGCGGTATGGGGAGCCTTTCCACGCCAAAGATGAGACTTCGATTGTTCAGTATGCGGACTACAGTGGATGGATCGAAGAACTACTTGAGAAAGAGGATCATGAGAGAGTAGCAGGACGAGCTTATTGGCAGAAGCGTAACCAGTTCCCCGTCGACCCGATCGCGCTTCCTTTCAAATTAAGAGACGCCGGACGCAAGTATGCGCTTCCCGAATCCATTGCTCTGACAGCGGGTCCCGATGTGGTGCGAGGTCTCGAAAACATTGTTCGGAACCATGGTTCGTCTGAACTCGAAGTTCTGCTCGCATGCTGGCAGGCTCTCCTCCGAAGGCTTACAGGGCAACCGGAGATCGTGAGTTCGATGGAACTTCCTGGCAGAAAACACCAGGACCTGGGTAGTGCATTCGGTCTGTTCGCACGGCCTTTGCCCATCCGCTGTTCGTTCGATGCGACGAAGCGATTTGGGCAGGTGCTCGATCAGGTGACTAAAACGGTTCGTGAATCCGAAGAATGGCAACACTATTTCGCGGAACTGCAGGAAGGTCAGCGTGAATGGGCACGTATTGCTTTTGCCTTCGAGGATAGATCCGTAAAACAAACTGCTAAGGGCCTGTCCTTCTCGATATTGAGAAAGTTCACTTTTCTAGACACTTTCGACTTGCGTCTTGTGTGTATTCGCGTCGACGAGTCTTTGTCCACAGAGCTCCACTACGATCCGAATGTCTTTGATGTTAATGATATTCAGCGACTTGCTTCGGAATTCCAGACGCTGCTTGAGAGCTGTATTAATCACCCTGAAGTTGTGATCGATGAGTTGGACGTTCTCAGTCCCACTGAACGGCGGCAGATCCTGTTCGAGTTCAACAAGCCGAGGTCTGATTCGAACGAATTTGAGTTCATCCACGAACGGTTTCAGAAACAGGCAAAGCAGACGCCGGAGAATGTCGCGGTTGTGTACGAGGATCAGCAGTGGACTTATGCTGAACTCGAATTCCGATCCAATCAATTAGCTCGCCATCTTCAGTCGATTGGCGTCGGTCCCAACACGCTGGTGGGGATTTATGTTGAACGATCCTTGAACATGATTCTTTGCCTGCTTAGCGTTTTGAAAGCGGGCGCGGCATATGTCCCATTGGATCGAGCGCTGCCAAAGGAACGGCTTGGAGTAATTCTGGATGACTGTCAGGTCGCGGCGATTCTCACGCAACGGGGCATTGCAGACAGCCTTCCGGAAACCCGCGGCCAGGTTGTTTATCTGGATGCGGACTGGCCCACTATAGCGAATCATTCTGGCCAGGATGTGGCAAATGTTGCAAGCAAGTCCAGCCTCGCATACGTGTTGTTTACCTCAGGTTCGACAGGAACTCCCAAGGGGGTCGGCATCGAACATCGGCAATTGAGCAACTACCTGAATGCAATTGTGCAGCGACTCCAATTATGTGAGGGCGCGAACTACGCGTGTGTTTCCACCTTTGCTGCCGATTTGGGCAACACCGTCATCTTTCCTGCGATCTCCTCGGGCGGCTGCCTGCACATCATCTCGCAAGAACGAGCTTCCGATCCGGATGCCCTGGCTGATTACTTTTCAGAGCATTCGATCGATTGTTTAAAGATAGTTCCGTCTCATCTGCAAGCGCTGTTAACAGGTTCGCATCCCGAGCGAGTTATTCCGAAACGTTGCCTTGTCCTGGGAGGCGAGTCCTTAAGTTGGGACCTCGTTAGGGAAGTTAAGCGACTCGCTCCAGACTGCTCCGTTTTCAATCATTACGGACCGACGGAAACAACCGTCGGCGCCGCGACATATCGCGTCATCGAAGATGGCTCGCGCCGATCTGTATCGGTTCCGATAGGTAGACCAATTGCAAACGCGAGAATTTATTTGCTGAATGCACACCTTCAGCTCGTGCCGATCTGTACACCGGGTGAGATATACATCGGCGGCGCGGGGTTGGCTCGCGGCTACCTGAACCGTCCTGACCTTACCGCAGAAGCATTTATCCCCAGTCCCTTCGATCCAGGAATGCGACTTTACCGGACAGGAGATCTGGGACGTTACCTGCCTGATGGCAGCATAGAATTTCTTGGAAGAACGGATTATCAGATTAAGATCCGCGGATTTCGTGTTGAGCTTGCTGATATTGAATCCGTTTTGCGACAGCATTCTCATGTCCACCACGCACTAGTTACGGTATGCGAAGACAATCCCGACTCGAAGCGGCTCATTGCTTACGTTGTCCTTCGCACAGCCAAAGCCGAGAGTTCTGGCGAGTTACAGGACTTTCTCAAGAAAAGGCTTCCGGATTACATGCTGCCTTCGGCTTTGGTCATGCTGGAAGCTTTACCTCTAAACTCCAATGGCAAAATCGATCGCTCCAAGTTGCCGGCACCGATCGTTACGCAAGGGAACGTAGAGCAGAGAGAGTTGCGCCGTCCGTGGACTCCCGTGGAATCGGTTTTGGCGGCCGCCTTTGCGTCGTTGCTCGGGCTGGAGTCCGTCGATATCGACAGCAGCTTCTTCGATCTCGGTGGCCACTCACTTCTGGCAATACAGCTGGTTTCTCGCATTCGCAACCTTCTCCATATCGATTTTCCGGTGAGGCTTTTGTTCGACAATCCCACCGTGGCTGGTTTGGCCGCAGCCATAGCATCAAGTCCAAAAAATGCTGCAACCGCTGGGGCAGTAACTGAGCAGGATCGGGATTTCTCTAATCAAACAGACTTATCTGTTCTGCGGAGAACTGATCGTGACTTTGTTCCCCTGTCCCTGACACAGGAACAGATGTGGTTCATTGATCAATTGTCACCTGACAGCGCGGCCTACAACATGCCCCACGCCTTTCGACTCGAGGGTGCGCTTAACTTATCCGCGCTGGAGCACAGCCTGAACGAAATCGTGCGACGTCACGAATCGCTTCGGACTACTTTTGCATCGATTGACGGGACCCCGGTACAAGTCGTTGCTCCTGAGCTAACGATCAAGCTGAACGTGATTGACGTATCCGCTCGCGACGATGACGAGCGGGAAAAGACAACAACCCTCCTGGTCAGTGAGGAAGCTCGGCGGCCATTTAACCTGGCGACAGGGCCACTATTGCGATGCAGCCTGCTGAAGTCGATGGATGCGCAGCAGGTTTTGCTGTTTGTCATGCACCACATTGTGAGCGATGGTTGGTCCTGGGTGCTCTTCCTCAAGGAACTGTCGGTTCTGTATGAGGCTTTCTGTAAGTCAGAACCTTCACCACTGCAACCTCTTCCTGTCCAATACCCCGATTTTGCTCAATGGCAGCACGACCGCCTTCAAAAAGGAGAGTTGGAACAGCGTCTTTCCTATTGGTCGAACCGGCTGGATAGAGCTCCCGGGTTGCTAGAACTGCCGCTAGATCATCCACGACCGGCGGTACAGACTTTCAGGGGCGCCACTTACTCAGAAGTCCTTCCGCAGGATCTCAAGAAAAAGCTGGAAGCTCTTAGCCGTAGTGAGGGTGTGACGCTGTTCATGACGCTATGCGCAGCATTCAACGCATTACTCTTCCGATGGACGGGCCAGGAAGACATTGTTGTCGGTTCTACGATTAGTGGGCGCAACCGGGCGGAGTTTGAGAGTGTGATTGGTCTGTTCATCAACACGTTGTTGTTGCGCACCGACCTGTCAGGCAATCCAACGTTTCGTCAATTGTTGCACCGAGTCCGAGAATCAGCGCTCGGCGCATACGCAAATCAGGAAGTGCCCTTCGACAAACTAATGGAGAGACTGCGCTCTAAGCGCAGTCTGAGCCACGGCACGCTGTTCCAGGTGTTGTTTATTCTTCATCAAGGTACGTCAGAGCAGGAATTGGCGCTTTCGGGGATGACTGTAAGTACAGTCCCGGTAGAAAACGGCACAGTGAAGTTTGCCTTGTCCGTACACCTGGTCGACCGCCCTGATGGTTTGAGTTGCAACTTCACTTATCAAACCGATCTCTTTGAGCTCACAACGATCCAGCGAATGGTTGCGCAATTCAAAACCTTGCTGGGCAGTGCTTCAGCGGCTCCAGACGCCTCCTTGCACGATCTGCCGATCATGTCAGATGTTGAAATCCGCGCGCTGTTGGTTGAATACAACGAAACGAAAACGGACTATCCAAAGAACAACTGTATTCACGACTTGTTTGAGGAACAGGCAAAACGGACACCTGAAGCTACTGCCGTCCTGTTCGAGGGACGGGGGCTGAGTTATCGGGAACTGAATCGGAGAGCAAACCAGCTTTCCAATTATTTGCGCGGCTCCGGAGCGTGTTCTGGTTCTCTCGTCGTTTTATGCATGGAGCGTTCCCCGGAGATGATAGTTGCTCTGCTGGCTGTGCTGAAATCAGGCGGGGTGTATGTTCCTGTGGATCCTCGCCATTCCAGAGAGCGCCTTCCCTGGATTCTGAATGACACCGCTGCGCCGGTCCTGCTTACCGAAAAGTTCTCGTTTGACGCCGTGACTAATTGTGCCAGGACGGATAGCGCCCGGACCGTCTGTGTCGATTTAGCACAGTGGGTCTTTTCCGAAGAGTCCGCGGAAACCTCCGATGTCCGAATCACTCCGGATCATCTGGCTTATGTGATCTACACGTCAGGATCCACCGGGACACCAAAGGCCGTCGAGATACCACATGTCTCACTTGTGAACTTTGTCTTCTCCTCCATTGCGACATTCGAATTACAGCCCTCAGATCGAATGCTGCAATTTGCCTCGCTTAGTTTTGATACCGCTGTTGAAGAGATCTTTCCGTGCCTGGTCGCTGGCGCGACGCTGGTGCTCCGAACAGATCAGATGCTTGGAACAGCATCTGTCTTCTTGCAACACTGCGCAGAATGGAAAATCACGGTGCTCGATCTTCCGACCGTCTACTGGCATGAGCTGACCGAAAACATTTTTTCAGGGAATCTGAAGCTGCCGGATGGTTTACGGCTTGTCGTCTTAGGTGGAGACAAGGCAATGCCGGAACGAGTCGCGGAGTGGCACAAGTGTTCGCGCGGGCGAGTGCGCCTTTTGAATGAGTATGGCCCGACCGAAGCTACAGTTGTTGCGACGACGCATGAATTGGGCGCGGGCGCACAATCACGCGAAGTGCCGATCGGCCGGCCGATTGCGAATGTTCAGACATACGTGTTGGATCGGCATTTGAATCCGGTCCCGATCGGCGTTCCGGGGGAACTGCATATCGGTGGTGTCGGGGTGGCCCGCGGCTATCACAAGCGTCCGGATTTGACGGCCGAAGCTTTCATTCCAGATCCATTCGGCGACGGTGCCGGAGGACGGTTGTATAAGACCGGAGACCTCGCCCGGTATCTTCCTGACGGCACGCTCGAATTTGTTGGGCGTTTGGACCATCAGGTCAAAGTTCGAGGCTTCCGAGTAGAGCCTGGAGAGATCGAAATGGTTCTGACGGAGAACTCGACCGTCCGTCAGGTCGTCGTCGTCGCTCAGACGGATATGTCGGGTGACAACCGGTTGATTGCATATGTGGTGCTTGTACCTGGCTCTCGAGCGACACCACAAGATTTGCGAGACTTCGTGATTAAACGACTGCCTGACTACATGGTGCCCTCGGCATTCATGATTGTCGATGTCCTACCCCTTACGGCGAGCGGAAAGGTCGACCGTCATGCGCTTCCCCAGCCTGATCAAACATTGCATCCACAAACAAGTTTCGTTGCACCCAGGACGATGATGGAACAGCAACTGGCGGAAGAGTGGGAAAAGCTGCTCGATGTCAGGCCGATAGGCGTCCAAGACAATTTCTTCGATCTGGGAGGACATTCGCTTCTTGGAGTGCGGTTGATCGCGCGTCTGGAAAAACGATTTGGAAAAACTCTTCCGGTGGCCGTCCTGTTCCAGTCGGCTACGATCGAGCAACTGGCCATCACACTGGAGCAGAAATGGCCTGAGTCCTGGTCCTTACTGATACCCATTCAGACATGCGGATCCAAGCTGCCCTTTTTCTGGATCCATGGCGATACCAGCAACGCAATACTGCCTCAATATTTGGGTCCTGACCAGCCGCTATATGCCATTGAACACCAGAGCCAGGACGGTCGAGCAGCGCGTTATACGGAAGTGGAGCAGATAGCGCAGTACTACCTCCGTGAAATATTCGCCTTGCGTACGCGCGGTCCCTACTTGCTGGGCGGATATTCCTTCGGTGCGGTCATCGCCTTTGAAATGGCCCAGCAATTAAGGGCAAGAGGTGAACATGTGCCCTTTCTATTTATGCTTGATCCTCCAGGCAAGCAACGGAAGCCGAAATCGTCACGCCCACTGCCCAGCGAGGTTCGGCGGCATTTACAAGTGCTTGCAACGCTCGAACCGCAGGAAAAGCTGGGTTATCTTTTGCCAAGGCTACGACAACGGATCCACCCGAAGAAAGGATGGATGAGGAGAAATATAGCGAAACTGCGGTGGAAGACATCGCTGGCGGTTGGTCATCTTTTACCGCCTTCTGTTCGGAGCGCGTACATTTTGAATATTTATCAACAGGCGCTCGCTAACTACCTGCCTCGACCATATTCTGGACCTGTTACCCTCTTCAAGACCGAAGGAGAGTCTTATCGGCCCCGTTTCGACTGGACCTGTCTGACGACAGGCGAACTGCAAATACACGAGGGATTCGGCGAGCATATGGATCTTAGAAAGGAGCCCTACATTCGCGTCTGGGCGGAATATATGACGCAGTCGCTTGATCGCGCGCAACAAACCCTCAAAATAGGGGATCGAAAGGTTGATGCCTATCAAGCAGTGAAAGTATGACGGATTGCTTAACCAGAGGTGAAGCTCACCTCTGGTACCTCAATGACATTGCCGAAGCCGCGATAGCTGACCGGCGAACAGCAGATGGAACTGTACAGTTCTACTGCGGTCCCCGGGTTTTGCCGTTGTCCTTGAAGTTGATTGCGAGGTAAGGATACGTATATGCAGGACCGGAGGTCAAATGCCTGATGAACGGACCTCCATTCAATCGCCCGACCCCACCTCCCACATTGACGTGGCGATTCAGCTCATACCATGTGTACACGTCGGCTTCCTGACCGATGTGAGTTCCAGATCTGCCTGAAGGATCCCGCAAAATGAGTCCACCGGAACTGTTGTACAGACCATCGGCGGCCTTTGCCAACGAGAAGTTCAGATATTGTGCTGAGATTGTCCAGCGGTGACGAGGCTCGATGGTTAATCCGCCCCGAGCGGCCGCAATATTTTGCCAGCCGAATAGATCGGTAATCCCGAAGCGATCGTGAGCGGTCGGATACATTGTGTCGAAGGTGCGATGAATGCCGTCTGCGGGCTGAGAATCGCCTGAAGCATAATCGTATTGCGTAAACAATCGCGGGTGCCAGGGCAGAGAATTTACCGTGTAGGCCGCCCCGAAACTGGCGGCCCAGGATCGAATGGATCCGGGGCCAATCGAGCCTCTTTCGAGAATGACTTCAGAAGAATAGTCAAGCCGGCTGGCGATTTTCCCTTTCAGGCGTATTCCCAACGCGGTTTCGCTCTGCCTGGCTCCCGAGACATTCGGCTGTTTCCGCTGGAGCACAAACGGTTCGACGACTGCCTGGGGAATGACGTCCGTAAGACGGCCATACACTCCTGAAATGCTGTTGTCTTTTTCATGGCGGCTTAAGCCTGCGTCTCTGGTGATGACGGGATACGCCGTAAAGATGCCGGCCCGAAAGCGGCCGAAGTGAAGGTTGGTCGCAAGCGCGTCGTAAGAACGGCCCTGATCACGCCATTCAGAATTCGCGATGATCGTGTTGTTGTAATTGATGAGCTGGCGGCCAAAACGCACGCTGACCCACTGTCGTTCCGGATCGCCTGCTTCCAGGTATGCGAGCTTGAGGTCCCAGGTATTTTCATTGGGTACACCGATAGGAGGCTTTTGAAAGAACGGCCTCGCGTCCTGAACCTGGGTTACGAACTTTAACCAAGTGTTCGGCCGAAGATCCATCTGGTAGCGAAAGCGGTTCAGTATATAGCTGTCATGATTCCCGGCCGCAAAACCTCCGTCCTGGTAGCTTTCGAAGCGAAGACGTTCCTCTGCCTCAAATGCTATCCATTTCGGCAGGGACTGATTCAAGAGACTCACTGGCTGGAAATCGCGAACACGATACGGCGCGGCAGAAGCGAAGGTCCGGTACGCAGGACCGTTCAGGAAGCTCAACGGATTGGAGGCCGGCCCCGTAATCCACGCGCCGTCAGGCCCGCTGGACCCATGCTGCGTGGTGACGTCGTCTTGCGCCGTTGCCGCTGATACGCAGAACAAAAGCACGAGAACAACGGCGGCGATCTTGATTCCCGTCTTCACACTAAGGATTTTGGCAGCCGTGAATTTGCGATAGACTACCGGGCAACCAAAAGGAGAAATGATGAAACTGAGGCTTGGGTTGACCGTTGGTTCGTTCGCTATTGCGTTACTTGTAATCACCGTGGTCGCCTCACCGCAGGGACAGGGGCGCGGACAAGGCGGTGGTCGCGGGCCTGGAGGGGCTCCCGCCGCAAACCTGCCTCAAACGCCGACAGCGGTTTCATTGCCATCCGTATCGGACCAGATTACCGGGCCAGGTCCGATATACGAATCGACGCCGTCTCTGGCTCCAGGGAAAGGTCTTACGACTTTTAAATATGAAGCCAAAGAGTATTTCATTTCCGGTACGGCGAATGGGCAACCGTATAAGACACGGCTTGTCGTGCGCAAGCCTTCCAACAATTCCAAATTCAGCGGTCTCGTGCTTGTCGAGCCGATGCATCCAAGTGGATCGGCGCACATGTTCGAATTTACGTCCATTTACACAATGAGTTCCGGTCATGCCGCCGTTGAGGTTCTTGCGGGTGGTCTACAGCTTGTGGTCGACTCCAACAAGGAGCGCTATAAGGATCTTCAGGTTGCTCCCGCCCAGACGAGTGAAATCCTGGCTCAGGTTGGCTCGCTGATCAAGTCCAAAGATACGGGTCCGTTTGCCGGCTTGCCTGTGCGAAAGATAATTCTGGCTGGAACCTCGGCAACCGCTGGAACGCTGATTCAATACCTGCCCGCTCACATGGTGTACCGAACGCCAACGATGCAGCGTATCTACGACGGCTTTTTGCCGACGTCGAATGGGTCCGTAATCCGCCCGGTGGATGTGCCGCTGGTTCAAGTTCCGAGCATGCTCGAAGTTCGAGCAGCCAACATCACCACGCGCCCCGACGGAGATATGCCCGGCGACCAGTACAGAGCGTATGAATTCCCCGGCATGGGACACGTGGATAGCCGCGATAACGTCCGGCTTCAACCCAACCCCTGCAAGTACCCGCTCAGCAATTTCCCGATGCAAGCCTATATGTCTGTGGCTCTTAATCATTTACTCCAGTGGGTTGACAAGGGGACCGTGCCGCCCAAAGCGGATCGAATCATGAAAGAGGGGACAGCGATGATCCTCGACGAGCGAGGCAATCCGCGCGGTGGCGTCCGCAACCCGTATGTCGATTTCCCGATCGCGAAGTATGCCGTTCCCAACGAAGCCGCGTCGTCGTTGATTGCGAATCCGAGTGCATACATTGCAAAAGGCGGGCAACAGGCCGCCAGTCAGATGTGCGGGCTGGCAGCTGATCAAACCGATTTTTCAAAAGATCAGCTGAAACAGTTTTACGGTACGAAGAAGAACTACCAGAAGAGCGTCGAAAAGCGAATGAGCGAACTCGAAAAAGCAGGTTGGTCGTTGCCGGTTTACCGCGACATGATTCTGGCAGACGCCGCCAAGGTCGACTTTTAAGATCAGCCATGAAATTTCGAATGTTTGCTTCAGTTGTTGTCTTGTTGTTGATGACTGTTTCAAGTTTTGCGCAAGGCGGCCAAGGGGGCGGCCAACGCGGGCAGCGTGGGCGACCGCCGGCGCGTCCTGCACCGCGAGGTGCGGATGGGCGGATCAGTTTTGGCCCAATACCGGGCGAATTAGGCGTCTGGCTTCCGGGTGCGGGCGGAGCCGAGCGGCTTGTGGATCCGGATCCTGGGGATCCTCTCGACGCGCAGTTTCCAATTCCAGCTGCAGCGCGTTTCCCCGGCAAGCTGAAGAATGCGGACGTCCCTTTTCAGCCATGGGCTAAAGCGCTGCAAGCGTACCGCCGCGAGAACCAGTTCGAACCCCACACCCGTTGCAAGCCGTCAGGCGGCCCGCGTCAATTTCTCACGCCTTACGGAGTCGAGTTTGTATCGAATACGGTAGAGCAGCGTGTGTTCATCTTTGATATCGGCGGTCCACATACTTTTCGCACCATCTTCATGGATGGCCGTCCACACCCGAAAGACCTCGTGCCTTCGTATTACGGCCACTCGACGGGGCGTTGGGATGGCGATACGCTGGTCGTTGATACCGTCGGCTTTAATGAGAGCTTCTGGATGGATCGATACGGTTTTCCGACAACGGACAAGCTGCATCTTATCGAGCGTTTTACCCGGACAGATTCCGATACCACGAAATACGAAGTCACCGTCGATGATCCGGGCGCTTACACGGCGCCCTGGACGAGCGGGTTCTTCCTCTTCTGGCAGGCGGGAACCGAACTTTTCGAGTACATTTGCCAGGAAAACAATTTCGCTTCCAGCCTCATGGTCGGTGCTCAGAAATCCGTCAATCGCACCAGCGACATCGTGCCCTGAGGTCTCTGGAAATGAAACGGCTGACACTGGCATGCATTCTGTTTGCGGCATTCGTTCTGCAGAGCGGTTGGGTGGTCTACACACAGGCGCAGAAAACTCCAGGCCCTCTGCGCATCGAGAAAGTTAAAGACGACCTTTACATAATCTCTGGTGAAGGCGGCAATGTTGCCGTCTACGTGACGAGTGAAGGCGTCGTTCTCGTGGACGATATGTTCGACCGCAACCATGCGGACATTCTGGGGCAAATCAAATCAGTCACGGACAAGCCGCTGAAATATGTCGTCAACACACACCAGCACGACGATCACGCCGGCGGAGATCTCAAGATGCTGCCGATTGCGGAAGTCATTGCGCACAAGAACGCTCGCGCCAACCTGGTCGATATCAAACAGCCGTACTATGAGGATACGCCAGGCACACCGATCGGTTTGCCACGTCTTACGTTTTCCGACGAGATTTCGATCAATCTTGGTGGAAAGGAGGTCCGCGCCAAATACTTTGGCCGTGGACATACCAGCGGCGACGCCGTTGTGTACTTTCCTGCGTTGCGAGTGATCCACTCGGGCGACCTGTTTCTCGGGCAACGTGGAGGCCGAGGTCCAAACATTTATGTAGATTATGCCCAGGGCGGCAGTTTTATCGAGTGGACGAAAACGCTCGACGGTATGCTTTCGCTGGATTTCGATGTGGTGATTCCGGGACACGGTCCCGTTTCCACGAAAGCCGATGTTGTCAAATTCAGAGCGGATGTGGAGAGAATGCGCAACCGCATTACCGGTATGGTCCACGACGGGGCGCCGAAGGCGGACGTTCTAAAGGTTCTGGAAAGTGATTACGGGTGGCGGTCGACGGGCTGTCCGCTCACGCCGCCAACCCCTGGTTGTCTCCAGTTCCAACAGTCCGACGCGTTGATTGCAGAGCTCAAGAACTGACTTTGTGCTTCTTGTGTTCCTTCTTCTAATCGCCGAATCAGTGCAATTGATGCACAAAAGAAATGTCATCACTTATGATGCGCAGTGAGTCATCCATGACGACCTCCGCAGCCAGGCCTGTATTGGTTTCGGAACTATAGAAGCGGAACTCGAGGAAGGTGACGCGGTATCCCCTCTGTAGTTTTTCGACGCGTGTTACAGGAAACCTTGCGAATCGGAGCAGCGCGGCTGCCGAATGTGACGTTGCCGCTTGAAGGACGATTGGCGATGCCCGGTCCGTTTTCATGGATACTTCATTATTCGCAACACCGTCTTTATACGCGGCTATCACATCCCAGCCCATCGGGTTCCACATCCGTGGCATTAATGCCCACTTTTCAGGTACGCGGACGCTGCTATTACGGAAATAAACATTGGTATGCACGACTGCACTGGAGTGGAGTTCGATTCGGGCGCCTATATAAGTGATTCCAAGAAGAAGAGACAGCACTGCACCGAAGCGACGGTGTCTGGGCCATCTGCTGCCATACACGAGCCCAAGCAGAAGAAGGATGTCTAAATAGGGATCGAAGATAAACAGCGTGTCGCCGTAATACCACCTGTCGTTCCAGGGAAGAAACGGCCGCAAACCATAGGGGTTCAAGTAATCGAGCGCCGGATGAGTCGCCATTGCAGCCAGTGCGACGATGTACGTCCGGACAAAATCTCGCGAGAAGTAATACATTACTGCCGAAAGCAGCATTGAAAGGATTGGTATACCGATCAGGCTGTGCGTGATTCCTCGATGATGATCCAGGTAAGGTGCCGTGCCCCAAAATCCCGCAACGCTGTCAATGTCCGGCAGATTGGCGGCGATCACCGCGGTTGTGGTGGCGTATCGAAGCCATTTCTCAGTGCAGGTTCTTGCGATGCCGAGCCCTGCAAGCGTATGCGTCGTATTGAACATAAGCGGAAGGAACGCGACGTCGATGGGGTCCGGCAGAGGATTCTGCGGCCGGATGTTTTGCCACGGTCACAATTTAAGCGCGTTCAGCGCCGCCACGTCGGAACCTGGAACGTGGCGGACGCTCTAGCGCGCGATCGTCCGAATCATTGATCGCTGGTTTTTGCCGCCTGTGCGGCGAAGAACGCGTCGGAGTCTGCGAGTTGCTTCTTCTTGGCGTACTCTTCGAGCCAGGTCATTGCGTTCCGCGGCATCTTTATCCCGAGATAGTTCAGTCCAAACGACGGCCTCACATAGAACCGGACGTAGGCTGAACCGAGCATATGAAGCAGTTCCTGGTGCGTCATATTCGGATGCTGGAACGTCGGTGTGTATCCATCGAACTTTTCCCAATCCGTTTCCGTGATGAGATGCTTCATGTGCTTGTACAGGGGGGTACCGGGGAACGGAGTTAAAACCTTAAAGAGAGCGCAACTGCTATCCAGTTCGATTGAATAATCGATCGTAGCCCGGATGCTCTCGACCGTGTCGGTTAGAAAGCCGAATACGTAGAATCCTTCTGTCGTGATGCCTTTGTAGCGGCAGTAATCGATGATCTTGCGCTGATGTTCTTTAGGTATGGGGCGACGGCCAACGCGTTTCAACGTTGAGGGGTCCATGGATTCCACGCCAAAGGTAATGGTGTTGAGACCCGCGCGGTGCAAAAGATCAAGCAGGTCCGTATCCAGATCGTCCAGACGTGTTTCGCATTCAAAACGCACCTTGAGGTCTTTGCGGAGAATTCCTTCAGCAATTGCGATGGCGCGCTCCCGTTCCTCCGTGAAGAGCGGATCGCGGAAAATCAAGTATGCCGTGCCGTATTTTCTGCAGATGTTTTCGATTTCGGCTACAACGTTTTCTGCCGAGCGTGCGCGATATGGCGCAGTGATTCGGTGCGGACAATAGGTGCAGAATTCCGGGCAACTGCGGCTCGAAAGTATCGGGAAAGAGTGACGCGATGCGCGCATGGACCTGCCGACAGCATGGCGTCCACTGTTGAACAGATGCCACGCCGGGAAAGGCAAGCTGTCGAGATCGTCGATTGCAGGGCTTGCGAGTGTTCCCGATGGTACCTCGCCGGCTGCAATTCGCATTGCTGCCTGTTCAGGCTCTCCTTTGATGATGAAATCCACGTGATCCTGCAGCAGTTCCGGCATATGCGTCGCCGTCGTGCCGAAGAACCCGACTCGCATGCCGAACTTCCGTTTGCTTTCCTGCGCCCATTCGATTTCGTGCTTGTAATCCACCAGTGAACTCAGCACCAGAGCGATGTCGCCGTCGACGTATTCATCATTGGTAATGCGGACATCGTGGCCCGCTTTTTCAAAGATCGCGGCCAGATAGCCTGCATGGATGCTTGGCACGTTCTGAAATAGCCTTCGCGCCCGCTCCATCCATCGGGTTGTCCACGAAAAACCACGGAATCTCGACCCGTACCCTCCAACAACCGTATCCTTATTTACAAAACCTCCGCGGCCCTTCAGGTCCGCGATAACAACGCGCATGCAGCCTCCAGATGAGATAGATGACCAGATAATTGCGAGAAACGACGGCTAAGTGTGCGTTTCAGCTGGTGGCCCGCGGGGAGCAGCCTGCGGCACTCTGAAGTCAAACGACGGCGGGTCGGCTTTCGAAAATAAAACATTCTGCAAATCCGCGCCGGGATGGAAACAATCGGAAGGTTCAGCCTGGGGACGAGGGTCACTAAGCAGGTTGCCGACCTGTTCCGGCTGGCCGGTCTCTCGATGTTTCCATCGCGGCCCATCGTGACCCCGGAAACGGCCGTACAACGACGAACTGACCTGTTGAAAGTTCGCGGCGCCTCGATTCAACCAGATTGCGACGGGCAAAAGCGAGGTTGCGCTGTTAATGACGAGATCGGCCCGCGTATCGTGATCGATATCGGCGATTTCCAGGGTCAGTCCTGCGATATCGTTGGTAACGTATGTTTTCAGACGAAGTTTCGGCCGGCCCGTTGTGAAGTGGATGCTGACCTGATAGAAGGATCCCCGCTGCCGGATTGTCGCTGTTTCCGGGATGTGGTCGCCATCGAGATCGCGTGCCAGCTTTGTTCTGTAGGAGAAATCCGGGCCGGATGGCTTTGGAGACGCTGAGGCGATCGCTGCTGCGAACAACAATACTGGCAGCATCGCCAGACCCATTGTGACTTTTTTATTACGGTACAACTTGAGGACCAGCAGCAACTTGTAGCTCCGTATAGCATCGGCCTTTACCGCTTTTGGCCGTCGGATATGATAGCTCAATTTGACGAAAAATGAATCACTTAGCTGCTACGATCCTGAGGAATCGGCGCTTGCCGACTTTGAAGAGGTATTCTCCCGATTCGGAGATTTCGGTCTTTGGATCCGTAACTCGCTGATCGTTGACATGAACCGCGCCGGATTCGATCAACCGTTGGGCTTCGGCGTTAGAGGCCGCCAGATTGACGAATGCCAGTAGTTTCGGCAGGCGGATCGGGCCGCCTGCAATTGAGACTTCTTTTGTTTCGATATCTTCCGGAATTTCCTTCTTACGAAAGACGCGATTGAACTCTTCTCGCGCTGCCTCAGCTGCAGTGACACCGTGATAGCCGCTGATGATTTGAACAGCCAAATCGGCTTTGGCGTCCATAGGGTGGCGCTTCCCATTGGCGATGTCCTGTTTTAATTGTCGGATGTCGGGCAATGGAATTTCTGTGAGCAATTCGTAGTAGCGAAACATGAGGTCATCGGAGATCGACATAACCTTGCCGAATTGCTCGTGCGGCATTTCGTTAATGCCGATGTAATTCCCTAGAGACTTGCTCATTTTTTGCACACCGTCTAAACCTTCGAGCAATGGCATTGTCAGAACGACCTGCGATTCCTGGCCGAATTCGCGCTGAAGGTCGCGTCCTACCAGAAGATTGAATTTCTGGTCCGTTCCGCCAAGCTCCACATCGGCCTCGAGCGCCACGGAGTCGTATCCTTGAACGATGGGATACAGCAACTCGTGCATTGCGATCGGTTGCTGGTTTTTCATCCGGTTTGAAAACTCTTCGCGTTCCAGGATACGGGCAACCGTGTATTTACCTGCGACCCTGATCAATCCAGCGGCGCCCAGGTTGTGGAACCACCGGGTGTTGAAGTCTATGACGGTCTTCCCGGGATCCAGGATTTTGAAGATCTGATGCTTGTAAGTCTCCGCGTTTTGCTGAACTTCATCGGCAGTCAGTTGTTTGCGCGTTACCGATCGTCCAGATGGATCTCCGATCAGACCGGTGAAGTCTCCTATCAGAAAGATTACGGTATGGCCCAGGTCCTGGAAGTGTTTCATCTTCCGAATGAGGACCGTGTGGCCGATATGAATATCTGGCGCCGTCGGATCGAAGCCCGCTTTGACGCGGAGAGGCTTACGGGTTTTTTGCGCCCGTTTCAGCTTTTCGAGCAACTCTTCTTCGCGAATGATCTCAACGGTACCGCGCCGGATGCGTTCGAGTTGCTCCTCGACCGGAATTGTTTTGAAGTCGCTCATAAGCTTTTCTACTGCACGCCTATTTAATCATTACGCGTCTGCCGACGATCGAGCATCTGCCGGACAGCACCAGACCGATTGCCCTGGAATAGATCCGATGCTCTTCTTTCAAGATCCGGGCGGAGAGCTGATCCGCATTGTCGTCATCCAAAACGGGAACGACGGCCTGCAGAACAATGGGACCTCCATCCAGTGTCTCGTCGACAAAATGCACGGTACAACCGCTGAACCGGACGCCATGGTCCAGCGCCTGTTGTTGAACGTGTAATCCAGGAAACGAGGGCAGCAACGCCGGATGGATATTCAGAATACCGTACGGAAAGACGTCCAGAAAAACACGGCTGAAGATGCGCATGAAGCCGGCGAGCACGACGAGCGAGACGTTGTGTTCTTTTAAGATCGCAACCAGTTCGCGATCGAACTCCTCGCGGGCGCGTTGCTGGGATGGGACAAATATCGCCTTCAAGCCCCGCTGTCGGGCGAGCTCCAGGCCGCGTGCGGACTGGACGTTACCGATAACGACTGCAATTTCGGCATCAAGTTCTCTGGATTCGATGTGGTCGGCAATGGCTTGAAAGTTCGAGCCGCGGCCTGAGAGAAGAATGCCAAGCCTGCGGTTTGCGGGCTGGATCTTCATTGACGGTAAGTAACGCGAGGTTCTCCCGGGATGATCTCGGCCGATCTGGTAATGCGGTGTCTTCAACATCCCCGTGACGGCGCCGAGATTTGCCGGCCGGACAACGAGAACCATTCCGATTCCCATATTGGTTGCACGCAGCATTTCATCGCGCTCGATCTGCCCGATTTCTGCCATGACACGGCAAAGCGGAATGACCGGCCATGACCCAAGCTGCACTTCGGCCTGGCAGTTCTCCGGCAGAATCCGATTCAGGTTCTCTGTTATGCCGCCGCCGGTGATGTGGGCAAGACCTTCGATCAAATTGCTGGCAAGGGCTTCCCGCAAAATGGGTTCATAGTTGACGTGTGGCTTCAAAAGCTCTTCGCCGACCGTCCCATCCATTCCATTGACACGGGAATCCGGGCTGAGTTTTGCGACTTCAAAGAAGATTTTGCGCGCGAGGGAATATCCGTTGGTGTGCAGACCAACCGAGGGAAGGCCGATCAAAACATCGCCGTGCCGGATCGATTTACCGTCGAGGATGCGCGGCCGATCGACGATGCCTACGATGAATCCGGCGACGTCATACTCCCCATCGGCATAGAAGCCTGGCATTTCTGCCGTCTCGCCGCCAATCAAAGCACATCCGGCCTCTTTACAGGCCCGCGCGACGCCTTCGACAACAGACACCATGACGTCTGGGTCGAGCCGGCCGGTGGCGACGTAGTCCATGAAGAATAAAGGACGTGCTCCCTGAACGAGGATGTCGTCGATGCAGTGATTGACGAGATCGGCGCCGACCGTGTTGTGGCGATTCATCATGGCCGCAACCTTCAGCTTCGTCCCGACACCGTCCGTGCTCGAAACCAGCACGGGCTCTTTCATACCTGCGAAATTACACGCAAACATTCCACCGAACGAACCGATGTCGGAGAGAACACCCGGGGTGAAGGTCTGGCGGGCGAGTTCCCTGATCTTTTTCTTGGCGGCGTTCGACTTGTCGATGTCAACGCCGGCGTCTTTGTAAGTTATACCCATCTATTCCTTCAGGCTTGCTTCCCACAAATCGAGCTGGCGGTCTTCGGCTTTCGCATCGCCCATCATGTCTACAAAGTCGATGGGGTACTGTCCGGTATAGCAGGCTGTGCAGAAATCACTTCCCTTGCCCCCGACGGCGCGAAGTAAGCCCGGCAAGCTCAAGTAGCCGAGCGAGTCTGCTTCAATGTATTTCGCGATTTCTTCGACCGTGTGACTCGAGGCGATCAGCTCTTTCTTGGTCGGTGTATCGATCCCGTAAAAGCAAGGCGACAACGTGGGAGGGCAACTGATCCGCATGTGGACTTCTGTTGCTCCAGCGGCCCGGACCATCTTTACAATCTTGCGGCTGGTGGTTCCGCGAACGATGGAGTCGTCGATGAGAATGACACGCTTTCCGGCGAGGAGTTCCCGCACCGGATTCAGTTTCACTTTTACACCGAAATTGCGGATTTTCGTTTTCGGTTCGATAAACGTCCGGCCGACGTAGTGATTCCGAATCAAACCGAACGCAAAAGGAATTCCGGACTCCTGCGAATAGCCCACCGCCGCGGTGACTCCCGAATCGGGAATAGGAACCACAAGGTCGGCATCTACGGCGTTCTCCTGTGCGAGAATACGTCCCATCTGGTCGCGGCTTGCCTGGACGGACCTGCCAAAAACGAAGCTGTCCGGCCTGGAGAAATAGACGTGCTCGAAAATGCATTTCGCAAGCCGCGGCGCGTGCAGAGGTTTCATCGATTGAATATCTTCACCATGGATGGTGACGATTTCCCCGGGTTCCACCTCACGAACGTACGTTGCGCCGATCAGATCGAAGGCACACGTTTCGGAAGCAAGTACGTAGGATCCGTTCAGTTTGCCGATATTCAACGGCCGGAATCCATTCGGATCGCGCACCCCGATCAGCGAGTCTTTGGTGATCAGGAGCAACGAGAATGCGCCCTGCACCTGCGTCAGCGTTTCACCCAGCGCGCCGGACAGGTCGCCGGCCTCAGATCTGGTGAGGAGGTGCAGAATGACCTCGCTGTCGCTGGTGGACTGGAAGATGGCGCCCTGCTGTTCGAGCCTTTCACGCAGGGAGACTGCATTGATCAAATTACCGTTATGCACGAGGCCGACCGTGCCATAGCGGCAATTCACGACGATGGGCTGGGCATTTCCTTCATTGCTGTCGCCCGCGGTCGAATAACGCGTATGCCCGATTGCATTGATTCCTTTGAGTCTGGCGATGACATCTTCGGAAAACACATCGGCAACATAGCCCATCGACTTATGGGTATAGACCTGGTCGCCGTCGGACGACGACATGCCGGTGCTTTCCTGGCCTCTATGCTGGAGCGCGTACAGCCCCAGATAAGTCATCTGCGAGGCGTCCGCATGGTTCGCGATTCCAAAGATTCCGCACATTGATTGCTCCGTTCCCGTTATAGGAAACGTATCTATGATAGCAGGTTCGGCAGACCCTGTCGCCACGCCGCTTCCAGTTCTTCGACTGACAGGTTGACGGCTTCCACTCCTTCATACTTGAGGATCAACCGCTTACCGACAACAGTCCCAAGCAGGTAAAAATTCAGGCCCATCTGTTCGGCTCGTTTCCGCAACTCATCCGGTTGAACCGTGGTCAGCACGACGCGGGATGAACCTTCACCGAACAAGTCTTTGCGAACTTCGAGATGTGATGGAACAACGATGTCAGCGCCGATAGCACCCCGTTGCAGATTCGAGTAACACGATTCAGCGATGGCAACGGCCAGACCTCCCTCGCTGATATCATGAGCCGATTTGACCAGCCGATCGCGGATTGCGGTTGAAACAAGTATTTGCACCGCGCGCTCATCTTCAAGATTGACGCGCCCGACCAGCCGATTTACCGGTTCGACAAGGACGATCGAATCGCCGGTATCCCGGAATGACGACGTCGTTACGAGGGATAGATCTTCGATCAAGCCGACCATTCCCAGGACAGGCGTCGGATAAATATCCCCGCCGAAGGTCTCGTTGTAGAAGCTGACATTGCCTCCCGTAATCGGGGTGCTGAAGAAGCTGCACGCTTCGCTCATGCCATCGACGACTTCGCTGAACTGCCACATCACTTCCGGATGTTCCGGATTTCCGAAGTTCAGGCAATTCGTGGCTGCCAGCGGATGGCCCCCCGAACAAACGATATTTCGACACGCTTCGGCGACCGCCATCCTGGCGCCTTCACGCGGATTTCTCGCTACCCGGTAACCTGGTCCATCGAGTGTCATCGCCAAAGCTTTCTTTGTGCCTTTCACTCTAACAACAGCGGCGTCCGAACCAGGTCCCACCATCGTATTGGACTGGACCATATGGTCGTATTGTTGCCATACCCATTGGCGGCTCGAGAGATTCGGCGATGAAACGGCGAGTTTCAGCAGCGTGTTCAGGTCTGCCGTGCCCGAAAGAAAGGTTTCGATCAACGAAGGTTCGCAGCCGTCGAGAAATGTAAAGTCGTCCAGGCGCGAAGATAAGGAGGATTTTGGCGGCAGCAACGGCCGCTGGTAAACCGGTGCATCATCGGCCAAAGGCAGGTTCGGAATTTCGGCGACGACCTTGCCATGTTGCCGGATGCGAAGAATGCCGTCGTCCGTGACTCGCCCCACCGTGACGGCATCGAGGCCCCATTTATGAAACACCTCGAAGACGTCTTGTTCCTTGCTCTTGTCGGCGACCAGCAGCATACGCTCCTGCGACTCGCTCAGCATGATCTCGTAGGCGGACATAGCGGATTCACGCTGAGGCACTACGTCCAGGTTGAGTTCGATGCCTGTACCGGCGCGAGCGCCCATCTCGCAACTCGAACAGGTCAGGCCGGCGGCTCCCATATCTTGAATGCCGACGATCAGGCCTTTCTGCATCGCTTCGAGGCACGCTTCCAGAAGCAATTTCTCCATGAACGGGTCGCCGATCTGGACGTTGGGACGCTTTGCTCCAGCATCTTCGCCAAATCCCGCCGAGGCCATGGTTGCACCGTGAATACCGTCGCGGCCCGTTTTCGCGCCGACGTAGATGACAGGATTGCCAACTCCCGACGCGCGGCCGTAAAAGATTTTGTCTTTCTCGAAAATACCGAGCGCGAAGGCATTGACCAGCGGATTTTGCGAATAGGAGTCCGAGAAATAGACCTCGCCGCCTACTGTCGGCACACCGAAGCAATTCCCATAAAAGGCAATGCCGCCGACAACACCCTCCAGAATCCGCTTGTTCTGCTGCTTGTGTAACGGCCCGAAGCGAAGGCTATTCATGGCGGCGATGGGACGCGCTCCCATCGTAAAGATGTCACGCAGAATGCCGCCGACGCCTGTGGCTGCTCCCTGAAACGGCTCAATAAATGATGGGTGATTATGGGATTCGATCTTGTAAGCGGCAGCTAATCCGTCGCCAATGTCGATAATGCCTGCATTTTCGCCAGGTCCCTGCAGAACAGCCGGTCCTTTTGTCGGAAGGCGCCGCAAATGGACCCGCGAACTCTTGTAGCTGCAGTGCTCGCTCCACATCACGCTGAAGATGCCGAGCTCCGTCAAATTGGGCTCACGCTGCAAAATATCGACGATTTTTTTGTATTCGCTTTCCGTGAGGCCGTGCTGGCTTAAGAGTTCATCCGTAACCATCATTTCGTGACCAGAGCGTTAATCATGGATTCAAATATCAATTTGCCGTCGGCGCTTCCCAGGATGGCTTCACTGGATCGATCGGGGTGCGGCATCATCCCCAGCACGTTCCGCTGCTCGTTGACAATCCCCGCAATGTTGTTTAAGGAGCCGTTCGGGTTCGCTTGGGGCGTGATCTGTCCGGCTCCGTCGGCATAACGGAAGATGACTTGTCCGTTGTCTTCGATGCGGCGTAAGGTCTCCGGATCGGCGAAAAAGTTTCCATCGCCGTGGCCGATGGGAATGCGAAGCAATTGCCCTTTCTTCATGAGATTGGTGAAGGGAGTGTCGGCGGTCTCTGTCCGCAGGTGCTCGAACTTGCACAAATATTTCAAACCGACATTTCGCAGAAGGGCCCCGGGCAACAGCCCCGCTTCAGTCAGGATCTGGAAGCCGTTGCAGATACCAAAGACGAGTCCGCCTTTTCTGGCGAAATCGGCAATGGCATTCATAACCGGAGAGAATTTCGCGAGCGCTCCCGTTCGTAAGTAGTCACCGTAGGCAAATCCGCCGGGCAGGAGGATTGCGTCGAAACCCTTTACGGAGGTGTCCTGGTGCCAGATGTATTCAACAGGCTTTCCGAGGACGGTTTGGATTGCGTAATAACAATCGTGCTCGCAATTGGAGCCTGGAAAGATGACGACGCCGAATTTCATACGGTCCTGGTTACTCCCAAATAATCCGGTATTCCTCAATGACTGGATTCGTTAGAACTTCTTTGGCCAGCCGTTCGACCTGGTCGCGACTTCCATCTTTCACTTGAAGATGGAAGATTTTACCCTGCCGCACTTCGCCGATGTCGGTCAGTCCCAGCGAGGCGAGGCTGCGATGAATTGTCATGCCCTGAGGATCAAGAACGGTCGGTTTCAACGTCACGATGACGGTAGCTTTCATGATCTCACATCCGTAGTAAAGACTCTGGCGAAAATTCGATCGACGTTGGCCAGCAATCGAGTTGAATCAAAGATGCTATCGATATCCGAAGCTGAGAGTGTTTGCTTGATGTCGGTATCGGTCAGGACTTTGTCCTTGAAAGTGCCACCTTCATCCCAGACGCGCATTGCGTTGCGCTGCACCCATCGGTAAGCGTTTTCACGCGTGACATCCTTTGCAACGAGCGCCAGCAGCAACTCACCGGAATAAATCAGCCCATGCGTGAGTTCCAGATTCTCTTTCATGCGCTCCGGATATACGACGAGCTTCTCGATCAGCGTCGCTGTGCGATCGAGCAAGTAATCCGCAAGGATCGTGGAATCCGGGAAAATAATTCTTTCTACGGATGAGTGCGAAATATCCCTTTCGTGCCAGAGCGCGACGTTTTCCATAGCCGCAACCGCATTGCTTCGCAGAATGCGCGCAAGACCGGCGATCTGTTCCGATGTGATGGGATTCCGCTTGTGCGGCATCGCAGAGGACCCCTTCTGCTTTGAGGAAAAGTATTCCTCCGCTTCGCGCACTTCCGTTCTTTGAAGATGCCGGACTTCAACGGCGATCTTTTCCAGCGTGGCGCCGATCAGCGCCAGGGACGTGATGTAATGTGCATGCCGATCGCGCTGAATCACTTGTGAGGACGCAGGAGCAGGTTTCAGGTTCAGCTTCGCCATCACTCTTTCTTCGACATCCGGTGACAGGTGGGCGAACGTTCCCACAGCGCCTGAAAGTTTGCCGACCCGCATCGTTTCGGCAGCCTCGCTAAAACGAGCCTGGTGCCGCGCAACTTCATCGTACAGAAGGGAGAGCTTCAGACCGAACGTCGTCGGCTCCGCATGAATTCCGTGTGTCCGCCCGACGATGACGGTGGTCTTGAATTCATGCGCGCGTTTCTTCAGAACGTCGAGCAGGCGTCGCAGGCCTTCTGCAATAACCACGGATGCGTCTCTGACCTGAAGGGCCATCGCCGTATCGAGAACATCGGACGATGTGAGGCCGAAATGGAAGAACCGCGAAGACGGGCCGACAAATTCAGCGACGGAAGTCGTGAACGCGATCACATCGTGTTTGACTTCAGCCTCGATTTCGTTGATGCGATCGACGGAGAAGGATGCTCGATTCCTGATTTCTTCCGCATCCGTTTTAGGAATAGTGCCTTCTTCTGCGAGCGTTTCGACGACAGCCAGCTCTACATCCAGCCACCGCTGGTATTTGTTCTGGTCCTCCCAGATCTTGCCCATTTGCGGGCGCGTGTATCTCTCGATCATGCTTCAACTATAAACGAATCGGTGCAGTGGGTTCGTCTTGCGACGTCACTGTCAGTTGTGCTTTTCCGAATCCACGGTCCCGCAATGCGCGCGAAGCTTCATGTTTCGCGATTGCCGGATGATTGTTCTTCGAACTGAGGTGCGCAAGGACGACGTGTTGTGCGCAACCGTCGTACTGTTCGCGGATAAATCTGCCTACTGCTGTGTTGGATAAATGGCCGTACCGGCCCATCAGTCGTTGCTTCAAAACCCAGGGGTACGGCCCGACACGCAGCATTTCGAGATCATGGTTGGATTCGAGAATCAGCACATCGGAGCCTCGCAGTCTTTCTGCGACCTGGTCCGGCATGTACCCGATGTCGGTCAATTGTGTAAGTTTTGCGCCACCACACTTGATGCTGAATGCAACGGGTTCTGCCGCGTCATGCGGAACGCTGAATGGGAAGACCTCGATATCACCGAACGCGAACGGGACACCTGGAGGTATGGGAATGATTTTCGAACCATTCAGCTCGTACTCATCAGCGTGAAGTGCCCCAATGGTTCCCCTGGTCAAAAATGCCTGTAAAGGCAATTCTTTGACAAGCATCTTCAGTCCGCCGGAATGATCGCTGTGTTCGTGTGTAATGAACACAGCGTCAATCCCATCCGGGTCCTCGCCAATACACTCAAGGCGGCTGCTGATTTCTTTCCGGCTCATTCCCGCATCGATGAGCAAGCGCACTTGTTCGGTTCTGACAAACGTTGCATTGCCCCGGCTGCCACTTCCCAACACGGATACCGTAATGGTCATCAACCGGACTATGCACGACGGCCTGGTCAAAATAGGGGATAGTCACAAAAGGAACAAAAAAGTTGTGTGCCTTATGTGGCGTTTTGTGGCTAATATCCCCGCGTGAATAACGCGTTACTCTTACAGCAACAGTTCGATGCCGACTGGAAATACTGGATGATGCAATATCCGGAGGCGGCAACCGCGTTGGGTTATCCCGGGCAAAACATGCGATGGACCGATTACTCCGCGGCGGCCCTACATGCGCGAGCAGAATACTTGAAAGGCAGTCTGGAGCGGCTCAAACGAATCCAGCCGGAGGCGGCAGAGCAACTCAGTTACGAACTCTACCGGGATTTGCTGGAAACTGCGGTTAGAGGGCTGGACTTTCACAACGACGCGATGCCAATCAAGGGCGTCATCCCACACAACCTGCTGATGCCGATGAATCAGTTGGAAGGCGTTCAGCAGGACATTCCGCATGTTATTGCGATGATGCCGGCTGAAACCCGCGACGACTACGAAAACATCGTACTCCGGCTTGAGAAGATCGGACCTTTGATCGGTCAAACCATGGCTCTGATGGAGCAGGGGCTTGCGGCAGAAATGACTCCTCCAGCGACAACATTCCGCGACGTGCCGGCGCAGGTTCAGGCGCAGATTGTGGCCGATCCCATGCAGAGCCCCTTGCTGGAACCATTCAACAGAATGCCCCGGGCCATGATTGAAAGCGACAAGGCGAAATTGCGGGATCGCGCGGTGGCCGCATACAAACAGACCCTCGTGCCGGCACTGTCGAAACTACATCAATTCCTTGTAACGCGCTATTTACCTGCCTGCCGGCAAACGACAGATGTTGCGTCGCTGCCAGATGGGGCAGCACTGTATGCGTATAACGTTCTGTGGCACACGACGCTACGGAAAACGCCGCAGGAAATCCATGAAACAGGTCTAGCGGAAGTGAAGCGCATCCGGACGGAAATGGACCAGGTCATGGCGCAGGCGAATTTCAAGGGCAGCCACGAAGAGTTCAAAGAGTTTCTTCGGACCGACCCGCGTTTCTACTTCAAGGACGCCGAAACCATGCTCACTGCTTACCGCGACATCGCCAAACGCGCCGATCCGGAATTGGCGCATCTTTTCGTCCGGCTGCCTCAAACTCCCTATGGAGTAAAGAAAGTGCCGGACGCCTCTGCGCCGTCACAAACGACGGCGTACTACGATCCGGGTTCGCTCATCGCCGGGCGTCCCGGCTTCATGTTTGCGAACACATACAGGCTCGATTCGAGGCCGAAATGGGAAATGGAAGCGCTCACGCTGCATGAGGCGGTTCCCGGACACCACATTCAAGTGTCTCTGGCGCAGGAGTTGGAAGGGCTTCCAGAGTTCCGAAAGAACTCGAGCTATACGGCATTCGTCGAAGGATGGGGCTTGTATGCAGAATTCCTGGGCCAGGAGATGGGCTTCTACAAGGATCCCTATTCGAAATTCGGGCAACTGACCTACGAGATGTGGCGCGCCATCCGACTGGTCGTTGACACTGGACTCCATTCAATGGGCTGGACGCGCGAGCAGGCGATCAAGTTTTTCAGGGAAAACGCGGCGAAGACGGATCAGGACATCATCGTCGAAGTGGATCGCTATATCGTCTGGCCCGGCCAGGCTTTAGGCTACAAAATGGGGGAACTCAAGATTCGCCATTTGAGGAGCGATTCTGAACGTAGATTAGGGCCGAAATTCGATATCCGGCAGTTCCATGACGTCGTGCTCGGTCAGGGTGCTATTCCTCTGGATGTCCTTGAGCAGCAGGTCCATGCCTGGCAGGAGAAAATGGCCTCGAAGGTGGTACAATAGCAAGCTATGGGCGAGCGCATCAAAGCCATTGTTTTCTTTCTTGTCGTAGGGGCCGTGGCCGGTTTTTTTGTATTTAAACAGGCTACGAATACCGGCGATCCAGGCGTCATCAACATCGGCCAGAAAGCGCCAAATTTTTCGATCAAAGACGAGAGCGGGCGTCTGGTGAAGCTCAGTGATTTCCATGGAAAAGTTGTCTTCCTGAATTTCTGGGGTACATGGTGTACGACTTGCGTCGAGGAAATGCCTGAAATTCAAAAGCTCTATCGGACTTTCAAAGACCGCAAGTTTGAGATGCTCGAAGTCAGTATCGATAACGACTGGCCGGAGATTCACCAGTTTTACAAAGAGCACAATCTGGAATTACCCACCTATCTGGATCCGGGCCATCAGATTTCGGGCCTCTACAAGGTTAACAAGTTTCCAGAGACCTTTCTGATCGATGGCAACGGCAATGTCGTCAGACACACATGGTTTGAGCATTGGGCTGATCCCCGAGTCGTTGCAAAGGTCGATTCGCTCGTGAAGCAGTTAGATTCTGATAAGCAGCAAGATCCTACGCCCGCGAGCTGATTTCAAGTCGCAGTGAATTTCTTTTTCGATTATGAACGGCCTGAATTGGCCGCAAGGTTTACTCCGTCCTTCCGGGCGATGCAGATCTACAAGTCTGTCTATCAGCGATGGTTCGATGATTTCGGTTTAATGACGGATTTGCCGAAGCAGGTTCGCGCGGATCTTCCCCAGGAGTGGGACATCAAACTGCCAGGGGTCCATCGGCGGTTCGATTCGATCGACGGTACGCGCCGCTATCTCGTCAGTCTGGGCGACGGGGAACTGGTTGAAACCGTTTTCATTCCGGAAGAGCATCGGAACACGATTTGTATTTCTTCACAGATCGGTTGCGCTCTTGCATGCACATTTTGCCTGACAGGCCAGCTGGGTTTAACCCGGCATTTGAGCGCCGGGGAAATCGTGGCTCAGGTGCTCGTTGCGCAACGCGACAATCTTTCATGGGAGGCTCGCGACAACTTCAATATTGTCCTGATGGGCATGGGCGAACCACTCCACAATTACGACAATGTGATGAAAGCGATCCGCATTTTGCACGACGAGCACGGGCTGAACATGTCGCCGTCGCGGATGACGCTTTCGACTGCCGGGCTGCTCCCGGCCGTTGAGCGATTAGGCACTGAACCGATGATTCCAAACCTGGCGATTTCACTGACCGGTGCTACAGATGAAAAGCGGAATCAACTGATGCCGATCAACCGGCGTTATCCCATCGGACAGTTGCTCGACGCTGTCCGCCGCTTCCCATTCAAGCATCGGCAACGGGTGACCTTCGAGTACGTGCTGCTGCGCGGGCTGACCGATTCGCCTGAAGATGCCCTGCATCTGGTCGGGCTTCTGAAGGGCATTCGTGCGAAGGTCAACCTGATCCCATTCAACGAAGCCGAAGAGGTGCCTTACAAGCGGCCATCCGACGCCGTCATCGCCCGCTTTCAGCAGGTTTTGATCGACCATGATATTTCCGCGTTCGTGCGCAAAAATCGCGGAAATGATATCTCTGCTGCCTGCGGTCAATTGAAAAAGAAGTGGGCGGATGAGCCCGTGCCGATCCAACCGTAGGCACAGGTTTGACGCCAGCGCCTACGGGCGGGCTACGACTGAGAAATGCGCGACGCTGGAATTCGATGCAGGAGGCCCGGCCGTCCTTGTCGCAACCACTATGACGTCGTCGCCGATGCCGGGCTGCGTGGCAGCAGGTACGGACAGATTGATCACAACCGTGCCCGATTGTCCGGAATCCAGTGCTAATTCTACCGGCTCCACCCGGACCGCAAATTGGTGCGCGTCAACAGCCGTTATCTTGAAAGTTCCGCCAGCGCCAGTGTTGCGGACCGTGAATTCCGTCCGTTCCGTGTTTCCAACCGGCAGTTCATCGAATGTGCGGTTCCACAAGACTTCCAGGCTTTCGGGACGAAACAGACTTGCATAGAACCGCTGATATGGCTTGCCGCTGCCATCAATGCCCGTAACAGCCACACGGAATGGCACGTTTGGAAGATCTGCAGTCCCCATGTACTCATCCCCCGAGGAACCTGTGGCGTGCATCTGGAGTTTCTGAATGAGTTCGCCCCGTTCGCTGGCCAGGTAGAACTCGTGGTTCCTGGCCCCTTCCGCAGATAGGGAGGCGCGGATCATTGCTGGCTTGCCTGCGATGGGTTGGCCATCGATCCGGAAGAAGCCTTCGTGTCCCGGCCGGCCACCCTGCCTGACGAACTCGGCACGCAGAAAATGAATATCGCTCTGTACCTGAGCCTCAAGCCAAAATTTGCCGTGACCTGTCAACTCGACCCGCCATATTCCTGGCTCGGGAGACGCAACCGTCACAATTCGTCCGCACCGCAATTCCGTGATTTCAGTATTTGTGGATGTCTGGGAAATGGTGGCCCCGGACGGCGGCACGATTTTGATATTGCTGCCTTCCGCAGCAGAGGAAAATGCGACCGTCATTCTGTGACTTGTTGAGTCCACGGGGAGCATGGCTGGTTGCACGTGTCCGTCGAGAGTCCCGGTGGCCCAAAGAATCGTGGAAATGTTGTTCCTCGTCGTTTCGCGGACAAGATGAAACGCTTTGCCGGCTTCCGAAGGTTGTAAAAACATCGGAATGCCGCCGGTCTCGCTGGCAGTTTGAATGTAAGCGGGATCCGCCCGGCCGCAGGTTTCCTGGGGAGACGAGAAAGCCGGCCTTCCAAAGACCACCAGAGCACTTAGGCCGAGCACCAGTCTGTTCACGCAGTCGAGTCTAAAACGGGGACACGGCTGGAAACGAAATCTCTATGGGATCTGCTAACATTCGGGCGAATCGGAGGAGCGGTGTGGCAGCCAAATAGGGCGCAGTGGCGGATCATCTGGATTCTGGCGATTTTGCTGATTCTCACCTGGCCTCCAGTCCAGGGCCGGAGTCTGGGGATGAAAGCAGTGAACTGGATGGTGGATCCAGGCAACATCCTGCCCACACTTCCAGATCAATTGCCGATTGGACTCGATGACAACGGTGACGCTGTTGCCGCGCACGATTCCCAGGAAGCGGAGTACTACCGGCAATACGAGAGCTCGAAAGTGACGCGCGCCCGAATGGCTTTGAAGGTTGCGCGGGATCCTTTTGATCCATCGACCGAGCGTCAAATTCTGGCGGGAATAGGGATTGTCGGCGCGCTGATCGTGTGGCGGCTGAATGAAAGAAGAAATTAGCCACAAAAAGGCACAAAAAGCACGAAGAAAGAGCTTCTTCTTTGTGCTTTTTGTGCCTTTTTATGGCTAATTTCTTCTTTCTACTTCGCCGAGACCTGTTTTGCTGCTGGCTTCAGCGTCACGTGCTGGATGCGCCAGTTTTGCGCCTCTCCGACGTATAGCTCGTTTTCGCTCACGCAGTGCATTTCATGCGCCCAGTAGAACTGACCGACTTTCTTGCCGGTCTTTCCAAACCAGCCCAGCATGTGACCTTCGAGGTCTTCCTTGTAGATCTTGCCGCCGGCGTCGGCGCTGAAGAGGAACTGCTGGCCTTGCCCATTCGGAGGTGTGATGCAGACGGCCCAGGGTGCCCGCACATTGCTGATGATGCGTACCGGATTAAGATCCGGGTCGAAGACCTGTATGCGTTGATTACCGCGGTCGCCGACGTAGATGTTGCCTTTGGCATCGGAGGCGATGGTATGAGGCGTATTGAACTGGCCGGGCGCAGGGCCGCGAGAACCGATCGACTTGACGAAATCTCCATCTTTGGTGAATTTGGCAACGCGTGAATTGTCGTAACCATCCGCCACGAAGATGTTCCCATCGTTGTCCCAGGTGACATCGGTCGGCCGTGCGAATGTGCCGCCGCGGCCGGCTCCGGCGCCGACGGTGCTATTGGCAGCGGCATCGGTATGGCGGGCTTCTTCCAGAAAGCGTTCCAGGTAATCGATGGCTTCGTCCTTGCGTCCAAGCACCAGCGTGACCAGTCCTTGCGGATTGAATTTCATCACCATGTTGGAGCCTTCGTCGACCACCCAGACATTGTCATTCTTGTCGACCTTGACGGCGTGGGCGAACGAGAAACCATAGGAGTTCTGTCCCCACTCCTTAACGAATTTTCCGGTTTGATCGAATTCAAATAGTTCCGCCGCCTGCGCGCCTCGCGCCGGGCCTGCATTACCGCTGCGTGTGTAGACGAAAAGGTGTTTCCTGGAATTAAGAGCAACACCTTCCGTTTCACCGATCGTGTGCCCCTCGGGCATCAGCGGCAGAGCCACAGCCTCGAATGGCAGTTCCGGGACGCTCGCCTCGAGTTTGTTTTGCGCGTCTGCCGCGGCCTGCTGCTCAGGGTTTGGGCCGCGTCCGCCACGGCCGCCGGCGGGAGCCTGACCTTGTGCTCCACCACCGCCGGGTTGAGGCGAACCTCCGCCACGTTGGGCGTAAGCCACAACACCCAAAAGCATGATCAGCACCAACAAATAACGCTTCACGATTAACCTCCTCATTGTTGATTCAGCTGACCAGCGTGTATTACGTGCTTGTTCGGTCAGCCGAAACCCTGTACGCGCAAGAAACGCGGGCTAAAGCCCGCGACTGCATGGTTGTCCTGTCATATTGACGCCCGAGAAGTATAGGGTCAGTAGGTTTCTTTAAGCCACTGAAAGATCGCGTCATCGACCTTAACGTCGGAGGTCCACTGCGCGGTTCCGCCAGCGTGTGAGGTGACAAGTACGCGTGAAGGGGATTTGATGAGGGGTTTAAGCCGGTCGCCTTCGGCCTGGTTAGGAACAATCACCAGTGTCGAACGGGGCTGGAAATCGTGGGCGCTTCCCGCCAGTGCTAGACTTTCGTCGAGTTTCGGATTGATCGCTACTGCGGTTTGAACCTCGGGAAAGCGTCCGCTGGCGATCAGAGCCAGATTGGCGCCGACGTCGCTGCCGATAACGACGATTTTTCGCGTGTTGATCCGGGGCCGCGATTTAAGCCAATCGAGAGCAGGATCGAGATCTACTGGAAATTCGTGCAGGTCGGTTCGCCATTCCGGGATGGCTTGAATAGTCAGGCCATTCTTTCTACGGCTCTCGCCGTGTCCGCGCATATCCAGCGCCATGACAGCCCAGCCCCGGTCCAGCAGCTGTTTTGAAAAATCTTTCCAGACCGAGCGATCCTCACCATACCCATGAAGAAGCAACACTGCCGGGACCGGTGCGGGAACGCCTACAGGCATCTCGAAAGACGCGTGCAGTTCGACGAGGTCAAAACTCTTGAACGAAGGTCCGTTGTCAGTCGACTTAGCGCCAGCGCTGTCGATGACACTGACGTCGAGTTGAAAACTCAGGACGTTATCCTCGCGATTCAAGAACGAGCTGACAAACTTTTTTTCCGATTCCTTGCCTTTGTAAGAGGCATAGACTTCATAGTCGACGGTCGGGGTCAGAGCGTTCACCCTGTATTCACCTTTGCTATCGGTTTCAAGTGTGCGAATGACTTTCGTTTTCATGTCCCGGATGAACACGAGCGCGCCTGGAAGCGGCTGGCCTCGGATGTCGAGAACGAGGCCGTGAACATTCTTCGGCTTCGGGCCGGCATCGGGACGAGGTCTCGGAAACGCCTGGCCGTGCGCGTCAACCGTCAGGGAAACACAAAGGCAAAAAGCCGCAAGGAAAACGCACCAATAATTCTCCAGCGCGAGTCCTTGTGTCCTTGTGCCGTTGCGTTTACTTACCATTGTTTTTTGCCAATAACTTCTGAATAACCTTTTCCGTATCTTCATACCGCTCAGTGCCGGAGTGACTTAACTGGATCACACCATTCTGATCGACGACAAAGTGGCTCGGCCAGGTGTTGCAGAGATAGTCGCTCCAGATCTGGTACATATTGTCGACGACCACCGGATATTTGATGCCTTTTTTAACAACCGCATCCTTGATTTTTGGAATTTCTTTTTCGTAGTCGATTCGAGGTACATGCACGCCTATGACGACCAGACCATCTTTTGAATATTTATCGTACAACTCTTTCACGTGTGGCATTGCCTCGGAACAAAAGGGGCAGTCGAAGGCCCAGAAATCGATAAGAACGACTTTCCCATGGAGTTGTTCCAGCTTCAAGGGGGCGGAGTTGATCCATAGATCTCCCTGTTTCAGTTCCGGCGCTTTTTGACCAACGAAAACATCATCCGGATGCTGGGCCCAGGCGGTGATCGAAGTGAGAACCAACACGAGTATCAATCTGCGCAACATAAGCGATCCCCTTTTTTTTGTGACCCGTATTCTGTCATAAGTATCATATTTGGCCGAAATCTTGCTCCTGGCCCATCGTGGAAAACGAGACTCGGACAAAGGCAACTCTCCGGATGTTCTTGGTGCGTGGTCTGGGGCTCCGGTCTGCCAATTTACTGCTTAAACACTTCAAGGCTCCGGAACGAGTCTTCGACTCGATGCGTGCGGAACTGGAAGCGCTCGGAGTCCCACCAGAAGTGGCGGATGATCTGCTTTCGAAGAAATCGGCCGAGCGGACCGAGCAGGAATGGCATCGCGCTGCGGAACTTGGCGTAAAAATCGTCGACATTCTGCACCCTGCCTATCCACCGCTGTTGCGGGAGATCTTCGATCCCCCGATTGTTCTTTATCTACGTGGCAAGCGATGGGATGCGGAGCTGCCGCAGATCGCAATCGTCGGTACCCGGCGACCGACAGGATACGGCCTGAACTGCGCCGAGCGGCTGGCGGCGGATCTCGCAGCGCGCGGACTTGCCATCACATCGGGATTGGCGCGAGGGCTCGATGCCGCAGCCCATCGAGGCGCCCTGCGGGCGGGAACAACGTATGCTGTTTTCGGCAGCGGACTGGATTTTATCTATCCCAAAGAAAATCGCGGACTCGCCGATTTGGTGGAACAAAATGGCGCGGTTATTTCGGAGTTTCCTCTCGGCACCCCGCCGTCGCCCCAGAATTTTCCAATCCGGAACCGGATCATTGCAGGTATGTCGCTGGGCGTTGTTGTGGTGGAAGCTGCCGAATACTCGGGTTCGCTCATTACCGTGAGACTGGGATTAGAGGCCGGCCGTGAAATTTTTGCCGTACCGGGTAACATCACGTCGGCGCAAAGCTTCGGCCCCCACGCGCTGATTCGCCAGGGCGCCAAGCTAGTCGCCGGCTGGCAGGACGTGGTTGAAGAGCTTCCGCACCCGATCCGGGAGAAAATCTTCGCCCCGCTTGTGGCTCAGATGCAGGCTGCGCCTGGGCCTCAGCTCGAGGGCACAGAGGCAAAGGTCTGGAAAGCGCTGTCGCCCCAGGAGGCGGTTCCTATTGATGCCTTGCTGTCAAAGTTGCCGTATTCCACGTCCGATATTTATAGTGCACTGCTTGCTTTGGAGGTGGAGGGGCATATCCGGCAACTGCCTGGAAAGAAATACATTCGGCGCTTATGAAAAAAGCGCTTGTTGATTTTTCTACGCGCAAGACTTATTAGATAGACGAAGATGGCAGCGAAAAAATCACTCGTGATCGTGGAGTCACCCGCGAAAGCGAACACGATCAACAAATATCTTGGCAAAGATTACGTGGTGAAGGCGTCGTTAGGCCACGTGAAAGACTTGCCCAAAAGCAAACTCGGCGTGGATATCGAACATGACTTCGAGCCGGTGTATGACGTCATACCCGGCAAGGAAAAGGTCATCAAAGACCTTCGTGCTGCCGCGAAGTCTGCCGATCGCATCCTGCTCGCTGCCGACCCGGACCGTGAAGGCGAGGCAATTTGCCAGCACTTGAAGGAGATCCTGGACGGCAGCAAAGCTGAAGTTTTTCGCGTCCTGTTCAACGAGATCACTCCAAAGGCAATTCGCGCAGCGGTCGATAATCCCGGGCGGATCAATCAACATATTGTTGATGCCCAGCAGGCGCGACGCATTCTGGATCGGCTTGTGGGATATCAAATCAGCCCTCTGCTATGGGACAAAGTCCGCCGCGGAATCTCTGCAGGCAGAGTGCAAACGGTGGCTTTGCGGCTCATCGTCGAACGCGAGCGGGAAATCCAGGCGTTCAAGCCCGAAGAATATTGGTCGATTATCGCAAAGCTTGAAGGACACGAGCCGCCACAGTTCGATGCGCGGCTGGCCAAGATCAAAGGCAAAACAGCTGACGTGAAGACTCAGGCTGAAGCGGACCACGTCCTGGATGTGGTCAGAAACTCAGATTTCCTGGTCGAGTCCGTCGTTACAAAGGAAAAGAAACGCAATCCCGTTCCTCCTTTCACAACGAGCAAATTACAGCAGGATGCGGCGCGGCGACTGCGATTCACGGTGAAAAAGACGATGATGCTCGCTCAGCGTCTTTATGAAGGCATTGAGCTGGGAGGAGAAGAGGGCAGGATCGGTTTGATCACCTACATGCGTTCGGATTCCACCCGTGTCTCGGACGACGCGATGCAGATGGTTCGCTCGTATGTTTCCGATGTGTACGGCGGACCGTATCTTCCGGAAAAACCAGTCATCTACAAGAGCAAGAAAGACGCGCAGGATGCACACGAGGCAATACGTCCTACGTTCGTCGGCCGCAGACCGGATGATGTCAAACAATATCTGTCCGAAGACGAGTTGAAACTCTATCGGCTGATCTGGACCCGGTTCGTTGCTTCTCAGATGAATCCGGCGGTCTACGATCAAACGACGGTCGAGATTTCCGCAAAGGATCACCTCTTCCGTGCGTCTGGCCGGGTGATGAAGTTTGACGGGTTTCTCGCGGTTTATGAGGAGTCCCGCGACGAGGACGTTAAGCCGGCCGATCTCGATGAAGAACAGGACATCACACTGCCGCCGCTCAAACAGGGCGAGAAGGTGCGACTGATCGACATCACGCCGCGGCAGCATTTCACAGAGCCGCCGCCGCGCTACACCGAAGCCTCTCTGGTAAAAATGCTCGAAGAGAAAGGTATCGGCCGTCCTTCGACGTACGCGACGATTCTGTCGACGATTCAGGACCGCGAATACGTCACGAAAGACCAGGGCAAGTTCCGGCCAACCGAGCTCGGTAGTGTTGTCACGGAGATGCTGGTCAAACACTTCGAAGACATTTTCGACGTCGAGTACACGGCCCGGATGGAAGAAGAACTCGACGAGGTCGAAGACGGAAAAATGACCTGGGTCAAGGCCCTCGAAGAGTTCTACAAAAAGTTCCAGAAGGACTTATCGCAAGCTTCGAAGAATATGGAAAATCTTAAGAAACAGGAAATTCCAACCGACGAGGTTTGTGAAAAATGCGGCAGTCCGATGGTCATCAAATGGGGCCAGTTCGGCCGGTTCATGGCTTGCTCGGGCTACCCGGAGTGTAAGAACACCAAAGAAATTACAAGCGACGAAGCGGCGAAGGAAGGGGAAAACTCGGCCGACTCGGAACCCGAGCCGTGCGAGAATTGCGGCAAGCCGATGGCGCTGAAACGTGGCCGATTCGGTCAATTCCTCGCATGCACTGGTTATCCGGAGTGCAAGACAACCCGCAAAATTATCGCTGGATCGAAGACGCCAAAAAAACCGGATGTCGCGCTGGACGAAACTTGTCCGCAATGCGGCCAGGCAAAACTGATGCTGAGAGAGGGCCGGTTTGGCGAATTTATCTCGTGCGGCAATTATCCGAAATGCAAGTACATCAAGCCGAAGACCGTCGGCGTTCCTTGTCCCAAACCGGGATGTGGCGGCGAACTGATCGAACGAAGGTCGAAACGCGGTAAGGTGTTTTACGGCTGTCTGAAATATCCCGATTGCGACTTCGTCGTTTGGAACAAACCCGTTCCGGAGCCGTGTCCTCAATGCGGTGCGCCATTCCTCCTGGAGAAATCGACGAAGCGGGAGGGGCTCGTTCGATACTGCAACGAAGAGGCTTGTGACTATAAGATCCCGGTCGAAGCCGAGAAGGTATCGTGACCTTTGTGTCTTTGTGCCTGAGTGGGTTAAACACAAAGACCCAAAGGCGCAGAGTATTCCGTGAAACCTGCCGATCTCGATTACCTGTACTCCCTCACTAACGAATATCGCTCGATTCGTTACGACCTGCAGAACATGCGGGCCCTGGCCGCTGCGTTGGGAAACCCCCAGAATGCCTTCCGGAGCGTTCTCATTGCCGGCACCAACGGCAAAGGTTCGGTGGCGAAGCTGCTTTCCACGATGATGCCAGAGGCCGGGCTCTATACTTCGCCGCATCTCATCCGATTGAACGAGCGTATTTCAATCGGTGGTCGCGAGATCTCTGATGAAGACTTAAAAGCCGTTTTTGATATCGTGAATCACGCTGCAACCAGTGCGAAGGACCTTCTCTATCCGCCGACATACTTTGAACTGGTGACGGCCATGGCGTTTCTCTATTTCCGGGATCGGGTTGATTTCGCTGTTCTCGAGGTTGGACTTGGTGGCCGGCTCGATGCGACGAATATCGTTGAGCAGGAAGTATCGGTGATCACCAGCATTGGAATGGATCACAAGGAATTTCTCGGGGATACGGTAGAAGCGATTGCGGCGGAAAAAGCAGGCATTATCAAACAGAACGAACCGGTGGTCATCGGACCTTCGGCGTATTTACCTCCGGTTCGCGACAAGGCTGGCACTCGTTTGCTGCGTGCTTCGGCAGAGGACCTCATCAAGTATCCGGATGTCCGGCCGCAGCTCCTGGGGCGTCATCAACTGGAGAACATAGCCATTGCGATTCGGGCCGCGGAATGCCTCGGTGTGGATCGCGCCGACATCCTGCGAGGAGTCAATACCGCGACGTGGCCCGGCCGTCTCGAGCGAATCGGACGATTCCTTCTGGATGGTGCGCACAACGTTCCCGCAGTGCAGGCTCTTGACGCTTTTCTTACCGAATTTCAACCGGATGGGGTCTGGATCATCTTTGGGGCAATGGCTGACAAGCAATATGAAGAAATGCTTTCCATACTTAAACCGCACGCGCGGCAATTCGTGTTTACCAAACCGCAAAGCAGCCGGGCCAAGGAGCCGGCAGATCTGCAGAAGCTGGTGCCCGATTCCCACGTCGAACCAACCGTTCCCGGCGCGATTTCTTATGCGGGTCGGACTGCGCCCGCTGACACAACAATCCTGATTTGCGGGTCTCTTTACCTTATCGGCGAAGCCCGCAGCATCTTGGTGACTTAGCAATTTGTCGCGTTATCGCCGAGAAGACGAACGCTTTTCCCGCGACGTAATCGAGAGCCTTTGCACTGCAAGCAGAATACGAACGACTTCACGGCGACCTTTGGGGCGGTATTATGCTAGAGAAGAGTTGTATGCCGACTGAGAACACTGGAACTGTTTACCGTGGACGAACGGAAGAAATGTCATGGCTCTAACTGAGAGGCTGAGCTATGTCCGATCGCTGGTAGTGACGGCACCTTTGATTTTTCTCTACACGGGGATCATGGGCACGCTGTCAGTGGCCGGTTCGCTCGTCGATTCGCGCGGGCAGTTCCAACACGCATGTTCGCGTGTCTGGGCGAAGATGATTCTATGGACCGCGCGCGTGAAAGTTCAAGTTTACGGGCTCGAGAACGTTCAGGCCGGAATGCCATATGTCCTTTGTGCGAATCATCAGAGCCACATGGACACGCCGATCGTTCTTGCGGCTTTGCCCTTCCAGTTTCGATTTACACCAAAGAAGCAGCTCTTTCGCTATCCATTCCTGGGTTGGCACTTACGGCGCTCTGGCCACGTGCCGATTGACAGAGAAAATCCCCGGGCCGCCATCAGATCTTTGCGGGAGGCCGCGGATTCGATTCGTCACGGCAGTCCTGTCGTGATCTTTCCGGAGGGCGGAACGAGCCGCGACGGAAGTATCAAACCCTTCAAAGGCGGCGGGTTCATGTTGGCAGCGCGAGCTAACGCTCAGGTGGTGCCGGTAACCATTCGCGGGTCGCGGCCAGTTCTCGTTCCGAAGACGTATCATGTAAAAAGCGGTAACGTAGATGTAATTATCGGCAAGCCTATTGCGCCGGACGGGGAGTCCGCTTCGGAGCTTGCAAAACGAGTTCGAGATGAAATCGTGCTGACGTTCACTCATGGAAAAACCCTGGATCGGAATTCCTACTCGATACCACGAGAAGTCTGAATACATCGGGCAGATTCGCCACTATCTGGACGCAGTGTTTTGGGCGGGCGGCCTGCCCCTGCTGATTCCGACGGTGAGTGATCCTCAAATCGTCCGCGAGTACGTTCAGCGGGTGCAGGGAATTCTGCTTCCGGGCAGTCCAACCGACATCGACCCAAGGCATTACGCTGCCGCGCCGCATGAGAAATTAGGAAAGTTGTATCCGGACAGGGATGCCACCGATTTCGCGATTCTGGATTTTGTCGAGCAACAGAAAGATCTGCCGGTCCTGGGCATTTGTTTTGGCGTTCAGAGTCTAAACGTCTATCGCGGTGGATCGCTGGTGCAGGACATTCCGTCGGTTGTTCAGCAAGCGGTCACTCATGATGAAGATGATGAGAAGCCACCGGCCCGACATCCCGTCAAGCTTGCCGCAGACAGCATCGTCGGGCGTCTTGCCGGTCGCTCCGAACTCGATGTGAATAGTTATCACCATCAGGCTGTTGCCGAGCCGGGCAGGAATTTACGTGCAGTTGCATTCGCTAACGATGGCATAGTCGAGGCCGTCGAAGACACAACGGGCCGCTTCATTGTGGGCGTGCAATGGCACCCCGAGCGTGGATGGCAAAACGATCCGTTTTCGCAGGCGCTGTTCTCGAAACTTATAGAACAGGCGCGCCTTCGCTATACTTATTGATGATGCTTCGCTCAATTGTGCTTTCTCTGTGCCTTTGTACCTTTGTAGTGACCGGCCTTGATGCCCAGTCAAAAGGCAACCAAGCTCTCGATCAAATGCTCGAAGCGCTGGGCGGCCAGTCGTTCCTCGACGTCAAAGATATCCACACGACCGGCCGTTTCTTCGGGTTTACCCGCGGTGAGCTTAGCGCCGGCGACCTCTTTTCTGACTTCATTAAGTTTCCCGACATGGAGAGGACCGAGTTTGGCGGTCCGAAATTCAAAACGATTCAGATTAATCGCGGAAAGCAGGGCATGAAGGTCGAGGGCAAAAAAGATCCGGTGGAGCAGAGTCCGGGCGAAGGAGAAGAGTTTCTCAAAGGCTTCAAAACGAGCTTCGATTATGTAGCACGGTTTGTGATAAATGACCGCCAGACGACGATTCAAAGTCTTGGGACGGAGATGGTGGATTTCAAGCGAACGGACGTCATCGAACTTAGAGATGCAGCGAAAAACCGTATCCGCTTCTATATCGAACGCGAGACCCATCTGCCGGTGAAACTGCAGGTCCGGCGCAGCGATGAGGCAAAAATTCGTGAAGAGCAATATGCCAACTGGCACAAGTTTCAGGGAGTCAACACGCCACTTTTCGTCAGCCACTACACGGATGGTGTGAAGATGATGGAGATTCACGCAGAAACCGTGGTTTACAATTCCGGTCTCTCCGACAACCTTTTTACCCAGCTCAACCCGTCGAAATAAATCACCATGAACCCATCGATCCAAGCGACGACGATAATTTGCGTCCGCCAAAAAAACACAGTTGCCATTGCCAGTGATGGGCAGGTGACGCTCGGCGACACGGTCATCAAGCACGGCGCAAAGAAGATTCGCCGGCTGTACAACGAAAAAATCCTGGCCGGATTTGCCGGGTCATCGGCAGATTCATTCGCCCTTTTTGCCCGATTCGAAGCGAAGCTGGAGCAGTATCACGGGAACTTGAGCCGCGCTGCAGTGGAGCTCGCCAAAGATTGGCGGACCGACCGCGCGTTACGCCATCTCGAAGCCGTGATGATCGTGGCGGATGACAAGAATACGTTCCTCATTTCAGGTAATGGTGACTTGATTGAGCCGGACGACGGAATCGTCGCAATCGGTTCCGGTGGTGCATACGCTCTGGCCGCGGCACGTGCGCTCAGTAAATATACGGATTTAAGTGCGCGTGAAATCGCGCAGGAAGCGATGCAGATTGCGGGCAAAATCTGTATCTACACCAACGAAAATATCTCGCTCGAAGAACTGTGAACTGCCGGATCGCGCCGCTTCAACATGCTAGAATCCAATTGATATGTCGTATGTACCGGAAACCATCGATGAGAGTCCGCATCTTGACGAACTGACGCCTCGCGAAATCGTCCGCGAACTTGATAAATACGTCATCGGTCAGGCAGGCGCAAAACGCGCCGTCGCGATCGCTCTCCGAAACCGGATACGCCGCCAGAAGCTTGCGCCCGAAATGGCCGAAGAGGTGATGCCGAAAAACATCATCATGATCGGGCCGACGGGTGTCGGTAAAACGGAAATCGCACGGCGGCTCGCGAAGCTTGCCAACTCGCCGTTTCTGAAAGTCGAGGCTTCCAAGTTCACGGAAGTCGGCTACGTCGGGCGTGATGTGGAATCGATGATCCGCGATCTGGTCGAGATCTCGATCGACATGGTCCGGAACGAAAAATTAGAGGAAGTCGCGGACAAGGCAGACGCGAATGCCGAAGAGCGTATTCTCGATCTGCTTCTGCCTTCTAGTCCAGGGCCCTCGACGCCAGGGGACGAGGCGGCCCGGGTTGCAACGGAGCAATGGAACCGCACACGCGAAAAACTGCGTGCTCAGCTTCGGGAAGGCAAGCTGGATGACCGCACCGTCGAAATCGAGGTGAAGGAACGGAACTTTCCAGCGTTCGAGATCATCAGCAACCAGGGCATCGAGGAAATGGATATCAACATCAAAGATATTCTTCCCGGTTTTCTGGGCCAGCGTACCAAGAAGCGGAAGATGAAAGTCGCTGAGGCCATCGACTACCTGATTCAGGAAGAAGAACAGAAGCTTGTCGATATGGATCAGGTCACAAGACTTGCCGTCGAGCGTGTCGAGAACAGCGGAATCATCTTTCTGGACGAAATCGACAAGATTGCTGGCCGCGAGTCCGGCCACGGCCCCGATGTGAGCCGGGAGGGCGTTCAGAGAGATATTTTGCCCATTGTCGAAGGCACCACCGTCAATACCCGATATGGCTTCGTTCGCACCGATCACATCCTCTTCATTGCGGCCGGGGCATTCCACGTGGCGAAACCGGCGGATCTGATCCCGGAGCTTCAGGGCCGGTTTCCCATCCGCGTTGAACTCGATTCGCTTACCATTCAGGATTTTGTTCGCATACTGACCGAACCTCAAAATGCTCTGATCAAACAGTATGTCGCGCTCCTTGAAACTGAAGGCATCAAACTGACCTTCCTCGATGATGCTGTTCAGGAAGTTGCCCGCTTCGCTACAACTGTGAACGAGAACACCGAAAATATCGGCGCCCGGCGACTGCACACGATCATGGAAAAGCTGCTTGACGAGATATCGTTTGAAGGGCCCGATCTGAAAAAGAAGACCATTCGAATTGATGCGGCCTACGTTCAAAAAATGCTTGCGGACATCGTCAAGGATCAGGACCTCAGTCGCTATATTCTGTGACGGGGAATCGCAAGATCCCGGTTCTCTGCCTCTTCTACGTCCTGAGCTGCCTCGTTTCGTGTGGCAAAGTCGGAGATCCTCAGCCGCCCTTCATCCGGATCCCTGTTCCCGTCGAAGACCTGAATGCAGCGCAAGCTGGGTCGACTGTGGTGCTTACCTGGACGAATCCGGCGCGAAACATCGATGGATCCGCGGCCACCGATCTTGCTCGCGTGCACATCCAGAGCGGAGAAAGAGCCATTGCCACCATTAACGTGACCGAACCGGGCAAGCCGCAGTCTTATGACGTTCCTATGACGTCAGGAATCTCCTCAGCCTTCCACGTCGTTGTCGAGACTTCTCGAGGAAAGATGTCGAAAAACTCCAACGTAGTATCCATTACGGCCGTCGATGTACCCGGCCGGATTGCAGACCTCCACGCCGTCGTCGATCAGCATCGAATCACGCTGACATGGAGTAAACCTCTGGATCACGCGGAATTGGCGGATATGTATGTTGTGACACGAATGGACATTCCTGCCGAGCCAGAAACGGTGTCGGACACGCATTATGCAGATTCACGGTATCCGAAGGTCACGAGAGTCACTTACCAGGTAACCGCGATCCGTCGCATCGATAGCCGCACCGTTACAGGCTTGCCTTCGGAACCATATGCCGTTTCAGTTGAAGATAAAACGCCGCCCCAAACGCCCACAGGGCTTGACGTGATCCAGTCGGATGGCACTGGATATCTGACCTGGGAAGCAAATAGCGAAGGCGATCTCGTAGGGTATCGCGTATTCCGCAGCGACAGCGCCGCGGGAGATTTCAAACTGGTTTCGCCCGGCGTCATCGTTCGGAACACGTTCGTAGATCCGAATTACAAACCCGGAAGCTATTATTCTGTTTCTGCAGTGGATGAGTACATGAATGAGAGCACGCGCAGCGCCGCCGTCCACGGTCCCTAGCAATGTTACAATGCTCGTAAGGCATAAGGAGAACAAGCACGGTATGAAATTCTTCCTCGACACTGCGAATATTCAAGAAATCCGTGATGCAGCTAGTACGGGCATCCTGGACGGGATCACCACAAATCCGACGCTTATTTCAAAAGAGGGCAACAGTTTCGAAGACCAGTTGCTCAAGATCTGCTCGCTGGTGAATGGTCCTGTGAGTGCGGAAACCGTTAGCCGTGACGCTGCCGGCATGGTCGAAGAAGGCCGCCATCTGGCGAAGCTGCACCCGAACATCGTCGTGAAGTGCCCAATGACAAAAGAAGGGCTCAAAGCAACAAAAACTTTGAGTGACGAGCGGATCCGTGTGAATGTCACGCTGGTGTTCTCAGCACCGCAAGCAATCATGGCCGCAAAAGCCGGCGCATACTTCGTGAGTCCTTTTGTAGGCCGGCTCGACGACATCGGCGAGAACGGCATGGAGTTGATTGAGACAATCGTCTCTATATTTAACAACTACGAATTCAAAACTGAAGTGCTGGTCGCCTCCATACGCCATCCGATTCACGTCGTGCAGGCCGGACTGTTCGGCGCCGATATCTGTACAATGCCCGCGAAGGTTTTCGATCAACTGATGAAACATCCGCTGACGGACAAGGGTGTGGAGCAATTCCTCAAAGACTGGGAGAAAGTGCCCGTCGTTAAGTAAGGAAATTAGCCACAAAAGAGGTAAAACGCACAAAAAGGTCTGTGCGTTTTACCTCTTTTGTGGCTAATTTCCTTTATGACCAAAGTGACTGCTTCGTCCCGCATCGAACATCTCATCGCATTAAACCGCGCGGCTGAAATGGGAGGCGGCAAAGAGCGCCTGGAACGCCAGAAGGCGGAAGGCAAACTCACGGCTCGAGAACGCGTTCTGCTTCTCCTCGATAAAGACTCTTTCGAAGAAGTCGACAAATTTGTCAGTCACCGTTGCCTCGATTTCGGAATGCAGGATCAGGAATATCCCGGCGACGGCGTGATTGCCGGGTACGGCCGTATGGATGGGCGCCTGGTTTATGTATTCGCGCAGGACTTCACTGTTTTCGGCGGATCGCTCAGCGAAACCAACGCGCAAAAGATCTGCAAGATTATGGATCTCGCTATGAAGATGGGAGCGCCGGTCATAGGCCTGAACGACTCCGGTGGCGCCAGAATTCAGGAGGGCGTCATGTCCCTCGCGGGGTATGCCGACATCTTTCTCAGAAACACCGTTGCGTCCGGTGTCATTCCGCAGATTTCCGCAATTATGGGGCCCTGCGCGGGTGGGGCGGTTTACTCACCCGCGATTACCGACTTTATCGCGATGGTCGACAAGACCAGCTATATGTTCGTTACCGGGCCGGACGTTATAAAGACAGTCACTCATGAGGAAGTGACAAAAGAAGAACTGGGCGGCGCTATGACACACAACAGCACCAGCGGAGTGGCGCATTTCATTTCTCACAATGATGAGGAGTGCCTTTTGTTGTTGCGCGAACTGCTTTCGTTTTTGCCGGCGAATAATCTGGAGGATCCACCGCGCCGCCCAACCACCGATCCATGGGATCGCACCGACGAGGCGCTCGATACATTGATCCCGGCAGAATCCAACATCCCTTACGACATTAAGGATGTCATTCATACTGTGGCAGACGACGGCTATTTCTTTGAAGTCCAGGAGCACTACGCAAAGAACCTGGTCGTCGGCTTCGCAAGATTCGATGGCCGTTCTATTGGAATCGTCGCCAATCAACCGGCGTATCTGGCCGGTTGTCTCGACATCGCCGGATCTCTAAAAGGCGCGCGATTCGTGCGATTCTGCGATGCCTTTAACATTCCTCTCATTACGTTTGAAGACGTCCCGGGTTTCCTGCCGGGCACCAATCAGGAGTTTGGCGGCATCATCAAGCACGGCGCCAAGTTGTTGTTTGCTTTTGCAGAGGCCACGGTTCCGAAAGTTACTGTGATTACGCGTAAGGCATACGGCGGAGCTTATTGTGTTATGGCCAGCAAGCATATTCGTACCGACATGAATTTTGCTTATCCGACTGCCGAAATCGCCGTAATGGGGCCTGAAGGAGCGGTGAATATCATTTACCGACGCGAATTGGCTGGAGCCAAAGATGTCGAGACTGTGCGCCAGCAGAAGGTGGAGGAGTTTCGTGACAAATTTGCCAATCCTTACGTAGCGGCCGAACGTGGATTCATCGACGAGATCATTGAGCCGAAGTACACGCGGAAGAAATTGATAACAGCGCTGCGCATGCTGGATACCAAGCGGGACAAGAATCCGCCGAAAAAACATGGCAATATTCCGCTATGAATAAGCCACGAATTTAACGAATTCAATCCCCTCGCATGGCCGCGACGCGCGTTCCCACCCGCAGGGACTGCTCATACAGCCAGCCGACGCTTATGCCTCCAGGTAACTTCATCTTTCCGATCGAGTTCAGACCGGCCGACGCAATACAGCCACACTGCGAGCAGTCGGGATTGCCTCCGAACTGGCAGGGACTGACTCGACTCTTCAGGTCGGCGGTGATAGTTCGGGTTGTATTTGCAAAAATACATTCGGCCGGCTTTGCCGGCGGGCTTAAGTAGCCCTCAATGGTTGCTCTGGTCATGCCGAGTTTCGGGTACAGATCGCGGATCTCGAGGAGTTCGCGGACGACCTGGGCTCGTGTGGCTGCGGGCAGGATTTCGTAGCTGTTTTCGCCGATTTGGGGCGTGAAGAGGCTGAACCAGATCTTTCCCGTTTCGGGCCGGGAACACCAGAAATCCATGAAGTCCCGTATATATCCAGGCCGCTCCGTCATCTGCCGCGTGATTGTGCAGTGAATTGTGATCTGATGGCCCTCGATGTTCTTCAGAATGCGTTCGTATGTCGCGGGCTTCCGCCGTACGTCGTGTTCCGGCGCCAGGCCGTCGATTGAGACGACCATGAGCAGTTGGTTGTACTTTCGCCACTCAAGCGGAATTGGCCGCACCGCGCTGGTCACTACGTGAGTGCGAATTCCGCGAACGTTTAATTGCGGGAGGATTTCGTTGAGCTCGCGAAACCGGACCAGCGGCTCACCTCCCACGATAGACACGTGCAATGGCTGATATCGGTCGACGATCCCCATGAAGCGATTCACGAGATCCTGCCCCTTGTAGTCACTGACCTGATTCAGCAACACGTTGCCGCCGAGGTGTTCGTCGCCGTAGGCATAGCAGCCAGGGCAACTGAGCGGGCATTCTTTTGTGATTTCAATCGAAAGGGAGGGCGCGCGTCCTGCGAGGATGTTTTTCCATCCGCTCAGGATCTCGGTGACCTTCATGGGGTAATTAGATCATGAATGTTCCCGTGGACGACATGACTCTGCGCTACAATTTTTGTCATGCGTCACCGACCCCTTCTGCTCGCACTGCTATTTATCTTTGCTTTAAGTCCGCGTACGAGCGCGAAGGACGCGAAATGGTTCGAAGTATCTTCGGATCATTTTACGCTGTTCACAGACACAACGGAAATGAAGGGCCGCAGGCTGCTTACGGATTTTGAAGACCGCGTCGGGGCCTTTTCTCAGGCATTTGGCAAGCTTCCACCGAGGCAGTTTCCCATCGAAGTCTTTCTATTCAAAGAAGAGCAGGACTTTATCGAAGCAATCCCGCGGTTGAAGACGCCGCCAGGTAATCAGGCGACGCAAACCGTCACGACCACGAGTCGTGGCGGGATATTGGGTATACCGGGTATTCCCGGGATTCCGACCAATCCGGGCGGCCGTGGTGGAACCACAAGCACAAGCGCACCGAGGATCGACCGTCCGCAAGGTGACGATCAACTGAGGAAGTCAGCGTATTTGATTCGTGGTCCTGACCGTATTTTCATCGTCGCGAAGGACAAATCGCCGGACGATATCGCCAACGACGTGGGACACGCGCTAGGCCATGTTCTCTTCGAGCGTTACGCGATCTGGCGTCCATTCTGGTTAGCTGAAGGTGCTGCCGAGTATGTCCGCAAAATTGGGAGGGGCGCAGACAGCAAACCAATTCCGGAGAGCGAAGGATTCAGCGCAGCGGACATGTTCACGATCGTGCCGAGTGCGACTTACAACGATGATGATCCTCCGACGGCTTTCCGCACGGAATCTTACCGCCTCGTCCGATTGTTGCTGGAGGATAAGCCGGAAGCGTTAAAAGAGTACGTCGCGGAATTGCGCAAGCCATCCACGAGGGCTCCGGGTTTCCCGGTGGAGGGCGATTCAATCGAGGCGCGGCTGAAGGCGTATGTTGAAACTCCTCTAAAGCCGGCGGCGTCATCGCCGGCAGTCAAATCTGCCGAGGCAGAAACGGCCAGTCTGGCTATCCACCGTGGCGATCTCCTGCTGTCCACCTCTCGCGACGCGGAGGCAGGCCGGTGGTACAACGCGGATTCCAAGGAAGCCCGCGCAGCACGCGCTATCCTCACGCGATTTTCGCGTCCGCCAGCGGAAGCAGTCCGCGCTCTGGATCGCGCTGCGCGTGAACTGCCGGATAACGGTCTCGTGCAGTATCACTTTGGTGTCATGACCGTTCAGGACAAGAAGGACCTGCAATCACAGGCGATGGCGTTGGAACGGGCTGTTCAATTGGTCCCGCTGATGGGCCGCGCTTTCGCCGAACTTGCCCGAGTCGACGCGCGGAACGGCCAGCCGGAGAAAGCGCTGCCGCTTGTCGCAAAAGCCTTGGAACTGGAGCCAGAGTATGCCGACCATTTCTATGAAATACGCGCCGATGTTCATCTGGCTCTGAATCAACCAGCTGACGCATTAAACGACATCAATTTTGCCGCGGATCTGCCCCACCCGGACCATGCGGTCGTCGAATCGTATCTTGTTAAGGCGTCCGAAATCCGCCGCCGCATCGAACTTATACGGCGTCAGGGCGACCAGCGAGATCTCGACCAGATCGAGAAGGAAGTTCGTGACAAGGCGGCGGAACTGGAGCCGCCTCCGAAGCCCGCACCGCCTCCCCCACCCGTGGCGGCGGGAACCATTAACTACACGATTGAAGCGCGCGCACCCGTCGAAGTCGTCGACGCGGTCTATCCTGATTACCCGGAACCGCTGCGCGCGAAACACAGCGCAGGGGCAATCGCCCTCCGCGTGGACATCGGACCTGACGGGAAAGTACGAACTGCGACTGTTGCGACCTCGCAGCTGCCGGATCTCAATACCGCCGCGGTTAATGCCGTGAAGAAATGGGTGTTCAAGCCGGGTAATCTCAGCATCCGTCTCGTCTTGACGTTTTCACTCCAGTAGAAAAAACGGGGGACAGGTCACTCTCTGCCTCAGAAAGTGACCTGTCCCTCCGGGCCTCGCCGCCGCTTAGTTCTTGAAGCCACTTTTGGCTGCACTTCATGGAGACATACCTTCCACGGCTGCCTGTAAAGCGGGCACTCACGCTCGCCGGTAGGTGTTACTACTGTTTTCAAGATGACCAACAACGTGCAGAGCTATGTCGTAGCCTATAACCAGGGGAAGTTGACAAAGATGTTCGATATCAGCCGGCACATCATGATGCTGAGTTATGCCGCTAAATATCTGTTTTCATTTGGCGACTCGGCGATCTCTCCCTTTTTGCCGTTGATTGCGTTTATTTTGCTCACCGGTGTCCACCGTTCTATAGTCGCCAATAATGGATGGAGGACGAACGTGACGATTCTCGTCATCCTTTGCGCAGGGTATTACCTGATCTGTCTGACGACTCTCGTTGAGCTCAAGGTGCACCTCGAGACATCGATGGATCGATTGCTCATGCAAGTGTGGCCGGCATTTTTACTTTTGGCGGGTCTCGTTTGTGAGTGCAGTTGGGCTAAACCGCGGTCGAACCTGGCTCTGGTCGCGAGGAGTTATGACGGACATTGATCTTTCGGTCATCATACCCGTCTTTAACGAACGCGACACGGTGGCCACCTTGCTGCGGCGCGTTCTTAGTGAGATTCCAGTACGTCTTGAAGTGATCGCAGTGAACGACGGGTCGAATGACGGTAGCGGCGAGATTTTAGATTCGCTGGCGCACGAGGATGCACGAATAACCGTTATTCATCAGGCGAACGGAGGAAAGACGGCGGCGCTCAAAAGCGGATTCGCCCGTTGCCGTGGCAAGGTCGTTATTATTCAGGATGCCGATCTGGAATACGACCCGGCCGAAATATTTCACGTCGTCCAGCCGATTCTCGAAAACCACGCCGACGTTGTTTACGGTTCGCGGTTTCTTGTGCGAAGAGCTTCTCGTGTTTTGTACTTCTATCACTACGTCGCCAACCGGTTTCTGACGTTGTTCTCGAACCTTCTTACGAACCTGAACATGACAGATGTGGAGACCGGGTACAAAGCGTTGCGCGGCGAGATCATCAGGAACATGATCATCACCTCGCGTGGCTTCGGCATCGAAATTGAAATCACAGCCAAGATTGCAAAGCTGGCTGCCGTAATTTTTGAAGTACCGATCAGTTATTACGGACGGACGTACGAGCAGGGAAAGAAGATCGGTATGAAGGACGGCTTATTTGCACTCTGGTACATCGTTCGGTTCAACTTGCTTTGTAACCGGAACAATTCATTTCGAGAGATTCCAAAACTAAATGGCATTCAGAACCGCAAGTTCAACGAAGCAGCAGCCCAAATTTCTTCAAAAACAAAAGCACAGCGAGTATCCAGGTAGAGAGCTTGAGGCTATGGCGCTGGCGAACTATCGGCGCTGGATCATGGACTGTTTCAAGCTGTTTCTCGGAAGACATATTTTGGAACTCGGGGCAGGGGCCGGTTCGTTCTCGGAAACGCTTCTCCGCGAGAATCCGCAAAGCCTGACTATCCTGGACCGTTCGACAAACCTCTGGCCGCTGATTAGGACCGCGTCGCGGTACTCGATCAAGCCGGGATTGCACAAGTAACACAATCTACCTTGTCAGAGGCGTTTAGCGGTGCGACATAAACACCACGCCCAGACACGGCTACACTGACTCCACCATTCGGAAGAAAAATTATTTTGGTTGGCGAAACAAACCACGTTTGAGAAATGCCAACAAGACGATCAGCGAAGCCGCGGAGAGCGCCGCGCCAATCTCAAAACTAAGAGGCCGGAATGCAACGCGGATTTCGTGAACACCGCCGGGAACGCCAATGCCGGTGAGCGCAACATCCACTGGAAAAACCTCGCTCTTTTCCCCATCGACTTCAGCTGTCCATCCCGGGTAGTAGGTTTGACTCAGTACTAACACGGAAGCCGATGGCGTAATCGCCCGCAACACTACATTGTTGATATCACTTGCGACGATCTCCACCTTGTTGGTGAGCGGTAAGCCTGAACCAGCCTTGAGCTGAGAGTCTTGTTCCACCAATCCTGCGGGCGGATTCGAAACAACGACCGTAGTTTCAGGATTCAAAGTGGGATCCCGCAACACTGCCAGTTGATCATCGAATTCGGAGAGGACTTTGAGACCGCTCAGCGGTACCAGGAAGGCGCGCGGCAATACGGACTTGTTTTCGAACGCTGCGAGATATCCGTTGTTGTAGGCGAGCGAAAATCGATTCGTTCCCTTAAACCGGTTGAACTCCGCAGAGGCCGTTTCGACGACGAGATATTTCACGTTCAACAGATCGAGACGGCGATCGTTGAATCGAAGTAAGCGGCCGCCACTGAACAAAATGCCGTCAATCAGATCGCCCGTGTAGTCGAGCGAAAAGACCCGATGCCGAGGCGTCAAGCGCACCTCATAGCCATCTGAAGAGGCGATGTCGTACATCAGGTTTGCATTGGACGGGTACGGCAATCCGATCTGGGCCACGCGGAACCGTGCGGCATTGGCATTTTGCCTGAGGAAATCGAATATAGGAGCTGCTGGAAATATCTCGTCCGGTTTAGAAAAGCCCATAAAGCCGTACGAGAACGAAATTAAATCGACTGCAAGGACCGTACATGCGATGGCAGAAAACGCTGAGGAGTTCAACCCACCGTAGAGTCTCAGCAGAAGAGGCAGTAATCCGAGGATAAGCATGGCCCGTGAAAATGATGGCCGACGCGTGAACTCGACTCTTATTGCGGTTGCGAACCGCAGGTCATATATCAGGAGAAATACTGTGGCGAACGCCGCTATCAGGAGGACAAGAGCGATCATGCGGTCAGGGCGTTTAAGGAGGTATTCGCTTTCGAGAGCCGAAATGCCGAGACCTGCCAGTCCAGCGATTCCAAAACTAGCGAGAAAAATCATCCTGCCGTTCTTCACGCCCGAGAGCACCGGTACGTGTGCCATCAACGAAGGCAACGGGTCGATGCCATATGCGATCGCGAGCGCCACGATTGAAAGAACGCCGAGGAAGAGAACATGCCTCTTGGCCGAGTGGAGAAGTCCTGCTGAGGCGGCCAGCAAAGTGATCATTCCAGCATATGCGGCGGCTTCGGGAACCTGAATGCCTGCGGAGTTCGGCCCTCTTAGAATGTCGCGAGATACCCATGCCAATATCTGGTTTAAGGGCAAGACCGGCCAGATTATTTGCAGAGCCCCAGGCATCTGGCCGAGCCATTCGAGAGTTGGAACAATCTGAATGGAAGCGAGGCCCGCAGCCAGGATGCCAGCGGCGGTGAAACGAAGGAAGTACCGCATTTTTAAATGCGCGCAGGCCCAAGTCACAAGCGCGAATGCAATCGTTGCTGAGGTCACATGTGCAGCCGTTTCCGGATGGCCCGCGAGGACCGGCATTGCAAAAGCGAATGCTGCCAGCGCAATCCAGCCGCTGGACCGAGCGTCCTCAAGACGGAGGACTGCGTAGCACATCAAGGGCAACCATGTCGCCGAATCGGACATCGGTTGGCCCTGCCATGCTGTCATGAAACCGCAAAGAGCGAGTGCGATTCCGGAAAAGATCGCTCCAGCCCTGGATCCCCCAATATGGCGGACGAATAACGTCATAAAACTTCCTGTCAACAAGACGCGGATCATCAATGCAAGAGTCCACGCGACGGGAAGCGGCAGGACGTAATACAAAAAATTAGGTGGGTAAAACAGAGACGATTGAGGACTCGCCAGGAATGGTGCGCCTCCCAACAGGTAAGGATTCCAAAGTGGAAGTGTCCCTTCATGAACCGCGCGTGCTGCAAGAGCGCGGGCAGGATAAAACGCCGTGACAAGGTCGCCGATATTGGCATAAGACTGCCACCTTTCGGAGTGGGCCATGCCGTCCCACGCGGCAAACTGAAGAACGATATCGCGAGGAAACGGAATTTTCCCCGCCAGTACCGGCAAGTATATGAGGACGGACAGTAGCGCAAATCCGTTGACGGTCCATTTCCAGAATCGGCGCTCACTTTTAACTTCGGACAACCCTGTTCCCATGTTGCCGGCCGATTGTAGTGGAAATGTGATCGTTCGCGGTAGAATCACCCACGAAATGCTATTGTCGGTGGTTATTCCTGTCTACAACGAGAGTGAAGCTTTGCCTGCACTTCTCACCGCGCTTGAGAGTGCCTTAGCATCGCGGCAGAGCTATGAAATCATATTGGTCGACGACGGCAGCAGCGACGGCAGTTCCGACCTGCTGAGACAGGCCGCGGCCATTGACCCGCGTTTAAAGGTTCTTTTTTTCAGCCGCAACTTCGGTCACCAGGCGGCCATTACTGCCGGGATTGATTTCGCTTCAGGCGACGCCGTCGCTGTCATGGATGCTGATCTTCAAGATCCGCCCGATCTCCTGCCCCTTATGCTCGAACTCTTGACTGAAGGTTACGACGTTGTTTCCGCCCAGCGGCTTACCCGGGAGGGAGATAGCTTTCTTAAGCGCCACACGGCCAAAATGTTCTATCGGTTAATGCGGAGGATGGTGGACAGCCGCATTCAGGACGAAGTCGGCGATTTTCGTATGTTCAGTCGCAGAGCCATTGTGGCGTTACGAGAGCTCCGCGAACAGCATCGTTTCATGAGAGGTATGGTGGCCTGGCTGGGACTCAAAGAAGTCATTTTGCCATATCACCGCAATGCGCGTGTTGCTGGGGATACCAAGTATTCGGCCATGCAAATGCTGCGGTTCGCATGGACTGCGATCATATCGTTTTCCGCATTACCCTTGAGGCTTAGTGTTTTTTTCGGCTTCTTTGTAGCTGCGTGCGGCTTCATGTATGCCGCCTATAGCGTCTTTGCGGCGAAAATCCTGAAAGAAACCGTACCCGGTTGGACGTCGATCGTATGTCTCAACATCATTTTTTCCGGCGCGACCTTGATTGCCATCGGCCTCGTTGGTGAATACGTTGCCCACATCTATGAAGAATCCAAAGGCCGGCCGCTTTATGTTGTTGTTGACAGCGCAAATATGAAGGCAGTACGTCCGCACATTGCGAAGGCGGTTGTACTTTCGCCGGCAACCAGCAGCATAGAAGGTGCATATGAAGCCCCCGCACGAAAAGCCCACCACATTTGATGCATACGCCGCAAACTATCGTGAGCTGATTCGTGACCCGATTCGGGATAAATTCGCTTCCGGTGGCGGATTTTTCTTCGAGAGAAAGATTCAGATCATTCGTGATTTTTTCAATCGCGCTGGAATCGACACACGCGAGTTGTCGTGGCTGGATGCAGGTTGTGGGCAGGGTGACTTGCTGCGTTGCGGCCAGCAGTATTTTAAAACTGTGGTCGGCTGCGATCCTTCAGGAGGAATGCTGGAATCTTGTGAAGACTTGCAAGTCTTGCATCAACCCGATATGGAAAAGCTGCCGTTCCCTGATGCGAGTTTCGATTTCGTAACGGCGGTCTGCGTTTATCATCATGTTGCGATGGATCGCCGCAGTTTGATGACTGTGGAAGCGTTTCGTGTGCTTCGGTCTGGGGGGATTTTCTGTGTCATCGAGCATAATCCGTATAATCCGGCTACGCGGCTGATTGTTGCTCGTACCCCGATCGATGCCGATGCGTCACTGCTCACGGCCAGTGCCACTCGACGGCTGATGTCGGGTTCGGGTGGCCGAGTTTTGGAGGGTCGCTACTTTTTATTGTTCCCCGAGCCAATTTACGAGGTTGCCGCGTCAGCCGAAAACCTGCTGGGCCGGCTCCCGTTAGGCGGGCAATACGCCATCTTTTCACAGAAATAAAATCTACAGGCGCATACAAAACCCATAATCGGCCCGATCGGCCGAAAAAACTCGGTATTATTGTCGGGCATGCCGATCATCCAAGGCCGAAAAGTCTCCAAATGCTTCCGGATCTACCGGCGTCCGTCCGATCACCTGAAGGAGTTACTGACATTCGGCAGACGGCAGTATTACGAGCCTTTCTGGGCTGTGAAGGATGTCGACGTTGCTGTTGATCGCGGTTGCTGTCTGGGCATTATCGGCGAGAACGGGTCCGGTAAAAGCACTCTTTTGCGCATAATTGCAGGAGTAGTCCGGCCGACATCCGGCGATATTGCTGTCGGGGGACGAGTATCGGCCCTGCTGGAACTGGGCGCGGGTTTTAACCCCCTGTTCACCGGCCGCGAAAATATTTATCTCTACGCTTCGATTCTCGGCTTTAGTGATGCTCAGACCCGTGAACGCATTCCAGCGATCGAGAAGTTTGCAGAAATCGGCGACTTTGTCGACAGGCCGGTAAAGACTTATTCGAGCGGAATGTTTGTACGCCTGGCCTTCGCCGTGGCTATTCACATGGATCCGGATGTCCTCATCGTGGATGAAGCACTTTCGGTCGGAGATATATTTTTCCAGCAGCGGTGCATCCGGCGCATTCAACAATTGAAGCGCGAAGGCGTCACAATCCTGTTCGTTTCCCACGACCTCGAGACAGTGCGCAGCCTTGCGGACCGGACGATCTGGATGGAGCACGGACTGGTCCATCTCGAAGGAAAAACAGATGATGTCGTTGCGAAATATCTCGCTGCGATGATCATGCGGGGCCGAAAAGAAATGAGGGCGGACGAGCCTGTCGGTCGACCGCTGGTTTCCCCTTCTGCTCTCGATTTGGCGGAAGACGCGCTTGAGCGGATTCCCTCCTTTCTCGAACACCTTCCAAACGTGGATCATCGTTATGGAAATGGCAAGGCGCGAGTTCAGGGTATTGGTGTTTACGGCAGGGAAGGTCATCCGGCTTCAGGCATCGCCCAGGGTGAGCGTGTTTGCCTGCGGATCTCCATCGAGTTTCGGCAAGACGTTGAGCAGCCCAACGTCGGCTTTATGATGCGAAACCGATTGGGTGAGGACGTCACGGGAACCAACGTTTTGTTCGAAGGGGAACGTTTGACTGCGGCGCGCGCAGGCGACAGGTTGTCCGTCGATTTTGTTATGGATCTGCCGTTCTTGCACGCCGGGTTTTATCATTTCTCACCGGCCGTGGCTGATGGAACTCTAGACCAATACGAGATGTGTGACTGGGTCGAAAACGCCTGCGCAATCGAAATACTTCAACGGACCACAACACACGGACACCTGCGCATTCCAGTGCAAGTGCGGATTAAGTTAGAGGCACAGAGACACAGAGGCGCGGCAATCAAGACCTGACTGCCGTGCCTCTGTGTCTCTGTGTTTGTGTCGTGATGGCTTTCGCAACGTTTTGCTCAAACACTTCCGGGGAGCATTCGATTCGAACTCGATCCAGCCCTGCGTTTCTCAATCTGTCCCATAAAACGGGGTCGGTGTGCAGCTGAACACATTTTACGGCGTATGTTTCGGGGTCTGCCGCGATCAGGAGGGGATCGCCATCACGCCAGGCCAGTTGCCGGGCCAACAAAGGGGTTGCAACAATGGGCACGCCGCGCGCCGCGGCTTCGTGGACTTTGTGCGGAATTCCGGCGGAGTAACGGGTCGGTGCTATGAAGACTCGCGCCGCGTCATAGAGCGGCGTCAGGTCGGCCACGAGGCCCGTTATCAAGACGGCTGGGCCGGCGAGGCGGCGGATTCGTTCTGAGTTGTTGACTCCTGCGATGGTTACCGGAACGTTGGGACCGAGTACTGCCTGAATTTTTGGAAGTACCTGCTCTAGAAACCAGATCATGGAATCGCCATTGGGACTGGCTTCTTCGTGAACGGCGCCAACGAAGAGAAACCCCATCCGTTCCGAAAACGGCTTTGGCGTGGGACACAGATCGAGGGCGTGACCTACGACCCGAACGTCTTCGATCCCATATTCACGAAATGTTTCGCCATCCGGCGCCGAAACGGCGATGACGCAGTCCGCCGCTTTTGCAAGTTCGACTTCTTCCTGAAATAGCCCATCCACTTCTTCTTTCGCCAGTGGATTGCCGCTCAATTCCCGGAGGGTGATCTCGCGATTGGTGAATATCGCTTCGGCATCGTATACGATCTGTGTCGTTTCAAACCAATCCGGATGTGCGTCGCAAAGCGGTTTGAGAATTTTCATGTTGTGCGGTCTGCTGACGAAAATCGTGTCGTAATAGCCCCGCCGATTGCGGAGAAATGGTTCAAGCAGCGGTGGTCCATAACCAATCATCACCTCGATTTCGTTGGGTATGTCGGAGTAGACCGAGTTCCATCCTTCCTCGAATACGTCAAATGGGTAGAGCGTCACGAAGCACTTCTGCTTCAGAAGACTTAACAGGACGGCGCGGGATCTCGGGAAACCGGAGCCGAGCCAGGCATGCGGCACGCGATCGTCAATGAACAAAACCTTTCTGTGTCCATTGTCTTTCATACGCGCCGGGAGAACCGAGTTGTTGTCAGCTCCCTGGTGTTTCGCAAGAAGCGACTGATGACGGGCTACAAAAATCTCCTGATGGTTGCGTTGAAGGTCGGTTGCGGCTTTCGCCGAATCGGAACTCGCAAATTCATAATGGAGGAGGACGGAGTTGGGATCGTAAACGACTCGCAGTCCTCGTTCCCAAAGCCGCGTGCAATAGTCTGTCTCCTCGTAATAAGCAGGTTTGAACCGCTCGTCGAAACCGCCGGATTGCTCCCATGTTTTTCGCGGGGTCAGCAGAAACGCTCCAGAGCAGTAGTCGACATCGCGCCGGAACATATACATAGGCGCAAATGGGTTATCGCCACGGCCATAGCCAAGGCAAGATCCATCCCGCCAGATAATGCTGCCTGCTTCCTGAAGGGTTCCATCGAGAAGGATCAATCTGCCGCCAACGGCACCGATATTTGAGCCGCTGCGGATGGTCTGGAGCGCAGACTGCAACGTTCCCGGAAGCACCTGCGCGTCGTTATTGAGGATGAGAAGATATTCGCCCTTCGCTTCTTTTGCGGCCTGATTCACGCTAAGCAGGAAATTGCGATTCTCCTTATTGCGGATGATTTTTACGTCCTGCAGATGGTTTAACAGCTGCGGCGTCTCATCTTGCGAGGCGTTATCAACAATGATGATTTCCATCCGTTGCAAAAAGTTCTCTGTTAATGATCTCAGGCAGGCGAGTGTGAGCTCGGCTCGATTGAAGAGAACAAGAATGACCGACAATTCTGGATGATCATTTTGCGGCAGTTGTAGTGGCGTGCCTGTCGTCAAAAAGCTTTGAAGCTGGATTCTATGAAGTGTCGTGAAGAATTCCTTTACATCCAGCGTGCCGTCGGGGATTTCGACCTCAGCTGTTTCCGCCGTTTCATCGACATCGGAAATACCGATAGTGTGGGTGTTTTTTCCCTTCAGAGCATCACGTAGCATTCGAAGCTGCCTGGCAATCCAGCGAAACGGATAGGTCATTCGCCAGGAAGGGGATTTCATGTATTGCTCGAATACCCATTTTTGGTTCGCCAGTTCTTTCTCGGTCGCTTCCAGCTGTTTGCGAAGCGATCGGATCAGTTCATTCTGTCTATTAACCATCAAGGCGTTGATAATACCAGACGGCACATGGCTACTCGTACGAGAGACGATTTCTATCGGCCCGGGCTTCCTGCAGACCCCGGAAAACATTATGGGGCGTTTGTCCGCTTCGCAAAAAGGCATGCCGGTCCGGTCGTCCTCGATCTCGGCTGCGGGTATGGGGCGTACAGCGCGGCCCTTATGAAAGGAGGCGTCCAATGTGTTGGTTGCGACATCAATTTGGACCATTTGCGCAAAGCCGTTGGGAACGGAGTTCCAGTCGCGAAGGTGGACTCCCGACTTCCTTTTCGGGATCGGTCTTTCGACACCGTCCTGCTGCTCGAGGTCTTGGAGCATGTCGTCGACATCAAACCCCTCATAGCTGAAGCCTTCCGTGTTGCGCGAAAAAATGTACTCGTGACGGTTCCAAATTCCGAGGATATCGAACAGATGAAAGGGAATGACGTCACGTATGCGCATATGCTCTCGTCGGATCATGTACACTTCTTTGACCCGGAAACGCTGGAAGTACTGTTGATGCAATACGGGAGAGATATTTTGATCGAGCGCTCGGATCCGATTTATCCATTTTGGTTTCTGAGCCGGTCCGTGCCTTTCTACTGCCTTAAAATGCTTTTCCGCCTTGGGTTGTTGAAGCCCAGGTTCTTCAGTCGTCTTTATGCTGTTGCGACCGTTCGCGAAAATTAATCTGGATCTTCGAATTCTTGGGCGCCGGTCCGACGGGTACCATGAGTTGAAGACTATTTTTCAGGCAATCGACTGGTGTGACGAGATTCTGATGGAACCTTCATCCAGTTTTGAGTTCTCGGCGCCCGGTACCCCCGAAGATGAAACCAATCTTGTGGTTCGAGCCGTAAGAGCGTACGAACGGCTTGCGGGCATTAAGGCTAAGGTTCGAATCACCGTGACCAAGAATATTCCGGTGGGGCGGGGCTTGGGGGGCGGCAGTTCCGACGCCGCAGTGACGTTCATTGGGCTTCAGAGGCTGTTCAAGCGTGCTTTACCCTTCGACCAGGTTCCAGCGGCTCTGCGTGATCTCGGTTCCGACGTTCCTTTTTTTGCGCTTGGCGGGCGGGCCGCGGGTTACGGACGTGGGGACGAGGTTTATAAGCTTGATGATGCAGCCGAGTACTGGGTACTTTTAGTCGATCCGGGTGTGATGATCCCGACGAAGGATGCCTATTCCTGGTTGACCGTAATTGGTAAATCCAATAATATTGAAGGTTTCCGTGCCGACGAGGATGCCGGCTGTGACGGCGACGTCTGGACAAATGACTTTGAGGCGCCTGTTTTTCTCAGGTATCCGGAATTGGCCGCGGCGAAGGAGGAGTTGTTGGATTTAGGTGCTTATCGGGCTGCGCTGTCGGGAAGCGGCTCAACCGTATTCGGGCAGTTCCAAATGGTTTCGGAGGCAGTCCGGGCGGCATCTGTGCTTGAACGACGTTTCCGTGTGAAATTGGCAAAACCGTTGCCGCGGTGGGAATATTTCCAGAGAATTATAGAAGAGTAGTCTGCGGTGTTGTCGTTTCTGCGGATCCTGCGGGTTTGAGGATCGCGGGCAATATTGGGGCGTGGCCAAGTGGTAAGGCACAGGTCTTTGGAACCTGTATTCGAAGGTTCGAATCCTTCCGCCCCAGTTCAGTTTCAGGTAAGGCAAGACAGGGAGTATTCGTGAGTAATGAACTGAAGATCTTCGGCGGGACGGCTAATGCGGCGCTCACGAATGAGATTTGTGAATACCTGGATTGCGAATTGGGTAAGTCATCTTTAACGCGATTCAGCGATGGGGAGATTTATTTTCAGATCCTCGAAAACGTGCGGGGAGCGGATGTGTTCATCCTGCAACCGACTTGCCCTCCAGTGGATTCAAACCTCATCGAATTGTGTTTGATGATCGATGCTTTCAAGCGCGCCTCGGCGCGGAGGATAACGGCGGTCATTCCCTATTTCGGCTATGCCCGGCAGGATCGCAAAGACAAGCCGCGGGTTCCGATTTCATCCAAGCTCGTATCGGATCTGCTGGTGGCTTCCGGAACAGACCGGTTGTTGATGATGGATTTACATGCGCCTCAAATTCAGGGGTTCTTCAGCATTCCCGTTGATCACCTGTTTGCGGCGCCCGTTCTGGTTGAACACTTTCAGAAATTAAATTTGCCGAGCCTTACGGTCGTGTCGCCGGATGCGGGCGGGGTTGAACGAGCCCGGGCCTTTGCAAAGCGGCTGAATGCCGATCTTGCGATGGTAAACAAACGACGAATCGAGGCTAATGTTGCTCAGGTCATGAATGTCATCGGCGATGTGAAGAATCGCACTTGCCTGGTGGTCGACGACATTATCGATACTGCCGGAACTCTGGTGAAAAACGTAGAAGCGCTGCTGAAGGCCGGAGCGACGAAGGTCTATGCCTCCTGTACCCATCCGGTGCTGTCTGGACCGGCCGTCGAACGGATTCAGACTTCGGATCTGGTTGAAGTTATGGTTACAAATACAATCCCGCTGCATGCTGCGGCGCGACAGTGCAAGAAAATTTCAGTACTGAGTGTCGGAAAGCTTTTAGCTCAGGCCATTCAGTCGATCCATGAAGAGACATCGGTAAGCGTTTTATTTATTTAAAGGGTTTGTAAAAGGGAAAAGTTATGGCTGAAATTATTGTCAGTGCGAAAACAAGAACAGATCGCGGTAAGAACGCGGCGCGGCGGCTACGGCGGGAAGGTTTCGTACCCGGTGTGGTCTATGGTGGAAAAGAAGAGAATGTTACAGTGGCTGTCGATCCAAAGGCCCTGCAAAGGGTCCTTCGTTCTGAAGCGGGCCGAAATTCGATCCTGAAACTCGATATCGCAAATGCAGGTGCGACAAACGCGATTTTGAAGAGCTGGCAGGTTGACCCAATCAAGGAGAGCTTCCTGCACGCGGATTTCTACCGGATCGCGATGGACGTTGCAATTCGCGTCACCGTTCCCATTCACGTTGTCGGTGAGGCGCGAGGCGTGAAAGTCGATGGCGGAATCCTGGAATTGATCCTGCGCGAGATTGAGGTCGAGTGCTTGCCGGGCGACATCCCGGAGCGTATCGATGTCGAAGTCAGCGACCTCGGAATCAATGGGGCTTTGCGCGTTTCTGACCTTGCGGCTCCTGTGAAAGTCAAGATTCTCGAAGGGGCTGAACAGGTCGTCGTACACGTTGTGTCGGTGAAGGAAGAGGCTGCCGCCACGCCTGGAACTGCCGCACCGGCCGAGGGCGAAGCTGCTGCCGCTCCTTCGGAGCCTGAGGTCGTGAAGAAAGGCAAGAAGGAAGAGGAAGCACCCGCGGAGTAACGTGTGGATCATTGTGGGGCTCGGCAATCCCGGCGAAGAGTACGTGCAGACTTATCACAATGTCGGTTTTAGCGTTGTCGGGCGCATTGCTTTAGCGCATGGCGTTCGGGTCAAAGAGCGTTGCGGTCCGGCACTCGTTTCCGGAAGGATCACGGTCGGCGGCCATTCCGCCGGTCTGGTGATGCCTCAGACCTATATGAATAGCAGTGGCGCTGTGTTGCCGGCGGTTTTCGAGCGATTTGATTCTTCTGCTTCCGAAATGATCGTGATTTATGACGACATTGCGCTTCCATTAGGAAAGGTTCGGGTGCGTCAAAAAGGTTCGGCTGGCGGCCACAATGGGATAAAATCAATTATTTCGGCCCTGAAGTCGGACGAGTTCTTAAGGATCCGCATCGGTATCATGCCAGAGCGACAGATCGGTGATACCCGCGATTTTGTCTTATCGCAGGTTGGGAAGACCGATCGCGCCCTGCTGGATCAAACGGAAGAGATTGCGGTAAAGGCAGTCGAAGCCTTAATCGGCGAAGGTCTCGAGAAGACAATGGCCGCATTCAACGGCGTCGATTTACGAGAAGTCTAGGTCGCGGGATTTGTCCGCGAAAGGAAACGAAATGCGAAATTACGAAATCATGTTCATCGTCAATCCGAACGCAACGGAAGAAGAGATTGACAAAATCAATGGACAGGTCGAGGGCATTGTCACTTCAGGTGGCGGCAAAATCGAAAAAATCGAGAAGATGGGAAAACGGCGGCTCGCCTATGAAGTCGACAAGCACCGCGAAGGTTTTTATGTTCTGTTTGTGATTTCAGCCAACGGGGACATTATCAAAGAGTGCGAACGGCGTCTCCGCGTCATGGACGCTGTCGTTAAATACATTACAGTCCGCACCGACGATGAAGTCCGCAGGCTTGAAAAGATGCGCAATTTCCGGCAGAAGAGGGCTGCGCGACGTGGTTCTGGCGCAAGTGCTGGTCCGACCCAATCTGCAGAAGAGGCTATGCAATGAAATCAGCTAAGGAAAAACGTCCCGCCGGACAAAAGCAGTATTACCGCCGAAAGAAAGTTTGTAAATTCTGTGTTGAGCGAATCGACACTATTAACTACAAGGACGTCAAGCTGCTGTCGCAGTTTGTTCCCGAGCGAGCCAAGATTATGCCGCGCCGGATTTCTGGTGTCTGTTCGCACCACCAGCGTCTATTGAACGACGCTATCAAAAAATCGCGCAACATCGCGCTTTTACCTTTCGCAACGGAGTAGGGCATGGAAATCATTCTCAGAGAGACCATCGACAGCCTGGGCCGCGCCGGCGAAGTTATAAAAGTGGCGGACGGCTATGCGCGTAATTACCTGCTGCCCAAAAAGCTCGCATACCCCGCGACCGCCGGCAATTTGAAGGTCATCGAATTCGAACGTCAGTCGCTGTTACGTAAGGAAGCGAAACAGAAGGATGACGCGGAAAAATTGCAGAAAATGCTGGATCAGGTCGAGGTTACCATCCGTCGAAAGGTCGGCGAACAAGCAGCTCTGTATGGTTCTGTGACTAACTCCGATGTTGCGGAGGAACTCGAGAAAAAGGGTTTCCAGATCGAGAAGAGAAAGATCCATATGGAAGATCACATTAAAACGCTCGGCGAGTTTTCCATTCCGATTCGTCTGTTCAAAGACGTCACAGCGCATGTCAAACTAAAAGTTGAAGCGGAAACCGAAGCATAACAAGTAAGACGCGAGAAGCCAGAAAGCGGAAACCAGAACTAGTGGTAAGGTAACCACTCCAATTTTGGTTTTCAAATTCTGGCTTCGTTGCTTATGTCGCGTCAATCACTGGAACGAACACTCCCTCACAACGTAGACGCCGAAAAATCCGTTCTCGGCGCAATACTCGTTAACAACGAAAATTATTACCGGGTTTTGGAAACTCTCCGGCCCGAAGACTTCTACCTGGATGCTCATCGTGTGATTTTCAGGCAGATGGTTGAGCTGATCGAACGATCACGCGCTATCGATCTGATCACGATTCAGGAAGAACTTGTCCGAGCGTCGCAGCTCGAAAGCGCTGGTGGAATTACTTATCTCGCAAGTCTTCTTGACGGTATCCCGCACCTCGTCAATATCGAGCACTACATCGAAATTATTCGGGAAAAATCGCTGCTGCGGCAGATGGTGAACTGCACGAATAAAATCATGGCCGAATGCTTCGACCAGGCAGAGGCTGCGGAAGAGATTCTTGATCGCGCGGAACAGGCGTTGTTCAGCCTTTCGGAAAGGCGAGTGAAGAGCGGCTTCGTATCTGTCCGTGAACTCGAACTTCCTGCGACGCAACTGCTGGAGAAGTTGTACAACGAGCGCGAGATGATCACTGGAGTCCCATCGGGCTTCCGCGATCTCGATCGAATGACGTCGGGTCTGCAGCCCTCGGACCTCATCATTCTTGCGGCGCGCCCCTCGATGGGAAAGACAGCGCTCTGTCTGAATATTGCTCAACAAGTTTCACTGCATAAGAATCTTCCGGTTGGGATGTTCAGTCTTGAAATGTCCAAGGAGCAGTTGCTTATGAGAATGCTGTGTGCTGAAGCTCGAGTGGATGCACACAAGGTGCGAACCGGGTACCTCGCTAAAGACGATTTTCGCAAACTTATCGACTCCCTGGGGCGAACGACCCAGGCTCCGATGTTCATCGACGATTCGTCCACCTTGACCGTGATGGAAATGCGCGCGAAATGTCGGCGGCTGAAAGCAGAACATGGCCTGAGCCTCATAATTGTCGATTACCTGCAACTCATGTCGGGCTATGGGCGAACGGAAAATCGCAACCAGGAGATCTCGGGAATTTCCCGGGGCCTGAAGGCGCTCGCAAAAGAATTGAATGTCCCGGTGATCGCTCTCTCGCAATTGAGTCGCGCTCCAGAGCAGCGACAGGGTGATCATAAGCCTCAGCTTTCCGATTTGCGGGAATCCGGCTCTATTGAACAGGACGCCGATCTTGTCATGTTCATTTACCGCGAGGAGGTTTATAAGCCGTCAGACGAAAACGCAGGCCTTGCGGAATTGATCATTGCCAAGCAGCGCAATGGGCCCACAGGAATTGTGAAACTCGCATTTTTACGCGAATTCACGCGGTTTGAGACGTTGCTCGACATCAACTGATTCCACGTTCTCAAATGAAGACGAAAACCCAATACGCTTGCCAGCAGTGCGGCCACACGTCTCCAAAGTGGATCGGCCGCTGTCCCACGTGTCTGGAGTGGAATACTTTTGTCGAAGAGAGAATCGTTCCGGCTTCGGCGGATGCGCTGCCTTCCTGGGATTCCTCCCCCGTTTTGTTCGACGACATAAGCTCGGCTGGTGAAACACCCCGGATCTCAACGGGAGTCGCCGAATTTGATCGGGTGTTGGGCGGCGGTGTGGTCGCTGGCGCCCTGGTGTTACTGGGGGGAGATCCAGGGGTCGGAAAATCCACGCTGATGCTGGAAATCGCATCGCATCTCGCCTGTTCTGTCGCGGTGTTGTACGCGTCGGGAGAAGAGTCGGCGCAACAAATCAAGATGCGAGGCGAGCGTCTTGGCGTCCGACCTCGCGACCTGCGCGTCTATACCGAAATGTCCGTCGAGAAAATTCTTGCCGCGGCGGAACAGCTTTCCGCCCGAGTCGTCGTGATTGATTCCATCCAGACTACGTTCAGTGAAAAGTTGGACATGGCGCCTGGTAGCATCGGACAACTCCGGGAGGTGGCGTCTCAACTCTTATTCTGGACGAAGAAAAATCACGTACCCGTTTTCTTGATTGGTCACATCACAAAAGACGGCGCGATCGCCGGGCCGAAGGCTCTGGAGCACATTGTGGATACGGTGCTCTACTTTGAGGGACCGCGTCAGCATCCACACCGGATTGTCCGCACGATCAAGAATCGTTTTGGGCCCGCTAACGAGCTCGGAATTTTCGAAATGATGTCGTCCGGGCTGAAGCCGGTAGAAAAACCGTCAGCGCTTTTCCTTTCAGATACGAAATTGATGGGGGCGGGTTCGGTCGTTGTGTGTTGCATGGAAGGTTCGCGGCCGCTGCTTGTGGAAATCCAGGCTTTGGTTTCGCGTACGCACTTTGGTACGCCGCGACGTCTTGCAACAGGAGTCGATCCTCAGCGCCTGGCCCTTGTTTCCGCAGTTCTGGAAAAGCGTGTGGGGGTCAACCTCTGGGATCAGGATATTTACTTGAATGTTATTGGAGGATTGCAGGTTGACGAGCCTGCCGCGGATCTGGCAATTGCGGCCGCGATTCTATCCAGCTTTCTGAATAAGCCCATCTTGCCCTCGACGGTAATATTTGGCGAGGTGGGCCTTGGCGGCGAAGTCCGGCCGGCAATGTTTCCGGAAATCCGTCTGAAGGAAGCGGCGGCTCTTGGCTTCAGCCGAAGTGTGATTCCGATGCAGCCGCTGGGGGAGGAATTGCAGTTCCCGATGGAAACCTCACGTGTTCGGCATCTCCGGGAAGCCCAAGAGCAACTCTTCGCCTAGCCCCATATTTTCTGTATCTTTCTATTTTTTCAATGATTTATAATGCGCCCGGGGAGTGGTCCAATGAGAGGAAAAGAGAGCAAAGCCCCACCGCCTTCTCCGTCCAAGGTCTCAGCGGCGGATTTGCAGGGCAAGGAACAAAATTACCTGCTCGATATTGTGGTAGTGCGCCTGATTTTCGCTATCACATTGACAGTAGTAGCATTCCGGACGCAACCGTTCGGACTTGAGTCTCATTATGCCGTGGCCGTCGGTCTGGCCGCAGCGCTGGGCATTATCTACTTCGAACACCGCTTAAAGCGCGCAACACTGAAGCGGTTAATCGGAGCCGCCACTGGTTCGATCATGGGCATTGTCGGCGCCGCACTCATCAGCCACATGCTGACGGACACGATTTTTGAGCAAAACTCGCTATCATTCATCAAGCTCTTCATCTTGTTTCTAATGACGTATGTTGGTCTGGTAATCGGGGCCAATAAAGGCGATATGTTGAATCTTTCGGCGATGGGGGGCCTTTTCGGTGGCGAACGCCCAGCCAAGAAGTCGTACAAGATTCTCGATACCAGCGTAGTTATCGATGGACGAATTGCGGATATTTGCGAAACGGGCTTTCTTGACGGAACCCTCGTTATCCCCCACTTCGTCCTTCGCGAATTGCAGCAGGTTGCGGATTCGGCGGATGCCCTGAAGCGAAACCGCGGACGCCGCGGTCTCGATATTTTGCAACGCATTCAGAAGATGGCAGGAATCAGCGTTCAGTTCGTCGAAAACGACTACCCGCAAATTCGCGAAGTGGACATGAAGCTGATCGAGTTGGCCAAAGAGTTGGACGGGGCAAAAATCGTCACAAACGATTTCAACCTGAACAAGGTTGCGCAGTTACGAGGGGTTGAGGTCCTCAACATCAACGAACTTGCGAACGCGCTGAAACCAGTCTATCTCCCCGGGGAAACGATGAAGGTCTTTATCTTGAAAGAAGGAAAAGAATTCAATCAGGGAATTGCGTACCTTGATGATGGCACGATGGTTGTAGTCGATAACGCTCGAAAGATGATTGGGAAAACCGTCGAATCCTCGGTAACTAGTGTGCTTCAGACCACTGCCGGAAAAATGATTTTCGGGCGGTACGAAGAGAAACGCGGTGAAATGCCGCATCATAGCGTCCGCGAAGAGCGTCCGGATCGTAGTTCTCATCCGGATGCTCGTCCTGAAAGACAGGCGCAGACGGAGGTATCGCACTAGCGGGCATTTGCTTGGCGCAATTCAGGACGTTCGGATTCTGGACTGAAGAATTCTGAGTTGCGCCCTGGAATTGACCCAATCCCCGTCTATACTTTCCTTTATGAAAGTTGGCGCTATTATAGCTGCGGCGGGTTCGGGCCGCCGGATGAAAACAGACCGCCCCAAGCAGCTCCTTGCACTAAACGGAACTCCCATCATCATCCATACGATTCGCAAGTTCGATGCTTGTGACGTAATCGATTACATTATTGTTACAGCGCCCCGCGAGTCCGTGGAAGAAGTGACGCGCCTTGTGAAGTCTGCGGGTTTCAAAAAATCTGTGACGGTTATCGAAGGCGGTGAGCGGCGCCAGGATTCCGTGGCGATGGGACTCAAGCATCTTCAACCCTCTACGGATATAGTAGCGGTACATGACGGCGTCCGGCCATTCGTCGCCATCGCGGATATTACGAATGCGGTTCACGAAGCCGAGCGCAGTGCTGCTGCCATCCTTGCGGTTCCCATCGTCGATACTGTCAAGCAGGCGGAAAAAGAGTTTGTGCAATCCACCCTCACGCGGGAACATCTGGTATTGGCGCAAACTCCGCAAGTCTTTAAGACGGCACTTTTGAATGAGGCTTTTGAGAGCGCCGCAAAGGATGAATACTACGGCACGGACGAGTCCAGCCTGGTCGAACGCCTGGGGCATCCCGTCGCAATTGTGCGCGGTTCCGAACGTAATATAAAGATCACGCGTCCTAGTGATTTGACCTTGGCGCACGCTTTTCTGGAAGAAGAGAGCGGGAAATGAAGTTTCGCATCGGGATTGGTTATGATCTGCATCGCTTGGGACCTTCGACATCGCTGATTCTGGGCGGGGTTGAGATCGTGCATGAGAAAGGTCTGATCGGGCATTCCGATGGCGACGTGCTCAGCCACGCCATCACGGACGCGCTGCTTGGGGCATGTGGTTTAGGTAACATCGGCGAGATGTTTCCCGATACCGATGATCGTTTCAAGGGAGTTTCCAGCCTGAAATTTCTACGTAAGACTGCCGAGTACATTCGCAAAAAGGGTTACGAGATCGGCAATATCGATTCAAATATTCTGGCTCAGCGTCCTAAGCTGCTGCCCTATTTCCCTGAAATGCAGACCAAGATTGCGGAAGTACTCGGAATCCCCGCCGACAATGTTCACGTGAAGGCGAAGACGATGGAACATCTGGGCGTAGTTGGAACAGAAGAAGCCATGGCTGCTGAGGCCGTCGCACTCGTATTTCTCGAATAAATCTCACACCGTTTCGCAAACTCGAGGTTCTGCTTGATTTGTCCAAGGTGTTAGGCTGAGAGATCCATTTGGATCGTATGTTGGGCAATTATGGTTTCGGAAATAACTCAAGCGATGGGAGCTGAGCGCACAGTTTCTATACGATGAATCCCCCTGAAAGACAGAGGTCTTCTTTCCGGCGGCGAGAATTATGCATGCGGCTTCTCTCAGGGGCATTTCGACGCAACGTTTACCGTTCCCAAATAAGAGACCCTCTGCAGGCAAGTACTCTCAGATCATAGTCCAGAGAGTTCGCTCTTGGGGCTATCCTGACCCTACTCACTGAAACGAAACTTCAACACATCCCATCCCGTAACATGAATTAGTGTTGTATGGGCAAACACCCGCAAGCGAATTGCGGCCGTCGATGCCATCACGAGCGCAACGACCTTATGGATAACAAAATCTGCGGAGTTCAAGCGGTATACGAGGCACTGGCTTCTCGCCGGCAACCGGTCGAACGCATTCACATTGCGAGAGAAGCGCATTCCGAAAAATTGAGGGAGATTTTGAATCTGGCGCGCGAGCGAGGTGTGCCTGTCCGGAAAGAGGAGCGGCATATTCTGGATCGCATTGCTGAAGGTGCCGTGCACCAGGGCATTATCGCTGTCGCATCAGCATTCGAGTATGCAGAGTTTGAGACGTTATTTAAGTCCGAAAAGCCAATCGTTGTCGTGCTTGACGGTGTGGAAGATCCGCACAATCTCGGCGCCGTGATCAGAACTGCCGAAGGCTGTAACGCGTCAGGTGTTGTGGTTCCCGAGCGGCATTCGGCGCCGCTCACGGCCACGGTCATAAAAGCATCGGCCGGAGCGACGGCTTACCTTCCGGTTGTTCGCGTTAAAAATCTGGTGGTCGCCATCGATCAGATGAAGGAGAAGGGGCTCTGGGTGGTTGGCGTTGATCCGGCCGGAAATCAAAACTGGACCGATTTTGATTATAAAGGCCCGGTCGCACTCGTTCTGGGGGGTGAGCACCGAGGGTTACGGCGTCTGGTGCGCGAACATTGTGACGCTCTGGTGCGAATTCCGATGCTCGGCAACATTGCTTCGCTCAATATTTCGGTCGCTGCCGGCATCATTCTTTATGAGGTTGTTCGCCAGCGAAGCACACATTAGCAATTTTTTTGCCTAACGACCCGTTGAACACCCTAAATTCCTATGCTACAGTCATAAATTTGTCGATGCTGGCGTAGCTCAGTTGGTAGAGCAGCTGACTTGTAATCAGCAGGTCGGGGGTTCAATTCCCTTCGCCAGCTCCTGTGTTCATTCGAAGGTGCGGACAGGTGGCCGAGCGGTTAATGGCAGCAGACTGTAAATCTGCCGCTCCTTGCGGGCTACGGAGGTTCGAATCCTCCCCTGTCCATACGCGAAGCGCGAGCGCGATAGTGCGAAGCCTTGATAGACGAAGCCTGATAGATGCGGCGCGAAGTCGATAAGTTGCCCACGTAGCTCAGTTGGTAGAGCGCGTCCTTGGTAAGGACGAGGTCACCAGTTCAATCCTGGTCGTGGGCTCCAGTGCGGGAGTAACTCAGTGGCTAGAGTCACGGCCTTCCAAGCCGTTGGTCGCGGGTTCGAATCCCGTCTCCCGCTCCTTTTTATAGCGAGTTATAGCGATAAGCGAAAGCCTTAAGAGATAAAGATACGGAGAGATATCCATGGCGAAAGAGAAATTCGAGAGAAATAAGCCGCACGTGAACGTGGGGACGATCGGGCACATCGATCATGGGAAGACGACATTGACGGCGTGCATCACGAAGGTGCTGGCGAAGCACAATCCGAAGGTGAAATATCGGTCGTTTGACTCGATTGATAACGCGCCGGAAGAGAAGGCGCGAGGAATCACGATCGCGACGGCGCACGTGGAGTATGAAACGGCGAAGAGGCATTACGCGCACGTGGACTGCCCGGGACATGCGGATTACATCAAAAACATGATCACGGGAGCGGCGCAGATGGATGGAGCGATCCTGGTGGTGGCGGCGACGGACGGTCCGATGCCGCAGACACGGGAGCACATCCTGTTGGCGAGGCAGGTCGGGGTGCCCTACATCGTGGTGTTTTTGAACAAATGCGATGCAGTGGAAGATCCGGAACTGCTGGATCTGGTGGAGTTGGAAGTTCGGGACTTGTTGAAGAGCTATCAGTTTCCAGGAGACGACATACCGGTGATCCGGGGTTCGGCATTGAAGGCGATGGAAGACGATCCGAACTGGGTGAAGAAGATCGACGAGTTGATGGAAGCGGTGGATAGCTACATTCCGGTGCCGCAGCGGGCGGTGGATAAGCCGTTCCTGATGCCGATCGAAGATATTTTTTCGATTTCGGGCCGCGGGACAGTGGTGACGGGACGAATCGAGCGCGGGATCGTGAAGGTCGGCGAGGAAATGGAAATCGTGGGATTCAAGCCGACGTTCAAGACGGTGATCACGGGCGTGGAAATGTTCAAGAAGCTGCTGGATGAAGGACAGGCCGGAGACAACGTGGGCTTGCTGTTGCGCGGGACGAAAAAGGAAGAAGTGGAACGCGGACAGGTGGTGGCCAAGACGGGATCGATCACGCCGCACACGAAATTCAAGGCGGAGATCTACGTATTGACGAAAGAAGAGGGAGGACGGCACACGCCGTTCTTCAAGGGATACCGGCCGCAGTTTTATTTCAGAACGACGGATGTGACAGGATCGGCGGAATTGCCGGAAGGCGTGGAGATGGTGATGCCGGGAGACAACGTGAGTTTAGCGATCGAGCTGATCACGCCGGTAGCACTGGAGAAGGGATTGCGATTCGCGATTCGTGAAGGCGGACGCACCGTCGGTGCGGGAACCGTTGCGGAGATTATTGCCTAATGCGCGACATCATTACGATGCAGTGTACCGACTGCAAAGAAAGAAATTACTCAACCACTAAAAACAAAAAAAAGACCACAGAGCGTCTGGAGATGAAGAAGTTTTGTCCACGCTGCCGCCATCATACGGCGCATAAAGAGACGAAATAGCTTCAAAGTCTGGTATACTTTTTGGATGGTCTTTTAACAAAGTGCAGGCCAGTAGCTCCAACTGGTAGAGCGCCGGTCTCCAAAACCGGATGCTGGGGGTTCGAATCCCTCCTGGCCTGCCAGCACTTATTTTTTTGATGAACCCGGCAGAATCATTTAAACATTGGACTGAGAGCGCGAAGCAGTTTTACGTCGACGTACGCAGTGAGATGCGAAAGGTTTCCTGGCCTAACCGCCAGGAAGTCATAGGCACCACAATCGTGGTCATCGTCAGCGTATTCTTCTTCGGACTATATTTATTTGCGGTCGACCAGGCCTTGGGCTACGGACTGAACTGGGTGCTCCGCCACTTTGGAATCACGACCGGAGGTGCGTAGCCCAGTGTCCAAGCTCTGGTACATTATTCACACATACTCGGGATTCGAGCGCAAAGTGGCTGAAAGTCTCCGCAGCAGGGTCAAGGCCTTCAATCTGGAGAATGAGATCCATAATGTTCTCATTCCAACGGAAGAGGTCGTTGAGGTGCGCGGCGGCAAGCGCGTCGTCTCGCAGAAGATGTTCTATCCGGGTTACGTGCTCGTGGAAATGGAAACCACCGAAAAAGGTGGTCCTAGCGACGAAGCCTGGCACCTTGTGAAGAACACTCCCCGCGTTACGGGATTTGTGGGATCGGGCCAGAACCCGACGCCGCTGAGCGAAGAAGAGGTACAGCAAATTGTCTATCGGGTTTCGACGGCTGCCGACAAGCCGAAACCGAAACTCACATTCGAAAAGGGAGAAACCGTCAAGATTATTGATGGTCCATTTGCGAGCTTTACCGGCGTTGTCGACGAAGTGAATACGGACAGAAATACCTTGAAGGTTATGGTCACCATTTTTGGCCGATCCACGCCCGTTGAACTCGACTTCCTTCAAGTGGAGAAGATGTAGCGATGGCAAAAAAAGTAATTGGTCAGGTGAAATTACAAATCCCTGCCGGAAAAGCGACTCCGGCGCCACCCGTCGGTCCGGCTCTTGGCCAGCATGGCGTGAACATTATGGACTTCTGCAAGTCCTTCAACGCGAAGACTTCAGCCAAGGACCAGGAAGGCTTGATCATCCCTGTTGTCGTGACAATCTATGCCGATCGTTCCTACAGCTTCATTACGAAGACGCCCCCTGCCTCTATTTTGCTGAAGCGTGCGGCAAACATTGCCAAGGGTTCGGGGGAGCCCAACAAGAGCAAGGTTGGCACTGTTACACAAAAACAGGTTGAAGATATTGCGCGGCTGAAGATGCCCGATCTGAATGCAGCGAATCTCAGCGCGGCAATTCAGACCGTGAAGGGCACGGCCCGAAGCATGGGAATCGAAGTCGTTTAGGTCTCGGGTATTTAAGGAAACTTATGGCAAAACCAGGAAAGAAATACGAAGCAGCGAAGAAACAGCTTGAGCCGCGACCTTACACGATTGAAGACGCCATGGGCGCCTTGAAACGAATTCATTTTGCCAAGTTCAATGAGACCATTGAAGTACATATGCGTCTCGGCGTTGATCCGAAGCACGCCGATCAAATGGTTCGCGGTACGGTCGTATTGCCGCATGGCTTGGGCAAATCCAAGAAAGTTTGCGTCATCGCATCCGGCGAAAAAATCAAAGAAGCGGAACAGGCTGGTGCTGAAATTGTCGGGGGCGACGATATCGTAGAAAAGATTGCCGGCGGCTGGGTTGATTTCGATGCCTGTATTGCAACGCCCGACATGATGAGAGGTGTTGGTCGGCTCGGTAAGGTTCTCGGTCCGCGCGGCCTTATGCCGAATCCGAAGATCGGAACCGTTACGACGGATGTTGCGAAGGCCATCAAGGAAGTCAAGGCCGGCAAAGTCGAGTTCCGCGTCGACAAGACAGGGATCATTCATGCGCCTGTTGGTAAAATCGAATTTACGAAAGATCAGCTTAGCGAAAACGCGCACACGCTCATAGATTCCGTGATGAAAGCCCGTCCTGCGGCGCTCAAAGGGAAATACGTTAAACGCATCACGGTTGCTTCCACGATGAGCCCTGGTGTCGATCTCGACCTGGTTGCGTTAGACGCGAATTAAAGCGTGAGGACAAGATGAAATCCAAAGGCAAGAAAAAGGAAGAACTCGACGCGCTCAAGAAAGACCTGGCTGAGGCGAAAAATCTCTTCGTGGCCCAGTTTCAGGGGATGACCGTGCTGCAGGACACGGAGCTGCGCCAGAAGATCCGGGATACCAAGAGTGGCTACCGGGTTGTCAAGAATACGCTGGCCAGAAAGGCGGCCGAAGGGACAGCTGCCGAGGGTGTTGCCAAGTCGTTCGATGGGTCGACCGCAATCGCGTACAACGCGACCGATCCGGTTTCTTTGGCCAAGGCCTTAACCGCTTACGCCAAGACGAATCCTTTATTTGTTTTCAAGGCCGGGATGGTTGAAGGTCGCGTCATCAATTTGGCCGATATCATCAGCATTGCGGCGATGCCCTCGAAAGAGGAACTGATTGCAAAACTGCTCTTTTTAATTAATTCACCGGCGCAGCGGCTTGCGGTCGCTTTAAACGGTGTTGCTCGCAATCTCGCTGTCGTCATGAAGCAGGCGGTCGAGCAGAATAAGTTTCACGAATAATTCCCGGGATGGGGGACCTGCCAATAGCCGTCAAAGGACAATGCTGACGGTAGCTTGGCCGGTGCGCCCGATCCTAAATAGTTTAGGAGATGGCAATGTCTAAGGTTCAAAACATTATCGAAGAAATTAAGGGATTGTCGCTGCTCGAAGCTTCGGAGTTGGTCAAAGGCTCTTGAAGAAGCATTCGGTGTCAGCGCGGCGGCGGCGGCCGTTGCAGCGGCTCCCGCGGCCGGTGGTGGCGGTGGTGCAGCCGCGGCTCCTGCGGAGGAGAAGACGGAATTCAACGTCGTTCTTACTGCAGTTGGCGGTAACAAGATAGGCGTTATCAAAGTCGTCCGTGAGATTACGAGTCTCGGATTGAAAGAAGCCAAGGACCTGGTTGAAGGCGCACCGAAGCCCGTCAAAGAAGGCGTAAACAAAGACGAAGCTGAAACCATCAAAAAGAAATTTACTGACGCCGGCGCAACAGTCGAAATCAAGTAGAGGCGTTTTGGGGGGAGCGGGTGTTCACGCCCGGCCCCCGAGACCGCCAAATCCACACGCTGACCTGAAGGGCGTAGTCCGCCCACGGGTCGGCCTATTTTTGTTCTAGGAGTTAATCGAAAAATGGCGGAAACCAAGCCCACCTCACGAGAGAGAACGAACTTCTCCAAGATTCGGACAGCGATCCAGATTCCGAATCTGATCGAGGTACAAAAAAATTCGTACGAACGGTTCCTCCAGATGAACATGCTTCCGGAGGAGCGCGAAGATACCGGCTTACAGGCGGTGTTCAACTCCGTTTTCCCGATTTCGGATTTCCGCGGCGTCTCGACGCTCGAGTTCATCAGCTACTCCATCGGAAACTGGGAGTGCAAGTGCGGAAATCTGAAAGGCCTCCATCATTTGCGCAGCACGTGTAAGTCCTGTGGCGCGACTATCGCGACGAATCCTTTCCAGTCGGAACCGACAGTCATGTGCCCGAAGTGCGGTACGACGAATAAGAACCAGGTCACGTTCTGCAACAAATGCGGTGACCCGGTTCAGTTGAACCTCAAATACGACGTTGCCGAGTGTCAGGAACGCGGCATGACGTACGCTGCGCCTTTGAAGGTCATTATCCGCCTGACGATTTTCGACAAGGATCCGGACACCGGGGCGAAGACCATCCGCGACATCAAGGAGCAGGAAGTTTACTTCGGTGAAATCCCGCTGATGACCGAGAACGGAACCTTCATCATCAACGGTACGGAACGTGTCATCGTCAGTCAGCTCCACAGAAGTCCCGGTGTTTTCTTTGAATCGACTCCGAGCAAGAGCTATTTTCTGGGAAAGATCATCCCTTATCGCGGCTCGTGGGTGGAGTTCGAATATGAGACCGCGAAAAATATTCTCTACGTCCGCATCGACCGGAAGCGCAAATTTCTCGCAACCATTTTCCTGCGCGCGCTTGGACTGAAAAGTGACGAAGAAATCATCCGGGCCTTCTACAAGACGGACCGCCTGACCATCGAGGGCAAAAAGATATTCTGGAGCGTTTCCGACAACATCGAAGGCATTAAGGTTTCGAAGGACATCGCGAATCCGAAGACGAAAGAAGTTCTGGTTCACGCCGGAAAGAAAATCACTAAATCCGTGCTTGGCCACATCAAGCAGGCGAAGGTCGAGCGGTTCGAAGTCAACCCTGAAGACCTCGAAGGCGTCGTTTGCGGTCAGCGACATCGTTGACACGAATACGGGTGAGGTCATTGTCGAGACCAACAACGAACTAACCCAGAACATCATCCGGCAGATCATCGATGCCGGAGTTCCCGAGCTTCCCGTCTTTTTCCCTGAGCGCGACGACATCGGCGTCGTTCTCAGTTTGACGCTCCGCAAGGACACCATCAAGACGACACAGGAAGCGTTGATCGAAATTTACCGAAAACTGCGCCCCGGTGATCCGCCGACGCTTGAGACGGCAACAGCGCTCTTCGAAGGCATGTTCTTCGACGCTCGGAAGTACGACTTTTCAAAGGTGGGCCGGCTCAAGTTCAATATCAAGCTGGACCTGACCACGCCTCTCGAGAAGCGGATCCTCGAGCCGGCAGACTTCTATGCCGTCATTACTTATCTGCTGAAGCTTCGTAAAAACATAGGGCAGGTGGACGACATCGATCACCTCGGCAACCGCCGCGTCCGTGCCGTAGGCGAACTTCTTGAAAACCAGTTCCGCATCGGTCTGGTGCGCATGGAGCGGGCAATCAAAGAAAAGATGTCGGTGTATCAGGAAATGGTCACCGCCATGCCGCACGATCTGATCAATGCGAAACCTGTGATCGCGGCAGTCCGCGAATTCTTCGGCTCGTCACAATTGTCCCAGTTCATGGACCAGACGAACCCTCTTTCTGAAATTACGCATAAACGACGTTTGTCGGCCCTTGGTCCGGGTGGTCTCTCACGTGAGCGCGCGGGATTCGAAGTACGCGACGTCCATCCGACGCACTACGGACGCATCTGTCCCATTGAAACGCCGGAAGGTCCGAACATCGGATTGATATCGTCCTTGAGTTGCTATGCCCGCATCAATGAATACGGTTTCATCGAGAGTCCTTATCGGAAGGTGAAAAACGGACGCGTGGTGGATTACGTGACGATCATCAGCTCCGGTGACTCGAAGTTCAAAGTTAGCGAGCATGTCGAGCGGGAAGGGGTCGAGGCAGAGAACGAAGATCTGAAATCCCGCAAGAAAAAGCGGGCCGAATTTATCCCCTACTCGTTCTATCTCTCCGCCTGGGAAGAGGACAAATACCTCATCGCGCAGGCAAATGAGGAGATGGACGACGCCGGCAAACTGACGCACGAACTCGTCAATGTTCGGCAGGCCGGTAACTTTGTACTGAAACACCGCAATGAAGTCGATTACGTCGACGTTTCGCCTAAACAGCTCGTTTCCGTGGCGGCCTCGCTGATTCCTTTCCTGGAAAACGATGACGCCAACCGCGCGTTAATGGGATCGAATATGCAACGCCAGGCGGTGCCGCTGTTGCGGACGGCCGCTCCGCTGGTCGGTACCGGAATGGAAGAAATCACAGCTCGGGATTCAGGAGCGGTGATTGTGTGCCGCCGGACGGGCATCGTCGATTCGATCGATTCAGAGCGTATAATAGTGAGGGTGGAGTCCGCCGAAGACGGTCATTTCTCTCGCGAAGTCGGGGCAGACATTTACACGCTGACAAAGTTCAAGCGCTCTAATCAGAACACCTGTATCAATCAGAAGCCAATCGTTCGCCGCGGCGACCGGGTTGTCAAGGGACAGGTTCTTGCCGACGGACCATGCACCGAAAAGGGGGAACTGGCGCTTGGCCGGAACGTGCTCGTGGCGTTTATGCCTTGGCGCGGCTACAACTTTGAAGACGCCATTTTGGTTTCTGAACGTCTCGTCAAAGACGACTACTACACCTCCATTCACATCGAGGAGTTCGAAATCGAAGCACGGGACACGAAGCTCGGTCCGGAAGAAATCACGCGCGACATCCCTAATGTCAGCGAGTCCTTCCTGAAGGACCTGGACGAGGCCGGCATCATCCGCATCGGCGCCTACGTTAAGCCGGGCGATGTTCTTGTCGGAAAAGTCACGCCGAAAGGCGAGACTCAGTTGACACCTGAGGAAAAGCTCCTGCGCGCGATCTTCGGTGAAAAGGCCGGGGACGTTCGTGATGCATCCCTGATTTGCCCGCCCGGCATCGAAGGTATCGTTGTCGACGTGAAAATCTTTTCGCGCAAGGGTGCCGAGAAGGACGAACGGGCCAAACTGATCGAGAGTATGGAGATTTCCCGTTTAGAAAAGAACCTCCGCGATGAAATCCGGATTCTTACCGACGAACGCAATAAGCGGCTGGTCGCATTGCTTGAGGGCAAAGTCGTTTCCAACGAGTTGGTCCATGAACGCACCGGTCGCAAGATCGTGGCGAAGGGCACTGAGATGACGACGGAAGTCATCGAAAATCTCTCGCTTCGCGAACTGCTGAAGCTGAAATTCAAAGACGGCGCCACTCCGCACGATCAGATCCAGGAAATCGAAGAGATGACGACGCGACAGATCGACGTTCTTCGAAAAATTCACGAAGAGCGGATCTCGAAGCTCCGACGCGGTGACGAACTGCCTCCGGGCGTTATTAAGCTCGTAAAGGTATATGTCGCGATGAAGCGCAAGCTGTCTGTCGGAGACAAGATGGCCGGTCGGCATGGTAACAAGGGCGTTATCGCCAGAATTCTCCCTGAAGAAGACATGCCATATCTTCCGGATGGAACGCCCGTTGAGATCGTACTCAATCCTCTGGGTGTGCCGTCACGAATGAATGTAGGCCAGATTCTTGAAACCCACCTCGGCTGGGCGGCTCAAGCACTCGGGATGTGGTTCGCCACGCCCGTTTTCGATGGAGCAACCGAAAGCGAGATCAAGAACATGCTCGATAAAGCGAATTTGCCACAAACCGGCAAGACTCGTCTTTACGACGGCATGACGGGTGTGCCCTTCGAGCAGGAAGTCACAGTCGGCTATATCTACATGTTGAAGTTATCGCATCTGGTCGACGACAAAATCCATGCCCGATCCATTGGCCCCTACTCATTGATTACTCAACAGCCGCTCGGCGGAAAGGCGCAATTCGGCGGACAACGCTTTGGAGAGATGGAAGTGTGGGCGCTTGAAGCATACGGCGCCGCGCATATCCTTCAGGAATTGCTGACAGCCAAGTCCGATGATGTGTACGGACGGACGAAGATTTACGAGGCGATCGTGAAAGGTGAAGCTGCGATGGAGCCGGGTGTGCCGGAGTCCTTCAACGTCTTGATCCGCGAGCTGCAGAGCCTCTGTCTCGATGTCGAACTTATGAAGCGAAAGCCAACGGCGTGATGCCGACGCTTAAAGAAATCGCCGTAGGAGGGAATTAAATTGATTAGATCGAATCCTTATGACAGGGCGGCATCGATCGCCGATTTTGACAGCATTCGGATCAGTCTGGCCTCTCCAGAAAAGATTCGCTCGTGGTCTCATGGCGAAGTAACCAAGCCGGAAACCATCAATTATCGAACCTTCAAGCCGGAGAAAGATGGTTTGTTCTGTGCTCGAATTTTCGGTCCCGTGACGGACTGGGAATGCCTCTGCGGCAAGTACAAGCGCATGAAACATCGTGGCGTGATTTGCGACAAGTGCGGCGTCGAAGTCACGCTCTCCAAGGTTCGCCGTGAGCGGCTCGGCCATATTGAGCTCGCCAGCCCCTGCTCGCATGTATGGTTCTTCAAAGGCCTGCCGAGCCGCATCGGGCATCTTCTCGATATGTCCTTGCGCGAGCTGGAGAGAGTCCTTTATTTCGAAGCGTACGTGACCATCGATCCCGGGGACGCTCCGCTGAAAGAACGCGAACTGCTCACCGAAGAAAAGTTCCGCCAGCTTCAACAGGAGTACCCCGGAAAATTCGTCGCCATGATGGGAGCTGAAGCCATTAAAGAGCTCCTGAAACGCGTCGACATCGATGAGCTGTCGCAGGAACTTCGCATTAAGATGAAGAATGAGAATTCGCAACAGAAGAAGGTGAAGTTTGCGAAACGTCTCAAGGTCGTCGAAGCGTTTGTAAAGTCCGGAAATAAGCCGGAATGGATGATTCTGGACGTGATCCCCGTCATTCCCCCGGAACTTCGTCCACTCGTTCCTCTGGATGGCGGGCGCTTTGCGACATCGGACCTCAATGACTTGTACCGGCGCGTAATCAACCGCAACAATCGGTTGAAAAAGCTGATCGAACTTCATGCGCCTGACGTGATCGTTCGCAATGAAAAGCGCATGTTGCAGGAAGCTGTCGATGCGCTATTCGACAACGGACGACGCGGCCGCATTCTCCGCGGTGCGAACAATCGGCCCCTGAAATCGCTCTCGGATACCCTGAAGGGAAAACAAGGACGGTTCCGGCAGAATCTGCTCGGGAAGCGTGTCGATTATTCCGGACGCTCGGTCATCGTCGTCGGGCCGGATTTGCATCTGCATCAGTGCGGCCTGCCTAAGAAGATGGCGCTCGAGCTGTTCAAGCCGTTCATCTATAACCGGCTCGAACAGGGTGGCCATTGCACCACAGTGAAGGCCGCCAAGGAAATGGTGGAACGTCAGGATTCCGTCGTGTGGGACATCCTGGAAGAAGTCATCAAAGATCACCCCGTATTGCTGAATCGCGCTCCAACGCTTCACCGCCTTGGTATCCAGGCGTTCGAACCCGTGCTCGTAGAAGGAAAGGCCATCAAAATTCACCCGCTCGTTTGCACCGCCTTTAACGCGGATTTCGACGGCGACCAGATGGCCGTTCATATCCCTCTGTCACCAGAGGCCCAGATTGAGGCCTCGGTTCTGATGCTTTCGACTCAGAATCTGCTGTCTCCCGCGAGCGGACAGCCAGTTGCCGTTCCGACCCAGGATATGGTGCTTGGCGTTTATTACCTCACGCGCCCGAAGCCCGGAGCAAAAGGTGAAGGGCGTACGTTTGGCTCGATTGATGAAGTGCTGATGGCGTGGGATGCCGGTGAAGTCGAGACACAGACGTCTATCCGACTGCGTTATACCGGTCCCCTCATTGACATGACGACCGCCTACGACGAGCAGGCTATCGTTCATGCCGAAGCGATCGAAGCCAAGAACCACATGCTGAACACAACCGTCGGCCGCGTCATTCTTTACGACAATATGCCGAAGGGAATGCCGTTCATGAATGGTTTGCTGAAAAAGAAGGGGCTCGGCCAGCTCGTCAGCTATGTCTATCTGCGTTACGGACCGGAAATGACGGTGTCGATGCTCGATCACGTGAAGGAACTCGGCTTCGCCTATGCCACGAGAGCCGGCATCACGATTTCCATCGATGACCTGATTGTTCCTCCCGGCAAGCGCGATTTCGTAGACAACGCGCAGAACGAAGTCGTGAAAGTCGACCAGCAGTATCGTGACGGTGCGATTACGAATGGCGAGCGTTATAACAAGGTCATTGCCATTTGGTCCGACGTCACTGAAAAAATCTCGGACATGATGTTCAATGAAATGGAACGCGCCGAGAAAGCAAGCCATGGTTTCAATCCAATTCTGTTGATGGCGGACTCCGGTGCTCGCGGTTCGAAGCAGCAGATCCGGCAGCTTGCCGGCATGCGTGGTTTGATGGCGAAACCATCGGGTGAAATCATCGAAACTCCCATTACCGCGAATTTCCGCGAAGGTCTCACGGTGCAGCAGTACTTCATCTCGACGCACGGAGCGCGTAAAGGTCTGGCCGACACGGCTCTCAAGACCGCCGATTCGGGGTACCTGACTCGCCGCCTGGTCGACGTCGCTCAAGACGTCATCATCAGTGAAGGCGATTGCGGAACTGTCGATGGAATTTATGTAGGCTCCATCGTCGAATCAGGCGAAATCATCGAGCCGCTTGCGAGATCGTATCGTCGGCCGTGTTTCGCTCGAGAAGATTAAAGATTACGAAGGCAAAATCATCGTCGAAATCAACCAGGAGATTTCGGAGGATCTTGCCAGCGCGATTCAGGCCGCCGGCATCGAGCGCGTGAAAATTCGCTCGGTCCTGACGTGCGAATCCCGACGAGGTGCCTGCGTCCGATGCTACGGCAGAAATCTGGCCACTGGAAAACTCGTTGAGATCGGAGAAGCCGTCGGCGTCATTGCCGCGCAGTCGATCGGCGAACCGGGTACGCAGCTCACAATGCGCACCTTCCACATCGGTGGTACGGCCAGTCGTGTGGCGGAACAGACGAGTCTGGAAGCAAAGAACGCCGGTACGATCAAATTCCACGCACTGCAGACTGTTCGGAATCAGGAAGGATTCCTGGTGGCGATGAACCGGAACGGCGTACTGGCGATCATGGACGAGAAGGGTCGGGAGAAAGAACGCTATACCATCGTGTACGGCGCCAAACTGAAGGTCAATGAGGGCGACCACGTGAAGGTTGGCGCAACCCTCGTCGAATGGGATCCCTATACGTTTGCCATCCTGACGGAGGTCAGCGGCGCCATTCAGTTCAAGGACCTGCTCGAAGGGGTCACGATGCACGAGGAGCTGGACGAGGTGACGGGCCTTTCGCGATGGGTCGTCACGGATTCACCCGACGAAAAGCGCCAGCCCACGATTCAGATTCGCGACGACAAACACAAAGTCCTGCGGAAGTACCTCATTCCGTCCCGCGCTCACCTGATGGTCGCGGACGGCGATACGGTTCACCAGGGCGACGTTCTTGCGAAGATCCCGCGCGAGACGACGAAGACCAAGGACATCACGGGCGGATTGCCGCGCGTCGTCGAATTGTTCGAGGCCCGGAAGCCGCGCGAGACAGCGGTGATCACTGAAATTGATGGCATCGTGAAGTACGGCGATATCACGAAAGGCCAACGCAAGATCATGGTCATCAATGAAAACGGCGTCGAGCGTGAATACGCGCTCCCACGCGGTGTTCACGTGAACGTCCAGGAAGGCGAGCACGTCCGTGCCGGCGAACCATTGATGGATGGGCCGCGTAACCCGCACGATATTCTTGCTGTTCTCGGTGAAAAGGAACTGCAGGCTTATCTGGTCAACGAGATTCAGGAGGTCTATCGACTGCAGGGAGTCAACATCAACGATAAACACATCGAGGTCATCGTTCGCCAGATGATGCGATGGATCAAAGTCGAGGATGTCGGCGACACGGAGTTTCTGGTCGATGAGCAGGTCGATAAATTCAGATTCCAGGAAGAGAATGATCGCGTGAAGAAGAACGGCGGAAAGCCGGCATCCGGCCGCCCGCTTCTGCTCGGAATCACGAAGGCGTCGCTCTCTACGGAATCGTTCATATCGGCCGCTTCGTTCCAGGAAACGACTCGCGTGCTGACTGAGGCTTCCATCAGCGGAAAGATCGACTACCTCAGGGGTCTGAAAGAGAACGTCATTATGGGACGACTCATTCCGGCGGGGACCGGCCTTGAGTTTTACCGGAACGTCGAACTGATCTCCGAAGAACCGGAGCCGTCGCTTGGCGAACCTGTACCGCCTGAGTTGGAACTTAATGACGATCTTGCTGCGGAGGAGCAGCCGCAGCAGGAAGGTCTGACGACGTAAAAGGAAAAGAAAAGCACAGGAGCATGGGAGGCGCAAAAAATATTTTTGTGCCTCTTGTGCTTCCTGTAGTTTCTTCAGTAGAATTAAAAGGTTTTACCGGGCGCAACTTTGGCGCCTGGAAGGCCGCTGAGATTTAGGAGCTAATAGGTTCGTGCCGACTTTTAATCAGCTTGTTCGACAAGGTAGACAGAAGCCTAAGTACAAGACGAGTAGTCCTGCTTTGCAGGAATGTCCGCAGAAAAGAGGCGTGTGCACTCGCGTGTATACGTCGACGCCGAAGAAGCCAAATTCGGCCCTTCGCAAAGTTGCACGTGTGCGTCTGACCAATGGGATTGAAGTAACAACCTACATCCCCGGTATCGGCCACAATCTGCAGGAACACTCCATCGTCTTGATCCGTGGCGGCCGTGTGAAAGACCTGCCCGGCGTTCGCTATCACGTTATTCGTGGGACGCTCGATGCAGCAGGGGTCGCGAATCGGAAACAGTCGCGCTCGAAATACGGCGCGAAGCGGCCTAAGGGATAAGCGTTAGTCGCGGGTTTTGCCCGCGGAGACCCGATAGCCCGGCGCAAGTCCGGGCTGTGGGAATTCTTAAAGATCCAAGAATTAATCGGGATTTCTGACCGTGATATTCGGATTCGAATTTTCGCGGTCATTTGAGGTTTTTCTATGCCCAGGAAAGCGCACATCGTCAAGCGCGAGATCGTGCCGGATCCGATGTATCAGAGCACGTTGATCTCGAAGTTTGTGAACTGCATGATGTATGGTGGAAAGAAGAGCACGGCTCAGCACATCCTCTATGGGGCACTTGATGTCGTTCAGAAAAAGACCCAGGACGAACCGCTGAAGCTGTTCAAGAAGGCTGTCGAAAACATCAAACCCGTTCTGGAAGTCAAGTCCCGGCGCGTTGGCGGTTCGACATATCAGGTGCCGGTAGAAGTCAACCCTGCCCGGCGAACATCGCTGGCAATTCGCTGGATTCTGACTTACTCGAGAAGCCGGGGCGAGAAGTCCATGGAAGAAAAGCTGGCTGGAGAACTGATAGACGCCGCGAACAATCGCGGAAATTCGATCAAGAAGAAGGAAGACACTCACCGCATGGCGGAAGCGAATAAGGCTTTCGCGCATTACCGGTGGTGAGACTGTAGGCCGCGGGTTTACGCCCGCGGGACGCCTGAAAGCGTCCTGCAGCAAGAAGTAAAGTTATGCCACGTACCACAGCACTAGAGAAAACACGAAATATCGGCATCATGGCTCACATCGATGCCGGTAAGACCACCACCACGGAGAGGATTCTCTATTACACCGGAATCAACTACAAGATCGGCGAGGTGCACGAAGGCACCGCTACGATGGATTGGATGGAGCAGGAGCAGGAGCGCGGGATTACGATTACGTCGGCCGCCACGACTTGTTTCTGGAACAACCATCGCATCAATATCATCGACACTCCGGGTCACGTTGATTTCACTGCTGAAGTCGAGCGCTCGTTGCGGGTGCTGGATGGCGCTGTCGCCGTATTCTGCGCCGTGGGTGGCGTCGAGCCGCAATCGGAAACAGTATGGCGGCAGGCGGATAAGTACGCCGTTCCGCGCATTGCTTTCGTCAACAAAATGGATCGGCTGGGCGCGGATTACGAGCGTTGCATGCTGATGATGCGAGCTCGTCTGCACGCCAATCCAGTCGCGATTCAATACCCGCTGGGTAAAGAAGACACATTCAAGGGAATTATCGACCTTCTCGACGAGAAGGCGATTCTTTACCGCGACGAAACCCTGGGCGCCGAATATTCGCTCGAAGAGATTCCAGCTGAATATAGGGAAATTGTTCATCAGTACCGCGAGAAGATTATCGAAGCTGCTTGTGAGGCCGATGAGGCGCTGTTCGCGAAGTTTGTCGGTGGTGAAAAGATTTCCAATGAGGAGCTTAAGGCTGCGATTCGCAAGGGCACCATCGCCATCAAGCTGACCCCGGTCCTCTGTGGATCCTCATTCAAGAATAAAGGCGTCCAGCCACTGCTTGATGCCGTGGTGAGCTTCCTTCCGTCGCCTGTGGATATCCCGCCTGTTCAGGGTTGGACGACCGATCGCTCAGCGGCTGAAACACGCAAAGCTGAAGATAAGGAACCATTCTCCGCTCTGGTTTTCAAAATCATGACGGATCCGTTCGTGGGTCAGCTCGCGTTCTTCAGAGTTTATTCCGGCAAGCTGGATACCGGTTCCTATGTTTATAACTCGACCAAGCAGGCACGCGAACGCGTAGGCCGGCTGTTGAAGATGCATGCCAACAAGCGCGAGGAAATCAAGGATGTGTTCGCCGGCGATATCGCCGCAGCTGTAGGTCTCCGCAACGTCACGACGGGCGACACGATCTGCGACGAGAACAAGCAGATCCTGCTGGAAGCGATGGACTTTCCAGAGCCGGTGATCGCCGTTGCGATCGAGCCCAAGACGAAGGCCGATCAGGAAAAGATGGGCGTTGCGCTCAACAAGCTCGCTCAGGAAGATCCGACATTTCGTATTCATACCGATCCCGATACCGCCCAGACCATCATTTCGGGAATGGGTGAATTGCACTTGGAAATCATCGTGGATCGTATGATGCGCGAGTTCAACGTCGGCGCTAACGTTGGAAAGCCGCAAGTAGCATACAAAGAGACCATCCGGTCCAAGGCCGATGCGGAAGGCAAGTACATCCGCCAGACGGGCGGCCGCGGCCAGTATGGTCATGTGCGTATTACGGTTGAGCCCAGCGGCGCAGGTGCGGGTTTCGTTTTTGTGAATGGCATTGTCGGCGGGACCATCCCACGCGAATACATCAGGCCCGTTGAGCAGGGAATCAAGGAAGCGATGGAGAGTGGTGTTCTCGCCGGATACGAAGTCAAGGACGTCAAGGTCACTCTTTATGACGGCTCGTACCACGAAGTGGATTCGTCCGAAATCGCCTTCAAGATTGCCGGTTCGATGGCGTTCAAGGAGGGCTGCCGCCGCGCCCATCCCGCATTGCTGGAACCGGTCATGAAAGTTGAAGTGGTTCTCCCTGAAGAGCACATGGGGGATGTGATTGGCGACTTGAATTCCCGAAGGGGAAGAATTGAAGGCATGGAGGCGCGTCCGGGTACTCAAATCATCAGGGCGCTTGTTCCGCTTTCATCAATGTTTGGATATGCAACTGATTTGCGTTCACGAACGCAGGGCCGCGCGACGTACACAATGCATTTCGCGCACTACGAAGAAGTGCCGAAGAATATTTCCGACGAAATTATTGCCAGAGCACAGGGTCGAGAAGTGAAGGAATCGGTTTAATGCAGCCGGCGCGGGCGAATCGCCCACGCCAGGTAATGGAGACAGATCATGGCGAAAGAGAAATTCGAGAGAAATAAGCCGCACGTGAACGTGGGGACGATCGGGCACATCGATCATGGGAAGACGACATTGACGGCGTGCATCACGAAGGTGCTGGCGAAGCACAATCCGAAGGTGAAATATCGGTCGTTTGACTCGATTGATAACGCGCCGGAAGAGAAGGCGCGAGGAATCACGATCGCGACGGCGCACGTGGAGTATGAAACGGCGAAGAGGCATTACGCGCACGTGGATTGCCCGGGACATGCGGATTACATCAAAAACATGATCACGGGAGCGGCGCAGATGGATGGAGCGATCCTGGTGGTGGCGGCGACGGACGGTCCGATGCCGCAGACACGGGAGCACATCCTGTTGGCGAGGCAGGTCGGAGTGCCCTACATCGTGGTGTTTTTGAACAAATGCGATGCAGTGGAAGATCCGGAACTGCTGGATCTGGTGGAGTTGGAAGTTCGGGACTTGTTGAAGAGCTATCAGTTTCCAGGAGACGACATACCGGTGATCCGGGGTTCGGCATTGAAGGCGATGGAAGACGATCCGAACTGGGTGAAGAAGATCGACGAGTTGATGGAAGCGGTGGATAGTTACATTCCGGTGCCGCAGCGGGCGGTGGATAAGCCGTTCCTGATGCCGATCGAAGATATTTTTTCGATTTCGGGCCGCGGGACAGTGGTGACGGGACGAATCGAGCGCGGGATCGTGAAGGTCGGCGAGGAAATGGAAATCGTGGGATTCAAGCCGACGTTCAAGACGGTGATCACGGGCGTGGAAATGTTCAAGAAGCTGCTGGATGAAGGACAGGCGGGAGACAACGTGGGCTTGCTGTTGCGCGGGACGAAAAAGGAAGAAGTGGAACGCGGGCAGGTGGTGGCCAAGACGGGATCGATCACGCCGCACACGAAATTCAAGGCGGAGATCTACGTATTGACGAAAGAAGAGGGAGGACGGCACACCCCGTTCTTCAAGGGATACCGGCCGCAGTTTTATTTCAGAACGACGGATGTAACAGGATCGGCGGAATTGCCGGAAGGCGTGGAGATGGTGATGCCGGGAGACAACGTGAGTTTAGCGATCGAGCTGATCACGCCGGTAGCACTGGAGAAGGGATTGCGATTCGCGATTCGTGAAGGCGGACGCACCGTCGGTGCGGGAACCGTTGCGGAGATTATTGCCTAATGCGGGCTGACGTCCGCGCCAACATAATATGCTGAACGAAAAGATTCGAATTCGATTGAAGGCGTATGACTCCAGAGTGCTGGACCAGTCCGCTACGGAAATTGTGGATACGGCAAAGCGCACCGGAGCCAGAGTCGCGGGACCCATTCCCCTCCCCACAATTATTAATAAGTTTACAGTTCTACGTTCGCCGCACGTTGATAAGAAGTCGCGCGAGCAGTTCGAAATCCGCACACACAAGCGGCTGCTCGATATTCTCGAGCCCACGCCGCAGACGGTCGATGCCCTGATGAAGCTCGATTTGCCAGCGGGCGTTGACGTCGAGATCAAAGCCTTCGGTCGGGAGCACGCAAAATGATCAACGGACTGTTGGGCAAGAAAGTCGGAATGACGCAGTTGCTGCAAGATGATGGCAGCGTCGTTCCTGTCACAGTCATCCAGGCAGGTCCCTGTGTCGTTGTTCAGAAAAAGACGAAGCAAAGGGACGGCTACGATGCCGTGCAGCTCGGATTTGTCGAATTCATCAAACCGAAGCGTGTGAATCAGCCGATGACGGGCCATTTCAAAAAAACGAATGTAGCGCCCGCGCGCTTCATTCGCGAAATTGCCGTTCAAGGCGAAGAAGGTGCCAATCCGGGCGACAAAGTCATGGTGAACATCTTCAATGCGAACGAACTGGTGCACATTATCGGTACGAGTAAAGGTCGCGGGTTTGCCGGCTTAGTGAAGAGGCATCATTTTCGTGGTGGCCGCGCAACGCATGGATCGATGTTCCATCGGGCTGCCGGTTCGATCGGCTCATCGGCGTATCCATCACGCGTTCTAAAAGGCATGCGAATGGCGGGCCACCTCGGTAACTCACGCGTGACGGTCCAGAATCTGCGCGTTGCCCGCATCGATCAAGAAAACAACCTTCTATTCGTTCGTGGGGCTGTACCGGGCCCGGCCGGCGGATATGTCGTTGTGGAGAAGTCAGGGCGTTAATTATGGCAACCGTGGACGTTAAAAATCTAAAGAATGAGGTCGTCGGTAAGATCGATCTTGCCGATGCTGTTTTCGGTGGGCCTGTCAATGAGGGACTGATGCACCTCGCCGTCAAGCAGTACCTGGCAAGTCTGAGATCCGGCACTCACAACACGAAGACGAGAGCCGAGGTTTCGGGTAGCGGCAAAAAACCGTGGCGTCAGAAAGGTACGGGCCGCGCGCGCGTCGGCGAAATCCGCAATCCGTTGTGGCGTAAAGGTGGCACTGTATTCGGTCCCCGCCCGCGAGACTACGAAGCGCCGTTACCGAAGAAGATGTTTCGTGCTGCGTTGAAATCGGCTCTGGCAAAGAAACTGAACGAAAACCAGCTGAACGTCGTGGATGCCTTCAGTCTGGATAGTCACAAGACAAAGGCATTTTCACAGGCGCTGGTACAACTGGGTTTTGATCGCAAGGTGTTGCTCGTCGATCATCAAGAGAATCCGAATCTCTGGCTTGCCGCACGTAATATGAGCGATGTCCAGTTGCTTCCGAATCTGCAGGTCACGCCGTATCACGTATTGAATGCCCACCATGTCGTGTTTACCAAGGCCGCAATTGAAGCTCTACAGGAGGTGCTGGCGAAATGAGCACCGTTTATGACGTGATCAAGCGTCCCGTAATCACGGAAAAGGGACTCACTCTCAAGGAAAACGATCGCACTCTATGCTTTGAAGTGAACAACAAAGCCAGCAAACAACAGATTCAGGAAGCCGTCGAGCAGCTTTTCAAGGTAAAGGTTCAGGCGGTACGTACGATGGTCGTTCCTGGCAAGATGCGCCGGCGCGGAAAGTACATGGGGTATCGCTCGGACTGGAAGAAGGCGTACGTCACCCTGCGTGAAGGCGAAAAAATGATCGAATACGGAGAGAATTTGTAATGGCTATTAAGACTTTTCGCCCCAAAACACATTCGCTTCGATTTAAGACTGTCATCGATTACAAGCAGGACCTGACCACCGATGAGCCGTACAAGCCGCTGCTCGATCGCAAGAATCGGATTAACGGCCGCAACAACTATGGACAGTTGACCGTTCGGCATCGTGGCGGCGGAAACAAGAAGCACTATCGCATGATCGACTTCCGTCGCGACAAGATCGGTATTCCCGCCAAAGTCGAAACGATCGAGTATGACCCGAACAGGTCCGCATTCATTGCCTTGTTGAGTTATGCGGATGGTGAAAAACGCTACATTCTTCAACCGGTCGGGCTCAAAGTTGGAATGTCGGTGGTCGCGGGGCCGGAAGCCGATATCCTGGTTGGAAACGCGCTACCTTTAAAAAATATCCCTCTCGGCACCACGGTTCACAACATCGAACTGAGGCCTGGCCGCGGGGCTCAGATGGCTCGCAGCGCGGGCGCTGCCGCCCAGCTGGTTGCCAAAGAAGGAACCTACGCTCACGTCAAGCTGCCGTCAGGCGAAGTCCGGCTGGTCAACGTCGACTGCCGTGCAACCATCGGCCAGGTCGGGAACCTGGACCACGAGAATATAACGATCGGTAAAGCCGGCCGCACGCGCCATATGGGCATTCGGCCAACAAATCGCGGTGTCGTTATGAATCCCGTCGATCACCCTCACGGTGGTGGCGAGGGCCGGGTAAAGGGTTATCACCCCATGACGCCTTGGGGAAAACCCACTCTCGGGTACAAGACGCGCAATAACAAACGGACCGACAAGTTCATCGTGAAGAGAAAGAGTAAGTAGCATGCGCTCACAAAAAAAAGGAGCGTTCATCGACGAGCCTATAGCCAAAGCTATCGCCGGCATGAACGCCCGGAACGAAAAGAAGATTTATAAGACGTGGTCCCGCAGGTCAACGATCATTCCCGAAATGGTCGGTCACACCATTGCGGTGCATAACGGCAAAAAGTTCATTCCTGTTTACGTGACCGAGAACATGGTGGGTCACAAGCTGGGTGAATTTGCGCCAACTCGAACCTTCAAGGGCCACAGTGCTGCCGGTGCGAAGGACAGGGCGGTTGCACCCGCTGGATCGCCAGGTGGTGGCGCGCCGGCTTCAGCTCCGAAAGCCGGTTAAGGAAAGACTATGAAGAGCAGAGCAACCAGTCGATTCATCCGCATGTCGCCGCAAAAAGCACGGCTCGTGGTTGATCTCATCCGCGGGAAAAACGTGAACGAGGCGTTGATGACGCTGAAATTCACCAACAAGCCGAAAGCGACGCGTGAAATTGAAAAAGTCGTGAAATCTGCTGTCGCGAATGCGACCCAGAAGGACGAGAACGTCGACGTTGACAGCCTTTTCGTCGAGACGTGCTTTATCAACGAGGGTCCGCGGTTGAAGCGAATCCGTCCCGCACCGATGGGCCGTGCCTATCGCTACCAGCGGCGCACGTCGCATATCACCATCGAACTTGGAGAGAGAGAATAATGGGTCAGAAAACGCATCCGTATGGGTTCAGGCTTGGAATTACCAAGCCCTGGCGCTCGCGCTGGTTCGCGAAACGTGACTACAGCCGGCTTCTTCATGAAGATCTGAAGCTGAAGCGGGATCTCAAGAAACAGCTGGGTCATGCAGGCGTCAGCAACATCGAAGTCGAACGGATGGCCAACAAGCTTCGCATTACGATTTATACCTCCAGGCCGGGAATCATCATCGGCCGCAAGGGTGCGGAAATCGACAAGCTCAAAGTCGATGTTCAGAAGCGGACGAACCGCGAGGTCTATATCAACATTCAGGAGATCCATCGTCCTGAATTGGACGCGCAGCTGGTTGCCGAATCCATTGCGATGCAACTCGAAAAGCGGATCGCATTTCGCCGCGCCATGAGAAAGTCGGTCGATTCCGCACTGCGTTTTGGCGCAAAGGGAATCAAGGTTCGGGTTAGCGGCCGATTGAACGGTGCAGAAATCGCTCGATCCGAGTGGTATCTCCAGGGACGACTACCGCTTCATACGCTTCGCGCAGATGTCGATTATGGATTTGCTCAGGCATACACGACCTACGGTGTTATCGGCGTGAAGTGCTGGATTTATAAGGGCGAGATTTTGCCGAGCAGGCAACCTCAGGGGCCGGCGGCGGCGCGCATTTAAGGCGCATTTAAGAGGATTTAGATCATGTTGATGCCAAAGAAAGTGAAGTACCGCAAGCAGCAGCGGGGGCGCATGCGCGGCAAGGCGTGGCGCGGCTCGTCGCTTGAATTCGGTGACTTCGGTTTAAAGACGCTCGATGCCGCCTGGATTACCGATCGGCAGATTGAGGCCGGCCGTATTGCGATTACACGATTCGTGAAGCGCGGAGGCAAAGTCTGGATCCGCATTTTTCCAGATAAGCCTGTTACCAAGAAACCTGCTGAGACGCGCATGGGAAAAGGAAAAGGCGCGCCGGAATATTGGGTAGCCGTGGTAAAGCCCGGCCGCATCCTCTACGAGATGGAAGGTGTGCCCGAATCCGTGGCGCGTGAAGCGATGCGCCTTGCCGCTCAGAAGTTGCCAGTTCATACAAAATTCGTGATGCGTGAAGAGAAAGCGCCTGAAAAGGGAGGCGAAGAGTGAAATCTGCAGACCGGACTAAGAAGCTTCGAGATATGACGAACGAGGAGTTGCAGCGGCAGGAAGGCGAAATGAACGAGCACATGTTCAAACTGCGCTTTCAATTGGCGATGGGACAGACGGAGAGCCTGAATAAGATGCGTGAGCTCCGGAAAGACAGAGCCCGGTTACTAACGATTTTGCGCGAGAAAAAATAATGGCTGAAACAGCAACTGCTACCCCAAAAGAAGTCCGGCACAGACAAGAGAAGGTTGGTATTGTGACCAGTACCAAAATGCAGAAGACCATTGTCGTCGAAGTGCGCCGGCGTGTCGCACATCCCATGTACAAGAGGATTGTAACGAAGCGTTCGAAATTCATGGCACACGATGAACACGGAAAGGCTCATGAGGGCGACATGGTTCGGATTGTGGAGAGCCGGCCGCTCAGCAGAAACAAACGGTGGAGCCTCAAAGAGGTCATCCGCGCATCGACGACGGGAGTTTAAGAATCATGCCTGTTCAAATGAGGACCATCCTGGAGGTGGCCGATAATTCGGGGGCGAAGCGGCTTGCGTGCATTCTGCCGCTTGGTGGTTCGACCGGTTTAAAAGCGGGTCTGGGCGACATTATTACGGCTTCCGTGAAAGAAGCCAGCCCCGACAGCAATGTCAAAAAAGGCTCGGTTGTGAAGTGCGTTATCGTCCGTACGCGAAAAGAGACGCGCCGGAAGGACGGTACCTATATTCGATTCGACACGAACGCTGCCGTGCTCATCAATGATGATCACGAACCTGTAGGAACTCGTGTTTTTGGCCCCGTCGCGCGCGAACTGCGCGACAAGAAGTTTATGAAAATTGTTTCTTTGGCGCCCGAGGTGATCTAGATGCCAGTACTGCCTCCAATCAAGAAAAACGATGAAGTATTCATCCTTCGTGGAAAAGACCGTGGCAAGACCGGTCGGGTACTGATCGTCGTGCCAAAAGATCAGAAGGTCGTCGTCGAAGGCGTCCAGATGATCAAGCGTCATACTCGAGCGAACCCCCAACGCAATATCAAAGGCGGTATCGTCGAGAAAGAAGCGCCGATCCATATTTCGAACGTCGCGATCGTTTGCAAGAATTGCAAGCAACACACTCGCATTGGAAACAAGGTGCTGGCGGATGGTCGTCGCGTTCGTTCGTGCAAAAAATGCGGAAACACTATCGAGTGAGTGCAGGGCGCCTCTGCGAGCGCCCGCGGTCATCGACCGCGCCTGCAAGGAGACTGGAGAAGCAACGGTGAGTAAGAAAGAGGACAAGCAAAAGAAGGGGAAGGCCGCGAAAGAAGCTCCCGAGGGCGAGCCGGAAGGCGGAAAGAAAGCGGCCAGGCCAAAAGGACCGCAGGAACCTCCCAGGTTGAAGGTTCGCTATGCGAAGGAAATCATCCCTGCGCTGATGAAGCATTTCAGCTATACGAACATCATGGCCGTTCCGAAGCTCGAAAAGATCGTCATTAACATGGGCCTGGGCGAGGCGGTCGCGAACGCCAAGATCATGGACGTCGCCGTGGACGAACTCGGCCGTATTACGGGACAGCGGCCGGTGGTTACCCGGGCGAAGAAATCGATCGCGAATTTCAAGCTGCGGCAGAACATGCCGATCGGCGCAGCCGTAACGCTGCGCGGCGAACGCATGTTTGAATTCCTCGATCGTTTGACGAGCGTCGTCCTTCCGCGTGTACGCGACTTTCGCGGTGTGTCGATGAAATCTTTCGATGGCCGCGGTAATTACACCCTGGGCCTGCGGGACCAGTTGATCTTCCCTGAAATTTCGTATGAAAAGGTCGACAAGATCCGTGGAATGAACGTAACGATTGTCACCACCGCCCGCACCGATGATGAAGCGCGGGAACTGTTACGGCAATTTGGAATGCCGTTTAGGCAATAGGAGAGAGAATGGCTCGAACGTCGGCTGTCGCTAAAGAAGCAAAGAAAAAGAAATTCCCGGTGCGATACCACAGCCGCTGCAAGCGTTGTGGTCGGCCAAGAGGTTTTATTCGAAAATTCCAACTTTGCCGTATTTGTTTCCGGCAGTTGTCGCTCACGGGTGAAGTTCCGGGCGTCATCAAAAGTAGTTGGTGATCCGGCAATAAGTAAACGAGGTTAATCGCAAATGACCGATCCGATTGCAGACATGCTAACCCGAGTCCGGAATGCCGTTCAGGCGAAGCATCAGAAGGTCGATATGCCGGCTTCGCGGCTGAAAGTCGAAATCGCCCGCATTCTGAAAGAAGAGGGTTACATTGCCCACTTTAAAACGAGCGAAGAAGAGGGGAAGAATTTCCTCACCCTGTTCCTGAAGTATGGCCCGAAAGGCGAGAAGGTTATATCCAACATTGAGCGGATCAGCCGCCCGGGTTGTCGCGTGTACGTCTCTAAGACTGAGATCCCGAGGGTGCTCGGTGGCCTGGGGATTAACATTCTCACAACCTCACATGGCGTTATGACAGGTAAGCAGGCACGCAAGCAGGGATTTGGCGGCGAACTCCTCTGCAACATTTTTTAGGAAGAGATAGTATGTCGAGAATTGGCAAAAAGCCCATTGCGGTACCGGATAAAGTCAAAGTCGATATCAAACCCGATGCTGTCGTTGTTACCGGACCCAAGGGAACCGTTACGAATCCCATTCCTCCTGGAATCAAGTGGGAGCATAAGGATAAGCAGCTTGTCGCCGTCCGCCTGGACGATAGCGGCCCGCAGCGCGCCTTTCACGGTCTTGCGCGAGCTCTGGTTGCGAATGCTGTGCGTGGTGTGACCGATGGTTTCACCCGTGAATTGGAAATCGTTGGAGTCGGTTACCGTGCCGAGCAGAAGAAGAATTCAGTGGTTTTCACGCTGGGGTTTTCCCATCCAATCGAGTATCCGATTCCTCCGGGAATCAATATTACCGTCGATAAGCAGACCCGCCTGGTGATCACCGGCGTGGATCGACAGCAGGTTGGCCAGATAGCGGCAAATATCCGATCATTAAAGAAACCCGATCCTTACAAGAACAAGGGCATTCGGTACGCCGGCGAGGTTCTCAAAAAGAAAGCCGGAAAGGCCGGAGGTAAATAACCATGCCGAAAGTGGCTTCAAACGAAGTACGCATCCGTATTCATGAGCGGATCCGAAAGAATCTGAGTGGATCTCCGGCCCGTCCTCGGCTTGCCGTATTTCGCAGTAACAAGCACATATACGCGCAGATCATCGACGATTCCAAAGGCGCGACGTTGACCGCCGCATCTACACTGGATGTTGATACAAAGAAAGACGTGAAGCAGGGCGGCAATATCGCCGCCGCCAAGGCTGTCGGCAAGCTTGTCGCACAGCGGGCCAGGGAAAAAGGGATCGAGGCGGTTTTGTTCGATCGCGGCGGATACTTGTACCACGGCAGAGTCAAAGCATTAGCGGAGGCGGCCCGGGAAGCGGGTCTGAAATTCTAGTGATCAACACGAAGCGAATCGATCCAGCGCAGTTGCAATTGAAAGACACCGTCGTGTCGATCAACCGCGTCACTAAAGTCGTGAAAGGCGGTAAGAATCTCAGCTTCAGCGCTCTGGTTGTGGTCGGCGACGAAGGCGGGCACGTTGGATATGGGAATGGAAAGGCGAAAGAAGTTCCCCAGGCCATCCGTAAAGCAATAGAGGCTGCGAAGAAGAACCTGATCAAAGTGCCGCTGACGAACAATACAATCCCCCATCAGATCATGGGCTTATTCGGAGCGGGCCGTGTACTGCTGAAGCCCGCCGTCGAAGGAACCGGGATCATTGCGGGCGGCGCTGTTCGCGCAGTCATGCAGGCCGCCGGCGTCCAGAACATCCTGACGAAGTCGATTGGAACGTCCAACCCGCACAACGTCATCAAAGCGACATTTGAAGGACTTCGCAGTCTCAAAGATCCGCAAGAGGTTGCGCGGCTTCGCGAGAAACCGCTGGAAGAGATAATGGGGTAATTTATGGCGACGAAGAAGAAAGCCGCTGCAGGGAAGTTGAAGATTCAGTACTACAGGAGTGCCATCGGTTTCAACGAGCAGCAAAAACTTATCGTTAAAGGACTCGGCCTCCGAAAACTGAACGCGGTACGTGTCGCGGAAGACACACCCGATATTCGGGGGATGGTCGCAAAAGTTCCGCACCTGGTGCGGATTCTGGAGCAATAAATTTATGTCAGGCATCAACACTCTTAAGCCGAATCCCGGTTCGACGCATAAGACAAAACGCATCGGCCGCGGTCCCGGTAGCGGCCACGGCAAGACGGCCGCGCGCGGCAACAAGGGCATGTGGTCCCGCTCGGGCAGCAGCCAGAAGAGGGGCTTTGAAGGCGGTCAAATGCCTTTGCATCGCCGGATGCCGAAACGTGGATTCTCGAACGCTGTTTTCAAGAAAAAGTTTTCCACGATCAACGTCAGCGATCTTGCGAAGTTCGAAAAGGGATCGAAGGTTGGGCCGCAGGAACTCGTCGATAAGGGGATCGTCCGCAAAATTGCAAAGAACGGTTTGCGCGTTCTCGGTGATGGTGCAGTCGATCGAGCGCTGCACGTTTCAGCGCACTATTTTACGGAAGGCGCCCGTGAAAAAATCACGAAGGCGGGAGGCACCGTCGAGGTAATCAGCCTGTGATCGAAGCGCTGCAAAATATCTTTAATGTACCGGATCTCCGGAAACGCATCGCGTTCATGTTAGCGCTGCTGGGCGTGTACCGCATTGGCGCGTTTATTCCGACGCCGGGAATCGATTCCCAAGCGCTTTCAAATTTCTTCACCCAGAATGCCAACACCGTTTTCGGTTTTCTTGACTTGTTCTCGGGTGGCAATTTCCGGCGCCTGACGATCTTTGCGCTGGGAATCATGCCATACATCACGGCATCGATCATCCTGCAGCTCCTGACTGTGGTCTGGCCGTATCTCGAGAAACTTTCTAAAGAAGGCGAACTGGGACGTCGCAAGATCACGACTTACACGCGTTATCTGACGGTGGTTCTCAGTGCCGTTCAATCAGCTGGGATTGCTATTGCGCTGCAACGGCAACCCGGATTTGTTGTAGATCCAGGTATCGGTTTTACGCTGATGACAATGCTGACGCTGACGACCGGTACGGCATTCATCATGTGGCTGGGCGAGCAGATCACCGACCGCGGGATCGGTAACGGCATGTCGCTGATCATTTTCGCCGGCATTGTCGTCGGTTTGCCGCGCGGCATTCTGGATATTTACGAGAAACTCAGCACCAACGAATGGTCAGTACTTGCAGTCATCGCTCTAGTTGCAATCATGATCGTCGTCGTTGCGTTCATCATTCTCGTCGAGCGCGGCCAGCGGCGGATTACCGTCCAGTATGCCAAACGAGTCGTCGGACGCCGCGTGCTTGGCGGACAGTCGACGCATCTGCCATTGCGGGTCAATACCGGTGGCGTTATTCCGGTCATCTTTGCATCCTCGATCTTGACGTTCCCCCAGACATTCGGGCTCGTCGTCAAGGACAACACCTCGGGTGTCGGGCGGGTTCTGTCGAGCGTTACGGATGCCTTGCGATTTGGTGAACCCCTCTACAATCTGCTGTACGTCGTCGGCATTATCTTCTTCTGCTATTTCTATACTTCGATCATCTTCAATCCCAACGAAGTTGCCGACAACATGCGGAAATACGGCGGATTTATCCCCGGTATCCGGCCCGGGAAACGGACTGCGGAATACGTCAACTCGATTCTGACGCGTATTACTCTCGTCGGCGCCCTGTATCTCGCATTGATCGCGATTATTCCCGAATTCCTGATTACCGGATTCCATGTGCAGAACATTCCGCTCATCGGACCGAGGATCGATGCCGTTCTGCCTCAATGGGTGACGCAGGGCCTTCGGGTGAACTTTTACTTTGGCGGGACGTCGCTGTTGATTGTCGTCGGCGTCGCAATGGATACTATTCAGATGGTCGAGTCGCAGTTGATCATGCGTCACTACGACGGTTTCTTGAAGAAGAGCAGGGTTCGAGGGAGAAGGAGTTAATGGGCCGTAACATCGTGATCCTGTTGGGACATCCCGGTGCAGGCAAAGGGACACAGGCGCGATCCATCATGCAGAAGCTTCAAATTCCCCAGATTTCAACCGGTGATATGCTGCGGGAAGCGATTGCCAGCAAAACGGCGTATGGCTGCGAAGCCAAGTCCAGAATGGATGCGGGCGAACTCGTCAGCGACGCCATCGTGAACGGCATTGTGGCCGACCGCATTCAGCGAGACGATTGCAAAAGAGGCTTCATCCTGGACGGTTATCCGCGGACGGTCTCCCAGGCGGAGACATTCCGCGGCCAGATGCAAGATGGCGACGGACTGTCCGTCATCGAAATCGGTGCAGATTCCGAGCGGTTGAGAAAAGAAAAGCGATTGGTTGGACGTTTGATGTGTCCGGGTTGCGGGGAAATCTACAACCAGTACAGCAAAATTCCCAAGGCGGATAAGACTTGTGACATCTGCGGCAAAGGTCTCGTCCATCGGTCCGACGATCGCGAGGACCTGATCCTCGAGCGCTTTCGGACGTACCGCGAGGAGACGTATCCGCTGGTGCAGTTCTATCAGAACATGGGTGTGTATCATCAAGTGGACGGAATGAAACCGATCGCCAGCGTTACCGACGAGATCCTTAAGATCATCGAAAACGAAACCAAGATTCCCACGCCCGTGATTAATGGAAGGAAGTAACTCGATTGCCTAAAGAAGACGCCATTGAGGTTATCGCGACGGTCATCGAGCCGCTTCCGAACGCGATGTTTCGCGTCGAGTTGGACAATAAACATCAGGTGCTCGCGCATATCTCCGGAAAGATGAGAAAGAATTTCATCCGAATTCTCCCCGGCGACAAAGTGGCGGTCGAGCTCTCACCGTACGATCTGACCCGTGGCCGGATCGTGTATCGGTACAAATAGGTCTTGGTTCGGCAATTCAGGCATCCAGTCATCTTATGTGCCGGCGGGCTTTACGACCGCCGGGAGGTTTTATGAAAGTACGAGCTTCCGTTAAGAAGATTTGTGACAAGTGCAAAATCGTTCACCGGAAACGCGTCGTACGCGTGATTTGCGTGAACACCAAGCACAAGCAGAGACAGGGGTAACCAATGGCACGTATCGCAGGCGTCGATCTTCCGCCAAACAAGCGAATTGAAATCGGCCTCACGTACATTTATGGAATCGGCCGTTCTCAGGCTAACAACATTCTTACGTCAACCGGGGTTCATCCGGACACCAAAGTACGCGAATTGAACGATGAACAGGTGAACAAGATCCGTAAAGCGATCGAAGAACAATATCGGGTTGAGGGAGACCTTCGGAAAGAAATTTCTTTCAACATCAAACGCCTTATGGAAATCGGTTCGTACCGTGGTTTGCGCCACCGCCGCGGTTTGCCTGTTCGTGGTCAGCGGACGCATACCAACGCGCGCACGCGCAAAGGCCCGCGCCGCGGCGCCATCGCCGTTCGCAAGAAGGCTTCGGCAAAGACATAAAACGGAGAAACTATGGCTGGTCAACCCAAAAAAAAGGGTGCAAAGAAAAAAGAAAAACGGATCGTGCCTGCTGGTGTCGCCCACATCCAGGCGTCGTTCAACAATACAACCGTGACCATCGCGGATCATGGAGGGCAACGTCGTGTGCTGGTCCAGCGCCGGCTCCCTCGGCTTCAAGGGCTCGCGGAAGGGAACACCTTTCGCAGCTCAGCAAGCTGCGATTACGGCCGCGAACCGCGCTCGTGAAGTCGGTATGCGGTGCTGGAAGTCAGCGTGAAAGGGCCGGGTTCAGGCCGCGACTCGGCAATCCGCGCCCTGCAAACGGCCGGTCTGGAAGTGCGTGCGATTCGCGATGTCACGCCGATACCGCACAACGGGTGCCGTCCACCCAAACGAAGACGAGTTTGATTTCAAATTTCAAATTTGAGGTTAGAAATTTGAAATTTAAGGAGATTGCATTTTGGCTAGATACATAGGACCTGTTTGCAGGTTATGTCGAAGAGAAGGGATGAAGTTGTTCCTCAAAGGCGAACGCTGCTTCAAACCTTCGTGCGGAATCGAAAAACGCAATTTTGCGCCTGGACAACACGGCCGTGATCGAAAAGCAAAGATCGTCGGCTACGGGTTGCAATTGCGCGAAAAGCAGAAGGTGAAACGTATCTACGGCGTGCTCGAAAATCAGTTTCGCTCCTATTTCGAGAAAGCCGTCCGCCAGAAGGGCGTTACCGGTGAAAACCTGTTGGCACAACTCGAGCGCCGTCTGGACAACGTACTGGTCCGTCTAGGTTTCGCGACTACTCACGCACAGGCACGCCAGTTCGTTCGTCACGGACACGTGCTCGTGAACGGCAAGAAAGTCAATATTCCTTCATATCAAGTTGCGATCGGGCAGGAAGTTTCAGTCAAGGAAAAGATGAAGAAAAATGTTCAGGTAGCCGGTGCTCTCGAACTGGTTGGCGGCCGCGGCACGCCGCATTGGCTGGAACTGAACAGCGAAACCGTGACGGGCAAGATCCTGGCTCTGCCGAAACGCGAAGACATCAATTTGCCGATCCAGGAAAGAATGATTGTGGAGTTGTACTCCAAATAGCGAGGTCACCATACATGTTGTGGAAAGGTTTTCAAAAACCCAAGAGATTAATTTCCGTCAGCGATCCTGTTCCGACGGATCAGTATGCACAGTTTTCCGCGCAGCCGTTTGAACGCGGTTTCGGTACTACCATTGGCAATGCGTTACGTCGGGTTCTGCTCTCTTCTATTGAAGGAGCCGCAATTACTGCGGTGAAAATAGAAGGTGTATTGCACGAGTTTTCATCCATTCCGGGTGTCGTTGAAGACGCGACAGATATCATCCTGAATCTGAAGCAAATTCCGCTCAAGCTGCATGGCGATGAACGCAAAACCATCTACCTGAAGGCAACGCAGCCCGGCGTCTATACGTCTGCCAATATCGAGCACGATGCAGATGTCGAGATTCTGGATAAGAACGTTTACATCGGCACCGTCAGCGAAGGCGGCTCGCTCCAGATCGAAATGCGCGTTCAGAACGGCCGCGGTTACGTTTCAGCCGATCGCAATTTTGACGAGGATCTCGGCATCGGATACATTCCTGTCGATTCGGTGCATTCTCCAGTTCGCAAAGTGAACTACTACGTCGAAGCGGCCCGTCTCGGTCAGGTTACGGACTATGACAAGCTGACCATTGAGATCTGGACAAACGGTTCCATCACGCCGCAGGATGCGCTCGGCCTGGCTGCGAAATTGATCAAAGATCACATGCAGATCTTCATTCAGTTTGAAGAGAAGCCGGAGCCTGTGGAAGAGGCACCGGAAATTCGTCACGACGCAGTTGCTGAGCACTTGAACAAATCCGTCGATGAATTAGAGCTGTCGGTGCGTTCGTACAATTGCCTGAAGAACGCCAATATCCGCACGATCGGAGAACTGGTCACGAAAACCGAAGCCGAGATGCTCAAGACCAAGAACTTCGGCCGTAAGTCGCTCAATGAAATCAAAGAAATTCTTCAAAGCATGGGACTCCAGCTTGGCATGAAGGTCGACGAACACGGCCGGCCTGTAATGCCTGCTCAAACGGAACAGACGTTATGAGACACAGGAATGCAAATCGGAAGCTCAGCCGGAACACGTCGCACCGACGGGCGCTGCTGAGGAACCTTGTTACGGATTTTCTGGATCACGGCCGCATCATGACGACCCTGCCGAAAGCGAAGGAAGTGCGGCCTCTGGCGGAAAAGATGATTACTCTCGGCAAGCGCGATAATCTTCATGCCCGCCGGCAAGTCCAGGCATACCTGTTGCGCGAAGCGATTGCGAAGAAAGTATTCGATACGATCGCTCCTCGTTTCGCCGACCGTAACGGGGGGTACAGCAGAATAATCAAGCTTGGCAACCGCAAAGGCGATGGAGCCGATCTGGCGATCATCGAGCTGCTTGGAAGCGAGTTGGAAGTGAAAAAGGCTGAACGCGCTGCCCAGGCGAGCGAAAAGGGCGCCAAGAAGGATAAGAAAGAAGAGAAAGAAGAAGAATAGGCCTCAGTTCACAAAGGCACTAAGGCGCAAAAAAGCCGGCGTTTAACGAAATAAAACGCCGGCTTTTTTGCGCCTCTGCGCCTTCGTGCCTTTGCGGCCCGGTGTTGGTATCATTATTAGATCAATGTCTACTCCCGACAAAAACGACTTCCATATCGACATGACCTTTACCGGCCGGGAGCGCAAACTGGCTCGTCCGATCGGTATTGCCGTGGCGGCCGTCGCAATCATCTTCATCTTTGCCACCATGACGACGAACGTTGCGGCAAGCCTCCTGCCCATGAGTGACGATTATCTCCAGGCGATGATCCCAACGGCCTCGGACGGAGCCGAACCCCTGGGTCTCACGATGCTCAGCCATGAAATCAATGAGAAAACAATCTCGGTCAGCGGTACGGTTACAAATCGGACCAAAGAGCCGATGCTGAATATCCTGGCCGTTATCCAGATGCAGGACACAACCGGGCGATTTCCACAGACAGCTGAAGTGCCTCTCATGCCCGCCGATCTGCAGCCCGGTGCGACTGGCACATTCATGACGATGGCGACGCTTCAAGAGAAGCCCGGCGGCTACATCGTGAAGTTCCGTTTTGCGGACGGTCCGTTCATTCTTCATAAAGACGAGCGCGGACCCGCGATCAGCATTACCCCGCAGCCTATTACAAAATAAAATGCGCTTTCGAATTGCGCTGGCTCTCGCAATCCTGTTCGTCTCGGCTGCCTTTACGCCCGCACAGAATTCAACGCTTCGCTTCCAGATCACGACGAGTCTTCCCGAGGCATCCGGCCGTCTGTTTGTCGTCATTGCCCGGCGCGGCCAGCCCGAGCCGCGTACCTTGATCGGCGAAGCCGGCGATGATGCCCCAATTATGCTTCTTGGAACCGATGTGAAGAATCTGGGACCTGGAGGGACTGCCGGCATCGACCGGAGCGCCGCAACTTTTGATTCACTCATCTCCTCTCTCGACGCGCTGCCTGCAGGGGATTACGCCGTTCAGACGGTTCTTCACACCAACCGCGATTTAAATTCGCCGAACGCTCCCGGCGATCGATACAGCGATGCTGCTGGACTCCACCTTGACCCGCATCAAGCCGGAACGGTGAAGTTGCAACTGACGCATACCGTACCGCCAGATCAGTTGCCTCCGGAAGACGAGTATGTGAAATACGTCAAAATTCAGTCGGACCTGCTGAGTCGCTTTCATGGCCGTCCAATGTTTCTGCGCGCCGGAGTCATTTTGCCGAAGGATTATGCCGCCGACCGCAGCTTTCCCCTGCGTGTGCATATCGGCGGATATGGCACGCGTTACACGTCCATTCAACGTTTGATGGCGCGAAATTCAGAATTCCGTCGAATGTGGCTTGCCGACAACACGCCGAGGTTCATTTTTCTTCAGCTGGACGGCGATGGCCCTTACGGCGATCCGTATGAGATCAACTCTGACAACAATGGCCCATACGGTGATGCCGTAACTCAGGAATTGATTCCGTATGTCGAAAAAATGTTCCATGGCATCGGCAAGCCATACGCCCGCGTCCTCGATGGCGGATCGACCGGCGGTTGGGTGTCGCTTGCACTGAAGGTCTTTTATCCCGATTTCTTCAATGCCGTCTGGTCCTCATGTCCCGATGGCGTCGACTTCCGGGGCTTTCAGATCATCAACATCTATAAGGACCAGAATGCCTATAAAGACGATCTCGGTCGAGACCGTCCCAGCAAGCGCGATGCGAGTGGCAGAGTCGAGTTCACGATCCGGCATGAGTGCCAGATGGAAAACGTCATGGGCTCCGGCGACAGTTGGACAATGTCCGGCCAGCAGTGGGGAGCCTGGAACGCAACCTATAGCCCCCGGGGCCGCGACGGCAGACCAGTGCCGCTCTGGGATCCGAAGACCGGAGTGATCGACAAATCCGTTGTCGATCACTGGAAGAAATACGACCTGCGCCTCGTGCTCGAACAGAACTGGAAAACTCTTGGCCCTAAGCTGCGCGGAAAGATTCACATCTCTGTAGGTGAAGCCGACAGTTATTACCTGGAAATCGGCGTTCATTTTCTGGATGAATTCTTCAAGAAGGCCGATCCCCCCGCCGATGCGCGGATCGTTTACGGACCAGGAAAAGGCCACTGCTGGAGCAATCTGTCCGAGTCGCAGATGATGCAGCAGATGGCTGTTGCGGTCGAGCACAATCGTTGAATTTTGCATGAAACGTGTTTGCGTATTCTGTGGATCGAGTAACGGCTTTCGCCCTGCGTTTACTGAAGCGGCGCGTTCGATGGGTAAATCGCTGGCGAACCGGCGTATTGGCCTTGTTTATGGCGGAGGAAATGTTGGACTGATGGGCGCGGTTGCCGATGCGGCCCTTAAAGAAGGCGGCGAAGTCATCGGCGTCATTCCGGAGGCCATGGTTGATCGTGAACTGGCTCATCGTGCCGTAAGTGAGTTGATCGTTGTTCGCTCGATGCATGAACGCAAAGCGAAAATGGCTGCTCTCTCCGATGCATTTGTTGCCATGCCGGGCGGTTATGGCACATTCGAAGAATTTTGCGAGATCATTACCTGGGCACAGTTGGGTTTGCACCGCAAACCGTGCGCCCTTTTGAACGTCGAAGGATATTACGACCCGCTGCTGGCTTTGTTTGACAGAGCGGTAATAGAGGGATTCGTATTTCCCTCAAACCGGCGTCTCGTCATTCAGGAGACGGATCCTGACCGGCTGCTGGATCTCCTGGTGAGGTACACGCCTCCTCAAACTGAGAAATGGATTGATCGAGATGACTCATAAAGCATTACTCACGTTAACGGTTTTGCCCGAACGCTATGCCATCTCCTGGCTGGGCCCAAAAGCCGATATTCCTCACTGGGCTGCAAAGGGCGACTTTATGTCGATTTCCCGGACGCCGGACGAGCTGTCGGTGGTGTGCCTTGAGACCAACGTACCTTCCGGCATTGTATCTGAACCCGGTTGGCGGATCTTCAAGTGTGAAGGACCTCTCGATCTTGCGCTGCCCGGTATTATGGCTTCATTGGCCGAACCCCTTGCCGAAGCCGGCGTACCTATTTTCCCGATCGCCACCCATCATACGGATTACATTCTCATTAAGGAAATGCATCTCGATACGGCGATTCGTGCATTGGGCGGCTACGGGCACGCTGTACGTGCCTGATTCACCCAGGCTGTACGGCGAACTCTCTTCGTGGTTTCACCTTTTGTCGTCGCCGCCCGATTACGCGGAAGAGGCGGAATTCGCCCGCAGCCTGATTGCGGATCCCGATGTTTCGAAACCAGTGAACCTGCTGGAGCTGGGTTCCGGCGGTGGAAACAATGCATCGCACCTGAAGACGAGTTTTACAATGACTCTGGTCGACCTCTCCGAAGGCATGCTGGATCTAAGCCGCAACTTGAATCCGGAGTGCGAACACCTTCAAGGCGATATGAAGACGTTACGGCTCACCCGACTCTTTGATGGCGTCTTCATCCACGATGCCATCATGTACATGACAAGCGAAGACGACTTGCGTCGCGCCGTCGAAACTGCCAGCGTCCACTGCAAGCCTGGCGGAACCGCTCTATTCATGCCGGATGTCATTCAGGAAACATTCGTTTCGTTGACCACCCACGGCGGTCACGATGGCGCAGGCGCCGACACCCGGAGTATTCGCTACATCGAGTGGACATTTGATCCGGATCCTTCGGATACGACCTACACGGTCGACTTTGCTTATCTGCTGCGCGAAGGCCGCGGGCCGGTGCGCGTCATACACGACACGCACTTGTTCGGCATCTTCCCTCGCGAGACATGGCTCAACACATTGAGAAATAACGGTTTTGACCCCCGTCCGTTCACGGACCCGTGGGGCCGCGAAGTCTTCGTAGGCCGCCGCCGTCCCGAGCTAAAATAGATCCACCCATGAAGTTTTTGAAATACCTTCTGTTGATTGTCCTGCTCGTCTCGATTAGCCATGCCGCCCCCCAGCGTGAACAGGCAATCTCACGTCCGGAACGTCCCGATGATTCGCAGCAGTATGGCCGCCGCTTTTTTCTGCAGCTTCGCGCCGTCTTTGGACGATTCCGCGATACTGATCTTCAGCGTGCCTTTGACAATGCGAAGCCCGTCCAGTGTTCCGAATTAATAAACGAGCCGGGCGAATGGCGAACGGTTGCCTTTTTTAATGAGAAACGGGAGTTGGGTGATTGGTACCGCAGTAACTTTGAGGAAGTTAAAACCGATCTTTCCGTCTTCATCTTTAAAGGCACTTGCCGCGGTGACCACGGACCGGTTCAGCTCACGACAAAGTTTCCAGTAAGTGAGAGCGTTGAAGCCTACAACCAGCAGAGGATCAGGCTTGATGATGTCGAGGTCAATGTTAATGCTCCGGTCAGAGCGTCATTCGACAGTCAAACGAACGCATATACATTCGACCTGCCTTATTTGTTCCTCGTCGGCCAGCAGGATAATCAGGATATCTATAGTCTCGATCCACCGCATCTGTTCGGCAGAGACAAATATGTTCCGGATGTGAATGACCATTGGGACTGCAAGTCCGTAGTCGCCGAAAATGTCACTTATCAATTCCTGATTTGCCGTACCTCGACCGTGCCGCGGAACCGTCCGGGCCGAAGCCAGCCATACACGCAAGCCTTTGGTTCATCGGCATACTTCATCTTGTCCGATGGGAAAGAGGCGGCTTCGAGTGTGAAATTGTCTTTTGGTGACTCGAACGATCCGCACACGATCGAGGATACAAGCGTAGCCACGCCGCCAGAACCGCCTCCGGTCGCCGCCTGGGAAGCGCCGGATTCTGACGAAAAGCTTCTGGACGTCCTGCGCGAAGAGTTCCGGATCCGCTTTGCTCCCCAGGCATGGACTGGTCGAATTGGATCCGCCCAAGTCTTAACCGGACAGCAGATGTCGAGCTTAGACGCGGCGAAACCTGCTACAGGCGCCGACTATTGTGTATGGCTGCCGGGCGGCAATGCTGCGCCAGCACTCCTGGAAACCGAACCGGTTGGCGGAGTCCATTACTCCGTATCTGCCCATGACGCGGACAACCAGTCATCGACTTCCGTTAATTTCAATATGATGGCGCAGAATGGCGCCCGCTTCGGATCGTTGCAGTGTAGCTTTCCGCGCGCTTCTTCGGCCGGCGGCATCGCCTTCGGACGATGGTCATCCACTGTAGGAAATTATCTGACGCTGGAAATTCGACCTTAACCCGACAAGTGGAAATTTATCTGATAGACGGCACGTATGAGCTCTTCCGGCACTTCTTTGCCGTGCCATCGGCGAAGGACGGCAAAGGTCAGGAAGTCGGCGCTGTCCGCGGCGTCCTTAATTCGATTCGGGGAATGCTCGACCGCGGAGTCACCCATATCGGCGTAGCGACGGACCACGTTATCGAGTCTTTCCGCAACAATATGTATCCGGGATACAAAACAGGCGCCGGTATTCCGCCGGAGTTGTATGCGCAATTCCCGATTCTCGAGCAGGAGCTTGAGACGATGGGCATCACCGTATGGCCGATGATCGAATTTGAGGCCGACGATGCGCTGGCCTCAGCAGCGGTAAAGGCAGCTCTTGATGCACGCGTGAGTCGAGTGGTCATTTGCACGCCCGACAAGGATCTCAGCCAGTGCGTTCGCGGAACTCGAATCGTTCAACTCGATCGCCGGACGAATACATTCCGGGATGAAGACGGCGTGCAGGCCAAATTCGGCGTCAAGCCTGAATCGATTCCAGACTACCTCGCCCTGGTTGGCGATACTGCCGACGGTTTCCCAGGCATTCCGGGGTGGGGAAAGAAAGCTGCCGCGACCGTTCTTTTCACCTATCCGAAGCTCGAAAAAATTCCCAAGGATTGGCAGGCCTGGTCTCCGCCCGTCCGCAGCGCGCGTCAACTCGCGAATTCTCTCTTTTCTCTCTGGACCGATGCCCTGCTTTTCCGTACCCTTGCAACCCTGCGGACGGATGTGGCCGTGTTTGATTCCGTCGATCGCCTTGAATGGAAAGCGATTTACCGCTGATCCGAAACGATGACGCCGCCTTTAAGTACCAGCTTGGTATTCAGCATGTTCCAGTAGCCGTCGAGCGGGTTCCCGTCGATAACAACGATGTCCGCCAGCTTTCCGTTTTCCAGCGTGCCGACTTGATCGCTCATTTCGATGTATGACGCGGTGTTTGGGCCCATGAGTTTGATGATGTCCTGCATCGAGAACATCAGGTTCAGTGACTTCAATTCATGTTCGAGGCCGGCCTTTGGAAGATATCCGGTATCGGTTCCATAACCATAGATGACTCCCGCGTCCCAGGACGTCCGCGCATTGACGGCTTTGTAGCCGGCCTCGCGTCCGCGTCCTTCTCCGTCAATAATGGCGTTCGGCCACGGTTGACCGTCGCGGAAGCGCGGTTTATTGTCATCGGCGAATACTCCAAAGACGGGCACGCCGAAACCGATCGTCGATAATTGTTTCACTTTAGCGTCTGCAACTCTTTTTGCGTCTTCTTCGCTGAGCCAGCCGAAGTGTGGCGTATGCACGAGCTTGGGTACTCCTGCGTCGACCGCAGCCATCATTGCCTGGGGGCTTACCGCATGAATCTGCACCCAGACACCGGCCTTTTTCGATTCGTCGACAATGGCCTTCAGGTTTTCCAATTCTTTCCCAGTCGGCCCCGGTTTCGGTGTCAGCGACATCTCACCAATGAACTTGATACCGAGGGCAGCAAGCCTTCTCACCTCAGCACGAGCTTGCTCGGTCGTACTGTTCACCAGTTCTATTCTGCCGGACGGTATGATGCGTGGTCCTTTGATGACGCCGTTTTCAATATGATCTTTCAGTGTCAGGTTGCCTTCCGCCGGCCCACCACCGGACAATACTGTCGTGTACCCCGCGTCGAGGAGCTGCTGCATTTGTTGCTTCTCATTCGGCCCCGTATTCACATGCCGGTGCGCATCAATGAAACCGGGCATGGCGGTCATTCCATGGACATCAATCGATTGCAAGCCCGGCGCTGTCGCATTGCCGGCGGAAACCGATGCCAGGCGTCCGCCTCGTACGACGATGGAGCCGCGGTTAATGACGGTGCCGTTGCCGACGATGATCCGCACGTTTGTGATCACCAGGTCTTGGGCTGCCAGGTTCGGCAGGAGAGTGAAAAATCCGCCGGCAATCACGACGGCAATAGTGAGCAGTCTTTTCATTCGCGTGAGCCCTCCATAACCCGCGGTAATAGACCGCGTCTGCAGTATCTTCCGGCCGGCCGATTCCAGCCGATTCAATCGAGATGGCCTATAGCCGAATAACGCTTCGTGTCGCGCATTATAAGTGAGACCACGAGTGAAATTGCGATCACGGAAGACAAGTAATACGAAAACCAGGCTTCGTGGCCAATCGATTTGAACCACAGCGCGATCGACTCGGCCGGGCCCCCGAAAATCGAAGTCGTGACGGCAAACGGTAGGCCGACGCCGGTCGCCCGAACAAATGTCGGAAAGAGTTCCGCTTTCACAACGGCATTGATGGATGTATATCCTGCAACGATGACCCAAGCCGCTGCGATAAGCAAAAAAGCTGCAAGCGCGGTCTTCGCCGATTGCAGCGATCGAAGCAGTGGAACGGTAAAGACTGTTCCCATCAAGCCGAACCAGATCAGCAACGGTCGCCTGCCGATTTTGTCGGAAAGAGCGCCGTAGATGGGCTGCAGGCAAAGTGCAAATATGAGAGAGCCGGCGCTGACGATGGTCGTTTGATTGTCACTTAAGCCGACCGATAGCTTCAGAAACTTCTGCATATACGTTGTATATGTATAGAACGCTGTCGTACCGCCTGCGGTGAGACCCACGACAATGAGCACCTGGCGTGGGTAGCGAAGCAAAGACTTGATCGAGCTTTGACGCTTTTCCGACTTCTTCGCTTCGATGAAGGCGTCCGTTTCGTGCAGGTTGCGCCGCATCATGAGCGCGATGATTGCGAGCATTGCACCGATCACGAAGGGTATCCGCCAGCCCCATGCCCTCATTTGTTCGGCAGTCAAAAAGACCTGCTGGAGCACCAACAACACCAATATCGCGCAAAGCTGCCCCCCGATCAGAGTCACGTAATGGAAGCTGACATAGAAACCACGGTGCCTGTCACTTGCCACTTCGGTCAGGTATGTTGCGCTGGCGCCGTATTCGCCGCCAAGGCTCAAGCCCTGGACAATCCGGGCGAAGCCGAGAACCACAGGTGCGGCAGTTCCGATCGACGCATAGGTCGGTGTGACCGCGATCAGTAGAGAGCCGAAGCACATCAGCAAAACCGACAACATCAAAGCCTTGCGACGTCCGTGGTGATCCGCAAGATGACCGAAGAGAAGGCCGCCGATCGGCCGCATCACAAAGCCGATGGCGAATAAAATGGCGGTGTTTAATTGCTGGACAAGCGGGCTGTTTCCCGGGAAGAAAGAGTTGGCGAAATAAAGGGCAAACGCCGTATAGGCATAGAAATCGTACCACTCGACAAGATTGCCGATCGACCCGACGAAGATCGCCTTCAGCCGACGCCCTACATCGGTAAACCGCCACTGATCAATCGCTGCAGTAGCGTCACTCATGTGTTCTGGTGTCTCCCAATAGCGATAGTCTATGCCTGGAGGACGGACCTGAAGTCACCTATTTTAAGTATTGCGAGAGTCGTTGCGCCCGCGCAGCCGCACAGAGTATAACGTCTGGCAGCAACCAACTAGCAGGAGAGCGGTATGTTTCGAGCGTCCGCGTGCGCTTTCATCGTCTTGTTTTTCTCGCATTTTGCACTGGCTCATCATGGCGGCGCTGAATACGACTTGGGAAAGACCGTCGAATTCAAAGCCAGGTTGACTCGTGTCGATCTGATCAATCCCCACTCATGGCTTTACTTCGATGTCACTGAAAAGGACGGAAAGATCAGCCACCACCGCTGCGAAATGCGCTCGGTGCATGTTTTACGACGGTCGGGTTGGACCAAAGACCTGTTTCCCATCGGCCAGCAGATAACCATTGAAGCGTCGCCCAACAGAACGGATCCCGCTTCCTGCTACCTGCAGACGATCCTGACTGCCGACGGGACGCGTATGGATCGATATGGTCAATACATCAAGGCTCCGCAAGGTGGTATTCAGGAAGTTCGCGGCCCCATCGTTACGCCTGGCAGCAACCGCCCGGAACGGCGACCAACGGGAGAGCCAAACCTTGCCGGCGACTGGGCGCCGGTGCAGAGCGTCATGGTTAATCCGCGAGGTACAGGTGGCGGGTTGGTGCCCCTGGATCAGTTAAGCCAATATAAACCGGCTGAACGGCCGGCGAATGCCGGTGGTGGCGGCGCGCGCCGGGGCGGCGCTGCAGCAGGGCCGCGGCTCTACGGCGGAACCGAATTGACAGAAGCCGGCGAGAAGGCTGCTGGCGATTTCAAGCGGGATGACAATCCTCGCTTTCGCTGCCAGACCACCAGCATTCTATTTGACTGGACCTTCGACGGACCCGTTAATCGCATCACTCAAAACAGAGATGCCATTGTTATTGAATATGGTCAGTTCGGACTCAAACGCACCGTCTACCTGAATATGAAAGAGCATCCACCAAATACGAAACCGAGCCGCGCCGGCCACTCGATCGGGCGCTGGGAAGGTGATACGTTCGTCGTGGATACGATTGCATTTCTGCCCGGTTTCCTGAACACTCCGGTGCGCAACAGCGACAAACTGCACGTCGTCGAACGATTCACGCTGGATCCCAAAAAATTGACGTTGATGCGCAGTTATGTTGCCGAGGACCCGGTGTATTTGAAGGGTAAGTACACTGGGTCCGATTCGGTGCTGCCGGCGGACGCTCCGTACAATCCAGGTAAATGCCAGGAGTTGAACTTCATCGACTACTCGAAGCAACAGAAGCGCTAGCCTGAATGTCTACCATGCCGAGGTGCGGATAAGCCACGGATTGAACGGATTTAACGGATGGGCGCATTAAACCTGTGAATGCGCCCATCCGTTCAATCCGTGGCTTATCCGCTCCTACCGCAGAGAAACGGCTGGAAAGTATTCGCCGGCCGGGCTCCGCGTCCAGACATCGCCACTTGTGCGGCGTTCCGACCAACTTGTGAAATGGTAACTATAGGTGACAGCCCGAATGAAGCGCGGCGGCTGGGCAGGAAATGGGTTTACAGCCAATAAATTTGTGACCTCCTGTTGTCCTTCGAGCAGCCGTACAAGAAAGCGCGAGAACCAAGGGTTTTCCTGAGGACTTGACAACGCTGCGAACCACATTTGCCAATCCAGACGCGGTTGGTATGGTGCTACCCATGGCAGACTGCGCGCGACATCACCTGGCTTGTATTTAAATTCGTACGTTTTCCAGTTTTCGTTATCGTCGCTGCCTTGAATGAGGATTTCAGGCCGCGTTGTTGTCATGACGGCAAACAGCCCGTACTGGTTCACAAGGTGGAACGTGTCGGCGTGTAACTGAATCCACGCGATAGGTTGCGGCATCCCCGCCAGGACACCAGTCATAGTAACGAGTTGGAAAATCCCAAGCGTGATAAGCAAGACCCCGATTGCCGAAATCACCGGAGGTGTGCTTTCGGCGGTCTTGACGTTAAAGAGGAAAACGCACAGGAGAATCGTGAGCGCGTTGAAGAATGTGTAATTGCCCGTTATTGCGATCATTAATTGCAGAATGATCGTCGCAAGCGCTGCAATGATGCGTATCCGGCGTTTCGTAAAAAAGAACAACGGTGCCAGCAGTTCGACAACGAAAACCCCGATGACCGAGAGCTTCTGAAAGAAGAGCGGAAGTTGATGGGCGTACCACGCGACCGGTGTCGGCAACGGTTGCGTCTCATAGTGATAATGCAACGCGGTAAGGTTTCGCCACGTTGGATCGCCGCTGAGGAGCTTGACGGCGCCCGATTCCAGCATCAGCCGAAAAATGAGCAAGCGGAAAACCCAGAGCGTCATGCGCGGCACCGGCGTCGAGTAAGATGGCTTCAATCCCCATGGTGCAAGCAGGATCGCGGCGAAACCTGTTTCGAGCAGCAAGGCGTCCCACTGAAAGGAATAAAAGACCTGCCCGATGGTATCGATCGACAGATAGAGAACAAACAACCCGATCGTGGCCGGTAATGGAATGAGTCCAACAATCAGAAGAATGGAAAGAGCAATGCCGGACCACACCATTGCGATGAGAAACCGGTCGCTTGAATTCAGCCATGCCAGTGTGGGAAAGAGGCCGTAGCTGCTGCTGCCGTACTCGGATCGCACCGTCTCCAGATAGTTTTGTGCGGGAAGAATGCCGTGCGAGCCGATGAGACCGGACATTTGCGGCAGAAGCGATGCGAAAGCGATGAGATAGATCACCGCCAGGCCGCGCAGAAATATGGACCGGATCATCAGACTAGAAAAACACAATTCACGGCCGAAAGGTAGTCTGGCCTATCTCGTCAGTGGCTTGAGGATGTCATCCAGGAGTGCCGGCTGGGAGTTGCGTTCCAGATAAGGATACTTCTCGCCGTCGCGGTAATTGAGTTTGTATCTGGATAAGGATTTGCCGTTGGCAACGAGCAGCTCCAGCGACCCTGAAACTCTTGCACTGCGGATTTCTTCGAGGATTACATCGCTTGAGTAGTGCCGGTCGTTAACCGCAGTGATTTTCATTCCGGGGCCAATTCCTGCCTTTGCGGCAGGTTTATCCGGTGCTACGTCGGTGACGATTCCATCGGAATTGAGTTTTACTCCTATCGAGTACTCCAGGTCCGTATCTTGACGGATTTGTTCGCTGGCTCGTTCCGCTTCCGTCATGTGGTCCGAGTATGCGAGCCGATATCCTCCGGCGGTGATACCGTCCAACGGCGCTCCGCCACCGATGCGCTCGACGCGCGACTGAAAAAACGTCTTCCAGTCGTATGGTGCAATTCCATTCAGCGCTTCGCTCACGCTGTCGAGGGTATATGGCTTCACCTGAGGCGGGCCGCTTATTCCGCCGTGAAAAACGCGGCAGAAGTCGTCGAGTGATCTTTTCCCCTGCGTCTGTCTCCGGATAATCGTATCCGCTTCCAGCCAGATCAGCATGCCTTCTTCATAAAAATCGACGCTGCGGCGCAACGATTCCCAATCCGGCCGGGCGTCGTAGAGCAATTGCGCTGCGACGGCCGTATCCGATAGCGATCTCCAGTTACGGCCGGCCTCATTGTCGAGAGACGCCGCGCTGATGGCGAGGAATTGCCGGTTCAGATCAGGTGTGATAAGTCCGCTTCGCGCCGCCAGAACCCACCCGAGGTATTCCGTCAACCCCTCATATACCCACAGCAGATCGCCTTTCATCGGCTGTTCGAAGTCTCGCGTCGCCAGCCCCTCCGGCCTGCGGTATTTGCCATTCCAGGAATGCACGTATTCGTGGGGGAGGAGCGTGGCGCCGGCAATCAGCGATGTCGCGTCCGTCAGATAATTTTCACGTGTCTGGTCGTCACTGGACTCGTGATGCTCGAGTCCGAAATGCGCAATCTGATCGCTGAGAGCGAGCAAAAAATGATAGCTGGAGTAGTGAGTTGCGCCGAACAGAGCTTCCGCCTCGCGAACCAGTTTGCGAAACTTCTCTATTGTTTCACTGGAAGCGTTCAAGGCCTCTTCACTATCGGCCGCGACATCCAGGAAGTGCTCCGGCCGGGCTCCAGGGCTGAGGGCAATTTCACGAAAGTGCCGCCCGGTCAGAACCGGAGAATCGACCAGCGTCGTTAGCGAAACCGTCTTGAATTCCACATTGTCGCCACTGGTCTGGTTCACGGGCAGCGCGGTTCCGAACTTCCAATCTGGGGGCAGACGCACCTGGGCGGATATCGGCACGTCGTCGCTGGCGTCTCCTTGAGGGTAGAGCAGCAATTGATTCCAACTCAGGACGGCTAACTCCGAGGTCGCTGACGCTGCTGACGTGAAACCGCCGGCCTCTGCTGTCGAGACGAAGTCGAGCTTCACATCCACCGAATCCGCGCCGGCCGGCACCGTAATATGAAACGCGAACATTTCCACCGAATCGCGCTTCCATTGCAAGGTCTGGCCTCGCGACGAAATTTTCAGCCCGACAAGATCCGTTATCGGCCCCGTGGGTGCGTGCTCGCCGGGAATCCACTTTGGGTAGAACAGATTCATCGGGCCGGGAGTCGCGGGAATCGTCAATTCAGCGTGGTAGATTTTCCGGGGGGCTTCACTCGCATCGACTCGCAGGCGGATCGGCTGCTGAGCAAACGCTGTCCAGGGCAGAAAAAAGGCGATGACGAACCAGAATGTTCGCGTTGGCATATAACGGTCAGAATACACGTAGGCGCGGGCTTTATGCCTGCGGTGCGAAAATTCGGACACCTCAGGCATGAAGCCCGCGCCTGCCTCGATTTTCCTTAAGGTTGCCAGTATCGCTATTTTCCGCCGAAGTATTCTTTGCGCGACCGGACGTGATAGTGCCGGTCTTTCGCGCGAATCTCGATGCGATGCCATTTACCGTCGTTCAGATCGTGCGACGGGTAATAGCCGATGCTGTACTGATTACGTAATTCGGAAGCGATTTCATCGAGAACGTTCTGGATTTCGCTGCCGCGGTTATCGGTCCAATTGCCTGAAAGAAGCCACGCTTTACCACCGCTGGCGTCCGCGAATGAGTCAAGCACATTCATATCCACGGTATCTTCACCCGCTTGCGCACGAGTATTCCCACCTTGACGTCGCGGATACTGTTGCCCTGGGAAAGCAGGATATCGGCCGGGTAGCCGTGTTCCCGGGATTCCGGGAATGCCCGGGATTCCGGGAAACGGAAGATTGATACTTGGTCCTCCTGTTGGACCACGCCGGCCGCCTGGGTTTGGACCAGTCGTACCGCCGCCGGGGTACGGGTTCCGTTCGGTAAGTAACCCTCCGCCGCTTGGCGAAATGCCGAGGCAGTACACCAGGATCTCGGACTCACGAACGCTGCGCTCGGCTTCCTCGAATGTATTCTCGCTGGAGGTGTCTTCACCGTCGGTCAGCAGCAGGATCGCTTTCTTCTCGTGCGAACCCCGCTTCACTTTTCGCAGCCCCTCATACAAGGCATCGTACAGGGCCGTGCCGCCACCCACTGTGACTCGCCGCAAGGCGGTCGCGAGTTTGTCGCGATCATCGGTAAAGTCCTGGCGCAAGTCCGGACGGTTGGCGAATGTCATCAGGAAGATATCGTCATCCCGGTGAATCGTTCGAATGAACTTCTCAACGGCGCTCGTTGCCGTGCCAATCTTGCGAACCATGCTTCCACTGGTGTCCAGCAGTATCCCCATGCTCACCGGCACTTCGTTGGATTGGCTGAAATGGGCTATTTTTTGTTCCTGCCCGTCCTCTGAGATCACGAAATCATTTTCAGTCAGGTCCGACACGTAGTGTCCCGTTTCGTCGGTAACCGTCGCCACGACATTTACCAGTGCGACGTCGACCTTGAGTTGCGCCGCGACAATGGGGATCGTCAAAAGGGCACAAATCAGCAGAAGTAAGCTAATGCGGGTCATGGATACCCAACCTCCAACAGGACGTGTGCCATTTTGACTCCTAACTTGGCGCGACGATAGCAGTTTTTACACCAGAAAACGTACGATTTCGGAGTTCGAAGGCCGCCGGTTGCGGTATGTTATACAACTTCGGATGCGCTGGAGCTATTTCGCTTCGTCTGAAGGTAACCGGATTCCGTGTCAAGCGTATATCAGATCTGGCTGTCCGGTCGCAAAATACCTGCAAGTAATTGCGGAATAAGGACATCATTAGTCGTCTTCACGACTGCATTTTGGAGTTACCTTATGAAGCTCACCAAGATTTTCGTTTCACTACTACTTGTCACTGCAATGTCGATACCGGCAGTGGCGTCTTCGGACTGGGTGGCAGATTTCCTCAGCCGGTACGATCCGTCCAGGAGTACACCCGCACCGGCTGGTGCCGCCAGCAGCCAACTGTCCGAATTGCTCCGTACCGGCGAGATGCCTGTGACGATGAACGACATCGTGAATATGATGATCGATAACAATCTCGACATACGGGCAAACCGGTTCGGGCCGCGATCTGCTTACTATCAGGCGCTCGTCTTCTATCGTGCACTGCTCCCCTCGTTTCGTCTGACCACGAACATCGGCCGCGACAACGCCGTCAGTTCGACCCAGCTCAATGGCGCCAATTCTCAGATCCGGGACACGGCCCTTTTCGACGCGAGTGTTTCACAGGCGCTGGCGACCGGTACCAGCTTTACCGTCGATCTGTCGATGAACCGGCTTTTGACGAATAGTAATAACAGTATCTTCAATCCTTCTTATACCAGCCGGGTCACCTACACGGTCGGCCAGCACCTGCTGCAGAATAAAGGACGCATCATTAACCTTCGACAGGTATTGGAAGGCCAGAATACAGAGAAGATTTCAGAGGCAGCCTTCGAACTTCAGCTGACAACCCTTATTGTTCAGGCTCAGAAGTCATACTGGGATCTGGTTTTCGCTGGCCAGGATTTAAGTGTGAAACAGAGTTCGCTGGACCTGGCTAAAAAGACCCTCGACGATAATTCGCAGAAAGTGGACATCGGCACCCTGGCGCCTGTCGATCTGATCCAGACGCAGGCCCAGATCGCCAGCGTTAACGACCTGCTGGTTCAATCGCAGTTCAGCGTGACGTCGGCTGAAGATCAGATCAAAAAACTGGTGTCGGCCGATAAAGCTCCATCGATGTTCCTTATCAAATTCCACGCGCAGGATCTGCCGCTCCAACCCGAAGCCGTCCAGATTCCTACTCTCGAAGAAGCCGTTCGCGTTGCGCTCGAAAATCGTCCGGAGATGCGTCAGGCACTGCTCGACCTCAAGAATAAAGACCTGGAAGTCACATACACGGACAATCAGACCAAGCCCATTGTCGATGTAACAGGTTCTTTCGATCAGAACGGCCTTGGCGGAACTCAACGCCGCCTGTTTCTGCTGGGGTCACCCGCCCTCGCGCAGCCTCTGCCTGGAGGCATTATCGATTCCTTTGGCTCATTGTTTGGCTATGGTTATACCGGTTTTTCTGCCGGTGTCAGCGTCGTGATTCCTTTGAACAACAAGGCGGCGAAAGCAGACTACGAGCGTGCTCTGAGCGACCAGCATATGTCTCAAAGCAAAATCGACACCACCGCACAAAGCATTGCTCTGGACGTCCGGACTTCACTGATGCAGGCTCAAATGTACAAAGCTCGCATCGAGACCGCGAAAACAGCGCGGGAACTGGCACAGAAAACATTGGAAGCGGAGCAGGCCAAGTTCGACCTTGGAACGTCGATCCTTCAGTTCGTTCTTAACGACCAGAACCTGTTGCTTCAAGCAAGAACGAATGAAATTCAAACGCTGATCAATTTTACGAAGTCGCTTGTCGATCTTGACCGATCGATGGGCATGAGTTTGAAAAAGAACAATATCGAACTCGATCGAACGCTCGGCAATGTGGCAGTGAATCGAACGTCCGGCGCGGCTGCCAGATAACAATCGGATAAGCCACGAATTGAACGAATTTAACGAACCCAATTCGTTAAATTCGTTCAATTCGTGGCTTATCCGATTTGCCTCCTGAATTGTGAGAAATCCCGACTAGTCGTTTCTCGACGCCACTGTTCCCGTATTCTTGGGAACCATCACCGTCATCACAACCGCGCGGTTTTTCTCGCGTCCTTCACGGCTGTTATTTTCGGCAACAGGCTTCTCTGAGCCAAAGCTGATTTCGTGAATCCTGTAAACGGGCACTCCCTTTTCGACGACCAGGTAGTGTCTCACCGCTTCAATCCTTCGTTCTCCCAGCCTCAGATTGTAATCCTTAGCTCCAGCCGAATCCGTCCGGCCTTCCAGTACGACAATGGCATCCGGATTCTGCATCAAGGTATTCGCGATCTCATCGAGAGTATCCGCGTACTGCTTATCGAGAATCGCGCTGTTGAACTTGAACTGCACAGCCTTCTCGTCGGACGTCGTGAACAGATTCCGGTTCTGGAACTTTTGATCCAGGGTATTCACGCCGTTTGCCGCGCGGTCAGCGGCGCTCTGGGCCTGCGACGCGCGTTGATCGACGTTCTGCACATCGCCCTTCAGCGAGTTCATGCCCTGGCTTGTCCGTGTATCCAGCGCTGAAACCTTGCTGTCAACGCCGGAAACCTTTTTATCGACCTCGTCCCGAACTTCTTTTATCTCGCCTTCGTTGGTTTCGATGCGGGCGGTCAATGTGTCGGCAGAAGTGTTCACGGTGTTTCGAACGTACTTCCTCGTAGCGCAACCGCTGGTGGCGGCGAGGGTTGCGGAAATGAAGAGAACAATAGAAAGTTTTTGCATGTAATTCCTTTCTCCGAATCGCCGGATCACCGGCACGGATAAGGAATCAGCAATACGTTTGCCGTTCAGTGGAAAGCGGTGAATAGGTTCGAATTGGGCAGAAAACCCAACGGTGTCTGCTGATGCAACTCTGGAAGATTTCCAGGATCAGGGCCGTTTCCGGCGATCGGCATCGATCTTCTTCAGTCGATCGAGTTCGGTCGAAAGCTGCTTGATCCGCAGATCGCGTTGTTTGCTGTCGGCGGTCATCTGGTCAAGTTCGGAGTGTAGAGAAAGGACCAAAGATGCAGGAGACCGTAATGGACTATTGGGATAGTTATCGACAAGCTCTTTCAGGTACATCGATGCGCGTTGCCAGTCGGCGGCCGGCGCGGGACGCAGCACATAGCTCAATCCCAGAAAGAACAATGCCTGGTCCCGCAGCTTACCAGTTGGGTTAGTGCGAAGGTAGGTCTCATAACTGCGGGCAGCATCATCGTAGGTGCCGGCCGCGAAGGCACGGTCCGCGTCATCGAGCAGCGCCGGTGCTGGGGGCGCAGGTGCTGGTGGAGGCACAGGCGCTGCTGCTGGTGGTGTTGGCGCCGGCTCAGGAATGTTACGAGCTGCGACTGGAACCGCTGGAGGCAGCGGCGTGACCGGAACGCGTTCGTGGCAGCCTGCAACAACCGAACACAGAGTGACAAGCGCTATGCGGTTTGGCCGCATTTGAGTATCTCCTCGCTGGCAGCGGGTTGCAGTACAAACGAAAAAACACTCCCGCCATTCGGATTGTCCTCGACCCAGATCTGGCCATGATGTGCTTCAACAATTGTCTTACAAATCGCCAGACCGAGACCCACTCCTTGACCCGTCAATTTTGTCCCGTGTTTGACTTGATGAAATTTGAAAAAAATCTTGTCTTTATGCTCATCCGGCACACCGGGACCGGAATCGGCGACAGAAATGACGATCTCGTTCGCTTTCCCGCGACGGACCCTCGTCACAACGTCATTTCCCGCCGGCGAAAACTTGAGAGCGTTTTCGTATAGATTTCCGATGACCTGAACAATGCGCTCACGATCGCATGCCGCGAAAAGGGCTGGCTCGTCGGATTCCAGGCGCAGCTGAATCGCCTTCTCGTGTGCCTGTACCTCGAATTCATCGGCGACCGACTTGATCAGCGGGACAACGTCATTGGCGGCCATCCGGTATTCCATCGAGCCGGCCTCCATACGCGACACATCCAGAAGATTGCCGACCATTGCCGCAAGACGCTCGGCGCTGTTGTAGCTGAGCCGGATCAGTCCATGTTGCTGTTCGTTGAGCGGGCCGGGAATTTCCTGCAGGAGCAGATGCATGATTTGCCGAATGGAAGCGAGGGGTGCCTTCAGATCGTGGGATACGTGTGAAACGAAATCCTTCTTCATCTGATCCAGCTGGCCCAGGCGTTCCGTCATCGAATTGAAATCGCGGGCAAGCTCGGCGAATTCGTCGTTTCCGTGAGCGGGTAAACGGTGCCAGAACTGTCCCTTTGCGATAGCGCGTGTTCCGTGAGTCAGCCGTCTGAGCGGATCATTGATCGAACGTATGAGGAATGCAAAGACGATAGCTCCCAGAAGGAATGAAAAAAGTCCAGCGATCCAGGAGACGCGCTGCGCTTTCTCGCCTCTTTCCTTCTCCGCCAAAATCTGGCTCTTCATGGACCCTTTCACGGCTTCGTAGGTAACTTCCGACTGAGCCGCCAGATGATCCAGCGTATTCGTCAGAACGGGCGGCAATTCATCAGAATCGAGCGCTTCAGTCCGCTCCTGTTTCAGCCGGCTGAACGCCTTCCAGTAGTCGTCAAACGCTTCGCTGAGTTTCTGAGTGGCCGTCTGTTGGTTTTCGAAGCGGGCGGTCTTCTGCAGTGTGTCCAGATCTTTAAGGAAGTCGTTGCGCAGCTCTGTGAGTTGTTTGTCGTATTCGGAAGGATCGACGACGGCGAAATACTTTTTTGAATCGTCGTTTATGATTTCGGTCAGTTGCTGTATGTCGAGGACCGTTGTGGCAGCGGCCAAGTCGAATTCGAACAGATCGCGATTCACCTTCTGCATCTGGGAGATGACAGTAAGCTGGTTCCCGAGGACGACAACGGCCAGCAACATCAGAACCAGAAAGGCGGAAACGATTTTGCTGGATACCTTCATTGGTCACGCTTCGATGCCGTAACTTTTGAGCTTGTTGTATATCGTCTTTACATCGACGCCGAGCTGGCGAGCGGCTTCGGCTTTGTTGTTTCCGGCTCTTTCCAGTGTCTTCAATATCAGTTCGCGTTCGGCGTCGGCAACGGTGGTTTCTCCGACCGAAAACACCAGCTTCTCGGGCCGCAGCGACGGATCGCGGACATAAGGCGGGAGGTCTCGATCCTCGATCCACTCGGTCTTGGCGAGCACAACGGATCGCTCGATGACATTGCGCAATTCCCGCACGTTACCGGGCCACGAGTAGGCCTTCAGCATCGACATTGAATCGTCGGAGACCCCCTCGATCGTCAGGCGGTGCTTGGTATTGAATTCCTGGATGAAATGTTGAACGAGAAGCGGGACATCGTCGGCTCGTCCACGCAGCGCCGGAAGCATCATCGGTACGACGTTTAGGCGATAGTACAGATCTTCGCGTAGCTTGCCCTCTTCGATCGCCTTCATAGGGTCCCTGTTCGTGGCTGCCAGCACCCGCACATCGAATTCGAATTCATATGTGCCGCCAAGCCTGCGGACACGGCCGTCGGCGAGGACGCGGAGCAGTTTTGGCTGCAGCGCCATGGGCATTTCGGCGACTTCGTCGATGAGCAGCGTACCTCCGTTTGCCTGTTCGAAGACACCTTGCCGCGTCGCGACGGCGCCGGTGAACGCGCCACGTTCGTGGCCAAACAGCTCGCTCTCGATCAGAGATTCGGGAATAGCTGCCGCATTGATGGCCAGGAAGGGCTTACTTTCGCGGCGGCTCATTTTATGTATCGTGCGCGCGGCTACTTCCTTGCCTGTGCCGCTCTCGCCGGTAATCATGACCGAAACGTCGCGTTGTGCGACGCTTTCGATCAGCTGGAACACCTCGCGAATCGCCTTGCTGGCTCCCACGAAGTCACCCAGTCCGCTGTCCTCTTCGATACGAGCGTTCAAACGCTTTGCCTTGCGGCGCATCTCGAGTTCACGCTCGGCATCCTCGAGGAGCGACTTCAATTTCGGAAGATCGGTCAGCGGTTTTGTCAGAAAGTCGCGCGCGCCTTGCTTCATCGCTTCGACTGCGATGTCGATGCTGCCTTGCGCGGTGATCAGCAGAACCGGCCTGTGGGGATCGCCGGCCTTCAGCTTTTTCAACAGTTCCATTCCGGACGTTTCCGGCATGACAAGATCGGTGATGACGATATCGGGTTCCTGCCGTTCTGCGATGCGAGTCGCTTCATCGGCGTTTGGCGCCTGCAGGGCCTCAAAACCCCAGCTCTGCAGGATCATGGAAAGGGAAGCACGAATGCCGGCATCGTCGTCGACAATGAGTATTTTACGTTTGCGCGCGGTCACCTGATAAGTATACAGAACTAACGGGTCTCCACGGCAACCGGCTGGGGGGTCTGCCGGTCTGCCCGGTACTTCCAGAATGCCGGCAGAATCGGAATGCACAAAAGTACTGCAACGAAACAGGTTATCCCACCCGAAACGATGGAGACGGTATTCGACGAGGCGGCTGCCACCAGTCCAGCCCGCGCGTTTCCAAGCAAAGGGCCGCTGATGTAGCTGATCATCTCCACGCCCGCGAGCCGGCCACGGAGGTCCCCCGGAATGGTCTCATTCCAGATCGTCCCGCGGAAAACGCCGCTTACGGAATCCGCAGCGCCGGCGACCGCGAGACAAAGCACAGCCACCGGCAGTTTCGGCGACAACCCAAGGCCGACGATCGCGGCGGCCCATACTGCCGCCGCCAGGACAACCGCCGCGCCATGACGCATCACGTTCGAAGTCCAGCCGCTGAACATCGTTGTAAACAGGCTTCCAAACGACATCGCTGAATACAGCCATCCGGCGGCATAAGCTCCGCCCCAGGCGACAGACATCGAAGGAAACAGAGCCATCGGCATCGCGAACGTCATTGCGACGATATCGACCGCATAAGTGCCAATGAGTTCGGGCCGGCCAAGCGCATACTTCAGGCCCTCGAGGATGCTTTGAATCCCCGGCCGCGCTGCGCCATCACTCGGCGGCATCCTGCGGATTGCAGCAACCGCAATTAAAGAGACTACAAAACTCAACACATCGATCATGTATGTTGCCGGATAGCCCAAGGCCGCTATGCAGACGCCGCCCAGCGCAGGTCCCCCGATCGAGCTGATCGAAAAGCGGAAAAAGTTCAAGGCGGAAACCGCCGTCAGGTCCTCCCGGTCAACCAGGCGTGGTGTCATTGCATCCAGCGCCGGACGATGAAAGCCGTTACATGCCGACATTGACGCACTGACGATGAATATCAACGTCACGCTGGCATGAGCGAACAGCCCGTTGATGGCGAGCGCCAGTGAACCCGCCGTCATGATGATCTCTGAAATGATCAGTAGCCGCCTGCGATCCATCGCGTCGGCGTAGGCGCCTCCCCACAAAGCGAAAATCAACAGCGGAATGAGCTGGGATGCTCCCAGCATGCCGACCATGAGACTCGAATGGGTAAGCGCGTAAACCTGATAAGGTACCGCAACGTAAGTGACCATGCTGCCGAACATCGAAACAAGCTGGCCTGTGTACAGGAACCTGTAGTCGCGATGCTTTTTGAGCGGGGCCAAGTTTAAAAACATGGCAGGCAAGATAACATAAACGTCTTACACTCGATTTATGCCGGCAAAGCCTGCAGGCCAGCGAAAACGTGCGTCGCGAAAGGCGAAGCCTAAAACCAGAGGGTGAACCCGGCGACTGCCGGCTCGAGCCGGAAGCACCCGGGATCCGGGAAGTCGTTGCGCGCGTGCAGAAAGAACAAGGCCGGATTGTCGGCTCCTTCCGCGATCCGCTTGGAGGGACCGCCCTGGTCATTGCGATTTTGCCGATCGATTCTGTTCAACCTACACCGTTTCAGCGCGACCTCTCCGAGGCGCACCACAAGAGACTGGCTGCTGTCATCGAAAAACCGCCGTCTTCCTCGACCCGATTATCACCGTTCCGGCTCCCGGCGACGGGTTCTGGACCCCGAATGGCAGGCATCGATTGGAAGCGATGCGCCGCCTCGGCGCAAAAGCCATCACAACGTTGATTGCGCCGAACCGCGAACTGGCCTGGCAGATTCTCGCGTTGAACACGGAAAAGGCGCACAACCTGAAAGAACGAGCTCTCGAAGTTGCGCGGATCTATCGCGGCCTCATCGAAGAAGACGCAGCGCGTAAAGAAACCGATTTCGCATTCTATCTGGAGATCCGCGCTGGTGACACTCGGCTTTTGTTATGAAAAGAAGTCCTCCTTCGCAGGTGGCGCCTACCATCCGGTCGTTCGCAGATTGGAAACGTTTGAGGATGAACCTTTAAAGAACGTCGTCAAGCAGCACGAAAAGCGCGCCGCCATGGTCCTGGAGCTCGAGGAGAAGGTCTCCACTGTTGTCCAGCGGCTGAAGGACCGCGGTTTGACGAGCCCATACCTGCGCACATTCGTGGTCGCCAGAATCAACCCGCTGCGTTGGATAAAAGGTCAGCCTCCTCCGCTGGAAGACGTTTTGAAAACGATGCGAGACCGCGCCGCTAAATTCAACGTCGAGAAGATTCTGCAGGAAGACCTCGCGTCGATGGCCGGCGCCGCTGCGGAACAGTCGGCTCGAACGGCGAGCCGTCGCACACGAGCGTGCTCTCCGGCATCCGCCTGCTCGCCGCCGGCCACACCGCCGCGCTCTTCCTCGCGACGAACGCCGGCGTCCGCGCCATCCGGCTCGGCCTCGACGGGACGTTCGCGCCCGCTGCCGTCTCGCGCTGACGATCCGGCGAACGCTACTTCTTGCCCGGCTGCACCGGCGCGAAGAACGACACCCCGCGCACGTTCTCGTCGACTGCAGCGGGTGCCGGATCGACGGGAACGCGCGCTGCTCGCAGTCGAGTGCGCTCGCAGAGGCGGCACGTGACGCCGACCGGCATCGGCCGCGTCCGCGTTCTCGAGGTCGATGCCGTCGGAGTAGACCAGCTCGCGCGCGTGCTCGCACGTCGCAGCCCAGGCCGATCGCCTGCACGGGGTGCTGCGCGTGGTAGCCGCCGCGAGTCCTTCTGGATGGTGCGCGCGATGCAGAAGTACGACGGCGCCGTCCGGCATGCGCGAGAGCTGGATGCGGATCATCCCGGGCGTCATGAACGCCGCGAACACGTTCCAGCGCGGGCACGCGCCGCTGAAGCGCGCGAAGCGGATGCCCGATCGCGCTGAAGCGCTTGGAGATGTTGCCCGCGACGTCGATGCGGAGCATGTGGAACGGCACGCCCTCGGCGCCGGGGCGGCGCAGCGTCGTGAGCGGTGGCAGACCTGCTCGAAGCCGACGCGGAAGCGGCGGCCGAGCACGTCGATGTCGTAGCGCTCCTGCCGCGCCGCCTCGAGGAAGGGCGCGTAGGGCATGAGCACCGCGCCGGCGAAGTAGTTCGCCAGCGCGACGCGCGCGAGCGCGCGGGACTCGTCGGTCGTCGAGAGTGCGCGTCGCGCGACGATGCGATCGATGCGCGCGTGACTGGGTCGAGGAGCGCCGATCTGGTGGGCGAGCTGGAAGTGCGCGGCTGCGCGGCAGGAGCTCCTCGGAGAGGTGCAGGAGCTCTTCTCGGGATCGAAGCGGCGCATCACCCCGCGCTCGGCCCCACCGCGCGCGATGCGCACCTGGATGCCGTGACTGCGTCGAGGTAGCGGACGAGCCCCGGATAGAGCTCCTCGGGGTCGAGCTCGGCCTTCTTCCAGAGCTCCTCGGCGCCGTCCTCGAGCTCGGGGAAGTGGTTCATGTGGCGCTGGATGAGGTCGCTCACCTCCTCCGACGGGAGGTGCGACTCGGTCGACGCCCGGCAGGCCTCTTCGCCGTCGAGGCGCGACGCCAGCTCCTCGCTGGCCGCGTCGCGTGCGTCTTGTACGAGCGGTAGAGGGCGATCACGGCGCGGGCCACTGGGGGTGGTTGATCGCGAGCTCGCGCAGGTCGGTCGACGTGAGCTCGTCGCCTCGAAGAGCGGATCGCCGAACGCCTCGAGCAGATCGGCCGACGAGCCGCGCGTCCTCGTCGCCGCGAACGCGTGCAGATCGACCTCGAAGAGCTGCGCGAGCTTGATGAGCAGCGGCGGCCGGCAGCGGCCGCCGGTTGTTCTCGATGAGGTTGAGGTAGCTCGGCGAGATCCGAGGCGCTCCGCGAGCTGCGACCTGGGTCAGGCTTTCGCGCCGCCGGAGGGCGCGAACCTTGGCGCCGAGGAGGGGAGCGTCCGCGTCGATCTGGGTCATCCGGACCGATGCGGCCGATGCTCGCTGCGGCCTTGACAGACTTGACATGGTTGACAGCACGGCAAAGTGCTGTGCACCGACAACGCTTAACTGACCGGATTTCAGCTAGGCTGTTCATCGGCGACTCTGACACCGTGCGTTTACAGCAGTCTTTGCATTCTGTAACGACTGCGACAGCGTTGTCGACGCTGACCACTGCGCGATGTCTGCAATGACCATGTCGACACCTCGCATCAGTCCCTCCCCGCCGGCGTCCGACCCTCGCAGCGCCCGGTCCGGGCCCGTACGCGGCCGTCCTCACGCCGCGAGGCGCTGGCGTTCGTCGCCGACCTCGTCCGGACGTTCGCGCCGCGGGTCAACGAGCTGCTCGCGCGCGCCGCGAGCGCGCAGGCCCGGCTCGACGCGGGCGAGCGCTCCGACTTCCTCGCCGAGACCGCGCGAGTCCGCGACGGCGACTGGACGGTGCGCGCCGCTGCCCGAGGACCTGCTCGACCGCCGCGTCGAGATCACCGGCCCGTCGACCGCAAGATGATCATCAACGCGCTCAACTCGGGCGCGAGCGTCTTCATGGCGGACTTCGAGGACGCGAACTCGCCCGACCTGGGACGAACCTGATCGACGGCCAGATCAACCTGCCGACGCCGTCCGCCGGACGATCACGTTCGCCGACCCCGGAGACGGGCAAGAACTACGCGCTCAACGACAAGACCGCGGTCGCTGATGGTGCGGCCGCGCGGCTGGCACCTCGTCGAGAAGCACGTCGCTCGTCGACGGCGAGCCGGTCCCCGGCGGCGCTCTTCGACTTCGGCCTCTTCTTCTTCCACAACGCGAAGGAGCTGCTCGCGCGCGGCACGCGGCCCGTACTTCTACCTGCCCAAGATGGAGAGCCACCTCGAGGCGCGCCTCTGGAACGACGTCTTCGTGCGCGCGCAGGAGCAGCTCGGCATCCCGCGCGGCACGATCAAGGCGACGGTGCTCATCGAGACGATCCCCGCCGCGTTCGAGATGGACGAGATCCTCTACGAGCTGCGCGAGCACTCGGCGGGCCTCAACTGCGGCCGCTGGGACTACATCTTCAGCTTCATCAAGAAGCGCGCGGAACGACCCGACGGCCGTGCTGCCCGACCGCGCGCAGGTGACGATGACAAGGCGCTTCCTGCGCGCCTACTCGCAGCTCCTGATCAAGACCTGCCACCGCCGCGGCGTCCACGCGATGGGCGGCATGGCGGCGCAGATCCCGATCAAGAACGACGCCGCGGCCAACGAGGCGGCGCTCGCGAAGGTGCGCGCCGACAAGCTCCGCGAGGTGAAGGACGGGCACGACGGCACGTGGGTCGCGCACCCGGGCCTCGTGCCGATCGCGCGGGAGATCTTCGACGCGCACATGCCGGGCCCGAACCAGCTCGACGTCATGCGCGAGGACGTGAACGTCACGCGCGGCGGATCTGCTCGCGCGTGCCCGAGGGCACGCGCACCGAGGCGGGCCTCCGCCACAACATCCGCGTCGGCGTGCAGTACCTCGAGGCGTGGCTCCGCGGCATCGGCTGCGTGCCGCTCTACAACCTGATGGAAGACGCCGCCACCGCGGAGATCTCGCGCGCGCAGGTCTGGCAGTGGATCCACCACGGCGCGCCGCTCGACGACGGCCGCTCGTCACGCGCGAGCGCTTCCGACGCGTCGTGGCCGAGGAGATGCAGCGCATCCGCCGCGACGTCGGCGACGCGACGCTTCGACGCCGGCCAGCTTCGCCGAGGCCGCGCGACCTCTTCGAGCGGCTCTCCACGCGCCGCAGTTCGAGGAGTTCCTGACCCTGCCCGCCTACGAACCTGCTCGCTGACTCGAGCACGAGCGCGACGCCCGCATCGACCGCGAACTGAATCAGGAGGAGCCACACCATGTCCGCTGCGACCACAGCGCGACCGCCGCCGAAGCCGCGACTCACGCACGCATCGCCGAGCGCTGGGACGGCATCGTGCGCCCCTACGCCGAGGCCGACGTCGAGCGGCTGCGCGGCTCGGTCCAGCATCGAGCACACGCTCGCCGACGCTGGGCGCGCAAGCGGCTGTGGGAGCTGCTCCACACGCGAGCCCTACGTCGCCGCGCTCGGCGCGCTCACCGGCAACCAGGCGGTGCAGCATGGTGCGCGCGGGCCTCAAGGCGATCTACCTCTCGCGGCTGGCAGGTCGCCGCCGACGCCAACACCGCCGGGCCAGATGTACCCCGACCAGAGCCTCTATCCCGCGAACAGCGTCCCCGCCGGTCGTGCGCCGCATCAACCACGCGCTCCTGCGCGCCGACCAGATCGAGCACGCCGAGGGCAAGGACGCAGCGCGACTGGCTCGCGCCGATCGTCGCCGACGCCGAGGCCGGCTTCGGCGGCCCGCTCAACGCCTTCGAGCTGATGAAGGCGATGATCGAGGCCGGCGCCGCCGGCGTCCACTTCGAGGACCAGCTCGCGTGCGAGAAGAAGTGCGGCCACATGGGCGGCAAGGTGCTCGTCCCGACCAGCGCAGTTCATCCGCACCCTCATCGCGGCGCGCCTCGCCGCCGACGTGATGGGCGTGCCGACGCGTCCTCGTCGCGCGCACCGACGCCGACAGCGCCAAGCTCCTCACGAGCGACGTCGACGAGCGCGACCAGCCCGTTCCTCACGCGGCGAGCGCACGGCCGAGGGCTTCTTCCAGATCAAGAGCGGCGTCGAGACCGCCATCGCGCGCGGCCTCGCCTACGCGCCGTACGCCGACCTGGTCTGGTGCGAGACCTCGCACGCCGGACCTCGGCGCAGGCCAAGCAGCTTCGCCGAGGCGCATCCACGCCAAGTTCCCGGGCAAGCTGCTCGCCTACAACTGCTCGCCCTCGTTCAACTGGAAGAAGCACCTCGACGACGCGACCATCGCCAAGTTCCAGCGCGAGCTCGGCGCGATGGGCTACAAGTTCCAGTTCGTCACGCTGGCCGGCTTCCACGCGCTCAACTTCGGGATGTTCGAGCTCGCGCGCGACGTACGCGACGCGCGGCATGGCGGCCTACTCGCGAGCTCCAGCAGGCGCGAGTTCGCCGCCGAGGAGCACGGCTACACCGCCACGCGCCACCAGCGCGAGGTCGGCACCGGCTACTTCGACCAGGTCGCCGCAGGTCGTCTCCGGCGGCATGGCCTCGACGCTCGCGCTCGAGGAGTCGACCGAGGCGGCGCAGTTCTGATCGACCGCCAAATCAAGGAGCACGATTCTCGAACGGTTCTTTCCGAACCGCGCGCGTGAGCGAGCGGACCCGAGCCGCGCGCGTGAGCAAGCGGACCCGAAACGCCACCGCACCGCTCGCTCACGCGCGCGGACGGGGTCCGCTTGCTCACGCGCGCGGTTCGGATTGTTGCGCTGTGCGCCGCTTGATTCGAGAATCGCGCTCGCTATTAAGAGGCTGCTGATCGCCGCCCGCGTGAGCCCGGTCCCTCCAATCGCCGCGGGCGCGGACCAGGTTGTCCCGGTGAGCCGGGTGTGCCTGGCCGTGCTCGTGGCGCCGTCGACGAACACCATCTCGGCGTCGACGCCGCCCACGCCGGCCGCGATCGCCGGGGCCGAGGGCGTGGCGACGTTGGGCGCGGCGATCGCCGCGGGCGCCGTCCACGACCCTCCGAGCGGGCGGCGCGACCAGTACGCCTTGCCGTCCTGCCCGCGATACGCGAGGAGCGCCGCGCCGCCGGGGAGCGCGGCCAGCGCGGGGGGATTGTTGGTGAGCGCGTTGACGTCGATCTGCACCGGCAGAGTCCAGATGCCGCCGGTGCGCGTGGTGTAGAGGAGGCGCGCGTCGGTGCTGCGGACGAAGACGATCATCAGGTCGGGCCCCGCCGAGGGCGCGATGATCGCGGGCGTGAGCGTCACCACGTTGCCGAGGTTGTGCGCGATCGCCCCTGCCACGCGCCGCCGGTGCGGGTCTGATCGTAGAGGTCGCCGTTGTTCCCGGCGTACGCGACGATGGTGTCGCTGCCGATGGCCGCGATCGACGCGGGCGAGGGGCCCGAAGCTCTGCGCGCTCACGCCGCCCACCGGCTCGGCGACCGGCGCTCCACGCGGCCACGTGGGCCGCGTAGTAGTGCTTGTAATCGTCGCCGTGGAACACGAGGTCGGCGACGCGCCCCCGAGGCGACCATCGCAGGGCGTGGCCCGCGTGGTCACGCCTGCGGCGATCGCGGCGAAGGGCGACCACGCATCCCGGGCGTCCAGCTCGTGTAAGCGGAGCTCGTGCCGGCGCTGGTGGTCGACCGGATGACGCCGACCGCGGCGCCCGGCGCCGGTGATGCGCGATTGCCGGCCCGTCGTGGGTCACGTCGGTGAGCTGTCGTCGTCGACCAGCCTGCCGCCGGGTGAAACTCGGCCGCGAGGATCGTCGCGCCGCCGCCCGGCGAGCAGCACCACGGTGCCGGTCGGGTTGCCGGCGTCGTTGCCGCCGTCGTCACCGGCGTCGTTGCCGCCGCCGTCGCCCGCGTCATTTCCGGCGTCGTTGCCGCCGTCGACGCTCACTCCGCCCGGTCCCGCCGCCGCCGCCCGCTCCTCCGGTGCCGCCGGTCCCGCCCGCGCCCGCGCTCGCGCTGCTGCTCGATCGCCCCGCCGCCGCCGGACGACGAGGTTGACGAGGCAGACGACGCGCTCGTCGCCGACGACGAAGACGACGCGCTCGATGTCGACGCGATCGATGTCGTCGAGCTCGTCGTCGACTCGCCCGACGACGAGCTCGTGGTGGCGCGTGCCGAGCTCGTTGCCGGCGGCGCAGCTCGCGACGATCGCGGGGATTGCGAGCGCGCCGCCCAGCAGCGCGGCGCGAAGGAAGAGGTGGTGCGACGACATCACCTGCTTTTTACACCCGGAAGCGCGCGCGCCGCCATCGCGCCGCGGGCACGATGCCGGATGGCGGAGGTGCCCGCGGTTGGTGTAGCGTTGGCAGCGTGCGAGCGGCTCCGCCCGGTGGAAATCCGTCGGCATTGCTCGCGAAACCCTGCCCGCCTCGCCCGGTGCTGCGCTGCTCGCGGTAGCGATCGCCGCGGCCCCGGCCGAGGCCTGCGCGCAGGCGGCGGCCACGCCGGAGCCCGCGGCGCTCCGCGCCGCCCGCGCCAACAGCCTCCTCCGGCCGAGTCCCGCGGCGGCGCCGCGCCGAGGCGCCGCCGGCCGTCCAGCCGCCGCCGGCCGCGCCGGAGGATCCCGCAGAGCGGCTTCGCCTTCGGATCCTACGGCCGCATGATCGCCGCGACCGACTTCAAGGGCCGGCCCGGGCGCGACGCCGACATCGTCGCGCACGGCTCGCGCCTCGACGAGGGCAACTACGTCGAGCTCGAGCTCCGCCGCGACGACTACTGGAAGAAGACCGGACGCACCACGCGCCTCGTCGCGACGCTCGCCGTCGCCATCCCCGATCTTCCACTACACCGGCGACTTCGACGTCAAGATGGCGGTCCGCAACCTCTACCTCGAGGCGCGCGATCTCGGCGGCCAAAGGCCTCTCGGTCTGGGCCGGCTCGCGCATGTACCGCGGCGACGACATCTACCTCCTCGACTTCTGGCCGCTCGACAACCTCAACACCATGGGCGCCGGCGCCCGCTACGACTTCTCGCAAGAACACCTACGCTCGCGCTGCACTTCGGCGTCAACCAGCCCAGCACCGTCTTCTTCATGCAGCAGGTCGCCGCGCCCCAGCGCCTTCAACCAGCCCGGCGCCGCCGACGTCGCCGTCCTCAACCGCCAGCAGCTTCGATCGGCAGCCTCAAGCTCTAGCCACATCATCCCGCGTCGGCGAGACGGGCGGGCTCAAGGGCGTCGCTCTACAGCGAGGTCCACCAGCTCCCCGCGGGGCAGCGCGAGGTCGCAGCCCGGCGCGATTCGAGCCGCTGCCCGGCGACATCGGCTGCGTCGTCGGCGCGCAGATCGGCGCCTTCACCGGCAAGCGCGACACGCCACGTGAACCTCTTCGTCCGCTACGCCGCGCGGCCTCGCCGCCTATGGCGACTTCGCCACGCCCCGACCAGCTCGCGCCCGACAAGACCACGACCGGCGCCCACGAGTTCGTCGTCGCCGCTCGGCGGCAACTACGAGATCGGCCCCTTCGGCCTCATGCTCGGCGCGTACTTCCGCTCGTTCCGCAACGCGAGCCCCGCGCTCGACTTCGAGCGACGTCGACGAGGGCATCGTCGCCGTCGCGCCCGCACGTCTTCTTCGGCGAGCTCGGCGGCCTCGCGATCGAAGGCTCGTACCAGGCGCAGCAGCGCGGCGTCGTCTGACCCGCGACGGCGCCGACGGACAGCCCGGCTCAGCCGGGCCCGCTCACCGGCCGCGCTCTGGCGCCTCGGCATCATCCCGTTCCTCTCGCCCGCGGGCCGCGGCGACTACAGCCGCCCGCAGTTCCGGCTCATCTACGCGTCACCTTCCGCGAACGCGGCGCCAAGCGCGCTCTATCCCGCAGGACGACGTCTTCTCGCATCCGCGAGCATCGAGCATTTCCTCGGCATCGGCGCCGAGTGGTGGTTCAACTCGTCGAGCTACGGCGGCTGAGGAGGATGCGACATGAAGAGCCGTCCTCTCGACTTCTCGCGTCGCGCTGCCTCGCCTCGCCGCCGCGGGCTCGCCGGCTGCATGCAGTTCGACGACGGCCTGAGCGCCGATCGACGCTCGCAGACCCACGTCGCAGGACTGGCGCGACGAGATCATCTACCAGGTCCTGGTCGACCGCTTCGCCGACGGCGACCGGGAACGACTACAACGTCGACCCGCCGCGCTCGGCAACTGCCACGGCGGCGACTGGCAGGGCGTGAGGATCACCTCGACTACATCGAGGCGCTCGGCGTCACCACGCTGTGGATCTCGCCGGTCGTGAAGAACGTCGAGACCGACGCCGGCTTCGACGGCTACCACGGCTACTGGACGCAGGACTTCACCCAGCCGAACCCGCACTTCGGCGACCTCGCCGCGCTCCGCGAGCTGGTCGACGCCGCGCACGCGAAGGACATGAAGGTGATCCTCGACATCGTCACGAACCACATGGGCCAGCTCTTCTATTACGACATCAACGAGAACGGCCAGCCCGACGACACGTCGGCGGCGGCAGGCGACCCGCGACCGCACCGATCGACTCGCAGCGGTCGACCTCGCACATCAACGAGTACGATCCCGACTTCGATCCGCGCGGCGTGCAGGCGTGCACCTCGCTCGGCGACTCGGGGCCGGCGCCGATCATCTTCCTCGACGATCCGGCGACCAACCACATGCCGCCGCTCCCGGAGGTCTTCCAGAACCCGCCGACGTCTACAACCGGCAAGGGCAGCACCTTCGACTTCGCTCCGCGACCAGCTCATCCACGGCGACTTCCCCGGCGGCCTGAAGGACGTCGACACCACCCGCTGCGACGTGAAGCAGGCGATGATCGACGCCTACGCGCCTGGGTCGAGCCGCCGACTTCGACGGCTTCCGCATCGACACCGTGAAGCACGTCGAGCGCGAGTTCTGGCGCTACTTCACCCAGAAGGTGCGCCAGCGGCTCGCCAAGCGACGGCAAGAAGAACTTCTTCATGTTCGGCGAGGCGTTCGACGGCGACGACGAGCTCGTCGGCTCCTTCACCAAGAACGCACGCCCTGCTCCGCCGCCCGTCGAGCCTCGCGCGCGACGAGAGCACGTGCGTGCAGCGACGGCATCCCGCTCACCGGCGATCAGCTCGACAGCGTCTTCTACTTCCCGCAGTACTTACACGGCGATCCGCGACGTCTTCCAGCAACGCGCGCGGCACCCAGCAGATCCGGACCTCTGGGACGCAGCGCCCGATGCAACTACGGGCACCGCCGCCAGGCGGGCGGTATCGGGATTCGCGCCGCAACGAGGTGCTGGTCAACTTCCTCGACAACCACGACGTGCCGCGCTTCCTCTTCAGCGGCCGGACCCGGCGGCGCTCCACAACGCGCTCATCTTCATCTTCACCGAGCAGGGCATTCCCTGCGTCTATTACGGCGACGAGCAGGAGCTTCGAGGGCGGCAACGATCCGGCCAACCGCGAGGACCTCTGGCACGACGCGGCTACAAGCACCGACGGCGACATCTTCCAGTGGATCCAGAAGCTGACCGCGCATCCGGAAGAAGTACAAGGCCGCTCACCCACGGCGACCAGAAGGTGGTCTGGGCGATCGACCACGCACCGGCGACGAGGCCGACGCCGGCATCTTCGCCTTCGAGCGCGCGGGCGGCGACGCGGGCGACGGCTACGCGCTCGTGGTGATCAACACCAACCGTGACAAGGCGAGCTCGCCCGAGGACAGCGGGACCACGATGAAGGTGAGCGCCGCCCCGGGCACCACGCTGGTCGACCTGCTCTCGCCGA
>CAVTWA010000002.1:0-180950 GCA_963738025.1 uncultured Acidobacteriota bacterium | reverse complement strand
TCTTTAACGTTCCGCAATCGAACACGTAGAGCTTCAGAGAAGCGTCCGATTTGTGGCAGCCGCCGACGATGAATAACAGGATGCAAAGAACGATTCGCAGCGTCGTGAACTTCGAATGCGTATGCATGAGAGGCATTCTAACTCACCTATGTTGCTGGGTGAGTAGCTTCAGGCGCACCGCTTGCGCGCATTCATCTTCAATTTTGAAGTAGCGCGCAACAGCAGCAGCGCCGACCTCGAGAGGATGCGGCTCGCCCGCGCGCCGATCCGCCAGCATCCTGAGCTTGGGAGCCGCGTTGTCAAACTGCGACTGATTGCCCATGATAACGGTGGCTCCAGCGGCGGCCGCGATGGCTGCGAATTTCCGCACCGAAGCAAGATACGTATCGAAGTGCGGCACATCGTTTACAAAATTGAATTCGGTACCGCCTGAATAAGCGACGGTCAATGGTTTGCCGCCGTCATGCACTTGAAAGATAGCGCCAATCGTACCGGGTGTATGGCCGGGTAGCAGATATAGAGTGACCGTTCTCCCGCCAAGCGTAATCTTCATGCCGTCGGTAGCGACGATGTCACGTTGCGGCTTTCCCGTCGGGAAACCATTGACGGATTCGCCGACCAAATCCCAATCGCCTGCTCCCATGACAATGCGCGCGCCATAGCGTTCTTGCATCAGCTTCGCGCCGCCGACTTCGTTTACATGGGCGTGCGAAATAATGACGTATTTCACTTTGGCTGGATCGAGTCCCAGCTTTTTCAATCCGCCGACAATGAGATCCTCCGAGTCATACACGCCGTGCGTGTCGTACAGAATGATTCCATCGCTGGTGGTCAGAGCCCAGGACGAGCGGGACTGCGTTCCCATCCAATATAGGTCGTCGAATGCCTTCTTCGGCTCGAGGTATGTGCTTTTCCGATTGGGATTCGGTCTCGGTGCCGGCGCGTCTGGCCGAGGAGGGCCGTTAAGCGGCGCGACACAGATTGCAGTGACCAGGCCATAGAAATCAGGCGTGTCGTCGCGGCCTCCTGCGGAGTTCTTGCCGGCAGCGATATGACCTTCGATCGAATCCCCTGCAGGTGCCGGACTCTGTGCACCGGCGGCGCTCACGAATCCGAGGATCGCGAGCACGCAAATCCATTTAAAATTACGCATAAGGTTTTGCGCCTGATGCTAGCACGCTGTGGCGAGTTCGCAATTACACCGATTTGGTAGTGGTCTAATTTGCATTTGGTTTTAGCCGCGGAGCGGCGTAAAAGCTTAGCCACGGCCGGCAGGCCGTGGACGCGAACAAAGTGACCGTATCAGCCGCGGTAGCGGCGAAAGATTGTGCCGATCATGTTCAGCGCTCGGAATGAAAGTCTTTCATCCAACCTGATGGAGGTGAAGGAATAGCGAAGCGCAAGGGCTACCGCATGATGGGGGTCTGAAGGAAGCGCGGAACAAAAGCGCGAGTCGATGAACAAAAACCGGATAGGAGGCGTCAGCGTGGGACGAGCAGACATCTTACTGCGAAGGCTCTTGTCAATAATGTTGTGTTTGATATCCTCACGCGGCACTCTCGAATCGGGATTGAAACATGGCATTAAGCTGAGAAAGGATGGCAAAGGTGCTGCGGGCGCCGGTTCTCCAGCGGCCGTCCTCAAGCGATGAGACAGCGATACCGAGCTTGAACTTCAAGGTGTCCTCGGAATGAAAGTACCCCCCACTATTGCGGCGCATGATTTCTAATTGACCGTTGATGGCCTCGACAACGTTGGTGGTGGAGAAGGATTTGCGGATAGATTCGGGGAACTGCAAGAAGGCGAGGTAATGAGGCCGTTTCCTGCGGAGTTCGGCGATCCAGGTGGGATAGGACTTAGCGAAGCGATCGCAGAGTTCCTCGAACTGGCGATTACCCACTTCCACATCCCAAGAGGACTTAATGGCACGCCATCGCTGTTGAAACTCGGAGCTGTCGATCTTGGAGAGATGGTTTTTGGCATTGCGTTGCATATGAACCGCGCAGAGCTGGACGTCGGTGTTGGGGAAGAAGCTTTGGGTAATGGGGAGCAATCCGGAGAAATCGTCCTGGATAAAGATCATGACCCGCCGGAGTCCGCGCTCGATCAAGCCACGAAGAACGGATTTCCAGTCTTCGAGGTTTTCGCGGCCTGGTTTGGCGATGCAACTGAGGACGCGTTTCTTACCATCGCGGCCTAAACCGACAACCAGGTAGATACAGGCAGAACGCAGCTTATCGCCGTCCCGCAACTCGACGTACTTGCCATCGACAAACACTGCCAACATGTCGGGATCCAAAGGCCGGCTGTTGCGGAGTTCGAGTTCCTCGATCATTCCTGTCGCCACACGTTCCAGATCCTGTTCCGAGCTGGACAGTCCCATCTTTTGGAGCGCGTCTTTAGCGGCATTGATTGAGCGGCTTGAACCAAGCAATCCCAACAGCAGCGACTGAACTTCGTCGCTGTAACCGCGGCGATAGCGCGACGGCAAGCTCGCTGGCCGGAACTCTCCGCTACGCGTGCGGGGAACTCGAACGTCGATGGGAATGGTTCCGACTTGAAGAGAACGGTCATAGAACCCGTTCGGTTTGTCACCGTTGGTTTTTTCCAGGTAGACGCTGCGCTCGGCGGCGCCGGCACTGGAAATCAGCAGTCCCAAAAGTTCTCGCAGGCTAAAGTCGGCCAGGCCTGTTTGAAGGAGTTGATCGACCTCACTTTTTGCAAGCTCGGAGATGGAAGTTGATGCTAGGCTTTTCTTCGGATCTGTTGTCATTGATTTGCTCCTGAACACAGTCGGTTGATGACACGGGTCTTTGGCTCCAGGCGGCAACCTGGGGCCTTCTTCTTTTTGAAACACCAAACGCAAAACAAAAAACGAGCGGCGGAAGGCGCTGTGGAAACGGCCACAGCTGTGGAAATCGACAAAGGTGGCCTTCGGCATCTTCTTCTTGATGATTCCCACAAGCTGTTTGGAAAAGCCTCCGCCAAAACCGCTCCGGCTTTACCACCGTTACCACAGTGCCGACGGCTACTATCCTCTTCGGAGGGGGCAATAACTAATAAGCCCCCAAACACAAAATTCAAGTTACTCCCGGCACATGAACCCGAAAGCCCGACCGACACGGAACGAATGATGGAGGAGATATGTGAGTGGGAAAATCTGAAGGAAGCCATCGGGCAGGTCAAGGCCAACAAGGGTAGTGCGGGAATCGACGGCATCACCGTAGATGAACTTCCGCACTATCGCGAGTGGGAGGTCATCCGGGAACAACTGCTAAGCGGAAGCTACAAACCGCAACCGGTGAAACGGGTGGAAATCCCGAAACCGGACGGAGGGGTACGCAAGCTAGGGATCCCGACGGTGCTGGATCGAGTGGTCCAACAAGCGGTCATGCAGGTTCTGCAGAAGCGGTGGGACCGGGCGTTTTCTGACCAGCAGTTTTGGTTTTCGTCCGGGCCGATCGGCGCATCAGGCCGTAGCGCAGGCGCAGAAGTATATCGCCGGCGGCTACGGATGGGTGGTGGACTTGGATTTGGAGAAATTCTTCGATCGAGTCAACCACGACAAACTGATGGGGCAGATCGCGAAACGGATAGGGGACAAACGGCTGTTGAAACTCATTCGGGCGTTCCTAAACGCCGGGGTGATGGAAAACGGATTAGTCAGTCCAAGCGTGGAAGGCACTCCGCAAGGAGGTCCTCTTTCGCCTCTGCTGAGTAACGTCGTGCTCGATGAACTCGACCGAGAGTTAGAGCGACGAGGGCATCGCTTCGTTCGCTATGCGGACGACTGTAACATTTACGTTCGTAGCGAAAAGGCGGGCCAACGTGTGATGGAGAGTGTGAAACGCTTTATCACCAAGCAACTCAAGCTCAAGGTGAACGAGCAAAAGAGCGCGGTGGCGCAGCCGCAGATACGGAAGTTTCTCGGATTCAGCTTTAGTGCCGGTCCCGAGATTCGGCGGATGATTGCACCAAAGGCCGTCGAACGCTTTAGGGATCGGATTCGAGAAATCACAGGTCGGGCCAGAAGCGCGAGCCTGGAGCAAACGATGTCTGTTCTGGCTCCCTATATGCGGGGCTGGAGAGGCTATTTCGGGTTCTGTGAAACGCCCGACCTACTGATTCAACTGACCAGATGGGTGCGGCGCCGGCTCCGCGCGGCGCTGTGGCGGCAATGGAAGACTCGACGCCGTCGCCTTGCTATGCTGATTCAACTCGGCGTGCGTGGCGCCCTGGCGAAGTCCACCGCCGTTAGCAGTCGCGGTCCTTGGCATCTCGCCCACACCAAGGCTCTGTCAATTGCGCTTTCGAATGAGTATTTCCGCTTTCGCGGTTTTCCCTCGTTATACGGACGATGCTAGTCCAACGTTTTCGAACCGCCGTGTACGGACCCGTATGCACGGTGGTGTGGCAGGGGTCGGCAGCATTGCCGCCGCCCCTATGCCGATTCTTTCGCCGCTCTGCGGCTCTTCGTGCTGAGCAACCACGCACAACTGCCTGTCGGCCGTGGCTAAGCTCTACGCCGCTCCGCGGCTAGGAACATATTGAGATCCCAAGCTAGACCACTACCACCGATTTCTGACGCTTCTGACCAGATCTCGCAACCGCCCCGCTTGACTGCCGCATGCAGCCGTGATGCAATACCTCTAAATCCAGTTTCATCCGTGACTTGAGACTGGCGTGGAGGCCGCTCGAATGAGCCTGAACGCACTGCGAATCGTGAGCTTGTCTGTGATGCTTGGGGTACCGGTTTTCGCCGCCGATTCACGATTGGCCGATGCCGTCCAGCGAGGCGACAAAGTCGCGGTTCGTTCGCTCGTGGCCGAGCGGGCAAACATCAACGTGCCCCAGATCGACGGCACAACTGCCTTGCATTGGGCCGTTCGGCAAGGCGACCTCGCCACGGCCGATCTCCTGATCAAGGCGGGTGCAGATGTCAAAGCGGCGAACCGCTACGGTCTGACGCCGATTCAGCTTGCTGCAACCAACGGAAGTGTCGCGATGATCGAAAAACTCCTCGCGGCCGGAGTCGATCCGAACTTCGCGAACCCGGGCGGCGAAACTGTACTGATGAATGCGTCGCGGACCGGCAGAGTGGATGCGATCAAGCTTTTGCTCGATCGTGGCGCGAAGGTGAACGCCAAGGAATCCGAGCGCGGCCAGACCGCTCTGATGTGGGCGGTTCTCGAAAACCATGCCGACGCCGTCAAGCTTCTGCTCGCTCGCGGCGCGGACATTAATGCAAAGACCACTGCCCGCACCATCAAGGGTGAATACACTCCGGCGCGCGCGGGAGGGGCGGCAGGGAACGGAATCATTCGCCAGCGCGCTCTACCGACCGCCGAGGGCGGTATGACGGCGCTGCTGTTCGCGGTTCGCGACGGCAATATGCCGATGACGCGACTGCTGCTCGATTCCGGGGCCGATATCCAGCTCGCGTCAGCGAACGACACCTCCCCGCTGATCATCGCTATTCTCAACGGTCAAGCCGAGATCGCGAGTTACTTGCTGAATCGCGGAGCGAATCCGAATGCGATCGATGCTTATAAACGTGGACCTCTGTTCGCCGCGATCGAGCTGCGCAATTTCAACCACGAGAAATATCCCGATCTGCCGACCGACGGACACGATCCGCTGGATTTGATCAAAGCGCTACTTGCGAGGGGCGCCAATCCGAATCAACAGACCAATACCACTCCGGTGCACGGTTTGATGCAATTCGATGGTTCGTGGGTGAATTTCGACGGGCAGACGCCGTTAATTCGAGCCGCGCTTTCGGGCGATGCCGAGGTGATGAAACTCCTGCTCCAGTACAAAGCCGACGCGAAAATCACCACGGACGGCGGAACCACATCGCTGATGGCCGCTGCGGGGATCAATTGGATTCCCGCGCAGACTTATATGCATTCCGAAGAAGAATACGTCGAGACCGTGAATTTGTGCCTCGCGCAAGGGGTCGACGTGAACGCCGCGAACTCGATGGGTTTAACGGCGATGCACGGCGCGGCCAATCGCGGCTGGGAATCGATTGTTCAGATTCTCGCGGACCACGGTTCGAAACTCGACCCCAAGGACAAAGAAGGCCGCACGCCGATGACTTACGCGCAAGGAATTTTCCTCGCCATCAAGCCGCCGGAGCCGAAGCCAAAAGCGATGGCGCTGCTGAATAAGCTGATGAGTCAGGCACCTCCAACCACAACGACCAAGCCATGAAGGGTTTTGCACAAAAAGTCGGTCTCGTATTCTGTAGGGGCGCTCTATGAGCGTCCGTTTTTTCTCGAATCAACGAAATAGGGGCGGTCATAGACCGCCCCTACAATGGCGAATCCCGCGAATCGGGACTTTATGTGCAAAGACGGCAATGGTCCTGTTGACACTTGCCGGAGTGCCTATGCGCCAGGCGGACGGCCAGCAGCCGCCTTCAGTCATCAGCGCATCTGCCGCGCAGCATCGCGCTCTCGTCAATCAATATTGCGTCACCTGTCATAACGAGAAGTTGAAAACCGGCGACCTGATGCTCGATAAACTCGACCTCGAGCATGTCGGAGCTCAAGCCGAAATCTGGGAGAAGGTCGCGCGCAAAGTTCGTGCCGGTCTTATGCCTCCGGCGGGCGCTCCTCGTCCACAGCGTGCGGCGCTTGCTGCGTTTGCCGAAGCCGTTGAGCATGACCTCGACCGCGCGGCAGCCGGAACTGCGAACCCCGGCCGAGCCGCCCTGCATCGGATGAACCGGGCAGAATACGCCAATGCCATTCGTGACCTGCTCGGGATGGAAATCGATCCCGTGACGATGCTGCCGGCGGACGATTCAAGCAACGGCTTCGATAACATCGCTGACGTACTCGGAGTTTCGCCGGCGCTGCTCGAGCGCTACGTGTCGGCCGCGGCGAAGATCAGCCGCGTGGCCGTTGGCGATCCGGAAATCAGCCCGCTCGACGTGACGTACACCGTAAAAGGCGACCTCTCGCAGACTGTCACCGTCGACGGCCTCCCGATGGGAACGCGCGGCGGCACAACGATACGCCACAATTTCCCGCTCGACGGCGAGTATCTCGTCAAACTGTCGCTCCAGAAGCTGAGCTTCGGACAAGTGTTCGGCAGCTCCGCCGAAGGGGAAATGCTTGAAGTGACGCTCAACGGCGAGCGCGTCAAGCTGTATCAGTTGGACGACATGCCGTACTTCTTCATGCGCGACAAGCCGGGCGAGCCGATTCCGCTGGGGCCGCTGAAGGATCCCTCGGCCCAGCGTGTGCGCATGAGTCCCAACATCAACATGGAGTTACGGCTGAAAGTGAAAGCCGGACCGCAAGACATCGGCGTCGCGTTCTTGAACACCAGTTACGTCGCCAACGAAGACCTGGTGCACCGGCCGGGTGCGAGCACCTTCGATTCGAACAACGGAATGCAGTACGGATACTACACGGTGCCGCATCTGGGGAAGGTCGATATCACGGGACCTTACAATGCAACCGGGTCTGGCGACACGCCCAGCCGCAGAAAGATTTTTGTGTGCCGCCCGAGCGCGCCGCCGAGATGAGACTTCCTTGCGCGCAGAAGATTATTTCGAACCTTGTGCGGCATGCCTTCCGGCGTCCTGCAACCGACAACGATATCGAACTGCTGTTGACCTTCTATCAGCAGGGGCGCGACAAAGGGAGTTTGGGAAGTTTTGACGCTGGAATCGAAATGGCGCTGCGCCGGATTCTGGCCGACCCTGAGTTCGTGTTCCGGTTCGAAACACCGCCTGCGACTGCAAAGCCCGGCGAAGCTTACCGCCTGAACGATCTGGAACTCGCTTCACGGCTTTCGTTCTTCCTGTGGTCAAGCATTCCGGACGATCAGCTTCTCAACACCGCGATTCAGGGCAAGCTGCACGAGCCTGCGGTACTCGATCGCGAAACCCGCCGCATGCTCAAAGATCCCAAGGCAGACGCGCTGGTACACAACTTCGCAGGCCAGTGGCTTTTCCTGCGCGATCTCAAGAGCACCAATCCCGGACTCGCGCGAGTTTCCGGATTTCGATGACAATCTGCGCCAGTCGTTCGTCCGCGAGACGGAAATGCTGTTCGAAAGCGTGTTGCGCGAGGATCGATCGGTGCTGGATCTGCTCGACGCCGATTACACGTTCGTGAACGAACGCCTCGCCAGGCACTATGGCATTCCGGGAATCTACGGTCCGGACTTCCGCCGCGTAACAGTCCCGAGCGATGCCCGGCGAGGCCTGCTGGGACAGGGAAGCATGCTGCTGGTGACTTCGAATGCCAACCGCACTTCGCCCGTTCAGCGCGGCAAGTGGATTCTGGAAAATATTCTTGGCAGTCCGCCGCCGCTGCCTCCGCCGAACGTTCCTCCGCTTAAAGAATCCATTGTGGGAGTGAAGCCGACTTCGGTTCGCGAGCGGATGGAGGAGCATCGCAGCAATCCGGTGTGCGCCGCGTGCCACAAAATCATGGATCCGATCGGGCTCGCGCTCGAAAACTTCGACGGCACCGGCCAGTGGCGCACGATCGACTCCGGGTTCCCGATCGACCCATCAAGCCAGATGGTCGATGGCACGCCGCTCGATGGCCCGGCCAGTTTGCGAAAGGCGCTGCTGAGCCGCCCTGAAGCGGTGGTCGGCACGATGACGCAGAAGCTGCTGATGTACGGCATCGGCCGCGAGACGAAGTATCCACGATATGCCCGTCGTTCGCGCGATCATGCGCGAGGCGGAGCCGAATCGCTATAGGTTTTCCGATCTGGTTCTGGGCGTGGTTCGAAGCGCCCCGTTCCAGATGCGAGTCAAAGAAAATTCACCGAGTACTGTGGCGTCCACAAGGAGAGCGGAACAATGAACTTCATTTCAAAAAGACATCTTTCGCGACGGACGTTCTTGCGCGGCGCTGGAGTCACTGTGGCGCTGCCGTTGCTCGACGCGATGCTCCCGGCGCAGACGCCTTTAGCTAAAACGGTCGCGACGCCGAAGAGCCGGTTCTGCGGTATCTACGTTCCGCACGGGGCGACGATGGACAAATGGACTCCGGCGCAGGAAGGCACCGGTTTCGAGTTTTCCGAGTCGCTGAAGCCGCTCGAAAAATATCGCAATCGGGTCAACGTGGTCACGAATCTGGCGCATCCGCTCGCGGGCGGTGTGGGCTCGGATGCGGGTGCGGATCATGCGCGTTCAGCGGCGGTGTTCCTGAGCGGCGCGCATCCGGAAAAGGGATCGGTGCACGCGGGCGTCACCGTGGATCAGGTGCTCGCCGAACACATCGGCCAGGAGACGCCTCTGCCGTCCATTGAAATGGCAATTGAAGAAGTCGGACTGAACTGCGGGTCCGGCTACGGTTGCGCGTACTTCAACACGATTTCCTGGCGCAATCCAACGGTGCCCTTGCCGATGGAGAACAGCCCGCAGGTCGTCTTCGAGCGCCTGTTCGGCGATGGCAGCAACGCAGCGCTGCGGTTGTCCCGCAAGAAGGAAGACCGCAGCATTCTCGATTCGGTCACGCAGAAAGTCAGCAGGCTTCAATCCAGGCTCGATCCGGGCGACCGGGCGCGCCTGACCGAGTATCTCGACGATATCCGCGAAATCGAGCGCCGGATTCAGAAAGCCGAGCGCCAATCGGCAAACGAAGGGAACGTTCCTGAAGCTCCGGTGGGCACGCCCGAGTTGTTCGAGGATCATTTGAAGTTGATGTTTGACTTGCAGACTCTCGCCTGGCGCGCTGAAATCACGCGCATCATGACGCTGATGTATGCGCGCGATACCAGCGGCGCGACCTATCCGAACAGCGGCAATCGAGACGCCTTCCACGGCGCGTCGCATCACTCGAACGCCCGCGCCAAGATGGACTCATTCGCGCAGATCAACCGTTATCACGTCCAGATGCTGGCGTACTTCATCGACAAGCTGCAGTCGACGCCCGACGGCGATGGGACCCTGCTCGACCACTCGGTCGTGCTGTTCGGAAGCAGCATGAGCAACGGCAACCAGCACGATCACGATCCGCTGCCGGTGGTCGTGGTCGGCGGCGCCTCGGGAGAACTGAAGGGCGGCAGGCACATCGTAGCGCCCGCGCATACTCCCATGTCGAACCTGTTGCTGGCGCTCCTCGACAAATTCGACGTGCAGCAGAAGAGCTTCGGAGACAGCACGGCGAAACTCGAAATCTAAGCTTCAGTGTGTCCATGCGTCGCGCTCTTCTTATGATTCTTTTCCTGTTCGCCCTCTCTATTCCCGGTTTTGCGCAGGAGAACTGCACCCGCGCGGATTTGAAGGCTGCCGTGGATGGATATCTTGCCGCACAGCGAGGCGGCAACCCTTCGCCGCTGCCGTTGACGGCAGCGGCGAAGTACATCGAGAACACGGTCGAGACCACGCTCGATAAAAGTATCGTGAAGAGCGCGCTCAAGATCGATTTCAATCGCAGCATCTTCGACGCGACGATCTGCGACGCGTTCACCGAAGTCATCGTTACAGACAAGACGCATCCCTATGTTCTTGGCGTTCGCACGAAAGTCGTGAACAAGCGAATCGCCGAGCTCGAAACGCTGGTGACTGACGCGGATGACTGGCTCTTCAATGCGGACAACTATCTGAAGTACTCGCCATCGGAAAACTGGGGCGAGATTCCGGTAGCCTCGCGCGATACGCGTCAAACATTGATCGCCGCGGCGAACGCGTATTTCGATGTGATGGACGACAACAATGTAAAGGTGCCATGGGGTACGCCGTGCAACCGCCTCGAAGGCGGCATTCGCACGGGACGTGGCGAGCCTGACGATAGCTGCAATGTCGGCGTGCCGAGCGGCATGAAGCTCACGAATCGCCGCTTCATCGCAGATCCAGAGCTTGGTGCGGTTGTTGGCTTCATGCGATGGCCAAGTGGCGTTCCCGATTCGCATCTCTTTCGTGTCGAGAACGGCAAACTCCGATTCGTGCACAGTCTTACCGTCTGCACGTGGCTACGCTGAACGTTTTGTAAGGGCCATTAAGGAAAGCTGCCTGGAGCAGATCATTCAACCTTTTTCCCTCAGAGTCCGGCCAGTTCCTTGAGTTGTCCGGTGGTGTCGCCGAATTTCTCGGCTGGCACTCCAAGATTGGCGAGCAGCGTCAGTTGTAGGTTTGTGAGCGGAGTGTGCTCCGGGTAGACGAGATGGCGGCCGCCTTTAATCGTTCCGGATCCGCCGCCGACCACAAGCGTCGGCAAAGGGCCATGGGTATGCCGATCGCTGTGGCTGATTCCTCCGCCATATAAAAGGATCACGTGATCGAGCAGCGAGCCGTCGCCGTCGGGCGTCGATCGCAGCTTCTCAAGGTAATCGGCGAACAGCCTCACATGATAGGTCTGAATCTTCGCGCACTTCTCCATCTTCTCTGGAAGATCCTGGTGATGAGTCAACGGATGATGCGGTTCAGGAACGCCGATCTGCGGATAAGGTCGCCCGTTCTGTTCGCGCCCATACATAAAAGTGGTAACGCGCGTCAGATCGGACTGGAACGCGAGCAGCTGGAGGTCATACAAAAGTCCGACGTGCCGCTCGAAACTATCGGGAATGCCTGCGGGCCGCTCGACACTCGGCACTTTCGCGGTGTTTTGCGCGCTTTGTTCTTCAGCCTTCTGGATACGCCGCTCGACATCGCGAAGCGATTCGAGATAGTCGCTCACTTTCCGGTTGTCGCTTGCGCCGAGGCTCTTCTGCAGCGACTTTACGCGATCCGTGATCGAATCCAGGATGCTCCGGTCCTGCGCGAGACGCCCCGCGCGCACGCTGGCATCCGTGCTGTCATTCGCGCCGAATAATCGTTCGAATACGACGCGAGGATTGTTTTCCGCCATTAAGGGAAGAGTCGGAGTGAGCCACGAAAGCGTGCTGCTGTATGCGCAGCTGTAGCCGACATCGCAGGCTCCGACGAGGCTGGCATCGTCTACCGTCAATTGAAGCGATGAGAGTTGTGTTTCGCGCTCGAACTCTTTCGCAGCGATCTGGTCCATCGAGATTCCGGCTTCGACAACGGTGTCCGACCGTTTGACATGTACGCCGGTCAGATATGTTCCTGAAGCGCGCGAGTGGTCTCCCCCGCCGTCGCCAAGTGCTTCCGCCTGATCGCTATAAAGACCCGTAACAACAACGAGTTTGTCGCGAAACGGCTCCAAAGGCATGAGCACCGGCGAGAGTTCGAAGTTCGTACCGGCTCCCTTGGGCAGCCATTTGTCGTAGATCACTCCATTCGGATGGTAAACGACGCCGAAGCGGCGAACCGCTGTTGCCGGCGTCTTTTGAGCGGCTGTCAGAGCGGGAACCATTGCGTCGAGCAAGGGCAACGCGACAGCTGTTCCGAGACCTCGCAGCACGGTCCGGCGGGAAATAGCTTTTTTGGCGATGATCATGACGCAGCTCTCCTCATCTGAAACGGTGCGCTCTTCACGATGGCCAAAATGATCGATGACCAGCGGTAGTCGTCTGAAGCCGCCGTCCGCACGATCCCGCGAATCGCCGGCGCGTCGAACGATTCAATCTCGCGGCCGAGAGCGTACGTGAGCAGTTTCGTGGTCACGGTTCTGACAAACTGTTCCTTCTGCGTGAGCAGCGCCTGACGCAACGCCGCGGGTCCTTCGACTTTCGTTCCGTCGAGCAGGACACCGGATGCATCAAGCGGTGCACTTCCATCTTTTGTACGCCACTGGCCGATGGCGTCGAAGTTTTCAAGGCTGAACCCCAGCGGGTCCATCCGGGCATGGCAGCTCGCGCAGACTGGATTCTTCCGGTGTGTCTCGAGCATTTCGCGGACGGTCAGCGGTTTATTCCCAGGGTTGCTCGCTTCCAGAGGAGGAATATTGGGTGGTGGCGGCGGAACGGGCGCGCCGAGAATATTTTCGAGAAGCCACTTTCCACGAATGGTCGGAGAAGTTCGAGTGCTGTACGAGGTTACGGACAGAACGGCGGCCTTGCCCAGCAATCCCCAGCGATTTTCATCGGCAAGCGTGATGCGCCGGAAGTGGCTCCCGTAGATGCCGGGTATTCCGTAGTGACGGGCGAGTTGCTCATTCACGAAAGTGAAGTTCGCAGTCAGCAGATCGACGATACTACGGTCTTCTTTCAGTTGAGCATCGAGGAAGAGATCCATCTCTTTCGCAAAGGCCAGCCGCAGGTTGTCATCGAACCACGGAAAATGCTGGTTGGCATCCGGAGCAAGCAGGAAAACATTTCGGGTTTCGAGCCACTGTTCAAAGAAGTTTTCCACGAGCGCGGTTCGCGCGCGCGGATCTGCCATCATGCGCCGCACCTGCTGATCCAGGATGTTGGCATCACGCAGTTTTCCCGCGATCGCTAGATTCAACAATTCATCGTCGGGGCTACTGCTCCAAAGGAAGAAGGACAGGCGCGATGCCAGTTCGACGTCGGAAATGCGGTATATCGTACCGGAAGCGGCATTGACGGGGTCGGCCTCGATCCTGAAGAGGAAATCGGGGCTGACCAGGACGCGCTCCAGCGCGGCGCGAATGCCGGTATCGAAGTTCCCGCGCGACCGCGCAGTCTCGTAGAAACCGAGCAGCACCCGAACATCTTCATCGGTTGCTGGCCGCCGATACGCGCGCCGGACCAGGACCGACAGAATGTTTTTCGCGCATACGGTCTCGTCAGCCTTGCTTTGCGGTTGGCATACGAAGATTTGCCGGCGGCTTGGTGAGTCTTTGGGCAACTGACCATTGTAGGGTCCGCCGATCAGCAGGGACGAGATGTAGGCTGGCACGGTAGGAACATCGCCATCACGGCTCCAGATCGGAATGCGAGCCGGGCCGAGGCCCTCCGGCAGGATATCGTTGGACTTGACGATCGTTGCTACGACGGTCTTCAGACCAGCCTTCAGCGGAACACGCACCTGCAGCACGTCGTCACCGCTGGTGATGTCGCCGGGCCGGACGTCGCGATAGTCCGCCAATGCCTGGGAAATCAGTTCAGAGCTGCCGCCGATTTTGAATTGGGCGACTCGAACGCCGTCCACGCGAATTTCGATCTGGTTCGGCTCGTTCAACCCGCGGATGACGTCCTGATACGTCCGCTGCAGACGAAGCTTCAATATGTACTCGCCGTCAACGGGAAAATAGTGGCGCACCGCGATGCCGCCCCGCGAGCCCAACGGGAAGTCTTCGGAGAGCCTGTCGGTCTGCCAAAGCCAGGTCTGTTCGTTCGAATTACCTTTGACCGCGGTGTAGCGCTCGAAAGCCGGAGGGATCGTGGGATCGCCGATCGCGATGCGAGCGATTTTCGCTGCTGCATTAAGATAGCGGTCCAGCAGGGCCGGCGCCATCAGGAGCGCATCTGCATTCGTGTCGAAGCCGTGTGCCTGCTGGTCCGGGGGCAGGAGAGCCGAGGCATCGACTTCGATTCCCGTAAGATTGCGGACGGTATTCGCGTATTCAGTGCGATTGAGCCGATGGAGATTGGCCGGCCGTCCGGGATTCACATGCGCCGTGGCCACCCGATCCAGTTCCGTTTCGAGCAGCGACGCGACAGTGTCATACCTTGTGTTGTCGGGACGGCGATTGCCGGCAGGCGGCATCGAACGGGTTCTGAGTTTCACGATAACCTTTTCCCAGATTTCCGACGAGTTGAAAACATTTTCTGTGTCGGCGTTCTCGAGGGTGAGGCTGCCGGTCTTCAATCGATCGTTGTGGCAGGTGACGCAGTACGTCGTAACAAAGGCACGCACCGAAATCGCCTGAGCTGCGAGTGGGCTCGAGAGGAACACGAGAGACGCAAAGACACGAAGGATCGATCTCAGCGGCATTTGGTCTGTGCCTCGCAAGGGTGCCCAAGTTTTGGATCGGCTCCATGCCGGGCCAGGATGTCTGCGCCCGCCTTGTTGTAGAGCACTCCGCCCAGCCGGTCGCCGAATCCCGACGCGGCGAGCCAAGGAGTGACGCCTGCTTTGCTCACGACGTTTACATCGGCGCCCTTCTCGATCAACAATTCAAGCAGCGTGTTCCATCCGCGATATGCAGGACCGAAAAGGGAGTTTTCGTTGAATGTTGTTACGCCGTCTGCGCCGAGTCCCAGGTTCAGCAGGAATTTGACGGCCTCGATGGCCTGCTGTTCGGTGACTGCGCTCTCGCCGATTGAATGGTTGAGCTCCGCCGCAGCCATCACCGCCGTCGCGTTCGTGGCTGTCATCAATTTCGGATCGGCACCGGCAGCCAATAGCAACTGCATCATCTCCACATCGTCCACGGAGCTTGCAAGCAGAAAGGGCGTTGCGCCGACCGGGTCGGTATAGCCGCCGGTGAAGGCGGGCTTCGCCCGAGTCATACGGGCGTTCGGATTTGCGCCATGGGCGAGAAGCGCCTTAACGAGCTGCAGCTTGGCCGCGCGATCCGAAATTCCGGCTAGCGGCTCTTCGAACCCATATACCGGATTTGCAGTCCCGTTTTCCCAGTTAGAGGCGGCCCAATGCAGCGGCGTGAGACCGGCGTCACCGATATTCGGATCCGCGCCCCGTTCCAAAAAGAAGAGCGCCATCGGCACCTTTCCTCGCATCGTGGCGACGAGCAGCGGAGTGGCACCTTCCGAAGCCGTGGCCGAAAGAGCACGGCGTCCAGCCAGAGGCTGTGCGCTTCCACCTGTGGCACTGTTTTTCGAATCCTGCTCGGAGGGAGCTTCACTTGAAGTCGAATCGGGCTGGGAGCGCGTATCGACGTTGATGCCTGCAGCCAAGAGGAGACCGGCGCTTTCGACATCGCCTTCGCGAGCGGCAAAGTGCAGGGCAGTGAATCCGTTTTTAGTGCGGGCCCCGGTGTCGGCCTTCGCCTGGATCAGTATTCGAACCACGTCTGGGTGATGTTCCGCTGCGGCCCACATCAACGCCGTCTGGTTCTGTACCGGTTCCTTTGCATTTAAATCGGCGTCGCCGACAATCAGCATCCGAACAGCGTCTGCGTTGCCGCTCCGGGCGCAAGTCATGATCGGTGGAACGCCCGTAGCGACGTGAATGTTAGGATTGACGCCTGACTTGAGAAGCAAATCGACGAATTCTGCGCTTCCGTTAGTGCACGCCTGAGACAGCGGCGTCATGCGAAAATCGTTCGCTGCGTTCACGTCGGCGCCAGCGCGAATCAGCAGACGGGCTGTCTCCACGGAATCCAGATGAGCGGCCCAAAGCAAAGCAGTCGAGCCGTCACCCGAGCGGGCATTGACGTCCACACGCTGGTTTAGAAGAACGCGGATCTGCTGCTCATCCTGGCTCCGGACGGCCTCGATCAATCGAGGTTCGCTACCCGCTCCGGTGGCCCCTGCAGCCATCAGGAAAATCGAAAATGCCCCCGCCAGCGCGGTCGGTTTCCATTTACCGTGCATTGCCGTCTCTCTTTCTGATGGTTTATAACATTAGTTATAGCGCCGTCAAAGTTATAGCGCCGTGTGGATGGCGAATCCCGTTCAGGCCGCAGTCGGCGTTCGCTATAACCCTCGACAGTGCGTCTGCCATCGATAAGATTTGAAATCCAAACCTTTAGTTTCAGGTGTTTCGATCGGCGTTGCCCGCTATGCGCAAAAAGTCTCAAAGAAATCTGAATATATCAACGGATCGCGCGTGTGTTTCCGAAGCCCGGACAAAATCACACAACTTGCACTACTGAGTACGTGCGCGCGAAGACAATTCGATCGCTCTAAGGATCGTCTTGGTCATTCGAGTGATCTGGAATGCTATAACGACCGTGCAGACAGCGACGAAAATCATTTGTGCTGTCACTGACGTGAAAAGCATTTTAGTCTGCCCGGCGTTGCCGCCAGTGCGGGCTGCGGCCGTGGCCATCAGCCATCCGAGCGCAAAGACGATGGTAACAAACAAAAACACTATCCCGGCAATAACGCGGGTCCTGAAACGATCGACGGCGTCCAATGAGTTTCGCAAAACAATGTCGGGTTCTTGAGACATCAAAGACTCCTTTTGTTCGCAATATGCTTGCGGAGAGCGGTCAGACCGAAAGCCAGTCTGGACTTCACAGTCCCGAGAGGGATTTCCAAGATAGCCGCCACTTCGGAGAGCGTCATTTCTTCCAAGAAGTGTAGAACCAGTACGGCGCGGCTGGCGCTAGACAGGGCACCGCTGTTCAACACGAGGTCCGTCACGTCGTTGATCGGTGGAATGGCGGGAGCGGCCGCTGTTTCCAGCGCAGAGTCGTCGACCGACCGTTCCATCCAGCGTTTGTACTTCTTCAGGTATCGAACTCCCGCACGGCTGGCAATCCGGAAGGTCCACGGCCGGAAAAGCTCTGGGGCTCGAAGCCATGTCAGTTTCCGGCAGATTTGGATCAGTACATCTTGGAGGACATCATCGACGTCAGCCCCTCCGACTAGGCCCCGGAGAAAGCGGTGAAGCGAAGGCTGGACACTGCGCAGCAGAAGTTCGAGAGCCTCACGGTCGTGAAGCTGCGCTCTGAGCACCCACTGTTGTTGCTGCCCCGAAGTCTCCATGAAGATGCTTCCAATAGTAAGAGGCAGCGTATGCGCAAAGGGTTCGATCCCGGTTCAAAATAACAACAAATATAAATGGGGTGGGCGGGTGGGGCGCCGCATCGGTGGGGAGCACAGTCTAACTTTTATATAAACCAAGCCGGCGATCGGCCGGCGGGGGCACAGCGGTAGAAAACGGCGATCGACGGCGCCAGGGTTGACAATAATAGCCAGACCGTGAGCGCCGGACCACCGCGCATACTGGTCCACCCGCTCTTACTTTCCCATCGTTCGACAAAAGAGGTAAATCGGGCCTGATCGGCACGGCTACCTGAAGTTACATGATCGTGGGGCCCAGAGTTTCAATGAGCTTGATATCGGCCGTTTCCACGTCTGGACATTCTTTGACTTCGGCGCGGGTGAGTTTCAGGAGGATTTTCTTGTCCGGTGAATTGACCTCCTGAATAGCCGTAGATGGAATGATGACAGACTTGCCACCAATCCAATTGCTGGTGTCCACGACCACGTAACGGACATTCCAGCGCTCGTCAACCAGGAAATCGTCCACGTGACCAATCCCGCCATCGGTCGCTTGAATGTGAAACCCGCGCATATAGGTTGTTTTGTGAAGCATACGTCCTCCGTCCTCCGACATTTCCTTAGAATCCCCACATATGTTCAGGAGGATGGATGACAGTTTCCTGCAAGTCAAGGATCGATGCTGCGTCATCAAGGCCTTTAGCGTGGCCGTCATCGACCATGGTTTGAAGGACGGCGAGCGCCTCTGGTTTCAGGAGGCCTTGGTGCAATGCGGACTCCCAGCTTGCGAATTGTTCGCGAGGCAGGGGATCAGTGGGATCGGTTCGTGTAGGATCGGTTGGTGATGTCATCTGTCTCTCCTCGATCACACTAAATTGATAACAATATAGACAAAGAAGGTTGCAATGAATGCCACCATAATGATGGTCCACATGAGCTGCAACATCGTGGGGCCGGCTCGTTCGGCGTCGGGCGGTTGCACCCAGACGGACGGCGTGGGAGCAACATCTGCATGTACGGGTTTTATGGCCATAAAAGATCACTCCTTCTACTTCGACGAGAGCGCCGGACGCACTGTAGGATATAGAAAGCGTCAAGCTGAAGCTATCATGTCGCGACGTTTCTGATTGTTCCATATTGCTCACCTCGTAGTTTTAACAACCTGATTGAGCGTACGTCTTCGGTCAGAGTGACTTGAGATAATCAAGAAAGGCATTGTCAAAGCGAAAATAGAGCAGATTCTGGACTGCTTCCTTGCCGAGGAAATGATCGATTCGGCAGACTGCCGGCTCGGGGAAGAACTGGTGGATCATACGGTTCAGTGACTGCGCCGAGACGAGGTCGCGGCCGAAGGGTTTTTCGACAATTGATGCGAGCGTTTTTTGTGCTGCCCGATTTGGCCAAACCTTCTGCGACGGTTGCAAACATACTTGGCGGTATAGCCAGATAATGCAATGGCCGCTGAGCTTCACCAAGCATGTGACGCAGGCGCTCATACGTGGCTTGATCACCGTAATCCCCATCGATGTACTGAAGACGCGCAACAAGTTTAGCGAAAGCGTTGCTCTCGAACTTGCCGTGCTTCTCGATACTGTCGCGAGCCCGATCCTTCAGTTGATCCAAGTTCCAACCGGACTTAGCCACTCCGATGATCGGCCTGTCAAAGTGGCCACGCTAAATCATTGCCTGTAGCGCAGGAAAGATTTGCTTGTACGCTAAATCTCCAGTGGCGCCGAAGAAAACAAAGGCATCCGAATGTGGCGCTGTCATGTCTATTATTGATCTCCTTTTAACCCCGCTCAGTTTTCCGTGATCAGGATCAATATCGGAATGATCTAATATGCAAGCCGTACAGGGCCAATACAAGAAGCCTTAAGAACGCCGGAACGCGTACTGCGGACTGTGCAAAGAACTCGAACGAACTCGCTTTTGAGCAAGATAGCCAGTTTCATGCATAGTAGCCCGCCGCGATGCGCAAGGATCCGGATCCATTTTAACTCTTGATTGCGGCCAAACGAACGAACGTCAATCGCGGGGCACCGGCAAACACACCGTCATTTGATGCGATTTCAGTCAAACCCAATCGGTCTGGATGGAACTGAAGGCGTCGCCTCAAAATAGACCCTCGTCAACCCTCGTCCAATTCACCATTTGGCCATCGCTTCGGCGCGTTTGTCTCAAGGATTGCAATATGAAACCCGTCAATCGCCCTGTACTAAACTTGTGACAGAACCTCTCCAGTTTTCAAGAAGTACTCCACAGCGGCAACCGGCGCTATTTGTGGAGATACCAAGGGACGTTAATGGTAACAATTCGACGGTCTCCCTTGAGAAACAGGAACGCGGCCAACAAATCTCCGCGCTGATTGTGGAGAAAATAGTTATACCAACGCGGTTCGACCAGATGCGGAATCACAACCGCAATGTTTCGATTCGTGTGTTGACGCTCCAACTTGAGAACATGGTCCACGATGGGCTGAAGGACGAAGCGATATGGTGACGGCAAAACGACCAGCACCGGCAAGGAACCGCCCACTCTTCTAACCGGTTCTTCTACCTGTACCCGCCATGCCTTGCGCAATTTCTCGGTTTCTGCGCACTGAACGTGAAGGGCTTGAACTTCTGAAGATAGCGACAAAGCGAATCCGAGCGCGTTTTGGCTCACCCGATTCCAGGAATCGATAGGAACAACCACGAGAGGAGGCGCGGAGCGGTGTATCCTGGCGAAGGACGTAGCGAGTTCTTTTTCGATTCGGTCGTAGTGGCGTTGCACAGCCGTCATCAAGCCGAGGAGGACGGCAAGCAGTAGTAAGGTTACCCAGGCGCCTTCGCGAAACTTCGCCGCAATGATGATGGCAACGGTTGCAAGTGTCGCCAGTCCCCCCACCCCATTAATAAAGATGCTGCCTTTAGGCCCTCCCCTGGTCCGTTTCCAATGTGCGACCATGCCCGCTTGCGAAAGGGTGAATGCTATGAAAGCGCCCACGGCATACAGTGGTATCAAGCGATCGGTGATCCCGCCGAACCCCCATAGCAGGATGCCGGAAAAAATGGTCAGTACGATGATGCCTTCCGAGTAAACCAGACGGCGGCCACGATTCGCAAAGGAGCGGGGAAGATAACCGTCCATGGCGACGGCCCGGCAGAGGCGTGGAAAATCGGCAAATGCAGTATTCGCCGAAAACGAAAGCGCGATCAGAATTGAAGCGATGGTGAGGTAATAGAAGAAACCTTCTCCCGCGACCGCCTTGGTCAGCTGGGACAGTACGCTCTGATAGCCAGATTGGCCGGGAGGAGTTGCACCGATCTGGTATGTGTGAACTAAGAATGCAATCCCGGCGAGCAAGACGATGAGAATAGCAATAATGACCGTCAGAGTCCGTCGGGCTGACACGACAACCGGCTCGCGAAACGCCTGGACGCCATTACTTACTGCCTCTACACCCGTCAACGCAGTGCATCCGCTGGCAAACGCTTTGAGCACAATCCATGCGCTCGCCGTTTCTTGGGGCTGAGGCAGCGGTGGAGGGTTGACAATCGCAAGAGGATGGCCCGCCGCTAGAAGCGCTTTCACGACGCCCCATCCTGTCAGACTCAGCAGGCAGCCGACGAACAAATAGGTGGGCACCATGAAGACAAAGCTGGCCTCACGCAGGCCGCGCAGGTTCACGAGAGTCAGGAGAACAAGAATGCCGAGACACGTGGACACCATGTAGGGTTGGAGCTTTGGCACGGCTGAAACCAAAGCGCCGACACCAGCCGAGATACCGACGGCTACAGTGAGAATGTAGTCAAGCATCAATGCGGCGGCAGCCAGTAAGCCTGCCTTTGCGCCGAGATTCTGGTTAGCAACGGTATAAGAGCCGCCCCCAGCGGGATATGCGGCAATCGTTTGCCGATAGCTGAAATACAGTAAGCGGTAAGCCCAGCACATCTACAACCCGGCAGAGGAATTTCATACGCTGGGCACATGGAAAATCACACGGAGAATCGGACGAAAGAAACGAGACGAACCATTGCTGCGGCGCGGCTGGAGATGGTGGATCGGTTTCGACGCAGCGGTCAGACGCGGCGTGCATTTTGCGAGAGCGAAAGAATCGCAAAATCGACACTGGACTGGTGGCTGCGCAAAAGTAAGGGTCGCGCCGTATCCAGGAAAAAGCGCGTGGCCTTCCGGGAAGTGGAGCTGATTTCGACCGGCGCTGGGACGGAGGGAAAGTGGGCGACGGAAGTGGTCAACCCGCAGGGATGGACGATTCGGTCGCGGCAGACGCTGAGCGTGGAAGAAATGGCACGATTGCTGCGAGAGAGTCGATGCTGAGCCTGTCGCCGGCGACGCGGGTCTTTGTCGCCCTGAATTCGGTCGACATGCGGCGTTCTTTCAATGGCCTTTATGCGGAAGTGCAATCGGTGCTGAAAGAGGACCCGCTGAGTGGCCATTTGTTTGTCTTCACGAACCGGCTGAAGAACAGGATCAAGGTCATTTTTTTCGACGGCAGCGGCCTGTGGATCTGCGCGAAGCGTCTGGAGCGCGGCACATTCGGCTGGCCCACCGGCGAGGGGGTTAGTTGCAGTCTGCGGCCCGAGCAATTGCAATTGCTGTTGCACGGCATCGAAGGTACGTCGCGGCGGCGCTGGTATCGGCGGTAGCGAGAGTCCATTTTTCGCTGGACTCCGGCTTGGAGTTTCGCCACAATCAGAGCGATGAAAGAAGCGCTGATTGTACAGGGGCGAAAGTTAGAAGGCGCCGATATCGAACGCATACGCCAGTTCCTGGTTGAAAACCCGACATGGAGCCGCAGACGGTTGTCCGAAGCCGTGGCGGCCGAATGGGATTGGCGGAATGGATGCGGCCGACTGAAGGACATGGCCGCGCGAAGTTTGTTGGTGAAACTCCATGAGCGCGGCTATGTCGAGTTGCCGCCGCGACGCCAGGCGCCCACCAACCGGATGAGGGGCCACCACCAACGGATCGCCGCTCGCGAATGGGATACGACTTCGTTAACAGGAACGCTTCCGAGCCTGGGGCAGCTGACGATCCGGGAGATCAGTACGGACGATACGGCACGGGAGCAGTGCACGGCGGCTCTGGCACAGTTTCATTATCTGGGCTGGAGCGGCGCCGTTGGCGAGAATCTTGCCTACGCCGTCCACAATGAAGCAGGCCGGCTGTTGTCGTCCATCGTGTTTGGATCGGCGGCCTGGAAGTGCGTCGCGCGTGACGGCTTCATTGGTTGGACCGCCGAACAACGGCAACGGCATCTCCATCGGATTACCAACAATACACGATTTTTGATTCTGCCATTCGTTCGGATTCCGCATCTGGCCAGTTGGATATGGGGTCAAGTCTTACGGCGGCTGTCTCGAGATTGGAGCGCCAAGTACGGCCATGCCGTCATGCTGGTCGAAACGTTTGTCGATCGCGAGCGTTTCTCGGGGACCTGCTATAAAGCGGCCAACTGATTCGGACGGGTGCCACAACAGGGCGCAGCCGGCAGGATCGGGCGCACGTACTCCGTGTGCCGATCAAAGACGTCTACGTTTACCCGCTGCATCGGCGATTCCGGCAGGAGTTGTGCGGGTGAGCGGAGTGAATGCAAGCGCGATAGCGTGCAGCGAGTAAACGATGAGCGGCAATGACCTGCGCGCCGAATACGAGCGCCTGGCGCGCCAGCTTGCCGATGCGCTGGGCAACCCCGAAGCGGCTGCGCCGGAAACCCGGCAGTTGCTGGAACGGCTGGGATCGTTCAGCCAGCAATGCGTTGTCAGGATCGCCGAGGCGGAAGCCCAGATCGCCGAATTGAAGCGGGAATTGTTTGGACCCAAAGCGGATCGTCTCACGCCGGATGAAGAGGATCATCTGAACCAGGTGATCGAGGATATGCAAGCCGAGGCGGAACGCTCCGCACCGGATAGCGATCAGGTTCTTTCCGAAGAGCAATCGCCGAACCAGAACCAGCGCCAGCGAACCCCGCGCAAACGCCATCCCTTACCGGTTCACTTGGAAACCGAAACCGTCACCATCGAACCGGATGTGGCGCCATGCCCGTGCTGTGGGAAATTGCCGAATTATATTGGCGAAGAGGTCACCGAGGAGATCGACTTTATCCCAGCCCGGCTGATCCGCCGGCGGATTATCCGTCCCAAGTATGCCTGTCGCTGCGGTGAAGCTGGCGTTGCCGTTGCGCCCTTGCCGCCACGACTCATCCCACATAGCAAGTTGGGATTAGAATTAGCCGTACATATCGTTCTGACCCGTTTCGACGATCATCTGTCCTATTACCGGATCGAACAGCAGTTGCGCGAACGCCACGGCATCGATATTCCACGTCAACAAATGGTGCAGTGGGTCGAGCACATCGCCACCTGGCTGGAACCTCTCGTCGAAGCGATGTGGCAACATATGCGCGCCACCGGCTATATGCAAGTCGATGAAACGCCGGTCAAGGTCTTAGACCCGGAAGTCCACGGTAAAGCGTCGCGTGGTTATCTCTGGTTCTACGCCGTGCCTGGCGGCGATGTGCTGCTGGACTTTGATCCCAGCCGGGGACTGGAACCTGTGCAGAAGCGATTGACGGGTTTTTCCGGCGTCATTCAAACCGACGCCTACGAAGTCTATGAATCGCTGAGCCGCCGCCAGCCTCGTATCCAACGCATCGGCTGCCTTGCGCATGCGCGCCGGTACATGTACAAAGCTCTTCAGGAGAGTTTTACCCAAGCCGCTTGGTTTATCGCACAGATTCGATGGCTCTATCGAATTGAGAATGAAATCCGAGGCCTTCCACCCGATCAACGCTTTTCGCGCCGCCAGCAAGCTGCACCCGAAATCTGAGAGCCGCCTCGAGACCAAAGCGGAACAGCTCCATTCGGCCCTATTTCCGAAAAGCACGCTCGCTAAGGCCGTCAGCTACTTTCTCAATGATTACCCTGCTCTGACGGGATATCTGCGCGACGGCCGATTCGAAATCGATAACAATTTGGTCGAAAACTCGATCCGACCTACTGCGGTTGGCCGCAAGCGCTGGCTTTTCATCGGCCACCCCGAGGCCGGCTGGCGCAGCGCCGTGATTTACTCCCTCTTAGTCAGTTGCCGCCGCCGCGGCATCAACCCTCAGGAGTACCTCACCGACGATGCTTGCCCGGTTGCCCTCAATCAAAATCAATCAAATCGATTCTCTGCTTCCCGCAAATTGGAAGTCTCCGACTCACGCCCAATAATATCGCTGCGTTTTCGAATCCTATCGTGGCCATCGTGCTTTGTCTCCGCGAATGTAGGCTGCTTACCGCTTCGCCGAATCAGCTTAACGCCTTACCGAACAAGCCGCAAAACGCTCCCGCTGCTCGCCTGGATAAGGCCGCTGGTTTGCCAGCCTCCAATGACGCGATCGATCCATCCGTGGGTGTTGCCGAGCAACGTCTTACCCGCCCCCGATTGGATCTGGAAACACGACCCTTGACGTCTACCGCTCTCGTTTGCCGAAAGGATGTCCGACTTGTGCATGGCGAATTCAAGTGCATCTGCCATCGATAAGATTTGAAATCCAAACCTTTAGTTTCAGGTGTTTCGATCGGCGTTGCCCCGTTCAGGGCGCATGCGTGCGATGTTTGTTGTAATAGCTCTTGAACACGCTTAGCTTCAATTCTCAATCCGTTGCCGTCCAGAAAAGCAGCCGGTCCAAGCACTCGCGGCGTAATTGTTCCGATCAATCGCTCAATGAATGGATGAGACCACGGAATTTAGGGACCGTTTTAATATCGGTGACATCTCCAGGGCGGATTGTGCTGTTTCATTTCGACAACAGCGCGGATCAACTCCGGAGTCGGGCCTTTCGGACCCGGCTTTGTTTTCGCCTTTGAAAATAGGAGTCGATATTTTCGCTTCACCAATGCGCGATGAAAGCTCAACAAGGTGGATGGCTTGAGGGCGATCGCTACGCGCCGAAACCGATTCGGCGTAATCCAAAGTGAACGGGCTGCAGTGATGAGCCGATCCAGGGGAAGGAGATTTGGCACACGCCGACGCGAACGGTTGAGAATCAATGATGTTTGGCAAGAACCGATTCGGCTATGACGGCGCGCACGTCGGCAGGCCGAACGAGCCTTAACATTGTTGTGATCAGGTGGACTACTAGGATGACGAGATCGCGCAGGTGCAATCCTACCAACCCCGATCCCCTGAATTTCGGCGCAATTTAGAATTCGCCATGGACAGGGAAGCATGCCTGGATTGTAGCTTAGGAATTCATGCACAGCGGATCGTCGTCGATGATGCCATGTTTCTTTAGCCTATCTTTGACTTGCTGGAACGAATTTGATGCTCGACACATCCATAAAATGCTGACACAGTCGTCGCAAGACACCAAATGCTCCAAATGCACAGATTCAAGGGCACTCAGATGTCGCGAATATTCCCAGAGTTGCAATAGTTGAACGTGTGGCCAATCCATTCTGATCCCGCATTGAATGAAGTAGGAAAACTATCCAGGAAAAGTATGTCGGACTGAAAAATCGATTCGTACTTTTGGAGCCGCTATAAATTAAACAACTATAAAGATCAAACGAACTCCTCATGTCGCTTTGGGTTAAAAATTGGCGTAAAGCTCTGAAAGACGCCGATCGGATCGAAAAGCAAGAACCTCGATCTGGTGCTGGCAGCCCGTGCTAGAAGTCGCGAATTTAGTTTCGGACACTCAACGGAGTGTGGACCAAAGCTGTCCGTAGTCTGTGGAGAATGTCGCGATAGGAGAGCCAACCTGTGGCGATGGGTAAAGAGCGACCGCGGCAACAGCCAATGTGGGTCGGAACCGGAGAGTTGCCACCGACTCGGGGTCACGTCTTCTACGATTCGCTGGAACGCTCAAGTCGCAGTGCCGTGTCTTCGCTGATACCAATTTCAAAACCGAGACTTCTGCCACGGGCTACCAGCTAGCAGATGAGAGCGGAAATTGTGAGACGCACAAGCGTTTTACTGGCAGACGATCACGTGATGTTTTTGGATGCTCTTGTTCACTTCCTGCGGAAGGATTTCAACGTCCTTGGAACTGCCCACGACGGACGCAGTGTGATCGAAATGGCCAGGCAGAAGCGGCCCGATGTGATTGTAATGGATATCGCGATGCCATCCCTCAATGGGATCGATGCCACACGAATTCTCCAAAAGGAGCGTTGTTCAGCCAAAATTCTGTTTCTTTCAATGCACGCCGATCTGCCGCTCATTGAAGAGGCAATTCGCGCTCGAGCCTCCGGCTTCGTGCTCAAGGTGTGTGCCGCGGAGGAGCTTGTAAAGGGGATTCAAACCGTTGCTAAAGGGATGACGTATATCACGCCTCTGCTTGCCGGCGACCTCGTTTCATCTCTGATGACAGCCGGTTCCCAACGAGCGGCATCTAACGAAATGTCACTTACCGTGCGGCAGCGCGAGGTGCTGCAGCTGCTTGCCGAAGGAAAAACAATGAAAGAAGCAGCGGCTGTCATGGGAATCTCCACAAGAACCGCAGAATCGCACAAATATGAAATCATGCGGCTACTCGGCGTGCAAACTACCGCCTCGCTCATTAGATATGCGGTTCGTGTCAAATTGGTTTAGGAAACATGTCAGGTTGCGACGGCCTGCTGTGTAAAAACTCAAACCCATTGAAATCATTGGAAAATAAGACGACCGCGTGGGTTGCTGGACCCGATTTTCTTTTTCTCGTTGTCTCTTTGTCCGGTTGGATGAACCAACATCTGAGAAGCAATGCCGCAGTCGCCTTGGCGAAGGGCCGGGTTGTTGGTCAGTTGGCAGGTCACTTCCGTGTTCAAAGGTGCATAGATTGGCAGGCCTTCGCGCCGGAGACTGTGACGAACGATTGCAGGCCGAAGTCTTCCAGCAGTTCGCGAAGCAGGAACGCGACGCGTGCGCAGGTCAGTAGCGCCAGGGCCAGAGTCAAGATCGAACACAATCGTAGATGACGAGACATTCCGTTTTCACAGCTTCGGAGACGAAGGCCTTCTTCGTCACTCCAGAAGCCGGAAGCAAATTTCCCCTCTCGCCCGTGAATTCCACGCGACGACAAATGTGTGCGAGAGGATGTTTGTCTTTGTCGCTGGCATTGATAAGTCCACTGGATACGATGGGTTCGGGTGCGACAATCCTTTAAGACCTCTTGTCCGAAATCACAGCTGTCCAAGATAGAGACTGATCTAGCGATGAGTGTCCACAGTCCCCGCCTTAGTAAGGCGGGGATGCCCTCGCGCAGCGAGGCTGGGGCGGTCTGTTCAAAGTCGCGAAGCGTCCTTTCAGATATTCGCGAAGCGCGCCGATTCATAAGGAGCGCTTCGCGGAAAATCCATAAGGTCGCTTCGCGTCTTTGAACAGACCGTCCCGCCTGACTCAGGCGGGGACTGATCTACCCAGCATTACCGCCAAACCAGGTTTACATCGCCCACTACATTCAAACCTTTACCAGGGCGCCACTTTGTGGCTCCCCGTCCATTCTGTCTTGGACACGTATGGTCCGAAATACAAAAACGAGAATCGATTTGGCTATGCAGGTCGTGAGTGAGGAACTCGAGGCAGATCGCCAGCAGCTTAAAGACATCTTCGGCCAGAACCGGGTTCAGCGGGTCCTTCCTGGCTTACCTTTCTCGGGCATAGGAAGGACAGTTCAGGTTGGTCAATAAGAAGCGGTCGAATGTTTTCGCTACTGGCGGCTGGAGGCCTTCTCTTCAAATGTCTTCATTCCTGCCTTTATGGCCTTCATCGCCTTCTTTGGTCCGCCGTTGTTAGTGATCTTGAATTTTTTCCCCCGCTGCTTGTTATAGGAAATGAAGAACGCTTCAACCTGGTCGAGCAAGGTTTTGCTTACGGCATCGATTGAATTCAGGTCTTGATGATCGTAGGAATGAATGGCAACACCGAGTAGCCGGTCATTTCTTTCAGTCTCTCCGCCTTCGCTCTGCTCCGCCTCAATGATACCGATTATCCTTACTTGGATCAGGCAGCCGACGTGTGCGGGTGCATCCATCAGCACCATGACATCCAGGGGATCACCATCCTCACCGAGTGTCGAAGGCACAAAGCCAAAGTCGAAAGGAAACATCATTCCTTCGGGCAGCAGCCCTCCGAGCATGAAGATCTCGGCATCGGGATCATAGTCGAACTTGTTTCTGGAGCCTTTCGGGGTTTCTATGATTACCCTGCAGATGCCCTTCTTCGCATCAAGCTTGTTTGAGAGTTGGGTTAAGTCGGCCATAGTGCCCTTAGGAGTTTAATGGAATGCATGAGATTAGGGTGACAGTTCTCCCAGAATATGTTTCGGAAGTCGTGCAACTGGCGAATTCGGTCGGCATCGAACGAGTCACCGCGACAGAAGCCTTTGTGTACGGCCCCGAGGTAACCGCAAGAGCGCTCAGTGTCGAAACATCGACTCCGAGGGCGCGGGCCTTCATAGAGAAGTTCCTGCACTCTCCGAGCCTTTCGAAATCGCAGTGCACGCTTACGTCGCGTGAACTTCGAGCTGTGTTGAGCGATTCGCCGCCGGCGGATCTGACCTTTCCGACGAGTGAGCCCTTGCCCGATGTCATTCAGGACCTCTCCCAGTTGAGTCACTTAACGGCAAGTTATGTCGGTCGGGCCACGGCGGGCGCGATCCTCCTTGCCATGGGCATTTTGCAGAACGATCCCATTGCAATCGTTGTGGCGGCACTTTTTTTACCATTTCTCTCTCAGGTCCTCGCTATTAGCTTTGGAGTGTGGAGCAGGAATTGGCGTCTGGCCCTGCAGGGAGTGCGCACCGTGCTGACAAGCATTGGGGTGGCATTCGCAGCGGGTGCCGCCACTGCATGGATCGTGGGAGGGCCGATAAGCTTTTCGGGATTCAAGACACCGCTTGCGAGCTTTGCAATTTCTGCAGCGATCGGCATCACGGCAGGGCTGTCGTGCGCGGATGATGCGGGTCGCAGGTATCTCATTGGAGTGGCGGCCGCCGTCCAGTTTGCCATTTTCCCAGTATGGTTCGGTGCCGCCGTTGTTCTGGGCCTTCCTGCAAAGGACGTCCTCGCGCAACGGATGCTCAGCTTCTTCATTAACCTGGTTACGATCTCTGTGTGTGCGTCTGTTGCCTACGCCGCGTTGCATCTTAAGAGCGGTGGTTGGACGCCTCCATACGGCGGGCGGCTGGAGCATTAACTCTTCTTTTTCCTGGGAATCTTCGCTCCGGATTGTCGTGCCTCGCTAAGGGCGACAGCGATGGCTTGTTTGCGGCTCTTGACCTTTTTTCCGCTGCCCGATTTGAGCTGGCCTTCCTTGTACTCCTTCATGACTTTATGAACTTTCGCTTTTCCTTTATTACCTCGTTTGGTTGGCATGAATGTTTTCTCCTTGCTTAATCTGAGGGCAATCCCTCTCAAGTTTCTGCTCAAGCTCGTCAATCCTTGTTAAGCGACGATTAATTGTTTTCGGCATTGTCGTGTTCACTCTCCCAGTTTTGCCGGCCCGCTCGTGCCGCGCGCTAATGCCTGTTATCCCTCGCGACCTAAAGCCGCCGCTCAGCCTTCACTGGCGCTCGCTACCTTGACCAATTGCGGCTTACGTATTCCTCGTCTTCGAATGGTTTGTGTCTTATTTGGTCTTTTGGGGTCCGCAAATGAGGGGATTCTTATGGGCTTGCCGCTTTTTGCGGATCGGTACAATGCTTCGACGATTCGGACATCTTGCATTCCTTCTTCGCCGGAAGGCTCTGGCTTGCGATCGTTCTGGATGCACTCAGAAAAATAGAGAAGCTCCGCAGCGAATTGATCCCGTTTGGCTACTGTTTTGATGGTCTTCTTACCCTCTACCGTGAGTTCATATCGCAAGCCTTCGGCATATTCATACGCAGGATCAACGTGGATTTGCCCCTTCGTCCCTACGACGCGATAGGAGGAGACATCTGTGGCATTGAAGCTTGTGACAAACGCGGCGAGACGGTCGTCTTTGAACCGCAGGAGCGCGCCGGTCGATTCATCAATTTCGGAGAGCTTCCGGATGCCGCTGTTAACCGACATGGCGAACACCTCCGTGGGTTCGGCCCGGAACAGATAACGGGCAGCGTTGATACAGTAGATGCCAATATCATACAAGGTGCCGCCACCGAGATCTGTCTTGGTTCGGATGTTGCCCGGACGGACAGTCAAAGAGAATGAAGAATTGAAAAATTTCGGGTCGCCGATTCTGCCCTTCTGGATGAGATCGATGGTCTTTAGATTGAGCTCTTCGAAGTGAAGGCGATACGCGACCATCAGTTTTACGCGATGCATGCTGCAAGCGCTAATCATGCGTTGACATTCTTTAACTGTTACCGCCATCGGCTTTTCACAGAGCACATGGACTCCAGCCTTTGCGGCGCGAATGGTGTACTCAGCATGCATTGAATTCGGGAGGGCGATATAGACCGCGTCGACATCTTCGAGGCAACGTTCGTATTCCGCATAGGAATAGGCGCGATCCAATTTGTATTTTTTAGCGATTTCTTCGCGTTTCGTTGCATCGTCACTGACGATGGCGACGAGAGTTGAATTCTTTTTGGCATGTGCGAAGGCGGGGAGCATGGCGACCTGGGCGATATGTCCGAGCCCTACAACGGCATATCGAATTGTATTCTGCTGCTTTCTCATAATGTTCACTCACATCGTAAACGGCATTCCAACGCCTTCATCCTTCAACCGCGATTCTCTTAAAAGAGTCTCAGCGGAGGTGTGGAGACCGCGTAGTCTGAATGCAACATAATCGTCCGGCGATGTTAATAAGGGTTCAACGAGTGCCCCGAGGCTATATCGGAACCTGGGAATTGGTCGGTTACTGCCGTCGATCGTTAGCTGTTGTGGTTTTGTTTTTGCCTTCGTCATGATGCACGTCAACCCTTTTCGACCATCTTTTTTAAATTTAGCCTACGTGATGGCGGTATGCGCCCGAAAACTCTTCTTCATGGTGCGGGGGTGGTCGTGTGCTGCTTTTCATCGGAGGCGGCGACGCAGTCTGACGGAAGAAAGAGATCGATATCGAGGACATGAATCTCGCAGGCCGTCGTCAGAATACAAGCAGCCCCACAGGTCTTTGTGCGGAGATGCAGCAGCCCGTCAACTAATAGAAGAGCAGTCCATCCTCAGCCACTATTCCTGGCCGGAGCTCAAACAGCATTTCAAACATTAGCTTCGCACTGCTGAGCGTGGCAGCGAACTTGCGAGAAAGTCCGACGGGTCCCCGTGTTCTGACTACGGCACGGGTGTACCGCGACTCCGTAGTGACCTGGAAACGGGTGCATATTAACCAAAGACTCGAAGATGGGATGAGTGATCTTTGCGAGACCACTCGTCGTAACGCGTTCATTCGTCAACTGAAGGAGATGAGTTATGCCGACAAGCCGCACGACAAAGGCGGAAAATGCGATTGCCATGTTAAAGAGCGATCATCAGAAGGTGAAAGAGTTGTTCGATAAATTCGAGGAGAGTAAGAATTCCGCGGCACAGGCAAAAATTGTAGCTAACGCGATCCAGGAACTCAAAGTTCACGCGACAATCGAAGAGGAGCTGTTCTATCCGTCGCTCCGGCAACAGATCGACGACGAGGATGGAATGATGCCCGAGGCCGATGAGGAGCATCACGTTGCAAAAGTGCTCATAGCCGAGCTCGAAAACATGAAGGGCGATGAAGAGCATTGGGAAGCAAAATTCACGGTACTCGCTGAAAGCGTTCGGCACCATATCAAGGAAGAGGAAGGTCAGATGTTTCCCAAGGCGAAAAAGACTGACATCGACTTTGTTGCCTTAGGCGAGCAGATGGGTGAGCTGAAGAAAAGGTTGATGCGCGAAGGGGTTCCGCCCGATGCGGAGGCAAAGATGATCTCGAAAAGCGGATTACGCGGCGACAGCCCCGCATTGAAGGCGGAAAAAACGGTTCAGGTGCCGCTGAAATCGAAAAAGTCTGACGCCGCCTGATTCACGTTTTTCGGACACGTTCGGCAACGACGCGTGTCGGTATTTTCTTTTTGAAAGGTAGTAAGGACAGCGGCGCAGGCTGCAATCAAATTAATGCCAGCCTGTTCGAAACTGGAATCACACTTCGAACGAAAAGGCCTGCATCGAAATTGCCTGCGACGGCGCTTTGAATTATGGGGACGCACCCGAATTGAAATCCAGGGTGCGCCCCTGAGCGTCTATCATGGGATTGTAGCCAAATTTGCTGCCGGGATGCGCCAGAGGCGACCGGTAAAATTGATCTGCCCATCTGCGTCCTGGATTCTCGCCCGGCATGCTTGGCTCTATCACTGCCACTTCGAAGCGTATCCGGGGGCGGAGGCGGCGGAAAGGCCACCACTCCAGGCGGATTCGCGGTGGGTTTACGGTTCACGCTGTCAACGTGAATGACCGGCCTCGGGATTTCTCGAGGCTCCAGCTCATGTTTCTATCTTTTCTGCCGAATCGTCAGCCCATAAGGCGCGCAGTCCGGCTGTGCGGACACCCGGTATTTGCCTGCAAGGCGCATAACGCGAATGCGGCCACAATTTCGATAGCCCATCCGGTAGCACGACTTGAGCGAATCGAAATTGTTCGATTCCACATAGGACACCAAGCCGTTCAAGCCTCGTGACAAGTAATGCTCCAGGGCGCGCGTCATGCCGATCGCATGCAGGCGCTGACCCCGATAGCGTTTCAGCGTGAACCCCTTGTACATATAGACATACTGAGGATCGAAATGCAGGACGAGGTCTTCACTATTCGTTACGGTCGGATTCCTGGAGTACCATCCATAGCTGGCCAGGGTATCTCCTTCAAGTATGGCGTAGCACTCGTCGTTCTTGGCGAAGGCCTCAGAGAGGAACTTGGTGGTCAGCTCATTCTCCGGAAGCTTGGAAAAGCTCAGCAACTCGTTTTGCGTAAGCTTGGCGAAACGAAGGTTCGGAGGAAGGGTGAGACAGCGGTGATCAACCGCATCGATCACGAGACACTGCATTATCTGGTAGTAAAGGCACTTATTTACGGATCGTATCGCGAAATCGTGAGCGGCAGGCCCAGTCCCATGGTTACGTGCCGTGCGTTGGACAAACCCAAGAGCCGTTGACAGATCCAAAATGATCCTCCTTCGAAATCGGGATCAGTCATAGGAAGCCGAGCAACCAGTTTGCCAATGGGGCGGCCTTGATGAAGTCCCAACGCGTGTGGAAACACTTTCTTGATTTCGCGCGATCGCGCTCACGCTTCGCGACATTGTCTTGAGCTTGGGTCGCTGTAGTCACATTCTGATCGCTATCTCCATGGTCGCAGGACGTTTCGCGCACGCAGAGGCGCAATCGCTACGATCGAAGGAATGGTTGTCGACCCGACGGGTGCTGTGGTCGTCGGCGGGACGAGTCCCGTTCGGTCGCGATCACTGGCCGGTGCCACTGGCGATCTTTTGCAAATCGGAGGCAAGGCAACCAACATCAATATCATCCTTCGGTCCACCACTCGTATTCTTCCTCATGGCGAATTCATAAAATCAGGCGGCAATCGGCGTCTGGTACAACCCGCAACAGTGCTTCTGCCACCGATACGAAGCAAAGCTTATCGGCGATGCCGGGCCACCGGGATTTGGCAGGCGACCGTCTAACCCGGCCTGCGTCCGGTACTCGTTAAAATAATTTTGGAAATCCGAGAGCTTCGCTTGCAGATCGGCCGTCGTCCAGAAGGTTTGGTCCAAACGCTCTCTTCTCAGGGTTCCAATAAGTCGCTCAACGAACGGATGCGATAGGGGCACGAAGGGAACAGTCTTTATTTCCATGACGTCCAACACTAATGGGAAACCGTAGCTATCCATGCGCCACTCGCGAAGATCCGACGACTACGGCCGTTATCCATGCGGCACTCGCGAAGATCCGACGACTGCGGCCGTTATCCATGCGCCACTCGCGAAGATCCGACGACTACGGCCGTTATCCATGCGCCACTCGCGAAGATCCGACGACAACGGCCGCTATCCATGCGGCACTCGCGAAGATCCGACGACTGCGGCCGTTATCCATGCGGCACTCGCGAAGATCCGACGACTACGGCCGTTATCCATGCGCCACTCGCGAAGATCCGACGACTACGGCCGCTATCCATGCGCCACTCGCGAAGATCCGACGACAACGGCCGCTATCCATGCGCCACTCTCAAACATCCGACGACTACCGCTGCTATACTTCTGCAACTTCCACAGGTCTCTCTCACGCCGCCCGCGGCCTGCGTTGTCGGCATCCGGTACAAGACCGCTGATTCGCGAAATCGCTTCCGAGCCGCAAAAGTCACTTGCTGATCAGCAAAGCCGACTGCTGATTCCCAAAGTCATTTCCGAATGAATCAACAACCGGGGACGCCGTTCGCTGACCAACTCTGCAGGTCGAAGGAGACGTGTTGAATGAACACCTTGGATTCTGGTCTGATACCGGAACCTATTACGTAGTTTTCCGAGTCCTTTCCTGTTCGCCGTATCGTAAGACTTCGATTCAGAACAGGTACACTGTTGCGGCAATCCGAGAAGGCAAAGACCGGCGGACGTCTAACTCCAGAGGGACACCCGCCGCGTCATTCCCGATGACCGTGCGGTCGCGTCTCGGAGTCCCTTCAGCCCGCGTTTAATGGGCCGATTCCAGGTAAATCGAGAGGTGCTTTGTGATGGATGATAATCAAGTAGTTACCAGCTTCACCGAGGAGCACAAGCAAATCGGGCGGGCCCTCGATGTTCTGAGGATCATGACCGACCGCGTCGCGAACGGGATACCGACCGATCCACATGACGTCAATGCACTACTTATTTTTCTCCACTACTTTGGTGACGTCCTGCATCAGGCCAAAGAGGAATCAATTCTCTTTGCAGCGTTGAAGTCTTCCAAAGAATTTGATGCGCATCCGGAGCTGAAGACTCTAATCGGTGAGCATCACGAAGACCGCGGCTTGATTGAGAAAGCTCAGTTCCTGCTTTTTACCGACAATCAGGACGAGTTTGTTTCGAGTGCCCGCAAAGTCATCCTTTTGATTTCGGAACACGCGCACGAGGAAGAGGTTAGTCTGCTCCCCCTGGTTGAAAGCATCCTGACGCGACAAAAGGCGGATGAAGTGAGGGCGAAGCTTCAGGAGGCGGATGCCCGATTCGGTTTCAGGCAGAGGGATCTGCTGATGGGTATGTTGCAGTACCTTGAGGAAAAGTACTTCCAGAAGGCTGCATGAGCCGAGTGGCTGGCGAGGAGCCGTGCGTTCGCCTGAAGGAAGAAGGGACGGAACACAAGAAGCTGAGCGCGGCTCCGCCGCAACCAAACAGTGGTAATAACCTGTTCGCCATGAGATGTGAGGATCGAAGTCCCCACCTAACTTAGGCGGGGACTTACCCCATTCACCCCTCAGTACCCATTCAACGTCCATCCAGAATCAACTCGGACAACCCCGGGAAGACGCTTTCTTCCAAAATACTGGTTAAAAAAACTAAAACTTACAGCCTTGTTACACAAGAAGCGCCGAACCGCCGTCTCGTCGTTGGAACTTCCTGGTTTCCGATTGCGGCTATTTGGACTTCTCGAAGTTGAACATCCAGTTGATACCGAATTGATCGGTGATCATGCCGAAGCGGGCGCCCCAGAATGTATCCTGCAGCGGCATGGTAACCTTGCCGTTTTCCCCGAACGCCGTGAACAGCTTTTCGATTTCAGCCTGGCTTTCGCAGTCGAGGCTGATTGAGAAATTGTTTCCTGGACGGAACGGCGCACCATGACCAGCCAGAGCGTCCGAGGCCATGAGGACGGTCGATCCGTTTTTCGTGATCCGAGCGTGCATGATCTTGTCTTTGGCGTCCTTCGGCATCTCGCCAGGAGCTTCAGAGAACGGCATCAGCGATAGCTCGCCGTCCAGGCAGCGCGCATAGAACTTCATCGCATCTCGGGTATTCCCGTCGAAATTCAAATAAGTAACTGGTCCTTTCATGATTTCTCCTATCGTGGTGGTGTGTTTTGCCGGTCAGTCGTTTTCGCTCGGCAGGCCTGGTATTTCCAAAACGGGACGGATTTCAATGGTGCCGAAGCGGGCGCCCGGAATCCGCTCTGCGATACCGATCGCCTCGTCAAGATCTTTGGCATCGATCAGGTAATAGCCGCCCAGTTGCTCACGCGTTTCTGCAAACGGGCCGTCCGTTACGAGGCTTTTTCCCTCCCGGACGCGGACGCTGGTTGCAGTTGCGGTCGGATGCAGCGGTGAAGCATCCAGATAGTGGCCGCTCGCATGAATATCCCGCGCAAGCCGGGCAGATTTGACGTAGCATTCGTCTCGCTCGCTCTGGCTCAGGGTTTGTTCGGTAAGGTATACCAGCAACATGTATTTCATCGCGCTGCCTCCATCTGCAAGTAAGTCGAATGGCGAACGATCCAATCGACACTTCCAACAAAATTTATTTATGCTCTGAGTATGCTCCTGGATGCCAACGTCGCCATTGAAAAGGTCTACCAGACCGACTGGGGACGCATCGTCGCGACGCTCATCCGCCTTTTCGGCGATTTTGATCTTGCCGAAGAGGTAGCGCAGGAAGCGTTTACCGCAGCGGTTGATCAATGGAGGATATCGGGAATTCCGGAAAATCCGCGCGCGTGGCTGATCCAGGCAGCGCGGAACAAAGCGGTGGACCGGATTCGACGCAGAGTGCGCTTCGCCGAAAAGCTGGAGTCGCTGGGTCAGGAAGAGACCCCGTTATCTCACGCGGAACCCAACCTCGATGGGAACGACATCTCCGACGACCGGCTTCGCCTGATCTTTACCTGCTGTCATCCGGCGATCGCTTTCGAGTCCCAGGTGGCGTTGACGCTGCGCACCCTTTGCGGACTGGAAACCGACGAAATTGCCCGCGCCTTTCTGGTTCCAGTGGCGACAATGGCGCAACGGCTCGTTCGTGCGAAACGAAAGATTCATGACGCGGGAATCCCGTACGTGGTTCCTGCCGCGAAGGATCTGCCGGCTCGCCTGCAGGCCGTGTTGACGGTTGTTTACCTTATCTTTAACGAGGGTTATGCCGCCACCCGGAGCAGCACGCTGGTCCGGGCCGACCTCTGTAGCGAAGCCATCCGGCTCGGACGTTTGCTCAGAACGCTGATCGGGCCTCCGGCCCCTGCGGAAGCGACGGCTCTTCTCGCGCTGATGCTGCTTCACGACTCGCGGCGGGATGCGCGCATGGACGAAGCGGGAGATATCGTCCTGCTGGAAAACCAGGATCGGGGCCTGTGGAACCAGCAACAGATTTCCGAGGCCTTGCCACTGGTTGAAGAGGCGCTGCGTGCGGGCGCCGGTCCCTTTGCGCTGCAGGCCGCGATCGCTGCTCTTCACTGTCAGGCGAGGCGAGTGGAAGAAACAGACTGGCCGCAGATCGTCGCGTTTTATGACCTTCTTCAGCTCGCTCAGCCATCTCCGGTTGTGGCATTGAACCGGGCTGTCGCCATCTCCATGGCGGACGCTCCGTCTCGAGGGTTGGCTCTCGTCGATGAGCTTGCCGCCTCCGGCGATCTCAATGAATATCATCTGCTCCACGCCGTACGCGCAGACCTGTTGCGGAGGATGGGTACGCTCGACGAGGCGGCGAAGAGCTATAAACGAGCCCTCGCGCTGGTCACGAATGACAGTGAGCGGCGATTTCTGGAACGGCGACTCCGCGAGGTAAGCGGAATCGGATAAGCCACGAATTGAACGAATTTAACGAATTCAATTCGTTTAATTCGTTCAATTCGTGGCTTATTTAACCGTGAAACTGGAGTTCCAGTTGCATGAAGGCCATCCCTTCGGGGACGACCACCAGAGAGACGAATCCGCTGCCAAGGAATTGGCGCAGGTCGTCAACCGTTTCATCAGAGATCCTGTCGATACGCAAGCTGAGACGGTGGCTCCCGTTATCGGACACCAGTTCACATTCCTGGGCATGGACCTTCTTAATAAGGTAGTGAAGCTTCTCTAAAAATACTTTGTACTCAATGTTTTCGGGCCGGACGCGGGTGAGCGCCTCGCGCGGGAGCCAGCATCGCTTATCGTTAGGATAAAGAACCTTGAAGTTGTTTCGTTTGATCTCGATGACCAGCCCCACTTCTTGTGGAAGTTGAAGCTGGTCTCGATAGTACTTCGACCGGCAATAGACAAAATCGCCGACCTGAATCGGAGTCGGCTTCACCCTCGATTCGTTGCGGTCTGCACGGCGCACACGAACTCAGGAATCGACGCGAGATCAATATGGGCATTGGGGCCGCACGCCGCGCACTCCGGCCGGCGCCGAACCTTGAATTGTTTGAACGTCATTTCGAGAGCGTCATACAAGAGCAGCCGTCCGTTCAACGGTGTCCCGATATTCAGGAGCAGCTTGATGGTTTCCGTCGCCTGCACCAGGCCGATGGTGCCGGGCAAAACGCCCAACACGCCCGCTTCGTCACAACTCGGCGCCAGTTCCGGCGGAGCAGCTTCCGGATAGAGGCATCGGAAGCAAGGACCTTCATAAGGAATGAAGGTCGAGGCTTGACCCTCGAACTGGAAGATACTTCCGTAGACGACCGGCTTCTTGAGCAGGATGGCGGCATCATTCACCATATAGGCAGTGGTGAAGTTGTCCGAACCGCTGACGATCACATCGTATTCTTTGAAAACTTCCAGAATGTTGGACGCGTCCAGATGAATCGCATGTGTCCGAACCTTGACGTTCGGATTGACTTCAAATAAGGTCCGGCGTGCCGAATCGACCTTGGGCATCCCGACGGAGGAAGTCCAGTGAAGGATCTGGCGCTGCAGATTGGATTCGTCGACCACGTCGTAGTCGACCAGACCGAGTGTCCCGACCCCTGCGGCGGCAAGGTAGACACCTGCGGGCGATCCCAATCCGCCGGCGCCGACCAGAAGCACCTTGCTTTTCGAGAGCTTCAGCTGACCTTTTTCACCCACTTGAGGAATGCGCAGCTGCCGGCTGTATCGCGCCGACTGGTCTTTGCCGATTTTCTCCGGCGTGATAAACGGTAAACCATTGTTCTTCCATTCATTAAAGCCGCCGCGCATGGAATAAACGTCGCTGTAGCCGAGATCGAGAAGTGTCTTCGCGGCTAATGCTGAACGAGTCCCGCCGGCACAATAGACGACGATTGATTGTGTCTTATCTTTCAACTCTTTATCAGCTTTGATCTCGAGGAAGCCACGAGGTATAAATATGGCCTGCTTCAGGTGGCCCTGCTCCCACTCGTCTCCTTCTCGAACATCCAGGAGCGTGAAACCATTGGCAGGATTCAGCTTTTCATTAACTTCCTGGACCGATACTTCCTTAATTTGTCGCTTCGCCTGACTGAGAATCTCTTTAAAGTCGCTCATCGTTACCCTTAGTAGATTAAGATAGTCATGTTCAATATACGCGAACTTGTCGGAATTGGCCACTGTGGGACGTTGCTTCAATCCCCTCTACACTTCGACTGGGAATCAAGCGTTTCAGCCAACCCTCCGGGAATTTCCCCATCGGGAATCGGCTTCTTTCCTTAACTGATCCAGTGTGGTCTGCATTTGCGCATGGAGGTCGCGGAGGTGCGCCTCCGAGGCACCTGCCGGAACCCAGATCGGGGGGGCCTTCAAAACGAGCGCTTTCGTAAAGGGGATGGGGATCTGAAATTCGTCCCAGCTCCCGAGCTGGATCTTGTGTTCCAGCGAGATGTGAAAACAAAAGATGGCCGCGCCTGTCTTCAAGGCGAGAAGAACCGGACCTTGTTTGGCAACATACCTGGGACCACGGGGCCCGTCGATGGTGAACCCCGCATCGCGTCCCTGACGGATTTCGCGGGCCATTTCCGCCAGTGCGCGGAAGCCTCCGCGAGAGCTTGATCCCCGGGCGGCGCCATAGCCGAATCGTCGAATGCATCGGGCGATGGCTTCGCCGTCTCGATTCAAGCTCGTCATCACCACGATCTGTCGATTTCGCCAGTAGTAAGTTGATGGAAAGATCCGGCCATGCCAGAAGGTGAAGATCGCGCGATGACCGGAACGATAGATTTCGTCGAGGTAGGCGTCGCCTTCGGATTGCCAGCGGATGGTCCTGCCGATGATCGCGATCGCTATATAACCAAGCCAACCAATGAGCCTGGATTTGAAACCATCCATGTATTGATCGCGCAGCGCTGTCACGCGGTGCGCTGTTATTCCATGTTGCGGGCGCCGCGCTTAAATTCGAAGGCGCTCATGTCGAGGGCGACATTTACACGGATTTTGCGGATTTCACTCGCGAAATTCGCGACATCCGAGGTTCGGGTTTATCGAGCAGTTTGGCCATCTCACTACGGGTTCTGCGTTGACGGACACCGCGCTGATCGACGATCCAGAAGCGCGAAGCCTCGGCAACTACCTGTTCGTAGGAAGGGAAACCTATCGAGTTACCGATCTTTTCCGGCTCAACGTAGGAGACCCCCTTGGAGAGAACCCTCCCGTTAAAAATCATGAAGCTGCTGAATAAAGGTGCGTCGATTGTAATCAGTATGTTGGACCTGCCGGTAAATAGGAGCAGTTTTTCGAGCGTGATCTCTGAAACCTCAATCATCAAAAGCTCTCCTTTTTTTTCCGCAAAGACTGAAGAGAATAACCAAATTTGCCGATAAGAGAAAAAACTTTATTTCACTGCCGGCGTCTAACTCGGACTTGATGGCAGTCGAAATGCTTAAGTTTTTATAGGGGGTTACCAGCATGACGTGTCCAGGTTGCAAAAACGAAAACGAGATGGCCTATTCGATCCTTTCTAATGGATTCATCTGCTTGGAGCCGAACTGCGGTTTCGAGCTCGAGATGGAACCCGCACAGGCCATGCAAGTGCTTGAACTTGAGGAAGAATTAGTGTGTTGTTAGGGAGTGAAATTACTCCTCTTCGACATTGACCAGACCCTCGTGAACACGGGCGGCGCCGGGTTGCGCGCGCTCGACCGTGCCTGCCAGAAACTCTTCCAGATTGACCATGCCATGGAAGGCATCAGCCCGCATGGTAAAACCGATCCCGCTATAGTACGGGAAATCTTGCGTGTTCGGCTGGCGAACCCTGCGCCTTCGGTTGTGGAAATCGCGACCGTACTCGAAGCCTACCTTTCTTTTCTTAAGGATGAGGTACGCCTCTCAGCGTACAGAGTTCTGCCCGGCATACATTCTCTACTCGATGAACTGGTGGCACGTGATGACACCGTTGTTGGTCTCGCGACGGGCAACATTGAGATGGGTGGCCGCGTCAAATTGGAACGTGGCGATCTGAACCACTTTTTCCACTTCGGAGGATTCGGCTCGGATTCGGAAGACCGGGCGGAACTGGTTCGGGCTGCCACGCGGAAAGCGACCGCCAAAACTGGCGTTTTATTTTCCCCGTCTAACGTTTTTGTTATAGGGGATACACCTTTGGATATAGATGCCGGGAAGCAGGCAGGCTTCAAGACGGTTGGAGTCGCCACAGGCAGCTATACCGTCGAAAATTTACTGGCGAGCGGTGCGACGTTTGCCGTTACGGATCTTGAAAGAGATCGCGACTACTTTTTGCGTTCGACCTTCATCGAGTAAACGTCAATGCGCTCCTTCGGGCGTTCATTGTCCACAGGAACAGCGGCGATTTTTTCGACAACGTCCATCCCCTCCACGACACGGCCGAACACCGTATAGGTGCCGTCGAGCGCCGGCTGATCGGACAACACGATAAAAAACGACGTCAGCGCGCTGTCGATCTCGTCGCCGCGAGCCATCGAGACGATTCCTGCGGTGTGTTTCACATCGTTGATTTCGGCTCGAATTTTCTCCACATACTTCTGTGCAGATTGCGGAACGGGTTCGCTTCGCGTGTTGAGATCGCCGGCTTGAATCACGAATCTCTGAGCCACCCTGTGGAATGCCGTCTTGTCGTATACGCCGAGCGATGCCAGCCGGAGAAAATGCCTCACGTGGTTCGGCGCTTTACCGGGCAACACCTCGATCACGATGTCCCCTTTCGACGTCGCCATGACCACACGATACTGTGACAGGTCTTCAACCGTTTCCTGCGTAAACGGCGGAGGAGCCGGAAGCGGCCGCGGCCGAATGGTGATGTTGCGTATTTCGATGCGATCCCTGGCGATTTGCTTGTCATCGACCGGACTTGTGGAAATTTTATCCAGCACTTCAATGCCATCGACGATGTGTCCGAACGCCGTGAATTGACCATTGAACTGTGGCTGATCCGTCACGATGATCAGGAATTCGGAGCCCGCGCTGTTGGGTTCGCCGGGGAGAAGCGTCGCAGCGACCGTTCCTTGATTGAACGGGAGATTGCTGATCTCCGGCTTCAGGCCACGATTGAATCCCCCCGTTCCATACTTCGCGCGCGCCTGCGGATTCTTCGTTTCGGGATCGCCGCCCTGAACAATGCCGTGCGTCACCATGCTGTGGAAGATCGTGCCGTTGTAAAAGCCGTCGCGCGCCAGTTGAATGAACTGGCGGACGTGCGATGGCGCCTGATCGGTGTAAAACTCCATGATGAATGTGCCGGCCGAAGTATCGAATACGGCCTGCAATTGCTTCAGATCTTCCTGGGGAGCGAAAAGCAATGCGGCAAGTAAAAAGAAGTTCATAGAAATCCAATTGTACCGAGGTTCGTGTTGCGCCGGATTGCTAATAGGCGCTGTCCAATACAAGAAGGTTTACGAGGCACCACTACATTCAAACCTAAAGCCGGCACTCTGCGCTCCTATCCATTCTGTATCGGTTCGGTTGCGGCATAACTTAAAGCAGTTGCGAGCCCCGTCTCAATGCATCCACCCCGAACTTTTGCTTGATCTCGTCGACGGTCTGGCTGAGCTTTTCCTTTTCCGCATTCTTAGCTTCACCGAACAATGAAAGTTGCCGCGAATCCGGGTCGTTTCGGTTCAGATCCCCAGCGGCGACGCCAATCAGCCGTATCTTCTGTTTTAAAGGGAACTGCGAAAACAGCCCGCGCGCGACGACGGCAATTTCTTCGCCGGTGCAAATCAGTTTGGCCAGCGACTGTTGCTTAGTGTGTGTCGTGAAACTGGAATAGCGCAGCTTCAGAGTCACTTTTCCCGGCGCGGTATCCGTCCTTACGCAGCCGCTCGGCGACATGATCGGACAATTCGAGGATGGTCGCGAAAAGTAGCTCGCGATCGGCGGTGTCTTCTTCAAAAGTGGTTTCACTCGAAATAGATTTCGGCTCCCAGTTCGAAACCACAGGGCGCTCGTCGTGGCCGTGAGAGAGCTGATGGAGGTGTTCGCCCAGGCTGCCGAGCGATCGCACCAGCGACTCCCGGCTGGCTGCCGCGACATTGCCGATCGTCTGAAATCCAATCTGTCGGAGCCGGGCTTCGGTTTTCGGACCGACGCCCCACAGCCGGGAGATCGGCAGATCTCGCAGAAATGCTTCGATATTGTTTTGTTCGACAATAACGAGCCCGTCCGGTTTCTTGATGTCGGAGGCGATTTTAGCGAGAAATTTATTGGGGGCGAGGCCGACCGAGGCGGTTAATCCGGTCGTCTCGCGAATCTGCCGTTTGATCGCATACGCGATCTTCTCTGGTGAACCAAGCAATGCGATCGAGCCGGTGATGTCGAGAAACGCTTCATCGATGCTCAACGGCTCGACCAGATCCGTAAATCGCCGGAACACTTCCATCACCTGGCCGGATACTTCCATGTAGCGCTTCATGCGCGGCCGTACGTAAACCCCTTCGGGGCAGAGCTTCCACGCCCGGCTGATGGGAAGCGCGGAATGCACACCGAACTTGCGCGCTTCATACGAGCAGGCGGCAACGACCCCGCGACCGTTTCCACCTTTGGGATCGGCGCCGACGATGACCGGTCTTGCTTTGTATTCCGGGTGATCGAGCTGTTCAACGGATGCGTAAAACGCATCCATATCGACATGGAGAATGGAGGGACAGGTCACTTTTACCGCCAAAAACTGTTTCGTATGGTAACAGTTTGGTCGAAAAAAGTGACCTGTCCCTCGTTTTTCGCTGTTTTGGCTAGATATGATACATGACGCGGCGCTGGTCGCTGCGTTCGCGGCGGACCAGTTCTTCGAAGGTGATGTTGTTCAGCACCTCGCCGATTGCGCGGTCCACGTCGACCCAGATGGGCTTGAACTGCGAGTTGCCATTGGCCGGGGACGAGAGCTGGACGTATGGTCCGCTGATCGCACGGATCACGTCTCCCACGGTGATCTGGGAGGGAGGCCGGGTGAGTATGAAGCCGCCTTCCGTTCCACGCCGGCTGTGGACGATGTCTAAGCGCTTTAGAATCTGCATGATCTGAAAGAGGAACTTCATCGGGATAGATTGGCGTTCCGCTATATCCTGCACCCGCACCGGAGCTTCTGTGTCATAGTTCAACGCCAGCTCCAGCACGGCCGCACACGCATATTCGTCTCGGGCAGAAATCTTCATACTCTTTCAGGACGATACCCCATATGGACCCAATCTGTCACTTGTCGCGCCGAAGCTAGAGCAGGATAGAAGTGCCAGACTTCTGTTTCGAACAAAAAACACATGAGCGGAGCGAATGCAAGCGCGATAGCGCGCAGCCATCAACCAAATGCTTAAACTACGACGCATCGAAATTATCGGCTTCAAGTCCTTTTCCGACCGCGGCGAAATCACCGTCAATGATGCCGGCGTAACGGCGATCGTCGGTCCGAATGGCTGCGGGAAAAGTAACGTCTCCGATGCCATTGCCTGGGTTCTCGGCGAACAGAGCGCGAAGTCTCTGCGAGGAGAAAAGATGGAAGACGTCATATTCAATGGGACGCGCAACCGCGCGCCCATGGGAATGGCGGAGGTCACCATCACATTGACGCAAACCCCGAATGCCGAAGGTATTGGCAACGGCAACGGTAATGGGAACGGCAATGGAAATGGCAACGGAAACGGGAGTGGCAATGGAAATGGCGTGCATCTTCCTCCCGGCCCGCGCGACGTTGTGGTGCAGCGGCGGCTCTACCGTTCGGGTGAAAGCCTGTATTTGATTGATGGCAAGCCGTGCCGGCTGCGTGACATTCAGGACATTTTCCTGGGCACAGGGCTTGGACCGAACAGTTACGCGATTATCGAGCAGGGCCGTGTCGGCCAATTGCTCAGCTCGAAGCCGACGGATCGCCGCAATCTGATTGAAGAGGCGGCCGGCATCACGAAATTCAAGGCCAAGCGGAAGCTTGCCGAATCGCGCCTCGAGGCGGCCCGTCTCAATCTTTCCCGTGTTAACGACATCCTTGCGGAAGTGGACAGGCAGCGGAATTCGTTGAAGCGGCAGGCCGGCAAGGCGCGGCGTTACATCGAGCTGCGCAATCGGATGCGGGACATTCTTTCCGCCGTCTTCTCAACACGCGCCGAAATGCTGATCGACCAGCAGGACAAGGTCGAGATTTCACTCGCTTTGATGACCAGTGAAGGCAAACAGCTCGAACAGGAAATCGAACGTTTAAATAGTCTGGTCCATCAACGAAGAGCGGATGTCGGAGGCGAAGAGCGAAAGCTGGAACAGTTGCGGGAACGCCGCGCTGAAATCGAACTCGAGCACGAGAAAACGATTCAGCGTGTCGAACGCCTCCAGGATCAGATCGAGGCCCTTGAAGACCGCAAAATCGCCCTGACCGCCGATCGCACGCGTGGGGTTGAAGAACTCGCGAAGAATGCCGAGTTGCGCGAATCCAAAACCGTTCAGTTGGCCGGTATCGATGACGAAAAGCAGATCGTCGAACAAAATGTCAGCAGCGCCAGTTTGTCCGTTGCCGACTGCGCGAGCCGGCGCAACGAAGAAGAGCGCAATATTGAAGGTCTTCGCCAACGGCAGTTCGAAACCGTCGGCCGCGAAGCCAGGATCCGCAATGAAGCCGTCAGCCGTAAAGACACTGCGACCAGGCTTTCTGCGCAAATCGACAGACTTGGGAAGGAAGAAGCCGAGGCGCGCTCGCAGACGAGTCATCTCGAACAACAGCTGACGGAAGCTCAGAATGAATACGCTGCTCAACAATCCGGTTTTGCTCAGCTGAAAAGCCGGTTGCAGCAGGCCGAAGAATCGTATTCGCAAAATAAACTGGACCATGCCGGCGCTGTTAAATCGGCGGCCCAGGCGAAAGCGGAAGAGGAGAGTATCCGACATCGTTTGAAGACGATCGGAGAGCTCGCCGTGCAACGCGCATACAGTACGGAGTCCGTGCAGCAGTTCTTCAATGCGATCCGCGGTTCCGATTGGGCCCCGCTGGGTATCCTTGCCGACTTCGTCGAGGTTGAAACGGATTACGAAGCGCTGGTCGAGGACTTTCTTCGCTGGAAACTCCAGTACGTCGTCGTGAAGGACCGTCGAGACGCGGACCGCGCCTTTGATGTGGTGAAAACGGTCAGTAAAGGCCGCCTGGATTGCCTGGTGTTGAACGGCGATACCATGCCGTCGCCTCCAGTACCGATCGACGGCGCGCGACCACTTGCCGAAGTCGTCCGGTTCGAGGATCGTGTGCGGCATTTCAGCGAATACATCCGCGCCGCCTACATCGTCGAAACGGCCGACCAGGGCTGGGAGCTCGCCCGGCAACATCCACACCTGGAATTTGTCGCCAGGAGCGGTGAGATCATCCGCGGCCACGTCGTCAGCTGGGGAGAGCACGAGGACCACGGTCCTCTCTCGCTCAAACGGGAAATCCGCGAGCTCGACGCAAAGATGGACGCGGCATTGCGGCTCACTTCCGCCCTGCAGGAGGAGTCCCTCAGACTGGAAGATCTGGTTCGCGAGAGCGAAACGCTGAAGGCTCGCCTTGCTTCCGATGTGCAGGAAGCTGAAAAGGCGATGCTGAATACGGACCACCGCGTCCGGTCGCTCGTAGCGGACGCCGATCGCGCCGCTCAGCGTCTCAGGGTTGCGACGGCTGAAATCGAACGGCTCGCTGCAGAAAGGGCCGAGGCGGAAAAGGCCGTCATCGAAGCCGAAGTCTCACTGACGGAAGTAGCCACGCTGAAGCGGGCTATCGAGGAAGAGTTGCAATCGCGAAGCCGGCTCAGCGACGAGCTCCGGCTTGAAACCGACAACCTCCGACGGGATCTTGCCGGACTCCAGTCTCAGCTAGCCGTCCTTCAGGAGCGACGCTCGACCGTTGCCCGCGAACTTGCGACTTTGGCTCAACAGGCGGCGGACCTCGAGCGCCGTACCGCCCAGGCCGATTTGCAGATTCGTCAGGCCGGCGAACAGCAGGAACAAACGCGTATCACGATCGAATCGCTTGAGGTGACGCGCGCCGGGCTGGTTGAAGAACGAGATGAGCTTGATGTGGTGATCACTGCCACGACGACCGCTCTCGATGAGTTCCGGCGGGAACTGCACGAAGCCGAGTCGAAGTGGGATGAGACGCGGGCGCTGCTGGATTCCTGGAAAGATCGCCACAATGCGCTCGAAATCGAGAAGACGCAGGTCGAGTCGGATTTGAAGCATCTGGCCGAATCCTGTATCCACGAATTGAATGAGACGATCGAGTCCGTTTGCCTGAAATTTTTCGACGCGCTTTCCCCGGCCGAACTCGAGATTCGTGAGCAGGAATATCGGGAACTTCGCGACAAGATCGATTCAATGGGCGCCGTGAACATGATGGCCGTTGAAGAACATCAGGAAGCCGAAGAACGATTTGTCTTCCTCAGCACGCAGCGTCAGGATCTGCTCGATTCCATCCGCGACACGGCTCAGGCGATCGAGGAAATCGATGCCGTGTGCCGGCGCCAATTCAAGGAAGCCTTCGAAGCGATCAATACCGGGTTCAAGGAGGCTTTCGTCAGCCTGTTCGGTGGCGGTCATGGTGAACTCCGTCTGCTGGAGGGCGCCGGGGAAACAGACGCCGGCGTTGAGATCATCGCTTCGCCACCGGGCAAGAAGCTGCAGAATGTGCTGCTGCTGTCCGGCGGTGAGAAGGCGCTGACCGCACTTGCTCTGCTGATCTCGTTGTTCCGCTATAAACCCAGCCCGTTCTGTGTGCTCGACGAAGTCGATGCGCCGCTGGACGAGGCAAACGTGGATCGGTTCGCCCAGATGGTGCGGGACATGAGCGCAACAACACAATTCATCGTCATCACGCACAGCAAGCGTACAATGGAAACGGCGTCGCAATTGTACGGCGTTACCATGGAAGAGCCCGGTATTTCGAAGATTGTTTCGGTGAGGCTGAACTGATGACAGCAATAACAAAAACCGATCTGCCAGGTGTCAATCTGCACGGCCGCGGCAAAGTTCGCGACATCTATGATCTCGGCGAACATTTCCTGATCGTCGCCACCGACCGCCTTTCGGCATTCGATGTCGTGTTACCCACTCCGATTCCCAACAAGGGACGAGTGCTGACACAAATGTCCGCCTTCTGGTTCGATCACTTCAAAGACGTCGTTCCCAACCACGTTGTCTCCACGCTGGTGGATGACTTTCCGAAGAACCTCCACCAATATCGCGGTCAACTCGAAGGTCGCTCGATGCTGGTCAAAAAAGCGACAGTCTTCCCGGTCGAATGTGTTGCTCGAGGTTTTCTCACTGGCTCGGGTCTGAAGGACTATCAGAAAACCGGCCAGGTTTGCGGGATTCCACTGCCTCCAGGGCTGCGCGATTCGGATCGCCTTCCTCAACCGATATTTACGCCATCCACCAAAGCCACGACCGGTCACGACGAAAATATTTCGGAAGAGCAGGCGGGAAAGATCATCGGGGCGGAGAACATCCAGCGGTTGAAAGAGCTCACGTTGTCGCTGTACACCCGCGGCGTCGAATATGCCTCCACGCGCGGCATCATCATTTGTGACACGAAATTCGAATTCGGCACCATCAACGGGAAGATTTCCATCGTCGACGAGATGCTCACGCCGGATTCGTCGCGCTTCTGGCCCGCAGATCGATACTCGCCCGGAAAACCGCAACCGTCTTTCGATAAACAGTTCGTGCGTGATTATCTCGAGAAGATCGGTTGGAACAAACAACCTCCCGCGCCTGAACTGCCTGCCGACATCGTTCAGGCCACCAGCGAGAAATACGTTGAAGCGTTGCGTGTCTTGACGGGCCGCGATTTGACATGAGCGGAGCGAATGCAAGCGCGATTAGACGCGCAGCCGATCAAACAAATGAGCGGAGCGAATGCAAGCGCGACAGCGCGCAGCCATTAAAAAGATGAGCGGAAGCGAATGCAGGCGCGATAGCGCGCAGCCATTAAAAAGATGAGCGGAAGCGAATGCAGGCGCGATAGCGCGCAGCCATTATACAGATGATCATTTTCAAATTCTCACTGCTCGACTGGATCATTCTCGCGATCCTGATCTATTCCGTCGCGGTCAGTTGGTACAAAGGCTTCATCCGCGAAGTTCTCGGATTGATTACTGTCCTCGCCGCCGCCCTGATTTCTGCCTGGTTTTACCGCGATGTTGGAAATCTGTTCAAAGATGTTGCCAGAACAGAAAACCTTGCTCTATTCTTTGGCTTCTCCGTTACATTCCTGGTGGTCTTCATTGCCGGATTTGTGGCAATCTTTCTGATCACCAAGTTCATGAAGTTCGCGAAGCTCCAATGGGCCGACCGGCTGCTCGGAGCGGCATTTGGTTTTATTCGCGGATGGCTGATTGGTGCGGTGATCCTTCTGGCCTTAACCGCCTTTGGGGTCCAAACGGAGAGACTGAAGAACTCGGAGCTGGCGCCGTACTTCCTGCCCGGGTCGAGGGTCATTGCCATCATGACTCCGTACGAAATGAAAGCGAAGTTTCTTGTCGGCTACCGCACTCTCGAGCGGTTGTGGCGGCAATAGTAATCACAAAATCCAAGACCCAACTCGAACTCGAAGGAAAAGTTGTGAAAGAGAAGTTGGAAGCGCTTGTCGCTGAAATGATCGAGCGTCATATCTATTTGGATGAGGCGGTCGGCGAATTCGAAAAGCGATTCATTCAGACGGCACTCAGCAAGACACGGGGCAACCAAACAAAAGCCGCCGAGGTCCTCGGTATCCACAGGAACACGCTGAATCGCAAAATTTCTCAACACAAACTGAACGGGCACCGCTGACCTGAATAAACCACGGATTGAATGGATTCAACGGGTTGGAATCCGTTAAATCCGTTCAATCCGTGGCTAATGCCTCTGCGGATTTCCGGCGCCGCTTCCGTTGCTGAAGCCGTTGAAGGACTTCTTCTGCGACATTCTCGAACTTCGCAATGGGTAGCAGATCGACGCTCTGCAACGGGTCGACGATGAAATTTGCGGCGAGGCAGAACTCGTCGTAGACAGAATCCGCCCGATCAGTTTCGGACGGCATTGAAAAGAAGCGCTGAATGTCCCCGTTAAGCGACTCCGCCAGGGATGCCACGTCATACTGCTCGAAACCGGCTACACAGCCACGGCGGATAAAAGCAATCTTGCAGTGCGACACCGAATCCGCCGCGAGCACGACGATGTAATTGAAGTTCCACACCGAAAAGAAACTGTCCTTGTACTCCTGCCGCGCGCGCCGGATCTTGTCGAGCTTGCGATGTGCAACTTCCGCCTCTTCAAATTTGGTTTCGGCGGCCAGATCGTTCATCTTCTGGACCAATGCATTTTCGATATCGTGGTCCCGTCCCTCAATGAATGCGATAGCGTCGTCAACATCATCCAGATAACCACGCCGGTCGATGTCGTTATTGCACGGTCGCGAGCACGTGTGCATCTGAAAATATAAACAGTCCGGATGCGGATCGTTCCCTCGGATGTTGTAAAGACATGGTCTGAGCTTGAAGGTTCGTTCAAGTGTCGTCTTCAGCCTGGTGAATTGTCCTCGTGTAACGAATGGCCCGAAATAATCGACGCCGGCTTTGATCTGGCGGCTGGCATAGATCCGCGGGAAACGCTGCTTGCGATTGAGTTTCATCAGTGTGAACAGCCGGAACGTCCGCATTTTGCGATATGTCCTGGGGAAATGCCGTTTCCGTTCTTTATACAGGACGTACTGGGTTTCGAACGTCGAGTCGGTGCGGATGTATTCGATGCGGCCGGTGATCTCGCGCAGATCCAGGTCTCGCACGCGTTCCGAACGCTCGCCATAGTAGCGTTCGAAACGATCGAAGAGGTTGCTGGTCTTGTCGAGGACAATCAGCTTTCCGCGGATATCGAAGATTTTGTAGACGCCGGAATGCTTGGGCAGGGAAGGCAGACTTTTATCGTATTCGATCGCCTCGAACCGAAAGTCCATGTCTCATTATAGGGAGATCGCGCCTATTTTCCGCTGAATGCCTTCCAGTGAAAGAGAAGCGATTCGTTCGTGTGCTGCATGGCGTAATCCCAGCCGTGGTGCCCGGGATAAAGATGCGACTCGTGCGGGTACCCTGCTTTGGTCAGCATTTCGTCGAGTTGCCGGGTGCCGAGATCGAAGCCATAGTCATCTTCGGTGCCGCAGTCGAAATACAACTTCAGCCCGTTGAGCTTCTTCGTGTCTTTCGCCAGGGTCATCGGATTGTTCGCTTCCCAGTACGTCAGGTCTTGATTGATGCCGTAAATCTTATCGAAAAGGGACTGGAATCTTTGCAGCCGTCCGGCCGAAACCTTGGCTGCCGACAGGTCCTGAAGCAGAACAGCGCTGTGCGCGCTTGCGGATCCGAACAAATCCGGATGCTTCATCGCGATTTTCAAAGCTCCATAGCCTCCCATCGAGGTACCGCTGATGCCGCGATTGGCTCTGGTTGCATTGATGCGGTAGGTCGATTCGACGAGCGGGATGAACTCCGTTACGATCGCGTCTTCCCACTTTTCACTGCCGTCGCGCGTGTTGGTATAAAAGCTTGTCCCGCCGTTGGGAATCGCGACGATAAACTCACCGATTTTGCCCTCGGCGATCATGCGATTCATGATTTGATCAGTTTGTCCGCGAGTGCTCCAGCGCGTCTCGTCTTCGAACAAGCCGTGCAGGAAGTACAAAACGGGATACTTCTTGCCTGGCGACGATGCGTAAGAAGGAGGCAGATATACTCCGTATTTCAGGTCTCGCCCAAGCAGTTTGCTGGGGAAGCTCTTGTATTCGACCTGTTGCGCAAGAAGCTCTGTGCTGAAAACGAGCAGCAAGACGAAAGTGCGAATCATCGATTTATTCCTCCGGAGACACTTCGCGGGGTTCCTGCGGAACGATGGTGCCGTCGAAGTGCCGTATCCTCAGGCTTTCTGCGGCAATATCGGTGAGATCCACGATCGATGCGGCGCTCACACCCATCGTGATCGCGATCGTTTCGCTGAGTTCTTCTTTGGTGGCGCCGTACTTCAGCGCTTTTTTGATATGCCCCTCGAGGCAGCCCTTGCAGTGAGTTGCCAGGGAGGCGGCAATTGCAATCAGTTCCTTGGTCTTTCGATCCAGAGCAGAAGACCTGTAAGTCTCCTGATAAAACTGAAAGTAAATCTTCCGCATTCGCGGATCGACCATTGTGTAGGAAGGCCACTTTGGTTCTTTATTATTCGGCTTATCGGCCATTAATTAATTACTCCGTGGGGGACGGTTGCCTGAATCACCTGAATGGACTCTCTCACCTGCGGCTGAATTCAGGTGATTTAGGCAACCGTCCCCGAATTTCCACCAAACCGGGAATGGTACGTTTTACACTGCGACGCCGTCAAGCACGTCACGGATGACGCGGGCAAGCTTGGCAAGTTCGAATGGCTTTTGAACGAAACCTTCAATTCCGAGGCTTTCCAGGATCGAAGCTTTTTCGGGGGATATGTAACCGCTGGCGATGAGCACCTTGACCTCGGGCAGCTTTTCCCGGATTGCCCGCAAAGTAGCGACGCCATCCATTTCGGGCATGATCATGTCGAGGATGATCAACTGCACATCGTTCCCGGCGCATTCTACGGCTTCGGCGCCGTTATGCGCGCAAACCAAGGAGTAGCCGAGGTCGCCCAGCCCATGTTCGAGCAGCCGCAGCATCTCGGGTTCGTCATCCGCCACGAGAATCTTCTCGGCTCCCCCTGGCCGGCGCGACGCCTGGTGCGGGATCCGCCTTTGAGTTTCGCCGAATGATGGGAATCTGAGAACAAATTCCGTTCCGGATCCGACCTCGCTGCGGACGTCTATGGATCCGCCACTCTGCTTCACAATCCCATAAACGACGCTCAAGCCGAGGCCCGTCCCATGGGACTTGTCTTTGGTCGTGAAGAAAGGATCGAAAATCTTCGACATGATCTCGCGTTCCATCCCTGAGCCCGTATCGGACACCCTCATGACGATCTCCGAGCCCTCGCAACGGGTAGAAAATCTGAGCCTGCCACCTTCTGGCATGGCGTCGCGCGCATTAATGGCGAGATTCAACAGGACCTGCTCAATCTGTGTCTCGTCGGCCTTGATGTTCGCGGGCTCTTCGGTGAGATCAAACTCGAGGTGGATGTTGCGGTTCAATGTTTCTTCCAGGAGTCTGCCTGTAAGACGGACGGAATCGTTCAAGCTGATCACGCAGCGCGAAACGGGATCTTTACGAGACAGTGAGAGCAATTGCCTTGTCAATTGTCCCGCTCGCCGGGACGCATTGATGATGACGTCTGCGTAGCGATTTGCCGGGGACTCGCTATCGATCTTCATCTTGATCAGTTCTGCGTTCGGCAGGATGATTCCCAGGATATTGTTGAAATCGTGTGCGACGCCGCTGGCGAGTGTGCCGATGGACTCCATCTTCTGTGCCCGGCTCACCTGTTCCATCAGCCGGGTCCGCTCCGTCATGTCCTTGATGATTCCGGAATATCGCTCGCCGTCCGTAACGCAGCTCAGCAGAGTAACCAGTTTGTTGTTACTGGTATTGAGTAATTCCGTTTCAAAATTTTGTACCGCTCGGGATGTCCGCACGCTCTCGACAAATTGGCTGGCGGTGTTCGGCGAGACGAACAATTCCGTCAGAGTTCTGCCGATAATTGAGGCGCCGAACAGCACGTTCGCCGCCGGATTTGCGTCAATAATGGACCAATGCCGGTCGCAAATGTAAACGACGTCCTGCATGCCTGCGACGAGCGTCCGGTACTTTGTCTCGGATTGGCGTAGATGATTGACCAGACCGATATTCGAAAACGCGCTGGATATTTGCGGCACGACGATCATCAGAGTTCGCAGTGTGCGTTCGTCGAACGCGTGAGGTCTGTCGTCGCAAAGGCAAAGCATTCCGCGCAGCTGGTTTCGTGTCAGTAAGGGAACGCAGAGCCAGGAGGGCAGCGTTTTCGGCAGCGGCCAGTCCTCCGACCAGATCGCATCGTGTCCAATGTCTGAAATGTGAATCGGGTTGTTGCTTTGTTCGAGATGACGAACAATCCGCGTTTGCCGCAGAGATACGGGGAACTCCTCCGGTCCGGGGAAAATGCTGGATACGGCTTGAAGTTCGAACGGACCGCCATCGCTTCCGGATGCTTCGTAAATCGCAGCGTATTTGCAATTGATCGCTTCCGCAATTGCGTCAACCAGCTCCAACGACAGGCTCCAGACCGACGCATGATGGCTGATCGCATCACCCACCCGGCGAACAAGCGACAGTTCATCCATCTTTCCTCGAAGGGTGCTGTTGGCCTGCTCGAGCGCAGCTGTTAATGATGCAATGCGGCGATCCAGATCCACCGACATCGCTAGAGAATCAGCCTTTCCATTTGACGTCTTCGATTACGAACTTCCTCGACGACGGACAGGAAGCCCGCGTTGGTCCATTTGAGAGCTTCCAGAACTTCTGTGGTCAGGTCCGCTGTTGAAGAAGTCAGGGCACGCTTGGCGCACAAATTCCCAGCGTGAACACAGGCCGTGACAGGTTGGGCCAGGTGTTCTGGCGCAAGAGAATGATGAAATGCGATAGCATTAATCAAAGCGTCAGGCAACTGCCAGCGCTCGGCCATCCAGGAACCGACTTCCGTGTGCTCCATGTCCTGTTGATCCGGGAAATAAGTTTCGATCACCATCTTGCCGATGTCGTGCAGTAAGCCTCCCATAAACGCCAAATCACCGTCGGGAATGCCGGTGCGTTTCGCGATGAGTGAGGAAGCGGTTGCGGTGGCGAACGAATGCAGCCAGAACTCCGTGCGGTTCTTGCCGTCACGCCCGACCGTTCCGCAGACCAGAACGCTCAGCGAAAGCTGTTTCAGCATGTTGGTGCCGATGACGATGACCGCCTCCCGGACCGTGCCGATTTTGCCGCGGTACCCGTAATAGGCGGAATTGGCCAGGGCCAGGACCTTCGCCGATAAGGCTTGATCGCTGGAGATGATTGCGGTCAGTCGTTCTGCACTCGCCGCGTCGTCATCCGCAAGCATCAGAACCTTCTGGGCGATGACCGGCAGTGTCGGTAAGTCACGGATTGCATAGACTTTCCGTTTGTGATCAACCGTGGCGCTCATCTGGTCCTCTGTAGGCGCGGTCTGCGACCGCGCTATCCGACTGATTCTACGAAGTCTGGGCGGTCATAGACCGCCCCTGCAGGGATATCGGAGATCGGTTACGAAAACTTTAGGTGGGCCCTGTGCTACGATAAGTCTTCCTTATGTTGCAGACGATTCTACCTGAGCGTTTCGCCCGCCTTGATGACACTGAACTCGACGATCGCATCCGCGAGGCCCGCCACAAGCTTGGACAGCGACTGGTGATACTGGGCCATCATTATCAACGAGATGAAGTGATCAAGTTCGCGGACCTCCGCGGCGATTCGTTCAAACTTGCGCAATGGGCTTCCATGCAGAAGGACGCCGAATATATCGTTTTTTGCGGCGTGCACTTCATGGCCGAAAGCGCCGACATTTTAAGCGCGAGCTATCAGAAGGTGGTGCTGCCGGACATGAGTGCCGGTTGCTCCATGGCTGACATGGCAGCGTTCGATCAAGTCGAGACGTGCTGGAGTGATCTGGCTCAAGTGGCTCCGGGAAAGATCATTCCGATCACCTACATGAATTCGACCGCCGTTATCAAAGCATTCTGCGGCCGTCACGATGGCGCCGTTTGTACCTCGTCGAATGCCGACGCCGTGATGCGGTGGGCTCTGGAGCGTGGCGATCGCATCCTGTTCCTTCCGGATCAGCATCTCGGACGCAATACCGGCTACCGTCTTGGCATGCGGCTGGAGGAAATGCCGGTTTGGGATCCCTACGAAGAACTCGGCGGCAATACAGCTGAGGAACTGAACAACAGCCGTGTGGTTCTCTGGAAGGGGCATTGTTCGGTCCATCAACGCTTTTTGCCGCAGCATGTGGAGCAGGTCCGTTCGCGCCATCCGGGCATTCGCGTCATAGCCCATCCGGAATGCCGGTTCGAGGTCGTTCAGCTTGCCGATGATTCCGGGTCTACCGAACACATTATCAAATGTCTTACCCAATCTCCCGCCGGCACCAAGTGGGCGGTCGGCACGGAGATTCATCTCGTCAATCGGCTCACGAAGGAAAATCCCGACCGCTTCATCATTCCGCTCGATGATTGCGGCTGTCTTTGTTCCACGATGTTCCGCATCGACCCGCAGCACCTGTTGTGGTCGCTCGAAAATCTTCTCGAAGGCCGCGTCGTCAATCGAATTACCGTCCCCTCGGATATCGCTGACGATGCCCGCATCGCCCTCAATCGGATGTTAGAGATCACCGTATAATCACGATACAATCCACTGCGCCATGCGAGCGAAGCACTATCTGATTCGCGGCGATGTTCAAGGCGTAGGCTACCGTTATTTCGCGAAAGGGATCGCCGAGCGGTTAGGTGTGAAAGGCTTCGTGCGCAACCTGCATAGCGGCGAAGTCGAAGTGCACGCCGAGGCGGATGACGTCGCTCTGCAGCTGTTCAAGACGGAACTCAAGCGCGGTCCCCGGATGGCTCAAGTTACCGAAGTCGTGGAAAAGGACGTGCCGCCGTCCGGAACGTATTCATCGTTTCTTATAAGAGGTTGACCATGGACGATTTGAAGAAAATGATTCGCGAGGTGCCGGATTTTCCCAAAAAAGGCATCCTTTTTTATGACATTACGACTCTGTTGAAGGATAAGACGGGCCTCCGCCAAACTATCGATGCCCTCACGGAGCAAATTCGTCCAATGAAACCCGATGCCGTTCTCGGCATCGAAGCGCGCGGCTTCATCTTCGCCCCGGCGCTTGCATACAATCTCGGCGCGGGATTTGTGCCCGTCCGAAAACCGAACAAACTTCCTGCCGAAACCGAGCGCATCAGCTACGAACTCGAGTACGGGATGGACACGCTCGAGATGCACAAGGACGCCATCAAACCGGGCATGCGCGTGGTCATTGCCGACGATTTACTCGCCACCGGCGGCACCGCCCTGGCCACTATTCGCCTCGTTGAAAAACTCGGCGGCAAGGTCGCGGCAATCAGTTTTGTTATCGAACTGGAAGCCTTGAAAGGTCGCGATCGTCTCAAAGGCCATGAGATCATTTCACTGCTGAAGTACTAGCCCGTAAGTAAGGAACACAAGAAGCTTAGCGCGGCTCCGCCGCAACCAAACAGCAGAAGAGACCTGACACAAGCACGCAGTTGGATGTTTTGTGGTGAATGTGAGGGAGCGAAATCCCCGCCTAAGTTAGCTGTCACCTCCGGGGGAGGACACCATCCGTAGGGACCACATTGTCAGAAGCTAATCCCCTCCAAAGTTAGGAGGGGAGCCGCGCAGCGGCGGGGGTGGTCTGTTCAAAGTCCGCGCGAAGCGCGCTCCTCACAGATATCCGCGGAGCGCACCTTATTAATCGGTACTATCGTCTTTGAACAGACCGCCCCGCCTTCGCTGCGCGAAGGATCCCCGCCTAACTTAGGCGGGGACTCCTCATTTCAACATCCTGCCGAAAATCAACACACCCAGCGAAACGTGGGTAAGAGATTTTGTTGCTTTCGTCCAAAAAAACTGGTTAAAAAAAACTAAGACTTACAACTTTTTTACACAAGCATTTGACTGGAATTGCTCTTCTGATCTACAGTGCCTCCACTTTCTCAGTCTCAATTGGAGGACAAAGAATGAAGCGCTCCGTTTTTTGGGGATTGCTGTTAGCTATCGTGTTTTCCGTCTACGCGATGGCTCAGACAACAAACGCCACCCTTGGTGGAACGGTTGCCGATCCGTCAGGCGCCTTCATTCCAGGTGTCACCGTCACGGCGACCAATACCGCCACCGGAATTGTGAACACAGCCGTGACAAACGAATCCGGTGTGTACCAGTTCGCCAGCCTTCAGACGGGCAGTTACAAAGTCTCCGCTGAACTGCCCGGTTTCCAGACGCAGGTCGTAAACAACTTCACTCTCGGGATCTCCCAGCAAGCCCGTTTGAATTTCGCGCTGCAGGTTGGAGCCGTATCGCAGACCGTCGAAGTTGCGGTGGCCGCGGACAGCGAACTTAAAACGACGTCCGCATCGGTGGCGACCGTTCTTCCGCAGGCTCAATTGCAGGATCTGCCGCTCGGCAGCCGCAACATTCAGAACCTTCTTCTGACGATGGCCGGAACCGGCCCGCAGTCGCTCGATGTCGGCCAAAACGGTGAGATCGACGGCAATTTCGCCGGAGGGCGGACCAGCGCGGTGAACGTCACGCGCGATGGATTCGTCAACTCCGATGGCCGTTATACGCACGGCGAATTTTCACAAACCTATACCAGTCCGGATCTTGTCGAAGAGGTGAAAGTGGTCACCGCCGGAGTGGACGCCGAAAATGGCCGCGGCGCGGGACAGGTCCAGATGGTGACCCGGTCGGGAAGCAACAGGTTCAATGGCGCGGTGTTCTGGACGAATCGTAATTCCAAACTCGATGCCAACAACTTTTTCAACAATCTGAACGGCGTCAAACCGGACTTTGAAAACCGGAATCAATTTGGCTTCCGCATCGCTGGCCCGATAATCAAAAACAAGACGTTCTTCTTTTTCCTGCTGGATGAGCAGCGTGATGTAACGCGATCCACCGTCGTCGGCACGGTCTTAACGCCTCAGGCCCGGAACGGCGTTTTCCGGTTTTTCCCGGGCGTCGATAACGCGAACGTTCTGTCGACGGCCAAACCTCCAACAGTGGACCGGTTCGGGAATCCGATCCAGCCAACTGGCGCGACAGGCCCTTTGCAGGCGTTTTGTCTCTATAACACGGCAGCCATAGCCGCAGATGCGACCACTTGTGCCGCCGGCGGTGCGTCGCGTGATCCTCTGCGTCCGTCGATCGATCCGACCGGTTTCGTTCAGGCGACATTACTCGGAACGATGCCGTTACCGAACGACTACACCGTCGGCGACGGTCTGAACACCGCCGGGATCCGATTCACGCGCCGGGTTTATGGATTGGACGTTGCGGATGGTAACTCGAACGACCAGAACAATCGCGACCAGATCAACCTTCGCATCGATCACAATTTCAATTCGAAACACAAACTGAGCGGCGTCTATACGCTGGAAAATTCCAACGATCACAGCACGCAAGCCGGACTGCGCAGTTATCCCAATGGCTTTGACGGCCAGCATGCCAAATGGCCCCGGTTGTATACCGTCACTCTCGTCTCCACGCTGTCCTCGACAATGCTGAACGAAGCTCGTTTCGGATTGCGGCGATCCGCGATCGCCAGCGAGGCGCCTTTTTACTTCGGACGAAACATCGACGGCACCGGTTCTCCGACAGGGACGGGAGCAGAAGCGTTCAAACTGCTTCCCACCAACAATGGAATTCCGTTTCAGGTGAACGCCGCCACCATCGGGTCGAACGGCTTCATGAACTGGACGGCGGGATTCGGGTCGACTCGCACATCCAAAAGTCCGCTGTGGGACTACGGTGACAATTTCAGCATCACCAAGGGAAAGCACGCTTTGAAAATGGGCGTGGAATTCCGCCGCGATCAAACGATCGGCTACAACGACAACAACATGACGCCGCAGGCGACATTTGGAGCCGGTGCCCTCTTCGGAGTTACCAATATCAGTGGCACCGCAATCAGCGGCCTGTCGGCAACGAATGCCACCTTTGCTCAGAATATGCTGACCAATATGGCTGGATCGATTTCCAGCATCGCTGAGGGCTTTGATCTTCCGAACGCGACGGCCACGCAGTTCCTGGGTTACAAGGATGGCTACAAGATGCACGATCGCGACTGGCACTCCAACGAGGCCAGTATGTTCCTTAAAGACAACTGGAAGATCCGGGAATCGTTTACCGTCAATCTGGGCATCCACTGGGAATACTTCGGCGTGCCCTATGAGGGCAAGGGCCGCGCCGGTCTGCCGATCGGCGGCGCCGAGACCGGCGCCTGCGGCATCAGCTGCGGCGGCTTGACCGTCGATCAGTTCGTCGGCAAGAACTCTCCGCATCCGGGCACTCAGCTGTACAACGATTACTACAAAGGCTTCGCTCCTTCGGTTGGAATCAGTTATTCGCTTCCGTGGTTTGGAAAGGATAAAACCATCTTCCGCGCCGGCTACGGCATCAATTACACCGGCGGCGCTCTAAAGTCCGCGAACACGATTCTGGATGCCATTGCGGGAGCGGCTCCGGGGGCCGTCGAAATCAGCGGTGGTGCCGGCATCACTTTCAATCCGACGAGCTACACGAATCTGGCGAACATGTCGTTGCCGATACCGCAGCAGTTTGCAGCGCTCTCGCCGGTTCCCATTAACGGATCGAGAAGCGACACCTTGAGCGTTTATGCGACCAATCGCATTTCACCGTACGTTCAGAACATCAACATGGATATTCAGCGGCAGGTTTCCAGAACGCTGACTGTCGACGTCGCCTATGTTGCAAGTAAGGGAACCCACCTTTACGGCGGACGGAACCTCAACGTGGTGAATATCAATTCCGTCGCCGGCAATCAGGCTTTCCTTCAGGCCTTTCAAGACACGGCTGCGGGCCGCGACGCGCCTTATTTCGATGCGCTGCTGAAAGGCATCAACATAGGCGGTGGCGCATCCGCCGTCAATGGCACGACGGAAACAGGTTCGGCCGCTCTGCGTCAGAATTCGAGCACGCGGTTAATGCTCGCTAACGGCAACGTCGGACAGCTGGCGAATTTCTTCGAAACCACCAATGTGGCTGGCGTTGGCGGCGGAGGCTTGTATACGCAAAATGGTTTCCCACAGAATTTTCTGGTCCTCAACCCGCAGTTCGCGACGGTGAATCTATATGACAGTTCTCTGAGTTCCACCTATCACTCGCTGCAACTTCAAGTGACGAACCGGCAATTCCGTGGACTGACCAACCAGTTCACTTACACGTACAGCCGCGCTCTGGATATTTCTGACGGAGACGGTACTGTAACGCCGCGCGATCCCAACAACATTAAACTCGAGCATGGCCGCGCCGGTTTTGACCGGACTCAGGTGTTGAGCAGCACGGGCACCTACATGTTGCCGTTCGGCCCCAATAAGGCATTCCTGGGCAACACGCCGGCATGGCTCCAGCGCGTGACGGAGAATTGGGGAGTCGGCGGAATCTTCAGTTTCAGCACGGGAGCGCCGCTGACATTCACTGCGCCGATCACGTCATTGTGGCAGACCGGCACCACCAACACTGCAGTCGCTTTGCAGTCGATTCCAACCAATACCGGCAAGCTCACGTTCGTCTCCAACGGTGTGACATACTTTCCTGGCTGGACGCAAGTGAAGGATCCGGCGATCGGTTCGCTGACGACTCTCAACGGCGTGAATACGACATCGACGAATTTCGCCATCACCGATGCAAACGGGCACATCGTGCTGCAGAATCCGGCTGCGGGCACGGTTGGTAACGTCGCCCGCAACACGATTACCGGACCGAACGTTGTCGGATTCGATGTGAATGCGATCAAACGCGTGCGGGTTTCCGAAGGCAAGGAATTCGAGCTTCGTGTGGACGTAGTGAATGTTTTGAACCATCCGAACTTTGCCAATCCCACGACCAACATCGACTCCACCAGTTTCGGCCAGATCACGTCCGCAACTGGAGCGCGGAGATTCACCTTTAACGCGCGCCTTAACTTTTAGATGTTATGAGGCGCCACGAAAGTGCAGGTTCGTTGTCCGTTGTCCGTTGACTGTTATACGACGATAAATGCACTTGTTGCGCTGATCGATGGCCGATTTTATCATCGTAACAAGTGCATTTATCGTCGTATAACAGTCAACGGACAACGGACAACCGATCGGGGCGATATGCATAGATCTTCCTTCCTCTTAATCTGGTTGCGGCGTAGTTGGCTATTCTTTTTGTTCTTAGCGCCGCGGGCATGGGCGCAGGCACCCGACACCGTTCTCATTAACGGCAAAATCCTGACCGTCGACTCTCAGTTCTCGATCCGCGAAGCACTCGCGGTTCGAGACGGCAGAATCCTCGCTCTCGGACGAACGGCGGATATCCGAAAACTCGCAGGCCATGGTACCCGCGTCATCGATCTGCAAGGCCGCACGGTTATTCCGGGCCTGATCGATTCCCATCTCCATGGCATTCGTGCAGGTCTCAGTTTCACTACCGAAGTGAATTGGGTAGGCGCGTCATCGCTCGACGAAGCCATGGGCAGAATCCGGCAAGCGGCGCGAACGATGAAACCCGGCGCCTGGCTTATCGTCGCCGGCGGTTGGAACGTGCAGCAGTTCAAAGAGAAGCGGTTGCCGTCGCAGGCCGACCTGATTGCCGCCGCGCCCGATAATCCCGTCTACGTCCAGCAGGGCTATGGCCGCGTTGTAATGAACCCCGCAGGCCTGCGCGCCATGCGCATCACGACCGAAGCGGATCTTCCTCCAGGCGGCCGCTTTGAAAAGGACGCTGACGGCAAGCCGAACGGCGCCATTGTCGGTTCGCAGAATGCAATCATTGCGCTGTTTGATAAGTTGCCCAAGCCGTCGATGGAAGAACAAATTGACGGGACGAAGCAGTTCTTCCGTGAGTTGAACCGCCTCGGCATTACAGGTTTCGTGGATCCGGGCGGCAATAACGTCTCTTCATCCGATTACGCCGCTATCTTTAAAGTCTGGCGCGACGGACAAATGAGCGTCCGTGTCGCATTCGCTTTGAATGGTCTGACACCGGGAGTCGAATTCGACGAGTATCGGAACCTGACGCGCTTGTTACCCATGGGATTCGGCGACGACATGTTGAAATTCAATGGAATCGGCGAACGGATTACGTTCGCAATGAACAACAACGACAAGCCCGGCCAATCGGACAAAGATCGCTATTACGAAATTATCAAGTGGGCTGCGGAACGCGGCATGGCTCTGACCATGCATTGGAATCGAGATGCATCCGTCGACGAACTGCTGTCCTTGTTCGAGAAGCTGAACAAAGAGATTCCTCTGACGAACTTGCGATGGTCGATCGCGCACCTGAACGATGCTTCAGTCAAAAGCCTGCAACGGATGAAAGCACTCGGCATGGGATGGACTGTGCAGGACGCCATGTACTTCGACGGTGAGAATTTTCAGCGGCAAAATGGAGTCGATGCCGCGCGCCGTGTGCCGCCGGTCAATACGGCAAAGCGTATCGGTGTACCTGTAGGCGCGGGGACGGATGCGCATCGAGTCGCTTCCTACAATCCGTTTACCGCGCTGCAATGGTTCCTCGACGGCAAGACCGTGGGAGGCGTGGCGATTCGCGGCCCGGAAGAGACCCCGTCACGAGAAGACGCCCTCCGCTTCTATACGCTTGGCAGCGCCTGGTTTTCGTTCGATGAAGACAAACGGGGTTCGCTCGAGCCTGGTAAATTTGCGGATCTCGCGGTTCTGACGAAAGACTACATGACGGTACCGGTAGAGCAGATCGGCTCGCTGGAATCCGTACTTACCATGATGGCCGGCAGGGTGGTGTACGCCGTCCCGCCATACAAATAGACACCCGCCGGTTGGCTGTTGACCTGCCCTTTATGCTTCCGTTGTCCGATGTCCGTTGACTGTTGCACGCCGATAAATGCACTTGTTGCATTAATAGATGGCGGGATTACCCATTTATCATCGCAACAAGTCCATTTATCGGCGTGCAACAGTCAACGGACATCGGACAACCGATCCACCAGTTCCAGCGGCAAGACCAAAATACGGGAACAACTCCCCAATCGGGGACATCTTCCCAGTCTCAGAATGGTTCCAGTCGCAGTCCGAGGCGCCTGGTCCAGATGTCGGGAAACCCGGACGGCGCCACCGCAAGCCGATGCGGGGAACACTAAAACGGTGGCGTCCCGGAGCGTTGGGTGGGGCTGGTCGATCCTTGGATTTGTGATCGGTCTTGTGGTCGGAGCCCTGGCGTGGCGGCGATCCGGGCCGGTCGAGGGCCGCGACCGAACTATCCGTCGAGTTGCGTAAAGGAGTATCATGGGATCAAAGGAAGGACTCAACATGTCTCGCTCTGCCGCTAACATCGCAATCGGAATTGCCGTTGTTTTGTCTCTTGCTGCGCCCAATATTGCGCAAGCGCAACACCGGGGCGGCGGCGGTTTTGCTGGTGGCGCAGCCGCCCGCGGGGCAGGCATTGGTGCGGCGGTGGCTCCGCGAACAGGCATGGCGGGGAATACGTTTTCTCGTCCCGTGTCGCCCGTGATACCTCCGGTCGTCTCGCCCGTGATTCGCCCCTCGGTCAATTCGTTTGCAACCGGCGTTAGGCCGGGTGCTCCATTTGCCAGGCGCCGGTCGGTGGCCATTGCGCCGGTAATCGGCTATGGCTACGGTTTCGGCGGTTTCGGCTATCCGTACTATTCTCCGTACAGCTATCCGGAGTATGCAGATCCAGGATATGGGTATTATGGCGATCCGTCTTACAGCCAGCCCGCATACTCGGAACCGGCATACGTGCCGCCCACAGCTCAGGAACCGGCGGGGCCAAGCCAAACTGAACTTGAACTTTCCTATCAGGTCGGACAACTATCGCAGCAGATCGAGCAATTGCGACAGCAGCAGGCGCAGCCGCCTCGTCCCGTGCCGCCCGAGCCGGCCCCGATGTCAACAGTCCTGGTGTTTCGCGATGGTCACCGGATAGAGATTCAAAACTACGCGATTGTCGGCCAGACGCTCTGGGTGCTGGATCAGCGGAATTCAAGCAAGATCGAAGTGGCGGATCTGGACGTCGACGCCACGCAGAAAGAGAACCGCATCCGGGGTTTGCGGTTCCAGGTTCGTTAGGAAGAAGAATACGCACAAAAAGCACCGCGTATAAGACTCGCAGTAGTTGACACGCAAATGTCGTGAGGGAGCGAAGTCCCCGCCTAACTTAGGCGGGGACTTCCCCGATTTCTATGTCCTGCCGAAAATCAACTCGGACAAACAGGAAGTACAGCCTTGTTACACAGAAGGGAATGAATTCTTACTTCTTCCTAAATTGCGCGTCTCCTTGCTTCTTCGGTGACCGCGTGGACTCCCTTAATGGGGCGCACACAAACCCGCCGTTCATCCGCATATAGCTTCGTGAACTCCGCGCCTAAAAACAGGATCTGAGACGTGTAATAAACCCAGGCGAGCACGATCAACACAGAGCCCGCCGCGCCATAGGCCGACCCGACTCCGCTGCGGCCGAGGTAAAAGCCGATGGCGGCTTTTCCTCCGACGAACAATAGCGCCGTAACGATGGCCCCCGTCCACACGTCCCGCCAATCGATATGTACATCGGGGATGATTTTGAAGATTGCTGCGAATAACAGGACCACAACCAAAAACGACACGGTCGCATCTAACAGGTGCCAGACAATACTCGCTCCCGGCAGGAGGTACTCGAAATAGCCGGTAACCGCGGCCAGGACGGCGCTGACCAGCAATGAGACCAGCATCAGGAAACTGATGCCGAGAATCATGGCAAAGGAAATAATGCGCTGCTTGAACAGGTCGCGCCAGAAGTGTCCCGGTTTCGGTTCGACGCCCCACACTCGATTCAGAGCGTTCTGAAGTTGTCCGAACACAGAGGATGCGCCGATCAGCAGGGCGATGATGCTGATGACATTCGCGATCGTTCCATGCTCGGAAGTTCGAACCGACTGGATCGCGCTCGTGATCGCATCTGCAGCATTGACGCCCACGAGATTGGAGATTTCTGTATGAATGTAGGTGAGGCTGTCGCCTTTGTAGACGAGACCGACAATGCTCAAGGCAATGATCAGGAGAGGAGCAATAGAGAACGCCGTGTAATATGCAAGCGCGGCGCCCCATTCGAGCGCATTCTGGTTGCTCCACTCTGCACCGGATTTACGAATAACTCGCCAGAGTCTTCTCACGCTGCGTCCGCAATGTCTCCCAAGGTTTCGCCGGCAACCTGTTGTTCGCCGGCAGTCTTTGCGATGTCCCCGAGCGATATGACGCCCACCAGCTGTTCGTCGCGATTGAAGATTAACATGCGCCGCACGTCGTTTTGCTGCATTGCGAGGGCGACCACGTCTACGTCATCGTCGTCATAGCAGTGGAATATGGTCACCGTCATGACTTCGCGGACAGGCGCCAGCCTGGGATCGCGTCCCTGGGCCACGGACCGGATCGTGATATCGCGGTCGGTTACCGTGCCAACAACTTTGCCGTGCTCGCAAACGGGTATAAACCCGATATCTTTCTCCCGCATCTTTTCGGCCACTCTCGAGATGGGCAGCGAAGGTGCGACGCATTCGACGTTCCGCGTCATGATTTCATGGATTTTCATGCCCAGCCTCCTCCAGAAATATGCTGCAAATCAGGTTCCCAGCCGGGTATCCTCATCGAGCAAAAATGAATTGGGGGAGAGTTTTCATGAACCGACGAACTTTTGTTCGACAATCGGCTGCTGCTTTGGTTGCCGGAGCGGCGGCGGGACGCGGAGCAATCGCGGAGCCGCAACAACAGTCCGATACATTGCGGTTTTTCCCGCCCGGCTTCAAGGGCGATAAAGTTCAGACATCCGGAGCGACCATCAATGTTGTCACCGGCGGTAGCGGCCCCGGCTTGCTTCTGTTGCACGGCGCTCCGTTCTCGCACATCTCGTGGCGGCTCGTCGCGCCGCAGCTGGCGAAGGATTACACGCTCGTCATGCCGGACCTGCGGGGATACGGGGACAGCAGCAAACCTCCTGACGTCACAAACCATTCGAACTATTCAAAACGCAACATGGCGCTGGACGGCGTCGAAGTCATGAAGCACTTCGGGTTTACATCATTTCCAGTTGTCGGACACGATCGCGGCGGCCGCGTTGCGCATCGGATGGCGCTCGACCATCCCGATAAGGTCACGCAGATCGCAGTGCTGGACATCGTACCGACGTATCATTTGTACTCACACGTCACGATCGGTTTTATTCAGGCCTATTTCCATTGGTTCAATAACGTCCGGGCCGCACCAGGGCCTGAGAACGACATCAAGGCCGCTAACGCCGCAGCTGCTGCGCGCGCAACCACGGACGTACAGAAGGAATATGCCCGCGTGCAGGGCGACCCCGCGAACATCCACGGCATGTGCGAAGACTACCGTGCCAGCGCTTCGATAGATCTTGAGCACGATAAAGCCGACATCGATAAGAAACATAAAGTCAAAGCGCCTCTGCTGACGCTGTGGGCGGCAAAAGGCGCAATGGGCCCGCTGTTCGACGTGCTCGCCGTCTGGAAGGAATACGGCACGACGGTCAGCGGGAAGGCTTTACCTGGCGGGCACAATCTGCAGGAAGACGTACCCGACGATGTTCTTGCGGAGCTGCAGAAATTCCTGAAGGTTAAGAACGTGAAGTCATCCTAGAAGGGAAGAAGATTAGCCACAAAAAGGCACAAAAAGCTTAGCGCGGCTACACCGCAACCAAACAGCGGAAGACGTGTGCGTGGTGCCCAAATGTTTTAATGTGAAGTGAGGGGTCCAATCCCCGCCCAAGTTAGGCGGGGTGCCGCGCAGCGGCGGGGCGGTCTGTTCAACGTCCGCGCGAAGCGCGCTCCTTATAAACATTCGCGTAGCGCACCGATTAGAACAAGGAGCGCTTCGCGGAAATCCATAAGGAGCGCGCTGCGCGCGAACTTTGAACAGACCGCCGCCTTCGCTGCGCGAAGGATCCCCGCCTAACTTAGGCGGGACTTCCCCGATTTCTATGTCCTGACGAAAAATCAACTCGGACAAACAGGGTTTGTCGTTTTCTTCCAAAAAGCTGGTTCAAAAAACTAAAACTTTCAGCCCTTGTTACACAGAAGGGAACAAAAATTCTTGTGATCCCTTCTGTGCTTTTTGTGCCTTTTTGTGGCTGATCTTCTTACGTCCTTACTTTTCCGTCATCGAATGGCGCGATACAAACGGCATCAATCTTGTAAAAGGATGTGGCGCCTTAGACGCTGAAAGTCGGCTCGTCAACATGCTCATCCGGATGATTTTTGCCTGGATCTGCTCTTTGTCTGCCGGACTGGTGTTGCAGAACGCAAATGCAACATGCCGGCCGTCGCTACGGGCGATGGTGGCCCGAAGTGATAACATGTGGCCGCCATTCTCGAAATACAGGGATAAAGGTGTGCAGTCTTGCAGATGAGAGGCGGTGTCACGCATATCGAGAAGAGCGCCGCCGGATCCCAGGTTCACTAAAGAAGCCGGGAACTGTTCGCCGTTAACTTCAACCATCACAGACTCTTCCAGACCAAGTGCGGCAGCGATACGTTTCGATCGACGTCGTTCGTTGGATCCCATAATTCGCTCTTATCGGCAGGCGGCCGAATACCTTTAATGTTTTTTGTCGGCGTGACTTTCCCCGAGCTTTGCGCGTTTATATAGACAATGGAGCAGGAACGGACGCTCATTGAAGCGGCACAGAAGGATCCGCGCCGCTTCGCCGAACTTTACGAGATGAATTTCGCGCGAGTGTATGCATTCGTCATACGGCGGGTAGACGACCGTACGGAAGCGGAAGACCTGACTTCCGAGGTGTTTCACCATGCGCTGGCAAACCTCTCGAAATTCGAATGGCGGGGCGTGCCGTTCGCGGTCTGGCTCTATCGGATCGCCGCAAACACGATCGTGGACCGCCAGAGACGGCTGTCGAAACAGAACTCGAATCCGTTCTCCGGCAATGACCTCGAGCCGGCGACTTGGCCGGACATTGAACGTCGGGCGGCCCTGTTTCAACTGGTGGAGAGCCTTCCCGGCGATCAGCGATCCGTCATCATTCAACGGTTCGTCGAGCAAAAGAGTATTCGGGACATCGCTCAGGAACTCGGCCGGTCCGAAGGAGCTATCAAGCAGCTTCAATTTCGGGCGTTAGAGAATCTGCGATCCCGCGTAGGTGGTAGCCATGAGTAAGCAGCCATTCATCGACCAATTGGATCAGGCGATCACCGGGATGCTGGAAAATCCGGATGGGCCCGCTTCTTTCACGTCCGTGGATGCGTCTCTTGCCGGCCTGCTGCGCCTTGGTCGGGATTTGCGTCAGTTGCCTGGTCTCGACTTCAAAAAGCGGCTTTTAGCCGAATTGGAAAGGAAGGTAGCCATGATTACGAAGCCTGTTCAGTTTCGCGAAGGTTTCCGCACGGTCACGCCGTACGTCGTTTGTCCGACCTCCGATTTCATCGATTTTGCCAAGCGCGTCTTCGGAGCTACCGAAACCGAACATACAGTGACGTCACCTGCCAGCTTTCATGCGGAGCTCAGGATTGGCGATTCGATGTTGATGGTAGGCGTTGGTCCGAATCGTTCGATGCCCACCGAACTGATCGTGCATGTGCCGAATGCTGACGAGGTCTATCAGCGTGCTTTGGCCGCGGGTGCGACTTCTCTCGTGCCGATGATGGAAGAACATGGCGAGCGATTCGGCTGCGTTCGGGACTCGGCAGGGAATGGCTGGTGCATTTCGACAAACCTCGGCACCAATTATGTTCCTGAAAATCTGCACAGCCTGACGCCGGTCTTACATCCCGAGGGCGCGGCAAAATTCATCGAGTTTCTCAAGTCGGCCTTCAATGCCGAGCAATTGGCACGATATGACGGACCGGCCGGCGCCGTCCTCTGGTCGCAGATCAAGATCGGAGACTCTGTCGTCGGCGTTTCCGACCCCGGAAACCATGAGTGGACTAAACCGATGCCCACCATGCTTTATCTATATGTGCCCGATGCGGACGCTGTCTTTGATCAAGCCATCCGCGCCGGCGCGACGTCGATTCATCCGCCTGCGAACCAGTTTTATGGCGATCGAAGCGGCGGTGTGAGCGACGCCTGGGGAAATCAGTGGTACATGGCGACGCCGCTATGATGGAGTGCACATGAATCTGAATCCATGCCTTTCTCTGAGCTTCAACGGCAACTGCGAGGCGGCGTTTAAGTTTTATCAGCGCTGCCTCGACGCGAAGATCATGTTCGTGCTGACCTGGGGCAGTTCGCCAATGGCTGCGGCCGCGCCTCCAGGCTTTGCTGAAAAGATTCTTCATGGCCGGATTACTGTGGGAGACACCGAGATCGTTGGCGTCGACGTTCCTCCCGAACAGTATCAGCGTCCCGCCGGCTTCTCAGTTCTGTTGAACGTTGATGACCCCGGCGACGCCGAACGCATATTCAACGCGTTAGCCGAAAACGGAACGATCCAATTGCCGCTGCAGAAAACCTTCTGGGCTGAGCGTTTTGGCGTGCTCGTCGACCAATTTGCAATCCCGTGGGAAATCAATTGCGGTCGGCCCGCCTGATGGAACCTGTCATGCATCCTCTGGTTCAGGAGGAGATATATGCCTCGAAAATATGGCAAGAAGGCGCAAGACACCGTCGGCAAAGCAGTTCACAAACAAAAACAAGGGAAACTCAAGTCCGGCAAAGCCGGCAAGCGAGTCAAGAGCCGCAAACAGGCGATCGCGATCGGTCTGTCCGAAGCCCGCAAAAAAGGCGCCAAGGTTCCAAAGAAAAAGTAGCTGCGGGCTTCAAGCCGCATCAATCCCCGATGTAGAATCGAACCACGGCCCCGTAGCTCAGCAGGATAGAGCAGCGGTTTCCTAAACCGGAGGTCGGCGGTTCGACTCCGCCCGGGGCTATTAAGCAATTGAAGTTATTGATTTTATCCTCGATCGTTTGGCTCCAGCAACCGCATGACGAGAAACCGCTGTCATCCGGACAACGAACGGCATCATCACTTCACATCTCATCAAGGATATCGAAGCCCAGCTCGCATGAACGTTTCTGCTCGGCGTGAACGTGCTCATGGCGCTGCTCTGGGAAAACCATGAACCCCATCAAGTCGCGCGTACTTGGTTTTGGCGGCATAACGGATTTCGCTACTTGTCCCGTCGCGCAGCTCGGCTTCGCACGGATTTCTTCGCACTAGCAGCCCGTGACCCTCTGGATTTCAGCGTAATTTGGAATTCGCCAGCGACAGGCTAGAAAAGCGAAAGCGCTTGTCTAAAACACCAAGTTTTATTAATGTAGCTACGTAGTACATCAGGAGCTGAAAATGAAAATGGGACTGAGGGAGGCCAATCAGAATTTCTCGAAGGCCATAAAAGCAATCAAATCTGGAAAAGCAATCGTATTGACCGAGAGAGGAAGGCCGATCGCCAAGATAATACCAATCCTGGAAACGGATGAAAGCGATGAGCTTCAGCCATTGCGCGACGAAGGCCTTCTCGTCGGTCGTCAAAAGAGCGGCGTAATGAGCACAAAGGTGAAGCCCCACGTTGTTCGTGGCCCGTCGGCTTCCGTCATTCTCCGAAGAGAGAGAGACGAAGATTGAAACCTGCTCCTGCGTATTTTGATTCAAGCGTTCTTTTGAAGCGCTATGTACGAGAGAAGGGGACTGAGCGCGCTCTAGTTCTCATGCATCAGCATCTCGTTATTTCGGCGGCTCTCGCTCCGCTGGAAATGCGATCTGCACTGCGTCGCGTTTCGGCTGAAGGTGGGTTATCGGCAAAGGCTTTTGCTGCAGCATTGAATCGGCTTCAAACAGAGAGAGGAAAGTGGGACCTGGTTGTCATCTCGACAGAAATTCTGGAGTCCGCGGAGCGTTTGACCGTTGATCTGAATGTACGATCTCTGGATGCTATTCATCTTTCTTGTGCGCTTGCGTGCCAGTCTCGCTTGAATCGTACAATTCCCTTTGTAACTGCTGATGCTCGGCAGCGAGACGGCGCACGAATCATTGGGCTGGACACCGTTTCAATTGAATGACTTAGCTATTCATCTCGGCGGTGACGTCCAGCTTCCCGAGCTGGACGTCGCGGGTTCGATCCCCCCGTCTCCCGCTCTTATTTTCAAGAGCTTGCCTGCCCAACGAATTCTGGCGTTTCCGTTAGTTTCCAAAAAGAATATTCCCCGCCTGGGTCAGGCGAGGTGCCTTCGCGAAGCGAAGAGGGGCGGTCTGTGTATACAACAGTACCCGCGTAAAGTACCCTGTCCATGATGACGGCAAAAACACCGATTAAGAGTCCCAGTAGTTTCGCATTTTAACTTCATGAGCAGTTTGCGCATCGGAGCCGGTGAAGAAATTCGCATGTGCAAAATGCGCAAACAGCGCGGATGGGGGCACGGGTTTGAGCAGACTTTCCTGGTAGACGACTCCGTCGAGGACGCCGGTGCCAAGGGTCTGAATGTGTTCATAATCTCGTGCTGCCGCCGCTCGTTGAAGCTGCGCTACTGCAATGAAGATCGCGGACCCATTCCGTAAACAAGTTCAGGCCCATTGCCGAAACGAATTCCCCCGACTTGCAAAAGATGGCCAGAACGAAGCCTCGCAATTGCTCCTTCGGAGGAAGCAAGCTTTGGCCCCAGACCAATTTCCGGCGTTTGAGGGCATCCACGCTCAACAGTGTGGATCTGGGAAATCCCGTTTCGCTAACAAGCGTTGCATTTGACGATTTCGCAAAGGTGACAGGCGGCAAGGTTTATTCCAACGACTTCGAAAAAGCAGTTTCGGAGACGGTCGGGGCCTCACATTCGAGCTACATCATCCAATATGACGCGCCTCGCAGTGACGGCAAACCCCATAAGATTCGCGTGACCAGCACTCGCAAGGGCGTCCATCTCCAGGTCAAACTCACCATCCTTAAACGGCGCTCTCCGTTTAAAATGCTTACCATTTCGGTTAGACTTGACATGATTTTCGAGCTCCGAATACATCCGATAAACCCGAAAATCCGAAGACGTTGCAAAACCGTCGGTCAAAGATGCGGCCGCGCGGCACCGGTCAGGAGGACGAGGAGATCATGAACATGAGACTTTTTACAGTTGGTTGTGTAACGGCCATGTCAGTGGTCTTTGTTTCCGGCCTATCTGTGTGCCTGGCGAAGCAGCCGCTGCCGCTGGCAGCGCTGCAACAGGCTGCAGACGTTGCCGAGCCTCGCGCCATTATCGACCGGTACTGTGTCACATGCCATAATACGAAGGCGAAGACGGCCAATCTGATGCTCGATCAATTGGACCTTGCGCATATCGGAGAGCACGCGGAAATCGGAGAAAAAGTTGTCCGCAAACTGCGCGCGGGCATGATGCCGCCGGCGGGATATGCTCGCCCGGACCCGGCCACCCGCCAGGCGCTGGTCACCTGGATGGAGAATGAACTCGACCGTGGTCCGGCCAGCCATTTGCCTGCGCCGGGCCTCCACCGTCTTAACCGCACGGAGTACACGAATGCGATCCGCGACGTGATCGGGCTCGAAGTGGACGCCACGAAGTTCCTGCCGCCTGACGATTCGACAGCCGGGTTCGACAATATTGCGGCGGCGCTCACGATGTCGCCGGCATTGATGCAGGCCTACGTATCGGCTGCAGGAAAGATCAGCCGTCTGGCGATCGGCAATGTGTCCGGTCCGACGCAGGCCATCTATGACGTACCTTCGGACACCGCGCAGAACTACCACGTCGAGGGACTACCTTTCGCAACCCGCGGCGGCATGCTGATCAAGCACGAATTTCCAGCCGACGGAGAGTATGTCTTCCAGGTTAGAGGTATGGGCGCTTATGGGGGCGGAGTTCTGGGCGGCATCAAGGGGGAACAACTCGAGGTGCTGATCGACGGCGAACGGGTGAAGCTGGTCGACTGGGATCGGGAAGTTACGGGCAGGAACCGTGGCGCCGAAACTCCTCCGATACCGATCAAGGCAGGTTTGCACACGGTCGGAGTGACGTTCCTCGCGACCAATCATTTGCCGGACAGCGACATTAACAAGGCATTTGTGCGAACGATGAACGCGCCCGGCAGCATCGGCGGCTTTCTGTTCTATCCGCATGTCGGCCAGGTTCAGATTGAGGGACCCTACCGTTCGACAGGCGCCGTGGATACCCCAAGCCAACGGAAGATTTTCGTGTGTCGGCCGGTCCAGCCGAGCGACGAAGCAGCGTGCGCCCGAACGATCATTACGACGCTTGTCAAACATGCCTTTCGCCGTCCCGCCCGTCCCGCGGATCTGGAGTCGTTGATGGAGTTTTATCTCTCCGGCCGGAAAGGCGGCAGCTTTGACGATGGCATCGCAGCGATACTGCAGCGCGTCCTTGCCGATGCTGAATTCATATATCGCGCAGAAACTGAACCCGCTGGCCTGGCTGCCGGAGCGAGCTATCGCATCAGGGATCTCGATCTGGCTTCCCGGCTGTCGTTTTTTCTGTGGAGCAGCGTCCCGGATGACGAACTAATCGACCTCGCCGCGCAAGGCAAACTCAAAGATCCACGTGTCCTGGAGCAGCAGGTCAGGCGAATGCTGGCGGATTCGCGTGTCGAAGCGCTGATCCGCAACTTTACAGGACAGTGGCTCGGCGTGCGTTCACTGAAGACGAGCGAGCCGGTCGTGAATCTCTTTCCCGATTTCGACGACAACTTGCGCGCAGCGTTTGAGCGTGAAATTGAACTGTTCTTCGGCAGCATTGTGCACGAAAATCGCAGTGTGGTCGATCTGCTGACGGCGGATTACACATTCGTCAACGAACGGCTGGCAAAGCACTACGGCATCCCGAACCTGTATGGCTCGCAATTCCGCCGCGTCACTCTGGGCCCGGATCTCGATATGCGCCGCGGCCTGCTGGGAAAAGGCGCGCTGTTGACGGTGACCTCGGTCCCGGCCCGCACGTCGCCTGTCGCTCGTGGCAAGTGGTTCCTGCAGACGTTCCTTGGCGTCAGTCCGCCGGATCCGCCACCGAACGTCCCGGCAATTAAGGAGAAAACTGCGGACACGGCCGGAAACGCAAAAACGCTGACGATGCGCCAGACGATGGAAGCGCATCACACGAATCCGGCGTGTGCAACGTGCCACCGGATTTTTGAGCCGATCGGACTGGCCCTGGAAAACTTTGATGCGGTCGGCGCGTGGCGTTCACAGGATGAGGGCGCACCCATCGATGCCACAGGCGTCCTTGTTGACGGAACGAAGCTGGACGGGGTCGCCAGTCTGCGTAACTCGATGGTGCGTTATTCCGATCAATTCGTGCGGGTCGTAACCGAGAAAATGCTCACCTACGGGCTCGGCCGCGGTGTGGAGTATGGGGATATGCCGCTGGTCCGTTCGATCGTGAGGGACTCAGCGGGCAGCAACTATAAGTTTTCCGACCTGGTGCTGGGCATCGTCAAGAGTTCGGCGTTTCAAATGAACATCAAGAAACCCGGTGCCACTGCACAGCGCGCGGCTCGCTGACTACAGAGATACCAACATGTTTATCACTAAAAAACACATTTCCAGACGAACTGTTCTGCGAGGCGCAGGCGCTGCGCTTGCGCTGCCGTTTCTCGAAGCGATGGTGCCGGCCGCGACAGCAACCGCTCAAACGGCGGCCGCCTCCAAGCCTCGATTTGTCGGCTTATTTGTCTGTCACGGCATGGCTCCGGGTTATTGGGTTCCCGACAAGGAAGGTACAGCCCCGGACTTCAAATTCTGTCTCAAGCCGCTCGAACCCTTCCGGGACCATGTGACAATCCTCAGCGGCCTGCATGCTCGCTCGGCAGAATCACCGCAGGGCATGACCGGCGCCGACCATTTTGTTGCAGGGGCATACCTGTGCGCGAATAAACCCAAGAAGACGATCGGCGCGGACGTTTACGCGGGTACTACGATTGATCAGATGATCGCGCAAGCGATTGGCCAGGACAACCTGCTACCGTCCATGCAACTCGCCGTGGAGGATCCGGGCGCCAACTCGAGTAATTGCGGCGAAGGCTACAGTTGCGCGTACTCCAACACAATCTCGTGGTCCTCGCCGACTTCGCCTCTGCCGATGGAACTGAACCCGCAAGTTGTGTTCGAGCACATGTTTGGAGACGGCAGTACGATTGATCAGCGATCCCGACGGCGGGAACGGGACCGCAGCATTCTCGACGGACTCCTGAGCAGTTTCTCGCGTCTTCGCAACTCGGTCAGCGCTGACGATCGCATCCGCCTTGACCACTACACCGAGGACGTTCGCGAGATCGAACGGCGACTGCAAATTGCAATGAAGGCATCGACTGTGGTGCCGACGGATATTCCCGTACCCGTAGGTGTGCCGCAAACCTTCGACGAACATATCAAGCTGCAGTTCGATCTGCTCGCCCTGGCCTTCAAGGCGGACATCACCCGCGTCGGCACCCTGATGTTTGCCCGCGATCTCACCGGCCGGGCTTATCCCGCGAGCGACGTGCCCACGTTGAGTTTCCACGGCGGGTCCCATCACGGCGAAGACCCGAAGCGAATTGCCGAATACGCGAAACTGAATCAGTATCACGTGAAGATGCTCGCCTATCTGATCGACAACCTCTCGAAAACTCAGGACGGCGACGGGACGCTGCTGGATCATTCGCTTGTTCTCTATGGCAGCAACATGGGAAATTCCAATCAACACCTTCATTATGATGTGCCGCACGTGCTCATCGGCGGCCTCAACGGAAAGGTCAAGGGCAACCGCCATCTCGCCTATCCAAGCAGGATGGTTCCGACCGGAAATCTGCTGCTGACCATCCTGGACAAATTCGGTATCCACCAGGAAAGCATCGGTGACAGTACGGGACGGCTTGAAAACCTATGACGGACATCGGGACAACCATATGAATGTGAAACGTCTCATCGCAAACCTTGCTGCAGGGTTGTTGCTATCGACGGTGGTTTTCGCCGCGGGCCGCTCCGACGTCGCAGACGCCGCAATGCGCGGCGACACTGCCGCTGTCCGCATCCTTATAGCGCAGCACAGCGATGTGAACGCGCCACAGGCGGACGGCGCAACGGCGCTTCATTGGGCTGTGTACCATGGAGACAAGACAATGGCGGACCTCCTGATTGCCGCGGGCGCAAACGTCAAGGCGGCGAACCGTGAGGGTGCAACACCGCTTTACCTCGCCAGCGTTAATGGAGATGCCGCTATGGCGGCGGCGCTGTTGAATTCGGGAGCGGATCCGAACCAGCCTCTTCTGCACGGAACGACTGCACTCATGGAAGCCTCACGATCGGGCAGTGTGGAGACCATCCAGGTGCTGCTCGATCATGGTGCGGAAGTGAATGCGAAGGAAACCTTGCGGGGAACGACCGCGTTGATGTGGGCCGCCAACGAAGGTCACGCAGCAGCGGTTCAACTCCTGCTGCGTCGTGGAGCGGACTTCACCTTTCGCTCGAATCCAGCGCCTCGTGCAAAAGGAACTTCTCGACCCAGCAAATCCGCCGATCCGAGAAAGGCCATAGCCGCCCTCGCCGCTGCGATAGCCGCAGCGGAAGCGTCGCCGGATCTGAACGCACTGAATTCCCTGGGTCAGCCTGCCGCTGTCACCGCCTTACGTGGCGGTGGCGGTACAAACGCGGCTGCGGACGACGATCAGGGTGACGATCCCCCGGTTCGGGGACAGGCAAAAGATGGGGGCGAACTGACGGCGCTGATATATGCCGTTCGGTCCAACGATGTGGAATCGGTGAAGGAACTGCTTGCCGCGGGAGCCGACGTAAACCAGGTGAGCGGCTACGGCTGGAGTCCTTTGCTTGTCGCTACGCAAAACCGGTATTACAGGCTCGGAACCTTTCTGCTGAATAACGGCGCAGATCCCAACCTTGCCAACAAGGGCGCATGGACCCCGCTGTATCTCGCGACGGACAACCGTAACATCGAAGGCGGCGACTATCCTGTCCGTAAGGGCGACATGGATCATCTGGATTTCATCAAGCTTCTTCTGGCGAAAGGCGCCAATGTGAACGCCCGAGTAAAGGACAACACCGAAAGCCGAACGGTCTTCACAGACCAGTGGCTGGATGAGAATGGCGCGACGGCCTTCCTGCGGGCATCGCAATCCGGCGACCTCACCCTGATGAAATTGCTGCTGGCGCACGGCGCCGATCCGAATATCGCGACGACGTTGGGCGTGACGGCGTTGCAGGTCGCCTCGGGAATCGGCTGGGTTCACGGGATTACTTACGAGTGGTCCGAGGTCGAGACCCTGGAAGCCGTCAAGTTGCTCCTGGAACTGGGTCTCGATCCGAATTCGCAGGCTGACACCGGCCGCACTTCGCTGATGGGCGCTGCACACAAGGGACATACCGCCGTCGTGCAGATGCTCGTGGACCACGGTGCCAGGTTAGACATCAGAGATTACGGGAATACGGATAACCGAGGCAGTCTCCAACTCGCCACTCACAGGTGGCTGCCCGTCGATTACGCCGATGGGCTTGTTCGAACCGGAGTGCAATCGGCAATCCCACAACCCGAAACCGGCTTTCTCATTCGTAAATTGATGGCCGCAGCCGGCCTCGCCGTACCGCCGTTGGGACGGACCGTTGAGTCCGTATGCATCACGGAGGTTTGCCGTTAGCCGGATTTCTCACAAGCCAAGGTTGGGATTCGGATAAGCCACGGATTGAACGGGTTTAACGGATGGGCGGACGCCGCTGATCATCGTTGAAGCGGAGGCGCCGACAACCGATCTGCTCTCGCAGAACTCGATTTTCTTCGACCAGATAATCGATGACCTGCTGCTGCGTTTGGTTCAGCCAACCTGGCATCGAGACGACCGGAAACGAAAATGGATCCAGACCCGCTCGCATCCGCCGAGACTATCACGCTAATGCGTCCGTCTTCACTGTCGGAGATAAATCGATTTTTGGACCATACGCGATCAGACTCCCGGCGCTCTTCTATCAGTGCGTTTTCTTAAAAAAATCGATTTTTCAGCAGCTCGAGAACTCTTCAGTTACTTCGAGGCTCGTAGATTTTGTAGTTCCTTCCAATCTGGCGAGTGATGTGATAGGCGACGCCGATCGCGTCAGCAACGGCTGGAGTGAATCGCTCGGAGTTCTCAAGCTCCGACGTTATGACAATCGTGGAAAATCGCTTCTCTTTAATCATGCGAACGAAAGGCTGCTCATTCCACTGGGACGTTCGTGCCAGTTCGCGGATAATTGCGGGTTCGGCCGGAACCTGCTTCCCAGACTTGACTAGCAGCCACATATCTTCCGAAAAGACTGGCCCCTTCGATTCTCGGACGATCTCGAGAGCCTGGGTGAAGTCTTGGTAGCCCGGTGTCTTCTCTACGACGAATTGCCTTTCTCCTCTGCTCCTCGCGAGTTGAATCAACTGCCGCATTGAATATGGGAAGCTGGGGAGCACTATGATCATTGGCACCATCAAAAGGATAATATTGACTGGTGACCATCGCGGGCGCTTGCGCAATTGTCCGAGAATGCGACAAAGTGAAATTCCAGCAAGCGGGCAAAGCGCGAGATTCCATTCCATGAAATAGTTGTAGTTCGCGCCGACTTTTCCAGCGGTAAATGAAATCAAGAAAGCGAACGCTAACAGCAATGAAAAGACGGCTATAAGTCTGCGGGTCGGGCTATACTCCAGCCGAGATCTGATGATCTGCCATCTTCCTCTCTGAACGAAGTTCCACGCCTCGATAGCGGCAGCTCCCGCCGCACCGATTGCGAGGACGAATACAGGCATCGTCTTAAAATAGTTATCAGTCAGCATCGACACCAATTGATGGAAATCAAATGAATTCTGGTTATAGACGAACAGATGTTTGATGATTTGACCGTGCGTTGCCCAAGAAAGTGCAGTTAGAACTGCACATCCCAGCACGCCGGCAAACAGCCCAACTTTCAGGGCATTCTTAGCGTCAATAACAAACAAGACAATAAAAGACGCAAGTGGCGCCGCGATCATTGTTTGTTTTGTAAAGACCGCAGCTACAAATAGGACAAATGCACAATACTGCATCAATCTGTTTTTGCCGCTCAGAACAATCAAAGCGGCGCCGGTAGAGGATAAGAGTATTGCGAGTGTGTCAACGCGCGCGAGCCTCGACCAATTCATGACATATAGAAAATCCGGTAGGAGCGCTGAAAACAGAGCGGCTCCGTATCGGTAAAAGGGATCGAGCCGGCGGGGCAGACAAAAGAATACCATCAAGCCGAAGATGACCTGGATCAAGATACCGGAAATAAGAGACACGATACGGCCCGCGAGGAGCAGATCGCCAGTCCATCTTTGGACAGCAATGACCGCCAAATGATAAACCGGCGGGTAATGGAAGATCACGTAAGGGTACTGCTCTATCGGTTTATAAGCACTCGAAAGATTAAGTATGGTTGAAGCTTGATATAGAACGATGCCCTCACCGTAGTCGAGTTGATATGGTTTTTTAATTTCGTTTCGGGAATCTGCAATGGAAATTATTGCGACAGGTAGTAATAACATCATCAAACAAATGACGTATGCACGTGGTATCAGCATGTTTTCTCGTGCGTGTTCCCTGCCGCTCTAGCCACTACCAGCATCTGCTTGCCAAACGGCTTGAGAGGCGAATTGAGGTAAACCCAAATGAGGAAAGGCCAAACTTTAAATCGGCTCTTGATAGTCAGCGGGAGAAATTTCGGATAGCATTCTAGTATTTCGAAGCCTTCGGCTCTGAGAAGATCACAAAGACCCAGGTGGGTGTAGACCGCGACATGAGTATAGTCATCAAAATACTCTCGAAACGCGTAACGAAAATTCGGTTGAAGCAGAGCGAGACGTCCGCCGATCGCCAGCTTGCGCTGCAATTCACGTAACATCCGGACAAAATCATCCTGCGACAGATGCTCCACGAGATTGCTGGCGAAGGCAAGGTTGACAGATCTGTCATCGAGAAAACTCAACTCGACCGCATTGCCAACATGGCCTTCGACTCCTGGCGCCAAGTGCCGAACGAAATCCGGCCAGCTATCGACAGCCACCCTACGCCTTGCTTCGACGCTATTGATGAAGTCCCCATAGCCGCTTCCCAGCTCTAACACACAATCCTTCGGCTGCACGTATTTCGAAAAGTGATACTTCCATAGGCTGCGCCAGAGAACTTTGCGTCGAGGGTCAAACGAAAATCGCGTGTCGTGATATCCCCGTAGCATGAAATCAACGCCGCTTTCGCCAGCCGAAAGATAACCCCAGAATCATCCGGGTTCCAACCCTTAACGCACGAAGGTTATTCACATTCCCGCCTTTGCTTTCGCCGATCCTTGGATGAAAGGTCACAGGACACTCCAGCACCATGCACCCGGATTTAAGCGCTCGATCCAAAAAATGGGCATTGAACTCAAGGTTGATGTCACCATCCAAATGGGGTAGCAACCGAAGCAAGCAATCGCGACGAATCATTTTGTATGTAGTCCCGACATCAGTAAACGTACCGCAGCCGAGGTGTTTAGCTTCGAGCAGCTTGCCAACAAAGAAATTACCGTAATACATGAACGTGCTGAGTTGTGTGCTATATTCGCGCAACTGTTCTACGATCCGCGTGCCGTTGACGATTTCGGCATGCCTGATGTAAGCCAGGAACTTATCAAGATCGTCTGCACGAAACGTCATGTCGCCTTCGCACAAGACGATAAGCTGCGTATCTTCGTACGCCAATGCTTCTTGAAAACAGCGGTACACACACGCGCCATAGCCTTGTTTCGGTTCGTTGTGCACAATCGCCCCAGCACGTATGGCACGATCGACCGTTTGATCTGTACTATTGTTGCTAACCACAATAACTCGACTAACGAGCGGATGTTTAACGAAGTCTTTTACCGAGAGCGCTATGCTCGCTTCGTCGTTATATGCCGTCATGACTACGGTCAAGGGCGCGGGAATTCGCAGTTCTTCTAACTGTCGGCGTGTGAAGCGCCGCTTAGCGGGTAAGAAGAGGCCTAGATCGAGAACGATGAGCACAATCCCAATCGTTGTAGGCATACCGCTCAGCCAAAGCAACTCTTCTATAAGCGGAACAAATAGGACCCTCTGCAGCAGGAGCAGCCGAATGATTGATGTGCCAACTGCAATGCAATAGCAGCCAATTCCGATGCACAGAAACCAAATGCCCCAATAAAAAAAAGGAAATTGCCAGGTGCGTTGCAGCTTAGGCACAGCTCGCGTGCCACGCATATTTCTTTCCACGACCGCGGGAGGAACACTTTCTTTCACAGATATGTCTCTGAGGGTACATCCTCGGTAATTGCGTCTAATCAGGCGAAAACACGAAAAACTTCCGCTTCCACGCGGCTAATTTTGATTCTGTGGCGGAGATTCTGCAAGTTTTGTCTTCAATTGACATTCTGAATTGCGGCATGATGCGATTGTTTGACAGCTTCTGCCGATAATTAGGATTGACAAATTTTGGACACCATTCAAAGAACCAAACCACCGTTACATGGAGCGTTGTTGCTTTTCCTTTGGACACTTGCGTCAACTGTTGTCGGAAGGAGCTTCACCGCATTGGATCTTGACCCAACTGATGCTCGACTCTTCGCATACATCGGCCTCAGATGGGTTCACGGAGCCATACCTTATAAGTCCATTTGGGATAACAAGCCGCCTGGGATTTTCGCGATTAATGCGTTGATTTTTTCCTTTGCGCCCAAGAATTTCACGGCACTCGCAATCGCTGAAGGAATTTTCATTCTGGGATGTATCGGGACCGTTTACGCATTAGCGCGCCAGGTCAACATGCCATGGCACGCCACCGTCTTGGCAACTGCCTCTGTCGCGATCATTGCCAATATTGCCTTTTACAACGAACATGGAAACCTGACGGAAATGTATTTGATGTGGCCAGCCGCGCTAAGCATGTACTGCTTCGTCAAGGCGGGTCCCTCTTTTCGAGGGAAATGGGTTTTACTTGCAGGTGTTTTCTCTGGAATAGCGACTTTATTTAAACCGACGGGCCTTTCTCCTCTGCTGGCGCAAGGAGTGTTCGTCTGTCTGCTCTGGATTATCTTTCGCCGCTTGTCTCTGCGGCATGTTTTGGCTTCAATCCTTATAAATACTACAGGTGCCCTTATCGCATGGCTACCAGCGATTATTTATTTTTGGTCGCACCATGCGTTGAACGAATTCCTGGATGCTTCCTTTCTATATAACTTCCGATATGGAAGAGCAAGCCAAGGCCACATTTTCTCTATTCCTTTTGATGTTGCGCTTAACATGCAATTGATCGTGAGCGTAGTCGTGTGCGCCGCAATTGGGCTGATCATATATGTTCAGATGTTTACCATCGTGCAACGAACACAGGAATCGAAGGACGACATCAGTCGGTCCCTGTATTTCTTGTGGCCACTGGTGCTGCTGTGGGTCTTCTTCGATATGGCTGGCGCTCTTGCGGGTGGTAGGAATTATCCGCACTATTTCTTGCCCCTGGCTCCGAGCCTTTCGGTCGCAGCTGCTTTCACTTATTGGTCCCTGATCGATTCCATTCCCAATGAGGAACGGTATCGGCGCATTAAGGAGACAGTCCTTGTATTGATCGTCGGGCCCCTCATTTTCTCGCAGGCGCACGACGTTCGGAATATGCGAAATCTGCTTCTTACAACTTATGCCCCACGCGTACCGGCACAAGCAGTCGCCTCACACTTAAATAAAATCCTGAACCCGTCGGACACACTATTCACATGGGACTATCTGCCCGAAATCTACTTGAGTACTGAAGCGAAAAACAGCACGCAACAACTCGACTTCCACTATATTTCCGATTCTCCTAAATCTTATCTAAAGAATGGGAATCAGACCTTGAGAGAGCTTAGCCATACGCCACCCACTTTTATTGTTGATGGACCAGCCATCTGGAGAGAGGCTGACACGGTCATCCGCTGGTCCGGGGATCCGGTTTACATAGAGTTTCGCAAATTTCTTGAAAGCCAATACGTTTTGATCTATGCCGCTGATAACCTAAGTCTCTACAGAAATGTGCATAGCCTGAAAGAGTAGCGCCTGGAGCTCTGGGAAAATGTTTGACGGGACTGGCGCCTATTGTAGGCGCGGTTTCTCAGTTACTGTTCTGTGACAGTCGATCTTCTGAGCTTATACCGCCTTCTGATGATAAGAAGTTCGTTCGCAGCTTTAACGAAGTCTGTCGGCCGAACTTTTGATCCTCCAATATCTGTCCAGCAGTGGAGTGGGAACTCATATAGAAAGTTTGGGAGGGCTTTGTTGTCAGCAGAATAGGTTTGCAGAAACCTTGCAATCAATTCGACGTCAAAAATCCAGCGCGAACAAAATGGTTCTGCCAACAAATGCGGCAACACCGACGTCACCCGAAAAAGCTTCGCGCCGCACTGGGTATCATAAATTGGTAACTCAAGAACCAAGGAAGCACACGTTGCAAAGATCCGTCCCAAATAATGCCTGAACCTTTGGCGCTCAATTTTGCGCCCTAAAAGCTTAACCCGAGCCGCAAGTACAAAGTCAACCTCGGGCTGGTTTGCGAAAACATCGAGCAAGTCTCCAATTGCTTCCAATGGCGTGGCCAGATCGGCATCCCAGAATCCAACATAGCCGCCGCTGTTGCTCCGAAGCGCATGCAGCAACCCTGAACGAACTGCTTCCGCCTTTCCAACATTCTTTTGCAGCTGGAGCACCGCGATCTGGCCAGGCAATTCACTGCACATCTGTTCCAGGAGCAGACCAGTTTGATCCGTGCTTCCATCATTCACAAAGATGAACTTAGTACTCGTGTGTTCTCTCAGATACCGTAGGAATCGATCCGATTCGAGACGAGCCGCTTCGTTGTAGCACGGTATCGTGATAATGCAACCCGTCGAATCTGTTGGAGCTCTCACTCTTGACACCCTTTCTTGTTATAAGCACTCTTTGATAAGGTCGATTTGTAAGAATCAGCTCCATAACAGATCCTTACGCGCGAACAACGAGGACTGACTCAAGGGCCTGAAACGCGAATCTCGCGTGAGCCGTTTCGCAAATTCGGAGTTGTATTGCTTAAAATTGATTGACATGGCGTCCGGCATGCCCCAAACCTGCCAGGAATCACCATGGTCGCATTCCGAGAGCCTAGGGTTTTGAAGGGCTGGCTTCTCTGACTCCAAAGTAAATGGCGACTACCGCTGCCGCACCAACTCCAGCGCCAATCAAGACCCATTGCGCCTGGGTCGGTCCACCACCAGCCGGAATTTGAGGCATTGGGGCGTTGGTTGGCAAAGTAGGAGAAGCAGTGGACGCCAATTGCGCAATGGGTACGTTCATCTCTGCGGTTTTCAGATTAAGGATTTGTACGGAACTCCCTGAAAGCTTGCGACTCTTCCTGGTTGTCAGGCTACGGACAACCGCACTTCCGTACATAATTCGAATTCCGGCAAAATCTTTGCCCAGGAACGCCACGCCTCCCGTCGTTCCTGGCTCAAGGAGTAGTTCAAAATCTGAAAAGGTAATTGCAACAGGTTTCCTCGATGCAGTAAACCCTATATTGCCAGCCATGAGCCTGACCGTTATATGTTGATTGCTGTCTGTCACAACACATTGCGTGTTGTTGAAGAGTTCAACTTTATTGCCATCCGCTATGATCAGGTCACCACGGGAATCCCTTTGTGTTGTAATAGTATCCCCGAGAAACAACGTGCCCTCGCCGGCGACAGAAACGCCTCGAAGTTGAACATTGCCGACAGCCCGAATTGACCCTACGGCCGTATGACTCGGAATATCTGTAGCAGAAATCAATATGGGAGACATGAGCAGAACCGAAGCCAGCAAAAGCGAAAGCATTTTGCTAAGGAAACCATGAACAGCAGTCGACATATAGATCTCTCACCTCTTCCTTGGCACAGATGACGCACTGTAAACGTCGGCCCTTATGGACCCTGTGCGAACCGGTTATAGCTTGCGCTCTCATCCAAAGCAAGAAAGTTTCGCCCGCGCCTGCAATAACTGATCGGGTAATGCATTCCTTCAGATTTCGGTTCATCCGGCTGCCGAGAAACAGGCGCGTTATTCCGGCGATTTTGGATTTTCTTTTGAAGATAACGCTTTCATCAAAAGCCCGGGCTGGGCTACGCTCAGGGTCTCGCTATTTACGAGTTGGTTGTTAACTTATGGTTTTGTCTCGCTGCACCTGATAATGTTGAGTTACGGTTTGATTTTCTGGCTAGTCGCTGCGCTTGGCCCCTTCTCCTTTCAGTCTCCCCAGGAAGACATTGAAGCGGTGCTGAATCATTCGGAACAGTTGTATTACGACGCGAACTTCAAAGAATCCCTTGAACTGCTGATCCCTTTCGATAATTCGATTCAGTCGCGGCGTGACGACTTACCACAAAAGGTCCGGCTTAAGTTGCAGCTCGCGTTAGATTATCTCGCTTTAGGCGATGCTAAAAGCGCGAAGGACGACTTCGCCGAAATGTGCACCCTGGATCCCAAGTGTTCGATTGATGCGGAGAAGTATCCACCAAAGGTTCTGACTCTATTTGAAGAAGCAAAGGCCGCTCAGAACGACAACCGATGCCGCATGATTTGCGATTCGTTGAAGAGTCATCTTGCCACCGGCGGCGCCGAAGCAACTGCCCGGCACCTTTCCACGGCAACCGATGAAGAGCGCCGTTGCGGCTGCGTAGTCGAGTTACTCAGGTCGGCAGCGGAACAGGTCTTTCACGACGGTAGGGAAGCCTACGCAAAGGATGACTTCACGACTGCCGCTACACATTTTCACGACGCGCTCAAACTGGATCCCGACTTTGTTTTGGCCGTTGAGTATCTCTCCCTCACACAGGCTAAATTGCGTTTGGCCGCTGATCAAAAACTTCTCGAGTGGCGTAAGAATTTCCAGGCTGGAAGTGTTAGCCAGGCCGCTGCTGAATATGGCGACCTTGTCACTCTGAACGTCGAAGGTGCGGCCGACGGGGCGATCGAACAGATTCGAACCGAATACCGGAAAGCGCTAGGGGCGTCGAAGCAGGCCTGGGATGCTGCTTGCATGAGCCTGAATACGGTTGATATGGATCGCCTGCGCCGGGACGCAGGGCTGATGCTTCCAGACGCGACGATTGGCCAGGACCTCATTGCTCAAATGGCGAAGTGTTCCGTCAAGCCGTGTGTTCGGATGGACGTTGAAATGGCAATGCGCCGCGTCAAGAACAGCAATCAACCGGAAATCCCGCTAGTCCTGCAGAGAACTCTTGATCACACTCGCGCTCAAACGGTTCGGGTCGAAGCCAGAATCGAAGAGACCGGCGATGTGGCCGTTTTAACAGTTCGCGGCGAAAACATGGCGATTAATGAGGTGGTGCGCAGTGCGGTAGAAAAATGGAAGTTCTCTCCTGCGATTCTCGAGAATGAATCGCGCTGTGTTGAGACGGTTTTTCCAATCGCTATCACACCCTCGCGACCGAATTAAAGTTGTCAACCTGACATGTGCGTCTCGGACTTCGAGGCCCTTCACGAGGTCGCTCTCGGGTCAATAGGAATACGTTATTGCACCGAGAGCGGCGCGCCGTCTTGCGCAGTGAAGAGCACTTCCCCGGAACTGGTTGCAGAAGGCTGACGGTTCAACAGGATCAGCTCCGTCGTGAATCCGCCTCCCGAGACGACGTGGGGAAACAGCAACTGTTGAGGTGTTCCATTCTGCGTCTCACTGACCGCTGGGATTGTCGACATCAGGACATCGCCGCCCCCGTTTGTCGTCAAACGTAACCCGATTCCGATAACCGGAGTGGCGGATGAAACATGGAGTACGCCGCTGAACGTGGCGGGAGCATTTGGGATGAGCTCGTTCACGAATTGGGACATTTGCCCTCCGGGTGGAATCATCACAGAAGTGGCCAGGCCTGTCGAAGTTCCGTCGGCCTGGATCAATTCAAAGTTCACCAAGGCAGAAGACGATGTCGGATTTGCCAGCGCAATCGCAGTCTTGGACGATCCCACCGCATCCGGCGCACCTTGGGACTGAGCGTAGACACGAAATGCAAACGCCGGCGGTGAAATGGGAACGCTCGCCTCGGAAACAGTGACACCATTGTTCTTGAGGGAGAAGATCGCCAGTCCGGATGGCGCGATGGAACCATTGCCGGCACTGATTCTTATCGAGCCCGACGCAAGGTTTCCATCGGCGCTGTTCAGCGTTACTGCAAATACCCCACGCGCGGGAATGGAATAATTGAAACCCGACATAGGAACGTCGTTTACGGTAAGCGTGAGCGGTGAAACGCCAGAATAACCGACTGCCGGACTGAAGAATTGCGCGTTCCCAGAAAGAACGGCGTCCGTCGGATTGACGAGAACCAATTTTGTCGTCCAGCCGGCGCCGGCGGCGAAGTGCGGAAGAACCGCCAACGGGCTGGCGTTTGCTGTGTCGAGTGTTGGAACAGGCAATGTCGACATGAGGAAGACATTACGCTCATTGGTAAAGCCGCGCAGAGCAACCATGGAAACGCCGATCGAGGACGTGAAAGTGAAGGTTCCTTCCGTGCTATTTGCTAAATTGAATGGCGCTTGATTCAGAAATCCTGACATCTGACAGTTGGCGCCTAATATAAAGGTGCCTTCTCTATATCCAAGCGCATTATTGTGAATATCCGTAAAGTAAAACGAGATGACGGCGTCCTCTTTATTCGGATTCGCAAATGCGACGCCAGTGCTTACCGGTCCGTTCATTTCCACATACATCCGGCCGGACTGCACGAGCGGAGACAACGGAACGCTGGTCTCGCTGACGACAGCGCCATCGGAATGGTATGAGAAGATCGCGGCCCCACCCAGCGCGCTGCTTCCCGCATCCGTCTGAACGCGAGCGTATCCGACGTTAATCGAGCCCGATGTACTGTTCTCCGTAAGGAGATCGGCTCCGCGATCCGCCAGCGAATAAGCAACCGTGCTGGCGCCCGTTGGCGGCAGAGCGCCCGACGTCGACGCGTTACTGACTTTGACAAGTACCGCAGCAGAGGTTGTTTGATTACCGGCATTATCTCGCGCCACTGCCGTCAACGTGTGGTTGCCGTTCGAGACTTGCGTGGTATCCCAGAAGATCGCGTACGTCGATCCTGTCTGTTCTGGCCCCAGATTGGCGCCATCCACCTTGAACTGAAGGCCCACAACTCCCACGTTGTCGGACGCCAATGCTGAAATCGTGGCACTGCCGCTGGCGGTTGCATTGACTGCGGGAGAGGTAATCGAAACAGTCGGCGGAGTGGTATCCGGCGCGCTGTTATTGGTCACAATGATTGTCACCGCCGACGAGGTCGTCAGATTTCCCGACGTGTCACGGGCAACCGCCGTCAGCAAATGCTTACCATTCGTCGTCTGCGTTGTGTTCCAGGTGATGGAGTACGGCGATGTCGTTGTCTCGGCTCCCAGATTCACACCATCCAATTGGAACTGAACCCCGGCTATTCCAAGCGTGCTCGACGCATTCGCCGAAACCGTCACAGATGTGCCACTGACGGTGCCGGGCGGTACGGTAATCGACACTGTTGTAGTGCTGGCATTGTTGATCGTGATGAACAGGGCCCCTGACGTCGTCAGATTTCCAGCCGTATCGCGCGCCACAGCGGTTAAGACGTGCGAGCCATTCACGGCCTGCGTTGTATCCCAGGTCGTCGCGTATGGCGCTGTTGTTTTCTCAGCACCAAGATTGGTCCCGTCCAACTTGAACTGAACACCCGCAATTCCGGATGTGTTCGACGCATCAGCAGAAACCGTCACGGATTTGCCGCTGACGGTCGTGCCAGACGTTGGCGCTGTAATCGAGACGGTCGTCGCACTCGTATTGCTGACCGTGACGATTATGCCGGCGGACGTCGTCAGATTTCCAGCTGTATCGCGAGCAACAGCCGTCAAGACGTGCGATCCATTCGGTACCTGCGTTGTATCCCATGTGGCCGCGTATGGTGCTGTTGTTTTCTCACCACCTAGATTAGTGCCGTCGAGCTTGAACTGAACCCCGGCGATCCCGGCACTGCTTGAAGCACTGGCAGAAACCGGCACAGATCCGCTGACAGTCACCCCACTGGCCGGTCCCGTAATCGAAATGGTTGCGGGGCCCGCGTTCATGACGGTCACAACGACATTCGCACTGGAGGAAAGTTGACCATCGCTGACTGTGACCGTGAGCGTGTACGTACCTGCCTGGGAAAATGAAACTTGCGTGCTCGAAGAGTTCGGACTGGTGTATGTAACACCTGTTCCGCTGACCACCGTCCAGCTATATGTCAGTGTGCCGTGCGGCAAGCCGTCATCAGTGGCGGTCGCAGTGAGCGTTGTACTGGCCGGCAGTGTGATCGTGCTGCTTGGACCTGCGCTGACAACGGGTGCCGAGTTAGCCGGCACTGGATTGAGATTGACCTGGACCTGGTTAGAAGACGCGCTTTCCTGTCCATTGACACTTACGGCACGAACAACATAGTAGTAAGTCCCGCTCGCCGCTGTGGAGTCCGTAAAGGATGTCGTCGTCAGAGGCGTACTATTAAGAGGAACTGAGCCGAAAACTCCAGACTGGGTCGAACGGTACAAATTATAACCGGCGAGATACGATTCTGAATTCGGATCCCACGCAAGAGTTACTGACGCAATGGCTGCATTCGCGAAGTGAAACATTAATAGGCAGGCGATCAGCAACCCGCGTCCGCCTACTACGCCCAAAACACCATTCCGTTGGCTAAATCTTGTCTTCACTGCATCCTTTCCAAGAGGTCTTTCAAAGGCTCTTCACGAGAGCACACAAAGAGCGACCCGCTGCCAGTTTGATGGGCGGCCTAAAGCCTTTTGTGATTCCTGGAACCTGCGCAGGATCGAATCACTGCAGCAGGAACATACGACTCCTGAACGGTCGTGCAATTGATGCAAGGTCCTGAAGCTTCACGCTCAACTGATTTCGAGTTGTGGCAGGACTTCGCGCTTCAGGGGATTTGCTAATTCATGCTCTTACGCGAATGTAGAATCGCGGTGCTTTCGAGCACGAAGGACAGAGATTTGACAAACCTGTAAGGACTTTTGACTTCGGAACCTGAATGAACTGCGGAACAGCGGCGGTGCGTTGCCGCTCTAAAATGTACGCGTACAATCATTGTACAGCCTCCCAGAATATCGGCGTGGAGCGGCTGAATGTACAGGCTGCAGAACGAGATATTTTCCAGCTCTAGAATCGATCTGTCCACTCTTCGCACTACGCTCGGGCGTTCCTTCACTTTGGAAACGCCAGGCCGTCGCTTGAGCAATCAGGTTGCCAGAGCTTCATTTGCGCGCCCCCAGGCGATAAGCACCATTAACCCAACAGAATCAGTAGTCGCATAGCCAGAAGGTCCGCGCGGGAATAAGATGGTGGCAGGCAACTCCCGAAAACTCTGGAAAAATTCAACCAAGTTGAGTTCCCCTGGCGGGTGAAGGAAGGCGTTCGTTAGGATAATTGCACGAGGCAGACTCGACTGCCAGCCGCTCGCCGCTGCAGTGGATCGAAGAACCGCATCTGGCGCCAAGCGGCTTTCAGCGGATAATTATAAAACCTGCTTATCGTCGAGCGACGAATAGAAGCCCAAAGTCGACAAATCCGCACAAACGCGACAGGTTGTCGCGCTCTCGACGGATTTGCCGGCCGCATCCGTCACGGAGCTTTCGAGTTTCGGACATACGCGACACTTTCTAATTCGATGCCGCTTGCGTTGCCCGGCCAGATGCCATTGGGGACCATTGTTTGTGGTCCTCGTTGGCCATCTCAACCGACATGTCGTTTCGCCTTAGTATTGCGATAAGACTCAGAGCCGGAACTGGTAGAAAACGGTCGATCACGCGAAACAGAGGTGTGAGCCAATTCAGTGCCCAAATCTGAAATAGCCCAAAGTTCTGCCGTCGAATGAGCTTTCCATTGATAAACCAAGCGAGAGTTCCGACACGGTTGAGCCTGAGTATCTGTTGGACCTCGAACCCACAGTCAGCGGCAAGTTGCCTTAATGACTCCTCGCTGTAGCGTCGCTTATGCTCGAGAACGGTATCCAGGGTTCCAAAATTCCACTGCCCTTGCGGAACGAGAATAATGGCTTTTCCTCCAACACCTAGAACCTTCTTGATATTCTTGAGGGCAGCGCGGTCATCCTGGATGTGCTCGATGACGTTTAAGCAAATTACCGTGTCAAAACCCTCATTGGTCTCCGGGAAGGTACCTGAATCGGTAACATCGCAGTGGTTTGTCCGTAAGTATGGACGATCGTCCGTCAGTGTGCCCAACGTGCTGAGGTAGAGAGGGTTGATATCCGTTGCAACATATTCCGATCTCGGGATCAGATGCTTGGTAATGTTTCCAACACCACTGCCGATCTCGAGAACCCGATTTCCGCAAAAAGCCCGAATTGTATCTGCGAGCCATTGGTTATACCGGTATGCGCGTGAAAGTCGACCCAACATTTGACTGCCATAAGCGTCTCTCTTATAAATGTTGTCCGAAATTGCAAACCGGGCAATTGCGAAAAGTGCGCGGAAACCATCCTTCCAATTTATCTTTTTACCCTCTTCATACGTCCTTCCGGAATAGCTCACAGGAATCTCGTAAATTCGGGCTTGACGCTTTGCCAGCTTTATCGTCAGCTCCGGTTCAAGCCTGAAGTCATTCGATTCAATTGGAATCGACTTAAGTAGCTCGGTCCGGACCGCCTTGTAACACGTTTCCATGTCCGTAAGGTTCAGATTTGTTACGAAATTACAAAGGAAGGTCAAGATGCGGTTCCCGACTTGATGCCGGTAATTCAATATCCGCCTTACGTTTCCGCCGGCAAATCGCGAACCAAAGACTGCATCCGCCCGTTCCTGAACGAAGACCTCAAGTACTCGAAGCAGGTCTTTCGGGTGATATTCCAGGTCGGCGTCGTGTATGACGCATATGTCACAGGTAGCACGTTCTAAAGCCGTCGAAATCGCTGCACCTTTGCCACGATTTTCTTCATGCTGCAGAAAAATCCAATTAAGATTTGGAATCGGCGTCGCCTCTTGTTCTAATTGGAACTTTCTTAATAGCTGCGAAGTCTGGTCGCTGGAATGGTCATCTACAACGATTACCTCCAGCCGCGTTAGATTCGGACTAGTCAATAATATTTTGAGTCTATTCAGGGATTGGCAGACGACATGTTCCTCGTTATATACGGGGACCAGCACCGTTAGCGAGCATTGCTGGTTATACATACGTCCTCCTTTCGGTTCCACGACAATGTGGCGATTGTAACGCTATGCATCTAAAACTCTGCTAACTATGCCGAAAAAACAAGGGCAAGTGCAATCCTTGGGCTCGGGCAGTAATAGTAAATTGATCCCGAAAAGACACCGAAAGACTGGCTAAAGATCAGTTCCTTGGTCTCGTCACAGCGAGACAACGCCGGCATTTCCGGACGAGACAGATCTATGATTGGCGAAAAGTTATCGAGTTGGTAGGTTTGTTGTTATGAGGGGATGGTCTATGCGGCTTTGCGCCACAACCGCGGAAATTTGATCCGAAAGTTCCTTTTCCATGCTCTTTACGAATGAAGCCGTCAGATGGTTGGAATCACGATAGAGAATCAGATCGTCGCGTTCCGCCCTGCATACGCCGCCGGGACAAATGTTCGAAGACAAGTCAACAAGCGTTACGTTCTTGTGGTCCCGGGCTGCCAGACCTTGAAAGTCGAAGACCTTGGACTCTCCCTGAAGTGGAAACTCGCAGGCCGGCGACGGGATGAATGCGGGCCGCCACGAGCGGCGCGCGAGACACGTCGGGATATCGAAGTCGGGCCTTGGTGCATCTCTCAAGATCAGCACGTTCTGGCTTGCTTCGGCCAGTTGCTGGACGACTCTCGAGATCCCGTTGCGCAATTCGTCGCCCTGAAACGCATATCCTTCCGACGAAGCAACGACCGTGACCAGCGGCCCGATTTGACGGATCTTCGCTAAGGCGTTTTTACGCCACACGCCGCACTCGGTATAGGTGCGGCCCAACGGAGAATAGAAAAACGGCGCGTCGACCATGGCGCACGCCGATTTCAGCATCGTCACCAGTCGCCAGCCGCGCTTTGCGGCAATCGGTTCGAAGGCAGAAAACCATTGCGCGGCGTGGCTGTCGCCGAGGAGCACGATCGGAATTGTCGAGGTTTCCACTGCAAAGTTGCAAGCAACGACCTCGACGTCGAAATAATTTTGAAAACAGTTGTTCTGCGACAAGGGGGACGGTTCATCGCGGCGAGCGCGAGTGAAGCGAGCCTGTGTCGGGTTGTCTGCAGCCCATATCGAAGCCTGCCTCCACGCGAGCGACACGCTTATTCCGAGAACCGCAAGCGCCGCAGCCATGGCGAGCGAGTACGCGTTGCGGCTTGCCAGGCGGCGATTGTGGCGAATCGGATTTTCCAGGAAGTGGTAGGACACCATCGCGATCCCGTAGGACGCGACGGCGAGAGCGACGCGGATGGTCAAAGAGGGCTCGGCGATGATTGCAGTTCCGAAGACGAGGACAGGCCAATGCCAGAGATACCAGGAATACGAGAGTCCGCCAATCTTCTGAAGCGGTTTCACACTCAGCATTCGGACCATCGAACCGTCTGGAGCGTCTGTCGCCGCGCGAAGCACCATCGCCGTCGCCAGCGCCGGCAGCAGGACGGCCGTGCCTGGAAATACAGTCATGCGGCCAAACGCGATCGTCGCCAGACCAATACCTGCGAGGCCAACCCAGCCGATTGCGGATCGTGCCTTTCCGTCCTTCAGCGGGAGCAGAACGATGATGGCGCCCAATGCGAATTCCCAGGCCCGTGTCGGCGACGTGAAGTATGCCCAGGGCTGGACATGATTCGTCAGATACAGGGAAAGACCGAAGGACAGGACCATTGCCCCCGTCATCCACCTGAGAAGCCGCCGATGATTGATGTTTCTGCGAGCCTGCCACGAGAACACACTCAGCGCGAACATGACAAAAACCGGCCAGACCAGGTAAAACTGTTCCTCTACGGACAGCGACCAGGTGTGCAGCAGCGGGTTTTCTTCGCGGTCGGGCCCAAAGTAGTCCGTCGCGGATTTCGCGAAGTACAGGTTGCTTGCATAGGCGGCCGTGGCGAATGCGGTGGTGCCGAGGCCTCCCTCTTTGACTTCGAACGGAGGATAAATCGCGGCGCTCACGATCACCGTCACGAGAAGGGTCAATGCCAGCGCCGGAAGCAACCGCCGGGCGCGGCGCGCATAAAATCGAGGAAGGTCGATGGTGCCGCTTTCCTCGATCTCGCGGACGAGAAGTCCCGTGATCAGAAATCCGGACAGCACAAAAAAGATATCCACGCCGACATAACCGCCAGAGAATCCCGGAACTCCGGCGTGAAAACCGACGACCAGAAGGATTGCGATCGCGCGTAGCCCTTCGATGTCCGGACGGAACGTTGCACGCGCATTTGCCGTCTCGGGTGAGCGCACTGGAGATGCTCCTTCCCGGACTGAACTACTCACCGTCGCCGCCACTATGTCTACGCCAAATCCTCATAACCTGACAATGCTCCAACGCGAGCCGCGCGAACCGCGTCGCCGTTGATTGATTATCACGGGGCCAAATCGCGTCATAGGTCGGAAAACATCAGAACCCGCAATTCAAGTCTTCTCGCGGCACAAGGCCCCTGACACTTTAAACTACTTGTGCTACCTTCAACCTGGCATTCATTCGCCAGACTGATCAACAAAGCTTCTTTTTCGAATGGTCAAACGGTTTTTTGATATTTTATTTTCCTTGATCGGCCTTATTGTCCTTGTTCCATTCTTTGTTTTGATAGCGCTTGCCATCCTTATCGATTCGCGTGGCGGGGTTTTTTACCGCCAGCTAAGAGTTGGCCGGAACGGAAAAGACTTTTTGTTGTACAAATTCCGCTCTATGCGCAGCGGTTCGGATAAAACGGGATTGCTCACAGTTGGTGGCGACGACCGCCGGATAACCAAAGTGGGAGCATTTCTCCGAAAATATAAAATTGATGAACTGCCACAACTGCTGAACGTATTGTTGGGTAATATGAGCCTTGTTGGTCCGCGCCCAGAAGTAAGGAAATATGTGGATTTATATACGGAAGGGCAAAAAAGGGTGCTATCTGTCAGGCCAGGCCTTACAGATTACGCTTCGGTCGAATACATCAATGAAAATGAAATCCTCGGAAAATCCGCGCATCCTGAACAAACTTACATAAAAGAGATAATGCCGGCCAAGCTGAAGCTAAACCTGCGTTACATTACGGAGCAGGGGCTTGGAACAGATATGAAAATTATTTTCAGAACGATCACGAAGATATTTTCATCGTAACCGGCGTGCCCTTCCGCATAGCGCCGCTCGGTACCAGCTCCTTAAATGAGGGAGCTGGAATATACTGAGCGCGGCGGAACATTTTTTTGATCGGAGTCCTGGAAAACATTTTGGTCCAGGCTTGAGCATCAGTTCCATAACGCCGGATCTGATCGGTAAAAAACTCCTTCTGCCAGTCGTCATAGTAGAACTGAACCGACGTCGGCCGGGGACATTCCGGCAATGTGCCGAAGCGTTGCGTCTCAAGCGCGACGAAGTCAAACTGGAAGTGCTCTGAGATAGAGTTGTCCAGGTCAAGAAGCGCTTTCTTCCGTGCCTGGGCATAACGTTCCAGTTCGCTGATGTAGCCTGGGCAGATGCGGTCATAGACGCCGGTATTCTTCAGGAAAGCTATGGCAGACTGGTAGGCCACCGTCGTCAGGTCCGACATGCAGCTCAAGTACGCTCTTGTCTGATTGCCATACAGCACGTTGTTTCCCCGCGTGCCATCAACGTAACTCTCGATCATCCCGACCTCTGTTTTGAGGCTGCGCTCTAACTCCTCCCGGGCGTTGCTCAGCTCGTTGATGGTCTCGTCTGTGAATCCATCGTAGACGGCCTTGAGTTTCTCTGGAAACGTATCCGCGTGGCTATGAAGGTATTTCAGCCAGTCGGATACCTTGCACCCTGTCAACTGTAAGAGCGCATAGAGCTCGCTGAAAATGCTGTCGTTGTGGAACAGGATCGTCGTCAGAGCAAAGCGCCGGCATTCGATGTAATCCTCGAAGGACAATGTCTCGTTTTCGACACACGCTTCCTCGATCTCGGCGCTCCGAAGTTCGCGATCCCCGAAGTGATAAATGCCAAACCCTCGCGGGATCACCCGGTAGCGGGTCTTGATGTGGAACTTGGCGCGGTGGGCATCGGTACCCAGCTCTGAACCGTCGAGAATCTCCAGCGTGTGGTTTCGGATCTGCTGCAGCCCGCCGTCGATCAGGGTGCAGACCGTGTTCATGTGTCTCACCATCGAATCTCCCGGAAGCGCCAGGATCACGTCCGAATACGTATTGCCATCGATCTTGGCAACCTGGGAGGCCGCATCGATGAGTTGTTTATAGGAGATGTTGCTGCGCTTGATGTTGGCCAGGACTTCATCGTCCAGCGACTGAACGGCCGCCGAAAATCGCAGGGAACCCTTCAGCAGTTCGGCGCATTCGATCGCCCGCGCCTTCTGGTTTTTACCGGTCGATACCTGTAGATAGAGAGGGAAGTGGTAACGCTCTTTGATCTCGGCCATGATCTTGCAGAACTCGACATCTTCGGGATACATGCCGAAGTTGGTATCAGCGATGAAGAGGTACTTTCCGTTGTGCCGTTGTGCGATGTAGGTCAACTCCGCTTCCAGGCGCGCGACACTCACCTTGTTGACCTTTGATCGGGCGCCGATGCCGTCCACGCAGAAGGTACACCCAAAGGGGCATCCGCGGTTGCACTCCATCAAAGGAACCAATGCCGGATCGGTCAGAAATTCGTCCAGATAGCCCTTGAGATAGGGGGATGGTGTCCCGTTCAGGTCCGCGATTCGTGGCGAGTCGTCAAAACCGTCGTTGCGCACAGTCGTCGTCTTGTGCAACTTCCCGTCGACCAGCGCGTGAAGACCGTAGATGTTACTGCGCTTCACCGCATCGATCGAACCAGTCCGCAGCCAGAGATCCGCAACCTGTGTGAACGGTAGCTCGCCCTCGCCGACAATGTAGACATCGACCATCGGGTGATCACGCAGCCAGATCTCCTGCCGGTGAGCTTCGAGCGGGTAATTCGGCCCTCCGAAGACAATCAGGGTCTCTGGAGCAACCGACTTGACCGCCTCGGCCATTGTGTAACTGAGATCGAGGTTCCACATGTAGTTGGAAAATCCCACCACAGACGGGCGAGTCTTGAAGAAAGCGTCCGAAAAGTTCTCCGCGTATTTGAAAATCTGGACATCTGCTTGATTCGGCGAGAACTCATGAAAATAGCTTTTGATGCACCCGATCGGATACGGAACCATTTCCGAGCAGACGCCCCGGCTTCGATGGGTAAGGTCGCATAGAAATATCGTTTCCATAATTATTCTGGATTATTGGGACCGTATGGCGATTTATCAAGAAAAATTACTTCTGGGACTTGCAGATTTCGAAACGGTTTTCTACAATGACCGTGCCGATATTTATCGAATCTTTATTAACCGAACGTCGCGAAGGTGTGCGCGTTCGTGTCGATGAAGGAGGGATCTCGAATGGATAGTGTGTTTGCCTGGAGTTCGAGCGAAACAGGCGGATTGAAGGATTCAACCACAACGTCCCCGGAACCACGACGTGGACGGCCTCAGAAGTTCAGTCGTCCCTCCCGGTCGGTCACGCTGACGTTGCCCGACGATGTGATCGCCGCTCTACGAGCGATTGATACGGATATCAGCCGAGCCGTGGTGCGGGTGGTGACACCTCTCGAGCGAGATGCTCGTCGCGCGACTACCGAGCTTGTGACGTTCGGTGACCGCGGCGTGATCATAGTGCCGCCAAACCGTTCGTTCAAAGAGTGGATCGGGGTTGAACTGGTTCCGCTACCAGACGGACGGGCTCTGCTGTCACTCGATGACCAAGTCTCGATCGCCGAATTCGAACTGCGCCTCGGCGACGCGATCGCTGATCCAAGGTTACCACTCACCGACAAAACGGTGTTTCAGGAAGTGAAGGACATTTTGGGAAATGCCCGTCGCTCCAGCCGCGTCACGCTCCAGCGCAGCATCATCCTGTTGCAGTTGGCGTAGCCGAGCCCTCAGGATCTGAAAATCTCGAGGTCAGGTGCGCTATCTGGATTTTTTGTGCAGGTCGGGTTGAGGAAGAAAATGAGAATGAATGCCGGAGATGGATATTAATCCTGGTGGAAGCATCGCTGTTGTCACCGGAGCAAGTAGCGGAATCGGCCGGGCAATCGCAGTAGCACTTTCGCTCAAAGGTGCTCACCTGTGTCTTCTCGGCAGGAACCCGATCGCGCTGGAGGAGACGGTTGCTCTGGTTCGAGACGATTCAAAGGTAACCAGCTTTCAAGTCGACTTTGCCACGGAACAAAAGTTTGAACCTCTTGTCCGATTTTTGCAGGCTGAGGGCGGCAAACTGGATCTATTGGTGCATTCCGCCGGGGTCATCCATCAGGGCCCGATGGAGCAAGCCCGTATTGAAGACTTCGATGCTCAATATACGACCAATGTCCGCGCTCCTTACGTTCTAACCCAGCGCTTGTTGCCGTTCCTCACCGCTGCCCCTGGAAACGTTGTGTTCATTAACTCCAGTGCCGGCCTTTCGGCAAAGCGTGCGGAGGTCGGGCAATATGGTGCAACCAAACACGCTTTAAAAGCGATTGCGGACAGCCTCCGGGAGGAGGTCAATCCGATGGGAATTCGCGTGCTGACGATCTACGTCGGACGTACGGCAACGCCGATGCAGAAAGCTCTCTTCCAGCAAGAAGGGAAGACTTATCGGCCAGAGACTCTCATGCAGCCCGAGGATGTAGCTTCTGTCCTTGTTCACGCTATAGCGCTTCCGCGTAGCGCCGAAGTGACCGACATTTCGATTCGGCCCATGCTCAAGACGTAACGCTCGCTGCCAGTTCCCTCGATAAGAGAGCGGCAATGTATGGGGCGCGGCGAAATATCTTATCGGATTATTGTCTCCTTCGATCGACTAATGTCGATCCGCGGAAACAGTGCTGAAATTTATGTCTGGGCGACTCGTGCCAAGCTGCCCCAGACTGTTTTCGTAGAGTTCTAGATATCGTCGAACCTGCATCTCCAGCGGATATTCCTTCATCACGATCTCTCTGCAGGATGCCCCCATCTGCGCCCGCCTCTCGGGCTGCGAGAGGAGATCGATGATTGCAGTGCAAAGACCTTGAACATCCCCCGCGCCAGTCAATGCGCCGCTGATTCCCGGTCGGACCATCTCGGGAATCCCGCCCACGTCGAAACCGACAACGGGTGTTCCGCATGCCATGGCTTCCAGTACCGTATTGGGCTGATTGTCCTGCAGCGAAGGAACGACGCAAAGATCGGCCGCGCTGTAGACCAGAGATAGCAGACGACGGTTCTCGACATGTCCAACGTGAGAGTGGGGAATAGATGTCTCCAGTTCAACTGGGCCACGCCCCGTAGACAGAAGAAATAGATTCCTGCAAGCTTCCAATTGGGTCAAAGCCTGCGCCAGCATAGCAAATCCTTTGCGCCGATTACGTACGCTATCCGCAATAAACAAAAGCACTGATGCGTCCTGCGGTATTCCCAGCACATGACGCGCTACGCGTGAGTCACGGGGCGCAAACACGTCCGTATCCACGCCATTTGGAACGACAGTGACCTGGAATTTTCCGAAAAGGGGGCTTTTCTTCACCAGGTCTGCCATCCAGCGATTGAGCGCTATGAAATGGAGTCTGTCCGCATGCAATGCCCTGAAAGCTTCCTCTTTGCGACGCCAGATCTGGCTGGACAGGTCCTTCGTGTCTTCGGATCCAAGTTGCGGACACGCACCACAGCCGGAGTGATGCTTACCACAGCCACCGTCAAAATGGCACCCCCCTGTCAGGGCGTTCATATCGGAGAGCCTCCAGAAGATCGGCACGTGTTTGGGCACGGCGGGGAAGAAATTCTGATAATCGACGAATCCGGCGATCCAATGCAGATTGACGATGTCACATGCTGGCAACTGGCTGATTAAGTCGCTTGCGTAGATGGTGCGGTCGTCGCTGAAGGCTTCGTACCCAGGAGGACGGGTCCGTTGATACCGCGAGAAACTGCCGGCAATCTTTCGCTCGCGGATCCGCCAGCGCAGACGGCTGGCCAGATCCTTTCTGGGCAGAACGGTTATGACACTAGGATCGTTACTCTTTTTGTGCGCCACTAACATCAGTGAGTCACAACCGAGCCTGCACAGCCCCTTATGTACACGGTAGGTAGCTTGCGCAGCGCCGCCCGTGGTGTCGTACGTGTTTATGTGGACAATTCGCACGCGGGTTTTCTCAGCGAGCAGGTCAGTTTCATCCTGTGGTATCGATATCCCTGGCCAGTGGCCGGTTCTGATTGTACCATTCCACGAATCTTGCGATACCTTCCTCGAGCCCAACCGCCGGGTTCCATCCAAGCAGTTCCTGCGCTCTGCTGATGTTGGCCCAAGTCGCAGGAACATCGGCGGGATGCACTGGTTTGAACTCGACCTGTGCGTGTTTTCCCAGCATTCCTTCAATCAACCGTAAGACGTTTATCAGTGTCACAGGTTTATCCGAACCCAGATTCACGATCGTGTGCCCGACCGGCTTCAAGGCCAGGATCGTTCCCCTGGCGATGTCGTCGATATAGGTGAAGTCCCGGGATTGCTGTCCATCTCCGAAAATGATTACAGGCCGCGACTCGTTCACCCATTGAACAAATCGGAAAACACTCATGTCGGGCCGGCCGGCAGGACCAAACACGGTAAAATATCTCACAACAGAAACATCGATTCCATACAGGTGATGGTAGCTGTAGCAAAGAGCTTCTGCCGCTTTCTTCGATGCGGCGTACGGGGAGAGGGGCCTGCTTGTGTCTGTGCTCTCCGAGTAAGGGACGGGATTATGCGAGCCATACAGGCTGGAGGTCGAAGCCAGAACGAATTTCGGGATACCATGCACACGAGCTAGCTCCAGTAACGTCAGTGTGCCGTTGATGTTGGTCTCCAGGTAGGGCCAGGGATTTACAAGACTCTGGCGCACGCCCGCCCGCGCAGCGAGATTGATCACTGCATCAATATGGGGCGCTGAGCTTACGAGGCGTTCCACTGCCGCGCGGTCGCAGATATCCATTTGATGAAACTCAAAACCATCGCGGCCGATGAGCTTGGATAATCTCAATTGTTTGAGTCGAACGTCGTAAGAGTCGTTGAGATTGTCCAGACCGATCACGCGATTGCCTTCGGCAACCAACAGCTCGGCGACGCGCGAGGCAATGAATCCGGCGACTCCCGTGAGCAAGTAATTCACACCGATCTCCCTCTAACCCTATCAGGTTGAATTAAAATAGCGTATTCATGCTCCGCTTTTGACAAAGATCGGGCACAATAAACTCGACTGGTGCGGCTCAATGCTGCACTGCCGCAACAAAAAACAATGAATGCACATACTCGCGCTCTGGCTGGCAAGTTGCTCGATCGAATGCCGTACGTAGGCCATCTTCGTAAACTGTTACGCGATGTTGGCGAATATGCACCCGGACACTTCTATTCCCCTGTGCCAAACAGGGCAGCGGTTTTGTCTCACGTTAAGGCGATCAAAGACAAGTCCCCGGAATTTCCGGACATTCAGTTCAATCATGAGCAGCAATTCGAAATTTTGAAAACATTTGCGGGCTTCTACAAGGACTTGCCGTTTCCGGAATACCGTAATAAGTCTTGCCGTTATCATTATGATCAAACTGTCTTCTGCCATCCGGACGCCATATTCCTATACAGCTTTCTAAGAAAAACAACTCCTGCCAGGATCATCGAGGTCGGATCGGGTTTTTCGTCGGCGGTGATCCTTGACACGGTCGAGCGATTCTTTCCAGTACGCCCCAGGCTCACCTTCATCGAACCATATCCCGACCGTCTGAATGAACTGTTGCGACCTGCCGACCGAAGCACGGTAGCTGTCGTTGAAAAACAACTGCAGCACGTATCAATGGATGTCTTCGCTTCACTGCAGCCAGGTGACCTTCTCTTCATCGACTCCAGTCACGTTCTGAAATGTGGGAGTGACTTACACTTTTTGTTTTTCGAAGTGATACCGCGGCTGCCTGTCGGTATCTATGTGCATTTCCACGATATTTTCAAAGACTTCGATTATCCGGTAAATTGGTTGCTTCAGGGCAGGTACTGGAACGAAGGGTATTTTTTGCGAGCTTTTCTGGCCAATAATAATGCGTGGGAAATCTATTTCTTCAATAACTATGTGCGCATTCATTTCGAAGATTATCTGGCACAAAACATGCCCCTTTGTCTCAAGAACATTGGAGGCAGCCTCTACATTCGGAAGAAAAGTGAGTAGTTAGACCGATTCGGTGCTGGACATTTCTCAGCAATGCGGATCGCGGGCAAATCTTTTCATCGCTGCCGGCTTCGCTCCACGCCACCGTTACCGGTCTTCTGCGCCACCAGGAAGATCCCCGCAACCATCAGGTCCGCGTCCGGCAATTGTTTATATTGCGGCGCGAGCCGGGGACGGATTTCCTTTAACAGTTTTCGCGTCTCTGAGGACGGCTCGAACCCCTTCCCGGCCAGATTTACATGTGGAACGATCTCTTCCTCTTGTCCGGCAAGATGCGTGACAAAGATGCGCGTCGTATAGCCAAGCATCGTCATCTTTTCGCGGTAGTAATCAATCAATCGACGGTTGGGTTTGCCAGAATCGAGGCTCATGCGCCGGTAGAGTCCGTCTGGTATCGTCAGGAAGGTCAGGGGATGGAAACCAAATCCGCTGTACATGTCGTGGTCCCGGAAATCGATCTTGTGGAGCATCCAGCCGCCCGGCGCAAGAAGCCGGTCCATCACGCGGAATGCAGCATCGGAATCGTAAAGGTGTTCCAGGGCAGCACGGGAGACAATGCAGTCGAAGGAGGCCTGCGGAAAGGCGTCTTCTGAGTCTTCGATCCCCTTGCCATGGATGTACGTCAGGATTTCACTATTTAAGTGAATCTCGCTCTCGATCCGAATTGCCCGGTCGAAGCGCGCTTTCTCATCCTGTGTGAGGCTCTCGCGCAGCGCCTTGTATATCTTTGTTTGCTGTTCCGGGTCGCGTTCGGAATAGAACCGATCAAGGCACACCGCTTGCCGGGCGCCTGCGACCAGAAATCGCAATGCCACACCGAAGTTGTCACCGGGACCGATCTCAAGAATGCGTTTGTCTTTGAAGGCCTGCGGCGCTATTTCTGCATAAAACAAGTAATCCTCATAAACGTCCTGGATATACTTGAGGCTCCCTTCAAGATCATAACGGCGATGGGTGGAGCCGGAAGGCATTTCGACATCTCCGTGGGTTGCCATGCGCTTGAGGCGGTAGTTGTCATAAACGTGATATGCCGTGACTATAGTCATCGAGCGTCGCGCCAGATTCCTAACCAATGAATTGAAGGGCATGTTGAATCCTTATGATCTCCAACCCGCTGAACGATACACATCAAATACTTCCTTCAGAGGCCGTGACATGCTGAACTCGCGGCGCGCATACTCCGACGCTGCCTTTCCCATACCTGCTGCAAGCTCGTCATCGGTAACGATCTCCACGATGCGTGCTGCGAGCGTCTCTGTGTCGTCGCGGGCGATAACAAACCCGGTCTTTCCGTTCTCGATGAGCTTTCTGACGTCACCGGCATCCGTCGCTACCACGGCACGTCCGGCGGCGAGAGCTTCCATCACCACGTTGGGAGTTCCTTCGGCATCCGAAGTGTGAACAACCAACCGCGCCCGGGCGATCAGATCAGGAATGTCGCTCCGATAGCCCAGGAACCGCGTCATATCCGCAACCCCCAAATCGGAGGCCATTGCTTCGAGTTGCCCGCGAAGCGGCCCGTCCCCGGCAATATTGATTTGGACAGGGAGATCCCGTCGTTTCAACTGCTGGGCGATCTTCAGCAGCCGATCCCATCTCTTGAATGGGATCAGGGATCCAATGCCAAGAATCACGTGGGGAGGACTCATCGGAACGGGATCGCTCCGGAACTTTGAAACGTCGATGGGATTGGTCACAAGCGCGAGCCGTCCTGGTGTGAACCACTTCCTGTCGGCCATGATCCGCTCGGCAGCGGCGTGGCTATTGGACATCTGAACCCGCGGAAGAGAAGCGCTGAGGCGCCCAATGACTGCTCGCTTCTCGATGAAGTCGGCAGGATCGATTTCGTTCTGGACCGAACCGACACCGACAGCTCCAGCCAACCGCGCGGCGCAAAAGGCCGCGAAATTGGTGTAGTTGCTATACGAATGCACCACTTCAGGTGAGAGTATTCGAGACAGGCGTACGAGGTGAGACAGTTTGCGGTACGAAGACACTTCAAGGGGATAACCCCAGAGTGGAACCTCCAGGGATCGGACTTCAGGAACGTTCACATCCGATTCCTTATAGTTCCATACCACCAGTCCAGGCCGATACCGCGTCCGATCCATCTCCTGTAGCAGACAGACCAGTTGCTTCTCTGCGCCGCCGGCTACCAGCTCGCCTATGAGAAAAAGAATGCGGCAGTCCGTCGCAGCTGAATCTGCCTTGGGGCCGCGGAACCATGAATCCATAATCCTTCCTAACTTCAGGAAACTCCCAGAATTGCCTGGTTGAAGACCTTGGCCACTGCCGCGTCGCTGTGCACGTCCTCAATATATTTACGCGACCGGCGCGAAGCGGCAGCGAAGAGCTCCGGAGAATTTACCAAATCACGGATATCCGACACGGCTTGCTCGATGGTCCCGGAAACGAACCCCAGGCCCTTTTCTTTGATAACCCCTCCTGGATCGATTCCCAGACTCACCACAGGAGTACCGACTGACCAGGCTTCAAGAAACGTATTGGGAAAGCCCTCAACATCGGCGGTGCACAGAAGCGTCGCCGCATCCGCCATCGTTTTGAGAATGCGGCTTTGATCGACGTGCCCGGTATATTCGACATTCGGCAGAGAACGCATTTCCTCCACTATTTTTTCACCATACCCATGTGGAGCGCGGTAACCCGTCATCGCGCCGCACACGACGAAATGCAGTTCAGGACTTTTCCGGGCAATTTCGATCAGCAAATCCGGCCGTTTCGTCTGCCGGAGAAACGCGACCCAGACAACATAATTCTTGCGTTCGGCATGCGTCTTCACACGTTCATGCGTAGGAACCAGGCCGGGAATGACCGCCGCCTTTCGTCGAAGCTTCCGGTTCAATTCCGAGAGCTGCCCACGATGCTGGACGACAATGCGGTCGACGGCATTCAACCCCAAGGCGTATAGTGGCCACCAGCGTTGTCTCCTGGTCAGTGCGACGCGAGGCTGAACATCGGAATCCATGGCAGTGGAAAAGATTGCGCGGACCCCCATTGTCTTGGCAATAAGGACCATAGCTCCCCACAATGCTTCGGCGCCCTGCCAGTACCACCAGTCGGGCTTTTCGGCTGCCAGGAACTTCGACCACGCCACCACGAAGTGGCCCTGTGGCATCCCTACGAATTTCACGCCATCAATCATTCTTTGCTGCGTGGGATCCAGCAGAATCTGGGGCGATTGATCGAGTTCCACTTCCGGCGCGTGCTGCCGGACCGACACAACTACGGACCATCCCGACTGTATCAAAACGCGCGCCAACAGCCACTGCCACTTCCCGTTACCTCCGGCGCCCGGCTTTCCTGTCGCGTATCCATAGACCGCGCCATTGTCGTCACACAAGGCAAGCTTCATAGTGTTTGATCTTTGGTTCTGTCTCGACTTAAACTCTCCACCGAGCAAGCCATTCGCATCCATTAATGCCTTCGATTCGCACCGAAAGCGACTCGCCTGAAAACATCTTTCGCATGCAAGGAGACCCGCCCCCGGCTTACCCATCCCTCCGGGCCGATGAACTTCTCGAGACTCGTCGGGATCGCGCAAACTCCCGGCACAAACGGCTCCATGGCAGGCAGTCCCTCCAATGCCCGGGCGAGCGCACGCGTCTGTTGTTCAGCCGAGTACCTTTCGCATTTGCTGCGGTCGAACAGCAGTGACGGTAAATTGCCGGCCTCCCAGGTATCCACAAGGAGTTGAAACACGTCCATAATTTCGGAGAGAGACCCTGCATCCGCGATGGTTCGAACACCAACCGAACGAAGCATTCTCTTATTCTCGTCGTCGGGAAGAACTCCGACAATGGGCCGTCCCGCTTTAAAATAGCCGAATATTTTACTGCCTCGAAATTCATGACTTCGACCGGGTTTCCAGCCAAGCAGTAGCAACGCGTGAGCCTCGCTTTGCAGCGAGTTGACTTCTCCGAAGGAAACGGTTCCGCGTGTCTCGACGACCCCAGTTAGACCGGAGTTTGCGGCCGCTTTTGCGACGGCCTCGCTGCCTTCACCGACGAAGACGACGCGTAGCTTGCGCGCGACGTCCGGCTTGGTTTTCTTCAGTGCTGCAAGCGCCTCCAGGACACTGTCGTACCAGTATCCCATCAGATAACCCGTATAAAGGACCGTGCACCGGTCGCCATGAGGAACTTCGAAAGGGGCGATAGGCCCATCGTACCCGTTGGGGATCAGGTGCACACGTTCGGGGTCCAACGCACCTGGATAAGCACGCCAGTAGGACTCAGCCTCTGCGCCGTATCTGAACACGACGGCCTGCGCGCTGCGGAACAGGCTGCTGAGCAGCCGCCTGTTCCGCGCTCTCGCCCACTCCGGCTGTACGGACTGAAAGCCGTCGCACTCCAGCGTCCAGGAATCCCTGAAGTCCAAAACGTACGGCAATCCGGTGCGCAGCGATGCGTTGCGAGCTACAACGAGCGATGACCATGGTCCACCCGTGGCCCAAACGACTTCAGCGCCGCTCTGTTTACAGGCGTCAACGCAAGCATCCGTTGCCGGCCGGATCCAGAACATACTCGGATCCGGGTGATAGACCATTCCCTCGAGCTTATGAAGTGCGTTCCGGAGGATCGACCTCAACGGCCGATCCTCCGCGGCTTGCACGCGGTTTAGCGTTTCGATGCTTGCATTCGCAGTTCTCTCGCGATGCTCGTGCTCCCGTTCCTGTTGGAGCGCCAGCCACCTGTCAGGATGGCGCACGCGCACAATCTGTGTCGTGGGCGGCACAAGCTCTAATAATGCGGGGTCGTACCTCTCGTAGCGGTGAGGCGTGCCAGTCACGACTACCGGCACCCAGCCGTTCGTCGGAAGATGCCGGACAAATCGGAGCGGCCGATACGTACCAGCACTGCCTTCGGGCGGGAAAACGTAGGAGATCATGACGACGGATCTCATTTTCGTGTCCACAACGGCCTCGCAACCGACAGTACTCGCCCTTGTGGGAGATTCAACTCCAGGCGCGCCCCTCCTATGCCGAAGCGGCGAGGTTGCTTTGGGATCAACTGAACCAGGCAGATACACACACAGAACGTTGACCAGGGTTCAACAAAGTACTGGCTCCCGGATTGGTCTAGAAAGAAGGCATAAACCCAAAGCGGCAATAAATAAGGATACGCAGGATCTTTACGCGATGCTTTGAGCGCTCCGCGAAGCCCCAATAACCAGTAGCCGGCAAACAACATGAGCGGGATGATCCCGGAGCTGAGACCAACGAACAAAAACGAATTGTGTGGCGTGACCGGTTCTTTCCTGGTCGGAAGCTCGATGTAGGTTTTTGAGACTCCAACGCCGGCTAGTGGTGATTCGATAAAGCGACCGAATGCAAGGGGCCACAGAGAGTAACGGCCTGTGTCCTCCAGGCCTCTCTCGGAGTAACTCGAAAGGACATCGTCAAACAACCCCGCGGCGAACGCGCCTCCAGCCAATGCCACCAGAACGAGGATCGGAATGAAGCTCCGCCGAAGTTGCTTGCGGAGGGCAACGACGATGGCCACACCGCAGGCTGCCAGCGTGCCACGGCTAACGGTAAGGGCGACCATGAACAGGCTGAAGAGCGCAATCGCCACGTGCAACCCGCGAGCTAGATTTCCATGACTCACCGTGCTTCGAACCGTGAAAGCGACTGCGATAAATCCGAAAAATACCGACAGGCCATTGGGGTTTCTCAATACACCTACTGCCGCATCGACGCCCGCTCGTCCCTCCTTATTTAAGTCCACGAACGGCAGCGCCGCCAAACCGATGAAGAACTGAGCCGCCGCGAACCGTGGGATAAATCCGGAGCGTCGGCACAGCGCGCTGACGATGATCACGGTCAAGATCCAGATAAGGACCGGTTTAATATAGGGATCGGCCAGGGATTCGCCATGCACCATTTTCTGTACAAAGGTGAATGAAACAGCGAACAGAATCGGGAAACCAAAGGCGAAACTGAGGATTTGGGTCCCCAGTATCGGAGTGCAGAGTACGGCAAGGCCTACAATCATACCGGCGCCGAGCATATTGATCGAAAGCCCCAGTGCCTCTCCCATGTAGCCGTAGAAGACGGCCGCATAAAAGGCGTACTCGAAGAGTTGTGCACGCCCGAATGATGGGGAAAGTTGCGCTGCAACCGGACCGCCGCTAGGAATGAAACGCTCCATCAGTCTGTTCCCGGGATGCCCCATTACTTTCTTGCAACTCCGGCGATGATATATCTCCAGCGCGGGGGGACGACATAGTTGAAGAAAGCCTTATCGAGAGCACCGAGCATGTTACGCTGCCATTCATTGCGCCCGAACGTCCCCGAAAAGCCGAATGTGCAGTATTCCACCTTGGAAAAGGGAACCATGAACTCTTGCATATCGGATACTGAGGCATACCGCCATGATCGGCCCCACGGAACAAATTTCCTCCGCAAAAACTGATGCGCAGAGGAGCCGATAAGGTTTTCCGCAAAGAAAAGCTCTCCTCCCTTCTTTAACGCTTTGTGGATTTCTGAGAGTGCCTTGAACTGAGAATCCGTTCCGCCATGCCGGCCGACTGCGCCCAGCACAGATTTAAAGACGATGATGTCGAATTCGTTCTCATAGGGTATGTCTGTCACGTCAATCGACCCATATTGGATCCGTTGTGAGATGCCGTGAGAGTGGTGGAGCTTCCCGGCGGTATCGCCAGGGTCGTCGATATCGGAACAGAGGACTCGCGCGCCACTCAGGGCGAGCCATAAGGACAGTCCACCATTTCGAGCTCCCAGCTCGAGCGCAGAACACTTCGAAATATCCTTTTCGGTATGCGCAGCCCAATAATTCAGTGCTTTCGACCAGTTGCACACGTCCCATCCGAGAAAATCGGCCAGATGCGTCTCATTGGTCAATAAGCGTTCAGAAGATGTCCGATGATGATTCAATGCTGTCACTTACGTAAGAGGGAACTGCTACTTGGCAATTTTCCGCAAAATGAGAGCGGCTAAACGTGTCTGGAGATCTTCGGCGTCCAGCGACCGGAATCGAGCCGATAGTTGTTCTGGCTTCAATGCATTCATCGTGGAGTCCTTTTGCAGCGAGAGAATCTCAAACCCATATTTATTCGCACAGCCCAGATGCGTACTCAGTGGCTCGCGGTTTAACGAAGCTTCGCGCCGTCCACAGGCCAGCCGCCATTGCCAGTCCGAGTAAGCCCAATGACCGTTGACGAAAGGGGACAGATAATGAGCGCTCAGATCGATGACATGCGACGCGTATCGTCCTTCTTTTAGCCACGCCGACGTGGCGTTGTAGACCTCCTCGACAGGAACGTACTCCAGCACGGCCTGCGAAAATATCAAATCCAGACTTCCCGGTGCGATATCCGTAACGGAAGTCCAGGGAGCGTGATACCTCAACACACGGCAGTTCTGCAGACCGTCCTTAATTTCTCTGCGTATTTGGCCGACTCTCTCATCAAATCCCGGCCAGTCCATTAAATGGTCCGGAAATTCATAGGATCCCAATGTGGGCTTCACCTTTGGAAACTCGGTATCGTCGGGAATGGGCGCCTTGGTGCGATACAGGTTTACTAACTCTTCAAAGATTGTCACGGCGTTCCTCGAAGGAAAAGCCACCACGTCCAGGCCTACGTAGTAAGCCGCACCTGAAAGAAGGGCAGCGAGTCCCGTGCCGACACTCTCTCCAGGACCCAATTCTCCGATGCGCGCACCGTTAATATCGAATCCACTCCGCTTGAGCGTTACCAGATGCCGCAGCCAGACAGAATAACAATAGCGGGCGCTATTGGTGCCGCCGGTCGCGAGGTGGCGCTTCCGCCAGGCATCCAGGGGAGGAATCCAGGTCAGCGTCCCTTTGGCAATCTGGGGCCACTTCCACCAGTGCAAGTGCATAACGCCTTATCGTCGCCTTCCAGTTGAGACATCCAATGTGCGTGCCAGCCCATCGGCTAAAGCAACACGGGGTTCCCATTCCAGATCCTGCCGCGCGGCCGAGCATTTGAATCGCATGTCGGCCAATGTTCGACGGAGACGAAACCGGGCAGTTCCTAACTTACGCTCTCGCAAAAGAGTGAGAAGATCGACGCCTAGCATCATCGTCCATACAAGGGGATAGGGCACAAAAACCGGACGAATCTCGCCTTGGCTGACTTTGCCCAATGTACGTGTCACGTCGCCCTGTTCCAGTTCAGGCGAATCGACAACGTTGTAGACGCTGCCGGTGCGAGTGTCACTGCTGGCTGCGGCCAGCATGGCATCGATAAGATTGTCGACATAGACCAGAGGCATCGGAACTCGGCGACTGCCAGCAACAATAGGGCGCTTGCTTGAAGACGGTAGCTGAAAACGTCCTACAGGCAGCTTGGCTCCTGGACCATAGATTGTTCCGGCGCGAAGAATGATGACACGAGGCTTATCGTGCGCAGCCACGTACTCCAGAAGAGCTTGCTCGGCTGCAAGTTTACTCTGAGTGTAAACGCCCCGATCCGCGGCTCGCGGGTCATATGGCCCAGTCTCATCCAGATAGGGAGCGTGTTTCGCCGGGCTTGCATATACCGACAACGATGATAAGTAGACGAGAGTCTTGACTCCGCTTTCGGCAGCCAGCCGTGCTAAGCGGACTGTGCCCTTGACGTTTGCCTCTTCGTAGTCTTCGGACGATCCCGGCGCCCCTGCCATGGCTGCGCAGTGAAAGACAGTCTCGACGCCGGCGAGCGCGCGGCGCAACTCTTGCTCTTTGCGGAGATCGCACTGGATCCACTCGACTGCCGGCAACGGCTGTGCCCGCAACATCAATCGCGTAGCGGCTCGCACTGGAACACCATCGGACGAAAGCCGCCTGACGACGTGTCCTCCCAGGAAGCCGGACGCGCCCGTGACCAGAATTTGTGCCGCCGGGGCGGTATCTACTGGGTTGTGTGAGATGGTCCTTTGCTTGACAACGCTGCTGCAGGATTTCTTGATCTGATCCATCAGGCGAACGTTCAGCAATCCGTGCTCCGCCGCAACTGGCGAAGCAACGCCCTTCTTCAGGCAATCATAAAATTCCGTGATTAGCCCTCGAACGCCCATATAGCGCTTTACCCTGCCCCTGGCCACTCCGAATATTGTACCCACGCCGGACCGGGTTAAGCTGGCAGCCATTCTGAAATTGGAAGTAAATCGGTCTACAAATGAAGGCAAACCGTTGGTATGGGCCGAAAGTACAGTTAGCGTGACAAAGTCAACAACGATTCTGCCGCTTGTGCCGACAATTTCAACACGATTGACTTCTGGAGACGTACAGAGTGAAAGCGAAACTTCGCCGATAGCCGATGCTGACGGAATCAATACCCGGATCTCTTCGACTGCCGCCTCACGAACATGTCCGAGGTTGATCCCCACAACCTTGGGCTCTCCCGGGTCGCTCAGGAAGTGACAAGCGAGGTAGAGAGAATGTGTCATCAGGTTGTCGAAAATTCCCCAATCATAGGTATAGCTCCATGGGATCGCGGCTGATCTCGCTGCCGCCTCATAGCTAAACCCGTGCTCGGCGCGAACTGAAACGACTTCGCCGATTTCTCCGGAACGGATGCGCTGGGATGCTTGAAGAAACGACGGATCAAAAAGCAAACTGTGGCCCGGACAAACCTGCACGCCAGCTGTTTCCGCCGCCTTCACAATGCAGCACGCGTCGGCTTCGGTCGACGCCAAAGGTTTCTCGATATACATGTGTGCGTGGTGTCTTGCGGCGATCGAAGCCAGGGAGACATGGGTATGAGGCGGCGTGAGCAAATGAACGACGTTCGGTCGAACCTCGTCCATCATCTTCTCCATGTCGGTGTACATACCGGGAATCTTATGATGCGATGCCAGCTCGACTGCCGCCTTTTCATTTAAATCGCATACAGCCACAATATCGACGTCAGACAGGGACTTCAGTACTGCTATATGCACCCCGCTGATACGGCCACAACCGACCACAGCCGTGCGGATTCGTGCCCTGCTCATCGCTTAAAATCCACTTTCTGCCACCTGTGATCAGGCAATCTCAGACAAGATTCCGCGCCGTCTTTGCTGCTCATCTCTCCTCGAAACTTCTACCGTTTGGAGTTGTTTTCGTCACGGTGTCTATTCCAGCTTGTTGAAGAGCCGCCTTCCGTGAACGTGTCAAAGCTTTCGCAAAAGGGCTGGCGCGCCCCAGTACGAAGAAATCCCAGACGCCTCTGAGGAAGCCGAGGCCATATGAGAAATGGTAGACGGCGAAGACCACTGGCAACGCCGGCAGAAGTCTCATTGTGCCCCGCGCTGCCAAGACTACGGAAGCCGTTAGTGTGCACAGACTGTAAATCGCCAGTAGAAAAATCAGAGCGTACCTTGGAGACGCTCCGAACGGCGCTGCTGCGGCCATCAGCACCAATAGAGTTACGAATCCAGCAGGGACGAGATGCCGGATTGAAGCGGGCAGACGATGCTTCTGGATCACGCGGACTTTCCAATAACCATATTGCACGTACTGCCTGCAGAGGTCACGCAAGGAACCCCGCGGTCGATACCAGCTTCGAATTCTCGGCGACTGCCAGATCCGCCCGCCGGAGCGCACAAGGCGGAGGTTGAACTCGTCATCTTGATTTCGAACAAGTTCTTCATCGAAGAATCCGATCCGATCGAACAATTCACGCCGCCAACAACCCAAATACACTGTATCGATCACTCCCTCGTATTCCGGATTGTGCCCGCGTGCGCCACCAACTGCGAACGGTGATTGGAATGCGGCCGCGATGGCTTGACCGATATATCCCTCACCCCGAGCGATCCACGGCCCACCGACGTTGTCGGCTCCGGTTTCTTCAAGGACAAGCAGACACTGCTGGAGGTAGTCCGGTGCGTACTCGCTATGGGCATCCATGCGGACGATAATCTGCCCTTTGGCGGCGCGAATCCCAGCGTTAAGGCCGGCAGATACTGTGCGATGTGGGTTATCGACTAGCGTGAGGCGGCTGTTCCCGGCAGCCAGTTGGTTCAAAATCTGCCGCGTACCGTCATCCGACATGCCGTCAGCGACAATCACCTCTAACCTGGAAGGATCAATTTGCAGCTGGAATACGGAATGAAGACAGCGCTCGATGTCCGCCGATTCATTGCGACAAGGAATAACGACTGATACTTTCAAGCTAGCTTTACCCTAAAATTTCTGCCGGCAGAAAGCCTGCAATGTCGGCTTGGATGACTCTTCGTGGCTTGAATCAAGTCGAACGCTGGTTGAACAAGATCGAGGCCGAGTTACTGGACCGATATGATCCGAACATTGGAAGGGGCCGCCAGCACCGCCGAGCCACTATTTGGTTGCTGGTAGGCACCGACGTCATAGTTCCCCACGGGTCTCGGAGTTCCAACTATGTCCGCCGTCACCTCAGGGAGGCCCATGCCAGCACCAATCGCCTGGCTGCCCGGCTGTAGTCTGAAGTCTTGTGCACCTTGGTTGACAAACAACGGATCGGACGAAATCGCACAGCCGGAACTGCAAAGGTTTTTCGACTGCGTCACGGTACCGATGATCTGATTCACAAAATTGGCCCAACAGATATTGTTATCGACGTCGCCAGCATTTGTCGGGCTCGCGGCGTTATACACGCAGTGTCCGCCATTGCCAACTATCGTGTTATTGTAAACTTTGTTGCCTGTGCCTCCGTACCCCATCTGGATACCATCACCTCCGAGCCCGCCGGTATTGTTGTAGACCAGATTGTTGTAATACAACCCGTCGTCCGAACCCACCAGAATGCCGCCGCCAGCGTTCCCGTATGATTTCGCATTCCGAACAATGGTTCGCTGAGGTTGAGTGGTTGCATTATAGGCGTGGATTCCGTAGCCATAGGCGCAGTTATGGTACTGTCCTCCGTCGATGAGAACATCGTCCGCATGCTCGATATATATGCAGTGGTCCTGAAAGGGGAAAGCCAAAGTTGGCGCACTGCCATTATCGTGGGAGTTTACATTTAACAACTCGATGTGATGAGTCCCCATCCACAGGGTAATTCCATCCTGGGTATAGTTCTGCACCTCCATTCTTTGAAACCGGATGTGATTCGTATCTGAACCCGACACGTAGATACCGCTTGTGTGGCCGGAGAGGCCGTTGTAGTTGATACCGAACCCGCTAAAGATGACATACTGGTTTCCCGAGAACAGACTGATCGTCGCGGCGCTTCCAGCTCCGCGACCCGATAGAGTAATGACTTCTCCGGGGTATGCTTGGATCGTCAGCGCGTTGGACCAGTCTGTTCCATTAGGAATCGTATACGCATCGGATGCGATGGCTGCTGAGACATTGGCTGAGCCAGCCCCGTCGCATGCTCCTGCGCACATAAAAATCACATCACCACGCCCCGCAACAACCTGTGCCATTTCATTGGCAAACCCGTTGTTGAGGTTGCAGGGGGTGGCAATATTCTGGCAGTTATTTGACGTATCGGACCCAGTTGATGACGTGTATAGATTGGAGGCGAATGCTGGAGAGGTGAAGGTGAGGAGAATGAGCATCCATAGAAGTTGTCCCTTTATTTTCATTTAGTCTCTTGCCATCCTATAGTCTCTTGCCATCCTAAATTCTTTTCCACTAAGGCGGACAGACTTGCTGTCGTTCGCGAGCCGGTTTTCGCATGCAACTATGATGCCACACGGAAGCAAACCAGCCTCCGCTTAGCAATTGTTGAGCGAATTGGGTCTGCAGCACAATGCCGATTGATCGTGCGCCACTCTTAGCAGCCAATTGTGTGTGTTTGCTCTAACAACTTGATGATTTTCCCGGCGATGAAGAGACGTCCAGTCTGGCGGCCAGGACTTCACGATAGAATTCGTGAACTCGTTCCGCGGACCCCTTCAATGAAAACCGCTCAATTCGGTTTTCCTTGCTGCAGCGGCCGTTGACGCGGCGGCGCGTCAAACAGGCAAGGCGCAGTCCTTCGGCAAGTTTGGCAGGATTCGCGTCTGCAATCAGGCAGCCGTCAATGCCCTCGATCTGATCGCGAACATCTCCCACGTCGACTGAAACGACCGGAACGTTGCAGGCGAGACATTCTTTGACGATGGTCGGAGACCCTTCGTGTTGCGAAGTCAGAATCAGAGCGTCGCTCGCATTGATCCAGATCGGAACGCGAGCGTAAGGAATACCTCGCATCTCATGCATTTCTACGGACATTCCCAGATTTCCCAAAGCCCGGACTGCACTGGACGCCAACTCGGGCCTTTTGATTGGGTCACCACGCGCTGTCGCGAACAGGATGTGCAACGCACTCCCATCCCAGCCGAGTTCTTGACGGCATTTAACAGGATCCTGAGGTTTAAAGCGTTCCAGGTCGATACCACAGGGAATCACTCTGACCTTTGATTGATCAACATACACGGGTAGTGATTCCCTCAGACCGGGAGACACCACAATGACGCCATCGGCGCGTCGCGCGGCTCGTCTGGAAGCCAAGACGCCAAGGTAGGCGGAGAATCTTTGGATTGGGTGTGAAAGCTCACTTCCAAGTAAATCAGATCCGTGGATCGTGATTATTGTAGGAATCTTCCGGAGCGCCTTCGTCGCTATGTCCGCCATCAGTCCGGAATACATAATATGTACGAGATCATACCTCCCGCTTTCGACTTTTTCTCGCAAGCACTTAGCGACTCCCATGTACACGCCGCGTCCTTCGACCACCCGGTCCAGATGCCAAACATCGACGGCCAAGCCCATATCGCGGAGGCTTTTTATCTGTTGTTCCACGTAGGTGCCGGCGGCTGGATCGGCAGATGTAGGATATATGTTTGTTACTGCCAGAATTCTCATGTCCAACACAGTGCCCGTGGACCTTTCAATGGGCGGGCGGCTTCTCAAACAAGACACATCGATTATGAAAAGCGCCATAGATCCTGGCTAAACCTGGGAGAACCCGCACGAGAGGGAATAGACGCCTGACCTGTCCGTAGCTGTGTTTGATCATCTGGCTGTCGGCAAAGACGAGGTTTTGAAACTCGGCACAAATCTGCGCCTTCAACTGCCGTTTGCTCTTGTAGAAGACATTATCTCTAAGCCAGGCGTGGTTTTTCTTCGCAGTCTGTTTGAAATCCAAGCCCTTCTGAAATGAGTTTCGGATCCCGAGCGAGGCCCAGAAGAGCAGCCAAGGCCGATTTCGTATGATTCCGCCCAAAGGCACAAAGAGGTGACCTTCAATCAGTCTGCACTTGGGAGGAAACAGATGCAGACTCACCCCTCCGGGCTTGAGCACCCGCTTCAGCTCCGCAAGCGTGGAGGGCAGATCCCCTACGTGCTCGAGAACCGAATTGGAAACGACAAAGTCGAAGGTGTTATCGTCAAAAGGAATTCGATAGCAGTCTTGCGGGATAAGGAACAAAAGCGGGCTTTTCTTTGGCAGGACGATATCCGCGCCGAAAGCCTGCAGGCCCGCATCGCGATACTCCTGAACAAGCTTACCCGCGCCGCAGCCGAAGTCGAGGACCAACGAATTCGAATCGAGTTCATGTCCGAACTCCTTCAGTATCGACCGGTGCAATGCCACGTCCTTTCCCATGGAATTCGTTTTTGAGCTGGATCCATGGGACGCACCCGGGCAGCTTGGTTTGGCTGAACTTACAGTCAAGTTGATGATCTCCCGCTCAAAAGTTCGTCTCATCCAACCGGAACACCCAGGCTCCGAATGGTGTGGCCGAACCGGGCTTTAACCGCAAACACGGCCAACGATTTCGAAAACACGCCGACCCGCGGCATTTCGTAGGAAGGAAAGTTAACGTTCTTTGAGATCACGGCAAACCCGTACTTGAATCCCAGACTCTTGCAAAGCTCGACTGTAGCAGCATCATAGTCGCCACTCGGGTATGCGATCACCGAGCATTCTGTCGCTGTAATTCTTTCCAACCACGTCTTGTTTTTGTCCAGTTGTGTCAAAGCTTCGTCGCGAGTGCATAAGGTCAGGAACGGATGATCTACCGTATGAGGCTGGACGCTGAAGAGTTCATCGTCCGCCAATTCAGCGATCTGATCTTCGGTCAGGCCTGCATAGTGCATCTGGAGATCATCCTCTTCGACGAAATCCTCAATGGCAGGCAAGTGATTCTCAATCTCCAGATACATGGCGGATGGATGGGGATGGAGCGAGAGCAAATGAGCCCGCAAGCGCTTTACACTTTCCTGTCGCCGCTCCCTGGACATGTCGATGAACTCACCGTGGAACTCGAAGCCGTTACCCTTGAAATGTTTTTCCAATGCCCTCAGGTAGCTAAACCATAAATACTTCCCCCGCTGCGTGTGGCGGCCGCACACGAAGAAAGTGGCCCGAACGCCATGACGTCTCAGCACGGGAGCGGCCACTATCGCGTTGTTTCGGTAACCGTCATCGAACGTGAGCACGATGCGTCGTTTGCCGCTTCTGGGCCGCTCCGACATCGAATCCTCAATTCCGACCACGTCGAAGTGCTTTTTCAGAAACATAATGTGTCGCTCTAGAGCCGCGCTGTCCACGAAATCATCATCCCGGTCCGGGACTCCATGATAGAGCAAAATCACAGGCAGACCGCCACCCCGGCCACCCTCAGGAGCTTTGCCAGAATTCCTGTCTGAAGGGTTCAGGGTCAGGATTTTCCGCTTTTCCGCTGGCATCTTCATAGATCACGGTCGGCTCTAGATTGTTTCATCTTATTCCAATCCGAAGGGGCCTCATCACTGTCCACTTCCCGGCGAATGATCTTCACCACAACCGGCCTCTCCAGTGCTTCAGCCCGGCAGCACCGGTATTTGATCTATACCTGCGGCATCTGCCGAGGCTCCGGAGTTTACCTGAAAGACCCGTTCATAGGCTGCGCCCATTGTGGCGGCAGGGAAACGCCGATGAGCATCCTCACGCGCAGTTACGCCAAGGCGCCTGCGGAAGCCTGGGTTGCCGAGCAGTGAGTTCAGGGCATCAGCCAGGCCAGACGGATCCTCGGGTTCTACCAGGACGCCATTCACGCCATCCTGGACGATCTCTGGCATGCCCCCTGCTTTTGCGGCTACGACGGGCCGGCCGCACGCCATCGCTTCTACCAGCGCAATTCCGAAGGTTTCAAAGCGGGAAGGAAGAACGAACACCTCGCAGCCGTAAAGAAGCTCGATCACTTCCCGGTGGCTCCTTCGGCCATGAAACTCAATGCGATCGGCGACTGCGAGCTTCCTTGACAGGGACTCCAGGTCCTCACGCAACGGGCCCTCGCCCACCAAAACCAAATTTACGTCCGCATTACGTTCGACCACAGTCGCCATGGCTCGGATAAGAACGTCGAGACCTTTTTGTTCCTTATATGCCGACACGCTCAGTATGTACCGCCTCTTTGAGGTCGAGTGCGTTTCCTCCGGAGCCCTCACGAATTCCGCAAGGTCGATACCGTTGTGGATGAAAACGATCTTGCCGCTATACTCAGGAAATACTCCGGCCAACTTCCGCCGACAGTCTTCGGATGGGGCTACAATCCGGTCCGCGTGCCGCAACAGCATTCGCATGCTCCGGGAATACCTGGCTTGGGGCTTCCCGGTGGGGAACAGATCCGCTCCATGGATCGAGCAGACCAGGGTGAGTTTGAGGATCCGGCGGCAGAGCGCGAAATAGAAGAGGTTGTCTGTCGGGTAGTGAATGTTCACCACGCGGATGCGCCAGCGCCATATCCTCCACACCAGTTGCAACAGTCCGATGGGAAAGAAAATTCCGAAGGCCGCCAGGCTGACCGCTGGATGCCGCTCACCAAAGGGAGCCTGTAAACGATGATCCACCGCCGGGAAGCCGAGTTGGCTCGTCCTGTGCCGGGCGAATACGGAAGATCCGGAATAGAACATTCGGACACAGTGCCCTCTGGACCTGAGGTAACTCGTCAGGTTCTGCACGACCGAACCCACCCCGCCCGAACCGAGGTCCGGCGACACGATAAGCACGTTCATGTATCTGTTCCCCGGATCATCTCAATCGGCTTCAGAAGGATGTTTTTGAAATTCCGAAGCAAGCCTACCATCGGTGCGGGCAATCCTATTCGCGCCAGCCGTCCCGAATCCCGCCAATGGTCCTTGCGGAACTGCGTATGGTAGCGTTCTAGATCATCGAGCAGTTCGGCCTGTCTGCCCGAATCGCAGTGGCGCACGAACGAAGCGGCGGTTTCCACCAACGAGCGTGTCTGCTCCAGCATATCGTGGGTCTTCTGAGACGCATGGCGCCGGAATGTCCCGAAAGGGATGCTTGTATATTGGAAGCGACCTCCGCTCAGCAAAAATTTGCCCCAGAGCTCGTAATCCATTGTGCGGTGGTTGCCCGGATTCAATCCGCCGGCGGACAGCGCAAGCGCCAATGGAAAAAGAACCGCCGGCTGGTCGACGTATCCATTGGAACGCCAGACCTCTCTGATGCGGACAATATCGTCCAACGTATGCACGTTTCCCTGGTGTATTTGCAGGATGTTGCCAGCCGCGTCGATATGTTGGCACAGGCCTACATAGACCACGCCAGGATCGAAGCCATGATGGATCGCATGCTGCCTCAACGCGTTCCTGCACAGCATGTCGTCACTATTGATCCAAGTCGCGTACGTTCCAGACCCTAAAGACAATCCGCGGTTGATCGCACAGCTTTGTCCACCGTCGGGTCCGCTCTCCCAGAAATGCAGCCAGCGCTCGTATTTTTTGATGATCTCAACGCTTCCGTCACTGCTGCCTCCGTCGAGAACGATATACTCCAAATCCGGATATCCCTGCAGGAGAACTGAACGTAAAGTTTCTTCGAGGAACTGTCCCTGGTTGAAGGACGGCGTGACGATGGTGATGCGCGGCCACGTCGCTCCCTGCGGCAGGCTCTCGCTTTCTTCTGTCCATGGCCATCCTGCTAACCCCGGAGCCGGAACCGGCAGATCATTCAGCGTAGGGCAACGCAATGGTTGGCGACCTTTTGGATGATAGCTGTGTTCATGTGTTGAAGGTTTCTAAGTAGTGCTTTCCTAATTATGGTAACTCGGATACGCGCGAATATTCCCCGCCTAACTTAGGCGGGGAATAGGCACTACTAAGCCTGCTGGGGTGCCAGTTTTGCAGGCAAGTTCATCAATCTCTTTCGACCGGCGGACACGACGTCCCTGATCGAATCGATCACGTAATCGACTTGTTCGTCGCTCATGGCTGGATAGAGCGGAAGTGATATCAGCCGCGAATAGAGTTGTAGCGCGTTCGGGCAATGGTTTGCAGATAAGCTGGCATAAGACGCGAAGTAGCTATGCAGGGGTATCGGAATGAAATGGACGCTCGTTCCGATATTCTTTGCGCGCAGTTGACGGATGAATTCATCGCGATCGATACTCAACCGATCGAGATTCAGCCTGACGGCGTAGAGATGCCAGGCGTGCCTGCAATTGCCGTCGTCCGGAGGAAGATCGACCTCTGGAATGTTCGCGAAAGCCTCATTGTAGCGGTGGGCGATGGCTGTTCGCCTGGCCGTGAATCTTTCAGTCTTCCGTAACTGATGTATGCCCAAAGCCGATTGAATATCACTCAGGTTGTACTTGAAGCCACAGGCAGCGACGTCGTAGTACCAGTTACCGCGATCGGAGTACCGGTTCCAGGCATCCTTGCTGATGCCGTGTAGACATAGCACTTTCATTCGCTCGTAGAGCTGCTCATCGTGAGAAACGACCATGCCCCCTTCACCGGTCGTCAGATTCTTCGTCGCGTAAAAGCTGTAACACACCGCGTCGCTGCGGTATTCGCGTTGAGGGTTTCCAGCGCCTATCGGATACCCTTTGTAGTGGGCGCCAATGGCATGCGCTGCGTCTTCGATGACATATAGACCTCTTTCCCGCGCCAGGCGCCAGATAGCATCCATGTCGCAAGGCAAGCCACCAAGGTGAACAGGCATGATTGCGCGAGTCCGATCTGTCAGTTTCGCCGCAATCGATGCCGGATCGATGTTGCCGTCCGCGCCGACGTCGGCGAGCACCGGTGTTGCGCCAACATGAAGAATCGTGTTGACGGTTGCACAGAAGGTTATCGGGGTCGTGATCACCTCATCATTGGGTCCGATGCCGAGCCCCGCCAGAGCCAGATGCAGGGCGGAAGTCGCAGAGTTGACCGCAAGAGCATGCGGAGCCTGCACGTATGTCTTAAACTCGCTTTCAAACTGGGCAGTCTTCGGCCCCGTCGTGAGCCAGCCGGATTTCAGGGTGCTGACAACCTCATCGATCTCGTCCTGTTCGATGGTCGGCAGGTTGAAAGGTATGAAAGGCATTTCGTCCATCTGAGTTCCTTCTCTTAGGATTGTTCGGTCACTTTAGAATTGCGGATCAACAGCCATAGGCCGAACAAGCAGCGATTGTCATATATCCTGCCAGCCGTAGAGCGGCGCGCCAATTTCCTTCTGTTCGATAAACACAACGTGCCACAGCTGAAACATCAGGGCTGCCCATATCTGCCACGTGAAATCGGCCTTTTGCTCCATGTGAGGCGACACAAAGGTCTCATAGAAATTGCTGTGGAAGAGACCCTGTCGCCGCAGTCGCTCCGGGTGCAACAACCGTTCGACCAGCTGACGCAATTCTCTGCGCAGCCAAAGCTGGATCGGAATCACAAAACCGCGCTTTCGGGCTCTAAGCAATTCCTCCGGCAACAAATCGGCCACGGCTTGCCTGAACAGGTACTTGAGATCCATGGACTTTGTTCGCAGCGACGACGGAATGGCGAACATTTTTTCCACAAAAACGTGATCGAGGAACGGCACCCGTGCCTCCAGCCCATGCGCCATCGAGAAACGATCCGTCATGAAGAGGAACTCTTCGGCCAGCTGTGTCCGAAAGTCAACAGCAGCCAACCCGTTGCGAGCGTCGTCTACCTGGCTGTCGTCATAAAGCCCCTGCAGATAGCAAGACGTGTTGCGAAACTTGCCATTTTTTTCCAGAAGTACGCGGACGCGCTTATCCTGATCTGAGAAATGCACGGAGTTGGCGTAGTAGTAGTGACCAAACGGCTGACCAAGAATGTCCGGGACCTGAGACAACCACTGTCCATGAAAGTTCAAGCGGGGAGATAGATGGCCGGCCAGACGAGCGCCGGGAGAAGCCAGAGCCGCCAGAAAATTCGATGTCCCTGGCGACCATTGCCGAAGAGCAGTTGCCGTTCTCGCCACCGTGTGGGATTCGTACACTCGAAACTTCCCGTAGTTTCCGAAGACCTCGTCTCCCCCGGTTCCGGTGAGCGCAACTTTCACGTCTTTACTCATCGCCTTGAAGACGTACCACGAAGGCAAACCTCCCCCGTAAGGTTCGTCCAGGTGCCACACCATGGAAAGCAGATCGGACAGGAGTTCTTTGGGTTTCAGTACGATCTCGTGGTGCTCGCTACCCCACCGGCAAGCAACCTGCCGGGCGAGATCGACCTCGTTCCATGCTGCTTCTTCTTCGCCTTCGAAGCCCAGTGAATAAGTCTTGATCTTCGGATACCCGAGTTCTGCCAGCAATCCGACAATTGCGGACGAGTCGAGGCCCCCCGAGAGAGAGCACGCGATCGGCACGTCGCTCAGTGTCCAGCGTTTCACTGCGGAACGGAGTTCGCCGCGCACAAAGTCCGGCAGGCTGTCTGCCTGAACATGCTCCGTTCGTGCGAATTTCAATTGCCAATACTTCTGAACCTTGAGGCTGCGAGTATTGAGATCATATGTGAAGTGATGACCTGGAGGAATGCGATGCACTCCCTTGATAATGGAATCCTCGCCGGGAACGTAGAGCAAGGTCATGTAATCGAACAAGCTCTGCGTATCGATTTCCCGCTCGACAGGAGGGAGCGTCAGCAGAGACTTCAGTTCGGATGCAAAGGCAAACCGGCCGTTGGATTGCCAATGATAGAGTGGCTTGATGCCCATCCGGTCGCGCGCTCCGAAAAGCAGATTCCGCCGCTGATCGTGCAATACAAATGCGAACATCCCGTTGAGATCTTCCAACAATGAGGGTCCCTTGTCTTCATAAAGGTGCACCAGCACCTCGGTATCCGAGTTGGATGTCCTGAACTGGTGGCCTCGTTCCTCCAATTGTTCTCTGAGTTCGGGGGAATTAAAAATCTCACCGTTGAACACGATCCAGATGGTGCCGTCTTCGTTGCACAACGGCTGGTGCCCATTTTCTACATCAAGGATGCTGAGACGACGCATAGCGAGAGAAACCAAACCATTTGGGCTCAGATACTCGCCTTTATCATCGGGCCCACGGTGAGTAATTGCGCTGTTCATGCGCTGCAGCCACTTTGACTCGTGGGGCCCGGCTATCCCGACAATGCCGCACATTCAGGATCTCCCGCTCGTTGATGGATCCGAAGCTTCTTTCAACAACTGGTGCTCGAGCAACAGGTTCGCCGCATGCCGGATGGTGGGGAAGGGATAGCCGGACCGCTCACTGATATCAAGCAAACTATGAGAACCATCCGATTGGTTCAGGACCCAGAGAATAGCCATGTCGGTCATCTGCGTGTGAGTTTGTCCTCCCACCGATTGATACAGATTTCTTTTTCCGAGTTGGGGCTCGCACTTTGGATTCTGATTAACGTACACGTTGTTGGTTTCCAGGATGTCCAGGGCAGTCACGCACTTCTCAAAGGAATCCGAAAGAGATTCGGCACTTATGAAATCCAGGTTATCAGCGGACGTGTGGTACTCCGGGTATTGACCAAATGGAGTCCGCATCACGCAACCGACAGGGAGATTGAATCCAGGCGAGCAAAACTGACGCTCGTCGTACCCGTAAGGGTGGAAGTCGATGATGCGCGAGTGATCGTTAGAATTCGCGACGATGTGGCTGAACACCCTGTCAATATCGGCATCCCCACGCCGGGATCTTTTGTAGGTGAAGTTTCCCTTGTCGCCCAGTCCGGTCATGACAAGGCCGTGCTTGATTCGATAAGCGGTCGATTCGTTCAGAGCTAACCAGGTTATCGATCCGATCGTTCCGGGAATGAACAGGAACCGATAGGAGTACTTACGATCCTTCTGGGCCATATGTTTTGCAAGAAGAACCGCGAGAGCAATTCCGGAAAGGTTATCGTTGCATAGAGACGGGTGACAGATGTGGCACGAAAGAAGAACTTCATCGGACGTCTGGCCGGGAATGAAATACTCGCCGTATGTAAGATGGCCGGGCTTCAATGAGGAATCAATGCAGACTTCATACTCGCCGTCCCCAAGCGACATCAGCTGCTGATGGGAAATGCAGAATCCCCAATTTTCTTTGTAGTGGCTCGTCCTGTAGGGAATCCATTCGGGCTTATCGGGCAGGCTGAAGAGATGCTTCTTGAGCTCCTCCAAGGAAATCTTTCCTCGAAAAGGAACGCTGTAGCTCATCACGTGGAGGTTGGATCGGGCGAAGTCCACGATCTTTTCACCCTGGTCATTCTTGATGTAGGCTTCACGAATGTTCCATTCCTTCGGAACTGTCCAGTCGAAGACGTTCGTTCCCGATGGAACTTCATGTATTTGGAGCGGAATATAGCGTTCAATGAAACGCAGCGTTTCGCGTGTACCGTTCCCGGTGATGCTTCGGCAGATAGGATAGAGTGCCGAAATGATCTGCATCATCTGTCCCTGAACGGTTTCTGCACCCTCCTTTCGCGTTGCATTGTCAACTTCCGTTCTCAACGCTTATAAAGCCTCCGGGGAACTTGCCAATGCACTGACGCTCTGATCGTCTTCCGATCGATGTCCCTGGTGCGACCAGTAGAAATCTTTGTCGAGCTGGCCCGTTTGAAGAAGGTGCTGAAGTTCTTTGAGTCGTGTATAGGCGCGGAAATCAAACATTTCTCGCGACATGCCGATCCTGCTGAACAGGTGGAAGAGCTCCGCGGCGCCGCTTCTGACGGTTTCCAGACACTGGAAACCGGGCAGCGACGTATGGATCTTGTCGAAACTGACCCGGTAGCTTCGATTGTCTCCATCACTGTTTCCTACGCTCAGCTTACAACCCGTGAACGTGTCCGCCACAATCTTTGCGATGTCCCGAACCTGGTAGTTTTCTGATGTCGAGCCGACATTAAAGATCTGGTTGTGGACACTGTCCCGTGGAGCTTCCAGCACACTGCCGATGGCATTGGCAATATCACGGACGTGAACCAGAGGGCGCCATGGGCTGCCATCGCTGGTCATTCTTATTTCTTTCTCGGTCCACGCGAAGCCGGCCAGATTGTTCAGCACCAGGTCAAATCGCATCCTCGGCGATGGTCCATAGGCTGTAGCGTTTCTCAGGAAAGTCGGCGAAAAGTTGTCTGACGCCAGGGCAGAGACGTCTCTTTCAACCAGGACTTTGCAGTGCGCATAAGCCGTTTGAGGTTTGAGCTCCGATTCCTCGGTTTTGTACCCTGCACCGTCGCCCGTCCCGTATACGCTGCATGAAGACGTGTAGACAAATCGAGAAACCCCTGCGGCGATCGACATCCTGGCCAGTTCCAGGGTCCCCTTGTGGTTGATATTGTAAGTAAGTTCAGGGGTGTGCTGCCCCAACGGGTCGTTCGACAGCTCCGCCAGATGCACAACCGCGTCAAAACCGTCGAAGTCGTCGACGGTGATGTGCCGGATATCCTTGTTGATACAGCGCGGCAGTCTTTCGCTCTCGCTCGGATAGAGCCAACCCTCGCGATAATAGCCCGTGTCTAATCCGGTAACATCATGTCCACGTTTCAAGAGCAACGAACAAACATGGGGACCGATATAACCGTCCGATCCTGTAACTAGAACCTTCATGGTTTTTTTCATTTAGCTCTCCCTTAATGGCTGCCCTGAATCAAACTGGAGTTGACAAAGTCGGGATAAGTGGCATCTCTTGTGGAAATCGTTCTGCGGGCAGGCGGCCATTGAATCCCAAATGCGGGATCGTCCCATCGGACGCCCCTCGCAGACTCTGGAGCATAGAACTCGGACATCTGGTAAAGGACTTCCGTGTTGTCTACCAGAGTCTGGAATCCATGCGCACAATTTTCAGGTATATAAAGTGTGAGATGATTTTGCGCCGAAAGTTCCACGGCAGTCCATTCCATAAAGGTCGGTGACGATTCACGAAGGTCGATCACCACGTCATAGATTGCGCCTGTGGTGCATCGGACCAGCTTGACCTCTTCATGCGGGGCCGTCTGATAATGCATGCCCCGCAGGGTTCCTTTTTTGTGGTTAAAAGAAATGCTGCTTTGGACGAGATTGGAGTGCAAACCCTTGCGGTCCAGCTCATTCTTGCACCAGGTTCGAGCGAAGAACCCTCTTTCATCCTGACGCTTTTCCAGTTCGATAACGAAAACTCCCTTTAACTTTGTCTCATTAAAGGTCATTCAAATATCTGAACGGAGGGAATCGGCACGACGAACCGCCCACCCCAGTCGCGTATGAATCGCATCTGGTGCATGACTTCGTCCTTCAGATTCCAGGGCAGAATCAAAAGGAAGTCTGGCTTGGTTTCTTTTACTTTTTCTGGACTGTGGATTGGGAGATGCGTTCCCGGAAGAAAGAGACCCTGCTTGTGCGGACTGCGATCGACTGTATAGTCGATGAAATCATTTCGGACGCCGCAATAATTCAAAAGCGTATTTCCTTTCGCAGGCGCGCCATAGCCAACGATGGATTTCCCTTCCTCCTTGGCGCTAATCAGAAACTGGAGAAGGCTGCGCTTGGTCTTCTTGACCTGATCTTGAAAGGAAACGTAGCGTGCGAGCGTGTTCAGACCGGCCGCGCTCTCCCGGGTCAGCAAATCCGTCACTCGGTCTGAAATCGTTTTTTCTTTGTCTTCGGAATGGCAGGCGTAAATCCTGAGCGATCCTCCATGAGTCGGAAGTTCTTCAACATCAAAGATTGTGAGTGCATGACGGGCGAAGAGCTTTGAAACGGAAAGCAGGGAAAAGTAGTAAACGTGCTCGTGGTAGATCGTGTCAAACTGGTTCTCCTCGATCAGCCGAAGCAGATGCGGAAACTCCAGAGTAATGACCGCATGTGGGGCGAGCAGTAGCTCTAAACCCGCCACAAAGCCATTCAGATTTGGCACGTGAGCTAAAACGTTGTTTCCGATGATCAAGTCGGCTTTTTTGCCGTCTGCAATCAGATCCCGCGCCGTCTCTTCGCCGAAAAACATCACTTTCGTCGGAATGCCACGCTGTATGGCCTTTTCGGCAACATTTCCAGCCGGCTCGATGCCCAGAACCGGTATGCCTTTTGCTTTAAAGTACTGGAGCAGATAGCCATCATTGCTGGCAATTTCAATAACCCAGCTCTTGCTATTCAGTCCAAGCCTCGGGACTACAAGGTCGGTATAAAGCCTGGCGTGCTCTAACCAGGTATCGGAATAGGAAGAGAAATAGGCGTAATCGGAAAAGATGTCGCGGGGGTCGGAGACGGGTTCCAACTGCGCCAGGAAGCACCTGTCACACACGCGGACGTGCAGCGGGTAGAACGGCTCCGCATGGTTCAGTTGAGCGGCTGTCAAGTAGGAGTTGGCTAGCGGAGAGATGCCTAGATCGACAAATGTGTGACACAACATCTCTCCGCAACTTCCACAAGTGTGCGTAGCCCTGCTTTCAAATGATTCAGTCGGTTCGGCCAGTGCCTTCACAGGTCCTCCTCTTTCACTATCGAGCTGTACTCACAGGGGCGAAGGCTCCATGCTGCGAAGAAAAATGTTCAGTGCTCCACTTCAACAACGGCCTGATAACACCCGGTAGTTGACCGGGGTGATCTCCCCTGGCGGCATCGCCCTCGAAACTGTCAACAACCTGAAACGTCACGGCGGGTTTCACATCAAAATGAACCCTTAGCGGGCTTTCCGTGATGAGTCCTGCTGAGAGAACGAATCTGCCCTCGGCGAGAAAATTGCCGGGTATGTGTGCCGTACTGCGGTACCACCCCACCGGACGCGGCCGGCGGTGCCATTCCGGATCCCGTTCGAGAGAGACAAAGATGCAGAGGCCGTCCTCTCTCTCCAGCGCGATATTCGGGACCAGTCGATGACCGGATTTCAGGACTTCAAATTCCATCTCGAAAGTAACAGATTGACGGATGTCAACAAGCGATGAGATTTGTCCGTTTGTGCTCAAACGCATAGAACGCGCACGAACGATATCATTGCCCGGCGCAAGCTCGGGATCGGGCCATTCTTGCACCGACTCCATCAGCAGGTTTGAACTCAAGTAATCGCTGACGACCTCATGAGACGGACCGTTCTTGAATACCTTTCCATGGTGAAGCCACACGGCTCGCGGACATAGAGAAGTGAGAGCCGAAAGATTGTGAGACACAAAAAGGACAGTTCTGCCTTCGCTTCCCACCTTGTGCATTTTCCCCAGGCATTTCTTCTGGAAAGATGCATCACCAACCGCCAGCACTTCGTCAACAATCAAAATCTCAGGCTCCAGATGAGCGGCCACGGCAAAGGCAAGACGCAGATACATACCGCTGGAGTAGCGTTTCACAGGTGTATCTATGAATCTTTCCACCTCCGCGAAGGCAACAATCTCGTCGAATCTTCGGTCAATTTCGGCTTTCTTCATGCCAAGAATCGCGCCGTTCAGGTAGACATTCTCCCGTCCGGTGAGTTCTCCATGAAAACCGGTTCCGACTTCGAGCAGCGAAGCAACCCGCCCGTTAATATCGGCATAACCCCCTGTCGGTTCAGTTATTCGTGAAAGCAGCTTGAGCAACGTGCTTTTGCCGGCGCCGTTGCTCCCGATGAAACCGACAACTTCTCCTCTCTTTATGTCAAAGGAAACATCTTTGAGCGCCCATAAAGTCGAAGGGGAATCGGCAGTCTCGTTTTTGGATTGGCGAGGTGTGCGCCGGATGAGCGATCTTACCCCAGCTGTAATATGGTCGCGAAGGGTATCATGGCGCTCCAGCATGCCAAGAGTGTATTTCTTCGAAAGATTCTCTGCCTTAATCGCGATGTTGTTCATAGAAATGAGTTGCTGCTTCCCCGGGGCCGCGGGCGATCCCTATTGTTCCTTAACCGCTGGTGCTCTCCGACCCAGTCGCTCCCGGATAGCCCTCCCGGCGACCGCTTTGGAGGCTGATAACCAGGTGTGAGTTACTGCCTTGTAGTATTCGGGAATCAACGGCAGACTGAAGCCGGCCCTCACCCACTGAAGTGTCGAAAGTCTCCCTCTGTAAATATCTATCCATCGGTAGTAATACGTCTTCCACGACTTGTCTACCAGAACGCGTTTAATCCCGGCCCACGCGGATGGCTGGCGTCGCGCGAACTGAATAATAACCGGGTCCCTATCGAGAAACTTCAAAAAATCCTTGATACCCCTTGCCAGATCCGCAGCGGTCATTGCGTAGCCATAGCTCGCGCCAAAGAAGCGTTTTCTGTATGCGCAACGCGGACTCAGTGCCACGAAGCGGTCCAGGCAAAGTCGGACAATGAGCGCGTCGTCACTACTGGTACCCTTCCAAAAGTCCGGGAACCCGCCGGCGGCTCTTAAATCCTGTGTTCTTACGAGGAAAGTCGACAACGCTTCGAACTTATACTCATGCGTTTCCCAGACGGCTCGAACAAAGTCGGTTCCTGATAAGAGCTCAGGGACGGATTCGCTCGATTTTCTAAGGAACACGCCAGCCTCATCGATTGTTTCTTGAACACCCATGGCAAATGATGCCTGCGGATATCGCTCCAACAGTTTGACAAGTTCCGAAACGTAGTTTGAACTGATTTCGTCGTCATCCTGTAAGGGTACGTAATAATCTCCAGACGCCTGATGAATAATCTGATTGAAATGAGTGATTATATCGACGGTCTCGGCATTCTGTCGGAACCTTGCCGTCGGGTAATGCCTTTTAAGGATTTCCTGGACTGCACCGCCATTCATGCCGTTGTCAGAAACGATGAGCTCGATGTTTGGATAGTCCTGCGAGGTCACAACCTCCAGAACGCGGGGAAGGTACTGCAACCGCTTGTAAACCGGGATTCCGACTGTCACGAGTTTCATTGAATTTGCGGCGAAGAAGCCGGATCAGGACGGTCGAGATAACTGCGCGAATTCGGGAGCAGGAGCGACTGCCGTTCGGCTTTTGTCCATCTCCCCGGCCATGATTTGCGACACAATGCCGGCGTATGCCGCCGAAAAGGTTTCTTTTGTGTGCCTGGCTCTCGCCAGTTCCCAGTTTTTTCTCGCCATGGCCGCGAGTTGGGCATCCCCTAAAAGCGAAAGGCCGCGAACCGCTTCCTGGATCTCTTGCACCGAGCAGGTTTTAAGCAGCACTCCATGGGAACTGTCCACGTCTATGCCCGTCTCGGAACTCACAACTGGAATCAGGCCGGCATGCATGCACGTGATCACTCCTCCATTCATGCCTTCCGAAGAAGAAGGAAATACAATGCCGAGACAGTTCTTAGCCATCGCCAGAAACTCTGGTTTGCTGATGTCGATCCAACCAACAGTGTGAATATTTTTTGTGGAATAAAGTTCCTTGTAATAACAGCTTTGAAAATCCTTTTCCACCTCGACCTTTATAGGGCCACACACCGTCAGTTGATACTCCGGCATTTCGGCGAACGCCTCGAGGACCAGGTCGAGGCCCTTATGGACAAGTCCGTAGCTGCCAAACCAGAGGAAATTCTTGCGCACCGCGGCAAAATTCTTATCGTCCTGCCAGGGATAAACGACCGGAGTGGAGATCGGAACAGGAAGAAGAGGTTTCCCGGCGTAACGATAAGTACTCATCGTGGCTTCGTTCCCCAGGACAATCCCGTAATCGGCACTCTCAATCGCAAGGTTGGGCGGCATCGTCCGCCGGGCAGGTAAAACAATATTGCGTCTCTTTTTCAGCGCCTCGAGCCGCCTGTACTCCGCCATATTATGAAAAAGCCAATGACGTGTATCAATATACAAAATCTTGATGCAGTCCTTGTTCAGGAGGCTGGCGATCCTGTGGAAATTCGTCCGGTTGCCAAGAAAAATGGAATACTTCTTGTCGGGAACGAACCGGTCGTTATTTTCATGGATGACGTCGACTCTATATCCCAGTTCTAAAAACGTCCTGACGATCTGAGACGATTCCCAATGATAGGTGTGACTGTTGGGAATAGGAGCCCCGCGTTTCAAAAAAAATGCAGTGTTGCTATAACAGAGCAACATATCGCCGATTGGAGGCTTATCCGGTTTGTAAGAGCGGATTCTCCTCCGGGGGCTCGCGATCTCGCGGGGCAGGCGTGCAATGAAGTCCTTCAGATCACTCAGCAGTATTCCTATCGGATAATTTTTCAGGCGTCTCAGAAGCGTTCGCATAGTCAGTCCGTTGGAACCTGTACTGTACGATGAGAAGTCACGAATTCCAATGCCATCCGTCTACGCATGCGATCCACTTTCCGTCATCTTGCAAATGTGGGTCAACGTGGTGCATGCCCGACTCGTTCCAACCGGTGCCGCTACCTTGGAGCACCGGTGAAGGAATTTCCCGTTCCTGAAAAGTCGTTGTCGTCAGTTCCGTGAACTCGAAGGCGCGGACCTGAATACCATAAACGGGGCTGCAGTCCTGTGTGAAGCGGATGACCCTATCGTTCCACACCAGCACCCGGCCGGCCGGGCGTGCTTTATGGGGATCGCCATTGATGACCGGACTCTTCGGATGCTCAACCCATGGTCCGGTGAGGTGTTCAGAACAGAAGAGACGCAATGTGCCCGCGAAATATGGGCTTCGGGAGAGGTCATTCAGAAGCCACCAGCGATCATCGAAGCGGAAGACGCAGTTGTCCTCGAAATCGTCTCCAGCGATGAGGTTGCCGACAAAGGCCCATCCTACCGGGAAATTGGTTGCCCGATAAAGTCGTACCGATTTCGCCTGATAGCTTTCTGGGATCATGTAGTATTCATTTTCCCACTCAAAAACGTAGGGAAACGAGAGATGGAACGGCTCTCTCAAAACTATTTGCCGGTAATTCCAGTGGATCATATCACAACTGGTTGCCAGGCCTATTTCTCCGAGTCGGCGTTGCGAATTGAAGACCTCGAAGAACATATGCCAGGTACCCCCGACTTTGATCATGAAGGGGTCGGCAACATAGGCCGCTGGTGCGTCTTGGACCGAGTCCCCTGTAAGAACAGGGTTCTGAATGCCGGGGGCAGGATTCAGGGCCAGCGGGGATTCGCCTGTATAGATGCCGATCGACCATATCTGCATTTTCGGCCGAGGCTCTGGTGTTTCGGGTTCGGTTCGAAAACCCAACCCTCTGTTCAGCAGGCGTGCAGATTTTCGAATCACGCGATTCAAAAGACTGGCTTTGATGTTCTGTGACAATGGATTCTCGAGTTGTCAGCGAGTCGGGTTGGTATTGCTTGAGTCGGCGATGTGTAATTATTTCGAAGGTGTGCCTGACAACGCGCGAAAGCGGCTCTGACTTGCGCTTTCGGCATCGGCTGTTCCATACCCTTCATCGCTTTTTGCGTCAGGTTGATTCCATACCGCCCATGGCGGTTGTCCCGACTCCCAGAAAGCCTCCAGGATGTGCTTTTCTTTCAGTGTATCCATGCACGACCAGAAACCGTCGTGCCGGTATCCCATCAATTGCCCGTCTTTTGCCAGTCGCTCAACCGGTCCACGCTCCCAGATCGTCTCATCACCTTCAATGTAGTCGAAAGCCTGGCGGTTCAGCACAAAGTAGCCGCCATTGATCCAGCCCTCACCAATTTCAGGCTTTTCGTAGAACTCCGAAACCTGGTCCCCCACGAATCCGATTCGTCCGAAGCGCGCCGGAGTGCGTACGGTGGTCACGGTTGCGATCTTTCCATGACTTCGATGAAACTTCAGCAGTGCAGGGATATCCAGATTGGCTAAGCCGTCTCCATAAGTGAGGAAGAAAGTTTCATCTTCGGCAAGCCAGTTCTGTAATCGTTTGAGACGTCCGCCTGTCTGGGTGTGTAAACCAGTATCTGCAAGATGCACTTTCCAGTTGGCGACGCTGCCATTTTTGTGAATCGTCGTTGTTCCCGAGGCCAACTCAACGGTCAGGTCGTTATTTATCGCGTAGAAGCGCAAAAAGTAGTCCTTAACAACTTCCGCTTTATAGCCCAGCGCGACAATGAATTCGTTGACACCGTACCAGGAGTAGATCTTCATGATGTGCCAGAGAATGGGCTTGCCGCCTATTTCAACCATCGGCTTGGGGCGTAGTGACGTTTCTTCGGACAGGCGAGAGCCGAAGCCGCCTGCAAGGATGACAGATTTCACGACCTAACCTCCGCAAATCGCGTTGTGGTCCCAGCCCGAGCCTTCACAGGCATCACACCACGTCCGCAAATGTTGATTCCATGCGTTTGAAGAAAACCAAACCACTGAAGAGAAGTCCAATTACCACAGCTACACTGATGAGCAGAAGTGCGGCATCAGGCCTCTCCTTTCCAACCAGCGCCCAACGAAAACCTTCAATGACACCGGTCATCGGGTTCAGGCCAAAAAGGTGACGCCATTTCAAGGGAACCATGCTGGCCGGGTAGGCGACGGGCGACGCGAACAACCAAAGCTGGACCAGAAACGGTACCGCTCTGCCGACGTCACGATACCGGACATTGATGACCGAGAGCCATAGGCTTACAGACAGCGCAGTCAGCAATGCCAGCAAAATAAAGAGCGGCACCAGCAACACACTCCACAGACTCGGGACGACTCGGTACCAGGCAAACATTCCCAGCAGGAAGACAAAAGCAATCGCAAAATCGATCAGTCCTTCAACCACAGCGGAAATCGGAAGCAGGAGGCGTGGGAAATAGACCTTTGAAATGAGGTTCGCATTGGATACCACACTCGTAACGCTCTGAGTCAACGATTTGGAAAAGTACGTCCAGGGCAGCAACGCCGCAAAACTAAAAATGGGATAAGGTAACCCGTCCGACGGTATTTTCGCGAAAGTGCCAAACACCAGCGTGAAAACGACCATGGTCATCAGGGGCTGAATCACTGCCCACGCTGCCCCGATGGCCGTCTGTTTATAGAGAACCTTCACATCGCGCCATACGAGAAAGTACAGGAGCTCCCGATAGTCCCACAGGTCTTTGAACCCGATTGCAATTCTGGTTTCCGAAGGCCGGATGCGAATTACGGAACTACGAAGATTCCCGGCGTCGCCTTTGATCTGGGGCAGGGCGGCGCTCATCGATTCCTCCCAGCCGATGCAAAGTGGCCAAAAGAACGTGCGCAACCGATAGATGCCTCGGCATCTTCAATCCCCATTAACTTATGAACGCTGTTATTTCGTGCCAGATGTTTCACCTAAAATTCCTGCCATTGTTGTAACTGCTGGAACAGAAAGATCGTCAGGTTTCGTGATGCGGGCGCAGAGAATCAGCTCGTAGTCCGGATCCTGGTATTCGAGTTCTTCGCGCCGAAGTTCGCCTGCATTGAGTCCGTACAGGAATGCTGTAGCCGTAAGAACATTGCCGTAGACCTTGATCTTTATGTGGTTTTCCGGGAAGACTTCACTGAAGAGCCTGCGTAGCGAGAGAGAAGTGAACCGCCAGTATTCGCCCCAACTGTCCATGTCAAACCGGGATATCTGGCTGATTCCGTGACTGGTGACTAAGAGCACTCCACCGGGTTTGAGGATTCGATGAAGAGTACGGATCGCGGGTTGGACGCCATAAATGAACTGCAGTGTCTGGGTCAGAATAATGCAGTCAAAACTGTTTGATGGAATGTTTTCAGCATCCGTCAAATTGGCAATTATCGTGGCCTTCGGGTTACCGTGGGTTGCGTAAAGAACATCGGAATGGGTTACTTTGTCCCCTCCGAAAAGGACGGTGTAGGTGTTGTCGGCAACCTCCAGAACGCGGCCACGTATATCCGCGGCGAAGTCGTTCAGGAATGCTTCAATGTAATAGCGGTCAATCACTTTGCCCCAACGCCAACCAAAGCCCCGATCGACCGGCTCAAGCCGTCTCAATGAACCAAATCGCACCCAGCCGACCGGAGGCCGGCGCTTGAATTTCTTCAGTTTCCTTCGGAGTACACTCGGTACACCCGTTACCCGCCACCAGAGGGGACGTGCCTTCTTGGGAAGAACCGTTTTGAGGAATGCTCTGGATCGTGGAAATTGCATACGACCAGAGTTTAAGCCCGACGCGCGTTGGACGCTCCTGTGGTGGCGACGGCTTCCCCCAGGTGCCTTGATATTCCTCGCGCTGTCAAAGTCTCTTCTGTCTGCTGAGAATTGTATTCGGGTACCAGTTCGGCGAGACATCTCAGGATGTTCTTTTCGTCTCTTTGTTCGATCAACAATTGCAGTCTCCTCAACCAATTTGACAGAATATACGGCTCAATCTCCATCCCCTTGAAGATACGAACCTTCTCGTGATACGTGGGGAGAATGTTTTCGCCTTCGAGGGCGATCTCCTCGAAGAGCTTTTCGCCGGGACGCAGTCCAGTGATCCGAATTTCAATGTCTTCATTCGGCATAAGGCCGGCGAGCTGAATCATATTATGTGCCAGGTCCAGGATCCGAACGGGGTCGCCCATATCGAGTACGAAGATATTGGATCCCTTTCCCATGGTTGAGGCTTGCAGCACCAATTGCACGGCTTCGCGGATACTCATGAAATACCGGCGCATGTCCGGGTGAGTCACGGTCACCGGTCCCCCTGCGGCGATCTGGGAGCGGAAAGTAGGAACGACGCTGCCATTGCTTCCCAGCACATTTCCAAAGCGAACGGAGACAAAATTGGTGGAGTTATCGTTTCCCTTGGATGCTGCACAGACGATCAGCTCTGCGATTCTCTTCGTAAGCCCCATAACACTTGTGGGGTTTACCGCCTTGTCGGAGGAAATCATCACAAAACTGCCGACGCGGTTTTGACGGGCAACCTCCGCGAGGTTCCAGGTGCCGATGACGTTGTTCCGAACGGCCTCGAGGATGTGCGCCTCCATCATCGGAACGTGCTTATAGGCGGCCGCGTGATAGATGGATTGTACCGAATGTCTCCGGACCGCGTCCTCTACAGTCCAGAGATGGCGAATGTCGCCAATGACGGGAACGATGTTGAGATCGGGATATTTGTCGCGAAGTTCCTGGTCGATTTTAAACAATTCACTTTCGGCTTGATCGAGGACCACCAGCTTTGCAGGAGAGAAGGAGGCCGTCTGTCTGCACAGTTCTGATCCGATGGAGCCGGCGGCGCCGGTGATCAGGACAACCTTACCGGCGATGCTCTGCTGAATTTTGTCTTCTTCCAGCCGGATCTGTTCCCGGCCCAGCAGATCGTCAAGTGATATGTTTCGCAATTGCTCGCTCAGATATTTTCCTGTAAGGAGGTCCGCGATACTGGGAATCGTCTTGCACTGAACGTTGGCGCCACGGCAATTGGCATGGGCTTCCCGCATCTGACGGCTCGTTGCCGAGGGCATCGCAATGATGACCTCCTCAATCGTGATACCGCGATTTCGATACCGATCCACAATCCTTGGAAGGTCCCTTCCACCACCGAGAACCGGAACACCCATCATTGTCATAGACCGCACCGATGCGTTATCGTCAATAAGCCCCACAACGTTAAGGCCCAGCGAACGGTTCGCACGAATTTCGCGGACAAGGGTTATTCCAGCTGCTCCGGCGCCGTAGATAAGAATGCTCCTGCCCTCCGTCAGTGCCGGCTTGAGCGCTTCGTTGTAGACTCGTAGCGAATATCGGGCGCCCGCACTGAGTAGAAAGCAGACGAGCAGATCAATGATGTACGTCGACCGCGGGAACTGTTTCCCGACCCACATCGTAACCGCGATACCGGAGAGTAACGAGGCGGCAAGATTAACGAACGCGATGCGCATCAGATCCGGCAGAGCTGCAAGACGCCACGAACCCTTATGCAGGCCACCTGCGAAGAACGTGCACAGCTTGATCGGAACCACTACTATCAGAGCCTGTGCCAACAGGTTCCATTCTACGAGGCTCAACGAAAAATCGAGGCGAATGGCAAGGGCCAGGCCGAGAGACAAAACAACGAAGGTGGCCTGGCACAAGATAATCAGGGGAATCCTCAAGCTACGCATGTATTGACCTGGGGTTTTGCTAATCTGAGACGACGACATCCAGTTCCTGGAACGGATGACTCTAGACCAGAACACAGAGGAGGACAGATAGAACTGGCTATAAAGGGCAGAAAAGGAGGCTTAAACAAAACGTTTATGGGCCATAAGGCGAGTACGGCGAGCCGTAGGGCGCTCCGTACGGCCCGAGACTCGAGCGTTTGGGATTCCAATCGTTGAGAATGGTTCCCAACACAGGGCATCCATCTTCCTCAAAGCAGCGAACCGCCGCGATCGCAGCGTCCGTTCGTGTCTGGTGTGCACGCATCACCAGAACAACAGCACCTGCAGCGCGGCCAAGAATTCTTGCGTCCGGAACGCTCATCACTGGAGGCGTATCCAGCAGGATCATATCGAAGGAACTGCAGAGCCGAGCCAGCAGTTCCTTCACCCTCTTCGAGTAAAGCAGCCGCGACAGATTCGAACGGGCCGGGCCTGCAGGCATGACGAACAAGTTTGGGATATGTGTCTTCCGGGCGAGTTCGTCATCGACATATTCATCGACGGGCCTGCGCTCGTACAGAAAATCGGTCAGACCCTGCGTGTTTGGTAGATCGAAAATCGAGTGCAACCGGGGCAGCCGCATATCCGCGTCGATGAGCAGAACGCGCTGGTTCGTTTCTGCGAGCGCGATTGCCAGGTTCGTGGAAACGGTGGTTTTCCCTTCCCCGGGGGCCGCGCTCGTAATTACCAGAACCTGCGGCTGTTCTGTATTTTCGGATGAGAAGAGAATTGAGGTCACAGCCGCGCGGAATGACTCGGAAATGACTGAAGACTTCTGCGTCCAGGTGATGAATTCCAGAGATTCTCGAGGCCTCGCTTCGCCTGGAGGAATCAGAACCGTTCCCGCCGTTCGCTGTAGTTTGTTCGTTGTCCCGCCGCGGCCCGGCAAGAGACGGGGTTTGTTCCGCATCCCTGGAATCAGCGCAGCGGACGGAATGATACCCAATTCGCGCAAATTGAAGTGCCATTCCACGGTCCCTGGAGCCTGGATTCGGGTTTCCAATGTGAAACGAACAATTACAAATAATGCACCGCAAAACAGGCCGCTGAACATGCCAAGTGAGATGTTCATCGGCAAGTTCGGACTTTGTGGAACCTGAGGTACCTTGGCCGGATCGACGATACGCGCGTTATTCGTGCGCATGGCGGAGGCCAGGCCGGCTTGCTTAGCCTCGGCCAGGGTTTGATCGTATACCTTCTGGTTGGTCTCCGCTTCTCTCTGCAGGATATTGTATTGAATGAGTTCGTTTGCCTGACCGGACAGATGCTGAGACTGGTCTTTGAAGGCCTGTTCGAGCCGCGCTTCCCGCTTTTGCGAGGCTTCGTAGTCAATCTTGATGCGGCTCAGGATATTTTGCCGCTCTCTCTCTTTGGCCGCCTCGAGTTCCTTGATCTGCGCCTGAAGCTTCTGAACTTTGGGATTATCTGGCGTCAGCGTCGTACTCAGGTCCGCCATCTGTCGCTGCAGGTCGGAGAGGTGGACCTGGTATTGTGCCATTGGACCGGAATCGAGCACGGCGGGAAGAGCTTCGGTCGGACTGGAGAGGCTGGATTCGTAGACGGACTGTTTGGTAATCAGGTCCGCCGACGCTTGCCCCAATTGGGATTGTACTTGCTTGAAACTTTCTTCCGAACTGTTCTGCGACGCTGTAATAATCAGTCCGTGTTCTTTGGCAAAATCCTGCAACCGTTGTTCCGAAGCCTCAAGCTTTCGTTTCAACTCTTCCTGAGCACGGTTCAGCCACTCACCGGTGTTTTGATAGGACTCCCAACGCAACTCCTGGTTCTGCGCGAGATATTCACTAGCCAGCGTCTTGGTGAAATCTGCTGCCGCCTGAGGGTTGGAAGACCGGCTTTCGATCGTCAACACGCGGCTTTCTTTACCTGCGGTTACCTTTGTAGTACCCGCCGCCTCAAAGACAGCGGTCATCCAGTCCGTGTTTTTCGCGGGATCAGGAAGTCTCAACAGACCACGCAGGGAAGTTAACGGATCGAGAGTTGGTGGGAACGGCTGTGTGCTCCTGGCCAGTTTTTCTACGACTCTATGACGCAGCGTGTCGCTGGAGAGCAGCTGTATCTGGGTTGCGACAGTAAAATCGGTAAACGACTCTTGAACCGGCTCGATTTCTACCGAGGTGTCTGCCAGATAGAGCGGCTTCATCCAAAGACTGATGCCCAGACTCAGCAGGGTTCCAACGACCGTGCTCAGAAGCACAATCCACTTGTGCCTCCAGGCAACCTGGACGTACTGGAGCAACACTTTTATATCGTCCGGTTCGGACGCAGCTCCTGTCAGGCCCAGTGACCCCCTGTTTCCCGTGCGAAACGCAGGCAGCTGGACGGTAGAAAGGGAATCCCCATCGTGATCATCCATGGAATTGACAGGTCCGGTTATATTGCGCATCTTCGGATTTTCTTCGCGTATGTTGTCCGCGGCCCCAAAGTACTGATCAGGATGGCCGCAATTAGTATAGCGCTGTGAATTTTCCTGAAGCTAGTAGCCGCGATAAATGGCCATTCCGGTGGTTATCGATATAGCAGTGTCGATGGTTTTCCGAAAAGTGCCCTTCGCATAGCTGTCCGGAACGTAGAGGATGTCCTCTGGCTGCAACAGAATGTCCTTTCCCTTACCTGCCAGGATGTCTTTCAGGTTGACGGGCAACTCGATGCGCGTCGAGCCAGGAACAGGTCGAATGACCTTAGCCCCTTTCGTATTGGCCGATTGTACGGTCCCTCCCGCCATGGCGAGCAACTGAAGGATCGAGACGCGATCTTTCTCGTTCAGGGTGAAACCACCGGGTTTATTCACCTGACCGACGGCGTAGACGATTGGAGCACGCGCTATAGTGATGACGTCGTTGGGAAGAATCTGAATGTTCTGCTCCGGCCGGGAGGCATCGATAATGGAACGCATGTCCACTTCGCCCACAATAAATTTGGAATTCTCATCGCCAGACACTGATGCTAACGGCAGCGGCCCGGAATCCTTACGTCGTGTGATGGTGATTTTCGAACTGGCTTCAGGCAGTGTGCCTCCCGCCATCGACAGCACCTCAACGAGAGTCTTACTGCCTTCGAGTTGAATCACCCCTGGATTGCGAACGGCGCCGAGCAGCATGATGGGTTGGCTTCTGAACTGTGTTACGCTCACCGAGACCTGCGGCTGGCGCACATAAACCTTCAGGCGTTCGGCGATCTCACTTTCAAGTTGTGGAACAGTGATCCCTGCAGCCCGGATCCGTCCAACCATCGGAAGATTAATATCCCCACCAACTCCAATGCGGATCGGCTTATTCGTAATCTCTTCAGCATCGACAGCGAAGACAACGATCTCATCGTTCGGCCCAAGCACATAGTCGGTGAGTGGCCTGGTGGCAGCCTGCTTCCCGCTCGCTTCCGTTCCTTGTTTCTGGGCGGCTTGCTGTGCCAGCACAGTAACGGTGGAAATCAACAATGCCAGAGCGCAAAAACAGGAAGTCTTCATGTTATATCCGGTCTAATCGATTTGATCTTGTTAGTGAAATGTGCCTGATACCCTCAACAGTCGAATCCAGACAGGCTACCGCCCCAAAAGTCACATGCGCTCTTTTAAAGACATCCAGGAGGATAATCCAACCGCGACAGGCAGGCTACCCAACCCTCGAAGTGACATGAGCTTCTTAAAGCCTTTACCAACAGGGCTAAAACCATTTAAAGAATGGCAAACGTACGGATATCTGTCAATAGTTAGAAAGCGGCCACATCGTCTGAAGACGATTTCGGGTGAGCCTGCGTTCGCAAGCGCTTTTCGGCAGGCGAGTTTAGTACGCTGCCCTTCGCCGTTGCGGCCACAGTTCCGGACGCACCATTGAGAGCACTCGTGACGGTCCAACAGCCGGCACTCCGCCCGGCAGAAGACTGTCGTGGTCACGGCCTCAAGGAATAACGCCTGGAACTGCTTTGCCGGCCATCCGGCGATAGATCTGAAGCGGACGGTCAGACTCTTCGTCCGAAGTGTATTACGCATCTTGCCGAGCGTGCAATAGAACATTGCAGTGCGTTCGAGAAATAGGAGTTGAACACCTTCTCCTCCCCCGTTCAGCGCTCTTCGATGACTCCCAGACGGCGAAGCACTGCGATCACCCGTTCGGCAGCGTCCTCGGGGCCGAGTGTCGCTGTATCGAGAACAATCTCCGGCGCCTCCGGCGGTTCATATGGAGAGTCCACTCCAGTGAAGTTCTTGATCTCGCCGCGCCGCGCTTTTTTGTAGAGCCCCTTCGGGTCCCGTTGTTCAGCGACGCCGAGCGGCGCATTGACAAAGACCTCAACGAATTCGCCGGTTTCAACTAAGCCGCGGGCCATCCGGCGTTCGGCGCGAAAGGGCGAAATGAAGGCAGTAAGCACGATCATGCCGGCATCCACCATAAGCCTGCCGACTTCAGCGATACGCCGGATATTCTCCACCCGATCCTCGGCCGTGAAGCCGAGATCCTTGTTTAACCCGTGCCGGACGTTGTCCCCATCGAGGATGTAGGTGTGATAGCCCATCGCGTGCAGTCTCTTCTCGACCAGATTGGCGACGGTCGATTTTCCGGCGCCTGAAAGTCCCGTAAACCAAACCAAACACGGCTTTTGTTTTTTAATTGCCGAGCGCGCAGTCTTATCGACATCGATGTGCTGGATCTGAATATTATGGGCACGCCGCAGCGCGAACCGAAGCATTCCGGCGCCGACGGTATGGTTCGTCATCCGGTCTATAAGGATGAAAGCGCCGGTGTCCCGATTCTCCTCGTAAGGATCGAAGCAAACCGGCTGATCCAGTTCGAGCTCGCAAACCCCGATTTGGTTGAGATCCAGCTTCTCAGCCGCTACATGCTCCAACGTAGTGACGTTGAGCTGATATTTTATGGGAGCGATCGTGGCGGTTGCGGTTTTTGGACCCAGCATCATCAGATAAGACCGGCCGCGCAACAACGGCTGATCGCTCAGCCACACGACGATGGCTTCAAATTGAGCAGCGACTTGCGCCGAAGCATCAATAGCAGAAATCAGATCCCCTCTGGACACATCGACTTCGTCCTCGAGAACCAGCGTTATCGATTGGCCAGTCACTGCACGATCCAGATCGCCGCCGTCGTAGGTGACAATGCGCGCGACCCGTGTTTCCCTGCTCGAAGGCTGTACTCGGACCCGATCGCCCCTGCTGACGACACCGCTGGCAATGGTGCCGCTCAATCCGCGGAAATCCATCGAAGGAAGATTCACCCGCTGCACGGGAAATCGAAACGGCAGTTTCTGCAACCGGTTTTCGTCGATTTCGACGGTTTCCAGCCAGCCCATCAGCGTTGCCCCGCGATGCCAGGGTGTGTTCGGGCTGGGCGCGAGGATATTGTCGCCCTTCAAAGCCGATACGGGAATGCAGGTCACATCGGGTAATCCGATCTTTCTGGCAAAGTCCCGATACTCGTTCTCAATCTGCCGGTATCGCGCTGCGGAATAATCGACGAGGTCCATCTTATTGATTGCGAGCGCCACATGACGGATCCCGATCAGTGAAACGAGATAACTATGCCGGCGCGTTTGCGTGAGCACGCCGTGCCGGGCGTCTACAAGAATGATTGCCGCATCCGCAGTGGACGCGCCTGTCACCATGTTGCGCGTGTACTGCTCGTGACCCGGTGTGTCGGCTACGATGAACTTTCGCCGGTCGCTCGAAAAGAACCGGTAGCCAACATCGATCGTGATTCCCTGGTCGCGCTCGGGGACCAGTCCTTCGACCAGCAGAGCGAAATCCGGATGGTGCGCTTGACTGCCGAACTTTTTTGAATCGCCCGCCAGAGCCGCCAGTTGATCGTCGAACAGCACCCTCGACTCGTACAACAATCGTCCGATGAGCGTGCTTTTACCGTCATCGACACTGCCGCAGGTAATAAAGCGCAAGAGACTTTTGTGTTCGTGCGACTTCAGATAACTTTCAATATAGGCGGCAATGAGATCCGAGACCTGCGGCATTAGAAATAGCCCTCCTGCCTCCTTTGCGGTAACTCTACGGAAACGTTTCGACCGTCCAGACACAGAAAATGTTTAACTAAATATCATTAAAAATATCCCTTTACAAATAAGCCCGCGAGGTTTATTGAGTCAATGAAATTGAAGCAAGGACCGTCAATGTAATGAATTCGGAAGTACTGGATCGGGTCATCGCAATAGCTCAAGAAGCTGGAACCGTCATCCTTAATATCTATGGAACAGAATTCCGGGTTCACGCCAAAGCCGATAAGTCACCAGTCACCGAGGCGGACGAGGCAGCGGAACGAGTAATACTGTCGAAGCTGGGAGCAGTCATACCCGGCACACCAATCATCTCTGAAGAAGCGGTGTCTGCGGGTCACATACCGAATGCGGGCCGGCGTTTCTGGCTCGTGGATCCTCTCGATGGCACGAAAGAATTCATCAACCGCAACGGTGAGTTTACGGTCAACATCGCCCTTATCGACGAACTGCGGCCTGTTCTCGGTGTCGTACTTGCGCCGGCGCTGGGTCGTCTATTCGCTGGACTCGTCGGACACGGAGCATTCACCGGAACCGGCGCCGAACGCTGCCCGATCGCGTGCCGTCCCGTTCCGGCCGAGGGATGGACCGTCGTGGCGAGCCGGTCGCACGCCGATGCGGATGAGTTGCGATCGTTTCTCGCGGGCCGCAGCGTCGCTGCCTTCAAGAGTATCGGCTCGTCACTGAAGTTCTGCCTGGTAGCGGCGGGGGAGTCGGACATCTATCCGCGCTTGGGACGGACGATGGAATGGGACATCGCCGCCGGGCACGCGATCCTCAGTGCGGCAGGGGGAAAGGTCGTTGAATTGAACGGAGCGGAAATGTCTTACGGCAAGCCGGACTTCGCCAATCCACATTTCGTGGCAATGAATGAGGCTGCCTCGCTGTGTAATCGGGCCTGATACTTTCTTTAGGATTTGTTTCGATAAGACCGATTTGACAATGACGCGCAGCAGTGGATAATAAAGTTGTACTGATAAGTGTTCACAGCGGTTTCAGGTCATTGGGACTGTCAGTGCGATAGCACTGCCGCAGATTCCTCATCAGACTGGACTTCAATCCTGGGCTGCTGTTCCTGGCCAGACGATGCAGTCTCCGTGTTCGAGAAATATTCGTATGCTGGGCGCGCGCGGCGAAAGGAAACCTGTTTCATCCGCTCCTATGGCTCCCGCATGTTCGTGGATCTCATCCGAGTCCGATGGATTTCCCTCACAGGCGGTATCCGGTCTGAAGGCATTGTCTTGAATACCTGCATGTTCTTAATACAGACTGTAGATCCGTCCTCAAGAAGGAACACGTGAAGATACGACCACCGATATTCCTGTTAGGGGTCACGCCATACACAGGGATCAACTATCTTTCGGATCTGTTATTAGGACATCCAGGGCTTGAAGCGCCAGGCGTTCTGGCGCAAGACCACATCATGGAGAACGCGCACTTGTTGCTGGAATATGCGGAGAAAACATGTACGCGATGGAAAGGGCTCCCATGGTTCAACGAACCGGAGGAATGGCGAGGCGTTTTAGTCCGCCACTTGAGTCAAAGCATTCTGGAACTCCTGGCCGCGCAAAGCAGTGGCAGCAGGCGGCTCGTCGTCCAGACTACGGCTGCGCATAATATCGAGACACTTCTCCAGGTGTTTCCAGGAGCCAGTGTGGTGATTCTAGTGAGAGACGGGCGCGACGAGGTGGCTTCAGCTCTGCGCGCATCGCCTGACCAACGCTATGATGTCTCCATACGACAGTGGGCCGAAGCAGCTCGCTCGGTGCGTCATTTCATGCACGTTTCTGCCGGTTTAAAAGGAAAGAGCTGGGATCTGGTGAAGTTCGAAGAACTGATGGAAGAACCGGGGGCTGTAGTGGCAAGTCTCTTCCGCTTTCTCGAGATCGATCCCGGCCTTTATGCGTGGGAGCACATTGAACAAAAATCCGTGGGCCTCCAGCACAGCATTAACAAACAGGAGGTTCGGCAAGGGCACCTCAAAAAGTGTGCCTGGACGGACTGGGGCTGGTACCGCAAGCGCGTTTTCAAAGGGATCGCCGGACAGGAACTGGTAAACTTCGGCTACGCTTCTGATCAAGGTTGGTAACTCGCAACGATGAACCCTGCAGGTCCTCCTGTATTTATGATCGGCATCATGCCGAGAACGGGCACGAATTTTTTTGCGGATATTCTCCAGCTGATTGATCCCACTTTTTCTCCGTCCGTAGTCATGAAAGAGGACTTTCTTCTGGAACACAGCGACGTGCTGGCTGCGTGGGTTGAGCGCACCTATCAACAATGGAAGCACACGCCGTCCATGCCGGAGCCTGAACAGTGGAAGCAACGGTTGTCACACCAGTTCGGGGAAGCGCTGTTGAGAGTCCTCCGGGAAGGCCTCGAGCCCGAGCGCCGTCTGCTTGCGAGGACGCCTGGTGCCGCGAACGTGGAGCGCTTCTTCGACTTCTTCCCAGACGCCAAGTTGATCCTGCTCGTCAGGGACGGCCGGGACGTCGTGGAGTCCGCAAAGGCCACATGGCCCTATGAGTCGTACGAATTTTGGATCAGGCAATGGGCTGTCGGCGTCCGCTCCATGCAGAGGTTGATGTCGGTGGCGGGAAGCGGGCTCCGCGGCTCTTCGTGGGAGATCGTGAGGTACGAAGACCTGGTGAATAAGCCGGAACAAGTCGTCGGGCCGATGGCAAAATTTCTCGGCGTTGCGGACAAATTCGACTGGGCAAAATTCAAAGAGCTGCCGATCCGCGGGTCATCCCAGAACCGCGACAGCAAAGGCAACGTGGACTGGAAGCCGACAAAGGAGATCGCCTGGTTTAATCCTGTTGGTAGATGGTCCAAATGGAGCTGGATTCAGAAGCAGCAATTCAAGAGGCTTGCCGGACAAGAGATGGCAGCTATCGGGTATGGGCTGAACGGCAAATGGTAACGCTCTCCAGTTCACCGCAGTTCAGCGATATTCCCCGCCTAACTCAGGCGGGGAATATCTAAGCTCGATAGAATCCCTGTCCGCTGCTCCACTTCCCGCAGTATCCCGCCGTACGCAAACCGCCCGCGCGCAATCCTCGCGGTCCGATAGCGTCTCTATTTTCAATCCAGGGGATCGATATCAATAAAATTACTTGTATATCCGCCTCCATCGACAAAGTAGAGGAATTTGGTTTCGGATGACGACGCTGCGATCGAGTCGCTTACGGGAGGAATGGGTACTATCACAGAGTCATTAAACGACTCACGATAATGTCTCTCTAAGCCAGTTATCAGGAGCGGTGTCGGGGCGGAGAATGGGAAAAAACCTCCATCAATCCGGACAATACCTGCGAACGGCGGAGTGATCTCTGCTCCTGGTATTTGATCCAGGAACAATGCTTTCTGCTCGTATGGAGCAATCTTAAGCGTTACACGACCCCCTGTAGGTTTCCAATCCGATGTCAGGACTTCTAAGTCCACCACAACTGCCGTCGAAGCAGGATTGATAATGCTTACAGCTGCATCTCTGGAGCCTGGATCGAAGCTTTGAACGTACAGGTCAAACGTCGAAGACACGGGCGTTGTGTATATCGTCCCAATGGATATCGTAACATCGTTAGCACGGTTCAAAAGCATCAGCGAACCCGAAGGGTTTGAGGTGCCGCTGTCAGGAATCACCTGAACCCATCCTGTTTGCTGCTCTGGTCCGAGTCCCGGGGTCTGCAGTGCAACAGCCGAGCGTGGGGGAATCGTATAACCCAGATCGGGAACCGTTTCGTTCGCGCCCGGGAAGAAACGCACCGTGCCCGATTGCATGGAGTCCGTCGGATTCACCAACTGAATCTCGGATTGCCAGCCGTCACCGTCCGCATAATAGGGGAGCATGATCGTGTCTCCTGACGGCTGCATGTCCGCGATCGGAAGCCCTGTCATCAGAAAATCCGAATGTTCATTAATCAAAATACGAATTGCAGCCGCGGCTATCGGCGACGATGCCGTGAATGTGAAAGTCCGAATGCGGTCGAGCGGCACCGACACGTCAGATATGAACGGAGGATCCGTGAGGAATGCCGTCAGTTTCCCGTTCGCCGGCAGAGAGGTTTCGCTTGAATACAGATTCGCACCGGTATCGTCTGTAAAGTAGAAATCGATCGTAACCGGTCCATCATTGGGATTGGCAAAGGTGATGCCCGTGTTCACGAGGTTTTGAACGTTTGCGGCGTAGATCCGGCCTTCCTGAAGCGGCGGGGAACTTCGAACGACTGCCTCTGAGATGAGCGTTCCGTCGCGCTGGAAATCCACCAGAGCCAATTCCAATGATGGCGTGCCCAAAGGCCGTGGGGGAACTGCTACGAATCCGCTTCTGAGCACATTCTGAACATATATGACGACATCACTGCTGGAAGAAAGTTGGCCGTCGCTAACTTTAACCCGGAGCATGTAGGTGCCTGCCTGCGTGAAGGAAGCCTGAGTCGTGCCGGATTGCGGCGCCTGGATGGTTACGCCATTACCGTTTACCACGCTCCATTGGTATGTCAATTGCCCATTCGGCAGGCCGTCGTCGCTCGCTGTCGCTGATAACGTAGCTGTTGAAGGCAGTGTGATCGTCTGTGCCGCCCCCGCCGTCACAATCGGAGCGCGATTTGCCGGCAGCCCGGTTACAGCCTGCACTATGTTCGAAAGGCCGCTTTCGCTTCCATCAATAAATACTGTAGTGACTGCGTAGTAGTAGTAGCTGTGGGTCTGGACGGTTGTGTCGGTGAAAATTGTATCCGTTACGGCCATTGTGCCGTTAAGAGGCGGAGCCGGGACGAAATCCGGACTATCCGATCGATAAACGTTGTAGCCGGCAACGATTACCTGGGGCAAAGCGGTGTCCCAGGCAATCGTTACCGATTGTGCGACGACGAGAGGAGAAAAGATGATTGATAAAACTACTCCTGACGAGAACGCGGTGACAAATTTCTTCAATCCGTGAAGACCCAACACGCCGACCCTTACTCCTGATTCAAAGTCGAAGTTCGTAACCTAGCATAAGATGGCATCACAATCCATCTCGCGCGTCAGGTTCCGATGTAAAATCTCTGCCACGGGCGGCTAGTCCCACTTTACTCTTACAACGTTTCTGACGAACGCCGCTGGGCCAGCCAGCTTTCGAAAGTCCTGAAGCCGGTGAACCCTGAATCCACGTCATCGGGGGTTCCCAATCCGCGTGTGGCGCAAAGAACGTAAAGCCATGCGGCAGCGCATTGTTCAGCTTCTGTTTTGAAGATATCTCTTTCATCAAAACCCCGGCCTGGGCTACCCTCTTGCTCTCACTGTGAAATGAGTTGGTTGTAGAACCTATGGTTTGGTCTTACTGGAGCAAGTAATGTTGCGCTACGGTTTGATTTTCTGGCTGGTCGCTGCGCTTGAACCCTCCGCGCTTCACCCGCGCCAGGAAGACATTGACGCACTGCTGAATCGTTCGGAAGAGTTGTATTACGAGGCGAAGTTCAAAGAATCCCTCGAACTGCTGACCGCTTTGAATAAGTCGATTCAGTCGCGTCCTGACGACTTACCACAAAAGGTCCGGCTTGAATTGCAGCTCGCTCTGGGTTATCTCGCTTTAAGCGATGTCAACAGCGCGAAAGCCAGTTTCGCCGAAATGTGCGCGCTGAATCCCCAGTGCTCAATTGATGCGGAGAAGTATCCTCCCAAGGTTTTGAGTGTATTTGAAGAAGCAAAGGCCGCTCAGAAGGACAACCAATGCCACATGATGTGCGATTCGATGAGCCGCCACCTCGTCAGCGGGGAAGTCGAAGCAGCAACCCGGGAGCTTTCAACGGCAAGCGATGAAGATCGCCGGTGTGGATGCTTCGTCGAGTTCCTCAGGACGGCGGCAGAACAGTCATTTCACGACGGCACTGAAGCATATGCAACGGATGACTTCGCGACTGCCGCTAAACACTTTCACGACGCGCTCAAACTGAATCCCGAATTTGTTTTGCCCGTTCAGTATCTTTCCCTCATAAAGGCTAAATTGCGGATCGCCGCCGATCAGAAACTTCTGGAGTGGCGCAAGAGCTTCCAGGCTGGAGAGCTTGTCCAGGCCGCTGCCCAGTACCGCCAGTTGATCACTGTGAACGTCGAAGGTGCGTCCGACCCCGCGATCGAAGAGATCCGAAACGAATACCGGAAATCGGTATCGGCGTCGAAGGTCGCGTGGGATGCCGCCTGCAGCAGCCGGAATACTGTTGCCATGGATCGCCTGCGCCGGGACGCTGAACAGATCCTTCCAGACCCGGCGATTGGCCAGGACCTCATGGATCAAATGGCGACGTGTTCCGCTAAATTGTGTGTTCGGATGGACGTTGACATGGCAATGCGCCGCATGAAGAGCAGCAATCAACCGCAAATCCCTCCAGCCCTGCTGAGATCTCTGGATAACGCCCGCACTCGCACGGTTCGGGTCGAAGCCAGAATCCAGGAGAACGGCGATGTTGCCGTTTTAGCAGTTCTCGGCGAAAGCATGGCGATAAACGATGTGGTGCGCGGCGCGGTAGAAAAATGGAAGTTCGCTCCTGCGATTGTCGAAAATGAACCGCGCTGTGTTGCGACGGTTTTTCCAATCGTCATCACAGCACCACGACCGAATTAGTTGGTTTCTGGTACAGGTAAGCCGGATTCGGCCATCCTGCGACGCATGAGGTGTCACAGTGAATTTGAATTTACATAGTCGGCGTATGCAGGTGTTGCCCGCCCTGATCTTGTCGTTCTTCGGGCTTGCACCGGCTATCGCCGGTCAGTCGGGAATCGGCTTGAAAATTGTGGTTCTGGAGAACGGCGGAGCACGAGTCGTCGTTTCGCAGCCGGCGCCGGGACCGCTGAAACTGCGCATCGTCGATGCCAGTAACCGGGCCGTCCCGGGCGCCACAGTTTTGTTTACCTCGCCGGCAACTGGCCCCAGCGGCTCTTTTTTAAATGGTTCGAACTCGATGATCGTGTTCACGAATCAGCAGGGACTCGCCGAGACTCAGGGATATCAGGGAAATTCCATTGCAGGCGGCTACCAGATTCAGGTTCAGGTATCGTATATGGGCGAAGTCGCCACCCTGTCCGTCGATCATACGAACGTCGCTGCCAGGAAGTCGTCCGGCAAGATGTTCCTGATTGGGGCTGCCGCCGGCGCAGCGGCAGCGTCGGTCTTCGCAGTCAAAGGCGCTCACTAGGGGAGTCCGCCACAAACGGACTGCGCTAGGGGAATACAACCTGAATCGCGTTATCCCTTCCGGTCACTCGAAGTTTCTTCTCAGGGAAACGTGGGTTTTGAAAAACCAGAACGCTCCCTGCCGCAACAGTCATGTTGCTTAGCGGCGTCTGGCCGAGCACTCGGCCTTCAGGTCCTTCAATCGATACCTGGGCCCAGGGTCGAGCATTAATCTGAAGGTTTACATCGAAAACGATGGTTGCCGTGATGGTCTGGCCGCTCTTGATCAAGTGCGTACCCATCTTGGTCAAATCCTGGTATCGGTATTCGAGCGTCTGCAGACCTGCGGGCAACCGGACCTTGACTGGTGTAGTGCCAAGTTGTTTGCCGGCGAGATAGACGTCCACCGGCACCGCGGCACTGATAGCCAGAACTCCCACTGCCTCGGCCGGGTCGGGCTTGCTATTCGCCGTGCGATCAGGCGATGGCGCAGGCGGTGCACTCGAGGTGCGGGCAGAAGAGGTAGTTTTGACGTCAGCAGCCAGCTTCATTATGACGGGCAGAACTTCATATCGACCCGCTACAGCCGTTTTGGAAACCGTTTCCGGCGAGTAGCCTTTTGAAGTGAAAACCAGGCGGTGCGGACCGGGTGAAAGTTCGATCGTCTGCGGAACCGGTTTTGGTTCAGAGCCGTCCACGGTCAGTTGAACACCGGTCTCGGGCTCTACTAAAAGTTCGAACGAACCCGTTGTTGTCGGCACAGGGTCGAGTGCTGGCTTTGTCTCAGCAACGTCATTCTTCTGAATTTGAGCAGCCTGCGATTTATTGCTATTTCGGAGCTTGAAGAGGCCGAACCCCGCCGAAAGTGCAAGAAGTATTCCAACAACTGCCAAAGCAGCCTGGCGACGGCTGATACCGGCGGCGGGGGGCCGAGGAGCCATCGGACCCAAGTCGAGCTCTGCCTCAGGTGGGCGGCTCTCTGCAGCAGCCCTCTGCGCTGGAATCACTTCGGCCAGCAGCGTCCTGGCCTCTTCATTCTGCGGATCGACGTTCAGGATCCCGCGCAGCAGCCCTTCAGCCTGATCATACAAGTCTAGGCTCTTTTCCTGGTGCGCCTCAGCGACTCGGGCGCGCGCACTCCGGAGTTGCTTCTGCAGGTCATCCCGGACCCACGATTGAATGACGAGAGCTTCCTTGTTCTCCGGGTCGATCTTGAGGATCGCCCTTGTCAGTGCCAGAGATTGCTTTCGGCGTTTGCCTTCGAATGATTGACGAGCCAGTTGGGCCAGTTCTGCTAATCCCGCATCAGCCGTTTCGTTCTGCGGTAAATTTTTGACCGGTTTGAGTGGGCCGTCGGGTGCATCTTTGGAAGGCTCGAGCCTTGGCATCTCCTCGCTTTTCCTGCTCAGTGGTTTCCGTCCCTCTAGTGGTTTCGCAACTCCCAGTTGCACGCATGCACGAAACGCTTTCTAAGCGGATACTACACCGAAAGGATGTGTCCGGTCTTGGGAAAACGGCCAGTCGGACCAAACGGTGTGCATCGCATTGATTAATCGAGGGATATTAGGTTGACAACGGTATGAACTTCACCACCTTTCATTACCCGCTAAGGATGGTAAGCGGATAAGCCACGGATTGAACGGATTTAACGGATGGGCGCATTCACAGACTGTTAACGCGCCCATCCGTTAAATCCGTTCAATCCGTGGCTTATCCACTCCGGGGCAAAACTCGTGAGAAACTCAGGCTAACGGTGGAGATATTTTCTTGAGAGAATGCGTCGAGCATAGAAACGCCGTGAACACTCCCGGCATCGGCGGGGCTCCGCCAGCCACAGCATAAAATAATCGGACCAGCGAGTCCTGGATCGATAGGAAGCGTTCGCGTGGCAAAAGGGGCATGTCAGAATGGTAGATAAACTCATAGTTTCTACGTTATAATCAAGCAAGCTCTATCATTTTAATGTATAAATTCGCTTGTAGCAAATATAAAGCTTTTTAGCAATATAAAGAGGCTCAATGAAGATACCTGGCTCGCCAAAAGCGACGGTCGGACGTCCGCGAAAGTTTCGAGGGCCACGCCGTCCCGTCACCGTGACGCTTCCCGAAGCGACGCTTGCAAGTCTTGCGGCCATCGATGCGGACCGCGCAAAAGCAATCGTAAAGGTAACGGACACGGCATTGTCCACGTCAGCAAAGGACGTCAAGCAGGTTGAACTCGTCGAAGTAACGCCCGGGCTTGGAATTATCCTCGTGGGTCCCTGCCAGATCCTTCAAAAGATCCAGGGGCTGCGATTAGTTGAAGTAGCCCCAATGCGCTTTCTCGTTGTGATTCCCACCGGCACCACAATCGATGCTGTCGAGTTAGCCATTACGGATCTGCTCGACGACAAACGGCATGAAGAGTTGGAGCAATCGACCTTGATTCAGCTCAGAGATTTGATCAAAAGCTTACGCCGACAGCACCTGTTCTCGAAGGCAGAGATGTTGTTTGTCGATACGCGAACTCTGGAAAGCGAAACTCGACGAGTGGGCCGCCGGAATCGCCGTCGACAAACAGAGATTGATTCAGCGAATGTCGTCTGATCCACGCACTGACAGCTCTGGATCGGACCTTACTTGCCGCAGATTTCTAAAAATGGAAAGCTGCTGCTCAATCCAAACAATAATGAGTATTCGGTGTCTCTCATGAACGGCTTCAATGTGCTCGACAGGCCCCAAAATGGCGTCGGAACGGACTCTGAATTGGAGTGATTTCATGTCCGATGACAGCCACCAACGCGGATTCGCCGCCATCAAAATTGTTGTCGTCAAAGAGTACGATATCGCTGAAGCCGAGGCATTCGTCCGGGGATGCGAACTTTGCTGCCCGATGGCAACAATTCCATTCGATTATGTGCTCGATGCAATTATGGAGTGCGACCCGACCGTGACAGAGTATGTCATGTGCCGCTGCGCACAATGTCCCTGCTGCTCGGGGGCGATCGCAGAGAAAACACTCATTGGCACGTGACGGCCCTTTTGACAACTGCATTCGACTCTTTGACACTCGACATTGGACATTTCAGAACGGAGCGGTTCAGGTCAAGGACCGCAGATAATCCGCGAAACAATCGTTGAATAGCGCGCCGGGACGGCGCTCGCGCAGCCGTTCCACCACAACCGGGCCGGGCATTCCAAGCTTATACAGGATGAGTCCGGCGACAAGCGCGGAGCGATTGAACCCCATGCCGCAATGCGAGAGAACCCTGTGACCCGCGGTCACGATGCTAGCTCCGAGATCTCCGATGGCGTGGAGCTTCGCCAGATTCGGTAAATCCTCATCGAAGATCGGGAAGTAGATATACAGGCATTGATTGGGAACTGTCGGCACTCCATCGTCGAGTTCGCCATCGAGATCGATAACGGTATCGACTTCATGCCGGGTCACTGCTTCCCAATCGCTGATAGCGGGAGAGATGAAAAGCCTGCCGGCATCGTCGACCTGAAACAATTCCATGCGGCGAGATTAGCACATAGATCATGTAACGGGAACGGAACACAAAACGCACAAAAGACACATAAAAAATAAGAGCTCGGATTATATTACGTTGGTTTAGCCAGCTTTTTGGCAGAAAGCGACGGAAGCCCTTTCTGGTTTCTCCGAGTTGATTTCGGGCGGACGTTGAAATGGGGGAAGTCCCGCCTACAGTTAGGCGGGGACTTTGCTCCAATGACGAACTTCGGCTACGTCCTGAGTGTCAGCTTACTTCCACGTTTCGGTTGCCGCGTAACCGCGTTAAGCCTTTTGTGTTCGTCCCACCTTTGTCCATTACCTGTTTGCCGGCAGTCCAGCTGCAAAACCTGCGCTTGACGGCGTTGGCTGCCGCATTGTAGCCATGGCAACTGGCGTGACCGAAGCCCGACGTGCTGACGCCAGGCATCTGTCCAGGACCTGGAGCCTGGTCTCCGCCGCCCTGCGGGGTGATGTCAAAGATGATGTTGTCCTTTCTTATCGCCGGAAGCAACGCCGGCAGGCACGTAATCCAGGTTCAAAGTGCCGCGCGTCCGATACGCGATGTTGTGATCCGCGCAAGATGTGTCGCCGCTGACTCCGAGCGCGCCGACCACTGGTGGCTGGCGTTATAGAGCGCCAGTCCGCCGCCGAAAACGTTGACCCCGCCGATCTTTTTGCCGACCATGGGATCATTGGGCTGTCCGTATTGGTCGGAGGATTCGCCGCTATAAGCAACATCTGTCGAGACAGGGTTGCTCAACTGAAGACCGAATAGACTGCCACCAGGTTGAGTGGCCGGTGTATAAATTTGCCGTCGACAGTGACAGTTTCGGCAGGCTGAACGCATTTGCCGTATTCGCCTTCTGAGCCGAAATGACCCGGCTGCCCGGCCACTGGTCGCCCCTGTTCGGCCGGTGAAGGCAACGGCGCAAACCACACCATCGCGATCCACAATCGTTCCCCACATGTCCAGATTCAAGCCACCTTCGCTTTAGCGCGAGCGGCCTTGAGCGCGTTGTGCAGTCGATCCCAGGACGGTAGATTGCGCAGCCGCTCTGCTGGCCTTATTGGGCCCCTGTGCCTGCAACTAAGCCAGCTCCAAAAGAATCAAAACAAACAAGAAAATCGTTTTCTTCATGGTCCAGACCTCACTTTGTGAAATTTCGGCAGCGAAAGAAGGCTCCTGCCTGCTATGCCGGTGAAACAACCATGGACCGCATTCCTTGCAGTCAGTTTTGCATTGTTGCTATCAGAATTCTGCCGGTTGTGGCATGGCTAGTTACCATATTTATGAATTCGAGACTACGAAAATGGCAGAGCTGTTCCATTTGACAAAAGTTCGTGCATTTGGACCCTTAGAAGAACCGGAGAACGGAGAATCACGCGATGTGTGGAATTGTCGGATATATCGGAAAGCGGGATGCGGTTCCCGTATTGATCGACGGTCTCAAGCGGCTCGAATACCGCGGGTATGACTCCTGTGGAATCGCCTCCTTCGATGATGGAACTCTCTCGATTGCGCGCTCTGTTGGCCGCATCCATGCGCTCGAACAGAAGATCGGCAGCACCAATGCAACCGCCGACGGCATCAAGTACGGGATTGGCCACACGCGTTGGGCAACCCACGGCAGACCGACGGAACAGAATGCCCACCCCCATCGGGATTGCACCGGCCGTTTCATCGTCGTGCACAACGGCATTATCGAGAATTATTTCGAACTGAAGGAGCGCCTGATTACCGAGGGCCACACGTTCCAGACGGCGACGGATACGGAAGTTATTCCTCACCTTATCGAAGCGCACTTCTCAGGCTCTCTCGAGGCCGCTGTTCTGGCTGCGACACGCGAACTCGAAGGAATCTACGGTCTCGTTGTAGTCTCACCGGAGGATCCCGACAAGATCGTCGTCACCCGCAATGGTCCGCCGATTGTTATCGGTCTCGGCCAGCAGGAAAACTTTATCGCTTCCGACGTCGCCGCATTGTTGCCGTTCACCAGGGAAGTGCTGTTCCTGAATGAGGGCGAGATGGCGACTGTCACGCAGAATGGCGTCGAGTTACGGTCGTTGAACGGTTCTCCGGTCGAGCGCGCGGCAACGCAAATTTCCTGGTCCGCTGAAAGCGCCGAGAAAGAGGGATACCCTCATTTCATGCTGAAGGAAATATTCGAACAGCCGGACGCCATTCGCAACACACTGCGAGGCCGCATCACGAAGGATTACGGCATCGCGCTGGAGCACGAAGTCGGCGCCGCCGAATTGTTTTCTTTCGTCGACCGTGTGCGGATTCTGGCGTGCGGCACCTCGCTGCATGCCGGTCTGATCGGCAAGTTCCTGATCGAAAACCTGGCCGAAATGCCAGTCGATGTCGATTACGCTTCGGAGTTCCGCTATCGGAATCCCAAGATCGGCTCCCGCGAGATGGTGCTGGCCATCACCCAATCCGGCGAAACGGCGGATACCCTTGCGGCCATGGACGAGGCGCGCGCCAGGGGAGCGTTCGTCATGTCGATCTGCAACGTGAGCGGAAGTATGGCGGCACGGCAGTCCGACAGCGTCCTGTATACGCATGCAGGCCCCGAAATAGCGGTTGCTTCCACCAAAGCGTTCAGCACGCAGGTCGCCGCTTTGAATCTTCTTGCCCTCTTTCTCGGCCGTGTCCGTTCGGTGCTCAGTCCTGACGCGATCCGGATACATGCCCAGGCTCTGTCCCAGATTCCGGATCTTGTCGAACGCTACCTCGAGAGTTCCGGTGGTATTGAACGCATAGCGCAGCAATATTGCGATCGCTCCGATTTCCTTTTTCTGGGGCGAGGCGTGAATTATCCGGTCGCCCTGGAAGGCGCGCTCAAGCTGAAAGAGATTTCCTATATTCACGCCGAAGGATATCCGGCGGGAGAGATGAAACATGGTCCCATCGCGCTGATCGACGCAAGGATGCCGGTTGTCGCTATTGCGCCTGCAGATCCTCTGTACAAGAAGATGATGTCCAATATCGAGGAGGTGAAAGGCCGCGACGGCCTTGTCATCGCGGTAACAACGGCCGGAGATAACGCCATATCGCAGTAAGGCCGATCATACAATCGAGGTCCCTGCTGCCGCGCCGTTACTCTATCCGTTCTTGACGTCCATTCCACTTCAGCTCCTTGCGTATCACATTGCGATGCTACGAGGATGTGACGTCGATAAGCCCCGGAACCTTGCAAAGAGCGTCACGGTTGAATAGATTATGAAACCTTTAACGATCGGCAAACGCGTACTGATCACGGCTGGAATACCCGCATTCTGGAATCGGCCCGGCCGTATTGTCCAGATCCTGGAGCCATCCGTCCGCGAAGAGGCAAAACTGGACAGCCTGTATGAGATGCCGCTTTACTACGTGCGCCTCGATGACGGCAGAAGGTTCCGCTTCCGCGGCCGCGACCTCGAACCTATCCATTAGTGAGGTTAGCGGGGGAAGCAAATACAAAAAGCCCAGCGCGGCTGCGCCGCAACCGAAGCAGTAGTTGACACGCAAATGTTGTGAGGGAGCGAACTCCCCGCCTAAGTTAGGCGGGGATGCCCTCGCGCAGCGAGGGCCGGGGCGGTCTGTTCAAAGACGCGTAGCATCCTTTTAGATATCCGCGTAGCGCACCGATTCGAACAAGGATCGCTTCGCGGAAATTCATATGGAACGCGCTGCGCGCGAACTTTGAACAGACCGCCCCACCTTCGCTGCGCGAAGGATCCCCGCCTGACTCAGGCGGGGACTTCCCCATTTCGACATCCTGCCGAAATATCAACTTCGACAAACGAGATCCGCTTGTCGCCAAAACTGGACTACAACCAACTCTCGTGATACTCGTATCACCTTGTGGTTTCTTCCTCATTCCCCACGTTGATCAGGCGATTCCGGCACGCAGGTGGCCTTCGATCGTTCGGATGAGTTTTCCGGCGCGCGTGGGATCCGCTGGGTGATCCTTGAACTGACTCAACTTCCAGCCGAGTTCGACGGCCCTTTTACAAAGCCGTTCGACCATCTTCATATCTTTTTCGAAGGCTGCGGAACTCGATGCGATACCGCGGAAGGATTCGCCGGTGTGGAACCAGACCACGCTGAAGAAGTAAAACGAGAGGAAACGCTGAAGGATGCGTCCCGAACCGTGCCGCACCAAACGCTGCCGCAAACGCTTCACTACCTCGCTATAGCTCAGATCTGTATTGCATCCCACCGCGAAGAATAAAGTCTCCTGCAATGATTTCGACAAAAGCTGACGTTCGAGGCGGGTTCCCCCTTGAATCAGCCGTCCGGCGATATGGTCGATCGCATCGAAACCTTCCACGAGCGGGACACTGGATGCGGATCGCCTGAACCGTGTCCCCTGCTGCAGCCGAATCGACTCCAGCCATTTGCCGAAACTGGCAAGCGTCAGACCTGAAGAGGGGCCGAGACGGCTTCTGCCTTTCAGGAATCGGCGAACTCGTTCTTCTACTGCTGCGGCTGGGTGCGTTCCAGGTATTGCGGCCTCCGATTCGCCTGCAGGAAATTCGCCGCCGATCTCGTTCGGTTTCGGCAGACATATCTGTCATGAGCGGGCAGCGATGTCAACCCATGTTTTGTCATGCTTCCGTTCAGACTGCGCCGGCTGAAAAATCCCCCGAAAATGTTACTTTTACGGCTTGACAGTAAATGGTGAAATTTGCTTGACAGAAGTATGTCCGGCGCGAACCATAGCTATTCTTAAAGTTTTCTGGCGAATCTCCCGATAGGAGTTCTGGACTGCTCGTCGGAGGCGAAGATGAGTGAAATGCCGGTAGCCGTTGCCTGTCAGATCGATCCGTTATCGGCCTCCGAATCGGCAGGATTTTGGGATGAAGGCCGGCCCGCGATGCGCTATACTACGCTGCGACAGCTGAAGAGAACTGTTTCACTACACACGTTTGCAATCACAATGAAAGCAAATTCCCCAGCCAGGCGTGCCCCGGACGGGCGGCGGCCTATCTTCACGGAGGAGCCATGACAGAAAGTTCCTGGTACGCACTCAAGGTCAAACCTCGATTTGAACGGTCCGTCGTCGCGCACCTTCGCGGTCGCGGCTTCGATCCGTTTCTTCCGGTATACACGGCCAAACGCCGTTGGTCGGATCGCATCAAATCGATCGACCTGCCGCTTTTTCCGGGCTACTTGTTCTGTCAGTTCGATTTGAATAATCGGCTCCCGATCTTGACCGCGCCGGGCGTCAACTTTATCGTCGGCATTGGAAAAACGCCTCAGGCGGTGACGGAGCACGAAATCAACGCCATTCGGACGGTGGTTGGTTCCGGGTTGTATTATGAGCCCTATCCGTACCTGAATGTCGGGGAACTCGTGCGAGTCGAGCAAGGCTCATTGTCCGGACTCGTCGGACGCGTCACCGAGGTGAAAAATTCCATACGGCTTGTCATCTCGATCAATCTGTTGATGAGATCGGTTTCGACCGAGATCGATCGGAAGTGGGTTTCGCCTGTGGAAAAACCCGGCCACAAGCATTACCTGTATCCGCAACCCGCCTAGCATGAAAATCCTGGTAACCGGGGGAGCCGGTTTCATCGGCTCGAGTTTCGTGCGCTACGTCTTGCGCCAGCGCACGGACGTGCATGTCGTCAACTATGACGCACTCACCTATGCCGGCAATCTGCGCAATCTCTTAGAGGTTGCCGGCGATCCCCGCTATGTCTTTATCAAGGGTGATATCGCCGACGGCGCTCTGGTGAATCGCGTTTTCGAAGAACACCGGTTCGATGCGGTCGTGAACTTCGCGGCCGAAACCCATGTCGACCGTTCCATTGTGGACTCCGCCCCTTTTGTCCGTACGAACATCGAAGGGACGCGTTGCCTGCTCGAAGCCAGCCGGAAATACCAGGTGGAGCGATACATTCAGATCTCCACCGACGAAGTGTATGGCAGTCTCGGTCCGACCGGTTCGTTTCTGGAAAGCACGCCGATCGATGCCTCGAGTCCCTATTCCGCAAGTAAAGCCGCCGCGGATCTTCTCGCCCTTGCGTACTTCCGGACATATAAACTGCCGGTCATCGTAACCCGTTGTTCCAACAATTATGGGCCTTATCAGTTTCCGGAAAAGCTGATCCCGGTATTGGTCACGAACGCCATGGAAGACCGGCCGTTGCCGATATACGGCGACGGGCTTAATGTACGCGAATGGATCTTCGCCGACGAACATTCACGGGCCGTGTTGACTGCGCTCGAACGCGGCACGCCCGGTGAGGTCTACAACATCGGCAGCGGTCACGAGAAGACGAACCTCGACGTGGTTCGTGCCATTTTGCGAGTCCTGGGCAAGCCCGAATCGCTGATCCAGTTCGTGAAGGACCGGCCCGGTCACGACCGGCGCTATTCGATCGATTGCTCCAAAATCCGCCGCGAATGGAACTGGTCGTCCGAAATCGACTTTTCTTCGGGTCTGGCGGCGACCGTCGCATGGTATCGCGATCATCAGGATTGGGTGCAGGAGATCCGCGATGCGTCCTACCTTTCTTACTACGACCAGATGTACACCCGAAGGGATGAGACCTTCGCCCGATTCTCCGGCGCGTAATCCTGCCGTAGCCCGCGTGGAACTTTTTTGAGATATGTATGCAGCGCGGCAACGGCGGATCTGAATTGTGGAATGGCGGCAGTCCCCGCCTGACTCAGGCGGGGACTTTCCCATTTCGACATCCTGCCGAAAAATCAAACGTCCATCACGGGCATTCGCATAAATGACCTAAGGACCGTCCCGAGCGGACGCGATCCCGAAACAAAGTATCCTTCGGAGATCACCGCGTCGTTCATATCGCCGGTTCGATATGAATCAAATCAGGATTCAGCGGCTCGCCGGTGTGGTCCCGGTAGGCCTGCATGGCTTTTGCGATAATCTGCACGAGAACATCCGCCACCTCAGCTTCCTGCTGAATGTTTCCGCTTGCCTGCGTTTTCACCAGCGACAGCGCAAGTTCAATGAATTGCCAGCCCATGTTCGGATTCATTTTTCCTCCTTTAGATTGATAGCGCGGATCGCGTTGCTGAGGTCCGCCATGCTCTTTGACAGTCTGTCGAAATACTCCTGCTCGGGGGTATTCGTCGAAATCGCACCGCGATAGGTCAACCACGCCTCGCGCGCCACGTTGTAGGACGCGATGAGGACGTCCAGAGCATCGTGGTGCGGAAGCCGTCCCGCCTGGAGCCGTGCCTGGTCGATCGTGGTTTCGGCGACCAATAGCGTGTCATATGCCGCCGAATCGGCCTTGTTCAAGGCACCAGGATGAACCGTGTAACGCGCGGCACACGCCGCAGCCAGCAGTACGATCGCCAGTAAAGCGGCGATTCCGGTTTCATGTTGCGTCATAAATTGGGTCATAAGCTTTTCTCCTTTCGTTTGTCCTTTAGAGTTATGGATCACAACTCCCCTCCTGATACAGGAGGGGTGGCGCGGAGCGCCGGGGTGGTCACTCTAGAATCAACATGCTCGGTGCCAGACCACCCCGCCCTTCGGGCACCCCTCCTGTTCCAGGAGGGGAGTGTTTTTTTACCCGCGGCGGAACAGGTACGCGGACAGGCCGGCCAGGACCGCCCATGCGCCTTTGAGCCAGGCCATCCAGCTTTCCAGTTGCGAGACCCGTTGGGACAGCTTGCGGATCTCGACCAGCTCGCCCTCGATTCGTCCGAGAGCGCGAAGGATTTCGAGGATTTCGTTGTAGGCTTCCATGACCTGCTCCTAGTCCTCGTTGTAGTCCTGGTCTCGCGGCAACCGCAGCCGATCAGTTCGCGAAGGATGTCGAGCAGATTCTCCGCGGTTTCGTTCAATCCGGCCGCCAGTTCATGCACCTTCAGCCTCTCCACTTGCGCACCCATATCGATCAGGTCCGCGGCCACGCCGATCAAGCGGTCGATAAGGCCGTACGAGCCTGTGTTGCCGTACTCCTCCACGACGTCTTCGAATTCATCCATGGTCATTGAAAACTTCTCTGTGTATTCGATCTTCATATCGTTGCCTCCCGTGTGTTTCTAATAAGGCATTCGCCGTACCTGACGGGCAGACAGGAACCCAACACGAGTTTTCAATCAGTTACACTGCAAGGGGTAAGATTGGCAGGAGGTTTTCTGAACAAACAGTTCAGAAGTTCTGAACAGTCTGTTCAGAACGCAATTACAGTTCCCCGGAATTCTTTTGCGGATTGTTCTTCTGCTGTCGCAACATCCGGTACAAATAACTTTCGGTGAGCCCGAGAAGGAGCGCCGCTTTCGGGACACTTCCGTCCGTCTCCCGCAAGGCCTGCTCGATCTCTGCGGCCCGGATTTCTTTTTTCATCGTCCGGACTTTGTCGGACAGGCTGGACACTTCCTGGGGCTTCGGCGCCGTCACCGCTTCCGGCAGATCCTGTAACCGAACCACGCTGGACTGCGACGCACGGGCCAGTTCGATGGCGCACCTCAGCACTTGCTCGAGCTGGCGGACATTTCCGGGCCATTCATAGGCGATCATGGCCTGCAGGGCCTCGGGTGCAACGCCGGTCATGTTGAGGGGATTTCCGTATTTCTCAATAAAATGCCGGGCAAGCAGCGGGATGTCCTCGCGGCGTTCGCGAAGAGCCGGGACCTCAATTGGGATACCGTTCAGTCTGAAGAACAGATCGGGCCGGAAGCGTCGTTCTTCCATTGCTTTTGCGGGATCGACGTTGGTCGCAGAAATCACCCGGACATCCACTTTCACAGGTTTCTCTCCACCAACAGGTTCGAATTCCTGCTCCTGCAGAACGCGCAGCAGTTTCGCCTGGATCTCGAGTTTCAGTTCACCAACCTCATCCAGAAACAGAGTTCCGCCATGAGCTTGTTTAAATTTCCCTTCCCGCGCTTCCATGGCGCCGGTGAATGCCCCCTTGACGTGGCCGAAGAACTCGCTTTCAACCAGGCTGTCATTGATTGCCGCACAATTCAGTGCGGCAAACCGGTTTTCAGCCCGGCGGCTGCACTGGTGGATGCGGCGGGCAACCAGCTCTTTTCCGGTTCCGGTCTCGCCCAGGATCAGCACGGGCAAATCGGAATCCGCCGCCATGCGAATCTTTTGCTCCAGCTTTTTCATCACTTCGCTTTCGCCGACGATGCCGCTGCCGGCGCCCAGCTTTTCCTTGCGCAGTTCATTTCTCTCGATTCGTATCGAATCGATCTGCCGGGCCTTCTGCATCGCGCCGACGGCGAACTCGGCCAGGTCTTTCAGGAGGTGCAGGTGTTCGGGTTCAAAACCGGAACGGGTCTGGCTGCCTTCCGCATAAATAACGCCGCGAAGTCCGGCGCTCGTGATCAAGGGAGCGCAAAGCGCCGGTACGATATCGTTGGTCATCGCCGCCGCTCGTGTGGCATACACTTCGTTCAGTACGGCGCCACTCAAGGGAAAGCGGATGGCAGAATCGTAATCGCGCTCCCGGCAGACCTCCGATTCGAAGTCGCTGCGCTCCGGACCAGCGTGCCGCCCGTTCAGCAGAATCGCTGCACGCAGGGCCGGAATGATTTCGAATACGCATTCGAGAAGGCGAACCTGCACTTCGTTGATGTCGGAAATCGCGTTGATGAAACGTATGGCTTTGCCGTAAGTGTCGAGGATGGCCCGGTAACGGACGGCCTGGTCTTCGCGCACCGCATAGTCCGCGCGCAAAGTATCCAACCGGCTGTTTCGATTTCTCTCCTCATCGATGAGAACGGGCAGATCGTCGTCAGAGCCTTCCAGCTCCAGGTAAAGAAACGTCGTGCTTCCGCATTTGATCCGATCACCGGGCTCCAGAAACTTCTCGAGGCGGGCTTTATGATTCACCCATGTCCCGTTAGGCGTGTCTCGATCGCGCAGATACGGACGGCCGTCCTTCAGCTGGATGGAGAAGTGATGTCTCGATACGAAGTGGTCGTCGAGAATAACGTCGGTGTCCGCCGCCCTGCCGACGGTCAGTACCTTCTCTGTAATCAGAAACGTGGCGTGTATCAACGGGCCGGAAAGCGCAACCAGTCTCGGTCTCATTGACGGCGCATATTAAGCTACCGGAACGGCATTAGCCACGAATTAAACGAATTTAATTCGTTCAATTCGTTTAATTCGTGGCTAATTCCTTACATTAGAAGACATTCCCCGCCCGAATCGGGCGGGGAATGCCACGTCGCTAGACGCTCATGCGCGTAGCGATGTCGCTCCAGTCGGTGTAGCCCTGAATGCCCAGCGCGCGAACCTGGAAAGCATAGGTCACGCCGGGTGTCAGGTTGTCCACTGTTACACCTCCCCTGACGCTGGTGAGGGTTACCGTCGTCCATTGAGCCGGCATTGCACCGTTCAGCAACGCCCCATAGTGCATTTCGTAGCTTCTTGCGTTGGTGAGAGCCGTGATGCGAACCACCAACTGGCCGCTGTTGCTCCCGTGCGAGATGTTCCGGATAGCCGGCTGGGTCAACGGCTCCGGCGCCGCTGTACGTGTCTTGGACGCTACCTCGAATCCACTCGAGGTAAAAATAGCGACGTCCTCGTTGCAGTTCGCTTCCACGTACGTGGCAAGCTGCCGCAACATCGTGATCACCACCGCCCGCTGTTTATTCCGTTCGGCGATGGCCTTCCTGCCCCCGTCGAGAGCTTCCGCAATAGCGGCCTGCAAGCTTTCGACCCCCGCTTTTAACGTTGCCAGATCGATCGCCGGATTCGGGAATCTGGCGTTTCCCGTCAATCCGGTCAGCACGGCCACGGCGCGGGATAAAACCTCGCCATCGGACATGCCTGCAAAAGCCAACGAAGCTCGAACTATTTTCACTGACATACCTTTTCTCCTTTCGGGCGCTATATAACGCACGCACCCTGCCAATTGGGCCGCCTCAAACCAAACATGATTTTTCAGCGGGTTAGCGGACCGGTGAGGAAGAAACGTTGCGAATTACTGAACAAACTGTTCAGTACTACTGTACAGTTTGTACAGAGACGCCGATGGGTCCAGGGAAAATACATCGATAATTTGTAAATTCGAATTTCAAATCATTGGCGCCGATTTAGGAATTGAAATTCAAATTTCGATTTGTTCGTCCCGGCGAACCGTTTGAAATTTGAATTTAGAATTCTAAGTCGGGATTTGAATCTCTAAAATCCAAACTCAATCCGTTGGGGCGGAACTTCAAATTGAAATCCCGATTTCAAAATCTTCGACGCGATTTAGGTTTCTAAATTTGAATTTCAATCCCTTCGTCCCGATCTACGGATTGAAATTCCATTTTCAATCTCGAAAATCCAAATTCAATCCGTTGGGCCGGAACTTCAAATTGAAATCGCAATTTCAAAATCTTCGGCGCGATTTAGGTTTCTAAATTTGAATTTCAATCCCTTCGTCCCGATCTACGGATTGAAATTCCATTTTCAATCTCGAAAATCCAAATTCAATCCATTGGGCCGGAACTTCAAATTGAAATCGCAATTTCAAAATCTTCGGCGCGATTTAGGTTTCTAAATTTGAATTTCAATCCCTTCGTCCCGATCTACGGATTGAAATTCCATTTTCAATCTCGAAAATCCAAATTCAATCCATTGGGCCGGAACTTCAAATCGAAATCGCAATTTCAAAATCTTCGGCGCGATTTACGTTTCTAAATTTGAATTTCAATTCCTTCGTCCCGATCTACGGATTGAAATTCCATTTTCGATCTCGAAAATCCAAATTCAATCCATTGGGCCGGAACTTCAAATTGAAATCGCAATTTCAAAATCTTCGGCGCGATTTACGTTTCTAGATTTGAATTTCAATTCCTTCGCCCCGATCTACGGATAAGCCACGGATTAAATCCGTGGCTTATCGCTTATTCCCGGCCGTATAATCCCAGTCTTTCCTCCAACATGCGCTATAGTCGGCTGAACGAAATCGGACGTGGGGCGTCGAGTATCGTGTACAGAGCGGAAGACACGATTACCGGCGATATTGTCGCTATCAAAGTCCTGCTTCCCGATGCCGGCTATGCGAAGCGGGAAGTCAGCCTCGGCCGGCAGGTGACCCATCGTAATGTCGATCGGACCTACGACCTTTTCATTGATGAAGACGACAACAGCTGCATTGCGATGGAGTTCGCCGGAGGAGGTAATCTTCGCGGGTTCATGGAGCGAGCCGGCGAGTTGCCTCTCGATCGCTGCCTGTCCATTGCGCAACAGATCCTCGATGGTCTTGAAGCTGCTCATCGCGAGAAGATCGTTCACCTGGATCTGAAACCCGAGAATATCCTGCTGACCGCCGATGGAACAGTGAAGCTCAGCGATTTCGGTCAGGCGCGGTTTATTGGTGCTCAAAGACATTCAGGTACGAGTCCGTTGATGGGCACGCTCGCCTATATGTCTCCGGAGCAGCAGAGGGAGCTCGATTGCGATGCACGCTCCGACATCTATTCTTTCGGAATCATTCTTCACGAGCTGATATCTAAAACCGGCGGCATGCCGGCCTATATCGATGCCGCGATTCAGCGCTGCCGCGAAATCGATGTGCAGCGCCGATTCGCGTCGGTTGCAGAAGTCCGCGCTGCCATCCGGCCGCGCCGGCACAAGCGCGTTGTACCCCACATGACAGCGCCGCTTTTATTGACCCTCGCAGCGGTTCTGGTGGCGTCGCTGCTTGTCTGGAACCATGTCTGGACGCGGCAGCCTGGAATGGTCCTGGCTCCGGCCATCCCTCCGCCAGCGGTATCGGCGAAGGCGGTTCCGGCTCCAGCACCGCCAAAAACAATCCAGCGCGTTGCCGTCATGGATTTCGAAAATCTGACGGGTGAAAAACCACTCGATCCATACGCGATTGGAATTTCAGAGACGATCAGTACCGAGCTGGGACATCTGAATGGCCTGACCTTAGTCGAGCGCAACCGTGTCCGTGAAGCAGCCCGCGCGCTCGAGCATGGAACCAGTGAAGTCGTTGGAAAATTCATCGGCGCCGACGCTCTGGTCCGCGGAACCTTTCAGAAGTTAGGCGACAAAGTACGCCTGACGGCCAGCGTCTTCGATGCCGGGACGGGTATCGTCGTCCGCGAACCGTCGCTTGTGGAGGGCTCGTTCAAAGATCTGTTCAAACTCCAGGGAGAGCTGGCGAAGCAGCTGGCGGTCGCGATTGAGGGACCGCTGACTGAAACGGATCGCAGGAAGTTCGAAGGAACCTCGGACACGACGCCCAGCCGCGAGACATTCGAGGCATTTTCCGACGGTCTGTATTTCCTGCGCAACGATCTGGCACGCGACGCTCTTGCGAAATTCGACCGCACGCTGGAGCTCGACGCTCACTATCCGGGTATTCACTACTATCGAGGCATGGCGCTGGAGAAATTGAACCGGCTGGATGAGGCGATCGAAGCCTTCAAGAGTGCGCTTCCGCGATCCCGGCCGGAGCAGCTGGTGTCGTGGAACTGGGAGGCTGGATTTCAAGCTCCGGAACACGGCATCATCCGGGGCATCGATGCCGCCCGGTCGCATAACCAGCGTGACGTTTTCGAGGCGGGGCGGAGACCACCCGGAATTCTGCAAAAACGCATCGTGTACGGCGAACGCAACGGCAAAGCCACCGTCCTGCATTTCATCGATGCGGAGCGGCACAGCGAGCGGCGCGTTGAAATCGCGGATGAGCATATTGTGCTCAATACACTGACGTCCGCCAGTGACTCATTCATCGTGCTGCAATCCCGCGACGTTCAAGAGAAATTACCCACCAGGATTGGTCTATATGCATTCTCTGCGGACGGCAGCGCACTCTGGCATCAGGAACTCACCGGCTACGGTAACGACCTTCCGAAAATGGGACTGGCAGGTGATGCGTTTTACCTGTATTTTCCGGCATTGCGGCGGATGGATCTGCTGGATGCGCGCAGCGGAAAATTGTTGTGGCGGCGGGAAGGCGTCGCAGCTGACCCGTTCGAACTGCCTGAGGTGCGGCAGACAAAAAGGTACGGCGAGATCCTGATCGTCAAGTCGCAGGATACGTATCGCGCGATCCGAAGATCGAACGGCATGGATGCCTGGACGGTGCCCGTGCCATCGGAGAAAGCGTCGGAGTTCGCCACTGACGCGATGCTGGTCGTGTTCGAGCCGGAGCGGCGCGTTTTTGCTGTCGATCTGGAAACCGGCCAGACTTTCGCCGAAGTGCAAATCGAACAACTTGCCGACGTCGTTCGGACGCCATTTGGACCCCAATGGCTTACCGGCGCCTTTGCCGATGGTGACACGGTTTATGTCGTGTCCAAGACTAAGGAGATTTGCTCGCTCGACTTCCGCCGCCTGCCTGCGACGCGCACTCGCCTGCGCTGGTGCGCGCCGGTTCACAAGGATATCCAGCCCATGCGCGTTGTCGGGAACCGCCTGTATGTGGGCACGGTGACGGGAGAAGTGGTCATCGTGAATACGCTGAACGGCGCGATCACGACGACGGCAAAGCTGTCGGACCTGCCCATGTCCATCGAGTATGCGGGCAGTGACCGGATTCTGGTGAGGTCGCCCGGAACGCTCTACAGTCTTGATCCGCAAGGTATGAAGCAGTGGGAGTATTCGCCCTTGCATCCGGTCTTCGATAATTCAACGTACGTGAATGGCGTGATGGTGGTCTATACGTCGGACCGTCAGCTGTCGGCCCTGGATGCTGAAACCGGAAAGACGCTGTGGCAGGTCAGTTCGGCGCGCACTCCGCCATATGCGTTCAGCAGGTCCGGGCGGTTGTTTATTCTTGAAGAGAATGGAGTCAAGGAATATGCGATCGCGAAGACCTCCGACACGATCAGCGACAAGGAGGCGCTCAGCGAGCTTGCCCAAACCTATCTCGCAAAGGGGGACTTGCGCGAGGCCCGGGTGTTTCTGGAGCGGGCGTCGGCGATTGATCCCGATTATCCTCCGTTGAGGCTGGCCGGAGCGCGCCTCTTGAAAGCGCAAGGCCATAAAGAAGCCGCCGGCAGGGAACTGGCGCGTTATGCGGTGTTGGTCGGAGTCGATTCCAGCGCCGGGCAGCGCGCGATTTCGGAATTGAAACAACAATACGGGCTGCTGTGGCAGACGCCGATTGGCCCGGCGGTATTGCCGGATCCGGTGCTTATCGAGAACAGGCTGGTGAGTACCGGCCGGCGGCTGGCCGACGAGCCCCACGTCGTTGCCCTGGATCCTCGGAATGGCGGGGTCGTCTGGCGCTACGCGACGGAAAGGTTCGCGGCGTCGGCACTGGAAGACGGGCTGCCGTTCCTCTGGTGTGTTGGCGGCTCTCTGACGGACCTGAAGGCGGCCACTCTTTACCGCGTCGATATACGGACCGGGGAACGGAAACAAATGGCGTTGTGGCGGCGGCCGGAGCGAGTCGATCAGGCCTGGATCGCGTCTGCGGCCGGCCGGGTTTTCGTGGCCACGGTGGCGCCGGACATGAATACGGCCACAATGGAAGTGGGGCTGGCGGCCTTTGACGCAGCGTCCGGCACGAAGCTCTGGGAGAAGAGCGAGCACAGGCAAGCAAACGCGCTGGAACTGAAGAACTTGATTGAGCTGTTCACGGCAGGCAAGGACGGCTTGAGCTATTCGATAGGGCCGCAACGCTGGACCGTCCGGGCGACGGATGGTTCGCCGTTGCCGGCGGTGGCGGCAACTGGCGCGAGTGCGAAGGGTGTTGCGACACCACCTGTGTTCCTTTGGCCGCCGTCTGGCTTCCGGCTGCAGAATGGCCGGTTTTACGCCTTCACGGACGACGGCCACGCCTACGCAATGCTCGCCGGACCCCCCTCCTGACAAAAGGCTTCGGTTGCGGCGTAGCCGCGCTAACCTTTTTCTGTTCCTTCTCCTTCCCGCTGGGGTGTTACATTCGCATCAGGATGACCTTGTTGGAACAGATGCGCCGGCAGCGGCTCGAAAAACGAGAGCGCGACCGCGACGAAACGAGGCGGCGGCTGAGAGATGTGTTGGCACGGCTGTTGCCCGGCTGCCGTGTTTTTGTATTCGGATCGCTGTCGAAGCCGGAGAAATTCACAGAATTTTCAGATATCGATTTGGCTTTGGAATCGGAGCCGGCAACGATGACAGTGTACCAGCTGATCAGTCTCCTCAGCGAGGAACTCGGCCGCAGCGTGGACGTCGTTTTACTCGAGGAGTGCCGCTTTAAGGAAAAGATTTTAAGAGAGGGCGAGTTGTGGACGCTGCCGGTTTAACCATTCTTTTGAAAGAATTGGATTCCGACTACAGCGTTGCAGCCGATGCCGCGCAGAAGGCGGCCGCCCGATTGCGCGAAGATTCTCCAGGCCACTTGGAAGCATGCGCTTATGAACTCAACCGGTTCTACAACGTTTTGGAGAAGATACTCGAACGCGTGTGTGATGCATTTGAGAATCATCTCGAAAAGAGCGGTGACTACCACGAGAAATTGATTCAGAGGTTAGCCTTGAATCTGGACGGAATCCGCCCTGCGTTGATACCCCGGGATCGTGTCATCGACATCCGGGAATTGAAGGGATTTCGGCATATCATGCGTCACGCTTACGACCTCAAGTTGCGGCCGGATCGCCTCACGGAACTTGTGGAGATCGCGGAAAGAGTTGCGCGCGAACTGCCGCTCTGGTGCTCCGATTTTGGCGCGCAAGTTAAGACCGAACAGGGTTGGTAATCGAACGGGAACGGAACACAAAAGGCACAAAACGGACACAAAAAGTGCTTCTTGTGTTCTTTTTTGCGCCTCTTGTGCTCCTTCCCCTTGTCTCTTCCAGCCGTTCAGCCATGAGATGCTGCAGCCGGCGCCTCTGTTTCCGGCGACCCGGATAGGCTTTCCGGCCTGAACGCCAGCAAGGCGGATACGCCGCACATACCCACAAACATGACCAGAACAATCGGCCCGACCAGACGTGGGCTGTAGGACACGGCCAGGGATCCGGCGACTGCCGCATAAGCCAGCACGTCGGTGCCAAAGCCCAGGATCCCGTTCGGCGCCGCAAGCATCTGGCTGCACATAACCGTGCTGATGAACAGCAAATCCCATTTAAAAAACACCAGGATACGGAGAGTTTCCACCATTGCATCGGTGATGACCGGAGCCGTCGCCGCAACTGCCATACGAGAGACGATGAAATATTCGAGCACTAACGTTGCGCCCAAACCGAGGAGACCCGGAAAGGAAAGTAGTCCCCATTCAGGCCTGACGCGACGCGTCAGGCGGTACAGGGCAAAGACGAACAAGACAAAACTGGGCACGAAGTCAAAGCCGGGTGCGGCCGTTCTCCCGGCGATCAGCTTCCGGTTTTCCGAATCCGCCGGACCCAGTGCCGCGGCCAGTTCCGTTTTGTTGTGAACGAATTCCATGCCGATCAGCGGCGTCATTCCAGTAAACACGCCGACCGGCGTTCCCGGTAATCGCACGGTTGCGCTGGTCAATGAGAAGATCACCGCAAGGAAACCTAAAACTCCCGCTATTCGAATGTCACGATTCGTTTCTGCTTTAGTCATGATTTGTCCTCACCTTTCCGGCCTCAGCACCCGGACAGTCCTCCGGCTCGCAGCATCTGGAGCGCGGAACACACGCCGTACCGTGCCGGTTGATCATCGATCTCCGTTGAACTGCTTCGGAAAAAAACCTCTTTATCTATAAGAGGCGGCAGAAGGTGATTTGATACATCTAAATTTCGCGATAGGTTCGGAAGCCATGGCGCCAGAGTTCAAGTCCGGTGTTCGGCGAGGTGCTATTTTTTTATGTATCTTTTTCGGTCTTCATTCCTCATTGGAATTAGAGCAGGCTTCCCCGAGACAAAGAGCGGTTGTGCGCGGTCGATGACGTCGATGACCGCGCCTGCAGTTGCGTTTCGCACGTTTGGGCGAAGCCTGGAATCGGGGGGAGATCTTGGAAAAAGGAAGCGGATCGACTGATTCGCATTGTCGGTGTCTTCGGTCTGGCCGCTGTAGTGTTGGGTTAATGAGCACGGCGGTGCGATTGCCGGGCGGCCCTGCCGGCAGGTTTAACGCAACGCCTCTAATCGGAGTGGAACTCGTTCACAATAACAGCGAACTTGCCGCGATAATGGGCCCTTCCGATTCAGAGATGCGAAGGGTGATGGCTAACCGATCTTCGTTACCCGGGCGCCACTTTGCCAGGTCAGTCCTCTTTCTCTGGATGTTCTACGCATTGACGTGCTGGCTCAGCCGGGTAATGGCTGGGCATTGCTGGTTCTTGTGTCCATGGCAGCCATGCTGCGGGCGGAGACCAGTATCGTTTTTCGCCGGCAGAGGCTGCAACCGCACCAGTGATCACCGACGAAATGATGCGAGTCATCCACGAAGTGGTACTCCTGAAATGGTCTCCTGTTTGCCATCATCCCGGTTGTCTTCGCGCCGCGCTTCCTGACGAGCGCCCTGGATCCTGCGCTTGGCGGCTATCTTTTGATTTTGTCCGCAGTCGCGGGGCCATTGGCTCCGTTCTTTCGACGACCGCCTGCTTCCTGGGTCGTGAGCATCGTATTCGTTGCCTTATGCGGCGTTTCCGCTGCTCGCGCTGGGCCGGATTTGCTGTACGAACTGAATCCACTTGCCGAGTCGGCTGGCAAGCCTGACTAATCGACAAGTTACCAACCAGTAGCAGGGACCGGCACATGGGGATTTCTGCCGAATGTCTTATCGATTCAGGCAGACGACCTCGGACCTTATTGGACCGGGAACTCCGATGTTCGAATTAGGGAATCTTGAGTTTGGTACGGAGTTGTTGGACTTCTTCGTGCCCGCCAGCTTTGGATCCATTCCAAGCTTTCGTGAGCTGCTGCTGAGCTGGTTCGTTCTACGAGTGCCGCATGTACGATCGCGAGATGCAACCGCATCGCGCATTTTGGCGCCGCTTGAATCGCCTCTGCCAGCAGGGAACTGGCCCGTCGATCATCTCCAGTCAAATGCACGATCCAGGCGAGCGTGTCGGTAATACTCGGATTTCGGCCGGCCAGTTCGTACGCTTTTTCCGCCAACGGCAGTCCTTCTGCCGGTGCCTTTTTGCGGACGGCGAGGGCATAAGCCAGGTTATTCAAGGCAATCACGTTTTGAGGCTGGATGGCGAGGACTTGACGATAGCTTCAATGGCCTTGTCGTATTCTCCGGATTGTTCGTATAGCATCGCCAAGATTGAGTCGCTGGACCCAGCCTTTTCTCGCGACCGTGGCTTCCTCCAGGAGCCGACGTACCATGGCGCGTCCTTTTTAACCCCTCGGAGTCGGCCCGCATGAGGAGTTTGATGACATCCGATTCGACACCATCCGGATTTATCGCAGGCGACGACAACACTTTTAAACGCCATCCTGAATAAAACTGGGGCAGTTCAGTGTTCGGATCTGGCCCTTTATCCACTTGTCCGAAGTCAAATTCGCCGAGCGGAAGGGCGCGCATAGCGGATCGCCAATGACGACCGTTTGCCAGCTGAGATATGGCATTGCCTGATAGAACGCCTCGGCGAGATTCGCTCCCGACGAGGTAAGCAGGGAACAGAATTTTGGCCGTATCGTCGCGTCAAGATATGGCTCTGCGACTGGCCCGCCGTACCCGTACCCCGTCTCGAATGAAATCACCCATTAGCGACTGAGGAGAACCGGCGAAATGTGTCGTGGCATCTTCCCACGTTCCGATTTTCCAGTCCGACGGCGGCTCATTGAGCGTTCGCGCATCCGTACTGACAAACATTGCCGCCAAAGCCCCGTTTACGAATCCCAGATCGAAATGCCGCTCACGAATCGCCGGATCATTGGAACCCCAGGAATAATAGCCCAGCACGTTCTGGACATTCCGGATGACGGTTCGACTCGTGTCGTAGATGACCCGATTCCGGGCTTCAGACAGTTTTAAGTTCTCCGCAGCCGACTTTAGCCATTCGTTCGCATCCGCGGCGGAAGCGGCCTTGTCATCGAGGACGATCGCTCCTTCTCTGGCAGGTGTCGCGGCACGGTCGATGAGAGCCCGCACGTCCGCGACGTGTAGCCATCCGAGCCGCGTCACAAGATAGATGTCGTAATTCTCATGCGTAAAAGGCTTCGTTCGCGAAGCACTCTCGCCCAGGAAATACGGATTGTTGATCCGTCCAGGCTGGCGGCGCCGCCACCCCAGTAGCTTTCGGTAAAGAAGCGTCAACTCGGAGTCGACGCTGGCGATGGTTCCGTCTTGTCCCGTCGTACCGTTGATCCGAAGCGGTATTCCCTTAGTCAGGACAATATATAGAATCCGATCCTGCGCGAAATTCCGCATGAGCCAATTTCCGATTGGCGCCTCGATCTGGCGCTCATAATCGGTCCGTTCGATGCTGTCGCTCGGATCGACTCGCAGCCGGATCACATTTTCCGCAGGCACCTGCCGCTTCTGCACATAGTAATTGCCGATTTCGAGCGAGGCTGGACTGGCGTCATTGATGATCACTAGAACGTTTGCCGGGGACTGGGCATAAACTTGCCCACCGCTTGCAAACAAAGCGATGACGAGCGAATAGGATCGTCGCCGTTCTATTCATTTGGCCCAATCGTACCACCCCGAAGAATTTTCTGTTTGAATTTAACGCCGGCACAAAGCTCCCTACAGCCAGTATTGCCAATGGCCGAAACGCGACGACGTACACAGCGAGGCAAGAGTTCGTGACGGCGTGAGCAACCATGCAGTCCGCCAGGTTACCGGTGCGTATCATCCACCAGTTGTAAATCAGGCCCGCCAACAGTCCCGCTTCCCAGTACGCGCCGTGTTCCGTCGCAAACAAAACGGCCGTGGCCCAGAATGCCGTGCCCGTATAGGCGCCCAATGGAACCTTCTGGAACGCCGGATTGATGAGATACCGCATCAACCAACCACGCCAGAATAATTCCTCGATGACTGGAACCAGCACAGCCGTGCCAAAGATGCGAAAGGCCAGGAACGTGTCGCCGAACGCAATTCCGGTCGCAACGAACTGGCCGCTGAACCCATCAGGGAATTCTCAAAAAGCCAATGATGGCGGTATCCGGGCCAGAGCAAATCGGGACCAATCCAGATGAGAAAAACGACAACTCCGATCGCGATGCTGCCGAGCGGCCGAACCAAACGCCACGAGATGACGGGGAGGGAAACGAGGACGACAAGAACGGACACAACGATCACTAGAGCGGGATATCCCCACTGCAGATTCAGTGAAAGACTGCTCCGTATTCCGAGCAGAACTATGAAAGTTGCAAAGGGAGCAATAAATGGAATGCCAGGATGCTTTGAGTCTTGGTTTCAGGCATTTGTCCTCATATTCAAGAAATGTCACCGCAGTCTCAGGTCCCCCGCATTCAAGACGGGGACATTATCCATCCTGTTACCTGCGGGAGACTAATCGCAATTGAGTCTGCGGGAATTTCCGACAGGAATCTTCTGTGGCGGCCTGCTTGATCAAGAACGGAAGAGTTTAATCTCCGGGAGGGTCGCGATTCTGACCAGGTCAGCTTGAGACGATGTTCAAAAGCAAAACACCGGAGAGCCCGTAAGGGGCTTTCCGGTGTTTTGACGAGCGCTAGCTGAATTTTACTTGCTTCTCTTGCGGAGCTTGCGTCCAGCGAGGAACAGCATCCCCGTTCCGAGGAGCAGTACAGAGGATGGTTCCGGAACAGGCGCTGTGGCGAAGATTGAGGCCTGCGCACTGGCCTGGGAACCAGCAGTGAGACTGAGAATCTCCTGACCATTCAGCCCGAAATTACCCGCTCGAGCGAATGTATGGATTGCTGTTCACAGCGCATGATGTGGCTGGCCCACCAGTCGTACAGGTGGTCAAACCCAGACCTGTGCCGACAGTTGGAGTCAAGCCGTTCCCCCCGTCACCCCAACCGTTGAAAGTTTCCGAAACTGGAGTGGTGGAACTGATGTTATCCACGCTCTGCGTTCCGCTTAGGGTAAGCGGCGTTCCGCTGGAAGGGAAAAGTTGTTACTCGCAAAGGTGATATTGATCGCCGCCGTGACAGCGTTCGTGTTCGTCATACGGAATTTGCTATCAGACGTGTTCGCGCCGTTGGTGCACCAGGTTGATTACCTGATAAGGCTACAAAGACGAACGAAACGCCTTGTACAGCCGGGCCCGTATACAAAATGTTAGCGGAACCCAACGAAGTGGTAAAGCCCGCCGTACTGCATGCGGTCACGCCACCAGCCGTTGAGTTGTTGCAGGATATGGTGGTGTTACCGCCTGCCGTAACTGAAATGCTCAAGAACGAGTCAGCCTTTGCCGACGGGCTTAGGCCGAGTACCAGTACAGTGCCGAGTAATACCAGGAACAGCACTTTTTTCATTTTGTCAATCCTCCTTAGTCCAACATGCAAGCTTTTATCGCGCCCGCACACCGCTCATAGCACGAAGGCTGCCAGTTTTCGGTATCGTCTGTATCTCTATGATTCAACTGACTTTTATTCGGCAAAGTCCGGTTGGTTCTGGTTTGATCGACGCGTCTTATTTGTAAAGGGTTTTGACAAGCAGAAGAGACCAGTAACGCGCTGAAGACAAAAGTGCTTTGCTTCTAACGGATCGGCGCGTTCGGCGATGTGTAAAAAGTTTAGCCAGCTGTCGCGTTTCTTTATCGGTTCCTTATCATTTTGGAACAGGAAACGGGCTTCTCGGTGAGCAAACGTAGGCGAACCGGCCGGCAAACTCCAGGCTGCCGCATTCATCGAGGTCGTAACTTAACGCGTTCCGGAGACTTTGGTGGACCAAATGACGTGAAAGGCTGGTAGGGAGGCATTTTCAGCCAGTGCGACCTTATGTATAAGAGCCACGACGCAAAGCGGTTAACGAATTCAGTCGGGATGGTGGGCAGCAGGGCCTGTTTAACCAAGGCGTCCATCAGCGCAAGCCCGGGCTGCAACGGGGCCCAGGATCGGATAGGTGCCACCGCGTCGTCCGGAATCGGCGTTTTGAGGAATTCGCGAGCGTATCTCACGGCGTAGAACAACGGACGCTGCAAGTCGAGTTCTTCCGCGCGGTCGACTAGTTCTTCAAAAAACAGCGGCATGCCGCTGAACGCCCGGATTAAACCATCAATGTCGGCGAGTTCTCGGATAGCCCGCTCGAAATCGCCGTCCTGGAACATGTGGGCAGAGGCATGGAGCACCATATCGGGTGCGGACAATCTTTTGTGACGCGTGCCTGGAATCAACTCGGCGGCTGCCAGGAGTTTTTCAGGGTCGGGATGCAGCCGGCCAGTTACAGGCAGAATATTGTGGTGGAGATCGAGAACCGTTCCTCTATCCGGATGATAGAGCGGCGGAAGCTCATGCGACCATTGCCGGTAAAACGCCTGATCATATTGTTCAAGTTTGACGTGGATCCAGCCGTGGGACAGCAAGGCCGATTCACTGGCTTTCAGATTCGACCTGGATACCAGGATATCGACATCGGATTGAATGCGCCCTTGAGCAAACGGCAGTCTGGACAGGACGTAGGCGGCTCTTTGAGCAGGACGAATTCAGTTTGAACGGGTAGAAGCGCCCGTTCGATGCAATGAACCTCCCAACGGATCACTCGTTCCTGACTGGTCGCAATGAGCCTTGCCCCCTGCAAGTGGTTGCGAGGGGCGAGTGGAATTTCATGGAGCAGATCCTGCTGCTCCATTAACGCATGAAGCCTTCCCAGAACCTCGGCACTTCGGCCCTGCCGGATCAATAAATCCCAATCACGAAGCGCCAGCGAGGTTAATGAGGGCGGATCCATTAATCCGAGGCGTATGAGATCTTTTGAACTCATTGTTGAACCAGTTCGTTTACATGATGCGCGCTGAGCGAATCGAACACCGCGATCGCGTCCAGCAGGCTGCTATACGGTGAACTCGTAACAGTCGCACTCGTCCACGAGCCGCACCATCATCTCGAAACCGTTGTCGCCGTATTGACTGTAGTTAAACGCTTGATCGGCCAGACGCAGCAGGGTGCTGGATCTCGGGTACGGCACAAGCGAAGCTTTCGCACCGGCTTCGAACTTCGGAAAAATGATCCATCGCGGTTGCGCAGGCTCCTCAATTCTGTTCACGCTGTCTGCAGGAGGCTTTAGATGCGCCACTGAGCCTTTGATAGTGTCGCGCGAGACCGGACCAAGGACCGCACCCGGCACAAAATTCCGGATCACATCGATCGATTCATTTTTCAGACTGACAGGTCTTCCTAACGGAACTGTCATTCCGCTTTCCGGATCAATCAGGGTTAGCTCATCGGAAAGCAAGCGCCATCCGCAATTCACCAGACCTGCAGTCAGTGTGCTCTTACCGGAACCGGGGGGCGCCGCCAGAATCGCAGCATGACCATTCCGCTCAATGATCGCAGCATGCATCATCAAGTAATGATTTGCATGACTCTCGATGCACCAATTCATACACCATTCGAACATCGTAAACGCATGGCTGAGAGCCAGCGGTTTGAACGGCATCTGATCATCGAAGTAGAAGAAAACCTGCGGTCGGTAGAATCGCCGGAGCAGTCCTGGCACGAGGCGGACATGGAAATCTGCGAACTCGCCGTCTTCGGTTAAAGGAAAGTCACTATAGAGGAGATGAATCGCGCGGCCAACCGAATCAATCGGAGACTGCAAGTGTATTTGAAAAGGGCCTGTGCGCAGCCATATGCCGCGATGTTTCAGGTCGTGTAAGAAACCCGATAGACTACGCTGCCCCAGTTTCACGGTAGGAGCACTCAATCAAACCCAACTCGTCCAGTTGCTGAAGTCTTGGGTTGAGAGTGTCGCGAAGTTCCTGTGTAAGGTTGAAATCCAGAAGTCTGGCGATCTGGCCGAAGAGTTTTTCAGAATCGCCGTAACCTTCCTCGATCTGTCCGAGCAGCAGGGCGGCCATAGGATCTAAAACATGCGTCTGGCCAGAAGCGTTGTTGAACACAACGCAATCCTCATCCCACATTTTCCAACGCAAAGCAGCGCCTGAAACGACGGACCAGACGCATTGAGCGCTGGATTCTGGCGCAGCCTCGGTCATGACGGACTATTTGAAACTATCCGCGCTGCATCCAGGCAGAACGCCCACCACGTGGTGCGAATTGGCAGCCGATAGCGACATAGAGTGACCGCAGTTATCGACTCCAAAAACCGGCTTGCTTTTCAAGGTGAGCATCGTTGGCACCGCGGCGAGACCAACTTTTAATATGCGGCGACGCGCGGCTGACGCCACATGACTCGTACGATCTTTTGGGTCTTGCATTGTAAGCACTCCTTGTCCGTGGAAACTGCTGATCTTCTTCGATCACTCCATCCGGAACACAAAGATGGTAAATCCAGGATGCACACCGAGCAAGGGCCAAATAGTGCTTTTCTTGGACAGCGATAAACCTTTTAATTCAAGGCGCTGCAGCAGGATAAAGTATTGAGAAGGCGGTGTGGGCAGGGTAATCCATGAGCGTCTCCAACTTTTGAGCTCAGGTCCAGCCTCTAAGACGGTACCAGCCGACCCAAGGTATTCGTGGAGCGCCTCGTCATTCAG
>CAVTWA010000001.1:0-392777 GCA_963738025.1 uncultured Acidobacteriota bacterium | reverse complement strand
GCAAAATTTCAGCGTCGTCAGCAATCCCAAGGTGCAGGTGCGCATTGATGACGGGCGGCACTATCTCCTGACCACGAAGCAACACTTCGATGGGATTACCGCGGATCCGCTGGACCCGTGGGTGAAAGGCGCCGCGAACCTGTACACACGGGAATTTTTTGAAGCGGCCCGAGACCACCTCAACCCAGGCGGCGTGGTCACGATGTATATGCAGCTGTTCGAAAACAATCTCGCCGCCGTGAAGAGCGCGGCCGCGACGTTTTTCGAGGTGTTTCCCAATGGCAGCATCTGGGGCAACACGTATCAGGGGCAAGGCCACGACATGCTGCTGTTTGGCGAGGTCGACCCGCTGCGCATCGATCTCGATGAGATGCAGCGGCGTCTGAACCGTTCCGAGTACACGCGCGTGACAGAGTCGTTGAGGGAGGTCGGTATGAATTCCGTCGTGGATCTGTTTGCGACGTACGCAGGACGCGCAGCGGATTTAAGCGAGTGGTTGAAAGGTTCCGAGATCACTACGGATCGAAACTTGCGCATGCAGTACCTCGCAGGTTTCGGCTTGAACCTCGATGACAGCGCCGCCATCTATGCCGACATGCTGACTTATCGCCGTTTCCCGGCGGATATCTTCACCGGTTCGCCGGCCAACCTCGATTCCCTCCGCAACGCGATCCTGCTTCGTTAAATTCGTTCAATTCGTGGCTTATTTCCCCTGACAAGCGCTCGCCCAGCCTTCGCGGCAGGCAAGCGCCATCAATGCGGCAGGCTCTCGCGCGCGAACCTCTCCCTTACTTCCACGCAAAATAATCGGATAGTCCTGAAGCGTTGGACCGCCTGAAGCAAAATCTCCTTCCCCGCTCGACAACACAGCCACGTTCCGGCAGGCCGCATCGAAACCGAGATCGCACCCGCGACGCAGCGGAGTTGCGGCTCCAGCGATATCCGTCCGGCGAAGATCCTCACCGGACTGCGCCAGAGCAACGTGCAGAAGTCCCGCCTCGTTGCACGCCCAACCCGATCCGCGATCGCAGAAGCTGGACTCGAGATCCGCGAGATATGGGCATGCATACGCACGTCCATCCTTACAGGCGTGCCGCCAGAACGGCAGCCACTGGCCGGGATGGCTGTCACCGACACCTTGAACAGCGCTCATAACAACAAATATGAAAGCCCAGACCGCTACGTACGCGACATTTCGCGAGCGTGGCGCGAGCCCCCGCCCGAGAGCAGCGGGATCGAGTCTGCTCAAAAATCTCGAGCGGGCGAGCCGATCGATGCCGATGATCGACAAATTCAACAGCGGGACCGGCAAAAGCTTGTCATAAAACGTCGGCATGCCATGGCTGCCGAGCAATTGATACAAGGCGACGGTGCTTAAGCCGTAGATACCGCCGAAGAGGATACGTCCCAATTCGGTCCGTGGCGCTGTTGACGGATCGGTAAAGAGCAGATGCATTCCCAGAAACACCGCAATCGGGATGTAAGAATCGTAGAAAAAGTAGATGCCCGTACCGGCGAAATACATCAGACCGAAAGCATAGGTCGCCACAACCGCAGACATCGTCATCGAGGTCACGCCAAACAGAAACTGCCCCGGCAGGCCGGCAAGAAACAGCATGAGGTACATGTGCGGAGGATAGAACTGCGTGCTCGCAATTTCCTGTCCCCACGTGATGCCGCTCGTTCCTGTGGCGATCAATACAATCGAGAACACGGCGAGCGGAAACGACGAAGGATTGAAGATGTGCGCGCGCCGGCCGTCCTTATTCCAGCGAATCATCTCCTTTCCGGCAATGCCGAGCGCCACCATGGCGAACTGCAGATAAAACCAGTCCGGCTTGAACCACAGAAAAAGATTGATGCTGAAAATGACCGGAAACAACCCGAAGCCTAATGTATAGGTATCGCGCCGGGACCAGCAGAGAAGCATGTCGAACGCATGGGCGAACAACAACTGAGCGAGGATGAATGGAGCAAACGCATACACCTGCGGCCAATACCAGCCCCAGTACAGGAGCACTGACGCTTGCGCGCAGGCTTGCACGTAATGCTGTTTGCGCAGGACGGCCTCAACTTGCGGCTTGCGGTGCGGGCCATTACCCACAGCGAGCAGCGCATTCCACATCAACAGCGCTGACGCGGCGCCGATAAATGCCCAAATCGTTCTCGGGTTCTCGTGAACGGATGGGATCAGCGCAAGAGCAGCCAGACCTGAAGTAAATAACAGCGGCAGAAGGAGGTTTTTCTTATGGTGCATGCGCAAGGCAACGAATTCTGGTTCGTTAAATTCGTTTAATTCGTGGCTTATCCGTTCCCGGCATCTTAACACCAACTGCCGTGTCATGCCTGGGGTCGAAACCGTAATCGAAAGTAAGTTCCTCACCCTTCGCGATATCATCCAGCGAATAGAAGACAATTTTCGCCTGGTCTTCGCGCAAAGCAGCGACGTTCGGCCTGGGGGAATGGTTGATGAAACGGGATTCGTTTCCACCAAGGAGGCCGTCGATGGCCTGCCCGTCTCCAAATTCCATCAGACAGGTAAAGCCGATCGAATCGTAAAAGCGCCGCCGGCGTTGGGCTTCTTTCTTCGAGATGAGTTGCCCCTGGTACTCGATCAAACGCTGTCCCCATTCGATGTCCTCGGCGGCAAACAGGCCCAAGCCTTGAATTTTGGAGTGTGCAACAAACAGCCGCGGGTAACGTGGTCGCTTTGCCATAACCAGCCGATTGTCATGCCGCTTTGCGGGACGGGTCAAGCCACAATAGAATGTCGCCTTAACAAATTCACCCGGAGATATGCTCGATGATGAACCGACATTTCCTTTTTGTTCCCGCTGCGATTGCAGCATTCTCAATGGCCGGCTTCGCGCAACTGCCCACCACGAAGGTATTGACGATGGATGTCGCTGACATCATCGCGCGTGGCGCTCTGACCCAGTGCAGGGCTGATGGTTACAAAGTGACGGTCCTCGTCGTGGATGGCTTGAACTTCCCGAAAGCGATGCTGCGTGACGATGGCGCCGCGGCATCGACGGCGGAAGTCGCTAAGATGAAAGCGACCGCGACCATGCTCTACAACCGTCCGTCAGGCCCTGCAACTCCTCCTCCTGCAGGTCAGACGGCGCCGCCGGCAACGATTCCGGGAACTATCAATGCTCAGGGCGGGGTGCCCATCAAAGTGGGCGAAGCGACGATCGGCGCGGTTGCTGTCAGCGGCGCTCCAGGCGGCGATAAGGATGCCGCCTGCGCCAACGCGGGGATTGCCAAAGCTGCAGACAAACTGAAGTAGGCCGCTGCACAGCGTAGCTACATCTTCGATTTCTTAGACGACTTCGGCTGGCCAGTTTTTCCTTTGCCAGCCGGAGCCGGCTTGCGAATGCGCTCCACCTTCCAGGTCCGGACTACTTGCGGATGTCGAGGTTTATCCATACCACGATTTTAAGTTGCTATGTTTACAAAGAGCAATGAGCCGCAGGGCGGCGAAACAATCGGCATGGGGCGGCGGCAATGCTGCCGACCCCTGCCACACCACCGTGCATACGGGTCCGTACACGGCGGTTCGAAAACGTTGGACTAGCATCGTCCGTATAACGAGGGAAAACCGCGAAAGCGGAAATATGATTGAAAGCGCAATTGACAGAGCCTTGGTGTGGGCGAGATGCCAAGGACCGCGACTGCTAACGGCGGTGGACTTCGCCAGGGCGCCACGCACGCCGAGTTGAATCAGCATAGCAAGGCGACGGCGTCGAGTCTTCCATTGCCGCCACAGCGCCGCGCGGAGCCGGCGCCGCACCCATCTGGTCAGTTGAATCGTAGGTCGGCGTTCACAGAACCCGAATAGCCTCTCCAGCCCCGCATATAGGGAGCCAGAACAGACATCGTTTGCTCCAGGCTCGCGCTTCTGGCCCGACCTGAGATTTCTCGAATCCGATCCCTAAAGCGTTCGACGGCCTTTGGTGCAATCATCCGCCGAATCTCGGGACCGGCACTAAAGCTGAATCCGAGTTTCGCCGCTACCCGGCTTGATTGCTGCTTGCACAATTTCCCGCACCGGCTCCCCAGATCGCTCTTACAGCTAAAACGTCAGACAGTCGCATGACGAGTTTCCGCGTACGGTAGTTCGAACCACGAACGGCTCTTGAGATAGCACCAATACAACCGATGACGCTGGCTGCGTCGGCGCAATACTCGAACCCACTGCAACTGGACCTCATGCCGAACGACATCGAGTTTTGGTTTGCAGTGAGGCAAAGCGAAGTACTGGTAGAAACCCCGCAACATCAGTGTCAGCTGACGCTGCTGGTCTCGTCGCTTCCAGTGCCGATGCTCGGCCAGCCATTTCTTGGTGGCGCGCCAGAAACTTACGACAGCTCTTCTGGGCCGGGATACGGATTACCGCGAAGTTGCGACGGCGATCCGTTCCACATACATGCGTGAACCCCAGAAACTCGAAAGTTTCCGGTCTCTCGCTGTACTCCGCCTTTCCTTTCGGCAGCGAAGCGTCCGAAGAGCAGCAGCCGAGTTTTCTCATCGGCCAGTTCCAGATTGAATCGCGCGAAGCGCTTCCGGCAGGTATCGATCGAATCTCTCCGCATCCCGCTTGTATTGGAAACTCGCCACAAAATCATCAGCGAACCGAGTCAGATATGCCTCACCCTGACACCACTGTTGCAATTTCTTCTCGAACCACAAGTCGAGCACAAAATGCAGATACACATTGGACAGGAGAGGGCTAAGCGGACCACCTTGCGGCGTTCCCGCCTCCGTGCGAATGACCACCCCGTCTTGCATGACACCGGCCCGGAGCCATTTGCCAATCAAGCGCAGAATGACACCGTCCGCGATTCGGTGTGCGACCATCCGCATCAGCCATTGATGGTTGATATGGGTAAAGTACCCGCGGATGTCGGCCTCGTAAAGATGCCGCACTTTCTTGGTGACCAGTGTGCCTCTCAACGTGCGCAACGCCTGATGGGCGCTGCGCCTCGGCCGAAATCCATACGAGCAGTCCAGAAAGTCTGTCTCAAACACAGCTTCTACGATGCGCGCGACTGCACGCTGAACCAGTCGGTCTTCGACCGTGGGAATACCCAGAGGCCGCGTCCCAACTTTACCGGCTCCTTTCGGAATCTCCACCCGCCGTACCGGCGGCGCCCGATAGGTCCCGGCTTTCAGCCGTGCACATATGTCCTGGACTCGTGCTTCCAGCTCGCGCTCGAACTCTTTCGTCGTCTCCCCGTCCACTCCGCTTGCGCCTCGCCGGTTCATCTGTCGCCAAGTCTCGATAAGAAACTCTGGCGTGAGCAAATGCGCCAACGATGTGAATCGAAGTGTGCGGTCTGTCTTGGCTTTGGCCGCAATCTGTTCCAGTTGTGTGGACATCCGTCTCCTATTTCTGGGTATAGGTGATGTTTCCCCGGTCCAGCTTCTCGACCTGCTCCGCCGCTTCCCCATGTGCGCGGCTTTCCCGCGCTCCGAGTACTACGGGAGTAACTTGAATTTTGTGTTTGGGGGCTTATTAGTTAGGGTCCTCTGGGAAATGTGTGGGCGAGTTCGCCACGATAGGTTTGCCCAAGAGCGCACAAATAAGGAAGGGAGTGTTTCGTTTAAGGATTTACCGCATTGTGCCAGGCCCGAAGGGGTTTGGTTCTTTTGATGAACAAGGTGGGGAGTGGAAAACCAAGAAAGGACCTGAGTAGTGCACCCTGCTCTCCATCCTGTATTTCGGTATTGCGACATATCGAAGCAGGAGTGGAAAGACAGGATGCAATTGAAGACTATTCTGAATCGTGTCCAAAAGTTCAAGTCGTTTGTGTATGAAAGTGCGCGATGGGATGAGACATGGATCGGACGGCTGTGTCTGATCGTGACCGTCGTGCCGCGGGCCAACAGCCGGCCGATCTGTTCGGGATGTGAGAAGACGGGGTCCGGTTATGACACGATGAAACCCCGACGATTCGAGTTCATTCCGGTATGGAATATTCCGGCGTTCTTAGAATACGCCATGCGCCGTGTGGATTGCCGGAGTTGCGGCGTGAGGGTGGAAAAGGTTCCGTGGGCGTCGGGCAAGTACACGCTGACGACGGTGTATATGCAGTTTTTGGCTCACTGGGCGCGGAAGCTGTCCTGGAAAGAGACCGCAGTCTCGTTTCACACGACGTGGGATAAGGTGTACCAAGCCGTCGAGTACATCGTCGAATGGGGCCTGAAGCGCCGCGAGATTGGACCGATTTTCGCGATGGGAGTGGACGAGATTCAATATGCGCGAGGGCACAAATACCTCACGCTGGTGTATCAAATCGATGACCTGACTCGTTTATTGTGGGTCGGTCCGGAGCGAACCGTCGAAACGTTCGAGAAATTCTTCGCGATGATCGGCCCCGACGTTGCCTCCAAAATCGAATTCGTCTGTTCGGATATGTGGAAACCCTACTTGAAGGTCATTCGTGAAAAATGTTCGCAGGCGCTGCACGTTTTGGATCGCTTTCATATTGTCGCCAAGATGAATGATGCCGTCGATGACGTGCGCGCCGAGGAAGCCCGCAAAATGAAGGCGGCTGGACATGAGATTCTGAAACACACGCGGTGGTGTTTGCTCAAACGCCAGGAGAACCTCACGGATAACCAACGCTTCCGGTTGCGGGATCTGCTCACCTATAACCTGAGAACCGTTCGGGCTTATCTGCTCAAAGAAGTCTTTCAGCAGTTTTGGGATTACAACTCGCCAGCTTGGGCCGGCAAGTTCCTGGACGAATGGTGCCGGCAGACCATGCGGTCTCGAATCGAACCGATGAAGAAAATCGTCCCCATGCTGCGATCTCACCGGGAACTGATCTTGAACTACTTCCGGGCCCGGAAGGTGATTTCTAGCGGCATAGTCGAAGGCTTAAACAACAAGGCCAAAGTGACGATGAGAAAATCCTACGGTTTTCGGACGTTTCGCGTTACTGAACTCGCTCTCTATCACTCACTCGGCAAGTTACCTGAACCGGAACTCACCCACAAATTCTACTGACGAGGCATTAGTTATTGCCCCCTCCGAAGAGGATAGTAGCCGTCGGCGCTGTGGTAACGGTGGTAAAGCCGGAGCGGTTTTGGCGGAGGCTTTTCCAAACAGCTTGTGGGAATCATCAAGAAGAAGATGCCGAAGGCCACCTTTGTCGATTTCCACAGCTGTGGCCGTTTCCACAGCGCCTTCCGCCGCTCGTTTTTTGTTTTGCGTTTGGTGTTTCAAAAAGAAGAAGGCCCCAGGTTGCCGCCTGGAGCCAAAGACCCGTGTCATCAACCGACTGTTCAGGAGCAAATCAATGACAACAGATCCGAAGAAAAGCCTAGCATCAACTTCCATCTCCGAGCTTGCAAAAAGTGAGGTCGATCAACTCCTTCAAACAGGCCTGGCCGACTTTAGCCTGCGAGAACTTTTGGGAACTGCTGATTTCCAGTGCCGGCGCCGCCGAGCGCAGCGTCTACCTGGAAAAAACCAACGGTGACAAACCGAACGGGTTCTATGACCGTTCTCTTCAAGTCGGAACCATTCCCATCGACGTTCGAGTTCCCCGCACGCGTAGCGGAGAGTTCCGGCCAGCAAGCTTGCCGTCGCGCTATCGCCGCGGTTACAGCGACGAAGTTCAGTCGCTGCTGTTGGGATTGCTTGGTTCAAGCCGCTCAATCAATGCCGCTAAAGACGCGCTCCAAAAGATGGGACTGTCCAGCTCGGAACAGGATCTGGGAACGTGTGGCGACAGGAATGATCGAGGAACTCGAACTCCGCAACAGCCGGCCTTTGGATCCCGACATGTTGGCAGTGTTTGTCGATGGCAAGTACGTCGAGTTGCGGGACGGCGATAAGCTGCGTTCTGCCTGTATCTACCTGGTTGTCGCTTTAGGCCGCGATGGTAAGAAACGCGTCCTCAGTTGCATCGCCAAACCAGGCCGCGAAAACCTCGAAGACTGGAAATCCGTTCTTCGTGGCTTGATCGAGCGCGGACTCCGGCGGGTCATGATCTTTATCCAGGACGATTTCTCCGGATTGCTCCCCATTACCCAAAGCTTCTTCCCCAACACCGACGTCCAGCTCTGCGCGGTTCATATGCAACGCAATGCCAAAAACCATCTCTCCAAGATCGACAGCTCCGAGTTTCAACAGCGATGGCGTGCCATTAAGTCCTCTTGGGATGTGGAAGTGGGTAATCGCCAGTTCGAAGAACTCTGCGATCGCTTCGCTAAGTCCTATCCCACCTGGATCGCCGAACTCCGCAGGAAACGGCCTCATTACCTCGCCTTCTTGCAGTTCCCCGAATCTATCCGCAAATCCTTCTCCACCACCAACGTTGTCGAGGCCATCAACGGACAATTAGAAATCATGCGCCGCAATAGTGGGGGGTACTTTCATTCCGAGGACACCTTGAAGTTCAAGCTCGGTATCGCTGTCTCATCCCTTGAGGACGGCCGCTGGAGAACCGGCGCCCGCAGCACCTTTGCCGTCCTTTCTCAGCTTAATGCCATGTTTCAATCCCGATTCGAGAGTGCCGCGTGAGGATATCAAACACAACATTATTGACAAGAGCCGCGTTCTTGATGGATATGGACTTCGCAGTAAGATGTCTGCTCGTCCCACGCTCACGCCTCCTATCCGGTTTTTGTTCATCGACTCGCGCTTTTGTTCCGCGCTTCCTTCAGACCCCCATCATGCGGTAGCCCTTGCGCTTCGCTATTCCTTCACCTCCATCAGGTTGGATGGAAGACTTTCACTTGCGGCCGCTGAACTGCTCCACACATCTTTCGCCGCTACGCGGCTGAAAACAGGAACGCCTTTAAAACTCTCGCAGTTTATAGCGCAGCACTTTACCCGCAGCACTTTTGGGCAGCTCGGAAAGGAATTGAATCCGCCGGGGATATTTATAGGGAGTGATCCGCTGCTTCACGAACTCCTGAAGCTGGCGGACGACTTCCGGCGTTCCCGCAACACTATCTTTCAAAACCACGAAGGCTTTGGGGGTGTAGAGTTTCGTCTCTTCTTCGAAAGCGACAACTGCCGCCTCGACGACGGACTCGTGTTCAACCAGCGCGCACTCCACTTCGGCCGGCGAGACCCATTGGCCCGAAACTCGAAACATGTCATCGGCGCGGCCCGCGTACCAATAGTATCCGTCCTCGTCCTTCGAGTATTTATCTCCCGTGACAAACCACTCTCCGCGCATCCGGTCGCGGCTGAGCTGACTCCGATTCCAGTAAGTCAGAGCCGTACTGGGACCGCGAACCCACAGATCTCCGATCGTACCTGGTGCGACGTCGAGCCCTTCAGAATCGACGATCCGCACGTCGTAACCGGGAACGGCTTGTCCTGAACTGCCAGGTTTGACTCGTCGCGGTGAAGCCGATATGTAGATGTGCAGCACCTCGGTGGAGCCGATTCCGTCGAGAATCTCGATCCCGAAACGCTCCTTCCAGCGGCGAAAGATCTCAGCCGGCAGCGGCTCCGCGGCGGAAACAGCGAGGCGAACGGTCGAAAGGTCATAGCGCGTGCGTTCCGCTTCACGCAGCATCGCTGCATATAAGGTAGGTACTGAAAAAAACAATGTCGGGTTCATGTTCTGTACCGTTTCCAGAATCGAAGCCGGCTGAGGCCTTTCGGAATACAGCACCGTGGTCGCACCAACATAAAACGGAAACATCAAACCATTGCCCAGACCATAGGCGTGAAACAACTTCGAAGAGGAAAATGTGATATCGGCCGCAGTGATGCCGAGAATCCCAGAGGCGTAATTTTCACAGCAATGCACCCAATCCTGATGCGAATGGATTGCTGCCTTCGGCCGGCCCGTACTGCCGGAGGTCCACAACCAGAACGCCGCATCGTCTTTACCGGTTTCTGCCGTAGTCAGCAGGGAAGAAGCCGAAGTCAACCAGCCGTCCCAATGGAGATGGCCTTCAACCTTCGCACCGCAAACGATCACGTGACGCAGGTAGCGCCGGACGGATAAAGCAGGTGCAACTTGCTCATAAAGCGACGAGTGGACGATCAGGGCTCGCGCGCGGCTTTCATCCAGAAAGTACGCATAATCGGAGTAACGCAACGCTGTATTCGTCGGTACGGCGACTGCGCCTATTTTCATAATCGCGAACCAGGCAATGGCGAATTCCGGCACGTCGGGCAACAGCAACAGAACTCGCTGTTCTTCCTGAATTCCCAATGCAAGCAGTCCGTTGCCTGCACGATTCACCTGTTCGGCGATCTGGGCGTACGTCAGTTTGCGGGATCCGCAGGATATGGCGCATTTTTCGCCGCGACCCTCACGAACATGGCGGTCGAGAAAATGATCGGCGATGTTATAGCGCTCTGGCACATCGATCAACATGCGCGTTGCGATGCCTCACTTGATCCGAGTGTGATCTCCGACTGTGGGCACGGTCTTTGAAGGTGTTCACATTTATTTCCGTGCACAACTATTTAGAAAGCTATTTCTTGACGTATTTCGTCACGCCTCGCAGCGTGGCTTCGGCGGTGTAGATGTTTCCCATATCGTCGATGGCGATACCTTCTCCCATCGCGCCGTCGGGGGAATCCGTCTTATGAGGCGGAATGAAAACCGTTACCTTACCGTCCTGGAGATTTCCAATGCGGATTCCTCTAAGCCAGCCGGGGTGGACTTTTTCAGTCGACTCGGAGTCGGCCGTATAAATGTTGTCCTTCTTGTCGATGGCCAGGCCGCTGACGCGGCCGAAATCGTCATATTCGCCGATGAACTTCCCATCCTTCGTCAAGATCTGAACACGATGGTTGTGACGGTCAGCGACAATCAGCCGGCCCTTCGAATCGAATTCGAGCGCGTGAGGAGTTCGGAACTCACCCGGGCCAATACCCGCCTTGCCGATGATGCGCAGGAACTTCCCACTTCTATTGAATACTGAGATTCTCCCCACCAGAGCGGGATCCGTCACATCGGTATGGCTCTCCGCGACATACACATCCCCATTACCCCGATCGGTCACAACGTCCGTGGGGTCGGTCAGCGCTTCGGGTGGATTGCCACGCACGCCGGGTTTACCCAGCGTCATCAGTACCTTGCCTTCCGGACTGAACTTGACGACAACGCTTCCTTTGTTTTGTTCGCCGGGAAACTTTTTAAGGTCGTCGGCACCCGGCGCTCGCGCGTCGGTGACCCAGACATTCCCATCGCGATCGATGTGAATGCCATGGGGCCAGACGAACATCCCGCCGCCAAAGCTCCGGATCTCCTTGCCGGACTCATCGAAATGGTGGACTGGGTTCGCCCTGGTACCAAGACAACCCGGCGTCGTGCCAGGCGAACATCGATCCGTAGCCCACACGGTTCTGCCATCGCGATCGATGGCAACGCCATTGGAACCACCCCAAGGCCGCCCGTCGATCTGCGCCCAATCCCGCATTACGCTGTAGGCATTGGCGCCGCTGTTAACCGGCTGCACTTTGTCGGTCTGCGGAGTGCCTCCGCGCGCCTGCGCCCTTATTGTGTGTGCGTACAATGCAAGGCAAACAAAGCTGCCCGCCATGATCAGCCAGAACTTTCTGAAACCCGGAATAAACATTCTGAAGACATTAATCCCGAAAACGGCGCGCCGGTAGTTAATTAATCAGCCAGGAATTGAACGAATTTAGTTCGTTCAATTCCTGGCTGATCCGATCTGCTGGTAAAAACAAACGACTTCACACGCACTAGTGCGGATTTCAGAGCGGCATGACCTCATCTTAATGTTTCTTTGAGGAATCTCCATTAACAGATCTTCAGGGAAGGAGGCAGGTGGCATCTCACGCGCGGCTCATCGAGCGAGATCGGTATGTTCGCATGATGTTCCGGCAATTGCCCGGAGCGATCTGGACGACGGATCACGATCTGCGGCTCACCTATGTTGCGGGTCGTTTTGCGAAAAATGTAAGTCCGCGCGCCAGGCCCGGGATGTCCATTTTCGAGATTCTGGGAACTCATGACCCGACTCATCCGGTTATTGCATGCCACCGCGCCGTACTGGCCGGAGAATCGCAGTCGCTTCAATACAAGTTCGGCGAGTACTGGTATGCAATTTTTATCGAGCAAATGCGCGACGACCATCAGGCAATCGGCTGCATTGCCGTCGCCTACGACATTACAGAAGAGCGGGAGACCAAGGAGCGCCTGGCGCGCAGCGAGTCTCTCTTACGGCAGGCACAGCGCGTTGCACATGTCGGAAGCTTTGAATGGAACATCAAGGACGACCGCGTCACCTGGTCGGAAGAACTCTACCGTATTTACGGCATCGAACCCGGCCAGTTCGCTGGAAGCTATGAAGCATACCTGCAACGGGCCGATCCCGAAGATCGTGACCGCGTCAGCGCGGCGTTGTTCGAAGCGTTGCGTGAGCGGCGGCCATTTGTCAGTGACCATCGGATCGTCCGGCCGGACGGCACCAAACGAGTTCTACACACACGCGGCGACGTCATCACCGGCGAGAATGGTCAACCCGTCTCTGTCGCCGGCTGCTGCTGGGATACAACGGAGCTGAATGAGGCGACTGACAATGCCAATCGCGCGCGGTCGCTTCTGGAAGCAACGATCGATGCGACGGCGGATGGGATCCTCGTGGTTGACACCTCGGCCAGGGTCACGAAGTACAACCACCGGTTTCTTACTCTATGGCGAATACCGGACTCAGTGGCCCGGCTGCACGACGATGAAAAGCTCCTCGAGCACGTTTGCGACCAACTCGAAAGCCCCGACGAATTTTTGTGCGGCATACACGCGCTCTATAACGATCCAGAACGGGACAGCTTCGATGTCCTCCACTTCAAGGACGGCCGCGTTTTTGAGCGCTATTCCATCCCACAACGTCTCGGTCATGAAATTGTGGGACGCGTATGGAGCTTCCGTGATGTCACGGAACGCGAAAAGCTCCTGCGCCGCGCGCTTTTTTTGTCGGATGCGACACGCCTGCTCAGTTCGCTGGATGTCGAGCCGGCGCTGGACAGCGTTGCGCATCTCGCAGTGCCGTACATGGGCGATTTGTGCGCAGTCGATCTGCTGGGGAACGGGCACCCCCGCCGGCTGATTGTCGTTGGCCGGGAAAGTGTCAACTCATTCAGTCCCGACCTTCACAACAGCGTGCTGACGGGCCACTCCACCATCTATTCCGCAGGGTCCCGCAGTTGCATGGCAGTGCCGCTCGTGGTGAAAGGTGCAGTCACGGGAGCGATCACACTCGTCGGCCCCCCCAGACGGCATTACAGCGGAGAGGACCTGGAATTTGCCGAGACACTTGCCAGCCGGGCTGCGCTGGCCATTGAAAATGGCCGCTTATACCGGGAAGCGCAAGAGGCCCTGCAGGCACGCGATGAGTTTCTCGCGGTCGCGGCGCACGAGATTCGCGGACCGATCACGTCCGTGCACATGGCCGTTCAAGGACTGCAGAGAGGGAAGCTGCCGGCGGCGGCCGGGCCAAAAGTGCTGGAGATCATAGAACGTGAAGACCGCCGGCTGGCTCGATTCGTGGATGAACTCCTCGATCTCGGCAGAATTCAGAGCGGTCAGATTTACTTCACCTTTGAAGAAGTCGACCTTCGCTGAACTCGTACGGGCAGCAGTAACCGACCTTAAGTCAGAACTCACCAAAAGCGGATCTTCTCTCTCGATCAACACAAAGGGGCATCCTATCGGTGAATGGGACAAATTCAGGCTGCAGCAGGTAGCTACCAATCTGATTTCCAATGCCATTAAATTCGGCGAGGGCAAACCCATCACTGTCCATGTCAGCGAGGAAGGAGGGGTCACGACACTCAGCGTCAAAGACCTCGGAATTGGTGTCGCACCCGAGATGCGTGAGCAGATCTTCAAGCCCTTCGAACGCGGCGTTTCCTCGCGCCACTACGCCGGGCTCGGGCTAGGGCTGTTTATCGTACGGACCATCGTTGAAGGTCTGGGCGGCACTATCCAGGTGCAGAGCCGCCCCCGAATGGGATCGACCTTCATAGTTGAGTTGCCCAATTCAAGGAGAGTTCATGAGCCGTAATAGAGCGCCGATATTGATCATCGAAGATGACGAGGACATTCGGGAACTGCTGACCGTTTTACTGGAGGCCGAAGGCTATAGCGTGAACGTAGCGGCTGATGGCCTACAAGCCCGCGATAAGTTGCTGACCGCCGGACGCCCTGCGCTAATCATTCTCGACTGGATGATGCCGCGCGTGGACGGAGAACAGTTCCTGACCGAGCTGCGCGCCGGCCCATTCGGGGACACGCCGGTGGTGGTGCTGTCCGGCAATGAAGCGGCACAAGACAAAGCGCGACGCCTCAAAGCGGAGTGCCTGAAGAAACCCGTCGAATTCGAGGATCTGGCAGAACTGCTGAACCATTTGTTATTCGACTCGAGACACGACGCGGCCTGACCAGCGCGGCGCGGCTTGGCGAAGAAAGCGGAAAGGAACTACAAGAAGCACAAAAGGCACAAAGACAAGATAAAGTATTGGGGCCTAGTTCCGCCGCCATGCCAGGTATTTGTCCCACTCAATGTGGCCATAGTAGCCGGAATCGAGGTCGAGGTTCTCCACGATTTGCCGCAGGGCTCCACGATTGGGGTTGACGGTCCAGAGGCTGGCGTTATCCTTCGCATCCAGTCTGACGAAGAGGATGTAACCATTCCTCGACCACGATGGATACTCGTCGCGGTAACGCGAATCCGCTGTAAGCTGACGCATTTGCTTGCCGTCACCGGTCATCGTCCAGATCCGCCGTTTGGACAGAGCTTGCCTCACTTGTTCTTCGCCGGCGATCGTACCGGCAGCAGGCGCCGACACATAGGCAATGTACCTTCCGTCAGTGGACCAGGAAGGCGACACCGCCGCCGAAGTCGCATTCGTCAGGAAGGTGAACTTGCCGGTGGCGACGTCGATCAGTGTTACACGCTTTTCCTGCCATGATTCACGCCCGCCTCCCGCGCTGGCCAATAGTTCAATCCTGTCCAGCGAGACCGACAGGAAGTCGGAATAAAGCAGGACGTTCGCCGCGAAAATGTGCGGCTTCCCTCCGTCCACTGGAACGAATGTCAGCGCCAGACCGTCCGCCGCCACAGAAGCGGAAGAATCCGGATCAACCGACAGCACGAGGTACCGCCCGTCGGCGGACCATCCGCGCATCACCAGACCATCGTGATTTGCCGCGGAAAAAACCTCCTGGACGTCGCTGCCGTCCACATTGACACGCCATAGACGGCGCTGCGCCAGGAAGGCAAGGCGTGTACCGTCCGGACTCCACGTCGGATCGGCTGGATCTTGAATTCTGGTTTCAGGGACAAGAACCCGTTTGCTTTCGGAATTGCCATCGAAGGACAACAGGCACAGACCATCGTGATCCACAAATGCCAGCTCGTCTTTCAGCGGTGACCACACGGCGTCTGTATTCAGCAGGCGCGCTTCACGGCGATTGCCGCTTACCGGTGCGACAAGAACTTTTCCGTTCTGCCGGAATGACAACCATTCTCCCGACGAACTCCACTGCGGACGTTCCGCCCCGCCGCCCTGGCTGACGCGGTTCGCGGCACCATCCGGAAGATGCTGGACCCAGATATCGCCTGAACGGCGAAAAGCGAGACTTCCTGACGGACCGGAAACACCCTGCGCGAACAGGAGGAGTGAGCAGATCAGAGCAGCCAGCGCGGATAACGGCAGTGCTTGTTTCTTCATCGCTCATCCATCCCGGATAATTCCGGATAATCCCGGTTAATTGTCGGTCGGCTTTTCTTCGATATGATCGATGACAAACACGGAATAGGGACGCTTCTGCATTTCCAGTTTCACTCCGAGCTGCTTCTCGACTGCGTCGAACAGTGAAGTTCCGCCGACCGGGTCGGAAGCTCCAGGCGCATCGCCAGCGCCGGCTGGTGGCGCGCCACGCAGGCCGGAAAGCTGCGCAGGAGATATCGGACTGAAGGTAAAGTTGAAGTCCCAGGCGCCCTCGAGGCCCGTTCCATCCACCACCGGGTAGTGAATGTACGATCCGGCGAGGATTTGAAGCTGGTCCGCAAACTGCGCCATGGTGATGTTCTGGCATGTCACCAGGCTCATCGGCAGCCGGAACGCTCCTTGACCGATAGCAATCCCGGGTCCACGCGGGGCATTACTGGTCTTGCAGCCGGTGCGGCCCGCAGGATCGGCCTTCTTCAGCTTCGGTTTCGCCTGCACAAGGGTGTAGGCCGTCACGGGACGTTCTTCAAAGTGGATCTTCATTTTGAAACGATCGATGAGCAGCGCTTGCAGCATCGGCCCGAGGTCCTGGAGGGGAGCGCCGCCGGTTACAGGAGCGGCCTCCACGGGCGCCTTGGCAATGATGTCGAAATTTGTCGAACTGAGCCATTTCGGCGCCCCGACAATTTCGTCGGATGGAATGTTCCACGCCAGAGAGATGGCGAGCGTCAGCGGGAAGCGAGGCAGATTAACGCGGCCCCCGGGCAAAAAACCAACTTGCCCGAATTGACCCGGGCTGGTGATTGGCGCGCTCGGCTTGATGTCGGCCACTTCGAACTCGGCCGGCGGCGGCGGCGGAAATTTCGTCGCCAGATCCGGCGGATTGTCCGTGGGCTTTTTGTTCACCTGGTCTACGACGATGACCGGCGTCGGGATCTTTTGCTCTTCCAGTTTCAATCCGAGCTGCTTGTCGACGGCATCCGGCAAGGTGATGGCGTCAGCGCCGCCCAACAGGTCGAAAACGATGCGCGAACTCCATTTCAGATCGAAATCCCAGGCGCCCTTCAGACCGGTCGAATCGACGACGGCATTATTGATGGAGCCTTGGGATATCCCCCGCAGCGCCGCAGCAAATGCTTCCATCGTCATGTTGTGGCAGGCGACGGCCGTCATCGGCAGATTCAGCACTCCCGGCGTAGCAGGCGGCAGCGTTTGAGGTTGCGACTTACACCCGGTTTCGCCGGTGCCGTCGGCTTCCTTCAGTTTCGGTTTGCCCTTGCCCATCGACAGGACATAACCGGCAACGGGCCTGGTATCTTTGTGGAGCGTGAGCTTGAAGCGATCGGCGAGCAACGTCTGAAGCATCGACTTCAGCATGTCGAGGGGCGGCGGAGGCGCTGGGATTCTGGCAATGACGTCGAAGCGGTCGTAGTCCAGCCAGGCCGGCCCTCCAAGAATTTTATCGCCGTCGAGACCATAGGCCGTCCGGATCAGATCCAGCATGGTGGCGTTGCGTATCTCATATCGGCCGATGCGCACGGCACTTCGCATAACGGAAGTCGTGCTCCGCGGGCTGCTGTGAACATCCGCGATTTCAAACGTGCCGTCGGTCGATTGACCCGATGCCTGAAGCGATAGGATTCCAGCCAGCATGACAGACGCCAATGCCCGCATTCCTCTAACCTCCTCCGGGAGTTTTCGCCAGTGTCAGCTAGTAGACGCTGGAAAGCTAAAAATAGTTTTAGTTTCTTATTAAGATTTTGTCGCAAAAACCCGGAGGGGACCAGAAATTCCGAGACGGTCGGCTGCAGGCGCGGTCATAGCCCGCGCCTGCAGAAGAACCTAGCTCGGACGTTGAATCAGTTCCAGGCGATTGCCTGCCGGATCGATGGCGATACCGATGACGATGCCGGTGTTTCCATACGGGCGCGGCTCGCCGGCCATGGAACCACCTGCGGCCTTGATTGCGGCAACCGTCGCGGTCATATTCTTCACGTTGAAAATGACGTGCGCAATGGGATCTTTCAGGTCATCGGAATCGCGATGCATGATCACGATCGGCTCACTCTTGTTCGCCTTTGCGGCATCGGCCGATGCACCGAAGTTGACGAAGATCTCCGGCCCACCGGGCGAGTCGATCCGATTGACCTCCTGCATACCAAACGCGGTCTGATAGAACTTTGCCAGCGCAACGCTGTCTTTCGCGCCAACCCGCACCGAGTTGAGCGATACCTGGGCCAGTGCCGCGCCTGCGAGCAGCAGGGCGGCGCCCAGAACGATGACAGTCGTGTAGATTTTTTTCATGAAGCCTCCCATTGGTATCTGTTTCCGTATCCTACTTGTTCCCCATCGCGTTGATGCCGGCCTGGCAGAACTTCTCATCATTGGCGGGAAGCGATCCGCCGCAACCCATCGCAGCGACCACTTTCCCGTCCTTCATAATGGGCAATCCGCCTTGCCCGATCGTGATTTCCCAGGCACCGGCCGGCGGGCTTGTCAGTGTCACCGGAAGCGGTTTGCCGGCGGCGATCGCGTCCTGCGCTTCTTTGGTGGGAACGCCCAGCAGGAGAGCAGCGCGCGCTTTACCCTGCGAACTGGTCACGGCCCTGGCGGAGGCGCCGTCCATGCGCTCGAAATAAACTAAATCGCCATTGCCGTCGACCACGGCGATGGCCACCTGGGCATTGGCCGCGAGTGCGGCTGCTTCGGCCGCGGCGATCATCTTCTTAGCCGTCGCGGCGTCAACGCCAACCGGTTTTGCCGGAGCGGCCGCCTGGCCGCGTCCCTGGCCTGCACCTTGCGGCGCCTGCGCTGCGGCGGCCATGAAAGCAAAAACAATCACGCTCAGTATTGAAAAGACTGGAACAATCTTCCGCATCTTCTGCTCCTCTCAAAAATGTGGGCTCCAGCCTACTTGGGACGGGCGCGGGACGTCAAATCTGCGGTTTCAAGTAATGGATTTGCGGCACGGCGCGCAAACCCAAAGCAGTTCATCCGACGGATTCCGAACTTGAAATCCTCACCGTTCTCTGGAGCCGGGGCCCCAGCACAGTACGGAAGGTCTGTGAAACCTTGCGGCGGAGGCGGAAATCCGCGCAGTACGCCACGGTTCTGAAATTCATGCAGATCCTGGCGCAGAAAGGACTCCTGACGCGCGATGGAACGGATCGGGCGCACGTCTATGCTCCGGTTCACTCGCGCGAGATGATTCAGCAGCAGCGCGCAGGCGACCTGCTGCAGCGGGGCGTCGAATGGTCCATGAAGAATTTCATGATTGGCGCATTATCGGCGCGCAAGCCACGAAAGAAGAGCTCGCCGAACTTCGCAAATTGCTCGACGATTATGAAAAGGGGAAACGATGACGCACATCCAGATCTGGATTGAAAGTCCTGTCGCGCTCGCCGTGGCAAAGACGTTGCTGCACTCGCTCTGGCGACGTTGTGGTTGTGCCCTGACCGCGTGTATTTCGCTGAATCCAGGAATTTGCTGTCCAAGATAACGTAGCAGTGCGCATATTCCCCGCCTAAGTTAGGCGGGGACTGGTCCACACCGTTTACACCGAAACCAGGTTCACTTGGCATCGACTAAACCAAACCTTTACAAAGCGCCACTCTGTAGCTCGTTCATCCTGTCTTGGACACGTATGGTCATAGCCCGCGATTGTCAGGCATGGCGGTTTCTATCCAGCGACCACACGGCAAGGCCGATCCGCGCCAATGGAATGTAAAGCAGGGCGGCGAATATCAGAAACAGCCGCAACCGATGGAATGGCAGCAAAACCGCCAATACGATCATGCAAGCCGTCGCCCCAATCCAGACCCCACAATACTGGCGGAAAAATCCCGTAGCAACTTTGCGCCAGGAGAAGACCGCAAGGACGCACTTGGCAATCACGGCAGCCGCCCCAATCCAGATGAGCCAGGCAAGAAATGCATCAGGATCCGTACGAATCCATACTCGAAGCCAACTGGTTGGGCTGACGACCGTGAAGAGGAAGAGGATCAGGAGCAGCGGCGAAAGCGCATATGGCGCCGCCGAAAGCGAAAACAGCGCTTTGTTGCCGGAAAGTCCGATCCACAAGCCGGCAACCAGGAACCGCCATGTCAGAAAGGCAGCGGCCATCACGCCCAGAATGGCGATTGGCACGAGGTGGGATTGCCCTGGAGCGAACTGTAAAGCGGTTACGACGTCCAAGTCGGCAAATAGAAGCCAGAACGAAAAGAACAGAAGAACCAGCAGCCAGGACAATGCCGCGCTGGCCGCCGCCACCTTCATCTTGATGGCGACCATTTCGTGGGTCGCCAAAGGACGGGCGGCGATGAATGCACTCAGCCCCAATTCGGCCGACCATAATTCCGGTTTCGAAAATGCTTTTCCAACCGGCGCCGCCAGTATGAGGGGCATCGCCAGCGTGGCGGCGAGGAGCCGGAAACTGAAGTCCGCATCATTGCGGAAGTGCCAGGACACGGGTCCGATGAAAATCAGAAGGAATCCAATCAATGCGGGCAACAAGAACCCGGAGCGACGCCATTCGAACCAGAATTGAGCTGCCGCTGCGGAAACAAACGGGCGGGTACGCCGGGACAGCCGCTTCGCGAACAGAAGGGAATCAGGACGCTCATGGAGCACCCCTGCAGTCGCGGCCCCCAAGCTGTAGGGGCGGTCTGTGACCGCCCGGTTGAATACGCCCCCAGATCTCTGGCGCGCAACCCAGATCCAGGATGTGAAAAACGACAGGCCCGCGATTCCCACAAACAACGCATAAGCATACATCCCGGGCAGGCCTTTCCATGAAAACACGATGGGCATCGCGATAAAGCCGAACGCGAGCGCGCCCAGGATGATCAGGCGCAACGGGCCCGCGCTGGCGAGAGTCCAGGAAATACCTTGATACAGCACCAGATACGACGCAACGGCAACCAGAAACAGCCAGGGTGCAGTGGAACGCCACATCCAGATGGCGGCGGTCAGTCCGGCCACCGCGGCGCCACCGATCATCGGCACGGCCACAAGCTGAAACGATGTCACGGGCAGAACAAACAGCCGATGCGGAAACCCGCTCCTGCCCGTCTGCGGATCGAATTCCGTGTAGTTGAAAATGGAAAGAAGCAGAATGAGCCATGCGATAGCCGCGAATTGATTCAGCAGCGCCGCCGCCAGCGGAAATCCGGTCGCATAGGGATCGGATTGCGCGATTCGAATCGCGTCCTGAAAGGCCCATCTGAAGGCGACGCCAACGATCGTGAGGCCGATGGCAAACCCGATCGGGATGCGGCGGCGCGTCCAGATTTCCCAGATCGATGCGGCAATTGGTGAGTGCATCTAACCCGCCTTGGTAGCAACAGTCGCGACAAAGATCTCATTCAACGAGGCCGGCTCTTCCTCGACGATGCTGGCGCGGGGGAAGCTCGTCCCGCTGCAGTCGCCGATGACCGTCCATTCCCTGCCGGCGCCGGTCACGGCCAGCGCACCGGGAACAACCGGGGGTTGATGCTGCTGAGACTCGAAGCGAAGCGTGATGCGCCGATGCTGCGCCTTGATGTCGTCGAGTGGTCCGCACAGCACAATCTTGCCGTGGTGAAGCATCGCGATGCGGTCCGAAACACGTTCGATCTCTTCCAGCAAGTGAGAGGAAAAGAACACGGAGCGTCCCTCCTCGCTGACGGTGCGGATCACGGCCTCGAGAATGTCGCGGCGGACGACCGGATCCAGGCCGGAGCTCGGTTCGTCCAGGAGCAGCAGGTCCGGACGATGCGCCTGAGCCGCCAGCAAACCGAGTTTGGCGCGCTGGCCTTTGGACAGCGACTTGATGCGCGCGGCCGGATCCAGACCGAATTGTTCGCGCATTTCTTCGGCATATGCGGGATCCCAGCCGGGATAAAAAGCCCGCGTGTAGCGGATCAATTCGTCGACCCGCATCCAGCCCGGCAGGTCCGGCTGTTCCGAGAGATAGCCGATGCGCCCCAACACCGCCACTGGATCGGCGACCGGATCCAGACCGAACACCCGCACCGTGCCGGTTTCGGCACGCAGCAGTCCCAGAACATGTTTGATCAAGGTAGTTTTGCCCGCGCCATTCTCGCCCACGAGGCCGAAGACGCTGCCGTGCGGCACGTCGAACGACACGCCATTCAAGACGGTCCTGGAGCCAAATCGACGCGAAAGGTTGCCGACCGCAACGACGGATTCACGCATGTTTCTTCCTCTTTATTGGCGCGACGGAACGCGAGTTCGTTTTCGACGAGCCGCCGGATTTCATCTTCCGTAAGATCGAGACCGTCGAGCCGGTCCATCGCCCCCTGCAATACCGTTTGAGCCTTTTGCATGAGGCGCGCCCGCGCCACCATCGACTCGCGAATGAACGCGCCGGAACCGTGCCGCAACTCAATGATTTCCTCGTGCTCCAGTTCCCGATACGCCCGGACCACGGTGTTGGGATTGATCAACAGGTCTTCCGCCATTTGCCGGACACTGGGCAGCTGCTCCCCGGCCCGTATGGCTCCGGTTTCGATGGCGTGCTTCACCTGCTCGATCAATTGAACGTATAGAGGGATTCCTGAAGCGGGATTGAGACGCAAAACCATTAAGTGTGTTCTCTAGTAATACAGTATACAGATCGTGTCAAATGCGAAAGTTGCGGAACTGACTGGCGACTCATGATCGCATTCACGCCTGTAGTCGCGGGCTTCAGCCCGCGTTCCTGCTCAAGCGCGAATTCCAAAACGCGGGCTGAAGCCCGCGACTACAGGCGTGAAACCAGCTATAATCAGATGCTTTTCTTTTCGGGATTGAGGTGAGGGTGCTTTGAGCAAGAAAACCATGATGGCGTCAGGCCTGGCACTGATGCTGCTCCTGTCGGGCTGCATCGTACGGAGGACGCCCGTTCCGCAGAATCAGCGGCTCTTGCCGGCACAAACCCGAAGCTTTTCGGAGATCGTTCAACTCCTCGCCGAGCGCAGTCAAGCCATCAAGAGCCTGAAGGCGGTGAGAGTCGTTTTTCAGCCTTCCGCGGGCGCCAGGAAAAAGAATGAAGTGATGGAACTGCGCGCTCTAGACGGATATCTGCTGGTGAACCGCCCCAACGACATCCATATTCATTTAAGCGTTCCGCTCTTGAAGACGACGTTGGCGGACATGGTTTCGGACGGCACTGAATATAAGGTATGGAGCCCACTGAATAACAACTTCTACGTTGGTAACGCCGATCAGCCGATCCAACTGGGAAAACTGGATCTCCAGCTGCCGCCGCCGAAGGACATTGCCAACGCTATATTCGTGGACATATCGCCATATCTCGACAATCCGGGCAAGTACAAGTTGTTTCAAACCGAAGCCGTCGAGGGACAGCACAGCTACTACGTCATGCGGGTTGTGGATATCGAGGGAGGTTCGTTAGAGGCTCATGCCCTCGAGGAAATCTGGATTGACCGGACGAACATGGAAATCGCCCGGCAGGTGATGTATGGAAAAGAAGGGATCATGATCACCGATACCGATTTTTCAGGCTATCCGAGCAGCGGTGAGGTGGTCTTTCCACGAATCGTCAAGATTCATCGTCCCGTCGAAGACGTCAACCTGACAATCCAGTTCGATCGCGCGGAACCAAATGCGGCACTTCCGGCAGAGAATTTTCAACTCCCGCAACCGGACGGATCCGATTTGATTCGAATGCCAGGCCCGGGAACGAAGCATTAGCGGCTTACCAGCTCCATTTGCTCTTTGCGCCTTTCGTTCAGCGGCGCAGCCTTTCCGAAGGTACGGGCGAACAATCCGACAACATGCTGGCACTCGGAACAGTGGCGCAGGTGCTCCTGCTCTTCAGGCGTAACGGTCAGATTACTGTCGTTGGTTAGCGTTTTGGACAGTTCAAATAACCGAAGCGATTTCAGGTGCATAGTGGCCTCTTACCTCCAAAGACGATATGTAATAGCAAACGTACCGCCAAACGATGCCGCTGGGTTTTCAATGGTTTATCGGTGGTAATAAGTTACCAGGCACGTCCGGAGTGACAAATTGCGGCGGATCTTCCGACACAATTTGCCTTGCACGCCGCTGAAACATTGTGGTCTGTGGCGCCTTGGCTGACGAATCTAAAGTCAGGCACCGTAGGCGCGGGCTAAAAGCCCGCGCCTACGGTGCCTGGATCCTTGAAAAGGACGAATGGATCCGTTTTACGGCAGGCGCCAGATATTGACGATACCCGGGGGCGGCGTTGCCGGTGCGGCTGGTGTTGCGGGCGCGGGGGCCGGAGCGGCTCCAGCGCCTCCACGACCGCGGCCGCCGCGGCCGCCAATACCGCCGAAGCCGCTGATGGCGCCTTCGGGAAGGGCAATGCGGTTGTCCGCAACGATGACACTGTTCCAGTGTCCCGTACCGCAATCGAGCGTGGCGACGGCATTGCCGGTGGCGGCATCGAAGATACGGACGTGGCCGCCCTGCGCGTCATAAGTGAACAGCAGCCCGCCGGCGTAAAACGGAGTATTGCCGCCCATTGAATTCTTCCAGGCGTCCTTCAGTTTGTGATCCGCCCCGAGAGTCCACACCGAGGTGCCCCCGCCGCCGCGGCCGCCTTGCGCGGCAAACAGATACGTGGTGCCGTTGATTTTTGCCGTCGCCGAAGCGGAAAGCAGCTGAGCGCCATTGGGCGTCGGCACCACCTGAAGTTCTCCGCCTTGATGCGCCTCGCTTCCTTTAATAATGTCCATGGTCAGGAGGCGAATGGTGCCATCCTTGCCGCCCTGGGCGATGTAGCCATCGCCGAGCAGGACGGGCGAGGTGGATCCCACGTCGAGATCGCGCCGGTTCAGCTCGGCGTTGTTCGTCGGGGTCCAGTTTCCGAGCATCTTCGTCGCATTCGGATCCAGCATGATCAAGGCGTCGCCCCATGTCGTTTTGCCGTCGTAATCCCCGTTGCCGGTGGCGAACAGAAGGTTGCCGGACGCCGGGTCGATGACGATACCGGCGCGTCCCCAGATCGCCGACTGCACGTGCGGGCAGGTCGCCGGATCCATCAATTCCAGCCGGTCGCTGCAGAGCGAATTCCAGACGTGTTCGATCGCACCGGTGCTCGCGTTCGAGGATGACGACGTGGCCCTGATACGTTCCCGCATCGCCGACGTAGCCGGCCGTCGGGGCAATCACGCGCCCGTTGACGAACGAGAGCGGCGAATCCATCTTCTCGATCTTTGGCAGCCGGGTGACGGCCGTGCTCCACACGCCTTTTCCGTCGGCGATGGAGATCTTGCTGACTTTGCCGTCGGGAGACGCGGCATAGATGAACTGCCGGTTGGCATCGGCTACCGGAGTGGAGTTGGTGATCTGTTTGGCGCCAAAAGGGTTGTCGGCGCCCCGCTGCGGATTCATCGCCGCAGTTTCGTCGAAGCCGGACGGCGCGAATTCCCACAGCACCTTGGCTTCAGTGGCATCGATGGCAACCGTGCGGCCGAGGTTGGTCGTGCCGAAAAAGACGTCGTGAGATGCGCCGTTGACCTGGACACCGCGCAAGTAGATGAGGCCCGCGTCGATAGGAGCGGAGACGGTCACCTGTTGACGGACCATCCCTCCAACATTCGCAGCTGTAATGCGAGTCGGCGCCATGTTGGCGTTGGTGCGCGTGTTGTCGCCGCCAAAGGTCGGCCATTCCGCGTTGTTCGCGTTGTTGGCTGCCGGCGAAGCCCCGCGACGTTGCGCCAGCATCAGGCCCCCTGCGACAGCCAGGCCAAGTATCAACAGCGTAAGCACTCGCACGACGTTTCTATACATTCTTTCTCTTCTCCTGTGTCCTCTTAATAATGCGGTGAGACCGTGACAGCCGGCGGTGGACAACGCCAGACTGCAAAGAGGTTATTCTACGGCAGCTCTGCTGTGCCGTACCAGCGTGGACAGTTTGCGAATGCCCGGTCGCGGTTTCCGCCCAGGGGGTCTATTCGGGAACGACGGCGATCGCTTCGATTTCAATCATCAGATCGGCATTTGCCAGTTTTGAAATCTCGACCAGGGTACTCGCAGGTGCATTCTTTCCGTAGTATTTCCCGCGAATTGAGCGGAGGGTCTGGATTTGCGACATGTCGGTAACATACGTGGTGACTTTGACGAGGTTATCGAACGTGGCGCCGCCGGCGGCCAGAGCGGACTGCAGGTTTTCGAAAACCTGCGTTGCCTGGGCGGCGAAATCGCCTTTGCCGACGACCTTACCGGATTGGTCGAAGGCGACCTGACCCGCAATATAGATCGTCCGGCCGCCGTGAACCTGAACGACATGGGTGTAACCAGTCGGCGCGGACAGCGCCGGCGGATTCAGATACTGAACAGTGGTTGTTGGCATGGAGGCTCCCCTTTGAGTGACGATTATCGAGTGAATTCGAAATTGTAACTCCGTGATGAAGCGCAAACCTCATGGACGATATATGCTATGTGCGTGAAAATACGGAACGTGCTTTTGATGGTGTTCATCCTCGGAGCCGCAAGCGGCCGGGCGCAGACGCTCACCGGCGCGATCGACATGCATGCGCATTCCGACCCGGACGGGTCGGCGCGCTCGATCGACGCGATTGATCTGGCGAAGCTGGCGAAGAGCCGCGGCATGCGCGCCATCGTTCTCAAGAACCATTACGAGCCGACGGCTTCACTGGCCTACATCGTGCGCAAGGAAGTCCCGGGCATCGAGGTTTTCGGCGGCATCTCGCTGGACCTGACGGTCGGCGGAGTGAACCCGGCCGCCGTCGAATGGATGACGAAAGTCAAAGGGGGTTACGGCAAGGTCGTCTGGCTGCCGACCTTTGATTCGGAAAACCAGGCGGCGCCGGCGAACCGGCCGTTTGCGCGCGTCGTTCGGGATGGAGCGGTGACGCCGGAAGTATCCCAGGTGATCGCCCTGGCGGCGCGGAATCATCTCGTGCTCGAAACTGGCCATTCGTCCGCGGCCGAGGCTCTGATCATTATTCGCGAAGCGAAGCGGCAGGGAGTCGAAAGTGTGCTGGTGACTCACGCTATGAGCACGCCGGTCAACATGTCCATTGCAGACATGCAGGCTGCCGTGAAGCTGGGCGCATTTCTCGAGCTCGTGTGGGTCCGTCCGGGATCGGAAGCCGCAGCGAACTACGTCAAGGCGATCCGCGCGGTCGGTCCCGAATACATCGTTCTTTCAAGCGATCTTGGTCAGACGAACAATCCGCTTCATCCCGATGGCTTATTAGCCATGTATCAATACCTGGTCAGTCAGGGGATCTCCGTCGCCGAGATCGATCGTATGGCCAAGGTGAACCCCGCCAAGCTCCTGGGATTGAAGTAATTCAGCCGGCCGATGACGGCGAGCCTGTCGCGATGAAGATCACGCATGCGCGAGAGGCGCTCCAATCAGAACAAACTCTTCAGTCCCGGGAAGATCGCCAACGGCAACCGGAACCTCCAGTTCATAGATGCCCCCATCTTCCAGGGCAGAGGCCAATTCCCGATCCACGAGCTTGAACGTTCGATTGTATGCGTCGTATTCCACTTTAATGCGGACCATAACTGCCTCCTCTTCACTAGCTTCGCTCGCTGCGGATCATCGCTCGGTGTGCACGGACACAAGAGGCACAAGCAATTGCGGCGCTCCACCGGAATTTACCTGCGCCCCCTGTGCTCCGTTCGGCCGCTACTTCGTGGCGGCAGGCGCAGCAGCCGGAGTTGTACCGGCTTTGTGGGATTTGTGTTTCTTCGTCCCCTTTTTCTTTGTCTTAACCGCAGTACTGGATGCAGCTGGTTTGCTGCTCGTCGTACTTTGAGTGGCACCGGGGGCTGTGGTTTGAGTATTGCTCTGAGCGCTCAGGCTCATCGCGGACACCAGGGCGAAACCGAGTACGAAAATCATACGCTTCATTGTCTTGTCTCCTTTTGAAAGCATGAAGATTCCATTAATGAGTTAAACGCCTGCAGGATTAGATTGCGGTTAATCTGCAATTAAATCGGTTTAATCCGCCGTTGAACACGGCCGTGCCCGGGCGGGAAATATCGGCCGTAGGTAAAGATATGAAAGAGTGAAGCGGCGGTATTTAAAACGAAAAAACTGAACCTCCGGTAAGCGGGACAGACGGTTCGGTTCTCAAGAGAAAAGGCGTCACACAACTTCGACGCACGTCGCCGGAGAACTCAAACAGCGGCTGATACGGCAACCGGGCGATCTTGTTTTGGCGTCCTCTATAAAACCGAAGATGACTGTCGCGGGGACGCCACCGCCTGCAACCGCGGCAATTGACAGATGGAAATCGGTGGCCGCGGCCTGGCCCGTCGCCGGATCGACCGGCGGGTCGTTAGATTCTTGTTACCTGGGGCACCGGCGTCTTTATCGCCAAGAATGCTGTCTCATCTCCAAGCCTGCTGACTTGAAAGGAAAGAGGCGCGCCGGGGGCGTTCGAGTATGGTTGAGTCGAAGAGCGCTCACTCGTTCTAAAGCTTCCGGCGTTTGATTCCATGTTCCCTCTCATGGTGTCGGAATCTGGCATGCATGAGTCCATTCCTCGGTTTTAAGGTTTTGTTGCGTTTTCAATGAGTTGATGATTTAGCCGCAGCGACTTTCGGTCGCAGGGGTGCGACGGTTTTTCGCATTTCTGCGGGCGACCCGACCCGTCAAGGCGGGTCTTTTCTATATTGAAAAGCGTCGGGAAGGACGAGCACGTTTCTACTGTAGTGCCGACCATCAATCTTTGTTGCAGGAACGCACGGTAAATTGAAGAAATGCTCAAGCGTTTCGCGTGTTTGATTCTTACTGCGGTGATGTTGCTGCGGTGCTCCCTGGGGACAACCGACTCACATCCGCCAGGGACTAAACAGTATCGGGCTCGCTGCTTACACGCTAGATGGATCGTCGGTTAATTTCCGATAGGGCCGAAAATCCAGCAGGCAATCGTTACGCCTCAGGAAATCCATGAACCGGCGATAGTCGCTCCCTTTGAGACGAAACATGGCGGCTATCCTTTTATAGTTGCCGCGGGTGGAACGCAACCCGAAATCAACCAGCGCAACAACCTTTTCGCGGGAGATATCGCGCCGCTTATATCTATTGTGGACCGCAGACCAGAAGTCTTTGCGGCCTTGCGAGAGATCATTAAACCAGGACTGCACGTCATCCGCGACCGTGGAAGAATGCGACCGTGCCTCGAGCGGGATTTCGCTGATGACCGACACTTTTGTTGAAAAAAACGCACGCTCAATAGCGTTCTGCAGCTCGCGAACATTTCCGGGAAAGTTGTACATCGACAACCGGTCCAGAATTCCAGGAGCGAAATACTTCTTCATCTTGTTTACTGCATTCAATTTTTGAAGAAATGCGTGGGCCAGCATGGGAATATCGGCCGGGTGGTTGCGCAAAGGGGGCACTTTGATGTGCAGAACCTTCAGACGGTACAGCAGGTCTTTGCGAAAGTGCCCATCAGCGGCGAGTCCATCCAGGCTTTGATTCGTTGCAACGACAAGTCGGACATCGACGGGCCGGCCCTTCGTTTCGCCGATGCGTCGTACCTCACGTTCTTGAATGACACGTAACAGCTTTGCCTGCAGTGCGGGCGTCGTATTTGAAATCTCGTCCAGGAAAATCGTGCCCCGATGCGCGGCTTCGAAAAGGCCGGGGCGGTCAGCGTTCGCTCCCGTATACGAACCTTTCTTGGCGCCGAACAATTCGGCTTCAATCAGAGATTCTGGAATTGCACCGCAATCAACCGGAATAAATGGTTCCTTCGACCTCGAGCCTTCTGCATGGATAGCCTGAGCGACCAGTTCCTTGCCGGTGCCACTCTCACCCTCAATTAAGACGGTCGCAGCATTGGCGGCGGCGACCTGAATCTGAGTCTGGAGTTCCTTGATCGCTTTAGATGTTCCAATGATGTTGTGGAAATCGGAAACATTCTGCCGGATCTCGTCGTGTTTCCGATTTTCGAGCGCCGACAAAGCGGAGTTGCCGATAGTTCCCACAATCGTTAGAAACTCGATTTCTTTCTCGGTGAAGGAACGTTCATGCGCCCCGCACAACACGTAGATTCCTCCCTCAAAAGCAGCGGATACAAGTGGAATCCATGCGATAGGTTTTTGCGGGATGCTCTGATTCGAACCCACATAAATCCGATCGTTGGTCTTACCGATGCACTTCCGGGCCCGATTGACAAGTTCTTCAAGCGGTTTGGTTCGTATCGTTTTCTCGATGTAGCCGCCCGAATGCTTCAGCGTGAGAATAGCCGCACGGCTTATGGTGTCGTTGATAGCAGTTGCAATACAGGTAATGACGGCATCGGCGGAATTCACGGAGTTCGCTGAAACGGTGAGCTGGTACAGAGTGGAAAAATATCGCTTTTCAGAACCAAAATCGGGGCTGATGGACTTGACATATATCAGCTTCTGCACCTCCGGATTGCACACTTTGAGCGCCTGGAGCGCCTTGCGATGCGGCCCCAGCGCTATATATGCCGGACGGAAACGATCGGGCACGCCTTCAGCGATATCTTCGACGACCGAGATGCTTCTCATCAAGTATTCCTGAGCTGTAACGAAGTTTTTCAGAGAAAGCTGAAACGCACCGATCTGGTATGCGCTCTCCGCGATGAGCTCCCGCAAGCCAATCTCCGATGCATCCTGAAATGCGCTGTATAAATAACGTTGTTTCTGCGCCGCAACAGCCGCGCTCATTCCAATGAGTAATTGCGCATGCGCGCCGAGCAGCCGGTATCCATGACGCCGCGCCAGGCTTAACGCGTCCTTCGCGTATTGAACCGCCTCTTCCTTGTTCACTTCGTGTGAGACCCTCGCCAATTCGTTTAACAGCTGGCAGCGCTGATAAAGCGTCCCGAGTTTCTCGCTCGCCAGCAGCCCGTCTTTTAACGCGGCAATCGCCTTCTCCGGAGTGTCTCGCCCAATCCGCGATTCGAGCAAAGTCTTCTCGACTTGAAAAAATGGACTACCAAAGAGCGGATTTGCCGCCAACGCCTTCAATTTGGCATCCACTTGCTTCCTCTGCCCCAATCGCGCATAGAACTCACAATGAACTAACTCGCAAAATAGCCTGTCGAGAGCAAAGGCGGCTCCTCTCCTAGGCTTGAGACAACGTATGTACTGAGCTGCTTCTTTATAGTCTGCAGCCTGGATGTTGTGCATAGCAGTATCGCTATAGACTGACATGAAAGTATCTGGATCAAAGCTTTGTTCACGGTCTCGAAGGTTCTTGATCGCTTCTGAATGGAGCTTCCGACCCGCAATAAGGTCGCCGAGTTTCGTCGTGATACAACCCAAATTTGAAGTCGAGCAGACTTGTATTGGAATGTGTCCGGTGTCAAAACTCAGCCGCCGCGCCTGGCCGAAAATTGCCTTGGCTTTATTAAGGTCACCCAGATGTTCGAGACACAAAGCCTTATTGTTAATTATCGCTATGCGATCGAATTTGGATAGATTCAAGGTGTCAAAACAATCCAGGGCGTTCCGGAAGCTCGCATAATTAAGGTTTACAACCGCTCTCGCGCCTTGAAGTTGGTCTCTGGTATGACCGCTACTCTGATGCTGTTCAGCCAATTGTAACGCTCGGCGAGCGCCTTCAATGTCCCCGATGCGAAGGAATGCATGACACAGCTGCGTGTACCGTTCGCAAAGTTGGTCAGAATTAGAGGGCAACGATTTTATCGCCAGCTGCAAGAGGTCTATGCGAGCTTCGGGCTTCCTTTTGTCTAAAGTAAAAGAAAGCCTGGCATAGATCCTCGATAGCGACTCAGGGTCTTCTTGAATTTCGTCGCGTTGCAACAGGTTTTCGTAGCGTCGTCGAGCCTCCCGGACTCTGCCGAGCCGCTGATAGCATCTGGCCAAGGTGACGTTTTCCTCTGGAGTCAACGGTGGTGCACCGTGACGGGAGCACCTTTCCACCTGCTCGTAACAAAACGCCACGTGCTTATGGTTCTGGGATTGGCTTTCTTGGGCTGCAATGTCGCGGTACAAGATTGCTGAATCGGCAAATAGTTCACCCCTTAGTGCGTAGAGCGCAAGATCCTCTTTACTTTGATTTGTCCCGCGAAACATTACGAAAAATTTCTTGTAGAGAGCGACTCTACAATTAGGCCGGAGCGAACGTGACATAATTTCCCGCGCTACATGCTGAAGGCTGACGCCACCTGCCATCGACTTTACCAGGCCGCTACGTTCCAAAACTTCCAATCTCGATTCGACGTCATCGACATCTTCACCGCTAATCTGCGAAATGACATCAGCATGAGTTGGTGAGCTAAATAAGCTAAGAACTTCGGAAAGTGCGGCCTCTTTGGTTGTGAGATTTTTAATGCTCGACTCTGTTAACGCAAGAACGAGCGGGGGAACGACTAGACGTCCACTCAAAATATACTGCTCGAAGAAAAATGGATTGCCGTCCGAGGCCTTTATAGCCAACTCGCTCTTGAACCTATCAGCACTCAGGAAGTTGGAAATTCTGGCCATTTCTCGGTCAGGAACTGGCTTAATCAGAATTTGATCAGTTTGTCCGACCAAAATACGCTTAAGGAGTATTCCTAAAGAGGACTTCGATAAGTCATGACGGCACGTCAGGACAAGCGTTATCGGCAGTTCCGCAGCACGAAAACAGAGTTGCTCAACAAATTTGGATATAGTGCTACTGACGCGATCCGCATCCTCGACAACAAATACGATTTTATTTGTGCGCGCTAGGACCGCCAGCAGTCCAACAAGGTCACTTATTGACCTTTCGACCGGATATGTCGGGGCCACAGATTCACCCTCTACGCCGGCACAGTCATTTGCGTCGTCTGCAAGTAGGGTACTAGGAATCACCTGGGCCGAGGATCTCCAGCGAGTCAGATACCTAATCGCTGACTTGATCGGCTCAAGGCTCGAATCGTCTCCGGTGCGACAACAAACTCCGATATCAACGAAATCGAAGGCACAATTGATGCGCAACTGCTCCGTGATTCGAGATTTGCCGATACCTGCAGGTCCCTCAAGAACAACCGCCGACAAGCTATTCGAATGTTCGTCGACTATCTTTCGGCGGAGGTCTGATAGAACTGCAACGCGACCGATAAAAGGCGCACGGACAGCCAGAACCGGCTGGGGCTGGAGTGCTTTCAAAATGTGGGAGAACGCAGTTATTCGTCTTTTAGGATCTTTCTGAAGGAGCCCAATAACCGCGTCCGAAATGTTGTATAGAATGCTGCTCTGCTCAGTGATTGGTGGTGGCGAAGCCCAAAGGTACTTTAGTTTTAAATGGTTGATTTCCGAATCGTCGAAGGGATCTTGGCCAACTATCCATCGGTAAAGAAGCGCTCCAACCGAATAAAGATCGCTTTCACGACTAGCTGTCGCTCCCTGAAGGATTTCGGGCGCAGTGAACTTTATTTCCTCTTCAGATTCGGCCTGTACCTTCAATCTAACGAGGCTGGGATCGCAAATTTTAAAATCTGAAGACGAAACAAATAGGTTTGAGGGTTTTATAGCGCCGTGAACCTGTTTATTCGCATGCAAAAATGACACAGTCGAGACAAGTCTTTTTGCTATGTCAATCGTGAGGTGGACCGACGCGGGGTCGCCCGGAAAATGTTCGCGAACAACATACAGATCTCCGTCGCCGGTCAAGCCGGTATCGAGAATTCGCATGAGGCACGGATGTCGCATACCCATAAATAGCGAAATGGCGCCCTCAGCTAGAGGACGGTCGATATTGCAATATCGCTTGCGGAATAATTTGACGACGACGGTCGATTCTTCTAAAGACGAGTCTGAGGCAATAAACGTTTTAATCGCTCGACCCTCACGTAAGGGTCTTATATCCCTAAAACGACTTGGCATGAGCACGCGCATCTTTACCTCGTTCCTTCGGATTCATTAGCACCTTCCTTGTTGGAAAAGCGGGCGGAAGGGAATATACACGACCAAAGGATCCGCAACTAAACGAAAGCTCAGATAGAAATTCCGGCGGTTTAGTTCACGACTGCTGATTTGTCTATAATGACTAGAACCGTGGGTGCCTAATTAATTGGTGATATCCGCCGAACTTGACGCCTGATGGCCGAGCGCAGTTCACGATCTTCGCTCGCTCGTAATGCCGCAATGGATAGGAGGCCTTCCAAATCACTACTATCTTCAGGGAAAACTGCTATTCCGATTGAAACTCTCAGAGGTATTTCCGTGTCCGGACGGACTGTAAACTTGAAACGATCTAATGCGTCCTGAAGCCGAGACTTGAGATTCTCCGCGAGTTCCTTCGACATACGTGGATTTAAGGTTGTGAACTCTTCGGACCCATATCTGACAAGCAGATCCGTTTCGCGAAGCTCCGTTCTCAGATATCCCGCAGCGGCACGGAATGCCTCTTCGCAGCTCAACTGGCCCCACTTTCGTCGGATGTCAATGCTGTCATCGAGACTTATGGACAAGAGGGCAAGTGGATATTCGTATCGCATGGCATCAACGGCGACGCGATCAAACATCAGATAAAGCTGGAAGCCATTAGGAAGCTTTGTTCCCGTGTCAATCAGCCGATCTTCATCGTTTGCTTTAGTACATTTCGATAACAACACCGCCGTCTGCGAAGCCACGATTTCAAGCCGCCGGAATTCAGACTCTGTAAATTTAGCTGCAGATTTGCGATAAAGGGAAATTGCTCCTAAAACCTCATTCTGACGGTTCATGGGCGCAATAGCCGACATCTGAAACGCAGGTTTCGGTTCCGGATAATTGAGAAAGTCAGGAAACGGTGGCAGGTTGCATAGGCTCTGATTGTTAGCAGCCACCCAGCCCGTCAGCTTCTGGTCCAAGGATAATGTCAGCCTTTCAAGAACTGGTGGGTGCTCACCTACAATGTGCGCTGCTTGTACATTACCCTTGATTAGGTCTGCCTCATAAAAAACTGCCGTATCGAACCCAACCAGCCTCTCAAGCCGTCGGCCCATAAAAGAGAATATTTCCTCCGGGGTCAGATAGCTAAAATCGGCACGAGCAAATTCAAAAATAGAAAACAATTCACGCTGAATGTCAGGGTTCGCGTTCAGCGCTTTGCCATATGTAACGACGGGTTGCACCTTCTCGAGCGGACGTTCGTTGGATAGGACCTGTAATTTTTTATCGTTTGCTCCCCATAGGTCTGGCCGGGAAACGGCAATAGATTTACCGGCAGCCTCGATTTGCTCGATATGGGTAATGAACGTGTCCACTACAAGCGGGTCATAAGCCCGCCCAGCCTCCTTTCGGAAAAATTCAACGACTTTTTCCCTGTCCATTGGTTGCCGATAGGGCCGGTTCGTCGTCAGAGCATCATAACAGTCGATCAAAGACAGTATTCTCGCTCCCAGAGGTATCTGCTGTCCTTTCAAGCCATCGGGATATCCATTGCCATCCCACCTTTCGTGATGCGATTTCACTAGGGGAACAAGTGGATAAGGGAACTCAATTGAACTCAACATGTTCGCACCGACCACCGGGTGAATCTTCATTTTTTCGTATTCGGTTTCGGTCAGAGCCGTCGGCTTGTTCAGGATGTACTCGGGTATCGCTATCTTTCCAATATCGTGAAGCAGTGCTCCAGCCTGGATCGCAAGTAGCTCATTCTCGCCCGCGATGCCACAGTATTTTGCGAGTAGCTTAGCGTAAGCCTGCACGCGGCGGATATGGCCGTGAGTGTAACGATCCTTGGCGTCAACCGCACTGGCTAGTGCCTCAACGGTTTGCAAATACAGTTTATTCAGTTCTCGTATATGGTTTTGCGCTTGGTCGAATTTTTCAACATAGAACCTATATAGCTGGTAGAGAACAATGGCTAAAGGTACTGAAAGGACAAAGACCAAGAATCCCAATCGTCCATACAACAGTGAAATTAAGCCTGCAGCGGAGGCTGATCCCAGAAAGTTCAGCAGATATAGGGAAATGCCTTCCCTCCAGACCGACAAGAAGCTTCTGCCGGCCTCAAAAGCTAAAGCAAGCGAAAGCGTACCGGTATTGACCAAGAACCAACCGAGAGCAACTGCAAGCAATCCGGTAACGAGGCTGATTGGGTGAGGCAGCCGAAGAAGTGCGACCGTACGGTAACACCAATACATGGCCCAAGTCGAAACGGCACAACAAGAGAGATTGAAAACCCATCGGTGAACATGGGTTTTACCTTTGATGTAAAATCCGTGCCGGCGAAACAGATCTGCAACGATGGCAACGCCAGTATCGATCCAATATGTTACTAGCGCAGGTGCGGCGCCAAAATGCAGTAGCACTAAAATGATAAATACATCCCCCATAGAAATTACTGCTGATAATTTCGGGAGGCGGATGCTTATCGTGGCAACAAATAGAGAAATGACGGTGAACAAAAGCCACTGTAAGGAGAACTCACCGCCTGTTTTAAAACAAAGGAGTGCGAACGGAACGGCAGCAATATAGATGCCAAGCAAATACAACCGAAACGATGTAGATTGTTCTTGCCAACGCATCCTGCCTACATCCCCACTATGGCCAGAGCATTATCATTCAAAGCCATAGAAGAGCACAGTTTTTCACTCCGTTCGCGAACATCTTCCTTCTAGTCATCGACGCCCCAAAGGCCGCTCGGCGCGATCTTTTCTTCCAGCTCTTCGATGTTCATCAGCTCGTTCAAAAGGGCGGAATTCTCGTTCTTTGACATAAATCCTCCGAAATTCTTTTTGAAGCGTTTGTTGGAATACCGCGAAACCGAGCCGGTTAGATCCAGATCACGGCGAAAGTTGGTTTCATGACCGATTCTCCTTTTCGAAAGTGGTTGCCTGACGAGTTGCTTCGAGCGAGCACACGTATCGAGTGTCGATTTACAGACGTCATTTGGGGTTCAATCCCCGGATTCGGCGGATTCCGCCCTGTCAGCAGGGGTGCTCGGCAGGAGCAGGGCAGATGCAACGCACGCGCGCCATTTTATTTACCTTTGGGCGGTCCAACCAGCGTGGCCCCAATCCCCAATTGGAGCGGTAGCTTTGCGACTTTGCGTCCCCGCCTTTCGACGGATTTGCCTTTTCAAAGGATGCGAATTAGCTCGATTCGAAATTAGCTCGTCATCTATTAAGAGAATTGAGATGGCAAAAAAATACCACCAGACCCGAAAAAATCTGAAAAAAATTAGCCCTTGTGGTATCGGCGGGCTACGGTTTGGGGATGAGGACCCAGAACTCGGTGCGGAACCAGCGGATGAGGCGGCGGGTCATGAGGTCGATAATGCGGCGATCGCCGCAATAAATCAATGCGTTACCGGTCATTTCCGGTTTGAGGCGAAGGTCGTCGTTGGCAAGATCGCTGCGGACGACGACCATCTGCTGGCCGGCAACGGTCTGGGCGATGGGAGCAATGAAGTCGACGCGGCCTTCGAGATCGGTGGTCGGCAGGCTGCGTGCCCGCATCGTCACCGGATTGCCGGGATGGACGTCGGCCAGCTCTTTTTCCGGGACCTGCATTTCCACCGTGACGTGAGCGATATCGGCAATGCGGCACAACTCGTCGCCCGGATCCAGGTGCTGATTCAACTTGCGTTCGACGAACGGGGTGGTGACGATGCCGTCGATCGGAGCGACGATATCCGTCTTGTCGAGTTCCTGGTGGAGGATTTCGACCTGCTTCTCCAGCTTGGCGACGTCGCCCTCCGCCTGGCGGATCTGCTCGGGCCGGCTTCCCGCCTTCAAGAGCTTCAGCTCGCTCTGGGCTTCCTCCAGCTCGCGCGTCTTGAGATCGGATTCCCGATCCGACGTTTCCGAAAGAACGCGCAGGGCGGCTTCGGTTTCGTTGATGTCTCGTTCGCGGACGGTGACGGCGTTCTCGGCTTTTTCGAGCTCGACGCGCGGCGACAGACCGCCCTCAAACAGTTCTCTGGTGCGCGCCAGCGTCTGCTTATCGAGCGTCAGCTGGGATTTTTTCAATTCGAGGGTCTGGGTCAGCTGATTGCGCTGCTCCTGATTGCGCCGGGCATTCGACAGCTCCATGCGCTTGGTCTCGACCAGCCGGTCCTTCGTTTCAACTTCTTCGGGCCGCGCGCCGGCGCGCAGCAGTTCGAGCTCGTGACGTTTCGATTCGAGGTTGCCGGTGAGCTCCGCGTAGCGCTGCTGTTTATCGAAGTCGCCGAGGCGCGCCAGCACTTCGCCTTTGGCCACGTGGCTGCCTTCGCGCACCATCATCTCGACGACAGTGCCCGCGGTCTCCGAGCGCACCGCCATGTCGCTGCGCGCCAGAATCCGGAACTCGGCCGGAATGCGCAGCCCCATGTGGCCGGCAAAGACGACCACGACTGCAACTAACCCGATTGCCGCATTGCGAAATTTCTGCACAGCTGCCCGGCTGGCGACCGCCCGCAGACCGGTGAAATACTCGCCTGCGGTTCGCCTGAGGGTAATGGTTGAAAACATCGTAAACCCGACCAGGCCTGCAAACGCGAACCTGACGGTCGCCCAAGTATACAGGGCGGAATACACATATATTAATAAGGTCGTCGAAAAAACAATAGACGCGACGCCATAAGCCAGTTGCGCGCGCTCTTCCCGCCAGGGGTGCGGCGAGCGGTGCTTGCAGCCGAGCCACGCCCAGAGCGAACTCATGGCCTTGGCGCGGAGGTTGGGAATTTCCAGGTAATCGCTCAACATGTAATAACCGTCGAGCTTGATCAGCGGATTGAAATTCACCACGGTCTGCAGGCCGGCAAAGACGATGACGATCAGAACGATCTGATTGATCAGCGTGTCCGGGTCGGTGACGCGCCAGATCATGGTGCAGACTCCCCAGATCACCAGCTGGATGTAGCCGCCGGCAAAGGTCACCCACATGCGATTCCGCCGCGAGGGAAACATCCAGGAATCGCTCACATCGCAGTAAAACGCCGGCTGGAAATAAATCAACATGAAGCCGACTTCCCGGACTTTTCCGCCGAAATGACAACAGGTCAGGCCGTGTGAAAACTCATGCGTGGTGATGACGCTGAAAACGACCAGCCAGAGGAACAGCAGACCGTGGAGGTTAAAGAGGCTCTGGACGCCACCGCTGAACTCGTCCCAGTGGAGATAACTGATGATGCAGCCCATCAGAATCGAGAACGCCGCGAAAACATGAAAGGCTTTCGTGAATGCCCAGCGCGTCCGCGGCAGCAGCCAGTCGAAGATTTTTTCGGGATTGAACGAAGCCAGTTTCCAATAGAGAAGGTTGCGGTCCTGCAGCTTCTGGCTCTCGATGTTCGAGAGCTTTTCGCGCACAGCGGGCGTGTCGAGCAGCCATTTGTCCTCGAGAGACTTGAGGAAACCCTCGATCGTGGCAACGGGAATCGAGGCGCCCAGCTTCTCCGACACACGCGTCGCCAGCGCCGAAGCGTCGTTTACGGCTGCGAGGGGGTCCCGCAGCAGATCGAGGATCGCGGCCTGGGATTCCGTAAAACGGAAGTAGCGTGAAGTAACGGGATCTTTGACGACGACGAAGGATTTGCCTTGATGTTGCTGAGGAGAAAACTCGAGGCCGACTCGGAGGTGAACCATTACTTTCCGAATACAACAAGACCCTGCGGCACGGGCCGCAGGGCCCAACCCGGATTACGCCGTTTTTTCGACATTCTCTGCCTGGAAACCCTTCGGACCCTGTGTAATCGTGAATTCTACAGTGTCGCCTTCTTTTAAAGTCTTGTATCCATCGCTCACTATTGCCGAATAGTGTACAAAGACATCCCCGCCAGAGGACCGCTCAATGAAACCGAACCCTTTTTTGTTGTTGAACCACTTGACCTTGCCTTGCTCTTTACTCATTACGCTCAGACTCCTTTTCTACAACTACAACATCCAGCGAAGTTTAGCCGTCGGGCATTATACTCAAATAGGCTAGCGTGTCAACTTTTTCAATAGTTTGCGGATGGCGATATCCTGCAGGCGCGGTCTGTGACCGCACGGTTGCGTGATTCGACGAACAACGCGCGTTACAAGTGTGAACAAATTGAATCCGATGGTTCGAACATGTCGTCGCTGGCTTCAGTCCTCGTTTGGGTTCGGATAACTGCAACATTATTCGATACCCGAACGCGGGCTGAAGCCCGCGACTACGTGCTGGATCGCAATTGCGGATTTGCTTGCGTCAGCGGATGAACATGCAATCGCCGTAGCTGTAGAAGCGGTAGCCCGCATGCATCGCATGGCGATATGCGTTGAGAATGTTTTCCCGCGAAGCGAATGCCGAGACAAGCATGATCAATGTGGAGCGCGGAAGGTGAAAGTTGGTGATCATCCCATCGACTGCTTTGAAATCGTAACCGGGTAGAATGAAGAGGTCCGATTCGCCCGATGTGGCGACGAAGCGTCCGTGTTGGCGCAGCACAAACTCGAGCGTGCGCGTCGACGTCGTGCCGACGGCGATCAGGCGGCGGCCCGCGTCCCGCGCGGTATTCAACCGAGCGGCAGATTCTTCGTTGAGGACGAATCGCTCGGGTTTCAAGGCGTGTTCGCGCGGATCTTCGGAGCGTACCGGAATGAATGTTCCGACGCCGACATGCAGCGTCAGCTTGACGATTTCAATTCCGCGCGCGCGCAAGTTTTCAAACATTTCGTCGGTGAAATGCAGACCGGCGGTCGGCGCCGCGACGGCACCCGGCGCATTCGCGTAAACGGTCTGGTACTCGGCGGTGTCCGAAGCCACGTCTTCGCGGGCTAAATAAGGAGGAAGCGGGATGTGGCCGTGCGCCTCGAGAAAATGCTCGACCGGAGCGGCAAGATGCAGCAGACGAAGACCGAAGCTGCGCTCGCTGCCGAACACACCTTGGAGTTCTCCTCCGCTGAAGAGAATGCGGTCGCCTTCTCGCACTCGCTTTCCGGGCCGGACCATCACTTCCCAGGTGTTTTCGCCGACCGGCGCCGCAAATAAAACTTCAACCTCGCGCGATGTTCCGGACGACCGTTCGAGCCGGCCGCGGATGCGGGCGCGAATCACACGCGTATCATTAAGGACGAGGACATCGGACGGATTGAGAAAATCGGGCAACTGGCGGAAAGCGGAATCGACGAATTGGCCTGTGCTGCGCTCCAGCACCATCATGCGCGAGGCGTCGCGCGGACGAGCGGGTTCCTTCGCGATCCGTTCAGGCGGGAGTTCGTAATCAAAATCAGATATGTGCATTATTCACAAACGTGGACTGGATCGCATCCGCCGCGGACACCTCTGGGTGTATCGCAGCGACATCCTTAATAAAGAGGATGCAATGCCGGGCAGCGTCGTGGCTCTCCGGGATGAGCGGAGCAAAGTTTACGGCAAGGCGTTCTACAGCTCGAAATCTCAAATCGCGCTCCGCCTCCTGACTCGAAACGATGTTGAAATCGACGATGCTTTTTTCCGCGAGCGGTTCAATCAGGCCGACCAGTTGCGCGAACGTCTCGGCGTCGACCCGATGCTGAGCCGGCGGATTTATTCCGAAGGCGATCTGCTGCCTGGCCTGATCGTGGACCGCTACAACGATTGCATCGTCGTTCAAAGCCTGATTCAGGCCACAGATGCCATTCAACCTCTGGTGATCCGGCTGCTCGAGGAGCGCTATCACCCGCGCACCATTCTTTTCCGAAATGATAGCAGGGTGCGGGAACTGGAAGGGCTGGAACTGAAGAAGGAAGTCGTCGGCGAGCCTCTGCCAGACACCCTCATCGTCAATGAAGACGGCAAAGAAATCGCGCTGTCGCTTGCTTCCGGCCAGAAGACCGGATCCTACCTGGATCAGCGGGATAACCATCGGGCGGCGCGGCGCTACGCGCGGGGGCGCGCCCTCGACGCGTTTTGCTATGCCGGAGGGTTCGCGCTGCAGATCGCGGAGAAGTGCGAGCAGGTGGACGCGGTCGATATTTCAGCGGGCGCCGTCGAACTGGCTCGCGCCAATGCGGAGCGGAATGGGCTCGAGAACATCGAGTGTATCGAGGCGAATGCCTTCGATTTTCTGCGGGAACGGCACCAGCAAGGGCAACGCTACGACACGATCATCCTCGATCCGCCGGCCTTTGCGAAAAACAAGGAGAGCATCGAACCGGCGCTGCGGGGGTACAAGGAAATCAACAACCGGGCGATGCGTCTGCTGCGGCCGGGGGGCATCCTGGTGACGTGCTCGTGCTCGCATCATGTGGGGGAGGGGGATTTTGCGGAAATGCTGGCGGTGGCGGCGAAGGATGCGGGGTGTATGGCTGCGCGTGGTGGAGCGGAGGGTCCAGGCGCCGGATCACCCGATCTTGTTGAGTGTGCCGGAGACCTTGTATTTGAAGTGTTTCATTTTGCAGGTGTTGGGGGGATAGGCCACGAATTTAACGAATTTAACGAAGGAAATCCGAAATCGATGTTGACGCGCGTACACTCAGATCTTATGATTAGTCGTGACTAAGATTTAGGAGGGTAGTTCACCATGGCAGTTGTGAGATGGGATCCTTTTCGAGATTTGAGCATGCTGCAAGATCGTATGAACCGCCTTTTTGACGATGCCGGACGGACGTGGCGTTCGGATGAGCCGGCATCGACGACGACCTGGAGTCCGGCAGTGGATATTTTAGAGACCGAGGGGGAGATCGTCGTAAAGGCGGAGTTGCCTGGCATGGACCGGAAAGACATCACGCTCCACCTGGAAAATAACGTCTTGACGTTGAGGGGAGAGCGGAAGTTCGAGAAAGAGACGAAAGACGAAAACTACCATCGGATCGAACGGTCCTACGGCGGCTTCAGCCGGGCATTCTCGATCCCGGCGACCGTGGATGAAGAGAAGATTCGCGCCGATTACAAAGACGGCGTACTGAAAATCGCGCTTCCCAAGAAAGAACAGGCCAAAGCCGAAGCAAATCCGTATCGCGGAGTAATTTTATGATTCGTTTTGACAAGCTGACGCTGAAGGGCCAGGAGGCCCTTCAGTCGGCGCAGTCTCATGCGCAGGAAAACGGCAACCCTCAGGTTGCGCCCGAGCATCTTCTGTTCGCCCTGGTCGAGCAGAAGGAAGGCGTCGTTCTGCCGATCCTGCAGAAGCTCGGCGTCAATCTGCAGGCGCTGGCGCGGACCTGGCGGACGCTGTCGCCAAGCTGCCCAAGGTTCAGGGGCAGGCGGAAATCCACATCAGTCCGGGACTCAATCGAGTCCTGGAGGACGCGTTCAAAGAAGCCGACCAGTTCAAAGACGAATACGTCAGCACCGAACACCTGCTGATCGCCCTCAGCAATGCGAAGAACGAGGGTGTGGCGTATCTGCTGCAGTCGAACGGGGTGACGAAGGACGCGATCCTGAAGGTGCTGGTTTCGATTCGCGGCACGCAGAAAATCACCGACCAGAATCCGGAAGAAAAATATCAGGCGCTGCAGCGCTACACGCGCGACCTCACGGAGCTGGCGCGCAAAGGCAAGCTCGATCCAGTCATCGGCCGCGACGAAGAGATCCGCCGCGTCATTCAGATCCTTTCCCGGCGGACGAAGAACAATCCGGTGCTCATTGGCGAACCGGGCGTGGGCAAGACTGCCATCGTGGAAGGCCTGGCGCAGCGGATGATCGCGGGCGATGTGCCGGAATCGCTGAAACGGAAGAAGATTGTCGCGCTCGATCTGGGCGCGATGATCGCGGGAACGAAATACCGGGGTGAATTCGAAGACCGCCTGAAAGCGGTGATCAAGGAAATCGAGGAATCCGGGGCGACATCATTCTGTTCATCGACGAGTTGCACACACTGGTCGGAGCGGGCGGCGCCGAAGGCTCGATGGACGCTTCGAATATGCTGAAACCAGCGCTGGCGCGGGGCGAATTGCGCTGCATCGGCGCGACGACGCTCAACGAATATCAGAAGTACATCGAGAAAGATAAAGCGCTCGAGCGCCGCTTCCAGAAAACCTATGTTGGCGAGCCGACGGTCGAAGACACGATCGCCATTCTGCGCGGCCTGAAGGAACGCTATGAGATCCATCATGGCGTGAAGATCAAGGACCCGGCGATCCTCGCGGCAGCCATGCTGTCGCATCGCTACATTACCGATCGTTTCCTGCCGGACAAAGCCATCGACCTCATCGATGAGGCGGCGGCCAGCCTGCGCATGGAAATGGATTCTCTGCCCGTCGATCTGGAAGCGGTCGAGCGGCAGATCATTCAGCTGGAGATTGAACGGCAGGCGCTCAGCAAAGAAGACGATGCGGGGTCGCGCGAGCGGCTGGCGACGATCGAAAAACAACTGAGCGAGCTGCGCGAGCAGTCGACGCAGATGAAGTTGCGCTGGCAGCACGAGAAGGAAGAGATCCAGGGCATCCGGAATCTGAAGGAACAGATCGAGCAGGCGCATGTGGAAGAGCAGCAGGCCGAGCGCGCCGGCAACTACGCGCGCGTCGCCGAGATCCGCTACGGGCGCATTCAGCAGCTCGAAGCGCAGTTGAAAGAAGCGAACGCCAAGCTGGAAGAAGTGCAGCAGAACGACCGCATGTTGAAAGAGCAGGTCGACGAGGAAGACATCGCGAAGATCGTCGCCAAGTGGACCGGCATTCCGGTTTCGAAGATGCTCGAGAGCGAAATCCAGAAGCTCGTCAAGATGGAAGATCTGTTGAGCAATCGCGTGGTCGGGCAGGAGGTGGCACTAAAGGCGGTGTCGAATGCGATCCGGCGTTCGCGCGCGGGACTGCAGGATCAGAACCGGCCGATTGGCGTGTTCATGTTCCTCGGACCGACGGGCGTCGGCAAAACGGAAACGGCGCGGGCTCTCGCGGAATTCCTCTTCGACGACGAGCGGGCGATGGTCCGCATCGATATGTCGGAGTACATGGAAAAACATTCGGTGTCGCGCCTGATCGGAGCGCCTCCGGGATATGTCGGCTATGACGAGGGCGGCTATCTCACCGAGAGCGTCCGGCGGCGGCCGTATTCGGTCATCCTGCTGGATGAAGTCGAGAAGGCGCATCCGGATGTCTGGAACATCATGCTGCAGATTTTCGATGATGGCCGGCTGACGGATGGCAAGGGCCGGACGGTGGACTTCAAGAACACCGTCATCATCATGACGTCGAATGTCGGCGTCGGGATGTCGGAAACCAACATTCGCGAGGCCTTGCGCAGCCCATTTCAAGCCCGAGTTCCTGAACCGGATCGATGACATCATCATCTTCAAGAGCCTCGGCAAAGAAGAGATCGCGAAGATCATCGACATCCAGCTGGAGTCGCTGCGCAATCTTCTGGCGGACCGCAAGATCACGCTGGAAATGACGCCGGCAGCTCGAGAGGCTCTCTTCAAGGAAGGCTACGATCCGGCATTCGGGGCGCGGCCGCTGAAGCGGGCGATCCAGAAACTGCTGGCGGATCCCCTGGCGCTGCGAATCCTCGAAGGGGATATCCAGGCGGGCGACCACGTCGTGGCCGACGTGAACCGGGATGGCGAGTTCACGTTCCAGCCTGTCCCTGCAATCGCTTCGTAAGAGCGACAAAATGACTAATGACTATTGACGATTGAGAATTGACAAAGCATTCAGGAGAAATGGTCAATTCTCAATGGTCAATAGTCATTAGTCATTTGTGCTTCTTGTGGTTCCGTCCCTTTTTTCGTTAGAATTAGCACTCGTTATATTAGAGTGCTAACACCTTTATAACTATTTAGGAGGAGATAAACATGGCTGCAAAAGAGCTGAGATACCGTGAAGATGCGCGAGCTGCGATGCTCCGCGGCGTGGACGCTTTAGCCAACACCGTGAAAGTGACGCTGGGCCCGAAGGGCCGCAATGTCGTGCTGAGCCGGAAGTTCGGTTCGCCGCTGGTCACGAAAGACGGTGTGACCGTCGCGAAAGACATTGAACTCAAGGATCGTTACGAGAATATGGGCGCGCAGATGGTGAAAGAAGTCGCCAGCAAAACCAGCGACCTGGCCGGAGACGGCACCACGACAGCGACCGTATTGGCTCAAGCCATCTATCGCGAGGGCATCAAGAACGTGGCTGCGGGCGCCAATCCGATGGATCTGAAGCGCGGCATCGACAAGGCCGTCGAGACCATCGTGGAAGAGTTGAAAAAGATTTCGAAGCCGGTGAAGAGCCACAAAGAGCAGGAACAGGTGGCATCGATTTCGGCAAATAACGACAAGAAGATCGGCTCCCTGATCGCGGAAGCGATGGAGAAGGTCGGCAAAGACGGCGTTGTGACCGTGGAAGAAGCCCGGTCGATGAAAACGGAACTGGAATTCGTCGAAGGCATGCAGTTCGATCGCGGCTATCTGTCGCCCTACTTCGTCACCAATCCGGACCGGATGGAAGCGGTTATGGAAGATCCGCTCATCCTCATTCACGAAAAGAAGATCGCCGCAATGCGGGACCTGATTCCGGTGCTCGAACAAGTGGCGCGGGAAGGCCGTTCTCTGGTGATCATCGCCGAAGAAGTGGAAGGCGAAGCCCTGGCCACTCTGGTGGTGAACAAGATCCGCGGCACATTGAAAGTGGCGGCGGTAAAAGCGCCGGCGTTCGGCGACCGGCGAAAAGCGATCATGGAAGACATCGCGACTCTGACGGGCGGCCGGGCGATCACCGAAGATCTCGGCATCAAGCTCGAGAACGTTCAGCTGTCCGACCTGGGCCGGGCCAAGAAAGTCGTGATCGACAAAGACAACACGACGATCGTGGAAGGCGCCGGCAAGAAAAACGCCATCGAGGGACGGATCAAACAAATCCGGACGCAGATGGAAGACACCACGTCGGACTATGACCGCGAAAAACTGCAGGAGCGGCTGGCGAAGATCGCCGGCGGCGTGGCCGTAATTCGCGTCGGCGCCTCGACGGAACTCGAGATGAAGGAACTCAAGGCCCGCGTGGAAGACGCGCTGCATGCGACGAAAGCCGCGATTGAAGAGGGTGTGGTTCCGGGCGGCGGCACCGCCCTGCTGCGGACGCAGAAGGCTCTGGATAAACTGGCGAAAAACATGGAAGGCGATGTGAAGACCGGCGTCAATATTATCCGGCGCTGTGTCGAAGAGCCGGTTCGGATGATCGCGGCCAACGCCGGCTTCGACGGCGCGATCATTGTCGACAAGGTCCGTAACGAGAGCAATCCCTCAACCGGGTTCAACGCCGACGAAGAGATTGTGCAGGATCTGGTCGAAGCCGGCGTGCTCGATCCGACGAAGGTCGTGCGCGTGGCGATTCAGAATGCGTCTTCGATCGCGGGGCTGCTGTTGACGACCGAAGCCATCATCGCCGAAATGCCGGAGAAGAAGAAAGCCGGTCCGCCGATGCCGGGTGGTGGCGGGGGTTACGAGGACTTCGACTAATTAAGAAGAAACCACAAGAGGCACAAAAGGCACATATGGACCAAAACCTTATGCGCTTCTTGTGCCTCTTGTGTTTTGTCCCCTCTTTCTCATGATGGCGAGAGCCAGTATCCCGCCGATCATTGCGAACAACGCGAACATCAGCAGGTTCGTAATGAATGTGAAGAGCACCGTGGCGGTGGAAATCTCACCGGATGCGGCGCGGAGGACAAAGTCCCGCATGGGGCCTTCGGCACCCACCTGGTTCAATATCTGCTCGAGTTGCTGCTGCTGATTTTCGAAGAAGCGGGCGGCGATAGCGCGGGAGGCCAGTTGAACGACGGTTCCGAAGACCGCGCCAAACAAGCCGCTCAATACGCCCGCAAACGCCCCATCGCCATAGCTGATTCCGGAAAGCGGCCGCTGCCGCGTCAGCAGGACTGTGGCTATCGCGCCGCCCAGAAGGACCCACATACAGCAAAAAATATTTCCCGCGGCGATGATGGGGAGCGACGACAGCACTCCCAGAAACATGCCACCCGTCAGGGCCGGCTGAAGGAAATCCAGTTCCCGCGGCGGCGGCGCCGGCCGCACGGGCAGCGGCGGTTCGGGCTCTTCCGGCTGAACGGGAGCGCCGCATTGCAGGCAGAATTTTGCGTGTTCCGGCAGCTCGGTGCCGCATTGTTTACATTGCGCCACGGAGTTCCTCGATGCCTTGCCTGACGAAGGGCGCAGCGGTTAAGCCGACCAGAATTCCGGAGACAGAGCGCAGCATCGCCGCGTCCAGAATCAGCCGTGCGGCGATGAACTCCGCAGCCATGATGGCCAGAGAGCCGCGCAGCCAGCGCGCGTTGGGCTTGAGTCCGGCCCACAATGAGGCTGTGAATGCAAAATAAATCGAAGTGCAGCGGATGCAAACCGGAAGCTGATGGCCGAACAGGTGCCACGAGCGGGTTGCATCCTGATGGCAGATTCTGGAAAACAACTCGTACAGCCAGGCGAAACCGAACGCCGGCGCGGCCAGAATCGCAAGACACCACAGAGTTGAGCCGGCGAGGAGCGCAGCAGAAGGCATCGGTTAAATGATCGTTTCGGGCATAATGACGCTCACCCCATCCAGATAGGGACGCAGCGCTTCGGGAACAAGGACGCTGCCGTCTTGTTGTTGGTAGTTTTCAACGATGGCGATCCAGGTGCGGCCCACCGCCAGGCCCGAACCGTTCAACGTATGAACGAAACGCACTTTGCCGCCGCCGCTTGGACGATAGCGGATATTGGCGCGGCGCGCCTGAAAATCGTCGAAGTTGCTGCACGACGAGATTTCCCGATAGGCGTTCTGCCCGGGCAGCCAGACTTCGAGGTCGTAGCTCTTGGACGCCGCAAAACTCATGTCGCCCGTCGAGTGAATGACGACGCGATAAGCAAGCCTCAGCCGCTTCAATATTTCTTCGGCGTTGGCCGTCAGCGACTCCAGTTCGGCCCTGGAATCCTCGGGCCGGGCGAATTTGACAAGCTCGACCTTATTGAACTGGTGCTGGCGGAAGATGCCGCGGACGTCCTTTCCATAGGATCCTGCCTCGCTGCGGAAGCACGGCGTATAGGCCGTGAACTTTATGGGCAACCGGTCGCCGTCGATGATGTCGTCCCGGTAAATGTTGGTGACCGGAACTTCGGCGGTTGGAACCAGGTAGTAGTCGCTGTCGCGCAGTTTAAAGAGGTCTTCTTCGAACTTCGGAAGCTGGCTGGTGCCGAAGAAGCTCTTCGAATTCGCCATGAACGGCGGAACGATCTCTTTGTAGCCATGCTCCTTTGTATGTATATCGAGCATGAAGTTAATGAGGCCGCGTTCCAGACGCGCGCCTTTGCCCGCCAGCAACGGAAAGCGCGAGCCGGTAATTTTGGTGGCGCGTTCGAGGTCGAGGATTCCGAGCGGAGGACAGAGGTCCCAATGCGCCTTCGGCTCGAAATCGAACTTCGGGGGCTCGCCGATCCGCCGGAGTTCGACATTCTGATCCTCGGTCAGTCCGACCGGGACCTCGGGATCGGCGACATTCGGGATCGTCGCAACGAATTGGAAGAGCTGGTCTTCGATGGGTCGTAAGGCCTCTTCTTTCTCCTTGATCTGCTGGGATACGGCTTTCATTTCGTTACGTTTGGCCGAAACGTCCGCCTTTTCCTTCATCTGTCTGGCGATGTCGTCCGAAGCTGTATTGCGAAGCTGCCGGAGCCTCTCGACCTCAAGGATAATAGTTTTTCGCTCACCATCCAGCCGTTTAAACGTCTCTACGTCCAGCGAAAATCCCCGATTCGAAAGGTGTTGTCGGGCTGTGTCGATGTTATCGCGCAAATAGTTGATATCGAGCATCGAGGTAATGGTAGCAAAATCCGCCTAATCCCTTGACTGTAAAACCTCTAATGCTATGATATCTAGTCGTTAATACTTGCAGAGTGCTTTTCCAGTCGAGGTGTATATGAACCGAAGGGGGATATCCATCGCCCTCACTTCCCTATTTCTTCTGAGTACCTGTCTGTCCGTTATTGCTCAGAAGGCAAAGAACCAGCAAAAAATCGAGGACCCCTTAAAGGTCAACGTGACAGGTAAGGACGCCAAGGCCGATAACAAGACCAAGGCGGAGGCAAAGAAATCCCGGGACCAGGAAAACGCGAGCAAGGCCCTTCTCCGATGGGTTGACGAGGATGTGCAGTACATCATCACGGGCGAAGAGCGCGCGGCATGGAAGAGACTGAAGACGGACGAAGAACGCGAGCAGTTCATCGAACAGTTCTGGCTTCGCCGGGATCCGACACCCGACACCATCGACAACGAGTATAAGGACGAGCATTACGAGCGTATTGCTTACGCCAACGAACATTTTGCCTCGGGAATCCCTGGCTGGAAGAGCGACCGCGGCCGCATCTACATCATGTACGGGAAACCGGACCAGATCGAATCGCATCCATCCGGCGGAACCTACGACCGGCCGATTGAAGAGGGCGGCGGCACCACGAGCACGTTCCCGTTCGAAACCTGGCGGTATCGGTACATCGAGGGCATCGGAAACGAAGTGATTCTGGAATTTGTCGATCCTTCGATGTCAGGCGAATACCACATGACCATCGACCCGAGCGAAAAGGACGCGCTGCTGCACGTGCCGGGTGCCGGTTTGACGTTTGACGAAGAATTGAACGGGAGGGACAAAGCGGAACGCTTTAACCGCGCGGGCGCTTCGATCGGCAATCCGCTGGGCAACACGTCGCGGGTGAATCCGTTCGATCGTCTGCAGTTGCTGGCCGACATTTATAAGCCACCCGAGATCAAGTACAAAGATCTCGAGGCGGTCATCACCACCAAGCTGTCCTACAACGTTCTGCCCTTCAATTACCGGACCGACTTTATTCGCGTCACGGAAGACACAGTGCTGACGCCAATCACGATTTCACTGGCGAATAAAGATCTGGCGTTCCAGGAAACGGAAGGCATCCATCGCGCGCTGGGTCACATCCTGATCAAAATCACGAGCGTCACCGGACGGATTGCGCCCGGGGGTACTGTTGAAGATTCCATTGCCGTTGATATTGCGGACGCCTTCTTCAAACAGCAGCTCGAGGGTTTTCACGTTTACCAGAAAGTGATTCCGCTGCGGCCCGGGCTCTACAAGATGGATATCGTCGTTAAAGATGTGAATAGCGGAAATGCCGGCGTGGTCAATCAGCGATTGACCGTTCCGAGATTCCCCGACGAAAAACTGCAGTTGAGTTCATTGATTCTGGCTGAGATGGTGGAAAACCTGCCGCCGAATCAAGTCGGCACGGGCTCGTTCGTTATCGGTGGAGACAAGGTCCGTCCGAATGTGACCGATGAATTCCGCCGCGACCGCGACAAGAACGTGAACCTCTGGTTCCAGGTCTACAATCTCAACCTCGATGAGGCGACAAAGAAGCCTTCGGCGACGCTCGAGATGGTGATCACGAAGAACAATCAGGAAGTGAAAAAGATCGTCGAGCAATCAACGGAACTGGCGAATGCCGCGGCTCAGATGACGGTGATCAAAGCGTTCCCGACAGCCGATTTCGAACCGGGGCAATATTCCGTTCAAGTCCGGGTGACGGATAATTTGACTAAAGAAGTCATTGCAGGAAGAGACACCTTTACGATCCGTTAGTTAATGCGGGGAGAACCGATGCAAAGAATGCGGAAAGGATTTACGACAGGAGCGGCCGCGGCGGCCATCCTGCTCCTTCTCTGCCCTCTGTTTGCAAGCGGAAGCGATGTGGCAGGGATCAGCGGTCGCGTCCGTGATTCAGGAGGCATTCCGGTCATGGGCGCCATGGTTATTATCGTGCCGTCGGCGCCGAACGTGCCGGAGCGCATCGCCTTGACCGACAAAGAAGGCGCGTTTTCAATCGTCAATTTGTTCGCCGGGCAATACACGGTCAAGGTTTCCATGCCGCATTTTCTATCGGCAATGAAACAGGGCGTCCAGCTCAATGCAGGTGGCACCGTCGTGCTGACCGTGAATTTGCAAAGCGCGCTCGACGTGGTGCGGCGTGCCGTCGCCCGGGATAAATCGCAGTCCGAAGACATCGTCTGGACGCTCCGCAGTTCGCGTTCGACCCAACCGGTGCTTCGGCTGGTGGATACAAGTCAAACATCCGAACAGGCCAGGACGGTGCTTGGGCCGGACTACAGCGGCTACTTCCAGTTGTATTCGAAATCGGTAGAGACGTCCTCCGGTACAACGGAAGGCATGGGCTCCCAGTTTTCGGTAACGATGCCTCTGGATCCGCAAACCAAGGTCAACGTCCACGGGCAGTACAACGATTCACCGATGCTGCCGCGCGGAATTGGAGCATCCTACGACTTTGCGCCGGCGAAGCACCATAAGGCAGAACTTGGAGTCGACGTCCGTCAAGGCGCTCTGTTCGCGGACCCGCTCCAGACTGATCCTTCACGCGAAGTACAGGTTCGCTACGGCGAAGATTTCCAGTGGTCAGATCACCTGGTGTTTAATTATGGCGCTGAAGCCGGGCGGGCCGGAACCGTCGCCGTCACCAATTATCTCCGTCCTCGTTTCGGACTCTCCTGGGTTCCTCAATCGCGAACGACGCTGACGGCCACGATGTCGTCCCAGGCTCCGGTTGCACCGGATGATCCGGTGCGGGGCAGGGATTACTTCGACCGTACCTTGCTCGTGCCGCCGGGACTCGAGCGTTATTCGCATGCGGAACTGGGTCTGACGCGAGTTGTTGGCGAGAATCTGGAACTCAGCGCCGCGGCTTTCCGCGACCGGACCGACGTTGAAGCCCTGTTCATGGGAATGCCGGATGGGCGAAGCAATATCCTGCTGCTGGATACCAGTAACATGCCATCCGAAGGCCTCCGACTCAATATGAATCGCAAGTTCCGGATGTTCGAAGCCGGCGTCGGCTACACGGCCGTGAATGGCGTCGGAATCGACGCGCGCGCCACAACCTTCGAAGACATGAATGAACAACTCATACGCCGGAAATTCCATATGGTCACGGCGCGGTTCAAGGCCGACGTCACGGCGACCCAAACCGAGATCACGACGGTTTACCGGTGGACTTCCGACTTCTCCGCCTCACGGTTGGATCCGTACCAGCGTTTGATGGAATACAACGATCCGACTCTCAGCCTTTCCATAGCGCAGAACCTTCCGACATTCCGGATGTTTCCCTGCAGGGTCCAGGCGATTCTGGACGCACGAAACCTCCTGGATCAGGCATTCGGTGCTTCCCGAACTCAAATCGGGCAATACCCACGGTTGGTCAAAGGCGGCATCAATATCCGGTTCTAAGTTTCAGCAGGCGCGGTCACACACCGCGCCTACAAAAAACGGTACGCGGATATGGTAATTCATATGGCGCAGCCTGCTGATCGGCTTAAGTTTAGCGTTATCTTCAATATTTGGTGGAACTTAGGTTGCTAGGTCTTGGAGATAAATGGGGCGAAAGATTTTTTCCTTTAAGTATGTCGCGACCGTTCTGCTGACCATCGCGGTCCTCATTCTGGGGGCCCTGAATGTTCAGCAGAAGCGCAGGTATGTTCCGCCCGACGACGGTGTCTCCTGGATTCAGGGTCCGGCGGGAATCCAGGCTCGTGTGGTTGTGCCGGAAGGCCCTGCCGACAAAGCCGGCATCCAGCGAGGCGACATTTTAAAGGCCATTGACGGCCAGCCGCTTCGTAATGACCGGCACGTCACGCAGATTCTCTACGAATTGGGGGTGTGGTCCAGGGCCACCTACACGATCGTCAGGAACGAAAAAGAAGTCGATACGACGGTTGTCATCGGACCGTCGCCGCCACAGTACCTTCGCCATCAGGAGTACCTCGAAGTCATTGGCCTTTTGTACTTTCTGGTCGGCGTCTTTGTTCTGCTCAAAAGATCGCGAGCACCGCACGCGCTGCACTTCTACTTTGTCTGTCTGGTTTCCTTCGTCTTCTACGCCTTTCATGCGACTGGAAAATTCAATCCGTTCGATTGGACGATTTTCTGGTCGGATCTCGCTGCGAGCTTGCTGCTGCCGCCCTTGTTTCTGCATTTCTGTCTGGACTTCCCGTTGCGAAACAAGTGGATCAAAGACCGTCCCGGGGTGCTGTATGCCATCTACCTGCCGGGCGCATTCGTTATGCTGGCGCAAGTCGCATTTATCAACGGGGTGATCAGCGCCGTGCCGTCGCCCATCGAACTGCGCGACATGCTCGATAACCTTGGCGAGGCGCTTTTCGCGATTTACTTTGTTCTGAGCGCAGTTGCGCTGCTGCAGACGTACCGCACGGTGCGAACGCCGGAACTGCGGCAGCAGATGAAATGGGTGACAAGAGGCACCGCACTGGCGGTAGTGCCTTACTTTGTCATGCAGACGATTCCACGACTGGCTGGAGCGATTTCCGAGACATATGTGGACTTCGCGATTTTCCCTCTGATTCTTATTCCCATTTCGTTCGGTTACGCCATCCATCGCTACCGGCTGATGGACGTGGATATCATTTTCAAGCGCGGCGTCACCTACACGCTGGCAACGGCATCGGTGATCGTGCTGTATGCCACGGTCGTCGTTTTCGTCGGTGAACTGGGCGCGGGTTTCGAACCATTCAGCTTTGTCACCCGGCTCGTCGCTACAATCATTGCGGCGTTGTTGTTTACGCCGATCAAGGACCAGTTTCAGGTCTGGCTGGATAAGGTTTTCTACCGCGACCGGTATGATGTGCGGCAGACGCTGATCGACTTCGGCCGGACGCTCGCTTCAGAAATCGATTTAGAGAACATGCTGGATCGCATCGTGGATCGCCTGGGGCGCGCATTGTTCGTCGACCGGGCGGCGATTTTCATGGAGCACCCGCTCGATCCTTCGCGATTCCTGCCGGCAAGAGTCCGGGGACTTCAGTTTCCGGAGAATGCGGATTTCTCCTTCCTGAAATCATCGACGGGGCGGCGTCACATCTTTTTCGAGAATGATCTTCATAACTTGAACTATTTCATCCCCTGCAAGGTGAAGGATCGCGTGATCGCGTACATCGCTCTGGGACGAACGCGGAATGGCGATTACCTGACGACTGAAGACCTGGACCTGCTGGAAACGGTGTCGGATTACGTCGGTATCGCTCTCGAGAACGCGCGGCTGTACCGTTCGCTGGAACAGAAGGCGGCGGAATATCAGAGCCTGAAGGATTTCAGCGAGAACATCATTGAGTCGATTAACGTCGGTGTCGTGGTCGAAGATGTCGAAGGACGGATCGTGGGCTGGAACCGCGCTCTGGAAGCGCTGACCGGCCTGAACCGCGACGAGACGCTCGGCACGCGAAACCGAAGAGATCATTCCGGCCGATTTCCTGCAGCGGCTGGCGGATATCCGCAACCTGTATAAACAGGCATGGAATGGCCTGATCGTGAATTTCTCCGCGACATCGCTTGTGGACAAAGCGGGCGCCACGCGCGGAACGCTGATCATCATCGACAACATCACCGACCGGATCCGCCTGGAAGACCAACTCATTCAGAATGAGAAACTCACGTCCATAGGCCTGCTTGCAGCCGGGGTGGCCCATGAAGTGAATACCCCGCTTGCCGTGATTTCGAGTTATTCTCAGATGTTGCGCAAAGAAATCAGCCCTGAAGATTCGCGGCATAAGCTCCTCGAAAAGATCACGAAGCAGACGTTTCGCGCTTCCGAAATCGTGAACAGCCTCTTGAACTTTTCGCGGACGAGCGCGACGGAATTCACGGAAATCGATATCCATCAGGTGATCACAGAGACCATTTCTCTGCTGGAACATCAGTTCAAGACTGCGCGGATTCGCGTCGAACGTGAACTGAAAGCCGATTGTCCGATGACATACGGCAATGCCGGCAAATTACAGCAGGTTTTTCTGAATCTGTTTGTGAATGCCCGGGACGCCATGCCAGCCGGTGGCGAATTGCGCATTTTGACGGATACGGGGGATTCGAAGATCGAGATCCTCGTACAGGATACCGGCGTCGGAATCAGCCGCGAGAATGTCAAAAAGATATACGATCCGTTCTTCACGACGAAAGCCGCAGGGAAGGGCACGGGGTTGGGCCTTTCCGTCAGCTACGGAATTATTCAGGAGCATGGCGGAAACATTTCGGTAGACAGCAAGCAAGGCGTAGGAACGTCGTTCAAGTTAGAACTCCCCTTGGTCAGGAAGCCAGTGAATGTCTAAACGGAAGGGAAACGTTCTCATCATCGATGATGAGGAGGAAATTCGCGAAAGCATCGAGCTCTTGCTCACGTCCGAAGGTTTGTCCACGGACACGGCAACGACAGGCGAAGAGGGCCTCAAGAAGATCGAGGATAACCTTTATGACGCCGTCCTGCTGGACCTCATGCTGCCCGGCAAGTCCGGTATGGAGGTTCAGAAAGATATCAAGCGGATCGATCCGACGCTTCCAGTCGTCATTATCACGGCCATTGCTGCGTTAGAAACGGCCATCACCGCGATCAAAGAAGGATCCTTCGATTACGTTACGAAACCCTGGAACAACGAGAAACTCGTCGTCATTGTCAGGAACGCGATCAAGCAGCGGCAATTGATGAGCGAAAACCTGCAATTGCGCCGGGCGCTGAAAGAACGATTCGGTTACAGCAACATCATCGGAAAAAGCGAAAAGCTTTTGAAGGTGCTCGATCTCGTTACGCAGGTTGCCGCGAGCCGGAGCACGATCCTTATCCAGGGCGAGAGCGGCACTGGAAAGGAACTCATCGCGAAGGCCCTTCACCTGAAGAGCCCGCGCGCCGACAGGACGTTTGTTCCGGTCAACAGTGGCAGCATGCCAGTGGACTTGCTCGAAAGTACGCTTTTTGGCCACCTGCGCGGCGCGTTCACCAGCGCGATCGCGTCGAAGAAGGGCCTGTTCGAGGTCGCCGATCAGGGAACGATTTTCTTCGATGAGATCGGCACGATCAGCATGGAAACCCAGGCCAAGCTGCTGCGCGTGATCCAGGAAAAGGAGTTCATGCGGCTTGGCGCGACGGACACCATCAAAGTCGATGCGAGAATTATCGCTGCCACGAACGTCGATCTGAAGAAGCTTGTGGACGAAGGGCGTTTTCGCGAAGATCTCTACTACCGGTTGAATGTGATCAACATTCAGCTTCCACCGCTTCGTGAACGCAAAGAAGACATTCCAGCCCTGGTGGAGTTCTTCACCCGGAAATATTGCGAAGAAAACGCCAAGCCGCCTTACCGGTTCAGCTCGGAAGCCCTGAAAGTCCTCATGGACTATTACTGGCCTGGAAACGTCCGGGAACTGGAAAATGTCGTCGAACGAGCGGTGGTCCTGTCTCAGGATGAGATCATCGGGCGCGACCTTTTGCCTGATTCGGTTATATCTCCTTCGTCGCGCTTTGCAACGCTATCCTCATTTCCGCTGGCGAAAAACACCTCGCTGTTCGAAGTCATCGACTCGTTCGAGCGGCGCGTGATTATCGAAATGCTGGAACAGACTGGCTGGAGCCAGACCGACGCTGCGGACAATTTCAAGATTCCGCTGTCGACTCTGAATCAAAAAATCAAACGCCACGGCATCGAGATCAAGAAGAAGCGCGAGCGGCCGACCGTCGTCCCCACCTCCAGATAAAATCGATGTCTGATCTGCTGACGCAGCTACGCGCACGGGCGGCGAACGAACCCAGACGGATCGTATATCCTGAAGCAACGGACGCTCGCGTCCTGCGTGCTGCGGAGCGCATGGTCAAGATGCGCCTTGCTAAACCCGTGCTGATTGGCGCGCCCGCATCGGTTGAGGCCAGAGCCCGGGAATTCGGCGTCAGTCTGTCGCATGTGGAAATTGTCGATCCGACGACGGTTTCACTTGTTCAGCGTTACGTGCAATTACTGCTGCCGGATTGGAAGATCGAGGGGCGTCACCGAGATGGAAGCCATGAAGCGGCTGGAGAATCCGCTGTATTTTGCCGCGGCAATGGTGCGCGCGGGCGATGCCCAGGGCTTTGTTGGCGGCGCGGCGACGACAACAGCCGATACGGTGCGCGCGGCAATCCAGTGCATCGGACTGAGCGCCACGTCAAAAACGGTATCCAGTTTCTTTCTGATGGTGCTCAACCCGATGAGCTACGTCTTTGCGGATTGCGCCGTCGTTCCCGTCCCCAGTGTCAGCCAGCTATCGGATATCGCCATTGATGCAGCACGAAACGCTCGCATCTTTTTGCAGGCCGAGCCACGGGTCGCGTTCCTGTCATTTTCCACGAAAGGCAGTGCGGCGCACCCGCTGGTGGACCGGATTCAGGAAGCGGTGGCCACTGTGAAAGCGCGGGCACCCGAGTTGATCGTCGATGGCGAGCTTCAGGTGGATTCGGCGATTGTTCCTGAGGTCGCGCAGTCGAAAGCGCCGACCAGCAATGTGAAAGGCCGCGCCAACACGCTGATATTTCCGGATCTGCAATCGGGAAATATTGCGTACAAGCTGACGGAGAGGCTTGCCGGAGCGCGCGCAATCGGTCCGATTCTGCAGGGTCTGGCGAAGCCCGCCAATGATCTCTCGCGCGGCTGTTCCGAGGATGACATCATCGATGTGACGGCCATCACGTCGTTGCAGGGGACAGGATAAGCCGCGAATTGAACGAATTAAACGAATCAATCCATCATGCCGCACGCGCCGGGCTGGGCAGCGCCGCACCGGCCGCAGCCGGGGGCTTCGCTCATGGAAGAGTCCGAGTTGGTGCTGCCGGCGACGGCAAACACGGAGAGTTGCTTCTCGACGTTCTTGCTGTCGCAATGGCTGCAGTTCGCCTGCGAGTCATACCGCGGCACGATCTTTTCAAAGGGCCGGCCGCAGTCGCGGCAAAGATATTCAAATAAAGGCATCGTTCACCTCCCAGCTAGCTCGACGGCTTGTCCATCCAGTCGGCGATAAAGACGTTCGTCTGTGTTTCGGTTTTGCCACGTCGCGTAGAACCCCAGATCAGATGTTTGCCGTCATTCGTGAACATCGGGAAGCCGTCAAATCCTTCATCGAAGGTCACTTGTTCGAGCCCCGTACCGTCACGATTGACGAGATACAGATCGAAATTCGGACTGCGGGGATTCGGATTGTTCATGTTCGATGCAAAGATGATCTGTTTTCCGTTGGGGTGAAAATACGGAGCGAAATTGGCTCCGCCGTTGTTCGTGATCTGCCGTTTGTCGCTGCCGTCGGCACGCATGACCATAATCTCGAGTTTGGTCGGCATCACGAGATGTTTCGCGAAAAGCTCTTTGTAGCGCGTAATCTCATCCGGTGTTTTGGGTCTGCTGGCGCGCCACACAATCCATTGGCTGTCTTGCGAATGCCAGGCGCCGCCGTCATATCCGAGTTCGTTGGTCAAGCGGCGCTGCTGTGTGCCGTCGACGTTCATGTCGTAAATTTCGAGATCGCCGTCGCGCGCTGAAGTAAACACGATCTTCTTACCATCTCGAGAGATCGTGCCTTCGGCATCGTAGCCATCCGACGTCGTGAGCCGCTTCAGGTCTGTGCCGTCGGTTTTGGCAGAAAAGATGTCGTATGTCGGATAAATCGGCCAGACGTAACCTTCGGATCGATCGGCCGGCGGCGGGCAATCGGGAGCGCCGAGATGGGTGGAGGCATAGATGATGCGCTGTCCATCGGGCGTGAAGTAACCGCAAGTTGTGCGTCCCTTGCCGGTACTCACGAGCTTCACGTTCGATCCATCACGATTCATCGTAAACATCTGATCGCATTTATAGGGCTGACGCGTCGATTGGAAGATGATCTTCTGGCCATCGAAGGAAAAGTACGCTTCCGCATTGTCGCCGTCGAAGGTCAATTGACGGATGTTACGAAGGTGCAGTTCCTTCGGATGCGGCTGGATCGACCGCGGCCGGGCAATGTAGATGCCGGCGGTCAGGGCCGCACCAATGAGCGCGCAACTGAAGATACGCGTTAAGTTCATAGTTACTCCTGATTCACTTTCTGGCTTCCAGCGTGACGTTCACCTTTAGGTCTTGTCCGTTACGCTTCACCGCGACTTCAACCACATCGCCCGGTTTTTTAGCCCGCAGCGCATAGGTGAAGTCATACAGATTCTGGATCGGCTTGCCATCGAATTCGACCATCAGATCGCCTTGCTTCAAACCTGCCTTCGCCGCAGGGCTGTTGTTCTGAACGTCGGCGAAGAGAACACCTTTCAGATCATCGCGAAAATCCGGAACCGAACCGAAGTACGGGCCGTAGCCTCCGCCACTTCCGGAAGCAGGCGTTTTAGGTTCCTGTACTTCCGTATACTCCAAGCGGCCGGGATTCGCTGCCAGCTTGTCCATGGTCATATAAACCAGCGAGAGAACCTTGACGGCGCCTGGCGCATTGATCTTGTCCGCCGTATCCGACGGCTTGTGATAATCGGTGTGCAATCCCGAAAAGAAAAACAGCACCGGGATTTTTTTGGCGTTAAAGGAGGTGTGATCGCTCGCGCCATATCCCGAATCGGAATATTCAATTTGCAGGGCGACGGATTTCTTGAGGTCTTCCAGCAATGGCTTGAATTGAGGCGAGGTGCCGACACCGCCAATGAAAAGCTTATCGTTGTTCAAGCGTCCGATCATATCCATGTTGATCATTGCCACGACGTTCTTCAGGGGAATCGTCGGATGGTTCACGAAATTGGATGAACCCAACAAGCCCAACTCTTCACCGGCGAAGGTAATAAACAGAACCGACCGCTTGAAGTCCGCTCTGTTCTTTACTGCCAGTTTGGCCAGTTCAATGACTCCGGCGGTGCCTGAAGCATTGTCATCGGCGCCGTGATGGATCTGACCGATCTGGGAAGGAGCCAGCGAGTTCCGGTCACCCAATCCAAGATGATCGTAGTGAGCACCGATGACGAGCCATTCATTGCGCAAGGCAGGATCCGAACCGGTGACGGCGGCGACGACGTTTTCAACCGTCTTACGGGTACGGATAATTTCAGTGGCTAGGACCACATGGACCGGCAATTCAAACGATTCCGGCCTCAGGTCCGTGTCGATTTTTTTCTCGATAGCGCCGATATCCTTACCTGCCTGTTTGAACAGGTTGAGGAACGGTTGGCGTTTGGCGTGAACTGCGGGTATACCCAGGTCGTCGGTCTCTTCGGTGCGCGTTGCGCTTCCCACCTCTTCGTTCTCATGGATGAGATCGGTAATGAAAACGATGCCGGAGGCGCCGTGCTGCTTGGCATTTATGGCTTTGTTGATGAATGAGGCGTGGGTTGTGAAATTCGTGCCATCGAAGGGACTCTTCGGATCGGACTCCTGAGGCTCGTGCCGCAAGACGACTACTATTTTTCCGTGTGCATCCACTCCCTGATAATCGTCGTAATGCAATTCTGGAGCAGTGATGCCAAATCCGGCAAAGACAAGCGAACCCGCCGCCTGAGCGGTGTTCGAAAAAGTGATTGGAACGAATTCGTCGTTGATCTTCAGCGAATTTCCATTCAGATCCAGTTCGTTGTTTTTTCCGACCTGCGCTCCGGTCGTCAACTCGAACTTCTGGAAATAACTGTACTCACTGCCCATGGGACGAAGGCCCATCAGCCGGAATTGCGAGGCAATGTAATCCGCCGCCTTGTCCAGCTCGGGTGATCCGTCGCCTCTGCCCTTCATCTGGTCGCTGGCAAGGTAGGTCACATGCTCGAGGTAGTGAGATGAAGAGAGAGTCGATACCGCTTCAGCCGCAGGTCGAGACGAGGGGACCGCAATGAGCGAATTGAGGTACAGGCTCGATAATACCGCGAGAGCGGCAACGAAAAGCACGGCTGGATAACGGGTCTTTTCCATCGCTACCTTTTAACACAGCTTAGATCAGCATGAAATGATGCCGGCCTGCTCAAATTCCTCCAGCTCTTCTGGATGCTCTTCGAGATGTTGGCGTACCGCCCGGACAGCAAGAAATCGCAGGAAAAAGCCATAGGGGACCATAAATGCAAACACGACGAAACTCAGACTATAGAGACTCTTCAGTACCAGACCGATCGGAACAACGATGAAGAGAAACATGAGTTTGTTGAGGAGAGCGCCAGCGGGAGTGGTTCGCCGCCACCAGTAATTCGCTTCGACGGCGCTGATCTCACACTCGAACATCGACCTGCGCTCCTTTGCCCCAGAATTCTTTCAAATCGTGGATTCCCGTCATTTGGTGCGGGCCCAGTTCGGAGCCCTGCAACCGCACGTCGCCGAGATGAGAGCGAATAAAAGCCGCCAGCTCGCCGGCGCGCTTATGGATCGCTTTTTCCACAGATTTCGGAATGCTGGAATCAAAGAGTAGCAGATCAACTTCTTCATCGTCTTCGTTCCACTCCCAGACTCCGACAACACCGCCGTTCAAGATAATCGTTGCGAGGGGGTCATTAATCAGTTTGCCCTTCCAACGAGAGAACGGCTTGTCGGCATGCTCGGCGGGAACGAATCGGTTGACAACTTCACGCTGTCCCTTGAGGTAAGTATCGCGATACGGGATGAAATTGAGCGCGGCCTCCGGCGGCTTGAAACTTAAGAGCGCGTCGAGATCGGCTTCACTGATGAGAAACTCGTCTTTAGTTCCTTCGACGACAATCGGGACGAGCTTGGGCTTCACTTCTGCGGCGCCCTTGATCGCGTCCGTCACATTGATGCCCGCCCACCAGGCGAAATCCTTGATACGGGCCGGAGCTTCGGCGCGGAAATATTGGGTGGCCAGCTGAATGCAGGCTTCTTCCATCCGCAAATCGAAAGGATCGGCGTCGGGCAGCAGCGCTGAGGTCAAAACGTAAGAGTATTCCGTAGAATCCAGCCGCTTCTTGCCTTGTTGCTTCAGAAGTTTGCCTTCTTCCTTAAGAAGATTGATGGCAAGAGCGAGACTGTTGGTCAGCCCGATGCGCTTGAGATCGACACCGAAGTCGCGCACGAATTCCGCCGGCACAGCGGCGTGGATTTGCTCCATCGTTCTGGGCGCCGAATGCAAAGCCTTCAAAACTGCTGCTTTCAGCTTTTCCATCTCCGGTTCCGTCACCGGCATCTGCTGGCGAGCCTGCTTACTCAATTCCGTGAAGGTGTGCGGCCGGATGCGAAGCGCAAGATTGGCCTGCTCGCGCGGCACCAGCATTGTACAACCCCGCAATGTCTCGAGCTGCACCAGCTTATGATCTTCGAAAACAAGCTTATGGAGATCGTCTGCTTTAACGGAAGGCGTTCGTGCCCAGATGCTCAAATATGGCGTGGAACAGCCCGGAGAGTAGATCCATCCGATCGAACGGATAAGATCTAATACGTTCTTCGAAGGATAGGAATGGTCGAGGAACTGGCGGTGCATCCGCCAAGAATTGAGCTGCTCTAGCGAAAGAGGCTTTTTGACCTTAGAACTGGTCATACAAAGGCAAATGTTTCAATATCGTGATCCAGTCCAGCGCTCCCCCTTATGCTACACTTCGGCCGGACAAGTGTAGTGATTGTAGGTTTTGTACGGAGTTTAGTCAATGGACCCTCTATTTATGGGCCTGCGGCATATAGCTCTGAACGTCCGTGATGTCCGGAAATCCCTGAAGTTTTATTCCACGGTTCTGGGTATGCAGGTCGAATGGATGCCCGACGAGGATAACGCCTACCTCACTTCCGGGAGCGACAATCTCGCCTTGCATAAGCTGCCTGCGGGGGCAGAACCGGGCCAAACCCAGACATTGCACCATATTGGGTTTGTGGTGCGACAGATGACGGATGTGGATACCTGGGCGGATCGTATCCGCGCCCATGGCATCCAGCTCGCTGCCGAACCCAAAACACATCGGGACGGGGCGAGATCCTTTTATTTCCGCGATCCTGACGGTTTGCTGATCCAGCTGATTTACCATCCGCCGATTTCGAGCGCATTGTAGGCGGCTTTCTCCTTGAAAACCTGGGCAGAATCGTGTAAGTAAGTACTTACTCTACGGAGGTAAGTGAGTACTTACTTATGAAGCACGATCGGCGGCAAGAGATCCTGTTGGCGGCCATGGAATTATTCGCCAAGAAGGGCTTTCGCGGTACAACAACGCGCGATCTGGCGAGCCAGGCGGATGTCAACGAAGCCATTATTTTTCGTCATTTCAATAATAAAGAGGAACTGTACACAGCCATCCTGGAGCACAAGGCTGCCGAGGAACACGACCCCAAGATGGAGGAACTGGAGCGCCTGGCAACAGAAGGCGACGATGAAAAATTCTTCATGGCTCTAGGGCGCGCGTTTCTAGCGAAGCATGAAAAGGATACGACCTTCATGCGGCTTCTCTTATTCAGTGCCCTGGAGGGCCATCAACTTTCGGACATGTTCGTGGCCAGCATGTCGGCCCGCCGGCCATTTTTTAATTACATCCAGAAGCGCATGGATGAAGGCGCATTCCGCCAGATGAATCCCCAGCTTGCGGCCCGGGCCCTGTTCGGGATGTTGGCCAGTTTCGTCATGTGGCAGGAGATTTTTGGCTTCAAGAAGACGCAACCTTACGACAGTGAAGAGGTTGTCCGTACATTTGTTTCCATTTTCTTAAGAGGAATGTCTAACACGTCAACCTGACGGGATCAGATCACAGGTACTCCATGAGACTTTCAAATCGAACAAAGGGATTAATCGTCGTACTTATTCTCGCCGCCGTCATCATCCTGGGTTTTGCGGTCAGGAGGCAAAAGGCATCGGGTGGAGAATTCTTCACTTCCGTGGCGGAAGCCGGACCTCTCCGCAACGTGGTCAATGCCACCGGCGTGGTACAGACGGTCGTGACGGTTCAAGTCGGCAGCCAGGTCTCCGGCCAGGTTGAAGAACTATACGCGGACTACAATTCGGTGGTTAAACACAACCAGCTCCTGGCGAAGCTCGATCCGCGGAATTTTCAGGCGCAGCTGGAAAACTCGGAGGCCGCGGTGGCCTCTGCGGACGCTCACGTTCAGAGTGCCGAGGCGGAATTGAAGACTCAGGCGGCGAACCTTGCCAGTGCAAAAGCAAATCTGGAGGCAGCGCGGGTCACCCGCGACAACACGGCGGTTGTCTTCCAGCGGAACGCGGAGCTGACCAAAGAGGGCGTCGTCTCGAAAAACGATTACGATACTGCCAAAGCGAATGCGGATTCTTCCGTTGCCAAATACGACCAGGCGCAGGCTGCAGTCGCTCAGGCGGAAGCGCAGAGTCGTTCGGCTTCGGCGGGCTTGCAACAAGCCAAAGCTCAGCTGCAGCAGGCGGAAGCGGATCTCAATCGGGCGAAGCTGAATCTCGAGTATTGCAGCATCTATTCTCCGGTGGATGGTGTGGTGATTTCGCGAAATATCGATGTGGGGCAGACCATTGCTGCAAGTTTGCAGTCTCCGACGCTCTTCACCATCGCCAATGATCTGACGCGGATGCAGGTGAATGCGAATGTCGACGAGGCCGACATCGGGAACATTTCCGACCAGGCCGACGTAAGGTTCACTGTGGATGCCTTTCCTAATGATTTCTTCAAGGGACAGATTTCCGAGATCCGGCTGAACCCGCAGACCGTGCAGAACGTGGTGACCTACAGCGTCATCATCGGCATCGACAATCCGGACCTGAAATTGAAACCGGGCATGACGGCGAACATTGCAATTACCGTCGACCAGCGCGATCGCGTGTTGAAAGTCTCGAACGCGGCGTTGCGCTATGCACCGCCCGGCGTCCAGCGCGAACAAAGCACCCCGGGGGATTACACGCAGGCACCGGAGAAACAGCCGGCGCGCTCTTCGAAAGTACGTGAAGGTGCCGAGCCCGCTGCAGCTCCGCTCGCTCCGGGTCAAAAATGGAATCCGTCTGAAAAGATCAAAATGGTGCCTCCGAAGCGGATTGCTCAACGGCCTGGTGTGGTTTATGTGTTGGATGCGCAGCAGAAGCCCGAAGCCCGGCAAGTGATGCTGGGGATCACCGATGGAAGCCAGACCGAGATCGTATCCGGTGAGTTGAACGCCGGTGATGCTGTCATCATCGGCGATACCAGCAAGGCGGCGAGTATACCGGCGCCGAATGCCCAGGCGTTCGGCGGACCGTTTGGCGGAGGCGGAGGTGGGGGGCGTGGCCGTGGCAACTAACGAAGGCCGCGCGGTCGTGAGCGAACCGGTCACCCGGCCTGACCGCGACGCCGTTATCCATCTGGAGAGGATCCACAAGACCTATCACATGGGCGACATCGAAGTTCACGCCCTGCGTGGAGTCTCGCTCGAAATCCGCCGCGGCGAATTTGTTGCGATCATGGGTCCATCGGGATCGGGAAAATCGACGATGATGAACATCATCGGCTGCCTGGACCATCCATCCAAAGGCCTGTATTTCCTGGACGGGGAAGATGTCTCGAAAGTCGATAAGGCGGGTCTTGCGGACATCCGGAACAAGAACATCGGTTTTGTGTTTCAGAGTTTCAATCTGGTTCCGCGAACGTCTGCGATGGAAAATGTCGAATTGCCTTTGCTCTACGCCGGTGTTGCCGCGGCTGAACGACTGCGGCGCGCCCGGGAAGCGCTGGCGGAAGTCGGATTGTCGGATCGCGAGCGCAATATGCCGAATCAGTTGTCTGGAGGCCAGCAGCAGCGCGTGGCTCTGGCTCGCGCGCTGGTCAATAATCCGGCCCTGATCCTCGCCGACGAGCCGACGGGAGCGCTGGATACCCGCACTTCGGTCGAAGTCATGGAAATATTTCAGCGCCTGAACCGGGAGCGGAATTTAACGGTCATTCTGGTAACCCATGAACCCGACATTGCTCAATATGCAAATCGGATCATCCAATTCCGCGACGGCCGTATCCGGCGGGATTTTGCAGTGGAGGGCCGGAGAGACGCGAAAGAAGTGCTGCAACAGCTTCCCGCCGAAAGCGCGGAGGACGAGGACGATGAATCTATTCGCCATTCTTAAAGTAGCCGTCCGTGCGTTGAATAGAAACAAACTCCGTACGGCGTTGACCATGCTCGGCATCATCATCGGTGTCGGGGCCGTGATTGCGCTGGTCTCCATCGGTCAGGGCGCGCAATCGATGGTGCAGGACCAGATCAACGGTATGGGAAACAACATGATGTTCATCATGCCGGGAAACGTGAGTTTCGGCGGAGCCAGCCTGGGCGCGGGAGCAGCGAACACGTTAACGGAAGAAGATGTTCAGGCGATGATCAAGGAAGTTCCGACCATTGCAGCCGCATCACCGGTGGTGCGGGCGTCGGGTCAGCTGGTTTTTGGCAACCAGAACTGGTTCGTTCAGATCCAGGGATCGAACGAAAAATTTCCGGACATCCGAAACTGGAAGGTCGAAAAGGGCGAATTTTTTTCGGATAGCGACGTCCGTTCGGCAGAACGTGTCATTGTTCTTGGCAAGTCGGTGGCCGATAAGCTTTTTTCCGGTCTGGATCCGATCGGCCAGATGATTCGCGTACGAAATCTGCCATTTCGAGTGATCGGCGTTCTGACGGCAAAGGGACAATCCATGGTCGGGCAGGATCAGGACGATACGGCGATTGTTCCCTACACCACGGTCCAAAGGAAGCTTCTCGGCCAGCAGATTCCGTCGATTGGTCAGGCCATGATCTCCTCGATCAGTCCCGAAGCTTCCGCTGTGACCGAAAAACAAGTTGCTGAACTATTGCGGCAGCGGCATAAGATCCAACCCGGCCAGACCGACGATTTCATGGTTCGTAACATGACGGACGTGGCGCAAACGTCGGCGCAGATCACCACGTTGATGACGATCCTCCTGGGCAGTATTGCTGCGATTTCGTTAATCGTTGGAGGCATCGGAATTATGAACATCATGCTGGTCTCCGTCACCGAGCGGACAAGGGAAATCGGGATCCGGATGGCGGTCGGCGCCCGGCCCAACTACATCCGGCTTCAATTTCTGACGGAGTCATTGGTTTTGAGTCTGGTCGGCGGTTTAATCGGCGTCTTGATCGGGGGTTCGCTTGCAGCTTTAGTCGCGCATTTCCTGGGTTGGCCGACCCTGGTATCCGCTATTTCAGTTTTGATTTCATTTGCTTTTGCAACGGCGATCGGGATCTTTTTCGGCTATTATCCGGCACATAAGGCGGCGGCGCTGGACCCCATCGAAGCTTTGCGATATGAATAGGCGTAGCTGCGGGTTTCATGCCTGCGGCTTCTGCCGGAGTCACCCGCTATTTTCAGGAGTTCCAACATGAAAGCATCGAGAATCTTTGTCATTGCGTTAGGTGTGCTCGCGTCTGTGTGCATGGCTGCACCAGCTCGAGCCGAAATCAACACGAACTTCGTAAAGGATTTTCTGGCGCGATATCGTCCATCGAACGTCATCCAACCGGGTTCTGTCTTAACCGCTCAAGGACTTGCCGATCTCACAAGGAATGGGCAATTGCCGCTCACGATGGGCGATCTGATCAATCTGATGCTTCAAAATAACCTCGACATCAATGTCGACCGGTTGTCGCCGTTATCTTCGCAATATCTGATCGCGACGATGTACCGTCCTTTCGAGCCGTCCATACACGTGCAAGCCAGCGTGAACCGAAGCACCACACCGGCAACTACTGTTCTGGCAGGCGCTGCGAATCCGAGCACCCTGGGCGGCACTTATAACATCGGCTTCGCTCAAAACCTTACGACCGGCAGTATTGTCGGTGTCGATGCCACGATGAGCCGGAGTTCATCGAACAGCAACTTCAGCACTTTGAACCCGTCATGGACGGGCACTCTGCGTTATGCGTTCACACAGCATCTGGCGCAGAATTTCGGCCGCGACGTCAACCTGCATTCCGTTCGCGTGGCTCAAGTGAATCAAAAGATTTCCTCGAGTCAGTTCGAACAGAAGCTGATCGACCTCGTGGCTCAGGCACAGCGATCCTATTGGGATCTGGTGTTCGCCGCCGAAGACATCAAAGTCAAGCAGCGCTCGGTCGCTCTCGCACAGAAGACGCTGTCGGACAACGAAATCCAGGTTCGTATCGGCACGTTGGCGCCTATCGATGTAATCCAGTCCAAGTCGGAAGTCGCGAATCGCAAGTTGGCGTTTGTGAGCTCGACGTACACCGAAGTGCAGACACAGGATCAGGTCAAGAAGCTCATCACGAACCAGGGAGATCCGGGCATGATCCTGGCCAAGCTCGCTCCCGCCGAGGGAGTCCACCTGCCTCAGGATTCGGACGTCCTGCCGATCGAACAAGAGATCAAAATTGCTCTGGAAAACCGGCCCGAGATGAAGCAGATCCAGCTCGATCTCGAGAGCAAGAAGCTGGACACGGCGTATATGAAGAACCAGCTGCTGCCGACGGTTGATTTCGTGGCAGCGTACACGCAGACCGGCGTTTCCGGCGCGAAGGCAGCGGCCAATCCATTCTTCGGCGGGACCACTGTGGTTAATCCGGATCTCATCGGGGGAGTCGGAACCTCTTTCGACGAAATTTTTGGCTGCGCCTTCCCGCTGCACTGCAATTACACCAGCTACTCGGTTGGTGTCTCCGTGCAGATCCCGCTGCGGAATCGCGCCGCTCAAGGCGATTACGCCAGATCATTGACGGATCAGCGGACGTCGGAACAGAAATTGACCGCCCAGGCTCAGCAGATTGCACTGGAAGTTCGCAACGCGCTGACCCAGGTCGATATGAACAAAGCGAAAATCGAAGCCGCCACCACGGCTCGAGAGCTTGCCGAACAACAGCTTGCAGCAGAGCAGAAAAAGTTCGAGTTGGGAGCTTCCACGATCCGGTTCGTCCTCGAAGAGCAGCGCAATGTCGCCCAGGCCCAGACCGACGAATTACAGGCACTGGTGAACTATACAAAATCGCTGGTGGATCTCGACCACTCAACCGGTATGACCCTTAAAAAGAACAACGTTGAGATCGAGAAGACCCTGAACTCCGGGGCGGCGGCTCGCTGACAATCGCGGGAAGAGATAGCCACAAAAAGGTACCAAAGGCAGTAAGTTTTAATTTTTTTACCACGATTTTCGGACGGAGACGACAAAATCCCTTACCCACGTTTCGCTGGGTTTGTAGCTCCGGTTTATGACCTTTGGCGGTGTGTTGGGACCGCCGAATCCGGTCGCTGTTGTTGCGCCGGATTCGTAAATCGCTCGTTGAGCGATGAGTCGAAAAGGATTGCACCAGGCGATATAAGGGCGCTCAATATGGCGTCTAAAACGGCATCGGCGATACGATTCACGAGGGTTGGTTGTAGTCCAGTTTTGGCGACAAGCGAATCTAGTTCGTCCAAGTTGATTTTTCGGCAGGATGTCGAAATGGGGGAAGTCCCAGCCTGAGTCAGGCGGGGATCCTTCGCGCAGCGAGGGCATCCCCGCCTAACTTAGGCGGGGAGTTCGCTCCCTCATAACATTTGCGTGTCAACTACTGCGAGCTTTACGTTTCGGTTGCGGCGTAGCCGCGCTAAGCCTGTTTGTGGCTAATCTCTTCCCGCCTTGATCGTCCAGAAAGAAAAATGCCGGACGCGCTTGGGGAGGACGCGCCCGGCTTGGGAGGAATTACTACTGGCGAGTTCCGAACCTGAGGGGAACGGAAGGATTATTTCGTGGTTGGATATTATTGTTAGAGGGGGGAACGGTAACGTCGATCGAACTTTCCAGCCGGAAATCCAGCCGGGTTTCGGAATCGACTCGAACTTGTTCACCTTTTCGTACGGCTTCGACACCGGCTCCTGCACCGGCGCCAGTCGCTGCTCCAATAGCTGCGCCCTTGCCACCGCCGGAGATCGCGCCAATAGCGGCTCCGAGAACTGCGCCCAAACCAGCGCTTCGAGCGGTTTTGGTGCCTTGCGCCTCGCCAGTCGTTGTGTACGTACTGGTGTCCAGCAAATAGCTCTGTTTAGCCAGAAAGATCCGGTCTAGCTGAAGTTCTAATTCGCTTTGGCCTCGAACGCGGCCGGCGGTCTCAACCCTTGCCAGTTTCACGTAAACTTCGGAACCTCGGGAAAATATTGTCTCGTCGTCGAGCACGATCGGCTGATCAAGCGAGGCCTTAAAGGTTTCGCCGGCATGAGCGGTCGACGAGTCCACCGAATCGATCATCCGTACTGAAACGAGCGTGCCCGAAGGAACACGCACGTGACGAGGCGGTTCGGGCGCGGGTTTGACCTCTTCCTGAGCCGGAGGTGCCGGGACGTCGATGACCGGCGCCACGGGAGCGGGTAATGTCAGTGTTCCCGGAGCAGGCGAGTTGGACGCCGCCGTTAGCGCCGGAGGAGCAGGCGGTTTCACCGCCGGTACGTGATTCGCAATATTCACTTGCGGAGCCGGAGCCGGTTGTCTGGAGAGTTCCTTATTACTGACAGGTTTTGGTCGCGGCGACACTGCGATGTTCGACCGCTCTTCAGCGGGGGCGGCAGCCTTAGGTCTTTGTTCTTGCCTGACCGGCTGCGCGTCATCCGGCTCGGCCGTCTTCGTTGGCGACGGCGATACGGGCGCAGGGCCGGAGCATCCGGCCAGCGTCGAGTACAGCAGCCCAGCCACAAAAACTTTATAAATATAACGATCCATTACGATCACCGGAATTTATAGACAGCTTCAGCGCTGAAAAGTTTGCAGGCGCGAGGTGGTTTTACATTTCTTTGCAACTCGGAACTACGCCGCACAATGGAATCGATTGAAGTGTGGCAGGGATCGGTTGTGAAGCTATTCTTATGGTTGGGTTTGCGTCCAAACTTGAAGCAGTTTGAAGACGTCAACCGACCCGAGGCCGCTGGTCAGGTCGTATCCGGCACCAGCTGCGTATCCCAAAAACCCGGACGCGGGGCAATCCTGAGTGGATGTGCGGCAGGGAACCTGATTACCACTTTGGACAACATCGTGGAAAACGGCAGGATCGTTGCTAAAAGCCCGATACAGGGCAGCATTGACGTTGCCTTGCCTGGAGTTCGTCAACTGGTTGATCAGGGCGACGACGCCTGCAAACGATGGCGCGCCGACTGAAGTGCCGCCGACAAAGTTCAGGCTGCTGTCGGACCCGCGGAAGCCTTTGACACAACTTCCCTGGCTGCAGAGCAAGTAGGGATCAATGTCAACCGAGGCGCTGAAAGACACATCGGGAAGATCCCTGCTGCCATCATTCGGCACCCCAGGCGCAACCTGCCAGGATGGTTTTGGAAACAGGGTGCTCCGGCCTCCGCCAGTCGACGACAGTGCCCCGTCGAAAAGAGTGTCGTTCCAACTTACTTCGGGTATATACGACAGAGCTGAACCGTTGGTGCCGTTGTTACCCGGCCCCCAATACGTCCTGTTTCCTTTGCCAAAAATCGTACCGGCATTATGGTCCGGAGTCCATACGCTTCCCGGCTCGTTGAATTCGGTTCCGCCAACTGCAGTCACATAAGGAAGCGCGGACGGCAGATCGACGCTCAGTCCAAGTCTGGCGGTAAACCTTCCAGCAAAATCACTGTCACAGTCCGCAGCGCCACCGTCGCCGGAGGCAGTGGAAATCGTGATTCCCTGCGCACTGGCCTGCTGCGCTACCGCGACCATAGAGTTTCTATCGGCAACGGTCCAATTGGCTTCACAATCGCCGTAGCTGACGCTGATGACCGGCGCCAGATTCTGGGAAATTGCATATGGAAGCGACTTATTGATCGCATCGTCGGAATTGACGTAAATGATCGTCGCGTCCTTTGCGACGGCGCCCGACCACTCGATATCCAGTGACGCTTCATCCACATCGCCGCTGAGCAATCCCGGATCTGGAGATCCTGGCACCTGAATGATCTGAGGATCCGTGGCCGACAATCCACCCGCGACTCGAAAGGAGACGATATCTTGCAATTGGATGTCGGTCTGACCGACTACAGCGATTTTCTGACCGGCACCCGTGATGCCGTTGTTATATGCCGCATGGACGTTATAGATCGTCGCAAAATCATCGGGCGCGATCGCATGCATACCACTCGCGGCATCGGTGAACTTCGGTTTCAACATGCGCGATTTAGCGCGAAAGTTATGGAGGGAGCGGAACCCCAGTACGCGGTTTGCGAACTCTGCGGGAACCACCGGTTCGTTTGCCGCTGCGTAGTGAGTTTCGCCGTTCACCACAATTTCATGAATGCGGACGTTGAACGCCTCTCGCATTTGCCGTGCTGTGCCGGTAAAGGCCAGCCAATTCCTGCTTTGCGGTGGTTCGTGTATCGTGAACCCGCGATCTTGAAGCCATGATTCGACTTTATTTAATTCGGCGGTACTCAAACCAAAACGATCGCCGAATTCCCCGGGGGTAAGCCAGCGGTGATAATTCGGAGATGCAGGATCTTGTTGCTCGGCGAGCAATGAATCCAACGCGGCCTGCTGCTCAGGAGTCTGCTTGAACATCATCGTCACATAATTCAACTGGAACAGATCACCCACCTGCCCGCGGTCGAACCGTGCCTGCACCATTCGATGAATATGCCCTCGGACTGGGACAGACGCCGGCGTCTGGCGGAAGGCACCGGCCATGAGTATCAAAACCAAAAAAGATTTAGTTCTCATAAGTCAAAAGAAGGTCGCCGCTGGCTGTTTGGTTTGAAGCTCCACTGAACAGAATGAATTGTGTTGTGAAACCGCCGCCATTCGCAATCTGGGGAAGTATCAAAGGGGCCGCTGACGCCGGAACCATCTCGTTCGTTGGCGGTGTAGTACTCATCAGAAAGTCACCTCGTTCGTTGTACCGGCCGCGTAATGCGGCAACGGCAACCGTTGAACCGGCGGCGCTCACGCGCAAGACTCCCTTGACCGGCAAGCTGATACCTGGAAAGACTTCGTCCAGGAATTTTGCCATCTGCCCGCTGCCAGGTAGCACGATCGACGTACTTGCGAGCGGGTTTCCGTTGAGATCCGTGAGATCAAAGCTCACGGTTGCGGAGGTTGCACCGGCATTCGCCAATGCAACACCGCTGTTAATGCTTCCCACTGCTCCCGAGGTGCCAGAAGCCTCGACATACGTGCGTAATGCAGTACCCGTTGCAGGCAAGACTGCAGCCTCCGCTACCGTAACTCCGTTAGGCCGATTGGAGAAAATTGCAAGAGAAGTGGGCGTCATGCTTCCGGAGGCCGGAATGATCTGGATTGAGCCAGACTGCACCGTTCCCGCCGTTCCCGCTGTGACCTGCTTGAACGAACTGCCACTCGGGATTGTAAAAGGAAAAGTACTGATGGTCTGTCCGGCGGATGTGAGAAACCGGATGGTTCCCGCCATCGCGAAATCCGTTGGATTCACAAGAATGACCTGAGTTTTCCAGCCACCGCCATCGGTGAAGTGCGGCAATATGGCGGTGGTATTCGAGACCGCGGCCGACAGGTCGGCGACCGGCAGCGTGCTCATCAGAAATTCGTTACGTTCATTCGTAAAGCCGCGCAACGCAACGACGGCAATGGGCAGGCTGGAATTAATGGTGAGAGCGCCTTGAAAATTCGTAACAGCACCAAACGCCGAATCGTCGAGGAACTTCGCAATGTGACCATTTGCCGGAATAGTGATCGTGCCGCTGCCGGAATCGACACCGCTGCTGTTTGTGAAGTGGAACGTGACTGATGTCGCCTGGCTGTTCGGGTTCGCAATCGCCACGCCTGTGTTCACCGGGCCTGCGAGTTCTGCATAAATCCGGGCGTTCTGGAGCAAGGGCGAAGCCGGCACACCGGCTTCGCTGACCAGAACGTTGCCAGGTTTATACCCAAATATTGCCAGACCTGACGGCGTTGTATTTCCGGCGCTCGGTTGCACGACGGCAAATCCACTGGAAATGGCTGCGCTCTGACCGTCCGAAATCACAGATAACCCGCCGAGGTTGGAAATGGAATAGTGGGTGTCGATGGCGATGGGCGTCACACCCGGAGGTCCGTAAGAACCATTGATGAAATGATAGGCAATGACGGTACCGGCCGAAACAATGCTCTGGTTGAATCCTGTTTGAACGGCTTGCGTCCGAGCCGAATTCTGAATCCCTATCGTTGCGCTCGAACCATCCGATCCGGGGCCGGCAGTGGACTGATAGATGAACTGAATATCATTCGTCGCCTCATACAGCACGGCTTCAAAGGTGACCGCTGCTGAAAGATCGTTCCCCTGTGCGTCAAGAATGCTGGCGTTCAACCATTCCACGACGAATTGCCGGTTCGGCGCTGTTCCAGTAGTAAGGACATTAACGCTCGCATTTGCCGGCAGCTTGAGATCCGCGAAGAATGGTGCGATCAATGCCGACGGCATGGAAGTACCAGGGAGAGGAATTCCGGCAAAGTCCGGTGCTGTGAATGCATCGAGACTCATCCAGCCATTCGTCGAAATGGCAATGGTGGAGCCCGGCGCGTACGATTTGTCGAATAAAGTGAACCCGAACGGCAGGACTGTGAGCGCGGCTCCGTCATCATTGTTGCTGAAGCTGAGAACGGTCCCGCCTGCTGAGGCGTCGATGAAAGTTGCCGTCGCCTGGGCCAGGTTTGTGCTTGCAGCAGGAGGAGTCACCTTGAAAGTGGGTCCGGCAGCCGTTTGGCCGGCGACAGATACAGTTACGGGTCCGCTGGTTGCGGCCCAGGGGACCAGAACGCTCACACTAGTCCCGCTGGTGCTCACGACATTCGCCGGGGTCCCGTTGAACCGAACATCCATATCCGCAAGACGGTTACTGAATTCGGACCCGGAAATATTCACCATCGTTGCGGGGGGGCCGCTCAACGGGGCAACACTGGCTATCTGTGGCGGCAGAGCCGCATAGGTGAACGCACTTGCAGCGACGCCCCAAGTCCCGTCCGCATTGATGACAACGATGTTCGCCGGTCCCGCACTATTCGGAGGAGCCATCGCCTGAATCGTGGTCGGGCTGACGACTTGCACATTGGAGGCGGTCAAGCCTCCGAAATAAACTTGTGCACCCGATCTGAAGTTTTGCCCTGTAATAGAGACCGCTGTGCCGCCATCAGCAGTCCCGCTGGTCGGAGCAACGAGAATATTAGAAGGTTGCGGATTAACAACAACGATTTCGCCACTGAGCACGCTTGTAGAACCGTTCGCGGCAACAGCAATAGATTTGGGGCCAATGCTCGCTGCTATTGTTGCGGAGACCGCAAGCTGAGCGCTTGAGGGCGCAGTGGAACCAATAGCTCCGCCAAAAGCCGGCGTGCCCGTATTGGTTCCTGGATTTGAAGTCAAAAAGGTAACACCCGGAGCGATACCGGTTCCGCCAAGTGTCAAGCTCGCCTGGTCGCCCAAACCGATGTGCACGGCATAGGTCGAGGAGGCCGTCAAATTGACTGCACTCGCAGACAAGACGCGAATGTTCCCTGTCGTCGCAAGTCTACCCGCCACAACCTGAATCGACGTCGCGCGTGTAAGGTCCGCGACATTACCTGAATAAGTGGTGCCAAAGTTGGTATTCAGACCCGTGTAGTAGGAGGTGGCAGTCCCGCCGATATTTTGTTCCGTAATGGGCCCGTCCAATGGTTCGGCGTAAAGCCGGTATGACCCGGGCGGTAAAGAATCAATTTCGTAAGTTCCATCCGGATTTGAAATGGTGGAGGCGGTCACCGTACCGTTTATATCGAGTGCGACGACATGTGCACCGAACATCGGAGCACCGCTCAAGGTAATGCTTCCAGTGATACTTCCCAGCGCGGAAGAGGTTGACTTCTGAGGGTAAAGCGATGCAAGACCCGCCATGTCGTCATAACTGAGCGTCCGCCCATCCAGTTGTCCGATTGCAATATTTGGAGTCATTACGGAGGACAGCAAAGCGGAATGATCAAGGCCGAGGAAATGTCCGACTTCATGCGTGAGTATGCTCTGAATGTCGTATTTATCGGGGTCACCGCCCGTCGAGAAGCTCACGGTTGGGCTGAGTGCAATGTCGGCTTCCTGAATGGCAAGATTTCCCGTGCCATCAATCGAAAAGAATGAAAACGTCGACGCGATCGTTTCGGACCCCAACGGTACGGAATCATCAATGAATGTGACGACATTGAGGCCGTCTTGCCCGACGGTCGGCACAGCCGTCGTCCCTTTGTATGCGAACGAAACATTCGCAATCGAGACGTTCTGCCAGCTCTGAAATGCAGATTTCACCGCCTCAAACTCGCTGCCGTTTGCAATCTGTGGCGATCCTGATTGATTGATCCAAAACGGGACAGGCATTGATGGCCAACTCGGAATGAAGCCGTTCGACGTAACGACCAGTGTGTACGCAGAAGCGCGGCCAATGAGGCAGGTCACAATGAGGAGAAAAATAAAATAGATCTTTTTCAAAGGACTATCGATTGATGTGAAGTTTGATTTGGCGTTTGAATTCGTCCAACGCCATTTTTATCGGCCTTGCCGTTTCGCCTGCGGGAAATGACAGACCTCTGACGCTGTTGACTACTTCGCCATTAGTTATCGCGAACTTGCCCTGGTTGAGCCCAACGACTGTGGTGTATGCCCCCGCTTTCTCCAGGAAGAGCACAGCCCTTTCTCCCGGTTGAAATACAGGCATGCCCGAAACGTAAAGCAGGGTATTGCCGATGCGCCCCCCGATGGTGGTCACCGTCAGAGCTGAACTTGAAGAACCTTTTAAATTTTCCTGAACACTGATCGTATAACTCGTCAGAATGAGTTTGCCGTCGGCCGAACGGTAGGTCCGGGCATCAAGAATGGAGCCTTCAACAATGGAACTTGCGGATTGTATGAGTTCGTCGAAGCTGAGGCGCCTGACAGACGTGCCATGAAGCGGACCTACCAGGCCGAGAACGATGACCATGATCAACAACCCATATTTCTTCATCGCTCGTATTAAGACCTGTGAGACATCAGATCGTTGCTTCGAAGTTGTAAATAATTGTTAACCGGCGGGGGTGGTATACTCGGCATCCTCTTAGGAAACGGAGTCGCTCGCATGGCCTATTTGCCTGAAGTCTTTGAATCTGCAGCAAAATCCAACTCATCAACGGTCGCGGTCGTTGAAGAAACGAATCGATGGACATTCGCCGAGTTACAGAACGAGGTCAATTGCATTGCCACCTTACTTAAAGAAAAAGTAAAGGGCGATACGGTTGGCGTTCTTCTCCTGAACTCGGAAAAGTATGTCGCAACGATACTCGCCATCTGGAAGGCAGGCAAGACTGCAGTTCCACTGAACTATCTCCTGCCGCCAGCTGATCTGGGCTTTATCATCAAAGATTCCGGAATGTCCGCACTAGTGTCGTCGCAGTTCTTCAGCCAGGCACTCGTGGCGTTGAAACCACTTTTCGGGGAGAGCGGCACCATTCTGCTGGCGGATGATCCAGGCTTCCTGTCCGCGCCAGCCGCAGAGAAATCCGAGTATCGGGACCCTGCGCTGTACCTGTACACCTCGGGAACGACCGGCCGGCCGAAGGGTGTAATCCTCACACACGATAATTTGATCGCTAACGTAGAGTCGTGCAAGCAAGCAGGCGAGTTCGACCACAGGGACGGGTTTTTATGTCTGCTTCCGTTTTTCCATACGTACGCGATTACCGGCACTCTTCTTCTACCTTTATTGAACGGAAGCAAGATCGTTCTAGTGGACAGGTTTCAGCCGCTGAAAGTGCTGAACTTGATCCAGGAACACAGGATCAGCGTCTTTCTGGCAATTCCATCAATGTATCGGGTACTCGCCGCCAGTGAGGGTGATTTCGACCTTTCTTCGGTTCGATTCCCGATCTCGGGAGGCGAACCACTGCCGCTCTCCACACTCGAAGCGTTTGAAAAGCGATTCAATGTTCCGATTTATGAAGGGTACGGTCAAACCGAGGCGGCACCCGTCGTCACCTTAAACCGACCGGGAAGCCGTAAGGCCGGCACGATTGGACAAGCACTTCCGGGCGTTGAAGTCGCAATCTGGGACGAACAGAAGCACGTTCTCCCTGCGGGTGAAATTGGCGAAATCATGGTTCGCGGACGCAATGTCATGACGGGGTATCATCGGCTTCCGGAGGAAACGGCAAAGACGATCAGCAAAGGTTGGTTGCATACGGGAGACCTCGGTAAGCTCGACCATGAAGGTTTTGTGATCATTACCGGCCGCAAAAAAGACCTCATCATCTCGGCCGGCGAGAATATCTATCCAAGAGAAATCGAAGAAGCGCTCGCTCAGCATCCGAAAGTGAAGGAGGTCGCGGTTATCGGAGTCAAGGATGAGGTGCGTGGAGAGGTACCCAAAGCGTTTGTTATTGCACGTGAAGGTATCGCTCTCGACGAGAAGGAATTGCGCGCGTTTTGCCGCGAAAACCTCCCCAACTACAAGGTTCCGAAATATTTCGACGTCGTTGCTGATTTACCGCGAACTCCGACAGGAAAGGTCCTCAAACGGATGCTTTCGGCAAAGGCGTGAAAACATTTGTGGGAAAATGGTGGAGAGTGCCGGTCCCCACGCTCGCAGAATTTTCTCGCCCCAGCCGGCGAAATACTGTTGATTTGCACAGGAGTCGGTTGATTTCAGTGACGTGCAATGTATAATTTCTGTTTTATTTTTAGTTTCCGGCACTAACACACCCAAGGAGATTCTATGGCATACATTATTTGTGAACCGTGCGTCGGCACCAAGGATACGGCTTGCGTCGATGCATGCCCTGTGGACTGCATTCATCCGAAGAAGGATGAGCCCGAGTTCGAAGCAGCCACGATGCTTTACATTCATCCCGAAGAATGTATCGATTGTGGTGCTTGCGAGCCGGCTTGCCCTGTAACTGCGATCTTCCCGGAGGATAATGTCCCGGAGCAGTGGCAGAACTACACCGCAATGAATTACGAACATTACGGCATCGCAAAGAAGTAGGATTTAGCCACAAAAGGCACAAGAAGCACAAAACTCCTCCGCACGAGTTTTGTGCTTTTTGTGCCTTTTGTGGCTAAAGGAACCATATGACCGAGAGCAACATCGAGTCTCTCCTGAAAGAACGACGGGTCTTCCCGCCTAGTCCGGAATTCGCCAGATGCGCTCACATTCAGAGCCCTGAACTCTACGAATCAATTTGCAAAAGAGCGGCAGAGGATCCGGAAGGGTTCTGGAAAGGCATTGCGAGCGAACTGCACTGGTTTGAGCCCTGGACGAAGGTTCTCGAATGGGATGCGCCGTTTGCCAAATGGTTCGTTGATGGTAAAACGAACATCGCATACAACTGCATCGATCGGCACCTCAACTCCGCTCGGCGCAATAAACTCGCCATCCTTTGGGAGGGCGAGCCGGGTGATGTCCGCGCGCTCAGCTATCAGATGTTGCATTATGAGGTTTGCCGCTTTGCAAACGTCCTGAAATCGCTCGGAATCCAGAAGGGTGACCGCGCCACCATTTACATGGGTATGGTGCCGGAACTCGCCATCGCAATGCTGGCGTGCGCCCGGCTGGGAATCACGCATAACGTCGTCTTCGGCGGATTCAGTGCCGAAGCGCTCCGCGACCGCATCAACGATTCGAAATCCAGGATTTTGATCACCGCCGATGGAGCGTATCGAAGAGGTTCAGTCGTTCCGCTGAAGAAGAATGCCGATGACGCGTTGGCGAATACGCCATCGATAGAGCGTGTCATCGTATACAAGCGCACGGGCGAAGCAGTGAACATGGTCGAGGGACGCGACCTTTGGTGGTCGGCATCTATGGACCAGGTATCCGGGATTTGTCCAGCTGAGTCGTTGGATGCGGAACACCCGCTCTTCATGCTGTATACGAGCGGTACGACGGGCAAACCGAAGGGCGTCGTTCATACGACCGGCGGCTATATGACCCAGACGTACATCACAACAAAATGGGTGTTCGACCTCAAAGAAGAAGACACGTACTGGTGTACGGCGGACATTGGGTGGGTGACGGGCCACAGCTATATCGTCTATGGTCCCCTGCTGAACGGTGCAACAACGGTCATGTACGAAGGTGCGCCAAATTATCCTGAACCGGATCGCTTCTGGTCAATCATCGATAAATATCGCGTCAGCATCTTTTACACGGCGCCCACGGCGATTCGTGCTTTCACGAAGTGGGGCGATGTCTGGCCGGCCAAACACGACCTGTCCAGTTTGCGATTACTTGGCACCGTCGGCGAACCAATCAATCCGGAAGCATGGATGTGGTACCGGAAAAACATCGGCCGCGACCGCTGCCCGATCGTCGATACATGGTGGCAAACTGAAACCGGCGCGATGATGATTTCACCGGTTCCTGGCGCCGTTCCTGCCAAGCCGGGTTCGGCAACCCGGCCTCTGCCCGGAATTATCGTCGACGTCGTCGACCGCCAGGGCCATTCCGTGGGAAATAATCAAGGTGGATTTCTCGTAATCAAACGCCCCTGGCCAGCGATGCTGCGGACGATTTACGGTGATCCTGAACGATACAAGAAGCAGTATTGGAGTGACATCCCGGGCGTCTACTTTACCGGCGACGGAGCGCGGCGGGACGAGGATGGATATTTCTGGATCATGGGCCGTATCGACGACGTCATCAACGTTTCCGGTCATCGCATCGGAACGATGGAAGTCGAAAGCTCGCTCGTCAGTCATCCGACCGTAGCGGAGGCCGCGGTTGTGGGGCGGCCTGATGCTTTGAAAGGTCAGGGTATCGTCGCATTCGTGACATTGGCTGCGGGGTTTGAGCCTCAGCCTTTACTCAAAGACGACTTGCGAACGCATGTTTCCAAGACCATTGGGAGTTTCGCGAAGCCGGACGAGATTCGATTTACCGATTCCCTCCCCAAGACGCGGAGCGGCAAAATCATGCGACGCTTGCTGCGCGATCTGGCCGCGGGCAAAGAAACCGTTGGCGATACGACAACACTGGAAGACCTTTCGGTCCTGGCTAAATTGAAAGAAGAAGAATGACAAGCCAGGTACCTATGCAACAGCGGATCGGTTTTATCGGGCTCGGCATCATGGGCAAACCGATGGCGAAAAATCTGCTCAAAGCCGGTTTTCCGCTCGTCGTGCACAATCGGAGCCGCGCGAAGGTCGAAGAACTCGTCAAGGAAGGCGCTGCCGCGGCAATGTCACCCAAAGAAGTTGCGGCCGCGTCAGACGTGATCATCACTATGCTGCCAAACTCCCCGGATGTCGAATTGGTAGCGCTCGGCGCGAACGGAATCAGCGACGGAACTAAACGCGGTCAGCTATTTATCGACATGAGCACCATCAATCCGATCGTGTCGCAGAAAATCGCAAAGGAACTGGCGGCAAAAGGTGTCTCAATGGTCGACGCGCCGGTAAGCGGCGGCGAAAAAGGCGCGATCGAGGCTACCCTCTCCATCATGGCCGGAGGGGAATCGCAGGATTTTGAGCGCGCCCTTCCGATGTTCAATGCCCTCGGCAAAACGATCACGCACATGGGTCCCCTCGGCGCCGGCGGCTTTACGAAGCTGGCGAACCAGATCATCGTCGCTATCAATCTCACCGCCATTGGCGAGGCACTGGTATTCGGCGCGAAAGCCGGCGTCGATCCTCAGAAGATGGTTCGCGCTCTGGCCGGCGGTCTTGCCGGAAGCAAATGCCTCGATCAGAAATCGGAGAAGATCCTCAGCGGGGATTTTGCGCCTGGCTTCAAGATCGATTTACATGCGAAGGATTTAAGCCTGATCCAGGATGCGGCCCAATCCATAGGTGTACCGATTCCAACGGCCGCACTGGTCCAGCAGTTTTTTGCCGCCCTGCGCGTCAGCGGCCGGGGAGGGCTCGACCACTCCGCCGTTATCAATCTCTTTGAGGATCTTGCCGCCGTTCAAGTAAGGAAAAAGAGTTCATGAGCGCGGAAATCGGCAGCTACGTTCGACAGCACGAGGCGGTCATTGCTCCTCTGCACAAAGAGTACAGCCTCAAGTTCTGGGACCTTTCGCTCGATGGAAATAATCCGCAAGTCGAATCGGCGCTGGTCGAAGCGAAGGAGCGCTATCTCAAGGTCTACAACAACAGGAACGAGTTCCAGCAGTTGCGTGACTGGAAAAGTGCCGGATTTCAGCTGGATGAACTGACTGCCCGGCAATTCAAGCTCATTTACGACGCATTCGTTCCCAACCAGATCGAGCCGGAGGTTCTGCGCGACCTCGTCCAACGCGAAACACAAATCGAAACCCTCTTCAATACTTTCCGCGCCAGATTCGAAGGTGGGCAGGCATCGGATAACGAACTCCGCGACATCCTGCGCAATGAGCAGGATATCCGCAGACGGCGTGCAGCCTGGGAAGCGACGAAGCAGATTGGACATGAAGTCGCACCACAGCTGCTTCAGTTGATCGCTATCCGAAATACCGAAGCTCGTAAGCTTGGATATCAAGACTACTACGCGATGATGTTTGAGCTGCAAGAGCTCGATGAGAAGTGGGTCTTTTCTTTATTCGACAGACTGGAAAAACTGTCCGAGCGCGCCTTTACCGAAACCAAAGCAGAGCTGGATGCGGCTCTTAAAGCAAAATTCGGCGTGGCAGAGAGCGAAAACTACCCGTGGCTCTATAGTGATCCATTTTTCCAGGAGTTTCCATCCGCCGGAACAAGCGAGTCCCTGGACGATCTGTTCCAGAATGCAGATATCGAAGCTTTGACGCGGGCCCACTATCAGAGTATCGGTCTGAATATTACAGATTTGCTCGAACGGGCAGACCTGTACGAGCGCCAGGGAAAGTCGCAGCATGCCTTCTGCATGGATGTCGATCATGAAGGCGATGTCAGGGTTCTGTGCAACATCCGCAAAAACGAACGCTGGATGAGCACGATGCTTCATGAATTCGGCCACGCCGTGTACGACAAATACAATGATCAAACGCTGCCATTTCTGTTGCGCGCTCCGGCTCACACACTGACGACAGAAGCGATTGCAATGATGAACGGCCGGATGTCCAAGAGTCCGGAATGGCTCACGAGTATCGCCGGAGTCCCGGCTGCTCATGCTCAGCGAGTGAGTGCCAGCGCTTTGAAAACTCTGCGTTCCGAAATGCTGATTTTCCTGCGTTGGGCTATTACGCTCGTCCGTTTCGAACGTGAGTTGTATCGGGATAGTAATCAAAATCTCAACCGGCTGTGGTGGGAGTATGTTGAACGCTTTCAGAAAGTAACCCCGCCACCTGATCGCGACCAGGCGGACTGGGCTTCAAAAACTCATCTCGCCAATTCACCTGCCTATTATCAGAACTATGTCCTCGGTGAATTGATGGCATCGCAACTCCTGAACTTTATCCGTAGCGAGATCGTGAAGTCTGACAGTTACGCAGGGCATCCGGCGGTGGGGCAGTATCTGGTTGAGAAGGTCTTCAAACCGGGCGCTCGATATGACTGGAACACCATGCTCAAACGTGCGACCAGGCGAGGACTTGAACCCGGCGCATTTCATTGCGCAGTTTGTTTAAAGACAATAAGCCACGAATTGAACGAATTTAACGAACGGGCGCAATCAAAGCAGTTTATTGCGCCCGTTCGTTAAATTCGTTCAATTCGTGGCTTATCAGCGCTTTAGACTCTTGGCGTAGCTCAGATAGTTCTCGGCGAGCTTATCATTTCCGTCGATATAGTCTCTCCACTGCTGATCCGTGTACCCCTGCTGCGGAGGACTATTCTTCAGTTTCGCGATTTCGGCGATTGCCTTTTGCGCGTATGTGATAGCGCGATCGAGGCTGGCATTTTTGCCATCCAGGGAATAGGCGCGGGTTACTGTCAGCAACGCGACGATGTTGTTCGGGTCGATCTTGATCGCCTTTTCGCCAAACTCGATGATCTTTGCCTGATCGTTCTTGTCCTGATAGATCTGTAGCAGTTGCAGGTAGGCCTCTCTGAGAGCCTTCGATTGCGGGAACTGTTTTTCAAAATCCAGAAGCAGCCCGATCTTCGCGTCGACATTATTTTCCGCGTCTATCTTCTGAAACGCCTTATCCTCGGGACTTCCCGCTTGTACCTGTGCGCAGACATTCGAGACCAGCCCCCAGACAAAGACAACACACAACGTCAAAATGACTCTTGTCTTCATTTGGTTCTCCTAATGGACACCCCTCATGTGGAATTGCGTGTCACTTTATCAAAAGAAGAGCCCCAAAAGGCAAGTTTTTTAAGGGAATATACCGAGTTGTTCGTATGCCAGCGCGACCTTCTTGATCGCGATGATAAAGGCCGCGGTCCGCATGCTTTCCGTGGGAACTCTCGAATGGTGAACTTCGCGAATTTCGCGGTAGGCTTCCACCATCGTTTCTTCCAGGCCGGAATTGACCAGGTCGATCTCGTCTGGGCCGCGGACAAGGTACTTTTTGTCCTCGTCAGGTACCGGCTTACCAATCATTTTTTCGATCGTTTTGACCAGTTTCTCGCTTTTGATCTCTTCCAGATGCTTCTGAAGCCGGCCGAATCTCATGTGAGACAGATTCTTGCCCCACTCGAAATAGGAGACAGTGACACCACCGGCATTTAGAAAGATATCCGGGATAATGGATATTCCGCGTGCATGCAGGCGTTCTTCAGCACCTGGAGTCGTGGGGCCGTTTGCGGCTTCCGCCAGGACCTTGCAGTTGATGCGATCGCAGTTTTCAAGCGTAATCTGGTTTTCGAGGGCAGCCGGAATCAAGATGTCGCACGGGATGTCCCAGACCGAATCGGGAGACGGCAATGTGTCGGCACCGGGGAAATTCTTGATCGAGCCGCTGTCTTTACGAAAATTGTTCAAGCCCTCGACGTCGATACCTTTCGGGTTGTAAACCGTGGCATCCCATTCGCCAATTCCGATAATCTTGCAGCCATCCTCTTCGGCCAGGAACTTGGCGGCGTAATACCCTACGTTACCAAAACCCTGAAAAACGATCGTCTTGCCCTCTAAGCCGGGCGTAAGACCCATCTTGCGGAGATCGTCGCCATGGCGAAAAGCCTCACGGATACCATACTGAACGCCTCGCCCTGTCGCTTCCCTGCGGCCATGAATTCCGCCTTGTGAAACTGGCTTGCCGGTGACACAGGCAAGGTTGTCAATGCCGCCTGGATTGAAGCTGTCATAGGTATCGGCCATCCAGGCCATTTCGCGCTCACCAGTGCCGACATCCGGACCCGGCACGTTTTCGCCGGGACCGATATACCCTTTGCGAATCAGCTCTGCCGTAAATCGGCGGGTGATCTTCTCGATCTGGTCATCGCTGTATTTCTTTGGATTAAACCGCACGCCGCCTTTGGAGCCCCCGAAGGGCACGTCAACTATGGCGCACTTGTAAGTCATAAGAGCGGCCAGCGCCATGATCTCGTCCTGGTTCACCAGTTCACTGAACCGCGTACCACCCTTTACGGGCTTCTTATGCTGGCTGTGTTCCGCTCGCCATCCTTCGAAAATTTCGTAGTGGTCGCCTCCAAAACGAACGGGGAACTGGAAGTAGTAGACGTTGTTGCATGCCTTGATCTGGCTGAGAAGGGCGGGGTTTATCTTCAGATATTGCGCCGCTTTGTCAAACTGCTTTGAAACGATGCGATTGAAATTGAGATCTTCCTTGGCGGCTAACGTGGTTGCCATTCGGTCTCTCCTGCACTCATGCGAATCCGGCTAAGGCCGCTTGAACTTAGACTCCAGGTATTCATCGAGAATCGCGATAAAATCGGGAACGATCGTGGGTCCTTTGAGCGTTGTCATCAGACGGCCATCGACATAGACCGGCGCTTTCGGTTCTTCTCCCGTACCTGGCAACGAAATTCCAACATTGGCATGCTTGGACTCACCCGGGCCGTTGACGACGCATCCCATTACGGCCACTTTCAGGCTCTCCACGCCGGGATAAGTCTGTCGCCAAACCGGCATTTGCGAGCTGAGATAACCCTGAATGTCGTCAGCCAGTTCCTGGAACAACGTACTGGTCGTGCGGCCGCATCCGGGACATGCCGTAACGCGGGGCGAGAAAGTGCGGATACCCAGGCTCTGCAGAATGTCCTGGCAGGTTCGCACTTCTTCCGTGCGATCGCCGCCAGGCGCGGGCGTGAGGCTGACTCGGATCGTGTCGCCGATACCTTCCTGCAATAGCACCGACAGCGCGGCAGAGCTTGCAACGACGCCGCTGCGGCCCATTCCAGCTTCTGTCAGGCCGAGATGAAGCGCGTAATTCGATCGCCGCGCCAATTCACGGTACACGTCGATCAAATCTTGCACGCCAGATACCTTCGCGCTGAGGATGATCCGGTCTCTGGGCATGCCGTAAGATTCCGCCATCTCGGCCGAATCGATCGCACTTCGGACCATCGCCTCCATGATGACGGCGCGGGAATCCCTGGGAGCGGGACTTTTAGCGTTTTCGTCCATTAAACGTGTGACGAGCGCCTGGTCCAGGGACCCCCAATTGACGCCTATCCGAACCGGCTTGGCGTATTCGTTCGCGATCTCAATGATCGATCGGAAATTATCATCATGCTGCCGTCCGACGCCGACATTTCCGGGGTTGATTCGGTACTTGTCCAGGAGGCGCGCACAATCGCGGTATTCACGCAGCAATATGTGACCGTTGTAATGGAAATCCCCGATGATCGGTACCGTGATGTGCCTGTCCCGCAGCGTACGGACGATATGAGGAACAGCCTCTGCCGCTTCGCGGGTGTTTACAGTAATCCGGACGAGTTCTGAACCCGCTGCCGCAAGAGCTTCCGTCTGCTTAACCGTCGATGCGACGTCGGCGGTGTCCGTATTTGTCATCGACTGGACCGCTATGGGATATGTGCCGCCAATGCAAACACCGCCCACATTCACCGGCACGGACGGCCGTCGAGTAATTTCTGCCATCGGTAATCATTATAAGTATAATTGGCGTCCCTTTAGCCGATATGAGTGAACAATTGCATCATCAGCGCGTCAATTTAGGCTGGATTGAAGTCATTTGCGGAAGCATGTTCAGCGGCAAAAGCGAAGAACTCATACGGCGGTTACGCCGCGCCCAGATTGCGCGCCAGCGCGTTCAGATCTTCAAACCTAAAGTGGATGATCGCTTCAGCGAAGACCATATCGTCAGCCATAGCGACATGAAGATCAAATCGCAACTGGTAAGCCAGCCGCGCGAAATTCTCGACTTGCTGGACGGCAGGACACAGGTTATCGGAATCGATGAAGGGCAGTTCTTCGATACGGATCTCGTCTTTGTTTGTAATAAATTAGCAGATACCGGCAAGCGCGTCATCGTCGCCGGCCTGGATCAGGATTTTCGCGGCAGGCCTTTCGATCCCATGCCCCAGCTGCTTGCCATTGCAGAGTACATCACAAAAACACTGGCTATCTGTGTGCGCTGCGGCGCACCCGCCAATCGCACGCAGCGGCTCGTTGAAAACACAGACAGGCTGCTGGTCGGGGCGACCGGCGCTTACGAAGCGCGCTGCAGGCTTTGTTTTGAACCGCCCTTAGACTAGAACAAACCGAATGTTCGATGTACCTATTCACAAACTGATTGTTCACTTCCCGATCGCACTCATGATTATTGCCGCCGTATATGACGCATGGGCCTTGTACACAAGAAGACCGGAGCTTCACCGCACCGCTTACGCGCTGATTCTCTGGGCAGCGGTGGGGGCGCTCGCGGCTGTAGGGACGGGATTGCAATTGGCTGAGATGATCCACCTCGACAAAGGTGCTGTCACCGGCCACGCAGGGTTCGGCATCGCCTCAGCCATCGTGATCGCCGCCCTGGCCGGCTTGAGATACTCCGCGCAGGCGCAAGAGCAAAAAGATTACCGCCTGGGCTGGCTGGTGTTGGAGATCGGGGCGGCCGCGTTGGTTCTGGCAACTGCCATTACGGGTCATCGGCTGTAGGGAACAACAAAATGACTAATGACTATTGACCATTGAGAATTGACCATTTCACGAATGCTTGGTCAATTCTCAATGGTCAATAGTCATTACTCATTTTTGTTCCTATCGGAACTGGGGCCGCTCGGCGGACAGGACCTTGTCTTTCGGTGTACTGAGGTAGCCCTTTATCCGGTCTTTATCCACAAAATTGACAACCACCTCATATCGAAGTTTGTCGCGGCCAACGAGGAACTGGATGGGCTCATTGGCCGTCCGATCCTTCTTTTCCAGCTTGCTGTCGTCAACCTGGATCAACATGTCGTACTTCGCCCTCTTCGGGTCGGTCCGGCGAAGCTGTAATTGAACGTCGGCGACTCGAGTCATCTCGTTCTTCTTGGGTTTCGCGATGTCGAACTCAAAGTAGTCGCGTTCGCCCTTCTTTCGGAGATCGGCGAGTTCGCTTCCGTTTTTCGCGATCTGGGCGCTCAGTGTTGATCGGACATCGGTAATTTCACGGCGGCTGTCGGCCAGATCCTTGGCGGTGGCACTGAGCCGGTCGTCGACTTTTTTGACCTCACCTGAAACGTTGCCGATCTTGGTTTCAGCGACCTGCTGAACTTCCGCAACCTTTGTGGTCGCTTCCTGGCGCACGGCAGCGACATCGCTGGTGCTGGCTTTGGTTGCCAGCTCGCTCGCGAGCTGTTCGTCAGCCTTTTGCTGTTCGGCCTTCAACTTTTCGGCGAACTTTCGGGAAGCATCCAGTTCCTGATAGGTAACGCCGACTCGTTTCGTCACCACCTGGATGTCGGAGGCCATATCGGTGGCATGCTTGTTCGCAGTCTTCAGTTCATCGCCTTGATCGGACAGGTTCTTTTCAAGGGTGGCGATACGATCCTCCAGGGTGGAGCGTGTCGAGTAGGCGTTGTAACCCAAACCGAGGATCAAAGCGAGCGATAACCCGATACCCGCTTTCAAAAGATTCGTATTCGGGGCCGGGGCTGCGGGCAAAGGGGTACTTGCACCCTCTTTAGGTTTAAGACTAAACATTCAGTATCCTTTCGATTGATCCGTGTGTTTGAAGGATCAATTATCCACGATTTCTGGGGTTTAGACGAGCCAGTTCTAGGATTCGTGAGACTCCGCAGCAAGGTGAATTCCATTTTATGACTGCAAGCAAAAGCCGAATCTATCGGCTCGTCAGCCGCATTCCGGCCGGATGTGTCTTATCATACGGAGAGATAGGACGTATCGTAGGGACTGGGCCGAGGCAAGTAGCTGCAGCTTTACGGGGTTGCCCGCCGGGGCTGCCGTGGCACCGGGTTGTGGGCGCCGGCGGCAAGATCCGAACCCCCGGTGAATACGCGTGGATGCAACAGGAACGACTGATGGCGGAAGGCATTCGCTTCAGAGGAGTTAGCTTCTCGTATGAGGTCTATCGCTGGAAAAACCCCAGGTAGCCGGATCGAACGCGACTCGATGGGGGAAGTACGGGTTCCTGCTGATGCGCTCTATGGGTGCCAGACGCAGCGCGCTGTTGAAAACTTCCCTGTCAGCAATCTCCGCTTTCCCCGTGAATTTATCCGCGCCCTGGGTCTTGTAAAGCTTGTTGCCGCCCAGACCAACATCGAGTTGCACTTACTCGACAAGAAGGTCGGGCACGCCATTATTCAGGCGGCAAAGGAAGTCATAGACGGCAGCCTTGACCAGGAGTTCGTGCTCGACATCTTTCAAACAGGGTCCGGGACTTCGACCAATATGAATGCCAATGAGGTGATCTCGAATCGTGCAATTCAAATCCTCGGAGGTGTTGTCGGAACGAAAAAGCCGGTTCATCCCAATAATGATGTCAACATGGGACAGTCCAGCAATGATGCGATTCCTACCGCGATGCACGTTGCGGCGTGGGATTCGATTGCCCGAGGACTGATCCCCGCCCTCCACCGGCTCGAACATGCACTGTCTATCAAAGCAAAAGCGTTCGACAAAGTCATCAAGATCGGACGAACACATCTTCAGGATGCAACGCCAGTGCGGCTGGGTCAGGAATTCAAAGGATACGCGAGGCAAGTGCAGCTGGGCATTCGTCGCCTCGAAAAGCTCAAAGATACGTTAACCGAACTCCCGCTTGGCGGAACGGCAGTGGGTACCGGCATCAATACACACCCCAAATTCGCCGGGAAAGCGGTTGAGCGTTTATCACAACTCACCGGTCTTCAATTTCATGAAGCGAAAAATCACTTCGAGGCCCAAAGCGCTAAAGATGCGATCGTCGAAGCAAGCGGAGCCTTGAAAACGCTGGCCGTCAGTCTAGGAAAGATTGCTAATGATCTGCGCTGGTTGGCTTCCGGGCCGAGGTGCGGCATCGGTGAGATCCTGCTGCCGGAAACCCAACCCGGTTCTTCGATCATGCCGGGCAAAGTAAACCCGGTGATTGCCGAATCGGTACTGATGGTTGCGGCTCAAGTTATCGGAAACGATCTCACCATAACGATCGGCGGCCAGTCCGGCGTCTTCGAGTTGAACATGATGATGCCAGTGATGGCGCATAACGTTCTCGAATCCATCCGTCTGTTGACCACCTCGGTTGTCAATTTAACGAACCGCTGTGTAACAGGGATTCAGGCGGATAAGAAAAGGTGCAGTGAAATGGTCGAAAAGAGTCTTGCAATGTGTACCGCACTGGCTCCGGAAATCGGCTACGATGCTGCGGCAGAGATTGCGAAGGAAGCCTACAAAACGGGACGTACGGTACGGGAAATCGCGCTGGAAAAGCGGGTTCTGCCTGCGCGGCGCCTTGAGAAGATTCTGGATCCGATGCGCATGACAATGCCCGGAACGGCAGCAAAAGGGGAATAGCCTTGCAAGAACGAGATTTCTTTAACGAGAAGACGGAAACGAAATCCCACACGATCAATTGTCCCGCGTGTAAGCAAGCGGCGGAGTACCAGGTCCGCTGGATCACCCGCAAGAAAAAACCATCTTTACCCCCACGCGCCACTGAAGATGATCGGATTCGGTTCAAGGCGGCACGAGATTACATGGTCCGTGTAGACGACGTTCTTCGATGTAGTAATCCGCGCTGTGGGAAACGCATCGAGATCACCTCTCTGCAAACCGTGGTTTTGCTTTGAGCCTCTCTTATAATGATCTCGACTGAATGAAGATCGCACTCCTCGGCGCCGCCGGACAACTTGGGCAAGACCTGCAAGCTGCGCTTAAATCGCACGATGTGCATGCGCTTACTCGCAGAGATTTCGATGTAACGGATCATCCGCAGGTCCGGTCCCAGCTCATGGACTTGCGTCCTGATGTAATCCTGAATACGACCGCATTTCATCGCGTCGATGATTGCGAAACTCAGCCGGAATTGGCTTATTCGGTCAACGCGCTTGCAGTGTTGAACCTGATCCGGATAGCAAATGACCTGGACTCGATTCTGGTTCACATCAGCACAGATTACGTGTTCGACGGTAAAGCCGGACGGCCCTACACGGAAACGAGCGAACCTTTTCCGCTCAGTGTCTATGCAAACTCGAAACTCGCCGGGGAACTGCTTGTTCGCTCTACCGCCCGGCGCCATTTTGTAATCCGATCATGTGGTTTATATGGAACCGCGGGGAGCCGGGGCAAAGGCGGAAATTTCGTTCAGACGATGCTGGCGAAGGCGCGGCGCAATGAACCCATTCGCGTGGTCAATGATCAGGTTGTCACTCCCACCTATACGGTCGATCTTGCGAATCAGATAGCCCGGGTGCTTTCGACCGAACATTTCGGCCTCTTTCACATGTCCAACCAGGGATCGTGCACCTGGTTCGAATTTGCTAAGGCCATATTTGAAATCGCGGGCTTGAAAGCTGACATTTCGCCAACGACGTCCGACCTCTACAAAACACCTGCGACTCGTCCCAGATATTCTGTTCTGGAGAACGCGAGACTGAAGGAGCTTGGTCTTGACGAAATGAGGCATTGGCGCGACGCGCTGGCCGCATATCTCGCATGAAATCCAAGTTGCGCGTACTGCCGTATGTCGCGCTTCTCCTGCCGTTGGATGCCCTCGTAGCCGTGGGGGTCGGCCTGGCTTCTGTTTGCGCCTTTCTGCCTCAGTGGTCAAAGAAACAGCAAAACACAAAGGCAGAAAGACTGGGATCGACAGCCACAATTCTGATTGTCAACTGGGACGGTAAACACTTACTGGCAGAATGTCTGCCTTCCGTCATCGAAGCCGTCAATTATGCAGGCGGTTGCCACGAGATCCTGGTAGTCGACAATGGCAGTACCGACGGAAGTCTTGAACTCCTCAGGACGGAATTCCCATCGGTTCGAATCCTGGCACTGGATAAAAACTATGGTTATTCGGGAGGCAACAACCGGGGAATGGTGCAGGCCGCAACAGACATTGTCGTCCTGTTGAACAATGACATGATCGTCGACAGAGGTTTCCTGAAACCGCTCCTGGCTGGATTCTCAGACCCCGCAGTATTTGCCGTTACTTCACAAATCTTCTTCCAGGACCCCACACAACGGCGGGAGGAGACGGGAAAAACCCGCGCACGGTTCGAACGAGGGTTCTTTAATCTGTGGCACGACGAGATAGGTGCCCAGGAGCAAACTCGGAATGCCATCCCGGTGTTTTGGGCGGGGGGAGGATCCTGTGCAATTGATCGCAATAAGTTCTTCGCAATTGGAGGTTTTGATCCTCTCTACGAACCGTTCTACCTGGAGGACACCGATCTCTCATATCAGGCGTGGAAACGTGGCTGGAAGTGCCTCCTGGCGCCGGAGAGCCGCGTGGTACACAAACATCGCAGCACCAGCAGGACGAAATTTGGCAGCGCTTTCGTCGACAACACGGTTCGAAAGAACCAGTATCTGTTTATCTGGAAGAACGTGACGGACGCACGCATGATTTTCACGCATCTCTTGAATCTTCCCCGCATCCACGGCCGGTACATGATATCGGATCCGGACGAAGGTTTTGAGTTGCGCGCGTACACCCGGGCAGTTCGTCAACTCGGGCAGGCCATGCGCAGACGCATTGCAAATCGAAGCCGTTATCTGCTCTCAGACCAGGAAGTACTGGTCCACAGCCAGGAATCGTGAACATCCTGGTCCTTACGGCGTATGCACCGGTTCTGCACATGCATGGCGGCGGAGTCCGCATGTTTCACAATATCCGAATCCTTGCTGCGCATCATGCGGTACGGGTAATTACTTTCATAGAAGGCGAAGAAGAACTTGAGATGCTTCGGCCTTTGCAGGAGATGTGCGAATCCGTAATTCCTATCCGCAGGATTCCTGATTTCCGGCCACATTGGCTTTCTGTCAGGCCTTTTCTGGCACGGGAGTTCAGCACTCCCGAAATGCACCGCGCCGTCGATAAAGAGTTCGCACGAAAACGCGTTGATGTCCTGCAATGCGAATACCTGCAGATGGCGCAATTCCATCGGTCGAACGTGTTCACGATTCTCACCCTGCACGAAATGCTCTCGGCGAATGCATGGGAATCTTTCCGGCGTGCGGCGGAGCCAGCCGAAAAATTCAAACTCTTCTACCGATGGATGCAAATGCTGCGCTACGAAACGTTGATGCCGAACAAATTTGACCGGGTGATCACAATGACAGCGCAGGATGCTGGTTATCTTCGGTCCTATGCGCCGGATTGCGATGTTCGCGCGATTCCGATCGGTATCGACCCCGCCGAATTCTTCCCCACCCCGGAGGACTTTGCACACCCTGCCGAAGTGCTGTTCGTCGGAAATTTTCGCCACACACCTAACATCGAGGCAGCGGCGTTTCTGATCGAAAAGATGGCGCCGCTCTTCCCCGGCATCAAGTTCAGCATCCCAGGTTCGCATGTTCCGGACATGTTTCGCAGCCGTGCGGGTCCGAACGTATGTTTTCCGGGGTACATTCCGGACACCCGAATCCTGTATCGCCGGCCGAACACGATTGTCGCAGCCCCCCTCTTTTCCGGAACGGGCCAGCGGGTGAAGCTGCTGGAGGCATTTTCGATGGCGTGTCCGGTCGTAACGACTTCGGTTGGGGCAATGGGTTTTCCGGTTCATAACGGAGTCCAGGCTTTCATTGCCGACACAGCAGACCTGTTTTCAGGCGCGCTTCACCAATTAATTACATCGCAAACATTACGGTGGAATATGGGACGCAAGGCACGTGAGATGATTGAGCAGCAGTTTACCTGGGCCCTGATTGGCGAGCAGTTTCTCGAGCTCGTCAGCAACCGCGACTGATCCGATGAAGAAGTTTCTGTTCCCCATCAAAGCGCTTAGTCTCGCCTGGCGGTTCGCTGTTCTGCTGGTGTGGACGGCATATTTGGAAGGTAACCGTGACACCAAGAGTTGATTTACTTGTCATCGTGTACAATTGCAGATCTTTGCTCCCCACCTTCGTCGCCAGCCTTCGCACTATTTCCACCCCCATAACGGCGTACTTTCTCGATAATGGGTCACTGGATGGCACACCTGACGCGCTGGCAGCCGCTATCCAGGATTTGCCTTTTCGGGCATATTTATTGCGGTCGCTTCGAAACAATGGATTTGCGCGTGGAATGAACCTCTTGTCCCGGCAAGGTCGAGGTGAATTCCTGTTCCTTCTCAATCCGGACGCAGAGCTTATGCCGAACTGCCTGGAAAATTTATTGGCTCGTGCAGATTCGGATCCGGGCATCGCAATCTGCGAGGCGAAGCAAACGCCTCGGGAGCATCCCAAGGCGGTCGATTCGCGGACCGGCGAGACGACCTGGTGCTCAGGAGCGGCGGCGCTGATCAGGCGTGAAGCGTTCGAGCAGGTAAACGGGTTCGACGAACGCCTCTACTTCATGTATTGCGAAGACGTCGACCTCAGCTGGAAACTCTGGATCAGGGGCTGGAAATGTATCTATGTTCCGGAAGCCGTAGTGCGACATCTAACTCAAGATTTATTGGCAGGGAAGCGCCGGACAAGAGAGAATTACTTTTCCTTCAGGAATTCTCTTTTCTTTTTTACCGGTTCGGTTCCTGGAAGGAGCGAAGGATCTTGTGGAATTTTCTGTTCAAAAGGTTCGTCTCGCGGTCATACTCATTTCGAAGCAAAATATTGTTCATATTTGCTTTACTGGACCATATTCGATATATTCCGTATCTCACTCAAACCCGGGAGATTTGGGGGCATGACAGGCATCCCTGGGTACGTCTGACAGAGACATCTTTGTCTCATTGATCATCACCGACCCGTTCCTAAGGAATTGCGCTTGAGAGTAAGTGTCGTCATACCCACTTGGAATCGCGCGGATCTGCTGGCCCAGACGCTCGATAAAATCGAAACCCAGACGGTGCCGCGCGATTTCTACGAGATCGTCGTCGTGGACAATGAGTCCTCGGACCACACTCAGGCCGTTCTCGAACAGAAATCAAGAACTTATCCAAACCTGAGGGCCTTTTCGCAATCCAAGCGTGGGGCAGCCGCTACCCGGAATACGGGAATTCGCGCGGCGAAGGGCGAAATCGTCCTTTTTATTGATGACGACATCCTGGCCGAGCCCGGGCTGATCGAAGCGCATTGGCGCTACCATCAGGCACATCGCAGTTCATCGATTGTCGGGGGCGTGGTGACGCCATGGGATAACTGCAAGGAGCCATTTCTTCGCTATCTACGCGATCGTGGCATCTTTAACCCGTACAGCATCGCGTGCGGTCCTATGGATTTCTCCTACTACCACACGGGTAACGTTTCGACCGCCCGGTCCGTACTGAACGAGGTTGGCGGATTCAATGAACAATTTGCCATCTATGGGATGGAGGACATCGAACTGGGGTATCGGATCGAACGGCACGGCACAGGTATCGTGCACGGTCCGGATGCGAAGGCCGTGCATCAATATTTTCCAACGTACCTGCAGTTTATCCAGCGATGCGAACAGGCCGGCTACTCCCTCGGCAAACTCATTGCGCTGCACCCCGAATTGCGGGCCAGGTTTGTTGAAAACGGTAAGCGCACCCGTCTTCTCAAGCGGGTTCACAACCTTTATCGGCTTTTTTCCGCCATATCCACGCCTGTCGTGAATGCATTGGGCAACTGGGAATCCCAACGCGGAACAGGCCGCGTCTCAGCAGTGCTCGATACTCATTATTACTGGGCTGTTCGATATCACTTCTTCCGTGGATATAACCATTACACCCGCGATGCCCGGAGCGGATCCAATGGCAATGGCGTTCTGCGATTCGGCAGCGACCCGGTACGCGGACTCGCAATGACGGACCCCAAGACATTTCGGCAATGAGCCGCGGGTCCGATGAGTCCGTGCCTCATCTCGGAAGCTTTTCAAAAAAACTAGTCAGCAACACTCTGTTCAACTTTCTGGGACGCTGCTGGAGCTTCGTCCTGACTCTTCTGCTGACGCCTTACATTCTCGCCCGGTTGAGCGTCCCTGATTTCGGCAGCTGGGTGCTGATGAGTATGTTCATCAGTGCATTTAATCCAGGCCAGGTGCCGTTATTCGATCTTGGCGGTGTGTTCATGAAATACATCTCCGAGTACTACACCTACGAGGACTATGACCGCATTAATCGCGTCTTGCTATGCGGTTTGTCCTTCTACCTGGGATTCGGGATCATGCTGGTTGCAACCGGCCTGTTGCTGCGCTCCACCATGTTCCGGCTCGTTCATCTATCCGATGCGGCATCGAGTGCTTATTTACTCGTCTTAGTCGCATCTGCTGTTTCTAATATCGCGGCGATGTTCCTCTCAGTCCTCAAGGGAATTCAACGAATGGACAAATCCAATTCGCTCGAGGTTACCCTTAGCATCGTGAACGTTGCCGGCACTATCTGGTTCCTCGAAGCCGGATGGGGAGTATTCGGGCTTGCGGTAAATGCGCTCCTTAATTCGTGTTTCGCTGTGCTTCTAGCCTGGTGGACGGTTCAGCGGGTCGTACCGAAAGTGCGGCTTGCAACGACCTTCGATGTGAAGCTGTTGCGCGGAATGCTGGCCTACGGCTTCAAAATGCAAGTCAGCAGCGTCGGCGGCATCGTTTCGTTTCAGCTGCCTAAGCTGATCATTTCGCGGTCTCTTGGCGTCGCGAGCGTGGCATTTTATGAAGTCAGTTCCCGCCTGGCCCTGTTCATGCGAGCTTTCCCACTCGTCTTGATTTCGGCACTCATACCTGCGACATCGGAATTGGGCGCACGCAACGAGCGGGATAAAATCCTTCAGACTTATCAGGTCGCTTCCAAATATGTTGCGCTGATTACCGTCGCTCTGGCTGGGTTTCTCATCGTGGACGCCAGATCGATTGTTGCGTTCTGGCTCGGAAGCGGTTTTCAAAGTTCTGTCGTCCTGGTGCAAATTCTGGCGATTGGATACGCAGCAAACATCCTCGGTGGCGCAGCAAGCCAAACCGGGGCAGGCGTCGGACGGCCGGAATTCGATATGCGAAGCACGTTCCTGTTGACGATATTGACGCCAATCTTCGGATTCAGCCTTGTACATGTATTGGGGGCGGCGGGTGTAGCCGCAGGCACCTCCCTTGCCTTCATCGTCGCGACGGCGTATCTGCTGCTGATATTTCACCGGGACTATATCAAGACCTCCGTCCGAAAACTTTTTGAAGACATTTACTTGCGGCCGGTTTCCTCGGGCGTTTTCGCTGGTCTCGCCGTCATGGCCATTCATCAGGTGTTTCCGCAATTCGCGGTATGGGAAACCTCCAGATTCACGATTCCCATCAAAATAGGCCTGGATTTCGCTGTATTTTTACCGACTTACGTTGTTCTGCTCGTCGCCTTCCGGCAGGTCACCGCAATGGATTGGAATCATTTCCTCGGTCTGGGCTCCTTCGCCGTGGAGCTCTTGCGCCATCCTTCCCGTGAGCGTGTCAAAATCTATCGTTCGTCTTTTTAGATTCGTATCGAGTCTTTACATAGTGAGGACGCAGTTTGAAGCTGAGCGGCTTACGGCCGGTCGACGATCGAAAAATTATTGACCGAGTTCTCGAGGGTGACACGGAGGCTTTTAATCTCCTGGTCCGGCAATGGGAAAAACCGATCTACAACTTCATTTTACGGATGATCGGCGATCGCGACGAGGCGATGGACCTGTGCCAGGACTCGTTTATGAAGGCCTATCGCGAGCTGAATACCTTAAAGGATCGCGACCGGTTTTCATCCTGGCTCTATCGGATCGCCCACAATACGTGCTTTTCGAAGCTGCGGAAGGATCAGGGCAAGACATTCGTAGAGCTGGAACCGGAGATTCGCTCTTCCCGGCCATCGGTCGAAAGCCGCCTCGCTGTGGAGAAGGCCCTGCAACATCTGCCGGAAGATCAACGCGAGGCAGTCGTCCTGAAGGTATTCCACAGCCTCAAATTTGAAGAAATCGCCGCAATACAGGGCGCGCCGGTTTCGACCGTGAAATCGCGGTTATACATGGGTTTTGAGAAATTGAGATCGATATTGGGAGAGATCAGAAGGTGACCATGTCACATTTAAACGAAAAAGTTGCAGAGTTCATTTTCGGAGAATTGTCCGAACGCGAAATGGCTGATGCCCAACGGCACCTGGCGCAATGTTCCGATTGCCGCGAGCAGGTCGAGCAATTTCAGACGACATACGCAATGCTCAAAAGCTCTCCTGATGTTGAACCACCCCGCCGAATCCTGTTTGAATTCGAAAAACCACGCGCTGCAGCGTGGATCTGGCGCTGGCTGGCTCCCATGGCTGCTTCTGCCGCTGTCGCGGCGGTGGTTGTGTCGTTTACGCCTCGGCCGCAGCAGGCCCCGCAGGTCATCGAAAAGGTCGTTCAACAACAGGCTTCTGCACCACAGGCTCAGGCAGTGGACTATCAGAAAATCATTGATGACCTTCGGTCGGAGATAAAGCAACGCGATGCCGCCCAAGCCAGAGAGATCCAGCAGATGCGGCATGATGTGGCTCTTCTGGATAACTACCAGCGCGATGTTGAAAGGGAGACCTGGGACAACGCCTCGTCGATTCAACAACTAGCAAAGATGACACCGAACAAAGGGGAATAGTATGGCCCGAGCTTTTCTTTTCATTTGCCTGTTTGCAGGAGTTTCGTGGACCCAGACAGATAAGCCTTCGATGGAGACATTCAGAAAAGAAGCACTGACGTTTGGCGCAGCCGTCGATTCAGCCGTCAGTGCGGCCGTTCCCGGCAGGAGTCCTTTCCAATCGGGCGCGAAAGCAACGTATCTCGAGGGCTATGGAGCCGTGATTACTATTGAAACCGCCCTCGAAGCGCCGCGTAACCCGTTCAGCAGTCCGAAGACGGAGGCCGAAAACCGGGCGGAAATGAAGCAGCGGCTCGAGACCCTGCAGCAGGTACTTGAAAAGCTCCTAAAAGAACGGGCAGGTAAGCTGGAATCGGTCGCAAGTACGGATTCCATCACGCTCGTCGTTTATATTTTCAACGCCAATCGGGGCGATGCTCCGGATTTTCCATCTCAAATTGTGTTCACGACAAAAAAGGAAGACCCGAGTGGCGTGAAAGTTCAGAAATTCTGATGAAGGCTCTCTTCACCACGGAAACCAAGCCGCTCGGTGAAATGCTTCGCCTGCGTGGGATGGTTTCCGAAGAAGACCTGAAGAGCGCCCTTGCTCTTCAGCAACAGCGGAAAGACAAACTAGGACGGATTCTTGTGGACCTTGGCTACGTTGCCGAGCGTGACCTCTTGAACGTCCTCAGCGAGCAACTGAAGATCGGTATTTTTGAAGGTGAATTCCCCGCCGTTCCCATCGAGCCCTCAAAACTGCCTCTTCTCTTCTTGAGAACATTTCTGACGATCCCGGTTCATCTCGAATCGAATGTGTTGTCGCTCGTGATGGCCGATCCGCTCGATCGTGAAACGCAATCGGCGATCCGGCAACGCACGGGATTCGGCCTGAAGGTTTATCTGGGAACGGAAGCGGAGATCCTTGACCATCTTGAGAAGCTCTACGGGGGAGAGGAAGGCGCGAACGAAAAACTGATCGAAACGCTGGGTGACGGTTTAGCATCGGACGACGAAAACATCGAACATCTCCGAGATCTGGCGTCCGAAACTCCGGTCATCCGAATGGTCAACCTGATCATCTCGCGGGCCGTGGAGTCGCGGGCCAGTGATATCCATATCGAACCATTCGAACACGACCTTCGACTCCGCTACCGCATCGACGGCGTGCTGCACAATGTCGATGCGCCGCCGAATCAAATGCGGGCGGCGATTATTTCGCGCATTAAGCTGATGGCGAAATTGAACATCGCCGAGCGCCGACTGCCGCAGGATGGTCGAATCAAGCTGAAGGTACTTGGCCGCGAAATCGATTTACGCATCTCGACCTTACCGACGATGTACGGAGAAAGCGTCGTCATGCGTATTCTCGACAAGTCGAACACGGCGCTGATGGATCTACGGTTGATTGGCTTTCCCGACGATCTCTACGGAAAGATCTGCGAAATGACGTCGAAACCGCACGGTATATTCCTCGTGACAGGGCCGACCGGAAGCGGAAAGACCACGACGCTCTACAGCGCCATGAAGCGGATCAACATTCCAGATCGAAAGATAATCACGATCGAAGATCCGGTGGAATACCAGATGGATGGTGTCAATCAGATCCACGTCAATCCACAAATCGGGCTGACGTTCGCCACCGGGCTGCGGCACATTGTCCGGCAGGATCCAGACGTGATCATGATCGGAGAAATTCGTGATCTGGAAACAGCCGAGATTGCGATCCGATCCGCATTAACCGGCCACCTCGTCTTCAGCACGTTACATACGAACGACGCCACAAGCGCGGTCACGCGCTTGATCGATATGGGAGTCGAAGATTATCTGCTGGCTTCATCCCTGATCGGTGTTCTGGCTCAGCGGCTGGTCCGCGTCAATTGCAAACACTGCAAGCGCCCTGAAACTATACCTGCTGCAGTGTTGGAAGATAACTCCTCAGGTACCGTCACAATCCAGCGCGGTGCGGGATGCGATCAGTGCGCCCACACCGGGTTCGAAAGCCGGATTGGAATTTTCGAATTGCTGGACATCAATGATGAGATGCGCACGCTGATCGTATCCAATCCGGATGCGAACGTGTTGAGAAGTGCCGCCTTGAAAGCAGGGATGCTGACGCTCAAAGACGACGGAAAGAAGAAAGTGCTGGCCGGCTTCACAACACCTGATGAAGTCATGCGCGTGACACAAGAAGTGTAAGGGTAAGACCATAAGAATGGCCGAATTCTCATATACAGCGGTCGCCAGGGACGGCAAACTGACCAACGGCCGGTTGGAAGCAGCCGACTCACGGGCAGTAACACAGCGGATTCAAGGGATGGGCCTGATTCCCGTCTCGGTCGAGCAGACGGCGGCGAAATCGCAGCAACGGCGCAGCTTTTTTCAACGAATCGGCCAGCGCGACATCCTGTTCTTCACAGAAGAACTGTCTACGCTCGTCAAAGCCGGGCTCCCTCTGGATCGCAGCCTGAGTATCACAGCGGAGCTCACGTCCAAACCCGCGCTGCGCGCCGTTATCCAGGACATACTCAAGCAAATCAAAGGCGGCAAGTCGCTGGCCGAGGCCCTGGCTGGTCATCCGAAGCACTTCTCCAAGTTGTACGTGAACATGATTCGCGCCGGCGAAGCTGGCGGTGTGCTGGATACGATTCTGGGCCGGCTTACGCAATTTCAACGCGACGCCGATGAAATGCGGGGCTATCTCGTATCGGCATTGATATACCCGGCGCTGCTCACGGTCGTTGGCATCGTTTCGATTGCGATTCTGTTGTTCTTTGTGATTCCCCGGTTCGCAACGATCTTCAACGATCTCGGTGCTCCGATTCCGGTATCGACACAAGTTCTGCTCACATTGTCCGACTGGACGATCCGATACTGGATGGTCGTGGTGGTCTCCGTTGCCGTGATCGTTCTATCGGTCGGTTACTGGCTCCGCACTCCCGCCGGCCGGCATCAGGCCGACGTGTGGCGGCTGCACGTGCCGCTACTTGGTCCGACACTCCTGAAGATTCAAATCGGCCGTTTTTCCCGGACATTTGGCACGCTGCTGTCGAGCGCGGTTCCTTTAATTCAGGCCGTCCGCATAGTCCAGGATATCGCCACAAATCAGGTGGTTGCAGAGGCAATCTCAAAAATAGCTGACGGTGCCAAACGGGGCCTGGGTGTTTCCAAGCCGATGCGGGAAGCGGGAGTCTTTCCGGACCTGGCCATCCACCTGGTAGAGGTTGGGGAAGAAACAGGTCGGCTGGACGCAATGTTGTTGCAGTTGGGCGATATTTATGACAAAGACGTACGGACATCCGTAAGATCGTTGACGTCGGTGTTCGAGCCAGCAATCATCCTCGTGATGGGTGTTATTGTTGGTTCCGTCGTTCTGTCGATGTTAATGGCAATTTTCAGTATCAATGAAATTGGATCTTGAGGCGAGTCATGCGACGAAGACTTAAAAATGATGCAGGTATCACCCTCATCGAACTGCTTGTCGTGATGGTTATCATTGCTCTGTTCGCCACTATCGTCGGCAGCCGGGTCGGCCGCAGCGTCGACAGAGGGAAGAAGGTTGCGGCCAAATCCCAGATTTCCGAGTTCGAGAGCATGCTTGATCAGTTCAAACTGGACGTGGGACGGTATCCGACCAATGAAGAGGGCCTCCAGTCTCTGCGAACGAAACCCGCGAATACGACGAACTGGGACGGTCCTTATTCGAAAAAAGAACTCCCGATGGACCCGTGGGGCCGCTCGTACGTATATCGCTTTCCCGGAACGCACGGCGACTACGATGTGCTTTCCTACGGCGCTGACGGCCAGGAAGGCGGCGATGGGGATAACGCGGACATCACCAGCTGGTGAAGCCGAAGGATAAGCCACGAATTAAACGAATTTAACGAATTCAATTCGTTTAATTCGTTCAATTCGTGGCTTATTTTCGTCTTTTTCAATCCTGCCCGCGTCTTAACCACTGATGAGGTTGATTCCACAAGCCACGGTCGGCATCGAAATCGCAGCAAGCGACCTTCGTATTGCCGTTGTCCGGGAGTTTGCAGGAAAACGGCGGCTTCTGTACCAGGAGGAACTTGCCGGTTTCCTGGCGCTTCCCGAGCAAGATCGCGGTTCCGCTCTTCTTGCGAAGTTTAAAAAGAACAAACTTTCAGGACTGAATGTACACCTGACCTTTCCCGGCAACTGCGGCGTGGTCCGAGACCTCGAATTTCCCGCCGCCCAGGCAATGGAAGCTAATCTTCGATCGGCCGTGACCCTTCAGATTGAAAGCTTATCGCCTTGGCCAATTGATGAAATCTATTGGGATTGCGCGTGGGAAATAGACAAGGGTGCTCGATCTATCGTTGTGCATGTCGGCATCATTCCGCGACAGGTTGTCGATCCGTGGATCGGCCTTTTCCGATCCACCGGCCTTGCGCTCACGGGGGCGTCTCTCTCCTCGCTTTCGTGGGCGCATGGCGCGATCACCTTTTGGGGGAGCGCACGACCAGCCATGATCGTCGCCGCCGAAAAAGAATATGTCGAAGGCGCCCTTATTCGTGATGGCCGGATTTATGCCGCCGTTCTCGAAGGTCAGAATTCCGCCGAACTGATGCCTGGTTGCGCCTCGCAACTCATGCGGGCCGGCCGGCTGGAGTCACCCGAGGAGTTGCAGGTGCTTTTGCACGGGGCTGCAACGGCCGGGATGCCTTTGGAACCTGTGCAGTTGCCGGTGCAAGGGAGTACTGATGCTCAAAATGCTTTCGGTGCCATCTCAACGGCTTTACTAGGCCTCGCACGCAGTGGTTTCCGATTGAATCTCATTCCGGGGCCGCTGCGGTATCAGCGTAACCGACTGCAACTGGTACCGGTTTATACGTTGGTGGTCTTACTGGCCGTCCTTGGTTTGGTCGCATGGCTTCGCGAACCTTACCAGCAATCGCTTTATGCGCAGCGTCTGGATCGAGAATCCCGCCGCGTCGCAGTCGAAGTTCGTTCGGTGGCGGATCAAGAAGCACAATTGAATCGTTCATCAGACCGCCTGAAAACGCTAAGCACCCTGATGGCAGGTCGCGATGGCAACCTGGAAGCTCTTCGAGAACTGAGCCGGATTCTGCCGGCCGGCACTTTTTTGACCTCCTACTCGTATCAAGACAAAGTTGTCACGATGACGGGCCTTTCTGTAAGTGCCTCCGCCATTCAGAAGCTGATGGAAGAGAGCCATGTTTTCCATGATGCGCAGTTTACGTCGTCGATCACCCGGGACTCTTCAGGCAAGGATCGCTTTTCGATTCGCGCTTCGGTTGGGGTCAGACCGTGAAAATCCAGGTTAAGCCGCGAGACCGTCGCGCACTGATCCTCATGGTGCTGGCACTGGCAGTATATGAGTTTGCAACGGCCGTGATCCTGCCCGCCTACGATAAGCTTGCCGCCGCTCAGGATGCGGTGTCACAGAAGGAAACCGAACTACGCCGTTATCGGCGGGCGCAGTTGCGCAAGGGACAATACGGTGATCTTTTGAAAGTGACGGGCGACAGGGTGGCGAAAAGCGAGGTGGCTGTGATTCTAGCAGCCAATTCGTCTTCGGCTTCCGCTCAGCTTCAATCGGTGATTGAGGATGCTGCAAGTAAAACAGGGCTTGCGCTCGGGCAGCGTACTATTGGGTCGGTCAAACGCCTGAATGACTTTTATGCCGAACTTCCAGTAACCCTGGCCTTCGATTCAACGCCCGGCCAGCTCGTGGCATTTTTGACTGAGCTCCAGCGAGGGCCTCGTTTTTTAACCGTCCGGTCATTGCAGGTGACGCCGCTCGAAGCCCCGCTCGAAGCCCCGAAAGGGGTTGCCCTTTCAAAAAATGTCCGGGTCAACATGACTGTAGTTTCCCTGACTGGCGCCGAAATTGTGAAGAATGAGGGTCGCCCCAGATGACGTGGCGTCGTCTGTTACTTCTCGATGTTGCCCTTGTTGCCGCATTGATATACGGCTTTGTCCGGGTTCGGCAAAGCTGGGTGAATTTCGAATCGAACCATCGCGTGGATGCGGTCAGGGCCGAAAAAGAACCGGCCCGCAATCTTCCCGCGATCGCTTCCTTTAACGGAACGATCGAAGACTGGACTGAAATCTCAACCAAGGACCCATTCAGCTTTGATCGGAACGATGTGCCGATCGTGGCGCCCAAGCTGCCATCACCGACACAACCAAAACCGATTCTGTTCGGCACCATGTCCATCGGCAATGATTGGATTGCCATGCTCGCACCCGCCCAGGGTGGCAACCGGGTGTCTCAGTCCGTGAAGGTCGGACAATCGGTAGGTGAGTGGCAGGTTGTTGAAATTCGAGACAAATCCGTCGTTGTGTCCGGTGAAAATGGTGTGCGCCAGACGATCGATATCGCCGAGGCAACAGCGCAGGGCCGGACTTACGAAAGAACCGGGAGTGCTGCACCTTCCGCGCCTCCTGTGACCGTCGTTACCCCTACTGCGTCTGCACCGCAGACGGCACCAGTTAATGGTCCTCCGGGGTCGCCAAATCCCGCAGCGACTCCGGCGTCTGCCGAGCAACCGAAGCCCAGGATTCTGATTACACCATTTGGGCCCATTATTCGAACCGATCCTCAATGAACCACTTCATGACAAAATTTGCCCGCGCTATTGCCGTAGTCGTCATTCTGTTCATGGTGAATGCGAGTGAGATATCTTATGCAACGCCATTGCAGCAGCAATTACAGCCTGGCCCGGGAAAGAAAATGGTGCAAGGCGTGTTCGGACCAGTTGAAGTGGATGTTTCGGATCCTCGGCCAGGCATTGCTTTTGGTCCGCCGCTACAGCCTGCGGCGCCTGCGGCACCTGCGGCAACCACACCAGTTCCAGCGCAGAACACTCCTGCTGCTGCACCGGCGCCGGCGCCGGTAAGTTCGCAGGACCCGGTCATTCCCGTACAACTGCACTTCAACAACGCCGAGATTCACGGGGTGATCGATGTTATAGCCGGAATACTCGCGATCAACTACGCCATCGATCCATCGGTGAGAGGAACTGTAAACCTCAACTCGTCGGGTGATATCCGCCGCTCGGACCTTCTGCCCATTCTCGAGACCATTCTGAAGATGAATGGCGCCACGATGATTAAGTCCGGCAATTTTTATCAGATCGTCCCGGCGAATACAGCCGTGCGTAATCCCATTGAAGTGCAGAGCGCATTTCCTGCCGTCGCGCCGGATGATCAGATCATCGTTCAAGTTGTCGCAATGAAATATGTGGCGGCAGACGAAATGACTAAGCTGTTGACTCCGTTTTTGTCGGAGTCCGGAAATATCGTCGCTCAAGGTGGCTTGTTACTGATTACGGATCGCCGCAGCAACCTGCGGAAGCTGCTGGACATCATCGATAACTTCGATAGCCGCGCCTTTCAGGGGGAACGGGTTCGGATTCTGCCCATCAAGAACAGCAAAGTAAAAGACGTGGCCGATGACTTGAAAACCGTTTTCACGGGATATGCGCTGTCCACGAATACGGCGATTCGGTTCATACCGATCGAACGCATGAATTCCGTACTGGTCGTATCGGCGAATCCAACGGTTTTCCCCGAGGTCGAGCGGTGGTTGCAGCAACTCGATCAGCCCGTTCTAACAAGCGGCCTGCGAAATTATGTTTATAAGGTCCAGAATGCAAAGGCGACGGACATCCAGCGAGTGCTCGCGGAACTCTACGGTGCCACAAGCACTCAGTCGACGAGCGCTCCTGCCGCCAGACCACCACAAGGTAATAATCCTGCGCCTGCGCCCGCGCCGGCGGTAGAAATTAGCCCAGGCACCCTCCCTTCCGTGGACGTTGCACCTTCGGGTGCGAGGCTCTCAGCGGAACTTCGCGTCATTGCGGACACGATCAATAATCAACTGGTCATCCAGGCGACTCCTCAGGATTACCAGACCGTCGAGCGAACGATTGAAGACCTTGACATACTTCCGCGCCAGGTCCTCATCGATGCGCAAGTTTACGAAGTCGTCCTCGACCATTCCCTTACCCTGGGACTCTCGGCAATCCTGCAAACTCGAGGCACGCTGGCAAATCCCCAGACGACGGGGAGCTTTTCAAGCTCGACCGGCCTCTCGGTGACGACATTTGCCTTTATCGGACGGTCCCGGGAACTCGTCGCGTTCCTCAACGCACAAGAAAACCGGTCGCGCGTGCGCACATTGTCGGCGCCATCGATTCTTGTGAGTAACAATTCTCAAGCGCAGGTGCAGGTCGGGGCCGAAATACCAATCCCAACATCTTCCGCGGCGAGCGGTGCACAGCAAAACGGATCCACGCTCTTCGCTCAGACAATCCAATTCCGGGACACCGGCGTGATTCTCAATGTCACACCGCAGATCAATGCGGGGGGGAACGTCACGCTCAACATTTCTCAGGAGATCAGCCAGGCTCAGGCCAATACGACTTCCGCTATCGTGGCTCCGGTTATCGGTAAGTCTTCAGTCAAATCAACGGTTGTGGTTAAGGACGGCGAAACCATCCCGATAACGGGATTCATCCGCGAGAGTGAGGAGTTCACACGGAATCGGATACCGCTGCTGGGCGACATCCCTGGCTTCGGGGCTCTATTCGGAGATACAAACCGTTCGAAGAGCCGCACAGAACTGATCGTTCTGATCACGCCTCACGTGATCACAACACCTGACGAACGGTCGGCTGCCGCCGAAGAATTAAAGGCGAAGTTAAAAGAGACGCAACGCCTCATCACCAGATAAATCGATAAATCAATGCGGCGGCAAAGCCGGCGCGGGATGCTGTTTCAGGATCTTTTCCAGTTGGTCTTTAGTGATTTCGCCAGAAGGGATTTCCGGCAGTTTGATATTCATCGGAACGACCGTAATCGGCGATCGGCCGAGCGTTTCGGAAAGAGCTAATGACAGAGACAGGGGCCCCGGTTCCGTTGTGCCGCTGTAATGAATGATCAGACGGCCAGTCTTGCCCGGTTCAATCAGTTCGGGTATATCGTCATCGATTGTAAACGCCCGATTCTGGGTGACGACGGACAGCAGTTTAAGTGGCTTTTTAGAAAGATTCTGGATTTGCAGTTCAGCTTTCCCTGTCTGACCAGTATCCCACAGTTCCGGCATCTGCTTGAAGCCGACCTTCGCGTCCACTTGTAAACGAAATTGGACATCAACCGACGATTTCTCATCGTTGGTACCTTTGGCTTCCAAAGCGACGGACACATTGACATTTTGCGACACAAGCGTTGTGTTCCAGGAATAAGGGACGTAGCCTTCAGAATCGCTGCCCCAGACCGGCGCTCCCAGAACAAGGCCGGGAATCTTGTGGCTGGCTCTGATAACAGCAACGTCACCCCGTTGTCCTTTGAAAGGTATCTTTCCTTCGAGTACATCGCCCTGCGCGTGCCGGCCAAGATCCACCACGGGAGTGCCTACGCTGAAAGCAGGCGGGACACGCGACGGAGCTGTCGTCTTTTCGTCGGATTCGTATAAGGACGCCAGGCTCACCTCAGGTGCCACGAAGAACCATTGGCCATTACGCCAAACCCAGGGATCGCGCTCAATCCGATCGATCTCGCCGATTCCAGGCAGCAGGAAATGAACAAGCACTGGCACGTTCACGCGATTCGGATCATTTGTAAGTTCAAGCGCAGTCACCTTGAAGCTGGTAAACGGGGATTCTCGCCACTTCAAATAGTTCTGGCGCGTCTGCGGCTCGATCAAATCCAGCGCACCGAGCTTGTCTCCTTGTTTGCGGAGTTCCCAGAATTTGCTGGCTCGCACAGGTAACTGGTTCAAGTCCTGTGCAGTGCATATTGGGACAGACAGGAGAAATAGAATGGAAAGGGCGGTAGCAATTCTCGAAAACATTTCGTGGGATTTTATGCCAAGCGCGGGAATAAGAAAAGGGGGAGCAAGCTCCCCCTCATTCAGGTCGAAGGTTATTGGTCCAGGGCTTCAGGAGAAACCCGCGGATTCGCCAAGGTCACCTGGTTCCCATTGCTGGTCACAACCAAGGTTGGTGTTGACAAAGCGGCGGCGCCTGTGGCCGTTTCGTAAATCGTCGCCGCACCGTGCGCTTGCGGGAAATTCGCTTGTGCGAAGATATACCCGCTCCAGGTGGCGCCAGCGCCGGCGGAACTTATAATGTCGCTCAAGTTCGCGGCATACGTCGTTCCAGAAGGAACACTCGGTGTCGTGAATAACTTAAGCGATCCATCATTCTTGAACAGCGAGAAAACGATCGTTCCAGCTGTTGGCGTAGCACCACCACCGGAAGGACCAAACGGATCGTTGGTCGTGTTCGAAATCGCGATACCGGTGTTGAAGCCAGGCACCACGACGGCGTACGTGATCAACAATGTCGTCTGAGACGGCGGGAAGAGGATGACCGGAAGTCCGGCCGCGGGTTGCGGCGTATCCTGATATCGCGGAATCAAGCCGGTTGCCAGTCCTGTCTGGGCGCCATTAGTAGCGCTCAGCGCTGTACCCAGCGGACCCATTTCAGCCTGAACGGTAACAGCAGCCGAAGGCAGCGGAAGCGTGGCAGTGCCGGATGAAATACTGGTGCAAGACAGCCACAGGACATCGACGGCCGCGAGGTCAAGATTACCAGTGAAATTGACGGTAATGATGTTCGATGCAGCCGTAATGCTGTTGGACGATGACACTGCAGCGTTGGCGGCAGTATTCGGGTTCGAAGTTGTACCCGTCGGGTCCGTCAACGTGGCAATGCAATTCGAAATATTGAGCCCGGATGGCACGTTCTTGAAAATGAAATTCACCTGCGTCGACGACGAAGGCGAAGCCGGAAAAACGGCGCCACCATTGTACTGGGCCGCGGACTGCCACATTGACGGGAAATTCTCGGCAACTCGTACTGTGAAATTACCCTTGATCGCGGAACCGGCCGAATTCAGAAGCGCAGGACCGCCCGCAGTGGCGGGAAGAGTCGTGTTGGCAGTTACTGCCGATGGAATACTCGTTGCAACGGTCGGATCCACAAGAGGCGCAGCAACAGCCGAAATGACCGGAATCACTGTGCTGGTGAGGTTGAGGTTGCCCGACGTTTCCGACATCGTCGCGTCGATTTCGCCGGTTTTGCCGTTTGTGCCCAGCAGTACGCCGTACAGGTCAAACGTGGAGACGGTGCCCGTGGTGAAAGTGATACCCGTCGTCGGGTTCTGAGGGACAAGGGCGCTTGTCGCGACCGGTGTTCCCAAACCGATGACGATGCTTCCACCGCTGTTACTTACCGAAGAAATACCAACGTTGGCGCCGGGGTATTGGGAGATGCGCCTGGGCCCGCCGGGGCAAAATCACCGGAGCCGTTGTCAACGCGAATCCCTGCCGCCGTGCTTGGAAAAGACTGGGTGTTGGTGATCGGCACACCGAAACTGATCGTCAATACGACCACGCCAGGCGTAACGTCCGCACCAGGGTTGACGCACCAAACTCGTATCGTGCCGCCACCGGGGAACGCTGGCATCCGGGTCGGACCCGCGGCAATCACTTCCGTATGACCCGTGCCGGACGCATTAGCGCTCGGGCCCAGGGTGGAAACGGCATTTACGGAGGCGATGTTGGTCGCGGGAATCGCGGTACCGCCGACGCCGATTGCAGCAAACGGGCCGATATTGGCCGTCGTTGCAGTATCTGTCATTCCGCACGTGACGGTCGATTGTGCGTATACCATGCTGCCCATGGTAAACATGATGCCTAACACAAACACAGGCATCAGTAGTCGCTTAAATTTCATCTGAGTTCTCTCCTTTTTCAGACAGGTTTCTACTTCGAATCGCTAACGTAACTAAAATACAACCCACAACGAACGTTGTAGGCTAACACGATGGGCAGCACTAAATCTAGTGAAACCACCAGACACATACCCTTGCCCAGCCGCCCGATCTGAGCAATTTATGCGCCAAAGAGCAATGCGTGAAAAGTACCAGCTAAAGCTTGGATTTGAGATGTAAGGGCCGTGAGAAAGGTGTGTATTAATGCCACACTTCAAACCAAGTGTGTTGAACCGACTCGCGTTTGCTTAAAGGCCGTCCCGCTCTATTACAGCTAGAACCTTGATCGCATCTCTGCGATTTCCGGTCCTCTGAATCTGCGTCTGGACGCGTCGCTCGCTTCGGACTCGTGCCCCGGCGCCAATTCTTGCAATCGACAGGACCGCTGGCGTTATTCCCCGGTCAAATGCAATCCGATTCAACAATGCGGAGTCGGAGGGAAGTCCCACGCGGTTGCGCAAGTCCTGGGCAGTCGTAAATATGGCCTGTTCCCGCATCTGTAGAATGGAAGAGAGCACTCCAGGTGTCATGTTGGGCAGGGTTTGAAGGACGTCAGCCGAAGCATAGTTCACATTCACAGAGCTTCCTGTCGGCACCACGGAAATGAAATGCAACAGGCTCTTTCGTATTGCCGGTGCGCCGTTCAATTCTATGACAGCAGGAGTCAAATCTCCGGCACTTATACCTTTTATGAGTGGCAGATCGGCGGATCCCAGTCCGTTGTTTCTCGGCGAATACCCGAGCCCTGAATAGGCTTCGGATTCGGCACCAGACGATCGCGGCGTATCGTCGGCGTCCGCCCAATCCGCTATGGCGGCGGCTATATCCTGGCCGCGCTGCGGATCTCCAGTCCAGTTTGTCCAGAAAGTTCTAGTGGTAGCCTCGTCTGCGGAGAGGAGATCGAACTTTCCGTTTTCTCCTTCAAGAACGAGATCGATTGTGCCGCGATCCAGCACAACGCGATATTTCAGCCCGGCGACAACCGCCTGGACGGGTAAACCCGCCAGGTTTTCACGGTCCGTTCCTATCATTCGTGTTTCGAGATAACTTTCAAAGTCGTGGCCGGACTGTGCGAACCTTTCAGCTTGCAGGTCGTTCCACGAATCCTGGCTTGCCCGGACCTCGGTGCTTGCCGAGGCAGCAAAGGTAAGCGCAACCGCCGAGAGAATGACCAGCGTCCAGAGAACGAGCAGTAAGGCGAACCCGGACGAAGCCTTTTCTTTTGTCATTGGAATGACAGCCCCTGCCTCGCCGACTCAGCGTAGTCGAGTGGAATGACGAGTCTCATCGCGTTCCGCTGTGTCTTACATTCCATTCGAACTGCCGATGGCAGCGGTAACTTCCGAGCCACGGGGTCCCAGGACGAAATCCATGCTGGCATTTCACCGGCTCGGTCCAGATATTCAAAACGGACTTCTGCACAATTCGGGATTTCGATTCGAGCAACAGATGTCGTCTCGGGTTGATTGTCTGGTGGAAGGATACGGTGCTCTTCCACGATCAGGGGACCCTGCGAGTTCGCATCTGCGGCGGGCCCAATCTCGACCCATCGCGGTAGACTATCCGGCCCATCCATCAATCCGTATCGCGAGATAAACCGAACGCGGTCCGACCGGCCATCAAATGCAAAGTGTTCAATACTGACATTGTTTTCACGTGTCCAATACCGAAACGGCAGCGCCCCTCGCAGTTGGCTTCGCAAAAGACTCCGCTGGAGATATTCCTTTCTGAACGCGTCCGCATTTGCGTTTCCTCGAGCCGACAGATCCAGCCCCAACCGCGTTCCTGCAGCAACCATCGTGGCAATCAACCCAAACAGGGTGAGGGCCACGAGCACCTCGACCAGAGTGAATCCGCGTTCACTGGAGTTCATTCAACTGTTGCTCTAAGGATGAAATCGGCCGGTTTTCATCGAGTTGATACCGATAGCTCTCAATAACCTGTTTTTGGGTCCCGTTGCGGCCCATCCATTCGATCGTGAGAACGATTCGGATTATGGATGCGGCATTTGGCTGCGGACCGTCTTTCACACTTGCTATAAACGGGGAAGACTGCAGTGTCCAGCGCGTGCCATCCGCGAATTGTCCGGTCGCCGAGTCGCTTGGCCGGATCTTCTGTAATAGATCGAGCTCGGAGAGCTTTTCTCGCGCCAGCTCCACCCGTTGATCGACATTGCGCGCCCGCTCCATGCTTCGAACGGAACCGGAGATTCCGGCGAAGACGGCCGAAAAACCCAGGCCGAGGATCGTCAGGGCCACGAGAACTTCAAGGAGAGTGAACCCCCGTGTTCTCAATCAGATCCCTCTTTCAAGCCGACCTGGCCGGGCAATGGACCAAAGGTAATCGAAGTTTTCCTGCCCCTGTTGTCTTCAAGTACGAATTGCTGCGAAGAAACAATTTGTCCTGTCGAAAGAAATATGACGCCGCGCGGCTTCTGAGGCGAAACGAGCACAGATCCGGGAATATCCATCTCCTTCAGGACGGATCCATTTTCCAGCAGCACAAGGCGGTGCTCGTCATAATATCCCGCTATGTCGCTGCCGTGGCGGCGGGCCGTGTCGGAGGCAAAGCGGAACAGCACCACAGTCTTACGGCTGACCGACCGCAGCACCCACGTCTCATACGTCTTGCCGAAAGAAGGTACTACGATTGAAAGAGCTATCGACACCAGGACGAGAACAACCAGCAATTCGACCAGCGTTACGCCTTTGCTGTCGTGAAACCTTATATCGCCCACACGGATTACGACGCAGCGGAACAGGAAACGTTAATTCGTGAATTATTCCTCTCCGCAACATGCTAGAATCGCCGCTTTTGTGGCGAAAATACTCATCACGGGCGCAGTAGGAACCCTCGGCCGACCTCTTAAACGAGAACTTGAAAAGCGCGGACATGATGTCTGGGGCCTGGATCTCCAGCATCAGCCTGAGCAGAAATACTATCGGGCCGACATCGCGTCGTTCCGCCAGTTGGAACGGGCGTTCGAGCAAAAGTATGACTACGTTTATCACCTGGCGGCCGAGTTTGGGCGGATCAACGGGGAGGAGTATTACGACACGCTGTGGACAACGAATGTTATCGGCACGAGAAACATCCTGGAAATTCAGAAGAAGGCCGGCTTCAAGCTGATTTTTGCGTCGTCGTCGGAAATTTATGGCGATAAACACCAGAGCATTCTGTCCGAGGACATTCCGCTGAACCACTCGATCATCCAGCACAACGACTATGCCGTCACCAAATGGGTGAATGAAATTCAGATCATGAATTTCGAAAAAAGGTTCGGGAACCCGGTCGTACGACTGCGGTTTTTCAACGCGTATGGACCAGGGGAGTACTACCACAATTATCGCAGCGTCGTCTGTTTGTTCACGTACCGGGCGTTGCACCGTCTTCCGTATGATGTGTATCTTGGCTACCACCGCGTTTTCATGTATATCGACGACTTCATTCCTGCTCTGGCCAATGTCGCCGACAACTTTGTCCCTGGCGAGGTCTACAACGTTGGAGGCGAGGAGTTCCGGAGCGTTAAGGACCTGAGCGATTTGATTCTGCAAACACTCCAAGTGGATGATTCACTTGTGAATTACCTGCCTGAAGACAAGCACAACGTGTTGAACAAAAAGCCCAACATCGAAAAGGCAAGGCGCGCCTTCGGTCACAATCCGAGAGTGACGCTGGAGGAAGGCGTTCCCGCCACGATCAGTTGGATGCGATCCATCTATGGATAATGCGGATCCTGGTTGTTCACGAAGTCAATTACCTTTCAAAAACGATTTACGAGTTTCAGATCCTTCCTGAAATTCTTTCACTGCTTGGGCACTCTGTAACCGTCGTCGATTACAACGACTCATGGCGCAATGATCCGGACGCGAGAGGAACGTTCGCCCCTCGACATATCTATCCCTCAACGCATCGGGCATACGAGCAGGCCAGAATAAGCCTGTACCGGCCGGCAATGATCCGGCTCCCTGGACTGTCGCGGCTTTCCGGCGCGGTAACGTCGGGATTCGAGGTCGCCCGGTTGTTGAAACACTCTGCGATTGACGTCGTGTTGCTTTACGGCTTACCGACGGTCGGAATACAGACCATCGCAGCGGCTCGGACTTTCGCAGTACCGGTTGCCTTTCGCGCCATCGACGTGACGCATGAGTTGGTGCCACCCGCTCTATCACTGCCAACGCGCATGCTTGAAAGCATCGTGTTCAATCAAGTCGACATGAACATTGCACTCACACCGCTGCTTCGCAGCTACATTCAGGGTTACGACGTACCAGACAGCAAGATGCGTCTATTACCATCCGGCGTTGATACGAATCTGTTTTCTCCGGGAGCCGGCCGGGGGAAAAACGGCCCGACTGTTCTTTTCATGGGCACCCTGTATCGTTTCAGTGGCCTGGATCGGGTCATACGCGACTGGCAAGCGATGTTAGCGGTGCATCCGGCTGCCCGACTGCTCATCGTGGGCGCCGGCGAAGATCAAAACCGACTTGCTGCTCTGGCTGTCGAAACCGGAGTGGCTTCGCACGTTATCTTCACTGGAATGCAACCATACTCCAGGTTACCGGATTTGATCCGGTCGAGTGATGTGTGCATCAATCCCTTCGAACTGAATGGCATTACTGAAAAGATTCTTCCGACGAAGCTTTTTCAGTATCTGGCCTGTGGAAAACCGGTCGTGGCGACTAAGCTTCCAGGAACCGTGCCATTCCTGGCCGGTGAAGAAGACGGCGTCGTCTACACAAACACCGACGATACAGTAGCCACTCTGGTAAATCTGCTGTCGAATCGTGCAGCCTGCGCGGAACTGGGTGAACGGGCAGCCAGGACAGGCCGTCGATATGACTGGACGGTTATTGCGCGACAAATGGCATCGTTGCTTGAAGAGTTAGGTAAAACCTGAAAATCGCAGTTGTTACACCTTATTTTTATCCTGACTGGGAGTATGGCGGTACACCGCGAGCCGCCTTTGAATCAGCCCGAGCCATTGCGGTGCGAGGGCACGAAGTCCGCGTACTGACGACCAGCGGCACTTCTGGGGCAAAGCTCGTCGACGGAGTACAAGTCCACTATTGCCGCAACCTGTCCAGTTACCTGGCGCACAAGCACCGACTCTTTATCCCGATCGGATTTCGAAAAGAGCTACAGCAGCAACTTGAAATCTGCGACGTGCTGCATATTCACGAGTTTCGTTCGACCCTGACAATTCCGGCAGCCCGGCTGGCGCGCGAGATGTCTTTGCCCTACGTCCTTTCTCCGCATGGCGGCCTGCGCCATCTGGGGAAGCATTTAGCAAAGCGTACTTTCGATCGGCTGTGGGGCGAATCGATTCTCGATCATGCGGCGGCAGTGCTCGTTCTGAGCTCTCAAGAAAGAGCTGACGCTTTGTCGTTTCGAGTTCACGAATCCCGGATTTTTCACCTCCCGAATGCGCTCGACGTTTCGGGATATGCAGCGATGCCTCGTCCCGACGCTTTCAGAAAACGATGGAACCTTACCGCTGCGAAAATAATTCTGTTTCTGGGCCGGCTGAACCGGATCAAAGGCATCGATGTACTGATTGAAGCCTTTCTGTCGCTACGGCAGCAGCGGAAAGATGTTCAACTCGTTCTGGCCGGACCGGATGACGGTGAAGGCCGCCACATCCCGAAACGTAACGACATTCTGAAGACAGGATATCTTGATCAGCGCGAGAAGCTTGAAGCGCTCAGCGCTGCCGACGTTGTGGTCTTACCGTCCAGGAGCGAGGCGAGCCCTGTGGTCCTCTTCGAAGCGCTGTTGTGTCGCCGGCCTGTCATCGTCTCATCGGCGTGCGAATTGCCGATGACTCCCCCGGAAACTCACGGCGTGCTGCGGTTTCAGTCGCTGAACTCGGCTGAACTCCGTGACAGGCTGCTTTTCGCGCTCACAAACGCGTATTTGAGTGATAATGCGGCTGTCGGACGCGACTTCGTCCTGCGTGAATTTTCACCGGACGTGGTGGCGGAAAAAGCCGAGCGGGTATACGAGGAGGCTATATTTCCAGGGAGCAGACTGCCTCGGACATAAACATTCTCGACGAGATCGCGCGTGTCCTGGACATCGAGATCGAGGCGTTGAGGTCCGTTCGGGAAAATATCACTCCGGCCTTTGCAAGGGCGGTCGAGACGATAGCATCGTGCCGCGGACAGGTTTTGGTTTCCGGCATCGGCAAATCCGGAATTATCGGGACCAAGATCGCTGCCACGCTTCGCAGCACCGGCACGCCGGCGACATTCCTCCATCCTGGAGAGGCCTTGCACGGCGACATGGGAACCGTGCGAGAAGATGATGTGGTTCTCGCAATAGGCAAGAGCGGCGAGACGACAGAACTGAACGCCCTGCTTCGAGTCGTCAGGAAAACCGGAATTCCTGTAATCGCGATAACTTCAAATGCGGATTCTTCGATGGCATCGCTCTCCGACATTGTCATCGATTTGCAAATCCCACGCGAAGCCTGTCCTTTGAACCTTGCACCAACAGCAAGTACTACGGCCGCACTGGCTGTCGGAGACGCGATTGCCGTCGCCTTGATGAAGCTGAAGAACATATCGACCGAAGACTTCGCACGGCACCATCCGGGCGGACAGATCGGGAAACGCCTCCTGCTGACGGTCGAAGATGTGATGCGGGGTGGTGAGCAAAAACCCGTCATCCGCATCGACGCCTCCGTACGGGAAATGCTGGTGGCAATTACGGCATTTCGCGTCGGAGCAGTTTGCGTAACCGATTCTCAGGAACGACTGCTCGGCCTCGTCACCGATTACGATATCCGGAAAATCCTCGAGACCGGTCAGGACTTGTTCATGATGAAGATTGCGGAAATCATGAATCCTTCTCCGGAGGTTGTTCAAAGTACCGACCGCGCCGTCGATGCTTTGGATATGATGCGCACACGGAATAAACCCACCGCAGTCCTGCCGGTGCTCGACTCCAATCGACGCGTCATCGGCATGATCCACTTGCACGATCTGGTCGCATCCGGAATTTAGGAAGTGTCCTCTCTGGTAACAATCATCGAGCCCGGTCGCGCAGGACGGCGGTATTGGCGGGATCTGTGGTTGTACCGCGAGTTGTTCTACTTTCTGGCCTGGCGCGACATCCTTGTCCGGTACAAGCAGACGATACTGGGAGCGGCATGGGCAATCATCCGGCCGGTTCTGGTCATGCTTGTTCTCACCGTCATTTTTGGAAAGGTGGCGAAACTGGATTCGGACGGCACGCCGTATCCGCTGCTCGTGTTTGCAGGCTTGCTGCCCTGGCAATTCTTTGCGAGCGCTTTCACTGATGCCGGAAATAGCCTCATCCTGAACGAGAGCATGGTTTCGAAAGTCTACTTCCCGAGGCTGATGATTCCGGCCAGTGCTGTCATCGTCAGTTTTGTCGATTTTCTGGTGACTGGGATGGTATTCGTTGTCCTTATGGTCTGGTACCGCTTTCTGCCGGACTGGCGAATCTTGATGTTGCCGCTGCTCGTCTTTGTCATGTTTGCTGCGGCCGTCGGAACCGGATTATGGATCGCCGCACTGAACGTCAAGTACCGCGACGTCAGATACCTTGTGCCATTTATCGTGCAGTTCGGATTGTATGTTTCGCCAGTCGGCTTCAGCAGCAACGTCATTCCCGATTCCTGGCGATTGCTGTATTCACTTAATCCGGTGGTTGGAATCATCGATGGCTTCCGGTGGGCTCTGTTTGCAGGCAATTCTCCACTCTACTGGCCGGCTTTGGCTATTTCATCTGGTGTTGTTTTCTTCCTGCTCTTTTCAGGCATTTTGTATTTCAGAAAGACCGAAAAAGTATTCGCCGATGTCATTTGAGTAAGCCCTGATGGAAGCGATTTCTGTCGAGAATCTCTCCAAGAAGTACCTCATCCGCAAAGGCAACCCGGAGTCGTACACGACTCTGCGCGACACTTTCTCGAAAGCAATCGCGTCTCTTGGCCGAAGACTGACGGACCCGCTATCCGGCGAAACTTCGGAATTCTGGGCGCTAAAGGACGTGACGTTCCATGTCAACCAGGGAGATCGTATTGGAATTATCGGGAGGAATGGCGCCGGAAAATCCACGCTGCTGAAAGTTCTGTCGCGCGTTACGGAGCCCACTAAGGGCAGAGTGAAGATAGCCGGCAGAGTTGCGAGCCTTTTGGAAGTTGGCACAGGTTTTCATGCCGAATTGACCGGGCGCGAAAACGTCTATCTGAATGGCGCTGTTCTTGGTATGCGTCGTGTAGAAATTGCCAGAAAGTTCGACGAAATTGTCGAGTTCTCCGGTGTCGCCGACTTCATAGATACTCCGGTGAAACGCTACTCCTCCGGCATGTACGTAAGACTTGCATTCTCGATCGCCGCTCACATCGATCCCGATGTTCTCATCGTCGACGAGGTTCTGGCCGTCGGCGATCTGGAATTCCAGCAACGGTGTTTGTCGCGAATGAAGCAACTCGAAGCCTCGGGACGAACGGTCTTGTTTGTGACGCACAATATGGACGCCATGGTGGCACTATGCGATCGTGGCATCGTGCTGGATCGCGGCCAGATCGTATTTGACGGCCCGGCGGCGGAAGGGCGAAATACCTACATTGAAATGCAATCCGCGCAGGAATATTCCGTAGCGCAGAACTCCGGGCGGGGGGGCTCCGCTCTTGCCAGAGTCAATTCCGTATCGGTGGAGAGCCTGGGACCGGGCAGTCCGTCGCTGATTACTACGGGAAGCGGAATCACAATTCACGTGACATTCTGTGGGACGGAGGGCCTGCCGGCCGAGGCGCCTCTGGAACTGGGCATCGGCATCGACACTTCCGAAGGTATCCGGCTGTTCACCTCTGTGTCCTCATGGCAGGGTGTGACGTACGCTCCAGGTCGGCGCGAAGGAAAAGCCGCTTGCGAGATCAAAAGCCTCCCCCTCGTCTCGGGAACGTACCTCGTCAGCATAGCGCTTATATATCGTGGTGAGACTCTGGATGCCGTCCATCATTGCGCTTCATTCAAAGTTGTTACGGCAGCGGAAGACAGTTACAAACATCGTCTGTCCGGCCATGGCGCCTTCGATCTTCCCTGCACATTCCGATGAGCCGGCTGAATTCATTGGCTTCTGTATGCATTCCTGCTTTTCGTCAGCCGGAATCTCTAGCGCGAGCAATCGAATCCGTGCTGATTCAAAAATCATGCAGTTTCGAAATTATCGTCACTGACGATTCTGAGGATGCTTCAGTCCAGGCAGCTATTCGACCCTATCTTCAGGATCGGCGATTGCGGTATATCAAGAACAATGTGCGGTTAGGCGCCGTGCCAAACTGGAATGCTTCGACCCGGTACGCGACCGGCAGGGTCATCAAGATATTGCACCATGACGACTGGCTGGATGGCGACACCAGCCTCATAGCTATGACGGAACCTATTTTTCAGGGCACCGCCCCGTTCGTTTTTTGCGCATGCCGTCAGATGAGCGTCGATGGTCCTCAACTGTCAATCCATCGGCCCACGCCGGCTCAAATTCGTGAACTGGAGGACTCTCCGGACATCCTGGCTTTCGGAAACTTCATCGGCGGTCCAAGCGTCTGCGCGTTCGATGGCACAGTTGGCACCCGGGAATTCGACCCACGTTACACATGGCTGGCCGACGCAGAATTCTACATTCGTCTTCTGAATGCAGGAAACCGACGGTTCGTTTATCTGGACGAACCGCTGGTCAACGTCACAACGGATTCCCCAACGCAGATCTCACGTTTCTACGAATCCAACCGATTGAGTTCGGTTCTGGAAAACGTGCGGCTGTTTTCTTCCAGCAAACAATCGAAACGTGACAAAAAACGCCTTGGACGGCACTTTACACAACTCGGATTTGGTTTGACTGCGCGGGAGATTGCCGTAGCGACGCGAGCAGCACTTGATGATAGCGGCTACAGAATGGCGTTGATGCTGTCGGCTGGCTATCTCAGAAGAGTGGTCGGATTATGAGTGCTCCGGCAAGCGAGCCTGTTGTCAGCGTGGTGTTGCCCGTCTATAACTGCGCAGATTATGTAGCGGAGGCCGTACAGAGCATTCTCGATCAGACTTTCTCGAATTTCGAATTCCTCATCATCGACGACGGGTCTACAGACGCTACCTCGAACGTGCTTCAGGGATTCAAGGATCCAAGGATCCGGTCGCTCACACAAGAGAACCGTGGACTGGCCTTTACCTTGAATCGCGGACTTGAATTGTCTCGCGGCCGCTATGTAGCACGCCAGGACGCAGACGACATTTCGCGGCCGGACAGACTCGGCAAACAAGTTGCATTTTTGGAAGCGCATGCCGCCTGTGCCCTTGTGGGTACCTGGGCAGATATCTGGCGCGCTCGGGAACCTACAGGGAGAAGTCACCACCACCCTTCAGATAACGCGACTTTGAAATTCGAACTATTGTTCAACAACCCGTTCGTTCACAGCTCCGTCATGATGCGCAAAACCGTACTGGAGCAAGTTGGCGGATATGCCGGGGACAGCTTTCCGCAAACCGGCGACTATGAGCTCTGGTCCCGTATCGCCCGCGTGGGCGAGGTTGCGAATATTCCAGAAGCCCTTCAAATTTATCGGGAAGTTTCAGGAAGCCTGTCTCGCGTTTCGGATATTCCAATCGTCGATCAACTGGTAGACCTGTCGGCCGCAAATCTTGCCTGGGCGTCGGGAACCGACGCAAAAAACCCGGATGTCATCAATCTCGCCGCCCTGGTTCATTCCGCTAAAAATCGCCTTATGGGGAAGCCCAGGTTCAGCGCGATGAGCGAAATCTTGCGGCGCGCCGTACAGCGTATCCTTCCAGCAGAAAATCGCGAGCCCTTTGAACGCGAAGCAAACAGGCGAATTACCGGCCTGCGGATTCGGTACTCGTTTGCGGGCTGGTTCAAGGAACATCGCAGCCGTTTATGAAGATCCTGCATACCGCCGAATTTTATTCCCCCAGCATTGGCGGCGCGCAGGAAGTGGTACGTCAGATATCCGAGCAACTGGCAAGACGAGGCCACGATGTCACCGTCGCCACGACGCAACTGCAACAGCGCACAGCGACAGTAATGAATGGCGTTCGAGTTGAAAGCTTCTCGATCTCTGGAAACGCCGTGTCCGGATTCAAGGGAGAAACCGAGGCGTACTTGCGTTTCCTTTGTAACGGCGACTTTGACGTAATGATGAATTACGCCGCTCAGCAGTGGGCGACCGATCTGGTCTATCCGGTCATGGACCGGATTCCTTGCCGGAAGGTGCTGGCTCCATGTGGATTTTCGGCTCTCTTCGATAGCCAATACGAATCCTACTTCCGGGCTTTGCCTGACATTCTGAGACTCTATGACCATCTGATCTTCCATTCCTGTACCGGCCGCGACTACGAGTTTGCGCGCCGGAACCGTGTTACGCGCTACTCCGTTATTCCGAATGGCGCGTCTTTTGAGGAGTTTGCGCAACCGGACCCGTCATTCCGAAAACGCTACAACATTCCGGTAGACAAGCCGCTCCTGATGAGCGTCGGAAGTCACACCGGAGCGAAGGGCCATAGCGTCGTCATGGAAGCGTTCCGAAGGGCAGACATTGGACCTGCAACGCTCCTCGTCGTTGGAAACACGTTAGGTGCTGCGGGATGTCTGCCGCGCTGCCGAATTCAGGCGCGTCTTACCGAAGCAGCATCGTTGGGTCAGAAGAAAGTTTTATTGTTGGATCCACCTCGTCAGGACGTCGTGTCCGCCTATCATTCAGCGGACCTCTTCCTCTTTGGCTCCAACATCGAATGTTCGCCGATCGTCTTGTTCGAAGCTGCCGCTTCCCGGACCCCGTTCGTTTCCACCGCTTGCGGAAATGCTGCGGAAATTGCGGAGTGGACAGGCGCCGGGCAAATCGTCGCAACAGACCGGACGCCGCGCGGTCTCGTCCGGACAAGCCCCGGGGCAATGGCCAGAGCCATCGAGGAGCTACTGGCCGACAAGGAACGGCTCCAAGTATTGCGAAATGCCGGCGTTGAAAATTGGAAAAGCCGTTTCACATGGGAGAAGATCGCGTTGCAGTACGAGGAGCTATATTTGCGTTTGGTGCGTGATTAGGCCAGGAAGATTAGCCACGAATTGAACGAATTTAACGAATGGGCGCATTGAACTGCTTTTGAATGCGCCCATTCGTTAAATTCGTCCAATTCGTGGCTAATCTTCTTCGTCAAACCGGGACGGATATGAAAATTCTCTACGCCGCGATGAAGCACGACTACGGTGATCCGCAGCGCGGCTACAGTTTTGAGCATTACAACTTCTACGACTTCTTCCAGCAGGCCGGCCATGAAGTTCTCTACTTCGACTTCATGGAACTGACTCGCACGAGAGGCAAGGAGTACATGAACCGGCAGCTTCTCGAAATGGCCCGGGCCGAGAAGCCGGACCTCATGTTTTCCGTGCTGTTCACGGATGAGTTCGATGCGGCGGCAATCAAAGAGCTATCGGATTTGCCGGAAGTCACCACACTCAACTGGTTCTGCGATGATCACTGGCGGTTCGATAACTATTCAACGTCCTGGGCGCCTCATTTCAACTGGGTCGTCACGACTGCAAATAGTGCTGTACCGAAATACAAAGCGCAGCAACTCCATAACGTGATCAAGAGCCAGTGGGGCTGCAATCATTTGCTGTACCGTAAACTGGATGTTCCTGTTCAATTCGACGTGACGTTCGTCGGTCAACCGCACGGAAACCGGCGCCAGATGGTTCAAGCTTTGCGTGACCGCGGCATTCAAGTCCGGTGTTTTGGTCACGGCTGGGAGGGGGGACGCGTTTCACAAGACGAAATGATTCGGATCTTCAACCAGAGCCGCATCAACCTGAATTTCTCAAATGCCTCCACCCGCGGCCATAGCAGCATTATTAGCGCAGGTTTCGATCGGATTACCCGCTCGCTGTTTCCGTCCGCAGCACCCGCCTATTCGGATCAGATCAAGGGCCGGAATTTCGAGGTACCGGGATGCGGGGGATTTCTACTGACAGCCAAGGCGGACGATCTGGAGAGCTATTACGAAGTGGGAAAAGAAGCTGGTCTGTTTCGATGGAATCGAAGACCTGGTGGAAAAAATAAAGTATTACCTTGCGAATGATCGGGAGCGGCAGACGGTTGCTGCACGTGGATACGAACGCACATTGCGGGATCACACTTATGCGCAGCGGTTTCGGCAAATCTTCAGAGCCATTGGCCTGCGCGATGCCTGACGTACCACGAATTTCGGTCGTGATGCCGGTCTATAACGCGGAAAAGTATCTCTCCGATGCTATCAGTAGCATTCTCCAACAGACCTTCAATGATTTTGAATTGATCGTGATCGATGACGGTTCCAGCGACAGATCACCCGGAATTATCGAGGCGTTTGCGAAGAAGGATCGAAGGCTCGTTGTGCATCGGCAGACCAACTCAGGGTTGATTGCATCGCTCAATCGCGCGTGCAGTCTGGCGCGGGGAACCTTTATCGCAAGGATGGATGCGGACGATGTCAGCCTGCCATACAGGTTTGAGCGCCAGGTCGATTTTCTCGAAAGACACCCGGATATCGGACTGCTGGGAACGTGGATCCAGGACATCGGGCCCGCCGGGCAACCTGGCCCGATCTGGCCCTTGCCGACAACTCCAGATTCCATCCGATGGTTTTTGATGTTCGGCAATTGCATCGCGCATCCCAGCATCATGGCGCGTCGCGAATTGATTCAGGGTCTCCGTTACCGGAACGAAGCCAGGCATGTTGAAGATTATGACCTGTGGATTCGCATGAGCGCCGTTTCGCGGCTGGCGAACTTGCCGGAGGTTCTCCTGAAGTATCGAGTTGTGGGCCAAAGCGTTTCCAGCCGGAATCTATCGGAGCAGCAGGAACAAGCCACAAGACTTCGATCTCGTTTACGGGCGGATGTCTTGAACTCATCTGATGCCGGCGTCGAGATCGTCACGAAAGATCTCCTGTTGAAGCTGTATTCTGCGTTCTCTCGTAAGTACTCGTTGTCGAGCGACGATGAATCTGCAATCGTGCTGGATATTTTCAGACGCTTGTTTTTATCGGGAGAGATCGGAATCGCATGGCGGCCTTTGTTGCACCTCCTGCCTAAGATGGTGTCCTGGCACGTGGTTGGTAAGGCTCTTCGGTTTGGACTCTTTTACGCGAAGAATGCGCGGCATGGATTCACGACACAAAGACAGGAACTGTAGGCGCGGTCTATGGCCGCGCAAATCCATTCAATTCGTTCAGTCCGTGACCTATCATGGACCCGATGGCTGACGTGAAAACCGTAGTCGTGGTGATTCCGGCGAGAAACGAGGCGCCGATCATTTCTGCGGTTCTGTCGAATGTCCCTTCCAGCATCCGCACATTCAAAGTCGTCCCGCTGGTGATCGACGACGGTTCGGACGACGACACGATGAATACCGCAGAGCGGGCCGGCGCTCTGGTCCTGCGGCATATCACGAACCTCGGTGTAGGAGCCGCGACGATCACAGGCTTTCGCGCCGCACTGCAACTCGATGGAGATATCGTCGTCACCATGGATGCTGACGGACAACACGACCCGCGTGAGATAACGACGCTTGTCCAGTCTTTAGTGGACGGACCATTCGATGTCGTCATTGGAAGTCGCCTTTTGACACGCGGGGACATGCCGGTATCCCGCTTTGCCGCGAACCTTCTACTGAACGCCGTCACCTTTCTGGTTTACCGGAAGATCGTTTCGGATTCTCAATCGGGATTCAAAGCATTCACCCGCCAGGCTGTCTCTGCCATGGAGTTGAACTGCGCGGGATACGAAATCTGTTCCGAAATTATCGGCGAAATTTATCGAAGGAATTTCCGCTATAAATCGATTCCCGTGAGCGCCGTTTACACGCCATACTCGCGCGCGAAAGGACAACATTTTTTGAACGGCGTGAATCTCATTCTTGGGCTATTCGAGCGTCTCATGAGGCGGGTCTGATGTTTGTACTGTTTTCGAAAATCTTCGCGTTCGTTCTAGCCGCAATCGCAATTTCGAAAAGTTACGTCGATTTCAAGGCGCGGACGGAATCACTGAAAGTCTTTCTATTCTGGGTTGTCACCTGGCTGGTGATCGTCTTTGTGGCCTTGTTTCCTTCCATCGTCGATTACATCATCGGAGCCTTTGGTGCAGGTCGCGCCGGACTCGGGACCTTCTTTGGAATGGGCCTGGTTTTTCTTTATTTCCTGGCGTATCGGATTTACGTCAAGATCGGCCGCGTGGAACAGAAGTTAATGAAGACGGTTCAAGAACTTGCGCTGCGCGAGTTGAATAAGCCACGAATTGAACGAATTTAACGAACGGGCGCTATAAAGCAGTTTATTGCGCCCGTTCGTTAAATTCGTTCAATTCGTGGCTTATTCAAATTACGTTTGTGGCGCTTTGCTGTCTAAGCCCTGCGGGTATAATGGAGAAACTATGTCTCTAACAAAAGCCGCCTACCTGTCTGCACTTCTGTTCCTCTGTTCATCGCTGGCCTTCGGCCAGGGACCGAAGAATTTACGTAATGAACAGCCTCCACAACCTGTCGACGAAATCATTCAGAAGTTCGCCGCGAAGGAAAAAGATTTCAAGATCGCCCGGGCTAACTACGTGTATCGACAGGATAATCGCGTACAAACCTTGAGTGCCGACGACAGAGTAACCGGCGAATGGCACGAGGTCTGGGACATCACGTTCGATCCAAACGGAAAACGTGTAGAGCGAGTGGTTTCCGCACCGGCGAGCACCTTGCGCGACATTTCGCTCACCTCCGAGGATCTGCAGGATCTCCGCGAGATTCAACCGTTCGTTCTCACCAGCGATGAGATCGTCAAATACGGTATTAAATACCTCGGGAAAGAGAAGGTCGACGATATCGACTGCTTCGTTTTTGACGTCGCCCCGAAAAAGCTCGAGAAAGGCCAGCGTTATTTCCAGGGTCAAATCTGGGTCGACGACCGGGATCTCCAGATCGTCAAAACGTATGGAAAAGCCGTACCCGACATTAAAAAGGGAGACGGCGAGAACCTTTTCCCCCGCTTCGAAACGTATCGCGAGCAGATTGACGGCAAGTATTGGTTCCCCACTTATACCCGCGCCGTCGATACACTGCAATTTTCAAGCGGCGCCAAGCGGATCCGGCAGGTCGTTAAATACGACAATTATAAGCAGTTCCAATCGAACGTAAAGCTGACGTTCGGAGATGCGGTGGAAGGCGATCAAAAGGGCGGCTCCACTTCCAACGATAACAAGGCTCCGGCCCTGGATCCCAAACTGAAAGACACGACGAAAAAGAAATAAGCCACTGGTGGCCTGTAACGGAAAGATTGATACCAGTTCTTCCCCTGTAGCGGCGGTCTTGGACCGCCCCTACAGAAAACCGCTTGGTACCGATTCATCTGTTCGGATTTCAACCCGTTTAATCCGCCCGATGCGCGGCCTTCCCCCTTCCCCTCAGGTCTGGTAAACTTAACGACTAAATTGCGCATAAGGAGTACGTATGTCCGGCCATTCTAAGTGGCACAGTATTAAACACAAAAAAGGCGCTATCGATGCCAAACGCGGGCGCATGTTCACGAAGGTGATCAAGGAAATCACCATCGCTGCAAGAATCGGCGGTGGCGATGCTGAAGGTAATCCGCGGCTGCGGAAAGCCATTTCAGATGCCAAAGAACTGAACATGCCTGCAGACAACATCAAGCGCGCGATCCAAAAAGGGAACGGGCGAACTGGAAGGCGGACAACTGGACGAACTCCAGTATGAAGGTTACGCGCCCGGCGGCGTCGCCATGATTGTCGATGTCGTCACCGATAACCGAAACCGTACCGTCAGTGAAATCCGTCACGTTTTTTCGAAAAACGGCGGGAATATGGGTGAAGCGGGCTCTGTCGCGTGGATGTTCAACAAGAAGGGCTATATCGCGATCGACAAGTCGAAAGGCGATGAAGAGACCATCATGACGCTGGCTATCGATGCCGGCGCCGACGATTTTGCCAGCGACGAATCGACTTACGAGATCTACACCTCTCCTGAGGCGTTCGACAAAGTGTTGACTGCGGTCAAAGCCAAAGGCATTCAGCCCGAGACGGCAGAGATTTCGATGATTCCGCAGAACTACATCAAGGTCGAAGGCAAGACCGCCCAGCAGGTTGTCAAGCTGATGGAGTTGCTGGACGAGCATGATGACGTTCAGCACGTCTACGCCAACTTCGATATCGAGGAATCGGAACTGGCCGAAGCGGTCTCCTAGGACCTCATGCGCGTGCTCGGCATCGATTGCGGATCCCGAGTCACTGGTTACGGCGTCATCGATACCGATGGCGCCGATTGCATTTATGTCCGCTGTGGCGTGATTCGATCCAAAGCAACAGAACCCATAGCAAACCGCCTGAAAACCATTTACGACGGCATCTTCGAAGTCATTCGCGACTTGCAGCCCGAGGCGGCGGCTTTCGAAAGTCTGTTCTATGCGACCAATGTTCAAAGCGCGCTGAAACTGGGGCACGTCCGCGGCGTATCGATCTTCGCGGCCGTTGAAGCGAACTTGCCGGTTTTCGAATATTCGCCGCTGGAAGTGAAAAGCGCTGTGACAGGCTACGGCCGCGCGGAAAAGCCTCAGGTCCAGCAGATGGTCCGCGCTCTTCTCAAGCTGAACGCGCTGCCGGAGCCTTTCGACGCTTCGGATGCGTTGGCTGTGGCGATTTGCCACGTTCATACCAATCGATACAACAAAGCCTTAACCGCACATCTATGATTGCTGCTGCTGTCTTTTTTTCCTTGTTAGCCGTTGCCGATTTTTCCACCTTCACCTATTGCCACGAGAATACGCGCGGTCCCTATGAGATTCAGTGCATCCAACTGAACCCGGAGGCGACCGGAGAAGTAAAGTTCAAGCGACGCCAGGCCGAAACTGTAAATATGGCAATTCAGCTTTCGCCGGCCGGGCGGCAAAAGTTTCTGGCCTTACTCGCGGCGACAAACTATCTCGAACACCCCGAAACGTTCGAGTCCGGCAGAAAAATAGCCGATCTCGGCGCCAAGCACCTGACCATAGAGACACCCGGCGGCAAACGCGAGGGCACCTTTAACTTTTCCCTGCGCAAGGATGTAACGGATCTTTCGACGTTTTTTGAAGGTTTGATCAATCAGGAGACTCTGGATTTCGACATTGTGAATGCAATGCAATTCGAGCGATTAAGCATTCCTAAACGGCTCGAACAGGTGGAAAACGAACTAAAATCGAACAGGATCGCCGATCCCGAGCGTCTTGTACCCATGCTGGAGAAAATAGAATCCGATCAGCAAATCATGAATTACGCTCGATCGCAGGCCGCCAGGATCAAAAAACAAATCCAGACGGCGAAGAAACCGTGATCAGAGTGTGGTTAGCGGCATCGATTGCCCTGATTGGAAGTGGAACAGTCCCCGCACAGACCGAAGCACCGTCCAGTCGACTCGCTGGAAGCAGCGGGATTGTTGAAGTTCAAAGGGGGAATGTCTGGAGCCCGATTGGCGCAGGTGAACAGCTCAATCCCGGTGAAAGCGTCCGCACCTCCAGTGGCTCCTGGGCCGCTGACCTCGGACCGGCAAAATTTCACCTTGACCGAACGCACACAGATCCAGGTGCGGCGGCAAGGCATCGGGTGCAACTCGAAGCGGCAGTATCAAGATATTCGCGAACAGTGATCTTCAGATCGCGGCGAAAGACACCATTCTGGAAACCGCAGAGCGGCCACTCGACATGGAGCTTGGATGAGGCGGATCGACTAACCTGACCGTCTTCAGTGGCGCGGTCCGAAACGGTTCTATCATAGTGAGAGGAAATCAGGACGCCAACGCGGCCAATGCACGAACGTATACAGCAGGATCACACCGCTCCAATAACGCACGCGCCACGGCTGTTTATCCCGACTTGTACATCTATCCTTATTTTATGTATGGAAATCGCGCGGCGCAGTCCGGCGCGAATGTTCCGCCCGGTCCGGTCAAGAAATAATGATTCCAGCGTAGCCGACGACGTGATCGAAATCGAGCGATACGTCGCCCGAGGTCGCGTATTTCACGAGTTCGGCCTTGGTCGCGCCGAGCGCTTTGGCCGCCGTCAGCATCGCAACCGTCGGGCCGTAGCCGCACATCGAAATGTGTTCCCGCCGGACGACATCAAAGAGACCTACGGGATCCAGCGCTAAAATCCGGTCGATCGCTTTGAAGTCTTTAACACGTGTCACGGCGTCCGATTCATAGTGATTCATATCGCTCGAGGCGACAATCAATGTATCGGGCGCGACGCGCTGAATCACGCGCGCCATGGCGTTTCCAAGTTCCTGCAGGCGATCGAGGCTGCCGGTCCCGACGGTAATCGGAACGAAACGTAAATCCGGCGCGCCGCATTGCTGCATGAAGGGTAGCTGCACCTCGGTGGCGTGCTCCAGTCTGTGCGCCTCCGTGTCGTCGCGCAGATACGGGTCTTCGGCGATCAACGCAGTGGATAAGTCCTCGTCGATCTGCATCTCACCCAAGGGGGTCCGCCATGAACCTGCTTTCATCATCGATAGTGGCGGGCCAAAGCCGGTGTGATTCGGACAAAGCACCAGGTTGCGAGACGGAAGATCAACCCGCGAATAGACAGCCCCGGCGACGTGTCCCGAATAGACATAGCCGGCATGAGGTACGACCAGACCGATCGCCCTATTGCGTTGTTTGACAGGTTCGAGGAATGTCTGGATCGTCCGGATTAACTCATCGGGTTGCGCCGGATAGAAGCGGCCTGAGACTGCGGGCTGTCGAATCATAGAACAGAGTGGGCTTGCACGGTCATATAGGCGACAGCTCTCCAAGACCGATGTAGTGTTTAGCGTGTCTCACAGTCCCCGCCTAAGCTAGGCGGGGACTTACACCCAAATCAGGTGTACCTGGCATCTACTAAACTCCAACCTTTACACGGCGCCACTCTGCGTACTTGGACACGTATGGTCATAAACCGCGCAACTTCCAAGCGCCTAGCTCTTCGGAGCGTAATAACCCTTCTTATGGCGCACTTTAAATTTCATGGGCTTTCCGGTGTGATTGATGTCGATCGGCGCAACCTCGACCCGAAGTTTATGAAGCTTGCCATCGTTCTTGCGTACCTTCGGCACGAAACCAAGGCTGTATTCATTCCTCAGATTCGCGCTGACCGATTGATAAATACCCGGATACTCGCCTTGAAACCGCGGAAACCATGCTGCGCCACCGGTTGCCTCTGCAAAGGACCGCATCACGTTATCGGCCTGGAGGAAGGTGATCTCGGCCAGCGGCGAAAGCCGGGACTCCGCGTACAGCCTCGCAAGTTGCCCCAGGCTGACGGAGTAAATCATGGTGTCGGAAGTTTCGGCCTTCTTTAATGCCTCTCCGTATGTATGCTTCGAGAGGTTGGTATCGAGGCCGCTGCTCAACAGAAAAATCGCCTTTTTCCCGTCCACATTGTCCAGACGTGTCAGCGTATCGTAGACCGCGTCATACAGACAGGTTTCGCTGTACGCCGGAATTTGCATACGGCGCAATCCTTCAATCAGCTCATTCTTATTCTTCGTAAAGTCCGTGAGGATTTCCGGCCGGATATCAAACGCGATCAGGGCTCCCCAATCGTCCGGCCGCAAACTATTGATGAAGCCATAGGCAGGAACGATGACGTTGTCGTTATACGCCGCGAATGTGTTGCTGAATTCCGCCAGAATAACAGTTGTCAAAGGCGCATCCGTCGGGCTGAAGTTCGTGACGGTCTGTTCGACATCGTCGTCAAACACCCGGAAATGCTGCTTTTCCAGGCCGGCGATCGGATTGCCGCTCTGATCCGTCACCACGACGTCGAACGAGACGACGTCGACATCGATTGAAAGTGAATTCTGGGGCAGGTCATCAGGCTTAGTACCCTTCGACGAGGGCGGCGCCGGAGGAAGTGGCACATTTTTGCCAATATCCTTCTTCGGCCCCTGAGCCATAGTGATCCCGGCGATCAAAAAGACCGCGATCAGGATTAACAGCAAATGCCTGATTGTCATATATTTCTCCGTATTTCAGACTAACTGAGCATACCTCGGCGGCGCAAGACTTTGATCTCCCTCTTCCATGCCTGGTTTAATCCGATTTCCAACAGCGGTATCGCCGGCGCCAATAGCGTGGTCAGCATGTGCGAAGTCTTGTGATACGCAAGCAACGGGGCAACCAGAACCAGCAACGCCGGTTCGTTGAGCAGATTACACCCTGGAAAGTATCCTTTTCTGGCGAAATCGCCTGCTTTGCGATGATGCTCCACTGCGATCCAATAATCCAAGGCTTGAAAAGGCAGGTCCGGATCGGCCGAAACCTTGATTTCGATGATAACGAGGCGCCCTTCCCTGGTTATCGTCAGCAGATCGATGATGTTTCGTTCCTCACCAACAAAACTCGGAACTTGTGGATAAATATGCCGGACATCGATCGACGGCAAGAGCTGACGGATATTGCAAATGAGGTTGGACTCCAGCCATCGCTCTTCGTGAGTCCGGGCCAGCGGATGCCGGCTCCCGTACCGCCGCAGCTCGGCAATTTCTTCGATGACCCGACTCAGCGGCTCGCCCAGAGGGTAGACGGTTCCTTCCTTTGAAACGCGCGCCACCTCCAGGCCACGCAATCGAATGGATACGGCCTGGCCGGCGATGTGCGGCACAGCTTGCAATAGGTCCGGCGCAGCCGCGCGAAGCCGGGTGACTTCCCCCTCGACGTCAGGCGCCGTGAAGGGATGAACGAAAGTTTCTGGCTCGGTGTCGGAGTCGGCCAGTTGCTCAATGTTCTGCCCGTCCCACTGCAACCACTGGATGCACCGTCGCACTTCGGGCAATGTTCGAAGCCGGGCGGCGATGCAATGACGACGTCCGCAAGGCACAACGGCCGCTACCGGACGGCCCACCAAGCGACGCCAAAGCAGGGCCGCTCGCATCAACCCGTTAATTACAATTGACGACTCGTCGGGATCAACGGCAATGACCGCATGTCTGCCGACGAGAAATCTGGGATACGCGCCTCCGATCCCATGCTGGCGATCGGAGTGAAGAGTTTGCCGTTGAATGCTTCGCACCTTGAAATAAGCGCAGAGCGCCTTTCCGATTTCGGTTTGAAAAGCCCGGCGGCGGCGCCGCAGATCGATACTGGGAGGAAGATGATCGCCGGCATAAAGTACGATGCTGTCGGCGTGAGGGCGCATCCTGGCTCGGGCGAGGATTCGAACGACATTCGGCCGCAGCCATTGAACCTCTCCGATATTGCGCTGATACCGACCCAGCTGGATTGTCTGACCCTCGATGGAAATTTCCCGGGATTCGAGCTGCATGAAGTCGAGTCCGTTGACGGAAACCATCCACTTTGGTTCGAGGGCCAACAGAATTTTAAGCTCGTCCGTCTCTACCACTGAATTATAGTAAGCTCTGGACAGTGCGGGTAAAGCCCGCCACTACAGGCCTGCCCCCAAATCCCGGGGTGTAGCCGCGTGCTTCGCCTCCATCAATTCGCATGAAATCTGTATTCATCACTTCCGCCGTCCGAACGGCAATCGGAAAGTTCGGTGGGACCCTGGCATCTCTTAACGCCGTAGATCTCGGTGTCATCGCCGTCGACGAGGCCCTGGCGCGCGCATCGGTTGAGCCGGCCACAGTGGACGAGGTCATCATCGGACAGGCTCGCGGCGCCGGCTGCGGGCCGAATCCGGCGCGGCAAATAAGCTATCGAGCGTCGATCCCGCAGGAAATCTGCGCTTACACCGTCAATCAGGCCTGCGGTTCTGGTCTAAAGGCCATCATTCTGGGTTACCAGGAAATCCTGCTCGGCAACGCCGATGTCATTGTCGCCGGCGGCACCGAATCGATGAGCAATGTTCCTTATCTGCTTGAACAGGCGCGCTGGGGTCTGCGCATGGGCAATCACCATTTTATTGATGGTATGTACCGGGATGGTTTCTTTTGTCCGCTCGCGGAACTGCTCATGGGTGAAACTGCGGAAAACCTTGCGACAATGTACCGGATCGAGCGCGACGAGCAGGATGCATACGCGTTGCGCAGCCAGCAACGTGCAGCGGCGGCTACGCGGTCAAAGCGATTCGTCCAGGAACTCGTTCCCGCTTCCGCTCCTGCCGGGAAAAGCGCGGCGAAGACCCTCGACTTTGATGAGCATATCCGCATGGATGTTTCGCTCGAAGACATGAAAAAACTGGCGCCGGTTTTTACAAAAGCGGGCACCATTACGGCCGCGAATTCTTCGGGCATTACGGATGGCGCATCTGCAACCGTGCTGGTATCGGAAGCCGCAGTGAAGGATAGAAAACTCAAGCCCCTCGCCCGGATTATCGACTATGCAATTGCAGGCGTCGATCCGAAAATCATGGGCATTGGTCCGGTGCCCGCCGTACGGAAGCTTCTCTCGAAAACCGGCATGAAGCTGGACCAATTCGATGTCGTTGAAATGAATGAGGCGTTCGCGGCACAAGTCCTCGCGTGTCTGCGCGAGTTGCCGATCGATCCTGAGCGGCTGAACGTGAACGGCGGCGCCATCGCTCTGGGACATCCCATCGGCTGCACAGGATCACGACTCGTCACGACTCTCGTCCACGAATTGCACAAACGGAGTGGGCGTTACGGCCTGGCCACGCTGTGTATCAGCGGCGGAATGGGCATGGCGCTCGCAATTGAAAGGACATAAATGCTGATTGCAAAATTGGTTCTCCTGCTGATGCTGCAGACACCGGCCCAGGCCCCGGCCCCCGGCCGGACAATCGTCGTCGGTTTGCGGAATGGCCAACAGCTTGTGGTTCAGGATCCACAATTCACCGGCTTTATTGACGGGCATAACGGTGACGCTCTCCTGATGTACCGGGAAGGCGATTTCCACGGGATAATACCGCTCAAGAGCATCTGTCACATCGAATTCGGGGCATACCGAAAAGGCGCACCCTTCACGTTGATCCTTACACTGATAAGCGGTCAGACCCTTCACGTGCAATCCGAAGGAAGCACTTTTGTCTCGCTGCGGGGCAAAACGGACGTCGGGATCGTGACAATCAAACATCCGGATCCCATCTCCGCGCCCGTCAGGCTGACGACCCATCCAGCCGACCGCGAGAAAGACCTGACGATCCAGTATCTGGAAATACCAGCATCGTAAGTGTATTCTCAAGGGCGGAGGAATGGGTGAGCGGTTGAAACCGGCGGTCTTGAAAACCGTTGTGGGGGTGACTCCACCGGGGGTTCGAATCCCTCTTCCTCCGTATGTAATGACGAATGACGATTGACCATTGAGAATTGACCATTTCTCCCGGGTGCTTTGTCAATTCTCAATGGTCAATCGTCATTCGTCATTTTGGGAAGGCGCGCCTTCGCCGTCTTGATCGAGGCTGTAATTATTCTCGCCAGTTCAACATTTTCCTGAAGCATCCCGACTATTAAGTCGCGGAAGTCGTGCTTTTCGAGATTAATTCGCAACAGAATTCGCAACCACACTGCTGTTTCATTCAGTTCCTTTCTCACAATCCCCAGCTTGTGGATGAAATCCGCGCGGCTTTCTGCGCCGCGAGCCTCCGCATAATTTGGCGCCGCAGCCGTGCCGGAGCGCAGAACCTGCGAGGCAATGTGTCGTCCCGCCGGAGTTCTCGGGAGGTTTGTCGAGAACTCTCGCCGCGAAGTCAATAAGCCGCTCTTCCAGCCGATCAGATTGCGATCTCTCTGCATTCATGCTGGTGGCGAAAAGCACGTTCGGTTCCCCGAAATGACGAACGACGATTGACCATTGAGAATTGACAAAGCACCCGGGAGAAAATCGCCTTCCGACAGGTTCGCAGGCATCTCAAGCGCTACGGCTTACTCATCTCTCGACTCTTCCCACGATCGGCCGGCATCGATGTCGTGGATCAGGAAACGGGCACCCTGGTTGTCCGACGGATTCAGCCAAAGCATGCGGCAGAAAACTTTTCGCGCTTCTTTTGTGCGACGAAGCCGCCACAGACAAAGTCCGTAACCGTGCAGACAGCGTAAGAACGGACGGTTATCGATGCACAGCCACTGCAGCACATCGTCAAAATCGGCGCCAAGGGATAGCTCACCGATACGTACACCCACTTCGTAATGCCGGATAGCATCCTCGGCAGACAGTCCAAATGCAATGTTGCCGAGGTGCGCATGCGCGTCAAGACAGCGAAGATCAGATTCGCACAGGCTCATGAGTATCTTTAGGGCATCCTGGTGTTTTCCTGCGTCGCGAAGATCATTGGATTGCGAGATCGGATCTGAAAACGGATCGTCTGAATCCCAACCAGGCAGGACTTGCTGCAACTCGAAGGCGGGCCGCGACCCTCGGGCCAGAATGGGCTTTGTCCATTCTTCGAGCGGTTCTCCCTCTTCTCCCCAGTAGTGTTCCTCAGGATTCCACAATCCAACATCTTCAAGGCGAAGCGGCTCCAACCGGAGCACCGCGATGTCGAGCCGCGTCTGTACAATGTCTCCTGAAAGATGAGGATTCCCACCGTAGCGCCACTGTTTTCGTGGTTGGACTGTGACGACTTCACCCGGAATCATTTCCCACAGTCGAGACCCGCGAAACGTCACGAAGCGCTCGGTTCCCAACAATAAACAACGCGCTGACCGCTGTTTGACAGAGAGTGGAACGAGTTCGACTGTTCCTTTGAGATTCACCTCGCCGGGTGTAACTTTCTGCCGGTTGCGGCCCGAGGCAGGCGCGGGCTGCGGATAGGGCTCAAGACCTAGCCATTTCCTGTAGGCAGCCAGGTATCGGCTCGGATTGGAGTTCCGGGGGAATATGATATCCGCGGCAGCTACGACGTGCTTGGAACCGCCTTCTCGCCGGCAGGTTACAGTTAACCCACGGCGTTGGTTTCCGTCGTAGTCGATTTTGATGATTTTTACCGGCTCGTCGATAATGAAGCCGGCGGCGGGAAGATCGACTTCGTCTTCGATTACTTGCCGGAAAGCCCACAACTGCTCGTCCTCACCATATGCGTCGACGGTGATTTCCTCGATCAACTCATCCAAATCTGCATTGTCGTCGTTGCGTTGCTTCTTCAGCATCTACCAAAAACGTTTGATGCCGTATTCGTCGAAGACGGAATCAGAACTGACGATGGGTAAACGTTCCAGCATCGCTTGCGCGACCAGGAGTCGGTCAAACGGATCGCGGTGATGACCTGCCAGCGTCTCGACCATCGTCGCATGATCGAAAGTGATGGGCAGCAGTTCGAAATTGTTCCGGCTGATTTCTTTGTTCAGGAACGCAGCGCAGGGTCTGCCCAATTCCAGTTTCTTTAACCCGGCTTTAATCGCCGCTTCCCAGCAACTGGCGATGCTTACAAACTTTCGGTTATCGGGATTCTCGATTTACAGATTTGGCGGTGGAGGAGAGGAGCGGATCGTCCCAGAAAAACCAGAGCATCGCGTGCGTGTCAAGCAGCAGATCGCTCATCCCATGTAGTCCCGGAAGTCCTCAAGTGGCGCATCAAAATCCGGGGCCATCCAGTGCGACGTATCTTTGGCGCTGCCCGCTTTGCAGGGCCACGTCTTCAGCGGGGCCCTCGTAAGAGTTGCCACAGGTTCGCCGTCTTTCGTGATGGTTACAGGCTCACCGGGATTCAAACCAGCAATGAGCTGCTGCAAGTGCGCCTGTGCGTCTTCGATGTTCACTTTTGAACTCATGATTATCTCACCGGATTGATTCGCGGATCTGGATCTTTGCCTTTTCCCAATCTTGGAATTTTCGCTGGCCCATTGCCGACTCGCTTCCGGCGCGCATCCAGAATCTGCCCTGCCATTCCGGCGATTCGATCGCTTCGCACGGTTGCGTGAGTTCTGATCGGGCGGAAGCTTTGTCGATATATCTGCAAGTATACCTCGTGGCACACGTGATAGGCTCTCGGTCGCGCATCCAATTGACCTCGATTTTCGTGAACAACTGTAGCGAGTTTGCGCGTCAAAGCAGCCAAAGTTGTTGCTTTTTGCAAATTATGCCAATTGTGCAAATCGCAGTCTCAATAACTTACGTAGAATCAGGGCGGAACAGACGACCGAATCCATCCTCCTCCGTAAGTCTCTTACTATCATATATATAGAGGCCGTAACAGGGAAACTACGCATTCCGGCGCGGGGCTTCTCTTGAAACGATAAAGAGGGGTTTTCCGGCTTTTGACTCTCGAACAGGTCTGCGGCGCCATCACGTATTACCCTAAGTACAGCCACTACCCAACGCAATATGTCGCCCATGCAACAAATCCTGCGGCGCGATCTGCGACGATCAAGATCGCGCCGCGATGACCGCTCTTATTCTTGCTGGTCAAAGCTCCGGATTCTTCAGCCGCTTTCGTGTCCATGCGGGACTGCGGCGGCAATCCAGTATTTGCGTACACGCGAATGATCTCGCCCTCGACTAAATAATAAACAGCAAAAGGAAATCGTTTCGCGAGGCAGCGATGGTAGCCATGAACAACGTTATGGGTTCCGGCGTAAAGAAGGAGGGAATCAACGTCGGAAAACAGCGAATCGAGGAAGTACCAACCGAGTCCGGTTTCTTGACGTTCGTAGAAGTGAAACCCTCCAATCAAGTCCGCTTCGGCTTCATCGAGGATTTCAATTATCACCGCAGCTTCTCGCGGATCTTCGCCTTCGCCGTTTCCCAGTCTTCAAATTGAGCGGACCCATCGGCGGCTCGCTGCCGGCGCTCATCAAGAATTTCTTTATGCCATTCCGGTGACTCAATGGCTTCTGGAGAACGCGACAGGTCTTCCCACAACGCTTCCATTGCAGCGAGCTTTTCTTGTGTGGTCATCTCATGTAGCGGAAGCTTTATCGACATGACTGCAGTATACAGCGGAGCGTCGGATGATCGGTTCGTCCTCAGGTCTCGAACGGATGTTTTTCGTTGGGAGAACTGTGGCGAGTTTGCGAGTCAAAGCAGCCAAAGTTGGCGTTTTGAGCAAATTTTGCAAATTGTGCAAATCAGAAAATCAATAAGTTACGCAGAATCAAGCTGGAGAGGCACAACGAATCCCTCTCTTCCTCCGTATTTAATGACGAATGACGATTGCCATTGAGAATTGACCATTTCTCCCGGGCTTTGTCAATTCTCAATGGTCAATCGTCATTCGTCATTTTGGGGCGCGTCAGGTACAGATCTTTGTAACCGGGTCGCTCCAATCGCTCTCTCCGATTTTTCCGAAAGTGCGAAGCTGAAATGCGTAGAGCGTACCGGGCTTCAGGTTCTGGATCGACACAGGATGCGTGGAACTCGCGGCCACTTTTACGTTCCACTCCGTCGTGGGAACGCCTTCAGCGTCAATCGCTGCATACTTTATGTCGTAGCGGACTATCTTGCGCAGAGATGGCGGCAACCAGACCAGCAATTCGCCGGAGACGGCGCCATGACCGACTTTTCGAATGCCAGGTTTTTCCAGGGGCTGGGGCGGAGTGTGGGCGCTTGGCAAGGCCTCCAGTCCACTGGTTGCCAGTATGGCGGGATCGCTATCACACGTATGCTCCACATATCCAATGAACTGCAGCAACATCTTCATCAGATCTTCACGCAGCGCATCCCTCTGCGCGTAAGCGAGGCTGCTTCTGGTCATCGTTGCGGCGATTGCTGCAGCGTACTCATCGATCTTCGTCTTGAACAGGTTCAGATCGAGGAATGGCTTCGGAAAATGGGCATTGTTGAGCAGACTCCTGTAAACATTGGTCAAAAACGACAGAAAGGCAGGGTGCGGTAGCTTGGTGTAACCGCGCTTTACTCGAATTTGCTTAAAGACTGGCACTTCTTCTCCCCTTGTGTAACTTGCCTTACATTCCGGGCATCACGATGCGCCTGAGGTTGCGGCCCGCATCGGATTCGACGCCTGGATGCAGGTGACCGTGCCGGCCGCATCAAAATTGACAACTTTCATGCAGGCCCCGCCGCCATCTGCATCGAACTTGAAACTTTCATTCGGCTCACCGCGCCAGCCGCATCGAAATCGCTCTTTCCTTACAGGCTGCGCCGGCATCTGCATCGAACTCGAAACTTTCAGGCGGCTCACCACGCCAGCCGCATCAAAATCGCACTTTCCATGCAGGCCTCGCCGCCATCTGCATCGAACTTGAAACTTTCATGCAGATCACCACGCCAGCCGCATCGAAATCGCTCTTTCCTTACAGGCCGCGCCGGCATCTGCATCGAACTCGAAACTTTCAGGCGGCTCACCACACCAGCCGCATCAAAATCACGCTATCCATGCAGGCCTTGCCGGCATCTGCATCGAACTTGAAACTTTCATGCCGATCACCATTACGGCCACATCAAGATCGCAGCCTCCATGCAGCGGCTGTCCGTGTCTGCATCGACCCGCATAAATGTCCTATTTCTACGGTTTTCGCCAGATAAGATACCCAAGCTTCCGTACAAACGTCAAATTTCACCTAAGAAACGGCTGGGCCCGGAAGTCATCCATAATGAAGGCGAAAAACAGCCGGGAGAGTTTCAAGGTTGAAAGAGGATACGGCAGCGCAATGGATCGTGGAGGCTTTGGAACTGCACGAAGACTCCCTTGTCCGCTATGCCGCCTGGATGCTTCGGGACCCGGATCTCGCCAGAGAAGTCGTTCAGGAGACCTTCCTGCGGTTGTGCCGGGAAGAACGGTCGAAAGTTGAGGGTCACATCGCCCAATGGCTTTTCACGGTCTGCCGGAACCTCGCCTTCGATACGCGCAAAAGGGAGGCCCGCATGACTCCACTCGAAGACACCGATATCGGCGTTGACTCCAGGCTGGAAGAGAGAGAGGCCGTCGGCGAAATTTTCCGCTTCGTCGAGACGCTGCCCAAAAATCAACGCGAAGTCGTGTATCTCAAGTTTCAATGCGATCTCAGTTACAAGGAGATCAGCGAAGTGACGAAACTCTCGATCGGCAATGTCGGGTTCCTGCTACATCACGCCCTGGCCGCGATCCGTAAGCGGCTGCTTTCGGAATCGGCAAGGAGGAGACCATGACGCACATCAATCCGGACGACCCCAAATGGACCGCCTACGCGCTGGACGAACTCAACGGAGCGGAACGCGCTGCCGTGGAAGCGGAGCTGAATGCGTCCGAAGAAGCACGCATGCTCGTCGAGGATCTGCGCTTTGCCGCCCAGTTGACGAAAGCGGAATTGCGTGACGGAACAGCCTTTCCGGCCCTCACCGCCACGCAGCGGGAAACCATTTACGGCGCGGCTGCTGTTGTTCGCCCGCGGCGCTGGTTTGCGCGACCGGTGGTCTGGGTGCCGGGCCTGGCCGCTGCAGGTCTTGCCCTGCTCGCCCTGACGTTGAGTCCGTCGAAGCCAGGTTCTGTGGGCCAAATGGCCGAAGTCGCAGCCAATGCGCCAACGGGTACTGAATCGCGGGCGCCGGCAGCTGGAAGCGTCGCTGATCAACCGTCAGTGGAATTCGGCCGGCGGTATCCGGATCGTACCGCACGCACACAGTCCGAGCGAGCGGCGACCAGCGCCGAAACGGGCCAGGGAGCGGCGAAGGCAGGGACGGAAGACTCGGTCGGTCTTGCTGCAGCGCCCCCGGCCGAGCGAGTGGGCATAGGACCGACAGATGCGGAAATCCGCCCCGGCAAAGACAAGAATGAAAATAAGGCGGCAGAAGTTGCAGTCTCTGAAAATATCGTTACGGTGCTTTCACCAGCAATAACGCCACAATTGGCGGCTCCGCAATTCCTGACGCCGCAATTTGCACCGTCTGACCCAACCAATCAGGTGCGGCAGGAACGGCAGAACCTGCAGGGCCAACAGGGACAGGTCCAGCAACAATCGCGATTCTTCGCAACCCCGCCTGCGGCTCCGGCGGCGCCTGGCGTACCGCGCAATGCGGCCGGTCGAACGCGCGATAGTCTGTACAATGGAGCCGAGTCCTACGGCGCAATCAGCGACAACCCGTTTTTACCTGCCGCGCAGAACCAGTTGTCGACCTTTTCGATCGATGCCGACACCGCCTCATATTCGAACATCCGGAGGTTCATCAACCAGAACCAACTGCCTCCGCGCGATGCCGTTCGTATCGAAGAGATGATTAATTATTTCAACTACGATTATCCGCAGCCGTCCGGAGGCGCTCCGGTGGGCGCCACGGTTGAAGCGGCTTCGGCGCCATGGAATCCGCAACACCGGCTCGTGCGGGTTGCGATCAAGGCCAGAGAACTCACGCCTCAGCGGAGACCACCCAGCAATCTGGTTTTCCTGCTCGACGTTTCCGGATCGATGCAGCCTGCGGAACGCCTTCCATTGTTGAAGAGAGCGATCCGCATGCTCGTGGAACAGTTGTCCGCGAACGATCGCGTGACGGTCGTGACCTATGCCGGGACAACCGGTATCGCGCTTCAACCGACTCCGGGCAATCAGAAAGACGTGATTCTCAACCTCATCGACAGCCTGGAAGCAGGCGGTTCGACGAATGGCGGATCGGGGATTCAACTGGCGTATCAGGAGGCCGCTGCCGGCTTCATTCCGGGTGGAGTCAATCGCGTGATTCTCGCCACAGACGGAGACTTCAATGTGGGCATTACGGATCGCGGCACACTTCTCAAATTGATTGAAGAAAAAGCCAGGAGTGGTGTCTTCCTTACTGTGCTCGGCGTCGGGATGGGCAACTACAAAGACGCCACACTCGAGATGCTCGCCGACAAAGGACACGGCAATTACGCCTACCTGGACACTTTGAATGAAGCCCGTAAGGTTCTGGTCGAACAGATGAGCGGTACCCTTGTCACTGTCGCCAAGGACGTGAAAGTCCAGGTCGAATTCAATCCTTCAGTAGTCGATGCGTACCGCCTGATCGGGTACGAGAATCGAGCCCTGCGCAACGAGGACTTCAATAACGATCAAAAAGACGCGGGCGACATGGGCGCGGGCCACACCGTCACGGTTCTCTATGAAGTCGTGCCTCGCGGCGTCTCGATCAATGCTCCAGGGATCGATCCACTGAAATACCAGCAGCCGGTGGCTCCAGCGGCGGGAAACGTGTCCAACGAAACGCTGACCATCAAGATTCGTTACAAGGAACCCTCTGCAACACAGAGCAAAGAACTGGTGTTTCCTCTCGTTGATCGCGAGCAGGCCTTCTCACGCGCCAGCGTCGATTTCCGGTTCGCAGCAGCCGTTGCTGCGTTCGGGATGGTACTGCGCGACTCGCCGTATAAAGGCACCGCAGCCATGGACTCGGTGCTCAGTATGGCTGAAGACGGTATCGGGCCCGATAAGTTTGGCTACCGGCGCGAGTTTCTGCAGTTGGTGCAGCGCGCCCGGCAGATCCGTCCGTAATGCCGGTGGCGCTCTCATAAAGAAGTACCCACAAGAAGCACAAAAGGCTTAGCGCGGCTGCGCCGCAACCAAACAGCGGAAGACGTGTGCGTGGTGCCCAAATGTTTTGAAGTGAATGTGAGGGAGTCCAATCCCCGCCTAACTTAGGCGGGGTTCCGCGCAGCGGCGGGGCGGCATTTTTATGTCCGCGCGCAGCGCGCTCCTTATAAACATTCGCGTGCGCACCGATTAAACAGGGTTTGTCGTTTTCTTCCGAAAAGCTGGTTCAAAAACAGGGGTAACTGCGCCCTTGTGCCTTTTTGTGATTCTTGTGGTTACTTCTTTCACCTTGCGGTGTGTCAGGGCAGATTCGCCATCTCTGTAGCGAACATCAGAGACATCGCTCCCGCACGGTCATCGCGGCCGAGAATGGCGGCACGGTGGAGATAGTCATCCAGCGAAGGCTGTTTGTTGGTGGATTCCGAAACATCCAGGAAGATGCCGCCCGGTCCGGAACGGGTTAAAACGGCCTGCCAGGCTTTATCAACAATCGGCTGATACGCGCGGGCATCCAGCCATCCGTTCCGGATGCCCCTCAGCATCGAAAAACCAATCATCGCCGTTGCCGTGAATTCGGGATACGAACCAGGGTGATCGACAACTTCGCGCCAGAGGCCATCCTCATCCTGGAATTGAGCGAGTTTCGCCATGTACTGTTGATAGGTCTGAAGTATGTGGTTGAATTCGACATGCTCCTTAGGAAAGTCCGACAGCGCCAGGGCGAATCCGAGAGCAGGAAAGCCGTTGCCGCGGCCCCAGGCCGCATCGGTCAACGGTGAATGGCGAAACAGACCGTCCGGACGCTGAACGAGCTTCTGCATGAAAGCAAAATGACGGGCCGCCATATCAAAGTACTTCTTCTCGCCAGTGACCTTGCCCGCCTTTGCCAGTATGGAGAAATCCATAAAAACCGAATCGCTCATTTCTCCGTGGAAAGGCATGGCCTCCTTCATTTCGCCGGTTTCAGTAAAGCCAAACGCGGCAGCTTTTCGCACGAGCTGAACATAACGCGGATCGCCGGTACGCAGCGCCAATTCACCGAACGCGAGATGGCCCGCGAGAACAAGCGAACTTGGCCGGCCGAGACTGTCTTTGGAACCGTTGGCATACGGTTCGGCAAGCCGGACGATGTCTGCGGTATCGCCGAGTCGCATGCGGGCAATCAGCGCCAGACCCTGAATGTAGGTAATCTGGTCGAAATTGTGGCCGTAGATTTGCGCTAATTCGTCGGCAAGTTGTTTTGGTGAACGGCTCCGGCGTCTGTCGATTTCTCTATGGGCCTCGGACGATGGTATGTCCCTGGCGAGCGAAGCCAGAATCCCGGTTTGCGCGGTGACACGGCGGGCCGGAATCGCAGCAACCTGCGCCACCGTGTTTTGCGGAAGCGCTGCAGCCAGACCGAAGTCTTCGTCTCCGGCAATCAGCACGAGATCGGGCGCATGGATACCAATCCAGCGCCACAACGCGTGAGCCCCCGAGTTCTCGCGATACGCAACGCCGGTCGGTGGAAATTGCAGCCGCGTTGCGTCCGGATTCGCCAGCGGGATGGCCAGTAGCCGAAAAAGCCGCCTTTCCTGCGGGATTGCCTCGAACGCCTCGATCTCACGCGAGACGGTTTTAGTGCTTTCGTCGGCGCCTGCCAGGCCGCCGATCAGCAGCACCGCAGGTAAAGAGTCCCTCGCACCAGGAATGACAACAGCCTCAATGCGGACGCCCTTTTGCGTCAGACCGACGTCGCGGTGTTCGGCTGCGATCAATGGCAGCCCACAAAAAGCCAGGCACCACCCGAAACACAATAAAGCTCGCGTCACATAACTCCTTAGTTGCAGGCGTTAATTCTAGAACAAAACGCGCGGTCACAAACCAGAGCTGTCCAAAAATAGAAGGGACCGGAAGCCGCAGAGCGACGACTTGTAAAGGTTTGAATGTCGTGGTTGCGATGTAAACCTGGTTTGGATGCTGGTGGGCCAGTCCCCGCCTAAGTAAGTTAGGCGGGGACTGTGAACCCTAACGCTGCATACATCTCTATCTTGAACAGCTGTGGTCACGGACGGCGGCCGAACCATTGAAATGCAGCGACGGGATTGCCATGCATGGTTTGCGTTTCGATTTCATCCAAAGCGAGCGGTTCGTAATTCCGTAGCAACGAATCGATCCATCGCCGCTCGTGGTGACGTACAGTCGCCCCATCGTTCAAATCAAACACACCATAGGTCCCGTACTTGGCCTCGTCCCGCTCATATCGCTCGACATTGCGTGAATCGTTCTGCAGCCACATATCGCTGATGTAGAGGAGGCCGCCGGCCCGCAAAATGCGGGTAATTTCGCCGATAATCGCGGTCTGGTCTTCGTTGCGGGCAACACATGTGAGGACGGCGAGCAGCATAACTGCATCGACTGAAGCTGCGGGCAATCGCGTGCCGCAAAAGCCTTCGAGGATTGCGAAGGTAACGGCCGGATAGGTTCTCCGCGCCGCTTCGATCATCGCCGGAGCGTGGTCGACACCGATCAGATTGTTATACCCGTTCGAGAGCAGAATGCCGAGCGCGCGCCCATAACCGCAGCCGTAATCCAGAATGCAGTCACGACGTTGAACCCAGCGGCTTAGTTTTTCAATATTGACGGGATGAGAGAAGGTTTTTGTCGGGCCAATCCGGTTCCAATAATCCAATTGCGAATCGATTGCCATTGCGTCATTTTACTTTACGCAGCGCTGCGACTGCCTCATAGATTTGAATCACCTCCGGCGGGACGTTCGCCCCGGTCACTTCATCCCAGGATACGGAGTACGAATGCTCCACGGCCATCGCGTCGCGCCAGACAACGTTGACGCGGCGGGTTAAGCAATCGGTGCAGTCGCTGGGAGCGATAACTGCTCGATTACCGATTACCGGGGAGGCCGCTATTTCAGCGATCTTATCAACCAGGAGTTGAATAGACCGGACTTCAATGCGCTTCGGACAAGCATTTTCAGGAGTACAAACGATCTGCCCGTTGGACGACACGGCGGTATTGCCGTTTCCTGTCCCTGAAAATCCGCCAGACGTAAAAATCCGGATGACCCATGCGCCGTTCCCCGCAGGCAATGCCAGGCTGGCAGGCGTCTCAGCGGATTGCTGCGAAAGCGACGTCCCGGCGGCAAAGCAACTCCAGATGAGCATGAGAGTGAGTTGACGCCGCATACTCTGATAACTGCCGGCAGGGCCGTTTTCTTAGGATGGCCGCCGCTGAAGGCGCAGTCTATGACTGCGCGCTTTACCATGCAGTCCCCGCCTTAGTAAGGCGGGGACTGGTCACACCGTTCACCAAACCAGGTTTACATGACATCCGGTACATTCAAACCTTTACAAGCCGCCACTCTGCAGTTCCCCGGCCATCCTGTCTGGACACGTCTAGTCATAGACCGCGCCTACGGCCGACGGGATCTGTTCCGCCTTGATTCGCTGCCCGCGCGGATCTTAAGGTAGAAGTAAGATAGAGGTGATGGACCTTGTCAGTGCAATCGATGAACTGAGACACCGGGCAAAAGAGATGAAGCTGCCGGATCTTCGGCGATTCATTTCTAATTTGAGAGTGAATCGTTCGGAGATCGAGCCTCATATCCTTTTCACGGAGGAAAATTATGCCCGAAACCTCATTTATAAAAGTGAGGACTTCGAGTGTCTGGTTTTGTGCTGGCGGCCGGGACAACGCAGTCCGATCCACGATCATGCCAATTCAATCTGCGCGGTTTATACGGTCGAAGGACTTCTGTCGGCGGACAATTACCGCAAGTCGGCAAGTGGCCACATCCGGGCGGACTATTCCGAGGATTTCAACCCGGGATCGATCCTGAGCATCCAGACAACAGAGATTCACCAGGTCTCGAACTTGCAGGATTCGACAGACCTGATCTCGCTCCATTTTTACCTTGGTCCGCTGGAAAACAGTTTCCTGTATTCCGTGCAGCAACCCACCCACGAGTTCTATCAGCGAACGTACACGAGAATCTTCACGCTGGCCGACGGAATTTAAACGAATTCAGTTCGTTTAATTCGTTCAATTCGTGGCTTATTTTCCCGATCCCTTAATCGTCGGTGTGTTCTGTTTCGACTTTCAGCTTTTTCTTGCAGGTTTCGCAAACCCAGTGGTGCTTGCCTTCGATAAAAGCGTGGTAATGAATGCCTTGACCGTCATCATCCGTGCATATATCGCACTTCATAGACGTTCATTTTATCGCGCATTGGGCAGAGGCGGCTCATCTTTCAGAGCCTGAGGGCCGAGGACAACAAGATCGACGCGGCGATTGGCTGCACGACCTTCGGCGGTATCGTTGGAAGCGACCGGACGGTATTCGCCATAGCCTGCAGCGGACAGCCGCACGGGTGCAAGCGCGCCGCCCGAAATCAGATATTTCAAAAGAAACGTGGCACGGGCGGTGGACAGTTCCCAGTTCGAAGGAAACTGCGCGGTGTGAATCGGCGTGTTATCGGTATGTCCCTCAACACGGACGTTGTAATTGAAAGGCCGCAGCGTTGCCGCGATCCGATCGACTGCTGCAAGCGCGGAGGGGGGCATTATTGTGGAACCGGGACTGAAAAAGCCGGCTTCGGCGAGACTGATCGTCAATCCCCGTGAATCTTCGGAAATCCGCACGCTTTGGCTGGCGAGTTCTTCTTTGAGTTTCACCTCGAGCTGCGACCGGATGTCCTTCATCGCAGCTGCCACGCCCCCGGGCATTCCGCCGGCGACAATCTGAGCGGCATCGAATGCCGAATGATCATTCCCGATGACCCGCTTCGTATCGGACGGCAGGGCCCCATCGTCGTAAAGCGGTACCACTTTGCCGTTTGTACTGAAGATTGCCATCTCTTTGAAGGCAACCTGAACGGCCTGGGCAACCTTTCCCGCTTTCTTCTGATCTGAATTGGAGGCCGCGAACATCACCACGAAAAAGGCAAACAGCAATGTGATGAAATCGGCGTAGGAGACGATCCAACGATCATGGTTGACGTGTTCGGAATGCTTTCTCTTGCGGACCATTACGCAACAGCCGCTTTCTTGCTGGTTTTAGTTTTTGCCGAAACCTGTTCCGCGCGTAATTTCTGATATTCCTCATCAAGGAAGGAAGTGAGTTTGGTTTCGATCAGCCTTGGGTTCTGACCTTCCAGAATTCCAAGTGTTCCCTCGAGCATCATCTCTTTGATGATCATCTTCTTCCGGTGCTTGAATTTCATCTTACCGGCTGCGGGAAGAAAGAAGATGTTGGCGGACGCGACTCCATAAATAGTCGCTACGAATGCAACGGCGATACCCTTACCCACCTCGTCGATGTTATCGAGATGTTGCATCACCTGGATCAGCCCCAGAACAGCTCCGATGATTCCTATCGTGGGCGCATACCCGCCTGCCGCTTCGAAGACTCTGGCTGAATGTTCGCCGCGCTCGTCCATGTACTGAAGTTCGACTTCCATGGTCTGGCGCAATTCTTTCGGCTCGCTTCCATCGACCGCCATCATGATCGATTTTCGGAAGAAGTCGTCCTGAACGGCTATCGCATCTTTTTCCAGCGCTATGATTCCTTCCCGGCGCGCCTTATTCGTGAATCGAATAACTTGGTCGATGACTGCAGTCGGTTCGATCGTTTCATCCTTGAAGATGTGGATGAGATCCGCGGCGGCTTGTTTGAGAACGGCAATCGGGAAGCCAATCATCGTTGCGCCGAGAGTACCTCCGAACACGATCAGTGCCGCGGTGGGCTGAAGAATCTGAAAAACCGAGCCGCCTTCGATCGCCTGGCCGGCGAGGATGCCGATTACCGCAATGGCGATGCCGACTATGGTCGCTAGGTCCATTCAACCACATCCGGCCTGCGATGAATTGCACGCTTGTATTCAAGCACTTTGCGGAGAATGTCGGCACGTGTCTCATCGACGATGATTTTTTCACCTGTGGTCAGAGACATCACTGCATGTGGAGAAAACTCGATCGTTTCAATGAGATCGCAGTTAACAATAATCTCCTCCCCGTTGATTTTCTTGACCACGATCATGCCGAAACGCTCCTCATATGGACTTCATCGGCAACTTCGATCAGATTCTTCAGAGCAAAATCAACGGTTTTAAAGCGTTCTGCAAGTCTGCGCGTATACAGGTATCCGTCAAGTCTGTCGACGGTAAAACTCAGGTCGGGCCTGGCGCATTCCTCTGGCGCCTCGAGAAAGGCGCAGTTGAAGGATTCCGGGTTGTCTTTGGCGTAAAGCGTGACGTGTTCGCGCCAGGGAAGGGTATCCGCCACCGAGTCGATGAAACTCAGGGCCTCCCACGTCAAAGCTTCTCCAGTCACGCCGACGGGTAACGAATTCTCGATCGCGTAATCGGCGTTTCGGCCCGCAAGCGCTTCGACGACGCGATCGATACTGCCGGGATCGGTAAACGGATTATCTGCCGTAATGCGCACTATAATGTCTGCCCGGCAGGCGCGCGCAGCAGAAACATATCGCCCAAGCACATCCGCTTCGCTGCCACGAAAATTAGGAATTCGCCGGCGTTCGCATTCTTCGATAATGGCGTTGTCGCGTGGATTCGTCGTGGTCGCAACGATGATTGCATCCAGCGTCCGGGCGCGAGAGATTCGGTCGACGAGGTAGCCAAGTAGCGGGCGGCCGCCGATCCTCATCAATACCTTGCCAGGCAAACGCGTAGAACCCATCCGGGCCTGGATAATTGCAACCTTCCTTGGTCCGTTCATGAAGCGAGTTCAGTTCACGTATGCGGGGCGGGCCTTCGCGAGCATTTTCGGTTTGCCGGGCTGGCGTAATTTCAGCTCGGTTTCGGTCGCGAAGATGCTTTCTTCGAAACTCATCATCGCCAGTCCGTCCTGAAACTTTCCAATCTGGGGAACAACTTCAATGCCCGCCCGCAACTGCACCAGCCACGATGGAAAGTCCGCCCCGGCAGCAATCGTTAAGGGAATACCTCCTGAAAAGCGGGGATTGATCTCAATCAGGCTTATTGCGCCGCTTTCCGCCTTACATTGAATATTGGCCGGACCGATGATTTGCAGGCGCTCAGCGATATCTTTGGCGAAGGCAATGACGTCGTCTTTTTTTCGCGTGATTCCTTTATCGCTCACGCCGGCGCGAATGGCGAGCCGTTCGTGTGGAACGACCGACAGGATACGGCCGTTAAAATCCGCGAGAACATCCACGGTAAATTCCGTGCCGGGAATCTGATCCTGGACAATTGCATCCGGAACATAGCCGAGAAATAATCGAAGCTGCGCCTCATTTTGCACGGCGAAAACGTTGACGCTGCCACTACCACATCGCGGTTTGACATACACCGGAAACTGCAACGCGCCCAGATCGAAATCTCCCGCAAGGCGCGTCGTTGGTGTCCGGATTCCGTTACGCCTGCAAAACAGGAAGGTCTCGTACTTGTCGTTGCAGATATTACTCGTGTGTTCGCTTGAAATGGCGACATCTACGCCGGCCCACGCAAAACGCTGGAGCGATCTACCGAAAATCGGCAGTTCATCGTCAATGGTTGGAATGACGAGGCTCACATCTTCGGTATCGCAAATACCCTCGATGATCGGGATGTAGTGTCGATCCGTCGTCAGCGGCACGATATGGTGTTTGTGGCCGAAATAAAGCGCCGGAGACAAGGGATTGATGTCCGTCGTGATGACCCTGCCCCCGCCAAACTTTTCCACGGTATTTCGAAAAGCGCGAACCAGAGCAACGCGGTGGGAGGCTGCAGTAATCAGGACGTTTACTTTTCTCATTGAAGCGACTCCCATTGCACAGGGGCGCCGGCTTCGATTGGTCTGAGAACCTGCTTACCAATGACGGCATCGACGAATTCAGGCGAAATACCGGCCGCAGGCCGGAGCGCATACAGCATGCCCGCATCGATGGTTTCGCCCGGAGCTATGGCGCGATTGGCATATAGAGCCCGGCGCGAGGCGGTCTTGTTGCGGCTTTCGGCTTCCGTTGCGAACTTGCCGCGCTCGCCGAGGATGCCACTAATTGTGCGCAGCCCTTCGATGTGGCCCTTCAGCGTTTTTGCGTCCATCGACACGGCATGGTCGGGCATGTCGCCACGAGTTTCGATCATAAAGTGACGTTCGATAACCTGGGCACCGACCGAGACCGCCACTACCGAGCCGAGCGTCCCGACGCTGTGATCGGAAAACCCTACAGGAATCCCGAAACGGTCACGCAAATACTGCACGGATTTCACATTCAGCTCTTCCTGCCGGGCCGGGTAAGACGAAACGCAGTGCAGCAAAACTACTTGTTCGTTACCGCGGGTGTGTATCCAATCGATGGCGCGTTCAATCTCTTCCGCCGTGCTCATACCAGTGGAGAGCAGCACGGGCTTACCCTTGCCGCTGACATGCTCGATGAGCGGACGGTGCGTGATATCGCCGGAAGCAATCTTGAAGGCGCTGACGCCCAGCTGATGGAGAAAATCGGCGCTTTCCTCGTCAAACGGCGTGGAGAGAAATTCAATGCCGATCCTGGCCGCTTCCTTGTGCAGCGCCCGGAACGTATCGAACGTCAGTTCAAGTTTTTTGAACAGCTCCTGAAGATTCGGTTGATCCTTCACATGGCCCAGAGCTCCGGGCTTTGTGGACGCAAGACGATCCGCGCGAAAGGTTTGAAACTTCACGGCGTCGGCGCCAGCCCACTTTGCAGCCCGGACAAGAGCTAACGCTCTCTCCTTGTTTCCCCCGTGATTGAGCCCTGCTTCTGCGATCACATAAATACGATTCGGGTTTTCCTTCAGCAAGCTGTAAAGGTTCTGACCTGACTTGTCAGCCATATTTGCCTCCTTACAATTTCAACAACTCTGGACAATCCTTTGCCATCGACAAGCGCTTGACCGGCCTGGGTGAGCCGCTGAACGAAAGAGCGGTTCTCGATCATTTCAAGGCAGTGGCGCATTAAAACGTTTGGTGTTAACTGGTGCATTAAACCGGCATTTAAGACCGCGCCGTGCTCATGAAATGCCGCAGCCGTTCGCAATTGGAGTCGATCGAAAGCCACTGCAATGGTCGGAACGCCCGAGGCGAGCAGATCGTATAGCGTCACGCCTGAACCGGAGATTGCAAACCGGCAGGTCGACATGGCGCGAGCGAATTCCTGCTCGGTCATCGGATCGGAGCCAATGAATCCGCGAGTGCTGATCGGATTTAACCCGACACGCAACAAGTCTTCCGAAATTTTCTGGGCGAATGCGGCCGTCGAGCCTCCTCCGAACGTAACCAGGACGGAGTCTCCCGGCTTCTCGCGCTTCACCGAATCCCGCGTAATCATGTACTGCGGGCCAAGGAAGAGCGTTCGATTCTTGTTCGCCGGATAGGGGAACAAGCGGGTAATGCTACCGTCGATCGCAATATCGGAATGGCATTGCGCGAGGCCCAGATCGTGAATGCTGATGTGTTTCGCTCCCTGCTTGTGAATGGCGGCGATAATCCCGTGGGCTTCACGAAGATCCGTGATCACAACCGGCGGGAATGCGGATCCGTTTGCGACAGCATAACCGGAAGATTCGATGAATTCGCGGCAGCTATCGGAAAGGGGATAAAACACGACCGGGTTCCGGCGGACAAGAGATTTCGCAAGCCGCAAGCACCTCACGGCATGACCGTACCCAAGCTGCCGGCCGGCATCGACAACGATTCCAATTTGAGCTCCGTGCTCTGGAATATCGTGGTTAGTTGATGTGTTCACGGGTCCTCGCAACCAATTTCTGCCAGGTCTCTAAGATTGGGGTTATTTCGTATTCGAGAACATCGCAGATCGAAACCCAGTAGCGGTTCTCCTGAGCGGAAATCAATTGCTTCAGAGCACGTTCCAATGTGGCAGAAACTTCCTGCCTGGAACTTTCTGCCTCTAAAGGTTCGCTCCAGCCCAGATCTTCCGAAAATATCGCGAAGAAGATGCGGATGGAATCGAGCAGTTGGGCCAGACGGTCGTATGCTTCCTGTTCGTTCCGGTTCTCCAGAAGCCGAACCACAACATCGCAGCCTGCAAGCGCTGCCTTCAGCTCCTCGTCAAGCTGTTCCAATGATTCGTTGACGACCTTGTCAAAATCTCCGCTATGGACTGCGATATTTCCGACAGAGTTCAGTTCCTGGCCACAGACCTTCTGATCGCGAAAATTGCAGGCTTCATCGCCCCCCAGGTAGACGTGCGTAATGCATTCTCCGGCCTTGAGGAAATCGGTTTCGATCCAATCCAGAAGGTCGCCCCACGTCGCAATGTAGGAAGGTATCTGGATCTCTGTTTCGTTGATGGTCACATCCATGTGCCTGATCTTCCTTTCAGTACCTCAACCTCATTCCGAGGACGGGTCGGCTCCAATTCGCAGCACGCGTCCCACAGCATTTACGTTGCCGTTCTGCGCATCCTGTTATTCATTGCGCTGTAACCGACAGGAGATATCGTGCTGCCCGCGCATGATCGCCTTTGCGCGTGTGGATCTGTGCCAGGTTCATTCGCGCGTCAATGAGCGTGCGATCTTTCCGCAACGCCGCTTCCAGCGATTTTTGCGCTTCCTCAATGTTGTCTTTCTGCAGATACGCGGCACCGGCAAGAGACAGGGCCGCGCCATCGATCCTCTGAAGATTTCCCAAAACCGCTAGAGCCTCATCGGCCCTGCCCGCCTGGAGATATAAGACCGCCAGTTCCATGGTCGGCTCTTGAAATCGCGGCTCGATGCGAACTGCATGTTCGTAGCTTTGTGTGGCGCCCGCGGAGTCCCCCATCTTTCGTAATGCCAATCCGTAGTTGTACAGAACGATCGGATTGTTCGAATCCATCTCTAAACACCTGGCATATTCGCTTCGGGCCGCTTCCAGCTGGCCTGCTGCAAGATGCACGTTTCCCAGTTCCAGATGAACATGCAATGAATCAAGGCCAAGCCGCGTTGCGCGTTTTCGCTGGATCAGGTGGTACCCGTCCGCATCGCCTCTGGTGGCATCCTTTATGTAAGGTAAATCCCGGGGTGCGAGGCGTTCATCGGCGTCAAGGACGAGTATCCAAGGCTGGGTGGCCTGCGCTAAAGATACGTTTCGGGCCTCTGCGAAAGAATCCTTCCATTGTATTTTCAGCAGCTTAGCATCTAATGCAGAAGCCCGGGTCGCAGTTGCATCGGTCGAGCCGGTGTCCACAATTATGACTTCATCAACGATGGATCTGACACTCTCGACGGCTCCGAGCACCCAATCTTCTTCATTCTTAACGATCATGCACAGCGAGATGCCCATAACCTCCCGTCATAAGGCAACTTAGCCGCCAATGTCTGAATCTGTTCGCAAATCCAGCTAAAGTTTGGGCTTCCATTACTCGATACGAACCTTGAAGGTCCATGGGGGGCCACATCGAACCAGGACGGAAATTCAACAAGGAGCTGGGCAAGGATTGCTTGCAACTAATTCAAATCACGGAGGATATCCCAAATGAGTTCTTCTATTTATACGAACATTGCGTCGTTGAATTCGCAGGCCCAGCTGTACAAGACCAACTTGGGGCTGGAAACGACCCTTGCTCGCTTGAGCTCTGGTTTGCGGATTAACAGCGCTGCGGATGACGCAGCAGGCCTTGCTACCGCGAACCGTTTCCGCATGGATAATGCCGGTCTTCAGGTCGGTGTCCGGAACGCCAACGACGCCATCAGCAATCTTCAGATTGAAGACGGCTCAGCCAACAACATTTCCACGTTATTGGATCGCGCTCTGACGCTGGCCAGCCAGTCCGCTTCCGGTACATTCCTCGGCAACCGTACGACGTTGGATAACGAATTCCAATCGGTCCTTGCCGAAATTTCGCGTACTGCACAGGCGGCCGGCCTGGACACTGGAAATACGAACCTGAATACGCGGTCCGTATTCGTTGGCAACTCGTCCATCAGCACTGCACCCGCAGTCAGTTACGTCTCCTTCACACTGACGTCGGCCGTCGACAGCCAGGGCCTCGGCATCAGCACGCAGAACATCACGAGCCAGACCGCGGCCACGGCCGCCGTTTCTGCAGTTCAGGCTGCCGTCGCAACGTTGGGAAATGTTCAAGGCGCGATTGGTGCGGCCATGAATCGGCTCCAGTACGCAGTTTCACAGGCTCAAACACTTTCAGTAGGTGTGGCTGCGTCGGAGTCTCGTATCCGCGACGCAGACATGGCTCAGGAAGCGGCGAATCTAACCAAGTACAACATTCTGAATCAGAGCGGCCTTGCGGCTCTGGCTCAAGCGAATCAGGAGTCCGCAAGCGTTTTGAGTCTTTTGAAGTAAGCAACAAGACTCTTCAGCCCGGTTGAGAGAGGTCCCAGAACGCGGAATTGTGGGCAGTTACGCAATCAATGTCGCGCAACTTGCACAATCTCAAACGACCGCATCGACTAACGGTTTCACAAATCTGACGGACGCCGGGGGATGGCGGATCGATTTCATTCCCGGTTAACGGCCAGACAACGACAGCGATCAATATGGGCGGGCTCTGCAGGGTTCTGCCAAGCTGGATTCTGAAGTATTCGAAGAGGCAGCGAAACTGCTTACGGTTCTGCTGTCTGGTTGGGAGCAGTTGGGGAAAAGGAGTCCCGGCAGGCAGACCCGTCCGTTCTTTTAACGCAACAGTCATCACCGATAGCTGTCGAATTTCGGGGATAGGAGAAGAATCAATGGACTCGGTTCAAATTTTAGCGGCTCTGGAACGGGAACGGAAACTGCTCGAAGACTTCATCTGCTTGTCGGAAGAACAGCTGCTGCTCCTCGAAGACGAGAACGTCGAGGCCGTAAACTCTCTGCTGCAGCGCCGGGCGGATCTCATGGTTGAACTGACAGCAATCGAATCGACGCTCGGCACCTGGATTATGCAAATTCGCAATGATCCGACGGTAAGTTCCGGCATGCTGAGGGAATTGCGGGCGGTGAACGATGAAATCGTCCAGATGGCAAACCACATCGTCGAAATCGATGAACAGACTCACGCCAGACTTGACGCCATTAAGCAACGCGCAAGGAGCCAAGTCCAGAATCTGAACCAGGGATCCCGAGCGGTGCATCGGTACGCACCAGCGTACATGCCGCCATCCAAGTCGCGAATGAGCAACTGATCGCTACGGTTCGGCTTTAAGAGTCTTCGATATCTTGTCGAGGGTCTCTTTATCAGGAATCTGCGAGGTCACTGCAGAAACGTTCTCGTTTTTGATGGCCTCGTAGATTTCATAGCGGTAAATGGAAATGTGCGCAGGCGCTTTTATTCCCAGGCGGACGTTATCCCTTCCGATCCTAAGTACCTGGATTTCAATCTCATTTCCGATAATCAGCTTCTCGTCCTTCTTCCGTGTGACTACAAGCATAGATATCCTTTGCTCGAAGCATATCGGAAAGCTGGATAGCGGGCAAGCATGTTGCTTAAATCAGTGAACAAGCCATTCGTGGCTTATTCACTTTGAGCTTAGATCAGGGGATGTCGGACTGAAAAACCGGAGTCGGTAAGGATGATCTGCTTTCCCATCATGGTGTCGTAATTGATTAATAGCGGCGCTTGCAAGTTCCCGGTACTGGCTTCCGGATTAGCTCCCACGACGACAATGACGAAGCCCAGCGGCTTTGTTTTTCCACCGACACCGAGGGAGTCCCATTCTCTGGCGGGAACAAGATCGTAGTAGTTGTTGATCAATACGGTCGGCTCGAGGACTAAAAACCCAACTTCCGGCGATTCTAATGACTGCAGCTGCCTGAAGGGCGCGAGGCTATCGTTTTCCATGAGGACGAAATCCTTAAACTCGGAAAATCCGATCAAGCCCTCGTCGAAATGAATGATCGCGTCCTTGCTCCTCAGCTTGAGCTGAGTCGTCTGATCATACGCTTGCATTGCTTTCATATCCCCTCCTTGGGAACTACTGCAGATAATCCAAAATGCTGAATTGCGAAATCTTGCCGCCCACGGCAAGGGCGGCCTGCACAGTCTGCTGACTCTGAGTCATTTCGCTGATTGCCGTCGGCAGGTCTGCGTCCTGTTTCCTGCGACACATTACTGGCACGCGCCAGGCCAGCAGCCGAAAGCTGAGACTGCACGTCGGTGGCCAAATTCAAATAGCCGCCAACCTTGCTCCGGGCGGTGGAAACGGAGTCATCGAATTGTCCGAGTTTGGTTACAGCCGCATCAATTCCAGTCTTGTCGCCAGCCTGAATTGCCGTCGAAAGGTCGACATCACATCAAAAATGTTGATCGGGCCTGAGAAAATCTCACTCCCGGCAAACCGGTGTTTGCAGCGTGGTACTTCTGTCACCTGCAGCGACATGTCTGAGTTGTTTCCGTTATAGCTGCCCGTCGCGTCAGGATTTTTGACGTGGGGCGGTGTCGCCGTGACACTACCGCCGTGAGCGGTATAGCCATTTTTGTTAAAAGGCGAATCGTGGATTGGTCGATATCAGATTTTGTAAGAGGCGGGTGTTGAGCGTGATCAGTCGGGAGAGAGACAGAAGACGCTCACAATTGGAGAGCTTCTTATCGACATCACAGGCAACCGCAAGAAGACGCATCTGCTCGCGTAGCTGGCTTCGTACGCGGCGGCGTCGATCCTACCAGTGCTTCGTGCTTTGCGTTTTCGAAGCGCAATAATTCTTCGACAAGCCCATCCATGGGACTTTACTCCTGGCGTAGCGATTACTTGCCGTTTGAGGCGATCAGTTTTTTGGCAAGATTCTGCGCAGAAACCTGGTAGTTACCGGATTCCAGGTCCGAACGGACTTTGTTGAAGCGCTCTGTGCGGGACTGATCCACCTGGTTCGCAAGCTTATTGATTTCAGCGGCTTTGGACGAAACCTCCACCGAATCCGAACCTGCTGAGCCTTTCCGATCCTTGCCGGCAGTGCGCGTCGAGTCAGCCTGTTGAGCCGCTTGCGAGCGATCTATGCCCTGATTACTGATGTTGACTCGATCAATACTCATTTAGAGTCTCTCCCTCCATCCGTATGTATCGGCTGGGGGTTATTAAAACTTTAACTCGAAATGGACGTGCGGCCCTGTCGCTCGACCTGTGGCGCCCACTTCTGCTATCTGTTCGCCTCGGGAAACCCGCTCCCCGAACTGGACAAAATTCTGATTGTTGTGCCCGTACAGCATTTTACGGCCATCATCGGTCTGGATCACAATAGTATTTCCATAACCGTTCTTTACGCCACTCTCAATGACGCGGCCATCCGCCACCGCCCGGATCGGAGTACCCACGGGCGCTGCAATATCCGTCCCGGCGTGGTACTTCATCTCTCCTGAAAACGGATCGCGGCGCCAACCTTCCGGCGAGCTGATCACACCTGAGACAGGTAACCCTGAATCCGGAGCATCCGCAGCCGGAACTTTGTCTTCGGGTGCTTGTTTTGCCGAAGCGGGCGAAGCCTTTTGAAGAGCCTTGGTCAACTGGGCCTCCAGCGGACTGTTCATCTGACCTGATATGGCAGCGGCCAGTTGCTCACGCAACATACGGCGATAAATGTCGGCACTTGCGCTCCCGCCGAACAGCCCGTCTTCGGCGTCGACCGTATTTTCCATCGCCTTCAGCATCTCTTCCATGAACATTCCCTGAACCCTGGCGGCGATCGCCTTAGGATCTGCGCCCTCCGGTTTGAGTTCGGTGAGGCTGACATTCGGAATCATAAGATCTCGAGCTCCGCCCGCAGAGCGCCGGCGGATTTCAGCGCTTCCAGAATCGCGATCGTGTCCGAGGCGTAACTCCCAAGGCATTCAGGACCCGCATCAAATGTTCGACCGTTGCATTCTTGCCTAGCGTCACGAAATTACTCTTTTGCTCCTGCGCTTTCACTTTCTGATCCGGAGTAACGACCGTCTGGCCTTGTGAAAACGGCTGAGGCTGCGAAAGCGTTGAACTGCGTTTCAATCTGGCTTCAACGGCAACGATGAATTCAACAGGCCTCTTCCGATAATCCGGCGGCAGCGACATTCGAACAGACCTGCCGTCCAACGCTAAAGCAATCGGGCGGCCAAAGGCCTCATTCACTGCCTGAGCCACCCTGCCGACGTTGGTGAATCGGTGCGATCGAGTTCCAGATCCAGCGTGTCAACGACTTCCGGCACGCCCGTCACCACGGCACGCTCGACAATGCCGCCGTTTGCAATTCGACCTACTGTCGGGTGATTGACAGTAACGCCGGTCGCGTCATTGATGTCACCGTTTCGCAGGCGCGCTCCAGCATGAGCGATATCTTTTATAGGGGACGTGGCATAGACCTGAGGGCCGGACCGATCAGCAGACAGAGCGCGAGTACACACTACGATATATGTAGTTACAATGGCAGGATGTACTTGAAAATCCTGGATAAAAGCGGCGGTTTAGTTGCATCGGATACGATTCCTTACCATCTAAATTGATTCCCATGTTGGCGATTGAAGTCGATGGAACTACATTCGTCGGACTAATGTCGTACTGGCGGACGAGCCCTCGGACGGCGAGAAGCTGATGTTCGCGATTAATGCGGACAGTGACGCGTTTAATTGGCCGGTCCTGGGAGGTCGAGCCCTGACCGGAAAAGTCGAGCGCCGAGTTAATGGACAAAGGAGGTTGAGGGGTTTTAATCCCTAGAAACGCTGGTGTGTTGACGGTCGCGTCACCCTTTTTCTGGGTCGTGGTGTTGGCGGAATTGGTTGCCGTCGAGTTTTCTACGACAAGGATCGTTACGAGGTCATTGACATTGCGGGCTCAGTGCTCCTTAGGACAGTTTTCCCAACTCTTGAACCAACTTACCGTTCATATCCGTCATTAGTGTCTTCAGACTCTTCTGGAGCCCTTCGAACTCGCGATATGCGGACATCAGATGGATCATCTCGTCGATCGCATTGACGTTGGACCGTTCCAGCGAGCCGCTTTTGAGATGCGGATCGGGGACGTCCTGAACTTCATCTGGAGAACCCGTCCACGTCAGACGATACATACCCTCTTTCCCCAGCTTTCTCGGATCACTGACGTTGACGATCTTCAATGTCGCGGCTTCGTTGCCGTCTACGGTAACGAGGCCTCCATCCTGAATTGCGATTTTTCCGTGGCCGAGATTGATCGTCGAGCCGGACGTATTCAGCACCGGCATGCCGTCCTTCGTAACCAGTTCGCCATCTGCATTTATACTGAAGCTGCCGTTTCGTGTGTAACGGATACCGTCCGGGGTTTGAATAACGAAAAACCCGGGGCCGTTGATGGCAGCATCGAGTTCGTTGCCGGTGGACACAAGGTCGCCCGGTGAAACATCGACCTGGGTTCCAGTGTCGAAACCGGTTTCGCCTTGAAAGATGTGCGCGAAATCGCGTTTGAACCCTGTTGTATTGGCGTTCGCCAGATTATTTGCGATCACGTCGACAACTTTCATGCGCGCATCAAGCGCGGAATAGGCATCAATAAGTGCGTTGCTCATGTTGTTGTAACTGGGCAAACAATGCCGGCCCGGAGTTAATTTCCTTTCGCCAATCGCGCCATGCTCAGCAGAACGTCCACTTCGCCTTCGTGCAGCCCGCTATTCCTCGCGATATCTGCAATTCCGATTCCTCGTTTTGCCATCGCGACAACCTGGTTGCGTACGTCAAATCCGACGGAAGTCTGCCGGGTTGCAGGAAGGGGCAGTACCGGGGGCGGGGCGTTGGCGCTGAGTTTTGCGAGTTGTTCCTGGGCGGCGCCCACTAGAGTCGCGTGGCTTGATTCGGCGCTGGTCCATTCGGCCTGGAACAGTTTCAGCGTTCTGGTGGCGATGCGAAACCTCGAATGTACGTAGGTGAGGATCAGCACCGTAAAGAGCCCGTACAGTGCAAGAAAAGCGTAAATCAGAATCGGATTACGAATTGAGAGACTTGAATCGTTCGCCAGCACTTGTAATCTCCGTAATGCGAACTCCGTAGAAACCGTCCACGGAAACGACTTCGCCGCGGGCCAGAGTCCGGTTATTGACTACCAGCTCGACGGGTTGATCAATTCCTGAATTCAGTTCGATAACCGATCCGACGCCGAGTTTCACGATCTCTTCCAGAATCATTTCGGTCTCACCGAAACGAATGGCGACAGGAAGTTGCACATCCATCAGAACGGCCAGATTGTCGTTGATCTCGCCGGCCGGCTTATCCGCTGACCTGTCCACTCAGTGGCTCCTGCGTTCTCGGGCGTATGCAGCCCGTTATACTAAATGTTTTACGACTCGCATCCATTTGCGCCTTCGCATGCAACTTGTTTTTGCCGGCGACCTTGATGATGACGGGCCACTCTTCCTTCTGGTTCAACACAATCGTGTCGCCCACCTGGAGGGATAGAAGAGACTGCATCGGAAATGATGTTTCCGATGTCTCGATACTGACTTTGACAGGAACACTTCTTAATAACTGCAAGAGGGTTCCGTCATGAATCACCTTCCTATGGCTGTACTCCTCTTGATCGAAGATATGAATGATCGGTTCCAGCACGAGTGTCGGTATCGCCAGGTGCATTCTTGCAAGCGTCTCCCGCATCCGTACTTGAAACTGGAAGTGAATGACCATTTCGTTCGGCGCCGTGATCTGAATCATGTGCGGATGCGTCTCCGTCGCGGTCGCTGCAAATTCAATCGCGTACACCTGGCGCCAGCTTTCTTTCAAGTTGTCGACGAGGAGCTTCAGAATATTTTGAATGATGCTCTGCTCGATCTCGGTCATCGGCCGGACATTTGTCATCGGACGTCCTGCACCGCCGAGCAGCCGATCGATCATGGGAAAAATCAGCGAGGGTCCTATCTCGATAGCGGCCAATCCATCCAGAGGTCGAAGCGAGATAGCCACATAGCACGTCGGATCTGAAACCGTGCTCATAAACTCCGAATAGCTGATCTGGCCAATGTTTTCGAGGTTGACCTCAACGACCGTCCGAAGGTAGGCGGAGAGGGACGACGAAAAATTACGCGCAAACCGGTCGTGCACAAAGTGAAGCGAGCGAATCTGGTTCTTCGAAATACGATCAGGCCGTTTGAAGTTGTACTTTTGTACTCTTTTGTCGTTCATTTTTGTTGCTGAGGTGAGCGTCGCGGGTCAACCGGCGTTAGCGGCTCTCAGTGCTGAATCAACGTCAGGGACGAGTTTGTTGAGCCTGCCGCGAAGGCGCAGTGTTGCCTTGGTATGTAACTGCGACACGCGAGATTCGTTGACGCCCAGCAGCGCGCCGATTTCTTTCATCGTGAATTCTTCGTAATAATACAAGGACAGGACGAGCCGTTCCTTCTCGGGCAGCTCTTCAATCGCTTCGCCGAGTAAGCCGGTCAGTTCGCTGGCTTCAAACTTGGCATATGGGTCGTTCGTGCCATCGTCCGGGTAGTAGTTGATGTAGTTCTCGCTGTCTTCGCTATCGTTCAGATTTTCAAATGAACCGATCGTCAACCCGTGCAACTGGTCGATCAGCGCGTGAAAATCCTGCAGGTCTTCGCCCATCGCCTCCGACACTTCCTCGTCCGTCGCAGGGCGGCCGAGTTTCTGAGTCAGCTCTGAATAAGTCCTTTCCAGATCTTTGCTCTTCTTTCGCAGCGAACGAGGTGCCCAATCCAGATTTCTCAGACTGTCGAGTATGGCGCCACGAATGCGCACTTCCGCATAGGTCTTGAACTTGATGTTCCGCTCCGGCTCAAACTTTTCTATGGCATCCAGCAGTCCAATGACACCGGCGTTGATCAGATCGCGGATCTCGATGTTATTGGGCAGGCGGACGGCGACCCGATGCGCGATGTGTTTGATCAGCGGCAGCGTCTCGTTGATCAGGGCATCTCTCTCTGCGGCTGTCATATAGAGGGCTCCAGTGGTAAGACGTAACGCGACAATTCGTCCGCGCTGGGAATCAGCAAGTCTTCCGGTACGCGCTGTCCGTTCGTGAGATACGACACTGCGAGTTCGTTACGCAGAAGATCGCCTGCAAGAGAGCCTTTCGAATCGGTTTCATCAATTTTGGTAAAAATCACGCCGGCCGGCGTGAAGCGCTGAAAACGTGAACTCACCTTCGTGATGTCATCGGAGCGCGTGGTGGCGCTGATCACGAGGTGCACCTTGGCATCAGTCTCCGCCAGGTTTTCCAATTTGGATAGCCGGGCAAGATCGGATGGGCTTGATCCGGGAGTATCGATGAGAATGAGGTCACGGTCATCGAGACTAGCAATCATTTCTCTGAGTGTCGCGAGGTCGGCACAACCATAAGTCGGCACTCCCAGCAATTCGCCGAAGCGAACCAGCTGTTCCTGGCCCCCGATACGGAACAAATCCGTAGAGATCAGCGCCACTTTCTTTTTCATTCGGAGCGTCGCATGTCCCGCAATCTTCGCGATCGTCGTTGTTTTCCCAACGCCTGTAGGGCCTACAAAAACACTGACCATCGGCGTTTTCGCCTGCAATTCCTCGGGCTGCTCAATGACTAACTGGTCGGCGAGCAACTGGCGAACGCGGTCACGCATTTCCGTCGGCGCCTGCTTTCCCCTCGAAGCTGTCGAAATGAGGTGGTCGGCGAAATCCGCGTCGATGCCCTGGCTGAGAAGTTCCGCGTAGAGGCCTCCGCCAAATTCAGTTTTCCCCGGCATGGCCTTGCTCAGGGAGCGGAACGATTTTTTCAGGTCACTGATTTCGCCAATGAGTTCGTCCATCCGTGGGTCGCGCGCAGGCGCAACGGCGGCCGCCGCCGGCATTACCAGAGGCAGAGTTGGAGAGGTTGACGGTGCCGTCACGGGAGCCACCTTTCCCCGGCGTCCCTCCGTCGGCCGGGTCGCTGCGCCATGAAGGTTTAGGCCGGCTGGCGTCGAAAACTTGCCCCCATTTTGTGTCTCATCTGTAGCCGCAGTTTTCAGGCCACGCTCTTCCAACGCTGCTGTGATTTCCCAGGCTTGTTTCTTGAAGAGGCCAAATTTAGGCCTTTCGGAGACGGATCGAGTGCTCAAAATGAGCGCGTCACTGCCAAGGTCTCTCTTGATGTCTTCCAGACCTTCCTGCAGGGACTGGTTTTTGTAGGTCTTCACTTTCATTGTCCTGCGACTCCAAGGGAAACAATCTGGACGTTCGGCGGGATGTCATTCGGAGAAACGACGGCGAGCTGTGGCAGGAATCGCTCGATCAGCTTGCGCATGTGGAAACGCAGCCCGCTGGAGCAAAGAAGCGTCCACTGCGATGCCATCGTCTTCTGACAAGCTTCCGTCAGCAGTTTGACGAGTTGCTCGAAGGTGCCGGCGTCGACGGCCAGATAGGTTCCGGCATCGCCGCGTACGACCGAGTGATTCAGTTTCTCTTCCCATTTCGGCGCAAGTGTGATTACCGGCAATTCGCCCTGTTCGTTCACCAGTGCTTTCGTAATGGATCGATTCAAAGCTCCGCGGGTGACTTCTGTCAGCGTAATGTGATCTTTAGTCTGGGAACCGTAATCCGCGAGCGTTTCGAAAATCGTGATGAGATCCCGGATTGAGACCTTCTCGCGAAGCAGGTTCTGTAAAACCTTCTGAATTTCTCCAACTGATAACGTCTTCGGAACGAGCTCTTCAATCAGCTTCGGGTGTGTTTCGTTGACGTAATCAATAAGGGCTTTTACTTCCTGGCGGCCGAGTAATTCATATGCATGGCTTCGGATTGTTTCCGTCAGATGAGTCGCGAGCACTGTAGCGGGGTCAACAACGGTGTAATTCATCATCTGCGCCCGCTCGCGATTCTCTTTGGTGATCCAAATGGCGGGTAGTCCGAATGTCGGCTCCGTCGTAGGGGTTCCGTCAATGGTCTCCGTGACATTACCAGGATTGATTGCCAGGAATTTGTCAGGTGACAGTTCCCCACGGGCGATTTCCACGCCCTTGAGCAGGATCGAATATTGGCGAGGGCCGAGTTTCAAGTTGTCCGTGATATTCACCGGCGGGACGATGACGCCCATATCCTGCGCGATTTGTTTCCGAATCGATCTAATACGATTCAAGAAATCGCCGCCTTGTTGAACGTCGACCAGGCCGATCAGACCATAGCCGATCTCAATCGCCAGGCTGTCGATCTTCAGAAACGCCGTGGTCTTTTCGGCGTTAGCACCGCTTTCTTTCGGCTGCGCATCCTTCGCCGCGCTGCGCTGTCTTTCCTTGGCTGCCTTGGCCAATGTGAAAGCGATGAAACCCAAAGTACCGGCGAGGAAAAAGAAAGAAAACTTCGGGAAACCAGGGATCAAACCAAGACCGGCGACGATTCCCGAGCCGAAATAGACTGGTTTTGGGTTTGAGAACAGCTGACTCACAACATTTTCTCCCATGCTCACATCGGAGGCGGCCCGAGTCGTGACAAGGCCGCCCGCAATGGAGATCAACAGGGAGGGGATCGCTGTGACCAGACCATCACCGATGGTGAGAATGGTAAACGTTGTCAAAGCCGTGACAATCGGCATGCCGAACTGAAACACACCGATGAAAAGACCTCCGATGATATTGATCAACGTGATGAGAATTGAAGCCATGGCATCACGCTGAGTAAATCGGATGGCGCCATCCATGGCGCCGTAGAATTCGGCCTCCTTGCCGATCTCCGCCCGTCTTTCACGGGCTTCTTGCTGATCGATAATTCCGGCGTTGAGATCCGCATCGATCGCAAGCTGCTTGCCCGGCAATGCATCCAAGGTAAACCGGGCAGTAACTTCTGAAATGCGCACCGCGCCGTGGTTGATCACCACATACTGAATCACGATCAAAACGAGGAAAATCACAATACCAACAGCGTAATTCCCGCCTACCACAAACTGGCCGAACGCACGAATCACGTCGCCGGCGGCGGAAAATCCCTGGCTGCCATTCAGCAGAATCAAACGTGTTGACGCGATGTTCAGCGACAGCCGGAACAGCGTCGTCATGAGCAGGATCGAGGGGAACGAAGAGAACTGGACCGGGCTTAATAAATAGACCGAAGCAAGAAGAATGACTACAGAAAGAGCGATATTGGTCGATATAAGAATATCGAGGACAATGGTCGGGAGCGGAATGATTACAGCAATCAAAATGATGACGATTGCTATAGGCATGGCGACCTGCGACTTCATGACGGCATCGCTAAAGCAAACTCGGTGCCATCCGGCAAGATTTGCCTAGGGCGCTCTGTCCGTTGAATCAAACACATGTAAACAAGTAACTTATTTATCTAGTTAAGCCGGGAGGCGGTCTGAGCGGGTGCAGGCATGAACCAGACCATGTCATCTTCCCGACCGCGGTTCGATTTTCCAGCCAAACGCCTTGACCCTTTACGCGCCACACTTGAAGGCCCTCGGTGTCGCGCTTATCGGAAACGCCGGACTCGCACGTCAGTTTTATGACCTGCGCTGCGGCGCTCTTGTGCCGGAATTTGTCAGAAAAAGCGCCAAAAATTGGCAATGGGCCAGGCTAGGTAAGGCGCTTGCGAATTTTGTAAACATAGGCGAGAACTTCCGCAACGGCTTTATACAGCTCCATCGGGATTTCTTGCTCGAAATCGACACTACGGTACAGGGCACGGGCAAGCGGTACGTTTTCAACCATCGGGATGTCGTGTTCGCAACCCAGGGATTTGATCTTAGCTGCAATCAGATTGCGGCCCTTCGCGATGACGCGCGGGGCCGGCATTTTCTCGGGCTTGTATTCCATAGCGACAGCATAGTGCGTTGGGTTGGTGACGATGACGTCGGCGTCCTTCACCCGGCTCATCATCCTGCGGCGCGCAGCTTCACGCTGCACCGACTTGATTTTGCTCTTGATCTGCGGATTCCCTTCGACGGCTTTCATGTCTTCTTTAACTTCAGCCTTCGTTTGTTTGATGCTCTGTTCAAACTTCCGCCGCTGAATGAAGAAGTCGGCAACTGCCAGGATTCCAACGGCCACAATGACAGATGTCACCACACGGACGGTCAGCGACCGCATCACGGCGTTTGATGCGTCGATCGAATGAGCAGGAAGAGTCACGATCTCAGCCCAGAAGGCAGCAAGCGATTTCCAGGTCACGACTGAAACAACCGCCACCAGGAAAATCAGTTTCAGCCACTGCATCCAGGACATCTGATTTTTCAGCCGCGAAAGTCCCTGAGCGGGATTCAACCGTTCCCAGCTCAGAGCTGCCTTCTCGGGGGCAAAAACGGGCAGACCTTGAATGAAGTTCCCAGCAAGAGCGGCCACGAATGCTGCCACAAAGATCGGCGCAGCAGTCAGCAGGAAGTACATGCCCGCCTGACGGATGAGTTGAGTGGTATCTCCCTTTACCGATTGCTCGAGAAGGCTGGCGAAAAACGCTCGAAAACCGGCCGGAGACTCCAGAAAATAGAACACCGTCGCAGCACATGCGGCGAGCGTCATGGCGGAAGTCAGTTCCTGCGAGTAGGCGAACTGGCCCTTGTCTTCAGCCTGCTTCCTCCGCCTAAAGGTCGCTTTCTCTGTGCGTTCGCCAGTTTGTTGCGCCATCTGCTTTGCTCACTTCCTCAGGACCATCGTGTCCATAACAGGACCGACGGCGCGGGGCATGAACGCGAGAGATGCGCCCAAGACAATAAGGCCGACCAGGATCTTCAAGGGTGCCGTCACCACCATAGTGTTGATCTGCGGCTGCATGCGCGCAATAAACCCGACGGTGACCTCGAGAACAAACGTTGCGAGGAATACAGGGAGCGCGATCTTCCAACCGATGATGAAGATCTGTTTCGAAGCTTCCATCAGAGGCCCGAACCATTGGTTCGTCGAAATCGATGAGCCGATCGGAAACACCTTGTAACTGTCCGCCAGCGCCCGAAACATCACATGATGTTGATCGGACGCAAGGATGATGACATATCCAAACATCGTCAAATAGCTGGACATCAACGTGGAACGGTTCTGTGTCTGCGGATCAATGGTCTGAACGGCTGAAAAACCGAGGTGATAACCCAACAACTGACCGCCCATGTGCAGCCCCGCAAACGCAATGCGAATACCCATGGACAAAAGAAGGCCGACGAGAAATTCGACAGGCAGCGCCAATCCGGGATTCGTATAAGCGGCAGGATTGAACGGGATGACCACGGACATACCGGCAGCGATCGAAAATACAAGGATGATCCGGAGGTACTGGGGAAGCCCTGGATCTCCCCAGATTGGCGCAAACAAAAGCGTGGCGCCTACACGAATGCTGACGATCAGAACGTGAAGGAGATAGAGATAAGGAATAGCAATCGAAACGAGATTCACCGCAAATACGGCTCAAAGGACCCGAGCAGCATGTGGGTATACGACACCATCGTTCCCATCATCCATGGGAAAACAACGAGAAATACGACAAACGTCACAACGATACGGGGCACAAAGGCCAGAGCCGTATCGTGTATGGAGGTGATGATCTGAATCACGCTGATGATAATGCCGACGATCAGTCCGGCACCGAGCATCGGCGCGCTGACCATCAACACCGTTTCGAGCGTCTGCTTTGCAAGGCGCAAAACCATTTCTTCAGACATAGCTTTTCACCAAAGACGAGATAACGAGGTTCCAGCCATCGACCATGATGAACAGAAGAACCTTGAACGGCAGCGAGACCATGACAGGCGGAAGCTGCATCATACCCATCGAAAGCAACACCGACGAAACGACCATGTCGATGACCAGGAATGGGAGAAACAGCACGAAGCCGATCTGAAATGCTGTTTTGATTTCCGAAATCATGAACGCCGGCATCACTACCCTCATGGGAAGTTCATCTGGTCCTTTCGGTTTCGGGCCGCCGGACATTTCCACGAAGAGTTGCAGATCTTTTTCGCGCGTGCTTTTCAGCATGAATTGCTTCAACGGAGCAGATCCTCGGTTAAAGGCTTCGCTCTGGTCGATTTCTCCCTTCGACCATGGCTCATAGGCGCTGTTGTACATTGCAGTCAGCGTCGGATTCATGACGAAGAACGAGAGAAAAAGCGCGAGCCCGATGAGGATTTGATTTGAAGGAGCTTCCTGAGTTCCCAGAGCCTGCCGCAAGAAATGGAACACGATGATAATCCGGGTAAACGACGATAGCGAAATGATGATTGCGGGAAGGAACGTCAGCAGCGTCAGCAGAATCATGATCTGCACGGGCATGGTCATTTGAACCTGCCCGTTGGTGCTGTTCATGTCGAGCTTCAATGTGGCTGGAGCGACTGCAGGAGTAATCGCCAACATCAAGTTAAAGAATGAATAAGTCATTTGTCTAACTTGTTGAGGATCGAAATTGATTCTTTTGTTACCCCGATCAGAAGCTCCTCGCCGCGGACTTTGACGACCATCAACCTGCATCGATCGCCGAGATGGAGTTGCTCGATGATGGACAAATCACGAGCTCCGGCCATGGCCGGCACATATTTTTTCAGGAGCTGGAGGCCCAGGACGAGACCTCCCAGGAGCAGGATGAGCGAGCCGATAACCTGAACCGCCATCATCAGCCGAGACTCCCGGGTTTCTGTACTTCAATAATGCGCACACCGGACGACTGTTCCACCACGATAACTTCGCCCCGAGCGACAGGCAAACCGTTGATACAGATGTCGAAGGGTTCGCCGACAGGTTTTTTCAGCTCGACGATCGAATCCGGCGCAAGCTTCATAAGATCTCGCACCTTGAGACGCAGACGACCGACTTCAATTGCGATTTGCAACGGGATGTCGTGGACCGGCGCGAGTTCGCGCAGCATTGCGTCGGTCCGGACGGCAAGTGCGTCGTTCTGTTCGCTCATAGTTGAATTACAAATTCTGTGAACATGATGTCGACGAGCTTAGGGTCGCGGAAATACAGGCCGACCTTGTCCTGCAGCTCGTGGCGCAGCTTGTTCTTTCCTTCTTCGTTCATCAGGTCATGGGAAGTCTTTGCCGTCAGGCTCTGAAGAATGACATCTCGCAGTTTCAATTGGAGCGCCTGATTCTCCGATATGTCTTTTACTTTCGATTTGTTGTCGATCATCAGGCTGATCTTTATCCGCAAATATCGGGCAGCATCCGGATCTGCGAGGTTCACAACGAAGGGATCGAGCGGAAGAACGGCGCTCTTCTGAAGCATCGCGGCGATCCTTTCTTGTTCCGCCTCTTTGCTCCTGTCAACGTCAGTGCCTTGAGCCTGGCCATTGAGGGTCCTTGTGATCAGTACAAAAGACACGACCCCGCCGACGGCGCTCGACAGCAAAGCCAATCCGACAATCAACGCTATCTTGCCGAGTGACCATCCGCCTTTGGCAGACGGCGGCACTTCTTGTTCTTCAACTGGATCTTCCGGCACGGTCTGCCCTCCTCTGTTTCAGAGTTCAGAGGAATGCACGCGCTGTGCCGTTCGGCAGGCTCGAAAAGTGAAGGACTTAGTGATTAAACGAGGTCAAAACGATGACAGACGCGCGTCAGGGTAAGCCGCGAATTTAACGAATGGGCGCAACAAATTGCCCATTCGTTAAATTCGCGGCTTATCCCAAAAGGTGGTCGCTGATATCACGCACCAGCTGCCGCATCTCGAGCGCCTTCTCTTCGATAAGCTTTGAACGCTCGAGCGCCTTTGGAGTCGGCTTTTCCAGCTGCATCAGTTCCGCATTAGCCAGGACCATGCCGATGCGGTTGTTCAAATCGTGCAACCACTCTCTTACTTTGTCTTCATCCATCGCCGTCTAATCTAGCACGTGGGCTACTGAGCCTTCACATGTTCAAGGTATCTTGCATGATCTGATCAGTAACAGTGATGATCTTCGCATTGGCCTGATAGCCGCGCTGGAAGGCGATGATTTTGGTCAATTCGGTCGCAAGGTCTACATTGGAGGTCGATGAATTGGTCGAAACGATAGAACCGTCGCCGGAAAGATTAATCAGCGAAAGAATATCAGCTGCGTTTGTTACCGCCAGTGCGTTCAGTTCCATTAACGACAGGATGCCTCAATGCTGGTTTCGCGTCCTGACGTAGCGTCCGATCGAGACATCATCTTGTGTCTTCTGATTCGCTACGTCTGCTTCGCGCTCCCACTGGTGCAAGCGTCGTTCCTTGAGTTTCTCGATGATCTGCTGCTCCTTCATCGCTTCGGTCCATTCGAGGCGCCGTTTTTCGAGGTTACTTGTTGCAACCGCAAGAGATTGACGGATGGCCGTACGCTGCTCTGTCAGCGCTTGAATGTACTTTTCGTCTGTCTGAACCTGGCCCGCGGTGACCGTCTGCAGATAGGCAATTCCTGCCTGAGTAGTCTGAATGTTCCCCGCCAGTTCGGAGTCGGCTTTTTCAAGGCGCTGAACTTCAGCTTCAGCCTGTTTGACGGCAGCTTCTGCGACAGACACATAGGTCTGCCGGATATGGACGAGGCGCTCCAGCCGCTTCACACCCGATTTGAGCCCTTGTTTCATTTCAACCGGGCAAGATCGATGAGTTGCTGCTGAGTAGCGATGAGTTGTGAAGGTTCTTCGGCGCGCTGCTTAAGGAACCTGTTGATGAGATCGCTGCGGTCGATGGCCAGATCGAGGCGTGGATTGGAGCCGCGTTTATAGGCGCCGATGTTGATGAGATCTTCCGACTTTTTGTACGTCGCCATGAGATCACGAATCTCGTATGCGGCGTTTTTCAGATCGGGACTGACCAGATGAGACATCAAGCGGCTGACACTCGCTAACACATCGACACAGGGATAGTGACCGCGGGATGCAAGTTCACGATCGAGAACGATGTGCCCATCCAGAATCGATCTTACGGAATCGGCGATGGGATCATTCATGTCGTCGCCCTCAACCAGTACGGTGTAGAAAGCGGTGATGCTTCCATTGGCGAATTTCCCGGACCGCTCCAGTAATTTCGGCAAGAGAGAGAACACGGACGGCGTGTATCCCTTGGAGGACGGCGGCTCACCGGCTGCAAGACCGACCTCGCGCTGGGCCATTGCGAAGCGGGTAACGGAATCCATCATGAGCATGACGTTGTAGCCGCGATCTCTGAAATATTCCGCGGCAGCCGTGGCGGCAAAAGCGGCACGTATGCGTACAAGGGCCGGCTGATCGGATGTTGAAACGATCACGATGGATCGCTTGAGACCCTCTTCGCCCAGGTCATTTTCGATGAACTCGCGTACTTCCCGGCCGCGCTCGCCAATGAGGGCGATGATGTTGATGTCCGCACTGGTATATCGGGCAATCATGCCAAGCAATGTGCTTTTTCCAACTCCGCTGCCGCCGAAAATTCCGACGCGCTGGCCAAGCCCGGTTGTCAACAGACCATCAACAACGCGGACCCCGGTCTGCAGAGCTTCTCGGATCGGGTCCCGCGAAAGAGGATTGGCAGGTTCTGCATAAAGATCCTGGCGGTGCAAGTCCAGCGGCAGGGGCTTTTCGTCGATCGGCCGGCCTAATCCGTCGAGGACGCGTCCCTGAAGTCCGTCGCTCATACCGATACTGGCGGTGCGGCTGGAGGCACGCAGGATGTCGCCCTGCTTCACGCCGTCGATCTTGCCCAGGGGCATGGAAATCACTTTGCCATCCGTGAAACCCACAACTTCGACCGGAATATGCTTTCCTTGACTCAGCAGCCAGCAAACGCAGCCCATCGTGACGTTGGGCCCGTGAGACTCGATCGTATTGGCAACGACCTTTTCGACCACGCCAAACTCCGTGATCGGGTCGCTAGCCCCCAGCCGGGAATAGAAACGCTCGAGTTCCAGGACGCTACTCATCAAACAAGACTTTACCGATAGATTCGATTTGACTGGAGAGACGCCCATCCAGGAACGTCTGCCCTGTCTCGACGACGAAGTCGCCGCGTTCCAGTGTGGCGTCGTCTTTGACGGTAACCGCCGGGTTCACGTTCATGATGGCGACACGAAGGCGAGGGAAATCGTGGCGGCTGACGCGGAGTGTAATGTCCTGGTGTCCCGATACGCGCTTGAGAACGACCGCGGCAAGTGCTGCAACCAGATCCTGGTCCAGCGTGAGCTCTCTCTGCACGATTTTTCGCGCGATTTCGAGCGCCAGTTGAACAGTCTGCGCTTCCATGGATTGAACGAGCTGTTTGTGAGATTCGGCGAGTCCCGTAATGCTGTGCTCGTACCGTTTCACCACGGTCTCTACAATTTTCTCGCCCATTTGTTTCCCGATGCGTTCACCTTCGGCATAGCCCTGCTCGAACGCGTCCTTCTCGACGTTCAATACATGCTCCTGCGTTCTGCCGGAAATGATCGAACGCTCATTTGACGCGCTGACTTTCAGCTGTTGCAAGCGGCCATCGCCACGAATGATCCTAGAGGACATACTCTTCCCCGCCACCGCTGCCCAGATTGATCACGCCTTCTTCTTCGAGTTTTCTAACAACTTCAACAATGCGCTGTTGAGCGGCGTGCACGTCCTTCATCTTAACGGGCCCCATCAGTTCCATTTCTTCCTTCATCATCTCTACGGCTCGTCCGGACATGTTTCGGAAGAACTGGCCCTGTTGCTGTTCTGTAGCTCCTTTGAGAGCCTGCGCGATTGTCTTTTTATCGATTCGTTGGAGTATTTCGCGAATGGCCGCATCATCGAGCATCGCAATATCTTCAAATACGAACATCAGTTCTCGAATCGAGTTTGCGACTTCCGGTTTCTCTTCATCCATCTTCTCGAGAACGGCGCGACTTCGCCTGCGGTCCATGCGGTTCAGAAGCTCGGCGACCGCCCGGATGCCACCATAGGCCTGGTTGTGCGCATATGTCCCCACCGGCTTGAGTTTCTCTTCGAGTACAGCGGAAATGGCTTTAATCACATCCGGAGATATCGTTTCGAGACTTGCCATTCGGACAGCCACGTCCGCCTGTATGTCTTCCGGCAAGGACTCGAGCAACTCGGCCGAGCTATTCGGGGCCAGGTGCGCCAGAATCAGCGCAATAGTCTGCGGATGCTCATTCTGTATGAACTGCGAGAGCTGGATCGGGTTCAGTCGGTCAATCGCTTCGAAGGCGTTGGAACTTGCGTAACTCGAAGACAAACGATCCATGATCCGCTTCGCAGGACCGGCGCCAAGAGTTCGCAGAATAACCTTTTTGGCGTAGTCCACGCCTCCTTCGGACACGAAGCGGTTAGCGACCAGCGTCTGATATAGTTCTTCGGCGGATTTTTCCGCGTCTTCTGAAGCGATCGGACCGACATTGGAGATTTCCTTGGAAATCTGTTCGATCTCCGCCTCATTGAGAAACCGCAGAACCTCGGAAGCCGTTTCCTCGCCGATCAATACGAAGAGCGTCGCGGCCAGCCTGGCATCGCCATTCTTCATTTGTTCCTCTCGTCGGCGAGCCACATGCGGACGAGTCTGGCCACGGTTTCAGGATCGCTTTGTGCGTGTTCTACGACTCTCTTTCGAATGAGATCCATTTTCGATGGAGTAGGCAATGGCAGGAACTCGCGCTCGGGCGTGTTCGCATAATCATCTTTCACTCCATTAAGCTGGGCTTCGAGCTGTTTAACCGTCATCGGTGTTTGAACGGTCCCCGGAAGCTTCGGAAGATTTCGCGGCCCTGCAAGCGCTCCAGCCGGAACCAGGTTGCCAAACAGACTCTTCTGAACAGGCCGCAGGAAAAACAAATAAAGAAGAATGAAGACGACCGGAATAATCAAATATCGCAGGCCGATCATAATCAGCGGGGCTTGCTTCTCCAGAAACGTCGGCTTCTCGATGAACTCGCTTTCACCTTCAAACGAAATGTTCTCGACGGTAAGCTGATCGCCGCGATCCGGATTAAATCCGATGGCGGCAGAGATCAGGTCCTTGTACTTTTTCATGTCGTCGGCATTTCGAGGTTCTTGTATTGGCTGTGGCTTCCCGTCGCTTCCTGTTGTCAGCTTCGTGTGGTTGTCGATGAGCACCGCAACGGAAATGCGATCGACCTTCCCGACAGGATTGACAACGTGCCGGACGGCTTTACTGACTTCATAATTGATCGTTTCGCTGCGCTTCAGCAGATTGTCCGCAGCGTTGGTCGCGACGGATTGTGTGTCTGGTGACGGTGCAGAGCTGCCCGGTGTGGTCGCCGCAGGGTTTGCAGGATTCGCAGCCGGACTGCCCCGCGGGCCTGGTATTCCCCCGACCGCGATGCGCTCGTTTCTGGGCTGATGCTCTTCCTGTTTGTTCTGGCTGCGAACGACGCTGCCCAGCGGGTCGTACTGTTCGACAGTTTCTTCGACCTGCTGGAAATTCATCAGCGCAGAAACCTGGGGCCTGACTTTGCCCTGGCCGACCGCGGGCTCGAGGATCTGTACAATCTTGTTCGATAACTCCGTTTCGAGTTTCTGTCTTGCGTCCAACTGCTGGACGGACAATCCGCTGTCGCTTCCTTCGTTATGAGAAAGTATTTTGCCGCGATAGTCGATTAATACAACTTTCTCCGGTGTCAGACCTTTCACCGAGCTGGCCACCACGTTCACAATTCCCTGTGCCGCTGGAGGGGTCAGAGAGCGACCATTCTTTAACTTGAGAATGACGGATGCTTTGGTCTGGTCATCCGAGTTCTGGAACAAGGATTCCTTTGCAAGTACCAGATGCACTCGTGCCGCTTCGACTTCAGCAAGAGTCATGATGCTGCGCGCGAGTTCCCCCTCCAGGGCGCGCTGATAGTTGACCTGCTCCTGAAAATTCGTGATCCCGAAATTTGTTCTGTCGAAAATCTCGAAGCCGATTCGGCCGCTTTCCGGAAGTCCTTGACTGGCAAGTTGGATTCGCACTTCGGCCAGTTTATCGGACGCAATCTTGATGGATCTGCCGTCGGTGGTAAGCTCATAAGGAACTTTGAGTTCGGTGAGCTTCTGCACGATAGCTTGTGCTTCCTGGGGATCGAGTTCGGAATACAACGTCTGGTACTCGACCTGGATCATGAAATGCACAAGCGCCCAGAGCAATACGAGAACGAGCGAACCGGAACCGGCGATCGCCAGTTTCTGCTGGAGCGTAAATCGTGTAAAAAACGCCTTGATCTGCTCGAGCGGATTTGACGCGGCCATGAATTATTACTACACCTGAGCTTTCATTATTTCCTGGTACGCCTGAACAAACTTGTTTCGTACCTGCATCATGGTCTGGAAGGACAAGTCCGCCTTTTCAAGAGCGATCATTACGGAATGCAGGTCGGATTCATTGCTCAGAAATTTCTGCAACTCGTTCTGGGAACTTTTTTCCACATCGTTGACTTGCTCAATGGCTTCGTTCAACAGCTTGCCGAATGAGGAAGTACCGGCCGCGGCAGGCGTCGGCGCTGTCGGCGTCGGCATCATACGTGGAAGATCGCTATAAACTTTAAAGTCGCTCATATTCTTCTCTGGCTGCGTACCCTGATATTACTTACCGAGATCGAGTGTGCGATTGATCATTGTTTTCAAAATACTGATCGCACCGATGTTGGCCTGGTAGCTTTCGGAGGCTTCAGCGAGATTGGCCATCTCTTCCATTGCGTTCACGTTGGGATATGTGACATAGCCTTCGGCATCTGCATCCGGGTGGCCTGGCTCGAAGCGACGATCGAACGGCCTCGGATCTTCCACAATGTCGGACACCTTGACCCCCTCGACGCCGGGATCCATGGCCGCGCCGAGTGATTGCGTAAATGAAGTCGTCTGAAAGACGACGTCCTTCCGGCGATAGGGGCCGCCCCCGGGAGTGCGGGTTGTTTGCGCGTTCGCAAGATTCGACGAGGCAACCTCGGCACGCTTGCGCTGGGCCGTTAATCCGCTGGAGTTCACGTCGACTGCGGTTAGAAGATTCATAACTAAACCTTGCCTCCTTCGGAGATGGCATAGCGAAGAGTCTTGACCTTCTGATTCAGATATTCGATGAGCGTGAGGTATTGCAGGCCGTTCTTCGTGAGTTCGCTCATTTCACGTTCAAGATCGACCGTGTTCCCATTAGGTTTTTCCTCGGTCCCGACCTCATATAAGCGAGTCGTCGATGTGTCCCCCGGGGGCATCATGTGCTTTTCCGAGGTGGCGGCCATCGTTATCGATGCCAGCTGTTCCTGAAACGAATAGTCTTTGGCTCGATATCCCGGCGTATCCTGATTGGCAACGTTGGCCGCGAGCGCCTGCTGCCGCCTGGACGTCCAGGAGAGAAGGTCCTCGAGCGCAGGAAACACGCGATCTTCGCTTGGTTGGATCATATGGTGGCCGTCTCCTCTACACGATACTCGCGCAGTTTGTTCCGAAGCGTGCGCAACGAGATTCCGAGCAGTTTCGCCGCGTGAGTTCGGTTGCCATTGGTTTGCTCCAAAGTGGTCATGATGAGCTTGCGTTCCATTTCGTCGACAGACTGTCCTGCCTGAAGACCTGCCGATTCGGCACTCTCAACGCTGTGATCGAATAAATCGGCAGGAGTAATCTTCAATCGGCCGCGTAACGCGAAGGCTCGGTGCACAACATTTTCCAGTTCACGCACGTTACCGGGCCAGCCATAACGCTCCAGCAAGTCGAGGGTTTCAGGATCGGGCTGAACATCTGTGCCGCCACTGTACTTCTTGGCGAAGTACTGCGTGAGGACAGGAATGTCGTCCTTGCGTTCGCGAAGTGCCGGAATGCGCAGCGGCACTACGTTGAGGCGGAAGAACAGATCTTCGCGGAACTGGCCGCGCGCAATCAGCTTGCGCAGATCCTTATTGGTTGTCGCGATGACGCGGACGCGGATGGGAATGGGTCGCTTGCCACCGACGCGATCCACCTCGTGTTCCTGAAGAACGCGCAGCAATTTGGCCTGAAGTAATGGAGCCATTTCGCCGATCTCGTCGAGTAGGATGCTCCCGTTTTGCGCGAGTTCGAATTTGCCGGGCTTGAATCCGTTGGCGCCTGTAAAGGCCCCTTTCTCGTAGCCGAAGAGTTCGGATTCCAGCAGGTTATCCGGGAGCGCGGCGCAATTGACGGCCACGAACGGCCCGTTGTGATTGGCGCTGTTGCTATGGATCCAGTGGGCCAGCAGCTCCTTACCGGTGCCGGATTCGGCCTGCACCAGAACCGTCGCATGCGTCTTCGCGGCCTGTGCGGCTTGATCCAGAAGAGATTGCATTGCGGCGTTCCGCGTGATGATTTCTGAGTCCAAACCGGAAGAAGCCGGGCGGAAACCGGTAGCCACGTGCTTACTCAAAATATCGTCGAGAGCTTGATGGGAAAACGGTTTGACAAGAAAGTCGTCGGCCCCGGCTTTCATGGCCTCGACAGCGGTTTGAACGGTACCAAACGCGGTGAGCAGGATAACTGGAATCGCGGGCTTCGTCCGGCGGACGTGATGGAGCAGCTCGATGCCGTCCATGCCGGGCATTTTCAGGTCGGTAATGACTGCCTGAACGCCGGCGGCGGAATTCTCCAGCTTGGAAGCGGCGTCGATTCCGTTCGACGCAGTCTCAACCGTGTGACCTTTGTGACGCAGCGCGGCTTCGAGAGCCGACAGCATCTGGATGTCATCATCGACTACGAGTAAACGACTCACGCACAACCTCCATGTTGATGCGTCGAACCCACCCGGCAGGTATGGTTGAAACTGCCAAAAGGTCGCGACTACGCGCTCCCTGCGGCGGCCTCCATAAACCGGCTTGGGCCGGCACCCCCACGCTGGTTGTGTGGAAGTGCAATTAGGAATCTTGTGCCGTTTCGCGAAGAGCTAACGGTGATCATTCCATTGTGGCTTTCGACAATCCTCTTGACGATCGGAAGCCCCAGACCGCATCCATCGCGGCTGGTGGAAAACATCGGGTCAAAGATCCGGGCCATTCGTTCTTCCTGAATTCCTGGTCCCGAATCCTCAACCTCGATTAACAGGTCGCGTCTTGCGACGTGCCCTTTCAGGCTCACCGTCCCTTCCGTGGGAACTTCGCGAAGTGCGTTAAGTACTAGGTTCAGCAACATCCTGTGGAGCAACTCATGATCGGCAACCGCCAAACAATCCGGCTCGCAATCCGTTATGATCCGAACATTCTTCTGCTGCGCGACTGGTTGAAGGAATACCCGAATCCCTTCGAATAACCGGTAGACCGATATCCGTTTCAGCGCCGGTACAATGGGTTTTCCGAACTGAAGCACGTTCGTCACGGAGTGATTGAGTAAGCGGACGCTCCGTACGATCTGCTCTGCGTATTCACCCTCGAGCATCGAAGCGTAAAGCTCGATACTGCCAAGTGGATTCTTTATTTCGTGGGCCAGCTCCATGGCCATTTCGCCCATCGCGGCCAACCGTTCTAATCGAATCCGCTCTTCCCGTTCTCTCTCCAGCTCCGCCGTGAGAGATTGAACCCGTCCCTGAAGTTCGCGGTATGAACGTTCTAATGAATCCGAGGCGGATTGGAACCGCGTGACGAGATCTTCAAGACTGACTGGCCCACGTGCACTCATGCCCCGCCCTATAGGCAGGCGGAATGCCACAGAAACTTCCTAGGCAAACCAGTAAGTTACGGCAGATTTTGCCTAGTTGCAGCGGAAATGCAGTCGGAGATTTGACATAAAACGGAAGCAGAATGACGTAAATATGACAGCCAGGAAGCCGGTGGGCTGTCAAAAAACCAGCAATGTCAACGTTTTGTACTAAAGTGCCATCTTGGTAACCAGGGTGCCTAAGAGGGATTCGATCTTTTCGAGTCTCGATTCGATCATTGCAGACTTCTCGTTTGCGAAAGCGAGTTTGGCGGAGAGTTTACGGTTGTCGTCGAGCAATGTCAGATATTCAACGATGCGATTCGCCACAATCTCTATTTCAGCAAGCTTGAAGGGCTTGGTCAGATAATCGAAGGCGCCACAGCGGATGGATTCGATGGCGGTTTCGATAGAGGAATATCCAGTCATTACAACGACATAGGACAAAGGATTGTTTTTCTTGGAGACCTTTAAAACCTCCATCCCATCAGGTCCTGGCGGCATGACGAGGTCGGTGAAAATGATGTCGAATGTCAGTTTCCTGGACTGGATCATGTTGACGGCTTCGCTGCCGTTGCGGGCTGAAGAAACCGCGAATTTGCGAGATTCCAGGTACTCACACAGTGTCAATCTTAAGTCACTGTCGTCGTCGACGACGAGGATTCGAATCCTCCCTGGGAGCACCTCTGCAATGTTCACCATGTCTGCCTCATCGGCGGATTCCTTGAAAACTTTAGATTCGAAAGGTACAATCGGCCCGATTTTCAGCAGGAGGCGCTAATGAACTCAAATAGAGAACAGGTTCTGGTGGTCGACGACGAAGAGGATCTTCGTAAAGCCATTGTCGATATATTGACACTGGATGGACTCGAGGTGGATCAAGCCGGTTCCGCGGAGGAAGCCGCCGAGAAACTGTCGCAAACGGCTTACGACGTCTTGATTACGGACTACAACCTTCCTGGGAAAACCGGAGTGGAGCTTCTCGAAGAGTCGCTCGTCCGCTATCCGGAAATCATCGGCGTCGTTATTACAGGTTACGGCACAATTGAGACGGCGGTCAGTGCCATCAAGAAAGGCGCCTACAACTATTTAACCAAGCCGTTCAAACTGGTTGAGCTGCCGATCATGGTTCGCAAGGGCCTGAAAGAACGGCACCTTCGGTTCGAGAATCAGTACCTCCGCAAGCAACTCGACGAAAAATACGGTTTCAGCAACATCATCGGAACGGGGCGGGCAATGAAACGGATCTTCGAGTTGGTGGAGACGATCGCCGGCTTGAACAGCACGTGCCTGATCCAGGGCGAGACCGGCACCGGAAAAGAACTAATCGCAAAAGCGATTCACTTCAATAGCCCTCGCAAAGACCAGAAGCTGGTGAGCATCAATTGCGGGGCGATCCCCGAGAACCTTCTCGAATCGGAACTATTCGGACACGTCAAGGGCGCTTTCACGGGGGCTGTTCAGACGCGCATTGGACGATTCGAACAGGCCAATGGCGGCACGATTTTCCTTGATGAAATCGGAAATATGCCGGTGGCCCTGCAAGTCAAACTCCTGCGCGTTCTCCAGGAGCGCGAATTCGAGAGGGTCGGCGGAAACAGCACAGTTAAAGTGGACGTCCGTATCATCGCCGCGACCAGTTCGAACCTCGAACAAATGGTCAAAGACGGAACATTCCGCGAAGACCTCTTTTACAGGTTGAATGTTATTCCGATAGACCTGCCTCCGCTGCGCGAACGCCGTGAAGACGTTCCCCTGCTGGTGCAGAAATTTATCGAACATTTCTGCGAAAAGCACCGCCTGGATCTGAAAACCGTTTCTCCCCAGGTGATGAAAGCGATGATGTCGTATGACTGGCCCGGTAATGTCCGGCAACTGGAAAATCTTGTTGAGCGTATGGTTGCCCTGACCGGCGGGCGGCCGGCAATCCTCGCGCCGGATCTACCTGCGGAAATCCAGAATCGAGAGTCAATGAACTTTGTCCCATTGATTGAAATACCGGAAGAGGGAATCAATTTTCAAAACGTCGTCACGGACATGGAGCGGGAACTTATTCTGCAGAGTCTCCGGAAGACGAACGGTAATAAAAAGCTGGCGGCAAAACTTCTGAATCTCAAGCGCACAACGCTGATCGAAAAGATCAAGCGCATCGGGCTCGGAGAGCAAGTCGCAGTGTCTGCGTAAGGACGGCTAATGATTCGCCGCGGAGGCGTCGATAACACGGCCCATGGAGCGTGTTTTAGTCGTTGACGATGAAAAAGATTGCCGCTACGCCCTCGCGGATGCGCTGACTGCAAAAGGGTTTCGGCCCGATACAGCAGAAAACGGCCGCGAAGCGTTGCAACTCATCGAACGACAGCCGTCTGCATATAGTCTCGTTTACTCCGATATGAGAATGCCGGAGATCGGCGGTCTCGAACTGGTCGAGCACGTCGCTTCGATCGACCCGACGATTGTCACGGTCCTGCTCACGGGTCACGCCGACTCCAAAAGCGCTGTGGCAGCGATGCGAGCCGGCGCTTTCGACTTCCTGAGCAAACCATTCACCCTGAGCGAACTCGAAATCAGTCTGGCGCGCGCAACCGAGCGGCGCCAGATGCTCGTCCAGCACCAACAGGATCGCAGCCGTCTTCACCTGCTGGTCGAGACAAGCGAGGCCGAGAAACGCACACTGATCACACGCCACGAGAACGAAATGCAAAAGCTCTTCGTGTCGTCGATTCGCGCCCATGCCCGTTCCATTGAAGCCAAAGATCCGTACACCGCCGGGCATTGCGATCGGGTGGAGCGGTATGCTGAAATCATCGCCCGCCAGCACGGTGGATTCACTGAAAAATCGATTTTCAAGCTTCGTGCCGCGGCGATTCTCCATGACATCGGCAAAATTGGCGTGGACGGCGAAATTCTCTCCAAACCAGGAGCACTCGACCCATGCGAGTCCGATGAAATCCGGTCGCATCCGATGATCGGCGGACGAATCGTCCGGTCACTGTATGGCTACGATCTCGAGCCCATCGTCCGCCACCACCACGAGCGGTTCGACGGAACAGGCTATCCCTCCGGCCTGAAGGGTAAGGCGATTCCCTTAGAATCCCGTCTGATCTTCATCGCGGACACCTTTGATGCGATGACAGGCGAGCGGCCTTACCGTCGAGCTATCACTACCGGAAAAACTCTTTCGGAATTGGAAAACCACGCAGGTACGCAGTTCGACCCCCATTTGGTGGAAGTCGCGGTTCAGGCAAGCGCTGAACTGGAAGCGGCACGAGTCAAAATGGCGGCACAACGGAAGAAGGAATATTTCGAAAAATAACCGGCCGGTAATTCAGGGACGGTTGCCTAATTACCCAAATTAGTAGTTCGCATTTGGGTAATTAGGCAACCGTCCCTGAATCCTGATTTCTTAATTGGAGCCTTTCGCCGCAGCCTTGGCTTCGTTGACGTAGTATCCCGTCCGATGGCGAATCTGAGAGCCCGCCTTCTTTACCTTCACATCCACTTGCCGCCAGGCATTCTTATCCGGAAGCGATGTCGGATAATAACCGAGCGTGTACTGCTGGTGTAGTTCTTCGAGCAAAACCTGCGCAACCGTCGTCAGCGCGTAGTTACGACCCGTAAACATGCGAAAGGCCCGACCGCCGCTGACGCCCGTCAGCCGGTCCAGCATGTAATGGTAGATGTGATAGCGAGTCCTGCGAAGAACGAGCGGATCTTCGTCATCATCGTCGATTCCGATCGCATACACGAGAACTTCCGATCTTTTCAAAATGTCTTCAACCTGGGCCGAGTTGATGTGACTTTTGGTATCGAAGCCATCGGTGACAAGAAGGAGGATCTTCTTGTTGTGCTTCGCCATCTTCATTTCTTCCATGCCGACCTGAATCGCGTCATAGGCGGCGGTCTCGCCGCCGGCTTTGATATCTCTCAAGCTCTTCTGAATTTCCTGCATGTTGGATGTAAAGTGATGTCTCATTTCGACATCAGAAGCAAACTGCACGACAAACATTTCGTCCTGAGGCGAAATAGCCGCGGCGATTTCACGCACTGTTTGCAGGGCCTGCTGCAGTTTGTGGCGCATGCTTCCACTGGAGTCAATCAAAACACCGACACTGATGGGCACGCGAAGATCGTGAGAAAAGAAGGAGATTTTTTGTTCGTCGCCATCCTCGAAAACTTGAAAATCTTCCAGCTTCAGGCCGTCCATGTACTTTCCCTGCTCATCCCGGACTGTTGCCGTTACGTTCACCAATTCAACATTGACGTTCAGGCGATATCGCGGATCCTGCGCATCCTGGGGTGTATTAGCAGGCGGAGCTGCTGGAGGTGCACTTTCGGGCGGGGTGGTCTGTTGGGCTCCAATCAGTACTGCACCGGCACACAAGACGCAAAGTAGAACAATACTGCCTGTTGAAACGTGTTTTCGCGCGTTCATCCTCAGCCATTCCCTGGCGGCTTCGTGGCCGCGATTTATTTTTTTACAGCGTCGGGGGTGCAGTTCAATTTATACCTGTCGGGCGCGGTAAATTCCAATGAATTTGTTGTGACGGTCAGTGTCCCTCACGTACGGCGTTGCGGTTCCAGTTCGGAATTTGTACGACTAGATCCGACGTCCCATCGGGAACACTTTGACAGCTGAGGCGGCTGTTGGGAGTAAGGCCAGGAGCAAATGACAACTCTTCTTCTTCAGCATCGATCATCTCCGGTATGGTCTCCAGGCCTTGCCGAACAATGCAATGGCAGGTCGAACAGGCGCAAACCCCACCGCACGCGTGATCGATTTCGATCCCATGGGCCAAGGCAATATCGAGGATGCTGCCGGGCAAACCCGTGTGCCCGTAGGGAATTTTGTCAGGATCGACTTCGACAGTCACCTGCATCGGCAGAAATGTGATCGTGAATTTCCGCGTCGCAGGCGGCGGAGGCTGTTCGTTGACATATGGATTACTACCGCCCATTTTGACTATGGTATCAGTTATTTGCCGGCCAGCCTCAGCGGGTGGTCAAAAACCGCCTTCCCACAGCCTCCTTCAGGCCATCTCACGGAGAAAACCCCCGCATCGCGGTCAACTTGTCCTCGTTTGCAGCCATTGCCGGCCGCAGAGAGAGGCAACCGCACCGAATGTAACTCATTCAATTGGTTGTCTTTATCACTTTCCGATTCTTGGGCAGTAGATTTGCGGGTAGTGAATAATCATATAGAGGAGGTCGAAACTCAATGAACAGATTCTGCGCAATTATTCTGCTCGGGATAACGCTCCTGACAGGGAGAGGTCTTCGGCGCTCAAGTTTCGTTTGGAATCAGAATTGGGCCACCACCGCCGGCGCGCGTCGTGCGTGTCCTTCCCGCAAGACCCGGGCCGGACTACGTATGGGTTAACCCTTACTGGTATCCGGTAGGACAGCACTGGAAGTGGCATAAGGGCTACTGGACGCAGGCGCCATACTCGGGAGCGCGCTGGTTGCAGCCGCGCTACGAGGGTGGTCAATATTTCGCAGGTTACTGGGCGGGAGATCGGGGCCGGATTGAGCACGACCACCACTGGGACCGTGACAAGTATCGCGATTACCGAGAGCATGAACGTCATTATGATCACGACCATTGATGACCATGACAGGGATCGCCACTAGTGCGGTGTCCGGATTTTGATAAGCCACGGATGGAACGGATTCAAGGGATGCGTTCCATCCGTGGCTGATTCAATTCCGCATTTACTGGCGGAGGGCGCTTAAAGCTTCTTTTCGCGTCAGGATTTTAAAGCTTCCAACCGGAATATCCTGAAGAGACAGGTCGCCGATACGAATCCGCACCAGTTTGAGCATCGCATGACCGATTGCCTCAAACATACGGCGTACCTGGCGGTTCTTACCTTCGCTGATTGTCAGTTCAAACCACGTATATTTTTCGCTCGCACGCACCTCTCGGATAACCGCAGGTGCGGTGGTTTCTCCGCGGCCAATGTCGAGGCCGCACGCGAGTTTGAAATACTCATCGGACGTCACCACCCCAGACACCTTACCGTAATACGTTTTGGGTACTTTGGATTCGGGCTGAAGCAAAGCTTCGCCGTACTCGGTGTCATTTGTAAGGATGAGCAGTCCTGAAGTGTCCATGTCGAGCCGGCCTACGGGGAAAACCCAGCGGTCGAGTTTATTCAGGTAGTCGTAGACCGTGGGGCGGCTACGGTTATCGCCAAATGAAGTGACGACCCCGGTTGGTTTGTTCAAGGCCACATAGATCTTTTTCTCTTCACGAATCTTGAGTCCGTCCAGGTGTACCGTATCTTTGGCGCTTTCGACCCAATGGTCGGGGTTACGAATCACGCGGCCATTCACTTTCACGCGTCCCTGCTGGATCCACTCCCGGGTCGTCGTGCGTGAGGCGATACCCGCCTTCGAGAGCACGCGGTCCAGTGTAGCCCGGGCCTTTTTCATGGCGTGATACCGATGACAGACAGCATATGTCCCATCCGCTTACCGTCTCGACGGTAGGAGTGAAACAAATCTTCGCGGCATCTGGTGCACAGCGATGAGGCCTCAATCTGCTCTTCAGGTATGCCGGCTCGTAACAACTGCCGGCGGTTGGCCCCGGCCAAATCGAGATGTGGCTTCGACCAATCGGAGCGTCTGATAATCGCGGAGTCGTCAGAAATCTCGCTGGCGACTTCTTCTCCGATTTCGTAGCAGCATGGGCCAATGTGCGGGCCAATTGCTGCGGTGAGTTTCTGCGGCTCGATCCGGAATTTTTCAATCAGTCGCAACACAGCGGTTTCCGCAATCCGTGCTGCCGTGCCGCGCCAACCGGCGTGGGCGGCCCCAACAGCCCTCCCGTCGGCATCAGCAATCAAAATAGGGACGCAATCCGCCGTCAGGATACCCAGCATGACGCCTGGAATCGCCGTAATAACAGCATCGCCTTCGACAGGCTCGCTGGCTGCCGAAGTATCGTCGATATCGAGCACCGTGCCGGAATGCACCTGTTGCAATTTGATAATCGGCCATCCTGGGGCCCCCAATGCAGCAAGAAATTGAGCGCGATTCATCTGTACCATTGGATTTGGCGAGTTGGCCGGCCCGAGGGAAAAATCATTCCGGACGCCGCGCCGGGTGGAAAAACCGTGGACGATCCCGGGCACTTGCTCTAACGCTTCGGATTGAATGAACGTGATTTGATCTTGGCGCTTTACCTGTAACATTATCTTTTTGGCTGCGAATGTCTTCTTATGATCACTGGCATCGGTATTGACGTTGTTCAAAACGACCGGATCCGCGGTTCCATCCAACGCTTCGGCGATCGTTTTCTAAATCGAATATATACGCAAGGTGAAATCGATTACTGCAAGAACCGCAGCCAGCCCGAAATCCATTACGCCGCCCGGTTTGCTGCGAAAGAAGCTGCATTCAAAGCGCTTGGGACCGGTTGGGCTGCGGGGGTGCAATGGAAAGACGTGGAAATCGAACGTCTGCCAAGCGGTAAACCCGAGCTTCATCTGCACGGAGAGGCCCTGAACCACGCCGTTTCAGCCGGCGCAGTCCGGTTTCATGTTTCACTGACACACGATCAATTAGTTTCCTGCGCAGTCGTCATTCTGGAAGCGTGATGCGGCGCGAGGTATGCGTCAGGTTGCAATCCAGCGCAGCATCAATAAAACATCAGCTATCGATTGCCACCGTTCCGCGGGAACTTTTGCCAGGCAGCGTTCGAGAAGGAAATCGAGAGCCGGCGGAATATGTGCTGCGAGCTGGGAAGCGGGAACAGGATTGTGGTGAAGGATGGCCTGGGAGAGAGCCGCGTGATCTGCCCCGCGAAACGCAGGCTGACCCGCCACCATCTGATAGGTGACTAAGCCGAAGCCAAAAATATCGGTTCGAACGTCCGGCTCGCCACCTTCGATCTGTTCCGGCGACATGTATGCCAGAGTCCCGGGAGATGCGACGCCGGAAGTACGCTGCTTTGAGCGGGCCATCCATTGTTGATCGGAATATCGTAATTCGGCGATTCCGAAATCCAGCAGTTTCAGTCCGGATTGCATCAGCATCATGTTGTGCGGTTTCAGATCACAATGAATGATGCCTTCCTGATGAGCGGCGCGGATCGCCTCCGCCATCTGAATAGCATATTGCAGCGCTTGCTTCAGAGGCAGAGGTCCTTTAGAGAGACGGTCGGAGAGGAGTTCACCGGCCAGGTATTCGAACACCAGATAGTGCATCCCCGCATCATGTCCGATGTCATACAACGTACAGATGTGCGCGTGATTCAACGCAGCGACGGCGCGCGCCTCCTGGTTCAATCGCTCGACCCAATCGAGATTGTCTCTCATGTATGCAGGAAGCACCTTAATGGCAACGAGCCGATTGAGGCGGGAGTCGACCGCGCAATAAACTTCGCCCATGCCTCCGCGGCCAACCAGGGATAGCAGTTGGTATCTGCCGAGAGTCTGCCCCATCATCGATCCGTCCTGAGCATGTGCGAGAGATTCGGCGGCTAACTCCAACGCATCCCTGTCCAGATACGACTCCGTTCCAGCAGACAGAAGCGATTCCAGTTCAGTCCGTAATTCGCTGTCACCGGCGCACACCTGCTCGATAAACGCCGCCCGCTCGGCGGGCTTGAGAGCCAGCGCATCGTTGTAAAGAGCTTCGATCTGCTGGAGACGTTCAGGGCTCATCGATTGAGTGGCCGGCAAGCTCTCGCAGCAGCCAGGCTTTTGCGAAATTCCATTGCCGGATGACCGTGATGGAAGAAACACCAAGCGCTTCGGCGGTCTCGTCAATGCTTAAGCCACCGAAATATCGGAGTTCGACAACCTTCGCTCTCCGGGCGTCCAGCGCAGCTAAGCGATCCAGGGCTTCATCGACTGCCAGGAGAACCTCGCACCTTTCATCCGCAACGGGCGGCGCATCGTCCAGCGATACCGCGCGCACACCTCCACCTCGCTTGTCATAGAGACGCGATCGGGCGTAATCGACCAGGATTCGACGCATGACTTGAGCGGCCACACCAAAAAAATGCGACCGGTTCTGCCACTGAACATTCTTCCAATCGATCAGCCGGACGTATGCTTCATTCACCAGCGCAGTGGCCTGCAGAGTATGATCCACTTGTTCGCCCCGCATATACCGGACTGCAAGGCGATGCAGTTCCCGGTACACCAGGGGTGTTAGCTGCTCGAGCGCCTTTTCGTCGCCCTGCTGCCATGAATGGAGATACTGAGTAATGCCTTCATCCATCGGTCGTGCCATGGCTTATTCCTGAATATCGTATCTGCGGGAGTCTATATTTTCCTGGGAAGAAAAAAACGGAAAATATCCGGGATCAAGGCAGGGTACCCTGAACTCCGTCTTGCGTAAGGTTCTGGATTGCCATCCGGATCCACTTGTTCGCCGGTAAAGACACCGGACAGCTGACGCGCAAAAAGTTACTGCTGATTCCAGTGCCCTCTTCCAGCGTCAAAACATCCAGCTCCTGTCCGACCATGTTGCTTCGGAAGGTTTCATTTTTCCGGGCAATGAGGTCGCGTAATCCCTTGGCGCGAAATCTGGCGACATGGTCCGGGACCTGGTTCGGCAGCCCTGCCGCCACCGTCCCAGGGCGGGAGGAAAACGGAAAGACGTGCAGGTACGTGAGTGGGGAGAGGTTGATCAATTCGTACGTCTCGAGAAAATCGTCGTCGGTTTCGCCGGGGAAACCGACCATCACATCGGCGCCGATGCCGGCATCGGGAATCCGTTCGCGAATACGGCTGACTAGATCGCGATAGTAACCCGCTGAATATGGCCGATACATGGCGCGCAAAATGCGCGTCGAGCCGCTCTGAAGCGGGATATGAAAATGGCGGGCCAGCCGCGGATGCGCAGCCACGAGATCGATCAGCTCGGGCACGACCTCCAGAGGCTCAATGGAACTCAACCTGAGGCGCTCGAGGCCGGGTATGGTCAGGGCGCTACACACCAAATCGTAAAAGGTGGTCTTCGACCGAAGATCGCGGCCGTATGTCCCCAGATGAATTCCCGAAAAAACGACCTCTTTATATCCGCGCGCAACCAGATTCCGCTACCTCATCGAGAGCGGCTTCCGGCGCGATGCTTCGGCTGCGGCCACGGACCGACGGAATGATGCAGAACGAGCAATTGGCATTGCAGCCATCCTGAACCTTTACGATGGCTCGCGTGCGGCCGCCGGAACCCAGGTGCGAGGCCGGCTTCAATTCACGTTCGAGAAAGATATCGCTGCAGAAGATCTCGGACCTGCCATGATCGGCTTCAAGTGCGAGCTCCGCAACCAGTGGTTTATGGGAATTCCCGACAACGTATCGGACTTGCGGCAGCGCGGCCAATTCCTCAGGCGCGCGCTGGGCGTAACATCCGGTCACGATGATTCTTACTCGAGGATTGCGAGATGCGATCCGCCGGATGGTCTGCCGGACATCTCGATCGGCCTCGGCAGTAACAGTGCAGGAATTGATGATGACGACTTCGGCTTCATAGGGAGAAGCAGCTTCCGCAGCATTCGCTTCGAGGAGTTCCTGCTGGATGGATGCTCCCTCGGATTGCGACGCCCGGCAGCCGAAGTTCGTTATGTGAAACGTGTCAGGCATTTTGAGGAGGGAAGGGAACGCAATAGGCACAAAAGACACAAGAATTCCTGCGCCTCTTGGGCTTCTCGTGTTCGGTTCCCGTATTCATGACGATTCCTGAACTTTCTTACTTTTTTCGGCCACCGCTTTTTCCAGGCCGACTTTGTATTCTGCCAGCTTCGCGGCGAGACGTTGATCGCTGACGGCAAGGATCTGCACTGCAAAGATCGCGGCGTTCGTGGCACCGGATTTGCCGACGCCCATCGTCGCAACGGGCACTCCCGGAGGCATTTGCACCGTCGCCAGCAAGGCGTCGAAACCCGATAACGGTGAACTGTCGATCGGCACACCAATGACCGGCAGCGTGGTCTCGGCGGCCGTCACCCCCGCCAAATGTGCAGAGCTCCCGGCACCCGCGATAATGACCTTCAGGCCACGATCGTGTGCTGAGCGCACGTATTCCGCTGTTCGATGCGGAGAGCGATGTGCGCTATACACACCGATCTCATACGGGATTTCGAACTGCTTCAGAATTTTGGACGCTTCCTGCATCGTCGGAAGATCCGAATCGCTACCCATGATGATGCCCACAACAGGATTCATATTTCTTTTGCCAAACCCTTCTTTCCGATATCTCGGCGATAGTCTTTTCCCTCAAATTCTATCATCTGCGCAACGAAGTAGGCGCGCTCCAGGGCGTCCGCCAGGGTGGCTCCACGCGCAGTAACGTTAAGGACACGGCCTCCATTCGTATAAACCTTGCCACCTTCCGCACGCGTGCCGGCATGGAACACTTTTACGGCATCGATCCGCTTTGCCTCGGCCAGTCCAGCAATCTCTTTTCCAGGTTCAACGGGACCCGGATAACCATTTGCCACCAAAACGACAGTTGCTGCGGCTCCGTGCCGCCATTCGAGGTGACTGGACCCTAGTCGGTGTTCCGCGATATCCGTGAACACATCCGCCAGATCGCTCTTTAAACGCGCGAGAATAACCTGCGTTTCGGGATCACCGAACCGCGCGTTGTATTCGAGTAGTTTCGGGCCGTCCGTGGTCAGCATCAGCCCGGCATAGAGAATTCCAGAGTATCCCGAAGCGGCGTTAAGCGTCGGCTTGATCATACTCTCGATAACTGCCTGCTGCTGCTCGGCGGAAAGAATGGTATCGATGGAATAAGCACCCATCCCTCCGGTGTTCGGACCCGCGTCACCATCGAACCGACGCTTATGGTCCTGCGCTGCCACCATCGGTTGAAATGTGCGGCCATCCGCGAAGACATGGAACGAGGCTTCTTCGCCCTGGAGAAATTCTTCGATGACGAGCTTTGTTCCCGCATCGCCGAGGCTCCTGGATTCCATAAAGGATCGCACGGTCGTCCTTGCCTGATCGGGATTTTCCGCAATGACAACACCCTTGCCGGCTGCCAGGCCATCCGCCTTGATGACGATCGGATATCGGGCGTTATCCAGAACGCGGTAAGCCTCGGTTGGTGTCGCGCACTCGGCAAAGGCAGCGGTCGGGATATTGTTGTTTTTGAAGAATTGCTTCGCAAAACTCTTGCTGGATTCCAAACGTGCCTGATCGGCGGTCGGTCCCACAATAGCCATCCGATCCCCACGAAAAGCGTCGACGATGCCTTGGCTCAGCGGGATCTCAGGCCCGACGAAAGTCAGATCCACATCCTGCTTCTGCGCGAAACTCTTCAGCCCTGCAATATCGTCCGCATGGATAGCAACCAATTCGGCTTGTTCGCGAATGCCGCCGTTGCCGGGCGCAGAGAACACTTTGGTTACTTTTGGACTCTGCACAAGCGCATCGACTATCGCGTGCTCGCGGCCGCCGGAGCCGACAACAAGAACTTTCATTTAATGGCTGTGATTTTAGTGAGGACTTCGTTTAGGGCGCCGGTCCGATAGCCATCGACATCGATGGTGACAAAGCGAAAACCGATACGCTTGAATTCACGACTCAAATTGTCGAAGGTTTCGACGGTCAGGGCCTTCGGCATTTCGTCACGGGCAATCTCGATGCGCGCGATATCACCGTGATGCCGCACGCGCGTCTGGCTGAACCCCAGGCTGCGCATCACTTCCTCACCCTGATCGATCATGCGTAATTTTTCAACCGTGACTGCAGAGCCATAGGGAATGCGCGACGAGAGACAGGCCGACGCCGGTTGATCCCACGTTCTCAATCCGTGAGTCCGCGACAACTCACGGATTTCTGATTTATTCAATCTGGCTTCGATCAACGGACTGCGGATTTCGAGCTCCCGTCCAGCTTGTCTGCCTGGTCTGTAATCACTCGTGTCGTCAAGGTTATTTCCATCGACGACGTATCGGAACCCGCGGCCTTCGGCAATCTTCTGCAGCTTTGTATAGAGTTCATGTTTGCAGAAATAGCAGCGGTTGGATGGATTCTCAACATAGTTTGAATCCTTCATCTCGTCGGAGACGATGAACTCATGGCGAAAGCCATATTGAGCAACCAGATCCAGCGCGATATTCCGCTGATACGTTGGATAGCTCGGACTCTCCGCTGTTACGGCCAGGGCATTGAAACCAAGCTCGGTATGGGCGATGAAAGCCAGATAAGAGCTGTCGACACCCCCGCTGAAGGCCACGATGCACGAACCCATTTCTCTCAAAATATGCCGCAAATCCTGTTCTTTACGGAGCATGACGCAATTGTAACAGATTCGTGAAACCCAATGATGGCAAGGGTTTTAGCATGGAAAGCCCTTGACAAACTCCTGCCCAATCTGAAAAATCAGCTTAAATATGAACGCGACTCTACTCTTGAACGCCTCTTATGAGCCGCTGAGGATCATTTCCTGGAAAAAGGCACTCACCTTGCTTTTTGCTGGAAAAGTGGAAGTGATCGAAGAGTATGACAAGCAGATTCACGCCATCACTTTCGCGATCAAGCTGCCTTCAATCATTCGTCTGCTGAAGTACGTCCGCGTGAAGAATCACAATCGCGTGAAATTTTCGCGGGCCAATATCTACGCACGCGACGATTACACGTGTCAGTACTGTGGGAAGAAATTTCCATCGGAAGATCTGACATTCGATCACGTGGTACCGGTCGCACTCGGCGGACAGAAGCGATGGGACAACATCGTCGCTGCCTGCTTCCGCTGCAACCATAGGAAAGGCGGGCGCACGCCGGATGAAGCCGGTATGAACCTGATTCGCCGGCCCACCGAACCGCATTGGTTGCCGGCCTTCCACGTAACCTTCCGGTTGAAGTCGCCGCCGGAGAGCTGGCGGGACTATCTATACTGGAACATAGAGCTGGATATATAGAATGAAGGTGGAATGAATTAGCGCCGGAGGCGCGTAAAAACGCGCCATCCCGGCCATTTGTTCACACCTTCTTGATCGCGCTCTCCAGGCCTCACAATTATGTTTCAGTTCCTGGAACACCCTTCTGATATCGGCATCCTGGCGCGCGGCGCTTCTCGAGAAGAGGCCTTAATAGAGGCGTCCAGGGGGCTCGTCAGCATCCTGGCGAATCCCGAAAACTTTCGCCCGCTGGAAGAACGGTACTTCAAAGCCACCGGTACAGATCATGCCGCGCAAGTCGTAAACTGGTTAAACGAGATCCTTTTTTTCTTCGACACTGAAGGGTTGGTGTTCGTGGAGTTCATCATCGACTCGTGGACGGCCACCGGGATAGCCGGCCGAGCCATCGGCGAGCGCTTCGACATGGATCGGCACGAGCTTCGCACCGCCGTCAAGGCTACGACTTACCACCAATTCGAAAGCCATCCCGCGGTTAACGGTGGGTGGGAACTCCGCGTGTTCGTGGACGTGTGACATGCGCCTTGAAAAGATCGACGACTACCGGTGGCTGATTCCGAGAACGGCCAAGCCGGGAATGCTGACCGACGCCGTGGTATACGCAAACGAGTCGTTGCTTGAGGCAATTCGACGGGACCAGTCACTCGAGCAGGTCGCCAACGTAGCCATGATGCCCGGCATCGTCGGCCGAGCCCTTGCGATGCCCGACATCCATCAAGGCTACGGTTTCCCCATCGGCGGCGTGGCGGCAATGGACGAACAATGCGGCGTTGTGTCGCCGGGCGGAGTCGGATTCGATATTAACTGCGGCGTTCGCCTGCTGAGCAGCAATCTCACTTTGAAAGACGTCCGGCCCAAGTTACGCGAACTGGTGCATCAGCTATTTCGCGATATCCCGTCAGGCGCCGGTCAATCGAGCCGCCTTGGCGCTTCGGCGGCGGATTTGAATCGAGTTCTGGAAACCGGTCCCAAATGGGCTATTGAACGGGGCATGGGTTCGGAAGCCGATCTCGATCATACGGAAGAACGGGGTTGTATCGCGAATGCAGATTCCAGCGCCGTCAGCGAGCGCGCCAAACAGCGGGGCGCGCCGCAATTGGGGACGTTGGGATCCGGCAATCACTTCCTCGAAGTGCAATACGTCGACGAGATCTTCGATGAGGCGACCGCGTCGAAATACAACCTGCACAAAGAGCGGATCGTGCTGCTCATTCACACCGGTTCACGGGGATTGGGACACCAGGTTTGCACGGACTATGTATCCCGACTTGATGAGGCGATGCGACGCTACGACCTGCGTGTTCCAGATCGCCAATTGGCATGCGCACCCATTCAGTCCCCGGAAGGCCAGAAGTACCTGCATGCCATGGCGGCCGCCGCAAACTTTGCCTGGACCAACCGGCAGTGTATTGCCCACGCGGCCCGCGGCGCGTTCAAGCGAATTTTCGGGGAGACGATAGGCATGCCGGTAATCTACGACGTCGCGCATAACATTGCAAAGCTGGAAACCCACACGGTAAACGGCAAGCAAAAGCGGGTTGTCGTCCATCGCAAAGGTGCGACGCGGGCTTTCCCGGATCAACCGGTTTTTATTCCCGGCAGCATGGGCACCGCTTCATACTTTCTTCTAGGATTGGAAGGTGCCATGCAGGAAACGTTCGGGTCCGCCTGCCACGGCGCAGGCCGGGTGATGAGCCGGTCGGCTGCAAAGAAGGGCGTGACGGCGAAGGAAATTCAAAAGGAATTAGAATCCCGCGGTATCATAGTGGAATCGTTGACTCGTGAGGGTCTCACCGAGGAAAAACCGGAGGCCTACAAGGACATCGAATCCGTAGTCGACGTCGTTCACAACGCGGGTCTTGCGGCACGCGTAGCGCGTCTTCGCCCGATCGGGGTCATTAAGGGATAACATAGTGAATCTTCAGGAGAAAATTCAATCGCATATGGCCGATGCGATGCGCAGCAAGGAACAACTCCGATTGAGTGTGTTGCGCATGATGAAGACCGCGATCAAGAATAAAGAAGTCGACAAAATGAAAGCGCTTGATGAAAGCGAAGCAATTGCTGTTTTGAATACTCTGGTTAAACAGCGCAAAGACTCGGCCGAGCAGTTCAGGACCGGCGGACGCGAAGAGATGGCCCGGAAGGAAGAAGCGGAAATCACAATCATCGAAGAGTACCTTCCAGCTGCCGCTTCAGAGGAAGACATCCGCCACGCTATCGCGGAAGCCGTCCAGGAAACCGGGGCATCTTCGATAAAGGACATGGGAAGAGTAATGAAGGCTGCGTTGGCACGTCTCGCCGGTAAGACGGCCGACGGGAGCCGGGTGAGCCAACTCGTGAAGGAAAAACTGTCGTAATGATCGAAGGGCCTAGTTCTGATGTGGAGAGCGACCCCATCCCCGACGCATTGCCCGACGTCGCGATCCATCAGTTTGTAAAATTCGATCGACCCGATGTTCGAATCGAGGAACTGACAACCTTCGATACTGCTCCGTCACCGCAGCGGGGGGCTGTCCGGGAGTGGGTCGAAAGCCTTCTCTTCACCATCATTTTCGTTCTCGTCTTCACCAGTTATGTTGCTCAGGCAACGCAAGTCCCGACCGAGTCGATGAAACCGACCATCCTGGTGGGAGATCACTTCTTTTTAGATAAGATTGCATTTCCCGCCAACTATCCCGCTGTCATTCGCCGCCACCTGCCGCATCGCTCGATCCACCGCCTGGATATCATCGCCTTCAAGTCGCCGACAGATGGCAATATTCCTTTTGTCAAACGTGTGATCGGTCTTCCAGGCGAGAAGGTCGAAGTGAAAGCCAAGTCCGTTTACATCAATGGCAGGAAACTCGACGAGCCGTATAAGATTCACGTGGATTCGACCGTCTACAGCGCTGATCCGTGGACGCCGGAGGATTTGAAGATCCGCGATAACTTTGGTCCCGTTACGGTCCCGCCGGACAGCTATTTTGTCATGGGAGATAATCGCGACAACAGCAACGACAGCAGGTACTGGGGATTCGTCACCTGGGAAGAGATTATCGGGAAGCCACTTTTCGTCTATTGGTCCTATGAAAGCGACCCCTACGTTCCCGGAGAGCGGTCATTTCGTGAATGGCTCGACGGGTACGCCACGGTCGCCATGCATTTTTTCGATCGAACCCGCTGGTTCCGTATCGGCACAATGGTTGAATGATATGCGCATAGCTAAAGCCGTTTTCCCCGCAGCCGGCCTGGGTACGCGATTCCTGCCTGCTACAAAGGCGCAACCAAAAGAGATGCTGCCGCTCGTCGACAAGCCGCTGATCCAATATGTGGTCGAAGAAGCGGTTGCTGCCGGTATTCGTAACATCACTATCGTCACCGGACGTGGCAAGAATGCCATTGAAGACCATTTCGACGTCTCATACGAGCTCGAGCGCGTACTCGAAGAGCGTGGAAAAGAGTCGCTTCTTAAGGAAATCCGCCAGATATCGAACATGATCAACGTGTCGTATGTCCGGCAGAAGGAAGCTCTCGGCCTGGGCCATGCCATCCTGATGTCCCGCGATGCCATTGGCACCGAACCTTTCGCGGTTATGTTAGGCGACGATATTATCGACGCCACGGTCCCTTGCCTGAAGCAGATGATGGATCTTTTTGAGAAGCTGCAAGGTTCGATTATCGCGACGTGCGAAGTTCCTCATTCAGAGATTCACCATTACGGTGTCATCCGGGGCGTGCCGCTCGACGGTTTCAATGGGCGTGTTTATCGCGTCCAGGATGTGGTTGAAAAACCCCCGGCCTCTGAAGCTCCGTCTAACATGGCGATCATTGGCCGCTACATCCTGACGCCGGAGATCTTTCCAATCCTCGAAAAAACCAGGACAGGGAGCGGCAACGAGATCCAGCTCACCGACGGCATCCGGGTCCTTCTTGAACAGCAGCCGGTTTATGCCTATATGTTTGAAGGCACCCGGTATGACGCAGGAGACAAACTGGGATTCCTCAAGGCGACGGTCGAATTCGCGTTGCGCAGGGAAGACCTTGGACAAGATTTCCGACGCTATCTCCAGTCATTGAAATTGTAACCAGAAAGACGAAGGCCCCGGTGTGACCGGGGCCCTTGTTACAATGGAAGGTTTATAAGTATCAGGAAGAATAAGAATAATATGCAGGGCTGTTGCAAATAGAACAGCGGCTTTTTTGATTGGACTTTAGTTGGAAAGATCGTTGCATAAGCGTTTCTTTTGGCTCACAGCCAGAACTAATGATTTTAGTCGGAACACTGGTTCTGTCAACATTTAATTTCCATGGGAACCCTTTTCCTCGTCGCCACGCCCATCGGAAATCTAGGCGATATCAGCAAGCGCGCCCTCGAAGTTCTCGCCAGCGTTCACCTCATTGCCTGTGAAGACACACGACAAACGATCAAGCTTTTGAACCATTTTCAAATTCAGAAGCCCATGACCAGTTATCACGAATTCAACGAAGAAAAGAAGGCCGTCGAGCTTGCCGACCGGCTCGCCGGAGACACCGACATTGCGCTCGTATCCGATGCCGGGACGCCCGCCATCTCGGATCCAGGTTACCGCCTCGTTCGGTTATGCCGCCAGCGACAGCTTCGCGTGGTTCCGATACCGGGACCGAATGCAGCCGTAACGGCCCTCGCCGCCTCCGGCCTGCCCTCCGATGAGTACACGTATGCGGGCTTTCTCCCTGCAAAGAAGAACGCGCGGCTGCAAAAGTTGCTCTCGATGCAGAATGCGCGGAGCACGCTGATCTTCTACGAAGCGCCTCACCGCATCGAGGCGACACTTGAAGATCTACAAGAGATACTGGGTGACCGCGAGATCTGCGTCGCGCGTGAAATCACAAAAATTCATGAGGAGTTTCTCTTCGGCCGGGTTTCCGAGGTCAGGACGAAAGTGAAAGCGCTCGGTGAGTTTGTCATCGTCATCAGCGGAGCGTCAGAAGTCCGTGAAGAAGCGCCTTTGACCCGTGACGCCGTCCTGCGGAAATTAGGCATCACCCGCAACGAACTATACGACCTGTTCTTCAAGAAGTGAACTCGGCTGCGCGGTCCAAGATCGGTTCGGCGGGGAGCTGCAGAGTGGCCCTCACGCTGCATGCGGCTCTATCTTGGACAGCTGTGGTCAATAGACCGCGCATCCGCTACAACAGCGTTTCGTCCAGGTTTGAGGCCATGAGGGGCGGACGGACGGGCTTGGGCGGCAACGGAACCGGTTCTCCCTCTAAGAATTCCTGGAGTTTCTCTTTCGACCCGAAAAAATTCTGGATCAGCAGTTCGACTGCTTCGTCCCGCACATCGCTGAAATCGATTGCAGGTTCATAAAGGTGAGTGCGGGAGCGCAGCGTCCGGCTCAAGAAACCCTTCTGATAGAGCCGATCCATGAGAGTCATCACCGTCGTATAGGCGAGATTACGCGAGGGCCGGATGGCAGCCTGAACATCACGCACAGTGATCGGCGGCCGTGTCCAGATAGCTTTCATGATGTCCAATTCGAGCGGAGTCAGCATCAGGTCTCGACGATCTCAGAACCTATGAGCTCGACCATGTCCCGGGCGCCTTCTTTGCCCGGGGCGTGAGACGGAATGGACCTGACACGAAATGTAAGCTGGCGCCGGGACAACCGGATCGAGATGGTATCGCCGACGCGAACTTCGCGGCCTGCTCTTGCTTCCTGTCCGTTTACCGTGACACGTCCCGCGTCGCACGTTTCTTTTGCGAGCGTGCGGCGCAGGATCACGCGACTCCACTTTAAGAAGAGGTCGAGACGCATCCGGTCCACTTAGGCGGAAACTTTATTTATTTTCGGACACTTTCTCCGAATTCTGCGGAGCGCCGGCATCGGAGTACCCTTCGGCCGTCTTGACGAATCCGTCGGTACGGAGCTTCGTGAGGTACTCTTTGATCTTGGGTTCGAGACTTTGCTGCCAGAGGATGTTTGTGATTTCTTTCTGAGCAAGCTCGAAGGGAAGAATGCCACCATTATGCTTATCATCGAGCTTGAAAATGATAAAGGCGCCTTGCACCGGAATAATGTCCGTGACCTGACCTTTGTCGAGTTTTTCGACGATTTGTTCCAGCGACGATGATAATTCGCCCTTTGTCCAGAAACCGAAATCGCCGCCTTCCGACGCAGTCTGCGCTTCCGAGTATTTTGCGGCAACAGTGGCAAAGTCGTCGCCCTTCTTAATTGCTGCCAGGGCTTCCTCAATCTTCTTATGCTGGCTTGCAACCTCCTCAGGGCCGCGGTTTTCCGTAAGCACCTCGATCTCTCTCAGGTGGATTCCCGCGGGCTTATCAAAGTCCTTCGTATGAGCGTCATAGTACTTCCGGACCTCATCGTTTGTGATCACGACTCGGGGATAAACCTCGCGCTGCAGAACCTGATCGCTGAGGTAGCGTACGCGAATATTCTGTTTCACCTCATCGACCGTATATCCTTGAGTGAGGATCTCTTTTTCCAGGGCCTCCTGTGATTCGAGCTTATAGTCCTGTCGCATTTTCTCGAGGGCTTTCAGGACTTCGATGTCAGCGCTCAAACCGCGGTCTTTGGCCTGCTGAAGCAACAATGTTTCATCGATCATCTGTTGCAACGCCCTCTTGCCCTGCTCGTTAAAAGCCTGCTCCAATTGCGCACCCTGAAGCTTCGCATTGCGGGTCAACTCGGCGCGGATGTCCGCCAGGCGCTTGTCATACTCCGACTTCAGGATGATGTCGTTATTGACCCATGCGATGATGGTTTCGAGGCTCTTCGTCTGGGCGAACGATGTTACAGAAAACAGGCCAACTAACGGGACCAAGGCCAGCACGGTCTTCGAAAACTTGTGAAACATAGCTACTCCTAGCTGGAAATTTTATCATGCCAGCTCCCTCAGAAGGTTTTCAATGGTGGGGAAGAGCTCGGCCGGACGGGCGGGCGGCTGCAGCCGGAGGGTGGCCGGCGGCGCAAAAGTCACACCTTTTCCGGCACCTACAAGTTCAACAACCCGTTCGGGATCGATCCGTGCCGTCTCATGAAATTTGATGTCGATTCCCTGGGTGGTCCGTTCGATGGCGGTAACGCCACGGGCCCGGCCGAGTATCCGCAGCCGGGCATACTCCAGCAGATTTCGAACGGGCAGGGGCAGTTCGCCAAAGCGATCTTCGAAGTCGCGGTACAGGTTGTCGAGATCAGCTTCGCTGCGGGTTGAGGCGATCTGCTTATAAATGCGTAACCGCGGGACTTCTTCCTCAATAAAGTCCGCCGGGATCTTCAAATCGACCCGCAAATTGATGGCGGTTTCAACTTCTGGCAGAATTTCTCCAGTCCTCAACTCTTCAATGGTTCGTTCGAGCAGCTGGCAATAGAGATCGAAGCCGATCGCCTCAATGTGGCCATGCTGCTGTCCGCCGAGCAAATTACCGGCTCCCCTCAACTCCAGATCAAGAGCGGCGATGCGGAACCCGGCTCCTAATTCGCTGAACTCGCGGATAGCCGCAAGCCGCCGGCGGGCGATTTGCGTCAGCGTTTCATCAGACGGAATCAAAAGATAGGCGTAAGCACGCCGATTCGATCGTCCGACACGGCCGCGCAACTGGTAGAGCTGGGATAAACCATAGCGATCCGCGCGATTGACGATAAGAGTATTGGCGAGCGGAATGTCGAGACCGTTTTCAATAATAGTCGTTGCGACCAGCACATCGAACTGGTGGTGCATGAAGCGGGTCATGACGTTCTCCAGCTCTTTTTCACTCATTTGACCGTGAGCCACACCTACTCGCGCTTTCGGACAGATCTTCTGCATGAAATTCGCCAGCGAATAGATCGATTCCACACGGTTATGCACAACGTAAACTTGCCCGGCTCGTTCCAGTTCGAAGTTGATCGCATTCTCGATAACCGCGGGCTTGAACTTCACGACAACGGTTTGAATGGCGAGACGATCCCGTGGCGGGGTTTCAATGACCGACATATCGCGCAATCCGCTGAGCGCCATGTTTAGCGTGCGTGGAATAGGCGTCGCGGTCATAGTAACCACGTCGACTTGTTTCTTGATTTGCTTCAGCCGTTCCTTATGAGCAACGCCAAATCGCTGCTCTTCATCGACGATCATTAAACCCAGATCCTGGAATTTAATGTCCTTGGAGAGGAGCCGGTGGGTCCCGATAACAATATCCGCTTTGCCGGCTTCCAGATCGGCGACTACCTTTTTTTGTTCCTTTGCGCCAACAAAACGGCTCAGCATCGCAACTGTCACCGGAAACGCTGCGAATCTCTCTTTGAATGTTTCAAAGTGCTGATAGCAGAGCACGGTGGTCGGCGTTAATACAGCGACCTGCTTTCCATCGCCGATCGCTTTGAATGCGGCCCGCATTGCCACTTCTGTCTTGCCGTACCCGACATCACCGCAAACGAGACGATCCATCGGCAAGGGCGCCTCCATGTCGCGTTTGATGTCGGCAATGGCCGTTAACTGGTCCGGTGTCTCGTCGTATTGGAACGCTTCTTCAAATTCCTTCTGCCACTCCGTATCCGGAGAAAACGCATAGCCGATCGCCACCTTGCGTTCGGCATAGAGTTTCAGGAGTTCCTGGGCCATATCACGGATCGCGCGCTTCGCGCGAGTCTTGCGGGCAACCCAGGTTGTGCCGCCCAGCTTGTCGAGTTGGGGTTTCGCTCCCTCGGTGGACGAATATTTCTGGATCAGATCCAGCCGCTCGAGCGGTACATACAGACGGTCACCGCCCTGATAGAACAGGACCATGCATTCTTTTTCGTGGACAAGCGTCAAGCCGCTGTAGGTACCGATGCCGTGGTCAATGTGCACGACGTAGTCACCGGGCTTGAGGTCCTGCAGATCCGAAACGAAAGCCGAGATTTTCTGGCGGCGGCGATGCTGCTGGGGAAGGTGCTCCGACTCGTCGAAGATGTCGGTCTCGGCATAGACTTCGAGGTTGACGTCCGGCAGACGAAATCCCGCGGAAATCTTGCCGATTCCGATGATGGGTACCGTCGCATCTTCGATCGCTTTCAGCGGCTGCTCGCCAAATTCGCAGCGGAACGGGATGCCGTATTCATGGACGATATCGCGCAGGCGCTCCGCCATACCGACCGTGCTTCCCAACAGCACGACTTCATGGCCCGATTTGTAGGACTGGCCGACCGATTCAGCCATCTCTTTTATCCGGCCATGGAATTTTTCGCAGGGCTGCCCCTTCACAAAAAACGCACTGCCGGTCGAACCGAGCTCTTCCAGATGCAGCCGGCGATTGGCGGCGCTCAACGTCCGCAACTCATCAGGAGTGATAAAAATCTCGTTCGGCGGGAGAGCAATTCCGCCTGTATCGCTCGTCTGGTCGTAGCGTTGCGCCAGCGCCGCGAAGAATTTCTTGTGCGCCTCCTCGCTCACTTCGGGTTCATCAAAAACGAGAACGGCGGATTCGGCATAATCGAGCAGCGTCGCCTCCAGCGGACGAACAATCGGCATGACATACGAAGCACCTGAGAACAACTCGCCGTTATCCGCGAACACGAGCTTTTCGTTGAGCTCTTTCTCAAACACTTCCCCGGCCCAGCGCTGTCGTGCACGAGCGCCCCAATCGCGCAACATTTCTCGGGTAATCACCGAGTCCTGCATGGGCAAAAGGTCGATGTATTGCACCGGGCCGCGCGACCGTTGATCATCCAGATCGAATTCGCGAATCGAATCCACGCTGTCACCGAAAAATTCAATACGCACGGGATTCCGCATCAGTGGCGAAAACACGTCGACGATTCCGCCGCGCACCGAAAATTCACCGGGAGAGCCCACCGGCTCCTGCCGCAAATAGCCGGCGTTGGCGAGATGCTCAATCAGCAACTCCTGTGAAAGATCTTCACCGCTCGTCACGTGCAAGCTATAGGTGTCAAATTGAGACGGAGCCGCAAGCCTCGTGGCCATTGAGCGCGTCGATGCGACCACGACATCCACTTGTTTGTTACGTAAACGCCAGAGAGCTGTCGCCCGAGCTTGCTGAATGTCCGCGTGGGGCGTCAGGCCGGCATAGGGGTCCGTCTCCCAGGCAGGGAAAGGGCACACGCGATTGGCGCCGCTGCCATTCAGTTCGTTATGGAAGTAGGTGATGTCAGTGGCGAGAGTCTCAACACCGCGGTCCTGAGGAGTGACCACGATCAATGGCCGGCGCAATGAGTTCCAGAGACCTGCGATGAACAGCGCGCGGGCGCTCCCGGACAGACCGGATACGACGACATCGCTTTCACCGCGGAGCGTTTCCGTAGCGATGCGTCGAAAATCGGCGACGGCGGTAATCCGGCTGATAATTTTATGGATTCGTTTTTCGAGGATTTCCATATCGTGCCAGCACGCGCTCCACGATTCCACTGGTTGATCGGCCCTCGATCAGAGGCAATGCCACCACCTTGCCTCCCCAGCTTTCGACTTCCGATTGACCCACAATATTCGAGGTCCAATCTGCGCCTTTTACGAGAACATCAGGCCGGATCTCCAGGATTGCTTGCAGCGGGGTGTCTTCTTCGAATGTACAGACGAAATCGACCATTTCCAGACCGGAAAGAAGCTCGGCGCGGTCATCCTGCGGGATTATCGGACGGCCTGGTCCTTTCATCCGCCCCACCGAAGCATTCGTATTAATGGCGACGACCAGGGCATCGCCCAGGCCGCGGGCCCGGCCCAGCAGATCGATATGACCGGAGTGCAAAATGTCAAAGCATCCGTTCGTGAAAACAATTCTTTTTCCTGCACTTTGAAGCCGCCGGACCTCACCGGCAACCGCTGGAACAGATGAAACCATAAAGTATCCTCATCATAGCATCGGGGCTGGCACAAGGCTGGGCGTTCGCGGCCCGGTTTGTTACGATATGAGCTCAATGAAAACGCTTTTGTGGATTTCTGCCCTCATTGCGCTTGCGGTGCCGCCACTGGTGGCACAACAGCGGCGTCCGGATCTTAATGGTGTCTGGCAGGGCCCCTATACCCCCGATCTGAGCCGCACGCTGCCGCGGGGAGACACGATTCCGTTCACGCCCTATGGCGCCGAAAGGTTTAAGGCGGTCGATCCGGCAAATAATCCGGACGGATTCTGCCTGCCTGTCGGGCCCGCGCGCGGTTTTCAATCGCCCGCCCCTTTTCAAGTCGTGCAGAACGATAAGCGTCGATTGCCATCCTGTTTGAGAATCAGCGAATCTTCCGGATCGTTTATACCGACGGCACAAAGCATCCGGATGACATCGTGGAATATCCAGAATGGATGGGCCACTCTGTCGGACATTGGGAGGGTAACAAGCTGGTTGTCGACACCGTTGGAATCAACGAGAGAACATGGCTCGATACGAGTGGCCACGAGCACAGCGATAAGCTGCACCTGACAGAAACTTTCGAAAAAACCGCGCCGGATAACATCCACTACACGGTCACGTTCGAAGATCCGGTATTCTTCATCAAACCCTGGACCTCGACGCGGGATTTCAAGCGGCAGAATACGCGGATCATGTCGTATTCCTGCGAGGAAAATGAAAAAGATCGTATCCATCTGAAGCCGAAAGCAAATTGAACGTGGCTCCGGCGTGGTGTTCGCGAGCTCTGAATTTTTCTTCCACAATTCTGCGGGACCATATGGTTAAATATTCACTCTTATGCATAAATATGCACGCATAGCGATCGTCGGCGTCACTGGCTATACGGGGCAGGAGCTCGATCGGCTGCTTTCACATCATCCGGCTTTCCAGGTCGCAGGGCGATTTGCTTCAAAGGCCGACGTGAAATCCGGCGCGGAAGCATTCAGTATCGACAGATTGCGCAGTTTTTCCCCCGATGCGGTGGTCCTGGCGACCGAGCACGAACTTTCGATGCATCTGGTACCGGAGCTCCTCTCCTTCGGCTTCCGCATTGTGGATATGAGCGGCGCCTTCCGGTTAAAGGATGCAACGCTCTATCCAGAGTGGTATGGATTCGAGCATACGGCGCCGGACTTGTTGCAGGAAGCCGTCTATGGACTACCGGAATTCAAGGCGGAAGCGATCCGCGGTGCAAGGCTGGTCGCAAACCCGGGTTGTTACGCCACGGCGGCCATCCTCCCTCTGATTCCGCTGTACAACGCCACCGCCATTGACCCCGACTGCACGGTCGTTGTCGATGGCAAGTCCGGCGTGTCAGGCGCCGGCCGCGCGCCGAAACCGGAAACACATTTCTGTGAAGTGAATGAAAATATCAGCGCCTACGGCGTGCTTAAGCACCGCCACACGCCAGAGATGATCTCGCAGCTTCGAGGAGTAACGTTGGACCGGTTCGTGTTTACGCCGCACTTGATTCCGATCACGAGGGGCATTCTGAATACTGTGACGCTGCGGACAACAGCCCGCGTTTCAGCACATTCCATTCTTGCCGACACTTATGCTAAATCGCCTTTCGTACGCGTTTTGCCGCCGGGTCAGCTGCCGAACATCCATGCTGTCGTCCGGACGAATCTTTGTGCGCTGGGCGTCGCCGTCCGCGGAGCAAATACGGTCATCGTTTCGGCCCTTGATAATCTCGTCAAAGGAGCCGCTGGCCAGGCACTACAGAATTTAAACCTTATGTTTGACCTTGAACCGGCAGCGGGGCTGCTGTGACCACAGTGGTCAAAATCGGCGGCGTGTTGCTGGAAAATCCGTCCACTGCCGTTCAAGCCATCCAGCAGCTGACCAGCAGCCGCACGGCTCTCGTTCATGGTGGCGGAATTCAAATCACACGGATGCTCGAGAGAATGGACGTGAAATCCGTTTTCATCGAAGGACTACGCGTAACGGATGAACGGACGCTTGCAGCAGTTGCTGCTGCTTTGCTGGGCGAGGTGCATACAGCGCTGGTCGGCGAACTTCAGCGGCAGGGCCTGCCGGCTGTCGGCGTCTTTGGGTCGGTCCAGGCGACCAGAAAATCCGGTCCCTGGGGGTTGGTAGGTACAAACGTTAAGGCGCGCGCGGAACTACTCAACGCGATACTCGATGCGGGCCAGCTGCCTGTTATTCCAACGCTCGCGCTCGGCGAAGACTCACTTCTGAATGTCAACGGCGACGAAACCGCGGCGGCGGTAGCCGCCGCCCTGCAATGTAGAGAACTGGTTTTCCTGACCGATGTCGAGGGCGTGAAGGATGGCAATGGCACGGTTATCAGCCGGGCAGAGAGGCCGGATGGTCTGCTCCAGGCCGAATTTGTAAGCGGTGGCATGATCCCGAAGCTGCGCGCCGTCAAGAGCGCGATGGACGCAGGTATCGCCACCGTCAGAGTGGGCCGCACCGTGTTCGGAGCCTGAATTAATCCCGGCCTGCCAGGGCGGTTACGGCCCATATCAGTCCTGAGATCGCCACGGCTATCGGCATAATCAATACGGCCCGCCCCAGACTGCTTAAATCGGCCAACCAGCCGACAATCGGAGGCGAGATCGCGTCCCCGAACAGGTGAATTGCGAAAATGCTGACCGCCATCGCCAGCGCACGGCGACCGACGGGAACAACGCTGACGATCACGACATTAACAGGCCCGGTGGACAGAAATAAGAAAAACTCCGCGATGAAGAACCATGTGAGATATGCGTGCATCGACGAAAGCGTCAGCGCCAGCCACATCGGCACGATTGCAGCCAGGCTGGATGTCGCCGCGAGCCACAATTGACCTGATTTCATCCGGGACGAAAGCCGATCGCCCAGCCAGCCACCCACGAAGGTGCCGCCCAGGCCGGCGACTATTGTGAGAGCTCCCACAATATAATCCGCGCGGCCCAGGTCCAGACCGCGAACCTCGCTGAGAAATTTGGGGATCCACAACTGCAAACCGCCTAACGCAAACGTATAGGCAACCAAGCCCGCAACCGCACCGAGGTAAGCACGGTTCGTCAAAAGGGCGCGGGCCGGTGAAAGCCCGGATTCCAGCGACGTCAGTTCGGATGCGTCTTCCGCTGTACCTCGCACAGGGTCCGCTGCCGTCAACGCCAGCAATGCCATGACGAGCCCGGGCAAACCCACAATGTAAAATGCGGCCCGCCAGCCTAGCGCGGCCTCGATCGCTCCGCCAAGGACGTACCCGGCTGCAGCACCGACAGGAATTGCGACGTAAAAAATCGAAAATGCGCGGCCTCGCTGAGCGCGGGGAAAGTAATCCGAGAGCAAGGCCGGCGAGATGGTGGCGTAGGCCGCCTCTCCGACGCCAACACAGGAACGAGCCAGCAACAGCTGAACAAAACTTCGCATCAAGCCCGTTGCCGCGGTCGCCGTGCTCCAGGCAATAACGCCAATCGACATCAGCCGCGTGCGCGACAACCTGTCGCCTAACAGGCCAAAGACAGGGGAGGTTAAAAAGTAGGCAACGAGAAACGCGGTTGCCAGGAATCCCGCTTGAGAATTGGTAAGGTGCAATTCCGACTGCACTCGAGGCAGGACCGCCGCGAGGATATATCGATCGATGTAATTCAGGAGGTTGAGCAGCGTCACAACGCCGAGACCGTAATATGCCGCTCGACGGCTTAACGTATGCGAGGCAATGGCCGCCATCCGCCTAGTGCTTCAGCGCTGGCGTGTGGACCTTTCGATTCACAATGTTCTCAGGAGTCAGATAGCCGGCAGGCAGGTCGGCAAAAAAGGGCGAAAATGGGATCAATTCGATCTCGTTGAGTTGCTTTTTCTGATCCAGCGCGCTGCGCACAGCGCGGGCAACGATTTCGTGAGCATTGCGGAATGGCACGCCTTTCATTACAAGGAAATCCGCAAGATCTGTGGCTCCCATGAATGAATCCGATGCCGCTTTTTCCAGGCGCTCGGCCCTCAAAGTCACGGTGCTGATGGAAAGACGGAGAACGCTCAGACAAAGGCGCACGTTTTCGAAGGCTTTGAGAAAGGCTTCTTTGTCCTCCTGAAGATCCTTGTTGTAGCCGGTCGGGAGACCCTTCATCACGCCGAAGAAGCCGGTCAACAAACCCGTAGTCATGGCGGCCTTCGCACGAATCAGCTCAAAGCCATCCGGATTTTTTTTCTGCGGCATCAGGCTGCTGCCGGTCGTGACTTTCTCGGACAACTCGAGAAACCCGAATTCTTCCGTGGAGTAGATGATCCAATCTTCGGCGAGGCGGCTGGCATGAACGAGCAGGATGGCGGCGTTAGACAGGAACTCCAGAACGAAGTCCCGATCGCTGGTCGCGTCCAGGCTGTTGGCTGAGACTTTACGCGAAGCCTAATTCTTTTGCGACGGCCTCTCGATCCACCGGAAAATTCGACCCGGCGACAGCGCCGGAGCCGAGCGGGAGAATATCCACACGATCGAGAGACTGTTCGAAACGTTCCGCATCGCGGCTGAACATCTCACGATATGCGAGGCAGTAATGGCTCCACCGGATCGGTTGTGCGCGACGCAAATGCGTGTAGGCCGGGATGAGGACATCGGGATGCGCTCTTCCAGTTTCAAGCAGAGCAAGTTGCAGCCCTTCGAGATCCCGGAGGATGATGCCGACTGCTTCGCGGACAAACAATCGAAAGTCCGTTGCTACCTGGTCGTTGCGGCTCCGGCCGGTATGCAGTTTTCCCGCAGCCGCGCCTATTTTGGAAGCCAGTGTCGCTTCGACGAAGGTATGGATATCTTCGTAGGGAGTGGACTTGACCTGATCCGGAGTGTATTCGGTGAGGATCTGCTCCAGACCCTGATCAATGGCTTTCCATTCGTCTTGAGTAAGAATTCCGCACCCGAGAAGCGAGCGCGCATGCGCCCGGCTGGCGCGAATATCAACGGTCGAAGAGGACGGCGTCGATGCCAAGCGACCGGTTGAGCTTTTCGAAAACCGGGTCGCTCTCCTCCTCAAACCGTCCTTGCCATAGTTTCATATTGCTTGACCATCAGCCGAGACCGCACGGCAGCCGGCAAGCCGAGCAGGTTGATGAACCCTTCGGCATCGTGATGATTGTAACCGCCGGTGTCAAACGACGCGATGTCCTGCCGGTACAAGCTGAATGGAGAGACGCGGCTTTTCACAGCCATCGTGCCTTTGTAGAGGCTCATCGTCACGGAGCCGGTCATGACTTCCTGCGTCTTCTCGAAGAATGCGTCGAGTGCTTCGCGTAACGGAGTGAACCACTGGCCCTCATAGACCATCTGCGCGTAGGTAATACCGAGAATATCTTTGTGGTACTTGGTTTGTCGGTCGAGCACAAGGGACTCCAGCTCGCGGTGCGCAGCTGTGATCAGTGTACCGCCGGGGGTTTCATAGACACCGCGGGATTTCATACCGACAACGCGATTCTCGACACAGTCCGCGCGCCCGATTCCATTCGTGCCGGCAATCTCATTAAGATCCTCCAGCAATTGAACGGCGGGAATGCGGTATCCATTCAGGCCAACCGGCACTCCTTGTTCAAAATCGATGGTGATTTCGCTTTCCCCCTCCGGGCAAGAGCGGGGATCGAGGGTCAGCATAAACAGATCTTCCGGCGGCGCCTGTGAGGGGTCTTCCAGAATTCCGCCCTCGTGGCTCATGTGCCAGATATTGCTGTCTCGACTGTAGATTTTTTCGGCTGTCGCAGTGATGGCAACGTTTCGTTCCTTTGCGTAAGCAATGGCATCCTGCCGGGAGCGAATATCCCATTCGCGCCACGGAGCAATGATCTTAAGGTTCGGAGCGAACGCCTTGTACGTCAGTTCGAAGCGGACCTGATCGTTACCTTTACCGGTGCAGCCGTGCGCAACGGCATCCGCACCTTCTGCGAGGGCGACTTCGACCTGGCGCCTGGCCAGCAACGGCCGGGCGATGGCAGTTCCCAGCAGGTACTTGCCTTCGTACATGGCGCCCGATTTCACCAGAGGCCAGAGGTAGTCGGTGACGAATTCAGCGCGGAGGTCTTCGATGAAGCACTTCGAAGCGCCTGTTTTAATGGCTTTATCTTCTAAGCCGTGGATCTCGTCGTCCTGGCCGATGTTGCCGACCATGGCAATGACTTCACATCCATAATTCTCTTTCAGCCACGGAATGATGATGGATGTGTCCAGCCCGCCGGAGTATGCAAGAACCACCTTCTGCACTGTCTGTTTCATCACGATCTCCAAATCTACTCAGGTCTATTTCGTGGCGTTGCCGCCGGGGGCGGGCGATTCTTTCAGATATGCGGCCCTGGATCGTCTCTGGTTACGGTCTGGCTGCTCAGCTGCACCCATCCAGGTGACGAGGACCGCCTTTTCGACAGGCAGGCGATTGGCAGCCTGCTGGAACACAATGGAACTTTCGGATTCAATGACCGAATCGGTGACTTCCTGTCCGCGGTGGGCGGGAAGACAGTGCATGAACAATGTCTCTTTTCCTGTCCTGGCCATCAGCTTTTCGTTCACCTGGTAGGAACGGAAGATCTCGATGCGCGCCGCCAGTTCATCTTCCTGGCCCATGCTGGCCCATACGTCGGTGTAAATCGCGTCCGCGCCTTTTACGTCGGAGGGCTTCGTCGACCAATCCACGCCTTCCTCTTTCGCCGGTCCGTATTTCTCGGGGCAGATCGCACGGAACTTCAAACTCGCCGCAGAACAAGCGTGAAGTAAAGACCGTGAGACATTGTTCCAGTCACCAATGTAGACAAGCTCCTTACCGGCAAACGACGGCCAGGTGTCCATCAACGTCAGCAGATCTGCTAACGCCTGGCAGGGATGTTCAAAATCGCTCAGCCCGTTGATTACGGGAATCGTCGCGAACAACGCCAGGTTCTCGAGATCCTCGTGCCTGAACACGCGCGCGACAATCGCATCGACCCAGCAGGACAGATTGCGGGCGAGATCCTGTACAGGTTCACGCTCGCCAAGCCGGCTCTCCGAGGTACCCAGCATCACCGGCCATCCGCCGAGCTGCCGTATGGCAACTTCAAAAGTCACTCGCGTGCGCAGCGATGGCTTCTCGAAAATCATCGCGACCGACTTGCTCTGCAACGCCTGTGAAAACATCGTGCGGGAACGAAGATCACGCGAGAGCGCAAGCAGCCCGTACAATTCCTGCCTTCGCAGTTGCTTCGCTGAAAGAAAATCCGATTGAGCAGCCGCAGCGGTCGAAGCTGAATACTTATTCATACAGACGAATAAGTATGCATGCAGTGCCTGGAGGGGTCAATGGCTTTGTTGCTATAATCCCGGGCAACATAAGCCGGGCGATTGCAAGCCCGATAAGGCGACACAACAAGTGATGAGCGGACCGGAATGAGCAGATGAAGCGTCTGCGCCACAAAGCGATTCTCGACCTCGTAAAGAGCGGTGCAATCGAGAGCCAGGACGACCTGATGCTGGGATTGAAAGCGCGGCATATCGAGGTCTCGCAATCCACGCTGTCCCGGGATATTCAGGAGCTCCGGCTGGCCAAGGCCGGGGGCGTATACGTCGTGGTGGAGGGAGAGCCTGCCCAGAAACCGCAGGCAGACGAATCCTGGCGAAGAATTCTGCGTGAGTTCCTGATCGACGTAGCCGCCGCACAGAATATCGTCGTCGTAAAGACGGGTCCCGGACACGCTTCAACGGTGTCGCAGGCTCTCGACGAGACCGGTTGGCCCGAAGCAATCGGGACCATTGCAGGCGAAAATACCGTTTTCATCGCGGTGCGTTCGGAAAAGGATGGCAAAAAACTCGAGCGTCGGATACGAGAGTTACTGTAGCGGTGTCGGGGCACTCTTCGAGCAGTTGCCGAATCGGTTTTCCCGTGCAAGGCTCGACAAAGTCCGGCGCAATTTCGGCAAGAGGGACGAGGACAAAGCGCCGTGCGGCGAGCCCGGGGTGCGGGACAGTCAGACCGGGCTGTTGGACGATTGTATTTCCGTAGATCAGAATATCCATATCCAGCGTGCGGGGTCCCTTGAACTGGTCTCTCCGGCGCCCATGCTCTTGTTCTATTTCAAGGCAGGCCGAGAGCAATTCATCGGGTGAGAGGTCTGTTTCAGCTTGCAACACGGAATTCAGGAACCAGGGTTGGTCAAGAACATCTCGAGGCTCAGTCGAATAGACGGAGGCGCAACGAACAACGGAAATACTCCGTTCGGCAAGTCCGCGAACGGCGCCGCGCAGGTATTCTTCCCGATTGCCGAGGTTGGAACCCAGCGATAGAAACACCTGCATAGTTCGATTATGGGACACCAATGAAAACGCACATCACGAAAACGCCGATTGACGGGGTATTAATCGTCAACATCGATCATGTCCGCGACGAGCGGGGTTTCTTTCTGGAATCATGGAACAAACGCGATTTCACATCAGCCGCCGGTGTGGATGCCGAGTTCGTACAGGACTCTCATTCGCGTTCGACGTACGGAGTGTTGCGTGGTTTGCATTACCAGGATATGCGCGCTCCTATAGCCAAACTGGTCCGCTGCACTGTCGGCAGCATTCTGGATGTTGCGCTGGACCTGCGCTTCAGTTCCACGACATTCGGTCAGGCATTCACGATCGAGTTGTCGGCCGAAAACAAAACTCAACTGTTCGTTCCTGTCGGTTGTGCTCACGGCTTTGCAACCCTGTCCGAGATTTGTGAGGTGCAATACAAACAGACCGGGTTCTATGAGCCATCCAGCGAGGGCGGAATCATCTGGAACGATCCCGACGTGGGAATTCGCTGGCCGATTTCGCACCCCGATCCTGTCCAGGCGCGATACAAACCAGATCACTCTCAAGCAATATCGAGAAAACCCCGCGTTTAGCTAATGTAATTGCCGGATTTACGACGTTTTTCTGAGTTTCCGGTATGCGGCAACGGCCCGGTTATGCGCTGTAAGCGTTTCCGAAAAGGTATGCCGGTACTCCACAGTGCGGACAAAGAAAAGATAGTTGGTGGATGCCGGCTGGATGGCGGCCAGCAGCGAAGCGTACCCAGGATTTGCAATCGGACCGGGCGGCAGCCCTGGCTTCATGTAGGTATTGTATGGGGAATCGAACCGGAGATCGGTCAGCGTCAACGTTCCCCGGTACCGTGATGCTCTCGCCAGCGCGTAAATGACGGTCGGATCACATTGAAGCAGGATGTGCCGATTCAACCGATTCAGGTAGACGGAAGCTACCAGCGGGCGTTCGTCAGCTTGAGCCGCCTCGGTTTCGACCAGGGACGCGAGAATGACCGTATCATGCAGACCTAAAGGCCATTTGTCGGCGTGGAACCGCCTGCTGCAGCTTATCCGCGATCTGCTGGAATCGCGCAGTCATCGCTTCGATCGCCTGCCGCGCGGTGGCATGCTTCCGAAAAAAATAGGTTTCCGGAAAAAGATACCCTTCGATCGATGTCGCCTTTTCGTCAACGTGACGAACAAGATCCGTCGCGGAAGCAGCGGTCTTCGAGAAATCCTCGGCCGACCCGAAACCCTCGTCCTGCCATTTCGTTGCTATCGCGTCGACCGTAAATCCCTCGGGAATCGTGAACTTATGCAGGGCGACTGAGCCGCTGGCAATCTTTCCAATGACTTCCGGAATCGTCATTGGATGATCGAAGAGGTATTCACCGGCCTGAAGCTTGTTTTTGGTCCCGCTATAAAAGATGTAGACGAGGGCACTGAAACCGTTGGGGACAACTTTTTTTTCCGCCAGGAGTCCAACTATTGCGCGGGTACCGAGCCCACGCGGGATTTCAAGAGTGCCCCCTTCGACAGGCTCCCCGACCGAACTCCATTGCTGCCGGAATATAAAGCAACGAGCCTGCAACGACTAATAGAAAGAGGAGTATAGCGACTTTTCTCATGCTGGCTTGTCGGCGCGACTGTCGAGGTAATTCTGGAGTATTATCATTGCTGCGATCTTATCTACTTGTTGCCGCCGCTGACGCCAATTCAGTCCCATTTGCTCCAGATGCTGTTCTGCCTCGAAACTCGTGAGCCGTTCATCCCAAAAGACAACCGGCACGTCAATCGCTTTGCGGACTGCTTCGGCAAAGCGGGCCACTTTCTCCCCTTGGGCACTCTGTCTGCCATCCATATGGAGAGGCTGCCCAATCACGATCTCATGCACTTCGTTTTCCTTAGTTATAAGGCCAAGCGCTTCAATATCGAGCTTGAGGTTTTTGCGCCGAAGCGTCGGGCGCGGCTGCGCGGTCAAAAGGAGAGCATCACTGATGGCTATGCCGATGGTTTTATCCCCGACGTCGAGAGCCATAACCCGCATATTTTTCATGATACAATACTTGAAACTAGGTCTACCCAGGGAGGTTCCATTTGAATTCGAAGAGTAAGTACGCGGTTCTGCTGATCTCTTCGGTCCTCGTCATTTACGCCATCATTGGCGGCATGCTGGGCCGCGTCAGCGCTCAGAACGGATCGTATCAGCAGTTATCGATTTTTACGGAGGTTCTCAGCAGGATCCAGAACGACTATGTCGACGATCCCAATGTGAAGACCGCCGTGGATGGGGCAATCCGCGGGCTGATCGAGAACGTCGATCCGTATGGTGGATATCTCTCCCCCAAGGACGTCAGCTTCTATAAGGAATACATCGCCAATCCTCAGAAAACACCGGGCATCGGTGCTGTTCTGGCTAAGCCCGCGCGGCTGGGCTACCCGGTCATCATTTCGACGATTCCCAACGGCCCCGCGGCAAAAGCCGGCTTGAATTCCGGCGACATCATTGAATCGATCGACGGTATGACGACGCGAGAAATGAATCTGGTACAGGTAACGGCAATGCTCGCCATTCCGGCCGGAAAACCCGCTGCTCTGTCCGTGATCAAAGCACGACGCGCCGATCCGGAGCCGGTTACTGTGCCACGTGAAGTTGTTGCAGCCCCGCCAGTCGAGGCGAAGATGCTGGACAACAATATCGCGTACGTCAAAATTCCGTTACTCGCGCAGGGCAAAGCCCAGGAAGCACGCAAGCAGCTCGACGGCTTGCTGAAGAAAGGCGCGAACAGCGTGATTCTGGACCTTCGTTATACTGCCGGCGGCGAGGATAAAGAGGCACTCGAAGTCGCAAATATGTTCATCGAGTCCGGCACACTGGCTCTCCTGCAGGGCCAGAAACAACCCAAGCAGAATCTCAATGCCGATCCGAAACAAGCGCTGACGAAGGCGCCGGTTGCGGTGCTCGTCAATCAAGGCACGGCAGGCCCCGCTGAACTGATCGCGGGAGCGATTGAGGACAATCATCGCGGTCAGATTGTCGGCGTAAAAACATTTGGTACGGGCGCCGTTCAAAAACTGATTCCGCTCGACGACGGCTATGCATTGCTGCTTTCGACGGCGAAATACTTCACCCCGTCCGGAAAAGAAATCCAGGAGATGGAGCCTCAGGAATCGGGCATCAAGCCTACGGTCGAGATCCGGCAGGCTGTCGAAGAGGCCGTCGATTTGGGCGATGATGCCGAGGTAGCGCCTCCTCCCAAAGAGCCGACGAAGGAAGAAGATCGCCAGTTGAATAAGGCGATCGAGATCCTGAAAGACCCGAGCAAGCTCACATCGACAAAGAAGGCCGCATAGTCGCCTTCATAGGATCGTGATCGTACAGCTTAACGGCGTCTCGAAGTCGTTCGGTTCACAGGACGTGCTTCGAGACGTCTCCTTCCAAATCAATCCGTCTGAAAAGATCGGCCTGATCGGCGCCAATGGAGCCGGAAAAACAACGCTCCTGAAGATCCTGAGCGGCATCCACGAGCCCGATTCGGGCGCGCTGACACGCAAATCGGGATTGGCGATCGGGACACTGGACCAGATACCCGATTTTCACGAAGGCGGTTCCGTCCTCGAAGAAGGACTGCGCGCTTCGGATTATTTACGCGGTATGGAAGATGAGATGCGCCGGCTGGAGCATTCCATCGCTTCTCAGCCGGACCGTGCCATTCTGGATCGCTATTCTCACCTCCAGCATGAGTTCGAGCTGAAAAGCGGCTACGGCTACCGGGCGCGCACGGAAGCTGCTCTCCTGGGAGTCGGATTTTCAAAGCAACTTCTCGCTCAGCCGAGCAACACATTGTCCGGTGGCGAGAAAAATCGACTGGCCCTGGCCAAGCTGCTGCTGTCGAATGCGGAACTGTTGCTTCTCGACGAACCGACCAACCATCTGGATATCCGCTCTATCGAGTGGCTGGAACGATTTCTAAACGAGACGAACAAGACTGTCATTGTGGTGTCCCACGATCGATTTTTTCTCGATCGAGTCGTCCGGCGGATTATCGAAGTCGTCAGCAATCGGATTCACGACTACCACGGCAATTATTCCGAATACCTGAAGGAGCGCGCCGAACGACAGGCTCGACAGGAAAAAGAGTGGCAGTTGCAAAGCGCATGGATCGGGAAGCAAGAGGACTACATCCGCCGGAACATTGCCGGCCAGAAGACAAAGCAGGCACAGTCCCGGCGCAAGCTGCTGGCGCGAGTAAAGCCGATCGAGAAGCCAAAGATGGCGCCTGCGAAAGTAAAATTCCGCTTTATGCCTGTGGAGCGCACCGCGCGTTACATTCTGGCAACGCGAGACCTGGCAGTCGGATACGGCGATGCGTCAGTGGTCCGCAATATCAACTTCGAAGTTCAGCGAGGAGAGCGATGGGCTATTCTCGGCGCAAATGGGGCAGGAAAGACAACACTGCTGAGGACTCTGGTTGGCGCGCGCACACCGCAGGATGGAGAGCTGGAATGGAACGAGTCGATCGATATCGGTTATTACGATCAGCAGCTGCAGGATCTTGATCCTAAGCTCAGCGTCCTCGAGGAAATTCGAGAGTTGGACTCCAGCGTCAGCGATGGCGAGCTCCGCTCATATCTGTCGCAATTTCTCTTCAGCGGAGACGACGTCTTTAAAAAAGTCGTAAGCCTCAGCGGCGGAGAGAAATCGCGGTTGACGCTTGCGCGCATTATCTATGCCGAGCCGCAAGTATTAGCGCTCGACGAACCGACAAACCATCTGGATATTGCATCGCGGGAAGCACTGGAGACGGCTCTGATGGAATATCCAGGAACCATTCTTTTTGTGACGCACGATCGATACCTGGTGCAAAAAATTGCCACGCACCTGATTTATGTCGAGGGCGGGAAGGCCCATGTTTTTGACCGCCTGGCGGCGTTCGAGGAGTGGCTGGAAGGACCGGCCGCCGAGGCGGCGCCACGCACGGAAGCAAAGGACGGCGAAACAGGAACTGGTGCCAGAACGGCTGGATCGGGGCAGTCGTCACTCTCCAAAAACAAAAGAGAACAGATTGAACGGGAAGTCAGCAGCCTGGAAAACAAAATTGCGCGGGTCGAAGCGGAAATTGCCGAACTCGAGCTTTCCTTCCAGAATCCCGCCACGGGAACGGACTGGGAATCCACCCATAAACGGTATGCAGACCTAAAGCTCTTGCTGGAAGGCCTTTATGACCAACTGGCAAGCCGCTGGGAATTGATGGGTTAGATGCGCTAAGATGGGGGGTTCTGATCACCCGGAAATTCCGGACTATGCAACATCGCATCATCCAAAGTATTACCGTTCGCGGCGCCCGGCAGCACAACCTCAAAAACGTTGACGTCGAAATTCCGCGGAACAAGCTCACTGTTATAACCGGCCTGAGCGGTTCGGGTAAATCCAGTCTCGCCTTCGACACGATCTATGCAGAGGGTCAACGGCGCTACGTCGAATCCCTGTCGGCTTACGCCCGCCAGTTTCTGGATCGGCTCGAACCGCCGGATGTCGATGGTATCGAAGGGTTATCCCCGGCGATTTCGATCGAGCAGAAAACTGCAAGCCGCAGCCCGAGATCTACAGTCGGCACCGTTACGGAAATCTATGATTACCTGCGGCTCCTGTTCTCCTCGATCGGTCTACCCCACTGCCCGCAGTGCGGGAAACCCATAGCGAAACAAACTCCTGATCAGATCGTTCGCCATCTCAGGGGGCTCCCCGAAGGCGAGCGTGTCATGATCCTTGCGCCTGTCGTTCGCGGCCGTAAAGGGGAGTTCAAAAAGCAGCTTCAGGCGCTCGCCAAAACGGGTTACGTTCGCGGACGTATCGACGGGGTACTCCACAACCTCGACGAACCAATCGAGCTGGACAAAAAGAAAAACCATTCCATCGAAATCGTCGTCGATCGGCTTCTCATTAAAAAAGACATCGAGAAGCGCCTTGAAGCCTCAGTCGAGCAGGCCACAAAGCTTGCGAAAGGCATCGTCCTCGTCGCGATCGTCGACGGTGAGGAACGCTTGTACTCCGAGAAGATGGCATGCGTCGATTGCGGTGTCAGCATCCCGACGATTGAGCCTCGCACTTTTTCCTTCAACAGCATTTACGGAGCCTGCGAGGTCTGCAACGGCCTTGGAATGAAGTATGACTACGATCCAGCCCGGATCGTTACGGATCCCGCGCGACCGCTGCTGAATGGAGCTCTGGGTCTATCGGAAGGCTGGTGCGATGACGACTTCGAAGAACAGATGCAGAATATCGCGGCACTGCTCGGCGCCGATTTGTCGTTGCCTTTTGAAAAATTGCCGCCAAAGGTGCAAACCGCGATTTTCTATGGCGTCAAAGACCGCGGAAAACACGTCGACGGCATTGTCGATATATTGAACAATTATTATGGCACCGATCCACTCGCAGCCAACGATGTGGCGGACATCATGGTTACCAGGCCGTGCGTGGCGTGCCACGGGGCCCGCCTGCGGCCCGAGAGCCTCGCAGTCAAAGTTGCCGGCCGGTCGATTGCGCAGGTGGTCGCCTGGCCTATCACGGATGCGCTGAAATTCTTCGCAGAGATCAAACTCGGTCCGCGTGAAGAATTGATCGCAGGACGCATCGTTCATGAAATACGGGACCGTCTGGAATTCCTCGATGCGGTCGGCCTGAACTACTTAAGCCTGGATCGCTCCGCCAACACGCTGTCCGGCGGCGAAAGTCAGCGGATCCGCCTGGCCACGCAGATCGGTTCGAAATTGCGCGGCGTGCTCTATGTACTGGATGAGCCCTCCATTGGACTTCACCACAAAGACAATGCCCGGCTACTGGCCACGCTTGAAGAGTTGCGCGATCTCGGCAATACGGTCATCGTCGTTGAGCACGACGAAGAGACCATCCGCAGGGCGGATTACGTTCTGGATCTCGGTCCTGGCGCCGGCACCGAGGGCGGACATGTCGTGGCGGCGGGAAATCCCGAAGCGGTAGCTCAGACGGAACAGAGCTTGACCGGGCATTACCTGTCGGGCAAATCGGAAATCCCGACGCCGCACAACCGCCGTACAGCCAATGGCAAGGCTCTCGTCGTTCGCGGAGCATTCGAACACAATCTCCAGCATATCGATGTCTCGTTCCCTCTGGGATTGATGACCGTCGTTACAGGTGTGTCCGGTTCCGGTAAATCGACCCTGGTCAATGACATCCTTTATAAGGCGCTCGCCAAAAACATCTATCGCGCCCTGGATGAGCCCGGAGCCCACAAGACGATTGAAGGTCTCGATCTGATCGATAAAGTGATCGAAATCGACCAGTCCCCGATAGGCCGTACGCCACGATCGAATCCTGCCACGTACACCGGCGTCTTCACGCCGATCCGTGAACTCTTCGCCATGTTACCCGAGTCCCGGGCGCGCGGGTATAAGGCCGGCCGGTTCAGCTTTAATGTGAAGGGCGGACGGTGCGAAGCCTGCCAGGGAGACGGGCTGCGGAAAATCGAAATGAGCTTTCTGCCGAACGTGTACGTCGCCTGTGAAGTGTGCCGCGGAAAGCGCTATAACAGCGAGACTCTGTCCATTCAGTACAAAGGCCTGTCGATCGCCGACCTCTTAAACTCAACCGTCGCCGATGCATTGAACGTTCTGGGCAGCATCCCTCAGATCCATGCGAAACTGCAGACGCTTGTGGACGTCGGCTTAGGCTATATCGGCCTCGGCCAATCGGCGACGACGTTGTCCGGCGGCGAGGCGCAGCGTATCAAACTCGCCAAAGAACTGAGCAAACGGGCAACGGGAAAAACGCTTTACATCCTCGATGAGCCGACGACTGGGTTGCATTTCGACGATGTCAAAAAGTTACTCGACGTTCTGTGCCGATTGACAGACCTTGGGAACACGGTGATCATTATTGAACATCACCTCGATGTCATAAAGACAGCGGACTGGTTAATTGATCTTGGACCCGACGGTGGAGCACAGGGAGGGCGTATTCTGGCGACAGGGACTCCGGAGCAGGTCGCAAAAGTCAAAAAATCGTACACGGGACAGGCGCTGGCGGAACTGTTTTCCCGACGCCGCACCTCGGAGCTGACGCTCAATCGAAACTGATCATGAAAGATGTACCGGCCCTGATCGACCTGTTCGTCAATGAGAGTCTTCGCATCAAAGCGCAGTTCTTCCAGGAGAACAAGGAAAAGATAGGGCGAACCGCAGAAACGATTGCACAGGGATTACGCACCGGCCGCAAATTGCTTTTTTTCGGCAATGGCGGCAGCGCGGCAGATTCCCAACATTTAGCCGCGGAAATGGTCGGCCGCCTGGGCCCTGACCGCGCACCGTTAGCGGCAATTGCGCTGTCGACCGACACATCCATTTTGACTGCGGTAGGCAATGACTACGGCTATGAAAAAGTTTTTGCGCGGCAGATCGAGGCGTTAGGTCATCCCGGCGATACCGCAATTGCAATCTCCACCAGTGGAAATTCTCCAAGCATCCTGGAAGCGCTGCACGTTGCCCGGAACAAGGGCCTCTTCACGATAGGATTCACCGGTGAGACCGGCGGCAAGATGCTCGATCGGGCGGAAGTGTTGTTCCGGGTGCCAAGCCGCGTCACCTCCCGGATCCAGGAAACACACATCCTGCTGGGCCATATTTTGTGCGAACTGGTTGACCGTGAACTCTTTCCGGAACTCTATCCCATCGATTAGCTATTAAATATTGTGGATTCCGAATATCCCATTCACCCATTAGATTTCGACGGCATCTCTACGTACTCGCTGGAATCGCGAAAAAGCAAAGTCAGTACAGCGATGTTTGGAAAGCCGATGGACGGATCCGAAAACGTACCCGGATTTCTATCCAAGCTGCCGCATATATTGGCGGGCGAAAGTCTTCGTAACCTTGTTCGAGCCATCCTGTACGCCCATTCTTCAGGCAAGCCGATCATCTGGGGCTTCGGCGGGCACGTCGTCAAAGTGGGCCTGGGACCCGTTATCAATGACCTCATGTCGGCCGGTTTCGTCAGCGGAATCGCAATGAACGGCTCGGCCGCAATTCATGATTTCGAAGTCGCCCTGCAGGGAACGACATCAGAAGAAGTAGAAGACCAGATCGGTGAGGGCCGCTTTGGCATGGCTCGGGAAACCGGCGCTTACATGAACAAGGCAATTAATGCTGCAGCCGAAAATGGCATTGGACTGGGTGAAGGCCTTGGACGGTTCATCAATACCGGACAGGTTCCCGCAATTGAATTTCAGCACCGGCCAAGCAGCATTCTCAGCGAGGCCTACGGCCGGAAAATACCCGTTACCGTCCACGTCGCCATTGGAACGGATATTATCCATGCGCACCCTCAGGCCTCCGGCAGGGCACTGGGCGAAGCGACGTATCATGATTTTCGCCTCTTTTGTACTATGACGAGAGAACTGGATGGCGGCGGCGTGTATATCAATGTCGGGCTCGGCGGTCGTGTTGCCGGAAGTGTTCTTGAAAGCTGTTTCCGTCGTCCGCAATCTCGGGAATCGGCTCGAGGAGTTTACGACCGCCAACCTCGATTTCATCCAGCACTACCGGCCTACACAGAACGTCCTGAAACGGCCGACACAAAATTCCGGCCAGTCGATTGCCTTGACTGGCCATCACGAAATTATGGTCCCTCTTATTGCGGCTGCGCTGAAAGGTTCGCTACAAAAGTGATTTCATCATTGCCGGACCCGGAGCCCAGATTTGAAGAAGTGCCCGGCTTACAACCCCGCAGCCCGTGGTCGATGGCGGACCTTATCGTTTTCGGGGTGTTTTTTGCTCTCACGGTCCTGCTGCTTCCGCTAACTGTTCTTCGCGTGTGGCACATCTTCAATCCGGCTTTACGCGTTTCGGATTTGACAGCGACGGATCAAGTACTGCTGCAAGGTGTAATGAATCTCGTGATTGTCGGATTCATCGCATTCCTGATCAAAACCGTGCACGGGCTGTCGTTCGTTCATACGATTCATTGGTTCAAAAATTACCAGTTCAAAACCGGGTTTCTGATCTCAGTTGGAGCGACGCTGGCGATTTCTGTTCTGGTCGTCTCGTCGTTCTTCCCGTCTGGAGAACCACCGCCCATCGAACGCCTTCTGTCGTCGACAACAGCGCATGTACGTATTTGCGGTATTCGGTATTACCGTCGCTCCGTTGTTCGAGGAAATCATCTTCAGGGGCTTTCTTTTCAAAGTCCTGTCGGATATCCGGGGGCCGGGCACAGCGGTCTCGGTAACGGCGATATTGTTTGCTTTACTTCATTTGCCGCAATTGTGGGGAAGCTGGGCGGGAGTGGTTTTAATTTTTGTGGTGGGCTATGTCCTGTCTTTTGTCCGCCAGCGCTCCAACTCCATCATTCCGTCGTTCATCATTCACACGTCGTACAACGGGATGCTTTTCGGCGTCTTTGCGTTGAGCACCCTCGTCCAGAAAGGCGCACACTAGTTCACATATCGCTCGTACAGCGTCGTGCGTTGACGCGCAACGAATCCCGCATCCTCAATAACACGCCGGAGTTCGTTATCATTCGCCCGGTTTCTGGCGCCGGCAGCGCTGATCACATTTTCTTCGATCATGATGCTGCCCATATCATTCACACCAAATCGCAACCCAACCTGTCCGACTTTCAGACCAACCGTCAGCCAGGAAACCTGGACGTTAGGGATATTGTCGAAGTAAATTCGACTTAAGGCCAGCAACCGCAAATATTCGGCAGCAGTGACTTCCGGATAATTGCGATACGCAAGTTCCGTGTTCTCCGGTTGAAACGTCCAGGGAATGAAAGCCGTGAATCCGCCGGTCTCATCCTGCAGATCCCGTAAGCGCTGAAGGTGACGTATGCGATGCTGGAGCGTTTCACCCACCCCGATCATCATGGTTCCCGTCGTTCGAAGACCCAGCCGATGCGCCTCGCGATGGACCATCAGCCATTCGTCGGTCTTGCATTTGAGCGGGCTGATCTCGTTTCGAATTTCATCGTCCAGGATTTCGCCGCCACCACCCGGCATGGAATCGAGACCTGCTGCCTTCAATCTGACGAACACTTCCGGCACGCTCATCTTCGACACCCGAGCGATGTTGAGTATCTCCGGGGGCGAAAAACAGTGGCAATGTATTTTGAACCGCTCTTTGATTCCGGACAAGCAGCCGCTCGTAGTAGTCGATCTTCAGATCCGGGTGAACGCCACCCTGCATCAGAATCCCAGTGCCGCCCAACGCGAGCGTCTCCTCGATTTTTTTGTAAATCACATGATCGGGCAGCACGTACGCTTCGGCGTCGCCTTTCACGCGGTAAAAGGCGCAGAACGTACAGAATTCCTTGCAGACATTGGTGTAATTGATATTGCGATCAATGATGTAGCTGATCACGTTATCGGAATGCAGGCGCTGACGAATGCGGTCGGCACAAGAGGCGAGGTCCAGCAAGTCAGCTCCTTCAAAGAGGCGCTCTGCTTCTTCCGAACTGACGCGGACACCTTCTGCCGCCGAATCTAGAATTGCTTCGATGCTTCTCATACAAACTGCAAACCCCGGCCGGATTTGATCGCACCAACTTTTGCGGCCATCTCGTAGAAGAGCTTTAACGCCTCGAGGCACGATTGATCCATATAATAGGACACATTTTTGTCCAGATACTCCTGGATAAAGTCTTTTTTGATCTGGAGTGATTCGCTGTAGCGGGACGCAATCGTCGCAATATTCGCCACGCCAAAATCCCGGGATTGCTTCAGTGTCTCCACGATCGATTCATCTTTAAAGCCCTCCCGCACTGCCCAGAATGCAAACACAAACGGCAGGCCCGTCAGAAACCTCCAGCGTTCCGCCAGATCGAACACCTCGAGCGGTTCAGATCCTTCGCGCAACAAGGGCCTCTGCGTCTCGGCGTTCGGTCTGTGGTTCTCTTCCATGAATTTGAGCGCATTGTCGCCGATTAATAAAGCGGCATCGCTGTGCGCCAGCATGTTCGCCAGATTCGGATCTGCCGGCTTGAAGTCCGGATGAATGTGATAGAACTCGTTGAAGATGACTTTCGCCAATGCGACCGACGTGCGCGAGCCATTGTCGCAGGCGACCGTTTTCACCTTCCACAATGGTACGACGCTTACGAGAATGACGCTTCGGACCTGATACAGCGAGGCAACGGCAGGCCCTGGCACAATTCGACATCCCTTGATTCGCTGATATTCAATGGAGGGAATCAGCCCGATATCGACGGTTCCGCGCGCCAGTTGCTCGGCGCATTCGGCGGGAGTGCTCAGGGTCGGGTCGAATTTGTCCTTCTGAGCACCTTCGAGGATTCCCCAGGCGAGTGGCATCGCATTGAGGTACTTTACGATTGAGATCTTATTCTTCGCCATGCGAAGAACATTGTATTACGTTACGTGATATCGAACTGCCGGAACATGTACTGATAAAACGGATCGTTGATATAAAGTTTCACCCAGTTCAAGCCGACAACACATTGTTGGAATTGTTCGGAAAGCTTCCGGTAAATGCGGGTGCGGGACGACGCGTCCATGTCCGCCACGATCGTGTACGATCGCCGGCCTGTCTCGGCATAGTAATCTGGACTGACGGTCCGGTGACCATAAGTGAGGCTTTCGGGAAACAGACCCAGATTGAAGAGCGTGAGGTCGCCGAGATGCTTATAGTAATCGCGCCGTAATTCCGGCGACATCTCGTTGCTGGCCTGGGTCAGCGTATCGAACAGGTACTGCACACGCTGGCCGGACTCGTCTGTCGCCCGGTGCACATTTTCAACCTGAACAAACTCTGTCAGCAGGTTGGTTATGTATTGAATGGTTTCAGGATCGTGCATATGGAGTTGTCCCATACCACGCTCCGTGAGCTGTTGGAAGAGAGCTCGGATAGGATGATTGTCGGCTATATCATTCCGTGTTTTTTCAATCATGCACCGTTTCCTCTGTTAACATAGACGCCCTTTTAGGTTCGATGTTTAAGAATTCATGCAAATAGCCGTCGTTGGTGCAGGTCCTGCCGGTACCTGGACGTCGATATTGTTAGCACGTCTTGGACATTCTGTAACGCTCATCGATTCCCAGGCGCCCTGGGAAAAGCCCTGTGGCGGGGGCGTTACAACTAAAGCTCTGACCAGTTTCGGCATTTTCGAAACAGACCTGCCACGAAATAACATTGACGGTATTGCTATCTACTTTGGTGACAAACTCAATGTTACCGTCAGTCCGCAAGAACCTATTGCGGTCGTATCCCGGCGCGAACTTGGACATTACCTGCTCGAGGAAGCCGGGAAATCAGGGGTTTTCCTTCTCAAAGACCGCGTCACCCGTATCGATCAGGCCAGCCATGGCTGGCGCTTGACCACCCGAGAGACTGCAGTGCAATCGGATTTCCTTATTGGCGCCGATGGGGCTTCCAGCCTGGTAAGGCGTTCGGTCAGCGTGGGCCTGCGCCCGGAGGATCTCTGCGTCACACTGGGATATTTCGTTCCAGGAATTTTTCAGTCGCAGATGAAAATCTACTTTGTACCTGGCTTTGAGGGTTATATCTGGTCCTTTCCGCGGCAGTCTCATACTTCCTATGGACTGATCACTCGCAGCGAACCCGGATGGACCCCACGGGCAAAGACATTGCTGTCGAACTTCATCACCGCGGATCTGGGCCCGGAAGTTCTCGCGAACGCCGAATTCTACAGTGCGCCGGTTCCTTGTTTGAGTCCTCAGGCATGGAAGAAAAATCAGATTGCAGGCGAAAGATGGGCGCTGGTCGGTGATGCCGCGGGACTAGTGGATCCCATTACCGGTGAAGGAATCTATTACGCCTTCAAGTCGGCCCAGATACTGTCGGAAACAATCGGTCAGCCGAAGCAGTACGAGGCCAAGGTTGCTCAGAGCATCGGTCGGGAACTCGAGCGGGCCGCTCGCATGTATAAACGGTTCTATCGAGGACGATTCTTCGCCGCTGATTTCAAGAAACGAACAATCCAGTTTTCCCGGCGCAGCCGAACTTTAAGAATGATTCTGGGAAACCTGATCGCGGGCAACCAAAGCTATCTCAGTTTGAAGAAAAAGCTGATGCTGTCCCTGCCCTCGATCGGAATCGATTTGATCACAGGCAGAACCGGACCACTGTAGGCGCGGTCACAGACCGCGCCTACAACTAATTCACCGTTGGAGCTGGTTCTTCTTCCTTGGCTTCGGGCTCAACCAGGGTTGCCGCTGTCACCTTATCGTCATCATCGAGATGTATCAGCCGCACGCCTTGTGTCGCGCGGCCAACGGAGCGGATATCCTGGGAGCGGACCCGGATCAGCTTGCCGTTCGCCGTCATCACAAGAACGTCATAATCTTCCTGAACCCGCATGATCGCAACGACTTTTCCATTCTTTGCCGTCGTCTTCACGTTGATGATGCCTTTGCCGCCACGGCCCTGTGTCCGGTATTCTTCGACGGCGGTGCGCTTACCAAAGCCGCCTTCGGTAACCGTCAGGACAGTGTCGTTCTCATTGGTGGAGGCAATCATACTGACAACGTAATCACCTTCATCGAGCCGGATACCGTTAACGCCGTAGGCCTGTCGGCCCATTTCCCGGACATCTTCATGCTGGAACCGGATCGACATTCCGTCGTGGGTTCCAATCAGGACCGTTTCGTTTAATGAAACCAGTTCTGCGGCGATCAGTTCGTCATCGTCGGGCACACCCATCGCGATAATGCCGCGCTGGCTGGGATTGCTGAACGCCTCGAGAGACGTTTTCTTGACAGTGCCGCTGCGAGTGGCCATCAGGACGGACACCTTCGGGTCGAAATCTTTAACGGAAACAAGCGCTCTTACTTTTTCTTCCGCTGACAGGTTAGCCAGGTTCACGATGGCTTTGCCTCTTCCCGCGCTGCCTACATCGGGAATTTCATAAACCTTCAGCCAGTACAACCGGCCCCTGTCGGTAAACACAAGGACGTAGCTGTGAGTATTCGCCACGAACACATTTGTTACTGGGTCTTCATCCTTGGTCTTCATCCCAATCCGGCCCTTGCCGCCACGGCCCTGGTTGCGATAGACCGAAAGAGGGGTCCGTTTGAGATACCCGCTGTGCGTAACCGTGATCACAGCATCCTCTTCCGCAATCAGATCTTCCAATCGGATTTCGGCTTCTTCGTCGATGATTTCGGTTCTGCGCGGATCACCGTATTTCTTCTGGACGTCGCGCAATTCCTGCACGATGACCTGCCGGAGCTTTGTATCGCTGGCGAGAATTTCTTTCAATTCCGCAATTCGCGCACGAAGCTCGGCCAATTCGTTTTCGATTTTCTGCCGTTCCAGACTGGTGAGCCGCTGCAATTGCATCTCGAGAATGGCTTTGGCCTGGATCTCGCTAAATTCGAAGGAGGCAATCAAACTTTCGCGCGCCTCCGCGGTCGTTTTTGCAGCCCGGATCAATTTGATGATTGCATCAATGTGATCCAGGGCTTTCTGCAAACCCTCGAGGATGTGCGCACGCGCTTCCGCCTGGCGCAACTCGTATTGGGTGCGACGTCGAACCACGTCAACGCGATGTTCAACGAACAGGCGGAGCAGTTCGATAAGCGACAGGACTTTTGGCTGACCATTGACGATCGACAGGTTGATCACGCCGAAAGTGGTTTGCATCGGCGTCAACTTGTACAGGTTATTCAGGATGACCAATCCCTGTTCGCCGCGCTTCAATTCGATGACAATGCGCATGCCCTGTCGATCGCTTTCGTCTCGAATGTCGCCAATACCTTCGAGCCGTTTCTCGTTGACGAGCTCGGCTATTTTTTCGATCAGCCGCGCCTTATTCACCTGGTAGGGAATTTCCGTAACCGCAATGATGTCGCGATCTTTTCCCTGCCGCTCGATGGTCGCACGCGCCCGCATCGTGATCTGGCCGCGACCGGTCTGATAGGCCTGTCGAATACCGCTGCGGCCGTGAATGATACCCGCCGTCGGAAAATCGGGACCCGGAATGTGGACCATCATGTCCGCAAGCGTTGCTTGAGGATTGCCGATGAGCTCGATGACGGCCTCGCAAATCTCCGTGAGATTGTGGGGCGGCATGTTAGTCGCCATGCCGACCGCAATTCCGTTCGAGCCGTTAACCAGCAGATTGGGTATTTTGCTCGGCAGATACGAGGGCTCTTCACGATCTTCGTCGTAGTTGGGAACGAAATCGACAGTGTCTTTGTCGATGTCCTCCAACAGTGCTTCCGCCAGTGGTGACATCCGCGCTTCGGTGTAACGCATAGCTGCCGGCGGGTCACCATCAATCGACCCGAAATTACCTTGCCCGTCGACCAGCGGATATCGATAGGAAAAATCCTGAGCCATCCGTACCAGCGCATCGTAGATGGGACTGTCTCCATGCGGATGGTAGTTGCCCATGACCTCGCCGACGATCTTCGCGCACTTGCGGTAGGCCCGATTCGAGGCGAGTCCCATGTCGCGCATACCGACCAGAATACGGCGATGGACCGGCTTCAGCCCATCGCGCACATCAGGCAGGGCTCGGCCGATAATGACGCTCATGGCATAGTCGACATACGACTTGCGCATCTCGTCTTCGATGTTCACCGGAACGTGGTTCGACGGTGGCGTTGGCGGCGGCGTAGGTGTGATCTCGTCTGCCATAGTCCCCTAAATATCCAGATTTTTCACTTCAAGGGCATTGTCTTCGATAAATTTTCGCCGCGGCTCGACGGCGTCGCCCATGAGAACGGTGAAAATATCGTCGGTATCGACTGCGTCTTTGATTTGAACCTGCAACAGCGTGCGCTTTTCCGGATCCATCGTGGTTTCCCAGAGTTGTTCCGGATTCATTTCTCCCAATCCCTTGTATCGCTGTATCTGAAGATCTTTTTTGCCGAGCTCGAGAATGTGATCGATCAATTGCTGACGGTCTTTGAGAGTTGCACTCGTGGATTCAGTTTTCGCAATAAATGGCGGCTGGTCCAATTCGCCGATCGCGCGATGCAACACCAGGAGTCGCTGATACTCCGGGCTCGACAGCTCCTGATAACCAATCACCCTGGGCGATTGACTTCCCTGGCGGTAAAGAAGCTTTTGAACGCTGTGTTCTTCGTCGGTCAAAATTTCGACAGAATAACCGAAAGATTCGATCTTTTCCGCGACCGTCTTCATTTTTTCGGCATCGCCGAGAAACGCGCGGTTTTCCGCGCTCATGGACAACAGGAGATCCGTCACCCGCGCATCGCGAAAATGCCGGTCGACACGATTGAAGACACCGTTCAGTTCAATCAGTTTTTCCAGGAAGTTCGTCAAATCGCGGCCCGTCAACTGTTGCCCCTTCGCTTCAATAGTGAGATTTTCAGTGGCTTTCTTTAACAAGAAGCGCGACATTTGCCGTTCGTCTTTGATGTACTGCTCACTCTTTCCCTTTTTGACTTTGAACAGTGGCGGCTGAGCGATGTAGATGTGGCCGTTCTCGATCAGGCGGCCCATCTGACGATAGAAAAATGTGAGAAGCAGCGTTCGAATGTGGGAGCCGTCGACGTCCGCATCCGTCATGATGATGACTTTGTGATATCGCAGCTTTCCGGCGTCGAAGTCGTCCTGTCCGATGCCGGTGCCCAATGCGGTAATCATCGCTACGATTTCCTGATGCGTCAGCATCTTGTCGTAGCGTGCTTTTTCGACGTTGAGGATCTTTCCCTTGATCGGAAGAATCGCCTGAGTGCGGCGATCACGGCCTTGCTTGGCGGAACCGCCGGCCGAATCACCCTCGACGATGAAGATCTCCGACTTCTCAGGTGATCGCTCCTGACAGTCAGCCAATTTCCCCGGCAGTGACATGCCGTCCAGCGCGCCTTTGCGCCGCACCAGTTCCCGGGCACGCCGGGCCGCCTCCCGCGCGCGCGCAGCTTCGACAGCCTTTCCGATGATTTTTTTCGCCAGCGACGGGGTCTCTTCGAGATAGTTGCTCAATCCGTCGTTAACCAGGGTTTCGACGATACCTTTGACTTCGCTGTTCCCCAGCTTCGTTTTGGTTTGACCTTCAAACTGAGGATTCGGCAATTTGACGCTGATGACGGCGACCAGGCCTTCGCGGACGTCGTCACCCGAAAGGTTCTCTTTCACTTCTTTGAAGAGGTTGTTGGCAACCGCATAGCTATTCAGCGTCCGCGTGAGTGCAGACTTGAAGCCGATCATGTGCGTGCCACCTTCGTGGGTGTTGATATTATTGGCGAAGGTGAATATCTGCTCCTGATACCCGTCGTTGTACTGCATCGCGATCTGCAGATCGATGCCTTCCCGAACACCTTCAAAATAAATAACCTTGTCGTGAAGCGCAGCCTTGTTCTTGTTCAGATGTTCGACGAACGAAATGATTCCACCCGTGTAGTGGAACTCGTGCTTTTTCTCGCTGCGCTCATCATCGATCGTGATGAGCAATCCCCTGTTGAGAAAGGCCAGCTCGCGAAGCCGTTGCGACAGAACATCGAAACTGAAGTCGGTTGCCTCAAAAATCTGGTCGTCCGGTTTGAACGTTACCTTCGTGCCGCGGCGGTCGGTGTGTCCAGTCATTTCCAGCGGCCCAGCCGGGATGCCACGATTGTAAGTTTGAACGTACACTTTCCCACCGCGCCAGATTTCAAGGTTCAGCGTGTCAGAAAGCGCATTGACGACGGATATCCCGACTCCGTGGAGACCTCCGGACACCTTATACGCGGTGTTATCGAACTTGCCACCCGCATGAAGCTTTGTTAAAACGACTTCCGCTGCCGGCAGGCCCTCTTTCGGCATGATTTCGGTTGGAATACCGCGTCCGTTATCGATAACCGTTACGGAATTATCAATATGAATGACGACGTGAACTTCACTGCAAAAGCCGGCAAGAGCTTCATCGATGGAGTTATCCACGACTTCATAAACGAGGTGATGCAATCCATCTGCTCCCGTCGAGCCGATGTACATCGCGGGACGCTTGCGAACCGCCTCCAGGCCCTCGAGCACTTTGATGTGCCCTGCTCCGTAATCCGCTTCCGTCGTGGGCAGTTTTTGTTCACCCTCTGACGAGGGAAATTCAACTCGCTCTGTCATTTATCAATCACCTGTTTATTTGTTGCAGCTCGAGCCAGACTTCGTTTCCCAGGAAGTTCTCGGCGCGAAAAGACCGCTCGCTGCCGGACAGAAAAATAACGTTATTTTAGCAAATTTAGGGCCATTTTACGCGGCTAAACTTGGGGTGCGTCCGGTACCCCAATATCAATCATCTGGTGGGACAGAAGCGGTCTAATCTCTATATATTGTAGCTTATTCTCGGAAGGCTTTCGACGGTCAAATCCGCATCGGCATCACGACATAGCGATAATTGTAGTCGGTCATCGGCTGGCTGCGGAGCTGGGCCGCGCTCTCACTGTCTTTGAACTCAAAACTGACTTCAGGCTCATCCGCCGTGGTGAGGAAATCCAGAAGATATTGGTAGTTGAACCCTACCTGGAGATCTTCTTTGTCGTAATCGACTTCCAGCGTTTCGTGCGCCTCGCCGAGATCGGAATGGCTTGCGGTAATCTCTAACGCGCCATTTCCTAACGCCATCTTGATGGTGTGGGATCGTTCGTCGGAAAGAATCGCCACCCGCTTGATTGCCGCTGCGATCTCGTCGCGGCCAACGGTGATCGAGCGATCATTGTTGCGCGGTAAGACGGCCTCATAATTCGGAAATTGGCCGGTCAGCATTCTCGAAGTCAGAAGCCTTTTACCCATATCGAAGAACAAGTGATTATCGTCCTTCGAAAAACCAATCCTGTCGGTATCGGAACTTTCCGCGATCATCCGCACCAGTTCACTCATTGCCTTCTTCGGTACAAGAACCTTGATCTCTTCCGTGACGTCCTCGAGAGCCTCACCCTTTTCGACATGCGCCAGGCGGTGTCCATCCGTCGCGACCATCGTGATCGAACCCGGTTTCAACAGGAGCAGCGCACCGCTTAACGTGTACTTCGAATCCTCGGTGCTGATGGCGAAAATCGTCCGGCTGATCACTTTGGCGAGAACGTCGGCGGGAATACTGGCAATGACGGGCTTCGCTTCGGGTAACGCGGGAAAGTCCTCCTGAGGCAGGCCTGCTATCCGGAATCTCGTCGACCCACAAGTGACACTGACCCAATTGGCTTCACCACGTTTGAACTTGATCTCTTTATCGGGTAATGCCCGGACAATTTCGTACAGTCTCTTGGCAGGTAAAGTGATTGTGCCCGGCACTGTTGTTTTTGAAGGACACAAGGACTTCAATCCAATCTCAAGATCCGTAGCTACGATTCCAAGCTCTCCACCTTCAGCCCGGACAAGCACGTTGGCCAGGATGGGTATGGTCGTCTTGCGTTCGACGACTCCTTGAATAAGAGTTAGCTCCTGTAAGAGATCAAACTTTCTAACAGTAAATTCCATAGTGTTATTAATAACTCCTATAGTAGGCAGTTTGAATCGTAACGCTTATTCTTGAATCGTCAATCATTGCTTATAGTTAGAGAACTTTTAGCCTGTGAGTAAGTCTGCGTTGCTGCTGTGGACGCAGTGTGCAATAAGTATCCCGGGTACTTTTCCACAACAGGTCCACATACCCTCTGAATAATTACTTGAATGAATCCAAAAACGCCTGGATCTGTTTGTTGAATTCCCGGTCTTGTTGTCGAAGATCTTCAATCTTATTAATGGAATGCAACACCGTCGTATGGTGTTTATCGCCGAATTCTCTGCCGATCAGCGGAAGTGAAGCGCCTGTCAGCTTTTTACACAGGTACATACAGATCTGCCGGGGCAGCGCAACAGACTTCGAATTGTTCTTTGACTTGAGATCCTGAACCCGCATTTTGAAGTGATCTGCGATCACCTTCTGAATCATTTCAACGTTGATTGAACGATCGCTGGCCCCGAGAATGTCGTGAAGCGTCTCCTGTGCCATCGCAAGTGTGACTTCGGAGCCCTTTAACGAGCAGTATGCAATCAGTCGAACGAGAGCGCCCTCGAGTTCGCGAATATTCGATCTGATTTTGCTGGCGATGTAGAGCGCAACATTATCCGGCAGCAAAATATTCTGACGTTCCGCTTTCTTTCTGATGATCGCGACCTTTGTTTCGAGATCCGGTGGCTGGATGTCCGCAATCAACCCCCATTCAAAACGTGAATGCAGCCGTTCTTCAAGTGTGGGTATTTCGCGAGGCGGACAGTCTGCTGAAATGATGATTTGCTTGTGGGTGTCGTAAAGAGAGTTGAACGTATGGAAGAATTCTTCCTGGGTTCTCTCCTTGCCGGCAATGAATTGAATATCGTCGATCAGGAGGACATCGTTGTTTCGATACCGTTCCTTGAAGCTGAGCATCTTGTCGTATCGAATTGCATTGATGACTTCGTTGGTGAATTTTTCAGTCGATATGTAGGTCAAACGTAACTGCTTATTGTGCAGCTTGATCATGTGCCCAATGGCATGCATGAGGTGCGTCTTTCCCAAACCCACGCCGCCATATAGAAACAACGGATTGTATGCTTTCGAGGGCTTTTCAGCGACGGCCAGTGCCGCCGCGTGCGCAAACTGATTCGATGAGCCGACGACGAAAGTATCGAAGGTGTACTTCGGGTTTAGCGTGTTGTCCGTGGAATCGAAATCGAGACGGCCTTGTGAAGGCGGTGTCGAGGGTTCTATTGAGGGCTTTTCGGTGATGTAAATGACGTTGATATCCCCGATGCCCGCAAGCCGTGCTGCATCGATGACGACGTCCAGGTGATCGTTCAACCAGTCTTGAAAGAACGAGTTGGGAACCTGTACGTAGAGCGCCTTGTCGTCATGCCGGAGCAGCTGCGTGGGTTTAAACCACGTGTTATAACTCTGCTGATTGATTTTCTTTTCGACTATATCAAGAACTTGTTGCCACGTATCCATTCGTTGGTCACTGGGAAAGGGGTGAGATTTCCACAAAGTTTTCCACAGGTGTGGAAAACTTGTTTCAATTGGCGTGAAAGCCGCGGAAGGTTAGCATTTCCATTTCGGCATTTCAATCATTGAAAGCCACTGCCTTTTGTGGCGCCTATGTGGTAAATTTAAAGTTTTCCAAGGAGCAGAGGAATGCCACAGAGGACATACCAGCCCAACAACCGTCGGCGCGCAAAAACTCACGGTTTTCGCGAACGCATGAAAACACGTGGTGGACGGCTTGTGCTGAAGGCGAGACGAGACAAAGGCCGCAAGCGCGTCGCCGTTGAACACTACTAATACATTTCCCAAAGACCTCCGACTGAGAAATGCCGCAGAATTCAAGAAGGTTTATGAGGGGGGCGCAAAACGGGTTTCGCGCTCCTTCGTATTGTTTGCGCTGAAAAATAATTTGGCGATCAGCCGGTTTGGACTGACGACGCCGCGAAAGCTCGGAAAAGCCCACGATCGAAATCGGGTCAAGCGAAGAGTGCGAGAAATTCTTCGTACGGCGCAAACCGCAATCCCGAAGGGCTTCGATTTTGTACTGAACCCGAGGCGAAACACGAACGAGCGAGACTTCGAAGAGTTACGAAATGAATTGATTGCTCTTCTTGGAGCAGTAACATGACCCGGGCATTCACACAGACGCTGGGCCTGAGGACGGTACAATTATACAAGTCGGTTGTTTCACCCTGGCTGCCACCTGCTTGCCGGTTCACACCCACATGCTCGGAGTACGCATCTGAAGCCATCCAGGAATATGGCCTGCTGCGAGGCGTGATCCGCGCCCTGGCGCGGTTACTCCGCTGCCATCCGCTGCATCGCGGCGGATTCGATCCTTTGAAATAGAAAGCGCACATCTTTAATGGAGAAAAGAGTCATCATCGCGTTCGTTCTGTCCTTTGCCGTGCTTTATGCATTCCGCGCGTTTTTCGCGCCCCCGGCAACGCCTGAACGACAACAAACGGCCGGAGCGCAGTCCACAACGCCTCAACCTCAAGTCATTCCAACGACCCCGACTCCTGCACCGCCAGAAAAGGCTGGCGAAAATGCCGTTCCGGAGCAGAATCTGCGCGCCGAAAAGAGTGAAGAGCTGACGATCGATACTCACCTTTATACCGCAGCTATTTCGAATGTCGGCGCTGTGCTGAGGAGTTTTACTCTGAAGGACTACAAGGATGGTGAGGGTCACCCTGTCGAGCTCATCAACCAGGCCGCAGCCAGCAAAGTCGGCTGGTCAATGGCGCTCGTTACCGGGGATAAGACAATCGATGATGAATTGTCGAAAGCGATGTTCGTCGGGCGCCACGACGGCAGCGCGGTGATCTTCGAGTTTGCCGAAAATGGCCTGTACGCCCGCAAGACATGGACTCCGGATCCTGAAAATTATGTGTTTTCATTCCAGGCAGTATTGAAGAAAGACGGTAAAAACGTCCCGTATTCGCTGAGCTGGCAAGGCAATTTCGGTGATCAATCCATCCCGCAAGATGTTGCAAGAAAGAACGCGCTTTATCAGACCGACACCTCGTATAAACGTATCGCCCTTCGCAGCATCAAGGACCCGCAGGACGTTTCGACGCTGCGCGCAGGGGTTGAGGATCAATACTTCGTTGCCATGTTCCTGCTTCCCGACACGCCGACAAGTGTCAAAGTGCGTAAGCAGGAATATACCGGCGCCGACGGCAAGGCAGTTCCTACATTAGCCGTTTCTGCAGCTGTCCCGGACTCAAAGCCCATCCGTGTCTATATCGGCCCGAAGCAGCGGGATTGGCTCGGAAAGGCCGACCCCCAGCTTTCGGCGGCGTTGGACTACGGCTACTTCGAGTTCATCGCAAAGCCCCTGGTGTACCTCCTCCTGTGGATTCACCGCTATATCGGCAACTTCGGCTGGTCCATCATTCTGCTCACGATTGTTCTGAATCTCGTATTGTTCCCGCTGCGTTTGAAGCAGCAGGTTTCGATGCTGAAGATGCAGAAGATTCAACCGCAAATGCGCCGTCTGCAGGATCAATACAAAAAGCTTAAAGCCAGCGATGCCCGCAGGGTTGAAGTGCAGAGCCAGATGATGAATCTGTACAAGGAACACGGCGTAAATCCGATGGGAGGGTGTCTGCCGTTAATACTACAGATGCCGTTGCTGTTCGGATTCTACAGCGCCCTGTCGTATTCGATCGAGCTTCGTCGAGCGCCTTGGATATTGTGGATTAAGGATTTATCCCAGTACGATCCTTATTACGTGATTCCAATATTGATGGCCGTGGCCATGTTCGTTCAGCAGAAGATGACTCCTACGGCCAACGTAGATCCAGCTCAGGCGAAGATGATGATGATCATGCCGTTGATGTTCACCTTCATGTTTCTGTTCTACAGCAGCGGCCTGGCGTTGTACTGGTTGACGGGTAGCATCATCGGCATCGGCCAGCAGGTATTCATCAATAAATACTGGTCACCCCAGGCCGAAGCGAAGCTCCGGGCTCGCTCCAGGCCTGACGAACTGTCGGGGACGTAGGCAGGCATGCAGGAAGGGCTGCACAAGATCGTTTCGACCGAAGATACGATTGCAGCGATTTCCACGCCTCCCGGGCATGCCGGTCTGGGCGTCATCCGATTGTCCGGAGCCCAAGTCACAACCATTGTTGGAACGTTCTTTCAGCCGCACGCGGCGCAAGCGGAGTTCCGCCATAAGGAAGTCGTTTTAGGAAAATGCATCGACTCCACCGGCGAACCGCTCGACGAGGTCGTCGTGACCTGTTTCCGCGCGCCGCATTCTTACACCGGTGAAGACATCGTTGAAATCAGCGGCCATGGTAATCCTCTTGTACTGAGGCGGATTCTTGGCCGTGCGTGCAAAGCAGGCGCCCGTCTTGCCCGCGCGGGAGAGTTCACGCTCCGTGCCGTAGCGCACGGAAAGATGGATCTGGTGCAGGCTGAGGCCGTGCGCGAATTCATCGAGGCTCAAACCGAGGAACAGGCCAAAACAGCGTTGCGTCAGATCGGGGGCGCTCTCTCCAGGCGTATACAACCGGTCAAGGACAAACTTGTCGACGTCATTGCTCATCTGGAAGCCGGCATCGATTTTGCAGAGGACGATGTCGATGTGCCGGCAAATACATCCGTCGTCGAAGGCATCCGGCCTTTGCGCGAAGCCTTGAATGTCCTGCGGGAGAGTTTTGGCTACGGCAGAATTCTTTCGAAGGGCTTGCGCGTCGTCATTCTCGGTAAGCCGAATGTCGGGAAATCCAGTTTGTTCAACCGCCTTCTATCGTCCGATCGCGCGATCGTGAGCGACATCCCCGGCACAACCCGGGACGTTGTGACGGAAAGAATCAGCATTGCTGGAGTGCCGCTATGCCTGGCTGACACGGCGGGCGTGCGTGACACTTCCGACAGGATCGAGAGTCTCGGAGTCACACGGACTTTTGAAACGTTGTCCGAAGCCGATCTGGCGCTCATTGTCGTCGATGGTTCGTCTGTGCTGGACCGCGACGATCGGCAGATTCTGGCGAAAACCGCCGACCTTCCTCACGTTATCGTGATCAATAAATCGGATCTCCCGCAGAAGATGGACAACGCTGTTCTGAACGGTGCGCGGCGCGTTGCGGTCAGCGCGAAAACCGGGGCCGGTTTAGCGATGCTGAACGAGGCTATCGGCGAATTTCTCTTATCGCACAAAACCGATCGTGCAGACGAGTTGATGCTGACGAGCGAACGCCAATATGAGGTCATCGGCAAAGCCGTAACGGCGCTGGACACCGCTTGTGAGGGGCTGCAATCCAGGGTTCCTCATGAGATGATCTTGTTGGATCTATATCGGGCGTTGGCTGCGCTGGGCGAATTCACGGGCGAAGTTGTCACCGACGACATTCTGGGAAGAATTTTCGCCACGTTCTGTATCGGAAAATAGCTGTGATGTTTGACGAAAAATACGACGTCGTGATTGTGGGTGCGGGTCATGCCGGCTGTGAAGCGGCGCACGCAGCCGCGCGAATGGGTCTGCAGACGGCGTTGTATACGATGAATGTGGATTTGATCGCCCAGATGTCGTGCAATCCGGCGATCGGCGGTATAGCCAAAGGTCATCTCGTGCGCGAGATTGATGCCTTGGGCGGCGTGATGGGTTTGGCGGCGGACGAAGCGGGTATCCAATTCCGCCTCCTGAACACCAGTCGCGGTCCGGCGGTGTGGTCCCCACGGGCGCAGGCCGACAAGGCCGGGTATCGCGTGGTCATGCGACGCATTCTCGAGCGCACCCCGAACCTGTTCATCAAGCAAGCCGAAGTGACCGACATTCTGTTCGAGCACGACTCAGTAATCGGCCTCGAACTGCTGGATGGGCGTCGCGTTTCCGCGCAATCGGTAGTTCTCACGACGGGCACATTCTTGAATGGTCTGATCCATATTGGCGAGAAGCAATTCACCGCCGGCCGTAATGGCGAGCCGGCCTCAATCACTCTCGGGAATTGTATTCGCCAGATTGGATTTGACTGGGGTCGCCTGAAAACCGGCACGCCCCCGCGCCTGGATCGGCGGACCATCGACTTTTCAGGGTTTGAGGCGCAGCCTGGAGATGCAGATCCCACCCCCTTCTCGTTCAGGACGACAACAAAGCTCGAGAACAAAGTCAGCTGCTACATTACGCATACCGACGAGAAGATTCATCAGATCATCCGCAGCAACATGCATCGCTCGCCCCTTTACAGCGGACAAATACAAGGCATCGGGCCCCGCTATTGTCCGTCGCTCGAAGACAAGGTTGTTAAGTTTCGCGACAAAGACCGGCACCAGATCGTGCTCGAACCGGAAGGCATCGATACGCACGAGATTTATGTGAACGGCATGTCAACAAGCCTGCCGATCGATGTTCAGCGGGAGATTCTCAGTGGGATGAAAGGGCTTGAATCGGCGCAGATGATCCGGCCCGGTTATGCCATCGAATACGATTTCGTCCAGCCGACGGAGCTTCATCCGTCATTAGAAACGAAGAGAATTGCCGGCCTGTTTTTCGCCGGCCAGATCAATGGGACGACGGGATACGAGGAGGCCGGAGCACAGGGTTTGATAGCTGGAATCAACGCTGCGGCGAAGGTTCAGAAGAGTGACCCGCTGATCCTGGATCGTGCGGATGCGTACATCGGAATCATGATCGACGATCTGGTGACAAAGGGCACCAATGAACCGTATCGAATGTTTACCTCTCGCGCCGAGTTCCGCTTGAATCTGCGCATCGACAATGCGGATTCGCGGCTGACCCCGATCGGTCGCCGGATTGGCCTGGTGACGGACGGGCACTGGCAGGAATATCTAGATCGAGCGGCGCGAATCGCACGCTTAAGGGATTCGGTTGAAGCGCTCCGCCTCGATGCCAGGCATCCGTTCTTCGTTTCCAGGGGTATTGAAGTACGCGAGAGACCTACTGTTGCCAACCTCTTGCGCCGGCCCGAGATCCACATCAATGAGTTGATTGCCGAAGGTGTACTAAAAACAGAAGTCCTGCGCCGCGAGGACATTGTTTCGCTCGAGACAAGCATTAAGTACGAGGGCTACCTGAAACAGCAGGAGCGCGAAGTCGAGAAACTTCGCAAGGCCGAAGCCAAACGGATTCCAGCAGAGCTGGATTATGGCAACATGCCGGGCTTGTCGCGCGAGATTGTAGAGAAATTGACCCGAATACGGCCCCTGTCGATTGCTCAAGCGAGCCGGATCCCTGGAATTACACCTGCCTCGATTTCAATTCTTCTGTTCCACCTGGAAATGCATCACAACCGGCGCCAGCCAGCCGTCAGCTAGTTCGGTAGTGTCCTATCTCGACATCCTCGAATCCGAACTCCACCAATTTCAGATCGACTTGAATCTTCAGCAAAAAGAGACACTCGCTGTCTACTGCGACGAACTGACTCGCTGGAACAGGAAAATGAACCTGACGGGTTTGGCGGGTTCCGCTTTGGTGCGGCGGCTTGTGGTTGAGCCGGTGTGGGTAGGCCTTCAATTGAAATCAGGGCAAGGAATCTTGTTGGATATCGGATCCGGAAATGGCTCTCCGGCGATTCCACTGCAAGTCGTATGCGGGTTTCGTAAATGCCAACTGGTGGAGGCCCGGACCAGGCGGGCAGCATTCCTGCGTCATCTGGTTTCAGTTTTGAAGTTAGGCGAGATGGAAATCCATCGGGCGCGCTTCAGCGATGTGGCGGAGGCGATCGATCCTCCGGATTGGGTAACGCTGCAGGCAGTGGCCTTAACAAAGGAATTGTTGGATTCGCTGCGGCCTGTCGCGCGCGCAACGACAACCGTAGTCTGGATTTCATCGGCTACTAGAAAGGCAGATCTCAAGCCCTCGGATAGCTTCACGGTCCCCATTACTGGAACCAGAGTGTCGTTATTTCGGCTTTGAGAAGCAGTAGTTACATCGACATGTGCGAGACCGGATCGCTGCAGTCGCCGTAGCGGGTGGACCCGCCAATGGCGCGGACCTGAAAAATATAGATGGAGCCTTGTTTCAGACCTTCGACGGGCATGGCTCGCGAGTTCGAGTATTTTTCGGTTTCGATCCAGGGTCCCTGCGAACCGTCAGGTCCGATCAAAGCGTGACGGAGTTCGTACACTTGCGCATTGGTGATGGCGCGGACTCGAACGATGAGTTGGGTGGAATGGCCGTTATCGACCCGCTTGATGACCGCTTTGGGGCAGGGTGTACGTGTCCTGCTATGGCTTTTGGCCGTGAAACCAGTGGACGTCAACTTCGCCTCATCATCATCACAATTGGCCACAACGTATAAACCCTCAAGCCGTAACAGCTTCACCAGCGTTTTACGCTTTGCATTCTTTTGAGCGGTTGCCAGCTTACCGCCCATCGAGCGGAGCGCCACCGCTTGTTGAAGTCCTCGACCGCAACCCGGAGGTCCACCACACTGACGGGTGGATTCGGAAAGTCCTTGTTAAAGCCTACTGCTTAGTTGCATAAATGAGTGATATTACGTAATGTGGTTGGGCAAAGGAGGTGCCTTTGCCCAAAACAGCGCCAGTACCAGAATGTTCGCAAGAAGATCGTCAGATTTTGGAGGATTGGTCGCACAGTCGAACAATGGAAGCTCGATTGGTAGAGCGAGCGCGGATCGTGTTGGGATGTCTTGAAGGAAAGCCGGTCAGCGCGGTGGCTGAGAGCTTGAACGTACGACAGAACACTGTGATTGACTGGCGTCGGCGCTTTGAAGCGGAAGGAATCGCAGGGTTGCAGGATCGTCCGCGGTCGGGCAAGCCGCCGCGATATACGGAGGAGTTCCGCAAGCAAGTGTTGTCCACACTAGAAGAAACGCCGCCGAAGGGACAAGCCGTGTGGGACGGGCCAGCACTAGCGAAGCATTTGAAAACATCAGTGCACGCAGTCTGGCGAGTCCTGCGGAAAGAAGGCATCTATTTAGCAAGGCAGCGCAGTTGGTGTGTCAGCACAGATCCGGAATTTACAGCAAAGGCCGCCGATATTGTGGGTTTGTACTTGAATCCCCCGCAGAATGCGTTGGTCCTTTCCGTAGATGAAAAGCCTGGTATTCAAGCCTTGGAACGGAAGACGGGATACGTGGAAACCGACAATGGAACAATCGTCCGCGGTTTCAAGAGTACCTATAAGCGGCACGGCACCTTGAATCTGTTTGCAGCTCTGGAAGTCGCCACTGGCGCCATTCACACGCAGCCGACAGGTAAGAAGCGGCGGATTGAGTTCCTCGAGTTCATGGATCGAGTTGTTGCCGATCTCCCGTCGGGAAAAGAAATTCACGTGATCCTGGATAATTACTGCATCCACAAGAAAAATGATGCTTGGCTAACGGCTCATCCCAACGTCTTCTTCCACTTCACACCAACATCGGCCAGTTGGTTAAATCAAGTTGAAGTCTGGTTCGGTATTCTGAGCCGCAAGGCGCTGCGGGGAGCATCCTTCCACGACATCGAGCAATTGCGTAAGGCCATTGAAGACTTTGTCGCAGTCTACGGACCCGAAGCGAAGCCATTCGTCTGGCGCAAACGTGAAGTCAAAGGATCTCAATTGCGAAACACTATCGTCAACTTACGCAATTAAGCACTAGTTTTACGCGCAGTTCAGCCATATCCGCATTAGACAAACTAATTGTTAGTAAAAGTCAATTAATAACAAAAATAATTTAAGTAGTTGCTGAATGTAATTAAAAGATTGTGAACCAAAATTCAGCAATCATATTAATTGTCGAAACGATTAGCTAACAGACATCAGCGATCATTTTGCTTTTTCCAGGCTCTGCGTCGGCTGGAGGGGCCCATGGGCGCGTTTTGAGAGTTTTCCCCTGTATCAGCCGCGGAGCAACTAAAGATCGGAGCCACGGCGGGAAGACCGTGGTAGTCGTAACAGTGCTAAACGAGCCGCCGGTAGCTGCGAAGATTCTGGCGCCACCCCCGGGTCACATTAACGTCTGAATAGCACACCAAGGCATTCAGGCTGTGACTACGATCTTTCGCGCTCGCGGTGACTGTGCACATATGGAGGAGTCGGGGTGTCCATAGAGGGCCCCTACAGTGACTGCGGGGGCGGCCTGTGACCGTCTGGCCGTTTTGTGCAAAGCGCCGCACTACAGCATGCAAAGGATGCGTCAGGTATCTCATTGCCTCTGGTCAGATTGAGACAAAAGGACCTTCCATGTCCGGTCTCCAGGCGACTCTTGTTCCACGTGGAACAAATGAGTTTCGGTTCCACGTGGAACATTGTAGAGTCGCCGCCATGGGAAAAGTCATAGCAGTCGCCAATCAGAAGGGTGGAGTCGGAAAGACCACAACCGCCATCAATCTGTCAGCATCGTTAGCCGCAGCCGACATGCGCACCCTTCTCATCGATCTTGATCCTCAGTCTAATGCCTCGTCAGGCATGGGTATTCGGAAGGGCACGTACTCCCGATCGACTTATCACGTGCTGGTTCATCGTGAACCTCTGGCTTCGATCCTTCAGCCAACAGAGTTGGAGTCGATGCTGGTCGCACCGGCCAGTCGAGAACTGGTCGGTGCCACGGTCGAACTGGCGCAGGATCCCGATCGCGACCAGCGCCTCAAGAATGCGATACGCCCGCTCGCCGACAGCTATGACTACATTCTGATCGATTGCCCTCCTTCTCTGGATATGTTGACGGTGAACGCCTTGATCGCTGCAAACAGCGTTCTGGTTCCCATTCAGTGCGAGTATTTTGCGCTGGAGGGGGTAGCGGAGTTGATGGAGACTGTTCGTCAGATCCGCCGTCTGCGAAATCCGGAGCTGCGGATCGAAGGTGTCCTGCTGACCATGTTTGATGATCGAACCAACCTGTCGCATCAAGTCATGCAAGATCTTCAGTCATCTCTGGGCAAGCAGGTCTTTTCCACTGTGATCCCGCGCAACATCCGCCTGGGAGAAGCGCCAAGCCATGGCCGGCCGATTCTGCTCTACGACATCAAATCAAAAGGAGCCGAAAGCTACATCCGACTCGCAAAGGAGATCATTCATGGCACAGAGAAAGGCGTTGGGCAGGGGATTGAGCGCGTTGCTGGGCACGCCGGATCTTGAAACACCGGAATCGTTACGCGAAATCGATATCGATCGCATTCTGCCGAATTCCCATCAGCCCCGAAAAAACTTTGATGAGGCCGCTTTAAACGAACTCAGCGATTCCATTCGCGAGCACGGCGTTGTGCAGCCCGTCGTCGTCCGCCCTCTGGATGATGGGTTTTTTCAGCTGATCGCCGGAGAGCGTCGCTGGCGGGCGTCGCAGCGCGCGGGACTCTATCGGATTCCTGCCGTCATCCGCGAGGCCGGAGAGCATGATGCTCTGGAGCTCGCGCTAATCGAGAATCTTCAACGCGAAGACCTGAATCCCATTGAAGAAGCGCAGGCCTACGAACGATTGATCTCCGACTTCGGCCTCACTCAGGAAGACGTTGCGCGCCGCGTCGGCAAAAATCGCGCCACCATTGCTAATATGCTGCGTCTCCTGCGCCTTCCGACGGAAGTTCAGCAGTGGTTGCGCGAGAATCGGTTGACGACAGGCCATGCCAAAGCTCTCTTGTCTCTTTCAGACCTGAATGCCATACTCGATTCCGCCAGAAAAATTATCCAAGGAAACTACTCCGTTCGGCAGGCCGAGATGCTAGTGTCGCGATACACCACCGATGGTGGCCTAAAGGAGGACGCTGTTGCGGCCGAAACTGGGGATCCGAATGTTAAGGCTGCAATTCACGCTCTCGAACAAGTCCTGGGCACGAAAGTTACGGTTCACGAGAGCGGCGGCAAGGGAAAAATAGAGATTCATTTCTTTTCTCTTGAAGAAATGAATCGCATGTACGAGGGCCTTTTGCGGGTCAAGTTCTGATATCCGCGGGCTCTCTGATGGAGCTCGCATGAAATTTCGCCCCAAAGGATCGGACACAGTTTCAGGATTTCTTGACAAGGGAACCAACGTAACCGGCGAACTCGAGTTCGCCGGTACCCTCCGAATCGACGGCAACTTCCACGGCTCAATCTCCACCGGCGATACGCTCATCATCGGCGAACATGCCGTTGTTCACGCCGATATCCGAGCCGGTGAGATCGAAATCCACGGCCAGATTTTCGGGACCATCGACGCAAAGCGCCGCGCCGAAATCTATCCTACCGGCAAGGTGCGCGGTGATATCCAGACCCCTCTGTTGACCATGACTCCCGGCGGCTTGCTGGATGGCCGGTTGCGCATGACAGCTGAAAAACCGGAAGAGTCGATGGAAATCGCCTCCGGTACGACCCAGACTACCGCTCCCTATGAAAGGCATTGATGAGACTCACAGAGTTCGCCAGGTCCGCTGGCTGAGCAGGTAAGCTCGGTCCGGGGGACCTGGACCTCGCATTGAAGATGATGCCTCGGCAAAACCTCCCCGGGGTCCTTGTCGGCCATCACTATGCCGACGATGCTGGAGTGTTTCAACTGACTTCTGATATTGCAGTCGTTCAAACAGTCGACTTTTTTCCACCCATCGTCGACGATCCCTATGTTTACGGCCAAATTGCTGCAACTAATTCACTTAGTGACATCTATGCGATGGGCGGAACGCCGAAAACGGCGCTCTCTGTCGTTGGCTTTCCATCAAAAGATGTCGAGTTCACCATCCTTGGCCAGATCATGCAGGGTGGCCTCGATAAGCTGAACGAGGCTGGCGTCGCCTTGCTGGGCGGTCATTCTGTTCGCGATGACGAAATCAAGTTCGGCTACGCCATCACCGGCACCATCGATCCGAAGCAGATCAAGCACAACCGCGGTGCGCGTCCCGGTACTCGTGTCATTTTGACCAAACCTCTCGGTACCGGTCTGATTACAACCGCACTCAAGCGCGGCAAGGCAGCTCCCGAACATGTCGCCGCTGCTGTCGCCGCCATGCTCCAACTGAATCGGAAAGCGGCAGAAATCAGCCTGGAACTACAAGTGGATACGATGACCGATATTACTGGATTCGGACTCGCCGGTCATGCTGCTGAGATCGCCAAGGCCAGTGGTATCTCTATACAAATGGATCATCTTGCGTTACCACTCCTGCCTGGCGTGCTGGATTACAGCAGGCAAGGCTTTTGTGCAGGTGGCCTGGGCAGCAACCAGGAGTTCTTCGGCAAGGACATCCTCATTGGCGACTCCGTGTCTCCGGAAATACGTAATGTCTTTTTCGATCCCCAGACATCCGGGGGCCTGTTGGTTTTTTGTGCTGCCGCCAATGCCAACACGCTTCTCGACCGGTTCCATTCCGAAAATATTCTCGGCCGCCGAGATCGGGATGACGATCCTCCAACGGGAGCACCTGTTGACACTGACCTAACTGGATGTTATTTTTCATCCTTTTGTCAGACCGAAGCGGGCTGCCTGACACGTCACACTCCAAAAAGAGACGCTTGAATGCTCAACGTTGATTTATCAATGCTGGTCACAGTTCTGTATGTGATCATCCTTTACTTGTTCCTCAGCCGTTTTTTCTTTGGTCCCGTCGCACAAATTTTAAATAAGCGCCGGCAACTGATCGAAGGCCGGCTCGAAGAATCCCGGAAGCGCATCGAGATCGTAGAGAAACGCACCGAGGAATACGACCAAGCTATACGCTCCGCTCGCGCGGAAGCATATCGTCTGCAGGAAATCGAACGGGATAAGGCGCTAAGCGAGAAAGCCGAACTCGTTGCCAAGGCCAAACGCGAAGCGGAAGCAGCCGTCCAGGAAGGCCGGGTCCGTTTGCTGGCCGAAGCGGACGCCGCACGCGATAAGATTTCCGGTGATCTCGATTTGCTCGCCAAAAAACTTACAACCGCCATTCTCCGGGACTGATTCATGAAAAAGCTACTGAGTATCGCAGTGCTAAGTGTCGTGGTCTGCGGAACGGTGTCTGTGGCCACTGCGCAGGAGACATCGGAAGCAGTGGAACGAAAGGAACAAAGCCCATTTCAGGTGGTCTCCCGATGGGCCAATTTCGTCATTCTCTTCGGCGGCCTCGCGGTCCTTTTGAAAAAACCCATGGCGGAGTTTTTTAAAACGCGCCAGAACGAGATTGCGGGCGGCATGAAGAAGGCCGAGGACGCGCAAACCAGCGCCCAGGCTCGCATGGATGAAATTGAACGCCGCCTGGCGAATCTCTCTGCGGACGTAGCCGCGTTGCGTACGGAAACACAAAAGGAGTCTCTGGCGGACCGGGAGCGGCTCCTTGCGGAGGCTAAGCGTGACGTGGAACGGGTCGTTGCACAGTCGCGTGACGAAATCGAGCGCATTGCCCGCACCGTCGAACGAGACATTAAAGAACATGTGGCGGACCTCGTGATCGACCGCGCCGGAAATACGCTGCGAACGGAAATGACTCAGGACGATCAGAAACGCATCATTGTCCGGTTCATCGAAAAGTTGTGACAAACGACGGAGGAGCGCGATGTCCGTAGCCGCAAATCGATACGCCAGAGCATTGATCGACGTGCTCTATCCGAACAGCGCAGAAGCAGGTCTGCAGCAACTCCAGAGCTTTTTGACGCTTCTCACCGAACAGCCGGAAGCGCGTACTTTTCTGGGAAATCCCACGTTGGCTGGCGCGAGACGGCGGCGCCTTTTAAAAGAAATCTCCGACGCGCTCAGTCTGGATCGCAAGGTCAGCAATTTCGTCAATATCCTTGCGGACCGCAATCGACTGGCTCTGCTCGAGGACATCGTCGAAGAATACCGGAAGATGCTGGACGATCGGTTAGGTATTGTTCGCGCGCGCGTCACTGCGGCGCGTACGCTTGATGCAATACAGCATAGAGAGTTGGCCAGCAAGCTCGAACAGATCACAGGTAAGCAGGTTCGCATGGAAGTTGCCGTGGATCCATCGCTGATTGGCGGCGTCATCGCCCAGGTGGGGAGCACGATCTATGACGGTTCCGTCCGTCAGCAATTGCAAGCATTCAAGAGTCGCCTCATTGAGGAGTGAGTAATGGAAATTAAGGCAGACGAAATAACGAAGATAATCCGCGAGCAAATCGAGGAGTATCAGGGCGGTGTCGAAATCAGCGAAATCGGCAGCGTCATCTCCGTCGGTGACGGCATCGCTCGCGTATACGGCCTGGAAAAAGTCATGGCCGGGGAGCTTCTCGAGTTTCCGCACGGCGTTATGGGACTCGCGTTGAACCTCGAAGAAACCCAGGTCGGAGTCGTGCTGCTCGGTGACTACACTGAGATTCGCGAGGGCGACCAGGTTCGGCGCACCGGTCGCATCATGGAAGTACCTGTTGGTGAAGCGCTGGTGGGTCGCGTCGTGAACGCTCTCGCGCAACCGATTGACGGTAAGGGCGCGATTGTCAAGGATCAAACGTCTGCGGTAGAACGTCTCGCACCGGGTGTTATCGACCGGCAACCGGTGAAGGAACCGCTGCAGACGGGTATCAAAGCCATCGACGCCATGATTCCGATCGGCCGCGGCCAACGCGAGTTGATCATCGGTGACCGGCAGACCGGTAAAACCGCCGTGGCGATCGATACGATCATCAATCAAAAAGGCCAGAACGTTATCTGCGTCTACGTCGCAATTGGACAGAAACGTTCGACGGTCGCTCAGGTGGTCAAAACTCTCGAAGAAAACGGCGCGATGGACTACACCATCGTCGTTTCCGCGTCAGCCAGTGATCCTGCACCAATGCAATATCTGGCGCCTTATGCCGGGTGCGCGATTGGTGAGTTTTTCCGCGATACCAATCGCCACGCGCTGTGCATCTACGATGATTTGTCGAAACATGCGGCGGCATATCGGGAAATCTCCCTGCTGCTGCGTCGTCCACCCGGCCGCGAAGCGTATCCCGGAGACGTGTTCTATCTTCACTCCCGGCTGCTTGAACGCGCCGCAAAGCTGAACAATGAGAAGGGCGCGGGATCCCTGACCGCCCTGCCGATCATCGAGACCCAGGCGGGAGACGTTTCGGCATACATTCCGACGAATGTGATTTCCATCACGGACGGTCAGATTTATCTCGAGTCCGATCTTTTCAACTCCGGTGTTCGTCCCGCTGTGAATACTGGTCTGTCGGTTTCGCGCGTCGGGGGTAACGCCCAGATCAAAGCCATGCGGCAGGTGGCCGGCTCGCTTCGCTTGAACATGGCGCAGTTCCGCGAGCTGGCTGCGTTTGCACAGTTCGGTTCGGATCTCGACAAAGCGACGCTCGCTCAATTGAATCGCGGTCAGCGGCTGACAGAAGTGCTGAAGCAGGATCAGTACGTGCCTTTGCCGGTCGAAAAGCAGGTCGCGATGATCTACGCCGGTACCAACGGACTGCTCGATGATCTGGAAGTGGCGGAGGTTCGAGCGTTCGAGCCATCGTTCTATCGCTTCCTCGATACAAGTCACAGTGCGTTGTTGCAAAAGATTCGTGACAAGAAAGCGATTGATGACGAAATCAAGGGAGAGCTCGAAAAGGTCATCAAAGACGCCAAAGAAAAATTTAAAGGCGATCGGGGGCGTAAAGCCTAACCATGCCTAGCCTGCTAGACATCCGGCGGCGGATTCGCTCTGTCAAGAACACGCAACAGCTCACGAAGGCGATGAAAACCGTCTCCGCTGCCAAACTGCGGCGCGCGCAGGAGCGGGTTTTCAGCGCCCGTCCCTATGCAGAACAACTGAAGAAGGTGCTCGGCAATTTGACGAGTCGCCTCGAAGACATCGTGCATCCGCTCCTGGAAGTTCGGCCTGAAGAGCGAATCCTCTTCGTCGTCGTTACGGCGGACCGCGGCTTATGTGGTGCTTTCAATTCGAATATTCTCCGGACGGCTACAGGGTTTCTGCGTGAGCATGTTTCACAGTCTGTAAACCTCGCGACAGCAGGCCGCAAGGGCCGGGACTTCTTCCGGCGCCGCGGGATTTCCATTCGCGCGGAATTCGTCAATATCTTTTCAAAGCTGGACTACGGCAATGCGAGAGACATCGCGGAGATGGTTATTCAAGCGTATTCGAATGCCGAAGTGGATGCCGCCTACATCATTTACAACGAATTCAAATCGGCCATTCAGCAGCGCGTGGTGATCGAAAAGGTTTTGCCGTTGAGCCGTGCCGAGCTCAAAGAAACAGAGCCGCAGCTCGACTACATTTTTGAAGAACCGCCACAGGAAATTTTCAACCGCCTGCTTCCCCGATACGTTGAGGTGCAGGTCTATCGTGCGCTTCTCGAGTCGGCCGCGGCCGAGCATGGCGCGCGAATGGCGTCCATGGATACGGCTTCGAGGAACGCTGGTGAAATGATCGATATGCTGACCTTGAATATGAACCGCATCCGGCAAGCGGCAATCACGCGGGAAATCATCGAAGTGGTCAGCGGAGCGGGAGCATTATGACGACAATGGTTAATTTTGGCAGAGTGTCACAGGTGATCGGCCCGGCAGTCGACGTGGAGTTTGACGAAGGCAAGCAGCCTCCCATCCACCAGGCGCTGCACATTACGAGCAAAGGCTTCGAGGTACCGACTCCGATCGATGTCATCGTTGAAGTACAGCAACACCTCGGTGAAGGCCGCGTTCGCACAATTGCTCTCCAGCCTACAGACGGTATGGTTCGCGGCATGCCGGCCGAAGACACCGGCGGGCCAGTGTCGATACCCGTCGGGAAAGGTGCATTAGGCCGCGTCATCAATGTGATTGGCGAGCCCGTCGACAAACTGGGACCGATTGAACACAAGCGCAGGGATCCCATTCACAAAGCCGCGCCCGCTCTGATAGATCAAAACACCAATCTGGAAATGTTCGAGACGGGCATCAAAGTCATCGATCTCATCGAGCCATACCTCAAAGGCGGCAAGATCGGTCTCTTTGGCGGAGCCGGTGTCGGAAAGACCGTCATCATCCAGGAACTGATCAATAACATCGCAACCAAGCACGGTGGTATCTCCGTATTTGCCGGAGTGGGCGAGCGCACCCGCGAAGGCAATGACCTCTGGCTCGAAATGAAAGAATCAGGCGTTATCAACAAGACCGCCTTGATTTACGGCCAGATGACCGAACCGCCCGGAGCCCGCCTGCGCGTTGCACTGACCGGATTGACCACCGCGGAGTACTTCCGCGACGAAGAAGGCCAGGACGTGCTGTTGTTTGTGGACAACATCTTCCGCTTCACCCAGGCGGGCTCCGAAGTTTCTGCTCTCCTGGGCCGCATGCCATCCGCGGTCGGATATCAGCCGACGCTGGCAAGCGAGATGGGTGAACTGCAGGAAAGAATCACGTCGACCACGAAGGGGTCCATTACTTCGGTCCAGGCGATTTATGTACCCGCCGATGACTACACCGATCCGGCGCCCGCAACCGCGTTTGCCCACCTCGATGCGACAACAAACCTTTCAAGACAGATCGTGGAACTCGGGATTTATCCGGCAGTCGATCCGCTGGCATCCTCTTCGCGCATCCTCGATCCACGGATCGTTGGTGCAGAGCACTACAACGTTGCAAGGCTGGTGAAATCGGTATTGCAGAAGTACAAAGACCTGCAGGATATCATCGCGATCCTTGGAATTGATGAGCTGTCCGAAGACGACAAACTTACAGTGGCACGCGCGCGCAAGGTTCAGCGATTCCTCTCGCAGCCTTTCTTTGTTGCCCAGCAGTTCACCGGTCTCGAAGGCAAATACGTCAAAATCGCCGACACGATCAAGGGTTTTAAGGAAATCGTCGACGGTAAGCACGACGACGTTCCAGAGCAAGCCTTCTACATGGTCGGAACGATCGAGGAAGCGCTGGAGAAGGCCCAAAAAATGGCGGCAGTGAAGTAGGGCTGGGAAATGGCTGAAGGCTCAATCGATCTAACCATTGTCACGCCGGAACGCTCCGTCGTTCGCGAGCAAGTGGATGAGTTACAGATTCCAGGCGCCGAAGGGTATCTCGGGATCCTTCCCGGGCACGCACCTCTCTTCTCCGAACTCAAAGTCGGAGAGGTGGGCTACCGCAAGGGCGAAACATGGTTCTTCCTTTCGGTAGCCTGGGGTTTTGTTGAGGTTCAGTCAAACCAGGTCCGTATCCTTGCCGAGACCGCCGAAAGGGCGCATGAAATCGATATCGATCGCGCCAATCGCGCAAAAGAGCGAGCCGAAGAACGAATTTCAAAGGGCGGCGACGATATCGACTATCGCCGAGCCCTCGTGTCGCTCGAGCGGGCGTTGATTCGTATACAGGTTTCCCGCAAAGCTCTTCAGACGGTCCATTAGCGCGGGCATGAAGCTCGCGCTACGGCAGGAGATGCAGCACCTTTCCACAAATCCCAAGACCGCGGCTTGCAAAATCCGGCGGGTGGCCGCTGACGAATAGACCGTTCCGGCCGAAGGCGCCGACGGTCACGTAGCGATTTAAGGTTGCCTGATCGCTGCACCACGTATGCTTCTTTTGCAGTAACTGCTCCCGCGTCCCTGCATAGTGGAGAAACAGCATCAGCGTGACTTCGACTGCGGAAGGCAAGGCGACCCCGCGCGTTTTCAAACCATCCGCATAGTAAAAAGATTGGGAGATGGAGTCCGGCAGGACCTCCAGATACAGCGAATGCCAGCCGGGGGCACAATCCGCCCTGGCGAACGTTTCTTCGAGGTACCACGGGTGATCGAAGAAGGAAGGCTGTTTAGCCGGGTCAGTTCCTAGCAAGTGCCTTAAATTGATGAGATTAAGCCCGGAATTCTGCTCAGGTGTCGGAAAACTGATGATGTTCGTGTTGCCGACTACGATATTTGTAGTTTCGAGCGCTTCTTTCTCCTCTGTTGTGAACCGGTTAGAGATCCCCAGCAAAGCGAATCGGCGTTCAACTTCGTCCGGCGGCCAAGAAATCATATGTGACAACGTTCCGGGCGTTATGATAGCTTCAAAAGTAGTAAGGAATTTTCCTTACAATGCTTCCACTAAACCGCAACACGCCCGATAGTAAAAACAGTCTAACTATTTTTAACCAGAAAGCAGCCATGTCTTCGTTGCTGATGCCTGCAACTTTTGCCACGGAAGATGTCCGACGAACGGTATTGTCGAACGGACTCGTTGTCCTGACCAAGGAGGTTCACACCTCGCCCATTGTAACCAGCATGATCTGGTACCGGGTCGGCTCCCGAAACGAGGAACTCGGCCATACCGGTAAATCCCACTTTCTTGAACACATGCTGTTTAAGGGGACGGATCGGTTCAAAAAAGGCGAAATTGATCTGCTGACTCTGAAAAACGGAGGCGGCAACAATGCGTTTACGTCGCATGATTTTACGGCGTACTACTTCAACTTCGCATCGGATCGCTGGGAGATTGCACTGGATATCGAAGCGGACCGCATGGTCAACTGCGCCTTCGATCCCGAGGAATTCGAAGCTGAAAAAAAGGTTGTGATCGAGGAACTCAAGACGGGCCTCGATTCGCCTTGGGGTCTGCTGCTTCAGGAAGTGGAAGCTTCCGCTTATAAAATTCATCCGTATCGCAATCCCATCGTTGGATGGCTTCAGGATGTCGAAGGCGCGACGGTGGAGAGTCAGCAAGCGTATTATCGCCGCTATTACCATCCGAACAATGCCACTCTCGTTATTGCGGGCGACTTTGACACTTCGGACGTCCTGAAGAAGGTGGACCGCTTATTCGGCTCCATTCCTGTTGGTACCCGGCCTTCTCCGATGTTGTTGCGCGAGCCGTCGCAGCGCGGTGAAAGGCGACTGGTAGTACGCTGGAGATCCAAGGTCCCGCGACTTGCCGTGACGTATCACGCTCCCGAGATTGCACATCCGGACTCCTATGCATTGCAGGTGCTTGCCGTTGTTCTGGCGGAGGGTAAAGCTTCACGTCTTTATCAGCGCATGGTCGAGCGCGAGCAGGCGGTGACATTCATCTCGGCCGATTTCGGCGAGGCGAAGGATCCGACCCTGTTCCATTTCCGCTCCGAAGCGCGCGGCGATCATTCGATCGATGAAATTGAATCCAGTATTTACGACGAACTGGCGGGTATTGCGGCTAACGGAGTGACGGATCATGAACTCGACCGCGCAAAGCATCAGATCGAAGCGCATTTCATCCTCTCTCGCGAGCGCACGCTGGATCAGGCAATTTTAATGGGACAGATCGAAACCTTGCTCGGACTGGACTACATCGACTCGTACCTGCAACGTATCAACGCTGTCACTATCGAGGACATCGCGGACGTTTGCGTAAGGTACCTGAACGAAAACAATCGGACCGTCGGCCAACTATTGAGTGACGGCTCGGAAACGGACGAGGAGGAAGAGGAACTTGAAACCGACTGAGCTCGGCCTGCGCCGCGCACTGGACGTACATAGTCATACACTGCCGAACGGTTTGAAGGTTCTCCTCGTGGAAAATCCTTCGATTCCGACGATCTCTCTCACTGCCAGTGTGATGGCCGGCGCGCGTTTCGATGCTGAACCCAAGGCTGGACTTGCCATCATGGTCAGCCGGCTGCTGGATGAGGGCACAGAGAGCAGAACGTCGCTCGAGATCGCCGATGCAATCGAGTCGGTCGGTGGCGCAATTGAAACGGACGGCTCCTTTGAGCGCACAATGGCGACCGCAAGCATTTTGAATAAAGATATCGATCTCGGCCTCGAGCTGTTAGCGGATCTGCTGATTCGCCCTGTGTTCCCGCGAGAATACGTCGATAAGGAAATAGAACGGACTCTGGCGGAAATCACCAGCGCGCAGGACCGGCCCCAGGTCGTCGCCGGCTGGGCTTTCAATGAGCTGGTATATCAGGATCATCCGCTGCATCGGCCGTCGCATGGCTATCCGCAGACGGTGGCGCGCATCACCCGCGCGGACCTTATTGAATTTCATAAAGCGTACTTCGTGCCGAACAATACTCTGCTGTCCATTGTCGGCGAGTTTCGCATTGCCGATCTTCTGCCGAAAATCGAAAAGGCTTTTGGCCTCTGGCAATCCAAGGCGGTGAGTTTTCCGACTTATCCGAGCCCGGTGCGGCAAACCTCCAAACGTGTGAAATTTATTACAATGCCCGCCCAGCAGCTGAATATCTATCTGGGGCATCTCGGAATTTCCCGCACCAGTCCCGATTACTATGCGCTTCAAGTCCTCGATACGATTCTTGGCGGAGGCGCCGGATTCACGGCGCGCATACCGCATCGTTTACGTGATGAGCTGGGGCTGGCCTATACGACCTTCGCAAGTATTACGATGACGGCGGGTTTGGACCCGGGCCGATTTATTTCATTCATCGGCACGTCTCCGGAAAATATGAAATTGGCGACGGAGGGCTTGATAAATGAGGTCCGGAGAATCATTGACGAGCCGGTGACCGCCGAGGAATTGCAGGATGCAAGAGAATACCTGACCGGCAGCTTTGTGTTCGCCTTCGAATCAAGTCCGCAAATCGCGCGATTCCTCATCCATGCCGAAGTGTATGGTCTGGGATTCGACTATGTCGAAAAATATCCGGAATACATTCGCGCAGTGACCGTCGAGGATATCTCTCGCGTAGCAAAAAAATATCTCGATTGCGAAAACTACACCCTGGTAGTCGTGGGTCCAGTCGCCGAAGATGGGAACCTGATCAATGGAACTACGTGAATCGATTTTTTTTGAAAAACACAATGTAACTACAGGCGATCTCGAGTCATACCTGAGCGAGGCGCTGTCCCGTGGCGGCGATTATGCGGATCTGTATTTCGAGTACAGGATCAATCACTCCATCGTACTGGAAGAGCAGATCATCAAGAGTGCGACCAAGAGTGTGAATCTCGGCGTTGGCGTGCGCGTCATTTCCGGAGAGAAGACCGGATATGCCTATTCAGACGACCTGGCGCGAGAGAATGTCCTCAAGGCGGCTCGCACGGCGGCCTTCATTGCGAATGCGGCATCTCAAAGTGGTGCGATCCACGTACCTTCCTCGCTCAACCAGGAGCGGAACTTATATGCAGTCGCCGTCTTCCCGGCGGAACTCGAGATCGCACAGAAGATTGCGCTCCTCGATAAAGCAGACAAAGCTGCGCGAGCCTACGATCCCCGGATCAAACAGGTTCAGGCGAGTTACGTCGATGAAACCAAGCACGTCCTGATCGTAACCTCCGACGGCCGGGCCATCTGGGATCTTCAGCCGCTGGTGCGCCTGAATGTCATGTGTATCGCCGAGGAGAACGGCAAACGTCAGTCGGGTTACCAGGGTGGTGGCGGCCGCCGAGCGCTCGACATTTTTATCGGTGATCTGGATCCCACCGCGCTGGCACGCGAGAGTGCGCGCCAGGCAATTTTGCAACTCCGCGCCGTTGATGCCCCTGCAGGCACGATGGAGGTTGTCCTCGGGCCGGGCTGGCCCGGCATTCTTCTGCACGAAGCTATCGGGCACGGACTGGAAGCGGATTTCAATCGAAAAAAGACATCGGCCTTCGCCGGTCTCATTGGTCAGAAAGTCGGTTCCGAACTCTGCACTGTGGTTGATGATGGAACCATTCCGTTCCGCCGCGGGTCTTTGAACATGGACGACGAAGGCAATCCGACGCACGAAACCGTTCTTATTGAAAAGGGTGTGTTGCAGGGCTATCTGCAAGACCGGTTGAGTTCGAAATTGATGAAATCGCCAGTGACGGGAAACGGACGCCGGCAGGGCTATGACCATATTCCGCTGCCGCGCATGACGAATACTTTCATGATGTCTGGAGAATCTGCTCCGGAAGACATCATCAAGTCCGTTAAAAAAGGCCTGTACGCAGTGCACTTCGGCGGAGGCCAGGTGGATATCACCAGCGGTAAGTTTGTCTTCTCGGCCAGTGAAGCTTATTTGATCGAGGATGGCCATCTCACCGCTCCAGTGAAGGGAGCGACGCTCATCGGCGACGGGCCGACCGTGCTGCGGCAGGTGACAGCTGTGGGCAATGATTTGAAACTGGACCAAGGCGTCGGAATTTGCGGCAAGGACGGACAGACAATTCCGGTCAGTGTTGGCCTGCCGACGATCAAGATCCGGGAAATTACTGTCGGTGGCACGGAAAAATGAAAAACCTCAAGGCTGAAGCCGGCTCAGAATCGCGTAACGCCGCACCCCGGGATTTACAAGCGACGGCCCAGCGCGTGATCGATCGTGCGAAGAAAGACGGAGCAAGCGCGGCCGATGTCATGCTCCGGGAAGACGATACCTTTTCGGTTACGGTACGAATGGGAGAGGTAGAGACGCTGAAGCAGGCGATCTCCCGCAGTCTGATGCTCCGGGTCTTCGTTGGAAAACGTACCGCGACGTCCCATACCACGGATCTTTCCGCGGGTGTTGTCGAGCGCCTGGTCGATGAAACCGTCGATATGGCCAGGCTCACTTCCGAAGACGAAAGTGGCGGCCTTCCTGCGCAAGCGGTGCCCCGCTCCCATTTTCCGGATCTGAATCTTGTCGACACTTCGTGGGAAAGTCTGACGCCGGAACAGCGGATCGATCTCGCGGTTCGGACAGAAGCAGCGGCGTTATCGACCGATCGCAGCATCACGAACTCCGAAGGCGCTTCTTTCGAGTACGCCCGCTCCAGAATTGCTTTGGCAAACACCCTCGGTTTCAACGGTGCGTATGAGGGCACCGGGGGCTGGTTGTTCTGTGTGCCGATCGCGCAGTCGAAAGACGGCATGCAGCGCGATCACTGGCTGTCCGCTGCAAGGCACCGCGCCGAACTCGGATCGCCAGAAGAGATTGGCCGGAAAGCGGCGGAACGCGCATTGCGCCGGCTCGGAGCGCGGAAGATTCCGACCTGCCGGGTCCCGGTGATTTTTGATCCTCTCAGCGCGCGTTCGCTCGTGAGTCATCTGTTTGAAGCCGTTTCCGGCAGCTCGATTTACCGCCGTAGTTCATTCCTGGTTGACCAGATAGGGCAGTCCGTCGCATCACCGGCTGTTACGATTCTCGATGACGCGCTTATGCCGGCTGGTCTGGGTTCCAGCCCGTTCGACGACGAAGGTGTTCCAACGCAGACGACACCTATCATTGAAAACGGCATTCTCAAGAATTTCCTTCACAGCGCATACACGGCGCGGAAGCTTCAATCCACGCCGACAGGCAACGGTAGCCGTGCGTCATCCGGGGTGGTCACAATCGGTCCAACGAATTTTTATTTGAGGGGCGGAACGGACACTCCGGAACAGATCATCCAATCCGTGGAGCGGGGACTGTATGTTGTGGAGTTGATCGGCTTCGGCGTCAATACGGTGACCGGCGATTATTCCCGCGGTGCAGTCGGTCTTTGGATCGAAAATGGCAAATTCATGCACGCGGTGCAGGAGGTAACTATTGCGGGCAATCTCCGGGAGATGTTAAAAGACATCGAAATGCTCGGCAATGACGTTGCTTTTATGGGTTCGATCGCGGCTCCGACGTTAAAGATCCGCAATATGGTGATCAGCGGGGCATAAACTTGGGGGAGCACCGTGGAACCATCATCATCGTCGCGGCTCTCATTCTTTTAGTCGGGTGCGCCCTTGCCTGGGTCTTCATAGCCCCGGCTCACGATCAAGCCGCCTCGGCTCCCCTGAACGAAACGTCGGATGCGGCTACCATCCAGAGCACCACGCAAATTACGCATCTCAGCATCGCAACGAGTGAAAATTTCGCCCGGCAGAAGATCTACGTCATTTCTGCGTATCTGAAGAACCTGTCGAATAAACCCCTGCGGCAGGCGGAAGTGAAGATGGTCTTCACCGATTACGACAACAAGCCCATTCACGAATACATGCAGAAAGTGCTCGACCGTAATCAGAAACCTCTGGGGCCGGGTACGGAATTACGGTTTGAAGTGCGGCAGGAAAACCTGCCCCGTGGCTGGAATTATCGCGTTCCACTTACAGAAGTGACGAAGCTCGGCTATTGAATCACCTGCCGTGGGCGAGCCGATCGATCAGGTATACCGGCAATTGGGCCGCATGCATCTTCTCCTGCGTCAGCGCGATGTTGTATTCCACTCTGTAAAATTCGACCCGCCCATGACCTGCATCCCATATGGCGAAGCTCGCGCGTGCGTCTCCATCCCTGGGTTGGCCGACAGAACCGGGGTTTACGAATAACTTCCGTCCCGCTTCACACTTGACGGCAATGAACTCATCGAATTCGTAGCTTGGCGCAAGGCTGGCCTTACCCTTTCCGTCGGTGACGAATACAACGGGGAAATGGCTGTGGCCAAAGAAAGTGAGCTGCTTGTCGGTCAGCAGAAAATTCTCATCGGCATCGGCTTCGGTAAAGATGTAGTCGTCCTCATGAGTGACGGCGCCATGCACGAGTTGGGCTTCGGGTGTGACGTCGAGCGGGCCGACGGTCAGGTTCGAAAGGTAGGCTCGATGCGATTCCGGCAGAACTTCCCGCGTCCAATAGATCGCCCGGCGGGCATGCGGATTGAACTGTGTTGCTTCATCTAATCCGGAAGCGACCCGATCGTGGTTCCCGCGGATCGTAACGGCGCTCAGGCTGCGAACCTGATCGATTGCTTCTATGGGGTTAGGACCATAACCAACGATGTCGCCGCAGCAGAGTACTGAGTCGTAACCCGCCTCACTTGCACGCCGGAGACACGATTCCAGCGCTTCCTGGTTGGAGTGGATGTCACTGAGGATGAGATAACGCATGGTGTATGATGGTTGGCATGCGACTCCAGAAGATCATGGGCATAGCCGTGGTCTTGGCGCTGCTTACCGCCTTGGCCTCCGGCCTCTCTGTTTTGAATTCGCGAAGCGCTGCCGTGGGTTCCCCCACGTGGGTCATGATATCACGCTTCGTTGTGGTGCTCGTTTTCGGCAGCTTTGGCCTGGCCGTGGCGCGCGAAAGCCAGCTCCAGGGATCCTTATTCATTGGTTTCGAAGACTGGAGCCTCACTCTTCGAGACATTATCAATTACGGCGTCCTTCCGGGCCTCGTGCTCGGTCTGATTAACTACTTCTTTTTCTTCACATACCGTTATAGCCCGCTGGTTGTGCCGCGGATTCGCAACATGCACAGCATCTATGACTCGTTTCTCGTTTCCCTCGATAGCGGTATGGCCGAAGAGATCGTATACCGGTTATTCATCTTGTCCTGTTTCTTGTTCTCGTTCCGCCACCTGTATGCTCGCCTGGCGAAGCTCTGGCCCGGTGTTGTTGCCATCCTGCCCAAGGCCTTATCGGTCGTGCTGTCGTCATTGCTTTTTGCAATGGTGCACAACATTTACGGCTTCACGGCTGCTTTTTTCGGCGGCATACTTCTAGGCCTCATTTACATCCAGAGTGGCATCGAAAGCGCAATCGCCGCGCATTTCTTCGCGAACTTTTTATTTTTCAGCGCGTCTTATCTTTCGTAGACGCGTGTTGTCTGAACGGAGTCTAATCAATGTTGCCTCGCACGCTAGGTGATCTGCAGAAAAGCGAATTCGGTCAGGAATCGTACCGTGTCCGCACGATCAAGGATGAGATGCGTATGAATCTCATTCGTAAGTTACAGCTGAAACAGTCGATTTTTCCGGGAATCATCGGGTATGAGGAAACCGTGGTCCCGCAGGTCGTCAATGCGTTGCTGTCCCGCCACAATATGATCCTGCTGGGTCTCCGCGGTCAGGCGAAGAGCCGGATCTTGCGCGGTCTCATCGATTTTCTCGACGAGGTGGTTCCTGTCGTCGCTGGTTGCGAGATCAACGATAACCCCTTCAGCCCGATCTGCCGGCGTTGCCGCGATCTTATCCAGGAACAGGGCGACAGGACGCCGATTGAGTATAGAAGCCGCGCAGAGCGGTACGTCGAGAAACTGGCGACTCCCGACGTCACGATTGCCGACATCATCGGTGATATTGATCCGATAAAGGCGGCGAAGGGCGGACACGCGATCGGTAGCGAAATGAGCGTCCATTACGGCCTGCTGCCGCGATCGAACCGGGGAATTTTCGCAATCAACGAATTGCCGGACCTTGCGGGGAAGATTCAGGTCGGCTTGTTCAATATCATGCAGGAAGGCGACGTGCAGATTAAGGGGTATCCGGTGAGGCTGCCGCTCGACGTCGTTATCGTGTTTTCCGCCAATCCCGAGGACTACACCGCCCGGGGCAAAATTGTCACGCCGCTGAAGGATCGCATCGGATCTGAAATCAAAACGCATTATCCAGTCACCCTGGACCACGGTGTCGCCATCACTGCGCAGGAGGCTTGGACAGGGAGAAACTCGGGCCCGCACACGGTCATTCCGGAATACATCAAGGAAGTAGTCGAAGCGATTGCGTTCAAGGCTCGCGGTGATCAGCGCGTTGATAAGCGATCCGGAGTCAGTCAAAGGCTGCCGATTTCATGTCTGGAGAATGTGATCAGTAACGCGGAGCGCCGCGCAATCGTGACAGGAGAGGATTACGTCGTCCCGCGCATAGCGGATGTATATTCCGCATTACCAGCGATTACCGGAAAGATCGAGCTGGAGTATGAGGGCGAATTAAAAGGTGCGGAGACTATCGCGCGAGACTTGATCCGTCAGGCCGTCCAGATGATCTTCAGGCAGTATTACCCGACCACCGATTTCAAAAGCGTCATCGACTGGTTCGATATGGGCGGCAATCTCAAGTTGTCGGATACGGAGGCTGCCGCCTCGCTGCTGAAACGTCTGGAATCGGTTCAGGGTCTGCTCGACAAAATCGATGCTCTCGGTGCGAAACCGGACAGTCCTGCCGGGCTGCGTACGGCGGCCGCCGAGATGGTGCTCGAAGGCCTGCATTCCGTCGATAAGATCGGCCGCTCGGAAGAACGCGGCTTCTCGGCCCCGGAGCGGAAGGCTGCGGCACAGGAGCTCTACCGGGACTACACGATCGAGCGAAACCGATATAAGAAGCCACTGAATTAGTATGGCGATCACTAAATACACAAAATGGACTCCCTCTCCGCTTGACGGGCTGAGTCTCGAGGAATTGCTCGACGAACTGTCGGAGTTCTTCCTCCAGAGCGGTTTCCAGAACGGCTTTCGCGAGATGAGCAACCCGCATGATCTCGATGCGCTCCGGCAAGCGATCCTCGAGAAGCTGGTTGAAATGGGACGCATCCCCGAAAGCCTCCTGGAACAGTGGATGGCGGATCGTTCGGAAGGTGACGCCAAGGAACTGGACGATCTCATTAACCAGCTGATCCAACGCATGGTCGAAGAAGGTTGGATTCAAGCGCAACAACAGGCCCAGCCGTCTGCCTTGAACAACGAAGAAGGGCAGGGTACCGAGGAAGCGCCGGCGGGCAGTGCGCGCTTCGAACTGACCGACAAGTCCATCGACTTTCTCGGTTTCCGGCTGTTGCGCCATCTTCTGGGATCGCTCGGCCGCAGCAGTTTTGGACGTCACGAGACGGTTCATTTCGCAACCGGTGTCGAAGCCTATCAGGCGACGAAAGAATATGAGTTCGGCGACACTTTGAACCTTGATATCAGTTCAACTCTTCTGCACGCCGTTGCGCGTGAAGGTCTCGGTAGCAGTTCGCTCAATCTCGAGTATGAGGACCTCATGGTCCGGCAGGCCGAATACGAGAGCTCCTGTTCCACGGTGCTTTTGCTGGATACCAGTCACAGCATGATCTTGTACGGAGAGGATCGCTTTACGCCGGCGAAGCGGGTCGCCCTGGCCCTTTCGCATCTGATCCGGACACAATATCCAGGCGATTCATTAAGGCTGGTTTTGTTCCATGACTCTGCCGAAGAGATTCCTTTGAAGCAGCTGGCGCGCGTTGTTGTCGGGCCCTATCACACGAATACCTGCGAAGGGCTGCGTCTGGCGCGACGGTTGCTGATGGCTGAGAAGAAAGACATGCGGCAGATCGTCATGATTACGGACGGAAAGCCATCCGCTATCACCTTACCGAACGGCCGCATCTACAAAAACGCGTTTGGTCTCGACCCCATGATTCTTGAAGAGACCTTCAAAGAAGTGGCGACGTGCCGCAAGGCCGGCATTCTAATCAACACATTCATGCTGGCCAGCGATTACTACCTTGTCGATTTCGTTAAGAAGGTCACTGAGATCTGCCGCGGCAAGGCCTACTTCACCAGCACCGTGAATCTCGGGCAATACATTCTGATGGATTATCTGAAGAAGAAGGTGGAGACGATTCATTAGGCGGAAACTAAAAAAGCCCCGCCGTCTGCGGGGCCTTTAAGAGCGTTGGCGGTTACTTCTTTTTTTTAGTAGCCTTCTTTTTTGCTGGAGCTTTTTTCTTAGTCGCCATTATCAATTCACCTCCGATCCTATATTCTCTTTACGACTATTGCTCACCTCTGTTGGGTAAGCTCGTTGTTTAAAAATATTTTTAAGTCATGTCACATGAAAATTCAAAGTAAAAATCGCGATGAGGTCCGTTTTTTAATGAACGCTGTCATCGGTTATCATCACGAACCGGGAACTTCAGAGCGGATTAATTCGTATAGAGAGCGTTGATGACGACAAAAAAGAAAATTTTAATCGCAGCTGTCGTGGTGGTGATCATCTCGTCCGCCGCGGGTTACAGCATATTTGCGCGCAACCGCGGAGTAGTGGCAGTGCAGTCCGCAAAGGTTGTCCGGCAGGACCTGACGCAGACGGTTTCGGCGAACGGTGAGATCAAACCCAAGAAATACGTGAACGTGAGCTCCAACATGATGGGACGTATCGTGCATATGCCTGTCAAAGAAGGAGACCGCGTGCGCAATGGCGATCTGCTTGTGCAATTGGAATCGATCCAGACAGAAGCCGACGTGACGGCTGCGGAAGCAAGCCTGGATGCCGCCCAAGCCGAAGTCGAAGGCATGTCCGCGTCGATCCGCTCCGCCGACGCGGCGGTAACGTCGGCGAAGGCCGACATCACGCGATCCGAAGCGGATCTCGTTCGGGCGAAGCAGGCGTATGATCGCTCCGAGCAAATGAACAAAGAGGGATTGATTGCCAAGGATGCTTTCGAGAAAGCCAAAGCCGATTACGACATTGCTGTAGCCACCCTGAATTCCGCCAAGGCGCGGCTTGCCCAGGCCGAAGCGCAGTCAGCCCAGGTCCTGAAGCAGCGCGACAGCACCATCACGCACATCGCGCAGCAGCGCGCCGGTTTGACGCGAGCCCGCGATCAATTTTCTAAAACGACCATCCGCTCGACGCTGGACGGCATCATCACGTATCTGCCGGTGAACGAAGGAGAGATCGCCATCGTTGGCGTCCAGAACTCGGCCGGGACCGTTTTGATGACGATTGCGGATATGTCGGTCATCACGGCAGAGGTCAAAGTCGACGAAACCGATATCGTTAATGTGAAACTCGGCCAGGAAGCCCGCATCAAAGTGGACGCGCTCGGCGACAAAGTCCTCATGGGGCATGTATCGGAGGTCGGCAATAGCGCGTTGACGCGCAGCAGCGGCACCACGACGACAACATCCGGCACCAGTCAGGAAGCCAAGGATTTTAAAGTTGTCGTGACGCTTGATGATCCGCCCCAGGAACTTCGGCCTGGACTGTCAACCACCGCCACGATCGTCACTGCAACCCGGCAGCACGTGTTAACAGCACCCATCCAGGCACTGACGATTCGTGAGTTCGATGCCGACGCTGACGCTGTGAAGAACGATCCGGCTAAAGCCAGGAAGAAGCTTGAAAAAGAAGGCGTCTTCTCGCTCAAAAACGGGATTGCGTTGTTCCGGCCCGTCAAAACCGGTATTACCGGGACGACCGATATCGAGATCCTGGACGGCCTGGCCGAAAACGACGAGATCGTGTCAGGGCCGTACCAGGTACTCCGAACTTTGAAAGACAACACTCGAATCACAGTAGAAAAGGCGCCATAGCATGACTTCAGAAGTCGATGCCCTGATTCAAACAGATGATCTGTGGAAAACCTATCAGATGGGCAGCACGGAAGTGCATGCCCTGCAAGGCGTCTCTTTCGCGATCAAACGGAATGAATACGTCGCCATCATGGGCCCGTCGGGTTCCGGCAAATCTACCTTGATGAATCTGATCGGCTGCCTCGATACGCCGACCAAAGGTCAATACTGGTTGAACGGGAAACTCGTCAGCGAAATGGACGACGACGAACTGGCGCATATCCGCAACAAGGAAATCGGCTTCGTGTTCCAGACTTTTAATCTTCTGGCCCGTGCCACCGCGCTCCACAACGTGGAGCTGCCCTTGATCTATAGCGGCGTGCCTTCGCGGGAGCGCACGGAGCGAGCGAAGAAATCGCTTCAGCTGGTCGAATTGTCGGACCGCATGCACCACAAGCCGAATGAACTTTCCGGCGGGCAGCGCCAGCGTGTCGCCATCGCGCGCGCTCTCGTCAACAAGCCCTCCATCATTCTTGCCGACGAACCAACCGGTAATCTGGATTCACAGACAGGTATTGAAATCATGAAGCTGTTCGACAAGCTTCATTCCGAGGGAAACACAATCATCATCGTCACTCATGAACGCGATATTGCCGAATACGCTCACCGCATCATCAGCATTCGCGACGGGAAAATCGCCTCTGACGAGCGCATGAAGGATCTCGTCAACGGCTGAGTCCCCCGGTTTTTATTGCTCTCCAACCCGATTTCACTAAAACTTGTACCGCAGTTCGGAGCAAACAACAGGAGGCCTGATGCGAATAGTAATGGCAATCGCTTTGTCCGTCATATTTCTGATGCCCATCACATTGAGAGCACAGAACGCCGGCAACTGTGCCGCAGAGGGAAACGTTCAGTACGTATGCGGTCAGGAAGCACCCGAAGATCTCGTTTCGATTCCCAATTCGGAATGGGTGCTGGCCTCTGCTTTTGGCGGAAGCGGCGGTATTCGGCTCATCAGCGTTAAAGACAGGACATCAAGCGTCGCCTATCCGTCGGCAACTGCAAAAGACCGTTTTGACAAGAAGACCTACGACACCTGTCCGGGCCCTCCGGAGGACGCCGATAAAGCGAAGTTCACGACGCACGGCCTGGCTCTGTCTGCCGGAAGAAGCGCAACCTACACTCTATATGCTGTCCACCACGGAAAAAGAGAGTCCATCGAAGTATTCGAGGTCAATGCTGCCCGCGGGAAAACGCCGGAAGTGACCTGGATCGGCTGCGCCGTTGCGGCGGATCCGATCGGTTTGAACTCGGTCATCGGACTGCCGGAGGGCGGTTTTATTGCGACCAACTACCTGGAACGCGGGGCCAATGCGAATGCCTCCCGGACAAAGATGATGGCTGGAGAAAATAACGGCGAATTGTGGGAATGGCACACGGGTAAGGGCTGGACGAAGGTGCCCGGCAGCGAAGCCGCGGGTGCGAATGGCATCGAAATATCGAAAGATGGTAAATGGCTTTATGTCGCCGCCTGGGGGAGCCAGTCTTTCTTTCGTATCTCACGTGGCCAGACACCAGCGAAGCGCGACGTCGTTCCGCTCGGTTTCCGGGTCGACAATATCCGCTTCGCTCCCGATGGCTCGATATACGCTGCGGGGCAAGGCCAGCAAACCTCGAACGTGGTAAAGATCGATCCAAACACCTTGAAAGTGACGGAGTTGATCAACCGTCCGAACAGCCAGGCATTCGGGAATGGAACCGTCGCCGTTGAAATCGGGAAGGAACTCTGGGTAGGCTCCTTCAGAGGCGACCGCATTGCAATTTTTCCCGCTCCGTCGAAATGATTGCCGGCAACTAGTTGCTGGCAATCGACTCCATCAGCCGCTGCATTGCTGCCCGCGGGTTGCGATCGTCGGTAACAGCCCGGCCCACGACGATATAGTCGGCTCCCGCCAGGATTGCATCCCGCGGTGTGGAGATGCGTTGTTGATCGTTCAACGACTGGTCCGGCATCCGGATGCCCGGAGTGACGATTTTGAAATTCGGGTTGACGGCCTTTCTAACCGCCGCAATCTCCCGAGGCGAGCAAACGACGCCGTCGATTCCGCATTCCTCGGCAAATAAAGCGAGCCGCTCCACCTGTTCTTCCATCGGATGCTCGAGGCCGATTTCAAAGAGAGCGCGCGTGTCGAAGCTGGTTAAGACAGTCACTGCCACCACCAGTGGACGTCTGGCGCCGAACTTGTCGTGCAATTCTCTCGAAACGGCCTGCATCATCGAGCGGCCACCGCTCGCATGAATGGTCATCATGCTGACGTGCAGCCTGGCGGCCTCGACGGCTGCGTGCAGGACGGTATTGGGAATATCGTGGAATTTGAGGTCGAGAAAGACTTTGCCGCCCTTGTGGATGATTTCACGAACGATGTTCGGTCCTTCGGCCATAAACAACTGGCTGCCGACTTTAAACATCCCCGTCAGATCGTGCAGTTCTTCGACGATCTGGAGTGCCTGCTGCGCGGAACTGAAGTCCAGAGCGATGAGCACCTTCTCTTTCATGTTAGTTCCTCATTCATGTCTTCATTTGTCCGACCAGATCGCGGATCGATGTTAATGCCCGCCGCTTTAGAAATTTCTCGACGCCATCGATGACGCGAAGCGGTGCGCGTGGATCGCGGAAACTGGCAGTCCCGACTTGCACGGCAGACGCACCGGCAAGTATGTATTCGACAGCATCATCGGCCGTCACAATCCCACCCAGGCCGATTACCGGGATGTTCACGGCTCGCGAACACTGGTAGACCATTCGAAGAGTGATCGGTTTGATTGCGGGACCCGAAAGCCCTCCGGTGACGGTGTGAATGCGTGGTCTGAAAGTCTCGGCATCGACCGCCATCGCCAGATATGTGTTGGCGACGGTGATCGCATCGGCCCCGGCATCTTCCGCGGCCCGGGCGAACTCGGTAATGTCCGTCACGTTAGGTGAAAGCTTCACAATGAGCGGCCGCCGGGCCCGATCCTTCAGCAGTTTTGTCAGATGCCGGGTCAGTTCGGCGCTTTGGCCGAACACCATCCCGCCATGTTTTGTATTTGGACACGAGACGTTTAATTCATATGCCGCGATCCCCTCACATGCGTTCAACTTGTCGACGACTTCCACGTATTCGTCTTCGGTGAAGCCGAAGACGTTGACAAAGATGGCGCATCCGATTGTTCGCAGAAAAGGCATCTTGTCGCGAATGAATGCGTCGACGCCGACGTTTTCGAGGCCAATCGAATTCAGCATGCCGGAAGCCGTCGGGAAAAGCCGTGGCGGAAGATTTCCGTCCAGCGGGCGGGCGGAGGTCCCTTTAACGCAGATGCCACCGATTCGGCGGAGGTCTGAAAAGCGGGCAAATTCCTCGCCGTATCCGAACGTGCCGCTTGCCGCAATTACCGGGTTCGGGAGCTTGATGCCGGCCAATTCGACGGAGAGATCAACCCCACTCATTATGGTCAATCTAGCATATAATTTTGACCCGCCATGTCTTTGAAGCTGAATTATCAATTGATGAATGCCGGCGAGCTGCAGACGACGCTGGATCTGATGGCTGAGCGAATCCTGGAAGCGAACAGCGGAAGACCGGTCGTACTGATCGGTATTCAGCGGCGCGGTGTGCCTATGGCGCGCCGTATGGCGATCCGAATGGCCGAGAAGACACAGCGTGAACCGCAGATCGGAACTCTGGACATCAACCTGTACCGGGATGATCTGACGCGCGTCGCTGCGCAGCCGGTGGTGCAGAAAACGGAAGTTCCCCCCAACATCGATGATCGGGATGTCGTGCTGGTTGATGATGTCCTTTATACCGGCCGGACGATTCGGGCTGCCCTGGACGCCCTGTGTGATTTCGGCCGGATGCGGACCATTCAGCTTGCGGTGCTGATCGATCGTGGACATCGCGAACTGCCGATCGAGGCCAATTTCATCGGCAAGAAAATTTCCACGAGAGACGACGAAGTTGTTGAAGTGAAGTTAAAGGAAGTCGACGGCGAAGACGCGATCTACGTCATGGAAAAAATCTAGGTGCTGAAGCGGAAAGATGTTCTTGGGACTCAGGATCTGAGTCGCGAGGAAATTCTAGAAATTCTCGATACGGCGGAATCATTTCAGGAAGTCTCTACCCGGCCGATCAAAAAAGTTCCGACGTTGCGCGGAAAGACCGTCATCAATCTTTTCTTCGAAGCATCGACACGGACGCGAACATCGTTCGAAATTGCCGGAAAACGGCTGTCTGCGGACGTTGTCAATATCTCGTCGTCCACCAGCAGCGTTTCAAAAGGCGAAACCCTGATCGATACGGCGAGAACACTCGACGCCATGGCCGCCGATGCCGTCGTCATCCGTCATTCCGCTTCCGGAGCGCCGCACACCCTGGCCAGGTTGACGAAAGCGTCAATTATCAATGGCGGCGACGGCGCCCACGAACATCCGACGCAAGCGCTTCTGGACGCATGCACAATCCGTCAGCGGAAGGGCCGGCTCAACGACTTGAAGGTTGCCATCATCGGCGACGTTGCGCACAGCCGCGTTGCCCGCTCGAATACCCATCTCTTGACCAAATTCGGGTCGCATGTCTGGCTGTGCTCCGCGCCGACGTTGATGCCGGCAGCGGTCGAGAAGATTGTTTGCGAAAACAATGAGTTCCTGCACACCACGCACTCTCTGGCCGAGGCCGTTGAGAACGCGGATGTCGTCATGATGCTGCGGGTGCAGTTCGAACGGATGAGCGAGTCGTTTTTTCCGTCCGTTCGCGAGTATTTTCGATACTACGGTTTAACTCGTGAGCGCGCCGCACGCGCGAAGTCCGATGTGATCATCATGCACCCCGGTCCCATCAACCGGGGTGTCGAGATTGCGACCGACGTGGCGGATGGCCCCTATTCGGTCATCCTGGATCAGGTTTCCGCCGGCGTTGCAGTGCGCATGGCCCTTTTGTATTTGCTGCTGGGCGGCTAGCCAGGAGCACGGGAAAATATGGATCTTCTGCTGAAGAATGGCCGGGTTGTTGATCCTGCGCGCAAAATCGACACTGTGACGAATGTGCTCATTCGCGACGGCAAGATTGCGACTGTCGGCGCTTCCAATGTCTCCGATATGCCAGTTTTCGATGCCGCGGGTCTTGTCGTGGCGCCCGGCTTCTTCGACATCCATGTGCATCTGCGCGAACCGGGCACGGAAGAAGCCGAGACCATCGCGAGCGGCGGCGCCGCCGCTGTTGCCGGAGGATTCTCTGCCGTGGCTGCAATGCCGAACACCAAGCCACCCAACGACAATCCTTCGATCACGCATTACATCGTTTCGGAAGCCCGCCGGTCTTCGCCGGCTCGCGTCTTTCCGATCGGTGCCATCACAAAAGAGCAGAAAGGTGAGACGCTGGCCGAGATCGGCGAAATGTTCGAAGCCGGCATCGCGGGAATTTCCGACGACGGGAAACCGGTTATGGATGCGCAACTGTTTCGGCGTGCCCTCGAATACTCCCAGATGTTCGGATTGCCGGTCATTCAGCATTGCGAAGATCTGCACCTGTCGAAGGGCGGCGTGATGCACGAGGGTCTCTATTCCACGCGGCTTGGACTGAAAGGCATTCCGGCGGCCGCCGAAGAAACCATGGTGGCCCGAGATCTCATCCTGGCACAATTGACGGGCGGCAAGTATCACGTAGCGCACCTGAGTACCCGGGCGGCCGTGGAAATGGTGCGCCAGGCGAAGAGCCGGGGGCTTAATATTTCCGCTGAGGTGGCTCCCCATCACTTCACACTGACCGATGCCGCTGTTGCAGATTACGACACCAATGCAAAGATGAATCCGCCCCTGCGGTCGAGCGAGGATGTGGCCGCGCTCGTTCACGGCCTTGAAGACGGAACCATCGATGCGATTGCCAGCGATCACGCTCCACATCATGTTAACTTGAAGATGTTGGAGTTCGACCGTGCGCCGTTTGGTATCACGGGACTGGAAACCGCGGTGGCCCTCACACTGACAAAGCTGAGGCTTCCGATTCAGCGCATCGTCGAATTGCTGTCGCTCAACCCGCAGAAAATCATGAAGGTGCGGCCCTGGGGATTATTCGAAGGCAGTGACGCGGATCTCACGATCCTGGATCTGAATCGCACATGGTCCTTTGACGTGAATCAGTCCCGCTCGCGCAGCAGGAACTCGCCATTCCATGGCTGGCAATTTAAAGGCAAGGCTGTCGCGACGCTTGTCGGAGGAAAGGTTGTCTACGAAGACCGGCCGTAAGAAACAGCGCAATACAAGGGGCTTCTTGTGCCTCTTCTGCCTTTTGTGTGCCGCTCCCGCCTTTGCTCAGCGAGCCCTGACCGATCCCAAGTTCAAGCTGGCCGAACAATTTGTCGATAAAGACCACGATCGATTGGTGCGCGAGACGATCCAGATCACCGAAATCGAGGCGCCTCCGTTCAAGGAGGAAAAGCGGGCCAAAGCATTTGCAGAAATGCTGAAACAAAGCGGACTCGCGGATATCCACATCGACGCCGAAGGCAATGTCATCGGAGTCCGGAAAGGTACGGGGGCTGGCCCACTGATCGCCATCGCCGCTCATCTGGACACCGTTTTTCCGGAAGGTACCGACGTCAAGGTCCGCCGCGAAGGAACCAGACTGTACGCTCCTGGTGTAGGGGACGATTCGCGCGCGCTCGCTGGTCTCCTGGAGATGGTGCGCGCCCTCGACGCTGCCAAAATTCAAACCGCGAGCGATATCCTTTTCATCGGGAACGTTGGTGAAGAAGGCCAGGGCGATCTTCGGGGCATGAAGTACCTTTTTCAAAAGGGGCCGTATAAAGACAAAATCAAAATGTTCATTTCCCTGGACCCTTTCGGGTGGGGTAATGACATCACGATTGCCGGCATGGGCAGCAAGCGGTTTCGAGTGACTTTTAAAGGGCCAGGCGGTCACAGCTTTGGATCGTTCGGTTCCGTGAGCCCCGCCTACGCGTTGGGAAATGCTATCGTCAAGCTGTCAAAAATGCAGGTGCCTTCCAGGCCCAAGACGACCTTTAACGTAGGCGTTATCGGCGGCGGTACGTCCGTGAATTCCATTCCGTTTGAATCGTGGATGGATGTCGATATCCGTTCCGAAACGAGAGAGGAATTGAACAAAACCGTCGACAATTTCACCCGATTCATGCGTGAAGCGGCAGACGAAGAAAACCATGCGAGGTCGATAACCCAAGGCAGAATTGAAGTCGATGTCAAGATGATCGGCGATCGTCCGTTTGGACAGACCGCGATGAATTCACCGATTGTTCAGACCGCGAGCGCCGTCGTACAAGCTTTCGGCCTGACTCCGACGTACGACACCAGCAGTACCGATTCGAACATTCCGATGAGCATGGGCATTCCAGCGATTACCCTCGAATCCGGTGGAACAGGCGGTCGTAATCACACGCTTGATGAGTGGATCGACATGGATAAGCCGTCCAGCGTTCGAGGATTGGAAATTGCCATGGGAATTCTGGTTTCGCTGGCCGGAATTCAGTAAATGCGCTGCTACTCCGCGACCACCAGATTCAGAATTCTGTTTTTGACGTAAACCTTCTTCCGGATGTGCTTCCCATCCATGTAACGGCCGATGGCGGGATCCCTCATCGCAGATTCCAGGACAGCGTCTTCCGGAGCATCCATCGCAACAGTGATTGTTCCGCGGTGTTTACCATTGACTTGAACCGGAACACTGATCATGTCCGAAACCGTGTACGCTTCATCCCACCGGGGCCATTTCTGAAAGAAGATCGAGGGCTGGTGTCCCGTGCGTTCCCAGAGTTCCTCAGCGAAGTGAGGAGCGAAGGGTGCCATGGCGACGAGAAACGCCTCAACGGTTTCCTTGTCCGGCGCCTCTCTTAAGTCGGTGACTTCATTCACGAATTCCATGAAGGAGCTCACGATGGTATTCATGCGCAGACCTTCAAGGCGTTCGGTGACGTTTTTAATGAGCAAGTGTCGTTGCGTCAGTAAAGTTTTGCTGGGTGTCGTCGTCCAGTTGCCGTCATACATCGTCACCCAGTGCCACGCCTTGCGGAGAAATCCGTGAACTCCTTTGATGCCGTTATCGCTCCATTCGGCGTCCAGTTCAGGGGGGCCGACGAACAATTCGTACATCCGCAGCGAATCGCATCCGAACTCTCGCACCAGATCATCCGGATTCACGACATTTCCCTTGGACTTCGACATCTTTTCTGCTTTTCCGCTCTTGCCGACGTAGGTGATCATTCCTTGATTGAAAAGCCGCATGAACGGTTCGTCGAAATCAACCACGCCGATGTCGTGAAGAAACATCGTAAAGAACCGCGAGTAGAGCAGATGAAGGATCGCGTGCTCCACACCGCCCACATACATGTCAATGGGGACCCAGCGCTTGCCCTGTTCGCTGATCAATGCATTCTGGTCGTGAGGCGAAGGATAGCGAAGGAAGTACCACGAAGAGCCGGCCCATTGCGGCATCGTGTCCGTCTCGCGTTTCGCCGGACCGCCACAATTCGGGCAGGTCGTATTGACCCAATCGTGGATAGCCGCCAGCGGGGACTCGCCGGTGCCGGTCGGCTGATACCGTTCGACGTCCGGAAGCCGGACCGGTAAGTCCTCCTCGGGGACGGGAACGAGCCCGCAATTGATCGAACAGTGCACGATCGGGATGGGCTCACCCCAATAACGCTGCCGCGAGAAAACCCAATCGCGGAGCTTGTAGTTGACGGTGCCCTGTCCAAGCCCTTTTTCCTCGAGCCATTTAACGATAGCCTTACGCCCTTCCGCTGAGGCTCTGCCGGAAAAAGGTCCCGAATTGACCATCACACCTTCGCCGATGAAAGCCTCGTTGGAGATGCCCTGGCTCGAAGAAACGACTTCGCGAATTTCCAATCCGAACGTCTTCGCGAATTCATAATCGCGCTCATCATGAGCGGGAACTGCCATGATCGCTCCTGTGCCGTAAGCCATCAGGACGTAGTCGGCGATCCAGATTGGAATCTTTTCATTGTTCATCGGATTGATGGCGTAGGCGCCCGTGAACACACCGGTCTTTTCCGTTTTTGCAGCGCGATCGATGTCGCGCTCCGCTTTGACTTTCTCGACGTAGGCATCGACGGCAGCAGTCTGAGATACGGATACCAGTTCTTTCACCAGTGGATGCTCAGGTGCCATTACCATGTAGGTCGCGCCGAAGAGAGTGTCCGGCCGCGTGGTGAAAATCTTCAAGGGATGTTGCTCCCCGGCCGGGCCGATTGCAGTAAAGGTGACTTCGGCGCCTTCCGATCTCCCGATCCAGTTGCTTTGCATCGTCTTGACCTTTTCAGGCCAGTCGAGACGTTCCAGACCGTTCAGCAGGCGGTCCGCATACCTGGTGATGCGGAGCATCCACTGATTCAGTTCTTTTTTCGTGACCTCCGTGCCGCAACGTTCGCATCGACCATTAACGACGTCTTCGTTTGCGATGCCGGTCTTACAGCTTGGGCACCAGTTCACCGGCATGAAGGTCTTGTAAGCCAGCCCCGCCTTGAACATTTTCACGAAGATCCACTGGGTCCACTTGTAGTAATCCGGATCCGTGGTGTTGAGTTCGCGGGACCAGTCGTACATGGCGCCGATCTCATGGAGCTGGCGTTTGAAGTTCTCGATGTTGCGCTTCGTGCTGACGCTCGGCTGGATTCCTTTCTGGATGGCGTCATTTTCGGCTGGTGAACCGAAGGCGTCCCACCCCATCGGATGGAGGACGTTAAAACCCTGGAGCCACTTGTAGCGCGACCAGCAATCGGGAAGAACGTAACTGCGCCAATGACCTACGTGTAATCCCGAGCCCGATGGATACGGAAACATATCCAGACAGTAATACTTCGGGCGAGGGTCGTCGTCCTTCGCTTCGTGAAGATGGTTTGAAATCCAGTACGAGCGCCACTTCGGCTCGATGTCTTCAGGGTTGTAACTGTCACCAGACATAATCCGTTGATTATAGCCGTGAATGCGGCAAAGGGGGCAGGCCCCTCGTCGCCGCTTACTCCCACTTTACGGAATTGCGGCGGGTGTCCATGGCGAGATTGGCAAGCTTGTCCGCTTCTTTGTTGAATTCCCGGCGGACGTGGGAAATCGCAAAGCTGGGTATCAGCGCGATCCAGCGCTGGGCATGCTGGTAGAGCGGGCGAATGTTTTCGTTTTTGACCTGGTATTCGCCTTGGATCTGCTTTACGACCAGCTCGGAATCGGCATAAACGTGAAGTTGTTCGCAACGGCAGAAAACCGCGTACCGGACCGCAGTGATCAAGGCCGAGTATTCGGCAAAATTGTTGGTTCCTGTTCCGATATATTCGGCGATGCGCACAACTCCGGGGAAATGCACACCGATTCCCGCCTCGCCCGGATTACCACGCGAGCCCCCGTCGATATAGGCATCGAGTTTCATGCTGGGAATCAGGCGACTTCGAAGGGGTGGTCCATGTTTTCAGGATTGTAGAGAATTCGCTGGCACGCATCGCAGGCAATGATCTGATTGTTTTTCTTGATCTCCTGATAGATCTGCGGCCGGATCCGCACCTGGCAAATCTCGCAGACTTCATTGCGCGCAGGCGCAACGCCGATTCCGCCACGGTGTTTGCGTACGCGGTCATATTGCGAAACGAGATCAGCCGAAACGGTCGCCTGGATTTCTTTCCGTTCCTTCACGTAGGATTCGAGGGCGCTCAGGTCTCGTTTGTTCTCGTCGTCCAGAGCCTGCCTCTCGTTTTGAACTTTTACCTGATCCGCTTTCAATTGCACTTCGGCCGTTTTGATGTCGGCCTGGTTGGTCTCAGCTTCCATCATGAGATTCAAGATATCGTCTTCGACCTTGCGAATGGCGGACTGGGCATGTTCGATCTCGTGCTGGAGAGCGCGGTATTCCTCATTGGTTTTCACCGCCATCATCTGATCGCGGTACTTCGAGATCTTGCCTTCGGTAGAACTGATCTCAGACTCGAGTTTCTTGCGGCTCCCCTGATTGGTTTTTGCCTTTTCCTTGGCCGATTCGAGTCCGGATTGTGCGGTTCGAAGCTTTTCATCGAGAGCTTTAGAGATGGCCGGAAACTTGTCGATGCGAGAACGAAGTTCTTGAATCGAGACGTCGATGGCCTGGAGGCGAATAAGCTGCTTGAGATCTGAATTCATTGTTGTATGAGTGGGCCCAGTAGGACTTGAACCTACGACTGCCCGGTTATGAGCCGGGAGCTCTAACCAACTGAGCTATGGGCCCGGAGACAGAAGCACAAGAAGCACAAAAGGTCGTGAGCCTCTTGTGCTTCTTGTGTTTCTGGCTTCAAGTTGTCAGTTTACCCTAATCTCGTCCCGTGCCATCCAGGAAAGCGCGCAGTCGCCGGCTGCGGCTGGGATGCCGCAATTTCCGCAGTGCCTTGGCTTCGATCTGACGGATACGTTCACGAGTGACGGCGAAGTTCTGGCCAACCTCTTCCAAGGTGTGTTCGGTTCCGTCTTCCAGGCCGAACCGCATCTTGATGACCCGTTCTTCCCGAGGCGTCAGGGTATTGAGAACCTGCTCAGTCATTTCCTTAAGATTGATGTTGATGACGGCATCGGCCGGAGAAACCACCCCGCGATCTTCGATGAAATCGCCAAGATGTGAATCTTCCTCTTCACCGATCGGCGTTTCCAGCGAGATCGGCTCCTGCGCAATTTTCAGGACTTTCCGGACCTTGGATACCGGAATATCCATGCGCTTTGCGATTTCTTCGCTGGTAGGCTCCCGGCCAAGTTCCTGTACCAGAGCCCGGGACGTTCGGATCAACTTGTTGATGGTTTCGATCATGTGCACCGGGATACGAATCGTTCGTGCCTGATCCGCAATAGCCCGGGTGATTGCCTGGCGGATCCACCAGGTGGCATAGGTCGAAAACTTATAGCCGCGTCGATATTCGAATTTATCGACGGCCTTCATCAAACCGATATTGCCTTCCTGGATCAAATCGAGAAACTGAAGCCCGCGGTTCGTGTATTTCTTCGCGATTGAAACGACCAGCCGGAGATTTGCTTCGACGAGTTCCCGTTTTGCGATCTCGGCCTGAACCTGGCCTCCCATGATGGTCTGGAGCGTCCGTTTCAGTTCAAGAGCAGTGGAGCGGGTTTCCTCCTCCATTTCTGCAATCTTGGCCTTGACGGTACGGATGTCTTTCTGGATCGTCTTGCGGTATTCCTTCTTGGTATGGTCCGCTTTGCGCTCCAGCTTATTCAGTTCCTGCTCGAGCGGCCGCATCTTTTCGACGGTCGTCTTCATCAAGCCCATCAGTCGCAGCTTCTCGGAATTCGAAAACTCGAGAGAGCGGACGAGCTGTGAAAGATACACACGGGTCCGGCCAAGATTCCAGGCGGCGCGCCGGTATTGCGGCTTTTTGGCTTTGGGGAGCGTGTCGAGCTTCGCCTTGAGCTGAGTGACTTTCTTGTACGTCTTACCGATTTCGTCGATGATTGAAAGGGTTTCCTGGTGCTTTTCCTCGATCTTCTCGTCCGTCAATTCCTCGTCACTGAACTGGAGGATGTCCTTGATGATACTGGGATCGTTTCTGAGCTGTTCGCCGATGGAGATGATCTCGCGAACGATTACAGGCGAACGAGACAGGACTTTCAGCACGGTCAGCTGACCGCGCTCGATGCGTTTCGCAATTTCGACTTCGCCGTCGCGCGTCAACAGCGGGACGGTTCCCATCTCGCGCAGGTACATGCGGACGGGATCGTTGGTTTTCTCGAGCGCTCCGGGTGTGAGGTCGAGTTCAACTCCCTCTTCGGGCGCCTCGCCGTCAAACTTCTTTTCTCCCGGAATCTTGTCCAGAGGGGCAAAATTCTGGTCATCGGTATCGATGACTTCGATGCCTGCTGTCCCGAAAGCGGAAAACAGGTCATCCAGGTCCTCGGCCGAAGAGCTGATTTCCGGCGGCAGGAGGTCACTCACCTCATCGTAAAGGAGATATCCCTTTTCCTTACCGATGTCGATGAGCTTTTGCACGCTGTCGTCGTATTTTTCGTCAAGGCCTCCCAATTGCTCTTCCAAAGCAGTGCGCTTCGGCTGGGGTTCCTTTTCGATCGTGGTGGTTGTTCCTTTTTTATTATTGCCTTTTGTCATTCCTTTACTCACTAATACGCTGCTCCCTCTGGTTTTCAAGCCTTGAATGCGGCGACGCGGTTACGTTCTGCTACCAATTCCATGTGCCTTCGTACCAATTCTTGGGGGGCAGGCCCGGAGCCGTACTGTTTTAGTTGTTGACGGATCTCCTCTAATTTTTGGACGAGATGGCCATCATAGAGTCGCTTCACAGAATCCAATGCCTGGTCGTTAGAAATCTGTCCGAAAGGTTCCAAAACTGCTGACCGGACTTCTTTCTTCAGCTCTTCATCTTGGACGTTTTGAAGAGCCATTTCGACGTTCCGGTCCGGATCTTTAACAAGTTCTGCCAGAACGGGCCGCGACCAGATTCGCGTCCCGAAGTCGCTTTCCAGGAAGGGCTCGAGCGCCTCCCCAAGGTTGCGGCCTTGCAGCAGGGCTTGAATTAACTGTTTCTCGGCCATCGTCAGCTTCCGTTCTGGCGTTCGGGGGACGGCGATGCGAGCTGCGGGCCGGATTTCCGGCTTCCGTGGAGTCACATTGAGGCGTTCGAAAATCGCGCTTTCCGGTACTTTGAAACCTTCTGCGACGGAGCGCGCTACTTCGATTTGCTCGACTCGATCTTCAATTTTAGCAACGTGCTGCATGACGTCACTGACTGCGGTGGCTTTCATGGCCGGTTCGCTGAGGTCGTATTGGCGCCCTGCCTCGGTCATCAGGTACTGCCAGAAGTACGGCGCATTCGACAGAAGCTTGGCGTAAACGTCGCCACCTTCTTTGCGGACATAATCGTCCGGGTCTAGGCCGCCCTCCAGCTTGAGAATCCGAACCCGAAGCCCCTGTGCCAGCAGAAGGTCGATGGATCGCCGCATCGCGTTCTGCCCCGCCGCGTCGGGGTCGTAATTCATCACGACCTCAGGCACGTAACGGGCCATGATCCCAACTTGCTGCTGGGTCAGTGCGGTGCCGCAGGACGCCACGACGTTCGTGATTCCTGCCTGATGGAGGCTCAAGCAGTCGAAGTACCCTTCGACGACGACCAGTCGGCCTGCTTTCTGGGCCGAGTCCCGCGCGAAATGGAACGCGTATAAAACGTGTGACTTCGAGTACAGCGGCGATTCGGGCGAGTTCAGGTATTTCGGCTGCGCGTCCGGCGACAGTGCCCGCCCGCCGAAACCGATGATCTTGCCCCGCTCGTTCCAGATCGGGAAACATCAGACGGCGGCGGAATCGATCATATGTTTCGCCGCGATCGTTCTTCACGAACAGACCGCTTGCTACCGGGTCTTTGAGCCGCAAGTGGCTCATCAAGCCTGCTGCGGGCGCGTAACCGAGGCCGAATCGTTTGACGAAAGCTTCACCAACCTGCCGCTTTTCCAGAACCTGCCTGGCTGGTTCTGCTTCAGCCGTAGAAAGCATTCGCTGGAAATACGCGGCCGTCTGGTCATGGATTTCAAAGAGTTGCTTACGTTCTTCTGATTTCTTGTCGTCCAGCCCGCGCACCGCCGGAATCGGTATCCCGCATTTCTCTGCGACGATCTCGACCGCTTCCGGAAAAGGCACATTCTCGATCAGCATTACAAACTTAAAGACGTCTCCCCCGGCGTGGCAGCCAAAGCAGTAAAAGAACTGCTTGTCCCGGTGAACTGTAAAAGACGGCGTTTTCTCGGAATGAAAAGGACACAGGCCCTTAAAGGTGACCCCCGCCTGCTTGAGACTGACGTAATCCGAGACTACGCGGACGAGGTCGGCAGAATGGCGGACTGTCTCGGTGAAATTGTTCATTTAAAAGGGTGCCGCGGGGTCCAAAACGAAATCGTTTAATTTATATGTGGGCCATGGAAAATATCAAGAGGAATAAGCAGGAAAGTGCGAAAAACCTGACGCTCGCCGCAGTCCCGTTTCGGTAGACTTCAAGCAACGCCCGCCTAATCGCTAGATTCCCGGCAGTTCGCGTGGTTTCAGTAAGTTAGGTCTTAGTCTCGCAGTGTTACAAGTGTGACTCCCCTGCCGCCTTCGGAGTGCTGAGCGGATTCGAAGTGGCTGACGTGGGGGTGATGGCTGAGCAGTTCGGCAATCGCCTGTCTCAGTGCGCCCGTACCCATGCCGTGCACAATCCGAATGTTGCTGGCTTGCGCGAGAAAGGCGTCGTCGAGAAATTTATCGGTCAGATCTACGGCCTCATCGACCTTCTTGCCGATCACATTGATTTCATTTTTTTCGAACACCTTTGTCGAAATGTTGACATGGACGTTTTCTGGAAGCTTCATTGGCGCTGCCTGAATGATGTCCAGATCCGACAGCGGCCGTCGCAGTTTGATGTTGCCTACCAGAACCTCTGCCTCATCACCCTGGGTGGACGTGATTCTTCCCGTTACGGATAGCGACAGGACGCGAACCAGATTGCCTTCTGCGGCCCGCAGCGGCTGTCGTGGGGCACTGGCCGGTGTGGGCGATACGACAGGGTTCACTTTGTCTTTTTCGCGGACGAGTTCTCGATTTGCCTGAGCTTTGACATTGGTCAATTTCTTCTGAAAGGCCTTCTTAGCGGATTCATCTTTGACAGTGTCGAGTTCCCGAGCCGCCCGGTCCGACATCTCCTGGGCAATTCTTTCCAGTTTCTGTTCGACCTTCACGATCTCCTGCTTATGTTGAGCGGTGATCTGGTCGAGTTCCCTTTGCTTCCATTCCTCGAATTCCCGCCGTTGTTCCTGAAGCTGCAACTTTTCCTGTTCCAGGTCGGCGATTCGCCGGCGCAGTTCTTCCACGTAATAGGCGGCATCGACGTCCGCCGTTTCGAGGAAACCGACGGCCGCGGATAACACGTTCGGCGGCAAGGCAAGTCGCTCGGCGATCTTGAGTCCGCTCGAGGCGCCGGAGAGGCCATGGATCAGCCGATAGGTGGGCTGCAGAGTAAGTTCGTTGAACTCCATGGCAGCGTTGGCCACGCCCGGGCTCGTTTCGGCGTAGAGTTTCAACCGGTTGTAGTGCGTCGTTGCGATCGCAAGAGAGCCGATTTCTCTAAACTGCTCGAGCACTGCCCGCGCGAGCGCCGCGCCCTCTCCGGGTTCGGTACTGCTGCCGATTTCATCGAGCAGAATAAGCGAACGGGCTGTCGCCGACTCGATCATCGACTTGATCGCCAAAACGTGCGCCGAAAAAGTGCTCAGGTGGTTTGTTATGGACTGCTGATCCCCGATGTCGGCCAGTACGTGATCGAAAATTGGCAGAGTTGCTTGCTCGGCTGGAACGGGGATCCCCGATTGGGCCATCAACGCAAGCAAGCCCGTCGTCTTCAGTACAACCGTCTTCCCTCCCGCATTCGGCCCGCTGATGACCAGAATGCGCCGGCTGGGATCCATATCGAGTGACACGGGTGTCATCGATATGTTCTCCTGCCGCAGGTTATCTTCAAGCAGCGGGTGCCGCGCTTTGATCAAAGTCAGTAGAGCCCCTTGCGAGAAGATTGGACGAATGCAGTCGAATTCACGGCCGAAGCGAGCCTTTGCAAAAGTCAGTTCGAGGTATGCGGACAGAGAAAGAGCGAAATCAATCTGTCCGGCGCTTGCCTGAATCAAGTCCGTCAGTTCGGCTAGAATACGGGCAATTTCCGCCCGTTCTTCATCCTGCAGCCGAACCAATTCATTGTTCATTTCCAATACTGCAAGGGGCTCCATGAAGAGGGTGGCGCCGCTCGAGGAGCTGCCATGAACGATCCCCTCGATGCCGCGCTTCTGTTCGGTGCGTACTGGGATCACGAACCGGCCGTTGCGAACCGTCACAATTTGCTCTTGAAGCTGCGGTGCGTAAGCCGGGCTGCGCAGCATAGACTCGAGTTTTTCGGTGAGTCGTGACCGCGCGTTTGCCAATGCCCGCCGGATCCGCCTCAATTCCGGGCTGTAATGTTCATCAACTTCACCGTTTTGTATGGCGCGAGCAAGGTGTTTGGACAGTTCGCGAAGATCCGGTAAGCGCTTCGCGGTTTGCGCGAGGCGGGGATAGCTTTCGCGTTCTTTCGCTTCATGCCAGCGGAGGCGCAAACCCTCGACATGGGACAGGAAAGACTGGATCGCCTCGATTTCCGGCACTTCCAACACCGAGCCTGCAACTGACAGTTTGTCGAGAGCCTCCGGCAGCAGAGCGATGTCATTGAACGGCACCCGGTACTCACGCAGGTACTGCATTGCCTCTGCTGTAATGGCATGCTCGGTATCGAGCTTTTCCGCATCGAGTATAGGTGTCACGCCGTCCAGTGCATGCCGGGCTGCGACGGTCGAGACATACCGTCCAAGCAATTCCTTCAGTCTGTAATATTCGAGAGCGTCGAGGGAGAAATCCATTGGGCTTACTGGCGATTGATGAGGCTGGCAACGACGCCAGCGCCGAAACCATTATCGATATTCACAACCGTCACGTTCGATGCGCAGCTGTTCAACATACCCAGCAAAGCAGCGATGCCGTTGAAACTTGCGCCGTAACCGATGCTGGTGGGCACTGCAATGACGGGAGCTGAAACCAGTCCACCGACAACGCTGGGAAGAGCGCCCTCCATTCCCGCGGCCACGATCAGCACGCGTGCTTGAGCCAGGCGTTCGCGCCGGTCGAGCAAACGATGGAGGCCGGCGACGCCGACGTCATAGAGAGCTTCGACGTGATTTCCCATCACCTTTAATGTGACGACGGCTTCTTCCGCGACCGGCATATCCGATGTGCCTGCGGAGACGACCATGACAGTGCCCTTTCCTCGAATCGTCTTGTCTTTCTGAATGGCTATTGCGCGGGCGACCTCGTGAAACTCGGCTTCCGGAGCGATCTGCTTCACTCGCTCGAAGTGCAGCGGCGTCGCACGAGTAACCAGAATGTTATGATCGTGTTTATTCATCGCCTCGACGATCCGCCCAACCTGTTCCACAGTCTTTCCGCTGCCAAAAACGACCTCGGGGAAGCCCTGGCGAAGTGTGCGGTGATGATCAACGTTTGCAAAGCCCAGATCTTCGAAAGGTAGCTCGCGCAGGCGCGCGAGCGCATCATCCAGTGACAGTCCGCCAGATTTATGCTCGTTGAGGATTTTGCGAATCTGATTCTCGGTCATAAGTTCATGATCAGTGGCGGCGGCAAGCTCCATGCCCGCGGCTACAGTAAGCCTCAGTATCTCGAGGTCAACTCCCTATAACATTCTAACGGACGTTGGGGAGTATCGAGAGGATCATGAAAGAGGGCCTGAATCTCTTTTCGGGAGATCCGGGACTGCAGGTAGGCAAGATACAGTCGGCGTCCGAGCGCGTAGCCGAGTAATTGGCCCAGCATTCGAGTGGTTTTCTGTTTTCCGGCTTTTGCCTCGATGGCGGAGCGCAACGCGGCAAAATGCTGAGCACCAGGGCGTCTTGCAGGATGCACGAGAAGCTCGATTGCTCGCGTGAGTTGATCATTGCGGCCGATCTGATTGAGCACACGTTCGGCAAGGGATTCAATGCCGTCACGCGACGAGTCCATCAACTTGGAGCAGAAGTACCCGAGGCCGTTCTCGATGACTTTGACGAAGAACTCATCGTGGGCCGCACGTTCGACCGGCTTCTCCAGTTCACCCCGGCAGGCCTGATGAATGCGCCTGGCGAACTCTTCTGCGGCGGCGGCGAGATGAAATTCGTCGGGAACCGCCATGTGGCTGACGACGTTCTCCTTCTTCTTCATCGCCAGAAAATCCATCATGATTTCCATCAATGTCTGAGCAAGCAGTGTCCAGTCACCCGAGGAGTCTTCTTCGATGCATTTGTGAAGGTACTGCCGGAACGATTCGTACTTCTCGATTGGCGTTGCGTTAAAAACGCAATAGCAGGCCTTCCGAACCCGCACGGCGCGCTGCTCGCCCAATCCGCTTTCTTCAAGCTGCCAATACAGAGCGTCGACGTTCTGCAGGATCGTCAGTTGTCGTGCGGGGATTTCTTTGCGCTGCAGAATCGTTTGCACCCGGCCCGGCAGATGTCTCGAGGCCAGATGCGATTCGCCGAATACCACTACAAGCGTTTGCGCGGGATTGCGCTCCATTAACCTGGCGATGCGGCGCGCCACACCGAGGTCTCGCCGGCCGATACTACGCATGTCGTTTCGGGGATGGCAATCGACGGCATAAACAGGGGCGCCCAGGCCGCGGGCTGTGTTAAAGAGGTCCTTGTAGGCTTGCCAATCACAGCCCCATTCTTCGTAATAGTGGATGCGGTCCAGGAATTCCTGCTCCGACATCTTCCCGTCCATCCACAGGTCGAGGAGTTTCTGGTTTCGCGCGAAAACGGGTTCGACGGCGAGCGCGACATCACGTTTCCGTTCGACGATTTCCTTCAGCAACGCCGCAACAAAGTTCTGACTGGCGGAAAGTGCGTGATAGTCGCCGATCCAGACGAGGTTTGCCTGACATGCCTTTGTCAAAATTTCGTCGTGCGAGCAAACCGATTCAAACGACTGGAATTCCTCGTTAAATTCGTGGATATATTTCCGCGTCGGGGAGGGATGAATTTCCCCGATGTCCGTCTGAATTCGCCGGACAGCCTCCCTCTTGAGGGCCGTCACCTCCCTAAGTCGTTGCTTAGAATACGTCATAGTGAGTTAGACTGGGTGCGCCTCGGATTGGGAGCTAAGTGCTGATATTACGCAAGTTACACATAACGCTCGATATGATCAAATTCGAGCACACCGTCTTCGCACTTCCATTTGCATTTATAGGGGCATTATTGGCAGCAAAGGGGTTACCGGCCAGCCGCCAACTCGGCTGGATTGTGGCGGCAATGGTAGGGGCGCGAAGTGCGGCGATGGCGTTCAACCGGATCGTCGATGCCCGTTATGACAAACTGAACCCGCGCACCAGCGGCCGCGCCCTGCCCCGGGGTACCTTGTCGTTAGAGTTTGCAGCGGTCTTTACGGTTGCAATGTCGGCATTGTTCGTTTTTTCGGCCTGGAAGCTGAATTTTCTTTGCTTTTTTTTGTCACTTCCAACGCTGGCAATCCTGCTCGGTTACTCGTACACTAAGAGATTCACGTCGCTCAGCCACCTCGTGTTGGGTTTCTCTGTTGGCTGCGCACCCCTAGCCGCGTGGCTGGCGATACGTGGTCAGTTTGCCTGGCCGCCTGTTCTGCTTAGCGCAGCCGTCATGTTTTGGGTCGCAGGATTCGACCTGATCTATGCGTTGCAGGACATCGATTTCGATCGCAAAGCGAAGCTCTATTCGGTGCCTTCGAAACTGGGTATTGGCCCAGCGTTGCGTCTCTCGACACTCTTACACAGCGCAACGGTGATCCTTTTGGGAGCGACAGCCTTTCTGAGCGGACTGGGCTGGGTGGCATTTGCTGGAATTGCTGTCGTGGCGGGCATTCTGTATTGGGAACACCGGCTTGTAACACCGCAAGATCTGAGCCGAATCAACGTTGCATTTTTTAATCTGAATGGTTACATCAGCATTCTGTTGTTGCTGACATTTGCAGGGGACATCTTAAGAAGATGAACAGTCTCAGCCTGATGCTCTCATGGATACTTCCACCGTCCCGCCCCCGCTTTTACCAGTTCCTGCATGACGAGTGGTATCGCCTGTCGCAGACACAGCACTTCACCACGTTTGACATCGTCGTTCTGATTCCCTATCTGAGCATCCTTGTCATACTTGCCGCTTACGGAATTCATCGCTACCACCTTGTCTACCTGTACCTGAAGCATAAAGACAAAGTTGCAAAGCCGAAGGCGATTCTCGAGGTTAAGCCGCACGTTACGGTGCAGCTGCCGGTCTACAACGAGCTTTACGTCGTGGAGCGGCTCATCGAAGCCGCGTGTCAGATCCAGTATCCAGCAGAACTGCTGGAAATCCAGGTTCTCGACGATTCGACGGACGGGACCGCCGACGTCGCCGCGGCGTGCGTGGCGAAACAGCGCGAGCTGGGTTTCAACATCCACCACATCCATCGGACGAATCGCCATGGATTCAAAGCCGGTGCGCTGGAGAATGGATTAAAGTCAGCCACAGGTGAGTTGATTGCGATTTTCGATGCGGACTTTATTCCCGCGCCAACCTTTCTCCTGGATGTTGTCGATTACTTCAGCGATAGCGAAGTCGGCATGGTGCAGGCGCGTTGGGGACACATCAATCGCGAATATTCTTTTCTGACGCAGGTGGAATCCGTGATTCTGGACGGTCACTTCGTCATTGAGCACGGCGGCCGCCACCTGTCCGGACGCTTCTTCAATTTCAATGGCACTGCTGGAATATGGCGGCGGGCTGCGATCGAGACGGCGGGCGGCTGGCAACACGACACGCTGACGGAAGATACGGACCTGAGTTATCGAGCTCAGATGGTGGGCTGGAAATTTCTGTATCTGCCGCACATCGTCTGCCCCGCTGAATTGCCGGTCGAAATGAATTCGTTCAAGAGCCAGCAAGCGCGCTGGGCCAAAGGCTTGATTCAAACAGCAATCAAGCTGCTACCACGAATCATGTGCAGCAAGCTGCCCTGGAAAATCAAAGTGGAGGCGTTCTTCCATCTGACGGCCAACATTTCTTACCCGTTGATGATCATCCTGTCCTTCCTTCTATTGCCCGCCATGATTGTGAGGTTCAATCAGGGCTGGTTCCAGATGCTCTATATCGATTTGCCTCTGTGGCTTGCCTCGACGGCATCTGTCTCGACCTTCTATTTGATCTCCCAGAAGGAACTTTATCCGGATTGGAGACTCCGTCTGAAGTATCTGCCATTCCTGATGTCGTTGGGAATCGGACTATCCGTCAGCAATTCCAAGGCTGTTATCGAGGCGCTGCTTGGTATCAAATCAAGTTTCAAGAGAACGCCCAAATTCAAGATCGAAAGCAAGCAGGACCGATGGGTCACAAAAAAATACCTGCGCCGGACAGGAGTCATGCCCATACTGGAGTTGTGCCTCGGGGCATACTTTGGATTGGTCGTCTTGTACGCCTTCATGAATCAAAATTATCCGACCATTCCGTTTCTGATGCTCTTTGTGGTGGGCTTCACTTACATGGGCCTGATGTCGATTCTGCACATGACGCTTCATCGATGGTTGAGAGGGCTATAAACACCAACGGCCGCTTCCGGATTTCACTTATGCGGGCGCTCGTTGTGTCGTATGTGCCTTTGTGCCTTCCTGTTCACCGCCGCACTGGCAATCGAGAAAGAGCCACCGCAGGAGTACCATTATCGGCGGCTCCGACTTGCCGAACGTATCAAAGGGAACGCCGCGGTTCTCCGCGCCGCTCCCGATCAAGAGCTCGTCAAATACCAGCAAGAACGCAATTTCTACTACCTGACCGGTTTTGATGAACCAAACGCCACTTTGCTTCTGGATGCGTCGACGAATCCGCCTCAGGAATACCTGTTTTTGCCTGAACGCAAACCCTCAGAAGAACGCTGGACCGGCGTGAAGCTGGGCCCCGGAGCAGAAGCCGAAAGAGTTACCGGTTTTGCGAAAGTGTTACCGGAAGCCGATTTCGACGGGATACTGAAGAAGGTTTCGGAGCACACGAAATCGGTCTATAAGGTGAAAGATATCGAGAACGACATCGCATATTTGCGACAAGTCAAATCTCCGACTGAGCTCAGTCTCCTCGAAAAAGCGATCGAGATCACTGATAAAGCAGAACAGGCCGCTGCGCGGACCATCGGGCCGGGCGTTATGGAATACGAGGTCGAAGCCGCCCTGGAATACGAATTCCGCCGCAACGGAGCCGAACGTCCTGGCTTCCCGTCCATCGTGGGCTCCGGGCCATTCTCGACAATCCTGCACTACGACAAAAGTGAGCGGCGGATGCAAAACGGCGACGTGGTGGTTGTCGACATCGGGGCTGAATACGGCGGTTACAGCGGCGATGTGACGCGGACATATCCGGTTTCCGGAAAGTTTTCAGCGAGGCAGCGGGAGCTTTATCAAATCGTCCTTGATGCGCAAAAGGCTGCGATAGCAAAGGTAAAACCCGGGGCTCGGATCAGCGACCTGCATCAGGCCGCAATGGCGCACATTCGCTCCAAGGGTTACGAGAAGTATTTTATTCACGGAACCAGCCACCATATCGGGCTCGAGGTGCACGATGTCGGTGATACGTCGCGGCTCTTCGAGCCCAACATGGTCGTTACCGTCGAACCGGGTATTTACATTCCCGAAGAACAAATCGGCATCCGCATCGAAGACGATGTGCTCGTAACGGCCTCGGGATACCGCGTCCTTTCAACCTTCCCCAAGGAAGTCGCTGAGATCGAGGCGCTGGTCAAGCACTAGCAGCCTGGGTTAAAATAACGGTTTCAACGAAATATCAGGAGCCTTTCTGTAATGATTCAAGCAACGCAACTACGCCGCGGGAACACCATTCTGCTCAATGGAGAGCTTTACCAGGTTGTGGATTATCAACACATTACGCCGGGAAACTGGCGCGGAATGGTCCAGACGAAGCTGCGGAAACTGAGCACCGGTTCAATCATGGATCACCGGTTCCGCTCTGAAGACCGGGTGGAACGCGCCATTCTGGATGAGCGCGAAATGGAGTATCTCTACAAGGATGGGACCGACCATTACTTCATGGATACCGAAAACTACGAACAGATCCATTTCAACGAAGAGATGCTTGGCGATGCAGTGAACTATCTGATTGCCAACTCGAAAATCAAAGTCGAGTTCTATGAAGGAAGACCTCTGGGCGTCGAGTTGCCCGGAACCATCGATCTTCGAGTGGTTGAAACTGAACCCGGCATGCCGTCTGCGACGGTGAGTAACGTATTGAAGCCAGCCAAGCTCGAGACCGGATTAGTGGTGGGTGTACCCCATTTCGTCCAGGAAGGCGAAGTCATCCGCGTCGATACTACCGAAGGGAAGTATCTGGAGCGCGTGCGACAGTAGGCCGCTCTAAGCCCTTCACCACAACCAGGAGCACGTCCTCGTCTTCGACAAAAATTGTCCGAAAATCCAAAACGACTTTGCCGTCTTCGATTCGGACGATGACTGGCGGACTGGAATTTCGCAGCAACTGTTCCAATTCGGTACCCGGCCGCGGTCCGTCCAGGGCAACTCCCCACGATGCGATGTAGCGTTCCGGTGCCGAACCGCCGCCAACCAGAGAGTTCAGTTGGATGGCGCGGGCGCCCGCGCCGACCTTCCCGGCAAATCGATCTGCCCGCGCCTTCAAATCGCTAACGTCCGTTTGCAACATGCGCCATGTTGGAATGGCGTCGATTTCACCACGAAGATAAGCGCGAAGGACATATTCGAGAACCGCGAGTGTGAGTTTATCGACACGCAGTGCGCGAAACAGCGGATTGCGCCGGATCTTTTCGATAAAGAGTTTTTTGCCTGCAATGATTCCGGCCTGGGGCCCGCCGAGCAGTTTGTCACCGCTGAACGAAATGATATCGACTCCACTCCGGATGCTGTCCGCCGCCAGTGGCTCATCGATACCAAGTCCCGACATATCGACGAAGCAGCCGCTGCCCAGGTCTTCAAATGTCGGAATCTGCCGTTTTCGGCCTATCTCGACGAATTCTTCCAGTGTCGGCCTCTCGGTGAACCCGATGATACGGAAATTGCTGGGATGGACGCGGAGCAGCAGCCGCGTATGCTCGTTAATGCCGTTTTCGTAATCCTGGATGCGCGTGCGATTCGTGGAACCCACTTCCCGCAGGCGCGCACCGCTGCGGGCGAGGATGTCCGGGATTCTGAAGGATTCGCCTATTTCCACCTGCTCGCCGCGTGACGCGATCACTTCTCCGCCTTCAGCAAGGGCATTCAGGGTCAGAAGAACGGCTGCAGCATTGTTGTTGACCACGATGGCCGCTTCGCATCCGAGCAACTGCTGCAGCATTTCACTGACGTGAACATCCCGTTTTCCGCGCTGTCCCTGTTCCAGATCAAACTCCAGATTCGAATATCCGGTAGAAACCTCGCGAAGGTGGTCAATGGCCCCCTGCGGTAACACCGCCCTGCCCAGATTCGTGTGCAGGACAACGCCAGACGCGTTTATGACACGCTGCAGTGAAAATCGAAGCGTTTCTCTGAGGCGGCGGGCGATTTCCACGGCGATTCTGCTCGTTAACTCAGCTCTGGTTGCCCCGTTTCCCGATTGCGCCAGTTCCCGTCGGGTTTCCGAAAAAACGGCCACTACAATGTTCTCCGCGAACGGCTGGCCGAGAATCTCGCGAAACTCCGCAAGTTCTCGTAGTACATCATTTACGGGCGGAATTTGTCTCAATGCTTCCATTTGCCTTCATTGTACAATCCCATTTCAATGACAAAGGAACCCAAGAAGTCTGGAGCGCGCAAAATTCCAGGCTGGTTCCTGCTTCTGTTCCTGCTCGTTCCAGGGGAACTTGGCGCCTGGCCATCGGCCGCCCTGGTGAAGATTTTCCATGATGCTGAAGGACCTTTGCCCGCCAGTCTCAGCACACTGCTGAAGGATTTCGATCCCGTACTTCAGCAGCCCTGCAAACGCATGACTGTCGAGGCGGCGACGAACCTCGCGATTGCCGAATTACGAAAAAAACGCGGTGATGTATTCGCCAGCGTCGCTGCAATGAGAGATACGGCCTGCGCCGTCGCAGCGCTCAACGATCCTCAATTGGATTCCCTCGTGACGGCCCAGGCCAACAATTTTGCGATCGTGTTTTACGGCTATCACGATCTCATTCGTGCCGGTGATCTCACGGGATTTCTCAAAGCACGGGCCGAGGAGCGAGATCACTTGTTTAACCGTCTCCGGCGTTCGTCGGAATTGCCGGACCGCTATAGTGCGATTGAATTGTCACCTCAATTTGGAATTGCCTCGATCGCGTTTTCTCATGCCGTTACCGATGTGGCAAATGTCTGGTTTCATATCTGGAAAACAGCGAACGGCGACCTGAAATAATCGGGAGATCAGTGTGAGACGGATTGAACGCGCGCTCATCAGCGTGTATGACAAGACCGGCATTGTCGAATTTGCCAGAACCTTAACTGCACTCAACGTCGAAATCGTTTCAACGGGTGGCACTTCACGGCTCCTCGCGGCCAGCGGCATCCCGATTCGTGAGGTCTCCGATCTCACAGGCTTCCCGGAAATTCTTGATGGCCGTGTGAAGACACTGAATCCGCGCATTGCCGGAGGTTTGCTCGCCATCCGCGACAACCCGGAACACATGTCCCAGATTGAGGAGCATCAGCTTCCCTTGATCGACATGGTTTGTGTGAACCTGTATCCATTCGTCCAGACCATCAGTAAGCCGGGCGTCAAGCTAGAGGAAGCGATAGAAAACATCGATATCGGCGGTCCTTCGATGATCCGGGCCGCCGCCAAAAACTACCAGGATGTTGCGGTCGTTACTTCGCCCGACGACTACGACACTGTTGGCAGGGCTCTGAAAGCCGGTAACGGGCTGCTAAGCCGTGAAATCCTCTTTGATCTGGCGCAGAAAGCATTCGTCTGCACGGCCCGGTATGACGGTCAGATAGCTCAATATCTGTCGAAAATCGGTCACCAGAGTGAGTTTGCTCCGAATGTGTTCATGGATTTTGAAAAAATCCAGGATCTCCGGTATGGCGAAAACCCGCATCAGCGGGCGGCGTTCTACAAATGGGGAGGCCAGCCATGGTTCGGGCTGGCCTCGGCAAAGCAGCTTCAAGGAAAGGAGCTCTCGTACAACAACATTGTCGATGCTGAGGCGGCCTGGAACCTTGCAAAAGAATTTGATTCGCCGGCGTGCTGCATAATCAAACATACCAACCCGTGCGGCGCGGCAATCGGAAGCTCTATTGGCGAAGCGTACGTCAAAGCGTATGACGCGGATCCCGTTTCCGCGTTTGGATCGATCATTGCTATGAACCAGAAGGTTGACGTGGAAACGGCTAATGAACTCTTAAATGTCCACAAATTGTTTGTGGAAGCGATCATAGCGCCCGCGTATGCCCCCGAGGCTTTGTCCATTTTGTCGACAAAGAAGAATTTGAGACTCCTGCAGGTGGAACTTTTGGCCCCAGGCACAGGCTGGGCCCAGTTCGAAATGAGACGGGTTTCCGGCGGGAGTTTGTTTCAAGATGCCGACAGTGCTCTTTTCGGGGCGGAATCGCGGATCGTGACGAGCCGTAAACCCACAGAAAAAGAACAATCGGATCTGCAATTTGCCTGGCGGGTTGCCAAGCATGTTAAATCGAATGCCATCGTGCTGGCGGAAGGCGGCCGCACGGTGGGCGTCGGAGCCGGTCAAATGAGCCGCGTGGACTCTGTCCGGCTGAGTATCGAGAAATCGCGCCCATCGCCAAAGGGTGCTGCTCTCGGTTCCGATGCATTTTTCCCGTTCCGTGACGGTGTTGATGAGGCAGCGAAGGCGGGGATTACCTCGATTATTCAACCAGGTGGCTCGGTTCGCGACAACGAGGTTATCGAAGCCGCGGATGCGCATGGGATGTCGATGATTTTCACGGGTTTAAGACACTTCAAACATTAGCCGGTGGGGTATAATTACCGGATCGACCACGATAGAAAGATGGCTTATGAATAAATATTTGTTCGGATTGCTGCTGGTCCCGGCCTTGGCCGTAACGGCGCAGGCTCAAGGACAAACAAATGCCCGCGCCCAGGCGTATTACCATTTTTCGAAAGGCCGCTTGCTGGACGATCAAGGGCAGTCGACTCAAGCCATCGACGAATACAAGAAAGCTCTCGAGATCGATCCCAACAACTCTCTCATTTATTCCGAGATGGCGGAAAGCTATCTCCGCAATAGCCGGCTCCGTGAGGCCACCGATGCAGCGGCAAAAGCCGTTCAACTGGACCGTGACAATATTGAAGCGCACAAGCTCTTAAGCACGATCTACCTTCAGGTCATCAGCCGAGCCAACGCCCAGCAGCCTCCGACCGTGGAGACAATCAATAACGCGATCCATGAATTTGAAGAGATCCTTCGAATCGATCCTATGGAGCGGCAGTCGTTTGTCATGCTTGGCCGCCTGTACCAGATCAAAGGCGATCGAGATAAAGCAACGCAGATCTACAAGCAACTTCTCGGCGTCGAACCGGGTTCCGAAGAAGGCGTGACGGCGCTTGCGAAGCTCCACATGGATGCGGGCAATTATAAAGAAGCCGTGGACCTTCTCGAGCAGTTCGTGAAGGCGCGTCCCGATTCCGACGGCGCCCTTCAGACACTTGGCGAAGCGTATTCCGATCTGCAGCAATATGCGAAAGCCGCCGATGCCTACAAGCGTGCAAGTGATCTCGACCCGGACGACATCGAAATCAAAAAGGAACAGGCTGAAGCTGCATTTCGAGCAGATCAGCTCGATGAGGCGCTAAAACTCTATCAGGATCTTGCCAAAGCCGCCCCGGACGATGGCATTTCTCTTCTGCGATTGGGCCAGATTTACCGGCATCAGGGGAAATACGACATCGCCCGCCAATACCTGCAGAAGGCGGCCCAGTCGTTTCCCGACAGTGTCGAAGTGCAATTCAACCTCGTGATGCTCGACCATGACGAGGGTCGGCTTGAAGATGCGCTCAAACGGACCAACGATATCCTGAAGAAGACCGAGAAAACGAACGGCCGCTATACCGAGGCTGAAAAGCAGAACCGCAGGCTTTTTCTCGTCAATCAAGGAATGCTCAATCGTGACCTCGGCAACTACGAGGCTGCGGTGCGGACGTTCCAGGATGTGAAGGCCCTGACAAACGAGAACGACGGACGCATCGACGCCGTTATTATCGAAACCTATCGGATGGCGAAGAATTCGGATAAAGCCCTGCAATACTCCGACCAGTCTCTCGTCCAGAACCCTGGAAACCGGCAGTTGCAAATGATCCATGCCGACCTGGTTGCCGAAAAGGGCAGGGTCGACGAGGGTATCAAGAGCCTTCAACAGTTAGAAAAAGGCACGAACGAAGATTTAGATGTCCTTTCAGCGATGGTCAGTGTCTACCAGCGTGCGAAAAAATTTGAGCTGGCGCAGAACGTTCTGAACACTGCCACCCAGCGTTTTTCAGACGACGAACAGGTGTACTTCATGCAAGGTTCGCTCTACGAAAAACAGAAAAAATATAACGACGCGGAGAAGGCTTTTCGCAAGGCGCTTGAACTTCAGAAGGATGACCCTGCAGTACTGAACTATCTTGGCTATATGCTCGCGGACCGTGGTGTGCGCCTGGACGAAGCGGAATCCCTCGTTGAGAAGGCCGTTAAGTCCGACCCCACGAACGGCGCATATCTGGACAGCCTCGGCTGGGTGTACTTCAAGCAGAATAAGTTCGATCTCGCCGAGGAATATCTGAAGAAGGCTGTTATTTTCGTGAGTTCCGATTCCTCGATTCATGACCATATGGGCGATCTTTACTACAAAACCAAGCGTTATGAAGACGCTCGCAACGAGTGGAACAAGGCGATCCAGCTGTCGAGCGAGCAGGAAGAAATCGATAAACTGAAGAAAAAGCTGGATGAACTGAAGACGACCAAGGCGGCCAAGAAATAATTTCGAACCCTCCTTTCCTCCGGGCTGTCCTTAATCTCAGACACGGCAATGAGCGGCTGATGAGCCAGGCGCAGCCATCAAATGCAAGCCCGGTAGGGCGCAGCCATCAAGAATGAAGACGGTAGCTGTTCGGACCGAAGATATCGATTTCGACGCGGCTGCACGCGAGCATCGCCCTTTTCTACTGCAGATTGCGGTCGCTTCGACGCGGAATCCGACGGATGCGGAAGATGTCGTTCAGGAAGCCCTCCTGCGCGGCTATCGGGGTATCCAGCGTTTCCGTGGCGATTGTCCGTTGCGCATCTGGTTGTCACGCATCGTCGTGCGCGTTGCGATCAACCATCATCGCAGCGTGGCGCGGCGGCTCAAGCGATGGATCTTTTTTGCGGATCTGGAAACAACGTATGAGGACGGTTCGGTACAGGAATTCGAACCGCCGGATCCGTCAGCTGTTTTTGATCGCGAAGCGATCATGGATATTCGAAAGCACGTGAACCGGCTGCCGGATGAGTTTCGAATGCCGCTGGTCATGCTTGCTGTCGAGGGATTGACCATCCCTGAAATCGCGTCGATCCTGGAGATTCCGGAAGGCACCGTGAAATCGAGGATCTTTTATGCGCGTAAGCGGTTGAAAGAAAATCTACAAGGACGAAAAAACAAGAAGAGATGAGTGACAGTATCAATTGCCATTGGATCGAAAAGCATCTGGAAGCGTTTTATTGCGACAAGCTGGATCAGGAACAGACCCGGCTTGCGCGTGCGCACATTGATAGTTGTGAATCCTGCAGCCGCGAAGTGCTCGCGCTGAACGCTATCGATCCTCTCGTAAAACAACATTTCCGACGCGAAATGCACACGGCACAGCAGCCGCATACGGTTCATACCGGCCGTGTCATTGGATTGAGCGCGGCGAGTCTCGGGCTTGTGGCCGTGCTCCTCTTTGTTGCCCTGGGCACTCCTCAGACCAGCTCGGTTTTGCCGGTTCCGACCGCTGTGCAGCAATCGGCGCCTGTCGCTCAGATCGAAGCACCTCCGCCGGTTAAGAATCCCGAGCCCGCTACAACGCCCACAAGGCAGCGGACAAAACCGGAGAATCAACCTTCCGTTGCGCCGGATCGTACACCGGTCGCCCGCCCGGCTACTTCAGAGCGGGCCCCCGATTTCCTTGTCACCGATCCTGCCGGTTATGCTCACAAACTGGAAGATTATCGAGGACGTGTCGTGCTGGTCGCGGTGTGGAGCGAGGCTTCTCAGGACGCGATCTCCAATCTGGAAGTTCTGTATAAAACCTACGGCAGTAACGTCAGATTCCGGTTTATCGGCGTCACCAATCAGCGTCTGCTGAAGCCCGCCCACGTCACATTTCCTGTCTTCTATAATCAGGGTTCAAAAATCTTCGGCGCTCGATCCGGAGAGTTCGTTCTGCTGGATGAACAAGGCGGAGTGATGCTGCGCGGCTCCCTGGTGAAAGACTTCGATAACCTCCACAAAACTTTGCAGGAATCCAGCGTTCGGGAATAAATAAGCCACGGATGAAACGGATTGAACGGATCATCAGATCCGTTGCAATCCGTGGCTTATTTACTAATTGAACGTCAAACGAAACGCGACCTGAGCGCGCCGCGCATTCGTCCCGTCTGGAAAGCCCTGCGAAGATGTCGGAGTACCGACGTTTGCCGTCGGGGTCAAGATGCCGCCGGTAGCCGTATAGGCCTGCATATTCACCGTTGTGTTGTACATCATGTTGAAGACGTTGAACGCTTCGAACATGAGCTTTGCCTTTACCCTTTCGGAAAAGGGAATGTCGCGCTCGAGTCTGGCATCGACCTTGTGGATCTGATCAACGTCGAGTGAGCCAATCGGCAGGAAGGGAACACGGGTAAAGCCGCCGCTTCCGTTCATGGTTGTGTATGCAAGCGAAACTCCAGGGAACTGTGCGCCGCTTACGAAGACCGTTGGCGTCACTGGCTGCGCGGAAGCAATCGTTGCAATACCGGACACAGCCCATCCGTTCACGACATGGCGGGCAATGGCCGAGGTGCTCTTCGTAAATGTCGGCTGCCATACCCAGTTGATGATTAAGCGATGACGCTGATCGAGGGCGGAACTGCCTTTGTCGAACCGGTAATTGCCCGGGTATGTGGCGTTGTTGAAGGTCGATGAGATGTTCCAGCTCGCTCCTTGCTCATTACCATCCTCAATAGCATGCGACCAGGTGTAGGCAATCTTTCCAGTGATGCTGCGCGAAACGCGTTTGTTCAACTGAACCGCGAGACCGTCGTACCAGGACCGGCCGCCATTTTCGACCTGCAGGATCTTGCTGAAGTTCGGATCGACCTTATTGCCGGAAATCCAGACGGGAGTCGTGAACGTGTTAACGACATTCCCGCTCGCGTCTTTGATCAGATAGGTCTCTGTCGGTCCCGGAGGACCCAGGTTCAAGTCGTTCTGGGTGATCAGGCCGATGCCTTTACTCCAGAGATAGCTGACCGTTAGTCCCAGATCCCGTGTCAGTTGCCGCTCGATCGCCAGCGAGCCCTGTTCCGTATAAGGAGTGTAGAAGTTTTTCGCCGCAAACTGCAGGCTCAGGGCACCCAACGGCAGTCCGGTCGATGCCGATAAGGCGTTCGGAAAGACAGGTGCACCGGTTTGAGTGCTGTTGAGAAAAACGGTTGCCTGGTATTTGCTTGCACCAAGGTAAAGCGTATCCAGCAATTGTCCGTGGATACGCGCATAGAAGAGGCCGTAGCCTGCACGGACGACGGTCTTGTCGTTGATGGAATAGGCCAGACTTAACCGTGGCGCAAAATTGTGGTTGTCGGACGGGATGACGGCCGTCTGCGGGTAATTGGGCTGAGTCAAATCCACTCCGGGACGCGTCGGGTCGCTCTTTGCGGGCTGAGGCAGGAAAGCCTTTTCCCATCGCAAACCGTAATTCAAGGTAAACCGGCGGTTGATTTTCCATGTATCTTGCGCGTACAGGTTGATGTCCGAGGTTCTGAACTCGTGAATGGGGTTTCCAAAGGCCTGTTGGAAGCTGGAGTAATTTTTCGCGCCAGCGGCATTGTTGCTGAAGTCCCGGGCAAAATTGGTCAGACTCGAATACGTGTATTCGCCTGCCCCGCGGAAAAGCTGATTCATCCAATCATGGGTCGTTTGAGTATCAACCCCGAACTTTGCGGAGTGGGCACCGGAAATCCACGAGAGATTTTCGACAAACTGTAAGCGATTTTCACTCGGCAGCGTTCGCGGATAGGCATTAGCCGCTCCGACGTTTGAGCCAGCGATAGTCGCCGTTAAAGGTCCCGTCTCAGCGGGCCATAAGTCGGAAGCCGCCGGATCGGACAGGCGGTCCTTAAACCAGCCAAAACGGAATTCGTTGACGATATTTGATGAAGCGATCGCAGTCCACGACGCTTTACCATACCGCGTTTCGACGGTGGAATTGCCGTTGTTGCCAAGCAGATTTCCGCTGGTCAATACGGACTGAGTTTGAATTCCATGCGGTGATGTCCAATGCATTGCATTCAAATCGAAACTGAATGTGTTACGAGGACTCAAGTTCCAGTCGATCTTCCCGAAACCCATCGCTGAATGGACGTTGCGCGCGACAAGCACGTCCATCTGTTTTTGAAGGAATGCAATGGCGCTCGCGCATTGGGCAGCCGTGGCCGTGCAGGAGGACGGCAAAATCACGCCTTTGGTATCCGTGAAGCTGTTATTGATGATGCGGTTCTCCCCGGGGAAGTTCCGCCTGACAATTTCCGCATTGAGGAAGTAGAAGAGTTTGTCTTTCTCGATAGGGCCGCCAACCGTCCCGCCGAATTGATGCCGCCATTCGGGTGGATTAAAGGTCGCGTAACGGTCGGTTGCGTTCAGCGTCCGGTTCCTGAAAAATTCGTAAGCGGTGCCGTGCGTGGCATTGCCTCCGCTGCGCGTCACCGTGTTGATGACGCCTCCCATGGCGCGGCCGAACTCGGCGGTAAAACCATCGGACAAGACCTGGAATTCCTGGACCGCATCCTGTGAAATCTGCGTCGAAATTCGCGTCCGGCCCGCATTTTCGTTGTAGAAACTGTTTGTGGTGTCGTTGCCGTCGGTTAGAAATGCGTTGCCCATTGCAATGCCGCGGAAGCTGACGAGTCCGAACACACCATCGTTTGTTACGGCCGGCGTCATCAAAACAAACGAGTCCACGCGGCGGCCATTGATGGGCAGCTCGTCAATCTGCTGTTGATTGACGGTTTCCGAAACACCGCTTTTTGTATCTTCGACGAGTGGAGCCTGAGCAGTGACATTGACTCTCGGCAACCGCCCCGGCAACTTCCAGCGCAACTCTGAAGTCGACTGTCTGCCCGACTTCAAGTGTGAAATCCTTGGCTTCCCACGTTTTAAAACCCGGCAGCGAAACCGTCAACGTATACCCCGAGCCCGGTACCAGCGCCGGGGCGGAAAACCCGCCAGCCTCGGTGCTCAGCATGGTGCGCCTGACGCCTTTAGAATCATTGGTCAGGACGACCGTAGCGCCCGGTATGATTGCACCGCTTGAATCGCGCACGGTTCCTGATATTGCACCTAATCCTGCTACTGCCTGAGCAAATGCCCCTGCAGAAAAGACCAGGACCAACAAAACTAACCCTATTGTCTTTTTCATATAGATTCCCCCAAAAAGAAACAGCCATCCATACCTGTCAATATGGGCTCAAGATAATACATCCCGCGTGTTCTGAGAATGTAAATAGATGGTTACAAAACGACGCTAATCGTCGCTGTCTTCGAGACGGACGAGGTCTTCGTAGGATTCCCGTCTGCGGATCACTTCATACATTTGACCGCTGACGAGAACTTCGGCGGCACGGGGCCGGGAATTGTAATTAGAGGAGAGGCTGAAACCGTACGCGCCCGCACTCATCACGGCGAGTAATTCTCCGGACTCGAGGACGGCCATCTCTCTCTCCTTTGCAATGAAATCGGCGGATTCGCAAACTGGTCCGACCACATCAATGGTTTCTCTCGAATCGTTTCCGGTTTGGGCACGAACGGGCCAGAGTTGATGATGTGAGCCATACAGCGCTGGCCGGATCAAATCGTTCATGCCCGCATCCACAACCAAAAATTTCTTGGCGCCCTGGTTCTTCTTGAGAAGCACGCGCGTCAGAAGAACACCGGCGTTGCCGACGATGACGCGGCCCGGTTCGAGGACGATCGTAACTCCGAGATCTTTGGTCGCCTTGGCAACGGCGGTCCCATATACAGCGGGAGAAGGTGGCTCCTCAGCGTTGTAAGAGATCCCTAAACCACCGCCGAAATCGAGGTATTTTAGATTCATTCCGTCGCCTTTCAGCTCCAGAACGAATTGGCGCAGACTCGCCAGCGCTTCCTCGAACGGCCCCATCTCCGTTATTTGCGAACCGAGGTGGCATTGTACCCCGACCACATCAATGTTTTCGAAAGCACGCACGGTGCGATACAGCTCCCGCGCTTCGGGAAGGCTGACTCCGAATTTGTGCTTCTGCATACCCGTGGAGATGTACGGGTGAGTGCGCGGATCGACATCCGGATTGGCGCGGATGGAAACCCGTGCTCTCCGCTGCATATCTCGCGCAATTGCATGAATAAGTTCGAGTTCCGCGCCGGACTCGACATTGAAGAAGAGAATTCCGGCATCCAGGGCGTAGCGAATCTCTTCGGCTGTCTTGCCGACGCCTGCAAAGATGACCTTTTCTGCAGAGCCTCCGGCGCGGAGGACCCGAAATAATTCGCCGCCGGAAACGATGTCGAATCCGGTTCCCCATTCCGCAAAACGGCGAAGAAGATTGATGTTCGAGTTGGCCTTTACGGCGTAACAAATCAGGTGAGGGACGGATTGAAACGCTTCATCGAATACGCGGACATGACGATGCAGCGTCTGCTCGCTGTAGATGTAGGCAGGTGTACCGACTTCTGCGGCTATCTTGCTGAGCGGGACGTTTTCGCAGTAAAGCTCGCCGCTGCGGTACTCGAAGTAATGCATGAAGAATTATAGCCACGGATTGAACGGATTTAGCGGTTTCCATCGTTAAATCCGTTCAATCCGTGGCTTATTGCGGTTTCGCGCGGGAATCGAGCAATGCTTTACGTTGGGCGGCAGTGAGGACTTTAACGACTTTGCCCATCGTGACTTTGTCGATGTCGGCGAGTTTGGCCGGATCCGGATTGCCCTGCGATTCACGTCGAAGCTGCGCCCGCAGTTGGGCGTCGTCAGTATAGAAACCCTGAATCTGCGGTTCCTGCTCGGCTGTAAGCGGCGCTCCCGCTTCTTCCATCGTGACTTTCAGCGCGCCGAATCCACCCTGCTTTTTGATTTCGCCGTTGAGATACTTTTTGAATGCCGCCTGTTGTTCCGGGTTGAGCGCTGCCGTGATCTTGCTCATCAGATCATCGTTGATCTTCTTCAGCTCATCGGCTGCCGGGCCACCCTGCAATGCAGCAAGACTGTTGGGATCGGCGCCCCGTCCGCGGCCGCCGCGGCGCTCGCCACCACCACCGGCCCGTCGTTCGCCGCCTTGACCGCCGCCTCGTTGAGCTGCGGCACGCTCGCTGAGATCGCGAATTTGTTGGAAGGCTGCCTCTACTTGCGGCCGCAGCCCCTTCTCCTGATCGGCGGAAAGCGTAATATTTGCCTTCGACTGAAGGAATGCCTTCACCGGTTCCATTGGATTTACGGCGTCGATTCTTGTGAAAACCTGGTTCCCGCCGCCGCCAGCGAATGCTCCGCCGCCCCCGCCGCCGTCATCTTGCGCGAAGGTCGGTATTGCGATCAGGGAGACCGCCAAAACAAAAAGTATTTTTTTCATCATCTCAACTTACTCCTCGGTGCTAGAAGTTGAATCGTACACCAGCTTCGACCTGACGTGGGTTACGAGCTGCGTTTGCTTTGCCGAAGTACGGTGATGTCATCGTTCCGCTGAAGTTCTGCAACTGCACACTATTGAAGATGTTTTGAACCTGGAACCGGAACGTCACAGTTGGAATGTTACTGGTTTGATTATTGTTAAACCCACCATTGTTGTTGCCACCGTTGCCGCGCTGACCGCCAAAACCGCCGGGCCGCCTCCTTGACCGCCGCCCTGTCCACCGCCTCCGGGGAAGTTACCGCCGCCCCCGGGGAAACCGCCCCCACCTTGTTGGGCGAAGTTATTAGCGCCATTTGGCCGGCCATTATTACCGGCGCGATTGCCCGAGTTCGATTTATCGGGGCTCTTCAACCGGATCGTCTTTTGCACGTTCATCTGAATATTGAAGAAACTCGGGCCAATGCCGGTATTCCGAGCGATAGTGTTGTTCGAAGGGGCGGAGCAATTCTGTCCCGGGAGTGTCCGCCCAGTCGTCGCAAGGAATTGGCAGAGTTCGACTCCTGTCGGCCGGGCGTTGATGATGAGGTCATGCTGCGCCACACCGTTCGGATCGATCACGACGAAGTCGCTGCCGTTCGTGATGTTGTACGGCCGGCTGGACTGCCAGTTGATTTGTGTGGTGAAGTTCATGCCTTCAATCACATCGGAAATGGCTGAAACGGGAGCTTTAAAGAACAGTGGCCCGGAACTCGGCAAAGCGGGCAATCGGAAATTGGTGCCGGTGAAAAAACGATGCCGCATATCATTGCCGGAGCGGCCCCACTCGGAGTGCATATCGTAGTTGTTGACGGGCGTGGAAGCCCATCCATCGGTGTCATTCTTCTGATAACCGAGAGTGTAGTTTCCGAACAATTGAAGGTTGAAGCGATTACGCGACTGCTCGCGGAAACCGATCGTATAGTTATTCGACTTGGAGACACCGCTCGACTCGAGCTGGTACACGATGCCTTTCGTCGGATCCGGAATGATGCCTGACCCGAGAAGCGGAGCATTGATGTCACGGCTGCGGTACAGGTGCTGTCCACGCTGATAATCCCACGAAAAAGTCAGGCCCAGGCCGCCCGGAAGAGTCTTTTCCAGAGAAACGGATGCATTTTGCGTGTACGGCGTGACCAGATTCGCTCCTCGCGTCCGGATCGTGGGCGGTGGTGGAGGCACCAGAACGCCATTCCCGCCGAGTAAAGGATTGCACGTACCTCCGATTTCGCAACCCGGTTGATAGAAGGGGTTGGCAATCGTGATTTGAGTCTGATGCGTGCCGTCGAGACGGAGAATGCCATCGACGATCTGCTCGTCCAATCTTTGGTGGAATGTTCCTATGCCACCACGAACTGCCAGCGTTTTCGTGATTTCGTACGCGAAACCGATGCGCGGATCAAATCCCTTGTGATAGTCGATGTTCGTTTGCGCCTCGTAGCGGGCGCCCAACATGATGTTCAGCTTGTCGGTTAATTTACGGTCCGTCTGGAAAAACATGGCGACTTCGAGTTGATTCACGTCGAGCACGGGGTTTCCAGAGGTCTGCGTGTACTGCAGCGGCGTGTTATTGATGAAATTGCCAAGACTGGAGAACGTATAAGTTCCCAGAAAGTTACTCTGCTGGACCGTATGGTAGTTGCGGTTCAGAGCATTGAATCCCGCTTTGACGGTCCACTTACTCCCCGAATACATCAGCAGGTTGCTGAATTCGTAACTCTTATTGTTGTTCAGGCTATTGTTTTGTCCGCCTCCTCGATTGAAAGAATCAAGAACATTGATAGCCTGGCCGATGGTACGCGGCGTTGTTTGCGAGAAATCACGACGGTATTCGAATCGCGTTTCATGGACGATCGATTTCGTCAGGATAGCGGTCTCCCGCATCTGATATTCGGAGTTATGAATGAAGTTATCAGCGGCGCGATCCTGCAATGTGAATTGGCTCGGGCCCTGATTCAACCTCTCCTGATGTTGATACTGGTAGTTGATGAACAGCGTATTGTTCTTGTCGATGGCGTACTGCGTACGTCCATTCAAGTTCTTGTTCTTGTTTGGCGCAATCGACGGCGCTGAATAGGACAGCGGATTTCCGTCGGGGCCGACGATGGTGGCCCGGATCGTATTGGTGTTGTCGTTGTAGAAGCGGCGCAAGTTCAGGTTCAGCGAGAGTTTGTTGCGGATGATTGGACCACTGAAGTTGGACTGAAAGTTTCGCGTTTGCGCCGGCGGCCTCGTGGTGAGAAACGGATCCCGCGCGTTCATTGCTGCGTCCCGGAATTCGAAATTGAAGTTACCGTGGTAATCGCCGGTTCCAGCCTTTGTAATGATTTCGGTACGGCCAAAGCCGACGCCGCTGAATTCCGAACTGTACGGGTTATTGCTGATACGGATCTCTTGAATCTGATCTTTCGGGGGAATGCGTCCGCCGGTAAAGCCGTCGATCACAAACGTCGCTGCGCCCCCGGCGGCGCCGCGGGTTCCGGCGATCTGCGTCAGATAGTTCGTGAGGTCGTCTTCATCGTCGGGCAAGGCATCAATAAAGTCCTGCTTGAGGACGGTCGTCTGAAGACTGGAATCGGAATCGATGCTGATCTCGTTTCGAGTTTCCGTCACTTCGACGTTCTGCGCCACAGTTGCAAGCTGCAGCGTAACGGCAAACGGTCCGGTGTCGCCCGCAACCTTTACCGCCTGGGTGAAAGTGTTGAAATCAGGCGCTGTGACTTCCAGCTTGTAGTCGCCAGGATTGACGGTTAGTTCAAACTCGCCGGTATCGGTGCTTAATCCCTGTTGAACGACTTTATCTCCCTCATAGAGCCTGACCTGGACTCCCGGCATAATCGATCCGGTCGAATCCATGATGCGTCCCTTGACCTTCGCAGATTGCGCATAAGTTGCGCCGGCAATAAACAACATTAGGAATACAGCGAATAGACGCCGTAGCGGCATTAAATTGATCCTCCCCAAAGAAGACAGACTGGTACAGACTGAGAAAAATAGACCGTTATTTCGACTTCGTTCCGTGTTCGGAATTCGAGTCGCGGTCTTTATTATTTGAATTTTTCAGATCAAGTTCGCGATTCCGGCGCCGTTCGTCCATCCGCTGCCGGAATTCGTCGTATTTTTTCCGTTGCTCGTCATTCAGAACAGCGCGAATTTTTACGCGAGAGGTTTCCTGAATGGCTTCAAATCGCGGCTGGGTTTCTTTGCGCAGGTCCTGAAATTCGCGGCGGGTCTCTTCCCCGATCTTATGCATCTGGTCGCGCTGTTCCTGATTCAGGCCCAAGTAGTCGTAAAATTTATTGATATCGCGTTGTGCCCGCTGGGTGCGATCCGGTGCGTTTCCCGGTGCGTTGACGGGTGCGCTGACCAGGCGCGTGTTGTAAAAATTGACAACCAGCACCCCTGTTGCGGCACCAAGGAAAAAAATGGCAAATACGAGGGCCTTGGCCTTGACGGAACGGCCAATCATTGCTGGTCCTCCGGCTCGATTAACTGCTGCAGCACATCTTGACGGCTCGGTAGATCAGATTCACTGTATAAAAAGCTTTCCGCCGGATTCTGTTCAGATTCCAGGAAAGATTCGACCATTCCGCGTTGTGGCATTTGAGGAATGAACATTTCAGCGGCAACGAAGCACAGAATCAAAACCAGGGCCATTGCGAGCACAGGCCGGGTCGAACCAGGCACGACGTCCCAGATTCCAAAATCCTGAGTCGCAGGCTCGTTGAGACGGGCCATGACACGCTGCGTAAAGTAGGCGTCTGGCTCAATCACGCGTTTTCGCTCTAGCTCAAAAAATTCGTTCAGTCGATTCATTTGCTATGTCCTTCGGAGCCACCCAACATCGCCTGCAGTTTCTTGCGAGCTCGAAACAACCGCACTTTAACGTTGGTTTGCGTCAGCCCCATGGTTTTAGCGATTTCCTCTACCGATAACTCTTCCACTTCCTTCAATACCAGCGGAATCCTCAACTTCGGATCCAACCGCTGTAATGCCAATCGCGCTCTGCCCATCGAATCCGGTTCCTGGGGCGCGACCGATTGCCCGCCGGCCATTTCCGGTCCGTACGTTTCCAATGCCACTTTTCGCCGGCGTGTTTTGCGTAGCTCATCGTAACAAGTGTTGACTGTGACGCGAGCTAACCAGCCCGGAAAATTCTCATCCGGATGAACCTGATCGATGCGTGCAAACAGCTTCAGGAAAACATCTTGCGCGATGTCTTCAACATCTTCGCGAGTTCTGAAAAAGCGGCTCACAAGCCGGAACACCATCGCGGAAAACTGATTCACGATGGCTTCGTGAGCTGATCGGTCGCCTGCCTGAGCGCGAACAATTAGCTCTCGATCAAATTCCATAGTTCCATACGTCTTGTGAATAGACGGGGTTACAGCTTTTTTTGCGGCAAACATGGCCTAAAGCCGAACGGGACAGCCGGGTAGGATCGCATGCGGAAGGCTGCTTTGCCAACAATTTACACGACATTTTAACTTTTTTTTACCGGTTAGGTTAGAAGATACCTGCGGCGGAAACTTTTCGCCAAACTGAACGACCACAGCGCAAAACGAATTTATATTGATCGGTTTAGCGGTGAGAAGTAATGTCAGTCCTCCGCAGAGGATCTGTGGGTTGCGGTAGGTTGCCGGTTTACCGAATATTCTCACTTACTCGCACTAAATGGTTTCGAGGCTCTGGAGGGCCGGTTTCGTGACCAAATTGATTCATTCCGCAGCCATTATAAGTGCTTTGGTCATCGCAGTCCTCGCTTCCGGCGTTCGGCCTCTTGCCGCGCAGCTCACTCGTGGTTTCATATCGGGAACGCTTTCCGACAAGAGCGGTGGCGTACTGACCGGAGTTCAGGTAACCATAACAAAAAAAGAGACTAACATCTCGCGCGAAACCTTAACCAATGAGGTCGGGTTTTATCGCTTTGCCGCCGTCGAGCCAGGTGAGTACATCATCGAATTCAAATTAGCCGGGTTCGAAACACACAGAGTGGACGCAATTACGGTCAGCACGGCGCAGGAAGTGACGGCCAACCAGTCCCTCACGATTGGAGGGATCACTTCGGAGGTTTCTGTTACGGGAATTCCGGGTGCCGACCTTGCAAAGACCACCGCGACCATTGAGCGAACTTTCCCTGGGCCACTGATCGAAGAGTTGCCGTTATTGACCGGCAGTTCGGGCGCCCGGGATGTGACGCGTCTCACTTTGCTGGCTCCCCTTGCCATACGTGCCCCCGGCCAGAACGCTTTTTCCGCCAATGGGCAGCGCGGCCGCAACACCAACTTCATGATCGATGGAATCGATAACAACGACTACGCGGTGACTCTGGACGCAGCGCGGGTGACCCCAGAGGCATTGGCCGAGGTCCAGATCCAGACGGAGGCGTATTCTGCCGAATTCGGTCGCAACAGCGGTCCTCAGATTTCAATGGTTACGAAGAGCGGAACCAACCGATTTCATGGGGAAGGGTGGGAATTTTATCGCGGGAATTGGATGGAACCGGTAAGTCTCTTGAACAAACGGGCTGGTATCACCTCGACACCGCGATTTGACATGAATGAATTTGGCGGCGATGTCGGCGGCCCGATCATCAGGAATCGCACGTTCTTTTTCGGATTGGTGGATTGGGATCGCAGGCGGGAAGCACCGGATGCACGCAATGCTACCTCGACGAATATACCCACGCCCGCCGGCTTTGCGGCTCTTCAAAATGTTCCCCTGGCTCCCGGTCAGACCCAGGCCAGCCGCCAGGCTGTTCTTTCGGCCTTATCGTTCCTGCCGCAGGTTTATTCGCAAGTTACCAATTACGACAATGCCCACAATGGTGCAATTAACGGTGTTCCCGTCCAGCTTGGAACGATTCTAATTCCACTGCCAAAACCGTATAGCTTCTTCTCAAACACAGTCCGAGTCGACCATAAGGTTTCGAATCGAGACAATATTGCTTATCGATACTTGATTGATAATCGAGATCAACCCAACCAGACCGGTAATACGCAGTTCGGCACAAGGTGGGCTGCGGCACAGGAAATCCTGCGACAAAATCATGCCATCAGCTATACCCGGATCGTCAGTTCCCGGTTCCTGAATGAAGCGCGAATGGCTTACGTCAGGAGTAATCTCCAGTTTCAGGAGAACGATCCCGTCAGTCCAACCGTAACGATCACAGGCGCCTTTAATTTTGGCGGATTGAACGCGTTTCCCCAAGGCCGAGTCGACCACACCTGGCAATATCAGGACGTTGCGACCTTCACGGCGGGCCGTCATTCGATGAAATTCGGATTGGACATCCGCCGATACCGGCTCTTCAATCAAACGGATACGAATTCGAAAGGAAACTGGAGCTTTTCATCCCTTGCGGATTTCATCAACAATCAGGCAAGCCAATTCCAGCAGGCTGTCACCACCGCGAGTTTTGTCGCAACGGAATGGGACCACGCGTACTTTTTCCAGGACGATTTCAGGGCCAGAAAGAACCTCACTCTGAATCTCGGCGTGCGGTATCAATACTCAACCGTCCCCCTCGGCCTTTTTGGGACAACCGATCCGACGATGCAGGCAGCCGGAATTCCGGGCCCGGCGAACGCTGATAAGAATGATTGGGCCCCTCGAGTCGGTTTTGCCTACAGTCCGGGCGGGTCCGGTTTTTTCGGCGATGGGAAAACGGTTGTTCGCGGCGGGTTTGGAATTCAGTATGACGTCATTTTTTACAATGTTCTGACCAACGAGGCGACAAACTATCCTCGCGTTCTTACGGTTAATTTACAACAACCCAATACGATTAACCTCTTTCCAACGCTGGCTTCGAAGGTGGCAAAGCTACCACCTTTTGACCCCACTGGGTCATTCATCAATTCACCGGTAGCCACGAAACACCCCGAAACCAACATGTGGAGTCTGTCGGTCCAGCATCAGTTCGGTAATGCTTACGTCTTGGAGGCCGGTTATACCGGCAATCGCTCGTACCACCAGATTCGGCAAAGCCAGGCAAATCCCGCGATTTTGACACCGGCTCAGGCTGCAACGGTCATCTCAGTGCAGGATACAGGAAGCATCCCTGGTGTACAGGCAAGGCGGCTGAATCCGAGCTGGGGAGCGCGAACCCTCGTCGAATCCACGGCAAAGGGCGCCTACGAAGCGAGTTACATCAAATTTGACCGCCGCATGACCAGAAATCTGATGGTCGGCGCGAATTACACCTTTAGTGGAACGTGGAGCGATAACGACGAGTTGATCACCGGGATCAGCGACATTACAAACTCAAGTTCGGCAGTACCCGAAGATTTTTTCAATTACCGCAAAGAGTGGAGTCGCTCCGCTTTCGATCGGCCGCATCGGGTCGCCGTCACCTACTTGTACAACATCCCCTGGGTCTCGTCGGGTTGGGCGAGCGGTTCGCTCGCGAGAATTTTTAGTGGGTGGCAAATCTCCGGCTTTACGGAAGCGCAGTCGGGGCAGCCCTTCACAATCACCACCGGCGTGGATAGTGCCGGCACCGGCACTCCGGCTGGAGCCCGCCCCAACTACAACCCGGGCGGCATCTTTATGCCGAATTACAGTCTGGTGCAGGGTGGTCCGATAAAGCAGGACTTCAGCGGTGGGTTGCGTACCTTCTACATTCCCGTAGACGGCAAAGGAATTGTTACGGCGCCGATCGGTCCCAACGGGATTCTTGCGAATTCAATGCCGGGTGGCGGCAATTTAGGCCGCAATACCTTCCGGGGACCCGGATTCGAGCAATGGAACTTCAGCCTGTCGAAGGCCGTCAAGCTGCGTGAGGACTCGCAGTTACAGATCCGGGCGGACTTCATGAACTTGTGGAACCATCGCAATTTCCCGAATCCGGTAGCGATCATGACGAGTAGTTCGTTCGGTCAGAACACCGCACCACTGGTCGGCGAGGGAGTCCGCCTGATCCTCTTCAACGCGAAGTTGAGGTTCTGAGGTCTGGCGGCGTGAGACTTCTGATGTCTGAGAGTTGCAGAAGTCTGGCGGCGTGAGACTTCTGATGTTTGGGAGTTGCGGAGGTCTGGCGGCGTGAGACCTCTGATGTTTGGGAGTTGCGGAGGTCTGGCGGCGTGAGACCTCTGATGTTTGGGAGTTGCGGAGGTCTGGCGGCGTGAGACCTCTGATGTTTGGGAGTTGCAGAGGTCTGGCGGGTGTGAGACCTCTGATGTTTGGGAGTTGCGAGAGGTCTGGCGGCGTGAGACCTCTGATGTTTGGGAGTTGCGAGGTCTGGCGGTGTGAGACCTCTGATGTTTGGGAGTTGCAGAGGTCTGGCGGTGTGAGACCTCTGATGTTTGAGAGTTGCGGAGGTCTGGCAGCCTGAGACCTCTGACTTTCTGAGCATAGATCTCACGAGGATCACGCTCTGTCAGTTGAAAGACAAGCAACTCAGCGACTTGGAGCGTTAAGCCACCTCAGCCAAACCTCACGTATGGGCAGAAGTTTTGCGTTCGTCCGTTTCCAGTCGCCGGTGTAATCGTACGTTTCGCTGTTGCTCATTTCGGTTCGGATAATCGCCAGTTGCTCGTCCACAAGCTCATAGTACCGAATGAGTTCGGCTTGCGCCTTTTTGCCTTCGGCCGTCATCGGGTGTTCGGACTCGGCCACGCGCAGCGCATTTTTCGCGCGCCGATGGCCCTCCAGAAAATAAAGCAGTCGCGCCGGTTCCTGCGTTTCCTGTTCTGCTTCCCGCATCTGGTCGAAAAATTGGTTTTCGGCTTTCTCGATGACGGGAAGGATAAATTTGCGATACCGCGGACGTTCATCGAAATTGCTAGTTAGAGCAAACGCTGTTGAAAGAACTAAGGCGATGATAGATAAGCCGACGGGCAGCTTATTTCGGCGGATGCCCTCGACGACATTTCGGACAAGCGAGATCAGGAATTCGGTCAGGCCCATATCGGTGTTTTTGCGCCTTCGTGCTCGGTGGTCCAACACAATACAGAGGCGCAAAGTCACGGTTTCGGTTTCTCTGGCTGCGGAGGTGCTTCCACTAAATCGTCTGCTTTGACGTTAAATTTGTCAAACACGTCCTTCGAAACAACCTTGACCGATGGACTGTCGGATGTTTTCAGATAAATGCCTTCGGGCATCTTGCTGTCGGATCCGAAACTGAATCGGACGAGTTCCGTTCCACCCTGGCGCAAGATGACTTCCAGTTGCGGCTTGTCCAGTCCATACATGGCCAGTGACTTGGGCGAGTCGATGATGTCTTTTGCTTTTTCGAAATCGAGCGCGTTCAGCATGCCGGAAACCTTGTCCCATTGAAGCTTTCGATTGTCCGGGAGCTTCCAATCGGAACCGCTTTTGGTCATCGTGATGGTATCTGGCCCATGCTGGATCTCGATCTTGTCCGCCTTTTCTCGATCGATCTTTGCGAGAGCCTTGTCACGCCATTCGAAGAGCGGCCGCCTGGCTTTTTCAGGAATGTCTTTGTCGATGATGAAAATCGTCTCTCGAGAGGCATCGCGCGCGTAGTACTTGTCCGTGTCCGTGGTCTTACCGATGAGCAAAACGCGGTCGGTTTTAGCCTTGTTATCGTGCAGTGTGATTTTTACTGCGGGCATATCCAATCCCGACGTTTTTGCATCGACAGGCTGGTCTGGAAAACTGGTGGCCCGGGCGAAACGAACCGAGCTGAGGAAGGTTGAAATTTCACCATTATCGGCCTTGGTATCGATTGGCTTTTTCAGCTGCCAGTTATCTCCGGACTTCTGCGCCTCGAGCTCTTTCGAGCCATCCATCACTTTGACATCGTCGATATCGTCGGGCTCTAACTCGAGCACCTTCTTGTTTCGCAGATCGGCGACGGTCTTGGTAAAGGTCTTCTCCCAATTACTGGCCGTGAGAAAGACATCGTTGTTGTTGCCGAATTTCGCATAGGTAAATGTTTTCCTGGGATTCTCGGCGCCGAACAGGATCTCAAAACTCTTTCCCTCCTTTGTTTTCGCGGAGACCTTGACAGCGGGATCCTTCAATCCGAACGGTGTCAGGTCCTGGGCGTTTTGTGCGACGGTGTCTTCGCGCTCGATCCGCGAAACGTCCGAAGCCAGCGACTGCCACTCGTCCGAGTCGGTCTCGACTCCGGCCGGTGACGTCATCTCCCATTGCTTGTCGCCCTTTTTAACTGCCGAGATGGTGCGGTCCGGATACGCCAGGCTCAGCTCCGTGATGTCTTTGTCCTCGACCTGAAATGCTTTCTTCTTGGCTTCCTGTTGTTTCTGTTTTTCTTCCTGTCCGCGGAATTCCGTAAAGTAAACGTAACCTCCCAGAACGAGGAAGACGAGAAAGAGAATCGCTGTACTTTTGAATTTCATGGATTCGGATCGGTAACGTTATCGGTGGCTTATTTTCTACGTTTCGTCCACACCGAAATACCTGTGATCAGCACACCCGCCGGTAGCAGGAGAAGCATGACGTAAGAGACGAGACGTCCCTGAGCTTCGGTCATCGTAAGACGCCGGTCGTCCGGATTTTTCGGTCGGATTGAAATAAAGCTTTCGTCCTGGGCCAGCCAGGACACTGTATTGAGAAAGAGATTCCCATTACCCTGCAGGCCGTATGTACTGTTCGATGCGAAATCGGAGTCGCCGAACACAACCAGGCGGGCTTTCTTGTTGTTAGCAGCGTCCTTGGTGGCTGCAACAGCAAGGGAAACAGGCCCTTTCAAGTCCGTGCCTTCATCGAATTTGGCTTCGCCGGATTTCATATTCGTCTCACCCCAGCTCCTCTCGCTCGATGAAAAGAGCGTTTCGACCGACAACCCGGCCGGAGGATTCATCGCGGGTTTAACGGATCGCGCAAGCGGGAAAAAGGTCATAACCCCCTTCATCCCGGAAGTGATTTTGTGATTCGCGTACGTGGTTACGAGAGGGATTTCCGGACCTGCACCAAATAAACGGCCGAGACCACTGGCATCCAGCACGATGTTGTTGCCGACGTCGATCGACCATTTCTTCATGAAGTCCGACAGCGACGGTGCTGGAGAAGGGTCCACCATCACGTATACGCTGCCACCCTTATTCAAGTAGGCGTCGAGCGAATCCATTTCGTTGGGAAACGGATCGGTTTTCGGCCCCGCCATCACCACAACGGACGCATCGTCCGGCACTTTAGCCTGCTCGGCAAGGTTTACTGTCTTGATGACATAATTCTCTTTTTCCAGACCCGCCTTGGCCGTGCTGTAGCCGGCGCGTTCGCTATCATCGATGTTCTTTTCGCCGTGGCCCTGCGTGAAATAAATCGTCTTCTTTTCGCCCTTGACGAGTTTCAGCAAAGCATTCGTGATGTCCTCTTCGTGCAGCCCTTCCGACTGTTTTTCGATGCGTTCGGTCTTGCCACCCATTTCGAGAACGAGGGTTCCATATCTGACCGCTTCTCCGCTCATCGGATTTTGCAGCTCGCCGTATTGAGTGACCTGATAGCGTTGCGCCACCGCCGGCTGTTTGTCCGGATCGATGAACTCGTAAGAGATCTTGGGGTTCTTCGTTTTGAACAGATCCAGGACTTCCTTCGCCGGCGCATACTCTCCTCCTGGATAGAAGGCGCGAATGTGCAGATCCTGATTGATTTGCTGCGCCACTTTCGTCGACTCGTCGGAAAGGCTGTAAATCTTCTCGCTCGTGGTATCCACGCGCTTCACATGTTGCGCGCCGAGGTAATTGACGAAGGCCAGGATGCCAATGAAGAAAAGGACGGAGGCTGCCGAATTGATGCCGAATCGGGCCGAGCGGCGGCCGAGGCCTGTGCGAATTTCGTCCGATTTGACGGCCAGGGAAGCCAGAATGAGAACAGCGCCAATGACCACTGCGAACGTTTGATAGACCGTCCAGACCGACCGGACAGAATAAGAAATGAGCGCCGCCGCAATGACGGTGAGTCCGAGGACATCCGCTTTCCGCAATTGTTCTTTCATGTTGCTATCCTCTCCACCGTAAAGAATCTATTGAACGATAGGTTAGAAACAGCGCCGTCAACATCAACGAGACATAAAAAATGACGTGCGATGTCGCGAGAACACCTTTCATGAAATCGTCCAGATGGCTGAGTATCGACAGATATGTCAACACCCCCTTGCTGGTTGGCGACTCCGCATTCTGAGCGACGACATCCACCAGCCATAAAACCATAATTGTACCGAAGCTCAAGACTGCCGCGATGATCTGGTTCTCGGTCAAGGTCGAGATGAACAGACCGATGGCGAGAATGGCAAGGCCGTACAGAAGAAGACCCAGATAGGCCGTCAGAATCGGCCCCGAGGCCGGACTTCCATACAAATAAAGAACCGCCATCGGGATCCAGGTCGAGACCAGCAGAATCAAATAGAACGCGGCGGCCGCGAAGAACTTGCCAAGAACCACCTGGAAATCGGTGATCGGCGCGGTCAGCAGCAACTCGATGGTGCCCCGCTTCTTTTCCTCCGAGAAAAGTCCCATCGTCAACATTGGCATGATAAACAACAGAATCACGCTCATCGTACTCAGAAAGCCCCGGCTGATCATTCCCGGCATGTCCATGGGCCGCGGCCCAAGTTGCTGTGCCTGCATTTGCGACATGAGCGCCATTTGCATCACTTGCGCCAATATCGATCGGAAGAAAATGCCCGAGAGAAAAACAAAAATTGTGAGTACAACGTAGGCAATCGGTGAACTGAAGTACGCGCGTAGTTCACGTTCGACAATAGCCAGAATATTTCGCATTTTTAGCTTCCCAGTCTTTCCGCGTCCTCGGCAGTAGTCAACTTCAGGAATATGTCTTCAAGGCTCATCGTCGCAGACTGGAGCTCGTACAAACCCCAGCCGTTCTGGACGATGGTGCGAGCAAGATCGCTGCGAATATCTTTTTTCAGCTCACCCTCGATCTGCAGCCGGTGATGGCCATCGTTCTCGGAAAGTTTCTGCACGTTAACCACGCCGGCCATGCTTTTCAGTTTGGACATGATTTCAGAGACGGGACCTTGCACTTCCACCGTCACCCGGTCCGCGCCCTGGAGTTGAAATCTCAGGTTTGAAGGTGTATCGACGGCAACGATTTTCCCGTGGTCGATGATGATGACTCGATGGCAGGTTTGTTCAACTTCGGGAAGAATGTGCGTCGATAGCACGACCGTGTGATTGCCCGCCAGATCCTTGATCAATTCGCGGACTTCCTGAATCTGCTTGGGATCCAGTCCAATTGTCGGCTCATCCAATATCAGCACCGGCGGGTCGTTCAAGAGCGCCTGAGCCAGACCGACGCGCTGCTTATAGCCTTTAGAGAGCTTTGCAATGATGCGTTCTTTGACGTCGGCGATATTCACCCGCTCCATGACGCGCCGGACTTCGCTGTCGAGTTTGTCGCCTGGCACGCCCTTGATTTTTGCGACGAAGCGCAGATAACCCGCCACATTCATTTCAAGGTATAGCGGCGGATTTTCCGGCAGGTAACCGATACGTTTGCGAACCTCGAGAGGACTATCAAATACGTCGAAGCCGTCCACCCGCACATTGCCGTCGCTGGCCGGTATAAAACCCGTGATGATCCGCATTGTCGTGGTTTTTCCGGCGCCGTTCGGTCCCAGGAACCCCAGGATTTCACCCTTGTTTACTTCGAACGACATCCCGTCGATGGCGGTTTTTGCGGGGTAACGCTTCGTCAGGTTTTCAACGGTAATCAATCGTCACACCCTCCGAATCGGATATTCTAGCCATGAGAACCATGAATTATACCACGCTGATCTTTGATGCATTTGACACCGTCATCCATATCAACGAATCGAAACTGCCAACCCATCACGTCGACGGTAAAACCGTCAAGACGACAGCTCCGGCCGCCCACGCGGCTTATTGCGATATTTTTGGTAAAAAGGATTTTGACGTCTTTTACGACGCTTTCTCTCAAAGCTTCAACACCATCAGCGTCCGGCGCCGGACCGACCTCAAGGAAGTCGTGAGCCAGGAGCGGTTCAGAATCATGCTTGGATTGCTAAAACATCCTACAGGAGAGATAACGGATGAAGCTCTCGAAAAGATCACTAGGGCTCACATGGCACAGCTCCAGGAGTCGTTCGAGGTACGTCCTGAAGTCCTTGAAGTTCTGAGCTGGGCAAAATCGCGTTATCGGATAGGAATGATTTCAAATTTCGGGTACGCCCCTGCCCTTTACGAATCTTTAAACACCTTTGGCATACGGCCGGCGTTTGAAACTGTCGTGGTTTCAGCCGAGGTGGGCTGGTGTAAGCCGCATCGGTTTATTTTTGAGTATGCGTTTGAGAAAATGCAGGTCCGCCCAACGGAAGCGCTTTTTTTCGGAGATCAGCTCTATATCGACGTTTATGGGGCACTGAACGCCGGGATGGACGTGGTGTGGGTAGAAACCGAGCGGCAGGATTGGCTGCCGCCCGAAATTGCTGTCCCGGCTTGCAAACCGACCTATACGGTCCGGGTGCTCTCAGATGTAATCGGTTTCCTGGAGAACGCATGAATGCAGCGAATGCAAGTCCAACAGGCCGAGGCCATCAAGGCCTGACCTACGCGAATCCGCACTTGCTCTGGTCTGTGGACGAATTAAAGAGCAAGCTCGGCGATCCGAAACTTGTTTTGATGGATATGAGGCCGCCAGAGGCGTACGCGAATGGACACATTCCGGGCGCCCGGAGCTTTGACATTTTCGGTATCAGTCTCATCGATACAAGGCCACAGCCTCTGCATGCGTTCCTCTGGCTGATCGAGCACCTCATTCAAGCCAAAGGTGTGAACAGCGACAGCACCATCGTGGCTTACGACGATATCGCCGGAATGCGTTCCGCGCGGCTGCTCTGGTTTCTCGAATTCTTTGGCCATGATGACGTCCATTTGCTTAACGGTGGATTCAATTCATGGCAATCTGCCGGTTTTCCCCTGACGCACGAGGCGAGCGTCATTTCCGAGCCTGGTAGTTTCAAAATGCAACAGCGACCGGACCGGTTGGCCACTGCGGATTACGTTTTAAGTAAGCTCCACGATCCGTCCGCCGCAATCGTCGATGCACGGACCGATGAGGAATACACAGGAAAGTTGGTTCGGGCGGCTCGCGGTGGAGCGATTCCCGGTGCGGTCCATCTCGAATGGACCAAGAATCTGGACGAAAACGGATTCTTCAAACCTGCGGACCAGCTGAACAAGATGTATGCGGATTGCGGAATCTCACCATATAAAGAAGTCATAACCCATTGTCAGGGAGCGTACCGGTCGGCGCATACTTACCTCGCGCTACGATTACTTGGTTACCCCGCCGTCCGCAATTATCTGGGATCATGGGGTGAGTGGGGTAATCGTTTGGATCTGCCGATTGAACACCCGACAAATCCGTAAACCTGGTGGCGATCAGGGCCGGGTCCCCGTTTTTTACAATTTCCAATAGATTCCCTTCTTGCTAATCTGAAGCGTTATGCCCAAAGTGACGATCAACGGCCAGATATACGAAGCTGAAAAAGGCAGAACCATCATTCAAGTTGCCGATGAGGTCGGCGTCCAGATTCCTCGCTACTGCTATCACCCCGATATCGGAATTGAGGGCAGTTGCCGAATGTGTCTCGTCGAGGTAAAGGGAGCGCCGAAACTGGTGCCGTCGTGTGCGACGCCCGTCGCAGACAATATGGAAATCCGCACAAACACGGAACGCGTGCATCAAGCGGTACGGTACGCGATGGAATTTCTGCTTCTCCACCATCCCATCGATTGTCCCGTTTGCGATCAGTCCGGAGAGTGCTGGCTTCAGGATTACTACATGGCGCATGCCGGCCACGACAGCAGATATCCACTGGGACAGAAAACACGTCGAAAGAAAGCTTACAACCTGGGCCCCCTCGTGAAATTGGATCAGGAAAGATGCATCCTTTGTACAAGATGTGTCCGTTTCACGAGGAATGTGACAAAGACTAACGAGATTCAGGTTTTCAGCCGCGGGCACAATTCAGAAATCGGCATTTTTGAAGAAAAGCCCTTAAACAATGCCTATTCGGGTAATGTCGTCGATGTTTGTCCCGTCGGGGCGCTGACTAGCGCTGATTTCCGTTTTAAAGTTCGCGTTTGGTTTTTGAAGGGTACTCCATCGGTCTGTGCAGGGTGCAGCACCGGCTGCAATCTGCGTATCGATCATTCCGCGCGAGCCACCGGCGGCGGAATTTCGGGTTACACGGCGACGGACGGCAAAATCTATCGCACGGTGGGCCGGCGCAATGTTGAGGTTAATAAAAGCTGGTTGTGCGATGAAGGCCGGCTGAGTTTTCATCAGTTAGAAAAATGGCCGCGTCTGCGACATGCAATCGTTCGCGGTGAGAGAAGAACCTTAATTGACCTGCTGCCGCTCATACACGAGCGGTTCGAAGCAATTCGCCAACAACACGGTGATAGTGCCGTTGCGGCGCTGGGTTCCGCGAATAATACGAATGAAGCGTTGTTCCTCTTGAAGAAGTATTTCAGAGGAGCCGTCGACTTCCGGCTGTCGAAAGAGGTGGAGCTGTACCAGCAACGTCAGGACGACCTGCTCAGGCGCCTGGACAAGCACGCCAATACGCAGGGCGCCATCAATCTGGGCTTAGGCACCGGTCTGAGCGGCCTGGCCGGCTTATGCGAACTAGCCGAGAAGAAACAGATCCGGGCAATGTGGATTTCCTTTCATCCGCAATTGGTCGGCGGCGACGCTCCAGAAGTCATTAGGGACTTGCAGAAACTGATCAATGCACTGGAATTCAGCGTTGTCAGTACGACGCACGATTTTGAATGGGCGCGTTCGGCGTCGATGTTGTTACCGATGGCGTCCTGGGCAGAGGAGAAGGGCACGTTTGTTAATTTCGCTGGCCGGATTCAGCTGACCAATCGTGCGGTGATGCCTCCCGGGGAGGCACAACCACTCCACGTCTTGATAGCAGATTTGTTGAATCGAGCCGGTACGCAAGTTTCAGACGATCCGGCAGCAATTTTTGCCGCCATTACTCGTGAGACTCCACGGTACTCCGGCCTCGATTATGACGCCATCGGCCCGCTTGGGGCCGTGCCGGCGGAAGCTCCGCAAGAGGTGTTGCAATGATTTCCGTCAAGGGCGGTTATGCCGTCGATGTTCCGACCATCAATGTCAGCGAACGCGCACGCAAGGAACACGCCACGATCTGGTCGACGTTCCGCGCCTTCGCCGTGACGTTGCGCCATCTATTCATGAGTTTGTTCAAGGGAGACACGCCGACGATTTACTACCCGGAACAGACCCGCCCTTACTCCGAACGTTTTCGCGGCACCCACATCTTGACCGTCCGTGGTGACGGCAGTTTAAAGTGCGTGGCGTGTTACATGTGCGCGACCATCTGCCCCGCCGAATGCATTTACATCGAAGCCGGGGAGCATCCGAATCCGGAAATCGAAAAGTTTCCCGAGCGATTCGACATCGATATGATGAGGTGTATCTATTGCGGTTTTTGCGTGGACGCCTGCCCGGAAGAGGCCATCATTATGAGCCGCGAGCACCATCAGTCCGTCTACAACCGGTCCGAAACGATTTACACAATCGAGAAACTCATGCAGCGACCGGGTATCGATGCCAAAGGACCAGGCTACCGGCCCAACATACCTATGGCGGAAGCCAGAATTTTTAATCAGGAAGAGCAGAAGGAGTGTGCTTTCCCATCCGTGGTGGAAGAGCGCCATCCTGCCGTTTTGTATGAGTCAATGATCCGCAAAAGAAGCTAGAACTGATAAGCAGGGCTTATCTATTTGTGCTTTCCGTTAGGCTTTCTGTGTAGAGCAACGTCGGCGGCGGTCACATCGAATCGATCCGGCGGGGTTGCTTCATGCGCCTGGGCGCGGAATTTCAGAGTTTCGTAGCAGATCCCCGCGGCTTCTTGTATTGCGATCTGGTCCGGTCCCTGGAAGAAAATAACGGACACGTCGACGGTGACCATCGTTGCCTTCGCACTGCCCATTGCGTAAGAGAAGTCAAACCCTCTGCCTCCGTCCGGCAAGCTGCGGTAGCCGAGATAGCGAATCGTCGATTTATTGTCAGTCATGTGGTTTCACGACAGGATGTCCAGACTTTACGCCTATTTGCCCAGCCGTGCTATGGCAAAACTGGAACACAGCAGTGGGCCGCTATTTCTAGCCGTTGACAATTGCCAATATCGGTTTATCTTTAAATCAGCGGCAATCAAGCCGCAAATCTACAATGTTGGGAAGCTCCTGTACTAGCCGGTCGTCGATTGTCCTTTAATCTCGCCGATAAGCTCAGAACTCTCCTTAACTACCAGGAACTGAATGTCGAAAAAGTTATATGTTGGAAACCTGTCGTTTCAGACGACAGAAAGCGATGTCACGAGTGCTTTTGAGCAGTGCGGTGCAGTCGAATCGGTAAATATCATTACGGACAGAGACTCCGGGCGTTCCAAAGGCTTCGGGTTTGTAGTAATGGAAGAGGAGGGTGCGAACAAAGCGATCGCAACCCTTCACGGGTCGCAGCTCGATGGCCGTACCTTAACGGTCAACGAAGCGAAGCCCATGGTAAAGAGAGACTTTGGCGGTGGAGACCGACGGGATTCCCGTCGCGGCGGCCGCTACTAATTTCACGCCATTAGCAGACTGAAAAGTTGTTTTGCAAATAGGCGCGGTCTGTGACCGCGCCTATTTGCGTTGATTCGACGATTAGATCCGCCCGATGTCGTTTCGAGATCCAGGTTTGCGCCCTCTCTCGCTCGGTTAGGACACGGCTCTTGCTGCCGGTCCCGAAAATCCATTCAGCGTGCTCAGAGACCAGCCGACGGCTTTGCGATAAGCATCACGAATGAGGTCCTCTTTGATATTGACGGCCGCCTGCGCTTCCCGCCAATTGTGTTTCTCGTATTCGAGCACGCACTCTAAAGCAGAGCCCAGCCGGCCGCTGCGGTAGAGCAGTGCATCAACGATGTCTGCTTCCAGCGGTAGCGTGGGCAAAATTTGATCCAGCGGTTGATTCAATAAGGCATCCAGAACCGACAACAACCCGACAACGAATAATTTATCGGGTCTTTGGAAGCCTAAAGCGGGCGCCAGGTATTCGCACATTTTGCCGCGGACGGCTCCTGTGACGCCTATGTCTCGCGGCTTATCATCGAATTTCGAGAACAGGATGAGGCTGGCCCAGGTTCGGATCTGTTGCTGACCAAGCAACACTATGGCGTGGCCTATCGAGTTCACCGGACGCGAAAGGGAACACGCGGCAGAATTGATATACCGGAGAAGCTTATAGCTGAGGGAAACATCCTGCCCGATCGCCTGCTCCAGTTCTTTAACCTCAATATCCGGATTGTTGAGCTTGGTGATCAGCCGGACGGTTGCCAGCCTGGTCACCGGCAGGCGGCGACCCTCGACAAGTTGCGGCCGGCAAAAGAAGTAGCCTTGAAAGTAATCAAACCCCAGAACCTTACAAGTACTGAATTGCTCCCGGGTCTCCACTTTTTTAGCGATAAGTTTGGGAGAATGTTTGCGGACCGCTGCAAGGGCCTGCTTGACCGCAGACCAGTCGTTGGCGAGAAGATCGATTTTGACAAAACTGGCGAGTTCCAATAAGGCACTTGAGAGATCTGTCACCAGGAAGTTATCAAGCGCGAGCCGATATCCGGCAGCGCGTAAAGCCTTCAATCTTGCAAGTAAGGCGGCATCTGGTTTGACCGCTTCCACCAGTTCCAGCACCACGCGATCCCGCGGCAGGCATTCACAGTAGTTTCCCAGAATCAGATTGCGGTCGAAATTAATGAAGGCGGTGCTTTGTCCGACCAGTGCATCCAGCCCAATGTCCATGCATGTCTTGAGGATAACCTCCGCCGTTGCCTGGTCACCATCCGAACACGAGGCGTTTTCCGTTTCCGAGTCGCGGAACAAGAGCTCATAACCGAGTTCGGCCATGTCGGCTCGGTAAATCGGTTGACGGCTAACCAGGACACGTTCCATCGACAATCTCCTTGTTCCCGCGGCAAGCAGGTCGGGTCACCTATTCCAGGTTATCGGAAGATCTGTCCTCCAGGATTAGCCCGGGAGCAGCGATGTTTTGAACGGATTTAACCGACCGGAGGGGGAATAGACATAAAGCACGCAGGGCTACTGCCTTTTAGCTCCACATTTTCCACAAAACAGCCGGCCGGCACCGCAAACATTTTGCCGGATCTCAGAAATGTTGCAGGTCGCGCGGGGCATGGCGGTCGCGCTAACATCCGTGTTGCGTGACATGCCGGTTCAGTTTCTCTTGCGCCATACGTGCTTCCATGCGTAAAGCTTCAGCACTGGCATAGGCGTGGTCGTATTCTCGCTGCGTCAGGACGCCCATCTTATGCCGCAAGTCAGTCATCGCAGCGGAATGCGCCGCAACCGCTTCCTCATACGCCTCTAGCAACTCGCTCTTCTTTAAACACAGTGGCGTCATTGCCTTTTAACGTGACTAGCTACCCTAACATGCGTAGACGTCGCACTGGCAATAACGCATTTTTTATGGCGGGGAGTGGTAGAGGCGTGCCACATCCGGCGGACTTAGTCAGCCAGAAACCGTATCGTCTGGTAACCAACCATGGAACTGAACGGGAATTGTCCCATTGTGTAATGGCCGCAGGGAAGCCACACCGCATGATAGGGAATCCGGTATCGATCGAATTCGTCGAGTGTCTGGTGCGTCAGTTCAGGTATGAATGTGGTGTCATAAAGCCCGGATATTGTCAGAAATCGCCGAGACGAATCATGCAGACGCTTGATGAACGGATACGGGCTGATAGGAGACCACAGAAATCGCAACTGTTCGAGTTCCATCGCCTCCACAAGGGATTTGCGGACATGTGTGGTCGAAAGCCCTTTCCAGACCACATCCGCGAAGAAACTGGAGACGTGGATGAACACCGCGGTGGAAAAACGATCGTCGTGTGCAAACGTCAGAAACCCGATGCAGGACCCGACGCTTGTGCCAATGATTCCTACCCGCCGATAGCCCTGCTGGAACAGCCAGTCGGCGGCGAGCCGCGTATCCACCACGGCCTGGCGGACTGCGGTGATAGTTCGACCGATATTTGGCGAGACCAGATATTCCGAACGTTCCAGGAAAGACGGTTTCCGGTGGTGGTGATAGGGAAGACTTAAACGCAACGAGGCAATTCCCACCCGTTGCAGCACGCGGCAAAGTTGAATCTGGCCATCCCATTTACAGTTCCACTGTGGGAGGACCACCATGGCGAGATCTTTGCCCGCAGGAAAGAATCGGCCCCATACGGTATTGTTTTCGGGAAACGGCGTTTCGATACCGCTTGGAAACTTCAGGATCTCGCCTGCTAATTCATAATGCGCAGTCGGGGCGTAGGAATAGAAGCTCGTGCTGTCTGTCAATGCTTCCGAAACGTAATCGTGAACGGCCGAAGAGGTGTTCCCATCAGCGGTCAGTCCCAGATCTTCGAGCGCCCCATTCAAACGGGAGTGACTCTCGGTTGTTATCCCTTCCGTGTAGAAGAGTTTCGCGTCGTTCGATGTACCTTCGAATCATTCGGTCCGGCTACAGCGCTTTGGCCAACGCTTCGGCAGGATGTAAGGCTTTACGGCCGGTGGCATGTTCCACCTGCTGCCGGCAGGAAATGCCGGGAGCCACAACTATCGCGCTCCGGGTTGCTTTCCACAGCGGGAAACAGCCGTCGTCGCCCGATGGCGATAGAGATATCGTAATGCTCTTTTTCGTATCCGAACGAGCCTGCCATTCCACAGCAACCGGAGTCGATTTCTTCTACGGCATAGGCGAGTGCGAGCGCCTCTTTCAGGTAGCGGGATCCGATCAGCGCCTTTTCATGGCAGTGTCCATGAATCAACGCCTTCGGCTCCTGCCGCTTCAGCTGCAATTTCCACCGGCCTGCCTGCTTTTCTTTGACAATGAATTCCTCGAGAAGGAACGAAGCCTTGGCGACATCCTCAGCATGATGGCCTTTGACGAGATCCGGGTATTCGTCCCTGAAAGTCAAAATGCAACTCGGCTCGCAGCCGACAATGGAATAACCCTTGTCGACGAACTCGTAAAGCTTGTTGAATATTGAATTCGGCATTCGCTCTGCGCTTCTTCGGCAAAGCCTTTCGAGATCATTGGCCGGCCGCAGCATTTCCGCTGTTCCGCAATACGGACTTCGTATCCCGCCGCCTCCAGCAGTTGGGTTGCGGCCCTGCCGATGTCGGGGTAGTTGTAATTGATGAACGTATCGTGGAAGAGGACGACTTTTCCGCATATGCGCCGTTTGATTCCTGCGCCATGCGTTCGTTTTCGGTCGCCTTCGAACCATGATTCAAACGTCTGCGGGGCAAACATGCGGCAGCTTGCGACGTGCATCGATACCGAGCAAAGGATCCATGGCGCCTCGGACCATCGTGCTGAGTCAGACTCCAGTTCGCCAGCGACGGCCATAGCGACGCGACCTTGCTGAGCTGCGTGGATGTTCGCAAACATTCGCGACCGCAGTGGAGTGCCGTTTGCTTCGTTGTAATGCGCGAGGAACTCGTACTTCAATTTCGCCATGTCCACATTCGAGGGACATTCCGCCTTACAGCCCTTGCATTCGAGGCAGAGATCGAGCGTTTCGTAAAGTTCCTTGCCGGTGAATTCCTCCGCCGGAAACTTTCCGGAAAGGATCTCGCGCATCAGGTTGGCGCGGCCTCGCGTCGAGTGCTTGTCTTCCATGGTCACCATGTAGGACGGGCACATCGTGCCTTCGTTCTTCTTGCGGCAAACGCCCGCGCCGTTACACAGTTCAACTGCAGTAGCGAATCCGCCCTCACGCGAAAAATCGTAATGCGTATTGACCGTGACCGTGCGGTACTCGGTTCCGTAGCGAAGGTTCTCGGTCATTGGCGGCGCATTGACGATCTTCCCGGGATTCATTCGATTTTCTGGGTCGAATGCCTCCTTCACTTCGCAAAAGGCTTTATAGATCTGCGGGCCGAACAATTTCTTCGTTCAGGTGACTTCGAGCCAGGCCATCGCCATGTTCGCCGCTCATCCCGCCGCCAAATTCGATGACGAGATCGGCAATTTCGTCCGTCATGTCTTTCATGACCTGGATTTCGCGGCGGTCCTTGGTATTGATCAGAGGGCGGATATGCAGACAGCCGACGCTGGCGTGGCCGTAATAGCCGGCACTTGTATCGTATTTATGTATGACTTCGCGAAAGCGAAGGAAGAACTCCGGCAGCTTGGCAGGATCGACCGCGCAATCTTCGACAAAGGCGATCGGTTTACGCTCGCCCTTCATGCCAAGGAGGAGGCCCAGGCCGGCTTTGCGCACCTTCCAGATGCTCTGCTGCTCAGCCGGGTCAAACGCGCGAACGTACGCATACCCGGCCTTCTCCCGCTTCAGCGCCGCTTCCATGGCATCAAGTTTCGATCGGAGTTCTGCTTCATTTTCGCCATAGAACTCCACGAGCAGAACGCAGCGGGATTGCCTTCATAAATCCCATCAGCCGCGAGATTTCGAGAGAATTTCTGCCCAGGTTGATGATCATGTCATCGATCAACTCGATCGCCGCCGGGTTGAATGGAAGAATGATGTCGTTGGCGCGAATGGACTCGACGATATCTGCGAAATGAACCATGCACAGTGCGGTCGCTGCGCGGCCTTCGCTCGATTCGAACTTTTGCCTGATGAACCGCTGCCAGTGTTCCTTCCGAGCCGACCATCAGTTTCGACGAGATTGAACTTGCCGTTCCGGACAAACTCGTCGAGGTTGTATCCGCTGACGCGGCGCATGATTTTCGGGAAACGCTCGTCGATCTCCTCCCGATTGGCCGAACGATGTCGGCGATTTGTCCTTCCAGGCCGCCGCGGTTCCGCTGCATCTTCAAATTTCATTTCGCGGAACATACGGCCCTCGCCGGATGCAAGGACCACATGCATCTCCAGAATGTGGTCGATCGTTTTCCCGTAGAGGATCGAATGCGATCCGGCGGAGTTGTTGCCGATCATGCCGCCGATGGTGGCGCGGTTCGCGGTGGCAGTATCGGGCCCGAAAAGGAATCCCATCGGCCGGAGATGCAGATTCAACTGTTCCTGAACGACACCCGGTTCGACCATGGCCCACCGTTCCTCGGTATTCACCTCCAGCACGCGATTGAGATGCTTCGACATGTCGATCACAACCGCGTCGCCAACAGTCTGACCGGCCAGACTTGTGCCCGCGCCGCGTGGCAATACCGGGACCTTGAAGTCTCTCGCGACCTCCATCGTCGCGAAAACATCTTCATGAGTGCGCGGAATGACGACACCGATCGGCTCTATTTCGTAAATGCTGGCGTCGGTGCTGTACATCAGGCGGGAAGCCCGGTCGAAGCGAACCTCGCCCTGGATGCGCCTTTTCAGCGCCTGGTAAAGATCTTCATTCATAGATACTGCTGGGAGGCGCGGTCGGACCGCGCCTGCAATATTCGCATCCAAAACTGTAGGCGCGGTCTATGAAGGTGTGAACAAATAGGCCCGCAAGGCCGTTAGAACCTAGCCCCGGCCGCAGGCCGGGGTTTCGTACCTCGTCGGGAACCCAAGCCCCGGAGGCCGAAAGATTAGTCGCATTAATCTTTCGGCCCTCCGGGTCGCGAACGTTCGCTGGTTTGGGCCCCGGCCTGTCGGCCGGGGCCATATTCTTACGCCCCTCCGGGGCTAATTCGTCCACACCTTCTTATGACTGCGCATTCTTCAGGTCCGCGCCGAGAGTTTAGCACGGCTGGAATTCCCGTTTCTCCGCACTGGAGCTGATCGCATGCTTCGGACTGCAGGATTCCGGTCAGTCGCGGATATAGCGAACTCTGAAATCTTCGTTTGCCGCAAATAAAGAGCTATCCTGAAAAGACGCCATGTTCGGGATTTACCTCTTCATTTTTGCAGCGCTGCTGCAGGCCGATGCGAAGCCTCTTCCTGAACTCAAGACGCTTCTGGCTGATTTTCAGAAAAATCTCCATACCGATGACGTTCTTCTAAGCCAATACACATATACGGAGAAACGCACTCACATCGAACTCAAGTCCAATGGCGAGCCGCAAAAAAAAGAGACCGATGTTTACCAGATCACACGCGGGTCGGATGGGGCCATCTATCGGAAGTTGATTTCAAACAATGACACGCCCGTAAAAGCCGCCAAGCCGGAAAAAGTCAGCAACACCTCGCGAAGGGACGACGAGAAAGTCATTGCAGACATCTTTGCCGGTTACGACATGCAGATCGTTGACCGCGAAGACTTCCATGGCCGGCCCGCCATTCGAGTCCACTTTGCACCTCGTCCGCATTACCACCCGACGACCAGACAAGGAAGACTAGCCCAGCACGTCGCCGGCGACGCCTGGATTGATGAAGCGGATCGTCAGCTTGCCCGCGTCGAGGCCGAAGTGATCGACTCGGTGTCCCTCGGCTTCGGTCTGCTGGCGAGACTTCAAAAGGGCGCGATGCTGCACGGCGAAAGAGCCAAAGTAAACGGGGAGGTCTGGTTGCCCTCGAGAACAGAAGTCTCGCTCACGGCCCGGATTCTTTTGCTGAAGGGAATTAACCTGAAAGAGGTGCTGGAGTATTCCGACTACAAAAAATTCAATGTCGAGACGATCATTAAAATTCAGGAATAAGCCACGAAGTCAACGGATCGGGTTTGTTGCGTTAATTCGTGCTCATTCTTCACTCTACGACGGGCTCTCGACGAACTTTCTTGCGGCTCCGCTTACGAGCCAGCGCTTGCTTCGTCCGCTTCTTCTCGCCAGGTTTCAGGTAATAGGAGTGTTTTTTGACTTCCTTGATGATGTCTTCCTGATGGACTCTTCGTTGAAATGCCGGAGAGCATTTTCAATCGATTCACCCTCCTGAATTCGAACTTCCGCCAACTAGTACACCGCCAATCCGGTTGCGATAGGCCGACGATTATTACATACTTCGACGGCCATGGCGATCTGTCCATTGTGTTCGGAGCGCGCCGGAAAACGTTACTGTCCGGCAAAAGATGTGAAGATTTGTGCCGTCTGTTGCGGAACAAAAAGGGAGATCGAAATTGATTGCCCGTCATCCTGTCCGCATCTCAGGGCAAGCCGTTCGTATGAGTTGGACAAACCCATTCCGGATCCGGAAGCCGCAGCCCGCGTGAACAACTTCGACGCGTTATTTCTGGAGCAATTTCATCAGGTTCTGGATGTCCTCACCCTTGCCATCAACGAGGAACGGACGAACACTCCATGGCTCGTGGACAATGACGTCATAGAGGTTCTGAAAGCCCTGAAGACGACCTTGAAGACGCTGTCCGGCGGAATCTATTACGACTCGACGCCCGATGGCCCCGTCCGCGCCGCATTGTTTCGCCGTCTGAAAGAGATTCTCGATCAGCTTATGGAACCCGATCCGGCCGAAGCCCGGCGCGTCCTGAAAGTCTCCGAAGGTATCGATATCCTGGATTTTCTTACAGTTGTTGCTCAAGCCAACTCCAGCATTCGTCCGAAGAGTCGCCGCTACCTGGACTGGATTGCTGAGAAATTTGCGCAACGGCTGCCGGCGCAACACTCCAGCGGTCTGATCATCCCTTGACCCGGCCGTGAAGATATTAGCGATTCGCTTTGCCCGGCTCGGCGATGTTCTATTGCTGCTTCCGGCGCTGGCACGCCTGAAAGACAGTTTTCCGCAATCCAGATTGGTGTTTTTGACAGGTCATCGCTGCGCTTCGATTGCGGAATTGTGTCCCGCAATCGACGAAGTGATTGCTGTGGATCGTATCGCCATGCGAGACGGGCCGGTCTGGGAAGCCCTTCAGCGCATGACGGGGTTGGTCCGCGATATCCGGCGGCGGAAGTTCGACATCCTTATCGATTTTCACAGCTTTCGCGAGACGAATTTACTCGCAGGACTATCGGGGTCCACCACCAGGATCGCAATGAAGCGGCATCAGGCGGCCTATTGGGGATTTTGTTTTAATGAACCTCCCGTCCCTGAAGACAAAAGCCTGCATGTATCGGCGATGTTTGAAAAAGTGGTCGCGAGCATTACGCGATCAAGCATCTCGCCTGCTGTAGGTGCGGTCTATGACCGCCCACTTCTCCGGGTTCCAAACGCTGTCAAGGATATGAACAAACTGGTTTTGTTTGTGGATGCGCCCGTCCGCGACAGAATCTGGCCTCCGGAGTGCTTTGCCTCTGTCGCCGACTTCGCGATTGAAAAGCTTGGGGCAACGGTCGTTGCTGTTTCCAGCAGCAGCGGAGCAGAGTTGGCGCGGCGCGTGCGAAAGGCAACTCGCAACCCGGAACATGTATCGATAGAAACCGATCTGACTCTGGCTCAGCTCGCCGGAACAATCGCATCGGCGCGGTTGCTCATCAGCAACGACACCGGACCTATGCATATCGGTCCAGCCGTGGGGGTGACGACTTTGGGTTTGTTCAGTGTCGGGTTTCCGGAACACTTTCGACCTATTGGGCCGGACGACCGTTATTTGCGCGGGATGCCGATTGAAAGGATCGGGGCGGGCGATGTCATTGCGACTATGGAACAGATGTGGACTACTGCTGGTCCAGGTCCTCAACGCTGATTTTGAGAGACCGCAGGAACTTGAGATCCTGAGCAGTTACCTTCAGCTTCATTTCGCCGCTCTTCAAGCCACCTGCCGTTGCTTCTTCGCCGCTGTCGGTCTTGGAACGTTTGTTGAAACCGATCGTGGCTTCAAGGACGAGAAACACATCGTATCCTGCATTTCTAACGTTTTGAATAGCTTCACTGATGTCTTCGGATTCGGACAGGGCATCGTTGATGGCCGCACCGAGCTCCTTCATCAGTTGCTTTAGATTCTCGTCGAGTTGCATCTAAATCCATCCTACGCACATTGCTTGAATTTGGTCAATTCACAATTTAGCCGCTTTTGTTAGCGCGCCAAGATGGTACGCTAACGTCTGTTTCTCAGCACGTTTCTGGCCTTCGGTCCGGCGCATGTCCCAAACGAAACTCGAATGAGTGGAAAGCTCAAAATCATCTTCGGTGACCTGCTCAGAACACTGCGGCAATTGTGGCTCGAGTTTATCGGTGGCATGTTTCTGGCAATCGGAATTCTGTTCATCCTGTCCGCGATCGAGGAATACCGGAAATACGTTCGAACTCCTCAAGTCGGGTCGGGCCGACTCATCCTGGTTCTCATTTCCTCAGGCGTCATGATCTTCTTCGCATTGGAGAGTTTTTGGAAGTCAAGGAAGCCCCGATAGTGAAAGCGTCGGAGTACAAAAAACATACCGATTCCGAACTCGTGGCCATGTGCCTGCGCGGAGAAGCTATGGCCTGGGAAGCGTTACTACTGCGTTACCGTCGCCTTATTTATTCCATTCCGGTCAGATTCGGTTTCCCCCGGATGGACGTCCACGACGTTTTTCAAAATGTGTGTGTCAAGCTTCTGGAGCACTTGCACGAAGTCAAGGACGACAGGAAGCTGCGGACCTGGATTGCCACGACCACGGTCAGGCAGTGTATCTATATGAAAACAATTAAGTTTCGTGATTCGGGTACCGAAGAAGAGGGGGACGAGCCCTTAGATCCGGCCGACAATCTCGAGGACGCCCGGATATTCGCCGAAGAGCTTCAGGCCATGCGGGACGCGATCGCCGAGTTACCGGAGCGCTGCAGATCATTGATCGAATTGCTTTACTTCGATCCCAGGCAGTTGAGCTACGAAGCGATCAGCGAAACGCTCCAAATGCCAGTACCTAGCATTGGTCCTACTCGAGCTCGCTGCTTTGAGAAATTACGTGGGATGCTGCGACGCCGTGGTATAAATAAATAGGATTTTGTGCTTCAAGACAAAAGTTTATGTATTTTTCACAAGGAGTTAGCGCTCTTATAAGTAGGTAGGGATTTAGTCTCTAGCAGCGTCAAAATGAGGAGCGACGGAATGCGGCACCTAACTGTTGAAAATATAATGGACTACATGGATGGGATGGGCACGGATGTCGAAAAATCGACAGTGGAGACCCATTTGGTCGATTGCAAGGAATGCTCGGAAGTGAAGCAGGAATTCCAGGTATTGGCGATGCAGCTCCGAGAAGATTCAGCCTTTGAACCACCGGCTGAGCTGGTCCAGTGGGGTGTCGATCTGTTCCAACCCGTGATGCAACCGGAGAAGAGTGGGTTGCGTAAGATCATCGCAGCCTTGGTATACGATACCTTCGATCAGCCGATGCTGGCGGGTGTTCGCCGCGTCGGAGCTCCGCCGCGCCAGTTGTTGTTCCGCGCCGGGGATGTGGACGTCGATGTCAAAATCGAATCAATGGAAACCAATGATCGCATTACGCTTGTCGGACAAGTATTGTCGAGTGCTACAAAGTTCTTCGATAATACTCCTGTGAAGCTTGAGTCCCACGGGATCGTGCGTTATCGCACCAGAACAAACGTGGTTGGAGAATTCTCATTCGATGAGGTTCCGAAAGATACGTATCATCTTTCGGTGGATTTGCCGGAAGGGCAGATCACGCTATTTTGCGTCCATCGCGGTAACTCCTAACAAAACGTGACGGAAAAATAGGGGACAGACGGCGAATTCAAAAATCAAGAGTTCGGCGCCTGTCCCTTTAATTTACGTGCAGGAAGCGAGCCCCACGTAGGAAGCGTAGGAATCGTGACCTTACCTAGTTCCGAAGAATGTCTCACCGCGCTGGCGCAGATTCGTAATGTTGCCGATCAACAGACATACATTACAAATGCCGGTTTTCCGCCCACCCAGACCCTGATTGAATCGGTCTCCGCTAAAATCCGGGAACTCCTTCCACGGGACCCAGAGCTGGCCGAAGTTCTTGCTGAAACCAACCTTTATATGGCTTCGCTTGTCGATACTCCGCTGGCGTGGGCCTTTGCCAATCGTTCGCGCGCCCAGGTCCTCTATACCATGCGTAGATCTGCGGATGCGGACCCCTTCTTTGCCCGCTCCGTTGAGCTCTTCGAAAAGGCTGGCCTGCCCGGCGAGGTCGGGCGGACACTGGTCGGGCAGATGGACAATCTGATGTACCTCAGCCGGTACAACGAAGCGCTGGCCGTCGCGCAAAGCGCCCGCAATGCGCTGGAAAAAGTCGGGGACGTTCAATATCTTTCCAGACTCGAAATCGCCCTCGGTAATCTCTCCTATCGATTAAACAAATACAGCGAATCCCTGGCGCATTACGACCGGGCGCAAAAAACTCTGGAAAACACAGAGGACTTCCTGGCCATCGCATCGATCGGCCTCAACAGGGCGTATGTACTGACCGAAATGAATCGTTTCGATGAAGCGGTGCAGAGCTTCGAAGTTACGAAAGTACACTGCGAACGGCATGGGATGACACTCTGGGCAGCGATTGCCGATCGCGGAATCTCGCAAATGCACTTCAGGCGGGGCAATTACTCGACAGCCCTGCGGATTCTCGAGCAGGTCCGGAGGAAGCACGAGGAACTGTCCGACGCTCGCCGCGTCGGACTGTGTGATATGGACCGGGCCGAAATCTACCTGGAACTCAACCTGTTCGACGATGCCGCAATCATTGCTTCTCGCGCCCATGAGACTTTTGAACGCCTCGGAAACAGATATGAGGCGGGGAAATGCCTGACTTACCAGGGGATCGCCGAGTTCAAGCTCATGAAGGACAAAGATGCCGAGAAAGCGCTCGTGCGGGCTCGCGAGATTTTTCAGAAAGAAGGGACAGGCAATGATGTCTGGGTTGCTGTCATCGATCTATGGCGCGCCCAGCTCCTCACACGCCAACAACAGTTTTCGCTTGCACAGGAATTGGCGCAACGTGCCGCGGAAACATTCGAACGCCAGCAGGCGCCCGCGCGCGCCGCAAATGCCCGCGTTCTTTCCGCTCAAAGTTGGCTGGAACTGGAGGAGACTGCGCCCGCTCTTCAGGACGCACAGAAGGCGCTCGATGAAATCGAAGGCTACCACGCGCCTTGGGTTTCTTATCAGTGTTACAACACACTCGGCCGTCTCAAGGAACTGAGTGGTGCGCTGGAAGACGCCGAGCAGCTTTACATGAAGGCCATCGACCTGATGGAGTCGCTGCGCGGGAACATTCGACTGGACGAAATGCGCATGTCCTTCGGTCGCGATAAATATCAGGTTTACGAAAACATGGTCAACTTGAAGATCGCCCGGGGGGACAAACAAGCGGCCTTTCAGTTCGTCGAGCGGTCGAAATCCCGAACCCTCATCGATCTGCTGGAGAAGAATCTGGAAGCCGTCTGGGATGCCGGTGTCGACGAATCGCCGCGGCTTCAACGCATCCGAAAGATACGCGAAGAATTGAATATCTTTTATAGCCGCCTCAATGAGGTAGGCTCCACAGCTCGCGCCGCCGCTGCAGACACCATTACAAAAGAGGAAATTTCAAAGCGTGAACAGGAACTGGTCGAACTGCTGAGAGAGGTCGGCTCCGAAAAATCGGGTTGGGCCACGCTCCAGAGCATGAAAATTCCTTCGGTCGAGGAAGTCAATGCCATGCTTCGGCCGGATGAAGTCCTTGTGGAGTATTACACCATCGGTGACCGGCTTCAGGCTTTCGTCATCGGACACAACAGCTTCGACGTCATTGCCGACATCACGACGATGAGCGCCGTCCGTGCTTCACTCAAGGGCCTTACTTTCCAGCTCTCCAAATTCCATCTGCACTCTTCATACGTCCAGACGCACGCTGAGCGGCTTCTCGCGGCGACTCAGTATCACCTTCGACAGCTTTATGACCAGCTGATCCAGCCGATTCAGGACAAATTGTCGGGCCGTTCCATTGTGTTCATCCCTCACAACGTGCTGCATTACCTGCCATTTCAGGCGCTATTTGACGGCACAACTTATCTGATCGATCGATACGACGTGGTGCGCGCCGCCAGTACTTCCGTCCTGAAGATCTGCCGCGAGAAGAAAATCCAAAAAACCGAGCAGGATCTTGTGCTTGCCTCTGCCGATGAGATGACGCCATACATCAATGAAGAAGTCGAGATGTTGCGTAAACTGCTTCCAAAAGGATTGTTCTTTATCGGCAGCGAGGCACGCGAAGACAAGCTGCGCCGGTATGGCCAGAGCGCCGGTAAATTACATATCGCTGCGCACGGCATCTTCCGCAGCCGACAATCCGATGTTTTCGTCCATCAAGCTGGGTGATAGCTGGTTGAACCTTTTCGACATTTTCAATTTGCAGTTGGGAACCGAATTGACTGTTTTGAGCGCCTGCGAAACCGGGATGAGTGCGGTCTGGGAAGGCGATGAGTTGTTGGGCCTTGCGCGTGGTTTTCTGTACGCCGGTACGCCGTCGCTCGTCGTCAGTTTGTGGACCGTCAATGACCGCTCTACGGCTCAATTGATGCGGCGCTTTTATGAGGGCCTCAAAACGGTCTCTCCAAGTCCCGCGCCCTGAAAGACGCTATGCATCCAGGTCAAAACGATGTTTTCCGCACCCTTCTATTGGGCGCCGTTTGTCTTGATGGGCAAATCCTGACAGTTGTCTGCGGTAATCTAAAGCCCGTATGGCTCCTTTCCGTGACCGAAGCCCAATTCGCCAACAGACTACGGTCCGAATATCGATACGGGATTGGTCCAGCCGGGGAGTTCCCGCTATACGCGGGGAATCCAGCCGACGATGTATCGGGGCCGGCTCTGGACGATGCGGCAATATGCCGGATTCGGTTCGGCCGCCGAAACGAATCGCCGATTCAAATACCTTCTCGAGAACGGGCAGACGGGACTTTCCGTCGCGTTCGACCTCCCGACGCAACTGGGTATGGATTCCGATCATCCGCTCGCGGCGGCGAAGTCGGTAAAGTTGGTGTCTCCATCGATACGCTGCAGGACATGGAAATCGTATTCGAATGGTATTCCGCTCGACCGCGTCTCGACTTCCATGACAATCAATGCGACGGCCGCCATCCTTCTGGCGATGTATGTCGCCGTTGCCAAGAAACAAGGCGTCTCAGCCAAGGTCATCAACGGCACGGCTCAAAACGATATCCTGAAGGAGTACATCGCGCGCGGAACTCTATATCTATCCCCGAAGCCTTTTCGCTTCGCCTGATCACCGACATCTTTGCCTATTGCGAACCCGAAGTGCCGAATTGGAATACCATCTCCATCAGCGGATATCACATCCGGGAAGCCGGCTCGACGGCGATTCAGGAACTCGCATTTACCTTTGCGAATGCCATCGCCTACGTTGAAGCGGCACTCGAACCGGTTTAGATATCGATTCGTTTGCTCCGCGGATTTCGTTCTTCTTCGATGCGCACAATGATTTTCTGGAAGAGATCGCAAAGTTCCGTGCCGCACGCCGTATCTGGGCCAGGATCATGCGAGGAGCGCTTCGATGCGAAAAATCCGCGATCGATGGATGCTGCGATTTCACGCGCAGACGGCGGGTTCCTCGCTGACCGCGCAACAGCCTGACAACAACGTCGTTCGCGTGACGATTCAGGCATTGGCTGCCGTATTAGGCGGCGCTCAATCGCTGCATACCAATTCGAAGGATGAAGCCCTTTCGATTCCTACTGCCGAGGCAGCGCGTCTGGCTTTGAGGACGCAGCAGATCATTGCATACGAATCCGGCATTACGAATACCGTCGATCCAGTGGGCGGCTCTTTCGCGATCGAAGCATTGACGGACGAGTTTGAGAAAGAGGTCGAGGCCAATCTGCAGCGGATTAGAGATCTGGGTGGCATGCTGGCCGCGATCGAAAGCGGTTGGATACAAGCGCAGATTCATGAATCCGCCTATGAGTATCAAAAGTCCATCGAATCGAAGGAGCGCATCGTCGTAGGTGTGAACGAATTTCGAATGGACGAGGAGCAGAAGATTCCGATTCACATGATCGATCCGTGCCCTCGAGGCCGCGCAAATCGAAAGCCTCGCACGCCAACGGGAATCGCGTGACAATAGGGCCGTTCAGCAGCGATCGCGGATCTCGAGCAGGCCGCGCGCGGCTCACAGAATTTGATGCCGTACATCATTCGAGGCGTTGAGGCTTACGCAAGCATCGGTGAGATTTCGGATGTCTTTCGGCGGATCCACGGTGAATTTCGGGAGGTCTGGACAGTTTGACGGCCGTTCTGGAAGTCAAAAACCTCAAAACGCATTTCTTTACGACGCCGGCGTCGTCAAAGCCGTCGATGACGTTTCATTCAGCGGTGGAAAAAGGTAAGACGCTTGGCCTCGTTGGTGAAAGCGGCTGCGGAAAAAGCGTGACCGCAATGTCCATTACGAGGCTGATCAGCCCGCCCGGCCGCATTGTTGGCGGCGAGGTTCTGCTGAATGGGCGGAATCTGGCGGCGCTTTCCGATCGGGAAATGCGACAGGTGCGCGGCGCGCAGATTTCTATGATTTTTCAGGAACCGATGACCGCACTGAATCCCGTCCTTCAAGTCGGCTTCCAGATCGCGGAGTCCGTTCTTGCTCATGAGAAGGTTTCCAAACGGGAAGCCTGGTCACGCGCCGTCGAAATGATGAAAGCGGTGGCGATTCCGGATCCCGAGAAGCGCGCTGAGGACTATCCGCATCAACTTTCCGGAGGAATGCGGCAACGAGTCATGATTGCCATGGCTCTGGTCTGTAAGCCGGCTTTAGCTGATTGCGGACGAACCGACGACGGCCCTCGACGTCACCATCCAGGCCCAGATACTCGAGTTGCTGGACAGCCTGCGTGAAAAATATCACCTGTCGCTGATTCTGATCTCGCATGACCTCGGCGTCATTGCGGAAGTCGCAGAGACGGTAGCGGTTATGTATGCCGGAAAAATCGTGGAAATGGGTCCAGCCATGGAGATCTTTCACAATCCCAGGCATCCTTATACCCAAGGCTTGCTGCGCTCGGTGCCCCGCCTTGGCACGAGTGTTGAGAAAGACAGCAAGCGGCGTCTTTACGCCATCGATGGCATGGTTCCGAACCTTCTCCACTTGCCGAAGGGCTGTTCCTTTGCCCCGCGTTGCTATAAGCGAACCGTCGAATGCACCGTTTCCGAGATTCCGCTGGAGCGCGCTCCCGGCGACAGCGCGAAGCCGGCGAGTGAGGTCCGCTGCATTCATGCCTGAAGCGACTCGGCCTCTGCTGTCCGTACAACATCTGAAAAAATACTTTCCCATCCATAAGGGCATTTTTTCAAAAGTCGCGGCCTACGTAAAAGCGGTCGACGATATCAGTTTTGATATCAATCGCGGTGAAACCTTCGGACTCGTCGGCGAATCCGGCTGCGGAAAAACAACGGCGGGACGCGCCATCCTGAGGCTCCTGGAACCGGATGCCGGTTCGATCCAGTTCGACGGAATCGATCTGATGGCGCTGGGGAAACAGGATCTCAGGCGGAAACGGCGCGACATGCAGATCGTTTTTCAGGATCCGTTCGCTTCGTTAAATCCCCGTATGACGATCCGGAGCATCGTCGGGGAGCCGTTTGCAATTCACCATATCGCCAGCGGAACGGAGCGGCAGGATCGGGTGGCGGATCTGCTCAAGACGGTGGGCCTCGATTCATCGGTCATGAACCGATATCCCCACGAGTTCAGCGGTGGCCAGAGGCAGCGGATCGGCATCGCCCGGGCTCTCGCACTCCGGCCGAAGTTGATTGTCGCCGACGAACCGGTATCTGCGCTCGACGTATCGATTCAGGCGCAGATCATCAATTTGCTGGCTGAACTTCAAGACCAGTTAGGACTGACGTACCTCTTCATTTCTCATGCAATCCCGGTCATCGAGCACATTTCTACGCGGATCGGAGTCATGTATCTGGGCAAGCTGGTCGAGGTTGGAACCAGTGCTCAGATTTGCGCGGCGCCCCGACATCCATATACGCAAGCACTGCTGAGAGCCGTTCCCATACCGGATCCGGCAGCAAAGAAGCAGCGGGTGATCCTCGGTGGCGACGTCCCGACTCCGATCAACCCGCCGTCCGGTTGCCGATTCCATACCCGATGCCCGATTGCTATCGATCGCTGCAAAGTCGAGGAGCCTCCGCTTCGGCAGGTTGAAGATGGCCGCGATGCAGCATGCCACCTGGTGTAATGAGCGGAGCGAATGCAAGCGCGGTAGCGCGCAGCGATTAAGAAATGAGCGGAGCGAATGCAAGCGCGACAGAGCGCAGCGTCAAGAGATGAAATTTGAACTGCTGACGCATGACACCAATACCCGCGCGAGGCGGGGCCGGTTGCACACTGCGCACGGAATCATCGAAACCCCCATCTTTATGCCGGTGGGCACGCAGGCGACGGTAAAATCGATGACTGTCGATCAACTCCGCGCCCTCGATGTCGAGATTCTGCTTTGCAATTCCTATCACCTTTTCTTGAGACCAGGACACGAGACCGTTTCACGCCTGGGTGGATTACACCCGTTTATGCAATGGGATCGGCCGATCCTGACCGACAGCGGCGGATACCAGGTGTTCAGCCTGAGCGCGTTGCGCGGCATCAGTGAGGATGGCGTCCGCTTTCAGTCGCACCTGGACGGCAGCACTCATTTCCTCAGTCCGGAGATTGCCGTGGACGTTCAGACTGCTCTTGGTTCGGACATAATGATGATTCTCGATGACTGTCTGGGTTATCCCGCGAGCCACCTGGATACGGACAAATCGATGAAGCGCTCCCTGGCCTGGGCCGAAAGGTGCCATCGGCACTGGAAGCAACTCGGAGTGGGTGTTGACGCAGCACCGCCGCACGCACTGTTTGGGATTGTGCAGGGGGGCACCTATAACGACCTGCGGCAGGAAAGTGCTGAACGGCTGGTGGCGATGGATTTTCCCGGCTATGCCATTGGCGGCCTTGCCGTGGGTGAGCCGAAGCCATCGATGTACGAAATTATCGACAGAGTCGAACCGTATTTACCGGAAGAGAAGCCGCGCTATTTAATGGGCGTCGGTACTCCTGCAGATATCGTCGAAGCTGTTGCCCTGGGCGTGGATATGTTCGATTGCGTCATGCCCACGCGTCACGCGCGGAACGGATGGCTGTTTACGAGAGACGGACACATCGTCATCAAACACGCAAAGTACAAAGAGGATCCGGAGCCGATTGATTCATCATGTGTTTGTCCGGTCTGCCGAACCTATTCGCGGGCCTACCTGAGGCATCTTTTCATCGCCAACGAGATCCTGTCTTCCGTGCTAAATACCATTCATAACTTGCACTTCTACCTTGACACAATCCGCAGAATCAGGCAGTTTATCGAGTTTCACCACTTTGACGAATTCCTCACCGAGACAAGGAGAACGGGGGCTCATTAGGTGTTTCTTCAGACGCAGGCCCAACCGGCCAACAGTATCATTCAGTTTTTGCCGCTCGTCTTTATCCTGGGTATCTTTTATCTGATCGTTTTCCTTCCGGCCCGCCGCCGTCAGAAAAAACTTCAAGAGATGGTCGACAGTCTGAAGGTAGGCGATAAGGTCGTCACCTCGGGCGGGATTTACGGTACGATAGTGGGACTTAAAGACGATCGAATTCAGCTCAGAGTAGCGGAAAACGTCAAAATCGAGCTTTCCCGGAATGCCGTCACGGCGTTGCAGGGATCAGAACAAGAGTAATTCCCGAGAAATTTTATGACTAAGAGAGTTCGAACGCGCCTGCTGATTATCGTTGGCTGTGACTGTGCTCGCGATACTCCGCGTTGCGGGGCTTCCGCCAACCATCGCCAAAATCAAACAGAATGTGCATCTCGGATTAGACCTCCGTGGCGGCACCCAGCTCGTCCTGCAGGTCGTGACCGACGATGCGATTCGAGGCGAGACGGACCAGGCTATCGAGAACCTGCGGCAGCAGTTGAGTAAAGACAACATCGCCGTCCGTCAGATTGCTCGCACGCAGGTCAATACGCTTCAGGCAGTTGGTGTCGATCCCAACAAAGACGGAGATTTCCGCCGGATCTTAAACGAACGCTTGCCGGAGTGGGATCTGATATCGACCGCAGGAGAAGTGCCCAATACGTATACGGTCCGCTTGAAGCCCAACGAGGAGCAGTCCGCCCGCACGCAATCTGTGGATCAGGCGATCAATACCATCCGGAATCGAATCGATCAGCTTGGCGTCGGAGAAGTTGTGATCCAGAAGCATGGCGGTCCTGGCGAGAACGAGATTCTTGTCCAGCTCCCCGATGTAACGGATCCGGCACGCGTGAAAAACATCATGCAGTCGACCGCGCAGCTGGAACTGAAGCTGGTCGACAGCGGCCCTTATCCAAGCCAGGCTGCGGCCGCGCAGAATTTCGGTGGAGTCGTCCCCGCCAATCTGGAAGTTTTGCCGTCGGTTGAGCGCGGGACGTCGTCGGAAGGCAGTTTTTACGTTGTTCAGCAGGTCGCGGCAGTGTCAGGACGCGATCTCAAGGGAGCCTATCCCTCGCGCGATGAAAACGGCCGCCCGGCCGTCAGTTTCAATTTGAATGCGGAAGGCGCCCAGCGCATGGGCCGTGTGACCGAAGAAAACGTCGGAAAGATGCTTGCCATCGTTCTCGACAAAAGGATTCAGTCCGCGCCGCGAATCAACTCGCGCATTACCGATTCCGGAATCATTACCGGAGGCGCCGGTGGCTTTGCGCCGCAGGCGGCTCAGGACCTGGCGCTCGTTCTGAAGTCTGGAGCGTTACCGGCCTCGATCATGTATCTGGATGAAGACGTTGTCGGGCCGTCTCTCGGGGCGGATTCGATTAAGGCCGGCATTCTGGCGGCAACCGTCGCCCTCGTTTCGGTCGTCATCTTCATGCTCTTTTACTACCGCCTTTCCGGCGTCAACGCCACGATAGCCATGATCTTGAATTTGATTGTCCTGTTCGGAGCAATGGCGGAGTTCGGAGCAACGCTGACCCTTCCCGGGATCGCCGGTGTCATTCTCACCATCGGCGTGGGTATCGATTCCAACGTACTTATTTTCGAGCGAATTCGTGAAGAGTTGCGGGCCGGCAAAACTGCGGTTTCCGCCGTCGTCACCAGTTTCAGCCGGGTCTTTATTACGCTGGTGGATACCCATCTGGCGGCATTGATCTCGGCGACGTTCCTTTTCCTGTTTGGCACCGGTCCGGTGAAAGGCTTTGCGGTAACGCTGGTTATCGGTCTGGTTTCGAACATGTTTACGGCTGTTTTCGTCTCCAGGACCCTGTTCGAATGGGTGCTGACCCGCAAACAGCGCGTCGAAACACTGAGTATTTGAACCTATTAGAATCTTGGAACAAATGAAGACACGAGGGTGTCTAAGGGTACGTTTGAATGATTGAAATTTTTCATGGCAGTAATATTGATTGGCTAGGAAAACGCAAACTCTTTCTGGCTATTTCCGGCTCGATCATGCTCCTTGGCTTGATTTCATTGGTGCACAAGGGGGGCTTCAGTTACGGGGTTGATTTCAAGGGTGGTACGCAGGCGAAAATCCGGTTCAACCAGAAGCCCGATATCGAGAAAATCCGGCAACTGCTGAAAGAAAACGGCGCGCCGGACAGCCAGCCGCAAGAGAAAGTCGGAACGAATGACGTCATCATCGACTTTCAAGGGGCAAATGCCGAGGATGCCAGCGCGGGACGCGCCATCATTTTTAACGCTCTGAATAAGGGATTTCCGGGGCAGTTCGAGATTTTGAGTGCGACCTCGATCGGACCGAAGGTCGGGAATGATTTGAAGCGGCAGGCAGTATTCGCCACGTTGTACGCCTTGGGTGGAATGCTGATCTATATCGCGTTTCGCTTTGAGTGGATTTATGGTGCGGCTGCTGTTTTTGCGGTGTTTCACGACACGCTGGTGACTCTGGGTTTGTTCTCGGTTTTCAACCGCGAAATCAACCTGACGGTGATCGCGGCGTTGTTGACCCTGGTGGGTTATTCGATGAACGACACGATTGTCGTCTTCGACCGGGTCCGGGAAAACCTGAAACTGCGCCGCCGGGACGAGTCTGGACACGATCATGAACGACAGCATCAATCAGACGCTGAGCCGGACGATTCTTTCCTCGGGCTTGACGTTCATCACGGTCCTGGCGTTGTTCATTTTCGGTGGTGAAGTGATCAATCACTTTGCGTTTGCGATGGTGGTTGGAATCGTTATCGGAACGTATTCGTCGGTCGCAATCGCTGCTCCGTTAGTGCTGGTATACACGCATATCCGCGGGGCGGTGGCGCCACAGGCGGCGCCGCCGGTGCGGCCGGCAGTGGCGAAGACGGCGAAACCGAAGCGCGCGTAGCGATACGCAGGGCGCTGGGGATGCATGGATTTGACGGCTCGGAAATGGCACTAAAGGCTGGTTGACAGATGGTTGGGCCGCTGATATAAGTTGCGATCCTGTTACAGTAACCAGCCTCAGCTTAAGCCGCCACCGGCGTTTGTAGCGTAAGCGCGGAAGAGTTTCAGGGAGTTTAGAAAAGGGAGGTTGTATGTTCGAGGATTCCTTAATTGAGTCCGGCGGACAGATAAAAACCAAGAAGTTCTCGACAGTGATGATCTCGACAATGGTCCACGTTGTCCTGATCACGGTTCTTATCTTGATCCCGCTCATTTCGTATTCGGAACTGCCGAAGCAACAGCTCATGACGATGCTGATTGCTCCGCCGCCACCGCCGCCCCCGCCGCCGCCGCCGCCGGCTGCAGTTGCTCCGGCCCAACCTGTGGTCATCAAGCAAGTGCAGATCGATCCGGGCACGATTGTGCAGCCGACCGAGATTCCGAAGGAGGTTGCCAGAATCGTCGAATCCGCTCCCCCGTCTACCGTACAGGAGTTGTCGGAGGAGTCGGGCGTTCCGGCGTACTGTCGGGAGTGCTGGGAGGCGTTTTGAGGCAGCAGGAAGAAGCGGCTCCGCCGCCGCCCCCACCGCCGCCGCCGCCCCCACCGCCGCCGCCGCAACGCGTCCGCGTTGGTGGAAATGTTATCGCAGCGAACTTGATCTCGCAGGTGAAGCCGGTCTATCCCCCACTGGCGAAGCAAGCGCGCATCCAGGGTGTCGTCGTTCTGGAAGCTGAAATCAGCAAAGAAGGAACGATCGATAACCTTAAAGTAATTACGGGACACCCGCTGTTGATTCAGGCAGCCATCGATGCTGTCAAGCAATGGCGCTACAAGCCCACGATGTTGAATCAGGAGCCTGTGCCCGTCGTTACGACGATTACTGTGAATTTCGCGTTCTCTCAATAAGAGCGGATGTGCCGATGGGGAGGGACAAAGGGGCAGACCCCTCGCCCCTCCTTGTCAAAAAAGGTTTGAATGTCAAAATTATGCCTTGCTAAGTCAGGGTTCAGGAGGATTGTGATTCTATGTTTCTCGTTAAGCTGAACTTTATTGCGATGATGCTGCTCCAGGGGCAGGAGGTCGGTTTTGACCTCCGCACCATGTGGTCCAATATGGGCGCCCCGGCCCGCGGCGTCGTCATTCTTCTTGCCATCATGTCCGCTTGGTCTATCGGCGTCATGATCGATCGTTACATTGCCTTCAGTCAGGCCCGCAAACAGTCGCGTGAATTCGCTCCCGCGGTTGCCGGCTGCTTGAAGGAAGGAAAAATTGAAGAGGCCATCAGCGTTGCTGAGCAGAACAAGCGCAGCCACCTGGCCAAAGTCGTCGAAGCCGGTCTTCAGGAATTCCGCGCTCACACCGTGTCGCGTGAAATCGCCGGCGAACAGATCGAATCTTCACGCCGCGCTTGTGAACGCGCCGAAGCCATCGTCAATGCGGAATTGAAGCGCGGCCTGTCCGGTCTGGCCACGATCGGTGCAACCGCTCCTTTCGTCGGTTTGTTCGGAACGACCGTCGGTATCATCAACGCATTCAAAGGTATGTCGTCTGAAAAGACCGCCGGTTTGTCGGCTGTCGCAGGCGGTATTTCCGAAGCGCTCGTTACCACCGCTTTCGGTCTGTTCGTGGCGGTTCCTGCAGTGTGGGCATACAACTGGTTCACCAATAAAGTTGAGGCGTTCGGTATCGAAATGACGAACTCTTCTTCCGAATTGATTGACTACTTCATCAAGCAGCACGGTGGAAGGAAGTAACTATGGGAATGGGGTCGAGCGGAGGTAGAGGAGAAGTTACCTCCGACATCAACGTTACGCCGATGGCGGACGTGATGCTTGTCCTTCTAATCATTTTCATGGTTGTCACTCCAATGTTGCAGAAGGGCCAGAGCGTCGAACTCGCCAAAACCAGGAATCCGATCGACATGAAAGAAGCCGATCGTGACGATTCCGTTATCATTGCCATCACTCGTGACGGCAAATTCTACCTCGGACAGGATAAAGTCGACGTGGATAGCATCGCTGCGAAGGTGAATGACATTCTGGCGAGCAAACTCGAAAAGAGAGTGTTCGTCAAAAGTGATCTTCGCGCGAAGTACGGCGATGTGGTTCAAGTTGTGGACAACATCCGGAACGCAGGCGTCGACCAGGTCGGTCTCTTGACCGAGCGCATCGATGACCAGGTCCGCAAGTAGGAGGGACCAGCGATGAAAAAAGGAAGAAAAAAGATTTCGGCCAAGGCGGATATCAACGTCACTCCGTTCATTGATATCTTGCTTGTGCTGCTCGTGATCTTTATGACGATTACGCCTTTGACACCGAAAGGGCTGGATGCGGCGGTTCCTCAACCGCCGCCACCCGGCACGCCTCCTCCGCCACCGGATGCGCTGAACAAGACGATCGTTATCTCCGTCGATAAGACGGGTACTATCAAGATCAACCAGGACGTTATCGAACTGCGATATCTGGGCGATCAGCTTCAGGATATTTTCAAGACGCGTAACGAGCGTATTGCTTTCGTCAATGCCGATCCGGACCTCCTCTATAAGGACGTGGTCGAAGTGATCGACGTGGCGAAGGGTGCCGGCGTGGACAAAGTCGGTCTCATGACCGAACAAATCAAGGCCGGCAAATAGGGAGGCATAGAACTATGCGACAGACGAAATTCATGCTCGCCTTCCTGGCGATCCTCGCTCTCGCCTCGACAAGTTGTGCGAAGCTTCAGGCGCGCGACAATCTCAACAAAGGGGTCCGCGCCTTCAGAGATACGCACTACGAAAACGCCGTGTCGTACTTCAAGAAAGCCGTTGAACTCGACCCGGATCTGACAACCGCCGAGATCTATCTCGGTACTGCCTACGCCCAGCAGTTCGTTCCGAACGGCCGTGGCGAAGACAACGACAAGAACGCCAAACTTGCGATTCAGACATTCGAAGACGTGCTGAAACACGATCCGACCAATGTCAATGCAGTCGCGGGTCTGGCCAGCATCTATCAGAATACGCAGGATCTCCAGAAGGCCCACGAGTACTACATGAAGTATGCCCAGCTGGATCCGACAAACAAGGTCCCCTATTACGCTATCGGCAGCTTGGATTGGATCATCGTTTACGATAAGAACAATCCTCCTCCGGCAGAAGAACAGGGAAAACTGATCGATGAAGGCCTGGCGAACCTCGACAAATCGCTGGCGCTGGATCAAGATTACGAAGATGCAATGACCTACAAGAATCTTCTGTATCGCGAGAAGGCCCGGCTGTCCGACAGCGAGGAAGATAAGAAAAAGCTGACCGCCATGGCAGACGAGTGGTTCAATAAAGCCCTCGAAGCCCGTAAGAGGAACGCCGAAAAGAAAAAAGCTGCCGCCGTCGGCACCAATTAAGCGTCACCAAACGTCTTAGGCCGCGGATGCGCGGTCACGGACTACGCCTGCAATGTTCAAGTTACAGGCGCCGTCTATGACCGCCCACCCGCGGCCTTTTTTCATATAATCAACTTACATGATTCGTCTCGAGCAGATCCTCGATAAGGTTGAGAAGCACCACCCCGGCGACAACCTCGATCTTATCCGTCGTGCCTACATCTTCTCCGCAAAGGAGCACAAGGGACAGGTCCGTGCGTCGGGTGAGCCCTATCTGACTCATCCTCTCGAAGTTGCGAACCTGCTGGCGGAGATGAAGATGGATGCCGTCACGGTCGGCGTTGGACTCCTCCACGATGTCGTTGAAGATACATTGACAACTCTCGAAAAGATCGAGGAACTATTCGGGCCTGACGTGGCTCACATCGTTGACGGAGTCACGAAAATCAGCCAGATCCCGTTCACATCGAAGGAAGAGAAACAGGCAGAGAACTTCCGGAAAATGCTTCTCGCCATGACCGATGATATCCGCGTCATTATGGTGAAGTTTGCCGATCGTCTGCACAACATGCGAACGCTGGCGTATCTCACGAGTGACCGGAGAGAGGCGATCGCGCGAGAGACGATGGATATCTATGCCCCGTTGGCAAACCGGTTAGGCATGGGGAAAATTCGTGGAGAGTTGGAAGATCTTGCTTTCAGCTATCTCGATCCCAAAGCCTATCAGGAGCTGAAGGATATCGTTGAGAAGAACCGGAGAAAGCACGAGGCTTTCCTGGCGGAAGTAACAAAGCTTGTCGAAGAAAAAATGAAGGAGCACGAGATACCGTGCCTCACGGAATCCCGGATCAAGCGTCTTTATTCGATCTACCTGAAGCTCAAAAAACAAAGAATCACAATCGACCAGGTATACGATTTACTGGCGTTGCGCATCATTACCGATAGTGTGAAGAGTTGCTATGCTGCTCTCGGCGTCATCCACAACACCTGGCGTCCCGTGCCTGGCCGGATCAAGGACTTCATCGCTATGCCGCGGCCGAACATGTATCAGTCACTGCATACCTCGGTGATTGCCGGTGGCCAGCCGTTTGAAGTCCAGATACGGACGACCGAGATGCATCAGATTGCCGAAGAAGGTATCGCCGCACATTGGAAATACAAGGACGGCAAGCTGGTCGCCGACGATCGCGAAGATAAGCGCGTATCCTGGCTCCGGCACCTGGTCGAGTGGCAGCAGGAAATGAAGGATCCTGCGGATTTCCTCAGCACATTGAAAATCGATCTCTACCCGGAAGAGGTTTACACCTTCACCCCGAAAGGGAAGGTCGTTACGCTGCCCCGCGACGCGACTCCCGTCGATTTCGCATACGCGATCCATACTGAAGTCGGCCACAGCTGTGTGGGCGCGAAGATCAATGGCCGCATGACGCCGCTGCGGACAAAACTGCGCAATGGAGACATTATCGAGATCGTGACTCAGCCCGGTCACAAACCCAGCCGCGATTGGCTCTCGTTCGTGAAAACCTCGCGCGCTCGAAACAAGATCCGGCACTGGCTCACCGAGCAGGAAAGCGAACGCGCGATCGAGCTCGGGCGAAAAATGCTCGAGAAAGAAGCCCGCAAGTACAAGCAGAACGCGAAAGAACTACTCGGCAGCCAGCGCATGGAAGCGATGCTTTCGGAATATGGATCCAGCAAGGTGGAGGATCTTCTTTCGGCCATCGGCTATGGCAAGATATCTGCGAAGCAGATCATTTCGCGTCTGTCGCCTGACGGGTTGAAAGAAACACCAGCGGAAGAAGAGTCAAAACTGACCTCCGTTGTCAAACGGGTCCTTGGAATTGGCAGTGATGCCAAGCTGCAGGTTCGAGGCTTCGATGATCTGTTGGTTTATCGTGCCAAATGCTGCAATCCGATCCGGGGCGAGGAAGTGATCGGCTACATTACGCGAGGCAAGGGCGTCGCCGTTCACTCCAAGAACTGTCCGAATGTTCAGAACCTGATGTATGAATCGGACCGCAAAATTGAAGTGGAATGGGCGCATGCAGCTCCTTCGGCTGAGGCCTATGCCGTTCCACTGACCATATTGACGGAGGATCGTCCCGGCATGCTTGCTGAGATCGCCGCGGCGATTTCAGAAGTGAAATCCAACATCCTGAATGTCGAAGCCAGAACCTCCGATGAACGAGGAACAATAGACATTACCGTCGAAATACCGGATATGAAACATCTCGAACGCGTGATCACCTCCGTTAAAAAAATAGACGGCGTTTACGACGTCACGCGCTCCAGTCGAACCGTAAATACAGCCCGGTAAATAAACTTCAGCGGGCAGGGGAACGAAACCACAGAAAGCACAAGAAGCACAGAGGCCAAACAGTTTAGTGCATCTTGTGGTTTCTTCTTCTCTTAGGCAGACCATGAATAACAAAATCGTCATTTCTACTACTGAAGCTCCTTCTGCAATTGGTCCCTATTCGCAAGCCATTCGAGCTGGGGATCTCCTGTTCGTTTCTGGCCAGATTGCGATCGATCCAGCGACGGGTAAGCTGATCGAGGACGGCAGCATCAAGGCCCAGACGCAGCGCGTTCTGGAGAACCTGGTAGCGATCGTACGTGCCGCGGGCGGATCTGTTGAAAACGTCGTGCGAACGACTGTGTTTTTGCGGGATATGAACGATTTCGCCGAGATGAATTCCGTTTACGCGGAATTCTTCAAGTCTGCTCCGCCGTCGCGCTCGACCGTCCAGGCCGCCCGGCTGCCGCGGGACGTATCGGTCGAGATCGACTGCATCGCAGTCATTTGATCCGGGTCCGATGCCGCACGTCCAGCCCGAGGTTGCCGAGTTCGTCTCTAGTTGCAACCACCGATGTGTCGCGCGTTACGAAATATTCGATTGTGATCACCTGCTGCCGGTTCGATGACAGATCCTGGGAGTAGGTAATTGCCAGGTCTTTCGTGACCTGCTGTGACAACGTGATGCGGGTCGATGTATTGCCTTGCGCGCCTACCTGGAACGGTTCAAAGCGTAGTTTCGAACCATTGAGCAAGCCCAGCCGGCTTCCAACCCGCTGTTGCAGAAGGTCGGAGAGGATGGACGCTGCCCCGCTTTGAAACACCTGCTCACTCGTCGGCGCCTGTGCGACTTCCTTTTTCGTTGTTCCGCTCAGCTGATAGTTAGCCTCTGCTATCTCCTCGCGAGTCTGCCCACCTGCCATCAAGCTCACTATTTCGAGCTCCGGCAACGGAGGCTCCGACCGTAATGTCAGCTTGGGGTTGTTTCCCTTTCCCGTCATTGCCAGGATCACTCGATAGTTGCGGATTTGCGATTCGGCCTCTAAATCGATTACTGGTTGAATCCGGAACGGATCGACAAAATCGACATTTCCGCGTGTAACGGTATAGCGATGGCCCTGAAAGGTTAATGTTCCTCCGCTCGCCTCGATGTGCCCTGTGATGGAAGGCTGATCGACTGTTCCCTTCCAATCGATATCGACGCGCGCTTCCACCGTGGCCAGCTGATTCTGGATGGTAATGTTTCGGCCGCCCTCAATGTGTAATGACAAGCGGAGCTTGTCCAGGGGCGACGTGCCACCCTTTAGATTGTCTGACGCTAACACGGCCAGGAAGTCTTCAAAATTGCTGCGGAATGCCAGGCTTTGTATTCGGACGTTTCCCTCGAGCAACGGTGATGTCAGCGCTCCACTCAGAACGAGATTGCCATTGACGACGGTGCGCAACCCTTCCGGGTGTCCACGCAGGCGGACATTGGTCGCATCAATTACGATGTTCATTCCCTGGATCGTCTCGTCCCGCAGGAAGGCAGTGCCCTGGGCATGCACTCGTCCACCACCCACCTGTCCATCGAAATCGCTCACCGTGATCCGATCACGATCGAAATTAACCTTTCCACTGAGGCCTGCAATGCTTGCGAAGATGCCGCTGCGGCTGAGGGAGGCATTGTTCAAGGTAGCGGAGCCCTGAACATCGGGAGTTTTCAGAGTGCCGCCAACACTGATTGTGAGATTCACCGTGCCGCTCGACGTGTATCCCGGATATTCGGCCGCGATCAGCCCGAGGTCAAGCTGCCCATCGACATCCAGTTTGAGGGGCGCCGGGTCTGTCAGACCAACCGTCCCCGTGATATTGACCAGAGTGGATTGTCCGCTCAAAGTAAGTTTGTTCAGGCGAAGTTGGCTCCGATCGAATTCAAAGGTGAACGGATCCTTCGACTGAAAATCCATTTTCTGAACCTGTATGGTGGCAGTCTCGATGCGTCCGCTGCCTTTTATGTGGCTCTGATCGTTCAGGTTGCCGGATAGATTGGCCGTCCCTGTCGCTGTAATGGTTCCGTTCTGCAGTTTTGCAATTCGCTCCAGCGGATATTGCGTGAAGTTCACCCGGGCATTGAAAGGATAGCCGGACACGGCCGTATTTATCTGAGCGGCGACATCGAGATTTCGGCCGGCTTTGAGCCCGACGTTCATTGTGTTTCCGGTGGATGTAAGATCCAGTTGTGCCTGCGGGAAGAACTCGTCGGATACTTTGAGGTTTTGCAGCGTCGCGTTGCCCGTGATATTCGGCTGGCGGGTTGTTCCCTGGCCTTGAAGGTCGGCTTGACGGATGACGCCCTCAACGGATCTTGGCAGACCAAAACGATAGAACCTTTGCAGATCCACGGAGTTGACTCTCGCATTGAATCGCAGCGCTTCCGTCGTTCTGTCGAACGAGACGCTTCCAGTTACCGTGGATCCGGTTTGCTCGATTGTCGCCTGACTGAGTTCCACAACGGGGTCAAAATAACGGACGTGGCCGCGAGCATTTCCAACGGTCTCGTTGTCGATCGAGAGGTTTTCGGCGCGCAGGTCTCCTTCGAGTTGAACAGAGGGCGAGAGAGCGGTGATATGTGCTTCGCCGGCAAAAGTTCCAGATATGTTGCGATGCACGAACGGCCGTAGATCGTTTCCTGTGACACGATTCGATTCAACCCGCAAGTCCAGCGGTGACCCTGAAAGGGCTGCCGAGCCGTTCACAATAACGAACGAATCTCCCTGCGTGACACGAACATCTTTGAAGCTGGCCGTCTCCATCTGGGTATCCAGCCGGAGGCCGCCTGCCGCAAGCTGAATTGTCCAGTCCTTGTATTTGTGATTCTGGAGACGAAATTCGCCGGTCAGCAGCGGCTTAGCGATGTCGCCTGTGATTATTCCATCGAAGGACCCGCTTCCATTAGCGTCGGCATAAAGAAATGCCAGGTCTTTCAGGTCGCTAGAATTGACGTTTACCTTAAGATCCGACATCCGGGGCAGAATCAGGCCGTCTGCGCGTATCGCCGTCGAGTACAGTTGCAGAGCGCCATTGCTTACCCGCGCCTCACGAGGGCGTAATTGATAGTCCAGCGAGCCATCCAGTGGTAACGGCACGACGCCGTTCGTCGTGGAAGGAGTAAGGCTTTTCAGATCGGCGTGCCCGCTTACATCGTAGCGCTCGAACTTTCCTTCGAACCATCCGCCGATCTTTCCACTGACGGTTGAAACGATCCGGTATTTCGGATCCCATGGATATACACGAGCAAGATCGAGCGCATTCATGTCACTGTAATTCAGGTTCAAAGTGATTCTTGAAGGCCCAGGCAGATGGTCAACACCAATCTCGCCGGAGGCCGAACCGCCCAGGACGGATCCTTTGAATTTGCTGAAGGTGAGGAGCTTCTCCGGAAATTTATAGGTATATTCGCCAGTGACTTTCGTCGTGTGCCAGTCGTCGAAATCGATAGCATCCGACGCCAGATTCCCCTGAGTTGAAAAATAGCCGTCGGCAAACTCGAGGAATCCGGCAGCGTCGGCATTTCCTCCCAACTTTTCGTCCGGAAAGAAATAGTTCAAGAATCGAACCTCTGCGCTGGTCGTATACGCCAGTTTTCCCGAGATGTTTTTGCCCAGGACCTGGTTGATTCGTCCCTGTAGTTTGACCTGATTCCCTCCCGACTTGAGAAATAGCTGCTGCGCAATGATCGTGGCCCGCGTGTAGTCCACATCGGCGTTAAGCGTATAAGGGATCGAAAGCTTGGTGTCTGGTTCGCGATCGAATACACCGTCGTATCCGAGATGAATTTTCAGAACTTCCCTCTGGCTCTGGTAGTCCAGCATTGCATCGAGGTTTTGTATAGAAAAGTCCATGTTCAGCCGTTGTTCGTTGATCAGCGCTGATCCATCGATAACATTGAAGTTCTGAATCGAGATCTTGAAATCGAGCGGCCGCTGCCCGCTCGTTTGCGGGGACGGAAAGTTGGTTTTTCCATCCTGGCTCACCAGGAGGTGAACTTCCGGCTGAAGGATTGTTAGTTCGAACAGGTCGATTCGTTTCTGCAGAAGCGTGCGCAGGTTCACTCCGACTTCGATTCGGCTGATGTGCGCCAGTGGCGTTTCTTCAGCCGGCTCGAGACCGCGGAGGGTGAGGTCTTCCAGGACGAAACGTTGCCGCCACAAACTCCAGCGAATGTTTCCGAGCTGGACTCTTGTTCCGGTACTCTTCTCGATTTGTTCGACGATATATTGACGTGCTCGGGCATCGAATACGGATCTGACATAAATGATGCCGATGCCGATCAGCACCACAAATGCGATAAGCAGGCCGCCGAGAGTGGCGAAGACGCGCCGTTTAGTCAAAAACCTCAATGGTGCTCCTCTTGTGAATGCCGGCGAGCCACATGTCGATCTCGCGATTACGTTGCTCTTGAATTAAATTGTTTCGTATAGCGTCAACGACCTCTGTGAGTGGTGGTATAGGATTGACTCCCCGGCTTTTCGCCTCAGGAACAAACACACCGTCGTAATAGTTTTTAATCTCCTCATCCGTCGGGCGGATAAATTGCCGGAATCGCAGATCAAAGAATTTTGCAATTCGGATTCTGAGAGTGACAGCATCGCGCATCGTTTGAGACGGCGCTCCCTGAGGCACAAAGATTTTCAGTTCCTCTTCGACTTCTTCCTGCGAGACATCGAGTCCGGCAAAGTCGGCGCTCTGCCGGTCAATCAGGTAGTTATCGACCATTTCCCGGGCTAGAGCCTGCTCGTCTGCGGGAATCTGCTCGCGCAATTGCATGCGAATCTGACGCTCTTGTCGAACGTCACTCAAAGTAATGATGTGTCCTTCGACGACGGCAACGATGCGATCGAGGATTTCGCCATGAGCGGCCGACGTAAACAGACAGAGCACGCCTATACCCAATAGCAGACGCCTGGCCGGCCGCATGCTAAAACGGATTTCCAAGGGTGAAGAAAACGTGAAGTATCGAGGCATTGGTGCCGTTCACATTGGGCTTGAGGTTGAATCCAAAATCCAGCCGTACGGGTCCCAAAGGTGTTTGATATCGAAAGCCGTAACCCACGGTTTGGGTGAAAAGACCAGGTGCAATAGCAGAAATATCCGGAAAAACATTCCCCGTGTCATAGAACAGTGCTCCGCCCATTCCTTTAATCGGAAACGAATGCAGCGGAAAACGGTATTCCAGATTTCCAAGCGTCATGACGTTTCCTCCGCTCGGTTGAGCATCTTCAAATCCAAATCCGCGAAGCGTGGTAGAACCTCCCGCGAAATACCGTTCGGTGGGTGGCAATCCCGTGTTCGTCGTGCTTCCGAACGGATGATTCCAGCCGAAGCGGAGAGATGTGGCTATGACTCCGCCCCGCACCGGTGTATAGACGTTGTGCTGGTGGTACAGTGAGGTGAAATTGATCTCCGAACCGAGTGGGCGAGTCGCAATCTGAAAAGTCGTTGTATTAAACGTTCCTGTCGTAGGGTTGATTGGGTCATTTCGACGATCCTGGACGTATGAGGTTCCGATTCGGGCGATTTGGATGATTCCCCGTTCCGCAGGCAGACTCAGCGCGTGAATATTGACTCGAATATCCTGCAAGTTCACCGTCTGGTATCCGGCAGTGAGCAGGAAATTGCGCTGCTGTGTGAAGCGCTTCAGCGTTTGTATCGAAAAATCGATTCGATTTGCAGTGAACGATGGCTGCTCCGTGTGTTCGATGAAAGTGGAAGCGAATCCATCGAGATTATGGTTAAAGAGCCGCGGCTCCGTGTAGGTCGCTTGCGCCAGACGTTCGCGGCTGCTTCCACGCAATCGAAGACTGAGCGAGCGGTTCATGCCGAACAGATTGTTATGAGAAATTTCAAACGTCCCCCTCGCATGTTCGAATTCCTGGTAACCCACGCCATACGTGAGCACGATGGGCTTTGCATCCTCGACCTGAATCAGCAAATTTCGGACTCCCGGAATACCCTGATCCAGAGGAACAACTTCTACACGGCTGAACAGCCCTGTTGCGTAGAGCTTTTGTTGTGCTTCGAGTACGGCTTCCGGGTCATATGGCTTGTAAGACTGCAAACCACTGCTGCGGCGAATGAGTTTTTCGCTCGTCAGCGTGTTGCCTGCCACCACAATCGACCCCAGTTGAAACGCCTGCCCTTCTATTATCTCGAACGACACCTTGACGCCGCCACCTGAACTGCCGGGTTCCACACCGCGGTCCACGCGGACGTCCGCATATCCCTTTGCGTGGTAGAGCTGGGTTATCCCCGCCTGGGCCTGTTCGATTTTGCCGGGTGTGTAGTTTTCTCCTTCGCCGAGATGAATGACGGTGCGAATTTCCTTGTCGGAAAAGGCGGTGTTTCCGCTGACCGAAATCGATTCGATATGCTGCTGTGTTCCCTCTTCAATCTGAACTGTCACGTTGATTACGTGGTCGACCTCGACAGGACGTGTGGTAACGGTAGTTCCTTCAAAACCGGCATTCCGATACATCGCTTCGATCGTCCGCCTGTCCGATTCCAGAATATCCGAGCTGAAGACGCCCGGACTCAGGAACTGGCCGGTTCGGGTTTTCATCTGTTCTTTGATCTTCTCTGTAGTGAAGTATCGATTACCTTCGATGGTCAAGGTTGCTGTTTCGTGCCTGGGTCCGGGCGAGATCGTGTAATTGATCTGTACGGCGTTTCCCAGTGGCGGCTGAACCTCGATAATTTCGGAGGTCAGGCTGGCGTCGAAATAACCCTGCTCCTGCAGATAGCGGATGATTGCTTCACCGCCCTCGTCGACAAGATCTTTATCGAATGTACCCTCCTCGAAGATCGGTACGAGCTCTTTGAGTTTTTTCGGCGGGATATTGAATCCGCGGGCTTCTACCAGCGCGAATTCGCCAGGTTCCACATTGATATCTAAATCGACCGCGTTCGTTGCAGCGGAGTAGGATTGCTTGGGATCGATTCGCGTGTTCAGGAAATTCAGAGCTGTAAACTTCGAACGGATATTGCTGATTGCCTTATCCAGCTTCGCGGACGAGAAATTGTCTCCGGTCTTGAATCCAATAGCGTGAAGCAGATCCATATTGGGAAATGTTTCTTCGCCTCCGTGGACGCGAATGGTCCCGAACTTAGCTTTGGGGCCTGGCATGGCCTGGAGCGTTACGAACACCAGGTGTGTTTCGCTATCTGTTTTGTAACTGGGATCGACGGTGGCCTGAAAATATCCTTCGGTGTTCAATAAGTCCGTGGTCTTTTCGGCGACTTCATCCAGACCTGACTTGGTGAATTTCTCACCAAACGGAAGGCGAACATAAGAAGACAGAGGTCGATCGATAAGGTTGTCGGGTTCAAGCAGAAATGTGCTGAAGAACGAATTCGGCCGGACCCGGAAAATCAGTCCGGTTGTCGAATTGCCGTCGGGCGTGGCCTCGATTTCAACGTAACTGTAGCGTCCGGTGTCGTAAAGCGCCTGGATCGCTGCCCGGACGTTTTCGACTGTTAAGGTGTCCCCAGGATGGATCGGAAGCAATTCAAGGTCTGTCTGCGACTCGGCTCCGGCAAGCGCCACGCTCGACACGCGAGTGCCGTAATACTGCAACTGTGCCAGTGCAATACACGGCAATAGCAGACCGAGAATGAGACCTTGCACCTTCATGCCACCAGGCGACGCTCCCAGAACTTAGACTCGATACTTGAGGAAGGGCGCGATCTCAGGAAAAATTTCAGGCTTTAGTAATTCGGCCGGAGCGGATGCACCTCGTGCAGACTCGCATACTTTTGTGGGTTTTCCCATCGACGACGCGAACACGCTGTAAATTCGGATTCCAGCGTCTCCTGGTCAGATTGTGGGCGTGGCTGACCCGGTTCCCATAAATCGGCCCTTTATCGCAAATTTCGCAGCGCGCCATGAAGGCAATCTCCCTTATGAAATAGACAAAAAGTATAACACACGGCCCTGATCGCCACCCCCTGCTTGTGCTAGAATTGCCGTTATTTCGAATCACAACTGGAGCATTCTGTAATGAAACCTTTCGTCTTATTGGCCCTATTGGCTGGTGCGTTGGTGACCGCCTCCTGCGGTTCCGACTCTTCCGCGTCCGCGAATGTCGTGGCGCGCGTGAACGGGAAAGATATCACCACCTCTCAACTGGAGAAGCAAGTCCAGGTGAGGCTAAACGGTGCCGAACAACCCCCTTCACCCGAAGAGCAGCAGGACCTGAAGCTTCAGGTTCTCAACCAGATGGTCAATGATCAGATTTTACTCGAGCTTGCCTCCACTGCGAATTTAAGCGCCACCGATGCAGAGGTCGACGTTAAGTTCAATGAATTCAAGAGCCAATACACGGAAGAGAAATTCAAGGACTTGCTGAAAGATCAGAAAATGACCGTGGACGATATTCGGAGCGAACTACGGAAAAGCATCACCATCGACAAACTGGTGAACAAGGAAATCACTTCGAAGATCTCTGTTACGGACGCTGAAATCAAGAACTTCTACGATAAAAACAAAGACACGTTCAATCTCCCCGAGAGCTACCATATCGCTCATATTCTGGTGACGCCCGTTGCTGATCCCGACCTTCATAACGGGAATAACGACGATGCCAAGTCGCCTGACGAAGCTAAGGCCAAAGCCGCTCGCCTGTTGAAGGAGATCCAGAGCGGCCGCGATTTCGCAACCGTCGCGAAGGAGTCGTCAGAAGATCCCAGCTCCGGTCCTGCAGGTGGTGACCTGAATTTTCAACCGCTTCAGGCGATTGAGAACATCGATCCTCGGCTGGCCCAGGCTGTCCAGAAAATGCGGACGGGCGAGACGTTTCCCCAGGTCATCGAAACCCGCTTCGGATTCCACATTCTCAAATTGTTGGAGAAGGACCCCGGAGGACAGAAGGATCTCGCCGACCCTCGCGTCCAGGCGAACGTCCGCCAGACGATCTTCAATCGCAAGGATCAGACTCTGAAGAATGCGTTTTCGGAAGCGGCGCGCAACAAAGCGACGGTAACGAACTACCTCGCGCAGCGCATTCTCGATAACGCCGGAAAAACTCAATAAGGCACGGGGATTAATTCGGGGACGGTTGCCTAATTACTCAAATTCTCAGTCCCAATTTGGGTAATTAGGCAACCGTCCCCGAATTAATCCCGTGCCTTATTCCACGATCGCCAGCAGCTCACCGGCATTCACCGTCGCCGCCTCTTGAACCGCCAGCCGTTTCACCCTGCCACGTTTGGGCGACTTGATCTCGTTCTGCATTTTCATCGCTTCGATGACAAGCAGTCCCTGGTTTGCCTCGACTTCCGCCCCTTGTTGTACTAACAGCTTAACGACTTTGCCCGGCATCGGCGTGCGAAGCTCAACCTCGCCGGCATGGCCATGCTGAGCTGCTTTCCGCAAGGCAGTTCGCGGATCTTCGATTTCAACCGGAATGGGAAGCCCATCTATCCAAACAACGTAACTGTCGTCTTGTGCTGTGACAGACACATCCACCGACCGCTTGTTCCAGTTGAACCAGAAAACGCCGTTTGAAACATCCTGCCGGTCGAGAACGTATACCTGACCCGCTACATTGGCTTCGATCGTTCGTGCGGTTGCGTTCACGAGTTCCACTTCAATGCGTTTCCCTTCGATGGTCGCGGTGTACTTCACTCGTTTCTCAGTCCTCGTCGCCGGCCATCCACCTTCCACAGACTCTCAGGAACTTGCGCCCCTTGGGCCGGTGCAGGCAGCCGTTGCGAATGAAAAAATGCGGCTGCTATTGCGGCGAGATGTTGATTTGCCTCGGGCATACCTGCACGGGAACTGCGGCCCTTGAGCCATCCATCGATAAACCCTGTGTCGAAATCGCCTGTCATAAAGTCGGGCTGCCGCAGAATTTCACGGAAAAATGCGATGTTCGATTTAATACCTTCAATCTGATATTCGCGCAGCGCACGCTGCATGCGGGCAATGGCTTCCTCGCGAGTCGGCGCCCAGGCGGCCAGCTTTGAAATCATGGGATCATAATCGATGGGAACGGTCCATCCTTCGTAGACACCGGTGTCATCGCGGATTCCCGGTCCCGACGGCGTACGCAATCTGACGATTTTCCCTGGTGAAGGAAAGAAATTGTTGTCGGGATCTTCCGCATAGATGCGGCATTCTACGGCGGCGCCACTCAATACCACCTGCTCCTGCGTGATGGGAAGCCTTTCTCCGGCTGCGATGGCGATCTGGAGTTTCACCAGGTCGATTCCCGTAACCAGCTCCGTAACGGGATGCTCCACTTGCAACCGCGTATTCATCTCGAGGAAATAAAACGCCAGGTTGCGATCGACAAGAAACTCCACCGTCCCGGCATTGTAGTAGTTGGCAGCGCGTACGACTTTCAGGGCGGCTTCACCCATACGGCGGCGCAGATCCGGCGTAACGACGGGCGACGGACATTCTTCAATGACTTTTTGATGCCGCCGCTGAATCGTGCAGTCCCGCTCGCCGATGTAAATCGCGTTACCGTGCCTGTCCGCCAGCACCTGGATTTCAACGTGACGCGGGCGTTCGACGAATTTCTCGATATAGATCGTGTCGTCACCGAATGCGGCCATTGCTTCCGACCGCGTGTTGCGCAGGGCGCTTTCCAGTTCACTATCGGATTGAACCTTACGCAGCCCTTTGCCGCCGCCGCCACCTGAAGCTTTGAGCATGATCGGATAACCAACCGAGGAGGCGACCTTCCGGGCTTCAGCGTCGGAAGCGATCGGGTCTAACGTCCCTGGAACCGACTCGACCCCGAATTGGGCCGCCGCGCGCCGAGCCTCAATTTTCGATCCCATGAGGGCGATAGATTCGGGAGAGGGTCCGATGAACGTGATTCCGGCCTCGTCACATGCTTTCGAAAAAAGGGCATTCTCTGCCAGAAACCCATAGCCCGGATGAATCGCATCGGCGCCGGCGGATTTCGCTGCACTGATGATTTTTTCAATCACCAGATAACTCTCGCGCGAGGGAGCCGGTCCGATCGCGTATGCTGCGTCGGCCATTCGGACATGCAGCGCGCCTCGATCCGCCTCGGAATACACCCCAACTGTGCCAATTCCCATGTCTCGGCATGCGCGGATGATACGAACGGCAATTTCGCCTCGATTGGCGATCAAAACCTTTTTAAACATTGTCGTAAGGTGGATTCAAACGGCTAATTGCGCATCGACACCAGATCTGCCGGATAGGATTCCTCCACATCCACGTTCCGGTTGATTCCATAAGGCACCGATATGATGAACAACAACAGCAACAAGACCTCGGAATCGCCGAAATTGTATTCGAAAAAACCGGACACGACGAAACCCGTCAATGCGGCCAGGGCCGACACTGCCACCCACCGTGCATTGTCTGTTCGCGTTTTGACCATTTCTATCAAGCTCGCATAAAGCTCAAAGATAAACCAGAGGAAGGCTGCGAGACACAGCAGCCCGCGCTCCGCCGCTAATTGGAGGATGTTGTTTTCCAAATGGCCATAATAAAAGTGTTCAGCCTCAAGGTCGCGGCCGCGGTAGTAATTCGGAAACTCTGCGTGGATGCGCTCTGGCCCGACGCCGAATAGCGGGTGATCCTTGATCATACGCACGCCTGCGATAAACAGCTCCACCCGTCCCTTGTCCGGCGCGAAATTGGGCTGTTTAAAGCTCATCGCAACTCGATGGTAAATAAGACCTGAAGCTGCGACGCCGATGAGCGCGATCGGTAGACAGGCCCCGATCAGCACTTTGCGTGGCATGACCACAGCGCTCACCAGCAAACCGGCAACAGCCCCGAGCCATACGCCTCGCGTGAAACTGAAAACGATCGCTGCGCCAACAACTCCGAGCGGAATCATCCAGCGCCGCCCGAGAATCAAGATTGCGGGGATAGCGGCACACCACACCAGCAATTGCTCACCGCTGAATGTGATCCAGTGTCCCATAAAGCCCGTGATTCGAAAATTAACGGTCGGGTCGTCCCCCGAACTTTGCAGGAAATGCCGGTACTTGACGACGAATTGAAAGAGCGCATACAGCGACGTGACAGCAGCAACACACAACAATATTGCCTGTGATTTTCGGGCTCGTTCTGGAGTGTTTACGCAGTTGGCTGCCAGTAAGCCCATCATGAAGAGCCAGAATTTGTATATGACGGCTCTCCCTGAAACGGGTTGTGGCGACATTATGAGTGCGAGAACTGTAGTTGCCAGCAAGGCGCCAAGCGGGATGAAGTAGCTCGGCCAGACCAACGTTCCGGGCCGGATTACGATCCAGGTCAGGCAGGCAAACACCAGAAGCGTTTCCGCAGCCGCTATGGATACGAGAGCAGCCGCTGCGCTGGCAAGGGTTAACGCAAACAGCCACCGCTCGCGGTTTTCCGGCATATGGCGGATTCTATTCGATAATGAGATTCGTTTGAGGTAAAACCTTTGTTCGGCGCCTGCCAACCCTCTATATGGCATCAGTTATCGAGCTGGATAATCTCTCCTTCGGATATGCATCGGCGGATGTTCTCAAGAGCGTAACCACCACGTTCACTGCCAGTGACTTTGTCGCGTTGGTTGGGCCCAACGGTGCGGGAAAATCAACGTTGCTCAAGATCATGAGCGGCTTGATTCGGAGTTACCGGGGCACGGTCGATTTTTGCGGCGAGGACCTGTCGAGTGTCAGACCCCGGGATATCGCGAAGCGCCTTGCATTTGTCCCGCAGGACACAAAGATGGTGTTTCCGTTTACCGCAGCCGACATCGTCTTGATGGGCCGTCTGCCCCATCGGCAGATGACACTATTTGATAGCGCGGGTGACCTGAATTCTGCCCGCGAGGCGATGGCGCTTACAGATACCACGCACCTCTCCTCAAAGCTGTTCAATGAACTCAGCGGAGGTGAACGGCAACGCGTCGTGTTAGCAAGCGCCCTGGCGCAGAATCCGGAAGTCCTGCTGTTGGATGAGCCGACAGCATTTCTGGATCTGAAGCATCAGTTGCAGTTTTATGAAATCCTCGAACGCCTGAACGCTCAGCATGGATTGACCATAATCAGCGTGACGCATGACGTTAATCTCGCAGCGCGCTATGCGCGGCGTATGATTGCTCTATCCTCGGGGACGATCGTGGCGGATGGCACGCCCGAGGACGTTCTGACCCCTCAGCATCTTTATGAAATCTTCGAAATCACTGCCGCTGTCCTCAAGCGGCCGGATGGCCGCGGTAGCTACATTGTTCCGACGGTCTGAAGGAGGCCTGTCCGTTGCGCGGTTTTGCGCTGTTGTCGGACCCTGCGCCATCTTTTGCCTCGCTGTCATCCTGATAGCGCCGTGCATCGGCTCGACCAGCATCAGCTGGAGGGGCGTTGTCTCGGGTGCCGGCGCCGATCGACAGATCTTCCTCATTGCCCGGCTGCCCCGCGTACTGTTCAGCGCGATTGCGGGTGGCGCACTGGCGGTCGCCGGCGTGCTCTTTCAAGCGATCCTGCGAAACTCTCTTGCGGATCCCTTTACGCTGGGTATTTCGGCCGGAAGTTCCTTCGGTGCGGTTGTCGCCATCTGGCTCGGACTTGAAACTGTCGTCTGGGGTATTCCGCTGATTTCTGTTGCGGCCTTTCTCGGCGCTTTTCTCACGATAATGCTTGTCTTCTTCATAGCGAAAACCGGCGGAGCATTGCCCACCTTGACGCTGTTGCTTGCCGGAGTGACGCTGAACTTCATTTTCGGCGGGCTCATCATGTTCATCCACTTCGCGGCCAACTTCAATCAGGGTTACTTGATGACCCGGTGGATGATGGGATCACTCGACACCGCCGGCATGTCCACGGTGTTGCGTGCTGCTCCATTCGTTCTCGTTTGTGTTGCCGGCCTCATATGGCTTGCACCACAACTCAACCCCTTAGCGGGAGGCGAAGAATGGGCGGCTTCGCGCGGAGTCAACGTCCGGCGCGTGAAGAATACCTGCTACTTCATCGGATCGATTCTTACGGGATCCGTCACTGCCTTCAGCGGCCCGATCGGATTTGTGGGACTGATCGTGCCGCATACCGTAAGGCTGGTCGCCGGCCCGGATCATCGTGTGCTGATCCCTGCGTCGTTCTTCCTGGGATCGGCCTTCCTGGTCATGTGCGATACCGCAGCCCGAACCATCATTGCGCCCACCGAAATTCCGGTCGGCGTGATCACGGCGTTACTTGGCGGTCCCTTTTTCATCGTACTGCTCAAACGAAAACATGGCGAATTGTGGTGAATCCGGAACGGTTCCCCTATAATTAAAACGCTGCGCACAAACCGGCGCAGCTTCTATCGACCACCACGGAGAGATGCTGGAGTGGCCGAACAGGGCTGCCTGCTAAGCAGTTGCACTGGCAAAACCGGTGCCGGGGGTTCGAATCCCCCTCTCTCCGCTTTTTGCTGTAGTTTGACTGAGTTAAACGGAATCTCGATCAGTTTGTGACCAAAGTTTAAGGCCCTGCGCCGAGGACAATGTATCCGAAGCAACCAGTCCGCATCGCATTGCTCGTGAGCGACCGATAACCGAGCGCCATATGTCTCGCTACTCTCGATAGCCCCATAAAAGTAATGAGGTGTTTAGGAAGAAAATCTTTCAAAGTCTTCCACGAGTCGACCCCAGTCGGATGTCTTCAACAACCAAAGTCTTTATACCTTGATTGCGCATGCGTATGGATTGGTGTGTTTTGACGCGTCGACCACCCTCGTTATTCCAGCCGGACTCGGTTGGATCAGATCTGAGAAATGGGTGGTTCAAGCCATTGCTCCACAGGCGTGCAGTTCGACACTTCAAAAGCCGTAGCGCATTTCGTCCAATCCGCGATTTACGCCTTCGCGCGATGCTGCAAAACCTCCTGGCCGATCGTTTCAAGGTTGGGATTCATCAGGAAACAAAAGAAGCTCCGGTCTATGCCCTGACTGTGGCGAAAGGCGGCTCGAAGCTCCAGCACGGAAAATGTGCCATGTACGGTCGCGAGCGACGGACGGGTTGTGCCCCTCCGGCCGGGCCAGAAACCGTATCGTACTTTCGTTGCGATAAATTCGACGGTGTCGGACTTTGCTGCAGGCATTCGATTGTCTTTGGATCGCCCTGTGGTCGATAAGACCGGACTCTCCGGCACTTTCGAATTCCGTCTGTTGTTCTCTGATCCAAATCGGCCATCGGATGATCCCGCTGGCCCTTCCATATTCACAGCAATCGAAGATCAACTTGGCCTCAAGTTGGAAGCCACGAAGGGCATCGTAGAAATCCTGGTTGTGGATCACGCGCAGAGGGCAACAGAGAACCGATGGAGACTACATCGATCCGATTCGGAAGGTAAGAAAATAAACGGCATGTAACGACGTACCGGCGGTCTGATAACCGCTTATCGGAAAATTGGTTGTTAATGTCCGCGAAGTCGTGGGTGTTCCCTAACCTGAAACTCACCCAACTTGGGTCGTTTTGCGTTGGGCCAACTGAAACTCAAAATACGGGACGTCGGCCGATGACGCGCTTCGCAGCTGACTTGCGCTTGATCGAGATCGTCACCGTTCGTTTCGTACCGAGCCCTGCATCGTGGCCGACGCGTTCGCTTGCTTCCTGCAGATAAGCGCGGAGTGCAGGATTCAGCGCGTCCGACATATGACGGACCTTGATATGACGCATGCTCTCTCCGGTGCCCTCCATCAGCCCATAGGGATCGCGTAAATCCGTTCCATGATGAAACCCCAGATTTACACGATCCTTCAGTACACCGATGTAGCAGATGCCATCTTTCATGACGCGTTCGCTGGAGGCGTATACCAACGAAGTCATATACACTTCGATGATGTTCTCGTAGCACGGCGCCAGTTCGTCGAGAACGATTTCGCGTAGCGCAAGCGCCAATTCTTGAACATCGGAGTGGTAACGCTTCAGCAAGTCGAGGAGCTCTTTCGGCGGACTATTCACGATGCCGAGCAGTATAACGGAGAGGATCACGGCCCGAGAAGTCGGCTTGTGCAACGTAACTAGGTAGTTTCAGCGAAGCCGACTTTAGGATTTCAAGTGGGCTGTACGATAGCTGTGGCAATCACTTGGGGCCATAATCACGCAAACTGTCCTTTGGATATCAGCGACGATTTCTTCAGTGCGAATCCCCACGGGAAAGTCAGCGCGGAATACCCATTGCCAGGCTATGTCCTCGAATTCGAAGCGTAAGCGTATGCCGTTACAGAATCGTGTTGATGCCTTCGGTGATCTGATTGCGGTAGAAGTGCGCGGAACCGTGCTGGGAAACCGCGGCGGGCGATTCCATCGCGACGATCAAACGCTGGGCAAACGTCGGCACGTCAGCCGCCAGTGGATCTGCTGCCGTCTGGAATTCAACGGACGCCACCGCGACGTGTGGGGCAAATGCTATACGGAGCTTTTCTTTCTCGACGAAGTCACTGCGTTTTCCGCCGGTCACCGCCCGTGCTTCGAATGCCGCAGAAAAGACGCGGAAGCTTTTGCTGCGCTATGGCCCTACCGCACTGCTCCCGATCGCAGGCCACGCGCAGCGGAAATGGATCTATCTCTGCAATCCGAGCGCCTCGACGGCCGCCTCAAACGCAAACATCCTATGCGGATCGACGAGCTGCCCGACGGCACGATGATCGCAGTCGACGGCTTCGCCTGGGCGGTTTGCGGTAAGAACCTCCTGCGCTGGTCGTTCACAGGCTATCGGGAAAAGCGCAGCTGTCCCGTCGGCAGCAAGGTTTCCGTTCTAACCCCACCTTCTATTGTTGCGGTTCTTCGAGCGGGCTATGTCCCGCAATGGCATCCGACCGCTGCGTAGCCACTTGTCCCCAAAAACTCCAAGTCGGCTTCTGTGAATAGTCTCGTTATGTAACAGAAGCGACTTCGCGGACTTTATACGCAGTTGTACGAGTAGCCGACGATACGCTCAGCTGGAGCGAACGAATCCAGAATCGGCAGGCAACTGTGCGACACTCGTGCAGATGTTTTCATGCGAGATGCGTACTCTCACACCATCCAAAACGGCGTGAGTGCTATTGTGAACAGCACTGCCAGGTTCCATAGTCCAACTCCTTAAAGCGAACCACTGACTGATCCAGAAAGTCTGGAGCAGCAAAGTGATCTTTCTCCGCTGAGAGCCCTACCATCTCTCCTGTACCGAACAAATAGGCGTGTGGTGAAGCGTGTTTATCCGAACCGGTAAGGTTTCAATATACGGCCAATGGAAACCGCCTGCTTGACCTCGCGCTGTTGGAGGTCGAAGCGTCCGGGCTCAGGGCCCTGCCGTTCGGCAATTCTATAGACCTCAAACAAGGCGAAGTCGTGCTGGCTTTTGGCAGCCCGCTCGGAATGGATAATTCGGTCAGTATGGGAATTGTAAGCTCGCCAGCGAGGCAGCTGAGCGACGATGACCCCAGAATTTTCGTCCAAACCGATGCCCCCATCAATCCGGGAAACAGCGGCGGACCGCTTGTGGATTCCGAAGGGCTTGTGTGCAATTGTGAACAGCCCTCATGAAGCCCCATATTGCACAATCGCAAAGCCATCGTTATTTCCTGAATCGCCAGTCTTAAATGGGACTGAGCGATGGGCTCTGGCCTTGCGAAACGACACCTAGGATTTCGGTCGCGTTACACTGACGCTTCCGTTTTACGGGAAAGCCGATGGGCACTGTCCGTGCGATTAAACCTGAAGAAAAGGAGGGGAGTTCGATGAAGACTCTTTTTGCGTTGGTCCTGATGGCGGCCGTTTTGGTATGGGTGACGCCTTTGATTGCAGCGGATACCGCTGCCGGAAAAGATCTATATGGAAAGAAATGCGCGAGTTGTCACGGCGCTAACGGCGAAGGGAAAGAAGCCATTGCCAAGATGTTCAACGTCGAGATGAAGCCTCTCACGTCTAAAGAAGTTTTGTCTAAGACTGACGCCGACCTCAAGAAAGTCATGCTCGAAGGCTCCGGCAAAATGAAAGCCGTCAGGGACCTTGATGCTAAAGGCGCCGAAGACATTACTGCCTATCTCAGAAGTCTCGCCAAGAAATAGCCTGCTATGCCGGAGATCTTCGCGCGTGGCCGCGCGGCTTTTGGCGGAGCTTTGTTCGGCTCGCTGATCGGCATCACCGGCGCACGAAACAAGCAGAAGACCCTCGAACAGCGACATGCGATCAAAGATGATTGGCGACTTTGAGTTGGGGGATGAATGAGACGGACCACTTCCCATATTTTACGAATAGCCCTGGTTGTGTTTGTGATCGGCGGAGTGACGATCGCCATCTCGCACGCCGCGGAAAAACAAAAAACCAAGTCTCAGCCGCCCGCCGCACCGGCTGCTTCATACCGGCCAACGGATGGATCTCTTTACGTCGGGAGCGATGTCTGCGGAGCTTGCCATGACACGCAGGCCAAGAGCTATAACCGCGGACCGCACTGGAAGAACGATCTTCAGAAGGGCCGCGGGGTCGAATGGCAGGGTTGCGAAGCATGTCACGGGCCCGGTAAAGAGCACGTTGAAAACGGAGGCGATGTTACGAAGATCATCCGTTTCACGAAGCTCTCTTCGCCGGATGCAAGCCGTCGTTGTCTCGACTGTCACGAACTCGGTGAGGAGCACAGTAATTTTCTGCGATCCGAACACCAGAAGAACAATGTCGGCTGCATTACGTGCCATTCGGTTCATGCGCCCACGGTTGAGCGCTACCTTCTGAAAGCTTCGCAGCCCCAGCTCTGCTACGGATGCCATCTTGAATGTGAAACCGGACTTTTCCCGGCCCTTCCATCATCGTGTGAATGAGGGGCTGCTGACATGCAGCAACTGCCACAATCAGCACGGCGGCTTCCTGACCAAACAGCTTCGTTCGACTGCGGCACAGGATCAGGTCTGCTTCAACTGCCATACGGACAAGGCGGGGCCGTTCGCCTTCGAGCACGCCCCTGTAAAGGTAGAAGGCTGCGTCATGTGCCATTCGCCGCACGGATCGTCCAATCCGCGCTTGTTGCGGCGCAGTAAATCAATCTGCTGTGTCTCGAATGTCACACGCTGACGGTGGATTCGGCTGCCCCGGCAGCACCGTCTTTCCATAACCAGGCGCAGAAGTATCAGGCCTGCACGATGTGCCACGTCGCGATTCACGGATCGAATTCGGATCACTTCTTCTTCAAACCATAGGAGCAGATCGCGATGAAAGTACGACAGAATCAGTCGGCATGATCGGTTTCGCTTTTGCTGCTTTACCCGCTTGCTCAGCAGCCAGGGTAATCCGCAGACGGCCCCGTCAACGCGCACAGCCGGTGACCAATCCCGAAGTCGCCTGTGAATTCCGCGCGGAAAGCGCCGCCCGTCGAAGCCATTTTCACTTGACTGAGGACAACCCCGGCAGTCTGCATGCCGGGCCTTATGAAATCAAGCAAAGCAGCGAGTTCGGCGGACGAATTACCAGCTATACAGGGAATACCGGAACCTGGGACAGTTATGTGAATCTCGGGAGCGGTCCGCGACTGCTGGAATACACGATTGATCTGCACTCGACCGAATCACAACGGCTGGCTATTCGATGATCTGACGTTCAACAATTTCGGTTACGGTGGCGATCCTAACAATGTCAGCCGATTGTTCCTTCAAAAAGGAAAGATCTACACATTCAACGCGAACTTCCGCCGGGACGCGAACATTTTCGATTACAATCTGCTGGCGAATCCGTTGAATCCCACGAATTCGAATCCCTATGTGCCTATCCTGAATTCGCCTCATGAGTTCCTGATGACGCGGCGGATGACCGATCTGAATCTTCGGCTTTTCCCGACATCGAAAGGTCCAATTCCGGGCGGCGTATTCGCGGAACAGCAATCAGGGCACTACATTTTCGAGCTTTCACCAGGGTACAGAAGCGCTGCTGATGCAGCCGACGTCCTACATCAGCGACAACTACTCCGGCGGAGTTTCGTTTCGCGTGATTCCCCGGACAAGTCTCAATTACGATCAGTTCTATACCTTCTTCAAGGGAGACACGACGGCTCAGCTCGCTCCCGCAAGCAGCGCCGCGGGATTTGGAGTTCCGACGTTCACGCTTGCCAACGGGACACCCGTCAGTCTCGGTTTCCCATTCAATACACCGGCAGGATATCCCTGCGCGACAGCCGGTGCTGGCCACCGGTCTTGCAAATCCGACCTGCAACGGTTACCTGAGTTACACGCGGTTTGGCCGTGTTCGGAACTCGTATCCGACCGAACAGTTTTCCGTTCAGAGCGATTACTGGCGTCGTATCGACATCGCTGCGCGGGTCGTCTACTCCGATGCCAGTTCGACGATGCCGAACTATGGTTCGTTCTTTTCGGGTCTTGAAAGCCGGACCGCGACGGCCATTCAAAACATCATTGCGCCACCGGGTGGTGGCGCGATTCGGCCAGCCGCCTGTCGCTGACCACCGATCTTGGTGTAACCGTTCGTCTGACCGACAAACTTCATCATCGTCGACCAGTTCCGCTACAACAACTTTCGCGTTCCCGGAAACTGGCTGCACATGACCAATAGCTTCTTTGGCCCGACTCTGGGCGCAGTTCCGAATGTATTTTCCGCAGGTTCCTGTCCTACGGTCACGTCTCCCGGCTGTCCGCAACACACCAGCAGTTCCGGCGCGGATGTGATTACAGACAGTCTGACCGATTTTCTGCGTCAGGCGATCACGCTCAATACTTTCGAGGTTGAGTACGAATTCACTCCCAAGTACAGCGGCTACATTGGTTATCGATTTGACCGGCGCAACATTACCGATATCAACAGCGATAACCAGGTGTCGGTGTTTTATCCCACCCTTCCGAACAGGGGATCGTGCGCGGGGCAGCCGCTCGTTAACGGCGTCTGTACGGTTGCGACTGTGCTCGAAGCCGAGAACGACTTTGTCCAGATCAATGGGCACTCGGGAATACTCGGAGTCACCGCCCGGCCAAGCGATAAGTGGCGCATCAACGGAGACGTCGAAATATTTACGGCCGATAATGCTTTCACTCGAATCAGCCCTCGGCATTTGCAGCTCTACAAAGTTAAAGCGAACTATCGCGCAAAGGATTGGCTGAACCTGGGCGGGGCCGTCTCCATCCGGGAGAATCGGAACACTTCATTGGATATCGGTAATCTGCAGCACAACCGCAGTTATTCGGGAATTGCAACGTTCATGCCGGCCGATTCCAAGATCGGCTTCGACGTGTCTTACGACTACAACGATATCTTTTCTCAGACGAACATCTGTTTCGTGTCCACGCCGACGCCTCCCGGCGCCCTCAGCTGCGGCACGCCGTTTCTTTCAGGGATCTCTGTCTACAAGGAGACCTCGAATTTTGCGTCGGGCACTGTTTTCCTCAAGCCGACGAAAAAGATTACGACGAATTTCGGCTACACGATTACCAGCACGGTGGGTTCGACTCTGATTCTGAATCCTAACGCACCCACAGGGCCGCTGAGCTATAACTATCACCTGCCGATGGCAACCCTGGCCATCGAACTGCAGAAGCATATGCTCTTTAAAACCGGATGGAACTACTATGACTACAATGAGAAATCGCAGCCAGGCCCGACGCTGCCGCGCGATTTCAGGGGCAATGTATTGACGCTGTCCATGCGGTATATCCAGTAGAACTCTGTAGCCGATGAGATCCTTCTTTCGCACTGTTCTTTCACTGAGTGTCGTTCACTGGCTGACGAGTATCGGGGTCGTTTTGACCACGGCTTCCGCCGGTGTGTTTCTTCTGCTGGTGTTCCAGCAGTTCGACAACCCGTACATCGGCATCATTGTCTTCCTTATCATCCCGGCTTTGTTTGTGCTGGGATTGCTCCTGATTCCTCTGGGCCTCATCCTCGCTGCACGCCGGCACGGCGGCTATCGAAAGCTTGTAGAGGGCGTGTCGCCTGCCGGGCCTCAACTCGCACGGCTTGGTTGGGGGATCGCCTTTGCGACGCTCGCGAACGCTGCCATTCTTACTGCGGCCGCATATCACGGCGTTGCCGTAATGGATTCGAAAGAGTTTTGCGGGCAGACGTGTCATTCGGTGATGCAGCCTCAATATGTGCGATACCAGAACTCCCGTCATGCCGCCATACCGTGCGTCGACTGTCATATCGGGGGTGGCGCTGGCGCGTTTGTTCATTACAAGATTTCGGGTGTCCGGCAGTTGGTCCGGCTCACGACGAATACGTATCAACGTCCCATCCCACCCGCCATGGATCGCGTTCGCCCGGCGAAGGACATATGTGAACAATGCCATCCACAGAGCGAGCAGGAAGACAGATTGAAAGTCATTCGTCATTACGATGACGATGAGCAGAGCACGGAAAAGACGACGGTGCTCTTTCTAAAGATCGGCAGCAAGATCCACAAGGCGCATGTAGGCCGGAACATCGAATATTCCGCCTCGACAACCGATCCCAAAACGATTCCGACCGTTACTGTCGACGGTAAAACCTATTCGGTCGAAGGCGCATCTCCCGGGCCGATCAGAAGAAAGATGGAGTGCATGGATTGCCACAATCGCTCCGGACACGATTTCCAAACCCCGGAGGACGCCGTGGACCGCGCGATTGCAGAAGGCAAACTGGACCGCTCGCGGCCGTTTACCAGGCGTGATGCCGTCGCTGCATTGAAAGGGCAGCTGCCGCTCAGCCAGCAGTCGGCGGCGGTACGGGAGATCTATTCCGCAAACGTCTATCCGGACATGAACATCACCTGGAACACCTATCCGAACAACATCGGTCACATGGCGTTCCCGGGGTGCTTCCGCTGTCACGACGACCAGCACAAGACGAAGACCGGGGAGTCCATCACCCAAGATTGCTCCGCCTGCCATGAGCCCATTGCTGTCGAGGAGCCGAATCCGGAAATTCTCAAGACCCTCGGCATGAAATGACCTTCGGATGAAAAAAATAAAATTGATTCCTTGGCCAATTTCACATGTCTCAAGGTCATTAATCTTCAGAGCGCTGCTCTCTTTCGCCAGTGGCCGATTTCGAGAAGTCGATCTAAAGGATTCCTCCCGCGATCACGAAGCCGATTCGAGCCGTGTTCATGTGCTGCTCCTTCAGAGAGGTTGACCGGAACTTGAGCATTCGAGGGCAATATGTGTCAATTAGGTCTTGACGAGCCTCAATGCGTCATCGCGTAGATGATCGAATTCAGCCCCAGTTTGTAAGCATAGGTTGTGAACTCAGACGGATAGTTCCCATCATCCATCCATTCCCAGGCGTCGCCGTAGTCCGAGTTGTGGGTGATGAAAACCATAAGGCGGCCCTTGTCGTCGGAGATGCCGCGGATATGAGGCTTGGTATCGTCCGCTCTTTCGTAAAGGGGAGTCCTGCCACCGGATTCTTTGTACAGTTCTCCCAGCCGGACGTTCGGGACCTGAATGATACGGTCGATGTCGTGAAACGTGTGAAAAATTGCGTGGGTTAACGGCAGATCCTCAATCGGACGATCCGGAAAGACTTTCTTCATCTGGCTCTCGAATTGTCTCCATTCCGCGCCGCCATGAAAGTCATCGACGTGAAGAAAACCGCCGCGCAGCAGATATTCGCGCAAGCCCGCCGCCTGCTCGTCCGTTAATTGAATGTAACCGGCCTCCACTGCATAGATATATGGGTAGTTGAAAAGGTCCGGCCACATGATCGGGATTGGATGCGGTTTTACGGAAAGCTGAATGTTTGTCAGCCGCTGGATGCCCCACATATATTGGATGTCCGCGTCCCAGGTGTCCATCATCCACCGCCCGAAAATCCGCGTGGCCCGGTCGCCATAGCCGCGATTACGTTCCAGTGTCGCGGAATCCGGAGGACCTTCACCGGGCCGGGGACCAAGCCCGTTGATGTCGTTGTACATCAGGCGCGTGAAATAGAACTCCTGCGGCCCCTCGTTTGTTTTGGGACCCTGGCTGAAGGCAGGCAGAACTGCAAGCATCACAACCAGCGATACGCCGATTCTTTTCGCGCGTTTCATGGTAGTAATCTATCAGACGAATGAGGATGCACACCGAATTCGAAGTGCGAATTCGGTGTGCGTCCATGGAACTCTAACTCGAGGCGAGGGCTTTTCCGTAGAGCGCAAGCAGACGGCTCCAGGCCTTCTCAGCCTGGGCCTGGTTGTACACACCGGAGTCCGGAGGGCACCAGCCATGCTGAGCGCCGGTATAGACTTCGATTTCCGCCGGCACATTTGCTTTGGCGAACGTGTCTTTCATGACAGTTTTATCCATAGGCCGCTGCGTATCGTCATTCGTCGCGATGGCGATGAGAAACTGCGCCTTTGTTTTCGAAGCCTGTAAATGCGGGCTATTCGGCATATCGGTGACGAGCTGCGCGCCATGGAATGAAGCAGCTGCTCCGACGCGATCGGACGCAGCTGCCGTGCGAAGGGCAAACGGGCCGCCCATGCAATAACCCTGCGTCCCCATCTTCCGGTTCTTGGCGACGGACGCTTGTTGGTCCAGCCATGCGATGAACGCTTTCGCGTCGGTCGTCTGTGTGGTTTCATTCATCACGCCCTGCATGAGGGGCATCAGACCCTGGATTGGCGTCGCCGCACCCTGTTCCGCGGTCGGGGCCTTCTTGGTGCGATAGAACGGATTCACCACCAGCACCGAATACCCGGATTCGGCGAGCCGTTTGCCCATCTGGCGGAACGCCGGCCGCAGACCGAAGATGTCCGGCCAGACCAGAACGCCAGGAGCCGTACCCGTTGCCGGATGCACGAAGTAGGCATCCGCCATGCCGTCCGGCGTCTTTATGGTTACTTCCGATTCGGTCACTTTGACCGCATTCGGAGTTTGGGGCAGGCGCATGATGACTCCCGCTCCCAGCAGCACGCCGAATTGCCGCCGCGTTATCAGACCTGAAGCATCTAACTCCTGAAGTTCTTTTTCCGAATGATCCTGATCACACATATTCGCTCCTTATCGACGTGATTGCAGTGTAGAGATGACTTTCGTTCCGCGGCATTCTATCAAAGTCGCCTGTGTGTTCTATAGTCGGCTGAAAAATCATGACTCTCGCTGTCAGCACGCAACTCGGCGTGAACGAAATCACTGCCCTATTAGGCAAAGGGGGGGGTGGGCGAAGTCTATCGCGCGCGAGATTTGAACCTGAAGCGTGACTGTGATGGGCGCGGCCAATCAGTGTACGTCGCGGGCGGTTAGGGCAGGTTTTTGTACACCGTCTCCTCGAAGCCACGCAAAGCACGGATTGCTCCATCGTCGTAGAACGGCAGCAACTGCATCATGTGTACTCCGCCGATGTGTTTAACCGGGTCCGCCCAGAACTCCGTGTTGAAGATGCCGGCCCAGCTCATGCTGCCAGGGCTGCGGAAGCCTTTCATCGCCGGGTCATTCGACGCGATCTGAAATCCGAGACCGAACTTATCCTTGCCAGCGCCGAGGGGGAACGGTTTCGTGCGCTGCTGGTCCGCATCGGGTTGGGTTTGAACAAAGATTGAGCCGATAGCGTTCTGCCCCATCAGCTTGACGGATTCGGGGCTCAGGATTTTTGCAGATCCCAACGTGCCGCCGTTGAGAAGCATGCGCACAAACCTCGAGTAGTCCTCGATGGTCGAATAGAGACCGCCGTCGCCGCGGTACGGTGCAGAGGGTGTCGATGGGACCACCGAGGCCGGCAGCGGCTCAACCTTGCCGGTGTATCGGGTGTATTGCCGCGCCAGGCGCGATTGCTTGCCGGCTGGCACCGCATACGAAGTGTCGTTCATCCCGAGCGGCTTGAAGATGTGCTCCTGATACCAGGGCTCAAGCTGCGAGCCGGTCACCTTTTCGACAATGAGTCCGAGCACGCGCGTGCTGGCCGAATAATTGAACTTTGTACCCGGATCATCCAGCAGTGGCAGTTCCCACTCGTTCCTCTTCGTCTTGTTTACCAGCGCATACTCGATCGGACTGGTGAACGAATAACCAATGCCCGACGTGTGCGACAAGAGATGTTTGATCGTCATCACAGTTTTCGCCGGACGCGTTTCATAAGTCGCATCCGCCCCGTTGAACTTCAAGATGACCTGCAGCTTGTCATAGCCGTCCAGGTACTTGGAGACGGGGTCGTCGATCTTCAGTTTGCCCTGTTCAGCGAGCATCATGATGGCGACCGAAGTGACCGGCTTAGTCATCGACGCGATATTGAAAATGGCGTCGGTGTTAAGCCCGGATGCGCCTTCGTACAAGACGCCTTCGCGATCGACGACGATTTCGGCAATGCCGGGCGCATCCCCGCGTTTGACCGCATCGTTCATTTGCGCAGTCAGGGCGGCCTTGCCTGTATCCGGGATGCCAGATGTTTTTGCGGGCCCTTGCGCACTAATCGAGACGGCTACCGCAACAATAAAAGCCAGGGCGGCAACAGGTTTGAGGGACTTCATAACCGCGAGAGTCTACATGAAGATGGACACAGTTGCACTAACACTCGTACCTCCTTCATTTATGCGTTTTAGGTTGCAGGATATATCGAACCTCTACAGACTTTTCTCCACTGCCGGTCGGCTTCGGACGCTACCCTGATGTTTTGCGCCAGCTTCACGTAGCGTCTGCGCGATCTCGGCGCTTCCTCGCTGCGCGGCCCATGCGAGGCCCAAGGTTTGTTGTGGGTGGCGAATTCCGATTAGCCGATTTGTGGCGGTTCTGGCCGTTTACAACGTTTCCATTTGAAATAGAGGATCGATCAGCTGGGCGCAAAGGATATGACGACGGGACCATCAGTAACAGATGGCTTACCGTACAAAAACTCAAACGTACCGTACTGGCTCTTGAGGGAAGATAGCTGGTTTCCTACGGGATGACCAGCCAGGATGTGCGACGGGGAATTGAAAACGTATATATATAAGGATGGGGGCGGGTAGAGCAGAGACGTTCACAAGTTTAACATTCAAAAGGCTTATCAGCTCTTCAGCAAGGACCATTCACAGAGCGAAAAATATAAGCGCTTTTAATCCAGGCGCTCCGATCGAGGCTCCCGCCTCACGGCAGCCACCCGTAAAAGAATGCTCTTCAACCAATCGTGTATAAATCCGATGCGCCGTCGTCTCTGCTTTCTGGGCTCCTCCTGAGCCGCCTTCAACCATCTCTCCACTACCTCGGCAACCGAGTCCATCACCGCACATGCCAGATTCTCTTTCCTCCGGTACTTCGGCGGCAAACCCTGCAGGGCTTTGCGGACAGTTTTGCGTGTGTGACCCGTCTCCCGCGCAATCTGACGAATGCTCTTCTGGTAAACGCGATGCGCAGTCCGAATGTGTTCGTACTGGTCCATCTCTATCAACTCCTGTTTCTCCCTGCCTCATGTCCGTCCCCTTTCGAAACGTCCACGAAGACAGAGGCTAACAGGGCGGGTCCCGTTTGCTCGATCGAACCCGGCTTTGGTGGGCTCCTTTTACTCTAGCGAAATCAAATCAATCCGTGGCTTATCCGAAAAGAGGGGATTTCAAAGCGTAGATCGGGACGAAGATTTTGAAATTGCGGTTTCAATTTGAAATTCGGGTCCAACGGATTGAGTTTCGATTTTCGAGATCGAAAATGAAATTTCAATTCGTAAATCTGGACGAAGGGACTGAAATTCGAAATTAAAAGCGTCAATCGGGGCGAAGACTTTGAAATCGCGATTTCAATTTAAAGTTCGGGCCCAATGGATTGAGTTTGGATTTTCGAGATCGAAAATGGAATTTCAATTCGTAGATCTGGACGAAGGGACTGAAATTCGAAATTAAAAGCGTCAATCGGGGCGAAGACTTTGAAATCGCGATTTCAATTTAAAGTTCGGGCCCAACGGATTGAGTTTGGATTTTCGAGATCGAAAATGAAATTTCAATTCGTAGATCTGGACGAAGGGACTGAAATTCAAAATTAAAAGCGTCAATCGAGGCGAAGATTTTGAAATCGCGATTTCAATTTAAAGTTCGGGCCCAATGGATCGAGTTTGGATTTTCGAAATTGAAAACGGCATTTCAATTCGTCGATCTGGACCGAGGAATTGAAATTCAAATTTGAAAGCGTAAATTGGGACGAAGATTTTGAAATCCAGATTTCAAATTCAAAATTCAAATTTCAAACTGTCGCCGGGACGAACAAGCTGAAATTTGAATTTCAATTGGTAAATCGGCGCCAATGATTTGAAATTCGAATTTACAAATTATCCGCATTCCTTCCCCTCTCTTAGAGGAGAACGGGAACAGAAGGCCTCCACCGTCTGGGCCTTCCCATCCAGCTGGAACAACGCACACTCGGGGAGCCTGGAACAAGGCGCTCCGTAACACCCCAGCATGCCCATCCATGCCCTGGAGGCCTCTCTTTTATCGATGCAAGTGACTGATTCTACTTAGTTGTAATAGGTTCGTCCCTCTCTCCGCTTTCCTTTGAAAACTGACAATTGATTAGTGAATAATGAGAATTGTCCTTGGAAAATCGTCGATTTGCTGATCTTTCCAACGACAATTCTCATTATTCACTAATCAATTGTCAGTTTTCACCCGCTGCCCTTTTCCCCTTTGCGCTCATTGCGTTCGCTCTTAGTTGGGAACTTTTTCATACGGCACGCGTAAATGCTTTGTTAATGGCATGCGTTCTGGCCCGTAAGGTATATGGAGACGAAAGAAACAATGGGAGTTGACCTTGCCGGTTGAAACGCGCCTCGATACGCAGCGCGCCACAGAACTCGAGAAGGCGTTCCTCGAACATCATGAAATGGTGTATCGGGCCGCTTTCCGGATCACGGGAAATGCCTCTGATGCCGAAGACGTTCTGCAAACGTTGTTCTTAAGACTGCTCCGCCGCGAATGGGCCCCCGACTATCAGCAGGGATGGCCGGCATACCTGCATCGCGCGGCGGTCAACGTTGCACTCGACATTGTACGGACTCGCACGCGCCAGGCACCTTTGGGAGAGACCGAGTTTGAGCTCCAGGAGAACCGGCCCGACGCTCATCGGGAACATTCCGCAAACGAGCTTCGAGAATGGGTGACAAAGGAGCTTGCGCAGATGAAGCCGGCCTGGGCTGAAATGTTCGTCCTTCGTTACGTTGAAGGATGCGATGTTCACGATGTCGCGAGGATGCTCGGCACATCCAAAGGAACGGTCACCGTCACATTGTTTCGGGTACGCCGCCGTCTCCAGAAATCAATTCGCCAGTTTCTGGGAGGACGCTGATATGGATGCCAATCACAAAAACCCAAAGGAAATGCTCGATGCGGCGATCAGAGCCGCGCGGACCGCAGAACCCGACCGGATGGACATGGAAAACCGCGCAGCTCGAGTGTGGGCTCGGATCGGAAACGAGTTAGCGCCCGCGAGCGATGCAAGTTCTTCCGTAGAACAGATTCGAAACTGCGAAGACTATCGGGCTTTGATCCCGGACTTCATCGCCGGACGACTGTCGCCGGCGCGGGCTCTTCTGGTTCGCGACCACACGCACGAATGCGTCGCTTGCCGCAATGCCCTCAACCAGGCCCGTGGTGAAACTCCACGCTCGAACGTCGTGCGGGCAGAACATCGTTTCAATCGGCCCGCGGCGCTTGTCGTGATCGCCGCCTCTTTGATCGCCGCCATCGCACTCCAGCAGACCGGCTATTTGAACTGGCTGCTGCCTGTCATGAAGGTTCACGCCGTAGCGCGAACGATCGATGGCAAGCTCTATCGGATCGCCGACCTGAACATGAACCCCGTGTCAGCGGGCGAGTCGCTCAAGTCGGGCGAACAGGTTCGAACCGCCGCCGAATCACGCGCTATTATCGAACTCGCGGACGGCACGCGTGTCGAAATGCGAGAGCGCTCGCAGGTGTCATTGACTGGCGCTCACGATGGGATCCGCATCAATCTGGACCGCGGCAGCGTCATTGTGCAGGCCGCGAAACAACGCAACGGACATCTTTACGTCGCAACCGACGACTGCACCGTTTCGGTCGTCGGCACAGTTTTTGCCGTCAGCAGCGGCGTGAAGGGCTCGCGCGTCTCGGTTCTCGAAGGCGAAGTTCATGTTTCGCGGGCGTCGGCTCCGCAGATGGCGCTCTTTCCGGGACAGCAGATGACGACGAATCCGAGTCTGACTCCGGTATCGATCGAGGATGAGATTTCATGGAGCCGCAATCTGGACACTCATCTGGCGCTGCTGCACGCTCTGGCTGAGGTCAATGCATTTCTGAAGGATCGGATCCCGGGACCTCAGCTTCGCTTCACCTCGACCTTGCTGCCGACCGTTCCGGCCAACACGGTCATGTACGGCGCGTTTCCAAATGTGAGTTCCGTTCTCGGTCAGGCTTACGATCTGTTCCGCCAGAAGATCGATCAAAACGATTTTCTGAAAGCCTGGTGGGCCGAGCGCAACCAGCGGGGAAATTCCGGTGATCTCACGCTCGAAGAGATGATCGCGCATGTCCGGACTCTTGGCGATCAACTCGGAGAAGAGATCGCGGTTGCCGTTACGGGCAGCGGAGCCGGACCTGAAGACCTGATCGTTCTAGCCAGCATTCAGAACCGCTCCGGCGTTCTCGCGGAAATTTCCGCGCTCTCAACACGCGGTTCCGGTGAAAAGCCGGTGCGCATTCTCACCGATCCGTCGCAGCTGGCTCAGCTCAGCAAAGATAGTAAAGAACCGATTGCCTACATCGGCCCGTCTGCGCTGGTTCTGACCACTTCCGGCCAGGCGCTGTACAACGTTGTGCTTGCGCAGCAAACCGGCAGCAGCGGTTTTTCGACGCGTCCTTTCTATGCATCGATCGCGCAGGCTTATGCCCAGGGCGTCGGAACCCTGTTCGCTGCGGATCTGGCCACGGTATTTTCCGGCACACAGCGCGCCGATGGAGCGCGTTTCCTCGGACTGGATAAAGTGGATCGGCTGGTCGTTGAGCAAAAACAAGAGCTCGGCAAAACAATGACGCGCGCTCAATTGAATTTCACATCGCAGCCGTCCGGCGTCGTGAGCTGGCTCGCCCCGCCTGCCCCGATGGGCGCGCTCGAATTCGTTTCGCCTCAGGCTTACGGTGTGGCGTCCGCGGTGACGAAAGATGCCCTTGGAATACTCGACGAGATCCTCGCGTTCGGCGGCGATCATCTGCAAGAGTTCCAGAGTCAGACTGGCGTCGATGCGCGGCGCGATCTGGCAGAGCCTCTAGGCGGCGAATTCGTGATCGCGATGGATGGTCCGTTTCTGCCGGTTCCGTCCTGGAAAGTCGTGGCTGAAGTCTACGATTCGGCTCGTCTTCAGAACTCGATCGAGCGGCTGGTGGCAGCGTTCAACAATACAGCGGCTCAAAACGGAGTACCCAATGTAACGCTGACATCCGAGGCCGTGAGCGGCCAGGTTTATTACAGATTGAGCCACGGCAGCGGCACGGAAGTCGACTATACCTATTACCTCGGATATGTCATTGCGGCGCCCTCACGAGGACTCGTCACGCAGGCGCTTCAATATCAACAGACCCGGTCATCGATTTCGACCTCCACGAAGTTCCGGTCGATGATGCCGGCGGACGGAGCGGATCATTGTTCGGCGATCCTCTACCAGAACCTTTCCGAGACGGCGAGTTCTCTCGCTGGTTATATACCGGCAGGAATCGGAGGCGTCACATCCGACCAGTTGAAGGTCTTGCGTCAGACCGTGGACCTGACTCCGGCGACGCTGGTCTGCGCGTCGGCAGCGCCCGACCAGATCATGATGGGCTATCAAGGTGATCTCGCGTTTAATGTACTCATGCTCGGCGGATTGCGGAACATGATGGATACGATGCAGAGGGTGAAGTGATGAAGTCACCGCCGAGATCGCATAACGAACTTTGAAACAGGAGAACGATTGGTCCCGGCAATAGAACTCAAGAACCTCTCGGTATCCTTCAACGGTCGCCCGATCCTGAAAGACATCAACGGGACTTTCTCAGGACGGGCGATCGGTCTGCTTGGCCCCAATGGCGCCGGCAAGAGTACCCTGATCCAGACACTGCTGGGCTTTCATCCGCCTTCCAGCGGATCCGCCCGCGTTCTCGGGATGGACGTCACTACACAAGCCCGCGAGATCCGTCATTCCATCGGCTACATGCCAGAGAACGACTCCTACATCACCGGCATGACCGGAATACGCCTCGTTCGCATGATGGCGGAATTGTCCGGCCTGCCGGCGACTGCAGCACTGGAGCGCGCCCACGAGACGCTGTTTCACCTTGGATTGGGCGAGGCGCGTTATCGAGATGTCGGCACCTATTCGCTCGGTATGAAGCAAATGGCGAAGCTCGCCGTCGCGATCGTTCACGCGCCGAAAATGCTGATTCTCGACGAGCCGACAAACGGACTCGACGCTCACGGCCGCCAGCGCATGCTGGAGATCATCGGCGAAATCCGGGACAGCCAGGACACGACGATCATTCTGTGCTCGCATCTCCTGCGTGACGTCGAACAGTGTTGCGATGAAGTAATGATCCTGAGGGACGGGACACTCGCGACGTATTGCAATCTCGAAGCAGAACGCCGGACCAACCGCAAGTTCATCCAGATGGAAACGCGCGGCGAAACAGCCGTCTTTCTCAGTCGCATTGAACAACTTGGCTGCGAGCTCGCCCTCAATGGAAGCCGCAAGCTCAAAATGATTCTTCCGGAGACCGTCGAAACCCGAGACCTTTATCGGATTGCTTCGGAGACGGGTGTGCAAATCCGCCGGCTCGACTACAAGCGCGATTCACTTCAAGACATCTTCCTGAATGCGATGGAGGGCAGAAATGGCCATTCATAGACGCGGATACCGTCCCTATGACGGCCCGCGCACAGCGGAACGCTTTCGATTCCGGATTCTGACTCGATATGCTCTGGGCCGGGTTTTTCAGTCGCGGCTTCTTGTCATTTTTTACGTGCTGTGCTTCGTTCCAACGCTGGTCGCAATGAGCGCCATCTATATCAGCCACAACGTCGATCTCCTGGCCGCGATGTTTCCGAGAGCGAACGTTCCCAGCGGGGACCTGATTCCGGTCACCGAAGGGTTCTTCCTGCCTCTGATGAGTTTTCAAGCGACGTTATCCGTATTTGTCACGGCCATTATCGGTCCGGGCCTGATTTCGCCGGACCTGACGAATAATGCGCTCCCGCTCTATTTCAGCCGGCCCTTCTCGAGAGCCGAATACCTGATTGGAAAATTCAGTGTTCTGTTCATCCTGCTCTTCATGATCACGGGCCTGCCGATGCTGCTGATCTATGCACTCAAATCCGGACTCGCGGGTCGGCAATGGCTGGTGGACAACATCCACCTCGCATTCGCGATCGCCGTCGGATCACTGGTCTGGGTTGCGTTGATTTCACTCGTCTCCATGGCCGCCTCCGCCTGGGTGCGATGGCGGCCGGCAGCTGCCGGAATGCTTTTTGCGCTCTTCTTCATCCCGACCGGTTTCGGCGCCGCAGCCAACGGGATCCTGCGGACCAGCTGGGGAAACCTGTTGAATGCCATCGTTCTGATCGGCACTCTCTGGAATTCCCTGTTCTTCGTTAACAACCCCGACGGTTACGCAACTGCCGCCCGCGCTCTGAATCCGACGCCTGGCTTACCGCCGATTCCGGCATGGAGCGCCTGGACTGCAGTCGCCGCGGTGTGCGCGATCAGCGTGCTTTTGTTGAACCGCAAGATCCGCGCGCACGAGGTCGTCCGATGACGACGGATTCGGGTCAGATCGTTTTCACAGACGTTTCGAAGTTCTACGGCGAAGTACTCGGCGTGAACAAAGTCAATTTGAAGATCGGTCCCGGAATCACGAGTCTGGTGGGCCCGAATGGTTCCGGTAAAACGACCTTGATGAATCTCATGACGGGATTGATTCGTCCCACCAGAGGGGACATCGCCGTTTTAGGAACGCGCGCCGCGGATCCGGAAACGTTTTACCGCAAGATCGGATACTGCCCGCAATTCGACACGTTTCCCAAAGGTGTCACCGGTTTCAACCTGGTCTGCTCCCTGCTCCGCCTCCACAATCGCGGACGGCGGGAGGCTGAAGACACCGCATGGAAAGTAATCGAGCAAGTGCATATGACCGAAGCCGCTCACCGCCGCGTCGCCGGCTACAGCAAAGGGATGCGGCAGCGGGTCAAGCTGGCTCTCGCACTCGCCCATCAACCTGCGGTGCTGGTGCTTGACGAACCGCTGAATGGTCTCGATCCGATGGCGCGTACGGAATCCATCGATCTGTTCCAGCAGCTTGCCGGACAAGGGCTGTTCGTGATCGTGTCCAGTCACATCCTGCATGAGCTCGACATTATTTCTGACTCGGTCGTGATGATGAGTAACGGTTACATCGTCGCGGAGGGAGACATTCACGATGTCCGCGAAGAGATGGCCGAACATCCAATGGGAATTCTTATCCGGTGTGACCGGCCCGCCATTCTCGCCAGCCGGGCGTTTTCCGAAGACCATGTCGTCGAAGTCCGAATCACGGAAGACGGCGCCGGTGTGCTTGTGAGGACACGCAGTCTCGACCGACTGTATAACCTCGTGAACCGTGCTGTACTCGAACATAACTTGACGATCGAAGGCGTCATACCGATCGATGAAGATGTAAATTCCATCTATTCGTACCTGATCGGCACGAACGGATCCGGAAGACTTTGAAAGAAAGAGATGCTCTGATGTCGCAATGGACCAAATGGGCTGAACAGACGGTCGTCGTCGCCGGATTCGAGATCCGCAAGTTTCTTGCTGGACGAAAGTGGGTCTTCCCGATGCTGCTCGCTGCAGCGCCTGTTACCTTGGTTACGATGCTGTTGCTGATCGATCCGACCCCGCCGAGCAACGCCGATGTCACGAAAGTCTTCGCGGTGATGTTCCAGACATTCATGCTGCGTCTGATGATTGTGTTCGGATGTGCACTGGTCTTCGCCAGCCTTTATCGCGGCGACATGGTCACACGGACCATGCACTTTTATTTATTAACGCCTGTCAGGCGGGAAGTTCTGGTGGCGGGCAAATATCTGGCTGGATTGCTCATCACGAGCGCGATTTACTGCACGAGCGTCGGAGTCACAAACATCCTGATTCATTCGGTGAACGGATCGATCGTGGCCGAGGCGCACTTCTTCAGCGGACCTGGCTCTCGTGAGCTGCTGGCCTACGTCGGGATTGCGCTGCTGGGGTGCGTTGGATATGGATCCGTTTTCATGCTGACCGGATTTCTTTTCAAGAATCCCGCAATACCTGCCGCATTCGTCTTGTTGTGGGAATCGGCGAATGTGTTCCTGCCCTCAGCTCTCCAGCAGATCAGCGTGGTTCACTACCTTCAGTCGATTACGCCGGTGCCCATACCGATCGGACCGTTCGCTGTGATCACGGCGCCGTCATCCGTGTTCGCATCTGTCATTGGGTTGGTCGTCTTCACCATCGTCGTTCTCATTCTCAACGGCATGATGATGAGGCGAACCGAAATCAACTACACGACTGACTAACCGGCGAAAAACCGTTCTCACCCGGCCGCCCCTTTCCCCTTTACGCTGATTGCTTTCGCCGAATCATTACGACACCGCTGTCCAGGATAGAGACCGATCTAGCGATGAGTGCCCACAGTCCCCGCCTGACTCAGGCGGGGACTGATCTACAGCAACCAAGATCCTTGTTCGCGATTCATCCGCCAGATGCAACAGCAAAAATTTGGAGTGTCAGGGGTTGCTTTCCGTTGAGAACTGAAAATCGATTAGTGAATAATGAAAATTGTCTTTGAAAAATTCCTCGATTGCCTGATCTTTCAACGACAATTCTCATTATTCACTAATCAATTTTCAGTTCTCAACCGCCGCATGCGCAGGGAAAACATTCCCCCATCCAGTTGGGTTCGGGCTCATCCAAGCTTTCCAGAACGAATGTTGCCAGCGGCATTTAACCTTTCTACTGTTTAAGTTAATGAGCAAAAGTGTCCGAGCATTGCCATTTGGCCATCTGTGTGCATCGTCTAGTTCTTTCGAAAGGAGGCAGCGAAGCACGACATGAAATCTCTGAAGCTTATTCTGCCTGCTATTGCTCTTGTGGCAGCCATAACGGTGCAAGGAGCGCAGACACACAATTCGAATTCACTTCAGGTTGACGGCAGCGACAGCGGGCACAACGCCATCTATCCTGTGGCGCGGATCACAAAAGCGGTGAATTATGCCAAACGTTCCGCTGTCACCAGGGTGGACTTCCAAGGCACTCCCTTGTTGGCAGCTTCACACGGAGAGGCAACGGTTCAAAACACTCAAAGTCGCGTCGAGATAGCGGCTGAGTTCGATGGTTTGGTAGCTGCTATGCGTTTTGGACCTGAGTACTTGACGTATGTGATGTGGGCCATCACGCCCGAAGGTCGCGCTACGAACCTGGGTGAGTTGGTCCTGCAGGATACGAAGAGCAAACTGAGCGTAACCACCAACCTTCAGACTTTCGGATTGATTGTCACGGCGGAACCATATTTCGCAGTTTCTCAGCCGAGCGACGCCGTCGTGATGGAAAACTTCTTCGGGAAACGTTCCGTTGGACAAATCGAAGCAGTCGAGGCGAAGTATGAATTGTTACCACGCGGGAGTTATACCGCAAACGTCTTGGCGTCGAACGTAAAACCCATCGTCCCGGAGCCGAGCACACCACTGGATTTGTATGAAGCGCGCAACGCTCTCTGGATTGCACTTTGGGCAGGCGCCGAAGAAAACGCCTCAGAGTTATTTGCGACGGCAGAGCGATTACTGCAAAAAGCGGAGGCATTTCACGCAAGCAGGGCCGGAGAGACGACTGTTTCGGCAACGGCACGCCAAGCCGTACAAATAGCGGAAAACGCGAGGTCACTCGCTCTCAAGCACCGGTCCGAAAATCGAATCGGTTAGGAGAGCGGCCGAGATCGTGCAAAACAGCGCGAACGTTTGGAGAGTTTCAAATCTTTGCTCAGGTAATGGGAGTCTTCAAAACGTCGAATCGAAAATGATTTTGTCCGATGACATGATTGATCGAGCGGACAAATAACAACCTATGGAGGTATTCCATGCTCTGGACAATCTTTGTTCTGCTGCTGATCCTTTGGCTACTGGGAATGGTTACTTCATACACGTTAGGCGGGTTTATTCACATCCTGCTGATATTGGCTCTTGCCACGGTATTGATACGCATCATTCAAGGGCGAAATCCAATCTAGCAACAGCAGTTATGCATTGTGGTCTATTTTTTGGAGGAGGTCTTATGTTAAGGAGTTTTGCCTGTACCGCGCTCTGTTCTGTGGCCGTTGTATTTGTTTTTAGTAATCCCGTGGTGGCCCGGCAATCCAGCAAGAATTCGCCGGAAGCCGAACGCGCCGCAGACGCGGTCAATGTTCTGAGTGAAATAATGACCATTCCCGAAAACTCTATTCCGGAAGAGTTGATGGCACGAGCCCACGGTATCGCCGTCATTCCGCATGTCGTGAAAGGGGCTTTCGGCATCGGTGGTCAGTGGGGCAAAGGCTTGATGTCCCAGCGTCGTGAAGACGGCAGCTGGAGTGCGCCGGCCTACATCGAAATCGGAGGCGGTAGCTTTGGTTTCCAGATCGGACTGCAAGCGAGCGATATCGTGCTCGTTTTTACAGATGAAGCCGGCATAAAAGGAATCTTGAAAGGAAAACTGAAGTTAGGTGCGGACGCTTCCGCCACTGCTGGACCAGTCGGACGGAAGGCTGAAGTCGGCACCGATGTCCTTCTCAGATCTGCCGTATTTGCGTATTCACGGAGCAAAGGCCTGTTCGCAGGAATTTCATTGGATGGTTCGGTTATCGGTATGGACGATACCGCCAACCGGAAAATCTATGAGAATAATGTGACAGGGGAAGACATTCTTCTGGGCAAAGCCGTACCGACCAGCACCGTCGTACAACCATTTGTGGCGGAGCTTCAGAAGGTTTCTCCACCTCACGTCCACATCAAGAAAGTGACTCAGAAATAGGACGGAATAGACCGGCAATTCCAAAAACGGATTGCGCGTCCTGGTGGTGGAGGATGAATCCGAAACCCGTGATCTGTCCGTCTTGATGTTCGAACAAGACGGACAACCAGACCGCTGCTTCCAGGTCCAAAGCGTTGCTCCTTTGAAAAACCTGGAAGCCGGCGGTCCTGGTTGCCGATATCGGTACTTTAAGGGTTCGACCTCGTCCCTCGCGCGACCGGCGCCAGGCCAATCCGGCTGAGCAGGGCCTTAAAGCGTGGCTCGGAGCGAAGAGGATCCAACCGGGGTTCCACGCTCAGATGGATCAACCACGGATAGCGTTCTTCATAGGCTTTTTCGAGCAGGTTGAGTGCTTGCTCTTTTTCACCGAGGCGTGCCCGAGAGCTTCTCCCGAAGATAAATTTGGTTGTCCTTCGGAGTCGCGTGCGGCTTCGAGGTCGGCGATGGCCTTGTCGAACATTCCTTTTTGCTCGTACGCCATGCCCCGGTAGACATGAGCCGGCGCAAATCCAGGTTCCATCTCGAGGGTCCTGGTACATTCCGCGATAGTCCGATCATAGTCCCGGGTAAGGAATGAAACCCAGCCCATACCCGCGTTGATGAAAAGCGAGAGAGGGTCGGCGTGTTGCGCCTTGCTCGCTTCCGCGATCGCTTCATCAAAGCGCCCGGCCGACACTAAACCTACCGCGTACCATTCATGTGCCGGGCCGTAATTGGGATTAAGGTCTATGGTTCTGCGAAACTCCAGCTCCGAGTCCGCCCAGTCCTAGTCGAACAACATCGTTGAAAAAGCGAGAGCTGCATGAGCTTCCCCAAGATTGTTGTCTATTTCGATCGCTTTACGGGCGGCGGATTCGGCTTTTGGATATACCTCTCGCGGAGAGAGAAGGTTGAAGTTGCTGGCTGCAATATAGGCGTCCGCAAGGCCGGCGTAAGCGGTCGCGTATCGGGGATTTACCCTTGTCGCCTGTTCCAGGAAGCCGATGCTCTTCAGCAACCCGTCTTCAGTGCGCTTGTTCCAGGAGTAGCGGCCCTCTTGATAGAGTTGATACGCCTCGCCGTTGTCGGTGTCTCCCCTCGCGTTCCTCTCCGTGTCCCGCGTGCTCAGGCGAACGGCCAACGCCTGCGCAACTTTTTCGGAAATGGAATCCTGAAGACTGAAGATATCCGCAAACTGCTCATCGAAGGTCTCGGCCCACAGGAATGAGCGGTCGGATACCCGGACCAGCCGCACCCTGACTCGAATACGCAGATTCCGCTTTTGCACGGTGCCTTCCAGCACGGAATCGACCTTCAATTCGTTGCCTGCGGCGATCGGATCCTGGTTGAGGCTGGCGTACTTGCGCACCGATCCGGTCGGCACGATGGACACTTGAGCGAGGTTGCTTAACTTCGTGATAAGCGCATCCGCCATGCCCAACTCGAGGGACTCGTCGCGGCCCTGTTCGCCGATAGGCTTGAATGGCAGAATCGCCAGCGAGTGGATCGCCCCTGAAGAAGCCGGCGCCGTTTTAGAAGCTCCCATAAACGAATAGACGGAGACAGCGACTGCGCCGAGTGCAATGAAAGCGAACAGCGACGTCACAATGAACACGGAGGGCCGGGGCCGCCCAGCGGAGGTAATCCGGGATCTTAATCCAACAGGGACGCTTTCCGCTTCAAGGACAGTAGCGTTCGCGGGACTGTCCTGCACGACTTCGGCGGCAAGAGCCGCCGCTTCGGCCGTCTCGCTATTAATAATGATGGATTCGCGCGCCGGCGCCAGTTCTTTTCCACGACGCCGATATATCTGTAACCCACCGCCGGGATCGTCTCGATGCAACGATGCGGCTTTTGTTGATCGCCCAGCGCCCTGCGCAACTCACTGATGCATTTGGTTAAGTTCTCTTCGTAAACTTCGTGGCCTTCCCAGAACTGCTCGACCGTTCGTGCCGGGTCACGACGCGATGCCGCTCTTTCACCAGATAGAGCAGCACCTCAAACCGCTTTCGGCTGACCGGCGCCGGGGTCGACCCGCGACACAATGAGTAGGTGCTCGGATCCAGTTTGTACTCGCCCAGATGGTATTTCATAGTTCTAGACACTTCGACCCGCACGGAAAATCGCACAGATCTTAACCGATAGAGCCAGGCCGGACAACAGAACTCCATTCCTGTTAGAGGGATACCTATGTTCAGCTTTTATTCCGATGCAATTCAGGAATTCTTCAGGATGCTGTCTGCCCTATCTGATTAGGTTCTTCAATATTTTAGTTGCCAAGCCCTTTAAGCGGAAATAGAGTGGGGGGAAATTTTCACCGGAAACAAGGACCGTAGAGTTCATTGGGCGAGTTTTTTCGGGAGGAGTCGAACATGCGCAGAATATTGGCAGCCACATCGGTGGTTCTGTTTTGTCTGGTCTACATTGAAGCGGCATTGGCACAGAGCACTAACGCGGCCGTAGGTGGTCTTGTTCAGGATACCAGCCAGGCGTATATCCCTGGCGTCACTGTCACTGCGACGAACACGCAGACGGGTGTGGTGATAACAGCGATAACAAACGAATCGGGGGCGTACAACATCCCGAGTCTATTACCCGGGATTTACAAACTCACGGCCGAGTTACCCGGCTTTAAAACGCAGGTTTTTAATGATGTCCAACTCGGACAATCGGCCGCCGCGCGGTACAACTTCACGCTTCAGGTCGGCGCTGCGGATCAAACGGTTGAAGTCACGGCGGAAGCCACCGCGGTAATCGCGGAGTCGTCATCGACGATCGGAAATGTCCTGGTCGAAAAGACCGTCTCACAGCTCCCGCTGGTGAGCAACAACGTTCTCGATCTGGTGACCAGCACGATGGCCGGGGTACGAGGTACGGATAATACCGAGAACACGACTTTTGCCGGTGTCAGCGCGTCCATGGTCAATACCGTCCGCGATGGGTTGAGCGTTCAGAATGGCCGCTATGCCAACGGCATCGGCTCGGTCACCATGTTGAATACCGATATGGTCGGTGAATTCCGGGTTATTCTCACACCGGTTGACGCGGAATATGGGCGCGGCAACGGCCAGGTGCAGATCCTGACCAAATCCGGCACGAACCAGATTCACGGCAGCGGTTTTTGGAGCGTTCGAAACTCCAAGCTGGACGCGAATACCTGGACCAACAATAAACAGGTCGTAAATGGAAAGTGGTCGCCCACCACGCCGCCCTGGCTCAATCGCCACGAATTGACCGGCAGCGTGGGCGGGCCGATCGTGAAGAACAAGACTTTCTTTTTCGTCCTGGTCGACAAGCAGATCGAAAATGAGCGCCAGGTGTCGCGTCCGGTGACGCTTACCGATTGCGCGCAGCACGGAATTCTCCGTTATTGGTCGGGCTGGACGCCGGGCAATATCAACACCCAAAAGGTGACGGGGGGCGCCAGTCCGACGATCGCGTCCGTAGACTCATTCGGCAACCCGGTTGCCCCCGCAACCAATCCTGACGGCACGCCGTACACGGGTTCACTGCAGTTCCGCAGTGTGTTCGGTCCTCTAGTGAGCAATCCGACAAAGCCCGATTGTTCCGACGCTGTTGTCGCCGGCGCCCCGTGGGATGCGAATCGCTCGAAGCTGGATCCCTCCGGCACCAGCCAGAAGTTCCTCGCCGCCATGCCGCACGCGAATATCTTTGACGGCGGTGATGGACTCAACACCGCCATAACTCAATGGACCTGGCGCGGGCATTCCCTCGGGGATTACCCCCTCGCCAGCGGAAACACCTTCGATGCCAACCGCCTGCAGTTCAACGGGAAAGTCGATCACAACTTTAATGCCAGGCACAAGGTCGCCGTCAACTACACGAACGAAAGGATAGACTCCGATTACTATAATAGCGGCGTGGGCGGCTTGTGGCCCGGCTATTTCCCGCAGCAGATGGTGCTCCGTCCGTGGGTGTTTACGGTGAATTTTACGTCTACACTTACGCCCAACATCGTCAACGAAGCACGGTTTGGGTACCGGAGGAGTTTTCAGTATATCTATGCCCCGTGGGAAGTGCCGGATCCCGAAAAACGCAAAGTTCCGCTGTCGCTCCTGTTGCAAGGCGGAACGAATGCGTCCGGACAGAATTTTCCAATCGCTTACGCGCCCTCCGGCGTCGGATCAATGAGCGTGAATAACTTTAGCTGTCTGACCTTATGCGCTATACAGAACAACACGACTCCTCTGACCAGCTTTGCCGATTCGGTCAGTTGGAACAAAGGCAAGCACGCCTTTAAAGGCGGTGTCGAGGTGCTGCTTACCCACACAACCGGCGTCAGCACAGCCGACCCAACCATACCGCTTGGCACCGGCGGCAATTCGGCTTTGAATCCCGTCACCGCTTTTGCAAGTGCGGCCAACTTCCCGGGACTCACCCCGACCACTCAGACGACGGCTGGGCAACTCCTGGCCTTCATGGCCGGTTCCGTCGCCAGCGCGTCGCAGTTATACTATATTAAATCGCCGACTCAGCTCGACCATTGGACGAACTACCTCGACCAACAGCGGAGAGTCATCGAACCCCACGAAAACGAAGTGTCCGTGTTCTTCAAAGACAACTGGAAGGTTCGCCCCTCATTCACTCTGAATGCCGGTGTCCGCTGGTCATATTACGGCGTGCCGTACGAAGGCCAGGGACTGACCATTCGGCCGGCTGGAGGCCAGGATGGGCTGGCGCTGTTCGGAGTATCCGGCCGCAGTTTCAGCAATTGGATGAATCCGAACAATGGTGTGAACACCAGCTTGCAGACACAAGTGGAGTTTGTCGGGCCCAAGACGTCCAAACCGGGCGACACGATTTTCCCGAATGACTACAACAATTTCGGACCTGCTGTCGGCTTTGCCTGGGAATTGCCATGGTTTGGAAAAGGAAAAACCAATGTGCGCGGCGGCTATCAAATCAGCTACGTCGGAGGCGGCCATGCGGGCAACCTTTCGAACTTCATCTTCACAACACCCGGCTTCCGCACTAACGTGACTACGACGGGGCCTGTGGACGGCAGCTATTTCGACGTAGCGGCGTTGCAGAAGCAGATTCCGCTCACGCCGGCGACCCTGCCGATGCAGCCGATCCCGCTGGCCAAGTTGAGCCAGGGCGCGGCAGCGTTCGATCCGAACTTCTACACTCCGTACATCCAGAACTTCACTCTATCGATCACGCGACAGATCAGCCGTACGTTCACGGTGGATGCGCGTTATGTCGGCACAAAAGGCACCGGGTTGTACGGCTGGTACGATCTCAACACGCCGGATGTGTTCTACAACACGCCACTCTTCAACGCTCTGCAAACCACTCGCGCCGGCGGCAACGATCCGCTATTCGACCAGATGTTCCTGGGACTGAATCTGAATCCCAACGTAACGGGATGCAACCCGGCAAATCCCACCGCCGTTTGCGCCCCCGTCGACGGAGTAACCCAGCGAGGCTCGCAGCATCTTCGGGTCAGCACGACGTTCAGAGACGCGCTCGCCAACGGCGACTTCCAGACTCTGGCAAACTCTCTCAACTACTTTAACGGTGTCGGCAGCGGGGCGGCAGGAACGGTCCCGGTATCCATCACCGGAGAGCGCGGCACTGTGCTGAAGCGCGCCAATCTGGGATTTAATGTCCCCGGCGGCACAACCATCGCCGGCGGTCCCGTGGTGCCGGCCGGAATGTTCCCCGCAAACTGGATCTCTGCCAATCCCCAGTTCAGCACCGGTACCGCCCTCGGTTCTGGCGCCAACTTCTGGACCAACACAGGCACATCCAAATACAACTCCCTTCAGCTCCAGGGTACCTTGCGGCCGACTCATGGAATGACGCTGCAAGCCACCTACATCTTCTCGAAATCGATGCAAACTCCGTTGGTTTCATTCGCCGCGGGAAATGGATTGAGTACCGCCCAAACCTACACGAATCCAGTGGATCGCCTCAAGGACTACACACTGAGTCCCGGTAATGCCACCCATGATTTCAAGGCGTACGGAACTTTCGAATTGCCGATGGGTCCGGGGAAATTGCTGTTGGCAAACAGTCACGGTGTGCTGGCGCGGGTGATCGAAGGGTGGCAGGCCAGCCCCGTCGTGAATCTCAGTTCGGGACCGCCTGCAAGCATCTCGGCGAGCTACGTGAACGCCTCAAGCGGCCTTGCCAGCCAGACAGGCCTGTACGGTAACGCGGCTCCGGATATCGTCGGGAAGTTCCCGAGAGATGGCAAGGTGAATTGGGTGAGCGTCTCAAACCCCGCGGACCACAATTTCGGGTCCTACTTTGGTTCGTTCACCAGAACGAAAGATCCGCAATGCTCGGCAGTTGCCACCCAACTGGCAGGCTTCTGCACCCTCCAGGCCATCGCCGACAGCAACGGAAACATCGTGCTGCAGAATCCGCAACCGGGAACGCGCGGCGGGTTGGGTCTTGCATCGTTAACGCTCCCGGGTAACTGGTCGTTCGATGCGTCCCTGGCCAAATCGGTCCGGCTCACCGAGTCGAAGTCGCTGCAAATCCGAATGGACTCGACCGACGTCTTGAACCATCCGACGCCGTCGAGTCCGTTCCTGAATACAAACGGAAGCACGCCTTTCGGATCGATCCAGGACAAGGGCACTCAGAGACGCTTCTTTAAAGCATCGGTCCGGTTGACTTTCTGAAGCCGTTAAAGCAGGGGCGCACACCTGAATTTCCGAATTCGAACGATTCGGGAATTCAGAGCGTGCGCCCCTTGCTCTCTGCGTAACTCTCTCTCTCCAAATTGAGAACTGAAAATTCATTAGTGAATAATGAAAATTGTCCTTGGAAACTGGTCGATTTGACGATCTTTCCAAGGGCAATTTTCATTATTCACTAATCAATTTTCAGTTCTCACCCGCTGCGGGCCGCGATTGCCCACATTTACCGCGTTGTAACCTTCCGTTCACCTTCCAGACATGGTGCTCGTTAGGATCCCGGAAGTGTTTGAGTCACTCAGAAAGGAACAAACGAATGAGTCTATTTTCGAGCGCGCTCCAACGGTCGTGCAAGTCTGTCATGGCGTCGGCCACCCTACTCGCGCTGACCGCCCTGGCCATCACCGTGCCACGTGGCCTTCACGGGGACAACAGTAACGGCAATGCCAACGGCAAGAACAAAGACTATCCCTATGGCGTCAACCAGCAGAGCAGCCGCGCCTATTCCATCGGCCTGTGGGGTGACCTGCCGTATTCCGCCGAGCAGGCTGCCGTTCTCCCGAACCTGATCGCTGATATGAACTCGCAAAATCTCGCCTTCTCAGCCCATGACGGCGATTTGCGGCAAGGCAGTGGATCGCCGAACTGCGCCAAACAGCATCTATACCAACGCGGCCACCTACTTTGGCAGCCTCTATTCCCCGCTATCTTCACGCCCGGTGACAACGATTGGACCGATTGCGATCGCAAGAGCCTTGGCGTGGACGGAAGAACTCTCTCCAGGAACTCAATAACGAGCGCGCATTTTTCTTTACACGCCTTACACCCTGGGGCAGACCCAATTCCTCCAGGAAGTTCAGTCTATGCCGATGTGCAAGGGTTTTGGCAGTGCCAATGCCAATTCGAGCCGACGTCACCAAGACGCAGACTGCCACCTACACCGACGTCCCCTGCGTGGAGAACCGCCGCTGGATTGTCGGCACGGTGATGTACGCGACGATCAACATTCAGGGTTCCTGCAACAATCTCTGCGACGATTACCCGGATCCCATGGAATATGCTGCCCGCAATGCGGCGGGCATCCAATGGATGAAGGACACCTTCGCGACTGCCGTCGCGCAGAACTCCGTGGCCGTGATGTTCATCACGCAGGCCGATCCGGGTTTTAATCAGGATTCGAGCCAGGGCGGCCTCTGCGCAATCCGATGACGCTGGGGAGACCGATGTGCTCCTGCTCAGGACGGCTTCCAGGCGTTTCTGCTGGCGCTGCGTGCCCAGGTGATCGCGTTCCAGAAGCCGGTGGCCTACGTCCACGGCGACTCGCACTACTTCCGCGT